>NZ_WUQX01000001.1:372500-5426837 GCF_009830285.1 Sporofaciens musculi | reverse complement strand
TTATTTCTTTGCTCAAAGAATCCAGCGATTTTAAAGTAAAAGATAGATGGGAATTTGTATATCCGGATATTTATAAATACAGGAAACTTCGGGTATATTAAAGCTAATCATTATATCTTGTAATATCTCAAAGAGAATTTGAACGTAAGGAGCAGCATATTTTGTTTTCCATTTTTCAAAATCAGAATAATATCTGCCCAAAATCTCCTCTGTATCCCACGGAAACCGTTTGAGAAAGTATGCGGCGCTCTTTTTGCTCTTGGAGTTCCAATGCACTGGCAACGCAAGCCGCTCTTGTTCCAAATAAGCGTTCCGGATTTTTTACATAATTTTCACAGAATTCTCCGTAACTCTGTTCTTTCCAGAGATACGCTTGGCTGTCCATTTCGTCCAATAAATTTTCAAATTTCCATCCGTACCGGACGACCTGTTCTGATTCCTGTGCCTCGAAATAAAGATAGATAAGCTGTTGGTACAGAATCAGCCTGACGAGCTCAGAAGGACTTTCCTCATTCAAAATATTTATAATCTCTTGGATTGCCGGAGTTTTCCCCGGCGCTTTTCCTGTCAGATACGCCAGGTATGCCTGAAGCCATCCCATTGAATATGAATCTTTAGATTTTTGGCAAATATCTAACCCTATTCGGCAGTATTTTTCGGCTGCTTTCCAGTTTCCTTCCAAACCAAACTCCTTAGCAATCTGGATATAATTTTTAACCTGTTTTGGATGTTTTTCAATGGACTGCAAAAGCATAGGTATATTCCGAAAAGCTTTTGGTGAGTTAGCGCTGTCTGTTACATAACCATAATGATGTACAAAGGTCTGGAAATATTTGCAGGGAGCTATACGAGGCGTTAATTCTTCATGGATTTCTCCCTGAAAATGGCTTGCAGAAATTCTCTTTATCATCCGAAATGCAGAAAAATCAGAATACTTTGTGCCCTCCCAATTTTGATAATTGCGCTGTATATAGTGGGCGCTGTTGTAATGCCTGTATTCACCACTCAGGAAGAACTGGCAGATCTCGTCTACATCATCAAACCATTCGTCATCATCAATGTACAGGAACCATTCCCCCTGTGCGGATTTTAAGCCGATATTTCTGGCGGCAGAGAAATCATTGCACCATTTAAAGGGTATAAGCTGAGGCGTATAATTTTCCGCAATTTTTTTTACATCTGCATCTGTGTTTGTCAGTACGATGATCAATTCGCATGGGATTTTTACAAGAAGCGGTTTTATGGAATCAAGGCATCGTTCCAGGAAGCTGTGCGATTTGATGCAAGTAAAGATATAGTAAGTGCGATATACATATTGGTTCTATTCCTCCTGTGGAAAAAAGAAAGCGCCCATCCAATGGACCGGCGCTTTCCTGTAATCATTAAATTGAAATTACTGTAACAACTGAAGAACTCCCTGTGGAACCTGATTAGCCTGAGCAAGCATAGCCTGAGAAGCCTGAACCAGAATGTTGTTCTTGGTGTAAGCCATCATTTCCTTAGCCATATCAACGTCACGGATACGGGACTCAGCAGCGGATAAGTTCTCTGTCTGAACACCCAAGTTGTTGATGGTGTGCTCCAGACGGTTCTGCAATGCACCGAAATCGGAACGCAGAGAAGAAATAATGTCAATAGCAGTATTAATCTTATCAATGGAATCTTTTGCTAAACTAGCTTTTGAGATATCTACATCTGTCGTAAGATCGATAGTTTCTGTCTTATTACCAATCTTAGCTGACATAGAACTTGCACTCATTGACTTAAGTGTAATCTTAATCTGATTATCAGTCTTAGATGTCTCACCAGCATGAATAGCAACTTCTTTTGTATCGCCGCCAAGGTTTGAGAATAAAGTAGTTCCATTAAAGTTAGCAGTGTTGCTGATTCTGTCTATTTCTTCTCTTAAAGCAACGACCTCTTTCTGCATCTCAGCACGGTTAGCGCTTGAATAAGTTCCGTTAGCAGACTGAGTAGCCAGCTCAACCATACGATTCAGCATGGAGTGAACCTCTGTCAAAGCGCCTTCAGCCGTCTGAACAAGAGAAACACCGTCTTCGGAGTTCTTCTGAGCTGTCTGCAGACCAGTGATCTGAGCACGCATCTTCTCGGAAATAGCAAGTCCGGCAGCGTCGTCACCAGCGCGGTTGATTCTGTAACCAGATGACAGCTTCTCCAGATTCTTTGTTAAAGAAGAATTATTGTTAGTTAAATTTCTGTGTGAATTTAAAGCTGTAATATTATGTTGGATTCTCATAGTTTTTCCTCCTTGAAATTGGTCAGGGACATCCTTTTCCCTGCATAATTATTCATTATTTTTTTATAATATTGAAGCTTTCAGGAGTGCAAAAAATATACTCTCCGGACCTGCCGGCGAACTGTCCAGAAAAGTACACTTTAATACATATTACAGTTAAGGAACTGTATAACAAATTCTATTTATGCATAGAAAAACAAAAATAAATATGATATGATGGCAATAAGATATACTAATACATTTAAATGAGGTGTAAAACCAGGAGGTTTTCAAATATGGGAATGTTTTTAAATAGTCCTGCACCTTTTGAAGCATACAAGGCAACAAAAGCAGGAGTATATTTTGTAGATAAATCCGACTTGCTAGGTGAATTAATCCCTGCATTTGGCACAGAAGACCGATATTACTGTATTACAAGACCAAGACGTTTTGGAAAAAGCGTTATGGCTAATATGGTTGGAGCATTTTTATGCAAAGCAGCAGACGCAGAAGAATTATTTCATAATCTGACAATATTGAAGGATAAAAAATATACAGCACACCTAAATACGCACAATATATTTTTCATTGATTTCAGCCGAATGCCAAGAGACTGTGAGAGCTATACATCATACATTAACCGTTTTCAGAATGGGCTTAACCGCGACTTGGCAGAGGCTTATCCACAAATTGCTATTGATATAGAAGGCGCAGTGTGGGATAATCTTTTAAATATTTTTCAACACACGAATGATAAATTCATTTTTATAATAGATGAATGGGATGCTATTTTCCATAAATCCTTTATTACACCTTCTGAGCAGGAAAAATACCTGGAATTTTTAAAAATTTATTAAAAGGTCAGGTATACGTAGAATTTGCCTATATGACCGGAGTACTTCCAATTGCAAAATATTCCAGCGGTTCGGAACTTAACATGTTTTTAGAATACGATATTGCTACCTCAGAACGCTTCAGCGAATATTTTGGATTTTTGGATTCAGAGGTCGATCACCTTTACAATATTTACAAACAAAACATTAATAATCCGAAAATTTCCCGCAAAGACTTACGTTTATGGTATAATGGATATCATACAGCAAGCGGCAGGCAGGTATATAATCCTCGTTCTATAGTATGCGCTTTAACAAATAATCAATTAAGAAATTACTGGACGAGTTCGGGACCCTACGATGAGATTTTTTATTATATCAAAGACAATGTAGAAGAAATCCGTGAAGATTTTATTCTAATGATTACCGGTGAACGTGTGAACGCAAAAATGCAGGAATACGCTGCAACAGCCAAAGAGTTAAACACAAAGGCGCAGATTTATTCAGCGATGGTCATTTACGGACTCCTCACCTATGAGGATGGAGATGTATTTATTCCAAACAGGGAACTAATGGAGCAATTTAATCAGTTATTGCTGTCAAACGAGGGGCTTGGCTATGTGTACCGTTTAGCCAGGGAATCCGAAAGAATGCTGCGGGCTACACTTAGCCATGACACGGATACAATGACAGAGATATTGGAGTTTGTGCATAATACGGAGTCCCCTATTTTTGAATATAATAATGAGACAGAATTATCAGCCGTAGTTAATCTGGTTTATCTGTCTGCACGGGATAAATACCGCGTAGAACGTGAAGATAAAGCGGGTAAGGGTTTTGTTGATTTTGTTTTTTATCCGGAACGTCGTCATGCTGATGCGATCATTCTTGAATTAAAAATAGACAGCACGCCCGAAGATGCAATACAGCAAATAAAAAATAAAAATTATGCACTTTGCTTTAGGGGCAAATTGGGCGAGGAACCCCGATATTCAGGTAAAATACTTGCAGTAGGAATCAGCTATAATAAAAGAGCAAAAGGCATTTCTGCAAAATAGAATCTCTATAAAAATTTAAGGAAAGAGGTGTCTTATGAAAATTAACACACAAGGATTACTTTTTACGCAGTCGGCTAGAAAAAATACGTTTCATTCATTTTTTAACAGCTTTATCAAAAAACCTGTTTCTCAGGAAAGGGAATGGAAACAGGAATTACATCAAAAGATGTCAGAGCTTACCCGCAAGAGTAATGGGCCTCTCATGTCTTTTATCAGAGAAACAGAAGTCCCTATAAAAGTCGCAAGTGAGATGGACCGTTATTATAATGCAGTTGGGAATGCGGTAGATAACCTGACCTGTATGGAAGAACAGATCAAATATATGCAATCAGAATATGACAAAGCCGTATCTCAAGGAGATGATGTCAAATCAGAAACTTTGTCGAAATGGATGAAAAATCAATATGCGGATATGTCATGGCAGATGAGTTCCGTTATAGGTATTTCCCATTTTCGCATTGATAATGCCTCTAAGCTGTATGGGGAAGCTTTTGGGGAGGAAGCGAAGAAGCAACTAACTGATTTGCATGACAATACTGAAAATATCCTTCAAGGCTTAAAAGGCGCGCAAAGCACAGAAGATGCATTACAGCGGCTTGCCAAAGCAAAGGAAGATTTAATGAAGCAGGCGCATATCGCTGAACAGCGATATGCGGATTACACGGGTAACCAACTGTCGCCTTATACATATAAGACTGAAAAGGATTTTTCAGGGATAAAATGGGATTCACATGTGATTTATAATTATACTTTAGATTCTGTGAAACCAATGAATTCTGCGATAAATCTAAAAGGATATCAGCAGATTAGTTTTGACCAGTTGGATGCGGCGGAAAATATTGTAGATTTGCATGCATAATTAATAACAAGGGGCTATCGCATTATGCTTTAGCCCCTTGCCGCAATATCTCCTGTTTCATCTGCAAAACTTCAAGGTCATCTGGAAGTAGTGACAGCAGTTGTTCCATGACTCCATAAGCCTCGTCCCATTGTCCTCCATTTATTAGACCACGCAGGATTTGTTTGACTTGCTCTCCAAGTAACATAAATTCTTCTGTTATGACTTGTTTCGGAGATTGTATTTCTTCCTCCAAGTAACGAAGCAACTGCCCAACTGCTCCGGACATCTTGGGATAGATTTTAAGGGACTCCTTTAAAAACGGAAAACTCTCAATTAGTTTCCCTGCATCTATAAGGTTCAATGCATTTATGAGAGCTGAAGCGAAACGGTATCTGGTCGGAAGGGCATAAGTCTCTGGAGCCTCTAAAGCCTCCCCTTTATATACTGCCTGTGCATCAGCCAGTACGCTTTCACAGTAGTCCTTCAAAAAGCCCCTTAGTCTGACTTCCTCCAACAATTCCCTTGTCATTAGCTTCTCAAGGTAACACTGTTCCAATCTCCTTCTATAAAAAGGGAATCCATCCAATAAAGGCATAATCTTCGGATAAAACTGCTGCATTTCCACCCATTTCTTATGGTCCGTCACAGCCTTTGCATACTCGTTCCAGGCTTCCGGTGTCATTTGCTTCAACATGGGTTCCAGCAAAAATTGATTCCGTACGGCAATCTCTATCAATTCCCACTGGAAACCAGGCGGACAGTCCTTTGTACAGTTTTTCCATAATTCTTCCGTTTCTTTTAAATGTCCCTGGCCCTCAGCATAAAGTGCTTTCTGTATACGCACATAAGGATTTTCTGTATCCATCTTGGCATACGCTTCCAAGATTGCTGTCTTTTTCCCCTGATACTTCTTTTTCCATTCCTCCAACCGAGGATAATAAGGAAGGAGCTGTTCCCTGTCCTCCCAGGGAAGCCAGGAAAGAATCCGGCCTGCTATCTGGAAATCTTCTGCTTCTAACGAAAAAACAACCCGTCCATATAGACCGGAATCATTTCCTTCGCGGCCATATCAAACGTAATCCCTGCAGCGCTCTGCAGCACAGCCTTTTCCTTATGCTCCAGAAGATAACAAAACTTCTCATGATAGAGATTGACGTATTTCAGCCCCTTCTTATATTCTTTCAGCCCACGGCATACCGCCACAAGTGTCACACTTAGATGAAGGGCGGCGGATTCCAGTGTCCGCGGATGCTTAAGGATACGCTCCCCCTCCTCCAAGGCAAGCCTTAAATCACCCGTATAAAAAATCAATAATGGAAGATGGACCTGTAACCATAGCTCATAGTTATAAATCTGTTTTTCCTTCCTGGCAAGCCCAAGCCCCCTCCTGCAGTATTCAACCGCTGGACCAAACTCGCTCACACTCCGGTATTCCTGGGCAATCTGCATACAGCATCGAGGAGAATCTGGGTCTTTCTCGTACATTTCCAAAAGCAAAGGCAGGTTACGGCTGGTCCTCGTGTCCTTCTCATCAAAACACTCCTTCCTTGCATAACCGTAATGATGTACAAATGTTGACAGATGTTTGCAAGGCTCCCCAAGTGGGACGAGATTCTCATGGATTGGAAACACAAACTCCGTTTCCGGCGTCAGACGGCACATCCTTCCCACGCCTCCATCGGAATAACGCTTCCCCTGAAAATCTAAATAATTTCGTGCAACATAAAAGGCAGACTGATACTGCCGATATTCCCCACTCTTAAAAAACTGGATAATTTCTGTTGTATCTTCAAACCACTCATCGTCGTCAATATACAGAAACCATTCTCCCCGCCCTTCCTTCAGCCCTGCATTTCGAGCTTTGGCAAAATCATCACACCAGGTAAAGGGAATAATGTGGGACGTATACTGGCGTACAAGCTCCAGCGTTTCTTCATTTTTACCGGTAAAGACAACAATCAATTCACTGTCCAGCTCCCTAAGAAGTGGTTTCAGCGAAGCAAGACATTTCCCAAGGGTCTCAATCCGGTCCGATACCAGCATGGAAATCGTAAGCTGTATATTCATAGCTTTCTCCTCCTTATTAATTCCTGGCCTATCCAGATTAATTCCAGTTCCTCCGGTATCAGCGGAAGGACCTGCTTAAGAATCTGGGAAGCCTGTGCCGTCTGGCCTGCATCCAATAGAGTATAAAGCGTCTCCTTCATCTGGCCAGCAAGGTTAAGGAACTCGTCTCCTGCCTGCAGGGCAGGGTCATCCATCCGACGGGCGGCCTGGCGGAACAACTCTGTAACCACTCCCCACATGTCCGTCTTGACATGGATTGCATCACTCAACAGACGAACAGCCTCCGGCATCTGCATTTGCTCTAATTTCTCTAATGCTTCCAGAACGGTGGCTGCAAAACGGCATTCCTTTGGCAGACAGGAAATATTTTTCCCTTCAAACATCTCCTCACGGTATAAGCCTTTGTAAAACTCCATAATGCACAGACAGTAATCTTCTAGTGTTTGTATCAGTTCTTCCCAGAGAGGGAAGCCCTTAAATAACTTCTGCTCTAACCGATATTTTTTTAGACACAGGCTGTAAAGCGGATATTCTTTTCCCAGATGTAATTCACACGCCTGAATCCGGCTGTTTAATGTATACGGTAATTCCTGTATGACTTTGTCCGTGCAACGGTCCCATGCCGCTAAATCCATCTGCTTTGCCAACAGTGACATATTTATCTGGTGACCAATGGCTTCTTTTAAGAATAACTGCCTTAGATATGTATCATATGAATCTGGATGACCCAGACAATGGGAAAACAACTCCTTTCCTTCTGTGGGCTTATCATTTTCCATCAGATACAGCGCTTTTTGGAATAGCAGATAAACCGAAACAGGACGTCCATCTTTGAGCGAATTGTCTGCTTCTCTGCTTTTCTGCAGTCTAGCTGCTTGGGAACCAGCCGTATCTGAACAGATATACTCGTGTGACCAAAGCTTAGAAAATATTTCCCAAAAAGAAGAAGCGTAGTTCTCTTTCCAGCGCTCAAACTGCGGATAATAGCGGCATAGGATATCCCCTTGTTCCCAGGGCAGCCGTTTCAAAAAAATAACGCCGTATTCTGGTCCTTCAACTTTAGCCCAGAGGCAGAACAATCCATTCTTAATCCATAGAGGTGGTCGGGGGCTTTAATATAATCTTCGCAAAACTCACCATAACCTTGCTGTACCCAGAGGCAGGGATTTTCCTCCATGTAATCCAGCAGTTCTTCAAATCTACGGCCGTACCAGACAGCTTTCTCTGGTTCGTCTCCATTTGCACACAGATGAACCAACTGCTGGTATAAAACAAGGGAAATCAACTCCTTGGGATGCTCCGCCTTAAGCATAGACTCTATCTCCAGAATCGCTTCTCCTTTTTCAGACTTTTTGCACAACAAGCCGGACAGATAAGCCTGAAGCCACCCTCTGAAAATGTATCACCAAACTTCCGGCATACAGCACGCCCCTTTTGGCAGTATTCCTCCGCCTTTTTCCAGTCCCCTGCCAGGTCAAACTCCTTAGTGGTCTGCATGTAATTCTTGACATGCCCTGGATTGTTCTGTATAGCTTTCAAGAGCAGGGGTATATTCCTGGCTGTTTTTTGTCCCTCCCTGTTTTCGCCATTTCCTGCATATCCGTAATGATGGACATAAGTATGGAAATATTTACATGGCTCTCTGCGGGAGTTAATTCTTCGTGTATGGCCCCTCTAAAACAGGCTTCAGGAATTCTGCGTACCATGCGGAAGGCGGAAAAGTCAGAATATTTTGTTCCAAACCAATCCTGATAATTTCGCTGGATATAGTGGGCGCTGTGGTAATGCTTATGCTCACCGCTTAGGAAGAACTGGCAGATCTGTTCCACATCATCAAACCATTCGTCGTCATCAATGTACAGGAACCACTCCCCCTGCGCAGCCTCTAAACCGATATTTCTGGCGGCAGAGAAATCATTGCACCATTCAAAGGTTATAATCTGAGGAGTATACTTTTGGGCAATTTCCAGAACCTTTTTGTCTGTTCCGGTAAATACAATAATTAATTCACTTGGAATCTTCACAAGGAGTGGTTTTAAGGAATCCAGACAGCGTTCCAGAGATTCCCTGCGGTTGGAAGCAAGGAGGGAGATAGTAAGTATGATATCCATAAGATATATAATCCTCCTGTGGAAAAAGAAAGCGCCCATCCAATGGACCGGCGCTTTCTGTAATCATTAAATTGAAAATCTGATATAGTGTTACTAAATTACTGTAACAACTGAAGAACTCCCTGTGGAACCTGGTTAGCCTGAGCAAGCATAGCCTGAGAAGCCTGAACCAGAATGTTGTTCTTAGTGTAAGCCATCATTTCCTTAGCCATGTCAACGTCACGGATACGAGACTCAGCAGCGGATAAGTTCTCTGTCTGAACACCTAAGTTGTTGATGGTGTGCTCTAAACGGTTCTGTAATGCACCGAAGTCGGAACGCATAGAAGATACGGCATCAATAGCCTTATTAATTGTATCGATCGAAGCTGTAGCCTGTGCTTGAGTCCCAATGTTTACAGTGCTAACACCCACCGTATTATCTCCCATCGTAGTTGTGTTCATCGTCTTCAAAGTAATAGTAATCTGATTATTTGGAGATGATGTCTCACCAGCATGGATAACCACACTTGTTGTAGTACCTGTAAATAATGTTGTCCCGTTAAAGTTAGCTGTCTTACTGATTCTATCAATTTCTGCCTTTAATGCTTTAACTTCCTTCTGCATCTCAGTACGGTTCGTAGAAGAATAAGTTCCGTTAGCAGACTGAGTAGCCAGCTCAACCATACGATTCAGCATGGAGTGAACCTCTGTCAAAGCGCCTTCAGCCGTCTGTACAAGAGAAACACCGTCTTCGGAGTTCTTCTGAGCTGTCTGCAGACCAGTGATCTGAGCACGCATCTTCTCGGAAATAGCAAGTCCGGCAGCGTCGTCACCAGCGCGGTTGATTCTGTAACCAGATGACAACTTCTCCAGGTTCTTTGTTAAAGAAGAATTATTGTTAGTTAAATTTCTGTGTGAATTTAAAGCTGTAATATTATGTTGGATTCTCATAGTTTTTCCTCCTTGAAATTGGTCAGGGACGTCCTTTTCCCTGCATGATTATTCATTATTTTTTTATAAAAGCGAAGTGTTCGGGAGTGCAAAAAATATACTGTCCGGACCTGCCGGCGAACTGTCCAGAAAAGTACGCATTGATGGAATCACAGCATAAATTACTGATATAACTATACCGAATTCCAGATTGTATTTTCCTATGAATAATGCTAAACTTATCTTATAAACAGAGTCTTTTATCTCTGACGGGGAGGATTGATAAAACATGGGTACTGCCAATACACCTTACGATGACGTATTCCGTACCTTACTGAATGACTGTAGCGGCCTGATTATCCCGGTGATTAACGAAGTGTTTGGAGAGAACTACACAGGGAAGGAAGATATTATATTTTCGCCAAATGAGCATTATATAAATCAACAGGATGGCCATGAAGCGGAACGAATTACAGATACCTGCTTTAAAATCATCGGCACGAAAACCAAGAAATATCATCTGGAATGTCAGAGCAGCGCAGACAACAGTATGTTAATCAGATTCTTTGAATATGATACCCAAATCGCGTTGGATGAGGGGTGATCCAAGGAAATGTGCTACGGGTGACGCTGCCTCATTCTGCCGTATTATATCTGAGAAGCGGCAGCACAACGCCGAATCAGTTAAAGACAGAGATTATCACGCCGGGAGGCAGTATTTCCTATGAGATTCAGGTGATGAAGTCACAGCAGTATACGTTGGGAGAAATATTTAAAAAAGGCTTTTATTCCTGATTCCCTTTTATATTTTTTCACACGAGAGGAGATTTGAAGAATATAACCAGGATGAGTCAAAGCTGGAGAAACTGAAAGGGGAATATGAAGAAATCAGGAGCCGGCTGGAAGATCTGCTGAAAGACCATGAGATCAGCGAATACACGAAATGTACGATTATAGATATGTCGGGTAAGGTATTGGAGCATATCGCAGGAAAATATGAAGCGGTCAGGAGAGGAGTGAAATCGGTTATGGGAGGAAAGGTTCTTGAATATGAGGCAAAGACGATTTTAAGGGAAGGGAGATTAGAGGGGCGTAAAGAAGGAAGATTAGAGATGCTGTTTGATCTTGTTTGCGGTAATCTGTTATCCATTGCAGAAGCAGCCGCCCAGGCTAACCTATCAGAAGAACTGTTTAGAAAGAAAATGCAGGATTACAGCAAGTAAGTATACCCAAAGGGCACACCGTAATGCATACCCTTCGGGTGGGTGGACTTCGTCCAACAATGTACGTTAATATGAGAATACACCCTGCAAAATACCTAATAAAGAGGATTATCATATCGCAAAAGCTATGTATCGTCCCAGGCTTTTCTAAGTCCAGCGATACGTGCCAAATGGAACTGCCGAGAAATAAATAGACCGATGTAGTGGAGGCAGTGATATATACATCATTGTCTCCACTATAAACTTTATCTTAATCTTTTGAAGCAGCTACCCGTAATTGCAGGAATCTGTCCTAGAATCCCTGCAGAGAATATGATCATCAATCCAATCGCAAAAGGAGTTTCTTCTAATACAAGTTCTGTATCCCTGCGCCCTGCCGTAAAATCTCCTGCTTCATTCGCAGAATCTCAAGATCATCCGGCAGAAGTGATAACAACTGCCCCATGACTCCATATGCCTCAGTCCACTGTCCACCATCTATCAACCCGCGCAGAACTTGTTTTACCTGCTCACCAAGCAACATAAATTCCTCCGGTACAGCCTGCTTTGGAGATTGTATTTCTTCCTCTAAATACCGCAGCAACTGTCCAACTGTTCCTGACATCTTCGGATAGATATGAAGGGCATCCTTCAAAAGTGGAAAACTCTCAATAAATTTTCCAGCCTCTATGAGTCTCAAAGCATCCTTGAGAGGTGCAGCAAAGCGATATCTGGTCGGAAGGGCAAAAGCCTCAGGCTTGGCAAGAACCTCCTCCTTGTATAAAAATGATGCATCGGTACAGATGCTTGTACAATATTGCTTCAACAATTCAATTAATTTAACTGGCTCAAACAGTTCCCTTGTTAGAAGCTTCTCCAAAAAACATTGCTCCAGCTTCCTTTCATAGAACGGACGTACCTTCAATAACGGCATAATCTTCTGATAGAATGCCTGCATTTCTGCCCATTCCTTGCGTTCCGTTACCGTTTCCGAATATTCATTCCATGCCTCCGGAGACATGTGGTCAAGCAATGCTTCTAATGAAAACTGATTACGCACAGCAATCTCAAATAACTCCCACTGGAACCCCGGCGGACAGTTGGCTGCACATTCTCTCCATAATTCCTCCGCCTTTTGCTTTCGCTTTTGTTTCTCTGCAAAAAGTACCTTTTGAATACATACGTATGAATTAGACGTCTTTAGATGCTCATACTCTCTCAGAATAGCATCCTTTTGATTTTCAAAGGTATTTTTCCATTCCTCCAACCGTGGATAATGAGGCATCATCTGATTTTCATCCTCCCAGGGCATCCAAGAGAGAATCTGCTTTGCCGTCTGAAAATCTTTATCTTCTGCGGCAAAAAACAGTCCGTCCATATAGACAGGAACCGTTTCTTTCTTGGCGCTGTCTAAAGTCAGCCCCGGCGCTCTTTGCAGTATAGCTTTTTCAGGATGCTTTAGAAGATACAGCAGCTTTTCATGATACAGGCGAACATAACGCAAGCCTTTCCGATATTTCTTCAATTTTAGACATAGGGCCGTAAGCGTTACACTCAGATGAAGGGAGCCTGCCTCCAAAGTTCGTGAATGTTTAAGCATTCGTTCCCCTTCCTCCAACGCAAGTTCCAGATCACCAGTATAAGAAATTAGAAGCGGAAGATTCACTTGTAACCATAGCTCATAATTATAGATTAACTCATCATTTCGTGCTAGTGAAAGCCCCCTCCGGCAGTATTCGACCGCCTTATCATATTCTCCCACACTTCTGTATTCTTGAGAAATCTGCATACAGCATTGAGGTGAATTAGGATTTTCTTCATACATTTCCAAAAGAGGCGGAAGATTCCTGCTAGTCTTAGTAGCTTTTCGTTCATATGTTTCTTTCCTTGCATAACCAAAATGATGCACAAACGCAGTAAGTTTTTTGCATGGCTCGGAAAAGGGAATCAGATTTTCATGAATGGGAAATACGAATTCCGTTTCTGGTGTCAATCGGCACATTCTCCCTACATCTCCATCTGAAAATCGTTCACCCTCAAAGTCCAGATAATTTCGTACAATATAAAAGGCAGACTGGTATCGCCTATATTCACCACTCTTAAAAAACTGAATAATTTCCCTTGTATCCTCAAACCATTCATCGTCATCCAGATACAGGAACCATTCCCCCTTCGCTTCCTTCAATCCGGCATTTCGGGCCTTTGAGAAGTCATCACACCAGGTAAATGGAATGATATGCGTCGTATACTGCTGTATGAGCTCCAACGTTTCTTCATTTTTTCCAGTAAAAACAACAATCAGTTCGCTGTCCAATTCTGTGAGAAGCGGTTTCAAAGATGCAAGACATTTTCCAAGGGTCTCCATTCGGTCTGACACTAACATGGAGATAGAAAGCTGTATATTCATGACCTTGTCCTCCTTATGAATTCTTGACGTATCCAAATCAATTCCAGGTCTTCCGGTATAATGGGAAGAAGTTGGTTCAAAATTTCGGCAGCCTGTTCTGTCTGATTAGCATACAACAGAGTACGCAGCATCTCTTTCATCTGGCTAGCAAGCTGTAAGAATTCTGTTCCCCCATGCAATGCCGGATCGCCAAGCCTGCGTACAGTCTGTCGAATTAACTCTGTAATCACTCCCGACATATCTGGATTGATATGAAAAGCGTCTCCAAACAGGCGGACCGCCTCTGGTATCTCCTCTTGCTTTAAGGCTTCTAACGCCGTTAAAGCTATTCTGGCAAAACGATATTCAGCGGGGAGAAATACACTGTTTTCTTTCTTTAACCAATCTTCACGGTAAAGGCCCTTATAGAACTCTGTGATACACATGCAATAATTTTCTAAATCTTCTGTAAGACCATCCCACAGAGGGAAGCCCTTAGATAATTTTTGTTCAAGCCTCTGTTTCTCCAAGCAGAGGCTATGGAGTGGATAGCGAGTCTCTATCTCCTTTACACATACTTGAAGGCGGTCATTTAGAGAAAACGGCAGCACCTTCACCACTTTTCCTACAAGCTCATTCCAGATATCCAGAGCCATCTGTGCCGCTAATGGAATCACACTGACCTGATGATAAATGGCTTCCTTAAGCAGCAGTTGTCGTAAACACTCATTATCCGTATGCATTATGCAATATGTAAACAGGCTTAGACCTTCGTTTTTCTGGCCCTTATTAAAATATGCTAATGCTCTTTGAAACAGCAGATAGACAGGAAGGGACACGCCGGAAGCTTCATTAACATCAAAATAAAGGGATATACCGGAGTCATTCATTATATCCTCCAATATCTGAAGAAGCAGGTCAGTAAAAGGCTCGTTATATGTCTTTCTCCATTTTTCAAAAACTGAATAATACCGCTGCAGGATATCCTCCGTATCCCAGGGAAAGAGCTTCATAAAATATAGCGCATCCGCCCAATCCTGCATTTCCATCGCACAGGCAGCGCAATCCATCCGCGTGTTGTAAAGGCGCTCCGAACTTTTAATATAATGTTCACTAAACTCACCATAGGTTTGCTGCTCCCAGAGCTTCCCGTCTTCATCCATCTTTTTCAGTAACTTCTCAAATTTATGTCCGTACCCTACTGCCTTCCCCGGTTCCTTTTCTTCTGCACACAGATGAATCAGCTGCTGGAAAAGCGTCAGACGAATCAGCTCCGTTGGAGGCTCCTGTGTTAGAAGCATTTCAATCTCTGAGATTGCCGGTATATTACCAGGTTTTTTAGAAATAAGATAAGAAAGATAAGCCTTAAGCCACCCTGTTGAATACAAGTCGCTTGATTCATGGCAGACACTAAGCCCTTTCCGGCAGTATTCCTCTGCTGCTTTCCAATTACCAGCCAGATCGAACTCCTTAGCAAGCTGGATATAGTTTTTCACCTGCTTTGGCTGATTCTCAATGGCTCGCAAAAGCATGGGGATGTTTCGGGAAGTTTTGGAAATATTTCCATTCTCAGTATTCTTCACATAGCCATAATGATGGACACAGGTTTGAAAATATTTACAAGGCGCTATACGCGGGGATAATTCCTCATGGATTGCCCCATAGAAACAACTTCCTGGATACCTTCGGGTCATCCGGAAGGCAGAAAAGTCAGAATACTTTGTCCCGTTCCAGTCCTCATAATTCCGCTGTATATAATGGGCGCAGCAATAGTGCCTGTATTCCCCGCTTAGGAAGAACTGGCAAATTTCTTCCACATCATCAAACCATTCATCATCGTCAAGGTAGAGGAACCACTCCCCCTGTGCGGCTTTTAAGCCGATATTTCTGGCGGCAGAAAAATCATCACACCATTCAAAGGTCATGACCTGAGGCGTATACTTTTGGGCAATTTCCAGAACCTTTTCGTCTGTTCCGGTAAATACAATAATTAATTCACTTGGAATCTTTACGAGGAGCGGTTTTAGGGAATCCAGGCAGCGTTCCAGGGATTCCCTGCGGTTGGAAGAAAGAAGGGAGATGGTAAGTGTGATATCCATAAGAAATATAATCCTCCTGTGGGAAAAAGAAAGCGCCCATCCAATGGACCGGCGCTTTCTATAATCATTAAATTGAAATTACTGTAACAACTGAAGAACTCCCTGTGGAACCTGATTAGCCTGAGCAAGCATAGCCTGAGAAGCCTGAACCAGAATGTTGTTCTTAGTGTAAGCCATCATTTCCTTAGCCATATCAACGTCACGAATACGGGACTCAGCAGCGGATAAGTTCTCTGTCTGAACACCTAAGTTGTTGATAGTATGCTCCAGACGATTCTGCAATGCACCGAAGTCGGAACGTAAGGATGATACTGCATCAATTGCATCGTTTATAACGTTAATTGCGGCTGTAGCGCCTGTCTGGGTTGAAATATTAACACCCGTAACACCAGTATTGGTATCGCCGATTCCGGTTGAACTCATCTGCTTCAAGGTAATCTTGATCTGATTGTTTGGAGAAGAAGTTTCACCTGCATGGATAGCAACTGCTTTTGAGGTAAATCCTTTGAACAATGTCGTACCATTGAAGTTAGCCGTATTACTGATTCGGTCAATCTCGTCCTTTAACGCAGTAATTTCCTTCTGCATCTCATTACGGTTTGTGGAAGAATAAGTTCCGTTTGCAGACTGAGTAGCCAACTCAACCATACGATTCAGCATGGAGTGAACTTCTGTCAAAGCGCCTTCTGCTGTCTGTACAAGAGAAACACCATCTTCTGCGTTCTTCTGAGCTGTCTGCAGACCAGTGATCTGAGCACGCATCTTTTCAGAAATAGCAAGTCCGGCAGCGTCATCACCAGCGCGGTTGATTCTATAGCCAGATGACAATTTTTCCAGGTTCTTTGTTAAAGAAGAATTATTGTTAGTTAAATTTCTGTGTGAATTTAAAGCTGTAATATTATGTTGGATTCTCATAGTTTTTCCTCCTTGAATTTGCGTCAGGAAATTCCTTTTCCTGCATATTTATTAATTTTTTTCTTTATAGAAGTGTTCGGGAGAACAATTAAGTATATCTGCCTAAACCTGCCGGCGAACTGTTTAAAAAGGTACACTTATTTGGACTGCACCGAAAACTTCTTGACACCTATATTATCGTATGTTTTTGAGATATCTTAAGTCTTTTTCTCAATTTTTTTAAATAATTTTTTTCAATCGCTCTTTGGCGGGCTGATAGCCCTTTTCTGCCGCCATTTTATAGTAAGCCGAGGCTTCTTTGGCCTTGCCGTTCACCTCAAACCAGACGCCCAGATTATATGCGGCTTTAAATGAACCGTTTCCAAACACACCCTCGTGCTCCGGCACCTCCCCAATTTCCAGACATCTTCGGTAGGATTGCTCTATTTCCGGAAGATATCCAATATAATGCTGTATATCTGCGAAAATGGCCTGAGTATAGAAAGCTCCGCATGCGAAATGAAAGTCTGCATAGGCGCCCAAGCTTTGTTTTTCAGCGGCTATAAGCTGAAAACCCTTCTCATATTTTTTAAGCTCTAATAGATTATAGATATACGATATCACGCCGCTTGAACGGTAACCTGTTCCGGAGTCAGGCACAAGCTGATAGAATCTTTCAAAGTAACCGTCTGCCCTTGCAAATTCTTTCATAAGCCATAATGTCCGTGAAACCTGGTACAGAAGATAGGAGTCATTAGGATTGCTATCCAGTTCTTCTAAAAGAATCTCCAGATTCCGTTTCCCTTTACCGCCTTGGAGATAGCCGTCATGGTCAAAAACCAGATTAAGAGGAGCAATTGGAAGATCGCTTATAATCTGTTCGTGTACTTTCCCATCATAAAAGTTCCTTTGGGAACCAGCCGGGTTGTGAATACACAGCTTTGGCTAATTTCTCCGTTAGCTTCTCTATAGCTGTCGTGCCTCTCAATTGCACCCACATGTCTGCCGGAGTCTACAAATCGCTGGATATCTGCTCTTTTTCCCGAAACCAGATATTCATCAGCATCCAGAATTAGATTCCAGTCGCAAGGGGATTGTTCAAGAGCAAAATTTCTGGCGGCCGAAAAATCATTGCACCATTCAAATTCTGAAATATGTGCATTGTATTCCTGAGCAATTTTTATTGTATTGTCAGTTGAGCCGGTGTCTGTAATGTAGATTCCATCTACGAGCTTTTCTGCCAATGATAAACATTTTTCCAAACTGCGGCTTTCATTTCTTACAATCATAACAAGTCCTATTGTAGTCATTTTCATCCTCCCCATTCGTTTTTTCTATTATAACGTTTAACAATCAAGAATTCAACTGCCATACCTCTGGGAACATGTGAAGATTCATGGATGTATATCAAGAAAGATTATGCAATCAGGATATTTTTATGTATACTCAAAATCAGGTAAATTCAATGTAGGAGGTATGAAATGAACAATAAGGTATACGGTTATATCCGAGTCTCTACGCAGGAACAAAATATTGAACGGCAAATGATTGCTCTCCTTGATGCGGGGATGGACACAAAAGATATTTACATCGATAAACAGAGTGGGAAGAATTTCAAACGACCTGCTTGTGAAAGATGCGAATGATGCGGCGTGTCCGGGAAGGAGATCTGATTATTGTAAAGAGTATAGACAGATTGGGCCGAAATTATCAGGAGATTATGGAACAATGGCGTGTCATTACAAAAGAAAAAAAGGTTGATATCCGTATTCTGGACATGCCCTTGTTAGACACTACACGGACAAAAGATTTGCTGGGGACTTTTATCAGTGATGTTGTATTGCAGCTTCTTTCTTTTGTTGCAGAAAATGAGCGCAACAATATTCGCCAAAGGCAGGCAGAAGGCATTGCGGCGGCCAAGGCAAGGGAATTCGGTTTGGAAAACCCAAAATACCTATGCCGGATAATTTTCAGGAACTATATCAACAATGGGAAATGGATTACATATCTACTGAAGATTTCGCGGCGTTATGTCACGATGGGACGAAGTACTTTAAAAATAAACGTATTCGAGAATATCAAAAACTAATTCATTTTGAAGATTAAGGATTTTGTCCACTTATCTGTACTTTTCTGGACAGTTCGCCGGCAGGTCCGGACAGTATATTTTTTGCACTCCCGAACACTTCGCTTTTATAAAAAAATAATGAATAATCATGCAGGGAAAAGGAAGTCCCTGACCAATTTCAAGGAGGAAAAACTATGAGAATCCAACATAATATTACAGCTTTAAATTCACACAGAAATTTAACTAACAACAATTCTTCTTTAACAAAGAACCTGGAGAAGCTATCATCTGGTTACAGAATCAACCGCGCTGGCGACGACGCTGCCGGACTTGCCATTTCCGAGAAGATGCGTGCTCAGATCACTGGTCTGCAGACAGCTCAGAAGAACTCCGAAGACGGTGTTTCTCTTGTACAGACGGCTGAAGGCGCTTTGACAGAGGTTCACTCCATGCTGAATCGTATGGTTGAGCTGGCTACTCAGTCTGCTAACGGAACTTATTCAAGCGCTAACCGTAGTGAGATGCAGAAGGAAATTGTTGCGTTAAGAAATGAGATTGACCGAATCAGTAATACTGCTAACTTTAATGGAACTACTTTATTCTCAAGCCTTGGCGGAGATACAAAAGAAGTTGCTATCCATGCTGGTGAGACATCTAAGACTGATAACCAGATTACAATTACGCTTCAAAAAATGGATACAAATAGTCTGGGAATCGATGCGCTTGATATCGGCGAGGCTGATACTGCCAGAGAGGCTATTGATACAATCAATGATGCTATTGATGATATTTCCTCTCTGCGTTCCGACTTCGGTGCATTACAGAACCGTCTGGAGCACACTATCAACAACTTAGGTGTTCAGACAGAGAACTTATCTGCTGCTGAGTCTCGTATCCGTGACGTTGACATGGCTAAGGAAATGATGGCTTACACTAAGAACAACATTCTGGTTCAGGCTTCTCAGGCTATGCTTGCTCAGGCTAATCAGGTTCCACAGGGAGTTCTTCAGTTGTTACAGTAATTTAGTAACGCTATATCGGATTTTCAATTTAATGATTACAGAAAGCGCCGGTCCATTGGATGGGCGCTTTCTTTTTCCCACAGGAGGATTATATTTCTTATGGATATTATACTTACCATCTCCCTTCTTGCTTCCAACCGCAGGGAATCCCTGGAACGCTGCCTGGATTCCTTAAAACCGCTCCTTGTGAAGATTCCAAGTGAATTAATTATTGTATTTACCGGAACAGACGAAAAGGTTCTGGAAATTGCCCAAAAGTATACGCCCCAGGTCATAACCTTTGAATGGTGTGATGATTTTTCCGCCGCCAGAAATATTGGCTTAAAGGCTGCACAGGGAGAATGGTTCCTCTATCTTGACGATGATGAGTGGTTTGACGATGTGGAAGAAATCTGCCAGTTCTTCCTAAGCGGTGAGTATAAGCATTATCACAGCGCCCATTATATACAACGGAATTATGAGAACTGGAATGGAACAAAATATTCTGACTTTTCCGCTTTTCGGATGGTGCAAAGATATCCAGAAAGCCGATTTCAGGGGGCAATTCATGAAGAATTAGTCCCGCGTATAGAGCCTTGTAAATATTTACAAACCTGCGTCCATCATTACGGTTATGTAAAGGATGCTGAAAATAGAAATATTCAAAAACATCCCGAAATATTCCCCTGCTTTTACAAGCTATTGAGAGTCATCCAAAGCAGGTAAAAAATTATATACAGATTTCCAAAGAGCTTGAACTGGCAGGAGATTGGAAAGCGGCAGAAGAATACTGCCGAAGAGGGCTTTGCGTCTGCCGTGAATCGGGGGACTTGTATTCATCAGGGTGGTTTAAGGCTTATCTTTCCTACCTTGTTTCTAACAAACCAGGGAACAGATCAGCCGTTTTAGAACTCGAAACCCTCATAACACAGGAAGCTCTAACGGAGTTGATTTGTTTGGTGCTTTATCAGCAGCTTATTCATCTGTGCAGAGAGGCAAAAGAACCAGAAAAGGCAGTATGTTATGGGTACAAATTTGAAAAGCTTCTGAAAGAAATGGACGAAAACAAAAAGCTTTGGGAACAGCAAACCTATGGGGAGTTTTGCGAAGGTTATATTAAAACTCCAGACCACCTCTATGGGGCACGGGTGGATTGTGTTGCTTGTGCATTAAAATTAGATGCACAGGAAGATGCTTTCTTCTTTTTAAAGCGTCTGCCATGGGAACAAGGGGATATCCTATGCCGTTATTATCCGGAGTTTGAACGCTGGAAAGAGATATATACATCCTCTTTTAGAAAAGTGTTTTCTAAATTTTGGACAGATGCTTCCATTCCTTCAGATGCGTCGAATTCTCTCAGGGAAGGAGAAGCGTTACCGGTTTATCTGCTATTCCAAAAAGCATTGTGTTTGCTCCAAGATAATAAAACTGATGAAGGAGGTGCGTTGCTTCTTCACTGCATGACTCACCCAGATTCAGATGAAGCATATCTAAGGAAGTTACTCCTTAAAGAAGCCATCCGTCATCAGATTAGTGTGTCACTTTTGGCCAAACAGGCAGATTGGGATACATGGGTTTTTGTCGCAAAAGTGGTTGAGGAATTGCCCTATACATTAAACAGTCGAATTCAGGCGTGTGAAGAAAATCTAAAAGAAGATTATCCGTTTCACAGTCTATGCCTGAAAAAGCATCGACTAAGGCAGAAATTATCCAAGGGCTTCCCTCTTTGGGAAGAACTGATACAAACATTAGAAGCTTACTGTCTGTGTATCATGGAGTTTTATAGAGGCTTATACCATGACGAAATATTTGAAGTGAAAAATATTTCCTCTCTGCCAAATGAATACCGCTTTGCATCCACTGTCCTGGAAGCGTTAGCGAAATTAGAGCAGATGCAGATGCCGGAGGCTGTCCGGCTGTTGGGAGAGGCGCTCCATATTATGCCGGATATGACGGGGGTGATTACAGAGTTATTCCGCCAGGCTGCCCGAAGGATGGATAACCCTGCCCTGCATGCAGGAGAAGAATTCCTTAAGCTTGCCGGACAGATGAAGGACACACTTTATGCTCTGCTAGATACAAGCCAGACGGTACAGGCTTCCCAGATTCTTAAGCAGGTCCTTCCGCTGATGCCCGAAGAACTGGAATTAATCTGGATAGGACAGGAATTAATAAGGAGGAGAAAGCTATGAATATACAGCTTACAATTTCCATGCTGGTATCGGACCGGATGGAGACCCTTGGGAAGTGTCTTGCTTCTTTGAAGCCACTTCTTAGGGAGCTGGACAGTGAATTGATTGTTGTCTTTACCGGTAAAAATGAAGAAACGCTGGAGCTTGTACGTCAGTATACATCCCACATTATTCCATTTACCTGGTGTGATGATTTTGCCAAAGCTCGAAATGCAGGGCTGAAGGAAGGGCGGGGAGAATGGTTTCTGTATATTGACGACGATGAGTGGTTTGAAGATACAACAGAAATTATCCAGTTTTTTAAGAGTGGGGAATATCGGCAGTATCAGTCTGCCTTTTATGTTGCACGAAATTATTTAGATTTTCAGGGGAAGCGTTATTCCGATGGAGGCGTAGGCAGAATGTGTCGTCTGACACCGGAAACAGAGTTTGTTTTTCCAATCCACGAGAATCTTATTCCTCTTGCAGAACCATGTAAACATCTGTCAGCATTTGTCCATCATTACGGATATGCAAGGAAGGAGCGGTTTGAGGAGAAGGACACGAGGACCAGCCGTAACCTGCCGCTGCTTTTAGAAATGTATGAAAATAACCCTACATCCCCATTATGCTGTATGCAGCTTGCCCAGGAATACAGAAGTGTGAGTGAGTTTGACTCGGCGGTTGAATACTGTAGGAAGGGGCTTTGGCTTGCCAGGAGGGAGAAACGCATCTATAACTATGAGCTATGGTTACAGGTGAACCTGCCCTTATTGATTTTCTATACTGACGATTTAAGGCTTGCCCTGGAGGAAGGTGAGCGTATCCTTAAGCATCCACGGACTCTGGAGGCCGGCGCCCTTCATCTTAGCATAATGCTGGTAACGGTATGTAGAAAGCTTAGAGAATATAGGAAAGGGCTAAAATATGTCAGACTCTATCATGAGAAGCTTATGTATCTTCTGACGCATAGGGAAAAGGCTATGCTGCAGAACGCTGCCGAAGTCACGTTTGATATGGCCGCGAAGGAAATGGTTCCGGTGTATATGGACGGATTGTTCTTTGCTTTGGAAGCCATGGATTTCCAGATGGCAAGCCAGCTTCTTACCTGGATTCCCTGGGAGGAGAGGGAACGAGTCTTTCCGCATTATCCTCGGTTGGAAGAATGGAAAAAGGAATATCAAGGGAAAAGGGAGGCAATCTTGGGGGTGTATGCCAGTCTGGATACCGAAAACCCATATGTGCGTATCCAGAAAGTACTATATGCTGAGAGCCAGGGACATTTGGAAGAAGCGAAGGCGTTATGGCGGAAGTGCGCTGATGACTGTCCGGATGGTTTTCAGTGGGAATTGATAGAGATTGCCGTACGGAATCAATTTTTGCTGGAGCCCATGTTGAAGAAGATGCCGCCGGAGGCTTGGAACGAATATGCCGAAGCTGTAACAGGGAATAAGAAATGGACGGAAATGGAAGCGTTTTATCCGAAGCTCATGCCTTTATTAGATGGATTTCCCTTTTATAGGAGGAGATTAGACCAGTGCTACCTGGAGAAGTTGTTGACAAGGGAGTTGTTGGAGGCGTCCAGATTAAGAGATTTATTAATGGGTTACTGTGAAAGCGTGCTGACTGATGCACAGGCAGTATATAAAGAGGAAGCTTTAGCGGCTCCAGAGACTTATGCCCTTCCGACAAGATATCGGTTCGCCGTGGCTCTGAAAAAGGCTTTAGATCATATAGATGAGGGACGATTTAAAGATAGCCTTACTCTTTTGAAAGAAGGGGGATTGATCTATCCGCAAATGTCGGGAGCGGTAAGTCAATTACTAAGGAATCTGGAGGAAGAACTGGAAGCCCAGAGTAAGAGGGCGCCAGAGGAGTTTACAGTGCTTGGAGGACAGGTGAAGCAGGTTTTACGGGGATTGATAGAGGTAAAACAGTGGAATGAAGCATATGGGGTGATGGAGCAGTTATTGCCGCTTTTACCGGAGGATCTGGAGGTTCTGCGGATGAAACAGGAAATATTACGACTGGGGAAACAAGGATGAGGTTTATTTTGTTTTCGTCGGCGTATGCTGTCTTTTTAAGTAAAAAATAAAGGGGATTCCTTCTGCAATGGAAGGAGTCCCCCTTTAATATAATATTGATTATAAATTCAAAGCTCTTAATATTTCGCCATATCATCCACAAAAGCCCCGCTGCTTACCGGAGTCTTCGGAACTGGTGCAGGTACTACCACTGTCTCCGAAACGGGCTCTGGAATAGGCTCTGGAATAGGATCTGGAATTGAAACAGGAGCAGAAACCGAAATAGGATCTGGAGTTCTTGCTGCAACTGGCGTCATAGGTCCCGCCATAGTCTTCAAACGGAAACGTCCTACCAAGCTCTTGAGCAGACTGGACTGGCTGTAAAGTTCTTCGCTTGCCGCAGCGCTTTCCTCAGCCGTAGCGGAGTTCGTCTGAATAACGGAAGAAATCTGGTCGATACCAAGTGTAACCTGCTGAATTCCTTCTGCCTGCATATCAGACGCCTCTGTGATAGCAGCCATATTCTCGGAAATCTTCTGTGCGCTTGACACAACCTTCAACAGAGATTCCTGTGTATCAGATGCAATCTGATTTCCTTCTGAAACAGCGGTAAGAGAATTGCTGATCAGTGCAGTTGTATCCTTTGCAGCCTCCTGGCTCTTGGAAGCAAGGCTTCTTACTTCATCTGCAACTACTGCGAATCCCTTGCCAGCCTCTCCGGCACGTGCAGCCTCTACAGCAGCGTTCAATGCCAGGATATTGGTCTGGAATGCAATATCTTCAATCGTCTTAATAATCTTTTCGATCTCGCTGGAACACTCATTGATTCTGGTCATGGCAGTCATCATAGATTCCATCATCTTATTACTGTTGTCAATCTCGCCCACAGTCAGGCCCATAAGATCGTTGACATCACGAGCATTGTGAGCGGTTTTGTTGACCTTGTCAGATAATTCGTTAAGAGTAGCAACCAACTCTTCCACGGAACTTGCCTGCTCTGTTGCGCCTTGGCTAAGCGCCTGAGCGCCGCTGGATACCTGCTCAGAACCTTCGGCAACCTGGTCGGATGCCTGATGGAGTTGGCTCATGGCATCGTTCAGAGACTCAATAATCTTGCCGCAGGAACGCTTAAGAGATTGGAAATCTCCAAGGTAGTCCATATCCATCTCAACGGACAAATCACCATCTGCAAGAGAGCCAAGCCTCTGGCTGATATGCTCAATGTAACCGGACAAAGTCTTTAATAAAGAACGAAGATTATCAGCGAGTCCGCCCAGTTCATCGTTAGATTCGTATGTAACTTTTGTATGCATATTACCTTTTGCCATTTCTTTCACAGCGTTTTCAATCTCTACGATTGGGGAGGTAAGGCTCTTTGTCAGTCGGAGTGCAAGAATACAAATCACAAAAAGGCTGAAAAGTGCAACGCCTACCAACAGGATTGTACAGAATTTTTTGGTGTCATGACCTTCCTCGTAGAATAATTCAGCATTTGTCTCGGCTCTTTCAATAATTGCGTCAATGGCTTCCTGGAATTCAATACCGGCATCGGCATATTCACCATTCAATACAGAAAGCGCCTGATTTCCCTGGTGGGCTTCCAGATAAGATAAAGACTTTTCACGGGCTGTCTTTAACTTGGACGCCGCGTCCAAAGCTGCGGATACTAAAGCATCATCTGAGCCGTAAACCTCGGTCAGTTTATCAAGAGCGTTGCTCATGACTTGTGCAAGGTCGTTGACCTGTCCCAGCAGCTCTTGTCTCTTTGTCTCATCTTCGGTGGTCAGTGCACGGAACATATTTAACTGATTCTGACGTGTGGAAGACTCAGCCTCCAAAGAATACCGAACCATTGGATAAGGACGGTCGTAAAAATTCTCTAATCCTTCGAGAACACGTTCGAGCCCGAAGTTGGCTACAATGATTGAGACAATGTAAAATCCCATCATAATTCCAAATGAGAGAAGCAGCTTGCTCCTCACTTTTAAGTTTCTAAACACGTTTCATTCCTCCTAGTACATAATAATAGTTAAAATATAAAATAACGAGTAATATGCACTTTCTATTTTATAACGTTTTGCTATAAAAGTAAATATCTGTTTAAAAGTTTCCTGTCATATTTTGTGGTAAATTTTTGTCAGTATCTGTAAATTTGTTTTATAAAATTTATAATTTTATAAGAGGGAAAAAGATGGATGTAAAATGATAATTTAAATATATTTTTAATCATTTACACTTTATTCTGCTTTCCTAAAGGCGTATAATAGCATAAATTGTAAAAAAGTTGGCCTAAAAACCTTTTCAAAACGAAAAAAACGTGGTATAAATATAAGATAGAGTGGTATAAGTATGTTTTAAGCTAAGTTATACAATATAATATGTAAATGTACTTGGGAGTAGGACATAATTTATGCCTTTAATTGTGGATGGAGAGAAGGACAATGGGAATGGATTATACGATTTATAATAATTGGTACAAGTATATGAGTAATGTTCTGAACCAGATTCAAGGGATATCAGATGATCCGTCTTATACGTATACGGGGCAGACGTCTTCTGCAAGTCAAAGCTTTGCAGACATATATAATACGATGATGAGATTGAATTCCGTAAAGAATACCGGTGCGGTGGAGGATACATCTTCCATACAGACAGGAAGCACGAGTATGGATGCGATTTTTGAAGAAGCGGCGAATTTATATGATGTGCCGCTGAATTTGCTGAAAGCTATGGGTAAAGCGGAGTCTGGCTTCGATGCGAATGCGGTATCTTCGGCTGGAGCGCAGGGGGTTATGCAGTTGATGCCTGCTACGGCGAGGTCGCTTGGGGTGGAGGACCCCTTTGACGCGAGAAGCAATATTATGGGAGGCGCCAAATATATTTCTCAGCAGCTTAAGAAGTATAATGGTAACATAGATTTGGCGTTGGCTGCATACAATGCGGGTAGCGGGAACGTTGCAAAATATGGAGGTGTTCCCCCGTTTAAGGAGACGAGAAACTATATCCAAAGAATTAAGGGATATATGAATTCTAATCTGACGACAGGCAAGACGGTAGAGGAAAAGAATGTGAACACAGGCGCAGAGAAGACATTTGCTTATGGAACGGCTCTTAGAGGAGAGGAAGCAGGGGTGAAGAACAATACCTCGAAAAGCGGTACATATACCTTGTCTCAGGAAAACGCCCAGTATTTTGTTGAGATGATGAGGCTTCAGATGATGAACAGGGCCAGCGTGATTACGCGCTCTCTTTCTGAGATGAATGGACAGAGTACGTTTTTGTAAAAGTTGCTGGAAAAAGCCTGATAAATTTACCAGGATTTTCTTACTAAGTAAATGTTATTTTCTAACGAAAAGTGTAGACTTTTTGTAGAATAAAGTCTATAATGAACAAGAGTGGTTGGAGAATGTCAACCTTTAAAACGGAAAAGTTATCAATTAATAAAAAGGAAGTGACATAGGATGTTTGGAAATACGATTTCGATGGCACACAAATCTTTGGATTTCTTGTGGAAGCAGCAGGAGATCATAGATTTGAATATTGCGAATGTGAATACTCCGGGGTATAAGTGCCAGTCTGTTAGTTTTGAGGATATCTACCGTAAGCGTCTGATGGCGGCAAGTAAGACGAAGGACAATGGGAAGGTTCGTCAGGCGATTGATGAGGCGGATTGTCTGGTATACAGCAGGGATAATTCTGGAAGAGTGGATGAGAACAATGTTAATGCAGATGTTGAGAATACTAAGATGGCAAGAACAACGTTGCATTATCAGTATTTGATTCAGTCAGTGACTAACGATGTGAAGCGTTATCAGACGGCGATTAAAGCGCAGTAAGTGATATGTGAACTTTGATGTATTATGAAGATCTGCATTACAAAATATATTTATAAGAATGTATTTATAATAGGTAAAAGTCGTGATGTGTAAATAAGAATAACGCAGCAGAAAGGGTTGATATAATATGGAAGATAGATTCATTACACCATTACAGCCGTTGAGGAGTATGGCGGCTGTATCAGGTCTGGGAAATGTGAATGGAGAGGCAAGAGTTGCGGACTCGGACACAATAAAGGGACAGGAAGGGATTTCCGCATTTAAATCTATTTTTGAGGAAGCGATTGATAATGTAAGGTCAACAGAAGATACATTGGCAAAGAGGCAGTATCAACTGGCAACAGGGCAGATTGAAGATCCGCATACGGTTGGAATTGCGTCTTC
This sequence comes from Sporofaciens musculi, assembly GCF_009830285.1. Lineage (GTDB taxonomy): Bacteria > Bacillota > Clostridia > Lachnospirales > Lachnospiraceae > Sporofaciens > Sporofaciens musculi. The sequence goes on along the minus strand of NZ_WUQX01000001.1, from coordinate 5,398,715 downwards.
AGAGGCTCAGCTTGCCGTGGATATGTTGGTGTCGTTGCGTACCAAGGCGTTAGAGGCTTATAATGAGATTATGCGTATCAGTCTATAGTACGATGTGTACATGGTAGACGGATATTTTTTACTGTAAAAAATAACGATGATACATAGAATCGGAAAGTAAGAGAGTTTTGGACAATGAAGGAAAAGTTTGAGCAGTTTAAAGAATTTGTCGGCAATTTAAGCAGAAAAGTGAAGATTATGATCATTGTCGGTGCGGTGGTGTTGATTGGTGGTGCGGTGACGATTGCGATCATCCTGAATAACCGGCCGTATACGGAATTGTTTTCCGGACTGGGGCAGGAAGAAATGCAGCAGATTGCGCAGAAATTGACGGAAGACGGCATAGATTATAAGTTTAATGGCGAATCGACGATTATGGTTAAAGAGGACACGGTGGACCAGACGAAGGCGACGCTTGTTCAGGCAGGATATCCAAAGAATGGATTTACATATGATACGTTTAAGGATAATGCGAGTATGTTGACCACTGATTCGGATAAGAAGACCTACAAGCTCTACGAACTGCAGGATCGTATCGGCTCTACCATTCGTCTGTTTGATGGTGTGAAGGATGCCAAGGTTACGATTGCATTGGGAGAAGAAAGTAAGTATGCCTTGAATGACGAGGAAGAAAAATCCAGCGCTTCGGTTGTTGCGATTATGCAGGACGGCGGTTCGCCGACGGAAGACCAGGTCGTTGCGATTCAGCGGCTGGTGGCCAAAAGTATCCCTGGGATGGAGCTTGAAGATGTGGCGGTTATTGATGGAAATGGAAATGACGTTTCTGTAGATGGAAATGGGAATTCCTCCAATAGTTCTACCACGGAAGAACTTGCGAGAATGGTGGAGAACTCTATTTCTGCCAGTGTTATGAAGGTACTTGGTCCAATCTATGGGCAGGAGAATGTACGTGTTACTGCGCATGCCCGTTTGAATATGGAAAGGTTAATTCGCCAGCAGACGACTTATACGACTCCGGATAAGATTAACGAGGAGGATAAGTCGGGAATCATCAGCCATGAGGAGCTTTATGAGGAACAGGCTGGAACGGGAGATGGCGCTGGAGGAGTTGCGGGGACTGAGACAAATGCAGATACACCTGAATATAATACAGATGGGGATGCTGACGGAACGAATGCATACAGTGAAAGCGCGGTTCGGGATTATTTGGTCAACGAGTTGAAAGAGGAAGGGCAGATTGATCCTGGCGAATTGGAGGACCTTACGGTATCTGTTGCGATTAACGGTAATGGATATGGAAGCTTAAGAGAGAATCAGATTCGTTCTCTGGTGGGAAATGCGGCGGGTATCGCGGCAGACGCCCAGGAAGAGAAGATTGCGATTGTGAGCGCGCCGTTTGATGGAATCGATGCAGACGATGAATCTGAAGAAGTATCGTCTGGCGGAATTCTGGAGAGTATACCGTTGTGGGCAATTATTGCAGCCGCAGCTCTGCTCTTGCTGTTAATTATAGTTATTATTATCCTGATAGTCAGAAGGCGGAAGCAGGATGAAGAGGAAATTGAGGAGCTGGTCGAAGAAGCTGAGACAGTGGAAGAAATTCCGGCTGTGCTTGATATGAATGAGGAGCTTCTTCAGCTTCAGAACGACAGGAGTATGGAACTCAAGAAGAATGTACGGGAATTCGCGGAACAGAATGCAGAGATTTCTGCTCAGTTATTGAAGAACTGGCTGAATGGGGGCGTTGCAGATGGAGGAGAATAAAGAAAGCAAAGAAACCAAGGAAACTAAGGAAGTTAAAGAGAGCAAGCTGACGCCTGAGCAGAAAGCTGCTGCTGTCGTTGTTTCCCTTGGGGCTGATAAAGCGTCGAAGATCTATAAGCATCTGAGCGAGAGTGATATTGAGAGGCTGACGATTGAAGTGGCAAAGTTAGGGCATATCAGCCCTGATGAGATGGAGCTTGTTCTGGATGAGTTCTATAAGACCTGCTTGACCCAGAAGGTCGTAACTGACGGCGGTATGGAGTATGCGCGAGCAGTGCTTGAGAAGGCATTTGGGGAAAGCACAGCACAATCGCTGCTGGATAAGTTGTCAAAATCTCTGAAGATACGGCCCTTTGAATTTATACGTAAGAGTAATGTAAAGAATTTGATATCATTTTTGCAGCATGAAAGACCGCAGACGATTGCATTGGTTCTGTCCTATGCGGATTCAGATCAGGCGTCTATGGTTATTAGCGAGCTTCCCAAGGAGAAGCGCATTAAGGTTGTGGAAGCTATTGCCAGAATGGAGAGCGCGTCTCCGGAAGCGATTAAGGTCGTGGAGGATTCGCTTAAGAAGCGGTTTGACAGCATTCTTACGACAGATGTTACCACCATTGGCGGTATTGATTACATAGCAGATGTAATGAATCATATGGACAGAGCGAACGAGAAGTACATTTTCGACGAATTGGGCAAAAACGACGAAGAACTGGCAGAGACGATTCGGAAGAAGATGTTCGTATTCGAGGATATTGTGTCCATGGACAACAGATCAATTCAGAGATTTATCCGCGAGTGCGATGTCAAGGATATCGTATACGCGCTCAAAGGGTCCGACGAGAAGATCAAGGAGCTTGTATTTTCCAATGTATCTTCACGTATGGCTGAGAGTATTCAGTCTGACCTTGAGATTACGGTTAATGTACGTCTGAGAGACGTGGAGGAAGCGCAGCAGAGAATTGTCGGCGTAATCAGGAGACTGGAAGAAGCCGGAGAATTGATTATTGTTAAGAGCGGAAAGGATGAAATCATTGCCTAGGATTGTAAAAGAACCGGAGAAGAAGGAGGACGTTAAGCCGTACGACTTCTTTGCCGGCTTCAAGCTCATTGAGGAGCCGAAAGAGGAAGATGAAGACTCAGAGGGCGATGCTGAAGAAGATGAAGAAAATGCTGTTTCGGTAGAAGAAATTCTGGAGGAAGCGAGGGCTCAGGCCAGGCAGATTATTAATGATGCCCGCTCCCAGGCAGAATACCTGCGGGATCAGGGCTATCGGGAAGGGCAGGAGACGGGACGCCAGGATGGGACGCGGGAAGCTTATGACGAACAGCGCAGGCTTTTAGACGCCGAGATACAGGAACTTCAGAATAATATATCAGAGGTAATCCAGAGTGTTTCGGTGGAGAAGGAGAAGCTGCTTGAGCAGTATGTGGATGATTTGAAACGGATTTCCCTTACTGTGGCGGAAAAGGTGATCCAGACCAGCCTGCAGTCCAGCGGCGACATCGTGAAGCGTATGATTCTTGCGGCTACCGATAAGATCACGAAAAACAGTGGGCCAAGATCTATATAACGAAGTGTGATACGGCTGTTTCTATGGATGTAGATACGGAATTTTTGGATAAACTGTCCAAACTTTCTGAGAATATTAAGATTGTTACTATGGATAATGGAGAAGAAGGCACATGTATTATAGAATTGCCCGATGAGATTATTGACGCTAGCGTCGGTACGCAGTTAGAGAACATCAAAGACATACTGAACAATGTCAGGGTGTAATCAAGGAGAGAGAGAATGTTTTCAAAATTGCCGGAGCTGATACAGAAAGCAGAGACGATCAGTTACATAGGAAAGATAGAGAATGTCATTGGAATGGCGATGGAGTCTTCCGGAAACCGTGCAAGTATCGGGGATATTGCCATGATTTACAACGAAGAAAAGCACAGGCAGATTCCCGTGGAGGTTGTGGGGTTCCGTGGAGACAAGATGCAGCTTATGGCATACGAGAATTTGAATGGTGTGGCTGCCGGCAGTTTTGTGAGAAATACCCGGAAGCGTTTGAAGATTCCGGTAGGTGAATTTTTGAGAGGAAGGATCATAGATGCCACAGGGAATCCTATGGATGATTTAGGACCGCTTCCTTCTTCACGTTATTACTATGTAGAGAATAATTATATCAATCCCTTGGCAAGACCTCCGATTACGGACCCGTTGGAATTTGGCGTGAAAGCGATTGATGGGCTGAACACGGTTGGGAAGGGGCAACGTATCGGTATTTTTGCAGGTAGTGGCGTCGGCAAGAGTACATTACTTGGAATGATTGCGAGAAATGTTAAAGCCGATATTAATGTGATTGCTCTCGTGGGAGAGCGAGGCCGAGAAGTTCGTGAATTTATAGAAAAGGATCTCGGACCGGAGGGAATGAAACGCAGCATACTTGTGGTTGCGACTTCTGATCAGCCCGCAATGCTGCGCATGAAATGTCCCCTTGTGGCGACGACCATTGCAGAGTATTTTAAAGATCAGGGGAAGGATGTTCTGTTGATGATGGATTCTCTTACCCGTTTCGCAATGGCGCAGCGTGAGATTGGGCTTGCAACCGGAGAGCCGCCGGTTGCAAGAGGCTATACCCCTTCCATATATGCAGAGTTCCCGAAGCTATTGGAGAGAAGCGGGAAATTCGAGAAGGGTTCGATTACTGGTATCTATACGGTGTTGGTGGAGGGTGACGACACCAACGAACCGATTGCAGATACCGTCCGTGGTATTCTGGACGGACACATTGTACTTACAAGAAAACTGGCGAATGAAAATCACTTTCCTGCGATTGATGTAAATGCCAGTATTTCCCGTCTGATGACGAATATTGTACCAGAGGATCACCGTGAAGCGGCAGCAAAGATGAGAGATATTTTGAGCATATATGCTAAGAATGAAGATTTGATTTCAATTGGAGCCTATAAGTCAGGGACGAATCCCAGGCTTGACGGGGCTATTTCCAAGATTGACAGAGTCAATGCTTTTCTCATGCAGAAGATAGACGAGAGTTTTCCGAGTGACAAATCCTTAGAGATGATGAAGGAGATATTGCGATGAAGAAGTTCTTTTTTTCATTGGATACTGTACTTAATTATAAGGAGCAGGTGCTTGATGGACTAAAAGCAGAGCATGCCAGGATTCTTGCGAAGGTTAGGGAATGTGAACGAACCATTGAGACAATGGAGGAGGAGCATCGCCGTTGTACGATAGAATTTCGGAATAGCCGGATGAGTGGAATGAAGATTTGTGATATCCATACCTATGAGAATTATCTGGAGGCGCTGGGGATTAAGATTAAGAAGAAGTATGAAGAACTGGCGAAGCTCCAGGAGAAGGAAGAAGCCAAGCGCAACGAGGTGGTGGAAGCAAAAAAGAAACTTCCTCCATAGATAAATTAAAGGAAAAGAAGTACAAGGAATACGAGAAGGAAGTCCAGAAGGAAGAAGAACAATTTATAGAAGAATTTGTTGCCACAAAAGGGCGATGGCGAGAATTGTCGGGTAATCCTGTCAGGGATGATGGATATTGTTCCGGACAGATTACTATAAATGTAACGAAGACACAAAAACAGTATTCTCTCATATATTATAGGGCGTGGCTGTAAATTAGAGTGTCAAGAGTTACACCAATATTATTAAGAAAGGAGGAGGAAGCCCATGGAGAAATTGAGTATGAAGACGATGGATATTGCATTTCAGGCTGCAGGAAAGACGAAAGCGCCTAATCAGACTGGGGATGTATCTGGAGACTATGACTTCCGGAAGATGCTTCAGAGCAAGGATGAGGATGCACAAGGGAAACAGGATAGTAAGGAAGTAACCAAGGATAAAGATCAGGATACAGCGACAGATAAGACCGAGGCATCAGGCGAGCAGAAGCAAGAAGGAGTGTCTAAGGACAAGACGGATAAGACAGACAGCAAAGAGACAGATACCAGTCAGGCGGAAGCAATGATTGCGGCGCAGATGTGCCAACGGCTCTCTTGTGGCTTCGCTGTTGTTGAGCAGAAGACGGGAGAACAGGCCCCGGCCCCAACGCCAGAGATGGCGGTTCAGGTGCAGACTGAAGCTGAAGGCAAAGAACTGATGATGCAGATGACGGACGCTAAAGAAACAGAGGCGGTTCAAGTGCAGACTGAGGCAGAAGCTCAGCAGGTTCAGATGCCGGAAACCGGAAGGGTTGAGACGGTTTTACCGAAGCAGGCTGAGACTCGTCCAGAGCAGATGCAAGGGAAAACAGAGGTGAAGGCGGCGGAAGCGATGTCGGTTGTACAGACACAAGACGCGTCTGAGACACAGCAGCAGCCCCAGGATTTCTCATCGAATTTAAAAGAGGCAGTGAAAACTGAACAGCCCCAGGAAAAGGGGGAGGTACAGTCAGAGCAGTTTACGCCGGAGCAGGCAGCGGCGGCAGTAAGACCAGAGGCGGAGAGGATCCCACAGCCAGAGGTGGAAAAGCCGGAGACGATTGCCAGAGTTTATGTAGAGCAGCCAGAGGAACTTCCAGAGAAGGTTACAGATACAATGCTTTCCAAGCTTGTGGAGGGTGTGAAGGAGTTTGAGATTCATATTGAACCTGTAAATCTTGGAAAGATTGCTGTAAAAGTACTGTATGAAGGGAATCAGGCAACAATCTCGATCGTTTGTTCAGAAAAGCGTGCTATGGATGCACTTAGTCAGAACGCGCGTGAGATTGGCAACATCATTGACCGGAATCTTGGCGGGGAGACGACCATTATTGTGGAGAAGCAGGAGACTGACTACCTGAATCAGACACGGGATGAAAATGAGCAGGCAGACCAGAACGCAAAGCAGGAGAAGAAAGACAAAAATCAGAACCAGGACGGTGAGGATGCAGAACAATTTTTGCAGAAGCTGCGTCTGGGATTGGTTGGATAAGAAAGGAGAAGAATATGGCAGGAGTTGAAGATGTATTAAAGAGCGATGCCGCCCAATATCAATACGATGCGTCGAAGGCTACACAGACGTCGGCGGTATCTAACAAGAGCGATATGACCATGGATGATTTCTGGAAATTGATGGCGGCACAGCTTCAATATCAGGATCCCATGAATCCGATGAGTAACAGTGAAATGATGAATCAGATGACACAGATGGCTACCATGAATGCTATGACTCAGGTGACGTCGGCAGTATCTAATTTTGCAACCGTTTCCAACAATCTGTCGCAGGTAACCTTGACCACCTATTCTACAGGGTTGCTCGGAAAAGAAGTAACCGTTGCGATTACGAATGAGGAGGGCGAAGTAACCGGAACCAAGAAGGGAACGGTAACAGGCGTAGATTTAACTGGCGCTACGGCAGTATATATCGACGGAAAAAAGTACGAGTTGTCACAAGTAATGGGTATCGGTGAAGTTCCGGTGAAGGATGAAGACAAGGATAAAAATGACACAGACAAGACGGAAGGAACCGATAAGACGGATACTGACAATACGACAGGTGATAAGGATAAAGAGTAGTTAAGGGGATTAAGGGGATTAGAGATAAAGGCGGTGCAAGTGATGAGTAAGATGAACCAGATTACCAATGCCGGAGCGCTTAAGCTGCAGCATGCGTCAGCGCAGCTGCAGACACAGGGAATCACAGGTGCAGGTGCGAATACAGTCACTAAGGTGCAGTTCGCAGACGTTTTGCAGAAAGAAGCCGACAAAGCTCAGTCCGTTCAGTTCTCCAAACATGCGGTACAGAGAGTCCGGGAGCGGGGAATCGAGATGACAGACGGTCTCCTTAAGGACTTGAACCAGGCAGTATCGAAAGCCAGGGAAAAAGGTGCAAGAGACGTGGTTATCATCGGCGAGAGCGGGGCTTTTATAGTAAATGTTCCACATAACGTCGTAGTGACAACAATGTCAGGAACAGAGATGAGGGAAAATATATTTACCAATATTGACAGCGCGGTCTTAATGTAAGCCGGACCATTTGATGGGGGTTTCGTATCTGTATGACTTGCAGATACACAGTGGAGCCGATGGAGAATACCATAGGTTTCCCAAAGACGCGCAGGATATAATAAAGAAAGGGTGTATAACAAATGGTTAGATCAATGATTGCAGGAGTTGCAGGACTCAAGGCACATCAGTCCAAATTGGACGTTATCGGTAATAATATAGCGAACGTTAATACATGGAGTTTTAAGTCTTTTAGCTATAACTTTCAGGACGGAATGTATACGAATTCTATCAGCAGTACAGGCGGAAGCCAGTTGGCGGGAGCAGCCGGAGGACATAACGCTTCTCAGGTAGGTTACGGTTCAAAGTTATCATCAATCTCTACGGAGTTTAACACCGGCGCCCCGGCGCCCTCCTCCAACAATCTGGATTGTATGATTGACGGAACAGGCTTCTTCCTGGTAGGTAATATGGTAAACGGTGCGTTTGATAACGTGGAGTCATCAGGACTTAGTTTGTCAAGAGTCGGCATCTTCCGTGTAGATAACAATGGATATATGGTAGATAATCAGGGAAGTTATGTGTATGGATATGCGCCGATTGAGGGAACAGGAACGCCGGAGACACCGGCGTCAGCCAGCTCTGTTACGATTAAAGATGTTCCTGTTAAACTGGAGAAGCCGGCTCAGGGTGCTGCGGCAGGTACAAAATGGACGATTACAATAGCTGGTGTAAAGGTTGACACAAACGTTACTTCGGTAAATGATTTTGAAGATGCCGTGAATGACTGGGTAACATATGTGTCAAAGCAGAAGCTGGATGAAAATGGAAAACTTGTGCCAGAGTGTAACGGACTGGATTTCACGAAAGTCAATGTCAGCCTGGACCGTATCGGAAGATATCTTAATAGTGCAACGCTTACAATTACAGCAAAAGAGGCTGGCGATACATTTGCTACAACAATTGGCGCTGCGGGTACTGGAATTTATGGAGCGATGTTTGTGAATGATGGTAATGGTCCAGTGGGTACGCCAAATGTGGATTTTGTTGAGCCAGTAGAAGATGGAAGAAATCAGGGAAATGATTTGATTCCAGGCGTAGCGGCAGAGTATGCGGACGAATTGACTGCCATTCGTATTCCGATTGATGAACAAACAGGTCAGCGGTATGATATCCAGAGCTGGAGAATCAATGAAGACGGAACTATTATGGGAACCGACAGAAACAACCGTACTATTCCGGTCGGACAGATTGCCCTGGTTTCCGTAGAGAACCCCAACGGCCTTGAGAAGCAGGACGGTTACTATTACTCAGTGGGTCCAAACTGCGGGGATGTAGAGGCGATCAAACCCAACGGCGGTCCGGTTGGAAAGCTTTTAGGAGGAACACTTGAGATGGCAAACGTAGACCTTGCGAATGAATTTTCCAACATGATTACAACCCAGAGAGGGTTCCAGGCCAACTCAAAGATTATCACAGTAACGGATGAAATGTTACAGGAGCTTGTTAATATGAAGCGTTAATAACCGCCGGCAAGTAATAGATGTGATTTTGACAGCATATTCCAGTATATGGCGAATACATCTTCACCATATACTGGGATATGTTTGAAATTTATGAGGAACTATGATATGATAATGCTGACGAAATTAAATGACACAAAGATCGTATTGAATTGTGCGCATATAGAATCTGTGGAATTGATACCGGAATCAAAGATCCTTATGACTAACGGCAAGTTTTACATCGTAAAAGAAGGTGCGGAAGAGATAATCAGGAAAACAATTGAGTACAATGGTAAGATACATTGCTACCGTGGAGATAGATAGTATAGTAATTAAGGAATAGGGTGGTGAAGATAAGTGGACATAACTAGTATTTTAGGTGTGGTTATCGGTGCGGTGCTGATCGTATTCGTAGGTATCGGACCGGCAAAGCTTGAAACTTCTGGGACCTTCCCAGTATCGCGATTGTTATTGGAGGTACGCTTGCAGCGGGAATCGCATGTTATCCCTTCAATATGTTGCTGACTCTTCCCAAGCATACGAAGATGCTATTTCAGGGGAAGAAGTATAACATCGGTGAATTGATTGATATACTGGTTGAGATGGCTCAGCTTGCGAGACAGAATGGTCTGCTGGCGTTGGAGGAGAAAGCGAATGAGCTTGATGACATGTTTTTCAAGCAAGGCATCATGTTGATTGTGGATGCAACAGAACCGGAAGAAGTACGTACCCTTCTGGAGAGTGACGTGGAAGCCATGCTGTCAAGACATGAGGACTGTATCGGGATTTATGATACTTTGGATGCGAAAGCGCCTGCTTTTGGTATGATTGGTACGCTGGTCGGACTGGTCAACATGCTGAAGGGTATGAATCTTGATGAAGGCGGTGCGGGAGACATTGGCCCTGCCATGGGAACAGCGTTGATTACGACATTCTACGGATGTATACTTGCCCACTTGATATTCTCACCAATTGCTAAGAAACTGAGAGTAAGGAATGACGAGGAATTACTGTATAAGCAGATTATGATTGAGGGAATCCTTGCAATTCAGGCGGGAGACAATCCGAAGTTCCTGCGTGAGAAGCTGGTTACATTCGTGTCCCAGAAAGAGCGCCAGAAGCTTCTGGATCCGGATGCAGTTGCTGCAAAGGGCAAAAAGGCAGAAGAATAACAGGAGGGAGCTATGAAGAAGAGGAACAAAGGCGGCGGCGGTGGCGGCGCCAATTGGATGGACACCTATGGAGACCTGGTAACTCTGCTGTTATGTTTCTTCGTATTACTATACTCCATCTCTACTTTGGACCAGTCGAAATGGATTATGATTGTTAAGAGCTTCAACCCTGAAGCCGAGGAGTTGTCCCAGATTGCAGATGAGACTGACCCTGGCGCGCCCAACGATGTGTCGGGAGCAGTAGAGGCAGAGGCATTTGACGAGTTGTATGAGAGTCTGAAAGCCGCAGTGGATGAAGCGAATATGAATAGCGAAGTAGAGCTGTTTAAAGGGGATGGCTATACTTTTATCACATTTCAGGATAATGTATTCTTTGACGGAGACAGTTCTGTGATTAAACAGGAGGGAATGGATGTTTTGGCGCAGTTTGCGTCGATTATCTCAGGAGTCAAGGACTCTGTGAAGGAGATTCAGGTGTTGGGACATACGACGCAGGCAGACCCAGTGATTCCGAACAATCCGGAGAATGACAGGGTTCTTTCATCGGAGAGAGCGGCAAGGGTTGCGGCATTCATCCAACAGCGGACGGAAGTAACGCCAGATAAGATTGTTCCGATGGGATATGGACAGTTCAGGCCTGTTGCACCGTTTGATACGCCGGAGAATCGGGCGAAGAACCGGAGGGTTGAATTACTGATCACCAAGTCTGACGCAGTAGAACATTCTCTGGAAGAGTATTATCAGATGATGAACAGAACAACCGAGTAAAGTAAGGAAAGTGGGAGTTTAGGATGGCAGATGTATTATCGCAAAGTCAGATAGACGCATTGCTGAATTCCATGCAGAATTCCGGTGCGGATGAGGTGGTAGAGGAAAAGAAGGAGGTAGTAAAGGAGAAGGAGTACAAAAAGTACGACTTCTTCAGTCCAAAGAAGTATACGAAGGATAAGCTGAAGATGCTCAGCAGTATCTACGATAACTACTCCAGGATAGCTGCTTCACAGATCAATGGTCTGTTCCGGGCTGCCAGTGAAGTTGAGGTTATGGGGGTTGAGGAGCAGCGTTATTACGAATTTGGAAATGCGTTGAATGAGTCGGACGTACTCACAATCGCTAATATAGACTTGCCCGATCGGTCCAGTAACCCTCCAATGCTGATGCATATTAGTCCATTGCTGATGGCGTCTATGATTGACCGTATGCTTGGAGGGACGGGGATGGATATGTCGGTAGATATGTCTTATACTTATACGGATATTGAGCTTGCCCTCTATGCAAAAATTATAAAGTATTTGGTTATGATTACCAAAGATGTCTGGGCTGGTTATATCAATCTGGATGTTGAGTTCGAGCGGGTGGAAGAGAACCCAAGTATGTTCCAGGGAATTAGTGTAGATGAGACAGTAGTAATTATCATGCTGCACATATCCCTTGGCGGAATTGATGGAAGTATGAATATCTGTATGCCAGGCACGCTTTTAAGCAACATGTTTGAAATCATTGATAAGACGAAGCATCTGGCAAAGAAGATCGATGCGGCGCATCTTCGGAACACCAAGGAGGATATTCTGGAGAATATCAGAGAATCCAAGATGGATATTATGGCGCAGCTTGGCATAGCGAAGCTGAATCTGGACGATGTATACAATCTCCATGTGGGAGACGTCATCGACCTGAACAAACCACAGGATTCGCTGATTTCCCTCTATATCGAGGGCCAGCCATGGTTCAATGGCCAGCTTGGCGTACATAACAAGAATGTAGCAGTCAAGATTGAGGATCGTCTGATTGAGCCGAACAAGTTGCTTGAAGAGGCGGAAGAAGACGTGGCAGTATAACTACCAGATAAATCCAAGGATTATCTGAGTAAATAAATTATAATGATAACAATAACATTAACAAAAGTGAGGTAGAAGAAATGGCAAAGATTTTATTAGTGGATGATGCGGCGTTTATGAGAATGATGTTAAAAAATACGCTGTCACAGGCAGGGTATACGGATCTGATTGAAGCAGAGGACGGTGTAAAAGCGGTGGAGGCTTATACTGCTGAGAAGCCGGATCTTGTATTCATGGATATTACCATGCCGAACAAAGACGGTCTTGAGACATTAAAGGAGATCAAGGCGATGGATCCAGGAGCAACGGTTGTTATGTGCTCTGCTATGGGACAGGAGACCATGGTTATGGATTCCATTAAGTCAGGAGCAAAGGATTTTATTGTAAAGCCATTTAAGCCGGAGCGTGTCTTATCAACTGTGAAGAAGATCCTTGGCTAGTTTAAGGAGGTTAGTATGTCTTTTTTGAATTCATTTGATATAAGTGCATCAGGGATGACGGCAGAGAGGCAGCGGCTTGATATTGCAGCAGAGAACATCTCCAATGCTGAGACAACCAGGACGGCCAGCGGGGGAGCTTACCGCCGAAAGATGGTAGTCTTGCAGGAGGTACCGACCACCTCTTTTCGTACCAAATTTAACAGCCTCCTAAACCGGACTGCGTCCAAGGGCGGAGTGAAAGTAACGGAGATTGTGGAAGATCAGAGAGACCTGAATCCTGTTTATAATCCGGATCACCCGGATGCAAATGAGGAAGGCTATGTTATGATGCCGAACGTAGATCTTGTAAAAGAGACAATAGACGGTATGTCTGCGACGAGAGCCTATGAGGCAAACATTACGGCCTTTAATGCCATGAAGCTGATGGCGCAGAAAGCGTTGGATATCGGCAAATAGAAAAAGGGGTGATTTTCCCGGAAGGAGAGAAGGGTTTATATGAATTCAGATTGCTTTAGTAAACTGGAAATAGATGCGATAGGTGAGATACTCAATATCAGCCTTGGTGCGTCGGCAACAGCAGTTTCCACGATGCTGAGTGCAAGGGTAGATATAACGACACCTATTGTCAACATCGTGAAAAAAGAAGAGTTTGAATTAGACAGGGTTGATCCGGCAGTCTGTGTCGAGATTACTTATGTTGCTGGTCTGGAGGGTCAGAATGTTATGCTTCTTAAGAGGCATGATATTAAAGTAATCGTCGAGATGGCTATGGGGATGGAGATTGCGGATGAAGATTTTGAGTTAGATGAGATCAACATCAGTGCAGTCTGTGAGGTCATGAACCAGATGATGGGGGCATCTGCGACAGCGTTGTCTGAATTCTTAGGTAGAGTAGTAGATATCTCCACGCCAATTTCTTTTGAGGTGGAGAATGAGCAGCAGTTTATAGATAAATATTTTATAGATGAAGAACCAAAGGTATTAATTGGATTCACTTTGAAGATTGCAGATAAGTTGGAGAGCGAATTCTTTAATGTTATGCCGATTGCACTGGCAAAGGGACTGGTGGAAGGTTTCCTTCCGCCGGAGGATATTATTCCTTATGTTCCAGGCGGACAGGAAAGCGTACCGCAGGCAGAAGCGCCGACGCCAGCGCCAGTACCGGAACCAGCGCCGGCAGCGAGCGAACCGGCAGCAGAGGCTTCGGGGGGCAAGATGTCTCAGGAGGAAATTGAGAGAATGCTTGCAGGTATGGTAGGCGGAGAGCCAGACCCAGAACCGGCGCCAGCACCAACGCCAGAGCCAGCTTCTGCGCCGACACCAGTAGCAGCAGAGCCCGCACCGACACCAGCGGCAGCGCCAGAACCGGCGCCAGTTCCAGCACAGGCTGCGGCAGCGCCCGTAGCTGAACCGACGGCAGGTGCAGCAGCACAGCCTGCGATGATGCCGATGATGCAGGGGGCAGCACAGCCCATGGTGAGTCCCGATGTTTCTATGATGCAGATGCAGATGATGCAGCAGATGATGCAGCAGATGCAGCAGATGCAGCAGCAGATGCAGGAGCAGAATAGTGCGCCCAAGCCGGTGGCAGCGCCGCCTGAGCCGAAGATGATCCATGTACAGCCTCCAATGCAGCCAAATTTGAAGGCGGATACCGGAATCGTACTGGAGGGCGAACAGGAAGAAAACATGGAACTGATCATGAGCGTGCCTCTGGAGGTTTCCGTTGAGATTGGCAGGACAAAGAAGCTGGTGAAGGATATACTTGACTTTACAAAAGGTTCCCTGGTAGTTCTGGACAAACTGGCGGGCGAGCAGGTAGACTTATATGTCAATGGTCAGTGCATTGCAAAGGGTGATGTTGTAGTTGTGGAAGACAACTTTGGAATAAGAATTACAGAGATCATGAAAGTGAATCTGATTGCGTTAGAGCAGCATTAAGAGAGTAGGGAAGGAAAGATATGTGGAGAGTGATTGCCACCTTTGTTGCGGTAATAGTGATTATATATCTGAGTTATTTGGCCAGCAAATACATAGGCAAAGGGCTGGGCAGAAACGGCAGTTCTCGTTATATGCGCCTGATCGATCAGATCACCCTTGGCCAGGACAGACACATTGCGATTGTGCAGGTGGGTGGAAAATATCTGCTCGTTGGTGTCACGTCAGGCCAGGTCAGTCTCCTGTCCGAGATTTCGGATGAGGATCTGTTTCCTTTGGAGCCGGATGGAGAAGAAGGAGCTGGGAAGATACCAGACTTTAAATCGATGATGGATAAACTGGGTGACATAACGAAAAGAGGAGGTAGAAATTAGTGTACGATTCATTAATCAATGTGAATGGCAATCAGGTTCCTACACTGGATATCCTGCTGATGTTGACAGTCATATCACTTCTGCCCTCTCTTTTAATCATGGTGACGTCTTTTGCAAGAACAGTAATCATTCTCTCTTTTTGAGAAATGCGATGGGTGTCCAACAAACGCCGCCAAATATGGTATTAGTCGGAATTGCAATCTTTTTGACTTTATTTATTATGGATCCGGTCATTAAGCAGATCAATACAGAAGCTTATACGCCATATAAGAACCAGGAGATTACTCAGGAAGAAGCCATTTCCCGCGCTCAGGTTCCACTGAAGGAATTTATGCTGACGAATACGGAGGAGAGTTCACTTAAGCTATTTGTGGATATGTCGGGGGTGGAGGAAACAGAAAACAGAGTAGATCTTCCTATGACAGTGGTAATCCCATCCTTCATGACGAGTGAGTTGAAAAGAGGATTTACTGCAGGATTTTTGTTATACATTCCATTTCTTTTGATCGATATCGTGGTTTCATCTACCCTTATGTCTATGGGTATGATGATGCTGCCTCCGGCGATGATCTCAATGCCGTTCAAGCTGCTGTTATTCGTAACTGTAAATGGATGGGAGCTTCTGTTTTCCACGATTGTCAATAGTTTCCGATGACGGGAAGGAGTATATAGATGACGAATGGAGAAGTGGCGGACCTGATGTATGAGGTATTCATACTGATTATCCAACTGGCAGGTCCAATGTTGGTGATCAGTATGCTGGTAGGCATCTTGATCTCCATCATACAGGCAGCGACGCAGATTCATGAACAGACGATTACATTTGTGCCGAAATTATTGGTAATAGGTGTCATACTTGTCTTTTCCGGCAGTTCTATGTTAGAGTCATTACAGGATTTTACCACGAAGATCTTTCGGATGATACAAGGCTGATGCGAGGAGTGATGACATGTCGATAGATAATACCGCACAGCTTACCTTATTTTCGCTGATTATGATGCGAATGTCAGGGTTTATCTTAATGAATCCGATATTGGGAAGAAATAATATACCGATTAGAGTTAAGGGAGGATTTATTTTTATCTTAACGATGATGGTATATTCGGCCTCGATGGAAGAGGCGGTAGAGATTGTGAGTACGATTGAGTTCGGATTCCTTCTGATCAAAGAATTTGCGGCAGGATATGTGTTAGGATATGTCATGCACTTTTTTTTTATTGTTAGTTTTGCAGGATATATTATAGACTATCAGATTGGTTTGTCTATGGCTACAGTGTATGATCCCCAGAGTAATGCACAGATGCCTATAACAGGTAGTGTGTATCAGGCATGGTTGATTATGCTTTTTTTCGCAGTAGACGGTCACCTGGCGCTGATGAAAATTTTGCTGACTTCGGCAGAAATCGTGCCATATGGCGGAATTGTGCTTACCCAGGGACTTGCGCTGAAAATTATTGATATCTTTCTGGAATGTGTGAGCATGGGAGTGAAGCTTGCGTTACCCATGATTGCCGCAGAGTTTCTTGTGGAGATGGGAGTTGGAATCCTGAATAAAGTCGTGCCGCAGATTAGTATATTTGTAATTAATATTCAGATGAAATTAATTGTTGGTCTGGGCCTTTTGGCGCTTCTATATGCGCCTGCAGGCGAATTCATCGAGAAGATCATGACAACGATGATGAAGACGGTCCAGGGAATACTGACATTTTTATAAAGGAAGTGAACACCTTTGGCGTCAGATGAAAAAACCGAAAAAGCCACACCTAAGAAGCGAAACGACCAACGTAAGGAAGGTAATGTTCCTGTAAGTAAGGACGTTATCGCGGTCGCTTCGCTTGTAGGGTGTTTCTATTGTATAAAATTATTTTTTCCAACTATTTACCGCAGACTTCGGGAGAGTTTAATCTTTCAGATCTCCTCGGTTGCAGATATCAATGAGCTTTCTCTTGGTAATCTACAGCTTGTAGGTATGAAAGCGGTGGAAACGTTGGCATGGTGTATTTTTCCAATTGGTGTAATTAGTCTGGCTATTGGCGTGCTTACCACTGGAATACAGACACGGTTCCTTTTTACTAAGAAGCCGTTAAAATTTAAACTTAGTAAGCTTAATCCGATAAAAGGTATTAAAAATCTGTTTTCTACGAGACAGCTTGTGGAAGTGCTTAAATCGCTTCTAAAGATTATTGTTCTGGCAGTAGTTATATATAGGATTTTGAAGGAGCAGCTTGTAGTAATTGCGCAGATGATGGATATTAATACTATTAGCGTTGCTACGTATGTTCTGAATGAGATTATAAGCATGGTTTTAAGGATAGGGATGATTTTTGCAGCTGTTGCGGGTTTTGACTTTTTCTTCCAGAGATGGAAATATGAAAAAGATATTAAGATGTCCAAAGAGGAAGTCAAGGAAGAATACAAACAGATGGAAGGAGATCCTAAGGTCAAGGGTAAGATTAAGAGTCTCCAGCAGAGCATGGCCAGGAGCAGAATGATGCAGGCAGTTCCGGATGCAGATGTTATTATCCGAAACCCTACGCATTTTGCAGTTGCGCTTCGATATGATATAGACCATGACAATGCCCCTGTCGTCGTGGCAAAAGGCCAGGATTATATTGCTCTTAAGATCGTAGAGATTGCAGAGAACAGCAATGTCACGGTGATTGAAAATAAGCCCCTTGCAAGGGGAATCTATGCTTCGACTCCGCTTGGAGGACAGATTCCAGCAGAGTATTATGGAGTGGTAGCGGAGATACTGGTTGAGGTATTCCGAATGAATAAAAAGTTGGTGTAGAGGATGAAAAATATATTAAATAATGCGGTATCATTGATCGTAGTCATGATTGTTCTGCTGTTGATTATACCGTTAAGTCCGTTTTTTCTGGACGTTATGATTATTTTGAATATTGCGGTATCGCTGATTATCCTTTTGATCAGTATGAATATCAAAGAGGCGCTGGAATTTTCTATTTTCCCCTCTTTGCTTCTTATCACAACCTTATACCGTATCGGAATCAATATATCTTCCACGAGAAGTATCCTTAGTAATTCAGGTACGGCGGGACAGGTAATCAAATCCATGGGTGACTTTGTTCTCCAGGGAAATGTGGTTGTCGGAGTTGTTATCTTCCTGATTATTGTATTAGTACAGTTCCTTGTTATTACTAAGGGCGCGGAGCGTGTAGCTGAGGTAGCGGCGAGATTCACGTTGGACGCTATGCCTGGTAAGCAGATGGCGATTGACGCTGACTTGGGAAGCGGACTTATCGCAGAGGATGAGGCGAAGGAGCGGCGTTACAAGATTCAGAAGGAAGCTGACTTTTATGGCTCCATGGATGGTGCTACGAAGATTGTTAAGGGAGATGCAACCATGTCCCTGATCATTACGGCAGTCAATTTCCTGGGCGGCTGTATCATCGGTATGGTACAGGGCGGTATGGGATTTGCGGAAGTACTTCAAGTATATTCCATTGCGACCATTGGCGACGGTCTGGTATCGCAGATACCAGCACTCCTTATCTCAACGGCGACCGGTATGATTGTAACCCGTGCGGTTGCGGAAGACAGTCTGAACATTGATGTGACAAGACAGTTCTCAGCACAGCCAAGGTCAATTATGATTGCAGGCGGCGTTCTTGCTATTTTGATTGCAGTTCCGGGGATGCCAAAGCTCCAGCTTTCAGTGATTGCTCTTATAATGATGCTTGGTGGTTTTTACCTCCTTCGTCGTATGCAGTCGTTTGCAGCGGTTCCGGAACAGGGACCAATGGCTATGGGCAGTCCGGGGTTGCGGAAGCTGATCCGATGAATATAATGGAGGATGAAGAAAATTTCAAAGATATCAACAGCGTATATTCTTTGATCTCAGTGGAGCCAATCGAGATGGAGTTTGGGTACAGCCTGATTCCTCTCGTAGACGAGGCAAGCGGCGGAAGGATGATCGACCGTATCGTAATTTTCCGGCGTCAGTATGCACAGGAGATGGGACTTGTCATTCCGTCCATCAGGCTGCGTGACAGCTCAAGCCTGAACACGAACCAGTATGTTATTAAGATTAAGGGAGAGGAAGTTGCGAAAGGAGAGATTTTGGTAGACTACTACCTTGCCTTAGAGCCGCCGAATCTTGAGAAGGAGATCGATGGAATAGATACCATTGAGCCTGCATATGGTATTCCTAGTAAATGGATTACCGTGGATAAGAAAGAAATGGCTGAGATCTATGGATATACGGTTATTGATCCGTTGTCTGTTATGCTGACACATTTGTCAGAGACTGTGAAGAAGCATGCTCATGAGCTTTTGAACCGTCAGGAGGTTGTACGTCTGATTGACAATATGAAGAAGCAGTCGCCAGGGCTTGTAGACGAATTAATCCCGAATTTGATCTCTTACGGTAACTTCCAGAAGATTTTGACGAATCTGCTGAAAGAAGGTATTCCAATTAAGGATATGGAGACGATCATGGAGACCATTGTAGATTCTTCCATGACGGTGCGGGATTTGGATTCCATTACGGAGAATATTCGTGTTGCGCTGAAACGTACGATTACCAGAAGATTCTGCGAGGGCAACAGCATGAGAGTCGTGACATTGGATGCCGAGCTGGAGAAAAATATTATTACCAGCTTAACAAACGGCGACCATGGCGTATACTTAGCGCTTAGTCCGGATGTGATGCAGAATGTGATTACACAGATGTCTGAGGAAGTAAAGAAATTTCAGGAGCTTGGCCAGACGCCAATTATTCTGACAAGTCAGGTGGTAAGAATCCATGTCTACCGTCTGATAGAGCAATTCTTCCCAGATGTGTATGTGCTGTCGTTTAATGAGATCAGCAACAATATCCAGATACAGGCAGTTGGCAATATAGCGATGTAGAACAAAATTTAACGGAGTGCAATATGAACACGCAGGAACGGTATAAAGACAAAACGAACGAAGATCTTTTAAAACTGTATAAAGAGACGGGCAGCCTGGAAGTAAAGCAGGAGATCGTTATGCGCTATATCTATCTTGTGAAGAGCATTGCGCTTCAAATGCGGGATATTTATATGAGTTTTTCTCAGGTAGATGATATCATCAGCGAGGGCGTTATTGCGATTATGTCCTCCATTGATAAGTTTGATATGGATAAAAATGTAAAATTCGAGACATTTATTTCCAAAAGAATCAAAGGAATGATTATTGATCTTGCCAGAAAGCAGGATTGGGTGCCAAGAAGTACAAGAAAGAGCACTAGAGATATTGAAGAAGCGGTCACAACGTTATATAATAAACTTGGGTATTATCCTTCTGTACAGGAGGTGACAGACTATCTGAACATTACCCCTGAGAAGTATCAGGAGACGATGCGCAAGGCATCACTGTTTAACATTCTTTCACTGGATATGGTATTGGCGGAGGCACAGGGGAATGAGGTTGGAGTGACGCTGCCGCAGGGGGATAAAAGTGAGCAGCCAGAGAGTAAGTTTCTTAAGAAGGAGCTTACGCAGGTTCTGGCGGAAGGGGTCGGTACGCTCAAGGAGAATGAGCAGCTTGTGATCTCACTATACTATATAGATGAATTGAATATGAGACAGATTGCGGATGTGCTGAGTGTCAGTGAGCCGCGTGTCTCTCAGATTCATACGAATGCAATAAAGAAACTAAGGAAACACATGGAGAGATTTAACGAAGAAAAGGAGAGCAGGAATGTTTCAAGGGTATTATGATCTAACTTCTAATATGATCACACAGAACCGTAATCTGAATGTCGTCAGCAACAATATGACGAATGTATCCACTCCGGGATATAAGATGGACAGAATCATGCAGAGTACCTTCCGGGACGAGATGATCTACCGATATGACAGGGATGGTAAGACTGCAGTAGGTATGGTATCACGGATGAACATCGCGGACGAGAGGGTAACGGACTATACAGAAGGAGGTATTCGGGAGACAGGAGATGCTCTGGACGTGGGACTGACCGGCAATGGCTTCTTCGTTATTGATACCGGCGAAGGGCCTGTATATACGAGGGACGGTTCATTTAACCTGGATAATGAGGGATACTTAACCCTGCCGGGAATCGGAAGGGTGCAGGGGACCAATGGAGCCATTCGTCTGACTACAGATAATATCATTATCGATAAACAGGGAAATATCTTCAGCGAGGAGGGAAATCAGTTTTTCGGAACGCTGCAGATTGTAGATTTTGCGGATTACGGTCAGTTGACCAAGATTAGCGGAAGCGTGTTCAGAGCCAATGCACAGCCTCAGGCGGCAGACGGTGGAACCACAGTTACACAGAGATATCTGGAGGACTCCAATGTTTCCATGGCGGAGGAGATGACACGGATGATCAGCAGTCAGAGAATTCTGCAGAGCTCGGCTCAGATTCTTAAGATTTATGATCAGTTGGAAGCAAAGATGGTTACAATAGGTTCTGCAACGTAGGGCGCAGCTAACAGATGACCAGCTACAGGCTGTATATGGCGGTTTGACACGCAGGACAGAGAGGAGAGGCATATGTACACATCATTTTATACTGCTGCAAGAGGAGCAATGGAGGAACAGCGCAAGCTGGATGTAGTTGCCAACAACCTTGCAAATGTGAATAACTATGGTTATAAAGCAAAAACGCCGGTATTTTCGGATCTGATGTATTATAATCTGAATAACTATAACGGGGACGATACCCCGATGAAAGCGGGGACAGGAATCCTTGTAGAACAGACGAAGACGGATTTCAGTCCTAAGGGACTGGTAACGACACAGGGAGATTTCGATTATGCAATCGTTGATTCCGGATTTTTCATGATGAGAAGTCCGATTACCAATGAGATTACATATACAAGGAACGGACATTTCAGTATGTCAAAGCGCGGAGATGAATTCTATCTCGTGAACGATAAAGGGAACTTTGTTCTGGACCAGAACAGTAACCCAATTCAGATTATTGACGGGGAGCTAAGCGGGCAGATTGGAGTCTACGGCTTCAACATAATGGACGGGATGTTAAGTGTCGGAGATAACGAATATGTGCCGTCTGTAAAGAACGGGCAGCCGTTTTTGATGCCAGGTGCAAAAGTGGTGGATCATGCATTGGAGATGTCAGGCGCAAGTGTTTCTGATGATTTTACCCGCATTATTGAGGCGCAGAGAGCGTATTCCTATGCCTTGAAGATGGTTCAGACATCCGATGAGATTGTGAATACGGTTAATACATTAAGGGGATAGAGAGGTGGATTATGGGGATAAAAACATATGAAGAAATGAACGAGCTGGAGATTGATATTTTGAAGGAAATCGGCAGTATTGGCGGCGGTAACGCCGCAACAGCCCTATCCAGTATGATGAATGCGAAGGTGAACATGTCCCTTCCCAAAGTGGAGATTCTGGATTTTAATGAGGCGCTGGTCAATGTGGGAGATCCGGAGGAAGTGGTCGCGGCTATATTAGTTGAGATGTCGGGAGAATTGGGCGGTATCATGCTGTTCATTCTGACGAAAGAATTTTCTGATGAAATCTTATTGAGAATGCTGGGTAAGACGAAGGAAGATTTCTTTGAATTAGAGGAGATTGATTCGTCTGTTCTCATGGAGATTGGTAATATAGTTATTTCATCCTATATTACTGCAATGGCTTCCCTGGTGAATATGAGTGTAGAACTGTCAGTTCCGCAGCTTGCCGTGAATATGTTAGGTGGAATTATGAGCGTGCCAATCGCGATGATGGGGCAGCATTCAGACAGGATTATGATGATAACTGGCAAATTCAAAATAGACGGAAAAGCATTAAATAGTAATATGCTGCTTCTGCCTGATGTAGAGTCTTTAAATGTTCTTATGAAAAAACTAGGAGTGGAATGATAGATGGAGAAGAAGATATCAGTTGGAATTGCTGATATGAAGATGACGAGACAGGAGGGCATACTGATTACGTATGCATTGGGGTCTTGCATCGGTGTTTCTTTTTATGATCCGATGATTAAGCTAGGAGCGCTTCTTCATATTATGCTTCCTGAAAAGAGCGGTGCGAAGGATGGAAATGTATTTAAGTTCGCGGATACAGGTATCCGTGAGACACTTCGCAAACTTACTGCGTTTGGGGGGTCAAAATCGCGGATGGTATGCAAGATTGCAGGTGGAGCCAAGATGTTCGAGATGAAGGGCAATGGAGGTCTTGGGAATATCGGCGAGAGAAATGCACAGAATGTGAAAAGGATATTGATGGCTGAGGGGTTACGTGTTACCAGTGAAGATGTCGGGGCAAATTATGCGAGAACCATGCTTTTGGATGTGACTACGGGGAATGTATACGTCCGGTCAGCAGGAAAGCCGGAGAAGATGCTTTAGCTCTTATTTCGGATGAATATTGCGTCGATAGATATACATAGAATGTAAAGGAGTGAGTGTATGGCTAATACAGAAATTTTATTGGAATCTGGAACAAATGAAATTGAAGTTATGCAGTTTACCATATTCGGTGAGTTGTATGGAATTAATGTGGCAAAGGTGCTGGAGATTATGATGGCGGATAAAGTTAAGCCAATCCCACATTCCCACGATGCTGTTGAAGGGATCTTTAAGCCAAGAGAGACGCTTTTGACGGTGATTAATCTTCCTAAATACCTGACAGGAGAATGTGGAGATAAGAAGGACAGAGATCTGTTTATCATTACGAATTTCAATAAGATGCACATTGCATTCCGTGTACATTCTGTGGTTGGTATCAGCAGGATTTCCTGGGAGGCCATCCAGAAGCCGGATAAGGCGCTGACAAATGGGGAAGACGGCGTTGCTACAGGTATCGCCCAGTGTGGAGATAATCTTGTTACAATTCTGGATTTTGAGAAGATTGTTGCAGAAATTGCGCCGGAAACGAGTATTCAAGTATCAGATATTGACAAACTGGGCGACAGAGTTCAGCGAGACCAGAGTATTATTCTTGCAGAGGATTCGATTCTGCTGACCAAGATGATCTCAGATTCTCTTTTCAGAGCAGGATACACTAATCTGACAACCTTCAATAATGGGCGGGAAGCATGGGAATTTCTTGAGAGTATTAGAAACGAGCCAGACTTCTATACGAGAGCGGCATTGTTGATTACTGATATTGAGATGCCGGAGATGGATGGACATCGTCTGACGAAGCTTGTGAAGGAAGATGATAGTATGAAGAAGATGCCGGTTGTAATCTTTTCATCCCTGATCAACGAAGAAATGAGAGTGAAAGGCAAACAGCTCGGAGCGGATGAGCAGTTGTCAAAACCAGAGATCGGTCGTTTGGTCGAGGTTATGGATGCATTACTGGACCGGAGGGATAGATAATGAAGAATTGTGTAGTAAGACAGGCTATTAAGGATCTGAAGGATACTGTCATTGGATATGAGCTGCTAATCCAGGAGGATGAGAGCAGCCTATATAATTCCAGCTCGGACAATGTGGCGGCTAACACAATGGTTGCTTTCCTGTCTGAGAATTCGGAGAGAATATTTAAAGACAAAAAAACCTTTATGACGTTTACTCCGACGCTTCTGTTTCGGAATACGCCGAAGATTTTTGACAAAGACAAGGTCGTAATCCAGATTGAGGATAATATTGTTGTTCACTCTCTGGCGGCAATCCTGATCAGTAAGTACCGGGAGGATGGTTATCATTTTGCAATCAATGACTTTCAGTTTACGCCTAAGTACTTTAGTATGTTAGAGTATGTGGATTATATTAAGATGGATATTTCCAATAAGCTGGAAGGAACACAGCGGCGTTCCATTGCCAATGTAATCGATATGGCTCATGGGTTCCAGAAACAGTTTATTGCAACTGGTGTGAACAGCAAGGAAGTATACGACTGCGCCGTTGAGCTTGGCGTGGATTATGTGGAAGGCAACTATATTGCCGGAGTCACAACTTCAAAAGCAAGTAAGATGGACTTCATGCAGGGGAATCTCTATCAGCTTATTGTGGAGATTACAAAGGATGAGCCGGATGTGGAGATTCTTGAGGAGACGATTATCAGGGATGCATCCCTTACATATGCATTGCTTAAGATGGCGAATTCTGCGTATTTTGCCGTGCATCATGAGACTACGTCAGTCAGGCAGGCGTTGGTACGGGTTGGTATCAGCCAGTTAAAGCAGTGGGTTTATCTGTTAAGCTTTGAGGACAAACAGAATAAGTCAGAATCTGAGGAGTTGTTGAAAGCATCCTTTATGCGTGCGAATTTCACGTCTGCGCTGGTTAAGAGGCTGAAGAATTTCCCAATCAACAGCTCAGATGCATATTTGCTTGGTATGTTTTCCATGTTGGAGTACATGATTGATGCGCCAATCGCTGAGATTCTTTATGAGATTCCAATCCTTGAAGAAGTGAAGGATGCGCTGATCCGAAAAGAAGGTAAGGCAGGACGCCTCTATGAGCTGGTGCTAAGCTATGAGAAGGCTGACTGGAGTGTGATTAAGGAGATTTCAGAGGAGCTGGGGCTTAAGACAAATGAGATGGCGCAGATCTATATGGAATGTGTAGAAGAAGTGAATAATATTTGGGATAATGTCGTAGGTATGAATGAGGAAGCATAGGAGGTGAAGGCTTATGGTAGGCGGAATATCAGCTATGAGTCCATATGTAAACACATCTTATCAATACACGGGATACGGACAGCGAAAGAACACGCAGCAGGATATAGATACTCAGGGAGTCAATGATATATCCAAAGTCCAGGGAAATCAAAGCGTATCAACCAATGCCAGAGTCCAAAGTGGCCAGAGAGCAGGTTCAGTATTTGGAGCCCAGGCGAGTATTGGCGTAGGCGCGGCTCTGGCTGTGGGACGTTCGGCAAGTCCGGGGACACCTGTGGAGCCAGTAAGTCCTGTACCAACAGTTGAATCGAATGCTCCGCGGGGAATTGGATACATGATTCCTTTCCTGCGGGAAGGGATGGATCCGGCAGAGCTGGCAGTACGTATGCGAATTAAATATGTTGAGCCTTCAGAGATTAGTACAGGAAGCAGCCCAGAGTCCGGTGTGGAGGCAGTTCAGAAAGCGGCAGAAGAAGGTGAATGCCAGACCTGCAAGGAAAGAAAATACCAGGATGGCTCTGATGACGCCGGAGTTTCGTTCAAGACACCAACGCGGATTGCGCCTGAACAGGCGGCGTCAGCAGTACGTGGTCATGAGATGGAGCATGTGGTTCGAGAACGCGCAGCGGCAGACCGTGAGGATCGGCGGGTAGTCAGTCAGTCGGTTACCATGCATACGGCAATATGTCCAGAATGTGGCACAGTCTATGTCTCAGGGGGGGACAACGAGAACTACGACTGCCGCAAATGCGCAGCCAGAGCAGCCAGAAAACGAACAGCAGACGAATAATGAGGGCCTTGGCGCTGCGTAGAGCTGGGCAATTTGATTGACTGTTTTTAAAATAGGATAAGATATTTTGTCACAGTTTTGGGATACAGCAATAATATATATAATATGATAAAGTACCCAGATATAACGAGGAGTATGTAGAAAGAGGGGATAAATATCCATGCGTAAAAGTATAAAGACAATGGTTGGAATTCGGGTAGCTTTTGCATTTGCCGCCGTACTCGTGTACAGCCTGGTGGTAACATTCAATGTTTTTCTCATTAAAGATGCGGCGAATTCCAGCAGTGATGCAAGTGAGATGCTGGATACAATCGAAAAAGCGGAGACGGCACATTATAAATGGTCCAGCAGTCTGAGCAGTGCTTTGTACGCAGGGATTGAGTTTGACGGAAGTATGGACCCAACGGCATGCGTACTGGGTAAATGGCTGTATAGTGATCTGGACACAGAAGATGCTCTTGTTATTGAGAAGCGAAATGAGATTGAGCCCCTTCATAAGGAATTACATGAGTCGGCGGCCTATGTGCTGGAGCTTATGGAGACAGATCCGGAGCAGGCGCGTGCATATTATCAGAACACAATACGAAAGAATCTTGCTGTGCTGGTAGGGAAGATGGATGAGATTGTAAAAGAAGGTGCAAAACTGACTGAGGAAAGTTCAGAGAGTATGTTCCGTACAATCCATGTAGTACAGGTGTTGGCAGGCGTATGCTTTTTCGTGGCGATGATCTGTCTTATCAGTCTTATCACCTATGTGATGAAAAAGGTCATCAGACCAATTATGTATATCAGTGAAAGTGTTCGTCCGCTTCAGGAGGGGACCCTTGAGCTTAATATGGACTATGAATCTCAGGATGAGATTGGCGAGTTGTCAGGAGTTCTGGAGAATTCTCTGAAAGTCATTCAAGGTTATGTGGGAGATATCAACCGGATTATGAATCAACTGGCGCAAGGTGAGTTTAATGTACACACATCCACACCATTTATTGGAGATTTCAAATCCATTGAGATTTCGATTGAAAGCTTTACGGATACGTTGTCTGCTTCTATCGGTAATATCGGCAGAGTAGAGCACCAGATATCTGGAAGCGCCGAGCAGTTATCCAGCGGCGCCCAGTCGTTGGCACAGGGAGCTACCGAGCAGGCCAGTGCGGTTGAACAGTTATATGCCATGCTTGAGGAGCTTTCCAGGAATGCGGCTAAAAATGTTGAGACAGCGCAAAATGCACAGGAGAATGCAAGACTTACCGGAGAGCAGGTAACAGTTAGCAGCCAGCAGATGGAAGAAATGGTTTCCGCAATGAACGATATAACACAGGCGTCCCATAAGATTGGAGAAATTATTGCTACGATAGAGAATATTGCATTCCAGACCAATATTCTGGCTCTGAATGCTGCTGTAGAGGCAGCCAGAGCCGGCGATGCAGGTAAAGGATTTGCAGTAGTTGCTGATGAAGTACGAAGTCTGGCTGCACAGTCTGACCAGGCTGCTAAGGCAACGAAGGATTTGATTGGCAATTCTGTTCATGTGACAGAGAAGGGAAGCCAGATTGTGGATGAAGTATCCAATACACTTCAGAAGACATTGAATCTTGTGGTCGAGTCTAACAGCGCGATTGGCTCTATTGCAGAAGTGATTCAGGGAGAGGCTGAGTCCATCAAGCAGGTTACAGATGGAATCGGGCAGATTTCAGAAGTTGTCCAGACAAACTCGGCAAGCAGCGAGGAATCAGCGGCCGTAAGTGAAGAACTCTTTGCCCAGGTTACGATGCTGAAGCAGCAGACGGAAAAGTTCAGACTTAAAAAATAAGAAAAAGAGTGCCAATGGCACTCTTTTTTTATGGCGCTCTTTTGCTTCTAACATACTGTCGTCAGAAATACACTAATGTCTTGGATTGTCCTTTACGACTATACAAGCTTTGGTTGCCTCAACAGTCACATCAGAAATCAGTTTATTTGTATAAAAACTGATAAGCGGGTCAACGGCAGCAGGCGAAGTAACAATATATCTTGGCATTAGTCCATTCATTGTCAATGCGATTGTGTCGGCAACACAGCGCTCACAGGTACAGACATCAAACTGACGCATAAAATAAATAATCTTATCTTTTACGATTGACTCCATGATGTTTACATAAACAAAGTCGGGTTCAGGTTCAGCCTCAGGTTCTGATATGGCTTCAGTCTCTTGCTTGGGAGCCGTTGTTGGACCAGGACCTGGAATGGATTCAGGGTCAGGTATCGGTACAGACGTAACAGGCGTCGGCGTGGGAACTGAAACCGGCTCAGGTACAGGAACAGGCTCAGGCGTAGGTATGCTAACATTGTCGGAGGCGGCCTCCATACGATTTAAAGTCTCTGCGGCAGGAGAGGCTTCCATAACATTTTGTGTGTCGGCATCAGCTTGGTCGATTGTCTGGGAAGCATCAAAAGAATCAGAGGAGATGTCCGATGAGACAGAAGCTTCGACTTTTGAGGCTTCAGCCATCTTCTCTGATATATCTACATCCTCAGATACATCAGTCGAAACATTTTCAACTGGTTCTTCAAATTGAGCG
Source organism: Sporofaciens musculi (assembly GCF_009830285.1). Lineage (GTDB taxonomy): Bacteria > Bacillota > Clostridia > Lachnospirales > Lachnospiraceae > Sporofaciens > Sporofaciens musculi. Next base: position 5,369,830 of record NZ_WUQX01000001.1, on the reverse strand, counting down.
GATAATTTTTGCTGTATAAGATCAGCAACAGGATCTTCTCCTGTTGTATCAATTACGGATATATTCTGTATTGAAGCTGCACTGGCAGCGACCTCTGCCTCTGAAGGGGAAGGCGAGTCGGCGCCAGATGTCGCAGGAGATACGCCTTCTGACTCTGCAGATGGTTTCGTGTCCTGTGTCTCGTCTGCGGCAGGCTGGTTATCATGTCCAGAAAGCAGATTTAATACATGTGCTGTCTTGTTGCTTTTTCTTGCCATTATCTGTGCCTCCTTATATTATCTCGGAGGAAGTCATGTCTACGACTTCCCGAATGAATTCCTGGTAGTCCAGGGACGGCTTCGCAGTCGGAGCATGGTCAAATATACTGAGTCCATGGGCCGGAGCCTCGGCTACTGCTACGCTGGTACGTATCTGGGCGCCAAATACACATGCCCCTATCTGTGATGCAATGTTCTCCGCCATCTCTTTTACCTCACGGGCAAGCAGAGTCCGTGGATTATATTTCGTCAGGAGGATTCCCAGAACATTCAGATTAGGATTCACACTCTGGCGGACAGAATCTATTGTTTCTTTCAACTGGGAAACACCGAGCAGACTTAAAATCTCCGGCGCCATGGGAATGATCAGATGGTCAGACGCTGCATAAGCATTCACCGTAAGAACATTCAGAGCAGGCGGAGTGTCGATAATGATATAGTCATACTCTGCAATCACAGGGAGTAATGCCCTCTTAAGCAGTATGTCCCGATCAGAAGATGTAAATTCCAGTTCTGCGCTGCTCAGCAAAATATTTGAAGTAATAATATCGCAGTAATCCGTATCCTGGATCGCATCCTTGATGGAAACCTGTCCTTTTAGTACATCATATATCGTGCTGCAGTTCTCAATGTCCAGTCCAAGGCTAAAGCCCATGCTTCCCTGTGGGTCAAGATCGATTGCCAGTACCTTTTTATTATAAAATGAAAACAGTCCGGCAGCCAGAGCGCTGGATGATGTTGTCTTGCCTACGCCGCCTTTCTGGTTGGTAAGTGCGATAATAGTAGCCAAAATAAATTCCTCCATTCGTAATTAAAGCTTATCTAACTATTATTTAAAGTATACTATATGCCGATAAATAAGTACAGAATAAATTTGAATTTATGAAGAAGTGCGGCAGTAAATGTAAGCGTTTAGGTATATGACAGCTATCGTACCGCACAGACAATAAGCATTTATGAATGAAAGAGAAAAGGAGAGATTAGTATGGCAACAATAGGTGGATTGACTAATTCAACGGCAAACAGTATCCGTGGATACGGCGGCTTGGCAAGTGGAATGGACCGTGATACTTTGATTGAAGGTATGACATACGGTACCACCAGTAAGATTACCCAGCAGCAGCAGAAGAAGCAGCAGCTTGAGTGGAAGCAGAATGCTGTCCGCGCTATCAGTGATATGATGATCGCATTTGCGAATAAATATACAGCATCCTTGACATCATCCGGAAACTTATTCAGCTCTATGTTCTGGGGAAGGAATAATATTACGACTACAGGAGCGAACAGTAAGTTTGTTTCCGTGACAGGTACTGCAAGTGCGGCCAATGCGATTACCATTATGGGCGTGAAGCAGATGGCCAAGGATGCGAAGTGGTCGTCTTCCAAAGCTGTATCGGATATGAAGGTGCAGACTGGAGAGATTGGAAAAACATTGGATCCGAATGCAATCGATTCAACGGCGACGGGCGATGCTAAGTATATTGTTCAGGATTTGGTCGGCAAGACCTTGGATTTCAAATACGGCGGCAGCAGTTATTCCGTTACATTGGGGCTGACAAAGTCAGACGGCACACTCTATGATTATCGGACACCGCAGGGCATAGCTGATGCAATCAATGATCAGTTATCAAAAGTAGAAGTGAATGATAATACGAAGCTGTCAGATCTCGTTCAGTTTCAGGTTGGAGGCAGCGGCAATGTTGAGATTACCGGTAATCCTGGAAGTAACGAACTGAAAGTAGTTGGAGGCGACCGTACAGCCTTAGATTTATTGGGCTTTCCAAGCAAAGAGGATGACGGAAAGACTAACAAGGAGTGGAATCTATCCAGTACGGCTATAGGAGAAACGCCTCTTGATCCGGATAAGCTGTCTCATAACATCACTTTTGCAGAGAAGGTTGCAGGAAAAGAGCTGACGTTCTCTTATAATGGAACTTCTAAGACGATAAAGATGCCGACGGCCGATGAATTGGACGGAACAAATGATAATGAAGCTATAAGGGAGTCTATTCAGACGCAGTTAGATTCTGCTTTTGGAAAGGGAAGAATTAAAGTAGAACTGGGAGCAGCAGGAACTGACGATGAAGGTAAGCTTAGTTTTACGACCTATAATCCGTCAAACAATACAGTGGATACGACGTCTACACTTACGCTGGTTTCCGGCAGCAGCGATCTTATCGGCGCTAACGGAGTGCTTGGGATTAAAGCTGGGGCTACCAATCGTGTGAATATGAACGAGTCACTGGTAACAGCAGGACTTGGTTTGAAAGATTCCGATTTTGATGCAAATGGTAATCGGGATATTAAGATTAATGACAAGACGATTACGATTAATAAGAATGATACCGTGAATTCTTTAATGAAGAAGATTAATGACTCAGGCGCAGGTGTACAGATAAGTTATCAGACGGTGGGAGATAAGTTTACATTTACATCTACAGAGAAGGGAGCAAGCGGTTCGATTAAAATCTCCGGTACGGCAAATGGCGCCGATAGCGACGGAAGTGCATTTTTAAATAAACTGTTTGGAATAGATAGCGGTGATGCGGTTGTCAATGGCGGCGTTCGCGGACAGGATGCAGTTGTTGCAATCAAGTATAACGGCTCCGACGATGTAGTAGAACTGATTCGTGACAGTAATTCATTCACGGTTGACGGACTTTCTGTTGGAGTAAAAGGAACATTTGGATATAAGTTAGATGCTGACGGTAATGTTGAAACAGACGCTAACGGCGAACCGCTTTTTGATTCAGATCCAGTTGAAATTGACGCCAGAGTAAACACAGACAATATCGTGGATAATATCAAGTCCATGGTAGAAGAATATAATAAGATTATCGAGCTGGTGAACAAAGAGCTCACCACCAAACCAGACCGCGACTATTCACCTCTTACCAGTGAGCAGAAGAAGGAATTGAGTGAAAGCGAGATTGAAGTCTGGGAAGAAAAAGCGAAATCTGGTATGTTATACGGTGACAGCGACTTAAGATCATTAAGCAGCGACCTTCGGTTTATTATAAGTGGCGGTAATATGGAAGCGTTTAGGGCAATTGGAATTACAACTTCCACCCTCTACTCAGATAATGGTAAGCTGACTCTGGATGAATCCAAGCTTCGTGCAGCATTAGAGACAGACCCAGAATCCGTAGAGAAGCTCTTTACGTCAAAGGCAGGAACCGATGCCGACGGCAATAAGACGTTTGATGGAATTGCAACGAATCTTAAGAATGTAATGGATAAGTATGTTAAGACGCTTGGCTCCATGGACACGAAAGGTATCCTGATTAAAAAAGCAGGCTCCACGAGTTCACCGATGAGTCTTACCGAGAATGCCTTCTACAAACAACTGGCTGAGATTAATAAGCAGATATCGAAACTTGAGACAAGGCTGGAATCAGAGAGAGACCGTTACATTAAGCAGTTTACGAGTCTGGAAACATTAATCTCCCAGATGAATAGCCAGAGTAGTTGGTTAAGCCAGCTTGGAGGCTATTAAGATTAAATAAAGGGGAAAAATATGTATCAGAATGGATATCAACAGTATAAGATGCAGTCTGTAAATACGATGACACGAAGCGAGATGCTTCTGCTCCTTTATGATGAGCTGATCAAGCGTCTTAATCGGGCTCAGATCGCATTGGATGATAAAAACTATGATTTGTTTGATAAATCAGTGAAAAGGTCAAGAGAGATTGTAGAATATCTTAATAAAACTCTGAATATGGAGTATAGAATTAGCTATGATCTGAGGAGAATGTATGAATTTTTTCTCTTTGAACTCGGCAGGCTGCACGCTGGCAGGAACAGCGCTGTAATCCAGGAATTGAAGCCCCTTGTCGCTGAACTTCGAGATGCATTTAAAGAAGCAAGTAAGACGGCTGCTGTATAAACAGGAGGATGTATGGAAAATCAGGAAGAGTTACTTACAGAGGTCCTAAAACGGGTGCAGCGCAATTATATGCATATGGTAGAGATAGAGAGAGTGACGAAGGAACTTGGGGATGCAATGTCAAGGAATGACCAGGAATCCATCCAACTGCTCATGAAGATGAGACAGGAGGAGATGGAAGGATTTGGAGAGACAAAGCAGGAGATTCGGTTGTTGATTGAAGCAGCAGGCGAAGATAAAGAAAAGATCATTTCATGGCTCAGAGGAGAAGATAAGCATCAGCCGGAGAATTTTGAAGCCGGAAAGATTAAGGAGCTTAGCTGTCAAGTGCTGCAAGTATTAAATCGAACGATCGATATTGATAAAATCATTAATTTAAAGGTGACTGGTAAAGACTCATATTACCAATCCGCGCAATAAGAAGAAAAACAGGAGGGGCTGTCGCACTAAGTAAAAATACAAGATATGGTAAAATCTAACCTTTTAGAAAATACCATATCTTGTATATTTTACACTTAATGTGACAGCCTCCCTTGTTAATTTCGTAAGTAATCGGTTGATTTCATTCATGTAAAAATCAAAATTATTTTGGAGAGATGCTCCAGAGAGGGCCGCCAAAATTGGCGAAGGGACTTAGTTCGTCGAGAATAGTCTGAACCTCCCATGGAGTCTGGGTATTCTCAAGACTTGCGGGATCTGCAATACGTACTTGAGTACCAGTCCAATAATCAGTAATAATGATAAAGTGACCGCTTCCCGTAAAATGTCCGGGACCCATTAACGCAACCAGAATATGGCCGCTTGATAACTCGGACAAGATGCCGTCCACAGTAAAATTCTGAAAGGAATTGACCTGAAAACCAAAAGCGGCGGCACACTCCGGAATAAAATTATGGGCTGTTCCTCCGCCAGGGGACCAATAATGATTGGCTGCCGCCCAGTCTGCCATCTCAAAGGGCAGAAGGGTCTGGTTGGTGAAGCTTGACACGATCATAGAAAGAGCAGTAGGGCCGCAACCATATTTCTTGAGGGGGTCCTGACCACCGTACAGGTAATCCGCCCATCGGGCGTCGGATTGATTATAATATGTAAGAATACCAATGCTGCTCTCAATGGTCAGAGAATATTGTCCGTCTGTAACGACCGGAGCTTCCACTGGAGCTTTGGCGGCATCTGGCAGAGAAGGCGCTGTCGGCAGAGTGCCGGATGCCAAATCAATCTGGGAAAATGGCATACACAGCAGTAGGGAAATGGTCACAATTCCGGCGGCAGCTCCGTAAAATAGCTTCTTTTTCATATTTGTCTCCATATTTCAGAAATTATATTGACTGTTTTCGCAAATAATAGTATATAATAAATATCGGTAACTATGGGAAAAAAATTAAGGTGGGAGTATATGGCACAGATTATTTTCGACCATGTGACGAAAGAGTATAAGAATGAAGTCGCACTGAAGGATATTTCCTTTACCGTAGATAAGGGGGAATTCGTTTTTATAGTAGGGAAAAGCGGAGCCGGCAAGAGTACGCTTTTGAATCTTATCATGAAACAGGAGGATGTGACTTCCGGTCAGATCATTGTCGAGGGCAGGAGGCTGGATACCATGGATGCTAAGAGAGTTCCGCTGCACAGACGAAGGTTAGGGATTATGTCACCAGAAGTTGGCCTATTGAAAGATCGCTCGATTTATGATAATATAAGATTGGCGATTCTTGCAACTGGTAATGCAGACGTACGAATTCGGTCAAAGGTTATAAAGGTTCTGGGGCTGGTAGGGCTTGCTGGAAAATACCATGCATACCCAGATGAACTTTCAGGAGGAGAACAGGCAAGAGTGCTTCTTTCCAGGGCGCTTGCTGTTCAGCCAGAGATCTTGATCGCAGATGAACCGACGGCGAATCTGGATCCTGATTCGGCGTGGGATTTGATGCAGTTATTCGATGAACTGAATTACCGGGGAATGACGATTCTTGTAGCCAGCCATGCAAGGGAATTGGTTACAATCATGAAGAAGCGGTGTATCACATTGGTAGCTGGAAGACTCGCTGTGGACGCCAGGCGGTCCATTTATGATCAGAAAGCAATGGATATTTTTGCAGAAAGAAGAATCCTTGAAGAAGAAGAAAAAAAAAGTGAAAAAATGTTATATTTGCCTGATAATGTCCGATAGTTAATATAAAGGGTGTAATTAGTCGAAGCTTAATTAATGGGGCCTGGAAGGGAGGAAACGAACGATTAATTTTGAGATCAGATATGTTTTAATATTGCTGGCAGCAATTATTAATCAGAAACCGATTCAATCCATGCGGAAGCATGTAAGATGGGAGTCGGTTCTTGACGTTTCTGACTATCAGGAGATTGTTAATATTGTCTACGTCGGACTATTAGGGATTGAGAAGAATATTTCAGAAGACTGCAATGAGCAATTCTACCAGGAATATAAGAGGTCGCTTCTGCTGTATGAATCTTATGAGAAGGTGGAAGAAGTCATAAAGTGGCAGTTGGAGAGATATAATATTGAAGCGTTATTTTTACTTGATTCAAGTGGAAGTGAGATGTATCCTAAGCCTGAGATGGCGCAGATTAGACAGATAGAAATTCTTGTCAATAAGAAGGATTTGCCATGGATTAACAGGATTATGCTGGATATGGACTACGAGCACAGAGAGGATTCTGCCTGCGGCGGTATTTTATACATGCGGGTGCCGGGAATTAGGATTGTGTTTTACGACACGATACCCATTGAGAACAGGATAATACAGCGATATTTTGCCGGACCTCTCAGGAGATTTCGGTGCATGGAGCCATATAAGTTCATACATATGTTGTCGAATGAGGAAGAGTACCTATATAGGGTTGCAAGGCTGGTAGAGCTGTATATTACGGGTAAATTAAAGATACGGGACATTTTAGACCTGTGGCAGTATCGGAAGCTCCTGGGAGATCAGTTCCGATGGAAAACTGTAAAGGAATTGTTAGATAAGGCGGACTGGGAGGAATTCGTAAACCAGGTTGATATATTGGGAACGCTCTGGTTCGGAGAGGACGCAGAACAGCAATATGGACTTGCGTTAGAGCTGGAGGAGTATATCATCTCCCATGGGCGTGAGAATAAGCATCTGGACGAAACCTTGCTGCCATGTGAGAAAATCCGGCTGGATTTCTACTGGCGTAACCGGGATAAGGAATGGGCCTTGAGAAAGCAGGCATGGATGTTTCCGTCAAGAGAATATATGATCCAGTTTTTCCCAGTATTGGAGAGGTATCCGATTTTGCTTGGATTTTGTTGGATGATCCGTAATTGGCGTTTTTTCAGAAGAATCTGTGGGAATAAATGCAAGAAAGCAAGTTTTCGGCTTAGAGTCAGATTGTTAGACATACAGGAAAAAATGAAGGGAATGATCAGGAGAAGAAAAGATGAAGTAGCAGAGGCGCCTGAAGATGCATCCGGAGATGTCATATCACAGGCAGAGGAAGGGGGTTCCCCAGAGCTTTCGGCAGAAGAAAATACTAAATCTCAAAGTAACGGTGCAAGAGACATAAGCGAAGCACAAGGCAGAGATACAGAGGAAGATAGTGATTTTCAAGATGAAGAGGAAGAAAAGGGAGACTCACGGAACGAAGATGCAGAGGAAGAGACTGCGAATATAGAACAGACAGAAGGAGATCGCAATGTTTAAAAATTTAAAAATTAGGATGAAACTATTGATAGCATTTGGAATAGTGCTGATATTGACCGCCTTGCTTTCCGTTTATTCCATATTACAGTTGAGGAAGGCAAGTGATAACCTCACAGGTTTTGTCAATGGTTCTGTTGCGGCCGACGATGCGGTAAAGGCATGTCGTATCGCGACGTTTATAGCAGCGAAGGATATGCGGGACATGGTTATTGCCGGAAAAGTAGATTCTGAGAACCTGCAGGTAATTCAGGAGAATGAAGAAAGTATTCGGACGAACCTTCAGAAGATAAAAGAGCTGGGGATTTTGGATGAGCAGCAGGTGGCAGAGTTAGAAGCGTCGCTGACAGAATGGATGGGAATTGCAGAGGAAATTGTGGCGCAGTTGGAGTCCGGCGATTCAATGGGGGCAGCAGAGAAGGTGCGTACCGAATGTACGCCGCTTCTTGACCAGGTAATCAGTGAGATTAACGCATTGAATACGGAAACGGTTAATATACGTGCCAATACGGTTGAAGACAGCGTGAAGATAACAAACATGAGTATGATTATTCTTATTGTTATTACAGTGATTGCGATTATACTTGCAATGATTATCTGTGCAATCGTGACGAGAATGATTGTATATCCGGTACATCAGGTAGAAGAGGCTATGCAGGGGCTGGCCAGAGGTGAGATGTCCCAGACTCTTGAGTATGATTCAGGGGATGAGTTCGGCTCACTGGTAGGAAGCGTTAAGGAGACTTGCAGCGTTTTAGAGAATGTTGTTTCTGATTTATCACGTCTGCTGGATGAGATGTCGAGCGGTAATTTCGATTTGTTTGCTAATGATGAGCATTACAGAGGAGACTTTGAACCACTGCTGGCGGCAATTCGCAAGATGAATCGCAGCTTAAGTACCACCATGAGGCAGATTAACGATGCTTCTGATCAGGTTGCAAGCGGAGCAGATCAGGTGTCCTCCGGCGCGCAGGCATTGTCACAGGGAGCTACTGAGCAGGCAAGCTCTGTGGAAGAACTTGCGGCAACGATTAACGATATTTCAAGAGAAGTTAATAATACTGCTGAGAATGCAAGAGAAGCAAGTGAAAAGGTAATGGAGGCTCAGACGAAGCTTTCAACCTCTAATGAACAGATGCAGGATATGATTGCGGCAATGGGCGAGATCAGCCAGAAGTCCGGAGACATTGGTAAGATCATTAAGACAATCGAGGATATTGCATTCCAGACTAATATTCTTGCATTGAATGCGGCAGTTGAGGCGGCGCGCGCAGGTGAAGCCGGAAAGGGATTCGCCGTAGTTGCTGATGAAGTGCGTAACCTTGCTTCTAAGAGTGCGGAAGCGGCAAGCAATACCACAACGTTGATTGAAGGTACAATCCTTGCGGTTGAGAACGGTACGAATATCGTAGACCGTACTGCAGCGGCAATTTCCGAGACGGTTGAGAGTACGAGAAGCGCGGTTACATATGTGGATAAGATTTCTACTGCGGCAGTTAGCCAGGCAGAGGCAGTTAATCAGGTAACCATGGGAATGGATCAAATTTCCAGCGTCGTTCAGACAAATTCTGCTACGGCTCAGGAGAGTGCGGCGGCAAGCGAAGAACTGTCCAGCCAGTCACAGTTATTGAAGTCTCTGGTAGCACACTTTAAGTTAAGAAGCGCAAGGCAAAACGAGACCAATTAAGAGAATATTATTTATTGAATAAAGAGAGAGAACCCGAATGTTTAGGGTTCTCTTTTTGAATCAGATATTCCTGTACAGCGAAACCCCGCAAACTGTAAAGTCTGCGGGGTTCGTCGTAGTTATAGTTATTCTAAAGGAATGAGAGTAAAGCTTCGCGCCGACGGGTTCCCCCCATACGGCACTTGCTTTATTGAGGGGGAGATAGTGACGTTAATCAACTATCTGATTAAAAGTATAAGAGATAATTATGTCCAAAGTATGTTAAATCCATTAAAGAAAAAGAAAAATTCTTAAGAAGGACTTAAGAACTAAAAAAAGATAACCTAAACCAAAGGTGTTGATATTGATTTTTGCTTGATGTGCGCAGTGAGTATATCGAAAAATTCACTGGACGGCGGCTTGGTGGTTAATGGCCTCAAAGCTATCTCTTGTAAAAGCTTCTTGTTTCCTCTGTCCCAGCATACTTTAATTACGGTTCGCAGATCCCTTTCGACACTATAACTTGTGGTGTAGTAATGCTTTGCAATCTGGGGATATAACATTTTACTGACAGATAAGAGATAATCTTCATTTTCCAAACATAGTTTAATTCCATAGCTTAGATAGCGGTATCCGCGGTATGTGGCGCCAATGCCAAGAGAACGGATAAGATACTCAATTTTCTGCTCCATAACAATATCCTCAAAAACTTTACACTGAGAAACGAAAGCATGCTACAAGGTCATTATAACGAAAATATCAGGGCATTAAGCATTGGCGACAAAGACAGTAATTTTTCGACATACTAAGATATAATTCGACATTATCAGACATGCTGCTAATGAGCCAAAAAGCCTAGTTTTCATAATATCTTAAGAATTTATGCAAATAGCTCTTAAAAAATAACTGCTATTCTTGTATAGTATAAGGGAGGTGATGAAAATGGCTAAAATATTAGTATGTGATGATGACAGAGAAATTGTAGAAGCGATTGATATCTATCTGACACAGGAGGGGTATGAGGTTTTAAAGGCGTATGACGGGGAGGAGGCGCTGCGGGCGCTGAAAACCCAAAAGGCGGATTTGTTGGTGCTGGATGTGATGATGCCAAAGTTAGACGGGATACGTGCAACGCTTAAGATTCGAGAACAGAATAATATGCCTATTATTATTTTATCAGCGAAATCGGAGGATGCAGATAAGATTCTTGGGTTAAATGTAGGGGCTGACGACTACGTGACGAAGCCATTTAACCCGTTGGAGCTGGTGGCAAGGGTCAAGTCACAGCTTCGCAGATATACGCAGCTTGGCAGTACAGCAGAGCATACAGGCCAGGAGGTATACGAGGCCGGCGGACTTTCGATTAATGATGACCTGAAAGAAGTGACCGTAGACGGGGAGCCTGTGAAGCTCACTCCTATTGAATATAATATCTTGCTGTTATTAGTAAAGAATCAGGGAAAAGTTTTCTCTATAGATCAGATATATGAAAGTATCTGGAATGAAGATGCAATCGGCGTGGATAACACGGTGGCAGTGCATATCCGGCATATTCGGGAGAAGATTGAGATTAATCCCAAGGAGCCCCGTTATCTCAAGGTGGTCTGGGGAGTTGGGTATAAGGTGGAGAAATTTTAGAAGGGAGTTTGTATGAAGCAACGATGGTACAGGTCAAGGCTTACGAAGGGGCTGTTAATCATACTGGAGCATGTGTTGGTGGTGGCTGCTGCGGTAAGCATTCTGTGGGCAATGTCTTATCCGACGCTTGTGAGCGAGGTGTTTTCGGGCAGCGGGGCGAAGGAATATGAAGATACGGATATTTTCAAGAATCGGCTTATGGACTTAAACTGTGAGATTATGAACGGCATAAGGGTGCAGGAGTTGTTCGAGTCGGACGGCGCGTACAATCCCCAGAAGATTATAGACATTCAGGAGTACGCTCAGACATACGGGGAGGAGATAAGATTTCCCAATGAAAATGTTCACGGGCTTGCCTATACACTGGGCGACCTGATCGCATGGGGGGAAAACAGGGATTTTGTCGGCAATGACCTCTATACTGACGAGGGCGGGCTGGAGGATAAGATTATTGTTTGCAGGCGGCCTGATAAAACCTTTCATTATTACTATTACAGTGAATTTAAGAAGCTGATTAATACTGGTGAACTTCGGTTCGTGATTGCCAATGATGATTCAGGAATATCGGAGGATGACATTCTTGCCGAACTGCGGGCTGGCAATTTCACGAATAATTCCGAGACTGCCTTCAAAGGGCTTCAGGATATTGAAGGGAAGATTGTCTATATTGACTGCTGGAGTTATGACGGCGGATGGATGGAGGAGAAGTATAAGCCGATTGATGCGGAAAGTATTATGCAGGTGGCAAATGATAATCCTGAGTGGAACGGCCGGCTGAACAACGCCTACGCGATGCTGAACAATACGATTTACAGTTTAAGAGACGCATATAGCTCATATGTATGGATGGAAAACGGATATAAGGAAGGGGATACGAATCTTACCTATCTATATGTGGATACAGAGAACGGGCGTGTGTATACGAACCGAAATGAATTTCGGGATTATGGGAAATTAAGGGAGAATCTGGAAAAGCTTCGCAAGGCAGGAAAATATGCAATCATAGAGCCTGAGCTTAAGGATTTTGAGTCAAATATTGAAGGAATAAAGGCATCGCTATGGAGAGATAGCATTAAGTATGTTGGTGCAAAAGAGACGGGATTTATCTATGCCATAAGTGTGGATACCGATTATCCAATTAAGGATGGGCTACATTCTGAGGCGCACGAATTTGAAAAATACAGTCCTTTTGTCAGAGGTGTGCTGATTCTTGGAATATCGTCAGCGCTTCTGTTTGTGGGGATACTGATATGGCTTACAGCGGCAGCAGAGGCAAAGCTTAACTGGTTTGACAGATGGAAGACAGAGCTGGCGGCGGCAGCCGTGGTTCTGGCGTGGGCAGTACCCGTTATAGTTATAATATATGGAAGTGGTTCGCTATTGGCAGTAGCCTCCCGCTCTATATCTCAGCTCACGTATTACGAGACGGATTATGGATATACTTCTGCCTCAGGCACATTGGCAGCAGGAGGCATGCTTGCGGCATACACCTGCGCAATGTTTTTGATGGGGTACTTGAGTCTTGTTAGGAGAATTAAGGCTAAGAGTCTGTGGAAGGACAGCCTGTTAAGGAGTATGATCTGTTTTACAAGGCGGGCCTTTGCAAATATTCACGCGGTCTGGAAAGCCGTTGCCATATTTGCTATGTTTGTATTTGTTCATTGGATCGCCGTTCTTAGCAACAGTAATAGATATGCAATGTTTTTGATGCTGGCAGGTGAACTGGTTGTATTTATTTACATGGTCAGGCAGGCGAGCGGCCGGCAGAAGATTGATATTGGAGTTGACAGAATCGCAGGCGGCGAGGTAGACTATAAGATTCCTCTTGAAGGCTTGGGAGATGAGCAGAAAAATATTGCCGAGAAGATTAATTCGATCGGTCAGGGGCTGGATGCGGCGCTGGAGGAGAGTATTAAGAGCGAGCGCCTTAAGACAGATTTGATAACGAATGTTTCCCATGATATTAAGACTCCGCTGACGTCGATTATTAACTATGTGAATCTTTTAAAGCAAGAGAAATTTGACGATCCCAAGATTCTGCGGTATCTGGATATTCTGGATGAGAAATCTCAGCGTCTCAAAACGCTTACGGAGGATGTAGTAGAGGCATCGAAGGTAAGTTCAGGAAATATTACGCTGGAATATATGAATATTAATCTGGTAGAAATCATCCAGCAGACCAGCGGAGAATTCGAGGAGAAGTTTACGGCGAATGAGCTTACGGAGGTGATGTCGCTTCCAGAGCATGAGGTTATCATACGTGCCGATGGAAGAAGGCTTTGGCGGGTTCTGGCAAATATCTATAATAATGCCGCCAAATACGCTATGAAGGGGACCAGGGTATATGCAGACCTCTACACCATTGGGGATGCGGCTGTTTTCAGCCTGAAAAATGTTTCTGACCAGCCTCTTAATATTTCGGCGGATGAACTGACTGAGCGGTTCATACGGGGGGATATCTCAAGAGGAACGGAGGGCAGCGGCCTTGGGCTGTCGATTGCCAAGACGCTTACCCAGATGCAGGGAGGGAATTTTGAATTGTACCTGGACGGTGATTTGTTCCGTGTTACGATTACTTTCCCAAAAGTTAATATCTAGTATATGGAATCAAAGCACATGGAGTTCTCTGTGCTTTGATTTGTTTTCAGGGAGTATATATAAGAAAATACTGATGTCTCTACTTGCGTTTATGGGGAAAAAACATTACAATAGTAAATACTATGGATAAATTAAAAGAATTACTACAGGATAATTTGAATATAGAGCTTCGCTCTGCTGTGTTAAGTAACCCGCGGCAGAAAGAGGCGGCAGAGAAAATCAAGGTGCGGCCCCTGCTTCAGAAGGAAAAATTATTATTCCAGATTGAGACATTTCGTAATCACCAGGCATTTCACAGGAACGTAGAACCAGAGGAGGCGTGTCGGCTTCTTCAAAAAGCCATGGAGAATATGCGGCAGATGCAGATAGAGACAAGGAGGCATCTGTATACCGTTCTGGTGAGCAAAAAGGGTAAGGTGACGATAAAGAAGAAGGCTTTAGCATGCGAGAGAAAGGAGATTGACTTAAGCCACAACCGGAAGAAGCATTATATCCTTGAGGAAGGCGTACCTGTTCCGTTTCTGTTAGATCTGGGGGTGATGACCGAGGAGGGAAAGGTTGTAAAATCCAGATTCGACAAATTTCGACAGATTAATCGCTTTCTGGAGTTTATCGAAGATATTTTACCAGAGCTTGATTGGAGCCGAGAGGTGACCATTATAGATTTTGGGTGCGGCAAATCCTATCTCACTTTTGCAATGTATTATTATTTACATGAGTGTAAAGGGTATAACATCAGGATTATCGGCCTGGATTTAAAGAAGGAGGTCATCCGACATTGCAGCGAGCTTGGCAGGAAGTATGGCTATGAGAAGCTGACCTTTTTGGAGGGAGATATTGCAGGCTACACGGGGGCTGACCATGCGGATATGGTAGTCACCCTTCATGCCTGTGACACGGCGACGGATTATGCGTTGGCTAAGGCTGTTGGGTGGGGGGCAAAGGTGATTTTATCTGTGCCCTGCTGCCAGCATGAGTTAAACGGGCAGATTGAAAATGATATTCTAAAGCCTATTTTGAAATACGGGCTGCTTAAGGAGAGAATGGCGGCGCTTGTGACGGATGGACTGAGGGCGGAGTATCTGGAGTGTGCGGGGTACGATACACAGATTTTGGAGTTTATCGATATGGAACATACGCCTAAGAATATTTTAATCCGCGGGGTCAAAAACGGCAAAAAGGGGGAGAACCAGAAGGCGGTTAAAAAGTGCGAGGAGTTCCTGCATGTGTCACCCACCCTTGGACGTCTGTTAGAATAAGAAGGGGAGTCATAGATGAATTGGATAAAGAAACTAAGGGATACGGCAATTCTGGTCCTGATATTTATCGCTGCGGTCATTGGCTTCAGCTATTATACGAATAAAGGGAACGACAATATGACGGCGGATATGGGCTCAGCTACCTATCCGCAGATTTCATTTTCTTATAACGGATATGTGTTAAACACGCTGAGCGGTTTTGCGCGGGCAATGGATATTACCGCCATGCGGGATACCATTACGCCTGCGAATGCCCGAATGGTGGAAGGCACCATTCAGCCTTACGAGAACCAGATTAAAAAAGCCAGCTATACGATTTACACGCTGGACGGAAAAGAGAAGATGGGGGAGGGAGAGCTTAGCCGAAACGGCGACAGCTTTACAGTAGAGCTTAGCGATGCAGTAACAGCAGGCAGAGAGCATGTACTTGAGATTGTGCTGAATATCGGCGGTGAAAATGACGTCTATTTCTACACCAGAATTGCAGACGGAGCGGATCTGGGTGTGGCGGAGAGCCTGGACTATATCCGCGGTTTCCATGAGAATGCAATGAATAAGGTGGAGGGAGCCGGCGTCGGAGCTGCCATTGAGCCTAACGAAAGCGCCAATAATACCACGTTTCAGCATGTGACGATTCATTCGGATTATGATCATGTTTCCTGGGGAGAGTTAGAGCCAATGGTGGAGATGGGGGAACGCTGGGATATTACAGAGATGAACGGGGACTCAATTTCTGTGCGTTTGGAGTATCGCGTCCGATGTAAGGGGGAGGAGAATGAGTCGGATGTGTACCATGTGGAGGAGTTTTTTCGAGTCAGGCATGTGACGGGAAGCCAGACCACGTATCTTTTGGATTATGACCGGACGATGGAGCAGATTTTTGACGTGACAAAGAAGATGCTCAATGAAAATGGCATTGTGCTTGGAATTGTGCCGCCGGATGTTCCCTATCTGGTCAATGAAAATGGGAGTGAAGTTTCTTTCGTAGTGGCAAATGAACTGTGGAACTACAGCAAGGATACGGATGAGATTTCACTGGTATTTAGTTTTACCGATGTGGAGAACAGTGATGTGCGCAACATGATTCCCCACCATGAGATTAAACTTCTTGGAACCGACGGGGCAGGCTTTACCATGTTTGCTGTGAGCGGATATATGAGCCGCGGCTCCCATGAAGGCGAGGTAGGGGTTGCTATTTATGAATACAGCGCCAAAAAGAATTCTGTGGAGGAGAAGGCGTTTATCTCCAGTAATAAGTCTTATGGGTTCGCAATCAATGAGCTGAGCAGCATGGTCTATTACAGTATGAAGCAGAATAATCTGTATGTTATGCTGGAAGGTACGTTATATGAATTCGATTTGACAAAGAACAAGAGCAATACTCTGGTGGAGGGGCTTATGGATGAACAGTATGTGGTGTCAGAGGACGGCCATTTAGTTGCGTGGCAGGAAGGAGAAAAGCTGAATGAGGCCACTAAGGTTACTGTGATGAATCTTGAAACCGGAAAGGCAAGGAAGGCAGAGAGTGCAGGGGATGAGTGCGTACGCCCCCTTGGATTTGTTAAGAATGATTTTGTATATGGGGTGGCAAAGACGGCAGATACAGGGAGAACTGTATCTGGCGAGGTGGCGGTTCCCATGTATAAGATTGAGATACAGAACGGCAAGGAAGAGATTGTGAAAACCTATCAGGTGGACGGAATTTATGTGCTGGATACCACATTTGACGTGAATATGATTACACTGAATCGGGCGACGAAGTCAGGGGAGACGTATACAAGCACGACTGCCGATTATATTACGAATAACCGAGAAAAAGAGGCCAGCAATATCGACCTTAAGAGTTATACCACTGAGCTGAAAGAGACGCAGATGAGATTGGTTTATAATGACGGGATTTCAGACCGTGAACCAAAGGTATTGAAGCCTAAGCAGATTTTGACGGAGGATACAGGCGACATTAATTTTGATGATATCAGCTATGGGGGGAAATTTTTTGTATATGGTTATGGAGAGCTGCAGGGCGTTTACGACCGTGCAGGCGAGGCAATCCGAGCGGCTGAGCCATATAGTGGATGTGTGGTGGACTCCAATCAGTCCTATGTCTGGGAACAGGGGAATCGAAGCAAGCAGCATTTCATTGCCGGAAAGGATGAGGTGATACAGAATATTGGGGAGCGGCTTAGACAAAGGCAGGCGCCGGTGGATATTCTGAAGGAGATGAACGATGGCAGAATCTTAGACATGTCAGGCTGTTCGGTGGAGATGCTTCTGTATTTGATTGACAGAGATAATCCAGTGATTGGGATGTTAGATGCAGAGCGGGCGGTCATTCTGGTAGGATATACAGAAGGCAGCGTGGTTTATATTGATGCAGACAGCGGGGAACGCAGAGCTGCCCCGATTGGAGAGGTGGATCAGATGACGTCGGGAAGCGGAAACACATATATAGGATAAAAGAAACTGCCTGAAAATGACAAATTTCATTTTCAGACAGTTTCTTATTATCTCTGGGCTGGAACGAAGATGATATTTTTATATCTTCGCAGAGCCGCATATAGTATGATTCCAAGTACGCCGCAGGAAAGAATCTCTCCAATGCCTACCGTCAGCATCATGAACGGTATGGGAAGATTAACGCTGTAGCCAAAGCGCAGTACCAAGGGCACCACGATTGTATTTGCCAGGATTGGAGGCAGGGGCGCCAGTAGGGGAAGGTTATTGCGCAGCATATATGTACCGAATGCTCCAATTAAGGTTGCGATGCTTCCAAAGATAATGTCTGGAAGGATTGCACCCCCTAAAATATTGCCCAGCAGACACCCGATGAACAAGCCGGGGATGGCGGCGGGGGTAAACAGTGGGAGGATGGTAAGAGCCTCGGCTATTCTTACCTGAATCTCTCCGAAGGAAAATGGTGCGAATACATAGGTGAGCACCACGTAGACGGCAGCAATCATGGCTGCCTGGCTTAGAAAAGCTGTGTTTGATTTTTTCATTGTTTCTTCTCCTTTAGTTTTGTTTTACGTGTGGAAGGTCTCGAACACACGCGCCTTAGCGGATAGCAAAGTCCTATAGACCTTGGTTTTAGACAGACTTTGCAACGAGTAGTATAGCATGGGGAGGGAGAAAAAGCAAGTAGGATTAAATTGCCTGAAAAAAGCAGGTTGTATATTTGTGACGAAAGAAATATAATAAATGTCATCAGAGCTGAATATATGGGGCGGGCTTTGCCAAGGAGGACCTGCAAAACCTGTTTGAACGGTTTTATCGTGGAAAGAGCTCCGTTGCTGCAGGATACGGAATCGGCCTTGCGCTCTGCAAAAGAATTATTGTCAGACAAGGGGGGACGGTCAGTGCAAAGAACCATCCCCAGGGCGGTGCAGTTTTTACCATACGTTTCCCCAAATAAACCATATATATTATCTTTTCTATAAATATATGCGCCAGGGCTTGAGAAAGAGGTATATATGGTCGAAAATTATAACAAATGAAGGAATATCTGATTCGCAGAATCGAAGGGCAGAAAGGAGTTGGCTGGACAATGAAGAAAAGACATCCTGTGAGAAAAACAATATGCGTGCTGCTGATTCTTATGCTGTGTGCGGCTATGTCAGTCGGCATTTTCTATGGAGTGAAGGGATATCAGATGTATCAGGACGCTATTTCCCTGAGTTCTATTGAAGACAGGGTTGATAAGATAAGGGGAGAGGAAGATTTTACAAAGTATTCTGAGATGACAGATTTCTATATTAATGCGGTGATTTCCGTGGAGGACCACAGATTCAGAGAGCATAAGGGGATTGATTTAATCGCACTGTGTCGGGCCTTCTGGGCTGATATCAGGTCAATGTCCTTTCGGGAGGGCGGCAGCACGATTACGCAGCAGCTTGCCAAGAACCTGCTGTTTACTCAGGATAAGAACCTTGAGCGCAAGGCGGCGGAGGTATTTGCCGTGATGGAGATTGAGGCAGAATACAGCAAGGAGGAGATTTTTGAATTGTATGTGAATACCGCCAGCTTTGGCAGCGGCTATGAGGGAATCTATGCAGCTTCCACGGGATATTTTGGGAAAATACCGTCAGAGCTGACGGATTACGAGGCGGTTGTGCTGGCGGGGGTGCCCAATGCGCCTTCTGTGTATGCGCCGGGGGTGGATGAAGGGCTGGTTTCTCTGAGAGCGCAGCAGGTACTTCGGAGTATGGTGAGGAATGAAGTCATTACTCAGGCGGAGATGGATGGAATGATGTGAGTGACAAGGTATATATGAGGTAGGATAAATGGTCAGAAAAACAATGGATTATTTCGATATAAGGCAGATTTGTGATTCGGGTCAATGCTTTCGGATGGTTCAGAGGGATGCGCGTACATACAGCGTCATTGCGGCGGGGCGGTATCTTGAGATTGAGCAGAGTGGAAAAGAGTGTATGTTTTCCTGCGGGGAGGAAGAATTCGAGGAATACTGGAAGGGATATTTTGACCTGGAGAGGGATTATGGGGCGTATATGGAGACGGCGAATCCCAAGGATGAGTATCTGGTGAAGGCCATCCGGTTTGGAGAGGGAATACGGATTTTGTATCAGGATTTATGGGAGATGACAGCGTCATTTCTAATATCACAGCAGAATAATATTGTGAGAATCCGTAAATGTATCCAGAACATCTGTGAGCAGTACGGGGAGGAGAGGGTCAATTTTCGTGGAGAGAGATATTATATGTTTCCGCAGCCGGAGGTATTGGCGTTTCTTCCGGAGGATAAACTTAAGGAGTGTAATCTGGGATACCGAAGTAAATATGTAGTTCGGACTGCCAGGATTATTGCGGAGGGTAAGATGGACCTGGCGGCTGTTAGGAATATGCCGTATAAGGAGGCTAAGGCAGAGCTTTTGAAGCTGTATGGAGTGGGCGAGAAGGTGGCGGACTGTATCTGCCTTTTTGGATTGCATCATCTGGAAGCATTTCCTGTGGATACACATATATTGCAGGCTTTGAAGAAGCACTATAAGAGAGGTTTCCCGAAGAACAGGTATAAGGGGTACGAGGGCGTCATGCAGCAGTATGTGTTTTACTGGGAGTTAAAGGGGGAGAAGGGCAATGTTTCATTTATTCAGAAAAACTAAAATCAATCCTGTAACAGAAAAGTATGACCCGAATATTCAGAAGCCTGTCCTCCGGTGCAGCATTTGCACCGGAGAGCAGGTGGCAGGCTTTAAAGACCTGCACACCGGTAAATTTACCGATATAATGTTAATCAGGAATGAAAAGGATTTAGAGGCTTTCAAAGAGCAATATGGCGTTACTGAACTAACAAAAGAATTTTAGGAGGTTATATGAAATGAAGGCGTCGCTTATTACATATCCCACAGAAAAGAAAGAGTTATACAGGCTCTTAAAAACGCAGCTTCAAGGTTTAGTAGACGGGGTTACAGATTTGACCGCCAATCTGGCAAATGTATCTGCTCTTTTGAATCAGGCATTGACAGATATTAACTGGATGGGATTTTATCTTATGAAGGAGGGGCGGTTAATCCTGGGTCCCTTCCAGGGGAAGCCTGCCTGCGTAGAGATAGAGGTTGGGCGGGGTGTGTGCGGCGCGGCGGCAGTCCAGGATCAAGTCATGCGGGTAGAGAATGTCCATGAATTCCCTGGGCATATTGCCTGTGACAGCGCGTCACTGTCAGAAATTGTTATTCCGATACATAATGCAAAAGAGGTGATTGGCGTACTGGATATCGACAGCCCTCACCTTGCAAGGTTTGATGAGGAGGATCAGAGAGGGCTGTCTGAATTGGTGCGGATATTGGAGGTATTGTTGACGTTTGACAAGCGGACTTCGTCCGTTTAAGGGACAGAAAAATTAGGAAAGGATGAATTCCAGGAAAGAACAAATATGACAAATAAAGATACATTTTACAAACAAATATTTAAATTAGTGCTGCCGATTGTAATTCAGAATCTTCTGAGCGCGGCGGTCAGCTCGGCTGACGTGGTGATGCTGAATTATGTGGGGCAGTCCTCCATCTCGGCTGTATCCCTTGCCTCACAGTATGCAAATATCCTGTTTATGGTGTTTTATGGTTTGGGAACAGGCGCGACTATGCTGAGCGCCCAGTATTTTGGCAAAGGGGATATGAAAGCTATTCAGGTGATTGAAGGGATTGCCCTTCGGTTTTCACTGTTGATTGCTCTGCTTTTTGCCTGCCTGGCCTTGCTTGTGCCAGAGCCAATGATGCAGATTTTTACCAATGACAGAGAGCTAATTACAATAGGAGCCTCCTATTTAAGATTCATGAGCGTCAGCTATCTGTGCTGGGGGATTACGGAGGTATATCTTGCCATTCTTCGCAGTATCGGCAGGGTGGTAATCAGTACGGCGATGAATGTGCTTGCATTTTCGCTGAATATTTTCCTGAATGCAGTATTTATTTTCGGGCTGTTGGGTGCGCCGAAGCTAGGAGCCATGGGTGTGGCGCTGGCGACCTCCATATCCAGGCTGATTGAGCTTTTTGCCTGCTTTGTGGTGTCGTTTTTAAGTAAGGATATCAAACTGGATTTTCGGTATATGTTTGTGAAAAACAAGGCGTTATTTTCTGATTTTGTCAGACTGTCTCTGCCTGCCCTTGGAAATGATATTGCCTGGAGTGTGGCGTTTTCCATGTATTCTGTGATTATGGGACATATGGGGACAGATGCTGTGGCGGCCAATTCCTTTGTTACTGTGGTGCGTAATTTTGGAACCATTCTATGTTTTGGAACCGCAAGCGCTGGCGGAATACTCCTTGGAAATATAATCGGAATGAATAAGCTTGAGGAAGCCAAAGACGGCGCAAGAAAGGTTATGAAGCTTACTGTCGCTACAGGTATTATTGGAGGTCTGATTGTCCTTGGGGCAATGCCCATTGTGCTAAGATATGCAACCTTGACGGAACAGGCAATGCATTATCTGAAATATATGATGCTGATTAATACTTATTATGTGCTTGGGGCGGCTGTGAATACCACATTGATTGCAGGCGTTTTCCGTGCAGGAGGAGACAGCCGGTTTGGATTTATCTGCGATACCATTACTATGTGGTGTTACGCTGTGCCCCTTGGCTTTTTTGCAGCTTTTATCTTGAAGCTTCCTGTACTGTGGGTATATTTTTTACTGTGTACGGATGAATTTGCCAAATGGCCTTGGGTATTGAAGCATTACCGGAGTATGAAATGGCTGAATAATATTACGAGAGACGGTCTGTTTGAAGAAGGGTAAAATAGGAGGAATGTGCTTTGAGTAAAGGAAACTGGTTAGAAGCAGTAGTAAATCAGACCCAGATTGGGAAAGTGATGGAGACAAATCAGTATGCGCAGAAGTATGGTCTTACGTTAAGCGAGGAGGAGGCGCAGGTCATTGTTGCAGAGCGAAGAAACACGCTGAAAGAGCAGAAGCGGGTAGAATTCGGTGAGAGTATTCTGCCCCGTCTGATCTACGAATTCTGTGATTCCGACTATATTAATCAGGATAATTATGCGGATACCATGGTCAGGCTTCAAGAGATTTTTTTCCTCTATAAAAATGAAATGCAGGATGAACTGACGGACCAGGAATTAATTCATTTTATGAAGGAGCAGTTTGAGAGTGTCTGTTATGGAGATTTGGATTATCTGGAGGAGACATGTCTGGATATATTTGCCCAGGCGGTGCGAAGAGGCTATCGGGGATACAAGCGGACAGAGGGAAGGGGGGAATATGGGCAGTTCGACGAGGTTCAGAGGTGGGATGCGCAGCTTTATATGGAGGCTTTAAAGGACTTACAGTAGGAACGGTGTGGTATAGAACGGGTATAACTGACGGAGGAAAAGCTATGTATGAGATGGAAGAACTGGTTCCGATTGTAGCGGAATTGTCGGAGAAATACACAGGATATGAGAGCACGTCGATTACTTATGAGAAGGCGAATCAGTTGATGGAGGCAGTTATTTACTGTATTGACGAGTATCTTCATGGAGGGCCTTGCAATGCAGGTGGCTGTGGAGTGGGTGGTCATTCTCTATTAAAGGAGGGAATGTCTGCCGGAAATGTCATGACAGCTAAGGAAGTAACTGCAAAGGAGGCGTACAGACTGGGGTGTCAGCTTGTGGAGGCGAAGGTTCATGCAATGAAAGAGTTGTACCATGCCTTGATACGGGATTTCCATTCTTATGGAAATATAGCCTTGAAGGATACGGTAAATGCGGTTCCGGAGTTTCTGAAATGGTACGACATTCGGTATGCGCCTCAGGATACGATTCTGACGCTGGATTATCCGCTTTTGAAGGAGGTGGGCACAGGGATTGACGCTGTATATGAATTTGTAAGATGTGTTTCTATAGAGCAGAGGTTTCTCAATAAGTTTCCAGAAGCATATGTGACCCAGACGTTGTGCAGTTTCTCAGAGGAGTATGAGGAAATGTTCGAGAATCTCTGTGGGATTCTTCTTGGGGATGTGGCGGGGCATATTCTGTTAAAGAAGCAGTTCGACGGAGACGGTATCGGGGAATATGAACGCGGCAGGATACGGGCTTTGCTTGGTATGTATTCGGAAGATGAGGCAAAGGCGCTGGTTCGTGAAAGTGTGAGGAGGTTTATCGAGGAATTTTACGGAAATGACGGGGAGATGTGGCAGTATCTGAAAGGGGAATGTGACAATATTGCGGTGAGGCTGATTCATTCCCTGTAACGGATGATAAAAGACTGCTGCATTAAGCGGAATTATTTTACGCTTAATGCAGCAGCCTTTTTTATACCGTCTATTCTTCTAACTGGTTCACCGAAATAGAAAATTTCTTTTCATATAAGTCATACAACATTTCCCTATTCAAAATCGCATTCTGCACCCCTTCCTTTGACACACTAAAGGAAGCCGCCAACGTAGACAATTCAATGGCCTTTTTCATATCGCATCCATTTGCAAGCTGCGCCGCAAGACAACTGATAAAGATATCGCTTGCCCCTGTGGAATCCACGGAAGGATAGGGATAAGCGTCAAAATGCATTGTTCCTTCATGGTTTACATAGATACATCCCTTGTCTCCCAGAGTTACAATCACATTTTGTACACCCTTAGAAAGCATTGTTCTGGCCTGCAGCTCTGGTGTGTTCTCATTCGGGCAGAGGACAGCCATTTCCTCCTGGTTGGGAACCAGAAGAAAGAGCTCCTGCAGGATGGCCGGAGGCAGTATCTGAGCCGGAGAAGGCTTTAATATCACCTTTATATTCATCTGTCCACAGATTTCAAAAATTTTCTCCACAGACGGAAAGGGGATTTCCATCTGCACCAGACAGTAAAGGACGCCGGAAAACAGAGCTTGGTTCTCGGCCACGTAGGAGGGAGTCAGGGTGGCATTAGCCCCTGGATTGACTACAATCGTATTGCCGCCGTTTCCCTGTACGGTGATATAGGCGGTTCCTGTAGGGTGGCTGTTGACAAAGGAAACTCCCTGCATATCCACATTTTCGTTGGAAAGCTGTTCATATAATTGTCTGCCGTAGGGGTCGATGCCAAGCCTTCCAAGCATATATGCATTAGCGCCAAAACGGCTTACGCCGATTGCCTGGTTGGCGCCCTTCCCTCCCGTCCAGTAATCCAGATGGGACGCAAGCAGCGTCTCTCCCATGTGGGGAAGGTGAGGCACTTTCAGCGTTATATCCATATTTAAACTGCCGGCAATCATAATCTTGGTGGCAAATTCCTTATGGGCTTGGATACTTCTGCGCTGTATGAGGCTAAAAGCTGCCGTCTGGGATGGGAATACATTCTTTTTGGCATTAATCTGACTGAGCAAAGTATGGTATGCTGTTTTCGCCATCTGGGAAATGTCTGTGCGTATTGCAGTCACCGGAGGCAGCAGTTGCTCCAGCGATATGGAGTCCTCCAGACACAGTACCGACAAATCGGAGGGTATTAGGAAATGCTTTCTGCTGGCAATACAGTAAACTTCGCTTGTCAGGTAAGCGTTCTGGCAGATCACGCCGTCGATTCCGGCGTCGGTCAGTTGTTCAAATGCTGTGTGAAAGCTGTCGTCTGCTTTGAGAATTGTACTGTCATCGGGAGTGATTCCATAGGAAAGCATGGCCTCTCGGTATCCGTCTGCCAGTTGCTCATGTACACGAAAGCTACCTTCTCCAGAGAGGAGAAGGACCAGACGTCGGTTATTTTGCTTTAAGAGAGCAGTTGTTCCAGTTTTGGCAATGTTGAAAAAATCACGGTAAACCTGGGGGAATGGAAATTCTGGAGTTTCGCAGTCCATAAGGACCGCGCTTCGTAGTTGGTCCTGGCTGTGCTTTAATGCGGCGATCCCGTTGTCGGATTCCGGAAAGTACAGAATTCCTAAGGCGTGGATATCCAGGAAGTGGAGAATTGCCTGTTCTTCAAGCTTTGGCCTGTTCTGAGTGAGATAGAGCGACAGGGTATAGTTGTCGCTGGCAGCTAATGTCTGTATATGTTCAATAAATGATGCAAAAAAAGGTGAGCCAAGGGACGGCAGGATTACACCGATGGTACGGTTAGATTGAAGCAGCCGGTCACGGACTTTGGCATAGGGTACATACTCATGCTCTTCAATAATTTGTAATACACGCCTACGAGTTTCCTCGCTGATATTTTCGTCTTTATGGTTGATGATTCTGGATACGGTAGCGGCAGATACGCCTGCGGCTTTCGCTATGTCACGGATGGTCATCGTTATTTCCCCTTCAAAAACTGTAAGATTTCGCCAAAAAGCAATTTTCATTATTGTACTATTTAAACAAAAAAAAATCAAGTCAGTGATTTTTGTTGACATATTTTTAGAACAAATATATAATAAACGCAATGAAACAATTTTAGTAAACAAGTAAACCAACAAAGTGAATGAAAAAAGTGAGGTGTGTATGAGAAAAATTGTGTTTAGTTCACTAAATATTGATCGAACCTATCATTTGGACCGGTTTGTACGTCCAGGGGAGACGGTTGCCGTTCATTCTTATTCGGATTCCTGCGGGGGAAAGGGCTTCAATCTTGCCATGGCGATGGCGAAAGCAGGAGAGAAGATTTTCTTTGCAGGCGCAGTTGGTCCGGATGGGCAGGAATTTGAGAAGATTTTCTCGGAATATGAGGTAGATGCGTCATATCTGCGGCATTCTGAGAAGATGTGCGGTCACGCTGTCATACAGGTAGACGCTTCAGGGCAGAACTGTATTATGGTTGTGGAGGGGGCGAATGGTGACATTTCCCATCAATACATAGATGAGGTTCTGGGACACTTTGAGAAGGAGGATGTTCTGATCCTGCAGAATGAAATTGGGCATATTGATTACCTGATTGAAAGCGCTCACAAGAGAGGGATGAAGGTGGCATTTAACCCGTCTCCCATGAATGACAGGATTACAAAGTGTGATTTGTCTCATGTGGATTATTTGTTCATCAATGAAGGCGAGGGAGAAGCTCTTTCGGGACAGAAGGGCGCAGAAGGAATCCTAAAAGAGCTTCATTCCAGATGGAGTAATCAGACGATTATATTGACATTGGGTGAAAGAGGCGCAGTCTGTATGGCGAACGACGGGAGGAAGGAGGTGTGTGGAATCTGGAAAACCAGGGCGGTTGATACTACCGCAGCGGGAGATACATTTGCCGGATATTTTCTTGCCGAGTATTTGCGAGGGAAGGGGATAAAAAAAGCGTTGGAGACAGCAGCGGTGGCAAGTGGGATAGCGGTTTCGAGAAGCGGGGCGGCCCAGTCTATTCCTGGCAGGAAGGAGGTTCATTCGGCTGATTTCTCGAAGATAACCGAATATAAAGAATAGGACTTATAACTGAATTGAGAGAATAAGGATGAAGTCTAGGATAACTGAATTGAGAGAATAAGGATGAGGTACTTAATTATGGAAAAAACAAGTATGTCCAAAGGGGAGAGAAGAAAGAGATTATCTGTCCCCTGTGAGAAGCTTCGCCTGGTGCTGGATACGGACGCGAAAAATGAGATTGACGATCAGTTTGCAATCGCATGGGCGCTTAAGTCAACGGATAGATTTGAGGTGGAGGCGGTTTATGCGGCGCCCTTTTCCCATGACTGTCTGAAAGCAATGTTTACAGGAGAGAAGATTGAGCACGCGGCAGGCTTTACCTACGCCGAAGCGCCAGGGACAGGCATGGAGGAAAGTTATGAAGAAATCTGCAAATTATACAAGCTTCTGGGGCTTTCCCACGAAAATAAGGTGTTTCGCGGTTCTGCCAGCTATATTGCAGACCAGGGAGGCGCGGTGGAAAGCGAAGCGGCGTTAGATCTGGTTGACAGGGCGATGAACGGGGAAGGCTTACTCTATGTGGCTGCCTTTGGTGCGATTACGAACATTGCGTCTGCCATTTTGATAGAGCCTGAGATTGTCAATAAGATTGTGGTGGTATGGTTAGGCGGGCAGCCTTTATATTTCGACCACGCATTGGAATTCAATCTCATGCAGGATGTAGCTGCTTCTCAGGTGCTTTTTAACAGCGGCGTTCCGCTGGTCTATATTCCATGCATGAATGTAGCGTCCCTGCTTGCGGTGACGGAGGATGAGGTTAAGAGGCGGCTTATGGGAGCTACTGAGATTGGAGATTACCTTGGTCAAAATGTACTGGATGCGTTTACGAATCCGCAGGCTGCCATTTTTGCGGCGGCCATGTACCGGAAAAGCTATCTGCTTCGTCGGGAGGATCAGGACGAGGAGTATCTGAAGCAGTTTCAGAGTCAGCATGTTGCCTGTTCTCGGATTATTTGGGATGTGGCGACAATCGCATTTTTGAAGAATCCTACCTGGGCACCGTCTACATTGGAGATTTCTCCGGTCTTAAACGACGATCTGACCTGGGGAGAGCCTGACGGTTCAAGACATGAGATACGTGTGGTAAATTACTGTTACAGAGATTTGATTTTTGGTGATCTGTTTGCCTGCCTGACAGGAAATGGAGAGAGTAGATAAAATTAGGAGAAAATGTTATGAATAATAAAGTAAAAGAAGTCACGGCAGATGTGACAAAGAGTGAAATCTTCCATTTTGGAATGTTGGGCGTGGCACAGTGTATCATGTTCACGCTCTGGAACGGTCAGATGATGTACTTCTATACAGATATATTTATGCTTGCGCCAATGTTTATATCGGGAATGTTTCTTGTGGCAAGAGTCTGGGACGGTGTCAATGATCCTATGATCGGACTTTTGATTGAACGGACGAAAACGCGGTATGGAAGATTTAAGAATGCTATATTGTTTGCCCCAGTACCCCTTGCGATTGCTATGGTGCTGAATTTTACGGTTCCCTCCTTTGGAAAAACGGGGAATCTGATATATGCAGTTGTTACATATATTTTGTTCGGAATGATCTATACGACTATTGACGTATCTTATTTCAGTCTGCCGACGGTTATGACCGACAAGCCAGACAGGCGTGCATCCATGTTCGGAATCGGAAGACTTTGCACAGGTATGACGATGGCAGTTACGGGTATCCTGATTATTCCCTGCGTAACTATGCTTGGAAAAGGGGATATGAAGAAGGGATATTTTTACACCGCGATTTTGTTTGGCGTGGTATCCTGCATCCTGTATCTGTTCAATGTAAAACATGTCCATGAAAGAACGATTGTGGATAAACCTAAATTTAATTTTAAAATGACCATGAAGGCAATCGGGCAGAACAAACCGCTTCTGATGGTTATGATTTTCGGGTTTATTCTGCAGTTGGTATCTGTGGGAAAAACCAGTTTGAATATGTATTATGCCACTTATAATCTTGGAAATGTCCAGCTCGTTGCGATTGTGGGCCTGGCGGGTGTGCCGGGTATGCTTATCGGCTCTGCCGTAGCACCGCTGCTGGTTAAAAAATTTGAGGCAAAATATGTTGCGGTTGGATTAAATATTTTGTTTTTTGTTGACTCTCTGTTTCTGTTCTTTTTTGAAAATAATGCAGTTGCGCTTTTCATCAACAACCTGTTTTTCCTGTTCTACTGTGGGGCGGGAATGGTCCTTGTGTCTACCATGACTGCGGAAACGATTGAATATGCAGAGCTTAAACTTGGTCAGAGAAATGAAGGGTTTATCACTTCTACACAGACATTTATCTCCAAGCTTGCCGTTGCGATTGCAAATTCAAGTGTGCTGGCTTTAATCGCGGCTCTTGGATATGTTCCGAATCAGGAGCAGGCCCAGGGAACGCTGAAAGCATTTTTCTATATGGAATCCATCATTCCAGGCGTTATAGGCATATTGGCATGTATCCCTATGCTGATTTATCCGCTGACGAAGAAGGAGTATGCTAAGATTACGGAGGAACTGAAGGCGCGCAGGGGAGAGAGCGCATAATAGGTTATATTATAAAACAGGATTGTTGAAAGATGTAATGTCTCTCCACAATCCTGTTGTGTTTTTTGTCGTCAATATATGTTATTGCAGCAGTTGGAGAACTGCATTTGGGACTTGGTTCGCTTGGCTTAGCATAGCCTGGGCAGATTGAATAAGAATATTATTTTTGGTATATTCACCCATCTCTTTTGCCATATCAACATCTCGAATACGACTTTCTGAAGCGGTTATATTTTCCTTCATAACACTTAGATTATTGACAGTATGTTCAAGACGGTTCTGATAGGCGCCCATTCGTCCTCTCTCTTGGCTTACATAATCAATTCCATGCTGGATTCTGCCGATAGACGACTTGGCGTTTTCCGCGGTAGATATGGAGAGATTACTAATTCCGATTTGGGATAAACCCATTTCTGGAAGAAGAAGGGAAAGCTGTCCGTCTTCATTTGATGTTTCTGTGACATGCAGCACCACATCACCTACAAGTTTCGGCTCATATTTATATGCAACGCCTTCTCCGAATAATCCTCTACCCTGCGATACCGAAGGGGAGGCTGTGTAGGGATTTTTCCAATTATCCCATTTCCCACCGGCTGGTACTGACGGAATCTTTCCAGGATATGCCCTGTCATCATATATTACCAGTTGAGATGGGTTCGCTGCATCTGCTGCAAGCATTGTATAGTGGTTGTTAGGATTGCCCTTTGTAGCCTGTATAATCCTGTTAATCAACTCAGCGCCTGTGCTGACACCATCTATACCTATAGAATAAATATTAGAAATTCAGTCAATGGGCTTAGGAAAGCCTGGGACGATACCTGTGTTAGAGAGAAGTTCCTGTTGTAAATTTAATACTATAATGTGCCTCACATGTACAGCAGGTCGTGTATATACCAGTATTTTCATTGAGCAAGTCATTAATATTTCCGGCATTCAATTGGCTGAAATCCATATATGCTGCGGCATGCTCTACCTGGTATTGCTGCTGGGCGCCGCTGGCGTCTGTATAGGTTTCTGTCGTTATATATGAGCCTGTTAGTCCATTACTATCTTTTTGCGGCATGTCAACCCATACCGGCATGCCGCCTTTAATCGTTGCTACAGGAGGCAGTTTAGCGTCGTTGCCCTGCAATAGAGGAATGTCGTTAAAATTCGTGTTTTTTTCAATACGTTGGATTTCATCCAGTATAGCGTTGATTTCATCCTGCATACTGCTGCGGTTTTCATCCGAATACGTACCGTTTGATGACTGAA
Source organism: Sporofaciens musculi (assembly GCF_009830285.1). Taxonomy (GTDB): domain Bacteria; phylum Bacillota; class Clostridia; order Lachnospirales; family Lachnospiraceae; genus Sporofaciens; species Sporofaciens musculi. The sequence continues at coordinate 5,339,252 of NZ_WUQX01000001.1, read as the reverse complement.
CGGACAGCTCCATCATACGGTTGAGCATGCTGTGGATTTCTTCCATAGCGCCCTCGGCTGTCTGAATCAGAGAAATTCCATCTAAAGCATTATCGCCTGCCTGCTCCAAACCGGTAATCTGCGCTCTCATTTTTTCTGATATTGCAAGTCCTGCCGCATCGTCCCCTGCTCTGTTAATCCTATAGCCGGAAGCCAGTTTTTCCAGGTTTTTACCTATTAGAGAGGTAGATTTCTTTAAGCTTTCATATGTATTTAGTGATGAAATATTATGTTGGATTCTCATTATATTATCCTTCCTTAGTAATGCTACAGTTTATAGTATACTATAAAATTAAAGATTTTCAATATTATTCTAACTTTATATAATTATATAAGTTCAGATATTGGTCGTGAGTTGGGCTGTAAAAAAATTTGTAAAAAAATGAAAAAAGTGCTTGCATATTTGAATTGACTTTGCTATAATAAGCAAGTACGAAACAGAGAGACAATATAAATACGGCTCCATGGTCAAGCGGTTAAGACGCTAGCCTCTCACGCTGGAATCAGGGGTTCGATTCCCCTTGGAGTCACTGGAAATTCCTCTTGAAGAGTAATCTTTGAGAGGAATTTTTTTGTAGAAAAGCTAGCATTTCCTTTTATTTTGTGAAATTTGACGAAAGTATACCATAAGCTTTCTATAAATTCTATCATTGTTTTTTCCTCCAATATGATATATAATAAAGCTTAGTGAAAATTATAACATGCCAAGGGATGCCTAAGCATCTGGAAGGGCAGAAGGAATTGGAGGAATTAATATGTTAGTATCAGCAAAAGAGATGCTTGAAAAAGCAGTTGCAGGCCACTACGCAATAGGACAGTTCAACATCAACAACCTTGAGTGGACAAAAGCAATCCTGACAGCAGCCGAGGAGACAAAGTCACCGGTAATCTTAGGCGTATCTGAGGGCGCAGGAAAGTATATGACCGGCTTTAAGACAGTTCAGGACATGGTAGCCGCTATGGTTGAGGAGATGGGAATTACTGTTCCGGTTGCTACACATCTTGACCACGGTTCCTATGACGGATGCAAGAAATGTATCGAGGCAGGCTTTACATCTATTATGTTCGACGGCTCTAAGTATCCAATCGAAGAGAATGTTGCCAAGACAAAAGAGTTGATCGCTATCTGCCGTGAGAAGGGAATGTCCCTGGAGGCAGAGGTAGGCTCAATCGGCGGAGAAGAAGACGGCGTTGTCGGACAGGGCGAGTGCGCAGACCCGAACGAATGTAAGATGATCGCTGACCTTGGCGTGGACATGCTGGCAGCGGGTATCGGTAATATCCATGGCAAATATCCTGAGAATTGGGCAGGATTGAGCTTTGAGACGCTGGATGCTATCCAGAAGCTTACAGGCGATATGCCATTAGTTCTTCATGGCGGTACAGGAATTCCGGACGACATGATTAAGAAGGCAATCGACCTTGGTGTTGCTAAGATTAACGTTAATACAGAGTGTCAGCTTGTATTTGCAGACGCTACCCGTGAGTACATTGAAGCTGGAAAAGACCGCGAAGGCAAGGGCTTCGATCCTCGTAAGCTGCTTAAGCCTGGCTATGAAGCAATCATCGCAAAGGTTAAGGAGAAGATGGAATTATTCGGTTCAGTAGGAAAAGCGTAAGAAGTAAGAAATTTTACTTGCCTTTTTTGGCTGATTGAGGTATACTAACAGGCGTAGAGAGAACAAAGGCGTTCCGACCGGAGGTCGGGGTGCCTTTTCTTAATGTCAACTTGCTTTCCTGTTTGTATTATGGGGCTTAAGTTGATACATTTCAAGAAAGGAATTATAGAACATATGGGTGAACTGTTAAATGTAGCTGATATTTTCGGGGAAGATGTTTTTAATGATACAGTTATGCAGGAACGTCTGCCTAAGAAGGTGTACAAGGATCTGAAAAAGACCATTGAGGAAGGCAAGGAGTTAGAGCTTGCAACAGCCGACGTTATCGCGCACGAGATGAAGGAGTGGGCTATTGAGAAGGGGGCGACCCATTATACCCACTGGTTTCAGCCGCTTACGGGAGTGACAGCCGAAAAACATGATTCGTTTATCTCTGCGCCGATGGGGAATGGCAAGGTACTGATGAGCTTTTCCGGTAAGGAATTGATTAAAGGAGAGCCAGATGCGTCTTCATTTCCGTCGGGCGGACTTCGCGCCACATTCGAGGCGAGAGGATACACAGCATGGGACTGTACTTCTCCGGCATTCGTAAGGCATGACGCGGCAGGCGCGACGCTTTGTATCCCTACGGCATTCTGTTCGTACACAGGGGAGGCGCTTGACCAGAAGACCCCGCTTTTGCGCTCCATGGAGGCAGTCAACGCCCAGTCTCTGCGTCTGATTCGTCTGTTTGGAAATACAACGTCAAAGAAAGTAACTCCGTCGGTTGGTCCGGAGCAAGAATATTTCCTTGTAGATGCAGCAAAGTTTCAGCAGAGAAAAGACTTGATTTATACAGGACGTACCTTGTTCGGCGCCATGCCGCCTAAGGGTCAGGAGTTAGATGATCATTACTTTGGAACCATCCGTCAAAGGATTGCAGGCTTCATGAAGGATGTGAACGAGCAGCTTTGGCGGGTTGGAGTAACATCAAAGACTCAGCATAACGAGGTCGCGCCGGCACAACACGAGCTGGCTCCAATTTATGCAGAGGCCAATGTGGCGGTTGACCATAACCATCTGGTGATGCAGACATTGAAGCGGGTTGCCTGCCAGCATGGAATGAAATGTCTGCTTCATGAGAAGCCATTTGCCGGAGTAAATGGGTCCGGCAAGCATAACAACTGGTCCCTTACCACGGATGATGGGAAGAACCTTCTTGATCCGGGCAAGACCCCTCATGAAAATATTCAGTTTTTACTGGTGCTCACCTGTGTGCTGAAGGCTGTGGATGAGCATGCGGACCTGCTTCGTGAGTCTGCCTCCGATCCGGGAAATGATCACCGGCTTGGAGCCAACGAGGCTCCTCCGGCAATCATCTCAGTTTTTTTGGGCGAGCAGCTTGAGGATGTGCTTGAACAGCTAATCAGCACAGGAGAGGCGACCCACAGTCTGAAGGGCGGTAAGCTGGAAACCGGTGTCAGGACCCTGCCGGATTTGGCGAAGGATGCAACGGACAGGAACCGGACGTCACCATTTGCATTTACGGGAAACAAATTTGAATTCCGTATGGTAGGCTCTCGTGATTCGATTGCAGGACCGAATGTGGTGTTAAATACGATTGTGGCAGAGGCATTTGCAGAGGCGTGCGACGTGCTGGAGAGCGCGGAGGACTTTGGATTAGCTGTGCATGATTTGATTAAGAAATATGCAACCGAGCACTATCGGATTGTATTTAACGGCAACGGCTACTCTGACGAATGGGTAGCAGAGGCTGAAAGACGCGGTCTGCCCAATATTCGCTCTATGGTGGAGGCGATTCCTGCGCTGACGACAGATAAGGCAGTAGCAATGTTTGAAAAATTCAAAGTATTCACAAGGACTGAGCTTGAGTCCCGTGCGGAGATAAAGTTTGAGAATTATGCAAAGGCAATCAATATCGAGGCCCGCACCATGATTGATATGGCGAGCAAGCAGTTTATTCCGGCGGTTATCAAGTATACGAAGGAGCTGGCAGATACGGTGATTGCCGTGAAGGAGGCCGGTGCGGACGCAGGGGTCCAGGCCGAGCTTCTGGGTGAAATTTCGGGTCTGCTGTCCAAGACGAAGCAGGCGTTGGAGGAGTTGATTCGTCTTACAGACCAGGCGGCGGCAATGAGCGAGGGTGAAGCGCAGGCAAGATTCTATCATTTCGACGTGGTTCCTGCCATGGAGGCGCTTCGCGCACCGGTTGACAGACTGGAGATGATTGTGGACAAAGAAGCGTGGCCAATGCCGTCCTATGGTGATTTGATGTTTGAAGTGTAGTTTCCCTGACGTTTCTGATTGAGACAGACAATCCTTCATAAAGATATTAGGAAATTTTAAGAACCTTGTACTTGGAATAACATCAGGTATGTGATATTCTAAGTGCAAGGTTTTTTATGCCCGCAGTAATGGCAAGCATATGAAATAAGTGAAAATAATCTGACTCAGGGGGAATTACCATGACAAAACAAGAATTTTTGGAAAAGATGAGACATGCCTTGGCCAACGACTTGAGCGGTTCTGTGGTACAGGATAATATTAATTATTATGACGGGTATATCAGCGACGAGGTGAGGAAGGGACGAAGGGAGGAGGCTGTGATTGACGAGCTGGGTGACCCGTGGGCGATTGCCAGGACGATTATAGAATCTGTAGAAAATGCAGGTAATGGGCAGGATGGATATACATATGATCCCGTCCAGCGGGGATATGAGAACGGGCAGAACTCCAGAGTGCGTGTGATTGGCGTGAATTCCTGGTGGAAGAAGCTGCTGGTTATCTTAGGGGTATTGGGAATCATTATGCTGGTGGTGGCTGTGGTCGGAGGAATCTTCTCACTTCTTGCGCCTGTCATTGTTCCGCTTCTTATTGTAATGTTTATTGTTCGTCTGATTGGAGGGAGACGGCGATGAAAGAATGTTTGATAATAAAAGTAAAAGAACGATGGGGGAGCCATCGTTCTTTTGAGGGGAGTATAAATAATTAATAAGGGGTTGTAGAAAGTATCCTTTCTACACATCTTAGTATAGTATAGTATGGCTGAAATTGCAAGACAAAATTTTCAAAAAAATAAAAAAAATAATACATAATCTTAGAAGGGTGCGGACATAATAGCCATGTAACAAAAATGATTTAGGAGGAATTGACATGGCTAAGAATTATAGTTCATCTAACAAAAACGCATCTAACCAGAATGCATCTAATCAGAATGCATCCAACCAGAACGCATCCAACCAGAACGCATCTAACAAGAATGCGTCCAACACAACTTCAAAGAACAAGAACTCAAACAGCACAAATTCTAACAGCACAAACTACAGCGATAACTACTAAGAGGGTTTCGCGTACAGTTCTTGGCTGTACCTTTTAGAAATTCAGTCAATGGGCTTAGGAAAGCCTGGGACGATACCTGTGTTAGAGAGAGAAAGAAAAACGAAAAAGTGCGCTGCATAAGAAATCGTCTTATGCGGCGTTCTTTTTATTGACAAGAGATAGGGAAAAAAGTAAGATGGAGAAGTAACAAGTAACAGAAGAAGTTGGAGAAGCCATATGGATAAAATAGAGTTAATCGCACCCTGCCATTTCGGGCTGGAGGCGGTGCTGAAAAGAGAGATTCTGGATTTAGGATATGAGATTGCCAGAGTAGAGGATGGAAGAGTGACTTTTTACGGGGATGCAGAAGCAGTTTGCTATGCCAATATTTTCCTTCGCACAGCGGAGAGAATCCTGTGGAAAGTAGGAAGCTTTCGGGCTGTTACCTTTGAGGAGTTGTTTGAGCGAACGAGAGAGCTGCCCTGGGAGACATTTATTCCCCGAAACGGGAAGTTTTGGGTCACGAAAGCAGCGTCTGTCAAGAGTAAGCTTTTTAGTCCGTCTGATATACAGTCCATTATGAAAAGAGCCATGGTCAGGAGGCTTGCCAATCACTATGGCATAGAGCATTTTCCTGAGGACGGCGCGCCATATCCGGTTCGGGTATTTCTGATGAAGGATGAGGTTACAGTGGGGATTGACACGTCGGGAGTTTCCCTTCACAAACGGGGCTACAGGGAGGTTTCCGGAAAAGCGCCTATTACTGAGACTTTGGCGGCGGCGTTGATTATGCTGACGCCATGGAGGAGGGAGAGGATACTGGTGGACCCCTTCTGTGGAAGCGGTACATTCCCCATTGAGGCGGCGATGATGGCAGCGGATATCGCACCAGGGATGAATCGTTCCTTTACTGCGGAAAAGTGGACGAACCTGATTCCCAAAAGGCTGTGGTATGACGCAGTAGAGGAGGCTGGAGACAGAATCCGTGATAATGTGGAGGTGGATATCCAAGGGTATGATGTGGAACGCTCAGTAATCAGGATTGCCAGACGAAATGCAAAAGAAGCAGGTGTGGAGCATCTGATTCATTTTCAGGAGAGAGACGTTAGAGAGCTGAACCATCCCAAAAAGTTCGGTTTTGTGATTACGAATCCGCCCTACGGGGAACGGTTGGAGGAGAAGGCGGCATTGCCAGAGCTGTATAGGGCCTTCGGAGAAGGCTTTTGTAGGCTTGATTCCTGGTCAGCATACATGATTACTTCTTATGAAGAAGCGGAAAAGTATTTTGGACGGAAGGCAGACAAGAACCGTAAGATTTATAATGGGATGCTGAAAACGTATTTCTATCAGTTTCAGGGTCCAAAACCGCCGAAACGGACGAGGGATGCGGTATAGTGATATAGGAGGAGGACATGGGGAAGAAGATTATTTTTGCCACAGGAAACGAGCATAAGATGGTAGAGATTCGGATGATTCTTGAGGACCTTGGGGCGGAGATTTTTTCACAGCGGGAGGCTGGGATTGAAGCGGAGGTTGTGGAGGATGGGACCACTTTTGAGGAGAATGCTCTGATTAAGGCCACTGAGATTGGGAAGGCGGCGAGGAGATTATCCGGATTTGAGGATGCGGTTGTTCTGGCGGATGATTCTGGATTGGAAATCGACTATCTGAATAAAGAGCCGGGAATTTATTCGGCGCGGTATATGGGGGAGGATACCTCTTATGACATTAAGAACCAGACTCTAATCGACCGTCTATATGGAGTGCCGGATGAACAGCGCACAGCAAGGTTTGTGTGCGCGATTGCGGCTTCATTTCCGGATGGAAGCAGCAAGGTGGTTAGAGGAACTATGGAGGGGATAATTGGATACGAGATTGTGGGGGAAAATGGATTTGGCTATGACCCAATCTTCTTTTTGCCGGAATTTGGATGTACCAGCGCGCAGCTTACGCCTGAGAAGAAGAATGAGCTGAGCCACCGAGGAGAAGGGCTGCGTAAGATGAGGGAGATATTGGAGAAAAGGTAAGGGTGAGAGGGATCTTATGAAAATATTGATTGTTAGCGATACACATAAGTCTCACAGGAATCTTGAGAGGATTCTTAAGGAGGTTCATCCGGTGGATTTGTTGATTCATCTTGGGGATACGGAGGGCGGCGAGGATGATATCGCGGCGCTGGCGGACTGTCCCTCCCATATTGTCAGGGGGAATAATGATTTTTTTTTCTGAGCTTCCCCAGGAGGAGGAGTTTGAGGTTATGGGGCATCATATTTTTATTACCCATGGACATTATTACTATGTGGCTATGAGTGAGGAGAGGCTCAAGGAGGAGGCCCGTGCGCGGGGGGCGGATATTGTGATGTACGGACATACCCATAGGCCGTCTCTGACGCGGGATGTGGATTTGATTACGCTGAATCCGGGAAGTGTGGCATATCCCAGGCAGGAGGGGCGAAGGCCCAGCTACATGGTTATGGAGTTGGATGAGGATGGGAATGTGGAGATTTTGCAGGAGTATTTATAGTATATGAAAAAGTTGACAAAAAATTTAAAAAAATTGTTGACAAGTAATGCATATTCCTATATAATAATTTTTGTGCCACGGAGATAGAATTCAAAGGCATATGAAATGTATAGGAACGGGGTGTGGCTCAGCTTGGCTAGAGCGCCTGGTTTGGGACCAGGAGGTCGCAGGTTCAAATCCTGTCACCCCGATATCCATGCGGGTGTAGTTCAATGGTAGAACACTAGCCTTCCAAGCTAGATACGTGGGTTCGATTCCCATCACCCGCTTTTTTAAAGCCATAAGGCAAAAGTCTTTGGGCTTTAAGAAAGATAGTTCTAGTGAGCTAGTCTTATGAGTCTGTAGCTCAGCTGGATAGAGCAACGGCCTTCTAAGCCGTAGGTCGAGGGTTCGAATCCCCCCAGGCTCGTTAGAACCACAAAATTGAATAAGGTGATACTTAGTTGGACAATGAGTAGTTCGATAAGTAATATATATGGTGGGTATGGTGCAGTTGGTTAGCGCGCCAGATTGTGGTTCTGGATATCATGGGTTCGAGTCCCATTACCCACCCTTTTTTCTTTTATTGGGCTATCGCCAAGCGGTAAGGCACAGGACTTTGACTCCTGCATTCGTTGGTTCGAATCCAACTAGCCCAGGTTATGGGCGTGTAGCTCAGGTGGTAGAGCACTTGACTTTTAATCAAGTTGTCCGGGGTTCGAATCCCCGCACGCTCATGTAAGATGCTATCTTTGGAAGTGATTCCTTAGATAGCATTTATGCGGATGTGGCGGAATTGGCAGACGCGCTAGACTTAGGATCTAGTGGGCTTCCCGTGCAGGTTCAAGTCCTGTCATCCGCATTAGATAATAATGCTCCGAAACCAGCCCGATTGGGGACGGTTTCGGATTTTTTTATCGGCTTTAGCCGGTTGAGTGCGGCGGAGTTTTTCGTGTTCCGAAAAACGGAGGCGTGCGAAACAAAAAACCACCTGCTATGCGGGTGGTGTAGCAAGTGCTTATAGCACAAAAATCACCTTTCCGTTATGATAGAGTTGTTCAAGCTACTACATAACGAAAGGAAAGGTGATTTTTATGGCTAACAAGACGAATAGCATGGCACATACGAAATGGATGTGCAAGTACCATATTGTCTTTACTCCCAAGTATAGACGAAAAGCGATTTATAATCAATACAAAGAAAGTATACGTGACATTATAAAACAGCTCTGCGGATATAAGGGAGTGGAGATTATCGAAGGACATCTGATGCCCGACCATATCCACATGCTGGTAAGTATACCACCCAAGTACAGCGTGTCAAGCTTTATGGGATATCTGAAAGGGAAAAGTGCTCTGATGATATTTGACAAACACGCAAACCTGAAGTACAAATACGGGAACCGGCATTTCTGGGCGGAGGGATATTATGTCAGCACAGTAGGTCTGAACGAGGCAACAATAAAGAAGTATATTCAGGATCAGGAGAAAAGTGACGTTATGCAGGACAAGTTGAGCGTGAAGGAATACGAGGACCCCTTCAAGGGGTAGCCGGTATTACGAACGCCCTTTGAAGGGCGGCGACGAGTCAAGGGCGTAGTGGCTTGAACGAAGTGAAAGCCAGCGTCTTTAGGCGCTGGCCGGTAACAGCGGCTTATAGCCGCAGAGCAAACCACCCGTTTGACGGGTGGTCATGATTTATACAATTTCGTATATACAATTTGGGGTAGGGGAGTGGTGAATATTGTATAAAGTAGCGCTTTGTGATGATGAAGCTGTACATCTGGAAAATCTGAGAGATATGCTGGATATGTACCAGGAGCAGCGGCCGGACTGTGAATTAGAGATAGAGTGTTTTGCAAGTGCAGAGGCTTTACTAATAAGAGTCAGGGAACAGGATTATGAGCCGCATTTACTGCTGCTGGATATATATCTGCAAAAGGAGTTTGGGATTGCAGCGGCGAAGGAGCTGCGCAGCATGGGGAATAAGAGTCAGATTGTTTTTATTACTTCGTCTCAGGACCATGCGCTGGAAGCGTATCGAGTGCAGGCCGCCCAATATTTGGTAAAGCCAGTCAAGGAGGAGGAGTTATTTCAGATATTGGATCGCCTGCTGCAAGAGGAGAGACGGGAGACGCTGCGATATTTGGTGTTGAGGACAGAGGGACGGGTCAGTCGGGTGGCCATTGACCGGATTGTATTCTGTGAGGCACAGGGCAAAAACCAGAAGCTGCATCTTGCAGACGGGGAGGAATTGCTGCTGCATATGACAATGACGGAAATCTTTGGATTGTTGTCAGATTATCCGCAATTTGTGAAGGTTGGGGCTTCATATATTGTGAATCTGGATTGTGTTGTAAGTTTGAATGCACGCAAACTAGTCATTGAGCCAGAGACGAATATCCACCTGCCGCGAGGCTCTTATCAGCCGTTGAAGGAACGGTATTTTAAGTATTATTGTGATGACAGATGAAAGAGACTGCCTGTTTTGGGCGGTCTTTTTTTATGGATTAAACACTCTTTTCAGTGCGAAGTATACCGAAAAAAGTGCGGATTATGTTCTTTTATATTATTATATCGTGCATTTATCTGCTATAATGTTCGCAAAATCGGTCAGAACAGGAGTGATTTCACATGCAGAAGATAGAAGAAATATTAACCCATGCGGCATGGGCACAGGCAAGCGATGTACATATTACCACAGGGATACCGCCAAAGATGCGGCAGAACGGAAGTCTGACGGCGCTTCCTTTTGAGACGCTGACAGCAGAGGATACCATGGAGATTGCGCGAAGTATCATGAGCGATGAACAGATGGGGATATTTGAGGAAAAGGGAGAATATGACATGGCCTTCTCAATTTCCGGTCAGGGGCGTTACCGCGTCAATGTATTTCGACAGCAGGGGAATGTTGCTATGGTGTTTCGGTTGGTGTCAGAGAACATTCCATCTCCGGAAGAGTTGGGAGTACCAGCCTCTATTATAGATTTGTATCAGCGCAAGAGAGGGCTGGTTCTGGTGACCGGACCTACGGGCAGCGGGAAGTCAACGACCTTGGCGGCAATTATTGACAAGGTAAATACCTTTCGGGATGCACACATAATTACACTGGAGGATCCCATCGAGTATATTCACCAGCATAAGATGAGTATGGTGAATCAGCGGGAGATTGGACTGGATACCCAGAGTTATGCCAATGCGCTGCGCGCGGCTCTCCGAGAAGATCCGGACGTCATACTGGTGGGCGAGATGCGCGACTATGAGACCATCAGCGTGGCAGTCACCGCGGCGGAAACAGGGCATCTGGTACTGTCCACCCTTCATACCATTGGTGCGGCAAGTACGATTGACCGTGTAATTGATGTATTTCCGCCCCATCAGCAGCAGCAGATTCGTGTCCAGTTGGCAAATGTACTAGAGGCGGTGATTTCACAGCAGTTGATTCCAAGGGCAGACGGCAGAGGAAGGGTTGCGGCCTTTGAGGTGCTTCATGCGAACCTGGCCATTCGTAATCTGGTCAGAGAGGGGAAGACACACCAGATTGGGAGCATTATGCAGACTAACCGCAGACTGGGTATGATTGCCATGGATGACGCAATCGTTAAATTATACCAAGAGGGAAAGATTACAAGAGAGATGGCGGCGGCATTTGCACAAGAGCCGGATACCATAGAAAGTAAATTGTAAGGTGAATTTATGAGGAAATACAGCAGGAAGGGGTTTACATTAACCGAGCTGGTGGTGGTTCTGGTTATTCTAGCCATCATTGGCGGGATTGCGATTCCGTTTGCTATGAAATATATGAAGCTGGCAGAGTTTCGGGAAAATGAAGCCAACGCCAAAACCATATATCTGGCGGCAGAGTCGGAACTGACCTGGTATCGTACTTCTGGAAAATGGAAAGATTTCCGCAAAGAGGTGGTACGTGAGGGAAAACGTAACGATACATTTGACGATGCCAGGAAGGATAAGTTAAAAGGACGTATTTACGCCATTACCTTAGGCGGTAAAGAGAGCAGGGAAGAAAATGCCGGTTCAGGAGAGCTGGTGCTTAAGCTCTTGGAAGATAATTCCTATGATAAGGATTTCCTGAATGCTTCCATTACCATTGAGCTTGACATAGAGACAGGCCAGGTGTATTCAGCGTTTTATGCGACCCGATGTGACGGCCTGTCATACGACGGAAACGATGATGAGATTCTGAATATCACGGCAGCAGGAGATAACCGCAGCTATGACAACCGCAGAGACAGGCTTCTGGGATATTACTCTGTGGAGGATGTCGCCAATGTAGTGGAGTTAAAACCTGTCAGGCTCAAAGTCACGGCAATCAATCTGGTGAACAGTGAGACGTTGTCTTTGAATTGGTCCAGCAATTCCAGGCATGATAATCTTGATGTAGAGTTCCATATTACATTTTATAAGAAGGAAGGAGATAAGGCAAAGGGAGAGCGGCTGTTTTCCACTGTGATTGACAGGTCAGAGCTTAGAGGAAAAGGATTGGGGAAAGACGGAAATACCATGGTGCATCTGAAGCTGGAAGGACAGGAGGATGCAGGGACAGGGAAAAACAAAGACCTTGGCGAATGGGCATTTCCCCTTACATATCAGGAAACAGGACAGAACGGAAGATTTTCATTGGTGCTTGACGGTATGATGTCAGCAAAGCTTATGGAGAGTCTAAAAGCAGAAACGCCGGACACTCAGGGTGTGGGAGATGACGGCCTGGCTCTGCTTAGAGAGTACAGCACCAGTATCACAAGATATGCAGGGCTGTCAAAGGCTGGAAGCGAGATACCAGAGCTTGCGCAGTTGGCCCGTCCTCAGGATATTTGTGCAGAGATAAAAGTGCAGCCAACCTACCGAAATATGGACCTGGACGCCAGGGAGTATCATGCAAGCAGCCCTGTGACCTCCAATGTGGAGAATACCATGTTTGCAAGTGTAGCGAAGACGGAGGGAGGCAGTCTGGAGGCAAAGGTCACCCGATTCCGTCACCTGTCAAATATACGATACTGCGGTGAAGAAGCAATATTTAGGCTGGACAGCCGGAATATGGACTGGACGGCAGCCGGAACCGGATTGTTTGATCTGGAAGAATTAAACTCTGTGGGCGGTGACGTCAGGTCAGTACAGACTATACGGTGGAAGCAGGTCAACAGTCAAGAGGATGGAAAAGTACTGGATTTCCCGTCCATAGGAGTACTCGGTAAAGGACAGACGCTGGTAGGAAGCAAAGCCGGAGCCCTTTTGTCAAATCTAAAGCTAGGCTCTGAATCCGTAGCAGGCGACGATGTAATCAACAAGATTTATAAAGACGCCGGCCAGGAGAAGCCCTATGCAGAATATCTGGGAGTTTTCTGTGAGGTAGAGGGAAGTGTCAGCGGGCTAACCCTGAAAGATCCTGTGCTCAGCCTGGATGATACGAAAGAAAAAGGAGGGAAGCTTTTGCATTTGTCCGGAGTGGGAATCCTCTGCGGCAGAAGCGAAGGAAGCCTTACAGACATTACGGTTCAAACTGGGAAGAAGAATCAGAAGACGGTAGAGGTACTCCTTGGGGATCGAAATGAGAGTAGTGAGGCAGTCCGCGATGGGGATGAGAAAATAGCAGACAGCAAGAGGAAGGCCTGCGGAATTGGCGGCATTGTCGGTGTTCTTGCGAAGAAGGAGGCCGATGGCTCCTGGTCAGCTTTAACCGGTTCGGGGACGGGAGATTCCATACCCCAGATAAGCGGGCTTGAGATGAATGGCTCTGTAACAGGCCGGCTTCCAAAGCCGGAGGCTGTCAATGACGGTACAAACGTGGAAGATGAGGCAAAGCTTTATTTTTACGGGATTGGCGGAATTTTCGGCTATGGCCATCTGAGGGGCGGTGTGAAAGCAGAAGCATGTGAGAACCATGCAGACATAAAAGGTAATCTTTTTACAGGCGGGATTGGCGGGCATCTGGACGGAAGTTACCAACCGTCCGATTCTTCGGGGAGCGCGGAGTTGAAAGACTCAAGCAGCGACGGTCTGGTAATGTGCAGCTCTACCACAAATCAGCCGCAGGAAATGGAAGGGCGGTATTTCGGAGGAATCCTGGGATACGGAAATAATTGCCGGATTGATACTTCCTACAGCGCTTCCGGCCGTTTAGCCAGTGAACGCTACGATATCAGTAAGAGAGACGAGATGCTTCTGGGTAAGTATGTGGGCGGAATAATCGGTTATGGAAACAGCAGCCAGATTGTGGGATGCAGTACGAAGAAGGGAGGATATATCCTGGGTTCTGACTTTGTAGGAGGGATTGCAGGTGGATTTTCCAATGATCTTCGGTATGCCATCAAAGGAAATGAGTCCATCACTATGACGACCAATGCCAGCTATATTATTGGGAATAACTATGTGGGCGGTATTGTGGGAAAGAATGAGGGAGAGCAGGACGCGTCTTCTACAATGCAAAACTGTGTCAACCAGGGAGTGGCGGCCGGATACGGACGTTATATCGGAGGAATCGTCGGGTATAACGGTCAGTACGGAGTTTTGGAGGACTGTGCAAGCTATCTGTCTGACTATGATCAGTCAGTCTACCGTATGGTAACAAAGACCTGGGAAGCGAACACGGGCGACTGTGTGGGCGGAATGGCAGGCTATAATGACGGAAAGATTTATTTTAGTGATTCCGGCAGCGTTACGGTGAAGTCGGTTGCCAGCCTGGTGGTCGGCAGACATTTTGTGGGAGGCATGATAGGGTTTAACGATATACACGGGAATGTGGGCGAGGATTTAAGTGAGAACTACACCCTGATTGGAGGACGCATTCACGGCTTTGGAAATGCCGTAGGCGGCTGCATCGGACTGAACGCATCAGCAGGGCTTTTGAAAAACGAGTTAGAGGTAAAGCCAACCAGCGTCACAGGAACATACTATGTGGGCGGATGTATCGGCGCGAACGTGGTAGATATGATTGACCACACGACTGAGTACATACAGCCAGAGTCGGATATCCAAATGGACGGCTTTCGGACGGATAACCGCCTTGGCAGTATCACGGGAGACGCCTTTGTGGGAGGCGTGATTGGATATCACAGAACCTATAGCCAGGGGCAGTTGGGAGGTATGACCATCCATGATTATCTGCTGGCAACCGTATGCGGTATTGATGGGGAAGATAATCTTATTCCGGTACTTCCAGAGATAAATGAAGATGGCATGGGGAAAAATCTTCCTGCCAATGTTCTGGAGTCTGATAATCCTTATGGCCTGACCGTGTCTATGGACGGCAGAACGAATAATAATGTCCCGATTAAGTCCTGGCTTTATACAGGAGGGGTGACGGGCTATTGTGAGAAGAACAGCCGATTGGTTCTTAAAAACTGTATAAATGCAGGAAATATTACCAAAAACTCTGGGTCAGACAGTGGGCTGGCAGAAGGCGTCTCTTTGAAGGCTTATCTGATGTACAAGGGTATGGATTCTGCCGCCTCAGAGCTTGAACGGGATGAGCAGGTGTCCATGGCAGGCGGAATCATCAGCGTCAATCAGGAAAATCAGATTATTGATTACTGCTCCAATTCCGGAAGTATGAACGGATTCGTGGGGCTTGGCGGTATCGTAAGTTTTAATTCAGGCGGCATTTTTAACTGCGAGCTGTCTGATAACTTTGGAAATGCAGGGCTTGACTATATCGGGGGAATTGCGGGTCTGAACGTTGGGGGAGCCGGTGGGGCGGTAAGAACATATACCGATGTAAACGGACGTATTTGGAGAGACTACGCCTTCGGAACCATTGCGAACTGCAGCACCCGCCCAGGAAGAACGATTGCCGGAAACAGCTATGTGGGAGGAATTGTTGGTTATAATATGCTAGACGGTGTTGTGAAGGATAATTACAGCAGGGCGAATGTAACCGCAGCAGGAGATTATGCCGGAGGAATCGCCGGATACAATGAAGGAAAGATACAGGCAGCAGAGGATGACTTTACAGGCAGCCGCAGCATTATTGGAACCGGAGGCGAAGGAGTCGGCGGAATTGCTGGTGTGAATAAGAAAGAGGTAGAGGTTCTATCCCTGGCGCCATGGGCGGCAGACGAAGTGGTAGCCGTTAATTTTGGAGTAAGCGTCACTGGGCGCAGTAAAGTGGGCGGAATTGTGGGAATCAATGCAGGCAGTATACGCTCGGTGTCATTGGATGGCGGGAACGAAGGGTATCTGGTTTGCGGGGCAGGAAGAGTCCATGCGCTTAACGGGTATGCCGGAGGAATTGCAGGAGAAGCGCAGGGAGATATCAGAAGGGCAATAAACCGCAGCGGAGAGGTAACAGCAAGCCGCGGTCCTGCAGGCGGAATAGTAGCAGTAAACCAAGCTGGCGTTGGGCTTTCGGACTGCGAAAATCAGGGCAGCGTAACGAGTGACCAGGGATATGCCGGAGGAATTGCGGCGGAGAATTATGGGACGATTGCAGGTTGTTCGGTGGGATACGCAGGAGCAAATCCGAAGACTGTTGCCCTCACAAGTCGGGGAACCGAGGAAATTGGTGCTGTATGCGCAGTAAACCATGGAAGCGCAATGATTCAGGACAGTACATTGTATGATAATGTGACTTTGAATGGGGAAGCGCAAACTGCCGGAGGAATCGCCGGAGTGAACCGAGGAATGATTGGGGGGATGACAGCTTCAGGACCAGGAACCGCAACAGAAGATATTACGAGTATGCCCCAGATTAAACTGTCTTCCGGAAATCTCACCATAGGAAGTGTGGCAGGACAAAACCAGGAGGGAGGAATTATTTCTGGTATCAAAGCCCAGGGCTTGAAGTTTGAGGGCTTCTACAATTATAAGTATCTGGGAGGAATCGCCGGAGAGAATCAGCAGGGCGCAGCCGTTTTGAACTGTATTTTCTCAGAGGGATCGATGAAAGAAACGGCTGACAGTACTGCGGCAGGAAATTGTTACGGAGGAATTGTTGGGGATAATTACGGAAAACTTGACAACTGTAAGGTAGAAGATTTTGCCTTTAGTATTACTGGAATCTATACAGCTACAAGTACCAGCTCGGCAAAAGAAAAGGAGGCGCTGTCCTCCCATGTGGGCGGTATTGCCGGAAAGAATGGAAATTCAGGTGAAATTACAGGCTGCGTGATTGGAGGAAAGAGTAACGAAATACGTACTGGCAGCGGTATGGCTGGCGGTATTGCCGGATACAATGGAGGAAGTATTGAGATGTCCGGTGACGAGACGGCAGCAGGGTTGATGCTTTCGGAGACAGGCAGAGTGGGAAATGTACAAGAGCTGGCGGACGCTGCACAGGCGAGTAATATTTCCGCAGATTCTCAGTATGTGGAATGGAACGGTGGAAATAATGTATCCATAGAAACTTTAAAGTATAACGGGACACAGAACAAGGTAAGTTCAGGAAGAAAGTTATCCCTGATTATGTCAACCAACGGCAATGTGGGTGGAATTACAGCCTACAATACAGGAGGCGTCGATTACTGTGCAACAGGAGACTGGTATCTGAATAACAAATCCAATGCCATCGGAGTGGGAACCGGAGGCATAATCGGAATGAACGAATCAGGGCAGGACTTGTCGTTTCTGCTGAACCAGGCGTTCGTAGGGCGTGAGCTTGCGTCTGGGGCTACAGACCGTTTCGCCGGAGGAATTATTGGAAACCAGAACAATACAACCTTAAGCGGCTGGAAGCTAGAAAATTGTGTTAATTACGGAACCATTTACTGTCTGAGGACGCACTATTCAGGAGGAATTTTAGGACAGTGGACCGGAACCGGAGGCACCATAGAAAACTGTCAGAATTACGGCAATTTGCAGACCACCTTTCAGCAGGGATGGTTAGGCGCAGCAGGCGGTATCGTGGCCCAGCTCTACCATGCCTATGAGGAGAATGAATACAATATTATTAGCTGCAAGAATTTTGGAAATATTTATGGAAGGACTGGAAAAGATAGTGCAAACTGTGCCAACGACAGCGCGGGAATCCTGGGAAATGTCACGGCATATAAGACGAATAATGCACAAAACGGACAGAGCTATCGGATTCAAGTATTGGATTGTGTCAACGGACCAGGCGTTGAGGTTTATTCATCTTCCATGGCATCCGGTGTTGTGGGCTTCTTCTCCTGCTCAGACGGGCCTGATTACAATCCCATTGTGAGTTCCACGGGAAATATAAGCCTGCGCATTGAGAGATGCCGGAATTATGCGGCAGTTTTGAACGGAGTCCAGTTTGTAGGAGGTATTTTTGGGGAACGTTACGGTACAACAGGCTCACAGAATACGATTCTGCGGGATTGTTATTCGGTGGATATTGCTGGATATAATAAAGCGAATTACCCTGTAATTTCCTATGTAAATACTGCCAATAGAAATAATGCGGGACAAATTCATGCTGAAGAGAATTATTACCTAAATGGAAGAACGGGCAGCAACAGTTATTTATTTAATAACGGAAAAAGAAATACTATACCAGATATTTCCAATGATTTAAAACGGGCGGCAACCAATGTTCTCCACTATATTACAAAGGATGGCAGGCAGTATTATGCATATCTTGAGGCAGGTAAGTCTGTTTCTGTGGATAAACTTAAGGTTTTGGAGGATGGAAGCCTCCTTGACGAAGGGAACCAATGGGTAGGACGTATCTTGTTCGAGATTGACGGAACCGCGGATGGCGTTCAGTATGACGGAATTAATAAAGTGGTAAATGCAGGCAGTAATTTTGATACACATGTGAGAAATTCCTTCTATATTAAAGAAACAGGCGGAAACCTGTCCCAGATGCCGAAACCGGAACGAGTCGAGCTTAAGATGAATGAGAGTAAGCTGCATATACAGGTGACGCCGGCAGCCGGAACAGACCCGTTTCAGTATATCGGAGCATTATATAGAGTGAATGAGGATGGAAGCGAGACCCTTGTGAAAGACAGGATTGAATTTTTCTCTGAGGAGTTTGATTTAGACTTGACAGAGCAGGAAATCCGAAAAGGAAGTACGCTTAGAATGAAGCTTCGGGCGTACAGTATGGACCCAAGGATTCTTCCGTCAGAGGAGGTAATCGGGGATGTGGCGTTTGGCAGGCTTTTGCCTGAGCCCCAAATACGGATTGAGCTTACAAAGCAGGAGAATGGACCGGCTGATTATCAATACCGTTTTAAACTGGTTAATGCAGAAGATTACACCCAGGAAGAAAATTATCGAATAGCTGTGAAATTCATGGATCAGCCGGTTGCAGTTCTTACCAGGCCAGATTCGGAGGGATATCTGATACCAGAAGGAAATGGCGAGCTTGTGTTCACCCAGGAATTACAGCAATTACTGATTCAGGCAGTATCAGGGAACACAGAGGTTTTGGATTCCAATAAGGTTCCGATTCCGGCATATATGCCCAGATATCGGCCGTCGATTGCTCTCTTTGAGCAGAACCAGAAGCCAAGAGTAACCTGTACGGTTTCCGGAGAGAGCGTAACAGATCTGGGAATCACGGTAACCTTGGATACATCGGCTTCGGGCAATGTGACGACTCCGCCTGTATATCGGGCAGAACTTATGGGAACCTGGGGTGAAGGTAACGACGAGAAAGAGAAAAATGCTGTGCTTGCCAGCCAGGATATGCTGACAGCGCCAAACGGCAAGGCTGTGGCGAGCTTTAATCTGCCGGAGTATATATTCATGGCAAAGGATTTGAGGGTTAGAGTATGGTATATACAATCTGGCTTAGGTCCGGTATATACATACCGGTTGGCCCAGGAGCAGGACGCTAATATTTATACAATCCAGGATGTGGAAAAACAGAACGTGGATGGTGTGGAGACATTTGTTCCAGTATGGGAGTATGGAAACAGTCCGGCGCTGGATGGAAACGACAATGGCTATTTTGCAGAATACAGATGGACTTCAGGCAAATTATTTGACTGGATTACCCCTCCCCCTCATCTGATGGAGGAAACGGAGCTTGAGCCGGAATACGACGAGCAGCAGCAATTACAGTATACCTTCCGGTGGGATCAGGGTGACGGTGAGTATCAGGCTGGAAATCGTTATGTGGTATCCCTGACTGGAATCAACGGGGAAAGCAAGGTGTCCATCTTAACAGAACAGGAGATGACGGGAAATGAGCTGACAAAGGTTGCGGAGGAATGGACATATGACTATGTAGAGCTTACCGTTACCCGTAAGGGCGACGCATCCGGCACGCAGCAGACTATTGGACTGACTTCGACAAAGATTTATCAGGTGAAACAGCGTCTGAAACAACCTGAACAGCCGTATGTAGTGAATACGAATGCTGACGAGTTGTTCTATACGGCAGAATGGGCGCCGATTAAGACGGACGGAGTGCGGGATGAGACAGGATGTGTATCCTATGGTATATATTTACGGTGTTATGAAGAACAGGACGGAGTTCTGACGCCAGGCGAGCCTGTACTCCTGAATCCGGATGAACCGGTACTGGCGGATGGCAGCATTGACATTTACCGTAAGGAGTTGAACCTTGAAGAATATGCAGGACAGAGGGTGCTAATCTATATTGTGGCTCAGGCGGCGCAGGACAGTACGCAGTATGTCAACAGTGTGGAGGGAATTACGTACGACTTAACAATTCCCCAGCGGATAAAAGAACCTGAGGTAACCTGGGAGATGGGATGGGAATATGACCGAACCCTCCCTGTGTCTGTGGAGGAATTCCAGGCAGAGGATGAATTAAGGGAAGGAAAGCTAACCGTAAAGATTACGCCAATGCCGGACAGTATTCCCACAGGCGACAGTAGTTATCTGTTCAAGGGATATGTGTTTGATAGTCCGGAACTGGCAGAGGCATCGAAGCCAGATATTGAAGCCGGAAAGGTAACGGGGGTAGCTGGATTGTTGGCGACTTATCCTGTGGCAGACGGGGAGAAGCTGACGCCAGTTGCCATGGAGGCTGACAGCAACAACACCTACAGCGGTACGATTCGGGGACTGTCGGCGCAGCACGCGGGCAAATGGCTGCTGCTTTATACCAGAATATCCTCCGGAAACGGACAGATTAGTTCTAAGTGGACGGCGAGTGAGATTGTGCGTCTTCCCTATGTAAGACTGGATCAGCCAGAGGTGTCTGTTGCTAATCTGGAAAGAGAGATTACTTTGGAGGCCGGTTCTAACCCAGACCTTCTTGGAACGGAAACCTGGAAATCCAGCCGGATTGCTCTGGATTGGCAGAATGTGGAGTGGGCGGATTCCTACTATATTACATTGCAGCCAAGGACAATGAATCCGGACACAGATGGAATAGAGGTTTCTGAGGAGCAGACCTATCGAATTGTGGAGGAAGCAGACGAGACGGCGCTTGATACAGGAAATAGGAGAGTGACTGTCTACAGGAAGACCATAGTATTTGATGAACAGCAGGGCAAGGATGTGGAATACTGGGAGCCTGTAAATGCAGAAGAAGACCAGCCCCTTGTGTTTGCGTTAGAGGACTATTGGGCGAAGGACGAGAACGGAGTTTATACGGAGGCTGAGATTCCATACGCCTACAGAGTGACATTAAGTACCCGCCTTGAGGTAGAATGGGATGGGCAAAATGGGTTTAAGTATACGCTAATTCTGCCGGATGCGGAAAACCTGACCACATTAAATGGCACGGTGCTCACTGATGTTGGACTTAATATTACAGAGAGAGTTCTTTTGTCCGCAGATGTGGCGGTAAATACGCCGGATGGTGTGAGTCAAAGCGAAGCTTATACGAA
Organism: Sporofaciens musculi; assembly: GCF_009830285.1. Lineage (GTDB taxonomy): Bacteria > Bacillota > Clostridia > Lachnospirales > Lachnospiraceae > Sporofaciens > Sporofaciens musculi. The sequence goes on along the minus strand of NZ_WUQX01000001.1, from coordinate 5,318,044 downwards.
TTCAGGAGATCTTGAAGTGTTATTTTAATTATACCCTAAGGGCGCCCATTGGGATGTGCCCTTGGGTGAGCATTACTTCTATAAACTAATATATCGGAATGAATGCAAAAAAGTATGAAGGAAAGGAGGGCGATATAGTGCATCGGAAGAAAACAGGAGATAAAAATGGTTCTACGCTTGTAATCGTAGTCTGTATATCAGCCTTATTGATGGCGTTCGCCCTCGCTATGCTCTATACAGCCGGTCTTCTTTTAGCTCGCGCTAACCGTCGGCTTGAGCAGGAGAGAAGCTATCAGCTTGCTCAGAGTTTTGCAAAGGTGTTAGAGGAGGAATTGAAGGCTGATTATGATAAGCCAGAAAATGCACCGGAGAAAAGTTTTTACCGTTATGTCTATAATTTCCTTGAAGGAAGATACGGGGAATATGACCCCGATCATCCGGACGAAACCATTTTCCATTATACGGCTGCTTTGCCAGAGGGGGTGGATACGGAAAAATACGGCACAATCAAGGTGGTCATGTATAAAGAAGCTAATCAGGACCAGGATGTGGATATGTCCGGTGAGCTGGTGAAGGACCAGAGTGTTGACGAGATTCTGAATAACGGAATTGCCCGCTATATCTTTACTGTGGAGGTGACCGCAGACGTAGGCGGGGTTTCCTACAGCTACAGTACAGAGTACCGGCAGATGGCAACTTATGAGGTGAAATTTCAGCATGACGGCAAAAATATTGTGTGGGACGACGGCTGGCATGAGTATCTGTCGAGTCCAGAATATGTTGTGGACTGGAATAAAGGAAATATCCAATATGAATATCAGTCTGACAAGATTATGCGGTGTGAATTTGCAAATGCCCATGAGTAGCGTAAAGGGCAGGATTTGTTTGCAGATGGCAAAAGCACATTTGATTTATCGTAACAATATCAGGAGGGAGTAAGGAAGATGCGTAGAATGAGTTTCGATTCTGGAGAGTCATTGGTGGAGGTGATGGTGAGCGCTGTAATCTTTTTAATGATGATGGCGGTGCTTGAAGGTTCCATTTCATTTTGCACAAATGCACAGCATAAGAGCGAGCAGGTTCGCGAGACAAATGCAGAGATTTGCAGGAATTTGCAGACTTCTCCTTATGTTCCTGGTGCAGAAAATAAGACCTATTTATTTAAGGCGACGACAGCAAACGGCGAAACACCTGGACCAGAAGGGGCGGTGCTTTTTGGTATAGCCGTGGAGCTTGGCTCGAAAGAGGTAATCTATCAGGGAGAAGACCAGACGCCAAAGACCACAACATTTTATATGTTTGGTTCTGCCGACGGGGGAGGTACAGGAGGTGAGACTCCGTGAGGGGGTTACATAGGCTTAGAAGATATAGAAAGTCTGGTATAAGCCTGGTGGAGATGGTTGTTACATTGCTGATTTTCAGCATTATGATGACCATGATGGTGGGAGTTTTAAGCCCGGCCGCGAAAATATTTATTCGGATACAAAAGCTGCAGTATGCACAGATTATTCTGGATAATACCATACAAGAGCTTCGGGGAATGACAAGGGATGCGACAGGGCATATAAAAATCTATGACAAATGCGGTGCTGGTGATGGAATCGCCGGCCTGACGGGGGCAGAGAGGGGACAGGGATTAGAGTTTGTCAATGAGGAGGGCTATGTGATGTTGATTTCCACAGAGGGCTGCCCCGATACAGGGGTATACAGGGGAAGTCAGTTGCTTAGCACAGTAAACCTTGGGGATGTTCCTGCCGGAAGGCTGTTTGCCAGATATTATGTCCGCGAAAAGGATGAAAAGTATCACTATGAGGATGCTTTGGGACAACCCATTGCCAGAGCCGTGAACAGTGTATTTACCGATGGATATTATATGGGGAACTATTTGGAGATTATATTTTCCTATCCGGCGGGAACGGTACAGGACGAAAGTGTTGATTACCTGGAGGCAGAAGTAAGGCTCTACAGTGATGCCCAGAGGACTGAGTTGATGATAAAGGAACATGTGATTCTGGATTTGCGGTATGACGTAAAACGCCTGGATGGAGTGACTGCCAATAAGGAGGTTCTCTGATATTAAAGAGAGAATAATTGTTAAATCCATCCTGCAACATAAGCTCGGACAGAATGAGGGGAGTGCAGGGTGTGGATTTATAGATGTAACTATTAATGAAGCAAGAGTAAAAAGAAAAGGAGAATGAAGAAATGATGAGGAGTTTGAAGAAAAACAGGAAAAAGGGTTTCACGCTTGTGGAACTGATTGTGGTGTTGGTAATATTGGCGATATTGGCGGCGCTGCTGATTCCGGCGTTGACGGGATATATTGATAAGGCGAGAAAAAAGCAAGTAACTGCGGAAACTAGATCCTGTGTAATGGCGGCACAGACATTGGGAGATGAAAAGTATGGGACAGATGCTCATACGAAAGCTGATCTTGAGGCGGCAGTAACTGCTGATAGTGTAATAAAATTGGCGGAAGTTCCAGGAAATGTTGCAGGCATATCGTTTGATGATGAAGGACATTTAACGGCACTTACATATACTAATGGATTAACATGTAAATATACATGGACTGAAAGTGATAAGGGAAAATATACAGATCCAGAAAAAGCACAACCATAGAAAGACCTAAGAGGAACCTTTTAAACTGAGTTACTATGTGAAAGTATATAGAAAGAGTTGTTTATTAAATTATGAGAAATATAGTACTGTTTAGGAAGCGTATATGCTAAAGATATTATTTAGTCAATTCAATAAAGATGAAAAACAGAATATCAAATGGCTTACCCGTTGTTTATCCCTCCTCCTGCTCATCCTTACGGTCATAGTGGCAGCCATCCCCGGCGTCCTTTACATCATGCGTCGGGCAGACGCCCAGGTGGCCCTTGGCAACGCCAAATCCCTGCGGATGGCATTAGATGCGGCCGCCACAGAGCATTACGGTTCCGGCAAACCTTTCCGTGACGCTTCCGCTTTCGGAGGCGTCACGGAGGAAGTCTGGCGGCAGGTGATTACCGACAGCAAAGTATCAGGCGATTTTTGGGTACTTCAAATGGATGAGAGCGGTTACGAGGTACAGAGTTTCTATTACCAGGAGGGGGATTTTACGGTAACCTATTTAAGAGAGCCGCTTACCTACAAGGTTTTCTATCAACAGGAATTTATCCGGACCTATAAGCGTTAGCCTGGCTGAATGTCAGGGGAAGTGTTAAAATATTTACAATTCATCAGACATAAGAGGGGAAGAAAAGTAATGTTGACAGTACTAATCGGAGTGCTATACTTGTTTCGCTTTATATTTGGAGCTTGTGTTTTCAGTTTTTTAACAGTAGTAATCTATCGTCTTCCCAAAGGGGAGAATTTTGTATATGGCCGCAGCCATTGCCCCGACTGCGGCAGAATGCTGAGCGCGGGAGAATTAATCCCGTGCGTCAGCTACCTTGTCCAGAGAGGGAGATGCCTTGGATGTGGGATGAGGATATCGGGGCAATATATTTTGGTAGAATGTCTGGGCGGTATAGCATTTGTTTTTTGCAGCGCCTGTTTTGGCAGCGGAGAGACGGGGTTTTTGTCACTGAGGGGATGGATTGGTTTTATCTATATGGGAATCCTAACCGTCGTTGCGTTTATTGATTGGAATACAAAAATCATATACGATCGTTTTCATATATTTATTGTGCTGTTGGGGATAGCAGCAATTTGGGTATTTCCAGAACATGGGATTAAAGAAAAGCTGTTTGGCGCTGTGATTGTATCTGTGCCGATGCTTGTGCTGGCTCTTTTGATAGAAGGAGCATTTGGCGGCGGCGATATCAAGCTGATGGCGGCAAGCGGATGGCTGCTCGGTTTTCGGGCAATGATTCCGGCAATATTTATAGGGATATTGTCAGGAGGAAGCTACTGTATCTGGATGCTTGCAAGGGGGAAAATGTCACGGAAGGACCGCTTCGCCTTTGGGCCGTTTCTTGCAATCGGGCTTGCCATATCATGCCTTTTTGGAGAGCAGATACTCACGTGGTATCTGTCAGTCTGGCAGATATAGTCACAAATCAGTTATCAGAGTGTTATGGAGAGAAAGGGGAGTTTTCATGCCGCAATTTCGTTATCTTGCGAAGAATATGGAGGGGAAGAACCTGCGGGGGACAATGGAGGCCGCAGGAGAGAGCGTCCTACAGCAGCAGTTAAAGGAGCAAGGCTTATTTCTGGTGGAGGCAAAGGATGTCACGGCGTCGAAAAGTTCGCGCAAATTTTCCTCCAAACTGCTTTCGGAATTCTGTAAAGAGCTGTCCACACTACTGGCGTCGGGAATCAGTATTGTCCGCGCTTTGGAGATTATTGCCGACGAGGAGGGACTTCCTGCTTATGCCAGGTCAGTCTACCTTTCGGTGCTTGCAGAGTTAAGGAAAGGAACCAGCCTTTCAGAAGCCATGGAGACAAAAAAATGTTTTCCTGAGCTGATGATTGGGATGATTCGTTCCGGTGAGGGCAGTGGAAATATTGACGCTGTAATGGAACGGCTTTCCCTACATTATGAGAGGGAAAACCGATTAAAGCACCAGGTAAGATCAGCAATGACTTATCCAGTGGTTTTGTTGGTGATGTGCGTGGCGGTTGTCATTTTGATTGTGACATTCATTCTGCCTCAGTTTGACGAATTATTTTCACAGATGGAAAGCCTTCCGGCAGTAACGGAATGGCTGATGGCAGCGTCAGACTTTCTTGTGCATCAGTGGCACATCCTATTGCTTGTCATATTTGTACTGGCGGTCATGCTTCAGATTATATTTAAAATATACAAAATCCGCAGAGCCATCGACTACATGAAAGTACATTTGCCTGTGGTGGGAAGGCTGAATAAGATTATTTATACTGCCCGTTTTGCTCGGACACTAAGCAGTCTGTATTCCAGCGGTATGCCGATTGTGGGAGCCCTTAAGACGGCAGGCAAGACCATTGGAAATGTTTACGTGGAAGAACAGTTTGAGCAGGTTACGGTAACAGTGAGAAGCGGCGTTCCTCTCTCTCAGGCTCTTCGGGAGGTGGATGGTCTTGTGCGCAAGCTTGCCAGCACCATACTGATTGGAGAGGAAAGCGGACGGCTGGATACCATGTTGGATTCCATTGCCATGACTATGGAGGAGGAAGCAGAGGCAGCAACGAAACGGCTGATGACTTTGCTTGAGCCGGTGCTCATCTGTCTGATGGCTGTGGTTGTGGGCTTTATTATCATAGCGGTTATGCTGCCAATCTACGAGTCATACGGAGCAATCGAAGGCTCGGCATAAAGAGGCGGATCATCTCAAATAAGAGCTGGCCGTAGACAGTAGGTTTTAAATAGAGAGGTTATATAAAATGCAGTTTAAAGAAAAGGGGAGAGGAAGATGAGTCATACTGTCATAGTATTTCAGGAAGATTGTATCTTGATGGCAGCAGGCAGGGAAGGAAAATATCCAGCAGTCACAGAGGTAGAGCGATTCGATTTGCAGGGACAGGGCGACTCGTTTGACAGATGGCGGCAGGCTTTAGAGAGGATGACATCAAGGCAGAGGATAGAGCAGGTACGGCTGGTATTGCCTGGAAATTTATGTGTAACCAGGATACTCAAGCTTCCTGACAGCAGAGGCAAACAGTTGTCGGAAATGGCGGAACGGGAGGTACAGGAGAATTTCCGTAATGAGATTACGGATTATTCTGTTATCCGGCGGGAAAAGAAAATCGGTGTGGATATCTGCGCAGGCGGAGCAGAACAGGGGAATCTGGAAAATTTTTTACGCATTTGCAGGGAAACGGGACTGCATGTCAGCGGGATTACAGTTCCCATGGAAGGATATTTGAAGCTTATGCAATGTCTGGAGGATTTTCATGAACGGACAGCAATCTACCTGTTCTTTGAGGCAGGGAGTATGATGAGTATTCTGTGCCAGAAAGGCCAGTATCTGTATTCCAGCCGGACACGATTGTTCAGTGAAGCGGGGACCTTGGATTTTGGTACGGAGATTGTAAGGAGTATCTCCGGTATTATTCAGTTCTATGCAGGCCGCAGCCAGGAGGAGCCGATAACTGAGGTGTGTTATGCAGGATGTCCAGACGAGGATTTTGAGGCGAGTGTGGAAGGAATCCGGAATTTGAACCTCGATGTGTCACCTATGGTTATTGACAGGAGGATTTCTCTGCCAGGGCAGGAGAAGGCGACGGATTGGATATCTTGTATTGGTGCGTTGATACGCAGTACGAGGAAGGAGAAGCAGATTGACCTTAGCAGCGCCGGAGGGAAATCTGAGGAAAAGGGTGAACGCACTTGGAAGTTGGTCAGGCATCTGGCGATGCCAGGCGTTATAGCTCTAATCGGCGTTGTGCTGACCGTAGGAATTGGGCTGGTAAATTACGTGGTCAGTGGGAAGAATCAGTCGAAGCAGGAATGGATTGAGAGCATAAAGCGGGAGGGAACATACCAAAAAGCGCAGGAATTAGAGGAACGACTCAAAAAGTTGGAAAATGGAATTGCTTCTGTGAAGCTGTCAGACCAAAATTTATCTTCTTATCCAGAATTTTCAGGAGGCGTGCTACGTAGGATTGAGGGCGTGGGAGGAAGCCAGATTGGACTGCAAATAACAGATTTTGATGCAGAGACAGGGCTTCTTCTCTTTGATGCCAACAGTCTGGCAGTGATTGACGTGTCCAATTATATTCTGCGGCTTCAGGAAACAGGACTGTTCCATACAGTAGACTATACAGGTTATATATTTGAAGACGGTTGGTATACACTGTCTCTGTCATGCACAATGGAAGGCAGAGTATACAAAGGAGGTGCACAATGAGGCTGACGGATAAAGATATATTGCTGTTAAAGCTGGCATTTTGTATCCTGATTGTATTTTTGATGGTTCGTTTTTTGATTATGCCAGGGCTTGGACAGTATCAGGAAAACAGGATGGAGAGCCAGGAGTTGGATGAAGCACTTAAGGAAATGCAGTCTGCCATCGACGGTATTCCTGGATTAGAGAAAAAGATAGAGGAACGAGAAGGAGAGCTTGAGGGCATTTCCGTAAAATATTATGATTGGATGGAAAACCGCCAGATAGATGAACTACTGACAGGACTTGCTTTGAAGGCAGAGCTGTTTCCGGTGTCTCTGTCAATCGGTGAGGCGCAGCCAGAGATACCAGAGACTTATGTGTATGGGAGGATTTCAGGGGAGGAAGGCGAAGCAGACAAAGCAGGCGAAACAGACAAAGAGGCTGAGTCAGACAACCCAGAGAATGACCAGGATATAGGTCAGGAAGGAGCAGCGGCAGACGGGTACATCCTTACGGTGAATTGTACAATGGTGCTGCAGGGAAGTTCGATTCAGATTTATCATTTTATAGATGATATTGCCCACAATTATCCTGCAATCCAAATCCGGACCATGTCTGTGAATGAGCGCACGTATCTGGATACAGAATGGAACGTAGTGGAACAGCCAGAGGTAACTTTTGAATTGGCTGTCTATATGCACGACAATATAGACAAATGACAGGAAGGGGAATGAGGTCTTGAGGACAAATCTAAGAATCGGAGAGATATTAGAAGAAAGAGGATATGTTGATGCCCGTCAGATGCAAGAAGCGCTTGCCTATCAAAAGGAGCACAGAGATAAGCGGGTCGGGCAGATTCTAATTGAGCTGAACTTTGTGACAGAGCAGCAGGTATTGGAGGCTCTGGCAAGCAGGCTGGAGCTGGAAATCGTTGACGTTGCGTCGCAGCAGGTAGACTTAGAGGCAGTCGCCATGGTAAACAAAGAACTGGCGGAGAAGAACCTGTTCCTTCCACTTAGCGTGACAAACCGAACCATGGTTTTGGTGACTAATGACCCACTGAACTATTTTGCGCTGGAGGAGGTGCGTCAGCAGACCGGCTGCTATTTACAGATTCTCTTAAGTGAAGAAAAACCACTTCGCCAGGCAATCTCCTACTATTTTGCAGAGGTAGGGGCGAAGCAGGCGGCAACAGAGGCAAATGCCGGTTTCGGGGCAGATGATTTTGACGACCTTGACCTTACAGAGCTGGAAAATGTGGACGAGGAGGCGCCAATCATCCATCTATTGAACAGTCTTGTTGAACGGGCGATTAAAAGCAATGCCAGCGATATCCATATTGAGCCTTTTGAGCGCCAGACAAAAGTAAGGATGAGGATTGACGGCGTAATCCTTGAGTATGTGGCTTTGCAGAGAAATGTCCATCAGCCCTTGATTGCCCGAATCAAAATCATGGCTAATCTGGACATTGCGGAGAAGCGAATTCCCCAGGACGGACATTTCCGCGTAAGGACAGAGAGCGGTTACGTCAACATCCGTGTATCCCTCATGCCTACCGTGTTCGGGGAAAAGGCGGTGCTGCGTCTGCTCACCTCCTCCGGTCAGTTGGACTATCCAGACCAATTCGGCATGGATGATGACAGCTACAGAAAATTTCTGCCAATGCTGAACAGCAGCAACGGGATTATTTATATCACAGGCCCTACAGGAAGTGGAAAGTCCACCACTTTATATATGGTGCTTGAATACCTGTCAGGGAGGATGCTGAATATTGCCACAATCGAGGACCCTGTGGAGAAAAATGTGCCTGGCATCAACCAGACACAGGTGAATCCAGTGGCAGGGCTCACATTTGAAATGGGACTTCGGGCCTTATTGCGTCAGGACCCAGACGTGATTATGGTAGGAGAGACCAGAGACGGTGAGACCGCCGGAATTTCAGTGCGCGCCGCAATCACAGGCCATGTGGTTTTAAGCACTCTGCATACCAACAGCGCGGCGTCAAGTATCGTTCGTCTGGAGGACATGGGGGTAGAGACGTATCTGGTGGCAAATTCAATGGTGGGCGTGGTTGCCCAGAGGCTCATGCGGAAGGTATGTCCCCATTGCGCCCAGGAGATGGAGACGACTCCCGAAGAAAGGGAGTTTCTTGGTGAAAATATAGAAACCGTGTGGAGAGGGCGGGGCTGTGCTCAGTGCAACAACACTGGTTACAGAGGACGTATCGCGGTACACGAAATCTTTACTGTTGACGCCGCCTTACGACAGATGATAGGCAGCCATGCATCAATGGAAGAAATCGAGAATTATGCAAGAGAGCGCCAGCAGATGCGCACCCTGAAGGAAAACGGGATACGGCTGGTGGCAGACGGGGTTACTACGATTGAGGAATTGGCCAAGATTGCTTATGGGAGTTAAAAACTCCCATCTGCCATCGCCTTGATAGACAAAGCATATTCTGAGGGCGTCATGCCTGTTGATTTCTTAAACTGCCTTGAAAAATAGTGGATAGAGGAATATCCTAACTGTTCGGATATCTGTGTAAAATTCAGATGTCCAGTCCTAATCATTTCTTTGGCGGCATTGATTTTCAGCAATGAAAAATATTCTATGATTCCAAGTCCGCATCTTTCCTTGAAAATCTTCTGAAGCTGAGAGCGTCCCACCAGATTATCCCGACAAATCTGTTCAATCGAAACAGCCGAATTAATGCGTACTCCAAGATAGTCGGTCACACGGCTAAAAATCTCAGCGTCGCTCTTGCTCTTGGTAGACTTGGGCGGTTCTGTTGTTATAAGCTGCTTCGGAACAGTAAGCGGATTGGAGTATCTGCGAATCAAATGAATCAAAAGCTGCTCTAAATAGAGGCAGATTAACTGTCCGGCCCCAAACAGCTCTGGCTCTTTCCAAGGCATATTTTGAAGATAAGGGTCATCCAGCCGGCAGTCAAAGCAGCGTCTTGCTTCTATAATAATATCCGCAAGGAGGTTTCTCTCTGTCTCATCAATCTTGAACGTTTTTTTTCGGAAAAATGACATGGCCTTATCTTCACAGTGGAAAGAAATCACCACAAGATTCGGCGCTACTTTTCCGGTTGCACGGACATTGTGGAATTCATTTGGCTGGTGAAATGCAATATCCCCCCGTTTTAAAACCGATACTTCATCTCCTGCCGTCACATTTACTTCGCCCTTATCTACGCAGATAAATTCCCAGAAATCATGAGTTTCCCCCTGGAAAGAAAAATTACTCATATATTCAAAATAATGGATGCTGTATATTTTGCTGATGGAAATAGATTTTTTTAAAATGATTCCGTTGTAGCCCATAGTGTATTACCTCTTGTATGTCTTATATATATATTTTACCTCATAAAAGCTGATTGTGCAAATCAAGAATCGTATAGTACAAAGATTTTCCTGACTCTTTGTACTACAATAAATATAAATGAAGCAACAATATACGGATATCAGAAGTATGGAGGTAAAAAAATGGATAAACCGGTATTAGTGATTATGGCGGCAGGAATGGGCAGCCGTTACGGAGGTTTGAAGCAGATTGATCCAGTGGACAACGAAGGCCACATTATCATGGATTTTTCCCTATTTGATGCCAGGAAAGCAGGTTTTGAGGAAGTAATTTTCATTATTAAGCGGGAAAATGAAGCTGATTTCAGAGAGGCTATTGGTGACCGTGTTGAAAAATATATGAAGGTTTCCTATGCATTCCAGGAGATTGAAAATATTCCAAAAGGATATGCAGTTCCAGCGGGACGTGTGAAGCCATGGGGAACGGCTCATGCGGTGCTTAGCTGTATCGACCAGGTTGACGGGCCGTTTGCAGTTATCAATGCAGACGATTATTATGGAAGAGAGGCGTTTCAACTAATCTATGATTACCTGGCGGCACATCAGGATGATGATAAATACCGTTACACCATGGTAGGCTATCTCCTTTCCAACACTGTTACGGATAACGGTCATGTGGCAAGGGGCATCTGTGAGATGAACAAAGACGGGGAACTGGTTGGTATCACAGAGAGAACCAAGATTGAGAAGCGTGACGGCGGAATCGCATTTACAGAGGACGACGGTGCAACATGGACGCCTGTAGCCAGTGACTCCACAGTTTCCATGAATATGTGGGGATTTACACACAGCATTTTGAGAGAAATCCGCGACCGTTTTCCGGCATTTCTGGATGAAGGAATTAAGAGCAATCCGATGAAGTGCGAATATTTCCTGCCGGCGGTTGTGAGCGACCTTCTGGGGGAGGGACGCGCGACGGTGTCAGTACTTAAGTCAAAAGACAAATGGTATGGAGTAACGTATAAAGAGGATAAGCCGGTGGTTGTGGCGGCAATCCAGAAGATGAAAGAAGAAGGGCTCTATCCGGAGCATTTATGGGAGGAAGTATAATGGGAGAAGCATCACCAATTCAGATTGCAGAAGCAATAGGGAATTTTCAGTTTAACGGAAGGCTTATGAGAGGCTGTGCATATGGAAACGGTCATATTAACGACACATATCTTCTGACATTTCAGATTTCAGGGATGGGAAATATCAAAGTCATCCTGCAGAAGATGAATAAGGATGTATTCGAGAAGCCGGTTGAGCTGATGGAAAACGTTATGGGGGTAACGGCATATCTGCGCGAGCAGATTATTAAAAACGGCGGCGATCCGGAGAGGGAAACGCTGAATGTGATTCCTGCCTATGACGGCAAGCCGTATTACAAGGATTCCTATGGAGAATACTGGCGTTCCTATAAGTTCATTACAGATGCTACCAGCTACGACGTGGTAGAGAAGCCAGAGCATTTCTACCAGAGTGCGGTTGCATTTGGGAATTTCCAGTGTATGCTGGCGGATTATCCGGCTGATACGCTGAACGAGACGATTGTTGGGTTCCACGATACAAGAGCCAGATTTGCAGTATTTAAAAAGGCGGTGGAAGAAGATGTATTGGGGAGAGCCGCTTCTGTGAAGGATGAGATTCAGTTCGTTCTGGACAGAGAGGAGGTTGCCAATTATTTTTCAGAGCTTCAGGACAAGGGTGAACTGCCCCTTCGGGTAACCCACAATGATACGAAGCTCAATAATATTATGATTGACAACAAGACTGGAAAAGGAATCTGTGTGATTGATTTGGATACGGTTATGCCAGGGCTTGCGATGAACGACTTTGGGGATTCCATCCGTTTTGGCGCAAGTACGGCGGCAGAGGATGAGAGGGACCTTTCCAAAGTGTCCTGTGATATGGACTTGTATGAACTGTATACCAAGGGATTTATTGAAGGATGTGCGGGCAGGCTGACCGGCAAAGAGATTGAGCTGCTTCCTATGGGGGCCAAGGTCATGACCTTTGAGTGCGGGATGCGTTTCCTGACTGATTATCTTCAGGGAGACCGGTATTTTAAGATTCACAGGGAGGATCATAACCGTGACCGCTGCCGGACACAATTTAAGCTGGTGGCGGATATGGAAAAGAAATGGGATACCATGGAGAGTATTGTTAGAAAGTATGCACGATAGGGGATAGCGTGTAAGATATTATAAGAGAAAAGGGTGTGCAGTATAAACGGTAAGGATTACCTGTGTTTATGCTACATACCCTTTTCTTGGTTGTATTGGATGTATTTTATACGACTGCCTCTATCAGTAATTTATCTTCAAATGCAACTGGGTATGTCTTGCTGAGCCATGCCAGAGCTTGATTTCCACAATAAATCTTTCTCCGTGGTAGTCTACAATCAGATCCGTTCGTTCTCTGTTTCTTGTCTCTGCTTCTACATAACAATTTCCCTGTCCGTTGTTGATAACAGGTTTTAAGAATAGCATAAAATAGCGGCGCCCATCATCTTCGTAGAACTTTTGGCCCTGGTCTCCATAGAGGTCGTCAAAATGTCTGACAAACCGTTCCAGTACAAATTGCATATCCAACCGACCATTTGAGTGGGGGAGGATACGGAATAAATATAGTAAGGGTAAAGCTGTATTTTACAAAATTCCATTTTGCCGATAGATTTAACGATTTGATAAATTTTTAGAAAGGATATTTTATGATGGGAAGGAAAAAGTTAAAATCATTGGCCGCATTTTTGGCGACGATGTCGGCATCATTTTTTATACCATTAGTTGTGAATGCAGGTGATTGTACTTCCATTTCAGCTACAGAGTGTATTGGCGGATGCAATGGTCATGTTATCAGTCAAGCTAATGGTAACCATACAAAACGTATTCAGGTATCCGGCGGTCGTCATACGATTACTCTCGATAATGTCGCTATTGATACATCAAGTGCTACTGATGAGGCAGATCAATTTTCTGCTTTTGATATTACCGGAGACGCTACAGTTGAATTGATTCTGATAGGGGACAATACGTTAAAAAGTTTTGAGGGATATGCTGGCTTGCATATTCCATCAGGGTCTTATTTAACAATTAAAGGTGATGGTAATTTAAGGGCTGACGGCGGTGTTAATGGCGCTGGTATCGGTAGTCAGGGAATAGATGGAGCATCAGGTCAGATTACGATTGCAACAGGAAAGACTAGTACCATTACTGCTAATGGCGGTGACGCGGCTGCTGGTATTGGCGGCGGTCAAGGTGGTGGTTGTGGTAAGATTATCATCGAAAGCGGTAATGTGAAGGCTAAGGGTGGTGATGGGTATACAGTAACAAACCCTACTACTAATGTAACATCAAAGGTAGCCGGCGGTACTGGTATTGGTACTGGTGGCGGCGGTGTCGGAGGTGGTGACATTGTTCTTAAGGGCGGTGAGATAACTGCCATTGGCGGTATGTCGAATGATGACCCACAGCGTAATGGTATTGACTGTCAGAAATTATCTTCTGACGGAGGAAGCGCAAATCTCTATTCCAATAGTCCGATATCTGATACAACAAATATAGACGACTTTAATGGTGTTGTATGGTTGATGGTAGAAGAAACTACGGGGTCAGGAGTGTATAAAACTGTATCTGGAAATGTATATGGTAATGCAGTTTTGGACAAAGATTTGAAAGATATCAGTATAACTATTCGTTCAGGATGTTCCTTAACGATACCGTCTAATACGAAGGTGACTATAAGCGGTACGGGTTCTATTATGGGAGATACCAGTACTAGTATTATAAATGCAGATAATCTTATTGTTGCAGGTAAGGTTATATTATCACCCGACATAGAAAAGAAGGTTACATTAGATAAAAAGGATATTGCAATAACCAATCCTAATTTGGTTTATACAGGAAAAGATTTAGGTCATACTGATAAGAATTCTAATGAAGAAGCTTATAAAATCATATCGCCAAGACATGATAATGGAACGACTTATACTGTCGATGAAACAGGATGGGTGCCCCATTATTACAAAAATGGTTTGTTGGTGGATAAGATTCAGAATGCAGGAACCTATAATGTAATATATAAGAACACGAATCCCAATGCAAATTATAGTGATTTTTCTTTTAATATTACTGTTGAGAAAAGACAGCTTGAAAGCAGCATGGTTAAAGACATTGATGATGTGCTGTTCACCGGAAGTGCGCAGCAGCCTAAGGTGACTTTAACTTATAACAACAAGGAGCTTGTTGAAGGTGTAGATTATCAGCCGCTTACATCGAATAGCTATAGCAATAATATAGAAGTAGGAGATAATACAGCAACCGTTACGATTGATGCATCAGCAAATGGAAATTTCCTTGGTTCTGTAGAAAAGAAATTCAGCATCAAACCCGCAGTTCTTTTAGAAGAGAATGTAACAATCACTCCTGAGACTACTGTATATAACGGGAAAAAGCAGGAGCCTACAATCCAGGTGCTTCTTGAAGATGGCAGCGAGATGGATAAAGATAATTATACGGTTACAGCTTCAACTGATAACTTTACCGATGCTACCGGCTCTGAGCCGATTGTATTTACTATAGAAGGAAAAGGTAATTTCTCAGGTAAAATAACCAAGAACTATACCATCAGTGAGGCGCCGTTGACGATTACAAAGATTAAACCCAAGGATCGTCAATATAATGGTTCCAAAGAAGTCGAGATTGAGGAAGTACAATTTACAGGGCTCTTAGGAACGGATAAGCCGAGTGATATTACACTTGAATCAAAGGGGCTCGTTGAAAGTGAGAATGTGAATGAGAGCGGATACAGCACGATTACGTTCGACGAATTCAAGCTTGGAGGCGAAAAGGGTAAGAATTATGTAGTTCAATCTCCGCTTCCAGGAGAAGCAATCGTTCTGGATAAGCCGGTAATTATCAGTCAGGCAGACGCGCCTGCTACGCCTGATATTAAGTGCACATATGAAGTAAGCGCTACTTATCCTGGCAAATTTGTTGGAACAATGTCAGTCGCAAATGCCGCAGACGGCGCTGAATATCAGTATAGATGGAAAGCAAAAGACAGCGAGGAATTCACCGAATGGCAGACTGATAATGTCTTTGATAACATTGTTCCAGGTGAAACATGGATTGTTGAAGCACAATCCGTTGGTAATGAAAATATAAAGCAAAGCGAGATTGGCCAGGCGGAAATAACTTTTGAAAAACTTACAGAAAGCAGAGTTCCAGAAGGAATTACCATGGAATTTGCTTTGAATAAGGATGGAGAGACATACACGGCAACAGTTCTTCCAGAATTGCCGGAGTTAGAGTATTTTATCGGTAAGTCGGATGAAGTTCCAGGTGATGATGATTATTTGTCTGCTGAATCAGGACGGAATCCTCATATGAAGACAGACTGCGAAGCAGCTACTGAGTACACAGCTTATGTAAGATTTAAAGAGACAGCTACTCATAAAGCAAGTGAGCCGACTAAGGTTACTGGTGTTACAGAGACATTAGTTGTAAAAGAGCCAACCATATCGCTGGTTAGAAATGAGAGCAGCGATGAGAGCGACAATAAAGGTGATGCTAATAATGAAGACAGTAACGAGGAAGCTAACGCAAAAGAAAGCAGCGCCGACGACATTACTTTAAATGATAACGAATATCTTGAAACTGGTAAAGTAAAGATAACATGTAAGACAAAGGGAGCAACCATCTACTATACCACAGACGGTACAGATCCTACAGACCAGGACAATGAGTATACGGGACCTTTTGAGATTAGTAATAAGGGTGAGACCACCATTAAGGCGTTTGCCATAAAGGATGGACGGGAAGATAGCCCGACTGCATCTGCTACATTTATAAGAAGACTGTTGAATGTAGAGACACCTATCATTACACCTGAAGACGGAGAGTCATTTACAGGTTCGACTCTGGTTACGATTGAGTGTCCGACAGAAGGCGCCGATATCTATTATACAACGGATGGAAGCGATCCGGATCCGACGAACAAAAAGCAGAAGTATAAGGAGCCTTTCAGGATTAATACATCAACAACGATTAATGCTATTGGCGTAATGAAGGATATGGACCCCAGTGAGATGGCAACGTCTTCACTTGAGAAGTTAGAGAGTACGGTGAATGTATATTCCAGCCTTATTTCATTTGCTACAACCGGCGAAGATGCGCAGAATAATCCGATTTCAGATGAATTGATGGAGAAGCTGGGAACCAAGGACAAGAAAGTTGCGAGCGAATCAATCGTTGCACAGTTGACCTCAGAGCTTTCTGTTATTGGAAGCAATGGCGACTTCACATATGACAGGATGAGATTCTATGATCTTGTATTGAAAGTCAAAGTAGACAGCGAGCCTCTGCGTGACGCAACTGCTGATGATTTCTCAGAAGGCGGACTTACGGTTACTGTACCGTATCCGGAAGGCACCAGCCTTGAAGCTAATGATTTTGCTATAGCGCATATGTTTGGCTCTGGAGAAAATACAGGAAAGATAGAAACCTGGCAGAATATAACCGTTACTAAGACTCCAAGCGGACTGCAGTTTACTGTTACAAGCGCATCACCTCTTGCGATTGCCTGGACAACGGCCGTTCCAAACGGACCAAACAGCAACAATGTAAGCGGTGGAGATAATGTTGTGGATCCGGATGATCCGAATGGAGATGGTCAAGGAGACAACCAGGGAGATGGTCAAGGAGACAATCAGGGAGATGGTCAAGGAGACAACCAGGGAGATGTTACTGTAACTGCGAATCCAAGAGATGGAGGCACAGGTGACGGTACCACTACTGATAATTCAAATGGAACAGGTACAGGAACAGGTGCAGCAGCCGATGCTGTTAAATCTGCCGCAGCTTCACTTCTGCCGAAGACAGGAGATACCAGCAAACTTATTGTATGGGTTGTTCTTGCGGTCGCATGTGTGGCCGTCATAGTAGGCATACAGATAAAGTCTAAAAAGGGAAATAGAAAGAAGTAGTAAGATAATTAAAAAAAGGGGTGTCGGAAGATAAATATTTTCCGATATCCCTTTTTTATATGCTGTATTTTAGAATAAAACTGTGTTAATATAAAAAAGAATAGAACATAAGTACACCTAAGTGTACACCCTAATGAATGCTGCCTGGCATACCCTAAAAATTATGTACGACGAAAAATGTGAGGAGGTAGAAGATGGGCATCTATTTGAATCCAGATAACAGTAAGTTTGAGGAAGCAGTAAACTCTGATATGTACATTGATAAGACGGAATTGATAGAATACACGAATTCGGTTCTCCACACAATGCAGCACAATGTATGTGTGAGCCGTCCGCGACGTTTTGGAAAGTCGCTTGCAGCGAACATGCTGACAGCATATTATAGCCGTGGCTGTGAGTCCGGAGAGTTATTTTCAAAATACAAGATTGCCAAGAGCGCTAATTTTAGAAAGCATTTAAATCAATATAATACTATTTTTTTAAATATACAGGAATTTTTAAGCAGGAGCAGCGATATTTGGAATCTGATTGAGCGTATAAAAAAAATTGTCATAAGAGATTTGAAAAGGGCATATCCGAATATCGCTTATTTTGATGATACTGATTTGGTTGAATCTATGCAGGATGTTTACGCAGAGACAAAATGTCCATTTGTGGTCATTATCGACGAGTGGGATTGTATTTTCCGAGAATATAAGATGGAGCAGGATGCGCAGGAAATATATCTTGATTTTCTGAGGGACTTATTGAAGGACAAGGGGTATATCTATCTGGCTTATATGACGGGAATACTTCCGATTAAAAAGTATGGAACCCATTCTGCCTTGAATATGTTCGATGAATTTTCCATGATTAACCCAGGCCCGCTGGCTTCCTATGTGGGATTTATAGAAGATGAGGTCAGTGGTTTGTGCGAAAAGTACGGGATGGATATGGGGGAGGTCAAAAGCTGGTACGACGGATATTCATTTGGTAAAGATTTGTCTGTGTATAGTCCGCGTTCCGTGGTGAGTTGTATGCGCTTTAGAAAAATCGGAAATTACTGGAATCAGACGGAGACGTTTGAGGCTCTGAAGGTCTATATTGATATGAATTTTGATGGCTTAAAGGACGATATCTTGAGTATGATTGCAGGAGAAAATATTTTGGTTCGTACAGAAAGTTTTGTGAATGATATGATGACCTTCCGAACAAAGGATGATGTGCTGACGCTTTTAATCCATCTTGGATATCTGGGATATGATTATGAAAATAAATGCGTATTTATTCCCAATAATGAAGTGCGTGGGGAGTATGTAAATGCCGTGTCAATGTCCGATTGGGGGGAGATTTCATCAGCTCTTAAAAATTCTGCCGATACTTTAAATGCAATCTGGAAGGGCAGAGCTTCTCAGGTGGCGGAGGGGATACGGCAAGCGCATTTTGAAACTTCCCATATTCAATATCATGACGAAAATGGATTGAGTTATACGATTTCTTTGGCTTTGTATGCGGCGAGAAATTTCTATACAGTTCATCGGGAACTGGCAGGGGGGAAGGGATTTGCAGATTTGGTGTTTCTTCCCAAGAAGCAGTTTTTAGATAAACCTGCGCTGGTGGTGGAACTGAAATGGAATCAGAGCGCTGAGGGGGCGATTGAGCAGATTCGGAAAAAAGAATACTGTCAAAGCCTCAATGAATATCATGGTAATCTCTTGATGGTGGGAGTGAATTATGACAAAAAGACGCGAGAGCATACTTGTGTGATTGAGGAATTTATTAAATGTTGAGTGGCAGATGAGTAAGTATTTAAAGAAATACTCAGGGACACACCGTAATATATGCCCATGGAGAATATATTATGTATACCCTTGTGTATAAAATGAAAGTAAGGAGTGAAAAAATGGCTAGATATGTGAAAGAGATGGTGTTGAACAAACCAGATGATTTCGTGCAGTTTATTATGAGCGATTTCCTCAGAAAGAACAGTTTTGTCATGGCGGACTGGAAGGGGGAACCTGCATACCGTACCGGAGATGCGATGATGGAGGGATATAAGTATTTGAAATGGTACTACAGTAACGGCGTATTCCATCTGGAGGCATGGATGAAGGGAACCTTCGGCGGGGAATGGAATCTGGAGGGCTTTGTGGGATGTATGCAAAAAAAGCCGTACAGGGAGAGCCTTGAGCAGTTATTTGCTGCACTTGGGCAGCCTTTGCCTGCGCCCCAGAGTATGGCGGGGAGCCAGGGAGGCGGGCCAGTACAGGGTATGCCAGGACAACCATACCAGAATGCTGTACCTGTACATACTGTAGATAATTCCGGTGCGGCTACCATGGGTCTGGTATTTGGTATTCTGAGTATTGTCTTTGCATTTCTGATACCGATTGTGGGTATCCTGCTGGCATGTCTGGGATTTTCAAGGGCAAGAATGGGCGCTGGCTCAAGTAAGTCGGGGCAGGCGAAGCTTGGAAAGATTCTCTGTATTATCGGGATTCTTGTAGCAGTTGTAATGTGGGGGCTGAATATTCTTTTGCTTCTTCCGACTGTGGGAAGGTTTTATTAGAAGAAATCAGCTTCCATTGGTGACGGAAATAGAACACTTCACGCAAAAACGAAACAAAATCTCTCATTTTATGCTATACTGTTTGCAGCAAAGAAGGGAGAAATGCACATGAGTTTAGAAGTGAAAAATTTGTCAAAGAAATATGGAGAGAAGACGGTAGTAGAGAATTTAAGCTTCGAGATGAAGAATCCAGGTGTTTTTGCCTTGCTTGGGACAAACGGAGCAGGAAAGACCACTTCAATCCGTATGATGCTGAATATGCTTTCGCGGGACACCGGAGAGGTGCTCTTTAATGGAGCGCCTCTTGATACGGCGACCTGTAATGTAGGTTATCTTGCGGAGGAACGGGGCTTGTACCCCAAGTATACACTGATGGATCAGTTAATCTATTTTGCCGGACTGAGGGGTATTCCGAAGGCGGAGGCGAAGAAAAGAATTCGTTATTGGGCAGAGAGGCTGGAGGTTGAAGAATATCTCTATCCCCAGGCGCCGAAATCAGACGATGGAAAAGGTAAGCGCAGACGCACGAAAGCCCAGGCGCCAAAAAAGGCGGATCAGCTTTCAAAGGGAAATCAGCAGAAGATTCAGTTTATGACGGCTCTTTTGCCTGATCCTGAGCTCTTGATTTTGGATGAGCCCCTTTCTGGTCTTGACCCTGTGAATACAGATTTGTTCAAGGGCATTATCAGGGAGGAGATTTCAAAAGGAAAATATCTCATTATGTCAAGCCATCAGATGGCCACTGTGGAGGAATTCTGTACGGACATTATTATATTGAACCGCTCAAAGATTGTTCTTCAAGGCCATTTGAATGAGATTAAAAAGAGCTATGGCCGCATTAATTTGTTTTTGAAAACAGAGACGGATGTGACAGACTTAATCAGACAGCAGGGATTAAAGCTGGTTTCAGCAAAAGAATGTGAGTATCAGATAAAAGTGACTGGAGATGAGCAGGCGAATGGGTTTTTGAGGCTCTTAATTGAGAACAATGTTACAGTGGTCACATTCAGCCTTCGCGAACCGTCTCTCCATGAGATTTTCGTGGAGAAAGTAGGTGATGCACATGAAGCTTAGGAAAAGTGATTTTACCGGAACAGGGAAGGTATATCGCTTTACACTGTCGCAGATGATGAAGGGAAAGGCGAATATCATTTCATTAATAATCTTTTTCCTGATTGCAGCCGCGAGTATTCCGGTTATGACTGTGATGATGGGCGGGGAGAAGGCCGCGTCCCCTGATAGTCCTGGGGCCGTGGGGATTGCTGCCGTCTATGTCCAGAATGATACGGGATATGAGCTGGGGTTGGAAAGTGTTCCTCAGAGGAATGAGATTTTTGAAAATACAGAATTTGTAGATACAGATTTGATGAATGTGGAGTGGTCAAAGGATACATATGAGTCTATGCTTCAACCGGAGGAAATCTATGTACATCTTCAAAGGGATGAAGAAAAGATGTGCTTTTCAATCGGCGCATATGCGCTGGAGGATAAGGAGTTTCCGGACGGAGATATAGATTCATGTGTGAGTATGCTGTCAGGACTTCTGGACGAGGCGCGCTATGCAGGGCAGGATGCCAAGGCAGAGCAGATTGCAGTCATGACCAGCCCATATAATACCAATGTACAGAGCGTTTCGGAGTATCTTGAGGAAAAAGAAGATGACTTTGACGCGCGTTTCGGTGTGCAGATTCTATATTCTGTGGCTCTTTTGATATTATGTACATTTGTTTCGTCCTTTATTATCCAGAAAGTCATAGAGGAAAAGGCTTCAAAGCTTGCAGAGCTTTTGATGGTCAGCGTTCAGCCACTTGCGCTGCTTGTTGGAAAAATTCTTGCCGTGATGACGTATATATTTGGGCTGGTTGCTTCTCTTGCAGCGGTGATGGGAATTTCATACATGGTCACTGGACAGTTTGCAGATACCTCTGTCATGCAGCAGCAGATTGCAGCATCCGGTATTTCCGCAGATATACTCAATATTTCGCCTGTTACTGTGCTGATTTTGCTCGTTTCGCTGTTTCTTGGATATCTGCAGGTTTCCCTGCTTAGCGGGCTGATTGGAACAGGCTGCTCCTCCACAGAGGATGTAGAGCCAGCAAACCTTACGATTGTTCTGTTGGTTATGGCGGGGTACATGGCGGCAATTATGACGATTGGATCAGGTAGTCCTGTATTGGCATATGTGGTGTCTCTGTGTCCGGTTGCCTCAATGTTCTGTGCGCCTGTGCGCTATCTTATCGGTGATATTGGGTTTGGAATGTTGGCGTTTTCCTGGGCGCTTCAGCTTGCCGTGATTCTGCTCTTGGCTTATGTCTGCGCAAGAATCTACCGCGCTTTGATGATGTACCGTGGAAGCCGTATGAAGCTTGGAGGGTGGATTTCCATGCTTCACCAAAATGGCGCAAAAGGAGGTAGATAACAGATGAGAGGGCTTGGAAAAATATTTTCATTTACATTTGTCCAGCATGTGAAGCGAAAAGGCTATTTGAATGTGACGATTATTATTGCTTTTCTGTGTCTGCTTCTTCCGGCAGCCATTATGCCGGCAGTCGAGTATTTTAAAGAGGACGATACCTATGAGAGCAAGCTGGCCAAAGTATATGTGATTGAACAGGACGGCAGGACAGACGAAAAAACAGACTATGGAGTTTTGAATCGTGTAGACGCTGAACGGTTTACAGATGTTGCTTACGAGATGGCAGGAAGTGTGGAGGAAGCCGCAAAAAAGGCAGAAGAAGATGATTATTCGGCTGTGCTTGTTGTTGATTATCAGGAGAACTCATATCAGCTTGACGTGCTTTTGCCGGATAAAACGAAGCTTAATAAGAAGGATGTGAATGCTTATGAGACATTTCTTTCGGGAGCTTTCCGTTCTATTCTGATTCAGAAATCGAACCTTGAGGTTACACAGATTGCTGAGTTGACCATGCCTATTGAGACTCAGGTGCGTGACAGCAGTACGCCTGCGGATGAGAGTGACGAATATGCGTCTGCGAAAAAAGTCATGGCATCGCTGCTCCCTTATCTGAACATTATGGTTCTTTACTTTATGATTCTTGCATATGGGCAGGGTACGGCGAACAATGCCATTATGGAGAAAACGTCAAAGCTGATGGATTTGTTCTTAGTGACTGTAAAGCCAGGGGCAATGCTTCTGGGGAAGGTGTTTGCAACAGCGGCAAGCGGGATTCTTCAGATCTTTGTCTGGATAGGCGGGCTGTTCGGAGGATTTGCCCTTGGTATCCATTTTACCAAAATGGTGAACCCCAAGACAGATATGGCGCTGATACAGTTGGTTGAAACGTTTGGAGAATTTTCAGGAATGTTTACAGCTTCCGGTGTGATTCTTTCCCTTCTGATGTTAGCGGCAGGACTTTTGCTTTACTGCTCGCTTGCGGCAATCGGCGGCGCTATTGCCGAGAAGCCGGAGGATTTGTCCAGCACGAATATGCTGTTTATCATGGTGCTGCTGATTAGCTTCTTTGCGACTATGTTTGCAGGAGGAGCGGGTGCAGATGTACCCTGGGATGCAGTTACATGGCAGGTATGGGTGCCGTTTACATCGATTCTGGTTGCGCCGACAAAGATTTTGCTTGGAGTCATGAGTATACCAGAGGCGGTTTGCTCCCTTGGGATCGTTATATTGACGGCGACTGTGATTACGATGATTGCAGGAAGGATTTATAA
Source organism: Sporofaciens musculi (assembly GCF_009830285.1). GTDB lineage: Bacteria > Bacillota > Clostridia > Lachnospirales > Lachnospiraceae > Sporofaciens > Sporofaciens musculi. Next base: position 5,294,677 of record NZ_WUQX01000001.1, on the reverse strand, counting down.
GATGATGTCGCTTTATAAGGGAAACCTGCCCAGTCCAAAGAAAATGATAGAAATGCTGAGAAATCAGCGGTAAGATTAAGCCCGCGTCATTGGCCCGCAGGCTAACGTTAAAGAAAGAGGCTGTTCAAATAAGAAACAACCTCTTTCTTTATTGTAAATTAAGTTTGCATGAAAGCTCAATTCTTAGCCTAATGTATCATTTTCAGATGGAACTGGAAGGAACTGTAGTCGTCTACTTCCCGATTAATCGGAAGTCCGGCGTTCATAAGGGCAGAACCAGAACGCAGCTCACTACTGCCGTTAATGCTGTACATTGCATCGGGTATCAGTCCCTTTGCCCGTATATATTCCTGAGGTCCGTTACAGGTCAGGTTAGTGACAACAACACTCAGCAAGGACTCGGACTTGTCCTTTGACACATGCTGCCATGCTGTCATGTTGCCTGTCTCAAAGGGGTTAGTCAGACGGTAGTAATCGCCCTTCATAATCAGCGGATAATATTTGCGGAATAAATCACTCTGTTCACGACATATTTCTTGTTCTTCTTCAGACAGGTGGGTCGCATCCAGCTCGTATCCGAAGGTTCCGCACATGGCGACCACAGCCTTGGTCTTAATCGGAACGAATTTACCGCTGTCTGAAATGTGCGCGCCCATAGTGCATACCGGATATACGAAGGAGGTTCCATAGTGAAGCTTCAGCCGGTCAATGGGGTGGTTGTTGTCGCTGACCCAGTACTGGGGATAGTAGTGGAGCATTGCCGCATCGTATCGACCGCCGCCGCCTGAACATCCCTCAAAGAGAATGTCAGGATGGGTCTTAATAATATTGTCCATGACCCGATAAAGTCCCAGGATATACCGGTGATAGACCTCGCCCTGTCTCTCAGGGGGAAGCTGGTTAGACCAGATATCTGCAAGGGAGCGGTTGATGTCCCATTTTACATAGAAGATATTAGCGTCATCCAAAATGGCGTTGATCTGTTCAATCAGATAATCCTGCACGTCACGCCTGCTCATATCCAGAGCCATCTGGTTACGGCTGCGAACAGCATGGCGGCCCGGAATCTGCATGGTCCACTCTGGATGCGCCCTGTATAAGTCGCTGTCCTCTGACACCATCTCTGGTTCAAACCAGATGCCGAACTTCATGCCAAGCTCGTTAATCTGCTCTACAAGTTTATGTAAACCGCATTTAATCTTATTCTGATTCACATACCAGTCTCCAAGACCGCTGTTATCGTCGTCGCGTTTGCCAAACCAGCCGTCGTCCATGACCAGCAGGTCAACGCCCATGTTCTTGGCGGCTTTGGCAATCTTCACCAGCTTCACATCGTCAAAATCCATGAATGCCGCTTCCCAACTGTTAATCAGAACCGGTCTTTGAACCTCCTGTACGAATTTGCTTTGGCAGAGGTTGGTTCGGTAGAAATCATGGTACAGATGGGACAGCCCTGTAAATCCGTGCTCGGTAAATGCCATGACAACCTCCGGCCCTTCAAAGACCTCCTGGGGCTTTAATTCATAAACAAACTGCTTGGGATGGATGCCCATCACCAGCCTGAGCTGGTCATACTGGTCAAGCTCTGCTTCTGCAAGGAAGTTGCCGCTGTACATCAGGGAAAATCCATAACATTTACCGTAATCCTCTGTAGCATTCTTGTCGCAGAGAATCACAAAGGGATTCTGCTGGTGGCTTGAGGAGCCGCGCACGCTGCCGATGGTATGGATGTGGTGGGTCATACGCTGGCGTTCCACCTGTCTCTCCTGACCGTACCGCCCAGGAAGGCTCACCAAGTCAAAGTCCAGTCCGTTAAAAAAGTCTATGCAGACAGACATAATTTTCCTAAGATGAATGGGGGTATTGCCGGAATTGATTACTTTTACAGCTCTTGTTATGATGTCTGCCTCCTCAAAAACGCTGTAAAGCAGAACCACCTGTACATTGCTGATCTCGTCTGACAGGGTGACCTCCACTGTATCCACAGTGTCATTTTCTGTGGCAAATACGCAAGGGAGTGTATCCAACTGATATTTGCCTTTGCTAATCTTATAATCAACAGCTTTTCCATGGTAAGAGTAGCTGCCGTCTCCGTTGACGACTTCAATACTGGCAGTACGAAAATCTCCCTGCTGCTGTGTGCTGAATTCCTGAGGCTGTGCGTCCAGTGAAAATGTTCTCTCGTCCCTGGATTCGTAAGGGTTGCCGGAGAAGCCTCGGTCGTACTGCATAATCTGGTAGGACATATCCTCATCTCGGATAGACGGTCCGTAATAAAGATGAAGAAGATAATCCAGATTGCCAATCTTCATCTGATAAGACGAATGTTTCGTGTGTAAGGTAATGGTTTTTGATGCTTCATTATAAATAATTCCCATAAGTCCTACTTTCCTCCTAAATATTTCCATTTTCTAAAAGTATATCATGATTTCTTGAAAATTGATTCGTCACATTGGTAGAAAAAATCGAAAAATTTTAGTGTAGTTTTTCGGTTGATTTTTGAAATATATCCAGATAAATTTTTATCAATCCCATATATTTTTATCTCTCGTTATGCTATAATGGACAAAATTAAAAAGAATAGGAGTGATTACCAATGGATATTTCAAATAATATTAAATATGTCGGCGTCAATGACCATGCCGTAGATCTTTTTGAGGGGCAGTATGCAGTAAAGAATGGCATGTCCTATAATTCCTACGTGATCATGGATGAGAAAGTGGCTGTAATGGACACGGTTGACGCACGTTTTACTCACCAATGGCTGGATAACATTGAATCAGTCATAGGCTCACGCAAGCCGGACTATCTCATTGTACAGCACATGGAGCCTGACCATTCCGCCAATATTGCAAATTTTATGAATGTATATAAGGACACGACTGTCGTATCTTCCGCCAAGGCGTTTGCTATGATGAAGCAATTTTTCGGCACAGATTTTGAGGATAGGCAGATGATTGTGGCAGAAGGCGACACACTTTCTCTTGGGAAACATGAGCTTACTTTTGTTACAGCGCCTATGGTACACTGGCCGGAGGTCATCGTTACCTACGACAGCTATGAGAAGGTGCTTTTCTCTGCCGATGGCTTCGGTAAGTTCGGCGCACTGGACGTAGAAGAAGAATGGGCTGACGAGGCGCGCCGCTATTACATCGGCATTGTAGGAAAATACGGCGTGCAGGTTCAAAGGCTCTTAAAGAAAGCCTCCACACTGGACATTCAGACCATTTGTCCGCTGCATGGACCTGTACTTAAGGATAACCTTGGTTATTACCTTGGACTCTACAATACCTGGTCTTCTTATAATGTAGAGACAACCGGAATCGTCATCGCCTATACTTCTGTGTACGGCAACACGAAGAAGGCCGTAGATGCGCTGGCTGACAAGCTGCGCAGGAAAGGCTGCCCCACCGTGATTGTTCATGATCTTGCCCGCTGTGATATGTCAGCGGCAGTTGCGGACGCATTCCGCTACGGCAAATTAATCCTTGCAACGACAACATATAACGCAGATATTTTCCCATTCATGCGGGAGTACATTGACCATCTGACCGAGCGGAATTTCCAGAATCGTTTTGTGGGCCTGATTGAAAACGGTTCATGGGCGCCTCTTGCCGCCAAGACTATGAAGCAGATGTTGGAGGGCTGTAAGAAGCTGACCTTTGCAGATACCACTGTCCATATCCATTCTGCTCTCAATGATGAGAGCAACGCACAGTTGGAGGCTCTGGCTGATGAGTTCTGCAAGAATTATCTGGCCCAGCATGATGAGACCGCAGATAAGAATGACCTGACCGCACTCTTTAAGATTGGTTATGGACTCTATGTGGTGACCTCCAATGACGGAAAGAAGGATAACGGTCTCATCGTCAATACTGTGACGCAGGTGACGAATACACCGAACCGGATTGCTGTGACCATTAATAAGGATAATTATTCTCATCATGTAATCAAGCAGACTGGTAAAATGAACATTAACTGTCTGTCTACAGACGCGCCCTTCAAGGTATTCGAGAACTTCGGGTTCCAGAGTGGACGGACTGTGGACAAGTTCGCAGGTTATTCTCCGCTTCGCTCTGATAACGGTCTGGTATTCCTTCCAAGATACATCAACTCTTTCATGTCTTTGGAGGTTGAGCAGTATGTAGATTTGGATACCCACGGAATGTTTATCTGTACTGTCACAGAAGCCCGTGTGATTACCAATGTGGAGACTATGACATACAACTATTACCAGAGCAATGTGAAGCCGAAGCCGGATACAGAGGGCAAGAAAGGCTACGTCTGCGTGGTTTGTGGATATGTCTATGAAGGCGACGAGCTGCCGGATGATATTGTATGCCCGCTTTGTAAGCATGGTGCGGCAGATTTTGTGAAAATTGATTAGGTTAATCGCTGATTAATGCAGTGATGTATTGCGTTGTTGTAAGGCTGCCGGAAGCTTAAGTTTCTGGCAGCCGTTCTTTGTTTCATTATCTTTTGAGATTTCCGTTCGCCGGATTATCCAGAAGCTTTCCAAAGCTGTCGAACCGTGAACCGTGGCAGGGACAGTCCCAGGAATGTTCCGCTTTATTCCATTTTAGTGCACATCCAAGATGGGGACAGCGTTTTTCAGAGATAGTAAGCAGGTTTTTGACCGCTGTATATCCATTAACAAACAACTGAGGTTTTATCATATTTCTTGACGGGTTAAAAACGAAAGCATAAGGATTCTCTTTTTCCAAAACCAAATCTGTCAGGACAGAGGCCGCCGCCATGGAGGAGGTCATTCCCCACTTATTGAAGCCGGTTGCCACAAAGCATCTTGGCATCCTTCGGGAATATCGCCCAATATAAGGAATAGCGTCCAGAGTCATGCAATCCTGAGCTGCCCAGCAATAGATTTCATCAAGATTGGGATAATATAGCCTGGCACAATTCCGGATTTCATCCCAGTTCCCGCCTTTTTCTCCGGTTTTATGGCTTCCGCCCCCCAAAAGAAGATAGTCCTTATAATTCCGAAAAGACATGCCCTGCTTTGCCTCGTCGATATACATACCTTTTAATTGAGGGCCATCCTTAAGAGCAATCACATAAGACCTGTGTTGGTACATTTTAAGAGGATACATACCATGCTTATTGTCTATGGGAAAATGTGTTGCAAAGATGAGCTTCTGAAACGTGATTTCACCATGTTCTGTTATGGCAGCAGCCTCTTTTAGTTCCTTTACGAATGTATTTTCATATATTTTTAGACCTTTTGCTATACTGCTTATGAATTTCAGAGGATGGAACTGGGCCTGCTCTGCGAAGCCTACTGCCCCCACGGTCTGGAAGGGGAGTTCGCACTGTTCAATAAGCCTTGGTTTATAGCCAAGCTTAGTTAGCGCTGCTGCCTCATCCTCCAGCTTTTTGCGGTCATTTCGGGAATAGACATAGGAATGCTTTTCCTCATAATCACAGTTTAGCCGTCTGCAAAGTCTTGCGTATTTACGGACCGCCTCCTGATTGGCGTCAAGGTACATCCTTGCTCTCTCAGTCCCTAGGCTTTTCAGCAGCTTCCGATAGATTAGCCCGTGTTGGGCCGTGATTTTCGCTGTAGTGTTTCCTGTGATTCCTGAACAGATTCTTCTGCCCTCCACAAGTGCATAGTCAACTCCCGCCTTTTCCAGAAAATAGGCGCTTAAGATTCCTGCCATGCCGCCTCCGATGATTAGTACATCTGTTTTTTTGTTCCCATTAAGCTGTTTAAACTGGGGCAGGCTTATATTTCCAGTCCAGATAGAACACATTTCCACCACTCTTAATTCCTCCATACCAATTTATAAAGATAGTATTCATCAAATTATAAATATTTATACCCAGGGGCATGGTATACAATTACGGCAAAGTGAGTGTGGAGAAAATCCAAACCTCTGCCTTTTAAAACTTGTTTTAGTATGCTATAATGAAAACCATGTTAATACACATTCCCCGCCCTGTGCCTTTAGGCAGGCCGTTGGCAGGAGGAAGGAAAGCAGAGATAAAGGAGTAGAATAGATATGGATTTGACTGCAATCAGAGAGTTATACAAGAACAAAGAGAATTATCTTGACAAGAAGCTTACAGTAGGAGGATGGGTGCGCAGTATTCGTGATTCCAAGACATTTGGCTTTATCGTATTGAACGACGGTACGTTTTTTGAGCCTTTGCAGATTGTGTATCATGATAAGATGGAGAATTTCTTGGAGGTATCCAAGCTGAATGTGGGCGCGGCGGTAATCGTTACCGGTACGCTGGTTGCTACGCCTCAGGCGAAGCAGCCTTTTGAGATTCAGGCAGACACTGTAGAGATTGAGGGTGCATCCGCGCCTGATTATCCGTTACAGAAGAAGAGGCACAGTTTTGAGTACCTAAGAACCATTTCCCACTTAAGACCTAGGACGAACACCTTTCAGGCTGTATTTCGGGTACGTTCATTGACAGCATTTGCTCTCCATAAGTTTTTCCAGGAGAGAGGCTTTGTCTATGTTCATACGCCGCTGATTACAGGAAGCGACTGTGAAGGCGCGGGAGAGATGTTCCGTGTAACCACCCTGGATATGGAGAATGTTCCCAAGAATGATGAGGGCCAGACAGACTATACTCAGGACTTTTTCGGCAAGGAGACAAGCCTTACGGTCAGCGGGCAGTTAAACGCAGAGACTTATGCCCAGGCGTTTTGCAATGTATACACATTTGGCCCGACATTCCGTGCAGAGAATTCTAACACTGCCAGACATGCGGCAGAATTCTGGATGATAGAGCCTGAGATTGCCTTTGCAGATTTGGACGATGATATGATGCTGGCAGAGGCAATGCTGAAATATGTGATCAGCTATGTCTTAGAAGAAGCTCCAGAAGAAATGAATTTCTTCAACTCATTTGTTGACAAGGGCTTGCTGGAACGGCTTCATAACGTGGTGTCTTCCGATTTTGCCAGAGTAACCTACACGGAGGCCATTGAGATTCTTAAGAAGAATAATGACAAATTTGAATACAAAGTATCCTGGGGTGCGGATTTGCAGACCGAGCACGAACGCTATTTGACAGAGGTTGTGTTCAAACGACCGGTATTCGTGACAGACTATCCGAAGGAGATTAAAGCTTTCTATATGAAGCTGAATGAAGACGGGAAGACCGTGGCCGCAGTAGACTGCCTTGTTCCTGGAATCGGTGAGATTATTGGCGGCAGTCAGAGGGAGGATGATTACGACAAGCTCCTTGCAAGAATCGAAGAAATGGGTATGAAGGAGGAGGACTACAAGTTCTATCTTGACCTCCGCAAATATGGCTCTACCCGCCATGCAGGTTTTGGGCTTGGCTTTGAACGGTGCGTGATGTACCTCACCGGAATGAGCAATATCCGCGATGTCATTCCATTCCCAAGAACTGTAAATAACTGCGAACTATAAAAAATAACGTACTTCCGAGAGAAAACGAGGTTAGCATGAACATTTTAGTTGTAGATGATGAGAGAGAGATTGCGGATGTCATTGAATTATATCTTCAAAATGATCAGTACAGCGTATTCAAGTTCTACACTGGCGAGGATGCGCTTGACTGTATTAAGAGCAAGAAGATTGACCTTGCAATCCTGGACATTATGCTTCCGGACATCGACGGGTTCCAGCTCTTGAAGATGATCCGCGAGAAATATACATTTCCGGTTATTATGTTGACGGCTAAGACGGAATACATGGATAAGATAACCGGCCTTACTTTGGGGGCTGACGACTATATACCCAAACCCTTCAACCCTTTAGAGCTGGTTGCAAGGGTCAAGGCGCAGATACGGCGGTATACCCAGTATAACGATGGAGGGAAGGACGAGGGGGATGTGATTGATTTTGGCGGACTGCTTTTGAACCGTACATCCCACGAGTGTGTTTACAATGAAGTGCCTCTCACACTGACGCCCATTGAGTTTGACATTCTCTGGCTTCTCTGTGAGAATCGCGGCAAGGTCATCAGTTCAGAGGAGTTGTTTGAGAAGGTATGGAATGAGAAATACTACAAGAACAGCAACAACACTGTGATGGTGCATATCCGGCATCTGCGCGAGAAGATGAGCGGGCCCACAGGCAAGTCGGATTTTATCAAGACGGTTTGGGGAGTAGGATATAAGATTGAAGAATAATTATCGTAAGCTGAAATTTACCATATTGCTGCAGACCGTCCTGGTCACGGCGCTTACGGTGCTGGTGGGCGGTTTTCTGCTGAATTATGTGATTGACGGCATTTACAATGACAGCTTTGCGGAAGCTTTTGTGGAGTTTCTGATGTCTACAGGCATGAAGGAGAGCCAGGCAATCAAGTTATACTGGAAACTGATTGGAAACAACAAGATGTTCTTCATCATTGTGGGTTTCCTACTCCTTTTTGCGCTGTTTTACTATGCGGCGCTGTCTAAGATGATGAAATACGTGGATCAGATTGGCGACGGGATTGAGAACATTTTGGCAGAATCTACAGAGCCAATTCATCTGATTACAGAGTTAAAGCCAATCGAAATACGATTAAATGAGATTAAGGCAACTTTGAAGCGGCAGGAGCTTGACGCAATAGAGGGGGAGAAGAAGAAGAATGATCTGGTTCTTTTTCTGGCCCATGACTTAAAGACCCCATTGACCTCCATCGTCGCCTATCTTAGTATGCTGGACAGCCATGCAGGGATGCCGGAGGAGGACCGGATGAAGTACATCCATATCGCGCTGGAGAAATCCATCCGCCTTGGAGAGTTAATCCATGAATTTTTCGATATCACCCGCTATAACCTTCAGGACATTGAGCTGGAAGCCATTGAGATTAATCTTACGCTGATGTTAGAGCAGTTGGCGGACGAGTTATACGGCGTTTTGCAGGAGAAGCGTCTGTCCTGTGAGGTACATGTGGAGGAGAATCTGGTGGTATACGGTGATCCGGACAAGCTGGCGAGGGTATTTGACAATATTTTGAGAAATGCCATTGCCTATTGTTATGAGGACACGAAGATAGAGATTGACGCACACATGAAAAAGAAAGATATTGAGATTGTGTTTATGAACCAGGGGGAAAAGATACCTGGGGCGATGCTTCAGACCATTTTTGAGAAATTTTATCGTGTGGACGGCTCCCGTTCTTCAGGAACCGGAGGCGCAGGTCTGGGGCTTGCCATTGCGAAAGAGATCGTTGAACTGCACGGCGGCAGAATTCGGGCCAAGAGCGACGACATCCGGACACAGTTTATTGTGGAATTACCGTCAAAGACAGAGAAGGAAGAAGGAACAGCAGATGAAGTTCATACATATCGCAGACGTGCATTTGGGGGCAAGTCCGGACGCAGGAAGCGCATACAGCGCAGACCGGCGAAGGGAGATTTGGAACGGTCTGGCAAGGGCGGTGAAGGCGTGTAAGGAGGAGAAGGCAGAACTTCTTCTGATTGCGGGAGACCTGTTTCACAGGCAGCCCCTTCTTAGAGAATTAAAGGAGGTCAATGACCTGTTCCAAACCCTTGGGTCTTCTCAGGTGGTGTTGGCTGCGGGGAATCACGATTATCTGAAACGGGATTCCTATTATCGAACCTTTGCGTGGGGGGAGAATGTACATATGATTCTTGGCGGACAGATTTCCGCTGTAGAGCTGCCAGAGTTGTCAACGGCAGTATATGGGCTTAGTTATTATAGCAAGGAGATAACGGACCGGTTGTATGACCAGGCGTTTCCCATGAAAAGGCAGAAGTATGAGATTTTACTTGCTCATGGAGGGGATGAACGGCACATTCCGATTCAGAAAGAGAAGCTGCGCTCCCTTGGCTACGATTATATTGCGCTGGGGCATATCCACAAACCATTAGATATGGATGGAAGAAATATACTGCATAAAGGTGTAAATGGATGTCCCAGTGAACAGTTTTGTGAGAGCCGAATGGCATATTCCGGCGCGTTAGAGCCAATCGACAAGAATGATACCGGTCCCCATGGATATATTCTGGGTGAGCTTACGAAGGAATGCTGCCGAATCCGTTTTGTTCCCTGCGCATTGAGAGAATACGTGCACATGGAAGTGATGACGGAGAAGAAAATGACCAATCGGGGGCTAAAGGCCCGTATCCGAGAGCAGATTGAGGCGTCAGGGACGCAGAACATTTACAAAGTGACAGTAAAGGGGTTTCGGGATCCGGACATTTTGTTTGAGCTGTCGGATATGGATACTTACGGCAATATCATTGAGCTGTCGGATGAATCGAAGCCGGCCTATGATTTTACAAAGCTTCTGGCACAGAACCGAGGCGACCTTCTTGGAAAATATATTGAAAGCCTAATAGATTATGACGAGGACAGCGTGGAGTACCTGGCATTATGTGAGGGTGTCCAGGCGTTAATGGAGACAAGAAGAGGCTGATTATGAAGATTCAAGAACTAAAATTGAAGCATTTTGGCAAATTTACGGACAAAAATATCCGGATTGAAGATGGGGTCAATATCCTGTACGGGGAAAATGAGTCTGGCAAATCCACCCTTCATTCCTTTATTAAGGGAATGTTCTTTGGAATGGAAAGAGGGAGAGGCCGTGCATCGGCCCATGATGCGTTCAGTATCTATGAACCGTGGGAGAATTCTAACTATTACTCTGGAGCATTGAAGTTCGAGAGCGGAGGGAAAATATTTCGGATAGACCGGAATTTTGACAGATATACGAAGAAAGCAGAGCTAATCTGTGAGGACGACGGAGAGCAGTTGTCTGTTGCGGACGGGGATTTGGAGATGCTGCTTGCAGGCTTAGACTCTGGCGGGTATGAGAATACCATATCAGTCGGTCAGAGGAAGGTGGAGACAGGCCAGTCTCTTGAAGTTAAATTCAAGAATTATGCGACAAATTATTATGCTATGACGGACGAAGCTCGTCTGTCTTTTGGGTATGCAGCGGGAAACTGTGAGATGGACCTGGGCAGGACGCTGGAGCGCTTAAAAGAGAAGAAGAAGGCTCTGGAAAAGGAGATTAAGGAGTCTTTGCTTAAGAAGCAGGCGGAGAGGGAAAGGATGGAGCAGGAAGCCTCCTATGTGTGGAGAGATGTGCATCATCTTGAGGAGGAGTTCGATAGAATATCAGCAGAGCTTGAGTACCGGAGAGAGAAAGCTGCCCAAAAAGCGGAAAATGTGGAAAACAGGCGAATTATTGATGAATTAAGACCTGCTAAATGGCGGATTCATCCGGTAGAGCTGATTTTGTTTGGCGTTATTATCATCCTGGCGTTTATTTTAATCGCAAGACCTTGGAATTTTCTGGTATCTATCATTATCTTTCTTGCATGCGGTCTGTATGTATGGAACCGGATGAAGGTAGGAAAACAGCAGGAGAAGACGCCCCCTGAGCTGATTCTGGAAGAAATCACTCCTGAGGAGGAGAAGATACCTCTGGAGAAGCTGGTATGGGAGCAGACTCATGTGCGGGAGGAGCTGAGAGAGAAACAGATACAGTATGGCAACATCAAAGAGCAGCTTGCAGAGCTGGATGAAGTCAGTGAAGATTACAGAGAGTACGACAAGAGAAGATTAGCTCTTAAGCTAGCAATGGAACGGCTCAATGAGCTGTCGGGAGAGCTGAAAAGACAGTTGGAGGAACGGTTGAAAGGCGAAGCTTCACAAATTCTTGCATACATCACGGAGGGAAAATACACACAGCTATTAATTGAAGACGGTATGCACTTAAGTATATTGAAGGAAGGAAAAAGAATTTCTCTTGAGCAGTTAAGCCGTGGAACAGTGGAACAAGTCTATTTCGCCCTGCGTATGGCAGCCAGCAAAGTACTCCACGAGGAAGAATATCCTGTGATACTGGATGATACCTTTGTCTATTATGATGATATGCGGCTAAAGAAAGTGCTTCAATGGCTGGGAGAACATAAGCAGCAGGTATTGATTTTTACCTGTCAGAAGCGAGAGGCGCAGTTGTTAGATGAACTAGGAATATTATACCATATGGAGGAGATTGTATAGATTTCATTTAAAATAGGGCGGCATCCTGAATGTATGATTTCAGGATGCCGTTCCCCTTTAAAGCTTGTCATTCGTTACGGTATATTCATTGACTACATGATGAATACGGTCAACCGGATTCAAAATACTGCTAATGGAACCGTCATGGTTGAGGGTATCAATCATCAATGCTATATATTTACTCATATCACAGTTAATATAATATGGCCTTTTAAGAAGCTCAGGCGTCTGATAGATTAGGTTCGTCGTCAGAATTGCATCGATGCTTCCTTCTTCATAGGCTTTATCAAACTTATCCAGCCCATTGGTGAACAGACCAAAGGTGGCGGCGGCGAAGATGCGCCTAGCCTTGCGCTGTTTAAGCTGGCGGGCAACGTCTAAGATGCTGTCACCGGAGGAAATCATGTCGTCAAGTATGATGACATCCTTCCCCTCCACAGAAGACCCCAGGAATTCATGGGCAACAATCGGGTTGCGCCCCTCAACAATCTTGGTATAATCACGGCGCTTATAGAACATACCCATATCAAGGTTCAATACATTGGCCAAATATACGGCGCGTCCAGTAGCGCCCTCATCAGGACTGATTGCCATCATATGGTCACTGTCAATCTGAAGGTCGTCAAAGCGGCGAAGAAGTCCCTTCACGAACTGATAAGTGGGCCTTACCGTCTCAAAACCATTCAGTGGGATTGCATTCTGCACTCTTGGGTCATGGGCATCGAAGGTAATGATATTGTCCACTCCCATGCGCACCAACTCCTGGAGAGCAAGGGCGCAGTCCAGTGATTCACGGCTGCTTCTCTTATGCTGGCGGCTTTCGTACAGAAACGGCATGATTACATTGATACGCCTTGCCTTGCCTCCAATGGCGGCAATTACACGTTTCAAGTTCTGATAGTGGTCGTCCGGAGACATATGGTTTATATGTCCGGTCAGAGAATAGGTCAGGCTATAGTTACATACATCTACCATAAGATAAATATCTTTTCCGCGAACGGATTCATTGATAATGCCCTTGGCTTCCCCAGAGCCAAAGCGGGGCACCTTTGCGTCGATCAGATAAGTATCCCTTTCATATCCATTGTAAACGACATCATCCTTGTAGACATGGCCTTCCTCCTGGCGCCATTTTACAATGTAGTCATTTACTCGGCTGCCCATCTCCTTGCAGCCGTCAAGAGCAATAATTCCAAGAGCTCCGATAGGTATGTTTTCCAGAATACGGTCATTACGGCGTAGCATCATTCGTACCTCCCAGATTAAGTAGTTTTTTCTGAATACGGATATCGTCACCTGTTAGCCTAAGAATCGTGTAATTACTGCTAATTCGTGAGAAGGTCCGTTCAGAGTAGATGGATTGTATATCCTCCAATGCAAGATTGGTTGATATTATTGTCGCCTTCTGCCTTAGAATTCGCTCATTCAGGCAGATAAAAAGCTGCGATACGGTGAAGGAATTTGGAAGCTCTGTTCCAAGGTCATCAATAATCAAAAGATCGCAGTCATAGATATGCTCCTGTATATCGGAAGCCTGTTCCCCGTGTCTGCCAAAGGTATTCTCTGCGAACACGTCAAATAACTGTGCAGCAGTAAAATACACCACAGAACAGGACGTATCAATCAGTTCTTTTGCGATACAGTGGGAGAGAAAGGTTTTCCCTATCCCTGTATCCCCATATAATAGAATGTTCTGAAATTCCTCGGAAAATGTGTCTACAAAGGTTGTGCACACCTTCAGTGCGGTTTGGATGGATTCCAGCGCCGATCTTTTGGTCAGCGGATCAATATGGCTGCGGGAATAGTAGTCCAGGGAAAAGGTGGAGAAATTCTCTTTCTTTAAGACCTCCTTTAAATTGGACTGTTCATAGAGGAGTTCTACGATGGCCTTTTTAAAACAATGGCACTTCTCGTCGCCTATATATCCTGTGTCCCGACAATCCGGACATGTATACTGAAGCTCCAAAAAATCCGGAGGAAACCCGCTGTTCTCTAATAATTGGTGCTTTCTGAGAAACAGAGAATTCAATTCTTCTTTTAAGGAAAGGAGAGCCTGGTCGTCACCCTCAAGGAGACGGCGGCCTTTTTCTACGCTTAAGGAGGCGATTGCTTGGTCTGTCTCCTTAAGTGCGGGAAGCTGGGAATAGGCTTTCTGATATCGTTCCCTTAATTGGTATTCATTATCCAGTTGCCTCTGCTCATAGGTACGCATCATCTGATCATACTGTGAGTTTGAAAGTGCCATATTCTGCTATATCTCCTGTCTTATTGCTGTACCAGCCTGCGCTCCAGAGAATCCATATCGTAGGAGCGTCCGCTGAAGTTGTTGAATTTATTGTTTTTGCTGCTTTTTGACGTAGCTGCTGTTTTAACCGCAGACTTTTTTCTGCGTTCTTTTTCCTTCATATAATTAGCATCCAGTGCGTCGATATCCTTGCTGTGACGAACGTTCTTCTCACGCCAGTTCTTGAGTATGGTATCTGTGTATTCAAAATTAGGCTGATGAATTGTGTTCATTGTCCGGTTACATGCCTCCAGGATTAAATCCAGGGAAAAGCCATATTCGTCGTTCCAGCGGCGGATATAGGCAATCTCAGATGGAGCAGGGGCGCGTCCCTTAATTCCATAAGCGTTAAGTATGGAATAGCAGTTCTTATTATATAGAACAGTACTGGATTTTGCTTCGGAAACAGTTATAATCTTCTGTTCATTCCAGGACAGCGCTACCTTCTGGATATAGTGCATACTCTTATGTCCATTCTCTACGCAATATTCGATGAGGTATTCAATCAGTTCGGCAGACATATGCAGGGTATCATAAAAATATGTAATCATATCTATATCTACCGAGGAAAGGGTCTTGCCGAGATACTGCTCGGCAACAAAGAGCAGCTCTTTGAATTCCTTGCGTTCATTCCGGCTCCGGTATTGCTGGATGTTGGTGTTAGGGGCTTCGGACGCGGCAGGCTTCAAATCTGCTAAATCGGCAGCAATACTGCTGGTTGAGCAGGCTGGTATTGCCACAGTGTAATCCGTATTGGCAGGATCAGACAAGGAACGCTCGATTCTGCCGGTTGGCACAACTGCAATATTATCTTTTTCTGCTGATACAGGTATAGAAGCAGCGTTCCCCGTCTCCGTCTGTTCACAATAATCTAAAAGCTCCTGCTTCTTCCAATATTTTAATGCCCGACGGACATCATTCTCCGTACACTCAAGGATATCTGCCATCTCAGAAACAGACATCATTCCGTCCGGCCTGTTCATATGGCGGAGAAGAAGAAGGTATACTTTCACGTATTCTCCGTTCGCCTTGACCATGTGATGGTCTATAAACTCATTCTCAAGCACAGTGGTATTACCCAGTGCATAATTAGTCAGGGTTAATTTCGTCATAATTCTTCGCCGGACCTCCTTTTGTCAGTTCGTAACTTATTTGGTAAATCGTACCTCTCGTAGAGATATTATAGCACCAGAAGGCCGGTCAAAAAAGAAGTTTTTGCGTGAAAAACAAGCTTTTTTGTGGATAAAAATCTGTGGAAAATGTGGATAACTAAGGTTTTAAGAGAGCTTCCCCAATGTTTACAACGTCTCCGGCGCCCATAGTTATCAACAAGTCCCCCTTTTGGCATCTGTCCAAACAGAAATCTTGAATTTCTGTAAAGGTGGGGAAATAATATACATCACAGCCCCTTCCTTTCAGTGCGTCAGCAATATCCTTGGAGGAAATTCCCAATGTATCCGTCTCCCGTGCCGCGTAGATCTCCGCCAGAATAATATGGTCAGTATTCGCCAGAGCATCAACAAACTCAGAGAAGAGCAGCTTGGTTCTGGTATAGGTGTGGGGCTGGAAGACGCACCAGATCTCTCGGTGGGGATAGCTGCGCGCTGCCGCCAGGGACGCATTAATCTCCGTGGGATGGTGGGCATAATCATCAATGACTGTGATTCCTTGTACCTCGCCCTTGTATTCAAAACGGCGGTTGGTTCCATGGAATTCCTTCAGCCCCTTTTTCGCCGCCTCAAGAGAGACATTGAGAAGCTCTGCTGCTGCCAGGGATGCCAGCGCATTAGAGACATTGTGGTCGCCGCTGACGGACAGGGCAATCCTGTCGATTACCTCCCCATGCCTTACCAAGTTAAAAGAAGCCTCGCCAAGCTCGTCATGGGAAATCTGGGCGGCGCTGTAATCAAAGGAAGGGTCGTTTCCATAGGTAATGATTCGGCACTTAAGGCCCTCCGTAATTCCGGAAAGGTTCGGAATCTCTCCGTTGATAATCAGCGTCCCGTCTTCGGGAAGTAATTCGGCAAATTTGTGGAAGGAGCAGCGGATATCATCGATGTCTTTGAAGAAATCAAGATGATCTGCATCAATATTTAGAATAATCCCAATCTTCGGGAAAAAATGTAGGAAACTATTGGTGTATTCACAGGCTTCCGTGACAAACACGTCAGACCCGCCGACGCGGATATTACCGCCGATGGCTTTTAAGATACCGCCAACAGAGATGGTAGGGTCTTTTTCACCTGCAAGCAGGATATGGGAGAGCATGGAGGTGGTGGTAGTCTTACCGTGTGTGCCGGCAACCGCCACGGAGGTCTTGTAATTGGTCATTAACTGTCCCAGAAGCTCGGCACGGCTTAACATGGGAAGCCCTTGTTTTACGGCCTCCTGAAATTCCTCATTGTCATCATGTATGGCAGCCGTGTATACAACAACGTCAATTCCGGAAATAATATTAGAAGCTTTCTGTCCACAGAAGACGGTCGCACCCAGTTTCCTGAGATGGTCGGTTAGCGCAGATTCTTTATTGTCAGAACCAGAGATTCGGAAATCTTCTTTGAGCAGAATCTCGGCAAGTCCGCTCATACTGATACCGCCGATACCAATAAAATGTACGTGTACAGGTTGTTTGAAATTAATTTTATACATAAGATACCTTCCTTTTTTAATGAAAAACAGGTTATTGCTTGTCATAAAAATTATATTCTGTTCATATTATTATATACATATATGGAAAAAAAACCAAGTCGAAATTTTTTGTATTATTTTAATAAAATATTTACAAATATTCCACTTTTTTAAATATTGTTCACTATGTAAGAAAACTGTGGTATAATAATAATTAAACTACTGAGAAGGGGTGATGACATGAGGAAAAAAGAGATGATAGCGATGCTGTTGGCTGGAGGCCAAGGAAGCAGACTGGGGGTTCTTACAGCAAAAGTGGCCAAGCCAGCCGTTGCATTTGGAGGCAAATACAGAATCATAGACTTCCCGCTCAGCAACTGCATTAACTCAGGAATTGATACTGTCGGGGTGCTGACGCAATATCAGCCATTACGATTGAATACACATATTGGGATTGGAATCCCCTGGGATTTGGACCGTAATTTCGGAGGAGTTACGATACTTCCCCCTTATGAGAAAAGCAGCAGCAGCGAGTGGTATACAGGCACAGCCAATGCCATATACCAGAATCTTGATTATATGGAAACATTTAATCCGGACTATGTGCTGATACTGTCAGGAGACCATATTTACAAGATGGATTACGAGGTGATGCTGGATTACCATAAAGAGAACCAAGCAGACGTGACCATTGCCGCCATGCCTGTGCCAAAGGAGGAAGCCAGCAGATTCGGTATTGTAGTGACGGACGATGAGGGTAAGATTGCGGAGTTTCAGGAGAAGCCGCCCAAGCCCAAGAGCAATCTTGCCTCTATGGGGATCTATATTTTTAGCTGGAAGGTTCTAAAAGAGGCTTTGATCGCACTGAAGAACGTCCAGGGATGTGATTTTGGGAAGCATATTATTCCATACTGCCATGAACGGGGGCAGAGGCTGTTTGCATACGAGTATAACGGATACTGGAAAGATGTGGGAACTCTCGGCTCTTACTGGGAGGCGAATATGGAGTTGATTGATATTATTCCAGAGTTTAACCTGTATGAAGAATATTGGAAGATATTTACCAACAGCGGCGCCCTTCCGCCTCAGTATATTTCCGGACAGGCAGTCGTTGACAGGAGTATTATTGGTAACGGTTCAGAGATTTGCGGAGAAGTGCATAACTGTGTGATTGGTTCAGGAGTGACCATTGAGGAAGGCTCGGTGGTTCGGGATTCCATTATTATGCAGGACGTCCGCATCGGCAGGGGATGCGTCCTCGATAAAGCCATCATTGCGGAGAATTGTAAGCTTGGGGAGCGGGTGACCTTTGGAATCGGCAGTGATGTGCCGAATAAGCTGAAGCCGGCAATCTATTCCTTCGGTCTGGTTACAGTCGGAGAGAATTCTGTGATACCGGATGGAGTACAGGTTGGGAAGAATACTGCCATCAGCGGTGTGACATCCGCAGAGGATTATCCGAACGGCGTACTGGAAAGCGGAGAGACATTGATAAAGGCAGGTGAACAAGTATGAGAGCGGTAGGTATTATTTTAGCAGGCGGTAACAGTCATAAGATGCGTGAACTGACTCACAGACGGGCGATTGCAGCAATGCCGGTTGCAGGGAGCTACAGGGCGATTGACTTTGCGCTGAGCAATATGTCCAATTCTCATATTCAGAAGGTCGCGGTACTGACCCAGTATAATGCACGTTCACTGAATGAACATTTGAATTCCTCCAAGTGGTGGGATTTTGGAAGAAAGCAGGGGGGACTCTATGTATTTACCCCGACGATAACGGCAGACAACGGATATTGGTACAGAGGAACGGCAGACGCGATTTATCAGAATCTTGAGTTCCTGAGAAAATGCCATGAGCCGTATGTGATTATTTCCTCAGGAGATGCCGTGTATAAGATGGATTATAATAAGGCGCTGGAATATCACATCCGGAAGAAGTCGGATGTTACGGTTGTCTGTAAAAGGCTTGATGTGGATGAGGATGCCAGCCGTTTTGGAACTTTGAAGATGAATGAGGACATGCGCATTGAGGAATTTGAAGAAAAGCCCATGCTGGCCACTTCAAATATGATATCAGCGGGCATTTACGTAATCAGAAGAAGGCTTCTGATTGACTTGATTGAGCATTGCGCTGAGGAAGAAAGACATGATTTCGTAACGGATATTCTGATCAGATATAAGAATCTGAAGAGGATGTACGCTTATGAGATAAAAGACTACTGGAACAACATTTCAACGGTGGAGGCTTATTACCGGACGAATATGGATTTCCTGAAACCGGAGGTGCGGAAGTACTTCTTCCGAGAGTATCCGGAGGTATATTCTAAGGTAAGCGACCTGCCGCCTGCGAAGTATAATCCTGGAGCTATCGTTAAGAACAGTCTTGTGGGGAGTGGCAGCATTATTAACGGTACCGTGGAGAATTCAGTTCTTTTCAAGAAGACATTCGTTGGAAATAACTGCGTAATTAAGAATTCGGTTATTTTGAATGATGTATATCTTGGAGACAATACGTATATCGAGAATTGCATTGTAGAAAGCAGGGATACGATTAGGGCGAATACGCGCCATGTTGGAACGAACGGTGTGAAGGTAGTTGTAGAGAAGAACGAGAGGTATGCACTATAGTGCAAGAACCGGTCAAGGTCTTTTTTTGGACCGGTTCCTTTAGGAAGAAAGGGGCAAGTAAGGAGATGCAGATTACAGATGTACGCGTGAGAAAGGTGGCAAAGGAAGGCAAACTCAAAGCAGTTGTATCCATTACAATGGACGAGGAGTTTGTAGTACATGATATTAAAGTCATCGAGGGTGAGAAGGGACTCTTTATCGCTATGCCGAGCAAGAAAGCAGTGGACGGAGAGTATCGAGATATTGCACATCCGATTAACTCAGGAACAAGAGAGCGCATACAGAGTATTATCCTTGAGAAGTACGAAGAAGCATTGGAGGAAGAGGGCGAGTAAGATGCCCTCTTTTTCTTAGTCTCTATGAATAGGACGGTAAGCAGAGCTGGTCTGGTCGCACAAGTCAAAACGGAGGAGTTTGTGAGTCCTGGGGTGGTAGAAGTCTAAACGGCAGGCGCAAAGGCAAATATTCCTCCACAGTGGAGATGCTGTACAGTCAGGGTTATATTTGGTGTCTCCGATAATGGGGCAGCCGATGTGGGCTAACTGGACGCGGATCTGATGGTGTCGTCCTGTGTCCAGTTTTATTTCCAGCTCAGTGACATTTGACAGGTTTATATATTCACCGGAGAAGTATCTGTGATTATCTGGAACAGTATAGTAACGCAGCCTTGCAAGCTTGGAATTGCGAACTTGGGGACGACAGACGCAAGACAGGTTGGAGCGGGGATCTTTGACAAGATAATGCTCCAGGATACCTTCTGGCTTTGGTGGACGGCCATCCACGAGGGCGCGGTAGTATTTACCGAAGCCCTGACTTGTGAGCTGGCGGTTTAATTCTCTGGCGGCAAAAGGGGTTTTTGCAAAGACCAGGATTCCGGTTACGGGCTGGTCTAAACGGTGGATGACTGCGAGATAAGGCTCACCCTTGGCATGGGAGGTCTTGTGGATATGATTTTTTAGAAGACTGACCATGTCCGGTTTGCCGAGGGTTCGACTCTGGGTGGCAATTCCGTGGGGCTTGACGCATACCAGGATATGGTTGTCCTCATATAATATTTCTAAAGTATTGGTTATCATATTAAGAATTCTCCTTGACTTTCATTGAATCTACTCTTATCATTTAAACATAGTGTATGAAAATATGCAAATAAAAATTGGGGATGAGGTATGATGGATTATATACTGTTAATTATAGGATTTGTGTTGCTGATAAAGGGGGCGGATTATTTTGTGGACGGAAGCTCCAGCGTAGCGCGTCTTTTGAAAGTGCCCACAATCGTGATAGGGCTGACTGTGGTGGCGTTCGGCACCAGTATGCCGGAATTTTCCGTCAGCGTCACAGCGGCAATGCGGGGGGACAACGACCTTGCGGTGAGCAATGTACTTGGCTCTAACATTTTTAATTTGTTGGTAGTTTTGGGCTGCTGTGCGCTGGTGAATCCTGTTCAGGCAAAATGGTCGTTGCTAAAGAAAGAATTTCCTTTCTCCATATTCGTTACAGTCATCCTGCTTCTGCTCGATTCTGACTTTTCTATTACAAAGGTTTTAAGCGGCGGCGGACAGTTTGTTTTGGGAAGATGGGGAGGAATGTTGTTTCTTGTACTGTTCTTAATCTTTCTCTATGCGACGGTAAAAGAAGCGCTGACGGCAAGGGACAGGCAGGAGGCAGATGATGCGGATGAATACAAGGCTCTTAGTCCATTAAAGAGCGGTATGTATATTGGCTGCGGTCTTGCTGGAATTATTCTTGGCGGGAATCTGGTTGTGGACAGCGCCAGCACGATTGCGGTGAGATTTGGGCTTAGCCAGACATTTATTGGGCTTACCATTGTGGCCCTTGGAACCTCGCTGCCAGAGTTGGTTACGTCTGTTGTGGCGGCTGGCAAGGGGGAGAATGATTTGGCGGTAGGAAATGTGGTAGGCTCTAACATCTTCAATATACTTTTGATTCTGGGGGCTTCTGCATCCATTAAGCCGATAGTGATGGATATTACGGCTGTTTACGATACGGTGATTCTGATTGGGGCAAGCCTTTTGGTGTATTTAGCGGCGTTGAGTAAACGAGAGATACGAAGGAATGAAGGGGTCATTTTTCTGTTGGCCTATGCGGCGTTTTTTGTATATATATTGGTGCGGTAAAGTTACTGTTTACTCCTGAGCCGTGTACTACGCTGCACGGCTACAGGCCAGTACAGTAACGCGGTAAAAATAAGTCAAACAGGGTTGTAATTTTCCCCCTTGACAAATCCTCCTCCATCTATTAGAATTACATTCAAACTTAAAAAACCCGCTGGCAATGTTGGTTGCAGAGGCGGGCTTGGACTGTGAAAAGGAATAGTAATTGCAGACGTAGTTCCACAGAGAGAGAATCCATGGCTGGAAGATTCTTGGATTAACATGTAATGAACCTACCTTGGAGTCTCTGTGTGAAAATGCAGCGTGACGTCAGCGTTAATGGCGATAAAGAGAGAACTGCGAAATGGTCGCAGTTAAATAGGGTGGTACCGCCGAGCTTTTCGGTCCCTTTTATTTGTGATGAGGGAGTCGAGGGTCCGGTGTTTTTTTATTGTTATGATTACCGTGACCAGGGATGCTTCCGACAGGCGAA
Source organism: Sporofaciens musculi (assembly GCF_009830285.1). GTDB lineage: Bacteria > Bacillota > Clostridia > Lachnospirales > Lachnospiraceae > Sporofaciens > Sporofaciens musculi. Next base: position 5,272,553 of record NZ_WUQX01000001.1, on the reverse strand, counting down.
CGTACTCTCAAGCGTACCCCTGGGTATAAGCCAATGAAACTGGGAGTGCTAAGAATATGGTGGGGCAATGGCATTGCCGGAAAAGAAAAGGAGAAGATAAACATGGCAAAGGAAAAACTGGTAAAAAATATCACATCACGTGATGAGAATTTCGCTCAATGGTATACGGATGTGGTACGAGAGGCGCAGTTGTGTGACTATTCAAGCGTTAAGGGATGTCTGAACTACCTTCCCAACGGATATGCAATCTGGGAGTTAATTCAGGCAGACCTTGATAAGAGATTTAAAGAGACGGGAGTGGAGAACGTATCCCTTCCGCTGTTGATTCCGGAGGCGCTGCTTGAGAAAGAGGCAGACCATGTAGACGGTTTCGCACCGGAGGTGGCATGGGTAACTCACGGCGGTATGGAGAGACTCCAGGAGAGACTGTGTATCCGTCCTACGTCAGAGACCTTGTTCTGTGACTTGTGGGCGAGGACAGTAAAGTCCTACAGAGATCTTCCGAAGGTATGGAATCAGTGGAATTCTGTACTTCGCTGGGAGAAGACTACCAGACCGTTCTTGCGTTCCAGAGAATTCTTGTGGCAGGAGGGTCATACCATCCATGCAACCTACGAAGAAGCAGAAGAACGTACCATCCAGATGCTTCATGTATATGAGGATTGCTACAAAGAGACACTGGCGATCCCGTTTGTATCCGGAAGAAAGGCAGAGCATGAGAAGTTTGCCGGCGCACAGGATACCTACACCATTGAGGCTTTGATGCACGATGGAAAGGCTTTGCAGTCTGCAACCAGCCATTTCTTCGGAAGCGGTTTTCCGGATGCCTTCGATATTAAATATGTAGATAAGAACAATGAGCTTCAAAGTGTCTATGAGACCTCCTGGGGATGGTCCACCAGAAGTATCGGAGCCTTGATTATGGTTCACGGTGATGACGATGGACTGGTGCTGCCTCCTCACGTAGCGCCTGTCGAGTGTCGGGTAATTCCGATTGCTCAGCACAAGGAAGGCGTTCTTGACAAGGCTTATGCACTTCTGGATGAGCTTAAGAAAGCCGGCTACAGAGTGAAGATTGATGATTCTGAGAAGAGTCCGGGATGGAAGTTCTCTGAGCAGGAGATGTTAGGTATTCCGACCCGTATTGAGATTGGGCCAAAGGATCTTGAGAAGAACCAGGTAATCGTGGTACGCCGCGATACCCGTGAGAAGATTGTGGTTTCCATGGATGAGATTGCAGTTAAGCTTCGCGATATCTTAGAGACAATACAGCAGGATATGTATAACAGGGCAAATGATTTCCTTCAGAGCCACGTTGATACAGCGGTTACGATGGATGAGATGGCAGAGAAGTTCAAGAAGAACCGTGGATTCGTAAAAGCCTGCTGGTGCGGAGATCCGGAGTGTGAAGGCGAAGTGAAGTATGTGACAGGCGGCGCGGCCACCAGATGTCTGATTGAGGATGAGGATATGATTTCAGACAAATGTATTTGGTGCGGCAAACCGGCTAAGCATATGGCGTACTGGGGTAAATCATACTAATTTATATAAGGGTCAGGCGTATGCACGCCTGGCCTTTTTGGATTAGGCCCAACTTTTTCCAAAGTTTAAGAGATAAAACGAGAGTCTGGCACATACAATAAGAATAAGCTATATATGAAAATGGGGACATCGTGTGAAATTATTACTGTTTATGACTGATTTTATCGTACCTTTGGTAATTTTCGGAATCATAAGCTATGGTATCTTGATGGAGGTAAATGTATATGATACCTTTATCAAAGGTGCGAAAAGCGGTTTTTTTACTGTTATTAAGATTATGCCGACTCTGGTAGGGTTAATGGTGGCAGTTGGAATTCTGAGAGCATCAGGATTTTTGGATTTTATATCAGAAATAATCGGAAATTTTACAGGCTCACTGGGATTTCCGGGAGAACTGGTTCCGCTAACAGTAGTCAAGATGTTCTCATCCTCAGCGGCAACCGGACTGCTATTGGATTTGTTTAAAGAATTCGGGACGGATTCCTATATAGGACTGATTGGGTCGATTAGTATGTCTTGTACGGAAACCATATTCTATACAATGAGTGTATATTTCATGACTGCAAAAGTAACAAAGACACGTTACACGCTGACAGGCGCGCTGCTCTCCACCCTGGCAGGGCTTATTGCAAGCGTAATTCTTGCGGGAATGATGATGTAAAATCATAAAAGAGCAGCAGGTATGGAGGTTTCCCACCCATAGCTGCTGCTCTTGGCATATTCTGGTATCTTACCAGTATCTCTTTCCCCGTCCCTTATCATGAGGATTCTTCCACACGTTAAGAGCTGCGACGATTCCCACAATGTATAGGATACTTATAAGAATCGTGGGATTATCCTGAAGCAGATAGGTAATCCCGACAATAGCAGCCAAAGAGATTAATAGCTGAAATGCGATCAGGAGACGCTTTTCTTTAGCCTCCTTAGCCTGCTGTAAAAATTCCAGCCTTCTCTGTTCTAAGGCAAGATATTCCATGAGATCTTCATCCTTGATTCGGGACAGAATCATCTTATCTCTGGATTCCTCGTCATTGGCAGAACGAAGATGGAAGAAACGCTTCTTTGGACGTTCATCTTCGTCGAAATCAAAATCATCCGGCTCAAACCTAAATGAACGTCGTTTTTTGTTTTTTCCGCTGTGTTCAAAATCCTCGTCAGATGCCGAAGCTTTATAGTCGGCGGCAGCATCATTCCTGATATTGGATGTATCAGCAGCTTTGGGCTGAACAGGAGAATCTACAGATGAAGATACGACAGGCTGACTAGTTGTCTGAACAGTAGGTTGTTCTGTGGTCTGGCTGGCAGCCGTCTCAGCCGATGGCACCGTATTCTCAGAATCGGCAGAATTCGTCTTATTTAAAATAGGAACAATCTTATTCTCATCCTTAACCCCTTTGTCCTCCCCTGGACTTGTTTCCGTGATGTTTTCTAAAGATTCATTGTTGACGATATTCAATTCATTTGACACAATTACTCCCTCCTTTTGTGTGAGTATCTACAGAAAAAGGCTCCCTGATTTCTGTAAACACTTATGTGAACAATCATCTACTTTTCTATCATAACAATTTTCGACATAAAATTCAAGGAATACGGGAGATAGAATGGGAGAAATTTTCAACTGTAGTTTTGATGTTATTCTGGAAAATGATATGGGGTTATGTTATACTTAATTCGTTAAATCAGTTGTTGATAAGGTTGGAGCGGGGAATGTACGGATTAGGGAGATTAAATCGGATATATGATTGTAAAGAAAAATATTGGAAAAGTTGGGCGGGAGCAGTAATTATACTGCTAGTGCTTCTGTTTGTCATAAACGCTCGAACAGTGTATGCCGAGGACAGTGTGGTTGAGCTGGATTTACGCAAGGGAGACATTTCGATTGATGAAAATGGGTATTCCCAAGGTGGTTCGGGGGTGTCTTCTTATGCCAACCCGCCGAAATACATTATTACAAGCGGCGGCGAAGAAACGGAAAATATGATTTCGGTCTTTGGCGGTAAACAGAATATTACCCTACATGATGTGCATGCTGAGACCACAAGAGGAGCCGCAGCGTTATATCTGCCGCCGGAATACTTACAGGAGACAATGCCCGGTTCGCTGTATATGCAGTCCTGGGAATGTTATCGATTGCGATCATATTTGTGGTAGTTCAGATATACAAGCTTGACAAGAAGAAGGTTAAGAGGTAATTATATGAATAAGAAGCAAATGCATACGAAACGGAATTTGATTGGAATCATTGCTTCCCTATTCTTCCTGTGGGGAGGAACGACGGTAAATGCCGCTGACAATGTGAATCTGGATTTGACGAAGGGAGACATTGAAATCAGCGTAGACGGCTACCGTCAGAACGGCGGAGAGATGAAAGACGGTCCTGAGGACGGAAGCTATGTGATTACTTCCAATGGCAAAGAGACAGGGAATGTGGTAACCGTTGTGAGCGGCAAACGTCACGAAATCATATTGGATGGAGTGAGAATCCATGCTGCCGCAGACAGAGGCTACAATCCGATCTACATAGCGCCAAAGGCAAAGGTAAGTCTTACATTGAAGGGGACGAATGTGGTACAGTCTGACGGATACGCAGGAATCGCTGTGCCAGAGGAAGCGTCTTTGACGATTGAGGCAAAGAACGGCGGGACCTTGGATGCATGGGTCGGGGCTGGCTCTGCCAGTGCAGGAATCGGAGGCACCTTCAGGGACAATAAGGGAAATGATACACAGAACGCCAACTGCGGAACCATTGAGATTAACAGCGGCGTAATCAATACCTCCTCCATCGGCAAGGGCAACACAGGTACAGCGGCACAGAGCGGTACTCTGGTTTCTGACGACGACGGGACGGCCTGGATTGACGCAGGGAGTGTGAGCGCGGGAAAGCGAGAGTTTGTGTCAGGCATCATATTTGACGGAAGTGACGGACAGGTGTATGGCAGTTATACATTAAATAAAGAGGGACTCATGGTTCCCTTTGGAAAGACACTGACTATATCCGGCAGAGGGACGCTGACGATTCCCAGGAAATACCCTTTGACCCTTGAAGGCAATCTGATAAACAATGGAATACTTAAGATTGGCGACGAAAACAGTCTCCTTGGAAACGGAGTACTCGGCGGTACAGGTGAGTTCTATATACTTAGCGGAATCACGGCAGACATGTTTGCTGTACCTGACAGAATGCTATACGGCACAGGCGAGGATCACACGGAGTATGTGAAGAAATATGTTCAGGACAGTATCCAGGAGAGCGGCGCCACCGTCTGGGTACGCGGTCAGATATTTACCAGAGCAGAGGGCGGCGATTGGGAGCTGGAGATTAAGCCGTCCAAAGTTATTGAAAAAGGGATATATACGGTTACATTTACCTCTCCCGACGACGAGTCAAATCAGGCAAGCAAGACCTTCGAGGTCCTTGACGCCGGAGAACTGACAGGTCTTATACTTGTCACCCCTCCTGAAAAGACACAATATATCTATGGAGAGCGTTTCAGCAAGAAGGGAATGGAGGCTTCGGTTACATACAGCTCTGGAGCCACCAAGACTCTGGCGAATGACAAGGTCAAGATAAAAGATGGGAATCTGAATGTAGGGCAGGCTTCGGTTACATTGTATTATAAGGAAAATGGAAAAGAAGTTACCTGTACTGTGGGTATTCAGGTGTCTCCCAAGGAGATTGATGTCTCTAAGATCAACTGGGAGGAAAGAAGCAAGACTTCATTTGTCTATGACGGGACGGTCCAGTCCTTTGATTTCCGTGCGGATATGCCAGACGGTCTGAAGGTAACCATAGGCGGGGTGAATAGCGGGACAAACGCAGGCACATATACTGCAACGGTTGACTTTTTCCTGGAGGAAGATTATGCGGGTAACTATGTGCTTGTGGGGAATACGTCTGTGACGAAGGAATGGACCATTGCGCCAATACAGTTGGAATGGAATATCGGAGATCTTGAGATTGCCGGAAATACAAGAGATGAGAATGTCTATGTCTACGGGGAGCTGAGTGTAGAGGGCATCCTTCCGGCTGATGCCAAGAATGAGAAATTAACCACAAGTTTTCCGGCAGATAAGATAACCGGAACCCATAACGGCTTGGCAGGAGATGAACAGGAGATCACCCTTGCATGGGTGGATGAGAATGACAGGTATTCTCTTGGAGACCATGAGACGTCAGGAAATTATGCGTTGCCAGAAGAACTTCCGATTCTTCCTGCTGTGATAAACGATGTAAAGATTACGGTTGCACCTCCTGAGCTTGAATTTGGAGGCGGTATGGCATACCGGTTGGATATTGAGAGCGGTATCTCTTACGTGCCGGCTGGACTTAGACATGAGCCGGATTATGATTTCCCCAGCGAGATACAAAAGGGACTGATTCAGGCGGTAATGAAGAAGGGAATCAGTCAGACCTATGTGAATGTTTATGATGTCTCACTGATGCGTAAGGAAAAAGGTGAGTCAGTGTGGAAACGGGTAAGGGCAGACTTAGACCCATCCGAAGGAATGACGGTAACCATTCCATATCCGAAGGGAATTACGCAGAATGCCTATGACGCTGTGGTTGCCTATATCTACCCCAAAGATATCGGTGAAGAAAAAGCGGGAGCCATCGTCTATCCAGAGGTAACGAAGACGGATAAGGGAATCCAGTTTGTAGTTCCCGAAGCTGCACCTGTGGCTGTAGGATGGAAGGAAGCAGCCGCTTCAAAGGGGTTTAGCTTCTGGAAGGATGTCTTTAAGAAAAGCTCTGATAAGAGTAAAAAATAAAAAGGAAGTTTATATGCAGTTACAAGTTGAAATCCCGGACACGTTTTGGAGTTTATTCCGAAGCGTGAACCGGGAGATTTATATAGAAGCGCTTTTGTGTATCAATGATGAATATCAGTACAGCAATTATTTTCTTACCAAAGAAGTGTGTATCCAGGTGTTAAGCGATATGAATGCAAGGAAACGTTTCGAGCTTAAGGCAGAAGAAAGCGAGACAGAATCGGATATGATGGAGACCCCGTCGTCCAGAATCCTAAGCTGGCTTCTGAAAACCGGCTGGCTGAAACGAATTGAGGATTATCACTCATTAGTGACGAATATTGTGATTCCGGACTATTCGGCAGTCTTTATTGATGCGTTCGAGAGGTTGAATTCTGACGAGATGGAGGAGACGGATATTTATATTCAGAATGTATACGCTACGCTTTTTTCTTTTCGGAATGACCCAAGAGCCAGTTTGAGCATGTTAAGAACGGCTCTGGTCAATACGCGACGACTCAATAAGGCGCTGCAGGATATGCTCCACAACATGGACAAGTTTTTCGCGCGGCTTTTGGAGCAGGAGTCTTACGGCGACCTTCTTCGGGAACACCTGGACGGATATGTGGAGGAGATTGTACGCAAGAAGTACCATATTTTGAAAACCTCCGATAATTTTTATATTTACAAGATGGATATTAAGAAATGTATTCGGGAAATGCGCGAGAACGAGGAGTGGATTGAAAACGTCCGCAGATGCGCCCGCGCAATGGGGGATACAAGGGATGATGTACTTGAGCTTCTGGATTTGATTGACAGAGGCTTCGACGATATTGAGCATCGGATTTCCAATATGGATAAGGAACATACAAAATATGTACGGGCAACCGTAACGCGGCTTAACTACCTTCTAAGCGGCGAGTCAGACACCAAGGGGCTGGTAGTTCAGCTCTTGAACCGGATAGCAGCGGGCGGGGGGGAGGATGAGCTAATCCAAAAGACAGGAGAGAAGATGAATCTTTCCCTTGTAGAAATGCTATCAGAGAAGTCTCTGTACAAACGCCGCAGGAGCCGAAAGGATTTTATCAGTCAAATGGCGGCAGATGCAGAGACAAAGGAGCTGAATAAGGAGGAGGTACTGAGGCTGAATCGAATCCAAATGCGCTACAGCAAAGAGGAGATTGAGGAATTCATTGAGATGCATATGGAGGGTGAAATTATGGATGCGTCTAAGATGGTGATAAAAGATAAGGAAGAATTCGAGAAGTTGATTCTGGCATACGATTACAGCACCAGAAAAAACAGCAGATATGCCATATTAGAGGATGAACCAGAGCTTGTAGAGCAGAATGGATACCGGTATCCAGCCCTTCGTTTCGTGCGCAGGGGCGTGTGATGAACACGCCCCATTTTGTCGCTTATTGATTAGCACCCTCATCTATCCGATTCAGCATATCGTAAATCTCAATTCTCTTGGCGTTCATCTCCGGCAGTCCGATGAAGATGGTTCCGCACATATAACGTTCATCTTCGGTCTGTTCAATTCTCACCACCTTCAAAAATGCATGGATAATCTCATCTGTCCAGATTTTAAGATCAGCTTCATACATCTCGCCGATTAACAGCGGGGTATCACAGATAAATCCCACGCCAGTTTTGGAAACGTTCAGCACGTCAATCTCTACATTTTCTGGTTTGGCTGAACTGTCGCTCATATTCTTAATCGCTAACCTTGCTGTTAAGCTAATTCGTCTGTCACGTCTTTTTTCTTCCATATTCCGTACCACCTTTCACAGAAAATTTTTCTATTATTAATTTTATCGCATTTGTTCATATTTGTAAAGTAATCTGGTTGGTGTCTGACAGGAATCTTGTAATAGTGAAGCCGGAAGACTTCACTGTTACGGAAGCTTTCGGAGCATCCCTTTGGAAAATATTTCTGGAAAAAATGTCAGAATCAGTTGACAAAAACTGTCGGGGGGGGTATTCTGAATATGAGTAAATATGGACAGATTGAGAGGTGAAGTGGAATTATAAGGTATGCCTGCTTGATAGGTATAGAGGGATCATAAGTATAATACGGCAAATGTATTATGGGTGAGGAGGAAGAAATGATAAAATATGGCAGATTACTAAGAAAGGCGGTAGCTGCGGCTTTACTGGCGTCAATGACAGCCGTAATGATTGGGCCGGTTTCCACTTATGCAGAGGACGTGGGGAATACAGGCAAAGAGATGGTGGAAACGGAGGGGGAAGATGTTTCGGATGTGACAGGAGATTTAGAAAACAAAACAGACAATAACGAGGGTGTTGTGCCTGATACTAATGAGGATGTTTCCGAGAGTGTAGAGGGGAATGAGGGAGATCGGAGTGAGATAGAGACAGAAGATGCGGCGCCTGATCAACCGGATAAGTCTGAACAGCCAGGCGACATGACAGAACAGCCAGACGACACGGCAGAACAGCCAGACAACACAGGCGGTAATGTAGTAAAGGCGCCGAGAATAGAAACTGTAACGCTTGCTTATGACGGAGAATTCGTCAAAAAAGGGCAGAGTGTTGAAATCACGGTAAAGGTAGCCAATCATGAGAATGTGACGTCGGCAGATGTAGGATTCCGAGCTATCCTTGGCGGTGGGGAGGTCTCCATTCCATTATATGATACGGCAAAAGGCGAGTATAAGGGAGTTTGGAATATTACAGGAGATGAGTATGCGTGCGAGTGGTATGTAGACAGGATTAATATTTTAGACAGCGCGGGAAATCATGCGGATGATACTGCATTTACCAAGGGTAACAGTTATCCTTACTATGTGGAATTGGGGACTGCCGATTACATAAAAGGATTATTCTATGGCCTTAATGTTAAGTTTCATGTTTTGGATGAAAATGGTAAGTGGAATCAAATAGAAGAAGTAACAAAGGATAAGGTAAAGCGCCGTACAACTCTGAAGGAAGCAGGGGTTGAGTTTCCAGAAGCAGAGCCAGTGTATTTGGATTTTAAGCAGATTGGCTGGATGGATAAAGACGGGAACGAGATTACAGAGGATACACAGGTTATAGACCGGAAGATGGATATTTATGCACGATATGATAAAACAAGCGTAGAGTATCGCCGTTCCTTTTTGGCAGAAGACGGAAGGTCAATGGAATCTGACTGTGTAAAGGAGAATTTGCCGTCAAGCAGTACCTATCAGGATATGAGGAAGAAAGCATTGAGTCTGGAACCGCCGAAGGTATGTCCGTCGGGGTTGACGTTTCAGGGCTGGAAGGTAAAGAATGACGGTGAAGCTGACGGGAATCTGCTAAATGGAAAAATGGATGTTTCCCAGGAGGTAACTGCTGTTTATGATCAGAATATAGTAACTATTAGGTATTTGTATTTCAATGAACAGAATGAATGGTGTAGTTTTGTTTATGATGAAATTATGGAGAAGGGCGTTACATACCAGGATGCAATGAAAGAGGCGGAGAAATATCTGCCAACGGATATCTCGAAAGATTATCCGATTGAAGAATGGGAATGTTCGCGGGAAGATTCACGGGATGTAATAATTGATCGTTTGGGAGATATTTCTTTTATTCCGAAATATAGCGGCAAAGTAGTTGTTCCAGTCAGAATAGAGTATCAAGGACAACAGATGGAAGAAATTGTTGAAGAAAGAGCTGTTTTGGTGGAAGAAGGAACCACGGTCGGAGAGGTCAAAAATCTGCTGAATGAAATAGAAAAGCCGGAGATCAATACACCTGTGCAGGAAAAGTGGAAAATATATATTGATAAAGACGATGACAGTGTAATAGAGAACGGGCAATCTGCTTTGATACAGGCTCAATATGATGGGCGGGAAGAAGTTCCAGGTTTTGGTGGTGGTATTGACGATGACATGTCGATTACGATCCCCGATATTTCGTATAAACCGACTGATCCGTCGCTGCCGGATGATCCGATGGATTTAACCAGAAAACCACTTGTAGAAACATTTGATTTCAACTATCAGAATCAGATTGTAGGACAGCAGAATATTTTGATATTCTCATTGTCAACCCAATATACTTACAAGGACAGCAAAGCATTTGCCACTTTTATTCACGAGAGCGGCGAGGGAGAAAAAGTAATCTCCATGAAACGAGAGGGTGATGGTACATATAATGGAACCGCGCTGATAGGGAAAGCCGAAAAAGATGGAATGTGGTTCTTGAAAGAAATATATGTGGTAAGAGATGGATTTCATCAAGAATTAATGATGGATGAGCCGGAAAGCTATTTTTACATGCTGAAAAGGTCGGTTGAGAACGACACAGAGAGTCCGAAGATTACTTCTGTGAACGTGGAAAAGAACGGAGAGTTCGTTCAAGTTGGCCAAAGCGTCAGAATCACAGTCGGGGCTACGGATAATAGTTCGCTTTTGGGATTTGCGAATTTGTATTTAAAAAATCTGGCACAAGATGGTTCCAGAGAGGTTGCGTTAAGATATAATGTTGCAGAAGATGTTTTTGAAGGTACTTTTACTATTACGGATGATATGAGGTCTGGAGAATGGTTCGTAGACAAGATTAATATCTGGGATGGTGCGCGAAACTGTGCAGATGACAACGAGTTTACGAAGGGCGGCAGATATCCTTATTATCTAAAAGTCAAGAATGGAGAAGAATATACAGAGGCGGTACGTGACGTATATATCGAATTTTTTGGATGGGACGAGCAGGGAGAATGGAGCCGGATTCAGACGGTATATAAGAAAGATGTTAGCCTGCGTACAACAGTGAAGGATCTTGGAATTACATTTCCAGAGAGGAAATTCTCTGATTTTAATATAACAGGATGGGTTGATGGTTCTTCCAGCAAGGAAATTACAGGAGATACAATGGTTCCTAATGGGGAAAATTGGGTAATTAATGGGGTATATGACCAAGCGAGAGTTGCATATGTATTTTGCCATGTGTCTAAAAACGGAGAGAATCTGTGGGATACTTCATTTCGATATGAGAATTTTCCAATAGGCACTACTTTCGGAGAGGTAAAAGCAGAGGCCGTAAAATATTATGAATCAATCGAAACTTATCCAGGACTGCATATAAAAGATTGGGACATCTATGAGCAAATTAGTGACGATGAAAAAGTAGAAACAGGGTACAATCTGATTCATTTCTTGGCAAATTATGATGAAGATTACTTGCGGGTACGTTATTCATACTTTAATGACGCGGGGAAATGGTGTAATGTATACCGCCCTATAGTCATTAATGAGGGTATGGTGTATAAAGAGGTGCTTGAGCAGGCGAAACAATACCGTCCAGAGGATCTTTCTAAAGAATATCCATTTGACGGATGGGACGGCGATATACCTGAGACGAAAGGAAACTTTCGCTTGATTGCGAAATATCAGGGGAAAAAGGTAGTAACGGTCAGTAGAAGTTATTATGATGAAAAAGGACAACGTCCGTCGTCAGACATCGCGCTTTTGGTAGACGAGGGAACGACAAGAGGTGAGGTCAAAGAGATTTTAAATCAGTGGGAAAAGCCGGCGATGTATCAGGGACTGAGGTTTACGGAATGGGATTTTCCGTTTTATGGAGAAGATGAATCTATTGTAGGGAATAGAGACAGTATTAAGATGAAGGCAATTTATGAAAACTGTATTGTCCGCTATATTCTGGACTCTGCATGTGAAAAAGAAAATATGAACGAAGAAGACGTTTATGGTTATGATGTGAAAGAAGATCTTGAATTCATCTATTGTCAGGTAGTGGAAAAAGGGGACACCGTGACTGTGCCCACATCTTTTGAGGGATATGAGTCTGTAACATGGAGTTCCAGAGCGGTAAGTGCAGATTCATTTGATGTGGTAGATAATGTAGATTTTTATGGATATGGGAAGAAAACAGAAGCTCCACAGAATCCCGAACAGACAGAGATTTCCAAAGAGGAGATTGCAGAGGTTATAGACCAGATTAATAAGGTTGTAAAAGAAGACAACCCTGACGGCAATGGGGATACGCCAGTAATTCCCATTGAGATGAACAATGCCAAGATCTTACCATGGGAGATTCTGGAAGCAGTTAAAGGCAAGGACATTGCCATAGAATTGAAAATGGGTATGGGAGTTGAAGGCGGCTTCCAATACACCTGGACAATCAAGGGCAGTACGATTGAGGATGACTTTAAGAGTATTAACCTGGGAGTGGCGGCAGACAAAAATGCAATTCCACAACAGATTGTCCAGAAATTGGCAGGAACCAATCCGATTCAGCAGCTTACATTGGAACACAGCGGCAAGTTTGGATTTGAGGCATCACTTTCAATCAACGTAGGGAGCCAACACGCCGGACGTTACGGAAACCTGTTCTATTTTAACAACGGCAAAATGCAATTCATGAATACTGCAAAAGTTGACCAGGAAGGAAATGTAGCTCTTGGGTTTAACCATGCGTCTGACTATGTAGTTGTCATGTCCGACGAAGAAATGTCACAGGCAAGCGTGCCGGAAGATTTACAGCCGGACAACAAAGAGACGGAAGAAGATACAGACAAAGACGGTGATGAGGATAACGGAGATGGTGTGAATAAGAATGATGGAGATAAAGACGGCGCTAATAAAGGGGATAACGGCAGCAACGGTGATTCCAATCAGGGGAATCAAAATAGCGGCGTAAATAAAGACACCGACAATAACAAGGTCAGCGATACGAACAGTGCAGATAAAACAGGCGGTGACATTGATGCAGCCGGACACAGGAGAAGCGCAAAAACCGGAGACGGTAACAAGACAATGCCGTTGGTTTTATGCAGTATTCTGGCGTTAGGCGTGATGGTATCCATACGCAGAAGAAGCACAAGGTCAATTTAATTTCAGGATACTAAGCAATACGGGATACCGGAAAACGTAATTATTTTCCGGTATCCCGTTTGTGGTATTTTATATGTGATAGCTGTGCACCTTCACGGATTCTGCCCTCATTACTGTACTGGCCTGTAGCCGTGCAGCGTAGTGCACGGCCAAGGAGTTAAAATGAGACGAATGAAAATGATTATCTGGTTGTAAGCACCGGATTACACTACTATAAGACGCTAAGTAAATGACATTGCCTCTGAACAGTAACTTTTAATAAGCATTACCTCTCTGCAAATCGTTTAGAAACAGATAGTATCATTTTTTTGTCCTTCTTATTCAGTTCCCTGTACGTGTTAAGGAGTTCTTGTTCATCTTCTGTACAATGGGAAAATTCTGTGAGTATAGTATCGGAGAAAAAATCGCTCATAGTAATTCCAAGCCCTTTGCAGATTTTCATCAGCGTAGGTATTGTTGGTTGGGTATTCTTTTCAAACATACTGTGGAGAGAACTATATTGAATCTCCGCTTCTTTGGCCAATCTGTACAGTGACCATTTTCTGATAACCAGATATTTTTCAATTTTTGTGAGAATGATATTTTGTTCTTGTTCCATAACCATACCTCTCTTTACCTAATATATTCTACAAGTGATGTGACTTGAAAATTAGATTTAAATATACGTTATATTATGTTGAAAATAGTGCTAATATATGATATGATTTGTAAAGTAAGGACATACAATAGTCAAATATTAAGAGATATGGAGGATAGGACCAATGAGAAACATGAAGAGGTGGAAGCGTCTTTTGGCAGTTGGAATGTGTTCAGCCATGATGTTTTCAATGTCTGTGGGAGTATCTGCCACTGAAAAACAAGATACGGAAGAAATGGTTGTAGAAGATGGGGCAGAGTCTGCTTTGTTAGGTGCTTTTAGCGCAGGTATATCTGAGGAAAAAGCAGGATTCGAGGAAAATGACAAGGAATCTGAGAATGATGAAAATGCTCAAAATGAATTTGTTGAAAAAAAGGTTGAGGGAGAAGATGATGTCCTGCCGGTAGTAGAGCCGATGTCAATTGAGTATGTGCCGCGTGAAAGGATTGAAGTTCCTGTTACGAATGGAACTGGTAAATACGAAATCCATCAGGTTAAGGTTGAGGGAGAATGCGTTGAAAGGGATTTCACATCATATGGTTATGATTCCGAAAAAGGGGTTATCCACTTTCTCACGAGTAACGATACAAACGTACCCCAAAAGGGCGACTATCCTGTAACGATTCATTTTTATAAGGAAGGAGACGAATTATTTCATACAAGTACAGATGTTACAATCCATGTAAAAACGGATAGTAAGCCAGTGGTTTTAAAAGATACTTCTTATACTGCAGATTGTTCAAAAGACCTTGTATATAGGTTTGAAAATGGCACAGGAGTATTTGAGTTAGAAGAAATCAATGTTGTTGGCTTTGATATCATCGACGCCGGAGTTGATCCATACGGTGTTGAATTGCCATATTTTACAGGAAGAAGCGGATTTATTTATGATATAGAAAAGGGAACAGTGACAATAAAGGGAGATGGTCTGCAAAGCTACAACAGAGGAGAAAGAAAAATTCCACAAAATCAGCTTGGTCTGTGGATTAGGGGAAAGACAACACAAGGCAGAATTATTGATGTACATGACGGCTATCGTTGGACTTTTAAGTATGAAGAACCTGAAAAAGCAGAAGGTATGCCAAAGTTGGTTAGTCAGAGCTATACCTTTGACGGCACACAGGATTTAGTGTTTATGTTTGAAAATGGTTCAGGTGATTATGCGGTCAAGGATGTTATTAGGGTAAGTTTCTGGACAAATGATTTAGATGTTGATAACAGATTGGATAGTTTTTGGTTATCAAAAGAATTATCTGGCGGAGAATATGTTTTTTCAGGTGACATTTTAGTGGCTGATATTGAAAAAGGGCAAGTGACCTGTATGGATTATGCTGTGTCAGCGGTTGTATATAATTCAAAGTATACGATTGCTAATCCATACCATGCCGCTATACTCTGTGAATTTGCAAATGGTGAGAGAGGATATATTTATTCTGATGAACAAGGAGCATGGGAAGTAGAAGTGTTGCCTATGTCGCCAAATGCAGTTTTAAGACATATAGAAACTCTTGAGGAAGATAACCAAATTTCTAAAGAGCGTATGCAGGAATTAGTTGAAATCAGTAAAGAAAAGGATATTATAATTAGAACGACATTAGGTTTATCATATGTATTTAAGAAAAATGATTTTAAGATGACAGAAAACAAAGATGTGTATGATTTTGGTGTAATACTGAACACAGATTTCAGTAAGAGTGGTATTAATAATTCAAAGATAACGGCAGAAGACTATGCAGAGGATATCAAGTATAAGTTCGACGGACAGTTGCCAGGAAAAGCAGAAATCAATATTCCTGTAGACAGTAAGTGGAACGGAAAAAAGTTATATTATTTTGAACGTAAATCCGATGGTACATTAGAAGATACAGGTGAAAGTGCTATTGTAGCTAATGGAGTATGTAAGGTTTCACAGTCTCACTGCTCCAACTACGTTCTTCTTGCTAAGTCTCCGAAAGAACTTGGGGTTACTGAGAATACAGGTAATAACAATAATAACACTGGCAACAATAACAATCAGTCTGGCAACGGCAATACGCAAGGCTCATCAAACAATTTAAATCCACAGATAAAAACTGTGGATACAACTAAAACCTCGCCAAAAACAGGCGACAATAATAGGATATTATTATTTGCCGTACTCTGTGCTTGTTCTTGCATAGCGGGGGGATTCACGCTGAAAGCAAGACGCAGAAACAGATAGAAAATGTTTCATAGGTTGACGGAAAGCCTTTACCAAAATAAAAGTGGCGAAGGCTTTCTTTTATTTCTGCATTCGATATTCTTCAATAATACAAGTATGTCTATGACTATTCTTTGTATTGTCCCGTTCATAGGAGATTCCCACCAACAAAATATCACCGCCATAATAAGCCAGCGCCGCCGGATATCTTTTTTCACAGATTCGCCGGATGGTATCATCACGCTTTACCTCACGAACTGCTTTGGAAAATTCAAGCCGAGCAAGTCAGCCTTCGGGGAGTGTCAATGGTGTCGTTGATTAGATGAATCAGTCCGCTTTTATCTACATAGATGTCATTCCTGATGCCGGAAAACCATGATTTCCAGGATTAAGATAGGTTCCCATAGGCATTCACCTCCTGCTTGTATTATATTATGCTAAGAAATGTTCTGCAATATGAAAAGTCAACTGTATTTGTAAAGAAGTTGTATATTTGGAGGAATACCCTTATAATAAGGTGGTAAAATTGAAAGATTCTGCATTTAATCAAAGCAGGGAGGAACAAATTGATCGAATATTTTGAACAAATTACACAGGAAGAACAGGACATGCTTACAGAAGTGATCCAGACCCTATTGCGTCAGACCTATCTTTTGGAACGCAGATACGACCGGCGCACAGGGCGGATGCAGTATGTGAAGGAATATCGGACATGCAGCAAGCATCTGGAATTTTTGCGGGAATATTTTGCCATAGCAGGAATCACACTGAAAGAAAATGCACACATGGGGGTTATCTACATCCAAGGCGGCCAGGTGTGGGCAGAAAAATTATCAAGGCTTGCGACAATCTATCTGTTGGTGCTGAAGCTAATTTACGACGAGCAGATGGCCAGCGTATCCTCAAGCAGCCATATTGTAACGACTTTGGGGGCAATAAACGGCAAGGCAGGGGAGTTTGGCGTATTAAAAAGCCTGCCGTCTGTCACGGAGATGAGGCGTACCATTGCACTTCTTAAGAAATACCAGATGATTGAGCCGCTGGAGGCATTGGAAGAAATAAAAGAAGAAACAAGGATTATCATCTACCCGTGTATTAATGCAGTATTGATGGGGGATGAGATTCGCAAACTGCTGGCAACATTCGGGGAGGAGGATAATCTTGGAGACGAAACAGCCATTCAAAGCGCTTTCGAGGATTTGTCTGAATAACTGGCATTACATAGACAGAAAGGTACTTACGTTAAGCGAGGGAATTAATTTTTTTACCGGCCATTCCGGCAGCGGGAAGTCTACGGTAATCGACGCCCTGCAAATCGTTTTGTACGCCAGTACGGACGGCAGAGGATTTTTTAACAAGGCGGCGGCTGACGACTCAGACCGTACCCTGATTGAATATCTGCGTGGTATGGTCAATATCAGCGAGAACAACGAAGCGCAATATCTGAGGAACCAGAATTTTTCCAGTACCATTGTGCTGGAGTTAGAGCAGACAAACACAAAGGAAAAACAGTGTGTGGGCGTGGTGTTCGACGTGGATACATCAACCAATGATGTGAACCGGCTGTTTTTCTGGCATACAGGTGAATTGTTAAAAGAGTATTACCGTATTGGAAAACGCTGCTTAAGCTCACTTGAGCTGCGGGAATATTTGCAGAGAACATTTTCGCCAGAGCGATTTTACTGTGGTTCAAGCAATGAACGCTTCCGCCGTCAACTCTATGATATCTATCTTGGCGGCCTGGATATGGAGAAATTCCCCAGGCTGTTTAAGAGAGCCATTCCGTTTCGCATGAACATCAAGCTGGAGGAATTCGTGAAGGAATACATTTGCATGGAAATGGATATTCACATTGAGGACCTTCAGGAGAGTGTCATGCAGTATGGGCGGATGCGGGGGAAGATTGAGGAAACCGTGGAGGAAATCCGGCGGCTTTTGCAGATTCAGGAGTGTTATCAGGATTACGACGAGAAGAGAAATGGGGCTAAAATGTGCGCATACCAGATTGAGCGTTTGGAAATGCTGAGGCTTGAGGCGTTAGAGCAGGAGTGCAGGGATAAGATAGAGAGCCGACGGGGAGATATTACCGCCGGTGAGAGGCAGAAGGAAGGGCTTGAGGAAGAACAGCGGGCAATCCAGGGAGAGTATGAGGAGGTGATCTTAAGGATTGCAAACAGCGGCTATTCAGGGCTTAAAGCAGAGAGGGAGGCTTTGGAGGCCGAGCTTTTGCGTCTGGAAAACAGTAAGGATAGGTGGCGGCAGACGGCCGAGCGTTTGAAAAAATGGAGGGATGAGGATATAACGCCGAATCAGGTGTTGTGGGATATAGATAAATTTGCCGAATGCGATATCTCGGAAGAAGAACTTGAGAGATTGATGGAGAGCCTTAAGGACCTTCAGGACGATTTGGAAGAACAGAGGCAGGAGACGGATGCCGACCTTCGGCGGATTAAGAAGGAGGAGAGGGAGGCAAGAGACGAGCTGAAAGCCTTGAAGCAAGGGAAGAAGGCGTATCCGAGAGAATTTGAGGAGGCGAGATTCGAGCTGCGCAACCGCCTTCACGAGTGTTGTGGGAAATTTGTCAATGTGCAGATTCTAGCCGATCTTTTGGAAATAAAGGATGAACGCTGGCAGAATGCGGTTGAGGGATATATGGGAAATAATAAGCTGCTGCTTATCGTAGAACCGGCATATGCGAAAATCGCTATGGACATTTATCAGGAGATGGATAAGAAAAAATTCTTTCGAGCCTCTGTCCTGGACACCGAGAAGGTGACAAGCGAAGCTCATCCAGCGCGAAATGGGTCGTTGGCAGAGGAAGTGCGCGCAAAAGAGCCTTATGTGCAGGCGTATATTAATTTCTTCCTGGGAAACGTAATGAAATGCGAAACCGTCAGGGAATTAAGGAACAGCAAAATTGGTATAACACCGGACTGTGTGCTGTACCATAGCTTCCGTCTGCAGCATATCCATCCGGAGAATTATACTCGTTGCGCGTATATCGGTGAGGTCAGTATGCGTCAGAGGATTCGCCGTCTGGAGGAACAGTGCCAACGTTTACAGGAGGAACGGCTTCCGCTGCAGGAACAGTTGGAAGGAATACGTCAGAAAATGCAGTTAGAGCGTCTGAGTCAGCCGATCGGGGATTATCTGGGGTGGCTTACAGATATTCAAGAAATTGAGGGGAAAGCGCGGCAAAGGGATCAGATTGCAGAGAAGATGGAGAGGTTAAAGAGTGAGTCCGTAGATGCCTGGGAGTCTGAGAAGCAAAAGCTTAACGAAAAGCAGGATGCAAAGAAATCACAGGTTGTCAAGGTACAGGAAACCATCTGGAATTACCAGAAGGAAATTGAGAAGCTTCACGAAGAACTTTTGCAGGCAGAAGCTGGGATTATGGAGCAGAGACAAAAGCTTGGACAAAAAATGCAAAATGTAGATAGATATGAGCAGGAATTCCACAAATACCTGGCAGGAAGAAAATCTGTGAATTATGACTATCTCAAGCGTCAAAGGCTGTCAGATTTGTATCCCATGCGCGAAGCTGAGGAAGCTGCCTACCAGAAATTAGTAGAGGAACGAAGCGGCTACGTGAGAACTTATCCCAACCGTACCTTTTCTACGGCCATTCGTGATAATCGTCCTTACGATGAGTTATTAGAAAATCTCAGGTGCGACGAACTGGAGGCATTTCGAGAGTCTGCAAAAGAGCAGGCTCAATCTGCTGTAGAGCATTTTAAGGACGACTTTATTTTTAAGATTCGCAGCGCCATAAGGGAGGCATACCAGCGGAAGGACGAGCTGAACCGTATTATCAGCGGGCTGGACTTTGGAAAAGACAAGTATCAGTTTGTAATTACGAAAAACAAAGGGGCAGACGGAAGGTATTATAAGATGTTTATGGACGACGCATTGCAGATTCATCCTTCCCAGCTCACTGATTCCATGGAGAACCAGCTAGATATGTTTACCATGGAGCATGAGAATCAGTACAAAGAGATGATGAATGAGTTGATTAATGTATTTATCCCACCGGAAAATGCGACTCAGGAGGAATTGAACGAGGCGAAAAAGAACATGGACAAATATGCAGATTACCGTACTTATCTGTCCTTTGATATGCAGCAGATTATTAAGGGACAGAAAGATATGGCAATCGGTCTTGGCAGGATGATTAAGAAGAACTCCGGCGGCGAAGGGCAGAATCCCTTGTATGTTGCGCTGCTGGCCAGCTTTGCACAGGTGTACAAGATTAATACTCCGGCGAGATTTCAGAGGAATCCCACAATACGTCTGGTGGTATTGGACGAGGCGTTTTCTAAGATGGATGCAGAGAAGGTAGCGAGCTGTATTTCTCTGATTCGTGGGCTTGGGTTCCAGGCGATTATCAGCGCCACCAATGACAAGATACAGAATTATCTGGAAAATGTAGATAAGACCTTTGTGTATGCCAATCCGGATAAGAGGCATATTTCGATTCAGGAATTCGAGAGGAAGGATTTTGGGGAATTGGAGGAATAGAATAAAGAAAGCTGCTGCAAAATGTAATCATTTTCGCAGCAGCATCAAAGTTATTGGCTGGTTATAGGAGAAATAACCGGCTTTCCTTCGCGGTCAAGCAGGGGCGTTAATCCGCCGGCATAGCCGCTATGACGAAATAAATAATTTACACCGGTTTCCTTATCGACCCAAATCTCCGTTACATTCATTGTGCCTTGTGAGTAGATTGCCTCAAATCTGTCATTTTTCATTGTCTGAACCTCCATTTTTTCTATGGTTCTATTATACTAAAAAAACAGAAATCATTCAAGGTAATATGCCGGCAATCGGATCTCCACACACAGACCGCCGTAAACGCTTTGGCTCATCACTATGCTTCCGCCATGTGACTGTGCAATCTTCCTTACAATCAAAAGCCCCAGTCCATGACGCTGCTTACTAATCTCACTGTCACACATCATATAATGAGGCGTGTCATTTAAGCGTTTTAGCTCATCTGCCGACATTCCCCTGCCGTCATCCTCCACCCGCAAAACATAATAATCCTGTAAACCTGAGTCCTCAGATTTCACAAAACCACTGGACTGCGGCAGATTTTGGCCCGCGCAGTCTTTATGGACAGAAACATAGACAGTACATCCGTCTTCATTATGGTTGATACAGTTCTGTATAAGGTTCGATACCGCGCGTTTCAGCAGTTCCTTATCTACATTCACAGGGCAGACAGTGACCTGAGGCTCAGTCACCCATTCAATGGGATACCTTCCGTCCACGTCTATATTGATAAAATCAACAACAACCTGCCTTGCGATGGCGACTGCATTTTCCTGGGTACAGTGGATTGGCTGCATATCATATTCAAGCTTTGAGGCAAGGTTCAAGTCATTAATCAGATTGCGCATCCGTTCACTTTGCTGTAGAATGACAGAGACTTTCTGACGTTCATCTGCCGTGAGCCGTGAGCTGTTTTCAAGCTGTCCTGCGTATCCCATCACCATGGAAAGGGGCGTGCGGATATCGTGGGAAACTCCGGCAATCCAGTTGGCGCGGGCAGTTTCTTTTTTCTTTAGCTGGTAATTCTGAAATTCCAGAATTTCAGAAGTCTGATTAATATTTGCGGCAAGCTCAGACAGCAATCCCTTTTCCTTTACGCAGACCGGTTCTTTGGTGGGCAGCTTTTGAATCCCTTCTGCAATGGGCTTCACCGAGCGCAGAAGCTTCATGTTAGCAATAAAATAGATTAAGAAAATAAGCCCCCCATTCACAATCAGTACATTCAACATATATTTGGGAAGATTTGCTATAAAATCATAGTCCCAGTTGGGATACATGTGTTTCCAATATCGGTCCTTGGGATAGCCAAGGACAACCAAGCCATCCGCGGATTCGCCTGGAAAAGTGGGGTAATCCATTAAGTATCCGCGGGTGAGAGACGCAATATCGGACAGAGAATATTCCAAAGGGATGTCCTCAGGGAGATGCTCCGTGTGCCAGCTAACCTTGTGGGTGCGGTTATCGATCAGAATTCCCCATACATGTTCACGCTCTAATTCTAAGGCAACTTCTTCGGCAAGAATGTATCCATCCCCTGTATCCTGCTTCTGCAAGGCAGCGCCGGTTTCCATAGCAGTTGTCCAGGCGGAGGCGCCGGGGGTCTGTTGGAGACTAAGAGTAATCAAAATAATGATATTCAGAAAGAAAAGCAGGATGATACTCAGTAACAAAATGGCGAGAAATCGCCGGATTAATTTTGGAATGCTTTTCATGCCGTGGCCTCCAATCCTTAAATTATTGCACAATTAGTTTGTAACCAAGCCCCTTGACCGTGATCAAGGCTTCTGGTTTAGAGGGGTTCTTCTCGATTTTTTCCCGAATCCTGCGGATGTGAGCCATCAGAGAATTTTCATAACCGTAAGGATTGTCGCCCCAGGCGGCTTCGCATAGGGCGTCAATGGTCACAATACGTCCGGCATTTCGGTAGAGTGCAAGAAGAAGGGTGTATTCCTTTGCTGTCAGGGGAATACACTCATGCTCTTTTTTTATTTCCGCCCGTTCAAAATCAATCTCACAATGGCGTAATGTTACCAGAGGATTTTCGTCCTTATAGGTTCTCCGAAGAATTGCGCTGATGCGGAATACCAGCTCTTTTGGAAGAAATGGTTTAACCATGTAATCATCTGCGCCAAGACCGAAGCCTCTGAACTTATCCTCATCCTCGCCCCGTGCGGTGAGAAATAGAATCGGGTAGTCTCCCATGTTTTTCAAATGTTCCATCAGAGAAAATCCGTCTCCATCTGGAAGCATAACGTCAAGAATTGCAAATTCCGGACGAAATTCACTGGCAGCGGTCACGGCCTCTCTTATATTGCCTGCCGTCCGGATATTCGTAAAGCCCTCCTCAGATAAAATAGAAGTAACCATATGGCGTAACTGCGGCTCGTCGTCTACCAACAGTATCCGTTTATTCTTCAAATAATTTAATATCATTGTAATCCCCCCTATACATCTTAGGTATTGTAAAGTATTACAATCCTATTTTTCTTAAAAACCTCATGTTTTCAGGGAATTTTTAGCTTTTTACAACTAAAAAAGCAATGATCCCCTATTTTCGTGTATAATGTAAGCACCACACTCAACAAAATACGAAAGGTAAATCATTGCTTTATGGATAACATTATACTATATTTACTTAAAATCATTCAAGAACAATATCAGCAAATTTGCTGGCTCATTCTTTTTATTTGCAGATACATTCCTCTTAAGCAGTGGGCTCACGATGAACTCCACAGCCCTAAATACCAAAAGTTCCTCACGGATAAACTTCCTGTCATCAAACCATTCATCAAACAGGACTGGCAACTCTGGAACGGATACTACCTCCTCCGCTATGGCAAAGCCGTAAAACCTGTCAAACCCCAGAAAGGCAAACCCCGTAACGTTCCGACTGATACCGCCTGCCCTCTCTGCGGCGCCCCTCATGACTATATCTATGACAACTCTGGCGGCCGCGGACAGTTTAAGTGCAAGATCTGCGGGCAAACCTTTGTCAACGGTGAAAAAGTAACATCCCCGTTCAAACTACAGTGCCCTTATTGCGGGCATGCCCTAAAGCCTGTCAAAGACCGGAAACATTTCCGTATCCATAAGTGTGTCAACGACAGCTGTCCTTACTACCGGCGGAATCTCACAAAGCTTCCTAAAGGGCTTCCGCAATCCGAATACTGGAAATATAAACTACGTTATCTTTACCGCGAGTTTTCTGTAAACTTTTTTGATATGGAACTAAACCAGCTCCCAAAGTGGGCAACCTCCTTCAGATATAAGAAAAACAACGCCTATATCATGGGGCTGTGCCTTACCTACCGGGTAAACTTAAAACTCTCTCTCCGGCAGACCGTACAGGCCCTTAAAGAAATCCATGGTATTGACATTTCACATACCATGGTCAACAATTATGCCAAAACAGCCGCTGTCATCATCCGTCCCTTTGTAGATTCCTATGACTACAATCCTTCCAACGAACTTGCTGCTGATGAAACCTACATCAAAATCAAAGGTATAAAAGCATATGTCTGGCTCATCATGGACAAAGTAACTCGCTCCATCCTCGGCTATCAGGTCTCAACTTCAAGAGATGTCGGCCCCTGTATTCTTACCATGCGCATGGCATTTGATAAATTTAAGGAATTCCCTGACAGAACCCTGAAATTCATTGCTGACGGATACAGCGCGTATCCGCTTGCCGCCCAGCAGTTCAAGATTGAAAAAGGCTGGGACGTATTCATCACGCAGGTGATCGGCCTTACCAATGACGACGAAGTATCCAAAAAATTCCGGCCATTCAAACAGGTGATCGAACGCTTGAACCGTACATTCAGGGAATCTTATCGTGTCACCTGCGGTTACGGTACGGATGGCGGTGCAATACACAGCGTTTCTCTCTGGGTCGCTTACTATAACTTCCTGCGTCCTCATGAGAAATCCGGCGGCAGGGAACCGCTGAATAAAGTGGAACTGCTGGAAGGCGCTGGGAATATGCCCGGCAAATGGCAACTCCTGATCTATCTGGGCCAACAGGAACTCTTAAAGCAGCAACAGGGCTAAGCCCACATCTGTTCTTAGATTCCGAGCCAGAGGTAATTACCTAGCCATCCCGAAGGGACCTGCCCTTGATGGCACGCCAAAACAATGCTACAATGCTGTGAATCAGACGGAGAAACTGGTATCTGTTCTTGAGTTCTTCGCCGTCGGTAAGACGTTCAGAGCATTGTTTTGGTGTGCCGTCAAGGGTGGCGGACACTGCCAAAATCTATCGTATCTACAATTATCAAAGTTCTAATGGAGCCTATTTTTTTGACTCCAGTTTTTCATAGGCTACTTTACACTACCACATCTTAAAGTAATGATAACATGAACAATTTTGAAAATCGAGCCATTTACATGAAATGTAAGGTAGATGTAAGGTTACGGGAATGTGGATGTAAGGTTAAAGGCGTACACTATAAGCATACCAAATACAGCGAAGGAGTGTGAAAAATGAATATTATAGAAACCAATCATTTGACAAAATCATATGCAGGCTTTACCGCAGTTTCCAATGTAAGTATTCATATCCCCAAGGGGACTGTCTACGGATTTCTGGGGCCAAACGGCGCAGGCAAATCTACGACAATGAAGATGTTCTTAGGGCTTACGAAGCCCACGGGCGGAGATTTCTTAATAGATGGGAAGAAGTATCCTAAGGACAGAATCGAAATTTTGAAAGAAGTAGGTTCCTTCATAGAAGCCCCATCATTCTACGGCAATCTGACCGGTGAGGAGAATTTAGACATTGTGCGAAGGATATTAGGTCTGCCAAAGTCGGCGGTGGACGACGCGTTAGAGCTTACGGGGCTTACACAGTGGAGGAAGCGCCTGGCGAGAAAATATTCTCTTGGTATGAAGCAGCGGCTTGGCCTTGCAAGCGCATTAATCGGAAGGCCGCCGATTCTGATTTTGGACGAACCCACCAACGGCCTTGATCCTGTGGGGATTCATGAAATCCGCACATTAATCCGTTCCCTTCCAGAGAAGTTTGACTGTACGGTTCTGGTATCCTCCCATCTTCTCTCGGAAATAGAGCTGATGGCGGATAATATCGGGATTTTAAATCACGGCAGGCTTTTATTCGAGGGAACCCTTGAGGAATTGAAGCAAGGGGCAGAGATGAAGGGGTACCCCACAGATAATCTTGAGGAAACATTTCTTGCAATGATTGAAGAAGATAATTTCCAGAGAGGCGGCGCGAGATGAATGCAATATTAGAGTATAAGAAGATAAGAAGAACGGGAGTGGCTTCGGGATGCCTTTTGGGAGGGTGTCTGGCAGCGTTTGTTCCCATTTTAGAATTAGCGGTCCGTTCTGAGCAGTATGCCGACATTCCCAAGCCGCCCCTTCAGATTATTCTCCAGGCAGACTGGCAGATGATGGCAATGCTGAATACGCTTCTGGTTATCGTCATCTCTTGCATGATGTACCATATTGAATATACGGATAACGCCATCCAGCGGATAACGACTCTGCCCGTCAGGGAGGAGGAGGTATTTGTAAGGAAAACCATTTTACTATCTGGTATGTGTATTGTGCTTCTGGTGATTGAGATGTTATCTTTAATCTTCTGTACCCTGCACTGGTTTGGAGGGGAAAATGGCGCATATGTAATGTTTTACGGAGATTCTTTTTGGGGTGCGTATATGAAATTTATCAGAGATTTGCTTCAAAATTTTGGCTATTCCTTCTGTATGCTGCTTCCTGTGGCTATCGTAGCTCTCATGACTGCATCGGCGTGGAAAAATATGTGGATTCCCCTTGGAATTAATGTGGTTTGTGTATTCATGGCAACCATGATTCCGGTAAAATATTTTGCTTTATCCATCTTTCCCTTTGCTCTGCCGTTTCAAATATTAGAAGGGGCAAAATCAGGAAAGGCAATTAGCTATCTGATTGCAGCAGCGGCGGAGGTACTGTTAATCGGCGCGGCAGAAATGGTATTTTTAAAAGTCAGGAGGTCATTGGCATGAATTTTTTCACATTGTTAGGGGTGGAATTAAAGAAGATACGGCGTTCCAGAATCTTATTTATTCTGGGAATTGCAGCAGTATTACTCTGGCTGCCGTTCATTTTAAACGCACATTTGAATTTTGATATGGAGGCGGAGGGCATTTCCCCAGAGCATAATTTTTTCATACAGGGCTTTCTGGGAATGGCATGGTTCATGTTTCCGGCAAGCATGGTAATTGGAACAGTGCTTCTTGGACAGACGGAGAGGAGTAACCATGGAATCCTGCGGATGCTTGCGCTTCCGGTCAGTGGGGGAAAGCTTTGTATGGCAAAATATACTGTTTTGCTGACACTGGCGGCAGTCCAGATGGCAATGATGACAGGAATGTATTTCATTAGCGCCGCAATCGCATCCCAGACTCAGAACTATGAATTTCTGTTGCCGCCGTTGTTTGTGTTAAAGGAAGTTCTGGTGATGTATGTTTCGGCAGTTCCCATGATTGCATTTTTCTGGATGCTGTCTGTGTGCATCCAGACGCCCATATTTTCAGTAGGAATCGGGCTGGCGTCCATTGTGCCCTCAGTTCTGATGATTAACACGAAGATGTGGTTTGCCTATCCTATGGATTATCCGTTCTATGTGATAACGGCAAAGTACGGTGAACTGGCGGCGAACCTTACAGAAACGGAGATTGAGTTGATTCCCTGGGCGCCTGTGGCGGTTGGATTTACAGGTTTTTGTATGGTAATTTCAGTTATATGCTTCGGAAGAAGTGAAAGGAGATAGTGAGAATGAAACAGAGTTTGAAAGGCATTTTAACGGGGATTGCGGGAGTGATGGTGCTTCTGCCGTGGACGATATTACTGCTTCGTCAGCATGAGTGGGCCCTTCAGTCGCCAGCGGCGGAGATTACAATAGGAGGCTATGCGGTTTTTATGATTTTTTCAGGGGTATTTACATTTGCCGCTTATATGAAAGGGGATGTTAAGAACCCTCTTATGAAAATCTGTCTTGTCATCAATGAAATCTATGCTGTGGCAGGGGTGATGGCGCTGATTATGATGGGGGCGGGGAAGGCTATGTGACGATATTTTTGAAATTATGCTTTTTTATTATAGTGGATATGATAAACTAACTCTACAATTACTGAGCCGATCATTAGTAATTATAGAGTTAGTTTTTATTCTTTAGAGGAAAGCAAATTTGAATATACAGATGAGGGAAAATATAATGGGAGAGAAAATGAGGGAAATAGAAAAGATGCAGATTAATCTTGTTGACAACGAAAATAATGTCAGAATCTTCGTGTTGAGACGAATGAATGAGGATACAGGAATTTTGTGGAAATATGAAGATGCTCTGTTCCGGTTGGAAATATTTACGAATGATGAGATTAAAAATGTAGAGATAAAGAATAAGTCTGAAAATTTGGCAGAGTCAGATGAGATGATTGAACAAAAATTTTTGGATGCTGTTTTTGAATATAAGATGAATCTATTGATTAACAAAGAAGATGGGTTTGATGATGCGGAAGAAGAAGAAATTGAAAAGAATGAAAAAGTGAATCCATATGATCCGAAATTAATTCGTGTTGATACCAAGACGTTTTCTATTAGCCAGATTAATGATATGATAAATGATAGAGAGATAGATTTGTCACCCGATTTTCAGAGAGGATTTGTGTGGACAGATATTACCAGAAAATCAAGATTAATCGAATCTTTACTTCTGAGGATACCGATTCCTGTATTTTATTTTTCACAGGATGATGAGGGATTGTTTCAGGTTGTAGACGGAGTGCAGAGATTGACGGTAATACATTCTTTTATGAAAAATGAATTTAAACTAAAAAATCTTGAATATCTTAAGGAATGTAATGATAAATGGTTTAAAAACGAAAAGGGAAGAAAAGAGGATAGCCTGGATAGTATATTTGTCAGGCGTATTCAGCAGGCGCAGTTGTCCATAAATGTTATTGACCCGCAGACGCCTGGAAAAGTAAAATATGATATATTCAAACGAATTAATACAGGGGGGAAGGTATTAAATAATCAGGAGATTAGGAACTGTCTTGCTTCCTCAAGAACAAGGAACCTTTTACGAGAACTGTCAGGTTCGCAGAATTTTCAGAGAGCAACCAGAGGTAGCGTCAGCTCCACCAGAATGGCGGATTCTGAACTTATTTTGAGATTTATTGCTTTTTATCTGATAGATACAAAGCAATCGCCGATAAAGGAATACAAAAGCGGTATGGATGTGCTGTTGGATGGAACGGTAGAGTTTTTGAATAAAACTGAAATTGATATTATGATAGAAATAAGAAATAAATTTCTTCTGGCAATGGATAACGCATACGATCTATTTGGCGATAAAGCTTTCAGAAAAGCTATTTACATTAATAAAGCATTATTTTTGGGTGTATCCAGGGTTCTCTGCCAATTCTCGAAAGAACAGATTAGGAAGAAGGATAAAGCTGAAATAGTGAAACGTATGGATGAAGAAATTGGCAAAGAAGGAGAATTCAGAGGAGCTTTGTCAATGGCTACAAATGATGCCAAAAATATAAAAATTGTATATGATACCGTGAAACAGATAATGGGAGATTAAGCAGATGCATAAAGAATTGACGATTGAGAATTTTAAGTGTTTTTCAGAACCGACAACAATAACTTTAGGGAAGATAAACATTTGCCTTGGATGTAATTCTGTTGGAAAATCATCAGTAATCCAAAGTTTTATATTGATTCGGCAGGCTTTTGAAAAGGCAAGATTATTCAAAGATACACAGGTGAAGAAATATCATATACAGTTAAATGATATTTATGGTTTGCAATTAGGAGATTCAGAGCATATCAAATCCTCAAAAGTCAAAGATGATATAACATTAAAGTTGGATGAGTACGAATACAAACTAATGTCGATTGCAGAAAGTCCTATGGAAATGGAGGCCGCAAATGAGTATGACGTATCTGTGCAGTCTTTGAGAGAAGGAATTTTCTCAGATGGCTTTTATTACCTGAATGCAGAAAGAACCGGTCCTAGAAACTATCAGATGATTGATTCTAAGACAATAAATCATTGCGGTGTATATGGAGAAAATACAATGCATTTGCTAAATGTATTGGGAACTGTCAGCAGAGTAGACAGTGAAAGGTGTTATAATCTGGATGAAGGTAAGACAGTAAGTACATTGAATAAACAGGTAGAATATTGGATGGATTATATTATACCAGGAATCGAGATACGTACTGATGATGTATTGGAGCTGAGGGTCAGTAAAATGACATTGCGTCAGCCAGCATTAGATACGGATTTTTTGTCACCATATAACTTTGGATTTGGAATATCCTATGTTCTGCCAATTATCGTGACCGGATTGATTGCAGAAAGGGGGAGTATGATTCTGGTTGAAAATCCGGAGGCCCACCTGCATCCAAAGGGACAGTCACATATTGGTTATTTCCTTGCTGTGATGGCGTGTTCAGGCATTCAAGTTATAGTTGAAACGCATAGTGAGCATGTACTAAATGGAATCAGAATCGCAGCATTAAAAAATAAGGTTGCACCAGATGATATCAGTATTAATTTTTTCTCTTTAAAAAAGGAGGGTAAAAATACTCGTCATATGGTAGAGAAAATCAATTTGGATGAAAGAATGAATTTGGAGAATTGGCCGGAAGGATTCCTGGATCAGGAGGAGGAAGATCTGAGGACTTTGAGGCTTCTTAGGAGTAAAGGCATATAGTGGTAAAGGCTGGGGAATGAGAGGTAAGATGGAAAAACGTGTATTGTGGGACAATGGAATAAAGGATTGTATGAAAGAGTTTACTTCGGAACATATGCTAGAGTTCATGGAATTGTTAGATTATATCAAAGATGACGGCATCGAGAGTATAATAAACAGGAATACACAAGAAGATCCAGATTTGTGGGACTGGTTATATACAAAAGACCAGACTGAGATGAATGATATTAAAAAAGAATTAGGGAAAAAAATACAACGGGCGAAATATGTTGACAGCGAAGAATTTGATAAAATGATGGAAATTGTAGGGAAATTAAATATCATAAAAACGTTAATATTATTATATGATAATCAAAATGATTTCTGTGTATCAACAAAATCAGAATATTATGCAGGATTACGAAGATATCTGATTATGGAGAAAAAAGATTCCTTCTGTAAAGATTTATCAGAGTGTTTTCCTCATATACATTTTTCCCACGATATAGAAAGAACTATAAATACATTGAATAAAAAATTTGAAGAAATACGGGAAGAAATTGTAGAGCATTTAACTCAAATTGATGGCTATCAGAGCCGCTTTGAGCAGTTACTTTCAGAAAATAAGTCATTTCAGGAGATTGCCCAGCATTTCAGTATGGATACTGGTATAGAATGTTCTCCTCAGGCGGGACGTAAAAAAGTCCAGGCTCTAAAAGAAAAGTATTTTAATTCAAAGAACGGACAGGAAGAAACCGTTACATGTGAGTTACATACTAAATTCAAAAGATTTAATATAGACATAGATAAACAGGACAGAATATACTTTTTCCCAGGAAAAAGAGAAATTTTGGAAGGAAAGGTAATTGTAAAACATATAGGAGGGCATCTGTAAAAATTTACAGAAGTGTTTTTATAAGGGGAAGCAGAAAAATCCCTTCGTGTATCTCTTTATCCGCAATACAATTCTCCTCAGGGCAGGCGCGCATCCGGTGATTCAGCCAGATTGTGTGCCACCCTGCCTGAGACGCCCCTATAATATCTGATTCATAAGTATCCCCCACATACCAGGTCTGTTCCGGCAGAAAATGCATACGCTCACTAACAGCCTGAAACGCGCGGACATCTGGTTTATGGTAGCCAATCTCTCCGGAAATAAAAATCTGTTCAGGCGAAAACCAACTTTGAAGGTTTAATGCCTCTGTCTTTTTCCACTGTCCCTTATAGCTCCCATTCGTCAATACGGCAATGGGAAGTCGCGCTTCTTTACAATAATCCAGAACATCCCTCATAAAATCAAACATTTCGATTTTTGTCTGGTAATAACGATACTCTGCTTCAAAAAGAGCGCTTTCTTCTCTTGTGATTTTAAGTCTCACATCTTGGTATGTCATACGCAATCGTTCGTGAAAAGAATCTGTACTGGGTATCTCTCCATTCTTTTCCCGTTCTAATATGATGTCGGAGTAGATTCTTGATTTTTTAAACAATTCTGTAGTGTCGGCATTGACCCTGCCTGCAAATAAGTGATCGTGGGCTTTCTTAAATGGCGCCATCAGGTCGTACATTGTATCATCAATATCAAATACAAGATAAATATTGGAATCAACAGAAGTTACCATAAAAATCATTTCCTTTCATTTATAGATTATCTACAGGCATATAGGGAATTATACCATGCAGTACCTAGAATAACCAGTATATTTCACCGGACGCTTTTCTTTTTTTTCGATATATAGTAAGCTATTGTTAGTATGAATCAAAACGGAGGTAAAGAATGAGGTACGATTGTTTAATCATAGATGATGAGAAACTCCTTGCAGACAGCACAGCGGAGTATTTTAATCTCTTTGGAGTCAAGACGGCGGCAGTATACAGCGTAGCCGGATGCCGAGAGTTTCTCAGGCAGGATACTGTAAGCCTTTTGCTTCTGGATATCAATCTGGGCGATGGCAGCGGATTTGAGCTTTGCCAGGAGCTGCGGGAAAAGACGGAGATTCCTATTCTGTTTATTTCTGCCCGTACCAGCGATGATGACAAGATTATCGCCTTTCATATCGGAGGGGATGATTATGTTCAGAAGCCTTATTCTCTCGGAGTTCTGCTTGCAAAGGTCCAGGCTGTACTAAAGCGCCTCAGACATAGTACGGATGCCGAAGATATTGAATATGCCGACGGGCGTTTGACTGTAGATTTTCAGGCAAAAGAGGTATTGGTTGAGGGAAACGCCGTTAAATTGACCGCGTTGGAATTCAAACTTCTGTCCTATCTAATCAAAAATAAAAATAAGGTGGTATCAAAGCAGGAATTGTTTGACGAAGTCTGGGGCGACAGGTTCACAGGAGACGGCACATTGAATGTACATATCCGCAAAATTCGTGAAGCCATCGAGCATAATGCCGGCAAACCGGAATACATTATTACAGTCTGGGGTGAAGGTTATAGATTCTGCGGAGGGAAATGATGAAGAAACGAACTTTTCTGGCAGGCTTACTGTTACTTTTCTTCGTGGAAATGGCGGTAATTATTCTGTTTGTCCTTCAGGATACAGACAATCGGCAGGATTCCGTTCTGGTAAATGAAACAGTTCAGTCGGTTCAGTCAGATTGGAATACCATAGAAACACACAAGAGTCAGACAAGTCTTGATTATACTGTTCTGGATATGGAGGGAGAGCTTTTATTCCAAACCAAAGAGGGATTGAGCGACAGTATCAATATGGCTGTGCTTCACAGGGATACAATACTCGATCTAACGGTTGACGGCCAGATTGTGGGCAAGCTTCTCATTGACAATGACAGCCAGCAGGTTTTTAAGAAGCAAAAGCAGACATATATCTTTGTATTGATGGCAGCTCTGTTCTTGCAATGCGGTTTGTGTATCGGATATTTCGTTTATTTAAACAGGGTCATTATAAAACCCTTCCAAAAGTTAAAAGGATTTGCAGAGCGCATCGCAGGGGGCAATCTGGATATTCCTTTGACAATGGACAGGCAGAATCTGTTTGGAGCATTTACAGAGAGCTTTGACATTATGCGCTCAGAGCTTAAGAAAGCGCGGATGGCAGAAGCTAAGGCAAACGCCGGCAAGAAAGAGCTTGTCGCGAAGCTGTCTCATGATATTAAGACGCCTGTTGCAAGCATCAAGGCAGCTTCAGAAGTAGGGGCGGCGCTGGCGGACAATGAAAGGCTTCGGGATAATTATACACAGATTATCCATAAAGCCGACCAGATTAACGAACTCATAACCAATCTGTTTACGGCAACTTTGGAGGAGCTTAAGCAGCTCACAGTGACGCCTGAGGATATAGAGAGTATGGCTTTGAAAGAGATGCTTGAAAGCTCGGACTATCTCCACCAAGGAGTGCTTCCGGTTATTCCAGAATGTATGATGTACGCAGATCCACTTAGGTTACAGCAGGTGTTCGACAATATTTTTGCCAATTCTTATAAATATGCAGGCACAAAAATAGACGTAAAGGTATGCAGGAACGGACAGCGTTTGGAGGTCCTTATGGAAGATTACGGAGGCGGTGTCTGTGAGACAGAGCTTCCTCTTTTGAAAGAGAAATTCAAACGGGGAAGTAATGCGAAGAATGTGGAAGGGGCAGGTCTTGGGCTTTATATTTCGGATTATTTTATGAGGGAGATGAACGGAGAGGTTGTGGTAAAAAATGGAAGGTATGGGTTGGAGGTGCTTGTGAGTATTTGCTTAAGCAGTAATATTAAATATTCTTAAAAATGGGTGTAAAAATGAGTACAAAAATAACATCTATATAGATGCCGGAGGATTAAGGAAGGTAAAATCATGGATTTTGTGTACTTGTTTGATTATGTAAACTTATTAACTCTGGGAATTTGTCTGTGTATAGGTTGCTCTCTTAAGACGGCGTTTGTCTGATTCCCTAATAAATATATCCCGTTAGCAGCGTTAAGCCTTAGCTATTAATATTGCAACCAATCTTGGCACAGGGATTTATACTGCGGTTGTACTGGAGGGATGGTTTCTGGGCTGGCCAGTACGGGATTGTATGAAATGATGCGGAACCTGCTGGATAAGGACGGAAGTTTATCAGTAAGAAATAAAGGTTGTCAGAGCAAGGGGATAATGATAAGATAATAGTGAGATGACCGTGTTACAAGGTGGTAGCCTCCCGTACTTTGAGAAAAGAAGGGAGGTGATGCAGATGAGTACATACGAAGTTTTAAGCCTGTTATTTTTAGGCGGTTCGTTCCTCGTTGCATTGCTTGCCTATATTGATAGGAACAACAAGCGAAAATAAATAAGCCTACCTTGTACTTGGCGGTCTAGGTAGGCTTAAAACCCTAAATGGAGGTCAACCACTTTGTGGGCGGTCATCTCCTCTGTCTGTATTATATGATAAATTGAATGATATTGCAATGTAAAATTGGGGGGAGTCCGAAAAATTGAACGGGCTTTCTTTTTTTGCACCGGCGCAACTGCCGGCAGGAAGGAGTAGCTTC
Organism: Sporofaciens musculi; assembly: GCF_009830285.1. Taxonomy (GTDB): domain Bacteria; phylum Bacillota; class Clostridia; order Lachnospirales; family Lachnospiraceae; genus Sporofaciens; species Sporofaciens musculi. The sequence goes on along the minus strand of NZ_WUQX01000001.1, from coordinate 5,237,853 downwards.
TGGGTTGTACCGTTGACCAGTTAATGGATAAATGTAAGCAGGCTCTAAAAGAAGATTGGCAGTATGTTTATAGTGCAAAAGGAATCATATTAAGCAGGGCGCAGATTGATGCCGTCAAGGTGTACTATAAGACTCCTCAGGAGATTATTCGGTCTCAAGGATATCATCAGGCACAAAATCAACGGAAATACGCCGTTTCTGTTGATGTAAATTTAAGGAATCTTTAAGGATTGCCTAAAGACATATAAGATTTAAAACAATAGAATAGAACGTGTAATCAACAAATACAAGGAACCGTAGTTAAGGGAGATTTGAATATGAAGAAAATATTACTGAAAACCGAAGCCTTAAGCAAATCCTTTTCAAGCGGCGGCAGCCTCCAGCACGTTTTGAAAAATATTGATTTGGAATTATATGAAGGCGATTTTACCGTAATTATGGGCGCAAGCGGAGCAGGAAAGTCTACGCTTTTGTACGCTCTGTCAGGGATGGATACCCCAACACTCGGTACAATTACTTTTGCGGAGCAAGTAATCTCGAATCTGAACCAGGATGAGCTTGCCGTGTTTAGGCGCGACCATTGTGGATTTGTATTCCAGCAGATTTACCTGATTGACGGGATGTCTGTGATGGACAATGTACTGGCGGCAGGGCTGCTTGCCTGCAGGGACAGGAAAGCAGTTCTTAAGAAAGCGACAGAATTGTTTGCCGCTGTGGATATTTCCGAGGAAACGCAAAAGAAGTTCCCCACACAGATTTCAGGCGGGGAGGCTCAGAGGTCGGGAATGGTCAGGGCCTTGATTAATAGTCCGGAAATCCTGTTTGCCGATGAGCCGACAGGCGCTCTTAACTCAAAGACAGGTCTGGACGTGTTAGATACGCTGACCCGATTCAATGAGATGGGACAGAGCATCGTCATGGTGACGCATGATATGCGTTCTGCGCGGCGGGGCAACCGTATTCTGTACCTAAAGGACGGTGTAATCTTAGGAGAGTGTGACTTGGGGAAATACGCGTCCCATGTTCCAGACGACGGAGCAAGGCAGGAGAAGCTATCCTCCTTCCTTACGGAAATGGGGTGGTAGGTATGAGAAAAAGTTTTCTTCTTGCCCGTTCCAACTTGCGCAAGGCAAAGGGGCAGACCGCAGCCATTATCGTACTTATTTTCCTTGGGGCGCTCATGCTGAACCTGTGGCTTATGCTGTCTATGGATTATAAACAGAACTTTGACCGCTGCCATGACAGGCTAAATGCAGAGCATGTAACCTTTGCAATCGACGGCGACAGCAGCGAAATTCAGGATTTCGTTAAGGATACGATTGAAGATGACGAGCGCACGGCAGAATATTTCTTAGATACCGTTATGCACATGGTAGGAATTTTTGAGTATAACGGCGGTGAAATGAATTCAGAGCTTATTTTTATGGAAAAGGAAGCTGCTCTTTCACGACCGGTAGGAAAAATCGAGATAATCGAGGACAGTAACTATACAAGCGGAGTCTATATGCCAAATCTGTACAAATCAGAGGATATTGATATTGGAAAGAACATAGATATCTTTATCGGAGACCAGAAAATGTCTTATACTGTGTGCGGTTTTTTCAATAGCGCAATGGCAGGCTCACACAACTGCGGCATGTGCGGGATACTGCTGACTAAGGACTGTTATCAAGAGCTTAAGGACGCTGGATGCGCGCCTATTGCGACGTTTGGTTCTATACGGCTTGACGATAAGACAGAAAGTGTAGATTATGACGCAATGCTAAAGGATGCCGTTTCTGCCCGCTTCGCTGCCGCCCGTACTCTGAGCAATACCTATGACATGGTATCCCGTTCCCGCTACATTTCTCAGATGATTTGTTCCGGAATTATGAGTGCAATGGCATTTTTCATACTTCTTATTGTACTGGTTGTTATTGCGTCTAATATTATCAACTATGTCCAAGAGAATATGAAAAACCTGGGAGCGCTCAAGGCAGTGGGCTACACCAGCCGGCAGCTCGTTCGTTCCCTACTTTTGCAGTTTACAGGGATTTCTCTGGTAATTGCCGTGATAGGCGTAGGATTTTCTTATGTCCTGTTTCCCTATGTAAATGAGATGATGGTGTCACAGACGGGCATCCCTTATGAAATTCGTTTTTTGCCGATTCCATTTTTCCTGACGCTTGGAGTTTTGGGAGGGGCGGTTTCGTTTGTGGTATGGGTATCTTCACGCAGAATCAGAAAAGTGGAGCCTATTGTTGCACTCCGGCAGGGGATTCACACACACACGTTTAAGCGTAATCATGTTCCGCTTGAAAAGGCGCAGGTACAACTGAATGTTGCGTTGGCCCTTAAGACGACCCTATCCGGCATGAAGCATAATGTAACCATTTGTATTACTATGCTGGCGCTGTCCCTGGTCGCTGTATTTTCCGGAGTGATGATTGAGAATATGATTGCAGATATGACGCCTTTTCTGAATATGATTGTGGGCGAGACTGCGGACAGTTGTATCAATGTGGAGGCAGAGTTCGAGGATGAATTTTTGGAAAAAGTAAATGGGGATGAACGGGTTTTGAAGGCGTACCTCTATAATAGCGTTCAGTTGCTACATGTGGGTGGTGATGTGCTGATGGTGACGATTACAGATGATTTTTCAAAAGTCAATAATCAGGATGTGATAATTGAAGGAAGATTTCCAAAGTATGACAATGAGATGGCGGTTGCCGCAAAGTACGGGGAGGACCGTAAGTTGGAGATTGGAGATGAGATTCAGCTTATGGTAGACGGCAGACAGGATGGATATATTATTTCAGGGTTTGTGCAGATTACCAACAATCTTGGAAAAGACTGTCTGCTTACAAGAGAGGGGTATGAGCGTCTGGGAGAACTTCAGAATACGAGTTACTATCTGAATCTTACTAAGGGTACGGATATTGGGGCGTTTAATTCCGAAATGAAAGAATATTTGAAGGGAAAAGTAAACACAACGATTGACATTGCGGCAACGGTTGAAGGGGCGGCTTCGGTCTATGTTTCGCTGATGAAAATGATTGTATTTGCCGTTCTCGTACTGAGCGTAGTTGTGATTACCTTCGTACTGTACCTGCTTGTGCGCACCATCGTAAGCAATAAGAAGCGTGATTATGGAATTCTGAAAGCGTTGGGCTTCACCACGGGACAGTTAATTTTGCAGACGGCGCTTTCCTTTATGCCGGCAGTCATCTTATCGACGGTTATAGGGGTGATCGTGAACAGCTTTATCATAAATCCGCTGGCAGCTTTATTTTTAAAAGATATCGGAATTGTAAAATGTACGTTTACGGTACCGGTGGGATACAATGTCATGGCAGGAGTGGGAATGATTCTGGCGGCGTTTGGGATTACGTGTCTGCTTTCTGTGAAGATAAAGAAGATCACCCCAAGGGCGCTGCTTGCGGGAGAGTAAAAATGTCCTGATGTCATACAAGAATGAAACTAGATAAGGATAAAAATTACGTATGTGTTTAAGACGATACGGTTGGGATTATATATGTTGATCTTCTCACAACCGACAGGTTCAATTATTTTCTTTCTCGGAAAGTAAAGATTCGACGTAGGATGTGCAGAAAAATTGTCCTGTGATAGTGTCCACAAAAATAGCGATCATCGGATTGTATCAGCCGCAATCCTGTCTTTCAATATATTTCTGATAAATAATATAAAGAGCCACTTGAAAATCAAGCAGCTCTCATGTATAATCTACTTAGAAGTGATCGGAATTGAATCTCCGATTGCCCTCAGTAAAAATGATTATAAGAAATAAGCATCCAAACTTGGGCGGTAGGGATGCTTATTTCTTTTTATGATTGTCTATGTAAGACAGAGCCGCAAACAATACAAGTAATAATGTAAGAACTTCCATTATACTCATAGGGCATCACCCTCTTTCGTTAGACTAGAGGGCATCCATCGGAAAATCGCATCCTACTTTCTTTTCAATTACACGAGTTCATTATAACATATGGAAAGCTGATACTCAATCAACAGAACCTATGTATAGGTCAAAAAATTTATCCTTTTCTTTCCTGTAGGACAGTTCCCTAACTTTTTACTCCTCCTTTGTTCTGCTTTTCAGATACAGCCCCAGTGAATAGGCGGCAGGCACAAATAGAATGACAATAATTACTGCCGGAAGTATCCATTTCAAATGAAGGAATGCATTGACAATACACAGGATTCCAACTAAAGCGTACACCCGTCCGGCAAACCTGTGCGTCAGGTTCCAGTTCTCCTCATCTGCCAGAGTCCAGGGCAGCTTAATGCCGACCGTGTAATTCTGGTGGCATTTAGGCAGGTAGTTCCCAATTAGGAAAAAGATAAGCCCCATCAAGAGATTCATAAAAAACATGGAGTTCAGCCAGTCTGCTATGGAAAGCTCAAGGGCGTAGCTATAGATGGCGGCGCAGCAGACTAAAGAGCAGACCGGACAGATGAACAGAATCAGCCGGTACATCTTCTGGCTGATATTCTTATACTTCGGGTCGATTGAAGTACAAAAAGCGCAGAAGAGATGGGCTATAAATATAAGTGCAGGAAGTCCCAGAACAGCAAATATCTTAGGACTAAAACCATTGGGTGTGCCGTCTGACGAAAAATGTGTAGCCACGGTATCCGGCAGGCGGTTCCAACACAAAATGCCGATGAGTATGGGCAGCAATGTAATCAGGCTGGTGGTGATTATTAATACTTTTTTGTTCATGCTTTATTTCCTCCTTTTAAATTAGAAAGCCATGCCATCAATTCCTCCACTACGGAAGTATTCAGTTCATAGTATATAAAATTCTTATACTTTGATTCATGAACCAAATCTGCTTTTTTCAAAATGCTTAGGTGGTAGGAGATGGTAGCACCCGTCATGTCAAAATGGCTTCCAATCTCTCCGGCTGACATTCGGCCGGTTTTCAGCAGCGTAAGAATCTCACGCCGGACGGGGTCGGATAACGCTTTGAACGTCTGACCAAAACTCAATACGCATCCCTCCTTAATAGTATTTAGAAATATTTCTAAATAGATAATAGCACGGGCAGATAGAAAAAGCAACAGGTATTTAGAATAATATCTAAATAGTTAAGTAATGTATTAAGGGATGACATTTTCAAACAAAATATATAATATCTATTATATATATTTAAGTCAGGACAAACGAAGCTGCATGAAATTGCATATGGCAGCCATAAGAAAGAAGGAACGGACATGAAATTTATTATTGAGCATTTGGAGAAGCATTTTGAGAAGAAGGAGGTACTCCGTGACATTGATTTTACATTCGAGAGTGGTAAAATCTATGGCCTTCTTGGGCGTAACGGTGCAGGCAAGACAACGCTTTTTAACTGTCTTAACAGGGACATGAAGGCAGAGGGCGGCAGTTTTTATATGGAGATTGACGGACAGAGGCGGGACGTTGCGCCGGAGGATATAGGTTACGTTCTGTCCACGCCGACAGTGCCGGAATTTTTGACAGGACGGGAATTTCTCAAATTTTTCATAGATATCCATGAAGATAAGCTTCAGAATATTCAGGAGCTTGACGCATATTTCGACTACATAGGTATTTCGCGGGAGGACAGAGATAAACTTCTGAAGGATTACTCCCACGGTATGAAAAATAAGATGCAGATGTTGGTAAATATCATTGCCAAGCCGAACCTTCTGCTTCTGGACGAACCGCTGACCTCCCTGGATGTGGTGGTGGCGGAGGAGATGAAGCAGCTTCTTAGGACGCTGAAGGAGGGAAGGATTATTATTTTTTCTACCCATATTATGGACCTTGCGCTGGACCTCTGCGATGAGATTGTGCTGCTGAACCAAGGGGTGCTTGAGCGTGTAGACAAGACGAATCTTAATAGCCAGGAGTTCAAGGAAAAGATTCTGGCGGCGCTTATGGGAAACTAAATACATGAGGAGTTAAGACATGAACAGAACGTTAAAAATAGCATTTTCTTTAAAGAATACATATCGTGTCAACACGATTCTTTATTCTCTGAAACAGATTCCCCTGATTAAAAGCATACTTCCTCAGGAATTGTACTGTGATCCGGATATAAAGATATTTGCAAATATTGTGTCAGGCATCTGGGAAGTTATCAAGGCATTTCTGGGAAAATTCCTGTATTTTCTTCTGATGATTACTTTGGTGGTATCCCTTTATGATAATGGCTCCCAAAGAGAGATCTTTCTGCACCTCTTTGTGCTGTTGACTCTGATTGGGGCATGGGTCAATACGTATATTTTTAATCCGACGAAGGATAAATACTATGCTTTGATTCTTCTGGGGATGGATGCAAAGGAGTACGCTTTGGTTACATATGGATATGAGCTGTTGAAGGTGCTCGTTGCATACCTGGTGTTTGGACTGATTTTTGGGAGTATGCGAGGGCTGCCTGTGTGGCAGTGCCTGATGCTTCCCTTTGCCGCAGCAGGGACAAAAATAACGGTAGTCGCCTATTCCCTGTGGGATTATGAGCGCACAGGAATTGCGGTAAATGAGAACCAGGTGGGAGTAATGGTGTGGATATTAATTGGCCTTGGGTTGGCGGCGGCATATGGACTGCCGGTTCTGGGGTGGTCAATACCGGAAATGGTGAGCGTTGCCCTGTTGGCATGGGGAATTCTGCTGGGCGTAATGTCCATGAGGAAGGTGTGGACGTTTCAGGAGTACAGGGAGGTCTATCAGCAGCTTCTTACACAGCACATGAGCCAGCTTGAGGAGGTCAAAGGAGCGGCAAAACGCCAGAGTGAGAAAGTAATCCAGATTGACAGTGAAGCCGGAAGCAGCCGGAAGGGCTTTGAGTATCTCAATGAGATATTTATCCGGCGTCATCAGAAAATACTCTGGAAATCCTCGAAACGGATTGCGGCAATCTGTCTTGGAATTATAAGCGTTGTTATTGTGGGGATTCGCTTTATGCCGGAGTTTAAAGGATTGGTGAATGAGTTTATGCTGATGAACCTGCCCTATATAGTATTCATAATGTATTTTATTAATCGGGGAACAGGATTTACCAATGTGTTGTTCATGAACTGTGACCACAGCCTCCTGACTTATTCCTTTTATAAACGTCCGGAATGTATTCTTAAGCTGTTCCAGATTCGGCTTCGGGAGATTATGAAGGTCAACCTGCTTCCGGCAGCGGTGATTGGCGTGGGGCTTACTTTACTTTTGTACCTGTCCGGCGGAACGAATGAGCCGCTTAATTATGTCATGCTGATGGTCTCGGTTCTGTGTATCAGTATGTTTTTTTCCGTACATTATCTGACCATCTATTATCTTTTGCAGCCATATAATGCTGGGACGGAGATTAAGAGCGGAACTTACAGGATGGTGGTGATGCTGACGTATTTTGTCTGCTATGGCATCATGCGGATGGATATTCCCACATTTGTATTTGGGCTTGGGACGATTATTTTCTGCGTTGCCTATTGTATCATAGCCTGTGTATTGGTGTATAAGATGGCGCCGAAAACGTTCCGTCTGCGGGCATGATATGCTCCAGAGGGGCGGAAGGGCTTTGCACGAATACACAGGTATGACCTGTGGGCGGGAGGCCTTCATCTGGTAATATATAAATTCTGGTGGATTAACAGGAGGATAGGAAATGACATTCTTCGAGGTATTCTGTGCAAATACATTGAGTGTAGGCATGACAACCATATTTTATGTGGCGGCTGCAATTCAGCTTTTTGGCGAGATTCCTTACAAGAACAGAAAGCACTGCCGAGATATTTTTAATTCGTTGCTGTTGTATCTGTTTGCCTGCGCATTCTTTGGAACAATTTTTTATAAGACGGGCCTTTTTGCATGGCCTCACAATGGCGGGGAGATTATCTATGCGTACATCAGCATTAGCGGGATGATGCTGTTCCTTCGGGTGATGTACCAGAAGCCATATGGAGTCTGTCTGGTGACTTCTGTTTTTATTATGATTCTGCATGATGTTGGCTGGAATCTGGCGGATGTATTTTCACCTAAAAAGGTTTATGATTTAAGCATTTTGTCAGATAGGATGGAATATATGTTCCTGGAATGGGTTGTGATTCCATTGGGCCTCCTACTGGTAATATTACTTCTGTACAAGACGAATGCCAGGGAGCTGTTCGGACAGTGGGAGGAACAAAAACCTAAGCTGGCAGTTTTGGTTTTCCTTGGATTTTACCCCATTCTGACCCAGATAATTCAGGAGGCGGTGGATTACAGCGCAAGAGACATTGGTTATAATCCGGCGACTGCTATGTTCTTCCTGATGGTCGTGTATATGATTTTCATATACACCGGACGCGAGGGAATCCAGCAGAAGCGGATAGAGGACCAGAACGTAAGCCTTAGACAGCAGGGGGCGTATATTGAGAACCTGGAGGGACTGCAGCGGGAGGTGCGAAGGTTCCGCCATGATTTTAAAAATATGATGTCAGGAATGTACCTGCAGGCAGAGGAAGGGAATATTGAGGCAATACAGAGTTATATCCATGAGATGACGGAGGACTTTGATTTGCAGGTGGGAAGCCAGATTCGTCTCATGAATCAGCTTGCCAACATCCGTGTGACGGAAGTGAAGGGGTTGTTTCTGGAGAAAATGAAAACCATGCAGGAGGAAGATATACACTGGGAGTTGGAAGTTTTGAAGCCCTTTGAGAAAACAAGAATTCGCAGTACAGATCTGTGCCGTTGTCTGGGAATCCTTCTGGATAATGCCATGGAGGAGGTTCAGGGCAGGAAAGACGGGAGGATTCATATTATGATTAGCAGCCAGAACGGATATACTACATTTCGAGTAAAAAATACGTTGTATACATCCCTTGATTTTCATAAGGTTGGGACGCCTGGATATTCCACCAAGGGCAAAGACAGGGGAATCGGGCTTGATAATTATAAGAAGATACTGGGAAGGTACGAGAAGACTCTGCCGCTTACGACGATACAGGATGGGTATTTTATCCAGGAAATAAAGATTCAAGAGGCGTGAAGGACAATTTGAATTTTGGCATTTTAGGCACTGGTGAACTCGATTCGGGCATTTTCTCTTTCAAAGGACGGGATTTCAGTTAAAATGAACTTATTGAAACAGGAAGACCGTTTTATGGGGAGAGAAGGAGGAAGAAAAGATGGGTTCAAAAACAGAAAAACGGCAGCTTAAGATTTTTATAGGGATCGCTTACGGGATTCCATACTTGTTAGGACTTCTGATGTGGTATGGCAGTATGAAACAGATGGATTTAAGTGCGTTTCCTGTCACACAGATGCTATATCCGGCGATGGGAGTCATGTTTGCATTTCTTTTAACCCGCAGGGAAGATAAGGAGATGCCAAGGGCATTTTATATTTGTTTTATTCTGATGACGGCGCTTTCAATCGTATGTACGGCGCTTTCCGTATTGCTGCCGGATGTTGTAATTACGACGGACTATGGTTCGGTGTCTGTGTTTTGTATGGCCGTCCAATATATATTGGCGGCAGGAGGGCTGATCTGTCTGATTTGTTTGATTGCGGCAGGGAAAAAGAAACGGGAGGCTTATGGCGTCAAGGGAAAGAACTGGATGGCGTCTGTCGGGTGTGTTGTTCTGTTTGTGGTATTGTATTTTTTTCGAGTGGCGGCTTATAATGGATTGTCAGGCCAGTTGGAGAACTTTATCTCAGTTATGTTAAGCGCAGAGGCGTGGATTTATCTTGCAATTATGCCGCTTAATTTTCTGTTGGGATATGCTGCTTTTTTTGGAGAAGAATATGGTTGGAGATATTATTTACAGCCGTTTCTGCAGAAGAAATTTGGCCTGCGAAAAGGTGTGCTGATTCTTGGAGTGGTATGGGGGCTTTGGCATCTGCCGTTGGATTTCTTCTACTATGTGACGCCGGATAAGGGCGTGGTTATGACTGTAAACCAGATTATTAACTGTGTTACTCTTGGAATCTTCCTTGGGTACGCGTATATGAAAACAGAGAATATCTGGGTGCCTGTGATGATACATTTCCTGAATAATAATCTGGTACTGGTGGTTTCAGGGGCATTTTCGGCAGACGTATTGGAAAATCAGAGTGTGTCATGGCTGGATATTCCGCTTGCGCTTGTGATGAATGGACTAATCTTTGGGCTGTTTATCTTCGCGAAGCAGTATCGTGGGAAGGAGGCTTCTCACAAGGCAGAGGGGCTGCTAAGACCAATACACTCATGACAGAATGAGAAGGAGCAAGAGGGGGATGGAGGTATGCTTCCGATATATATATGTGAGGATGATGAGAAAATACGTGCTGCGCAGCGGGAATATCTGGAAAAATTGATTTTGATTGAGGGATATGATATGGAGATTGTCCTGTGCAGCGGACACCCCCAGGAGGTGCTTCAGGCTGTAAAGGAGTCTGCGCGGCGTGGAATCTATTTTCTCGATATCGAGCTTAAGGGCGAGCCGATGGATGGCTTCGGGCTTGGGCAGGAGATTCGGAAGCTGGATTCCAGAGGTTTCTTGGTTTATGTGACTGCATTTCAGGATTTAGCATTTGAGACCTTCCGGTATCATCTTGAGGCATTGGATTATATTGTGAAGGGAAATCCGGATAAGCTTAAGGCGGGGATTCGTCATTGCCTTCAGGTGATTACAGAGCGCATGCGCAAGGAAAAAGGGGATGAACGGGAGTTTTTCTCTGTGAAGGTAATGGATGTTGTGAAGCATATTCCTGTAGATGAGATTGTGTTTTTTGAGACAGCAGGAAGGACCCACAGGATAGAGCTCCATGCGCAGAGTGACCGAATTGATTTTATCGGGAGTATGCAGGAGTTGGAGGAGAAGCTGGGCGAGAGGTTCCTTCGGGTTCACAGGGCTTATCTGGTTAATACAGATCAGATTGCAGAGCTGGATTTGAAGAATAGGGAGATTCTTATGAAAAATGGAGAGAAGTGCATGTTTTCCAGAGGAATGAAGGGTGTACTGCTGGATAAGATGTGAAAAAGTTATACCCAAGGGCAAGCCTGTAGCCAGGCTAAGCTTCATAAGTGGCTGCGTGATTGGAATGATTGTAGGGGACAGGGGGACATTAACGTGCCCGCCTTGTCCCCTGTTCTCTTGAAAGCGCTGTCCGTTCCCGCTCTCTTGTTCGTTCCCGTGGAAATGTTTCTCGTTCTCTTGCCCGTTCTCTTTCCCGTGTTGTCCGTTCCCGCTCTCTTGTTCGTTCTCGTGGAAATGTTTCTCGTTCTCTTGCCCGCTCTCTTGCCCGTTCCCTTGCAAGTTCCTTTGCCCGCGCCTTTCTCTGTGTTCTTTCTTCTATACGTTTTGCAACGCGGAACGGCGTCATCGCTGTCCAGCAGATAATGCGGACGCACACTATTCCAAAGAATGCTCCAATACTGTCTATCATAACGTCTTTCTTAGACGGCCCGCGTCCGGCCACAAAGGATTGGTGATATTCGTCTCCCGCGGCAAAGCCGACGCAGATAAGCCCTGCCACCAGCATAAGGGCAAAGCCCCGCACTCCGTATACATAGAAAGGGAAGGATACAGCCACAGCCAACAGAAAATACTCGGTCATGTGCGCCAGTTTCCGGACCGGATGTTCAATCCTGTGGGCATAGCGCCCAATCTGCTCGTCGGTAAAACCTGTCTCCAGCACATCATTTCCAATCTCAACAATCTTATAGCTGACTGCGTAACTCAAGCTTCCGGAAACATCTGCTGTCTGCGCGGAAAAACTGTATATGACATACATCATAAGCAGAGCCGGCAGAAAAGAAAATGGTTTCAGTATGTATAATAATAGTTTTCTCATAAGACACCTCAATTCTATATGCTTAAGTGTGCCACATTTTTATAAATTTGTAAAGTAATACTATTATGAACGAAAAAGAAAAAGAACCCACAAAAGAAACTTAGGGGGTCTTTTCTTGAAAAATAATCTGAAGATTGAAATGAAAACACAAATTTCGGGGGGAATGCTTTACAGCATATTTTGTGTTCCATAAACAATATACCACGAAGCAGAGTCTTTTGAAATGGGTTTTAAAGACAGAAATTCACAAAATAATTGTGTCTAAGGCACAAAAATGCTATACTGATTAAAGTAAACAATCAGTTTGGGGCAATTTCAGTGTTATGTGAAGGCGTGTGGGGCGTAAGAAGGATTGGTGAAGAAAATGGCGGTTGCATTAAAGGAGCTGTATGCGGCAATCTCGCCGCAGTATCATGTGAAGCTGCATACAGAGAGCTGTTTCGACAAAATGATTGCATGGACTCATGTGGTGGAGGATATAGAGTTTATCTCGTCTCTGCATGGCGAGGAGCTGGTATTTTTTTCCGGTCTTAACTGTACTTCAGAAGATTGGCTGAAAAGGTATATTACGGAGCTTGACAGACATCATGTAGGCGGGCTGATTATGTCGTTTCGCGGGGAGGAGACATTTTCCAAGGAGATTGTAGGCTTCTGTAATGAGATTCGTTTTCCCATATTCTCAGCATCCTGGACAACGCCATATATGGATATTATGCGTCTGTTTGCAGAGATACTTCTAAAAAATGAGCAGAGGGAGACGAATCTGATTGCTGCGTTTAAGAATGCAATCTACTATCCGGAGAATGAAGGCTCCTACTTGAGTCATTTTGAGAGAAATGGTTTCCTGCGGGATATGGAATATATTGTGGTTATTCTTAGCTGTCATACCTATGACGAGGAGACGGGAAACGAGCAGCTTAACAAGATTGAAAAATCGCTGCGGTTTATTCTGGAAAATGTGATTGCATATGAGGAGAATAGAAGGCTTATTATTCTGGCGGCAGGATATTCGCTTCATAAGATTCAGGAGGAATTCCAAAGGCTTTGTGGAAAAGATACCAATGTATATGCCGGAATCGGTACAGTGGCAGGCAGAAGCAGGGATATCCACAGATCCCATGAGAACGCATACACGGCGTACAGGCTGACTAAGACTGGGATTCCCCGCAATCTGTTAAGTTATGACGAACTGGGAATATACAAGATTCTGGCGGATGTAAAGGAAGAGGAGATTTATCCTGAATTCGTAAGTGAGACCGTAGGCGAGCTTATGAAGTATGACAGGGAAAAGCATACAGATTACATGAATATTCTGGAGGTATATTTTGAAAACGACTGCAGCGCAGTACATACAGCCCAGACTTTATATTGCCATAAGAACACGCTGGCCTATAAATTGGATAAGATTAAGAGGATTCTGGGATATGATATCTTGAAGAACGAAAATCGAGTTAAGATTATGGTGGCAATCTATATCCTGCGGCTTGGGACAGGGTATTTTTGAAATGTCAGCCATTGTCGGGAGGTGGTAGGGGAGAAACTTGACGAAAAAATTTCATAAAACAGGAAAATTAAGTCTTGACGAAATGAAAAGCATTTGTTATACTGAATAAGTGCTTGAGAGAGCTGTTGAGTAATATAATAAGGCGCAGTAGCCAAGTGGTAAGGCATGGGTCTGCAACACCCTGATTCACCGGTTCAAATCCGGTCTGCGCCTCTTAGAAAAGCCCGGAAATTCAAGGTTTCTGAGGCTTTTTTATTTTTTTAAATCATTCTAAAATGATCGAAAAAAATAAGGTGGCTTTGACCTGAAGGTGGACAATGCCTGGATTCCGACCAGGATTGAGATGGGTGATGGATGGTATCTTGTAGAGCTGCCCCGGATAAGCCTGGACGGGCTGATTGTCCGGATGTGAAAGAGCTATCCAGGTATCGGGAGATGGAAAAAAATGGATCAGGTACTTTTGAGGTTTGAGGCAGATTATGATGTTGTACTGGAGTGTATTCAGGAAGTGTATGGTCTGGAAGGCGAACATCTTCGTCTGGGAAAGGATTTTTTGAAGAAGGCGGAAATCATTCTGAAGCCATATTATAGGAAAATGCAGACGCTGGAACAAAAAGTTTGATTTTTCCTGACATAAAAGGAGCCATCTGAGATTTGAATATCTATCATCAGATGGCTCAGAAATTTATTCTATTTTACTTTTCTGCACTTTTCAATTTCTTCTTCCGAGGTATCGCATAGCATGATAATCTGATTATTGGCGAAGCCTTGATTTATCATCCTAATAATGATTTTTTGACGTTCGATTTCCCTGCCAATTTCCTGATTTGCCTTGTCTCTCATTAGCAATGTCATATATTCATGCCTCCATTCCCGATTCTTTTTTGCTTCCTTTACAGCATTATCTAATTCTTTTACATAAGTATCTTCAGAACTCTTTCCAGCAACATAATCCAGAAATGCTCTCAATTCTTTACTTACATCGTCCAGTTCACTATTTGCGTTAAGAAATATTTTTGTGGCTTCATCGCCCATTGAAATACTGGTATCTTCTTTACAAATGTTTTCAAATGTATAAATATGCCGTCCCTTATTGAAAAGGTCTTCTAGGCAGATGAAGATAACAAAGCTATGGTTTAAATTTTGATAAGCCTCGCCTTTATCAATCAACTGTAAATCTAGCATTGATTGGTAATATCTGCTTCTTTTTGGCAGTTCTTTTGTATCGCTGGCTTGCATTTCGATGTTATAAACAACATTTTTGTTATCTTTTATATACAAATCCAAACGGATACTTTTTGCATCTGCATCTGGCTTGATTGTTTTCTGTAGTTCTGGATATTCAATATGGTCAATCTCTAAATCAGGAAGAATTATCTGCAGAAGACCTTTGCATAATTTGGAGTTCTGCATGACTTTTCCGAACAGGAAATCATTCGATATCCCCAGATCTTCCCAGTTTGTATGTTTTACTTCCATTAAACTATCATCTCCTTTTTTTTATTTTATCATGCTTTTTGAATTTACTCAATTATTAATCAGGTTTCTTCATATAGTTTTTTCGGATATCCATTAGAATCTTTCCTAAATGATTTTCACAAATCCCGTCTACCATGCCCATGTAACGGTCGTTCCACTGCAGCCGGAATGAAAAGAAGTTATTTGAAAAAAGCATATCCATGGGATAATGCCTGTATTGAATCATTTCATGGATTGATCAAAAGAGAATGGCTGAATCGATTTAAAATAAAAAATTATGACCAGGCCTATAAATTGGTATTTGAATATATAGAGACATTTTATAATACGGTAAGAATCCACAGTCATTGTGGATATCTATCACCAAATGAATACGAGAATATGTATGAACAGAAATTGAATAAGATGGAAAGATTAGCCGGATAAAAAATGGAAGGTTGTAAGAAAAGTTCACTTTTAACTTGTACTTTTTCTTGACATAGTACCATTATGTATTGTGTGGCAGTCATTGTATGTGGTATACTTCTAAAAAAGAAGACTCAAGAGGAATGTAAACTGAAAAATTAGGAATAATGGAGTGATTTAAAATGACAGGAGCATTGATAGCTGCAATTATTACAATAACCTTAGCATTAGTTTTTTACACAATCGGCGTTTGGTCAGAGCATCAGAGTAAAAAGCTGAAAAAGATCCATTTAATCTTTTTCTGGCTTGGACTTTGTATGGATACAACAGGGACGATTTTGATGGGTCGAATTGCAAAGCAATCTATATTTTCAGGAAAATTATCATTGCACGGCATAACTGGCGCTCTGGCTATTATTTTAATGATCATTCATGCAATATGGGCTACGATTGTTTTGGTGAAGAATAATGAAGATTCAGCAAAGAATTTTCACAGACTTAGTATTGCCGTTTGGGCAATCTGGCTTGTTCCGTATGTTCTTGGAATGATAATAGGAATGAGATAAAATGAGAAGAAGATAGATTATTGAGCATGAGAGGTGAACAAAATGTGGGAGTGTCCGAAATGCGGCCGTACATTTAAGAATACAAATCAAGAGCATTATTGCGGTGAAGCACCGAAAACGATTGAAGAGTATATAGAACGCCAGACAGAGCAGGCAAAGCCTTATCTGGTGCAGATAAATAAAGCGATTAAGTCTGCGATACCAGATACTGTGGAAAAAATATCATGGAGTATGCCGACTTATTGGAAAAAACGTAACCTAATACAATTTGCAGCCTTTAAGAAGCATATAGGTCTGTACCCTGGGCCTGATGCAATAGAAGCATTTGCAGAAAGACTAAAGGAATATAAGACAAGCAAAGGCACAATACAGTTTCCGTATGATAAACCTATACCGTTTGAATTAATCGGGGAGATTGCAAAATGGTGCGAAAAGGAGAGGGGTGCACAAGCTTGATTAACCGCGAAGATATGTTGGAGCTGACAAGGAGAATGACGCCGGCTCGGACATCTATTACGAGGATTGCAGGGTGTTATATAGACCGAAACGGGGAGTTTGACGGAAGCTTCAATACCAATTTCCTAAAGCTTTCCGGTTCAGATAAGTCGAAAAATCTAAAGCTTGCAAAGACGGTGCCATTTGCTGATACGAACAAGAAGCTTATAAAATATGAGTTTACTCCCAAATCACAGAAACCAGGAAGCATGTGGCAGTTACTTATGGCAATGAAGGAATGTGGACTGAAGAACGACGCATTGATGGATACATTTTATGATGTGGTTATGGAGCGTTATCAGGCAGATTACGAATATGCCGTCCTGGTATTCCATGACCGTTATGATATTCCGGCGAAGGCAGCAGATAAAGAACGGTTAGGAGAGTCGGAGGAGGTATTCGAGTATCTGCTCTGTGTGATTTGTCCGCTTTCAGGGGAATATGAGTCGGGAGAGCCGGAATGTGGCTTCCTGTTCCCTGCATTTACAGACCGAAGCGGGGATTTGAACCATGTGAATATTTATCAGAGGAATCCAGACAGACCGCATATGGAGCTGGTAAGGGATATTTTGGGGGCAGAATAATGGGAGGTGTTATATTCTGTAGGATTTAACCAGAAGGGATTGTGACAGTAAAAACACTCCCTTTTCCTGTCTGACTTTGAACAGTAATTTCTCCTTTATGCAATTCTAAAATCCTCTTTACAAGGGGCAGACCAAGTCCGTTGCCCTCCATATGGTGGGATTTGTCACCCTGATAGAATTTATCAAAAATATATTTTTTTATATTGTCATCCATACCTGGTCCCTGATCCTTCACTGTGAAAACTGCATCTCCATTATTTGAGCGCAGAGTGACAGCGATACATCCGCCGGCAGGGGAGAATTTGACAGCATTGTCTAATAAGTTCATCCAGACTTGCTTTAAGAGAGGTGCATTTGCCTTAATCATGACTTCCTCCATATCTATATCAAAGTCAATCTGTTTTTTTGACCATTTATTTTCCAGAAGCAGGATGGCTTCTCTAAGCTGTTCACTTAAGGAATAGACGGTCTTGTTCGTCAGGAGGGTTAGACTTTCCACCTTTGAAAGATTTAACACGGTTGAGGACAGCTCGGACAGCCGCCTGGATTCTTCAATAATAATGTCCAGATATTCCTGACTTTGGCAGGCATCCAGCTTCTGACTCCTAAGCAGTTTTGCAAAGCCGAGAATGGAGACAATCGGCGTCTTAAACTCATGGGAAAAATTGTTAATAAAATCAGAACGGAACATCTCTGTTCCTGCCAGTTCTTCTGTCATTTGGTTAAAACATTCTGAAAGCTCCAGAAATTCTTTCGGATGCTCCAGATGAATTTTCACATCATAATTCCCCGCAGAGACTTCATGTATTGCACGAATCAGTGTATTGAGAGGACGTAGTGGAAAATGGCTCATAAAAAAAGAAATAGTTGTTCCAATAATAATACTAATGATTCCGCTCTGGAACAGAAACGGTTTTAATTGAGATCCAGGTTTGGCTTTGAACCAGCCATGCCTTATGGCGAAGATAATGAGAATATTACTGGCAAACATGGTCAGGACCAGTAAGATAAAAACAAAACCTGTTGTTAATAAAGTAATCTTGATACGGACGCCTGCATGTTGTTTCATACCAGTTCCTCCTCTACATGTGCCTTATATCCAAGACCTCTTACCGTAATAATTGAAAAATCTGTACAGTTTTCAAAGCGTTTCCTGAGACGGTTAATGTGGACGCTTACTGTAGCGTCTGTGGAATCGGAGGCAGGTCCCCAGATATCCTCCATAAGCTGCATTCGGGTAAATATTTTATTAGGGTAGGACAAAAGCTTGTATAAAAGCTGAAATTCTTTCTGTGGAAGCGGTTGGCGGCTTTCACTGTTTTTAACGGTCATTGTATCGTAATCCAGGATGGTTGAGCCAATAGTAAGCCTGCGGTCGGACATAATCTTTGCCCTTCTAAGTAAAGCTTTGATACGAAGAAGCATAACTGCTTCGTCTATAGGCTTGGTCATATAGTCGTCTGTTCCTGACAGAAATCCCTTCTTTATATCCTCTGGAAGCTGTTTTGCGGAGAGCATCAGGATTGGAATGTCATTGTTGCAGTCCCTAAGAAGTTCTGCAAAGGCATAGCCGTCCATGTCTGGCAACATGATATCCAGTACAATCAGGTCAATCTTTACATTCTCCATAATGTCCAGCGCTTTTTGAGCGCATTCTGCACAGGAAACGGAATATCCTGCATCCGATAAAATGGCAGTCAGATAACGGCGTATATTCTTATCATCATCTACAATTAAGAGATTAAGCATAGAAAATCCTCCTTTGATTATTTGAAAATTGTAGCATAGAAAGTTAAACTGAGTTTAAAAAATTATATTTTTTCACATATTTTTCATATTTGAAAGCATAGAGTTTAAATTTAGTTTAACAAGCTTTTTAAGATATGGCTCATATAGAAACAGACGAGAGAAAAGGGAGAAATATAGATGGATAGTAATCAGATGGGAAATTCTTCGCTGGATATCAGGAAGACAAAGTTTACAATGTTGAAGGAGCAGCAATGCACTCTTAATATGCGGATTCGTCTGGCAATGCAGCTCCATGATACACAAACGCAGGCAGATCTGGAAGTTAAGCTGAAAGAAGTTTTAGAGCAGATAAACCATATTGTTTGGTAATATGGTTTATCTGTTATGAGATTTTATTTCCTGCCTGAGAATTTCCAGATGGGCTGGAATCTGTGAATAACAAATTTCACGGATATGACCCCATTTCTTATCATTTTCCAGATGGCAACAGGATTTTCCCATATAGATTATTCTCCACAGTTTTTTATATAGTTGTTCAGAAAAATGGTCCAGCTCCAACTCGGCGGTACAGTTCGGACAGTATCTTTCGACAATACGGGCGGCTATGTATGGAAGATAAACCTCTCCTAACTGTGCCAGTCCGGTCGTTTCCTTTACGATTTCCTCATAGGTGTATTTGTCTGCCTTTAGAAGCGAAGTAAGGAGCGCGTAAACCGTACCGAGTTTGTGACATAATTCTGTTGATTCAAACCAATCAGCCAGATCCCTTAAATACCCATATCCAATAATATCGTCCCACAGATTTTTATCCCAGGCACTGTTAAAATCTTCTGATAGAATGTATTCAATAAACCGAAGCGTATCCTTATAGGAGCCTTTGACTTCTTTTAGCCTGTAACCATATATTTTATGCCCGTCAATGGGAACTTTAATAATATCTGTGATTTCTTTGATTGCGGAAAGTTCAAATTTTTTCTGCATTGCCAGCAGGTTTCTTTCTTTTGTTCCGCATCCCCCTTCACGGTCTGAAAAAATAGGCTGGTGACAGAAAGTAAAAATGCCGAACTTTTGATATACTTTTGGATAGACGATATAATATTTCTGATATTCACAGGCATTTTGTGATATGACAATCATGTTATCTTCTATGGTATTCGTATAATTTCCCCGATAGACAATGCCAGCGCCTTTATAAAAAGTATGGCTTTTGGAACAGCCGCATCTGCGTCTTGGCGTAGGTGTTATTTTTTCTGGGAGCTTAATCTCGTCAAGCTGATTTCCGTTCATATTTAATATGGGGATGGTGTTTGTGTGAATAAGTATATGTTCCAGTTTCATGTATTCTCCTTTGGTGGTCAGAAGCAACAGGTTTCGTTTTTTATTATAGTGAAGAAGATAAACTCAATATAAACAGAAAAACCCTGAAAAATTTAAGTACAGTTTAAGTTGCCTTTTTACTATAAAAAGTAAGCGGTTTTATGATTTGGGTAAAATGGGACCGCAATAATTTATATAGGAGGGCTGCTATGATAAAAGTTGAGCATTTGACAAAATGCTATGGTGATTTTACGGCGGTAAGCGATCTGTCCTTTGAAATAGACGAAGGGCATGTATATGGCTTTTTGGGACCCAACGGGGCGGGGAAGTCTACCACAATGAATATCATGACAGGGTGCCTGTCAGCGACAGAGGGGCATGTAAGAATTGAAGGGTATGATATTTTTGAAGAACCAAAACAGGCAAAAAGAAAGATTGGATATCTGCCGGAACAGCCGCCGCTTTATATGAATGAAACGCCTGCTGAATATCTGAAATTTGTAGGCGAAGCAAAAGGGCTGAAGGGAGGAGAGCTGCAAAGGCAGATTGAGGAGATATTAAGACAGACAAAGCTAGAGCATGTGAAGGATCGGCTGATTTCTGCGTTGTCAAAGGGATATCGGCAGAGAGTAGGGATTGCGCAGGCGCTGCTTGGAAATCCCAAAGTGATTATTCTCGACGAACCCACAGTGGGGCTTGACCCGATCCAGATTATAGAGATACGGGATATGATCAGACAGCTTGGAGAGAACCATACGGTTATATTAAGCTCCCATATTCTGGCGGAGGTTCAGGCAATCTGCGAGAAGGTATTAATTATCTCGCAGGGAAAGCTGGCTGCATTTGACAGGCCGGAAAATCTGGAGAAACTGCTGCTGGCATCGAACGCTATCTCTTTTACGGTGGAAGCTTCAAAAGAAGAAATCGACGAAGTTCTTGGCGGGCTTGGACAGATTACAGAGTGGGAGATTCAGGCGAAGGAAGATAAAGGGACTATGGTAAGCGTTAAGACAGAAACTGAGAATGTGAGAGATATCTGCAGGAAGCTCTTTTTTAGTTTTGCTGACAAGAAAAAGGCGATTTTAGAAATGTCGTCTAAGAAAGCAAATTTGGAAGATGTATTTATTGAATTGACAGAGGGAGAAAAACGTGAAGAAGAGGAATGCGGGGTGAGTGAGGAATGATCGCAGTATTGAAGCATGAGCTGTCAGGATACTTCCATTCGCTGACAGCATATATTTTTTCCGCATTTCTGTTAGTGTTCGTGGGAACCGGAGCGTTAATTTATAATATCCAGTCGGCAGTAGCAAATTTTGAGTATGTATTAGGCTATGTATGCCTTGGTTTTGTGGTTATCATCCCGATTTTAACGATGCGTGTGATTGCAGAGGAACGGAAACAGAAAACCGACCAGCTTTTGTATTCCCTTCCCATCCAGACGTCCCAGATTGTGATGGGGAAATACTTTGCGCTTCTTGTCGTATATCTGGTTCCGTTATGTATTGTTGCTCTCTATCCGCTTATATTTGCGCAGTTCGGAGAGGTTTACCTGCCGACCGCCTATGGTTCACTTTTTGCATTTTTTGTGATGGGGGCGGCAATGATTGCGGTGGGCATATTTATTTCCTCACTGACAGAGAATCAGGGGTTTGCAGCCGGAATTACGATTCCGATTGTTTTACTTAACTATTACAGCGTCACGCTGGCGGAATATGTATCGACAACGGCGTCAGGCTCAGTCGTGGCAATCCTTGTAATTGCAGTACTGTTGGGGCTGATTGTCTGTCATCTGACGAAGAACCGGAATTTTGCATATGGAATCAGTATCCTAATTATACTTGCTGTTGTGATTACCTATTTTGTGGACAGCTCAAAGTTTGAAGGGTTACTGCCGGATATTATGACGAAATTATCTTTGTTTGAGAGGTTCTATATCTTTGTAAACGGCGTTTTTGACATGACAGCAATCATATATTATATTACCGTAATCATATTCTTTTTGTTCCTTTCCGTACAGTCTCTTGAGAAAAGGAGGTACAATTAATGAAGCAAAAACATAATCAGATTGCGCTAAGGGGAGGCTCCTATTCTCTGGCAATGACAGGGATTGTTCTGGCAATTCTTGTGGTCGTGAATATATTTGCATCCGTACTTCCTGCTAGTATGACGCAGTATGACATCAGCTCTACAAAGCTCTATTCGATTACAAGCAACACTAAGGTTGTTGTAAATGCCATAGAAAAAGATGTGACGGTCTACTGGATCGTTCAGGCGGAGCAGGAAGACGATGTGCTTGAAAATCTTTTGGCAAAATATGAAAGCTTGTCAGAGCATATCAAGGTTGTGAAAAAGAATCCGGATGTGTATCCGACCTTTGCAGACCAGTATACCTCCGAGGAGGTGCCAAATAACAGCCTGATTGTAGAATGTGATGAACGAAGCCGTTTTATCAGCTTTGGCGACATTTATTTGACAGAGGAAAATATGTCTACGTATTCTTACAATACATCCTTTGACGGAGAAGGGGCGCTAACCTCAGCCATTGATTATGTGGTGAGTGAAGAACTGCCTCAGCTTTATATATTGGAAGGACACGGGGAAGCAGAACTGTCCCCAGTGTTCAGTGAACAAATTGAAAAAGAAAATATTGAAACAACCACATTTTCACTGTTGAATGAAGCTTCTGTACCGGAAAATGCAGACTGTGTCTTGATCTATGGGCCCACCAGCGATATTTCCCCTGAAGAAAAAGATATACTTTCAGAGTATGTAACAGGCGGCGGTAAGCTGATGGTTCTGGCAGGCCCTTTGAAAGAGGGGGCGCTTGAGAAGCTCTATAGCCTTCTTGCGGATTATAATGTGGAGGCAGCGGAAGGGATTGTAGTGGAGTCTGACCGTGAGCATTATGCATTCCAGGCGCCGTATGTCCTGCTTCCCAAGATTGGAGAAAGTAAGATTACAGAACCTTTGATTCAAGAAAATTATTATGCTATTATGCCGATTGCACAAGGATTAAAAGTTAGGGATACCTCCGGCGCAGTAACAGAGCTGTTGACTACGTCAGAGACAGCATACAGTAAGACGGCGGGTTATGACATAGCCTCCTATGAAAAAGAAGATGGGGACATTGACGGGCCATTTGCATTAGCTGTGTCTGTAGATTGTGAAAATGAGGGGCAGATTGTGTGGTTTGCCTCCTCGAACCTGCTGGACGATGTGTATAATTCCTATTCCTCTGGCGCTAATCTTAATTTGGGAATGAATACCCTGTCAACGCTTATGGGAGAAAGAGAGGCGGTTGCAATCCGCAGCAAGTCACTGAACTATAGTTACCTTACCATCAGCGAATCAACGGCTTCTTTATTGAAAGTAATCATGATTGGAGGATTTCCGCTGACCTTTCTTGGGGCAGGAATTTATACTATTGTAAGCAGAAGGAGGCGGCAAAATGAACCGGTCTAAAAGACTATATGTGCTTTTTGGAGTTTTACTGGTTTTCTGTGCAGTAACTCTGGGAGTCAGTAGATATGAAGAACATACGGAAAAGATCAAAAACAGCAACGAGATTATTATGGAAATTAACAGTGACGACGTGACCTCGCTTTCATGGGAATGCGGCTCAGAAGCCTTCGCTTTCCATAAGGATGAAATATGGCTGTATGACGAAGATGAGAATTTTCCGGTAAATGAAGATAAGATTGGACAGTTGCTGGATAATTTCAAATCCTTTGGGGTTTCTTTTATGATTGAAGATGCAGAAGACTTAAGCCAGTATGGTCTTAATGAGCCAATATGTAAGATTTACATTGGCGAGGGAGAGGAAACCTACGAAATCGCACTGGGCAATTACAGCGAAATGGATGAAGAACGGTATGTGTCCATTGGGGACGGAAATGTGTATCTTGTTAAGGATGATCCGCTGAATTCTTTTGATATTGAGCTAAGTGAAATGATAAGACATGATAAAATTCCGGAATTTGATTTTGTTACAGAGATAGAGTTTGCAGGCAGTGAAAATTATAAAGCCGTATATAAGGAGGATAACCAGGTTACTTATAGTAAGGAAGACGTATACTTTGTAAAAGAGGATGGAAAAGAACTTCCCCTTGATACGGAAAATGTTGACCGGTATCTGGAGGTTATCCGTGAATTAAATCTGACCAATTATGTGTCCTATTATGTAACCGACGAGGAACTTAGAACTTACGGGTTGGATGAACCAGAGCTGGATGTGACGCTTAAGTACCTTGCAGCAGAGGATGAAGGTGAGGAGGAGACAGAAGAAACGGTTGCGTTTCATATTTCCCGTGAGCCGGAAGAAAAAAAGAGGGCGGAAGAAGCGGCCAAGTCTTCCGCCAGCGACGAGTCGCCAGAGGATACGGAGACAGTAGAAGAAATTACTGCATATGTCAGAGTGGGTGAATCGAAAATCATATATAAGCTCAGTGGATTGGATTACGAGGAGCTTATGGATGCCTCTTACAATGCTTTCCGCCACAAGAAGGTGATATGGGTGGATTTTGATGATATCAGTCATGTGGAGATTTCTTTGGAAGGCGCCGAGTATGAATTGACGGTAAAGGAGGAGGATAAGGAGAACGTCTGGTACTATCAAAAAGAAGAAATCGAGACGGATGATTTTCGTAATGCTCTTAATTCGCTGTCGGCGTCTGAATTCACAGAGGAGGAGCCGGCAGGGAAAGAGGAGATCAGCCTGACCCTACAGATTAATAGTGATAATCAGCCTGAAGTCCAGATAGAACTGTACCGGTATGATGGGGACAACTGCCTTGCAGTTGTTGACGGTACGTCGGTAGCGCTGGTTGACAGAAGTTATGTGGTTGGTTTGATAGAAGCTGTAAATTCGATTGTACTGAATTAGATTTTGAATTGGATTTGCATAAATAATTTGAGTTTTCTCTGAAAAAGTTTATAATAATAGAGAGTGAAGACTATGATTAATCCTGAAACCATCACAAAAAGGAGGATGATACATGTTAGTAAATACAAAGGCAAGAATTGGAGTCTTTTCCATTGCTTTAGGAGCATATTTGCCCCAGTTTCCATCATTGAAAGCGGAGTTTGAGGCACAGTATGATGCATTCAGGAGAAGGCTTCCAGAGACGGTAGAGCTTGTGGACGGCGGTATTGTTACGACGAAGGAGTTGGCCCAGGCAGCCGGCGACAAGTTCCGTTCTGCAGACGTTGACCTTGTGATGCTGCAGCTTTTGACGTACGCAACCTCTTATAATATGCTTCCTGCAGTCAGGGACTTGGATGTGCCTGTGGTACTGGTGAACGTTCAGAAGAAAAGGTCGCCTGACTACGAGAACACAGATACAGCGACTTGGCTAGGAGAATTGTATGCCTGCGGCGCTGTCGGTGAGATGGTGGCTGATCTTGAGCGCGCCGGTAAGCGTCACGCTGTTATTACAGGAGTAGTCGAAGGCGGTGACCCCAAGGTACAGGAAGAAATCGACAGTTGGTGTCGTGCCGCTCAGGTGCGCCGCCGTTTCCGAGATACGAATCTGGCACAGATTGGACGTCCCTATCCTGGCATGATGGATTTGTATATTGACGAGACGAACCTCTATCACAGAATGTTTCTTTATACCAAGCAGTTTGACTGGGAGAAGATGTGGGCGATTGCTGATGAGATTAGGGATGAAGCAGCTATACATGAGAAAGCACAGGAGATACTTGATACCTTTGATATTGAGGGAGGCGGTACGATAGAAAAGGTATGGGAGATGGCAAAATATGTTGTCGCTTTTGAGCAGTGGGTCAAAGATGAACAGATTGCATTTATTGCCTCTCATTATGACGGCTTCGCACAGGGCAAGGCAGGAATCCTTGACAGCATGTTGATTCCTGCGTTCTCCATGCTCATAAAGCAAGGGGTTGCCTGCGCCGTGGAAGGTGATATTAAGGTTGCTATGGCCATGAGTATTCTTAAGACGATTGCTGGAATGGGCCAGCTATCGGAGATGTACTCCATTGATTTTGAGGAGGACATCTGTATTATTGGGCACAGCGGCTCCGGCGACGCTGATATTTCGGCAAAAAAACCGACCATGAAGATGGTGCCGGTATTCCATGGAAAGACAGGCGGCGGCTATCTGACTCAGTTCTATCCTCACCTTGGTCCGGTTACATATTTGGGGATTACACAGGACCGAAACGGTAATTTTAAGTTTGTGGCTGCTGAGGGAGTCAATGAGCCTGGCCCAATCTTTCGTTTCGGTGATACCAATATGCGGACACGCTTTAGCTGTGGAGCAAGGGAATTCTGCAACAGATGGAGCGAGGCTGGTCCGACTCATCATATGGCGGCGGCAGCCGGCAGGCATATTGACACAATTTTGAAGGTTGGGAAGATTTTTAATGTATCCGTAGATGTTATTACATAGAAGCGCTTTCTATAAGTTCTGCTGCGCAATACGGATAAAATCTTGGGCATAGACAGGGAGATAAGCGCCTTTTCGATAAGCAATCGTTAAGGTGCTGTAAGCCCCGTCGTCTCCTACGGAAAAACACATAGGCTTCTTTAAAAGTTCAATATTTTTCATATAATTTTCCGGAATAAAACACAGACCAAGCCCTTTTTGGCAGAGCTTGACGCAGGTTACGGTATTCCTTGTGCGGATAGGAACCGACGGGCAAATTCCATATTTTTCAAACAATTCCAGCGCGATATGACCGGTGGTCTGTTCTGGAAAATGAAGAATAAACGGCTCCCTGGCCAAAAGCCGCAGGTCAATCCACGGATATTCTTTTCCGCTTCTGATTACGCCCAAGTCTGCCAGGGGATGGCCGGCAGGCATCACAAGCAGTACTTCTTCTCTTAGAAGTGTCTCATATTCCAGCTTCGGATGGGGCTTTGCCTCGTTAAAAATCGCGAAATCAAGCTGATCATCCAAGAGCAGTTTTTCCTGTATTGCATATGTTTCCTCCCGAAGATTCACTCGGACGCCTGGATACTGTTTGTGGAATACCTCCATAATCTGGGGCACCATACAAGAGCTGCGCATCAGCGGAAATGCAATGTTTAACTCACCTTCATTGCAGGAGGTCAAATCCTTCAATTCTTTTTGCCAATCCTGGTTCACCTCCAATACCTTTTTGGCATACTCCATATATCTACGGCCCAGATAAGTGGCTATATAACTGTTGCCGCTGCGAGCAAACAGCTTTCCGCCTACCTCTTGCTCCAGCTTTTGCAGGTACTTTGTGAGGGTTGGCTGAGAGATATAGAGCTCCTGGGCTGCCTTGGTGAGATTCTGGTGCTTTGCAATGCATAAGATATAATTCATTTCTTTAAAGTTCATGTCACAGACCTCCTCTTTTAACCAATTTACAGAGAAAATTGGCTGCCTGCCCATTAAGGGAAAGCTTTTGTATTAATATTCCAGTTTGGCATAGTTTTTATGGAAAATATGAATTGGACATTCTATTTTCACCATCATACAATAAATATTGAACAATTATCAAGAGAAAAGGAGTATTGCAAATGAAAAACTGGCTCGAAAAACAATTTAAACTGTCAGCATTCCAAACAGATATCAAGACTGAACTTCTGGCGGGGCTGACCACATTCGTCACTATGGCATATGTACTTGCGACCGTTCCCAATATTCTGGGCGGGGCGAATCTGGATAAACATGTTATGCTCACAGCCATGGTTCTTCTGATTATCCTGACAAGCTGTGCAATGGCGTTGTATACCAACCGTCCGTTCGCACTGGCGCCGGGACTTGGAAGCGTGGGGATTGTGGCTTCTATGATTTCCAACGAGGGAATCAGCGCGTCTATTGCCGCAGGTGTCATTTTCTGGAGCGGTATACTGTTTGTTCTCATTTCATTTCTGGGGCTTCGGGAAGCCGTTGTACGAGTGATTCCGGTCAGCATGAAGCATGCGGTCAGCGCCGGTATCGGTCTGTTCATTGCCCTGTTAGGCGCTAAGAACTGCGGTCTGATTGTGGCAAATGCAAATAAAAATAACCTGGCATTCGGAGATTTGGCCTCCCCGTCTGTCATTGTTGCCGTTATCGGATTTATTCTGGTGCTAATCATTAAGGTTCGCAATGTTCCGGGAGGAATGATTCTGGCGATTCTGGCTACAACTGTCATCGGTATTCCGTTCGGAGTGACAAAGCTTCCGGAAAGCCTGTTTTCCCTTCCTGCCAATGTGGGAAAACAATTCCTGCAGGTGGATTTTATTGGCGCTTTGAATTTCGCCTATATTCCGTTTTTGATTGCCCTCTTTGTACCGGATTTCTTCTCCACGTTTGGAACTGTCCTTGGCGTCGGGGCGAAAGCCGGATATCTGGATGAGGACGGCAATCTTCCGGATATCGACAAATGCTTCAAGGTGGACGCGGTGGCAACCTGCTTCGGCGCGTTGTTCTGTATGCCGAGTATGACCACCTATCTTGAGTCCTCTGCCGGAGTGGAGGCTGGAGGAAAAACCGGACTGACAGTGGTTTTCACAAGTATATTTTTCGCATTGTCACTGTTTTTGGCGCCGTTGGCGCTGATTATCCCCTCCGCTGCCACAGGCCCCATATTGATTTTCATTGGAATCAATATGCTAAGCGGAATGCGCAATGTGAATTACTCCGATATCACAGAATATGTTCCGGCGTTTATCTGCGTCACTTTTACGATTTTTGCAAATAATATTGCAAACGGAATCTGTGTTGCGCTTCCGGCATATGTGATTATGAAGATTGCAGCCGGAAAAATCAAAGAAATCGAACCAGTGATGTACGTTCTTGTGGTGGTTTGCCTGCTGTATTTCTACACCATTATTTAAGCGGGAGGAAGCTTTATGGAAACAGTTTCTTTGCTGATTAAAAATGCAAAGGTATTTAATACTTATCTGAAAAAATTTATTTCCGGAGATGTGTCTGTGAAAGACGGGAGATTCTATTATATTGACCGAGAACAGAATACCCCCTTTCATGCAGAGGTCGTGCTGGATGCCCAGGGGAAATATATGATTCCTGGACTGGTGGATATTCATATGCATATTGAAAGCAGCATGATGACTCCTGAGCCCTTCGGAAATTGTGTAGCGGCATACGGTGTAACAACTATTGTATCTGAGCCCCACGAGATGGCGAATGTGAAAGGCACCCGCGGAATCCTGGAAATGATTTCCGCTGCAAAAAACGCGCCAATCGATATCTTTTACGGCATTCCAAGCAGCGTTCCCTCCACTGATGAACGGCTGGAAACAACGGGAGGAATCATTGACTGCAATGCTATGAAGCATTTGCTTTGTGAGGAGGACGTTGTCTGTGTCGGAGAAATTATGAATTATCGTCAGATTATTAAAGAAAATAATCTGGAAATTACAAAGTTTCTTAAATATCTGCGCCAGGAGTATCCAGGATATGTGATAGAGGGGCACTGTCCGTCTCTTCTGAATCTGGAGCTTGCCAAGTTTTTATATCTGGGAATCGACGGGGATCACACCGAGCACACTTTGGAGGAAGTGAAGCAGCGGATTGAAAATGGGATGTTTTTTGAGATTCAGGATAAAATGTTGAAGCCCAAGGTACTGGAATATATTTGTGAAAATCAGCTTTATGAGTACTGTGGCTTTGTGACTGACGATACCATGGCAGATGTTCTCTATGAAAAAGGGCAGTTGAACTATGTGGTGCAGCAGGCCATAGAGTCTGGATTCCCTTTGGAAATGGCAATCTACTGCGCTACATATACGTCAAGTCGTAGAATGCATCTGTACGACAGAGGAACAATCGCCCCTGGAAAACTGGCAGATTTTGTACTGCTGGATTCTCCGTCTGTGATGAAGCCGTCATATGTATACAAAAACGGGGTTCAGATTTTTAATCGGAAAGATAGACAGGAGGCTTCAATATCCTATCAGTTCCCAGAAGATTTTTATCAGAGTGTGCGTATGAAACCAGTCAATCTTCAGGACTTTCGAGTCATGGCAGATACGGACAAAGAGGAGGTTACTGTGCGGGTAATCGAGGTGCATCCTGACCGGACGCAGACAACGGAGAAGCTGGTTACCATGCCGGTGAGGGACCATATGCTGGATTGGGAAAAAAGCGGCTGTCTCTTGGCCATGGTTTTGGAACGCCACGGCAAAAACGGGAATATTGGTTATGGTTTTATTACGGGCTCTTGCCTAAAAGAAGGCACCGTAGCCACCACATATTTCCACGACCATCACAATCTCTTTGTTGCAGGAGACTGTCCAATGGATATGCTTCTGGCAGTAAGGAGGCTTCAAGAATTGCAAGGAGGCTTCTTAACCGTTAAGGACGGCAGAATTCTTGCAGAGCTAAAGCTGCCTGTATGCGGTATACTTTCCGAAAAAGGGGTCAGAGACACGGCTCTTGGACTGAAGGCAATTCGCGAAAGCCTGGAAGAACTTGGCTATCGGCATGACAATCCCATTATGTCGCTTGGGACGCTTGGACTGCCGGTAAGTCCGGCTTTGAAGCTGACTGATAAGGGGCTTGTGGATGTAAAACGAAGTGCGATTGTACCGTTAATTGTGGAATAACAGTTGAGCTTGGGGATGCCCCAAAGGGCATACCTGCGGGACATAAATAAAAAACGCTGCAGGATATACTCTTGCAGCGTTTTTGTTTTTAATGATCGAAGCTATCGTTTTTTCATCTATGCTTCTCTAATCTTAAACTGCTTAACCAGACTCATCAATATCTGGGCCTGACTTGACAACTCCTGGCTTGCTGCCGCGCTTTGCTCAGAGGTAGCTGAATTGGTATGCACTACGCTGGAAATCTGGTCGATTCCCTGGGTTACCTGTGCAATAGAAGCAGCCTGGTCCTGTGACGCCTTGGAAATATCCTGAACCAGTTTTGCTGATTCCTCAGAAGAGAGGACAATACGGTCAAGGGACTCTGCGGTTCGGTTGGCTATACCGGCTCCTTCCTGAACAGATTGAACAGTCGCTTCGATTAGAGTCGCTGTATTCTTGGAAGCCTCAGCAGACTTGCTTGCCAGGTTACGTACTTCGTCGGCAACCACAGCAAATCCCTTTCCGGCTTCACCTGCACGCGCCGCCTCAACTGCCGCATTCAATGCAAGTATATTGGTCTGGAAGGCAATGTCTTCAATCGTCTTAATAATCTTACTAATCTCAGAAGAAGAATCGTTAATCTGATTCATGGCAGAGGTCATCTGCTCCATCTGTTTTTTGCCCTGCTCAATCTCTGTAGCAGTAGTCAAAGCCTGTCCACTGGTCTGCTTAGCATTTTCTGCATTGTTTGACACATGGGTGTGTATCTCATTGATGGTGGCCGCTAATTCTTCCACTGATGACGCCTGCTCAGTGGTTCCCTGGGCAAGAGCCTGGGCGCCGCTTGCCACCTGCTCTGAGCCGCTTGCCACTTGCTCGGCGCTCATGTTGAGTTTCCTGAAGGTCTCATTCAATTTAAACAGAGTATGCTGGAAGGAGTCCTTAATCGGAGCAAAATCCCCCACATATTCCATGTCTATGTCGAATCTAAGATTCCCTTTGTCGAGTTCTGATAAGGATGCAGATATATCCTCAATATAATCTCGCCAGGTCTGCACCGTTTTTGCCAGAGCACGGGTTAAATCTCCAATCTCATCTTCTGCCGGAAATTCAACCACCTCATCCTTGAGATTTCCCTGGCTTAGTTCGATTAAACGCTCTGACGCGCCCCTAATAGGATCGGCCATCTTTTTGGATATTATGGAAATTGCAATAATACCGATTACAAAAATGGCCAGACCAGAAATTACTAAAATCAGTAAGGACAAAAAACACGCCCTCTTAGAAGCATTAAGCTCGTCCTGGATAATAGGCAGCATATCTTCCTCGTAATTTCCGGTTCCAATATACCATCCATAAGGTTCAAACTTTTTGACAAAACCTCTCTTGGCCTTGGCTTCGGTTTCGCCAGATTTAGCAAAATAAAAATCAATAAAGTCTCCATCCGGCTTATCTCCGGCAGCAATCGTATCCCTTACAAAATAATTGCCCTTTTCATCCTGTGTATTATAACGGTTGGTGCCCTCTACATCGGGATTGATATGTACTGCATTCGTCCCGTCTGCCATGTCTGCCCAAAAGTATCCGGTTCCGTCGTTGTACCTGGTGGTACGGACAATATACTTGGCGTTCTCCATGGCTTCGTCTTCAGTGAGCTCGCCGCTCTGATACTTGTCATACTCCGCCTGGAGTACCCCGATCATACACTCCACCTGACTCTGGATAATCTGATCCAGTTTTTCCTTCTCGGCTTCAAGATTTTTATCATAGGCACTCTGTAAAGATAGATATGATAAAAAGGAAAGTAAGAACACGGCAATAAAGGTAAGAATACCAATGCTCAAAATCAGTTTTCCCCGTAACTTCAGTTTCATTTCAAAAGACTCCTCTCATACATAAAAAATAATTTGTTATTTTTCAACAAAAAAAAGTTGAAAAAATGTTACTAATTTCATTATAATGGATAATACTTGAAAAGTCCATGATACTTTATGGTTTTTTGTAAAATAATGTCGTAATTTGTATTCCCTAAGGGCATAACTTATATTGGAGGAAATCCAGGATGATTTTAATTTTGTCACATTGATTGTGTAGACTGTTTCTGCTATAGTAGATGAAAAAGGAGAAGGATTATGGAAAGTTGTTATAAAGGAATGTTAGGATTGATTGGAAATACACCGCTGGTAGAGGTGGCAAACATTGAGAAGGAATTGGGACTTGAGGCGACAATTCTGGTAAAACTGGAATATTTGAATCCTGCGGGAAGTGTGAAGGACAGAGTAGCAAAAGCCATGATTGAGGACGCGGAGGAGAAGGGATTATTGACAGAAGGCTCTGTGATTATAGAGCCCACTTCAGGAAATACTGGGATTGGTCTTGCATCCATTGCGTCAGTAAAGGGATATCGGATGATTCTTACCATGCCCGATACTATGAGCGTGGAGAGAAGGAATATCCTGAAGGCTTACGGTGCAGAGCTGGTATTGACGGACGGTAGGGAGGGAATGAAAGGAGCCATTGAAAAGGCAAAGGAACTGGCGAAGGAGATTTCGGGGAGCTTCATTCCAGGACAGTTTGTGAATCCTGCCAATCCGGCGGTACATAAGGCGACAACAGGACCGGAGATATGGAGAGATACGGATGGGAAGGTGGATATCTTTATTGCAGGCGTAGGGACCGGCGGTACGGTTACGGGAATCGGTGAATATCTGAAAGAGCAGAACCCAGATATAAAGGTTGTGGCATTGGAACCGGCGGCGTCTCCGGTATTGTCGGAGGGAAAGGCAGGAGCTCATAAGATACAGGGAATCGGCGCAGGTTTTATACCGGAGGTTTTGAATACTGAGGTATACGACGAGATATTTAAGGCAAAGGATGGGGATGCGTTTGAGGCTGCAAAGCTGCTTGCCAGGAAAGAGGGGCTGCTGGTGGGAATCTCGTCAGGGGCGGCTCTCTATGGGGCGATTGAGCTTGCAAAAAAGCCGGAGAATAAGGGAAAGGTAATCGTTGCTCTCTTGCCGGATACAGGAGATCGGTATTATTCCACACCGCTGTTTACAGAGTAAAGTTTTAAAATTAGAGACGCAGAGGAGAAGGATTGGATTATGCTTGGAGAGAAAAAGGGAAGAAAACAGGATAAGTACGTCAAAGATTACGTTGTCTTTGACCTTGAGACAACGGGGACCAGTTGGGTAAACGACGCTGTGATTGAGATTTCGGCAGTTAAAGTGAAGAATGGCAAAGTGGTGGATACATTTTCCACGCTGGTGAATCCCCAAAGACCGATTCCGTACCGTGCGTCGCAGGTCAATCACATTTATGACGATATGGTAATAGACGCGCCTGTGTTCGAGAAAGCTTTGGCAGATTTTGACGCTTTTGTGGGCGGACATTTTCTGGTGGGACATAATATTCATACTTTTGATATGAAATTTATCTGGCGGGATGCAGAGTATTATTGGGGGAAGACATTCATTAATGACTACATAGACACCTTGTCATTGGCAAGACATTGCCTGCCCAAGCTATCCCACCACAAACTGGTGGACTTGGCGTCGCATTACCACATTTCCACGGATGGAGCGCACCGCGCTCTTGCCGACTGTAGTATGAATCAGAAGGTATTCGAGAAGCTGGGGGAGGAGCTGGCGTCACCGGCTGTTATGGAGAATATGAAGGTATGTCCAAGGTGCGGCCAGTTTCTAAAAAAACGCAGCGGAAGATTTGGGGATTTCTGGGGATGCAGCGGATATCCGGCATGCAGGTATACAGAAAATGTGTAGAAATTGGCATGAAAGTATTTAAAAAAATACTTTTTTTAAATATGGATATATGATAAGATTATGAAGATATAAACCCAAAATGATTTTGATAAAGGAGAAACCAATATGAAGGAGAGGAAAAAACGGTTGAAGCAGCTTCTGGCTGCGGCGTTAGCTCTTGTTGTGATTGGCGGTTCGGTGAACCTGCCCGCTCTGACATCGTTTGCAGAGGATGGGGATTCTGAGCAGGTGGATTTGCTGACGTCCGAGGAGGATGGAGAAGCGCCAGAAGCAGAAGAAGACAAGAAAGAGCCAGAGGAAAAGCAGCCGGAAGATAAGGGGCAAGAGCCGTCACAGACGGGGAAGCCGGAGGATGAAGCGACAGAGAAGCCAGAGGATAATCAGGAAGCTAATGGTGGTCTTGTAGAAGAAACGATGGATTTAAGCGGCTATATCTACCAGTGCGGCGGTTTCGGCGTGATGGATATGCCGATGATGCTGTCTCTGGATGATGAGTCAGGGGCGCGTGCCGCGTCCGATAAGGAGGCTGCAAAAACAGCCCTGCTGAACGGAATGAAGGCATGGGAGAAAAAGATTGATGTAAGCGCTTATCAGATATCCAAAGATGAGATGGAAGTGTTATTCGTAGATCTTGTGAATATGAATCCAGATCTGTTTTATGTGGTGAGTGCAACTTGGTCTTATACACAAGCGACTGGTATCGTAGTAAGTGTTACTCCGATATATAATCCTGCCTATACAGTGCAGAACGTTCAGATCTTCGAGAATGCTTTTAATAAGGCATACAGTGAAGCTGTTCCGAATCCGGCAGGTATGAGCAAACTTCAGATTGCAAGGGCATGCCATGATTATCTTGCACAGCATATGAGTTACGACACAAGCCTTCAAAAACGTGACGTCTATTCAGCGTTTGTAGAAGGAACGGGAGTCTGTCAGGGATATAGCCTTGCCTATGGCGCAATGATGAAAAGGGCAGGAATTCCCTTTGATTATGTCAATAGTACAGCTATGAATCATATGTGGAATGTTATTCAGCTTGACGGGAATTGGTATCATGTAGACGTGACATGGGATGACCCAACGGTGGACCGTTTAGGTTATGTCAGACATAATTATTTCCTGAATAGTGATACAAAGATAGGGAGCGAAGGAAAAGACGGTCATTACGAGTGGACGACAGCACAGAATTGTACCTCGACAACGTATGATAATGCATATTGGCAGGGCGGAGTATCTGCAATCTTTACGATTGACGGTAAGGATTACTATTTGAAGTATCCGACCAGCGGAAATAGTTTTGAGAATTTGCTGGTATGCAGGTCAGGGGATAAAGAGGAGACAGTGGCGGCATTTACCGCAAAATGGCTGGCGTCAAACGGCGGTTATTGGCAGGGAAGCTATTCCAGGCTCTCTTACTATGACGGAAGACTTTATTTTAATGATACAAATAATATTTACAGGGTAGACCCGAAGGCTGCTTCTGGTACAGACAATAAGAAAGTGGTTTATACGTATACAGGAGATGCGGGAAGTCTGTACGGCTCTTTGGTTTGTGACGACAAGATTCGGATGCAGGTGTCCCCAAGTCCAAATGAGGCGGGAACCAGAATCGAAGAACCCCTTCCGACAGGCGCGATCAAGGATGTGACTGTGACGGCAGAGCCATCCAGCGTTGAATATGGATATCAGAATCCACCGAAGATGAAAGCAAGCGTCACAGGCGCGGTGGAAGCAGCTAACGTGACATATGAATGGTATGATGTTACAACAGGCAGCGAACGTCTTATTTCTTCCACGGGCGCAGAGTGTGTAGCGGAAGCCAACTTACCGGTTGGAACTTATACATATCGTGTAAAGGTTTCTTCCGAGGACAGCAGGGTGTCTGCGGATGTTACATTTAAAGTTATACCCAAAAAGGTAAGACCAGAGGTAACCATAACCGGAGAGTATACATATAAGTTAGGGGAAGAAATCAAGCCAAGCCATAGTGTGGTTGTGAAGGCGGCTGATTCCGCGGATGTGGACATCACTCTTGAGAAGGATAAGGATTATACGGTAGAGTATCGTGACAATATCAACGCCGGAACAGGCAAGATGATTGTTACTGCCAAAGACGGTTGTAATTATACATGGGATTCATTGGAGGTTCCCTTTACCATCAATAAACTTGCCAAGGCTGACGAGAAGATTGAAATTAAAAATGGATACGGCAACTCAGGAGCATATGACTTGAAGCTGCAGGAAGGTACAAAGACAGGAACGCTTGTGGTGAAGGATACAGATCAGGTATTAAGCGGTGTTCCCAGCTTGACAGAGGCAGGAGTATTATCATATACACTTGTAAATGACAGTAAGAACAAGGACAAGCAGGCTGTTATTACGATTCCGGTTATGGAATCCGTCAATTATCTTCCATACAGCATTGAGGTTACTATTTTGGTAGTGGATAAGCTTAATCAGTCTGACTTCCGGTTTGTAACTCCTGTGGAGAACAGAAAATACGGAGATTCAGATTTTACTGTAGAGACAACAGGCTTTGCACAGGGCAGCAAAGTAACCTATCGTATTGAGGATACAGAGATTGCTGATATTGACAGCGCTGGAAAGGTGCATATTAAAAAGGTAGGAATGACCAGAATGATTGCCGTTGCAGCTTCTACAGATGAATACGCAGAGACAACGGCATACGCTGAACTGTATGTATCAAAAGCTGCCCTTAGTTGGGATACAAGCGACCTGGGCGCGGCAGACAGAGCAGATAATGCTGCGGGTGATGCTAAGACGGATGCAAAAGCAACGCTTTACGGTAGTCTGAAGATTAAAGGAGTGATTGGCTCTGATGACGTGAAGTTTGTATGTGGCTCTGATAAATTAACCGGAACTTACAAAGGTCTTAAGGCTGGCAAACAGGAGGTAACGCTGGCGTGGAAGGATGGAAATCCGGTTGTGCTGACAGGTGCAGATGCGGATAATTATGAATGTCCGGATCGTTTACCAACGATTACAGGTAATATTACGAAGATAACCATTCAGGATGTAGAGGTGGAGAATGGGGAAGCCGGCGTAGTATATAAATTAAAGCATGAAAGCGGCATTACCTATGTTCCGGCAGGTCTTGAGAAGAAATTTAAGACGCCAATCGAGATTACCAACACCATGAAGTCAAAGACGATTGGGGAGATCGAGAAGAAATTTGGAGCGAATTCTTCAAAAATCGCTGAGGTTTATGATGTGACGTTATGCATGGTAAATGAAAAGGGTGAACTGGTTGAGGTAGATGACAAGAACTTCCCGAAGGAAGGCGTAGTGGTAAAACTGGCGTATCCGGAGGGTACAGGAAAAGGAACCCATAATTTTGTAGCTGCGCATATGCTTACTGTAGATCGTAAGGATAAGAAAGCAGGAGATGTTGAATATCCGGAAATCACCAAGACAGATGCAGGAGTTGAATTCAGAGTATACAGTTTATCTCCGATTGCACTTGGATGGTCTGAGCTTGAGCCTGTTAAGGCAGAAGGAGGCAGCAACGGTGGCAGCAGTACTGGCAATGGGAAAGGAACCACTGTTCCGAGTAAAAAGCCTTCTCCGAAGACCGGTGATACGAATGCCATGTTGCTTTATGTTCTCTTTATGATGTTAGGAGCGGCGGGTATTAGATATACATTGAAGCGTAGAACGATGTAATAAGAGAATAAAGAACATTAAGAGGCAGAGGAGCATTTTGATATGAATCCTCTGCCTCTTGCCATTAATAGAGATTGAGGCCGCGGTTACCACAGTAAAGAGGGGCAAGGTTGTCATTTCTATCAAAGAAGGAAAGGATATCTATCTGGAACTTCCTATATAGAGCCTTTTGGTTACATGATAAGGCAAAGGACTTAAAAATCCTTTGCCTTAATTTTTTTCAATATTTTTTCAACAAATACCTTCGCATGCTCTATATCCAAGCTGTCAGGATGCGTCAGAGCCTCGTCGAAGTTCCGAAGGCACATGTTAATCTTTGCAGTATTTTCTGCTGTCCGCATAGCTTCGTATTTTTGACGAATCTTTTGCGGCATCTTGCCTTGGCAGATAAATGCTCCCAGATATTCATTATCAGACTCAATCCATGCATTTGCACTGTGCTCGATGGTACTGTAATATTCTGGAGAGTCGCCCATGCCACAGGTCCCAAACAGAGCAATCCGTTTGCCGCTTAGGTCATTCAGAAAATCACTGACCACCATACTGCAGGACCCCTGATGTACACAGAAGCCTATGAAATAGATACGTGCTTCCGGAATCATCTTGTCCGTCATGATGTCAATCAAGTCTTTGGAGGTTCCGGGAAGATGGGAGAAAATCGTTGCGGCAATTTTCTTTGTATTTCCGGATTCGCTCTGATAAAGTACGAGATATTCCAGCATGGCTGTTTCCCCTTTCCTAAGATTTTATCTATGAGATCTGTCTCGCCTATGGACTTAAATTTTAAATATAACCACCCGGCGCTCCGCCTCCGCCGCAGCAGAAACCACTGCCGCAGCACATATTACAGATTATATTAGCAATACATAGCTTTGTACACCAGTCTCCTCCGCCTGCAAACGTGGTTTGGTAAGGGCCTTGCTGCTGCTGGTACCAAGCGCCTCCGCTTTCAAAACGCCGGAGGAGGAACTGGTACTGCAGGTTATTAGGCTCAAGACGGTAAGCCTCCTGGGCATGTTGAAGGGCAATAGCATTATTGCCGATACCGGAGTTAGCAAGGGCGCTGTAATAGTACCAGCGGGCACTTCGGTCATGAATCCCGTTCAAAAGGTTTAAAGCTTCCCGATAATGGCGGCTGTTGATAAAGTTGGAGGCTGCCTTCATATGGAGGTCTTCTTCCGTCTCACCTCCGTTCGTTCCCGTATACTGGTATTGCGCGTTGAAGCCTCGGAAATTCCCGAAGCCGCCGTAGGTGTCAGAATCTTGGTATTCCCGTTCCTGCATAATCTGCTGGTAAGCCTGCTGAACCTCCTTAAATCGCGCTTCCGCCTGATCTTTGTTGGGATTATTAATATTTGCATCCGGATGATATTTACGGCTTAAGTTCCGGTATGCCTTTTTAATATCTTCGTCAGATGCGTTCTGAGGTATGCCCAGAACGCGGTATGGATCTGTCATTTTTCTTCTCCTGAATCTGAATTATTATGGTCTTAAGTGCGCAGCTTTTCGGTTACATGGGTGTAGCGGCACCAAACGCCAGAATATAGTATATTACGAAGAATGTCAGTATGCAAGAGGATTGGCAGTTTTTCAAATTCGCGGGAACATTCTGCCATCATAAGGGTCAGAAGCTTTTGGCAGTTTTCCGAAAACAGAGGGTCCTTTTGATACGCTTCCTTGAAAGGATTGTAATTGCCGGATTGTATATCCTTTGCCACATCCTCATAAGCGTCCATCAGGTAGATGAATTTGCCAAGGAAGAAACCAATCTTCCGAAGGGAAGCCTCCCACTCGTCTTTTCGGTATGCGAACAGCTCTGCCATAATATTTCCGAACAAGCCTGCCATGAGGTCGATGTTCTGTTCATTCCTTCTCTCCAGCAAAGAGAGCTGTTTTAAGTTGGAGGAGACTAAGGCAACCTTGGACGGGTACTGCCGCTTAATCTCTTTCATCTTGGGTGTCAGGAGTTTTGCCGCAATATACCCCTTTCGTCTGTGGTCATCCTCCCAGTCGTCTTTACATTTATAATAGGATAAAATGAGGTTGACAGCGGCGGCATACTCTGTGAATTTGTTCGTCCTTGCAGTATGTTTTTCCAGAGGGTGTGCAATGCAGTTTACAACTTCTTTTTTTGTTTCCGGTTCATAGAGTCCGGTCAGGAGTACGATTAGAAAGGTCATGTCAAAGGACAGGGTCACCTGTCCTCGGATGCCGTAACGCTCTTTCAGACATTTGCAGAGACCGCAGTAATAGGAGTGGTACATATCGTAATCCTTGAATTTCATCTCTGCCTTATTGATAGCAATATATCCAAACATCAGAAACCTCGTCTCACTAACTGTTTTTGATAAATGTGGAGTTACACTTGGGGCACCGAATCTCAATGCGCCCTTTGCCCCGCGGGATACGAATCTTCTGACGGCAGGCAGGGCACTTGTAGATATGGTGGGTCTTGCGCTGATGCATCAGGTTTTTCTGCTTGTAGAGGGCAGTCCTCAGCTTGTATGTCCGATTCAGATACCACTGATTTTCCGAAGAACGCTTGTAAATATTCCTGGAAAACATGCGAAAATAGGAATAAATGATACATGCCCAGGACACAAGCGACAAAATCATGCTGTTGCTCCAGCCTGCCAGAATCATGGTGATAAGTCCTGCAATAATGGTAAATTTACCCAGAGAATCCATTCCATAACGACCGTACATAAATCGAATTAGTTTTTCTTTCACGTATATCAACCTCCTAAATATATGTTCAATCATACGCTGTATAGAGGGAAAGTCAATAAATTGCAGATAAAAAATATATAAAGTTTTTAATCCAAAGTTCTGAAATGCTTTCATAGAAGGCTGGTTCGTGATATAATATCCTTTCAGAGAAAAGAGTGGAAGAGTGAAGATGATGAAGGAATTGACCAGATTAATCAAAGAAGATATGAAACCAGCGCTTGGGGTAACGGAGCCAGGGGCCATTGCATTTGCGGTTGCAAGCGCAGTCTCTCATGTACGTGGAGAGCTTCGGAAGGTACGGGTAGCATTGAACTCAGGAATGTATAAGAATGCCTATACCTGCGGTATTCCCAATTCCACTAATTTTGGGAATCTCTATGCAGCGGCGTTGGGGGCATTGGCGGCAGATGCTAAGAAAGGGCTGGAAGCTCTTGCGGATATTACGCCCGAAGATGACGCAAAAGCGGCGGAAATGGTGAAGGCTGGGCTGGTGGAGGCGGTTCTTCAACAGATCGGTTCTGAGATTACAATAGATGCAACGGTAGAGACAGAACAGGATTGCTGTGCCGTACATATTCGGGACAGCCATACCCATATTGTTTCTATAGAGAAGAATGGTGAACAGATTTATGTGGATAGAGAGTATTTGGAGGAAACGAAAGCGGGTGTCATATGTAACCCTTTGAAAAGGGAGACAAGAGAGGAAAAAAATACGGATGAGATTCCAGTTGTGCACCGATATTCCCTGAAGGATATCTTGAGTTATGTCAGGGAAGCTTCAATGGATGAGATTTCGTTTATCAGAGACGCATTTTCCATGAACATGGAGCTTCTTAAAGAAGGGATTGGGTCTGAGAGAACAACGATTACGAAGTGCCTGCTGAGAGAAAACGGAGGCAGTATTATTTCAAAAGATGCATTAAAAACGGCTCAGCTACTGTGTAACGGTGCTATTGAGGCAAGGGTGCTGGGGCTTGGCAGACCGGCAATGAGTATTACTGGAAGTGGAGCCCATGGAATTATTGCGACGATGCCGTTGTTGGCCCAGTATAAAGCAGAAGAAGATGGAAGCGGGGAGTTATGTCTTTTGAGGGCTGCTGCTCTTAGCTATCTGATTACCATGTATATAAAAGAGTACTCTGGAAGGCTGTCGGCGTTCTGTGGATGCGGAATTGCGGCAGGTACAGGGATGGCTTGCGGGCTTGCCTTTATGAAAGGCGGGGATGATAGTGTGATTGACAGAGTGATTCGGAATATGGCAAGTGGGCTGACCGGCATGATTTGCGATGGAGGAAACCATGGATGTGCCATGAAAGGGATTGTGGCCGTGGATGCGGCGTTTCGTGCTGTGGATATGGCGCTTTCAGGCGTGTGTATTGAGAGTATCCATGGAATCAACGGGCGAACACCGGAGGATACTATGAGAAATATGGGAATGATTGCTTCTCCGGGCATGGTTGGAACGGAAGAAACGATTGTGGAGATTATGGAGAATAAGTTTAGATAGAGGAGCAGAATTATGGAAGAAATTAAAAATGGCAGAAGACCGGACGGTAAGAGTATCTCCAATCGGCGGCCAGACGGCAGAAGTACCGTTAATCGGAGGGCGGATGGCAAAAGTATTGCGAATCGGCGGACGGACGGTAAAAGTATCAGCAGCAGAAGAACAAACGGACGGACGACGGACGGTAAGAGCAGCCACAAGAGGCGGTCAGACAGCAGGAGTATTCAGGAGGATAGGAGAGCGACCAGTGAAGAAAGAACCGGAGACAGACGACGGGGAAGAAGAAAAAAAAGAAAGAAAAACAGCCTGGTGACCAATATAATTCTGGTTATCGCTGCCTTTGTGTTCTGTATATCTGCCTTTCAGTTGATTAAGATTGGAAAAGGTTACTATGATGGCAGAAGTGAGTATGAAAAGATTCGTGAGCTTGCGATTGAGAAGAACAAAGACGAAGGAGCCAAATATAAGGTGAATTTTGATGAATTGCTTGCGCTGAACTCTGACACGGTCGCATGGCTGAGATTCGACCCAGAGCCTGCGATTATTAATTATCCGGTTGTCCAGGGGAAGGATAATGAAGAATATCTGCACAAGACATTTTCCGCAAATGAAAATACATTGGGAACCATTTTCCTGAATGTAGATAATAATGCGAATTTTTTAGATGAAAATTCTATTCTGTACGGGCATTATATGAATGATGGGTCCATGTTCCGTCACCTGGAGGACTATAAAGACAAGGCGTTCTGGGAGGCAAATCCCTATTTTTATATTTACACACCGGACGGGCAGGAGTTGGTCTACCATATTTATTCTGTAGGGGAGGTGCTGGATACTTCGGATACTTATCTGACGGATTTCCCTACAAATGATGATTATCAGAAGTTCCTGAATATGACGAAGGAAGTTGCCATGTATGACACAGGGATTGAGGTAACAACGGGTGATACTATTGTTACGCTGTCCACCTGTACCAGTGCGAACAATGACCACAGGTTTGTGGTACGGGGTGTGAAAGTAAAGGAGTAATTCATGAGAAATGATTATGTGTATGAAGTCGGGGATATTGTAACGCTGAAAAAGCAGCATCCATGCGGCAGCAAGGAATGGGAGATTTTAAGGGTGGGCGCGGATTTTCGTCTCAAATGTCTGGGCTGCGGCCATCAGATTATGATTTCCCGCAAACTTGTGGAAAAAAACACGAAGGATTTGAGGAAAAAGGCTTGAAACAAGCCATGGATTATGATATTATAATAAACCGTGATACAATGAATTTGTCGGTTACAGACGACAGATATCCTTGCTCGCGTTAAGGTATATTTTCAGGAGTACGCGGGCCAAAAGACCAGAAGGAGGTGCAGAGACGACATGAATAAATACGAATTAGCTGTTGTTGTCAGTGCAAAGATCGAAGATGACGAGAGAGCACAGGTAGTCGAGAAGGTGAAAGCGTTAGTAGAGCGCTTCGGCGGCCAGATCTCTGATGTCGATGAATGGGGTAAGAGAAGATTAGCTTACGAGATTCAGAAGATGAGAGAAGCATACTACTATTTCATCCACTTCGATGCTGAAGCTAACGTTCCAAGCGAGATTGAACAGAGAATCCGCATTATGGACAACGTGATCAGATATTTATGCGTTAGACAGGAAGCATAGGCAGGAAGTAGAGGTAATTATATGAATAAAGTAATTTTGATGGGACGCTTAACAAGAGATCCGGAAGTGAGGTATTCTCAGGGAGAGAACTCATTGGCAATCGCAAGATATACCCTTGCCGTTGACCGCAGATTCAAGAGGGACCAGGAGGCAACCGCAGATTTTATCAACTGCGTAGCCTTTGGAAAAGCGGCAGAGCATGCTGAGAGATTTTACCGTCAGGGGCTTAAGGTTGTAATCACAGGAAGGATTCAGACAGGAAGCTATACCAATAAGGACGGTGTGAAGGTTTATACGACTGAGGTTGTGGTTGAGGAGCAGGAGTTCGCTGAGAGCAAGGCTGTAAGCGATGCTAATGCAGGAGGTTTCCGTTCAGCGCCATCATCACCGGCACCAGCGCCGGCTCCCGTATCGGATGCAGGTGACGGCTTCATGAATATTCCGGATGGAATTGATGAAGAATTACCGTTTAATTAGGACTCGAAGGCGTGTGTACAGCGTACGCCGGCTTCGGTGAGAATGAAATAAGGAGGTAATGACCATGGCTTACGATAAAGGCAATCGTCCGGAAGGCGGCTTCAAGAGAAGAGGCGGCGGACGCAGAAGAAAGAAAGTATGTGTATTCTGCGGTAAGGAGAATAATGAGATCGAT
Organism: Sporofaciens musculi; assembly: GCF_009830285.1. Classification (GTDB taxonomy): domain Bacteria; phylum Bacillota; class Clostridia; order Lachnospirales; family Lachnospiraceae; genus Sporofaciens; species Sporofaciens musculi. The sequence continues at coordinate 5,193,448 of NZ_WUQX01000001.1, read as the reverse complement.
TACAAGGATGTAGCGAAGTTAAGAAAGTACATCTCTGAGAGAGGAAAGATTCTTCCAAGAAGAATCACAGGCAACTGTGCAAAGCATCAGAGAGCTCTTACAGTAGCAATCAAGAGAGCGCGTCATATTGCGTTGATGCCATACGTACAGGAATAATCGCTGATAAGTACATGAAGATACGGGCTGCCAGGAATTCAGTTTCCTGGCAGCTTTTTTGCAGTATAAGCAAGGTGCCGAAGCTTCTGGCATAATTGTTGATTTTTCTTGTATAATTGTATATTTACATTTCCCTGACCTTGCTTTCCGCTGGTTTTTTTGGTACATTATGTGTAAGGGACAGCAGTAAGGGCGGAAATTGGTATGATCGAGGAAGGTGTGTTCATTTAGGGGATGAAAGGATTATCTATGATAGTTGAAGTGATTGGAAGTAAAAAAGAGTTGGAAGATGTAGAGCCGTTCTATGTGGAACAGCTTTTGTGGGGGACCCAATCCATTCCAAAGACATATGGATATCTTGGGTTTGTTCCAAAGGAGGGCTTTTATCTGAAGATGGTATGTGAAGAAAAGGAGCCTCTTCGCACATATGAAAATGTTCTGGACCCTGTCTACAGGGACAGCGCAATGGAGGCTTTTTTTCAATTTGAGACAGAAAGAGGGGGGCGTGGTTCAGCGGTTTACTTGAATTTTGAGGTAAATGCTAACGGTGCGCTGCTGGCAGCCTATGGCAGCGGGCGGACATATCGGACGTTTTTTACCAAGGAGGAGTTGGAGGCATTTGATTGTAATGCAGCGGTGGAAGAAGAACGCTGGAATTTTCAACTCCACATTCCCCTAAAGATTCTGGAGGAGATTTATGGACCGTTGAATTTGGGAAGGGGAAGCAGGTTTTCCTGTAATTTCTATAAGATATCAGAGGCAAAGGAGATTGAGCATTATGCCTCCTGTTTCCCAATCCATTCGGAGATTCCGAGTTTTCATATGCCGGAATATTTCGGGGAGGCAGTAATTGCAGAGACTATTTGAAGATAAGCAAAATGACAGGCAGATGGTATATTTTCCTCTTATGAGGGCAGATATAAAAGAAATTAAATCAGGAGGGTATTTTGATGAAGATTTACAAAGCAGCAGATTACAATGAGATGAGCAGGAAGGCGGCAAATGTGATTGCAGCCCAGGTGATTATGAAGCCGGATTGTGTTCTGGGATTGGCCACAGGTTCTACGCCCATTGGGACTTATGAGCAGTTGGTTGAGAAGAATAAGGCAGGGGAGTTAGATTTTTCTGAGGTGAAGTCTGTGAACCTTGACGAGTACAAGGGGCTTCCCCGCACGAATGACCAGAGCTATTATTATTTCATGCATGAGCATCTTTTTGATAAGGTGAATATTAAACCGGAGAATACACATCTGCCGGACGGAACCAAGGAGGACAGCGCAAAAGAGTGCGCCCAGTATGAGGAGGTAATTCGTTCCCTTGGCGGTGTAGACCTGCAGCTTCTTGGTCTGGGACATAACGGGCATATCGGCTTTAATGAGCCTGCGGATGCATTTGACAAGGAGACTCACTGTGTAGACCTGCAGGAGAGCACGATTGAGGCGAATAAGAGATTCTTTGCTTCTGCGGATGATGTTCCGAGACAGGCGTATACCATGGGAATCGGTACAATTATGCGTGCGAAGAAGATTCTGGTAGTTGTAAGCGGAGAGGATAAGGCAGATATCGTGGCAAAGGCGTTCTTCGGGCCTGTGACGCCGTCAGTTCCGGCTTCTATTCTTCAGATGCATAATGATGTGACAATCGTAGCAGATGCGGCTGCATTGTCTAAGGTTCCACAGGAGTAAAAGATGAGTGAGCGCAGGAGAGGTCGGGTTACGATTCCGACAGATGTGGATGTAGTTCCGGAGACATTGGAGCTTGTGAAGCGATGGGGAGCGGATGCAATCCGTGACTGTGACGGGACAGAGTATCCGGAAGAATTAAGGAATGTGGATGCCAAGGTCTATTCCACATATTATACGACCAGGAAAGATAATGAATGGGCAAAGGGGCATCCGGATGAGATCCAGCAGATGTATATTATGACGCCGTTTTACAATGCTGTGGAGAGCACTCTTAGGATTCATCTGATGAACCACCTGTATCCAGATATGCTTGCCGTGAATTCAAGAGATGATATCAGTAGATGGTGGGAGGTTATTGACCGTACCACAGGGGAAGTGATTCCGGCAGAAGGTACATGCTTTGGTATAAGAGAGGGAGAGATTGAGCCGGAGGAGCAGTGGCACTATGAGGAGGATACCGGCGATGTGGTGATTACAGGGGCGAAGGAGTTCCATGATTATACGGTAAGCTTCCTTGCATATATTATGTGGGATCCGGTGCATATGTATAATGCAGTAACCAATGATTGGAAAGGCGTGGAGAAGCAGATTACGTTTGATGTGCGTCAGCCTAAGACGAAGGAATTCTCCATGGAGAGACTGCGGAAATACATTGCAGATAACCCGCATATTGATGTGATACGCTATACAACGTTTTTCCATCAGTTTACTCTGATTTTTGATGAATTTGCCCGTGAGAAATACGTGGACTGGTACGGATATTCGGCATCAGTCAGCCCCTATATTTTAAAGCAGTTCGAGCGGGAGGTGGGATATCCCTTCCGGCCTGAATATATTATTGACCAGGGCTATATGAACAATACTTATCGGGTTCCGTCAAAGGAGTTCCGTGATTTTCAGGATTTCCAGAGGCGGGAGGTAGCGAAGCTGGCGAAAGAGATGGTTGATATTACCCATGAGTGTGGGAAAGAGGCTATGATGTTCCTTGGAGATCACTGGATTGGCATGGAGCCGTTTATGGACGAATTCAAGGAAATCGGCCTGGACGCCGTGGTTGGAAGTGTGGGCAATGGGGCTACATTGAGATTAATCAGTGACATTGAGGGTGTAAAATATACAGAAGGGCGTTTTCTGCCGTATTTCTTTCCAGATACCTTCCATGAGGGCGGCGATCCGGTGAAAGAGGCCAAGGTGAACTGGGTGACGGCGAGAAGGGCAATCTTACGAAAACCGATTGACCGTATCGGCTATGGCGGTTATCTTAAGCTTGCTATGGAGTTTCCTGAGTTTATCGACTATGTGGAGGAGGTTTGTGAGGAATTCCGTGTCCTGTATGAGAATATCAAAGGAACGACGGCTCATTGCGTGAAAAGGGTTGCAGTACTGAACAGTTGGGGACGTATGCGGGCATGGGGCAACCATATGGTGCATCACGCTCTGTACTATAAGCAGAACTATTCCTATGCGGGGATTATTGAAGCATTAAGCGGCGCGCCTTTTGATGTGAGGTTTATTAGTTTTGAGGATATTAGGGAGAATCCGTCGATGCTGGATGATATTGACGTGATTCTCAATGTAGGAGATGCTTATACGGCGTATACAGGCGGAGAGAACTGGAAGGACGAAGGAATTGTGACTGCTATTAAGCGGTTCGTATACCGAGGAGGCGGTTTTATCGGTGTCGGAGAGCCGGCTGCTTACCAGTGGCAGGGAAGATTCTTCCAGTTATCCGGCGTCCTTGGCGTGGAGGAGGAAACCGGATTCACGCTGAATGTGGATAAGTACAACTGGGATGAACACAAGCATTTTATCACAGAGGATTGTAAAGGTGATATTGACTTTGGCGAGGGTAAGAAGAATATCTTTGCATTGGATGGGACCACTGTAATCTGCCAGCGGGATAAGGAAGTGCAGCTTGCGGCAAATGGTTTTGGAGAGGGGCGCGGCGTGTACATCAGCGGTCTTCCCTATAGCTTTGAAAACAGCCGATTGCTGTATCGGGCGATTTTGTGGGCTTCAAGCTCTGAGGATGAGCTTAAGAAATGGTTCAGCAGTAATTACAATGTGGAGGTTCACGCCTATATTAAGAATGGGAAATATTGTGTGGTCAATAATACCTATGAACCCCAGAGCACAACGGTGTACAAAGGAGATGGAACGAGCTTTGAGCTTGACCTAGGGGCAAATGAGATGATTTGGTATGAGATATAAAGTATAGGCTGAGTACAGAGGAGACAAGTATGTTAGCAGTAGTAAAAGAGCACGCGGGAGAGGGATTTGCGGTTAAGCAGGTGCCGAATCCTGTTTTGCGGGAGGATGATGTAATCATCAAGGTAAGGTCTGTTGGAATCTGTGGAACGGACGGGCCTATACTTGCCGGCACCAGGGAGGTGCCGTACCCGTTGATTCCGGGTCACGAGTTTGCCGGAGACGTTGTGGAGGTCGGTTCACGTGTGAAGAATCTGAAAGTGGGAGACCGTGTGACACCGTGTATTGTTATTGGGTGCGGGGACTGTGATATGTGTATTGAGGGAAAGGAAGTGCTCTGCGATCATCTGGTGGAAACGGGAATCCATGTGGACGGCGCTTTCGCGGAATATGTAAGGGTTCCGGCAAAGGTCTGCCGGAAGATGCGGGATACCACCACCTATGACCAGGGGGCGTCTGTGGACCCCATTGCATCTGCTTACCGCACTGTCAAGGCATCTGCTATTACATCAAAAGATGTATGTGTTGTGTATGGTCCAGGCCCTATCGGGCTGTATGCTGTGCAGCTAATCAAGCTGCGTGGGGCGAAAACGGTAATCTGTGTCGGGACGGAGGTAGACGTAGAACGGTTGGAGTTAGCGAAGAAATTGGGGGCGGATGTTACGATTAATGCATCTAAAGAGGACCCGATTGAGAAGGTTAGAGAGGTTACTAAGGGACGGATGGCAGATTTTGTACAGGATTGCGTTGGTGTGCCTGGTGTTCCGATTGCGGCTATGAACATGCTGAAAAAGGGCGGGACATATGCTGTAACAGGGCTGTATCACAGTCTGCCGGAGGTTGATCTTGGACAAGTGGTAAGGCGTGAGATTAACATCTATGGGACGATCTGCTATACGAGACAGGAGTTCGAGGAATGTCTGGACTTTGTGGAGGACGGCAGGGTAAAGGTAGAGCCGCTGATTACGCATCATTTTCCTTTGAAGGATATGGAACAGGCATTTGCTGTGATGCAGTCTAAACAGTGTATGAAAATTATTATGCATCCATAATGTTGTAGGGTGTGCTTTTGTAGATTTATAATCGGATTGAGGATATTTTTCTGAAGTAATTTCAGGGAAGTATCCTCATTTTTTTGGCATTTTTCTTGTTTTTTGCTGTTGAAAATGGTATGGGTGTGGAGATTTTTGGACACCTGTTTTGGTAAACTGATAGAGAACTTAAGGAAAACACGAAAACAGGAGGTGCTAGGAATGAAGGGTTATTTTGTAGCGGATGGTTATATGGGATATGTGAATGGAAGCTATCTTCTGTTTGCAGATGAAAGTGATTATCGCGAATTTTTGGAGGAAGAATAATGAGAGAGGTTATTGGTTCTGTATATGATTATAGATGTGGCAAGGATTTGAATATGTTTGGACAGGTAATAGGGTTCTTGTATTGTCCGGATACAGATAAGGAGGAAAAGACAGAGTTTGAGCTGTCTGGGCTGATTGCAGAGGAGTTGGAGGTGATGGGAAGGAAAGAACGGAGAGTCGTTATGAGAAGGGCGGGGCTTAATCCGGATTTATATGATTTTTAAGTTTAGAGTGTAATTGTTGTGGAACGAATTTTCTGTTAGATAGTTTTATGCTTTAATTATTAAAATAGATGATCAAGAATTATATAGGGTATATAAAAAAAGTCGCAGAGTAACCTACTCTGCGACTTCTTTTAAACAGCACATATATTATAACCAGCTAAAGCAAATAATTCAATACCTAAATTGGTTTTATGAAAATAAGAATACTAAGACACGGAAAAAATGAAAATTTTTATTTGAATTATCAGATTATTAATCCATATAATATTAATTTGTTCTTTTAAACAAACAATTTCTTTTTACACACTCCACTTTTTTGAACAAACATATAAAAATTTTTCGCAGAGTAGGTTACTTCACGAAAGAAGGGATTATTATCTGGTATATATTAGTCTGTCAAGGGCAGGATGAACAGCAGATACTCGATTCTTGCAGAGGAATTTTATCGGGGAAATCCTTAACAGACGCATTTGTTTTGACTTATGACAGGATGCGCCGCTATGAGGGAAACTGGCATCTGGAAAAATGTATTTTATTTCCAGAGAGGGTATTTTTGGAGAGCAGCAATGAGAAAGCTCTTAGGAATGCATTACGTCAGTGCCAGAATATCATGGAACAGAAAATTTCTTTGATTCGGCTTGAGATTCAGGACGAAATGTTCCTGAGAGATTTGTGTGGAAAAGAAAAGCATATGAAGATGTCCAGAGGTGTAATCCAAAAGGGAGGTGCCAGGGTGACCGAGGGACCTCTCAAAGGAAATGAGAACCGTATAGGCAAGATTGACCGGCATAGACGACTGGCTCGATTGAAGTTTACAGGGCATGAGTTGGGAAATGTGTGGGCGGGTCTTGAGATTTTTGAAAAGAATTGAGATGTGTTGACAAAAACAGATTCGGAAGATTGAGTTGTGGTTAGTGCCATGATTGGGTTGGAATCTGTAATATCTGGATGAAAATAAAAGGGTTCAGAGCTTTTATGGCTGTGGATATGGCGAAGCCTGCCCTTTATGGCTATATGTAATTGTGTTTTGTTTCTAAAAGGGGTGGGGAAATGTGGTATGTAATCCAGACCCAGACCGGAGGAGAAGAAGAACTGGTCGGGTTGATTGGGAAAATAATTTCAAAAGAATATTATGAGGAATGTTTTTGCATGAATCGGGAGTGTGTCAGAAAGACGGAGAAAGGGCAGGAGATTTTTCTGCGGCCGTTGTTTCCGGCATATATTTTTGTGGTTACCGATAATCCGAAACGATTATTTTTGGAGTTGAAGCGGGTGCCAAGGCTTACAAAGCTTTTGAGTGACCATGAGGATTCGTTTTATAGTGTGTCTGAGGAAGAACAGATTTTTCTGGAAAATGTGCAGAATGAGGAGCATATTGTGCAGCGTTCTCTGGTGGAGGTGGATGACGAGGGGATGATCGTGAAAGCCTATGGTCCGGTGGGGAGATATCGAAACGCAATTGTGAGGCAGAGGCTGAGGAAAAGGTATGTGTGTATTGAGCAGGATTTTTGGGGGAAGAAAAGGAAGATTTATTTGGGGATAAGGCTTAGGGAAGATGGGGAAAGGAGATGAATTAATATGGAACTTGGATTAAAAAATAAAAAAATTCTTATTGTTGGTGCTAGTAAAGGTATTGGAAAAGGAATCGCTATTGAATTTGCGCAAGAACATTGCGATATTGTTGCAATCGCACGTTCATCAGACCTTCTTAAAGATGTAAAAACAGAAGCGTTAGAAGCGGGTGCCGAGTCTTTTTCATATGAAGTACAGAATATCATGGAGTGTGATATAAAAGATTTTACAAAGCATCTTCTTAATAAATATGGACGATTTGATGTAGTTATACATAATGTTGGAGGATCACTTGTTTCAAAGAATTACCTTGGTCCTGCCGAGGATTGGGGGTATGCACTAAAGTTCAATGCGGTTGCTGCAATTGATATGAATAGTATATTGATTCCTCTAATGATTGAACATGGTTATGGGAGAATTATTCATATAAGTTCTATTTCAGCAGTAATGCTTCGGGGAAATCCGTTATATGCTTCATCAAAGGCTTTTCTTAATGCTTACGTTACAACGGTTGGCAGACAGCTTGCTTCGACAGGGGTGTTGCTTTGCTCTGTTATGCCAGGTGCAGTTTCCTTTGAAGGGTCTTATTGGGATAGATTTGTAAAAGAAGGACATCCGAGAGTTGATGATTTTTTAAGGCACCATCAGGCTGTTAATCGGTTTGGAACGCCAGAGGAAATAGCTGGTATCGTCGTTTTCATGGCTTCCAATAAATCATCGTTCATGCAGGCGACCAATATTCCTGTTGATGGTGCAAATATGTGAGGTATCTATGAAAAGATTATTTGACCTTATTGTTAGTTTTGTGGGGTTAGTTGTGCTTAGTCCACTTATGTTAATATTGGCTGTTATTATTACTGTTGACTCGAAAGGCGGAGTGTTTTTCAGAGGAGTGCGTGTTGGGCAATATGGTAAGGAGTTTAAAATATTTAAATTTCGGTCAATGCGTCCGGATAGTGAGGGACATGGAAAATGGAATGTTGGTGATAAAGATAATCGAATAACAAAAGTGGGACATTTTTTAAGAAAATCCAAATTAGACGAATTGCCACAATTATTGAATGTAGTTAAGGGAGATATGAGTCTTGTTGGACCAAGACCAGAATTACAGTACTATGTAAATATGTTTACGGAGAAAGAAAAACCAATTCTTGATTTAAAACCAGGTATTACGGATTGGGCGTCAATGACAAATTTTGAGCAATTCAAAGTTTTTACATCAGCAGATGATCCAGATAAATTTTATTTAGAGAAAGTTAGGCCGCTTAAGATTAAGTTACAACTGTATTATAGGTATAATCATAGTTTTATGGGTGATATTAAATGTATTTTTTGGACTGTTTTTAAAGTTCTTACACATTCGCAGAAACTGCCTGAAGATGTGCAGAGAATTGTAGAAAAGCATAAAATCAGTCAGGAGTAGTAAAAAAATAATTGAAAGGATGGAGAATATGTCTGGAAAATGGACAAGTAAACAATTAGCATGGAAAATTCGACGGCATGGAATAGAGATGACTCATTTATCTGGCGGAAGCCATATAGGTGCAATTTTGTCTGTAGCGGACATAGTGGCGGTACTTTTTGCAGATGTTTTGAAGTATAACTCTGGCGAACCGGAATGGGAAGAAAGAGATCGATTTATTTTGAGTAAAGGACATGCGGGCGCAGCGATATATGCAGCATTAGCGGAAGAAGGATTTTTTGCAGTACAAGAATTGAAAACACATTATCAAAATGGCAGCAGATTATCAGGGCATGTATCTCACCATCTTCCAGGAGTAGACTTTTCGACAGGTTCATTAGGACATGGGTTATCAGCAGGTGCAGGGATGGCGTATGCTTTAAAAAAAAATAGAAAAAGTAACAAAGTATATGTAATTCTTGGTGATGGAGAATGTGATGAAGGCTCAGTATGGGAAGCGGTGTTATATGCAAATCACTTTAGGCTAAATAATCTTATAGCGATTATTGATCATAATCATATGCAAAGTTTAGATTTTAATGAAAATACTTTGGAATTAGAAAATTTTGGTAACAAGTGGCGAGCATTTGGATGGCATGTAATTGAAATAAATGGAAATAGTCATAATGAATTAAAAGATGCTTTCAAGAAAGCAGAGGGATTCTGTAACAGCCTGATACATAAACCGACAGTGATTATAGCAGATACCATAAAGGGATATGGGGTGTCATTTATGCAGAATAATATTCTTTGGCATTATAGATTTCCACATGATGGTTGGGAATATGATTGTGCTGTAAACGAATTATATGCTGTTAAACCGGAAGGTGTTGAAGACCCTTACACACCCAATGGAATAGAAAATCCACTTTATCCAACTGAAAAAGATGATATTAATAAAGACCATACAGTTTCGAGTACCTGGAATACAAATTATCCAGAAAATATGCGGCGTGTTAAAGTGTTATCTGAAACTATAGAAAGAAGATCAATTTTATGAGAGATACATTTGTTAAAACGTTAGTTGAATTAGCTAAGAATAATCCACAGATAGAATTAGTCACGGGTGATTTAGGATTCGGAGTTTTGAAGCCATTTTGGGAACAATGTCCAGATCAATTTACTAATGCAGGAATTGCTGAACAGAATATGACATCTATGGCGGCAGGAATGGCGTTAGAGGGGAAAATAGTATTTACATATTCTATCGGTAATTTCCCAACGCTGCGATGCTTGGAACAGATCCGAAACGATTGTGCATATCATAAAGCAAATGTAAAGATTGTATGTATCGGTGGAGGTTTTGTCTATGGCTCTCTGGGGATGAGCCACCAGGCAACTGAGGATTTGGCCATATTAAGAGCGTTGCCGGATGTTGTTGTAATGGCGCCTGGTGATTTAGTTGAGGCAGAGGCTTGCACTAAAGCATTGGCGAAGTATAGTGGAACTGCATATTTGAGACTTGGTCGTGGAGGAGAAAAAAGTATTCATAAAAAGTTAGATAATTTTCAAATCGGTAAGGCTATAAAGGTTAAGGAGGGAGAAAAAATAGCAATTTTTTCAACAGGTGCAATTTTTGAAGAAGTTCAGGAAGCAACAGATTTGCTAATCAGAAAAGAATATAATCCTGCTATATATACCTTTCCAACAGTAAAACCTATTGATAAGGATACGATTGAAAAAGCTGCTAAAAGATATCAGTTGATTGTTACATGTGAAGAACACAATATTATTGCTGGCTTTGGCTCAGCAGTAGCTGAGATTATAGCTGAGATGAAAGATAAGAGGGCTTCACTTCTTAAGATAGGGGTAAATGATGAATACTCTGTCAAAGTGGGAAACCAGAAATATTTGAGACAGCAATATGGAATGGATGCGAAAAGCATTGAAAAAAGAATTATAGAGGAATTACAGAATGTATCATTCATATAGCGTTTTAATGTCTGTATATGTGAAGGAAAATCCATATTATTTAAAGCAAAGCATAGATAGTATGCTTAATCAAACAATTCAAACCAATGATTTTGTAATTGTAGAAGATGGGATATTAACGAAAAAGCTTCAAATGATTTTGGATAAGTATGCAGATGACTATCCGTTTATCCATTTGATCAAAAGAAACGAAAACTCCGGACTGGGAGCAGCTCTTAATGTTGGAATAAAATATTGTAAAAATGAGCTGGTTGCAAGAATGGATTCTGATGACATTTCACACAAATTGAGATGTGAAAAACAATTAAGAGAATTTAATATAGACAATAATTTGGGAATCGTTGGAACAGATATAGCAAGGTTTTCAGGGGAAATTGATAATATACTGAGTATTAAGAGGATGCCGCAGACATGTATGGATATCTATCAGTTTGGAAAGCAGAGGAATCCATTCAATCATCCCAGCGTTATGTTTAAAAAAAGTATTATCATAGAAAATGGTGGATATCCGGAGAGTATAAGAGGGGAAGATTTTGCTCTATTTACAAAAATGATATCGAGAGGAATTAAGGGGAAAAATATAGGCGAGCCGTTATTATATTATCGGACAGATTATAATCAGTTTATTAGAAGAACATCCTGGGATGATACAAAAGCAGTAATTAAAGTAGCTCATAGAAATAGAAAAGAAAGATATTGTAGTTTATGGGATTTTATAAAAGTAGTTGTGAAAATAAGAGCATAAGAGGTCTTATATCAGTCATAATACCAGTATATAATGCGGATAAATTTATAGATAAAACAGTGAAATCTGTGCTTGCACAAACTTATAAAAATATAGAAATCATAATTATTGACGATGCATCCACAGACAATTCTTATATGAAAATTGAAAAAATGCTCATGAATAATGAAAATATAAGATATTACAGACAGCCAAAGAATATGGGGGTGGCAGCGGCTAGGAATAGAGGGATTAAATTAGCGAATGGGCAGTATATTGCCTTTTTAGATAGTGACGATTTATGGAAACAAGATAAATTGGAAAAACAAGTTAAGATAATATGTGAAAAAGGTGCAGAAATTGTATTTACAGCAATTAAGATTATCGATAAAGATGGCAAGTTAATTAAAAATAAAAGGAAAATTAAAGAGAGGATCAATTATAAATTTCTGTTGTCTAATACAATGATAGCAACATCAAGCGTGCTGTTGGATTTGGATAAAATTGGTAAATTTCAGATGCCTCTGCTTCATTTGGGCGAGGATTATGCTACATGGTTAATGCTTATGAGAAACGGGAGGGAGGCATATGGAATTAATGAGGCACTAACTCTCTATAGAAAGTCGGCAAGGTCTCTGTCATCTAAAAAGTTAAAAAATTGGAAAGTAGTGTGGAATATTCAAGTAAAATTTGAGGGAGTATGCCCTGTAAAGGCGTATATAAATTGTTTGAGATATGCTGTAAACTCAGTTAAAAAGTACTTTTTATAAAGGAAGTAAAAATGAAGATAAATATATTTGTAAATATAAGTTCTAAATATCAAGATGTTGCAGATGTATTTTTGAACAGCTAGAGAAGAATTGGGATGAAAATAAGTTTGATATATGCATATTATGTGATCAGGGTGTAGGTGAATATAATAATTATAAAAAATTTGTTTATGCCGATGATATAACGCTGCCAAATCGCATATATGATGCTGCAGTAAAAAAGAAAGCGGATTATTATATTTGCTTTTTAGGGATGCAATTATAGGAAATAAAATTATACAATATAAGATAGAAAAATTATTTCACTATATGGAAGCTAATAAGATAGAGTATTGCAATCTTATCCCCATAAATCAAACAAAATCTGATTCTTTATATAGATTTATCAGAAAAAATGAATTTTATGGTATTGGATTTATCGCTTTTATCGCTTCTTATAATTTTATTATAAAAGAATTCAAAGAAAAAATAACGGATTTTGAATTTGAACATAAATATTTAAAGATGGCTTTATTACAGAATAAAAACGAGTGGACAAATAGAATTATTTTGAATAAAAATATTTTTAATATATGGCATGGAATTATAAAGGGTAAATGGGATAGAAAAGTATATCGATCACTTAAAAATAAAAGTATTGTAATTAGGCGGTCAAAGAGGAGTAAATTGTCAGTTTTTGATACAATTTATGTGCGGATAGCTCGTCTATCGCAATATATTTTGACACCTATGACTAGGCAAAAAATAAAAAATATTTTAAAAAAAATAGGTTTTAAGTTTATTACAGAGGTTTGACAATATGAGGTGGTGAGATGAGAAAGGATATTTTTGTTTTTGGATATTTTGCATATAAAGGCGAGAATGTAACAGGGGCAACTGTAAAATCTCGTGAGTTATATAAAGAACTGGAAAAAAGTTATAAAAAGATAATGTGTTTTGATACGGCTTTTTGGCGGAAAAGAAAGCTATTATTTATGATTAATTTGTTAAAAGCATTGGTTGGTTATAAGAATATTATATTTATTTCAGGACATGAATCTTTTCATAGAATCCTTCCAGTAGTTAATATTTTAAATTGGAGAAAAAAAGTTGCCGTTCACTTTGTTGCAATTGGTTCATATGGAGAGGCAGAAGTAGAAAATCATAGGAATAGAGAGAATATTAAGAAAATATCCAATGTTTTCGTTGAGACAAAAAATATGCAAGAGTCCCTTAATAAATTAGGAATATGGAATGTTAGTATTTTGTATAATTTTAAGAATTTAAAACCACAGGATATTAATGATGTGAAAAACTATAAAGTTGGTAATATATATAAACTATGTTATTTCGCAAGAGTAGATGAAGAAAAAGGTATATTGGATGCAATTAATGTTATTGAAAGAGTAAATCGTGAAACATCCATAAATATATTATTTGATATTTATGGAAAAATAGAAGAAGGATTTGAAGAAAAATTCAGTACTGTAATGTCAAAAGTTAGCGGTAATATTACCTACCAAGGTATTATTTCTGCTGACAAATCAACGGAAACTTTAAAAAATTATTATATGCTTATATTTCCAACAAAATATAAAGCTGAAGGGTTCCCAGGAACTATTTTAGATGCTTTTTCAGCAGGTCTGCCTATTCTTGCATCATATTATCCTTTTTATAATGAGATTATGAAAGAAAATTATACAAGTATATCATATGTCTATAAAGATAATTCGGACTTTTATAAAAAGTTAGTATATGCATTAAATCATTCAGAAGTGATAAATAGAATGAGAATAAACTGCCTTATGGAGTTTAACAAATATCTTCCGTCTAATGCAGTAAAAGTATTAAAGCAAAAAATGGAATAGTCGATGGTAAATACGGTGAAGACATGAAATATATTGCACTTTTATTTTTTTTGGTGGTATTTATTGTAAATCAGAGAATAAAGATACAAAGGTTAAATCTGATTGATGTATATAGTTTAATGTGGATGTTGGGGACATTTGCAACATTACTATCACTCTATAATTTATATAATGTAGATTCAATTATTTATGCTTGTGTAATATTAGGCGCAAGTGGATTTATAATCGGCTATTATGGAATTTATTTGTTAAAATATAGAATTGTTTTAAAAAATGCAAAAGTAAATAAAAATTATGTTTTAAATAAAAATATAATAAAAATATTTTGGAGTATAGTATTTATTTTCTATTTTAGATTGTTTTTGAAATATATAGAATTGATGCTTCAAGGAACTAGTTGGTACTCCATAAGATATTCATATTTTGTCAGGGGAAAATCATTTACTGAAATTGAAAGCATTTTGTCAAGTTATGTTATGGAACCTTTTGTTATATATATTATACCAATCGTTATAACAATACTTATATTAAATAAAGAAAAAGAATGGTTTATAATATTTGTTGGGGTTTTAAACGTAAGTATATATTTTTTCTGTTCACAGTCTAAAAGCGTCTTAATTACATATTTATTTGTGGTTATCTTTGTGGTACTATCAACACAGAATAAGCGCATAAGAGAAAAACGACGGAAATTTAAATATATTATATTCTTTTTGATTGTTTTGGTTGCATTTCTAATTGTGTATGTACAGAAAAGGAGAGAGACAGGAAATATTTTGCAAAGTCTGTACTCATATGTTGCACCTAATTTGGTTGTTCTTGAACACTATAAAAAAGAAATAGATTTATGTGGGTTACAGGGGTATGGAGTAGTTCTGTTTTATGGAATAATAAATATATTTGTAAAATTTATTTCATTATTTGGAATTTCTCTTAATGAGGCTTATACACAAATTAATTCTTTTTTGAATGGTGTATTGACAAATGGAATCCAAGTTTATAAAAATGGTATTGCAAACACAAATGTATTAACAACATATTTACTATATTTTTACTTGGATTTTAGATATATCGGTATATTTTTTGAGAGTATGCTTTTAGGGATGGTTACTGGAAAAGTTGAAAGAGAAGTTATAAAGAATAAGAATCTATTAGTAGTATCGTATTATGTATTGTTTGCTATTAGTATTTTTAAACTATACACATTATGGCAATTTTATCTTACATCTTATGTTATGGCTTATATTTTTCTGTTTTTTGTTTTTAAAAAGGAGTAAGAAACAATATGCATAAACTACATTATGTAATATATAATGAACCGGATAAATATGGGACAGGGGTTGAAAAGAAAATTATTAACCAGATAAACGAATTTATAGATTTGGGATACGAAGTTGAAGTAAGCGTATTGGAATATAAAAATAAAGTTAAAAAGATGTTATCCATCATTATGGGTAACGATGGATGTAACTATAATAGTATAAGAACAGATGGGGAAATATATTATTTTAGATATCCTTTGGCAAACCGTGCGATGATAAATTTTATGAAAAAAGTCAATAAGTTAGGAGGGAAAATATTAGTAGAAATTCCTACATATCCATATGAGGATGAGAGTCATTCAAACAAAGGTTTAAGAAAGCTAAGAACTTTTATAAATATGTTTAAGGACCAGCATTATAGGGTGAATTTAAAAAGATATGTAGATAGAATTATTACATACTCAAGGGATGAGAAGATATTCGATATAAAAACAATTAAAATATCAAATGCTTCAGATTTATACAATATATCTGCGAGAAAAAATGTAAATCATACAGAGATCAATTTAGTCGCTGTAGCCAATATGAATTATTGGCATGGATATGACAGGTTGATTGAAGGATTATATATATATTATAAGAAGAATGTTAGGAAAGAAATTGTTCAGTTATATTTAATCGGCGGAGGAAGGAGTATAGAATTTTATAAAAAATTAGTGGATAAATACAATTTGAATAAATATGTGTTCTTTACAGGCATACTTACAGGGAAAGAGCTTGACGGGATATATAATGTTTCTGATATTGGGATAGATGCACTTGCAAGGCACAGATCGAAGGTGTATTATAATAGTTCTTTAAAAGGGAAAGAATATATGGCAAAAGGTTTGCCTATTATATCAGGGGTAGAGACAGAACTGGACTATGATGATAATTTTAATTATTATATGAAAGTACCGGCAGATGAAACTCCTATAAATGTAAATGATGTAATTGATTTTTATTATAAAATATACAATTGCGGAATAGATCATGCGATAGCACAAATTAGAAATTATGCAGAAAAAAATTTTGATTTTAAAATATGTTTCAATCCGGTTATTCAATATTTAAAGACGGAGATGAATAAATGTACTTAAAAACTGACATTGAAAAAATATTGGAAAAAATAGTTGTAAACAATATTAGAGAATATATAAAAATTAAGAAGCAATGTGATGTATCAATAGATAGGATAGGACCTTTCGCTCATTATGGCAGTAAAATAAGCGCTATGGAGTTATTTTCAAGAACAGCACTTGGAATAATTTTTATAATGCATAAAGACGAAAAATCAGAGTATGTGGATTTTTTTAATCACGAAATTTTAAAGGGTTTAATTTCTTCTTCTAAAGAATATTGGGGAGATATAGATAAAATTGACCAGAGAGTGGTAGAAATGCCGCCAATAATTTTAATGTTTTTGTTTCATAAAGATTTAACTTGGGATACATATAGCGCAGAAGAAAAAGAGAATATTTTATGTTGGTTTAGAAAAATTAATAATTTTAGTATTCAAAAGAATAATTGGATTTTTTTCAAAATTATTGTTAATGAGGTAATAAAAACACTTACTGGATCAGAAATCAATATAGAAAAGGAATATAAAATTATAGAGTCTTTGTATATTAAAGATGGATGGTATAAAGATGGAAAAAGCGGTCGAATCGATTACTACAATAGTTTTGCATTTCATTATTATGGACTCATTTTAAGCAAGTTTGTTGAAAATAAATATACGGAGAATTATAGATGTAGAGCATTAGAATTTGGCAAATCATTTATTTATTGGTTTTCAGAGATTGGAGATTCAGTTCCTTTTGGCAGAAGTTTAACATATAGAATGGCATGTGCCTCGTTTTGGAGTGCATGTGTATTTGCAGATGTATTTCCGTTTGATCTTAAGGTAATAAAAGGAATAATTTATAGAAACATAGCATGGTGGATTAATCAAAATATATTTAGAGAAAATGGGATATTATCAGTAGGATATTGTTATCCTAATATTCTCATGTCAGAGGATTATAATGCTTATGGTTCTCCAGGGTGGGCATTAAAGATATTTACTCAAACTTCGCACATAGATTTTAGCTATGCACCTTGAAAATTCAATATCTGGCAGTATTTAGTTGTCAATGTTCAGTCAATTATGCCACTTGCAGCTTCGATTTTAAAAGTGCAGGTATTGCATCCATAAATGCTTTTACCAGCTCGTCGATTTTTTCATCAGATATATCTATCTGATCCACAAGCAGAGTTCTGAACATTTGAAGCAGTATTTGAAAAGCCTGTATCCATGTGATATCAGACATCTCATCAGAAAAGTATAAAAACAGTTCCCCCATAGAACGGGTATCATTAGATTCCCGGTTCTCCAGGGAAAGCATCATATATCTTGTAAAAACGATTGCTGTATGGGCAGTCATTGCATCATAAGATAGGGATCTGCATTCTTTACTTAGATTAAGATAGCTCTTGCAGACTTTAAAGAATACTTCAATATCCCAACGTTTTCCATAAATGCGGATAATCTCTTCTTCACTCAGACTCACGTCTGTGGAAATGAGACAAAGATATTCCTTTCTCTTGTTTTTGTTACGGATATAGACCACTTTGGCAGGGATGGTTTTTCCTTCCTTTACAACATCTACCATGACGGAAAGCAGATACCGGGAACGTCCACGCCGTTTCCTGTTTTTCTTGTAAATAGTTGTCAGCGGCATATCTTCGCTGTTATACCGGAAGAACATTTTAGGTGTTTTCTTTACCATTGCAATTACATCATATCCGATTTCTTTGACAGCATGAAGAGCTTTGGAGAAGAGAACCAGCTGTCAAACAGAACGTATTTAGCCGGAATACCAGCCTTTTTAGCAGATTTTAAAAGTTCCAGCATGGCGATCGTTCCTTTCTTGACAGCAAGCATACGGCGCTTATATCCAACCGTTCTTTTATCCGTTTCCTTTGCTTCATTGATTCTGTTCTTTTTATTTTCGGTGGAGAGAAGGACACTGTTGACCGGGAGAAAAGTGCTTCCGTCTGACCAGCCTAATGTAAGCATGCGAAAACCAAATTTATAACAATGTTTTGCATGGTCATATACCTTTGCAAGAAGTTCCACTTTTTGGAACGGTTACGTTCAAACATGGAATCGTCAATGATCAGTACGTTGACACGGTCTGCGGAATCAAGTGGAGCAATGGCATCCCTAATGATTCGGCTGGATAAAACCGTTGTGAACCGAATCCAGTTAATCTGGAGCATTTTCATAAAACGATAAACCGTATCTTTTGCAAAATCCGGTGAGTCTTTTCCAATCAGCAGGTTCATATACATACTTCTGTTTGAAAATATCAAAAGAAACAGATACTGAAAAATCAGTGCTGCAGAAATTCCCTTCTTTTTGTAGGCATTAGCAGTTTTCAATGCAGAAGAAAGATGAAACCGTGTAAAAAATCTTCTGATAGATTTCGAAATCTGGTTATCATTTTGATTGTCTTGTGTTATACTTTTATTCATAGCATGAGCCTCCGGATATATGATTGTTTCTGAACAACTCAATTATATCAAAACCAGACGGTTTCATGCTATTTTTATGTCAGTTATTATTGAATTTTCAAGGTGCATAGGTACTTATTCAAGTGCGAAGTTTGAGATATTTATATTTTTATTAATTAGAGAAGATAAGAAGTTTTGGAGGTGCAAGGAAGAAATACTTCCAACACTAACTTCTAAGATTTTGATGAAGAATGAAAATATGGTTATTTGTCGTAATGGAATAAATCATGTTATGCTATTTAATAATAATAATTGTTATGGAGATTTTATTGACCATTTTGAAGCAAAATATATGAAATTTGTATATAGTAATATGTTTGGCTTTAGTGTTCAAAGAAATGAGTGTGTTTATGAAAAGGGAGGATTTGATTCTGTTATTTCAATTTCGACAGATGGAAAAAGATTTTATCCAAGAAATAATGTAATATGGAGTAAAAGTAGTGAGAAGCTTCTTGTTTCGGAATGGTGTCCTATAGAGGGAGTTTGTATAAACTCTATAATAGTTGTGGGAATTCCCTGGCATATAAGAATTCATCGGATTAAAACAGATACAGAAATTATTGTAAATGATGCGGGTTTTTCTATACCAAGTGATTCTCTAGTGGAGATCAATAAAAAGACTATAAAAGTGATGGGGGATTGTATTTGCAGCGGTGCTGCTCTCTACGATGGTAATGCTCGGCTTAAGTTAACAAATAATTCGCCAGGCACTAATTTGATTTTTCCCCATACAAAGATGCCGTATATTAATTGGAATTTAAAGCCGGGAAAGCATTGCCTGATCAGTGCTTTTTTTGGCGCTACGGCAAGAAAAGAAATGGAAATGTTTGATGAAGTTCCATTTATTTTCTTGCATAATCATAGTGTCGATATAAAGCTCTATGAACAAGATGTAAAAATAGAGTTGAATGGATATAAGGTGCCTTATAAAAAGCGTATAGAAAGTTTTATTAGAGATTGTGCATCTAAACTTAAAAGCAGAATGAAATAAATAGGAGAAGTGTTTTGGAAAAGAGACTGTCAGAAATATGTTATGGGTGTGAAGCTTGTAAGGAGATGTGTCAACAAAAATGTATAACGTATAAAGAGGATCAATACGGGTTTAGATATGCGTTTATCGACAGCGATAAGTGTATAAACTGCAATTTATGTAAAAAGGTTTGTATAGCTGAGTGTATAAACAAAGTGAAATTTAATAGTCCTTTGAGAACATATGCGGTATTGGCAAAAAATAAAGATATATTGAAAGGATGTGCATCAGGAGGGGCGGCTACAGTTCTCGTATATACTGTCCTTAAAGTATATAAAGGTGTAGTTTATGGGTCGGCAGTAAAGGATGGGAAGTTCTTCCATTGTAGAATTGATGATGAGAAAGCTATTGATATTATAAAAGGAAGTAAATATGTGCAAAGTTCACTAGAAAACATTTTTAGTAGAATAAAAAATGATTTGAACCAAGAATTAATGTGCTTATTTATTGGGACACCTTGTCAGGTTTTTGCTGTACAGCTTTATTTTAATAATCCTGATAATTTGATTTGTGTGTCTTTTCCATGTGGGGAGTTTCGTCTGATAAATTTTTATATGAAGAAACAAAAAGCAAAGGAAAGATTGATCGTGTAATATTTAGAAATAGAAGAAAGGCTGTTTTACATGCAATAGATAAAAATAGTAAAGAATTATTTTATAAATTAAGAGAAGAGTCTGTTTTCTGGTTTGCATATGATTTAAAATATTCGATAAGACAGGAATGTAGAGAATGTCAATTTTCACAAGATAAGCGAATAGAAGATATTACTATAGGAGATTTTTGGGGTTATAATAATGATAATATTTTTGATAAAAATGAGGTAAAAAAAAAAAGGTATTTCCTTTTTGGCATATAATACTCCAAAAGGTGAAATGTTGTTTCATAGGGCTTCTGAGTTTTTATACAAGAAGGAGTCGATTATAAGAAAATTTGTGAATGGAATCCAAGATTAAGAATAACGATTAACAATCAAAAGATATTTTCCAAAACAAAATATGAATGTTTCCGAAAATTGTATCCATTACTTGGGATAGATAGAACGATATTATTGTTAGATGGAATCCGGTTTAATTGGAATCTATTTAAGGCATATGTAAAATACCGTATTTTGAAAAGAGAATATAGATGATTTGATGGTTGGTGTTGGTATAATGGGGAAGTATGAAAAATTAGGAAAAAATGTTATGTTTATTACGTTAGGAAATTTTGCTTCAAAGATTTTAACTTTTTTAATGATACCATTTTATACTAACGTATTATCTACTAATGAATTTGGGGTATCGGATCTAATAACATCGACTGTAAACCTCATTTTACCTTTTTTTACATTGCTAATAAGCGAAGCGGTAATGAGATTTACGCTTGAAGAAAAATATGATAATAGCCAGGTTTTTAGTATTGGTATATATACAATTTTAATTGGGACTTTCATTATGGTTGCGTTTTCACCAATAATAATAATTAATAAGGTTATGGCTCAATATTATTGGTATTTTGTTTTTTATTATTTTGTTTCAGCTATTCAAATAATGCTTTCTCAGTATGTAAAAGGGATAAATAGGGTAATGATTTATTCTTTTGCAGGTGTTATACAAACAGTCAGTATGATTATATTAAGTATTGTTTTTTTAGCTATATATAAAACAGGAATTACAGGATATTTATTATCTTTGATTGTATCGAATATTATTACAATCTTTATTCTGTGGATTGGTGCAAATATAAGTAAATCAGTTTTAGCGTTCAAAAAGCTAAATCGTAAGCTGGTTTATGAAATGTATTCGTATTCAATTCCAATGATACCTAATTCACTTAATTGGTGGATTAGTAATTCGGCTGATAAGTATATGCTAATGTATTTTTCTGGAATGGGTGTAACAGGCATATATTCAGTGTCTCAAAAAATACCATCTATGTTGTCTGTAATTTCAACAATTTTTATGAGTGCTTGGCAAATTTCGGCAGTTGATAATTTTGGAAGCAAAGATTCTTTAGATTTTTACAGTGACATTTATAGAAAGTATTCCTCGTTAAATATTATTTCCATAACAACTTTAATTTGTTTTACAAAATTATTGGCAAATTTTTTGTTTTCAAAAGATTTCTATGAAGGTTGGATTTTCGTTCCGATCTTATTGTTAGCGTACTACTTTAATGCAATGTCTTCCTTTCTTGGAACAATATATACATCGGCTAAGAAAACAAAAATGCTATTTATTTCTACGGTTGTAGCAGCTAGTTCAAACATTAGTCTGAATTTTGTATTTATACCATTATTTGGAGGGATGGGGGCATCTATTTCGACATTTATCAGCTATTTTATTACTTGGATAATAAGAATTATTAATACCAGAAGAATTATGATTATAAATTGGAATAGAAAAAACGATATATGTTCTATATGTCTAATTATCATACAAATAATAATTGTAATGTATAATAATAGTTTTTGGTGTTCTATTTTGGTATTTTTTATAGTGTTGATTATAAATCGAAAAGTATTTATATACATTTTTCAATTTGTTGAGAAAATTTTAAATAGACGTTTGTTTTAGCTATATATAAGAAATATATGATTAAATAATGGGAGGAATATGAAAATATGATATTCTTCGAGACTGTAAAATAAACTGTGTATTGTCGTAAATTGGTATGTAAAATGATTTTTTTTTCGTCATTGCCCAAATCCATTCTCCGTGCCGTTTTTTTACATTTACCGTTTTTTCGATGCTATTTTCATGTTCCTTATATGAATAGTATTGTCATTTTCTGGTGATACTATTCATTTTCTTTATCGGCTTTAGCCGGTTGAGTACGGTGGAGCTTTTCGTGTTCCGAAAAACGGAGACGTGCGAAACAAAAAACCACCTGCTATGCGCAACATCATAAACTTAAGCATAGATGTTACACATTTGAATCATTCAGCTTGAAATTTTATTTTTTAAGGTATGGTATTTCTTTTCAATTTCCCATCTCTGGTAATATAAACCCGCTAATTCTTCTGATGCAACCCTATCCGGAAGATTTGTCATCAACGAAAGTTCATTTCCAGAAGGAAGCTCTGATCTTGAGATTCTTACCCGCGTTTCCCCTTTCTTTTTCATATGCGCATACCGTTCTGGGTGGTTTTTGCGTATCTTTTGCAGACGCGAAGAAGTATGCTTTAAAATGATATTGCCATCTCCTGACCGCATCTGTTTACGCTCTGCCTTATAATCATTGGACGAAAGACGCATTAAATAATGAATTCCCTCCGCCTCCAGAAAAACAATAAATTCTAACGTTTCCCTGTTTTCTTTTGAATTCGGAACTTTTCCTTAAGTTTATGATGTTGGGCTGAGCCGATGGTTCTGATTAGCCGTTCTGCCAGATGCTTGTTCAGATAACACTGGTAGAAAACGGATTCATAGGGATTTTCCGGGTTATTCTGTGCGTTCTGGCTCTTTTGTGAGGTGGCAAGGTCTAAGGAGATATACTTCGTACCATTGTTCCTCCCCTGCTGCATGGCTGGATCTTTGGTAACCTTTCCCATGAGATGAATGATTGCTGACATAAAATTTCTCCTTCCTGCCCTCTGGGCGTTGAAATAATAAAAATAGGTAAAAGAATGGGAAATCCATGTTTCAGATTTCCTAAAATAAAAAAAGCTATTAAGTGACCGCAGGGTGCGGCTATCCTAATGACTCTGATTTCCAAACTTAAACTCGCGTGTGCTCTGGAGGAATGGTCCAGACTCCCGATGTGGGATAACACAAAAACTTAAATACATGATTATAATAATACAAGATATAGCGATGGTTAATGAAATAAATTCTATATATAGATTTTTGGTTAATCGAAGAGTAAAATATGATAATTTCTGAACGAGTTTATTGTTGAAATCGTTCAAATAGGATATAATAAAAGTAATATAAGATGAAGGAGGGATTCACAATGTCTATTACGGCTACAGAATTAAAGCTTAATCTTGGAAAGTATCTGCTTCTTGCAGAAAAAGAAGATGTTTTTATTACAAAGAACGGGAAAGTAGTTGCAAAACTGACGAATCCATTTCAGGACCGGATCAGCATGGCACAGTCATTATTTGGCAGCGTACCTGCTGAAATGACACTTGAAGAAGCCCAGGAAGAAAGGCGAAATAAAATATGAGAGCATTGATAGATACCTGTATTGTGATTGATGCACTGCAGAGCCGGGAGCCTTTCTTTAAGGAGGCCCAGGAGATATTTCTGGGAGCGGCAAATAAGCAGTTTGAAGGGTTCCTGACTGCTAAATCTGTTACTGATATTTACTATCTCACACATAGATGCACACATAGCGATAAAGAAACCAGACAAATTCTAAACAAGCTGTTTTGCCTGTTTGGATTATTGGATACGGCTGGAATGGACTGCCGTAAGGCAGTATCGTCCAATCTTTCGGATTTTGAGGATGCAGTTATGGCGGAATCTGCAATCCGTGAGGAAATGGACTGTATTGTTACAAGAAACCTTGGAGACTATAAAAAGGCAGCTTTGACAGTATATAGTCCTGAAGAATTTCTGTTGAACATGAAATAAGCCAGCGAAATCTCCGTTTGGCTATGTCCTGATTGGTGCAAGCACTTTCGTTATGGTCATATGAAAAATAAATACATGAAGTAGAAGGAATTGCAAGAGTGGAACTGGAATTCAAAAAGTGGTGATTATGGGAAGAAAAAATAAGGTTCATCGAAAACGATGAGAAAAGAAATACGTTTACAAAAAGCAAGGCAACGGGTTCTGACTTATAATGGAACACCGAAGCATATGGCAAAGAATTACCGGACGCTGCACAGTAAAGAAAAAAAGCAGAGTCTGATTTTGGTACGCTCATGTAAAGTAAGAAAACGGCGAATAACTGTGTGATTTTAGAGGAGAGATTTCATATATAGAAGGCTGTCAGATATAAAACATGGATTTTAGATACCGCTTATCTTGTATGAGGTAGGCGGTATTTTTATATGCTCCATTAGCTCAGCTGGTAGAGCACTCGACTTTTAATCGAGTGGCCGTGAGTTCAAATCTCACATGGGGCAGTACTGCCTGGATATTTTAAAATGACAGGAGATGAATAAATATGGATCTGCCAACAATAGATATGATACGGACAGGAGAGAATATTAACAAGCTGCGGAAGCAGGCAGGATTATCCGTAAAGTGGCTGCAGAATATTTTCGGATTTGCCACACCGCAGGCGATATACAAGTGGCAGCAAGGCGCAGCGTTACCATCCATAGATAATCTGGTCGTGCTTGCGGCAGTGTTTCAGGTAGGTATAGATGATATTTTGGTGATAGATACAGTAGTACAGATGCAGATAGATGCATGAGGAAATTAGATAAAAATGCAGGTGAAAGCCTGCAGTAAGATCCCCTAGTCTAAAAGGTCAGGATACCGGCCTTTCAAGCCGGAGATATTGGGTTCGAGGTCTCCGCGCTGCTTCGGTCGGTGCTAAGCATGGTCCACCAGACCATATCACCCCATGGGGATCACTTCAGGATGGGTAGCCTATCGACGAAGGCCAATATAATAAACTTAAGGAAAAATTGATAGGGATCTGTCAGCAGGTTCCTTTTTTATGTTAAAATATAAGAGCGAAGAATATTTTAATTCATGTATTTCTTGTTATGCTCAGCACATCATAATGCATACCCAAGGGCATACTACAATTCATGCTATTGGGGATGAGGCTTCGGGGAAGAAGCGCTTATTTTGACTGGATGAGAGGCAGGAAAAATGCGTGATGCATGGAGGGGTGACGGAAAATGGCGGTTTCACAGGTAAAATTAAGAACCTTATATATTATGAAGATGCTTCTGGAAAAAACGGATGAGAAATATACCATGTCTGCGGCGGATATTGACAAAGCCCTGTGTGACTATGGTATGTCGGCAGACCGGAAGACGGTGTACAACGACATTGAGACGTTGAGGGAATTTGGGATGGACGTTCTCCAGACAAAGGGAAGCAACAGTGGTTATTATATTGGAAGCCGGAAGTTTGAACTGCCTGAGCTTAAGCTTCTCGTGGATGCGGTGCAGGCCTCAAAATTTATTAGCCGGAAGAAGTCGGAGGAACTGATTCGGAAGCTGGAGAGTCTAGCGAGTGAGCATGACGCCAGGCAGCTTCAGAGAAATGTTTTCATCTATAACCGCCCTAAGACGGGCAATGAGACGATCTATTATAATGTGGATAAGATACATACTGCCATTTTGGAGAACAGGCAGATTCAATACCAGTATGCGGAATGGACGGTGAAAAAGGAACTAATTCCAAAGAAGAATGGGGCGGTCTATACAGTGAGTCCTTGGTCCCTGACTTGGGATGACGCGAATTATTATCTGATTGCCTATGACGAAGCATCAGATTGCATGAAGCATTACCGAGTGGATAAGATGCAGCGGACTCGTGTGATTAGACAAGAACGTGTGGGAAAGGAGAGGTTCCAGGATTTTGACCTTGTGGAATTCTCTAAGAAAACATTTTCCATGTACGGGGGACATGACGAGGAGGTCACGTTACAGTGCGGAAATGAGCTGATTGGGGTGATTCTGGATAGATTTGGTACGGATGTTATGATTGTGCCGGCAGATGAAGGGCAGTTTAGAGTGCGTGTGCTGGTAGCGGTTAGTCCGCAATTCTTTGGATGGGTGACAGGGATTGGCGTTAGGCTTAGGATTGCAGGACCGGAGAGGGTACAAAAGGAGTATAAGGAGTATCTGGAAGGTATTATGGAAGGATATTAAAAGAATCGCAGAGTAATCTACTCTGCGACATCTTTTTTTAATAGCACATATATTATAACCATCAAAACTAAATAATTCAATACCTAAATTGATTTTATGCAAATAAGGACGTTCACATTAGGAAAAACTAAAAATTTTATCTAAATATTCAGACTATTATTCTATAAAATATCAATTTACTCTTTTATTCAAAAAATTTTTCTTCTTAACATTCCATTTCTTTAAACAAATATATATAAAAATTTCGCAGAGTAGATTACTCCACGAAAGAAGGGGTTGTTATCTGGTATATATTATTTTGCCAAGGGCAGGAGGAACAGCAGATACTTGATTCATGCAGAGCGCTTTTATCAGAAAAATCTTTAACAGACGCGTTTGTTCTAACTTATGATAGGATGCGCCGCTACCAGGGAGACTGGCATCTGGAAAAACGAATCTTATTTCCAGAGAGGGTGTTCTTAGAAAGCAAGGATGAGAAAGCTCTTAAGGATGAATTACGACAGTGCCAGAGGATTGTGGAACAAAAGGCTTCCTTAATTCAGATTGGAAATCAGGATGAAGCATTCTTAAGAGGTTTATGTGGAAAGGAAAAACACTTAAAAATGTCAAGGGGTGTAATCCAAAAGGGAGATACCAGAGTGACAGAGGGACCTCTTAAGGGAAATGAGAACCGTATAGGCAAGATTGACCGGCATAGGCGGTTGGCCAGACTTGATTTTTTTGGGCATGAGCTGGGAAATGTTTGGGCGGGTCTTGAAATTTTTGAAAAGAATTGAAATGTGTTGACAAAAACAGATTCGGAAGATTTGGTTGTGGTTAGTGCCATGATTGGGTTGGAATCTGTAATATCTGGATGAAAATAAAAGGGTTCAGAGCTTTTATGGCTGTGGATATGGCGAAGCCTGCCCTTTATGGCTATATATAATTGTGTGTTATTTCTAAAAGGGGTGGGGAAATGTGGTATGTAATCCAGACCCAGACCGGAGGAGAAGAAGAACTGGTCGGGTTGATTGGGAAAATAATTTCAAAAGAATATTATGAGGAATGTTTTTGTATGAATCGGGAGTGTGTCAGAAAGACGGAGAAAGGGCAGGAGATTTTTCTGCGGCCGTTGTTTCCGGCATATATTTTTGTGGTTACCGATCATCCGAAACGATTATTTTTGCAGTTGAAGCGGGTGCCAAGGCTTACAAGGCTTTTGAGTGATCAGGAGGATTCGTTTTTTAGTGTGTCTGAGGAAGAACAGATTTTTCTGGAAAATGTGCAGAATGAGGAGCATATTGTGCAGCGTTCCCTGGTGGAGGTGGATGACGAGGGGATGATCGTGAAAGCCTATGGTCCGGTGGGGAGATATCGGAACGCGATTGTGAGGCAGAGGCTGAGGAAAAGGTATGTGTGTATTGAGCAGGATTTCTGGGGGAAGAAAAGGAAGATTTATTTGGGGATAAGGCTTAGGGAAGATGGGAAAGGATAGATAATATGAACTATTTGTTTGTAGTAGCGCATCCAGATGATGAAGTGCTTGGCGCTGGTGCTACAATTCATAAGTTAATTCGACAAGGGAACAGGGTAGCTGTATGTACGTTGGCAAATCATGCGGCAGCAAGGGTGAATATTTCAGAAACGCTTCAAGCTGACCAACTGAACGCTTATAAAATCATGGGTGTACATAATTCGTATGTTGGAGATTTTCCTAATATAAAGATGAATACTGTTCCCCATCTGGAGCTTGTACAGTTTGTTGAAAAATGTATTCAGGATTGGCAGGCAGAATTTATTTTTACACATCATCCTTCGGATACAAATAATGACCATGTAGTAACAAGCTATGTTGCCCAGGCAGCATCGCACCTTTTTCAGAGAAAAGAAGGCGTACCAGAACTCAAACAGTTTCTCTATATGGAGGTTTTATCCTCAACAGAGTGGGCCTTTGATTCTTCTTCAAACCGATTTACGCCTAATATGTTCGTAGAGGTTGGGAAAGAAGGAATAGACATTAAATTAAAGGCATTAGCTGCATACTCAGGTGTTATGCGTCCATACCCCCATCCAAGGTCTAATGAAGGTATTACTGGTTTGGCTGCTTACCGAGGTGTGCAGGCAGGATGCAGTTATGCGGAAGCATTTGAATCGGTATTTTGTAGATTGTGAGGATATGATGAAATATACTTACTCATTTTTAAAGAGGCTTTTCGATATCGTAGCTTCATTAGGAGGAATAATTGTTACACTTCCCATTTGGTTTGTTGTAATTATTGGGATAGAAATATCTGATCCAGGACCGCTGTTCTATTTTGCCCGTCGTGTTGGAAAAAACAATAAATATTTCTATATGATTAAGTTTCGGTCAATGAGGGTGGATAAAAATGCCAATGAAAAAAGTTTGAGGCCGGAACAAAGCAGGATTTATCCGTTTGGACGTTTCATACGTGCTGCAAAGCTAGATGAACTTCCCCAACTTTTAAACGTTTTTCTGGGAAGTATGACTGTGGTAGGGCCTCGTCCGGCTTCTGTGGAGCAGCTTTCGGTTACCCGCGGAGGGGAAAATTCCAGCGTTGCATCTGTAAAGGCAGGCTTGACCAGCCCTGCGGCTTTATATGACTATCTTTATGGAGACTTTATAGAAGATGAGAAGGAGTATGAGGACAAGGTGCTGCCTGCGAGATTGGCTTTAGACAGATATTATATTGGAAAACAGAGCATGAGATATGACTTGAAGCTGATTTGGTACACTGTGAGAAGTATCTGGGGGACTATCGCAAAAAAAATACCGGTAGATATCCTGGAAGAAATGCTTGATGCTGTTGATGGGGATAGACAGGCGATAGAGGAGGTGAAAAGAAGAATTGACCATATTGGTGACAGGAGTTAAAGGGATGATTGGCTCCCGATTGGTGGGTGAACTTCTGAAAGCCGGACATCACGTAATAGGAATAGACCGGACAGGAAAAGAAGTATGTGGGAAAAATTATGCTCGGTATCAAGCCGACTTGGGGGATAAAGAAAGAATTAAGATGATAGTTGATACTAACAAGGTTGACCGATTCATACATCTTGCTGCATTAGCTCATACAGAGGGTGAGTCAGATCTTTCGTGGGATAGATATTATCATGTGAATGTGAAGTGTGCAAAAAATCTGTTTGATGCTGCTGGAGAAAAACCTGTACTTTTTATAAGTACGATTGATGTATATGGTTTTTTTGATGGAAAATCTATTGTTGATGGGCAGACAGAGCTTCATCCAGTTTCAAATTATGGAAAAAGTAAGGCATTAGCAGAAAAAGCGTGCAGAAAACTCAAACATTATACGATTTTTCGTTTTTCCCCAATATATTCAGATGAAATTAAGCGGGATATACAAAAGCGATACTATTTGAAGTATCCAAATGTAGCATACCAGGTAGGCAGGGGAACTGAATACGAAATTCTCAATGTGAAGAAAGCAATAAAATCTATCGAAGCTTGGTGTAACACAGAGCCAATAAATGATATTAGGGTTATTAAAGACTCAAAATCTATGTGGACCCCAGACTATATAAAAGCAGAAAGAAAAGCAGGAAGGGCAAAGCTTGTTTTGCATTTTCCCAGATGGATTGTGTGTTGCGGCTATGTAGTTCTTAAGAGAGTTTTTGGAGAGAATGAAAAGACCTACTTATTGAATAAAGTGGTATATCCGTTGAAAAGCAAGTAGATATATTGACTATTTATACTGAGGGAGGAAAAAGTAATGCAAACAGAATATAAAGGGAAAACGGTTCTGCTTTTAGACGGATATGGACGGCAAATCCCTAGTATTCTTCATCAGCTTCATGAATTAGGATGTGTTGTAACAACTGTATGTGAGTCAAAGCTGGATGTAGGTTATACATCCAGATATCCCCAAAAAAGAATTGTTGTAAAAGGTATTCGCGAAAATAAAAAAGTTTACAGACAAGAGATTGAAAATGAATTGAAAAGAAATCATTACGATATTCTTTTTCCGGTTCTTGAGGTAGCGACAGATATATGTATCGATGGTGATTTTCAGGACAGATACAGAAATCTAAAAATAATAGCGGCCTCTCGTGAGGCTTTTTTAAAGGCTTACGATAAACAGCAGACGATGAAAATCTGTATGGAGAATCAAATTCCGTGTCCGATTACGAAGATGGATAATGAGACTATGGAGGAATTTCTTGCGAAGATAGATTTCCCGCTTGTGGCAAAGCCGCGGAAGGGGAGTGGTGCTGCGGGATTTAAGCGTATTATGAATCGAAAGCAGCTTTATAAATACCTTGCGGATGGAATCATCAAGGTTGAGGAATATGTAATTCAAGAACTTATACCTGAAGGCGGTCTTCAATACGGCGGATATGTAATGATGGATCGAGATCATAAACCCCAATCTACATTGGTAGTAGAGTCGTGTCGATGGTTTCCAATTGATGGAGGCCCTGGATGTTATATTAGAACAATCAATCATAAAGCTATGGCTGCATATTCCAACCGTCTGTTAGAATGTCTTGACTGGACGAGCTTTGGGCATATTGGGTTTATTATGGATCCTCGTGATCATACGCCGAAAGTAATGGAGATAAACGGACGTATTCCTGCAAGTATCAAAATATGTGAATGGGCTGGAACAAAGCCTGTAAAAAATATGCTTGATCTTGCATATGGAAAGACGCTTACTCCAATGAAAAAAAGGATACCTGAAAACCTGGCTTTAAGATATTTTCACACAGATTTATTATGGTTAATAAAAAATCCTAATCGACTTAAAGCTAAACCATCCTGGTTCTATTGCCGCAAACAAAGAGACTATATTTTTTCCTGGCAAGATCCGATTCCTTTTTTTAGTTATGCGATAGAGCATATTCTGACATATAGAAAGGACATGGCTAAGAGAAGGCATTAGGAGGTGAGCTTGTGAATCCGCAGATAAGTATTGTGGTTCCTGTATATAAAGTTGAAGAAGATTTTTTGCGCAACTGTATAGAAAGAATTCTGGAGCAAACATATTCAGATATTGAGTTGATTTTGGTGGATGATGGGAGTCCGGATCAATGCGGTGAAATATGCGACGAATATGCTTTAACAGATAAACGGATAAGAGTCATTCATCAAATAAATAGAGGTGTTTCATTGGCTAGAAATACTGGCATTAAAAACGCTTGTGGTAATTGGATTTTATTTGTCGATGCAGATGATTGGCTGGAAAAAGACGCATGTGAAGTTTTGGCTCTTGCAGCACAGAAATATAAAGACTGCGATATAATCCAATTCAGGGCGTATCAAAACTATGCTGTTAATGAAAAAAAGTTGGATACGAGTATTAAAAGTAATTACATATATTCGTCCGAATCGATAGACGATATGCTATTTGTTTACCGAAATGGGATGCAGACTCCCAATTTTAGAAAACAGTCAATAGCCGTGGCTACATCCTACTTTGTGTGGGATAAGATGTATAAAAGAAAATTTTTGAGAGAGAACGGACTGGAATTTCCGCCAGGAATAAAAATCAGTGAAGATAAGCTTTTTATTTAAACTGTCTTTTAAAATTTAATAATATGGTATTGATTGATGATTTTTTATATCACTATAGAGCTAACGAGTTAAGTGCGACTCATAAATATGCGGAGGATTTTGACGATAATCGTATGCGATTATTAGAAGTTCTTGGCAATGTTGCAGCAATCATGGATCATAAGATAGAGGAAATGCAAAAAAAACATAGTGATATTATTGAACGAGACTTAATGGATTTTGCAGTTGTAGCAGCATCAGGCGTGATTGTAAATAAATATTATCATAAGGCTTCTCCGTTAAGTCCACTGGGGAGATGGAAAGCCTCTGATCAATATTTGAAAAATACGTTTATTGACAAATCAATCCATTCAATAAATTTCCATGAGCTTACGAATAAAAATAAATTAAGGGTAGGATTCATGAAACTAAAGTTATATGGACTCCTCGCTGTGTCAAGTCGATTAAATCGTCGGGGGGGGCAGAACGCTAAGTAAGAAGTAAGGAGACTATTATAGATGTATAGATACATAGATTTAATGGGAACGATGTTTCTCTATTCAATGTCTTCCACGGCAATATGCTTAATGATCATATTGTTATATAAATATGTGTACCATGATACATCAAGAATACGCATACACTTGGATGATGTATTGATTGTAACGGTTCTTATCCTTATCACCAGTTTTAGATATGGTGTGGGTTCAGATTTTTTTCGATACGTTACAAATGCGAGGACATATTATAATTGGTATTCAGATTTGCATAGATTATTCAACTGGTCTACAATACAAGCTTTTGGAGGACAGATTGGCTATCCATTTATCAGTGTTATAAGCGGATATATATCTCAAAATGAATTCGCGATTTTGTGGGTTACTTCGGTAATTATATATGTACCCCTTATTTGGTATTGCAGAAAGTATACAAAAAATGCATTTGTATCTTTTTCCGTGTATCTTTTGTTTGGTTTTTGGGGTATGTCGTTGAATGTTTTAAAACAGGCCATTTCTATGATATTTTTTGCATATGCCTATGAAAAGCTGGAGGAAAAAAGATATATAATCTTTGGAATATTTGCTCTGCTTACCTTTATTTTTCATTCGTCTGCAATCATTGCCATTGCTGTTTTGGTTGTTTCAAAATGGATTAAGCCTTCAAAAACTATATTTTGGGGGGCGATTGGCATTGGAATTTTTTTTCGGTTAAGTACGCCTCTTATAGTCAAAATACTTTCAACAATAAGTGCGCTTAATAAATATTTGTCATATTTTGGAGGAGAAAAGTCATTACATACAGATCGGACGTTTATCTGGCTTGGAGCGTTAATTGAAACTCTGGTTGTGTGCTGTATAATTTATTTTGCTTTAACACAAATAGAAAAGCTTCGTTTGGAACGAAAAGATACAGATCATCTTTTGTCGATTATTATCTGTGGGATTCCATTTAGTATTATTGGAATTTCTGGGAATTTATGGTTGGCAAACCGGCTGGCAAAATATTTTTTCTTTTTTTTTGATTCCACTCCTTTCAGTTTTATTAGGAAAAGAAAGAAAAAAATATTTTATAGATGGAAAAAGCAGGAGATTTATATGGTTGAGTTTGATTATATGGCATATGATGTATTCTGTTCTAATGTTGGATAACTCTGAATTTGTCATAGCGACATATCTGTTTCAATTATTTTAAAGAAAAATATGAATAAAAAGTCTATTGGTATAAATGCGGTAATTAACGGAGGAAAAACGATGTTATCTGTTATTTTTCCCTTGATTACCTTCCCATATATTTCCCGTATATTAGAAGTGGATAATCTAGGCAGATATAATTTTTCACATTCTGTGATTGACTATTTTTATCTCTTATCTTCATTGGGAATAGGAACATATGCTGTACGCGAGGGGACAAGATACAGGAATTCAAGGAAAGAGATATCTCGGTTTACATCAGAAGTATTTACAATTAATGTATTTTCGACTGTTGTGAGCTATCTTATTCTTTGCCTGACAATGTTGTTCAGCGATAAGCTACATGAATATGCCTCGATAATAATGGTTTTAAGTGTAAGTATGATTTTTACAACTATAGGTTGTGAGTGGGTTTACACGATTTATGAAGAATATTTATATATTGCAATCAGAACGGTTGTTTTTCAGATTATTTCATTGATATTACTTTTTGTTTTTGTACGGGAAAAAGATGACGTACTTTGGTATGCTGCTGTAATTGTAGTATCAAATTCTGGAGCTAATATTATCAATTTATTAGGATTAAAAAAGTATTGTACAATCCATATTTGTCTTAATAAGAGAATATTTACCCATCTAATACCTGTCTTGGTTCTTTTTGCGAATAGTATTGCTACCAGGATTTATGTCAATTCTGATATTACCATTTTGGGCTTTCTTACCTCGGATTATAATGTTGGAATTTACACAATAGCAAGTAAAATATATAGCATTGCAAAACAGGTTTTGTCGGCGGTAATTATTGTTTCCATCCCCAGATTGTCGCTTTTATGGGGGCAAAACAGAAAAAAGGAATATGCGGCGTTGGCCAACAGAATTTTGTATATCCTTGTAACTTTTGTTGTACCGGCCTCTATTGGAATGTTTTGTTTAAGCAAAGAAATTATTTTAGTAGTTTCCACAGAGAAATTTATATCAGCGAATACGCCTCTTAGGATTCTTTGTTTAGCGCTTTTGGTCTGTTTGTTTAATTGGTTTTTTACTTCGTGTATTCTTATACCCGGAAAAAAAGAAAAATATGTTTTGCTTGCTACAGCAGTATCAGCCTTAATAAATGTTATATTGAATTTTATTTTAATTCCTTATTTTGAAGAAAGCGCGGCGGCAGTTACGACTTTAGTTGCTGAAGCGTGCTCGCTTATAATATGTTTATGGAATTCAAAAGATTTAATTAAGATAGAGATAAGATGGAAAGATATTATTTCAACAGTTTTTGGGTGTGCATTTATATATGTGGGATGTATGCTAATTAAATCATTTAACCTGACGCCTCTTATTTGTATGTTCAGTTCGGTTGCCGTATCGGTTATAGGATATATGTGTATATTGCTTGTCTTAAAAAACCAGTCGCTTACATCTATGAAGGATGAGATTGGAAAGAAGATTAAGAAAAAATATTGAAAGGAAATTAAGTGATGGGTATTACAACGAGTCTTGCGTTTGATTTGTTCCAAATACAAAAGCTGTCCAATCAAGATAAAGAACAATTACGGCTTTTAATTATAGACTTCTTTGCAGCAAGCTACGCAGGCTATAAACAGAATAGGGATTTCAACCATGCGGTTGAGAGGGTTGTCTGTTGTCAGAGAGGTGTTGAGGAGGCGTTCGTTTTTCTTCAACGGGGAAGGTATCCTGCGGCAAAGGCGGCCTTCATAAATTCAATATACGGTCATGGCGCAGAGCTTGATGACGGTAATAAGAAAGCGATGGGGCACGTCGGAGTTCATGTGATACCTGCAGTGTTTGCACTGGCAGATAAACTCAATTCAACAAATGAGGAGGTTCTTGTTGCGCTTGCAACGGGGTATGAAGCATACATAAGAATATCGTCTGCTGCGCAGCCGGGAATGGTCCAGAGAGGATTTCATTCAACTGGAATGGCGGGAACACTTGCCTGTTCTGCAGCATGTGCAAGACTTTATCATCTGGATGCACAAGGAATTGAAGATGCGATTGCGCTTGCAACAACTCTTTCAGGGGGACTCTTATCATATGGAGAGTCTCGTCCGGCGATAAAGCCGTTAAATCCTGCAAAAGCGGCTGAAAACGGTATATTTGCAGCTATGTTAGCAAGCGAAGGAGTGAAGGGGCCTTTAAAGGCTTTGGAAGGACCGAACGGTTGGTTCCATGCTGTAACAAGTAAGATTGAAAAAGATATGCTAAAAGGCGGAGAGCATCTGCTTATACATGAATGTTATTTTAAGCTTTACCCTTCATGCAGACATACACATTGCGGAATCGAAGCTGCTATAAATCTACATAAGAGGATAAAAGCAGAAGATATTAAAGCGGTGTATGTATATATATATCCCAACGCAATTAAACTGGCGGGGCAAATACATTTTCCTCAGAATCAAGATGAGACAAAGTTTTCCATTCACTATACATTGGCATGTGCTTTGCAATATGGCACGTACGGTATCAAGGATATGGAGTATACGAAGCTGTCAGATGAAATTGTAAATCTAATCAATAGAATTCATCTTATTTCGGATGAAGCTATGGAGGACAGGTCAAAAAACATTCGCGGAACGAGAGTAGAGGTTGTGAAAAAGAACGGTGAAGTGATAAAGGAAGCAGTCCTTGTTCCCAAAGGTGATCCGGAGAAGCCTTTGGGCAGGCAAGATATTCTTGGCAAATTGGAGGAATGTGCTTTGGGATGCGCGGGTCAGAAAACGCTTGAAAAACTGATTCGGATGATAGAAGATCTTGACGGTGATGGAGAGTTTATAAATCCAATTAGTGTAACAGGAGAATTGTAATGGAAAATGTAAATATTGTATTAGGTACGATGACCTTTGGAGAATCGGTTTTTCATCCGGATATCAGAGCGTTTGTGGATACATTTCTGGATGCCGGATATGAAGAATTGGATACGGCCTATGTCTATAATAACGGAAACTGCGAAAAGCTGTTGGGGGAGGTTTTAAAGGATATAAATAAACCCTATAAAATTGCATCGAAAGTGAATCCGCGGATAAGTGGGAAGTTGGACGGTGAAGCAGCATATCAGCAGCTAAGTCAATCATTAGAAAGGCTTGGAGCATCCTATATAGATATTTTTTATCTTCATTTTCCCGATCCAATGACTCCGATTGAATCGGTATTAGAGACGTGTAATACGCTTTGGAAAAAGGGAAAATTTAGAGAACTTGGCTTATCTAATTTTCCTGCGTGGATGGTAGCGGATGCATGGCATAAGTGTGATCGGAGAGGATGGGTAAAACCGACAGTCTATGAAGGAATATATAATCCTCTGACACGTAAAGCAGAGACGGAATTGAAGAAGTGTCTTAACAACTATGGACTTCGCTTCTATGCCTATAATCCGCTGGCTGGAGGGCTGCTTACAGGGCGGTATGGCAAGTTTGAGGATGCACCCTTGAATGGCCGTTTTACGAATCGTCCTAATTACCAGGGACGTTACTGGAAAAAGAGTTGCTTTGAGGCGGTGGAAATGATAAAAGAAGCTGCTGCCCATCATGGTTTTACGAGTGTCGAAGCTACATACCGTTGGCTCTCTCATCACTCTATGCTGTGTGGTGACCGAGGGGACGCGATTATTATGGGTGCGTCAAAGCTTAGCCATTTGGAACAGAATTTGAAGGCTATAAAAAACGGAAGGCTGCCAGACGATGTACTTGAAGCATTTGACAGGGCGTGGAATATTTCAAAAGCTGAAAGCCCTGAATATTTTACACTATATAAAGGAAATTTGACAAAAGGGCAGGAGGAGAAATGTTAGAACAAAAACTTGTATTTGAAGAACTTAATAAGCAAAATATAACTTTTTTTGTTGGTGTGCCGGATTCTTACCTGAATGGTTTTTGTAATTATGCACTGAATAATTACCCAGAGCGTAATATTATTGCGGCTAATGAAGGGAATGCGGTGAGCATTGCAGCAGGGCATTATTTTGCCTCTAAAGAGATTCCGTTGGTATATATGCAGAACAGCGGCATGGGAAATGCGGTGAACCCATTAGTATCGCTTGCTGACGAACATGTTTATGCTGCTCCAATGCTTCTCCTGATTGGCTGGAGGGGGCGGCCGGGGACAAAGGATTGGCCCCAACATGAACTTCAAGGGGAGATTACGCCTGATTTGCTAAAATTAATGAATATTCCCTATTCTATCCTTACAGACGATATAGGTGATTTTAAAAAAGTAATTAAGAAAGCTTTAGCTTACTGCCAAACAAGCCGTAGGTCATATGCTTTAATTGCGCCGAAGGGAGTTCTTGACGGGGAGAAAATGAATAGGGGAGTGACAGATTATTCAATGAGCAGGGAGGAGGCGATTGAGGTAATTTTGAATCAGATGCCAAAGGATACGATTTATTCGGCCACTACAGGGCGAGCGACCCGCGAACTTTTCTTTCTGCGTGAGAGACGAAATGAAGGAAAGGAACACGATTTCCTTAATGTGGGTTCTATGGGACATGCTTCATCGGTTGCGTTGGGGATTGCATTAGAAAAAGAGAAAAGAAAGGTCGTAGTTCTTGATGGAGATTCGGCAGCGATTATGCATATGGGGGCAATGACAATGGTAAGCAAGCAGATTGTCCCCAATTTTATGCATGTTGTTCTCAATAACGGAGTGCATGATTCAGTTGGAGGCCAACCCTCGGCAGGTTATAAGGTTGATTTTACAGCGATTGCTAAAGCCTGCGGCTATGCCACAATTGGGCATTCGGTAACAGATAAGGAGGGATTGATTGAGGCGATATTGGCATTAAAAGATTGTGGAAGGGCGTCTTTTA
Source organism: Sporofaciens musculi (assembly GCF_009830285.1). GTDB lineage: Bacteria > Bacillota > Clostridia > Lachnospirales > Lachnospiraceae > Sporofaciens > Sporofaciens musculi. The sequence goes on along the minus strand of NZ_WUQX01000001.1, from coordinate 5,154,833 downwards.
TAGATATACATATTCATAAAGGCTTGAACGCAACGCTGCCTCCCCTGCTTTTTTCACATAGGGAAGCCATTGACAGGCTGATCGAAGAATTGAATATAGATGAAAGCCAAGTCAGTTTGGAGAAAGGAAAAAATAATGAGTAGTATGGATGAAACAAGAGAATTTCTTAAGTCAATCGGATTGCCCCGTGGAGATGCTTACGATTTACCCACATCTGAGAAGCGATTCAATGACGGTGGACAATACCGGTTTGAGGTTCCGGGCATACAGGGGCCAAAGGTAATGAAAGCTTTGCTGGAGGCGGTAGACGGATATGGGCTGTACCTGCATCGTGTAACCCAGACCCAGGGAATTATGTGTTTGACGGATGATGAAATATCGAAAATGGCAGAGCTGGCACATCAATGGCAAACGGATTTGATTCTTGCCATTGGACCAAGGGCCACAACGGACACATCAGCTTCGGTACATACGGAGGAAGGCGTACGCATGGGATATCGGCTGCGCGGTGAAGAACAGATTGTAAGGGCGATTGAAGATGTCAAGCGGGCTGCCAGGCTTGGCTGCCGTGGGTTTCTTGTCTATGATGAGGGCTGCCTATGGGTATTGGATCAAATGAGAAGCGCAGGAGAAATCCCGGCAGACTGCCACTTTAAAGTGTCTGCACATGCTGGTCATGGCAATCCCGCTTCTGCAAAACTTTTGGAAAATATAGGGGCTGACTCTGTAAATCCGGTTCGTGACATTCAGCTTCAGATGTTGGCGGCCATGCGCCAGGCGGTGGAGTGTCCGCTTGATATCCATACAGAGAATCCGAAGTCTACTGGCGGTTTTATTCGTCATTATGAAGTGCCGGAAATGATTCGTATTGCGGCTCCGCTTTATCTTAAGACGGGTGGTTCTGTTGCGGCTACCCATAGTTGGGACAGCACGGAAGAAGATGCACGTAAGCGGGCAAAACAGTGTTTGCTTGTGAAGCGGATGATTGAGACATACTATCCTGAGGCTGTATGGTCTCCTAAGGGCAGTCTGAGTGAACAGAAAGGAAAGTAAGAAGATTATGAGACACCATTTATATAATCCTGATTTTAAATTTATTGTTGAACCAGAGGAGTTTAACAAATATACTGACCGTGAAATACTCCAATATTGTCTTGGGGCAACCATGTATATGCCTGGAACAAAAGATTTTACTCCCAAGATTTTGTCAGGGGCGATGCCGGGGCTTACGACGATTGTTCTTTGTTTTGAGGATGCATGCCCAGAAGAACAGGTCCCGCAAGCGGAAGAAAACGTCCATAAGTTGTTAGACGCGGTGACAAACGCGGTGGAGGAGGGTGCTTTGTCGGCAGACAGGGTTCCCTTAATTTTTGTCCGGATTAGGAATCTTGCGCAGTTTAAGCATTTTGGGGAAGCGTTGACCTTACATCAGGCAAAGTCTCTGTGTGGGATTAATTTTCCAAAATTTAATGCAGAAAATGGATATGAGTATTTTGCATATCTGGCTGATTTGAATGAGCGTTTTGGTGAAATTTTATATGGGATGCCGATTATAGAAGACCCGGAAGCCGCATACAAAGAGACCCGAATGCAGGAGCTTGTTGGTATTAAGAAAATACTGGATAAGTATCACGAGCTTGTATTGCAGGTGAGGGTAGGAGGAACGGATTTTTCGTCTGTGTTTGGAGTACGCCGAGGCGTGGACTATTCAATCTATGATATTATGACGGTTCGTGAGTGCTTGGCAGATATTGTAAATGTATGTGGAAGAAATAATGATTATGTGATTTCTGGTCCTGTCTGGGAGTATTTTCGCGCCCCGAAGGAATTGATGTTTGAAGAATTGCCAAAGCATGGTTTGGAAGATTATTTGATGAAGCGGCTGCCTATTGTTAATAATGAGATTGACGGGCTTTTACGCGAAGTAATTTTGGATAAGGCAAATGGATTCGTTGGACGTACGGTGATCCATCCAACCCATGTGAAGTTTGTTAATGCCTTGATGGCGGTGACAAAGGAAGAATATGAAGACGCAAGCATGATTCTTGGTCATAAGGAAGGCGGAGTTGTAAAGGGAACTGGTGCGAACAAAATGAATGAGGTTAAGCCCCATACGAATTGGGCAAACAAGGTTATAAATCGTGCAAGAGCATTTGGGGTTATCGAAAATGAGGGAGCTTATGTGAAGCTCTTTGCTGTTAATGAATAGAAGAAAAGTTTGGAGTGGTTTATGGGAAGTGAATTATACACACCCGTCTCAGATGAAGATATTGAAAGGCTGAGAGTTGGGGATAGGGTATATATTTCAGGATATATCTTATGCGGCCGGGATGCTGTGCTGCCGAAAGTAGTGAAAATGCTTGGTGATGGAAGAATCAAAGAACTGGGAATCAGCCTGCAGGGGCAGGTTGTTTTTCACACCGCATTAAGTCCGGCAGGGGTTGGCCCTACGTCAAGCAATAAGCTAGAGATTGAAAATAGTATAGAGCCATTATCATATGCAGGTGTAAAGATACATCTTGGTAAAGGTAAACTGCATAAAGAAACGATAGAGGCTCTGGATCAGTGTCATGCGGTGTATGCGGTCATACCGCCGATTACGGCTTTGCTTGGAGAAAAGACATCTGAGGAAAAGGTTATTGCTTTTCCTAAGCTTGGTATGGAAGCATTACATATGATTAAGGTCTGCAAGTATCCGGCAATTATAGGGGCGGCGCATGGGAGGAGTATCTATGAGTAATTTTGATTATAAAAGGACGGTCAACAGGGTTTCGGATACTCTTGTGAATGCCGGTTCAATTTTTTCGGAAGATAAGAAGGAAGCATTCACAAGGGCAATCGCATCGGAAGATAATAAAAATGCCAAATGGGTGCTTGAAAATATATTGGAGAATGCAATGGCAGCCGAAAAAAATCATAGCCCTCTTTGTGATGATACAGGGATTCCCCATCTTGTTTTAGAAGTTGGTTTAGATGCCAATGTGTCAGGTAGAATGCTTGATGCGATCAGAGAAGGTGTTGCAGAAGGATTGCGGAAGCTGCCGGGACGTCCAATGGGGATTATGGGAGATGACAGCCATAGAATTAATCAGAGTGGCGGCTTGGATTTAGATAGTGCGGGCGTTGAGGCCGCGCCGATACTAATCCGTAGATGTGAGGAAAATATTGTCCGTTTACATATTTTAATGTTGGGCGGTGGGCCGGCGATTAGGGCAAAGACATATAGAATCTTCCATAAGCACGATACAAAAGTTGTGTTGGACGAAATTGTAAAGTGGGGAATCGAAGGTGTTGCACAGTTAGGTTGTTCGCCGTGTACGTTGTCTGTCGGAATAGGGAGAAGCCATTTTGAAGCAACAGCTTTGATGATGCAGGCACAGGTAGATGGAAGATATCATACTCAGAGCGAGATGGAGCAGGAGATTACCAAACGGGTAAATGAGAGCGATATTGGTCCTCTCGGATTACACGGTAAAACGAGTGTGCTTGCTACATTTATGAGAGTTGGGCCACAGAGAGCCAGCGGTGTGAGGATTGTCAGCGTGCGTCCTTGTTGTTGTTTTGAGCCAAGGCTTGCTACTGTTGATTTAGGATGAGTGAGAACTTAGACGGAAAAATACGATTAATAAGGGATGGAATGGTAAATGAAAAAGTGTACCATTCCATCCTTTTACTTTTTACTTAACACTAAGTACATTCTATCACTTCCACCCTGCACTCATGCTTTTTACTCCTTCTATCATACCCAATCCCCACGGCAAGCTGTCTTCCCGTATAGCTTAAAGGTTCTCCAGGTTTGGGAGAGAATGCGAGAACATATTTTTTTTCTTTAATCTGCTGTATCGCATGTTCGGCCGTATCGTCTGCTTTTAATTCAAGAATGATACAGTCGTCATTCTGATCTGTCATCGGATAGAATATAAAATCCACATAACCAATCCCGCCCTTATCTTCCCGCACCAGACGATAAGAATCCCGTGCAGCGAGGTATCAGTATATAGCAATCTGATTGGGAATACAACCAAAAGCCTCTGAATTAATTGTAATCTAACGGTTGTACTAACTGCAAAAAGAGAATATAATATGTCTGAAAGTTATGGAGGAAAGGATTATAAACAGAACATGTTGAATAAAAATGTAGATTTAAACGGAAAGACCATATTAATTACCGGCGCAGCCGGATTTATCGGGGCAAACTTAAGCCGTGTCCTGCTTACCATGTTTGAAGATATCAAAATTATAGGAGTTGACAACCTGAACGACTACTACGATGTATCTTTGAAAGAATACCGTCTGGAACAGATTCGGCAGGAAAAAAAAGGCGCATCGTCTGAATTTATTTTTCAGAAGGGCAGCCTTGCGGATAAAGTTTTTATTGACCAGATTTTTTCAGAATATCAGCCTGAAGTCGTGGTCAATCTGGCAGCTCAGGCAGGAGTGCGATACAGTATTACCAATCCGGATGTTTACCTGGAGTCCAATGTAATCGGCTTCTACAACATTTTGGAGGCATGCCGCCACAGTTACGATGATGGGAAAAAAGGCGTCGAGCATTTGGTATATGCCAGTTCTTCTTCTGTCTATGGCAGTAACAAGAAGATTCCCTATTCTACGGAGGACAAGGTGGACAACCCTGTTTCCTTGTATGCGGCAACGAAGAAATCAAACGAATTATTTGCACATGCATATTCAAAATTATATGATATCCCATCCACTGGCTTACGTTTCTTTACGGTATACGGACCAGCAGGGCGTCCGGATATGGCGTACTTTGGATTCACGGATAAACTGGTGAAGAATGAGACGATTAAGATTTTCAATTACGGGAATTGCAAGCGCGATTTTACCTATATCGACGATATTGTAAAGGGTATTGTTGAAGTGATGCAGCGTAGTCCCCTTTCCAATGAAGACGGCGTCAGATATAAGGTATATAACATTGGTAATAATAAACCAGAGAATCTGCTGGATTTTGTGGAGATTTTGCAGGAGGAGTTGAAAGCTGCGAAGGTGCTGCCACAGGATTATGATTTTGAACAGCATAAGGAGCTTGTGGGTATGCAGCCTGGGGATGTAGAGGTGACTTATGCGGATGTGGAGGAATTAGAGAAGGACTTTGGATTTAAGCCGTCAACCAGCTTGCGGGACGGATTGAGGCAGTTCGCACAGTGGTATAGAAACTATCAGGCTTGATAATCCCAGGCGGAGGTGAAAGCTTTATGGGGGTTTATCTTAATCCAGGGAACAGCGGATTTACCGGAATACTGAATGATCATTATATCGACAAGACGGGTCTGATTGCTTTGATTAATGATACCATTGAGACTCCAAGAAGGCTGACCTGTATCAGCAGACCACGAAGATTTGGAAAATCATTTGCAGCTCAGATGTTATGCGCATATTATGATAAGACCTGTGATTCATCACATCTCTTTGAGGGAAAAGACATCAGCAAGGATGAAGATTACTTGAGGTACCTCAACAAGTATGATGTGATATATGTTGATATGACTTATATAAAGCCCTTTACCAATCATTATAGGATGTTTGTTGATTATTTAAGCGGAAAGATTACAGAAGAATTAATGAGAGCGTATCCAGAATTGTCCGTAAGCAATGAACTGCCGGAGACGATGATTCATGCAGTTGAACTGACTGGAAATAAGTTTATTATGATTATTGATGAGTGGGATGCGCCGATCCGTGAAAATCCGTCGGTTCAGCAAGAATATCTGGAATTCCTCCGTACCATGTTTAAAAGCAGCGGAACAACGGCGAAGATATTTGCGGCGGCATATATGACAGGAATTCTTCCGATTAAGAAGGATGGAAAGCAGTCTGCCATATCTGATTTTAAAGAGTACACGATGGTCAAGCCACGGAAATTTGGCAGTTATGTCGGATTCACAGAAAAAGAAGTGAGAGGGCTGTGCGCTGAGTACGGAGTCGATTTTCAGAGGATGAAACAGTGGTATGACGGATATCATTTTAAAGGCGTGGGTTCTGTCTACAACCCAAACTCAGTTAAGCAGGCTGTTGATAATCTTGATTTTGATTCTTATTGGACGGAGACGTCAGCGGCGGAGAGTCTGCTCTCATATATCAGTATGAATCATGTGGGGCTTGTAAAGACCATCGCTGAGCTGATTGGCGGTGTGGAGGTAGGAGTAAATGTGAATGGCTTTGCAAATGATCTTGTAACGTTTAAGGGAAGGGATGATGTGCTGACGCTTTTGGTTCATTTGGGATATTTGGCATATGATGAGAGTAAAAAGACTGTGCGAATTCCCAATGAAGAAATTCGGATGGAATTTTCAAAGGCGGTCAGGGAGGCCCATCATACAGAAACCATGAAGCGGGTAGCGGAAAGCGACCGGCTTCTCTACGATACTGTTCACATGAACGAGGAGGCTGTTGCGGCTCAGATTGAAAAGATACATTCTGAGGAGACGACGCCTTTGCACTACAATAAAGAGGATAGCCTTCGCAGCGTGATTAAACTTGCATACTACACATATAAGGAGAATTATCTGCAATGGGAGGAATTACCCGCCGGAGAGGGATTTGCGGATATTATCTATTTGCCGAAGCATGATTCCGGTTTTCCTGCGCTTGTCATAGAGCTGAAATGGAATCAATCAGCCCAGGGTGCAATCGAACAGATAAAGAAGAAGCAGTATCCAAAAGCTATTGAGAATTATGGCGGGGATATATTGTTAGTCGGAGTGAATTATAATAAGGAAACATCTGTGGGGGAAAGAAAGCATACCTGTATCATTGAAAAATATGTAAAAGAGTAAAAAATGTTCTGAAAATATTTTTGAAAACACGCGAGTGTACAAAATAATATTTTCAGAACATTTTTACTTTAGCATTTGAGGGTCATTCGGTCCATGTTGAGCTTTAGTCCTATGTTTGGCGCCGTTGAGTTGTAGGCGATATTAACAATTATAGCATCATATAAGAGAGCCGGTTTCGATGTAGTCATACCGTCCGTCTGCGACGAGATATTTGTTTGCTGAGCGTGCCCTTGGAAATAACTGTACTTCGTCAAAGATAATCGGGGTTTCCCTCTCGTATAGCCTGACATTGTAGAAGCTCGCCAGATACATGAAGAACATATCCAGGTTATCCAAATAGTTATGGAACAAATCGGTAGCCTCCTTTCTTCCATTTTAACAGTTCTGTATAAATCTTTCTTTTCATTAAAATTCACCTCCGTATGTATGTCAGAAATCATTAAAATTAAGCGATTTCACGTTTTCAAGTATTTGTATGTATCAAATTTACACGTAATCAAGATTTTTGTATGAGGGGATTTAACACGTAATCAATAATTTTGAACCTTAAAATTTAACACATATTCAATAATTTTCTTGATTAGTATATGCATATATACAATTTCATATTTATCTCTGGATAGTCAATAAAGGGGAAGCAGGGTAATTTATCTGAATTAGATGTGTCGTAATGCCACGTCCTTTTTCTTCTTATATAATCATTAGAAAAAAGAAAGAAAGAAGGACTACAAATGAGAAAAAATCAGAAATTGGAAACAATCGTACCACAGTGGTTGGAGAATTCTAAGATGCGTGTGAAGGAGTCTACATATGTAAAATATGTAAACCTGACGTCAAATCACATTCTGCCTTTGCTTGGCGATATTGAGGCAGAGTGTCTGACGACAGACACGATTGAGCAATTTGTGCAGGGCAGATTGAATTCCGGTAATAAGCAGGGCAAAGGTCTGGCTGAGAAGACAGTAAAAGATTTGCTTCTTGTGTTGAAGGATATCTGCCGTTATGCTGCGCTGAGCGATATTGATATTCCATGCCGCTTTGAGTTGATTCGCATCAGGGGAAATGACAGCGAAATCCAGGTTTTGGACAAGCATACGCAGCTTCGATTGGAACGTTTTTTAATGAGAGACGTTTATAACCTGAAAAAGACGGGAATCCTGTTAAGCCTTTGTATGGGACTTAGGCTTGGGGAAATATGTGCGCTTAGAAAAGGCCAGATATTATATAAGGATGGAATCCTGCAGGTAAGGTCAACTATGCAGCGGATTCAAAATTTTAATGACGAGGTAGATTGGAAGGGAAGGGAGAACAGAAAGACAAGGGTTATCATTACATCTCCTAAGAGTGCTTGTTCTGTACGGGATATTCCAATGCCGGAATTTATGGTGGAACGTTTAATGAGGCTTAAGACTTCGGACGACAATGTATTTGTGCTGACGGGCACTTCTAAGAAGTTTGTAGAGCCAAGGACTTTCGAGAACGTTTTCAAGCGTTATTTGATGGAGTGTAATATGGATATTGTAAATTTTCATGCTTTGCGCCATACATTTGCAACACGGTGTATAGAGAAAGGGTTTGATGTTAAAACTCTGAGTGAGATTTTGGGACATGCAAACGTAAATATTACTCTGAATCGCTATGTACATTCTTCCATGGAGCAGAAACGTAAATGGATGAGTGAGATGACTCTTGGGGTAATGTATTAAGTTACCTATAAATATGAAGCATTTTAGATACAAAATTAGATGTAAAAAAGCGGAAAAACCCTTGACAATAGGTATTATTCGTAATAAACTAATTCAGCGGGTGAAATATTTGCCCGCTGATTGGCAACAGAATGCAACTTATTATAATCGTAGGAGGTGAAAGAGAATGCCAACATTTAACCAGTTAGTAAAAAAAGGTCGTCAGACATCTGTAAAGAAGTCCACAGCACCAGCGCTTCAGAAAGGGTATAACTCTTTAAGGAAGAGAAGTACGGATGCGTCCGCTCCTCAAAAGAGAGGTGTTTGTACTGCAGTTAAGACTGCTACACCTAAGAAGCCTAACTCAGCGCTTCGTAAGATTGCCAGAGTACGTCTGTCTAACGGTATCGAGGTGACAAGCTATATCCCAGGAGAAGGTCATAACCTTCAGGAGCATAGTGTTGTTCTGATTCGTGGCGGAAGGGTAAAAGACCTTCCAGGTACAAGATACCATATCGTTAGAGGAACACTTGATACAGCAGGTGTTGCAAAGAGAAGGCAGGCACGTTCTAAGTACGGCGCCAAGAGGCCGAAAGACGCTAAAAAGTAATGCCTGAACACTTGGCGAGGTATTGTCGAGCCTAGTGTGAAGGTAGTTCTTCGGAGCAAAGCGAGGAAGAACTTCATTAAAAGTAAGTAGTCACAAACAGAACTATGATTAAGTAAGTTGCAAGGATATAGATTGCACTACACAGTATCATTAGAAAGACACATGTGAGTACCGATGAATTAATCAGTGCAGTTAATATAATGCACAATTATGTTTAAGGAGGGAAGGACCGTGCCACGTAAAGGACATACCCAGAAAAGAGATGTATTAGCAGATCCGTTGTACAACAACAAAGTGGTTACAAAGCTGATTAACAACATCATGTTAGACGGCAAGAAGGGTGTAGCACAGAAGATTGTATACGGAGCGTTTGACAGAGTTGCAGCAAAATCCGATAAGCCGGCAATCGAAGTATTTGAAGAAGCGATGAGCAACATCATGCCAGTACTTGAGGTTAAGGCAAGACGTATCGGTGGAGCAACTTACCAGGTGCCGATCGAAGTAAGAGCTGACAGAAGACAGGCTTTAGCGCTTCGCTGGCTGACATTGTATTCACGCAAGAGAGGCGAGAAGACGATGGAGGAGAGATTGGCGAATGAGATTCTTGATGCATCCAACAACACAGGTGCGTCTGTGAAGAAGAAAGAAGACATGCACAAGATGGCTGAAGCAAATAAGGCATTTGCACACTACAGATTCTAGGAGGCAGCAATGGCAGGAAGAGAATACCCGTTAGAGAGAACTAGAAATATCGGTATTATGGCGCATATTGATGCTGGAAAGACAACAACAACAGAGCGTATTTTGTATTATACCGGTGTTAATCACAAGATTGGTGATACTCACGAAGGTACTGCTACAATGGACTGGATGGCTCAGGAGCAGGAGAGAGGTATCACGATTACTTCCGCTGCTACAACATGTCACTGGACACTGCAGGAGAACTGCAAGCCAAAAGAGGGCGAATTAGAGCATCGTATCAATATTATTGATACTCCGGGACACGTTGACTTTACAGTAGAAGTAGAGCGTTCGCTCCGTGTACTTGACGGCGCAGTAGGTGTATTTTGTGCTAAGGGTGGAGTTGAACCGCAGTCAGAAAACGTATGGCGTCAGGCAGACACATACAATGTACCGAGAATGGCATTTATTAACAAGATGGATATCTTGGGAGCTAATTTCTATGGTGCAGTAGACCAGATTAAGACCAGATTAGGAAAGAATGCAATCTGCATCCAGCTTCCAATCGGAAAAGAAGATGAATTTAAGGGAATTATCGACCTCTTTGAAATGAAGGCTTATATCTATAATGATAATAAGGGTGATGATATTTCAATCGTCGATATTCCGGAAGATATGGCAGATGATGCGGAGCTTTATCGTTCAGAGCTGGTTGAGAAGATTTGTGAATTAGATGATGATTTAATGATGGCTTATCTGGAAGGCGAAGAACCATCTGTTGATGAATTAAAGGCAGTTTTAAGAAAAGCTACCTGCGAGTGTACGGCAGTTCCGGTATGTTGTGGAACAGCTTACAGAAATAAAGGAGTTCAGAAGCTTCTGGATGCAGTTGTTGAGTTTATGCCTTCTCCGCTTGACATCCCGCCGATTCAGGGCGTTGATGCAGACGGAAATGATACGGTTAGACATTCTTCTGATGAAGAACCGTTTTCAGCGCTTGCATTTAAGATTATGACAGACCCGTTTGTGGGTAAGCTGGCATATTTTAGAGTATATTCTGGTACGATGAACTCCGGTTCCTATGTACTGAACGCAACAAAGGGCAAAAAAGAGCGTGTTGGACGTATCCTTCAGATGCATGCCAACAAGAGAGAGGAACTGAGCAAGGTATATTCCGGTGACATTGCAGCAGCAATCGGATTCAAGTTTACGACTACAGGTGATACCATCTGTGACGAGCAGCATCCGGTAATCTTAGAGTCTATGGAATTCCCAGAGCCGGTTATCGAGCTTGCGATTGAGCCGAAGACAAAGGCTTCTCAGGGCAAACTTGGAGAGTCTCTTGCGAAGCTTGCAGAGGAAGACCCGACATTCCGTGCTCATACGGATCAGGAGACAGGTCAGACGATTATCGCCGGAATGGGTGAGCTCCATTTGGAAATCATCGTTGACAGACTTCTCCGTGAGTTTAAGGTAGAGGCGAATGTAGGTGCACCTCAGGTTGCTTACAAAGAAGCATTTACCAAGGCTGTGGATGTAGACAGCAAGTATGCAAAGCAGTCTGGTGGACGTGGACAGTACGGACATTGTAAGGTTAAGTTTGAGCCAATGGATATCAATGGTGAGGAGACCTTTAAGTTCGAGTCTACAGTAGTCGGCGGTGCGATTCCAAAGGAATACATTCCTAAGATTGGGGAAGGTATTGAGGAAGCTATGCAGTCCGGTATCCTTGGAGGATTTCCGGTTGTGGGCGTTAAGGCAAATGTATACGACGGTTCTTACCATGAAGTCGATTCAAGTGAAATGGCATTCCACATTGCCGGTTCACTGGCGTTCAAGGATGCTATGAAGAAGGCGTCACCGGTATTGTGCGAGCCTATCATGAAGGTAGAAGTAACGATGCCGGAGGAGTATATGGGAGACGTTATTGGTGATATCAACTCACGCCGCGGAAGAATCGAAGGTATGGACGACCTTGGCGGCGGTAAGATTGTTCGCGGATACGTTCCGTTGTCTGAGATGTTCGGATACTCTACAGACCTTCGTTCACGGACGCAGGGACGTGGAAACTATTCCATGTTCTTTGAAAAATATGAGCAGGTACCGAAATCTGTACAGGAAAAGGTATTATCGAACAAAAATGATTAATTAAATAGTAAAAAGGCTTGAAAAACTGCATGATTTGAAATATAATCAATGTTAGCTGAATAAACGTAAATATTTAAACACACCGTATTTTAAGGAGGATTATTCAAAATGGCAAAGGCTAAATTTGAAAGAACAAAACCACATTGCAATATTGGTACAATCGGTCACGTTGACCATGGTAAGACAACTCTGACAGCGGCTATTACCAAGACTCTTTCAGAGAGAGTTGAAGGAAATGCAGCAGTAGATTTCGAGAACATTGACAAGGCTCCAGAAGAGAGAGAGCGTGGTATCACAATTTCTACAGCTCACGTTGAGTATGAGACAGAGAAGCGTCACTATGCACACGTAGACTGCCCAGGACATGCTGACTACGTTAAGAACATGATTACTGGTGCTGCTCAGATGGACGGCGCTATCCTTGTAGTTGCTGCTACTGACGGTGTTATGGCTCAGACAAGAGAGCATATCCTTCTTTCTCGTCAGGTAGGTGTTCCGTATATCGTTGTATTCATGAACAAGTGTGACATGGTTGACGATGAGGAGCTTCTTGAGCTGGTTGAGATGGAGATCCGCGAGCTGTTAGACGAGTATGAGTTCCCAGGAGATGACACTCCGATTATTCAGGGTTCTGCTCTTAAGGCTCTTGAGGATCCGTCAGGCGAGTGGGGCGACAAGGTTATGGAGCTTATGGCAGCAGTTGACAGCTATATTCCAGATCCGCAGCGTGCAACAGATCAGCCATTCCTGATGCCTGTAGAGGACGTATTCTCTATCACAGGTCGTGGAACAGTTGCTACTGGTAGAGTAGAGCGTGGTGTTCTTCATGTTTCTGACGAAGTTGAGATCGTTGGTATCCATGAGGAGACAAGAAAGACTGTTGTAACAGGTGTTGAGATGTTCCGTAAGCTGCTTGACGAGGCTCAGGCTGGTGATAACATCGGCGCTCTTCTGCGTGGTGTTCAGAGAACAGAGATTGAAAGAGGACAGGTTCTTGTTAAACCAGGTTCTGTAACATGCCACAAGAAATTTACAGCTCAGGTTTACGTACTGACTAAGGATGAAGGTGGACGTCATACACCATTCTTTAACAACTACAGACCGCAGTTCTATTTCAGAACAACAGACGTTACAGGTGTCTGCAATCTGCCGGATGGTGTAGAGATGTGTATGCCTGGCGATAACGTAGAGATGTCTATCGAGCTGATTCACCCAGTTGCTATGGAGCAGGGTCTTCGGTTCGCTATCCGTGAGGGTGGACGTACAGTAGGTTCTGGTAGAGTAGCTACTATCGTTGAGTAATCATAGTATAGAATCAAATAACAAAATAAGTACCGCAATCCTTTGAGAAATCCAGGGGTTGCGGTTTCTTAATGCCTAAAAATAATAGCGAACAAAAGGAAAAGCCACTTGCCGAAAATTCATTGAAAATGGCTTATGGCTCTAAAAAATTAAAATAGAGAGCCCACTTGTGACTCCCTTTGTTTGATTACAATAAATTCTTTGGTATAAATATATAAAATATATTTACCACGGAAGCAAAATGCTGGAAAATGGAAGGTGTCATAAGAAAATTGCCGTAAAGCAATTCATAATTTCTCTTAAGGTATCCTGATTTAATTGATAATACACCCGTCCGTCCTTTTTTTCGACTGTAACCATATGGTTGGTGAGAAGCATACTCATATGATGTGAAGCCGTTGCGGGAGTTAAGTGAAGTTCCTCTGCAATTTCCAGATTATATCTCCCATGAGACTTTAACAGGCATAGAATCTCAAACTTGCTTTTATCTCCCAGAAGTTTCAAAATCTGTGGGAGCATTTCTCTGGCATTTTGCATATTTTTCTGATACAACTCCAGTTTGTCTGCCAAAACACCTTGGAAAATTATGGTAGGCGTAATCCATTCTATCAGTGGAAGAACTGCTGTTAAATAGACTTTTTTTGTTTCAGGGTGAAATTCAGATACAAGGCTGTGCAGGGCATCTGAAATGTCTATCGGCGCTTCAGAGACTAATTTTTCTAAGTACACTTTATTTTCCTGAAAGGTTATCTCAAAGGCAGAACGATTTTTTCTATAAATCTCAAACAATTCCCGAAATTTTTTACAGGATTGTTGATTAACTCCAAAAGCCGCCATTTTGTATCTTCGGAATATTCTGAAGACTGGAGAATATGAAACCAACTCTCCAATGAGTTTGCATTTGGAATATTTTCTGTTTTTCTTCTGTTAAGAAAGTAGTTATTGCAGAAAATATATGCTGTTGTTCTATATTCTCCCGCTTCGGCTCAACTTCCAAAAGCTCTGTTGCCATGGCCAGAACTGTCAAAAAAAATTCTGTATTATTCCCAAAGAAAAAGCTTTCTTCTTCATTTAATGAATAAGATTCCTCAAATACATGCACATAGTTTTCTAAATAAAAAAGGTGCTGTTTATAAAATTGATTTCCATCAATGTTCATTTCGTCTAAAGAAGTCAGCATATCTGTTTTAACAGCCTCAAAATTTTTTACCATATAGATAAGCCCTAATGTTTCCAAAAAAGGATGAAGCTTTTTTGCATTTTCCAATTTATAAACCTCCGTTTGTATGATGAGGTTATAATCTCTATTATATATTTCTAATCACTAATGCAAGTAATGTTCCCATGGTAATATGCCCGATCAGAACAAGATATGCTGATACAAAAATAACAGCGATGGTGGAAAGGACAGACATGGTATCGGATAAACCTTCATTTAATGCAAACAATCGGGCAGCCTTAAATCTTGTGTGAATCTCTTTTTCATTTTCACCCTGAAATCGCAAAATCGTATTTTCTATACGGTTATAGCTTTTTAAGACCTCATACCCTGAGAAAAGTTCCTTTAGTTTGCCTGTGAAGACAGACATTTGTTTTGAAACACAATTCTGCCTTTTTCCAGCATATGTCCGATACCGGCCGGAACAAGAAACATCAATAAAAGTGCAAATACAAGAATTACCGTAACAAGAGGGCTAAGAGCGATTAGTCGGAAACAGGGCGAAGCGAGCCGGCAGGGAGTATCAGAGCCTTCTGCTACAAATTGAGAAGTCATTGGAAGGATAAGAAACGTGGGGTGTGGCAGTTGCTATGCCTTTATTTTTAAGTGGTAAATGAGGAATGTAAGTGATATAATTAAAAAACAAATCAGTATTAGGAGGGATGAAGATATGCTTATTAGGGTGGCAAATATGGATGACATTGAGAAGCTAAGGCGTTTGTATGCTGAATTAGAGATTGACGCTGTAAAATATCAACCAGAACATTTTGTAGTGGGCTATCGTAACGATGACTTTTTTAACTCAATATTTGAAAGTGATAATCAGGATATTCTCGTGGCAGAAATTGACGGAACAGTTGTAGGGTTTTCTCATGTTATGATATTGAAACAGAAAAATATAGCGTGTTTAAAACCACAGACCGTAGTTTATATACAAGATATGGATGTTTTGGAGTGTGAGAGGAGCAAAGGAATTGGAACACTTCTCATAGATGCCAGTAAAGAATATGGAAAAAGAAAAGGTGCAGATTTTATTAGAACTGAGGTTTTTCCACAAAATATTGACGGAATGAGATTTTACGAGAGAAACGGTTTTTGTGAAATGATGAAAACTATTGAGTGTCAATTTTGAATGATAACTTATCCAACGACAAAATTCCAGTTGTATGTGAATAGAGTGTTTATTAAATTTTTTCTTATTCGAGTGAAAATAATTAAAAACTCAAAAGAAAAGTATATGTATTGAGTGAAAAGTGGATAAGACTTTTTTAGTGAGGTAAACAAATGGATGCACAAGTGTTTTGGAATGTCATTGGTAATTACAATGAAAAGACGTGGTTAATTCAAATAATATTGCTTATACTTGTGTTTTTGGCAGTTACATTATCTTATATGGGGAAAGTAAAATGGGCAGCAAAGTTTGCGTTAGGAATTGTAAATTTGTTTATAGGAATTGTTTTTTTTGTATGGTATGGAACAGAGCCTATTCAAAAATATTTTGCTTTGCCATTATATTTAGTATGTGGGGGATTATTTATATATGAAAGTTGGCATAGCAAAGATGATGTAATTATGAAACCAAATGTAATACAGAAGATGCTACTGGTGTTATATTTCTTTTACCCTATTGTATCTATGCTTTTAGGCAACTCTTTTTGGCAAATGGTAACATATATTATGCCTTGTCCCGTAATCAGCTTAAGCATAGTTGTTTATGCAGGATACAAAATGAAAAATAAGGAAAAACATTCAGATTTCATTTCCGAGGGCTCGTAAGGGTGGACGTATAGTAGGTTCAGATTGTATGGCTACTATCGTAGAGTAATTATAATTTATTTAGTAAAACCAAGGCTTTCGGGGGTTCCCGAAAGCCTTCTAACATGCTGAGAAAAGAGGAATCTATGTGTGAATTCATTGATAAAGTAGAGGTTTAATGCTTCTTCAATTACTTATGAATCTCAATGCCATTTACCTCCAGATGGTCGTCAATGGCAATAACCAGGCAGCGTCTCCCGTCGATTTCCCGTGTCTCCACCAAATCAGACCTTTCTGGATTGACCTTCACAATTACATCAGGCGTCTCAATCTGGAAGGTTTTGACGCTTGCAATATTCGAGGCCAGCAGCGTATTCTTCTCCCCCACAGTCTCCTCAAATTCTTTGTCAAAGGATTCAAGCCTTTCCTCCGGTACACCGCTTTTTGCAAGAAGCCTGCGCACATCCGGTTTACACAGCTTAAGGGGTTCCGGCTCCTCCTTAGTTTCCTCCAGCATCTCGTTTAAGTTATCGTGGATATTCCGGATCACTTCATAATCACATTCATCTCCAAGGGTATCGCTGATAATCGTCTGGAAAGTCGTCTTCTGGTCGCCGGCGGTCAGAGGAATCGTGCTTCCCAGTACATTTGCAATCAGCTCCGGCTGAATGTCCTCCGGTTTTTTGGTATAATACAGAATACTATGAATATTGCTGGAACGATCCTGGAATGTTGGGAACAAGAAGCCCTTTGCAGGCGCCTCCACAATCCAATCGCGGATTCGGTCCTCTATGTGGTTCGTTTCTGCATTATATGTAAGACCCGCTTTCGTAAGGTTCACCGGACAAATACTGCACAGAATATGCTCATATACAGTATCCGAAGCATCAAACATCTCCATGCCGTCCGAGGATTTACCCGGAACATCGTAGACAGCGTGAATGAGGATGATGTAATAATTCTCTGCATAGACATAATTATCAATGATTCGGTCGTAGAATTCCTCGATTATCAGATCGTCCTCCAATTTGCTGTCCCGAAGCTTTAGAAGAAATTCCTGGGTTCCTCCTGAAGCCTCCTGTTCAAGAGGGAAATCCATGTTAATCAAGTTCTTCCCAAGTGTGCCGGACAAGGTATGTTTAAAAATGTCAAAGTATTTGAAGGCTTCCTCCTCCGGTAAGGACAGGAAGGCTTTCTTAAGCTCCGTCTTCTTTTCTTTTTCGTGATCCACATAACAGCCGCAGATACGTGTGATGGCACAGTTCTCAGGGGTGAATTGTTTGCGGATTTCAAGCACTTCTTTCTTATTCATATTTACACTTCCCTTTCTGAAACTTCTCCAATCTTAGCATATTTGAGACGGATTTACAAGAACTGTGTCAGTACATGCAGTATAAGACAAAAAGAAAATGTAAGAGCTGCACATTATTTTGAGATTTTTATATATTATTTTATAAAAGAGTTGGAGAAAGAGCATAAATGGAAGAAAAAAAGAAAGCATTAACAGGTAATTGTAATTTTGCCGGAATTAGGCCGGCTATGGCAGATTTGCCTTATCCCCAGATTCAGGTGTGGGGGCGGAACCAGACTTATGCCAACCTGCTGACCATTGATTACTGCGGGCAGACTTCTGAATTGACTGCAATCACACAGTACATTAATAATGAGAACAGGCTTTCATATGAAAATTGTTCTGTGGCGAGAACCCTTTTGAGTATTGCAATAGCAGAAATGATGCATTTGCAGAAGTTGGGAGAAATGATTGTACTGCTTGGAGGAAATGTGAATTATACAGCGAAACACAGAAATGGAGCGAAACGGATGTGGAGCCCTGAATATCTGACAATTCCGGAAAATGCGGTGAAGATGATACAGGCAGATATTGCGGCGGAGAAGGATGCCATTGAACAGTATCGTATGCATATCAAGATGATACAGGATGACTGTGTGGGCGCTGTGTTGGCAAGGATTATTAAAGATGAGGAATATCATATTATGCTGCTTCGGAATTTGCTGGAGGACTTATAGTCGATTGAGAAGTAACGGGGCGCCCTTTTAGGTATATCCCAAGGGCACCCCGTAATTATGCCCTTGGGCATGAATCATAGATTCAGCGGGAAGGGACCAGACAAGACCTCCCGTGTTACATAGAGGGTCCGGTCTGGATGGGTTGCCAGTGTCCACTTTACCAGCAGAATACGCAGATGTTCAATCTCGATGCAGGTAACGCATCTGGGATGTACACAGCTTCCCGTGTTGCAGTAAGAGACAGATTCATCCAGCATAGGCCGGTGGGTATGTCCCGTAATCAGTACGCAGCCAGTACGCCCCGCCCATTCAGATAAAAGCTGCTCTACCTTTTTCTTTTTGGTATTATTCTTAGCGGCGCTGGTAGGGTCAAGGAAGCCGGCGGCTTCCAGCGGCTTCCAGAGATATCTGACCAGAAAGCGTGATGTGCGCCATAGGACGCTATTGAAAAAATCTGCCTGATGACCATGGGTCAGATAAATCTCCTTACGGCAGTTTTCATTTTTCAAAATCACGCCGGCGTGAAACGCCATCCCTGGAAACAGCTCATCCTCATGACAGACGCTGCATGGATAGGAAGTGCAGCATTTACCTGTGAATCGGGAATTACGTTTGACAATATCGTGATTTCCATACAGCATAATCAGGCGGTGTTCCCGATAAAAACGGGACAACAGCCAAAATACATTGTTATGGATTGATTTGATGACGTCAAAAGAACGATTTTCCCATAATTCATCTCCATCCCCTAATTCAACATAGGTAAACCCGCGTCTGTAGTAATATTTTAGCGCTGCAAAATACAGGGTTTGATTCTTTAAAAAATTATCATTGTTGGTTCCACAGCCCCTGTGACAATCACTGAAAAGAACATAGCGGGAGGAAGGGGTAAGGGGAAACACAGGCGCCTGGGCAAAAGCTGCGTTAAGCCGGCTGTCAGCAGACATGCTTCTTTCTCCTTCTTTTTTTCTTTTTCTTGCGCCGAATGTGCATCATATGCCGGAAGGCAAATGGCATATATTCGTAGAGGTACAGCAATTTGTCCATAGTGAAACAGAAATGTTTTGTAACGTGACAGTATATTTTCAGGAAAATGCGGTTCTTCCACAGTGCAAATGCAGTTCGGATACTGTGGGCGCTTCTGGGTTGTCTGGTGTGGGGACGGGAGAAGCGAAATAGAACCTGTTGATTCCATACATGGATATCCTCCTGGGAATAACCGCAGTCAATTAAACCACGGACAAATGCGTTCTGCATATCACAGGAAGGGAAGGTAATCTCTGTTTTCATAAGCAAATGTTCAGGTTTTGCATACTCTCCCATCCGAAAGCCGGTCAGCCACCAATGACGCTGTGCAATCCGGTACATTGGACTGGTTTCATAATAAAGAGTGTATTCAAAAAACGGAAGGTCGCAATCCGGTACGGTGTGGAACATGGCTGTGGTTCTCTGATTCCTGGAAACCAGGGAGTCTGCCCGATAGATTCCGATTTCGGCTCCTACATTGATCCCGTACTGTCCTTTCCACAGCTCAATCATCCAGGTGCAGCCCTCATAATCAAAATAAATAGGTTCACAGTCAAATACCATGTTAAACAGATCCGCGCTTTTGTCGTAGAGCCAGCAGTATCCAAAATCTCTTTGCCAGGCATCTTTTTTGGACGTGAAAATATCCTGGGACAGAAGATATTCAAATCCGAAGGGATTGACCAGTTCATTTAACCGGCAGAGCTTTTCCTGAACGGACATACAGCAGATTTTTTTAATAATACATTTTTTCCGCCATACCATAAGGAGGGCGCAAAGTACCAGAATGAACAGGATACAGGGGAAAATAATATACATAATCGACTCCTTTCTGTCATAAATATATAGTTACTGCATTGTATGCCAATCGTCTCTCATATGTGCTATGGACAAAGGGAGAAAGAAGTAGCCTTGAAAGGTGAATTGATGATTGTAAACCCTATTGGTTTCAAGTATAATAAAAGAAAAATATGTCAAAATAAGAAAGAAAGAGGAAGAAAAAATGGGAAGTATATTTGACATCTTAGGACCGGTTATGGTAGGCCCTTCCAGTTCTCATACGGCAGGTGCTGCAAGGATTGGGATGGTTGCCAGACAGCTTTTCGGGAGGCAGCCGGAAAAAGCAACTGTGTATCTGCATGGTTCATTTGCAGCGACGGGAAAGGGACACGGAACCGACAGGGCGCTGATTGCGGGGCTGCTTGGAATGAAGCCGGATGATATGAGGATTCCGGACAGTTTCCAGGTGGCGAAAGATGAGGGGATGGAGTTTTCCATCGCTTCCAAGGAGATTAAGGAGGCGCACCCGAACACGGCACAGATAATCATGGAGGCAGAAGGTGTGAAGCCCATGAAGATTCAGGCATATTCCATTGGCGGAGGGCGGATACGAGTCTGCAAGCTGGATGGGATTGACGTGAATTTCAGCGGAGAGAGCAATACATTAATTATCCGGAATGTGGACGAGCCTGGACGGATTAAGGAAGTAGCGGTAGCGCTTGCTAATGCAGAGATTAATATTGCTACTATGCAGGTGTTCCGTGACAAGAGGGGCGGGTATGCGATTATGGTGGTGGAGACGGATCAGATCGTGCCCCAGAAGGCAATGGAGGAGCTGGAGAGCAAGAGAGGTATTATCAGGGTGAAGTTCCTGGCTGCGAATTAGTACCATAGGAGAGAATGGCTGGTTGAATATCTGTGAGACAGTATTGACCGAGTGAATTTGTGGAAAGAGAGGATAGCAAGGAGTTATGTCTTATCAATCGATGGAAGAAGCACAGATTAGGTGCGAGAGAGAAGGAATCCAGTTCTGGAAAGCGATTCAGCTAGAGGATGCCGATGAGCGTGGGGTAACGCAGGAAGATTCCTGGAAGGAAATGCAGCGTATGTGGCAGGCAATGTTAGACGGTCTGGACGCTTATGATCCTGAGCTAATGTCCAGAAGCCGCATGGTGGGAAAAGAAGGGGGATTGATGGACGCCTATCGAGAGGCAGGCGATACATTGTGTGGGGATTTCATGGCTAAGGTCATGAGCAATGCTTTAAAGATGGGCTGTAACAATGCATGTATGAAGCGGATTGTCGCTGCACCGACAGCGGGTGCCTGCGGCGTGATGCCGGCGGTGCTGGTTACGTATTACAGAGAGTATCATGTGCCGGAGGAGAAGATGATTGAGGCCCTTTATGTGGCGGCGGGAATCGGGCAGATTATTGCCAATCGGGCTTATCTTGCGGGTGCGTCAGGGGGATGTCAGGCGGAGATTGGCTCTGGCTCCGGTATGGCGGCGGCCGCCATCTGCCATGTCAAGGGCGGAGATACGGTCAAGCTTGGCAATGCCTGCGCTATGGCTCTTAAGAATTTGATGGGGCTGGTATGTGATCCTGTGGGCGGTCTGGTAGAGGTTCCTTGTGTGAAACGTAATGTAGGCGGCGCATTTAACGCGATTGCGGCGGCTGATATGGCTCTGGCAGGAATTGAGAGCCAGATTCCGGTGGACCAGGTGATTGACGCAATGAAGGAAGTTGGGGATAAGATGGATGTAAGTCTGCGTGAGACCGGCTTCGGAGGCGTGGCAGGAAGCACAAGGGCAGCGGAGATCGTTGAGAGAATGAATATGTAGATTTTTCATATTAAGTGAAATTGAGCGAATGAAAGGTCGCTCTATAGGATGAAGGTAACCACTTCATCTCCTATAGAGCGGTCTTTTATTTTGTGATGTATATCTTACCCTTCTGTCGTGTCTCTTTGCATGAGGATGGGAGGAATAATCTTATGAATGGGCGCTGTTAGAGGAACGGGATTTCTTTTTTTGCGCTCGTTCATCTGTTCCACCAGAAGACCTACTGCTTCATAGGCAATCTTATCAATCTGCTGCCCGACTGTGCTAATCGGAATGATTGCTTCCCGTGAAATGGGAGAATTGTCGAAGCCGACAAGCAGGTAATCAGAAGGCAGCCCACCGTGTCTGCGGAAAATCAGGTTCAGAAAAATATTGGCGTGGGTGTCATTGGATATAAAGACGCCTTTTTTCTGTCCCATATAATCGCGTTCAAGTTCATCAATAATTTCATTGAGCTGGGCCTGTATGGCTTCATAGTTTGCTTTTAAATCTCTGTAGATAATCTGATGCTTCAGGCGGCGCTTCTTACAGACATCCAGAAATCCCTGTATACGGCCATACGCGGGAATATTTTTGGCAGTAGGCGAATTAATATGGAGCAGAATCTCACAATCATGTTCTGCAAGCAGTTCGGCCGCCTGGACGCCGCCTGCATAGTTGTCCGTATTAACGCTGCAAATATATTCGTCCTCGCGTTCAATCGATACGATAGGTATGGAAAGGGCTGCCAGAGATTTGGAAGGGATGGTATGGCTTAACACGATTAGTCCCTCAATCTTGTAGGCAAGAAGCTCCTGAATGTACTGTTTCTCAATCTCTTTCTTTTCATTTCCCACAAAAACAAGAAATTTATATCCGAATGTCTCATAAGTAGAGAGAATTTGATTCAGAATCTCTGAAAAAAAATGAAAATAAAGGCTGGGAACAATGATGCCGATGAATTCTGTCTTTCCGTTTGCCAGGATACGGGCAACTTTATTCTCCTTATAATTCAGCTTGACAAGCGCATCCGAAATAATTGCCTGGTTCTCAAGAGTAAGGGAGTCTGGATTATTAAAATATCTTGAGATGGTTGTCTTAGAAAAATGTGTGTATTCTGCAATATCACTGAAGGTTACGTTTTTTTTCTGTGCCATGATAGATGATTTTCCTTAATAACAAAATTATTTACAAATTCAGTATAACAAATATGGAGAAAAAGAACAATAAGTAACTGGTTAAGTAACCGGTTTTGTGAAGGATATACAATTTTAGGCTCTGGTTATCGTATAGGATTCACAAAGATATTTTTTATGATTGACGGACATAGAGAAGAGTGCTATTATAAACACATAAAGTAACCGGTTACTTTACTGGTTACTTAACCGGTTATAGTAGTCTTATAAATATGCAGAGAATGCAGGAAATCAGGAGGAATGGTCATGAAAAGAAATCTTATGACAAGAGTTACGGCATTTGGGATTGTCACAGTACTGACAACCGTGATGCTGACTGGATGTAGATTTGGATTTGCCAGTGATCCGGATGATCCCAATGAGGTGGAGAAGGAGATACCAATCGATACCTCTGTGGATACGTTTGAGTATGATTCTGCTTTAGACGGAACGAGTATCACGCTTTTGAATTCAAAGGCAGAGATACAGGTGGCGCTGGAGAAGATGGCAGCCGAATTCGAGGGCAAATCCGGCGTCCATGTAGAGGTAATGCCTGTGACAGACGGGGATTCCCCGTATACCAAGGTGGTAAGCATGTATAATTCGGGAAATGCGCCTACCCTGTCCATACTTGATACTACAGATGTTATCGCTCTGGCAGAAGAAAAAGCAGAGGATTTATCTGATGAGGAGTGGATCTTAGAGGCAGAAGGTTATCTGACAGAGGTTGGCGGCAAAGTCTACAGCTTCCCGCTGTGTGTGGAAGGCAGAGGGCTTATCTATAACAAGGCTGTGATTGAGAAGGCTTTGGGAGAAGAATTTAATCCGGATGGGATTACGACTCAGGAGGAATTCGTAGAGCTTCTTGACAGGCTGGTAGAGAACGGTATCGCAAAACCTGTATCTCTTGCCAAGGAGGACTGGTCGCTGGGAGCGCACCACTTACAGTATATCTATGAGACGAGTGACGGAACGTCAGAGGGCGCCCAGGAGACGATTGAGTCCATCAAGGACGGTAAGCTAGAGCTGGATACTTATGACAGGCTGTCGGATTTCCTGGATATGTTTGATGTGCTGAAGAAGTATAATGTAGCCAAGGGCGATCCTCTTGGTGCAGATTATGATGAGATGGCCATCGACCTTGTGGACGGCAAGACGGCAATTTGGTTCAACGGGAACTGGGCGTGGCCGAATCTTGAGGAGGCAGGAGCCGAGACAGAGGATGAATATGGATTCCTTCCGTATTTCATGAATAATGATTCCAAAGATTTTGCAAACCAGAAGATTCAGGGCTCGCCCTCCAAACAGATTATGCTTGACGGGCAGCTTGCCACAGATAAACAGAAGGAGGCGGCAAAGGAATTCCTGAACTGGATTGTTTTCAGTGAGATTGGGCAGCAGATGCTGGTGAAGACCTGCAGCATTATCCCTCCGTTTCAGAATAATCCTTATGAGCCCAATGACCCATTAAGTCGGGATATTTACGAGAAGGTTCATGAAGACAAGGCGTTCAATGCTTCTGCCATCGTACCCAATGACCACTGGGCAGTTCTTGGGGCGGCGATGCAGAAGTACCTGGCAGACAGAAGCGACAGAGAAGAACTTACAAAGTCGATTCAGGAGTATTGGGATGAACAGGAGTAAAACGGTAAATGCGTTATATGTTTTGTTAAAAAATATATGTAGGAATAGAAAAGAGGGATAAGACATGAGAGCAAAAAATAACGGGAAAGATTTCTGTATGTTTGCACTTCCGGGGATGTTCTGTTTCTTCGCGGTGGTCATAGTTCCATTTATATATGGTATCTACCTGACTCTGACGGACTGGAACGGGGTAGCGAAGGTGAAGAATTTTATCGGTCTTAAGAACTTTGCCGGCGTAGTCAAAGACGGGCAGTTCTGGACATCATTACTGTTGACATTTAAGTATGTAATCCTGGTGGTTGTACTGGTAAATGTGCTTGCGTTTGTCATTGCATATCTTCTGACACGGGGAATTAAGGGACAGAATTTCTTTCGGGCAGGCTTCTTTACGCCGAACTTGATTGGAGGTATTGTACTGGGATACATCTGGCAGTTTGTATTCTCAAGAGTCTTTGTAAGTATCGGAGAATCTACTGGATGGAGTTTGTTTGAGGTGTCATGGCTGTCAGACCCAACAAAAGCATTTGCGGCATTGGTACTGGTATCTGTATGGCAGTTGTCCGGTTATATGATTCTAATCTATGTTGCGGGCTTCATGGGGCTGAGTGAGGATGTTATGGAGGCCGCCAGCATCGACGGCGCTTCTGGATGGATTAAGCTTAAAAATATTATCATGCCTCTTATGATGTCCTCTGTTACAATCTGCCTGTTCCTGACGCTGTCCAGGGCGTTTATGGTATATGATGTGAACCTGTCACTGACGGCAGGCGCGCCTTATGGGACTACAGAGATGGCGGCAATGCATGTATATGAGAAGGCGTTTACCTCCAGGCAGTTTGGCGTCGGACAGGCAGAGGCGCTTATCTTATTCATTATTGTAGCCTGCATAAGCGGTATTCAGGTATATCTGACGAAGAAACAGGAGGTTGAAGCATAATGAAAAAGACGACAATCGGCGGAAATAAGAGAAAAGTGGCTAATTTTCTTGCAATAGCGGGATTGGTTATTATCTTTGCTGCATATATGTTCCCGTTCCTTATGGTGGTAATCAACTCCCTGAAACAGAAAAGGGATATTATAAAAAGCCCTTTTTCCTGGCTGTATACTATTAAGGGCTTGTCCTTTGACAATTTTGTAAAGGCATTTACTCAGATGGACTTCCTGAATGCCTTTAAGAACTCTCTCATTGTTACGGTTTCGGCAACGGTGCTGGTGACTTTACTGGCGGCGATGCTTGCATACTATATAGTGCGTCATAATAATGGTATTTCCAAGCTTACGTTTGCCCTGATGGTTGCATCCATGATCATTCCCTTCCAGGCGATTATGATTCCCCTAGTCAGCATCTATGGCGGTACTCTGAACGTACTGAACCACAGGATTACGCTGATTTTCATGCACACCGGATTTTCCATGGCAATGTCCGTGTTCATGTTCCATGGGTTTATTAAGGGAAATGTGCCAATCGCGCTGGAAGAAGCAGCATACATAGACGGCTGCACACACTCTCAAACATTTTTTAAAATTGTGCTTCCGTTGCTGAAACCGATTATATCAACCATGGTGATTCTAAACTCGATGGCTTTCTGGAACGACTTCCTGCTGCCGTCGCTGGTGTTGTCAGACAAGAAGCTTTTGACGCTGCCTCTTTCTACTTATAGTTTTTATGGAACATATTCTGCGGATTATGGTACGATTATGGCGGGGCTGTTACTGTGTGTAGTGCCGATTCTGGTATTATATGTGGCGCTTCAGAAACAGATTATCGGAGGAGTGGTAGCCGGCGCAGTCAAGTAAATAAGATAGGATTTGAAAAGAGGGCAAAAGACGCCCTCTTTTTCGGCTTTACAAAAGGACCGATGATCTTGAAAAAAAGGGAAGCCAAAGAAGATGAGGCGGGAGCATATCTTGTAGGACGGAAAAAGAAAGAGTATAATAATATCGTAAAAAATGATTTCGGAATCTGACGGTAACCCATAGGCGGGATAATTTATAGAAGAGGGTGTGTTTTATATGAAAAAAGATATATTACATTTGAAGGCTCCGGGAAACTGGATAAATGATCCCAATGGATTTATTTACTTTAAAGGAAAATATCACTTGTTTTATCAGTATTTTCCATATGCGCCGGTATGGGGAACCATGCACTGGGGTCATGCTGTGAGTGAAGACCTAATTCATTGGGAGCATCTGGGGATTGCGCTTTTCCCCACAAAGGCGTATGACCAAAATGGAGTGTTTTCCGGAAGCGCCATTGAGAAGGATGGAAAGTTATACCTGTATTATTCAGGGGTGAGATATCTGGAGACAGATGAGGAGAATATTCATACTGCGTATAAGGACCGATATGAGACGTGCCAGACTATGATTGTGTCAAAGGATGGGGATAGGTTTGACAACTGGAAGGATAAGAAGAAGATTATTCCGGTTATTATGGATGAGAAGATTGCAAACCGGACCCATACAAGGGACCCTAAGGTGTGGCAGGACAAAGACTGTTATTATATGGCCCTTGGAAGTACTTATGAAGAACAGGAAGGGCGTGTGTTATTCTTTCGGAGCAGGGACGCGAAAAACTGGGAATATGCAAACCAATATCAAAGCGAGCAGTTCGGGAAGATTCTGGAGTGTCCGGATATCTTTCAAGTGAACGGCAGTTATGTTTTTATGGGTTCGCCCATGTATGCAGCGCAAGACGGATTGGAGTATGCCCATTACGCAGTCTGTGGATTGGCACAGTTTTCAACGGTTACGTGTGATATGTGCCTGATAGGGGAGAGCAGGCTGGTTGATTACGGAATGGATTTGTATGCACCTCAGACCAATGTTGATAAAGAAGGCAGACGGGTGATGATTGGGTGGATGCGGATGCCAAAAGCCGTGGAGAATGGCGGGGAGAAACCATGGAACGGTATGATGTGTCTGCCGAGAGTGGTGGAGGTTGTGGAGGGACAGATTTATTTTCGGATACATCCAGAGGTTGACCGATATTTTGAGAGGGAGATTCCAAAAGAGGAGTTAAATGACGGCAGGATCAGTATTCCCAGGGAGAATGGCCGCGCTGTGCCATACCGTCTAAGGGCGAGGCTTAAAGAAGGGGAGAGTCTGGATATCGGCGGTTATCGCCTCTGGCTATGGGAGGATACCGTCAGGGCAGACAGAAGCAAGGTGTACGGCAAACTTCGAGGGTATCGTCTGACAGGAAGCACGCCGAAGCTTGGAGGCAGATGCGAGCTGGATATATTTGTGGACGGTAATCTGCTGGAAGTATTCATTAATGAGGGCCAGTATGTGCTAAGCCATGTGGTGTATGGATTGGGAGATGAAGTCAAGGGAAGGGTAGACCATGTGTATGTGGGTGAATGAGCGTATCTGGGAGGTGTCGGATGAAGAAGATGACCTGTATGGCTGACTGTGTTTTGTGTCCAAGAATGTGCCATGCCAATCGTCTGGCAGGGCGTATTGGATACTGCAGGGAGACCGCAGAGCTTGTGGCTGCAAGAGCAGCTCTGCATATGTGGGAGGAGGAATGTATTTCTGGTAAGGCTGGTTCAGGCACAGTATTTTTTTCCGGTTGTAATCTGGGCTGTATTTTCTGCCAGAATCACAATATTTCCCAGGCAAAAGCAGGAAAAGTGATTTCTGTGGGAAGGCTGTCAGAGATTTTTCTCGAATTGCAGGGTCAGGGGGCTAACAATATTAACCTTGTGACGCCCACTCATTACGTACCCCAGATCATAGAGGCGCTTAATCTGGCGAAAGGGCAGGGCCTGAATATTCCGATTGTGTATAATACCAGCGGGTATGAGAGGGTGGATACGCTGCGGATGCTGAAGGGCTATGTAGATATCTATCTGCCGGATTTTAAATATATGGATGAGAGGCTTGCTGGGGAGTATTCACAGGCGCCGGATTATCCGGTGTATGCAAAGCAGGCGTTGGAAGAAATGGTGTCCCAGACAGGAGAATTCAAGATGGACGAGACGACGGGACTGCTGCAAAGAGGAGTGGTTGTACGTCATCTGGTGATGCCGGGGCATGTTAAGAATTCTAAAGAAGTAATCCGGTATCTGTACAATACTTATGGGAACCGTATTCTGATTAGCATTATGAATCAGTATACACCTATGTCCCAGGTAGAAAATCATGCCCTTCTTGGTCGGAGGGTGACGAAAAGAGAGTATGAGAAGGTTGTGGACTATGCCCTAGAGCTTGGAGTGGAATGTGGCTATATACAGGAGGGGAAAGCAGCGCGCCAGAGCTTTATACCGGAGTTTGATGGAGAGGGAGTGTAGGAGAAGCCGCTTGTTTGGCGGCCCGACCATCAACGAAGCAAAAAATACTGGCAAGTGGACAGTCCCATAAGGAAATCCGCCTGCCAGTATTACATTTTTCTATATCGCCTGAAGGGCCTCTACAATCTCCGTAAACTGCATCCCATGGGAGGCTTTGACAAGGATATTATCCCCCTTTTTCAAAAGGGTGCCCATAGCGGCCAGGAAGTCAGCCTTTGTCTCAAACCAGACCCCTTTTGTGGCGTCGCCGCCCCTTGCCGCTCCCTCTACCAGCTCTTTGGAAATCGGCCCGATTCCGCATACAAGGTCAATCCCCTTCTTTGCGGCGTACTCACCGACTTCCTTGTGTAATTCGCCTGTATGCTCGCCCAGCTCCCCCATATCGCCAAGAACAGCAACCTTGCGCCCGATCGCCATATCCAGTACATCAATCGAAGCCTTCATGGATACTGGATTCGCGTTATAACAGTCATCCAGAATAATCAGCCGGTCAGTCTTAATTATATTGTTGCGTCCTGCAATGGAAGGAAGTCCTTCAATCCCTGCCTTAATCTCCTCTGGTGTAAGACCAAGAGTACAGCCTACGGCCGCGCCTGCAAGGGCATTGGAAACCATATGGATTCCAGGCAGAGGAACAACACACTCAAAGGAAGTATCATCCGGAAGATAGATGGTACATGCAGTTCCCTTAAGACCCAGCGGCTTAATATGGTCGGCATAAAAAGAATTCTCATTCCCCATGCCAAAGAAAATCGGACTTACCCCTTTAATGGGAGCAGTCTGTGACAGGAGGTCGTCGTCTCCGTTTAAAATAATAGTGCCGCCGTTCTTCATATCCTGAATCATCTGTGTCTTTTCGCGGAAAATTCCCTCCCGCGTCTTAAAAAATTCCAGATGAGCCACACCAATATTGGTAATCAC
The DNA here is from genome assembly GCF_009830285.1 of Sporofaciens musculi. Classification (GTDB taxonomy): domain Bacteria; phylum Bacillota; class Clostridia; order Lachnospirales; family Lachnospiraceae; genus Sporofaciens; species Sporofaciens musculi. The sequence goes on along the minus strand of NZ_WUQX01000001.1, from coordinate 5,124,944 downwards.
GCAGATATCTGGACTTGCCACAGAAGAAAGACGGCGCATTTCTCCAAAATGATTGACGCCCATCTCAAGAACTGCCACCTGATGTCCTTCCTCCAGTCCGAAAATAGTGATGGGAAGCCCCCACTCATTGTTGAAATTCCCCAGAGTCTTATGGACGCAGTATTTCTGTGCGGCAACAGAGGCAATCATTTCCTTGGTGCTCGTCTTTCCAGCGCTGCCTGTAATGCCTACCACCTTGATATCAAATGAATCACGATACAGCTTTGCGATGTCCAGCAGCGCCTGTCCCGTGGATTCCACAAGGATGTAAGGAAAATCCGTTTCGCCCAGGTCCTCATGGGAAACCACGCAGAGGGCGCCGGCTTTGATTGTATCAGGGATAAATTTGTGGGCGTTGACCTTGACCCCGTCGATGGCCACAAAAAGATAGTTGGGCTTTACCTTCCGGCTGTCAATCACGACTCCCTCTACTTCCCTGCCATAGAGACTTTCATCCCCGTGATAAATTCCCTGACAGGCTTTTGTAATATTTTCAAGCGTAAGGTTTTTCATATGATAACGCCTCCTTAGGCCTCTGTATTTTCATTTTTATATTCCGTAATGTGGGCCTTGCCGTATCGTGACAACAAAGACTCCTCAATAATCCGTTCGCACAGGGCGTCATATTCCAGTCCGTCAGCTTTCGCCGCTTTTGGAAGCAGACTTGCCGGAGTCATTCCGGGCAGGGCATTGACCTCCAAACAGTAGAAGCTATTGTCCTCATCGTCAACGATAAAATCAGCTCGTGAGTAAACATCCATCCGAAGGGCCTCAAAAGCCGCCTCTCCTGCACGCTGAATCTTCTGCTGAGTCATTGTATCAATAGACTTAGGAGGACAGATTTCCTGAGCGCCGCCGTCCTGGTATTTATTTTCATAGTTGAAAAAGTCATTCTTTGGAATAATCTCCACCAGAGGAAGCGCTTTTCCTGCAATAATGCCGCAGGCAAATTCACGTCCCTTGATATAGGGTTCAATCACAACTTCATCTTCCCTGTCAATGTCAAAAGATTTATGTATGGCATCCTTGTATTCGTCTTCCGTATGTACGATATAGACTCCAATACTTGAGCCGCTGGCGCATGGCTTGATGACAAGTGGCAGATAGTAGCCCAGCTCTGAAAGGGGCGTATCCTTGGTCTTTCTCGTAAGGGAGGTGCCTCTTGGCGTGGGTACGCCGGACATCTTGAAAATCTGCTTTGCCACAAGTTTATTCATGGACAGGGAGCAGCCAAGGGCGTTGGGGCCGGTATAGCGGATGCCAAGAACGTCAAAAGTAGCCTGCAGTTTACCGTCCTCCCCAATCGAGCCGTGAAGCCCCATGAAAGTAATGTCCGCCATCTGGCAGAGCTCAATTACATTGGGACCAATCAGGCTGTCAGACTGGTCCGGACGGGACTTTTGAAGCGCCTTTAGGTCTGGGGCTGTGGTCTTAATGCCATCTGCAATCTCAAGCCCATAACCTGGAAGGTCGAACACTTCCTCAAGTTTATCGGCGTCATAGGGATACCCGAAAAATACATCCATCAAAAATGCCTGATGCCCTTTTTCACGCAGAGTCCTACAGATTCCGGCGCCGGAGGTCAGGGATACGTCACGTTCTGGACTTAGTCCGCCTGCTAATACAATTATCTTCATAGAAAATATCTCCTTTTATTCGGTAATGCTCATCTGATTCAGCAGAGCCTTCTTCACTTCGTAAAGTTTTGGCGATAGGTCTACATAGACCTGGTGAGGATAGAACAGACGCTTCGTCTCATCCCACAGCGTCTTCTTCTCCTGTCTGCAATAGTCTGCAATCTCGGTCACAGAAGGAGACTTGTAAATACATTCTCCATTTTTGAAGACAGGTACAAGAATCTCGCGCATGGTATAAGACCCGCCTGTAAGCTTTGTCTTTTTCCATGTCTCGATGGGGTCAAACAGAAGCATATCCTCATTCGTATCAAAAGTCTCGTCTGCAAAGGAGATGAGGTCTGCCTTTACCTTTCCTGTTGTTTTATCATAGATTCTGAAAATGGTTTTGTTACCAGGATTTGTAATTTTCTCTGTGTTTTCAGAAATTTTTATCTTGGGGACGAAAGTACCCTCCTTGTTCTGGATGGCTGCGAGTTTGTAAACACCACCGAAGGACGGATTGTCCTTGGAGGTAATAAGATTCGTTCCCACTCCCCAGGAGTCGATGGCAGCGCCCTGCATCTTTAAGTCATGCAGGAGATATTCATCCAGGTCATTAGATGCGCAGATGGACGCATCCAAAAAACCGGCGGCATCCAGCATCTTCCTGGCCTCCTTAGACAGATAGGCAAGATCACCGCTGTCCAGGCGGATTCCATATTTTTTAAATGTCCTCCCTGAGTCACGGAATTCCTGGAATACACGGATTGCGTTAGGAACTCCGGACTTTAAAGTGTCGTAGGTGTCCACAAGAAGAGTACAGTTGTCCGGATACATCTGAGCATAGGTCTTAAATGCCGTGTATTCATCCGGAAAGCTCATAATCCAACTATGGGCATGAGTCCCCATTACAGGGACGTCAAAGAGACGTCCTGCCAGAACGTTGGAAGTCCCTACGCAGCCTCCAATGATTGCCGCGCGGGCGCCGTATAAGCCCGCGTCCGGCCCTTGTGCCCGCCTCAGTCCAAACTCCATGATTCCGTCTCCGGAGGCAGCAAATACGATACGCGACGTCTTGGTTGCAATAAGCGACTGGTGGTTAATGATGTTTAGGATTGCAGTCTCCACAAGCTGCGCCTCCATGATGGGGGCAATTACTTTCAATAAAGGCTCCTTAGGGAATACCACTGTTCCCTCCGGAATGGCATAAATATCGCCGCTAAAATGAAAACCGCTCAAATACTGTAGAAAATCTTCGCTGAATATGCCAAGTCCCCTCAGATAGTCCACGTCCTCATAGGTAAAATTTAGGTTCTTGATATACTGGATGACCTGTTCAAGTCCTGCGCAGACCGAGTATCCGTTCTTACACGGATTCTGCCGGAAAAATACGTCGAATATAACCTTTTCATGCTGGCCCTTCGCATAATACCCCTGCATCATGGTCAATTCGTACAGGTCCGTCAGCAAAGTTAAATCTTGTCTGTTCATCTCTCTGCTTTTGCTCCTTTGGTTGTTAAGCGGTGTTCCAAACCGCATGTGAATAGAATTTGTTCTATTATAGCACTTGTATGACTAAATGTAAAATGCTGAATCTTTTGATAAAGGGGTCAATTACACTAACGCCTGATTACGGTTAATGGTTTCCTGGATAATCTCCTGGCAATATGGTGCGATTCGCTTGCGGGTTTCCTTATCCAGCTCCTTTGGATAAATGGGTTTGCCGTATTCAATTACAACATGGGTCTTTTCTATTCTTGGGATGTGCTGCTCAAACATGGTGTGAGTGTTGTTCAGGCTGATTGGCACAATAGCACATCCGGATTTTTCCGCAATCTTAAAGGAGCCGCTGTGAAAGGGGAGCATACTAAGTTCTTCGCCGTCGTTTCGGGTTCCCTCCGGAAAAATGCAGATGGAGATCCCCCTTTTTACGTGATCGATTGCTTCCAGTATACTTTTTAAGCCCTCCTTGGGATTATCGCGGTCCAAAAAGAGACAGTACAGTCGTTTCATCCAGTCACGAAGGATGGGGTAGCGCAGCATCTCCTTTTTGGCCACATATCCGGTCAACCGCTTACAGCGGGAATAGGTCAGCAGGATATCAAAATAGCTTCTGTGGTTAGCAATAAAGAGGACGGGTTCATCCGGTACGTTTTCTTCACCGATTACGGTCACCTCCACTCCGGTAATCCACAAAAGGCCCCGAAACGCCCATTGAACCACCCGCAGACTGCGGTAGTCGCTTGCCTCTTTGTTAAAATTCTTTATGCATTTGCTAAGCGCCCATTCAATGATTAGCATTGGGATTCCGAAAAGCAGGAACGAAAAGAGGAATAGGACTAATAAAATAAACCTGATCATCTATTGGGTCCTCCTGTCTGGACATGATTCTTCGCTGCCAGCGGATTTTCTGCGACGGTCTCAAGGTCTGTCAGTTGATCTTCTGCGACAGTCTCAAGGTCTGTCAGTGTATTTTCTATGTCTGCCTCAAGGTCTGCCAGTTGATTTTCGGCGTCTGCCTCTGCCTCATGCTCTTTTAGAAGCTCATCATTTGTATCCGGTTCATTGTCAGTCTGTTGGGCTGGCATATGATATCTTCCATATAAAATCGTATCTTCCCGTAGTGCAAAAGCCAGCTCATCCCGAAGGGCGCCTTCTGTGAAACGCCAACTCCAGTTGCCGGAAGCGGTTCCGGGAGTGTTCATCCTTGCCGAAGAATCGTAGCCAAGCACATCCTGAAGGGGGAAAATCACATATCCTGCGATGCTGCCAAGTGCAGCGGCAATCAGTTCCCGCCCAATTCTTGTCTCATCGTCCGTACAGCGGGTATACCGACGGATTCGGCGCTGGCAGTCTGAGCTAAGAGTCCGATACCAGCCAAGGGTTGTATCGTTGTCGTGAGTGCCTGTATAGCAGACGCAGTCTGGAGTGGTAAAACGGTAAGGCAGGTAATCATTCTCACCCATGTTATCGAAAGCAAACTGCAATACCTTCATTCCAGGGAAACGGAATTCCCTTCGCAGCGCATCCACCTCAGGTGTGATGATTCCCAGGTCTTCTGCGATAATAGGAAGGTCGTCGCCCAGGGCCTTTTGAATCGCACGGAACAATTCATATCCGGGCGCGGGAACCCATTTTCCATTGATGGCAGTCTTCTCACCATACGGAATAGACCAGTAGGACTCGAAGCCGCGGAAGTGGTCGATTCGCAGGATATCAAGGGACTTAAGCTGGTGTTGGATGCGTGAAATCCACCATGAAAAGCCTTCCTTCTCATGAGCCTCCCAATCATACAAAGGATTCCCCCACAACTGTCCGGTAGCTGAAAAATAATCCGGAGGAACACCGGCAACCTTCAGAGGGTAGCCTTTGGTATCCAACTGGAACAAGTGCTGGTTCGCCCACACGTCTGCACTGTCCATGGATACAAAGATGGGGATATCTCCAATAATCTTTACTCCACGGCTATTTGCGTAGTCTTTCAGTGCAAGCCATTCTTTATAGAAGATAAACTGTAGGAACTGATAGAAACCAATCTGTTCCTTTAATGCGCTGCAAAGCTTTTGCTTAAACTCAGGGGTGGGCCTTCGGTATTTGTCCTCCCAGTCAAGCCAGCTTACCCCATTATTTGCGGATTTGCATGCCATGAACAGAGCGTAATCGTCAAGCCATGCTTGCTCCTCCTGTATAAAATCTGAGAACTCTGTGTGAAGCGAAAGCAGCTTCGGGCCTGCATCCATAAAATGTGTGTAAGCCTTCTTAAATACAGACTGCTTCCAAGGGATGATGGAGCCGTAATCAACCGATTCTGGATCGCTGGACGGAACGTTTAAAAGGTCGGCGGCAGTTACCAGCCCAAGCTCCATCAAGTGTGCCGGACTTATAAGAAGCGGCTGCCCTGCATAAGCGGAAAAACTTTGATACGGAGAGTCACCGTAGCCTGTGTGTGTCAGGGGAAGGATCTGCCATAGATGCTGTTCTGCCTTTACCAAAAAATCCACAAATCTGTAGGCTGTCTCACCCAAGTCTCCAATTCCGTAAGGGGAAGGGAGGGATGTTGGATGCAGCAGAATCCCAGAAAGTCTCTCATTATTTTTCATAATAATCTCCTTCATTCATTTTCATAGTCACTAATAAAACCAATTATACTACAAAATTGGAATTTTTCCTAGAGTTGGTGTGTATGATATAGAGAGAATATATTGTGAGAAGATACTTTGCGCTTTGTGACTGACAATACCCCGCAAGTCCTTTGTACAGGGTGAAAAGTAACTTGACAAGAGGTCCTTATGAAAAGATACTACATATTTCTGGCTCTGCCGCTCTGTATCCTGATATTGACGGCATGTGCAGCAGGAAAGACGGATCATAAGAAAATAAGAAATATCGAGTTTACCGTGGTTGACCAGGAAGACGTTCCCGATGAATTTATGGCTCAGATTGAGGAAGGGAAAGAAGGACAGATGAAGCTTAGTTACGGTGACAAGGGATATCTCTATGTCGCCAGAGGCTATGGGGTAAAGGAGACCAGCGGATACAGCATAACGGTAGACCAGTGTTTCGAGACGGAGCAGGAGATACGGATTGGGACCAGTCTCTTAGGACCGAAAAAAGAGGAGAAGATTCTGAAGAAGAAAACCTACCCCTATGTGGTAATAAAAATGGAGTATACGGATAAACAGATTGAATTTGAGTAGGAGGCCCAGATATGGAATATGTAACCAGACAAATGCAGACTTACAGGACAGGAAACAGGATTACCGACCAGTTTTACATTGACGATGATTACAATGTACCAGACGTGAAAAGTGACGTCAAGAAAGTAATCTTGGGAGAAGGAACGCTGACCGTTGAGGATATGAAGGTAGTGGAGAACTACATAAGGGTATCGGGAAAACTGAATTTTAAGGTGCTGTACGTGACGGACGAGGGGGAGACGAGGCTTTCCTGCCTGGAGGGGAGAATTCCCTTTGAGGAAATGATTTATATTGAGCAGGAGCCTGTAGGAAATCTGTTTGTCCAGTCTTCAAGCGTAGATTTGACGGTCACGGCAATTCATTCCAGGAAGCTTAGCATTAAGACGCTGGCTGAGCTTAATGTGTGCTCAGAGGGAAAACATGAGACAGAGCTTACGACAGATATTGAGTGCGGGCAGTCTTTGTACAAGAGGTTCGAGAGCAAAGAATTTCTGAAAGTTTTTGCTGCGATGAAGGATACATACCGGATTAAGGAGGAGGTGTCCATAGGCGGTACAAAGGAGAACATTGGAACTCTGCTCTGGACAGAGGTGACGAGCCGGAAGCTGGATACCCGTCTGGAGGCGGATGAGTTGAGAATACAGGGAGAACTGCTGTTGTTCTGCTTCTATGAGTCCCTGGACGGCAAAACAGACTGGATTGAGCAGACGGTTCCCTACGAGGGGCGCATCGAGTGCTATGGGGCTCAGGATAAGATGTATCATCAAATCTATCCTGAGCTTGTGGATGTGAATATCGACGTGAGGATGGATGAGGACGGTGAAATGCGCCTAATCGGGGTGGAGGCGACGTTGGAAGTACGTCTGATAGTTTACGAGGAGGAACGGCTTGAGATTCTTGCGGATGCATATTCATTGGAGCAGAGCTGTATGCCGAAAATTATGGAGGAGCAGTTGGAACGCCTGCTTATGCAGAATCACTCCAAATGCAAGGTTACGGAGCAGTTATCATTGCCGGAGATTAAGGACGATATCCTGCAGATTTGCCATAGCAGCGCAAGGATACAGGTGGAGCATACCGAGGCGGCAGAGGGAGGCATCCAGATTGAAGGCGTGCTGCACATCAGTTTTCTGTATGTCAAGGCAGATGATGCAATCCCGTTCGATACCTGGCAGGGAATGGTTCCGTTTTCCTATCTGCTAGAGAGCAACGAGACGGCGGCAAATATGACCTACGGCCTGACCTATGCGGTAGAGCAGTTATCAATCGGACTTCTGGGGACGGATGAGATTGAGATTAAGGCGGTTCTGGCATTTCATAGCTTCTTAAAGGAGCCGGTATGTATTCGGAATATCAGGGAGATAGAGTTTACCCCCTTTGATATGGAAGAAATGGAGAGACGCCCAGGCATTACGGGCTATATCGTCAGGGACGGAGATATTCTGTGGGATCTTGCGAAAAAGTATAATACAACGGTAGAAGGGATTATGGAGGTGAATGAATTGCCTTCAGAAGAAATAAAAGCAGGCGACAGGATATTGATTTTTAAGGAAAATATGAGTATACTATAGGTACACTGTATACAGGATACAAGGAGAACATCTATGGATAAATTAGAATTAAAAGCACTTGGGAAGATTAATCTGGGCCTGGACGTATTGGGGAAGCGGGAGAATGGATATCATGACGTGCGTATGGTGATGCAGACGGTCTACCTTTATGACCAGATCTGGATGGTGAAGACAAAGGAGCCTGGAATCCGGCTTAGCACGAATCTGTTTTATCTTCCCGTAAATGAGAATAATCTGGCTTATCGGGCGGCAGAGCTTCTGATGAAGGAATTTGGAATACAGGAGGGCATAAAGATTATACTGGATAAGCATATCCCTGTGGCGGCAGGAATGGCAGGCGGCAGCTCTAACGCAGCGGCGGTTCTGTTTGGGATGAATCGTATGTTTTCACTGGGACTATCCCAAAAGGAATTGATGGAAAGAGGCGTGTCCTTGGGGGCGGACGTACCTTACTGCATCATGAGGGGGACAGTGCTGGCGGAAGGGATTGGGGAGAAGCTGACCCCCCTTCCTCCTATGCCCAGATGTTTTGTACTGCTGGCGAAGCCCTCCATCAGTGTTTCGACGAAGATGGTGTACGAGAAGCTGGATTCCCATGAGATTGCAAAGCATCCAGACATTGACGGGATTATCGAGGGACTGAAAGGGCGGGATTTGCTTTCGGTGGCTGCCTGTATGGGAAATGTGCTGGAGAAGGTTACTGTAGAGGCCTATCCTGTGATTAACGAGATTAAGGAGGTCATGAAGAAGCAGGGGGCCTTAAATGCGATGATGAGCGGCAGCGGTCCAACGGTTTTCGGGTTGTTTGACGATAAAAAGAAGGCGAAGAAGGCAGCGTTTAAAATTCGGGAGATGCAGCTTGCCAGACAGACATACGTTACCGGCGTACACAATACGAGGAGGAGATAAGGGATGGAGCTTAAGGTCAATATGAGTGAATATCTACCGCTAAGAGACGTGGTCTTTAATACGCTGCGTCAGGCAATCCTGCGGGGCGAGCTTAAGCCAGGAGAGAGGCTGATGGAGATTCAGCTTGCAAATAAGCTGGGGGTGAGCCGCACGCCGATTAGGGAGGCAATCCGCAAGCTTGAGCTTGAGGGTCTTGTGCTTATGATTCCCAGAAAGGGCGCGGAGGTCGCAGATATTTCAGAGAAAAGCTTAAGGGATGTCCTGGAGGTGCGAAAGGCGCTTGAGGAGTTGGCGGTAAAGCTCACCTGCGATAAGATTAAGAGCGCGCAGATTGGGGAACTTAGGCATGCGGCGGAGGGATTTAGAAAAACCCTTAAAAGCAGTGATATCACCCAGATTGCCGAGGCAGACGTGCGTTTTCACGATGTAATATATGAGGCGACAGATAACCAGAAATTAATTCAGCTTCTGAATAACCTGCGGGAGCAGATGTATCGTTATCGTATTGAGTATCTGAAACGGCAGGAGGCGTATCCGCAGCTTCTGGCGGAGCATGAAGAGATTATCCGCCGGATTGAGAATAAAGAGAAGGAACAGGCGGCGGAAATTGTCTGTAAGCATATTGACAATCAGGTGGAGGCTGTGATGGACGTCATCCGCACAAAGAAAGGGTAGAAAATTCTATGTGTTTTGTATAAAGACAGTTTTACATGTCAATACTCCTTATAACTAACATGAGTGATTGTTTTATAAGGAGGTAGTTACATATGCATATGGGAAGAGAGTATTATTATGGAAGCAAAATCAGGCAGGTGGTTTGTTTGATTTTTTGGAATCTTTGTGGCGGCGCTGTTGACGGGAAGCTGTGTAGAGAGAGGGATTGAACGGGTAGAGGCCAAGATGGAGCATACTCAGAAGACTCTGGCAAAAGAGGTGCTGCGTTTCCATGTCCTCGCCAACAGTGACAGTGAAGAAGATCAGGCTGTAAAGATGAAGGTTCGGGATGCTGTGCTTGTATATATGGAGGAGAGCATGGGGCAGGAGCTTGGAGATGAGCCAGATGCTGAGGAGACAAAGGAATGGGTAAGGTCACATCTGCATGAATTGGAGGATGTGGCAGACCAGACGGTTGCGGATGAGGGATATTCTTACCAGTCCAGGGCAGAGGTTGAGGTCAGCTATTTTCCCGATAAGCAGTACGGGGATGTTTTCTTTCCCCAGGGAGAGTATGAGGCATTGAAGATTAGGCTGGGCGATGCCCGCGGGCATAACTGGTGGTGCGTCTTATATCCGAGTCTGTGTTTTACCGACACAGCCTGCACTGTGGTCAGTGACGAGGGAAAGCAGGGGCTTAAGGAGGTCTTAACAGCGGAGGAATATGAGATGGTTACGGCAACGTCGGATTTTAAGATTAAGTGGTTCTTCTTTGGGGACGGTGCGAAAGAGGAGTGACAGAGTTCTAAGAAACATGGAGGAAGTTCATGACGGAATTTTTGGTTAGGAGTTTTGTAAAAGACCATACAGAAATTGAGAGGGTGTCTGTCAGGACCGCCTACGGAGTGTTGGCGAGTGTGGTGGGCATCCTTTGCAATGTTCTATTATTTGTAGTAAAATGTGCAGTAGGGTATCTATTGCACAGTATCTCAGTCATGGCGGATGCATTTAATAACCTGTCGGATGCAGGTTCTTCTGTGATTGGCCTTGTGGGTGTGAAGATGGCGAGCAAGCCGGCAGACAGGGCTCACCCCTTCGGGCATGGAAGGATTGAGTATATTGCGGCCCTGATTGTGGCGTTTCTGGTTATGGAGGTGGGCTTTTCATTTCTCAAGGATGCGGTGGGGAAGATTCGACAGCCTGAGGAATTAAAGTTTCAGGCTGTGTCCGTGATTGTTCTGATGCTGTCTGTGGGGGTTAAGCTGTGGCTTGGCTTCTTTAATAGGAGGCTTGGACAGCGGATTGACTCTAAGGTGATGATGGCGACTGCCGCGGATGCTATGGGCGACGTGATTACAACTACAGCCACCATTGCCTCCCTTTTGTTTTTCCGGATGACAGGGGTGAACATTGACGGAATCGTGGGACTTGGCGTGTCCCTGGTGGTGATGTGGGCCGGTGTCGGGATTGCGAAGGATACGTTGGAGCCCCTTATCGGAAAGGCAGTAGAGCCCAAGGAGTATGCCAGAATTACAGATTTTGTGGAGGGGTATGAGGGTGTTTTAGGAAGCCATGACCTGATTGTCCACAATTATGGTCCGGGCAGGAGTATGGCTTCTATCCATGCGGAGGTTCCCAATGACGTGGAGATTGAGGCGTCCCATGAGATTATTGATCGGATTGAGAGGGAGGCATTTCGCGAGCTTGGCGTGTTTCTGGTCATCCATATGGATCCTGTAGAGACGCGGGATGTGCGGGTCATACAGGCAAGGGGACAGGTGGAGAGGATTCTTGAGGCGCTGGATTCGGCTGTGGCTATCCATGATTTTCGTATGGTGAGTGGGGAAGAACAGGTGAATCTGATTTTTGACATGGAGGTGCCTTATGAATATGATGAGAAGAAACAGGATGAGCTTAAGATGACGCTGGCAAAGCTTTTGCAGATTACGGATTCCCGTTATCAGTGCGTCATCACGATAGAAAGGAGTTACATAGGTAGTGCAAAAGAGTAACAGATATACATTAGAGGGCAGAATCCGCTTCAGTGAGGCGGATCATACAAGGAGGATTACGCTGCCGGGAATTATCAATTATTTTCAGGATTGCAGTATATTTCATTCGGAGAGTCTGGGTGTCGGACTCTCCTACTGCGAAGAACAAAGGAAGGTTTGGATTCTGTCGGCGTGGCAGGTGGAGATTGCGCGCTATCCTTTTATGGGCGAGCCTGTGCTGGTGAGCACCTGGGCGACGAAGTTTGACGGGCTTTTAGGGCTTCGTAACTTTTGTATGGAGGATGAGGGGCAGCAGATGGCGGCATGGGCCAATTCTGTGTGGGTTTATATGGATATGGAGAAGGGAAGACCCACAAGGCCAGGGAAACGGGAGATAGAGCTCTATGGAACGGGAGAACCTCTTTCGATGGAGTATGCGTCGCGGAAGATTGAACTTCCAGAGCGATTTCAGGAAGGAGAGCCGTTTCCAGTGCGCAAGTACCACATTGATACCAATGAGCATGTGAACAACTGTCAGTATGTACAGATGGCTTTAGAGGGGCTAAAGGAGCCTATGGAAGTAAAGAAGATGCGGGTGGAGTATAAAAAGTCCGCTGTGTACGGCGATACCATTTACCCGAAGACGGCATATGAAGGAGACAGGGCTGTGGTAGAGCTCTGCGACAAAGCGGGAAAGGCTTACGCTGTGGTGGAGTTATATTGATAGCCGGACTTAGTTTTGGCTATATTTCATACAAGAGAGAGGAAAAATGAAGATGTCATTATCAGAGAATTTGGGAAAGAAAGTAAGGTTAATGATTGTTAAGGAAGTGGAGTTCGGCGTTTATCTGGGCAATAGCCAGGAAAAGGTGCTTCTCCCAAAGAAGCAGGTGCCAAGGGGACTGGAAGCAGGGGATCTTGTGGAGGTATTCCTGTATAAAGATTCGTCGGACCGGCTGATTGCCACCACCAATGAGCCGAAGCTTACCCTTGGAGAGCTGGCCGCCCTTAAGGTCGTGGATGTGGGACGAATCGGTGCGTTTCTGGACTGGGGGCTGGAGAAGGACTTGCTGCTTCCGTTTCGGGAACAGACAGCGAAGGTAAAGAAGGGTGACGAGGTTCTGACTGCCCTCTATGTGGACAAGTCCGGCAGGCTTTGCGGGACGATGAAGGTGTATGAGCGGCTGCGCCAGGATCCGCCCTATCAGAAGGATGATCAGGTAGAGGGAATTATATACGATACCAGCGATAATTTTGGAGTGTTCGTTGCCGTGGACGACTGCTATTCCGCGTTGATTCCAAAACGGGAGGCCTTCGGGAGCCTTAAGGTGGGCGACCGGATTCATGCCAGGGTTACGAGAGTCAAGGAGGATGGCAAGATGGACCTTGCCGTGCGGGAGAAGGCATTTCTCCAGATGGATAAGGATGCGCAGACAGTTATGAAACGGATGGAGGAATACGGTGGACGGCTGCCGTTTACAGATAAGGTGGAGCCGGAACGGATTAAGAAGGAGTTTGGTATGAGCAAGAACGCATTTAAGCGGGCTGTGGGGCGTCTTCTGAAGGAGGGAAGGATAGAAATTTGTGAAAAATCTATTGAAATTCGTAAAAGATAGGGTATAATAGGGGAGATAATGAAGGAAAGATAAGGAAAAAGAAAGGAGCTTTTTTAGTCATGAAAGTGCAGAATATTACGAACATTGACAAGTTTTTTTCGGTGATTGACGATTGCTCAGGAAAAGTAGAATTAGTGACAGGAGAGGGAGACAGGCTGAATCTTAAGTCAAAGCTGTCTCAGTATGTATCTATGGCGAATATTTTCTCTAACGGAGAGATTCCGGAATTAGAGATTATTGCATATGAGAAGGAAGATATAGACAAGCTGGTAAAGTTCATGGTGGATGGCGACTAGCAGGCAGATGCAAGGAGAGGTGTTCCCAGGATAAAGGGGAATGCCTTTTTTTAAATAACTAACCCATAATTGGATATTGGATTAAGGAGAAAATATGAGTTTTGCACATCTTCACGTCCACACAGAGTACAGCCTGCTGGACGGTTCAAATAAAATAAAGGAATGTGTATCCCGTGTCAGGGAGCTTGGGATGGACAGTGTGGCGATTACAGACCACGGCGTAATGTTCGGGGTAATCGACTTCTATCGAGCGGCAAGGGCAGTGGGGATTAAGCCAATCCTTGGCTGTGAGGTCTATGTGGCGCCAGGCTCGCGTTTTGACAAGGAGGTGGTGGGAAACGGCGACGACCGGTATTACCATCTTGTTTTGCTTGCGGAAAACGACCAGGGCTATCATAATCTAATGAAAATTGTTTCCCGCGGCTTCACGGAGGGGTATTACTACAAACCCCGTGTGGACATGGAGGTGCTAAAGGAATTTCATGAGGGAATCATTGCTCTGAGCGCCTGTCTTGCAGGGGAGGTTCAGAAAAATATTCTGCGGGGCATGTATGAAGAAGGTAAGAAGGCGGCTTTTCGGTATCAGGAGATTTTTGGAAAGGGGAATTTCTTCCTGGAGCTCCAGGACCATGGGCTTAAGGAGCAAAAGCTGGTGAACCAGTCTTTGCTTCGGATGGCGAAGGAGACGGGGATTGAGCTGGTGGCAACCAATGACGTCCACTATACCTATGCAGAGGATGAGAAGCCTCATGATATGCTGCTGTGTATCCAGACAGGGAAGAAGATCGCGGATGAGAACAGGATGCGCTATGAGGGAGGTCAGTATTATATTAAGTCAGAGGACGAGATGCGCTCTCTATTCCCTTATGCTGTGGAAGCCCTTGAGAACACTCAGAAGATTGCCGACCGTTGTAATGTAGAGATTGAGTTTGGTGTCACGAAGCTGCCCAAATACGACGTGCCTGATGGCTTCACTTCCTGGGAGTACTTAAACCATCTGTGTCAGGAGGGACTTAGGAAACGTTATCCAGAGGGCGGTGACGAGCTGACAAAGCGTCTGGAGTATGAGTTGTCAGTAATCAAGTCTATGGGGTACGTGGATTATTTTCTGATTGTGTGGGACTTTATTAAATATGCGAAAGACCACCATATTATGGTGGGACCAGGGCGCGGTTCTGCCGCCGGCAGTATTGTGGCCTACTGTCTTGAAATCACCAGTATCGACCCTATTCGATATCAGCTTCTGTTTGAGCGTTTCCTGAATCCGGAACGAGTGTCCATGCCGGATATTGACGTGGATTTCTGTTTCGAGCGGCGCCAGGAGGTCATTGACTATGTGGTGGAAAAATACGGTACAGACCGAGTGGTACAGATTGTTACCTTTGGTACTATGGCGGCAAAGGGCGTGGTGCGGGATGTAGGCAGGGTCATGGACCTTCCTTATGCCTTTGTGGACGGAATCGCGAAAATGATACCCCGTGAGCCGGGGGTCAATATTACGCTGGAACGAGCCCTTGAAATGAATCCGGAGCTTCAGAAGATGTATCGGGAGGACGAACAGGTTCATGAGCTGATTGACATGTCCAAAAGGCTGGAAGGGCTTCCGCGGCACACTTCCATGCATGCGGCGGGAGTAGTAATCAGCCAGAAGTCCATTGATGAGTACGTACCGCTGTCACTGGGGTCAGACGGCTCCATTACGACGCAGTTTACTATGACGACGCTGGAAGAATTAGGATTGTTGAAAATGGATTTCCTGGGGCTTCGCACCCTGACTGTAATTCAAGATGCAGCCAGGCTTGCCGGAGAGAGCAGCGAAGCGGACATTGACATGGAGAAAATCGACTATGACGACAAGAAGGTGCTTAGCTCTATAGGAACAGGGCGGACAGACGGGATCTTTCAGTTGGAAAGCGGCGGGATGAAAAGCTTCATGAAGGAGTTAAAGCCTCAGACTCTGGAGGATGTGATTGCAGGCATTTCCCTGTACCGGCCGGGGCCGATGGATTTTATTCCGCAATACATCAGGGGAAAAGACCATCCGGAGACGATTACCTACGACTGTCCACAGTTAGAGTCAATCCTTGCTCCTACCTATGGCTGTATCGTTTATCAGGAGCAGGTTATGCAGATTGTGCGCGACCTGGCAGGCTACACTCTGGGACGAAGCGACCTTTTGCGCCGCGCTATGTCCAAGAAGAAGGGCGATGTCATGCAAAAAGAGAGGCAGAGCTTTGTATATGGAAATGAGGAGGAGGGCGTTCCAGGCTGTATCGCCAATGGCATTGACGAGAAGACTGCCAATAAGATTTATGATGAGATGATTGATTTTGCCAAATATGCATTTAATAAATCCCACGCCGCAGCTTATGCTGTGGTGGCATACCAGACAGCGTGGCTTAAATACTATTATCCCGTAGAGTTCATGGCAGCCCTTATGACCTCTGTGATTGATGCTCCCAGCAAAGTGGCGGAGTATATCTATACCTGCCGCCAGATGGGAATAGATATCCTGTCGCCTGACATTAATAAGGGCGAGGGGAATTTCTCTGTGGATAACGGAAATATCCGGTATGCGCTTACTGCGATTAAAAGTATCGGGCGTCCCGTGATTGCTGCGGTTATAGAAGAAAGGGAGGCAAGGGGGAATTTCCGCAGTCTGAAGGATTTTATAGAGCGCATGGCGGGCAAGGATATTAATAAGCGGACGATAGAGAACTTCATCAAATCAGGGACCTTCGACAGCCTGGGAGGAACGAGAAAGCAGTACATGGTGACTTATGTGCAGATTATGGACCAGGTGAACCAGGAACGGAAATATTCCATGAGTGGGCAGTTGTCTTTGTTTGACTTGGTGGGAGAGGAGCAGAAGGCGGAGTTTGATGTGCCGCTGCCAGATGTGGGAGAGTATGAGAAGGAGACGAAATTTGCTTTTGAGAAAGAGGTTCTCGGCTTCTATTTAAGCGGCCATCCCATGGAGGAATATGAGGAGAAATGGCGGAAAAACATTTCCAAAACCACGCTGGATTTTCAGCTTGACGAGGATACGGGGCGGACGAAGGTTCACGAGGGGATGCGGGAGGTTATCGGCGGCATGATCACTTCAAAGACCATCAAGTATACCAAGCAGAATAAGATCATGGCCTTCGTTACACTGGAGGATTTGGCGGGGGCCGTGGAGGTGGTGGTATTTCCGCGGGACTATGAGAAGAATCAGCAATATCTAAATGAAGATGCAAAAGTATTTATTCGGGGAAGGGTATCCGAGGAGGACGAGGCGGCCAGTAAGCTAATCTGTGAGAAGGTGATTCCCTTTGAGCAGACAAAGCGCGAGCTGTGGCTTCAGTATGCTGATAAAGAAACATACCTCAATGGGGAGGCAGAGCTGTTTGACATGCTTAAGGATTCAGACGGGCAGGATATAGTGGTAATCTTCTGTAAGAAGGAGAAAGCGGTCAAGCGTCTGGCGGCGAACAAAAGTGTTAATGCGGATAAACTTCTGCTGAACAAATTGACGAATTATCTTGGAGAATCTTGTGTAAAAGTAATAGAAAAACCCATTGAAAACCTTTGTTAAATAATGTACAATGAGGGGCGAGAGAGACAGATAGAAAATGATTCCAGTGGAACGGTCATTTTGCGCTGGGGTCATGAATACTCAACATGAAATGACTACACATGGAGGAATGATTTATGGCAAAAGTAATTCGTACAATCGGAGTATTAACCAGTGGAGGCGATGCGCCAGGAATGAACGCGGCAATCCGTGCCGTTGTTCGTACGGGACTTGGCAAGGGCCTGAGAGTCAGAGGAATCAGAAAAGGTTATCAGGGGTTGTTGGACGAGGAGATTATTGACTTGTCTGCGAGAGATGTCTCAGACACGATTCAGCGCGGAGGTACAATCCTTCAGACGGCGCGGTGTGAAGAAATGCGTACGGAGGAAGGACAGCAGAAGGCTGCCGCAATCTTGAAGAAGTACGGCGTTGACGGGCTTGTGGTAATTGGCGGTGACGGTTCTTTCGCCGGTGCCCAGGCGTTGGCCAACCTTGGAATCAATACGATTGGAGTTCCAGGAACCATTGACCTTGATATTGCATGCACCGAGTATACAATCGGGTTCGATACTGCTGTGAATACGGCGATGGAGGCCATTGATAAAGTGCGTGACACTTCCACTTCCCATGAGAGATGCTCCATCATCGAAGTAATGGGCAGAGATGCAGGTTATCTGGCTCTGTGGTGCGGAATTGCCAATGGTGCGGAGCGTATTTTACTGCCAGAGGAGCATGGTTACGACGAGAGCGCGATTGTAGCTGATATTCAGGAGTGTAGGAAGCGCGGAAAGAAGAATTACATCATTATCAATGCAGAAGGTATCGGCGGCTCCATTGAGATGGCGGAGAGAATTGAGGAAGCCACCGGAATGGAGACTCGTGCAACGATTATCGGACACATGCAGCGGGGAGGAAGCCCCACCTGTAAGGACAGAGTCTATGCGTCAATTATGGGTGCAATGGCAGTCAATCTTCTAATCGAAGGAAAGACGAACCGTGTTGTAGGATATAAGCATGGTCAGTATGTGGACTTCGATATTAATGAGGCTCTTGGCATGCAGAAGGGAATTCCGGCTTATCAGCAGGAGATTGCGAAAGAGTTGGCTTTATAGTTGGGTAGTGTGTAAAGGAAGGGGCTGTCGCGAAATAGACAGCCCTGTTCTCATATTTTAAATAATAACGTCAAAAATCTGTTTTCCCTTTCTTGACATCATAAACTCCGGCAAGGATTACGCTAAAAAAAGTGAAGTCCTCTTTTGCCTTTCTTGCCAGGTATTTTTCACGAAGCATGCCAAGAAAATGCAGAAATACCTGATTATCCGAAGCCTGGTCAACCTCGTCGATTAACAGCCTGACTTTACGATTCATACAGAAATCCGTGATTTTTTCAGACAGCCGTAAGAAGTTGACTGTATCTTTAGAATAGCTGGTCCACTTGAGAATGTCATCGGGTGTTGCCGATGTGAAACGGAGACTTTTTCCAAAAAGTTCGTCAAATCCGAGGCAGAACTTAGCTTCGTCCTCAAAAATAGTCCCGCCAATTTCTTCAAAACTGATTCTGGATACAATGTAATCAGCGTTTAAACTTAGCACTATAGAGAGTCTTTTATGGGAAGAATGAAATATAACAATCCATGACAGGATTCACTCATTTTATGACAAAGTGATTGGCATAGAGGCTTATTTCTGATATTCTGAAAGAATAATTCCAGTTAATAAATAGTGTGGTGGTTACGATGTTAGAGATTGCAGTCTGCGATGACGAGCCGGTCATGCGAAAAGAGCTTTTCGCCCATGTTTCGAGCTATATGGCAAAAAAACAGGACATGGATTATCGCATCAGCAGCTTTGAAAACGGGAATCAACTCCTTGAAAGCGGATGCGAATTTGACTTGATTTTTCTGGATATCCAGATGGAAAAGCCGGATGGAATGGAGACGGCAAGAAGGCTTAGACGGCGGGGGAAGCGCAGTCATTTGGTTTTTGTGACCGTACTAAAAGAGTACGTTTTTGAGGCGTTTGAGGTGGAAGCCTGCGACTATCTGCTCAAACCGTTGGATGCCGGGCATTTCAGACGGACGCTTGACAGGGTGTTTCGTTATATCAGACAACAGCCAGGAGAAAAGCTTTTAGTACAGCGGGGAGGACAGACCCAGGTAGTTCTGTTGTCCGAGTGTGTGTACTGCGAGGTTCAGGGACGGAAAATCTATATTCATCAAAAAAACGGAGAAGTCATCGATTATTATGACAGAATGGAGAAGCTGAAATGCCATGTGGACGGGCGTTTTTTTCAGTGTCACAGGAGTTATCTGGTCAATCTCGATTATGTTCAGGGATGCGGGGAGGGGCAGGTGGAACTGCGCCATGGAGAGAAAATCCCCGTGTCCAGACTGCGGGAGAGGGAGTTGACTCAGGCGCTTCTTCGGCATATGAAGGAGAGAAGGGACGGTTGAAAAGCATAAATAATACACTGGTTATGGAGGTCAAATATGGATTGGTTCGGTTTTCTTCTCGTTGTCGTTACTCTTGCCGGATTAAGTATTGTGCATATTGTTTTTGCCGCCCGTATTACCGGAAAAAAATGGAAGCTTTGGCAGCTTGCTCTGTACTTTTTTATGCTCTGCTTGATTCAGAAGATTTCCGGTATACTGAATTTTCTTGATTTCGTCCCTATCTGCGAAGAAATCTTGGCATTATATGTGATAAGCCGCTGGACGTTGGGGAATCCGCGGTCAGTATCCTGGGTAGCATCCTTTCTTGCTGTTTATGTCACACAGCTTTCTTTTGGAATCATGAATTCTGTGGAGCTCATACTGCTGCTGCCTTCTATCAGGGGAACACGGTTATATTTGTTTATCATCCTGGCAACCATGATTACGTTTATCTTAAGCGCCTGCTGTTATGCGTTTATTCTCAAATTTTTATCTCTGAAAGAAGAAGGCTCTTATATCTGGATTTTGTTGTTATCCAGTCTGTTCTCCTGTGCGGCTGAGCTTTATATCATGGAAAATGCATATACGCATGTGGTTTCGCGAGAGACAGGAAAACATCTGTTATTGCTGTTGCTGCAGGTTTTGGGGCTATGCGCCCTGTGCTGTACCCTGTATGCATATGGAAGGGCGTGTTCAGAGCTTAAGACCAGGCTTGAGCTTGCTTCTTTGTCTCAGGCGGCGCAGGCTCAGAAAACCTATATTGCACAGGCGCAGATGCGGTATGGGAAAACACGGGCGTTTCGTCATGATATCAAGAATCATTTATCAGTATTGCACAGCCTGATGAATACAGGCCAGATTGAGAGAGCGAAGGATTATCTGGAAAAACTGGAAAACAAAACAGCCGCCCTGTCATTTCCGTATCAGACCGGCAATCCGGTGGTAGATGTGCTGTTGGGGGAGAAGATGGAATTGGCGGAGGTAAAGGGGATTCAGACTGCGGTTTCAGTTATACTGCCAAAGACCTGCGGAATTGATGATTTTGATTTATGTGTGATATTTGCAAATGCACTGGATAATGCCCTTGAGGCGTGTATTGCCACTTCGGATATAGAAAAAAGAATCACTGTGAGAGGAGAACGTCAGGGAGATTATTACATGTTGGAATTTGATAATACCTGCGTTATAGGAACGACGGCAGCAATAGGAACTGGTCTTTCAAATATAAGGGCAGTTGCGGAGAAATATCACGGCGCAATGCTGACGGAGAGCGACGGTCAGTGGTTTCGGCTGAATGTACTGCTGAATCTGTCAGGAATGCATTTCAATACATCAAAATAACAGCTCAAGCCCAATCCATTGAAATCCTGTGGGAAGGGGTTAAAATGGGATTGTAGGCAGATGAGTTGAAATAATGTACCAAATATCCTGACACGTTGAGAAGCAGTTAAGCCGTGGACATTTAACTTTTCTGGGCGAGGCAGGATATTGGTACGAAGGGTCAGGAGGGAGATTATGGGACCAATTTCGAGATTGAGCGCAAGGCAGACAGATCCTTATCAGGCAAGGAGAGAAAGACTGGAAAAGAAGGCTGCCGAGAAGGAGGACGGTTCTGTGAAGGAAACGAAGAATACTCCGATGCGGCGTGCGAGGGACGAATATGTTCCGGGGGATGACAGAACTCTGGAAACGGATAAAACTCCGGAAAAAAGTAAGGGATCAGATAAGGCTTTAAAGCAGGCAGAGGGAAAGAAGCCACAGATGTGCAAAGCCAGCACAGATAAGGTTGACCGTGAGATTGAGAAGTTAAAGAAACGAAAAAAAGAACTGGAAGGTCAGCTTAGGACGGAACAAGACGAAACGAGGCGCCAAAGCTTGGAAAGCGAGCTTGCTCAGGTGGAAAGAGAATTGAGCCAGAAGGATAACGACGCATACAGGCGTCAGCATACTGTATTTACGAAGATGTAAATTTTGTTAGATTAGAGGGAAATTCAAGAGTGGATTTCCCTCTGTTTTTTGCCATAAAAAACTGACGGTATATATTTGAAAACATGTATGTAGGGCAGTTATGGACTTGCCTCTTTTTGTGTAAGTGGTGTATAATATGTTCAGCGGCAAAGAGGAGGGTAAATGGATATGGCGGAATTAACATCTATGATGAATATTGGGAAAGAGATGGCGAGGAAGCTAGAGGCAGTTGGAATTGAGTCGGCTGAGAAACTACTCGAAGCGGGTTCTCAACAGGCATTTTTGAAGCTGAAAGGAATGTATCCCCAAGTTTGCCTGGTGCATCTCTACGCGTTGGAGGGGGCGGTTGAGAATGTTGAGTTCAACAGTCTATCGAAGGAAAAGAAAAAAGAATTGAAGGGATTCAGCGATTTTTTAAAGAATTAGGACAGCATATGGAGAAAATGTAGAGATACAGTTTGAGTATTTTGAAAATTAGAGAACCTACCGTTTGCCAAAGTGTTTGCAAGCGGTAGGTTTTCTATTGAGAATAATGTAACATTTAGACGAGATATTCGTTAATTATGAAAGGGGGGTGACGAAGTGGAAAAAGATATTCTGGAACAGTTATACCGCATACATACGAAGGCAGTCTATCTTTATTTGTATACCCTTTGTCACAACCATGACCTTGCGGAGGACTTGATGCAGGAGACGTTTCTTCGGGCGTTATGTTCCCTGGAGATTGCCCGGTCAGAGTTGCTGCCGTGGCTTTTGACAGTTGCGAGGAATCTATATCTCGATACATGGCGCAGAGAGAAGCGGTTAGAGAAAGAAATTGAAAGACGCAAGATGGAAACGGTTACAGGGGAGGGGATTCTTGAAATGATGATTCAAAAGGAGAGGAATCAAAACTTGTATCAGGCGATACAGAAGTTGAAAGATATTGAGCGGGAAGCGGTTGTTCTGTATTATTTTGCGGGAATCTCACAGGAGGAGATTGGAAGCATTCTGAACCTATCCTATGGAAATACGCGGGTAATCCTGTATCGGGCAAAGAAAAATTTGAAGAAGCTTTTGGAAGGAGAGGAGATGATGAGGGAATGAAAATGAAGGATGAAAGGCAGTTCGAGGGAAGTGAAAAATATGGGGATAAGTTTGAGAAATATTTAAGCGGTGAACTGAAAGTTGAAGAATTCAGGGAAATTGAAGAAGATATTGAGAAATTCCAGGTTTTAATCGACTACGTGAATCATACATTGGATGAGGAATTATATGAGAAGGAGGATGAAGGCGGAAGGAAAAACAGAGAGAATTCAGAAAAGATTTCCAAAGCAATAGGCAGAAAATTCAGAAACTATATGATTGGGGCAGCCGCGGCGGCAATCTGTATTGTTCCGCTGCTTCTTATGGGCTTGTCTCCGTTGTTGAATTGGATTTACTATAATCCCAATCAGTCAAAGGAGATTATAGTTAAGGAAAATGATTCTGTCATTGTTACGAATCCATTTGCCGCGGCGATGTCTGTATATATGGAGTTATTCTGCGGAGATAAGGGATTTGCAGAGTTGTGTTTGTGGCCGGAGGGCTACGGGCGTTATACCATTGATGTGCAAACGCAGATAGATGGGGAAAATACTTCCCATATTTTAGAGCTTGTGAGAAACCATTTGTACCAGAATGACCTTAGCTGGAACAGTTCGGATTTTCCGGCTAATGCGTTCACATACAGGAGTGAAGGACCAAGCTTATGCATGGATAAAGATACAGCGAGGAAAAAGCTTGAGGAGGCGCCGGAGCTGATGAAGATACGGGCGTCCATATCCTTCGATAAGCTGAAGAATATGGATGAGCTGGCAGAGTTTATGGGGAAGCACGAAACCTATTATCTCTATTGTCCTGTGGATGTAAAGGGGTATCGGTATTGGGGATTTTCCCCTGAAAAGAGAGGATATGACTTGACCTATGGCTATGATTTAGAAAAATATCCGTATCTGGATATTTCGGAAGGGAGCAAGGGGGACGAAAGAAGTCCAATAGATGCTGCCGTTAGGGAGAAAGTTACAATGGCAGAGGTTTATGAGAAGCATGTGGAATCTATGATCAGGTTCCTGATGGAAGATGAGGATTTTTTAAAAATATTTGACGGATGCGCGCCAGGAGGAAAGAATTTTATCAACACATATGAGTATGTGGAAGCGTTGGATTATATAAGGGAACATGGCGTGAAAAGCTATGGGGTCGTGGTATATGCCGCAAAGCAGGAGCTTCTGGAAATGTTGGAGGATTCGTCTGTGGATGGAGTCTATATGCTGGATGGAAAAATAGATTTGAAATTTTGAGAATAAGCCTATAAAAGGGAGGATGCCGGGTGATCAATGATTCAATCCCCCGGCATGTATTATGAAAAAGTTTTATCAAAAATAGTTTAATAACTATCAGTAAATGGTCTTTGTCTTGTCTCGAATTGCTTCGATAAATTTAGTATAAGCCACACCTGTGAAGAAACCGTGTTGAAGAAATGAAGGTTTTTTGAAAGATGAATGAACAAATTATGAACAGTAGATATATGATACAGAGAAGGTAACTGTTGCAGGCTGAACTGTTACCAGCGAAGGAAGAATTTACCAGGAATAGGTTGGAAAAAGAAAGAAAATGATTTATACTAGGAAATATGTTTCGGAAATTGAAAAAAATTCCGAAGTGTGTATGAATAGCCAGGAGGAAAGAAGAAAATGAAGTATATTTCATTTGCGATTCCATGTTACAATTCACAGGATTACATGGCGCGGGCAATCGAGAGTATTCTGCCGGGGGGAGACGAGGTTGAGATTCTCATTGTAAATGACGGTTCTACAGACCGGACGTCAGAGATTGCTCACGAATACAAGAGACAATATTCCGGTATTGTTCGGGTGATTGATAAAGAAAACGGTGGTCATGGAGATGCGGTAAACGAGGGACTTAGCGCCGCCAGAGGGAAATATTTTAAAGTTGTGGACAGTGATGACTGGGTGGACGAGGAGGCTCTGCACCAGATATTGACCCTGTTTCGGAATCTTGAGGATGATGGTGAACAGATTGATATGCTGGTTTCCAATTTTGTATATGAGAAGGTGGGTGTAACCCATAAGAAATGTGTTCACTATCGCAATGCCTTGCCCCAGGATGAGATTTTCCGGTGGGATGATATCGGGCACTTTCGTTTGGATCAGTATATTTTGATGCATTCTGTCATCTACCGTACAGATTTACTTAAGCTGATTCAGATGAAGCTGCCAAAGCATACCTTTTATGTGGATAATATTTATGTATATTATCCCCTTCCCCATGTCCGTAAGATTTATTATCTGGATGTGGATTTCTATCGATATTTTATCGGCAGGGATGATCAGTCTGTGAATGAGAAAAATATGATTGCAAGGGCGGATCAGCAGATATATGTCACAAAGACGATGATAGATATGTACGACTTGAGGAAGATTTCAAGCAGGAAGCTTAAACAGTATATGGTTAATTACCTGGCGATTATGATGACGGTGTCCTCAATTATTCTGATTCGTTCAAAAAAGAAAGAAAATATTGATAAGAAGAGGGAATTGTGGAAGTATCTCAAAATGAAGGATTTTAAGATATATTTTAAGATACGATATGGAATTTTGGGGCAGACCATGAATATACCGGGGAAATCAGGTCGGAAAATTTCGTCTCTTGTGTACAGCGTAGCAAGGAGAATTATTGGGTTTAATTGATATTGTCGGCGGGTGGACTTCGTCTGACAAGGCGTGCACCTTGGGATGAAATTGTGTATAATTTGGCTCTTATGTCGCATACTAAAGATAATCAAAGAATTTTGAGTTTTGGAATGAAAAGGAGAATGTGACATGGCGGTTGAATTTCAGGCGAGTAGGACGAGAGAGAATCTAATGAGAGCATTTGCAGGAGAAAGCCAGGCAAGAAACCGGTATACGATTGCGGCAGACGCGGCGAAGAAGCAGGGGCTTTATTCCATCCAGCAGGTGTTTTTGTTTACAGCGGATCAGGAGAGAGCCCATGCAGAGCGATACTATGGTCTGCTTAAGAACCTGTCGGGAACGACCATTGAGATTTCGGGCGGATATCCGGTGGACCATTTTGATGATGTTGTGAAATTACTGAAAAAAGCAGAGCATAATGAGATGGAGGAGGCGGACGACGTCTATCAGGCTTTTGGAAATGTGGCGAAGGAAGAAGGATTTCTGGAAGCTGCATCTGCATTCTTCCAGATTGCGGAGGTAGAGGCAGTTCATGGCAGACGATTTCGGAAACTGGCTGAGCTGCTTGAGCAGAATAAGTATTTTGAATGTGAGGGCAACGGACAATGGATGTGTATGAATTGCGGACATATACAGTCAGGGAAATTGGTTCCGCCAATGTGTCCGGTCTGCCGGTATGAGCGGGGGTATTTTATACCAGTGGAGATTGCGCCATATCTTGGGTTTGATTTTATTAAGAAATAAAAACAGGGCTTTGTTTTGGCTGGAAAGCCGGAAACAAAGCCCGATTTTTATGGGCAGACTGGGCATCTATTAATTCCTGTTACTTAATATAGATTTCTGAAACAGTATTTTCCACACCATTGATTTGCAATCTGACATAGATTTTTCCATTTTCAAATTCATCCAAAGGATATTTAAGCGGGTCAGAGAGATTGGTAACATCGACAAACTTTGTTACATCTGCCTGTACCAACCACAAAACAAGTGTTGCTTCATCCGGTACTGTGCCGCAGGAAATATCAGCATGGAGCAGCTGCGTGTCGGCGTCCGTAATTGTCATAGTTTGTTCTTTCACAAATCCAGCGGTGGCGTTTTTAAAATCCAGTTTCCAAATGTCATCAATGTAGGTGTTATAATTCATGTTGATTACACCTGTGTTCCAAACCCGTTTATTAGAAGTTATATTTGTATTTACACCATTTCCGGTGGACGCATAGACCATAAAGCCCATCAAGCATATCAGCATGAGCGCCATGCTTATAATTCCGGCAACAATAAATTTTAAGTGATGTGTTTCTTGCTTTACCATTACGTTATGATCCTCCTTTTTGACAGGCGTTCCGCATTCCTCGCAGTAGTTTGCCTTTAATGAAATTTTATGTCCGCAAGTGGGACAGGTTTCTTTTGTTTCTGAACGGCGCAGAAAATAAAGCAGTAATCCGATAAAGGGCGTAGCAATAAAAACTATAAACGCCCATAGTAACGCGTCATCCCCTCGCTTTTTGCAATCCTGATATACCCATGCCGCAAAAAAAGCACAGGTACATACTGTAAAAATGTTAAAGAAAAGAAGCAAGGCGGGGAGCAGCATAGAGAGTCCGCTAAAGCCGTCGCTTTTTAGAAAATACAGACCAAACCGCAAAAAAATTAACAGTAAGATAATAAGAATACCGATATAAAGCAGGATTTTTTTATTTTTTATATTATTCATGTCAATATACCCCTTTTCTCAATACGGATTGTAATGTCTTCTTTTAGGTTTGTTCTTTTTACACCGACTATGGTAATCAAGATGCCCGCCACACAAAGATAAAGGCAGATACCGGCGGCAAAGTAAGATAAGTAAACATTCTCGATTATTGTAAGTGCAAAAACAGCCAGTAAAGAAAAAGTTACCAAATTTAAAAGCATAGGCAAATACCAAAGTGACAAGGTGTGTGTGGCAGTCTGTTTTCGTATGACGGCTTCTTGTTGATATAGAACCGCTTTAAGTTTATTATTCAGTTCCGGTGATGGTATATCAGTCATTTTCATAGAAGCTCGGATGATATCTTCTATTTCTGTGTCAGAGCGATGTTCTCTCATAACCAGAGTCCTCCAATCTTTTTTTAATTAGGCTTCTGCCCTTGAACAACCGACTTTTCACAGTACCAGGGGGCTTTTTTATGATGGCCGATATCTGTTCTATGGAGCAATCGGAAAGATAAAATAATATGAGAGGTACTTGAAACTTTTCCGGAAGAGTTTGAATGATTTGACGGACTTCTGTAATCAGTTCCTTTTGATAATAGTTTTCCTCAATATTTTCTTTTGAATGCAGTAGAGCTTCCGTTTCGTCATCGAGATTGTCACAAGGGGCAATCATATTCCGGCGGGCCTGTTTTCTTCTGTCACTTTTCCAAAGATTATGTGCTAAAGAGAAAAACAATGCTTTTGGATTTTTCTCCCAGTCAAGCACCCATTCTGTTTCTAATGCTTTTAGGAAAGTCTGTTGATATAAATCTTCGGCATCTGTTTTGTCCGCGCAGAGTTTTAGGCAGAATCTATATATATCTGAACCGAACTCATCAATACATCTTTCGATTTCTCGTGCATTCACTGTTTCACCTCCCCTGCCCGTTCACTCTATATTCGCCATGACTTTATATTTGGTTCATTTTAAAAATAAAAAAAATATCGGACTAAAATTTTGTATTAAATATATTTTAACACCAATACCACTTGAAGAGTAAGCATTGCGGTGTACTCTTTGGGGAGGGGGAATAGGACATATTTTGTCAGAATATATTACAGTGTGTGGTTGGATATACATTTGCCGCAAAAAATAACAGAGAATATTTTGGGTAAAGAAGGGATTGTATGGCGAGTCAGAAAATCGAAAATTTACTGAACTTAGCGTTGGATGCGACGCCGGAGGAACGACAGAAATCGTTGGAGTTGGATGTGGGGTATGACTCGGAAGATAAGGAGTGGGAGCTGATTGTGAAATATTCAGGAAGCCTTGAGGGAGTGAGAGCTTTGGCATCCAGAGTGGTTGAGCTTCAAAACGAGTATGCCATTATTACAATTAGAGAGTCGGAGATTGAGACATTGACGCAGATTCCGGAAATCGAATATATTGAAAAGCCAAAGAGATTATTTTTCCAGGTTGCAAACGGCAGACGGGTATCCTGTATCAATGCGGTACAAGATGCCCGTTTGTCGTTGTATGGACAGGGTGTGCTGATTGCGATTATTGATTCTGGAATTGAGTATGAAAATGCAGACTTTAGGAATGAGGACGGGACGACAAGGATTCGTGCACTGTGGGACCAATCCCTTGCGCCTGGGGAGGGAAGGATTCCGCCGAAAGGATATGAGATTGGGGCAGAGTATACGTCAGAGCAGATTAACCAGGCCCTTGAGGGAACGACGCTTCAGGACAGGAGGGAAATTGTTCCCAGTGAGGATAGGTCTGGACATGGGACAGCGGTTGCGGGAGTTGCCGCGGGAAACGGGAGAAACAGCAATGGACTTTATGCAGGAGTTGCCCCAAGAAGCGAGCTGTTGGTGGTAAAACTTGGAAATCCAAGACAGGAGGGATTTCCGCGTACCACAGAGCTGATGCAGGGAATTGATTATGTGATAAGAAAAGCATTGGAGTTTCGGATGCCTGTGGCTATAAATTTAAGTTTTGGAAACACATACGGCTCACATGACGGGACTTCGCTGCTGGAGCGTTTTATAGACGATATGTCAAATATCTGGAAGAATTGTATCTGTATCGGCTCTGGCAACGAGGCGGCCAGCGCGGGACATACATCCGGAATAATGCGGGAGGGGAGGGAGGAGATCATACAACTGGCGGTACAGAGTAACCAGCCGGCGTTTAGTATACAGATTTGGAAAGAGTATACGGATGTTGTGGATATTTCTCTGATGACTCCTGCAGGAGTTACGGTTGGGCCGATTCAGGAAATATTGGGGCCCCAAAGGTTTACGGTGGGACAGACAGAGATTCTGTTATATTATGGAGAACCAAGTCCTTACAGTACGGCACAGGAGATTTTTATTGATATGCTTCCCAGGGAGACGTATGTGGCGAGCGGAGTATGGCGGCTGATTCTAAAGCCCCGAAAGATAGTGTCTGGGGCATATGAATTATGGCTTCCCAGTGAAAATGTTTTGAATCGGGGAACGGGCTTTTTGTTTCCGACGGAGCAGACCACGCTTACCATTCCATCTACGGCAGGCAGGGTGATTACGGTGGGGGCTTACAATGGTTTGACGTTTGCTTATGCGGATTTTTCGGGGAGAGGGTATACGAGAGAGACGAATCTGGTGAAACCGGATATTGTGGCGCCGGGGGTGGATGTGACTACAGCGGCGGTTGGGGGAGGATATGCACAGTTTACGGGGACTTCTTTTGCGACGCCTTTTGTGACGGGTGGGGCGGCGCTTATGATGGAGTGGGGGATTGTGAAGGGGAATGATGCGTATTTGTATGGGGAGAAGGTGAAGGCGTATTTGAGAAGAGGGGCGAGGGCGCTTCCTGGGTTTGACGTGTATCCGAATGTGCAGGTGGGGGCGTATGGTAATATAGTGTCAAGTTAGCAAGGAGCCAGTAAAATCAAGGGTTTCCGCTGATTTAGTCCTATGAAAAATTTGCTTTGAAAAAATTTTCGACATGTCGAAAATGAGCAAAATTGGATTAAGACGGGCCTGTTTTTAACCAGAAAACTGAAAATCAAGCAACTTGACACTAATATACCACCAAGCCGTTTGGTGTTGTAAAACGTGTCCCTAAAAAGGAGTGATAACTTAATATTTGAAGTTTAGGTAGGACTAAATCAGCTTTTGCATCGGACAAGCGCCGTATCTGCATAGCTGGTTTAGTCCTATTTATTTTAACAGAGATAAACGCCTATGAGAAGGAGAAAATTTATGGCAGATTTAAACCTATTATTGAAGGAAGCCCAAAACCTGAATTTGAGCATCAGGGGCATATTAAAACTTTCCACTTATGAAGATTATGATGATCTGAGTGGATTACATATCAACTATGAGGACGGGCAGCAGCTTTTCCTCCAGTCAGAACTCCGGGAGGTCATGGGGAAACTTTCGGATGTGGAGCGGAGGATTGCATACCTCTCACGTCCGGTTAAGGAAACGAGCCGTCTGCACAAGAACGGAAGCGGAAGATATGAGACAAAGAGCGGGCATTATTATACCAGTGGAAGCGGTATTGAGGTACTGATAAAAGATGATTACCGGGAAGTGCCCTATTGGGTGTGGACGAGCGTGGAGCATGACGGCAGGGACTACTATCTGGTGGGACATAAAGACATACGGATGGATGGTTTGACTGTCCGGGTGAGAGAGGCGGTGTGAGTATGGGTGCGACAATCTATTGCTTATGTAATCAAAAAGGAGGCTGCGCAAAAACAGTGAGTTCCATCAGTATCGGGATCGGCCTTGCCCGTGAGGGCAGGCGTGTCCTTCTGGTGGACGTAGACAGTCAAGGGTCAATGACTGCCAGCCTGGGATACCAGCAGCCCGACCAGATGGAAACCACGCTCTCGACTATTCTGAGCGGGATAATCATGGACGAGCCGCTTCCACCCGGAAGCGGGATTCTCCACCATGAGGAGGGTGTTGACCTGCTCCCGGCGAACATAGAATTGTCCGGCATGGAGGTTACTCTGGTCAATACCATGAGCCGGGAGACGATCCTGCGGCAGTATCTGAATACCATGCGTGAGGAATATGATGCGATTATTCTGGATTGTATGCCCTCACTTGGTATGCTGACCATCAATGCGCTTGCGGCGGCAGATCAGGTCATAATCCCGGTGCAGGCGCAGTACCTGTCGATAAAAGGGTTGGAGCAGCTTATCCGCACGATTGCAAAGGTAAAACGGCAGATCAACACACACCTTTCCATAGCAGGGATATTGATAACAATGGCGGATATGCGGACAAATTATGCAAAGGATATTGTGGAACTTCTGCACATGAATTATGATGGGAAACTGCGGATTTTTGAGAACATTATCCCCCTTTCTGTGAGGGCGGCGGAAACAAGTGCGGCAGGAAAGAGCATCTATCTCCATGACCCTTCCGGTAAAGTGGCAGCCGCTTATGCCGCACTGACGAAAGAGGTGATAAGGGGATGAAAAGCGTTGCAAAGAATATCCAGATGACTACCTATGAGGATTTGCTCTCAGGAAGCAAGCCTCCGGGGGCGGGAGGAGACGGGAACGTGCAGGAAATCCCGTTGACAGAATTGTTCCCCTTTAAAGACCATCCGTTTAAGGTACTGGACGACGAGACCATGCAGGACACGGTAGAGAGTGTAAAGGCACATGGCGTCCTTGTCCCCGGCATAGCGCGGCCCCGTGTGGAGGGCGGCTATGAACTGATCGCCGGGCACAGGCGTAAGAGGGCTTCGGAACTGGCAGGGAAAACAACCATGCCGGTAATCGTGCGAAAGTTGGATGATGATGAAGCAACGCTGTTCATGGTAGACAGCAACATCCAGCGCGAAAACCTTCTGCCCAGCGAAAAGGCATGGGCATATAAGATGAAGCTGGACGCGCTGAAGCATCAGGGTGTAAAGGACACTTCTCGACAACTTGGCGAGAAGTACAGCGTGGATGCGCTGAGTGAAAATTCCAATGACAGCGCCCGGAACATCCACCGTTTTATCCGCCTGACGGAACTTCTCCCTGTCCTGCTCCAGATGGTGGACGATAAGAAGCTGCCCTTTAACCCTGCGGTGGAACTGTCCTATCTGGCAGGAGAGCAGCAGGAGGAACTTGTAGAGGTTATGGAGGGATTGCAGGCCGTACCATCACTGGAGCAGGCGAAACGCCTGAAAAAGTACAGCCAGGAGGGGAAACTGGACAGGAATGTAATGGATGCCATTTTAACAGAGGAGCGGACTGTACCAGTGCAGGTAACGCTCAAAAATGACAGACTGAAACAGTATTTCCCACAAACATATACACCAAAACAGATTGAGGAGGTCATTTTCTCCCTTTTAGAAACATGGAAAACACAAAATGTCTGAAATGCAAAGAAGCCGTCCGGCGACTGACTGACAGTTACCGGGCGGCTTTTTTGCGTTTTCGGACAGATCATGCCCCGGAGACTAATTGTTTTGTTTTGCCGGGGCTTTTTTTGTCGCTGAAAATGAAGGAAAAGGAGGCAGCTAAGATGCCGTTACAACTGAATTATTACTATGGGAATGAGGCGGAACAGTACACCTTTTACCGTATTCCAAAGATATTGTTTACAGACCCGCTCTTTAAAGGGGTGTCGGTGGAGGCGAAGGTGCTTTACGGGCTTTTGCTTGACCGCATGGGACTGTCGGTAAAGAACAACTGGCTTGATGGGGAAGGGCGTGTGTATATCATCTTCACGATTGCCGATGTGATGGAGACGCTGGGATGCGCGGAGCAGAAGGCAAACAAACTACTGAATGAACTGGACTGTTCAAAGGGCGTTGGATTGATTGAGCGTGTCCGCCGGGGGCTTGGCAAACCCAATGTCATATACGTTAAAAATTTCATCTGCCAGGCAAATACGGGACAGCCGGAATCACAAATCAAGAATTGTGAAAATCACAATTCAGGAGATGTGAAAATCACAACTCAAGAAATGCGGAAATCACAAACTAATAATACTGACTTAAATAAAACTGATTTTAGTGATACTGACCTATCAATCTATCCGGAAAAGGCCGGGGATTTTCCTGTGGATAACTTTTCTTCCGCTGGTTATGGGATGGATGGGATAGATCGGATGGATGCTTACCGGGAACTGATAAAAGAGAACATTGATTATGACTATCTCCTGCATGACCACCCATACGACAAGGAACGTCTGGACGGTTTTGTGGAACTGATGGCGGAGACCTGTTGCAGCAGCCGGAAAAGCATACGCATCAACCAGGGGGATATGAGTACGGAGGTCGTAAAGAGCCGCTTTTTGAAGCTGGACAGCGGGCATATCCAGTATGTCATGGACTGCCTTGACAGGAATACGACCCTGGTGGGCAATATCCGGGCTTATACGCTGTCTGCCCTGTTCAATGCCCCTGTGACGATCAGCC
Source organism: Sporofaciens musculi (assembly GCF_009830285.1). GTDB lineage: Bacteria > Bacillota > Clostridia > Lachnospirales > Lachnospiraceae > Sporofaciens > Sporofaciens musculi. The sequence goes on along the minus strand of NZ_WUQX01000001.1, from coordinate 5,091,767 downwards.
AGTATTACGCAAGCCTTGTAAGCCACGATATGGCCGTTGGATTCGGCGGCGGTTAATCTTTGGTTTTTCTTTTCCGCTGGTAATTCTTTCATTGCTGTGACGCCCTTCATGGGCTGCACATAGACAAAAAATTAAAAGGAGGACAACAAAACATGAAGCAAAGCATGGACATTCTGATTGTGGAGCCGGGGAAGGCTCCCCGTCCCGCCGCCCTGCCTGACAACACGCTGGAAGCTGTGGAGGCAGCGTTAGGGGGCACGGCACAGGTGGGGTGCTTCCTGCCGCAGAGGGTACTGATGATCAGCAGGGAGGATGCGGGCGGGCTTGCCCCTAACCGCTGTATACCGGGAGGGAAAGGGGTGGTAAGCGGCACATTCCTTTTGTGCGGCATACCGGAGGAAGGCTGCCTGTTCGCTTCCCTTAACCCCGGACAGCAGAAAGCATTTCAGGAACTTTTTGCAAGGCCGGGGGAGTTTATGATGGTGGGCAGCGAGGTATATGCAGACCCGGATGATATGGCAGACAAGGTTTACAGTCTGTGGGACACTCTGGGGAACGGTGAAACTGTCGTCCTGACAAAGTGGGGCGGGCAGGCACAGGGCATGGCCGTCTGATGCGGTAAAAAGCACAGATGCGGAAGCATCCTGTGACGGAAAAAAGAAAAGGTGCAGAAAAAGGGCCGGTATCAGATAAGGGTGCCGGCTTTTGTGATCCAGAAAGGAGAATTTATGGCACAAAAAAAAGAGACTGAGTAAATTCCTGCCCCGCCTGCTTGCGGCGGCGGTGGCAGCAGCAACGCTCATTGGCTCCGGCGGCATCGGGGGAATATCCGTATATGCGGCGGAGATGGGCGCGGCGGGTACGGAAGATATACAGCCCGCTGACAGTGCGGAGAATGAGGGGACGGAGACAGAAGGAGCAGGGACAGAGGTATGGGATGAAGATACCGGCTCCGGTTCCGGGCAGGAAGAAACGCCGGAAGGCGGTACAGAGGGAGAAACGGGGACAGAACCGGAGACACCTGCGGCTGTGGTCTGGTATGAGGACGGCGCAGAAGTGGATTCCCTGAAATCCCCGGTAGAGATGTTTGTGGAATACGGCAGCATTGGCATGTCCGTTGACCCGGAAGTATTCGGCATACAGGCGACAGTTGACGGGGACGAGGTGGCTGTCCTTGTGGAGCAGGCAGGCCGTGTGAGCGGGGAACCGGAGGAGATCAGGCTGATCGAGGACGGCAGGCAGGGGGTATGTATTGCCTATGATTCCCTGAAAGACCGTATCACCTATGAAGTGACCTACCGTGCGGAAGGGACGGATTCCACCATAAAGAAGCAGTTTTATGTGACACTTCTTCAGGAGGAGATTGAGATTTATTATCCTGATACCTCCCCTTCAGTCCCGGCTTCGCTGGAAATCTCAAAGATCGACCTGGGGCAGTTTACGGAGGGCAACGGCCTCAAGATCAGGCGGCAGAACACCACCTCCAGTTACAGCGTGTCAGGGGCTTCCTGGGGGAAGGCCTCATACGGAGGTGCGGACACAGGGGCAAGCACGGCCCGGTTCACGAACCTGAGAAATTCCAGTGTGGTTCAGATCACCTATGCCAATATCGGTACATACAACGATAAGGCGGTAGGGGCAAGGGTTACATTTACAGAATTAGGCTCCCTTTCGGCGCTCTATTACTGTGAGACCAGTTTTTATAACGGGTGGTGGTTCATAGGCAATGAGAGCGCATCAAGGGCGCAAGTCAAAGTGGATTATTTCTATGTGGATACGCAGGAGACCATACGCTTTGACGGAAATTCTTTTATGACCTTCAACAGCCTGAACACCGGCGAATATGCTTCTCCCCTGAGCGGCACTACCACCGGATATACGGCAAGTGCAACCAATGTAGCCGTTACAAGGGTGAGCGGCGTACCTTCTTTCAGGGGAAGCAACAATAACTTTACGGACTATCTGGGCGGTTCCACCTTTTATAAAAACAGTGTTTCCATACCGCTGTATGCGACGGGGAATACTTTTTATCTTGGGTGCAACACCCATACGGGGTACTGGATTTCTCCGAGTTCCGCGTCCATAGCAATCCCCAGGCCGGAAAACCCTTATAAGACAGAAAACGGCGTGACATTTCTGGAAGAAACAGAAGAAGGGCAGGGGATCACTTACCGTGTCAGCCAGAAAGTGCATACGCTGGGCGTGGAGACAGTCAGCAAATATTCGGCGCTGAAGTTTGTTGACAAACTTCCGGCAGAGGTCGATTATGTGTCCGCATGGCTGGAGGATGCGGCGGGAAATAAGCTGAATGCCGGGGCGGTTTCTTATGATAAAGACAGCCATAAGGTGACATATACCTTTTCTTCTTCCTATCTGGCCAGTTCTATGGCTTATCAGGGGGAGACATATACGCTTGTTATCAATACAACGGTGAACGGCACAGCGGAGGATGACTATTTTTATAATAGCTGCAAGGTGTATTTTAACAGCATGGCAGTGGAAAGCAACGAGGTAAAAGCGGCTTCCCCATACCGGACAGTGGAGGCACAGGTCACGGGCGGCAGGATCGGTATTTATGACGCGGACGGGAATGAAACGGTAAAGGGTGAGGAGGATATCAAGGAGGATGACCGCGTGAAATTCCATCATGACCGCATTGTCCGTTATGAGCCGGATGAGGGGTATCTGCTTGATACCGTTACGGTGGACGGGAAGAAAGTGGATATTACAGAATACCCCTCCTTCTATACGTTCAGCGATGTGACGCAGAACCATAAGATCGTCGTGTCCTATGTGAAGCCCTCTATGGATAAGGAAGTAACGATAAAAGACAGCGGCTGCCTGGATAATTACAGTGACGGGCAGGTGATAGACAGGGCAGTTATCAGGGACGGCGATACAGTGACATACACCATCAGCTTTGAGAACCCTACCGGGGCAGCGCGGGCCGTAGAGATTACGGACAGGGTGCCTGTGGGGATGGAAGTGATAGCAGATTCCATCGGAAACGGCGGTGTATATGATGCCGAAGCCCATACCGTGTCATGGAAGGGAACAGTGGTTGCCTATGGCAGAGGTGCAGTGTCCTTTGACTGCAAGGTGGAAGCCGCGGCCCAGGGGGAAGTCCTGAAAAATACGGGAACCGTATGTTTTAAGGCGATCCCGGACAGTTCGGAAAAGGATGTGCCCCTGTCTGACGTGACAAACTCCCCTGTTCTGGAAGACCCGGTAAAATCCGTTTGGAATACGGAAGGGGAGGATGTTACCAACAAAGTGATAAACGGGGAGGAAACAGTTACATATACCATAACTTTCCGAAACCCGGCAGAGGAAGAAAAAGTATTTACCGTAACAGATGAAATCCCTGCGGAGGTTTCCCTGGCAGAGGGGACAGTTTCAGACGGCGGCACAGTGGACGGCAGGACGATCACATGGAAGATGACACTGGCGGCAGGGGAGGAAAAGACAGTCTCCTTTGATGCTTTTGTGCCGTCCTTTGATACGGAATATACGAAAATATATAACCAGGCGGAGGTCTTTGTTGACTGGACGCAGAAGGTTTCCATTTCCTCTGATTCCGTGCTGGATGAAAAAACGCCGGTCTATGTGCTGGATAAGCCTTTCAAAGCGGTCTTGTGCGTAGATGGCCACGATATAGGGGCAGATGGAGAAGGGAACAGCATACAGACTGTAAAACAGGCCGGGGACATTCTGGAATACCGGATCACGTTCCAGAATCCCGCTGATGACGGGCGTGAATTTACCGTTACAGACGCGCTTCCGGAAAATGTGGAATTTGTCTCGGCAGACCATGAGGGCAGCTATGAGACAGGCACCCATACGGTCACATGGAAAGTGGATGTAAAAGAGAATACGCAGGAAACCGTATCGGTAAAGGTAAAGATATTGAAAGAGGCGGAGGACACCATCCTGAAAAACCGTGCCATGGTATCGGTGGATTTTGCCAGGAAAGAGACAAACGAGGTGGAGACGCCGGTTATCCCGACCCCTGAAAAAGACGTATTTTCCAAACTTGGGGAGCCGTCCATCAACACTTACCCGGTGCAGATCGGGGAGAACATCATATATACCGTTTCCTATAAGAATCCCTCAGATTATGGAAAGACAGCGGTGATTACGGATGCGCTGCCCGAAGATGTGGGTTTTGTCACTGCAAGTGACGGCGGCGTGTATGATAAAGACACCCATACGGTCAGGTGGTCAATGGAGACCGGGGCGCATGAGGAAGTGACGGTATCAGTGGAGGTGAAAGTCCTGGATTCCGCAACCGGAAAGACGGTTGAAAACCAGGCTTATGTGGATATGGATGAGGCCCACATCGGCACGGAAGCGGAGAACGGTGATAAAAAAGACGAACATACCAGAAATTATGTGCCTGCAAAATATGTACTGGATGCGGATGGCAGGGATATAAACGGTGAGAACGTGGCTGTGGGGGATATTGTGGCCTACAAGATCACCTATAAAAATGACAGCTATACAGTCCGCAGCATAGAGATCAATGATATTCTTCCCGCTGGTGTGTCCTTTGTGGACGCTTCTGACGACGGCAGGGTATACAGCATTGTGAAAGGCGATAACGTGCGCTGGTGCTTTGACGTGGAGCCGGATACGGAAGGGTTTGTCACTGTCCGTGTAAAAGCCGGCGCGGAGCTGTCCGGTGAAGCCTTTGCGAACAATGCCGCTGTTACGGTCAGCGACAGGGAAACAGGGAAGTCCAAAACAGCCACAACTAACCAGGTCATCAATTATGTACTGGAGGAATTGGTAAAGGCTGTAAAGAGTGAGAACGGGAAAAAGGATTTGAACGGGGAGACGGTAAAGAGCGGAACTAACCTGCAATACCAGATCACTGTGAAAAATACGGCAGTGGAGGAACGGACTTTCCTAATCACGGATGAAGTGCCGGAAGGATGCAGCTTTGTGTCTGCGGGAAACGGCGGCTCCTGTGAGAATGGGACTGTCACATGGACGGTCACGCTTGCAGGCGGCCAATCCCAGACTGTAACTTTTCTGGCGCAGGCACTGAAAGAAGCGGAAGGGGACTGCATCCAGAATGTAGCCAGCGTTTCAGAAAATGATGTGACGCTCACAAGCAACCGTGTGAGGACTTATGTGGAAAAGCCGGACACCCTTCTGGACGATATAAAGGGGCTGATCGACAGCCTGCCGGAAAATAAAAGCAGCGTGGTAGTAAACGTGGATAACTCCAACAAAAACGAGGCGGCAGGAGGAAATTCGGACGGGGAGGTTTCTTCAAAGAAAGATTCCACCGGGAGCAGCGCGGAAAAGACAGGGACATCCGACGCTTCGGGAAAATCGGGCACTGCCGGGAATACATCTTCAAAATCAGGGCAGGCATCTATGTCTGCGAATGTACCAAAGACCGGCGACGATTCCAACATTGGACTGTGGGCGGTGATCGCTGTCCTTGCGCTGATCGCAGGGGGCGTATCTGCCGGGTATGCAGTTTATAAAGCGCGGAAGAAAGACAGCAGAGATGAATAAGGCATTTTCGGTCTGTTTTCCGGCATTATTGGCGGTGGTGTGCATGGGTGTGGCCGCTTTGTTTAGCCTGCGTATTTATGACACATGGAGGCAGGATGCGGACAGTGAGAGGGCATACGGGAAGATGGCGCAGTATGTGATGCCCTGTGAAGAAACGGGGGAGCCTGCCATGCCGGGAACACCTGCACCGGACGGGGATATGCCGGAAGATGCGCCGCGTATCCTGGATATTGATTTTGCTGCTTTGAAGGAAGCCAGCCCCGACCTTGTGGGCTGGCTTTACTGCCCGGATACAGCGGTAAGCTATCCGGTGGTGCAGGGACAGGACAATTCCTATTACCTGTCCCATCTGGCGGACGGGAGCGAGAACCGGAACGGCTGTCTGTTCATGGACTGTGGGAACCGGAGCGGCCTGTCTGACGAAAATACACTGATCTACGGGCACCACATGGCGAGCGGGAAAATGTTTGCCTGTCTGGTTTCCTATGCGGAGCAGGAATATTATGAGGCCCATCCGGTGATGTATCTGGTTACGGAGGAAAAGGACTACCGGCTGGAACTGTTTGCGGGGTATACGGCGGCGGTGGATTCAGACGCTTATACCCTGCGTTTTGCTTCCGGCGGGGATTTTGCCGCATGGCTTGTGCGCATAAAGGAAAGATCGGATTTTTCTTCGGAGGTCAGGGTGGGCGGTGACGACCATATCGTGACGCTCTCCACCTGTGCCTATTCCTTTGAAAATGCCCGCTATGTGGTGCATGGGAAGCTGACAGAAAATTAGAAGAAGGGAGGTTATCGGATGCAGGATGAAGTCAGGGATAAATCCGTCGCGCTTGTGATACGGGTGGGAAAAAACGGCGGGAAGCTGACAGCAGACCTTTTGAAATGGGCAATACGCCAGTACCAGAGGCAGGCAAATGAGCCGCAGCACGGGAAACAGAGCGTAAAAAGCCTTGTGGAGCAGGGCGGCGGCGTACAGAACATTGAGATCACGGATAAGAATATCAAATCTTTTGAGCGTGTCGCAAGAAAGTACGGTGTGGACTTTGCGCTGAAAAAAGACCCGTCACAGGGAAAGTACCTTGTGTTTTTCAAGGCCCGTGATGCGGACGCCTTAAATGCCGCGTTTGCGGAATATACTGCGAAAACATTAAACCGGAAGAGGGGGAAGCCTTCGCTGAAAAAGCAGCTTTCCCACTTTAAGGAACTTGTCAGCAGGCAGTCCGCAGACAGGGAGAAACACCGCGGGAAAGGAGGGATTGAGCATTGAAAGGCAGTATTGACATAAAAAAATATGTTGTCCCAAACCTCCCCTATGTGATGATGTTCTGGTTTTTCTCTAAGATCGCGGAGGGCTACCGGCTCAGTGCAGGCGCGGATGCGGTGACAAAGATGATGGCGGCGGTGTCCGGCCTGGGGGCAACGATCACTGAAAACCCATTGCCGGGTTTCCATCCCCGCGACCTGTTGATCGGCGTGGCAGGCGCGGCGGCAGTCCGGGCAGTGGTGTACCTTAAAGGGAAAAACGCAAAGAAATACCGTCATGGCGTAGAGTATGGCAGTGCAAGGTGGGGGACACAGGAGGACATAAAGCCTTTTATCGACCCTAAATTCCCGGACAACATCCTCTTAACGCAGACAGAGCGGATCATGCTTGGGAGAAATAAGATACCCAAATATAACATCAATAAAAATGTACTGATTATCGGCGGTTCCGGCTCCGGCAAGACCCGCTTCCATGTGAAGCCAAACCTGATGCAGATGAACGCAAGCTATGTCGTCACTGATCCGAAAGGCACCGTCGTTTTGGAATGTGGAAAGATGCTTCAGCGCGGCGGATACGAGATAAAAATACTCAATACCATAAACTTCAAGGAATCCATGAAATACAATCCATTCCGCTATATCCGGTCTGAAAATGACATTTTAAAGCTGGTCAACTGTATCATGGAGAATACGAAAGGGGAGGACAGCAAGGGCGGGGAAGATTTCTGGGCGAAAGCGGAAGCGTTGTATTACCAGGCATTGATCGCTTATATCTGGTACGAAGCCCCGGAGGATGAGAAAAACATAAACACCCTGCTGGAGATGCTGAACGCTTCCGAAGTCCGGGAGGAGGATGAAACCTTTAAAAATGCGGTGGATATGATGTTTGACCGCCTGGAACAGCGCGACCCGGAGCATTTCGCTGTCCGCCAGTATAAAAAATACAAAATGGCGGCGGGCAAGACGGCGAAAAGCATACTTATCAGCTGTGGCGCACGGATGGCACCGTTTGACATTAAGGAAGTCCGGGATATGATGATGGACGATGAGCTGGAACTGGATAAATTAGGAGACCGTAAGACGGCCCTGTTCTGTATCGTGTCCGATACAGATACGACATTCAATTTCATTGCATCTATGGTCTATACACAGATGTTCAATACCCTCTGTGACAAGGCACTGGAAAATGGCGGTGCGTTAAAAACACATGTCACCTGCCTGCTGGATGAATTTGCGAACCAGAAAATCCCGAACTTTGAACACCTGATTTCAGTGATCAGGAGCCGGGAAATATCTGCCCATGTGATCGTCCAGACCCAGAGCCAGCTAAAAGCAGTCTATAAAGACCATGCGGAGACTATTATCGGTAACTGCTCCTGTGTCCTTTTTCTGGGCGGAAAAGAACAAAGCACGTTAAAGGAGATTTCAGCCATGCTCGGAAAGGAGACCATAGACACGTTTAACACGTCCGATACGCGGGGGAGCCAGCGCAGCTATGGGCTGAATTACCAGAAACTTGGAAAGGAGCTGATGACGCCGGATGAACTTGCCGTTATGGACGGCGGCAAATGTATCTTGCAGGTGCAGGGGGTACGCCCGTTTTTCTCGGATAAATTTGACATCACAAAGCACCCGCAGTACAAGTACCTGTCAGATGCCGACCCGAAAAATACATTTGATGTGGCGAAATTCGTAAAACGCCGGCTGAAAGTGAAGCCGGAGGACAAATTTGAGGTGTGTGAACTGGAAGCACCGGCTGACCCTGGCAGCCCTGCCGCCTGAATCATTTTCGGCGGCATTTTTATATGGGCTGGAAGAAAAATGAAAGGAAGTGAGGCAGTAATGAGGTGCAGGATACGCGCACCCACCATGCAACAGAAGATTCCCGCAGACCCCTATCCTATAAACCAAAATAAGAAAGGAGAGGGGCTGAATTTCATAACCGTTTTTACCGCTGTGACCCTTGCTGGTGCGGCGGTTTTTTTATTGGGGAACTGCGGGAGAACAAAAACAGCTATAAAACGGTGTCCTGAAATCTGGCCCCGACAATTATTATGGAATTTTTTACAGCGGCAATCGACACTTTGAAGGTACTTGTGATCGCACTCGGAGCAGGTCTTGGCGTATGGGGCGTTATCAACCTGCTGGAAGGTTACGGCAATGACAATCCCGGCGCAAAATCACAGGGCATGAAGCAGGTCATGGCTAATTAGAGGTAATCAAAAGAGGAAAGGAAAAGCACAATCCAGACGGAACCGGCGATACCGTCAAGAAATATTTGTGAGTTAGCAAGAAACCTGATATAATGGGGGCAAGCGCCCATCCGGGGCAGAAAGGCAGGGAGAAACATGCACATCAGCTACAAACCGCTCTGGCACACACTGATAGAGCGCAACATGAGGAAAGAAGATTTAAGGCTTGCCGCTGGCCTGACCACAAATATGATTGCCAACATGGGCAAAGAAGGGAAACATATCAGCATGGACACACTTGCCCGTATTTGTGAAACACTGGATTGTGGCATTATGGACGTGATTGAGCTGGCCAGTGACGAGCCTTCCGCCACAGGAGGGAACGATAATGGAAAAACTGAAAGAAAGAATCACAGAGAACGGCATTGATTATATTCTGGCAGGTGATTACTATATCCCGGACTTGAAGCTGCCGGAGGAGAACCGCCCCATCGGACGCTATGGGAGGCTGCACCGGGAATATCTCAAACAGGAGCATCCGGCACGGTACAGTTCCCTTATTTTGACCGGGACATTATGGATATACCTTGCCGACCTGAACGAGCAGGCGGAAGAACGGCTTAACTTAATCATTGAGCAGATGAAAGCCGCCGAAGGAGTGACCGAGGAACTGAAAGCCCGGAACCAGCTTGAATGGGTAGGCCGGATGAACAATATCCGCAACCGGGCAGAGGAAATCATAAACAGTGAGTTGATTTATATTTGATTGGATGTGGAAAGACCAGCCGACTACCCGGCTGGTCTTTCTAACCTTCCCTGCGCTCCAATACCGCCCGAATCATGGCAACGGCGATTTCCTGCTGGCTGGGCGACGTGCTTTCCCACAGCTCTGCCAGCTCCCGTATCTTGCTGACCTCATTATCTTCCAGCGCATCCCGCAGCAGATAATCAGGGGAGATTTTCAGTGCGTTGCAGATATTGATAAATACGGGCAGACTGGGAACCTTTATCCCGCCTTCAATCTGCCGGAGGTAAGTTGCGTTGATATTGCACAGCTCCGAGAGCCTGTCCGCCGTGAATCCCCGGTCTTTCCTCACCATGTTGATACGTTTGCCTAATCCTTTACCTTCCATAATGCCACCCATTTCATAAGCTATTAGCATTTATTTTGTACACTTTTAGACTACATCACACTTAGGGATTGCAATAGATTCTAAAAGACTATATAATATTAGCTAGTAGACTATAAACTATGAAAGGGGAACAACAGAATGGAACTGAACTATTTTAGGGACAGGCTTTTTGATTTACTAAACGACAGTGAAGGGATGGGGATTGTTGACCTGAACGCAGATGAGCGGAACAGCCTGCTCACTGTCAGGACAGAGGACGGGAATGTATTTGAAATCGTATGCCGACAGGCAGCGGGGAAGGAGGACGGATGGACGACCGCAAACTGACTGTATGCTATGGACGTGGCAATTACAAGCAATCTCCGCCGCAGATTCTTTTACAAGGTAAGTGGCTGGAACAGGCTGGATTCTCCGCAGGGGACAAAATCACCGTGAAATGCCAGCAGGGGCAGCTTATCATCACAAAAAACGGAACAAGAGCAGATTCAACAGAATAATGTTTATGATACAATGATTTTTTCGGAAAATCTATTCCCTCTGGAAAGTGACTGCGGTATAATGAAGCTATCGACAAATCGGAATAGGGAGGTAAATTTATATGAGTGATTTTGCTATTCGTTTTCTTAATAGTGAAGGGGAACCTATTACACAAGAAACTGTAGACAAACTGGTGTGCAAAATTCGGGAAAATCATTGTAGGTCTGCATGGTTAGCTTTGGATGAATATGGCGAAGAGGATTTTCTATCTGTAGATATTGAGAATGATTGGGCGGCTCTGGCTTTTAACACATATGGTGAAGATGAAGAGGCTCATATGTATATGCCTGTCAATTCCGAATATGGTACATCCAAAGAGGACGCTCCTGTAAATATCAGCGGACAGACTCCAGTTCTCAAGCGAAATGCGCTCAATGATTTGAATCTGGTTGCTGAATGTGTTCTCCATTTTGCTAAAACAGGAGAGCTGTATCCAAAGTTGAAGTGGGAGGAAGTAGCGTAAAAAACACAACTTCCAGTTTGTGCGCTTAAAAATTGAATAAGAACCACCCAAAATGCCGTTGCATGGAAAAATCCCAAGCAACGGCATTTCCTTATCTCCGTTTCATTCTGCTCAACGGTGAATCCTTATATGCCGGAGTTTTCTTCATAACATTTTTCAGAACCGTGCGCTCCTGCTCCGACAGCTTCTCATACCGGATTTGTAGCTGCGTACACATCAGGGCAGTGAACACATCCAGATAGGAACCCGGCACGGCCAGCGCCTTCTTTGCGTCCTTGATTAGCTTCATGCCATTGGAGCCGTCCGGCGCACTATCCGTATCATTCTTGTGCGTTTCCCTTATGGCATGGAGGATAGTGTCCCAAGTCCGGTGCGTGACCTGACAGAAATAATCTTCTTCCTGTACCTGCATAGCTTCCAACGCCTTTAACGCAGCATCTTCCTCCACCGGCTGATATTGGGAAAGGACTTGCCCCCGCAGGACTTCCAGAAGGCTGTTGAAGTTTTGGAAGTGGGCGGTTGCCACACCATCTACATAAATTTCCGTGTCCGTCATCAGGGTAATAAAATCCTCATGTGTGGCAATCTCACACAGCAGCCGGTTGTTGATACGCCCGCTTTTCAACAGCTCCACCATGCTGTCACTCAAATGCAGCTCCGTAAGTTCCATGCCCGGATGGTTCCGGTTCTCTGTCAAGCAGAGCAGGTAATCCGTTGACACACCGTAAAACTTTGCCAGCTCCACAAGGTTTTTGTGGCTGATTTCCTTTAGTTCGTCATTCTCATAGCTTCCCAAGGCTGATTTGGAAATCCCCGTAACCGCCGCCAGTTCCTCTAATTTTAAATGCCGCTCCGTCCTTAAATCCTTTAACCGCTCCTGAACCGTTATCCCCTGTTTCATGGCTTCCTGCTCCTTTCCAGCGGCCAGCTTTTGCCGCCATCCCCATTGTACCACATATCCATGCCGGGCGCATTTCCCTTTGTGATTCTTTTCAAAGGCGCAAAATGCGCTTTTGATTTGCCCGGATTTTCAGAAGTGCAAAATGCACATCTGATTTTTGCACCCGTCCAGCAGGAAGCCTTTTCCGCAATCGTGGAATTTTTCAGATTTTGGGCTTCATTCCTGATTCGTGGACATACGGCACATGGTACAAAAATGTCATATGATATAGGCAGTTCATCGATGGATTATTCCAATCGAATGACCGGCCTGTATGGGATATGCTCCCCGGCGATGTAACGCAACGACTTCCGGCAGGGAAACGGAGGAACCCTGACCGGAACGAGCGTACCAAGGAGAGCGAAACGCCGCCAAAGACGGGGGCAGGAACGACAGCAGAGGGAACCGGCAAAATGAACACCGAAACGATACCGAAACACAACAATTTCACGGGGCATAGTCTGCCCTGTCCGTAATACTAAGGGGGATTTTGGGGCGGCTCTACGGCTGTATTTCCCCTGAAAATCGCCCCGAAACGATACACAAAAAACCACTGCCCGCCCATTCCGGCTGTTACTGCTGAATCGGGCGGTTTTTCTATGAAGGAGGCACCATGCCGAGAATGTCAAAGAAGTTGAAGAAAGAGCTTGCTTTCTTCCTGAACGACCGGGGGCGCAGAAGCTACAATGAACTCTGCCGGAAATGCCAGCATGAATGTAAGCAGGGTTTCCGGGCTGTCATTATCGACTGCCCCCGCTACCAATCCAAACGAGCCAAAAGGAGGACACCATCCAATGAATTGTGAATTTATGATAGCCAGTACGCCCCTGCCGCCCTGTATGCCGCTCCCAAAGGCAATGCTCCGGCTTCCGGTCAGCAATACGGCAAAGGTCATGTACGCCCGCCTGTTGGATGAAATCCTGACAAGGGGAACCGAGGACAGCAACAGGATTCTGTTCATCCGCTTCCCCGTCATGGAGATAGCGGCGGCACTCTCCCGAAGCCCCCAGACCTGCAAGCGTTCACTGAACGAGCTGGAACAGGCCGGGATGATTATGCGTGTCCGTCAGGGCATCGGGGAGGTCAGCCATATGTATATCCTGCTCCCGAAGGAGGACACCGCCCATGAATGAAAAGCTGGAAAAACTGAATCAGGAAATTGAAAAGACCGAAGCCAGACTGCGGCGGGCGCAGCATAAGGAGAAAATGCTGGAACACCAGATAAAGACGCTGAACCGGAAGGAACGGACACACCGGCTATGTACCAGAGGGGCTATGCTGGAAAGCCATCTCCCCCACCCGGAATCCGTGACGGATGGGCAGGTCAGCACCATCTTAAAAGTCCTGTTCTGCCGGAGCGACACCAAACGTCTTGTGGAACAGGTTCTTGCAGAAAACTGGAAGGAGGACGCAGAGTGAAATTTTCAAAAAGTGAACTGGACATCATCTATCAATATGCCGCACCGACCAAGGCGGAAACCCTTGCGGGCATGAAAGAAACCGTGCCGGTGATAAAGGACTTACTGACAAAGGCAATCGTGGAGAACGCCATCCGAAAGCTGGAAAAGATACCGGAGCCGGAGTGCAGCCAGTTTGTTGCCGCCACAAAAGCCCGGTTCCTTGCAGAGCGTGACAATTCCATCCGCCAGCGGCTTGCGGCGGCAAAGGCACAGGAGCCAATCATGCAGGGGCATGACCTGTTAGGGATAGAACGGTTCCACCCGGAAACCCGGCACATGATTACGCTGGAAGTACAGAAGCAGTGCTTTGTCGGTTTTAAGGGGGAGCGGTTCCGTTTCTTCCTCTCCGATGAAGGCTACCGGAACGCAAAACGCAGCGAGCAGGAAGGGGAAATCAAGATAAAGAGTCATGCTGCCGTTGTCGCCGGGAAGCTCTATCCCGACAAGAAGCCGAAACAGCAGGAACGGTAAAAAGCCCGTTCCAGAATCAAAGTGCGCCGGGCGCGTCTTGATTTTGCAAGGGAAGTTTTAACGTGGACGAGTCAGGCGCGCTCACATTGGCGGCTTTCCATGTGTGAAAAATCAGAACGAGCCGGGCGCGTTCTGATTTATGCCGCCTATGGCGTAATTGGTACGGCTGATTTCCAACTGCCATAAACTCCACTTGCAATTTTGGCTTCCAAAGCGACAAGCTGGAAAATCCCCCTCTGAAAGAGGGCGCAATTATACACCACCCAGAGGTTGGTGAATTGCGTTCTCCGAAGGCTCCTTGCCGGAGGGCTGTGATTTTCCGCAGTCATGGTCTGCTCCAAATCAAACAGGGGACGCTACGCTTCCCCTGCACTGGCTGCCGCCAGCTACCCTTTTGCCTTTGAATAATCGAATAAATTTATTAGTTTTTTGTTGTGCTTATTCTATAATGATATTGACATAAATAAAAAAATATAGTAGAATATGCACAAAAAGAGGAAAAGGGAGGGATACTGATGATTTTATAAAATAAGCCGTAATTGTAATCTATGTGTAATAATGATTAAGGAGGATACCCATGAAGAAGTTTTTAACATTTTTATTAACTTGTGTTCTTTTTATTACATCTTCAATGCCAGTTTTTGCAATGACAAATGATAAAGTTTCTACAGAAACGCAAGTTGAAATTCCAGTTTTACAGTTTGACAGTAAGGAAGATTTTGAACAATATTGTTATACTCTTTCAAAAGAGAAATCAACCAGAGGGGCAACCGTTATTTATGCTTCCGTGATTAGAGATGGCACAAGTGAGGATTGTGAGTTATACCTATTGTGGGAAGGTGACGAAATGTACAATGCTTTTAGATATAAAAAAATACAGGTTAAAAGTGCTAACCTATTATCAAGTAAAGTTTATAAAACATTTGGAGACGGCACCAATTACACTACCAAAAATACAACCGCTGCGTCTGTTGGGTCTGTAAAAATAGGTGATTTCAAATTAGATAGTGATATTGAAAAAGTTAAAGTAACTTCAAAAGGCTTACAGGGGTATAATATGAAATCTCTATCATGGTTATCAGGAGTAGAATTTTCGGGAACTGTTACCATTAATTAAGCAGGAAAAATATATATTATGAAGCAAAGATATGAATTTATAAGAAATTATAAATCTCAAATTATTCCGGGTTTTAAATCTTTTGAGGAAACATTGAAATGGTTGTCTGAAAAAGTTGATATTATAGAAATACCATTAAGTAGTTTTACAAATTTCTTTTTAGAAAGCCAAAAATTTAATGCTATAAATGCAATTACTAATAACAATTTGCATTTATCTTCAGAAGATTTTGAGTTTATAGCATACAAATTACTATCTACATCAAAAAATGAGGCTTATAATGAAAAATTAGAAGATGAAAAATTTGTTTATATTTTATTTGAGCTAAGAACAAGGTATGTTATAAGCAATAGTGCTAAACTTCAATTAGAAATAGTGATTCAGCAAGGTATTGGTCAATATGATTATGAAAATAATACAGAATATTTGTTGTATTATATTAGCTGTATTGATAGACTAAAAAACAAGGAATATTAAGCAATAAGCAGGAAATCTGAAAAAAGGTCTCCTGCTTTTTTTCTGCCCGGAATCCGGGAGAAAGGAGGGCGCACACTTGCCATGCCCGCACTGTAAAATCACAATCATTAAGCGGAGCAACAATGAATCCGCTGTTTCTGCCGCCGCCTACCAGAGCGGCGAGAAACTGTTCTCTGAATACGACCAAGAGCAGAAACACTATCCCTACAAGAACGAAGTCACCCACAAAGAAATCATGCTCCCGCCCCATGTGCCGCCGGAGTATGCAGACCGCAATACTTTATGGAACTCTGCCGAAGCACAGGAAAAGCAATGGAACTCCCAGCTTGCCCGGAGGTTCGTGCTTGCCATCCCAAGGGAAATCCCATCGGAACAGCACGCCGACCTTATCCGTGACTACTGCCGGGAGTTTTTTGTTTCCAAAGGCATGATAGCCGATTTTGCCATCCATGACAAAGGGGACGGCAACCCCCACGCCCATATCCTGCTCACCATGCGGGCGATGGACGAAAAAGGCAGATGGCTCCCCAAATGCCACAAGGTATATGACCTTGACGGGAACGGCGAAAGAATCCGGCTCCCGTCCGGCAGATGGAAAAGCCACAAGGAGAACACCGTAGACTGGAACGACCGGAAGTATGCCGAAATCTGGCGGCAGGGATGGGCGGACACGGCCAACCGCTATCTGGAAGCCAACGACCGCCCGGAACGGCTTGACCTGCGCTCCTATGCCCGACAGGGGATTGATAAAATCCCCACCGTCCACATGGGGCCAGCCGCCTGCCAGATGGAGAAGAAAGGAATCCAGACCAACGTTGGCAACCTGAACCGGGACATCAAAGCCGCCAACTCCCTCATGCAGTCCATCCGCCAGATGGTGCGCCACTTAAAAGGCTGGATTGCCGATTTAAAAGAGAAAAAAGCCGCCCTGATGGAAGCATTGGAGCAGACGAAGGAACCGACCATACCGGAGCTGCTCTCACAGTATTTAGAACTGCGGAGCGGACAGCGTGCCGACTGGACTTCCAGAGGGAAGCTCAAAGGCACAGTTGCCGACTTCAACAGGGTACAGGCGGCAATGGAGTTTCTGCGGGAAAAAGGAATCTCCACCATAGAGAGCCTTGACACCCGGCTGGACGAAATCAGCCAGACCGCCGTTTCTGTCATGGAGAGCGTGAAAAAAAGCGAGAAGCGTATCAAAGCCATCGACACCATGTTGTCCTATATTGACAAATACGAAGCAAACAAGCCAGTCCATAAGGAGTACGCCGCTATCGGCTGGAAGAAGAAAAAAGAGCAGTTTGCAGAGAGCCACCGGGAGGAACTGGACGCTTACCATGCCGCCATCCGGTATTTTAAAGCCAACCTGAAAGGCAATTCCTACTCTCGCAAAGATTTGGAAGCGGAACGGGAACAGCTTGCTTCTGCCCTGCCGGAACAGGGGGAGGAACTGGAAGCGGTTCAGGCAGATGTAAAAGTGCTGCGGGATGTGCGCCGCTGGCTCAATCAGGTATTGCCATCCGAGCAGTACCGACAGACCGCCGAGCCGGGGAAGAAACCGTCCGTACAGGGGAACCTGAAAGGGCGGCAGGAACGCATCCGGCAGGAGCAGGCAGAGAAACGCCAGCCGCCCCGGACACAGAAACAACAGAATATGGAACTTTAAACAGGCACTTGTTTTGTGATTGTAAATCGCTGGCAAGTGCTTGTTCATTTGAACAAGACGGATTTACAGACAACGTGAACGACATTGTGTCGCTCACGTTGGGATTATCAGGAGGGAACGCCTATTGAACGTATTTGAAGCCGTGAAACAGTCCGTCACCACAAGGCAGGCTGCGGAGCGTTACGGAATCAAAGTAAACCGGAATGGGATGTGCGTCTGTCCATTCCATAACGATAAGAACCCAAGCATGAAGGTTGACCGCCGCTTTTACTGTTTCGGCTGCGGAGCCACCGGGGACGTGATTGACTTTGTTTCCCGGCTCCACGGTATCGGCAGTAAAGAAGCCGCACTCATGCTGGCACAGGACTTCTCCATCCCCTATGAGGACGGGAGGAACGCCGGGAAGCAGCCCATAAGGCCACGCCTGCGGAGGGAAACGGAGGAACAGAAATTTAAGCGCATGGAGCGGCACTGCTTCCGGGTGCTGTCCGACTATTACCATCTTCTGCGCCGCTGGAAGGAAGAATACGCCCCCAAACAGCCGGATGAAGCATGGAATCCCCGGTTTATAGAAGCCCTGCAAAACATGAGCCGTCTGGAATATCTGATGGACGTACTTCTATCGGGGGAACTTCCAGAGCGGGCAGCCCTTATCACAGGACACGGAAAGGAAGTGAGGAACCTTGAAAGACGGATGGCAGAACTTACCGCCCCAGATACGGCAGGAAATAGCGAACATGGCAGACAGCGCAGAGCCGCCCCGGAGCATTGAGGAAGTAAAGGCCATGCTGGAAACCACCGAGAAAGGCGGCTTCCGCAACAGCATGAGCAACTGCCTGACCGTGTTCCAGTGCGACCCGCTCCTTTCTGGGGCGGTTGCCTACAACCTGCTGACCGACCGCACCGATATTTTAAGGCCAATCGGCTACAAAAGAGCCACCGGAAGCCCCATGACCGACACGGACATGAAATATATCCGGCTGTATCTAGAAAAGACCTATGGCCTGACAAGCGAGAAAAAGATACAGGACGCCGCCGACCTTGCCGCCAATGAGAACAGCTACCACCCTGTCCGGGATTATTTAAACGGCCTGACATGGGACGGAACCGGGCGGATACGCTCCTGCCTGCGTCACTTTCTGGGAGCCGGTGAGGACGATTACACATACCAATCCCTGCGCCTGTTTTTGTTGGGAGCCATCCACCGGGCATTTTCCCCTGGCTGCAAGTTTGAAGTCATGCTCTGTCTGGTAGGCGGTCAGGGAGCCGGGAAGTCCACCTTCTTCCGTCTGCTGGCAGTCAAAGACGAGTGGTTTTCGGACGATTTGCGGAAACTGGACGATGACAACGTATACCGGAAGCTGCAAGGTCACTGGATAATCGAAATGTCGGAGATGATTGCCACCGCAAACGCAAAGAGCATAGAGGAAATCAAGTCATTTTTGAGCCGCCAGAAGGAAGTCTACAAGATACCCTACGAAACCCACCCGGCAGACCGCCCAAGGCAGTGCGTGTTTGGCGGCACGTCCAATGCCCTTGACTTCCTGCCCCTTGACCGCTCCGGCAACCGCCGTTTTATTCCCATACAGGTATGCCCGGAGCAGGCGGAAACACACATTTTAGAGGACGAAGCCGCTTCCAGAGCCTATTTAAACCAAGTGTGGGCGGAAGCGATGGAGATTTACAAAAGCGGCAGATGGAAGCTGACATTCAGCCCGGAAATGGTGCGCTATCTAAAGGAACATCAGCGGGACTTTATGCCGGAGGACACCAAAGCCGGGATGATACAGGCTTTCCTTGACAGCTACCCCGGCGATACGGTCTGCTCCAAACAGCTATACAAAGAAGCCCTGAACCATGATTTTGACGAGCCGAAACAATGGGAAATCCGGGAAATCAACGAGATAATGAACCAGTGCGTCACCGGCTGGAAGTATTTCTCCAATCCCCGGATGTTTGCCGGATACGGCAGACAAAAAGGATGGGAACGGGAGCAAAAGGCAAAAGCTGACGCTTGCGCCTTGACAACGGACACCGGCAACGGGGCGGGAAAAACCCCGGAGGGATTTATGCCGGTGCCGGAGCAGATGGAACTTCCATTCTGAAAAAATCCGGCAAAAGACAGCCCGTTGCACACTTCGTTGCTATCCCGTTGCCGGGCCGGTTGCCGGGGAAAATCCCGTAACTATCGGCTTTTCTCCCCTTTAACAACCAAAGCAACAGAAAAATAAAAGAAAAAGTATAAAATAACCCAACTGCCAGACAAGGATTCGTTCCAAGGTTTTTTGAAGCCCGTTGCCGGACTTCGTTGCCGACCTTCCCTGTCTGGCTGTTTTCATGTATGGAGGACAACTGCCTATGGCGAAAAATAAAACAGAGATTCATGTCACCACAGTATTTGACGGCGAGCTGGACGCTACGGACGTTTTCGTGAGCCTTATCGCACAGAAGCACAGCAGAAAAATAGATAAAGAATATCTTGCTAAAACACAAGAAATGAGATATAATAAAGACGAGGTTCAATGTGACCGTGTTCCGTCTGGATTGTGCGGGTAAACGGTTATGATGAACACTTTTGAATATGCAGGGATGGACACACTTCTTGCCGGGAGCTTCCGGGCGGCTATCTATTGCAGGCTGTCCAAGGACGACGACCTTGACGGGACGAGTGCCAGCATCGAGAACCAGCGGGATATGCTGGAAAAGTTCTGCCAGAAGCAGGGATGGGAGGTTACGGCAGTCTATCAGGACGATGGCTTTACCGGCTTGAACATGGAACGCCCCGACCTGAAACGGATGTTGAAAGCCATTGAGCGGAAACAGGTAAACCTTGTCATTACAAAGGATTTATCGAGGTTAGGACGGAACTACTTGCAGACCGGGCAGCTTATCGAGGATTTCTTCCCAAGGAACGGCGTGCGCTATATCGCCATGAATGACGGCATCGACACCATGCGGGACAACAACGACATTGCGCCCTTTAAAAATATCCTGAACGAGATGTACAGCAAGGATATTTCCAAGAAAGTCCATTCTTCCTATGTGCTAAAGGCGCAGAAAGGGCAGTTCACCGGCTGTATCGCCCCATTTGGCTACAAGAAAGACCCGGAGGACAAGAATCACCTTCTCATTGACGGGGAAACCGCCCCCGCTGTCCGGCAGATTTTTGGGTGGGCATTGGAAGGGAGAGGCCCCAACTACATCCGGCGCAGGCTGGAGCAGCAAAAAATCCCCTGCCCCACATGGTGGAACCGGAAGCGGGGACACCGGAACATCCGCACCAAATGGGAAAAGAAAGACCCGGAAAACGGGCGGTACGTCTGGGACTTCTCCGTGATTAAGGAAATCCTGATGAACCCCGTCTACACCGGCGCAATCGCTTCCCAAAAGACCGAGTACCGCTTTAAAATCGGCACTATCCGGGATAAGAAGCCGGAGGACTGGATTGTGGTGGAGGGGACGCATGAGCCGCTGGTGGACAAAAAGGACTTTGCGATTGTGCAGGAAAAACTGAAATCCCGCCAGCGACCGGGCAAATCCGGGGAAATCAACCTCTTTGCAGGGCTGATAAAATGCGGGGAGTGCGGAAAGGCTCTCACCATCCGCACCACGCATGAGAAGTTCCCGAAGCGTATTTTCTCCTGCAAGACCTATAATGCCTATGGGAAGCAGCACTGCACACAGCACCGGGTTGAATTTGACACGCTCTATTCTCTTGTGCTGAACAAAATCCGGGAGTGCGCCGCCGCTGCCCTGACAGACAGTGAAGCAGTAGCCGGACGGCTGACCGATACCTGCCATGCCAGGCAGAAAGACCAGCGGGAAGCGATGGAGCGCACCCTTGCCAAAGACGAAGAACGGATTGAAATGCTGGAAAAAATGGTGCTTCGGCTCTATGAGGACATGGTAGCCGGACGAATCACAGAAGCAAACTTCAATCTCCTGCTGGAAAAGACACAGAAGGAACAGGCGGAATTAAAAGCCAAGGTTGAGGAAGGCCGGAAACGCCTTGCCGATGAAATCCGGCTTGCCGTGGACGCAAGGCAGTGGGTGGAATCCATACAGGAATACCGGGACATCACCGTGCTGGACGCTTCCATCCTGAACCGCCTGATGAAAGAAATCGTTGTCCATGAAACCATAGACAGCGACAAGACAAGACACATTTCCATCGAAATTCATTTTAATCTCAAACCCATACCGGAAGTGGAGCAGGTCACAGGCTGACCGCTCCCCGCTCCGGGGAGGTTCTTTAAAAACTCCATATATATTTCTTGACGTGCCGCCGCCCGCCAGAAAGCTGTATTGTTCCTACTAATTGGGGATAACACAGCTCATGGCGGGCGGCGGCGTTGCGCTGATCGGTATGCAGCTTATCCCCCTGCTGGCGAACCTGTTTGGTTAAGGCAGGTGAGAGCCTATGCTGAATATCCTCGACCAGATCGGGCAGTGGATAAAAGAGTTCCTGATTGAGTGCATCACAGGGAACCTTTCCGGGCTGTTCGACCAGGTAAATGAAGCGGTCGGGGACGTGGCGGCGGACGTAGGAAAAACACCCCAGGACTGGAATGCCGGGGTGTTTTCCATGATCCGCTCCCTGTCGGATAACGTGATCGTCCCCATAGCCGGAATTATTTTAACATTCGTCCTGTGCTATGAGCTAATCAGTATGATTACCGAGAAGAACAACATGCACGATTTTGACACTTTCAATATTTTCAAATGGATTTTCAAGGTATTTGTTGCTACCTACCTTGTCACGCACACTTTTGACATCACAATGGCGATCTTTGAACTGTCGCAGAATGTGGTGCGCCAGAGTGCCGGGGTGATTACCGGGAATACGAACATCCAGTTTGATGCCGTCATGGGGAGCCTGACGTCGCAGCTTGAGACAATGGGAAACGGGGAACTGTTCGGGCTTTTAGTGGAAACCGTTCTGATACGGATTACTACCCCGATATTGTCTGTCTGCGTCATGCTGGTACTGGTGGGGCGCATGGTGGAAATCTATATTTACTGTTCCGTGGGTGCAATCCCTTTTGCCACCATGACCAATAGGGAATGGGGACAGATGGGGAACAACTACCTGCGCGGGCTTGTGGCGCTTGGATTGCAGGGCTTTTTCATCATGGTGTGCATAGCAGTCTATTCCGTCCTTGTGTCAAATATCGGAAATGCGGCGAACATCCACGGGGCTATCTGGAAGTGTGCCGGGTATACGTTGCTCTTATGTTTTTCACTTTTTAAGACAAGTTCAATCTCGCGCTCAATCTTTAATGCACATTAAGGGGGACGGATATGGAAGAAAAAAGGATGCCTGCCAGATACCGGATGGATGAAACCGGGCAGATGCGCCGCACATGGAACGGCAAGCTGCCGGAGGAATTTAATGAGAAAGATATGCTTCTGTTTGCAATAGATACCGACCTTACACTAAATGGGCGCGTATCGGCTGATACGCTGGATGCGGTCAGGAAAGCAGGCTACAGTTACGAAAACGGGGCGCTTATGCCCTTAGAAATGGATCATCAAAAGGAGGCCAAAATGGAACAACAGAATAACACAATGGAGATCAGCGTAAAAGTCTATCCTGTGCAGAAAGAATCGGGGAACCTGCTTGCTTTTGCAAGTGCAACGATCGGCGGCTGTTTTGCCGTCAATGGAATCCGTGTCATGAACAGTGAAAAGGGAAAATTCGTTGCCATGCCCAGCAGCAAGGGCGGCGACGGGAAGTACCATGACATTTGCTGCCCCACAACGGCGGAGATGCGGAAAGCGCTGGACGCGGCTGTCAAAGGGGAATATGAGAAAGCGGTAGAGAAGCCGTCCCTGCGCGGGGCGTTGCAGAGTGCCGCAAAGGAGGCAGCGGCGCGCCCGGCACCGGAAGGCCAGAGGACGGCAGATAAGGGTGCGCGCTGATGTGCCGCCCTTTGTGCCCTGCATGGAAAATGAAAACGGAAGGAGGGAAAGAAAGTGGAATATCCGCAGGTTTATAAACGCTCCCCGGAGGAAGCAAGGGCCGTGGGAGAAACAGCCCTTTTCAGGGAATCACATAAGCTGAATATCGCCTGTAAAAAGGCAATCGAGACGGCGATCCGGGAGAATTTTGACGGGATGCACCTGAAAAAAGAGTGCCTGAACACAGTCATGGAGGAATACGGCCCTGACCGTATGGATTGGGTGCTGGCAAACACTGTCCGGCATCTGGAGTATGACGGGCGGTTTTCCCATAGCAACAAGGAGTGGGCAGGCAGTTTCGACATTCCGGGAATCAATCCGCACGGCTATGACTTTGGGCAGGATTTTAAGGTGGGGAGCCATCCGGCTGTGCTGGACGGGTTTATCAGCCTGATGCGGCGTGAGAGGGAGGCGGCAAAGGCACAGCCTGAAAAGCCGTCGATCAGGGGGCAGCTTGCTATGCAGTCTGTCCCGGCCGGAAAGCCCGCTGCAAAAACAAATGACAGGGAGGTGAGGTAAGATGCCTTTTGTGCCTGTGCCAAAGGATTTGACAAAAGTAAAGACAAAGGTGGCGTTCAACCTGACAAAACGGCAGCTTGTCACCTTCGGGCTGGGCGGCCTTGTGGGAATCCCCGCATATCTCTTTACCCGTGGCAGCATAGGGAATGAATCAGCCGCCCTTCTGATGATTGGCCTGATGCTTCCCTTTTTTGCATTTGGGATATATGAGAAGGACGGGCAGCCGCTTGAAAAAGTGCTGAAAAATTTTATCAGCGTTTCTTTCATGCGGCCACCGGCAAGGCCCTACCGTACAGACAATGGCTATGCCGCGCTTATGCGGCAGGCGGATTTTGATAAGGAGGCAGAGCAGATTGAAAACAAAGAAACAGGCAAGGCAGGAAAGAAACCTGCAGGCCGCAAAAAACCAGTACAAAAAGGATAAGGAGGATTTAAAGGCGATAAGGCTCATGCCGGAGGCGAAACTTACAAAGCAGGAAAAAAAGAGGCTTGCCGCCGCTGTGAAGAAAGCAAAGCGGGATGGGAAAATCCCGAAATCCGCGCAGGAGACGATTCCTTACCGGGAGATGCACCGGGACGGCATCTGTGATGTGGACGGGCATTACTTTACAAAGCAGGTGGAGTTTTTTGACATCAACTACCAGCTTGCCCAGAACGAGGATAAGAACATTATTTTTGAGAACTGGTGCGATTTCCTCAACTATTTTGATTCCTCCATCCGTTTCCAGCTTTCCTTTTTGAACCAGAGGGCGGATATGGAGCGTTTCAGGAAGTCTATCGACATACCAGAGCAGGAGGATAAGTTTAACCAGATCAGGCGTGAATACGTCGGGATGCTGCGGGGACAGCTTTCACGGGGCAACAACGGGCTGACAAAGACAAAATATATCACCTTCGGTGTGGAAGCTGAGAACCTGAAAGCCGCAAAGACGCGGCTGGAGCGGATCGAAGCTGATATTATGGCGAACTTTAAAGTGCTTGGGGTAAAGGCGAAAACTTTGGATGGCTATGAGCGTCTTTCTATCCTGCACCAGATGTTCCACCCGGCCGGGGAGAGGAAATTTCACTTTTCGTGGGATGCGATCTGGCAGACGGGGCTTTCCAGTAAAGATTTTATTGCGCCGGACAGCTTCACCTTCCAGAATGGGCAGTATTTTAAGGTGGGACGGACTTACGGGGCAGCTTCTTTTATCCAGATTTTAGCGCCGGAACTGACCGACCGTATGCTGGCGGATTTCCTTGACCTGGAGAATGGCATGGTGGTGACGCTGCATATCCAGTCTATAGACCAGAGCGCGGCGATCAAGACCATCAAACGCAAGCTGACGGATATTGACAAGATGAAGATCGAGGAACAAAAGAAAGCAGTTCGCGCAGGGTACGATATGGATATCAGTGCGACTCGTTCCTGAACAAAGCCTTCGTAGTTGAAGGACAAAATCAGGCACTAACAAAAGAACGAAAATTTCAAATGTTAGGAGAACTAACAATCCGAGAGGTGGAATGACGGGGTAACGCCCTGAAACGCCCCCTTAATACTCCGACTGGCGGGTGAAAATGAAAACTGACCTGTCAGAAGCTCGGTGAAGTCGGCTGAGAGCAGCCGTATGGATTGCTGGATAATTACCAGCCCCACGAAAGCTGTCCAGAGGTGGACGGTGCTGCCTATAGGCCGGAGGTCTACAAAATACCCAAGGTCAGAATGTTTGAAATATGACTGACGAAAACCGCGAATGTAAGGGTCTATACCATGACGGCATAGAAATGTGCCGGTAGCGTTAATCGCTAGTCAGTGTGGTGGAGTAAAAATTGATGTTATGAAACACCATAGCACGTTACAGGCGTGTTCAAGCTGACAGGCTTAAAGCGGAGACCTAAAGGTATATGTAAAGATAGGATTGTTGGAACGAGGAAAGGCAGTAGGCTTCTATCATTGGGAAGTAAGCAGGCGAATCATATAAGCTGCTGCACTACTGCTGAAAAGCAGAGGTCGAACCGATGATGTTTTCTGCGAAAAAGAGGAAAACGGAGGGATGGCCTCAAGTCAGTCAGACAGGCAACTTAGCGCTTAGTCGCAATTAGGATTGCGAGTATGACAAAAAGAAGTCACCCGCCATAAAGGAGAGTGATGCCTGATGCCAAATGAGAAGAAAGCAAAAACCAAATGCGTGGAATATCTCCGCCACGCCGAATACTACGATATGCAGACTACCTTTGATGAACTGTATGCCAGAAGTCAGGCCGGAGAAATCTTTGACGGTCTGATGGAAGTGATACTTTCGAGAGAAAATATCCTGCTGGCCTATCGGAATATCAAATCTAATACCGGGAGTTTTACGCCAGGAACGGACAAGCTGAAAATTTCTGATGTTGGTAAACTTACCGCTGATGAAGTGACAGCGAGGGTATGTAAAATCGTAAAGGGAGGTAAAAACGGCTACACCCCAAGAAGCGTGAGACGCAAAGAAATCCCAAAGCCCAATGGGAGTACCAGACCACTGGGAATCCCTTGTATCTGGGATAGACTGATTCAGCAGTGTATCAAGCAGGTCATGGAGCCTGTCTGCGAAGCCAGATTCAGCAATAACAGCTATGGATTCCGCCCGAACCGGTCGGTTGAAAATGCGATAGCCGCAATCTACAGGCTTATGCAGAGGTCAGGACTTTACTATGTTGTAGAGTTTGACATTAAAGGCTTCTTTGACAATGTAGACCACTCAAAGCTGATAAAACAGTTATGGTCGCTGAATATCCGGGATAAAGAACTGCTCTATGTAATCCGCAGGATTCTCAAAGCACCAATCCTCATGCCGGACGGCCACACAGAACACCCAACCAAGGGAACGCCGCAGGGCGGCATTATTTCCCCTCTGCTGGCAAATGTGGTTCTGAATGAACTTGACCATTGGATAGAAAGCCAGTGGCAGTGCAATCCGGTAACGGAAAACTATTCTCACAGAGAAAATGCGGCGGGCTGTCCGATACAAAGCCATGCGTATCGGGCAATGCGGAACACGGGTCTGAAAGAAATGTATATCGTCAGGTATGCAGATGATTTTCGGATTCTTTGCAGGACAAAAGAGCAGGCAGACCGGACGCTGATTGCAGTAACGCATTGGCTGAAAGAACGCTTACGTCTTGATGTTTCGCCAGAGAAAACGAGAGTTGTTGATACCAGACGAAGCTATTCCGAATTTCTCGGTTTCAAAATCAGGTTACGCAAAAAGGGGAAAAAGTACGTCGTTCAATCACATATGTGTGACAAAGCATACAAAAAGGTCAAGGCCAATCTGACAAAGCAGGTCGGGAATATTAAATTTCCAAGAAAAGGCCGAGGGGAAGCCGGAGAAGTCCGGCTGTTCAACTCAATGGTCATGGGAATCCAGAATTATTACCAGTTAGCTACTGACATCAGCATTGATTGCGGTGATATTGGCAAGGCTGTTAATACTGTCCTTAAAAACAGGCTGAAATCTGGAAAAACACACCGACTAAAAGAAAAAGGCCGGGACCTTACAAAAATGGAAATCCAAAGATATGGGAAATCGGAACAGCTAAAATATATCGCACAATCCAAAGAGCCGATTTATCCGATAAGCTATGTTCAATGTAAAAATCCAATGAGCCAGCGGCGGAAAGTATGCGCTTATACAGCGGCAGGCAGAAGTGAAATCCATGATAATTTACGGATAAACACTTTCTTACTGTTACAGCTAATGCGGGCGCCTACATACAGCCGCAGTACGGAATATGCGGACAACCGTATCTCACTTTTCTCCGCACAATGGGGAAAGTGTGCAGTAACCGGAAAGGAATTTCAGTGTATATCAGAAATTCACTGTCATCACAAAAAGCCAAAAAGCATTGGCGGCAGTGATAAGTATGAGAATCTTGTATTGGTGCTTGTGGTGTTAGTATATAAGTGTGGACAGGAAAAGTTGAACAACCTATACTATCAAGTGAAAAAGCAAAGGAGATGTTTTACATGGCGAAAAACCAGAAATCTTACACTCCGGAATTCAAGCAGCAGATCGTGGATCTGTATAATGCCGGAGGAACCTCGTATCCGCAACTGGAGCGTGAATATGGCGTAAATCGAAGCACACTCAGCAACTGGGTAAAACAGCTCTCCCCATCAAAGTATCCGGGGAGGAGACGGTCACCCTTAAGGAGTATAAGGCTCTCCAGAAAGAAATCCAACGCCTTAAGATTGAGAATGAAATATTAAAAAAGCGACCGCCATATTCGCGAAAGAACAATAGCCGAGATTGTTTCCTTTATCCAGAACAACTTAACCCGCTACTGTGTATCTCAGCTTTGCAGCGCTCTGAAATTCCCAAGGAGTACCTATTACAAGGCTCTGGTTTGTGTACCCTCAAATAAGCAGAAGGCATATGCGGAATTCGGCAGGAAAGTGAAACAGGCATATGATGACTCAAAACAAAGGTATGGGGCTGTCAAAATATGCCGTGTGCTGAATGATAATGGTACACCTTGCAGCGTCAAGAGGGTGCAGAGGCATATGGCAGAGCAGGGACTGCGCTCTATCGTAGTAAAGAAGTACAATCATCATGCCAACCATGGCAGCATCCCGGAGGATAAGAAAAATATCCTGAGGCGTGATTTTGGGACGGAGACCATCAACCAGAAATGGTGTACGGATATCACTTACATCCATGTACAGAAAGAAGGATGGACCTATCTGGCTTCTGTCATGGATCTGTGCAGCCGAAAGATTATAGGGTATGCCTATGGCACATCTATGACGGCGGAACTGGCGGTTAAAGCGGTAGAAAACGCATGCCTGAATGTCAGGGATACCGAGGGGATCATCCTTCATAGTGATCTTGGAAGTCAGTATACGAGCCAGGCATTTGAAGACTGCCTGGGCAGTAAAGGAATCCTGCATTCATTTAGTCGTAAGGGAAATCCATACGATAATGCCTGTATGGAATCTTTCCATTCCGTACTGAAAAAGGAAGAAATCTATCTTCATACTTACCAGGATTTAAGGGAAGCTCGCAGAGCAATCTTTAAATACATAGAGGGCTGGTATAACCGTAAACGGATCCATAGCTCTATCGGTTATCTGACACCACAGCAAAAGGAGGATGAGGAACTCAAAAAAGCAGCATAATCTTTCAACTTTTTTTGTCTAAAGTATTGACATAGATCCATTGCGCCAGTACATGAACTAATACACGCAGTTGGTGAGGACACTATTTCTTCTTATCTCTCCGCTCTTAAATTGGACGCTTCACAACTTGCGAAGCTAAATAAACTGCGAATACTGGCAAATCGGAAACCTATTAACTTGGAGAACCTGCATCTTACAAATAATTCTCATAATGGTATGACTAAGGAGACTAAGAAAACTGTTTGATTGATGGAACGCCGGATGCGGTGAAAGTCGCATGTCCGGTGTGAAGCGGGGGAAAAGCTGGAGATAATTTCAAAGGCTTACCTATCGCTATTCCCGTCCGACCTGGCAACATACGGCAATGAGGCAAAAACGCTGTTGGAAGATTTGCAGAGCAGGAATGAGCGTATGTTTTTAGTCACAATCCTTGTGATGAACCTGGCGGATAAACGGCAGAAGCTGGAAAACAATGTGTTCCAGACAGCGGGGATCGCGCAGAAATATAACTGTGCCTTAAGGCGCCTTTCTTACCAGCAGGAGCAGGGCTTTGTGTCAACGCTCCCGCTTGGCGTGAACCAGGTGGAGATACAAAGGGGTCTTACCACAAGCAGCACTGCAATCTTCGTCCCGTTTACGACACAGGAACTATTCCAGAGCGGGGAAGCCCTTTATTACGGGGTAAATGCACTCAGCAACAACCTTATCATGTGTGACAGGAAGAAACTGAAAAACCCTAACGGGCTGATACTCGGAACGCCCGGCGCGGGCAAGTCTTTTTCCGCAAAAAGGGAGATCACAAACGCTTTCCTGATCACAACGGACGATATAGCAATCATTGACCCGGAGGCGGAGTATTCGCCCCTTGTGACGGCGCTTGGCGGGCAGGTGATTAAGATTTCCCCTGCATCCTCGCAGTACATTAACCCGATGGATATCAACCTGAATTACAGTGAGGATGACGACCCGCTGATCTTAAAGAGCGATTTTATTTTATCGCTGATGGAACTGATGATGGGGAAGGTGGAACCGGACGAAAAGAGTATTATCGACCAGTGCCTGCGCAGGGTGTACCACCGCTTTTTTGACGACCCGTGCCCGGAGAAAATGCCGATCCTGCAGGACTTGTATGAGGAAATCCAGAAGTACGGGGGAGACAAGGCGCGGCATGTGGTGGACTGCATGGCGATCTATGTCACAGGCTCCTTGAGCGTCTTTAACCATAGGACAAATGTGGATATACAGTCGCGTATTGTCTGCTATGACATTAAGGAATTGGGAAAACAGCTTAAAAAGCTGGGAATGCTGGTGGTACAGGATCAGGTCTGGGGGCGCGTTACTGTGAACCGGGAAATCCATAAGGCTACACGGCTCTATATTGATGAATTCCACCTTCTCTTGAAGGAGGAACAGACAGCAGCTTACAGCGTGGAAATCTGGAAGCGGTTCCGAAAATGGAGCGGTGTCCCAACAGGCATCACCCAGAACGTCAAAGACCTGCTTTCCTCGCGGGAGATCGAAAACATTTTTGAGAACAGTGATTTTATCTATATGCTCAACCAGGCCGCAGGAGACAGGGCAATCCTGGCAAAGCAACTGAATATTTCCCCTCACCAGCTTTCTTATGTTACCAATTCCAATGCGGGTGAGGGGCTTTTGTTTTATGGGAATGTGATTATCCCATTTATCGACCATTTTCCGAAGGATACGCATTTGTACCGCCTGCTGACAACAAGGCCGGAGGATTTGGCGGAGGACGTCGATGGAAAACAGTAACCATATCCAGTGCAACTATATTTTTCAGGGGGATTGTCTGGATTTATCTAGGCAGATACCAGACGGATATGTGTCTATGATACTGACCGACCCGCCTTATGGGATTTCTTACCGGAATAATTTCTCCAGCCAGAAACATTCTGTGCTGGAGGGAGACGGTGGGATTGACTATGAACGGATGGCAGAAGAAAGCTACCGGATTCTAAAAGATAATTCCCATGCTTATTTTTTTACAAGATTTGACTGCTATCCTTATCATTACAAATGTTTGGAAAAGGCAGGATTTACTATAAAAAACTGCATGGTGATAGAAAAAGGAGCGGTGGGCGGGATTGGGGATTTAAAGGGCAGTTTTGCAAATAATTCTGAATGGCTTATCTTCTGCCAGAAGGGTAGGCGCACGTTCAACCGTACTTGTCTTTTGGAAAATAAAAATAAGGAAGGAACTCAGTTTCATCATGGTCGAAAGCCGAGTGCAAAATATAAGACCCGGTTTAATGCCTGCTGGTTTGGAGAGGAATATCCAAAAGCTACATACCATCCAATATGGCAGAAAAAACATGAGATATACCATCCAACAATTAAAAATGCAGAGTTCCTTTCATGGCTGATACAGATTTCAAGCCTGCCTGGAGAATTGGTTTTTGACGGCTTTATGGGAACAGGAAGTACAGCATTGGCGGCAATCCAGACAGGAAGGGAATATCTCGGCGCAGAAATTGACCCAGATTATTACCGTATCATACAGAAAAGGTTACATGACAAAATATAAAGGAGTGTATAAGAATGAAGATCGGCCTGATTGATGTGGACGGACACCGTTTTCCCAATCTCTGCCTGATGAAGCTGTCAGCTTACCATAAGGCAAGGGGCGATCTGGTGGAATGGTACGACGGCAGGAAACGGTATGACCTTGTATATATGAGCAGGGTATTCACGGACACCTATTCAAAAGATTATGAAGGGAATATAAAAGCAGACCAGGTCATAAAAGGCGGCACAGGGTATGGGCTTGACAATAAGCTGCCCGACGCCATAGAACATGCACACCCGGATTATGGGCTGTACCCGCAGTTTGCGGGGACAGCTTACGGGTTCCTTTCCAGAGGGTGCCCGCGCGGATGCGGGTTTTGCATTGTCGGCGAGAAGGAGGGGAAAAGGACAAGGGCGGTGGCGGATCTGTCTGAATTTTGGAGCGGCGAAAAAGAAATCAAGCTCTTAGATGCGAATATCTTAGCCTGCCCGGATTGGGAACGGCTTTTAGGGCAGCTTGCGGACAGCAGGGCAAGGGTTGATTTTACGCAGGGGCTTGACGTGCGGCTTATTACGCCGGAGAAAGCAGCGTTATTAAATAAGGTAAAAACAAAAATGCTGCACTTTGCATGGGATAATCCGGAGGATGACCTAACGCCGTATTTTAAGAGATTTTCCGAACTTACAACGGTAAAAGACAAGCGGAAACGGCGTGTTTACGTCCTTACGAACTATGGCAGCACCCATGAGCAGGATTTGTACCGCATTTATACCCTGCGCGATATGGGGTATGACCCGTATGTGATGGTGTACGAAAAGCCTGCTGCACCGGAGGAAACCCGGAAGATGCAGAGATGGGTAAACAATAAACGGCTGTTCTATTCCGTGAAGGATTTTAAAGATTATGACCCGGCTGCGTACAGAAAGAGGAAAGCTGTTCTATCTTGAAAGGACAGGCGTTTAGAAAAATCTATATCATGCTTGCAGGAAGGAGGTGGCAGACTGGAAACGGGTAAAGAGGCTGCAGCCGTATATAAGACAGAAAAAGCCACATTATATTATGCTGATTTTCTGGAGATTGCGGGCAGCATGGAAGATAACAGCGTTGACATGGTATTTACAGACCCGCCCTTTGAACTGGCAGGGGGAGGGATGAAAAACGGGAAGCTGAATTATGAGGGCGGTGAGATATTCAGGAATTACGGGTTCAGCACAAAAAACATTCCTTTTACCGAATGGATACCGGAAATATACAGGATATTGAAAAGCAGGCGGTATTTTTATGTGATGACCAATGACCGGAATATTTTTTCTATCCACAAAGCCTGCGTTGACTGCAACTTTAAATTCTGTGAACTGTTAGTGCTGGATAAAAAAATGACAGTGCCTTCTACCTATTATCCGAAAAGGGCCGAATTTATCCTGATGTACCGGAAAGGGAATTACAGGAAGTCCCATTTTTTAGGTTCAACGGTCATAGAAGAAAGGATGCCGAGAGGAAAGGAAAAACGGCACCCGACGGAAAAACCGGTATCTATGATAGAGCATCTGGTCCTGTGTTCCACGCTGGAAAACGAAGTGTGCTTTGACCCGTTTATGGGAAGCGGTTCGACAGGGGAAGCGTGCATCAGGGCAGACCGCAGATTTATAGGAGTAGAAATAGAAGATAAGTGGTTTACAGTTTCACAAAACAGGATCATGCAGTTATGAGACGTATCACAAAAATGGGGCAGTCCATTTAAGGTCTGTTCTTGAAGGATGCAGTCAATCAATGATGATAAATGGGGAGGCGTATTTTCGGATGCGCCTTTTTTACATGGAAGGAGGGAAACAGCATGAACGGTCAGGATATGCAGATGGGAGAGCTTCTGGAAAATGAAGCGGTCAGGCAGTTTTTACAGCTTCTTACGGAGAACCGCCCCGATCAGGGGCAGGACTATTCCATGATGCTCTGGCAGGTGGATAACATGGCAGACAAACTGAACAGGGCGTTGGCGGAACTGCACGAAGTCAAAGGGCAGCTTGCCACAATGCAGGAGAACCCGGCGAAGCGATTTGTGTCGCGGGTGGCGGATGCAGTGGAGGAAAGGCTCCATGCTATGCAGGAGCGGCTTGCGGAGATGAAAACGCATATTGTGGAGGGTGCAAAGGAGGCTGTGGAAGGGTTCAAGCGTACCGGCGTAAAGGCGTTAGACGGGGCGGTTTCCGCGCTGGGCATCAGGAAAGCGTTGGAAAGTATGCAGAAAGGCATCGGGGAATCCATAGCAGATGTGAAAAAATCCATAGAGAAAGTGGAGAACCTGGGGCATGAACTTCGGAGCGCAGGCGGGCACATCAAAAATGCGGGCCGCACCATCATGGGGAAGGAGCGGCAGGAAATAGACGGCGGAAGTGAGGGGCGCATCCAGGCGGCTGTCCTTTCGCCCCTGCGGATGGAAAAAACGATTCTGAACCAGCTTAACAACATGGCCCTTGCTGCGATTGGGAACGTGGAGCGTCTGGAACAGGCGGCAGGGCATACAAAAGAGGAAGCCGTTTCAGAAGCAGGACAGGAGGGGCCGGAAACATTTGAGGCAGTGGATGAGCTGGAAGATTTGGAGCCGTCTGCGGATAGCGGGAAAGAAAAGCCCTCCGTATTAAAGGATTTGCAGGAGAAGAAAGCGCTTGCCGCCGCCCAGACGATGCCTATGCCGGATAAAGGGACAAAGAGCCGGGAGGCGGCATTATGAGAGGGCAGGAATTTCGGGCGCGGGATAAAAAAGTTCAGAAAATGACCCGTGACGGCTTGACGGAGAAAAACCTGACGGCTGGCACTGAGCAGCGGATCAGCGGCAGGCTTGCGGATGTATCTTTCGGGCATGAAAGAAAAGAAGATACAGCGGCAGGGCACCGTGCGAAAAGCCGTACACAGAAAACCATGCGCGGCACCGGCGCTCCCGTGCGTGGTGCCAGTAAAGTACCGGAGGGCAGGAACCAGTCTAAGGCAGTACAGCGCAGCTTACTTAGGGAGAGAATTACAGAAGAAGAAAGACCGGACGGGGAGAGGGAAGTGCCGGAGGAAACAGCGGTGTCCGATATGCCGGAAAAAGGGCATATTTTTGACACGGACAGGACAAAACCGGCAGATGCTCCCAAAGGCCGGGCAGAGGGAAGGAAACGGATGGCGGCAAAATTCTCTGAAAGCAGCACAGGGCCGGAGAAATCCGGGCGGCTGCATTATGAGAAAAGCGAGATACCACCGGAGGAACGGGCCAGTGCAGATGCACCAAAGGACGGAAAGCCTGACCCAGAGAAAAGAGCGGCGAAGCCGCGCCGGATAAGGCAGTATGAAAAGGCGCAGGAACGCGTGGAGAAAGCTGAAAGAAAGCTGGAAGAAACAAAAGAAAGGCTTCCGTCCCGTACCCATATACGCCTGCAAAAAGAGTATGACGGTGAGGCCGGTAAGATGAGAGGCCGCCTCCATTTTGAGACGGAGATCATACCGGAGAATGAAAAACTTCCGCTCGCAAAAAGGGCAGGCCGGGCAGTAGGGCACACGGCATCCACGGCGGCTGTCCTGAAAGCGCACCAGAAAATCCGTGAGGCAGAATCGGATAACGTGGGCGTGGAAGCCTCACATAAAGCGGAATTTGCAGCGGAGCGTGGCGTAGGATGGGCGGTGAGGAAAAGGCGGCAGCGCCTCCGGGAAAAGCCATACCGGGAAGTGAGGAGGGCAGAAGGGAGGCTTGCAGAGGCGGGTGCGGATATGGCGTACAAAAAACTCCTTGTGGATCATCCGGAACTGGAGAAAAAAGCCTTTGCAAAGTGGGTGCAGAAACAGAAGCTGAAGCGTAAGTATGCGGCTGCGGCCAGGGAAGCATCAAAGGAAATAAAGCACACTGCAAACGTGCTGAATGCTGCCGGGCAGGTGGTACGGGCGCTGGCACAGGCCGTGGCGTCGCATAAAGCTGTTCTGGGAACGGTTGGGATCGGCATACTGATCGTTTCCATGTTCGGCTCCCTGTTTTCTTCCTGTTCTGCCATGCTCTCCGGCGTACAGTCCGCAGTTATTTCCACCTGTTATGTGGCGGATGATGCGGAGATCAACCAGAGCGAGCTGCGGTACACGGAACTGGAAACGGACTTGCAGATAGAGATTAACCGGACAGAGGAAGATTACCCTGACTATGATGAGTACCGTTATAACATCGGGGAGATCGGGCATAACCCCTACGAACTGATGGGGTATCTTTCGGCGGCTTATGATGATTTCACTTATGCACAGGTAGAAGCAGAGATAAACCGCCTGTTCGGGGAGCAGTACCAGCTTACGCGGGAGGAAATCACAGAGATACGCACCTATACGGATGAGGAAGGGGAAGAACACGAGCAGGAGTGGCATGTGTTAAAAACAACGCTGTCTGTAAATCCTCTGGCGGATATTATCGCGGGGAGCCTTACGCCGGGGGATGCGTCTGACCGGTACGGGGTATATATGCAGACATTGGGCAACCGCCAGTGTTACGGCAATCCCTTTGATTTTGACTGGATCGGCTATGTGACAAGCCCTTACGGGTACAGAATCCACCCCATCAGCGGGGAAAAGAACCTGCACAGGGGCGTTGATATCGGCATAGCAGAGGGGACGCCCATTAAAGCGGCACAGGACGGCACTGTGGTCTCAGCGGGAAATGCCGGGGATTACGGGCTGTGTGTGGTGATTGAGGGTGAGGACGGCTACCAGTCCAGATATGCACACTGTTCCTCTATTTCTGTGAGTGCAGGGCAGGAGGTAAAGCGCGGGGACGTGATCGCCGCCGTGGGAAGCACCGGAAACAGCACCGGGCCGCACCTGCATCTGGAAGTGACCCATAATGGAGAGTATTTAGACCCCTATTATTATGTGGCAGGCGGCGGTGACGGCTATCTTCCGGGCGGAGGCACGGCAGGAGGCCCCGATTTTGGGGAAGACCCCGGCGCTGCTATGGGAGACGGCAGTTTTGAAGCCATGCTTGAAGAAGCGGAAAAATATTTAGGGTATCCCTATGTATGGGGCGGATCGTCCCCGTCTACATCCTTTGACTGTTCCGGTTATGTATCATGGGTAATCAACCATTCCGGCGTGGGGAATGTGGGCAGGCAGACGGCGCAGGGGCTGTATAACCTGTGTACCCCTGTTTCCAAAGAGAACATGCAGCCAGGAGATTTGATTTTCTTTACGGGTACTTATTCCACCGCGAACCCTGTCACCCATGTAGGCATCTATATAGGAGACGGGAAAATGATCCACTGCGGCGACCCAATTTCCTACGCTAATATAAACAGCCAGTATTGGTCTGGGCATTTCTATAGCGGCGGCAGGCTCCCGTGACAGGCGCTGCCTAGTGACAATTATAACTGATAAAGTTACAAAAATAACTGATAAATGTAAACAGGAAAGGACAGGAGGGGACGGCATTTTAAATGAAACTTGACAGATTAAAAGCGGAACTGGAAAAAGCAAGGCAGAAGGCGGCGGAGTGGCAGGCGCGCATAAAGGATATTGAGCGCCAGATCACGGAGCAGGAGAACCTGGAAATTATCCAGGCTGTGCGGGGCGTCACCGCGTCGCCGGAGGAACTGAAAACAATCCTGGGGATGATACAGTCCATGAAGGAACTGCCCCAGAGCGAACCGAAAGTAAAGGAGGAAACAGGGAAGAATGAGGAAGAATAGCATACGGTACGCATTACCGGCGCTTGTGTTGTGCATGGGCGCTTTTTTGATGCCTGTAACGGCTCATGCAAAGGGAAACAGCGATACGACACCGCCGACGGTCAGTGCGGAACTGTCAGGGGATACGCTCCATATAGAAGCAAGTGACGAGGATTCCGGCGTGGATGCGGTGTATATCGGCACAAAGCGGATCAATTACCGCGTGGATAACGCGATAGATGTGGAATTTGAAGATTATGCCGGGACGGAAGATAAGAAGGTGGGCGTCTATGCCGTTGATTTTGCCGGGAACCAGTCGGAAGTGGTGGAGATAAAGAATCCCCATTATGAGGGCGCGGCAGATACGGAAAGCACCGCAGAGCAGAAGCCGTTTACACCGGCGGGGCAGGCTTCCGTTCTGGATAACGCCACCGATGGGGACGGCAAGGAATTTTATACCTTCGTCACGCCGGAAGAGAATGTATTTTACCTTGTGATCGACAACCAGCGGGATTCTGAAAATGTGTATTTTCTAAATGCCGTTACGGAGGATGACCTGATGGCCCTTGCAGAAAAAGGGGAAAAGAGCCAGGCGGAGAGTGAGAGCGCTGTGCCGGAGGTTATTGCCTGCACCTGCGCGGACAAATGTGAGGCCGGAATGGTAAACACATCCTGCCCGGTGTGCAAAAATGACCTGTCGGCCTGCACCGGGAAAGAGCAGGCACCGCCTGAAACAGAGGAACCGGTGAAAAAGGAAACAAAGAAGGGAAGCGGCGGCGCTTTCATTTTTGTCCTGTTAGCGGCCCTTATTGTGGGCGGTGGCGGATATTATTTCAAGATATATAAACCGAAGCATGACCTGGATGATGCCGAAGATTTGGATGAACTTCTGGAGGATGATGAGGCGGAGGTCAATGAGGATATGGAAACATCAGATATGCCGGCGGAAACAGAGACAGGGAAGGATATGGATACTTCCATCTATGACGATTACCCGGAGGACGGTTATCTGGGCGGGGAGCCGGAACAGGAGGGGATGGAAGAATGACACGGTTTACAGATTCCCCTTATGAATACCTGATGACGCAGAAACCCTATGCAGGAAGGGAAAGGGATTCGGGGCCGGTGCCCTACCCGCCCCAAAGCCGGTGCGCCGGCTGCCCCTATGGGAGCGGGAAGCCCTG
Organism: Sporofaciens musculi; assembly: GCF_009830285.1. Classification (GTDB taxonomy): domain Bacteria; phylum Bacillota; class Clostridia; order Lachnospirales; family Lachnospiraceae; genus Sporofaciens; species Sporofaciens musculi. The sequence continues at coordinate 5,053,513 of NZ_WUQX01000001.1, read as the reverse complement.
CATAGGCGTGTGCATGAAAAAACTGCTTTCCCAATCAAAGAAAAGCAGGGAAGGAGACGAAAAACATGGGAAAAACGCATAAACAGGCGCTTTTGACTGCCGTCTTGATTGCCGCCGCCCTTGCAGGGCTTGTTTTTGCCCTGTCACCGGCATGGGAGAGGCACAGGGCGGAGGAAAAGCAGGAAGCCATGCTTTCCCGGCTGGAATCATCCATGCCGCAGAAGGAAAACAGTTTGCAGAAAAAGGAAACAGAGCCTTTTCAAAATGCGAGCAGGACTGTAAAGATAACGGCAGATACAGCCGTACCCGTGGATGCTGTGAAAAAAACAGAAAAGACGCCTGAATCAGAGGCAGAACCGGAAACCGTGAAAAAGCCGGAGAAAGATATGCCGCAGGCAGGCGCGGAGATAGGGATTCTTTCTATCCCGAAGATTGACGCGCGGCTTCCTGTGACGGCGGGCGTCTCCGAAGAACAGCTTAAAATTTCCGAAGGGTGGGTCATGCAGACTGAAATGATTGGGAGTGTGGGAAATGCGGTCATTGCAGGACACCGCAGCTATACCTACGGGAAGCATTTTAACCGTTTGGGGGAACTGGAAACAGGGGATGAGATATTTTATACGGCGGCGGATGGGACAGAGATGTGCTTTATCGTAAATGAAATCCTGACAGTATTGCCGGATGACCCCGCTGTGTTTGCAGCGCCGCTTTCGGGCGGATCGCAGCTTACCCTTTATACCTGTACCCCTGTGAAAGTAGCAACGCACAGGCTTCTTGTCCGTGCGCTGCGTGTGGAAGAATGAAAGGAGGAAAACAGATTGAAACAGATTAAAACAATTTTTACAACGGTATGCCTGTTCCTGCTTTTGTCGGTGCCTATGACAGCATGGGCGGCACCGGAGCCGGAACCCGTCACATGGACGGAGACTATGGAGAGCAAGCCTGCGGATGTGGAAGCCGGGGAAGAAACAGAAAACGCCGTTTATGAAAGAGGGGCAGAAACAAAGCAGGAAGCGGAGGCAGATCAGGAAGCAAAACCAAAGCAGGAGACGGAACCGAAGAAAGAAGAAGCAAAGTCCCAGGCCGCCCAGAGAGATTCCGGCACCCTGCGGATTCAGAACGCTGCAGCCGGCACCGGGGAGAGGCTCTCCGGTGCGGTGTTTGCAGTGTATGAAAACAATGGCGCAAAGAAAGGGGAACTTACTTTAAAGGACGGGGCCGCTTCGCTGTCCTTGCCTGCGGGGGACTATTACCTGAAACAGATAAAAGCCCCGTCCGGATATGGCACAGAGCCTGCCCGGATTGTGTTTGCTGTATGGGGAGGGGAGACTACGTTAGCAGAGGTGACAAGTGAAATCGACTTAAAGAATGTAAATCCGCAGGATATTATCCCCAAAACAGGGCAGATACCTCCTGTCCGGGCATACGTCTTTTCTTTATTCTGTTTTGCCGCCGCGTTCCTGTGCGGCTTTGAGCTGCGTCGTATGGATGGCAGGAACCAGAGAAAAGGAGGTGCGCACTTATGGCAGTCTTAGTCCTGGCGGAGAAACCCAGCGTATCCCAGGCAATCGCCGCTGCACTTGGCGTTAAGGGGAGAAGGGACGGGTACATAGAAGGGAATGGATATATCATTTCATGGTGCGTGGGCCATCTGGTGGAACTTGCCAATGCGGACTGCTATGACGCGCGCTATTCTAAATGGGCAAGGGAGGATCTGCCGATCCTGCCCGCCCCGTGGAAGTTTACCGTGTCCCCCGGAACAAAAAAGCAGTTTAAAATCATTCAATCGCTGATGGAGAGGAGTGACGTTTCGGAACTCATAGAAGCGACGGACGCAGGCCGGGAGGGAGAACTGATCTTCCGTCTGGTCTACCGGGAGGCAGGCTGTAAGAAGCCCTTTAAACGGCTCTGGATTTCCTCAATGGAGGATTCCGCGATCCGTGCGGGATTTGAAAACCTGATGCCCGGTGAAAAGTACGATGCCCTTTATGAAGCTGCCCTGTGCCGCGCCAAAGCGGACTGGCTGGTGGGGATCAACGCGACCCGCCTGTTCACAACCCTGTACCGGGGAAAGACCCTGAATGTAGGGCGCGTTATGACGCCGACCCTGGCGCTTTTGACAGAACGGGAACAGGCTGTTACGGGATTTCAGAAAGAGAAATTCTATACGGTTGACCTTGACTGCGGCGCTTTCTGTTTATCCAGCGGGCGGTTTAAGAGCAGGACGGATGCGGAGAAACTGCGAAAACTGTGCATGGGGAAAAATGCCACGGTGCAGTCCGCCCAAAGGCAGGAGCGGGCGGAGAAGCCGCCGAAATTATACGACCTGACAACATTACAGAGGGAGGCCAACCGGATATACGGCTATACCGCGCAGCAGACCTTAGACTATATCCAGCTTTTATATGAGAAAAAACTGGCCACATATCCGCGCACGGATTCCCGTTATCTGACAGAGGATATGGCGGCACACCTGCCTGCACTCTGCCAGTCGGTAGCGGCGGCATTTCCTTTTGCGTCCGGTTTTGATGGCGCGGTGGAAGCGGCGCAGGTAGTATGCAATGCCAAAGTCAGCGACCACCATGCCATCATCCCGACAAAAGAAGTGGCAAAGGTAAATCTGGAGGAACTGCCAACCGGGGAGCGCAATATTCTTTCCCTGACCGCAGCGCGGCTTTTATGCGCTGTCTGCCCGGAGAAACATAAGTTTGCAGATACGGCGGTGGTATGTATATGTGCCGATACGGAATTTACGGAAAAGGGGCGCATGGAAATCTCTGCGGGCTGGAAAGGGCTGGAGCAGGCATTTCAGGACACGTTAAGAAGCAGGCCGGAAGCAGAGAAAACACAGGCGCTTTTGCCGGAATTAAGCAGGGGAGAGACTGTGGCAGTAAAGGAAGCCGTGCTGCATGAGGGAACCACAAGCCCGCCGGCCCGCTATACGGAAGATTCCCTGCTCAGTGCAATGGAAAACGCAGGGGCGGAGGAATTTGCACAGATCGAGGATGCAGAGCGTAAGGGGCTTGGAACCCCGGCCACCCGCGCCGGCGTGATCGAAAAGCTGGTCAGGGGCGGATTTGTGGAACGGAAAAAGAAACTCCTTGTCCCTACGGCACGGGGCATGGAACTGATAAAGGTGCTTCCGGAGAGCGTAAAATCTGCCGGCCTGACAGCAGAATGGGAAGCCGCGCTGAAGGAAGTGGAGCGCAGGCAGCGTTCCCCGGAGGATTTCATGGAAGGGATTACCGATATGGTTTGCAGTCTGGTGAAATCTTATGGGGATGCGGCGGCTGGTATGGGGAATATTTTATCCGCTTCCGGCAGGGAGGCAGTGGGGAAGTGCCCGCGGTGCGGGAAACCGGTCTATGAGGGGAAAAAGAGCTTTTACTGTTCCGCTTATAAAGATGCCGTGCCCTGCGGCTTCGCGCTGTGGAAAGAAAACCCCTATTTTAAGAGCAAACGCAAGGAACTGACAAAAAGGACAGCCGCTGCCCTGTTAAAAGACGGCAAAGTGAAGATGACAGGGCTGTACTCCGAAAAGAAAGGCATCATGTACGACGCAACGATTGTCATGGAGGACACAGGCGGAAAATATGTAAATTTCAGGCTGGAATTTGGAAAGAAAAAATGAAAGGCAGGGATAACGGATGAACAGAGAACAGGAAATAAAAAAACAGGCTGAAGGGCAGGATGGGAAAGAGAACCACCTGGGGGCGGCGGAACTGTCTGCGGAGCAGAACATGAACATGATCGACGGAATCCCGAACAATGAAAAGCCCCGCGTCAACCAGAATTATGTGATACTGGAGAATGAGATCGTGGGAGAGAAGGAGTTTGTCCTGGCTAAGAACCCTGCTGCGCCGCTTCCCTATGTCACATGGGAGCGCAACATGCTAAACGACGAGCAGAAGGGAGGGGAAAACTTTTATTGGGGGAAATATTTCTGCAGCCATGAAGCGGCGCGTAAGAACCTCCATGAGCGGGCCGATGGGGAACGGGAAGATTTAAGGGAATCCCGCCCGTCACTCCTTAGAAACCTGAGACAGAACCAGGAGGGAATCGCCCGGCCTGCGGCTCCTGCCGGGGGACGGGAAAAGCAGGAGGCGTCCTTATGAAACTGTCAAATTATGAGAGAGAGACGATATTCCTCTTTAATGAGGCAGAAAGGAAAGCAAGCATATTTACCTATAATGACGCTTTAAAGAAACAGCTTGCGGCGCTGTGCGAATCCTATCCGGAGCAGGTGCGCCGGACGGAGGACAACGGCTGCGGAGGGGAAACATACGAACTCCCGAAAAAGTGGCTGAAAATAAAGCCGCCCCGCATCCTGTCGGCGGCGCAGAGGGAGGTCGTGGAGCAGATGAACAAAAAAAGATGGGGCTGACGGCACAGGCAGTTTGCCTGGACATTTACCGTTTCAGCCCCTTCACAATGTCTGCAATGCTGGCAATCTGGCTGTCTGTCAGCGATTTTATATCGTCGGCAAGCGCGCCGGCTGCTGTGGGATTGTGGTTATCTGCGTCAAAGAACTCCTGCGGGGAGATGCCAAAGTAATCACAGATATAAAAGAAAACCTGCATAGACGGCAGGGATTTCCCGTTTTCAATCTTATTGATATAGCTTTCGCTCTGCCCTAAAGACAGGCTCATATCCCTTGCGGACACTCCTTTCTGGATGCGGAGCTGTGCCAGCCTCTGCCGAAATAATTCTTCCATCATACAACACCTTCCTTTTTCTATCATTGTATTCCATAGGATGGGTATTTATAGAGAATTGTATTCTCTAAAACACTTGACATATAGAATATAATTCCCTATAATCAGGCTACATATAGATTTTAAGTATATGCGCAGGATAAAGGGGGAATCAGGATGAGCATGAGGAAGATATACCGGAAGATCGCGCGGGAAAACGGCGTGAGCGTAAAAGAAGTAAAAGAGGATATGCAGGCGGCGATCACGGCTGCCTACCAGAACCCGCCGAAGGACGGCGGCGTCACGGCGGCTTACCAGAGGCAGGTGCCGCGGAAAGGGGAAATCCCCACACCGGATGAACTGATACGGTATATGGCAGGGAAAGTCCGGGAAAGCGTATAAGACCGCAGACGACCAAAACAGCATAAAAAACAGGAAAAGCCCATGACAGAGGCAGAGCGCCGGTCATGGGCTTTTTTCCTGCAAAAAAGGAGGATACACATGGCAAGAAAGTTACAGCTTGTGTCGGAACTGGCGAACCAGACCGCCCATAACATCACGCGGGATGTGGACGGATGGAAACAGTACCTTAACACGGCTTCACGGTTATACAAATACAAGTTTGACGAGCAGCTTTTGATCTATGCACAGCGCCCTGATGCTACGGCCTGTGCAGAGATGGAACTGTGGAATGAAAAAATGCGCCGGTGGGTAAAGGCAGGCTCCAAAGGGATTGCCCTGATACGGGGAGCGGAAACCGGCAGGCCCCATCTGGAATATGTCTTTGACGTGGCGGACACGCGGCCTGTGCGCGGCGCAAGAGAGCCATACCTGTGGGAGATGAGGGAGGAACACTATGCACCTGTCCTTGACGCATTGGAAAGGCGGTACGGGGAGGGAAAAGAGGAGGAATCTGGGAACAGGCTGATGGAGATCGCGGCAAAAGCCGTGAGGGAGGTCTACCCGGAATACCTGAAAGAACTTGCCTACGATGCGGAAGGAAGTTTTTTGGAAGAATTTGACCAGTTAAACCTTGAAGTGTGTTTCCGGAATACATTGACAGCAAGTGTCCAGTATACCCTGCTTACCCGCTGCGGCTTCACGCCTTCCGATTATCTGGATGACGGGGAACTGGCTGGCATTACGGAGTTTTCCACGCCTTCCGTCCTGCACCATCTTGGAAATGCGGCAAGTACCCTGTCTATGGGGATATTGCAGGAGATTGGAAAAGTAATCAGGAATTATGACCGGGAGTTGATGGCAAACACGCATATAAATATGCGGCAGGAAAATATCCAGAAAACGGCTGAAAAACCTCTTGCAAAATCCACGGACATAGATTATACTAAAGCTACAGAACAGTTTAACACTTTAAAGCGTGAAAGTAAAGAAAGGGGCATAGAAAATGGCAGAACTGACATACATGAAGAACGGGGATTACCAGATACCGGGACTGATACTGGACGGGGAGGAAGAACTGGAGGAAATGCCGATCGGGAAGTACGGGATGCTGCGCCAGACCTTCCTGCAGGAATACCATCAGGGGACGTACACATCCATGCTGCTGACGGGACGGCTGATGCCCCACTTGCGGCAGATAGACGAACAGGCACAGGAGCAGGTAGACCAGACGGTGGCAGAGATGATGAAAGCAAAGGGAGTGGACGAGAACCTGAAAGCGCGCGACCAGATGGCGTGGGTACAGGCGGTGAACAGCCTGACAGCGCAGGCGGAGGAAGCGGTGCTTCAGGAGATCGTGTACCGGTAGAACCGGAAGGACAAAACAAGGAGAAAGAACAGGAAACGGCGGGTGATAAGCCCGCCGTTTCTGCGCCTGCCTATTTCCAGATGTCCCTGTTCCCCACGGTGGAGGAACAGGTTGAGCGTATCGCCCAGACAAAGGAAGAAGAAAAAAGAGCGGTATCCCCCGCCAGCGGCAAAAGCGCGGTGCCAGAGGTGGCAGAAGGAGTGATCGGGCGGGCGCTTACCAGCGGCAGTAACGAAAAGGGAAGCACCATGCGGATCGCTGCTTTTTACCAGAAATCCCCATCCATCGGGGAAGCTGCCGCTTTCCTGCAAAATGAATACGGCACGGGCGGCAAAGGGCTTACGATTGCCGGGGAAAAGTATGCCATGTGGTTCGATAAAGAAGGGATAAAGATCGCGCCCGGACGCACTGCAAATATCCCCGGCGCTACCCTTGTGACCTGGGAACAGGCGGCGGGGCAGGTATCGGAACTCTTAGAGGGAGGCATTTATGCCGCGCAGGAGATATTAGATACCGCGCGGGCAAATGAATATCAGGAACTGGCGGCCCAGCTTTGGTATCTGCGGCAGGACTTGAGTGAAGAAGCAGTGAAGAGAGGCTATCTGCCGCGCGTATCTGCACTGTATGGGGGATTCCCGGACAGTACGGAGAAGATCGCGGGGCTTTTGGAAGAAAAGATAAGCCGCGACGGTTTTGTAGCGGAACTTACCGGTTTTGTCGGCGCTTATGAGGCAGACCCTGACCTTATGCGTTTCCATTTCCATAATCCCCAGGCTGTTTTAAGCAGGCTTTCGGAACTTGACATTGAGCCGAGGCAGTTCCACGCTCTGGAAGGCTTTGAGCCGGCAAAAGGGAGCTTTATCACCGAAGATGAGATTGACAGGATGTTTTCGCGTGGAAGCGGCGTTTCCGAGGGGAAAATGCGGATTTATTCGTATTTCATGCAGGGGCATGACGCAAAGGAGCGGGCGGATTTCCTGAAAAACGAATACGGAGACGGCGGACATGGGAGAATGGGATATGACGAATGGCATGATTCCAAAGGGATAAAATTCACCCGTTCCGATGAGGCTTCCGGCTTTGACGGGTATGACACCGTAAAGATGAACTGGAACCAGGTACAGAAACGGATTGGGGAACTGATTGATACCGGGAGATACCTGAATCCGAAAGAAATGGCGTATACCTCCGAGTATGAAAAGATACAGCTTGCCCGGAGTATCTACGCCTTTTATTATTACTGCCCCAATACCCCGAACCCCGGTAATTCTGCTGAGTGGGATGTGAACGCGGCTGAGCGGGATTTTAAGCCCATGCTGGATGAGCCAAAATACAGCGCGGCGCTGTACGAGGATATGGTGGAATCCTTTGCCACCGTAACGCCGGATGAAAGCCGCAGCTACAGCATTATGCAGAAGGCCATCAAAGATATGGGCGCATACCAGAGAGGCGAATATTCCCTGTTTACACCGCTCCCGGAGGAAACCCTGCGGGCAGAGAGGCAGAAACGGGAGGCGGCAAAGAAAGAGGCGAAAGAGAAACAGAACGCTCCCAAAAAGGAAAAAGAACCTGCCGGGGAACTGGAAGCTGCCGCCCGCGCCCTTGCCAAAAAGCAGAAGGGGAAGGTGAAAGAGAGAGCAGATGGGCAGCTTGCCTTTGATTTTGCGGCTGCGGGCGCGGAAGATGCAGGGCAGGCAGGCACAGACCTGAAAGATACGGATTCCAGTCTGGAACAGGTTAAGGCGCAGGAAGAAGATGTATGGTCCCGGTACAGCCTTGGCTATGGCAGTAAGGGGAATGGTTTGACTGTGTGGAACCGCTTGGAGGAGGTACACGGTGACTATAAGACTATTGCCCATATCGACGCTGAAAGGAACGTGAAATTTTACGATGAAAAACTGCCAGAGATCGTCAAGGCAAAGATAAGGAAAGTGGCGGCTACGGAACAGATGGATATGTCTGTCACCCAAAAGGTGCCTATATTTTCCACCCCACCGCAGATAGAGCCGGAAATCCAGGCAGAGAAAAAAGTGGAAGCGGCACCGGCAGGAAAATCTCCGGTGGAGATATACCGGGAAGCCCTTTCCATGCTGAGCGATGTCGTGCGGCAGAGCAGTTTTTATTCCTACCTGCGTGACCGTGAGACAGATTATGACGGTGCGGCGGCAGAGCTGGATAATGAACTCGGCTTTTTCATTAACGAGATCGCGGAGAGCCAGCCGGAGTTATATGATGCTTTCCAGTCCCTACCCATGTTCAGGGCGTGGATGGTGGAGGATATTTTAGAGCGTACTTATCAGGATGTGGTGACGGACAGCAGGGATGCAATAGAGCGGCATACAGGTGATGCGGATGTGCCGGAATGGGCAAAGGAACCAGAGGCAGACGCTGAGCAGGCTGTTACGGAAAATCCTGAAACAGTAAGTGTTGAAAACAGGGACGAAATATCACCGGAAGAAAGCGGCCGGACAGAGGGAAAGGGCACGGGAGAAGCAAAGACCCAGGATAAAAAGAAGGGAAGGACTTTACCGGAACTGAATTACCGGGCATTTATGCGGCTGTTCCCTGATTTTACCAAAGAAAATTATAGAGCTATGCAGTTTAAGGCGGGGGAATCCATGATGCCGCTGCACATAGAAGCGATCGGAAACGGCGAAATTTCTATAGCGCACTATTACCGGCAGAACGGTGATACTATGGCCGACCCGGAAATGACCTTCCGGATTGACCATGAAAAAGGTACATTGGAGCCGCTGACCTATCAGCAGGATAGTTTAGGGCTGTATCAGCAGGTATACCCCGAACCGGGAAGGTGGATTCCGAAGCTGCGCAAGGATTTAAACCGATTTGCGAACCAGTGGTTCCATAACATTGAAATACAGAATTATATCCCGGAGCGGGCTGTCATGGAGGCAGACGGGAACCGCACGGAGATTTCCTATCAGGATGGCAAACCTGTTATTCAGGAGGAACCCGCGCCGGTTTTGGAGGAAACAGAAAAAGGCGCCGGAACAAAACAGGAAGACACGAACCTTACTCCCAATGTGGAGGAATACTTGAACCTGAAAGCAGAACACCCGGATAAGCTGGTGGGCGTAGAAGTAGGGGAATATATTTTATTCTACGGCAAAGATGCACAGGCGGCGGCTCCGGCCCTTTCTGCAAAGCTGCTCACAAAGGAGATTCCCGGTCTTGGGGAAACACCCGTCACCGGAGGGAAGGGATGGCAGGCGGTGGTAAAAGACCTGTTAGAACATGGACAGAGTGTTGTGATCGCCAGACCTGACCCGGAACGCGGGGAAAATGCGCCTTATGAGATCGTGAAAGAGAGGGACATTGCTGACTATATTCCCCTTGGGATGAAGCTTACCATTGACGGGCGGCACATGGAAGTTGACAGCATTGATTACGAAAACGGACGCGTCAGCCTGAAAGATTTGGATATGCAGGGATGGTTCCCGATCTTTAGGGAGGAATCCGTCCCCTTTGTCCGGGAATGCGTGGAACAGGAATGGGAAAACAGTTTAGAGAGCGGGGAACTTCCGGAAGAAGCACCGCAGGCGGAAAAGGAGGCAGGCGGGCAGGAGGAAGAAACGCATACGCTGGCTGACAGTGCAGATTTTAAAGAGGCAATGCGGCTGTTGGAAGATTTCTGTAATAGCGAGTATGACGATGGCGTTGTAGATTTGGGAAACCCGGAGCATCTGGAGATCGCTTTCACCAATACGGAGGATGAACAGCACGATATACAGGTAGAAGTAAACCTTTTGGAGCATTCCATCAGTCAGTTTTTTGACGGCGTGTGCGTGGATAAGCGGGAGTATGGGAGTATACGGGAACTGATCGACGCAGAATTGTCCCGGCTTGATTTTGATGAACTTGTGCGCCTGGACGCTTCTGTAGAGAAACTTCTGGATAGACAGGGCAGTTCGGAGCTGGAAGAAGCAAAGCGCCTGATCGAGGATTTCTGTCTTGACGAATATGAGCAGGACAGCGTGGATTTTGGCAACCTGGCAAAAGTACCGCTTGCCTATGGCGTTACAGACAGCGGCGGGCTGGAAGTCCAGGTGAATGTAGACCTGATCCACTTTTCCCTCAGCCAGTATGTGGACGGGAAATGTGTGGAGGAGCGGCAGTATGACAGCCTGCGGGAACTGATCGACGGGGAACTTGCTTTTCTGGACTATGACCAGCTTATCTATCTGGAACCCGGCATAGAGGAACGGCTGGAAGCGGAGTTAAATGAAAAAATCCGGTGGGAAGAAATGCAGGGGGCAAGGGAAGGCGTCACCCCGACAGAATGGGAAACCACCGGCAGGGAGGAAGAAGAACCCCCGGATATGGTGGAGATCGAGGGCGGAGAGATTGTAACGGAAGGCCCGGCAGAAGGATACAGCACAGGGCTTCCTTACGATATTGTCATAGAGAAACTCCATTTCGGCCCTGAACGCCATAACTTCCATATCACGGACGACGCGCTGGGAACCGGAGGGCAGAAAGCAAAATATCAGGATAACCTTGCCGCAATCCGGACGCTCACGCAGATCGAGGCGGAAAACCGTCTCGCCACGGAGCAGGAACAGGAGGTTTTATCAAGATATGTAGGGTGGGGCGGGCTTTCCCAGGCATTTGACGCGGACAATGAAAAGTGGGGGAAGGAATATACAGAATTAAAAGAACTCCTGACCCCGGCAGAGTATGAATCGGCGCGAAGCACGGTCTTAAATGCCCACTATACCAGCCCCATAGTCATCAAGGCAATGTATGAAGCGGTGAAACGCATGGATTTTACGCCGGGGAACATTTTGGAGCCGTCCTGCGGCATCGGGAACTTTTTCGGGCTTGTGCCGGAGGAATTTGAAAAATCCAACCTTTACGGCGTAGAACTGGATTCCCTGACCGGGCGTATCGCAAAGCAACTTTACCAGAAGGCAGAGATTACTGTTGGCGGTTTTGAGACAACGGAACACCCCAATGACTTTTTTGACCTTGCGGTGGGGAATGTGCCTTTTGGGGAATATAAGGTGCATGACAAACAGTACGACAAACAGAACCTTTTGATACACGATTATTTTCTCACAAAAACACTGGATAAGGTGCGTCCGGGCGGTGTGGTGGCTTTCATCACCTCGAAGGGGACAATGGATAAGGCAAACGGCAAAGTACGGGAGGCACTGGCACAGAAAGCCGACCTTTTAGGGGCGGTGCGCCTGCCGAACAATGCTTTCAAAGCCAATGCAGGCACGGATGTGACAGCGGACATCCTGTTTTTCCAGAAACGGGGCAGTGCGCCGGAAAAGCTGCCGGATTGGGTAAACGTGGGGCAGACGGAGGACGGCATACCCATAAATAATTATTACCTGCAAAATCCGGATATGGTGCTGGGCAAAATGGCCTTTTGGGAGAACATGTATGGGAATGCCACGGAAACGGCATGTGTACCGCTGGAAGGGGCTGACTTAAAAGAGCAGCTTGCAGAGGCAGTCATACATATCAGAACGCCAGACAGGGAACTTTTGCACATGGACGCGCCGGAACAGGCAGAAGAAGAAAAGGCGGAAACCATACCGGCAGACCCCAATGTGCGCAATTTCAGTTTTACGGAAAAAGGCGGGAAACTTTATTTCCGTGAAAATTCCCGCATGAAACAGATCGAAGTGGGGAAAACGCCTGCAGCCCGCATCCGGGGCATGATCGCCATCCGGGACAGTGCAAGGCGGCTCATTGATTTACAGCTTAGCGGCGCGGAGGATGCGGAAATCGGGAAGGAGCAGGCGAAGCTCAATGCACTGTATGATAATTTCCAGAAGAAGTACGGGCTACTTGGCAGCGCCGGGAACCGTCTTGCTTTCCGGCAGGATTCCTCTTACCCGCTGTTATGCTCTTTGGAGGTACTGGACGAGGAAGGGAACTTAAAGCGCAAGGCGGATATGTTCACAAAACGGACGATCCAGCACCGCCAGCCGGTGACAAGCGTGGATACGGCAGTGGAAGCGCTGGGCGTTTCTATCGGGGAGAGGGCCTGTGTGGATCTGGGGTTTATGGCGTCCCTGATGGGAGGCGGGGATAAGATACCCCAGATCATTTCTGACTTAAAGGGCATTATCTTCAAAGACCCGGACAGCGGCCCGGCAGTTATTTCGGAGGAAAACACAGACTGGCATAAGGGCTGGCAGACTGCGGACGAGTATCTTTCCGGGGATGTGCGCAGGAAACTGGAAAAAGCGAAGAAAGCGGCGGAGGAATACCCGGAATTTTCCGCAAACGTGGAAGCGCTCCTTGCCGTGCAGCCAAAAGATTTGACAGCACCGGAGATCAGTGTCCGCATCGGCGCTCCCTGGATAGACACAAAATACTATAAGCAGTTTTTATTTGAACTGCTCCAGACACCGGGACGGCTCCAGAACGGGAGGATAGACGTGCTGTATTCGGATGTCACGGGTGAATGGCGGATAAAGGGGAAATCGGAGGACAGCATCACGAACACCCGCGTCCATACTACCTACGGCACAAAGCGGATCAATGCCTATGAGATTTTTGAGGCCAGCTTAAACCAGCGGAGCGTCCAGATTTTCGACACGCACAGGGACGCTGACGGGAAGGAAATTCGTGTCCTGAATGAGAAAGAGACAGCCATCGCGCAGCAGAAGCAGGACGCCATGAAAGAGGCTTTCCACGACTGGATTTTTAAAGACCCGGAGCGGCGCACGGATTTATGCGCTGTTTATAACAGGATGTTCAACTCTACCCGTCCCCGTGAATATGACGGGAGACATATCAATTTTATCGGGATGAACCCGGAGATCAAACTGGAGCCGCACCAGAGGAACGCTGTCGCGCGCATCCTTTACGGCGGGAACACCCTGCTTGCCCATGTGGTGGGCGCAGGAAAGACCTACGAGATGATAGCGGCGGCAATGGAGAGTAAGCGGCTGGGGCTGTGTAAAAAGTCCATCATGGTTGTGCCGAACCACCTGACAGAACAGTGGGGCGGCGATTTTTTAACCCTTTATCCCGGTGCGAAGGTGCTGGTGGCTACAAAAAAAGATTTTGAACCAAAGAACCGCAAGCGTTTTTGCGCGAGGATCGCTACCGGAGACTATGACGCTGTGATTATCGGCCACAGTCAGTTTGAGAAAATTCCCATTTCGCCGGAGCGCCAGATGGCCATTATCCAGGATCAGATTGACGAGATCGTGTTTGCCATTGCGGAAGCAAAGGCAAACAGGGAAGAAAAATTCACGGTCAAGCAGATGGAGAAAACGAAGAAGAACCTGGAAGCGAAGATTAAGAAACTCTATGATAAGAAAAAAGATGATACGGTCACATTCGAGGAATTGGGTGTTGACCGTCTTTTTGTGGACGAGGCGCATAGCTTTAAAAACCTTTACATGCATACGAAAATGCGTAATGTGGCAGGCATCAGCCAGACGGACGCGCAGAAGTCCAGCGATATGTTTGCGAAGTGCCGCTATATGGATGAAATCACCGGAGGGCGCGGTGTGGTATTTGCCACCGGCACCCCGGTAAGTAACTCAATGGTAGAATTATATACCATGATGCGCTATCTCCAGTATAGTATACTGGAGGACGGCTACCGGGACAGCACGGGGAAGATACGGAGCCTGAAACACTTTGACAACTGGGCGGCGACTTTCGGGGAGCAGGTGACGGCGGTGGAATTAAAGCCGGAGGGCACGGGATTCCGCCTAAAGACGCGGTTTGCCCGTTTTTATAACCTGCCGGAGCTGATCAACCGTTGGAAGGAGGCCGCGGATATACAGACGGCGGATATGTTAAAACTGCCGGTGCCGGAGGCAGAGTATGTCACAGTGCAGACGGAACCCAGCGAAGCGCAGAAAGCGATGGTAAAATCCCTTGCGGACAGGGCGGAGAAGATACGGAAAGAGAAGATCGACCCGCGGATCGACAACATGCTGAAGATTACGTCGGACGGGCGCAAGCTGGCGTTAGACCAGCGCATTATGAACCCGCTGCTTCCCGACGACCCTGGAAGCAAAGTAAACGCCTGCGTGGACAATGTATTCAGAATCTGGCAGGAGAGCGCGGAGACAAAGGGGACACAGCTTATCTTTTCGGATTTATCCACGCCGAAGGGAAAGGCGGAGCCGAAAAAGGAGGAAGCAAAAGAAAATACGGAAGGGACGGAAACGGAAGCCGCAGCGACGGAGGAAGAGACTGCTATGGAGGCAAGCGTTTACGAAGATATCCGGAAGAAACTGATCGCAAAAGGAATCCCGCCCCAGGAGATCGCTTTTATACATGACGCCAATACGGAGACACAGAAAGCAGAGCTTTTTGCAAAAGTGAGAAACGGCCAGGTGCGCGTCCTTCTTGGCAGCACACAGAAGATGGGAGCCGGAACCAACGTACAGACGAAGCTGGTGGCATCCCATGACCTGGACTGCCCTTGGCGTCCGGCGGATCTGGAACAGCGCGCCGGGCGGATTGTGCGGCGGGGCAATGAAAATGACCATGTAAAAATATACCGTTATGTTACGAAAGGGACATTTGACGCTTATACATGGGGGCTGGTGGAATCGAAGCAGAAATTTATCGGACAGATCATGACCTCCAAAAGCCCTGCCCGCTCCATTGAGGATGTGGACGCCACTGCATTGTCATACGCAGAGGTGAAGATGCTGGCGACAGGAGATGTGCGGATTAAGGAAAAAATGGATTTGGATATACAGGTGACAAAGCTGAAAATGCTGAAATCAAACCATCAGGCGCAGCAGTATGAGATGCAGGATAAGGTGCGGGGCTATTATCCTAATAAGATAAAAGAAACCCAGCTTTATATAGACTGCCTGAACGCTGACCTGCCCGTACTGGAGGCACACCCGGTCAAGGAAGATGCGTTTTCCATGACTGTCATGGGAAATGTATATACGGAGCGGAAGGAAGCGGGCAAGGCAATCGTGGCGGCCTGCCGCCTGATGGATGACCCAGGCAAGGAGATTGAATTGGGGGAATATCGTGGATTCCCGATGAAGCTCATGTTTGACGGCGCAAAATTCAAAGTGACGATGAAGCAGCACCTGACCCATACGGCGGAACTTTCCGATGATGTGGTGGGAAACATCACTCGTATCAACAACGCACTGGAGAAAATCCCCCAGAGCCTTGCAAACCATAAGGAGAATATGGCGCGCCTGCATAAAGAACTGGAAAGCGCAAAAGAGGAAGCGGAAAGACCTTTTGCACAGGAAGCGGAACTTCAGGAGAAATCAGCGCGGCTGGCAGAACTGAATACTGTCCTTGACAACGAGGAAAAAGGGCGCGGCACAGAACCGCCACGGGAGACGGAAGAAGATGCGGAGCGGGGAAATGAAAAACCCTCCATCCTGAAAACTTTGAAAGAATATGAACGGCCTGCGCCGGCTAACTTTGGAGCGGAACGCGGGCAGGAAAGGGAGGCGATCTGATGCGGAAAACGGAAGGGCGTACCATCGGGCTTTATTTTAAGGTAAGCCCGGAGGAAATGGCCCTGATCGAGAAAAAGATGGAGCAGGCAGGCACGAGGAATAAGCGTGCGTACCTGCGGAAGATGGCGGTGGACGGCTATATCGTCCACCTGGATATGGAGAGCGTGAAGGAACTGACAAAACTTCTCCGCTCCCTGTCCGCAAATACAAACCAGATAGCCCGCCGCTGTAATGAGACGCGCAACCTTTATGCTGAGGATGTGGAGGATCTGCGCAAAGGGTACGCAGCGGCACAGGCAGGGCTTCTTTCCCTGATACGGAAATTTGCAAGCCTGTAAAGACACATGGCGCAGGGGATGATTTCTCTGCGCCTGTTTTTTTTATCAATAAGATGGGCTGCGAAGCGTGACAGCGTTTGATTTGGAGGTGATGGCGGTATGCCGGGAGTGACAAAAGAACAGATCGCAAGGGCGAAAGAGTGGGATTTACTCTCTTATTTACAAACTTATGAGCCGCAGGAACTACAAAAATGCGGAGGGAGGGAATACCGGACAATGACCCATGACAGCCTTAAAATATCCAACGGCAAATGGAACTGGCACAGCCGGGGGATCGGCGGCAGGACGGCGCTTGACTATCTGGTCAAGGTGCGGGGCATGGACTTTGTAAAAGCGGTGGAGACGCTCTGCGGGGAACGGGGCGCGGCTGTCCGGATGCCTTCTGATATTCCCCATAAAGAGAAACCGGCAAAGCCCTTTTTACTTCCGCCGGAAAACCGGTGCGGGACAGCGGCGGTGTCCTATCTGCTGGGAAGGGGGATTGATGGGGAAGTGATCAGCCAGTGTATCAGGAAAGGGATTCTGTATGAGAGCCGTAACTACCATAACTGTGTCTTTGTGGGAAAAGACAGTGTAGGGAAAGCGCGTTATGCCTGCCTGCGGGGGATATATGGCACATTTAAAAATGACGTGGACGGGAGCGATAAGCGTTACAGTTTTTCGCTGCCTTCTGCTGATGAGGACAGCCCCTTTGTGGCTGTGGCGGAAAGCCCTATTGATGCGCTTTCCGTAGCATCACTGTTAAAGATGCAGGGGGAGGACTGGACAAAGAACCATTACCTTTCCCTGGGCGGGACGGCTCCCCGTGCGCTGCTTACGTTCCTCCATGACCATCCGGCAGTGGTCTGCATCAGTTTATGTCTGGATAATGATAAGGCTGGAATTTTAGGTATGGAGAAAATCCGGGAGGCGGTGCGGGAGGATGCAGAACTTTCCCGGCGCATCCGGGTGATCGTGGATAATCCGCCGCCCCTTGTTTGTGGGAAGGACTATAATGAACTGTTGAAGCAGAAAATAGCCGCCCGATATGAGGCAGAAAACAGGGAAAAAACGCAGGCAGGGCGCGTCTGTGGTATGGAAAAATAGAAAGGAAGGAGGATGCGGATATGGCAATTTCAGACCTGCTCCCACGAAAGGCTATGGGGAGCAAGACACGGGGGCAGACGCTTCAGGCGCGCATAAAGTATGACCAGAAGGAAGAAAAGACAAAGGACGGGGAATTAGTGTCATCGTACATGTGCTGTCCGGAAACCGCCGCTGAAGAATTTGAAATGAGCAAGCTGCTCTATGAAACGTCTACCGGACGGAGCCAGCCCCAGGAGCGGGACATTATTGCCTACCGCATCATCCAGTCTTTTAAGCCGGGGGAGATTACGCCGGAAGAGGCAAATAAGCTGGGGTATGAACTGGCTATGAAATTCACAAAAGGAAAGCATCAGTTTGTTGTCTCCACTCATGTGGATAAAGCCCATATCCATAACCATGTGGAATTTAACAGTACCAATTTAGAGTGTGACGGCAAATTTAATAACTATAAAAATTCTTCCTTTGCCCTGCGCAGGCTCAACGACCAGATATGCAGGGAACACGGCTACTCCGTGATCGAAAACCCGAAAGCAAAAGGACAGCGCTATCAGGAAAAAGCGGCGGCAAAACGCGGGCGGAGTTTCAAGGAGCGGCTGCGTCAGACGATTGACCGGGTACTGCCTGAGAGCAGGGATTTTGAAGATTTTTTATCCCACATGAGGGAAGAAGGATATGAGATCAAACGGCGGGGAAAATCGCTGGAGTTCCGTGCGCCGGGGCAGGAGAAATTTACCCGCAGCTTCCGTCTGGGGGAGGAATATACGGAGGCGGCGTTACAGGAGCGGGCCGGAAAAACTTGTGCCAGAACGGAGACAAAAACAAAACGAAAGGCAGCGGTAAGGAATGTCAACCTCCTTGTGGATATTCAGGCAAAAATGCAGGCGGGGAAAGGAAAAAGCTATGAGCGGTGGGCGAAGGTTTTTAACCTGAAAGAAGCAGCAAAGACTTTAAATTTTCTTGTAGATAATGGCGTCACTGATTATGAGGAACTGGCGGCGCGGGCTGAAACTGCCGGACAGAGATTCGACGCGCTTTCTGTCCGCATCAAACAGCTTGAGGGACGCATGGCAGAGAACGCACAGTTAAAAACACATATCATCAATTATTCCAAAACGCGGGAAGTCTATAAGGAATATAAGAAGTCACGCCATAAAAAAGAATACCTTGCAGAACACGCAGAGGAGGTAGCAAAGCATGAGGCGGCAAAAGCGGCTTTTGATGCCCTGAACGGGAAGCCGATACCAAAAGTGGCACAGCTTTCGGAAGAATATGCCGTACTTCTGGCCGAGAAAAAAGAGTGCTATGAGGAATATAAGGAGGCGCGGAAAGAGATGATCGACTACCAGAGCGCAAAGCAGAATGTTGATATAATTTTAGGATTGGAGCCGCGCGGAGCGGAGAAAAAAGAAACAGAGCGGTGACAGATAAAAAAAGAGGAAAACCGGAAAGGGAATAGGTAGTCCCTTGCCTGGTTTTCCTTTTTTTATTTTGTTTTTGGTGTGGAATTTGTTATATACAGAAACGGAAAGTATGTCGATTTTTTCGGGGGATCTTTGTCTTTAACCTCTGCGCGGAGTGCGGAGGGGGCGACCCGTAAGCGGGAGCAAACTCAAAGTGTATTGCTTTGAGTTGAAAGCCACGCCGTAAGGCGTGTTCACAAAAGAGCGGGAGCGTATTTTGCCGGGGATTGGGGTGTCCCCAACAAGCATAGCGAGGCGACATAAGGAGCCGGAGCGGGGATAGCGATATTCGTAAAGAATATCGTTATCCATTGCTTGCCAGTGCTGGTTTATGGTACGATTGTTTAAAGAGAAGCAAGTATTAGAGTTTAGTGTAAGAGAGAATAATGCGCTATGAAAAAGGGAAAAGGTAAAGCGGCTAAGAAAGCCATGAAGTTTGCAGAACGAAAAGCTAAAGCAGAAAAGTGGGTGGCAGAATATGACGGTACACCTTATGGCGGGGATATCATAAAAGCGTATAGGAAAAAATTTGCCGTAGACCGCATGAAGGCTGTTGCGGAGTTGCAGATGTTAGGCGTTTCTTTAACAAAGGAGCAGATTGACAGGGAAAAGGCGGCAGTAAAAGCCTATCAGGATATACAGAAGGCTAAAAAGGCAAAAAGGAAAAGACTTCGTGAACAACGCAAGATGCAAAAAAGTGATATAGCAGATTATCTGGAACAGGATGACAGATTTTATTATATAGCAGGTTATACTTCTGGTGGTGCGCCTTATGGGGTCACATGGGAAGAAATGGGGATGTCGCCGTATATGGAGGATTGTGATGATTAGTGATAAAGAGGCTTTGGGAAAAGTTGAAATAAATAGCGAAGATTTGCTTAAAGGGATGTTTTCATTCAAAAAGCCGCTGACGTCCCGGTATAGAAAAAAATATGTGGAGGTTCTTGCGTTAAGTGTTTTACAATATTGCTATGGCGATATATATGCTGGATTTGATGTGCATGATGCGCCGGATATCAGTGATGAGAATAGATTGATCGGAATAGAGGTTACAGAAGCGGTTACAAAGGAAGAAGCACAGATAGAGGGCGTATTTGTAAAATATCGTTTGGAAAGTAGTTTAGAAGAGAAAGAGCGTAGAAAACAGATAATTGAAAATAATGGTGCAAAGGTTGATGAGCTGGGTTTAACATATCCAGTGAAAAATAGTGATAGTGAAAAATTGATTTTTCAGGATGCCGTAAGAAAGAAAATGGAAAAGTTAGCATCGTATAGGCGGCAGGGTTTTGAGAAAGTAGGATTATTTGTTTTTTATGATGAACCACCAATACCTGTACGCCTTGAAGAATTAAAAAACTACTTTGATGAGGTCTTAAATGAGTATAGAGATAAATATGATGTTATTTATTTTGGATATTCCGGTGGCTTAATAGAGTATAATATTTTGCTAAATAGTATTCAGGCACGACGTATTGAGAGAAATGACTATAACAGACTGCGATATGAAGCAAGGTTAAAAGTAGAAGCATGATTAGCAAAACAAATAAGGTCGGGGAAGGTTATCAAGTGCCTTCCTCGGTCTTTTATCTGTCTTTCGGGGAAAAAATCTGTACGTCGGGAATTACAGTTTTTCATATACCGCCAGACCATGTATAATATAAACGGGTACAGTAACTATACCGCAGTATCAATTCCCAAACAAAGCACCAAAAGGTGGAAATCAATTATACTTTTTGAGATTTGTGCGATAAGATGGATACAATGCGTACAGAGGGAGGCAGCAACTCACATGAAAAAATGTACAGCAATCATTTTGGCAGTAGTTTTGGCACTCACAGCGGTTGGATGCAGTCAAAACGGGGAGCTGGGGGAACAACTTCATAGTGCCAGTTTATTGACACTTGGAGAACTTACTGAAATAGGGGATAGAGAGAAAATTGGCAATCAAATTCCGGAATGGGTATCTGAGGCTGATTGGAATAAATCTTTCTATGTTGTATCTTCATCAGATATAGAGCGGTTTGATGCTTATGCACAAGAAAACTTTCCAAACTATTGTGACGGGGACTGGACACAGGAGCAGAGTGATTCTGTTTATCTGGGACAGGGTATCGAAATGTTTGCCCTCGACGACGAAACACCAATCAATAGGATTATATACTATCCCGTTATTTTAAACGGTGTCATTGTGGATGGGTATCAGGTGTGTGAGTTAGAGAATCAGGAAATTACTATGCAGGGTTCGCCTTATTTAGTCAATGAATTAAATGTAATGATAGATTTGACAAGTGAAGAAACACCATTGATATTGGGATTCAATAATAACAACACGATAGGAATTATTGGAGATACCTATTATGTTTTAGACATAGACCATATGTATCATAAGGAGGTTGCAGTAAATAAGATTCCTGCTATTGAATTTAGTACCTGTGTGAATGCCATGGAGGTTTTATGTGCAGAGCGGATAGCAAACGTAGATGACTGGGTTATTATCCCATGATAAATGGCAGTGCAGAAGAATCTGTACATCGGGAATACTGTCTATACTTAGTAAGAAAATTTCCGATATAAAAATACAAAAAGGAGGCACACCAATGCTTCAGATAGCAGTCTGCGAGGACGAACAGGCGGACAGGGATCACCTCATAGGCATCCTGAAACCGCTTTTAGACAAATACATAGAAACAGAAGAATACCGGATCACAAACTTTACCTCCGGTGGGGCGCTGTTACAGTCGGATGACAGCTTCCACCTGGTCTTCATGGATATTATGATGGAGGGCAGGAATGGAATCGAAACAGGGCAGGAGCTTTACAGCAGGAACCAGTCTGCAAAAATCATATACATCACAAATTTCGGACAATACTGCATGGATGCGGTGAACACCGTACACGCCTTTGCGTTTCTGGAAAAGCCGGTATCGGCGGCAGCACTGGAGGAACAGCTACAGGCATTTCTTCGGCAGCACCGGAAAGAAGAAGTGCGGCTGGAGTTCCGTAACGTATCCTATGAGGAAAACGGAGTCCTGTCGGAAAAGCCTGTCCTGTTGCTTTCCATTGATACGATCCTGTACTTTGAATACATCAAGGCAAAAAAGAAGGTCAAAATCGTGACAGAAAATATGGTGTACGAGTACCCTGATGCCATCAGCGGGCTGGAGGAGCGGATGCAGCCTTACGGTTTTGAGACGAGCTGCCGGGGCATCCTCGTAAACCTTAAAAATGTGGCGAAAACGAAGGGATATGAGGTCGTGTTGAAAAATGGTGTAACAGTGTCCCTGTCACAGAAGCGGGTGGCGCAGTTCAAGGAACGGCTCAACGAATATATCCATAGCAGTGGGGAGTAGGGGCATGGAAAATTTAGTATATCTGTTCAGTTGTTTTCTGTCATGTGTGATCATTGCCGGGCTGATGTTCCAGTTCATGGGTGACCGTTATGGGAAAGCCTTTGAAAATCCGTGGCTTTACCGGATTGCCGCCGCTGTCGCCGTGGTGATCGTAACGCTGGTGAACTTAAAGCATAATACATGGTGGAATATGGCAGCAAATTTTTCAGTGTACGGCATTGCCAGTTTTATCTGCTATGAGGACAAAAACGTCAGGAGATATTGGCGGGTGATGGAGTCGGAATGTTTTTTTATTATGCTTATCTTATTTGAGGGTATCGGTGTGTTTGGGATTGACCTGCTGATGGAAAAACTTTCACTTATGCCGGAAGATGTGGTGATCAGCAACAGCATAGAGGTAGCTTTTTCAAAGCTGGTGATAGTCTTCTTTTACTATGTCCTATTAAGGAGGTTGTGGAAAAAAGATTACAGGCAGAGCCGGACACAGGTGATTCTTTACCTTGTCATGTTTTTATACAGTATGGTCAATTTTATCATCCTTGCAACAGCGGTCAAAAGGAAAGCTGACTATTTCCTGCTATGTGCAAACCTGTGCTGTGTTGTCTTTGCGAACTTATACCTGTTTTATTCCCTGAAAGTGGAGGATGAGAAGAACAGCATGGAGTTTCAGATTGCCATGATGAAACAGCAGGAGAGTATGCAGTTTGAGCATTATGAGAGGCAGCGGGAGAAATACGGAAAATCTATTGAAATCCTCCATGATGTGAGCAAACACATCCGTTCCATTGAGGAGCTGTACCGGGCAGGCGTGACGGACAAGGCAATGGAATACACAAGGCAGATCGGGGGCATCTTAAAGCCCCTTGTGCCGGAGGAATACTCTGACAATCCCATGCTGAACATCCTTCTTGCGGACAGGAAGCAGGCGGCGGAGAGCATGGGCATCCGGTTCGTGGTAAAGGTGGAAAGCACAGGGCTTGGGTTCATAGAGCCGGTGGATGTGACAACGCTCTTTGGAAACCTGCTGGAAAATGCAATGCAGGCTGCCTTGAAGTGCAGCGGGGAGCGATATATCAAGGTGCATATCAAAAACTATAATGAGATGCTTTCCATCCGCATTGAGAACAGTGTGGAAAAGGAAGTAAGGATAAAGAACGGCAGACCAGTAAGCACAGGCGGGAGGGGCACTGGCATCGGCTGTCTGAATGTGCAGCGGTGTGTGGAGAAATACGGTGGCAGTGTCCTCTATAAAAACGGTAACGGGAAATTTTACAGCGACGTGATCCTGAACCGATAGGCGGAAAAGCGTAACCCATAAGGTGGATTTGGGATCAGTTTAGAGCATTTTAGCGAAAAAATATAAAAAATCTGTACTTCGGGGAAAAAATCTGTACCTCGGGATAAAGTCATAGGGTTTTGTGTTCAGATTTCCGATAATTAAAATAACAGTGCAGTATATGTACTAAAAATGAAAACGGATTTTAAGAACAGGTTCAAGGAGGACAAAATTATGTCAAAAATAACAGATTATAGTTTTTTATTTCAGAGTATGTTTGGAACAAAAAGCAATGTAGGAATGGTAAATCCGCTCAAAGTGTCGGACTTGTCAAACGGTTCTTTGAGGTCGCAGTTAAAAGCAGCGGGAATTGATACGAACAGCGCACAGTATAAAGCGGCTGTTAAACAAATGACCCAACATGCCGGGAGTGGTGCAATGTTTACGAATGTACAGGCAATCAAAAATCTGATGAGCCAGTATGATAAGGATGGGGATTATATTGATCCTACTACGGGACTGGCAGGATTGCTTGTGACAGAGGAAAATGCCGTAAGCAGAAAGACACTGATTTCTATTCCGGAAAGCAGCCTTGACGATATGTTTGAACTTACCAAAAAAGAGTTTTTACAGGGAAATGGCATGGGGAATGGAGATACCACAAAGAGATCAGATGTTTATACGGATTTGCATAGGAAAATGAGTAAAAATGACCGTTTAAAAGCAGGATATACTTTATCGCAGTATGAAAAGGCATATACGCAGGCATTTATTGCAGCAGCGAAAGCGGCAGATCCTACTTGGAAAGCGGGAAAACCTATTAAAGCAGGGGCATTGGACGGCATTACAAGGGAAAGTGTAGAAAGCCAGCTTGCCAAAAGCGGTAACAAACTTGTGAAAAGGTCATCTGTTTCGGGCAGTTCATTAGATATACAGGTATAAAGTACATATTTTTGAGGGCGTGCTACGTTTCGTATAAATGTGCAAATGCAGTACGCCTTTCCATATGTGACAAATAATAGGCGTGTAAAGGCTGTTTATTGGGGAGGTGGATTTCATGAGCGTATCAGTAAGTGGCTCTGTCAGCAGCATAAAAGATGTCATTGCAACAACCGGAAAGGGAGAGCCGAACTGGTCTTACATCCCGTCTGCAGGGAAATCTAATAAATCGAAGGCGGAGTTTACCAGTGAAATCAGGGAACTGGCAAAAAAAGCAGCCATGGCGGGCAGCAAGGCGGAATCAGAGCAGATTTCCAGACAGGTTCTCCAGTTAAGGGCGGAATATTTATCTGATGTTGCACCGGACAGGAAGATGCTGTACCAACAGGCTAAAAATGCCATGAAAAGTCAAAATAATAACCCTAAATGTAGGGGGATTGGGGAATTGACATTATTGGATTTTTTGGAGGCGGCTGATGGCAGGGGAAGCGGCCTTGCTGAAAAAAGGTTTGCATTGACAGGTGGCGGCACATTGACTTGTCCGGTTTTAACAACGGGCGGTTATGGTGCAGTGATTGAATGCCAGGGTGTAAAAGCCCTGTCCAACACAGGCAATGGGTGGAGTTATGAAATGACACCGGCAGAGCTTGCCAAAAAGAATGAATTTTATGCGATCTATTGGGCAGAGTATCGTTCTGTTAAGAATAGCGTAGGGGCAGAACTTTCAGAACTGCCGGATTATCTGGAGGATAAGCCCTCTTTTGACAGGAAGGCATAAATAAGCGGCCATATGGGATTCTGTGAAAATACAGTAGAAATATATTCATGATTATGGTAAAACTTTAGCTGATTAATTTGGAGGTCAATAAGGAGGTTAAAATGAGAAAACAAGGTAAAACATTAAAAATACTTTGGTGGGTGTATATAGCTTTATTATTTGTCTTTGTTGTTGTTAAATTCAAAGGTTCGTTCTATGAATTAAGTGACAGGGTAAATACTTACTCAATGCAGGGTTCAATAAACTATAATCTTATTCCGTTCAGAAGTATGTCCGCTCAGATTGAACGCATTACTCAGTGGTGGGCACTAAAAAACTTATTGGGAAATATAATTCCATTTATCCCGTTTGGTTTTCTTTTGCCTGTTACATACAAAAAATTCAGTTCAGCGATAAGTGTTTTCGTTATTGGTTTAGCTTCGATATTGGTAATAGAGAGTTTTCAATTCTTTACTAAACTTGGTAGTTTTGATGTCGATGATATAATTCTTAATATGACAGGAATTGTTTGCGGATATGTGATTTTTTTGGTCACAAATCGTCTTTTTATAAGAAGATGATAATTATCAGTTTATCAGTAAACTAACACCACGATCACAACATAATAGCAACACAGCATCAGAGAGCATAGAAATCAAATCTGTGTGTTCTATTGGGCAGAGTATCGCTCTGTTAAGAATAGCGCAGGGGCAGAGCTTTCAGAACTGCCGGATTATCTTGAGGAGAAGCCCCTTTTTGACAGGAAAGCATAGATATGTAGTTTTTTGAAAAGTTGAATATTAAGAAAGATAAATTGGGATTTAAGGAGAAGATATTGTGGCTAATCCATGGGAAGAAATATCATTGTCTGATTATGAGAATCATATGAAATTAGATTCTGTTATGCAATTACAGAACATGAATCAAATGATGAAAGGATAATTTAATGCTTATCCAGTAAGTTCTGTTATGGTTTTAGGAATTGCTGGTGGTAACGGTTTGGAACATATTGATAAGAACAAATATCAAAAAGTATACGGGATTGATATTAACACAGAGTATTTAAAAGCAGTAGAAGAAAGGTATTCAGATATTTCAGAAATACTGGAATGTATACAAGTAAATTTGATTGACGAAACAAGTAAACTTCCAAACGCTGAATTATTGGTTGCCAATTTGTTAATTGAGTATATTGGATATGATGGTTTTCAAAAGACAGTTGAGCACGTTTGCCCCCAAATATGTTTCATGTATTATTCAGATAAATATAGATGACAGTTGGGTATCTGATTCGCCATATATTCATGTATTTATAAGATTGATGAAGTCCATCACCAAATGGAGGAAAATTTACTGATTCAAGCTATGAAAGATATTGGGTATAATTTAATAGCACAGACAGAAAATCTATTACCAAATGGAAAGAAATTGGTTCAATTAGACTTTAGTTGTTAAATTCCAGTTTGTAGGGAAATAGAAAAATCGAAGTTTGAAGGGAAGAATAGTATGTCAAAATATGAAAACATAAAAGAAATATTTGAAGAACACGCTAATTCTGAAAAGGCTTTTGAAATGAAAAAGTATATGCGTGATTTATTTGAATTTTACGGTATTGCTACACCAGAGAGAAAACAGCTCTATAAGGATTTCTTAAAAGGTGAAAAGACATCAAAAACTATTGATTGGGCATTTTTGGATTTGTGCTACGCTGATGTACATCGGGAGTTTCAATATTTAGCATATGATTATTTGCTTGCATTGGGTTCGTTTCTTGTAATAGGGGACATGCCCAAAATTAGAGAGTATGTTTCGACCAAGTCTTGGTGGGATACCATTGATTTTCTATGTAAGGTGATTGGAAAACTTAGTGAATCTGATTCCAAAGTTGACAAGTTGATGCTTGAGTGGGCAAATGATGAGAATATTTGGATAAGGCGAACTGCCATTGAATATCAGCTTGGGAAAAAAGAAAAGACCAATATAGAGAATCTTGAAAAAATACTTATGGCTAACTTTGGAACTGATGAATTTTTTATTAACAAAGCAATTGGATGGGCACTGAGAGAATACTCAAAAACGAATCCGAAGTGGGTTATCAAATTTATCAATGACAATCGGGAAAAAATGAGTGCGTTAAGTATCAAAGAAGGAAGTAAGTATATCTAAAAATTCAAGTTTGTCGGGAAGAAACAACACTGATATATAAGACATACAAATCGGGATTTGAAGGTAAAGGAACATGGAAAATCGGAATAGTAGCGAATATGAAATAATGGATTTAGAAGGATTGTCCCTGCTCGAATCGGAATTGGCGCGAGTCAACCAGCACATTGAACGGCTGTTCCAGTCACAGAATCCATCGATGCAAAAGATTTTACAGTGGGTTCTACAGGCGCGCGGCAAGCAGCTGCGTCCTGTTTTGACGCTTTTGTGTGCAAAGTTGGCGGGAAAACAGATAGATGCCACCGAAATCGCGGCAGTGATTGAAATTTGTCATACCGCTTCGCTGTTGCATGACGATGTGATTGATGAGGCTGAACTCCGGCGCGGACAGCTCTCCGTCCAAAAAAAATTTGGGCGTGAAATGGCGGTCTATGCGGGGGATTTTATGATTTTTTCCGCGATCAGCCGTACCAGTCTGGTCAACAAGCCGTGGTACCGGGAATTGTTTGGAAATTTGGAAATCTTGTGTGAAGGTGAGGTTGGGCAGTTCGACAACCGTTTCAATACCGAGATTTCCGAAGAACAGTATTTGCAGAATATCGTCGGGAAAACCTGTTCCGTATTCAGGATTGCCTGCCTTGCAGGTGCTTATGAGGGGAAATGTAATAAAGTTGAACGACAGGCAGCTGAACACTTCGCGGAAAGCCTGGGGCTTGCGTTCCAACTGCGGGATGACCTGATGGATTTCATTGCGACAGATGCGGATGCGACAAAGACCATCCATCAGGATTTTAGCTGCGGGTATTATACTCTTCCGGCAATTCATACATTTACATACCCAAGCTGCGGGGAACTGTTGCGAAAGATTGCGGCGGATCTCCAGTCAGGGGTGCGCTGCCGGGAGGAGGCAGCGGCGGAAATATCCAAACTGATTGAGGATGCGGACGGGTATGGATATACGATGCGGCTGATTCGCGGATACTGTGAAGAAGCGATCCGCGCCCTGAATGTCTTCCGGGATTCCGAGGCAAAACAATGTTTGAAACAGATTGTGGAAAGCGTTTGCAAAGGGGCGGAGCGTCTGATGGATAACTATATGTTGTAAGTGAGGGCAGTATATGCAGAACTTGTAAAATTGGAGGGGAAAATGGGTATCAATGGAATATTAGCAGACTATTATCAGGCGGGATATGTGAACAGTAAAGCCGCAAAAGTAGAAGAAGAGAAGAGTTTTGTGGAGATTGCGACTCAGAAAATGGCGGAGGCGGACAAAGAAATAGCACAGGAAAAGTCCTCTGCTGTATTAGATGTGATTGGAGCAAATGCTCCAGATGAAGTGAAACATGCCTGGATGGAAGCAGAAAAAGAAACGGGTGTGCATATTACAAAATGTGGTCTTTGGATTTCCAATGACGGGAAACACGCTCACATAACGCAAGTAATGATACAAACCGCTATAAAATGGGCAAAGGGTGAATTGGTTGATGAGCAGGCTGATTTATTGGGAAACTCTGTTCAAAGTGCAATCAGTGCCGTTGAGAAGTGGATATATGACATAGATCACCCGCTTGCTGGGCAACCTGCAAAAAGCATGGAAGAACAGAGATACATTGATATGGAGCGGGCATTTTATGTAGTTTTTCTTGAAAAATTGAAAAATCTTTCAAGGCAGGAACAGCGGGAAACGGCAACAGGCAAAAGTGAGAGTGTCAATTTTGCGGAAATTATTGGAACAGCAGGAAGCCGATATTATAAGACGACCAGCATAACAAGGGAAGCGGTTTCTGCGGCTTATGAGAAGAACATTGTGGAAACATAAGGCATACGAAAGCAAAAATTCCAGACTTATCTTGTATCAAAATGACTGACAGTGGAGGGAATAACTTATATGAAAAAATCAATTATAGCAGGTTTGGCATTACTATGTGTATGTATGATAATACTGGGAGGATGTTCTTCTGCTCCTGAAACAAAAACTTTTTCGTTTGAAAGTCCTCAAAAAATCACTGTCACATCTATCAGTGGAGAGAAGAAGGAAGTCACGGACGAAGATATAATGCAGCAGATTACGGACAATATTACATCTATTCAGTTTGAAAGAGGAGAATCGAGCGAAGATACAAACGGCTTTGGTTCCATGATTTCATGGTATGATACAAATGGCGATGTGATGGAAACTATCTCCGTTATGAGTAATGACACGATCATATACAACAGCTATTTCTGGACAGCTATGAACGGAAGCATTGATATAGAAGTGATAAATGATGTTCTGTCAACAATTTTGGAAGCTAATCAAGCCGGTGAAGAAGATTGGGAAGATAAGGCGCTTCTGGAAGAGTATGCGGCTTATGGTATTGAAAAAGAGGATAATTTCTATTATTACCAGGGTGAATTGGTATATATTATCAAGGATGAGCGTCCTGACAGTTCCGTTTATAGGCTTAATACAGATTCAAAAGGAGCAGTCAGCATTAAAGTTATCCGGAATGCAGGGGGAGAAATCACGAGTGTTACTTATATGACTGAGGAAGAAGTGGCAAAGGCATTGCCCAGGATTTTAGGTGGCGCGTCCCACTTAGATGGTGCATCAATGGAAGAGGCAGAGTATTCTGATATCAATGCTGAAGAATTGGCGGATACATTTGGTATTATGGTTTCATTGCCAGAGAATACAACTTGGATTACGGATAGTGAATATTGTTTAGTAGATGAAAATAATTTGAAAATAACATACCACGATACTGTAGCAGATGCGGATTGTACGTTATTAGTGGCTAAAAACGAAAACTTGAATTTGCCAGATAATGAGTATGATGAAACATTAAATGAGTCTTGGGAAGGTAAAACAATCAGCGGTCAGAACATTGTGGTAAAAGTACAACATGGGAAAAATGATGAAAATATGGTGCTTGCAACATGGGAATATAATGAATACCGATTTGCAATCATAGGAGAAGTGAAAGAAATTTCTGAATCTATTCCCAAAGTTGCATTGAGCATTATCTATAAGCTGGACTGACTGAAAGGAGGCAGCATGGGAAAACGAATAGCATTTACTATAATAACAGCATGTGTTTTGTTGATAACAGGGTGTGGAGCTTCAAACAGTGCAGAGGCTCCCGCTGGTGCAGATAGTCAAATAGTGGAAAATGCCGGACAAACAGATATAGAGGAAAACATAGCAACAGATGGTGTTGCAGATTATCCGGCAGCGATCATGGTAAATGACACGGTTTATCTGTTGGAGGGTAATCCTATGCCCGCAGAAGTTGATGAAAGTGCGATTATTGGATATACAGAGTCATATACAGACACTTTTCCGGAAAATAACGGAGAGACAAATTTTAATCCTGAATTGGGAATGCCCTATGCACAAGTGGAGGGCGGAATAGCAGTTTTATATAAGAACGAATGGTATTTAGGCACTCCATTTTCTAATGAAAATACGATTACCTTTACCGGGATAATCATTGACCATACTGTTGAATCATTAGTGCCTGTTGTTTGTGTAAAAACGCTGGAAGAAGAAGTAATTCCGTATGAAGCGGTATTTTTTGAATTGCCGGAAGGTGAAGAAGATTGGGCATTAAAGACAGGTGCAGAAGTGTTTATTACTTGTTCCGGTGATTTTACAGAGCCAGCACCGCACTATGGAACACTCATCTCCATAAGAAATACGGATACCGATGTATTATCACCGTTGGACGGAGTAACGATGGAAGTAACAGAATGCTCCGATATCAGTGTGACCGTCAGGATTGTGAATGATACGGATAAAGATATACAGTGCGGAGAGGACTTTTGTCTGGAAGTGCAGGATGAAGAAACTGGAGAGTGGAGGAAACTGGATGAAGTAATTGACAATGCTGCTTTTAATGCGATTGCTTATATGGTTCAGAAAGATTCACCCTATGAAGCGGTTATTGACTTTGAATGGCTCTATGGGAAGCTGGAACCGGGCAGATACCGTATTGTAAAAACTGTTACGGATTTTAGGGGAACAGGAGATTTTACAGATTATACTTTTACAGCGGAATTTAGCATTTAAGGATGAAATGTAGTGTCTTTTTTATTTCTGCGTAATTTACTTGACTAATAAATCTTACATGTGTAATATTTATTGGGAAAGCTGAATAAATTTTTTTGCTGTCAAATCTCCATAAGAAATGCGGATACTGATGTATTATTACCGTTAGACGGAGTAACGATGGAAGTAGAAGTTGAATAATGAATTGCTCAAGAAAAGTCGCAAGAAAGAAAACGGAGAGAAAACATTATGGAACGAATGAGGAAAATAGGACTTCTTGTTCTTATTTCATTTCTTTTAGCGCTTATTATCTGTCTGCCTTTATTTAATAAGTGGCTGAATGTATTGTTAAGAGTTTCAGAAACAGAAAGAAAAAATAATAAGGGAATTACTTTTTCCATTCAGCATGAGGACAATCCTTTAAATAAGGAACTACAAGATTTTGCTGCGTTATATAACGCGTTAATTGAAAACCAAAAAGAAGGGTATAAGTACTATGAAATATATTCTCAATATCTTGAAAACTTTAGTGAACAGAAGGAGTTTTACAGCGCAATATCAGGAGAACTAGAGAACCAGTGTTCAGCTATCGATTGTATACAGATAAGTAAAAATGTAATAGACGATTTTCATATTAAGATTTTAAAGGGAAGTTCATTGTTGGAAAACGATTTTATCTTAAAAAAAAGAAAACGAAATTCCAATTTTAATGGGGAATCTGTATTCTTCAATTTATAAGCTGGAAGATACTTTTATATTTACCTATTTATATGATGACTATACATTTAAGGTAGTTGGGTTTTTAGAGAAGGGGAGCCAAATTGATAGTTTTGATTACCCTATTGATTTAGATAAGTATATCGTGATGCCAAGTTTTACTATAGAAGATAATGTTGAAATTACTGATGGACTGAAAATACATTACGCGAATAAAACCAGCGGAATCATTGAAGTACTGGAGGATAATAAAGAAATCTTTTATTCGTTTGTCAGACCATTATTGGAAAATGCAGATGTAGGTACATATACATGGAGCATTCGTCCTATGGAATATGCTTTTGAAGAGAAGTTTGGCACTAATATTGAAATATTTCAGGAAATAGTATGGGGCATTGTCTTTTTAACATTTTTGTATGAAATATGGTTGATAAAGAAATTGTCTAAAATCGCTTGGCGTGGCAAAATAAAACGTACTCACTGTTTTTTTTTATATGGATTGCTCATATCAATTTTGGCAAGTATTTTCTATGTATTGATTCAAGTAGTCTATATTGTTGTGTTGGGAATCAAAGTATTTAGTCTTGCACATTTTCTGGTTATTGGAATTGTAGCTTTTGGTGCAATGGTTATTTGCAGAGTATTACAAAACGAAAAGTGATTTCTATTTATTTTGCGGAGAATAACAGTTATGTCGAAAATAACAGATTACAGCTTTTTAAAAATGTGGCTAGTCAGCATGAAGAATGAAACGATCTGGGAGGGCAAATAAGAGAGACAGACCGCGGATGTGAAATCCTGTCTTTTTTGTTTCTGCATAATTTACTTGACTAATAAATCTTACGGGCGTAATATTTATTGGGAAAGCTGAATAATTTTTTTTGCTGTAAAATCTTACAACAGTAATATTTATGACAAATATTCAGTCTTGATTGGAGGACAGTTTATGGCAAAGAGGAAAACAAGGAGCAGGAGAAAGAGAGCAAAAAGGTTCGTATGGATCATTACAGGTATTATGGCAGCAATTACACTTTGCATAGCAGTATTTATGCTGATTTTAGCGAAAAAGGAAGTTAATATAACAAAACCGGATGAATGGCTCGTTACCTATATGAGTTACATTCAGAAGAAAAAATATGAGGAAATGTATCCGTCAAGTGAAGATGATTCCCGTGGTGCAGAGAATATAGCGGAAGTTTACCGTGATATTTATAATGAGGCGGCAGAAACAAATACATTAGCCAGTCCAGAAACAAAGCGGCGTATTGTTGCAAGGCTGGGTGAGAATGGTTATGTGGCGGTTGACAGTGAAAATCAGGTTGACATGACAGGGGCAGAGCAGGTATTAGAATTTTGTAAAGCGGTAGAGGAAAAGAAAAACGGAGCAGTTACCATTGTTGCAATCACAGACTTGGGATTTCGGAAGTTTGATTTGGAGACAGAGAATGGCAGCGTAAATATTGTCAGGGGATACTACCAGTATGACCAAAATGGAAACATCCAAAATAGAAGTACCGTAAGCTATCCGGCCAATCTTGTGCAATATACAGAAGAAGGTTATCTGCTTTTTGAGGGAAGTTATTTTTCGGATGAAAATTTTGCGCTTACGCTAAGCGATACGCCGGAGCATACGGCATTGCGGATACTGCCGTTAGATGAAACGTGCAGGGAGTTAAACAGGAAGTATATCTTACCGGTCGGTTATGAACAGAATAATATATTCCTTACGGATTGGAGCGAAGAAGATTTTGGAGATTTGGATTTTTATGATGCATTTGATATTTTTTACCCAGTCCTGTACAGGCAGCCTGTTCCCTATGTTGCAGATGAAAATTTAGGGGTTGGCGCAGTCTACCGGATACCGGAGGCGATTTTTGAAAATGTCATTATGACATATATGGATATAGATAAAGAAACACTGCGGCAAAAAACTACATATCTTTCGGAGGAGGCAGCTTATGAGTACAGACCACGGGGATTTTATGAGGCGGAATATCCTGATATTCCATATCCGGAAGTAGTAGACTATATTGTCAGTGATGCCACCGTCAGCTCTGCTGACGGTGAAAATCCGGATGGAACAATCACGCTTATCATCAATGCTGTATATCCAAACGGTAATACCTCTTTGGCATACTCACATAAAACAGTAATCCGTTTATTAGATGGGGATGGGTTCCAGTATGTATCGAATGAGATGATTTCTCTGGAAGATGAACGGGATATTTGGTGGCATTCTAACCGTCTGACAGAGGAAGAATGGGAAGAGGTATATGGAGGGAATGAATAGTGGAAGATGTGAAATGGCTGTTAAAAAAGTATGGTTTCCTTATCGTGTTGATGGTAGTCATTGTTGTAATATGCAGTATTATTTTTGGGAAAAGGGGTTCTGAAAAGAACGCAGAGGAAGTGTGGGAACCGCCAGTAGAAATACCCTTCAGCAATGAAAATGAAATACTGAGTAATAATATTGCGGAAGAAAATATAGAAGAAAGCGAAACAGAATCAGAATCAAAATCAGATACAGAATCATCTTTATGGTTTCTTCCGCAGGCGGAAAATTGCCTGATTACCGAATCAGAAAAAGATGAATTAAAAGATAGAGCGATGGAAGCGGCAGGGCAGGTAAAGGACGTATATAAAGACATAGAACTGGAAGAAGGAGTGTCTTACGGCTCCAATATCAAAGAGTTTACAAAAGAGCAGCGCCGTGAAGCGGTTGCACTTCTCGGAAATGCGGGATTTGTCAGCGTTACAGAAGATACTAATATGGAAAACTATGAAGAAATTGAAGATTTTTATGCCGCATATATGGAAAAACGTGATGTTATGGTAACGATATACGAAGTAAACCGTGATGGACTGATTGGGGCTGTAACTTTTATTTATAGGGACAACAGATTGCAGACATATTATGTGGGGATTGGATGGCAGGAGGGCGGTATACCGGAGATTAAGGATACTTTAGTCAGCGATATAGCAGAAATCAATCTGACGGAGAAAGGATATTTTATCTATGCGTATGAAAATCCGATTGCTCATTCCAGCCTGCGGCAGTATTGGAGGATAAAGCCGCTTTCCGATAAATGCAGGGAGCTGACAGCGAAATATGTATATGGGTTAAGCTATGTCAATTACAATGTCCTTGTAACAAACTGGGACAGTAAGAATGTGGAAGATATTCTGATGCCTTGTATGTTTGAAGATATATACCGGATATACACCGGAGAAATTTTAAGGACGGAAAACTGGAGAATACCTGCGGACATATATGAAAAGATAATGACTACCTGTTTTCCGGTGTCAATAGAGCAGTTACGGGAAAAATGCGGATATGACGAGGACAGTAACAGCTATGAGTATGAGATGATATTTGCAAGCCAGTATCCGCCTTTTGGGGAGGTTATTGATTATACAGAAAATCCGGACGGAACAATTACGCTTGTTGTAGACGGTGTATGGGCAGATTATAATTCTGATCGTGCATTTACCAACACGATTGTGGTACAGCCGTTTGATGATGGCACATTCCGATATTTATCTAACTCGATAGAGCAGAAAGAACTGGAAGTGCCAAAGGGAGGAAGATGAAAGAAGAATGATTATGAAATTAAAGAAAAAGATTATTTTAATTGCGAATGTGATGTTGTGTGCTGCCCTGTTCTGTGCCTGTGGAAAAGCTGGGGAAAATCAAAAGGATTCTAATGGGAAATGGGAGGATGCTTATAAAGAGATTGTCCGCAACATGGAAAGTTATCTGGCAGATCCGTATATCTTGCGGCAGGAGCAGGAAAGGGCAGACAATGATTCATGCATTGGTTATATCGGAATACATGATTTTGATGATGATAGTGTTCCTGAATTGATCATAGGGGATGATGTGTCGGTAGGAATATTTACCTATTACAACGGCAGCGTAAAAAAGATTGCAGATTTATATGAACCGGAAGATTGGGGCTGTATTAACGGAGTGCATTACAAGGACAACACGGTCATCCTTATAAATAGCGGTTCAGATGGAAGCTGTTATGTCTGTCTTTCATGCCATGATGGAGAATATATAACAGGGGTTTTTGACGAATATAATCCGGAGACAGCGATTGTCAATGGAAAAGAGGTTACGGAAGAAGAATTTAAAATGTGGTTCGATTTAGCAGGATTGCTGGATAGCAGTTCAATCCCACGCAGCAGGATAAAAAAGGATAATGGAATTGTCACAGCTTTCGTGATAAATGTTTTCCAGAAAAGTGACGAATATATCCCGGTAGAAGATTTGGATTTTAATGCGGTAGAATGGTGATGTTTCGGACAGACATATGGTAAGGCGGAGATTTGAGGTGTGTTTATGAAGAAAAGAGATATTCTGCTGGTCATTATGCTGCTATGCTGTGTTTCATTTTGTGCCTGTAATAACGGCAGGGAAAGAACGGAAATTGTATCTGACAGTGAAGCCAAAGAAGATATAACAGAAGAAAGTACAGAAACGGACAGAATAGCAAAGGGTTATGATCTTCTGGTGAGTGACAGTGAACGGAAAGAGGCAGAAGATGATTGTAAAGAAAAGATGGAACTTATAGCAGAACTATACAAAAACGCAGATAAAGGCTATGCGTCTAATGTTATTATTGCAGATGAAATCATAGATCAGATGGTAGAAAAACTGAAAAGTATCGGATGCTCGGTTACGGTAACAGCACTATATTCTGATATGGAAAACTACAAAGAGCTGGAAGATTTTTTAAATGCTTCCATAGCGGGCAGAAGCGGTTCAGCAGTCTGCTATGAAATACATTCGGACGGAGGCGTTGGGAGATATAAATATATTTATGACGGAAAGGATATGTATATATTATCAGCAAAAGCTGCATGGAGCGATGATGATAAGCCCGTGATAACATATATTTCATATACCCGGATCAAGGAATGGAAATTTACTGATAAGGGATGGTTCTGTTATGAGTTATGCGTACCGGAGTACCCGGAAGTGACTGAAATCGTGGATGGGAGCTGCATGGTCAGAGTAAAGCCTATCACAGAGAAAAACAGGGAAATGTCAGAAAAATGTGTGCTTGGGTTAGCTTATCAGGGAAATAACCTTTTATGCTCTGATTGGGACATAGACCGTATGGAAAGTCTGGATTATAATGGGCTGTACGAATACTTATATGCAATGAAATATCAGGAGCAGTTTCCTTCAGAAAATTATCCGGACGGAATACCAAAGGATGAGTTTGAGAGTCTGATCATGGAGTATCTTCCGGTAACGGCGGAGGAGATAGAAAGCTATGCGGTATTTGACGAAGAGAAACAAACTTATATGTGGGAAAGATTAGGATGTTTTAATTATGCGCCTACCTATTTTGGAACTTCCTTTCCAGAGGTTACGGACATCAGAGAAAACAAAGATGGAACTCTCACATTAACTGTGGATGCGGTGTGCAGCATGATTCTATGTGACGATGCAGTAATAACCCATGAGCTTACAGTGAAGTTTGCAGAAGATGGGAGTTTTAGGTATCTGGGAAATAAAATTTTGGATGATGGGCTTTCAAATATACCGGAATATCAATATCGGATTGTTAGAAAGTGATTATAACATTGTCTGGTATTGAAAAAGAAAGGATATGAAGCGATGAAAAAAATAATGAAGGTTATCTTAGGCGTTATAGCTGTTGTTTTTATTATAATCGTTGTGTTTTGGGTGAGTATTGTATATGTATCAGATTACAAAATAACAACGGTAGATATTTCTGTTTCACCGGATGAAACTTATGAACTGGTTTTACAGGCTGTCGGAGAGGCAGACTTCCCGTTTGGTTCTGCTTCGGGGAGGCTGATTCTTTATGAGGGCGAAAGCAAAATATCCAAAGCGGACTTTGAGCTGTTTGATGACGGTGGGTGCATACGCAGCAGTATATGGGAGGTTACATGGCATGAGGATTGTGTGGAAGTTATTCTGTCAGGAGATGAACAAATCGACGAACAGATTATCCTATATTTTGATGGAAAAAAAGAGGTAAAACAATTAACGGATTGGGATAGGTATGGGAATATTTCATCGCAAAACAGTATGGATGAAACAGAAGAAATAAATTTTGAGACTCATCAAGAATTAAGACTAATTGGTGTTGTTGATACTTATGCCAACGCAAGTGAGCTGACAGCTCTTTTTGAAGATCATGATTCTTTAGAGAGAATGATTTCTTTTAATCAGATTTTAAATGACCAATTTGAATTTTATGAAATTTACAATCAACCACTTCAATCGAAGTTTTATTGGAATATGGACGATAGTTTTTTGAAATGTTATGATGGGGTTCCAATCAAGAATCAAGAAATTGAAATTGATGGAGAAAACTGTTTTATATCATCATTAAATAGCTTTCAGTTAAATCTGAATGCATATAATCATTTTTTTGATTTTATAGGAGAGGGTAGGGGATTTTGCGAATCTGATTTTCAGTATAAAAGAAATGAAAAAGTTCCTATTATTCTTGGCAATGATTATAAATCTTATTATTCAATAGGAGATAGCATAAAACTTAATTATTTGGAGAAGGATTTTGAATACGAAATAATTGGCTTTTTTGAACAGGGGCTAAATATAAAAATAGAAAATAGTGAATACAGCATGGATAAATATTTGTGTGTTCCCTTTTTTGAATTCGATGGAAATGTAATAGATGACTCTGAAAAAGTATTTTGGCTACGCTGCTATGAAGAAAAGAATTTAGGATACATCAAGGTTGATATTATAAACGATATGAGTGAAGAAGAAACAATTGAGTTCTATAAAACCAAAATACAGAATAATGCCGAGAAATTGATGCTTAAGTATTCAACGTTAGACATTATATATGATATATCAAGTGGGATAGCAAACAATAATGAGTAATGTACAACTAAAACGTCCATTATCACTCTTGATGCTGACGCCCGTTCATATTTTGAAGTACAGATCAGGGCTAGAGCCATTCGAGCTCAGATGGTAAATTGCGCAAGGATTTTGTTGCTCCAAGCAGAGGGATGTTTCAATTGATGCCATTGCATAAAACAGGTATGAAATGCAAATGTGTCACTCTGTGTTTGGAAAAGGTATAAAATACCGGGTAAAAGTCGAGATGACAATTTACCCGTTATTCCTATTCCCAAATATTCAGTTCTGATAATATAGACTTCGTTATTTCGCTTGCGCTGTTTCCGGTGGCATTGGCATTGCCTTGAATGTTTGTAGCAAAAAAGTATGTATTCCCATTGGTGCAGACAAAACCGACAAACCAGCCGTTCACATCCTGACCGTCTATGCGTCCGGTTCCGGTCTTTCCATAAAAACTTCTGTCATCAGATGAAAAGAGACAGATGGAATCCTTTATTGTATTAACATTTTCCAGTGTAAAGCCAAAGTCGTTGTTGTATAGGTCTTTTAAAAGTTCAACCTGTTCCACTGGGGAAATTTTTAGTGTTGACTGCATCCAGTAAGAGGAAAGGTCTGAATTTATATTTTCATTCCCGTATCCGATTTTTTTCACATAGTTCCTGAGAGCGGATACTCCGATCTGTCTATCAATTTCCTGAAAATACCAGTTGACGGAAGACTCCATTGCAGAATACAAGTTTTGATCAGCGTTCCATGCTTCAAATGGGTAGTCAGTCCCGTTCCACGCCAAAGACGCTTCCGGCGTGATAATGCCCTCTTCCAAACCAAACAGTGCGTCATATATTTTATAGGTAGAATTTGGCGCTGTCCGTAAAGTGGCATGCTCCATGTCATAAATGCTCCATGTATCGCCTTTTAAA
The DNA here is from genome assembly GCF_009830285.1 of Sporofaciens musculi. Taxonomy (GTDB): domain Bacteria; phylum Bacillota; class Clostridia; order Lachnospirales; family Lachnospiraceae; genus Sporofaciens; species Sporofaciens musculi. Next base: position 5,013,689 of record NZ_WUQX01000001.1, on the reverse strand, counting down.
TCATATAAAACAAAACTTCCTTCATATCCGTTAAAATATGCAGATAAGTCAACCAGATCAATCTTTTCGGGGGATATGTCCCACTTATAATAGCTTTGATCCGCAGCATAGGTGGACAGCATAGGGGTAAGCCCTAAAAGCATAACGGCTATGATACCGAAAGCAGTAAATCCCTTTATCTTTTTCCAGACGGAAGGATTTTCATAAGAAGATATATTGATAATCCTTTTCTGCATCTGTTTCATATTCCCACTGATTCCGGCAGCAAAGGGGAATGGTGAAAGTGAAATTTTTTCAGCAAAGTTAATCAGTGTATCGCCGTAATCTTCATAGTCGTTTTCGCTAAGGAGCTTCAGGACAGAGGTATCACAGGCGACTTCCCTGTCACTTCGCATTTCCTTCAGCGCATACCATACCAATGGGTTAAACCAGTACAGTACGCCGAAAAAATTCATAAGATAGCTTGCAATGGCATCCTTATGTTTGTAATGCTGTAATTCATGCAGCAGTATATATCGCATATCCACGGCATTGAAATCCGAAATCAGGTGGATTGGCAGATAAATACAAGGTTTGAACAATCCCACAATAATAGGGGATTTCAAAAAGGCGGTGCTGTAAATGGGAATGTCCTTTTTTATTTTCAGCTCGCTTAAGCAGTTGCTGTATAATATGCGGACTTCCCTGCTCTGCAAAGGAAGAGCAGATTTCTTCAAAGAGTTCAGGCGGGTTTTCGATTTTATTACTAACAGCAGCATTGCAAAGATACCGGTGATCCATATCCCAAGCAGAATAAGTCCGATAACAGATGGCGTTTTGCTGCTTACGGACAGCGCAAAATCATTCATCTGCCTTGCAGTGCCGGATGCTTCCATATTTACCGCTGTTTCTGTAACAGTTTCCATGCCCGCTGACGTAGCATTCTTCCACTTGTCAAGTAATGAAAAAATCTGTGAAAACGGAACCGGACGAACTGGAATAAACGGAACTGCCAACAGTCCGAGCAGCAGGAACCATAAATTGAACTGCATCCGGCTGGTCAGGTGATTTTTCAATACTTTTTTTATCATAAGCAGTATGCCTATGATGGCACAAATGAGAATATTGCAGATGAAAAAACGTATCCCGAAATCTGCCATGCTAATCCCTCCTTTTTGCCCCTTTATGGAGAAGTGAGTGCAGGGTGTCTATTTCTGATTCGGAAAGCCTGTCATCTTCAATATAGGCGGAAAGCATTGCGGTAATATCTCCGTCATAGTAACGCTCAAGAAAAGAATGGCTTTCCTGCCCGATGTATTCTTTTTCTTCTATCAGAGGCGTATAAACGAATACCCTGCTTTGCTTTTCATAGGAAAGCGCCCCTTTTGTCACAAGACGCTTGATTAGAGTCTGTATCGTTTTAGGACTCCATTTGGTAGTCTGTGTTAATTTGTCCGTTATTTCATTCGTATTGATCGGTGCGTGCTTCCATATGACTTTCATCACTTCAAATTCTGCTTCTGAAATCTGCGGCAATTCCTTCATTTTTGAAGCCTCCTTAATTCTTACGTCTGTAATAAATATTATAGAGTCTATTTATGAAAATGTCAATTTTTGAAAACAAGTTGACTTTAAATCTTACTTATGTAATAATTAAAATATTACATAAGTAAGATTTAAAAGCAAAAGTTTAAAATGTCTTGAAAACAGGAAAACCGAAAATTTTTCTATGAAGGCGATACCTGTATTTCGGGGAAAAAAACTGTAAGTCGGGAAATGACAATGACTGAAAACCAGAAAATTTTTATAATGCGTAATAGAAGGAGGCAATTATGGAAAGAAAGATATTGATATTATGCCAAGAAAGACCACAGTTGTCTGACCTTCGGAGAGAATGGCAGAAAGATGGTATATTTGCCCGCATAGTATCTGGTGTTGGGGAGGTTGCCTGTGAACTGTCGAGGAATACCGATTATTTGTTGGTTATTATTTTTTCAGACGGACAGGAGTATTTAACCTCATTAAAACTTACACGGGGATTGACAAACGCCCCAATCATGGTATTAAACCGGCAGTATGACAGTGCAGAAAAAATTGCTGCGATTAAAGCAGGTGCAGATGAATATATTAAGTGGTCAGATAGTTATGTGGAAGAAATTTTCGCCAGCAGCTATGCGTTAATCAGGCGTTATACGGAATTGAACCAGGTTGATCAGAAGCCTTTCATCATTATTTCAAAGGGTACTTTACTTATTAACGTGGATTATCACAAGGTTTTTATCAATTCGCAGGAAATGGAGTTTCCGCGGTATGAGTTTAACCTGCTCTGCCTGCTTGCATCCAGTCCGGAACGGGTATTTACGAATGAACAGCTTTACCGTGAGGTGTGGGGTGACGATTACCTGCGGGATGCCGATAATGGCCTCCATTCCTGCCTGAACCGGATACGCAGGAAGCTGGAGGAAGCAGACTGTACTTCCTGCCGCATTGAAAATGTACGCGGCGTGGGCTACCGGTTCATCCAGGACGATACATAGCACAAACATATAGAAACGGTGTAATCTTTGCGGTTATGCCGTTTTTCGTCGTAACTTGCGTTATCTGCTCATCTTTTGACAAACTTACGATAATTTGTTGACAATATCATCGTTTATAATTCCTTTTACTACAAATAAGCAGGGAATCATTAAAAATCTTAGGAAGAAATATCGTTTCCCGCTGGTAAGGGGAATATATTGGTGGAACCAGGGGGAAAGACAGGAGAACCAGAACAGACACATAGAAGCGCCGCAGTCCTTACAGGGATTGCGGCGCTTCTGCTATCGACAAAAAATTCCCCACGTCCTTATGAATTTCCAATAAAATACAGAAAACTTCCCGCCGTGCCTGGAACTTTCCGGGTGCGGCTTTTTTTATGTCGTTTTCTGCCGCAGGGTGTCGTTCCCTTACGGTGCCGTGCCCCTCCCTCCGGGATTCTGGAACCCATTTTATTTCAGAATTTCGGAGGGAAAATACATGGAGAAAAGAGATTTCTATTTATACATAAACGGACAGCCCGTACCGGTGAGTGAGGAAGTGTACCGGGAATACTACCGCGCGGAGGATAAGGAGCGTTATTTTATGGGCAGGCTGAAAAAGGGGCATACAAAGGTAAACCCGGAAACGAAGGAAATACGTTATATCCCCAGCCGGGAACTGTCCTATGAACAGCTTGTGGAGCAGGACTGGCAGTTTGCGGCAACAGGCGATTCCGTAGAGGACAGGGTGGTCAGGGCAGACCTGATAGAGAAACTGCGGGCTGTCCTGCACAGTCTTTCCACGGAGGAGATGGCGCTTCTGGAAGAACTGTTCTATCTGGAAAAGACGGAGCGGGAAGTGGCAGGGCTGTATGCCGTTTCGCAGAACACTATCCACTACCGGAAAAACAGGCTTTTGGACAAGCTGAGAAAATTGATGGAAAAATAATCAGATTTTTTTCTATCAGGATGCTGGTACAGTCCCTTACATTATGAGGGGGTTTTTATTCCCTCTTACGGACATTGGAAAATAACAGGGGAAAACTCTGTTCATAACCAGTATTCAAGTTTCTCTATCTGTGCGGGGCTGTGAAAACAGCAAGCGGCCCAGGCACGGGCGCGATGACTGCCTGCGGGTACGGATGGGACAGGGAGGGAAGAAGTTTTTCCCTCCCTCCCCTGATGTTCCTGTCAAACAAGATGACTTCAAAGGCACGAGCGGCAACCCGGAGGGCCTGTAAACGGCGCATGGCAGCGCCGGAACCGCCATGAGCCGCCAGATCAAGGAGAACCAGCATATTCCCGTACCGCAGGGTGAAAGGGGGATACTGTGGGCATGGCTTGGGCAGCTTAGTCACCTGCCGCCACCTGCTGTCGGTATCATGGCGCTTATGGAGCCGTAGGCGGCTTGGATATTCCCGTGCCGGGGGTGGGCAGAAGGGCGGTCACGCCGCCTGATAATACGGCACAAAACAGGAACTTTATGATTTTGCAGGAACCGGCACCGGAAACACAGGAGTTTTATACATGGACTTTCCGGACGGTTATCCTTTTACTTAATAAGCTGTCACGCGGAGCGTGGCGGCCTTTGATGTTTCCGGCAGGTGTGGAGAAACGCCTGCCGGATTTCTATTTAATAAGACATCACGCGAAGTGTGGTGGTGTCTGGCGGGATGTAAGACCTGCCGCCACAAGCCTTTTTGATGCGTACTGATGAATAGGCGGGGTTTGCGGCGCATGGTGTTCCATCCAGCAGGCAGTAAAAAAGATAAAGAGGATAAGGGGGTGTTGCTTATATGCGGCTTTCCATAAAAGAAATTCAGGTAAAGGAAGGGCGGCGCAGCCTTGACACCTGCCATGTAGGGGAACTGGCGGACAGTATACGGGAAATCGGGCTTTTGAATCCCCTTACCATAGACCGTGATAACTTCCTGATCGCCGGCCTCCACCGTCTGGAAGCGGTAAAGAGGCTTGGGTGGACGGAAGTGGACTGCACTGTCAGCAGCCTGGAGGGGCTGGCGGCGGAACTGGCGGAGATTGATGAGAACATTGTCAGGAGCGACATGTCTACATTGGAATACGGCGAGATACTCCTGCGCCGGAAAGAAATATATGAGACCCTACACCCGGAAACAAAACGGGGGATGCGCAATGGCCAGACTTCTAAAAGCGACAAAATGTCGTTTTTAGAAACGAAGTCATTTGCGCAGGACACCGCTGAAAAGCTGGGGGTAGTCCCCCGGACTGTGGAACGGCAGATACAGACCGCAAAAAATCTGACACAGGAAGCGAAGGAAATCATCAAAAATGCGGATAAAAAGATTTCCAAAAAGGAGGCGTTAAAACTCTCGCGCTTAGAACCGGAAGACCAGAAAGAAGCGGCAAGGCTTTTGACAACACAACAGATCAGAAACATGGGTGAATATGCAGAAAAGAAAAAGGAAGAACCGGAAAAAGCAGGGGGCAGTTTAAAGGATATGATAGCGGAACTGAAAGACCCGGATAAGGATTGCAGCGGCACGCCGGACAGCTTCCTGGAAGAATATGAGGCTTTCGTCCGGAAATTCCATAAAGAGATCGGCTGGTACAGTGACCCTTATTATGACACGGTATTTCCCTTTGTCAGCCCGGAGCAGTTATCCATCCTCCGGGAACTGACGGATTCCATCTGCGCCGCCGCCGGGCAGTTATTACATAAAGTAGAAAGGACAATGAAAACATGAGCAGTTACAGAAAAAAGCATAATACTTCAAAACCGGTAAAACCAAAACCGGAACCGGCGCTTCAGCCAGACCCGGAGTACAGCAATCCGGGTGTTGTGCGTTCCATCCACACAAACCGCCTGACTTCCGGCCTTCCATACCAGCGCCCGGTAAACCCGAAAGAGGTGGAGCGGCTGATAAGGGAGTGGGACGAGCGCCTGCTTGACCCGGTCACGGTCAGTTTCCGTGACGGCAGATTTTATGTAGTGGACGGGCAGCACCGCATTTCCGCCATGCGGAAGATGAACGGCGGCAGGGGCGTCATGGTGGACTGCAAGGTCTATGACGGCCTGACTTATGAGCAGGAAGCTGACCTCTGCTATAAGCTGGACAAGGCTAAGAAGCGCCTGAGCCTGTCACAGTCCACAAATGTGCTGGCGGAATCCGGCACGGATGCGGAGATCACGGAAGTCAAGCGGTTAGTCGAAAACGGCGGCTTTATATGGGCGCTTGGGAAAAGCCACGGGAAAACCGGAGAGATCGTATCTACCCGTGCGCTGCTAAATGCTTACCGTCTGCTGGGCGGCGCATCCTTTACCCGCATGTTACAGCTTTTGTGGGACGCCTGGGAGGGAGACCCGCGCTCCCTGACAGCGGCTGTACTTTCCGGCATGGCGCTCTTTGTTAAGGCTTACGATACGGAGATAAACGATAAGACTTTTATTTCCCGGCTCTCGCAGTGCGACCCGGATGAGATCAACCGCAGGGGACGGGCGGATTTTTCCACAAGCAACACGGCCCTACGTTTCGCCCGTGTGATACTGGAAAAGTATAACGGGCAGCGCGGGGGCAGGAAACTCCCTTACCGCTTCCGTGGGTAATGCACTGGTTGTCACAAGCCTTTTCCATACCGTTCTGGTAAATGGGCGGTGCGTACAGTGTACCATCCCGCTGGTATAGGGAGGGCACAGGTTTTTGTGATAAGACAACCATAACTGGAAATAAGATATAGAAAGGCGGTCAAGGGGCAGGATATGGAACTGACAAGGGAAAAATTACAGGAGATGGCGGCTGTGGATATACGGGATGTAGATATTAACAGCCTGACGGATTTAAGGGATATTGTGGTTGACACGAAAAAACCCGTCCCCCAGAAGCTGGCTTCTTTTGCAGCACAGACCAATAACGTATACATTCACCGGATCGGGGACTATATTGTGAAAGTCCGCTTCATGGAGGAGGGGCCGACCATTGACGACAAGATGGAGGAATACCTGCGGCGGCTTGCGGAGATACATATTTAACCGGGCGGGATGCAGTTTATCCTTGAAAAGAGAAAAAAGTTATGTTAATCTAAAGTCAGGATTAAATTCAGTGGAAACCCTGGCTTTCAGGCTTAAATGGGATAACGGCTATCCTTGTTAGCTAATAAAAAGTCAGGGGTGATACAGTGAAAGCAAAACAATTCTATGCGGCCATGTACCTCCGTCTTTCAAGGGATGACGAGGACAGGGACGGTTTAAATAAGTCCGAGAGCAACAGCATCGGAAGTCAGAGGGAACTCATCAAATCATTCTTACGGGAGCAGCCGGACATAGAGCTTTATGACATCTATGTGGACGACGGCTTTTCAGGGAGCAATTTCGACAGGCCAGAATTTAAGAGGATGATCGGCGACATTGAGGCAGGCAGGGTGAACTGTGTGGTAGTGAAAGACCTGTCCCGTTTCGGGCGCGATTACATTGAATCCGGGAGGTACATACAAAAGACTTTCCCGGCTCTTGGCGTGCGCTTTATTGCGCTGACCGACCATTTTGACAGCATATCGGCGGACACAGGGGAAAGCTCCATTGTCCTGCCGGTAAAAAACTTTATAAACGATTCTTACTGCCGGGATATTTCCACAAAGGTAAAAAGCCAGCTTGAGGTAAAGCGCAGGAACGGGGAGTGCGTATCTGCCTTTGCCGTCTATGGGTATAAAAAGAGTGAGGAAGATAAGAACCGGCTGGTCATAGATGAATACGCGGCGGAGAACGTGCGGCGGATATTCGCATGGAAGATTGAGGGGATGGCGTTATCCGCAATCGCGGAAAAGCTGAACAGCCTGGGCATACTCTCTCCCAAAGAATATAAAAAGTCAATGGGGCTTCATTATCAAAGTGGTTTTTCCGGGACAGGAAGCAGTGTCTGGGGGAATGCCACGGTAAAACGGATACTGACCAATGAGGTTTATCTGGGGCACATGGTTCAGGGAAAAACGGAGAAGGTCAATTATAAGGTAAAGAAGCATACCGCAAAGCCGGAAGAAGAATGGATCAAGGTGGAGAACACCCATGAGGCAGTCATATCCGCTGATGACTTTGCGGTGGTACAGCGCCTGCTGAAAACAGACGGGCGGAAAAGCCCGGAATCAGGGACGTTAAACCCGTTTGTAGGGATACTGTTCTGCGGCGACTGCAAAGAGCAGATGATAAGGCGCGTGACCCGCTATAAAGGCGTGTCCAAAGTGTATTATATCTGTTCCACAAAGAACCGCGGGGAAGGGTGCAGCAGGCACAGCATAGAGGAAAGTGCGCTGAAGGAGATCATCTGTGAGAGCATCCGGAAGTTTGCAAATTCCTTCCTGAAAGAAAAGGAACTCTTTGACAGGGCTGTGCGGTATGAGACGAACTTTGAAGCAGTTGCCCGGTATGACAAGGAGATTGAACGGCTGAAAAAAGAGCAGGATAAATATTATTCCCTCTGCTCCGGCTTATATGAGGATTTGAGGGCGGGTGTTGTCACAAAGGAGGAATTTGAACGCCTGCACAGCGGTTTTACGCAGAAAGGGAAAGAACTGGAGGCTGCCATGCAGAAACAGGAGCAGCTCATTAAAAGCATGTTCAAAAAGGGAGTGCTTTCTGCGGGACGTCTGAAAACCTTCCAGGACTGCGTGGAACTGAGGGAGATAGACCGGCACACTTTGAGCAGCCTTATCAGGCGGATATATGTTTATGAAAATAAACAGATTGTGATTGATTTTTATTTCATGGACGAATTCCGTATCATGGAAGGTCTTGGCCGGAAGATTCTGGAGGACAGGGAAGAAGTAAAGCGGAAAGCAGGAAGGAGCGCATAGCATGGGGAGAGTGTCAAAGAGGACTTCCGCCCCTGCTGTGGCGGTAAAAGAAGCAAAAATATGTTATAAAGCAGGCATTTACGCAAGGCTCTCATCCGATCAGGACAAGAAAAAGAATGAATCTGTTGAAGTTCAGGTGAAGATTGCGGAAAAATATATCGAAGATTTTAACAGGGAAGGGACAGAGCGGATAGAGATTGTAGACCGTTATGTTGACCTGGGGAAAACAGGAAGCAACTTCAACCGTGATGAGTTCCAGAGGCTTATGCAGGATATAAGGCTAGGAAGCATTGACTGCGTGGTGGTCAAAGACCTTTCCCGGTTTGGCAGGAACTATCTGGAAGCGGGGAATTATATTGAGAAAATATTCCCGTTTCTGGGCGTCCGCTTCATTGCGGTTGCTGATGGCCTCGACACGGGGATGCGGGGAAGCAATACGAAGCAGATGGCAGCGGAGATAAAAAACCTTGTCAATGATATGTATGCAAAGGATTTTTCCGTAAAGGCGAAGCAGCATTTGAAACAGAGACGGCAGGAAGGCTCCTATGTAGGAGGGCCGCCGCCCTACGGCTATAAAGCCGGGTGGGATAAAAAAATACGGAAGCTTTTACCGGATGAAAATACGGAAGGGATTGTGAAGCATATTTTCAGCCTGTTTATCGAGACAGGCAGTTTCACGGCGGTAGCGGATGACTTGAACAGGCAGAAAGTCAATCCGCCTTCTGTATATAAGAAAACCGGGGAAGTATTTTTTATGCCGGAATCCGGGGCATATAAGGGATGGGACAAGAGCGCCGTAGAACGCATCCTGAAAAGTGAGACGTATACCGGAAAGCTGGTGCAGGGGCGGACTTCCATCACTGCCAGGGACGAAAAAAACCGTATCCATAAAGCAGAAGGTGAATGGGTGGTCAGGGAAAACACCCATGCCCCCATTGTTGATGCGGCAATATTCGCAGAGGCGGCAAAAGTGTGTGAAAGGCTCCATGAGAGGACAAAATCCTATACGCATCCGACGGAAGGGTGCCCGATAGGGGAGAATATTTTTGACAGTGTGCTTTACTGCGGCGTATGTGGCAGGAAAATGACAAGACATAGTTATGTGAAAACCTATGCGGACGGCAGCAAGGCAAGGCTGGACGGGTATTTCTGCTTAAACGGCGGGCAGACAAAAGTGGAAGGATGCCCGGCGTCGAACCGCATTTCAAAGGCGGAACTGGTGGATATTCTGATGCCGCTCCTTAAAATGGAGTTTTCTGTGTATCTGGGGAAAATGAAGAAATATACAGAGATCGTGAAAGAGCAGATCCGGGAAAAAGGTGCGGAAATTGATGCAAAAATCAGGAAAGCGGAAAGGTCTGTTGCCGCCGCAAAAGAAGAAGAACGGACAAAATATGTGGAATACCGTGAGGGCATTATCCCTCAGAGTGAGTATGTCGCGTATAAGATGCGGCAGGAAGGCAGGCTGCATGACTTAAACCGGCAGAAGGAAGAACTGGAAGCGGACAGGAAGAACCTGGATAACGTATCAGGGAAATACCTTGCGGCTGCCCGTGCCCTTCTCCGTTTGAAAAGCGGCAGGGAACTGACAAAGGAAATGATAGAATCCCTGATCCGGAGGATTTATGTCTATCCGGGGAAAAGGATAGAAGTACAGTTTGCCTATACGAATGAATTGCTGGAAGGGGTGCTTGCAAATGGATAAACTTGCCATTTACCTGCGGCTGTCACTGGAAGATGCGGATGACAAGGATGAGAGCAACAGCATCAGCAGCCAAAGGGTCATGCTCCATGCCTACATACGCGGCAATGAGGAACTGAGGGGAAAAGAAGTCTCTGAGTTTTGTGATGACGGCTATTCCGGCACAAGCATGGAAAGGCCGGGGATGCAGAGAATGTTAAAGGAGATCAGGGAAAATAAGATAGGGTGTGTACTTGTCAAGGATATGTCCCGTTTTTCAAGGGATTATATCGAGCTTGGAACCTACATGAACCAGATATTCCCGTTCATGGGGGTGCGGTTTATCGCAGTAAACGACCATTACGACAGCCGCGACCATGCGGGAAGCACAACCCCTATTGATACGGCATTCCAGACGCTTCTTTATGACCTATACAGCAAGGATATATCTGTAAAGGTTAAGGCTTCATTTGAAAATAAATGCGCCAGCGGGGAATATGTTTTCGGACAGGCACCTTTTGGGTATGAGAAAAGCCGGGAATTAAAAAATACGGTTGTAGTGAACGAAAAGGAAGCGGAGATCGTGCGTTATATTTTTGCCCTTGCCCTTAGAGGGAATGGAAGCACCCAGATCGCAAGGATTCTCAATGAAAAGGGGATACTGACCAAAACACAGATGCGCCACCCGGAGCGGGCGGATAAAGACGGCAGGATGCAGGCGTGGGATCATGTGTCTGTCCGGGCTGTCCTGAATAACCGTTTCTACCTGGGTGAGATGGCCTACGGGAAATCAAAGCGTAAGTCTGTAGGCAGTAAAAACGGTATCGCTGTACCAATGGAAGAATGGAAAGTGATACCAGACCACCATGAGCCGCTTGTTACACCGGAAGATTACGAAAAGGTATGCCTGTTCCGTAAAGATGCGGACACTTCCAGAAAAGGGGAGAAAAACCCACTTGTGGGGAAACTGTTCTGCGGCGGATGCGGTTATTCCATGACTTACAAGCCTATACGGGGGAAGAATAAATACCGCAGGTTTGAGTGCCGGAAACACGCTGTTTTGCAGATACCGGAGTGCTGTACATACTTTTCCGCCGATCTGCTGGAGGAAACCGTGCTGATGATGCTGAACCGGGAACTGATGGTGCGCGGAAATGCCGTAAAAGAAAAACAAAGCCTTGTTTCTTTCCAAAAGTCCTGTATTGTGAGGACGGAAAAGAAGATAGCAGACTGCAAGAGAAGGAAGAAGGAGCTTCAGGCAGAGGCAGACGCCTTATATGAAAGTTATGCCTGCGGCAGAGTATCTGCGGAAAGCTACAGACAGAAGGCGGACAGCATAAAAGAGCAGACGATCCAGTTGTCGGCAGAGGCAGATGCGCAGGGGGAAGAACTGGAACAGCTTCGGGAGGAATACCGCAGGGCGGAGGAAGATATGAAGCAGATCATCCGGTATTCCCACCTGGAAATGCTGACACAGGAAGTAGTTGATATATTTATTAAGAAAATACACGTTTATAAAGACAAAAGAGTTGAAATCATGTGGAACTTCCGCGAAAATGGAAAGGAGACAGAATGAGGGCAGCGATATATGCAAGAGTAGGGAATCCGGATCAGGTGGCAGTACGGCATCAGGCAGAAGTGCTGACAGGGCAAATCCGGGGCATGTGGGGAGAGCGGACAGAGATAGATATTTATGCTGACAACGGTATCTCCGGTCTGCGGACAGACCGCCCCGGACTGCAAAAACTTTTAAGGAATGCCGGGACTTATAATGGGGTATTTGTCTATAATATGAGCAGGCTGTCACGTTCGGTGCCAGATGCAGTAGGTTTGGTCAGGCAGTTAAAGAATCAGGGAGCGGAACTTTATGCGGCAGACAGGAATATGGCGGGGATTACAGAGGAAATCCTGAAGGCTGTTTCGGACATTCCAACTTGACAATAATTTGTCACCAATTTTGCCCTAACTTAGCAATAATGAACCACACGCCCCACGAAGTTATGCGGGTTTCAGCGATTTTCAATCAAAAAAAGTGAAAAAAGTTTGTGACAATAACTTGACACACGCGGGGTATGGGGCGTTGTGCGTGAGGGATAGTTTGCCAGTCTGAATATGGGGAGTTCTTGATTTAATTAAGAATTAGCCTGCAAAAGATGTTTATACGTCATATGTAAAGAAGAAATAAAGAAAGCTAAATTGTATATTAAATGTAGTTGTGTATGAGATATGAAAATGCTATGATATAAATAAGGAAATACGCAGGAGTGTATATGGGAAATATATGATGGGCATTCCGAACAATCTTAAATGACTGCTGACAGACGATCAGCCTGGTAATTAATTTGTAGGTACAGGATGACAGACGGGTGTTAATGATTTCGCTTAGGGATACAGGGGGAATGTAATTTGAAATATTTGGAATCAATTCAAGAAGCTATATATTTGTCTGCTGGTAATGCTTCGCAATACAGGCGTATTATGCGGATTTTTTTTATAGAGTACGAGAAAATGCATTTTCAATTATATAAGGAAGATGTGTTGGAGCTGCTTAGGGAGTATCCGGAGTTTTCAGATTATTCTATGGATCAGTTAAAAACAGATTTAGAGGCGTTGGTTGGATGGAAAAATCTTACCTCTATCCAAGACCCGAAAAGAGTTTATACGATTGCGGAATATAAAAATAAGCAATACCGTTATACAATGTCGGAATATGCAGTAGAGATAGAAAGAATGACGGTAAAGCTTGAAAATCTTTTCATGGACAGTGGTAATCTGTCCATGAATTATTTTGTGCGGATTGAGAATGCCTTGAATGAAATGGAGCAGATAGACCGTCAGGAGCTGAAAGCGGTGAATGAATGGTGGAGCAATTTGCAGGAAGATTTTAAGAGATTAAACCGAAACTATCAGGATTATTTGAGAGAATTCTATTCAGGTAAATCAGATAAGGTTCTCAAATCTATTGAGTTTGTCGTACATAAGGATCGATTTATTTCTTATTTACAAGAGTTTGTGCAGCAGCTTCAGAATAAATCTATACGTATTGAAAATATAATTAAGAAATTGTCTCAGCAGATGGTAGACAGAGTATTAGAGCGGGTCATTGAGAGTGAATTGGCAATTCCACACCCTGATTCGGAAATCCAGGATTTAAGGGAGAATGCGATAAAAGAAAACATTTACGGAAAATGGCAGAGCCTGTCAGATTGGTTCATTTCGACAGATAGGCATCCAAGTGAAAGTCAGAAGGTATTGGATATTACAGATGAAGTTATACGGAAAATTATACAGAATGCAGCCTTAATCGTACAGATACAAAATTGGGGAATCAGCCGTAAGGAAGATTATAAGAAATTTATTCAGATGTTCATGCAGTGCGAAAATGTAGAAGCGGCCCATAAACTTTCGGCGCATGTATTCGGAATACAGCATGTGCGGCATTTTAAAGTAAACTGTCCCCGTTCCACGGATAGCATAAACAGTGGCGTTTTCGATGAACTGCCATCGGAATATGAACTGAAGCCCCATACCAGAACTTATAAACCTAGAATACATAAATCTGGGTTTGAAAGTAAAGCATTGGAGAAATTGGCACAGCGTAACCAATATTTGGAAAAACTGGAGGAAGACAGAAATCTGGTTATGAAATATATTCAGGACAATAAGCTGGATATCAGTAGGATTGACGACTGCATTTCTGTGGATACAAGGGAGACTCTTTTGCGTTGGATTGCACAGGCGAATCTGACTGTGTCCAAAAGCGGACGGACCGAGTATGGACAGGCATTTCGTTTGATAAAACAGGAGGGAAGTTACACTCTGAAATGTGAGGATGGGGAACTTATGATGCCCAGATATATATTTCAGTTTGAGGATTAGAAAAATGGAAGCGGCAAGGGCATTAATAGAAAATTGTTGGATTGATAAGAAGAAGGATAAAGAATTATATATGAAGGTCCGCAGAGAGCTGCCAAAATGCCAGAAATTTTTTCGAGAGCAGCTAGGCTGGACGGTAATCAATAATGAACAGATATTGAAGGTGGAGAAAATCCCTGCCCGTGCGGAAGGATATATGGGCATTACAGACTTTACGGAGAGCAGGGATTACTGTCTTTTTTGTGCTGTCTTAGCATTCCTGGAAGATAAGGAAGAACAGGAGCAATTTCTGTTATCAGAATTGGTAGATATGCTGGAGCTGCAGCTAAAAGGTGTGATGGATGTGGACTGGACTTCTTTTACACAGAGAAAGTCTTTGGTAAGAGTGCTGCAGTTTTGTGAGAATATGAGGCTGTTAGAAGCATATGAAGGGAGCAGCGATAATGTGGGCAGCAGTATTGGGCAGGAGATTTTGTATGAGAATACAGGGCTTTCCAGATACATGGCGGTGAATTTTGCATATAGCATAGTTGATTTTCAGTCATGGGAAGATTTTGAGAAGCAGCAGAATGAGGAAAGCGAAGCGGACAGAGGGCATTATAGGATTAATCGTGTATACAGGCAGATGGTGGCGGCACCGGCTCTTTATTGGAGCCGGTCCGATAACCCAGACAGTATCTATCTGAAAAACCAGAGACAGTGGATACAGAAAAATTTCAGTGAATATTTGGGAGGACAGCTTCATGTCCATAAAAATGCTGCCTTTCTGGTGATAGATGAAGATGAACCCTTTGGGGAAAGGCATCCAAGGGAGGCTATGCTTCCAGAGCTTGTTTTGCTCTTGTGCAGGCTGATTAGGGAAAAAGCAGACGAGGGTGTTTGGAAGAAGCGGCAGGACGACTGTATTGTTGTTTCAATAAAAGAGTTTCAGGAAGAAATGCACCATTATCGTAATAGATATCGGGCGGCATGGAGCAAGGAATACAGGGAGATGGAAGACGCAAAACTGTTAAAAGCGGTTATTTCTTATATGAAATCATGGATGATGGTTGACGAGTGTGACGGGGAGATTGTCATCTATCCGGCAGCAGGAAAAATGATCGGGCGCTATCCGGCAGAGTTTGAGACAAAGGAGAAGAGCAGATGAGTGAGCGTTGGCATATGAATCGAATAGGATTTGTGAATTTCTGGCTATACGATGATGAAGTATTTTCTTTTGCAGATGGTAAACTGCTTCTACGGGGACAGAATGGCTCAGGAAAGTCTATTACTACGCAGAGTTTTATTCCTTTTATACTGGATGGTGACAGGACGCCTAGTCGATTGGATCCTTTTGGCTCCAGTGACAGAAGAATGGAATACTATTTTCTGAACGATGGGGAGAAGGAGGAAGCTACCGGCTATCTATATTTAGAGTTTAGGAAGGGGAACCGCTATCGGACGATTGGAATCGGCCAGCAGGCTCAAAAGGGGAAAGCTATGGGCTTCTGGGGATTTCTCGTATTGGATGGGAGGAGAATAGGATATGATTTTAACCTGTATCGTGATGTGGGAAATACGAAAATTGTATATACGAAGCAGGAGATAAAAAAGGAACTGGGAGAAAATAATCTGTTTACAGAAGCGCAAAAAGAATATATGGGTTTAGTAAATAAACATATATTTGGGTTTCCGAGACTGGAACAGTATGAACAATTTATACGGCTGCTCATAAAGGTCAGGGCACCCAAGCTTTCCAAGGAATTTACGCCAAAAAAAGTATATGAGATATTGAACGACTCTTTGCAGACTTTGTCCGATGAGGATTTGCGTGCTATGGTAGACGCCATGGAGAAAATGGATGATATACAGGATAAGCTGAATGGATTAAAAAGGGCTTATAAAGATTTGCAGATTATACGGAATGAGTATGTAAGATATAATCAGTATATGTTGGGGCAGAAAGCGATCGCCTACCTGGAAGAAAAGGCGATGGTTGACGCCGCCAGGGGAAAGCTGGAAGCAGAGACAGACGAATTGAAGGAGACAAAGGAAAAGCTGGAGAAATCATACAGAAGGGCAGGCGAGCTCAAAGGGGAAAAAAGTCTGTTGGAACGGGAGAAGGAGGCGATCGGGACAACGGATTTAGAGGAGGCGGAAGAAAAATTAAGAACATGCCGAAAACGACAGGAAGATGCACAGAGAGAAATCGCATTGTACTGCCAAGGCATTGAGCACCGCAGAAATACGATACGGGAGTATGACGCTATAGTACGTGAGATACAGAAGAATATTGACGCTTATCAGATGGAAATAGAGCAGCTTGTGAATGATATGGATGAACTGCAGAATATCATTTGTTTTTCTGGACATGGACAAATTTTAAGCTTGTGGAAGACTTCGGATGGCTATGGGGAATGTAAGAAAATCAAAAGTGAAATTGAAAAACTGTGTATAAATGTGCAGGCAGCATTGGACGAGCTGAAAAAATTCAGGGAAATACAGATACAATGTGACAGGTTGTCAAAAGACTGCAGCAGCTTGGAGGAAAAGAAGGCACAGGCATGGCAGCAGGTGAACGATGCAGAAACGATGGAGGACGCGCTGAGGGATGACTTGATTGAGGCATACTATGGCTTGGAGCAGCTTAACCAGGAATTTTATCTGTCAAAGAAAGAACTGGAACAGATATCAATATATATCCAGAAATACCAAGATGTGTCGGATTATGGGAATATACGCAATCTCATCGGAAATATATGGGAGATGAAAAACCAAAAGCTGGGAAGTGAACTTTCTGTATTGGAAGTACGGAAAGAAAAGAAGGCGGAGTCTGTGAGAATCTGCAGGGAAGAATTGGAGGAATTGGAAAAAGTATCAGAGATAACGCCTGTGCGTAGGGAAATCCTGTCCAGAACGAGGGAGAAGCTGGCAGAGAACAACATTTCCTTTTCGCCTTTTTATGAAGCAGTGGATTTTACAGAGCATATTTCTATGAGGGACAGGGATTTGCTGGAATGCCAGTTGGAGGATGCGGGACTTTTGGATGCCCTGGTAGTGCCGCAGAAAGACTATACGCGGGCTATGGAGATTCTGGAAGAATGGTCAGATAAGATTCTCTGCCTTAAAGATTCCGGAAAAACGAGATACAGTAAACTGGCAGCGGTTGCAGGAGATATGGAGCTGCGGAAAATGACGGAGAGGATTTTGTCTAATATCGGAGAGGAAGATGATTGCCAGATTGTGTTAAAGCCAGACGGTTATTTCAGACATGGCGCACTGGAAGGTTACAGCAGGCCTGAAAGGGAAGCCTGTTATATTGGGGAAGCCATAAGAAAGGAGAAGAAGAAGGAGCAAATCAGAAGAAAAAAGGAAGAATTGCAGCTTTTGCAGCAGGAACTGGAGGCATTGGGACAGGAAATTGACGGACTAAGGAAAAGGATTGGAATTTTGCAGGAAGAGTATCACGGATTGCCCGTATTTGACGAGTTGGACGAGGCAATTGCGATGAAAAAAGACTTAAACTGGACGTTTGAAAAGTGCAGTGAAGAATGTGGGAAAAAACAGAAAGAAAAAGAAGGCTGTGAAATTCAAAAAAAGCAGTCCGCCCAGCGGGTCATAGCCAAGTGTCGAGAGCTTCCCTACGAAAGAAACATTGAGAGTTATGAGGAGATACTGGGAGCGCTCTATGAGTATAAGGGGCAGTTAGAATCGCTTCAGATGGCTGTAATGGGCTTTTTGGCGGAGCAGGCAAGAGAAGATATGCAGAAACAGTTGATTGAGAAAGAGGAGGACGCAATCGATAGAGAAGATATCTATAAAAAAAGAGCAGAGCAGGAGGTACAGGAACAGAAGCTTCAGATAGAGAAACTTGACGAATTCCTGAATGCTCCTGAAAATAAAGAGAGGGCAAAGCGGCTGAAAATAATTTGGAAAGAGTTGAACCTAAAAGACGATGAAGAACGAGAGTTAGGAAAAGAGCAGGCTGTATGGGAAAATACTGTGAAAAGATTGGAACCGGATATTGAGACACAGAAAAAAAGTGTGATGGAGAAAATGGAGAAGGAGGTCCGGCTCAGAAAATATTTTGATGAAGAATTATCCCTGGGACTTGTATTTGCCAGAGAAAGCAAAACAACTCCGGAGGCAGCCAAACAGGCAAAAACTGTAATCAGAGAAGCAGACAGAAATAAATCCGTAGCAGAGATTGTGTCGAACATGGACAGGATTTTTCATGCGCATATTGGAAGCCTGGTAATTTACGGGACGTTTATGGAAGATTGCTTTGCAGAAGAGACAACAGATGCGATGGCGTTACGCAAACGTCATAGAATTGTTTCTTATATGCAGGGGCGGAAGCTGTATTTTGAAGAATTCTATCAAGTAATCAAAGAGAGGATTGATGAAACCCAACTGTTGATCCGTCAGAAGGATAGGGAGCTGTTTGAGAATATTTTGTCGGATACCCTGAGCAGGAAGTTAAATGTCCGTATTGCAGAAAGCAGGAAATGGATTCAGGATATGTCTTCTCTTATGCGAAAGATAGACACCTCTATGTCCCTGACCTTTTCACTGGACTGGAGGGCGAAGACCGCAGGCGGAGAGGGAGAGCTGGATACAGCAGAGTTGGAGAAAATGCTAAACCGTGACAGGGAATTGATGACTGCGGAGGATATCGAAAGAATTTCTGCACATTTTAGGAATAAGATTTATACGGTAAAACAGATGGCGGAGGAAAATGGCGAAGTCTTAAGCTATACTGATTTGGTGAGAGAAGCACTGGATTACCGGAAGTGGTTTGAATTTAAAATGTTTTATTACCGAAATGACGAGAATAAAAAGGAATTAACAAACGGAGCCTTTAACCGCTTTAGCGGAGGGGAAAAGGCAATGGCTATGTATGTCCCGCTGTTCGCTGCATTGAATGCGCAATATAAAAAGGCAGAGCCTGACGATTTGCCGAGAATCATAGCGTTGGATGAAGCTTTTGCGGGGGTGGATGACAAAAATATCAGCAGCATGTTTGACCTTGTAAGAAAATTCGATTTTGACTTTATTATGAATTCACAGGTACTGTGGGGATGCTATGCTTCTGTGCCCTTCCTGCGGATAGCAGAATTGCTTAGACCTGCTAATTCTAAAGTAGTTACAGTTATCTATTATTTGTGGAATGGAAAACAGAGAATCATTGAGGAATAGTAAAGTGGAAGAAAAAATTCTTGAGGAATGTGCTCTTTATTTCAGAAAAATAAAGCATATACTCGTATGTTTATAGAGATGAAGAAGAAATACATAAAATATGGGAAGCTTTCAGGGAAAATTTTTCTTGAAAATTTGTCTGAGGCGGAATGCAGCGCATTGAGTGCAGTTTTGGGGAGAAGTCTGCTGCCGGGCGATTTTTCAATTTCTGTTTCCCAGCTGCAAGCGGCATTGAATGAGACGAAGTACTGTGGTGTTGAACTGGAGGCGCTTGTAGAAAAATATTTTAATGAAAAGATACTGTCAAACAGCCAGAAGAGAGATGAAAGGACTGAGTTAAATAAACGATTTTGGGATGCTGTACTGCATGAGGCAGGAAGCCGGTTTGGAAAGGACGCCAAGGGAATACTTTGGCTAAATGAAATGCGGGAACAACGAAAATATGGCTATCAGCGAATTATAAGGGAAAGAGAAAAATCGAGGGATGGTATAAAGGAAGTGCTTATGGAGGTGTGCAACGCATTGGCATACTTGCAGCAAAGGGAAGGAGATAGAAAGGAAAATGTCAGGTTGGCTGTGCTGGGGGCAGAAATAACAAAGAATCCCCACTACTTTGACAGGCAGAATGCTGCAGGGCGTTTATTGATTAGCGCTTTAAGCTTTACATATAAGATAGAGGAGCCGAAAGCACAGGAGGGTGTTTTGGCTTTGTATTATATGGCGGGGATTGCTCCAGACGATATCTCTAGCTATACTACATGTTATGGAATCCATTTCTATGAGGGTGACAGTGAACATGAGGCCTATCAATATTTTATTAGAAAGGGCGAAAAATATGTTCTGACGCTTTCTAATCTGAGCAGATTGGCAAGGGCGGACAGCAGCAGGAAGACAGTCTTTATTATCGAAAACCAGATGGTTTTTTCCCAAGTGTGTGAAGAAATGAGAGGGGAAGAATATTCAATCGTGTGCACTTCCGGGCAGTTAAGAACAGCTTCTTTATTTTTAATAGATTTACTGTTAAAATCCGGATGTAAATTATATTACTGCGGCGATATTGATCCGGAAGGGATTGAGATAGCAGATAGAGTGATTGCAAGAGGTTCTGGGCAGATTTTTCCATGGAGAATGACTAGGGAGGACTATTACCGTTCAATATCGAAGGATATACTTGCAGAGAAACGGTTGAAACGGTTGGGTAAGATTGGGAATGTCCAATTGAGGGAACTTGCAAAACTTTTGAAGGCAGAGAAAAAAGCAGGGTATCAGGAGCAGTTGATTGATTTGATGGTGGAGGATATTAAGGCAGTAAAATAGAAGCGTTAGTGAACGGTTAAGAAAATAGTAGCTTTTGTAATGGCTGAATATCACTGTTTGTGGAACATATTCAGCCATTTCTATATAATTATTTTAACCTAATTTTGTTTGGATAGACTCTTTTTGGCTGTGAGCGCCGCCTTGAATTCCGGAAGCGCAGACCGTCCCACTTCTGTTACAGGTTTAATCCATTTTCCGCTTATGGTGTACCACGTTTCAAAGATAAGCCGGATTAGCTCATCCGTGTACAGGAATGAGAACACGGCGAGGAACGGAAGATGCCAAATCATGCCGGCAGCCCATGTTGCAGGGACGCTTACTGTAAACAGGCAGATAATCTCAAGAAGAGTTCCGAAAACGGCTTCTCCGCCGGCGCGGTAACAGCAGTTCATAATATAATTGCAGGTACGTATGGTTCCGGCGGCAAGATAGATGAGTATCATATATTTGCCGAAAAACATAGCCTCTGCTCCAAGGCCGAACAGGGAAAGCAGGGGGCGGTTGAGTAAAAGTCCAATCAGGCAGATGGTGAAGGTAATCGACGGACACAGTAGGGCAAATTTTTTCATATACTGGTAGCCGCTCATCAGATGACCTGAGCCAACCTCCTTTCCCACAACCACGGAGGATGCATCTGCAAGGCCCGCAAAAAAGGCAAAGACAAATCCCTCCAGGACACGGAAGGCAGCCATTGCAGCAATGGCGGATTCAGACTGATGCCCGATTACGATATTAATCAGCATTTGCCCGATTCCGTAGAATAATTCATTAAAAATAATGGGCAGACATTTGCTCATATATTCCTTATGAAAACCGTCATGCCAGGACAACATGTCTTTTACTCTCAGAACAATGGTTTTCTTATCCTTTATAAGAAAAATAAACAGCACAAACACATTTACAATACCGGATACTAAAGTGCCGACTGCCGCACCTGCCGCACCCATACGAGGCATACCAAACCGTCCATAAATCAGAATCCAATTAAGGATGAAGTTCGTAATCAGCGCAAGAATAGAACTGAACAGAGGCGGCTTCACCCGTTCTGTAGAACGCATGAGGAAGCTGATAATCATGGCAATTACTTGCAGGGGGTAGGCAAATCCTACAATCCGAATATAAGGAGCGCCGATTGCGATGATATTGGCTTTGTCTGTATAGATTCCCAGTATGAAATCTGGATTGGCAACAGCCGCCCCGCCAAAGAGGAGGGATACAGCCAGCATACAGGTAAGGGCGAGCCCAAAGGCCTGGTTGATGCCCCTCTCATTGCGGGCGCCCCAATACTGGGAGAAAAACAACAGTCCCCCGCTTGCGAAACCAAAGTAGCAGGAAAAGAATAAAGATGTAATCTGTGAGCAGATTCCCACTGCTGCTACAGATAATTCACCCTGACTGCCAATCATAATCGTATCTACCATGCTTGCCGTTGTAGATAAAAAGTTCTGAAATGCGATGGGCAGCGCGATTGTAAAAACAGTCCGAAAGAAGCTTGTCCAGCTTATTTTTTCATTCCTCATCATTTGACTCCTTTCATTTTTGTATATTTTCTGCTAATTCCCCATAAGACTCGTATTTCCCATTATACCTTGAAAACAGAACTTTGCAAGAGTTATTTATTAAATATATGACAATAGAGGATTCCTATATATTTAAGAGTATGATTTTATGAATGATAATGGTATAATAAAAAATTAAAAGAATTATTTTTTTGCGAGCTTGGCTTGAGAGAGGATGTGGCGAATGGCGAAGATTTTTAATACTGTCGGTTGTTGTGAGCCTGAATTAAATTATATGGTAGATTTAACCAGCCGCTCAGGTGTTTATTGATTTTCTTGCACAGCTTCGCGCGTGTTATTTAAGGAGAAGAACTGTGGTTTGAGTAGATAAAGTGGGAAACTCCGCTTCACCCAAGAAAGAGAGGAACAATGAATAAGATTTTATTAGTCGAGGATGACCCGGAAATCAGCATCATGCTAAAGAACTTTCTGCTCACAGAGAATTTCGAGGTAATCACCGCAATGGACGGTGAAAGCGCATGCCGCCAATTCTTTTCAGATACCTTCAGTATAGTGCTGTTGGATTTGATGATACCTAAAATAAGCGGTATAGAGGTCATGAGCAGAATCAGAGAGAACAGTACAGTCCCCATCATTATCATATCAGCAAAAGATACAGATTCCGACAAGACTCTGGGCCTTGGTTTAGGGGCGGACGATTATATCACAAAACCATTTTCTGTCACAGAAGTATTAGCGCGTATCAAAGCGAATATCAGAAGAAGCACACAGTATGCCGCAGGCGCCGCCCCCCAGGAGACGGTACTTAGGAAGGGCTGTCTTATCATGAATCTGAATGATTATTCCGTAACAAAAAACGGAAACAAAATAGAACTTACTTCAAAAGAATTTGAAATCTTAAAGCTATTATTACAGAATCCAAACAAAGTCTATACGAAAGAGCAGATGTATTCTCTTGTGTGGAACGACGCGTATCTGGGTGATGAAAATGCAGTAAATGTCCATATCAGCAGATTAAGGAATAAGATTGAGGACAATCCCCGTAAGCCTCAGTATATCATTACGGTATGGGGAATTGGCTACAAGTTAGGAGACATGAAAAATGAGTGACGACACTATTCTGTTCTTTTTGACCGTATTGGTTCTGATTCTGTTCCTAATAATTTTATATCAGCGTTTTGTCTTTCGCAGAGGAATACAGACGAAGCTTAGGCAGATAAACGAAAAATTAGAGGAGATAGCAGAAACAGACAGCGATGAAAAGGTAATGATATTCACAGATCATCCTGTTCTGATGGAGTTAGGGGCGCAGATAAACCGGTTGTTAGTAGACCGCCAGAGAATAAAGGCAGACTTCAAAAGGGAGGAAATTTCTTCAAAAAAAATGCTGTCAAACATATCCCATGATATCAAAACACCGCTGACCGTTATATTAGGATATCTGGAAATCATGCGCTTGAGCAATGCAGAGGATGAAATGCTGATAAAGACGGAAGCAAAAGCCAAACAGGTGATGGCGATGATTAATCAGTTTTTTACATTGGCAAAATTGGAAGCCGGAGATATGGATATCAGCTTATGCAAAATCAATATATGTGAAGTTTGCAGGGAAAATGTGCTGGAGTTTTATGATATTTTACTGCAAAAAGAATTTAAGGTTGATTTGGTGATTCCAGAGTCTGCCGTTTATGTGCAGGGCGATAAAGATGCGCTGCAAAGAATCCTGTACAATTTATTATCGAATGTTATACGCTATGGAAGCTACGGGAAATATCTGGGAGTTTTTTTGCGTCAGGAAAAGAGCTCCGTATACATAGATGTTGTAGATAAGGGGAAAGGGATTGAAAAGGAATTTACGGCAAATGTATTTGACAGGCTATATACTATGGAGGATTCCAGAAATCGGGAAATACAGGGGAATGGGCTTGGCCTGACAATCGCCAGAAATCTTGCGGTTCAGTTAGGGGGAGATTTGACTTTGGACAGCATACCGAATGTAAAAACAACGTTTACGGTGAGATTGAAAAGAATAAGATAGAATGAAAGAATTTCGTAAGAATTCGTCAAGAGTTTTGAAAATCTATGCCTCTATAATGATATTCATAAAGCAAACAGACACCTTTCAAGGTGTTTTGAAAGAGAGGAGGCAGAACATGTCTTACATTTTACAAACGACCCATCTGTGCAAGACAATAGATGGAAAAGAACTGGTAACTGACGTGAATATCCATATTAAAAAAGGTGAAATCTACGGATTTTTAGGACCGAACGGCGCCGGAAAAACTACGGTGATGAAGATGATCACAAATCTCTGGAAGCCAACCTCCGGCACAGTCACACTGTTTGGAAAAACACTAGAGCCGACTTCTTACGAAGTACTGAAGCGAATGGGAAGTATCATTGAATTCCCCACCTTTTATGACCACTTAAGCGGTAAAGAAAACCTTAAGCTGCATTGTGAATATATGGGTTATTACAACAAAGGCAGTATTGAAGAAGCCTTGGAAATGCTGAATCTGACTAAAGACGCGGATAAACCTGCAAAAAGCTATTCTCTGGGTATGAGGCAGCGGCTGGGAATCGCCCGTGCAATCCTGTGCAGGCCAGAGCTTTTAATTCTTGACGAGCCTACCAATGGCTTAGACCCAAAAGGGATGAAGCAGCTTCGGGATTTATTTAAGATGCTGTGTGTGGAATATGGTATGACCCTTATGATATCCAGCCATCTTCTCTCCGAGATTGAGAACATAGCCGATACGGTGGGAGTAATCAACCATGGAAAGATGATGAAAGAAATTTCCATGAAGGAAATCGCGGAGGCCAATACGGCCTATATAGAGCTGACGGTAGAAAATACTAAGAAAGCCGCCTATGTGCTGGCTGATAAAATGAAGTTAAGCAATTTCAAAATTATGGATGATTCCAGAATCCGCATTTATGAGAGAGGGGTTATGACCCAGGGCATTTCAAAGGAATTGCTGATGAACGGCGTTGAGCTGATTTCTCTCAACCAGCATACGGAAACTTTGGAGGAGTATTTCTTAAAAATGACAGCGGAGGTGGGAAAGTCATGTTAAAGTTAATCAGACTTGAATGGAAGAAGAACCATATTGGAAAATATATTCGGGGTGCGGTTATTATGGCGTTTGTGCTTGGTTTATTTATCTTTGCTCTGGCATTCTTAGGCATTGCAAATGATCCGGACGGAACTCTGGACGCCGCGCCGGGGACAGATGTGGTTTCTGCGCCTATTGAATTATTTACGAGCATGGCGTTCCTTATTTACACCAGCGTTATGCTGGCATCCTTTATCGTAAGCGCGTACAAGGACAAAACCATGAATCTGATGTTCTCTTATCCTATTAAACGTCAGAAAATACTGGCTTCACAGATGGCTGCGGTTTGGATTTTTAACTTTTGCGCCCTTACATTAACAAAGCTGGCGGTTTATATGTGTGTGTTTCTGGGGACAAGGACTATGCAGTCGTCGTTTGCTATTGATTTTGACATGGGCGGTTTATCCTTTTATCTCCAACTGATTCTAAAATCTGTGGTGATTGTAAGTATGAGTTTTATCGCTCTGTTTGTGGGAATGGCTATGAAATCTTCAAAAGCGACAATCATTACCTCGTTTTTGTTAATTTTTGTTACACAGGCAAATGTGGGAGATTTTACCATGGCGGGCGACCGGTTTTTCCCTGCAGTTTTAACAGTGATTTCATTCGTATTTGCGGCTTTGTCAATCTATAATGTGGAAAATAAAGATTTGATTTAGATAGCATTCCGAACAGGAAAGTAGTAAATAGAGTATTCAGACAGAGAAAAACGGCATAGCCGCTAAGACTATGCCGCAATTTGATACAGATATGTAATCATTTTCAAAGAGCAGAGTCATAAAAGTCTAACATCTGCTGCATTAAATCATAATCGAATTCATAGCATTTACTTTTATCAAGATTTTGCTTCATAAATTCCTCCTTAATCTCGGCAGTGTACTCACCGCCGTTTGCCTCAACATAAGCGGTATAGTCCTTGTTAAGCTGCTCTTTATAGCGGCGTGCCGCGTCTGAATAGTATACGCTGTCGTGTCCTCTGTCCTCATATTCAATAAAATGAAAACGTGGAGTTTCTCCATAGGCATTATAAAACTTCTCATATCCATTTTCGGGAAGAACGGTTGAATCGTCTTTGCTGTGAAGAATCATGATTTCTGCGTCAGATGCCCCAAAGCCGTCAATAGCGGTATAGGAGGCATATTTCCCGAATTTCAGCCGTTCATACACAGAGACATAGGGCATAAATAATTTGATGCCAGAACCAATGATGGACTCTCCCTGCTGTTCAAATAAATCGATTGAACGGTTGAAGCCGGCGACGAGGACAGCGGCTTTCACATCTGTATGGCAGTTCAGCACGCTACCGACGCAATAGCCGCCCCAGCTATGCCCGAATAAAACAATGGGTAAATCTTGATATTCGTCCGTTTGCTTGACATAGCGCAGAGCAAAATCAAGGTCAATGACGCCTTGAGGCATACCTCCTACTGCTTCACCTTCGCTTTTGTCGTTTCCGGTTGCGTCGTAAGCAAAGACAAGGTAGCCGTTTGAAGTAAAGTAGTCGGCAATATCCATATAAGTGTTGTGTCCGCCGCCGCCCAAACCATGGGCAATTACGAGTACGCCTTTTATCTCCTGGTTCTCTTTTGAATAATGATAACCTGCAAGGAGTTGGCCGTTATTCGACGGAAATGTGGATTCCGTGACTTTTAAGCCATCAAATTCATTGACAGAATATGCCATCCACTGGGCAGTCTCAAATCGTTTGCCAAAATTATCAAGATAGATAAGGCGGGTCAGAATAGGCATAATAATGAAGAAAAATATTACTAAAATACAGATGATTATAACCAGAGCGATTTTCTTTTTGCTTCGAGGGTGCTGCGCTTTTTTGTTTTCCATTTGAGGATGAATCTCCTTTATCATTTTTGACAGGTTTCTTTGCTATATGAGAATTATTATATATTATTAGGGTTAGATATTCAACAATGAGACGGGGTACATGAACAACAAAGTTCTAATTTGACTTCTAAAAGTATTTTCTATAAAATGGATAAAAAGAAGGAACGCAAGGGGGGAGTGGAAATATATGATACTTGAAACAGATAGATTATACTTACGGGAACTGAATCAGGGGGATTATGGCTCTTTATGTAATATATTACAAGATGAAAAAGCCATGTATGCCTACGAAGGGGCATTTAGCGATGATGAAGTGCAGGAATGGCTGGACAGGCAGATTGCGCGTTATCAAAAATGGGGGTTTGGTCTGTGGGCAGTTATTTTGAAAGAAACAGACGAGATGATTGGACAGTGCGGGCTAACAATGCAGCCGTGGAAAGAGAAGGGGGTACTGGAGATTGGATATCTTTTTTGGCGTCTGTATTGGCATCAGGGATATGCCATAGAAGCAGCCAGAGCCTGTAAAAAGTATGCGTTTGAGAGATTGGATGCTGATGAGGTTTGCTCTATAATCAGAGATACGAATACAGCTTCTCAGAATGTGGCTCTTAAGAATGGAATGACGGTGGCGGACAGTTGGACGAAGCATTACCGTGGTGTTGATATGCCTCATTTTCGCTACGTGGCCAAGCGCAATCTTATTTAATGGCAAGATTGATGGAGGCGTATTACCTGATTGAAATGATAGCTTGTGCTGCTTAGGAGGATTTCTATAATGGAAAAAGTCAAAACATTTTGGGAAAAGGACGGATATGTTCTTAGATCAGCATGCAGAGAGGATGCAGAAAATTATTATCAGCAAAATTTTAACCCGCTAGAGCCAGAGGTTTCGCGGCTCACCGGATGTAAGCCTTCGTTTACCCACGACGAGGTTGTAAATTTCTTTCTTTCGTGTATAGATGACGAGGGGCGTTATGATTTTTTATCTGTTTGCACCGCTTGGAATTGGATGTATTCTCTTTTAATCCAAGGGCTGAAAAGGCATATTTAAAGGTCGGTTTTAAGCGGGAGGGCGTATTGAGAGATGCCGTAAAAGATGGAGATACATATGGGGACGATATTCTCATGGCAATGTTGGAGGACGAGTGGAGAGAGCTTCAAAAGAATATGATTTCATAAGAAGGGGATGTTGCAGTAAGCAAAAGAATTACAAGATATGGCAGAATCCAGTTTTTAGAAAATACCATATCGTGTAGATTTTGTGCTTAATACAACATCCCTTTTAGGATTCACATACGGAATGCTTCACAGTATGAAGGGGGCATTTTATATAATTAGAAGCCGATACTTTTCCCTTTTTCCAGCCTGGTAAGCTGCCGTTCCCCTTCATCCGCAATCGTCCGGAAATCTTGAATCGTCTGTGCCATCTGTGGCAATGCCTTTTCCTTGTAGGTACTAATATCATCTAATGCAGACAAGGTATCTGCAAATGCCTGTTTCAGAGTGTCCGGTGAGATACTGGCCTCAACAGCCTCCCGCTGGATGGCGGTTCCCTGTTCTTTCAGCATACGTGATGTTGCGCTAATCATATTGTTGGTGGTAGCGTTTAACATCTGGACTTTTTCCAGGACGATTTTCTGGTTATACAGCGCGCCGGCAACAGTGACCGCCACACGAAGGGCGGCGACTGTTACAGTCTGGGCTCGGTCAACAGCGCGAATCAGCTCCAGGTTATTTTTACGGATTACTTCCATGGCGATGATTCCCTGCTGGTTCACCACCAATAATTGCTGGAAATCCATCAGTCTTTGTCTAAGGGGGAAGATGATTTCCTCCTCCACAAATTTAATGCGTTCTTCAGAATCACCGGAAATCTTTGCATTTTCTACCGCATTTGCCAGATAGCTGTCAAGCTGTGAGCCCAGTTCAATCTTCTGAGTCAACTGTTTTGTCAGCTCACGCATGGACGCCTGCTCAATCTCCAGGGTGGTGTTGTCATTTTTCAGGACCGTTCGTCCCTTTTCCAAGGTTTTCACGATGCCTGCAATTTCTGCATCGGCAGTTTTGAAACGCTCAAAATAGCGACGGATAGGGTTAAATACCTTACCAAGAACACCGGTTTTGGTAAAATCCAGACCGGATGGATCTAAGTCCCTCATTTTGATAGACAGTTCCTCCAGACCCTTTGCTACTTCGCCGGATTCTCCGCCTGCGCGGCTAAAATCACCCATCCGCTTCTGTAGGATGCTGTTTTTCGCCTGTGACTGCCGGACCAGGTCCGAGCCGAAAGTCTCGACCACCTGAACGAATTCCCGACGCTGTGAGAGAGAATCCAAATCTACAGCCATAATCTGGTCGGCTTTATCTTTGACCACATTAGTAATAGCCGTCTTTTCTTCAGGAGTGGGCTTAAGTTCTGCCACGACCTCTTTCTTGATTGCTTCTGTGTCAGGCAAATCTAGTGAAAATCCGCCTGCGCTTTCTTTTGTGTTTGGTAAATCCAGTGAAAATCCGCTCATAATTTTCCTCCTTGCTTTTGGGCTACATATTGGCATTGAATAATGTTTTTAGCTGGTAGACGACGTCATCCGTTGAAGCGTCGATACTTGCCGCCTCGTTGACGGAGCTGATGCTTTGGAGGGCCGACAGGTCGGCATTGTAGCCAATGGTATATACGGGTATCTTTAATCCGCTTAAAATGTCTCGGATATCATTTAAATTGTAGCCTACATTGGTTTCTCCGTCGCTTAAGACAAACAGCATAGGTTTTGCATCCGGATATTCCTCCATCTGCTTGCGAATCATATTAAGTGCGACGCAGATCGCGTCAAAGGTTGCGGTACCTCCAGAGGCGTATAGATTCTCTACGCTTCCTTTAAAATATGTCTGCTGCTCCAGATTAAACTGCCCAATAGGAAGTTCAATGGTTACATCATCCGCATAACTTACAAGTCCGATATAATTTTCAGGATTAATGTATTTCATACTGTTAATCAGTGAAGTTTGGAGAGCGATTAGCGGCTCTCCGTCCATACTGCCGGAAACGTCTGCCACAAATACGCTGATAACCGGTCTGCCGTTATCCTTGTTTGTTTTGTAAAGCTTCTGGGCGGCTGTCAGAATATCGCCGGAAACCGGCTCATATTCGCAGGTATAGTCGTTCATACTGTTAAAGCCGAATTCTGTTGCCCTTGCTTTTGCCTTGTCTGAAGCGCAGAATTTTGCAAAAAGGTTGAGAATCTCTTTCTTCTCAGGGCTTATGGAGTCTACGCAGACTAGCGGGTTATCGTGGCGGTAGCCGTAGGGAGTGAAGGTATAGTTATTGGACAGCATGGTGTCGTTTGTATAGGACTGGTATTCCATAATGAAGCCGTCCAGAGAGCCGTTTTCCGCAGCTTCCCGCATCTGCATAGTGGTTAAGGCCACAAAAGGCACGTTTTTCTGGAATTTCTGGAAACCTGCGGTAGCTGTCTCAGACAGCGGGTTATTCAAATCATACCGTTCCAGCGTACAGATTAGGAAGTTCAGACCTGCGCTGCTGGCAAATGGGTTGGTATATCCCATTGCAAATTCACCGGCTTCGGTGGCCTCAGTAATAGCCTTCAGGTCTACGCTTCCGTATTTTTCTACGATTTGGGCATTCGTTTCTTTGGAGAGAAGAATACCGGCAACGTTGCCCACCAGGCTTTCTGAAATGGTTTCTGTGGTGGTCCCTTTTGCGTTAAGCATGTCAACCCAGAGTATGCTGGAGGGGGCAAAGCCTTCTGGTACAGCTTTTCCTGTGGCAATGTAATCCAATGCCTGGCCGCTGTTGACATTGCGGATTTGGACGGAAACTGTCTGTCCGTCCACCTGGAAGCCCTGGGCATTGAATTCGGAAGCCATCTCGTTCAGCCATCCGTCTGTCCCGCTTCCAGCCTTTTCAGGAGAGGAAAAGATCTCCGCATAGAGGCTGGTTTCTGCCTTCACTTGGACTTTACAGGTGTCAATGTCTGGAAGTTCGTTTGCTTCATCGTCTACTGAGTCGTACTCAATGGGGGATTTAACAGGGACTCCGGTATCAGGGTTGATCTTGTCAACCATTCGGGAAAGACGTTTTTCGGCGCTTTCTTCGGATATTACTTTTTCTGATTTGCCAATGTTGCGGGTAGCGTAAATGCCGCCAAAGACTGCGGCGCATACAAGTACGATGACACAGGCTAGAATTCCTATAGCTTTTTTGTTCATAAAGTATTCCTCCTACTGATAATACTTGGTTTCGTCGGTGAGTCGTTCAATCTCTCCGATTAGTTCATTGTTTAGGTTTGTATCGTCTCCGGAAGATGATGAGGATATTTCCATTGCCAGAGCATCAAGCTTCAGAAGAAGCTTCTCATTGTGGGCGATGGTTGCTCGGACATTATCGAAATTCTTCTGATACAGCCTTAGCTGTTCCTCCTGGATATCATCAGGGATGTCGTCCTCGCGATAATGCTGGAGTCTGGCGTATTCTTTTTCGTCGAAAAGACGCATCCTGTTGGCCATTGCCACCACATTTTTTATGGCGGCGGTTTCGGCTGCAGCCGCTACGCTGTCGAATTTGTCAAAGCTCATTGTCCCTTGGGTAAACTTCTGAGCAAGGATTCCTGTCAGCCGCTGTCTGCACTGGAAGATCCGGTCTAGCTGCTCAGAGGCGGTTCTTGCCAGACTGCCGAAATATTTGCCTTCACAGTGGCTTCTTAAGATGTCCTTGGCTTTGTCAAGGTCGTGGACATCGTCCAGTGTGACAGGCTTTCGGTCAGGCTCTTTAAGGAGACGGATATTGACCAAAAAGAAAGACAGAATTAGGAGCAGCGCCGCAATGATAGACATTCCTGCCCGAAAAATACTGTAATCGGACAGCCTTAAGTTTACAAGTCCAGGTGAATACAGGATTACTGCGGCTATTGCAATAGATAGATTTGCAAGGATTAATTTTATATATTTTTTCACAACATCCCCTCCCGCTTGGCTTAAAGGTTTAAGCAATTATTGTATATTCTACATTATACGACACATATTGATTTCTGACAAGTTGGCAGTTCTTTACAAATAGGCAAAATAGGCAATATTCTGTGTTTTCGTTGTTGTGAATACCGCAGGTGTGAAAAGTAACTTGACAGTAACAGTTGACAGGCTGCTATTGGAATACATTCCTTGAAGTTTCAGGAAAAAAGGATTATGATTAAGAAAGACATTCCAGAGATTTCTGGTAAATCAAGTATTGAGGGATAATTTGGGAGGCTATGGATGAATAGAATGGAGCTTCATGATGCGTATACAATTTTAGAACGGAATTACAGATGCCAGGAGAACAGCATAATCTATGATTTACATGAGAATTCGCAGTTTTCAGTTCAATTTTTCTGGGAATTTTATGACAGTGTCATGACTTTGGCACAAGATGCTCTTGGCAAAGGGGCGAATATTCAGACGGCAATGAAGATTACATTTGTCTATCAGCAAATCCTAAAAGAGATGATATTTCATTTTGATGAGCAGGATGAAAGCCGACTGAAACATTTTCCCAGGAATTATATGGAGTATATTGAGAGATTAGACGATGGGCTTAGCGCGTATTTTTGTGGAGTGTTTATAGACGAGAAGCTTTATAGTCTAAAAAGATAAGATATTTTGTGAAAATATGTTTGGGATTGTGTTTTGCCATTAGATGCACTATACTAAAAGACAAGAATTCTAAAAGGCGTTCGTCTTTTATATTCTCACAGACAGTTCGTCTGATGATTACCTGATCATTATTTTAAAATGCAAAAATTAATATGATGTATTACATTAACGGTGATATTTTTGCAAAATCGTAACAGAAAGGGGGAAATTGGGTGGAGAAAGTGCAGGGCAGTATGGGAGCGCTCAGTGCCATGCAGATTACGGCAGATACACATGGGCTGGATATCCAGACAAAAACAATCCTGCAATATGCAGAGGTGCTGGCCGTTATCCTTAAAGGGACAGTACCTGAATATGGTGGTCATACCTTACAGGAGATTATGGGATTTATAGAAGCGGAGTCTATTACCAGCACTACGGAAGTCTCCCCTGGCAGAACCAACACGGAAATCAGAGGTGAAAATTCAGAGTTTTTTCATCTAAACGAGAAGACAACTCGTTTCGATCTGGCATTTCGCGCCAGGAATCCATTACTTTCCACAGAAGATATACAGATTAATTTACATTTTGATGTAGAGCCGCAGAAAACATATACTCCTGGATACCCGATTGAGAAACGGGGGATTTATTATCTTGCGCGGCGTCTTTCTTCCCAGTTGTCTTTGGTTTTAGACGAAACAGACTATTCTCAGCTTGCCAAATGTTATAGTATTTGGATTTGTCGGGATGAAATTTTACCCGAAGAACGTTACAGTATATCGTTCTATGAGATGGCAAACACAAAAAATACAGTCCCTAATTCCGTGGCCAAAGAAAATTATGATTTGATGACGTTAGTGGTTATCAAATTAGGTGACGAGGTGTATAATGGGGGCAGGGAAGACGAGGGATACGACCTTTTACGTTTTCTGAATGCAATTATGTATCCGCACAAGGATGACTTTATGGCTACTGTGACGGAGTACATTGATTATTCTGAGAATGAGGAATTGTGGAAGGAGGTAACGCATGTGAGTAGTCTGGAACAGGTTATCTTTGAAGGGGCGGTAGACGATGCTAAAAAGCTTGTGGCAAAGGAAATGAAGAAAGCCAGGGAAGAATTGGATATGGCTTGGAAAAGACTATATGTAGCCAGAGAAAAAGTGTATGTAGAGAATAAAAAAGCATATGAGGAGAGAGAGGAAGCGTATGCAGAAAGAAACGAAGCATATGTAGAAAGAGACGAAGCATACGAAGCCAGAGATGAAGCGTACGAAGCCAGAGATGAAGCGTACGAAGCCAGAGACGAAGCGTACGAAGCCAGAGACGAAGCATATGCAGCTCTGGAGAAAGGAATACAGGCAATCATCCAGGATAACCTGAATGAGAAAGTACCAAAGGAGAGAATCCTCCTAAAGCTACAAAAACTTTTTGGTTTTACGGAAGAAAAGTCAGAGCAGTATTATAAAAAATATTCTTTGCTGTAGCCTATGGATGATTGTTTAGGAGGAGCAGATGATAACGAGAGAAGAACGGGTAGAAAGTCTGGTTCATTTTCTGATGCAGGAAAGAGAAGGCTACGAGG
The DNA here is from genome assembly GCF_009830285.1 of Sporofaciens musculi. Classification (GTDB taxonomy): domain Bacteria; phylum Bacillota; class Clostridia; order Lachnospirales; family Lachnospiraceae; genus Sporofaciens; species Sporofaciens musculi. The sequence continues at coordinate 4,979,634 of NZ_WUQX01000001.1, read as the reverse complement.
CGGTTATGGAGCCTGTGGACTATGAAAGAAAACGCCGGCTTTTGCGCAGTTTGATGAATGTACGCTGGCCAGGCGAAGCGACAGAGGAGTTCATTAAGCAGCAGGATGAGCTGCTGGCGCAGGAGCTTAAAGAGAAAGGGATTGTCAGTATTAGGGAGATACCTGTGATTCGTGATGTCTGGCCGTGTAATGGAGTCCGTAATTGGGAGAGGATTTCCCTGTGGCGCGGGGATATAACAAGGATTGAGGCGGATGCCATTGTCAATGCAGCAAACAGTCAGCTTTTGGGCTGCTTCGTGCCTTGTCACGGGTGTATTGATAATGTGATCCATTCAGCAGCAGGAATCCAGCTTCGCAACGAGTGTGCAAGGCTTATGGAGGAGCAGGGACATGAAGAACCGACAGGGAGGGCAAAGATTACGAAGGGATATAATCTTCCGGCAAAATACGTTCTTCATACCGTAGGCCCGATTGTGGGGATGCAGGTGACACAGAGGCAGAAAGAGGAATTAAAGTCCTGTTATTTAAGCTGTTTGAAGCTGGCAGAGAAGAAGGGGCTTAAGTCTGTGGTGTTCTGCTGTATTTCCACAGGAGAGTTTCATTTTCCAAACAAACTGGCAGCACAGATTGCCGTGGATACGGTGGACCGCTACCTTACGTCATCTGCCATTGAGCGGGTGGTGTTCAATGTATTTAAGGAGGAGGATCAGAATATCTATAAGAAGCTGTTTCAATGATGAAAAAAGTGTGCTAAGATTATTTTGTATCTAAAGCAAGGATGACGAACGTTCACCCTTGCTTTTATCGTTGAAAATGATTTATGATAAACTGGTTAAAAGAAAATCAAAAGGGAGGCTTACTATATATGGAAAATCTATTTTTTAGCCTGAATGCAACGGTTCCAGTATTTCTTATGATGGTTCTAGGGCTGCTTCTTCATAAGATTGGATGGATTGACGATGAGTTCGCATCTAAGATGAACCAGTTTGTATTTCGGGTTCCGCTGCCGCTTCTTTTGTTTGGCGATTTGGCGAGGGTAGATTTTGGTAAAGTTTGGAGTCCAAAGTTTGTCCTGTTTTGCTTTGCTGTGACAGTGATTAGCATAGGGATATCGGCGGCTCTGTCTTTTTTCTTTAAAGACAGGACGATACAGGGAGAATTCATTCAGGCTTCCTACCGAAGCAGCGCGGCGATTCTTGGAATTGCATTTATCCAGAATATTTACGGCACGTCGGGGATGGCGCCCCTTATGATTATTGGAAGCGTTCCGCTATATAATGTTATGGCTGTGCTTGTTCTCTCTCTGTGTAAGCCTGAGCAGAAGGGGGATTTTCAGGCCGTATTTCACAGAACCATTAAAGGAATCGTGACAAATCCAATTATCCTTGGAATTGTGGCAGGACTTTTATGGTCGGCCCTTGGGCTGCCGTTGCCGCGGATGTTGGATAAAATGGTGTCGAGTGTGTCAGGGATGACCACGCCGATGGGACTAATCGCAATGGGGGCGGCGTTTGATATACGGAAAGCATTTGCGAAGATGAAACCAGCGGCCGCAGCCGCAGTAATTAAGCTGGTGGGGTTTTGTGCACTTTTTCTTCCTGTGGCTGTGGGAATGGGATTTCGCAGGGAGGAATTGGTGGCGATTCTGGTTATGCTTGGATCTGCAACAACGGTGAGCTGTTATGTGATGGCGAAGAATATGGGGCATGAAGGAGTTCTGTCTTCCAGTGTGGTTATGCTGACGACCTTGCTGAGCGCATTTACACTGACAGGGTGGCTGTACGTGCTGCGAAGTTTAGGGCTCATATAGATAAATATATGACAAATATACCATAGTGTGGTAAAATAGGAGCATACGAAAGCAGGGGATAACCCTTTGAGGTATCAGGGAGTAGGAGATAAAGTATGAGAAAATGGGTTGAGTATGCCGTAGAGAATTATAAGGGGAAGAATTCATTTGGATTTCAACTTGCAAAGGACTTGAAAGAGAGACAGATAGAACGGGCAATAGAGCGGTATGCAAGGGGTGTGCAGCAAAAAGAGGTAACGGCGATTTTGGATACGTCTGCGTTCAAGTCAGGAAAGACGGGCTTCTTATTGACGGACCGATACTTGTACAGCGATAAATGCAAAGACGATGGCCCGATTGGTCTTACGTATCTTAAAAGTGTTTCGGTGAAGCCTGAGAATAACAGCTCTTGTGTGGTGACGTTTCAGGACGGCAGTACGAGAGAGATAGATATCTCCGTATTTTTGGATGTGGTGGACGTACTGAAGCTAATCATTGAGCAGAAAGAGAAGTATGAAGCCGAGGAAAAGGAAAGGGAGGAGACGGAAGAAGGGACGGAAGAAGAACCGGAGCCATTGGAGGAAATGGAGACGCCAAAGACCCAGAGGGAAAAGAATGAAGACGTGCAGCAGGGACCGCTTGGAATAACAATAGAGCCTGAACTGCCAAAGGAAACAGGCGAGACGACAGAAGCTGCAGAACTGGATAAAATGGGGACATCAAAGGAATTGGTGAAATTTTCGAGCCTGGATGAAGCAGAGTCTGTCCTAGCTTCTGATGGTTCACACAATATGGAAACCTCTGAAATGGCAATCGAGATTGTTCAGATTGACGAGCTGGATGAGCCTGAGGAATCGGAGGAAGCGAGAAAGATGCGCTGGCTTGCAGATTTTATTCAGTCTGAGGAGTTAGATTGGGGAGACGACACGGGAGCTTTTCAGGTGTCTCAGTTGGAGAAGGATTGGATTGACGAGATTGATGGGAAAACGGCAAAGGCTTCTGATGAGCAGAACTTGACTGAGCAGGGAGAAACAGAAGATGAAGAAGATGTGCAGGAGGAGGCCCTGTTTGATGAGCTGTTAAAGAAGGCAGAAGTAGGGGAGCCTGAGGCAATGTTCCAAGTGGCTGAGCTAAGTTACGAAGGGAATTATACGGTGAAGGATCAGAAGCTGGCTCTGCGATGGTACCGTGAAGCTGCGAAGTTAGAGTATGTACCTGCAATGCTTAAGATGATGCGTTTCTATGAAAAGGGGGAGATGGTAAAGCAGAACTTAAAGCTTAGCATGAGTTGGGCGAAAAAAGCGGCGGCCACAGGCGAGGCAGAGGGAAAGTATGCTCTTGCTGAGGCATACATTTATGGAGGCGCCGGAAAGCAGGACGTAGAAGAAGGTTTAAAGATTCTTGATGAGATGGCGGACGACGGTGATGAAAAGGCTTTACAGAAGGCAGAAGATATTCGTCAGAAGGTCAAGCGGGCAAAAGAGCGGTTCGACGCAGGAATCCGGCAGCCGAGCACCGCTTCAGGCAATTATGAGATGGGCTTATACTGTCAGACAGGGGACGGATTCTATACATATCCCAAAGAGGCAGTTCAGTACTTCTTGAAAGCTGCTGAAAAAGAGCATGTTCATGCACAGTATCAGCTTGCCTTGGCGTACCACACAGGAGAGGGAACAAAGAAAAATGAGGACGAGTGTGTAAAATGGCTTGAAAAAGCAGCGGCAAAGAGCCATAAGGAGGCAACCGAGCTGCTTAAAGAGATTCAGGAGAAGCAGCGGATTAAACGGGAAAAGACGGAGTTCAAGAATCATCTAAGACAAGCTGAGAAGGGAGATGCCTATGCCCAGGCGAAGGTGGCAGAGCTGTATCTGAATGGGGTTGGAGTCAAAGAAGATATTCAGAAAGGAATCGAATGGTATGAGAAGGCCAGCGAGACGGACGAGGGCTATGCGGCGCGTCAGTTGGCGAAGATTTACAGTGAAGGAAGGTACGTACTAAAGGATGATGAGAAGGCGGCTTATTGGCGGATGATTGGCGGGGTGTTGGATGAATTGTAACACCTTAAGACTTTCTGAAAATTCCTTAAACTCCTTGACAAACCTCTTTTGGGTGTCTATAATCCTCTTTAAAGTTTAAAGAGCAAAATTAATAGCACAAAGGCATTGAAGGAGAGGAGTACGCATAAGTTCATTCTGACAGAGAGAGCGTCCAAGAAAGCTGAGGCAAATAGTGACAGAGGATTGCAGCAGTCTTTAGGCTGAGAGGCGCTTAAGAATAGAGATGCAGAAGGTAGCTTCTGAGCCGGATGACTGAACGTTATGAGTATGATAAGTAAGCCATCCCGAAGTCGTTCCCGTTAAAGAATAAGATGAGAGGTATAGAAGTCTTTCTTCTATATAGAATAAAGGTGGTACCGCGATTCGATTTATTCAATCGCCCTTTACACAGTAAAGGGCGGTTTTTTAATACCTGAAACACAGCTTAAGGTACATACGCCCTTAGTAGAGATTTAATCAATAGGAAAGCGAGGAAATGTACATGAGCCAGAATTTGGAGACAACCTACAATCCGAAAGAGATTGAACCGAAATTATATCAGAAATGGTGTGACAACAATTATTTTCATGCAGAGGTGGACAGAAGCAGGAAACCATTTACCACAGTGATGCCTCCGCCGAATATTACGGGTAAGCTGCATATGGGCCATGCCCTTGACAACACTATGCAGGACATTATTATTCGTTACAAGAGGATGCAGGGATACAATGCCTTGTGGGTGCCAGGGACGGACCATGCCGCTATTTCTACAGAAGTAAAGGTAACGAACCAGTTAAAGGAGGAAGGCATTGACAAGAAGGAATTAGGACGTGAAAAGTTTCTTGAGCGGACCTGGCAGTGGAAGGAAGAATATGCGGGAACGATCGAGGGACAACTTAAGAAGTTAGGCGTTTCCTGCGACTGGGACAGAGAACGCTTCACCATGGACGAGGGCTGCTCGAAGGCGGTTGAGGAGGTATTCATAAGTCTGTATGAAAAGGGATATATTTACAAAGGCTCCAGAATCATCAACTGGTGTCCGGTTTGTAAGACGGCCATCTCTGACGCAGAGGTTGAGCATGAGGAGCAGGACGGATTTTTCTGGCATATTAAATATCCCATTATAGGGACAAAGGAATTTCTTGAGATTGCCACTACTCGTCCGGAAACCATGCTTGGAGACACGGCCATTGCGGTACATCCGGATGATGAGAGATATCAGAGTATTGTTGGGAAAAAAGCGTTGCTGCCCCTGGTGAACAGGGAGATTCCGATTGTGGCAGATTATTATGTAGATAAAGAATTCGGAACCGGTGCAGTTAAGATTACGCCAGCCCATGACCCTAACGACTTTGAAGTCGGCAAGCGTCATAATCTTCCGGAGATTAATGTTATGAATGACGACGCAACCATTAATGAGCAGGGCGGCAAATATGCCGGTATGGAGCGTTACGAGGCGAGAAGGGCGATTGTTAAGGATTTGGAGGAACAGGGTTATCTTGTGAAAATTGTTCCCCATTCTCATAATGTAGGTACTCACGAGAGATGTAAGACGACAGTAGAGCCGCTGATTAAGCAGCAATGGTTTGTGAAGATGGAAGAGTTGGCCAAGCCTGCCATTGAGGCCATTAAGAACGGCGAGCTTAAGTTTGTGCCTGAACGGTTTGATAAGGTGTATCTGCGGTGGCTTGAGAATATTCGCGACTGGTGTATTTCACGTCAGATTTGGTGGGGACACAGAATTCCGGCGTACTATTGTGACGAGTGTGGAGAGATTGTAGTGTCAAAAGGTATGCCCAAGGTATGTCCGAAATGCGGAGGTAAACATTTTACTCAGGATGAGGATACGTTAGATACCTGGTTTTCTTCTGCATTGTGGCCGTTCTCCACTCTTGGATGGCCGGAGAATACAGAAGATTTGGATTATTTCTATCCGACAGACGTACTTGTTACAGGGTATGATATCATTTTCTTCTGGGTAGTGCGGATGGTATTTTCCGGATATGCCCATACAGGAAAGTCGCCGTTCCATACTGTATTCATCCATGGCTTGATTCGGGATTCCCAGGGACGTAAGATGAGCAAGTCTTTAGGAAACGGCATCGACCCGTTGGAGATTATTGACCAGTACGGCGCGGACGCTTTGCGTATGACGGTAATGACGGGAAATGCGCCTGGCAACGACATGCGCTTCTATCACGAGCGAGTAGAGGCAAGCCGTAATTTTGCCAATAAGGTTTGGAATGCTTCCAGATTTATACTGATGAACCTTGGCGATAAAGAGCTTAATGAGCCTGCGGACTTTAAGCTTCGTCCGGGAGACCGTTGGATTTTGTCTAAGTGTAACAACTTGATTCGCGAAGTGACCGAGAACATGGATAAGTTTGAGCTTGGGATTGCCCTGTCGAAGATATATGATTTCCTGTGGGATGAGTTCTGCGATTGGTATATCGAGGTGGCGAAGTATCGAATCTACCATGCAGATGAGGATGCCCAGAGCGCTAATGACGCGTTGTGGACCCTTAGGGAGGTATTAAAGAAGTCCTTGAAGCTTTTGCATCCCTATATGCCATTTGTCACAGAGGAGATTTACAGCAAGCTCGTACCAGAGGAAGAAGCTCTGATGATGTCAGAGTGGCCCGTGTACGAGGAGAAATACCATTTCCCTCTGGCAGAGAGTATTGTGGAGCATTTCAAGGCGATTATCCGCGGTGTGCGTAACGTGCGTGCCGAGATGAATGTACCTAATTCCCGCAAGGCGACGGTGTACGTTGTCTGCGAGAACCAGCAGTTGTGTTCAGGGCTTTTCCTCTTAAGCAATGCGGCGGTTATGATGTCGTCTGCTAATGAATTCATTATCCAGAAGGATAAGACAGGAATCGCAGATGATGCGGTATCTATTGTGGTTCCGGATGCGACAGTGTACGTTCCGTTGGAGGAGTTGATTGATTTTGCCCAGGAGATCGAGCGTCTGACTAAGGAGGATACGAGACTTGGAAAAGAGATTGCCCGTGCCGAGGGTATGCTGAACAATGAAAAGTTCGTGAGCAAGGCGCCAAAGGCAAAGGTCCAGGAGGAACGGGAGAAGCTTGAAAAATATAGACAAATGAAGGCACAGGTATGTGAACGGCTTGAGAGCCTAAAGGCGAAGCAGGCATAGATTTCATGGGAGGCAGCATAGTTTGGAGGCAGTAAGGATAATATATATTTAGAGTGGAGCATAGACAGGCAGAAGTTTAATCATAAGGGGAGATTATGAAGAAGTTTCAAGTTAAGAAGCCGGACATAAAAGGCTCATTTCACAAACTGAAGAATATAAAAAAAGAAGATGTGAAGGTATACTGGATGGCCAGGAAAGAGCGGCGGGAGAGGATTCTTGAGGAGAGACGAAACAGCGCCTTTGCCAGAAAGATGAGGCCGGTATATCAGTTTATGAACCGGATATCGCTTTTGCTGCACGCACTTCTGGCGTGTATGATTAATTTTGCAATCGAGGCAATCTCCAGACATTCGGCTATGGAGGCATGGAAGTATATGACAGGAACGCCGCTGGTGTTCCTGTATAATGCTTTCATGATATTTATTACATTTTCCGTGGTCTATCTGGTCAAACGAAGAATGTTCGTGCGTATTATCATCAGTGTGTTGTGGCTTGCCCTTGGGGTGGCCAACGGCTATATGCTCATGAAGCGTGTGACGCCCTTTAACGCCCAGGATTTTAAGGTGGCGAAAGATGGAATTACGCTGATTAATAATTATTTTAACGGGGTAGAGCTTGTGGGGCTTGCCGTCGGGATTGGCGCAGTTGTAATCTGGGTAATCTCCATGTGGCGGCGCGGCGGACAGTATAATGGCAAGCTTCGCCGTTTGTGGGCTTTGGCAGGCGTCGGGGTCTGGTTTGTAGTATATGGGATTGTTTCTGATTTGGCGGTAGAAAAGAGGGTTGTTTCTACCTATTTTGGTAATATTGCATTTGCCTATGAGGATTATGGTCTGCCCTATTGTTTTATGGCGAGTGTGTTCAATACAGGGATTACAGAGCCAAACGATTACAATGAGAAGACTATTACTGAGATTAGCGGCAACAGGGAAATTACCAAGAGTGAGACGGGACGGGCTAAAGATGAGCTCCCCAATATTATCTTTATACAGTTGGAGTCTTATTTCGACGTGGCGGAGGCGGAATTTTTTACCACTTCGGAGGATGCCAGCCCCAACCTCCACGCTATGTATGAGAATTATTCCTCTGGCTATTTTAAGGTGCCCTCCATCGGCGCCGGAACTGCCAATACAGAGTTCGAGGTGCTTACAGGCATGAACCTTAGGTATTTCGGGCCTGGCGAATATCCTTACAAGACGGTGCTTAAGAACCAGGTGAGTGAGAGTGCGGCAACGGCTCTTGGGGCCTTGGGGTACGGAACACACGCACTCCATAACAATGGGGGGAATTTTTACAGTCGTGCCAGAGTGTTTAACAATGTTGGCTTTGACAGCTATACGAGCAAGGAGTTCATGAATATCCTGCAGACCACAGAGAATGGATGGGCGAAGGATGATATACTGATTCAGCACATTATAGAGGCGATGGATACCACAAAGGGACAGGATTTTGTATTTGGAATCAGTGTTCAGGGACATGGTGACTATCCTGAGGAGAAGATGATTGAGAATCCAAAGATTCTGGTGGAAGGAATTGCGGATGAAGGAACGAAAAATAAATGGGAGTATTATGTCAATCAAGTCTATGAGATGGATCAGTTTGCAGGTAATCTTGTGAAAGCTTTAGAAGAACGCGGAGAACCGACAGTAGTGGTATTCTACGGAGATCATCTGCCAACGATGGGCTTGAAGGCAGAGGACTTAAAAGGGCGTTATCTCTATAATACGAACTATGTGATTTGGGACAATATCGGTCTTCCCAAGGAGGACCGCAATATTCCTTCATATCAGATTATGGCGGATGTGCTGGACCGGCTGGATATCCATTCTGGTACGGTGTTTAATTATCATCAGCAGAGACGTAAGACGAAGAATTATCTGGCGGATTTGGAAATTTTGCAGTACGATCTCCTGTATGGAGAGCAGTATGTATATGATGGAAAACCTCCGATTACAGAGGGGCATATGGCTATGGGCGTGCGGGATGTGACCCTTAAGAATGTAATTCCTCATCTGGGTGAAGGATACAGCCTTTACGGGGAGAATTTTACCAAGTCCAGTAAGGTATTTGTCAATGGAGAGAGGCAGAAAAGCACATTCCTGAACAATACCCGTATTGACCTGCCGGAGACAGAGCTTGGCGAGGAGGATGAGATTGTGGTTGTCCAGATGGGCTCTAGTAATACGGTATTTCGGAAGTCGGATGCATACCTCTATCAGAACGGAGAGCTTACTGTCGAGGAGGGGACTGGTACGGATAAGAAGAAGTCCTGGGTAGAGCAGTTGGATGAGGAAGAAAAGAGATGACCTATCAAGAGGCAGTAGATTATATAGCGGGGATTCCGAAGTTTACGAAGAAGCATAGTCTTGAGCATACCAGGGAATTCTTAAGGAGGCTTGGCAATCCTGCGGTTGACCGAAAAGTAATTCATGTGGCGGGCACGAATGGGAAAGGCTCTGTATGTGCGTATCTTCAGGCGATTTTGATGGCGGAGAAGAAGCGGGTTGGTTTTTTTACCTCTCCCCATCTGGTGTCAGTAAATGAGAGGATACGGATAGACAATGTTCCTATTAATGATGAGCAGTTTACGGAGACGTTTGACGTTGTGCTGAAGGCTGCTGAGACGATGGAAGCATCAGGATGGGGACATCCTTCTTATTTTGAGTTTCTGTTTGGAATGGGGATGAAGGCGTTTGCGGGAACGGATGTGGAGTATATTATTTTGGAGACCGGACTTGGCGGGAGGCTGGATGCCACCAATTCTGTGGAGCATCCCAAGCTTACGGTGATTACGTCCATTAGCCTTGATCATACGGAGATTCTGGGAGACACCATAGAGCAGATTGCTGCGGAGAAGGCGGGAATTATTAAGAGAGGGGTTCCGGTGTTCTTTGATGGGAGCTGTCCGGAGGCATCCGGTGTAATTCATAGAATTGCCTTTGAAAATGAGGCACCCTGTAGAGAAATATCGAATCATGCGTACGAAATTCAAGAAGTTACCAGAAAATATATTGCATTTTCACGGGTGAATGCGTATGATAGAGATGTTATTATTCAGGTGCCAATCTGCGGATGCTATCAGGTTATGAACGCGGAGATTGGGCTTTGTGCAGCGGAGTATCTTCTGGAGGGTGAAGCAATCCACGAGGAACGCTGGCAGGAGGCAATTCGTACCCTGCGGTGGGAGGGAAGGATGGAGAGGATTGCCCCCCATATGGTAATTGACGGGGCCCATAATCCTGGGGCTGTCGTGGCGTTTGTGGAGAGTATGAAGGCGCTGAGGGCAGATGAGGGAGAAGGCCCGGTGATTCTGTTTTCAGCGGTCAGTGATAAGAAATATGAGCAGATGATAGAATATCTTTGCCGGAATTTGAATGTAAAGGCGTTTGTTGTCACAGAGGTGGAGGACAGAAGAAGGGTTCCTGCCGAAGAACTGGCGAAGGTGTTCCATAAGTATACCGAGAAAAGGGTAATCTGTGAGGCGAAGGTCCTGGAGGCTCTTCGCGCGGCAGAGGATGAGCGGGGAGAGGACACAGATATATACTGTCTTGGTTCCCTGTATCTGGCGGGTATGATAAAGGCAGCAATCTAAGAAATGAGTATAAAGGAGGCATGGCTCATGCTTGACTTTGAGGAAGAATTGAAGAAGTTCCAGCCAAGTCTGGAAGTGGAGGATATAGAGAAGGCGATCTATCAGGAGGACCTGACGGATATGACGGATATCCTGCGGGAAGTGATGGAGCAGGCAAAGTAGAAGAAGGATAGAGGATCGCGTATGGATTATACAACAAAGCTTTCCTACCAGTCGATGTACTGGTATAACGACGGCTTGAAGAAAGCGAAGATTCGGGATTTATCCGGTGCAATCGCGTCTTTGAGAAAGAGTTTACAATATAACAGGGGAAATATTGCATCCAGGAATCTTCTAGGATTGGTCTATTACGGCAGAGGAGATGTGGTGGAGGCGCTGGTAGAGTGGATTTTAAGCAAGAATTTCCAGTCTCATGATAATATTGCAAATTATTACATACAAAAGATGCGGGAGACTGCGGGAGAGCTGGAGGCGATCAACCAGGCTGCAAAAAGGTACAACCAGTCTTTGGATTACTGCAGGCAGAACGGTGAGGATCTGGCGATTATCCAGCTTAAAAAGGCTGTGACAGTCCATCCGTCCTATGTGAAGGCACATCAGCTTCTGGCATTAATTTATATGCATACAGAGCAGTATACATTTGCGAGGCAGTCTATCCGGACGGCGTATAAGCTGGATACTACGGATGAGTTTTCTCTGCGCTGTATGCATGAGCTGAACCAGATTCGTCGGGCAAGAAATGTCAAGATTAAGGAGAAGGAGAAGAAGGACAGGCATACAGTAACCTATAATCTTGGAAATGAGACGATAATCCAGCCGGTTTCCAACAGTATTAAGGACAATGCCGGTCTGCACACAGTCCTTAATATTGCCCTTGGACTGGTGGTGGGGGTTGCGGTTATGTGGTTTTTAATCATGCCGGCGATTAATGCATCACGTCAGGAGAGGAACAACCGTCAGACGGTGGAATTCAGTGATCAGATTGCTACTCAGACGGCGCAGATCAGCGCATTGAAAAAGGAGCTGGAGGAATATCGCTCCACAAGCGAGGAGACGGAGAATGTGCAGGCAACAGCATCCTCAACCCAGGAGAGCTATGAGATTGTGCTTAACATGGCGGCCCACTTCCGAGCAGAGGATATGGGAGATTCGGCTATGGTGGAGGAGCTTTTGAAAGTGAATCCGGATTCCCTTGGAACGGTGGGCAGAGAGAGTTATGATGAGATTGCAGGAGAGCTGTTTCCAAGAGTATGCGCCAATCTATATAGTACTTCTCAGGAGAACTTTGAGGTTGCCAACTACACAGCCGCTATCACCAATCTTGAGCAGGTAATGAAGATGGATGAAGGCTACAAAGAAGGCGCTGCTTTGCTGCTGCTTGCGCAGTCCTACGAAAAAAGCGGCGATCAGAATCAGGCAAATCTCAAATACCAGAAGCTGACAGAAAGTTATCCCGACACAGAAGCCGCCCAAACTGCCAAAGAAGCCCTTGACGCTCAGAGCGGCGCGGAGGCAGGCGCTGAAGGAAGCGAAGATGGAGAAGGAAGCAGCGACAGTGACAACGGTGGTGAGGGAGCCGGAGATGACAGCGAATAAACAGACAGCAGATAAATATGACGATAGTACACGAAGGAAAAAGGATATGCAAAAGTGCATATCCTTTTTCCTTCTTAAAAATAAATAAGAGATACGAGCAGAATCATAACCTTGGCAAGAGAAAAGGAGGATGAACATGAAATATCAGGTACAGGAAAATTGCCTGACAGTATTTTTGCCTAATGAGCTGGATCATCACAACGCAGAGGAAATCCGCAAGGAATCCGACCATCTGATTGAGCATAACCATATCCGCTATGTGATTTTTGACTTTAAGGAAACGAATTTCATGGACAGCTCAGGGATTGGAGTGATTATGGGACGCTATAAGCGAATCTATTTACTGGGAGGAGAGGTGTGTGCGGTGCATACCAATGAGAGAATGAGGAAGATATTGACTATGTCGGGAGTAACGAAAATCATGCAGATATATGAGGAGGAAGAATAGATGGAACATACCAATGAGATGCAGTTAATCTTTGACAGCCGTTCATCCAACGAATCATTTGCCCGTGTGACGGTTGCAGCATTTATGACATCCCTTAACCCTACAGTGGAGGAGGTTTCTGATGTAAAGACAGCGGTATCGGAGGCGGTTACAAACGCAATTATCCATGGCTATGAAAATGAAATACATAACATCCATATCCGTGCCCGAACTGAGGGCAGGACGCTGTACCTTGAGATTGAGGATGAGGGCAAGGGAATTGAGGATGTGAAACAGGCGATGGAGCCCCTTTTTACCACAAAGCCGGAGCTTGACAGGTCCGGTATGGGCTTCTCCTTTATGGAGGCTTTCATGGACAGCCTTGAGGTAATGTCGGCGCCGGGAAAGGGCACCACAGTAAAGATGGAAAAAACAATCGGAAAAGGACGGAGACTATGGACCACACAATCGCTTTGATTCAGAGATCTCACGAAGGGGATGAAAAAGCGAGAGCACAGTTAGTAGAGGAAAACACAGGACTTGTCTGGTGTATCGTTAAGCGATTTTATAACCGAGGCGTGGAGGCTGAGGATTTGTTCCAGGTTGGGAGTATTGGTCTGTTGAAGGCAATCGACAAGTTTGACATGTCTTTTGACGTCAAATTTTCCACCTATGCGGTTCCCATGATTTCCGGTGAAATTAAGCGTTTTCTCAGGGACGACGGAATGATTAAAGTGAGTCGTTCATTAAAAGAGCTTGCCTACAAAGCCTATCTCTGTCAGGAGAGGCTTCAGGAGAAATGGGGACGGGACCCCACGGTGGCAGAGATCGCAGGAGAGCTTGGTGTGGAGACGGAGGAGCTGACCCAGGCGCTTGACGCCAGTGGGGAGATTGAATCCCTGCACAAGCCCATTTACCAGAAAGAGGGACAGGAAGTGCGGCTGATGGATAAGCTTAAGGAGAAGGAGGGAGAAGAAGAACAGATTTTGAATCATCTGCTGTTGAAGCAGCTTCTGGCCTATCTGGACAAAGAGGAACGGCGATTGATATATCTTAGATATTTTGCGAACCAGACCCAGACTCAAGTGGGAGATACCCTTGGGATTTCTCAGGTTCAGGTGTCAAGAATGGAAAAGAAAATTTTAAAAAATTTGAGAGAACGAATATAACAGGCATACCATGAATATTTTTCTTGGAAAAGCTCCATACTAATCCCCAAAAGGAATAAAGAAGGTGGAAAGTATGGATAATGCAAGGAAAAAACTCAGGGTATGCCTGATTTGTGTCGTAATGGCGGCAGTAGTGATTGGACTAATCTATTATTTTAATGATATGAAAAGTCGCGGTAAGATTAACGAGGGAACTCTTGTGGAGAATCGCGGGGCTGATTGGCAGGACAGTGATTATATGACATGGGATACATGTAAATCAGGGTTACAGGAAAGCAGGGGATAAGCATGGCGGGCAGCGAGACGGTATATATCAAGGCGGACAGGGATGTGGAGGTTACGAAGCCGGAAGTAACTCTGGGGGATGTAATCCAGATGGAGTGTCCGAATCCGGCGATTGTTCCTCGGCTTAAAAGCCTGAAATTATTGACGTTTCACCATACAGACGATAAGCATCAGAATCGTGTTGCAATTTCAATTCTCAAGGTGATAGAACGGATCCACGAGGAATGTCCCAATGTTGATGTTCAGAATCTCGGTGAGACGGATTTCATTGTTACTTATGAGGAACAAAAGTCGGCAGGAGGAGCGGTTCATTATACAAAGCTTGCGGCAGTGGTGATGATCAGCTTCATGGGGGCCGCATTTTCTATTATGGCGTTTAATAACGATGTCGATACGTCTAAATTATTTTCCCAGATATACGAACTGTTGACAGGGCATAAGTCAGATGGCTTTACAATCCTGGAGTTGACCTACTGTATCGGCCTGGTAATCGGAATTCTGACATTCTTTAATCATTTTGGAAAGAAGAAATTTACCGTGGATCCGACGCCCATGGAGATTGAGATGCGTCTGTATGAAAATGATATTCAGACCACCTTGATTGAGACATATTCCAGAAAGGAGAAGGAGCTGGATGTGGGTACAGGTTCTAATGGCGGTCATAGGACTTAGCGCAGGAATGGTAGTGGCGGGAGGATTGTTCTCGTTCATCAGTGAACTTGGAGTGGTTTCAGATTTTGCAGACAGGACGCACACAGGCGAGCATATTCTTCTCTATGAAAATAGTGTGGCTTTGGGAGGAATTCTGGGAAATATATTCTTTATCTATGGAATCCAAATTCCCTTCGGGGCGTGGCTTCTGCCGATATTTGGATTGTTCGGCGGTATATTTGTGGGATGCTGGTCTATGGCTCTTGCGGAGATGCTGAATGTATTCCCGATTTTTGTCCGAAGGGTAAAATTACTGCGGGGAATACAATATCTGATTCTGGGAGTTGCGGTGGGAAAAGGAATAGGGGCATTAATCTTCTTTTTTAATCGTTTTTAGACTTTGGATTGTTCTTGCGGGAAATGATGAAACCAGGAGGAGAGGAAAATGGATAAACAGAAACAACAACAGGCATATGAAAATTATGTCAAGAAGAAAACGCCAGTTCATAATCTGCCGATGAATATGGCGAAAGCATTTGTGGCAGGCGGGGTAATCTGTACGGTGGGACAGGCTATCTTAAACTACTGTGGGAAGCTTGGATTAGATCAGGATATGAGCGGTGGATGGACATCCATGGTTTTGGTAGTCTTAAGCGTTATTTTAACTGGATTCAATATCTATCCCCGTATTGCAAAATGGGGAGGCGCAGGCACGCTGGTTCCCATAACTGGGTTCGCTAATTCTGTTGCAGCACCAGCGATTGAATATAAGAAGGAGGGGCAGGTTATGGGAATCGGATGTAAAATTTTTACGATTGCCGGTCCTGTAATTTTGTATGGTATATTTACGAGCTGGGTCTTAGGCTTCGGGTATTGGCTTTTGAAGATTAGCGGAATGATTTAAGAGAAAAGGCAGGTAGGGATGAATGGTAAAGGGATTGCAAAGTATTGCGTTTAGAGAGTCCCCGTATCTGGTAAGCAGCGCGTCGGTTGCGGGGAAGAAGGAGGGAGAAGGCCCTCTGGGGAAGATGTTTGATATGGTAGAGCAGGAGGATTTGTTCGGAGAAAATACATGGGAGGAAGCGGAAAGCACCATGCAGAAGGAGGCATGTCTTCTGGCAATGGGAAAGGCCCATGTTGAGCCGAAGGATGTAAGGTATCTGTTCGGCGGAGATCTTCTGCGCCAGGGAGTTGCCACCTCCATGGGGGTGGAGGAATTGGGGATTCCCATGTTTGGGCTGTTTGGGGCGTGTTCTACGTCGGGAGAAGCGCTTGCCCTTGCGTCAATGAGTGTGGCGGCAGGGTATGGGGAATATATGCTTGCTGTGACTTCAAGCCATTTCGGAAGTGCGGAGAAGGAGTTTCGTTTTCCCCTTGGGTATGCGAACCAGAGACCCTTATCCGCACAGTGGACGGTTACGGGAAGCGGCGCATTTCTCGTAGGAACCAAGCGGAGTCATGTGCGGATTACAGGCGTGACTGTGGGGAAGATTGTGGATTACGGGCTTAAGGATTCCCAGAACATGGGGGCGTGTATGGCGCCTGCCGCCTGTGATACGATTATCCGAAATCTGGAGGATTTCGACAGGACAGCGGATGATTATAACCGGATTGTGACAGGAGATCTGGGATATGTGGGCCAGAGTATTCTCTTTGATTTGATGAGGGGGAAAGGGTATGATATCAAAAAAAATCATATGGACTGCGGAATGACCATTTTCGACCAGTTGTCTCAGGATACCCATGCAGGCGGAAGCGGATGCGGCTGTGCTGCCACCACGTTGTCGGCGTATATTCTGCCGAAGCTGAATCGGGGCGAGTGGAAGCGTATACTGTTTGTTCCGACCGGAGCGCTGATGTCCACAGTAAGCTATAACGAAGGTTCAAGCGTGCCCGGAATTGCCCACGGAATCGTGTTAGAGCATTGTTAGAGGGGGGAAGCAAAGGAGAGAAGTTATGGATTATATAAATGCATTTTGGATTGGAGGTGTAATCTGTGCGTTAGTACAGATTCTTCTTGACAGAACAAAACTGATGCCAGGCCGGGTTATGGTGCTTCTGGTATGCAGCGGAGCGGTGCTTGGCGCATTGCATATCTACCAGCCTTTCCAGGATTTCGCCGGTGCCGGTGCAAGCGTGCCATTGACTGGCTTTGGCAACCTTTTGTGGAAGGGTGTGAAAGAGGCTGTAGACAAGGAAGGGTTCATTGGAATATTCATGGGCGGATTCAAAGCAAGTGCGGTAGGGATATCCGCAGCACTTGTGTTCAGTTATCTGGCATCTCTTGTGTTTGAGCCGAAAATGAAGAAGTAGCTGTTAAGACCTGCTAAGGTTGATTCACGACCCAAAAAAAGTAGTTGTTTTCTTTGTGCAGAGATGGTAATGTAAGAGAGAACCTTGTTTATGTATATCCGGAATCATACCGTACAGATTCCGGAGTTACATATTTTGCCGCCGTCCGAAAGGGAAGGCGGCGCTACATTAGTCTAGGAGGAAAACAATACCAGGGAGGAAAATAATGAATTACTTAGATATTATCATACCATTTGTCGGTGGACTCGGCATGTTCATATATGGTATGCAGATTATGGCTCAGGGGCTGGAAAATGCAGCAGGCAACAAGATGAAGTCCCTGCTGGAAGTACTGACCAAGAATAAGCTTATGGGTGTGCTCTTAGGCGCAGTAATCACAGCCGTGATCCAAAGCTCGTCCGCAACTACCGTCATGGTGGTTGGATTTGTCAATGCAGGGATTATGAATCTGACACAAGCTATGGGCGTAATAATGGGCGCCAATATCGGTACGACCGTAACAGGATGGCTGGTATCTGCGGTAGAATGGGCAAAGTTTCTAAGCCCTTCCAAGTTAGCCCCCATTGCCGTCATGCTTGGAGTTATTATCATGCTGACTGGGAAACGCCGGTCTTCTAAGGAGATTGCAAGCATTATCGTGGGTTTTGGACTGCTTTTTATCGGTATTACCACCATGTCATCAGCAGTTTCACCCCTGCAGGAGTCAGAGAGCTTCTGTAATATTTTCGTCACTCTTGGGGACAATCCGCTGCTGGGCATCCTGGCCGGTGCATTTGTGACGGCTGTAATCCAGAGTTCATCCGCATCGGTAGGTATTCTGCAGAGCCTTGCGGCAGCAGGGCTGGTTCCGTTTAGTGCGGCGGTTTATATTATTATGGGACAGAATATCGGTACTTGTGTGACGGCGATTCTGTCCAGTTTAGGGGCAAAGAAGAATGCCAAGACAGCGGCGTTAATGCACTTGCTGTTCAACGTTATTGGTACTGTGCTGTTCAGTGCCGTGGCAATTATCTATTATGAGTTTGTGAATCCGGAGATTGGGTTTGGTTATATCACACAGACACAGATTAGTATGGTTCACACAGCGTTCAATATTGGCACCACCGTACTTCTATTTCCTGTATCCGGCTGGATTATTAAGCTGGCCAAGAAGATTGGCAGAGTGGACGAGGATACGCAGGATAAGAGTATTGTACTTCTGGACGACCGTATCCTGGAGACACCCGTGATTGCTTTGCAGTCCACGGTCAGAGAGGTAGCCCGTATGGCCCAGATTGTAGAGGATTCCCTGATGGTGGCAAAGGATGTATTGTTTACACTGAAAGAAGATGACATCCAGCTTCTAAAGGAAGAAGAAACTACGGTAGATAAATTAAGCGCAGGGATTACAGAATATGCTATTAAGCTTAGTTCTCTGCAAGTCAGTGAGAAAGAGCACCAGGAAGTGGCGCATCTTTTACAGATGGTATCAGACATTGAGCGTATCAGCGATTACTGTGAAAATATTTCCGAATTTGCAGAGACTCTTCATGAGAAGAAGGTTTCCTTTTCAGAGGTAGGAACCAGACAGTTGAAGGAAATGTTTGATGTGTGTGTGGACAGCTATAGGTATGCTTTTGAAGCGTTTGCAGAACAGAACAAAGAGAAAGCGCTTACAGTTATAGAGAAGGAAACACAGGCGGATGATTTGGAGATTTCACTTCGCAGTAAGCATATCAAACGTCTGGCAAGTAACCAGTGCAACACGGAGGCGGGAATTGTGTTCCTGGATACATTGGTCTGCCTGGAGCGTATCTCAGACCATGCCCGTAATATTGCAGAGGAGGTGCTTGAAAACTGAAAATCTAGGTTTCAAGAAAGATACGCATCTGTTCCTTACTGATGTGCTCCCAGTGGTCACGGTCCGCCTCATACCGCTGGTTCATCCAGGAGATGGCGTCGTCAAGCCCCTCCTGGGTGAAGGGAAATTCCTTTCTCTCCTTCTGGTCCTCCTGGGTTGCTTCAAAGCACCAGGGCTCCGGATAGAGATATGCAGTAAGCACATCATTTTCAGTAGTCAAGTAATAGCGCATGCCGCAATGAGAGCCGGAAAACGGCTCTTTTTTTAATGCTTTTATGGAGAGTCCAAGGGTTGGAAGCATAGGGATTACCTCACATTATCGTCAATTTTATAGGACTTATTATAATATGATTGAGGAGGGGATGCAAGAAAATAAAAATATGAATATTGTCGAACTTTGTTTGATTTTATTGAATTTACTCTTTTTCTGTGATAAATTAACATTCATATAGTTTCCAGAAATTGGTAATTTTTTATAAGGTCGGGAGATGAATATGGTACGAGAATATTTAGGACAGAGTGTATATGAAGCGTTTCAGGAGAGGATTCGGTTTATTTTTGAGGAATTTGACAATATCTACATCTCTTTTTCCGGTGGGAAGGACAGCGGGCTGCTTTTGAATCTGGTGCTGGATTATCAGAAGAAATACGCGCCGGAGAAAAGAGTTGGTGTGTTCCACCAGGATTTTGAAGCACAGTACACGGTAACAACAGAATATGTAGAGCGTACATTTGAGAGAATTAAGGAGGATGTGGAGCCGTATTGGGTATGTCTCCCAATGGCAACCCGAACGGCTCTTAGCAGCTATGAGATGTATTGGTATCCTTGGGATGACAAGAAGGAGGAGTTGTGGGTCAGGAAGATGCCTAAGAAAAAATATGTGATTAACTTAAACCGCAACCCTGTGACTACATACCGATACCGGATGCATCAGGAGGACTTGGCAAAGCAGTTTGGCAGATGGTACAGGATTTCCCATGGCAACAGGAAGACGGTTTGCCTTCTGGGAATCCGTGCAGATGAATCCTTGCAGCGATACAGTGGATTTTTAAATAAGAAGTTTGGTTATAAAGAAAAATGCTGGATTACGAAGCATTTTAAGGATGTTTGGTGTGCATCGCCCCTTTATGACTGGACTACGCAGGATATCTGGCATGCAAATTATGTATTTGACTATGATTATAATCATTTGTATGACCTCTATTATAAGGCTGGACTGAAGGTTTCACAGATGCGGGTGGCGTCTCCTTTCAACGATTATTCCAAGGATTCCCTGAACCTTTACAGGGTTATTGACCCAGAGATTTGGGTAAAGCTTGTGGGCAGGGTGAAGGGGGCGAACTTTGGAGCCATTTATGGGAGGACCAAGGCGTTAGGCTACCGAAATATTACGCTGCCCGAAGGTCATACATGGAAGTCCTATACGATGTTCCTTCTGGATACGCTGCCAATCCGTCTGCGTAATAACTATGTTAAGAAGTTTAATACTTCAATTAAATTCTGGCATGAGACGGGAGGAGGGCTGGACGAGGAGGTTATACAGGAGTTGGAGGAGCATGGATATCAGATTAAGCGCAATGGCGTCTCCAATTATACTCTGAGTAAAAAGTCGAGGATTGTTTTCATGGGAAAGATTCCGGATGATACGGACGATATCAAATTGACCAAGGATATACCCAGTTGGAAGAGGATGTGCTGCTGTATCCTGAAAAATGACCATATCTGCCGGTCTATGGGATTTGGAATGACCAGGGACCAGCAGAGGCGGATTGACGCAATCCGGCATAAATATAAGAGTGTGGAGGAGATGAATTATGGAGTATAAAAGTCCGACCTATCATGTGATTGCGGTTCCTGTTGAAAAAGTGGTTCCGAATACATATAATCCTAACGCAGTTGCGCCTCCGGAGATGAAGCTGCTCTATGAGAGTATTAAGAACGATGGGTATACGATGCCTGTAGTCTGCTATTATAATAAACTGGACGATAAGTATGTGATTGTGGATGGGTTTCACCGATATCGGATTATGCTGGAGCATTCGGATATATACGAGAGGGAGAAGGGACTGCTTCCAGTGTCTGTGATAGATAAGCCTCTGGATCAGAGAATTGCCAGCACTATTCGCCATAATCGGGCGAGAGGAAATCATGATGTGGATTTGATGGGAAATATTGTAAAGGAGCTGCATGAACTGGGGCGTTCGGATTCGTGGATTTCCAAACATCTTGGGATGGACAGGGATGAGATTCTGAGGCTTAAGCAGATTACAGGGCTTGCGGCGTTGTTCAGGGATGTAAAGTTCGGGCAGGCATGGCGCCCATCGGAGGATGAAGACGGGTAGAACTACTATGCCCCCAGGGAAATGAAGGATGGCATTTCCCTGGGGGCATTTTGTAGAAATAATGATAGGTTTAAGCCTTTAACCGGAACATTCCAACCAAATCCTTCATAAGCTGGGACTGATTAGATAATTCCTGGCTGGCCGCCGCACTTTCTTCAGCGGTTGCGGAATTCGTCTGCACAACGCCGGAAATCTGGTCTATACCCAGCGTAATCTGAGCAATAGCCTCTGCCTGATTGCCGCTTGCTTCGGAAATCTGGCTGATAATGCCGGCAACCTCCTCGACTCCTTTTACCGTATTCAGTAAAGAAGCGGCAGTCTCATCGGCAATCAAGGTTCCGTTTTCAACGGCCTTTAATGAATTCTCAATGAGAACAGAAGTATTTTTAGACGCTTCCGCACTCTTGCCGGCAAGATTGCGGACTTCGTCAGCAACAACTGCGAAGCCTTTTCCTGCACTTCCGGCCCGCGCTGCTTCTACAGCGGCGTTCAGCGCAAGAATATTAGTTTGGAAAGCGATATCTTCAATGGTTTTGATAATCTTGCTAATCTCGTCTGAGCAGGCGCTGATATTATTCATAGCCTGGATCATTTCCTGCATCTTCTGGTTGCTTTTCTGCATCTCGTTTCCTACAGTGCCTGCCATATCATTAGCCTGGTGGGCATATTCGGCATTCTGCTGTACCTTCATCGAAATCTCGTTAATGGAGGCAGAGAGCTCCTCGACAGAGCTTGCCTGTTCGGTAGCGCCCTGGGAAAGAGCCTGCGCCCCGCCTGACACCTGGTTGGAGCCGCTTGCCACCTGAGCGGAACTCTGGCTGATCTGCAGGATGGTGTGGTTGAGCTTATCAGCGATTGCACGGAAGGAAACCAGAAGAGGGTGGAAGCCTCCGATGTATTCATCCTCACAGATAGAATCTACGGTAAAATCACCGTTTGCCATACGTGCAAGAAATTTATTTTCATCATCAATGATGACCTGAAGCTTGCGGATTAGTTCGCGCATCTGTTTGGAGAGAACTCCCAACTCATCCTTAGAGGTATAGGATATCTCCACGTCCAAATCTCCCTGTGCCATCCTGGATGCGGCGTTTTCAATCTCAAAGATTGGTAATTTGATTCCTCGTATAATTATAACTGAGAAGTAGGTGCCGATTATGAATATGATAACCATAACGCCTATTTGGAGGATTGTTGCGTCTCGGTAAAGATTTTCGCTTGAGGCGGTTTCTTTCTGGCTTCCTTCTTCCGTTTGGTTGATAATCTCATCAAAAGCTCCGTTCAGGGATATGTAGAGATCTACACATTCTCCTTCTAAGATCCCACGGGCGCCGTCTATGTCGCCCTGTTTTGCCAGTGAGATCAGTTGGTCGTCGGCCTGGCTGTATTGAGTCCAGAAATCATAGGCGCTATCGTATAATGCCCTATCTTCTGTGGTGATTAATTCTTTATATTTTGCAAAAAGTGCGTCCATTTCGCCCTTTTCTTTTTCTATATATTGAAGGCTTGTTTCGGTTACTTTGTCGGAAAGGGCTGTAAGATACCGTAATTCATTAAGACGAATATTGGAGAGCGTCCCAGTCATATCCCGTGCCGTGTCTATGCGCGGAAGCCATCCTGTCGAGATATTGTCGGTCTTGCTGTTTAATCTGCCCATTAAGAAAAAAGAGATCCCTCCGATAATGAGCATGCCAATTAGGGCAACTCCAACGAGAATATAGAGTTTCAGGCTGATTTTCAGGTTTTTAATGTGTGCTGCCATGTAGTATTTTCTCCTTTCATTTCCACAATCTCATATTGCATTTGACACATAATCAATACTCCGAATTAATATCGACATAAGATAGGAAATGGATAAGAAGCATTTTATTCATTTTTTTGTATTTTATGCATTTATTTTTGTGATGATGTGAAGGAGACGTTTTATGTGAATTTGATGATTTGTGTTTCGGCATTTTGCTGTACAAACCGTGGAAAATTGAGTATATTATAGGTAACATCTTTGTATACCCCAAGGGCACACCGTAATACATGCCCTTCGGGCTGGTGGACTTCGTCCAGTAAGGTGTGATTTACACAGAAAGGGAGGAACAAAGACAATGAGAAAACCACAGAATTTCCAATGGAGCACTATTTCACTAGGCACCTGCTATTACCCGGAACACTGGGATAAAAGTTTGTGGGCGGATGACCTTGAACGGATGAAGGCCGCCGGCATCAGGACGATCCGAATCGGTGAATTTGCGTGGAGTAAGGTAGAGCCAAGGGAAGGAGAATTCACCTATGAATTCTTCGACAGTTTTTTGGAGGTGGCATGTAAGGCCGGAATGAAGGTCATCTTCGGAACTCCGACTGCAACCCCTCCGGCATGGCTGACCGAGAAGTATCCGGAGGTGCTTAACTGCCGGATGGACGGGGTCAAATACCGCCATGGTATGCGCAGGCACTATAATTACAATTCACCGGTATACCAGAAGTTAAGCGCCCGGATTGTGGAGAAATTTGCAGGGCATTACGCATCCCATCCAAGCGTGATCGGCTGGCAGATTGACAATGAGATTAACTGCGAGGTGGATGTTTTCTATTCAGAGAGCGACATCGTGGCGTTTCGAGAATATTTGAAGAAAAAATACGGGACTCTTGAGAAGTTGAACCAAGAGCTTGGAATGGTCTTCTGGAATCAGGAATATACGGAATGGGATGAGGTCTATGTTCCCCGCACGACGATTCACGATTCCTCCAATCCCCATCTGACCCTTGAGTATTACAGGTTTGTTTCTGAGAGCGCTATTTCTTTTTGCAGGATGCAGAGTGACATTATCAGGAGGTATGCTAAGCCAGGAGATTTTATCACCACAAACGGTATGTTTAACCACCTTGACAATCACAGGATGATGGATGAGGCGTTAGATGTGTATACCTATGATTCTTATCCAAACTTTGCCTATTGCCTTGAGGAAGACCCCATACACAGCAAGGGGCTGAACGACCGGAAGTGGAGTAACCATCTGTCAAGGGTGCGCTCTGTCTGTCCCCATTTCGGGATTATGGAGCAGCAGTCAGGGGCAAATGGATGGAATACCCGAATGGAGGCTCCTGCGCCGAAGCCAGGGCAGGTGACGCTCTGGGCCATGCAGAGTATTGCCCACGGGGCGGATTTTGTCAGCTTCTTCCGCTGGCGTACCTGTACGATAGGAACGGAGATTTACTGGCACGGGATTCTGGACTATGACAATCGGGACAATCGGAAGCTTCGGGAGATTGTAGGGCTTAACCAGACAGTCCAAAGGATGAAGGACCTGGCAGGCGCCGGATATCTGGCAAGCTTTGGTGTTCTGGAGGATTACGATAATCTCTGGGATGCGGATGTGGATGTATGGCACAGTCGGCTGGAGAAGGCCAGCAAGAAGGAGATATTTGCTGCGTCTCAGTTGAATCACACGCCGATGGACTATGTAGCCTTGTCGGATGACACTGAGTACGAGGAATTGAAGAAATATCCGGTCTTGTTCTATCCTCACGGGCTGATTTTGACAAAGAGAAGGGCGGCTCTTTTGAAAATGTATGTGGAGAAGGGAGGCTGTCTAATCGTCGGCGCGCGTACCGGACAGAAGGAAACCCATGGACGGTGTGTGATGGAGCCCATGCCAGGACTGCTTTCAGAGCTTACAGGAACGGTGGTAGAGGAATTTACCTTTGTAGGGGCTGTGGATGGAACGGTGTGCATGGACTGGAAAGGGTCTAAGCTGGATACGGGAATATTTAACGATATCCTGGAAAATGTAGATGAGGATGTGAA
The DNA here is from genome assembly GCF_009830285.1 of Sporofaciens musculi. GTDB lineage: Bacteria > Bacillota > Clostridia > Lachnospirales > Lachnospiraceae > Sporofaciens > Sporofaciens musculi. The sequence continues at coordinate 4,954,634 of NZ_WUQX01000001.1, read as the reverse complement.
GGTGCTTGCACGATATGCCTCCAACTATTATGAAGGAAAGCCGGCGCTTACAGAACGGACGGTAGGAAAGGGAAGGGTGCTTCATTTCGGCGGGACATTTACGAGGGAAGCCGTGGCGGCTATGCTTCAGTATACGGGGATTTTAAGCCCTTATCATGACCAGATAGAGCTTCCGGCTGAGTGTGAATTGTGCGTAAGAGAAAAGGATGAAAAGAAGTATCTATTTGTCCTGAATTATTCGGCAAATGAGCAGACCATTGTTCTTAAGAAAGAAATGACGGATATAGTTTCTGAGGCCAAAGTAGTTGGAAAGATGGGGTTAAAAGGATACGGAGTCGCTGTCCTTAGGCTTTAAGCTGTATTTGGATTTTATTAGAGCCGGCGGATGGCCGAAGGGAGAGATGTAGAATGAAAATATTATTGGTAGAGGATGACGAGACGATTTCCTTTGGTATCCGTTCGGCCTTAACCCCAAAAGGCTATGAGGTGGTCTGCTGTTCCTGCATGGGGGAAGGGAAAGGTCAGTTTTCGGCAGAATTTCACCTGGTTCTTTTGGATTTAAATCTGCCGGACGGAAGCGGCTATGATTTCTGCAGGTGGGTGAAGGGAAGATGCAATACGCCGGTCATTTTTCTGACGGTGAGGGACGATGTAGATGATATTACCCGCGGGCTGGATATGGGAGCAGATGATTATATCACGAAGCCGTTTCACATTGCTGTGCTGGAATCCAGGATACAGGCAGTTTTAAGGAGAGTTTTTGGGGGAAATGCAGACATGGCCTCTGAAAACATGTCGGCTTCCCATGTGCTTGTCTGCGGCAATATCCGGTTGGATAAGGAAAGAATGCAGGTATCTGTTGAGGAGGGGGCGGTCACGCTTACTGGCCTTGAGTACCGGCTTCTTCTAATGCTGATGGAGAATAAGGGGTGTATCCTGCCCCGAAGCCGGATGCTTGACAGGCTGTGGGATGCAGACAGGAATTTCGTGAATGATAATACATTGACGGTGGCCATGAAACGTCTGCGGGAGAAATTACACCATACCTCATGTATTGTGACGGTAAGAGGAATCGGCTACCGCATGGAGGAAAAGGAATGAACACAGGAAGAAAAGCGGCAAGACATTTTGTGTTTTGGCTACTTCTGGGACTGGCCGCCGGAGTTTTTCTGGCGGCTGTCTTAAGCTGCCATGAATATCAGACCATGGCGGATATTACAGGCGCTGTCCTCCGTTCGGATTCACTGGCGGAGGGATTGAAGAATAGTTATGCTTTTCAGTCATTTTCTTTGGAAATGAATACGGAAGGAAGTAAATATTTGGCGGCCTATGGTTATCGCCCTATGAGAAACTGGGGCGCATATCTTCCTTTTACTGCCGGCATCAGTGTCTTGCTGTTTCAACTGGCTGGCTTGTGTACTTTCAGAGTACGATACAGGGAGGATTTGCAGACGAAGAAACGGATTCGGGAGTTGACAGAATATCTCAGGGCTGTGAATTCGGGAGAAGGCGCCATGCTGCGCCGCCGCGAGGATGATTTTTCCCATCTTGAGGATGAGATGTATAAAACCGTGACAGAATTACAGAGCGCCAAGGAAGCGGCAGTAAAGAACCACGAGGTTCTGGCAGAACGGATTGCGGACATTGCTCATCAATTAAAGACGCCTCTGACTTCTATGTCATTGATGACAGAGCTTTTGGAGGAATATCAGACTATTGAGACAGAAGAATATTACAGCCGGTTATCCAATCAGATTGAACGGCTGAAAAATCTGGTGACAGGGCTTTTGGCACTGGCAAAGCTGGATTCCCACGGCGTTGTATTTCATGTGGAGAGGGTTGAGGTGCCAGAGCTTTTGGAAGCGGTCTCAGAACTGCTCAGGGAAATCATGACAGAGCGAGGGATTTCATTTGTTGCAGAAGAAAGCAAGGGAGAATGCTTCATATATGGGGACCGACAGTGGACGGAGGAGGCGGTGCTGAATATCTTGAAGAACTGTGTCGAGCATACGCCGGATGGAGGCAGGATTGTAGCTTCATACAGCCAAAATCCAATCTACACAGAGTTGCAGATTGAAGATGGGGGAAGCGGGTTTCATGCAAAAGAGCTTCCCCATATATTTGAACGTTTTTATCGAGGGGAAGGCGCGGCAAAGGACAATGCGGGAATCGGGCTGGCGCTTGCGAAGGCGGTGTTAGAGCAGCAGAATGGACAGATATGCGCGGAAAATACGGCGGATGGACATGCAGGGTTTCGGATAAAGTGGTATTTCTCGTGAGGCATTCTTATGATATAATAAAGGTGTTACCGCCCCAATCTGGTAACAGAAAGGGGGTGTATCACTTGGAATTATTGTTATCTTTTTATGTCGCCGTTATGGCTGGTGTAGCTTGCCACTACATCATCAAATGGTTAGACGGCGGCGATTAGCCGGTAACTAGCCTGTAGATGCCTGACTACATAAAACAGGAAGAAAACCCCACAGGTTGCGACTCTGGGGTTTTCGACTTGTATCACTTGGATACTGTTATCTTTTTGCCTACAGGCATTATAGCATATGTAGATGTCTGTTGCAATATTAGGAACAACTAAAAAATAATATATGGTAGGAAATCATATGAAAATTTTATATGGAACAACCAATAAAGCGAAATTACAGGCTATGCGCAATGCCGTAGAGCTTCTTGGAATAGACATTATTGGCTTAGATGATATAGAAGGTGAAATTCCTAAGGTTAAGGAATGTGGTAAAACGCCGCTGGAAAATGCTGAAATCAAAGCGAAGGCATACTATGAAGCATTTAAAATGCCGGTATTTTCTTGTGACAGTGGGCTTTACTTTGATGAGTTGGAGGATGAAGAACAACCAGGTATTTATGTAAGGAGAGTAAATGGCAGGGAGTTGTCAGATGATGAAATGATTGAATATTATTCGTCTTTAGCCAGGCGGTATGGTGGAAAGATAACTGGTCAATACTGGAATGCCATATATTTCGTATTGGATGAAAATCATTCCTACTCAAGTATGGATAAATCTATCGCCACAGAGCCATTTATACTATCGGCGGTTCCACACCCTAAACGTGTAGAGGGATTTCCTCTTGATTCATTATCTATTGATATTTCGGAAGGGGAGTATTACTACAATCTCGATTTAAAAGATGTCAGTTCTTCTGTTGATGATGGTGTAATAGCCTTCTTTAAAGAAGTTTTATCGCAGATATGTGCGGAAAATACGGTAGATGGACATGTGTGAGGGGGATAAAGTGATATTCGGAACAGCAGTTTAAATGGCTGATGACTTTAAGCATTATTCATGTTATAATTTAGACGGATGAAAAATATAAATGGTTGGTGTTTTAGGAAGGATAAGATTGGCGAAAAACAGTGAAATCAGACGTGTCGGAACTGAGGCATTGATAAAAGCATTAGGACCGATTGGTATGGCGAGGTATCTTGAAGAATATGATAATGGCGGAACAGGAGATTATACGCAAGAAAAGTATGAACAGCCAGATTTATCTGTCGAGGATATTTTGAATATGCAATGAAAAAGCGGACAGTGACTAATATTTTGGTGGCTGTCCGCTTAATAAATTGGTAAAACAGAAAGTGAATAAAATTATGCAGAAAATATTAATCGTTGAGGACGATAGAGACTTAAACGCATCTCTTAGTTACGCCCTGGAAAAGCAAAAATATTCAGTGGCTTCAGTATTTTCCATCAGCCAGGCGAAAAAAATCTATGTAAAAGAAGCCCCTCATTTAGTCTTAATGGATATCAATCTTCCAGACGGGGAAGGCTTTGAATTATGCCGATGGATGAAATCCCAAAAGGACGTACCGGTACTATTCCTGACAGCCCGTGACATGGAGGAGGACGTGCTTTCCGGTTATGACCTGGGGGCAGAGGACTATGTGACAAAACCATTTTCCATGAAAATATTATTAAGAAAAATAGAGGTCATTTTAAAGCGGACTCCCAAAGCCGATTCCATAGGTCATGCTGATTTTGACGATGGTTACCTTAAAATAGATTTAAATAATGCCAAGGTATCCATAAATGGGAAAAAATGCAGCGTTACGCCCACCGAACTGCGGCTTCTTCGGGAATTTATTCGGAATCAGGGGCAGCTTCTTACCTACAATATTCTCTTAGAGCGTCTGTGGGACACTGGCGGCCAGTTCGTAGACAAGCATGCACTGGCGGTCAATGTCAATCGTTTAAGAGGCAAGCTTGAGGATGAGCAGCACAAATATATTTCAAATGTATACGGGATGGGGTATCAATGGATTGGTTAGGTACAGGTATGGTGATAATTGCCATAGGGGCAGCTTTTGTATCCCTGTGGAGAGTCTGTAAGCTAAAAAAAGAGGTCTTACGCTTCACGGAACAGGTAGAGCGCGGACTTGACGATATCATTTCCGGTAAAGGATTTCAGGAAAGTGGGGAAAGCGAGAAGGATACGCTCTGGGGAAGATGCAGCGAAAAATTGTGGCGGGTAAACCACATCTGGACAAAGAAGGAGGAGGCGGGCGTAAAGGAAAAGCAAATGATGAAGGAGTTAATCTCAGACATTTCCCATCAGACCAGGACGCCCATTGCCAATATGCGGCTGTATCTTGAATTTTTTCAGGAGGAAGAGCTTTCAGAGAAAGGCAGAGACTTTCTGGCCCATATGGAGGGGCAGATGGAGAAGCTTGAGTTCCTTTTGCAGAGTATGGTCAAAATGTCACGGCTGGAGGCGGGAATCATCCACATCCGTAAGCAGCGGGAAAGGCTATATGAAACCATAGCCAAAGCGGTTGAGGAGGTCGTACCCGCGGCAGCGAAGAAGCAGATTCAGATGTCGGTGGACTGCCAGGAGGATATTGAGGTAAAGCATGATAAGAAATGGACAGAGGAGGCCATATTTAACGTGCTGGATAATGCTGTGAAATATACGAAGCCTGGAGGGCGCGTCCATATTCAGGTGAAATGTCAGGAGGTATTTACGAAAATCAGTGTGAGGGATACTGGAAAGGGAATTATGCCACAGAGGCAGGCAGAGATATTTTCCCGTTTTTACAGAGAGCCGGAGGTACATGACCAGAACGGTATAGGGATTGGGCTGTATCTTACCAGAAAGCTTCTTACGCTTCAGGACGGGTACATTGAAGTCCGGTCCCAGGAAGGGGAAGGCGCAGAATTTAATCTCTATCTTCCCAATTCATAAAATCACACTTTTGTGATAATTGTGTATTGTGACAGCTTTGTGATATTCGTCTGATATGCTGATTTTATCAAGAAGAAAAAGAGGTGTAAGAGATGGAACCATGGATTGTTGAGACTAGAGGATTGAAGAAATATTACAAATTAGGCGGCAATGTGGTAAAGGCGTTAGACGGTGTGGACTTTCGGGTAAAGGAGCAGGAGTTCGTGGCTATTATCGGAAAATCCGGAAGCGGAAAGAGTACGCTTCTCCATATGGTGGGAGGATTAGATGTGCCCACCGAGGGAGAGATTTTTGTGGCAGGGAGAAGCCTTTTTGGTCTTACGAAGGAGGAGCTTGCCGTTTTCAGACGGCGGAAAGTAGGCTTCATTTTTCAGAATTATAATCTTGTGCCGGATTTAAATGTATATGAAAATATTGTGCTGCCCACCGAGTTGGATGGAAAAGTGGTTGATCATATTTTCGTGGAAGAAATCCTTGACGTGCTGAAGCTTACAGAAAAACGGGAGGCGTTTCCGGGGAATCTGTCGGGAGGCCAGCAGCAGAGGGCGGCCATTGCGCGGGCGATTGCGTCTAAGCCTGCGATAATCCTTGCCGACGAGCCCACCGGCAATCTGGACACGGCCTCCGGTCATGATGTGATGGGGCTTTTGAAGGTTGTGGCAAAGCAGTTTCAGCAGACCATCATTCTGATTACCCACGACCAGGATATTGCCCAGATGGCGGACCGGATTGTATGTATCGAGGACGGAAGGATTCGGAAAGGAAGTGATTTTTATGCTTAGGAATCATAATAGGCAGATCATTTCCCGTATGGCGGTAAGAACGCTTAAGAGTCATAAACGTCGGAGTTTTACTTTGATTCTGGCGGCGCTGTTGTCCGCCTTCATGATTTTCTGTGTGTTCACGGTGGGCGTCACTTATTTTCAAATGCAGAGACTTCAAAACATCCGTATGAGTGGAGGCGAATTTGACGCGATTATGTACGGCGTCTCAGATGAGCAGAAGAAAAGCTGTGAGGAGAATCCTAATATCCTTAGGGCAGGAGTAAGCGCCATGTCAGGGTATGTCGCAGAGACAGAATTTGACGGTACGCCCAATGTGGTGCTTATGTGGGCGGATGAAGTCTGGTGGAATGAGATTATGACTCCGGCGCGTAAGTGGGTGAAGGGGCGCTATCCTGTGGAAGAAAATGAAGTCATGGTCACGGAGTATGCTCTGGAAAAATGCGGCTTTAAGGGGCTGAAAACAGGCGACGAATTTACGGCAGTATACGGGGCAGGAGATGTAAAGCAGGAGACGACCTTCCGTATCAGCGGAATTTGGGACGGATATGGAGATAAGAGTGTGTTCTTTGTGTCAGAGAAATTCTATCGGCAGACTGGATTTGAGCCGGCGGATGTTGCTTCCGGGCGTATCTGTGTGCAGTTTAGGCAAAGGCTGATTACACAGAGGATGCAGGAGGAGTTTATAGAAGCCATGAATTTGAGAAAACAGCAGAGATTATTTTTTACTGTGGACTCTGCCTTCTCTGTACAGATTCTTTTGGGTATTGCAGGACTTGTGCTTGTGACCTGTCTGTGCGCATACCTTTTGATTTATAATATTATGTATCTGACTGTGGCGGGAAATATCCGATATTATGGCTTGCTGCAAACCATTGGGATGACCGGACGGCAGCTTCGTTATCTTGTGCGTCGGCAAATGCTTTTGATTGGCGGAATCGGAATTTTGGGCGGAATCGTGCTTGGAAGCGGCGTGTCATTTTTGGTTGTTCCGTCTGTGGTAAAGGCGTTAGGCATTGGTATGGGGAAGGGTGGGGATATTCAGGTAACGTTTCATCCGATGATTCTTGTGCTGACGGTTTTATTCACAGGGATTACCGTTTTTGCCGCAGGCAGGAAGCCTGGGAAAATGGCGGTGGTGTGTTCGCCTATGGAGGCGTTGGGTTATCGCCCCTGCGGAAGCCAAGGGGTGCGTGCAGTCAAGCAAAGTTTGTTGGAAAAGCTTTTCGGACGCGGCGGTACAGAGCCGGAAAGAAGGAGGGGTAGTTTCCGGCGCGCCAGCTCAAACGACAGGATTTGGCGTATGGCGAAGGAGTCCATTGCAAAGGATAAGAAAAAGGCAGGGATTGTCATGCTGTCTCTGGCAGCAGGCATGTCTGTGTTCCTGTGTATGGTCACACTTCTCGTCTCTCAGGGGGCAAGGGAGTATAATCCGAATTTCAGGGACTTTGACCTGGTGATGAAAAATGATACCATTACGAAGGAGAAGCAGGAGGAGAGGGTTCAGATTTTTGACGGGAAGGTAATGGAGAAGCTTAAGGAAATCGAAGGTATTAGGGAGATTGACCCTTTGGTTTATACGGAGATTGCCGTACCCTGGGAGGCGGATTTTGCAGATCAGTGGATGCGTAAGTTTTATGAGATGTGGATGACCATTCCCTATGAGGAGGATTTGCAGGAATATAAAGATTTTCCGGAGAATTTCGGCTCGTCCCTGGTTGGAATCGGTAAAGAGGATTTTGAAGCGTTGAACGAACTGGCTGGTCAGACTGTGGATGAAGAAGATTTCTTAAGGGGAAAGACTTGTCTGTTATATCGGAATAGTCTGGATTTGGAAAATGATGATGTAAAGGGCAAGAGGGTTACCTGTACGGAGTATGGGAATCGGGAAAATGCGCTGACCTTTGAAATCGCCGGACTGATTGACGGAAATGATTATACGGCGCTGCTGGGCTATCCGCCCACGATTATTGTCAGCAGGCAGGTGGTGGAGGAATTCGTGGAAGAACCTTTGATATTTAAAATAGGGCTTCGGTATGAGGAGGATAAGAAAAATGAGGGGATCTGGAGGCGTATGGTACAAACCGGCGGATATCGGCCTTCAAAGGCTCATGAAGATACGGAGGCTTCTATTTTGGCTGTGATGGACGATAGCCCTTACAGGAGAGATTACTCCTATGGTTCTAAAATCGAGATGATGAATGAGGTTAAAAAGGCTCAGGGGAATATGATGGAGGTGGGAATAGGAGTTGCGTTGATTCTTGCTTTTATCGGGGTTATGAATTATGTCAATACATTTATCGGGAATATTCAGAACAAGAGGGTAGAGATTGCGATACTAGAGAGTATTGGAATGACTGGGCGGCAGGTTAGAAAGATGCTTTTGCTGGAGGGACTTTTGTATGCCCTGGGGGCATGGACAGTCACAGCAGTTGGGGGAACTGCTGTGACCTATGGAATCTATCAGTCCATGAATTATATGGGAGCTGATTTTATGGTGCCGGTGCTGCCGGTGCTGGGGATGATGGCGGTATCGGTGGTGATTTGTGTAAGCGTGCCGGCGGCGGCTTACAGGAGGATTGAGAAGGGCGGGATTGTGGAGTATATTGTGATGCCGTGCTGAGGGTCTGCCTGTAAAATGTGTAAAAGAGTATTCGGTAGTTGAATTATTTGAGAGTTCTGCGATATAATAGGGATAGTCGTTATTGATAAAATAGGAGAAGAATCATGCTAATTTTTTTAGGGGTAGAAAATTTTGCAAAAATTGAACATGCCAAAATCTGTATTAATAGCTATACGCTTTTTGTTGGACCGAATAACAGTGGAAAGACGTATTTGATGCAGTTGATACAGGGAGTGAACGAAAGACTTACGGAGTTGGTTGATGAGGAAATACTTAAGATTTTGAAGCATGGAGAAAATCAGAATTCTAATGCTAGAAGCTACATTATTTCGCAGGACAATATTTTGCAGTTTGTGGAATATCTCAATACAAAGTTGGACGAAAAGAAGGAGGAGATTGTAAGAGAGATATTCGGAAGAAATGTTCCTATTAAAAAATTGTATATTGAGATATTATTAGATATGGGAGAAGTGTATGAGGTTATTCAACTTAATAAAAAAGATAAGATGGGAAAGAAGGATTCCATAGATTCTTTAATTAATAAAAAGAGATTATTAAAATATTTAGATGCAATTCCAAATAATATCCTGATGAAGTATAGCTTAAAGCAAGTGGATGGTGAAGTGATATCTCTTTTTGCGTCTTCTGCTGAAAACAAGAGACAATTATTGGCATTGCACAGTATTTTACGGCGTCATAGTTTATTTTTGCCTGCTTCACGGACAGGACTCATGCTGTTATACCGTGATTTTTTTGCCAACAGAGTGGATGAGATAATGCTTTATCAAGTGAAATCAGAGGAGGAAATAGTACCAAAAAGCAATCAAAGTAATTTGACTCAGCCAGCTTACCAGTTTTTGAGGTTTTTGCAAACCTATTCAGAGAATCAGAGTAGGATGAAAAAGTATAAGACAGAGATTGATTTTTTTGAAGAAAAATTAATTGAAGGGCATATTGATACAAATAATCACACTGGTTTTTCATACGATTCAAATACAGACCATGTAAGTGTACCTATGTATATGGCTTCGTCCATGGTTAATGAGATTGCCCCTTTTGTGCTGGCTCTAACAAGTAAAGATGTTTATGATGGGTTTATCATCGATGAAATCGAAGCCAGCCTGCATCCGAAAAAGCAGTTGGAACTGGTAAGATTCTTAAATCGGCTGAATAACAAAGGCATTAAATTAATTCTGAGTACCCATAGCGATACGTTTGCATCGAAAGTGAATAATCTGTATATTTTATCGAATTATGTGAAAGAACATAAAAAGGATGACATGATACAAAAATTGGGTTTGGAAAAAGAAGATTTAGTGTCTCCCGAACAATTATTTGTATATGAATTTATCAATTTGCCAAACGGGAAAAGTGTTGTCAAAGAAATAGCCGGAGACAGCCAGACAGGTTTTCAATTTGACTTATTTACAGAATCTACCATGCATTTGTATCAGGAGGCGTTAGAAATAGGAGAACTCTTACAGGATGATTAATCTTAACACTCAACCATATGACGAAAGCAAACCTTATAAGAAAAATATTATATACAAAATTGATAAAGCTGTCATTATCCCGTTTGAGGAAACACACGGAGACAGCGCTAATAGTGAACGGGTAGATTTGGTTTATGATTTATATTCCCATCAGTATGGCATATTTGCTCATGAATACAGGAATCCGGTAATTTCAAAGAAAGGATGTAAAACGGCTGATATTCTGGCGTGTGTTGTTGATGAGAGTGAGAAGAAGATTGCTACATTTATATTTGATGTAAAAAGTAATATTTCTGCATTTAGTGATAATTTGTTAAAGGATAATGCTCTGCTGACCGCGATAAAAGAGGTGCGGGATTTTGTCGAACAGATTCATGCGGAAATGTTACATAAAGATGGGTTTATAATATACTACAAAGACGTCGGATTTTCTGAGCAAGAGAATATTGGGATTATTACAAAAAGATTTGAAAAGGAAAAATTTATTGCAGCAGCGGATATGTTGGAGGATTTGCATCAGAAAGAATCCGGCACGGTTTCAAGGACATTAGAAATAAAGCTTAAAAACAGCCTTGGTCCATATAAAAATGAAGTAAAGCGTATTCGGGATTTTTCAGAGAAAAAGGTAATGCTCTGTGGAAAGGTTTATGATTTACAAGTTATTCTTTTGGAAAAGGAGTCTGAATCAGAATATACGGCTTCGCTTAGAATTTCGATAGGTTAGAAAATAGTACAGAGATGAGTCACGGCAGTTATGAGAAGTGCCGTGACTCTTATTTTCCTACAAAGTATCATCCTTTATCATTGCAATAATATTTTCCCGTATAAGCCGCCTCCCTCCGACTGCGTAAGCGCCGACGATTGCCAGAAGAATCAGGCAGGTATACCCTATTAAAATGCCGTAAGGCGCAAAGGGCAGGTATTCCGGCAGAGAGATTTCCGAGAGTGTAAGCATTGCTGTTAGCACGGCAATCTGTACCGGAAGGGAGTAGAGAAGCGGCTTAAGCCCCAGAGTCAGTCCCTCCAAAAGCAGCAGCACCCATAGCTGACGGGGAGACAGCCCAACAGATTTCAGCATGGCGAATTCCTGCCGTCTCTGCCTTAGGTTGCCGGAAATGCTCGCCCACACATTAGACAGCCCAATAACAGCCAGGAACCCCGTCAGAAATGTAATGACTAAATTAATGACGTTCTGTGCGCTTTGGGTAATCTCCTCCTTTTCGGCAAGGTCAGATAAGAGATAATCGCCGCTTGCGTAATAACTTGAGAGGGCTTCGTCCATCCGTCTGTTGGTCTCCTGAATTGCCTGGTAGTCAGGCGTTGCGGCAGAGCTGTCCGTCCAGAAAATGCCATTGATTACGTGGCTGGAATTTTGTCTCCTCTCACAGCAGGATTCCCCTAATTTCAGGACGTGATCCATTGGCATGACCATAGCCAGGGTAAAGTTAGAAAGTCCCAGAGTTTCCATGGGAAGTTCATCCACCAGTTTTTCGGCGGTAAGAATGAATTCAAAATCCCCTTCAATTTCATCGGCATTTTTCTCTGTAAATGTCATCTTCTGCCCTTCATAAATGTCCAGAAGCTCTCTGTAAAGCACGTTCCTGCGGGTACTGTTTTCAGGATCCTTGGTGTAATTGTAAACCAGCGCTTTAGTTGGGTCGTCAAAATAAGGCTGCGGTGAGATTCCAAGCTTTTCGCAGTAATCCTGGAAACTGTCCTTCTCAAGCCCAAAGATAACGGATTGAATTCTGTACTTCCCGTCCCGTTCAATGGGAGAATATTTTTTCTTTGCAATAATCTGTTCCATCCCACCAAGATAGGCGTTGATATCCTCGGCAACCCCTGTCTGGTCAATCCAGACTGCGCAGGGCAGGGAATTATTGATTAAGGACTTTGTGACTCCTGAAACTGTTTTCAACTGCTGCAGCGCCTCCATATCCGGCGTCCGTCCGTCGCTGATGGAGAGGAAAATATGTCCGGTTTCAGACGGGTCTGTCCGGAAAATGTTATCATTTGCATCCTGTATTGTGATTATATACTGAAATATTGTAAGCAGCAGGAAGGACATACACAGGGAAATAGTAGCCATCCGGTAGGAACGGCTTCTGGCTGAAACGGCGTTGGCGGCTAACTCTCCGGTGATACCAGGAAAATGAAACAGTTTCCGTTCTTTTTTTCGTTTTTTTCTCCTCTTGTCCAAAGAACCTTCTTGCTTCAGGATTTCAATCGGCAGCATTTTCGCGGCCTTTTTGGCCGGAATCCTGGCGGAAAGCCATGCGGTCAGCAGGGAAAGCAGGACGGCGGGCAGGATGGCGGGCAGTCCGAAGGTGACGACGATATCCGGCGCCTCCCGTCCCAGGTCGTTTGAGGCGTTGATTAACTGGAACAGCTTAAAATTCAGAAACCAGCCTGCCAGGATACCGAGGGGAAGGGGGATGGCGGCCAGAAGCAGCGCTTCGTACTGGACGGTTTTCTTAATCTGCTTCGGGGTAGCTCCCACTCCGGCCAGGGTTCCAAGCTGTATTAGTTTTTCGTTGACAGACATAACAAAGGCATTATGAATTACTAACACGAACACACCCACCAGAAATGCTGTAAACACCAAAAACATTAGCGGTACGGTAAGGCTGCTCAGATGGATGGGAAGTCCTTTCGCTGTTGGGGCAAAGATGCCGTAGGTGGAAAGTAGTCCGGTATTGTACCGGAGAGTGTATTCTCCGTATTCATCCGGTTCATAGCCAATAGCTTTTGCCAGGGCAGGAAGCTCTCGGTAAGTACTGCGCATTGGCTTAAAACGCAGGTAGACGGTAATCAGGTCGTCAGCTTGTATGGAAGCCTCATCAAGACCGGTCATTCCGGTATACGCAGGCACGGCGGAGGATGTGGTCGCATCCATGACGCCCACGATGGTGTAAGTCTTTGTGCCTGTTTCCTGAAAACTTTCTCCTTCATGGAAAATGTCGGTATCCATACAGGGCTGTCCGTTGTATGTGCGTCGTCCGATAGGAAGGGTCAGCGTGTCTCCTACCTGAGCTTCAGGGTGGTCTTCAAAATATTGCTTTGAAAGAACAATTTCCCTTTCGGAGAAGGGAATCCGGCCTTCTGTGATGCTGTACTTTTCGGGCATGGAGTTCCAGTATTCTTCATTTGCGCCTCTGGAAATGAGGTAGAATCTGCGTTTTGCATTTTTCATAGTAGCGGGAGCTGCATTGCCAGTTTGAATATCAGTTGTGTCAGGAAGCTTAGCAATCTCCCAGGGGCCTTTTATTAAGACGGCAGACACAGATGCATAATTCTCAATCTGTTCTAATGCTTTGCCAGGTGTATCATCAAAAAGCTCTCCATGCCAGTCACCGTTATGCCATTTTTCCAGAACCACGGCATCGGTCCACATGGTATAGACCAACCCGCAGAAGCAGGACATCAGGCTTGTCATGAGAAACAGTGCAATCATAATGATTACGCCGGAGCGTTTGTTCTGCCGGAGTGTGTCCCATACATATTCACGTAATATTTTCATTATTTTGTCACCTCGTCTGATACGATTTTCCCGTCCTCAAGAGTGATAATCCGGTCTGCCTTCAGTGCAATTTTTTCATCATGGGTGATTAAGAGCACCGTCTGTTTATATTGTTGGTTGGACAGTTGTAAAAGCTCTAGTGTTTCGTTGGAATTCTTCCGGTCTAAGTTGCCGGTAGGTTCGTCTGCCAGTAGGAGTGCAGGCTGATAAATGAGGCTTCTTGCAATAGCGACCCGCTGCTGCTGGCCTCCGGAAAGCTCTCTGGGATAGTGGGTGAGCCGGTCAGAAAGTCCCAAGGTATTGACGAGCTTTTCAAATCGTGCCTCATCTGGTTTCTCGCCGTCCAGCAGGATGGGGAGAAGAATATTTTTACGTACATTTAAGGTGGGTATCAGGTTGTAGAACTGATAGACAAGCCCTACCTTTCTGCGCCGGAAGATGGCAAGCTGCTCTAAGGTTAGGGTGGAAATATCAGTGTCTTCTATATAGATATTGCCTTTTGTGGGACGGTCTACGCCTCCTAACATGTGCAGGAGTGTGGATTTCCCTGAACCGGAGGCGCCTACTACGGCAGTAAAGCTGCCTCGGTCAAGGGTGAGACTTACGTGGTCAAGGGCTGTGATGATGCCAGAGCCTTGGCCGTAGGTCTTGGTGAGGTTGGTGCAGCGAAGTATTTCCATGTTATGTCATATCCTTTCTTTTTTTGAAATTTTTACAAGGTAGTATATTGTATATGCTTGTATCGTAACAGGTGAATGTGACAGGAGGGTGACATTTTATAAGTTAAAGATGTATTTATAATAATAAAGTTTAATAAAAGATTGTTAATTTATGAAAAATGGATTAATATTCAGAAAATTTATTGACTGAATATGTCGAAATGTGTTATAATAAATATAGTTGATCAATAGTAAGGTAATAGAGCAGTCATCGACTGCTTTATTAGCTTACTTTTTTTGTTTCATGAACAATGATTGAAAGAGAGGGGAGAAGCGTAATAATGAGAAAGATTCAGACATTTTTGAGTAAGCTGAGAAAAACGCAGGGAAAGTCAAAGAACTCTTTAAGAACAGTTATTTTAGAAAAGAGTCAAAAGTTTTTGCGAGGAAAAACCGTCGGCAGATGGAAGAAAAATCTCAAAAGTAGTATTGAAAATGGACATGAGCAAGGGAATGTCAAGACATTTTTAGAGTTATTGGGAAGTATGATTACAGCAGTATCATGCGGCGTAGCGGGTCCTGCTATTGCGGAATATAAGGGAGAAGGAATATTATATTACATGAGTAAATTTGCCATTGTAATCACTTTGGCGATGATGATTTGGAGCTTTATCTGCATTGCTGGTTACGAGCGTCTGCAAAGCATGGTCGTTGGAATCTGTAAAGCAAAGCAAAAATTGACGGGCTGTATCCATGGCTCAAAATGGGGGAAGTCGGCCGTATGTATCGCGGTGCTTATTATTATCTTTACATTATATAATTGGCATAGAACATCTTATTATTCCTCCGTGACAGAAGTTTATGGAATTCCTGTCGGGGTAGGAGAACCTCTTTCATATAGCGTAAGAAAAGAGCGTTCAGGTTATTGGAGAATTAAGGAGTATTCTTTTCGGAAATGTATTGAGGTGACCTATGAGGAGCCTTATCATCAAATGAAGCTCATGAGCGAGTATTCAACAGCATACAATATGTCTTTTTTTCAGCCATCGGCAAGAGTGGTCTATAAATATGAAAAAGATAAAAGCAGATTTCGTGATTATGGACAGGAGTTCTATATTACGGCCAGGAAAAATAAATTCCGGACACCTAAGGAGGTGCACTATTACGGTGACGATGGAAAACTGCTTTTAAAACAAAAGAAAACGAAAAATGATTTAATGGAAATTGAGTTCTATTCCTCTGATGATATGCCCCAGCTTATTAACTCAACGCTGCTTCGGGTTCCCGATGGAAAAAAGGGAGAGAGCGGTATGACATCACGGCAGATAGAGACAAGCTACTATTCGGATGGGCTTCCACGGATGCGCAGGCTCAGGCCAGGAGTCAATAATCAGAACGGCGTAAATGGGGAAAGTTATATTTATGATGAGAATAAGCGGCTGACTACATTGAGCTATCTTGATCCAGACGGAGAACCTGTTTGTAATAAGCAAGGGATTATGACGGTTAAATTTCAATACGATGACGATAACCTGCATAGTATTTGTTATTTTAGCGATTCAGAAGGAAAGAATAGGACAGAAGGCTTCAACGGCGTTTTCTGTGAGAAGATGGAATATGATTCATACGGCAACATTATAGAGCGTAAGCAGCTAGACCGCAAAGAAAACTGGTGGTGTGACGAAAACGGAGTATATATGTACCAATATACATATACGGACGGGGCCTTGACACAGGAGACGTTTTTAGGGATTGGGAAAAAGCCGGTTCGTGACAGCCGATATCACAGCCGAGTAATTAAATTTGAAAAACAGAGAGCAGGACTTGGAAAAGTGTTGTCTATTTCTCTTGATCCCATTGGAACACCTACTGCAGAGATAGATACCTTTGAAGAAGAAAAAGATGATTTTGAAGAAGAAAAAGATACTTGCGCAGGGGAAAATGAGAATTCAATTACGATAGAGACGGACGGACAAGAAGAAACCGAAGAATACAATCAGAAATGGGATAAGAAACTGACTCAAAGAAAGAATATGGATGAGGAAGAAGCCGAAGAATTAGAATACGTAAGAAAATATACTTCTATTCATTATGAAGTTAGTCTTGGAAATAAAATTGTAAAAAAGAGTTATTATGATCAGAACGCTAATTTGGTAGCAAATGAGGAAGGGTATGCTATAGAAAAGCTGCATTATGATCAGGAAAGGCATCTCATTTCAGAATTATATCTTGATACGAAATCTAATCCTTGTCATCTTAGCGGCGGCTATGCAGAGGAAAGGAATATTTATGGTTTTAACCGCGAAATTATACGTACGGAGTATCGGGATAAGAATGGCGGACTGACAGTTAATAGAGAAAAGGGATATGCATATGTGTGTTTTCAACATTCAGAAGAAAATCAGGGGAAGAAGGTAACCAAGCTTTATTATAATGAGTCCAATGAGTTGGTTTTACTTCCTGACAAGGGATATGCGATTAGTGAACGTTATTATGACGAGAGAGGTTTTGTGACCCGTGATGCATATTATGATGAGAGTGGAAAACCGATTGGCCGGTCTGATTACAGAGTGGCAAGAATAGAATATGAATATGCGGATGACGGCAATTTGATTTGTATGTGGTATCAGGATGAAAAGGGACGTCCGGTTAATCGCTATGATACAGGTTACGCGGCAGTATTTCAGGAATTTGAGGCCGGACATTTACAAGCTAAGTATTATCAGGGATACAGGGACGGAGAACTAACAGCAGTTCTGGACAAAGAAACAGGAGTTGCGAGGATTGTTTATACTTATGATAACAATCGCCTTCGGAGAGAAGAATATTTTGACACAGAAGAAAAGCCGATTTTGCGAAGTGATACAGGATGCGCAATTCTGGAGTATGAATATAATGATACAGGAAAGTGCAGTGAAAAAAATTTTCTGGGGATGGATAAAAAGCTGATTCTGCGAAAAGATACAGGGTATGCTGCTGTAAAATTGAAATATGATGAATTTGGACAAATGACGGCTTCATATTATTATGGTACAGATAACAAACCGGTGATCAGTACAGAATATCATTGTGCGGGTTATGAATATGAATTTGATGAAAATGGGAATCGAACGGATACCTGGTTCATTGGTCTGGATGGGAAGCCCATGGTTCGCAGAGATTTGGGCTATGCGCATATAAAGTCGAAATATGATGGATTGGGAAATGAGATATTGGCGGAATATTTTGACGCAGAAGAACAGCCAGTAGTGCACAAGGAAAGAGGATATGCGTCAGAAGAAAAAGAATTTGTAAAAGGTAAATTGACAGAAGCCTGCTATTACGATGCACAGAAGAAGTTAGTGCTGCGAAAAGATAAGGGGTATGCGATTATCAGGTATGAATATGATGAATACGGTCAGGCGATTTCTGAACGTTATTATGACACCGAAGACAAGCCTGTGATCAGCACAGAACATCACTGCGCTGGCTTTGAATATGCGTATGACAGGAAAGGTAATAGAACAGATGTTTGGTATCTGGGGCTTAAAGGAGACGATAAAATCATTAGGAAAGATTTGGGGTATGCCCATGTGAAGATTTATTATGACGAAGATGGAAAAGAGTCGAAAGTGGAGTATTATGATAGGGATGGACAACCTGCTATAAAGAAAGAAGGAGGATTTGCTTCTTATGAAAACTTATATAAAAAGGGGAACTGGGTTGAATCTCGTTATTATGACGAAAATGGTAATTTGATACTGCGTAATGATACAGGATATGCTATGGTTCGTAACAGCTACGATGAATATAATCGGCGTACTTCCATTCGTTACTATGGAACAGATGAGAAGCTGATTATTGGAACGAAATATCAATGTGCCGGATTTGATTATAGATATAATGAAAAAGGAAATAATGAACGTAGTACCTATATCGGTGTGGACAATCAGCCAATGTGCCGCAGAGATTTGGGTTATGCATATGAAGAATATGAATATGACGATTTAGGCAATCAGATTAGAGTCAGTTATTTTGGGGTAGGAGGAGAAGCAGCAATAGGGAAATCTGGCGGATACGCATCCCGTGAAAGAAAATATGAAGACGGAAATCTGGCAGAGGAGTGGTATTATGATTTAAAGGGAGAACTTATACAGTCAAAAGAACTGGGGTATGCAGGTTGTAAATACGGTTATGATGAGTTTGGGCAGCGTAACTCGATTCGTTATTATGGGACGGATACAAAGCTGGTGATTTCTTCGGAGAACCATTGTGCCGGATATGATTATAGTTATGATGAAAGAGGCAATAAGGTAAGCAACAGCTTTATAGGTTTGGACGGAAACAAGATGTGCAGCAGAGAGCGGGGATATGCTCAGGAATACTGGGAATATGACGATTGGGGGAATAAGACAAAATTAGGTTATCGCGGAGTTGACGGTAAGTCTGCTTTGTGGAAAGAAGGAGGCTTTGCATATTGCAATATGGTATACGAGAACAACAGGCTGGTCGAGAACCGTTACTATGATGCTCAGGGGAATCTTGTGCTTCGGAACGATACAGGGTATGCGGTTAGTAAGGAGGAGTATGACGAGTATGGTCAAAGAACTTCTTACCGTTATTATGGTACAGACGAACAGCCGGTAATTAGCAAAAGCACCTACAGTGCCGGATTGGATTATAGCTATGATGAGAAAGGGTATCAGACGGATACCAGCTATATTGGCGTTGATGGAAATCCATTGATTCATACAGAGTTGGGCTATGCAAAGGTACACTCGGAATACGACCGCTATGGTAACGAGATAAGAGTAAGTTATTATGGCACGGAGGATTCTCCTTCCGTATATAAGGAGGGCGGATATGCCTCGATTGAAAAGAAATACGAAGATGGTCATTTAATCCAAGAACGTTTTTATGGGATAGATGGAAAACTGGTATTGCGAAGCGATATGGGAGTAGCGATACGTCAATACGGATATGATGAATATGGACAGGAAATATCTATCGATTATTATGGTATTGGAGAAAACCCCATTATCAGTACAGAATATCACTGTGCAGGTTTTAGATATGATTATAATGAAAGAGGAGACAGGACACACATTCGGTATACGGGTTTGGATGGAAGCCTATTTTATAGAAGTGATCTGGGGTATGCTCATGTTTGGTATGAGTATGACGGCCAGGGAAATGTGATAAAAGAAAGCTATTTTAACTCCAATGAGGATCCAACTACAGAAAAAGAAGGAGGTTATGCTTCTTGTAAAAATGAGTATGAAAATGGAAAACTGAAAGAAAGCCGTTATTTTGATACAAAGGGCAAGCTGGTTCCTCGCAAGGATACGGGCTATGCCGTTTATAAAAAAAGCTATGATGATTTTGGACAGGTAACGGCTATCAGCTATTATGGAACCAATGAGAAGCCTGTAATACATACAGAATATCATTGTGCAGGTTATGAATATGAATTTGACGAAAAAGGTAATCAGACGGCTACCAGATATATTGGCACGGAGGGAACGCCAATCATAAGGGAGGATCTCGGATATGCAGAGGTACGTTCCAAATATGATAGTTTGGGAAATGAAGAATGTGTAAGCTATCTGGGGACAGAGGGGCAGCCGATTGGTTGTTTGGAAGGAGGTTATGCTTCTTTTACAAAGAAATATGTGAATGGGAATTTGACAGAATTACGATATTTTGATACGGATGGAAAGATCATGGTGCGTAATGATACAGGATATGCCATTTGTAAAAAGCAGTATGACGAGTATGGCAGATGTGTTAGGGAAGGTTATTATGACGCGGAGGAAGGGCGCGTTATCAGTACAGAGAGTCACTGTTCCGGATTTGCTTATAACTATGATGAGCGGGGAAACAAGACTTATATCTGGTATTTGGGATTAGACGGAGAAAATGCAGTGAGAGAAGATTTCGGCGCCGCGTTATACTATAAGATCTATGACGAATACGACCGTCTGACATGGGAGGCATATTATAACACAGACTTACAACTTGTGATTCGGAAAGACTTGGGATATGCAGGTATAAGGAGAACTTATGACGATATTCATGCTAAAAAGCTAGAATATGTTGGTGCGGATGAAAAAGCTATTTTCAATGATGACGTCGGGTATGCAGTATATGTAGATGAGTACAATGAAAATGGGGAGTGGGAATCAGAGGCATTTTATGATAAGGATGATAAACTGATTAATGGAAAGGAAGGATATGCCCTTAGAAAGTTCCAGTACGATTCCGCAGGAAATTATCAAAAAACCTTATATTATGACCAAAATGAAAAACAGATAGAAAAGGAATAAACACATTGGCAGGAGTAAGGAGTACAAATAACTTACTCCTGCCAATGTTTATTAAAATTAGATTTAGACGAGTATTATTATAAAGTGTCAGTATGTGGTAAAAAACTTAAATTCGGGCTACAGCCGATTCATCTCCTCAATCATATCCAAAAGCTCTTTCTTCCCGCACATCCCATATGACACAACGTTACGAAGGGGCATGGATGCAATCATAGCGTTATTCATCTCATCGCTAATGGCAACATCCCCATCCCCCTTATCCTGAGAAGAAGACGCCCCGAATATGTCCTCCAACTGCTTCTTAAAATCCGCAGCATATCCCGCGGTACGCTCATCAGCCAGCAAGTCCCCAAGAGTCGTATTCATATGCACCTTGAGAGGAAGCAGCTTCTGTGTCGTCAAATGCACCTTCTCAGACAGCCGCAGGTCACGGGAGGAGGCGCCAATCAAAATCCTATAATCACCGGAAGCTGCGTACCAGTCTTTGATTCCTGTGTGATACCATGCAAAACTCCTGTAATCCAGAACAAAATTTACTGTCTTTGTCTCACCAGGCTTCAAGGACACTTTCTCATATCCCTTCAACTCTCGAAGGGGACGGCGGGCGGCGCCGGTCAAGTCGCGGACATATAACTGAACGATTTCTTTTCCTTCTATATCGCCTGTATTTGTCACATCCACAGAAACCGTGACTGTATCATTCTCCGTTATCTCTGGTTTGTCGATCCGTAAATTACTGTACGCATAGCTGGTATAAGAAAGCCCATACCCAAAAGGAAAGGCTACCGGCATTTCTTTGGCGTCATAGTAACGATACCCTACGAAAATCCCCTCCTGGTACGTTACATTTTCCCCGTCTCCAAATGAAAGATAGGAGGGATTGTCAGACAGCTTGTAAGGAATGGTTTCCGCCAGCTTCCCACATGGACAGCATTTCCCGTACAGAATATCTGCCACGGCCTCTCCCACAGCCTGTCCGCCTAAGTATGCTTCCAGGAGTCCTTTTACACGGGAAAGCCAGGGCATTTCCACAGGAGAACCATTATGCAGGACGATAATTGTATCAGGCTGAACGGCAAGAATTTCGTCAATCAGACGGTTCTGGCAGTCAGGCAGACGCATGTGTGTCCGGTCGTATCCCTCGGACTCAAAGCTGTCGGGAAGACCTGCAAAAATTACAACTTTATCTGCGGTTTTTGCAGCCTCCACCGCTTCTTTTGCCAGAGCTTCATCATAAATGTCAGCGTTAGCCGGAAAGCCCTTGGCATAAGTAATATTTGCATTTTCGGAAACCACATCTAAAACATTGCTGACACGGAAACTGTTAATGTGAGAGCTTCCGCCGCCCTGGAAACGCGGTTTTTTAGCAAATTCTCCGATAAATGCAAGCGTTTCCGTCTCTTTTAAGGGGAGTACGGAGTCATTCTTCAAAAGAACAATGGATTCCGCCGCGATTTTCTTTGCAAGCTCGTGGTCAGCGTCCAGTGTGAATTCTTGTTTTTCACGGTGCTCTGTGTATTCAAATACGATGTTTAAAATGCGCTCGACAGTCTCATCAAGAATCCGTTCATCCAGAGAACCGTCCTTTACTGCGGCAACAATCTCTTTGTCATAGACGCCGTTAGAAGATGGCATCTCAAGGTCTAACCCTGCTTTTAGTCCGGCGACACGGTCGTTGACTGCGCCCCAGTCTGACATCACATATCCTTTAAAGCCCCAGTCGCCCCGCAGAACATCCGTCAAAAGCCACGGATTTTCTGAAGCGAAGGTTCCGTTGATTTGATTGTATGAGCACATGACTGTGTAGGGCTGAGATTTTTTAACCGCAGTCTCGAAGGCCGGAAAATAGATTTCCCGCAGTGTCCTTTCGTCTGCGTCGGATGAGCAGCTCATACGATTGTATTCCTGGTTATTTGCGGCAAAGTGTTTAATCGAGGTTCCGACATGGTGCTTCTGCACCCCGTTGATAAATGCAGCGGCAGTCTCTCCAGCAAGGTAGGGGTCTTCTGAATAATATTCAAAATTGCGCCCGCATAAAGGGGAGCGTTTGATGTTGACGGCGGGTCCGAGAACCACAGAGAGGTCGTTTGCCTGAGCTTCCTTTCCGATTGCATCACCGAATTCATGCATAAGGTCACGGTCGAAGGAGCAGGCGCTAAGTACAGCGGGCGGAAAGCATACGGCTTTGATGCTGTCGTTGATTCCCAGATGGTCAGCCGCCTCGTCCTGCTTGCGAAGGCCGTGAGGGCCGTCGCTTACCATCACGCTTGGGATTCCCAGTCTCTCTATGCCTTTCAGGTGCCAGAAATCAAGACCTGAGCACATTCCGGCTTTTTCCTCCAGGGTCATTTGGCTGATGAGTTCTTTTACGCTTGGCTTCATGGTTTAAGTCTCCTTTTCGTTATTATTCTTAAAATTAATTTACCAGTTGTATGGAGGAATATATAGTAATATCTTGTGAAAAATGTTAAAATCTTGTTATATGAAAATTATTTTGTTTTGTGCCTAAAGAAATAAAGAAGCTGTAAGCGGTATACGAAGTGGGAGGGCTGAAATGAGGAAAGCAGAGGATTTTTTGGAGGCATACAGAGGTTACAGTATATTTGAGAGGAGAGAGCTGGCGCAGCCCCATATGTCATACGCATATGAAAAAGAAAAATATCGGGTGATTCGCGAAGGACGGGTAGAGCTTATGGATTCTGTGACTCAGCTTCCTCCGGATGGAACGGAAGGCGTTCTGTCAAGGGATGCACTCCGCCACCAGAAGAATATGCTGATTGCCGCTATCACAATATTTACCCGTTCTGCCATGGATGGGGGGCTTCCGGAGGAATTGGCATATGCTATGAGCGACAGTTATATTTTGAAGGGGGAGGAGTGTACTTCGATTGAGGAGTTGAATAGACTTAGTAACCGGGCGTTCAGGGAATATACCTGTGCGGTTGCCGCAAGGAAGAAGCAGGGATATAGTTGTAAGATAGAGGCGGCATTGCATTATATTACCATTCATCTGCATGAGAAGGTTACGCTGGAGGCTGTGGCGGAGGCTGTGGGATTAAGCTCTTGCCATCTGTCGCGGATTTTTAAGAAAGAGGTGGGGATGTCTATGGTGGATTATGTGCAAAAGGAGAGGGTGGAGGCGGCTAAGCATATGCTTACCCATTCCGATGAGACGCTGTCCGCTATCAGCCAGTATCTATACTTTTCGACGCAGAGTTATTTTATCAGGATATTTAAGAAATATACGGGGATGACTCCAGGGCAGTATCGGAAGGGGTATGGGAAGTTGATTTCTTAATGTTCAATTTACACATAACAAAATATTTGACGTAAATGGAATAATATGCTATAATTTCTATGTTGCTCACCGATACCCGGCAACAGGGAGGAGGTGTCGATATGGAATTTTTTGTATCTTTTTTTATTGCTGTTATGGCTGGTGTGGCTTGCCACTACATCATCAAATGGCTGGACAGTGACGACATGAGCAACAAATAGCCTAGTGGGTGCTTTGCCACTATAAAAGAAAAGAAGAATCTCCAAACTGTACCGCCATACAGTTTGGAGATTCGCTTCTTTGTCAACATGGACTTTTTGCATCTTTTTGCCTATTGGCATTATAGCATATGCAGAAATCTTTTTCAATATACATTTTATCACAAAATCAAATGGAGGTAAAAAGTGAAGCTGAGTGAATTAGCAACGATTAAAACCGGATTGGTCATGGCGAGAAAGCAAGCGAAGCAGCCGTGTAAAGAAGTGGTCTGGTATAAACAATTAAATCTGCGTTCTATTCATCCTGATGGATATATTGAGAGAACATATGTTGAAGACTTTGGCGCAAAAGAAACACTTCCGGCAGAGTATTTAACTCAATCAGGAGATATTGTGGTAAGGCTTACAACGCCGTATACGGCTGTATTGATTGATGACGAATGGAAAGGAGTTGTGGTTCCGTCTCATTTTGTGATTATACGTCCTGACAATCGGCTGCTGTCAGAATATTTGTATTGGCTGTTGAATACGAAAAAGATACGGGAAAAGCTTACGCAGAATGTCAGCAGTATCATGATAGGAACAATAAAGCCTAAGTCATACGCATGCCTTGATATAGAGATACTTAGCTTGGAACAGCAGCAAAGAATTGCGAGGCTGAATCTGTTAGCGAAAAAAGAATTGGATTTGTTAGAGCGTTTAAAGGAACAGAAGAAGTTATATTATGAGACTGCAATTGATAGAATTCAGAGAGAGATGAGGGATAAAGAATATGAAAAAGACGACAAAGAGTGATATTGAGACTGTGTTATGGAAAGCCTGCGATAGTTTCAGGGGGAAGATTGACAGCTCTAGGTATAAAGATTACGTCCTTTCTATGCTTTTTGTTAAATATTTAAGCGACGTTTGTATAGAGACAAAAGAGAAATACATGAAAAAGTATACGGGTGATGAGCGCAGAGTGAAAAGAGCGATGGGGAGAGAGCCGTTTACTTTGGATGAAGACGCAACATTTGATTATCTGTATGAGAATCGTAACGACTCAGAGATTGGACAGAAGATTAATATTGCGTTGAATAGCATTGAAGAACACAATAGTGGGAAATTAAGGAATGTATTTCGTGCGATTGATTTTAATTCGCCGGTGGATTTTGGTGAAAAAAAGGAGAAGAATGGAATTCTTAAGAATTTACTGACTGATTTCCATACGCTGGATTTGCGTCCTTCGGTATTGGAGAGTAATGATATCATAGGCGATGCGTATGAATACATGATTGCGAATTTTGCGTCTGACGCCGGAAAAAAGGGCGGTGAATTTTTTACGCCAAGCCAGGTATCGAAGTTGGTTGCGAGGCTGGCAGAGCCTAAAGTGAATGACCGGATTTATGATCCGACTTGTGGAAGCGGCGGATTATTGCTGAAAGCGTATACGCAGGCTGATACGAAAAAGGTTGCAATCTATGGACAGGAAAAGAATATGCAGACGTGGGCGTTATGCAGTATGAATATGTTTTTACA
Source organism: Sporofaciens musculi (assembly GCF_009830285.1). GTDB lineage: Bacteria > Bacillota > Clostridia > Lachnospirales > Lachnospiraceae > Sporofaciens > Sporofaciens musculi. The sequence continues at coordinate 4,929,022 of NZ_WUQX01000001.1, read as the reverse complement.
TGGAATTGACGATGCAAGAATCTGGCAGGGAGATACATTATCGAACCCACAGAATTTAGAGGACGATAAATTAATGACGTTTCAGGTAGTAGTTGCGAATCCGCCGTTCAGCCTGGATAAATGGGACAGCGGATTTCTTCCGGATGCTACGGATGAGAAAAAGAAACCTAAGATGTCGGCTGAACTTGACATGTATCATCGTTTTGACTGGGGAGTACCGCCGTCAAGTAAGGGAGATTATGCCTTTGTCCTCCATATGCTGAATTGTCTTGACGCCAAGAACGGAAGGATGGCGGTTGTTCTGCCTCACGGGGTTCTGTTCAGAGGGGCGTCAGAAGGAAGGATTCGGCAGCAGATTGTGGATTTTAATTTGTTAGACGCGGTAATCGGGCTGCCTGCGAATTTGTTTTACGGGACATCAATTCCGGCGTGCATCCTTGTGTTTAAGAAGAATCGGAGCCGCCGGGAGGTGTTGTTTATAGATGCCAGCGGGGAGGGGCATTTTGAAAAAGGAAAGAATCAGAATGTTTTGCGGGATGAAGATATTGAGGCGATTGCTTCTGCCTATAAGGCATATGAGACAAAAGATAAGTATTCTTATGTTGCTTCATATGATGAGATTAAAGAGAATGAGTACAACCTGAATATCCCTCGGTATGTAGATACGTTTGAAGATGAGGAGATGGTGGATATTGAGGATGTGCGCGCAAATATTGCGAGTATTGAGAGGGAATTAAAAGAAGTGCAGGCGCAGATGGATGTGTATTTAAAGGAGTTGGGGTTATGAGTGATAATTTGCCGACGCCAAAAAAGAGTATCAAGCAGATTGAGTGAGAGGAAGGCAAGAGATTGGAAAAACGTAGAACGGCGGTGAGAGAGTGTGCGAGAAGACATAAGAGAACGGATTGGGATGATAAAGAGAGGGGAGGTGCCAGAAGGGTATAGGAAAACTAAGTTGGGTATTATTCCAGAGAGGTGGAAGTTAGAAGTTTTTTCAGATGTGACAATAATAGAGGGAGGATTAGTAGATCCTAGAATAGAGCCGTATGCAAGTATGTTTCACATCGGTTCAGAAAATATAGAGAGAGATACAGGAAGAATTCAAAACGTGAAAAAAGCACTTGAGCAGGGACTAATTTCTGGAAAATATGAATTTGATGAAAATTGTATTATATACAGTAAAATTCGTCCTAATTTGAATAAAGTATGTATTCCGAATTATAAGGGTATTTGTAGTGCTGATTGTTATGTTATAAAAGTTAAAGAAAAGTTTTAAAGAAATATTTATATAATTATATGTTATCAAAATATTTTTATAAGCAGGCACAAGCATGTTCAATGAGAACAAAAATGCCTAAAATTAATCGAAAGGAATTAGGAACATTTAAAGTTATTATTCCTGAAATAGAAGAACAAGAAAAAATTAATATGTGTTTAGAAACATATGATCGAATCATACAATTATTGGACAAAAAATTAGAAGACGTTAGGCAGAAAAAAAAATGGCTTGCTCAGAATTTGCTTACTGGAAATAGGCGTTTATTAGGATTTCATTCCGCTTGGAAGGAAGTATTTATAAAAGATGTTGTGTCTGAAGGTTCAAAGGAGAGGGTAGCTGATACAAAGTTGTACAAAAAAATAACTATTAAATTGAATTTTAAAGGAATCGAATTTGTAAATACAATCCGAGAAATGGCGGATACTCGTCCTTTTTATATTAGAAGGAAAGGAGAAATTATAGTAGGTAAACAAAATTATTTTCACGGCAGTATTGCTATAGTTGATGATAAATATGATGGGACTATATGTTCTAATGCTATCATGAGTTTTCAGGTTAGAGAGGAATATTGTGATAAATATTTTTTGTTGTTTTATTTAAGTCAAACTGATTATATTAAGAAAAAAAGTTTTTAGCGAATGGTACAGGACAAAAAGAATTATCGGAGAAAGATTTTCTAAATTTTGATATTAGAATACCAGATATTAGAGAACAAAAAGCAATCGCCAAAGTCCTGACTACCGCAGACAAAGAAATCGAATTATTAGAAAAACAATTAGAGCAGATAAAACTAGAGAAAAAAGCCATGATGCAGCTTCTCTTGACAGGAATTGTACGAGTGGATGAAAAGTAAAAGAACGGTGAGAGAATGAATAAGGATAAATATTTAGAAAAAAACATAAGCAAACATCCGGCAATCGAATTACTGAAAAGACTGGGGTATACCTATATCCCCCCGAAAGACTGTAAGCAGTTAAGAGGCAGTACATACCAGGTTCTATTGAAAGGAATCCTCCGCAATCAACTGCGCAGGTTAAACCGCTTTGAATTTGGCGGAGTAGAACAAGAATTTTCATCCGCCAATATCGAGCGTGCCATTGATGAACTTGATGAACCTTTAACGGATGGCCTAATCAAAACCAATGAGAAGATATATGATGCTCTTATGCTTGGACGAAGTTACCCTGAGACAGTCGGCGGCGGAAAAGTATTAAGCTTCGATTTAAAATATATTGACTGGGAGAATATAGAAAATAATGTGTTCCATTTGACGGAAGAATTTGCTGTCACAAGCAGCGACGGCGAGTACATGGCTCGTCCGGATATTGTATTGTTTGTAAATGGTATTCCATTTGCGGTAATTGAATGTAAAGCGCCGGTGAATGATGTAAGCCAAGGCATCGAACAGATGAACCGCAACCAGCAGAAGGATTGTATTCCACAATTATTCAAATATGTGCAGCTTGTTATGTCCACCAATAAGAATTTTGTAAAATATGCGACGGCAGGTACACAGAAGAAATTTTGGAGTGTATGGAAGGAAGAAGACCAGGAGTTTTTAGACAGAAATAAAGAGAGATACATTCAGGATAGAACCCCAACTGTACAGGATGAGAATATTATCTCTCTTTTTTCAAAAAGGCGGTTATTAGAGTTGACGAAATATTTTGTTGTATATGATGCTAATGTCAAGAAAATATGCAGATATCAGCAGTATTTTGCCATTAAAGAGATACTGAAAACGGTCAACATGAATGATAACGAGGGAAATCGTCAAAGCGGAGTAATCTGGCATACACAAGGCTCAGGCAAGTCATTAACAATGGTAATGCTTGCCAAATATATACTGGAGGAAATGGAGGAGTTAGAGCCCAGGGTAGCAATCGTGACTGACCGGAAAGAGCTTGATAAGCAGATTGCCAAAACATTTTCACATACCAGATGCAGGCCGGCGCGCGCCACCTCCGGCAAGAATCTGATTGATATTATTCGGGAAGGGAAGGCAGATATCATAACCACGGTGATTCATAAGTTTAACACGGTTGAAAAAAGCGGATTGAAGGCGCGAAGCAGAGATATTTTTGTGCTCGTAGATGAAAGCCACCGTTCTAATTACGGGGAACTTGCCGCAAAGATGCGTGTTGTATTTCCGAATGCGTGTTATATTGGATTTACGGGAACCCCGCTGATGAAGAAAGAGAAGAATACCTTGACGAAGTTCGGAAAGCCGATTCATAAATATACGCTGATAGACGGTGTAAATGATAAGGCGATTGTCCCTTTAATCTATGAGGGCAGGTTTGTGGAACAGAGGGTAGACGAAGAAAATATTGATTTATGGTTTGAGCAGACTACGAAGCGGTTAAATGACAAGCAGAAGATTGATTTAAAAAGGAAATGGAGCAGCATGAAGCGGCTTACATCGACAGAAGCCAGAATCAAGCGAATTGCCCTTGACATTAATAATCATTTTGTCACGGGATATCAGGCGACAGGCTTCAAGGCTATGCTTGCGACGAACAGAAAGAGAGACGCCGTGTCATATTTGGAATGTTTTGAACAGTTTGGCGAGCTTAGCTGTAAAGTTTGTATATCGCCGCCGGATATGCGCGAAGGTGTAGACGATATAGAGGACGGAATAGACGACAAGGTTGCTGCTTACTGGAATAGGATGATGAAGCGGTACGGTGACGCCGACTCGTATGAAGATTCTGTCAAAAGCAGGTTCGTGGATGGGGATGTCGATATTCTTATTGTATGCAGTAAACTTTTAACAGGATTTGACGCGCCTTTATGCCAGGTGCTTTATATTGATAAAGAATTAAAGGAACATGGTCTTTTGCAGGCTATCGCAAGGACGAACCGTTTGCATGAAGGGAAAGATTACGGCTTGATTGTGGATTACAGGGGCTTGATTCAAGAATTGGATGACGCGGTGAATATGTACAGCGGCGCAGGCTTAGAGCAGTTTGATGCATGTGACTTGAAGGGGACGATTGTGGATATCATGGGTGTAGTAGCTAACTTGCGCCAGTCTTACACTCGGCTGGAGAATCTATTTCTTCCTGTTCATAACAGCAAAGACCCGGAGGAAATAGAACAGCTTCTTGCAGATGAATCCATACGAAATGACTTCTACCATTTGCTTTGTAGTTTTGGAAAAGATTTGACCGTAGTATTGAATTCCGAGAAGGCGTACCAGAATATGCCAGGCGGGGAACGAACCAGATATCAGGATGCATTTGGCTTCTATTCCAAGATAAGACGATCTGTGAAAATACGTTATAGTGATGGGATTGACCATAAAGAATACGAAAAACAGATGCAGAATTTACTGGATACTCATTTATCGGTTGCAGGATTGAAGCAGATTACAGAGCCGGTGGATATTTTGAATCGGTCAGAATTGAAAAAAGAATTAGAGGAACTGGGAACTTTGAGCGCGAAGGCGGACGCCATCCGTTCAAGAATGGCAAAGAATATCCATGAAAAGTATGAAGAAAATCCGGCATACTATGAGAGTTTTTCCAAACGTATTAAGGAGACTTTAAGACAGTATCAAGAAAAAGTTATAACGGATGCGGAGTATCACTCCAGAATATGTGCGATTATGGAGGATTATACAGCCGGTGTCACGGATATAAAATATCCGGAGAAATTAAAGGATAATCTCCATGCCCAGGCTTTTTATGGCGTAACAGGGGCAATATTATTCGATGAGTTGGATAAAACAGAAAAGTCTGACAGGATGGCGGAGGAGAGTGTATATTGTGGGGGAAAAAAGCAGTCAAAGCAGGAATTGGTTGCGGACCTTGCAATAGAGATTACGGATATCATAGAAAAACATAGTAAGGTGGATTGGACGCACAATATAAGCATCCATTCCAAGATTGACCAGGATATTGACGATTTGTTCTACCGCTATGAATGTATGGGGAGATTAAGTCTGCCGTTTGACATAATTGATAAAGTGATTGAAAATGTTAAGATGACAGCGTTAAGGAGATTTAAAGATTGAAGGAATTTGACTCAGAGATAAGAAGTGTTGTCTGCGAAAGAGGGGTGCTTGAATATTGTCTTACAAGAAAAGATGTGAAGAACATAAATTTGAGAATAAAATCCGACGGTCAGATTTCTGTTTCAGCTAAACCGGAGGTGTCCGTAAAATATATTGATGATTTTGTGTATCGGAAGCAGGAATATATTTATCGAAATCAACACAAATATAGGTTGAATTTGAAAGAACAATCCTCATCTATAAAAAGATATGTCAGTGGAGAGAGTGTTGAAATTTTAGGAAAGTGTCTTCGGTTGAAAGTGAGAGAAGGGGAAAAAGACGGGGTTTGGACAGATGGAGTTTTTGTGTTTTTATGCGTCAAAGAAAAGGAGGATTTTGGAAAAAGGGAGAAACTGTTTAGTGATTGGATGAGAAAGATGCAGGAGGAAACGTTTGGAGAGATTTGCGGCGAGGTATACAAGAGGTTTAAGAAATATGATATTTTATACCCGAAACTAAAAATTAAGGATATGATGTCACAGTGGGGGTCTTGCCAGCCGCGAAGGGGAATCATTACCCTTAACAGCAGGCTCATAGAAGCGCCGAGGCATTGTATTGAATATGTTATTCTGCACGAATTTGTGCATTTTATTTGTCCGAATCATTCTAAAAAATTTTATGGCTATATGACAATGATGATGCCTGATTGGGAAGATAGAAAAAGTGAGTTGGAGGAGTGCTGGTGAAAAGCGAAGGAGGAAGCTGAACCACTCCCTCCATAAAACCCAGGTTTATACCCACCTTACGAGAAAATATCCTTTTTACAGTACCGCCAGAAGCCCATCCCCACTCCGATTACTGTAAACACCATCCCCACCGCCAGATACTTAACCTCCAGGCACCTATCCGCGATAATGTCTGCACTTTCCGTATAACTAAAAGGCGTAACATACTTCAAAAATTTTGCCCCGTCTGTCAGATTCGCGATAATATTAAGAAAGTAAAGAAGCGCCGCCATGCCAAGTCCGATTCCAACTCCGCCCTGACTTAAGAAAGCTGACATCCCGAAGCATACGCAGGCTACCTCAACTTGAAGGATAAAATAAGCCAGAAATAGCAAAATGAGAGGACGCATATCTGGCGATTCTCCAATCCCCCATATAGAGGCCGAAGTTACAGTAATCACAATAACATTCATCAAGAAAATCTGTATCAATACAGCAGCAAGTTTTTGACCCACAATTTCCCGCCGGCTTACCGGATGGGTGAGAAGAAATTCTGCAGTCTGTTCCTTCTCCTCCTTTGCCAGAACCGATATGCCAAGGAGAGCCGCGAAAAAAGCCCCTCCAAGCCCCAAAATATTGCCACATTCAACGCCAAAGAAGCCCATGAATTCACCAAAGTTAAGTCTGTCCATACCAAATGCAGCAGAAAATCCCCCCATTTCTGCAAACATAGAACTGACGTCCCCCATCTGTGTCTCCATCTCTGGATAGACCAGAACACAGAGCGCCAGCATGAAAGAAATAACCATAGTCCAGACGATGAGCGTCATCCACCCCTGCTTTAGTTCATGTTTGATGAGTGTCATATCAATTCTCCTCCTCATAATAGTGCATGAATATTTCCTCCAAATCCGGCTCGGTAATCGAAACATCTGTCAGCGGAAGGGCAGACAGAGTGTTCAGCAATTCCTTCAGATTGCCGTCGTACAGAAAACTGACAGAATCTCCATCTGTCTGTATATCCTTCATATGCGGCAGGTCAGGGGGCACATGAACGCCTCCCAGCCAGACTCTTTTCGTATCGGTATGTCCAAGCCTTTCCGTACTGTCCAAAGCAAGCAGACGCCCTTCACGGATTACGGCGGCATGTCTGCAATACCGCTGAATCTCCGAGAGAATATGGGAGGATACGAAAATAGTAGCGCCTTTTTGGTTTCGTTCCTCCAGTATGGCATAGAATTCCCGCTGCATCAAAGGGTCAAGCCCGCTGGTGGGTTCGTCTAAGATACACAGGTCAGGCATATGCTGAAGGGCGCAGACAATAGAAACCTTCTTGCGGTTGCCGAGAGACAGCTCGCGGATCTTTTTAGTGACGTCTAATTCCAGGCGTTCGCAAAGTTTTTTTGCTTCAGCGCGGCAATCCCTGTGCCGAAGGTCTGCCGAGAGCTTTATGATCTCCTTTACCCGCATATTGCGGTAAAAGGAGGCTTCCGAGGGCATATATCCTACATGGGATAGGATGGCCTCCTTTTGGCAAAGAATATCCATTCCCAGAAGCTGTGCGCTTCCGGAGGTGGGGGCAATCAGTCCCAGAAGAGTGCGGATGGTGGTGCTTTTTCCGGCGCCGTTCGGCCCGATAAAGCCGAAGAAATCGCCTTGCTCAACGGTCAGGTTCATATCCAGAATTCCCCGCGATTTGCCATAATATTTTGTAAGTGAAATAGTTTTTAACGCATCCATTTTATTTTAAAGACTCCTTTCTTAGATACACATTTTTCCAGAAAGAAAGCATTTCTGAGAAATCCCTTTCAAGGGTTTTTGCATCCAGAACTGCGCCGCGCTGTGCAATTTCCCACAGATAGCCCACGGACATCAGGTAAATCTGCCTGTGCATCATTTCAAGGTCAAGCCCAGGAATGAAATCATCAGGATTAAGCCGAGAAAGGGCATCCGCCGCCTTCTGGTTAAAATGCTGTCGGTAGCTTCTCTGAATATCTTCATAGACGGCCGGCTCCTTTTCATAAAAGGCCTTCATTGCAAATGCGGCCATGTCCGGATAACGGCACATCATTTGAATCTTAGCGTACATGCCTCTCTCCATCATTTCAAATAAATCCGTAGATTCATAACAATGGTTTAGGGCAAGATGTTCGCAGGTGATATCTGCCGCTTTGTTCCACAGAAATAAATACAGTTCTTTCTTGTTTTGAAAGTAATGAAAGAGAAGGGATTTGCTGATTCCCGCCTCATCCGCAATCTCCTGCATGGGACTTTTGCGGTAGGAATTCTGTGAAAATACACGGAAGCCGGCGTTGATGATCCGCTGTTGCTTTTCAGGCGGAAGGGTATAAAATCTCTCGTTCATAGGGAATACCTCGCTGACTAAAACGGTCAATCAGTTATCTCTTATTATACTCCATTGACCGTTTTTGGGAAGATGGTTTCATGAAGAATTTAAATAGAGTATACTCCATCCAAGGAGATATGTTATAATTACACACAGAAGGAGGCTGGCTTTTTTGAACTAAATTGCATAGTTCCACCTCAAATCAGAGCCAAGAATTGGTATATTTTCTTCTTGAATAAAACGAAAGATTTGACTATAATATTTGGGTTAATTGATAAATCTTTCACAGGAATATTTTTAGTAGATTTTTCCGAGAATATGTAAAGAGGATAGGGGGATATTATGTTGAAAAAATGTATTGCTTACTTTGTGAGCCTCCTTGCCGTTCTGGCGTTGAACCCGCTGACCGTGTTTGCCGCAGAGGAGACGGCGGCGAAGCCCATACCGGTGTGGTTGTGCATTCCATTTGCCGGACTTTTGTTCTGTATTGCGGTGCTTCCGCTGGTGAAGGCAGAATGGTGGGAATCCCATCAAGCCTTGGCAGTAGCAGGCTGGTCGCTTCTTTTTATACTGCCCTTCGGTTTTCTTTTTGGAGTGGGGGCTGCGTTAGAAACGGTGCTTGAATGTCTGGTAAATGATTATCTTACATTTATTGTACTGTTATTCGGTCTGTTCTGTGTAGCCGGAAATATAACCATGGAGGGAGACTTGGCAGGTTCTCCGCGGGTAAATATCATCCTTCTGACCATAGGAACCCTGCTTTCAAGCTGGATTGGGACGACGGGGGCTAGTATGCTGATGGTTCGTCCGGTCATTAAGATGAACGCGTGGCGCAGGAACCGGTCTCATATCCTGGTGTTTTTTATCTTCCTGGTATCCAATATCGGAGGGTGTCTGACGCCAATCGGAGACCCTCCGCTGTTGATGGGCTTCTCAAGAGGGGTGCCCTTCTTCTGGAGTCTGCATCTGTTTCCGATTATGCTGTTTAACATGGTTGTGCTTTTATTTATTTTCTATTGGATTGACCGGAAACGATACTGTCGGGACATGGCGAGAGGAAGAAAACCGGATATCAGCAAGCCAGGAACAAAGATTCAGATTCGAGGTCTTCATAACCTAATCTTTCTGGTAATGATTGTGGCGGCGGTGGTTTTAAGCGGAATCCTGCCAGATCAGCCGATGTTTCAGGATGCAGAAGGAAATGTGAGGGGAATCCACATTTTCGGGGAAGTGGTCTTAAGTTTTCCGGCGATTATAGAGATTTTGATTATTCTCCTTGCCGCGTTCCTTTCATTCCGCACCACGGCTCCGGTTATACGGAAGAAGAACCACTTCACCTGGGGGGCGATTAAGGAGGTAGGGACCTTATTTATCGGAATTTTTATCACTATGCAGCCGGCGCTGGCCATATTGAAGGGAATGGGCGCTGACTTAGGAATCACAGAGCCTTATCAGATGTTCTGGACCACAGGAGTGCTTTCAAGCTTCCTTGACAATACGCCGACCTATCTGGTATTTCTGACTACGGCAGGTGCAAGTGGGTTTACGGATGGGCTTGCCACGACGCTGGGAGTCGTGCCTATAAAGGTTTTGACAGCAATTTCATGCGGAGCTGTGTTCATGGGCGCTAATACTTATATTGGAAATGCGCCGAATTTCATGGTAAAGGCGATTGCGGATGAAAATGGTATCCATATGCCGTCATTTTTCCGGTATATCGGATGGTCACTGATGGTTCTTGTGCCGGTATTTGTGCTGGATACATTAATATTTTTCAGATAAGGAGGGGACGTTTGTATGGCAAATGAAGAAAAGGATTTAAGAGGGCTTGCCGGACGTATCTATGATCTGGATGAAGAAGTATATCGGGAATTGGGTTCCTCCCTGGGGCGTGTATTCAACGGGAAAAAGGCGGACTGTATTGAGGAAACTGTCCGGATGATGCATGAGAGAAACGAGGCGCATATCCTGAGAAATGAGCTGGCGCTGATTAGTAATATGGCACGAACGATTCCTGATGATGAAAGTCGCCGCAGAATAATGAGGAAATACGATGCAATTCTGAAAGAGGTGACAGAGCTTCCTACCAGTTTTATCAAGGGTGATATTCTGGATCAGAAGATGGCACAGTTAAACGCATTGAATCTGAGCTCGCGTTTTTCTGACAGTGATCATCTGATCATCTGTATTGGACGGACCTACGGCTGCGGCGGCAGCGAGATTGGATTTACGCTGGCAGATACCTTGAAGATTAATTACTATGATGTAGAGATATTTGACGAAGTGTTAAAGCGTCTGGAGGCAGAAAAGAGTACGGTGCACGATAGAGGCGGTTATCCATATAAAAAGAATGGAAAGGATGAGCGGCAGTATCTCAACGAAATACCTGCGTTTGCACCTGCGCCGAAATCAACGCTGAAGGAAAAATTTAGGGAGTTTAACCGGTATCATGGGCTGCCCAAAAAAGATGCAGTATTCTTTAACCAGAGCGACCTTTTGTGCGATATGGCGAAAAGAGAGGATTTTGTGGTGATGGGCAGGTGTGCTGATGCAATCCTGACCAACAATCGAATCCCCCACATCAGCATCTTTATCACAGCACCGTTAGAACAGAGAATTCATAGGGTTATGGAAGTACGGAAAGTGGAGAATGAGAAGAAGGCGCGACATCTCTTGACACGTCTTGACAAAGCCCACATCAAGTATTATAAGTATTACACTGGACGTAACTGGGGAAAGGCAAGGAATTATGATCTTTGTATCAATAGTGCAAGCTACGGAATACAAGGTTCGGTTGATTTGATAATGCGGATGATTAGCCAGGAGAAATAATATCTTGTTTTCCTTGAAATTCTATGATACAGGCGGTACAATGAATAGTACGAATGTGTTAATAGAAGGAGATTCAGAGTGTGAAGACTAATACAAGCAGTACAGCGCCAATTGGAGTCTTTGATTCCGGTGTGGGAGGGCTGACGGTGGCGAGAGAGATTATGCGTCAGCTTCCCCAGGAGAATATTGTCTATTTCGGAGATACGGCAAGGGTGCCCTATGGAAGCAAGTCCAGAGACAATATTATACGTTTTTCCAGGCAGATTATTCGTTTTCTTGAGACAAAAGAAGTAAAGGCGATTGTGATTGCCTGCAATACAGCCAGTGCGTTGGCCCTTGAGACGGTGAAGGAGGAGACGGATATTCCGGTAATCGGCGTAATCGTGCCTGGGGCGCGGTCGGCGGTTCAGGCGACTAAGAACGGAATCATTGGCGTTGCCGGAACAGAGGCCACCATACGAAGCGAGACTTATACCAAGGTAATCAAGGAGATGAAGCCCGATGCGGTTGTGATTGGAAAGCCCTGCCCTCTGTTCGTTCCTTTGGTGGAGGAGGGCTTCGCAAAGCACAGGATTACAGAGGAAGTAATTGAGATCTATCTGTCGGATATGAGGCAGACAAGGATTGACACCATGATCTTGGGATGTACCCATTATCCGCTGCTGAGATCAAAGATTATGACATTTTTTGGCGATAAGGTACATATTGTGAATCCGGCGTATGAGACTGCCATGGACGTAAAGAAGATTCTGCGTGAAAGTGGGAAGGAGAATACGTCAGGGAAGGCGGCATCCTACGAGTTTTATGTCAGTGATGCGGCAGAAAAATTTACACATTTTGCCAATACAATCTTGTCTTATGATGTGGCGGCAACGAAGCTGGTCAATATAGAAGAATATTAGGTGAGATTATGACAAAGGATGTATTATTAAAAATTTCCGGTCTGCATTACGAGACGGCCGAAGCAGCGGGAGATGACGAGAACGAGCCAATCGAAGTAATTACTCCGGCAAGCTATTATTATAAGAATAATAAGCATTATGTCATCTATGATGAAGTCGTGGAAGGGATGGCGGGAACAATCAGGAATAAGGTGCGTATTGCTGATGACAAGCTGGAGATTATGAAGAGTGGGCTGTCCAACACTCATATGGTTTTTGAGAGGGATAAGATGAATATTACCCAGTATGAGACGCCTTACGGCGATCTGCTGGTGGGAACGCACACGAAGGATATGCAGGTGGATGTGACGGATGAGAAGATTGACGTCCATGTGAACTATGCTCTGGATGTGAACAGTGAGACGATTGCAGACTGCAATATTGTGATGAATATAAAAGCATTGGCTCATGAATAAGCCAATGCTTTTAATATTACTTTTGTGCTTGTTTAGCCTTGTCCTTCATTCTTGCTAAGAAGCCCTTCTTCTTCTGAGGTGTTTCGAGGGGGCCTCTAAGCCCTCTGACTGCGGTGATGTAGATGCCGCTGACAGTAGCCTTGACCTCTTTCTTCACAGGAATCAGCGGATAGATATCTGCGTCGCACATCAGGGTCATAATCCTTGGGCCAACCTTTGCCTTTACAACCGGAACTTTAGAACGGCGGAGATACTTCGGCGTATTCTCCACAACGATGGCGGGGAGACCCGCATCCTTAAGACGCAGCTTCCCTTTGTCAATGATCAGCATGGACATATTCTGTGCAACGGCTTCTAACTGGGCCTGTTGTTCTGCCTGCTTTTTCTCTGCTCTCTTTCCAAGAAAATATAATGCAATACACGCAGCGATTAAAATAACCAGAATGACAAGCATAACAATGGTAAATGTACTCACGGGTAAACCTCCTAAATTCTATATTCCATGACACACATTGTACCATTGTTTGACAGCATGTGCAAGAGATTTGAATGGGATTTGCTCTTATCTTTCAGAAAAGCACAGCCGATAATATAAGATAAGGGAAATATTTCCTTTGGAGTTTCAGCGGAAAGCAGCAGCCTGTAGGTAGGGAGAAAACGGAGAGGCGATTATGAAGATTTATGGCGATTATACATTTATTTTGGATAAGTTAAATATTAAGAATAATTCTCAGGTTCAGACATTTAAGAATGGTACGAAGATTGTAGAGTTCGCAGATCAATTTTTGGAAGAACAGAGGGCGGCAACGCCGGATCGGGTCAGTATTTCACAGGAGGGCATGGGGTATGTCAGGGATAAGCTGGCCAAGATTGGGAACGATGTGGAGTATTTGACTTCCGATGAAGATTTTGTGAAGATTACGGACGACGGGTTATCCCTGATGGATGGGGTGTGCAGGGAGTATATTTTGCAGCGGCTTGATTTCAACGGAACCAACGGTGTAAGCAGCAAGCTCTACAAAGAGATGGAGAAGCGTTATCAGGAGGCTCTTGCCGGCAAGGGGGATAAGACTGTAAGAAGCTATGCAGAGAGTTTGGCGGATGCATATGGCTCCATGTATAAGAACATTGCAGATGGATATGATAACGGTACCAGGGAGATCTGGACGCTGGATGACAGCACTGGAGACGATTTTAGCGGTGTGGAGTTTGTAATCGGCGGCAATGAAGTGCGCTACCGTAAGCTGACGAAGGAGGAGGAGCTTGGACGACTTCGGGAAACATTCGACCAGCTTGTGGAGGATGTGGCGAAGGAGCTTGCCAAAGAGGAGGCTTTGGCGGCAGGAAAGGTAGAGAATATAACAGAAGAAAGCGCTGCCGGAGAAGAAGGTGAGTTGAGAAGGGCCGGAGAAGTGCAGGCAGAAGAAGATTTCTGGAAGATGTCCAGTGTTGTAAAAGACCTTCTGATTGAGCTTGATCAACTGATTTCAGAGTTAGAGAAGATGTTTGCCAAGAAGGAGGATAAGCCTGAGGATATTGGCCAGAGGATTGCCACAGAGGCACAAAGCCATGGAGCGGCAACTGTTGCCAGAGGAAAACAGCAGGCTCAGTTTGCTAATTACAGGAAGATGAGCCAGATGGCTATGAATGTACAGTCGATTTTAGGAAATATCAGAGCATAGGGAGGTAGTGGATGCTTGAATTAGTGGGAGATGGGGTCATTAACGTATACAGATGGATGATGGACCATCTCTTTTTAATTAATATAGTATTTTCATTACTAATCATTTTTTTTCAGCGCAGGAATCCCACCACGGTTTGGGCATGGCTTTTGCTTTTGTACTTTATTCCTGTGTTGGGCTTCATCCTCTATCTTATTCTTGGGCAGAATTTCCGTAGGGAACGAATGTTTAAGATGAAAGAGATAGAAGGGGAGATTAAGTATGCTGTGCGAAGGCAGGAGGAATCGATTTACCGAAAGAAGCTAAGGCTTCGGGACCCAGAGCTTGACCGGTTTAAACGCCTGATCCTGTATAATCTGAATGAGGCGGAGGCGGTGCTGACGGATAACAACGATATCCGTATCTTTACAGATGGGAGAGAGAAGTTTCAGGCATTGCTTTCGGAAATGGATCGGGCAAGGAATTATATTCATGTGCAGTATTACATCATAAAGAACGATGAGTTGTGGAAAGAAATCGAGGAGGTTCTTGTGCGCAAGGCGCGTCAAGGTGTGGAGATTCGTGTCCTGTTCGATAGTATGGGATGTCGCGGAATGCGTCACTCTGATTGGGCGCGTCTTGAAAAGGCAGGAATCAAGGTGGCAGAATTCTTTCCAGCGCTGCTCGGAAAGCTGCAGCTTCGTGTGAATTACCGCAACCACAGAAAGATTGTGGTCATAGATGGAAGAATCGGCTTCGTTGGGGGCTTTAATGTGGGACGTGAGTACATTGGAAAGGACAGGAAGTTTGGCTACTGGCGGGATACCCACGTCTGCATCGAGGGCTCGGCGGTGACTTCTCTTGCGGTACGTTTTGTCCTGGACTGGAACTATGCCGCTAGGGAGAATTTGTTTCTGGAGGATCGGCTTTTTGAGATTCCTACCTATGTACGTAATGGCAGGGATCCGGTGCAGATTATTTCCAGCGGTCCAGATTCTCACAGTCAGGAGATTCGCAATAACTATCTGCGGCTAATCCATATGGCAAGAAAGAATATTTATATCCAGACTCCGTACTTTATTCCCGACGACGATATTAGGGATGCGCTTGAGATTGCGGCCAAATCAGGGATTGATGTACGCATCATGATTCCCTGTAAGCCGGATCATCCCTTCGTCTACTGGGCCACCTATTCTTATCTGGGGGAAATGATTGAGGCAGGAGCAAGGTGCTATACTTATGACAATGGATTTCTTCATGCAAAATGTATGTGTGTGGACGGATTGGTTACTTGTATGGGGACGGCCAATATGGATATCCGCAGCTTCAGCCTGAATTTTGAAGTAAATGCAGTCATCTATAGTGCGCGGACCACAGAGAGACTTATGGAAGCGTTTGAGAATGATATTGCGAAGAGTACGCTGGTTACCCGCAAGAAATATGAGCAGAGAGATTTTGTTATTCGTATTAAGGAGCAGTTCTGCAGACTGTTATCTCCCGTTTTGTAGAAAAAGGTCTTTTAAAGGCAGTAATGAGCATATTTTTATAAAGAAATGGTGAAATAAATGTGAAAATACTTTGAAAGTCGTGTTAAATGTGTTATAACATAATGGTGCACGATTTCGGCATATATTTAGTGCGAAATAAAAGTTTATAATGAGGTGGAATATGAAGAAGAAAATAGCAATGTTATTGACAGGAGTAGTGGTAGCTTCTATGGCGCTGGCAGGCTGTTCTGGCAGCAAGGGTCTGGAGACGGATGAATTGAATATCTCTGTTTATAAGGGAGTTGAGATAGATGAGGTTGCGAAGCCTGGAGAGGTCACGGATGAGGATGTGGAGAATTATATCCAGTCCAATCTCCAGATGAAGGCTACGAAGGAAGAAATCACAGACCGTCCCGTAGAGTCTGGAGATACAGCAACGATTGATTTTACAGGAAAGATTGACGGTGTAGAGTTTGATGGAGGCTCCGCGACAGACTATCCGCTGGTAATCGGCTCCGGTCAGTTTATAGAGGGATTTGAGGAAAGCGTAATTGGACATAGTATCGGGGATACCTATGACTGGCAGGGAGTATTTCCGGCAGACTATACGAATCCGGAGTATGCAGATAAGGAGGTGGTATTCACAATTACGGTGAAGAACATTTCTAAAGAAGTAGTTCCGGAATTGAACGATGATTTTGTGAAAGATGTATCCAAGAAATCTAAGAATGTAGACGAGTATAGAAAAGAAGCCAAGGAGCAGTTAAAGAAGGACAATGAGAAGAATTACGAGAGCAGCATCAGCCAGGCTGTTTGGCAGAAGGTTCTTGATAATACAGAAGTGAAGAAGTATCCGGAGGAGGAAGTGAAGAAGATTACGGATTCACTGATTGACCAGTATAAGACGACGGCGGAATACTATGAGCAGGATTATGAGACATTTATCCAGGAGCAGATGGGCTATACGGTGGATGTTTTCGAGAAACAGGTGGATGACGCTGCCAAGGCCAGCATTAAACAGACGATGGTGACGGAAGCAATCGCGGATAAAGAGAAGATTAAGCTGGGAGAGAAGGAGTATGAGGAGCAGCTTAAGGCTATGGCTTCGGATTATGGATATGAGGATGTTGATGCGCTGAAGGAATCTGCGGAGGAAGAAGATTTGAAGGAGATTGCCCTTAATAATATGGTGAAGGAGTGGCTGAAGGAGCATTGCGTTCAGAAGTCGGCTGAGTAGTCGTTTGGTTTTGGGATAGATGATATATATGGAGGAGTGATACGTGGAGTATAGCTTCTCCAATTTTTTAACAAATAATAAAAATAAGTATTGACGACAGAAATGTAATGTGATAGAATAATTCATGTCGTCAGAAGATAATAGGATGACTAGATAAATGGAGAGGTATCGAAGTGGTCATAACGAGGCGGTCTTGAAAACCGTTTGTCCGCAAGGGCGCGTGGGTTCGAATCCCACCCTCTCCGTTTCTTTAAAGAGTTTTGCATGTGCAAAGCTCTTTTTTTATATAAAAACCCTTCTGGTACAAAGTGGTAATGAAAAAAGAACCCACAGACCTTAGATGGGACTATCGGGTTCTCTTGTCATCTTGTAATAGGATAATTCCATTTTTCGTATATTGTAGAGTTGGTTAATATAGTTCATATAATCATTATGCATACCGCTTTTTACCCACTCAAAGATACCGCTTACATAAGAACATAAGAATAAGATTCCATACGCGCCATCATTTTCAGTTCATCCCCAGATAGTTTGATGCCTACTTCGGAATACTGGACGCTTAGGTTCATGCGGATTAGCTCATAATAAAAATCTGTCAGACAGTCTCGCAGGGAATTCTGTCCCACATATTGAAAGCATTTCAGATAAAATTTGCGGTTTTTATGGAGATATCGACAGACATTTGCAAAGCGTCTTGTTGAAGGGGTTTTTATTGCAGACGGTAAAACGGAGGGGTACTATGATGCCGAATCATGAGGATATTCCGGTTCCGACCAATTCAAAGTTTTATAAATCTTATACATTTGGAGACACAGAAGGACTTAAAGCAGAAGACTATGAGGTAAGTCATCAGAGATATAATAACGCGTTTGTATTGGATGATCCGAACCGTCTTGTCCCTGTAGATGCAATGAGGACTCTGGAGAAAGAGGGAAAGATTGGAAGTCTGCTAGATACTTACTATACAACGGCAGGTGTTATGACGCCTATGGAAGTAGGCAAGAAGTTTGGAGAAGGGAGTGCAAGGGACCTTAAAGACAATAATGTAGATGCAGTTATCCTGACAAGCACATGAGGTACCAGCTCTCGCTGCGGTGCAGTGATGACAAAAGAGATCGAGAGAGCAGGAATCCCGATCGTTCAGGTTACCAACCTTACCAAAATTGCAGAAGGTATTGGCTCACATAGAATTATGCGGGGAAACAGTGTCCTTCATGTATTTGGAAATCCTTCGCTTCCGAAAACTCAAGAAATCAAATTCCGGAAGGAATTGTCCGAAAAAGTAGTACATATGTTGGAAAAAGTGCCGGAAGAAGGGGAATTTAGTATTATAAAAGAAGTATAAAGAGAAGGACCGGAAAACTTTGGGGAGGGTTTTCCGGTTTCTTAATTGGTATGAGAGAAAAAAAGTTGAAAAAAGTAAAAATTAGGACTAGACAATTAGCGATTCTTGTTGTATAGTAATATTCGGATTTGAGGTTACGAGCAGTTATGGAGAAGTACCCAAGCTGGCCGAAGGGGCTCCCCTGGAAAGGGAGTAGGTCGTTAATAGCGGCGCGAGGGTTCAAATCCCTCCTTCTCCGTTTGCTGTAAAAACTGTCTACAGAAGTTTAGACAGTTTTTATGGTGAAAGAAATCTCTTGTGGCAAGGCTGATAGATATAAAAAATGATGCCGAAAAAAATGTCAAAAAAAGTTAAAAAAGGTATTGACATTTTGAGATACAAGTGATATTATAATTGAGCTGAGTCGCTGAGGCACAGTAAAAACAAAGAACCTTGATAATTAAACAATAGACAACAACCCTGAAAATTTCTTGAGAGAAATTTCAGAACGTGGTTTTAAATGAAAGAAAAAATCTGGCTTAGCCGGATGGTTCAGAAGTTTAAAACCAACCTTATAAACAGTAATAACGGGAAAAGAAAAAGCGAGCATTTTTCTTGACTGAGATTAAACGAAAAGGAAGCTTCACAATACTAAGCTCGTGGGAGACCTTGCTAAGTATTGCGAAGCGTAATGCGACTAAAGTTTGTGTAAAACCAAACTTAAGTCTTTATTACGAGAGTTTGATCCTGGCTCAGGATGAACGCTGGCGGCGTGCCTAACACATGCAAGTCGAGCGAAGCACATGAATACGATTCTTCGGATGAGGATTCTTGTGACTGAGCGGCGGACGGGTGAGTAACGCGTGGGCAACCTGCCTTACACAGGGGGATAACAGTTAGAAATGACTGCTAATACCGCATAAGACCACAAAACCGCATGGTTTGGTGGTAAAAACTCCGGTGGTGTAAGATGGGCCCGCGTCTGATTAGGTAGTTGGTGGGGTAACGGCCTACCAAGCCGACGATCAGTAGCCGACCTGAGAGGGTGACCGGCCACATTGGGACTGAGACACGGCCCAGACTCCTACGGGAGGCAGCAGTGGGGAATATTGCACAATGGGGGAAACCCTGATGCAGCGACGCCGCGTGAGCGATGAAGTATTTCGGTATGTAAAGCTCTATCAGCAGGGAAGAAAATGACGGTACCTGACTAAGAAGCCCCGGCTAACTACGTGCCAGCAGCCGCGGTAATACGTAGGGGGCAAGCGTTATCCGGATTTACTGGGCGTAAAGGGAGCGTAGACGGCTTGGCAAGCCAGATGTGAAAGGCTGGGGCTCAACCCCAGGACTGCATTTGGAACTGTCATGCTAGAGTGTCGGAGAGGCAGGCGGAATTCCTAGTGTAGCGGTGAAATGCGTAGATATTAGGAGGAACACCAGTGGCGAAGGCGGCCTGCTGGACGATGACTGACGTTGAGGCTCGAAAGCGTGGGGAGCAAACAGGATTAGATACCCTGGTAGTCCACGCCGTAAACGATGACTACTAGGTGTCGGGTGGCAAAGCCATTCGGTGCCGCAGCCAACGCAATAAGTAGTCCACCTGGGGAGTACGTTCGCAAGAATGAAACTCAAAGGAATTGACGGGGACCCGCACAAGCGGTGGAGCATGTGGTTTAATTCAGAGCAACGCGAAGAACCTTACCTGATCTTGACATCCCCCTGACAGCTTCGTAATGGGAGTTTTCCTTCGGGACAGGGGAGACAGGTGGTGCATGGTTGTCGTCAGCTCGTGTCGTGAGATGTTGGGTTAAGTCCCGCAACGAGCGCAACCCTTATCTTCAGTAGCCAGCATTAAGGATGGGCACTCTGGAGAGACTGCCAGGGACAACCTGGAGGAAGGTGGGGATGACGTCAAATCATCATGCCCCTTATGACCAGGGCTACACACGTGCTACAATGGCGTAAACAAAGGGAAGCGAACACGTGAGTGCAAGCGAATCCCAAAAATAACGTCTCAGTTCGGATTGTAGTCTGCAACTCGACTACATGAAGCTGGAATCGCTAGTAATCGCGAATCAGAATGTCGCGGTGAATACGTTCCCGGGTCTTGTACACACCGCCCGTCACACCATGGGAGTCAGTAACGCCCGAAGCCGGTGACCCAACCGAAAGGAGGGAGCCGTCGAAGGTGGGACCGATAACTGGGGTGAAGTCGTAACAAGGTAGCCGTATCGGAAGGTGCGGCTGGATCACCTCCTTTCTAAGGAAAAGAGAAACTTTTTCGTCTGGAGCAATCCAACTAAAACGGAAAAGAGAAGAAGTAAGGGATTGTTGTCTATTGTTTAGTTGTCAAGGCTGTTAAAAGCCATGATGGCAATGTCTGGTGGCGACGCGTTTGAGGGAAACACCCGTACCCATCCCGAACACGAAGGTTAAGCCTTAAGCGGCCGATGGTACTGCACTGGAGACGGTGTGGGAGAGCAGGTGGCCGCCAGACTTTAAAAATCTTAATGAGGCATAGCTTCATAAGGTAAGGGCTTATAGCTCAGCCGGTTAGAGCGCACGCCTGATAAGCGTGAGGTCGGTGGTTCGAGTCCACTTAAGCCCACTGTAATGCCTATAATTAAAATAGGAAGTGATTCCTATACATGAAATACCCAGACGGGGGATTAGCTCAGTTGGGAGAGCGCCTGCCTTGCAAGCAGGAGGTCACGAGTTCGAATCTCGTATTCTCCACTGGATGCATCTGAAAAGATGGCATCCCATGTACCTTGAAAACCGCATACAAGAAATAAATGATAAGATAAATATCTTAATCAAGACATCCGAGGTAATTTAAATGAACACTTCACAAATGCGAAAGCAGAGGTGTTAGTGTGAATGATGTTTGGCAGTTATGCCAAATACATTTAGATTATGTCCAATTCGAGAAAACGAATTCAAAAAACAACCTATAAGCCAACGCCGGTAACGCTATACCGGTGAGAACAAGCAAAACATCCCGTTTTCGCAAGTTCAGTTGGTCATGCTAGAAAGAGCGTATGGTGGATGCCTTGGCACTAAGAGCCGATGAAAGACGTGATAAGCTGCGAAAAGCTTCGGGGAGGAGCAAATATCCTACGATCCGGAGATCTCTGAATGGGGAAACCCACTTGAGCAAACCTCAAGTATCCTTAACCCAATTCATAAGTTAAGGAAGGGAACCCGGTGAACTGAAACATCTAAGTAGCCGGAGGAAAAGAAAGAAACTTCGATTTCCAAAGTAGCGGCGAGCGAAATGGAATGAGCCTAAACCAGTGTGCGTGCACGCTGGGGTTCGGACCGCATAATTGATTCATGAGTCTTAGCAGAACGGTTTTGGGAAAGCCGGCCAAAGAGGGTGAAAGCCCCGTAAGCGAAAAGACAAATGACATGGCGGGATCCAGAGTACCACGAGACACGTGGAACCTTGTGGGAATATGCGGGGACCACCCCGTAAGGCTAAATACTCCTTAGTGACCGATAGCGCATAGTACTGTGAAGGAACGGTGAAAAGAACCCCGTGAGGGGAGTGAAAAAGAACCTGAAACCATATGTTTACAAGCTGTGGAACATCCATATGAGATGAACCGCGTACTTTTTGTAGAACGGTCCGGCGAGTTACGCCGGCTGGCGAGGTTAAGTCCTTAAGGGATGGAGCCGAAGGGAAACCAAGTCTTAATAGGGCAAGCGATACCCATAGGGTACCGCAAGAGTCAGTCGGAGTAGACCCGAAACCGGGTGATCTATCCATGTCCAGGATGAAGCTGCCGTAAAAGGCAATGGAGGTCCGAACCCACATCCGTTGAAAAGGGTGGGGATGAGGTGTGGATAGGGGAGAAATTCCAATCGAACCCGGAGATAGCTGGTTCTCCTCGAAATAGCTTTAGGGCTAGCCTCATACAAGTCTTGCGGAGGTAGAGCACTGAATTTCCTAGGGGGCGTCAAAGCTTACCGAAGAATATCAAACTCCGAATGCCGCGTAGATGATGTATGGGAGTCAGACTGCACGAGATAAGTTGGGTAGTCGAAAGGGAAAGAGCCCAGACCTACAGCTAAGGCCCCAAAATGTATGTTAAGTGGAAAAGGATGTGGGATTTCAAAGACAACTAGGATGTTGGCTTAGAAGCAGCCATACATTCAAAGAGTGCGTAATAGCTCACTAGTCGAGAGGTCCTGCGCCGAAAATGTCCGGGGCTGAAACATACTGCCGAAGCTTAGGAATCAGAAATGATTGGTAGAGGAGCATTGGATACTGGAGGAAGCAGTACTGAAAAGAGCTGTGGACGGTATCGAAGAGAGAATGCCGGAATGAGTAGCGAGAGGAAGGTGAGAATCCTTCCGGCCGAATATCCAAGGTTTCCAGGGTAAAGCTGATCTGCCCTGGGGAAGTCGGGACCTAAGGCGAGGCCGAGAGGCGTAGCCGATGGACAACAGGTTGAGATTCCTGTACCACAATTTAACAGAACTGTGGGGACACGTGTGGAAAGCATAAGCCGGGAATGAAGAAACCGGCGCAAGCGAGGTAGGAGGTACATTGGCAAATCCGTGTATCAATCTGAAGACGTGATGCGGACCGAATTAAGAGTAGGGAAGTATGTGAGCCATGCGTCAAGAAAAGCCGCTATAGTTTAAGTTGTGCCCGTACCGTAAACCGACACAGGTGGATGAGGAGAGAATCCTAAGGCCGACGGGAGAAGCATTGTCAAGGAACTCGGCAAAATGACTCCGTAACTTCGGGAGAAGGAGTGCCAGGTAAGACTGGCCGCAGAGAATTGGCCCAAGCAACTGTTTAGCAAAAACACAGGTCTGTGCAAAACCGAAAGGTGAAGTATACGGGCTGACGCCTGCCCGGTGCTGGAAGGTTAAGAGGAGAGGTTAGCGAAAGCGAAGCCTTGAATTGAAGCCCCAGTAAACGGCGGCCGTAACTATAACGGTCCTAAGGTAGCGAAATTCCTTGTCGGGTAAGTTCCGACCCGCACGAAAGGCGTAATGATTTGGGCACTGTCTCGACAATGCACCCGGTGAAATTGAAGTACCAGTGAAGATGCTGGTTACCCGCGCCAGGACGGAAAGACCCCATGGAGCTTTACTCCAGCTTGATACTGGGATTCGGTATTGCATGTACAGGATAGGCGGGAGGCTAGGAAGTGGTGACGCCAGTTGCCATGGAGCCGCTGTTGGGATACCACCCTTGCAGTATTGGATTTCTAACCAGAGGCCGTAAGCCGGTCTGGGGACAATGTCAGGTGGGGAGTTTGACTGGGGCGGTCGCCTCCGAAAGGGTATCGGAGGCGCTCAAAGGTTCCCTCAGAATGGTTGGAAACCATTCGTAGAGCGCAAAGGCAGAAGGGAGCTTGACTGTGACACCGACGGGTGGAGCAGGTACGAAAGTAGGACTTAGTGATCCGGTGGTATAAAGTGGGATTGCCATCGCTCAACGGATAAAAGCTACCCTGGGGATAACAGGCTTATCACTCCCAAGAGTTCACATCGACGGAGTGGTTTGGCACCTCGATGTCGGCTCATCGCATCCTGGGGCTGAAGTAGGTCCCAAGGGTTGGGCTGTTCGCCCATTAAAGCGGTACGCGAGCTGGGTTCAGAACGTCGTGAGACAGTTCGGTCCCTATCCGGCGCGGGCGTAGGATATTTGAGAGGAGCTGTCCTTAGTACGAGAGGACCGGGATGGACTGGCCGCTGGTGGATCTGTTGGCTAATCAAGGCCATGGCAGAGTAGCCAAGCCGGGAGGGGATAAACGCTGAAGGCATCTAAGCGTGAAGCCCCCCTCAAGATGAGATATCCCTACTAAGTGTAGTAAGACCCCTTGAAGACGACAAGGTAGATAGGGCGGAGGTGGAAGTGCAGTAATGTATGGAGCTGACCGCAACTAATCGGTCGAGGGCATGACCAAAGGTGGATAGGTAAAGGAAGAAGATGGAGGATAAGATAGAGCTTAGAATAGAGTTTCTTGTGTGCAGTTTTGAAGGTACATGAAAAAACACTTGCTATATAAGATACGAGGAAGTATAATATAGTTAGTGTTTCTTTAGATTAAAAGAATAGAGAATAATCCTCGATAGCTCAATGGTAGAGCACACGGCTGTTAACCGTGGGGTTGTTGGTTCGAGCCCAACTCGGGGAGTTAGAAAAGTTCCGTAAGCGTTAGCGTTTGCGGAACTTTTTTATGGGAAACAAGATATTAAAAAAATCCAATAAGGGAGAAGGCGGAGCGGAAGTGATATGTTGGAGAAAAAGAAGATAGTAGAAGCGGTTCTTCCGGTATATTGGAAATTTAAGAGCTGGGCAGATGATTCTGTTGAAGTTCGGTTAGGAGTTTAGTATAATAAAAACAATCAGAAAGAACTGGTTGAGAAATGTTTTTAGAGATCAGATATTTTCAGATATTTTGCAGAAGATGTTCTGCATGGGCAAGAAGGGTGGTGAGCGCCCATTGAAGGCAGATACGATTACAAAAGATTATATATCGGACACAAATGTGTTCGCAGACGTATTTAACTATTATATTTATGGTGGAGAGCAGGTGATCTCACCGGAGCAGTTGGAGGAACGGGATCCTGCAGAGATTGCACTTCCATATGGTGCAGATGGTGCAGTGGTTCCGGTTCAGAAATTCCGTGATGCTCAGAAGCTGTGTACAGTTATGACAGATGGGAAACTGGAATATGTGATTTATGGCACGGAGGCACAGGCAAAAATTCACAATGCGATGACGGTCAGAAACAATCTATACGATGCGCTGGAATATGCCGGACAGGTTGCGGAAGCTGCAAAATCCCATCGTAAGGAGTTGAAGAAAGAAAAAGAGAGAAAGTTGGAGCTGGGAGAAGAAATTTCTAATGAAGGGAAGAAAAGCCTGACTTCCGATGAATTTCTGAGCGGTTTTTGGGAGGATGACAGGTTGATACCTTCAGTGACCGTAACAATTTACTTTGGAGCAGATGAGTGGACAGGGGCGATGAGTTTATTTGATATGATGGAAGTGAAAGAACCGAGAATACTGGCATGTATGGACAACTATCATTTAAGGTTGATTGCACCAACGCGGATGCCAGATGAAGAGATTATGAAATTTCAGTCTAGCCTTCGGGAAGTGCTTTTGTTTATTAAATACTCCAAAAATCCAGAGAATTTAAATAGGATACTTAAAGATAATGAACAGCGATTTAGGGAAATGGAACGCAGAGCAGTAGATGTGATTGAGGTAATCACAAATACTGGATTAAAATATAAAGAAAGTGAGGAAAAGATTGACGTGTGTGAAGCGATTAAGGAAATTAGGATGGAGGAACGTCGTATAGGAGAACTTAAAAAAGCACAGGAATCTGCCAGAAATTTTTACAATTTAGGAGTTGATATAGAAACCATAGCAAAAGGTGTGGGTTATGCTGTGGATGTTGTAAAGGGATGGGTAGGCTTATCACCTGATGTGCAGTAAAGCTGTCAGAAGCAGGGAGTTATGGAAAAATAGCCCTTCGGTGTGCGACCGTGTCAATGGTAGAGCACACGGCTGATAACCGTGGGGTGTTGGTTTGAGCCCAACTTGGGGAGTTAAGAAAAACCTGTAGACGATCTTGTTTACAGGTTTTTTGTAAAGGGTTTTATTTTTATGAGAAGTTGGAGAATGTATGAAGCATGTGGAGGTTTCTGAAATATTATGAAAAAAAACATTATCTTATCTACAGCAGTTTCTGCTATGATCATGCTGGCGCTGCCGTGGCTGGCTGTTACCTTCGTAAAAGGCGATGGGGGAATGGTGGCCTGTTTTGCTCTGTTTTTTTGTGTTAATCCAATATACTCTATGGCTATTGGGATTTTTGCGGGAAAAAATAGCCGGCGTCTGTGGAGTCTTCCGGTTATTTCAGCAGCTTTATTTCTAATTGGCACATGGATATTCTTTGATATGGGAGAAACAGCATTTATCTTTTATGGAATGGTCTATCTTGTTTTGGGGATAGCTTCTATGATGATCTCTACGTTCGTCCGAAAGAAGAAACAGAGGTGATTTTTGGCCTCCCCTTCGGGTGCACTGATGTTTAAGGACTGCGCTCATTAGTCGTTAGTAAATTCTTAATATCTTATTATTAAAAAAGTAAAAAATTTTTTTAAGTATGTTAGAATTAAAAGTACAGCCTATGGAAAGGGAGTAATTTTTATGTCTGATAAAATACTAATTGTTGACGATGAAGTTGAAATTGCAGATTTAATTGAAGTATATTTAACCAACGAAAATTTTACTGTTTACAAATTTTATTCTGCGAAAGAAGCTCTTGAATGTATAAATACAACAGTTCTTGATGTTGCTATTTTGGATATTATGCTGCCAGAGATAGACGGATTTACGCTATGCCAAAAGATTCGTTCAAAGTATACCTATCCAATTATTATGTTGACAGCAAAAGATGAAGAAATGGATAAAATCACAGGACTCACACTTGGCGCGGATGATTATATCACAAAACCTTTCCGTCCACTTGAATTGGTAGCAAGAGTAAAATCTCAACTGCGTCGCTATAAAAAATATAATCCGGCACATTCTGAAGATGAAGAAACGGGTACGCTTACTCATTCCGGCTTGGTAATGAAGCTAAAGACATACGAATGTTTTTTGAATGAAAAACCCATAATACTGACTCCTACAGAATTTTCTATTTTGCGAATTCTTTTAGAAAATAAAGGACAAGTAATCAGTGCGGAGGAATTGTTTCATAGAATATGGAAGGATGAATATTATAGCAAATCCAATAATACCATAACTGTTCATATACGTCATCTGTGGGAGAAAATGAATGACACATTAAACAAACCAAAATATATAAAAACGATATGGGGAGTTGGATATAAAATTGAAGGATAAGGAAAAAGACGAGTATTTAGAATTTCAAGCAAAAATCATGGGTCGTTTTTGTGTAAATGCCATTATTTCTGTTGCAGCGGTAATAATGGTTTATTTGTTTTTTTGGAAACGACGAGTTGGAGATTGGATTGTCTGGTTATTTGAACACTTTATGAAAATCGGACATGAGCAGGCTTTTCGTTTATATCATGATTTTTTTAGAACCTACAAGGAAATATTTTTGCAGGGGCAATTATATTTATTTTCCTGATTTTGATTTGGCGTTTATTTCGATGGATGACTGGGTATTTCAAGGAAATTAATCAAGGGATTGATGCATTATTGTCAGAAGATATGATGCAGATTCATTTATCGCCAGAGATGCAGCCTTTTGAACGTAAACTAAACACAGTAAAAAAAACATTGGAGGACCAGAAGCAGGAAACGGCGCTTGCAGAACAGAGAAAGAATGAATTAGTGATGTATCTTGCCCATGATATTCGTACTCCTCTTACTTCTGTTATTGGTTATTTGAATCTGTTGGAAGAAGAACCCAATATGCCTGTGGATATGCGTGCGAAGAATGTTCATATAACATTGGATAAAGCTTATCGATTAGAAGAAATGATAAATGAATTTTTTGAAATCACACGATATAATTCAGGCCAGATTAAACTGAAAAAAGAGCTGGTAGATATTTATTATTTGCTGGTACAGTTGTCAGATGAGCTTTCTCCATTATTAACGCTTCATGGTAATTCTGTTGTATTAAATGTTGATGAGAATCTAACTGTCTTTGCAGATCCTAATAAGCTGGTAAGGGTGTTTAGTAATATTTTGAAAAATGCAGCGGCATATAGTTATTCTGAGACAGAAATTATTATTTCAGCCGAAGAAGCAGACGAACAGGTTGTGATATCTTTTAAAAATAAGGGAAATAATATTCCTGAGGAAAGCTTATCTCTACTTTTTGACAAATTTTACCGTTTAGATAAAGCACGTATTTCTAATACAGGAGGCACAGGTCTTGGGCTGGCAATCGCAAAGGAAATTATCATTTTACATGGTGGTTCCATTCACGCTGCCAGTGAGAATAGTACGGTTACATTTACAATCTGCCTTCCTTGCCCTTAGGATTTTCTTAGGAATTAAACAATTTCATTTTAAAGTTCAAAATGCCTTTGTTCGGTATAATAGATACAGAACAAAGGCATTATTTGTATAGCAGAAAGGAGCTTTTATTATGACAAAAAGATATGCTCAATATGAAGGTAGAAGGAATATTCATCGTGGCCGCAGACATAAGAGTGCGGGAAAAATGTATATAGCTGGTATAATTACCGTAATTTTGCTGTCTTCCATCACGATTTTTGGTTTTGCCTTTAAAACAGGTATGGAGGGCTCTCATCAAGACGTAGATGTACAAGCCAGCGATTTGCAGGAGTTGAATATTGGAACGCCTTGGTATTTAACTCTGGTCAATAAACAGAATCACATTCCAAAAGATTATAATCCCAAACTGGTAAAAGTACAGGGCGGCGAACAAGTTGACGAGCGTATTTATGGCCCATTAATGGAAATGCTGGAGGCTGCAAAGGAGGCAAACTGGAATCAACTGCCGCGTGTGGTATCAGGTTATCGGACAGCAGATATACAACAAAGTTTTTATGATGAGAAAACAGCAAAATATATAAAAGAAGGATATTCCGAAAGTGAAGCAAAAGAAATAGCAGGGCAATGGGTTGCATTACCCGGCTATAGCGAGCACCAGCTTGGTTTTGCGGTAGACATTAACGGAGCGACCTATGATGTTTATTCCTGGCTTCAGGAAAACAGCTACAAATACGGTTTTATTTTTCGATACCCTGGAAATAAAACGCAAATTACAGGTGTTGCAGAAGAAGTCTGGCATTATCGCTATGTCGGGGTAGAAGCGGCAACAAAGATGTATGAGCAGGGTCTTTGTTTAGAAGAATATTTGTCTTTTTTATAATCTCTTTGTCTAGGCTTAGGGGTGTTTCAGTTATTTTTCAAAATACGCCAGAGTGTGCTGCGGCTGATGCCAAGCCTTCTGGCAGTCCTTTCCTTATTCATATTTTCCTCTGCCATGACTGTCTGAATAATATCATAGGTAATCTTATTGAGGGGCTGAGACAGATCGAGGGGTAGGGAATATCGAGGAATTTTCAGAGAACTTTCCGTCGATTCCTCCTGTTTTAGAACCATCCTTACATTATATTCACTGATATAAGAAGTACTGGTAAGGACGGCAAGCTCTTTTAAAACACGTCGGAACTGATCCAGATTATCAGGCCAATGATAATTCTTAATAAGATGGAATGCGTCGGCGTCAAATCCAATTATCTGTTTTCCGAGTAAAGCATTCATCTGGTTTATATATAAGGTAGCAATACTTGACAAATCCTCCAGCCGTTCGCGTAAAGGCTCTGTAGGCAGAAGAAGGCAGGATAATTTATTCAGCATATAATTTTTGATATCTCCGGCATTAGGGTCTGGTGTGATAAGAGAGAAAATTAATCGGTTTCTTTTTATCATACCAGTATCTTCAATATAGGTATATAGTTTTGAAAGCTCTGTATTGCTCAATTTTCCAATGTTTTTTATGTGGATGGTAGTATTAATATCATGAAAGGGGGAATTCTCATTACTAAGAAGGGAATTCCATTTTCTTTCAGTCAAAAGGCTGCAGTCAATCACATAAAAAGGTCTTCGATGGTAGGGACCGTTTCTATACAGTAAAGTTGCAGCTTTCGCCTTTCCGGTTCCTGATTCACCCATGATTAGAACAGGGGAGGCAGAAGGCGCATAACGTTCAATAAGAGTGTGGATATTTCCTACAAAGTTAGCGCTGTTGTTTTCAATAATCTGTTCGGAGGAGATTTCTTTGTTTTCACAGTCATTGTAAATGGAAATGGTTTTATCATATTCCTGAAATAGTGACGGTATTTTCAGAATCTTCACAAGGATATAGATTTCGTCATCATAGGACAGAGGATGCATTGTGATACGATAGATAAAACCATTGAGCGGACATTCAAATATCTGTTCAGAGTTTCCGGCAAAAGAGGGAAGGAAGCTTTGAGCCATGTCCATAATCTGCTTGTCCGTTGGATTGTCAGTGAGGGTTGAAAACCATAATTGTCTGTTTTCTGTAAAGATGAGAACAGATTCCTGCCCGCTGATCAGGGCAGTCTTAAAAAGTTCCTTTTGCCTGCAGGTCTGCCTGTTGGAATGAACAAGCGCTATGGCTTCGTTAATCGCAGCATTGATGCTTTCAGTGCCGGATGGGATGAATATGGAATTCAATCCAATGGACTGGGCTGTCAGCGAGCCGATTAAGTCGCATATAATCAGAGAATACGAAGCTGATTTCAATTTTAGGAGAATAGGCAGAACCTCGTTCTGGGATTTAAAAGTAAAGATATCAATATCAAGCTTCAGTAAATCACAGAGGATACGGGCATTGTCCGTGATGCCGTGGAATCCTGCGATGGCACATTTTCCTGCGTAGTTTTCTGACATCTTAATAGAACGGAGAATATCATAGACGGATAAAGGTGCATCTATGACAAGCATATCCAACTCCTTTCTGATTAATTCTGCGGTACCGCCTCTTGAAATGATTACATCATAATTGTTATAGACTGTGAGGGACTGAGCGATGTTAAGACCTTCCTGGAGGTTGCCGGTTCGGATTGTCACATCAATATCCTCCCTGCCTTTAGTAAGTACAGACAGTGTCTCGGCCATTCCCTTATAGGGTGCGATTGCCAGTATTTTTACTCTTTTCAAATGTAAAACCTCCTTAAAAATGATTTCTTATCTCTATTATACATTTTACATCTTAAAAGTCAAATGATATGTTTCAAATTTAAACAAATAAATCAAAAACTGAATTGATAAATTGTTATTTATTACTTAAAATAAAACTACAAAGAAGCAGTACGCGCGAAAATGTTTCAAAAACAAACGAAAAGGAGTCGAAATTATGAAAAGAAGATTGGTTGCATTAGCGTTAGCAGGAATGATGAGCATGAGTGTGGCGGGATGTGGAAATACAGATGAAAAAGAAGGCAAATCATCGGCGCCAGAATCTGCAAAAGGAGAATATGTGCTTAAGCTTTGTACAGAGCAGACGGACGGAGATCCGATAGACGAGGGGTGTGACAAATGGGCAGAGCTGGTTAAGGAAGCAACAGACGGAGCAGTAACCATAGAGGTATATCCCAGCAGCCAACTAGGGGCAAAGGCGGATTTGATTGAGATGGCAATGATGGGACAAAACATCTGTACAATCGCGGACGGCTCTTATCTTATGGATTATGTTTCTGATTTTGGAGTGGTAATGGGTCCTTATTTATTTGAGGATTGGGATGATATGTATAAGATTACTGCGAGCGACTGGTGGGAGAAGCAGTCAGAAGCATTGGTGCAGGAAGGACTTCAGATTATTTCAACCAACTGGATTTATGGAGAGCGCGAGTTAATGACAAAAAAAGAGATACAATCTCTTGACGACTTGAAGGGACTGAAAATCAGAGTACCGAATAATGATATCTCTATAGCAATGTTTAACATGTTGGGAGGAGCGGCGACGCCGTTAGCATTAAATGAGGTGTATACGTCCTTAAGCCAGGGAGTTGTAGATGGAGTAGAGAATCCGCTGACCACATTATATAATAATGATTTTCAGGAAGTGTGTAAGAACGTAACGATGACGAATCATCAGATGACATTTTCTAATTTTATTGTGGGTGCAGACTACTGGAACACGATTCCAGAGGAGTATCAAAAAGCGATAATTGAATGTGGAGAAGAAGCAGCCAAATACAATAATGAATTGTATGCAAAGCAAAGCGAGGAAATGGTTGCCGCACTGGAGGAGGCAGGGTGTAAGGTTGTCAATCTGGATGACTCCATTCAGGAGGAATTTAAAAATGCCTGTCTGCAATTATATAAAGATTACGAGGCAGACGGGACGTGGACAAAGGGGCTGTACCAGGAGATACAGGATATTATTGCAAAGTAGAATAGACGGCAGGAGGATAGATGCCCATACCTATCCTCTTTCTCTCAGGAGGTAAGAATGAAAAAAATCAGAGCAATTTTAGAAAATCTGGATGCAGTTATCTCAGGAGTATCGCTGACAATCGTTGTCTGCATAACACTTGCAGGGGTCGTGATGCGTAAAGTCATGGGACAGCCGTTTGCATGGCTGGAAGAAATGCAGTTATTCTTTTTCATCTGGACGATCTTCTTTGGCGGAAGCGTAGCGTTTCGTACAGGAGGTCAGGTGAGTATAGATTTGATTGCAAACAGGTTGAAGCCGAAGGCAAGAAGGGTCTTGGATATGTTTGATTATATTGCCACTGTGCTGATTCTGCTTTATCTGTGCAAAGGCGGATATGATCTGATGATGTCAGTTTCAGGGAAGGTTACGCCTTATTTTAAAATCAGCTATACGTTTATTGACATGGCGGCTCCAATAGGGATTGTATTAATGATTTTGCAGTATACGCTGATGATTGTGAAGGAATTTAAAGGGTCTTGGAAAATGTCTGATGATTCCGCAAAGAAGGGAGATGAGAGTCTATGAGTCCAATTGCTGCTGCGGCAATCGTTATGCTGCTTTTGCTGTTTTTGAATGTTCCGGTTTTTGCATCCGTGCTTGGAGGATGTATCGCATATTTTTTTGCCAATCCCGATGCGGGTATTACAGGGGTTCTTGCCATTCAGCGGGTTATAAGCGGTATGCAGTCTACGACGATGCTTGCCATTCCTTTCTTTGTGGCGGCGGGTGCGCTGATGAATTACTGTGGAATTACAGAGAGAATGTTGAATTTTTGTAAAGTTTTAACCGGTCGTATGTATGGCGGGCTAGGGCAGGTCAACATTGTGCTGAGTACCTTGATGGGAGGAATGTCTGGTTCTTCATTGGCTGATGCAGCAATGGAGGCCAAGCTGCTGGTTCCAGATATGGAGAAGGCGGGATACTCTAAGGGCTATGCATCTGCAATCACAGCGGCTTCTTCCATGATTACACCACTGATTCCGCCGGGGATTGCGGCGATTATCTATGGTAGTATAACGGGTACTTCAATCGGTAAATTATTTGTTGCAGGAATTGTTCCGGCGATTATCTTATGTGTAACAATGATGACGATTGTATCCAAGTATTCAAGGAAAAAGGGTATTCCCAGGCTGCGCGAGGAAAAGATTGAAAGTAAGGAATTGTGGAAAGCTTTCAAACCGGCAGTACTGCCGCTTCTGCTGCCAGTCATTATCATCGGAAGTATTCGGCTAGGTATCTGTACGCCCACAGAGGCAGGAGCAGTCGCTATCTTTTATGCTCTGTTTCTTGGAATTGTGTACAGAGAAATCCGTCTGGAAAATATGTTCGTCTGCGTGAAGGAGACTGCTGTAACGACAGCGTCTATTATGTTGATTGTCGGCGCAGCTACTTGCTTTTCCTGGATATTGACCTGGGAAAATGTCCCTCAGAATATGACGAAGGTACTGATTAGTCTATGTCATAATAAATACATCTTTTTATTTGCAGTCAATATCTTCCTGTTGATTGTAGGTATGTTTATTGAAGCAACAGCAGCTCAGATTGTTCTGGCGCCGATGCTGGTGCCGGTTGCGATAGCGTTTGGCATTGACCCTGTGCATTTTGGCATGGTATTTATTTTCAACATGGCCATTGGTTCACTGACGCCGCCAATGGGGAATCTGATGTTCGTAACCTGCGGAGTTACAAAATGCTCCACGGAAGAATTTATAAAAGAGTGCAGGGTGTTTTATGTCATGCTCTTTGGTATGTTACTGTTGATGAGTTATGTGCCATTACTTTCAACCTGGCTTCCGAATTTGATATACGGGGTGTAATCTATGAAGATAATCAGAACAGTATTAGGAGATATCAGCAATAAGGAGATGGGGGTTACCGACTGTCATGACCATATTATACGCAGCGGCGGACCAGAGGTAAGGGATGGGTCTTTTTTGATGGATGACGTGAATGCTGCTAAAAAGGAGTTCGGGAATTTCCTCAGTGCAGGGGGAAGGACGATGGTGTGTATGGACCCCATCGGATGTGGAAGAAACGTAGGGAAGATGCTTGAGGTAGCAAAAGCCTACAGGGATTCAGGAAATATTGTGATGACAACAGGATTCCAGAAGGGTTCCAACTATTGTCCCAATACATCATTTCTTGCAACGGTTGACGTAAAGAAGATTGCCGAGATGATGATCCTTGAGATTGTGGAGGGGATGGATATTCACAGCTATAACGGTCCGGTGGTGGAGAGAACAACTGCAAAGGCAGGAGTCATAAAGGCAGGAGCCAGTTATCGGCTCATTACCAGACTGGAGCAGAAAGCATTGGAGGTTGCGGCAATCACACAGAAAGAAACGGGATGTCCCATTTCTATTCATACAGATTTTGGAACCATGGGAATTGAAATTATTGAGCTTCTGAAGGGATATGGTGCGAATCCTGAGAAGGTGATTCTGTGTCATATGCAGAGGAACCTGGATCAGTATTATTATGAAGAAATATTGTCAGCAGGCGCCGTCATATGTTTTGATGAACCCAATAAGCCGCAGTACCGACCGGACATTGTAATTGCAGAGAATATCCAAAGACTAATTGAAAGAGGTTTTGGCGGACAGCTTGTGCTTGGGATGGACGGCGGCAAAAGAGAAGCTTTAGGGGCCTATATGGAGCCAGAGGGTCTGGCTAATGGCCTTGAATATCTATTGACACGTTTTGTTCCTGTTTTGGAGAAGTCAGGAATATCCAAAGGGGATATCCGCCGGATGCTGGTGGACAATCCGGCGGAAGTATTTTCAATCAACATTTAGAGGAGATGGAATTCATTGAGTTATCAGATAAAAATACCCTCCACCATATATGGGGAGGAAGGATGTATTGAGAAAATAAAAGAGATTATTGAAAAGGAACAGGCCAGGAACCTGCTGGTATTTACGGATCAGGGAATTCGGGCGGCAGGGCTTTTAGAGATACTGCTTAAGGAGTTAAAAAAACTCCCAGTGAATTTTAAGGTGTTTGATGAACTGGCTTTGGAGCCCTGTGATCAGGATGTGGAACGGCTGATGGCAAAAGTTAATGAGGAACAGGGAGAGCTGATCGTGGCAGTCGGCGGCGGGAGCGTAATGGATGCAGCGAAGCTTTGCTCTATATTGAAGGGTGCTGCTTATGGAATTAAGGAGTTGCTTACAGATTCCTCACAGGCAAAGAAGATGCTAAAGACGGTTATGATACCGACTACCTGCGGGACCGGCTCAGAGGCGACTTGCAATGCCATCGTTGCGATTCCAAAGGAGCAGAGCAAACAGGGGATTGTAAATGATGTGATGATTCCTGATTATGTGATTTTAGACAGCCAGATGATTCGCAGACTTCCGAAATCAATTCTTGCAGCCACAGGGGTGGACGCCCTTGCCCATGCGGTGGAGTGTTATACTTCCAGGAAGGCGACTCCTTTTTCAGATACCTATGCAATGGCATCGGCCAAGTTGATTTTCCAGAATATTCGCGAGGCATACCATAATCCTGATAATATGGAAGCGAAAAGTAATATGCTGCTTGGCGCTTTTTATGGAGGGGCTGCTATCACAGCCAGCGGAACAACAGCGGTCCATGCTCTGTCATATCCCTTAGGGGGAAAATACCATATCCCTCATGGCGTATCAAATGCGGTTCTTTTTGCTCATGTGATGGAGTTCAATAAGGATGCCTGCAAGAGACAGCTTGCACAAATCTGCGATAACATTCATCCTGTCATGGCTATGGAGGATGAGGAGAAAAAAGCGCAGTATGTGATTGATGAGATTGCTGATATTGTGAGGGAGACAGAGATACCGTTGAATCTGGACAGGTTTGGTGTGACTTTGGATGATTTGGATTTTCTGGTAGAAGCGGGCAGCAGACAGACCAGGCTCCTTGTAAATAATCAAAAGGAGCTTAGCCTTAAGGATATCAGGGACATTTATCAAAAGGTTTTGAAGTAATGGAAGGGGCATTTATGAAGGATAGAGCAATTCTTGGAATTACAATGGGAGATCCGGCCAGCATAGGTCCGGAGATTACGGTGAAGGCCCTGAGTCATAAAGACATATATGAGAGGTGCCGTCCCTTGATTATCGGTGACGTGTGGGTGATGGAGAAAGCGGTAAAAACAGTCGGATTGGACAAAAAAATTGCCATTCATCCGGTAAAGAGCGTACAGGAGGGAATATATAGTTGGGGTACAATCGATGTCTATGACATGAA
Organism: Sporofaciens musculi; assembly: GCF_009830285.1. GTDB lineage: Bacteria > Bacillota > Clostridia > Lachnospirales > Lachnospiraceae > Sporofaciens > Sporofaciens musculi. The sequence goes on along the minus strand of NZ_WUQX01000001.1, from coordinate 4,892,584 downwards.
AGCAATAGAAGAAGACAGGCTAAAGGTGGGGAAGATATCAGAAGCTTCCGGAGAGGCGGCGTTTCGGTATGTGAAAAAAGTGATTGAATTGGCCATGGCAGGAGAAATTGACGGAACTGTAACGAATGCTTTGAGCAAAGAGGCTGTCAATCTGGCAGGTCATCATTATTCTGGACATACGGAGATTTATGCAGAATTTACTGGAACTGAAAAGTATACGATGATGCTGGCTTATCATAACCTGCGGGTAGTGCATGTATCAACACACGTATCTTTGCGGGAGGCGTGCGACAGAGTGAAGAAGGAACGGCTGCTGGATGTGATACATATTGCAGAGGACGCCTGCAAAGCCCTTGGGATTGAGAAGCCAAGGCTTGCTGTTGCTGGGTTGAATCCTCATTGCGGAGAAAACGGGCTTTTTGGAAAGGAGGAACAAGAAGAAATCATTCCGGCTGTGGAGAAAGCAAAGGCAGAGGGGATGCTCGTGGACGGTCCTGTTGCCGCGGATACAGTATTTTCCAAGGCAAAAGGAGGAATGTATGATATTGTTGTTGCAATGTATCATGATCAGGGGCATATTCCTTTAAAGGTTGTGGGTTTTGAATATGACGATGACAGAGAAGAATGGAAAGCCGTAGAAGGGGTTAATATTACATTGGGACTCCCAATTATCCGGACCTCGGTAGATCATGGTACGGCATTTGACCATGCAGGGCTTGGAGATGCCAACGAGTTAAGCCTTCTGAATGCAATCGACTATGCTGTTACGCTGGCTGATAACAGGAAAGGGTAAGGAGGCGCTATGGTAAAGCTGTTGATGATAGCAGATGATTTTACCGGCGCGCTGGATGCCGGTATACAGTTTGCCAAACGTGGGATTGACACCCAGATATTTACCGGAAGGGAATTGCGTAAAAAGGATATTTCTGATACTGCCCAGGTGTTGGTAGTGGATTCGGAGACGCGTCCCCTGGCGGGGGACGAGGCATACCAAATTGTTAAAAGGATTACAGAGAATGCGGTAAAGCTTGAAATACCATTTATTTTAAAAAAAACCGATTCGGCTCTTCGGGGAAATGTGGGAGCGGAACTGGACGCGGTAATGGATGGGGCGAATGAGAAGCAGATATATTTTATTCCGGCATTTCCAGATATAAACAGGATTACAAGGAAAGGAATCCATTATATTGACGGCGAGCTGTTGGAAAATAGCGCCTTTGGGAAGGACCCTTTTGAACCCGTAAAATATTCTTATATACCTGACCTGTTGGCGGTGCAGAGTCGAAGTCAGGTTATAAGTATAGGAAAAGAGGACGAATTTTCTAAGGAGGTAACCGACAAGCAAACGATTTATGTATTTGACGCTGAGAAGAAGGTGGAGATTGTAAATCGAGTGAAAGAGATTGCAGAGAATAATCGACTGCGGCTCCTTGCCGGCTGCGCAGGGTTGGCGGAATGTCTTTCATCTGTGCTTGATTTGCAGGTAAGTAAGGGAAAGGGAATTGAGAGACAAAAAGGGCTGTATGTGGCCTGTGGAAGTCTGAATCCCATTACAAAGGCACAGGTGGAGGAGGCTGCCTCAAAGGGATGTATGAGGATTAATCTGTCGTCTAGGCAAAAGCTGGACGAGACGTACTATTCCTCCTTGCAGGGCAGAGAATTTCTAAAAGGTCTGTCCATGGAGTGTAAGAAGCAACCTGTTGTCATCGTAGATACTTTTGACGACAGAGAGACAGAAGCGGTTGAACTATATGCAGAGGAGCAGCGAATACAAAAGAGGGAGCTGCGTTATCGTATCAGTAGCTGCCATGGCAAAATTGTCAGATATCTTCTGGAGCATGGTATGCAGTATACGGTAATGATGACGGGTGGAGATACGCTGATGGGATTTATGAAAGAAATCCAGTGTACTCAGTTGTACCCTGTCTGTGAGATAGAGAAGGGAGTGGTACTGTCCTTACTTGAGTGGGAGGGAAGAAGAATACAGATTATTTCCAAGTCAGGAGGCTTTGGCTGCCGGAATGTAATCATGAAGATTGCGGATAAAGTAATAGAAAGGGATTCGAGATGAAATTTGTAATGACACAGGCTGTATGTCCAGAAGGAATGAGGCTGTTAGAAGGAAAAGCAGACGTTTATGTTGCGGATCATGGAGAGCCTGACCAATATATGGACGAAATGAAGGAGGCAGACGCTTTCATTGTAAGGATCGGGAAATGTGATAAAAATGTGATAGAGAATTCTCCCACTCTTAGGGTGATTGGAAGAACGGGAGTGGGGTATGACAGTGTTGACGTGGAGGCGGCAACGAGAGCAGGGATTCCGGTCGTGATCACTCCGGGCGCCAACAATCGTTCAGTAGCAGAGCATGCAGTTGGGATGATGTTCGCTCTTGCGAAGAATTTTGTAGAGGCGCACAATGAGCTGAAGAATGGAAACTGGAAAATAAGGGATGCAAATAAAGCATTTGAACTTCAGGGGAAGAAGGTGGGCTTTATCGGCCTTGGGGCAATCGGAATGGAGACGCAGGCCCTCTGCAAAGCAATCGGAATGGAGACTGCAGGGTATGACCCATATATTTCAAGAGAGTATGTTGAGGAAATGGGCTGCGAATATTATGAAGACTATAGAGAACTGCTTAAAGTATGTGATTTCATCTCGATTCATGTACCTTTAGCCGAAGCTACAAAAGGAATGATTGGGGTAAAAGAGCTTTCTTTGATGAAAAAAACAGCTTTGCTCATAAATTGCTCAAGAGGAGGCATCGTTGATGAAAAGGCATTGGCAGAAGCCTTAAATACAGGAAGGATTGCAGGGGCAGGAACGGATGTATTTGCAGAAGAACCTCCGACGACAGATCATCCGCTGCTTCACGCAAAAAATCTGGTATATAGTCCCCACAGCGCAGCACAGACGAAAGAGGCGGTAATCCGTATGGCGGATATGTGTATCAGGGGATGTCTGGCAGTTCTAAATGGAGAAAAGTGGCAGTATGTTGCCAATCCAAAAGTCTATGAGCATCCTAAGTGGGCAGAAAGATGACATGGGAAAGGGGAGGAGAAAGATGGCAAAGATAAAAGGAATTATTGCAGCAATGCAGACTGCAATGTATGAAGACGGGAGTATTCACGAAGAAGAACTGAGAAAACAGATTAACAGGCAGATTGAAGCAGGGGTTGACGGGGTGTTTTGTTTAGGCACCAACGGGGAGTTTTATATATTAAATGAAGAAGAAAAACTTCGAGTAATGGAGATATTTGTAGACGAAGTGAAGGGGAGAGTTCCGGTATATGCAGGCACCGGCTGTATCGGTACTAAGGATACGGTTGAACTTTCAAAGAAGGCCGAGAAGATAGGAGTTGACGTGCTGTCAGTGATAACCCCTTATTTTGCAGAGATGAATCAGGATGAATTATACATGCATTATAAAACGGTTGCGGAAAATGTAGAGCTTCCAATCGTGATGTATAATATACCGGCAAGAACAGGCGTGGCGATTGCGCCGGCGACGGTAGGAAAGCTTGCAAAGATTAAGAATATTGCCGGAGTGAAGGATTCCAGCGGAAATTTTAACAATATCCTTCAATACATTGACGTAACCCAGGGAGAGGATTTTTCTGTTCTGTCTGGTAATGATGCGTTGATTCTGTGGACACTTTTGGCAGGCGGTGCAGGAGGGATAACAGCGATTGCCAATATTCTCCCAAAGATTATGGTCAGCATTTATCAAAATTATGTCAAAGGGAATCTAAAGGGCGCAAAGGAGGCGCAGGCATCAATCGCTCAGATTAGAGAGTGTTTTAAATATGGCAATCCCAATTCTATTGTAAAATGCGCGACAAATCTCATTGGCGAGCCTGTTGGCCCTTGCAGGGCGCCCTTTGGATTGTTGTCAAAGGAAGCGGTGGAAGCAATCAAAAATACAATAGATACGTACTACAGTGAATATAAGAGGATGTAAAAAGTATATTGCAAAAAAGGGAGTGTATTTGCTATAATCAATTTATCTTAAGATAAATGAAACGGGGATTTTTCATGAAGATACTGATTATAGACGCCCAGGGAGGGGGCATGGGCAGGCAGCTTGCCGCCTCTGTGAAAAAGGAGTTTCCGCATGTAGAGATTACTGCGGTTGGCACAAATGCTCTGGCGACTGCCAATATGCTGAAGGCAGGTCCGGATCATGCGGCCACCGGAGAGAATGCGGTAATTGTAGGCTGTAGAAATGCCGACCTTATTATCGGTCCGGTAGGGATTGCCATTGCGGATTCCATGTATGGAGAGATTACACCGGCTATGGCGGCGGCTGTAGGACAGAGCGACGTTAAAAAGCTGTTGATTCCTATTAACCATTGCAATCATATTATTGTCGGAGTGGAGAATACTTCTATGAGTAATATGTTGGAGGCCGTAGTGAAGGAATTGAAGAAAATCATTTGACATAAGTATATTGGCAGGAGTATAGTATTAGAATATCCAGGAATATAAACTTAGTATGCAAAATGAATCGGAGGGCAGAAGCCTCTAAAGAACACAGAAGTGTTAAAAAGCAGGATACTAAATTTGTATATTTAAAGGATACATCCTAGTGTATGTCAGAAGGCGTATGAATTCTCAGAAGAGGATTTATGCGCCTATTTTATATTTTTTATGTTCTGTGCAGTTTGCTGCAAAGGGGCGGCTGCTTAGAAATCGTGAAGGAGAGAATACATATGGAAGTAAAAGAAGTATTAGAGAAGGTAAAAGCCGGCGAGATGTCGGTAGGCGAAGCGGAGGCATATTTTCGCAGACAGCCTTTAGAGGAATTAGGCTATGCGAAACTGGACACCCACAGAAAGCTAAGGTCCGGTTTTGCAGAGGTTGTTTTTTGCAGCGGAAAAGCGGATGAGCACCTGCTTAGAATTTATGAGAGAATCTACATGGCAGAGGGAGAAGTTCTGGGAACCCGCGCATCCAAAGAGCAGGCGGCGCTGATACAAGGGACATTTTGTGAGGCAGAGTATGACCCGCTGTCAAAGATTCTAAAGATTGAGAAGAAGGATAAGGCGAGAGTGGGAAAGATTGCCGTATGTACGGCTGGAACGGCGGATATTCCAGTAGCGGAAGAAGCAGCGCAGACAGCAGAATTCTTCGGAAACCATGTAGAACGTATCTATGATGTGGGAGTCAGCGGCATCCATCGGCTGCTTGCCAAGGTGGAGACCATACAGAGTGCTCTGTGCGTTGTGGCAGTTGCGGGAATGGAAGGCGCCCTTGCCAGCGTCATCGGCGGACTGGTGGATAAGCCGGTGATTGCAGTCCCGACTTCTATAGGATATGGGGCGAGTATGAAGGGGCTGTCAGCCCTTCTTACCATGATTAACTCCTGTGCAAATGGGATTGCGGTTGTCAACATTGACAACGGGTATGGGGCAGGATACATGGCGTCCCAGATTAATCGTCTTGGGGTACATGAAGCCTTGTGACGTTTTTCAGAAAATATACTGGATAGGAAATCTATGTGAATAGGAGGAAAATGATTATGCATATGGCAGATGCACTGGTTTCACCAGCAGTAGCAGGAACCATGTATGCTGTGTCCGCAGGAACAGCGGTATACGCAGTTAAAAAAATAAAACCAGAGGATTTGGATAAGAAGGTACCCATGATGGGCGTTATGGGGGCGTTTGTGTTTGCAGCTCAAATGATTAATTTTACGATTCCAGGAACAGGATCTTCGGGGCATCTTTGCGGAGGTATGCTGTTAAGCGCTATACTTGGCCCCCACGCAGGATTTTTGACCATGATTGCCATATTGGCAATCCAATCTCTGATGTTTGCAGACGGCGGCCTGCTGGCATTGGGCTGTAATGTATGGAACATGGCATTTTACGGATGTTTTGTGGGAGGCGGTCTAATTTGGCGTGGAATGACAGGGAAAAAATTGACCAAAGGAAGAATTACGGCAGCGTCTATCATTGGGTGTATGCTTAGCCTTCAGTTAGGGGCATTTTCTGTGACAATCGAAACGCTGATTTCCGGAATCACAGAACTTCCTTTTTCAGTATTCTTAAGCGTGATGCAGCCGATACACCTGGCAATCGGGCTGGTAGAAGGGCTGATTACTGCGGCTGTGTTGGTGTTCGTCGGCGAGGCGCGTCCGGAAACGCTGAGTACCTATCCTTCTACATTAGGAAAAGATGGATGCATGAGCCGAAGAAAGATGGTTGGGGCGTTGGCGGCATCCGCGCTTTTGATTGGCGGCGCAGTCTCCCTTTTTGCGTCTGGGAATCCGGACGGCCTGGAGTGGTCTATGGAGAAGGTTGCAGGAACCGCAGAGCTTTCTGCAAGCGGAATGCTTCATCAGATGGCAGAGAAGCTGCAGGGGATTACGGCATTGCTGCCAGATTATGGATTTCAGACCTTAGAAAGCGCTGTGGGAACTTCATTTTCCGGAATTGTGGGAGGCATGATTGTATTGGCAGTGTGTTTGCTTCTGTGTCTGGCAATTAAGAGGCTTAAGCATACTGGCGCTGATAAAGGGAATACAGGAAATGAGCAGAATTAGCGAGGCAATCTCTGACTTACACAAGATGGATATGGAGGCAGAAAAAAACGGATGGCTGCAGGGGCTACATCCTTTGCCAAAGCTGCTGGTGACAATTCTTTTCATTTTGCTTACCGTTTCCTTTGGAAAGTATGACCTGTCCGGACTTTTGAAAATGGGAGTTTATCTAATCATAACTTATGTTTTGGGTGATATCTCCATAAAACAATTACTGAAAAGGATGAAGCTGGTACTGGCGTTTGTCTGTCTGATAGGGATATGGAATCCATTTTTTGACAGGGAAATTCTATTTTCTTTGGGGAATTTGTCCGTCACAGGTGGAATGATTTCCATGGTGACGTTGATGGTTAAAGGAGTCTATGCAGTTTCCGCTTCATATCTGCTGATGGTTACGACCTCTATGGAGGATTTGTGCTACGCCCTTCGTAAGATTGGCGTACCAAAAACGTTCGTGACGATTCTTATGTTGGTTTATCGGTATATCATTGTTTTGCTAAAGGAAATAGAACGGATGATGGATGGGTACATGCTGCGTGCGCCAAAACAGAAGGGGCTGCATTACAAGGTCTGGGGTACTATGATTGGTCAGCTTCTTCTGCGCAGTATGGATAGGGCGCAGACTGTTTATGACAGTATGATGCTTCGGGGATATAATGGGGAGTTTCATTTGAGATGTAAAAGGGCGGCGAGGCGTTTAGACTATCTGTATACGGTGGGGTGGAGTGCGGCGCTGCTGATTGTGAGGATATGGTAGATGAAGCGATTGGAGATAGAAAACCTTTCTTTTCATTATGGACAGGGAGGATTTCAGAATCAGGTATTAAAAAATATTAATTTTTCTATGGGGGATGAAAGCGTAGGGCTGATTGGTGCAAATGGTGTCGGGAAGTCTACTCTGCTTAAGCTTCTCACAGGGCTTTTGGATATACAGGAGGGCAGTGTCCGAATCGCCTCACTTGAGATGAATAAGGGGAATCTTAAGAAAATACGTGGGGAGATTGGTTATGTATTTCAGGATTCAGACAGTCAGCTTTTTATGTCAACGGTATACGAAGACGTTGCATTTGCGCCGCGCAACTACGGAAAGAGTGAGGAAGAAACGAAACGGTTGGTGCAAAAGGCATTAGAGCAGGTACATATGGAGGGGAAAAGCAAAAGGCAGATTTATCGGCTCTCTGGAGGTGAGAAGAAGCTGGCTTCTATTGCCACTGTACTTGCCATGGAGGCAGGAATTATGCTGTTAGATGAACCGTCTGTGGCTTTAGACCCCAGAAACCGGAGGAATCTGATTCAGGTTTTGAATGAGCTGCCAAAGGCTAAGATAATAGCGAGTCATGATTTGGATTTTGTATATGATACCTGCCAGAGAGCCGTGCTGCTGTCAGATGGAGAGATTGCGGCGGATGGAGAGACGGAGAAGGTTTTGACGAATCAAAAGCTTTTGGAGGCTCATGGATTGGAGCTGCCGTTGTCATTTTGGCGGAGGAATTAAAGTGTCGGCGGGCCATCCTGCACTAGAGAGCAGAAAATATCGGGAAAATTTTAGTATTTGGTTGTACAATATAATTACAGCGGAACGGGAAGGAGAAGACTGCTCATGAACAGTTGGAATGACGGTATACGCAATGCAATTTATTTCATTGAAGATCATCTGACAGAGGATATTGATATTAATGAAATCGCAAGCAAAGCATTTGTGTCAAGTTTTTACTTTCAAAAAATATTCAATGTATTATGTGGATTTACAGTTGGGGAATACATTAAAAATCGCCGTCTGACACTAGCTGCTCAGGAACTTTGTTCAACCGATATCAAGGTGCTTGATGTTGCACTAAAATATGGATACGGTTCGCCTGACAGCTTTGCAAAAGCATTCACTAAGTTTCATGGTGTTACGCCTTCACAGGCAAGAGAAAAGAACCGCAGTCTGAATTCTGTTGCTCCGCTGAAAATAAAACTTACATTGGAGGGTGGTACTATGTTAGAGTATAAAATTGTGGAAAAAGAACAGTTCACAGTTATGGGAGTTTCTCGTAAATTCAATTCGGAAACTTCTTATCAAAAAATACCTGAGTTTTGGCAGGAACATATGAAAAGCGAGAATGGGAAAATCGTATGTGGAATGTATGGAATCTGCATGGACAGTGAGGGTCAGAGCTTTGATTATTTGATCGCTGATAATTACAGGCCAGAAAGCGAAGTTCCTGAGGGATTGGAAACAAGAGTAATTCCAGCCGGAACATGGGCAGTATTTCCTTGTCATGGAGCATTGCCGAAAGCTTTACAGGATGTGAACACAAAAATATGGAGTGAGTGGCTGCCATCCTGTAAGGCATACAAGCTTGCAGGTAATTATAATATTGAGATGTATACGAAGGATATGAATTACAGCGAAATCTGGATACCTATAGAAAAGAATTGATAACCAGAATCGAACTTAGGAATAGTCCAAAACTTGTGGGGAGCTGGCTGCCGCAGCTACCCCTTAGTGGACTTCATGGTTATCTGTTTTATAAATTATACCTTAATATCCAAAGATGGCCTTGGCTTTAATGCAAATTCGCTACTGCCTTTTACAATGCGATTTTCCACATCTTCACGAGTAATGTTGCGTACAATGCTTGTGTCAAAGGGCTGTCCAAGCTGCCAGTTGGGGTTTGCTTCTTTTACGGCTTCATAAAATGCTTTTGTATACATTCGCTCATATTGCCCAAGTGTCCATGTGCCGCTTAATCTATCTGGTTTGTTGACACTTAACTGATAGCGAGTAAAAACCTCAGTACGTTTTGTTGTATCGCCATTGGCGACTCCCTTTTCTTGTATGAAATGGCGCATAGTTTCATCAAACATATCTTGTCGGGCAGCTTCGGGAACATCTATTATTTTATGGAATTCAGACGGGTCTTTACCTGTAATGTCCATTCCCGCTACACCATAGGGATTTACGAAATCACCGTCCTCATCAAAAAGTCCCATATAATTACGAATAAATGTTTCTTCGTCTGCTTCAAATGGATTTTTAAATTTTAAATCTAGGTCATCATATTTTTGCCCAAGCATCTGCTTAAGCATTTTCAGGTTTTGCAAATCCTTTTCAGCCTTCACTTCCGCAGCAGACTTAGTTGTTTCTTCATTGGGATGTCCTTCGTCATACATTGCTTTAGCACGTTTGTATCGTGCGCTGTTTGTATTAATTGCACCTGTATAAGGCTTATAACCTACAACTATTGACATAACGTAATCCTCCTTAAATATAAATTCTTTTTGGCTGTTCACTTTATTATAACATCGACAATTTAGAAGAATTTTTTAAGGAAGTTTCGGAAAATTGATGATTTTGATTGGAAAATTCCAATTCACTGAATTGACAGCCCAACAAAAACTAAATAACCTGCCGCTGCCTGCCAGAGCGGCGAAAAGATGTTTTCTGAGTACGGCCAGGAACAAAAATACTATCATTATAAAACCGAAGTCACCTACAAGGAAATCATGCTCCCGCCCCATGTGCCGCCAAAGGTTTGTTTTGTGGGCAGGTAATAAACGGTTAATCAAACGCCGGCTGTTCGACCAGTTTATTGAGCAAGAGTATTCGATTTGAAATTTAGTGATGTAAAAATCAGTCTTGGCATGATACAATGGACGTGTTATATCAAGGTCAAGTTGAAAACACACCAATCTACTACATTACTTACGATACCATTTGCCCATAAATTTGCGTAGATTTATATAGATTTGCGTGAGGTAAGGGCAAAATACAAAATTGAAGAAAAGTGACAAGAAGCCCGATATATCAAGGTTTAAAGAAAAAAGCATATTTATGATGAAGTATAGCTCCCTTGCAGTATAATGAATCCGATAACAAATAGGAATTATGAGAGAAGCAATATAAAAATTAAGGAGAAAAATTAAATGAAAAGAGAACTTGGAATTGCAAGATGTGGATTAGCCTGTTGTCTATGTCATGAAAATATTACTTGTAATGGTTGTAACTCTGATGAGTGCAAAGATAAAGAATGGTGTGAAAATCGAAAATGTTCTATTGAAAAAGAAATATCAAACTGTTTTTTATGTGAAAATGACTGCCGTAAAGGGCTATTATCAAAAATGAAGCCATACGGATTCACAGTATTTGCTAAAAGGTATGGGCTTGAAGCATTACTTGATTGCCTTGAAAGGAATGAGAAAAATGGAGTTATTTATCATCGGGAAGGATTGATTGGAGATTATGATAATTTTGATGATTTAGAAAAATTGATTGAGTTTATAAAAAGCGGCGTATGATAATTCGTATTTGCCTGACTGGAAAATCGAGCATCAAGGAGATGGCATACTATGCAGGAATATATAAAGAACAGGATACATGAATTGTACTGGAAGGATGATATAAACTGCGCAAGGACAGCAATCATTTGTCTGAGTGAATTATTTGAAACCATGATTGAACCACAGGTAATTTGGTCTGCGGTTGGCTTGCATGGTGCAGGCGGGTATAGGGCGCAATGTGGTTTAGTCGAAGGAACGCTTATGTTTATAGGAATTTATCTTCATACACTGGGAAAAACAGAAACAGAAATTGTATCTGTCTGTTATGATTTTGCGTCTGCCTTTGACAGTACATTTGGCTCATTAAGATGTTTTGAATTACGTCCTACAGGTTTTTCAGAAAACGACCCGCCCCATATGTGTGAAAATCTGACTTGTAAGGGTATTGAATTTTCATACCAGTATATTTTAAAAATCACTAAGAAGTAAACATGAGGAAAACTAATGATTAATATTCGTAAGTTAGAAGCAGAATGGAGATAAGGCAAGACCGGATGCGCTTGCCTTTGCGAAAGCAATGTCGGGAAGTCTTGTGCCAGTTGGAGGAGTGCTTGCTTCTGAAGATTTGTATATGGCGGCATACGGCAATGATGAGACGGCGTTTTTCCATACTGCAACGTATCAGGATAACCAGATTTCAGGCATCACGGCGCTTGCGTGTCTGGAGTTTATGATCGAGGCGGATGTTCCGGGGACAATCCGTAAGAATGCACCGTACTTTTGGGAGGGATTATACCGTCTGAAAGAAAAGTATCCGCATGTCATTCATGATGTAAGAGGCCGGGGATATATGATTGGCATTGAGTATGGGCAGAATAAGAGAGGGGATTATTATACGGTTGAAGTTTGCAGGCATATGTCCGTTGAATCCCATGTATGTACGATGTTTACGATCAACAATGACGCAGTATGCCGGATTTATCCGAATTACTGGGCAACGAAAGAAGACTTTGACTGGGCGCTGGATGCTTTGGATAAGGCATGCGCTTATGTGCTTAAAACAATGGGGGAATAGAGGTTGAAATTATGTTGAACACTTATCATGAACTACTTGACAAATAGTTTTGTTTTTTATATAATGCGGGTAGTTTGCTCGGAGGGTGTATTACTCACTGGAAGTGATATGCTGGATAAGGCACAGATTGAGAAGTCTGTTCTTTATCCAGCTTTTTTGCATTTTGGGGAGCAGAACATTAGGGATCTGTTGATGAAAAAACGGAAGAATAAAGTGTATGTTGTGTATAATTGAAAAGAAAGGCAGTAAGAGGTGTAAAAATGTATAAACATCACGAAGAATCATTGCGGACCATGGTGAGACATTACCGTGAACAGAAAGGAGTAATTGCCTTTATCTTCGGCGGAAGCGTGGCGAAAGGGATGGAACGGGCAGATTCCGATCTGGATGGAATGGCAGTGGTCAGCCAGGAAGAATTTGAATACAGGGAAAAGCACAACACGCTGACAGATGTAATTCAGGGAAAATGCACTTACGAAGGAGGGTATTTTGATGTCAAATATATCACTAAGGATTTTTTAAAAATGGCAGCACAGAAGGGCAGCGAGCCGACAAGAAATTCCTTTTACCGTGCAAGGGTCATGTTTAGCGACGATCCGGAAATTCCTGAGCTGGTCACGAAGATTGCGGCTTTTCAGGAAGCGGAAATGCCCGATAAAATGCTATCATTTTACAGTGACCTCATGTTGAATTACGGATATTTCTGGAAGGCTTGCAAGGCAGACGGATACATGAAGATTCGTGTGGCGGGTGAAATCATATACTGCATATACCGGCTGATACTGCAGGAGAACAAAATTCTGTTTCCCTGCAACCGCAGATTGGAGCAGTATGTAGGGCAGTGCGAAAATAAGCCGGAGAAAATAGTGGAGAAGTGCAGGACATTTTGTGAATCAATGGATAGCGGCTTGTTAGAAGACATTATAAACAGTTACCATGCATGGACAAAATGGAAGCACAATTCTGATATAAGCGTGGTCAGCGGACGCTATCAACTGGATTTTGAAAAATGGTGGTATATTCCGCGCCCGTTGGTTGGTGAGTGGTAGGGAGGGAGTATTGATATGGAAAGTTGTATTATAAAATGCTGTTCAGTGGAACATATTCGGGAATACGGGGAAATATATGCAAAAGCATTTTCCGGCGAACCATGGAATGATTGTTGGAAGATAGAAGATGCGATACTCCATGTCAGTGAAATTTTAGAATCAAAACAATCTTATGGATTGGAGTGCTTGTCGGAGGGCAAAGTAGTGGGGTTCATTTTGGTCAGTACGATGCTGTTTCATTATGGAAGGGTTTTTGAGGTCAATGACCTTGCGGTTTTGCCGGATTACCAGAGAAAAGGTATTGCAACAAAACTTCTGGAACGCTGTCTTGCGGAGATGGAAGAATGCGGAATAAAAGGCGTAAACCTGATTACCGCAAATGAAGGAATGCTTCCGGAGTTTTATGGAAAGCACGGGTTTGAAAGGGAAAACGGTGTTATTTTAATGGGAAGGAAAATAGAATAATTCTGCTTTTATATAATGCAGGCAGCTTGCTCGGAGGGTATATTGCTCGGTGGAAGTGATATGCTGGATAAGGCACAGATTGAAAAGTCTGTTCTTTATCCGGCTTTTTTACTTTTGGGAAACAAAAAAGAGATTAGGAGGAAGGAAACGATATGGATCTGCTTACAAGTAAAATTAAACCAATGTATTTTAAGTATCTGGCCGCGGCATTCGGAAGCGCGCTGATTTCGTCCATTTACGGTGCGGTGGATATGGCGATGGTCGGACAGTATCAGGGGCCGGAAGGCACGGCAGCGCTGGCTGTGGTTGCCCCTGTCTGGAATATCATATACAGTCTTGGGCTGCTTATGGGAATCGGAGGTTCTGTGCTTTTTACTACATTGCGCGGAGAATCTGAGCAGAATCAGAAAAAGTCTAATGAATACTTTACTGCTGCGGTTATCGGGGCGGCGGCTCTGGCTGCCCTTACATGGCTGGCGGTGGTCTTTTTTGATGTGGAGCTGCTGCGGTTGTTCGGTGCGGAGGAAATGCTGCTCCCGCTGGCAAGGAGTTATCTGCTGCCGGTTAAATTTGTAGTGCCGAGTTTCCTGTTTACACAGCTTATGTCAGCTTTTCTGCGTAACGATGGAAATCCAGCTCTTGCAACGAAGGCAGTGTTGTTTGGCGGGATCTTTAATGTATTTGGGGATTATTTCTTTGTTTTTGTGCTGGAGATGGGGATCATGGGCGCAGGCCTTGCAACCGCCATGGGGTCTGTCTTTTCACTGTTGGTAATGCTGACACATTTTCGCAGTAAAAAGAATACTTTAAGGATTGTAAAGCCTGTGAGATTATTTTTCATCCTGAAGTCCATTTGCATCACCGGTTTTTCCACCTTTTTTATCGATGTGGCAATGGGGATTCTTACAATGCTGTTTAACAGGCAGATTTTGAAATACCTGGGAACGGATGCGCTGGCAGTCTACGGCATCATCATCAATATCAGCACGTTTGTCCAGTGCTGTGCTTACAGCATCGGCCAGGCGTCCCAACCGATGCTCTCAGCGAATTTTGGCGCTGGAAAAGGGAAACGGATTGTGCAGATTTTGAAATATGCATTAGGGACGGCGGCGGTGTTTGGCGTGGTTTGGACGGCGCTTGCTGTTTTTGTCCCCAATTTCTTCGTCCGTATTTTTATGACCCCAACGGAGGAGATCCTGGCTATTGCCCCAGGTATTATTTGCAGTTATGGTATTTCTTTCCTGCTGCTTCCGCTTAATATTTTTTCTACTTACTATTTTCAGACGCTGATGAAACCGATGGCTTCTTTTATTGTTTCTGTTGCTAGGGGCGCCGTGGTCAGCGGGATGCTGATCTGCATTCTTCCGGCTGTGGCGGGGGCAGATGCGGTTTGGCTGGCTATGCCGGTTACGGAATTGCTGGTTGCAGTTTATGTAGCCTTGAAAATGGTGCGGTATACAAAGGATCTGACTTTGGGAGAAATGATGGAATGAAAGGTATATACCGTGAAAATAAAAGTTATATGTGACGAGTATGGGGCAGGATGAGTAAACGGGAAAATAGCTGGTGACGGAGGCTTGGGGATCTGCTTCTCCTGCTGTTCAATCATCTTCTTAACCATATAACCGACGATACCTGTGTTAGAGAGAGAAAGATTGTTGCCTGCCATAGTAAAAACAGCACAGTTGTGTTTTCGTGAAGTGCTTGTTTATGAGGAAAGACTGATAGAATTGCTGGACATAAGCAGTATAACGTTGTGATAAGAAAAGGAAGATTTTGTATGACCGTATGAAGAATAATGCTGAATTCATGAAATGATAACTTTTGGTGCAGGGACATCTGTGGGGTGGTTATGGCTTTGAAGATGGTCCAGGCCAGGAGACAGATGAAAAAAATAATTTTCAAAAATTATGAGAAAGAGGGTATTGTCAATGAAAATTGTTACGATCAGCCGGGAATTTGGAAGTGGAGGACGGGAGCTTGGGAAGCGACTGGCAGATGCGCTCGGTGTTCCGTGTTATGACCATGAAATCATTGAGATGGTAGCAGAAAAACATGGGTTTGACAAAAATTATGTATCGCATATTTCCGAAAAGGATATCCGTGTGTTCTATCCGTCAACGGTTGGTAATCGGTTTATGAACCCGCCGACGCTTCAGCAGCCGGTAAAAATTGTAGCTGCACAGCATGAGATCATCAGGCAGGGCGACTGTGTTATTGTAGGCCGCTGCGCCGATGTGTTATGCCAGGATATGAGGCCATTAAATATGTTTGTTTATGCAGACAGACTGTCGAAGCTGCGGCGCTGTGAAGACCGTGCAGATGAAAATGAGCAAATCTCTGAAAAAGAGATATACCGTAGGATGAAGCAGATTGACAAGGAGCGTGCGGCGTACAGAAAGCTGTTTACAGATGAAAAATGGGGCAGGAAAGAATTCTATCATTTATGCATCAATACTTCTGGTAAAGAAATTAAGGCTTTGATACCGGCTGTTGCTGCATATGTGAATGCCTGGTTTGGAATGTGCTGATTTGCTGCCCTGCCGCAAATGAAACATATGAAAAGCTGATTGTATCTATTCAGGATTATTTTAGCGGGATGGATATTCAGTGTATATTCCTGCATGAAGGGTGTTTGATTATTTTAATGCTTGAGAGCCACTGTTCTAAGGCTTCAGAGCCATCAATACAAGTCTATTTTAATCTTTCAGAGCCACCACAATATATAGTGTATCTATGATCAAAGTACACTTATCCTTAACCGCTTGATTATCCTATCTCAGAATTGTTTTAAACCTGCAAGGGCTGCAACGCAGTGTATTTACCCTTGCAGGTTTAAAGCAATTCTGAGACAATGTTATAAGCGGTAAATAATAGACATACTATATCTAGTATATTGTAATGGCTCTCAAGCATTAAATTATAAGTGGCTCCCAAGGATTAAATTGGTGGCTCTCAAGCATTAGAATAATAAATTAAAGAATTTGCAAATTTTTTGTTTTTATCCCCCTCAAAACAGTCTTTAAATCTCCGTATAGTGAGGAGGTGGCTCAAATGGCAGACGAACAGAAAAATAACCATATCACTACAGAAAATGGAAAGACAAGTGTATCAGTCAGTGAAAAGTATATGCTGACCATTAAGGAAGCTGCGGAATATTTCAGCATAGGGACAAAAAAGATGAGGCGGCTGGCAGAAGATAACCTTGGAAGGTTTGCAGTCTACAGCGGGAACCGTTATCTTATCATACGCACGAAATTTGAAAAGTTTGTTGATGAATCCTCTGCGATATAAAACCTTTTTATTTGCCACAAGTAGTTGACTTTCCGGGGCTTTAGAGTGATATATGTCATGACCTGGAAAGGTCGCAGATTTTAGGACAGGAGGGAACAGGAAAATGAGAAAACCAGTACTTGCGGAAAAGGATTTTTTTAAATCCAGAGGAGGCAATCGAACTGTTCAATCTCAACAGGAGAAAGTTTTACCGATTGATAAAGGAAGAAAAACAGCTTGGGTTTATAGCTCTTTACGGCAGCCGAAGGCTGGTCATCAGAGGAGAGTTTGAAAAATATCTGGAGGCGAATCCGAAAATAAAGGAGGGACTTAAGAATGCCAGCAGGAAGAACAAAGACACGCCGTGATTCCAAGCACCGTGTCCTGCGCCGGGGAGAATCCATCCGGGCAGACGGAAAATACCAGTTTAAGTACCATATAAACGACAAACCGCATTTTGTTTACAGTTGGAGGCTGGAACCGACGGATAAGCTGCCAGTGGGGAAAAAGACATGTCTTTCGTTACGGGAACTGGAAAAGCAGATCGGCTATGATCTTGACACGCTTTCAGACCCGATGGGGAAGAATATAACCGTCGGGGAACTGGTGGAGCGCTATTTATGCACCAAGACAGGGGTAAAGCCGAACGCTCGCCAATTACAATTTCGTGCAGAACCTTTTGAAAAAGGAAACTTTCAGCGAGAAAAAGATTTCTCAGATTAAGACATCAGATGCAAAGCTGTTTTTAATAAAGCTGCAGCAGGACGGAAAAGGTTACAGCACCATCAAAACGGTCAGGGGAGTCCTCCGGCCGGCATTCCAGATGGCGGTGGACGATGACGTGCTGCATAAGAGCCCTTTCGGCTTTGAACTGGCAACGGTGATAGCGAATGATAGTGTGACAAGGGAGGCAGTCACCAGGGAGCAGATGAGGAAATTCCTCAAGTTTGTCCATGATGACAATGTCTACTGCAAATATTATGAAGTGGTCTATATCCTTTTCCATACAGGGAGATTGTGCACCCTGCTTTGGCAGGGCTTCTTTTTATTTATACTTGCTATACCAAAATAGGTGGATTTATGGTAAAATATCAGAGCAGTAAATTTTATATGAGAGAAATGTGTATCAAAGAATATTAATATGGAGTATTATTCATGAATTTTAGTAAAGCCTAAATGTGCTGCCTGTGAACATCTTGAGCAGTGTAGAAATAGTGATAACTCATTGACAATCAAAATAATGGTGCTTGAATGTGAAAGTTTTTATTATTTATTTAAGCGATTGGAAGAATTTGAGAAATTTCCTATATTTTGTGAAAGTATGGAAAAAAATCAAGAGAGAATTGATGATTATGCAAAACAACACGAAGGTATACCATCACTCAGATCGCCTCTTGTTGTGAATGGGGCATTAGCAGCAGAATTAGCTCTTAAGTTTCTGATATTTAAGGAAATAGGATCATATGAATGTATTCATAATCTTCGACGCCTTTTTGAGCAACTGCCTGATTGCCACAAGAATGCTTTGACGGAAATAATCTATAAGCAAGCACACCAAAATGAAGAAACGTTGAAATTTAACCTTACTAATATTTCAAATTTGTTTGAAGATTTCCGATATTCTTTTGGGAAAGAGCAATTGGGATATTCAGGTTTTTTCTATGAATTTGTAGATATCGTTTGTGAGTATGCAATATTGCAGAAACCAATTAATGAGGAAGAAATAGAGGATTAGTGTTTAAAGGTATATATTACAAACAACAGAATTCATGCTAAAATACCAAAGTAGTAAGAACCCTCAATTCTTACTACGATTTTACTACGTTTCACGGCTTCAACTTGCAACATTTTGCCCCGTTTTGCTCATTCTGTGATTTTTTTAACAATATTCTTTGAAAAAATAAACCTCGCAAAACGTGCCAAACATAAGCAAATCATCGCAATTTAGGAGGGATTTTTATTATGATTAAAATACTTTTCGTGTGCCACGGCAAGAGTATGGTAAAAACCGCATAATTCGGCACTTCGGGGCAAACTTTGGAATACCGTGGCAGGCAAATAATACTTGGACTACGATAAAACTACGAATGAGGAAATGAAAAACTGGGAATGTGGATAATCGTTAAAAAGTAGTAGGGAATCGTTAAATTATGGTTGTTATCGTTATAAGGTACAAGAAAATAAGTGCAGATGTTTCTTGGCGAATTCTCTTATTGGCTTGCGTACCACAATTTGATACAATGCACCCAAGTTGAGTTTGGGTGCAAATTTTAACGATAGGAATTTTGCTTGTATGTCACGGCAGGAGTAAGGTAAAAGTAGGGTATTACAAATGAGAAATTTTATTATTTTTTAGTTGTTCCAGCACCTACCTAAAAATACATGGATTGTTGGGTGTTGATGTTTTTAAATATGTAAAAATATAACGATATGGGATTGACAAGACCTCTCCTATTGTTATATAATAATTTTAACAGATATGACGAAACAAGATGCGAACTACGAAAACGCTGAGTCGAAGTCATTACGAGTACATGAAGATGGTCATCATACCTTTTTCAAGTATGCGGCGAGAGATTATAGAATTTTGTCCATGCATACTTTTGCATGGCTTTTATTTTATTAACCTCCTTGTATAGTCATATCTGACTATATCAAGGAGGTTTTTTAGATGAAAAAACAGGAAATTGCAAGACTTATGCCAAGAGAAGCACATAAGCGAATTAAAACAGCACAGTCGATAGTTGTTATAGGACCAACATCTTCTGGAAAGAGCACTTTGATTTACGCTTTGGTAAATCATCAAATCATTAAATTTATCCTTGTGGGGGTTGGAGATAAATGTCAAACGACAATTATTCCTTGCAATTTTTTATTTGATGAGAGAATTGAAAAGGGAGAGTTCTTTTCAATTCAGATTAGGACAAAGGTTTTCTCGCCAAAACAAATACATATCAAGGTAGTAGAAATATTAGCAAAGCAATTTGCTTTGTGTGGCTATGAAGCAGAGGAAACAATATCGTCAATTGACAGCGAGGTTATGCTTGGTATACTAGAACCAGCGGATGCAGAGTACCATCTTGGTAAAATAGTAAATGAAATATCTATAGAGGATTTTAAAAATATTGTTAATAAAGCGTTTACCATTATTGAAGATGCAGAGGAGTCTTTCTACAACAGAGTAAAGAAAAAGAAGAAAGAGCCAGACAAGAGAAAGGTTTCAATAGATGAAATCAGATGTATTATTATGGAAGATATGTGGAATGAACTCCCAGAGCCAATAAGAGAGGAATATCAAAATTGGTTGAATTCAATTGGGGAAAAGATTACGCAACGTCTTAACATTTGTTTGGGTGCAAATAGTGGAGTAGAGTCCATTAACGAATTTAGTGTAGTAGAAGACGATATTTTACCTTACGGAGGCATGATTCTACAGTCATTATTTGATCCATATGAACCATACAGTTTGATTGTAGAAGAAATGACGATGGCTTGCAGACCACGAGACGAATTAATTGATATGTTTTATGATAAGATTCCGCTCCGCTTTTGTTTAAGGGATACGATGGGATTAAATCAAATAAATATGGATAATAATTCTGTAAAGGATGCGTTGGATATTGCACTTAATTGCAGCCCGGATAGTATTCTTCTTTTGATGAATTTAGAAGAAAGGGACGATGTCATTGAAAACTGCTGTGAGGCAATTAATTCAAAAATTGGAAAAGCACAAAGACTAGATGTTCCTGTTCATGTGATATTTACAAAGGCTGATAGAGTTTTGAGCAATATAATCAATAAAGCCGATAGAAAGACAGTGGAACTTACGCAGGCAGATTATACGGAACATATTGAAGCCGCTATAGATATAATGGAAAATTCAATAGAAGGTTATTTGTCACATCTCATGGAAAGTAGTGCTACATGGTTATCCATTAGGTATTTGGAAGAAAAGATTGATCCGATACAGTGTGCATTAAAAGAAGTCACTTCTCCATTAATTGAAAAGTTTACAAGGAACGGATTGTATAGAAAAATCAATGAGATATTAAAGGAAACACAGATGAGAATACTTCCGAAAGGAGTTACATCGCCACTTTATGTTACAGTTAAAGATACGGGACTGCCAGCAGTTGAAATTAAGATTGACCCAATTGTACTTTCGAAGGAATTCAATCAGATTCAGGAAGTGTTGACAAAAGATAAGGCTGTCGTGAATGGGTATCAAATTACTGATACAAGAAGAATTCATGGAAGAAGTGTGGTTCGTTATTATGAAAATCTTCAAATAGGGTTAGGTTATACTACAAATGCTTATGTGTACGGAAATTTTAGTATCAATATGAAAGGAATGTTAAAAAAAGTTCTTGAAAATAAGATTCCAGATTTCCTTACTTTGTATCAGTCAGAAGTGATTAAGACTTTGGCTGATAATATGGATGATGTAGAACTTGACAAAGTAATTGCTGAATTAGATGAAAATGAACAAATAACACAATTCGCTTTTGCAGATATTAATCCGGCTATTTTTGATGATTTGCCATTAAAAGTAAAGAAGATACAGAAATTGCATTTGATTTTTAGACACTACTTTGGTTCATCAGATAAATTTTATATGGTTATAGATAGGGTCGCATTTAATTTATCTTACGGTAATGATGCAATTAAAAAAATGACAGATGCTATCTACAACAAGCCATTTATTACATATGATGAAACAATTAGGCTTATGCAGGAAAATTTCAAGAAGCAGTATGGTTCACCGAATTTTGCAGATGTATTAGCGGCTGAAATGTCATCAGCAATGACAGAATTGGTAAATAAGATGTTTGTAATTATTTAAGAGATTGAATGTGTTCGAAGTTAAAAAGAGTATTAGTTACATCGGGCAAATTGCATTTGATTAAGAAACAAAGAGGCTGTGAAAAGTTTTCGTTCAATAAAATTTTATCAGGTCTTCTATGATAAAAAATCATAGGAGACCTTTTAATTATGATAAGAGAAACGACAGTATAAGTAGTGAAGGCAGAATTCTAATAATGATGTTGAATTGATAGAAAACTTATTATTAGAAAATTTATAATAAAAGATGCGAATTTTTGTAAAAAATGGTAGGTAAGAGATAAATTACAGTTATATTGAATGTGAAATATAAAAACTTTAAGATTGCCATTTGCCATGATAATTTTCGATTGTAATTAGCATAAAATCAGGAAAATATCCATAGAGACAAAGGAACATCGCAACACCGAAATTGATACAATGCAAAATTGCTGAAATGCCTGAAAATAAGCCTTTTCACGGATTCCGCCATTTTGTTTTTTCGGTTTTTGAGCCTTTTTTCCGTTTCGGAAGCTGTTTCGCCCTCCGATTTTGCACCTCCTTTTAACGATAGCAGGCAATCGTTAAAAGGTTTAAATGGGGCAGAGTCTTGTGCAGGAAGCGATAAAAAATATCTAACAGCCGCCCAGGCGGCTATTTCCAATTGATGCCATAGGAATTTGGGTACTTGTAGGCGAAAGTATGGAAGAATGGCTTAAAATCAAGGCTTTTAAGGCTTGGTGGGGTTCATCACGGTGGGTGGTGGGCCCCAACTTTTTTTGTGTCTGGATGCCGCTGATAGGATGGCGATAAGGGCAAAAATCGTACTATCAGGCAAAAGTATACTTTCACGCAAAAGTCGGGGGTTTCCGTGATAGTATAAAACGGAAAGGTAAAAAGGAGTAGGATATTGGCGGTTTTTGCGGAAAAGGGTATTAGGTTGGCAGAAAATGCTGTCGATAAACGGGGGATATGATACAAACACGGAAACTGCATGGAGTTTTCGTGTTTGTATATGAGTTTCCGTGATAATATGGGGTTTTGCGTGATAGTATATAGAAAAATTGAAAAATGGTAGCGGGAGGAAAAGGCCTGTTTCAGCAGTCCTTTTTCTCATGTCTTAGGATTTCACAATTCATTTCTTTACATTTCAAATTTCACAGATATTTTTATAGCGGTTCAGAAAATAATAAGTTGGAAAGCGGGGAAATCAGAGGTAATATGCTTACACGGCGGTTTGCGTTTCCCCTATATCGGACGAATGGCGAAAAACTTTAGGGCTGATTTGGGCGTTTAAAAATAAAAAATCTGCGATTCACGTAGCCAGATTAACCATTCACGAAGTAGGCGTTAGAAATCGCCCTTATTTTTCCGATAAGTTAGTTGAGGACTGGAGGTGGCAGAAACGATAAAAATTGCGGTGTGTGATGATGAAAAAAATATAAGGTCTTACCTCGTTTCGCTCATCAAAAAGCAGGGCGGGGAATGCAGCATCACAGAATATGCCTCTGCCGATGCGTACCTTTCGGACGGTAAGGAGCATGACCTTTTATTTCTGGACATAGAGATGGGCGGCTCCGGCGCAGGTCTGGACGGCATGGGACTGGCAAGGCATATCCGGGGCATGGAGGCGCAGAAACAGCCCATCATCATTTTTGTAACAGGGTATGAAAAATATGTGTATGACGCATTTGACGTAGGGGCGTTCCAGTATCTGGTAAAGCCCGTGGACGAACAGAAATTCGCAGAGGTGTTCGGACGGGCGGCGGGGCAGATCGTATCGGAGGCGGAGCAGCGGAAGAAAAAACTTGTGATCCAGTATGGCGGCGAGGGAAAGGCGATACCGCTGAATGACATTTATTACATGGAAAGCCGGAACCACAATATCATCCTGTACCTGAAAGACGGGAATATCGAATACTATGCGAAGATCGGGGATTTGGAGGAGGAGCTGGCGGGGCAGTTCTACCGCATCCACCGGGGATACCTTATCAACCTTTTCCATGTGGAGGGTTACGATAAGACGGAGGTAAGGATGGCGAACGGGGATAAGCTGCTGCTTTCAAGGTATAAATATGACGGCTTTGTGCAGGCGTACATGGATTACATTTCGGAGGAAAGCCTATGAGCCAGCCAGCGTTTGAAATAGTGAATAGCATCTTGGATATATGGAAGATTGCCGTACAAGCCATCATGTTCCTTGTTTTGTGGACGGCGGCTTTCAGGGAGAAAAAATCAAAAAGGGATGGCGTTGCGGCAGTGCTGTTTATCCTTGCCAATATAGGGATAGGATTCCTTCCGTGTACCGCTTGGGTAAGATATGGTGTTTCCGCTCTTGCCATTATGGGATATGGCGGAATACGTTATAAAAAGCAGATTGGAAAAGCAGTATTTGTGATGCTCGCTTTTTATAACCTCCATTGCCTTGGCTATTTGATGGCGAGCAGTATTTATGAAAAAGTGATGAGCGTTATGATGAAAAGTATTGATTTTCTGCAGGATAGTTACCTGCAGGAAGTGAATCAATGCATGGCAGTTGGGGTGTTCTGCCTGACATTTTCTTATTCCGTATTATTGGCGACAATGACGCTTATTTTGTACAGACTTATGAAGGATGTAACTATAATGGCGTGGCAGGATGTTATCCTGCTTTCCATCCTGAATTTTGTCGGGAGCATGATTACAAAAATCATTGTAGGGCTGCTTACTGTAAAGATAGATGATGAGCTTTTCATTTTATTTGATGAGAAACCGAATCTGTTATGGAAAATGCCGCTGGTCGCAGTTCTCATATTTGCGGGAGAGGCTGCCCTGATCTATTTCTGGCAGAGATACCGCATCCTGCTTGCAGAGAGGCAGAAACATTTTATAGAGGAACAGCAGGTCAAGGCAATGAAGAAGCGTCTGGAGGAAGCGGAGAATTTCTATGGAAGCATCCGAAAGGTGCGGCACGAGATGAAGAACCATATGGCAAATATCAAAGGACTGGCAGGAGCCGGGGAGTATGGAGAAATAGAGGACTATGTACGGCGGATGGATGAGACCATGCAGGAACTGGAGTATAGGTATGTGACGGGAAATGCGGTCACAGATGTCATCATCAATGACAAATGCCGCAGGGCGGAAAAGGCGGGAATCCGGTTTGATGCAGATTTCCGGTATGGCGGGGAAATTCCTGTGTTTGATATGGGGATCATATTGAACAACCTTTTGGATAATGCCATAGAAGCCTGCGAAAAACTGGAAACAGGTAAAGGATTTGTACGCCTTTCATTAAAGCGGAAAAAGCAGTTTTTGATACTGTATGTAGAAAATAGCTTTGACGGCGCTGTCCCTATAAGCAAAGGCAGTCCGCTCCCGCCTACAACGAAACAGAGTATCCTGCCGGGAATCATTACGGAGCATGGGATAGGGCTTGAAAATGTGCGGGATATTGCAGAGAGGTATTTCGGTGGTGTAAACATAAAAGTGAAAGGGGATGTGTTCCATGTGACGGTAATGCTGCAGCAGGAAAATCAGGATAAAATTGTGTGACGGAAAAAGAAAGGAGAGAATGTATTATGAGTATGTTAGGAGTAAGCAATGCCGTAATAGGTGCATATCAGTACACAGGCAGGACGCAGAAAAATGCGGCAAGTGGAGCAAGTTTTACAGAACGGGCAGCGCAGACACAGGAAGCCTCGGATGCAGAAAAACTGGAGAATTTCAAAAAAGAAATCTGGAATGAGATAAATTCCATGCCGTGGGGAGCAAATACTTCCATACAGATAACGGATGGGGCTTTTAGGAAAATGATGGAAGACGGCGAATTTAAAAACAAAATGATGAAGATCATCCGGGAGGATGCCGTCGGTTCCAATAAGATGTGCGGTGGGACGTTGATAAACATTGATGAAAATGGGTATAAAGGTTATTCCTATATGGCAGACCATGCAAAAGAGGCAGGCTCGGCATTTGCAGCTCATTCCAAAGATAAGGATGCTTTTTATGTAAAAAAAGCAGAAAAAAGGCGGGAGTATATGAGGCTGTTGGAGGAAAAGCGGGTGCAGGCTAAGAGACAGCAGCAGGAACTTTTGGACGAAAAGATTGCAAAGGCGGAGCAGGAGAGAAGCAGGCTGGCAAAGGCGTGGAGCAGTAAGCAGCGGATGGCGGCGGCATCCAATGCTTA
Source organism: Sporofaciens musculi (assembly GCF_009830285.1). GTDB lineage: Bacteria > Bacillota > Clostridia > Lachnospirales > Lachnospiraceae > Sporofaciens > Sporofaciens musculi. The sequence goes on along the minus strand of NZ_WUQX01000001.1, from coordinate 4,866,923 downwards.
TGATGCAAATGTCATGACGGAGACAGCGGCAGGCGGTGAGGTAAAGTAAAATGAATGGCGTATCGTTATCAAACAAAGTGATACATTGGAATCCGAAAGATTTTGCCGTGAGCCAGAATTTCAACAAGGTAATCCGGGAGAATGAAAAGGTTTCTAATGATTATTACTGGAAAAGCAATAAGGCTGAGGGTGTGGACTGTTTCGGGAGGGCGCTTGACCTGACCACGCTTATCAATAAGCCGGATGGATATTTGCAGGGACGTCTGTCGGATGTGGGCGATGCTGACTATTACCAGTTCAATATAGCGGAATACAGGATTTTAGGCACTGTGTCCGACAAGCATAACCTTGACATAACAGTGACACTCGACCACATCCCGGAAGGCTGTGATTATGACCTTGTTTTGTATGACGGTGACGGGAACCAGGTAGGGATTGGCAGGGATAATGGAAATGGCGGCAAGAGCGTGACTGTGCCGAACTGGAACCTGGAGAACCGGGAGTATACGGTAAAGGTGCTGGCAAAGGACGGCTCCCCGGTAAATGCGGAGGAATATTACCACCTTTCCTTCCAGACGCAGAAGGCGGCAGGGGACAATGTACTCAGGCAGCAGGCAAAGGAAATGCAGGAATACGCCGGTGCGCTGCGCCGGAAACTGCATGACGGGCAGGACGCAGCAGAAGAAAAACAGGCGCTCCAGCAGATCAGGGAAAAGTACGGGGCGTATTATACACAGCAGATGGATGAGCTGCATAAAACACAGGCGGCGGAATATCTGCCGGAAGGGGAAGTTTTTGATGAAAGCCGTAAGGCTGAACTTCTTTCCAAAATGGCAGCGGGTGAGGAACTGACGGAGCAGGAGAAAGGGCTGGCCAATATCTTTGCATCTGCACAGGAAATTGACAGCGCCACAGCGTCCGCAAAACTGCAGGCAGATATCGGTGAAGAAATCTTCCGGCAGATGGGGCAGTCCGGCATTTCCCCCATACCTTCTTTTGAAGTCAGCATTGGCATAGACGGAAAGGCGGAAGTAAAGGGGATTGAAGATGCGGCTGTGAAGGAAAAAGTGGAGGACATCCTGAACGGTTTTTCCGGGGAACTGATGGATACTTATATTTCCATAAATGCGGGTATGCAGGGGATGAATAAACAGGAGCAGTACATATTGAAGGCGGCAATGGGGGTTGAGGCATTTTTGCAGAAAGCAACGGGCGGCAAAGTGGCACTGTCAGACATCACAGTGGAGAACGGCAGGATAAAAGGGCTGGATGCGCCACTTGATAAACTGCTCAATGATCCGGGGCAGAACCAGACATACCTTGATTACAGGGCAGACATACTTGCAATCAAGAATTATGAAAGGATGAATGGAAACGGTCTGCTGGGAGGATTCAGCGCAAGATATGCTGTTGACGGGGAGACAATCCGTACAGTTAGTGTGTAATGCGGCAGGCGGAGATACGCTGCTTGGTTAATGAAGGGCATCATGCCCGAACTTACCACAAGGGGGCATGGGCGGCTCCGAATGACAGAGGGGCCGCAGGTAAGATTTTTTGAAGGAGGATGAAAATTATGTCAATGGAGATCACAAACAATTACAGCGATTATGGGAAAGGCTACACAAATACTGCAAAGGAAGGTAATGTGACGACAAGCACGGTGGAACTGAAAACCTCGACCGGGGGAACAAAAACGGAGCAGATTAAGACGGGTTACAGCAATGTCAATGATTATTCCAAATATCTGCAGGGCAAGTACAGCTATATGAATTCGGGTACAACTTCCATGCAGGGCGTTCCGACAACGGTATCCGTATCGGGCGCTTTCCTGAAGAAATGTATGAACGACCCGGAAAAAGCAAAGTATCTGGAGGAAAATCTGGCGGCATTACCGGATTGTGCGAAAAGCGCAGTATCGAGTTGCCGTGGAACGCTGACCAATCTCAGCTACAGTGTTGATGCAAATGGGAATATTTCAGTAGCAATCTCTGGCACAAGTGACCCGGATGGAAAAATAGCCAAAGAGAATGCGGAACGGTGGGCGAAAGAGAAGAAAGCAGCCGAAGAAAAGGCCGCCGAGAGGCGCAAGGAGAAAAAGGAGGAGGAAGAAAAGGCAGCGGAACGGCGGGCAGAAAGAAAAGAGAGGATGGAAGGTACGTTCACGGTGTCTGCCACTGGCACGGATGTGAAAAGCATTACACAGAATATTGTTGCGGCGGTATCCGGCACATCGTCACCCACAGGGGGCAGTTTTGACATAAAGGCATAAGGAAATATTGTTTACACCCTATTCCGCAGGGGCGCAGAAGACTTTGCCTCTGCGGTCTGCCCGGAGGTAAGGGGCGGTATGAGATTTGACAGGGTTAGAAGGAGGATGATGGTATGTCAAAGATTACAGATTACAGTTTTTTATTTCAAAGTATGTTTGGAACGAAAAGTAATGCCGGGGTGGTAAATCCGCTCAAAGTATCGGATTTGTCAAACGGCTCTCTGCGGTCGCAGTTAAAAGCGGCGGGAATCGATACGAACAGCGCACAGTATAAGGCGGCTGTTAAGGAAATGACAAAACACGCCGGAAGCAGTGGGATGTTTACCAATGTGCAGGCAATTAAAAACCTGATGAAGCAGTATGATAAGGATGGCGACTACATTGACCCGACTACGGGGCTTGCCGGACTGCTTGTGACGGAGGAAAATGTTGCGAGCAGGAAACGGATTATTTCTATTCCCGAAAGCAGCAGGGATGAGATGTTTGAACTTACGAAAAAGGAATTCCTGCAGGGCAACGGCATGGGGGATGGGGATACAACGAAAAGGTCAGATGTTTACACGGATCTGTATCGGAAGACAAGTAAAAATGACCGTCTGGCGGCAGGGCATACATTGTCACAGTATGAAAGGGCATATACACAGGCATTTATTGCGGCAGCAAAGGCAGCAGACCCTGCATGGAAAGCGGGAAAGCCCATCAAGCCTGGTGCCTTGGATGGCATCACAAGGGAATCCGTGGAAGCGAATTTAAAGAAATCCAGTAGTTCGCTGTCATCTGTGGATATACAGATATGATCTTTACACCCTATTCCGCAGAGGCGCATAATGCTTTGCCTCTGCGGTCTGCCCGGAGGTGAGGAGCGGATGTAGGTGATAGAAATGAAACTTTTTTGGAGGCTGGCTCGTATTATTAGCGGATGGCAGCGAAAGGGGGTGCTTGTCATGAAGTTTGGCAGGTGAGGCTAGGCGGTATGTCTGCATGATGGGATGAACTGCTCGGACTTATCATGAGGGAGCAGAGGCGGCTCTGAACGACTGAGGGTCTGCCATTAAAATAATTGATGACAATGGAGGATTTGAAAAATGAATATTAACGGAATAGGAACAACAGGATATCCGGCATGGCAGGGAGCAAGAAGGACACAGCAGAATACGGCAGGAAAGAGTTTTGCGGCGCAGGTGAATAATGTGGCAGGTGCAAAGCCACATACGTCTATTGTCTATATGAAAACGGATGATATGCTGTACTCTGGCGGTAACGGGACAGGGCTGTCCTTCTACATCAAATATGCGGAAGGATCAACAGAGGATGATCCGACTGTGATTGCAAAAGGTGTTGATGAGAATGGAAATGAATTTGAGCAGACCATACATATCAACAAGATAAATCCCCGGAATGCTTCATTAGTGGAAATGACGGCTTTGGAATCATATATGGGGGTGGATAAGAATGGAGGGCTTACATCATTACCGCCCGAAACTGGAATGATGGGGTTGAGTGATAGGACAGATTTTATGGATATGTTCCAAAAGCAGATCAGCGATATGAAACTGTTGAGTCAGAAAAAAGCGGCGGCATACTATCAGTACAGTATGCAGGCGTATTGGGATTTCATGAATAAGAAATAATTTCCATTGGCTGCATATCGCCAATAGGCCACAGTCCAACAAGGCAGGGCGGGCATCCCCCGGTGTTCCGGCAGATTGGGAAATCGGGGAGAAAATATATAGGTGAGGAGCGATAGGATGACAGTTTTAGATGTGTTTTCTTGGCTGCCTGCAAAGGAAATAAGCATAGAGGAATTGGAGCAGATATTCATTAAGCATCTCAATGGCACTTATGAAGGGGAATATAAGGTATTGCTGGAAATACCAGATAATGCAGATAAGAATATTCTCAGTAGTAGCGCAGAGCTTATAGGGGAAAGGAAGGCTGTTGCCTATATTTTGAAGGATGGAAATGTAATTGCTGTTGTAGGTTATAAGGAATAGGCGGAAAAATGATTAAGGCAGAATTTGGGATAATTGAGGATATAAGGGAAACACAGGAGTATTCCTATGATCCGAAGAAATATCAATGTGTTTGTATTGATGATGATGTTTATATAGATGAATGGTGGAATAAGCTGGTTTTATTAAAGACATATTTTCACAGTCCTGACCGCCCGGAATTTGGGCTTGCGAGGTGGGGGATTACATTGATACCGCCTGAGTCATTGCCAGGTTTTCAGGATATTGTGTTATCTGACAAACGAATCAATGAGGATGCTCATCTGAGGAAATTGGCGGATAAAATACAGGATGCAATCAATAGGAATAAATTTATGATACATTTTGGGATTTAGTGAATGTGGATGCATACCATCAATAAGTCACAGCTTGACAAGGCAGGGCAGGCATCCCCGGTTTTCCGGCAAAACAGAGAGAGGCGATTGAAATGGATATAATGGGAATGGCAGAAAGCCATCATGCGGGAATCCAAAAAACGGGAAAGGCATCATCCAAATAGTCTGATTCCCTCCGGGAGAAGATAACAGGATGCGGCGCAGAACGTCTATATGGGGAATAAGTTCCTCGCCCTGCGCAAAAGCGAGGTCGCCAAAGTCGCGCCGGACAGGGCGGCGTTCCGGCAGAACAGCGAGAGGAGGTGAAGGTCAGTATGGAATTTGACAGGGGGAGTTAGGATATAGGAAACAATGAACTGCTCGGACTTATTATGAGAGAGCAGAGATGGCTCTGAATGACAGATGAGCCGCAATACTAAAAACAATGGAGGATTAAAGGAAATGAATGTTAATGGAATAGGAGCAGCAGGATACCCGGCATGGCAGGGAGCAAGAAAAGCAGAAAGCAGTATGAAGGGTGACTTCGGGGCGAATGTGAAAGCAACAGGAAATGTGGTACATATTGACCCGGACGCATTATTTTCTATCCATCATGTAAAGACAGGGGAGAGTGCAAACGTATACCGGGCGGATGATTTTTCAGAGGACAATCCGGTCTATCTTGTGAAAGGCACTGACATAAACGGAAATGAATACGAGCAGACAGTGGATGTGAGCAAGGTAAATCCGATTAGCTGCTCTTATACGGAGATGCTTGCGTTAAATGCACATACCGGGAATAAGTCGGACAGCAATTTCATGACCATGTCGATACTGAAGGATAAGATGGACGGCACTTCCTACCACGAAAAAGCGGATTATATGGCAATGGCGCATGAGCTTATGAATGACATGAAAACGCTTGGAAATTGGGACGGGTATCTAAGGTACGGGAAGTGGATCAATGATATCCTTACTTTCTGCAAAGGCAAATCATAATTGAAAACAGCCTGCCCCACGGCTGTATATCCCCGATAAGCCACAGAGGGCAGGTATCCCCAGCGTTCTGGCAGATTGGGAAATCGGGGAGCAGGGGGGGAGAACGGAAAAAGAATGGAGGATATTTAAGAATGAGTGTTAGTGGAATCGGAAGCGGTGCGGCAAAGGAATATTCTGCCTTATATAGTAATCAGGCGGCTGCATCCCGGCACAGGGTAGGGGAAGTAAAAGCACCTGCAAAGGCTGACAGTGTGGTGAAAACACGCCAAAGGGAGCAGGATGTTCCGGCCTATGCGGAGCGGGCATCCCAAAGCGGCAGCCTGCCACAGCAGGACAGCGCAACGACATTTCCCATGCCATCTATCATTGCCAAATATGAAAAATATACCAAGGCCATTGATGAGCATTACGCAAAGGTAAATGAAGAAAATAGGAAATTTGATAATCCGTCAAAGCATATATGGGATAAATACTATAACACAAAATCCCCTTATTATGTGAAGGGGCTGACACGGAGGGAGCGTGAGATATGTGCGGAATCCGAAAGGCGTGTCCTGCACGGGCTTCCGGCGGCAGTGAACAGCTATGACCCGGTGATCCAGAAGAACTTTGGCGGAATCATGAGCGATGAGGAATGGAATGATGAGGTGCGGGGCGGCATGAATGATTCCATCAACCGGCTTTTTGCGGAAAACGGCATTGACATACCGGAAGGGGCAGAACTGCGCCTGCGGGTTGACCCGTATGAGTACAAAATCCATGCAGGTGGTGTGGACGAGGCGCTGGCAAGGCAGATAGAGGAAGCCCTGAACAGGGGAAACAATGGAAGATACCTGTATGAGCATCTGCGCTGGTGCAATCCGGCGAATAACGGGTTTGAGCAGCCCAGGCAGTATTTATATGACACGGCATACCAGGAGAAGGCAGTCATGTGGCATTTTGTAAATGACATGACAGGGCTGGACATGAGGGAACTGGAAAACAGGGACGGGGTGATCTATACGCCGGATGGGCGGAACCTGTGGGATGCAGTAACAGAGCAGTATAATGAAAAGCGGGCAAATGGTGAGATGGATGCCCTGCCTATGGAATCCTTGTATAAAGATTATCAGGTATTTGTTAACGAGGGCTGGGATAAGGAAGGGGAGCGCGGGCTTACCATCGGCTATAAAAATGGCAGCCTTTATGACATTGATACGGACTACGGATACGGGCCGGGCCAGAGGGAATGGCTGGAGGATAGCAGGAACCGGCACAGCCAGTATTGGGGAAATTACCGTAAAGAGCAGGAGGAGACCCTGCGCAGGGAGAAAGCGGAGCCGACAGCCTTTGAGAAATGGCTGGACGGGCAGATGGCATATACGGAGGAAGTCCTTTCAGAGCTGGGGAACAGGACATATGGGAAGAGTGGGACACTGCTGTCCCAGCCGAATCTGAAAGCGATGCAGCAGCTATTGGATTATGCAGTCAGTAATGGGCGTGTTGTACCTCTTACTAAAGAAGTATTGCGACTTCAGGGCAGGGGGACGCTGCGGGGCGGCCTTGATATAAAGGCATAGAAGGAAATGAAGCTACGGCTGCATATCCCTGATAAGCCACAGCCCAACAAGGCAGAGCCAGTATCCTCGGCATTCCGGCAGATCGGGGAAAAGGGAAAAATGAATGGAGGCAAAAGAGATATTGATGAAAAAAACAGGATTTTTGTTGGCACTGATATGTATTCTCTCATTGACGGGGTGTGGAATGATAGCCAGCGCAGAGGAAGAAACTTTACAGCTGGATACGGAAGAAAATACCGTGTCAGTAAACTTTGATGATGTGGCAACGCAAAGCGAACCGACTGAACAGTTTTGTAATCATCTGGTACAGTTTACAGAAAGTACGTTCACAGATGAAGAAGGAATTGAATCAGCGGATGCAATAGTGTCTTATGATGAAGAAACAGAGCAGTATTCAATAGAATTATCGTTAAAGACGAATGGTAAGGTGGACAGTGAGAAAATTGAAGAATATAAAACCTATCTGAGCAAAACATATGCAGATGTGATTTTGATTATTGATGGGGAGGTTATGTAAGAAAAAAGAGCGGGCATCCCCGGTTTCCGGCAGATCAGTGAGAGGATGTGAAAGTCAGTATGGAATTATATTCATTACAGGAATTGCTAAAACAATATTTGGATTGGGGATTTGATTTTGCTTCCATCAGCATAGCAACACAAATACCAGAAGAAGAATTACGGCAGTTATACAGTAATGAAAATTATAGATTAAGAGATAAGGATAAAGAGAAGTATCTTATGGTATTTTTGCTACAGATTTGCTGTGAAAAACCGGACAATGATGAATATTACAAGGCATTGCTTGAGAGCCTTACACAATGCTTCAAGATACCACTGGAAGCGATAGCGAATTATATAGGAGTGGATGTTGATGGGTTATCGGGCTTTGAAAGCAGCAGTGATAAAGACAGAATTGAAAAGTGCATAGCACATCTGTTTACTACCTTTATTCGAAATCCCAGTTATTCGGTGTAGTAAAGGGAGTTATCCCTGATAAGCAATGAAGGTGATTGGGAAATGGATATAACAGGAATAGCAAAAAGCCGCCATGCGGACATCCCCAAAGCGTCATCCAAAAAGGAATGGAAGCTGTCTGATTCCCTCCGGGAGAAGATAGCCGGATACGCCAGGGAGGATGCGGCGCAGGGCATCTATATGGGGAATAAGTTCCTCGCCCTGCGGAAAAGCGAGGTCGCCAAAGTCGCGCCGGACAGGGCGGCGCTGATGGGGAAGGTCAGTCAGGAAATGGCGGACATGAAAACGATACGGGAGGCTGACAGGCGGTGGCTGTGCCTCCTGTTCGGGGAGCCGTATGAAGCTAAGTTCCAGTCCGAGGGGACGGGCTCCGCCGTCCATGTGTATGACGGGAACGGTGATGAGGTACTGACCTACACGGCGGGCGTGGGCTGGCATGAGAAGGAGTCGAAGGCGGAGACGCAGGTACACGGTGCTTTGAAGGCTGCCTACTATGATGCGTTCCGGGCGGCAAGGCAGGAGATAAATGCCGGAATTGTGGAAGTGCGGGGCGGCTTTGACGCGAGGGCATAGTAAGAGCAGTGTGTCGTTTTCTCTAGTTTTGTTAGATTGGGGAACAGGAAGAAAATATGGAGAGGTGCTATAAATGAAAAAGGTTGTGACTTGGGGATTAGTTTTATCATATATTGCTCTTTGCATTGCTATATGTGTCATGGGAATAAAAATATTTGATGGCAATTATGACATTGTGGCAGAAGGCTGCATAGCATTTATTTTTCTTTTGATTAGTTGCGGATGCAATATCTATAGGGCATTTAGCAATAGGTGTCCGCATTGTGGAAAAATACGATTGTCAAATGGCAAATACTGCGCTCATTGTGGGAAAGAGATTTGAATCCATCAAGTCAGCTATACTTACCCTGTTTCTATAGCATTAACTTCAAAATAAATCCTGAGATGCAAATTGGCAATACGGTACAGTGGGTAGAGGGAAGCACCACACGAAGAAAATTAACAATATACAAACGATAAAAGGGAACCGAGCAGAGCGTAGTTGTCATTTGTCTGGTTCCCTTGTTACATATTAGTACGGGGAGGCGGAAAATAAGGCCGGTCACTGGCCGGAGTGGAGTAAAGGAGGAGGCGGCAGATGGAAGTGATCAGATGCCCCAACCCCAAATGCAGGAGGCGCATTTTGGATGATGAGGGAACAGAGACGGAGTGGACGGTCCTTGAGATCAAATGCCAGCACTGCGGAAAACTGGTAAGGCTGCACTTCGGCCCGGAAGGGATAGAGGCTGGCATATATGAGAGGAAGAAACGGCGGAGATGATTCTGCTGTTTTTTTATGCATTCCGTGATTAAGGGGCGGCATTCCGGGTCATACTGGTAACAGGCAATGGAAATTTATGGAAATTTCCACCGATGGGACATTTTATGCAGGATGCATAACATGGCTTTGTCATCCAAAACAGGCTGTGGGAGGTATACGGTATGTGTATGGTCAAATGTCCCGCTTGCAAAGGACGGATCTGCGATTTAATTGCCACCGCGGGAGGGCGTGTAGTCTTAAAGGTGAAATGCCCGGAGTGCGGGAGGATAGTCAAATTGGAATGGCTACTACAGGTCACGGAGACAGTTAAATAAAACTTACTACCGAGCGAGTGGGACCAGGGAACATCGAGTCACGAATGGCCGGAGTGAAGCTAGAGACAATGAGCCTTAGCTTACTCCGGCCATTTTTCCGTTTTAAATCAATTTCATATCAAAAATAGAAGCGTTTCTGGCTTTACGAAGGCGTAAAGAAAGGAACGCTTTTATGTCTGAAAAAATCATCAGGATCAAGTCAGGAAACGAAGAATTCACAATGAGTGTTACAGAAGAGTCCTATGAGGCGTGGAAAGATAGTGCCTCGGAGGAAGCGGGCATGGCACGAGCAGGGAGCTGGCTCCCTGCACCCATGGCCGAATATCATATTTTTTCTGTATATACAGCAGCCTCAAGGGGGACTGCGGAATTTTTTTATTCGACACATTTCTATCTCTTTTCCCAACAAATCACAAAAGAATACAATGTTTTTATGACAGGCGCACCTGGAATTCTTCGGGTGCGCTTTTTTTGCGCTTTCGGCTGTAGGCATCAGCCGCCGTTCAGGGGCCGTGCGCCGCCCCTCTGGTCTTGAAAATTGTTTAACCAAATTTCAAGAACTGGAGGGAATCTGAATGAAAATTAAATATGAATTTGCGGATGGGACTGTATCAGAAGTTGAGGTGGAGGAATCCATCGGTGCCGTCATCATTGAAGACAGGCGGCTGGAGGACAACCTTTCCCGCAAGGAACGTTACCACTGTTATTCGCTGGATGCAGCGCAGTTTGTGGGAGAGGAATATGCTGACAGGGAAACGCCGGAAACGAAGATGGAGCGTGAAATGGAAACGGAGCATATCGCCCAGGCATTGGACGGGCTGTCGGAAGTGCAGCGCAGGCGGATTCTGATGCTGGCGGGCGGTATGTCCGTCAACGAGATTGCGCGTAAGGAAGGCGTGCATCACAGCGTGGTCTCAGAAACGATATCTGCGGCCCGGAAAAAATTTAAAAAGTTTTTCTAAAAACACCCCGCCGAACACCCCTCAAAATCTCCGTATAGTGAAGGGCATGAAAACAGCCGCCCTTCGGAAATGGAGGTTATGGGCATGGAACACACGTTGAGGATCAGTGTTTCAAAGGAACCGGCATCCGGCGGGATCGTGAGCTGCCGCCATATCTCCGTGAGGGAGCGTTTCTTACGCTTCCTCCTTGGGGAGAAGCGGAGGGTGACCATCATCGTTCCGGGCGATTCCGTCCGGGAGCTGGCAGTGAGTGAAGTCATGGAAGGAGGAAACGTACATGGGAAAAGTGAAGTTACTGCTTGACGTCATAGGGGACCTGCGTTCCCTTGCCGACAGCTTACAGGCTGTTGCGGATGCAGTGGCGGACAACGGTGCCGCGGAAGCAGGGAGGACAGATACAAAGGAGCCGGAAAAAGCGGGAAAGGCTGGGAAGGCGGCAAAGAAAGAGGAAAAGCCTGCGGCAAAGCAGGAGCCGGAGAAGAAGCCGCTGACGCTGGAGGAAGTCCGCGCGGTGCTGGCGGAGAAGTCCCGCGCAGGACACACGGAGGAAGTGCGGGAACTGCTGAATAAGCACGGTGCGGATAAGCTGTCGGAGATCGACCCGGCGGAATATGCGGCGCTGCTTGCGGAAGCGGAGGTGCTGTGATGGGGAGACACGCTTTACTGTCAGCATCCTCCAGCCACCGGTGGCTTGCCTGCCCGCCGTCGGCAAGGCTCTGCGAGAACTATGAGGACACGGGCAGCGAATACGCGCAGCAGGGCACCGATGCCCACAGCCTGTGCGAACACAAGCTGAAGCTGTCCCTCGGCATGGAAACCGAAGACCCGACGGAGGGGCTTTCCTTTTACGATGAGGAGATGGAGGAATGCGCCTGCGGGTATGCGGATTATGTCCTATCCCTGGTGGAAGAGGCAAAGCGGGAATGCAAAGACCCAGTTGTGCTGATCGAGCAGCGGCTGGACTTTTCCCGTTTCGTGGAGGAAGGCTTTGGCACTGGCGACTGTGTCATCATCGCAGACGGTACGCTGTATATCATCGACTACAAGCACGGCAAGGGCGTGGAGGTTTCAGCAGAAGGAAACCCGCAGATGATGCTGTATGCCCTGGGCGCATTGGAGCTGTTTGACGGCATCTATGACATTGACACCGTCCGCATGGTGATCTACCAGCCGCGCCGTGAGAATGTCAGCGTGTATGCCATGGCGAAGGCGGACTTAATCCAGTGGGCGGAGGGTGAGCTTACCGAAAAGGCAAAGCTGGCCTATGCCGGGGAGGGCGAGTTCTGCGCCGGGGAACACTGCCGGTTCTGCAAGGCGAAGGCGGTCTGCAGGAAACGGGCGGAATACAACCTGGAGCTTGCGAAGTATGACTTTGAAATGCCCGCCACGCTGGAGGATGACGAGATCGCGGCAATCCTCGTGAAAGCGGATGAACTGGCGGCATGGGCAGCGGATGTGAAGGAGTTTGCATTGCAGCAGGCATTAAGCGGCGTGAAGTATGACGGATTTAAGGTTGTGGCCGGAAGGTCCAACCGGAAGTACACGGATGAGGATGCCGTGGCGGATACCGTAAAGAAGGCCGGCTTCGACCCGTATGAGCCGAAGCTCTTAGGCATCACGGCCATGGAGAAGCTGCTGGGCAAGAAGAAGTTTGCAGAGATTTTAAAGGGCCTTGTGGAGAAGCCGCAGGGCAAGCCCGCGTTAGTCCCGGAGAGCGACAAGCGCCCGGAGATGGACACGGCGCAGGAAGATTTCAAGGAAGATTAGTCAGGAGGAAAATCATATGTCAAACACAGCCAACAATCCAACAAAAGTAATCACGGGGCCGAACACCCGGTGGAGCTATGCAAATGTGTGGACCCCAAAGGCAATTAACGGAGGTGAGCCAAAATACTCTGTGTCGCTCATCATCCCGAAATCTGACAAAAAGACCATTGCAAAAATCGAGGCTGCGATTGAAGCGGCCTACCATGAGGGCGAGGCGAAGCTGAAGGGGAACGGCAGGAGCGTCCCTGCGCTTTCCGTGCTGAAGACCCCGCTGCGTGACGGGGACACGGAGCGCCCGGATGATGAAGCCTATGCGGATTCTTATTTCGTCAATGCCAACAGCACCACGGCTCCCGGCATCGTGGATGCGGACCGCCAGCCGGTTATTGATACGTCCGAGGTGTACAGCGGCGTGTACGGCAGGGCAAGCATCAATTTCTATGCATTCAATTCCAACGGGAATAAGGGTATCGCCTGCGGGCTGAACAATTTACAGAAAATCCGTGACGGGGAACCTTTGGGCGGGAAGTCCCGTGCGGAGGACGATTTTGCGGATGAGGAAGAGGAGGATTTCCTGTCGTAACCAGATAGAGAAAAGCACAGCCGCCGGGTGGCGGGGAACGGGCGTCTGCCTTTTTCCTGCCGCCCTTAAGGCGGTGAAAGGAGCTGGTGGAATTGAATTCTATAGAAATTGACATTGAAACGTACAGTGATGTGGATTTATCCAAATGCGGCGTTTACAAATATTCTTCCTCACCGAATTTTGAGATTCTGTTATTTGGGTTCAGCGTGGACGGCGGTGAAGTGGAGGTGGTCGATGTTGCCTGCGGGGAGGAAATCCCTGCGGATATCCTGGCTGCGCTCTCAGATGAGTCTGTCATCAAATGGGCGTTCAATGCCATGTTCGAGAGGGTGTGCTTATCAAATTACCTTGGGGAATGGCTGGAGCCGGAGTCCTGGAAATGCTCCATGGTCTGGTCGGCCACGCTTGGCCTTCCGCTGTCTTTGGAAAATGTGGGCGCAGTGCTTGGGCTGGAAAAGCAGAAGCTGTCAGAGGGAAAGGAACTGATCCGGTATTTCTGCGTCCCGTGCAAGCCGACCAAGACGAATGGCGGCAGGACGCGGAACCTGCCGGAACATGACAGGGAGAAATGGGAGCGGTTTAAGGAATACAACTTTCGTGATGTGGAGGCGGAGATGCAGATACAGCAGAGGCTTGCCAAGTTCCCGGTTCTGGATTTTGTGTGGGAGGAATACTGGCAGGACCAGGAGATCAACGACCGGGGCATCGGGGTGGATATGGAGATGGTCGCACGGGCAATCGCCATGGACGGACGCTCCAAGTCGGAACTGTCAACCGCCATGCAGGAACTGACGGAACTGGAGAACCCAAATTCCGTACATCAGATGAAGCAGTGGCTTTCGGAGAACGGGATGGATACGGATTCCCTTGATAAAAAGGCGGTGGCGGAACTGTTAAAGACTGCGCCGGAGCCTTTGGGGGAGGCACTTGCCCTGCGGCAGCAGCTTGCCAAGTCCTCCGTGAAGAAATACCAGGCAATGGAGAATGCGGTGTGCGCGGACAGCCGTGCGCACGGGATGTTCCAGTTTTACGGAGCCAATAGGACTGGCCGGTATAGCGGCCGCATTATACAGTTGCAGAATCTGCCCCAGAACCATATCCCTGACTTGGCGCAGGCACGGGAACTTGTGAAATCAGGGGATTTTGATGCCCTTGCCATGCTCTATGAGGACATCCCGGATACGCTCTCACAGCTCATCCGCACGGCTTTCGTGCCGCAGGACGGAAGGAAGTTCATCGTGGCGGACTTTTCCGCAATCGAGGCGAGGGTGCTCGCATGGATCGCCGGGGAGCGGTGGCGGATTAAAGTGTTCGAAGGCGGCGGTGATATTTACTGCGCCTCGGCAAGCCAGATGTTCCATGTGCCGGTGGAAAAGCACGGCGTGAACGGGCATCTGCGTCAGAAAGGTAAAATAGCCGAATTAGCACTCGGCTATGGCGGATCAGTCGGGGCATTGAAATCCATGGGCGCATTGGAGATGGGGATTGCGGAGGAAGAGCTGCAGCCGCTTGTGTCAGCATGGCGGGATTCCAACCCAAGCATTACGGAGTTCTGGTGGGCAGCAGACCGTGCCGTGAAGGAATGCATCAAAAAGAGAGTGCCAACGGAAACACACGGCATCCGCTTTGATTACCAGAGCGGGATGCTGTTCATCACGCTTTTTTCCGGACGGCGGCTTGCGTATGTGAAGCCGAGGATTGGCGAGAACCGGTTTGGCGGGGAGTCCGTCACTTACATGGGCGTGAGCGGCACGAAGAAATGGGAGCGGCTGGAAAGCTATGGCCCCAAGTTTGTGGAGAACATTGTGCAGGCGGTCAGCCGGGATATTCTCTGCTATGCCATGCGGACTTTACGGAACTGTGCAATCGTGGCTACGGTGCATGATGAGATCATAATTGAAGCGGACAGGAGGATGTCTCTTTCTGCCGTATGTGAACAGATGGGAAGGACGCCGCCCTGGGCGAAAGGGCTGCTGCTCCGGGCAGATGGCTATGAATGCGATTTTTACCAGAAGGATTAGGCAGGGGGTGCATGATGGAACGGCTGCGGATTGAATACGGGATGGGATATATGGAGCTGAACATTGAGGCGTTCTTCCCCTGCAAGATGCCGGCGGCAAGGAAAGCCGCGAGGCTCATCAATTCATACTGCTCTGATGAAACGAGGGCGGAGCTGCTTTCGGAGCTGTGGGAGCTGGCAGACGGGTATGCGGCACTATGCAAAATGTACAAAGAAATAGAGGAGGCGCTTCCTGCGGATACCCCGGAGCGGAGGCGCTGGAGGGCGCAGTTCAACAAAACGGAAACCCTCCGCAGAAGGATGGCGGGGAATATCAGATTGATTTCAGGAGGGATAAAAGATGACTGATGTGATGCCGGAATGCAGGACACACGGCGACTGTTTCGCAAACAGGGGCGGCGTCTGCACCTGCTTAAAGGACAATGACTTTGGCGGGAGGGACTGCCCGTTTTACAAGCCTGCGGACACAGTCCGGGAAGGCCGGCGCAGGCAGAATGGAGGTATGGTTGATGGGAATCAGCAGATATAACAGCGAGGGATACAGCGACCCGACGAGCCATGCGGCGTTATCGGGAATCCAGAAGGAGGAAAAGGCGGCGAAGCGGGCATACCGGCCGCTTGTCTATATATGCTCCCCGTTTGCCGGGGACAGGTCAGGGAACACGCAGAAGGCGAGGCGGTACAGCAGGTTTGCGGTGGAGAACGGCGTGATACCGCTCGCCCCGCACCTTTTGTTTCCGCAGTTCCTGGATGACGGGAAGCCTGCGGAGCGGGCAATCGGGATGTTCATGGGGCTGGTGCTTTTGGGGAAGTGTGAGCAGTTGTGGGTGTTCGGCGGCACCATATCCACGGGGATGGCGGCGGAGATTGAGAAAGCGGAAAAGCGGGGTATGCCAATCCGCTATTTCACAGAAAACTGCGAGGAGGTTGGAGGCTGATGGGGGAAATGAAAGCTATACAGACAGAATACAAGGGGTATTTATTCCGGTCCCGGCTGGAGGCAAGGTGGGCAGTGTTCTTTGATGCCTGCGGTGTGGATTGGGAATATGAGCCGGAAGGGTATGGCCTTGGGAACGGGATTCATTACCTGCCGGATTTCCTGCTCAAAAGGGTGCAGCTTGGCGGCTATGGCTCCGGCAGTGAGTTTTCGGAAATACGCAGCCTTTATGTTGAAGTGAAGGGGCAGATGACGCAGGCAGATTCTGAAAAGATACTGGCATTCTATAAAGCCGGGCTTGCGGATGGGCTGCCTGCCATATCGGATACGCCTGTTTTAGTTCTGGGGGACATCCCGCCAGGGACAACGCTGGACAGGATGCGGTCATGGGTAGATGGGGAAAGCGGCAGGCCGTTTCCGTGGGAAGCGCGGGCGTTCCATTTCGGCACGGTTGACGGTATGGACTGCACGGCTTTCCCCTGCGTCAACCGTGAGGGACATCTGGAGCTGTTCGGACAGGCGGAAGAATACAACCGGCGTTTCATAGACCGCAGGGCAACGGAGCGGGCATACCGCCTTGCAAGGCAGGCGCGGTTTGAACATGGGGAAACGCCAAAAGTAAGGAGGGCGCGCTATGCGTGAGTTGAGTATTGCATATGGGAACAGCCGCAGCGCAAAGCAGTGGTCGAACAAGACCATACGGTTTGGAGAACTTAAGGAACGCTTGAAAGTGACAATCCGCACATCGGAATCAGCAGAGGAATACGCCCGTTTCCCGAAATCGAAAAAGGATGCGGCAAAAGACCATGGCGGCTTTGTGGCCGGGGTGCTAAAGGGCGGCAGGCGGAAGATCGACACGGTGGAGTCCCGTTCCATGGTGGCCCTGGACGGCGACCGCATCGGCCCGGAGTTCCTGGCGGGTTATGAAAAGGCTGTGCCGTATGCCTCCGTGCTTTACAGCACCCACAGCCATACGGCGGACGAACCGAGGGCGCGCCTTGTGTTCCCGCTGGCAAGGGACGTGTCCCCAGAAGAATATGTGGCGGTGGCGAGGTATCTTGCGCAGGGGCTTGGCATGGATTATTTTGACGAATGCTCCTACCAGCCGAACCAGCTCATGTACTGGCCGAGTACGCCGTCAAACGGTGAGTTCGCCTATAAGGAGACAGGTGGTGCATGGCTTGACCCGGATGCTGTCCTGGCCGCCCACCCGGAATGGAGGGACCCGACAAGGCTCCCCACTTCCTCAAGGGAGAGCCGGGCAAATTCCATCAGCATACAGAAGGTGCAGGACCCGCTTGAAAAAGAGGGCGTGGTGGGACTGTTCAACCGGGTGTTCTTCCCTATAAATCTTGCCATGGACGCTTTCCTGCAGGATGTATATGAGCCTACGGACAAGGAAGACCGCTACCACCTGATCGAGTCCAGCAGCATGGCGGGCGTGGAAATCAAGGAGGGCGGAAAATTCGCCTACAGCCACCATGCAAAAGACCCTGCCTATCTGAAACTCTGCAATGCCTTTGACCTTGTCCGCATCCACAAATTCGGTGAACTTGATGACAAAGCGTCCTTCAAGGCAATGTGCGATTTTGCGCTGACGATTGACAGCGTGAAGGTAGAGGCACTGGAGGAGCGGCGCAGGCAGGCCGGAGAGGAATTCGCAGACGGGGAGGACTGGAGGAAAAGCCTGGAGCTTGACCGGAAAGGTGGCATCAAAGACACGCTGGATAATATTGTCCTGATCATCCAGAACGATGGGGAGCTTAAGGGCATTGCCTTCAACTGCCACCGGGACGGGATCGACGCAAGGGAGGGGCTGCCATGGGAGCAGATCAAGGGCGGCTGGAGTGATTCGGATGCGGCGGCTCTCAAGGTGTACCTCTCCAGGAACTATGGCATCTATTCCCCGACCAAGACGAAGGACGCCGTGGTAGCGGTGGCGGCGGAGCGGGCATACCATCCCATCCGGGACTATCTGGAGGGCCTGCCGGAATGGGACGGCATCCCCCGTGTGGACACCCTGCTGGTTGATTATTTCGGCGCCGCTGATAACAGCTACACAAGGGCGGTCAGCCGAAAGTCAATGGCAGCGGCGATTGCAAGGGTATACCGTCCGGGTACGAAGTTTGACAGCGTACCAATCCTGAATGGCCCGCAGGGCATCGGGAAGTCCACCTTTTATGCGAAGCTCGCCGGGGAATGGTTCTCTGACAGCCTGACGCTGACGGACATGAAGGACAAATCCGGTCCGGAGAAGCTGCAGGGGTACTGGATACTGGAGCTGGGCGAGCTGGCGGGCATGAGGAAGGCTGACATCGAGACCGTGAAGTCCTTCATCAGCCGTGTGGACGACAAGTACCGCGCGTCCTATGGCGTCAATGTGGAGAGCCATCCGAGGCAGTGCGTCATTGTAGGCACCACGAATGCGGAGACGGGCTTCCTGCGCGACATCACGGGCAACCGCCGCTTCTGGCCGGTGCGCGTGTCCGGCAATTCCAGGAAGAAGCCGTGGCAGCTCACTAAAGAGGATGTGGCGCAGATATGGGCAGAAACGCTCGTGCTGTACCAGAAAGGGGAGAAGCTCTATCTGGAAGGCCAGGATGCGGAGATCGCCGTGGCGGAACAGGCGGACGCCCTGGAAACGGATGAGCGCGAGGGGCTGGTGCGGGAGTACCTGGAAACCCTGCTCCCGGAGAAATGGGCGGAGATGTCCCTCTTTGAACGGCGGAGCTATCTGAGCGATTCCGACTTCGGCGTCAGCAAAAAAGACGGCACGGTACAGCGTATGTATGCCTGCAATATGGAGATATGGTGCGAGTGCTTCGGCAGGGACGGCTCATCCATGAAGCCCGCGGATTCCTACGCCATTGCCGCCATCATGCGCAAGATCGAGGGGTGGGAGAAAGCGGAGCGGACAACGTACCCGCTCTATGGACGGCAGCGGGGGTACAAGCGGAAGCTGTCCTGAACACACCATGGCACAGGCGGCAGCCGTCCGAATAAGTGTCCTGCCGCTCGTCCTGTAAAGGGGCGGCGGTATATCAAGGAAAATAACAACATTGGGACAAGAGGACAAGACAAAACCTATTGAGAGAAAATAAAAGAAAATATAGAAATGGGCGTGTGTATATGTGTATATACGCGCGTATAGAAAAAATCGGGCTGTTGTCCATCCTTTTGTCCAGAAAGGAATACGGAATGCGTGAAAAACAGATTGAGCAGAAGCTGGTGCAGGAAACCAGGAAATGCGGCGGCATCTGCCCCAAGTTTACATCCCCTGGCTTTGCCGGGATGCCGGACAGGATGATGCTCCTCCCCGGCGGGAAAATCGGCTTTGTGGAGGTCAAGGCTCCGGGGGAAAATCCGCGCCCCCTGCAGATGGCGCGGCACCGGCTCCTGCGGCGGCTTGGGTTTAAGGTGTATGTGCTGGATGGCGTGGAACAGATTGGAGGGATCATTGATGAGATACAGTCCACATGAATACCAGAGATACGCAGCGGAGTATATCAAGGCGCACCCGGCAGCGGCAGTATTCCTCGCCTGCGGGCTTGGCAAGACGAGCATCACGCTGACGGCGGTCAACGACCTGATGTTTGACAGCTTTGAAATCCACAGGGCGCTTGTTGTGGCCCCAATCCGGGTGGCCTCCTTCAGTTGGCCGGCAGAGATTGAAAAGTGGGACCACCTTGAGGGGCTTAAGTACAGCGTGGCGGTCGGCACGGCGGCGGAGAGGCTGGCAGCATTAAAGAAACAGGCGGACATCTACCTCATCAACCGTGAGAACGTGCAGTGGCTGATTACAGAGAGCGGCATCCCCTTTGATTTTGACATGGTGGTGATTGATGAGCTGTCCTCCTTCAAGAACCACCAGACGAAGCGGTTCAAGGCGCTGATGAAAGTCCGGCCGAAGGTGAAGCG
The DNA here is from genome assembly GCF_009830285.1 of Sporofaciens musculi. Lineage (GTDB taxonomy): Bacteria > Bacillota > Clostridia > Lachnospirales > Lachnospiraceae > Sporofaciens > Sporofaciens musculi. The sequence goes on along the minus strand of NZ_WUQX01000001.1, from coordinate 4,846,961 downwards.
CATCGTGGGGCTGACTGGGACGCCTTCCAGCAACGGCCTGATGGACTTATGGGCGGAGTTCCGGCTGTTGGACATGGGCGAGCGGCTTGGCCGGTTTATTGGGCAGTACCGTACCTCTTACTTCCGGCCGGATAAGCAGAACGGGCAGGTGGTATTTTCCTACAAGCCGCTTCCAGGTGCGGAGAAGCAGATTTACAGTAAAATCTCTGACATCACCATTTCCATGAAGTCCACCGACCACCTGCGGATGCCGGAGCTTATTAATTCCAGGTACACGGTCTACCTTTCCGAAACGGAGCGTGAGAAATACGAGGAGCTGAAAAAAGACCTTGTCCTGCAGCTTCCGGATGGGGAAATCACAGCCGCCAACGCCGCGTCCCTTTCCGGGAAACTGTCGCAGATGGCGGACGGGGCGATTTACACCGATGCGGGCGGAACCATTGCCATCCATGAGCGGAAGCTGGACGCGCTGGAGGACATCATCGAGGCGGCATACGGCAGGCCGGTGCTTGTGGCTTACTGGTTCCGGCATGACTTTGAGCGGATTTCGGAGCGGCTGAACAAACTGAAAATACCATATGCCAGGCTGGACACGGACGGTAGCATCCGGAAATGGAACGCCGGGGAGATCCCGGTGGCGTTGATCCACCCGGCATCCGCCGGACACGGCCTCAACCTCCAGGATGGAGGGAACACGCTGGTGTGGTTCGGGCTGACATGGAGCCTTGAATTATACCAGCAGACGGTGGCGAGGCTGTGGCGGCAGGGGCAGGCATCGGAAACCGTGGTGGTGCAGCACATCATCACGAAAGGCACCATAGACGAGCGGATCATGAAAGCGTTATCCGAAAAAGACACCACGCAGGCCGCGCTGATCGATGCGGTGAAGGCAGACTTGAAAATAAAAGCCAATCAATGACAATCTGAGCCAATCCGAGGAAAACAAAAATATTTTAAGGAGGCATCAGCTATGGGAATCATATGGCAGTATTTAGACAAAAGGGGCGCGACCGCCAATGCACTGAGGGATTACGGCAGGATGGAATTCATCATCAGCCACACGGATGACAAGGTAAAGGCGGTGCATGAAAAAATGGGCGGCGTCAGCAGCCCGCAGTTTGACGGGATGCCGCATACGCATAACCCCCATGCGGCGGAGGACAGGATGGCGGAAGGGATGGATGAGATAAGCGTCCTGCGGGAGCGGTACCGGGAAGCCGTGGAGTTCATGGCGTGGTTTAAGCCTGCATGGGAGGAGCTTACGGAAGATGAGCGGTATGTGCTGGAATGTTTCTACATGGGAGCGGACGGGCCAGCAGTCAATGCCGTCTGCGAACGGTTCCAGATTGAGAGGAATTCGGCATACCGCAGGAAGAACCGGGCGCTGTCGAAACTGTCCGTCATGCTGTACGGGAAATAAAAGTGTCCACTTTGCGGGCATGACATTTGGCTTTGGGCGTGGTATGCTGATAAGGTGAAAAAATGTCAAGAGGGCCTTCGCGGGAGAAAAAGAATCCTGCGGGGGCTTTCTTTATGCCCAAGGGAGGTGAGGCAGATGCCAAGGAAACCGAAGAGGCCGTGTTCCTTCCCCGGCTGTCCTAAGCTGACGGACGGGAGGTTCTGTGAGGAGCATGGGAAGCAGGAGAACCGCCGCTACGAGAAGTACGACCGTGACCCGGCTGTACGCCGTAGGTACGGGCGGGCGTGGAAACGAATCCGTGACCGCTACGCCGCCAGGCATCCGTTCTGTGAGGAGTGTTATAAGAAGGGTTTGCTGCGTCCTGTTGAGGAGGTACACCACAAGCTGCCGCTGGCAGAGGGCGGGACGCATGACGAGGGAAACCTCGTGTCATTGTGCCAGTCGTGCCATGCCAGGATTCATGCGGAGCGCGGCGACAGGTGGAATAAGCATTAAATTACTGTGTGTGGGTTCCTTGTAGAGATTTCTGCCAGCCGGTAGGGGCGGGTGAAATCTCTACAAGGAACCCGCCGAGGAACGGGCGTGGGGTCACACGCATAAAAACCGGAAATCAAACGGGGGATTAACCCCTCGGAGATTTCCGTAAAATAAAGGCTTTCAAGGTGCTGCGGCGTTTGATTTCCGCAGCATTTTTTCAAAGAAAATCAAAGAAACGGGGTGAAAACAGTGGCAAAAGACGGCAGCGGGCGGGGCGGCGCAAGGCCGGGGGCGGGACGCAAGCCCAAGGCACTCACGGAGAAGATTGCCGAAGGCCGGCCGGCGGAAGTCATGATGGAGCCGGCCGAGCTGGAGGGCGTGGATGTGCCGCCCGTGAAGGACTTCCTGAAATCCCCGCAGAAAAGCGGGCGGGAGCTGGTGGCGGAGGAAGTCTACAACGAAACGTATGCCTGGCTGAAAGCAAGGGGATGTGAAAAGCTGGTCACGGTGCAGATGGTGGAGCAGTACGCCATGAGCGTGTCCCGGTGGATTCAGTGCGAGGAGATTGTTTCGTCCACTGGATTTCTGGCGAAGCACCCGACTACAGGAGCCGCCATTGCCTCCCCTTATGTCACCATGAGCCAGTCCTACATGAAGCAGACCAATTACTGCTGGATGCAGATATACCAGATCGTGAAGGAGAACTGCTCGGTGGAGTTCCAGGGGAACACGCCGCAGGATGATGTGATGGAGCGGCTGCTCCGTGCAAGGAAAGGAGTGTAGATAAAAATGGGTAAGACGACAACGGAGATGCAGCTTGTGCCGCTCTCAAAATTAGTGCCGTATGTGAATAATGCGCGGACGCACTCGCCGAAGCAGCTTGCGAAGCTCCGCTCATCCCTGCGGGAGTTCGGCTTCATCAACCCGGTCATCATCGACCGGGATTTCAATGTCATCGCAGGGCATGGCAGGATCGCAGCGGCGAAGGAGGAAGGGATTACAGAGGTTCCGTGTGTATTTGTGGACTATCTGACAGAGGCGCAGAAGAAAGCCTACATCCTTGCGGACAACCGCATGGCTCTGGATGCCGGGTGGGATGAGGAGCTGCTCCGCATTGAGATTGAAAGTTTGCAGGGTGCGGATTTTGATGTATCTTTGACAGGCTTCGGTGAGGATGAGATTGCAGACCTTTTCTCCGGGGACGGTGAAAAAGATGTGAAAGATGATGATTTCGACCTTTCCGCAGCGTTGGAGAAAGCGGCGTTCGTGGAAAAGGGAGATATCTGGACGGTGGGCAGGCACAGGCTGATGTGCGGTGACGCTACCAGTGCGGAGGACGTGGCGGCGCTCATGGACGGGAAAAAGGCAAACCTTATCGTGACGGACCCGCCGTATAACGTCGCATTCAAGAGCGGAAGTGGGCTTTCCATCCAGAATGACAGCATGGAAAACGGGGAGTTCTACACATTTCTGTACAATTCGTTCTCATGCATGGTGGAGCATCTGGAAAGCGGCGGCGCGGCTTATGTGTTCCATGCGGACACGGAGGGGCTTAATTTCAGGAAAGCCTTTGTGGATGCGGGGTTCCACCTTGCCGGGGTGTGCATATGGGTAAAGAATTCGCTGGTGCTTGGGCGCTCGGATTACCAGTGGCAGCATGAGCCTGTGCTGTACGGTTTCCTTAAGAACGGGAAACACCCGTGGTATTCCGACCGGAAGCAGACCACCATCTGGAATTATGACAAGCCGAAACGGAATAAGAACCATCCGACTTCCAAGCCGCTCGACCTGCTCGGCTACCCGATCAGCAATTCTTCCCAGGAGAACGCCATCGTTCTGGACACTTTCGGAGGGAGCGGCTCCACGATGATGGCGTGTGAGCAGACAAACCGCATCTGCCACATGATGGAGCTGGATGAAAAGTACGCATCCGTCATCCTGCGGAGGTATGTGGAAGATACCGGGGATTCGGAGAATGTGTATGTGGTGCGCGGTGGGGAAAAAATCCCATACTCCGCGCTGGTGAAGGAGGTGGAGATGGAATGAATGCAGACGCTATATATATCCATAGCAGGGAGTCCGGCACTGGCGGCGGAGACACACCAAATCCGCAGTCTGCGGATACCTGCCTGACCCTCGGCAGCCTGTTTGACGGCTCCGGGGGTTTTCCTTTGGGCGGGCTGCTTGCAGGCATCACCCCTCTATGGGCTTCGGAGATTGAGCCGTTCCCCATCCGTGTGACCACAAAGCGGCTGCCCTCCGTGAAGCACTTGGGCGATATTTCTGCGGTGGATGGCGCAGAGATTGCCCCGGTGGACATCATCACCTTCGGCTCGCCCTGCACGGATATGTCGGTGGCCGGCAAGCGGGCGGGGCTTGAAGGGCGGCAGTCCTGCCTGTTCTACCAGGCAATACGAATCGTAAAGGAAATGAGGTGTGCAACAGATGGAAAATATCCAAGGTTTATCGTGTGGGAGAACGTCCCCGGAGCCTTCTCATCCAATAAAGGGGAAGACTTTAAGGCAGTCCTCGAAGCGGTCTGCTCCGTCAAAGACGAAAGTATTTCTGTACCTGGACCTCCAAAGGGGAGGTGGGCGAATGCCGGAAGCATCGTGGCAGACGGCTTTTCCCTCGCATGGCGGGTGTTTGACTCCCAGTTTTGGGGAATCCCCCAGCGAAGGAAACGCATCTACCTTGTCGCAGATTTTGCAGGCGGGAGTGCCGGAAAGGTATTATTTGAGTCCGAAGGCGTGTCTGGGTATTCTGCGGAGGGCTTCCGTGCGTGGCAAGGAACTGCCGGAGGTGCTGCGGATTGCATTGGAGCGGCAGGCGGCATCTGCCTGAACGACCAGGGCGGGCAGAGGATGGACGTGACGGATGACGTGACCTGCACCCTGCGGGCAGAGGCGCACCACCCCCCGTGCGTATTGGAATCGGCCGGTTTCTGCACGGAGCATTCCGCAAAGGCGCGTGGGATTGGGTATGAGGAGGAAACCTCGCCCACGCTCCGTGCAGGGACGGTCCCGGCTGCGGTGGCGCTCTATGAGAACCATTCGCAGGATACGAGATATACGGGGCCTTTGGAAACGGCGCCTACGGTCAGCTCCACCTACGGCATGGGCGGCAATAACCAGCCGTTCGTGGTGGAAACGCCCAAGACGCTGAAAATCCGCTCCGGCTGTGAGGGCGGCGGCAAAGGGGCGATCATACAGGATGACAAATCCGCAACTCTCTCCTGCAACAATGACCAGACGGTGTTCGTGCCTTTCTGCAAGGGGTACCGCGCCCACTACAAAGGGGATGCGCCGACCTGGAAGGACGGGAAGGTGGCAAACACGCTGAACACCTTTGATGTGGGTGAGAGCCGCTGCAATGAACTGGTGGTGCAGGCATACGGCATCTGCTCTAAAGACAGCAATGCCATGAAGTCGGATAATCCCCACAGCGGATTTTATGAGGCAGATACTTCCCGGACTCTGGATGGGAACGGCGGAAATCCCTCCTGCAACCAGGGCGGTATTGCGGTGGTGTCGGTGCAGGGCTCCATGATCGGCAGGGACGATAAGAACGGGCCGCAGGGCAGCGGGGTGAATGAGGATGTTTCCTTCACGCTGAACGCCACGGACCACCATGCGGTGGCGTACCCGACTTACTGCACAAGCAAGAATTCCCATTTCACGCGGGCGGAAAAGGAGCTGGCAAATACGCTGGTGGCTACTGATTATAAAGACCCGCCTGTCATCAACGATGTACAGACGGCATCCGGCAAGGAGGTGTTCGGCACACTTTCCGCAAGCATGGGCTCCAAGCAGTGGCTCGGCAACCAGGAGGCGTTCAGCGGGGACTACCATATTATGGAGCCGGAGTATATCGTCCGCAGGCTGACGCCGACGGAGTGTGCAAGGCTGCAGGGCTTCCCGGACTGGTGGTGCAGCGGCCTTGGGACGGAAAAGCCAACGGAGGATGACCTTGCCTTCTGGCGGGAGGTCTTTGAGACCCACCGTAAGATTGCGGGGACTTCCACCAAGCCGAAGACCGATAAGCAGATCATCAAATGGCTGAAAGACCCCCATTCGGATTCCGCTGAATATAAGATGTGGGGCAACGGCGTGGCGCTGCCGAATGTCTATTTCGTGCTTTCGGGCATTGTGTATTACGCACAGTTCCCGGACTTTTTATTGTGACATTTTTTCTCACATACTGCTTGCTATTCCTGCCGTTCAGAGTGATTAATGTAGTACCGAAAAACGAAGGAGGTACAAAAAAATGAGGTTTGAATTCAACAGGACAGGGGCAGAGCGGAAGGCGCTGGTGCAGGCAATGGGGGAAATTTTAGAGGTAAAGCCGAAATACCTCGGAATGCCGACAGCGGCTTACCAGGTGGATTACTTCCACATCGACAAGACCGGCGCGGTGGAGTTTGACGACCGGGCGGACAGTGAGGAAATAGAGAACCTGCTGGAGCGGCTTGCGGAAAGAGGGATTGTCGCAGCCCCGGCAGAAACGGCGCAGGAAGGCGGCACGGCAGAAGAAAGCGCGGATGCGGAAAACAAAGCGGAGGAGCCGGAAACGGAGGCACAGGGGGCAGATCTGGGGCTTACGGTGGCAATGCCGAGGGATTCCTTCACGGATGCCGCGCTGGAGAACCTGCGGAAGCTGGTGGATGCCAAAGGGAGCCTGATTAAAAAGGCGCTGGCGGTTGACAGCCTCCCGATTGAAACGGACGGGGAGAAGGTTTCCTTCCCATGGTTTGCGGAGGGGCAGGACAGCGAATCGGTGAAAGCCTACACCCATTTCATTGCCGCCATCTGCGACATGGCAAGGAACCAGAAGCGCATCACGGCAAAGGAAAAGCCTGCGGACAACGAAAAGTACGCATTCCGGTGCTTCCTGCTCCGGCTCGGCTTCATCGGGGCGGAATACAAGGTGGAACGGAAAATCCTGCTGAAGAACCTCTCCGGCAGCTCGGCTTTTAAGAACGGCGAGCCAAAAAGTGAAACACTCCGGCCGGAGCCAGTCAATCCTGCCATGCGGGTGGATGCCGGAGAACATCCGGAACTGACAGAGGAACTGCTTGATGAGATACTGATACAGCAGGTCAATGCAGGGATGGGAGGTGCAGCAGATGGGATTTCCGAATAGGGAGACAGTGGAGCGTGTCCGCAGGGAGTACCCTGCAGGCACACGGGTGGAGCTTGTGCGGATGGATGATGTGCAGGCCCCGCCCATTGGGACGAGAGGAACCGTGACGGGCGTGGATGACACGGCGAGCGTCATGGTCGCATGGGACAATGGAAGCAGCCTCCATGTAATTTACGGGGAGGATGCCTGCCGGAAACTGCAATAAAATACACAAAAAACTGCGGAAAACATTGTGTAATATATGCCTCGAATTAACTTGCTATTATCCCCTTTTAGAGCGAATATGTGTACTACCGAAAGGGAAAACACACAAAGAAAACGGAGGAAAACAGCATGAACGCAAAGTTGGCAAGGCAGGTTGAGGAAATGAAAAAGCAGACCATCGGGGTTGAGGTGGAGATGAACAGCATCGCAAGAGACAAGGCAGCGAGGGTTGCCGCTAAGTTCTTCGGAACGGGCAGGCACGAATACACGGCGCGCAGGAACGGCTACGAAACCTACTCCGCATGGGACGCGCAGGGCAGGGAGTGGAAATTCCAGAAGGATGTGAGCATTGCGGGGCCGGACAGCGAAAAGTGCGAACTGGTGACGCCGATCCTTACCTACGGGGACATCGAAACCCTGCAGGAGCTCATCCGGCAGCTCAGACACGCCGGAGCGAAGAGCGACGCGGGCCGGGGCTGCGGGGTACACATCCACATCGGGGCGAAAGGCCACACGCCGCAGAGCCTCAGAAACCTCGCCAACATCATGGCAGGCCACGAAAGCCTGATCGCGGACGCCTTAAACCTTGACCGCTGGAGGATGAACCGCTACTGCCGCACGGTTGACCCGCGGTTCTTAGAGGAGGTCAACAGGAAGAAGCCGGCCACGATGGCAGCCCTTGCGGACATCTGGTACACGAGCCACGGCGCAAACTATGGCAGGAGCCAGCACTACAACGACAGCCGCTACCATATGCTCAACTACCACGCAACCTTCACCAAAGGCACGGTCGAGTTCCGGCTCTTCCAGTTCGACGAGCCGGGCGACGGGCGCAGGGGCGGCCTCCACGCAGGGCAGCTCAAGAGCTACATCCAGCTCTGCCTCGCACTGAGCCAGATGGCGAAGGAAGTGAAAACGGCAAGCCCGAAGCCGCAGCAGAATGAGAATCCGAAATACGCCATGAGGACCTGGCTCCTCCGGCTCGGCTTCATCGGGGACGAATTCAAGACCGCAAGGGACATCCTCACAAAGAGGCTTGCAGGGGACGCATCCTTCCGCAATGGAAGGGCCGCTTGAAGGGAACGCGGGAGGTAGCCTCCTGCCGCCTTACCACTGACCGCTCCGGCGGTCTTAAGGCGGTAGAAGGGTGCCCCCTTCGGAAAGGATGGATTTCAAGATGGAAAAAAGATACTACATTGCTTACGGCTCAAACTTAAACATCCGGCAGATGCGGATGCGCTGCCCTGGGGCGAGGATTATCGGCACTTCGGTGATTGAGGGCTACCGGCTGCTGTTCAAGGGAAGCAGGACCGGCTCCTACCTCACCATTGAGCCGCAGGAGGGCGCAAGCGTACCTGTGGCGGCATGGGCGGTGACGGAGGAGGATGAGGCGGCCCTGGACCGCTACGAGGGCTTCCCGTCCTTTTATTACAAAAAGGAGATGGAGCTGCCCCTCAAAGGGATTAAGACCGGAAAGGTGCGGCTGCGGAAGGTTTTCGTCTACATCATGCATGAGGACCGCCCGCTTGGACTGCCGAGCGAGTTTTATATGGAGACCTGCAGGCAGGGATACCAGAGCTTCGGTTTTGACGAGGCATTTCTGGAACAGGCGTATGCCGACAGCAGGGAGGAATTTCCGGGCGGGTGGAAAAACGGGGATGCCTGCTTCATGGTGACCAACCGGAAGAACGGCTACACGGGCAACTACACCGTTCTGGGATTCGATGGGAAATATTTCTGGCTCCAGAACAGCAGGGGCAGCCGTTACCGCGCATCCGCAGGGAGGATGTTCCGCAGCAAGGAGGAGGCGCTTGGCATCCGGGAACCTGCAGCAAAGGAGGAATTGGAATGAAAGAAACAGATAATATTGCGAGGATTTCGGTCTGCCCAAGGTGCGGGCAGACCTACCACGGGAGGCCGGCAGTTTCGCGGGCGGACGGCAAAACGCCGCTCTGCCCGGACTGCGGCACCAGGGAGGCGCTGGAGAGCATCGGCGTGGACGGGAAGGAGCAGGAACAGATCCTTGCAGCCATCCACAGGTGCTACGGCAGGGGATGAACATTGCAAAGATAAAGGAAGGAGCGTAAAGCTATGAAAAAAAGGACAGAGGTCATCCAGGAGTGGATTGACGCAAGAAGGGAACGGGGCGAGGCTGCAACAAAGTGTATGTTTTACATCACCGTCCCGAAAGACACCGACATTTACAAGGATGAAACCATCAAAAAAATCGAGGGCATCCTTGATAAGAACCATGTCAGCCACGGCCATGTGGATACGGTCTGCGGCGCATGGAACCTGAACCGGGACTGGATTGAAACGGGTGAGATCGACTGCATTGTGGAATTCTGCGGGGTGTACCCGGTCGGTTGGGACATGGATGATGTGGCGGAGCTTGAACGGATGGAAACCGAAGGGGAGATCATCGTCCTGGTTGACTGGATAGAGGACGGGAAGCACATCCCCAACCATTAAAACTGCACAATCTGCCCTGCAGATATTTGTGCAGATCACGGACCGGATTAACTTGATAATATGTGCTTTTAGAGCGAATATGTGTACTACCGAAAGGGAAAACACAGAAAGCGGAGGATGAAGGCATGACAAGATTTGAAAGGGATTTGAAGGATGCACGGGAAGGAAACGGAACCGAGGTACTGACGAAACGGAAAGCGGAGCTTGACCGCCTTTGGAAAGAGGGGAAAGCCTGCAAAAACGGATTCAGGAGGCAGTGCATAGCGCAGGAATACACGAGGCTTAAGACCGAGTACGATAAGATTGACGCACTTTTCTGAAAAATAAAAACTGCACATTCCAAGAGCGGAGCCGTAAGGCTCTGTGTCTTGTACTGATAGATTACGGCTTGCCGCTGGCAGGCCATTTTTGATGCCATCTTCTGGAGGTGATGCCGATGGCAATGCGGAAACTGAAAAAGTATAAGCCGACAAAATTCAAGGCAAAGGACAGCCGCTATGATAAGGATGCCGCCGATTTTGCCGTGATGTTCATCGAGAGCCTCTGCCACACCAAGGGGACATGGGCGGGGAAGCCTTTTGAACTGATCGACTGGCAGGAGCAGATCATCCGTGACATTTTCGGCACGTTAAAGCCTAACGGATACCGCCAGTTCAACACGGCCTATGTGGAGATTCCGAAGAAGCAGGGCAAGTCGGAGCTGGCGGCGGCCGTGGCGCTGCTTTTGACCTGCGGGGACGGGGAGGAACGGGCGGAGGTGTATGGGTGCGCCGCCGACCGGCAGCAGGCCACCATCGTCTTTGACGTGGCGGCGGACATGGTGCGGATGTGCCCTGCGCTGAATAAGCGGGTGAAGATACTCGCCTCGCAGAAGCGGATCATCTACACGCCCACCAATTCCTTCTACCAGGTGCTTTCGGCGGAGGCGTATTCCAAGCACGGCTTCAACATCCACGGCGTGGTGTTCGACGAGCTGCACACGCAGCCGAACCGGAAATTATTTGACGTCATGACCAAGGGTTCCGGCGACGCCCGGATGCAGCCGCTGTATTTCCTCATCACCACGGCGGGGACGGACACCCATTCCATCTGCTACGAAACGCACCAGAAGGCAAAGGATATCTTAGAGGGGCGGAAGATCGACCCTACATTTTATCCGGTGATCTACGGCGCGGATGAGGCGGACGACTGGACGAACCCCAAGGTGTGGAAGAAAGCGAACCCCTCTTTGAATATCACAGTGGGGATTGACAAGGTGGAGGCCGCCTGCGAGTCGGCAAAGCAGAATCCGGGGGAGGAGAACAGTTTCCGGCAGCTCCGCTTAAACCAGTGGGTGAAACAGGCGGTGCGGTGGATGCCCATGGATAAATGGGACGCCTGCGCCTTCCCGGTTTCGGAGGACGGCCTGGAGGGGCGCGTGTGCTACGGAGGGCTGGACTTGTCCTCCACCACGGACATCACGGCGTTCGTCCTGGTGTTCCCGCCGCTGGATGAGGAGGACAAATACTGCATCCTCCCATATTTCTGGGTGCCGGAGGAAACGCTGGAGCTGCGTGTCCGGCGCGACCATGTCCCCTACGATGTGTGGGAGCGGCAGGGAAAACTGATGACCACGGAGGGGAACGTGGTGCATTACGGCTTTATTGAGAAATACATTGAGCGGCTTGGGGAGCGTTTCAATATCCGGGAGATTGCTTTTGACCGGTGGGGAGCGGTGCAGATGGTGCAGAACCTGGAGGGGATGGGCTTCACGGTGGTTCCATTCGGCCAGGGCTTCAAGGATATGTCCCCGCCCACCAAGGAGCTGATGAAGCTGGTGCTGGAGCAGATGATTGCCCACGGCGGGCATCCGGTTCTCCGGTGGATGATGGACAACATCTTCATCCGCACCGACCCGGCAGGCAATATTAAGGCAGATAAAGAAAAGTCCACGGAGAAGATTGACGGTGCCGTGGCAGCCATCATGGGGCTTGACCGCGCCATCCGCTGTGGGAACGAAACCTCGGAGAGTGTGTATGACAGCCGCGGTTTGTTGGTATTTTAATGTTTTACAGAGTTGTGTGCGGAATCCTTGGTGGTTCCTTATATGGCTATTTTCCACATATTCCTTTATGCTGTCTGGCGAAGGAGGTGGAAGGATGGAAGATAAGGATTTCCTTGAGCTTATCATTTCGGAACGGATGGGGATGCATCATGATACCTTTAAAAAGGAATACCCCCTTACGGAGAAGCAGGCGGCGGAAGCGGAAAAAGCAGACCAGGCACACGAGCTGCTGTTCCAGCAGTTAAGCGCAGAGCAGAGGGCAATGATGGAGCTGTGTGAGGATGTGACAAACTCGGAAGCCACGCGGGAAAACGAATACTACTACCGTGCAGGATTCCGGGATGGGGTGAGTCTTGACAGGCTGATAAAGCAGATCAGGGAAGATAATAAATAAAAAAAACACATAACACAGGCAGCAGACGGGCATCGCTTTGGCGGTGCCTTTCTGCTGTCTGTCTTTTGGAAGGGAGCGTGGTTCCTATGGGATTATTCAGTGGATTGTTCAGGGCGAGGGACGCACCACAGAACAGGACTTCCGGCAGCGCCTACAGTTTTTTCATGGGCGGCAGCACGAGCGGGAAGCGTGTCAATGAGCGTTCTTCCATGCAGATGACGGCAGTGTACTCCTGCGTCCGGATACTTTCAGAAGCGGTGGCGGGGCTGCCGCTGCATATGTACCGCTATACGGATAACGGCGGGAAGGAGAAAGCGGCGGAACACCCGCTGTATTTTCTGCTCCATGATGAGCCGAACCCGGAGATGACTTCCTTTGTGTTCCGGGAAACGCTGATGACGCACCTGCTCCTTTGGGGCAATGCTTACGCACAGATCATCCGCAACGGCAAGGGAGAGGTCATCGGGCTGTATCCGCTGATGCCGGACCGTATGGGCGTGGAGCGTGACAGCAAGGGGCAGCTCTATTATGAATACACGGTGAGCATGGATGACGCGCCGACCGTGAAGGGCAGCACGGTCATCCTGCCGCCGTCGGAGGTGCTGCATATCCCCGGACTCGGCTTTGACGGGCTGGTGGGCTATTCCCCCATTGCCATGGCAAAGAACGCCATCGGCATGGCGATTGCCTGCGAGGAATACGGGGCGAAGTTCTTCGCCAACGGCGCACAGCCGAGTGGTGTGCTGGAGCATCCGGGGACGCTGAAAGACCCTTCAAGGGTAAGGGAGAGCTGGCAGTCCACCTTCGGCGGCAGCCACAACGCAAACAAGGTGGCAGTTTTAGAGGAGGGCATGAAGTATACGCCTATTTCCATTTCCCCGGAACAGGCGCAGTTTTTGGAAACGAGGAAATTCCAGATCAATGAGATTGCGAGGATTTTCCGTGTGCCTCCGCACATGGTGGGCGATCTGGAAAAGAGCAGCTTCTCCAACATCGAGCAGCAGAGCCTTGAGTTCGTGAAATATACACTTGACCCATGGGTGTCAAGATGGGAGCAGTCCATGGCGCGGTCTTTGCTGACCCCAGAGGAAAAGAAGCAGTATTTCATGAAGTTCAATGTGGACGGCCTGCTCCGCGGGGATTACCAGAGCCGCATGAACGGGTACGCCGTGGGGCGGCAGAACGGGTGGATGTCCGCAAACGACATCCGGGAGCTGGAGAACCTTGACCGTATCCCGGAGGAATTGGGAGGTGATTTGTATTTGATAAACGGGAACATGACAAAATTGTCCGATGCCGGTCTGTTCGGCAAAAAGGACGGAGAGGAGGAATCCAATGAAAACGAAGAAGTTCTGGAAGTGGAGGAACCAGGCGGAGGCGGGGACGGCTCCGGAGGAGAGGACTCTGTTTCTGAACGGCACCATCGCAGAGGAAAGCTGGTTTGATGATGACGTCACGCCGCAGCTTTTCAAGGATGAGCTGAATGCCGGGAGCGGTGATATTACCGTGTGGATCAATTCGCCGGGCGGCGACTGCGTGGCGGCGGCACAAATCTACAATATGCTCTCCAACTACAAGGGCAAGGTAACTGTAAAAATAGACGGCATCGCTGCAAGCGCCGCCAGTGTGGTCGCCATGGCAGGCGACACCGTCCTGGTGTCCCCGGTATCCATGCTTATGATTCACAATCCCGCCACCATCGCCTGGGGCGACCATGCCGAGATGCAGAAGGCCATTGATATGCTTGCCGAAGTGAAGGAGTCCATCATCAATGCTTATGTGTTAAAGACGGGACTTTCCCGCCCGAAGCTGTCGCATCTGATGGATGCGGAAACGTGGATGGATGCAAATAAGGCAGTAGAGCTTGGCTTTGCGGATGAGATCATGGCGCGGGCAAAGGCGGAGCCGGAAAAGGAGCCGGAGGAGGGCGAAGGGGACAGTTCCGAAGAGGATGAGGAAGACGAAAAGAAATTCCCTCCGGCTTCAAGCTCCATGCTGTTCTCCCGCAGGGCGGCAAACAACGCCCTTTTGAATAAACTGGCCGCCAAATATGGCGGGGAAAAACCGAAAGCAGATATCCAGGCGCAGGCAGAAATCCCTGCACCGGATACAGAAACCGGCCGTTCCGTGGACGCACTCATGGAGCGGCTTAATTTATTGAAACGATAAGAAGGAGGATTTCATTATGACGATTCTTGAACTGCGCGAGAAGCGCGCAAAAGCATGGGAGGCGGCAAAGGCATTCTTAGATTCCCACAGGAAGGAAAACGGAGTCCTTTCCGCAGAGGATGACGCCGCATACACGAAGATGGAGCAGGAGATCACAGACCTTGGGAAAGAGATTGCAAGGCTGGAGCGGCAGGAGGCCCTGGATGCGGAACTGAACCGCCCGGTGAACAGGCCCCTCACAGGGAAGCCGGGCGGCAGGGCAGATGCGGACGATGGGGAGGATAAGACCGGGCGCGCCTCCGACGATTACCGGAAGAACTTCTGGAACGCCATGCGCTCCAAGGCACCGATGCCCGCAGTCACCAATGCCCTGCAGGTCGGCACGGACTCCGAGGGCGGCTATCTGGTACCGGATGAATACGAGCGCACATTGGTGGAAGCACTGGAGGAGGAGAACATCTTCCGGCAGATGGCGAAGGTCATCAAGACCTCCAGCGGGGACCGCAAGATTCCCGTGGTGGCTTCCAAGGGTACGGCGTCATGGATTGACGAGGAGGGCGCATACCCGGAGAGCGACGATTCCTTCGGGCAGGTTTCCATCGGGGCTTACAAGCTGGGCACTATGATTAAGGTTTCCGAGGAGCTGTTAAACGACAGCGTGTTTGACCTGCAGTCCTATATCTCCCGCGAGTTTGCCCGCCGCATCGGGGCGAAGGAAGAGGAGGCGTTCTTCACGGGGGACGGCAAGGGGAAACCGTTAGGGGTGCTTGCGGCCACTGGCGGCGCGGAAACGGGCGTGACCGCGGCATCTGCCACGGCAGTGACGGCGGATGAGCTGATGGATCTGTATTATTCGCTGAAATCCCCGTACCGCAAGAAATCCGTGTGGGTGCTGAACGACTCTACCATCAAGGCCATCCGCAAGCTGAAGGACAATAACGGGCAGTACCTGTGGCAGCCGTCCCTGACAGCCGGGGCTCCGGACATGATCTTAGGCCGCCCCATCAAGACTTCTGCATATATGCCGGCCATTGCCGCGGGAGCGAAGACCATCGCTTTCGGTGATTTCAGCTACTATTGGATTGCTGACAGGCAGGGGCGCAGCTTCAAGCGCCTGAATGAGCTGTTTGCAGCCACCGGGCAGGTGGGATTCCTCGCTTCACAGCGTGTGGACGGGAAGATGATCCTTGCGGAGGCAGTGAAGGTGCTGGTGCAGAAGGCCGCATCCGCAGGTTAATGAAAGGGGGCGCTGCAGGCATGGCGGTGACGCTGGAAGAAATGAAGAACTACCTCCGTGTGGATTATGACGATGATGATGTCCTGATTGAAAGCATGGTCAGGGCATCGGAAAAAATCTGCATGGATGTGGCGAGGATGGATGACACGCAGGAATTTTACGCAGTGGAAAATGCAGAGATAGCAGTACAGTATACGGCCGCCTATCTGTATGAACACCGGGAGGATGCCGACCACCATGCCATGATGCTGACGCTCCGTGCGCTTCTTTCCGGCAGCCGGAAGGAGGCGTTCTGATGGAGGTTTCCCTTTTGAATGTCCGCATCACCTTTCAGAAGAATGCCGTGGAGGTGGACAGCATCGGCAACCACAAAAACACATGGGCAGATTATTATTCCTGCCATGCTACAGTAAGCGGTGAGGCCGGGAAGCAGACCAGTGAGACAGATGTGGCCGGAACCGTGGCGGATGAATCGGAGGTTTCGTTTACTGTCCGCTGGTGCAGGAAAGCGTCCGCGGTTGATTCCACGGGGTACCGGGTGGTTTTTGGCGGGGAGCTGTACGACATCCTCGCCATCGACCACATGAATTATAAAAAGAAATGCATCAAATTCAAATGCAGGAAAGCGAGGCGGTGAGGATGGCGAGCGGCGTATCTATCGACCGGATGGCGGAGGAGATCATGAAGGGGCTGACCGAATATGCGGACCTTGCCACGGAGGATGTGAAAAAAGCGGTGAAGAAAGCCGGGACAGCGGTGCGGAAGGATATCGAAGCCAACGCGCCGAAGGACACCGGGAAGTATGCAAAGTCATGGGCGGTGAAGACCACGAAGGAAACGTCCAATTCGCTGGAAGTGACGGTGCATTCCAGGAACCGCTACCAACTGACGCACCTTCTGGAACACGGCCACGCCAAGAGGGGCGGCGGGCGCGTCCCGGCAAAGCCGCATATCGCGGCGGCGGAGCAGGCCGGCACCCGGCAGCTTGAAAAAGAGATACAGAAAGCATTGGAGGGATAGGGTTTGAAAACATTACTGGCACTTTTAAAAGAAACCGGCATCCCCTTCGCCTATGACCATTTTGCGGAGGGTGAATCGCCGGAGCCGCCGTTTGTCTGCTACCTCCTGCCGCAGAGCGACAATTTCGCCGCTGACGGCATGGTGTACTTCAAGGCGAGCGGCGTGAAGATAGAGCTGTACACCGACACCAAGGACCCGTCGGTGGAGAAGAAACTGGAGGACGCGCTGGATAAGCGGCGCATCTTCTACAACAAGTCGGAGGTCTGGATTGCCAGCGAGAAGCTGTACGAGGTCCTCTACCAGTTTGACATGGAGGTGGTTTACGATGCCGAAGAAGAATAAAGTGAAATTCAACATCTGCAACGTGCATTATGCACTGCTGACGCTGGAAACGGACGGGGTGGTGTCCTTTGGCACGCCTGTTGCGATGCCCGGTGCCGTTTCCCTTTCCCTGGACCCCAACGGCGAGCCGAGCAATTTTTATGCAGACGGGTACGCTTATTATACCGTCAGCAACAACATGGGCTACGAGGGGGATCTGGAGCTTGCCATGGTGCCGGAGAGCTTCCGCACCGACGTGCTGAAGGAGGCCCTGGATGAGAATAAGGTGCTTTTAGAGAACGCCAACGCGGAGACGGAAAACTTTGCCCTGCTGTTCGAGTTTGACGGCGATGTGCGCAAAATCCGCCATGTGCTGTACAACTGCTCGGCGGCGCGGCCGACCATTGAGTCCCAGACCAACGAGGAGGAGATCGAGGTGCAGACCGAGACGCTGTCCATCACGGCGGCTCCGCTGGCGAGCGGCTATGTAAAGGCAAAGACCGGGGACAGCACCACGGACGAGGTCTACCAGAACTGGTACAAGAGCGTGTACCTGCCGGATGCGGCATCAGGAGGCACTTCCGGCGGTGATACAGAAAATGGCGGCACGACTGATACAGAAGGGGAGGGATAACCTATGAGCATGAAACAGAATATCGAGATTGACGGGAAGCAGGTGCCTTTCAAGGCGTCCGCGGCTATCCCGCGTATTTACCGGATGAAGTTCCACCGGGATATTTATAAAGACCTGCGTTCCTTGGAGAAATCCATCGGTGACGGGGACGAGGAGAGTTCCAACTTAGATTTGTTTTCGTTGGAGATGTTCGAGAACATCGCCTATGTGATGGCGAAACACGCAGACCCCAAAATCCCGGACAGCCCGGAGGAATGGCTGGATGAATTCAACACCTTCTCCATCTACCAGGTGCTGCCCAAGCTGATACAGCTTTGGGGGCTGAACGTGCAGACGGATGTCCAGTCTAAAAAAAACTTCGCCCGACTGACCGGGAAATGACAACGCCGCTGTTCCTGCTCCGGTGCGTACAGCTTGGGCTTTCCATCCGCGACCTTGACCTGCTTACCATCGGGATGGTCAACGATATGTTCGCAGAGAGCAGGAATGACGAATACAAGGGCTATAAGGAAATCGCTACCCAGGAGGATTTTGACCGCTTTTAGGCGGCGTCCCCCTGGGTTTATTTTGGCATTTTAACAGGAAGGGGTGTCCGCCGTGGCGAACAGAATCAAGGGTATCACTGTTGAGATCGGCGGGGATACCACCAAACTACAGACCGCATTAAAGGGAGTCAATTCCTCCATCCGGGATACGCAGGGACAGTTGCGGGATGTGGAGAAGCTCTTAAAATTGGACCCCGGCAACACGGAGCTGCTGGCACAGAAGCACCGGCTTTTGGGCGAGGCAGTGGCGGGGACGAAGGAAAAGCTGGAGACCCTAAAGACCGCCGCAGAGCAGGCAAACACGGCCCTTGCCAATGGGGAAATCTCACAGGACCAGTACGATGCCCTCCAGAGGGAGATCATCGAAACGGAAAACAATCTGCGTGACCTGGAGCGGCAGGCAGGGCAGTCCGCTGTGGCATTACAGAAAATCGCCGCCACGGGTGAAAAGCTGAAGACTGTCGGGGATAACATTTCCTCCGCCGGGCAGAAGCTGCTCCCCGTCACGGCAGGCGTGACTGCCCTCGGCACGGCGGCGGTCAGCACGGCGGCAAACTTTGAAAGCTCCATGTCGCAGGTGCAGGCAACGATGGGAATCACGAAGGATGCCATGTCCACGGTCAACGGCGAGAGCGTCAACACGATGGATACGCTTTCCGCACTGGCAAAGAAGATGGGCAGCGAGACAGCATTCTCCGCAAGCGAGTGTGCGGAGGCTTTGAACTACCTCGCCCTTGCCGGGTACGACACGCAGCAGATGTGCGACACGCTGCCCACTGTCTTAAACCTTGCGGCGGCCGGCGGCATCGACCTTGCAGCGGCATCGGACATGGTGACGGACGCCATGTCCGCCCTGGGCATGGGCGTGGATGAGGCGGGGACGATGGTTGACCAGATGGCGAAGACCGCCTCCACCACCAACACATCTGTGGCGCAGCTTGGCGAGGGCATCCTCACCATCGGTGCGACTGCCAAGACCGTGAAAGGCGGCACGGCGGAGCTGAACACGGCCCTCGGCATCCTCGCCAACAACGGCATCAAGGGCGCGGAGGGCGGTACACACTTAAGGAACGTCATCCTTTCCCTGCAGAACCCTACCGACAAGGCGGCCGCCTGCATGGAGCAGCTTGGTCTGGATGTTTACGATTCCGAGGGGAATATGCGCTCCCTCAATGACATCCTCGGAGACCTGAACACGAGCATGGACGGCATGACGGCGGCGGAGAAGTCCAACATCATCGGGCAGATTTTCAACAAGACCGACCTGTCCTCCGTGAATGCCCTGCTTGCCAACACGGGAAGCACATGGGATGAGCTGCAGCAGTCCATCATTGACAGCGGCGGCGCAGCGCAGCAGATGGCGGACACACAGCTTGATAACCTGCAGGGGCAGATCACCATTCTAAAGTCAGCCTTAGAGGGGCTGGCTATTTCTTTTGGGGAGCTTCTGCTGCCCGCCATCAAAATGATTGTCGGATGGGTGCAGAAGTTCGTGGACTGGCTGAACGGCATGGACGAGGGGACGAAGAAAGTCATCACCACGGTCGCATTGCTGGCGGCTGCTCTGGGACCCGTGCTGATCGTCGTTGGGAAAGTGGTGTCTGCGGTCGGCACTATCATGACCATAGTGCCGAAGGTGGCGGGAGTGATTAACACAGTCAAGACCGCTTTTGCCGCCTTAAACACCACCATGCTTGCCAACCCGATATTCCTGATTATTGCAGCAATTACAGCTTTGGTGGCGGCATTTATTTATCTGTGGAATACGAATGAGGATTTCCGGCAGTTCTGGATCAACCTCTGGGAGAATGTGAAGGAGGTAGCCATTGCCGTATGGGAGGCAATCAAAAACTTCTTTGCGGCGGCATGGGAGGCCATTTCCTCTACAGCGCAGGCTGTGTGGAACGGGATCAAGGATTTCTTTTCCGGGCTGTGGGAAGGGATAAAGACCATCTTCAGTACAGTGGTGGAAGTGATAAAAACCATCATCACCACTTATTTCAATATTTACAAGACCATTATCACTACGGTCTTAAATGCGATAAAGACGGTATTCACAACCATTTGGAACGGGATAAAGACCGTGGTCACCACGGTGGTGACGGCAATCCAGACTTTTATCACCACGGCATGGAACGCCATCAAAAATACAGTCACTACGGTGCTGAATGCGATAAAGACGGTAATAACCACGGTATGGAATGCAATAAAGACTGCGGTCACGACAGTGGTAAACGGCATCAAGTCCACCATTTCCACGGTGTGGAACAGCATCAAATCCGTGGTTACGAGTGTCGTGAACAGCATTAAAAGTACGGTCACCACAGTGTTCAATAACATCTGGAGCGGCATTAAGGGGACCATGGGAAAAATTGTGTCCTCCATCAAGGAAGGATTCAACCAGGCGATTTCCTTCATAACGAGCCTGCCGTCAAAAGCCCTGCAGTGGGGCAAGGACATGATCATGGGCATCGTGAACGGCATCAAAAGCTGTATCGGAGCTGTGGGTGACGCTGTGAGCAGCGTGGCGAACAAGATCAAGTCCTTCCTGCACTTCTCCGTGCCGGACGAAGGGCCGCTGACCGATTACGAGAGCTGGATGCCGGACTTCATGAAGGGGCTGGCAAAAGGCATTGAGGACAGTAAGAGCATGGTGGCAAAGGCAATGGACGGCGTGGCGGCAGATATGGTCCTGAACCCTTCTGCATCCTTGCAGGAAATTTCCGTATCAGGAAACGGCGGGGACGGAGCGTCGCAGGGAAGCTCCATAAATGGTCCGTTGATTGAAGTGAAGGAAATGAACGTGAGGAGCGAGGAGGACATCCGCAAAATCTCACAGCAGCTTTACCGGCAGCTCCAGCAGGGGCGGCGGGCAAACGGCTATTCGTAGGAAGGGGGCGGACAGATGGGATTTTCTTTTGACGGCATCACATCAAAAAGCATGGGTATCGCAAGCCGCATGACAACGGAGAACCGGGTGCCGGAGCTGAAAAACCGCACCATTTCCATGGCGGGCAGGGACGGCCTCATTGACCTGGGCGCGTCCCTTTCCGAGCGGGTGATAGAGATATCCTGCTTCATCCCTCCAAAGCGGACGGCGGCGGAGCTGCTTGAGTGCAAGGATGAAATCGTAAGCTGGCTGAGTCCGGACAAAGGCGTATGTGCGCTTATGCTTGACACGGAACCGGGGCGGGTGTATTACGCAAGGCTTCAGGAGGGCGTAACCTTTGAGCGGGTGGTGCGGCTTGCGGCGACCTTCGACCTCGCTTTTTTCTGCCCTGACCCCTTCGGCTACGCTGCGGAGGATGAGGTCTTTACCATCACGGAAGCAGGAAACCACACGGTGAGGCGGAGGCTTGGAAACTTATACTCCAATCCCGTGTACCGGCTGAAAGGCGTCCTGGCATCCGGGGCGGGAAGGCATATCAGCATTTCTACAAACGGGGCGGAGCTGAAAATAGCAAACGCCACGCTTTCGGAAGGGGAAACGCTGGTAATTGATACGGCGAAAATGACGGCATGGGTGGAGGACGCGGAGGGGAACACGCTCCGCAACGCCCTGCCGTATATCGGCGAGCTGAACTTCCCCACGCTTGGGGCGGGGCTGAACACGGTAGAGGTGGCGGCATCGAATGCCGCGTTCACGGAACTTGAAATACAGGCAAAGAGCCGCTGGAGGTGATTTTTTATGGGATTGCAGGCAGTTTTAAATACACAGACGGATTTCACGGGGGAGTTCCCTGCTGAGTATGCAAAGGACGGACTATGGCGGTTCAATGAGAATGCCCCGGATGCGGATACCATGCTCGCCGATTCCTCCGGGAAAGGCAGGAAGATGTTTGTTTCCGGCTGGTCGGGAACGAGCGCCGGCTTCCGGGGCGGGCAGAAGGGGCGGCATTTCCGCATGAACATCACGAACCCCACTTCGGAGAAAACCTATCTGAAAGTGACGAATGACGGCTCCGTTTTCCAGAGCCTTGGGGAACGGATCATTGTGGGCGGCTGGATGAACCCTACCACCTATTCCATCGGAAATACCTACTGCCCGATTTTTAACACCAGGCAGGGGCCGGGGCAGCCGATTTTCTACCTTTCCCTCATCCGGGGAAAGCCGAGGATCATGCTGTATAATTCCGCAGGCTCCCTGATACTGGATGAGTCGGTGACGCCGCCTTTTTCCTTTGTGAACAACGGGTGGTATTTCATTGCCTGCGTGATAGAGCCGGGGAATAAGAAGGCGTGGTATGTCATAGGAGACCGGGAAAGCGGGGCGGTGTGGGTTTCTGCGGCGCTCCCCTTTACCGGGGAGCTGAACCGCTCCTGCACGGCAGACCTCATCATGGGGATGCACGCCGGCTCCTACTGGTTTGCGGGCGGCTTTGACGACTGGTTTTTAGACTGCGATTCGCAGCTTACGGCAGAGGATTTGGCGGATTATTTCCGTGCCACGGCCTTTGCCAACGGAGGCGATATTGCGGGGCCGGTGGATGCCCTGGCAGAGCCGGGGTGTGTGACGCTGCGAAAAGGAAGTAATGGCGCGTACCCGGAAAGCGGCGTGCTTTATACCCGTGCCGTAGAGTATGGCATTTCTGGCGCGGGCAAGGTGTCCGTTTCCAGTGAGTGCATCCCCGGCGTGACGGACATTCCCCTTGTGGAGACCTCCACGAGCAATGACCTCATTAGCTGGAGCGATTGGGCGGCGGTGGGCGCGGACGGGAAGATGCCGTCCCCTGCCCGCACATACATCCGTTTCCGGGTGACTCTCACTACAAATGACACGGCAAGGACGCCGAAACTGACGGACATCCAGATTTATGACATACCGAAGTCCCCCTACGAGAAAATCGGCTATGCCCGCCCGGTGGTGCTGGACTCAAACGGCGCATGGGAGGCGGTGCTGGAGAATGCCTACGGCATTATCGTGACGGGCGAGGTCAACGGCGAAGATACACTTTCCTTCTCCATTCCCTTTGCCGATGCCAAGCGGAAATATATCGACAACGAGAAGAAAATTCAGATCGTGGATGACGTGTATATTATCCGCACGGTCACGGACAGCAAGGATGCCTCCGGCAGCGCCGTGACAGAAGTGTACGCCGAGGCGGAGTTTTACAACCTTGCCTATTCCGTCCGGAAGGAGGAGAAAGCCTTTGACGCGGAGACGGCGGATGCGGCCATGGCCTATGCCCTTTCCGGCACGGAATGGAATGTCGGGACGGTCACGGTCACGACCAAACGCACATGGACATCCACGGAGAAAAATGCACTGTCTATTTTAAGGGCGGTGGCTGACCTCCACGGCGGCGACCTGGTCTTTGACTGCCCGAACCGGCTGGTGCATCTGCTGACCTTAAACGGGAAGGACAGCGGCGCGCTGTTCATGTACGGGAAGAACATGAAGGATATCGAGCGGACGGTGGACACCACGGGGCTTGTGACGAGGCTGTATGCCGTCGGTGCAGACGGCATGACCTTTGCCAGCATCAACGGCGGGAAGCCCTATGTGGAGGATTTCACCTATTCCAAAGAAATCCGTGTATCTTCCCTGGACTGTTCGGCGTTCACGAACCCTTACCAGATGCTTGAATTTACCCGCATGAGGCTTGCCGATTACTGCAAGCCGACGGTTTCTTATGTGCTGAACGCCATGGATTTGTCTGTGCTGACGGGATATGAGCATGAGGCATGGGAGCTTGGGGATTATGTGCGGGTGGAGGATAAGGACCTGGGGCTTTCGGTCACCACGAGGATTGTCCGCAGGGAATACAACCTGCAGGAGCCGTGGAACACGGTGCTGGAGCTTTCCACGGTGTTAAAGAACCTGGGCAGCTCCACGAGCAAGTGGGACAATGCCGCCGATTCCTTAGAGGGCGTCAGCGTGGTGTCCAGCGAGGACATCGCGGAGCTGGTGCCGTTCAATCTGCTCCGCAATTCCCGCGCCGATGACGGGCTTGCCTATTGGGTGTCCTCCGGCTTTGAGGCGGATGGGGAAAACGGCGCAAGCGGAACGGCTTCCTTCAAGGCGGAGGGCGTGGCTGGCATGACCAAAAGCCTGTCGCAGACGGTGTATCCTGCTAACCGTGACAGCTATACGATTTCGGCGCAGATTGCGTCTGAAAATTTGAAGAAACTGAGCGGCAACTCGCAGGTCGGCATTGAGATTGTGCTGGAGTATGAGGACGGCAGCACGGAGTCAAGGTTTATCGACCTGTATTGATGGGAGGTCAGCATGGCATATTTTTCAAGGACAACAGCAAAGATTACCCCGGAAAACTTCTCATCCGAGAGGCTGAAATCCGTCACCGTCCGCGTCTGCATCACGGACTGCACGGGTGACTTCTACATCACGGACATCCTCCTGCAGGGCGGGCCGGTGGCAATGGGATGGGTGGGGCATCCCTCGGAACTGAGGTGGACGCTGGATGGCTGAGTTTGTAAGGCTTGCGGAAGTGGTCAATAAAAAGAAGGATATGCGCGTCGTGAGCGTGACGGTGGTCCCCACCATTGCCGACTGCTCCGGGCGCATCTGGTTTACCGACCTCCAACTGCAGGAAGGGCCGGGCCTTGCGGGATATGCACCGCACACGGAGACCTGCCTGCAGAAGCTCCGGGAGGATGGCGGGATAAAGGCTCCCACGTGGTTCAACGGCGTGGTGCGCTCGGAGGAAACGGTCATCCTCTTTAACCTGGGGAAGACCTCCGCTCCTCTGGATATCCACATCTACCCGAAATCCGATATGGCGGCGGGGACGGTGCGGCTTGCCCAGGGCGTGGGCGGCCAGAGGGTGTCTTTTCCCGGTGCCGTGAAAGCGGAGGATGATATTGCGCTGCTTGCTGAAAGCAGGGAGTGTACACGCAACGGCGCAGCATTTCAGAAAGAGGGATTCTACCAGTACAGCGCCGCATGGGATTCCAAACATAAGGTGGCATTGGAAAGCGGGAAAACGGCGAGATTATTATTTACAATGCAGGAGATGCAGGAAGGGGGCGGGACATTCTGATGGATACACTCAAAGGAAAGCAGATCATGGTATGGACGTTCATGGGCAATACGAGGATGTACCAGGCGCTCCGGGATTACGGCGACCGCATCAGCCAGATTGGGCTTTTTTCTTTTAAGGTCAGGGCGACCGGGGAAATCTACGAGAGCGGCGTTTCCATTGCGGAAGGCTCCACCATGCGGACGTATATCAGGAAGTGGCCGCACATCAGGTGGCTGCTGACGGTCGCCAATGACGGCACGAACAGCATTTTTAAGGCGCTGCGGGAGAACACGGACGGGGCGCAGGATATGTTCCTTTCGGAGCTTGTGTGGATCATGGAGAAATACCCGTGGTGTGACGGCGTGGACATCGATTTGGAGAAAGGGGATGATTACTCCACAGCGGCGAAGTCAACCGCTATGTTCCGAAATATTTACAATACGGTGAAATCCTACAATCCCGCAAAGCTGATGAACATCTGCCTGCCAGGGATGGACAGCATTAACGGCTCTGTCGGCGGGGAGAACTGGTGCGTCTACGGCGACCTCGACAATTACTGCGACACGGCATCCATTATGAGCTACGGCATGGCGTGGGCGGGCAGCGCACCGGGGCCGGTTTCCCCGCGTTCCTGGCTGGAGGGCATCTATAATTACGCCGTGAAAGTGATGAATCCGGATAAAGTGTTCCTGGGGATGCCTGCCTACGGGTGGAACTGGCGGATACACGATACGCCAAAGAACATGGGAGTCACCTACCGGGGGACTTCCAACACCTACTATGCTGCGCAGCTATGGATGACGGGCGGCTACAACTTCACGGATGACAAGCCGCCGCAGCCGTTTATTCCCATCGTGGCTTATTGGGACGACTACGACAAGGTGCCGTGGGCGCTTCCCCATGTGTACGACTACATGGAGGGGCGGGATGCGGTTTCCTATGATTACCCGCTGCTTTCCGGCACATACAACCGCAGGCATTACCTTACCGCCTACGGCAAAGAGCAGAAGACGGAATTTGACGGCATTGTGGTCGACCGTAACGGCGGGAACCCGGACAGTTATTCCGGCATCGTGTCTGTTTCGGAGGGCATGGTGACGATGGGGGATAACGGCTCCGCTGTTTACCGTTTTTCTGTATCCACAGCAGGAACTTATGATGTGGCGGTGCGCTTGTGCTTTCCCTTTTGGGATAAGAACGGGATATACATTTCCATTGACGGGGGCAGGAAGCATTTCACGGAAAGCCGCCTGTGGTGGCCATACTGGAGGACTACCTTCTGGTCGGCGCTGGCAGAGGGGATTTCCCTCTCCGCAGGGACGCACACCATCACGGTTTCGGTGGATGTGAAAGGGGTGCAGTTTTACGGCTTCCGTGTCTGCTCGGCTTTTTCGGAAGAACCGAGCGCCGGCTCCGCCACCTATACCCTTGCGCCACGGAAATTCAAGGATGTGGACGGCAACATGGCGCAGCCGGACAGGGGCTTCAAGCTGACGCTGGAAATGCTCCGCAGGAAGCCGGACTCGGCGCTCATCTGGTACGAGGACTTCCGGGATGAGAACCCTCTGCCGGAGAGTTACTGGACGACGCTCTCCGGCAAGTGGGAGGTGTGGCGGGAGGGCTATGAGAACCGGCCGTACTCCCAGCTTGAGGGGAGCGGGCAGCTTGCATGGAAGTACAGCGGCTTTTCCGATATCCATCTGCGGGCAAGGCTGGCATTCCCGGCAGGCGGCAGCGGGAAGGCGGGGGTGTTCTGCGGGGATGTTTTCTGCTGCTTAAATTATGACACACAGAGGGTGGAGCTTTACAAGGGTTCCACCCTTCTTGGCAGTTACAGCCAGACGATCAGCCGGACGGCGAATGCAGACCTCAGAGGGAATCCCGCCATGTACACGGTGGAGATGCGCATCCGTGGAAACAGGGTGCGGGTGTATTCCGGCGCATCTTATGCGCTGCGTTTCACGGCCTCCATATCCGGATTCAGTGGCGGGTATGCAGGATACCGCTCCGATAACCGTACCGTCTGTGAACTGATGAGACTTGGGGACTCATGGACATATGAGCCTTACGAGCGGTTCGATGTGCGGATGCCGGACGGAAGTTTTAAATCCTTCGGACGGATCAGCAGGAGCAATGTGGCGTGGGATGAAGAATTCCAGGTGTTCACGCTGACTGCCGATGTGGAGGAGAGCGCCACCCGCAGCGAGGACATTTCGATGGATTATGATTTTTTCCATTCAGATTTGATGGAGATATCCTGCGGGAACAACTACACGGCTGAGGTCACTCCGAGGGATATCAATATCTGGATTTCCCGGCTGTTTCTTGGGGATGCGGACGGCTTCTCCATCCTCTATTACCAGGACGTGGACTCCCTCGTCTATTGGGCGAACCAGGCGGCGTACCGCTGGAAGCTGCGGGGGATGTGTATGTGGTCGCTTGGGCAGGAGGACATGAGGATTTGGGAGTGGCTGCCGAAACAAATTTAATATTTCCATGGATACAGGGCTGTCCGCCGATTGGCGGGCGGCCTTTTATCATACAAAAAATCTTTTTAAGGAGGGTTTCACTATGAAGGAATTCTGGAACACAATTCAACTCATTTTTGCGGGTGTCGGGGGATGGCTCGGTTACTTCCTCGGCGGCTGTGACGGCCTGCTGTATGCGCTGGTCGCTTTTGTCGTGGTGGACTATATCACTGGCGTGATGTGCGCCGCGGCGGATAAGAAGCTGTCCAGCGAGGTAGGGTTCCGGGGCATTGCCAAGAAGGTGCTGATCTTCCTGCTCGTGGGGATTGCCAACATCCTCGATGTGCAGGTCATCGGCACAGGCAGCGTTTTGCGGACGGCGGTCATCTTTTTCTATATCTCCAACGAGGGCGTGAGCCTCCTGGAGAACGCCGGACACCTGGGGCTGCCCATCCCGGAGAAGCTGAAGGATATCCTGGCACAGCTCCATGACAAAGCAGAAAAGGGGGACGAGTAAATGAAACTGGTAGAAAGCATTCTGACGAAAAACCCCTGCTACACGGCAGGGAGGAAGATCACGGTAAAGGGGCTGATGCTCCATTCCGTGGGCTGCCCGCAGCCGAAGGCGTCCGTATTCATCAACTCATGGAACAGCCCTGCGCATGACACATCCTGCGTCCACGGATTCATTGACGGGAACGATGGCACGGCTTACCAGACATTACCGTGGAATCACAGGGGGTGGCACTGCGGCTCCGGCAGCAAGGGCAGCGGCAACAATACCCATATCGGGGTGGAAATGTGCGAACCGGCGTGTATCAAGTACACATCGGGCAGCAATTTCACCTGCTCCGACACGGCTGCGGCAAAGGCGGTGGCGAAAAGGACTTATGAGACGGCGGTGGAGCTGTTCGCCATGCTCTGTGAAAAGTACAGCCTTGACCCGCTTGCGGACGGTGTCATCATCAGCCACAAGGAAGGCTGTGCGAGGGGCATTGCCAGCAACCACGGCGACCCGGAGCATTTGTGGGCGCAGCTTGGGATGGGGTACACGATGGACGGATTCCGCAAGGCGGTCAAAGCGGCAATGGGCGGCACTGCTTCTGGCACAGACAGATACACCAAGATCATGGGGAATGCCACGGCAACGGCGGAGCAGATGAAAGCATATCTGAAAGCGAAGAACCCGTCCGTGGCGCAGTCCGTCCTCGACATGGTTCCGCTGTACCTTTCGGAAGGAAAAGCAGAAGGAGTCCGTGGCGACATTGCCTTTGCGCAGTCCTGCCTTGAGACCGGGAACTTCACCTTTTCCGGCTCTGCGGTCACGCTTTCACAGAACAACTTCTGCGGCATGGGCGTGACTTCTAACGGTGTAAAGGGGAATTCCTTTGACACGCCGCAGCTCGGCATCCGGGCGCAGGTGCAGCACTTGAAAGCCTATGCTTCCACGGACGCACTCAAGAACACCTGCATTGACCCGCGGTTCAAATATGTCACAAGGGGCTGTGCGGAATATGTGGAGTGGCTTGGGCAGAAGGAAAACCCTGCCGGAAAGGGATGGGCGACAGGCGCCGGCTATGGGGAGAAGATACTCACGATCCTGAAAGGCATCCTTGGAACGGAAGGAGAGGCATCTTCCCCGGCTCCTATAGAAACGGAAATCTGGTACCGCGTCCGGAAGACCTGGGCAGACGCATCCTCGCAGAAAGGGGCGTTCAAGTCGCTGGAGAACGCAAAGAAATGTGCGGATGAGAATCCGGGCTGCTCCGTGTTTGATGAGTCGGGGAAGGCAGTGTATTCCAGTACGGCAGCGTTCAAGCCGTATCTGGTGCAGGTATCCATCCCAAACCTTAACATCCGGAAAGGCCCTGGCACTGACCACGGCAAGACCGGGAAATATACCGGAGCCGGCACTTTCACGATAGTGGAGGAGGCAGACGGTGAAGGCGCATCCAGGTGGGGATTGCTGAAATCCTACCAGGAAAAGAGAGACGGATGGATTTCGCTGGATTACGCAAAGAGGGTATAAATGGTCTTACGCCTGCAGGAGTTCCTTTTGGGATTCCTGCAGGCGTTATTTTTTTTTGTGAAAACACCCCGCCGAACTGCGGTTCAAATCTCCGTATAGTGAGGAGGCGTTTTTATGACTGACAGGCAAAAAGACCGGATACGGCAGATGAGGGCCGCTGGCTATGGATATATGAAGATTGCGCAGGAACTTGGCATTTCAGAGAACACAGTAAAATCATTTTGCCGGAGGAAGGGACTGAGTGCGGGGAAAATAAAAGCAGCAGTGCCGTCTGCGGATGGGGATAAGGGTATCTGCCCATGCTGCGGGGCAGAGGTAAAACAGAATCCGGGACGGAAAGCCAAGAAGTTCTGTTCCGATAAATGCCGCAATAAGTGGTGGAACAGCCACCCGTACCAGATAGAACGGAAGGCACGTTATGAATTCGTGTGCGCTTACTGCAAAAAGCCGTTCACGGCCTACGGCAATGCCGGCAGGAAATACTGCTGCCATGCGTGTTATGTGGCTGACAGATTCGGAGGTGGCGCAGATGAGTGAGGAGCAGTTCCGGAATGAGAAGATGTACCACGCCACCATGAACATAGCGAAATCCCTCATGGAACAGGGGGCAATGACGGCAGAGGAGTACGGTCAGATTGATACAATTTTCCGGGGAAAATACCGCCCGATTTTGGTTAGTTTACAGACCGAAATGAGTGGATATAAAGCCGATTCTATGGCATCATGTGACACTGACAAGGAGGGATGATATGCCGAGAATCAGCGTAATCGGGCAGATTCTGCCGGAACTGAAAAAGAGGAAGAGGGTGGCGGCTTATGCCAGGGTGTCGATGGAGACGGAAATGCTCCTCCATTCCCTTTCCGCGCAGGTCAGCCATTACAACGGATTGATACAAAAAAATCCTGATTGGGAGTTTGCGGGCATATATGCGGATGAGGGCATCAGCGGAAGGGACACAAGCCACCGCGACGACTTCAACAGGCTGCTTGCAGACTGCGATGCCGGGAAGATTGACATGGTGCTGGTAAAGTCCGTCAGCCGTTTTGCAAGGGATACCGTGGACACCCTGACGGTGACGAGGCACCTGAAGGAGCTTGGAATCGATGTTTATTTTGAAAGGGAAAACATCCACTCCATTTCCGACGAGGGGGAGCTGCTGCTCACCCTGCTTGCGTCCTTCGCACAGGAGGAATCGCGCAGTATTTCAGAGAATGTGAAGTGGAGCATCCGGAAACGGTTTGAACAGGGCATCCCGAACGGGCATAAAGCGCCATACGGATATGAGTGGGACGGGGAAATGTACCGCGTCATACCGGAGCAGGGGGAGGTCATAAAGGAGATTTTTGCAAAGTACCTTTCCGGCACATCTGCCTATGGGATTGCAAAGGAACTTTCAAAGAGGGGCATCACGGGGCAGAAAGGCGTGCCGATGGACGACTCCACCATCAAGTTCATCCTCACGAACCCGTCCTATACGGGCTCCATGCTCCTGCAGAAGAATTTTATTTCCGAGGGGCATACGAGGAAAAGGAATAAGGGCGAGCTGCCCATGTACATGGTGGAGGGTATGTTCGAGCCTCTCATCCCGCAGGCAGATTTTGAAAAGGCGCAGCTCATACGGGAGCAGCGGGCGGATGCCGCCGCCAATAAAAACCCCACGCTCACGGCTTTTTCAGGACTGGTGAAATGCGGGGAATGCGGCCGTTCGGTGAGCAGGCGCACCACAAAATACGGCAAGAAATGGAACTGCAATACCAGGGAGCGCAAAGGGAAAGATGTGTGCGGGCTCCGGCCGGTCTATGAAACGGAGCTGGAGCAGGCGGCGGCCGCCGCACTGGAGCTTGCCGCCTTTGACGGGGTGGCAGTCCGGAGGGAAGTCGAGCAGATTGTCATAAATGCAGACCGCATTGAGTTCCGCATGAAAAGCGGGAAGGCAAGAGAGGTCATGCGGGCATACCAAAGAGGCCGCAGCGCATTTTCGCAGAAAATCACCTGCGGGTGCTGCGGCAGGAAACTGGAATGCGATTACTGGAAGATGGGCCCGAAAGGGCAGAAGGAAAAATATAAGGTTTGGGTGTGCCGGGGGTGTTCCTTCCGCAGGCTGCTGGATGATGAATTCCGAAAGGCAGCGGCGGAAGTCCTGGGGCGGGAGGATTACGAACCCCGCTTTGTAAAGGAGATTGCGGGAGTGACGGCATACGGGGACAGGTTTGAATTTCACTTTACGGATGGGGAGGTGGCAGAATGGCAAAGAAAGTAACAACCATACCCGCCACGCTGAACCGGTTTGACTCAAGGCCGATTGCGGCGGCGAAAAAGCGGAAGACGGCGGGGTATGCGAGGGTATCCACGGATTCCGAGGAACAGGCGACAAGCTATGAGGCGCAGGTCGATTATTACACCCGGTACATAAACGGCCGGGAGGATTGGGAATTTGCCGGGGTGTATACGGACGAAGGCATCTCTGCAACGAACACAAAAAAGCGCGACGGTTTTAACCAGATGATTGAGGATGCCCTGGCGGGGAAGATTGACCTCATCATCACAAAATCGGTCAGCCGGTTCGCAAGGAACACGGTGGATTCCTTAACGACAGTAAGGAAGCTGAAGGAGAAGGGCATCGAGGTTTATTTTGAAAAGGAGAACATCTACACGCTGGATTCCAAGGGGGAGCTGCTCATCACCATCATGAGCTCCCTTGCGCAGGAGGAATCACGGAGCATTTCGGAGAACACCACATGGGGCAAGCGGAAGCAGTTCGCGGACGGCAAAGGCAGCCTTGCCTACAGCACTTTCCTTGGATACGAGAAGGGCGAGGACGGCAGCCTGAGAGTGAACCCGGAGCAGGCGGAAACGGTAAAGCTGATATACCAGCTTTTCCTGCAGGGACTGAGCCCGTATGCCATCGGCAAAAAGCTGACGGGGCTGGGCATCAAGAGCCCCGCAGGGAAGGACACCTGGCACCAGAGTTCCGTCAAGAGCATCCTCACCAACGAGAAGTACAAAGGGGACGCGCTCCTGCAGAAGCAGTACACGGCGGACTTCCTCACCAAAAAGCGGAAGAAGAACCAGGGGGAGATACCGCAGTATTATGTGGAGGGGAACCACGAGGCAATCATCCCTCCCGAAACATGGGAGCTGGTGCAGGAGGAAATGGAGCGGCGCAAAAGCATGGACGCAAGGTACAGCAGCGCGAGCATATTTTCCTCGAAAATCAAGTGTTCCGAGTGCGGGAACTGGTACGGCTCCAAGGTGTGGCACTCGCAGGACAAATACCGCAGGGTGATATTCCAGTGCAACCGCAAGTTCAAGAACGATAAGAAATGCCGGACGCCGCACCTTACCGAGGACGAGATAAAGGATGCCTTCGTGAAAGCCGTCAATGCGGTCATCCCGGAAAAGGATGAGCTGATAGCGAACACCAAGGTGATGATGCGGACGCTGTGTGACACCACGGAGCTGGAGGTGGAGCAGAGCCGGTTTCAGACTGAAACGAGGACGGTGGCGGAAATGGTAAAAAGGATTGTGGCGGAAAACAAGGCCGCGCCCATGGACCAGGAGGAATACCAGAAACGCCGCAATGAACTGGTCGCCCGGTACGAGGCGGCAAGGGACGGGTACGAAAAGGCATCCAGGGAGATTTCCGACAGGCAGGGGAAGCGGAAAACCTATATGCGGTTCATCGGCGGCCTGCAAAGGCTGGACGGCTTCTGCGGAAAGTTTGATGAGGAGCTTTGGACGGCGCTCCTTGACTACGCCACGGTTTATGCCAGGGATGACATCCGGTTTGTTTTCAAAAACGGGAGGGAGGTGAAAGCCTCAGCGGAGGGGCGGATGTGTAAAAGCGCTATTTAATATAGAAAGAAAAATTTTTTATGGGCCGGAATAATCAGTTTCCGGCCCGCATTTTTTAGGTTTAGGGGGGTGCATTTAGGGGTGCATCGTTGAATTGTATCAATTTCGTTGTACCGATGAACATCGCAACACCGAAATTGATATTGTCAATATTAGTTGACACATTTTTCTCAAGGGTATCACTGCCTATGCCTCCAGTTCCAAAGCCTCATAATACTGCCTGCGTTTTATCATAGGAGGAAGTCCGCCATTTGCAGAGCAGATCCTTCGGTTATTCCAGTAGCTGAGGAAGTATCTCCAAATGTGTACCTTTAATTCCTCTACAGTCATTTGTTTTGTGTCATGGCGGTCGTACAGAAGTTCCGTCTTCATTCTGGCCCACATACTTTCACAGCGTGCATTATCATGGCAGCGTCCTCCGGCACTGTTCATGCTTTGATGGATATGGTGTTCCAGAATGGTCTTCCGGTAGCACTCACTGGTATACTGTGTTCCCCGGTCACTATGGATCACTGCGCCTTCCAGTGCAGGGTAAGCTGTCAGGGCATTCCTCAATGTTTGGATACACAAATCTGCTTTCATATTTGTTCCCATTGCAAGACCGAGAACGCTAAGATCAAAGCAGTCAAAAATCGCAGATACATACAGTTTCCCATTGGACGCTGGAATCTCCGTGATATCTGTGATGCATTTTTCCAATGGGGCATCCGCACGGAAATCCCTCCTTAAAAGATCGTCTGATTTCATCGCTTCCCGATCCGCTTTTGTAATTCCGTTCGGTTTGCGCTTTGGACGGTGGCCCAGGCCAATCCGATCCATGACCCTGTACACAGTCCTCTCACTGGGGATATGTACTCCCTTCGGCTGCTTTAGCAGCAACGCCTGATACATCCGGATCCGTCCATAAGTATCATTGCATTCATCCTCGCTGATGATTTCTTTCATGGCATCCGCCAGATCCTGGTACTTCCAGGGACGGTCTTTGTTCGCGAGATATTTATAGAAGCCTTGCCGGCTGACACCAAGCATCCGGCAATAAAATGAAATTTTTCTGGTAATCCTGCCGTCCTCTGTTTTCAAAGCCAGGAATATCATCCTCTGGTTTTTGCTGACTTCCGACGGCTGGCGGCGAAAAAAGCGCTGGTTTCCTCCAGAAATTCGTTTTCTTCTTCCAGACGTCGGATTTCTTTGTCCTGCTCCTTAACCCGCTTACGCAGCATGGTAATTTCTTCTGACAGGCTCATTGCACTGGCAGGGGTATGGGAACCTTCCCCAAAGTCTAACTTACCGGCTCTTACGGCTTTCAGCCATGTATGGATGGTTCCTTCAGGGATTCCTAATTCTTTAGCAGCCTTAGCGCCGCCGATTTCTTTGGCAAGTTTTACTGCCTGTACTTTGTATTCATGGTCATATTTACGTGCCACTTTGAATACCTCCTTATTCTCTTGGTTTTATTATGAAATCCTTGAGAATAAGCTGTCAACTTTTTTTATACCACATCAAATTGATACAATGGAAAACCGCAGAAATGCGTGGAAATAAGCCTTTCCACGGATTCGGCGGTTTTATTTTTTTGCTTTTTTCTGTTGCGGGGGTTACTTTGCCCTCAAAATTTGCACCTCCTTTTAACGATAGCAGGTAATCGTTAAAAGGTATGAATAGAACAGAGGCAGAGCCTTGTGCCGGGAGCGATAACCTTGGCACCATAAGGTGTCTTAGTTTCCGGCAGATACGGACACGGAAAGCCGGGAAAGCCCGTAAATCCGCCACTTTTGGCACTACATAGCTTTGAAAGTTACATTATTTTCGTGTGCTTTTAGGGGCATTTTTACATTAGCGAGGGTGCGAACGGTTGTTCTGGGGTTCTTTTGCCTGATAGTATATACTCGTAGGCAAAAGTCGGATATTATCACGGAAACTCGGATACTCGCACGGAAACTGCTGTACTATCAGGCAAAAGTTGATACTATCAGGCAAAACCCACATACAAACACGGAAACTGCCTGTGAGTTTTCGTGTTCGTATAAGGGTTTCCGTGATTGTATAAGCAGTTTCCGTGATAGTATACGAGTAAAGCGGTAAAAACTAAATGGAATATTAACAAAACGAGGAAAGGGCTGCTTGCGTAGGCATTTTTCTCATATCTTGAGATTTCACAATTCATTTCCTTATATTTCAAATATCACAGATATTTATAATTAGTTCAGAAAATAATAAGTTGGAAAGCGGGGGAATCAGAGTTAATATGCTTACACGGTAGTTTGCGTTTGTGCCGCCTTGTGGGGCAGCCGCCCCTTTCAATTTAGAGAGAGTGAACAATTGTTTTTTGGAAAGCAACCAACAGTTGCCGGATTGGAACGCATAGGTGGATTGATTATGGAAAAACGCTAAAGTATAATGAATGTCTGGAGGATGTCAGAATGGAATTTAAAGAAAAATTGCAATTACTAAGAACAAATATGAAACTGTCACAGGAAGAACTTGCTAACAGGCTGGATATATCAAGACAGTCTATAACAAAATGGGAGAATGGACAGTCTTTTCCGGATATTCAGAACCTTATACAGCTTAGTGAGATTTTTAAAGTCTCCATAGACAGGCTTGTGAAGGAAAATGATATCTGTACAATCAGCCTCTTTTGTGAACAGAAATATCCTATGCAGGATATCAGGATTTTTTTAGTCAGGGCAAAAAATAACACATATATCACGGGTGAAAATGAAATCATGCCGTCACAGCCTGGTTCCCACGATTTCCGTTATGAAGATGGTGATTACCTGTATATGGATACTTATCTTGGCGGGCAGAAATTCATAGGCTGGGAACGTGTCTGGATAAGGAATCATGCAGTGTGGGCTATGAATTATTACGGGGAGAGCCTGGATGAGAATTTTGATATTATATTTTTGAAAGAAGCGCTTTCCCATGTGTCGGTTTCCATGCCGTTCCGAGGGCCAGAATTCTATCAGAAAGGCGATTATATGTACCAGTGCCAGGTGCAGGGTGATTTTGAATGTTTTTCAGGAGAGGAACGGATATATTGTAGGCAGAAAAAGGTATACGCCTGTATGTTCTACGGAGGGACTATCTTATGAACATGATAGAAAAAGAAGTAGTAGTAAAAGATCTGGTTACAAAATCAAATCTTCCGGCAAGCGATTATGTGATAAACCCTTATGTAGGCTGCCCTCATGGGTGCAGGTATTGTTATGCCTGTTTTATGAAGCGGTTTACGAACCATAGCGAGGCATGGGGGAACTTTATTGACATTAAGCGGTGTGACAAGTCGATAAGCAAAAAGAAACTGCAGGGAAAGTCGGTATTCCTGTCATCCGTAACGGACTGTTACAATCCATTTGAGGAAAAATACGAAAATACACGGAAGATACTGGAGCAGTTGATTTCCATAGATTGTGAACTGAATATCTCAACGAAATCCCAACTGATATTAAGGGACATTGATTTACTGAAACAGTGTAAAAATCTGAAAGTTTCGGTTTCGGTCAATACATTGGATGAGCAGTTTAAAAATGATATGGATCATGCCAGCAGCATCAAGAAACGGCTTGAAACGATAGAAACATTGCACGAGAACGGCATATATACCGTTTTGTTCATGTCGCCCATCTTTCCGGGCATAACAGATTATAAGGAAATAATAGTAAAAACACACAGATTCGTGGATGAATACTGGTTTGAAAATCTGAACCTGCGTGGGAGTTATAAACAGGATATCCTCAGCTACATAAAAAATGCCTACCCACAATTAGTGGAATTATATGATGAAATATATGTAAAAGGGAACATGGGGTTCTGGAACAATCTTTCCGTTGAGATTGAGGAATATTGCGCTGAACATTCAATTAAACATATCAATTATTTTTATCATAAGGAGTTGGTAGAAGCCAAATTGAAACCAAAATAACCAGGTAGTGACCGCCGCTGCGGACTTATTCTCTATATGCGGCGGTTGTCCATTTTATAGGAGATTCGGGCGGACTGATAGCGGAAATTACTTGGAAAGCGGGGAAGTGATTGCCCATGACTTGCCTTCTGTCCATAACCATATCATGCAAAAACGTCAACGCCTATTAATAATTAACGGTAATTGACCGATATATAAATTGACAATATATATCGAAAGGAAGGAAGCGGTATGGTAAAGGAAGAGATTACACCGAGTGAATGGCAGATCATGGAAGTCCTGTGGGCGTGTGGGGAGCCTTTGACATCCTCCGAGGTCTACAAGAGGATGCAGGGGAATGTGGATATGTCGATGAGGATGGTGCGGGTGCTGATGAACCGCCTGAACCAGAAGGACATCCTCGGATACACGGTGGATGAGCATGATTCAAGGGTTTACCACTATTATGTGCAGAGGTCAAGGGAGGAATGTGTAAAGGAGAAAAGCAGGAAGTTTGTGGACAGCTATTTTTCCGGCAGCGGGACAAATGCGATGGCGGCGCTTTTGCAGAGCTTCGCACTGACGGATGAGCAGATAAAAGAGCTGGAGGAGATTCTGGAGAAAAGCAAGGAGCGGGGGACAGAATCCACGGATAAAGAGGGTGAACCCCATGCCTGACTGGGGCAACCTTTTGGATTTCTGCGCGGCATATTATGCCACCCAGCTTGTGCGGTGTGCGGCTTTTTCCTTTTTGCTGCTCGGACTGGTGATGCTGCTCCGGAAGATGCTTTTTTCAAGACGGACATTCATAAGGGGGCTGTTATGGTCATCCTTCCTGCTCATCCCGTTTCTTGGAAAGCTGAAGCTGTTTTATGAGAATAAGGCAGTGGTGAGAATAACAGGCCGGATAACGCATGGAACCATGACCTGCCTGTGGGCTGACCGCATTTATATGGCGGGCATCCTTATAGCTGCTGTCTGTATATTCGGAAAGCGGCTGCGCCTCCGGAAGTCGGTTGCCGGGATGGAAAAGATTTCTCTGGATAATATGCAGGTCAGGATTACAGACATGAATGTGACGCCGTTTACAGTTGGGCTGCTGAAACCAAAGATTGTCATTCCTAAAGTGGTATGGGGGAGTTACAGCCAGGATGAATTAAAAGCTGTTGTACAGCATGAGCGGACGCATATCCGATTGGGGCATTTATGGTTTGGGCTTGCATGGGATATCCTGCGGTGCCTCTTATGGGTGAACCCGTTGCTGACAATCTGCCAGAAACAGTTCCGGGCGGATTTGGAGGATATTTGCGACAGGGTGTGCATACAGAGCAGCGGGAAGCCGGCGCATGAATATGGCATGGTGCTGCTGAAAACCCTGAAACTGCTGCGCTCCGGGACAGAGGGTACGCCGCCCGCCGTCACCTATGCCGGGGAAAAGGAATTTGCAGACATGAAAAGGCGGATGGGCGAGATTGCAGGTTTCCGCTCATACCGGAAAAAACTGTGCATGGGCATGGTAGCCATAGTTTCTCTGATAATTGTGGTTATGCTGCTGGCGGTACATACCCATTCCTATGCACGGTGCAATGAAAGTAAAGATATCATGGTTGGAAATTATGACGGAGAACCCGGAATAGTTTCTTACGATACCGAAAAACTTAGAGAAATAATTTCATATGATGCTAGGTATGTTTATGTTGAGCGAGATGCCTTTGAGAATTTTTTAGAAGAAAATGATGCAGACGGAGAAATATGGATTGTTTTTGGCGGATTTTATAAACTGCCGGGTTTAGCTGGTGCAGCGGAAACTTGTATATATGAAAGAGGTTCAAAAGACAGTACAGTACAGATTCCCTATGAAGGCATACGGGATAGCTGGTATATGGAACTGCTTAAATTGTTATAGGCGTAGCATGGAAACGAAATGGATTTCAAATAAATTTTATATCAAGGAGGACAAAATTATGGCAATGGAGATTACAAGCAATTACAGCAGCTATGCGGCACAGGGCATGGCGGACAACACAAAGAAAAGGGCAGAGAAGACATCGGAACCGGTTAAAACTAACAATACGGAAAGCACATCAGATTATTTAAGCAAATTGCAAAAGCAGGTTCCGTATATGACGCTTGAGGTTGGGAGCGGCCTGTCAATGGCCAGAGATAACAAAGTCAATACACTGGCTGTAAACCCTAAATTGCTGGAGAAGATGCAGAATGACCCGGAGAAGGCAAAGGAATATACACAGCGGTTGAAGGATATTGAAAATGCACAGAAATTTGTAGATGGGTATATGAAAGCCAAGGGATCTAAAACAAAATTTAGCCATTGGTATGTGGATGAAAATGGAAATTACTCACATATCGCCTATTATGAGCATGATAATACCTTCTATAAAAAACTTAGTGAGAAATCGCGGGAGAATATTGAAAAACATATTAAAAAAACAAGAGAAAAAGCGGCAGAAAAACAGAAAGAGTTTCAGGAAAAACTGGAAGAAAAGCGGACTGGACAGGAAGATGGAACAGCAACTCCGAATAAAGCAGAGCAGCTTTTAGAAGAAAAAATGTCTGCTTCCAAAGATGGCACGATATATCTGAATGACACAGATATGAAAACAATTATCGAAGCTGTCCAGGAAGAGGATGCGGGCAAAACCACTGTGAAAGATCAGCCGCAGGTTGGCGCAAATCTGGATTTGAAGATATAAGAGGAGGCGAGGATATGAATATCAGCAGTAACAATCTGAGAGGGTTTTCGCAGTATTCCCTTTTGAATAAACTGTTTTCGCAGAAGAATGGAAATAAAACAAGTACATCTAACCAGATGGGTGCTGCTATTAGCGGAGGGGTAAAGCATAAGCACAGCAATTTATACTATGATGAGAACGGTATTCCCTGGATGTCAAAAGAGCAGGCGGACAGATGTATATCGGGGAGAAGTGACTGGAAAAAAATTGTGTCTGTGTCAGATGAAGTAAAGGCAGAACTGGCAGAGGTAGTAAAACAGGATTTTATCAGCACCAATGGAAAGAGCATACCGGAAGGAACCAGGAGAAACGATGTCATCAATAAGTATTTAAACAATCTTCCTTCAAAACAGCGCAGTTCTGCTTCGTGGACATTAGACAGAATGGCAGGGGATTATGGAAGCCGTTTGGAGGCATTGGTAAAACAGAACAATCCGGGATGGAAGCCGGGTGACGCTTTTGACACAAGTATTTTAGACCAGCTTGACGGGATGCTCGGCGGAGTGGATTTCAGGGCGTAAATTTGGAAATGGAGGATTTGATATGTCAGTAAATATAGAGGGAAATATAAGCCAGGCGAGTGCAGCAAGCGGATGGTATCAGAATAGCAGAGCGGCCAGTCCGCAGGAGAAGGAAAAGGATGCGCTGCAACCGAAGGCGGACAATGCGGTGAAAGTTTCCATTTCGCAGGAGGGAATTGAGAATTATCGGAAACAGACCCGTGAAAAAGGGATATCGGGCAGGGGTGTTGCAAAAGGGAACAAGGAGAGCGTTATAAGGCAGGCAAAACAGGCCACAAGCGCATTGTCTGCAAACGCCTATGGCGACGAACTGGCCGGGGAAATGGAAAAGTTGCAAGGACAGAGGGCAGGTGGCACATACGGCATTGCAGACCAGATGGAGGATTCCGTCAGGGCTTACGGGAACCTTTATGACGAGATCGTGCAGGGCTACCAGAACGGCACAAGGGAGCGTTATGTGGAGGATGAAAATTTAGAGACGGGTTTCCGCAAAATGACAATGGAAGAAGAATTAAGCGGGCTTGACCGGGCATTCCAGAAGATGGCGGACAGGGCGGATGCTAAGGAAATGATTGAGGGCGAGTTTAAGAGGCTCAGAACTGAAGGAGGGAAAGGGTTTTCCTCAAAAAACAATAAAAAGTCGCAGGGGACAGATGGGAATGCCCCAGAAACAACCGGAACGAAAATGAAAAGGCTGGTGCAGGAATGGAGGGATGCCTACAAGACTTCCGGTTCCAAGGAAAGCGGCATGGAGAAAGTGTTATCCATGCTGAATGGTATGTTTGGCATTCGTAAAGAGGCGTAATTGGATATACAGATATAATTTTTACACCTTATTCCGCAGAGGCGCATAAGGCTTTGTCTCTGCGGTCTGCGAGGGTGCAGGGGCGGATCTGAGCGGGAGAGGGGCTGTTATGTAAAATTGATGGAGGTTTCTGTTGCATTATGAAAAAGAACATTATTTTATGCGTTGCAGTTTCAGTGGTTGTTATGCTGGCGTTTCCGTGGTTTGCGGTTAGTTTCGTAAAAGGCGATGCAGGAATGACGGTATGTTTTCTTCTGTTTTTTGCAGTCAATCCATTCTATTCCGTGCTAACCGGAGCATTTGCGGGAAAGGATATCTGGCGCTTATGGAGCCTTCCGGTTATTCCCGCGAGCAACGAGCCAAGTGGCTGCTTGCAGACATTTGGTGACTGCCGCGAGGGTCAAATACCCCGCTGCTCTGCGGCGCTGCAAGTTTGATATCCCGTTGCTTGCAGCGCCGCAGAGCAGCGGGGTATTTGATTCGGCTGTGCTGTTCCTCATAGGTACATGGATATTCTTTGACATGGAGGAAACAGCATTTATCCTGTATGCGGCAGTTTATCTTGCCTTGGGGATAGCGGCCATGTTTATCAGAAAGAAAACGCAGAAGTAATCTGACAAGGCAAGCTAGGCATCCCCAGCGTTACAGCAGATCGGGGAATAGGGGAGCAGGGAGAGTTTCATGAATGGTGGGAGAGTAAAAAAGGGAACAATATAGGAGATTTTTGTATGATATTCAAAGCTACAATATCACAAACAAATTTTCTTTTGAAAAAAAGAGAAGCTATTTGTGTATTTTACATTCTGCTTATTATGGTGTTTATCAATTTTGTCGGTAATGTTCTGTACTTTCAAGGTATGGATATTGTAGAAATGATTCAGCCAATGAAACTGCTCCTGCTAAGTTATGACCGGACGAATCTGAATGCGACAAATACACTGTTGCTAATTCAGTTATATCCGCTTTTAGTGGTGTTTCCGGCGGGCTTTTCACTGGCAAGGGACTACCAGCTTGGCACACGTGTATTTTTGGTTTCCAGATTAGGAAATGCTACATATCAGATAAGTAAATATTTGTCCGTGTTTCTGGCTACAATGATTATTTTTACAGTGCCATTCCTATTGGAGATAATTCTGAACTGTATATCGTTTCCAATGTCTGCCGCTGGCAATCTGTCAAATCTGTCAATGTATGATGGAGCTTATAGAAATGCGGTTGATGAGTATTTGATGAAAGATATTTACTTATACTCGCCATATCTCTATGCAGTAATAGGAACGCTCTTTTTCGGAGCTGTATCAGGACTGTTCGGGGTATTTACTGCGGCAGTATCATCGCTCATAAGAGTGAAATATAATGTTTTCTTTTTTTTGCCTGTTTTTATTCTTTTGAATTTAACAACGATTTTTGCAGGCAGATTTCCAAAGGAAGCCCCCAGTATCAAATGGTATGATTACATCCTGCTTTTTGATGATGAGGGAAAAAAGGCAGGATTCTTAATAGCAGGAATACTCGTGATCACTTTGTTTTCCATAATCGCTGCCAATATCAGCGGAAGAAAGGATTGTCTTTAATGAAGAACAGGTTTCAGATGCAGCTTTTGATAGCGGCAATAAGCGGCGTATACCTTTCCGTGATGTATATAAATCCGCATAGTGGGGCAATAACGCTTTCGGAATTGATCCTGCAGCTCAGTGGTTCACGGGGAAGTTTTGAGCTGGGATTTTCCTATTCGGAACTGGTATCTTTTGTAATGCGCCTGTTCCCGGCATTTATTTTTGAACTATATGCAGGAATCATGTTATATCGGCATTTTTGTACTGCAAG
The DNA here is from genome assembly GCF_009830285.1 of Sporofaciens musculi. GTDB lineage: Bacteria > Bacillota > Clostridia > Lachnospirales > Lachnospiraceae > Sporofaciens > Sporofaciens musculi. The sequence continues at coordinate 4,803,739 of NZ_WUQX01000001.1, read as the reverse complement.
CATTTATGTTTTCTCACGTTATCCGCACCGCGTGAAATGGTATATCGGGGAAGCCTGTCATTTGGGCGGCACAGTATGTATTTTCCAGATACTCTTACTTGCTATAGCAATCCTTATTGCTGTGGGACGCTATGAATTACAGATAGACCATGCGGGAATCGTATTGACGGCATATCACTTTTTTATCCATTCGTTGTGGGTATATATAATGGCATTGTCAGTCAATTTGCTTGCTACATATTTCGGGAGCAGTACCGCATATGCGGCAGTGATTTCCGGGCAGTTGGTCTGCATTGTGCTGTTAAACCTTATGGATATGATTGTACGGTATTTTGATGGCAGGCTATCCTATGAAATTTTTTTAATATGGAATCCCATTGCCCATCTTGTATTGGGCTGGCATGGCAGCAATGCGGAAATTACAGATCAGGTTCTTACATCATCTTATATGCAGATAGGCTTGGATCATTCCCTGATGATTTTCTTTTTGCTTGGAATGATTGTTACTCTTGCCGGGGCGTTTATCATAAAAAAGCATGATTTATTGGTTTCAGATTTGGAAACGGGGGTAGCGTAAAATGGAACTGGCTGCAAACAGCATAAGTAAATCAATACGGGGCAGGGCCATACTTTCTGATGTCAGCCTTTGCTTAAAAAGCGGAAATATATATGGCTTTGTTGGTAAAAATGGTTCGGGGAAAACGATGCTGTTCCGGGCATTATCGGGGCTGATGAGAATAGATTCGGGCAGTGTTGTCTGGGAGGGGAAAACCCTTCATAAAGATTTTTCGGTATTGCCAAGTCTGGGCATTATTATAGAAAATGCGGGACTGTATCCCAACTTCACAGGTGCGCAGAACCTTACATATCTTGCAGGTCTGACAAAAAGAATCGGGAAGGAGAAAATTATTGATGCGCTCTCCCGTGTGGGATTAGACCCATATGATAAAAGGCTGTATGGAAAATATTCGCTGGGAATGAAGCGGCGCCTTGCAGTTGCACAGGCAATTATGGAAAGCCCGAATGTGATTATGTTGGATGAACCTACAAATGCCCTTGACGAAACAGGGGTGGAGGAAATCCGGCAGATTATTTTGGAAGAGAAGGAGAGAGGGGCGTTAATCCTGTTGGCAAGCCATAATAAAGAGGATATACACCTTTTGGCAGATGAACTGTATAGGGTGGAAAAAGGTCATGTGGTAAGGATGGAGGAAACATTATGAGAAAGTATTTTCCGGCATTCCTCACTGTATGCGTATTTTTGGCAGTAATGGCATTTGGTATTATGAAAAAGCAGACCTATACAGATTTGGCAGAACAGGAAAACTATCTGGAGCAGTTACAGGTTGCCGAACTGACAGAAAACATTGCGGGGAAGGAATGTGCTGCCATGCAGCAAAGTCTGCCGGGTGCCGCCATTATTTTAAGGGTAGAGGTGATGGGGGAAATTGAGCATTTATTTCAGGTAGATAGGCAGAAAGCAGTTATCAAAAAAGTATATGCAGGCAGTGGACTGGAAGAGGGGGAGGAAATATATATTTTTTCTGGACATTGGCAGTTGTCCTTAGACGGGAATCCGGATTCACTTGAAAGAGGATTTGTGAATATCATGAAAGCTGGCACTGAATATCTGGTTTTTGCTGAGAAATTGATTGAGAGTGAGGAAACAGAAATGCTATCAGTCAAGCTGTATGATGATTTCTACATTGCACCGGTATTTTGCTATGAGAAATGCCAGAATGCGGCAATACCAATAACAGGTGACACTACTTATGTTTCTTATAAGGATGTAGCAGACAACGAATTTTTTGTAGCATCAGAAGGGACATTACAGATGGTAGAGAATTTGAAAGAACAGATGCTGCAGTTGTATCCGAGTGAGAAATAGTATCCCCGGCTTTCCGGCAGATTGGGAAATCGGGGAGCGGGAAGAAAATCAATAATATACAAATGATAAAAGGGAACCAAGCAGAGGTAGAACCATACGCTTGTCTGGTTCCCTTTGTTACATAATCAGTGCGGGGAGGCGGTGGTGGAAGCTATAAAATAAGGCCGACTATTGGCCTGAATGTAAAGGAGGCGGTGGCAGATGGAAGTGATCAGATGCCCCAACCCCAAATGCAGGCGGCGCATTTTGGACGATGAGGGGACGGAGACGGAGTGGACTGTCCTGGAGATCAAATGCCAGCACTGCGGAAAACTGGTGAGGCTGTATTGCGGGCCGGACGGGATTGAAGCGGGTATATATGGGAGGAAAAAACGGCGGAGGTGATTCTGCTGTTTTTTTATGCATAAATGATTAAGGCAGCGCTTTCCGGGACATACTGGTAACAGGCAATGGAAATTTATGGAAATTTCCACCGATGGGACATTTTATGCAGGATGCATAACATGGCTTTGTCATCCAAAACAGGCTGTGGGAGGTATACGGTATGTGTATGGTCAAATGTCCCGCTTGCAAAGGACGGATCTGCGATTTAATTGCCACCGCAGGAGGGCGCGTAGTCTTAAAGGTCAAATGCCCTGAATGCGGGAGGATAGTCAAATTGGAATGGCTACTACAGGTCACGGAGACAGCTAAATAAGACTTACTACCGAGCGAGTGGGACCAGGGGACATCGAGTCACGAATGGCCGGAGTGAAGCTAGAGACAATGAGCCTTAGCTTACTCCGGCCATTTTTCCATTTTAAATCAATTTCATATCAAAAATAGAAGCGTTTCTGGCTTTACGAAGGCGTAAAGAAAGGAACGCTTTTATGTCTGAAAAAATCATCAGGATCAAGTCAGGGAACGAAGAATTCACAATGAGTGTTACAGAAGAGTCCTATGAGGCGTGGAAGAATAGTGCCTCGGAGGAAGCGGGCATGGCACGAGCAGGGAACTGGCTCCCTGCACCCACGGCCGGATATCATATTTTTTCTGTATATACAGCAGCCTCAAGGGGGACTGTGGAATTTTTTTATTCGACACATTTCTATCTCTTTTCCCAACAGATTACAAAAGGATACAATGTTTTTATGACAGGCGCACCTGGGATTCTTCGGGTGCGCTTTTTTTGCGCTTTCGGCTGTAGGCATCAGCCACCGTTCAGGGGCCGTGCGCCCCCTCTGGTCTTGAAAATTGTTTAACCAAATTTCAAGAACTGGAGGGAATCTGAATGAAAATTAAATATGAATTTGCGGATGGGACTGTATCAGAGGTTGAGGTGGAGGAAGCTATCGGTGCCGTCATCATTGAGGACAGGCGGCTGGAGGACAACCTTTCCCGCAAGGAGCGGTACCACTGTTATTCGCTGGATGCGGCGCAGTTTGAGGGTGCAGAGTACGGTACGGAAGAAACGCCGGAAAGCCTCCTCGTATCGGATGAGCGCAGAGGGGAACTGAAGGAGGCGCTTGAGGGACTGACGGAAATACAGAAGGAGCGTGTGAGCCGCCTTGCTGACGGGCTTTCCATCAACGAGATTGCCAGGAGGGAAGGCGTCGCCCCGAATGCCGTCATGAAGAGCGTGAAGGGTGTCCGTGAAAAGCTGAAAAAATTTTTTGAGTCCAGGGGTGTATGAAGCCGCCCTGAAATCTCCGTATAGTGAAGGGCATGAAAACAGCCGCCCTTCGGAAATGGAGGAGATGGGCATGGAACACACGTTGAGGATCAGTGTTTCAAAGGAGCCGGCATCCGGCGGGGTCGTGAGCTGCCGCAATGTCTCCGTGAGGGAGCGCCTCGTGCGCTTCCTCCTGGGGGAGAAGCGGAGCTTGACCATCATCGTTCCGGGCGGTTCCGTCCGGGAACTGGCAGTGAGTGAAGTCATGGAAGGAGGAAGCGTACATGGGAAAAGTGAAGTTACTGCTTGACGTCATCGGGGATCTGCGTTCCCTTGCCGACAGCCTGCAGGCCGTTGCGGATGCGGTGGCAGACAATGGCGCAGCGGAGGCAGAGCTGACGACCACGAAGGAGCCGGAGAAGGCGGGCAAGACCGGGAAGGTGGCCGCAAAGAACACGGCGAAGAAGGATGCGAAGGCGGCAAAGCAGGAGCAGGAGGAGAAGCCGCTGACGCTGGAGGAAGTCCGCGCGGTTCTGGCGGAGAAATCCCGATCCGGACACACGGAGGAAGTAAGGGAGCTGCTGAATAAGCACGGCGCGGATAAGCTGTCGGAGATCGACCCCGCGGAATACCCTGCGCTGCTTGCGGAAGCGGAGGTGCTGTGATGGGGAGACACGCTTTACTGTCCGCATCCTCCAGCCACCGGTGGCTTGCCTGCCCGCCGTCTGCAAGGCTCTGCGAGAACTATGAGGATACGGGCAGCGAATACGCGCAGCAGGGCACCGACGCCCACAGCCTGTGCGAACACAAGCTGAAGCTGTCCCTGGGCATGGGGACGGAAGACCCAACCGAGGGGCTTTCCTTCTACGATGAGGAGATGGAGGAATGCGCCTGCAGCTATGCGGAGTATGTCCTTTCACTGGTGGAAGAGGCAAGGCAGTCCTGCAAGGACCCGGTGGTGCTGATCGAGCAGCGGCTGGACTTCTCCCGGTATGTGGAGGAGGGCTTCGGCACGGGCGACTGCGTTATTATTGCGGACGGGACGCTGTATATCATTGATTACAAGCATGGCAAGGGCGTGGAGGTTCCCGCTGAGGGGAACCCGCAGATGATGCTGTATGCCCTGGGCGCATTGGAGCTGTTTGACGGCATTTATGACATTGACGCCGTCCGCATGGCGATCTACCAGCCGCGCCGGGAGAATGTCAGCGTGTATGCCATGGCGAAGGCGGACTTAATCCAGTGGGCGGAGGGTGAGCTTACCGAAAAGGCAAAGCTGGCCTATGCCGGGGAGGGCGAGTTCTGCGCCGGGGAACACTGCCGGTTCTGCAAGGCGAAGGCGGTCTGCAGGAAACGGGCGGAGTACAACCTGGAGCTTGCAAAGTATGACTTTGAAATGCCCGCCACGCTGGAGGATGACGAGATCGCGGCAATCCTCGTGAAAGCGGATGAGCTGGCGGCATGGGCGGCGGACGTGAAGGAGTTCGCATTGCAGCAGGCGTTAAGCGGTGTGAAGTATGCCGGATTTAAGGTTGTGGCCGGGAGGTCCAACCGGAAGTACACGGATGAGGATGCCGTGGCGGATACCGTAAAGAAGGCCGGCTTCGACCCGTATGAGCCGAAGCTCTTAGGCATCACGGCCATGGAGAAGCTGCTGGGCAAGAAGAAGTTTGCAGAGATTTTAAAGGGCCTTGTGGAGAAGCCGCAGGGCAAGCCCGCGTTAGTCCCAGAGAGCGACAAGCGCCCGGAGATGGACACGGCGCAGGAAGATTTCAAGGAAGATTAGTCAGGAGGAAAATCATATGTCAAACACAGCCAATAATCCAACAAAAGTAATCACAGGGCCGAACACCCGGTGGAGCTATGCAAATGTGTGGACCCCAAAGGCAATTAACGGAGGTGAGCCAAAATACTCTGTATCGCTCATCATCCCGAAATCTGACAAAAAGACCATTGCAAAAATCGAGGCTGCGATTGAAGCGGCCTACCATGAGGGCGAGGCGAAGCTGAAGGGGAACGGCAGGAGCGTCCCTGCCCTTTCTGTCTTAAAGACACCTCTGCGTGACGGGGACACGGAGCGCCCGGATGATGAAGCCTATGCGGATTCTTATTTCGTCAATGCCAACAGCACCACGGCTCCCGGCATCGTGGATGCAGACCGCCAGCCGATTATTGATACGTCCGAGGTGTACAGCGGTGTGTACGGCAGGGCAAGCATCAATTTCTATGCATTCAATTCCAACGGGAATAAGGGTATCGCCTGCGGGCTGAACAATTTACAGAAAATCCGTGACGGGGAGCCTTTGGGCGGGAAGTCCCGTGCGGAGGATGACTTTGCGGATGAGGACGAGGAGGATTTCCTGTCATAACCAGATAGAGAAAAGCACAGCCGCCGGGTGGCGGGGAATGGGCACCTGCCTTTTCCCTGCCGCCCTTAAGGCGGTGAAAGGAGCTGATGGAATTGAAGTCTATAGGAGTGGATTTAGAAACATTTTCGTCCGTGGACCTGTCCAAGTGCGGCGTTTACCGGTATGCTTCTTCCCCGGATTTTGAGATTTTGCTGTTTGGGTTCAGCGTGGACGGCGGGGATGTGCAGGTGGTTGACCTTGCCTGCGGTGAGGAAATCCCTGCAGATATCGTGGAGGCGCTTTCCGATGATTCCGTCATCAAGTGGAGCTATAACAACAATTTCGAGCGTGTCTGCCTGTCAAATTATTTCGGCACATGGTTTGAGCCTGGGAGCTGGCGCTGCACGATGGTGTGGGCGGCTTACCTTGGCCTTCCGCGGTCACTGGAGGATGTAGGCGCGGTGCTTGGGCTGGAAAAGCAGAAGCTGTCCGAAGGGAAAGAGCTGATCCGGTATTTCTGCGTCCCATGCAAGCCAACCAAGGCGAATGGCGGCCGGACGCGGAACCTGCCTGAACATGACCGGGAGAAGTGGGAGCGGTTTAAAGCATATAACCTCCGTGACGTGGAGGCGGAGATGCAGATACAGCAGAGGCTTGCCAAATTCCCTGTGCCGGAGTTTGTGTGGGAGGAGTACCGGCAGGACCAGGAGATCAACGACCGGGGCATCGGCGTGGACATGGAGATGGTCAGGAGTGCGATTGTAATGGACGGACGTTCTAAATCGGAGCTGTCAGCCGCCATGCAGGAACTGACGGAACTGGAGAACCTGGTGTTAGTATATAAGTGTGGACAGGAAAAGTTGAACAACCTATACTATCAAGTGAAAAAGCAAAGGAGATGTTTTACATGGCGAAAAACCAGAAATCTTACACTCCGGAATTCAAGCAGCAGATCGTGGATCTGTATAATGCCGGAGGAACCTCGTATCCGCAACTGGAGCGTGAATATGGCGTAAATCGAAGCACACTCAGCAACTGGGTAAAACAGCTCTCCCCCATCAAAGTATCCGGGGAGGAGACGGTCACCCTTAAGGAGTATAAGGCTCTCCAGAAAGAAATCCAACGCCTTAAGATTGAGAATGAAATATTAAAAAAGCGACCGCCTTATTCGCGAAAGAACTATAGCCGAGATTGTTTCCTTTATCCAGAACAACTTAACCCGCTACTGTGTATCTCAGCTTTGCAGCGCTCTGAAATTCCCAAGGAGTACCTATTACAAGGCTCTGGTTTGTGTACCCTCGAATAAGCAGAAGGCATATGCGGAATTCGGCAGGAAAGTGAAACAGGCATATGATGACTCAAAACAAAGGTATGGGGCTGTCAAAATATGCCGTGTGCTGAATGATAATGGTACACCTTGCAGCGTCAAGAGGGTGCAGAGGCATATGGCAGAGCAGGGACTGCGCTCTATCGTAGTAAAGAAGTACAATCATCATGCCAACCATGGCAGCATCCCGGAGGATAAGAAAAATATCCTGAGGCGTGATTTTGGGACGGAGACCATCAACCAGAAATGGTGTACGGATATCACTTACATCCATGTACAGAAAGAAGGATGGACCTATCTGGCTTCTGTCATGGATCTGTGCAGCCGAAAGATTATAGGGTATGCCTATGGCACATCTATGACGGCGGAACTGGCGGTTAAAGCGGTAGAAAACGCATGCCTGAATGTCAGGATACCGAGGGGATCATCCTTCATAGTGATCTTGGAAGTCAGCATACGAGCCAGACATTTGAAGACTGCCTGGGCAGTAAAGGAATCCTGCATTCATTTAGTCGTAAGGGAAATCCATACGATAATGCCTGTATGGAATCTTTCCATTCCGTACTGAAAAAGGAAGAAATCTATCTTCATACTTACCAGGATTTAAAGGAAGCTCGCAGAGCAATCTTTAAATACATAGAGGGCTGGTATAACCGTAAACGGATCCATAGCTCTATCGGTTATCTGACACCACAGCAAAAGGAGGATGAGGAACTCAAAAAAGCAGCATAATCTTTCAACTTTTTTTGTCTAAAGTATTGACATAGATCCAACCCTCTGGTGGCGATGCATTGGGAACACCGTTTTAACCATATGGTAAAGCGCTACAATGAGATTTACCGGGTGCAGATGCCGAATATCACGCCCCACGTCTGCCGTCATACCTACTGCAGCAATATGGCGAAATCAAGCATGAATCCAAAGACGCTCCAATATTTGATGGGGCACAGCGATATCGGGGTGACGCTGAATACATACACGCACCTCGGACTGGAGGATGCCGCGGATGAACTGAAACGGATGGAGGATTTAGAGATAGCGAGGAAGGAACTTGAAAAGGCGAAGGGTGAAAAGCCTGTGTCGCAGAAAATGTTCCGGGCAATTTAATAAGGGATGGCAAGGCGCTCTGCTTCGGCGGGGCGTTTTTTTTTATAATTTTGTCTCCAAATATGGGCAGTTTTATGGTAGAATGATAATTAGAAAATTAGCATAAATTAAGGAGATGTCATGAACGGATTTGGATTTTATGAGAAATATGTCACGTTAATGGGCAATTTAAGAGATAAACCGGACAGAGCAACACCGTACAAAATAGATTATTTGAGAAAAACAATCAAAGATGGGAAAGTATATAAATTTATTTCATTTGACGGGGAGCCAAGTCTGGTAAGGACGAAGATTGATACATTAAAACAAGGAAAAATATGGTTCTCTTTTTATAAAACATTAAATGATGAAACAGAATTTCAAATTAATTATGATGTAAATAAGATTGCAATGGAAACAGGTCGAAGTGTCAGTAATGTGCATTTACTGATTAACTATTTTACGCAAATGTATGATGTATATTCTCTCACATATGAGTGTCAGGATTATATGTGGAAAGATTATGCATCCAATGGAAATGGGATTTGCATTGAATTTAGTGTAGGGGATTATGATTATTTATATCCGGTAGAGTATTTGGACAAAGAAAGTATTGATTTTAACAAAATGATAATTTCAGGGATTAACAATGGTGATTTTGCATTTGCCATTATTCCATGGGTAATTAAAAATCCGTATAATGTAACTTTGAATATTGATTCTACAAAAGAGAAGGAAGTAAGGATGCTTTATTGCCCATATGACCTGGGGGAAGTGAATGGTGGCACAATTGAAATGAATATTAAGGAACGATTAGGCTATAAGGGAATCGCAAAGCCATATGTAGATTTTGACTTAAATATTTCAAAAATTATTTTTGGGGATAAATGTAATAGTAAATTGATAGAGGAATTGAAATCGTACCTGAATGCAAAGGGGATAGGCTATACATATTTATAAAAATGAGAAGACAAATAAATGCAGTAGTAAAAACTTCCGATTCTTACTACGTTTTTACTACGATTGACGGCTTCAACTTGCCACATTTTGCCCCGTTTTGCTCATTCTGTGATTTTTTTAACAATTTTCTTCGGAAAAATAAACCTCGCAAAACGTGCCAAAACACGGCAAATCAACGCAATTTAGGAGGAATTTTTATTATGATTAAGATACTTTTCGTCTGCCACGGCAGCACGAAGGGTAGCCGGGAATTGGCGGTACTTGTGGGGCAGAACGGGGCAAATCGCGGCAATAGGGGCGGTGGGGTACTACGGTTTTACTACGAATGAGGAAGTGAAAAACCGAATATGTAAAAACTACTTTTTAAGTAGTAAAGTAAAAATATATATGATAGACGGAGGAAATACATATGTCGGATAAATCGAAGAATAATATTGGCTTAATCAATGCAGAGATGCCAGAATGTGTTGATAAGGCTTTAACTAATTTAACAGAACAGCCAACGAAGGTCATTGGTAGTACAGTGTCAGATATTTGGTTTTTAGTTTTTGGTAGTATTGGTCATATGGCTGAGAAACGCAAATTGCGCTATGCAGTAGAATTAGAAAATTATAATCGGGAATTACATGAAAAAATAGAAGCTATCCCAAATGAGAAAAGGGTAGAACCAGATATTCAGATTGTTGCTCCAGCTTTGGAAGCTTCAAAGTATTGTGTTGAAAAAGAAGAATTGAGGGAAATGTTTGTTAATTTGATTGCGTCGTCAATGAGTAGTGATAAAGCGGTAAAATTGCATCCAATTTTTACAGATATTATAGGTAAATTATCATCTACAGATGCGTTGCTCTTTAAGTCGATAGCAAACGGAGATTATAATGACGAATGCGTAATATTTGGAGCTTCAATTGAAAGAATATCATTTTCTTTGGCAATACTGGAGCAACTTGGTTTAATAGTATCGAAAAGCAAAAATGGAAACAGTTCTAATGATTTGAAAAAGAACATAATTAATAATGACATTAGGCTTTACAAAAGTATTATTGAAAATTTAACTATTATTGATTTTGCTTTTGATGCTTTGTATGAAAATATTTTTGATACGATTACAAAATATTTATCTGAAAAGCGTTTGTCAGGGGCAACATTCCCAAGGCATAAATCAGTTATAGATTTTTTTGTTGATACGATAGAACTTACTAAATTGGGCAGTCAGTTTAAAGATATTTGTCTCTAAATTCAATATATTGCGTCAGACTTCTGGCGTTTTAGTACAATTTTTAACGATAGAAATTTTAGAATTCTATCAGGAAAATGTCCACAGGTACAAGGAAACATCGCAACAACGAAATTGATACAATGGAAAACCGCAGAAATGCGTGGAAATAAGCCTTTCCACGGATTCGGCGGTTTTATTTTTTGGCTTTTTGGGCCTTTTTTCCGTTTCGGAAGCTGTTTTGCCCTCCAAATTTGCACCTCCTTTTAACGATAGCAAGTAATCGTTAAAAGGTTTGAAAGGGGCAGGGGCAGAGCCTTGTGCCGGGAGCGATAACCTTGGCACCATAAGGTGTCTTAGTTTCCGGCAGATACGGACACGGAAAGCCGACAAAGCCCGTAAATCCGCCACTTTTGGCACTACATAGGTTCCCAAGTTACATTATTTCCGTGTGCTTTTAGGGGCATTTTTACATTGGCGAGGGTGCGAACGGTTGTTCTGTGGTTGTTTTGCCTGATAGTATATACTCGTAGGCAAAAGTCGGTTATTATCACGGAAACTCGGATACTATCAGGCAAAACTCCATACTATCACGTAAAAGTCGATACTCGCAGGCAAAACCCTTATACGAACACGGAAACTGCCTATGAGTTTTCGTGATAATATAAGGGTTTCCGTGATTGTATACAGAGTTTCCGTGATAGTACACATAAAAATGATAAAAATATCTTGCAAAACTGTTTTTTCTTAAAAACATTTTTATTCAGCGCAAAGCTCTACCAATACAATCTCCGGACGGTTATTGAAGCGGAACGGTATGATGCTGTTGCCAATGCTGCGGCTGACGACCATGTCCGTGCTGTCATCCGTATACAGCCCTGCATCAAATTTGGGGAACAGTCCCTGATTGGGTGCAACCAGACCGCCGATGAGGGGCAGGCGGAACTGGCCGCCATGTGCATGGCCGCTTAAGACTAAACCAATACCGCAGTCTGCATAAGTTTCAAACAGCTCCGGGCGGTGGGAGAGCAGGATTGTGTAGCCGCCTTCGCTGCCGGCCAGGGATTCTAATTTTGTACCGGCCATAGAAGGCACTTCCCCGAACATATCACCCTTAACTGTAAAATCGGGATCGGAAAGCCCGATAAGCATAATCTTTCCACCATCCCGTTCCAGCCATACTGTTTTATCCTCAAGAACAGTCACGCCAGCCGTTTCAAGGCCGGTTCTGAGCCGCCCATACTCTGTCAGGCGGGCTTCGTGGTTGCCTGTCACATAGTAGACAGGTGCGATCTGGACGGCCTCTTTTGCAAAGGAAAGGGCTGTGTCTATGTCTGTATGTGCAGAATCTACAAGGTCCCCGGTTATCACAATAATGTCCGGCCCGCTCTCGGACAGCATCCGCAGCAGCGTGGAGTTATCCTTTCCAAATTTGGCATTATGAAGGTCGGATACCTGTGCGATACGAAACCCGGAAAAGGCAGGAGGGATCCGGCTGCTGGAAATGGCAACGGTGCTTACCATCAGCGTAGTGTTCCCCCATACTGTCCATATGATGTAGGACGGATTTTGCGGACATTCAAAATAAAAAAGAATGTGGAGGTAACAGACAATGGCTAAATCATTATTTGAGGAACTGGGCGGCAAATATGAGCGGCAAGGAGATTACTTAATACCGTGCTTAATCGTACCCGCCGAAGAAGAACAGCCCATAGGCATATGGGGACAGCGGCACTTGGACTATCTGAAGCAGTATCGAAAGGTTACATACACCAATCTTCTCACAAGCGGCAGGCTCAACGCCTACCTTGCCGACATTGACAGGCAGGCGCAGGAACGCTTTGAAAGGCTCATAGAGGGCATGAAACAGGCACAGGGCATTACGGAACGGCTAAAGGCTGAAAACGCCTTAGAATGGGTCGGGAGGATGAACAACATACGGGCTTGTGCAATGGAGATTGTAAACGAGGAAATAATCTACGCATAACAGACAGGCGGCAGAGGGTAAAAGCTCTGTCGCTGTGCATTTGTTAAAAAATATCTGTCTACTTGACTTTTAAACACAAGATGCGTATAATAGTAATGTTACTAATAGGAATATATGGAGGTTAACGATGGACAATATCATTCTTGGGCTTTTACTTATGTGCAATAGAACAATCTATCAACTAAGGGAAAGAATAGATAAAGGAATCAATTTGATGTATAGCAGTAGTATGGGAAGCATACAGGCAGCTATAAGAAAATTGCTGAATTGTGGGTTTATCAGCTATGAGGAAATAGTTGATAATGGAAAGTATAAGAAAGTTTATTGCATAACCGAAAGTGGACGGCAACATTTTTTCTGAATGGATAAATGCACCCATAGAAGAACAAAGTCCCAAAAGCCCAGAGTTGGCAAAGGTCTATTTTATGGGATTTTCGGATAAAAAAATCGTGAAATAAGCATACAACAGCATTTAATATTTTTGAATGAAAAATATAATGTATTATCGGCAATATGTGAAGAAGCAGAAAATATCAAAATTTCAGAGGAAAATAAAGATATACTTAACTATCAGTTTGTTTCCGCTCTTTATGGAAAAGAACTGATTAAATTTAATATCGACTGGTTTGAAAGCTTGTTAAGAAAGATGAGGAACGGTGAAATATGAAACAATACCATTTAGAAGAATCGCCTATTGTTTATTATATCAGTAGAAAGGAAAGGGCTGAGTGGATACTTTATACATGCTGCTTTTGTAAACCACAATATGTTTCAAGCACAAATTGACTATTTTCAAGATAAATATAACATTCTTACCCTTGATATTATCGGTCACGGTAAATCAACAAAAGTACAAAAAGGCGATAGTATAGATAAAATGTCATCGTGGATAAACAAAATTCTAAAAACAGAAAAAATAGAAAAGATACATATTGTCGGGATTTCATTGGGGGCTGTATTAGCGCAAGACTTTGCAAACCAGTATCCAGAAGCCGTACAATCACTTGCTTGTTTCGGCGGTTATGATATAAACAATTTCGATGTCAAAATGCAGAAGGAAAATAGCGCATCACAGATACTTATGATGCTTAAAGCTATATTTTCAATTAAATGGTTTGCAAAGTCGAATAAAAAAATATCTGCTTATACTTTACAGGCTCAAAAGGATTTTTACGAGATGAATATTCAATTTTCTAAGAAGTCATTTATGTATTTATCTTCTTTAAGCAGTATGATAAATGTTCGGCAGACAGAACCGAGGAAATACCCTTTGCTTATTGGCTGCGGAAAGTACGATATTCCAATGGAACTATCCGCCGTAGAAATGTGGAAGAAAAATGAACCAGAATGTGGTGTGATTATTTTCGAGGGAGCTGGACACTGTGTGAATATGGACACGCCGAATAAATTTAATGCAGCTATGGAGGAATTTTGGTTAAGTGGAAACGGCAAATACTAAAAGTGATTGGATACGCTGCCCTGTTTGCGGAAATAAGACCCGTGACAAAATTAGAGAAGATACGATTTTAAAAACTATCCTCTCTATTGCCCGAAATGCAAGCAGGAAACATTGATTGAAGCAAAAATTTACAAATAACAGTCATCAAAGAGCCAGACGCTTAAGACGCAGAGCCGATGAACAAGTGAGTAGTGAACCGCTCCCTGTCAAGTAGACAGTTAAAAAAATAAAAATTTTTACCTGCCAGTCGCAAAGAGGACTGGCAGAGCTTTTATGCAGCATCTTTCAAATAGTTTCTATATTCTATCGGTGTCATACAGTTTAAGCGTTTCTGATACCGATGATTATTATAATAATCTATGTAATCTGATACAGCCTCCTTTAGCTCCTCATATGTTTGAAATTTCTTCAGGTAATACATTTCTGATTTCAGCATCCCCCAGAACGCTTCCATTGGTCCGTTATCAATACATCTGGATACTCTTGACATGCTTTGTGTCATTCCCGCTTTGTTAAGCTTTTTACGGAAGTATTTTGAGGTGTATTGGTATCCACGGTCACTGTGGAATAAAGGCCTTGCATCTGGATGGTTTTCATGGGCAGTGTCAAAGGTTTCAAAAACAAGGGCATTATTATTGGAATGTCCAATGACAAAGGAAACAATACTTTTATCTGACAAGTCCAGAATGGCGCTCAGGTATGCCTTCCCACTGGCTCCATATTTCATCTCCGTTACATCCGTAAGCCATTTTCCCCAAAACGTTCCGCATGGAACTCCCGGTTTAAGATGTTTTCGGCAGTAACCTCTGGCGTTGATTTTACATAGTTTCTTCTCCTGCGCCGGCACACAGATTTCAGATGTAAAATCCGCATAAGGCGCAAGATTCTCTTTGCGTTGACTTGAAATTCATTTTCACGGTTCAATTTAATCGTCATCTGCCTGTAACCCAGAATTCCGCTTTTTTCCTCGTACGCATCTCTGATAAGGACACATAATTTCTGGTTGAATTTCTCATTTTCACTTGGTTTTCGGTTCAGCCATTTATAATAAGCAGAACGCGAAATTCCCGCAAATCTGCAGAGTTCTGATATTGAGCATCCCTGCTCGTCATATATTTCCTGTATCGCCAGATAAACCGTTTCATTTTGTGTCTGGCTTAGAACCGCCTCCTTTCGATTTCGTCGAGTTTTTTTAAGAAAGCAACCTCCAGCTGGGCTCTGCGCTTTTCCGCTTGAAGAAGCTTATTTTCCGCACGCAGCTTCTCCAGTTCCGACATTTCTGTTTCAGATTTTCTTTTCCCTCTTTTGTCAATAAGCCCTTCTACGCCGTTTGACTGGTATTTCCTTGTCCATTGGTAAATCTGTTGGTAGGATACCTGGTATTTTTCTGCTGCCTGGGCATAATCCATTCCATGCTCTATGCAGTATGTTACAATTTCCACCCGTTCCTCATATGAGGTTTTTCTTCCTTTGGTCATGACGCTGGTTCCTCCTGTTCCAGAAGTCTTTAACTTCTCATGACCATTATACTTCATAATCCAGTTGCGAAGCTGCTTATCTGAGCGGATTCCATACTTTTTCTGGATTTCCCTTAATGTTCCTTTGCCGGAAAGGTAATCGGCAACAGCATTTTGTTTTGTTTCGGCGGAATAGATACGGAGTTTTGGAGTTGTTTTTAACCCCTCTATTCCTAAAGACTGATACAAGGTCACCCACTCGACGATACGTGTTCCATTTGTTCCCAGGCTTCGGGCGATACTTTCTGTTGAACAGCTTCCCTCCAAATATTTTGTAACGGCATCTAATTTCATTTCAAAAGAGTATTTTGAATGTTGTCCCATAAAATATGCTCCTCCTTATAGTGACAGTTTTATTATTTCATCTGTCTACCATAAGGGGAGCATATCATAGTCACAGTTCATTGGCTCTATTTTATTTCATAAGGTTTTAAGGCAAACGCCCACCATATAAAAAAACGGCGTGTGGTGGGCGGTATTGCTATGCCCGAAAAGACTTAACAGACACTCTCCAGACCTGTTTTAAAGTTTGGAGGGATTTTTTTATGTCCTTTTTTCGGGCAGTAATTCATCTGCTCATGCAATGCAGAGTTAATCCATACATAGCATATCGAGGAATGGCAGAAAGCCAGTTAAAAAAATCCCTGCCTATGCAACGCTACTTCTCACCATGAAATCAGAAGTAGAATCTCCGCTTAACAGAATATATATCTCCTATAACCGTAGAGGTCACAGAGCCTTTGCGGTTTTTCTTTTGTCGTTTTTTATCAGATTATGCCGCAGGGCTGTATCTGGTATTCACTGCCGCTCCCCGCCCTCTCCATCTGGATTTTTACATTTTCAAAAATTCAGATGGGAGGTACTTACGGTGAAGTATGCGCCAAGAAAAGTATATATCAAAGAAAGCGGCAGTTATGTGGAATTATTCTATAGGGACTTCTGCCGCCGCAGGCAAGCCGACCAGAGTTACATGGACAAGCTCTTTATCCCCGTGCAGGGCTGTCTGCTTGAAGTGGTGCGGGAACAGTATGCAGATTTCTACAAGGAGAAAGAGCGGTGGCGTTATCTGAAAAAACTGGACACAAACCACAGCCTGCTTTCATTGGAGGGATTTATGGACAGCGAGGGAAATGTGCTTGACTTCGTTATTGATGAAACGGTAGACGTTGCGGAAACCGTTGTCCATGCGGTGATGGTGGACAGACTGAAAGCCGCCCTGCATTTATTGTCGGGCAGTGAGCAGGCGTTGATAAAAGCCCTTTTCTTTGAGGAACTTTCCGAGCGGGAAGTCGGGCTGCGGTTAGGCGTGACACAGAGCGTTGTCAACAAGCGCAAAGCCAAAATCTTTGCGAAGCTGAGAAAGATAATGGAAAACAAAATTTAAGGCGTTCAGCCCCCTTGTTTTTTCCTTTGGGAAAATGAGGGGGCTTTTCCTGCCCTCTCAATCAATTCTGATTGGAGGAAATAAGCATGGCATATAACCACGGACGGGAGGACAGGAAATGGCGTATCTGGAAAGAAGCGGAAGAAAAGATTTTGCGTGAGTGCGGCGTTGACGAAGCGGTCATTGAGCAAATCCGCACAGACGACAGGGCAGATTTTAATTCCAACAGGCGGTTTTACCGATGGGCGAGCGACTTCGGCGAATACCTTGAGGGCATGGCGGACAGGGAGAAGCAGGCAGAGGTAAAGTCTGTCTCTGATTTACTGGACGAGATTGAGAACGAAACTCTGTACCTTGCCTTAATCAAGGTGGACAGGCGCACGTTACAAATCGTCCTGCTGAAAATGCAGGGATATTCCACTAAGGAGATTGCCCCACTTGTGGGATTGACAACGGGAGCAATCTACGCAAGGTTAGACCATCTGCGGAAGAAGCTGCGGAGGATTTTAAGACTGCCGTAATTGGCGGCATTACATACTCTCACTTCTTTTCGTGGGAGTAAATCTATTTTAGGAGGTCAACGCCTATGTGCAACAAAACCAAAGACACCGCCCGAAAGGAGGAATCCCATGCAGAAGCTCCAGACGGTCAACGCCGACACGCTCCTCTATGAGCCGCTTGAAAAGCCGTCCTTTGTGGTAGACGGTCTGATACCCACGGGCTTAACCCTATTCTGCGGCTCACAGAAAATCGGCAAAAGCTGGCTCATGTTAAAGCTATGCCTCTGCGTGTCGCAGGGAATCCCCTTGTGGGATATGCCAACACAGGAGGGCGATGTGCTTTATCTTTGCCTTGAGGACACATTTTGCCGTATACAAGACAGGCTGTTCCGCTTGACGGACGAAGCCAGCGGGCGGCTCCACTTTGCGGTGGCAAGCGATAAGCTGTCAGATGGTCTTATCGTGCAGTTAGAGGACTATTTGAAAGAATATCCAGACAGCAGGCTCATTGTTATTGACACCTTACAGAAAATCCGCACCGCATCCAAAGACAATGCTTATGCCAGTGACTATGGGGATATTTCCCTTATCAAAGACTTTGCCGACAGGCATTCTCTGGCGGTGGTAGTCGTCCATCACATCCGAAAGCAGAATGACAGCGACGTGTTCAACAAAGTGTCTGGCACGACAGGATTGACAGGGAGTGCGGACGCAACCTTTGTTCTGGAACAGGAAAGCCGTGTATCCAATGCCGCAAAGCTGTATGTGACGGGCAGGGACACGCCCTATCAGGAGTTTAAGCTCCGTTTCCGTGATTGTAGTTGGGAGCTTGTGGAGCGGAAAGAGCAGGAGCAGATTGAAAGGGAATCCATACCAGACATTCTTTTTCGGTTGGTGAAGTTTATGCAGGGCAGGGAGGAATGGACTGGAACAGCAACGGAGCTTCTGGAACAGATGGGGGAAACGGGAACGCCGCCCAACATCATGACGAAGCGGCTCAACGAATACCGCGCCAGTTTCCTAAGCGAAAACAACATCCGTTACGGCTACCACAGGAAGAAAGGGTGCAGGGAGATTTCCCTCACAAGGCAGTCGGGTGACGGTGGTGACGGTGATGACGGTTAGATTGGGATACCCCCTGCTGCTGTCACCGTCATAGCAAATGTATGTAAAATCGGCGGTTCTGCCCTTCGGGAGAACACCCCGTAAACGCAAAATGCAGGCGTGGGCATTACTCGTCCTTTTCGGCTCGTAAAGCCACCCCTGCGGTCAGAAAAATCCTCCGATTTTTCCGACTGCGTTTACAGGGTGTAACACACTACACTTTGCCCTGCAAAGTCGTGTGCCAGACGTTCCCTCTGGACTCCCTTAAAGCAGGGCTTACGCCCTGCCCATCCTGCGCTTTTCGCTTCGGATGAAAGAATGTGCGGTGACAGTTGGCGGCTCCCGTGGGGGTATCCCAAAAACACCGTCATCACCGTCACCCACCGTCACCTTTTGGGAGATTACCCGCCGAAAGAAAGGAAAATGATGAACTATGCCTTACGCAATCCTGCGTTTCCAGAAACGCAAGGCAGGCGGCGTTGCTGCTTGCGAACGCCACAACGAGCGGAAGAAAGAAGCCTACAAAAGCAACCCAGACATTGACGTGGGACGCTCCAAAGATAATTACCATCTTGTGAATCCGCCCCGTTACACCTATAAGAAAGAGATAAACCGAATGGTGGCTGAAGCAGGGTGTAGGACGAGGAAAGACAGCGTGATGATGGTGGAAACGCTCATTACAGCTTCGCCCGAATTTATGAACAGTCTACTGCCCGAAGAACAGAAAGAGTATTTTTCTATGGCTCTTGACTTCATATCGGAGCGTGTGGGGAAGAAAAATATTCTCTCCGCAGTCGTCCATATGGACGAGAGAACGCCCCATATGCACTTATGTTTTGTGCCGCTTACGCCCGACAACAAGCTGTCAGCGAAGAGTATCTTAGGCAACCAGAAATCCCTATCCGAATGGCAGACCGCCTACCATGAGAGGATGTCCGCACGGTGGAATCAGCTTGAAAGAGGTCAGTCCTCAATGGAAACCAAGCGGAAGCACATCCCCACATGGCTCTATAAACTGGGCGGCAGACTGGATAAACAGTATGAAGAAATCGTATCTGCCCTCTCCGACATCAACGCTTTTAACGCTGGCAAGAAAAGGGATAAGGCGTTAGAACTGCTCTCCGCATGGCTTCCAGACGTGGAGAAATTCTCTAAGAAAATCGGCAAACAGCAGGCGTATATCGACAGCTTGAAAGAGAGAATCGGGCAGGAATCCGATTATGCGGGGCGTATGCGTGATGAAAAGTACGAGCAGGAACTAAAGGTACAGAAAGCCAACCAGAGGATATTTGAATTGCAGAGAACCAACGAGCAGATGGGGCGGCTGCTCTCCAAAATCCCGCCAGAGGTATTGGAAGAATTGCAGAAAAGTAATCGGAACAGAGCGAAAGAAAGGTAGGAATGTGAATGAAGAAACAGGATTTTAAGGTATTAAAGACCGCAGATTTATATCCGTTTCCAGATAACCCGTTTCATGTAGTGGAGGACGAAATGTTATCAGAATTAGCAGAGAGTATCAAAGAGTTTGGAATTGTAACGCCGATAATCACACGCCCGAAAGAGGATGGGAATGGATATGAAATCATTGCGGGACAGCGGCGTGTCCGTGCTTCGGAGCTTGCAGGGATAAACACAATCCCCGCTTTTGTCCTGCCCTTAGACCGTGACCGAGCCATCATCACCCTTGTGGACAGCAACTTACAGCGTGAAAATATCCTGCCGAGTGAGCGGGCGTTTGCCTACAAGATGAAATCCGAAGCCATGAAGCGGCAGGGCTTCCGCACGGATTTAACCTCGTCACAAGTTGGGACGAAGTTGCGGACGGACGATAAGGTGGCGCAGGGCTTTGGCGTTGGCAGGATGACCGTGCAGAGATTTATCCGATTGACGGAACTGATACCGCCGATTTTGCTGATGGTGGACGAGGGGAAAATCGCCCTCACGCCTGCGGTGGAGCTGTCCTTTTTGAAGAAAGACGAACAGGAAAATTTATTCGCCACGATGGAAAGCGAGGAAGCAACGCCCTCACTCTCACAGGCACAGCGGATGAAAACCTTGAGCCAGAGCGGGCGGCTTGACATGGATATGATATTTTCCATTATGACGGAGGAAAAGGGAAACCAGAAAGAAACCGTGAAAATCGGCATGGAGCGGTTAAAGAAATACTTCCCGAAAGGCACAACGCCGAAGCAGATGGAGGACACCATCATCAAACTGTTAGAGCGTGAATTGCAGAGGAAACGGAACAGGGACAGCCGATAATCTTCTCTTTTCGGGAAGTAAATATATAACTTTATTCAGATAAAATGCGAAAAGCCAAGACAGGAAAGGGGCAGGAAATGAAAGAAATCCAGTATGAGATGGTAAAGGAAATCGCCGTATTGTCTGCGGGTGACAGCGGCTATACAAAGGAAATCAATTTAATCTCATGGAACGGGAAAGAGCCGAAGTATGACATCCGCAGCTTTTCCCCCAACCGTGAGAAATGCGGAAAGGGAATCACGTTGACCGCCGATGAAGCGGCGGCTCTCCTTAAAGCATTGCGGGAAGAATTGAACAGCGGGGATTGATTGTGTCTGATTGGCAGGGCGGGGGCGTTTTCAGACACTCCCCTGCCCTGTCGGGAAAGGAAAATTTGAGTATGGGCGAGGATAAGAAAGCAAACAAAAAGAGAAAGCGTATTGTGGCAAGAGAGCCAGTGCAGATGATTGTCAGCCGTGAATATGTCGGCACACAGACCGTTGCGGAGGCGTTTATCCCGATTATCTCCGAGGACATCCGCAGGAAGATTGCCGAGGGTGACACCTTCGACAATGAGGATATATCCGCTTAGAATGTACGCAATGGAACATGAAATTTAGTAGAGCAAGGACGGAGGTTTCACAGTATGGCAGGAATCAAAGAAGAAAAGAAAATCTATTTAGTCGGCATTTACTGCCGCTTGTCAAAGGATGATGGGACGGATAATGAGAGTGCGAGCATTGCCACACAGAAATCCATCCTCACGGATTATGTAAAAAAACAGGGCTGGCATTTGGCAAAAACGTATGTGGACGACGGTTATTCTGGTACGAATTTCCAAAGACCGAGTTTTCAGAACATGATTAAGGACATTGAAAACGGGCTGATAAACTGCGTGATTACGAAAGATTTATCAAGGTTAGGGAGGAACTATCTTGACTGCGGGCTGTATCTGGAAGTCTTTTTCCCAGAAAATAATGTGCGGTATATAGCGGTCAATGACGGCGTGGACACGCTCAATAAATCGGCGATGGACATCACCCCATTCCGCAACATCCTAAACGAAATGTATTCAGCCGATGTGTCGGTCAAGATAAAATCGGCATATCGGGCGAGGTTTCAGCAGGGGAAATTCATGGGGACATATGCACCCTATGGGTATATCAAAGACCCTGCCGACCACAACCATCTGCTGATAGATGATAAGGTGGCGCACGTTGTAAGAGAGATATTTGACCTTGCACTTGCGGGAAACGGAATCGCCAAAATCCGCAAGCACATCAATAAACAGCACGTCTTACGACCTGCCGCTTATGCGGCGGAGCAGGGGGCGGCAGGCTATGAGCGGTACTTTGAGGATAACGAGGAAAACCGTTATATCTGGAGCGAGAACAGCGTGAGGGGCATT
Source organism: Sporofaciens musculi (assembly GCF_009830285.1). GTDB lineage: Bacteria > Bacillota > Clostridia > Lachnospirales > Lachnospiraceae > Sporofaciens > Sporofaciens musculi. The sequence continues at coordinate 4,781,666 of NZ_WUQX01000001.1, read as the reverse complement.
TTAAGAAGCCCTGTCTATGCGGGAAACCTTGCAGGCTATAAGCGGATTGCCGCCAACATGAAAAGCAAGAAACGCCCCTCTAAGCTGCCCGAAGAATGGGAAGTGATACCCGACACCCATGAGGGGATAGTCACGCAGGAGGAATTTGATACCGTCCAACAGCTTATGACGAGCCGCAGGCGGGAACAGAACGCAGGGGGATTTGAGAATATCTTTGCAGGCGTAATCAAATGTGCAGACTGCGGCTATGCGTTGCGGGCGATGAACGCCAACAGGAGGAAACGCCCAGATGTCATTGACTGCGTACAATATTCCTGTAATAATTACGCCAGATACGGCAACGTCATGTGTACCGCACACTCCATTGAAGCGAGGGACTTATTCAACGCCGTGCTTGCCGACATCAACCGTTTTGCGGATATGGCGGTGAATGACGAGCGGGCGGTGAGGGCGATTGAGAAGCGGCTTACGGAAACAGACCAGAGCAAAGCGAAGGCAATGGAGAAAGAACAAAAGAAGCTGAACAAACGCCTTGCGGAGCTTGACAGGCTGTTTTCCTCTCTCTATGAGGATAAGGTCATGGAGCGTATCACCGAGCGGAATTTCGAGATGATGTCGGGGAAATACCAGAAAGAACAGCTTGAAATCGAAGCACGGTTAAGGGAAGTGACAGAAACGCTCAACGAAAGTTATGAGAAATCGCAAGGAATCCGTGACTTCCTCTCTCTTATCCGCAACTATCAAGGATTAAAGGAACTGGACGCAACAGTAGTAAATGCACTGATAGACAAGATATTTGTTTCGGAGCGTGAAAAGTCAGCGGACGGGACGGTTAGGCAGGAAATCAAGATTTACTATAAATTCATCGGCTTTGTCGGTGAATTACATATCACACCCACAAAACGGTGGACGGCGTTGCCCGCTAAACACTGTACGGTGTGCGGCGTTGAATATGTCCCTGGCTCTGCTATCTCAAAATATTGTCCGATATGTGCGAAAAAGGTGCAGAGGGAGAAATCAAACGAGAGCAGACGCAGGAGCAGGACAAGGGACAGACAAGTATGTATTGAACTGTCCGCAAAAAATGACCGACTGATCAGAGCCAGCAGCACGGATACCGTGCAGAATGCGGCTGTCTTTTTTGGAGAAAATCTTTTTTTCATTTCTTTTTTCACCCCATTTCCACTGTTATGCCCCTGGGCAGGCAGGGACTTCCCGGCATCACATTAAATGCGTGTCGCTCCATTTTTTCATGTCTCTCAAAATAGGGATGAAACTTTTTCCCAGGTCAGTCAGGGAATACTCCACCTTCGGAGGCACTTCCTGATAGATATAGCGGGAGATAAAGCCGTCCTGTTCCAGTTCGCGGAGCTGCTTGGTAAGGGTGGACTGCGTGATGTCCCCAAGCCTCCGCCTCAGTTCCCCGAACCTCTGCACTTCATATTCCGCAATGTACCATAATATCGTTATCTTCCATTTCCCGCTCAGGATGTTCTGTACCCTGACCATAGCCGCACATTGGGGCAGCGGCGCTTTCATATTGCTCATGTGGTTCCCTCCTTTTGCCAGCATTATACTATATCCGCCCTTTCAGTTCAAGGTACTATGTTTTTTGATACCGGTATCATTTTTCACACTATAAACGAAAAAAGACAGTACTTTTCTTTTTCCTGCCAGTTGTTATAATGTGATTCAAGAAAGGAGGCGGACGGGATAAACACATCAGTGGATATAGCGGGCATCACATTGAAGAACCCGGTGATGCCTGCGTCCGGGACATTCGGCTCCGGGCAGGAATACAGCGGGTTTGTGGACCTGGACCGGTTAGGGGCAGTGGTCACAAAAGGCGTGTCCCTTGTCCCGTGGGAGGGGAATCCCACACCAAGGATCATGGAAACTGCCAGCGGCATGATAAACGCGGTGGGGCTGCAGAATCCGGGGATTGAAGTCTTTATCGGGAGGGACCTCCCTTTCCTCAGACAGTTTGACACGAAAGTCATTGTCAATGTCTGCGGCAGCACCGTGGCGGATTATCTGGGAGCCGTGGAACGGCTGTCCGTGCAGGGGATAGATATGCTGGAGATCAATATTTCCTGTCCGAACGTGGAGCATGGCGGGATAGCTTTCGGGCAGGAGCCGCGCATGGTGGAGTACATCACGAAGGAGATAAAAAGGAAAGCGGCGCAGCCCGTTTCCATGAAGCTGACGCCGAATGTCACGGACATAACGGAGATTGCGAAAGCGGCAGAGGCAGGGGGAGCGGATGCGCTCTCGCTGATCAATACCATCACGGGCATGAGGATCGACGTGAAAAAAAGGACGTTCAGCGTGGCGAATAAGACGGGCGGGCTGTCCGGACCCGCAATAAAGCCGGTTGCGCTGCGGATGGTATGGCAGACCTGCCGGGCAGTAAGCATCCCGGTCATCGGGATGGGAGGAATCCAGTCGGCGGAGGATGCCCTGGAGTTCATCATGGCCGGAGCCGCAGCGGTGGCAGTCGGTACGGCAAATTTCAGGAACCCCTGCGCCATGCCGGAGATCATCGGCGGGCTGGAAAAGTACATGGAGGAAAACGGTATCCGGGACTTAAAGGAGATCAGGGGTATCGTCAGTTAGATTTTTACAGACAGGAAGGAGAGATGTTTTATGCATTACACGGGAACGATATGGAGGCCGCCTTATGAGGCTGGGAGCGCACTGGTACAGGTGACGGCGGGCTGTACACACCACAAATGCAAGTTCTGCACGCTTTATGAGGACGTGCCGTTTAAGTTCCGGATGTCGCCTTTATCCGAGGTGGAGGCGGACTTGAAGGAGATCAGCCGCTACTACCGGAACGCAAAGAGGGTATTCTTCACCGGGGCGAACCCTTTTGTATTAAGTTTTGACAAGCTGAAAATGCTGGCAGAGCTGGTGAAGAAGTATTATCCCAAAGTGCAGTCCATCGGCTGCTTTGCCCGCATCACCGATATCACGCCGAAGACCACGGAGCAGCTACGGGAGCTGCGGGGGCTTGGCTACAACAGCCTTACCATCGGCGTGGAGGCGGGGGATGAGGAATCCCTGTCCTTCATGCATAAAGGGTTCGGGGTAAAGGAGATCATAGAAGAGTGCGGCAGGCTGGATGAAGTGGGCATGGACTATAATTTCTTTTACCTTGCCGGGATATACGGCTCCGGGCATATGGAGGACGGGGTAAAGAACACGGCGGAAGTGTTCAACAGGCTCCACCCGAAGATCATCGTTTCCTCCATGCTGACCATCTACCCGACTTCGGAACTGTACCAGGAAATCCAGGCAGGAAACTGGACGGAGGAAACGGAGATAGAAAAGCTGTATGAACTGAGGACGCTGATTGAAAGACTTGACATTGACACCTATTTTGCCACGATGGGCGCATCGAACTGCATCAATGTGGAAGGCCACCTGCCGAAGGATAAGAAAAAAATGATCAAGTGGCTGGATGAGGTCATCGGCTCCGTGGATGAGAGGGAGCTGCGCAGATACCGTGAGAACCTGCGACATCTGTAAAAATAGCAAGGCATACGAAAGATAAAGAGGAAAAGGGCTCACAGGCCCTTTTTCCAATTCTGGCGGTCTGCTTTTTCCCGCAGGCCGACCGGGCGGACTAATAACGGAAATTACTTGGAAAGCGGGGAAATAAGAGGTAATATGCTTACACGGCGGTTTGCGTTTGTGCCGCCTTGCGGGGCATCCGACCCTTTTGGTGTGGATATTGAGGGTGATAGAGGGGATATTAAGAATAAAAAACGTCAATCCAGTTACGCTGTCAAATCGTCTATTCACGCTATCGGAGTTAAAAATATTCTTATTTTTCCGATACACGAAGTAAAGCTTTTTTAGGGACAAATGCTGAAAGAAGGAGGTGGAGGCAATCAAAATAGCGGTCTGTGATGATGAAAAAAATATAAGAGACTACATCTGCTCGCTTGTTCGGAAACAGGGAGTGGAGTGTGAGATTACGGAATATGCCACGGCGGAGGACTATCTTTTAGCGGGGGCTGAACATGACTTGCTGTTTCTTGATGTTGAGCTGAAAGACCCGGATTCATCATTGGATGGCATGGAAATGGCAAAACGGATCAGGGGCATGGAAGATATCAAACAGCCCATCATCATATTTGTCACGGGCTATGAAAAATATGTGTATGATGCCTTTGACGTGGGGGCTTTCCAGTACCTGCTGAAACCCATTGACGAAGGGCGGTTTGCCGAGATTTTCCAAAGGGCGGCGCAGCAGACCGGGCAGGGTAAAAGAGTGCTGATGATCCAGTATGGGAATACGGGAAAAACAATACCGTTAGGCGACATTTATTACATGGAAAGCCAGAACCATAAGATAGCCGTCCATATGAAGGACGGGGTTTTGGAGTATTATGCAAAAATGAGCGATCTGGAAGAAGAACTGCAGGGGCAGTTCTGCCGTGTCCACAAAGGCTATCTGGTAAACCTGTCCTATGTGGATGAATACAACAAAACAGAGGTAACGCTGACAAATGGGGATAAACTGCTGATTTCAAAATATAAGTATGAGGATTTTGTAAAAGCGTACCTGCGGTTTATGAAATAGGAGGGGCTGTCATTGAGTGAGGCAAGTTTTACGCTGTTCCAAAATACAGTGGTGGGAATTGAGGTCATTCTATATGCCTGCTGTCTGACGGCATTTTTCTGTCCGTATATGGCAGGGCGGAAGAGGGGGCATCCAGCAGATATCATAAAGATGCTGACTGTGTTTGCATCCTATTCTATCATCTATTTTTTTAACATGGCGGTCAGTATGGGAGCGCTGGTCAGTATGTTTTCCGTAATAGTCCTGCTGACGCTGACGGCAAAGTATTTAGGGATGGAAAGGGAATCCGCACTGTTTATGGGGGTGGTGTTCTTCTGCATCAGGAACCTGAGCTCGCTGGCGGTGGCAAGCGTGAATTTTTACACGGGCAGGCATCTTGTGAAAGGGGAGGAAGGTGTAGAGCGGGTACTGCGGAATGCCGCCCTGAATTTCTGTCTGGTGGAACTGCTGCAGCTTGTGCTTTTTTCCGCACTGATGTATATGGTGGCACGCCAGCTCAGGAAATGCAGGATGGGACTGCACATAAGGGAATTGTGCTATCTGCTGCTGACACCCGTGACAGGCATTCTGTTTGTCAATATTTTATTCCGGATTCTGATTGTGACTGCGGGGGAGCTGTCCATACAGCTTTATGAGCAGTACCCGGTGCTGATAGGGATAGTGCCTGTGGCCGCCGCACTATTTTATGCCGGTATTCTGGTGACCATAATATCTTATCAGAAAATGATGGGGCTTCAGGAGGAAAAGGAAAGATATTTTGTGGAACAGCAGCAGGTCCATGCCATACAGGAGCGGATGGCGGAGGTGGATCAGTTTTATGACGGCATCCGCCGGATGAAGCATGAGATGAAAAACCATCTGACCAATATCAAGGGGCTGCTTGAAAGCGGGGACTACGGCGGCATGGGGCAGTACATCTCCAGAATGGATGAGAGCATGGATGCCTTTGAATTTTCCATAAAGACAGGGAATGCCGTTACTGACGTGATCGTGAACGACAGGCAGAAAGCTGCGGAAAAGCAGGGCATACGGTTCCGGTCAGAATTTACCTACCCGGAATCGGAAAGGTATGATGCCTATGACATCGGCATCATTGTAAACAACCTGCTGCAGAACGCCCTGGAAGCCTGCGGGAAGATGCGGCAGGGCGGCAGGTACATTTTCATTTCCAGCAGGCAGAGGAGAAAGTTCTTCCTGATTGAGGTCAGAAACCCGTTTGAAGGGGAGATCATCATGGACGCGGATACGAACCTCCCAATCTCCACAAAGGAAGAGGAGCCTTTCGGAAGGCAGGGTTCCATGCATGGGATCGGGCTTTCCAATGTAAAGAGGGAAGCGGAGAAATATATGGGGGACGTGGATATCAGGGTAAAGAAAAATGAGTTCAGTGTAACGGTGATGTTACAGGAAAGGAGACAGGTATGAGTATCAGTAATGTAAGCGGCGTAGGGGTGAACCCATATGCCTACACAAACAACAGTAAAAAGGCAGCAGGCGCAGGGAACTTTGCGGAGGAAGTGCAGAAAGCGGAAGGAAAGAATGCAGCGGAAAAATCCGGCTCATCAGCATGGGCGGGGGACATGGTAGTACCCAATCCTCCGAGTTATTTTGGATTTACATATGACAGCAGCATTTCCGATAAACCTAAAGAGGAAATGACTACAGATGAGTACAAACAGTATTTTATGAATGAGATGTCGAAAATGCCTGTAAGTTCATGGTTCAGATCATCATTTTCGTCTGGCTCTCTGGTGATTAAAGAAGAAGCATTTGAAAGGATGAAAAATGACCCGGAGTATGAAAAATATGTCCTGAACAGGATTCGTTCCATGTATTCCGTAAGCAGTCTGCCTGTCGGGCCGAATAATGTCTGCTATGAAGTTATCGGGGCATCCCCGGAAGAATGCTATGGTTATGCGGGGCCTGTTGGAGGCAGCAGTTCAAATTTTGCAGGCAATGAAGAATCATGGTGGGAGAAACGCCATAAGAGGATGGAAGAACTGATGGAGGAGCAGGAGAAAGAAGCGGTGAAAAAGGCGCAGGCACGGAGAGCGGCGGCACAGGAGAATTACCTGAAAAGCCAGATGGCAAGCAGGCAGAGGCAGCAGGCTTTCCTTGCAGAGGGTATACAGAATGGCGATGATGCGGCGGCTTTCCAGACAGCAGGTGTAAGCGCATTGGCAGCAACCGCCTATGAGGAAAACATAAGCACATTTAGCAAAAGCGTGGTTGGAAATCAGAAGATATAAGCATTCCGGACATTTTGAAGTAAGGAAGATCATGCCCGGACTTACCATAAGGGGGCATGGGCGGCTCCGAATGACAGAGGGGCCACAGGTAAGATTTTTTGAAGGAGGATGATTATTATGGCAATTTCAGGAGTAACGGATTACACGAACACTTATGCAGCAGACAGGGCAAATGGGAGCAGTTCCCTTAATGGGGATTCGCAGGCTTATCTTAATAGTCTGAAAGAGAAATACCCGGATGTGAATATAACGGTTGCGGATTTCAAAAACGGAAAACAGGAAGATGCTTATATGTTCGGCTGTAGCGGGGGCAATAATGTAGCCATTTCAGCCAACATCATTGAGAAGATGGCGAAAGACCCGGCAGCGGCAGCGAAATACGAGAAAGTGATTGCTGATGCCCCGAAAGCGGCAGAAGAGATTAAGGAAGGGCTTGCAGCACATGGGGCGGAGATGGTGGCGGGCGGCACTGTTATTGACAAGGATGGGAAAGTTTCCTACTGGTGCATCGGCAAACATGAGCCGCCGAAGGACAGCCCGACAGTATCCTATAAAAAGCAGATGCAGGAGCAGTTGGAGGAAAAGCGGACAAAGAAGAAAGAGGAAGAAGCCCTGAAAGAAAAGAGGCTGGAAAAGGCAGAAACTCTGGAAAAGCTGCTGGAGAAGATCAGGACGAAAGCAGATGCGTCCGTGAAACTGCAGGAAGAAGGAAAAGGCGCAAAGTTGGAGGGAGTGTAAAATAAAGTGTGTAAGTTAGAAATACAACAAATCTAACTGCATACTTTATTTTTCTATATAAAGTGTGCTACACTCACAGAAAGGATGAAGAAAAGGATGGGTACAGCACTTATGGCACGTAAAAATAGTCAGAATACTAGAGGGGCTGCAATCGCAAAGGCTATTATGGAAGAATACCAGCCACAGACAAGGGAAGAAATGCAGGATGCTATCAAAGACGTCTTTGGGCCGATGTTTGAGGCTATGCTCCAGGGAGAGATGGATTCCCATCTGGGGTATGGGCGTAATGAGCGCGGGGAAAAGGAGACGACAAACAGGCGTAATGGTTATTCCCATAAATCTGTCAATTCTGTTTATGGAAAGCTGGATGTTGCTGTTCCAAGGGACCGGGATGGCAGCTTTGAACCGAAAGCAATCCCAAAACGTACCAAAAACGTCAGCGGGATTGAAGATAAGGTATTATCCATGTATGCACGAGGCATGAGCCAGCGTGATATCGCAGATACGGTAGAAGATATATACGGTTTTGATATCTCCCATGAAACCATTTCAACAATTACGGATAGGGTGATCAGAACCGCGGAAGAATGGCAGAACCGTCCACTGAAAAAGTTCTACACGTTCCTGTTTGTCGATTGTATTTACGTTACCATACGAAAAGAGATGGAGACAAAAAATTGTGCGGTATATGTGGTGCTGGGTTATGACGCAGACGGCAGAAAGGACGTGCTGGGGCTGTGGATTGGCGAATCAGAAGGAAAACACTATTGGATGCAGATCTTTGACGAGATCCGTGCAAGAGGTGTGGAAGATGTGCTGTTTATCAGCATGGATGGAGTATCCGGTCTGGAAGAAGGGGCAAGGAGTATCTTCCAGGATGTAGTCGTGCAGAGATGCATCGTACACCTGATCCGAAATGCTATCAAGTACATACCATCAAAAGATTATAAGGCATATAGCGCCCAGTTAAAGAAAGTATACGGAGCGCCTAGTCTGAAAGCAGCGGAAGCTGAATTTGAGCGTCTTAAACAGGCATGGTCAAAATATCCCGGAGCAATAGACGTATGGATACGCAACTGGCAGCATGTAGCCCAGCTTTATAATTATGGGAGCGCGGTCAGGAAGGTGATGTACACGACAAACGCCATAGAGTCTGTCAATTCGAGTTTGAGGAAAGTCACGAAAAAGGGAGCGTTCCCCAATGAGGACGCTGTACGAAAGGCCTTCTATCTGCGGATTGTGGAATTGTATAAAAAGTGGAATGACCGTCCCGTAGCCAATTGGGCATTAGTACGTAATCAGCTTGCCATGGATGATAAGATGCAGACACGCATTCTCAAATATGAGCAGTGTTGATTCTGCATGTAAAACCGGCAGCTTTGAAAACTGCCGGTAAGGAAATTTTATAAAACTTACACACTTTACTTGACAAACCCAAGTTGATCTGACCATATAGAAGGAGGGTTTTTATCATGCGTATAGGAAATGGATCTATGTCAATACTTTAGACAAAAAAAGTTGAAAGATTATGCTGCTTTTTTGAGTTCCTCATCCTCCTTTTGCTGTGGTGTCAGATAACCGATAGAGCTATGGATCCGTTTACGGTTATACCAGCCCTCTATGTATTTAAAGATTGCTCTGCGAGCTTCCTTTAAATCCTGGTAAGTATGAAGATAGATTTCTTCCTTTTTCAGTACGGAATGGAAAGATTCCATACAGGCATTATCGTATGGATTTCCCTTACGACTAAATGAATGCAGGATTCCTTTACTGCCCAGGCAGTCTTCAAATGCCTGGCTCGTATACTGACTTCCAAGATCACTATGAAGGATGATCCCCTCGGTATCCCTGACATTCAGGCATGCGTTTTCTACCGCTTTAACCGCCAGTTCCGCCGTCATAGATGTGCCATAGGCATACCCTATAATCTTTCGGCTGCACAGATCCATGACAGAAGCCAGATAGGTCCATCCTTCTTTCTGTACATGGATGTAAGTGATATCCGTACACCATTTCTGGTTGATGGTCTCCGTCCCAAAATCACGCCTCAGGATATTTTTCTTATCCTCCGGGATGCTGCCATGGTTGGCATGATGATTGTACTTCTTTACTACGATAGAGCGCAGTCCCTGCTCTGCCATATGCCTCTGCACCCTCTTGACGCTGCAAGGTGTACCATTATCATTCAGCACACGGCATATTTTGACAGCCCCATACCTTTGTTTTGAGTCATCATATGCCTGTTTCACTTTCCTGCCGAATTCCGCATATGCCTTCTGCTTATTCGAGGGTACACAAACCAGAGCCTTGTAATAGGTACTCCTTGGGAATTTCAGAGCGCTGCAAAGCTGAGATACACAGTAGCGGGTTAAGTTGTTCTGGATAAAGGAAACAATCTCGGCTATAGTTCTTTCGCGAATAAGGCGGTCGCTTTTTTAATATTTCATTCTCAATCTTAAGGCGTTGGATTTCTTTCTGGAGAGCCTTATACTCCTTAAGGGTGACCGTCTCCTCCCCGGATACTTTGATGGGGAGAGCTGTTTTACCCAGTTGCTGAGTGTGCTTCGATTTACGCCATATTCACGCTCCAGTTGCGGATACGAGGTTCCTCCGGCATTATACAGATCCACGATCTGCTGCTTGAATTCCGGAGTGTAAGATTTCTGGTTTTTCGCCATGTAAAACATCTCCTTTGCTTTTTCACTTGATAGTATAGGTTGTTCAACTTTTCCTGTCCACACTTATATACTAACACCATGTCTACTGCAAATATTATGAAGTGGTCTATATCCTTTTCCACACGGGGCTGCGGATTTCAGAGTTCTGCGGGCTGACTTTGCGGGATGTTGACCTGGAAAACAAAATCCTCAACATTGACCACCAGCTCCAGCGGACTGCGAACATGAAGCTGGTAATTGAATCCACAAAGACAAATGCGGGAACGAGGAAACTGCCCATGACTGAGGATGTTGCCGAATGCTTCCGGGGCATCATTGAGGACCGGGAAGCGCCAGGGAATGAGAAGATTATAGGCGGATACACGGGATTCCTGTTTTTGGATAAGAATGGGAACCCGGAAGTGGCAATGCACTGGGAGCATCGTTTCAATCATATGGTCAAACGGTACAATGAGATTTACCGGGTGCAGATGCCGAACATCACGCCCCATGTCTGCCGTCATACCTACTGCAGCAACATGGCAAAGTCGGGCATGAACCCAAAGACGCTCCAGTATCTGATGGGGCATAGCGATATCGGGGTGACGCTGAATACATACACGCACCTTGGGCTGGAGGATGCTGCGGATGAATTAAAGCGGATGGAGGATTTGGAGGTAGCGAGGAAGGAACTGGAAAAGGCGAAGGGTGAAAAGCCTGTATCGCAGAAAATGTTCCGGGCAATTTGATAAAGAGATGGTAAAGCGCTCTGCTTCGGCGGGGCGTTATTTTTTTATAATTTTGTCTCCAAATATGGGCAATTTTATGGTAGAATAATCAAAGCAGTTCGAAGGTTTGATTTTGAGGACTGAGAGGAAGGCAGTATTTATGGATAAAACAAAAAATCAGCATTATGTTCCTCGAATATATATTAAACGATTCGGGTATGGTACAGAAGATAACCCAAGGATATCGGTTTTAAAGAAACAAGAAGGGATTATTCTGCATAATCAGAACCCAGAAAATTTTGCCTCGAAACGCTTTTTTTATGATACAACAGAGGATGTGATAGAAGATGTATTGAAATGGGACATTGAAGCGTTTCCGTCAATTAAAGAAAGTAAATTTTATCATGATGAGCAATTAACAGAGCATACGTTGTCGCGTACGGAAGGCGCTTATAAAGAATTACTTGATAATTTGGAAGCTGCTCCGGAAATAATTTATGAAGATAAATCACGGGCAAGATTTATTTGCTTTATACATGAACTTGCGTATCGGACGAAAAGTTTTAGGGACAGGATGGATGCCATCAATTCCAAGACAGAAGAAGTCTTAAATAAAATGTGTGATAATTTGGGATTGAGTGAAGATACAAAAAGAAAAACTATAGAAGAAAATTGTGTTCCGGGAATTAATATACAACTGGAAAATATTTTGTCATTGGGGCCTGTTCTACAAACAATGAAAATGTTAGTGGAAAATTATGATTGGTTCATTGGCTATAATGACACAGAACTGGATTTTATTATAAGTGATAATCCGGCTCAGATGATATGGTGTCACTTTAATGATATATGCATTCCGGTTTCAAAGCGTATGTCCGTTGTAATGAGGGTGAAAGATGAGGAAGCACCTATGCTTTCAGGAGATAAGGCAAAGGGTAATATAATAAATATGTCTATTAAGGGTGTTATTGCATATAACACGATGCAGATAAGTATGGCACAATTATATTTATTTGGATCAGAAGAGGCAATAAATTTTATGCAAAATATAAATACATTGTATAACATGAAGGGAAGATTGCAGTAGTAAAAACCTCCAATTCTTACTACGTTTTTACTACGATTGACGGCTTCAACTTGCCACATTTTGCCCCGTTTTGCTCATTCTGTGATTTTTTTAACAATTTTCATCAGAAAAATAAACCTCGCAAAACGTGCCAAAACACGGCAATTCAACGCATTTTAGGAGGAATTTATATTATGATTAAGATACTTTTCGTGTGCCACGGCAACATCTGCCGTTCACCCATGGCAGAATTCGTATTTGGCGACATGGTCAGAAAGCGGGGACTGGCAGATCAGTTTCACATAGCGTCCGCCGCCACCAGCAGCGAAGAACTAGGCAATCCAGTTCATCGGGGGACGACAAACAAGTTAAAACAATACGGCATCAGTACAGCAGGAAAATATGCCACTCAGTTAAAAAAGAAGGACTATCAGGAATACGATTACATTCTTGGCATGGAGTATCGGAACATTCGCAATATTAACCGTATTGTCGGTTCAGATCCAGAGCATAAGGTGTCCATGCTTCTGGATTTTACCGAACATCCAAGGGACATTGCAGACCCATGGTATACAGGAAACTTTGATAAGACGTATGACGATATTCTGGAGGGGTGTGAAGGCTTCCTGAATTACCTTATCAGCCAGAATGAAATAGAGATGCGGTAGGAAAATATATTTTAGACCGTTTAAGTGAATGGAGAGGAAAAACATGTCAATGATAATAAATCACGAATTGCCGATTCCGGAAAAATTAAAATCACAATTTCCACTTTCACAGAGGATTCAAGAGATTAAGAAAAAAAGAGATGCCCAAATCCGAGATATCTTCACAGGAAAGTCAGACAAATTTCTTGTTCTTGTGGGTCCTTGTTCTGCGGATAATGAAGAATCTGTCTGTGAATATGTGAGACGTTTGAAGGAAGTGTCAGACCGAGTATCAGACAGGCTGTTGATCATACCCAGGGTCTACACCAACAAGCCGAGAACCACAGGCGAAGGATATAAGGGGATGCTGCATCAGCCAGACCCAGAAAAAGAGCCGGATCTTCTGGCCGGAATTATTGCGATTCGCAAGATGCACATACGGGTGATGGAGGAAACCGGACTATCTACGGCGGATGAGATGTTGTATCCGGAAAACAGAAGTTATCTGGATGATGTGTTATCATATGAGGCGGTAGGGGCAAGGTCGGTAGAAAATCAGCAGCATCGTTTGACGGCAAGCGGTATGGATATTCCTGTGGGAATGAAGAATCCTACCAGTGGAGATTTGTCCGTGATGCTGAATTCTGTTACAGCGGCACAGCACCCTCATAGGTTCATATATCGGGGATGCGATGTGGAAACCAGCGGAAATGAACTAGCTCATACGATTTTAAGAGGCGGAGTCGATAAGTATGGGAAGAATATTCCCAACTATCACTATGAAGACCTTGCCCGCCTTGCGGAAATGTATGGAAAATGGGAGCTTAAGAATCCAGCAGTCATCGTGGATGTGAATCATTCTAATTCCAGCAAGCAGTACAAAGAGCAGATTCGCATCGTCAGTGAAGTGATGCACAGCAGGAACTACAATCCAGAGCTTAAGAGGATGGTAAAAGGCGTCATGATTGAAAGCTACCTGGTGGAAGGCAGGCAGGACATAACAGAAAGCCTGACCTATGGGCAGTCCATTACAGATCCGTGTATTGGGTGGGAGGATACAGAACAGCTTCTTTATGACATTGCAAAGAAATGTTGAGAAAAGGATTGTAAGATTACCCTCCGTATGGAATCAAGTCCGCGGAGGGTAAAATAAGTTAGCTTTGGTATGTTATCGGATTAGCTCCGGATACTTTACTTTATTTTTCCGTTTGCATTTGTACATAATAGAATCCGCCTTCTGGATAATCTCATCAAGAGTCAGCTCATTGTCTTTCCCTGCAATCTCAACTGTTCCATAACTGAAGCTGCATTGATATTCGGAATCACTTTCCGATTGAAAGCTATCTAAGATGGCCGCCAGTTTTTTATCAATCAAGTCTTTCATCAGTCCTGTGAGTACAAGGCAGAACTCATCTCCGCCAATTCGGGCAAAAGTATCTCCGTTACGGAAGCAGCTTCTTATTAATTCTACAAAATTCTGAATATATGCGTCGCCCTGGGAATGGCCAAAGGTGTCGTTCACATATTTCAATCCATCCAAATCCAGATAACAAAGGGTTGCATCCCGCTGCTCATTCAGAATCTTCTCCATATATTCCTTGAAAAACAGACGATTTTTAATACCTGTTCCCGCATCGTGGTAAGCTTTGCTGGTCAATGTGTGTGCCATCCGTTTTTCATCTGTGATATCCACCGCAATATGCACATAGGAATAACGCTCTTTCCATTCGATTGGAAATGAAGTAACACGATAATAGGTATCGCAGTCATTAATCTCCCAAACTTTATACTCGTCCCGTTTGTTCCAATTTAGAATATCATCTTGAAATGGAAGGCGTTTCTTACAGGTAGCGCAAAAAGAACTGTCAATCGGGTCACAATGGCCGTCCTTGTTGCAGTATAAGATTTCTTTCGTATCAATGTCTACGACGATTAGCCATTCATTTCGTTTACTGAGCATTGCTACCAGAAGCTCATTATAATCTTCAATCATCTCTGTATGGCTTTTGGCTCTACTGGTATCCTCCTTAAGCTGTTCCTCACGCTGTTTGAGCTGTACCGTCAAATCGTTAAATGCGGTGGAAAATTCACCGAGATAGGATATATGCTGAGAATAATCCCCCTTTGCCACCTGCTGGGCCTGCCAGGTTAAATGATTCAGATTCTCATGAAGCTGATTCAGATTCTCACACAGAAAATTGTGTTTGTCCGGAAATGCAACAGACAGATTCCCTTTGGACAGCTCGGACGTATAGGAAAGTAGTTCTTCTACGGCATGATGGAGGTATTGCAAATCTCGTCCCAATTCATGATAAGGTTCATCCAGTTGGTCAATATCAAGGGATGCAGTCCGAGGACCGTAGAGAATATTTTTCAAATATGCAAATAAAAGTTCACAGTTCTTATTATCCATATGCGTCATCCTCCCTGTCAGTCTGTCATTTCTGCATGTATCTGAAGATAATTCTCCAGTCCGAGATTCTGGCGGCTTTTCAGAAAAATATTGTCTTTCACGATGTCAGCCCCTCTCTTACGTCTATTTATTCTAGCATAATTTAAAAATACTTACAACAGAAGTGTATGATTAATAGCATTAATAACCTTTATCTTTTTTGTAGGTTATATTGTATAATATGTATATGGAATAGAAACATAGGCAGAAAAGAGGAGGATAAAATGATAGAAATAATGAAAAAGAATAATGTAACAAAGTTAGCGCTGGTGGCCGCGGTATTGGTGCCGATGATTTTTTCTATGACGGTTCTTTCAAAGGCGGCAAGCGATCCGAAAAATCATGAAAAAACGTTAGAGGTGTTAGATGAGAAAAAAGCGGATGTCCTGAAATTGACGGCATCAACAGCGGCAGCATCAACAGCGATTGCTGCAATTCCAGGGGATTCGACAACCCCTATGGCGAATAAACTGGCAGATTTGATTTCGTACTTTACGATTATTCTAATGGTTATATTTCTGGAAAAATATTTAGTTACGCTTACCGGATATGCTGTATTTTTTATATTAATTCCGGCGGCATGTATTTTATTTGCAGCAGGAATATGTCTAAACAGAACATTTTTAAAGGCATTGGCAGCGAAAACAGCAGTTTTCGGACTTGTAATATTTATGATTATTCCGATTAGTATGAAAGTCTCTGCGATGATTGAAGAAACATACGATTTGACGATGGAAGCGACTGTGAAAGAGGCACAGGATATAACGGATGAAATAAATGACAACACGGATTCAGAGGGTAATGTTATTGACAAGTTTGTGTCGAAACTGAAAGATGGAGTGTCAGGATTGATGAAAAAAGGAGAAAATCTCTTAAACCATTTTATTGAGGTAATTGCCATGATGATGGTAACATCCTGCTTCATTCCGATTGTTGTATCACTATTCATGCTCTGGTTTGTACGGGTATTATTTGGAGTACAAATAAACGTGCCGAAAGAATTGCCTCACAGCTTCAAGAAGACGAATAAATAATTTAACAGATTAGACATTTCCCTTCCGTTATTTGAGAAGTTGGGATTGGACAAATCAGCAATAAGCAGGGCTTGGAAGAAGGCGTTATCTGTTGGTGCAGATTTATGATAAAAAATATATGGAAGAATTGCGTATGGAAGGCTATCGAAAGATTGATTGTTATGGAATTTCATTCTATCGGAAGGACTGTGAGGTTCGATTTGGGGAAGGACAGAAGTATGATATAGATGAAGTTATGAAGCGGTGAAAAAAGGAATATGAAAATCAACCTCTGCATACATTGTAAAAACAATGAGTGCAGGGGTTAATATGGAGAATCAAATAGATATCATGAGCCAGCTCTGGGAATACGGAAGGTATTCTCAGAGCTGGCTTTGCTTATGATCAATGGAAACGGATTGTGAAACAGCAAGAGATAGGGTATAATATGGAAAACGGCATTATAATGGAGGGATGATGATGAAGAAACCATTACCGATAGGTGTTGATAACTTTGAAAAAATAATAAAAGATGGTTATTGCTATATAGATAAGACTATGTTTATCAAAGAGTTGCTGGATTTAAAGGGAGAAGTAAATTTGTTTACACGTCCAAGAAGATTTGGAAAGACATTGAATCTAAGTATGTTCCGTTACTTTTTTGAGGCTACAGGGGATGCGAAGAAAAATGTGGAGAATAAATCTCTTTTTTGTGGCTTGAAAATTATGGAGCAAGGCAAAGAATATACGGAACATATGGGGAATTATCCTGTTATTAATCTGACGCTTAAATCAGCAAAGCAACCAACTTTTGAATCAGCATATGGTAAGATGAGGAATGCAATCGCAGACGAGTTCCAGAGACATCAGTATATATTGACGAGCGAGAAAATTAGTAGAGAGGATAAGAAACTGTATGAGAAAATTGCTGACCGCAAGGCAGAATATGATGATTATTCCGGAGCGTTAGTATTTTTATGTAAATGTCTTTATCTGGCGACGGATAAAAAAACAGTTGTCTTGATAGATGAATAGGATGTGCCGCTTGAGAGCGCTTATTTTCGAGGATTCTATGAAGAAATGGTAAATTTTATCCGCTCATTGTTTGAGTCTGCGTTAAAGACAAACCAGTATCTCCAGTTTGCCGTTATAACAGGGTGTCTGCGGATTTCAAAGGAGAGTATATTTACCGGCTTGAATCATCTTAATATTATTTCTATACTTGATAAAAAATATAGTGAGCATTTTGGGTTTACGGAGGAAGAAGTTTACCGGATGATGTCTTATTATGAAGTGGAAAGCCGTTTTTCGACAATGAAAGAATGGTATGATGGATATTTATTTGGTGATATGGAAGTTTATAACCCATGGAGCGTGATTAAGTTTTTATATGATCTATATTCAGATGTAGGAGCATTTCCACATCCGTATTGGATTAATACCAGTTCTAACGACATTATAAAAGAGTTGATAGTCAGAGCTGACCGTGAAACAAAAGGGCAGATTGAAAGGCTCTTAGAGGGAGGAACTTTAGACATCCAAGTTCATGAAGAAGTTACCTATGAGGATATGTATAGTAACGGAGAGAACTTGTGGAATTTTCTCTATTTTACAGGGTATCTTACAAAAGAGAGTGAATATTTTAAGGAATCTTCTATCTTTTTACGAGCGCGTATACCTAATATAGAAGTAAAAACAATTTATCAGAATACGATTCTGAATTGGATGAAAGCTGTTATAAAGAAAGAAGATTTTCATGATTTGTATCGTGCAATGGAGGATGGTAACGCTCAGAGGATGTCGGATATATTAAACGGTCAGCTTTTCAAAACCATTAGTTTTTATGATAGTGCAGAAAACTTCTATCACGGTTTTTTGACAGGAATCCTGAGCCAGAGTGAGAATTATCTGGTGAAATCGAATCGTGAAATGGGAAATGGTCGTTCTGATATTCTGGTGAAAAGCCCGTCTCTTAGAGGAAGATCATTCGTTTTAGAATTGAAAGTATCTGGTTCAATCGCTGATTTGGAAAATGATGCAGAAAAGGCGTTGCAGCAAATATATGATAAAAGATATATGGAAGAACTGCGTGCGGAAGGATATCGTAAGATTGATTGTTATGGGATATCATTTTTCCGAAAGGATTGCGAGGTGCGGTTTGGGAAAAGACAAGATTAGAACAAAATAGCAGACATAGTATGGAGGATAATCGAATGGCGGAGCAGGAAAACAGTAAAGATTTGATTAGTGTATTATGGAGCGGAGCAGATATATTACGTTCAAAGATGGATGCAAATGAATATAAAGACTATCTTTTAGGGATTGTTTTTTATAAGTATTTATCAGATTCTTTTTTAATAAAGGTCTATGATTTGATTTATGATGAAAAACCAGAAACATTAAAAATTGCTTTGAATGTATTTATTGATGCTTTGAAAGATGAAAGTGCAGAAGAATTGAAAGACGAAATAAAATCATCTTGCCATTATGTAATTGAGCCAGAATTAACTTACACAAATTTTGCGGAGGCAGCGCGAAATAATTTTTTTAACCGTGAACAATTACAGAAGGCATTTAATAATATCGAACAAAGTGATCCATTATTTGCGGATTTATTTACAGACATTGATTTGTATTCCAATCGCTTGGGAACGGGTGATCAAAAGCAAAGTGACACAATTGCCAGTCTGTTAAAAGAAATTGATAAAGCAGATTTATTGAATACAGATACAGATGTTTTAGGAAATGCTTATGAGTATTTGATTGGCCAATTTGCGTCCGAAACTGGAAAAAAAGCTGGTGAATTCTACACACCGCAGGCTGTTTCCAAAATATTAACCAGAATTGCTATTTCCGGACAGGAGAGCAAAAAAGGTTTGTCCGTTTATGATCCGTGTATGGGTTCGGGTTCTCTTTTATTGAATGCTAAAAAATATGCACTAGAGCCAATTTATATTAAATATTACGGACAAGAATTGATGACATCTACATATAACCTGGCACGCATGAACATGTTTTTGCATGGTATTGCACCGGAAAATCAAAGACTGAGAAATGGTGATACTTTAGACGGTGATTGGCCAACGGAAGAAGAAACTGATTTTAATATGGTATTGATGAATCCGCCATATTCAGCAAAATGGAGTGCAGCCGCTGGTTTTCTGCAAGATGAACGTTTTAGCGATTATGGAGTTCTGGCGCCGAAGTCAAAAGCTGATTATGCTTTCCTGTTACATGGTCTGTATCATCTGAAAAATAATGGAACAATGGCAATTGTATTACCGCATGGTGTGTTATTCAGAGGAGTGGCAGAAGGAAAAATTCGAGAAAAATTATTACGTTCTGGAAATATTTATGCAATAATTGGATTACCGGCAAATTTATTTTATAATACATCAATTCCAACTTGTATCGTTGTTTTAAAGAAACACAGAGATGGAAGAGATGTCTTGTTTATAGACGCTTCAAAAAAATTTAAAAAGGGTAAAAAACAAAATACAATGACGGACGAGCATATAGATGCCATTGTAGATTTGTATCACAAACGAGAAACAATAGACAAAGAGTCTTATCTTGCCAGCTTTGAAGATATTGAGAAGAACGATTTCAACCTTAATATTCCAAGATATGTGGATAATTTTGAAAAAGAAGAAGAGATTAATTTAAATGAACTTTTGACAGAAATGAAACAGACGGATGATGAGATAAAAAAGGCACAGAATGAAGTGTTATCTTGCTTAAAGGATTTAACATCTTCTGATCAGGATATTATGTTATCCATAAACCGTCTTGTTGAAATGATTGAGGGGTGATAAATATGGGAAAACCCAAAATTCGCTTTAAAGGGTTTACAGAAGATTGGGAACAGTGTAAGCTGGGGGAGTTCCTGGAAGTCTCTGGTGAAAAGAACTTTGATGGTACGTTTACACGAGACGATGTTTTGTCTGTTTCCGGCGAATTAGGTATTGTGAATCAGATTGAATTTCAGGGGCGGTCTTTCGCCGGAGCTTCTGTATTAAATTATGGGGTCGTTGGAACTGGCGATGTAGTTTATACCAAGTCGCCTCTCAAAACAAATCCCTATGGAATTATCAAGACAAACAAAGGGAAACCAGGTATTGTTTCTACTTTATATGCGGTTTATCACGGAAAGGCTAATGTGTTTTCTGACTTCATCCAGTGCTATTTTGAACAAAATGCCAGAGTAAATAATTACCTCCATCCTCTGGTGAACAAAGGTGCAAAAAACGACATGAAGGTGTCGGCCGAAAATGCGCTCAAAGGTATTGTGAGCTTTCCAAAATATGAGGAGCAAATGGCTATTGCGCGGTTCTTCTCCGTCCTCGACCACCTTATCACCCTTCACCAGCGTAAGTATGATGAGGCTAAAAAATTAAAAAAATATATGCTTCAAAAAATGTTTCCACAAAATGGGATGAAAGTTCCAGAAATTCGCTTTGAAGGATTTACAGAAGATTGGGAACAGCGTAAGGTTAAAAACATTGCTCCCTTGCAAAGAGGATTTGATCTTCCGACAAGCCAGATGGAAGAAGGCGTTTATCCGGTTGTAATGTCAAATGGTATTGGTGGATATCATTCACAATATAAAGTGAAAGGACCGGGAATTGTAACTGGGCGTTCTGGTACGATTGGGAAATTACACTATATAGAGGATGACTACTGGCCTCACAATACAACATTGTGGGTTACAGACTTTAATGGTAACAATCAAAAGTTTATCTATTATATGTATCAGTGTTTGGATTTGTCGCGCTTTAGCACTGGGAGTGGGGTACCTACTCTCAATCGAAATGATGTTCATGATGAGGTTATTTGTATTTCAAGTATGGGTGAACAAAAGAAAATTTCAGATTATTTAACAAACCTCGACTACCTCATCACCCTTCACCAGCGTAAGTGTGATGAATTAGTGAAAATCAAGAAATATATGTTGCAAAATATGTTTGTTTAAATAATCGACAAGATTTTGAAGAAGAATCAGACTGGCAAAAGAATAAATTATACGCAGAGTGATGATATAAAAAATGGTATGGCTTACGATGTGTTTCGGTATATGTTAAATGGATGCGAATAGTAAAAAGAATAGAAAAGCGGGAGGTTTTGAATGAGTGAACAGAGAAAAAAGATTGGATTTACCGTTGCATGTGTAAATGAATTTGCTCAACAGCATAATCTCAGTATACAAGAATCATTCCGTTATCTTTTTCAATTTAAAGGCATTGCTTTTATAAAAGAAAATTATGAAGTGGAGCACACATTAGATTTTGGAACAATAGTGGAAGATTTGGAAATGTTATGCCGTAAAAACGGAGGTGTGCTATGAGATTATACCATGGAAGTAATGTTGTGATAGAAAGTATTAATTTAGCAATGTGTAGACCTTATAAAGATTTTGGAAAGGCCTTTTATTTAACAGATATAGAAGAACAAGCAAAACAGATGGCGAAAAGAGTGTCTAGAATTTATGGAGGTTCTCCAGTCGTAAATACTTTTGAAATACAAGATGACTTCAGAAAAATGTCAGATATTAAAATTAAGGATTTTGGAATACAAACAACAGAAGAATGGGCAAAATTTGTAATGAATAATAGGAATAGAACATTTACAGATGAAACGAACATTCTGTGTAACAAAGATAATAAATACGATATTGTTATCGGTCCTGTCGCAGATGATAATATGGCATTACTATTTCGTCAATATGAAAATGAAATTATTGATTTTGAGACATTACTGAAAGGTTTGATATATAAGAAAACATCTTCACAATATTCTTTTCATACGGAAAAGGGTATTAGGCTTTTGCGAAAGGCGGATGATTAGTATGAGTAAACAAGACCAAATAATAGAATATATAGTTCAGGATATTGTTGATATGCTTGCCACAGATCAGAATATTGAATACGATGAAGCAATGAATAAATTTTATAATTCGGAAGTATTTGAAAAGTTGCAAGATAAGGAAACAGGTTTGTATTTGGAAAGTTCAGAATATATATATGATCTTTTCAAAGACGAGATGAATTTTGGGCATATTATTCAGGCAGAGATATAGGAGTATATCATATGAAATTTCACTAATTGAAACAAAGGAGGAAAATATTATGCCAGAATTAGAGGCGATAATAGAGCAAAAATTGATTGAGAAGTTGGTTTATGGAGATTCTCAATGGATATATAGAGAAGATTTGAAAACAGAAGAAGATTTATGGGGAAATTTCAGATATATTTTGGAGCAAAATAATAAAGAACGTTTAAATGGAGAAAATTTATCTGATGCAGAATTTGAACAGGTAAAAAACCAGTTGCAGTTTTCATCATTTTATAAAGCGGGGGAATGGCTGGTTGGAGAAAATGGAAAGGTTCAGGTTCATGTACAGCGTGATACTGAGCGGTTGCATCTTGTAGTAATGAACCATGAACATATTGCCGGCGGAAGTAGTGTTTATGAAGTAATCAATCAATATAGCACATTGAAGTCAGATGATGACAAAGCAATTCCGAGAAGGGATAGACGATTCGATGTGACATTGATGATCAATGGTCTTCCAATGATTCATATAGAATTGAAAAATAAGCAGCACTCATATATGGATGGGTTCTGGCAGATTAAAAAATATATTGGAGAAGGTAAATTTACCGGAATTTTTTCAGCGGTGCAGATGTTTGTAATCAGCAATGGTGTGGACACAAAATATTTTTCAGCCGCTGGTGATACAGAATTAAATTCCAAGTTTATTAGTGGATGGCTGGATCGTGAGAATCATCCGGTTTCGGATTATCTTGATTTTGCTAAGAGTGTACTCCGTATTCCAGAGGCACATGAGATGATTTCGAGATATACAGTATTAGACGAAGATGCAAAGCGTTTAATATTGCTGCGCCCATATCAGATTCATGCAATCGAGGCAATTAGAGAAGCATCTAAACAGGGAAAATCAGGATACGTATGGCATACGACAGGCTCTGGGAAAACATTGACATCTTATAAAGCAACCAGAAATCTGCTGATGGATATTCCGTCCATTGACAAAGCGATTTTCCTGATAGACCGCAAAGATTTGGACACACAGACGACCATGGCATTTCAGGCTTATGCAAATAATGATTTGGTAGATGTAGATGAAACGGATAATGTAAATGATTTAAAGAAAAAATTAAAATCTGATGACAGACAGGTGATTGTAACTACCATTCAGAAACTACATATTCTAATCACAAAGAAATTAAAAGAGGATACACCAGAATATCGAAAAATTAAGAATCTTAGAATTGCATTTGTTGTGGATGAGTGCCACCGTGCGGTTAGCCCGGGAACAAAAAGAGAGTTGGAGCGGTTTTTTAACCGGTCTTTATGGTATGGATTTACGGGTACACCAAGATTTGCAGAGAATCCATATCCGCAAAAGGGAGACCTTCCAAGAACGACAGAAGATTTGTATGGGGAACGTCTGCACAAATATACGATTCAAAATGCAATTCATGATAAGGCAGTGCTGGGATTTCAGGTAGAGCATAATGGACCGAAAGATGTAGAAGATGAAACAGACAGCAGTGTATATGACAGCGAAACACATATGTTAAAAGTATTGGATATCATTTTGAATAAGTCTTATCACAAACTTGGTTTTCAAAATGGAAAAGGACAGACTTACGAGGGATTGCTTACCACAAGTTCGATTCAGAGAGCACAGCAGTATTACGAATTATTGACGAGGGTAAAAAATGGAAAAACATCTCTTACAATTGATGAGCGAATCAAACAGGTCCTGCCGGATTTCCCGAAGTTTGCAATTACCTATTCTGTAACAGAAAATGAGGAAGGTTCTCAGGTTAATCAGGAGAAAATGCAAAACTCTCTGGATGACTATAATGGAATGTTTGGCACGAAATATGAATTGTCTCAGATACAGGGATATAACGGAAACTTAAATAAGCGTCTTGCAAGAAAAGATTCCAAATATAAAAGCAGAAATGAACAGTTGGATTTAGTGATTGTGGTAGATCGCTTACTGACAGGATTCGATGCTCCGTGTATGTCTACGATTTTTATGGACAGACAGCCGATGGGACCCCATGACCTGATTCAGGCCTTTTCAAGAACAAATCGAATTTTTGATAAGAATAAAATCTATGGACAAATCGTTACATTTCAGGCCCCAGTTCTTTTTAAGGAAGCGGTTGATAATGCAGTTAAATTATATTCTGCCGGCGGAACAAAAGAGGCGCTTATGGCAGAATGGAATGAAGTGGAACCCGCTTTCAGGAAAGCGCTTGCAGCACTTCGCGTCTCTGCTGAAAAACCGGAAGTAATTCCAACCCTGTCTTTGAATGAGAAGAAAATATTTGCAAAAATGTTTCAGGAGTTTGACTCTTTGTTTGCACAGTTAAAGTCGTTTACTGTATATGATGACAGCATGTTAGAAGAATATGGAGTTTCTGAAGAAGAATATGATGACTATGTGGGACATTATAAAAATGTAGTACAGGAAATCAAAGATGCAAAGGGAGAGGAACCTGATGGTTTGGATGGGAAAGATGGCGGAGATGATATAGAAATTGATCAAGACTACGAGCTGATGGCATACAGCAATACAAAGATTGATTATGAGTATATTATTCACCTAATTCAGAATATCGTTACACCTTATGATGAAATGGAAGAAGTTACGCCAAAAGAACGTCAGAAAAAAATGGATGAAGTGAAACAATATGTAGGGGATTTGCGAAAAGAGAATCCAAAAGTTGCAGATATTATGTCGAATCTGATTGCAGAAATTGAATTGGATGATACAAAATACAGGGGACAGTCCATTCTTCATATTGTGGAAAATATGAAACAGGATTGCATCGAGCGTGTGATTTCTGATTTTTGTATTACCTGGTATGCATCTAAGGATGATGTGATGTATGCGGCAACACATTATCAAAACGGAGAAATTCCAAACGAAAGCGCAATTAAAATGACTGTGGATTATACAAGCTATAAATCATTTCAGGAAAAAGCACTTCCAAAGTTTAAATATTATACAAAAATGATGGCGGAGTTAAGAAAACTTCTGGATGAAGAAATAAAACCGCTTTTAATGGTTGTATAATTTGAAAGTTGCTTTTTAATATGTTATCGATGTTTGAGCTGGTTTAGTGAAAAAAGGAATATGAAAAAGTACCTCTGCATACATTGTAAAAACAATGAGTGCAGGGGTTCATAAATGAAGGATTATATCGAGGAAAGGGCAGTAGAGATTGCATATTATATCATTGAGAATAAGGCAACGGTGAGGCAGACAGCGAAGGCGTTTGGAGTAAGTAAGAGTACCATACATACGGTAGTAACAAAATAGAACGGTTGATATGGAGAATCAAATAGATATCATGAGCCAGCTCTGAGAATACGGAAGGTATTCTTAGAGCTGGCTTTGTTGCTGTTCAATGAAACGGATTGTGAAATGTAAAGGGATAGGTTATAATATGAAAAATAGTATCAGATGGGGGCGATAGTGATGAAGAAGGCATTACCTGTTGGTGTTGAAAATTTTGAAGATATAGTAAAATCAGAATATTACTATGTAGATAAGACAATGTTTATAAAAGAATTACTGGACTTAAAGGGGAAAGTAAATTTGTTTACGCGTCCAAGAAGATTTGGAAAGACATTGAACCTAAGTATGCTTCGATATTTTTTTGAAGATACCGGGCATGAAAAAAGAAATGAGCAGAATAAAAGTCTGTTTCAGGGAATGAAGATTATAGAAGCAGGAGAAAACTATACAAATCATATGGGTTTGTATCCTGTGCTTGAACTGACATTGAAGTCAGCAAAGCAGGAAGATTACGATACTGCTTATTACATGATACAAAATGCAGTCAGCATGGAATTTGAACGGCACAGAGGTATTGTAGAAAGCAAGAAAGAAATGCTTTCGTTCAAAGAATATAAACAGTATACCGCTATTGCGGAAGGAGAGGCAGAGGATAAAATTGTAAGAAATTCGCTACAGCTTTTCTGCCAATGTATGTATAAGATTACAGGAAAGAATACAGTTATTTTAATTGATGAGTATGATGTGCCTTTAGAAAATGCATATTTTAGAGGTTTTTATGAAAAGATGGTTGGATTTATCCGTTCATTGTTTGAAGCGGCGCTAAAGACGAACCAGTATCTACAATTTGCGGTTATTACGGGGTGTCTGAGGATTTCAAAGGAGAGCATATTTACCGGATTGAATCATCTCAATATTATATCGGTGCTTGATAAAAAATACAGTGAGCATTTTGGCTTTACAGAGCAAGAAGTTCTTCAGATGATGTCTTACTATGAAGTGGAAAGTCGTTTTTCGACAATGAAAGAATGGTATGACGGGTATTTGTTTGGAGATACGGAAGTTTATAACCCTTGGAGTGTGATTAAATTTTTATATGATTTATATTCAGATGTAGAAGCATATCCGCACCCATATTGGATTAACACCAGTTCCAATGACATTATAAAGGATTTGATAGCCAGGGCAGACAGGGAAACGAAAGGACAGATAGAAACACTTTTAGTTGGCGGCATTTTAGATATTCAGGTTCATGAAGAAGTTACCTATGGGGATATGCACAGTAATGGTGAGAACTTATGGAATTTTCTTTATTTTACAGGGTATCTTACAAAAGAGAGTGAGTATTTTAAAGAATCTTCTATCTTTTTACGGGCGCGTATACCGAATATAGAAGTAAAAACGATTTATCAGAATACGATTCTGAATTGGATGAAAGCCGCTATAAAGAAAGAGGATTTTCATGATTTGTACCGAGCAATGGAGGAGGGAAATGCCCAGAGGATGACGGATATATTAAACGGCCAGCTTATTCGGACGATTAGTTTTTATGACAGTGCAGAAAACTTCTATCATGGTTTTCTGACAGGGATATTGAGCCAGAGCGAGAATTATCTGGTGAAGTCTAACCGTGAAACCGGAAATGGGCGTTCTGACATTATGGTGAAAAGCCCATCGCTACGGGGAAGGTCGTTTATTGTGGAAGTGAAGGTTTCGGATTCGATAGATGATTTGGAAAAGGATGCGGAAAAGGCATTGCAGCAAATATATGACAAAAGATATATGGAAGAACTGCGTGCAGAAGGATATCGAAAGATTGACTGTTATGGGATATCATTTTTCCGGAAGGATTGCGAGGTTCGATTTGGGAGGGAAGAAATATGATATATTTTAGAAATATAGATGTGTTAAAGGAGTTTTGAATGACAATATGGAACGTAAAGGCTTTATATAATGGTAAAGGTAAGATATATCAAGTATTACCATATGATTTATATGGAGTAATATCAGTTTGTCTATGCATGAAGATGGGAATTGGATGTTTATATATGTTTATGAAGAATTCTCGATTTTCACAGAAGAAAGCAGAAAAGTTAGCAGATAAATATAATAAAAAGTGTACCATTTAGAGACAAAAATATGAAGAAAAATGTAGAGTTATGTAAAAGGAATCCTCAGAGGCGGTATGTCTCTGAGGATTTTTGATTATCGGCTTTAGCCGGTTGAGTGCGGCGGAGTTTTTCGTGTTCCGAAAAACGGAGGCGTGCGAAACAAAAAACCACCTGCTATGCGGGTGGTGTAGCAAGTGCTTATAGCACAAAAATCACCTTTCCGTTATGATAGAGTTGTTCAAGCTACTACATAACGAAAGGAAAGGTGATTTTTATGGCTAACAAGACGAATAGCATGGCACATACGAAATGGATGTGCAAGTACCATATTGTCTTTACTCCCAAGTATAGACGAAAAGCGATTTATAATCAATACAAAGAAAGTATACGTGACATTATAAAACAGCTCTGCGGATATAAGGGAGTGGAGATTATCGAAGGACATCTGATGCCCGACCATATCCACATGCTGGTAAGTATACCACCCAAGTACAGCGTGTCAAGCTTTATGGGATATCTGAAAGGGAAAAGTGCTCTGATGATATTTGACAAACACGCAAACCTGAAGTACAAATACGGGAACCGGCATTTCTGGGCGGAGGGATATTATGTCAGCACAGTAGGTCTGAACGAGGCAACAATAAAGAAGTATATTCAGGATCAGGAGAAAAGTGACGTTATGCAGGACAAGTTGAGCGTGAAGGAATACGAGGACCCCTTCAAGGGGTAGCCGGTATTACGAACGCCCTTTGAAGGGCGGCGACGAGTCAAGGGCGTAGTGGCTTGAACGAAGTGAAAGCCAGCGTCTTTAGGCGCTGGCCGGTAACAGCGGCTTATAGCCGCAGAGCAAACCACCCGTTTGACGGGTGGTCATGATTCAATTTGATTGGGTATATAAAGGTATGTCAGATTATTTTTATTGACTAATACCTTGTCATTAAATAAGTCCAGACTGTTCATAAATAAACTGCTCTACGGCAACCTTGCTTATTTTCCAGATTGAGCCAATCCGGAAACCTTTGATAGCCCCGGTATTCAAGAGTTCATAGGCTCTGTTCTTCCCTATGCCTAAATATTCTGCCAGTTCATTAACGGTCATTAATGCCGGTTCTGCTTCATTATCTGTAGAGAAATATGGTTTTAAGATACCTGTCATTGTTAAAGTCTCCTTCTTGATTAGATATTTTATTATGATGTTCCAATGGACTATTTTTATAGTTTTGAATTGATGATGTGTAGAGTCGATATTTCATTGTAGTCAGGGAAAGTTCAACGTAGTTAGGGAAAGTTTAAGAATGGGAATATTATTTTAATCAGAAATAAAAAAGAATAAGAGAGATAACAATTAAATAAAGGGTTACCACGGTAACGGACAACAACAGACAAAAATGTCTGACAGTCCGTTACCTGGTCAAAGATGTCAGATAACGAAGGAGGAAACAGAACAATGGCCAGAGGGACAGGACCAAAGGGAAAAAAAGTGACAGTCAGATTAACAGAAGATGAGTACAACAGACTTAACAGTGAAGCAAACAATAATCATATAAGTATCAGTGAGCATATCAGGAAAAAATTAGAAAATAATATTCAAAATACAGAGTTATTAGTACAACTGTGCAATTATTCGACATCATTAAACAAGATTCTTAATAAATATGATATTGCACAAGAAGATAAAGATTTTTTGAATCAGGAGGCACGCTTGGTATGGCAGCATTTGAAATAGGGATTCCCAAAGGTAATTATAAAAATGAAGATGCGGTAAGTAGGGTAATTGACTATATCTGTAGGCTGGATAAGCCTGAACAGGTAGGAGGCATGGGAGTATTTCCGCTGTATGTGGAAGATATGGTAAACCAGTTTTTGGCTGTAAAGCGGATATACCATAAAGAAGAAGGAAAGCAGGTATTCCACATTTTTATATCCTTTGAAAAAAGCCTGGGCTTTACGGTTGATGAAGTAATGGAAATGGGGTATGAGATAGCGGCATATTGGGGATATGACAGGCAGGTCATGTTTGCCGTACATGATGATACGCAAAATATACATATCCATATGGCGATTAACACAGTTGCGTATACGAATGGTGAATACAAGGCTTATTATCCTATCGAAGATATCATAGAGTATGTAAAGCCTATTGTAAAGAGGAAAATCTCAAGTAAATGGTTTGGGAAATAGCCGATACTAAAGAGAAGGTAGGGTAATGCATAATTGTAATGATTGGGAATATCTCGATTGACGGGATATTCCTTGCTTTATGCGGCATATTGTAATTGTTATGGTTGGGGACTTTAATTGCATATTATTCTAATGATATCAATAAAAGGGCTGGACTGGGATGTCCAGTATTTTGTGCTTATCGTAGTAACTTTATCATTCTATTTTAAATTTAGTATTGGAGGTAGAAAAGATAGTGAGAAGTAAAGAAAGGATGAATCAGGTACAGGATAGGGCATTAGAAAGTCTGGATTATGTCATGGATTGCTATGAGACGTCAGAATTTGTGGAAGTGACAGGCAGTATGGGTGGGGATGTGATTACCTACAGAGTCTTTGACGACGGCAGTATGTATGTGAAATAGGAGAATGATATTAGAAAAAAGAGTTAGGGCAGAGAATGTTCTGGCTTTTTGTCTATGTGCTGCCGGAAAAGATAGAGAGGGAGAATTTCAGATTATGGAAAAGCCTATGACAACGAAAGAATTATTCTGTAAGATTCTTGATATTTTAAAAGACAAGGGCAGGCTGCCGGAGATTCTGGATTACAGCCTTGCGGATGGAAACCCGGTTCCAATCAGAACTTATGAATTTGAGTTGAGAAGCAATCTTAATTATGGAAGCAATGAGGGGATTTATTTGGACTTATGGATTGAGTATTTTAACAAAAGAGAAAAATGCCAACATGGCCTCGGTACATTCAAGACGTTATATGAAGATAATAAGGCCATGTATAGGATGGCCGAACTGCTGGCGGATTTTGTGATGGAAGAACGTGCTTACGTCAATGGGAACCTGGATGATTTTACATGGGAAGGGGAGGATGTTTATGTGTTAGATGATGAAGGGAAAAGGCTTCCCTGGGGATATTCCTGCGGCAGTATGGAGAGGGCTTTGAAAAGGAAAGACCAAATGCTGGAAAAGTATCATCAAGTAGTGGTAAGGGACAATGCGACACGGAAGGAGAAGCGGTTTCAAAACCAGAGAAAAAGATAAGGTGTAAATCTGAATGAGGGTTATCTATACATTAATGGACGAAGTCCACCAGCCCGAAGGGCATGTATTACGGTATGCCCTTTGGGTATGGTTTAGGGTGTCCGAATCGGACACAATTTTTTAGTATGAAGGATTAAATATTACGATAGGATTTCTAGCGGAACTTTGATAGAGGGATTGGGAAGATAAGCTATTGAAGAATAGATATTTTTAGAAATTGTGAGTATATTCCTTCTTCGTCATTTTAAAATCTCTTAGAGTCGATGCCATATGTCTATGCCATATCATAATACAAAAATCAGTAAAAATATAGGATTTCAATTATATATTATTCTAATGATACTTGTAAAAGTACCAGAGTAGTAACATTCCAACTTTTGGTATGTTCCATTACAGAAAAATCTGATATGTATAGTATCATGCTATACAGATATATGAAGAAATCGGTCATGAGGATTACAAGGCAAGAGGAGTGGAAATATGGGACAAGAAACGGAGGGAGAGGACATGGGTAAAAGGAAAAGGATGGCTATTTGCGAGTTCTGTAAAAATTTAATAGCGGCCGGAGAAGGGGATTTTCTCTGCTGTGAATGTGGGGAACCGGTAGTTGTAATCAGCAATTACATATCGACCAAAGATTATCTCAAATGCAGAAACCGTAAATTCAAGAAGGCGGAGAAACAAACATGTGCGTAACGAGATTAGAAACCGATAATTGAAACCCCAAATGAAGTATGGTAGTATAAAGATAAAGGAAAGGCAGGTGCTTGTCTTTGGGGAACATCAAAGCACTGTGAATATGAACATGTGTCTGCGTTGTTTGAAGTATGTGGGAAGGGCATATGAGCAGTTGGTCGATAGTAAAGCGCGCTATAGGACAACATTGGTGAAGATACCAACCCCGGAGTTTTATACATTTTATAATGGAAAGAAGGAACAGCCGTTAGAGAGGGTATTATCTTTGTCAGACGCATTTATGAATCCGGCAGGAGAAAATTCAGTAGAGCTAAAGGTGAAGGTGATCAACATTAATTCGGATAAAGCGCATGATCTTCTGGGAAAATGCGGGATACTAAAGGAATACAGCCAGTTTATCAGTACGGTAAGAAAATATTCAGATGAAGAAAGCGCCATTAAAAAGGCAATCAGGGAATGTATGGAACAGGGAATACTGTCAGATTATTTGAAGCGAAAGGGAAGTGAGGTGGAGAATATGTTGATTGCGGAGTATAGTTATGAGGAAGATATCCAAGTGAAACAGCAGGAAGCAAGGCAAGAAGGAAAACGGGAAGGAATTATTTTATCGGCAGATGTTTTCCGGATGGTTAAGAAGAACCCGGATTTAACAAATAAGCAGATTGCTGAAAATCTTGGCTGTACTGTGGAAGAAGTAGAAAGTACAAGAAGAATGTTTGGTATATAGTTTATATTTATTTTAACGCTATCGGAGTAAGTCTGGTAGCGTTTTTATGTGCAGATTTGTCTAAAAATACAAATGGAACAATTTATTAAATATAAATCAAGGATGGTGAGGAATGGTATGAAAACAATTAGTTTGCTAAATTTAAAGGGAGGGGTTGCGAAAAGTTTCACTTCGTTAAATATGGCTTATGAATTGTGGCGCAGGGGCAACCGGGTATTATTGTGGGATAACGACAAGCAGGGGAATCTGAGTAAGGCATTTGCCCGGTATGAGGCAGAGCAGACCGCACCTGTCGCAAGGATACTAAGCGGTGATTGGCAGAATTCGGAGGAATTGATACAGGCGACAGATTATGAAGGGATAGATATTATCACGGCGAATCTATCATTGTTTGGCGCAGCTTGGAATCTGGTGAAAGAGGGAGGGGCTGACATGACGGAGAGATACCGGAGATTTCTAAAAGCCGGTATCAACAATCAGACAGGAGACAGCATTTGTGAAAGCTATGATTACTGTATTATAGACAATCCACCGGATATCGGAATCAATGTGGTCAATGCCCTTGTGGTTACGGATGAAGTCATTGTTCCCGTGAAGATTGATGAAAATGCGTTGGAGGGTTTGGATATTGTGGCAGGGCAGATTGAGGACGCAAAGGCTCTGAATCCGTCTTTGGAATTAAAAGGTGTGCTGATAACGATTTACCAGAATACGGACGGGGAAGCGGCAGGCTTAGAATGGCTTAGGCAGGAATGGGACAATGCAGAAAGCAAGCATTACAGGCAGTATAAGGTTCTTGGGAGGATTCGGTATTCTGCGAAGGTGGTAGAAAATTCTTTTGTGAAGAAACCAATCTACGAGTACAGTCCATGCTGTGGTGCGGCGCAGGATTATAAGCATTTCGTGACCAGTTATACGGGAATAGGGAGATGATGGGGTATGGCGAAATTTGGAATTAACGATTTGATAGACATTAAGAAAAAGGAGTCCGAGTCAGGGACAGTGAATGCGTACAAGGAGATATGGCTGAACCCCAAGGACGTGAAGCCTTCGGAGAGTAATTTTTATTCGCAGGAAAATATAGAAGAACTTGCAGACAGCTTCCTTGCGGTGGGACAGCAGCAGCCGACGGTCTTGGCGAGAGTGAATGGGGAGTTTTGTATCGTGAGCGGGCACAGGCGAAACCTTGCGAATATCAAGAACCTTGAACGGGGGTATCGGGAATACGAGAAGGTGCGTTATCCTTACAAAGATATGACTCCTGCAATGCGGGAACTGTCCCTTCTGATGGGAAATGCGTACAACAGGGAACTCACCGGATGGGAGAAAAGCCAGCAGGCGAAACGGCTCAAGGAGGCTCTGATACGGGCGAAGAAGGAAGATGGATTGAAGATACCCGGAAAGCTTAGGGATGTGGTGGCGGAACTGATGAATGAGAGCAGTACAAATATTGCTAGGATGGAATGTATCAGCAACCATGCGGCTTCGGAGATTGACGAGGAATTTAAGAAGGGAAATATAGGGATTTCTGCCGCATATGAGGCGGCAAAACTGCCGCAGGATGAACAGAGGGAGATTGCAAGGCAGGCGTCAGAAAGAGGCGGTATTAAGGCGAAGGAGGTAACGGAGAGGGCGATGAAGAAACGGGAAGGGAAAGATAGAGGATTTTCGGTGGTGGAAAAGCAGGATATGAAATCTCTGCCGCAGGATGAGAAACAAAGTCCAGAGGATGGTTCGGTAAGTAAAAGGGAGACAAAGGAAACGGAACAGGCTGTAGGAGGAGGAAATATAAGGCGGTTCAAGAAATTAAACCGCCATCAAGAGATACTGCGGGAGTGGGGCAGGAAAAGGGTAAGCCTGACGGTCATTCCGCAAACAGTTACGGAGGCAATGCAAAAGGTGTCCGAATCGGACACCTCGAAAGAAGCGTGGACAGATGTTGAGTGGGCGGTATTTCTTACAAGGGTGATTATGAACCGGGCGGATTGTGTAAGCGAGGGGGATTTATATTTACTTCACGATATAATGATACGGTGTCAGGGCGGTGAGTAATTTACGCAGGGATGTATGCCGGATAGTGTGCTGGAAACTATAATAGGGACATAATTAACGTGCGGTGTTTCGGCAGAATAGGGCCAGTGTTGGAAATTATGAGAAGATACATAGTATGGGTGTCCGATTCGGACACTTTTTAAATAAGGAAGAAACAGATAATGAGATTAAGAAATAGCAAAGCCGGGGCAGAAATGTCCCGGTTTTTTTGCTGCTTGGGAAGGGAGAAGAAAATACAGATGAAAAATATGCGCATATTGACAGAGGAACAGAAGATATTTGCAGAACAGAACCATATGCTGGTGGAACGGTTTCTATGGAAGAATCATTTGGAACGGGCTGAATTTTATGACGTGGTAATCTTTGGATATCTAAAAGCGGTTCAGGAGTTTTTGGAAAAACCGGAGTTATCAAAGTATCCGTTTTCATCCATTGCGTGGAGGAAAATGAGATACAGCATGATAAAAGAATATATTTACCGGAACTGTCCGAAACGAAATGCCCCTATGGGGACATACCTTGAAGATTATGACTGTGTGTTTTCAAGAGAGCAGGTTTTAGAGCAGGTAAATTGTGTTGCGAGTGAATTGGAAGATCGGGTGCAGTTACAGCAGTTGATGTCCCATATGACGGTGAAAGAGAAGGAGGTTGTCTGCATGAGGGCGGCAGGATATACTTACAGGGAAATTGCAGAGCATTGCAACATTACCATGCGGGGAGTTTCCGCAAGGCTGATAAGGATGAGAAGAAGATTCCGGGCATTGGCGTTGATTTAGATGGAATTGTGTGAGACAGGAGGAAAGAGAATGAGGTATCAAGCAAATGAACTTCGTTATGAACAGGTCACAGTATTGGAGAAGGAGGCAATTTTTACAGAACTGAGAGTATTAAGGGATTCCGTACCGAAAGGGTTTTCCTGTTATGAGGTCAGGCATGATGATGAATGTCAGGGAAATCCAGTAGAGATTGCAAAAGGAATCTTAGTTAATTTTTATGGAACCTTATTGATTCAGGAAAGTCTGGAACAGGTGGAGAAGGAGGGACGATGTTTTCTCGAAAGAGAGGACTGGAACTATAGCGGAGAAAGAAGTTTTACGTTAGAAGAATATATGGAGGTCAGGGGGATTGGATAGTGGGAAAACCAGAAGTGAAAAATTACGTGCCGTTTGTACGGGTAAGGATGGTTCGGGAAAGTGAGCTTCCGTATGCGATGGAAGAAATTGACGGACCGGAAAAAGTTGCGGCATTTACAAGGAAGTTTCTGGCGGGTGCAGACAGGGAGTATCTGCTGGTGCTGTCCATGGATAACGCAGGGAAGCTGGCGGCAATCGAGGTGGTGTCCATCGGGACGGTAAATGCGACATTAGCAGAGCCAAGGGAAATCTTCAAACATGCGGTTCTGGCAAATGCGGCAGGGATTGTGATGGTGCATAACCATACGTCGGGAAGGTGCGTGCCGAGTGAGGAAGATATGGCGACGACGAAAAGGATAGAAAAGGCGGGAAAAATCCTTGGGATACCGTTGATGGACCATATCATTGTGGGGGAAGGTTTTTTTAGTTTTCAGACAGAGGGCTTGCTGGCATAGGGGAAAGAGGTATAAGTCTTTTATGTCGAATTTTATCACGTTATTTAAAAAAATATCGATTTTGTCAGCATATGTCGGATATGCTGTAAATTAGTTTATAATGTGTTTTAGTAATATAACATAAAAGAGCTTTTGGTATGAGGAGGAGATAGGTGTGAAGGAACAGGAAGAATGGGTAGGAAATTTAGAACATGATATATATCAGGAAATCGTAAGGGTGACGCAGCCCTTCCCAGTAAAGGAACAGCGGGCAATCCAAAGGGCATTGGCTGAAATAGTAACCAAAGCTCAGGATAAAGCGTTTATGAGGGGATATGAGTATGCCATAGAAGTGTTGGAAAATGGGCGTGCGGAAAAATAACCGCTTATATCCCCTTGATATCGTCAATAATCTGGCGGACATGGGCTAACTGTACATCGGTAAGGCCGGTTACTTCAATGTAACTCCGGCTGTCCAGTTCCAGCAGGTAGTCGGTACTTACGGAAAAGAACTGTGAAATCTTGACTAGCATTTCTATGGAAGGGAGAATGTTATTATTCTCCCAGTTGGAAACCGTCTGTTTTGAGACGTTGAGCGAATCCGCAAGCTGGACTTGGTTGAGGCTGCGGGATTGCCGTAAATTTTTAATCATATCACCAAACATAAGAAAACTCCTTTTTCATAGGCTACTCTAAAGAAAGTATATTTACAAAATACTAAAGTATTGATATAATGGACAATGTAAGATGTCAAAATATGTAAAAAATGACAGTCAAGTGGAAGGGGAGATGTGAAAAAGTGGAAAGGAGGGGAGGAACTAAAGGGAAAAGGGAAGTAGTGCAGGAAGTAACTACAGGGAAAGAATGTATCGTGATGAAAACGAAAAGGAGTAGATAACGAATGAAAAGGAAATTGGTAGCCGCACTGATGGCAATGACGCTTGCCTTATCGTGTAGTGTGGTAGCAATGGCAGAGGAACCGTCAGGAGATGGGACGGAGATATCACAGATTGATGGAGAGGGTGAAGATAAGGAAACGGAAGAAAAAGAACGCATAGTTTCGGATGATTCTGCAAAGGCGTCAAAGAATGATACCGTTATAGCAGAGGACACCTTGAAAGAAGTCAAAGAGAATGATACGGAAAAGCCGAATCCTGCTGCGGACGGAGAGGAGACGGCAGGGCAGGAACTTCCGATTGATGAAGCTCATTTCCCGGATGCAAATTTTAGGGAATATATCAAAGATGAATTTGATACGGATAGAAACGGCAGTTTAAGTCAGGAGGAAATTATAGCGGTTGAAGAAATTTCTCTAAGTTCTACAAATGGAAAAGTTTTTAGTGATGTGAATGGAATCGGATATTTCACCAAGCTGAAAGACTTTTTTTGCTTTGACTGTGAACTGACAAGTCTGGATATGAGTAAAAATTTGGAATTAAGCCGTTTGGTATGTAGCAAGAATCAATTAACAAGTTTAGATGTAAGCAAGAATTTAGAACTCCATACATTACAGGCTTGGGGAAACCAGTTGACTTCATTAGATGTAAGCAATAATAGGAAGTTGACATTTTTGGTTTGTGGAAAAAATCCATTAACAAAGTTGGATGTAAGTAATCTTACAAGTTTGGAGCTTTTAGATTGTGGTGAGTGTAGGCTTACAAATCTAAACTTAGATAATAATAAAGAACTTATTGAACTGGATTGCGCAGGAAATCAGTTGGTTAGTTTAGATATTAGAAATACAGCTTTGTATGCTTTGTGGTGTGCCGATAATCAACTTAGAAATTTGCAGACCAATTCTCAGCTGAAATATCTGGATTGTGAGAATAATCAATTAGCTTATCTGGATTTAGCGAATGAAATAAAAATGGCAATGCGGGATGATGAGAAAAAAGGTGGGGGTGTTGCAAGTCATGGAGAATTAGCAGGGGCA
This sequence comes from Sporofaciens musculi, assembly GCF_009830285.1. GTDB lineage: Bacteria > Bacillota > Clostridia > Lachnospirales > Lachnospiraceae > Sporofaciens > Sporofaciens musculi. The sequence goes on along the minus strand of NZ_WUQX01000001.1, from coordinate 4,743,880 downwards.
TATGTAACTCCACAGGCTTTTTCAAAAAGTGTTTCTAAAAAAAATGGAGTATGGACATTAGATATGGCGTCTATTGTAGGCAAGGATTATTTGGACAGTGTAACACTTATTACAGAAGGGGTGCAAATGTCAAAGGATGGACTGGTAACATTCCGAGGCAGCGAGGTTCCAAAGAAACTGGTCTACAAGTTTGATACTAAAACGCCGGCGGAAACGACGCTGATGGAGGTTACAGTTAATCTTTCAGGCGTGAACGACCAGACAAAGGAAGAAGTATCTGTTGATACAAGCGGCATGGATATAGACAGCATTTGCAAAGACAACAATGTAAGCCCGGACAAGGCAGAGATTGTCGTATCGCAGGAAACGCCATCAAAAGGAGACGCTGACAAGCTGGCAGGGGAGGCAGATTCCAAAGGACTTAAAGTAACAGCCACATATGAGATTCTGTTAAAATTATTTTCAGAGGGAAATGAGATTGCAGAGATTACAGAAAATTTTGGCAGCGTAACTTTGACATTACAGGCTGGAAAAGATTATGCAGGACGTAAAGCGGTTATTTTCCAGTTACATAACGGGCAGGTAATTGAGCATGACGGGCTGACCGTAAAAGCAGATGGAACAGTTTCAATTACTGTAAATAAATTCTCGACCTTTGCAGTTGCGGTAAGCGAGGAGAAGGATTCCACCAATGAGAAGCCGGGACAGACGCCGGGTACGGCCAATCCGCCGGCGGTTAATCCGAAACCGGTATCTACTGATAACAAGCCTAAGACGACGGGTGCAGGAAGTGTTAAGACGGGCGACGAGACAGATATCGTATTCTGGATGGTGATTAGTGTGATTGCATTAGGTGTATGTGGTTCTTTGGGAAGGAAGAAATTTTACAGGGGCTAACAAGATGCTGATAAATGTTGAATTTTGTTAAGTAAATTGTGGAGAATGTCAAAGAATTTATTTTGAAGGAGTAGATAACGAATGAGAAGGAAGTTAATAAAAGGAATTCTGACTTTTACGCTGTTGATAGCTATGTTGGTTACAATGGCAAATCCTGTTTCTATCTATGCAGAAGAACCAGTGGGGGATGACAAAAAGACGGAAGCTGGCGACACTACAGAGACTAATCAGGATTTAGATGAAGAAAAAGTGACACAAGAGTCAGAAGAAGCAATAGAAACAGAAAAGGCAGGTAATAGGCAGTATGATATAACGAAACCCGTCATTGAAAAGGTTGAATTTCCGCAGCAGAGTACAACTGTAAAGGCAGATGAAACCATCCGGCTTTATGTGTATGCATATGATACGGAGACAGAAGAAGGGAAATTGAGTGTAGAGGCAAAGATTTCTGCTGATGGAGGTACTGCATATATGAATCCTACCTTTGATGTAGAAAAGGGATGTTATGTATGTGAGTATAATCTTGCAGGTGCGGATACAGAAAAGGTAACTGTATTTTCCATTAAGGCAACTGATTTGGCAGGTAATTATACAGAATACTCTTGTTACGAAAATGGGGAATATAAATATTGGGTATCCGTAGAACCGCAGGCATCAGAAGAAATCCATATTAAGAAGTTTGAACTAAAGCAAAATGGACAGACTCTTAACGAAAAAGATGTATTAGAGATGGTGTTAGAAACGGAAGAAGATATAAAAGAGGGCTATTCTGTTTACGCACGTTTTAAGTTAGACAATGGAACAATGGGAAGTCCCAGAGATTTTTATCTGAATATATCCCCTCTTAATCCAGAAAATCGAAAAAAAATTGAATACAAGGGTGAGGTCGGAACTTATTATACCGATGGTCCATGGACTTTGGAAGGCATTTATATAAAAAAGGGTGCATTAGGGAAGGCAGAAAGTCTGGATATAGCTGGTATAGGAGAATTTTTATATAGGGTTAAGAAAACAGTACCTTCTATAGTAAAACCAACAATCACATCTGTCTCATTGGATAAAAATGGAGAATTCCTTTCAGCAGGGGACAGTGTTAATATTACAATAGGTGCGACAGTTGATGAAGGTAAATTGAATGGAAATGGCTATGTAAGGTTTTGTGCAGGGGCCAATATTGCTGATTCAAAGAGTGTTTCCTTGTCTTACGATGAAAGTAAGGGGGTTTATCAGGGAGTATTTGAAATTACAGAAGATATATATCCTTGCGAATGGTATATAGGTGAAATAGATATTTATGATACGGAACTTAATAGCGCGGATGACACTGTATTTACGGATGGTGCAAATTATCCTTATTATATCAATGTGAAGAACGGTGAAACGTTCACAAATCCTACATATGATGTAAATATCAGTTTTACAGCACTTAATGAAAATGGTGTCTGGGAAACGATTCAGGAATTTCATAAAGAAAAAGTGGAACGGCGTCAGACCTTAAAGGAAATCGGTGTTATATTCCCAGAAATGGTTTCAAAATATCAGGGATTTGTTCAAACTGGATGGACGGATTATGGCAGGAATATTGTAACAGAAAATACACCGGTTATGGGCAATTCAGGAAATATGGTCATACGTGCAAAATATGACAAAAGGCTTATTTCTGCAACTTATATATATATAACAGAGGATGGAAAGCCTCTCTATATGTCACAAAAAATGGAAGTTCCTGAAGATCTAACATATGGGCAGTTAAGAAAAATTGTTGAAAATGTAAATGCACCAGAAAAATCTTATCCAGAATTGGTGTTCCAGAAGTGGGAGATGGAACAGCCCGATAGCTGTACAGATGAGAGTGTTTTTTATGATAATTCTATTACTATAAACGCTGTTTATAATAAAAACTGTGTGAGGGTAGAATATACTTATGTTGATACCAAAGGAAATCTGTGTAGTAAAAAATTGCCCTTAGCTTTTGAAAAAGAAGAAACATATACGTCTGTATTAAAAAAAGCGAAAGCTTATATACCAGAAGATATCACAAAGGAATATGAATTTGAAAAATGGGAAGTTACGGGAGGTGATAATTTTGACATTGCTTCTGGGTTAAAAACTATTTATCTTTCAGTAAAGTTTTCTGGCAAAGCAACAATCCCTGTCATTCGTTATGGATATGACGAAAATGGATGTTCCTTACCAACGAAAGCCTTAATTCTGGATGAAGGCACTAAGGGCAGCGAGGCAATAAAAGCCATAAAAGCATGGGAAATACCAGAATTTTATGAGGGATTAAGATTCAAAGAATGGGACATTAGCGGCATTAAAGACGATGAAACTGTAAAGCATGGACAAGCTATTATAATGGAAGCAATCTGCGAAAATTGTATCGTGCGCTACCTGATTGACCCCATCTTTGTAAGCGGACAAGTTGAATGGAACAGCGACTACGATTTGGAAGCAGTCATTTGCCAGGTAGTAGAGAAAGGTGAGAAAGTTACATTCAGGGAATCCTTCGATGGTTATGAAAAGGTCTTATGGCCTTATAGCGAGTATCAGCCGGGTGATACATTTACAGTAGAAAAAAATATAACATTCTATGGATATGGAACGGATGCTTCCGAGGAACCAGATAAGCCGACGCCGCCAAGTCAACCAGATAATCCGAGTCAGCCAGATAATCCGTCAATTCCGGCACCGGGAGTAACCCTTCCACAAGAGACGATTGATAATACTATAAAGATTATTAAATCAACAGAATCCGGCGGCTCTGTCAGTATAGATATGGATGGTGCGACCGTGATTTCAAAGGAGATACTGGAAGCCGCCAAAGGAAAGGATGTAGATATTCTGTTAAATATGGGCGGATATACCTGGACGATTAATGGCAAGGATATTAAGGCTGGTAATTTGAAGGATATTAATCTTCAAGTAATATTGGATACCAAGAATATCCCAAGTAAGACCTTACAGGCGCTTGCAGGAGATAATCCAATCAGACAGCTTTCCTTAGCGCATGAGGGAGATTTCGGATTTAAAGCTTCATTGACCGTGAACGTGGGAAGTGAACATTCGGGGCAGTTCGGTAATCTATATTACCATGACAGTGCCGGAAAGATGGTATTTATTAATGCCGGAAAGATTAATCCGGATGGAAATGTAAGTCTGGAATTTTCTCATGCCTCCGATTATGTGATTGTGATGTCAGATAAAGAGATGTCCCAGTCAGATGTTCCGGCAGAGATTTCACCGACACAGAAGAAAGAACAGGTCGTAAGTCCGAAAAAGAGTGCGAAAACAGGAGACGAGACGAATATCGTATACTGGATGGTACTTGGGATGATTGCGTTAGGCGTATGCGGAATCCTTGGCAGGAAGAAATTTTACAGGGGCTAGTAAGAATCTATGAAATATCAAATCACTTAGAGTTACGATAAAGAACGGCAGGGGAATGCTTCTTCTGCTGTTTTTTTGTAATATTTTAGAAATATTTGTGTTTGAGGGAGAATCATAGTATAATAAAGCCAATAAAATATTTTAGGAAGATTTGAATCTTTTAGAGTATCAGAATCAGAAGGACTATGATTGGGAAGGGTAGGCTGTGATAAATGAGTGAAAGAGAAAAGGCTATGCAGTTAATAAAGGAAATACCAGATAGCAAGATGATATTTGTAGTAAATATGCTAATGAAAATAAAAGGTTTGCCTGTAGAAGAAATTGAGCTGGATGAATGGGATTTAGAAATGATAGAGGAAGCAAAAAAATAATGATGGTTCATCGGTGTCTTTTGAGGAACTTTTAAAGAAGGAAGGGCTGACATATGCCGATTTATAAAATTATTTTTGAGAAAGCTGCCCAAAAATTTCTTGATAAACAGGACAGACCGAAGCGAATTCGATTATACAGGGCTATTTACCGTCTGCCAGACGGGACAGATATCAAAAAATTAAAGGGACATGATTTATATCGTCTGCGTGTTGGTGATTGCAGGGTATCGTATAGATTGGAGTAAAGATTATTACAATAGAAAATATTGATAGCCGTGGGGATGTGTATAAAGCATATTGATGGAAAAGGTTACAACAGGGATACGGATTTGGCAGAAATTGAGTTCTTGATGTTTTTTAGGTTCCCGTATCTTAGAAGTGAAAGATTACAGATGAAAAAGGTGTCCAAATCGGACACCTTTTCTCTATCAGCGGTAGTTTTCAGAAGTATAGTAAAAGCAATAAAGTTCAGTTATATATTATTATCATGAAACCACTTATAGAAGCGGCAGGAGGAATGATCCTTCCTGCCATTTGTTATGCCCAGAGAGGAGGAATGTTATTTCTGGGAGATTATCATTATAGTAAAGAACATTGGCAGAGCAATCGTTAGGATGGCTCTGCGGTGTTGGGGAAAGGAGGCAGAAGGATGAAAGGAATTGAGATTGCTTTATTTATTATCGGATGTGGCGTCAAGCTGGCAGAGATTATAGCGGAAGAAGATTAATTAAGAAGTATTGTCTGATAGTTGCCGGAAACTGGCGGCAATCAAATTTAATGGGACTGAGCTACCGCCAGAACCGGCAAGAGGTAGAAAAGAATACAAAAAACAAAGGTTGATTGAGAAAAGGAGATTCCGATTATGGCAGCAAATGTTGAGAGTATGTTTTATGTAAGGGAAACCCCATGGCATGGGTTGGGGACAAAGGTGCTAGAAGCCCCTGCTTCCAAGGATGCATTGCAGTTGGCAGGACTTAACTGGCGTGTTATGCAGGAACCGATTTATACAGCCATGGAAGAACTGGTTGACGGTTACAAGGCGAATGTGCGGGATTCTGACCGCAAGGTGCTCGGCGTTGTCACAGACCGTTACAGGGTAATCCAGAACGACGAAGCCTTTGCATTTACGGACGGTTTATTAGGGGAAGGCGTGAAATACGAGACCGCCGGAAGCCTACAGGGAGGCAGGAAGGTATGGCTGCTTGCCCATATGCCCCATGAGTACATCATATCCGGTGAGAGAATCAGCCCGTATATGCTGTTTTCTAATACCCACGACGGTTCCGGTGCGATTAAGGTCGCACTGACACCGATTCGGGTGGTATGCCAGAACACCTTGAATCTAGCGTTGGCAGGTGCAAAACGTTCATGGTCTATGATCCACACCGGGGATATCAGGGAGAAAATGCAGGAGGCAAAGGATACCCTTTTCCTAGCAGAAAAATATATGGACGAACTGGGTAAAGAGTTTGAAGCGCTCCGTATGAAGAAGCTGACAGACAAACAGGTCATGGAGTATATTGAGATTTTACTGCCAGTTGAGGATGGTTCTACGCCTCAGCAGGAGAAGAACATGAAGCGTTTACGGGAGGATATGAAAATCCGCTATTTTGACGCCCCGGATTTACAGGAGGTAGGGAAAAATGCCTACCGCTTTGTCAATGCGGTATCTGATTTTGCTACCCATGCGGAACCGCTGCGCAGGACGGCGAATTATAAGGAGAACCTGTTCTCCCGCACCGTAGACGGAAATCCAATGATTGACAAGGCATATCAGATGGTTAGTGCGGCGTAACAGGATTGGGAAAGGCAGAGAAAGCAGGTATATGTATAGGAAACAGTTGGAACAAGCCTTCTGCCGGAAGATTAGCGGGGAGTTGACAATCTTCCGGTATGAGGTTCTGCAGGGGGAAAAGGAAGCCATTTATGAGGCGGCTTACCAGATAGACAGTATCATCAGCATTTATGAACTTCTGGTAGAAATGAGTAGCAGGTTATCAACCGAAACTTTGGAGGCGGCGGTGATGTTTCCCAACATCCTGACCTTCCTTTATCGGGAATGGCTGGGATATGAGGATTCCTATACCGCAGACATCCAGTATTGTTTAGATAAGGAACTGGCAAAACTCAGAAGGGATTACAGGGATATGAAGGAGGAGAACATCGTATGAAGAAATTAGTATCCACATTGAATATGGAGAAAACGGAATGGTTAAAGTACCGGAAACAGGGGATTGGAGGTTCTGACGCAGGGGCGGTATGCGGGTTCAACCCCTACCGCACAGCCCTCCAGGTGTATCAGGATAAGACCACGAATGAAACCGAAGAAATCGACAATGAGGCAATGAGGCAGGGAAGGGAGTTTGAAGATTATGTAGCAAGGAGATTCACAGAGGCAACGGGAAAGAAGGTACGCAGAGCCAACGCAATGTTTTACGATGAAGAAAATCCCTTTATGCTTGCGGATGTAGACCGGATGGTGGTTGGGGAGAACGCAGGGCTGGAATGTAAGACGGCAAGCCCGTATATGGCGGATAAATGGAAGGACGGCAGGATTCCGCTGTCTTACCAGATTCAGTGCTTTCACTATATGTCCGTCTGCAATACTAAGGCTTGGTATATCGCCGTCCTGATATATGGAAGGGATTTTAAGTTTTACCGTTTGGAGAGGGATGAAAAAATGCTTGCCGATTTGGTAAAGATTGAGAAGGACTTTTGGGAGAACCATGTATTGAAGCGCGTATTACCCAGTCCTGATGGTTCTAAACTGGCAGACAGCGTGATTGCGGAATACTTCAAGAGATCCATAGATAAGACTATCCCGTTAAACGGTTTCAATGAGAAATTAGAACGACGGCAGGAATTAGCGGAAATCATGGCAGAGATGGAGACGGAGAAGAAGCGGATTGAGCAGGAATTGAAGCTGTATCTTGGGGAGGCGGAATTAGCGGAGAATGAGAAGTACCGGGTATCATGGAAGGCGGTAGACAGCCAGAGGATTGACGAGAAGCGTCTGAAAGCAGAGAAGCCGGAGGTCTATGCAGAGTACCAGAAAACGATTCATAGCCGGAGGCTTACGGTGAAGGCGGCGTAATCAGCCAGACAGGAATGTTTATTTGTGGCGTAAGGGGGAGAAAGCTGTCAATATTTTGGAAACGAATATAGAGAATACCGAGAAAGGCAATATACAAGGAATAAAAAATAGGTTATAATCATATTACAGCGATAAACGGAACTATAAAGGCAGAGGTGAAAATCATGTTGGCAGTAAAGGGAACGATACAAGGCAATACTGTAGTTATCAAAGATGAAGATATAAAAAAATATGACGGAAAAGACGTGATTGTAACGATTCTTGATTTCCAGTTTGAACAGCAGAAGAAACAGGTTGACTTAAAGAAATACATGGGGAGGGGAGAAAAACTTTTCCAGTCAGACGCACAGGAAGCGGTAAGGGAGTTACGGGATTATGACAGGTTATAGAAAAGTATTTTTAGATACAGCACCAATCATTTATTTCCTCGATAATGATGTGAATTTTGGAGAAAAAGCCAAAAGTATTCTGGAAGAAATATTAGGGAATGGGAAAGGGCTGGCAACCTCTGTCATTACTTGTATGGAATATCTTACCTTTCCATATAGGAATAACAACTATGAAAAGGCAGAGGCTTTTTTTGAATTTGTGTCGGATTGTGATATCCCGTTGTATTCCGTCAATATGGAAATTGCGAAAAAGGCTTCCATGATTAGGGCTGAGTATGGATATTTTAAAGCGATGGACGCATTACAGCTTGCAAGTGCATGTATCCAAGGGTGTGATATCTTCTTGACGAATGATAAGCAGTTAAAGCAGTTCAAAGAAATACGCTGCGTGGCGGTGGAAGAATGGAGACTATAAAAATTTATTGCAGACTGTGCAGATGTGCAGGAGTTAGCCTGTGAAGATACTTAGGTTAGAAGAATGTGGCAAGTAAACATTTTTTGAATACAGCATGTTAGGGAGAGGATGAAAATGCCTCTCCTTTTTGAATGTCAGAATACCATAGGGAAGACGCTACAGTTGTGGAGGTAAGAAATGTCAGATATTAAGGAAGAATTAGCAAAGAGAGCGTCAAGTCTCAGAAAGAAGGAGTATGGGAATGAGATGGGGCAGGAAGAAGCAGTTGACAAGTTAGGCTGTGAGAAAGCCTTTGTCCGTTTACTAAGGGCGGATGAGATTGTATGCCGGGTATCAACCATCAATGAGAGGGGCTTGAGCCTTCTCTTATTCAAGGACGCCCGTGTAGACCAGAAGATTCTGGACGAGACGTTTACGCCCTTTGGATGGAAACGGACTCATCAGATCATAGACGGGAACCTATACTGCACCGTGGAAATCTGGGACAGTGAGAAATGCCAGTGGATTGCCAAGCAGGACGTAGGAACTACCAGTTATTCGGAGAAGGAGAAAGGGCAGGCTTCGGATTCCTTTAAACGGGCTTGCTTTAACTGGGGTGTGGGAAGGGAATTGTATACTGCGCCGTTTATCTGGATTGGGGCGGGACATGCCACGATTCAGAAGAAAGACAACAAGTTTACAACCAGCGACAGGTTTTCGGTGGAGTCTATTTCTTACAATGAACAGCGGGAGATAAATGCCCTTGTGATTGTGAATGGAAAAGGCGTCAAGGTGTTTGAATTAAAGCCGAGGCAGAAAGGCAGACAAGATATAGGAAACCAGCAGAATACCGGAGGAAAGCCAGATGAAGGACAAGAAGCGGACTGTAAGGAGGAGCCCAGCCGGGAGACGGGAAGCAGGGAGAAAGCCGGACAGGAATTGGGGAATCGGCAGAAAGCCGGTCAGAAGCCAGAGGAAAACAGGATTACGGATATGCAGAAATCCATTTTAGAACAGGAGTTAAAACGCACAGGAGTTCCGATTGAGAATGTATTAGCCAGATATAAGATCCATAAGCTGGAACAGATGACGCTGGAGATTTATACGAAGGCGTTAAACGGGCTGAAAAAATCGAAAACCAAAGAAGCAGCATAGCCTGACAGCAGAAATAGGGAGACAGGAGCTGAGTTTGGATAAGTTCAAGAATTTCTGCTGACATGGGTAATATAACAACGCCGTATTTACAGAATAAGGGGGTGAGTTATGTTGATTAGGGATATCTATAATAAAATATTTGCGGAAACAAAAGAGATGGAGCGGAACGACCATGAGATAAGTGACGAATTGTCTGCTCTATTCCGGGATGTGGATTTACAAAAGGTTACATATGAGGAATTTACGAATCTGATGTGTCAGGCATGTGCCATCGGGGAACGTCAGGGATTTGTATCAGGGTTCCGTGTCTTTGCAAAAATTATGTGTGAGGCGTTAGCTTAGGGATTACAGAAATGATCATAGATGATGAGGTGAAAAGAATGGAGAAAAAACAGATGGAGTATATGCAGTTTAAAGAGAGATTGATAGAGGCTTTGCAGGAGTATTTCCTTGGAAGGGGAGAGGTATATTATGACAAGGTGAAAAAGATGAATGACACGGACAAAGATGCGGTTATTGTGCGGCTGATCGGGACAGCAGTACAAGCGATGATTTATCCAGAGGATATGTATGAAGGATATAAAGATACGGGAGACTTTGAAAAATGCGTGAAAGAAGTAATCCGGGCATGTGAGGAGGTTCCATTCGTCGATGAGTGTCATATCCCGAAAACCTGGGAATCTGCAAAGGGAAGGCTTCATATGCGGGTGATCAATAAAAACTGGAACAAGCAAGCCTTGAAGCGGATGCCTTATAGGGAATATCTGGACTTGGCAATCGTATTTTATGTTTTTATAAAAGAGGAAGGGGGATTGATGGCAACGCAGCCAGTCAGCAGGGAATGTATGAAATTGTGGGGTGTAGATGTAAAGAGTTTGTGGGAAACATCTAGGAAGAATCTGGAAGAAGAAGTATTTCAGATAGAGACGATGGGGGCTGTTATAGAAAATATGTTGACGGAAATGAAGGATTCTGAGGATGCAGGGATGTTTTGGAATGATATGGAAGGAAAGGAAATAGAAGGAATCGGGAAGGTATATGTCGTTACAAATACATGCAAAAAGTATGGGGCAAGGGCAATCTTGCGGAAGGATTTATTGCAGAGATTGGCGAAAGAGCAGGGCGGGAGTTTTTATATCCTGCCCTGTTCCGTTCATGAAATTTTAATACTAAAGGAAGACGGGATGGTTACGGCAGAAAATTTAAGGAATATGGTTTATGAAATCAATCATTGTTCTGGTACGGTAGAGCCGGAAGAATGCCTGTCGGATTCAGTTTATTATTATAATAAGGATGAAGATAGAGTTGAGGTTGCAGCATAGAAGGATAGAAGCCAGAACGATTAAGAGTTATTAAATGAATAGGAAGGGAAAGTTATGCAGAGGGTATTTGGATATGCCAGAGTCAGTTCAAAAGAACAGAATCTTGATCGTCAGATTGACCGTTTGAAGCAGTTTGTTTTACCGGAGAATATCTTGATGGACAAGGCAAGCGGAAGGGACTTGGAACGTTCGGCATATCAGGCGTTGAAAGGGACATTGGGATTACGTGCAGGAGATACGCTTATCATTACATCTTTAGACCGCCTAAGCAGAAGCAAGGCGGATATACGGAAAGAATTACAGTGGTTCCAAGACCATGGGATACGGTTAAAGGTTTTGGATTTGCCCACATCACTGGTGGAAGTGCCGGAAGGGCAAGAGTGGATTGTGGAGATGATAAATCATATACTTATCGAAGTGCTTGCGTCTATGGCAGAGCAGGAAAGGCTTCTGATTAAAAAGAGACAGCGTGAGGGAATCGAGGCGGCGCAGAAGAAGGGGAAACATCTTGGAAGGCCAAGACTGCAGGTGCCGGAGGAGTTCCCGGAGGTCTATGCCAGATGGAGAGCGGGGCAGATTAGCGCGAAATCTGCCATGAAAATGCTTCGGATGGCAAAAACCAGTTTTTATCGGCTGGTGAACCAGTATGAAGGATGTGCCGTTCCAAAAGGTGCAGAATGACAGGGATATGTTCCCAAAATAGAAATGGACTTTTAGGGAGGTCAATCCGAGACTGGATTGACTAGTCCCTAAAGGTAGAGGTTTTGGGATGGATATTTTAGTTTTATACCCTTCTATTTTTCCAGAGTTTATGATAATCTAAGATATAATTAGAATCAGTTGCATTAGAAATATAGACTCGGCATTATCGTAATGGAAGAAGCAATTCAATGTGAAAAGGATAGATTATAAGGGAGAGTGAATGAAGTGATAAGAGTTGATAATCCATTCTATATATTGGCAAAAAAGTTTGATGAAGAAGGATGTATTGCATATAAATGTAAAAATATGAATGAAGCAAGAAATGTCCCGAATACATTGGAAGCCCTTAGGGGCAAAGATGTGCAGATTGTGATACTAGTGTAGTGTCTGCATTATATTCAGGCAAACCTCCTTGCCTAAATTTCCATCAGGCTACGTTGTCGGCGGTCAACGATTAGGTCATAAGGAATCCTCCCGCAAGCGGGTCCCTCCTTGTGACAACAGCCACCGCATCGCCTCCCTTCTCCGCCTTGCTGATGAAAATTTATTCTGCGGAGTTTCACCAGATATAATGCAGACACTACACTAGATAACCCCGAAATATATTCAGAGTATGCGCCGTATAAATATATTGATGACCTCAGAGAATTTATGAATCAGGCTGGAAATTTGAATCTGGTAGTATAGTCGGTTATATTGACAGAGGTTTAAGGAGTTAGATCAATGAATTATATTTTGGGAAAATCCTCTTATAAAAAAAATTAGTGTGGATAAGCATTAAAAATAACCGTTATAATTGATAGGTGATAGATGATTTTTTTAAAGTGGAGTATTTTCTATTTACGAAAGAAGGCTAATGAAATGGAACGGTATTGTATTGTAGAGAATGAATTGAGCGATTGTAGACCAAACTTCTGTCCATATATTAGAATATTCCCATTTAAGGCACTTGAGTATGCAGAGAATTATGAGTATGCAGAGAATCATGTGTTATCTGATTCTGTAAAAAATGAAAAAACAGAGGATGACAAGTCTCCGGAAGATTCAAAATACAGGGTGGGTATAAATTATGAACCCACAGAGCAAAGTTTATATAATGGTTTTGTAGAAGGTAAAGAACCAGAGAAAGAAATGTTATTTACATTTCCAGAATGTGAAGCTGAAATTCAGAAGTTGCTTTTTAATGTAGATAATATAGAGTATGCAGATTCAGAGAGAGACATGTATTTTGATATTTTGGATCATAGTTTTTCATCAAAATTAGTAAACTTAGATATATATTTACATATTTATTATTCATTGCTATATAAACAGAATAAGGAGAGTTATATAGCGTTGACGGAAAAGGAGTGGACATCAGAGCAGAAAATTGAAATACGTGAAAAAGAAAAAGAATGTAAAAAATATTTTAAAGGAAATCCAGATAAGTTTAAACCTTTTGTGATTAGAGAAAAGATAAATGAGAAAAAAATAGTGAAGGGAAAGTATATTATGATGTGACAGGAATACAAAATTTTGCTCCCAATGTTTCAAGATTATATTATTTATCCCGTGAAGTTCGGCAAATTTTTACAAAGGTAAAAAAAATTAATACTGAAAAATATAGTTACAACAAAATGAAATCACTTTTTGATTCAGATTATGTTTCGATTAATAGAATAGAAGAAATTTGGTTATGTGAATATTTATTTGGACTAAATCTTGCAATAATGTTTTATTCTTTTTTAAACCAATTTTGAAAGATATATGTTTTGAGGATATCAAGAGGGAGTATTATGAAATAATATAAAAAATCATTTTGGAAGTTATGAAAGTAAAGGGCATATATACTCGCTGTTTATTGATTCAGAAAATGAAAATGATATATGAGTTAAAATTTGCGAACAGTAAATTGGGGTGTAGAGAACGATTACATTATTTATATAGTGAAATATTGAATAAGAGAATGTCTGTATATGTGGAGACGATGGGATGGTTAAAGAAGAATGTGTTAGAGCAAGGAGATGATGAGAAAAGGAAGAAAATTTTTATAAAGGAGGTTGAAGAAAACTGTAAAGTATTGATAGCAGAGTATTTGCTTTGTTCGGAAGGATATTATCTATTGAAAGATTTACCCCAGAATATTGAAAATGATAATATATATGAGTTAATTCAAAAGATTATTTTATGTGAAAGAGAAGAAGGGGTGCCGTCCTGTTAGGACGGCACTTTTCCTATGTTCAGACAAATAATATTTGATACGAAAGACTGAATAAATGATGTTATCTAACTCTTATAGGACGGGCTGTTTATTTGGGGCAGACTGGGGGAGGGGGAAAAAATAATTTGTCATATCAAAAGCTCCCCATTTTCGTCATTTTTTATCTGCGGTATAATACGTACATAAAATGAAGGAGGAAATAAGCATATGAAATCATGTTTTGACGGATTAGCGAATCAGAATGATATGGCAATGATTGCGCAGGGGATTCAAGAGGGAAACATGCTGGTGGCAAATTCATTACAAGCGTTGAATGTGCGTATTGACCAAGAAATTGGCAAGAATAGAAAGCGGCGTCGAAAAGCGTTGAATTCGTTTATCGTTGCTCAAAATGACCGGTTTGGAGTCGTAAAGAATTTTGATGATGGTACACAAGAGATTGTGGATTTGACATTGAATCTATTTCCGGATTTTGTTGTAAATAAAATTAAGTTTCAAGGTCTGGATGAAAAACCCAAGCACATCGGAATTTATTTTAAAACCGACGATTTCTGGATTATTGGAAGAAAGGGAAAGGTAAATGGTTCCGTCATCTTTGATGGAATGCTCAAAAATGGCGTAGTGTTCAACACCAAATTTAGGAGTGCCAGGGTTAAGGAATTATTGAATGATTTTTTTACGCCGTTAATTGCACAAAGCAAAAAAACGATGGAAATTCCTGCATTGGGGGGATGGTGGAACGGAAGGTTTTTGGCGGCGGAAAGATTTATGTTTCGAGAGGAAGAAGGGATTCCAGAACTGCCGGTACAGAAAAAAAATTTATTGGAATATGCAAGCGAGGATTTTGACACCAGCTTATATTTTGAAAAAATTCGGCAAATTAAGGATTGGAGGTATCGTCTGCTATTCATGCTTTATCCGATTCATGGAATCTTGAGCAGTATAATGAAAAAGAGGGGAACCGCCCAAGAATATTATTTATCTGTCGTCTTTTTAGATGATATCAAATCGAGGGATTTATGTGATTTTTTGCAAGTATTTGGGCGTAATAAGCTTAAAGCCTATGAACCAAGAGAGGAAGAAATCCTTACGGCGAAGGATGAAGTGTTGATTCTGGATGCGCGTTCAGATGGAGTTCGTTCAGATTATATGCAAAAAAATCTTGAAAAAAAATGCCATAGCTTTGCTGAACGCATTGTGAAGCGGGAAATTATCACGGAAGATGGTTTTGAAGTTAGTGTTCCGGTAGTTGTTTTTTCCGGACAGTTATCACGGAGCCGCTATGCCGTTAATTTATTTTTGGACAAGAATTCGCTGAAATTATCTGCACTAGATCCTGAGGTGGATATCATTGGCGCTATGATTTATATTTTTGTGAAATATTGTGAGCGAAATCTTGAGCGTGTAAAAGAGATATTGGATATGGTTAAGCAGACTGGTGCGGAGTACACATGGCTTCAAGGTGCCTTCAAAGTTTTTGAGGATTTTTGGTCCTCATATGGCGTTGATTTGAAATCATCAGCAGATATCCCCAAAGAAATAGATTGGGAAAAGCTTTTATCGGAAATGCTGATATTAAACGACGATATTATTGACGATTTTGTGACAGTAATACGGCAGGGAATCTCAGATTATTCGGTTAAAGAAAAACGTCGGGGGGAGAATTTTGAGGGGTTCATTGGCTACACGGATGAGGATATATGGATACCGACCAAGATATTTGATCAGATTCTAACCCAATATGGTTTGCAGAAGGAGAGGAATCAGTTGCTTGCAGATTTACGCAGGAAAGGATTTTTGATTACAGACGATAACAGAAGTTTTTCACGGCAAATTAAAAGTGGCGAGAAGCGTATGGAAGTTTTACAAATCAAACGTCAAATCTTTGAGCGACAAGGGATGGCAGATATCATTGACTTAGGAAAGGAGAGAAAAGGCGATGATTAAGGATAAGGAGGGACATGAGGTTCATTTGATAGGGGAAGCGAATGGCCATAAATTGGTTTATGGTAATTCTGGTCAAGGGAAGACCTTCTTCCTTATGCGGGAGTTGGAAGGCTATTGTGAGCAAGAGAAGAAAATCTTGATTCTGGATTATTCCGGAAGTTTTACGGAGAAAGAATTGGTGGAGAAGAAATTTTTATATCTCGATAAGGTCAAACGCTTGAACTTAGCTGAGGAACTGTTTCAATGGACATTTTGTGCCGACAGCGTAAAACTGTGCATAAAAAATATCGCAGATGCTTTGGGGGAAGTTTTGAATTGCGGCAGTTATTATCAGAAAAAGTTACTGGAAGAAGCCGTTAGGCGTACTTTGGAATCTGAAAACGATATTTGTATTTCGCGTTTGCTGAGGATTATCGAGGAAATGCTTCTGGAAGAACAATTAAGTGAGAATACTGGCAGAACGGCGGAGAATCTACAGCATTTGTTGACGAGATTGTTTCCCTATGAAGATATCGACAACTTTGCAATAAGAAATCAAGAAGCGCAAATAGATATGGATGAACCTCTTACTATCATTGATATTAGTTGTTATCCTGAAGGTCAGAGACGGTTTTTGACAAGATTAATAGTATCGCTGTTATGGAGAGAAGCATACCGCCCCAAAGCAAAAAGCCGGTATGAGATTCTGGTGCTTGACGAAATGCAGTTTTTATCTGTGAAAGAAGGCAGCACACTGAATTCCATGCTGCATGAAGGCAGGAAAAAAGGATTGTCCCTTGTTCTCAGCACACAATATATCAGCCATTATGGTGAGGATGAGAAAAGTGCGCTTCATCAGGCAGATACGAAGATTATCTTCCGTCCGACTCCAGAGGATCGCAGATATTCGGCAAGGGTGATTGCTCCAATGAATCCTCGGATATGGGAAAGGGAGCTGGCGGGATTAAAAAAAGGAGAGGCGCTATTAAAGGGGCATTACCGCTTGGATAACCGAAACAGGGTTCTGGATACACCGCTCATAATTAAGGCATTTCCATAAAACAGTGCTAAAAAGCCATGAGATGGCATAGGTTAGAGAAACCAGTTGAAAGAGATAGCAAGGGAGGCGGAGACAATCATTAAAAAAAAGAAATTAAATTTTAGATTCCACAATCCAAACACCCAAGAGGCGTCGGCAGATTACATAGTGCAGATTTTTATTGCTGCTAACACTGGGAGAGTGGAACAAATTTTAAATCAAAATGCCTCCAAGGGAGGCAAAGAAGAAGATGAACGAGAGAACCGCTGCGTAAGCTAGCGGTTCTTTCCTTAGTATGAAAAACTTAGGTATAAGAAAATAGCTTGTCTTTTTTTTCGCTACATTATATAATGGAGTCGTAACAGAACGCTATTATTTAATTAGAAAGGTCTGAGTTATGAATATTGCTGCTTATTGCCGTGTTTCTACAGATAAATCCGACCAGCTCAATAGTTTAGATGCACAAAAGAAATTTTTCACTGAATATACGCAGAAAAATGGTCATGACCTTGTAAAACTATATGCAGATGAAGGAATTTCCGGTACAAAGATTAAAAACCGCAAAGAATTTCTCCAGCTTATGAGGGATGCAAAACAGGGATTGTTTGATATGGTGGTCGTAAAAGACATATCCCGTTTTGCACGTAATACGGTAGACCTTTTACAGAGTATCAGGACTTTGAAAGCGCTGGGCATTGAAACGACGTTCCTGACGGCGAATATGACCGTCTTGGGGCAGTCGGAGTTCGTTCTGACAATATTCGGCGCACTGGCACAGGAAGAAAGTGCGAATACTTCTAAACGTGTGAAGTTCGGAAAAAAGATGAATGCAGAGAAAGGGCGGGTACCGAATATTGTATACGGCTATGATAAGACAAACGGCGACTATTTTAACTTGGGAATTAATAAAGAAGAAGCAAAAATTATCCGTCAGATATTTACATGGTATATAGAGGAAGGATATGGAGCGGCCAAGATTGCGAATATGCTTAATGAAAGAGGCTGTAAGACGAAGCGGGGCTATAGCTTTAGCCAGAACGCAATCTGCCGCATCTTGACGAATGAACTGTATACCGGAAAGATTATTAATGGGAAAGAAGAAGTAACGGATTTCCTGACTGGCACAAGGGCAGGAAAAGACCAGTCTGAATGGCTGGTAAAAGACCGCCCAGATTTGAGGATTATTGAGCCGGAGCAATTTGATAAAGCACAGGAAGTATTGGCGGGACGCCATGGAGCATTTAATATGAAGCGAGAGAGACAAAGCAATAAATATCTTTTTAGTACATTGATAAAATGTAAGGAGTGCGGATGGTCGTTCCGGAGGACAGTCCGTACTTATAAGAACACATATATCCGTTGGGTATGTTCCGGGCATAATGGAAAAGGGGCGGATAATTGTCCGAATGCAGTTACGGTTGATGAAGAAGAATTAATTCAGGCATTGGAAGAATATTTTGCAGAAATGCTGAAATCAAAAAAGAATGTCATTGCCCATGTGGTAAAAGAATTTGTTAAGATTTACAAAGCAAAAGACGAAAATGAGAATTATGAGAAGGAATTAAATGATAGCCTTGCGAGAATGAAAAAGACCCGGCAAAAATATATGGATATGTATACGGATGATTTGATCAGCAGAGAGGAACTGAATGAGAAGATTGGAGGGATGAAGGCAGAGATTGAGAAGTTGGAAAATAATCTGAAACTGGTCCAGTATAATCTGAACAAAGGCGACCAGTTAGAAGATGTGATAAGAATGACCTTCAAGCGTATAGAGGATATCGTGTCTGTCAGGGATATGACGAATGAGCAGCTGAAACAGATTATCCAAAAGATAGAAGTAGACAAAGAAGGAAATGTAGATATTTACCTGCGTTTGTTCGGGGATTTAGGATTGAATGAAACCGTTCTAATTTGCGACAACCATACATAAGGACGTAACAGAACGTCTCCTCCAAGTCAACCCATCCTTGGCTGCGGAAGCGAGGAAAATACTAGACCTCAACAAATCCGAGCGTCACATCCGCGGTGGACTTGCTACCCGTGAGAAATATCTCCACCTGGAACACAGCTAAGAAGCCGGTTGGGAAAAGCAAAAATTCCCAACCGGTTTTACCGAACTAAAGATTCCAATGAGTGAGTAATTATTTTATTGTATACCCGAAAAGCGATAAAGCCTGGTTACACCAACTGATAAAACAGCCCATGCTTCGTACAATACCATAGCAGTTTCCCATGTGCAAACGCAGGAATACGCACCTGCAGATCCCATTCTGGGTATTGTTTGCGAAGCATTATACTGTCACCTGTCAGTAACGCCACAAATGTAATATGGTGTTCTCGTGTCATGGGGTGGTCGCTTGCGATAAAGTAGTTATCATCCACAATTTCCACATTAAGCTTCTCGTCCTCGTCTGCCTTTTTTGGCTGTTGAGGACTTAATTTTTTGCCGCAGCATGAAATACTGGTATCTGTCATTGCAGTAATCATATTTCCGCAAGTTGGACAGATATAAAAATTCATTTTTTTCATATTCCCTCCTAAACTTTCATTTTCATTCATTTCGCCGGAAAGCAGTTTTTCTAAATCAACGTTAAATATTCTTGACAAATCCGGAAGCAAAGAGACATCGGGACATCCTAATCCCCGTTCCCATTTTGAAACCGCCTTATCGCTGATGCCCAACTGTCCGGCCAACTGTAATTGAGTCAGCTTATTTTCTTTCCGCAGCCTGCAAATGAGCTGCCCGATTTTTACATGATTCATATTATTTTACTCCTTCTTAGTTTATTATAATGCAGAATCTTGAGATTTCAATAAACGTTCCGTAGAGTAGCTGAGCTTGGGAAAAGGAGGTGTATGGCGGAAATTATTATTGATAATTTAAAAAAGAAACAATATAATAAGAATTATCTTGGAAATATTCCAGGTTTACAGTAAGAATTAAAGGAGAAGAGGAATTTGAGCGAATATAACGATAAATTACAAATGCAAATAATAGATTATTTCAACTGCGGCCGGCAAGAATATTGGTTATCTCAAATAAAGAAAAGCGACTGGGGCGCAGGGCAATATCTGTTTAACTTGTTAAGGGAGAATAAGTTAAAGGAGGTTGTGGGTGAAAATCCAAGAGTATTGATGCTGACAAATGGAGAGGAACTCGTTTCATTCTGTACTTATACTGAAAAAGATGACATACAGCCCACGGAATTAACCCCATGGATAGGATTTGTGTATACATTTCCAAAGTACAGGGGGCATCGATATGTAGGGGAATTGTTCTTGGAAATTGAAAGACTTGCGAAATCGGAGCAAGTTCATGATATCTTCATATCGACAGACCATATAGGATTATATGAAAAGTATGGTTTTGAATTTTATCAGACAATGAAAGATATGAATGGCGAGCCCTCCAGAGTATATAGAAAATGTATGCTTGTCAGTTAGACAGGGGTTATGGCGAGTGGATGAAAAAGAGGGTTGAAGTATAGGCAGGAAAGGAGAATATACTTATGTTTTGGGACAAAGCAGCAGCTTTTTATGACCTATTTGAAACGCTATACAATCGTAAGGTGTATCAAAACCTGGGGAAAAGGGTAGCGGAAGAAGTTGAAAAAGATGATATTGTATTAGAGTGTGCCTGCGGAACCGGCGCCATCAGCAAATATATTGCGCCGAAATGCAGGCAATTAATAGCGACAGATTTATCCAAAGGAATGTTAAAGCAGGCTTCAAAAAATTGCCGCAGATATGACAATGTAAAAATAAGGCGTGCAGATATGACACGGTTGAAGTGTCAGGCTCATAGATTTGATAAGGTAGTCGCAGGAAATGTGATTCATTTGTTAGAATCCCCTCACACCGTAATAAAAGAGCTGGAAAGAGTGTGTAAACCAGGAGGTAAAATCATTATTCCCACATATATAAATATGTCTGATGCGAGGAATAAAAAGGCGGTGCGCCTGCTGGAAGTTTTAGGAGTAAAATTTAAACGGCAATTCGATATGGATTCATACAGAAGTTTTTTTGTAGATGCAGGCTATCAGGATGTTGAATATTCTATTGTTTATGGAAGAATGTCCTGTGCCATAGCAATCATTACGAAAAAATAAATCTGTGAAATATTATTGAAGATAGAGAAAAATGCAAAGATAGAGGTTGGGTATGATGCAGATAAAATTATTTTCGTCTCAATATAAAATTCATAGGCTTACCGACCAGAATATCGACGAAATATATCATTTGCTCAGTAAGAATGTCTTATACTATGAATACTGTCCGCCTTTTGTTACGCGGGAGTCAATTCGAGAGGATATGAAGATTTTGCCGCCTGGAAAAGAGCAGAAAGACAAATATTATATTGGATTTTATCAGGATGAAAAGCTAATCGCGGTTATGGATTTTATCGACGGATATCCCGAAAAAGGGATTGCTTATATCGGTTTTTTCATGACAGATACATCATTACAGAACCAAGGAGTAGGAACGGCAATCATTGACGATTTGTGCAGATATCTTACTGAGCTGGGCTACCATTCTGTTCGTCTGGCTTGGGTAAAAGGGAATCCACAATCAGAACATTTCTGGCTGAAAAATGGTTTTGTGCAGTTAAGGGAGACCACGAGTAATGCGGCAGATGAAGTAATACTGGCAGAAAAGATGCTTGAGAAAAATTCAGGAGGAATACACATGACGGAGGTTCAAATTTAATTGGAGAAAATTCAGCCTCAGACCAGCCTCTTTCGCATCCTGTGTATGCGAGACTGTAAATAATCTTGTGTCTTTGGAGAAATAATCTTTACTGGTAGGAATCAGATATGTAGAAATCTGCTGTCGAATATCATTACTTTTATGTTGTCGAATTCTTTTTATGATAATAGTATTACCAGATAGTCAGGTTTTATACATATTTATTGATTTTTGGCACACCAATCAGACATTAGCAGCAGAAACTCTTTCCGTGGGCTCTGCCCACACCCGGCCTCCGGAATAAGACCGGGAATTTCTGGCAATACTGCTAATGCCGATGAAATAAGGCCGGAACGTTTTGATGCGATATGTCGTTCCGGCTTTTCATTTTACAGGTACCGGGTAAGCCTCTCCCCGTACAGGACGATCAGCTGGTTCAGCACCTGGTCCCAGTTTCTGTAACGCTGTGTCCATTTTTTGATCACATTTCCACTGGCAAGATAAAGCATCTTTTCCAACGCGCTGTCGCTGGGGAATACACTCTTTGTCTTTGTCACTTTCCGATACTGGCGGTTCAGTCCTTCTATGATATTTGTAGTATACATGATACGCCGGATATCATCTGAAAACTGAAAGAAGGAACTGATGTCTTCCCAGTTATTCTCCCAGTTACTTATCGCATAGGGGTATTTCCTTCCCCACTTTTCTTTGATCTTTTCCAGTTCTGAAAGAGCAGATGTTTCATTGGGGGCATTATATACTGCCTTGAAATCTGAGGAAAATTTCTTCAGGTCACTGTAATTGACATATTTGAAAGAATTGCGTAGCATATGGATGACACACCTCTGGATCTGGGCATCCGGATAGACTGCCCCTATCGCTTCCTTAAAACCGGGAAGCCCGTCCACGCAGAAGAACAGTACATCCTGTACACCGCGGTTTTTCAGATCATTTAACATGCCCAGCCAGAACTTGCTCGTTTCATTAGCTCCTACTGTGATGCTCAGGATATCTTTGTAACCATCTGCTGTGATGCCCAGCACGATATAAGCCGCCCGGCTTAAGATGCGCCCATCCTCCCTGACCTTGTAATGGATGCAGTCCATGAACACAAAAGGATAGATCGGATTCAACGGACGTGACTGCCATTCCTTTATTTCCGGCAGGACCCTGTCTGTGATCTTGCTGACCATTTCTGCTGACAGTTCCATCCCGTAAAGATCTTGTATCTGGTCATGGATGTCTCTTGTGCTCATGCCCCTTGCGTAGAGGGATATCACTTTTTCCTCTATCCCGGAAATATCCCGCTGGTATTTTGGGATCAGTTTTGGCTCAAATTCCCCTTCCCTGTCCCTTGGGACATCGATCTGGAACTCACCATACTGACTCTTCAATGTTTTAGGGGTATGTCCATTTCTCTTATTGGATGTAGGAGCCTCTCTTTTCTGATTCTTTTCATAACCGAGAGACGCATCCAATTCTGCCTCCATGAGTTCCTGAAGGATATCCTTGAAGCTGTCTCTGAGCAGGCTGTAGACATCAGCTACGCTGTTTAGGTTGTTATCTGCAATAATCTGTCGAATCTGTTCTTTTGTTGCTGGCATAAAAAATCCTCCTTTTCGATAAGAATTGTCATATCTTGATTCTTACCAAAAAAGAGGTATTTTTTTCCAAAGACACAAATTATTCTACACTACCGTGTATGCCTGGATAGGCTGGCTCTGTAAGCTAAACCCATTATCACACAATCCAACACTGAAGATTCTTTGCACCGGCATATTTTTCAAGATATGCACTTCCATATTCCATTGCCCGTTCTAAATCCTGGTTTTCGGAAAAGGAATAGATAAGCGTTAGGACTTCCGTTGTATCTCCCGTAATCATTGCCCGTTCAGAGTCACTGGTAGAGCTTCCGATTGCCCCCTCATCATCCGCCAAAACAGGAAGTCCGTCAATCTTGATTTCATCCTTCCCGATACCCTTATACGTCTCGTACTCCCTGCCTACACGGAAGATAAGTTCTTCACCAATCTTGGAGGCGTCATAGGAGCCTGCGGAGAAGCCGGACTGAATGGAAATCAGGTTATTGACATCCACGACTGTATTTACCTCGTAAAGCCCTTTCCCCTGACCGATTCTGCGGATTAACGCCTCGGAGGAGACTCGATATCGGCTTGGATCTTTTCCGAACGCCTTGTATGCCTGGCGGGATTCTTTGATGTTAGGAAGCTCGTTGATGCCGTAATCAAAGATTGCGTCCTTGGTTCTCTTGAAAATGTCCTTCTTGAGATACGTCCACATTTCTTCATTCTTCTTCTCTACTTGAACCTGATACTGGAAGCAGCCGACTCTTGTAGCGGGCCAGAGAGCCTTCATATTCTGGTCAATCTGTAAATGTTTCATCCTACCAACTCCTTTTAGATTCTGTTGTATGAATTGTAAGCGCAGACCGTATGCGACATATTGACTATATGCTTTCTATCATAAACGTTTTTCCTGTGTTTGGCAACTTTAAAATTTAAACCTTCATTGCAGAATTTAATTCATCATTGCGTTATACTCCTTATTTTCATATAATGAATGATAGATCCTAAAATATCAATGAAGCAGAGTTTAAAGTGTACACACAGAAAGAGAGGAAAAATGAATCATTTGAACATGTATGTAGCAGAAAATGAACGTTATGAAAGAATGGAATATCACCGAGTAGGCAGAAGCGGCTTAAAATTTCCGGCTGTTTCTCTGGGATTCTGGCATAATTTTGGCTCTAAGGATTCTTATGATAATATGCGTGCGATGTGCAGGACAGCATTTGACCACGGAATCACCCAGTTTGACCTGGCAAATAATTACGGGCCGGAAAACGGCAGTGCGGAGGAAAACTTAGGGAGGCTTTTGGAGGATGATTTCAGGCCGTACAGGGATGAACTCCTGATTACGACAAAGGCAGGCTATCACATGTGGGAAGGGCCTTACGGAGATTATGGCAGCAGAAAATATCTGATGGCCAGCCTAGACGCCAGCTTAAGGCGTATGAAGCTTGACTATGTGGATATTTTCTATCATCACAGAATGGACAAGAATACGCCCTTGGAGGAGACTTTAACCGCGCTTGTGGATATTGTGAGAAGTGGTAAGGCGCTCTATGTTGGCGTGTCGAACTACGATAAGGAATACACAGAAAAAGCTGTTCATTTTCTGAGAGAGCAGCATTGTCCTGTAATCGTGAACCAGAGGAGATATTCTATATTTGACAGAACCATCGAAGAAGACGGAGTGAAATCATTCTGTAAAGAAAACGGCGTGGGAATCATTGCATTCAGCCCGTTGGCCCAGGGGCTTTTATCAGATAGGTATCTTCATGGAATTCCAAAGGATAGCCGGATTGCACAGGATGGCAGATTCCTTCATTCAAGCGATTTGACGGAGGGAAGGCTTAGCCAGATTAGTAAGCTGAATGAGCTTGCCGGACAGAGGGGGCAGACGTTGGCCCAGATGGCCTTATCCTGGGTGCTTAAGGATGATGAAGTATGCTCAGTTCTGATTGGCGCGTCAAAGCCAGAACAGATTATAGAAAATATTTCTGCGGCACGCCACGGGAAATTTACGCAGGAGGAGCTTGAGCAGATAGAGGAAATCTGTAAGGGCTGATAGACCTTCATACATGTCGGGGAGAGAAAAATGAGTAAAAGCGGACGGAGTCGCCCGCTGGCTTGAGAGGCATGTAAGCGTATCATAATAGTTGAACGATATATGAAAATAAAACCGTCGTTGCCCGAAGATTTCAGACAATCATACGCTTTTTCCTGTAAAAATAGTAGAAGATAAGCAGCACAGCCGTAGCCACCCATGACATAGGATAGCTGACGAGTATCGTCGAAAGCTCGTGCCATCTGGGAACCACCAGCAGAATCCAGGGCAGGCGCACGCAGCACACACCGCCCAGGGTAATGAGGGTTGGAATCATCACATCACCGATTCCGCGCAGCGCACCGGAGAGGATTTCAATAAAAATAAAGACAATATAACTGGGCGTGATATACCGCAGCATATAGACTCCGATATCCACTACATTTATGTCTGTGGTAAATATATGGTAAAGGGGTCGGCAGAAAACCATTAGGAAAACCAACAGAAGTCCACATATGCCAAGGGACATCCCAAGGCAGACCCGAACACTTTTGAACACTCGGTCATACCGTTTTGCACCGTAATTCTGTCCGGCAAATGTGGTGATGGCAATGCCGAATGCCCCGCATACGGTCCAAAAGATGGCATCCAGTTTACCGTAGGCCGCCCACGCTGCGGCAGGGTCGGTTCCGAACCCATTAACCGCTGCCTGGATAATGATGTTGGTAATCCCGTACATGCAGGATTGAAGCCCGCTTGGAAACCCGATGCGAAGCTCGGCTCTTAACATGGCGGGTGCGATACGGATGGCGGAAAGGGACAGCTTCAG
The DNA here is from genome assembly GCF_009830285.1 of Sporofaciens musculi. GTDB lineage: Bacteria > Bacillota > Clostridia > Lachnospirales > Lachnospiraceae > Sporofaciens > Sporofaciens musculi. Next base: position 4,717,853 of record NZ_WUQX01000001.1, on the reverse strand, counting down.
TGAGTCATAACCGGTCATCAGCGCCCGTGTGACCAGAACAGCGCTGACTGACTGGGAGATGACGGTTGCAACAGCGACACCGGCGATACCAAGATGGAATACCAGCACCATGACGATATCCAGCACAATATTCAGAAGGCAGCAGACAATCAGATAGTACAGGGGACGGCGGGAATCTCCGATTGCCCGCATGATTCCAGAGCCCATGTTAAAGATCAGCACAGAGATCATCCCTAGAAAATAGATTCTCAGGTACAGGATGGAATCGGTGAGAACATCCCCAGGCGTATTCATGGCAGTCAAAAGAAAAGGGGTCAGAACCCACCCAAGAATTGCGATTGCCAGGCTTGCAATGATGGAAAATGCATAGGCAGTATGGAGACTTTCGTGGAGATTTCTTGCATTTTTCGCCCCGTAATGCTGTGAAATGATTACAGTGGCGCCGGCGGAAAGACCGGTAAAGAATCCGATAATCAGATTCGACAATACAGCGGCAGAGCCGCCGACACTTGCGAGAGCCTGTTTTCCCACAAACCGGCCCACAATGACGGCGTCTACCGTGTTGTATAGCTGTTGGAATAAAGTTCCTATTACGATTGGAAAAAAGAAGATTAACAACTGACGCCAGATCACGCCTTCTGTAATCTGGTTCTTGGTTATATTTTCTTTTGTCATGACATACCCACTCCTTTGTACCGACTATATCATATTTGGGATAATATGACAAGCCGTCAGGGAGGGGATTAAACTGCATACACGAAACGGTTAAAGCTAATTTTTTCACATTCCAGATTAAAAAAATCTTTCAAGCTTTTTTCAGCGTCATTAGACTGTGAAACCCTGGATATGATATCATAACAGGCGTCCCGACAGTTCATATGCGTCTTGATGTTATATTTTTTCCCTCGTTCGCCTTCGTACACCATCCAGCTAGGCTCGTTCTTTTCGAGGCAGACTGCTTCTTCCGTATACTCTCCGATTGAACAGAAGCCTTCTGGAATATGGAATTCCTTCAGCGCCTTCATTAATATTTCTATATATAAATCATTATTATCTTTTGTTGTAGACGGTGGTTCACGCATAGTTTTTCCCATAGCTATATCCTTTCCAACATGCCTTTTTTGACGGCTTCTCTGATTGTAATGGGATGAAGATATTGGACTGCGCCGCCGAGACTGTCGAAGCCTGGGGCGACAATTCCTTTGTCTACGACACATACAATACGGACATTGTCAGCAATAACCTTATATTCATTATATTCCATGCTTTCCGGAATATACGGCAATGATAGTTCTTCATATGCAGTTCCTTTAGGAGATGAGAAATGGCCAATTTCACTTCCATATCGGATGATTCTGCTGCCATAGGGCAGAATATATTCAATAGTATGTTTTCCGTTGCTTTCGATATTTCTGATGTCAAACCCGTCGTCATCCGCATATTTTGATAAATAATTCCAATTCACTATCGGCTGGCCAAACCGATTATTCTTTCCAGTGCCATATTCTGGTTTTTTCAGTTGGCGTATTCCGCTGATTATTTCACCTTTATCGTTCTTCATTGGTCGTGTTTTCTTTCTGCATTAGTTTCTATTATAAAAAGTATAGCATTGAATGTAGTATATTGTTAGATGTAACATAAAATAGTGCATATAAATACAGTGTAATATAAAAATGGAAAAGCTGTTGACAAAACAGGTATTTTCATATAGCCTGAAATTTAGATAGGAACGGTACTGGCAGGTATTCTGCTTATTACACAAGGAAAGTGAGATCGGAGGGTGAGGACATGAATGGAATTGGCAGAGTATTTCAGGCGGCTGCGCTGGGAATTGCAGCAGGTATTCTGATTATCGTAATTTGTCTTGGAAACGGACAGGGCGGAGAGCCCCAGATACGCTGTGTGAAACAGCCTGGTAAGGGAGATATTGAATATGAGTACAGACTCGACGGTAAGATGAAAAGTTTTTTGATTTACAAAGAGTATTATCGAGCCGGAGAGCTGTTGGAGTATGGAGTTTTAAGGGCAGAGGATTTTAAAGAGGCTGGCGTTAAGAAAGACGGAACACTTACCCTTAGGGTAGAGAGAAATTCTCAGACGATGGATGGGGAATGGAATATTAACTTCCTGAATCAGTTTGAGGGAGAAGAAGATTTTTCGAGAGATGCCAATTCCTGGGAATCGCTAGGTTACGGTTATCTGGGAATGATGGAGAGCTATTTCCTGGAAAATCAGTCCCAATGGTATAAGGTGAAGGAAGGAGAGAATATTGCGCTGGCGGCATGGCATTTGATGGGAAGCAGTGAGAGTCAGCTTCGGAAGATTCCCTGTCAGGAATTTATGGATGAACGGACGAAGCAGGAGGTTATAGGGCAGAATGATGGAGAGCTTCTATACTATTTGGTGTTTTCTGAAAAAAACACCGATGAGTTGAAATCTGATTATGAGGTTTCTCCATATGCGAAAATGTTATTCGAGGCGGCAAATCCTTACATTGGCGACGCACCGGCAGACGGAAAGCTAGTGGAAGCCTTGGGGATATTTCCGGAAATGGGGCGGACAATGGAGTTGGAAACCAAGAAAGAGCCGTATACGCTTAAGCTGCATTTTGAAGACGAACCCTCAAGAGAGCTTGGTTTCAATGAGCAGATGGAGAAAAAAGCCATCCTGCTTTTGTGTCTGATTGAAAACGTGGACAGGATTGAGTGGACATATCCTCTTGATTCAACGCAAGGACAGCCAGAGCGCCGCTTCTTCTGTGACAGGGAGAGGGCCAAGGAATTGCTTGGAGGAAAGGATGTGAAAAGCTTTGCTGAGTCGGAAGCTTCTCTCCAGGAATTGCTGACAGATGTTTTGCCATATATTTATTCGGAAGGCGTTATGAATGTGATAGGGCTTGGAGTTGGAGAAGGCAGATATGCGTCCCCAGAAGGGCAGATTTATGAGAAGCTTCTCTATTTTATCGGACGGCTTCCAGGGGAAGAATATGACAGGGTATTTCGGGTGCTGACGGATGAAGAAAAGGTTACGGCTGAGGATGTGGCAGAAGCCATTTCTCAGGGCGGCGCTTCAAAGAAATTGTATTTGGTTCAGTAGTAAGCAAAGGAAAACGTACAGGATATGGAAAGAATCAACATTTACCATATCTTGTACGTTTTTATTTTCAGCTTTTAACAGGTAGCGCCTCCGACAACGTTCTTCTCAAGAATCTGTTTCTTGTCAAGCTTGCTGTTCAGAAGCTTGTCCTGCACATAGTCAAAGCCAAGCCTTGCGATTGTGTCTGCAAAACGTTCTCCTGATATTCCTTCATCACGGAAGAACAGAATCGCCCGTTCTACCACGCCGATGACCTCCTCCTCAGAGGTAAAGAGCCTTCCAAGCGCACGCCCCTCGGCAACCTTCTTGCCCCACCGTCCGCCGATATAGACCTTATAGCCTGTCATGGCTTCTGTTACTGCGCCAAATGGGCATTGCTCGATACACCGTCCGCAATGGTTGCATTTTTCCTGAGCAATCCGAAGCTTGCCGTCTGTCAGCTCGGCAACCTTAATCGGACAACTGTTCTGAACCTTGCAGATTTTGCAGCCCTTGCATTTGGACAAATCAATCTCCGGCTGCCGCTGGCCGATAATCCCCAAGTCATTCAGGTCTGGCTTCACACAGTTATTGGGACAGCCACCTACGGCAATCTTAAATTTGTGCGGTAAGGACACGTCATGATAGCCGGTGTAATATAGCTCATGGAGCTTTTCGGAGAGGGCAAAGGTATCAATCAGCCCGTACTGGCAGGTGGTTCCCTTGCAGGATACAACCGGACGCACCTTAGAGCCTGTTCCTCCGGTCTCTAGCCCCGCTTCTTTCAAAAATGCAAAGAGAGGCTCAAGCTTGTCGTAATTAACGCCCTGGATTTCCAGGGTCAGACGGGTAGTCATAGTAATTTCACCAGAGCCGAACTTTTCTGCCGCCTCTGCAATCTTAATCTGCTCATCAGTGGTGAGCTTTCCGTTGCGGGTGATGACGCGGACATTGAATACGTCGCCATACCGCTTATCCTGCAGGCAGCCAAGTCCCTTGACCCGCTTGATTTCCTCGGCAGAAAGCTTGCGGCCGTCTCTTGGGACCTTTACCTCATTGAAAAATGCGCCTCCCTCCAGAACCTTTGTGTTGGTATAGCCAAAGGCTTTCAAACGGTTCTGTAAGAAATATCCTCTCTTACCTTTGGCACAGACAAGTAAGAGCTTGGCGTCTTTGTCAAGTCCGTCTAAAGGACCGTTCACTGTGGAAAGGTCAATCCAACGGGCATTGGGGATGGAAGCTGCGGGCTGTACATCCAGCACCGTGTATCCTTTGGCAGCGCCTTTTGTGTAATCTGAGGGGCTTATGGTGTCAAACAGGCCGTCTAGCTTATTTTCCAGAATATAACATGCGGTGACAAAGGGATGAATCGCCGTGGAAAATGGCGGTGCATAAGCAAAATCCAGGGTGTCAAAGTCACTAAGCCCCATTCCCTGTGAAATGCCTACAACGGCAATGTCCGTCATCTTATCTACGGCGCCGGCGCCGAATACCTGTAAGCCAAGGAGTTTTCCGGTTGTAGTCTCAGCGGTTAATTTGATGATAAATGAGGACGCGTCGGGATAGTAATGGGCCTTATCGTCTAACACGCAGATTACGGAGGTTGAGGCGTAACCGGCTGCCTTTGCCTGGACTTCTGTAAGTCCGGTTCGTCCGGCATTCAGAGTTGGCAGCAGGCGCACCACGCCTGTCCCAAGACATCCTTTGTAACCCGTCCCTTCTCCATTTATAGATTTTGCCATGGCGCGGGCCGCAAGATTGGCAGTAGAGCCCATGGCTGACCATTGCCCCTGTCCGGTGATGGCATTTTTTACCATGGCACAGTCTCCGACTGCATAGATGTCCGGAAGATTGGTCTGTAAATGCTCGTCCACCAGAATCGTTCCCTTGAACATCTCAAGACCGGAATCAGCCAGAAATCCCGTGGCAGGACGAACGCCGATTGCCAGGATTACCATATCAGCGTCAAAGGCGCCGTTGTCGGTCACAACCTTCTTGGCTTTGCCGTTACCCTCGATTCCTGTTAAGCTGGTGGAGGTCAGTATGCGCATACCGGCCAGGCGAAGCTGCTTTTTCGCATAGTCCGCCATCTCCTCATCAAAGGCGTTCGGCATAATCTGAGGCGCGGCGTCAATGACCGTCACCTGAAGTCCCTGTGCCATCAGATTTTCCGCCACTTCAAGTCCGATGAAGCCGGCACCGCACACCACAGCCTTTTGGCATTTGTGCTCATCTATGTAGGCGCGCGTCGCCACGGCGTCGTCAGGGGTACGGACACAGAATACGCCGGGAAGCTCTCGGCCTTCAACGTAAGGGACGAAGGGAACTGCCCCTGTGGCAATAATTAATTTGTCGTAGGCTTCTGTAAATGCTTCTCCGGACCCATTTTTCAGAGAGACAGTCTTAGAGGCGCTGTCAATGCCTGTTGCCTCAAAGCCGGTGAATACTTCTGCACCGGTAAGCCCGCTGTAACGCTTGGGGGTGTTGACAATCAGGCCTTCTCGGTTGGGGATGTCGCCGCCGATGTAGTAGGGGAGGCCGCAGCCGGCATAGGAGATGTCCGTTCCCTTGGTATAGACTTTCACGTCTGCCGTTCGGTCGCAGCGTTTTAACTTGGCAGCAGCTTTTGTGCCGGCGGCTACTCCGCCGAGGATTACATACTTCATAATGATTTTCTCCTTTCGTAACTTTGTATTATATTTGATAAGGTTCGATTTTACAGAGATGTTTTTTTGTTTTCAAATGCCTTTTCAAGTCCTGCGGCAACGGAGTCTTTATGGAAGGGATACGTAAGGCTGGTCCTTAAGCATCAAGCCAGCAATTCCCCCAGACAGTGCAGGAGTCGTTCATTATCCTTTGGCATCATAATACAGAACCGTATATATTCCCCCGAAAGACCGGAAAAGGAGGAGCAGTCCCGTATCATCATACCCTGTCTAATGGCGTGATCAAACACGTCAAAGGAGGTTATGCCTTCCTTCAAAATCTTTACCAGAATAAAATTCCCATAAGCAGGATACGCCTTTGCGTAGCGATAATCCTCCAAGACGGTAAGACATTTTCTGCGCTCAGAAAGAATCAGCTCTCTTGTGCGGCTGATGTAATCTCTGTCCTTCAGCATGATTTCACCTGCAAATGCGCCCAGGCTGTTTAATGACCATGGATTCTGACGCTGCTTCAGATTATCCAGAAATGCCCGATTACTGGTGATTCCATAACCGAGCCGAAGTCCTGGGGCAGCGAAGAACTTGGATACGCCGCGAATAATCATCAGATTATCATAGCGTGCAGTCAAGGGAACGGCGGAAATCTCATCTATGGAGGGGGCGAATTCCACATAGGTTTCGTCAATCATTACAAAAATTTTGCGTTCTTTGCACCGTTTGACCAGTGAATCAAGCTCGTCACAGGTGAGGGCAGAAGAAGTAGGATTGTTTGGATTGCACAGGATTAGGAAATCTACATCATCATCAAGAGCATACTCCAGATGGCGAAGGTCTATCCGAAATTCTTGTGATTCCTCCAGATTATAATTGGAAATTCGTCCTCCTGTGAGGGACAGTTCTCTTTCGTATTCTGAATAAGTGGGGCCGATTACCAGAGCATGTCTGGCGTTTCGCTGGGTGATTAGCAGGGAAATCAGTTCTGTTGAGCCGTTTCCTGTCACCACATAATTTATATCTGTATTGCAGTAGCCTGCAATGGCCTGCCGCAAAGTTTTATAGTCTCTGTCAGGGTAGCTGGTTATGATATCTAAATGTTCGGCCATGGCTTTTCGTACCGAGGCGGATAAGCCCAGAGGGTTTACATTGGCGCCGAATTTTATAATGGTTTCTTTCGGGATACCATAATATTTTTCAATCTGCTCAATGTCGCTTCCGTGAAATGCAGGGCGTGTCTGTTTTTGATTTTCTGACATGGTGTTACCTTCTTTCTTGGTTATCACTATTATTTTCCCATGTTCAGAGAGGTTTTTCAACTTTTTTTTGATTTTTACATACATTTCACACTGTTTTAGAAATAATATGTTAAAATAAGAAAGATTTAAGAAAAAGGAGAAGTTATGACATGATGAGATTCAGAAAAGAAGTGTTATGTAGTTTATTGGCAGCCTCTCTGTGCTGTACGCCCATCTTAAGCGGTTGTGGCTCTAACGGGCAATCTTCTGCATCCCAGAAGGAGTCAGAGGCAGAAGATCATCAGGCGTCGTCAAAAGAGGAAGACGGCTTGGGAGACAGTGTGGTAAATCTGGGGGAATTCTCCATAAAGGATATCAATGATAAGACCTATACACAGGAAATGTTTGCAGACTATGACCTGACTATGATAAATGTTTTCACTACCTGGTGTACACCCTGTATCAATGAGATTCCAGATCTGGGGAAGCTTTATGAGGAAATGAAAGGCCAAGGTGTCAATATAGTCGGTATTGCCCTGGATGCTGTCGGCAGTTCTGAAAAGGTGGAGAAGGCGAAGCTTCTGGCAGAAAAAACAGGGGTGTCTTATCCCTTTCTGATACCGGATGAAGGCTATTTAGGAGGCAGACTTGCAGGGATTAATGCCGTACCGGAAACGTTTTTTGTGGACAAGGAGGGCAATATTGTTGGAGAAACCTATTCTGGAAGCCGTTCCTACGAGGATTGGAAGCTTATTATAGAAAATGAGCTGAAAGAGGCGGTCAAGTGAGCCGCCGCCTAAGGTCCTTCTGGATGGGAATTTGTATCACTGTTCTGGGACTTGGGAGCATGGTGTTCGGTATTTACCGCGGGGAGATGGGTGTGGTATTGGAAAAGGCAATCAATATATGTATGGAGTGTATTGGAATTGGATAGTAAAAAGAGATTTGAGTGGAAACGCCATAGGCTTCAGGCTTTATGGGCGCTGCTTACCAATAGTTACCTGAGCGGGTTTGTTCAGGGGAAAATATATCAAGGGAAGATTAAAAATCTGTGTGTTCCTGGGCTTAATTGTTATTCTTGTCCGGGCGCCCTTGGCGCCTGCCCGATCGGGGCCATGCAGGCGGTAATTGGAAACTGGAATTTTAAGTTTACGTTCTATGCGGCGGGTTTTTTGATGTTTGTAGGCGCATTAATGGGAAGATTTGTCTGCGGCTGGCTGTGCCCTTTTGGGCTGCTTCAGGACCTTTTGCATAAGCTTCCATTTTTCAAGAAGATTGGGACGTTTCGGGGAGATAAGCTGCTTAGGAAATTAAAATATGTGATTCTGGTGGTATTTGTTATACTCATGCCCATGTTTCTGGTGGATATTCTGGGGCAGGGTTTGCCTTACTTCTGTAAACTAATCTGTCCGGCAGGGACGCTGGAGGGCGGTTTTTTTCTGGTGCTTTTAAATCAATCTATGAGAAGCGCCCTGGGATGGCTGTATGTGTGGAAAAATGTACTGCTTGTTGCTACGATTGTTTTATCTATATTAATATACCGGCCGTTTTGCAAATATATATGTCCTCTGGGGGCAGTTTATTCGGTGTTTCATCCAATCTCCGTATTTCGCTACAGGGTAGAGAAAGAGCGATGTACGGGCTGCGGTGTCTGTGCAAAGGTATGTAAAATGCAGGTGAATCCGGTGGAAAATGCCAACAGTCTGGAGTGTATCCGCTGCGGTCTGTGTAAAAAAGCATGTCCATCACATGCCATAAGCAGTACTCTTATGAGAAAAGACGAATCAGAGACGGATGATGAAGACGTGGTATTACAGGCGGGAAAATAGAGTATTTTTGGGAGATTTATGAAAATACGTGTGGCTAAAGAGGGGGCAGTACGTACGAAAAAATACAGAGGAGAGGTATTACCATGGAAGATGCTTATGTATTACAGTTATCGAACCGAAAGTTTTCTGAATTATATCTTTGCTGTTGCGGCTACAGTAAATGTGAGCCGCTGCACAGCTTTGGGCCCGCAGTCAGGCCGGATTATCTCATTCACTATATTTTAAAAGGAAAGGGAAGGTACTGTATTGGGGATGTTCAGTACTGTTTAGAGGACGGACAGGGGTTTCTGATTGAGCCAAATGTACTGACCTTCTATCAGGCAGATGCAGATGAGCCGTGGGAATACCTATGGCTTGGCTTTAACGGAACCAACGTCAGGGAATATCTGCGTGATATCGGACTGAATAGTGGGCAGCCTATTTACAGAAGCGACCATGCCTTGGAGTTGAAGGATACAGTCATTCGTATGCTGAAAAATGCCACAGGGAGCATTACCAGTCAGTATGAAAGGCAGAGTCTTCTGTACTCTTTTTTTGCCCTTCTGTCACGGGATATAGAGATTGGGACGCCCAAGGGGCAGGAGGGGGAAAATGTCCATATCAGCAGGGCGGTGGAATTTGTCCGCAACAATTATTTTAATTCAATTCGCGTGGCGGATATTGCCAAATATGTCTGTGTTGACCGAACCTATCTGTATGAGCTGTTCCGCAGGTATCTCCATGTGTCTGTGCAGGATTATCTGACGAATTACCGTCTTACCAGGGCGGCAGAGCTTTTGACCCTCACGGATTTAAAACTTGAGGAAATCGCCCTTTCCTGCGGTTACCAGAGCGCATATTCCTTTGGAAAGGTATTTAAGTCGAAACGGGGGATTACACCGGCAAAATATAGGGAAAAGAGCCGGAGTGAATCAAAAGAGCATTTGGAGGAGCATTTAGACAATTTAGAAAGGCTATAACCAACATATGGACATTTTTATCCGACAAATGAATATAGCCATAGGAGGATTCCTTAGATACAATCATTTAAAATAATAAATTGAACTGGCTTGGGAGGTTAGGATTTTATGAGTATTGTATTTAATGAGGGGACAAAGACATTCCATCTGTATAATCAGGAAATCAGCTATCTTATGATGGTGCTGGACAACGGGCATATGGGGCAGCTCTACTTCGGGAAAAGGGTTCATGACAGGGAGGATTTTTCTTATTTATATGAGTCGTTGCCGCGCTCTATGGCTTCCTATCTGTATGAAGGGGAATATTCTTTGTCTCTGGAGCATGTGAAACAGGAGTATGGCGTCTATGGGACAACGGATTACCGCCATCCTGCGGTGGAAATATTACAGCCAAATGGCAGCAGGCTTTGTGATTTTCAATATAAAGGCTATGAGATTAGGAAAGGAAAACCGAAGCTTAATGGGCTTCCGGCAACCTATACGGAGAAGGAGGAGGAAGCGGAGACCTTAATTCTGACACTTAAGGATTCGGTTACAGGAGTGGTTCTGGAGTTGTTATATACCATCTTTGCCAAAGGAGGCATCCTTGCCAGAAGTGCAAAGATTACTAATAAAGGGACGGATGAGCTTCATCTTACGACGGCTATGAGCCTGTGTATGGATTTGCCCGACTATAATTATGAGTGGCTTCAATTTTCCGGCGCGTGGGCGAGAGAACGGCATCTGAAGGTAAGGAGATTAGAGCAGGGAATTCAGGCGGTGGACAGTCTCAGAGGACATTCCTCCCATGAGCATAATCCATTTATTGTGCTGAAGCGTCCAGATGCCAGTGAGTTTCAGGGAGAGGTCATTGGATTTAGCCTAATCTACAGCGGCAATTTTCTGGCGCAGGCTGAGGTGGACACCCATGCTACTACGAGAGTGCTCATGGGGATTCATCCTATGGGGTTTGACTGGACGCTTGAGAAGGAGGAGAGCTTTCAGACGCCGGAGGCAGTGATGGTCTATTCTGACCAAGGGTTAAACGGCATGAGCCAGACATTCCACCGATTATATCAGAAGCGTCTTGCCAGAGGATATTGGCGTGATAAGGCAAGGCCAATCTTAAATAATAACTGGGAGGCCACCTATTTTGATTTTACGGAGGACCGTCTGGTAGAGATTGCGGCTAAGGCAAAGGAGTGCGGCGTAGAGCTGTTCGTGTTGGATGACGGCTGGTTTGGCCAGAGGAGCAGCGACAGGGCAGGATTGGGCGACTGGGAGGCGAATCTTGAGCGTCTGCCCCGTGGAATTACCGGACTTGCCGAGAAGATTGAAGAGTTAGGCATGAAGTTTGGCCTTTGGTTTGAGCCGGAGATGGTGAATAAAGATTCTGACCTTTATCGTAAGCATCCAGATTGGATTCTTGCCACGCCAAATAGAAGCATTTCCCATGGCAGAAACCAGTATGTACTGGATTTCTCACGGAAAGAGGTTGTTGACTGCATTTATGAAATGATGGCAAAGATTTTGAGTGAGGCGAAGGTTTCCTATATTAAATGGGATATGAATCGGAGTATTACAGAGTGTTATTCGGCAGCGCTTCCTCCGAAACGGCAGGGAGAAGTGTTCCATCGCTATATTCTGGGGGTATATGACCTGTATGAACGCCTGAATACCCGTTTCCCCCACATTCTCTTTGAGTCCTGCGCAAGCGGTGGGGCGAGGTTTGACCCTGGCATCCTCTACTATGCGCCTCAGGGGTGGGCAAGTGACGATTCTGACGCGGTAGAGCGTTTGAAGATTCAGTATGGAACGTCCTTTTGTTATCCCATCAGCAGTATTGGGAGCCATGTGTCAGTGGCGCCGAATCATCAGGTGTTCCGTGATACACCGCTGCATACCAGGGCAAATGTAGCGTATTTTGGAACCTTTGGGTATGAGTTGGATTTGAATAAACTGAACGAAGAAGAACTGGAGTCGGTGAAGGCTCAGATTGTGTTTATGAAGGAGTACCGTAAGCTTTTGCAGTTTGGTACATTTTACAGGCTTACCAGTCCATTTGAAGGAAATATTACTTGCTGGATGGTGGTCAGCGAAGATCAGACGGAGGCCATCGTTGGATGGTACCGCACGCTGAATCATGTGAATATGCCGTATACCAGGGTGCGTCTACATGGGCTTAGTCCAGATTTCTGCTATAAGGAGGAAGGGACAGGAAAGTCTTATTATGGGGATGAGCTGATGAATATTGGTCTGATTACCACTGACAGTATGTCCGGACAGGTTGTGGAAAATACGGAGGAGTACGGTGATTTTGACTCCAGGCTGTATGTGCTCAGAGCAATATCATAAATGATATAGAATATACATTCGACCTACAAAATAGAAGTCAAGGAAGTAATTTCTTGTTCATGTTGTATATTTCCATTCCTGGAAAATTATGATATTATCGTTTTTGAAAAGGAGAGGTTGTTATGAGCAAAATGATTGTAGTATTTCAGAATCCGGACGACATCTTAGAGTTTGTGCAGAAGGTGGAAAAATATCCATACAATATGGATATGAAACGCGGCAAGTATGTAGTTGATGCAAAATCTCTGTTAGGGCTGATGAATCTAGGCTTCCATAAGGAGATTGAGCTGGCGGTTTACGAAGAAAAGTGCGATGATCTCCGTAAAGACATAGAAGAATTTATTGCTGCGTAAAAGTAATTTGATACTTGTATAAGGGGACTCCTCGTCGTATAATATGCGATGAAGGAGTCTTTGTTATGAATAAACATATGAAAGTAGACAGGAGTGGTTATCTTTTTGATAACAAGTCTCTTGTAGCCCTGATTATTCCGCTCGTCGTCGAGCAGCTTCTGGCTGTGCTCGTCGGTATGGCGGATTCTATTATGATTGCCAGCGTGGGCGAGGCGGCTGTGTCCGGCGTGTCGCTGGTGGACCAGGTGATGGTCCTGCTTATCAATATTTTTGCGGCGTTGGCAACAGGCGGCGCTGTGGTGGCAGGACAATACTTAGGGCACAGGAGAAAGGAGGCGGCGTGCGAATCTGCCACGCAGCTTGTTTGGTTTATTACGATTTGCGCTGTAATTATTACCCTATTGGTATATGCAGGGAAGAATCTGATTCTGCACGGCGTATTCGGGAAGATTGATTCGGATGTTATGGGCCATGCAGATATTTACCTGATGATTGTGACTATGGCGATTCCGTTTATGGCATTGTATAATGCAGGGGCGGCAGTTTTCCGAGCGATGGGCAATTCTAAAGTGTCTATGCAGATATCAATTCTTATGAACATAATTAATGTGGCAGGAAATGCGGTTCTAATCTATGGCTTCCACCGAGGGACGGAAGGGGTGGCAATCCCAACGCTGGTATCCCGAATTGTTGCGGCGGTTATTATCATTATTCTTCTCTGTGACGAGAAGCAGACCCTGCATATTAAACGTACCTGGCGGTATCGGGTGGACTGGTCCCATGTGAAGAAGATTCTAAGTGTAGGAGTGCCGAATGGCCTGGAAAACAGTATGTTCCAGCTTGGTAAGATTCTGGTCTTAAGTCTGGTTTCCACCTTTGGTACATACGCTATAGCCGCCAATGCTGTGGGAAATTCCATTGCGCTTATTCAGATTCTTCCTGGCATGGCCATTAATCTGGCAGTCACGACAGTCATTGCAAGATGCGTGGGTGCAGGAGATTATGAGCAGGTGAAGTACTATAATAAAAAATTGATGATTATCACGCATATCGGTACGGCTGTGATGGCATTCAGTGTGTTCGCTGTTCTTCCGCTGATTCTTAAGGCGTATCATCTGTCGGACGCCGCGGCGGAGGCGACGAGGCAGATTATTTATTTCCATGGAATTAGTTCTGTGTTGATTTGGCCGTTGTCATTTACCCTTCCGTCAACGTTCAGAGCTTCTGGAGATGCCAGGGCGTGTATGATTATTTCTATGGTGTCCATGTGGCTGTTCAGGGTTATCTTCAGTTATGTGCTTGGAGAGTATATGGGAATGGGAGTCTTCGGCGTCTGGGTGGCGATGGTCATTGACTGGGTATTTCGTGCTTTGTGCTTTATTGTGCGGTATTACCGAGGGGGATGGAAGAAACAGGCCTTGGTGTAGTAGGTGTTTTAGCAAATTTCTTTTTCTGACATCGTTATGATAGGTGTAGTGCTTGAGAGTGCGGGAGACTGTGTTTGAATTAGATTGTGTTACGGATTAGATTGTGCTATGAATTAGGGTGTGTTATGGGTTAGATTGTGTTATGAATTAGATTGTGCCGGAGGTGGGAGGCAATTCCTTACTGGCTGTTAGGGATATTTACCATAAATATATTGTAGTAGGAGGATTGTGTGTGAAAAGAGAATTAGTGATTGTGTTGGATTTTGGCGGACAGTATAATCAGCTTGTGGCGAGGCGTGTCAGGGAGTGTAATGTGTATTGTGAGATTTATTCCTATAAGACCGAGCTTGAGAAGATTAAGGCCAAGAAGCCTAAAGGGATTATCCTGACAGGAGGGCCCAACAGTTGTTATGAAGCGGATTCACCGACTTATTCCAGAGAGCTTTTTGAGCTTGGGATTCCCGTTCTGGGACTCTGCTATGGGGCGCAGCTCATGATGCATGTGCTTGGAGGAACGGTGGCGCGTGCGGATGTGCGGGAGTATGGAAAGACGGAGGTTTGGGTAGACAAGCGTGATTCCAGAATCTTTCAGGATGTTTCGGAAAAGACGGTTTGCTGGATGAGCCATTTTGACACTATTTTTAAGGTGGCGCCGGACTTCGAGATTACTGCCCATACAGCGGATTGTCCTGTGGCGGCGGCGGAGAATGTGGATGCCGGATTGTATGCGCTTCAGTTCCATCCGGAGGTGCTGCATACAGAGGAAGGGACGAAGATGCTGTCTAATTTTGTGTTAAATGTGTGTGGATGTGCAGGTGATTGGCGGATGGATTCATTCGTGGAGGAATCTGTGAAGCAGATTCGCCATAAGGTGGGAAGCGGGAAGGTTCTCTGTGCGTTGTCGGGCGGGGTGGATTCTTCCGTGGCGGCGGTCTTGCTGTCAAAGGCTGTTGGGTCGCAGCTTACCTGTGTGTTTGTGGATCATGGGCTGCTCCGGAAAAATGAGGGAGATGAAGTGGAGGCTGTGTTTGGTCCAAAGGGGGATTATGACTTAAATTTTATCCGTGTCAATGCGCAGCAGAGATTTTATGATAAGCTGGCGGGGATATCCGAACCGGAGGAAAAGCGGAAGATTATTGGGGAGGAATTTATCCGTGTGTTTGAGGAGGAAGCGAAGAAGATTGGCGCGGTGGATTTTCTGGTGCAGGGTACGATTTATCCGGATGTGGTGGAAAGCGGTCTTGGCGGGGAGTCGGCTGTGATTAAGTCCCACCATAATGTGGGAGGTCTGCCGGATTATGTGGATTTTAAGGAGATTATTGAGCCGCTTCGGGATTTGTTTAAGGATGAGGTGAGGAAGGCAGGGCTTAAGCTTGGGATACCGGAGTATCTGGTGTTCCGTCAGCCGTTTCCGGGACCAGGGCTTGGCGTTCGGATTGTTGGAGAAGTGACTGAGGAGAAGGTAAGGATTGTGCAGGATGCGGATGCGATTTACCGAGAGGAAATTGAGAAGGCGGGGATTGCGCAGGGGATTGGACAGTATTTTGCGGCTCTTACGAATATGCAGAGTGTCGGCGTTATGGGGGATGAACGGACGTATGATTATGCGGTGGCGCTTCGGGCGGTGAATACGGTTGACTTTATGACGGCGGAGGCGGCGGAGATTCCGTTTGGGGTGCTGCAAAGGATTATGGGGAGGATTATTAATGAGGTTAAAGGGGTGAATCGGGTGATGTATGATTTGACGAGTAAGCCGCCGGGGACGATTGAGTTCGAGTAACGGATAAAATCCCGGAAATGCTGATAAAATGGGCATTTCCGGGATTGCTTTATGCCTGTTGGCTCTAAAATGGCTCTAATTGTTTTCAGAAGCATTATTCTCCGAGTAGTAATGGAACGCTTTTACGATATAATCAGAAGCCCCTTTTCCATATTTACTATCAGTCATGCTTTTAATATAATCGCTTGAAAATGTGTCGATAAGAATATTGATATAGGGCTTATCGAGGGATACGCTGGTGCTGTTTTTCTGTATGAGCTGCAATAGTTCGTGTACAATGGATTGTATTTTAGGGGAGGAAACATCTTCTGACAAATCGGTGGTTAGTCTGCCATACAGAATATCAGATTGTTTTCCAATTTCTTTCACTTCTTCCGTTAATTGTGTTTCTATGAGTTCAGAGAAATGCTCTAAATTATGTTTCATGGCTTCGGTGTATTTTTCAATACTGCCGAATTGCTGAATGGCGAGTTTAGCTAATTTAGCTTCGTCATCTTTGATTTTCTGAATAAACATATCAAAATTTTCAATACTTCCCCAATGTTTGATAATATCATCAGTGCTGTTATTTTTAAAATCTTCCAAAGCGGCGATGTAATCAGACAGGTCAAATTCCTTAAAACTCATACATTGTTCTCCTTTCTCTAAGCGGCTAAGAAGCTGTATAAGTCTGTCTGTCCGATTGCGTTTCAGCAGAAGCAACTCTTTTTGCCTTTTGAAAGCCTTAATTCTATCAAAGTCTGGTTTTTGCAGAATTTCTTTAATCTCTTTCAGCTTAAATCCTAATTCTTTAAAAAACAGGATTTGTTGTAGCTTTTGCAAGGCTTCATCATCATACAGGCGATAGCCGGATTCGGTCAATTCGCTTGGCTTTAACAATCCAATCTCATCATAGTATTGTAGTGTTCGTGTGCTTATGCCTGTTAATTTTGCAACTTGGCTTATGGTTCGCATTCTTATCAGCTCCTTAAATTTGTGAAGAAGCAAGACAGAGATTGCCGGCTTATATCTATTCTGCTCCTATGAGAAAAGAATACAGTATCACGTTACGTGGAAGTCAATACTTTTTGCACAAAATTTTTCTCATTCATTTTCGGGATATATTTTAACGGATATTCCCCGAACACCTTTTTTAACAATCTTACTATCATCAAGAATACTCTGCTTAACAGCGTCCAAATCTTTTGATAGTGCTTCAATCGCCCGTTGGTGTTCTTCCTCTGACGAGAAGCGTTCTGTATCATTCAAAAGGTTCTCCTGCAATTCCCTTGCTTTCATGTATACACCCAACTTATGATTGAGCAGGGAGTTCTTAAAGGATATTTTGATTGTAGCGGGATTGAAACTTCCGTCCTCGTACCTCTCTGCTTCAAAGTCCATATCTAATTGTTCGTCCATTTTCAAAATCAAAGACAATACATCTGATACCGTTTCTATATCAAAATCCATGAAAACATTGATACTGATACCCAAAGCATTTGCAATTTTCATCAGTTGGTCGGGCTTGGGATTGCGGATGCCATACTCATACTTTTTAATTGTGGCGGAATTGATGCCGGAAAGCTGTCCGAGCGTTTCCTGTGATATGCCACGCAAATTCCGAAAGTGTTTAATCTTTTCCCCGGTAGTCATGCCAATACCTCCAATTTATGTGATTTTCGTTAGTGCTTAGTTCAATTCTATCACATTAGGACACATTTGTGTATAAAAATTTGAAATAAATACTTGACGTTCACAAAAGTGTACCGTATAATAGAAGTACAAAGGTCACATATGTGTACCTGAAATAAAAAGAGAAAGGACAGGACTATATGGAGAATGGAAAGAAAATGTATGTAACGGCAGAGGAAGCGGCTGAAATGCTTGGTGTATCAACGGGCTATGCCTACAAGATTATCCGGGGGCTGAATGAGGAACTGAAAGCAAAAGGCTATCGGACAATCTGCGGCAAAGTCCCGACAAAATACTTTGAAGAAAAATTCTACGGTTTGACCGTAGCCATGTAGGAAAGGAGAGATTTTATGTCAGCGACAAGGGACGGAAAGATGTGGCGTTGCCAGTTCTATTATAAGGACTGGCAGGGCGTAAGCCACAAGAAGAACAAGAGGGGATTTAAGACAAAAGCGGAAGCGGAACAGTGGGAACGTGACTTCCTGCAACAGCAACAGAGGAATTTAGACATTAATTTTGAGAACTTCGTACAAATCTATTATGAGGATATGGAACACCGTCTGCGTGAAAATACCATGCGTACAAAGAAATTCATTATTGACTTGAAAATCATTCCGTATTTCAAGAAAAAGAATATGAATGAGATTAAGGCTTCCGACATTCGGGCATGGCAAAATGCACTGATGAAAAAGGGATATTCGGAAACGTATCTGAAAACGGTCAATAATCAGTTATCGGCTATCTTCAATTATGCGGTTCGGTATTATGACTTGAAAGACAATCCTTGCCGGAAAGCCGGGAGTATTGGAAAGAGCCACGCCGGGGAAAAGGAGTTTTGGACGAAACAGGAATTTAAGCAGTTTCTTGTGACTGTGGAGAACAAGCCGGAAACAAAAATGGCGTTCCTACTCCTTTATTGGACGGGCATGAGGATTGGGGAATTACTTGCTATAACCTATAATGATATTGATTTGGAGAAGCGCACTATTTCCGTAAACAAATCTTATCAGCGCATAGAGGGCAGGGACATTATCACACCACCCAAAACGCCAAAGAGTAAACGCATCATAACGATACCGCCATTTTTAGCAGAGGAATTAAAAGAATATACTTCGCATCTATACGGAATTATGGCAGACGAAAGAATGTTCCGTTTTACAAAATCCTATATGGAGCATGAGATTGTCAGAGGTATCAAGGCTTCGGGAGTAAAAAGAATACGCTTGCACGATATTCGTCATTCCCACGCTTCGTTACTCGTGGAAATGGGTTTTACACCTTTAGCGATTGCGGAACGCTTGGGGCATGAGAAAATCGAAACAACATTAAATACTTATTCACATTTATATCCCAATAAGCAGGGAGAGCTTGCAGATAAATTGGAGATTGAAAACAGCAGGGAGGAAGAAGAATGAGCGGAGTGCATAAATACCCGACAATCAGCTTTCGTATTTCCCCCAGAGAGAGGGAAGAAATCGAAGCAAAGATTTTGGCAAGCGGACTTTCTAAGAAAGATTATTTTGTCCGTTCCTGTATCTATAACCGGGTGTGCGTGGTTGGCAAAAAAGAACTGGTTTACCAGTTGGTAGAGGAACTAAAGATAATGCAGACAAATATCCGGGAAGTAACGGAACAGTTTGAAAAGACAGAGGTAGATTTAACGCCGGAGGGATTGGAAGATATGCGGAATGATTGTCTTGATATGCTGAAAGCAATCCTGTGGGTGTTGGACGGAGCAAAATATCTGTGGCAGGGCAACACCAACGGAGAAGAAAAAAGCCCCGACAGCAGCAACTGTTAGGGCTGTGATAACTGGAAAACCTCTGTTATCAATATCACAATATCAGTATAGCAGAGGTTTCTTCCAGTGACAACGATTTTTCAGAAATGGAGGGCATTATGGAAGAAACAAAAACAGAATTACAGTTGATTAAATTGTCGGAGATACAGTCACAGGAAGTTTCTTGGCTGTGGTTTCCGTTTATCCCTTATGGCAAGCTGACTATTGTTCAAGGCGATCCGGGCGATGGAAAGACAACTTTTGTACTGAACATAGCGGCGAAATTGTCAAAAGGAGGGGGCTTAGACAATGAAATGAAACTGACAGAGCCTTTGAATGTAATCTATCAGAGTGCAGAGGACGGGCTTGCGGATACGGTAAAGCCCCGGTTAGAACAGGCAGGGGCAGACTGTGAGAAAATCTCTGTCATTGACGAAAGAATAAAATCTCTTTCCATGATAGATGTACGGCTGGAAGAAGCCGTTATAAAGACAGGTGCAAAGCTGCTGATTTTAGACCCGATACAAGCCTATTTGGGCGGCGGTATGGATATGAACCGGGCAAACGAAGCAAGAGATATGACGAAGAAATTAGCGGCACTGGCAGAGAAATACCAGTGTGCGATTGTGCTTGTCGGGCATATGAACAAGGCGGCAGGAAATAAGGCAGCATACCGGGGAATGGGTTCGATTGATTTCTTTGCAGTCGCTAGAAGCGTTCTCTTAGTCGGCAGGGTAGAGGGGGAAGAAAATACAAGGGCTGTGGTACAGATAAAAAATAACCTTGCGGCGTTCGGACACCCGAAAGCGTTTGCATTGTCGGAGGGCGGTTTTCAATGGCTTGGAGATTATGAGATTACCGCTGATGAAGTGTTAGGCGGCATTGCTCCAAAAGCAAATAAAATGGAACAGGCGAAACGGTTACTTCGGGAACTGGCAGAAACAAACAATGCCATGCAGAGCAATGAGATTTTGAGTCTTGCAGACGAGCAGGGCATATCGAAGCGGACACTGGAAAATGCGAAAAAAGAGTTAGGTGTCCGGGCGAAGCGGATAAATAATACATGGTATTGGGAACTGGATAAAATCAAACAGTGACGGACAGGCAAGGTAACAGCGCAACAATGCAGGATATTAGAATTTTGCAGTCTTGGAATTGCATTCTTGAAGATTGCAAGGTTGCAAAAATTATAGACATTGCATTGTTGCGGTGTTGGGAGAAAGCCGGAAAGCGGCAGTATCAAGGCGGCGAAAAGCCACCCACCGTCCGCAGGACGGAAAGCCCCCGGCAGGGCGCAAAGGCACTTTTGATAGAGCGTAGCCTGTCGAAAGTGCTTTTGCGTTACTTTCGCAGAAAGTAACAAAGGCTATGCGCCGTATCCGGCGCTCATTACCCGACAGGGAGAAAGGGGAATTGATTGAAGCGGACTATCAGCGTTATGACAGGGAAAGGCTCTGTCAACCATAACAGCAGAAAATTCCATGCAAAGAACACTGACCCGGAGCGGAGTTGTATGAATGTGGAATACTGTAACGAAAATATCAAAGACGTATACCATGAATTATTTGATGAAGCACTCGCCCGGTACAATGAGAAGCAGACAAGAAATGACCGCAAGATTGATGATTATTATGAAAAAATCTGTTCCGGCAAACAGGAGAAGCCATTCCATGAGATTATTTTGCAGATAGGCAACAAGGACGATATGGGGGCAAAGACAGAGGACGGACAGCTTGCGGCAAAAATACTTGATAAATATATGCAGGACTTTCAGCGGCGCAATCCTACGTTAAGGGTTTTTTCGGCACATCTCCACATGGACGAAGCCACGCCACATCTGCATATAGATTTTATACCCTATACGACTGGAAGCAAGAGAGGGCTTGGTACGAGGGTATCATTAAAAAAGGCACTGGCAGAACTTGGTTTCAAAGGCGGCACAAGGAGCGAAACAGAGCGAAATCAGTGGGTAGCGGCAGAGAAAGAACGGCTTGCGGAGATTATGTTGCAACATGGTATTGAGTGGGAGAAAAAGGGAACACATGAGAAGCATTTATCTGTTTTGGATTTTGAGAAAAAGGAACGTGCAAAAGAAGTTGCGGAACTGGAGCAGACAATCTCCGGCAGTAAAGAGGAATTATCCGATATTCTTCATCAGCAGATGACGGCAGGACAGGAAACGGAACAGATACGGAAAGAGGGAGAAGCAATCCGGCAGGAAGTATCGGAACTTACCACAATAAATCATCTGTTGAAAGAACAGACGGAAACGCTGACAGAGGATAAAGAAAAGCTGCTGTCTGAAAATGAAAAGTTGGAGAAGCAGCAGAAAAAGTTACAGCAGGAACTTAACAAAATGGTTCAGTCAAAGGAAATCATGGAGCGCAATATCCACGCTTATGACGAAGATGTGAAATGGCAGTTGGCAGAACCGGGGGCATTGATGAGCGCAAAAGCATATAGGGATAAAAAGGCTTTACCGCTTGTGGAGAAATTGAAAGAAGTCGTTAAAAATCTGACTATCAAGTGCGTACAGCTTACGGAGCAGGGAAAGAAGATGACCGCCAAAGTGGACGGACAGAAGAAACAGATTAGCCGCTTGACGGACAAGGTTATGGAACAGAGTGACACCATAGACCGTTTGCAGGAAAAAGTGTCTGATTTGGGGCGTTTGGAGCGGCATTTCGGCAGGGAACAGGTACAGTCGATAGTGGAACGGTCAAAGGCATTAGAGCAGGCAGAATGGTCAAAGAAACGCCCGAAACGTGCCTTTGAAATAAGCCGATAGGAAAGGGGATTGATAGGATATGACGGATATGGAGAAAAAAGTTATGATACGGCTGTGCGCTAAAATCGTGGCAGATACAGACCTTTACGAAACGGACAAAGAAGTGCAAAATCTAATAGACTGGGTATGTTTGTCGGAACAGATAAAAGAAAACAATAATATAATCCGCAATCTGACCGGGGAATATAAGAAGATAGAGCCGGATTGCAGGGAGGGAGTACGGGCGCAGTTGGAGCGCATGAAAGAACTCTGCAAAGAGCGCAATAATCTGTATGAGAAACAGAACGATTTGAAAGGGCAGAAATACAAGATAGAAAAATCGTTGGAACGATAAAAAATATGGGGCGTGGCGGTTGCTATGCCCTGTATTTTATAGTGGCAGATACAGAGAGAAAGTGCTATAATCGAAAGCATGATTAAAGATATGGGAGATGAAACAGCATGGAAATAAATGTTGAGGATAATTTTACGCTGTTATTTGACAAAAATAATAATACAGCATACAAAGCATTACAGATGTTGCAAAAGGAATGTGAGGAATCAGACAAGGTATATTGTTATATGGATAAGTTAGCCAATATGATTGACAGTGATAATTCTTACATTCGGACAAGAGGGTTTACGCTGATTGCATACAACGCTAAATGGGATAAAGATAATAAAATTGATGAAATCATAGACAAATATTTGAAGCATATAGAAGATGTTAAGCCGATAACGGCAAGACAATGTATAAAATTGCTACCTATGATAGCAAAAAATAAGCCGGAATTAAAGGAAGATATTGTTACGGCATTACAAAAAGCGGATATATCTATTTATGCAGAAAGTATGCAGTCACTGGTCTATAAGGATATTCAAAATTCTTTGGCAGAGATAGGAAAACTATAAATTCATTGGGATTTTAAGGAACGTAGAGTAGTGGATAACTGGTTTATAATAGATAAAATTGATGCAAATACATATATTATCAGTGAATACCGCCATTGGGAGGAAACGCATTGCTATCTGTTGAATGGAAATACCCGAAGTTTGCTTATTGATACGGGGCTTGGCATTTCCAATATCTATGAAGAAGTGCTGAAACTTACCGATAAACCAATTACGGCAGTAGCAACGCATATTCATTGGGATCATATTGGAGGGCATAAGTATTTCCCGGATTTTTATGCCCATGCTGATGAATTGGATTGGTTGAATGGTAAATTCCCTTTATCAATCGAAACAATAAGAGAGATGGTCATAGACCGCTGTGATTTACCCGAAGGGTTTTGCGTGAACGATTATGAATTGTTTCAAGGTATGCCAACAAAAGTGCAGACAGACCATGACATCATTGATATTGGCGGTAGGGAAATTGAAGTGCTGCATACTCCCGGACACTCTCCGGGGCATATGTGCTTTTGGGAAAAAAGCAGGGGATATTTATTTACTGGCGATTTGGTTTATAAAGATATTCTGTTCGCTTATTATCCGTCTACTGACCCGGAAGCATACCTTGATTCTTTGGAAAAAGTTGCGGCATTGCCTGTAAAGGAAGTATTTCCTGCACACCATTCACTGGATATAGAATCGGAAATCCTAATTCGTATGCGGGAAGCGTTTAGAAATCTCAAGGCAGACGGAAAACTTCATCAAGGAAGTGGGACATTTAATTATGGGGATTGGGGAGTATGGTTATAGGAAGTAGGCTGTGGCAAAGATAATGTTCCTTTTGGTAATGGTTAGTACATGGTGCTAGCACCATGTAAGTTAGAGCAGACAAGGGGAATGATAATATGGCAGTTTGCAGTTATAGGTGGATTGCCACATTTTTGTGGAAAAATGGGCGTTTATGTGGTAATATATAGAGGCAAAGATAAAAACACAACGCAAGGTAATCTTGCAGAACTGGTAGGTAGTCCAGTCGCACCGATTTGGTGTAAGTAGCCCTCCCTCCTTAGGGTCGTCCGTTCTTTGTTCATCACAATTATTTTAAGGAGGATTTGTTATGGACAAAGTATCGGGGAAATTGACAGTATTTTTTGAAGAACCGTTTTGGGTGGGAGTGTTTGAACGTGTATCAGATGGAAAGCTATCTGTGTGTAAGGTTACATTCGGGGCAGAACCCAAAGACTATGAGGTTTATGAGTTCATTCTGAAAAATTACTATCGGTTAAGATTTAGTCCGGCTGTGGCAACTGATGTAAAAGAAGCTGGTCGCAATCCTAAACGGATACAACGTGAAGTACGGAAACAGGTACAGAATACCGGGATAGGTACAAAATCGCAACAGGCTTTGAAATTACAGCAGGAGCAGTTAAAAACTGAACGTAAGACAGTGAGCCGAGAACAACGGGAATTAGAGAAACAGCGGAAGTTTGAATTGAAACAGCAGAAAAGGAAAGAGAAGCATAGGGGTAGGTAATATCTGCTTTGGCTTATCGACAAGATAGTCTATCATTGATAATTTATAGGTAAAGAATATAATTGTAAGCAAAATGATCTTAAAGAGGTGTAATAATGGGATTGTTATATACGGTGGGGCATTCTCGATTTGAATTTGAATATTTTGCAAATTTGCTAAAAAAGTTTGAGATAAATTATTTGCTTGACGTAAGAAGTACTCCATATTCAAAATATGCGGAAACATTCAATAAGGAACAACTTGAGAATTTATTATTTACAAAAGGGGTAAAGTACTTTTTATGGGTAAATTTTTGGTGCAAGACCAGATAATATTAATTTGTACAGTGAGGAAGGATATTTGGACTTTGAAAAGAATTCGCATTCAGATTTATTTGTCAAAGGCATGGAAAGTGTAAAATTAGGATTAGAAAGAGGAAATAATATAGTGTTGATGTGTACAGAGAAAGATCCCATTGATTGTCATAGAGCTATTATGGTGGCAAGGGCGTTTTCTTTAGAGGGGATTGATGTAAAACATATTCTTCCAAATGGGAAGTTCCAAACACAGCAGGAATTGGATAGGAGATTATTAAATAAATATTTTCCAGATAGAGCACAGTTATCGCTATTTGATTATAATGATCCCGTAAGCGATGAAGAGAATATAAAATTAGCTTATCGAGAACGAAATAAAGAAATCGGTTACCATTTAAAACAAAAAGAAAGAGCTATTGTATAGGGAGAAAATTAGGTATGCAAATTTTCACAATGGGTTTTACCCAAAAGAGTGCAAAAGATTTTTTTAATTTGATTCGGGAGCATCATATAGAAATGCTAATAGATGTTAGATTGAATAATCAATCTCAACTAGCTGGTTTTACAAAAGGACGAGATATTGCTTTCTTCTTAAAAGAAATTTGTAATTGTGAATATAGTCATGAAATTCAATTTGCACCAACGAAAGATATACTGGATCGTTATAAAAAAGAGCAAATAAGTTGGGAAAAGTATGAGGTTGAATACAATGAGTTAATAAAAAGAAGAAACGTTTTAGATATTTTTAAAACTAAATATCTTAAATATGATAATGTGCTATTGTTGTGTTCGGAACCAACACCCGAATGTTGTCACAGGAGATTGTTGGCAGAAGCTTTGAATGAAGAATTAGAAAATAGAATTGTTCATATATGACATAGGAGGATATGCATTATGGGGAACATTAGAATGGTAGTATTAACAAAATCGTCTAAATATGGCAATAACTGTGTTGCAGGTATTGATTTGAGTAATGGTGGTTGGGTAAGACTTGTGACAGAAGATGAAGCAAGTCATGGTGCTGTATCAGACAATGATTTAATTTGTGAGGACGGTAGAAGTGTTGAAGTTCTAGATGTCATAGATGTACCTATACTGGGAATGTGTAATGATTGTGTTCAACCAGAAAATGTTTTGCTTGATTTGGATACATATATTGAGATAAAAGGAAGAATGACTCTTGATGAGGTGCTGAAAATTCATCCATTAGAAAGAAAAAGAAATATTTTGGGAAATGATTATGGATATATCACAGAGGCACGAGTGAATACAGTTGGGTATTCTTTGATTATAGTTGAGGTATTCGATTTGGTCATTACTCAAGAGGAGAATCCTTATGGAAAACCTAAAACAAAAGCGAAGTTTATTTATCAAGGAACAGAGTATGAAAACATGTCTGTAACTGACCAAAAATTTTATTCAATTCGAAGCGGAAGTAAATTTGAAAGAGCTATATTAGTTGTTAGTATTGGAACCCCATATAATAGTCGATATTATAAATTTGTATCTGCAATTTTTATCTAGGGGTTGATGTCTTGTGATATAACAAATTAAGATATATGATGCTTGCACCATGTAAATAAGGGATATATGGTGGTTTCGATTGGCTCTATTTTGGCTCTAAAAATTTAGACCGGCACAAAAAAGAGAGCAATTTTTGAATAATATGGATAATAAGTGCTTGAAAAATGAGGAAAAAACAGCCAGTTCAAGCTATCCGCCGAGGAGTTCGAATAAACAAAAATGCTTAGTAAACCCAGTGTTTATGCGGGTTTGCGGACTTTGGAAAGGTCTTTTGATAACAAATTGATAACAGTCGTTTGCGTGCGATTATTCTTGCTGTCAAGTGGTTTGTTGGTGGGGGAATGATTTGCAAGAGGTTTGGACGGCTGGCATAAATCCATATTAGAAACGCCCTTAGCTGTGGGTAGGAACTCATGGCTGAGGGCGTTTTTTGTCGCTTACGAATAAAATTCGCTGTTTACGATTTCAACTTGAAAGAGGCTGTAATGGGGAGCATCTGCCGAAGAAAAGTGTTTTGTTAATACAGGACATTCCTCTAACATCCTTTTCTTGATGGTTGGTTCAACACATTCGGTTGCTATGCCGCTTACCCTTACCCAGTCCCGTGTACCGTTTTTCAGTGCGACTATCTGAATTTTGTTATGTTTGGCAAGCTGTTTATAAACTGATTTTGTGTCCGAGGTGGAAATGTATAAGTTGTTATTGTATTCCATAATTGCGCCAAACGGTCTGCCTGCTGGAAAGTCATTATTAAAAGTTAATACAAAAAATGTACCACATTCTTTTATGAAGTTGTATATTTGGCTCATTTGCATACCTCCATGTATTAATTTTTTAATCGGTCGTTGAATGTTTCAACTAAGGCATCACTTAATTCTTTAGAGGGAATTTTCGCCCAATGCTGCGTGGTGTCAAATTTCGGATAATTGTACCGCCACTGGTCGTAATCTTCCCTGCTGATTTCCTCATCAGAGAGCTTGTCTGCTTGTTCTTTCCAAGCAGAGAGCATTTTCAGCAGTTCGGCGGCATCCTTATTTTTGTTTTTGTTGACTTTTAAGCAAATTTCACCGTCTGATTCACTGACGGTAAGACCGTAAATGTCCTCTAGGGTAAATAAGGTGTGCATAAGCCCGATGTAGCTGTCAATGTCGGGTATGTCCAGTGCTTGCGGTGCAACGTCCAAAGCCTGTGCCAGTGCAGCAGTAAGCTCTGCTTTTGGCTTACGAGAGCCTGTTTCGTACTGTGCCAGACGCACGTCTGCGCTCCGTTCGGGAAAACCGACAAGCATACCAAGGTATTTCTGTGTCATGCCCCGCATGATGCGGAAAAAATGTATTCTTTCTCCAATCGCCATAATGTTTCACTCCTTGTTCGTATGTTTATAAGGAGTATAGCATATATGTTTAGAAAAAATCAAGCATAAGCGAAACAAAAAAGTTTAATATTTTCTTGTAAGCCTATTGACAGTAGCAAAAATGTTTAGTATTGTGGATTAAGCAAAAAACGCTTAGAAAGAGAAAGGAGAGGTTGTATGGACAACAAATTTATCCGTGTGGACGAGGTGGCGCAGGAGCTTTCCGTATCAAAGCCTTATGCCTATAAACTCATCAAGAAATTAAATGACGAGCTGAAGGAGCAGGGGTTTATCACGATTGCAGGGAGAGTAAACCGCCAGTATTTTCAAGAAAGGCTCTACGGAGCAGGAGAGAAACAGGGAAAGGAGATGGAGTAAATGCCAGTATTTAAGAATGAGGGCAACGGCACATGGTATGTGATGGCTCGGTATGTGAACTGGAAAGGGGAGCGCAAGCAGAAGTGCAAGCGTGGATTTGCCACAAAGCGGGAGGCGCAGGAATGGGAGAGGAAATTCCAGTTGCAAAATTCCGCTGACCTTGACATGGACTTTGAAGCCTTTACAGATCTTTATGCGAATGATGTAAAGAACAGATTGAAAGAAAACACTTGGCTGACAAAGGAGCATATCATTCGGACGAAGATTCTTCCGTATTTTGGAAAGATGAAAATTAGCGGGATTGGCACAAAGGAAATCATCGCATGGCAGAATGAGCTGCTTGCCTACCGTGATGAAAAACGTAATCCCTATTCGCAGACGTATCTGAAAACCGTCCATAACCAGCTTTCCGCTATCTTCAACCATGCAGTACGGTATTATGACCTCCGCTCCAATCCTGCGGCAAAGGCAGGGAACATGGGGAGTGAGGAACACAAGGAAATGCTGTTCTGGACGAAAGAAGAATATAAGAGGTTTGCGGATGAAATGATGGACAAGCCAGTTTCCTTTTACGCCTTTGAAATGCTCTATTGGTGCGGAATCCGAGAGGGTGAATTATTAGCTTTGACCGCTGCTGATTTCAATTTTGATAAGGAAACAGTCACGATTAACAAATCCTATCAGCGTCTGCATGGGGAAGATGTGATTACTTCTCCGAAAACAAAAAAGAGCAACCGTACAATCAAAATGCCGAAGTTTCTATGCGAGGAAATGCAGGAATATATCGGTATGTTGTACGGTTTAAAGAAGAAAGACCGCATTTTCACAGTGACAAAGAGTTACCTCCATCACGAGATGGACAGGGGCGCAAAAGCCGCAGGGGTGAAACGCATACGGATTCACGATTTGCGGCATAGCCACATCAGTTTATTGATTGACATGGGATTCTCGGCGGTGGCGATTGCTGACCGTGTGGGGCATGAGAGTATTGAAATCACTTATAGGTACGCTCATCTGTTTCCGTCAAAGCAGGCGGAAATGGCAGACAGACTGGACGATTTGGGGAAAGGGGGTTTTTGATATGTCGGCAAAAAATTTAGACAACTGCAACCGTTGGAGGAACAAGACTGTCGCCTTTCGGGTATCTCCCGAAGAAAGTGAGCGGATTGACAAAGCGGTGCGGATTTCGGGGCTTACCAAACAGGACTATATCACAAGGCGGCTCTTATGCCAAGACGTAGTAGTGCAGGGCAATCCGAGGGTGTATAAGGCTCTCCGCAACGAGCTTGTCGCTGTCCTTGCAGAATTACAGAGAATTGAAGCAGGCGGTAGCGTTGACAACGAATTATTAGATATTATCGAATTGATTGTTATTATCCTCGGCGGTCTGAAAGGAGAATGTGAAAATGACGGATAAAAAAGAAGTGACTGCTCCTGTTGTATCTGTTGGCGCAGATACGGAGCAGCCAATTCAAAAATGTAGTAGTAATAGTATAACCCTAAATACCGAAAAATTCAATATTTTCGTAGAAAAAGGCGGTGGCTGCAATGGCTGAGCTTAAAATTTTGAACATGGACGAGATACCTGCAACCGAGGTCGGGTGGCTTTGGTATCCGTATATTCCTTACGGAAAGATAACCATTGTCCACGGAGACCCCGGCGATGGAAAAACAATGATGATTTTACAGTTAGCTGCTATCTTATCAAGGGGAGATAAACTGCCTTGTGATGATACGGAGCGTGAGCCGATAAGAATTATTTACCAAACCGCAGAGGATGGACTTGGCGATACAATTAAGCCCCGTCTGCTTGTAGCCAATGCAGACTGTACGCAAATCAAGGTGATTGACGAGTCGGAAGCCGCACTCTCAATGCTTGATGAAAGAATTGAACAGGCAATTATTGAAACGGGCGCAAAGGTAATTATTTTAGACCCTGTACAAGCGTATATCGGCTCCCAAATTGATATGAACAGGGCAAACGAAGTCCGCAATGTCCTTTCGCAGTTAGGACGGGTAGCAGAAAAATATGGGTGCGCCGTTATCCTTGTCGGACACTTGAATAAAGCACAGGGCGGCAAAGCAAATTACAGAGGGCTTGGCTCAATTGACTTCCAAGCAACGGCACGAAGCGTGCTCATTGTCGGCAGGCTCAAGGAAAACAAGGAAGTGCGGGTAGTTGCGCACGAAAAATCTTCCCTTGCGCCTGAGGGCGAGCCCATTGCTTTTGAATTGAATAAAGAAACTGGATTTGTGTGGAAAGGTCATTATGACATTTCCATTGATGATTTATTGAACGGCATCAGTCGTGAAAAGAAATCCGAACAAGCAGAGAAATTAATCATGGATTGCCTGTCTGATGGAAAATATCAACAGCAGCTTATATTAAAGAAAGCACAGAATATCGGCATCTCAAAAAGAGTGCTTGACGAAGCAAAAAAATCTCTCGGCGTTAAGTCAATAAAGGAAGGTAATGGGTGGTATTGGGAACTTCCCGAAAAAAAAGAAGCGAGTAACTGTTAAGGTTGCAACATTGCATATGTTTAGGGCAAGTGCAATCTTGCAATGTTCTTTTTCGGTTTGGTGTGAGCGATATTGAAGTTTGGGGGAGAGTGCAGAGAGCGCCTTTTCAAAGGCGGCTCTGTCTCGTCTGCCGACTCGGTCGGTTCGCAGCTTGTGTGCCACTGGCACACGCTCACCCCTCGGAGAGCGCAAAACCTGCCTGCAGGTTGCATTTTTGTTGGCACAGCCGACAAAAGTGCTTTTGCGTTACTTTCGGGAAAGTAACAAAGCCTACCAGCCGAAAAGAAAGGGCGTGATTTTATAAGACGGACGATTAGCGCAATGGTGGGGAAAGGCTCGGTCAACCATAACAGCCGTAAATTCAAAGCGGAGAATGTTGACGGAGAACGGTCACATCTCAATGTAGATTTTTGCAATGAGAATATAAAGAAAGTGTATCATAAGCTATTTGATGAAGCATTACAGAGATATAACGAGAAACAGACGAGGGCAGACCGCCGCATTGCCGATTATTACGAGAAGATACGGAACTCAAAACAGGAAAAGCCGTTCCATGAACTGATTTTGCAGATTGGCGATAAGGAAAATATGGGTGCGGGAAGTGAAAATGGACAGCTTGCAAGGCAGACTTTAGATGAATATTATCATGGTTTCCAAGAACGAAACCCTAATCTTTATGTATTTTCTGCTCATATCCATATGGACGAAGCAACGCCGCATCTGCATATTGATTTTATTCCGTTCACGACTGGCAGCAAGCGTGGGCTTGATACAAGGGTATCTCTAAAACAGGCGTTAGCGGCGCAGGGATTCAAAGGCGGCTCCCGTGGCGATACGGAGTGGAGCCAGTGGGTACAGTCCGAAAAAGAGAACCTTGCCGCTGTGATGGGGCGGCATGGCATTGAATGGGAGCATAAAGGCACGCATGAGAAACATTTATCTGTCCTTGATTATAAAAAGCAGGAACGGGAAAAAGAGGTTGTTCAGCTTGAGGGGCAGATTTTGGAGAAAAAAGAAGAATTTCAAGTATTGTCGGACAGGGTGGAGAATTACGACAAAGGCATGGAAAATCTAAAAACTCTGGAACAGGCGCTTGACACTTCTCCAGAGTACCAGTTGCCAGAGCCGCAGGGGTTCATGTCTGCAAAGTCCTATAAGAATAAAGTGGCAGAGCCTTTGGTGCAAAAGCTGAAATCGCTTGTTAAAACAGCCCTTATACGGTGCTTTGAAGCGTGGGACAGCTACTATCGGCTGAATGTTACAAACAGCAATCTCCACCGTGAGAATGAGGGATTAAGGAAAATTAATGAGAAACTGGCGGGGGAAAATGAAAACCTTCGTGCGGAAAACAAAGATTATAAGCTGCTCCGCAAGGCATTTGGAAGTAAGCAGATAGATAGCCTTTTGGAGCAGGCAAAAGCGGTACAGCAATCAAAACAGCGTGGAAAGCACTTTAAAAACAACAAAGAGGAAAGGTAGGAAACATTATGGAAAATAGGATTTATGACAAAAATAACGGTCTTTGGTATGCAAAGCAAGGCGAGTATTGCCTCCCAAAGCTTGCATTACCTCCCGAAGAAGAAAAGCCGATAGGTATATGGGGGTGAGCGAGTGCCGGTGGCACTCAAGCTGCGAACCGACCGAGCCGGTAGGCGAGAAAACGACATTTGCGGTATCTCAAAGAGTGCAAGCAGCTTGTATATCTCAATTTGCTGACAAGCGGCAGGTTGAATGAATACTTGTCAAGTGTGGATGAACAGGCAGAAGATATGTTTTTCGGTTGGTAAAGGAATATGCCGACAGGCAAGGAGTGACAGAACAGTTAAAGGCAGAAAATCAGCTTTTATGGGTTGAAAAAATGAATAATATTCGAGCTTGTGTGAGGGAAGTTGTGGAGAGCGAGTTTATCTATTTGTAGTGATAAGCGGCACTCCTGCAATATGTGGGAGTGCCGTTCAATTAAGCAAAAATAGTTCGGGGAATTGAAAAATCTTACAAATTCGTGTATACTTAAAAAAATTAGAATGAGAAATTGAGGTTTTGAGATTGATTTATGATAGGGATATATTTTAGCGGAACAGGTAATTCTAGATACGCATTAGAGAGATTTTTAAGAGAATATAATAATAATTCAGTTATGTTTTCTGTTGAAGATGAGAATCTTATAGAGCAAATAAGCTATCATGATGAAATAATATTTAGTTATCCAGTTCAATATAGTGCGGTTCCTAAATATTTGAGTGATTTTGTACATAGTAATTCAGAAATGTGGAAAGAGAAAAATGTTTTTATTATTGCTACAATGGCATTGTTTAGTGGAGATGGTGCGGGGATTTTGGGGCGTCTATTAAAACAATATGGTGCAAAAATTACTGGTGGCTTGCATCTGAAAATGCCAGATAGTATTACTGATGAAAAAGTATTAAAGCGTTCTCATAAAAAAAATATTCAGCTTGTGAAAAATGCAAATAGTAAAATAGTAGAAGCAATTGACCATATAAAGAATGGAAAATATCCGCAAGATGGATTAGGACTTTTCCCTCGTTTGGCAGGTTTTTTGTTACAGAGATTATGGTTTGGTCATAGGACTCGGCAATATAGCAATCAATTAAAGATAGATACCGACAAATGCATTGGCTGTTCTAAATGCGTAAAAATATGTCCAACAGAAAATATAATTATGGATGGCAATAAAGCAAAGGGGAATGATAAATGCACGGTGTGTTACAGATGTGTGAATTCGTGCCCCAAACAAGCAATTACACTGCTTGGAAGAACAGTTATTGAGCAAACTTTTATTGAAAAATATCTATAATAGTGACGTACAATGTCAGTTTATCGTGAAATTGCATATAAAGAAAAATTGGGATTGAGGAAAGTATGGCATGAAGATAATAAACAGAGACATAGATAGCGGAAAACCCTTTGACTGGGGGAGAACATCTTTTGATTATGCGAAATTCCGTGACATTTATCCGCAGGAGTTTTATCAAAAAATTGTTGGTCGTAAATTATGCTTAGATGGACAATCTGTCCTTGATATCGGAACAGGGACGGGGGTTCTTCCTAGAAATATGTACCAGTATGGGGCGAAGTGGACAGCTGCGGATATTTCGGAAAACCAAATCGAACAAGCGAAAATTCTTTCAAAGGGTATGGATATAGATTATCATGTTGTATCAACAGAGGATATCAGTTTTTCGGACAACTCTTTTGATGTAATTACAGCGTGCCAGTGCTTTTGGTATTTCGACCATGAGACTGTTATGCCTAAGTTTTATCGTATGCTGAAACAAGGGGGAAGTATTCTTGTATTATATATGGCATGGCTGCCATTTGAGGATGAAATTGCAGGAGCCAGTGAAAAACTTGTTTTAAAATATAATCCAAAGTGGAGTGGCGCAGGGGAAACGAAACATCCGATAGACATACCAGATTGTTATAAAGAAAACTTTGAGCTTGTATATCATGAAGAATTTACTCTGGAAATACCATTTACCCGTGAAAGCTGGAATGGGAGAATGAAGGCTTGCCGTGGAATTGGTGCTTCGCTTACCGAGAAAGAGATTTCGATGTGGGAGCAAGAGCATATGACACTCCTTGAACAAATTGCGCCGAATGAATTTGATATTTTGCATTATATTGCTATTGCAGAACTTAAAAAGCATTAAATTTCGTTTGTTGAATTGATATATATGAGGTTTTATATAAACATGGATTATAAAATTCGAGAAATTAGAAAAAATGAATATCCAATATTATCTGATTTTCTGTACGAAGCAATTTTTATTCCAGAGGGCATGGACAAGCCGCCAAAATCTTTTATTGAACAGCCAGAGCTTCAAATATATATTTAAGATTTTGGAAAAGAAGATGATGGGTGTTTCGTTGCGGAAATAAAAGGGAAAATTGTAGGCGCAGTATGGGTTCGTATTATGAATGATTATGGGCATATTGATGATGAAACGCCCTCATTTGCTATTTCACTGTATGAGGAATATAGGAATATGGGCATTGGAACAGCGCTTATGAGAGATATGCTTGAATTTTTAAAGAATAAAGGCTATAAGAGGACGTCTCTTTCTGTACAGAAGGTAAATTATGTGGTTCGTATGTATCAGAAAGTAGGTTTTGAAGTCATTGACGAAAATGAAGAAGAATACATCATGGTTTGTCAGTTGTGATGTGATGGGGAGGGAGGGTATGTGTAAATGACTGGTAATTTAGATGAAAAAGCGGTAAAGGAAGTCTTAAAAAGGATTATTGAGAATAATAACAACATTCCGTATAAGGCTAAAGCAGAGATAAAAGCGATAATAGAATTGGAACACAATCCAGAAAAATTGCTGCAAGAGTGCCTGCTGTATATGCTGTCATATAAGGGATAATCTGTGTTAAAGGAAGTAGTTGGAGATAATGAAGAATATGAAAATAGATGCCAATGGAACAGAAATCAGAGTAATGGGTGATGTCGTAAATGAAGAAGCTTATATTTCTTTAACGGATATTGCCAAATATAAAAATCCAGACAATGCTTTTATCGTGGTTGCGAACTGGATGCGTAATCATTCCACAATCTCATTTTTGGGTTTGTGGGAACAGATTCATAATCCCAATTTTAAACCTATCGAATTCGATAGGTTTAAAGCGGAGTCGGGAGATAATGCATTTACATTGACGCCGCAACAGTGGATAAAAGCAACAGACGCAATAGGTATTATATCAAAATCAGGACGATACGGAGGTACATATGCCCATACAGATATAGCCTTTGAATTTGCGTCTTGGATTTCACCAGAATTTAAACTCTATATTATCAAGGACTACCAGCGGTTAAAGAAAGAAGAATCAAACCGATTAGCGATTGGGTGGGATGCCAAGAGGGAACTATCAAAAATAAATTACCGTATTCATACAGATGCAGTAAAGGAATTTCTGATAACACCGACACTATCCCCGCAGGAAATGGCATATACATATGCATCCGAAGCAGATATTCTTAATATGGCGTTGTTTGGCAAGACAGCGACACAATGGAGAAACGAAAAGGGGATAAGCGGAAAAACACCTAATATAAGAGATTTTGCTTCTGCAGAGGAATTAGTTGTACT
Organism: Sporofaciens musculi; assembly: GCF_009830285.1. Taxonomy (GTDB): domain Bacteria; phylum Bacillota; class Clostridia; order Lachnospirales; family Lachnospiraceae; genus Sporofaciens; species Sporofaciens musculi. The sequence goes on along the minus strand of NZ_WUQX01000001.1, from coordinate 4,682,366 downwards.
TATCAATTTGGAAGATACCAATGCTGACTTGATAAGACAAGGGTTATCTAACATTGAACGATTAAAGATATTAAGGGAAAAGGCATATCGGCAACTTGAAATTTTGAGAAAAAATAAAGATACTATTGAAACATTGAAGAAAATCTTGTTGAAGATGTGACAAAAGAAAGTTGATTTTTATAATTGTTGTAAAAAATAGTAATTAAGAAATATGGATGATTAATTTTTTGAAGCAAAAGAGGAGCTGATAATAACTATGGGATTTGATTTTACAGTTGCGATTGTTCCTAATAACACAAGTTTGGAACGAGAAATGAATTATATTAAATCAGCGTTGTTGTATGCTGATAAAGTGACGCTTATAAGTCCTTTGGCGTATATGTTTAATAGATTGACTGACAAGGGCAACAATCTTAATGAAAGAACAGTAATAAAATTAATCGAGCAAATTTTACCGCTTGCGAAATTAAATGATACTAGTTTTTATGAAGAAACTTATCCCGTTATCAAAGAATTTTCTGACATTATACATAGCAAGAGATATAAATCAATTCCTTATGTTAAAAAACTTGAAATTCAAAGACAATTACGCAGCTTTACAATGGAAGTCTTCGAAGTGATGTTTTCGCTTGTTGGGGAACAACATGGAAATGAGTTACAAACCTTAATTAATAAAGGGCAGGTTGAAATAGAAAAATTTAATCATTCATTAGGCGATTTGGATTTATGTGTTAAAGATTACTGTGATTTGCTTACAAAATCAATACAATCTAGTTATCCATTATTTGATACACAATCCAATGATTTGATGAAAGCTGCTGTAGATAGTAGAATTGTTAATTTAAGTTCAATTGATAAACAGAAAATCACTCATGCTAGTTTAACTGATAATTACATTCAGAAACTTCCGTCTTTTTCAGAAGCATCTATGGATGAATTGATAGATATAAAAAATGAATTATCTAAACCATTGACAAGATTTCGGGGCAAGATGTTGGAATACTCTGAATCTATCCAATCTATGCCGTGGGATACTGATTTTGAGAGTGAGTGTGAACTACTTTATAACAAAGAGGTTGTTCCTGCATTATTAGAAATTGAAGAGAGCACTAAGGATGGGAGTTTCATTAAAAATTTGGGAAGAAAGTTTTTAACAGATGAGGGGGTATGGAAGTCAACAGGAGGACTTGTGGTAAGTATTGCGGCAGGTGGTGTCATTTCTGCATTTAATAATGCTATTTCGTCTGATACAGCGATGTTGGTTACAGGTGGTGCATATGCAGCGACCAAAATTGCATCAGCCTATGAAGAATATACAGCTAATAAAAGAGAAATTGAACGAAAAGATTTATATTTTTATTATAAGGCAGGGAGGTTGCTTGATAAGTAAGTGGTTATTATTTTATTAAGTGATTGTGCTTATATCTTGAATTTTTAAGCAAAATCGCTTATAATTTAAAACATAGCATATAGCTATTATCCGCAGCTGCAGAGTTGGTGTTATCAATCCCGATAACAAAATGATAACATTAGCTCATATAGGCAGGATAATATGGATATATCAAATAATCAAAAGATTAGCATACTCGACAGAGAATGATTTCTAAACAAAACAAGTTAGGAAAAGTCGAGTTCGAGTAACGGACATTTTGACCAGAAAACCTGTAAAATAAGGGTTTTCTGGTCTTTCTTTTTGCTCTGTGAGATTGATATGAGATGCAGAATAAAACTGCTTTCCATCTATTCCACGGTGCCGGATTTTGTTGAAAACTCCCGGAAGCTGTGATAGAATGTCTTTGGGCGCTACCAGGATGGTAGGCGGTTAGCCCTCTCCGGAGGGACTGTGACCCTCCGTTTACATAGAAACCCGAAAGGGAATCTGGGAAAGGAGGGCTGAGCCATATGGATATTTTGGGACTTATCGCAGTGCTGAGCTTCGGCTTGACCTGCTTCGGGATTGGATATACCTTTGGTAAAGATAGTAACAAGACACAAAAATAGCCGCCCTGCTCCGCTAAAGTGAGGCGACTATTTTGTCATAATCATTTGAATGGACTGACCGTCTATCGGTAGCTCCTAAGACGTCTGTTACCAGCAGGCGTCTTTCTTTATGCTTACTATAACATATGTAATGGTTGATTTCAAGGGCTTTCCGTGGAACTGGTGGACGGTCTGCGCAGCTTGTTCAATGCCCCGGCCAGCTTTTTATCTTTATCAGGGTACAGGTGGGAATATGTGTCTAATGTGGTTTTTACTGATTCATGCCCCAGACGTTCCGAAATTTCCAGTGCATCAAACCCCATATCAATCAGCATACTGGCGTGAGAATGCCGTTACGGTATAATAACGACAAACGGAAAAAGCCTTTATTTTCAAGGGGTTTGAGCGTTTGCCGTCATTTATTCAATTCCTTTTCCAAGTTGAAATCTGACGAGAAAAATATCGAAAAAAGGAGGCTGTTTCATTAACGACAAAATTTAATAGTGCCAGCGGTCCGGTGTATTGCCTGGCCGCTGATTGCCGTGGGCGTTTCACTTTTACAGGTGGACGCCCTTTTTTCATACCCATTTTCAGGAGAAAGGAGATTCACATGGAATTAAATGAAATGGAAAAACGGCTGCTTTTTCAGGTTGAGGGTGACTATCAATCCAAAGTCCTGAACGAGCTTTACATGACCACCCGGTACACAAAGAATTCCGAACAACGGAAGGCCGCGGAAAATCTGATGGCAAAGCTGCGCGTCCTGACGGATGCCGAGTGCATGGACATTGTGCGGGATATTCAGAAGAATTACCGTCTGCCCTACCCGCCCCGGACGATTGGGGAAAAGATTGCCGAGGCCAGGCAGCAATCCGGCGCGGAGAAATTGAAGGGGCATGACATCATGGCGCTGGAACGCTTCGACCCGGAGGTACGTCACATGATCGTCTTTGATGTGCTGTCTTATGATTCCCCTGTCGGGGATAAAGGCGACAAGATGCGCCTGTTCCTTACGGATGCCAGCTACCAGAAATTCATAGACAGCCAGGAACGGGGCGAAGTCAAATTGAAAAACCATGCGAAGGTTGCGCCGGGCGGCCATCTGCACTATGACCGCAGGGACCGCGCCTTGTAGCCCGGAGGAAAAGGAAGGAGGTTTTTGTTATGGCTGTATTCCGGGTAGAAAAAACAAAGGACTTCACGATCATGTGCAACCACCACCTGCGCAATACGGAACTGTCCTTAAAGGCAAAGGGGCTTCTCTCGCTCATGCTGTCGCTGCCGGAAGATTGGGACTATACCACAAAGGGGCTCGCCCATATCTGTAAGGACGGCGTGGATTCGATCACTACCGCCCTGAAAGAGCTGGAGCGGCACGGGTATCTCACCAGGCAGCGCCTCCGCTATGGGAACGGACAGCTCGGAGACATCGAGTATACGATCCATGAAAAGCCTGTAAACGCTGAAAAACAGGCATTTTCACCTAAACGGGAAAATCCAAGACAGGGAAATCCAGGACAGGCAAAACCTGAACAGGGGGAACCTGGACAGGGAAATCCCGCACAATTAAATACTAATCCATTAAAAACTAAAAAATCAAAAACGGATATATCAAGGACCCATCCATCAATCTATCCGTCAGGGCCGGAGGCGGCAGGCCGTTCGGATGGGATGGATCGGATAGAGCTGGTAGACGCTTACCGTGAAATCCTGAAAGAAAATATTGAGTATGGCTGTATGGTTTCCCGGTATGGGAAAGAACGCGTAGACGAGACGGTGGAGCTTATGCTTGAAGTGGTTTTATCCAAACGTCCATATATCCGTATCGCCGGGGATGATTTTCCCAGGGAGGTGGTAAAGGGCCGCTTCCTGAAAATCAATTCCGGCCATCTGGAGTATGTCTTTGACTGTATTGACCGGAACACTACCAAAGTCGGGAACATCAAGGCATACCTGCTGGCGGCGCTGTATAATGCCCCGGCAACAATGGACAGCTATTACCGTGCAGAGGTCAACCATGACCTGTACGGCTGTTAGGCGCCTTCCGGCGTCTTTTTTCATCACAGAAAGGAGGCGGGGCACGATGAAAAGAATTTCTGTGCCGGTGTCATGCCCGGCGTAACAAAGGAGCAGATTCAGGCGGCGCGTGAGGCAGACCTGTTTGCCTACCTGCAGTTCCATGAGCCTGGGGTTCTGAAACGGGACGGACCCAATTACCGCCACAAGGAACATGACAGCCTGGTCTATGTGACCGGGAAAAGGTATTGGTACTGGAACAGCCGGGGCCGGAGTATCAACGCCCTGGATTACCTGATCCAGATACGGGGCTACGGGCTGGTGGATGCGGTCCATACGCTGGCAGGCGGGGAAATCCGGCAGACGCCGGCTTATCGGAGCACAGCAGCGACAAGGTGTGTGCATAAGGGGCCGGAGAAGAAAGCATTTTCCCTCCCCTGGGCCAGACGGTGCGCTGCTTCTGCCGTTTCTTATCTGCAGCGGTGCGGGATCAGTTCTGATGTGATCAGCAGATGTCTCCGGGAAGGGCTGTTCTATGAGGCGCGGTATCATGGCGAGCCGGTCTGCGTGTTTGTGGGAAAGGATGATGCGGGGAAAGCAAAGTTTGCCTGTATGCGGAGCATTGCCGGCAGCCTCAGGAAAGATGTCTACGGCAGCGACAAGGAATACAGCTTCTGCTATCCACCCAGGAATCCGGGCAGCCGGCATGTTGCGGTGTTTGAGGCGCCCATCGACGCCCTCTCCCACGCCTTGCTGCAGGAATTAAAAGGCTGGAAATGGGACGGCTACCGGCTGTCCCTGGGCGGCACTTCCCATGTGGCGCTGACCGCATTTCTGAAACGCCACCCGGAAATCCGGCGCGTCAGCCTCTACATGGACAACGACCTCGGCGGCCTTAAAAATGCCAGGAGGATCAGGGCAATGCTCCATGAAGATCAGCGGTTCCGGCATATCCGTGTGGGCGTCAACCCGCCCCGCATGGGAAAGGACTACAACGAAATGCTGCTCCATGTTACAACGCAGATGAAAGAACATCAACAGCAATGCCGCCGGAAACAGGCGGCTGTTTCGATTTGACAAGGAGGATTTCAAGAAATGATGAACACAGAGAACACGGCTTTACAGATGATCGCCGAAGCCGCCCGGTGCCCGGACTACGGCCCCGACATGGTTAAGGCGCTGATGGAAAAACTGGATATGAACGAGAAAGGCTTTGCGCTCCTGATGAATGTCGCCCCTTCCACGGTCCGGCTCTGGACCAGCGGAGCAGCGCAGCCCAGCGGCACGGCCAGACGGCTCATGCAGGTTTACGAGACCGGGCCGGAGATCGTCGGCAAGATTGCCGGAGGGCAGCCGACGGCAGAGGGGAGAGATTCGTAAATGGCGGAGGAAAGGACATATACGGATTCCGGCACGGGAACGCCGATTGCGGAAAATGAGCAGGTTAAGGCGCTGCTTGCGCTCTTAAAGGAAAATGATTCCCCCGCCTATGCAGACTTCGCAAAACTGATCGAATCTGTCACAGGGATGGAGGACCGCCTTTCCATAGCGGTCGGCGAGCTGGCGGCCATGCGGGAGGACCTGCAGAAAATGCAGGACCGCTCCCTGAAAGCCTCCTTACAAAAGACCTGTAAGACGCTGGAAGGCAATATTGCCTCCATGCAGCAGAAATTATCAGAGCTAAAGGGGAAGATTGTTGAGGGATGCAGGCATATCCTGGAGGATTTTAAGGAACGCGGTACGATTGCATTGAACGGGCTCGCCAATTTCCTGCACCTGAAACCGGCGTTAGAGGCGATCCGCCAGGGGGCGGAAAACCACCAGCAGGTTAGTAACCGGGCAATGGAGAGGATCGACGCTTTCGTTTCCGAGTACCATGAGGCAGGAAAACACCTGAAAAATATGCGCCTGGCGCTGATGGGAAAGGAACCGGTACAGCAGGCAAAGACCGGCGGGGAGATTGCCCGCTATGTCAAGGCCCCCTACCGTGCCAGCCGTGCCTGCATGGGAACCATAAAGAAGAACGCAGAAAAAGCAATAGCCGCGCTGGAAGGGCTGGAACAGCAGGCACAGCGCCGGCCTTCCGTTTTGGCGGCCATGCGGGAACAGGCGGTAAAGGCAGCGCCAATAAAGAACCAGCCGGCGCCTTCCCATGACAAAGGCAGCCGGTGATAAAAACAGAATGAAGGGAGGAAATCAAATTGAAACAGGAACCGCTTCCGCAGATTCACTTAGTCCGTGATACGGATTTAGGCATATTTGCCTATGAGCTCCATATCCTGGCCGGGGATTTCCTGCGGGAAAGTGAATTCAACCTGCGCTCACTGGCAGCCAACACCGGGCCGGATTCTATCGCTGTCATGGGAAAAAAACACATATGGCTTGCGGATGCCCTGTCTGCCTACTATCCCACAGGAGAGCTTTGTTCTGGTATACTAAAGTTGTAACACTTGGTTCGGATAAGATATAATAAAAACGAACAAAGGAGGAACCAGTAGCATGGCCAAAGTGTACAACGAAGAATTTAAAAAGCAATTAGTAAAAGAGTACATCCAGGGTAAAAGTTATCCTACTCTTGAAAAAGAGTATGGTGTTGCCAAGTCAACCCTTTCCGGATGGGTAAAAAAGTATAGCGAAGAATGCCTGATATCACAACCACATACTACAAATTCCACTGCCTTTTCTCCAAAAGAAATCCAGCAACTTCACAAAAGAATTGCAGAACTGGAAAAGGAGAACCTTTTCCTAAAAAAAGCCGCGGCATTCTTTGTAAGGGAAGCAGATTAGTGGTGTATCGCTTCATCGATCAATATAAAACTATTTTGGGGCTGCGTTGGCTTCTTAGAAAGTTCCAAATTTCTCCCAATGCTTACTATAATTATTTGAAACAGCGCAAAGCTGCATACCAGGAACAAAAAAATAAAATCAAAGAGGAAATTAAATATATTTATTACAAGAACCATCGCCTGCCAGGCCATAGGGCCATGAGAATCTTTTTAATGCGTAGAGGGATTCGTTTAAGCAAAACAACTGTTCACAAATATATGAATAAAGATTTATGCTTACATGCTATTGGATCTATGTCAATACTTTAGACAAAAAAAGTTGAAAGATTATGCTGCTTTTTTGAGTTCCTCATCCTCCTTTTGCTGTGGTGTCAGATAACCGATAGAGCTATGGATCCGTTTACGGTTATACCAGCCCTCTATGGATTTAAAGATTGCTCTGCGAGCTTCCTTTAAATCCTGGTAAGTATGAAGATAGATTTCTTCCTTTTTCAGTACGGAATGGAAAGATTCCATACAGGCATTATCGTATGGATTTCCCTTACGACTAAATGAATGCAGGATTCCTTTACTGCCCAGGCAGTCTTCAAATGCCTGGCTCGTATACTGACTTCCAAGATCACTATGAAGGATGATCCCCTCGGTATCCCTGACATTCAGGCATGCGTTTTCTACCGCTTTAACCGCCAGTTCCGCCGTCATAGATGTGCCATAGGCATACCCTATAATCTTTCGGCTGCACAGATCCATGACAGAAGCCAGATAGGTCCATCCTTCTTTCTGTACATGGATGTAAGTGATATCCGTACACCATTTCTGGTTGATGGTCTCCGTCCCAAAATCACGCCTCAGGATATTTTTCTTATCCTCCGGGATGCTGCCATGGTTGGCATGATGATTGTACTTCTTTACTACGATAGAGCGCAGTCCCTGCTCTGCCATATGCCTCTGCACCCTCTTGACGCTGCAAGGTGTACCATTATCATTCAGCACACGGCATATTTTGACAGCCCCATACCTTTGTTTTGAGTCATCATATGCCTGTTTCACTTTCCTGCCGAATTCCGCATATGCCTTCTGCTTATTCGAGGGTACACAAACCAGAGCCTTGTAATAGGTACTCCTTGGGAATTTCAGAGCGCTGCAAAGCTGAGATACACAGTAGCGGGTTAAGTTGTTCTGGATAAAGGAAACAATCTCGGCTATAGTTCTTTCGCGAATAAGGCGGTCGCTTTTTTAATATTTCATTCTCAATCTTAAGGCGTTGGATTTCTTTCTGGAGAGCCTTATACTCCTTAAGGGTGACCGTCTCCTCCCCGGATACTTTGATGGGGGAGAGCTGTTTTACCCAGTTGCTGAGTGTGCTTCGATTTACGCCATATTCACGCTCCAGTTGCGGATACGAGGTTCCTCCGGCATTATACAGATCCACGATCTGCTGCTTGAATTCCGGAGTGTAAGATTTCTGGTTTTTCGCCATGTAAAACATCTCCTTTGCTTTTTCACTTGATAGTATAGGTTGTTCAACTTTTCCTGTCCACACTTATATACTAACACCACACCAGAATTTTCAAAGTATCAATCGCACTTGCAAAAAAAGACATAAAGAAAGTCCTCCTTTAATTTGAAATATATTGGTTTTGTGGTATGGCCGTATCTGGCCGGAAACGGAAAAACGCCCCTGTGCTTTAAGTAAATCTGCATAAAGCACAGGGGCGGCATAGTCCAGGATCATCCTGGAAAGGTATACAGTTGTCAGGGAGGGGCGCGAATCCTCAATAGAACCTCCTTCCGGTGAAAAGAAAAAGCCCGCCAAAGCCAGAGACTTTAACAGGCAGCTACATCGTCATACAGCCGGCGCCTCCAAATCCTCCGCCGTGACCTCATAATTACGGTACAGCTCACCGGGACGGACCGGCAGTCTGGTTGACAGAAATTTTTCAATGTCAAAGGCATTTTTCGGGGCATAATCCGACAGGTATTTATAGTTCGGGTGTCTGGTAATATCGTACTTGCGGGAGAGGAAAGGCCGGACGTCCCTGATCTGCAGGAGGCATTTCCCACCGTCCATGACGGCCAGCTCGTCCACCGACATTAAATCCTTTCCTAACTTTTGAAAATTTTGTCCGTGGGATTCCTGTGTGCCTTTGGTGACGCTGGTGTTATACATGTCGATGGTCTCTTTTCCCAGCAGGAGTTCCAGCTTTTCAACGTGGTTTCCTCCTTGCCTCCCAGAAAAAGGGAAGCGTCGCAGTTGCCAATGATGGTGTCCATGTTGTCCTTATAAAGCGCCTTTAACTGGCTCTGCGCCTGCAAAACCAGACAGGCAGAAATCTCCCTGGAACGGATCGTCGCCATCAGCTTTTCCAGGTTTGGAATCTGCCCGATATTGGCGGCCTCGTCAATCAGGCACCGCACATGTACCGGCAGCCTGCCGCCGTACTTGTCATCGGCACGCTCACACAGCAGATTGAACAACTGTGTATAGGCCATGCTGACAAGGAAATTGAAGGTCGCATCCGTATCGCTGATAATAAAGAACAGCGCCGTTTTCCTGTCCCCGACCAGGTCAAGCTCCAGCTCGTCATACATGGTGATTTCCCGGACTTCCTTAATATCAAACGGCGCTAATCTGGCGCCGCAGGAAATAAGGATGGATTTTGCCGTCTTGCCAGTGACGTTTTGTAAAGGACTTTTTAATCATATTCACAAAAATTTTACATTTTAGGGCAAAAAAAAACCGGGAACCTGTTTTTAGATTCCCGGCTGCGGTCTTTGTTTATGCTCTTGATTCTGTAAACACAATAATCACAAATTTTTTATAATGAACTTATAATTTCTGTTTCACTAAGCGTTTGCTTTAAAACATTCAGTTCTTGTAATTTTTTTCTCGTAGATTTCCTCTAGTTCCTCCCTCTTGACTTTTGTATTATCATATTGAAACTGAATATTTTCAGGTAGTTCGATACCTTGTTTTTGATATTTATTTTCAATATCCTCCATAATTTTTCTTCTTCTTAAAATTCTATTTTGAATTTTTTCTATAGTATCTTCTGTGCGTGCTATCTTTTCTGATAAAGTAATTCCTTCATTTCGCTTTTTGTATCTTCGATTCTTTTTATCCGCTTTTTCAAGGCCAATCACTTCGTCAATAGCACTTTTATCAATCTGGTTTTCATTCATTTTATTGTATGTATTTATAAACCCGTCCATAGAATACATATGAAATTCCTGATTAGTTTCTGTGATAAATTCTTTTCTAAGTTCTATTCTTGGCCCTATTGTCTTACCTTTGGTAATATTCCACCAATCTTCTTTTTGATCATGTGTAACATATACAATACCTACTCCATTTTCCCTCGCATATTTAATTATCTGTTTCCATATAATCAAATCTCCATAGGCATTATTGTCATCTTCCGAATTTTTCTTCTTTTTATCATCCTTGAACCCAGGCGGAATACTCTGTTTGTATCTTTTCTCACCTTCTTCTTTTATTGCATTTAGTTCTTTCTCATCAATCTGTAAACCAACTCTACCATCAAAAATTGTCAAGATTTTATCTAATATCTCATCTTCATCTGCGTTAACCACTAACAAATTTCGATCTTTATTACTATCTAACCATTTAAACAAATATCTCTTTAATTCAGAAACTTCTTCATCACTGGAAGTCAAACGTAAAGTTTCTACTGCTTTATTTGTGAAGTTTTCCATTTCCTTCTTAAATTGTTCATATCTTTGAACTGTTTCATATATGACCTCACAACGTTTACGCATATACTCATATGCCACTTGGTATGGAATCCATACTCTATCCTTAAAATTTTCAAAAGCAGCCAATAAAGATTTCCTTGTTTTTGCAGAATATCTATACAAATTCAGCAGTACATTAGTATCAAAAACAAAAACTGCCTTTTGCCATAATTCTTGTTTTTCTTTATTTGTTGGCTCTATAAATTCTTTGATTGTATTTTTCATATGGTAGCCCTATCAATAAATAGCAAGTAATTCTAATCCAATATAATCTTCATTAACATCAATACTCTCAAATTCTTGCTTTTTTTCCGAAGCTATTTGTTTTCTTAACGCTCGATTTAGTCCTAAAAAATCTTTATAAATATCAAAAACCGGAAGTGGTTTATCTCTATAATATTTTCGAGATTCCAATCTTGCAATAATAGTTAACTCTTTTCCTTCATAATCTTCCAACTCATTATAATCAATTAGCATATCTTCTTGTGATACTTTCCCTATTCCCATCCAGTAATCACAATCACCCCCCAATTCACAAAATATAGGTATTTTTACCTTTGAATTTTTCAAAACAGAATTTATTAATTCCCGTTGATTATTATCTTCGTAATCTACTTGTGAAACAATCATATCTTTATATTGATCGATTAAATGAACCATATCAAATTGTTCAGGTATATAAATTTCACCAGTAACTTTAATGATGGAAGAAATTCTAACATCTTTAATTGAAATGCCTTGATTATCATCAACATAGTCGATGAAATCATCTCTCCTTTGTAGAAGTTTTTCAAAATTGGAGCATTCCAATAAGTAGTTGGCTGATATATCTTCAATGTTATCCTTATCAATAACCCTTGTTTCTATATTTTTTCCTAAAATCAATGCCGAATACTGATCAACCTTCTTTTTATTAAAATATATTAAATCTCCAAACATTTATTTTCACCTCAATCTACATTACTTATCCTAAAGGAATATTCTGGTCTGTTTTTATTTTTTTGACCTCGTCAACAGAAAGGCCAACAAATTCCGCAATCTTTTCAAGCGTTATTGTCCCATCTTCCAACATTTTCTTTGCAACATTTATCATTCCTTCTTTCAATGTCTGATTCCTCATATCTTCCATAGCACGGCACATAATCTCGATTCCCTCCTTGCTCTCTTTGAAAAATCTCACCCTGTCCGCCAGTGTTCCATAGTACATATCCGCTGCGTCTGTGCAGGAGAAGTCATGCATTAACTTCCCGATTGGCGTATCTCCACGGTAAGCGCCATTTACATACAGTATGTGCGAACCGTCCTCAAATCTTTCCACGGTTCCTAAAAAACACCGCTCAATCGGATAGAGCGGTAGCCCTTTTCCCATTACGTCATTCTCTGTGATAAAGATTACCCACGTTTCCGGCAGCTTGTCGAAGTCCTCGCCTTTCTTCAAAAGGTTTGCGTCCATCATGCTGCTGTTGTACCTGGCTCTTTTTCTCCCGGCTCCTTTGTCGGAGCGCTGTACCTCCACGTTCAGTTTTGCCCCTGTGCTGTCTGTAGCCAGAATATCCAACCTCACTGAACGGTTCAGCAGGTTCTCCACAAATACCTGGGTGCGGACGTCCAGCACCTTTAAATCCGATTTTTCCAGTACAATCCGCAATACCAGTTCTATGCTTGCTGTATCTCCCTCAAAACACTTTGTGAGGAAATCATCATCAAGCAGGCGAAAGCCTCTTAGCCTCTGTAAATCTTCCTGATGTTTCTGGTCTATCTGTTCCGTCACTGTCACTCTTCCCACCTGCTTTCCCTTTCGTTTTTGTATCTTCATACTACCATAATCCTCCCGATTTTACAAGCCGGGAGCCAGCGCATTTCTGATTCCCGGCCTGTTTCCGTTATCGCTTTTTTACATCTGCTGTATCTCATTTTTCAGCATACGCTTGATTTTGTCACTCATGGTTTCCCTGCTGGTCTTGCTGAAATGAACCCTCACAATGTAGGTAGTCCGGCCAATCTTTTTCACCAGTGCGGGAGCGTCCTTAGCCGGTGCTGTGGTGGTAGTGTCCTCTGTGATTTTCTCGTTATTCATAAATTCTCCTTTTCATACAATCAGATTTTATTATCCTTCCTCACAATCTCCTTCGCCGCTGCTTTGGTCGCCCTGGCTCCTTCCTCCCGGAAATTCTTACCAGAAAAAAGAACCGGCGCACACCGTTCCAGTATGCGGTCATAAATCCTTGCGTGAGCAAGGTCTGGCGGGTTCTTGATTTCTTCCAGTTTCAGGTTTGTTGTGACAATCAACGGCTTCTTACTCCGATATCGGCTGTCAATGACGGTGAACATCTGCTCCATGGCATACTCGGTACTGCGCTCCACGCCTAAATCATCAATGACAAGCAGGCTGTAATCGTCCAGGCTGGCGATAAAGGCCGCCCTGTCCTCGGCAAACACGCCGGTCAGCCGGTTCAGGATAGACGGAAAATTCGTCATCAAAACCGGCACTTCACGGTCAAGCAGGGCATTGGCAATACAGCCGGCAAAAAAAGATTTCCCGGTTCCCACGTCACCAAAAAGCAGAAGGCCGGTATTGTCCCGGTATGCCTCCTTCCAATGCTCCACATAAGCGCAGGCTTTCTCCATGACGGGATTCTGGCCGTTATCATTGGCGAAAGTGTAATCATAAAGGTATCTGTCTTGAAGCCCCTGTGGTGTTAGTATATAAGTGTGGACAGGAAAAGTTGAACAACCTATACTATCAAGTGAAAAAGCAAAGGAGATGTTTTACATGGCGAAAAACCAGAAATCTTACACTCCGGAATTCAAGCAGCAGATCGTGGATCTGTATAATGCCGGAGGAACCTCGTATCCGCAACTGGAGCGTGAATATGGCGTAAATCGAAGCACACTCAGCAACTGGGTAAAACAGCTCTCCCCATCAAAGTATCCGGGGAGGAGACGGTCACCCTTAAGGAGTATAAGGCTCTCCAGAAAGAAATCCAACGCCTTAAGATTGAGAATGAAATATTAAAAAAGCGACCGCCATATTCGCGAAAGAACAATAGCCGAGATTGTTTCCTTTATCCAGAACAACTTAACCCGCTACTGTGTATCTCAGCTTTGCAGCGCTCTGAAATTCCCAAGGAGTACCTATTACAAGGCTCTGGTTTGTGTACCCTCGAATAAGCAGAAGGCATATGCGGAATTCGGCAGGAAAGTGAAACAGGCATATGATGACTCAAAACAAAGGTATGGGGCTGTCAAAATATGCCGTGTGCTGAATGATAATGGTACACCTTGCAGCGTCAAGAGGGTGCAGAGGCATATGGCAGAGCAGGGACTGCGCTCTATCGTAGTAAAGAAGTACAATCATCATGCCAACCATGGCAGCATCCCGGAGGATAAGAAAAATATCCTGAGGCGTGATTTTGGGACGGAGACCATCAACCAGAAATGGTGTACGGATATCACTTACATCCATGTACAGAAAGAAGGATGGACCTATCTGGCTTCTGTCATGGATCTGTGCAGCCGAAAGATTATAGGGTATGCCTATGGCACATCTATGACGGCGGAACTGGCGGTTAAAGCGGTAGAAAACGCATGCCTGAATGTCAGGGATACCGAGGGGATCATCCTTCATAGTGATCTTGGAAGTCAGTATACGAGCCAGGCATTTGAAGACTGCCTGGGCAGTAAAGGAATCCTGCATTCATTTAGTCGTAAGGGAAATCCATACGATAATGCCTGTATGGAATCTTTCCATTCCGTACTGAAAAAGGAAGAAATCTATCTTCATACTTACCAGGATTTAAAGGAAGCTCGCAGAGCAATCTTTAAATACATAGAGGGCTGGTATAACCATAAACGGATCCATAGCTCTATCGGTTATCTGACACCACAGCAAAAGGAGGATGAGGAACTCAAAAAAGCAGCATAATCTTTCAACTTTTTTTGTCTAAAGTATTGACATAGATCCAACATTACTTCCATGGAGCAGCTTTATGAAAAAGTGGCCGCCATGAACAAAGATTACTATTCCATGCGTGTGATATTGTCAATATTAGTTGACACATTTTTCTCAAGGGTATCACTGCCTATGCCTCCAGTTCCAAAGCCTCATAATACTGCCTGCGTTTTATCATAGGAGGAAGTCCGCCATTTGCAGAGCAGATCCTTCGGTTATTCCAGTAGCTGAGGAAGTATCTCCAAATGTGTACCTTTAATTCCTCTACAGTCATTTGTTTTGTGTCATGGCGGTCGTACAGAAGTTCCGTCTTCATTCTGGCCCACATACTTTCACAGCGTGCATTATCATGGCAGCGTCCTCCGGCACTGTTCATGCTTTGATGGATATGGTGTTCCAGGATGGTCTTCCGGTAGCACTCACTGGTATACTGTGTTCCCCGGTCACTATGGATCACTGCGCCTTCCAGTGCAGGGTAAGCTGTCAGGGCATTCCTCAATGTTTGGATACACAAATCTGCTTTCATATTTGTTCCCATTGCAAGACCGAGAACGCTAAGATCAAAGCAGTCAAAAATCGCAGATACATACAGTTTCCCATTGGACGCTGGAATCTCCGTGATATCTGTGATGCATTTTTCCAATGGGGCATCCGCACGGAAATCCCTCCTTAAAAGGGCTATTGGCGAAAATAGTGGTCATATTAGTGAACGTCTGGGTAGGAATGCCGTATGCGCTTCTGGTTGTCAACGGGGTATTGATGAATCTGCCCGAGGATCAGTATGAGGCGGCTCGGGTTGACGGAGCGAATGCGCTGCAGATCTTCAGGAAAATTACGTTGCCGCAGATTATTTTTGTCATGACACCCAATTTGATTCAGTCGTTTATCAGCAACATCAACAGCTTTACCGTAATCTATCTGCTGACCGGCGGCACGCCGTTTAACAGTAATTACTACAATGCCGGTGAAACCGACCTGCTGGTGACCTGGCTGTATAAGCTGACAGTGGAAGTCGGCGATTATAATCTGGCTTCGACCGTCGGAATTATAACATTCATTTGCTGTGCGGTATTTTCTTTAATTACATATTCCCGGTCGGCTGCCTTTAAGAGGGAGGAGGATTTTCAATGACGAAAAACAAATTTAAGAAAAGTGCGCTGTCTGCCCAGATAGTCCTCACTATCCTTGCAATCGTCTGGTTTCTGCCGATCCTGTGGATTGTGCTGACATCATTTCGGGGCGAGGGCGGGAGATTTGTACCTTACTTTATTCCAAAAGAGCTGACGCTTCAGAATTACCAGACGCTATTTCAGTCGATACATTATCCGTTCCCGCAATGGTTTGCCAATACGTTGAAGATTGCCGTCTGCTCCTGTTTGATCAGCACAACCATTACGCTGTGCATGGCCTATGTATTTTCGCGGCTGCGCTTTAAACTGCGGAAACGGATGATGCAGGTAGCATTAGTATTGAATATGTTTCCATCATTTATGAGTATGATTGCGGTATATTATCTGCTAAAAGCGGTGGGGCTGGTACAAAGCCATCTTGCGCTGGTTTTGCTTTATTCGTCCGGGGCGGCATTGTCATTTTATATTGCCAAAGGCTTTTTTGATACGGTTCCCCGCGCGTTGGATGAGTCGGCTCTGATTGATGGGGCGACCAAAGCGCAGGTGTTTACGAAGATCACTCTGCCGCTTTCGAAACCGATTATTGTTTATACGGCTCTGACCGCCTTCATGTCTCCGTGGATGGATTTTATTTTTGCCAAGGTTATTTTGGGAGATGATATCGAAAAATATACTGTCGCCATCGGATTATTTACGATGATGGATAAGGAGGTCGGCGCTTCCATGTTTATGCCGTTTACTGCCGGCTGCGTTTTGGTCGCCATTCCTATTTCGATGGTGTTTATGTTCATGCAGAGATTTTATGTGGAAGGAGTGACCGGCGGAGCGGTCAAAGGGTAAATGATGAAAAAGAAATGGTGGCATCATGCAATCGGATATCAAATCTATCCGAAAAGCTTTCAGGACAGCAATGGCGACGGAATTGGTGATATTAAGGGAATCATAAGCCGCTTGGATTATCTGAAAGACCTGGGGATCAATATGCTCTGGGTCTGCCCGGTTTATCGTTCGCCGATGGTGGATCACGGCTATGATATATCGGACTATATGGATATAGATCCCAGCTTTGGCTGTAACCGGGATATGGACCGGCTTATCGCGGAGGCGAAAAAACGGGGGATTGGTGTGCTGATGGATCTGGTCGTCAATCATACTTCCGACCAGCATCCCTGGTTTCAGCAGGCGCTTAAAGATCCGGACGGTAAATACGGCAGGTATTACATCATTAAGGAAGGGAAGGACGGCGGGCCGCCGAACAACTGGCGTTCTATTTTCCAGGGCAGCGCCTGGGAGCGGATCGGTGAAACGAATCAATATTATCTGCATCTGTTTAATAAGGAACAGCCGGATCTGAACTGGGAGAACGAGGATCTAAGGGAAGAGATTTACACGATGATCAACCAGTGGCTGGACCGTGGACTTGCGGGTTTTCGGATTGATGCGATCAGCCATTTAAAAAAGGACTGGAGTTATACGGATCAGCCGGCCGACGGACCGGACGGGCTGGTGGATGGCCGTTCTTATTTCCGCAATGTGAAAGGGCTGGATGTATATCTGTCGGAGCTAAAAAGGCGCTGCTTTGCTCCCCGGGACTGCCTGACAATTGCCGAGATTGATGATGTGAAATCCGGGGAGTTAGCGGACTATATCGGTGATGACGGCTATTTTTCGATGATATTTGATTTTAGCCATACCAAATACCGGATCAGGAACCAGGAATGGACAGAACAGCCGCTGGCGCTGCTGGGAGAGTTAAAAGCGCGGATTTTTGAGAAGCAGGAGTATGCATATGGCAGGGGACTGCTCTGCACGATTCTGGAGAATCATGACAAACCCCGCGTTCCGGACCGCTTGATTCCGCAGGAGTGTATCTCCTTTTACAGTGAATCGCTGCTGGCTGTTACGTATCTGTTTCTGCAGGGAATTCCGTTTCTCTATCAGGGGCAGGAAATCGGGATGAGGGATTATCCGAAAACCAGTATTGATGAATACAAAGATGCGGCGACACATCAAAATTACCGTGCATTTATAGAACGCGGGATGTCGGAAGCACAAGCTCTTGCCCAGATCAATATTGACTCCCGGGAACACAGCCGGACACCGATGCAGTGGGACAGTTCCCGGAATGCGGGTTTTACTTCCGGAACGCCCTGGTTTGACGTCAATCCAAACTATACGGAGATTAATGTTGAACTGCAGGAAGACGATCCGGCTTCTCTTCTTTCGTTTTACCGGAAAATTCTTAAAGTCAGGACCCGCGAAGATTTGCAGGATGTACTCATTTTCGGAAAAACAATTCCGGAATACAGAAGAATGTCGGGAATATTTGCATACAGGAGGGAGTTTGAATCCAGGATTTTGCTGATTATCAGCAATTGCAATTGTAAAAAAGCGTCGTTGCCGATGGAATATGGTAAAGCGGAATGTATTGTTAATAATTATGAGGATTTTGATTGGGATGGAAACCAAATTACCTTATATCCATTTCAGAGTATTGTATTTTTAATCAGTGACCGGTAGTGTAAAGTATCGTATGAAAAAAATGACACGGGTATTGCCCGCATTTAAAATCTGCTTCGCAGATGGCGGGCAAGTAGGCAATCAATTTGCTATGCAAATTGGTTACAAAAAGGGAGAGGGCAGGATATGAAAGAATATAAGTGGTGGCAGAATGCAGTGATCTATCAGATTTATCCAAAGAGTTTTCAGGACAGCAACGGCGATGGGATCGGTGATTTGCCGGGAATTATTGACCGGCTTGATTATCTGAAGGAATTGGGGATCGACGGGATTTGGCTGAGTCCGGTTTGTCAGTCGCCGCAGTTTGACAATGGTTATGATATCTCGGATTACCAGAATATTGATCCGATGTTCGGCACGATGGAGGATATGCGAAGGCTGATCAGCGAGGCGAAGAAACGTGATATCCGCATTATATTTGACCTGGTCCTGAATCATTCCTCGGATCAGCATCCGTGGTTTTAGAAGCGAAAAAGGGGCGGGATAATCCCTGTCACAGTTTTTATATATGGCGGGACGGAGTCGAGGGGCAGCCGCCCAATGACATGGCATCCACCTTCGGCGGCTCTGCCTGGGAATGGGTGCCGGAGCTTGGGCAGTATTATTTTCACCAGTTTGCCCCGCAGCAGCCGGATTTGAATTGGGAGAATCCGGATTTAAGGGAAGCGTTGTATAGGATGCTTAACTTCTGGATTGCTGAGGGAATAGGCGGATTCCGTCTGGATGTCATTGATTTGATCGGAAAAGACCCGGATCAGAAGGTTACCAGTAATGGACCGAAGCTTCATGACTATATTAAGGAAATGAATTTAAACACCTTCGGCGGAACGGATTTGGTAACGGTAGGGGAAACATGGGGAGCAACGCCGGAACTCGGACGCCGGTACAGCAATCCGGCAGGGAATGAGTTCTCTATGGTGTTTCAGTTTGAGCATGTCCGTCTCGATCAGCAGCCGGGAGGAAAGAAGTGGGATTTGGCGCCGCTGGATTTCCGGAAGCTAAAGCAGGTGATTGCCAAGTGGCAGACAGAGCTTCATGATACCGGCTGGAACAGCTTGTTCTGGAATAACCACGACCTGCCGCGGATTGTATCACGCTGGGGCAATGACCGGGAATACAGGGAGAAATCTGCCAAAATGCTGGCGACTGTGCTGTATGGACTAGAGGGTACGCCGTATATATATCAGGGAGAAGAGCTGGGCATGACGAATGCCCGCTATTCCATAGAGGATTATCGGGATATCGAACTGCTGAACCTGTATAAGGAACGGATTCAGGCGGGATACACGGAGCAGGAGGTAATGAGGTCCATTCATGCAAAAGGCCGTGACACTGCCAGAACTCCGATGCAGTGGGATAACAGCAGGAATGCCGGATTTACAAGAGGTGAACCATGGATCAAGGTGAATCCTGACTATACCGAGATTAATGCAGCGAGCCAGATCACGGATCCGCAGTCCGTATTCTGCTATTACCGCCGGTTGATTCAGCTGCGGAAGAAGAATGAGATTATCCGGTTTGGAGCGTTTCGCCTGCATCTGCCGGAGGATGAGGATTTGTTTGTATATTCACGTATGTGGCAGGGGCGGGAGATTTTCATTGCCTGCAATTTCCATGACAAAGAGCGGGAGTTTATCTGGGCAGATTACCTCTCTGAATCTTCGGAACTGCTGATAACAAATGAACTGGAGAATTTGGAAGCCAGAAGTATTAAACCTTATGAAGCGAGGATGTATCTGATATGATGAGTAGAAAAAATTGGTGGAAAGAAGCAGTTGTTTATCAAATTTATCCGAAAAGTTTTCAAGATTCGAATGATGATGGAATAGGAGATCTGCAGGGGATTATACAGCGCCTGGATTATATAAAAGAATTAGGCGCCGATGTGATCTGGCTGAATCCTATTTACCAGTCGCCTCAGGTAGATAATGGTTATGATATATCGGATTACCAGTCTGTCAATCCGGATTTTGGTTCATTGGAGGATTTTAAAGAGCTGTTGGAGGAAACACACAGGCGCAAAATGAAATTGATATTAGATATGGTGCTGAACCATACTTCCGATGAACATATCTGGTTTCAGGAATCAAGGAAATCGAAAGAGAACCCGTACCGTGATTTCTATATCTGGCGTCCTGCAAGAAATGGAAAGGAACCCAACAACTGGGGAAACTATTTTTATGAAGGAGAGGGATCTGCCTGGGAATGGGATGAACACACACAAGAATACTATCTGCATAACTATTCTAAAAAGATGCCGGATCTAAACTGGAATTGTCAGAAAATGCGGGAACAGATATATCAGATGCTGCGCTGGTGGTGTGACATGGGGGTTGACGGTTTTCGGCTTGATGCTGTCAACAGGCTGCAAAAGCCGGCGGGGTTTCCGGATTCCCATCGTCCGCCGGCACCGCCGATTGGGATTCACGGCTATGTTGTAGACAGAGAAATGTGTGCAAACCAGCCGGGGATTCATGAACTGTTAAAGAAATTGAATCAAGAGGTGTTTGGCAGGTATGATATCATGACTGTCGGAGAAACCGGAAATCTGAAGTCCGATATAGCGCTGGATTATGTAGGTGAAGAAAGTAAGGAAATTAATATGGTGTTTCATTTTGAAATTGCCAAGAATCCGTATCTTGTTACAGTGCCGGAGTTTAAGGAGATACAAAAGCGATGGGCAAAGGTAGTGGAAGACGGTGGATGGATTACTCAATACCTGACAAATCATGATTCACCAAGGCAGATTTCGCGGTTTGGCAATGACAAGGAATACCGGCTGGAGTCCGGGAAAATGCTGGCAATGCTTATGCATACGCTTCCGGGAACCATTTATGTGTATCAGGGTGAGGAGATCGGAATGGTTAATGTGGATTTCCCATCTATTGAGTATTATGATGAAAAATATACGGTCGGGAAATATCACACTATGGTAGAAGCAGGGGAAGACCCTGTAAAAGCGCTGGATTCTCTGAAAATGATGAGCAGGGATAATGTAAGAACGCCCATGCAGTGGAATGACAGTGAAAATGCCGGATTTTCGAAGACGAAACCATGGCTGGCAGTAAATCCGAATTATAAACAGATTAATGTGGAAAAAGACATGTCAGATAAGGAGTCTGTGTATTATACTTATAAGACATTGATTGCTATGAGGAAGCGGCATCCTGTTATGGTATATGGTTCTTATACGCCCGTGATGGAAGAACAGGAAAATATAGTTGCCTATATCAGACAATATGAGGAAGAATCCTGGTTTATGATTTTTAATTTTCAGGAAAAATCTCAGAAGATTAAAATACCGGAAAGGCTGAGAAATGAAAAAATGAATCTGCTCATGAGTAATTATAATAAGAATGATCAGGAAATCATGAAACCGTATGAAGGAAGAATTTATATGCTGAACTAGTATATATAATTTATTACCCTGCTGCAGACAGGAAGTGAATTCAAAGCAATTCCTTACTGTTATCAGTGGGGTAATTTATTCAGAGTTCATTATTATACGAGGAGAATGGATATTGACCTAATCTGGATGTCACCTGTATATTGCCCGCTCCAAGATGAGAATCTACTGCAAAAAGGTTACTATTTTAAGATTGGAGTTTAAGCTTTAAAAGTTAAGATTCCGGCATATTTGACAATTTGGCTAGTACTCTATCCGGTTAAAAATCAAACAAATAGACTGTCTGGCTCGAAAGTTCGATCTCCAATTAGATAAAGTACTAAGAGTTAGAAAAGATAGTGAAAAGCTCCTTTCATTTCCGGGTTTATCTATAGACTTGGAACAATGTACTATTACTAAAAAGGATAAGCAGGTTTCCATGAGCTATTATGAATTTCAAATTCTCGTTTGTCTTGCAAATCAATCAGGAAGAATATTCACGAAGGAACAACTTTATAATAAAATATATGGAGATGAGAAAATAGTGGACGTTGATAATGCTGTTTACCGTATAATATGTAGTATCCGGAAAAAATTGAGTAATGCATGGAAGAATCATGAATATATCCAAACAGTAAGAGGGGTAGGATATAAATTTGTGGTCCCAGAGGATTAAATCTTCTGGGGCTTTCTACATATAGGTTGCTATTTCATATTTTCCTACGTATATGACTGTGAAACGCATATACCAAAAGGTATACTTTTTGGCATAGCAGAAAACAGGCGGAAATCCTGTACCAAAATGTATACATGACGGCTTTTGGCATATACCGGAGAAAGTGTGGACATTTTGGTACGCTTCGCAGAGGGAGGATGGCGAATATGGCTGTATACGGTTATCATCGGACGAGCACACGAGATCAGCATCTTGACAGGGGGATTCATGAGATTCAAGTGTTTTGCAGGGAGCATGACTTGGAACTGGAGAATATTTTCACGGACCAGCAGACGGGAAAGAATTTTAACAGGCCGAGGTATATGGTTCTGGTAGAAGATGTTCTTCGGGAGGGAGATACCCTGCTTGTAACAGAGCTGGACCGGTTAGGCCGGAATAAACGGGATACGATGGAGCAGATCCGAAAACTACAGAGCAGGGATGTTAGGCTGATGGTACTGGAACTTCCCACAACACTAATGGATCTGTCAAAGATGGACAACACCATGGCACGCCTGATGATGGAGACGATCAACAACATGATGCTGGAGCTTTACGCCTCCATTAGCGAATCTGAGATTCAGAAGAAAGAAAAACGCCAGTGTGAAGGAATTGTCATGAAGAAGCTCCGTGGAGAATGGGAGGACTATGGACGGCCTCCAGCAATCAAAGAAGAGGAATTTTCCGAAGCCTACCAGAGAGTGACTGCAGGTGAGATCTCACAGGCAGAGCTGAAACGGGAGTTAGGCTTATCTCACACTACTTTTTACCGCTACCGAAAAAAAAAAATATTTTGAAAAAAATGCAGAAATTTTCCAATCTCAGAAAAAATGACACTATTACTTATATGAAAGACAAATTTTAGAGGAGGTAATAGCGTTATGAGTGAAAAAGAGAAGGAGCATTGTTCTATGATAAAGAAAGCGGACGGTATGATATCCGGTTCGGTCTGGATTCGTATTACGGCGGGCTGCACTGTGGGGACTGCTTTGACCTTGCCATGCATCCGGAGGAAGCTGCCAGTGGCAGGTTCTGTAGGTGAAGGTGGACAATGCCTGGGTTCCGACCAGGATTGAGATGGGTGACGAATGGTATCTGGTTGGACTGCCTCGAATGAGCCTTGACGGGCTGATTGTCCGGATGTAAAGGGGCTACCGGATATTTGCGAAATGGAGAGATCAATGGATCAGGTGCTTATGAGGTTTGAGGCAGATTATGATGTTGTGCTGGAGTGCATCCAGGAGGTATATGGTCTGGAAGGCGACAACCTGCGGCTTGGAAAGGACTTTCGCAAGACTATGGCGCTTCCCTTTATGAAGATGCTGGAGAGGCACTGCGGCGACATCCAGATGGAGAACTTACATAAAGTATTGTGGGAAGTCTATCAGGAGAGTACGGGAAGAAAGGATTTTCTGGAAAAAGCAGACATCCTTCTGAAGCCATATTGCAGGGAAATATCATCGTCAGAACAAAATGTATGCGTTTGATTGTGTTGCTTTTTATGAGCGTAGGTTTGCAAAAGAAAAATTCCGGCCAGGGTTAATACTCTGCTGGAATTTTTACTTGCCATAGCATACGTAGGAAGCTGCCAGTGGCGGGTTCTGTAGTTGGGATAATCTGTAGTTGATTTTCCTGGTCTGATTACATACAATATGATTATTAATTGCGAATGATAAACAGCCAGCAATCAAAATAAATTGCTAGGATTACAAGATAAGCAGGTGAGATAGATTGAGATATTATATTGCAGACCCACATTTCTTCCATAGGAACCTGAATACAAAGATGGATTACCGTGGATTTGCGGATGTGGAGGAAATGAATGCATATATGCTGCAGAGATGGAATGAAAAGGTACGGAAGAATGACGAGGTGGTGATTCTGGGTGACCTGTCATGGGGAAAGGCGGAAGAAACCAATGAACTGCTAGGGAAGCTGAATGGACGTCTCTACCTAATCCAGGGGAACCATGACCGGTTCCTGAAGAATAAGGATTATAATGCCAGCCGTTTTGTGTGGATCAAACCTTATGAGGAACTGCAGGATAACAAACGGAAGGTCATTCTCTGCCACTATCCTATCATATGTTATAACGGGCAGTATCGTCTGGACGGAAATGGGAATCCTAAAGTATATATGCTTTATGGCCATGTGCATGATACCTATGACCAGCGGCTGATTGAACAATTCCGGGAAATAACAAGGGGCAGTATCCGTAAAAATCCGGACGGGGAGAAACGGGCAATTCCGTCGAATATGATTAATTGTTTCTGCATGTATTCGGACTATACCCCACTCACGCTGGATGAATGGATACTCTGCGACAGGAAAAGGAGAGAAAAATTATGTGCGGACGGTTCTATGTAGATGAGGGGACAGCCAAAGAGATTGAACGGGTGATCCGCGGCGTAGATCTGCGGATACAGAAAATGCGTACAGGGGATATTTACCCCTCCCAGCCTGCCGGTATTCTGACTTGCCACAGCCGGCAGAAAAATCCGTTATCGACAGGTTCTGCAGCGGAAAATTCACCGGCATTGGAACTGAATGAAATGCACTGGGGATTCCTGCAGTATCAGAAAAAAGGACTGCTGATTAATGCCAGAGCAGAGACGGCACTGGAACGGAGGACATTTCGTGAAAGCGTATTGCACAGGCGCTGCGTGATTCCGGCCAGGCATTTTTATGAGTGGGATTCAGATAAGAATAAGGTGATATTTTTCAGAGAAGACAGGCCGGTTTTATTTATGGCAGGATTCTATAACCGGTTTCAGGATGGGGCGCGTTTTATTATTCTTACGACAGAGGCGAACGCTTCTGTAGATCCTGTTCATAATCGTATGCCGCTGGTTTTGGATGAGGGTGAATTGGAGGACTGGGTTTATGATGACAAATTTACGGAGTATGCGCTTCATAAGACTCCGCCAGAGCTTTGGCGGGAACAGGAATATGAGCAGCAGAGCTTGTTCCTGACATGAAAAAACCATCTGGTGATTATGGTAATCTTATCACCAGATGGCACAGAAATTCAGTCTATTTAGTTACCCTGCTGTTTATATTGTCTGAAGATTCGCAAGCTGCTCTACTTCTGCCACACTAAGGGCAGAGTATTCCACAATCTCCTCGGCCGTCAGTTTTCCCATTTTCAGCATCCTAAGCGCCGTTTCTTTTTTTGTTTCACTAATGCCCCGGTTTAAAATAGTTCTTGCTTCTGTTTGAATCAATGGTCCTCTCATCATAGCACCTATGCCTTTCTGCACGTTTTCATACTTTCGTGCGATTTCATTGATCACATCACTTGAAAGCTCTATGATCGTCCGTTTGTCAAATGCGCCAATAATACCTTGCTTTTCCAGATCATCAAGTCTTTCTAAAATCGTCCGATATTCTGTTTTCAGTTCTTCCAGTTTCAGCTCATTGTTATTATATTCCGAAAAACTTTTCTCATGTGAGAAAATATAAAATGGAATAAGCATTAATAAGCGTTTCTCAAAGATTTCATCCAGTGAATATGACTGCACCTTCATAATCGGGACATCATATTGCACCGTCCCGCCAGGTGTTATGATCACATATTTCATTTTATCCGGAGTCTTTTTATATGCCCGCAGATACATCACCGCCGTATTGGGAAATGTTACCGTCAGAGTTTCTTCTGTAACTTCGCCCTCATCAAGCGCTATCTGGGCATCGTATTTGAAAAGCCGGATTGTGATTCTGCCATCCGGTAAGCTGCTTTCACATTCAAGATGATATTTTTTGGCTGTGATGCCAATAATCTGAAAATTTGTATCTGTAATCCGTTCCTTGTCAGCCACATCCTGCTGGTCTAAAAAGTGTTCATTAGGGAAAAAGCGAATATCTTCTTCTCCCGTGTAATGTTCACTAAAAATTTCATTGATTACAGGTATAATCAATTTCCGGCAGTCATTCAGGATTGTCCGGAATGCTCCATCATATATATTTCCCATATGTTTCTACGCTTCGCTTCGGTCCGCGCATTACAGAGGTCCAATGGACCTCTTGCGCCCTTTCTGTTTGGTGATTTTATCATATCATTTTTTACCTTTAAATTCAAGTATAGACGCCTTTGCCGGTATAGCCGGCAGCGTTCCCTATGTTGTTTTTGTGCCTGCTATCATCTGTAATCCTCGCAGCAGTTTTTCGGCATTTTTCCGGAACTGTGGCAGGAATTCCTTTCCAAATCATAACAGAGATAGAGGATGCCAAAGATCGGGCTCCATACTTGCCGCATAGCTGCTTCGCCCAGGAATCTTTCTGCTTCTCTAATGAGGGTTACAAAATTCTTCTGGAATGACGCCCACTCAATAAAGAAGTCATCATCAAGCGGAATACCAAAAGAATCAAACCATTCACGTATAGTCTGCGTCCTGGTATTGTTCCCACATCCTGGATTCATATAAAAGTATTCAATCACTGGTGCGTTAGAAGAAGTTCCATCTTCCGGAAACGCAATGACATGTCCGATTGGAAACATGGCGCACATAGCAGGTTTTGCTTTGTGGACGGAGCATCTGCGGTTTTTTAGCAGAGGACATCGTTTTATGGAACCCCTGGGTTTCAGCCGGATGATCGGAAAGTGCGAATCCGGCCCGATATACAACTCGCAATACTGGTCGATGAATTCTTTTAAGGACAGCTTCAGCTCGTTTGCAATCCGGAAGAGATCCAGCGGTGTCAGCAGGATATCCTCCCGGTTGATGCAGCATTTCCCACATTGTGTACAGTGAAAACGAAACGGATCATCGGCAGTCAGTTTGTTATGTTCAATAGCGTGCATGATTTCTTCCATTCTTGTATTCATATGTAGTCCTCCTTGATTGCTTATGAGATCATTGCCTCTAAAGAAGTAATTAGTCTTTTGTTATTTTGTTCATATTGTTCCTGAAATGGCTGATTCAGGTCAAAGTCTGTATATTTGTATAACAGAAAAAAGAACAATGCCCTGTGCTTGTATTTCTCTGGTATCTGCCTGAGCAGCCACGCAATCTCTGGCACTGCCGAAATGTCTGCATTGACAAATGCCCTGTCTTCCTGTGTGAAATACTGGTTCATCCAGTCCCGTGCTTTGAATTTTCTGCCTGTAAAATGGTGGTTCTTCTCCATACTGAGATAGTACTGGAAAGAGGAAGCGTCATCCGGCTCCGCTACCAACGGATAAGTAAGGCAGACCCGCGGTTTTGCGGCCTGGATCGTACACCGGTTATCTTTCAGGAAAATGCAGGCATCGTCTGCACCAACTGTCTTTAGTGTGTAAATAAAGTAACCGCATTCATGAAGCGGGACCGGCTCTGCGTACCGGGACAGCATGTAGTCTATGGAATCAAAAGATTTATCCTGGCTCCGTAGGAATCGGGCTATCCGGTAGACATCCAGGCTCTCCAGCGGAACGCTGTCCTTTACGTGGCGGCAGCATGCGCCGCAATGATGACATTCAAAGTGGATTCTTTCATTCCACGCAACAGGAGTGAGGTTTTTCATTAATAATTCCTTCATTTTGTATTTGACACTACCCTGCATCTGATGGAGAGGGTATAAATGAACCAGTTGAACCGACATTCACTATTCGCCCATAGTTATTCTTTTTCATCATGGGTAAAATACGTTTTGTAAGTTGTGTAACAAATCGAATATGTAAATCAATCATTTTTATTTCCTGCTCCATATCTGTATTAGTGAACAACCCACATTCATTAAAACCAGCATTATTTACAAGAAAATCAACGGATACTTGCCAATTACTCAACCTCTCAAAAATCAAATCAACCGCATTTAATTGTGTTAATTCACAAGCAATATATTTTACTGCTACATGATATCGGCTTTGTAAATCGTATTGCTGTCTTTTTAACTTTTCCTCGTTTCTTGATACAAGAAGAAGGTTATTTCCCATACCTGCAAATTTTTCAGCAAATACTTTGCCAATTCCTCTTGTAGTTCCTGTAATTAAAGCTGTTTTCATTTTTCGCCAATTCCTCCATTTTTAAACGAGTGCTATTCTTCAAGATATGTCATATTATTACCGCAAGACTTTTTCAAAATTTCTTGATAAAACATCAGCTTATTTTGTGTCAAAGCAAGGGCATTTTTAAGTCTGACATTTGAGATTCAATATCTTTTTTGTAACTTAAAACCATTTCATATCGTTGTGGAATTGTTCCGCTACCTTGTCTTAACAGGGAAACATATCTGCTGCTTCTTTTGCTGAATACATCTTAAAAACCATCTTTCAAGATAAACTATGAAGCGCACTTTAAGTCAACAGAAAAATTATAGCAATTTTTTTGTGGTATGCGTCCTTCCTTGCGGAGAGATAATTCTCATAGCGTTCTACCGCTTCGGGGGTTCCAGCGGCAGCTTCCTCATACATTTTCTGTCGGGATTTCTTGGTGGCTTTGGAAGCATACGCCCGTTTCTTTGCCAGCTCTGCCGTTGCTGCTGGGTCGGTTTCGGCTTGCTATACCCGTTTTTCCCTTGCGATTTTCTTCCGGCTTCTGTGGATTTCCAGAGGTTTCGCTTCCTCCGGCGTAAGCTCTGCCACGGTCTTTTCCAGTGTTCGAGTAATTGAAAGTTTTACACAGATTATTTTATATGACAGGTGGTCTATAGGACTGCCTGTTCTATACAAATTATTTATATTTCAGGAAAAAGTGTTGCCAACTATAATATTCTTTACATAGATGAGGAAGTAAACTACGTTGGAAAAACAAGAAAAAATGATAGTAAAAAGATTGAGAAAAAAATCAGAAAAATCACAAAAAGATATGAATGGCATGCATGGACAGTTATGGATACGAAGGAGAATCAGCGGTGAAGGATATATGTCTGTTGAATTTTCAGACGCTGAAGCTATATTCCCAGCAGGACCATTGCATTTCCCATATATATCGGGAATTATTATGTCCAGGTTGACGGACGGGATGGGGAGGAGCTGGAGATTACAGGCATCCATTCCAGTATTGGAAAATGGGAAACGGACAACAGATGTTGCAATGGAATTGGAAAACAAGTATAATTGACCTATCCTAAATTAAGAAAAGGGTGTTTGTTATGATAGATTGTATCGCTGTTGGGATTGGTGGATTTATAGGGGCGGTCTGCAGATATTTAATAGGAATGCTCCCTTTGAAAGAGGGATGTACATTTCCCATAAAGACATTAATGATAAATATAGCAGGTTCTTTTCTGATCGGAATTGTTGTTGCTTTGGCAATGAAAACAGATTCCCTGGATTCCAGAACCGTATTATTTCTGAAGGTTGGGATATGCGGGGGCTTCACTACATTTTCTTCCTTTGCATTGGAGACGGCAGACCTGATGAAAGATGGAAAGATACATCTGGCAGTCATATATACCGTACTCAGTGTTACGTTTGGAGTACTGGCTGTATTTGCAGGCCAGGGAATTTCCGGAAAGGGATAAGAGGACTATGAGCAGAAGGGGATATGTTCCGGAGGATGAAAAGCAGTTTACCGGAAAGCAGTTAGAATTGCTGCAAAAAGCAGCAGATGAAGTGCAATTTCTTTTAGACAGGGGATATGATGTCAAACCGGTCACGACTTTTGTTGGCAATCATTACCTGTTTTCCGAGCGGCAGCGCCTGGCTCTGGCAAGGTCTGTGTCGGCAAAGGAATATATTCAGAAACGGGTGAATAAGGAGTTGTTGCAAACAGGAAGGAGATATCTGCCAGAGACGGTGCATATAGACGGTTTCAATACAATTATTACATTGGAAGTGGCGTTGTCAGGCGCTCCTGTTTTTTACTGCAGGGACGGGGTGCTGCGTGATCTGGCTGGATTACGGGGAACATACCGCATCATTGACAAAACGCAGGCAGCGATTGAATTACTGTATAAGCAGTTGGGACTTCTGCATATATCTGAGGCAGTTTTTTATTTAGACGCGCCTGTATCTAATTCAGGCAGGTTATCAGGGCTGATCCGGCAGTGTGCAAAGGGATATAATATATCTGTGCAGACACAGATTATCCCTGACGTAGACCGGATTTTAGAACAGATGGATGGCGTGATCAGCGGAGATGCTATTATTTTAAACCGCTGTAAGAGTTGGCTGAATGTGATTCCTGCCATTGCAGAGCAGTTAGAATCCATTTGGAGAATTCAGCTGTAACTACTGTGGTATAACAGGATATTATATTCAGATGGGAAATATATTTCCTGTTATTTTTCTGGAATGAACATAAAGGGTATAAGGGATGAAAAAGATTAGGAATAAGAAGAAAATAGTTCTTCCATTATTGGTGGGAATGATATTTCTTATTACAGCATTATGGTATATAAATGATTTCTATCATGCAGATGAAAATGTACAGGTATATTTACAGGAGAGGACTTCCGTATCGGTAACGGAAATGTCTGATGGTCTATATCTGGATGGACCGGGAGATAACGTGGCAATGATCTTCTATCCGGGTGCGAAGGTGGAATATATGGCATATCTTCCGCTTATAAGTGATCTGGCTGAAGGAGGGATTGACTGCTTCCTTATGAAAATGCCGTGTAATCTTGCATTTTTCGGGAAGAATAAAGCAAAAAAGATTATGGATTCTTATGAGTATAATCACTGGTATCTGTCTGGGCATTCTTTAGGAGGGGCGATGGCAGCTTCTTATGCTTCTGGGCATCTGGAGAGCTTGGATGGTCTGGTGCTTCTAGGAGCCTACCCGACGAAGAACTTAAAATCGGATTCCTTTTCCGTCCTGTCAATTTATGGCAGTGAAGACGGCGTTCTGAATATGGAGAAAGTGGAGGAAGGGAAAATCCACATGCCTGTAGACTATACGGAAATCTGCATAGAAGGCGGAAACCATGCACAGTTTGGAAACTACGGAGAACAAAAGGGCGACCATACCGCGGGGATCAGACGGGAGGAGCAACAGAAGCAGACGGTGGATGCCATTTTAGAGCTGATGGAAGCTCATAAGGATCAGAAGCAGGAGGATGCAGCGATGACCTATGAACAGATTAGCCCACAGGAAGCAAAAGAGAGGATGAATACGGAAAAGGATATAATTATTCTGGATGTACGTACTCAGGAGGAATTTGATTCTGGACATATCAAAAACGCAGTATGTCTGCCGAATGAGGATATAACAAGTGAACCGGACATACTGCCGAATAAAGACCAGGAGATCCTGGTATACTGTCGGAGTGGGAACCGGAGCAAACAGGCGGCGCAAAAACTTGCAGATATGGGATATGAAAATATTATGGAATTCGGAGGGATTCTGGATTGGCCGTATCCAGATCTGATAGAATAAGTAATCTGGGGGAGAGATGGAAATGCTTAATAAGGGAAGATATGCTGGATCTGACCAGGCGGAAGACGCCAGACCGGACATTCTTGGCTCTGTTTCATTTCTATCTGGCATGAAGCATTACAGCCGTTATCTTTCCGATATACTGACTGATTCAACTGCAATGCTTCCCCCTCTTGTTATTTCAATTCTGTTCACAAATTTTCTTTTTAGTAGGATGATTAAATCATCATTCTTGTTCTCTGTCTGCATATATTCCAGATGAACCGTGGAACCATCATAATCAATGATTGTAATTCCGAATACTTTTGAAATACGAAATAGTTCCGTTATATCTGCATCCGAACAATGATTAATTTTAACAACATTCTGCGCTTTCCGCACTTTCCAAAATCATGTCATTAAGGGAGTTCCCTGGTGGGACAATCGGCATAACATTGATTTCTCTGTCTATGATAAATTCAATAACCGTAGGCGTTTTCCCATTCTGCTTTGCACTTATCAAAGCTGTTTTTATATCCTCTGCTTTTGTAACACGGATGCCTTTCGCCCCGTAGCTTTCTGCCAGCGCTATAAAATCAGGCGTATATTCTGAACAGCAATGATTGGGAGTATTACAGCCTGTTTCACAACTTCTTCGGTAACGCATGCAGGTACTCGAATAACGCCTGTCATAGAACATCTCCTGCCATTGCCGTACATTCCCCAAATATCCATTATTCATTATACAGATAATAATAGGCAATTCGTAAACAATGGCAGTCGCCATTTCTTGAATGTTCATCTGCATACCGCCATCACCAGAGATGGCAATTACATCTTTATGGGGATTGCCAAGCTTCGCCCCAATCGCGGCGGGAAAACCGTATCCCATCGTTCCCAAGCCGCCAGATGTCAGCATTCGCTTATTTTCGTCAAGATCAAGAAACTGTGTTGTCCATAACTGATTTTGACCTACATCAGTAGTTACAACAGCATCTTCAAAAAGTTCATTGATGGATTGAATAACCATCTGCGGCGTCAAACCGCTGTTTTTCATGTCAATCGGATATTCCAGTTTCCAGTGGTTTATTTCATCTGTCCATTCTGAAATATGAAGTGGCTTTGCCTTTTCAAGCAAAGCACATATCGCCTTTTTTGCATCAGCTACAATTGGAACGTCAACAACAATATTACGGGAAATAGATGCCGTATCAATGTCTATATGGATAATCTTTGCGTTTGCTGCAAATTTTTCGATTTTCCCAGTAATACGGTCATTGAACCTTGTTCCTATTGAGAAAAGGACATCACAATTACTGATTGCAGAATTGGCGGCATAACATCCGTGAATGCCTATATTCCCAACATACAAATTATTTGTTGTGGGAATTGCCCCTTTTCCCATAATTGTTGTAATAACGGGAACTCCTGTCAATTCTGCAAGTTGTGTCATCTCCTTATTTGCATGGGCAATATTAACTCCGCCGCCTATTAAAAAAATGGGTTTTTTAGCATGGTTCAAAATATCTAATGCTTTATTTAATTGTCCCGTATGAACGGAAGTATTTGGCTTATAACTTCTTATAGTAATTTCCTTTTGATAGCGATCGCTGCCATATGCCCTCTGAATATCCTTTGGTAAATCAACAACAACCACTCCCGGCTTTCCTGTCTTTGCAATATAAAAGGCCCTTCTGATTGTTTCCGCTAAATCCTCTCTTTTTCGTACCGTTACCGCATATTTGCTGATGCTTCTTGTAATGCCTACAATATCTACTTCTTGAAAAGCATCATTCCCAATAAGGCTGGTTGGTACTTGTCCCGTAAAGCATACCAGTGGAACACTGTCATAATTTGCCGTGGCAATACCCGTAACGAGATTGGTGGCTCCCGGTCCGCTTGTCACAAGACAGACGCCCACCCTTCCTGTGGAGCGGGCATATCCGTCTGCCGCATGAACTAATCCCTGCTCATGGCGTGGCAAAATAACGTCTAAATCCTTTTCTCCATATAGCGCATTAAACAGGTCTATTGCCTGTCCTCCTGGATAAGCAAATAAAGTTGTAACAGATTCCTATAAAGGGCAGTACCGATTTTTACTGTTCTAATCCTTTTATGAACATTTTTACACTACTTTTTATATATTCATCTTTTTCTACTTTAGATAATTCATTGCCGAAAGACGCATTTAAAAACGCATAGCCAAATGTTGATGAAAAAACTGTCAGAGCCAGAGCGTCAAAATCTGCTTTGGGTATTTTTCCCAAATCAAACATTTTATTAAGATACTGTGTGAATGATGATAAAAAAGCCTGTGGAACTTTCATAATGAGGGAAGACGTTTCCTCATATAATTGAGGGGCCCTCAAACCGATAGACAAATTTACAAAATCTGGCGTCATCCTGTCCATATATGCTTTCATAAACATCTCTATGTCTGCCTGCAAATCCCATTGTACATTTTCAAAAATTTCTGGAGTTATATTTGCCCTCCATCCTGCCTGGCTTACACCTTGCAGTACAATATCTTTCTTATTCTTAAATTTCCGAAACAGGGTACACTCATTCACTCCTGCAGCTTTTGCAATCGCTTTCGTTGTAGTGGCAACATACCCATTATCTCTTACCAGCATCATTGCGGCATCTATAATTTTTTGACTTGTTTCATCCAAATTATCACCTCCATGCAAGTGAATACTTTCATTTTGGCAAAAATACACTTTAAAGTCAACAAAATAGATTTTGCGATATTATTATGCATATATAAGCTCTTTTTCGAGTTTCTGGATGTCATCATTGGCGAAGGTATCATCTAAAGGGACGCCTTGAAGCCCCTGTGCCTTCCGGCGTTTGATACGCTCTATGCACTCTCTTTGTTTTGACATAGCTTTCTGTGCCTTCTGCGTTTTGTCGTGATATTTCAAGTTGCTTTCTCAATAAAGTTATGGTAAGCTTATAATTGTTCTATATAGAATTGTTCTAATGGGATTGGAGGCGGCTGATTGGAAACAAATGGTGGATTTTATATTACGCAGATAAAACAGCTTCAAGATCGGATTTTTGAAAGATTATTACTTGAAAATGACATTGAAATAAGTGGTGGACAGGGAAGAATCTTATTTGTTTTATGGAAAACAGATAATCTTACCATCAGCGAAATAAGTGAAAAAACCTCCCTTGCTAAAAACACAGTATCTGTAGTAATAAATGGTATGGTTAATAAGGGAATTGTGGAAAGGAATATTAATCCTAAGAATCGCCGTCAGACCATTGTGTCGCTTACAGAGTATGCAAAATCATTACAAGCAAAATATGAAGTTGTATCTCAGCAAATGAACATTTTATTTTATGAAGGTTTTTCGGAAAAGGAGCAGAATCAATTTGAACAGTATCTTGCCCGAATACTTGAAACCTTGATAAAAAATCTGCATTCAAGCAAATAATTTTAAAGCAAGGAGGATTTCCAATGAAAACAAGACGACATATCATTGAATTTATCCAAAAACAAAAAACAATATTTATCGGTTCTGTGGATGAAGATGGTTTTCCCAATATGAAAGCAATGTTTACACCACGCAAAATAGAGGGAAATTGCTTTTATTTTTCGACCAATACATCTTCCATGCGTACACAGCAGTTTATGGGGAATCCAAAGGCAAGTATCTATTCTTATAATAGAGGACGTTTTAAGTTTGAAGGCATTATGCTGACAGGTACAATGGAAGTTTTGCAGGATGATGATATAAAGCGGGAAATCTGGTGTACAGGGGATACTATGTATTATAAGCAGGGGGTAACTGACCCAGACTATTGCGTATTGAGATTTACAGCAATAAAGG
This sequence comes from Sporofaciens musculi, assembly GCF_009830285.1. GTDB lineage: Bacteria > Bacillota > Clostridia > Lachnospirales > Lachnospiraceae > Sporofaciens > Sporofaciens musculi. Next base: position 4,647,006 of record NZ_WUQX01000001.1, on the reverse strand, counting down.
GCAGGCATTATTGTGATTTAAAAACAGAAAGTTTTAATGTTGAGGATTTAGCGTAATGGCAGCAGAATGGATATTTTGTCCTGTTTGCGGAAATAAAATCTGAAACAGAGTTAGAGAGGATACAGAACGAAAGCATTTTTTTGATGTATTCTCCTAAGTCCAGACAGGAAAGTTTAGTTGATGCGAAAGATTTAGATGTAAGAGTCATTAAAGATTATCAAAATTAGAAAGGATGAAACATTATGGAGGAATTGAGAAGTATTATGGAAAAATTTGCAGCATCTGGATGGGATTTGATTTCTGTTCCTGCACATGCGTGGTTGAAGGGGGAATGTGATAAAGATACGCTCATTGCTTCTATCAAACAAGCAGATAGAGAATGTGGCAGTTGTGGGTGTGAGTTAGACCCGCTTTATAAAAGGTCATTAGAATTATTAAATGAGGCGGGCTATGTAGTATGATAAACTGAGAACAGACACGATATAATCAAATCTGCAAATTAAAGTTAATGGAGGTATGAAGTGAGACGCTGCATTGTAGTAACCGATATAGTCGCTTCTGTTCGATTGCTTGTGGAGCAAAGTTTTTGTTTACCAGTGCAAATCATGCAATGTCTTCACTTTCAACATATCCATTTCCGATATTTTTTGAGGAATGGGAATTGGACGTAAAAGAGATTGCAAGCGCATGGGACAACAAGGGCAATATTATAATCGGCAATGATGTTTGGATTGGCTTTGAAGCGATTATTCTATCTGGTGTCACAATTGGTGATGGAGCGATTATTGGTACACGAGCAGTTGTTACAAAAGATGTACCGCCTTATACTATTGTTGGAGGTGTTCCGGCAAAACCGATACGAAAACGGTTTTCAGATGATGTAATTTCTGAATTATTGAAACTTCAATGGTGGAACTGGTCTGAAAACAGAATTAAGAAAAACATTGCGGCGATTCAAGCAGGTCAAATTGAGAATTTGCGAAGCTTGGAAGGATAAGTAAATTAAGGAGAGTTGGAGATTAATATGTCAGAATTAACATCAATGATGAATATTGGTAAAGAAATGGCCAATAAGCTGAGAGCTGTTGGTATTGAATCTTCTGAGAAACTTATTGAGGTAGGTGCAAAAGGTGCATTTCTTAAGCTAAAGCAGAAATATCCAAATGTGTGTCTGGTACATTTATATACATTAGAGGGAGCAATTCATGATACAGAATATAACAGACTTTCAGAAAATACAAAAAAGGAATTGAAGGAATTTAGTGATTTTCTGAAAAAATAACTGCGATGTAAATTCTCATTTGTTAAATTGGCGGTAGTAATACAAAGGTATACCCAAGGGCACACCGTAAAGCATACCCTTCGGGTGGGTGGACTTCATCCAGCAAGGTATAATTTTTTACAATTTCCGGTATTCCCCAGGTGAATACCCATACTTCTCTCGAAATATGCGGTAGAAGAAACTGCTGTTATTATACCCAACCGCGCCGATAACTGCATCAATAGACAGATTGGTCTGGGACAACAAATATACTGCCTGCTGCAGCTTTTGCTGCTGCAGCAATTCCTTAAAGGTATGTCCGGTATATTTTTTCAGCAGACGGCTTACCTGATAATTCGGCAGCTTTATTTCAGTGGAGATATCTGCCAGTGTTCCTGATTTATAATGGGTTTCAATATACTTTAAGATACGGAAGATCAAGTCCTGTTCATAGCTGCCGGGATGCTTTTTCATAATAGACTCGCCAAATGCAGACAGATTCATAAAAACAAGCCCCATTGTAATCTGATTAATGGTATTCATATTTGGCTTTTTATCAATAAGAGTCCAGAGCATATTTTCAATGAGATTCTGGATTGGAAGGATTTCTTTCGTCTCAAAGTGCAGATAGCTAATCTGGGAGGTATCCTCTGATAGAGTAGAAATCAGAAAATTACGCAGCACATTGTCGCGCTCAATCATAGTGAGCGCACAGTCAAAGAATTCTGGAAGAATAATGAAGTTTACTGCTATGTCCTCCTCCTTTGCAGGAAAAATCTCCTGAGTTGCGTTCTGGTTTAAAAAGAGAAGATCTCCGGCGTTCAGTTTGATTCGGTCAGTATTATTAATAATGTGCGTGGTGGTTCCGCTGCACATATACACCATCTCCACATAATTATGGCGGTGTCTGGGGAAATGGACAAAACGCGTATGGGGACGAAGCTCAATCAGATGTCCCCGTTCTAACAGCTTTGCATTGTCAATCACAAACTCCTTTTTTGATGTATAGAGCTTCTTTTGTACACTTGAACTGCCGTGGAGGATTGCGTTTTCTTCTTCCGTAATTTTTCTTAGACTGTCTAAGAGTATCTGATTCATGATATATCCTCACAAAAATGCAAATAAGGTCCCTATTTTTGTCTGGGTATGACCTTAATTTCCGGTTTGTTTTTTTATATAATAACCCTTAGAGAAGGAAAAGTCTACATTACTTTTTAGGAGGGATGAACATGAGCAGGTATTTTCTCGCCGTAGACATAGGGGCATCCAGCGGAAGGCACATATTAGGGCACATGGAGGAGGGAAATCTTAAGATTACAGAAATCTATCGCTTTGCAAATGGAATGACAAATAAGGACGGCAGACTTTTGTGGGATGTAGAGTATCTTCTGGGTGAGATTAAGAATGGTATGAGGGAATGTGTAAGGCTTGGGAAGATTCCAGAGAGTATGTCGATTGACACATGGGCAGTAGATTATGTACTTTTGGATGAAAAGGACAGGGTTCTTGGAGATGTCTATGGCTATCGGGATGAAAGAACAGCAGGGTGTGATGATGAAGTATATCGTTTGATTCCGGAAAATGAATTGTATGCAAGGACAGGAATCCAGAAGCAGATGTTTAATACGATTTATCAGTTAATGGCGGACCGGCTTCAAAGACCGGAAATACTCAGGATGGCAAAAACATTCTTGATGCTTCCAGACTATTTTAGCTTCTGCCTCACTAGCAAGAAGGTTTCAGAATACACGAACGCTACGTCTACGCAGCTTGTAAGTCCGGATACCAAACAGTGGGATAAAGAATTGCTTCAGATATTGGGATATCCGACGGACATCTTCCTTCCCCTTAAGATGTCCGGAACAGAGGTTGGTTTTCTTTCAAAGGAGGTTTCAAAGGAGGTAGGATTTGACTGCAAGGTGGTTCTTTGCAGCAGCCATGATACGGCGTCTGCAGTAATGGCCCTTCCAAAAGAGAACGGAGACGGACTTTATATCAGTTCGGGAACCTGGTCCCTTATGGGAGTTGAGCTGAAAAAAGCAGACTGCGGCAAAGAGAGCAGAAAAGCAAATATGACCAACGAGGGCGGTTATGATTATCGGTTCAGGTATCTGAAAAATATTATGGGACTGTGGATGATACAGTCTGTGCGGCATGAATTGAAGGATGAATATTCCTTTGCTCAGTTGTGCGGCATGGCAAAGGAAAATCAGGATTTCCCATCCCGTGTGGATGCAAACGACGGTTGTTTTATGGCGCCTGACAGCATGAGGAAGGAGATACAGGATTATTGCAGAAGGACAGGGCAGAGAGTGCCTGAAACGACGGGAGAAATGGCGGCAGTAATCTATCGCAGTCTGGCTGACTGTTATGGCGTTACTGTCAGGGAGCTGGAGAGGCTGACCGAAAAAAGGTATGACAGTATTCATATTATTGGAGGAGGCGCGAATGCGGAGTATCTCAACCAGCTTACAGCAGACGCTACAGGGAAGAAGGTCTATGCAGGGCCCACAGAGGCGACAGCAATCGGGAATCTTATGGCCCAGCTTATTAAAGCAGGAGAATTTATGGGGCTTTCGGCGGCTAGAAAATGTGTTTATGAGTCATTTGAAATAAAAGAGTATCAGCCGCAGCAGAAATCGGAAACAGTGGTATTATAGAAAGGAAAATGAGGATGAAGGTATTAGAAGCAGGATTTGTTCAGGGATTTATTCGTATGTGTAATGATGGATGGGAGCAGGGATGGCATGAAAGAAATGGAGGAAACTTAACCTACCGAATCAAACAGGAGGAAGTAGAGGCTGTAAGAGAAGATTTATGTACAGACGGGGAGTGGAAGGAAATTGGGACTTCTGTTCCAAAGCTTTCGGCAGATTTTTTTCTGGTAACAGGAAGCGGCAAATATTTCCGCAATACAATTTTAATGCCAGAGGATTCACTGGCGATTGTGGAAATTGATGAGACAGGTGAGAAGTACCGTATTTGCTGGGGACTTGTGAATGGAGGAAGACCTACCAGTGAGTTTCCTAGCCATCTGATGAACCATGAGGTGAAGATGGCGGCAACAGGGGGGAAGCACAGGGTCATTTACCATGCCCATCCTGCAAATGTGATTGCCCTTACATTTGTATTGCCTTTAAAGGATGAAATATTTACCAGAGAGCTTTGGGAGATGGCGACGGAATGTCCAGTGGTATTTCCGGACGGAATTGGGGTAGTGGGCTGGATGGTGCCGGGCGGCAGAGAGATTGCGGTGGCGACCAGTGAATTGATGAAGCGCTATGACGTGGCAATCTGGGCCCATCATGGCATGTTTGTATCTGGTGAGGATTTTGATTTGACCTTTGGCCTAATGCATACAGTGGAAAAATCTGCCGAGATTTTGGTGAAGGTGCTGTCTATGAGACAGGACAAACAGCAGACGATTTCTGCGCAAAATTTCAGAGATCTTGCAGTAGATTTTAAGGTAAACCTTCCTGAAAAATTTCTATATGAGAAATAGATGGTATTTGTTACACTTGATTTTCTTCAGGCTCTGCTTTACAATATATCTATCAGGGATTCGGTAATCTCTAAGAGCAAAGAGGGAGGCAGATATGAAGAAACGTATTTTAGTCGTGGATGACGACGCAATGAATTTGATGCTGACGAAAAGGATTTTGGAGAAGCAGTACAATGTGCTTCTTGCAGAGTCCGGCAAAGAAGCACTGAATAAGATGAAGGGTGAAAAGATAGATCTGGTTCTTCTTGACATTGCAATGCCGGAGATGAACGGTATTGAGACATTTGAGCGTATGAAAGAGATTGCAGCGGAGCTTCCCGTAATTTTTCTGACTGCATCGGGTTATGAGGATGACGTTATGAATGCGATCAGGCTGGGCGCTGCAAATTACCTCAAAAAACCATTTTTCCCCAAGGAATTACTAAAACGAGTTGCAAAGGAGCTTGAGAAGGAATGAGAACGAAAAGGCAGACAAGTAAACATCTGCTTCTGGCTGTCATCGTCACAGTATTCAGCGTAATGCTGGTTATGATGACGCTTACAATGGCGTGGGAGCCTTGGATGGTTCCATTAATTATTGCCGGAATGTTCAGCGTGTGGTTTCTTCACATTGGAAGAAGTGGTTCAGAGATATTGTATGAGAATCTGTGCGCTGGATTAATGTTGGGTGAATTCTTCTTTTTCGGTGTACATCGGGGTATCATATTTGATATTCCGGCTGTGGCATGTATCTTGATTCTTATTTTTTCCTTGTTTGACAGAAAGCGGCTGTTGTGTATGACGGTCGCTTTGTACTTAGTGGAAATGGTTTATCAAATCTGGCTGCTGCGTTCCATAGCGGTTTCTCCGGGAGATCGGGTAATTATGCGTTTAATACTGGGAGCGGCAGTGGTGGCAGGTGCGACGGGGATTGCGCGCTATCGGATTAATAATAGGCTGGAAGAAAGAAAAAAGCATGAGGAAACATTTGCCCAGTTAGAGACAGCGGGAAAGCAGAATGCGGTTTTCCTGTCAAATGTATCTCATGAGCTTCGGACTCCAATTAACATGGTAATTGGAATCAGCGAGGTTTTGCAGGATAAGGATATTTCTCCGGAGATGAGGGAAGATGTCAAGTCCATTCGTATGGCGGGCAGGCGTCTTTCTAATCTTATCAACAATATGCTTGACTACACGGAGATTGTAGAGGGGACGCTTTCACCGGCAAAGGAGGAATACAGGTTTACTTCGTTACTGAATGACGTACTTACCATTATGGCGGTGCAAAACAGCAGGAATCAGTTGGAGATGGTATTTGATATTGATCCCAAGCTTCCGTCAATCCTTATCGGGGATGCGGAGAAGATTTCACATGTACTAAAAATTCTGGTGGAGAATTCCATTAAGTTTACAGAGAGCGGCGGTATCTGTGTCTGTGTGGAATTTAGACGGGAGAGTTATGGAGTCAATCTGATTATAGATATTTCTGATACCGGCATTGGAATGACGGATTCTCAGATTACCCAGATGTATGATGATTTTTATCAGGCCGATTCGGGAACCAGACGTTTGGTAGGCGGCCTTGGTCTTGGCCTTCCAATTGCGAGAGGGCTTCTCAATGCCATGGGAGGTTTTATTTATTTTGACGGCAAAGGGAACGAGGGGCTTAAGGCTCATATTACGATTCCCCAGGGGGTGGCGGACGATGCGCCTTGCATGGAGATTGCTCATGCTGATCAGCTTTGTATTGCGTGCTATTTCAGGCCGGAGAAATATAGCTGTGACGAAGTAAAGAGTTATTATGACAGGCTGATTCACCATATGGTGGAAGGGCTTGGCATTGAGGGATACCAGGCTCATAATTTTGAAGGGCTTTTAAAGCTGCAGCGTACATATAAGCTGACTCATATATTTATTGCTCAGGCGGAATATGAAGAAAACAAGACCTACTATGAGGAACTGGCGAATAAGTTTCGGGTAGTAGTGATTGCTGAGAGAGGGTTTATGCCAGACAGAGACAGCCGGCTGCTTGTGATTCGCAAGCCGTTTTCAGCTCTGTCTGTGGTGAACCTGTTAAACGGCGAGGTGAGGGAGAACGGATTTAAAGAGGCGCAGGTTGCAGAACGCAAGCCGTTTTCCTGTGATGGAGTCAGAGTTCTTGCTGTGGATGATGAAGAAATGAACCTTGTGGTTGCAAAAGGGGTTCTGGGAGGTTACGGGATACAGGTTGATACCTGTTTAAGCGGGAGAGAGGCGATTGAGAGGTGCCGTAACATTTCCTATGATATTGTTTTCCTGGATCATATGATGCCAGAGTTTGACGGAGTGGAAACGCTTAAGCGTATCCGTGAGATGAATAATGGAATGTATAGGGACCGCCCTGTGATTGCTTTGACAGCGAACACCATAAGCGGCGCCAGGGAAATGTTTCGGAATGAGGGATTTTCAGAATTTATTCCGAAGCCTATTGAGCGAGCAGTTTTGGAGCGGGTGCTGCGCAAGGTGCTGCCGGAGACTTGTATTCATTATAGCGTTGCGCCGGTGGTTCAGCATAAGCCAACGGTTTATGTGGACTCTGTAGCAAGGGATATAACGTATAAGGAAGCTGAAAAAGCAAAGACGGCGGTAGGCAAAGAAGAGAAAGTAAAGCATGAGGTGAAAAATAAAGCAGGGGAAGAATTAAAACCTGGGATGAAAGATAAAGCAAGGGAAAAAGTAAAACCTGGGGTGAAAGATAAAGAAGCTGAAAAAGTGAAGCCTGCAGCGAAAGATAAAGAAGCTGAAAAAGTAAAGCTAGCGGTGTCAAATAAAGCAGAGGAAAAGGAAAAGCCACCAGAGATGGACATAGCAGGGAAAAGGGAGGAATCACAGGAGGATAACAGTAACCTTGATGAAGCTCTGGAAGAAGGCGTTTTGGAAAGAGGAACGTCTGTGTCTTATACCAGTCTTAAGAGCGTTGGCGTCAATGTCAAGATAGGGCTTGATTACTGCTGCGGCGATGAGGATTTTTATATGGAGATGCTGCAGATGTTCCAGTCTCAGAGCGCGGATAAAAAGGCAGAGATTATTGCTCTTTATGAAGCCGCTGACTGGGCGAATTATGCTGTGAAGGTTCACGCATTAAAAAGCACATCACTCACCATAGGCGCAGAGCGTCTTTCTGCCTATGCAAAATTACTGGAACATGCAGGGAAGAAAGAGGATGTGAAGTATATCCGAAAGAATCACCTTGAGTTTTTGCGGATGTATGATGAAGTCTGTGAGGGTATCGCAAAATTATAAGATTTTTAGATACTCTTTTTGAGAGTATACACGTACTGAGAGGAGGAAGCATTGCGTGTTAAAAAAATGGATTGCTATCATCTATGATCATAGGATCAGTCTGCGTGAGCGTATGTATCGAATTGTTACAGGCGTCTGCATGGTTGCGTTGATGTTTATGCTGCCTATGGGCAGAAATGTTTTGAATTATGTGCTGCTGCCTGTGAGCATTGCCATTATGGCGTTGATTGTGAAGTTCAGTATTCGGAAGAACTGCATCCATGCGGGGGCTACGGCAATTTCTGTGTTGCTTTTGATTTTGTTCCCTATCTGTTTTTTTACGGCGGGAGGATTCTACAGTGGAGTGCCGGAGTGGTTCGTGATTTGTTTTATTTACATTTGTATTACGCTTGAAGGAAGACGCATGTACGCGTTTTTTCTGCTTTGTATGGCGGAGACTTTGCTTTGCTATCGCGGCGCTTATTATTTTCCGGAGTTTGTTGCACAGAATTCGCAGAAACATTCTTTTTTCGATTCTGCCCATTCAGTTATTTTGGTTGGAATGCTGACCAGTATTTTGTTAATGTTCCTAAACAGGATTTATGATAAGGAAAATGAGCTTACAAAGCAGCAGAAGAAGGAGATCGAGGAGTTAAACAGAGCGGAGAATCATTTTTTCTCAAGCATGAGCCACGAGATTCGTACGCCTATTAATACGATTATTGGGTTAAATGAGATTATTCTGCGGGGGGATATTCCGGCGGAGGTTGCGGAGAATGCGCGTAATATCCAGGGAGCCAGCAAACTTTTGCTTACGCTGATTAACGATATTCTGGATCTGTCCAAGATTAAATCTGGAAAAATGGAGATCGTGAATGTTTCCTATGAGACAGGAAAGCTTTTTTCAGAAATCGTAAACATGATATGGATTAAGGCGAAAGAAAAAGGGTTGGAGTTTCGGCTACATGTGGATTCTTCAATTCCGAGCATGCTTTGTGGTGACGAGGTGCGTATTAAGCAGGTGTTAATTAACCTGCTTAATAATGCTGTGAAGTATACAAGCGAGGGTTCCGTCACCTTGTCTGTCCGGTGCGAGCGTCTAACCTTGAATCGGGTGCGCGTCTGGTATTCTGTGGAGGATACAGGGCAAGGGGTAAAAAAGGAAAATATCCCTTATATTTTTAATGCTTTCCGAAGGGTAGATGAGGAAAAGAATCGTCATATCGAAGGTACAGGGCTGGGGCTTAGCATTGTCCAGCAGTTGGTGGAGCTGATGGACGGTGAAATCAGCGTCAATAGCATTTATACCAAAGGTTCAAAATTCGTTGTCATGATTGAGCAGGATATTATAGACGAAAAAGAGCTGGGAACATTTACTCTGGAATCCCGTTCAAGGACCAATGAAGGAGAGCGTTATAAACAGAGCTTCGAGGCGCCGAACGCCCATATTCTTGTGGTAGACGATAACGAAATGAATCTGGTTGTGGTGAAAAAGCTGCTTTCGGAGACAAAGATTCAGATCGACATGGCATTAAGCGCCGCAGAATGTCTTGAGATGACGCAGGTTCAGCACTACGACGGGATTCTGATGGATCACATGATGCCGGAGATGGATGGTATTCAGTGTTTCCATGCGCTTCAAAGTCAGCCGGGAGGGCTATGCCAGAATGTGCCTGTAATTGCGCTGACTGCCAATGCAGGCAGCGATAACCAGCTTCTCTACCGGAAGGAAGGATTCAGCGGTTATCTGGCAAAGCCGGTCAGCGGTGCGCTTCTTGAGGTGGCTGTACTTAGTATTTTGCCAAAAGAGCTTGTGAAGTTAAGCGAGGATGCCAATCAGTCTGATATTGGAAAGGATTTCCTGATATTTGAGCAGGCGCAAAGAATCTCTTTGTTAGTTACGACGGACAGTGTATGTGATCTTCCGGATACTCTTAAGAAAGAGTTCGGCATTTCCGTATGTCCCTATTATGTCTGTACGGATGAAGGACGGTTTCTGGACGAGGTGGAAATTAGGGTCGATGAACTGCTTGTGCATATGGCGGAGGGACGGAATGGCTATTCCCAGCCGCCGGATGTAGAGGATTACGAGAGGTTTTTTGCTGAAAAGCTGACTGAGGCCCAGAATGTCATACATATTACGATGGCGAAGCATGTCAGCGACGGATATTATAATGCTGTTGAGGCGGCAAAATCATTTGAAAATGTTACTGTCATCGATTCCGGTCATCTTTCCAGCAGCATGGGGCTGTCTGTTTTGTATGCCGCCTATATGGCAGAGAACCATGCTTCAAAGGCAGAGATTATACAAAACGTGAAGAAGCTCAGACACTTTATCTCATCAGCATTTATTATCGACAGCACACATATGATGTGTCAGGCGGGACGAATATCCAAACGGGTGCAGGTGCTTTGCGATGCTCTGCTTTTGCATCCCATCATTCATCTTCGTAAGAGCCGTATGACGGTAGGTGGTTTGGAAATGGGAGATTTTTCGTATATGGTGCGAAGCTATGTGCGCAGAGTATTTCGGGATGCAAGAAGTATTGACCGGCGTATCCTGTTCATTACTTATGCAGGGATGGATGAGGAGCGGCTTGAGTATATTCAGCAGGTTGTACGTCAGTATTGCCCGTTTGAGAGGGTTTACCTTCAAAAAGCATCATCCGCGATTGCGAGTAATTGCGGTTCAGGTTCGTTTGGGCTATTGTTTATGAGGAAAAATGATGCGGTCATTACCTTTGCCCAGGCTTCAAAACCAGATGAGCAGGATCCGGCTGAGCAGGAATCTGACAAGATAAAGCTACGGGTAGATGAGGGAAGTTATGAGATTACTAAGGATTAGAGAATAGGTAATGATAAGGCGGTCTTTTACAGGCCGCCTTATATACATTAAGAAATCTTATGAAACAATCATTTTTATTATCTTAAATAATTTGTTCGTGATTAATACTGCGAAAGGAATTCCTAAAATAAATATCACCCATAAAAGGACTACGCCTTGCGCCGCTGTAGTGATTGCTATATAGCCCAAAGGTATTGTAATTACTCTGAATATAATGCCCAAAAGAATCCACCAATAAAGAACTCCCATTTTATTTTCCTTTTTTATACAATGAAAAAAATAGTGTGTCATGCCAAAGCATACTGCTAACAATATATAAAGAAATAATTCATTAGTGATATCTATCCAAAGGAACCCTGTTATCAGTAATCTCCACAAAGCTGCGGAAAGAATACATTGCAAAATAAAACTCTTAATATTTGTCTGCATAAAATTATAGGAATATATACTTCAAAACAAATAATACGGCCAATACATACATAAGCACGCTAATCTTTTTTTCTTTCGCTTTACCTGTAATCAGATTCAACGCTACATAAGAGATTACTCCCATGGAAATGCCTTCGGATATACTGTAGAAAAACGGCATTGCCGCTATACAGATATAACACGGAAGGGCCTCGGAGATGTCGTTAAAATCGATATTCACCACATTTGTCAGCATGTAGAAACCAACTACGATTAACGCTGGAGCCGTTGCAAATGAGGGTATTGCAAGGAAAATTGGAGAAAGCAGAAGAGAAAGTCCAAACAAAACTGCCGTAGTCACGGACGTAAGCCCTGTCTTGCCGCCCTCCGTCACACCAGAAGCGCTCTCTACAAATGTAGTAGTTGTGGTGGTTCCAAGTACTGCGCCTGCAGTTGTGGCGACAGCATCCGCCATAAGAGCCCCTTTGATTTTCGGAAGCTTTCCGTCTTCATCCAGCATATCAGCCTTGGAAGCTACGCCAATCAGCGTACCGATGGTATCAAACATATCTACAAACAAAAATGCGAAGATAACGACAGCAAAATTAAGTGTAAAAACTCCGCCAAACTGCAGTTTACCAAAAACAGGCATAATACTTGGCACAGACAGCCCGTTGCTGAAATCCGGAAGCAGTCCATAGAATCCGAGCTCTGGGTTTGGAACATAAATACCTGCAAACTGGCAGATGATACCAAGTATCCATGTAATCAAAATTCCCCACAGAATATTTCCCTTAATATTTTTAATAACCAAGATACCAGTGATGATTACGCCTGAAAGAGCAAGCAGAACCGTGATGCCAACGTCATGAAAACTTGCTTCTACGCCGTTTGCAAGATTATATCCGTCTATTGAGAACAGCTCCACTAAAGTTGCGCCTCCGATTACAATATTGGCATTCTGTAGTCCGATAAATGCGATAAATAATCCGATCCCCACGCTGACCGCTGCCTTAAGGTTAAGCGGAATTGCATTAAAAATCGCTTCCCGCACATTCGTTAGGGACAGGACGATAAAGATGAGACCCTCTATGAATACTGCCGTAAGTGCAACCTCCCATTTGTACCCCATACCAAGGACTACGGTATAGGCGAAATAAGCGTTCAGTCCCATTCCAGGCGCAAGCGCAAAGGGATAATTCGCCAGAAACGCCATAAGAAGCGTACCAATAAACGATGCCAGCGCCGTAGCCGTGAATACAGCCCCCTGGTCCATTCCTGCCGCAGCAAGGATACTGGGATTCACGGCGAGGATATACGCCATTGTCATAAACGTTGTAATACCTGCAAGTACCTCTGTCCGGACATCTGTATTGTTGTCCTTCAATTTGAAGAGCTTTTCTAACATGTTCTTCCTCCTTTTTCTCATCATGCCATAACTATAATGCTGAGGGCGCTCATACCCTTAGCAGTAGACTACCTCCTTATATTAGCAAAATAATGTGTTAAAGTAAATGTTTTCTTTCTATTTCCTTTGGCGGCCGGTATGATATAATGTGATAGGGGATGCGGCTAAACCAGCATAAAAAAGGAGACAGATTCATATGAAAAGAAGAAAAAAAATTTATCTGTACATGACTTCAGTTTTATTATTCGTTTATATTGGATTGATTATGCTTCTTTATTTTTCAGAATATACGGACAGCAGTGCAACGATCCGGACATTTGGTGATGCGTTTTGGTATTCCCTGGTTACGCTAACGACTGTTGGATACGGCGATTTGACGCCGGTAACGCCTCTTGGACACGGTGTAGGAGTTGTTTTTTTATTCTTGTCAGCAGGCATGATGATGACCTTGTTTGGCGCGGTCATATCCTTTATCACAAGTGAAGGGTTTCCGTTTCTCATGCTTGGCTTTCAGAGGAAGAAAAACTGGTACTATTTTGCAGATTACGGCGCGGAAGCTAATACTTTAGCCGGAAATATCTATAAAGAGGATCCTGACGCAGTTATAATCTATGGTGAGAAAAGGGACGAGCAGATGGAATTTCCGGATTATCCCTGCCTTTTTATCAGCGCTTCTCCGGCACGGATTGTGGCGTGTAAGAAAGGCGTTGGTTCAAGATGCAAGGTTTTCCTTATGAAAGAAAATGATATCGGTGTGAACAGCCGTGCCATTGACTTACACAAATTACCTGTGGAGGTCTATGCAAGAACCACGAATGGACAGGATCACCTCTCAGGAAACATTAATTTTTTTCATAGTTATGACTGCTGCGCCAGGCAGTACTGGCGTTCCAGGCCCCTTCTAAGTCAAGAGAATACGATTGTGCTGATTGGCTTCGGAAATTACGGACGCTGTATTTTGGAGCGTGCGATTTTAACTAATATTATCTCTGTAAATCAGCATGTGGCTTATCATATTTTTGGATATTCCAAGGAATTTCTTGCAATGCATAGCCATCTCCAGGAGATATTTTCTCTTGGCGAAGAATCAGAGAAAATGGATTCTCTGATATTTCATGACGAATTTTGGGAGAATTATCATATACTTTTAGAGATGGCGGACAGAATTATCATCTGTCCTGACGATGAACCGGAGGGATGGAATATCTTCTGGAGGCTTCATAAATACTACAAACTTTCCGGACAGATTCATCTGCATAGTAATCGAAAAGCGCCTGGAGTATCATATTTTGGGACCAATGAGGATATATATACGCCAAATCAGATTATGCGGACCTCGCTGAACCAAGCAGCTATCACGATCAATGAGATTTTCCGCAAATCTGTTTCCTACCCAACCCTTAGTTGGGATGAGTTAGATGATTTTCATCGGGAGTCAAAGATTACTGCTGCAGACCATATTTTGATGAAAATTCGTATACTGTTAAAAGATGAAACGATTACAGATTTTAATGCCGATACGGTAGAAAGGGCATATCAGAAATATTGTGAGACAAGAATAGAGGAGTCTGTGCAGGATATGTATCGGAGGCTGGATCATCTGCGTTGGCTCCGCTTCTATACATTTTATAACTGGACTTACGGACCTGCGCGCAATGACGCCGCAAGACAGCATCCCATGCTGTGTTCTTATGCAGAGCTTACGGCTGAGCAGAAGAAGGAGAGGGATGCGGCGTGGGAACTTTTGGGCAGTATATCTGTGGAACTTTAAGACTTGTTTTTCAGATATGCGCATAGTATAATATTTTCCGGTGAAACAGAGATGGATATGAAGGTTATTCATTTCCCAACTGTTGATAAAACCAAATGACAGAGGTGAAGCAAGATGTATGAAGAAATTGTATCCGGACTGACCTCTTTTATAGGAAAGAGTCCGACGCCATTTCATGCTGTGGCAAATATAGGAGGTATTTTAAGGGAAAATGGCTACCAAAGGCTTTGGGAGGGCGAAAAGTGGCAGCTTAGTCCAGGCGGGAAGTATTATGTAACCCGCAATGATTCCAGTATTATTGCACTGAATGTAGGGACAAGGCTTGAGGATTACTGCTTTAAGATTGCTGCGTCTCATAGTGATTCCCCTACCTTTAAGATAAAGGAAAATGCAGAAATAAAGGTAAAAGAGAAGTATATGAAGCTGAATACAGAAGGCTATGGCGGGATGCTGTGCGCTGCATGGTTTGACCGTCCGCTGTCTGTTGCCGGACGGGTCATGGTCAGGGACAAGGGGAGATATGAGGCAAGGCTTTTGAATATTGACAGGGATTTGCTGATGATTCCTAGTGTGGCAATCCATATGAACCGTGGAGTGAACGACGGCTACGCTTATAATAAACAGGTAGATCTATTGCCGTTATTGGGAGGGAGCGAGTGTAAGGAGGGAGACTTTAAGAAGCTGATTGCAGGAGAGCTGAAGGTGGAGGAGGAGAACATTTACGGGATGGATTTGTATCTCTATAACCGGATGAAGCCTTCTGTATGGGGTGCAAAGAAGGAATTTATTTCTTGTCCCCAGCTTGATGACCTGCAGTGCGCCTATACCTCTCTTCAAGGCTTCCTGAAAGGCGCAGATGACCAGGCTGTCAATATTTTTGCCTGCTTTGATAACGAGGAAGTGGGGTCTGGTACGAAGCAGGGAGCAGGCTCTACATTTTTGTATGATATCCTTTACCGGTCGAATATGTGTCTGGGAATGGGAGAAGAAGATTTTTTTAGGGCGGCTTCCAAGGGATTTATGTTAAGCTGTGATAATGCCCACGCGGTCCATCCCAATCATCCGGATAAGACGGATACAGGCAACTGTGTGTATATTAATGAAGGGATTGTAGTGAAATCCCATGCTGGGCAGAAATATACCAGTGATGCCGTGAGCATTGCCGTATTTCGGGGGATTTGCAAGGAGGCGGGAGTGCCGCTGCAGTTTTTCTCCAATCGATCCGATATGGCAGGCGGGAGTACCCTTGGCAACATTGCCATGTCCCAGGTGTCCATGAACAGTATTGATATCGGGCTTGCGCAGCTTGCCATGCATTCTTCCTATGAAACTGCCGGAGTGAAAGACAGCTATTATATGCTTCAGGCAGCAGCCAGATTTTTTACCCAACAGATTGAAATGATACCGATTCAGTCGTCCATATAGCTTACGTTCAATTCGATTAAGAGTTAAAAGGCCAGGAGATACAGAGATGAAAAGGATACTAATGATAGGAACCGGAGGCACGATTGCTTCCACACAGACAGAGTACGGGCTTGCGCCGGGGCTTACGCCGGCAGATATTCTTTCTTATATACCGGCGGTACGCCAGGTATGCGAGGTTGATACGATTCAAGTGTGCAATCTGGATAGTACCAATGTGACGCCTGAGCATTGGCGGCTGCTTGCGAGAAGTGTTGAGGAAAACTATGAGGCATATGACGGCTTTGTCATCTGCCATGGGACGGATACGCTGGCTTACACAGCGGCGGCGCTGTCTTATATGATTCGGAATTCAGCAAAACCTATTGTAATTACAGGGGCTCAGAAGCCAATTCAGATGGATGTGACTGATGCCAGGACAAACCTTCTGGACAGTTTTATCTATGCGGCAGACCATGAGTCCCAGAATGTTAATATTGTGTTTGATGGGAAGGTGATTGCCGGAACTAGGGCAAAGAAGGAGAGGGCAAAGAGCTATGATGCGTTTTCCAGCATCAATTTTCCTTACCTGGCGGTGATTCAGGAGGGAATGATTGTGCGCTATATTAAGGAGCCGCCCTGCGCTGCGCCGGTTGGCTTCAGCTATGATATGAAGGACAGTGTTTATGTACTCAAGCTGATTCCAGGAATGCATGCCAGCATTCTGCCCTATTTGTTTGAACATTACGACTGTATCGTAATTGAAAGCTTTGGGGTCGGCGGGATTCCCAATACGCTGGTACAGGAGTTTTACCGAGAGATGAAGGAATGGGAAGGCAAGGGAAAATATGTGGTGATGACAACCCAGGTAGCTAACGAGGGGAGCAATATGACGGTCTACGAGGTGGGGAAGCGTGTGAAGCAGGACTTTAAACTCTTAGAAGCTTATGATATGACTCTTGAGGCTGTGATTACAAAAATGATGTGGCTAATGGGTAAGGGAAGGGCAGCTTATGAGAGGATGAAGGAGGACTTCTATACTGAGATTAACCACGATATTTTATTTACGAAAAGGTTGGAAAGAGAGGGATAGATTAAGAATTTGGTAATTACAGATACTACCGCACAAGGGACGTTTTAAACCGCCCTTTGTGCGTTTTTTTCACTTATTTTTAAGACGTTTGATTGTCATCATATAATGATCCGAGATTGCGTCACAGATTGTTTCTACATCCCGTGTCTTACAGATATCAACTAACTTTTGGTGAATCGGGTATTGTCTCTGTATAACGGAATGTTTATCAGTATATCCTGCGTTGCAGCTCATAATCTCACAATATTCTAAATCGGCCCATGCTTTCGTAAGACGTGCAAGCCCCGCCTTTTCAATGATGACGCCGTGAAGCATACTGCCATAAGAGATAACATTACTGTAGCTCTCAATGGTTAGAGTCTTCATCAGCTCCACCGCTTCCTCCATTTTGGCGATATCTTCATCTGTAAACTTAGCTTCATAGAGGCGTACGGCAAGAATCTCATAACTGGAACGAAGGAGATAAGTCTCATAGACGTCCTGTGTGGTAACTTCCCGCACAGAGCAACCGACATTCCGCGTATATTCAACCATTCCCTCCTGCTCTAACTGACGTAGAGCCTCCCGTATCGGACCTCTGCTGACGCCTAATTCATCAGAAAGCTCTTGCTCAATGATATGCATTCCCGGAGTCAGCTCTTGATTGAGAATTTTAAGACGGATTTCCTCTGCTACCTTTTCACGTAAAGTTTTGAATGTCAATTTTCCCATAAGCAGCTTTTCGCCCCTCCTTTGCTCTGTATCTCCAATATGGCTTCAACTGTATTAATGCTTTTCCATTTTAACACAGTAACATCCATATCGGAAATGTTTCTTGCAAATTTACAAAAATTTATACAAAAATTTAGCCTAATACAAAACAACCTTCCATACTGTTTGATATGGAAGGCTGTTTTATAGTGCTTTATCTGTTTGTACATTGTTCTGCAAATAGGTGGTTCTGAGGCTTTAGCTATTTGCAGGTTCTCAATTCTACAATATTAGTGTCTTTAACTACAGGCCGCAGATTGCTTTTACGGCGTAGGCGACGAAGATACCGACATAGTTACCGCATGCTCCGGCGATAACCCCCATAATCAAACCTACGTTAATCAGTGACTTCCAGTTTCCACCGGCAGCAGTCAGAGACGCCGTCGGTCCGTCTACGATACATCCCACCATAGAGAGAAGCACGTACTCATACTTAATCTTGAAGAGACGGCAGATGAGGAAATGAAGTACCGTACATCCAATCAGCATGAAGAATACATACAGCGTCATCAAGAAGGCGGAACCGATGAACTGCTGAAGGTCAACTGCGAATCCGATTGTTGACAGGAAGCACAGTGAGATGAACAATCCAAGGTCAAGGTTACCACGAAGCTTCTTAATCGGCTTTAACTGTGCCAGACAGATTGAAACTGTTGTTACCATAAGAAGTCTTCCTGCCTTCCAGAATGTATCTGGGAAGATTCGCTGAGCAATCATTGTTGTGAAAAATGCTACGCCGAAACCAATGGTCAGAAGCCATGCAATATCTTTGATTGCCCACTTCTTATCAGCCATCAAAGGCTCTGAGTCTGCATCGTCCAGCTCCTCCGGTTTGAAGGAGTAAGGCCATAACTTGTTCCATTTCTTAGACGCCTTAAAGAATGCCGGAGCCGCAAACATTGCAACCATAAGAGGTGTGGATACAACATAGTCTGCCGCGTTCGCTGCTGCCAGAGTCTCTCTTGAACAGTCAACTCCAGTTGCGATAGCTGTTAAGTTCGGTGTACCTCCCGTATAAGTTCCTACAAACATACCAGCTACTTTCCAGCCTTCTGTAATCTTCGGTGCGAAGATGATTCCAAGGACGATTGCAATAAGACATACGGATGCAATCGCGGAAACCAGGGCGATTACCGGCTCCTTGTTGAGCTTCTTAAGCTCTGTTACATTCATACTGAGCAGACAGATTGAGATACCTGCCTGTACGCAGTATGTAGAGATTGAATCATACAGTTCATGTGAAATTGGTACGATATGGGTATTTGAAAGAATGATACCAATAACAACGACCGTAAGCACAGGACCTAATGATTTAAAAACTTTGTACTTCTGAAGCCAGAGGGAAAATGCTACCATCAGAAAAACAACAAATAATAATCCTTGCGTACTTGATATAAGAGTTCCCATCATTTCTCCTTTCATTCCTTTGTGCCAATTCATAAATTTGTGTAGTTTTATGAATTGACTACGTATTTTGTTGATTGTAGATTGTTTACAATATACTTTGTTTTATCAATATAACATATTTACTTATTGAATGCAACTATAATCTAACCAGAAACAACCCTTTTTAAGACCCGCTGGATTTATAATGCCTCACTCCAAACCGCCACAGAAGAATGGCAGGAACCAAAAACAAGCAGGCAAGAAGCGGCAGAAACATAAGGAATACATCCGTTCTTCGTCCCAGTATATACAGAAGGGGATAATATTGTATCAACGCATAGGGGACAAAAAATGTAGTAAATATGAGAAACTCCTTCCCATACACGCCCACTGGATATTTGCCAAACTCTCTGGCGCCGTCCGTAAATATATTCATGAATTCCAGCCCGTCCAGCGTAAAGAAGCACAGGGCAGCGTAAATTAGAAACAGAGCAGAAAATACTGCGGTTCCGCCAATCAGCATAAAGACGACGGTAAGTACCTTGGAAAAATTCCATGCAACCTCATTTTTAACAATTCCATAGATAAACATCACAATTGCCTGCGCGATCCTTCCGATTCGTGTAAGCTCAAACTTGCTTCCCAATACCTGGATGATTTCATTTTGCGGGCGAACCAAAACTCTGTCAAATTCTCCGTTTTTCACCATATGGTGAAACATGTCGAACCCTCTGGCAAACATTTCCGCAATGGAGTATTCCATCAGCATTATCCCAAAACATAACAGTACTTCGCTGTAAGTGAAGCCTTCTACTTTGGAAAATCTTTGGAACATGAAGAAGATACCCAGAAAAACGGTAAAAGACACCAAGAATTGGCCGAGGGCTGTCAGGAAAAAGGATGCCTTATACTGCAGCATACAGCGGATATTAATGGATACATAATGAAAATAAAGACGGATGGATTGATGTAATTCTTGCAATGTATTTTAACCTCCTTGTACGATAACCCGTTTCTGTGCCAGTTTACAGAGCAGCTTCCCCGCAGCCGTGGTGACGAAAAGCCAGAAGATTTGAAGGACGATTGCTCTTTGCATCTCATACACCGTCATGCTTCCGCTATAGACGCGAAGGGGAACGTTCTGCATAGCCGCAAAGGGAAGAAGCTCCATGATGCTCTGCATTTTCGCCGGAAAAAAGGGCAGGGGAATCAGCGCGCCGGCGAAGAAATCTGTCATTGTAATGAATATCATCTGAAGCCCTTGAGGGGATATGGTGAAAAAAGCCAATATGTAGACCAGAACGCACAGGGATACTGTCATTGCCAGTCCCAAAAATAAAGTCGCAAGAAAAACAATAAAGTGCCAGGGGCTTGCGGGCGGGGCAATTCCGTAAGGTTGGGGTACAAATATGGCAATAGCCAATATAGGGAAGCATCTTAAGACTGCTCTTGATAGCCGTGTTGCCATACTTCTGGAAAACCACATGTTGTATATGCTGACAGGTCTGCAGAGTTCATATGCAATATTGCCATTTACAATAGAATCAAAGACGTCTTTTTCCATCATCCATGTTGCAAACAGGGCGAGAAATGCCTGCTGAAGCCATATGTAAGACGCTGTGGCATATAAGCTCATGGGGAAGGCGGCTGGGTCTGCGCGGTAAAATGCCCGAAATATCATGATCTCCATGAAGCCCCATGCAAACTGAGTTGCAATCCCGCCAAGGGCGGCTGCCCGATATTGCAGTCCCATTAAAAATTTTAACCGAAAGAAGGATAGATATTTTTTCATTTTAAAGTCCTCTGAAATATCAATGTCAAATCTCATAGGTGCGGTACAGCTTGGCCACTGTTTCATCGATATTGCTTCCGCCCTTTCTGATATCGTCTAAAGTACCGTCCAAAAGAACCTGTCCCTTGCCAATTAGGATGATACGGCTTGCCAGGGCTTCAATGTCCTGCATATCATGGGTGGTAAGGATTACGGTAGTTTTATGGATGTTATTCTGCCGTATAATGAAGTTGCGGACTGCGAGTTTAGACACGGCGTCCAGCCCGATGGTAGGCTCGTCCAGGAACAGGATACGGGGGCGGTGCAGCAGGGAGGCCGCTATCTCACAGCGCATCCTCTGTCCAAGGGATAGCTGTCTTGTGGGGGAACGCAAAAGCTCCTTTAGATTCAATAATTCAGTCAGTTCTTCAAGGCTCTGTCTATATTGCGGTTCTGGAATGGTATAGATATCCTTTAATAATTCAAAGGAATCTATGACGGGAACATCCCACCATAACTGAGAACGCTGACCAAACACGACGCCAATGTCACGGACGTGTCTGATTCGGTCCTTATAAGGAATTCGTCCGTTTACAAGGACGGTTCCGCTGTCAGGGGTTAATATTCCGCTTAGAATTTTGATTGTAGAGCTTTTTCCCGCGCCGTTGGGACCGATGTAGCCAACCATTTCGCCGTCGCCTATGGTGAAGGTTACATCATTCAGGGCATGGATGCTCTCGTATTCCCTGTAGAAAAGGGATTTTAAGGCGGCTTTTATGCCTGCGTCTCTTTTTGCAATCTTGTACGATTTGCATACGTGTTCCATCGTTATCATTCTTGCTTCCTCCTGGTAGTTATATCTGCATATCTTGCCAAGCCGGTTTTGTTGGATTTTGCCAATATATTATTTGTCAATAGGTTGATTATATCACGGAACGAATGAGGGGTAAAGTGGATAGATAACAACAGAATAGGCTTCCCATCAAAGGATACAATAACCATCAGTCCGGCAGCACCAGGCTGGTGGTTATTATTGCTAATCGCTGATTTCGCTTAGATACCGGTATATGGTAGCGGTTGAACAGGAAAATTTCTTCGCAACAAAGGAAATCGCTCCTTTAAGCTGGAACAAGCCTTGCTCCTGCAGCCGTTCGATAATCTCCTTGCGCTCGTGCTGGTTCAAACGGTCAATAGGCGTTGTCAGCGACATAGTAGCATCGTCAAACATCTTCTGCATCAGAGATGAAATATCCATAGAAAAGCTTTCCGTGGTCGAATCCGAAGAAGAAAAGGTGTTCTTTGGAGGTTCCTGGCTGTCGAAGCGCTCAACCGGACCATGCTGTGCAAGGAAAAATTCAGGATGTATAGTATTAAGCAGCTTACTATTCAATTCCGCAAATCGGCTGTCATCAAAATTAATGCATAGAAACCCTATCGGATTGCCTTCATCGTCCTTGATAAACAGTGTAGATGAGCGGAGGACACGCCCATTTCCGGCAATGCCTCTATAGTTACATAAAAAATCATTTGACTCGTAGGCCCTGGACGAAAGCATTTGAAGTGAGGCATCGGTCAAAGGACCGCCTACACGACGTCCGCTGATGTGACCGTTTACGATTGCGACAATAGCTTGATGCTCCGGGTTTAGATCCTGCAGTACAATCTCATAATCCGGGCCGAGAGTCTTTCCAAGAAATTCAACAATAGTAACGTATTGCTGAAGTTTGTTAAATCCCATAGTATTACTCCGTTTCAATCTGTAGCTAAATTTAAAGTTTCTTATTAGTTTTATTATCTCACGTTGTCTGACAAAATTCAATACAAAATTCAGTCAATATCATGAAAATACTTGACATATTCCACAATATTTAACAAAAAATATTATTATTATAATAAAAATGCAATGCAACAAGGAACTTTTAGAATAGTTCTGGATTGTGAAAGAAGGAGAGTTATGGCATAATGGATGTATGGAGTGAGGAGGTGAGGAAATGCAGCAGTTTTCAGGCAAATCCGTATGCAAAGGTATGGCATACGGGCCTGTGACAGTTCTGAGAAGCCCAAAGCAGCACATAAGGCATGACAAGATTTGGGATGTAAAAGCCGAGCTTGAGAGGGTAAACAGTGCGGTGGAATGTGCCAGAAAGGAGCTACAGTCATTGTATGAGAGGGCTTCCCAGGAGATCGGTATTTCCGGCGGCGAGATTTTTCAAGTACACAGGATGATACTGGAGGATGAAGAATATCTGAAGGCTGTCCGTCATACGATTCAGACAGAGATGGTAAACGCAGAATATGCGGTGGAATTTACCAGTGAAAGATATGGAGATATGTTTTTCCGTATGAAGGACGACTATATGCGGGCCAGGGCAATGGACATAAAGGATGTTTCCGACCGTCTGCTTCGGGTGCTTAACGGCAGGGAGGATACAAGGAGAAGCTTAGATGAGCCGGCCATTATCGTTGCAGATGACTTAAGCCCCAGCGAAACCATGGGATTTTGCAGGGAGAAGGTGCTTGCATTCGTGACGGTGCGCGGCTCGACAAACTCTCACACAGCTATTCTGGCACGGCTTATGAATATTCCTGCTCTGGTAGGAGTGCCTGTGGACTTGGGGGAGATTCAAGACGGAATAAGAGCTTTCGTGGATGGATTTGAAGGCATGGTTACTTTTGAGCCGGACGAGGATGTATACAGGAAGGCAAATGAGAGAATGGAGGATGAGCAGGAGAAGCTCTGTCTTTTTCAGAAGCTGAAGGGGAAAGAAAGCATAACGCCAGGCGGAAAGAGGATTTTAATCTGCGCCAATATCGGAAGCGTCAGAGACGTAGAGCGTGCGCTGGAAAATGATGCCGAAGGGATAGGGCTGTTCCGAAGTGAATTTTTGTATCTCGGACGAAAGGATTTCCCGACGGAGGAAGAACAGTTTCAGGCATACCGCCAGGCGGCGCAGCAGATGGCTGGAAAGGAGGTCATAATCCGGACCCTGGATATGGGGGCTGATAAGCAGGCTGAGTATTTTGGTCTTGGAAGGGAAGAAAATCCGGCTATGGGATTTCGGGCGATTCGTATCTGTCTTAAGCAGCCTGAGATCTTGAAGACACAACTGCGTGCGCTGCTTCGAGCGGCAGTATATGGCAATATCTCTGTCATTTACCCTATGATTATTTCCGTGGAGGAGGTTAAACGTATTTTTGAGATTGCACAGGAGGTCAGGGAAGAACTTGAGAGCAAACGGATTCCATACAGGTATCCCAGACAGGGAGTCATGATTGAGACACCGGCGGCTGTTATGGTCAGTGATGAGCTGGCAAGGCTGGTGGATTTTTTTAGTATTGGAACAAACGACCTGACCCAGTATACCCTTGCCGTTGACAGGCAGAACGAAAAACTTTGTGATTTTTACGACCCACACCATAAGGCGATTATGAGGATGATTAGGATTGTGACGGAGCATGCGCATAAATATGGGAAAAAGGTGGGGATCTGTGGGGAACTGGGGGCGGATACAAGTCTTACGGAGGAATTCGTTCGTATGGGAATCGACGAATTGTCTGTGGTTCCCTCCATGGTTCTAAAGCTCAGGAAAATTGTTCGGGAGTTGAAAGATGATTGAAAGGTAATGTCAGATATGCTATGATGTGAATTGGAACATTCAAAGGATAAAAATTCACAGAAAAAGGATATAATTATGACGAAAGAGCAGAGAAAGGCAGTTAAAATTTTACAGGACCAATTAAAAGAAACGGATGTACCATGGCCTGATGACCTGCTCTGGGATACGCTGGTGAAGTTCCAGAGGTATCCCTTCCATACGGCGAAGAATCTGGAGTTTTTCTATATAATCAAAGGAAATGAGATGTTTGTGACCCGAAAGGATAAGTCCATCACCAGAGCCAGCGTCATGATGGCGTTCCATAAAGCGTTGGAGCTTGGGAGGATTGTAACAGGGCCGAAAAAGTTGGGAACCTTTGGGGCAAGTTACCTTTATCCGGTCTTTCGGGAAATCGGTGTAATTATAGAGGCTCGTGCCGATTATAAATATTTTTAGAAAGAAAGGCAAAAATAGAATGAGCAGAGGTTCGGATTTTTTAAAATATGTAATCAGTCAGTTGAAAATCAGGCTTCAAACGCTTGACGAGACAATCTGTGAGGTTCAGAAGGATATTGCAAAGATGAACAAATATTACTGGGAGAATTATACAGAGATGGACCAGTATGGTTACGAAAATTACGATAACCAGCAGGCTCTTTTCGGTCAGGTAAGTGTAAGCCAGGAGCACCAGAGGCAGAGAAGCCGCTATAGAAAGATGCTTGATTCTCCCTTCTTTGGAAGCGTGGATTTTCTCTATGACGGTGAGGAGGAGCCGGAAAGCTTTTATATCGGAATCGGCAATTTTGCCAGGGAGAGGGGCGGCGTGCCGTTAATCTATGACTGGAGGGCGCCGGTCAGCGGCCTGTTCTATGATTTTGACAAGGGAGCCGCGTCCTATCAGGCGCCAGCCGGAGAGATGGAGGGGGAGATACTGTCAAAGTGGCAGTACAAGATTCGCGGCGGAAGAATGCTTTATGAATTCGAGAGTGATATGAAGATTGACGACGATATTCTAAAGCAAGAGCTGAGCGCCAACAGTGATACACAGCTTAAGAATATTGTCCGTACGATTCAGCGGGAGCAAAATGCAATCATCCGCAATACGAAGGATAAAGTCTTAATTATTCAGGGTGCGGCAGGCAGTGGAAAGACATCCATCGCCCTGCATCGAATCGCATATCTTTTGTACCATAACAGGGGGAGCTTTAATTCCTCCAACATTTTGATTCTGTCGCCTAACAGTGTATTTTCTGATTATATATCTCATATCCTGCCGGAGTTGGGGGAGGAGAATATACAGGAGATGAGCTTTGACCTTTTTGCATACAGGCAGCTTAAGGAGGTTGCAAAGGACTGCGAGGACCGGTGGGACCAGATTGAAAAGCAGATGCAAAGGGCTTCTCAAAAGGCATCTGAAGGCGAAGGAGGCTTTGACAGAAAAAATATCGCTGATACTGAACAGGATAAGTCTTATCAGTGGAAGCAGTCTAAAGAGTATGTAGCGGCAGTCGAAGGATTTCTGGTAGAGTTAGAGGATCGACTGGTAGATTTTAAGGATATTCAGTATGGAAAAATGGTGAAGAAAGCGGAAGATATTCTTCATATGTTTTACTTTCGATTCCAGAATATTCCCTTGCTCTCCCGTATGGATGCCGTGATGGAGTATTTTGTGGATGAATGTGAGACTTTGTGGGGACGAAATCTTGCAGAGGAAGAACTGGAGTCAGTGAAAGAGCAGTTTGGGAGCATGTACGTGACTACAGATATCTATGAGATCTACAACTGGCTGTTGGAGGAAACAGGACAAAAGCCCCTTCTTAATCTGCCGCGGGAGGAGAGGATACTGGCCTATGAGGATGTATATCCATTGCTGTATCTTAAATATCGTCTGCTTCCTGTGGCAGACCACAGGAATATCCGACATCTGGTTATTGATGAGATGCAGGATTACTCTTATCTTCAATACGTGATTCTTGAGCGCATGTTTTCCTGTAATATGACGATTCTTGGGGATCGGGCTCAGACGGTGGATGCTGAGGTTCAGGATGTCCTTACATTTCTGCCGGATATATTGGGGAAGAAGGTGCGAAAGCTTGAGTTGAACCGGAGCTATCGAAACACATGGGAGATTGCAGAATATGCCAATGGAATCGCCAAAATACAGGGAATTCAATATATGAAGCGTCATGGTCGAAACGTGGAGGAAATCCAGTGTATTTCTTACGTGGAGGCAATAGACAGAAGCCTTGAACGTGTGAGGCTTGGTGAGGATGGATATGAGACTGCCGCAATACTTGTGATGACACAGCAGGAGGCGCGGGCAATCTATGAAGATGTCCGAAGGAGGCGCAGCGACGTATCCTATATAGACAGGGACAGCGAATGTTTTCAGAAAGGAATTACGGTCACGACCTTTTATATGGCGAAAGGGCTGGAATTTGATCAGGTATTTGTGGCGGGAGGGGATGAGGGCAGTCCCTTCTTCCCACAGTTTATGTATATCTGTGCAACGCGGGCGCTCCATGAGCTGTATGTGCTGCGGTATGGTCCTTAGGTTATTGAGGCAGGGCTTTCCAATATCATGGCTTTCCATTTAGAACAGACTGCATATCTTCTGGCAGAGGCGCATGAAACTTAAGAGCTTCCCCTGTAATGGGATGAGTGAAGGTAAGCCGGTGGGAGTGCAGCGCCTGTCTTCCTATGTTTTCCATATCCGGATTATACAGATAATCTCCGATTAGGGGAAAACCAAGATATTTCATATGTATTCTAATCTGATGGGTGCGGCCTGTTTCCAGTCGAAGTGAAACCAGGCTGTGTCCATTTTTTTCGTCCACAACACTGTAATGTGTGATTGCCTGCTCACCCTGTTCAAAATCCACCGTCCGTTCAATAATGGTCCCAGGCTTGCGGCCAAGAGGCACATCGATGGTGCCAGACGTTGGAGAAACCGTGCCTCGTGTAATGGCAAGATATTCTCTGCATATCTTATGATTGCGTCCCAGATCGGATAGGATATTTGCGCTGACCAGATGCTTGGCCACAACAGTAAGACCGGAGGTATCGCGGTCTAGCCGGTTGCAGCAGCGAAAGATGAAAGGCTTTTCCTGCTCCTGATAATACCAGGCCAGTGCATTTGCCATGGAATTAGTGTAATGCTTCAGGGACGGATGGATAGGCATACCAGCAGGTTTATTGACAACGATAATGTCTTCATCCTCAAATACGATATCAAGAGGCAGATTTACAGGCAGAATCTTCCTTGAGCATTTGGTTTCACAGATGCGTACCAAGAGGCGGTCCCCTGCCTTAAGCTGTTGGCGCATATAGTAATGGATTCCATTTACAAGGATGCTTTCGGGCATGCGCTTTATCTCTGCCAGATTTTGGGCGGAATAGCCGCGCCGCCTTAAGTATTGCTCTATACGCAGGCCGTCGCTTGTGGAATCTATGATATAATCAATCGCTCGGTTCATGGCTTGTCTCCTTTGGTTCTAAAAAGATAATTTTAGTATATCACATTTGTCAAAGGAAGGGCGCAGATTCAGGCGAAAAGAAATTGTAAAAAGGTACAGGGGATGATATGATTAATTTAATCCAATAGGATTTGAAATATATATAGAAAGGATGAGGCAGGAATATGGCAAAGTTAAGTACTCTGTGCTATATTAAGCGTGGTCATCAATATCTGATGCTGCACAGGACTGTGAAAAAGAATGATGTGAATAAGGATAAATGGATTGGTGTTGGGGGACATTTTGAGGAGGATGAAAGCCCTGAGGAATGTCTGTTGCGCGAGGTGAAGGAGGAGACAGGATATACGCTGACCTCCTACCAGTACCGAGGAATTGTAACCTTTATATCAGGAAATGGGGTTACAGAGTACATGTCACTGTTTACGGCGGATGGGTTTGAAGGAGAGCTGCTTCCCTGTGATGAAGGAGAATTGGAATGGGTGGACATTGATAAGGTGCAGGAATTGAACATCTGGGAGGGGGATAAGATTTTTTTCAGGCTGCTTAAGGAGAGACGGGACTTTTTTTCTCTGAAGCTTGTGTATGACGGACATGACGGGCTGGTTTCGGCGGCGCTTGACGGGAAGAAGATGGAATTGCCATAGAGGCTTCTCATTTGGTGTATTTTATAAAAAGGAGATGTCTCAGAAAGAAATTATCTTTTCTTTCTGAAACATCTCTTTTTGAATTGTAATTATTATTCCACGCTCTGGGACAACCTTTCCTCAAAGGCCATCTCTGACACAGGCTTAGCATAGCGGTATCCTTGTGCAACGCGAGCCCCAATCTCCCGCATTAACTCTACGTCAGCATCCGTCTCCACGCCTTCACATACAATCTGTGAGCCAAGATTATCTGCAAGCTCTACAATGCTTTTCATAATCTTCACCTGGCGTTCCCGATCCTTCTGGTTCAGCAGGAAGGATCGGTCCAGCTTGATAACAGAGGCCGGAATCTTCTCTATAACTCCAAGGGAAGAATATCCTGCGCCGAAGTCATCAATGGAAAGCCGCACTCCCTTTGCATGGAGGTCGTCTAATGTTTGTTTGGCGAGATTCTCCTGCATCTCCTCCATGACAAGGGTTTCGGTAATCTCCACTTCAATTAACTCCTTGGGGATTCTGTATTCATTCAACACCTGCTCAAACCGTATGGCAAAATCAGGCTTGACAAAATGTATCCTGGAAAAGTTACAGGAAATCGTTACAACCTTCTCACCGCTGTCCAGCCGTCTGCGAAGCATCTTACATGCACACCGCAGTACAAAGAAATCAATATCAGTTACTTTTCCGGTCTGTTCATAGTAAGGGATAAAGAACCAAGGGGAACGCACTGCACCTGATGCCGTTGGATCCAGAAAACGTACCAATGCCTCGGCGCCTACGATTTCTTCTGTGTTGACGTCTACCTTGGCCTGGTAATAGGTGACAAAATTCTCGTCAATATCTACAGAATCCAGCAGCTTCTCCCGTTCATGCCGTTCACGGATTGCCTTCTCAAGATCATCATCGTAGATCTGGATATTATCTGGATTGTCATTCTGGATAAAGTCAATGGCCTGACTTGCGCAGTCAATGGCACTTCGCAGATCGTCGCTGTTGGGAGGTATAAAATAGATGCCCATCTGAACCTCAATCCGGCTTCCGATTTCCTCAAAAATGCGTTCTTCCATGAAATAGCGTATCTTCCGAACCCGTTCCGGAATAGGGCCATTTTCATCAGACATGAGGAAAACAAAATGGTCCCCATCTGCCTTTGCGCAGACCTCGTTCTTCCCCTTAATGCACTGAGATAGGGCGTCTGCAATCAAGGATAAGAGTTTCTGCCCGTTGTTCCATCCGTAGATTACCTTATAACGCTGGAACTGTGAAATATTAAGATAGACAACCGCATACTGCTGTGCGGAACGCTCCGGCAGAATATTTTTCTTTCCGGTATAAATTAGGTAATTTAGATTCCCGATATCAATCTCCACATCCTTATACATTAAATGCTGTATCTTCTTGGCGTCTCGGATGATATGCAGAGCAACCAATAGGATGATTAGCATAATCATAATTAGAATCAGGATAATAACTACGCTGTGATCTTCTATGAAAATGCCTACGCTTGCCAGGGAGTATACGTTGCTCTCCAACATATAATCGCTGATTGCCCTTGCATCTATAGTCAGCAGAGTCTTATTCAGTATTCCTGCAAGTTCAGGATTGCTGCCGGAGACTGTCATTGAGATTCCCAAACCGTCGCTTAACACACTCTCAATCGCCAGGTCATAATACCGCATCTGGGAGCTAAGCAGATATTCTGTCAGATAGCCGTCGCACATTACTGCATCCGCTTTTTCGTCCTTCACTGCATCCAGGCAGTCCTGAGGAGTATCATATGTCTGAACTTTTATATCTGTGGAACCAATCAGCTCTGTGGCTTTATCAGACAAGTAATCAACGGTTGCCAGAGTTTCTATTGATTCCAGCTCAGTTTTTTCTTTCGTGACGAATACCAGAGGAACCTGCACATAGTCTTTTATCCTGGAAAGCTGGTGGTCGTGTGAACTGCCTTCAGCGTGTACGCAGTAAGACATAACGTCAAGCTCGTCGTTTCCTAGGGCGGTACGCGCCTCCTGAGGGTTTTCTACTTTCTGCCAGGAAATGGTAAGACCGGTAAGGGCTGCAATCCCCTCCAGCATTTCTTTTGTGAGTCCCTTACATTCTCCGTCCTCCTCATAGACAAATGGGTAATAACTGTCCAAATATCCAACCCTGATTGTATTTTTTTCAGCAAGATATTCCTTCTCATCCAATGTAAAAACAACTGTCTTGTCCAACTTGCTTTGATAGAAACGGTTCATCAACTGTGTTTCCAATTCAGGTTCATTCATCTTCAGGTCGGCAATGGCGTTGTTCAGATCACGCATAACGTCGTCATTTCCCTCATAGGTGATGTAGTAAAAGGGTCTTGGGGCGAAACGTCCAATCAGTCGCTGCCCTTCCTTAATCTCCATAAAAGTATGTACCAGCGCATCCACCTCGCCTTCGTCCAGTGCGTTCTGCAGATCAGAGGTGGAATCATACTCTCTGATCTTGGGAGACGCAATACCGTTGTCGGAGAGATAACCTAGGAATTCCTCTCTGCGTACATAGGTACGAACCATACCAAAGGTGATTTCCTTCATTGCGTCAAAGTCTTCATATGCCAGACTGCTGTTCGGGTTAGTGGCTATGATACCGAAGGTATATCCGCTGGACAGGTCTGCATATTGGTAGGATGCCGCCCGTTCGGCCGAATACTGGGCGCTTCCCACAAGGTCCGCTTTATGGTCAGCCACCAGTTTAAGCGCCGCATCCCAGTCCTCACACTCCACATATTCTATGTCCCAGTTGGTATAATTGCACAGCGCTTCCAAGTACTCTACATCCATACCAGTATAGATGCCCTTTCCCGCCATCATGTGGTATCCGTTCATTGGGAAAAATGCAACCTTTACCGTACGTTTTTCCTCGGCGCGGACGGTATGCGGCATTATTCCGGCAGATATGCATACTGCTATAATCAGGCATAGAAAAAAAGACAGCCCCCGTTTCAATCTTCTGTTTTTCATTACTGCTAACATCCCTTTCTATTCCCGCAAACTGAATGTCCCCCAACCGTCGAGTTCATACGGGGTTTCTTAAATTACCGAAGCAATTCTAATGTTATCATTATACCAAATCAGCGTCCCTATGACTATACTTCCGGTAAAAAAAATACCAGGGATTCGTAATTTAGACGATAAATTTCTGTGAGCTTGTCAGAAGACAGAGAGGGTGATGAAAGATTCCATATAATAGGAAGTTTTTTATTATTTCCGAAAAACGAGGGCTGTTTCCTCAATAAAACAGCCCAAATAAATAATGATTAATATAAAACCAGAATATTATCCGCATATTTAGATGATATTTCCTGCTGCTCATCAATTCCCGTTTCCTGTCGGCGCTGTTGATGCAGGACTCTTTGCTCAATCATCTCAGGCGCCGCCGCAATTTTTTGTCCCTCCTTCCAGATGGTAAGCTGTTCATTTCCTTTTCCCTCATAGTAGATTAGAGCGGTGGTGTGAACAATAGCAGATGAACCCTGGCTTTGGTATCCATCCGTTTCATCCAAATTAAGAATCTCCTGATAAGGAATTACAAAGGAGAAACTCTTATAAGATAAATGGTTTAGGAAAAACTTGCCCCATATGGAAGTTTTCTCAAAGGATAAACGGCTCTGGCCGTTGTCATAAGATTCCATATAAGACTTGCCATCTGGTGAAGATATGGAACCGTATGAAAGAATATCGCAGGGAAAATCGCTTTCTAACGTAATATAGAAATCCCCATTTTTCAGTTGGTAAAGCTCTGTGACACTGACGTCTTTTGCTGCTACACGTTTGTCAAATATGGGCAGCTTCGTAATGTATTCGCCGGATATGGTGTTGATGAGAGAGATCACCATAATCGTAATGATTACCGCAAAAAAGCTGATGGTAACCTTCATCCAGTTTAGCTTTTGGGCAATTTTTTGGAATACTTCTATATCTTCAAGGGCTAAAGAGGCTGAAGTATGGCCGTCTGACTGCTCTGTACTGCAGGGAGGCAGAGTAACAGGCGGAAGCTCAGCCTCCATCGCTTCCAGATATTCACGGCAGCTCTCGCATTCCGGCAGATGGTTTTCAACCAGCTCCATTGTTTTTTCGCTGCATACATGGTCCTTATACAGTGGCAGCAGGTCTTTAATGATATCGCAGGGTATTTTGTTCATAATAATCTCCTTTCCGCCGCGTGGAAACAGCGGCATTTATTGCTTATGGGCGTTTGAAGTCGATATATGCTCACGTATCTTAAGTCTTGCCCGATGGTAGGTGACTCTCGCCCAATTCTCCTGTTTTTCAAAGATTTCTGCAATCTCTTTAAAGCTTAAATCTCCCAGTACCCGAAGGGTAAAGACTTCTTTATAAGGCTCGTTTAGACAGTGAAGTACTTTGTAGATAGAAAGAGCCTCATCCTTTCGGATACAGATATTCTCCACATTTGAAGCATCGGGCAGAGCTTCAAGGGTATCGGAATGAATGGGCTTTTTCCTGCGGGTGTCGGAGATGTAGAGATTCTTGGCAATCTGGCAGAGCCAGGACTTAACCGAGCAATTACCACGGAAATGCTTTATCTCTTTTAGAGCTTTGAAAAAGGTCTCTTGAGTAATATCTTCGGCAATGTGCGGATCCTTACTCATTGCCAGGACAAACAGATACACGTCCTTGAAAAAACGTTCGTAGAGCTCCTCAAAATCAATCTTCATTCCCTCACCCCCTTATCTGTGATCTGCCTATTAGACGCATGACGTACCAATTCGTTACAAAGATTATATAATATTTTTTATTTTTCGAGTAGACGAGTAGAATGGTAATTTTGGAAATGATTAGAATAACGTTTAAGGACAGCTTAAATTAGAAAAATTTCATAAAATGGATATTATGGCTAAAAATGTATACGTAAATGGGTTATAATAAACAGTGGAATACATTTTAATGAAAGAAAGGATGATAAAAGATGGCAGTATTACATTTGACAAAGGATAATTTTAAGGAGGAGGTATTGGACGCTAACGTACCGGTGCTGGTGGACTTCTGGGCGACATGGTGCGGCCCATGCCAGATGGTGGGGCCTGTGATTGAAGAAATCGGCAATGAGGTTACGGATGCTAAAATCTGTAAAGTGGATGTGGACGCGAATCCTGAATTGGCGAAAGAGTATCGGGTAATGTCTATTCCGACGCTGATGGTGTTCAAGAATGGGGAGGCTGTAAAGAGAGAGGTTGGAGCAAAGCCTAAGGATGAAATTCTTGATATGCTGAAATAGAAAAAATATCAAAACAAATTAGCACTCGACTCTTGACAGTGCTGACAAAATGCGTTAATGTTATATTGTAAATAGAACACCAACATTTAGTATGAAAAAGGAGGCTGTACTATGAATATAAATAAGTTTACGCAGAAGTCCATGCAGGCAGTTAATGGCTGTGAGCGTGCAGCGCTGGAATATGGCAATCAGGAGATTGAGCAGGAGCATCTTCTCTATGCATTGCTGATTCAGGAGGACAGTCTGATTCTCAAGCTCATGGAGAAGATGGGAATCGACAAAGATATAATGCTTAACCGGACGAAGGAGGCGCTTAGGAAACGTACCAAGGTGCAGGGCGGTCAGCAATATATTGGCCAGGACCTAAACAAAGCTTTGATTCACGCAGAAGATGAAGCAAGGCAGATGGGAGACGAATATGTATCCGTCGAGCACATTTTTCTGTCACTTTTGAGATATCCCAACAGAGAGCTTAAGTCCATTTTCAGGGAAATGGGTATCAAGAGAGACGATTTTTTGAAAGCCCTGTCAACAGTCAGGGGGAATCAGCGTGTGACCAGCGATAATCCAGAGGACACCTATGATACCCTGAATAAGTATGGTTCAGACCTTGTAGAGCGGGCCAGAGAGCAGAGATTAGATCCGGTAATCGGGCGTGATTCGGAGATACGCAATGTAATTCGTATCCTTTCCCGAAAGACCAAGAACAATCCCGTATTGATCGGAGAGCCAGGCGTGGGTAAGACGGCGGTTGTTGAAGGACTGGCTCAGAGAATCGTCAGGGGCGATGTTCCGGAAGGCTTGAAGGATAAGACTATTTTTTCATTGGATATGGGCGCGCTGGTGGCGGGTGCGAAATACAGGGGAGAGTTTGAGGAGCGTCTGAAAGCGGTATTGGAGGATGTGAAGAACAGCGACGGAAGAATCATTCTGTTCATCGACGAGCTGCACACTATTGTGGGAGCGGGCAAGACGGACGGCGCCATGGATGCAGGCAATATGTTAAAGCCAATGCTGGCAAGGGGGGAACTCCATTGTATCGGTGCGACGACCTTGGATGAATACCGGCAGTATATTGAGAAGGACGCCGCCCTGGAACGCCGTTTCCAACCGGTGATGGTGGAGGAACCAACGGTGGAGGATGCAATTTCGATTCTTCGGGGGCTGAAAGAACGCTACGAGGTATTCCATGGAGTTAAGATAACAGACAGCGCTCTTGTGGCGGCGGCCACTCTGTCAGAGAGATATATTTCCGACCGCTTCCTGCCGGACAAGGCCATTGACCTGGTAGACGAGGCGTGCGCGCTGATTAAAACCGAGCTTGACTCTATGCCCACCGAGCTTGACGAGCTTAAGCGAAAGATTATGCAGATGGAGATTGAGGAGGCGGCTCTTAAGAAGGAGGACGACAGGTTAAGCCGTGAGCGCCTGGAGCATTTACAGCAGGAGTTGGCAGAGCTTAGGGAAGATTTTGCAGGAAAGAAAGCACAGTGGGATAATGAGAAGGTAGATGTAGAGCGTGTGAGAAAGCTGCGTGAAGAAATCGAGCAGGTGAATAAGGAGATTGAGAAGGCGCAGCAGTCTTATGACTTGAATAAGGCAGCGGAGCTTCAGTATGGAAGGCTGCCTCAGCTTCAGAAGCAGTTAGAGACGGAGGAAGCAAAGGTAAAGGATGACGATAAATCTCTGGTGCATGAGAGTGTGACGGACGAGGAGATTGGGAAAATCGTGTCCCGTTGGACAGGAATTCCGGTTGCAAAGTTAAACGAGAGCGAACGCAGCAAGACACTTCATCTGGCGGAGGAGCTTAATAAGCGTGTGATTGGACAGGATGAAGGTGTGGAGCTGGTGACAGAGGCAATTATCCGTTCTAAGGCAGGAATTAAAGACCCTACGAAGCCCATTGGCTCATTTTTATTCCTGGGGCCCACGGGAGTGGGAAAGACCGAGCTTGCCAAGGCCCTTGCCGAGAGTCTGTTCGACGACGAGGGTAATATGGTGCGGATTGATATGAGCGAGTATATGGAGAAATACTCTGTATCCAGGCTTATTGGGGCGCCTCCGGGATATGTAGGGTATGACGAGGGCGGTCAGTTGACAGAGGCCGTCCGCAGGAAGCCTTATTCTGTGGTGCTTTTCGACGAGGTGGAGAAGGCCCATCCGGATGTGTTTAACGTGCTGCTGCAGGTGTTGGATGACGGAAGGATTACGGATTCTCAGGGACGTACCGTGGATTTCAAGAATACAATCCTGATTATGACCTCTAATATCGGTTCTTCTTATTTATTAGAAGGGATTGACTCACAGGGAAACATTAGTGAGGAAAGCCAAAAAATGGTAATGGACGACCTGGGCGCCCATTTTAGACCAGAATTCCTAAACCGTCTGGACGAGACGATACTGTTTAAACCATTGACGAAAGAAGATATTTATCATATTATTGACTTGTTGGTGGCAGACGTCAATAAACGTCTGGCTGACAGGGAGATATCCATTACGTTGACAGAAGGGGCGAAGAATTTCGTAGTTGAGGGAGGATATGACCCGACCTATGGCGCAAGGCCCTTAAAGCGTTTCCTTCAGAAGAATGTGGAGACAATGGCAGCAAGGCTTATGCTGCAGGGGAACGTAGGAGCCCAGGATACGATTGTGTTGGATGTAGAGGATGGAAGGCTTGCGGCGTATACAAATCAAAAGGCTTGTCTGTGAAATTTTTCTGCAAAGTATTGTCGGAAAAGCCGCGGTCAGCAAGTGATTAAAAAGGAGAGGGGGAGTGTCGCCTCTCCTTAAATAATCGCGGGTTTTGGTTAATATAGCAGGAGAACATCACCCGCTATAACTTAATTTTGTCATTTATTTCAAATAAAACTTTTCTTTTTACTTGACATTCATAAGAAATAAAGTATAATTCTTAGTAGAAAGCAATTATTTGTTTTTGGCAGTTGACTGATATGTGGAGGCAAAGATGAAAAAAAATAACGACCTTTTCCCCGAAGTGGATAGTTCAGGGGATTCCTCGGATTTTTCAATCGAAGTCCTTTATGAGGATTCTTTCGACGACAGGCCTCTTGATGACGATAACTCTTGGGATGACGAGCATGGGCATAAGCGCAGGCATAGACATAGGCATGAAAAGCATAAGAGACGTCATTCTCTAAAGAGATGGAAGAAGGTTATGTTAGGTCTGGTAGCGATTATAGTGGTCGGTATTGCAGGACTGACGGGCGGCTTCTTCTATTTGCGCGCTCAAGGTGAAAAGAATCTTAAGACAGAGGTTCCGGATGCAGCGGATTCAGCAGAGGCGCCAGAGGGACTCTTTGTTACATATAACGGTAAGAAGTACCAGTATGATGAGAATGTAATTAATTTTCTATGTATGGGGATAGACAAGGATCTTCCCATTGAGGAAAAGAGAGCGACTGGAAGCGAAGGCTTGTCAGATGCGAACATATTAATCAGTATCAATGTGGAGACTGGGAAAATTAAATTGCTGGCAATTCCGAGAGATACGATTGTGCCGGTGAAGGTAGTTGATTCGGCTGGATATTTCGTGAAAAATGAGAATCAGCAGCTTACATTACAGTATGCATATGGACAGTCGGCTACAGCGAGCTGTGAATTGATGGTCGATACAGTTTCTAATTTGCTTTTTCAACTTCCAATTCAACGTTATTGTTCCGTTAATTTTGAGGCAATTCCAATTTTGAATGATGCGATTGGCGGCGTTGATGTACAGGCATTAGAAGAAATTAAAATTGGTTCTAAGACATATCAACAGGGAGAGATGATTCACCTGCAGGGTGACCAGACATTAGAGTATGTACGGCATCGGGATACGAATGTTTTTGGCAGCAGTATGGGGAGACTGGAACGGCAGAAGCAGTATATTAGCAACTATTTTGCGACAGCTAAGGAAGTTGTGAAGAGTAATATGACATTACCTGTTACGATTTACCAAAACCTACAGGGAAAGATGTGTACCAACATTACTGTGGAAGATATCGCTTATCTGGTTCCAAAGCTGTTGGATGTGAATTTGACAGGAGAAGATATGACGGTGGTTCCAGGTGAAATTATCCAGCCAGGTGACCATGAGGAATATCATGTTAATGCTGACCAGTTGAAAGAAATTGTGATTAATAATTTCTACAAAGAGATTCCATAATAGATGGAAATGTGAGATAATGAAAGAGAAGGTTAGGGAGGAGATACCAATGGATCAAGATAATTTTGAGCAGGACAGAAAAAAGAAAAAATCTGGAAACGGAAAGCTGATTATTATTCTTGCAGTCGTATTAGTACTGGCTGCGGGCGGCGGTGTTGGATTTTATATGCATTCCAATAAACAGGCAGAGGTTGCCGCTGAAAAAGAGAAGACAGCCGATCCGGAGAAGACACAGGAGCAGTATGATAAGTTAAAAGAGGAAGTTTCTGCAGATGTAGACCCCAATGATCCAATGTACCGCAAGATTGATTTTGCCGCTGCACAGGGAACGAATCCGGATGTGTATGCATGGATTTGGATTCCGGGTACGAATGTAGACTATCCGATACTGCAGAGTGCAACAGAGCCTGATGAATATTACTTGAATCATACGATTGAGAGGAAAGAGGGGCTGCCGGGGACAATCTATACAGAGAAATACAATAAGACGGATTTCAATGATCCGGTGAATATTGTATATGGACATGATATGAAGAATGGAAGTATGTTTGCAGATCTTCACAAGTATGAGGATCAGGAGTTCTTTAACAACAATCCCTATATATATATTTATCTTCCGGACAGAACATTAAAATATCGGGTGTTTGCGGCTATTGCTTTTGATGATCGTTATCTGATGGGTAACTACAATTTTTACGAACCCTCTTATTTCCAGAAATATTTGGACGAACTTAGAAGTAGTATTGACGGACATGTGAATATGGATGTCAACGTTACGTTTGAGACAGGAATTCTAACCCTTTCTACTTGTATTGCTGATTCGCCGAATCAGAGATGGTTGGTGAATGCGACAAGGGAAGATTAACCGAATAAACATAAGATGGATATTAAGGCATATAAAGGCTTTAATATATAATCACACAAAGTAACAGAATAAGGAAGGAGTAAAAAAGATGAAAATGAAGAAATTAGTTGCCATGCTTACAGCAGGTGTTCTTTGCTTAGGCATGAGCGTGACAGCATTTGCAGCAGGCAGTGTTACAGATGATGACATAGTAGCTGGTACAGATGCAAATGGAAACAAAGTCGTTGAAATCCCAAGCTGGGATGAAATGTCAGATGCACAGAAGGCACAGTATAAGGAGGCTGCAGCTCATTTTGCTACACCTGAGGAAGCAGCAACCACACTTAAGAACCTTGGATATGAGTTACCAAAGGATTCTGAAGTTGTTGTACTCGGAGTAGATGAGTATACAGGTCTTAATGGTGGACAGATTGCACCAGGTACAGAGATCAACTTTAACCTTTCTAGGTTAGAGAATGTTGCTAATGGTAAGCAGCAGTTACGTGCTGGCGATCAGGTTACATTAGTTCATGCTACATGGGTTAATGGAAAGCTGACATGGGAAGTAAAGCGCGCTACAGTTAAGTGGGATGCAGCAGCTGGAATCTTCTACGCTACAGTAACAATGGATAGCTTATCTCCAATCGCATTCGTTGAAGTAATGCAGAATGGTGATGTTATTGCTTTCAATAGCAATGGTGAGGTAGTATCTTCTACAACATCAACTGGATCCAGAACAACTGTTAGGACATCTCCAAGGACAGGTGAGTAATTAGAAGTTAATACGGCATGAATCTGTATTTCCAAGTGGGAGCATTGTCTTCTGCTGGTATACAGATTAGGCTGTAAGTTTGTAGGGAGCTTAACCCTACGTTAAAAAAAATAAGTGATATGACATAACTGTTATTGTGTGTGATAGAAAGAGACCATTCTGCGGTTGCGGGATGGTTTTTTTCATGTCTAATTATGAGATAAAAAGAAGGAAAGCGTTAAAAGAAAATTAAGAATAGTTTAAGTTGCTTGGTGTTGAGTCATGGAGTATAATGAACCATATGGAGAGTAGAATATTTTGTCGGTAAATGCAAAGTGGGGAGTGCATAAGTCGATACATGTATGGAGCAAGGGGATGAATGACTCATGGATGCAAGTAGAAGGATAAGGGCACGCAAGAGAAGAAGGCAGGTTCAACGGCAGATAATGCTGATGAGCTGGCTCTTGATTTTTTTGATTGTGGTATTATTTTGCTGCCATGCCCAGAAGAAAGAGGATGAGTTGGCTGCAAAGCAGGTTGTAAAGGCCGAGAGCTCAAAAAAGATGGATCAGATTACAGTAGAGATTGAGACGGACGAACAGAAGGTAAAAAGGGTGAAGAAAGAAGCAGTAAAGCAAGGCTATCCGGAATCTGTGATCGAATTATTGGATAAAAATGTGGAGACCGCGAGTTTTGTGGAGCATTATGGGGAAAAGAAGGATGAGCCAAGCGCAGATACCATAGGCGATGATTTTACGGCAGGGGAGATTCCGAATCTGTATCAGTATGATGAGAGATGGGGGTATGCGCCCTATGGGACAAGTATTGTAGCGATTAGCGGCTGCGGGCCCACCTGTATGGCTATGGTTGCATCAGGGCTTACCGGTGATGCTTCCATCACTCCTGCGAAGGTTGCCGCATATGGGACTGAGAATTATTATGTGGATGAGAATAACGATACCTATTGGGCTTTCATGAAGGAAGCAGGAGAGAACTGGAACCTGTCTTGTTATGACACACAACAGTTGACCGAGGAACAGGTCAGAGATGAATTGACTCAGGGGAAACCCATTATCTGCAGCATGAGTCCGGGAGATTTCACACAGAATGGACATTTTATCGTATTAACTGGGTATGAGGACGGAAAAATCCGAGTCAACGACCCCTTTAGTAAGAAGAACAGCGACAAGAGATGGGTGTATGCTGATATTGTGAGCCAGATTCGTGGAATGTGGGTATATAGTATAAAGCAATAGGGTTGAAGGAGTTTACAATGAAATACGATTTTACGACTATTATTGACAGAAAAGGCAAAGATGCGCTTGCTGTGGATCTTCTTCCTTATTCTTTTGGAATAGGGGAAAATATTAAGGTGAGGGATGGACTGGATTATATTCCTATGTGGATTGCAGACATGAATTTCCCAACGGTGCCGACGGTTACGGAGGCAATCATTCGGCGGGCAAAGCATCCGACTTATGGATACTTTGATATCTCCGACGAATATTATGACAGCATTATAGAATGGCAGACACGGCAGAATCAAGTGGATGGACTTAAAGATGAGCATATAGGTTATGAGAACGGAGTTCTGGGTGGAGTGGCAAGCGCACTCCATACTCTATGTTCTCAGGGAGAGCCCATTCTGGTACACGCGCCCACATATGTCGGGTTTACCAAAACATTGACGAATAACGGATACAATATTGTACACAGTCCGTTACAGAAGGATGATAAAGGCGTCTGGAGAATGGATTTTGAGGATATGGAGGAAAAAATTGCAAAGAATAAGATTCACTGTGCAATCTTTTGTTCTCCGCACAATCCTACAGGGCGTGTCTGGGAAAGATGGGAAATTGAGAAGGCAATGGAGATTTATAAAAAGCATGAAGTTTACGTGCTCTCTGACGAGATTTGGTCTGATATTCTTCTCTATGGCAATCAGCACATTCCGACCCAGTCCATATCAGAGGATGCCAGAAACCGGACGGTTGCTCTTTACGCCCCTTCCAAGACATTTAATCTGGCAGGGCTGACTGGAAGCTACCATATTATTTATAATAATTGGCTTCGGGAGAGAATCAGGAGAGAGTCGTCCCTTGGACATTATAATTCTATAAATGTATTGTCCATGCATGCGCTGATAGGCGCTTATTGTTCAGAAGGACGCGAGTGGCTGGGCGAGCTTCGGGAGGTGATTGGCGGCAACGTAAAATATGCTTGTGATTATATTGATCAGCATTTTGAAGGTGTGTCCGTGTCCCGTCCTCAGGGTACATACATGCTGTTTATTGATTGCGAAGAATGGTGCCGGAAGCATGGCAGAACATTGGAGGAGTTGTTAAGAGCCGGATTTGAAGCTGGCGTGTTCTGGCAGAACGGGAAGGAGTTTCATGGAGAGTGGAATATCCGAATGAACCTGGCATCTCCTCTTTCCATGATTCAGAAGGCATTTGATAGATTAGAGAAATATGTGTTTTGCGAATAGAATTTAGTTAGAGAGGCCCTTCTTTTGTCTGTATAGGTAATGTTATACTGGACAAGCGGGAAGGCCATATGTTATGATATATATTGAGACTTTGTGAATACTCTTTACTTGGTATCAGGTAGAGGGTATTTTTCTATTACAGAAGCTTAAAGCGCATAATCATAGATGAGGAAGGATGTTAATATGGAAGAAGTAAGGTTTGAAGATTTAGGGCTTCGCCCAGAGATTATGAGGGCGGTTAAAAAGATGGGATTTGAAGAGGCGTCGCCAATACAGGCCAAGGCAATTCCTGTGATGATGTCAGGATGCGACTTGATTGGACAGGCACAGACAGGAACAGGAAAGACGGCGGCATTTGGGATTCCCCTTTTAGAGAAGATTGAGCCTAAGAATAAGAAGCTGCAGGCAATCGTTCTTTGTCCCACCAGAGAGCTTGCAATTCAGGTGGCAGAGGAAATACGCCATCTCGCCTATTATATGCATGGGATTAAAGTGCTTCCCATTTATGGCGGTCAGGAGATTGTGAAGCAGATCCGTTCTTTGAAGGGCGGGGTTCAACTGATTATAGGAACGCCAGGTCGGGTGATGGATCATATGCGGCGAAGAACTATAAAGATGGAGAATCTCCATACGGTCGTGCTGGACGAGGCGGACGAAATGCTGAATATGGGATTTCGGGAGGACATTGAGACTATACTAGAGGAGGTTCCGGCAGAACGCCAAACAGTGCTGTTTTCTGCGACCATGCCAAAGCCAATCCTTGAGATTACGAAGAAATACCAGAATCATGCGGAAATAATTAAAGTGACGAAGCGTGAGCTGACGGTTCCGAATATTGAGCAGTTTTACTATGAGGTAAAGCCGAAGAAAAAAGAAGAGGTTTTATCAAGGATTCTTGATATTTATAATCCAAAGCTGTCCGTTGTATTCTGCAATACAAAAAAGCAGGTGGATCTTCTGGTAAATGGACTCCTTGGCAGGGGATATTTTGCCGCAGGACTTCACGGGGATATGAAGCAGGCTCAGAGGGATAGAGTTATGGAGGGCTTCCGTAAAGGAAAGACGGATATCCTCGTTGCCACAGATGTTGCGGCGCGGGGAATAGACGTGGACGAAGTGGAAGCGGTATTTAACTATGATCTTCCACAGGATGATGAATATTATGTACATCGAATCGGAAGAACCGGAAGGGCAGGGCGTGTGGGACGTTCCTTCTCCTTTGTATCCGGCAGGGAGGTTTATAAGCTTAAGGAGATACAACGGTACTGCAAGACAAAGATTTATGCTCAGAAGGTTCCTTCACTGAACGACGTAGCGAATACTAAGATTGAGAAGCTGATGGATACCGTGAATAGGATGATTGAGGAAGAAGATTTGACCACGTATCTGCAGTTAATTCAGTCTGAGGTCAATGATTCCGATTATACCAGTATGGATATTGCGGCGGCGCTGCTCAAACTGTGTGCAGGAGGAAAAGAAGAGGCTTCGGAGACATTTGCAGATACTGGCGCTGAGGAGCCAGGAATGGTCAGACTGTTTATCAATATCGGAAAGAAGGACAAGGCGAAGCCAGGAGATATCTTAGGGGCACTGGCGGGAGAAAGCGGCATTCCTGGAAAAGTGGTGGGAACCATCGATATGTATGACAAATATACGTTTGTTGAAGTTCCTACAGAGTATGCAAGGGAGATTATTAATTCCGTGAACCATACGAAGATTAAGGGCAAATCCGTGGCGGTAGAACCGGCGAACCAGAAATAAAACGTAATATGGGGAAATGTTATTTCCTGTCATATGCAGATACGAGTGATATAGTCTCGCAGTATA
The DNA here is from genome assembly GCF_009830285.1 of Sporofaciens musculi. Lineage (GTDB taxonomy): Bacteria > Bacillota > Clostridia > Lachnospirales > Lachnospiraceae > Sporofaciens > Sporofaciens musculi. The sequence goes on along the minus strand of NZ_WUQX01000001.1, from coordinate 4,603,111 downwards.
GATGACAGAGAGATAACATTTCCCCAATAAATTAGTCGATAAATTTAACTGCAGTTCCGTAAGCAAGGACCTCGGCGGCTCCCTGAACGATAGAGCTGGAGGCGTAGCGAATATTGACTACTGCGTCTGCGCCCATTGCCTGGGCATCCTCGGCCATGCGCTTAGTTGCGATTGCCCTTGCCTCATTCATCATATCTGTGTAGGAGGTAAGTTCTCCCCCTACCAAGGTACGGAAGCTGTTCATAATGTCTTTGCCCAAGTGTACGGATTGAATCATGGTGCCGCGCACCATGCCAATCATCTCAAGTTTTTTTCCTGTGATATAATCTGTATTTACTAATAACATGTTCTTTCCTCCTGATTTGTGCGTTAGATTTGAGGGTGGCATTTAGACTGATGACATCATTGATAATGCTGGATTTTGGTCTACAGATTCAAAACATCCTTGATGGTGTAAAAGCCAGGCCCTTGGTTTGCAAGGAAGGCGGCACAGTCGCACGCTCCCCTTGCAAAGCATTCCCAGTTATAGGAATGGTGGGTAATCTCCAAACGTTCTCCCATGCCGCCGAAAAATACCGTGTGACTGCTTGGAATATTCCCTGCCCGTAGAGAATGGTAGCCAATGGTTCCAGACTTGCGTGGAGAAGCGCCTTCCCGTCCGTAGACTGCAATCTCGTCCAACTCTTTTCCAAGGGCATGTGCCATGATTTCGCCCATCTCTTTCGAGGTTCCGCTGGGTGCGTCTTTTTTCCACTGGTCATGCATCTCAAGAATCTCGATGTCGATCTCGTCTTTCAGAGTCGAAGTTACCAGCTCCAGCAGCCGGTTCATTATATTGACCAGCTTAGAGGTATTGGCGGCATAGAGCATAGGAATTTCTTTGGCCGCGTTTTGGAACTTCTGCATTTCTTCTGGATGGAAGCCGGTGGTTCCACATACCAGAGCCTTCTTGTGAGCAATAGCAAGCTCTAAAACCTCCATCGCCATCTCCTTTGTGGAGAAATCGATGATAACGTCACCAAGCTCGATTACGCTTTCCAAGTCATCCGTTACCGAAACGCCAAGTTCAGAACCAATCATGGCGACAGCTCCAAGATCTTGTCCGATGTAGCTGCGCCCTTTGGGTGCGACGCCGGCAACCAACTCCATATCGTTGCGGGAGGCGGCAGCCATTGTAATTAGCCTGCCCATTTTGCCATGGGGACCGATTACGATTACTTTCATTTATTAAACTCCTTTCTTGTTTTTTAGATTGGTTATATAGATTTTATTATATTTTAACACAGAATTGAAAATAATGCTTGCATTATTGGGCAAGATTCGTTAAAATAATACTAACGGGGTATGGCTCAGTTTGGTTAGAGCGCACGGCTGGGGGCCGTGAGGTCGCAGGTTCGAATCCTGTTACCCCGATTTAGTAAGAGGCGTAATTCCGAAAGATGAGGAAACGTCTCTTTTTGTTTATATATAGAAGTGCTGGAATTTGAGGAGAAATCTATCCATGAAAAGGTGGGCTTGACCTGTTGAATAATTCTATTGACTTTCAATCCCATATCATCTATACTATTATCTGAGCAGGGGGACTACAGTGTAGTTGAGAAGGCAAAACCTGACCCTTTGAACCTGTTGGCTAATACCAACGTAGGGAGCTGAATAATACGATACCGTATTTTTTAGGATATTCCCTGCGCATGGAATGTCTTTTTTTAACTGAATAAGAGTGATATGTGTTTGCGAGGGAACTGAACAAGTTGAAAAAGGTAAGACCTGACCTCTTGACCTGTTGGCTAATACCGGCGTAGGGAAGCAATTTCTTACGCCGTACTGCGTCTGAAAGAGCTTCTAAATATTTGGAAGCTCTATTTTTTTACCGCAAGGAGGCAAAGGAAATGTCATTTATGGAGGGTATTTTGAAACAGAATAAGCCTGTCTGGGACAAGTGTATCGCCACTACGTTTGTACAGGAGATGAAGGAGGGAAAACTTCCCATTGAGGATTTTAAGGAATACATGGTACAGGACAGCATCTATCTGAAAAATTATGCCCGTGTGTATGGAAAGGCAATATACCATGCGGAGACACTAAGGGAAATCCAGCTTTATTATTCTATCCTGAGCTTTGTTACAGATACGGAATCGGCGATTCGCCTGAACTATCTGAGGCAGTTTGGCATGACGGATGATGACATAGAGTTTATTGCACCATTGCCGGAAAACCAGAATTATATTGATTTCCTGTTTGAAACTGCAAAGCGTGGAAATGGATGTGAAATACTTATGGCGGTACTTCCGTGTATGTTGAGTTACAGTTACATATTCCGGAAACTTGCAGAGGAACCGGAAAGTCTGAAATCAAGATATTGGGATTTCATTTCGGATTATGCCGATGATCGATATGCTGATAGCTGTAAGGAATGGTGTGACTTTGCAGATAAGAAGTGTGGGAGTCTTTCTGAAGCAGAGCAGAAAAAGCTGGAAAGTATTTTTGAAAGAGCGGGTTATCTGGAACTTGATTTCTGGAATATGGCTTACCAGAGGAAAAAGGCATGAGAGATGGAATTGGGGTAAACAACGAATTTACAGGCAGGGAAAGCAGTATATCAGTGAGTGGCATAACTTAGTTTATTGTTTTCCCAAAAGAAGCAAAGGAGAGGATTATACAATGAAAAAAGTATTAAGCATTGCAGGGTCTGACTGTAGCGGCGGTGCGGGCATACAGGCAGACTTAAAGACATTTTCCGTACATGGTGTATATGGCATGAGCGTCATTGTATCTGTTGTGGCAGAAAACACAGGCAGGGTGCTCGGTATTCAGGATGTTAGTCCGGATATGATCGGCAAACAGATTGATGCTGTTTTTGAAGATATTGAGGTTGATGCAGTGAAAGTCGGTATGCTTTCCGCACCGGACTGTATGGAAGAAGTTGTCGAAAAACTGAAATATTACCATCCGGAAAATATTGTAATTGACCCTGTGATGTATGCGAAGAACGGATGTCCGCTTATGGAGCCTGCGGCAATCAAAACGCTGATTGGAACAGTTATCCCTCTTGCTGACGTACTGACACCGAATATTCCGGAAGCGGAAAAAATAACGGGAAGCAGGATCAATTCAGTTGAAGAAATGGAAAAAGCTGCAAGAGCAATCCATACAATTGGATGTAAGGCAGTCGTTATCAAGGGCGGCCATGCAGCAGGGAATGCGTTGGATGTCCTGTTTGACGGCAAAGAGGTTTGGCATTTTGACACTGCCCGAATTGATACGAAAAATACGCATGGGACAGGCTGCACGTTTTCCGCTGCTGTTGCTTCACAGCTTGCAAGGGGCATGGGGTTACGGGAGGCAGTCCAAAAAGCAAAGGATTATGTGACAATGGCGCTCAGCCATTCCCTTGACATCGGGAAAGGCTGCGGCCCAACACACCATTTTTGGCACCTCTACCAATATGGGCTGAGGGAAGAAAGGGAGGGGTAGGAAATGAAACCTGATTATTCTTTATACCTTGTGACAGATCGTAAGATGATGAGTACCAGGACTTTGGGAGAGGCAGTAGTGCAGGCAGTCGCTGGCGGCTGCACGATGGTACAACTTAGAGAAAAAGAGATTTCGGCATTAGATTTTTATATGTTGGCGTTGGAAATAAAAAAGATTACTGACGGATACGGCATACCGCTTATCATAAATGACCGTATCGACATTGCTATGGCAGTAGGAGCAGCCGGGGTACATATCGGGCAAAAAGATATTCCTGCGGATATTGTCCGAAAGGTTATTGGTAAAGATAAGCTGCTCGGTGTTTCAGCCGGTTCCGTAGCAGAAGCCGTGAAGGCGGTGGAAGCCAAAGCTGATTATCTGGGCGTGGGCGCTATGTTCCCAACGGAGACTAAGCCGGATGCGAAATATGTATCTATGGAGGAGCTTAGAGAAATCCGCAGGGCAGTTGATATACCGATTGTCGTGATCGGGGGCATTAACAGGGAAAATGCAATGCTATTTAAGTCTATGGGGATTGACGGGCTGGCAGTTGTTTCCGCAGTAATTGCCGAATCAGACATAAAGAAATCGGCATCCACATTGAGATCATTATTTTTGGGAAAGGAACCTATGAATGAACTTTGAAGCAGCAATTTTTGATCTGGACGGTACGCTTCACAATTCAATGGATTTATGGGAACAAATAGATATTTCCTTTTTGGAGAGTTCCAAATTATATCTGGAAAAAACAAATACCTTATGTTATAATACGAATCACATACACATTTACAGCTGTACTTTGAGTAGATTAGAAGATTTTAAAAATACATAAGGAGTATAGTCATGAGATACTTAAAAATTCGGGGGAAACTGACAATAGGCTTTGGGTTTCTGCTGATTATTTTGGTTGCATTAAATGCATTTTCGCTCACTAACTTACGCGGTGTTTCAAACCTTTCTGTAGATTTGTATACAGGTCCGCATATGAGCGCGATTTCTTCTGTTGCGCTGCTTAAAGATGTTTGCAGAATAGAAAACGCAGCCAATTATATGGTGCTGACAGGAGGTACTCAACTGACGGATGAGTACGAGAATGCCTGTAAAAATGCTCAGGCAGAATTGACTGCGCTTAGGGAGGCCGGCGTAATCGATACTGCGAAGATAAAGGCTTTTGAGGAAAAGTTGTCCGCATTGGAGGCTACGTATGCTGAGATTAGTCGTTTATTATCCGAACAAGAACAGGTACAGGATGAGGTGAAACAGTTTGAAGCATTGATTGCCGATACAACGGCGATTGCACAGGAGATTTCCATTGATTCCCAAGCAAAAGCAGAAAATTTTAAAAACCAGGCTGTTTCACAGACCAACCGAAGCGTCATAGTTCAGGATATATTATTTGCTGTGATTGTGATTGCCGCGCTGCTGATTTCTTATAAAATGTCTGTAATCATCACTGTTCCGCTTAAAAAATTGTCCCAAGGAATGCAGCATGTTTCAGAAGGGCAGCTGGAAATTGATTTTGGCAGTTTTGGACAGGACGAGCTTGGGATACTCTCCCGCCAGTTAAATGAGACGATGTACAATATTCGACAGTATGTGGAGGATATTTCTTATGTGCTGGGCGGTATTTCCAACGGCAATATTTCAATGGAAATCGAACGAGAATACATTGGAGATTTTGGGGAAATCAAGAATTCCCTCAACCAGATCCTGAATTCTTTAAATGATACGATCGGACAGATTAACCGCTGTTGTATGCAAGTTAGGGCAGGCTCGGAAAATCTTGCATCTAATTCCCAGGTACTGGCACAGGGCTCCACTGAACAGACCGCTGCAGTGGAAGCTTTTAAGATGTCATTAGATAAGGTGGCAGCCTTGACTCGGCAGGATGGGGAAAATGCTGCCCATGTTAAGCAGATTTCAGGGCAAGCGTGGGAGGTTGTTGTTCAAAGCAACCGCCAGATGGATGATATGGTTCAGGCGATGGGTGATATTGGCTCATCCTCACAAGAGATTGCAAAAGTCATTAAAATTATTGAGGATATTGCTTTCCAGACAAATATACTTGCACTCAATGCAGCGGTAGAGGCCGCGCGTGCCGGCGAAACAGGCAAAGGCTTTGCGGTTGTTGCAGATGAAGTGCGCAATCTTGCAAGTAAGAGTGCAGAAGCTGCCAGCGCCACTGCAGAAATGATTGAGAAGTCTGCATCAGCAGTAGAACATGGGATTCAGGTTGCTGACGCAACGGTGCAATCCATGAAGCAGGTGGGAGACAATGTACAGACTATGGCGGAACTTTTAGGGGATATCGATCAATCTACGAACGAGCAGGCAGATGCATTTATGCAGATGGTGGATTCGGTTTCCCAGATTAGCGGAGTTGTACATGCCAACGCAGCGGCTGCTGAAGAAAATTCTGCCGCATCCAGGGAGTTGTCTGAGCAGGCAAAAATATTGGAAAGTCTGGTTCAAAGGTTCCGCACAAGAAATGATCGTGATTTGCAAGGTATTTGAACCAAGCAAAGGTGTTTAGATCCTGTTACTCCAATAAGTTAAGAGGCTTGATACTTAAATCTATGAGGTCAAGCCTCTTTTCGTTGTATCAAGAGGTTTGAATTGTATAATTGTTCGCCCTTTTTTGTTATAGATGCAGGATAAGGGAAGCAGAGTATATTGTATTTAGAAAAGAGCAATGATACAATGGTTATAGAAAACATATTAGGAGGGGGATTCCCATGAAAGTTTTGGTGATATCAGATACTCATGGATTACTACGCCCCGAAGTAAAGGAAATGCTTGGAAATTGCGACGCAGTCATCCACAGCGGAGATTTTCACACGCAGGAGGTTTATAACGAGATTAGAAACGCTGTACAGCCAGATAATCCTGTATTTATGGTAAGAGGGAATAATGACGGCAGATGGGCGGCCCATTTGCCAGCTCATCTGGAATTTACCTTAGACAGCGTGAAGTTCTATGTAGTCCATGACAAGAAGGAGCTTCCAGAGAATTTACATGATGTTCAGATAGTCATTTTTGGTCATTCTCATCGCTTCACAGAAGAACGAAAAGACGGAAGACTTTATTTGAATTCAGGAAGCTGCGGAAGAAGGAGATTTCGACTCGATCTTACAATGGCTGTCCTTCATTTGGAAAATGGAAATATATCTGTGGACAGGCTTGAGCTTTTCCATGAAGATGTAAAAGCAGCAAAAATGTCACCCTCACAAGATAACCTGTCGGGGGTAATCCAAGATATTATGAAAAGAATGGATAAGGGGCAGCATATCAGGAAAATCAGCAGCGAATTGAAGTTAGATTATGATTTTGTGGAAGAAATCTGCCGTATCCGTGTGACCCATCCTGGTGTAACATCCGATGGGCTCATGGATAAGATTGAGGTAAATGAAATACAGAGAAAATAAGGAGATGCATAGCCTATGGTTTTAAATAACTGTACTGTATGTACTGTCTACGAAGCAAAAGAGACCCATCAAAGGAGACTTCGTGTAAAATGTGATGGAGAACAGATTACATTATATATGAAACGGGAAAATGAGTTATCCGATTCGGAGAGGATTCGGATAGATTTTTTTGACGGACAGATTGGATGTGTCAGAACATACTGTGAAGCCATTGTCCGAAGGAACTATGATCCAGCTGTCTCTGAGCCTTGGATTGCAGACTGCGAGGTGCTTGAAGTTATCGATATCGTGCAGGGACGAAGGTATCTGAGGACCAATACGGAGGATGAGGTTTTGATAACATCTTTTAAACAGGGGGAATTAAGGGGCGACATCCAGAATATCAGCGAGGGTGGTCTGTACTTTATCACTAAGACAAGACTTGGCTGCGACGATACGATAGAATTCGATTATACATTTGTAGAAAAAGAATATCGATTAAATGCCATGGTTTTGAGAGAAGAGGATTTTCGTGACGGGCGTTACGGATATGGATGTCAGTTTACGGAGCTTCCTAAAGGATCCAAAAGAGATATTCAGCAATACGTATTCAGGCGGCAGAACGGTCGGATATGGTAATAAAAAGAGAGGCTATCGCCTCTCCTCCTTCCATTCCAGAAAATCTCCGGTATTCGCATCAATCTCGAATTCATATTCCTTCTGGTTATAGATTATATCACCTTCATATTTGTAGTAGCCGTCGTCATCATAATCCAGCTCGATCTTCAGATCCTGTGCAGAAGCCCCAGGAACACGGTCAAGTGCCAGCTTGGAGGCGTCATCCAGCGTAAGCTGTACATTAGCCTGTGTATTCTGTGCATTGCCGGAAGGTCCGTGATCTCCGTTCCTGTGCTGCCCATCCTGAGCCTGTTGATTCGTCTGCCCTTGCTGTCCATTTGGAGACTGCGGGTCTGTCTGTCCTTGCTGCCCGTCTTGAGCCTGTTGATTTGTCTGCCCTTGCTGTCCACTTGGAGACTGTTGGCTCCGGTTAGTGGATTCATCATAGTCAGTGCTGAGGATATCTCCGTTAGACGCCAGTATTTCATATTCATACTCAGTAGTCCCGCAGGTAAAGTTCACTTCGTAGATACTCTGGCCGTCGTCTCTCTCCTTGGATACCCGAAGACGGGTAACATCCGATTCTGAGAGCTGTGCATCCCCTAAGGCAATGTCTGTGGCTTTCTCTTTGCCGATGTCCGCGCCTTTGCCGCATCCGGTTATGGCTGCGAAAAGTGTCATGGAAATAAGTACTGCTACAACAATTCTTTTCATAGTACTATCCTTTCTTATAAAAATATCCTTATACACATTAGTATAATACTTTCAGGAAAAAAAATCAAAAGAAAATTGCTGAATGGTTCCATGAATGATACAATGGAGGAAAATTATTAAAAAGAGGAGAGAAGATTATGAAAGTATTATTAATCAACGGAAGCCCTCACGCCAAGGGCAGTACATATACCGCATTAAACGAGATGGAGAAGATTTTTGCTGAAAACGGAATTGAGACAGAGCTGATTCATGTGGGTAACCAGAATATCCGAGGCTGTATTGCCTGCGGCTCCTGCAAAAAAACAGGGAAATGCGCCTTCGATGATCTGGTGAACGAGACGGCAGGGAAGTTTAAGGAGTGTGACGGACTTGTGGTGGGAAGTCCGGTTTACTATGCTTCGGCAAATGCAACTGTGATTGCGTTCTTGGACCGGCTTTTCTACAGCGCTCATTTTGATAAGACCATGAAGGTAGGCGCCAGTGTTGTTTCAGCCAGACGTGGGGGACTGTCGGCCACGTTTGACGAGCTGAACAAATATTTTACCATTAGCGGTATGCCAGTGGCGTCCAGCCAGTATTGGAACAGTATCCATGGAAATAACGCTGACGAGGCTCTGAAGGACAGAGAGGGGCTTCAGGTTATGCGTACCCTTGCAGGGAATATGTCCTTTCTGATGAAGAGTATCGCCCTTGGCAAGAAGGAGTATGGACTTCCAGAAAAGGAAGAAAAGGAATGGACCAATTTTATTCGATAGACGACAAAATACAAAGAGGTAGAGACAATGAAAAAAAGAGTTGTAGTCGCATTGGGACACAGGGCGCTTGGAACCACGCTGCCGGAGCAGAAGGTTGCAGTCAGTAAGACGGCAAAGGTAATCGCAGACTTAATCGAAGCAGATTATCAGGTAGCAATTACTCACAGCAACGCGCCCCAGGTGGGTATGATTCATACGGCGATGAATGAATTCGGTAAGGCGCATCAGGACTATACGCCTGCGCCCATGTCCGTATGTTCGGCAATGAGTCAGGGATATATTGGATATGACCTTCAGAACGGCATCCGCGAGGAGCTGTTGGAGAGGGGCGTCTACCGGACGGTCAGCACGATTCTGACACAGGTAATCGTAGACCCCTATGACGAGGCATTCTATACGCCCACCAAGATACTGGGGCGGTATATGAATGTGGAGGAGGCCAATGAAGAACGTAAAAAAGGAAACTATATTGTCGAGGAACCAGGCAAAGGTTATCGGCGTATCGTTTCCGCCCCAAATCCGGTCAGTATTGTAGAGATTGACGCCATTCGCGCGCTCTTGGACGCAGACCAGATTGTGGTTGCATGCGGAGGAGGAGGAATTCCAGTACTAGAGCAGGAGCACCATCTGCGGGGCGCCAGCGCTGTGATTGAAAAGGATTTGACGGCAGGCAGGATGGCGGAGGACATCGATGCAGACCAGTTGATTATTCTTACCAGCGTAGAAAAAGTAAAGATTAATATGGGAAGACCCGATGAAGACGAGCTTGGAGAGATTAATCTCACACAGGCAAAGCAGTATATGGAGGAGGGACATTTTGGAGAATATAACATGCTTCCCAAATTTAGTGCATCCGTAGCCTTTATTGAGAAAAGAGCGGGCAGAAGCGCTTTAATCACATCCTTTGATAAGTTAAAGGATGCCTTGAAGGGCAGGACAGGGACGCATATCAGATCAAATGGGTGACAGGGATGAATAATTGGCAGAAGATTGGGTATACTACTAAAAATATTTCTCAGAAATATTAAAAAATGCAAGGAGGAAGACCCATGAAGGCCAGAGTAAACGATGGATGCATCTCATGCGGCGCATGTGTTGCCACATGTCCGGAGGTGTTCCGGTTTAACGACGATGGTGTTGCTGAAGCCTATGCAGACGTAGCGCCGGAATACGAAAGTACGGCAAAAGAGGCAAGAGATGATTGTCCTGTTTCCGTAATTGATATTGATGAATAACAGTACACAAGGAATAAAAAAGTTTCTCCGCAGGGCAGGGTATACTTGTAATACAAGCCCTGCGGGGATAACTTAAAATCCAGATTCTTCTGACAATTATCTTTTTTCTTCATGTATTTCCACCAGGATAATATCAGCCCCAATCTTCTTGATACATTTGAACGGAATAATGTATTCTGAACCGTCACAGAAAAATCCGCATAATTTTCCTGCTTTCGGAATCACAAGCGCCTCAATACATCCATTACATTCATCTATAATCAAATCCACGATATAACCTAACTTCTTGCAGTCACAGGCGTTAATGACTTCTTTGTCCTCTAGTTCGCACAGCCTCATATCTACACCGCCTTATTATCGGTTCTATAATAGTATATGCATATTTTATTGGTTTTGTTTATCCGTCAGTGAATATCCCGTAACAGTGAAGCCGGAAGGCTGAACTGTTACAATATCCCAACCCTCTTGGAGATAAGGGCTTGTATTGCGGTGCGCCTTTAGGTATAATGGGCAGGGTGTAACCTTGTGAATACCCAGAGGGCACAAAAAGAAATGTTTATGGAGGGAGAGAAATGGAGATACAATTTGATAACCATGATGAACGGATTAAATTTTATGAACTGATGCTGGAAAGAAATCTCAAGAATCTGCCGCGGTTCCCGCTTCCAGACGGATACAGGTTTGTGTTCTTTCAGAAGGGAGATCGTGAGCAATGGATTAATATTGAAAGGTCTGCAAAGGAATTGACAAGTTATGAACAGGGTGTGGAGGTGTGGAATAAATTTTTCGGCGGTAAAGACCATGAACTGACAAAAAGGATGGTTTTTATTGAAAACAAAGAAGGCACAAAGGTTGCGACGGCAACAGCGTATTATGATATCAGAGGGATTGACCAGTCAGGGGACGGATGGCTTCACTGGGTTGCCGTGTGCCGGGAATATCAGGGAAAAGGGCTTGCCAAACCTCTGATTTCATACGTTCTGGAGATTATGCAGGGCCTGGGATATACACATGCGAAGATTCCGACACAGACGACAACATGGCTTGCATGTAAGATATATCTTGACTTTGGATTTCGGCCAATCCCTAAGAACGCCGTCCATAGCCACGACGGCTGGAGGATTGTAAAGACCCTGACAAATCATAAGGCTTTGGCAGATTTTAAGCCTGTCACAGTGGATGAGATGTTAGTGATGAAAGGATGATATTTCGTATGAATTTTGAAGACGAAAAAGATTATATTATGAGGCTTATCAAGGAAACCGTCAGAATATTATTCTCCCTGATGTTCGGAAAGCAGTATGTGTCTGTCAAGCAGGAGATTCGGAATAAATGTGAGATATCCGGAAAAAAACTGGAGGATCTGTTCGCAATGATTGATAAGGGGAATATAAATGAGGCGGAGGATATTCTGCTCACCGGCATTGATTATAGCAGTAAGAATGATGTTGCCGCTGCTGCTCTTATTTACCAATATCTGAGTGAGAAAGACGAAGATTTTTTATCGCAGAATAATTATTCCAAGGAAGAAGTAGCTGACGGTATGAAGCAGTTGGCAAGAAGGGCAGGTTACGGCGATATCGTTAGTATGCTCGAAATATGATGCTTTACGGTATTATATTAGTATGTAACCGTATTATGGAAGGCGTAAGGAGTAAGAGTATGTGGACAAAAGAAGGAATAAAGGCTGACAAGGAATTTTACAGGAAATTATTTTCTCTGGTGCTTCCTATTGCAGCGCAGAATTTTATGACTGCTGTGGTCAGTGCGAGCGATGCGTTAATGTTGGGTATGCAGGGGCAGACGGCGCTTTCGGCAGTCTCTCTCGCGACCCAGGTTCAGTTTGTATTGAATCTGTTTTTAGCGGCACTGACCATTGGCGCCACTGTGCTGGCGGCTCAGTATTGGGGCAAAGGTGATGCAAAGGCCGTTGAAGAAATTCTGGCCGTAACATTAAGGATTTCCGTTTTGATAACGTTTCTTTTTTTTCTGGCAGCATATTTTTGTCCTAAGACTCTTATGAGAATATTTACAAATTCGTCGGAATTGATTACTTACGGCGCTTCTTATCTGCGTATTGTAAGCGGCTCCTTTCTTTGTATGGGAGTCTCCCAGGTTTATCTGTGCATCATGAAAAACAGTGGGAGAACCCTGAAAAGTACTGTTTACGGTTCTGTCGCCGTTTTGCTCAATCTGCTTTTAAATTTTATTCTAATATTTGGAGCCATGGGATTTCCGAAGATGGGGATTAAGGGCGCGGCTTTGGCGACGCTGATTGCCCGTGTTGTAGAACTTTTGCTGGTTCTGTGGGAGAACAGGCGGCAGGAGGTGGTGCGTATCCGTTTGAAGTACCTTAGAAGTCCAAAGGCCAAGCTTCAGAAGGATTATTTCTATTATACGAGTCCTGTGCTGGCAAATGAATTGGCATGGGGCTGCGGATTTACCATGTTCTCAGTTATCATGGGACATCTGGGAAGCGATGCGGTGGCCGCCAATTCCATATCCAATATTTTAAAAAATGTGATTGCCTGCTTCTGCCTTGGGCTTGGGACGGGAAGCGGAATCATGATTGGAAATGAGCTTGGATGCGGGAATCTAAACCAGGCCAAAAAGTACGGGAGGAGATTATGTCAGACAGCCGTGGCAGCAGGCGCGCTGTCAGGCCTGCTACTGCTGGCGGCCTGCAAGCCTATGATGGTCTTTTTTGCAGGAAATTTAACCAGTCAGGCCCAGGAGTACCTTAAGGTCATGTTATGGGTATGCAGCTATTATCTGGTGGGGAAATCTATAAATTGTACTGTAATCGCAGGGATATTCTGTGCAGGAGGCGACACTAGATTCGGGATGTGCTGTGATGCTGTTACTATGTGGGTTGTAATTATACCTGCTGGATTTTTGGCGGCTTTCTGGCTGAAGCTTCCGGTTTTGTGGGTTTATTTGTGGCTGCATTTGGATGAGTTTGTGAAGCTGCCGGCGGTTTACCGACATTATAAGAAGTATGGATGGGTGAAGAATCTTACCCAACACGGTTAGCTTTACATTGACAAGCTGTCGGAAAATAGAAGCATTATTTCCCAACAGCTTGTTATAGTCGATTACCTTTTCTTAAACAGCGGCGCCATATTAGCGGTAGTTCTCTCCATCTGGCTGATTTTGTTAAGCTTTTGTTTTGCCGCAGTAGAACCCATTTTAATCTCTGCTTTACACACGTTTTTCTCACCCTCGCGTCTGACGTTTGCCTGACCGGAGATTTTGGCCTTGACCAAATCCGCAGACAATTCCGTTAATCTGACAATACTGTCGTCCGCAGATTCCGTAGACGGTGTATTCTGCGGTTTCTGGTAAATCTTTTCTGTTTCTTGTTCATCCTCAGCTTGTTTTGCCATCTCAGTGGCAATCTGTTCGTTGAGCGTATCCAGTTGCTCATCGTATTCCTCTAATTTCTCCTTCATACCAGCGCTGCCTCCTCCTGTCTCATCGTCCAGGGCTTGCTTAAGCAGAGAATCCTTGTTCATCTGGATTAATTCCTTCTGGCTCATGAGGTTTGCAAGGCGGCTGGCGGCTTTCCCCTGGGGAGATAAAACTGCCGTGTCATTGCGTGCAAATACGCCATTCTTCTGGTCTTTTAAAGAAATGTTCTGCCTGAAGCCGGGACACGCGGGCCCTGTCTGTAAAAATCGGTTTGTCTGGTTAAAATTAATCCGCATCCTTCATACCTCCATACTTGTTGATTATACCGGAGGGCACAGTGTAATCCATGCCCTTTGAGTACACTAGATTATCGGCATGTGTATTTGGCTGATTTATTCCTTTGACGCAGACGGGTTCTTTTTTGGTGCCAAAGGCAGCATGACGCTTAAAGTAAACTGTGTATCTCCTTGAAGGTCAAGGACGCCTCCGTACCGTTCAACCACGGCCTTGATATTCTGAAGCCCCACGCCGCAGATGGCCGTCCCCTTGGAGGATTTAAGCTTCCCGCCGTTTAAGTTGACAGGTGAATGAACACTGTTGCTGATTTCAAATACCCAGTAATTGGGATTCATATGAGACACAATCCGTATCCACCCTGGGGGATTTCCAGCTTCGATACCCCTCTGGCATGCCTCAACTGCGTTGTCTAATGCATTTGACAGCAGACAGCACAGATCAACCGGCAGGATTGTAGCTTCATCAGGAACCGACAGCCGGATTGTGAGGTCAATACCGAGGTTTTTTGCATAATGATATTTGGGGTTTAACAGGGCGTCTGCAAAAACAGAACCGGTCTGTATTGAGTCCGCCTCCTCTAACCGGAGATTCATCTGTTGAAGATAATGGGCGGCTTCTTCTGATTTGCCGTTTGCCAGTAATTGTGCGAGACATAAGCCATGATTTTTGATGTCATGGCGGATTTTTATCAGTTGGCAGTACTGCTCTTTAGAGACCTCAAGATGTCTTCCAAGCATCTGATATTGCTGTTTTGCCAGTTGTTCTGTCAGCCGCCTCTTAAGCATGATAATACAATAGATATAGAGTATCTCGCCTCCCAGGGCAGTCAGACTTAAGGGAATGGCAGTCATAAGCAGGCTTTTAGGAGTCCAGCCGCTGATTCCGGTAAAAAGATTCAGCATCATATCAACCGCCGCACAGATAAATACAATAATGCATATCAGATAAACGGCGTCTCGGTCCTCAAAATCCTGCCTGAGAACATGGAGATTACCAGACAGCACCTCCATCATGATATACAGCGTCAGACACGCGGCTATTTCGACCATTTGAAGCATAGTGTCAGAATAGCCGGTCTGCCCCCTTGAGACGGCGAGACTATAAAACAGCGGGAAGTAAATGCCGTAGGCTGTCTCAGGGACACAGTATATCCATATGGTAAAGAAGGCCTTTTTCAGTATGCTTCCGTGAAACAAGAGCATATTAAGCATAAATGAACAGCCGCACAGGTATACGAGATTGCCCCATGGCGTTCCGGCCAGCACAAGAAGCACATTTAAATGGCCATAGAGCAGAGTACCCAGATAATACCATACAAAGGTACAGTGATATTTATTGCCGAGCATTTTATTAAAAAAACGGTATCTTAGAAAAGTATCCAATAACCCCCAGATCATAGAGCCGATTGCCGCCTCACTCAAAACACATCCCCGCTTTCTTTCAGATAACCCATGAATTCCAGCCCGAACGCCTGATATCTGCGTTTGGATAGGGGAATTCGTTCCATATTGTTAAGCCACACGTCTTTTTTGTCATAACGCTGTACATGGTCAAAATTCACAATATAACTTCTATGACACCGGAAAAATGTTTCCGGCAGGGAAGGCTCTAGTTCTTCTAGTTTTCCGTAGAACGGAAGGCTCTCATTTTCTGTGTGGAGATGAATTTTTCGATTGATTACCTCCAGATAGAATACCTGATCAAAGGGAATTCTTCTGACTGCCGTACCCTGGCGGATGGCAATAGCGCATTTATGCTGGAGCTTTAATGAAGAACAGAGCTTTAAGAGAACTGCTTCCAGCTTGGGGATATCTACGGGCTTCACCAGATAATGGGATGCCTGTACGTCGTATGCATCTATGGCGTATTGCTGGTGGGCGGTAATGAAGATAATTTTGCTGTCGTCTCCCCGCGTGCGCAGTTTTCTTGCCAAGTCCATCCCGCTTAAAGGCTCCATTGCAATATCAAGCAGCAAAAGGTCGAAGGCCTCGCGGACAAGTAAGGCGCCGCCGTTTGTAAAAAGGTCGATTGTATGGCTAAGGGAATGTTTGTCAAATATCATTTTCACTGTATCTGCCAGTTGGTTCAGGAGAATCGGCTCATCCTCACAAATTGCAATCCGAATCAATTTTCACACTCCTTAGATAGTTACTATGCATTGCATGTAAGGGGCCAAATCTAGCCTGCAAGCACGTAGATGAGAGTATTATAATAAAAATTAGATTTGGATACAAGGAGATTGATTGAATGGGATGTTTTTTGATGTGAACGGTGAGAGTACCTAAATATTGTTAGATGAATACTATAACAGTATACACAAAAGACGGCTATTTTATGCATCTATTTTATTTTAAGGAGGATTACAAAAATGGATGGTCAGCTTGTATGGAAAGACGAATATAATATTGGCGTAGATATTATTGATCAAGAGCACAAAAGACTTTTTAAGATTATCAATAAACTATTCCGATTCAGCGACGAAAAAAGTAAGAGTCAGTGGGCGTGCCAGGAAGGAATCAAGTTTTTCAAGGATCATGCGGTAAAGCATTTTGCAGAGGAAGAAAATTATATGGCGTCTATTAACTATGAAAGGCTCAAAGTACACAGACATATTCACAGTGAGTTTCGTGAGAGGACGCTTCCGGCACTTGAAGAAGAACTAGAAAAGACAAAGTATTGTACAGATTCTGTGGAGCATTTCCTTGGAGTCTGCGCCGGATGGCTGGTCGGACATACACTAATGGAGGACCGCGCAATCACGGGGAAGGGCAGAAGCAGATGGATAGGGCTTTTGCAGGAAAAGGAACAGGAAGCAATGAAGAAGATTATTCTTCAGTTGATGTATGATTTGTTTCATTTGGAATCTTATGTAATCAGCGACGCCTATGGAGGCGAAAAGTTTGGAAAAGGGGTATACCACCGTCTGGTCTATGGGACAGAAAAGGAGGAGGAAAAATACGAGATATTTTTAGTTTTTGAAGAAAAGCTGCTGATTAACACGGTTGGGAAATCTATGGGTATAAAGACGAATAAGCTTAATACTTTGTTGATGAATGCATCGAGGTATATGGCGCGTCAGTTTGCAGAGCATGTGAAGAACCATCTGTCGGATATGGAGGGGTATGAGTTAAAAGAAGAAAATCTCCTTACTTACGAGCAATTCCAGGATGTGTTTGAAAATGAAAGATTGCAGTTAAGTCTGTTGTTCGATACTGGTGAAGGATACTTTTCATACTGTACGTCTGCAGGGCATCCATCAAAAAAAGGGAATGTCGCGCCTCTAAGAATGGATAATGCAATGGCTGAGGTTGAGAAATATATCATGCAGAGGGAAAGTCATTGGAAATGGAAGGTGCTTGTAGTGGATGATTCTGTTACGGTGAGACAGGGAATTAAAAATCTTCTGGCAGAGGATTATGATGTGGCCCTTGCCCAGTCTGGCACAGCGGCGCTTCGGTGTATGATTCTGGATAAGCCGGACCTGGTTCTTTTAGATTATGAGATGCCGGTTTGTGACGGACAGCAGGTATTGAAAATGATGCGCTCAGAGGAGACATTTGCAGATATTCCGATTATTTTTTTGACAGGGAGGGCTGATCCGGAGACGGTTAAGAAGCTGGTTGCCTTAAAACCAGACGGGTATCTGGTAAAATATTTAAAGCCAGAGCAGATTAAGCAGAAGATAGATGAGTACTTTGAAAGGCAAAATATTAATTAATGAAAGGACAGACGGAAAACTATCAGCATAAATCATTAAGTATTTTTACCCGAAGGTCGATTATTTAAATAACAGCAGTACAGTTGTGTGGGGCAGACGAGGAGGAGAAGTATGCGGATTAATACACAGAATATGTTCTGGATGAATAAGCCAGGCAGTCAGAAGGCATTGAATCAATTTCTGCCAGGGGCGGCAAGAACGGCGGATTCACAGAAAGCACAGAAGCAGAGAGCAATCCAGGAGAAAGCGGCGGCTCTTATAAGAGGAGGGGATACGAAGAAGATAGATACAGGGCTTGAGAATACTGGACCGGCGGCGCTGTCTTCTTTTATAGTGGCCAAAGAGGATGTGCCTGTGAAGGCGGCTCAGAAGATAGAGGCATATTACCAGACCACAGGCTCTCTGGCGGACAGTATTACCTACAAGGAGACGCGGCTTTTGTATCTTCAGTCTGAATATGAGAAGATTGCTGCAAATGGCTCCGAAAAGCATGCGGAGAAGATGAAAGAGCTGATAGCGTCAGAATATCAGGATATGGCAGGCGTGCTTGACTATACGGCAGAGCTTCTGGGCGACAGCCTGCGCAACTGTGAAGCGGTGTACGGGAAACCCTTCAGCGAAGAATATCGAGGGCTGCTTGGGGATATACCGGATAAGATTAGCAGTATTTCAGAAGAACTTAAAAAAGCCGGAGGTATAGAGGAAGGACTTGCGTATCTTGCAAAGGCGAAGGAGCAGCTAGCCAGCCTTGGGGATGAGCTTAAGGACAGATACCAGGAGTATACGGGAAAAGAGCTTGCAGAGTACGAATACCGGACAAAAGAAGATTATGGGCACGCAGTCGGTTCATACGGCCTTCTGTGGAGTTGGGATGAGGTGACGGTAGATACTGATAACCTGGAGAATCTGGCGGATTACGGAGTAGATATAAGTAATCTGAGTGGGATTCCAGTGGCGGTGAATCTGATTGATACAAAGGCATGATAGGGGAAGGAATATGAGAAGAAGGCAGTCTTTATCCCAGATAAAGTTGTCGGATGTACAGAAGGAAAAGCTGAAGGACGAGATTAAATCTTTTTATTTGGATGTACGCGGCGAAGAAATCGGAATGATTGAACAGATGCAGTTATTA
The DNA here is from genome assembly GCF_009830285.1 of Sporofaciens musculi. Classification (GTDB taxonomy): domain Bacteria; phylum Bacillota; class Clostridia; order Lachnospirales; family Lachnospiraceae; genus Sporofaciens; species Sporofaciens musculi. The sequence goes on along the minus strand of NZ_WUQX01000001.1, from coordinate 4,584,353 downwards.
GAGCTGTTTGAAGAAAAATTGGCGCCCATCATTTATAATAAGGCATTGGATGATGGGAAAAGATGGTTTGGCCAGATGATGGAAAATGTAGAATCCGATTATTATACACTTTACAAAGAAGAAAGAACTTAGGGTGCTGAACGAAAAAAGATTGTAGGAAGATAAACATCGAAGTATACGAGGGTCTTCCTACAATCTTTCTATTTTTTAGTTACATAAGCATAGCAAAAATGGAAGCCCCCATAACGGTCAGAAGTCCGGCAACGGCTATGGCAAGGCTGCTCATAGCGCCTTCAATCTCCCCCATCTCCATGGCTTTTGCAGTTCCGATGGCATGGGAGGCAGTTCCGATGGCAAGCCCTTTGGCAACAGGATTATGAATCCGGAAGATTTTACAGATTATTTCTGCCGTAACGTTTCCAAAGATTCCGGTGATAATGATGACAGCCACGGTTATGGTCTGAATCCCGCCCAGCTCCTCCGAAATCCCCATTCCGATGGCGGTGGTGATGGATTTGGGCAGCAGCGTTACGTACTGCTCATGGTTCAGGGAAAATAATCTTGCCAGCAGGAAGATACTCAGAAGGCTTGAGAGAACTCCGGCGGTGATACCGCCTACTACGGCCTTCAGGTTCTTTTTAAGCAGCTCCATCTGTTGGTAGAGGGGAACTGCCAGACATACGGTGGCAGGAGTCAGCAGATAGCTGATATATTTAGCGCTCTCGTTGTAATGTCTGTATTCTATCTTAAGAAGGGTCAGAACAGCCATGACGGCGACGGTGGCAATAAGCAGAGGGTTAAAGACTGCCAGCTTGAATCGCCTTTTTAACAGAAGTCCGGCCTCATAGGCCGCCAGGCTTAATACAGCGCCGAAGAATAAGGAATCAACCAGAAATTCTTTCATTTTTTTCTCCAATCGTCTTATCTATTTGAATCATTTTCTGTGTTACCTGTCCCGTTACTGCCATTACAATGACCGTAGAAATCAATGTGATGAATATAACTGGAATCCAGACAGGCTTAAGGAATGACCAGGACTTTAGAAGGCCGACTGCGGCAGGTATAAACATGACCGGCATGATTTCGATTAAGAAGCCGGCGGCTTCCTTAACCTGGTTTATTTTGATGATTCCGGTACATAACGCGGAAAGCATAAGGATTAATCCGTAGACGCTTGCGGGAATCGGAAGGGGTATCATCACATGAAGCAGCTCGCCTAGAAATGAAACGAACAGGATGATACAGAATTGTCTTAAGTATAGCATAATGATTTCATCTCCTATCTGGTAATGCATATACAACTGGTAGTACCTGTACATCATAGAATACAATTATTACAGTGTCAAGAAAAAGTAAAATAGCGTTGTTTTTTGCAGGTAGAATTGTTATACTTACAGTATATCAGATACAGAATTTATCAAATGGGGGACAAGGGTATGACTGGTGAAGGAAATCATTTTACAGGGGAACAGGCGGCAAAGTATGTTTTGCTAAACAAAGATGTGGTGATTGCGGAATTTGAGGTAGATACAGTATTTGATACGATTAATATTATAGAACAGTTTGTAGAACTGCCATATTGGTTTGACAATATCGGGGATTTTATCCGTAACAGACGTGCGCCTAAGCAGAGGGAGAATATTGAAGAATTGCTGCGTTTAAGCGGATGCGATACTTTACAGGGATTTTTGGATATTTCTCATGCATTGTCTTTGGTGGATACATTTTGGGTGAAGCGTATAGATAGCGAACTTGCATGGAAAAATGTATCTTTGTATACACATCCCTTTAATGAAGTTATTGCCAAGACTGCCTTCGAGGGAGGACTGCATGGCAGGCAGTTAAGCACCACTTCTCCGGAGTACGGTACGGACGGGTCTTTTGCCAAGTGCTGGATTCGGGAGGGGGAACGTATTAGGATGCTGAAGCGCGGCAGTTCGGGAGCGCGGAATGCCGGATTGGAACCTTATTCAGAGTTTTATGCAAGCCAGTTAGTGAGCAATTTCACAGATGAGTTTGTGACCTATGGTTTGCGGATGCATAACAGAAGAATCTGCTCGGTGTGCGACCTTTTTACATCCGAGGAGTATGGGTATCTTCCATATGCAGCGGTTGACAGGGGAAATTCTTCAGTAGAGTCCGTTTTACGTAAAATGCAGGAATTTGGTCTGGAAGAAAAGATGAAACGTATGTTTGTAATAGACGCCGTAATATTGAATGAGGACAGGCATAAGAATAATTTTGGGTTTATTGTAGATAACAGGACGCAGGAAATCGTGGGGATGGCGCCGCTGTTTGACCATAATATCTCACTATTGCCTTACGCAGAAGAAGGTGAGTTTGAATATGGCGGCGACTATCTGAGGCGGAAAGGGCCGCGGATTGGAGACGACTGGATTAAGATCGCGGCAATGTGCCTTGATGCTAAGACCAGAAAGAATCTGATTCTGTTATCAGATTTTCGTTTTGAAAGACACACGAAGTACAATCTGCCTGAATGGCGGCTTGACGCTCTGGAGAAATTGATTCATACAAACATTCAGAAGATTTTAAATTTTCCAAATTAGCACAGTAAAAGGGGACCGCCAAAAAGGACAGTCCCCAAACAGACTATAAAAGTTCGCCTTTCTTCTCAAGAATGGCCTCACAAGCCGCGCAGGCTGGGCAGTCGCAGTATTTCGCGCCTGCTGTTTTCAGCTCCTCTGCGTGGGCAAGCACATTCTTCGCCTTCTCTTTGCCGAACACCTGGGCCCCTGCCTCTGAACCTGCGAAAGCAATCAGCCCGTCGATAGGCATAATATCCGCCTCAAGTTCTGCAATCAGATTCTTCGCTGCCTCCCCTTCTTTGTCTGTTCCCACAGCGTCAAGCCAGTTTTTTCCTGCTTCTTTTGCCTCAGCACAGCAGGTGGCTGCATGGATTAGCACATTTACTTTCTCGGTTACAAAGTCTTTTACTTCTACATTCATTTTACTTTTCCTCGCTTTCGTGTTTGTTGTACCGGATGGATTCAATAAAAATGTTTTAGATTATCATGGATTATACTATATAGAAGTAATTTGGTAAAGAACTTTTTATGGATAATGTTCATCAAAACTAGAATTTTCTGAATTGCAATATTTGAAGTCCCATAATAAAATGATGCTATAAGACAGGGCGAGCATTAAGGAGGATGTTATGTTTTTGACAGACAGAAAATTAGAGAGACGTATCGAGGAAATCGAGCAGTATCGCTATCGGGATATCATTGAATTCAAGACCTTTGCGGCAGCAGAGGAAGAACAGGGGGTAGTGAATCCCAAGCTGCCAACCTCCCATGAACAGGGAACAGAAAAGTGGTATACATTAAACACAGGCGATACATGGAAAGGACGGGACCGCTTCGTATGGTTACATAAGGATATTGCCGTTCCCGCAGAATGGAAAGGGAAAAAGGTAGTGGGCGTATTCGACTTTGGCAATACAGGAGGAGGAAATAACTCCGGATTTGAGTCCATGGCATACGTGAACGGAAAGATGTATCAGGGCGTGGATGTGAATCACAAAGAGTTGATTTTACAGGAGGATTTATGCGGGACCACCGTAGAGCTTACCTTCCGGCTGTGGTCAGGCTTAGAGGGAGGCGGCGTCCCCAAAGAACAAGAGCACAGAATCGCGCGGGCCGACCTGGCATGGCTGGATGAAAAGGTGGATGATTTCTATTATATGTCGTTGATGGTACGCCAGACATTGGATGAGCTTTCCGATTCTGAGCCAATTCAGCATGAACTGCGCAAGGCGCTTGAGCAGGCGTTTCGTCTGATTGACTGGACTTGCCCAGGCAGCCAGGCATTCTATGAGTCAGTATATCGGGCTGATGATATGTTAAATGAAAGTATCGACGGGATGGATAAGAATTCCATGGTAAATGTATACTGCGTAGGCCATACCCATATTGATGTGGCGTGGCTGTGGCGGCTGAAGCATACCAGAGAAAAATGCTCTCGTTCTTTTTCTACCGTTTTCCGTCTGATGGAAATGTATCCGGAATACATTTTCTTACAGACACAGCCTCAGTTATACGAGTATATGAAGGAGGAATTTCCTGATATCTTTGAAAATATCAAGAAAAGGGTTCAGGAGGGCCGTTGGGAGGCTGACGGCGCTATGTGGGTAGAGGCTGACTGTAACCTGACAAGCGGAGAATCCCTTACAAGACAGATTCTTATTGGCAGTAAGTTTATCAAGGACGAGTTCGGCAAAGATGTAGAATACCTGTGGCTACCGGATGTGTTCGGGTATTCCTGGGCGATTCCCCAGATTTTAAAGAAGTCAGGGATTCATACCTTTATGACTACAAAGATTAGCTGGAATCAGTATAACCGTATGCCCCACGATACCTTTATGTGGAAGGGAATCGACGGCAGCGAGGTGCTGACCCACTTTATCACCACGCCTGAGCCTTGGAGAGAGAGGGACTCATGGTTCTATACATACAATGGAAATCTTCTTCCAAGAACGGTAAAAGGCGTGTGGGACGCATATCGGGATAAGCAGATGAATCATGACCTGCTAATTTCCTTTGGCTACGGAGACGGGGGCGGCGGTGTGAACCGCGATATGCTTGAGTGTGCCAGAAGGCTTGATAAGATTCCTGGGCTTCCCAATGTAAAGATGTCCACAGCAGGAGAGTATTTCCGGAAGCTTCATGATACCGTAGAGCATACAAAGGAGTATGTCCATACCTGGGACGGAGAGCTGTATCTGGAATATCACAGAGGCACTTACACAAGCCAGGCATACAATAAACGCATGAACCGGAAAATGGAGCTGCTTTACCGCAGAGCCGAGTGGCTTACTGTGCTGGAGGCGTTACAGTCAGGCAATATGGCGGATGCCAAGCAGGAGGAGTTGACTAAGGGCTGGAAGCATATTTTGACAGACCAGTTCCATGATATTATTCCAGGTTCTTCGATTCATGAGGTTTACGAGGATTCCAGAAAAGATTATGCATATATCGAGGGGGTAGCCCGTGAAGTGGAGAGAAGCGCGTATGCACATATCACAGAGAAGAAAGAGCATACCTATACTGTAATCAACCCCTCCGGATGGACCATGAATCAGATTGTGGAGATTCCTGGCGATGTAGACGGGCGCTTCCAGGACAAAGACGGAAATGAACTGATTTCCCAAAAAGGACAGGGGGTAACCTATGTAGAGGTAAAGGACGTGCCGCCTATGGGGATGAAGGTCATTTCAATAGGGCAGACAGAAAAATCCTCAGAAAAAGCAGGGGCCTTTACCATAGAGGACAGGGAGATTGAGACGCCTTACTATCGGATTTCCCTGAATCAGTATGGGCAGATTACAAGGCTGTATGATAAAACCTATGCCCGCGACGTGCTTCCTGAGGGAGAGAGGGCCAATGTGCTTCAGGTATTTGAGGACAAACCGCTTGATTTCGATGCATGGGATATTGATATCTTTTACCAGGAAAAGATGCGGGAAATCACCGACCTTACCATTTTTGAGGTTGCGGAAATAGGGCCGCTTCGCATGAGGCTTCATATGGAATGGGATTTTGCGCCTGGTATGAAGAAGTCTGACGGTCCATCCTCCTGTATCAAACAGGACATGCTTCTTTACAGCAATGACAGGAGAATTGATTTTAAGACCGAGGTAGATTTCCACGAACAACACAAACTCCTGAAAGCAGCGTTCCCTGTGGATATCCGCTCCACCTATGGCACATACGACGTGCAGTATGGAAACGTGCGCCGTCCCAACAACTGGAACACAAGCTGGGAGCAGGCAAAATTCGAGACGGTAGCCCACAGATGGGCGGACTTGTCTGAGAGAAATTACGGAGTAAGCATCTTAAACGACTGCAAATACGGACATGATATTAAGGATAATGTACTGCGGATTTCCCTGTTAAGGGCAGGAACCCATCCGGATCATCTGCAGGATCAGGGGATACATACCTTTACCTATGCATTGCTTCCTCATAAGGGAGATTTTGTGGAGGGAATGGTTGTGCAGGAGGCGTTTGCGCTAAATGAGCCAATGCAGGCCGTGGCAGGGCAGAGCAGTCTTTCCTTCGACAGTTTTCTTTCCTTTGACAATGAGCAGGTGGAGTTGGACGCTGTGAAGAAGTCTGAGGACGGGAAATACATTGTGGTTCGCTTCCATGAATTTGCAGGGTCAAAGCAGGAGGTGACTGTGAAGCCAGGCTTCTCTTACCACGCATGGGCAAAATGTGATTTGCGGGAACGGCCAGTCACAGAATTTAGTCGGGACGAGATTCGGATGCAGCTTCATGCATATGAGATTAAGACCCTATTGATTGAAGTGTAATCTTTAAAATATAAAAATTATTGGAGAAAGGACTCAGGGATGGAAGAATTATTCAACATAGAAAAGGTGTTAGGATTTTGTGAGAAGGTGTGCTATTTTTTCATAGTAAATGTGCTGTTTGTCATTTCTAATATTCCAGTGCTTCTGTTTCTGCTGTTTGTGGGTGCGGGGCAGATTAGGGAATGTCTTCCGCTGTTCCTTGTGTGCCTCATCCCAATGGCGCCGGCGCTGTCGGCTGTGATGTATGCCATGAACCGGCTGATACAGGGAGTGGAGGGAAATGCTCTGCGTGATTATAAGAAGGGATACGTTAGGGACTTTCTACAAAAGGCAGAGCTTGGGGCAGGACAGATGCTTGTACTTTTGATGTGCTGGACTAACATAGAGTTTTTTACGGTGCAGTTAAGATGCCTCCCCCTTGCAGTCCTGTTTATCTTATTGTTTGCGGTATCAGTCCTTGCCACCCCGAATCTCTATATGCTGGCCAGCCGCTATGAAATGGGCAAAGTACAGATTGCAAAAACTGCAGTTACACTTTTGTTTGTGAAACCAGTATTTACTCTTGGAAACATTGTGGCGTTTTTTCTCATCCTTGCGTCCTTTGAGATTTCGGCAGGGACGACGGTACTGTTTATGGGGAGTGCGTATGGATTTCTGGTAATGTTTATGAATCAGACTGTCATGAGGCAGCTTGAAAATATGTGAATAAAGTCCCTTTTAGGGAGTGAGCAAGTCTAAGGAAATGCAGGAAATACTGCATTTCCTTGTTGGCGTTGTTGTTTACATTATGAAAGAAGGGGAATCTAAAGATGGAGATTAAGGGTTCAAAGCAGCTATACCATAAATTGTTTTTTATTTATACGGCGATTCTGGTGTGCGTTATATCGGCGTTGGTCATTTTCTTCATTAACAGTACCAGGAAACGTTTCCTGGAGCAGAGCTTAAGATACACGGAGATGATGAGCGAGTCTGCCCTGTCTTATCTGGAGGATTCCTCCGATATTGCAGAGTATATTCATGAAGATTTGTACAATTCCGGTATGGAGTTAAAAGATGTGCTTCACTATATGACGGATGAGCCGGATCAGTATCAGAAATACCGCCTGGATACCTATATTGAAAATAAGCTCAATGGGTATAAAGGAATTGAGGAATTTTTCCAGGATGCATTTCAGGCATACGGAAGCCTAAGTCAAATCACGCTGTTCAGTTATGAAAGGGATGAGATTACAGAGTATACAAGGGATGGAAAGAGCTACAGGAGAGATGGAGACGGGGAATTTAAAGAGCGGCTGGAAAACGGCGAGCTAGTGCAGGAAGGCTGCTTTGCTTATCTGAAGGAGATTCGCGACCCGTCAACGATGCAGGGCAAGGGCTGTATGCTGCTTGGGTTTAGGAGTAAGAAGTTTGAGTCAATCTGGCAGTATTATTCCCGCGCAGAATTGATGGTATACCATGATTCCCAAACGGTTGTATACACGTCTTCAAAAGAGCATGAGATATCCGACATTATGGAGGCGGAGAATAAGGGGGAGCTGGAGATTTTGCTTGGGGCCTATGTGGAACAGGCACAGCATGGGCAGTATCATACCATAAGCTATATTGAGAAGGGCAGGGCATCGGCAGTTCCATTTTCTATTGTGGTGATGTTGGTGCTGGTGGGGATTGCAGTGATGGCTTTGGGAGAGCTGTTTGTCAGATATTATCTGCAAAAGCTTGCCAACAGGCTGAATCGGATTCTGGACGGCATGACGAAGGTAATGGACGGAGATTTGGCGGTGCGTATTCCCATTGATTCATTGTTGGACGAAGAACGCCTGCCCGCAGGACATGCATTCAGGTGTGCCCTTGGGTATAAAAAGGAGGATGAACTGGATGTGATTGCCCGATATTTTAATGAAATGTGTGCCAAATTGGATAAGCATATTAAGAAGCAGTATCTGGCGGAAATCGAGCAGAAGAATGCGGAGATGGACGCACTTCAGAGTCAGATTAATCCACATTTTCTGTATAATACGCTGGAGGCTGTCCGCATGAAGGCAATCTGCAACGGAGACAGAGAGGTGGGGAAGATGCTTTACAGTCTGGCGGTCACCTTTCGGGCGCAGATTAAGGAGGCGGATATCATAACGCTGGCCCAGGAGCTGCACTATTGTAAGAAATATATGGAGCTTTTTGAATTCCGGTATCAGAACCAGTTTCAGGCAAATGTGGAATGTCCGGAGGAGTATCTTAAGGTGCCGATTATTAAATTTGTTTTGCAGCCTGTGATTGAGAATTATTTTATCCACGGTATACGGATGAAGGAAACGGACAATTTTGTGAGAATCATTGTTGAGAAGGAGGCAGAAAGAAGATATGGGGAGGGCGCTGGTCATAAAGAAGCAGATATGTGTGAGGAAGGTTATCGTATTATCGTTGAGGATAACGGAAAAGGAATGACAAAAGAGGCCATTGAGGCGAAGAACCGTGAGCTTGAACATGATACCATGGAGAAACATTCTTCTATCGGTATTGCGAATGTCAACCGAAGGCTTAAGGCTGTTTATGGCAAGGAATGTGGAATCCATTTAGAGACAGGGAGTCAGGGGGGACTTCGAGTCATTTTAAGATTTATGGGAGGAAATTGAGTATGAAAAAAGTGATGCTTGTGGAGGACGAGGAATTAATCCTTCAGGGAATTCGTAATATCGTGGATTGGGAGGAGTTGGGGCTTAAAGTGGTGCATATGGCTCACGACGGGGCAGAGGCCCTTGAAATGTGGGAAAAAGAGCCTGTCCAGATTGTGGTGACGGATATCAGTATGCCGGAGATGGACGGTCTGACCCTTCTTCGGAAGCTTCGGGATCAGGAGGAACAGGTGCGGTTCATTATTCTGACCGGATATGATGAATTTGCCTATGCAAGAGAAGCAGTCCGGTTAGATGTGGAAAACTATATACTAAAGCCAATCGACGAGGAAGAACTTATACGTCAGCTTCGGGAAACCGTGAGGAAGCTTGAGGAGATGGACAGAAAGAAGCTTACATATATTGATGAGAAAACACAGTGGATGCATTTCTTAAATGGAAAATCCGAGAAAAGCGACGGAGAAAAGTTTGCGGAAATGTTAGGTCTTGCCACAGAGGGGCATAGTTATCATGGGGCTGTGATGAAATGGAACTTAGATGGGCTCAAAGAGAAGAAGATTACGAATATGATTGTAGAGCTTAAGAAAGAAGAACATTTGAGAATTGTCCATCTTCCTCCTGACAGCCTGCTTATGATACTGGACAGGGGCAGAATGGACGAGGCGGCTAGGAGTGAAGAACAGGTGCGGGAATATTTTTCAGAGCTTCAGAACCAGATGGAGAGCAGGTTTAATATTATGACATTTATCTGCGTAGGAGCATCTTTTCAGAGATTTGAAGAACTTCCGGAAGCCTACAGAAGTGCAAAGAAGCTTCAAAAGTATCTGATTATTGAAGGGTACGGAAACTGTATCAGCCTGCCCCAGATTCAGAATAGAAAAACGGAGTCAGTCCGTATGGATGAAACACAGCTTCGGAAATTTATTTTGAAAAAAGAAAAAGAAGCGGCGGTTGATTATATAGAAGATTTGTTTATTAATAATATACGCAAGGATGCCGACGTAAGCTCTCTGTACCAGATGGCGGTAAAAATGGCAATGCTTTTGCAGGATATGAAAAAAGAGTATAAGCTGGAATCTGGAAGATTCCATGATGTGTCGGAGCTTATGGAAACCATTTTCAGTGCAGACGATATTCATGGAATCAAGACGGCGTTTATCTCGGAGATTGTTGAGATTATCGAGTGTATGCACGAGGAGGATTCCCAGTATACTCCTGTGGTGCGTCAGATTATTGGGGAGGTACAGAAGAACTATAGAGAAGATATGAATCTGAAAACATTGGCTCATCGGTATCATATGAATGCATCTTACCTGGGGCAGCTTTTCCAAAAAGAGGTGGGGTGTTCTTTCGCACAATATCTGAGCAATACAAAGAATGGGATTGCCAAGGAGTTAATTTTGAACACAAACATGAAGATTAATGAGATCGCAAAACAGGTGGGGTATCCAGATACCAGTTATTTTTACCGGAAATTCAAGCAGAGTTATGGGGTGTCGCCAGCTTCCATGCGGGAAATGAAAAAATATTAAAATGGACAAAATCATGAAATGATGGACAAATTATTTCACGATTTTTTAATGCTAGAATTTGTTCAATGAACCTGAAAGTTTTCAACTTTCAATACAAACTGCACAATGATATAGTTGATACAGATAAAAAATACTGCAGTTTAACGAACCGGTAAGTTGACGGACAGTATGGACATTCCACAGCCAATCAGAAAGCGCGGCCGCAAAATGAGAGGAAGGAGTGTCATCGAAAAGGAGGAGGTAAAGAGTTGAAGGCGAATACAAAAAAAGCCGGAAAGCCGAAGGGAAATTTTTTGAGCCGGTTTAAGGCAAATAAGGAGCTGCTTATTTTGAGTATGCCTGGTGCAATCTGGTTTCTGTTTTTTGCTTACCTGCCATTGTTTGGTATCTTGGTAGCATTTAAGAAATTTAGGTTGTCTGGAGACGGATTTTTCTACAATCTGTTTACAAGCGAGACGGTCTGGTTTGACAATTTTAAGTTCCTGTTCAGCAGCGGCGACGCGTGGATTATTGTGAGGAATACTGTGCTTTATAACCTGACGTTTATTATATTAGGCGTCGCGGTGCCGGTAGTGCTGGCCCTGTTGTTAAATGAGATTAAGAATAAGGGAATGATGAAGATTTATCAGAGCTCTATGTTCCTGCCCTATTTCCTGTCATGGGTAGTCGTAAGTTATTGTGTGTTTGCATTTTTGAATCCGGAAAAGGGATATTTTAATGCAATTATCCAGCAGTTCGGCGGCGAGCCGGTTTCATGGTATACAGAAAAGAAATACTGGCCGTTTATCATTATCTTCATGAGCCAGTGGAAGGGAATGGGATATAACACCGTAGTCTATCTGGCGTCCATCTGCGGGATTGACAAGACCTACTATGAGGCGGCGGTTTTGGACGGAGCCACGAAATGGCAGCAGATAAAATATATTACGCTGCCGCTTTTGAAGCCTGTAATCACGATTCTTCTCATCATGTCTGTGGGCGGAATCTTCAAGGCAGATTTTGGTCTGTTTTACCAGCTTCCCAGGAACTCAGGGCCGTTGTATCCGGTGACAAATGTATTGGATACATATATTTTCCGAGCCTTAAAGACAAGCGGTGAGATTGGAATGAGCTCAGCCGCGGCGCTGTTCCAGTCAACGGTAGGATTCATATTGATTATGGTTGCAAATAAAATCGTATCTAAGATTGACAGTGAAAATGCACTGTTTTAGTGATGGGAAGGAGGAGAGAGTGTGGCTGAAATATCCAGGCGAAAAATGGAGAAAAGAATTAAAAAACTAGAGGCAGACGAGTGCAAATACAATCAGATTAAGACGTCTACCAACATTGGATTTAACATTATCCTGACAATCCTGTCCCTTGTCTGCGTCATTCCGTTTATCTTTGTCGTGATCATCTCATTTACGGATGAGGCTTCGCTGGCAATGAACGGATACCGGTTTATTCCGGAGAAATTAAGCTTCTACGCTTACGAATATATCGTCAGCGCAGGAGAAAATATCTTAAGAAGCTATGGAGTAACTATTTTTATCACTGTGGTGGGAACCATCATCGGACTTCTGCTGACCGGCACCTATGCCTATGCGCTGTCCAGAAAAACCTACGCCTACCGCAAATTTTTTACAACCGTAATCACCATACCTATGCTGTTTAGCGGCGGTATGATTGCCAATTACCTGATTGTGACTAAGGTACTTATGTTAAAGGATTCAATCTGGGCGCTTATACTGCCTCTGTGTCTGAACTCATTTAATATAATTGTACTTCGGACATTTTTTAAGACCAGTATTCCGGATGCGGTTGTGGAGTCGGCGAAGATTGACGGGGCGTCTGAGTGGAGGCTGTTTTTTCAGATAGTCATTCCCATGGCGCTGCCTGGGCTTGCGACGATTGGACTTTTCCTGACGCTTGGCTATTGGAACGACTGGTTCAATGCCATGATGTATATGGATAACAAGGATTTAATCCCATTGCAATACCTGTTAATCCAGATTGAAAGCTCGATTGACTGGCTTGCAAACAACAAGGCAACCATGGGTGTTGACGGGATTACAGCAGCGGCAAATATGCCGAAGGAGACGATTAAGATGGCGATTGTGGTAATTTCCACGCTGCCGATTATATTTGCCTATCCCTTCTTCCAGAGATACTTTGTAAATGGATTGACGGTGGGCGCGGTAAAAGAGTAAGATGAAAAAGGAGGAAAATGAGAATGAAAAGGCAGATATTAAAAAGATTCGCGGCGGCGGGGCTGGCTGTTGTGATGGCGGCAGGGCTTTTGGCAGGCTGCGGCAAGAAGAAGGCGGAGACTAATTCTAGCGGTGAAGAAATCGTGGAGTTGACCTGGTGGCAGATCGGGGATGCCCAGAAGGACCAGGAGGCTGTTCTTGAGAAGGTAAATGAATATATTGGTGAAAAGATTGGCGTGAAGCTTAAGATTAACACGGCAGGATGGGGTGATTATGACCAGAAGATGCAGGTTGTGATTAATACAGGGGATGACTGGGATATGTGCTTTACCTGCTCATGGGCCAATAACTATCTCCAGAACGCCAACAAGGGCGCGTTTCTTGTGATTGATGATTACATCAAGGATACCGAGATGTACAAGAACATAGACGAGCGTTTCTGGGAGGCGGCAAAGGTTCAGGGCAAGACTTACGGCGTTCCCAGTGAGAAAGAGATTGGAAGCATGCCTATGTGGGTATTTACGAAGGAATACGTTGACAAATACGAAATTCCAGTAGATGAGATTCACAGTCTGGAGGATTTGGAGCCGTGGCTTGAGCTGATCAAGGAAAAAGAACCGGACGTTGTCCCAATGTACTTAACCAGCAGCTATTCAGCGCCGATTTATATGGATTTAATCCAGAATCCTGTGGGAATTGAGTATGGGGATGACACGCTGACAGTGAAGAATGTATTTGAGACAGAGAAGATGAAGTCTACGCTTAAAACCATGAGGAAGTATTATCAGGCCGGCTACATCAACAAGGACGCGGCCACGGCTTCTGACGACAAGTCCATTAAGCGTTTTGTGACAAAGGGCGACGGACAGCCATACGCAGAGCTGGTATGGGGCAAGGACTTGGGCTACGAGGTGGTAGCGACTCCGATTATGGATACCTATGTGACCAATATTTCCGCCCGCGGCGCACTGACTGCCATCAATGCACAGACAGATCATCCCGAAAAGGCGGTTGAGCTTCTGAATCTGATTAATACGGACGAGTATCTGAGAAACCTGTTAAACTATGGTATCGAGGGTGTGCACTGGGATAAGGTGGAGGTTCCGGCAGACGAAGCGGCAGAGGCAGAAGGGAAGCCTTATGTATATGATAACAAGATTAAGATGAACGAGGAGACAAGAAAGAATTATTCTGTTTCCTACTGGGTACAGGGAGGGTTGTTTAACACTTATGTTCTGGAAAATGAGCCGGTTGACAAATGGGCAACCTTCAAGGAATTCAATTCCTCCTCAGTAGAGGCGCCGTCCTTTGGGTTTGACTTTGACTTAGAGCCGGTAAGTACGGAGGTGGCAGGCTTCGGAAACGTGATGGATGAATTCGGAAAATCCCTTTATACAGGAAGCGTAGATCCGGATGAATATCTGCCGAAGCTTCAAGAGAAGCTGGAGGCCACAGGAATTGACAAGGTAATCGAGGAGATGCAGAAGCAGATTGACGATTGGAAGGCTAAGAAGTAGTTTACCAGGAATTGACAAGGCAATCGTAATTAGTAATGGAAATGATGACTAAAACAGATTGACGATTAGATGACCAGGAAGTAGAATAGGAGAGAGGGCAGCCCCGTAGAATGTGTTAGAGAAAGGGCTGCCTCTCTTAAAAATAATAAGGAAATTGAAGAAAATATGGATATGAATAGAAAATCAAAACTGGAAGTATGTGTCGATTCTGTGGAGTCTGCAATCATTGCGCAAAAGGCAGGCGCAGATTGCCTTGAAGTCTGTTCCAATCTGCTCATAGGCGGGACGACCCCTGGTGTGAGCCAGTTTAAGCAGATACGGGAAGTATGTGATATTAAGTTGAATGTCCTTATTCGTCCAAGAGCCGGAGATTTTTTGTACTCGGATGCAGAGTTTCGTATGATAAGAGAGGATATCCAGATGTTTCAGAAGCTGGGGGCGGACGGTATTGTTGTCGGCTGTCTGCGTTCGGATGGAAATCTGGATTGCGTTCAGATGAAGGAGCTTCGCAAGTGTGCCGAGGGGCTAATATTTACCCTTCATCGGGCCTTTGATGTGTGTCTGGACCCTTATCAGGCATTGGAGGAGTCGGTTTCGCTGGGGGTGAATACGATTCTCACTTCGGGTCAGGCGTCCGATTGTATGGCAGGCAAGGAGGTATTGAAAAAGCTGCTTGCTCTGGCAGACGGACGGATTGAGATTCTGGTGGGAAGCGGGGTAAATGCAGACGTAATCCGGCAGATGAAGGAGGAAATCCACGCAAGTAGTTTTCATATGTCCGGAAAACGGATAGTGGATAGTGGTATGGTTTACCGAAACGAGCGTGTCAATATGGGACTTCTCGGACTCAGTGAATTCGAGATTTTCCGTACAGACGGGGATGAGATTAGGAGAGCCAGAATGGTTTTAAGCAGCCAATAGAAGCGAAAAAATAGAAATGGAGGAATGGTCTGTGGCGGATAAGAAAGAATTATTACAGCGGGTGGGCAGCATGCAGCAGCTTATGTATGTGCGTCCGGTTACATTTGAGGAAGGAAGAGCAAGGGGAATGAAAGCATATGAGGTGAAGAACGGGCCTCTGAAATTCAGCGTGATGGCTGATAAATGCCTAGATCTTACGGATGTTTCTTTTTGCGGACATAACATGAGCTTCCTTACAAAACCTGGTTTAATGGGACGGAATCATTATGACACCAATGGAGCGGAGGCCCAGCGCAGTATTATGGGTGGAATGCTTTTTACCTGCGGACTTGAAAATATCTGTGCGCCTTGTAAGATTGACGGCAAGGATTTTCCCATGCATGGGCGGATACGCACGACGCCTGCCGAGCATGTGGGCGCAGATGCCTGCTGGGTGGGGGATGACTATATTGTGAGCATATCGGGGACTATGCGTGAGGCAGAGCTTTTCGGGGAGAACCTGACGCTGCGCAGAAGGATTACGACCTGCTATGGGGAGAACCGTATCTGTATTGAGGATGAAATTACGAACGAAGGGTTCCGAAGGGAGCCGATGATGCTGTTATATCATATTAATGTGGGATATCCTCTTCTGTGTGAGGATTCTGAGATTGTGATTCCCACAAAGAGGGTGACCCCAAGGGATGAGGCGGCGGCATCCAACGCAGAATATTGGAATCGCATGGAGGCGCCTAAAGACAATGAGCCGGAGTATGTATTTCTTCACGACATGGCGGCAGACCAGGAGGGAAATACGTTTGCCCTGGTGATGAATAAGAACCTTGGGATTGGACTTAAGGTAGAATATAGTGTGAAGGAGCTTCCGTATTTCATGCAGTGGAAGTCTATTGCGTCCGGCGACTATGTAATCGGCCTTGAGCCGGCGAATTCCAGTGTTTACGGGAAACCTTATCATATAAAAGAGAACAGCCTGCATCAGATAGAGCCGTTTGCCACGGAAAAAAAGAGGCTTGTGCTTACGTTCCTTTCAGGCGCAGAGCTTGATGAGGCCAGGCGTAGGGCAGAAGAATTTCTGAAATAGGCAGGTATAAAACCACTTGGAAGGAGACAAAAATGAAGCGTTCAAAAATAAATGCAGAGATTAGACATATGGAGGAGATGATAAAGGCCCACGGATTTGAGATTCCACCCTTTTGCAAATGGTCTGCAAACGAGTGGAAGACAAAGGGGGCGGAATATGATGAAATTCGAGACAATATGCTTGGATGGGATATTACAGATTATGGACTTGGAAGATTTGATGAGGTAGGCTTCTCCCTGATTACCATTCGTAATGGAAATCTAAAAATAGATAAATACACAAAGACTTATGCAGAGAAGCTTCTCCTTGTGAAAGAGGGGCAGATGGCGCCCATGCATTTTCACTGGAAGAAGATGGAGGATATTATTAACAGGGGCGGCGGAAATGTGCTGATTACGGTTTATAATTCCACTAAGGACGGAGAATTTGACGATACAGATGTTACTGTGAACTGTGACGGGCGGGAATTTACTGTGCCGGCAGGAACGAAGGTGAGGCTGACGCCAGGGGAGAGTATTACCATTTATCCGTATATGTACCATGATTTTCATGTGGAGGAGGGAAGCGGCGACGTACTTCTTGGGGAAGTGTCCATGTGCAATGACGATGAACATGATAACCGGTTTTATGAGCCAATCGGGCGTTTCCCAGAGATTGAGGAGGATGAAGAACCCTACCGTTTGCTGTGCAATGAGTATCCGCGGTATTGATGAATAGCCGCAGGGTATAAAGGTTGGGAGGGAATATGATAAAACAATTTTTAGACAAAAACTGGAAATTACGCTGTCAGGGTGAGCCTGAGCAGCCTGCCGTTGTTCCGGGGACGGTTTATACAGATTTACTGCGAAACGGCAGGATGGAGGACCCGTTCTGGAAGGACAATGAGCTTCGTGCCCTTCCCTTAATGGAAAATGACTATGAGTATGAGGTGTGCTTTGACATAAGCGAGGAATTGATGGCGCAGGATAGGATTCTGCTGCATTTTGACGGATTGGATACGATTGCTGATGTCTATGTGAATCAGGAATGGATTGGAAGGGCAAATAATATGCACCGTGTCTGGGAGTTTGATGTGACAGAGCTTCTCAGGAAAAAGGAAAATGTGCTTCGGATTGTGCTGCACTCGCCATTGCGGTTCATAAGAGAAGAATTCGCTAAATGCCGGACTCTGGGGTCAGAGGATGCGATGGATGGCTTCGTCCATATGCGAAAAGCTCACTGTATGTTCGGATGGGACTGGGGAGCGCATCTGCCGGATGCAGGGATCTTCCGTTCTGTCGTTCTGCTGGGAGTGAAGATGGCAAGGCTTGACAGTGTTTACATCAGGCAGGAGCATGCAGACGGAAATGTTGTGCTGCATTTGGAGGTCACAGAGGAACGTTTTCCTAATATG
Source organism: Sporofaciens musculi (assembly GCF_009830285.1). GTDB lineage: Bacteria > Bacillota > Clostridia > Lachnospirales > Lachnospiraceae > Sporofaciens > Sporofaciens musculi. The sequence continues at coordinate 4,566,756 of NZ_WUQX01000001.1, read as the reverse complement.
ATAAGCTGCTCTGATAAGGGAGAAGTGTGTGATATGGAAGCAGTCTGCAGTACGGAAAATATCCCGAATGTGGCAGATACTTTCTATGTGGTAGAAATAGAAGAACCAGATCGGACAATCCGAAGGTATCAGGCTTCCCCAAAGGAAATCCTGATTGAGCATCCTAAGCTTTGGTGGCCTAACGGCTACGGCAGCCAGCCCCTTTATAACGTAAAGGTTACTCTCTATGGGGATGGCGAGCCTGTAGATGTCTGGGAGAGGCGCATTGGGCTTCGGACAATGACCATGCAGCGTAAAAGGGACCAGTGGGGAGAGAGCTTTGCCCATGAGGTAAATGGCGTTGCTATTTTTGCCATGGGTGCAGATTATATTCCAGAAGACCATCTGCTTGGAAGAATTACGCCAAAAACTACCCGAAGGCTTCTTGAACAATGTGTGGCGGCGAATTATAACGCTATCCGTGTGTGGGGCGGCGGCTATTATCCAGAGGACTGGTTTTATGATATCTGCGACGAGCTAGGCTTAATTGTCTGGCAGGACTTTATGTTTGCCTGTGCCGTGTATGAATTAACGCCGGAATTCAAGGCGAATATCCGCCAGGAATTCATTGACAATGTAAAGCGTCTCCGCCATCATGCGTCCTTGGGATTATGGTGCGGCAATAATGAGATGGAGATGTTCGTGGAGGAGGGGCATCACTGGGTTACAAAAAAGACGGAGGTTCGGGACTATGTCATCATGTATGAGCAGTTGATTCCTGAGGTGCTGGCAAAGTACGACCCTCAGACCTTCTACTGGCCTGCAAGCCCATCGTCCGGCGGCGCCTTTGATGAGCCCAACAGTCCCAATCGAGGGGATGTGCACTACTGGGAGGTGTGGCATGGGAATAAGCCATTTTCTGAGTATCGCAAATATTTCTTCCGCTATGCCTCTGAGTTCGGATTTCAGTCATTTCCCAGCAGAAGGACGATTGAGACATTCACAGACGACCCGAAGGATATGAATATTTTTTCCTATGTCATGGAAAAGCATCAGCGGAACTACGGCGCAAATGGGAAGATTATGAATTATTTGCAGCAGACTTATCTGTATCCCACGGATTTTGATACGTTAATCTATGCGTCTCAGCTTTTACAGGCGGATGCGATTCGATATGGGGTTGAGCATTTCCGGAGGAACAGAGGACGCTGTATGGGGGCAATCGTGTGGCAGCTCAATGACTGCTGGCCGGTTATCTCATGGTCGTCCGTGGATTATTGCGGAAGATGGAAGGCTTTGCATTATGCGGAGAAAAGATTCTTTGCACCCCTTCTGCTCTCCTGTCAGGAGGAAGGCATGATGACCCAGGAGGCGGATATGAATCGAGAGCATTTTGAGTTTGAGAAGTCGATTCGCTTAAATGTGGCTAATGAGACAATGGAGGATCAGTACGTACAGGTTTCATGGGCGGTTCGCAATGGGAAGGCAGAGATTCTGAGGGAGGGCGGTATGCAGGAGGTGAAGGCGCCGGCCCTGTCCAGTGTATGGCTTGACAAGGTGCTTTTGCCGAAAATCGACGTATTTTCAGAGTACGTAAGCTATGAGCTGAAAAAGGATGGGAGGGTTATCTCGGACGGGACGGTTATTTTCTCTTATCCTAAATATTTCAGGTACGAGGACCCTATGCTTTCCTGCCGTGTAGAGGGGGATGAGCTTGTGGTATCGTCCAGGGCATATGCCAAGAGTGTGGAGATTCGCAATGAGGAGGAGGACTTGATTCTGTCGGATAATTATTTTGACTTAAACGGAGATGAAAAGCGGGTAAAGATTATCTCTGGAGAGGCAAAAGGAATACGGTTAAGAAGCGTGTTCGATATCCGGTAGAGCAGAGAGTTGAAGAAGGGGCTTTTAAGGCCCCTTTTAGCCTTTGCGGATTTCGATGAGACGGAGTACGTCATGGTACAAGGAATCATGGTCTTCTAAGTCAATCATCAGCCATTTCTGCCCATTTCCTTCTTTTGTCTCCTCGTAAATCTCTCTGAGTCGGGCAGTACATTCAGGCAGGATTGCGTCAACAGCTTCTTTTTCTTTTCTGCCAACAACGACCATGACGGTAAAGTAAGCTTCCCTGGGATATATGGTACAAAGAGATTTTCCTGATTTTTTAAACTTTACGTTCCATCCTGGCTCCATACTGCAGCAGCTATACTCAAGCTTCTCCGTGCATTTGTAGGTTTCCTTGATTTCCGAGCAAAATTTTTGAAAAACAGGATTATGGGTGTATACTCCAAGCTCATCTAATGTAGGGCAGTAATTATGGCGTGCCCTTTGAATATATTTTATGTTTTGACAGAGGGTTACATCAGTCAAGTGTATTGCCAGGGGTGTTTCTTGTGTCTGCATATCAGTACGAGTATACCATAAGAGGTGGATTTTTACGAATATTTTGGAGAAATTTTAGAAATGTCGAAAAAAGAAGAATAAATATGGTTGAGATATTTACAAGTAAATGGTAAAATATAATCCTATTATCAATATAATCTTATTTTCATATCTGATAATCATCAGAAATTTATCCGGTTTATGAAGTTTATATCTGAGAAGAAAGTGTGGGTGATCTCCATGGTTTAATATATTTAACTAACTTATAAATCTTGCATACGAATCTAAAATTGATTATAATGGAGGTAGTGAATGGCAGATGAGATTTTACAATGGCATGATGGCTTTCACGCGGCACTCCAGATTGAGCTTCAGGGAGAATCTGCACATCTGAGATTTTGTTCGGAATATGAGCTATATAAGAAATCGCTGCGAATCGATACTGTGGTGATTAAGGAGTCAGATGCTAAGCCGATACAAAAGAATATTGGAAAGATTTTCCGTAAACACAACTTAATAGAGTACAAGAGTCCGGATGATTATCTGAGTATTGATGATTTCTATAAGGTCTATGGGTATGCCTGTCTGTATCAATCAAACACGGAGAAAGTACATGGGATTTCTATGGAGGATATCACAATAACCTTTGTATGCAGCCACTTTCCAAGAAAAATGCTGAAATTGTTGAAAAAAGAGAGGGGTATTGGGGTAGTGCGAAAGGGAAAAGGAATTTACCAACTGACAAATGACCCGATTTCTATGCAGATCATAGTGAACACACAGCTCTCGCCCAAAGAAAACGTGTGGCTTTGCAGCTTAAAAAGAGATCTGGCAATGGATATAAATACAAAGCGGTTATTGAGAGAGTACAAAGGGCACAGGGAATCCAATCTATACCAGGCGGCCATGGATTTGATTATGCGGGCGAATCAGAAGACAATGGAGGAGGCGGGGAATATGGTATGTGATGCGATAAAAGAGATTTTTGCAGATGAGTGGAAGAAGCAGGAGCTCAAGTTTCAGGAGAAGGAAGTTCAGTTTCAAGAGAAGGAATTAAGGCTTCAGGAGAAAGAATCTCAGATAAATGAGAAGGAATCTCAGATAAATGAGAAGGAATCTCAGATAAATGAGAAGGAATCTCAGATAAATGAGAAGGAGTCTCAGATGCAAAAGAAAGAGATACAATTAAAAAGACTGGAAAACCGTATGGAGACTTTGATTCAACTCCTTATTAACAATAATCTTCTGGACGATTTGAAAAAAATTAGTATGGATAAGACATACCGTGAACAGATGTATCAAAGGTATGGTCTGTAATAACACATGAACAGATATATATTTTTCTTATAAGTCATGGAAGGTATAATGCCAATGAGGAAAGGATAGGCGTTTAGAAAGCCAGTTTTCTGGAAAAAAGCACAAAAATATAGGAGGGTATAGTTTACGCAGGCTACATCCTCCTATATTTTTTGCTTTAAATAATTATAAATTTGCAAAAACTTCCATCTGTTTTTTCAGGTCTTCCACAATCTCCCTGTTGGTATCCATACGCCCTGTAATATCTGCCATATCTTCCACCAGGCTTTTGGTGCTTCCGGCAACACCGGTAATTCCTGCGGCGCCCTCATCAATGGCTTTGGTAATGCTTCCAATGGAATCGGCAATCTCTGTCATGGAATGTCGAAGCCTGTCAGCTCTGCTGTTAAATGCGTCAATCATTTCTTTTACATAATCGGCATCTTCTTTATACTGTCTGCCGGAACGAACAAATTCCTGAAACTCTGTCAAGATGGTTTCGCTTAGGTAATCTGCCATATCCTTAGAATGTCCCGATAAGTTATGTACAGCTTCTGTCACGACCTTATTAACCTCTTGGATGCGTTCGGCAGTTTCGCCGCAGGAAGATGCCAGACTTTTGATTTCGTTTGCGACAATCGCAAATCCTTTTCCGGCTTCACCCGCTCGCATTGCCTCTACCGAAGCGTTAAGGGCAATTAGATTGGTGGTTGACGAAATGGACATAATATCCTTGGTCAGACTATTTATCTGGTCTACACTTTTGCTGTTTTCGATTGCTTCTCCAAGCACTGCCAGAATGTCTGTCGCCTTCTTTTGAATGGCGTCGGTGTTGGTCTGTGCCGTAGCCTCCATGTCGTTTGCGCGTATCTTCATTGCAGTTGAGTATTCTGTAATTGCACTGCATTCCTCTGCCATGTCATGAACATCTGTTTTTATGTCAGATGCACTGTGGTTGATGTTTGCTGCATTATTTGCCACCTTCTGAATTGCCATGGACAGAGAATCGGCAAGAGAGGACAGCCCTTTTGCGCTTTTGTTCGATGTGCGGGTATGCTTCAATACTTCCCCTGTTACTTCATCAAGGGTTTTTGAACTTTCCTGCAGAGTATCCACCGTACCCTTAATAGGCGTGATAACATATTGCCGTATGATTCGTACGGCGGCAAGCACCAATAACAGGCAGGTTATGATGGACGCCGCTGTAATGATGAGAGAAATGATATAGACGGCAAGAAGATGCTTTCGCGCCGCAGCAGTACGGGCGCTGACAGCATTATACAGCTCCTCAGCGTTGTTCTCCATAGCTTTCCCAAAGCTTGCTACATCACCATTAGCATATGCATAGGCGTCCTTGGTCTTGCTGTCTGCGCTTGCACATACAAGAAAGACCAGGGAATGCTTAAAAGAGTCGTAGTTTTCCAGAAGCTGCGTGTAGATTTCCTTTTCATCTTCTGTGATATAGTTTTTGTACTCCTTTAAAAAAGCCTCCAGTATTTTTTCTTCTTCCTTAATCTCGCTTACAATGGTGATCATCGTATTGTAGTCTGCCGCCACAATATGGGACAGAGCAATCTCATGGATTTTCGTAATAGAGTGGCGAATATTCTGCAATGTCTCAGAGCCCACCATATAGTTGTCTACAATTTTTGAAGCATTAGAATTCACATTATTAATGCTGAAAACAGACAGGATGTTTGAGATAAATGCCACAACTCCCAGAAGGATGATGGGAAGTATCAGACGTTGTTGTATACGGAGTTTCTTCTTCATAATGTTTTAACAAATCCTTTCGACATATTATATCTATCTTGCAGAAACACCTTCTGCCATCTCGTCTAACTGTTCTTGTAAATCCTGGCCGGAAGGGTTCCCTAACGCCATGCTTCCGGCAAATTTTGAAACGGGATCCCAGAATTTTCCGCCAATCCACTGTAACTGTGAAAATTCTGACTGCTCTAAGAGTGCGGCAATTGCAGGAGATTGCTGAATCTCCTGAGAAGCTGCAACCTTGATGTTGGAGGGGCCTTGTCCGCGCATTTCAAAACGCAGCCGCTGGTTTTCCTCATTGGTAATCCATTCGGCAAGAAGAACAGCCCATTTGGGGTGGGCGGAGTAAGCGTTCACGCCGATTAGTTTACAGCCGGAGAAAGAAGCCATCTGTATCTGACTGCCATTGCAGGTATAGGTGGGCAGTTTGGAGGCCCCTACATTCTCACCCCATGCCTTTGTAATTTCCACCGCATTCCAGACACCACTGACGCCTGCAGCGACGGAGCCGTTTTTTACTCCGTCGAGAAAACCTTCATCTGTCCGGTTGGTGAATCCCGAACTGCCTGCAATCCGCAGCATTGCCTGGGCTACGTCGATGCCCCGAACGGAGCCATCCGTCTGGTTCCATGTGCAGTAATTAGTGATTCCATCGTCATTTAGTCCGACTTTCAAGCCTGTATTTCCAAAGAAAGAATATACATACCATGCGGAAGACCAGTCCATTGAGAATAGTTTGCCGTTTGCCGCTGCCGCTTGTAATATTCCATCCATTGTCTTAGCCTGTTCATCCGAAATATACTGCTTGTTGTAATATAGGAAGTATCCGTTGTCTGCCGTGAGTGGGTAAGCATACAGAGAGCCATTTACTGAGGCTGCCTCCACAGCGCTTGGAAGATTGTCTGCTTTGATTTTATCTTCGTTCTCAATGGGGTCTAAGGCTCCTGCCGCTGCCAGGGCATGAAGCTGGTCGTCTGCAAATGTAAATACGTCTGCGCCTTCTTCCAGCCCGCCAATCAATACGTCCTTACAATTGGATTCTCCTTGAACCTCGAAAGTAATCTGGAAATCTGCCTGATTCCCATACTTTACCTTGAATTTCTGGATGATCTGGTTCATCAGCTCCGTGTCTTCCTCCGCGCCCCAGACTACCAGTTCAACTTTTTGGGGTTCTGTATCTGCAGAGGCTGTTTTTTTGTCTGTGCGGCATCCTGCAAGCGATATAATGAATAGAATGCCTAAAAACAATCTGCATATTTTTTTCTTCATTTGTGTTCCGTCCTTTATGCTCCTAAATTTTTTCGTGGATAAATTATACCATTGAAAGGGGGTCCCTTGCAATATGGGACATATGAAGTTTTATATGATTTTATATGAATGAAAAAAGACAATTTTAAATATGATGAATTAGAAAAAAACAGCTTTTACCGAAAGGCCAATGTTGAAACCTACGGTAAAAGTAGCTTAAAACATTACGGAAAAGTATACTTTTTCGTAATGGTAATTTCCATTGATTTTTTAACTATTCTAATATATTATCGACAATTCGTCAATAAACTTAACACACATTTTTTGTAATATCTGTCTAAAAATTTTTCCAAAAAAACCATTACGAAAAAGTATACATTGTTGGACAAAGTCCACCCACCCGAAGGGTATGCATTACGGTATGCCCAGAAAAATGCTTGTTCGTTAATCACAAAGTTTTCCAATCTGGGGGAAGTAAAGATGCCGTCAGAAAAGGTATGTAAAACTATTCATCAGTACAATAGAGAACCAGTCAGTGCGGCTGATATGCAGAAGCTTTTGGAGATTGCCAGGGATTATAAGAAAGTGAAAAACTACGTATATACACGTTTCGGAGGCATAGCCAGCCTATCTAAACTCTATCCTGGCTATACGGTTCAAAACGAGATGACAAGCAGCGGGCTTCGAGAAACTTTTGGGATGCCTTCCGTATACTTTTATCTGGCAATCTTTGATGCTTTAGGTGATATCAAATGCCAGTGGACACGTACAAAGACAAAGATTCTAAAGCTCCTGAATCAGAAAGAAGGGTTTTCAGAGGACGATAAACACTATCTTAGATTTTTGCTTAAGGTGAACAATGCATTCGAGGCAGTATTGAACCAAAAGACTGTAAAGCTTCCCAAAACGTTGCAGAAGCAGTATGAAAACGTTTCTGCGCAGGTGAATACAGACCGGTTGAACCGTTATCTGTGCAGACAGGTTCGGAAATATCATATGAAACTCCATACAGAGAGTACTGACGGCTTTGCCATAGCAGAGAGGGCGTACCGATATGCAGACCACGGTATATATATTTCCATAAAAGAAAAACGAAAACGTGTCTTTGTTCCGTTGACAGATAATAACCAGTATAAGAGTCAGTTATATGTTAAATTATTTCCAGAGAAACATAACATTGAGATTAAAGTTCCGATTAAAGTAACGGTTCACGACCACAGGGATTATCAAAATCATGTAGGAGTGGCACTGGGGGTATATACTATGCTGACGACGGATGCAGGGAAGCATTACGGAGAAGAACTGGGGAGATACCAGATTGAGTATGCAGACTGGATTCGTGAACAAACGGCAAGATATAACCGGAATCGAAATGAGAATCCGGGCAGAAAAAAGTATTATGCCAAGAAAAGGCGTCTTGAAGAAAAGCTGCACAGCTATATCAATCAGGAATTAAACTGTTTCCTTAGGGAAGAAAAGCCTCAGGTTATCTATATTGTGAAGTTGCCGAAGCCCTGTGCAGGAGGTGTGAATAAGAAGATTAATCATTCTGTGGCACAGTGGCAGAGAGGATATATACGGAAGCGTATTTTGCAGAAGTGTCAAGAACAGGCTGTAGAGCTTGTGGAAGTATTCGGTAAGGATATTAGTAATGAATGTAGTGAGTGCGGACATATTGGAAAGAAGGAAAGAGGAAAATTTGTCTGTCTTAAATGTGGATATCAGGAGGAAGAAAAAGTGAATACTGCCCGAAATGTGAAGAAAAGGGGGCAGGGGGATGGAGTACTGAATCCTAAAGGATATTTTCAGCAATGCAGATTTTAAGTGTTGCAGCAGAAGATGGATCATAAGAACAACTGTTTTAGATAAATGCTGATGAGGAATCAGAATTTTACCGAAAGGACTAAGAATAGTGTTCATGATATATAAAATATGGACGGCATTAGAAGTCAGATACACCTTCATGTATGTGCCATAATATATGCAAAGGAAATTATCTGAGTATTGGGTATGCCAAGACCTTGCGAACATGAAAAAGGTCATCAACCTGCGGTTGGTGACAAATATAAGAGGAAGTGCGCGAATGCGCACGCAGGTCATCAACCTGCGGTTGGTGACAAATATAAAAGGAAGTGCGCGAATGCGCACGCAGGTCATCAACCTGCGGTTGGTGACAAATATAAAAGGAAGTGCGCGAATGCGCACGCAGGTCATCAACCTGCGGTTGATGACAAATCATGATGTAGCAGGGAGCGAAGCAGAAGAATCTGCATCATCTATAATGATGACCAATGTGCCTTATTTAAATATAAATTAGATAAATATTTATATAAATCTGATGTGTTAGGTTGGGGCGCGTTATGCGTTTCAGCCTAACACTATGTATTATGTCAGATTGATGAAGATATAAACAGTGGAAAATTTGTATCAGAGAGAAAGGACAATATGAAGAAGGATAATCTAAAACAGGAGAAAAGTTATGATGAAATATATCATTGTGCAGGCAGGCGGTAAGGGAACACGGTTAAAACATCTTACCAGAAATAAACCGAAAGCCCTCGTACCGGTAGGAAATTTGCCGATGCTTTTTCATCTTTTCAGGAAGTATCCCGACAAGCGATTTATCATTATAGCAGATTATAAAAAAGAAGTTATGCGTGAATATTTGGAAGTATTTGCAGATGTGAAATATCAGCTTGTTGACGCGGACGGAGACGGAACCTGTGCAGGAGTAAAGCAGGCAATCAGCCTGATACCGGAGAAAGAGCCATTTTTATTAATATGGTCAGATTTGATTTTACCTGACGATTTTGAGATGCCGACAGGGTACAGAGACTTTCCGAAGGAAGTATATCCCAAAGAGGACTATATAGGCATTTCTGAGACTTTTTCATGTAGGTGGTCCTATAAGGAGGGCAAATTTTTGGAGGAAAGCTCCTGTGAACATGGCGTGGCGGGTTTTTTTCTTTTTACAGAAAAAGAAAAGATAAAGACAGTGGCCCCAAGAGGCGAGCTGGTGCGCTGGATGCAGGAAAACAAAATGACGTACAGAGAAATCGGATTGGCAGGAACAAAAGAATTTGGTGTATTTGAAGAATATAGCCAAATGGAAATGGAAAAATGCCGCCCGTTTAATAAGATCATCATAAAAGAAGATAAAGTGGTCAAAGAAGGCAGGGATGCACATGGAAAAAAATTAGTTGAAAGAGAATGTGCATGGTATGATAAGGCGAAAAAAATAGGAATAAAGAATCTTCCTGAGATTTATGGGTTTAATCCACTGGAAATAGAACGAATAGAAGGTAAGAATATTTATGAAGACTCGTTTTCTTATACAGAGAAAAAAGAAATATTAAGAAAGCTGATAATATCTTTGCAGACGCTTCATAAAGCAGAGCAGATTCAAGCAGACAGCTTTAGTTGTAAGGAGATTTATTTCAATAAAACTTTTGGACGTATAGGGAATATCAGAGATTTGGTGCCTTTTGCAAATCAACGGTATATTACGGTAAATGGACGAAAGTGCAGAAATGTATTTTATTACAAGAGAGAATTAGAACAAAGGCTGGAGCAGCTTACCTGTGAAGTTTTTTGTTTTATTCATGGAGACTGTACGTTTTCCAACATGATGCTGCGCAGAGATAAAAGTCCGGTTCTGATTGATCCAAGAGGATATTTTGGATATACCGAGCTATACGGTGATCCCCGTTATGACTGGGCAAAGCTTTATTATTCCATTGTAGGGAATTATGACCGTTTTAACAGAAGGGAATTTGAGCTGGAGATAGGAGAGAATGAAGTCTGTCTTACTGTTCAGTCAAATCAATGGGAAGATATGGAGTCAGATTTTTTTGAAATGACAGGGACAAAACCGGAAGAAATTAAGCTTCTTCATGCAGTGATATGGCTTTCCTTGACCACATATGCGTGGCATGATTACGATTCAATTTGCGGGGCATTTTATAATGGTTTGTATTATCTGGAGGAAGTATTATGATTCGTTATTTTGAGAAGCAGATGGAGGAACTTAACTATTCCATACATTCTCTGGATGAGAATATATTTGAGAGATGGGTGGAAGATGCGACGGAAGCTTTAGAAAAAGGACATAAGATTATTGCATCAGGGCTTGGCAAAAATGTTCCAATCTGTGAGAAATTTGTAGGGTCCATGATTTCTATGGGATATGAAGCATGTTTTCTTCATACAAATTCTGCTGTTCATGGAGATATGGGGGTCGTAAAAGATGGAGATATGGTAATCTTACTGACGAAAAGCGGCGAAACGGAAGAATCTGTAAATCTTGTAAGGCTGTTAAAACAGCGGAGAGTGAATATATGGTTGCTTACCTTTGAGAAAGAAAGTACGCTCACAAAAGAGATAGATAATGTTATTGTGATGGACCTGCGGCATGAGGGAGATTTGTGGAATGTAATGCCGAATAATTCAACTACAATCAATCTGATTATGCTGCAGGGATTGGCTATGATGATAGCAAATAAGATGAAATTAGATATTGGACAGTTTAAGCGCAATCATCCTGGCGGTCAAATTGGTAAAAAACTGAGAGTACAATTTTAATAGTTATTTTAATAGTGAGAAAAAAATGGATATGAAGCTTTGTATTTGTATGCCTACATGTAACCGCAGTAAGTGTATAGCAAGGGTATTAAGCACGGAGATAGAGATGCTGAAAAAACTGAATATAGATATCCGAATCTATGATTCAAGTAATGAAGATGACACAAAATCCCTTGTATTAGAGTACCAAAATAAGGGGTACGAAAATCTATTTTATGAACAAATAGATTATGCTGTTCATCCAAACAGAAAGGCTTATCAGATTTTTAGGGATGCAGAGCTTACAGAATATGATTATATATGGCTGCTTCACGATCATACGGTATGTATGGAGACGGCCGCGCTGTCTTACATTTTGTATGCATTAGAAAAAGAATATGACTTCTATTTGCTTAATATGCAAAGTAATTCATATCGGATAACACAGATACAAAATCTGGATGAATTTCTGGTGCTGGGCGCCTGGCCGCTTAATAGCTTTGGAGCATCAATAGTAAAAGTAAAAACTTTTTAAAAGGAACAGATTGGAAAGTTATTTCGGATAAATATTTACAAGAGAAGACTTTAAATTATGCTCATGTTGGTTTTTATTTTGAACGTGCAGCACAGATTGAAAATATAAAAATTTGTAAATTAGAGCTTTTGAGGGAATGCTTTCTGGACTTTTTAAGGTACCAAAAAACAAGTTGGGATAAGGATACAATTCGTATTTGTACAGAATGTTGGGGGAGCAATATTTTAATGCTGCCTGATATGTATCATACGAAATATCAGGCGCTAAGAACCCAGGATAGATGGTTTCTGACAAAATATAAACTGCTTATGTATAAAAAGAGCGGTCAATACGGGATCAGGAGCTTTTTAAGGTATAGAAAATGGATGAAAGTCATATGCCCGGAGGCGTATTGGACAGATACAATGATTGCGCTGTTGCCCTTTGGGGTATCAAAATATATATGCTGCCACAGGATCGTGAGAAGAATTAATAAGGCGCGTTATTTGGGATGGAAAATAATGATTTACGGAGCTGGACGGCATGCAGTGGAGTGTGCAGAGCTATTGAAGGATATAGAGATGGATTTTGATGGTTTTGTAGTGACGAGAAAGCAGGGAAACCCAGATTCCTTGTTAGGATATCCGGTGCAGGAGGCACAAGCGTTTTTAGAAAGCGAGAACACTCTGGTTATTATTGCAGTTTTGACCAGCGGAGTCAAAGAAGTTGAGAAATATATTGAGAAAATAAAAAGCAAAAACAATATGTTGGATTGTGTGGTTTTTGAATAAGGGTATAAGAATGAAAACAGTGATTTTAGCAGGAGGGTATGGAACAAGGATTGCAGAAGAATCCATGTTTAAACCTAAACCTATGGTGGAAATAGGAGCAATGCCTATTTTGTGGCATATCATGAAGCACTATTCTGCTTATGGTTTTCAGGAATTTGTTATTTGTGCAGGATATAGACAGGATGTAATAAAAGAATGGTTTTCAAACTATTATTTACATACGAGTGACGTAACCTTTGATTTTAGGGAGAATAATAAACTAATTGTTCACAAGAGTGAATCAGAGCCCTGGAGGGTTACGATTGCAGATACTGGTTTGAATACAATGACTGGCGGAAGAATAAAACGGATACAGAATTATGTAAATAATGAGCCGTTTTTCTTGACGTACGGTGATGCAGTTGCTGATGTAGACATTAACCGGCTATTGGAATTCCATAAAGGTCATGGAAAGACGGTGACCCTCACAACTGTAAATATTGCGCAGCAAAAAGGGGTTCTTGATATAAATAAGGACAGTACGATCGTATCATTCCGTGAAAAAGAGGAGAGCGACGGGGCGGTTGTAAATGGAGGCTTCATGGTCTGCAATCCTGAGATATTCGATTATTTGCATGATGATGGTACTGTTTTAGAACAGGAACCCATGAAAAAGCTGGCTCAAAAAGGTGAATTAAAAGGATTTTACCACAAGGGATTTTGGCAATGCATGGATACGAAAAGAGAGAGGGATTTGTTGGAAAGGTTGTGGGACGGCAAAAATGCGCCATGGAAGACCTGGGCTGACTGACACATAGGCGAAAAATAAAAGGGAAAAGGCAAAATGCAGGATAAAATATTAGATTTTTATAAGGATAAAAGAGTATTCATAACCGGACATACCGGTTTTAAGGGCTCGTGGCTGTGCAAGACTCTGTCTTATCTTGGTGCAGAGGTTACAGGGTATGCTTTGCAGCCGCCGACGCAGCCGGCACTCTTTGAGATGAGCGGGTTAGAAAAAGACATCAATTCAAATATTGGAGATATACGGAAGTTGGAGCAGTTAAAGACTGTTTTTAAAGAAGCCCAGCCGGATATTGTGATACATCTGGCAGCCCAGCCCATTGTTCGGGAGAGTTATAAGAATCCGGTCTATACATACGAAACAAACGTGATGGGAACGGTAAATATTTTGGAATGTGTCCGAAGCAAAACCTGTGTAAAATCCTTTTTGAATGTAACAACAGATAAGGTTTATCTGAATAAAGAATGGGAATGGGGATATCGGGAGAATGAGGAATTGAATGGATATGATCCATATTCCAATTCAAAGTCCTGTTCAGAGTTAGTCACACACTGTTATAGAAATTCATTTTTTTCTGGGGATAATGAAAGTGTTTCAATATCTACCGCACGGGCAGGGAATGTAATCGGCGGCGGAGATTTTGCCAAAGACCGAATTATTCCAGATTGTGTACGTGCCGCTGTAGAAGGAAGAAATATTTTCATAAGAAACCCATATTCTACGAGACCTTATCAGCATGTATTGGAACCGGTATATGCGTATCTTTTAATCGCTGCAATGCAGTATACAGATAAAAAATTTTCAGGCTGTTATAATGTCGGGCCGGAAATGCAGGATTGTGTTTGTACAAAGACGTTGGCGGATTTGTTTATAAAACATTGGGGAGGCGGCTTAAAACGGGTGAATGAGTATAGCGGCGGTCCGCATGAAGCAGGGTGTTTGAAATTGGACTGTTCAAAATTAAAGGCAAATTTAGGATGGGCTCCCCGATGGAACATAGAGAAGGCGGTTGAAAAAACGGTTGAGTGGACGAAATGTTGGGCTTCAGGAGGGGATGTGCGGGCATGTATGGATATTCAGATTGAGGAGTTCCTGTGTTCACAACAGGAGAGGGCAGAGTAGATTACAGTAAAAAGGTGAAAAACATGACAACTTGGAAGAATGAAATCGAAGCTAGAAATCAGATTAAAGAATTAGTAACAGATTATTATAGAGAATTTAAAAAACCAGAACTGGAAAAAGAGTTTACGCCGGGGGAGAGAATTTCTTATGCATCCCGTATTTATGATGAAAAGGAAATGTGCAGTCTGGTAGATGCAGCATTGGATTTTTGGCTGACTACAGGACGTTTCTCAGAGGAATTTGAAAAATATTTTGCACAGTGGATTGGGGTGCGCTATGCGAATCTGGTTAATAGCGGCTCATCGGCAAATCTGGTTGCATTTATGGCGTTAACGGCGCCAGAGCTTGGAGACAGGCAGGTTAGACAAGGGGATGAGGTAATTACTGTTGCCTGTGGATTCCCAACGACAGTTGCGCCAATACTTCAATACGGTGCGGTTCCGGTATTTGTGGATGTTACGGTACCCCAATATAATATTGATGTGACAAGGCTTGAGGAAGCTTATACCTCTAAGACAAAGGCGGTTATGATTGCGCATACTTTGGGAAATCCTTTTGATTTGAAGGAGGTTAAGGTATTTTGTGACAAGTATAATCTGTGGCTTGTGGAGGACAACTGTGATGCACTTGGAACCCGGTATACGATTGATGGAGAGACCAGGTTTACCGGAACGTGGGGGGATATTGGTACAAGCAGTTTTTATCCTCCGCATCATATGACGATGGGAGAAGGCGGCTGCGCCTATACGAATAATCCAGTGCTGAATAAGCTAATAAAAAGTTTTCGTGACTGGGGACGTGACTGTGTATGTCCGTCAGGGATGGATAATGTTTGCGGACAGCGCTTTGACAGACAGTTTGGAGAATTGCCGAAGGGGTATGATCACAAATACGTGTACAGCCATTTCGGATATAATCTGAAGGTCACGGATATGCAGGCAGCAATAGGCGTGGAGCAGTTAAAAAAATTTCCAACATTTATGGAAGCCAGAAAGAGGAACTGGAAACGGCTGCGCAAAAAATTAGAGACGATTTCAGACAAGGTTATTCTTCCTGAAGCAGCAGAAAACAGCGAGCCATCTTGGTTTGGATTTTTACTTAGCGTTAGAGAAGGTGTCGGACTGAAACGGGATGAGATTATCAGGTATCTTGAAGCACATAATATTCAGACAAGGTTACTGTTTAGCGGGAATTTGATTAAGCATCCATGCTTTGACCAAATAAGAGGAACAGACGCATATCGTGTGGCAGGAGAACTGAAAATAACAGATTTTGTTATGTACAACTCTTTTTGGGTGGGTGTTTATCCAGGAATGACAGATGAGAAGATTGATTACATGGCAAAAGTGATTGTGGAGGCAGTCGGTCAATAGGGAGGGGACATGGGAAGCATACATCTATTGGATTGTACATTGCGTGACGGCGGATATATAAACGACTGGAATTTTGGCCATGACAATTTGGTTAGTATTTTTGAAAGAATTGTCGGCGCAGGCATAGAAATGGTTGAAATAGGATTTTTAGACGAACGCCGTGAATTTGATTTGAATAGAAGTATCATGCCAAATACGGACTGCGTCGGGAAAATATACGGCAAGCTGGAGAGAAAGCAGACGATGGTAGTTGGCATGATTGATTTTGGAACCTGTGGGCTCGAAAATATTCGTCCATGCGACAAAAGCTATCTTGACGGAATTCGCGTGATTTTTAAAAAGCATTTGCGTGAGCCAGCGTTACGATTCTGTAAAAGCTTGAAAGAGAAAGGATATAAAGTTTTTGTACAGCTTGTGTCAGTGACAAGCTACAGCGATGAAGAAATGATGTCATTGATAAGCCTGGCAAATCAGGTAGAGCCTTGGGCTGTATCAATGGTGGATACCTATGGGCTGATGCACCAAGACCATCTGCTTCACTATTTCAGGCTTTTGAATGAACATTTAAATCCTGAGATTATGCTTGGATATCATGGTCACAATAATTTTCAAATGGGATATGCGAATTGTATTGCCATGCTTTCTAACAAAACTGAAAGGGCTCTGATGGTAGACGGAAGCCTTTATGGTATGGGAAAGGGAGCGGGCAATGTTCCCATTGAACTTATTGCGATGCATATGAATCATGGGTTTGGTAAAAAATATCACATCAGTCAGCTCCTTGAGGCAATTGATGTGAATATCACACAGTTTCATCCTCCTGTAAGATGGGGGTACAATATGTTTTATTACCTGGCAGCCTCTAATAATTGTCATCCCAATTATGTAACATATTTACTTAACAAGAAAACATTATCTGTTAAGTCAGTAAACGAGGTCCTGTCAAAACTGCAAGGTGAAAAGAAGCTTTTATATGATAAAAAGTATATAGAAAAATTGTATGCAGAATATCAAAAAAATGAAATTAATGACGAGATTTCCTGGAAAAAATTAGAAGATAAGCTTAGCGGGAAAAAGCTTCTTCTGATTGGACCTGGTGTTACAGTAAATACAGAGAGAAAAATTATCGTTCGATACATACAAGAGAAGCACCCGTTTGTGATTGCAATTAACTACATTCCCGACGGTTTTAGGCTGGATTACATTTTTTTGAGCAACTCTAAGAGGTATACACAATTAGCAACAAAATTAAGCCAGGAGAATTATTCAATTATTGCAACGTCGAATGTGACAGGTACCAGAGATGAAGTGTTTGAAATGGTATTAAATTTTAGCGGATTAATGGATGAAGAGGCAGAGATTATTGATAACTCTCTTGTAATGTTTCTGAAAGTCCTTATTCATGTGGGCTGTAAAGAAGTGACATTAGCAGGGTTTGATGGTTATTCAAGCGAAGAATCGAATTATTATAATCAAAATATGGAATACGATTTTGTAAAACAAAAAGCAGAATATTTGAATAGTTATACAAGTACATTTTTGCAAAGTATTGCTGAGATATTAACGGTAAATTTTCTTACATCATCAAAATATGACAGGGAAAGGTAGAAGGCATGGAGTTGAAGGTAGCAAAATATATTGCTGATTTTCTGGTTAATAATGATATAAAACACAATTTCACAGTCACAGGCGGCGGGGCGATGCACTTAAATGACGCGTTCGGGCATAAAGAGGGGCTTGTGTGTATTTATAATCATCATGAGCAGGCAAGTGCAATAGCTGCAGAGGCCTATGCAAGATTAACAGGAAAGATTGCGAGCGTATGCGTGACAAGCGGACCAGGAGGAACAAATGCGATTACAGGCGTTGTAGGAGGCTGGCTGGATTCAATTCCGATGCTTATTTTATCCGGACAAGTCAAGAGAGAAATGACAGTGTCCAGTTGCCGAGAGCTCAATCTGCGACAGTTGGGCGATCAGGAATTTGACATAATCAGTGTGGTTAAAAATTTTACGAAATATAGTGTCATGGTTACAGATAAAAATGAAATAGCATATCATTTGGAAAAAGCATTGTATTTGTGTAAACAGGGAAAAGGAGGACCGTGCTGGATTGATATTCCGTTGGATATTCAAGGAGACAAGATTGAAACGAAAGATTTAGTCCATTTTTGTCCTGAGCAGGAAATACATGAAGATAGGGATAGGTTTTCACTCACACAGGCTGAATTTATATTGCAAAAAATAACACAGGCAAAGGCGCCCCTTATTTTGGCCGGAAATGGTATCAGATACAGCAAATCAGAAAAGCAGTTTTTGCAGTTACTTGAAAGACTAAAAATTCCTGTTGTGACGGCATGGGCAGCAAATGATATATTGCCATATTCCAGTGAATACTTTGTAGGCGTGCCAGGTACTTTGGGATGCAGAGCGGGAAATTTTGCTGTTCAGCAGAGTGATTGTCTAATTTCACTTGGATGCCGTATGAATGTGAGAATGGTTGGATATACCAGAGGAGATTTTGCCCGAAAGGCATATAAGATAATGGTAGATATTGATGAGGCTGAGCTTCATAAGCCCACTTATCAGCCGGATTTGGCAATATGTGCAGACGTTTGTGATGTGCTTCATAAATTGCTTAAATGTGCGTATGAAAGGCCCAAGGTTCATGATAAATGGCTGAAATGGTGCCAGGAGATTAGGGTAAAATATCCAGTTGTTTTAAATACATATTTTGGAAATGAGAAAAATATTAATCCCTATGTATTTACTCATTATTTGTATAGTGAATTAAATTGCGAGGATACGATTGTCTGTAGTAACGGGAGCTCTTGTGTGATACCGATTCAGGTAAGTGAGATTAAACAGGGGCAAAGGCTTTTCTGTAATTCAGGGTGTGCAGCAATGGGATATGGCTTGCCGGCGGCTCTTGGAGCGGCTGTTGCTTTGGAAGGAAAGAGAGTAATCTGCTTGGAAGGCGACGGCAGCATTATGATGAATATTCAGGAATTGCCGACTGTGAAATACTATGATTTGAACGTAAAGATATTTATTTATAATAATAATGGCTATCATTCGATACGGCAGACTCAAAAAAATAATTTTGGTGAGCCGCTTGTAGGGGTAAATTGTGAAAGCGGCGTTGCAATTCCTAATTATAAGAAGTTAGCAGAGGCATTTGGGATACCGTATTATCAGATTATGAAACAGAAGCATGCAGAGGAAGCAATTCGGAAAGTCTTAAAAGAGGAAGGGGTTGTAATATGCGAAGTTTTTGTAGATGAAGGACAAAGCTTTGCACCAAAAGCATCATCCAAAGTGCTTCCTGACGGAAGGATTGTTTCCCCCTCAATTGACGACATGGCGCCTTTTTTAGGGAAAGATGAATATATGGAAGTAAAAATGAGTTATACGAGATGAGGAACGACGAGGTAATATGAAACGCGTTATTATAACAGGAGCAACGGGAGCGATTGGTACTGCATTAGTGAGAAAACTGATTGATAAAAAAATTGAAGTTCTTGTGTTTTTAAGAGTGGATTCACA
The DNA here is from genome assembly GCF_009830285.1 of Sporofaciens musculi. Lineage (GTDB taxonomy): Bacteria > Bacillota > Clostridia > Lachnospirales > Lachnospiraceae > Sporofaciens > Sporofaciens musculi. The sequence continues at coordinate 4,547,392 of NZ_WUQX01000001.1, read as the reverse complement.
GAGAAATCAAAATATTCCATGCCATCCTCTTGTACACATAAAGTTTTGTTCTTTAGAGCAGTTAGCCGACGTAGAGAATGATACTGGAAAAGTTTATGATATCTTTTATCATTTGGCGTGGAGGGGAGCATCCGGCCCGGAAAGAAATGATATGTACATACAGAATCAAAATGTAAAATATGCCTTGGATGCGGTCAGAGCGGCAAAAAAATTTGGGTGTCAGACTTTTATAGGCGCAGGTTCACAGGCAGAGTATGGGAATTGTGAAGTTCCATTACAATGTGATACTCCTGTATTTCCCAATATGGGGTATGGATATGCGAAATTATGTGCAGGCCAGATGACAAGAGAATATGCAGCTCAGCTAGAGTTAAAGCATATATGGGTTCGGATATTGAGTGTATATGGTCCAAATGACAGCGCAGGGAGTATGATCATGTACACAATTGACAAGCTGCGTCAGGGGATGGAGCCCAAACTGACAAAGGGAGAGCAGATGTGGGATTATCTTTATAGTGATGATGCTGCAAAGGCTTTGTATCTTCTGGGCAAAATGGGTATTGACCGAAAAATATATGTTTTGGGCAGCGGAACGACAAGGCCGTTGAAGGATTATATCCAAAAAATAAGAGATATTGCTGCGCCTGGAAGAAATCTAAGTTTTGGGACAATACCATATGGAAAGAATCAGACCATGTATCTGTGTGCGGATACATCAGAATTAAAAAGAGACACAGGCTGGCATCCAGAGACAGATTTTAACGACGGAATCAGGACGATTATAAAGAGTTTACAAATGTAATATCCTGCTTGGCAGTGGAGGTAGAAAATGGTCCGTATAGCGTTGTGTATACCAACATATCAAAGACATGAATGTGTATATGAATTCTTGTACGAGTATTCAGAATATTATCAAAAGCATGGCATGGATATTTATTATTATGATTCAAGTCCTGATGATAAGACATATTCTGTTATTAGCAAATTTTGTAAAAATGTACCGGATATATATTATGTACGGATGCCGGCAGAGATACATTCAAATGCAAAAGTATATAGGATTTTTCAACAGTATGGATTGGAAAAAGATTATGATTTTATATGGATATGCAATGATGCCATACGGTTTTCCGAACATGCGCTGGATATATTATACTCATATATCGATAATTCTTATGACATAATCGAGATGGACCCTGATGATGTGGAGCATTTGGGTTTAAGGTCATATGATACTCCTAATTTATATTTAAGAGATTGTGCATGGAAGCTGACTTTGTATGGAGCGGCCCTTGTAAATGTCCATACAATGTTGAATGGAGTTGAGTGGAGTGTATATGAGAAAAAATTTTTAAAAAAAGAGATGATTAATTTTTCTCATGTAAGTCTATATTTCAACCGTATAGCGGAGATGGAGCGCTTCAAGGCGCTGCACATTCCTGTTGAAAGTAAAGAATTCAAAAGCTCAATGTATAAGAAATATCCTGGATGGCATAATGATACATTTTTTATTTTTTGTGAGAGCTGGGTGAATACCATAGAAAGGCTTCCTGAAGCTTATACAGACAAGAAGGAGGCTATATTAAAACACGGGATATATACCTTTTTTAAAGATGAGGCAGCGTTTGAAAATTTGAAAATAGAGAGGATTTTTGGCTTCACAGTGTTCTTAAGGTATATTAGGGAGTGGAAAAAGATATGCAGCGTCCCTGTGAACAGACTTCTTCTTATATCGCTTACGCCTATTAATGTATATCAAAATAGAGAAAAGAAAAAAAGAAAAGAAAAGATATCAAAATGTATTGCCTTTATAAAAGGTCATTCTGGATTCGTTATATATGGAGCAGGACATATGGCTCATATTGTGGCTTCTTATTGCGACATGCGAAAAATAAGGTATGAATATTTTTGCGTGACTCACTTGGACGATAGGAAAAAAGAATACATGGGGCATCCAGTGAAAGAACTGGCGCAGGTAAAAGAAGAATTACATTCAAATGGAATCTTAATCTGTATGCGGGGTGACTATGCAGAAGAAGTAATTGACACTTTAAATACATACGGGTTATCAGACAATCTATACTTTGATGAAGAATTATTCGGAATTATGGACAGCGAATTAAACCGAAGGGATACTAGGAGGAAGAAAGTGTGAAATATGTGATTTTTGGAGCTGGCAGTTATGGCGAACTGGCGTTGGATTTCCTGGGATATTTAAGGGTGCTGTGTTTTGCGGATAATTATGCATATGGGAAAGAACTGCGTGGAAAAAAGATAATTAGTTTTGGCGAATTAAAGGAGCTGAGCTTGGATGAGCTTATTATTGTCGTGGCCAGCGGGAATTATTCTAAGGAGATGGAAGCTCAGCTCATTGCCAATCATATGACAAAATATTTCATATTTCATGATTATGACCTGCGTATAGATATAGAGGTATTGCCCATATATGCACTTAATAAGCGTATAGAAAGAGTGTCTTATAACAGAATTTTAAGCTGCGGAAATGTATCAAAATATCATAAAATTGCAGTTTTGGGAATCAATCATTACATCCCATATTTACTTTCGGAGATAGCCATACAGAACAATTATAAAAATATTGTGGAGGTTATTTCGCATACAGATACAGATGTCAGACAATGTATGGGAATCCCCGTGGTGACATGGAAAGAAGCAGACAAGGATTTTGACTGTCTGATTGTTAATGAAAAGCGGCAGCTAATAGATAATTTAGAGATATATGAAAATGCAGAGGGAGATTTTGATATTATTGATATTTATGATGCGGATTTTGTGGAGCCTTCTTTTTACCATCCTGAATTACAAAAGTACAAAGATTTGTATAAAGGAAAGAGGATTTTTGTTATTGGAAACGGTCCAAGCTTAACAATTAAGGATTTGAGCACCTTACATCGGCATCGGGAGATCTGTATCGTTAGTAATATGATGTATAGAGCATATGACCAAACTGATTTTCGAGCTGATTTTTATATCATGTGTGATCAGGATGGAATCGACGATTCTCAGGAAGACTTAAGCAATATTCCAGGAAATTTATTGATAGGAGACGGATATCATGTGGAAAGACCGAACCGCCCTATAAAGGGAATTCAATACTATCACGACTTATTTACTCACTTTTTGCCTAATTATCCCAAATTTTCCAATGATCTTTCCAAAGGGCTTTATCGCGGTGGAACAATTACATATAACGGCTTACAATTAGCAGCCTATCTTGGGGCAAAAGAAATATATTTATTAGGAGTAGATCATAGTTATTTGAATAATTCAACAGCGGAAGAAAACCATTTTATTAAAAATTATTATTCTCAGGAAGAAAAGAAACGATATGAGGAAAGAAATAAAGAAAGAGTTATACCATTTGAAGCAGATAAAGCGCTGAAAGCCTATGAAGCAGCGGAACTATATTCAAGAAAACACGGATTTAGAATCTATAATGCCACACGGGGCGGTAAGCTAGAGGTTTTTGAAAGAGTAGCTTTTGACAGCCTTTTTGAAGACTAATTAAGCTGGTTGGAAAGGAGTACAGAAATAGGAATTAATGAATGAGGAAGCAGTAAATCAGAGTAAAGATATAAAGAATCTGGCTCATGAAAGCAGATGGGAGCATATTGGGATTTTTGATATGTTTGATGATGGGGAAAATTTATGGTTCACATCTTTAGAATATAACGCCCTGTTCAAAATGAGTAAACGCACATTTGACGTTGATTACGTAGGAAGCTTTCCGGATGAGGAGGCATATGGGGGCAGGCTCTATACGTCTGTTAATGAATGTAACGGTAAGTTATATTTTACTCCTTGTACCGCCCACGAAATCGGCATATATGATATGAAAAATGAATGCTTTGAAAAAGGAAGCATAGGGATATCAAGAGATGATAACGACCTTCTCAAAATAAAATATGCAAAAAAGTTTGTGTCAGGCTTTATATATAATAACTCTCTTATTTTAATCCCATGCTGCTATGATTGTATCATTATCTATGACATTGTCACGGGAGAGGTGACGTTTAAAACAGATTTATTTGAATATTTTTATGAAAAGTACCGTCATTATACCACTTCACCGGATGCGCAGTTTTATCTTTGCTGGTTTGCAAAACGATTGAGTGAATCACAGATTGTATTCCATCTGCATTGTAATCGGAATATTTTGATTATTTACAATCTTGAAACAGGAGGCTTTAAAGAGCAGGCGATTGGCAGCAAAAAGAGTACTTTTTCATTGGTTGAGTGTGATGGAAGTCAAGTATATTTATATGAAGCAAGCACCGACACGTTAGTAAAATGGGAAATGGAATCCGGGAAATACTTAGAATGTCATATTGCCGCTCAGGTTCCAGAGCTTCAGCCTTGCGGTTTAGAGTACTCTTTTTTGAATATGGCTGTTTTGGGAGAATGGCTATATTTAATACCAGCAAATGCCAATGTTGCGGTAAAAGTAGATACAATCACTTTAGAGGCTCTTTCGGTGGATGCATTATCCGGTGAGTGTTCAATTCCCTATAAGGGGACTGTTTATTTGAACTTAAGCAGGGTTTCTGATAATAAGCTATATCTTTTGGGGAATCGGAGTAAGGACCTTGTTGTATATGGAAAAGACGAAGATTTGCAGCGTATCCGATTAAAACCACCAAAGGATATTGAGAATATCATTGCTGAACAGTTTTTGGCGGATTTAATACGAAGAAGCCGTTGCTGGTTTAGTGAAGAACATGTTCCGCTGACCAGATTTATAAATGCGCTTGTAAGTTTAAAAACATATGAGCGCTGTGCTGGAAACAGGAATATAGCAGTTGGAAATGGCGACTGTCGGATCTATCATCTTGTGAAACAAAAGCTGCTTGACTGATGAGCATTTTAAGGGTGTGATAAGAAAATGAATAATCTCCAAAAGATTTGTGTTGAAGAAGGCATTACAATATCTGAGAGTATCAAAAAATTGGATGAAGCCGGAGAAAAAATATTGTTAGTTACCAGAAATCAAAGGCTGACAGGTATTATAACGGACGGCGATGTAAGGAGATGGGTATTGAGGAACGGCTCTTTTGAAGAAGACGTCAATAAGTTAATGAATACGAATCCGCGTATAGTCAGGAAAGGGGAAGCCGAAAAAGCAAAACAGATGATGCTAAAGCTTCATTTAGAAGCAATTCCCATTGTAGATGATAACAATATACCAATAGATATTATATTTTTAAGAGATATGATTGCCCCTGAGCAGAGGAGGTATGAACAGATTAATGTGCCGGTTATCATAATGGCGGGAGGAAAAGGGACAAGACTGTATCCATATACGAATATTCTGCCAAAACCACTAATGCCAATAGGGCCTGTCACAATTTTAGAAAGAATTATAGATTCTTTCAGAAAAAACGGATGTAAAGACTTTTGGCTTATTTTAAATTATAAAAAAATCTAATAAAGGCATATTTAGATGAAAAAGAAAAGCCGTATCAGGTTCAATATGTGGAAGAAGATAAGTTTTGCGGAACATGTGGGGGAATCCGGTTAATGAAGGAGCAGCTAAAGCATACTTTTTTTGTCAGTAATTGCGATGTGCTGCTGGACATTGATTATTTTGAGCTGCTGCGTTTTCATCAGATAAATCAAAATGAAATTACGGTTGTAACATCGTTAAAGCATGTACAGATACCATATGGCGTTATTGAACTGGAGGAGGGCGGGAAAATCTTGAAATTATCAGAGAAGCCGTCTTTAAACTACAATATGAGTACTGGTATTTACGTTATGGAGCCGTCTGTAATAAACAGTATTCCGCAAAATCAGATGTTTCATATGACAGATTTGATGAACAAATTGCTGGCAGAAAAAAGAAAGGTCGGCGCTTATCCTGTTATGTCGAAAAGTTGGCAGGACATGGGAGAACTTAGCGCAATGCGAAGGATGATAGATACGATTCAGGATATGTAGCAGGAGAGAAAATGAAAAAAATATTGATAACGGGCGGAAAAGGTTTTATTGGAAGCCATATCACAAGATATTTGAAGGAATGTGGTTATGATGTAATAGCTCCGTCGTCTGGCGAGCTGAATGTAACGAAGCAAGATAATTGGGGAAAATGGAAAGGAAAGAATGTGTGCCATGTTCTTCATCTTGCAGGGAAAACATTCATTCCAGACAGTTGGGAAAACCCGGAACAGTTTTTTGAAACGAATGGAATAGGGACTCTGAATGCAGTTAGTTTTTGTAAAAACCAAAAGATTGGAATGACCTATATCAGCGCTTATATTTATGGACAGCCTACATATAATCCAGTACCTGAAACAGCGGCAGTTCATCCCAATAATCCATATGCGAAGTCAAAATATATGGCAGAGGAGATATGTGAGTTTTTCGGTAAATATTTTGGCATGGATATTACAGTACTGCGTCTGTTCAATGTTTATGGAGCACGACAGAGTGAACGTTTTTTAATTCCCCTTATTGTAAGTCAGGCTCTGGGAGAAAGAGACAGGATTACAGTACAAGACTTGGAACCAAAGAGAGATTATGTATATATTGACGACGTGTGCAGGGCAATCGAATTGTCTGTACAAAAAACAAAGGGATATCATCTGTTTAATATAGGTTCAGGAGGCTCCTATTCAGTTCGTGAAATTATAGAGAAGGTGCAAAAAGCAGCAGGGACAAAAAAGAGTGTCAGTTCTGTAAATAAAGTAAGAAGGAATGAATTAAATGACGTTATTGCAGATATAAGCTCAATTCAGGAGACATGGGGGTGGGAGCCGCAAATTACAATAGAAGCAGGACTGCTCCGGTGTGTGGAGGATGCAAGATGAACGGAGGATATATTCCAATCAATAAAGGCAACTATGACATGGATACAGATGAGAGAATAGAGCAGTTTGAATTTAATAGGGCAGAAGGTTGGGAAGAAGATTACAGAAAGTATAGGGAAAATTGGAGTAAATATCCAAGGCAGCAGTATGTGTCAGATTATCCAATATTGGTGGATATTGAGCTGTCTTCACTCTGTAATCTGAAATGTCCCATGTGTTATACCATCACAGAAGAATTCAAGAAGAAAGTTTGTACACAGTTGATGGATACAAAATTGTTTCAGAAATTGGCAGACGAGATGGCAGGGAAAGTATCCGCTGTCCGTTTGAGCCTGAGAGGCGAGGCAACGCTTCACCCTGATTTTATATCGTGTATTCGTTATTGTAAAGATAAGGGAATCAGGGAGGTCTCTTTTCTTACGAATTCTGCAAAGCTTAACAGAGAATATTTTATACAGGCAGCAGAAGCTGGAGCGGATTGGATTACTATATCTATAGACGGCGTTGGAAAGCAGTACGAGGATATCCGAAAACCCTTAAAATTTGAAGACACCTTGAAAAAAATAAAAGATATTTACAGTATTAAAAAGAAAAATAAATGGAATAAGCCGGTAATCAAGGTGCAGGGAATCTGGCCTGCAATCCGTGATAATCCATCAGAATATTATAATACATTTGCACCATATGTGGATTTGGTTGCATTTAATCCTTTGATTGATTATTTGGATAAAGATGAAGATATTGTGTATGATGAAGATTTTATTTGTCCCCAGTTATACCAGCGCCTGGTAATTGGGTCTGACGGAAAAGCTTTGCTTTGCTCTAATGATGAGGAGGGTAATTATATTCTAGGTGATGCAAATAATGAAAGCATCTATGATATCTGGCATGGGGAGAGGATGAATAGGGCTCGCAAACTGCATGCAATGGGAAGCTTCAAAGAAATGGAAGTGTGTAGGAAATGTTATCTTCCCCGCGCAACGCAAGACGATGAACGTGCTTTTGTAAATGGCAGGGAGATTATTATAAAGAATTACATCAATAGAAATCAGACGATAGGGAAATAAAAATGGTAGGAATTATCATACAGGCAAGAATGGGGTCACATAGACTGCCGGGGAAAATATTAATGGATTTTGAGGGAAAAACATTACTGAATCATATATTAGACAGACTTGACAGACTTGACCATCCGGTGAAAATTGTGATTGCCACCAGTAATTTAAAACAGGATGATGTGGTGGAGAGCTTCTGCAGAGAACAAAACATATGTTGTTTTCGGGGAGATGAGAGGAATGTATTGAAACGGTATTTCGATTGTGCGTCAAAATATCAGTTTGATACAATCGTGAGGATGACAGGGGATAATCCATTTCCTGATATAGATGAGCTTGACAGGATGATTTCATTCCATCTGGAAGAAAAATTAGATTTTTCAGAAAATTTTTCAGTACTTCCCATTGGGGTTGGGATGGAAATTATGTCATATCCTGTATTACAGCAAAGTTTTGAAAACGCATGGCTGCCCAAACATTTTGAACATCCGGACGAGTATATACTTGACCATTTAACGCAGTATAAACATGGAATATCATCGGTTGCGTCTGAAAAGAACAGGCCGGATGTAAGCTTGACTGTTGACACTGGTGAGGATTATGAAAAGGCTTGTTATATTCTGCAGCATGCATGTGCAGCATATGTAACTACCCAGCGAGCCATTGAATTGAGTGATGATTATGAACGAGACAGACAATCACGTATTTAGCATAGGAGATGTTTAGAATGAATGTTTTGGCAATCGGAGCACATTTTGATGACATAGAATTAGGATGTGGGGGAGCGCTGGCGAAGCATGTAAAAAACGGCGACAAGGTAATAGGTTTTATCGCCACTAGTTCAGGGTTTAATAGCGTTGACGGAGATGTTTTAAGGAGAGACAAGGATGCATTAAAAGAGGCTCAAAATGCCAGCAGAATTATCGGATATCAGCTTTTGCAGGGGAAGATCCCTACATTTTATTTGGAATATGGGGAAGATATGCACGCCATGCTGTTAAAAATTATCGAAGAAAACTGTATAGAGCTTATTTATACCCATTGGTCTCATGATGTGCATCACGACCATAGAAATCTTGCGTTATGTACGCTGCATGTGGCAAGGCATGTCAACCGGCTTTTGATGTACAAAAGTAATTGGTATATTTCAGATCAAAACTTTCATGAGAACTTTTATGTGGATATATCGGATACGTGGGATATTAAGGAGAGAGCAATTAAGGCATATGAGTCAGAGATGGCGAGAACAGGGGAGTTATGGTGTTCTTATTTTAAAAATGAGGCTGTAAATAATGGTTTGAAAATAGGGGTAAAGTATGCCGAGGCATTTCAGAATGTAAGATGGTTCATATAAGGAGGATGTTATGTTTCATAATAGTGATAGGACATATATAGTAGCTGAAATAGGCGGAAATTTTATTGATTTTGATAAGGGAGCTGTACTAATCGATCAGGCTAAGGAATGTGGTGTGGATGCTGTAAAACTGCAGACTTATCGTGCCGATACGATTACCAGCAGACAGGCGGTATTTGATATGGAAAATACCGGAATAATATCGCAGACAGAACTGTTTAAAAAATATGAGTTAAGTGAGAAAATGCATCAAAAATTATTTCAGTATGCGAAGGAAAAAGGACTGGATATTTTTTCAACCCCGTCTCATATTACAGATGTAGAACTTTTGGAAAAGCTTGATATGGATTTATACAAGATTGGAGCAGATGATGCCGTAAATATTCCGTTTTTGAAAACGGTTGCCAGATTACAGAAACCAATTATGTTATCCACAGGAATGTGTACTTTGGAGGAAATCAAAGAGGCGGTCAATGCAATTACAGAAGAAGGAAATAAAAATATAGTTATTATGCATGTTGTAAGTCTGTATCCAACAGAGCCATCTTATGTAAATCTGGAGTCAGTCAGAACATTGCAGAGAGAATTTCCGCAGTTTACAATAGGCTATTCAGACCATACGCTTGGTGTTGATTCTTGTATTTTTGCGGCTGTCATGGGGGCAAAGGTGATAGAGAAGCATTTTACATATGATAAAAATGCAGATGGACCGGATCATAGACTGTCTGCCACAAAGGATGAGATGACAACGCTGGTAAATAAAATAAGGCTTTATGAACAGATGCGGGGCGATGGAATTAAGCGTCCAATGGGTGATGAGGTGAAGAACCGTAAGAATAACAGAAAAAGTATTGTATGTACAAAAGGTATAAAAGAGGGTGGTATTATAACAGAGAATGATATAGATATCAAGCGTCCGGGATTTGGAATACCGCCTAAATATAGGGAGGCAGTCATTGGAAGGAGGGCTGCCAGAGATATTGAGGAAGATTCTATAATCTGCTGGTCAGATGTTAAATAGACAGAAACATGATGGATGGAAAGAGTAGGGGGGTGGCCTGCGATGAAAGTGCTGGTAACAGGCTCCGATGGGTTTATCGGAAGTCATTTGACAGAGGAATTGGTAAAAAAGGGGTATCAGGTTAAGGCGTTTGTATTTTATAACTCCTTCAACAACTGGGGATGGCTTGATACGCTTCCAAAAGATATTATGAGAAATGTAGATATTTTTCAAGGTGATATCCGCGATCCCAATGGAGTGCAGGAGGCCATGAAAGGCATAAGCGCGGTCTTTCATTTGGCAGCCTTGATAGGAATCCCTTTTAGCTATCACTCTCCGGATACATATGTAGACACCAATATAAAGGGGACATTAAATATACTGCAGTCAGCAAGAAAACTGGAGACAAAGCGTGTGCTTGTTACATCTACGTCAGAGGTGTATGGTACGGCACAATATGTACCGATAGATGAAAAACATCCCTTTCAGGGGCAGTCGCCATACTCCGCGACGAAGATAGGCTCTGATCGTCTTGCAGAAAGTTTTTACCGTTCATTCAAGCTTCCGGTGACAATTGTAAGGCCATTTAACACTTATGGGCCAAGACAATCGGCGAGAGCGGTCATTCCTACGATTATTACGCAGCTTCTTGCAGGAAAAACGCAGATAAAGCTAGGAGCATTAACTCCCACAAGAGATTTTAATTTTGTGAAGGATACTGTAAATGGTTTTATATCCATCTACGAATCCAGTCAAACAATTGGAGAGGAGATTAATATCGCTTCACAGAGAGAGGTTTCAATAGGACAGCTTGCAGAAGAACTAATTAGACAGATCAATCCGAAAGCAAGAGTTGTCTGTGATACCGAGAGGCTTCGTCCTGAAAACAGTGAGGTGAACAGGCTGCTTGGATGCAATGAGAAGATTTTGCGGCTGACAGATTGGAAGGTGCGGTATTCTCTGGAAGCGGGACTAAGTCATACAATCGAATTTTTACGGCAAAACTTAGACAAATATAAGACGGATATTTATAATCTGTAGTACAAAGAGGAAGGAAGACGGATTCCGGATGATCGTAATTAGCATAGAGTGCTCTCACAAAAGAGGAATGGGACATTTTTACAGGGCCCTTAATATAAGGCAGTATTTGGGCGCAGCAGGTGAAGGCGCAGTCATTGTCCTAAATGATGATAAAAGGGCTGTTCAAATACTGGAAAGTATTTCAGTCATTTATGAAATCGTTGATTATTCAGATATTACAACTAATTGGGAAAAGACGATTATCCGCAAGCATGGGGCAGATGTCTGGCTGTCGGATAAGTTTTCCACAGGGGTAGAATTAGCACGGCATGTGAAAAATGAGGGAGTGCTTCTGGCTGCAATAGATGACTGTGGAGAGGGAGCTGATTATGTGGATCTGCATTTCTGTGCCATGCTTTTTCATAATCTGCGGGGAAGGCATATCTATTCAGGAAAAGAATATATGATTTTAAATCCGGAAATTGCAAGGTATAGAAGGCGTCGGACTGCACTGAATAAAATTCTGGTCACTCTGGGAGGAAGCGATACATACGGAGTGACGGTCAAGGTGGTAAAAATACTAAAAGAAAAGGGATTGAAAGCGGATATTGTTACAGGGCCAGATTTCCAACATAGCGATGAATTGAAGAGGGAAGCAGGTACAGAATTTAAAGTATATACTGCAGTACCATCTCTGATAGAAAAATTTTTTGAATATGATTTGGCAATTACAGGCGGGGGAGTCACTTGTTTTGAGGCAAATGCATCGGGACTTCCATGTATTATTATAGCGAATGAGGTACATGAAATAGAAAATGCGAGATACATAGCAGGCTATGGCGGGGCAAAGTTCGCAGGATATTATAAGGATATTTGCCAAGACAGCATAGATATCAGGAATATAAATATAAAGAGAATGAGTATGGCGGCATTGGCGGCATTTTCACTAAATGGAATGAAGAATATTTATCATGTGATAGAAGGGTATAGAAAGCATTATGCAGGATAAGATTGTAGTGATTCATCAGCCGGATTTTATGCCGTATTTAGGTTTCTTTGACCGGCTTTTAAAGGCAGAGTTGTATGTGGTGTTTGATAATGTGCAGTATGTGAGGGGAAGCAGGGCTTGGACGTCAAGAGATAAGATTAAAACGTCAAAAGGTGAAAAATGGATTTCCGTCGGTATAAAAAAGGCTGTATATGGAGCGGCAATTAACGAGGTGATGCTGCGGCAGGATTCTGAGTGGAGAACTCATCATTTGAATCTTATACAGGAAAATTATAGAAAGACAGAATACTATCAGGAAATTCTGCCATATATCATGGATTTATATTCTATACCCTGTGAGAAAATGGTGGATTTTAATATGAGTTCAATCAGGATGTTAATGAAACTTTTTGATATTCAGATTGAAATGGTTATGGCAAGCAGCCTCAAGGCAGAAGGAAAGAGTAACGAATTAATTGTAAGTATTATGAAGGAGCTGGGATGCAGCCGTTATTTATCCGGTATAGGGGCAAAAGATTATTTTATATCCGATCCATATGAAAGGGCTGGAATCGAAGTGATCTGGCAGGAGTTCAAGCATCCGGTCTATCCACAGCAATTTGGGGAATTTATCCCATATCTGAGCAGTATAGACTTGCTGTTTAACTGCGGAATAGAAAAATCGAGGAAGATACTGAGGGGAAAAAATTAGAATGAAAATTCTGCTTTATTTTGCGAAAGAAATAGATATGGATAATAAGAGAGAAACGATAGAAAAGCTCAGATGCTATATAAGAGAATATGACAGTGTGTTCGTACTTAAGGAGGGGATTTGGACAGGAGAAAAATTTTTCCAGACTGCATCGCGTCAAAATGTGAAAAGTTCTCTGTTTCTTGTTACCAAACCGAGAGCAGATATACTGCAAAAGTACAATGTAGAGATTCAGGAAATTTCATATGAAGAATACTGTAATATAGAAAAGCTGTATTATACGTATGAATTCTCTGACCGTATACATTTGCTGGCTGATCATATCCAGTACGGCAGTTTGAGTAATTATATATCAGGCGGTCTGTTGACAGAGGAAGAAGCTTTTGGGGCGCTTCTATTGTGATAAAGAAAAGGGCGGGGATATTATATGGATAGAGCTCATTATGAGGAGATGGTATCAAATCTGGATAGGCTGACAAGCACCCATGCAATTCAAAACAAAATAATATACTTGTTCGGACATTGCAACGCTTCAGAGGAGTTGGCTAGCCTGATTTTGAAGAAAGGCTATATGGTCAGGGCGGTATTGGATAATAATGCAGAAAAGCAGGGAAGCACATGCTATGGAATCCCTATTGCGCCGCCAAAGATGATTCTTTACGAGCCCCAGGAACATACGGTCGTATGTATAGCGGCGAGGGCTTTTGAGGCAATGAAGGAACAGTTAAGAAAAATTGGGTATCAAGGCGAAGTATATAAACTGGTAGATTACAATAGCTATGCAGAGTATTCGCTGTCAGAGGATACAATCATGCGCAGGCAGGAACGAGTGAAAGAAGGTATTTTGCTTAAACAGCATCTGGAAGGGAAATATCCGGACTGTTTTAAGGTGTTATGTCCGTTTGCAGCATTGGGGGACATTTTTTTAGCTATGTCCTATTTGCCGTATTTTTTAGAAAAAAGAAATGTGTGCAGATGTGTGATTGGAGTTGTTGGAAATGTATGCGCACAGGTGGCAGAATTATTTCAGCCAGATATTTCAGGACTGCACAAAGAAAGTTTGTCTAATCAGAAGCAGGTTTATATAGAGGCTTTTTCTCAGAAGAATATGGACGAATTGGTACAAGCCTGTATTTATACCAAGGATAGAAATTCGTTTATTGCCCATCAGGACAGACCTTATGTGGTTAATTTGCATAAAGCATTATATATGAAATGTATTTCTCTGGAGCAGATTTACTGCTGCGGCGTATTTGGGCTTCCAGCCAACATAGAACCTGTGCGGCCAAGAGCAGAGAGGTTAAAGCCATATTCTGGCTTACAGGACATTTCTAAAGGGAAAGCCGTGATTCTCTCACCTTATGCAAAATCGGTTCCAACATTGCCAAAGAGCTTGTGGGGACAGATTGTAAGACATTACAAAGACAAGGGATATCAGTGCTTTACAAATGTAGTCGGAACGGAACAGGCATTGGAGGGAACTTTAAGAATCAGTCCAGCCATCTGCCAGTTACAGTCTGCTGCAGAGTATGCAGGTACGTTTATAGGCATCAGGAGTGGTTTGTGTGATGTGCTGAAATATTCAGAATGTAAGAAAATAGCATTGTATCCAGACTATCATTACAGCGATACCAGATGGAAGGCTATTGACATGTATCCTTTAGAGGGATGGGAAAATATAGTTGTAAGGGATGTGCTTCAGTGGGAGAAAGGGTTATAGAGACGCTGTCGGTAAATACTCCATTGCCCGACAGCGCCTCCCTCTTTAACGCTATAAATCGTTCCTACCGATATCCATTGGGATTCTGAGACTGCCATCTCCACGTATCTTCGCACATCTCATCCAGTCCTCGTTCTGCCTTCCATCCAAGCACCTTCAAAGCCTTAGCTGGCTCGGCATAGCACATAGCAATATCTCCTTCTCTTCTCGGCTTAATCTCATAAGGAATCTCCTTGCCGCAAGCCTTCCCGAATGCCTTTACCATATCCAGAACAGAATAGCCTGTCCCTGTTCCTAAGTTAATCACATCCAGTCCAGGATTGGTCATGATATAGTCAATGGCCTTCACGTGTCCAACAGCAAGGTCCACAACATGAATATAGTCGCGTACGCCTGTGCCGTCCGGAGTATCGTAGTCGTCACCGAATACACCGAGTTTATCAAGCTTGCCAACGGCAACCTGGGAAATATATGGCATGAGATTGTTGGGGATGCCCTTTGGGTCCTCTCCGATACGTCCGCTCTTGTGGGCGCCCACTGGGTTAAAGTAGCGAAGCAGGATAACGTTCCATTCTGGATCTGATTTCTGCAAATCGGTCATAATCTGCTCCATCATAGACTTTGTCCATCCATAAGGATTGGTGCACTGACCCTTGGGGCAGTCCTCTGTGATTGGTATTAGCTCAGGATTTCCGTAAACAGTAGCGGAAGAACTGAATACAATCCGCTTTACGCCAGCTTCTCTCATCACATCCATCAGTGTCAATGTGCCAGTAATGTTATTGCGGTAATATTCAAGGGGCTTCTGGACAGATTCACCAACAGCCTTCAATGCAGCACAGTGAATAACTGCATCGATGGACTCTTTTCCAAACAATGTCCTAAGATTGTCTGCATCACACACATCGCCTTCGTAGAAGGTGACCTTCTTTCCGGTTAGCTCCTCAACTCTTTTTAATGATTCCTTGGAAGAGTTGGAAAGATTGTCATATACAGTTACCTCATACCCCTTATTCAGTAACTCTAAAGCTGTGTGGCTGCCAATATAACCGGCGCCTCCGGTAATTAAGATATTCGCCATAATTATTATTCCTCCTGTTCTGTTGTAAATATTTTAGAACTTTATTTACTAATTATTATCATATTGCATAAAAGCGGGAAAAGCAATAAGCATATGGGATAAAATTATAAAAATATTGCGAACTGCAATAATATATGAGGTTCTGAATGTAAACAATGACATTTAGCAATCTGTTATTTATCCAAAAAAGGGATTGATTTTCGGGGAGGTGCTGGTTAAACTGAATATAGAACTTTTATTAAGATAAGGAATGAAATTACATGAATCTACATTTTCTCGGCGGCGCCATGGAGATTGGCGGCAGTTGTATCTACATCAGAATTGCAGGCAGGGGAATCCTTTTGGATTCCGGCATCCGCCAGTCTGTATTTAAGGACCCGATTCCAGATTTTCGGACAATACAGGAAAGGGGCGGCGTGGATGCAATTATCGTGAGCCACGCCCATATGGACCATATCGGAACACTTCCAATTATCAGTAAGGCGTATCCTTCTGCCCGTATTTACATGACTGCCATGACAGAGGACCTTACCAGGGTATTGTTATATGACAGCTTAAAGATTATGAAGTATCGGGAGGACGAGATTCCTCACTATTCAGAGCAAGATGTGCTGGCCATGTTGGGGCGGATTCATCCCATAGGTTATCAGACGCCCTTTCCCATATTTGACAGGTTTACCCTAACATTCTATCCCGCGGGACATATTGCGGGGGCGGCATGCATATATCTGGTTACGGAGGACGGAAGCCTGTTCTACTCTGGTGATTTCTCTGCATTTTCACAGCGTACCATTGAAGGCATTCGGATTCCCAAGCTTCGTCCGGATGTTGCCATTGTGGAGACGACCTATGGGAACCGTCTCCATGCCAACCGGATGGTGGAGGAAAAGCGTCTGGTGGAGTTGGTCAGGGAATGTATTTTGCAGAAGAAAAAGATTCTGATTCCCACATTTGCCCTGGGGAGGGCGCAGGAGGTCCTCTTGATTCTGCGTATGGCATTTCTGAATCAAGAGCTTCCGGCTGTGCATGTGTTTGTGGACGGCATGGTTCGGGACATTAATCAGATGTATGTCAGGAACCCCATTTATTTGAAAAATGCATTAGGAAAACGTATTTTTAATGGAAACGAGCCCTTCTATACAAAGGAAATCCGGCCGGTGGCCAATACCCAGGAGCGGGAGGAACTGCTGGCCAAAACAGAGCCTGTGGTTATAATATCCAGCTCCGGTATGCTGACGGGGGGACCCAGCGCCCAGTATGCAAAGCTTTTGGCGTCCTCGAAAGATGCAAGCATCATTATTACAGGATATCAGGACGAGGAGTCTCCAGGACGGCAGCTTTTGAAGCTGTTGGAATCACCGGAGGGGGGAAGCCTGACGATAGGCGGCAGGACTGTTCCCGTGAAATGCCGTATCGAGCAGGTGGGGCTGTCTGCCCATGGGGATAAGTCGGAGATTATGTCGCTTCTGGAAAGACTGTCTTCACGGCGGATCTTCTTAGTTCATGGGAACAGGGAGGCAATTGAAGAACTGGGAAATGAACTGGCGGCCGAGGATTACCGCCGGCAGGTCTATTTGCCGGAGTGCGGTCAGGAGTATAGGATTGAGCTTCGCAGGAAACGCAAACAGACGGCGTTTTATCCGGTTTATACCATGCAGATGGAACGGGAATTTATGCCGGAGGATGAAAAATTGTTGTGGGATTACTGGCAGGAGCACTATTTGGGAAAAGCATTGTCCATATCCCAGATTGCCTGGATTTGGTATGGCAGGGCGTGTGATTCTGATGAAGCCGCCCTTGCGAGAATGCAGGATATTTTCCGGCACAGTAACTATTTTTCTGCCAATGTACGCAGACTGTTCTTATTTGAAGCCAATACACGGGAAGCGGTAGCAGAGGCTCTTGCGCCGAAGGAACTGACAATGCAGGAATTAGAGCTTAAGATTCTGAATATATTTCAGGAGTATCCTTATAGGAAGATCGGCTATCATTTTGACCGGAAAGAGGCATTGCTGCAATTTGACTATCCGGACAGCCAGGATATGGAGAATTTTCAGGAAAAGGCCAGAATTTTCGCTTCGGAAACCGGTTGGAATATACGAATCAATCCAGCCACGAACCACAGTGCGGCGGGAATTTTGCTTTCACTGCTTTTTGGAGAGAGGCTTTTGAAGACTTCTTATTTTCAGGATAGAAAATGTTATTCCATCACACTCTCAGGGAAGGATAACAAGAAAGCTGACAGGGAGGCGTCAAGGCGTTTTGAGGCAGAGACGGGATGGAGGCTTCTGATTAACGGACGTGCAGAGACGGGATGGAATCCGCTGGTTCATGGAAATGCAGGTGTGGGGGTATATTTGGATGATGAGAATATAAGAGAAACATATCTGTTTGTACCTGAGGATGTTTCAGTGAAAGTGGTTGAGCAGAATCAGGCTTTTTTACAGATTGACTTGGCGTTCGCAAGCTTATCTCACAGACCAGATAAGAAGAGTTTAAAGCAGGATTCTAAGGGAAAATATTTGGAGCTTAGTTTCATTTCCCCCATGATAGGGAGACGGTATCAGAAGGTCATACAGACCCTTGCGAATCAGACTGGGTGGCGGATTCGTATTGCAGACAAGGTAAACCAGAATACATTATTTAAAAATATCCAGGTGTTGTGTATGAAGCGCGGGATTACGCCTGTGAAGAATCCGTCCTATCTTCCTGAGAGAAAGACGGTACAGGTGAAGGTGCGCAGGTCTTTAGAGCCGGAGATCTTGGATTTGGTTGCAAAGGAGTTTCAAAAGCAGACGGGATGTGGGTGTGAAATGCTCACAGTTTAGTGGGAATAGATATTGGGGAGGATAATATTATGAAATTATATGAAATCGTATTCAGCCCTACAGGGGGAACGAAGAAGGTTGCGGATATTATTGCGGACAGATTTCGTTGGGAAAGTTCATTGATAGACTTGACAGACAGGTTTCTGGATTTCAAGGCATTTACATTTGGAGAGGAGGATGTCTGTATTGTGGCGGTGCCCTCCTATGGGGGAAGGATTCCCGATATAGTGGCAGAGAGATTGAAGGAGATGAAAGGAAATAAGGCGAAGGCAGTTCCGGTTACAGTGTATGGAAACCGGGCATATGATGATACGATGCTAGAGCTCAATGACGTTCTCATAGAAGCCGGCTTTTGTCCGGTTGCGGCGATAGCGGCTGTGGCGGAGCATTCGATTATGCATCAGTTTGCCGCAGGCCGTCCGGACGAGGAGGACAGAAGGGAGTTAGTAGATTTTACGGACAAGATTAAGAGAGGAATCCAAAATGGAAGTCTTAGAGATACGCCTGCGGTTCCGGGAAACAGGCCATATCGCTCCTTTAGCGGTGTACCTATGAAGCCAAGGTCAGGCAAATCCTGTACAAAGTGCGGAGTATGCGCCGAGGCATGTCCCATGGGTGCGATCCCAACGGATATGCCTATGAGTACGGAGCATGATAAATGTATCACGTGTATGCGCTGTATCGCTGTCTGTCCCCAGAAGAACCGCAGTATCAGCAAGGTACTGGTCGCTGCAGGAGCGCAGAAGCTGAAGAAAACGTGTAGAGAGAGAAAGAAGAATCAGTTATTTTTGGGATGAGAATAATATATGAAGAATCGTTTGGAGGAGCTGCGCAGGCAGCGGGGAATCCGGCAGGAGGAGCTGGCCCTGGCGCTTGAGGTGTCACGCCAGACCATAGGCTCGCTGGAGAATGGCAGGTATAATCCGTCAATCGGGCTGGCATTTAAGATTGCCAGGTATTTTGGAATGAGCATTGAGGAAATTTTTATTTATGAGGAAGATTAAGGGCAAAAGAGGGAGTGGACTATGAGAATCATCATTTCTCCGGCAAAGAAAATGAATACTGACACAGATACGTTCCCGCAGCCAGTCCCTCCAGTCTTCCTTAAGGAAGCGGAGGTACTTAAGGACTGGCTTCGCACCTTGTCTTTGGAAGAAGCCAGGAACCTGTGGAAGTGTAATGATAAGATTGCAGAATTGAATTACCGCCGGCTTCAGGAAATGAACCTTAACAGGAGACTGACTCCTGCGCTTCTGTCCTATGAGGGAATCCAGTATCAATACATGGCGCCAAAAGTATTTACCAAAAAAGAATGGGATTATGTGCAGGAGCATCTGCGAATCCTCTCAGGCTTCTATGGAGTTCTGAAGCCTCTGGACGGAGTCATTGCGTATCGGTTGGAGATGCAGGCCAAAGCACATGTAAATGGATTTAAGAATCTGTATGAATTCTGGGGACACAGGCTGTATCAGGAGGTGAGCGAAGGAGACAGAATCATCTTAAACCTTGCGTCAAAAGAATATTCCAGATGTATCGAAAAGTATCTTAAACCGGAGGATATTTACATTACTTGCATATTTGGGGAATGGAAAAAGGGGAAGGTGATACAAAAGGGGACGCAGGCGAAGATGGCCAGGGGAGAGATGGTAAGGTTTATGGCGGAAGAGGGGATTGTGGATGTAGGAGAGGTTCGCGGCTTTGACCGTCTGGGATATCAGTTTGAGGAGGAAATGTCCTCAGAGAAAGAATATGTATTTCTCAAAAGTGAGTTGTGGGCGGGGAAACCGTCCTTTTAAAGAAAGGTGAGAATTATGGAATACGAAGGACAAATCTGTCGGGCTCCTATGGAACGAGCTTCATTTATGCTGCCAATCATGGTAGGTTGTTCCTACAATCGTTGTAAATTCTGCAATCTGTTTCGGCACTTAAAATACCGAGAGCTGCCTCTTACCCAGGTTGAGGAGGAACTGGCGCGTGTCAAGAGGGTAGGAGGAAGTCCGAAGCGGGTTTTTCTGGGAGACGGGAATGCATTTGCCCAGAAAAACGAACGGCTTTTGCAGATTCTTGAGATGGTTCAGCAATATTTTCCAGAATGTGAAGAAATCAATATGGATGCAACCGTGACCAGTATTTTGAGAAGGTCGGATGATGAGCTTCATACTTTTAGTCGCTTGGGAGTGCGGCATCTCTATCTGGGGATTGAGAGCGGGCTTGACGACGTGCTCATATTCATGGAGAAGGATCACAATCAGGCGCAGGCCTACGAGGCAATTAAGCGTCTTAAAAAAGCTGGTATGATTTTTGACGCTCATATTATGACGGGTGTGGCGGGGAAAGGCAGAGGGAAGGAGAATGCCAGGGCATTGGCAGAATTCCTAAATCAGACCCAGCCTGCCCATGTGGTGAATTTTTCCATGTTTCTGCATAAAGAGGTGCCGCTGTACCAGAATATTCTGGAGGGCAGCTTCATTCCGTCCTCAGAGCTTGAGAATCTTGAAGAGGAACGCTGCCTGCTTGAGCTTCTGGATACAGAGATTTTGTACGACGGCTTCCATGATTTTATCAGATTTCGGGTGAGGGGGAAGCTTCCCAAGGATAAGGAGAAGATGCTTTTACGGCTTGATGAGGCAATTAGTCGTACGTCAGAGACAGAAGTGTATTCTTATGTACAGGGGGAGTGTCCTGCCTTGGAAAAGTGTGACGGAGGAAAGGTTTGGAAGTGTGATTGATTCCTTAGGGGGGGGGGGGGGGCATAGTTATATGAAGTGAACCGCCCCCCCTTTATCATTAAGATTTCTGATAAAACTGATTAGAGTTCAAAAGTTTTTCCTTCTGGATATCTGTAATCTGGTCTGTAATATCCTTGACAAATACATAGAACAGCCTGTGTTCTTCTCCCCATTCAGAATTTTCAAGATGGCCGCAGTCATCCAGCCAGCGAACCTCTCCGTCTTTTCTGATAATCCGGTATTGGACATAATCCATATTTCCTTCAGAGTGATGAATCTGGTTTTGAATCTCCCATTCCACTCGGTTAAGGTCATCAGGATGAACCAATCCTTTAAACGAGCCATTTACCAGCGTCATGAATTCATCCATGGTATTACAGCCAAATATCGTCATAATAGCCGGATTTGCATACAGGATTCGCTCATCGTCTATGGCACGATAGATAAAGAAACCGTCCGACATATTGGCGAGAGACTGTGCCATACGCAAATGGCGCTTTTCCTCCTCGTCTTTGATAATATTGTCAATACTTCGGATGGTGATGACAGCAGTTTTGGGAATGCCCCGTTCACGCTCACTGATGGTGACGCTGGTGAGGCACCATTCGTCCTCAATGCCATAGTCCTTTGCGCTTCTGCGATAGCGGTACTCTGTGGAATCCTGGGTTTTAAGTACAGTTCTTAAATTGTCCAGAGACAGAAATTTGCGGACATTATCTTCATCATATTTTAGAATCTTTCCTGTTCCAAAGTGACGGTTTACAACTGCCGCATAATTCCCGCGTTCCATCAGGCCGTTGGCATCGGGATAAATCATTCGGCAGTAGTTGTCTCGAAGATGGAGGAAATAGACTTCCCGGTAGGCAAGAACCATACTGTTTAACGCGCCCTCATGAATCTGCATATGGGTGACATCCCGCATCAGGCAGGCCACATATCCATACTCATGCTGATAGAGCGTGAGCTGGAGATAGTGACTGGAAATAGAGCTGTATGCGTAATGGGTTAGAGTTTCTCCCCTATATGCAGCCTGATACGCTTTGGTAAACAAATCCTTCTGGTCGTCTTTAAAGGCTTTCATAATCAGATGACGCAGCAATTTGATATCACCGCCGCAGGTCTTAGCCATCTCATGGTTAATATAGATAATCTCATAATCATTCGGGGCGCCGGAAGGGTCAAGAATAATCTTGGCAAGGCCATATCCGCAGGGAATGTTGCCATAATAGCGCTCCAGCTTGTCCTGCTCCTGTTCTGTGAATTCTCCTGCTGTGTGGCCGATATCCCATTTTATTTCTTCCTTTTCCCGAAAAGAGGTAACATCCACAAGAGAGCAGTAGAACATCTTGTGTCCGTTCTTTTCCCGAAGGAAAAATATCTTCATGTACACCCACAGCACTTTGCCGTCCAGCCGCAGTAGATGGATATACCCGTCGGCACAGCCGGGCCGTTTGTCGTATGCCTGCTCGAAAAGGGAGAACAACTTAGGTCTGTCGTCGTCTCTAACGTGATCCCAGAGTTTTTTGTTATAGTTCTCAGGGTCGTTGGTTCCCACGCCTACAAGCTGGAAATATTGCTCGTTGACACGAGTAATCTGGATTTGGTTCTCATATATATCATAAAATGCCGCGGCTCCCAGAATATTGTTGACCATGGTATCTGTGAACAGATTGCCGTCTATGAATTCTCTTGTATGGAGAGCTTCTACCTGTTTGACGCACATGCCGCCAAAATCCAGGTTCCGCTCATCTGCCAGCAGGTTTTCCAGTTGATTGATGGGCAGAGGCTTGAAATAGTAATAGCCCTGGGCGTAGCGGCAGCCCATGTTCCGCATAAAATTTTCATGGTGTTGGTTCTCCACGCCCTCTAAAACAATGGGTATGCCAAGAAGCCTTGCCATGTTCACCACAGACTCCAGAATTCCGATTCCTTTCTGTTCCTCCTCGGCGCTCATTTCAAGAAAACACATATCAATCTTAAGAACGTCCACATCCATACTCTTAAGGGTATTCAAAGAAGAATAACCGCTTCCAAAATCATCCATCATAAGCTGAAATCCGGCTGCCTGCAGCCGTTTTACGGTATCAATAACCCTTTGGCCGTCCTCTGCGTAAGCGCTTTCTGTGATCTCACATTTGAGATATTTCCTTGGTACCTGGTAGGTATCGGTCAGATTAATTAGAAAGTTCGGCACATCAATAGTCAAAATATCCAGTCTTGATATATTGATAGAAATCGGAACGGGATGGTAGCCTTTTGTAATCCAACTTTTTAGCCATTCCACCACCTTTGTCCACACCACCTGGTCGAGAGGGGTGATGGAGCCGTTTTTTTCCAGTACGGGAATGAATACCCCAGGGGATATGAGTTTGCCGTAATGAATCCAGCGCACAAGGGCTTCCGCACCTACAATCTTTCTGGTGGTAATGTCATACTGAGGCTGTGCGTAGAAAGTAAATTCATCATTTTCAAGAGCCGCCTTTACGTCTGAAAGTACCTGCCATTCTCTTTCCAGTGAATTCTCCATATTGGGGTCATAGATGCGAATTCGATTCATATGGCTTCCCAGTGCATAAGAAAGGGCCATGGTTGCTCTGTCATACATAATCTCCGGCTCAAGCATAAGGTCGTCCAATGTATAGATACCAATTGCAGGCAGAGAGTGAGCAATACCATTCAACTGTCCCATGTTGACCGCAATCTCATCCCATAGCGCCCGAAAAATCTCCAACTGAAAAGGCATGATGATACAGAAATCATCTCCGTTAAAATGTCCGGCGACGCCGCCGTACTGCTTGATATTCCGTTTCAGACAATTTGAGATAAAAATAAGGAGCTCGTCCCCCTTATCTCTGCCGCAAAACGTATTGATCATCCGAAAATGCTCAATATCGATTGCTGCCATGGCATACGCGCCTGGCTGGACATTTTCTAAATAAATCCTCGCTGCCTGCATAAAGCTTCGCATATAATGCAGCCCCGTTAAAGGGTTTAAATCGAAAGCTGCCTGTCCGACAGCATTTCCTGTTCCAGTCGTGATACCTTTTTCCACGCAATGTTACCTCCCAGATAATGGATTATTTAATGGAAATATTGTACTACGTTCCGGTAATAAAATCAAGTCAAGTATCAGATTCAAAAGATGGCGACGCTTCTTTCAAGAATATTCTTCATATAGGCAATGACTGTCCCGTAATTTGTTATCGGCACGCTGGCGTCGCCGGCACATTTCAGACGGTACTTCATCTCACGTTCATTCAGCGTGCAGCCGCCGCAGTGTATAATTAACTGATATTTCCCTAAGTCAGCCGGAAATTCCGTTCCGCTGGTGAATTCAAAATGCAGCTCTTTTCCTGTGTGCTTCTGTATCCATGCCGGAAGCTTCTGCGTTCCGATATCGCCGCATTGTCTGTGGTGAGTACAGCCTTCAGAGATTAGCACACGATCCCCGTCATTTAAGGAATAAAGAGCTTTTGCGCCGTTTACAACCGTCTCAAGATTCCCCTTATATCTTGCGAAAAGTATGGAAAATGAAGTCAGAGGAATATCTTCTGGCACATCGGCGGCCACCTGTTCAAAGGCCTGGCTGTCTGTAATGACAAGGGAGGGCTTCCTGCCAAGGGAGGCAAGGGTTTCCTTAAGCTTATTATTTCCTGTTACAACGGAAACAGCCCCAGATTCCAGGATATCCCGAATGGTCTGCTGCTGCGGCAGAATCAGGCGTCCCTTAGGCGCCGCCTTGTCAATGGGAATGACAAGGACGACCAGGTCCAAGGGATGAAGCAGGTCGCCTACAAGCCGGTGTTTTGCGTCTTCGGCGGGTGCAAGAGAGGCAAGCAAATCCTTTAGTTCTGATATGTTTGTATAGTCTGCTGCGCTGACCCAAATCACGGGAATGGCGGCATCGACAGAGGGAGAGACAGTGGATACGTGCTCCTTTAGGTCAGCTTTGTTCATAACAATGACGCAGGAGATGGATTTATCCTTTATTTTTTCAAGGATTGCTTCATCCTCTTTCGTCATGCCAACCGTACCGTCCACCACCAGAACTGCGATGTCCGTCTTATTTAGTATCTGGTACGCTTTTTGGATTCTAAGAGGGCCAAGTTTTCCGTCATCGTCAAGGCCAGGAGTATCAATCATGACCACAGGACCAAGGGGCAGAAGCTCCATGGCCTTGGGTACAGGGTCGGTGGTAGTTCCTTTCACGTTGGAGACAATGGCAAGGTTCTGTCCAGTCAGTGCGTTAATGAGACTTGATTTTCCGGCGTTTCGTTTTCCGAAAATGCCGATGTGTATACGTTCGCTGGAGGGTGTATTGTTTAAACTCATGATGCAAATTCTCCTTTACTTTATTATATTTAGAACCTTAAAAACGGAAATCTCTTCGGTTATTCTCACGAATCAGCTTCAGATTCTCAAGTACAACTGCCCGCGCTTTTTCATTCGGTACGTTTAAGACCTCTTTATCAATCAATTTGTCTCCAATAGCCTTGGTGGCTTCGGAAGCGTAGTCCATCAGATATTCCTCCAAAGTCATCAGTGCGTTGGGATGGCAGCAGTTCTGAATCTGCCCGCTCTTACACAGAGACATGAAACGGTCTCCGGTTCTTCCCTCCCGATAACATGCGGTGCAGAAGCTTGGAAGATAGTCCATCTCCATCAGCCATCGTACAACTTCATCCAGGGTACGATTGTCGATTACGTCAAACTGCTCAGACTTGGCATCCTCAGGCTCAGGCTCACAATAGCCGCCCACGCTGGTCTTTGAGCCGCCGCTAATCTGGGAAATGCCCAGATGAAGGACGCGTTCGCGGGTCTTTTGACTCTCACGGGTGGAAATAATCATGCCGGTGTAAGGAACTGCAATTCTGATACAGGCGACAATCTTGGCAAATGTATCGTCATCAATGCCATTTGTGAATGAGTCTGCGTCGATATCGTCTGCGTTGCGAAGTCTTGGGACACTGATGGTATGAGGCCCCACTCCGAAGGCAGCCTCTAAGTGCTCTGCGTGCATCAAAAGGCCGGCAAATTCATAACGGTATTTATCCAGTCCAAAGAGCACACCGACGCCTACGTCATCGATTCCGCCTTCCATAGCACGGTCCATGGCTGTGGTATGGTAGTCATAGTCATGCTTTGGTCCAGTGGGGTGAAGCTCAAGATAGCTCTCCTTATGGTAGGTTTCCTGGAATAGAATATAGGTGCCGATTCCGGCCTCCTTAAGCAGACGGTAGTTGTCAACCGTGGTTGCAGCAATGTTGATGTTGACACGGCGGATGGCTCCGTTTTTATGTTTGATGCTGTAAATGGTATTGATACAGTCCAGGTAATAGTCCATGGTGTTGTGAACCGGATCTTCGCCTGCCTCCAGTGCGAGCCGTTTGTGTCCCATATCCTGCAGGGCAATGACCTCCCGTCGGATTTCCTCCTGGGTCAGTTTTTTTCTGGCAATGTGCTTGTTCTTCATGTGGTATGGACAGTAGGTACAGCCGTTGATGCAGTAGTTGGACAGGTACAGGGGCGCAAAGAGTACGATGCGGTTGCCGTAGAAGTCCTTCTTAATCTGCTCTGCCAGTCGGAAAATTTTCTGGTTCATTTCCGCATCTTCGCAGGCAAGGAGGAGGGAGGCCTCTCTGTGGGATAAACCTTTGCGAAGGGCAGCTTTTTCAATCAGGGCTTCAATAAGCTTAGAATTGTTCTTGTTTTCGTCAGCGTAGGCGAGGGTATTTATAATCTCCTCGTGATTAATAAAGTCTTCAGGTTTTTTGGAATTAACGTCATACATAATGGTTTTCTCCTTTTATTTTGTGGTGTGGCAGCCCCATGAAGCTGTCACGTAGAGTTTGTTTGCTTCAACAAGGTCTATATTTACTGTCGTCAGGATGTCCGGACGGCAGGTTTAAGGAATCGCCTCGTGCAGTAACAATTTGGTATCCGATGGACTCCATGAGTCTTTCCAGAGATTGCCTGGCTTCGGCCGCCTCCATTCCTGTACAGAGTTTATTGTCATACAGGGAGTAATCCTTGCGGACGTGGGCGGGCGACAGGTTCGGCATTACAACGTTTGCTCCGGAGAGAATCCCAAGCTTTCGCCCATTAGGGTCGATGGTTCCAAGAGCAGTTGTGGCAGGAAGCAGCACCTTGGGAAGCATAAGCCTTAAAAGCCCCAACATAAACAAGGTCAGCTCCAGTGTACCGGAGGTCTGATTCGCAAAGGGTGTGTCATGGTGTACGATAAATGGTCCGATTCCCACCATCTGGGGATTCAGCTTGCGGATAAACAGCATATCTTCTGCCAGATGCTCGGCTGTCTGGTATGGAGAGCCAACCATGAAGCCGGTTCCTACCTGGTAGCCTATTTCTTTTAAACTCCACAGACACTCCTGTCTTGCAAAAGCGGTGAGGGAAGGCGGGTGAAGCCTGGAATAGTGCAGAGAGTCGAAGGTCTCGTGACGCAGAAGATAGCGATCAGCTCCGGCTTCAAAGTATTTTTTGTAACTGTCGTAGGATTTCTCACCGATTGACAGGGTAAGGGCACAGTCAGGATACAGCTTCTTTATTGAGCGGATGAGATGGAGCATTTTATCATCCGTGTAGTAAGCATCCTCGCCGCCCTGGAGGACGAAGGTGCGGAAACCCAGTTCATATCCCATGCGGCAGCAGAAGAGAATGTCATCTTCTGAGAGCCGGTATCGGGCGGCGTGCCGGTTGCTTTTTCGTATCCCGCAGTAGAGGCAGTCGTTTTTGCAGTAATTGGTGAATTCAATCAGTCCTCGTATATAGACATCATGACCGTAATGAAGGTGTCGTTCCTCCCTTGCCAGAGAGAATAGATATTCGGCAAGTTCGGGGGTGCGGCCGGAAATGAGCTGGACCCACTGGTCTTTGGTTAGCGTGCGTTTTTCCTTCAGTCTGTCAATGAGACGGTACAGTGAGGAGGGCTTTGGCATATTCTTGTTATCGTCTGTATATTTCTGCATAAATCACTCCTTTTGAAAATGGTTTCTGGGACGCCAGTTCTTGGATGAATCGAGTAGGGAAGACTTGCTCCCTACTCGCCGCGCGGCTCGTGCGCCGCCTCAGCGGCTTACTTCCTCTGCACGAGCCTGCGCATATAAAAAAGACCTGACGCATAAAGACGTCAGGTTCAGAGAAACTGTAGGTACAGTTCAAAAAGGGTAAGATATCCCTACCCTATAATCTATTCGGAAGCTGTGCGCCTTTTCACGCAGTATACCCTATTTGCAAGGATACCTTTGTGAGCAGTACATTTTCAATCATTATATCACAGAGGAAAATGATGCACAATGAAAGTTTAAGTTTTCACAAAAATGGGGAATTATGATATAATATTTTCAGAAAACAAAGGGAAAAACAGGAGGAGTATACACGTGGCAAGAGTGAAGAAGCGTTGGGAGGACGAGCAGCTTTTACAGATAGGAAGATGTACGCCCCACACAGATTTTAAGAGAGAATGGAAGTATGAAAACAGCATTTCCCTAAACGGAAATTGGCAGTTTCTTTTTATCAAGGCGCCGGAATATTCGCCTGAGAATTTTTCGGCTGTGGACTTTAAGGATGACGGATGGGAGCGGATTGAGGTGCCCTCCTGTTGGGAGATGAAGGGATACGGCAGTATGCATTATACGGACGTCTGGTATCTGTTTCCTGTGAATCCTCCCTTTGTGCCCTCCGAGAATCCGACAGGGATTTACAGAAGATGGGTGACGGTTTCAGAGGAATGGAGAGACAAGCGTAAGATACTGAGATTTGAGGGGGCAGGCAGCGCCTTTGACGTATGGGTAAACGGACATCATGTGGGCTATACCAAGGGGAGCCGTCTTTCATCGGAATTCAATGTCACAGATTTCATTTGGCCTGGTGAGAATCAGATTACGGTTCGGGTATATAAATGGTCTGACGGAACCTATCTTGAGTGTCAGGATATGTGGTGGTATGGCGGGATTTACAGGGACGTGACGCTGATTGCCAGACCAAAGACGGGAATCGAGGATTATGTAGTGGAGGCAGGGCTTGACGACAGTTACAGGGAAGGGATTTTGATTCAGAAGATTACTGCGGCAAAGGAGGCGAAGGAGGCCAAGTGGCGGCTTGAAGATGCAGAGGGTGTCGAGATTGCCGCAGGTATGGAGAAGCTAAGCTGTGGATGTGGAGAAATCAGGACAAATGTAGGAAGGGTTCGTCCCTGGAGTGCGGAGATTCCGGCCCTTTATAGGGTAAGGCTTACGTTATACAAAAAGGAGGGCTCTAAGGAGATCTTAGATGAGGCCCAGGTGCTTACAGGGTTCAGGAGAGTGGAGGTGAGAGGCTCCAATTTTCTTGTAAACGGTGTGCCTATTCTGATTAACGGAGTCAATATGCACGATTTTAGTCCAAGGGGCGGCGCGGTTGTCAGCCAAGAAACGGTGGAGGAGCATTTGCGCATGATGAAGCGATATAATATAAATGCAATCCGCTGCGCACACTATCCGAAGATGCCCTATTTTTACAGGCTGTGCGATATATATGGTTTTTATGTCATTGATGAAGCGGACTTAGAAACCCATGGGTTTGAATGGATCGAGAGATACGAGTGGCTGAATAATGAGGAAAGCTGGAGGAACGCCTATATTGACCGAGCTGTGCGCATGGTGAAGGAGCACCAAAACCATCCCTGTATTCTGATGTGGTCCCTTGGAAATGAATCTTCGGTGGGAAAGAATTTTAACGCGTCGGCAGAAGCCATACGCAGTTTAGATACTTCGCGGCTGATTCACTATGAGAGTGATTCAGGGGCAGATCTTACCGATGTTTATTCCACGATGTATACCAGGCTTGAGGGGCTTTTGCAGATTGGAGAGGGAAACGACGGCCATGGAAAGCCCCATATTCTGTGTGAGTACGGACATGCCATGGGAAACGGACCTGGGAATTTGGAGGAGTACCAGGCATTATTCCGAAGATACGATAGGCTCCAGGGAGGCTTTATCTGGGAGTGGTACGATCATGGAATTGAGAAGATGGACGTAAGCAAAAGGAGGACGTGGCAGTATGGCGGCGATTTTGGGGACGAGCCAAACAACTTAAACTTCTGTATGGATGGACTGCTTCGGCCGGATGGGGCTGCCTCTACGGGGCTTTGGCATTACAAACAGGTGATTGCTCCGGTAAAGGCGGAGGCGGTTTTATTGTCCGAGGGAGAGGTCAAGGTTAAGAATCTATTTGATTTCAAGGATTTAAGCGGTGTTGCACTGGAATACCAGGTTGTCCATGAGGAGACGGTTGACGTTTCAGGACGGATTGAAAAACTGCAGGCAAAGGCAGGGAAAGAGGAGTTGGTGAAGCTTTCCTATTCTCTGGAAAAGATGGAGCCGGAAAGCGACTATTATCTGAATCTGTCATTTGTGTATCGAGAGGCTTCAAGCTATGGTCCTGCGGGCTTAGAGATTGGAACAGAGCAGTTTCTTCTGCCAAACTGCGGTGTAAAGGTACAAAAGGCAGAGGAGAGATTCATGCCTGGCTTGTCGGGTAAAAAAGCTCTTAAGGTTAAGGAAACGGCAGTCAAGACCAAGATTACAGGAGATGGCTTCTGCGTTGTTTTTGACAGAGTGACAGGCAGGCTTCTTAAATATGAGGTGGGAGGAAAGAGATTGATTACGGCGGGACCCTCCATGAATCTGTGGCGGGCGCCAATCGACAATGATATGTACAAGGTGGGGGACTGGAAGGAGAAATATTTTCTTCATCTTCAGCAAGAGCAGTTAGAGGAATTTCTGGTTGAAAAAGCAGGGGAGGATGTGCTTGTGCAGATTCGCACTCATTTCTCGCCTCTTAGTATGGCCTTTGGCTTCAAGGTTTGTTACACTTGGCGGATTGGGGGAGACGGGGAGCTTGCGCTTTCACTGGATATGAAAGGATTTCACTACAGTGGTTTTATACCGGAGTTTCTTCCGCGTATTGGGATTGAGCTCCATCTTCCAGCAGAAATGAGGAATATTGTATGGTATGGACTTGGGCCGGAGGAAAATTACTGTGATATGAAGTCCGCGGCACGAATGGGCGTTTATAGGAAAACTGTGGAGGAGATGCATGTGGAGTATGCCAAGCCCCAGGAGAACGGGCACCGGGAGGAGGTACGCTGGCTTGCAGCAGGCGACGATGAGAATAGCCTTATAATCTGTTCCGAAAAAGGAATGGGGATAGACGTACATGATTATACAATAAAAGCATTGGAGAGAGCCCGTCACGTGGGTGAAATTAAACGCTGCGGTGAAACGGTGGTCCATCTGGATGCCAAGCACTCTGGTGTGGGAAGCAATTCCTGCGGACAGGAGCAGACCTATGGGAATAAAACAAAACTCAATGATTATTCTATGCAGCTTGTATTTCGGTGTGTAAGGAATGAAGATATAATTGAGGAAAGCAGACACAAGCGTAAGAGTTTTGAATTTCACAGCCTGATTCACGATAAAGTTCAGTAGATTAATGTCGTATGATATGTTATACTGGACGGCAGGACGAATGAATAGAAAGAGTGATGTGGATGAAAAACAGGCAGGTATGTTTAACGGAGGGACCGATTTTAAGGTCATTGGTTGCACTGGCGATGCCGATTATGGCATCGTCTTTTTTAAATACGGTTTACAGTATTACGGATATGGCGTGGATTGGGCTGCTTGGCTCAAAAGCGGTGGCAGGAGTGGGCGTTGGGGGTATGTACGTCTGGCTTTCCCAAGGCTTGTCGTCCCTTACTAGGATGGGGGCGCAGGTCAACGTGGCGCAGTCGTTTGGCCGTGGCAGGAGGGACGAGGCGAGGGAGTATGCCTGCGGGGCCCTTCAGCTTACTTTGTTGTTCGGAATGCTCTTTGCCCTGGTCAGCGTATGCTTCACGGACGGCTTGGTAGCTTTGTTCCACCTTGGGGACGTGGAGGCGGTCCGGTGTGCAAAAAGCTATATGCAGATTACCTGCGGAATGGTGATATTTTCCTATATGACCGTTGTGCTTACAGGTATTTATACAGCCCAGGGAGATTCTAAGACACCCCTTGTAGCAAATATAATTGGTCTTATTATCAACATGATCATGGACCCAGTTCTCATCCTTGGGATTGGTCCATTTCCACGGATGGAGGTAGTGGGCGCCGCAATCGCTACGGTTACAGCCCAGTTTATTGTTATGCTGGTAATGATTCTGGGAGCGTGGAACACAAAAAGTACAGAAAATGTGCTGACCGGCATGAAGGTTTGGAAATTGGTGGAGGGAAGGTTTTTTAAAGGGGTATTTCGGATTGGAGTGCCTACGGCTATACAAGGGACGGTGTACTGTGTGATTTCCATGGTTCTGACCCGCATGGTGGCAGTGTTCGGGCCTGGCGCTGTTGCCGTACAGCGTGTGGGAGGACAGGTGGAAGCGGTGTCCTGGAATACGGCGGATGGATTTGCGGCGGCTATCAATGCATTTTCCGCCCAGAATTATGGCGCAGGACAGATGGAGAGGGTCCGAAAAGGGTATCGGATTTCCTTTCGTACGATTGTGATATGGGGAGCTTTGATTACACTTGCATTTATCCTTCTGCCAAAGTCAATCTCAGAAGTATTCTTCCATGAAGGAGATGTGATAGGAATATCTGTGGATTATTTTCGGATTGTGGGAATCAGCGAGGCGTTTATGTGCGTAGAGCTGATGACTGTGGGGGCGTTGTCCGGGCTGGGAAGGACAAAGCTGTGCAGTATCATCAGTATTCTGCTTACTGTGGCAAGGGTGCCCCTTGCGGTGGTTTTCGCGGCAACGCCTCTGGCGCTGAACGGCATCTGGTGGGCATTGACTATATCGTCCGTGGTAAAAGGAATTGTGTTTGTAATCGCATTTAATAGAGTCACTATTGCGAAAAATAATTAAAAAATAATAAAAAAAATGCTTGAAATCTTGAGAATAGTGTGCTAAGATATAAAACAAATTTTTAGAAAAGCAATGAAAGAGACTCTGTTCTTTGGAACTTGACAGGAATGAGGCGTCACCGACTGAGAGCGCTTCTTGAGGAATAAGAACAATAGGGAACACTCTGGAGCTGATCGGTTGAACAGGCCTAAGCTTTGTTGTTTTACAGCAGAGATTAGGAAAGTAGGTCGGTACGTGGGCGCGCGTTAAGCGTAAGAAGTCATGTGCAGGATACTGTATATGGTTTCTATAGAGGGGAATCCAAAATGCCAAAGGATAATCTGTCAGGCAGGATGAAATTCATATTGCGTATCGTATACTAGATTTTGCCGTATGATTTCTGAGGATTCAATGCGGGTGGTACCGCGGATAATAAAAGATATCCGTCCCGAAATACAGTCATGTATTTCGGGACTTTTTGCGTTGTCCTAAGATGCTTCGTATCAAGGAATACATGGCATGAAAAGCAGTCAGATGGGAAAAGGAGGACAATTATGGAGTATTACACAGGCGTAAAACAGAAGGGTACATTGGAAATCAGCGAGCTACTAACACAGGCGAAGCCTGGACAGAAGGTGAAGGTCAATGGAGCCGTCCACACAATCCGCGATATGGGTACAGTTGCATTCGTAATCCTGAGAAAAAGGGAAGGGCTTCTTCAGGGAGTCTATGAAGAAGGTACTGGGGATATTAGGTTAAAAGAGCTTAAGGAGGCTGCGGCGATTGAGCTGGAGGGTATATTGGAGGAAAATGAAAAGGCGCCACACGGCATAGAGCTTCGGATGGAGAAGGTACGGATTCTAAGCGAGCCCACGGATGAGATGCCTCCCCTTGCGGTC
This sequence comes from Sporofaciens musculi, assembly GCF_009830285.1. GTDB lineage: Bacteria > Bacillota > Clostridia > Lachnospirales > Lachnospiraceae > Sporofaciens > Sporofaciens musculi. Next base: position 4,513,295 of record NZ_WUQX01000001.1, on the reverse strand, counting down.
TCCAAATGGAAATTGAACACATCACTGGAGGCAAAGCTGAATTATCGTTCCATTGCCCTTCGCAACATCCGCGAGCGAGGGAAATTCCGAATTCAGGAGGGGCTTGTGAGGGCGTTTAGAGATTTCCTTTATGGGCAGGGATTTACGGAGATACACTCACCGAAGATTGGGGCCAAAGGAGCGGAGGGAGGCGCCAATATCTTTAAGCTGGATTATTTCCACCGTCCGGCTGTGCTGGCGCAGAGTCCTCAGTTCTATAAACAGATGATGGTGGGAGTATTTGACCGAGTATTTGAGACGGCGCCTGTGTTTCGAGCAGAGAAGCACAATACAAAGCGGCATCTGAACGAGTATACAAGCCTGGATTTTGAGATGGGATATATTGACGGCTTCGAGGATATTATGGCAATGGAGACAGGGTATCTTAAGTATGCTATGGAAATTATTGAAAAGGATTATGGAAATGAGCTTCGTCTTCTTGATCTTACCCTGCCGAATGTGACTCGGATTCCGGCGATGAAGTTTAGCGAAATGAAGGAGCTTATTTCCGAGAAATACGGACATCAGATAAGGAATCCATTTGATTTGGAGCCAGAGGAGGAGATGCTTATTGGCAGGTACGCCAAGGAGGAGTGGGACAGCGATTTTATTTTCGTAACCCATTATCCGTCCAAGAAGCGTCCCTTCTATGCCATGGATGACCCGGAGGATACCAGATATACTCTAAGCTTTGATCTTCTGTTTCGGGGGATGGAGGTTACCACGGGTGGACAGCGTATCCATGATTACCGGATGTTGACCGAGAAGCTTAAGGCCAGAGGAATGTCTGAGGAGGGAATGGAGCAGTATCTTGACACCTTCCGGTATGGAATGCCTCCCCATGGCGGACTTGGAATTGGGTTGGAGCGTCTGACCATGAAGCTGGTTGGAGAGGATAATGTGCGGGAGACAACACTGTTCCCAAGAGATTTGAGCAGGCTAAAGCCGTAGTTCGGCGTTTTTTGTAACGGGCGTATGTATTTCAGGAGGGTGAGAATATGGCGAATAAGATATCAGACGAAACCATTGAATATGTGGGAATTCTTGCAAAACTCGAATTATCCAGCGAGGAGAAGGAGAATGCCAAGGCAGATATGGAAAAAATGCTGGATTATATTGATACGTTAAATGAACTGGATACGGAAGGGGTTATACCTATGTCTCATATATTTCCGGTGAACAATGTATTTAGGGAGGATGCGGCAAGCCAGAAGGATGGCAGCAGGGAAACCCTTGCAAATGCCCCCCAGAGTAAAGACAACAGCTTTAAAGTTCCAAAGACGATTGGATAGGAGGGTGCGGCGAAGATGGATGTTACGAGTTTGACTGCAGTTGAGTTGGGAAAGAAGATTAGGGAGAGAGCGCTGTCTGTGACGGACGCGGTAAATGCGTATTTTGAGCAGATTGAGAGAGTGGAGGGGGATGTTCACAGCTTTGTGACTCTTGATCGGGAGGGCGCTCTTAAAAGGGCAGAAGAAGTACAAAAACAGATTGACGAGGGGACGCTTACAGGTCCCCTTGCGGGAGTACCAGTTGCGGTAAAAGATAACCTGTGTACCAAGGGACGCTTGACCACCTGCAGTTCTAAAATTCTTGAGAATTTCAAACCTACGTTTTCGGCGGAGGCGGTTTGTAATCTTGAGAAAGCGGGGGCTGTGCTCATTGGAAAGACCAATATGGACGAATTTGCTATGGGCAGCACCACAGAGACTTCTTATTTTGGCGTCACGAGAAATCCTCGAAATCTAAGCCATGTTCCCGGCGGTTCCTCCGGTGGCTCTTGTGCGGCGGTTGCTGCATGTGAGAGCCCGTATGCACTCGGTTCGGATACCGGCGGCTCCATTCGTCAGCCCAGTGCGTTCTGCGGAGTGGTGGGGCTTAAGCCTACCTATGGGACGGTGTCCAGATACGGCTTAATTGCTTATGGGTCTTCTCTGGACCAGATTGGCCCCATTGCAAAGGATGTGACGGACTGTGCTGCAATCTTAGAGGTAATCGCATCCCACGATTCCAAGGACAGCACGTCCATTGACAGGAACAGCTATGTGAATCGGGGCGTTGGCATCAAAGAGAGTGGAATGGATTGTCCGGCAGGGTACGATTTTATGAGCGCTTTGGTAAATGATGTTAGCGGTATGAGGATTGGAATTCCAAAGGATTATTTTGGAGAGGGATTGGAGCCGGAGGTAAAGGAGAAGATACTGGCAGCGGTTCAGGTGCTGAAAGATAAGGGAGCTGTTGTGGAGGAATTCGATTTAAGTCTGGTGCAGTATGCGATTCCGGCATATTACGTCATTGCATCTGCGGAGGCCAGCTCTAACCTGTCCCGTTTTGACGGTGTAAAATACGGTTATCGAACGGAGGAATATGAAGGGCTCCATAATATGTATAAGAAGACCCGCTCGGAGGGCTTCGGGGCGGAGGTGAAGCGTAGAATTATGCTCGGCTCCTTTGTGTTAAGCTCTGGGTATTATGACGCTTATTATCTGAAAGCATTAAAGACAAAGGCTTTGATTAAGGAGGCGTTTGACAGGGCGTTTGAAAGATTCGACGTGATTATCGCACCGGCGGCTCCCACTACGGCGCCAAAGCTTGGCCAAAGCTTAAGCGACCCCCTTAAGATGTATCTGGGAGATATCTATACTATTTCCGTGAATCTGGCAGGGCTGCCGGGAATCAGTATTCCGGTGGGGAAGGATTCCAAAGGTCTTCCGATTGGAATGCAGATGATTGGAAATTGTTTCCAGGAGAATAAGATAATCAGGGCAGCTTATACATTGGAGCAGTCCCAGAGAAGCATAGACTTTGAAATAGAAGGAGGCAGGGGCTCATGGTAAAGCAGTATGAAACAGTAATTGGACTGGAGGTCCATGTAGAGCTTGCGACTAGAACGAAGATTTTCTGTTCGTGCAGCACAGAATTCGGCGGCGCGCCAAATACACATACCTGTCCGGTCTGTACAGGTATGCCGGGAGCTTTGCCTGTATTAAATAGGAAGGTAGTGGAATATGCCATGGCGATTGGTCTTGCTGCTAACTGCGATATTACGCGTATCTGCAAGTTTGACCGTAAAAATTATTTCTATCCGGACAATCCTCAGAACTACCAGATTTCACAGTTATACCTGCCAATCGCGAGAAATGGATATGTGGAGATAGAAGTGGGAGATATCAAGAAAAAGGTCCGTATTCATGAGATGCATATGGAGGAGGATGCTGGGAAGCTGATTCATGATGAATGGGACGATACCTCTTTAGTGGATTATAACCGAAGCGGAGTCCCCCTTGTGGAAATTGTGTCAGAGCCGGATATGCGCTCAGCAGAGGAGGTGATTGCTTACCTTGAAAAGCTGCGTATGATGCTCCAATATCTGGGTGCGTCGGACTGTAAGCTTCAGGAGGGCTCCATGCGGGCAGACGTCAACCTGTCTGTGAGAGAAGCAGGTACGCAAAAATTCGGCACAAGAACGGAGATGAAGAATCTGAACTCGTTCAAAGCAATCGCCAGGGCAATCGATGGAGAGAGGAACCGGCAGATTGAGCTTATAGAGGCGGGAAGGGCCGTTATTCAGGAAACCAGAAGATGGGATGACAACAAGGAAGCTTCTTACGCCATGCGCTCGAAAGAGGATGCTCAGGATTATCGCTATTTTCCGGAGCCGGACCTTGTACCCATTGTCATTAGCGACGAGTGGGTTGAAAAGATTCGTGCAAGACAGCCAGAATTTCGGACGGAGAAGCTTTTGAGATATAAGAAGGAATTTGATATTCCCCAGTACGACGCGGAGATCATCACTGGCTCTAAGCATATGGCGGATATTTTCGAGGAGGCTTCGGCTATCTGCGGGAAGCCTAAGAAGGTGTCCAACTGGCTGATGGTGGAGACGCTGCGTCTTCTGAAGGAAAACAATATGGAGCCGGAGGAGATTTCGTTTTCACCGGAAAACCTGGCGAAGCTGGTAGAGCTTACGGAAAGAGAAGCCATCAATAGCTCGGTTGCAAAAGAGGTGTTCGAGAAGATATTTGCAGATAATATTGACCCTGAGGTCTATGTGGAAGAACATGGCCTTAAGATGGTCAATGACGAAGGAGCTCTTTATGAAGCACTTAAAAAAGTAATCGAGGACAATCCGCAGGCCGTGGCGGATTATAGGGGAGGCAAGGAAAAAGCCTTGGGCGCGCTGGTGGGGCAGACTATGAAGGCAATGAATGGGAAAGTAAATCCAGGTCTTGTGAACCAGAAGCTAAGAGAGCTGCTCTAGCTGATTATACCCGAAGGGCATACCTTATCATATTTAGGGGGTGCCATTTGCCGGTATATGTGATATGATAGGGATGGACATATAAGGAAAGTAAATAATCTCTATAGAAAAAGGAAATGGCAGATTATTTGTGAAGCTGAGAAGAAGGAGATATTGTATGGGAGGATTTTTTGGTGTAGCATCAAAGAAGGATTGTGTTTTAGAACTTTTTTATGGTGTGGATTATCATTCGCATCTTGGCACACGGCGGGGCGGGATGGCTACCTACGGGGAGGATGGATTTAACAGGGCAATCCATAACATTGAGAACTCACCGTTCCGGACGAAATTCGACCGTGATGTAGGCGAGATGAAGGGATACCTGGGGATTGGATGTATCTCGGATTTTGAGCCCCAGCCGCTGCTAATCAGTTCAAGGCTTGGCAGTTTTGCAATCACATTTGTGGGGAAGGTGAATAACTCTGACGAATTATTAAAGCAGCTATACGAGAATACACATTCTCATTTTCAGGAAATGACAAACGGACAGATTAATGTGACTGAGCTTGTGGCAGCATTAATCTGTGAGAAGGATTCGATCCTGGAGGGAATCAAGTACGTCCAGGATATTGTGGATGGCTCTATGACGATGCTGGTGATGACCAGGGAGGGAATCTATGCTGCAAGGGACAGATACGGGAGGACGCCTCTTGTAATAGGAAAGAAAGAGGACGCGTACTGTGTATCCTTTGAGAGTCATGCGTATATTAATCTTGGATATGCGGACTACAGGGAGCTGGGACCGTCAGAGGTGGCATTTATCACGCCGGACGGTGTAACGACTCTGCGTGAGCCCCGCGACGAGATGCGAATCTGCTCCTTTTTGTGGGTTTACTATGGATATCCTACGTCTTCCTACGAGGGAGTAAATGTAGAAGAAATGCGCTACAAATGCGGTAGTATGCTTGCGAAAAGAGATGGGGACAGCGTTCATCCTGATGTGGTGGCAGGCGTGCCGGATTCCGGAATTGCCCATGCTATTGGCTATGCAAATGAATCTGGAATTCCGTATGCAAGGCCCTTCATCAAGTACACACCTACTTGGCCCAGGTCCTTTATGCCTACCAGCCAGAGCCAGCGGAACTTGATTGCCCGAATGAAGCTGATTCCTGTACAAGCGTTGATTGAGAATAAGAAGCTGCTGCTAATCGACGATTCGATTGTGAGGGGAACCCAGCTTCGGGAAACCACAGAGTTTTTGTACAACAGCGGGGCGAAGGAGGTACATGTCCGTCCGGCATGTCCGCCTCTTCTCTATGGATGTAAATATCTAAATTTCTCTCGCTCTAAGTCTGAGATGGAGTTGATTACCAGACAGATGATTCGGAAAAGAGAGGGAGATGAATGTACCCAGGAGGTTCTGGATGAATATGCCAATCCATGCTCCGGCAGGTATGCGCAGTTGATTGAAGATATCAGAAAACAGCAGAATTTCACCACTTTGCGGTTCCACAGACTGGATGATTTGTTAGAGTCCATCGGGATTGAACCTTGCAAGGTGTGTACGTATTGTTTTAACGGCAAAGAATAGGAGGATACTATGGGAAATAATACAAGACCGGACAGTATGGAGCGTATTACAACGAAGGAGCTTGCAGATGTATTTATCACAGAGCAGGTGAAAGAGATTCAGGCCCAGGTGGGGGACAAGAAGGTTTTGCTGGCACTTTCGGGCGGAGTGGATTCTTCTGTTGTTGCGGCGCTTTTGATTAAGGCCATTGGAAAGCAGTTGGTATGTGTGCATGTAAACCATGGGCTGCTCAGGAAAGGGGAACCTGAGCAGGTGGTTGAGGTGTTCCGTAACCAGATGGACGCCAATCTGATTTATGTGGATGCTGTGGAGCGTTTCCTTAACAAGCTGGCGGACGTGGCAGAGCCGGAGAAGAAGCGTAAGATTATCGGTGCGGAATTTATCCGTGTATTTGAGGAGGAGGCGCGCAAGCAGGAGGGAATTGAATTTCTGGCCCAGGGCACCATTTATCCGGATATTATTGAGAGCGACGGTGTGAAGGCCCATCATAATGTGGGCGGTTTGCCAGAGGATCTTAAGTTTGAGCTGGTGGAGCCTCTTAAGTTCCTTTATAAAGATGAGGTGCGCGTGGTAGGAAAGGCTCTTGGTCTGCCGGATGGCATGGTTTATCGTCAGCCGTTCCCAGGACCGGGGCTTGGTGTGCGGTGTCTCGGTGCGATTACGCGGGAGAGGCTTGAGATTGTACGGGAGTCGGATGCGATTCTTCGGGAGGAGTTTGCGAAGAACGGGCTTGAGGGAAAGGTATGGCAGTATTTTACCGCTGTGCCGGATTTTCGGTCTGTGGGGGTTTCGGACGGTGAGCGGACATTTGCGTATCCGGTAATTCTGCGGGCGGTGAATACGGTGGACGCTATGACGGCTACTGTGGAGAATGTTCCGTTTGAGCTGCTTGAGCATATTACGAAGAGGATTACCCATGAGGTGACGGGAGTGAATCGGGTGCTGTATGATTTGACGCCGAAGCCGTGTGGGACGATTGAATGGGAATAGGGTGGAAAGTTAAAGAAACCCAGTGTTTATGCAGGTTTGCAGACTTTTGAAAGGTCTTTTGATAACAAATAATCCTTATTAAAAATGCCCTTAGATGTGGGGAGCAACTCATGGCTAAGGGCGTTTTTATATGCTTATATAAATTCGGGAAATCAGAGAAAATGAATATCCAATATTATCTGACTTTCTGTATGGAAAAGCAGATGCTTGCTGTTCAAAGGAGATAACCAATGACTAGTCTCGTTAAAGAAAAAGGTGGAACATTCTCGCTAAATAAGAGTGAACCAATACATAGATGGTATTCTTATGTAGAAGGATATTCTTCCTGCTTAATAAAAGAGGAGCTTCACAAGCTGCTTTCAATGAATTCTAATATTAAAGGGATTTATGACCCTTTTTGCGGAACAGGGACAACTGCGTTGGTAGCTTCTTGCCAAGGTATCAGTTCTTTCTACAGTGAATCTAATCCTTTTATGCAGAAGGTCATAGAGACAAAGATTAATGGAGTCAGTGCTATCAGTAAGAGTCATACTATTTTTAAATTGGAAAAATATCTTGATTGGGTTCTCAAATGTAAAGTTCAGAAGTATGGTTCTTGGAATGGTTTTGAAAAGTTTTTTGATTCAAAGCAGCTAGACGGACTCTTGACCATTAAAGCATTAATTTCTGGCGAAGAAGACCAGGTAATTAAAGATGTTTTATTTATCGCGCTTAGCGCTATTGTCGTAAAAGTTTCAAAGATGACACGGCGTGGCGATTTGCGGTATGCGACGGAAAAGGAATATAAGGCAGAAGATGTTTTTAAATGTTTTTTAGAGAAGTTGCAGGAAATCATATTTGACATTAAAAATTATGGAGACAGATTAAAATGCGGTACTGTGAAAATCTGCGAGGATGCCCGCGATAATCAGTATGTAGATGCATTTGACTGTGTGATTACGTCTCCTCCGTATCTAAATGGAACAAACTATATTCGCAACACAAAGTTAGAATTAAAACTTAATGATTTTATTAGTGATGAAAAGGAGCTTCCGGTGTTTCACTCAAAAGGTATTGTTGCGGGTATTAACAATGTATCCAAGCGTACAAATATTGAACTTATTTTACCAATCGTGAAGCCCTATATTGAGATGCTTAAGCCAGTCTCCTATGATGAGAGAATTCCTAAGATGGTTGCAGGATACTTCCGCGATATGGATAAGGTCATTGAGAAGCTCAGTATTTCAGTAAAAAATGGGGGCTTCTTTACAATGGATATTGGAGACTCCCAATTTGCAGGCGTACATATTCCGACGCATCAGATTCTCTCGGAAATTTGTTCTGATTATGGGTTTAGGCTTTATGATGAAGAAGTGCTGCGACAAAGACATTCTAAGAACGGTATGATATTATCGCAAAGACTTCTTAGGTATAGATTGGAGAAATAATGAGAAGGTGATAGTTATGGAATGCTTTGTAGGAATTGATCTGGGAACATCAAGCGTAAGGGCGATCGCGGTTAATCCAAAGGGAAGAACGGTTGCAGCCGGACAGTGTGAATATGATATCCTTAAGCCAGCGCTTAATCAGGCTGAGCAGGACATGGAGAAGTTATGGCAGGCTGCAGTTTTGGCAATCCGCCAGATGTTGAGCGCGGACAAAGGACTTGCAGACAGAATTCGAGGTATTGGTTTTTCGGGACAGATGCACGGGCTTGTGATGCTGGACGCTGAAGCAAGGTTAATCCGCAATGCAATTATTTGGGCAGATCAACGGTCAGGCCCGCAGATTGAGAAGATTTACAGGGTGATTCCCAGGGAGCAGTTTGGTGAGATATATTGTAACAAATTAAGTACAGGCTTTCTTCTGCCCTCTTTGCTGTGGGTGAGAGAGCATGAGCCGCAGAACTATGAGAAGGTAAGAAAGGTTCTTTTGCCGAAGGACTATATCCGTTACCGTATATGCGGTGAATTGGGGACAGATGCCTCTGACGCAAGCGGGACAGGTATGTGGGATATGAAAAGACGTGACTGGGCTTATGGATTATTGGAGAAGTTGGACATTTTGCGGGACATGATGACAGTAAGCCGTGAGTCATATGGGCAGGCAGGCGTGGTGACAAAAGAGTGCGCAAGGGAGACCGGACTTCGGGCAGGGACGTTTGTGGCATATGGAGGCGGGGATTCCCTGATGATGGAGTTGGGAAATGGAATGATCCGAAGCGGAAGGATGGCGTCAACCATTGGAACTGCCTGTCATCTTACCTGTGCATTAGAGAAGCCTTTGTATGATACAAAGCTTCGGACGAATACCTGGTGCCATGGGGAAGAAGGGCTTTGGAGTATTATGGGCGCACATCTAAGCGGCGGAGTTGCCCTTAAGTGGCTGAAAAACCAGATTTTAGGATTTAAGGATTTTAATACAATGACAGAAGAGGCAGAGGCCGTTCCGGCAGGGAGTGAGGGGATGCTGTTCCTTCCATATCTCAACGGAGAACGCACACCTCATAATGATCCGGATGCCAGAGCCGTTTATCTGGGAATGACATTAAAGCATACAAGGGCCCATATGATTCGCAGTACTATGGAGGGAATTGTGTACAGTATGAAAGAATCCTATGCCATCTTCCAATCTCTGGGGATTAGGGCCCAACGTATGATCGCGGCCGGCGGTGGCGCCAACAGCCGTTTGTTTTGCCAGCTTCAGGCGGATATGTATCAGTGCCCCATTTATAGGAATCAGGGGAATGAGCAGGCGGGGCTTGGCGCAGCAATGACGGCAGCGGTGGGTTGCGGATATTTCCGGAATTATGAGGAGGCATGTGAGAGCATGGTGCATCTAAGCAGCCAGGTTACAGAACCTATTTCTGCCAATGTAAAACGGTATGAGGAGGAATTTCTGCGGTTTAAAGAGATATACCATTCCAATAAGAGATTATTTTAACGGGCATGGAGCTCTATGTTCTGGCTATTGATAAAGCTTTTTCTGTGAAAAACCACGTCCTCTCACTTCGCTGACCCTGCTGACAACAATGAAGCTTTCTGGATCAATATTGTGGATGAGCTTCTCCACTTTAGGTAGCTCGCGGTTAGAAATCACACTTAAGATGACGGGAGAGGGGTTATGCAGATAACCACTCTCCCCGTTTAATATAGTAACGCCTCGGTCAATCTGTGTCAGGATGGCGTCGCGTATCTCATCGGATTTATCGCTGATGACTTTAATTTCGGTTCTCGTTGCACCCATAAGCAGCATTTTATCCAGCACAAGGGTATAGATTAGGACAAGCACAACACCATACAGAATATTTTCCGCAGGTCGGAACAATGCCTGTGACAGCAGGATGCATACGTCAAATGCATACATGGTTATAGATACAGGGAGTCTTACGGTTTTCTGAAGCACCAGGGGTGGGATGTCCATACCGCCTGTGGAAGCGCCTGAGCGAATGACGATGCCAAGAGCCATTCCAATGCCAAGTCCGGAGAAGATGGTGCATAGCAGGATATCCTGAGTCAGTATGTAGTCCCCCAGAACTTGGTCTAAAAGCTCTAATGACAAGGGATATAAGAAGGTGCTGGCCAGGGTGGTGGCGGCAAAGGCTTTTCCCAGACAGAAGAAGCCAAGAGCCAGCATTGTTATATTAAAAATAAGGACAAAGGATGAGATGGAAAAGTCGGTCAGATAGTTGACCGTAAGAGCGATTCCAGTAGTTCCTCCTGTCACCAGTCCGGCGGGAAGCAGGAACAGCTTTACAGTTAATGCATACAGAAAATTGCCTACAATTACGGAGATAAGTGATAAAACAGTGTTCATAACAAATATTCCTCCTGATACTATAAAATATATTGCGCTGCTGTTCAAATATATAAAAACACGCCTGTCAGGAATTTTCCCTAACAGACGTGGATCAAGGCTGCGCCTAATACTTTATTATCATATGAAAAATGTGTTCAAATGTCAAGAGTGAAATCTGGGCTCCAAAGGTTTTGATTTTCGGTAGTAGAGGATAAATACCAGCGAGCTCAGGGTCCAGGTAAGCGGATATGCCCAGAAAATCACATTAATTACAGGGATATACCGAATTAGGATGGAGATATACCCGATTCGCACAATACACCAGAAGATTAGCATTACGACCATAGGAACCGTAGATTTCCCTGCGCCCCGCAGGATTCCAGCCATACAGTGGGAGAAGGCAAGCAGGAAGAAGAAAAAGGTCTCTGTCCGTGCCTGGCTGGTGCCGAAGGCGATAACCTGAGGAGTGCTGTTAAAAATGGTAATCAGCACAGGGACTAAGAAATAGATAAGTACCCCGATGATTTCTGCACCCACGACGGTACAGCCAACACCGAAGGCTGCACCTTTCTTGGCCCGATCATATTTTCCTGCCCCAAGATTCTGGCTTATGAAGGTAGTAAGAGCCATGGAGAAGCAGGTAATCGGCAGAAAGACGAAGCCCTGCACCTTGGAGTATGCGCCGCATCCAGCCACAGCCATCTGTCCGAACTGGTTGATATTTGCCTGTACAAATACATTAGCAACGGAGATGATGGAATTCTGGAATCCGGCAGGCAGGCCATTGCTTAGAATCTGCCGCAGCGTATTTTTATCCAGACGGATTTCCTGAAAGGAGAGCCGGAACTCCTCCGGACTGTGAAGAAGCTGGTGAAGGCACAAAAAAACGCTGATAAATTGAGATATAATCGTAGCCAGGGCCGCGGCTCCCACTCCATAATGGAATATGCCGATTAGAACAAGATCCAGAACAATGTTGACTCCGGATGAGATTATAAGGTAGATTAGGGGGTGGCGGCTGTCTCCGACCGACTGCAGGATTCCCACAAAGAAGTTATACATAACGAATGCCAGTGAGCCGGAAAAATAGATTCGGAAATAGGTGATGGAGTTGGGCAGGACGGCAGAAGGCGTCCCCATCCAAACCAAAATCTGGGGAGCGGCAAGTACACCTACAACGGTGAGGGCACAGCCGCAGATCAGACCGAAAGCAATGGTGGTATGGATGGATTTTTGCAGGTTTGGTACATCCCGCGCGCCGAAATATCGGGCAATCACCACTCCTGCTCCAATGGCGATTCCGTTGAAGAAGCCCACCATCAGAAAGATTAGGCTGCCGGAGGAGCTGACAGCCGCAAGAGCCGCATCCCCCAGAAAATTGCCGACAATCACAGAGTCTGCTGTGTTATAAAGCTGTTGAAAAAGATTTCCCCAAAAAAGAGGAAACGCAAATGTGACAATGCGCTTCCAGATCACCCCTTCTGTCATAAGGGTGGATGAAGTAGTTGACATAGTAAATGCCTCCGTTATCTATTGGTTTTGCAGAATACTGTTATAAAAATCTTATGTATATAAGATATATCGGCTAAAGATGGAGAAAGAAAACAATTTGAACAGAAATATAATAATAATTGTTTTTTTGGCAGCGAAGGGCCCCAAGGTTGCTCTGGATATGTAGTGAGATATGGTTTATAATATATGAATAGCCTGTGATGTGGCTGTCAGAGAGTAAACATAGAAAGTTGAGGACAGGAAGATGGATGCAGAAAAGACTTATCAGTTCTGGTTAGAGGATTCGTACTTTGATGAGGAGACGAAGAAAGAGCTGAGAAGGATTGACGGGGATGAAAAGGAGATTAAAGAACGGTTCTATCGGGATTTGGAATTTGGGACCGGAGGACTGCGGGGAGTGATCGGGGCGGGTACAAACCGCATGAACATCTATACTGTGCGAAAGGCTACCCAGGGGCTTGCCAATTTTATAATTAAGGAGAGGGCACAGTCTAAGGGAGTGGCGGTTGCCTATGATTCTCGAAATATGTCCGAAGAATTTGCAGATGAGGCTGCGCTGTGCCTTGCGGCAAATGGGATTCAGGTTTATATTTTCCCATCTCTGCGTCCTACGCCCATACTTTCGTTTGCAGTACGTGAGCTTCAATGTACGGCAGGAATTGTGGTGACGGCAAGCCATAATCCACCGGAATATAATGGGTATAAGGTGTATTGGGAGGATGGCGGACAGATTACAGCGCCAAAGGATAAGGAGATTATTGGAGAGGTCAATGCTATAACGGATTATAAGATGGTGAAAACCATGAAAAAGGAGGACGCCATAGCGTCAGGGATTTATAGGGTGATTGGGGAGGAGATTGACAACAGGTATATGGAGGAGCTTAAGAAACTGGTCCTTCATCCGGAAATCATCCGAAAAGAAGCTAAAAATCTGAAGATTGTCTATACACCTCTTAACGGTACAGGCAACCTTCCGGTAAGGAGAGTGTTAAGTGAGCTTGGATTTGAAAATATTTATGTGGTGAAGGAGCAGGAGGCGCCGGACGGTAATTTTCCGACTGTTTCTTACCCCAATCCAGAGGATAAGGATGCATTTGCCCTGGCGTTACAGCTTGCGAAAGAGGTGGATGCGGATATTGTGCTGGCAACAGACCCTGACGCTGACCGTCTAGGCGTGTATGCAAAGGATACGAAGACCGGAGAATATATCGCTTTTACAGGGAATATGTCTGGTATGCTGATTCTTGAATATCAACTGGCCCAGAGGAAGGCTATAGGAACCCTTCCAAAGAACGGGGCAGTGGTCACGACGATTGTGTCAGGGAAGATGGCGCGGGAGATTACGAAAGCGTATCAGGTAGAGTTGATTGAGACGTTGACAGGCTTCAAATACATCGGGGAACAGATTAAGCTTTTTGAAAAAAATGGAAGCCATGAGTTTGTATTTGGCTATGAGGAGAGTTACGGGTGTCTTGTGGGAACCCATGCCCGTGATAAGGATGCCATAGTGGCTGTGATGGCCCTTGGCGAGACGGCGGCGTACTGTAAGAGCAGGGGAATGACTTTGTGTGATAAAATGGATGAGCTGTTTAAGGATTATGGGTATTTTAAGGAGGAGCTGTGTACCATAACCCTTAAGGGGCAGGACGGTGCAAAGCGGATTGAGGCGATGATGGAAAACATCCGTTGGGATGTGCCGAAGGAAATCGGCGGGCTTCCTGTTATGCAGTTTCGGGATTACCAGAAAGATGTGAAAATAGATATGACAGACGGCAAAAAGAGTATAACCGGTCTTCCCAAATCGAATGTATTGTATTTTGAACTGGAAAAGGGGGCGTGGTGCTGTATCCGTCCGTCAGGGACTGAGCCAAAGATTAAGTTTTATATAGGTGTCAGAGGTGTGAATGAGGAAGATGCTGATATGCGGCTTCGGTCGCTTACCAAAGCTCTTGAGAAGCTGGCGGGGTAATACTGAAATACTTGGTAATACAAAGACAGTTAAACTTTTTAAGGGAAATCTCAATGAAATTTACGGAGGTAATGAATCGTGGAGCTTGTGAAATTGACGCATGATAATCTTGAACAAGAGCACATTTGCTGTGCAATAGCGAATAACAAAGATATTCAAGTTTAAAGGACATGGATACTCGAACCTGTTATTGGATAAGTGTATTGAAGACAGCAAAGAAAAGGGGAAAAAAGGTCTTGTGGTTCTATCCTCAAACAAGAAAAAGGGATTTCTTTCTGACCCTAAGTATATGAAATATAAAGGGTTTGAGACAGTAGATACAGCCGATCCGTATTTTGAGTTGATGTACTTGCCTTTTGATGAAGGTGCAGCCAGACCTTGCTTCAAGAATACTGTGCATAAGCATGAAAATATGCCGAAGGGTTTTGTGTTATACTATACCAACCAATGTCCTTTTACGGCTAAATATGTACCGCTGCTTGAAAAAATGGCCCATGCATGTGGAATTGACTTTCATGTGGTACATATTCAGTCGAGAGATGCAGCGCAGAGCGCACCTGGGCCATTTACTACTTTTTCACTTTTCTGCAATGGAGAATTTGTGACACATGAAATATTGTCAGAAAAGAAATTTGAAAAAATCCTGCTCTCTGTTAGAGAAAATTAATATTAGACATTGTATGGAAATGTCGTATAATGAGAGCTGACGTTAATTACATAAGGCTAATTGGAAAACTGGTAGTTTCAGGAGGATGAAAAGATGCTAAATGAAAAACAGGGAAATACATTATATCTGGAGTGTTACAGTGGAATCAGCGGCGATATGACAGTCGGAGCTCTGCTTGATCTGGGGGCAGACCCGAAGATATTGAAAGAACAGCTTGTCAGTCTTCCGGTCGGGGGATTTGAGATAGAGATTGGCAGGGTAAAAAAATCGGGGATTGATGCCTGTGATTTCCGTGTAGTTTTGGATGGGGAGCATGAGAGCCATGACCATGACAATGAGTATCTATATGGTCATACCCAGGGACACATTTCTATGCACAGCCATGAGCATATTCATGAAGGAGAGCATATACACAGCCATGTACATAAAGAACATACTCATGAAGGCCATGAACATGCGCATCATGAACATAGAGGTCTGTCGGAGATCAAATCTATGATTCAGAACTCCCGAATTACAGAGCGTGCCAAAGGGATTGCAGCGAATATATTTACCGTATTAGCAGAAGCAGAGGCAAAGGCCCATGGCACTTCTATAGAGGAGGTGCATTTTCATGAAGTGGGGGCGGTAGATTCTATTGTGGATATTGTGGCTGCTGCTATCTGCCTTGACAACCTGAATATTACAAGTGTCATTGTAAAGGAGTTATACGAAGGGAGAGGAACGGTCAGATGCCAGCATGGAATCATTCCGGTTCCGGTTCCGGCGGTAGTCAATATCATCGCACAGCATGGGATATCCCTGCATATGACAAAGACAGAAGCAGAGCTGGTAACGCCTACCGGCGCGGCCATTGTGGCGGCAGTACGAACTTCAAAGCAGCTTCCAGCCAGATATAAAGTGAAACGGATTGGTATGGGTGCGGGTAAGAGGGATTATGGAAGACCGAGTATTCTGCGGGGGATGCTGATTGAGCCTGACTCTGAGGATAGAGATTGTATTTACAAGCTTGAGAGTAACATTGACGATTGTACAGGGGAGGCTTTAGGATATGTGATGGAGAGACTTTTAGAAGCAGGGGCGCGGGATGTGCATTATACTCCTGTGTATATGAAGAAGAATCGTCCTGCATATCAGCTCAATGTAATCTGTAGTGAAGATATGCTTCCGAAGATGGAGGAAATCATTTTTTGTGAGACGACTACGATTGGAATCCGCAGAATGAAGATGGAGCGTACTGTGTTAAAACGCAAGATTTGCAAACTTAAGACCTCTCTTGGCGAGGCAGAAGTTAAGGTATGTGAAATCAACGGAAATATGAGGGTGTATCCGGAATACGAGAGTGTAGCGTCGATTTGTAAGGAGAAGGGGCTGTCCTATCAGGAGGCGTGGGAAAAGATTTTCTGTGAAGCAGGTAAGCTGCTTATACATGAAGGATGGTCGCATGAATAGCTGCCAGGAAAAAAAGGATAAAATAAGCAAAATAATACATGAATGTGCCCAGGAGGACTTAATCGTAGCGTTTTCCGGAGGCGTGGACAGCAGCCTTTTATTAAAACTTGCCTGCGATGCCGCCAAAGAAACGGGTAAAAAGGTATATGGAATCTATCTGCACACCATGCTGCATCCGGCAAAGGAAGCTAAGGAGGCGCAGAAAGTGGCGCAGGATTTGGGAGGCATTTTCCGAGTATTAAAGCTTGACGAGCTTGAAGGTGCGGGTATAGCGGACAATCCTTTGGACAGATGTTATCGCTGCAAACGCTATCTCTTTGAGAGGATACAAGATGAGGCAAAAGTACTAGGCGTTTCCACAATACTTGAGGGGACGAATAAAGACGACTGCCAGGTGTACCGTCCTGGAATTCGGGCGGTTCGCGAAATGGGAATCTTAAGCCCTCTGGCAGACGCAGAGTTTACCAAAGCTGATGTCAGGAGACTTGCGAAGGAATACCAAATCTCTGTGTCCGATAAGCCCTCCACGCCTTGCCTTGCAACAAGATTTCCTTATGGAACGCCCATTTCCTACGAGGAAATGCGCAAGGTGGAGCAAGGCGAAAATTTTCTGAAGGGTCTGGGACTTTACAATGTACGATTGAGAATCCATAGGGACATTGCTAGAATCGAGACAGATCAAAAGGACTTGCATTTGCTGGTGGAGAAAAGGGGAATGATAACGGAATATCTCAAGCATCTGGGATATTTGTATATTACTTTGGATTTGGAGGGATTCCGGTCAGGGAGTATGGATGTGTTGTAGAACGTGGATGTGTGATATAGTTTCTGAATTATAGAAAAGATATAAAATAAAAATTTCTCAAAGGAGACGCTGTATTAAGGTATGAACCATAGGGCGTCTCCTTCTTTATGATGTCGAAAAAAGTCGAACAAATTTGGTTGTGAAAGTCTTAATAAGATGGTAGGATAGAATTATCTTATTTTCATATCTGATATTCATCAGAATTTTTCCGGTTTTGGATGGTAAACAGTAAGGACAATATGATACGGTCGGTGTAGTGGACTGTTTAATTGTACCTGGGTTTCGTGCTACAAAATAGTTTGTATATCTTGCATACAGACTGAGATTTGAATATAATGGAGGTAGTGAATGGCAGATGAGATTTTACAATGGCATGATGGTTTTCACGCAGCACTCCAGATTGAGCTTCAGGGAGAATCTGCACATCTGAGCTTCTGCTCAGAACATGAGTTATATAAGAAATCGCTTCGTGTTGACACGATTGTGATTAAGGACTCAGATGATACGCCAGTACAAAAGAATATTGGAAAGATTTTCCGTAAACACAATTTAATAGAGTACAAGAGTCCGGATGATCATTTGAGTATTGATGATTTCTACAAGGTTTATGGATATGCATGCCTCTATCAATCAAATACAGAGAGCATACATGAGATTTCTATGGAGGATATCACAATAACCTTTGTTTGCAGCCATTTTCCCAGAAAGATGTTGAAATTGCTGAAAAAAGAGAGAAATATCCAGGCAGTAAAAAAAGAGAGAGGGATCTATGTACTTATAAATGACCCGATTCCTATGCAGATTATAGTAAACACGCAGCTTCCGCCCAGAGAAAACAGGTGGTTGAGCAGTTTAAAAAGAAATCTTGCAATGGATGCGAATACCAAGAGGTTGTTGAGAGAGTACAAGATACATAGAGAATCTAATCTATACCAGGCAGCCATGGATTTGATTATGCGGGCTAATCAGAAGACGATGGAGGAGGCAGAGAATATGGTATGTGATGTGATAAAAGAGATTTTTGAGGATGAGTGGAAGGAGAAGGAGCGTCAGTTTCAAGAGAAGGAGTCTCAGTTTCAAGAGAAGAAACGTCAGTTTCAAGAGAAAGAATCTCAATTTCAAGAAAAGAAACGTCAGTTTCAGGAGAAGGAATCACAGTTTCAGGAGAAGGAATCACAGTTTCAGGAGAAGGAATCACAGTTTCAGGAGAAGGAAATGCGATTAAAAAAGCAGGAAAATCGTATGGAGACGTTAGTTCAGTACCTTCTTAAAAACGATCTTTTGGATGAGCTGAATAAAATCAGTCTGGATAGGACTTATCGGGAACAGTTGTACCAGAGGTATGGACTGTAAGGAAATAAGGGATGATTTTCTATTCTTTACTTTACGAATGATTCATTATCCGATACAATAGATAAGGTCGGACACAAAAGTTCAGGCTTTTGAGGACATGGATTAAAAAGGAAGAGAGGTAAATGGACTATGGAAAATCCAATTGTAACATTTGAAATGGAAAACGGGGATATTATGAAGGCGGAGTTGTATCCGGAGATTGCTCCGAATACGGTAAATAATTTTGTCTCACTGGTAAAACGGGGATATTATGACGGCTTGATTTTTCATCGTGTAATCAGCGGCTTTATGATTCAGGGAGGGTGTCCTGACGGAACCGGTATGGGGGGTCCTGGATATAACATTAAAGGAGAATTCAGCCAGAACGGTTTTGACAATGATTTAAAGCATACAGAAGGTGTACTGTCGATGGCAAGAGCAATGCATCCGGATTCGGCAGGCTCACAGTTTTTTATCATGCACAAGAATTCTCCACATTTGGACGGCTCCTATGCCGCATTTGGCAAGGTAATTGAGGGAATGGATGTTGTGAATAAGATTGCGGACGCTGAGACGGACTACAATGACAGACCGCTAAAGGAGGAGAAGATGAAAAAGGTTACGGTAGATACCAAAGGGGTAGAATATCCGGATCCGGAGAAGGAATAATGGAGCGTTTTTATCAGAATACGGCTGTAAGGACAGTTCTGGCATTGGTGTGCTGCGCCTTATGGGGCAGCGCATTTCCATGTGTAAAGATTGGCTATCAATTATTCCATATCGAAAATGCAGGGAGCCAGATTTTGTTTGCAGGGTATCGTTTTTTTTTGGCGGGTGTTTTCACGTTTCTGCTTGGATGTATACTGGAGAGACGTATTATTACGATGAAGAAGGCTTCTATCCCCTATGTATTCGGGCAGGGGATTTTGCAGACGACGCTTCAGTATGTGTGCTTCTATATCGGACTGGCCCACACTACAGGGGCGAAAGGCTCTGTAATCAACGCGTCCAATGCATTTTTCTCAATTATTGCAGCACATTTTCTGATGAAGTCAGAGAAGCTGACCTGGAAGAAAATTGCCGGCTGTCTGGTTGGATTTGCAGGGATTATAATCATCAACCTGGAGCCAGGTGCGTGGGGCAGCGATTTTTCATTTCTGGGAGAGGGCATGGTATTGGTGTGCGCATGTTCCTATGGGCTTAGCAGCGTGACGCTTAAGATGATTTCGGATATGGAGAAGCCCGTGACCATTACGGCATATCAACTGCTGTTTGGAGGGGCTGTGCTGATTCTGCTTGGAGTCGTGTCAGGAGGAAGTGTTTATGGTTTCAATATAAAATCTTCGCTGCTGCTGCTCTATATGTCCCTTTTGTCAACCGTAGCGTTCAGTATTTGGGCAGAGCTGCTGAAATATAACTCGGTGGGAAGGGTGGCGATTTTTGGCTTCAGTATTCCGGTGTTTGGCGTTGGGCTGTCGGCAATTTTTTTAGGAGAGCAGGTGTTGTCTGTAAAGAATCTGGCTGCGCTCATCTGTGTGAGCGTCGGGATTATCATTATTAATCGAAAGGGACATGGAATAAATGCTTCGTGAAGGAGGACAAGGATATGCTGACATGTACGTACATTGTAGAAAGAATCGACGGAGACTATGCTATGCTTAAGCGGGAGGATGAGACGGAGGAGAAGGTGGAACCGAAGATGGTGGCAAGAGCGCTTCTTCCACCGGAGATTAGAGAGGGAACCAGGCTGCTTTATGAGTATCTGCAGTATACGATTGTAGAGTAACGAGGGGAACCAGGTGGTGGACTGATGAGTGTGACAGTAGAAGATTTGTTAGAATTACCTTCTCTTCGGCGGGCAAAGGTTCTGGGCGGACAAGGAGGGCTTACCAAAATCGTTTCCTCCATTTCGGTGTTAGAATCCGTAGATCCAGATTTTTTGATTGATGAGCTTTTTCCTCAGGAAGAATATTTTGGCAGCGAGATTGTGATTACAGGTTTCATGAATATCTTGGAGGATATTGAGGGGCAGTGCGCGAACATACGCCGAATGGCAGAGGGCGGAGAGGCGGGCTTGATTCTTTTCTATGTAGGAGTCTACCTTCCGAAAGTGGACCGAAGGCTTATTGAGCTGGCAGATGAGTTGGATTTTGTGTTAATCTGTATGCCGGAGGGGGAAAAAGTACTTCGCTACAGTGAGGTCATTAGTGACGTCACGGACTGTATTTACAGGGACCGGATGGAGCAGGAATCCATTGTGATGGAGATTCTGGACAGAGTGGCAGTTTTGCCGGCCCATTTGCAGTCTGTGAATACGGTGCTGCAGATGTTGAGCGACCGGACGGCCACATCCCTGGTACTGTGCGATTCCTCAATGCGGATACTGAATCTGGCTGCATGGCCCAGAAGCATTGAAAATACAATAAAGCAAGGCATAGAAAACGGCTTATCAGACAAAGAAGCAAGTCGTTTTACTTTATATCCGGAACGGGGACAAGCCATGGAGCTTTTTCTCTTAAAGGAAGGGAGACCTCTTGGCAAGACGCTGACCGAGCAGATTATAGATGTGGTGCGGCTTGGAGTCAATATCTGGGGGCAGCAGCACAGTGAGGTGGCAGTTCACGAGCTTGTTCATGCAATACTTCAGGATGAACCGATGAAAATGAGGAGGCTGGCGGACATTTTTCATATTCATGTGGAGGACATTCAAGAAATGTGGATTGTCTGCGGCTCCAAGAAAAATTCGTCTGTCTATTTACAGAGAGAACTTCCATCGCTTAGGATATTTGCGGATAATTGCGCGGATACGGTGGTGGCGGACATCTATGAGGGGAAGCTTTTGCTGTTCCTTAGCAACCCTTACTCTTTAAAAGAGGCACAGCAGCAGATTATGGGACTGCTGGAGCAGGTTCGCAAAATTGATGAAACAATAACATTGACGCGGTGCAGCGGGCTGTCCGACACGAAAGATGTAAGGAGGGCTTATCTTGATCATCAGGCGTATCTGGGGGATACCTGCAAAGTCTTTCCTTGGCGGGATTATTTTTGCATAGGAGAGATACAGTTTGTCGGGAATTGTCGTCAGTTGGTAAGCCAGGGGGAGGATGAGGTAGAACGATGTATGGATTGTCTGAAGGGATTGTGGGGAGACGAGGAAGAAACAAGTCTTTCAGAAACTTTAAGCGTCTATCTCCTGGATGGGGATGCCAGCGCTGCAAAGACGGCAAGTTTGTTATATGTCCATAAGAATACGGTGAAATACAGGCTTCAGAGGATTACGGATATTTTGGGACACAGACCGAACAAGATGCCGGAGGGAATGGAAATCTATCAGGCTGTAGCGATTTGCAGGCTGTTGGCTATAAAATAGCTTCAATATAAAAATATATTAGAACCGGAATGTTTTTGTCCAAAAGGACAAAGATATTCCGGTTTTTTGTGCCAGTGTGATAATGAACTTTTTTTCGTGAGATGCTAAACTGAAACATATTTGAAAATAAGACAGGAGATGTGAAAGTGAGAAAAATAGGAGTTAAGGAAATCGAAGATATTGCTCTTGGAGCAGCGCTGCTTGGCGCTGGCGGAGGCGGAGACCCATATATTGGAAAGTTGGTTGCCCTTGGCGCGGTAAAGGAATGTGGAGAGGTAACACTTTTAAGCCCAGATGAAGTTCCAAACGATGAGTTGGTAATCCCCATTGCAATGATGGGAGCGCCGACAGTGCTGGCAGAAAAAGGAATCGGAGGGAAGGAATATCAGACGCTTTTTGAGATGGTGTCTCGGTTTTTTGGAAAGAAAATCTATGCTTTTATGCCCATTGAGGCAGGCGGAGTCAACTCTATGCTGCCCATTGCTGCATGTGCGCGCTTAGGGCTTCCCATGGTGGACGCCGATGGGATGGGAAGGGCATTTCCAGAGCTTCAAATGGTGACATTTACCATCGGAGGAATGAGTGCGTCTCCCATGGCATTGACGGATGAAAAAGGAAACAGCGTTATCTTCGAGACGGTGACGAACCACTGGACAGAAGAACTTGCAAGAGCGGTTACCATGAGCTGTGGCGGTGCGGTATCAGTTTCCTTATATCCCATGACAGGGGCGCAGATGAAACAGTATGCAGTGCGGGACATTGTCACAAGAAGCCAGAGGCTTGGAGAGGCAATCCGATTGGTTAGAAACAGCAGCGAAAAGTCGCCGGAGGCGCATTTCTTAGAATTAGCAGAAGGATATAAGCTTTTTAAAGGAAAGATTGCAGACGTGCTTCGTGAGACACGGGGAGGATTTAACTTTGGAAGAGTGGTGCTTAGCGGAATAGGAGAGTGTAAAGGAAAGAGCGCTTCCATAGAGTTTCAGAATGAGAATCTGACTGCGGCTGTGGAGGGGGAGATTGTGGCGACAACGCCGGATTTAATCTGTCTTGTGGATACGGAAACATTTGTACCAGTTACCACGGATGCATTAAAATACGGGAAACGTGTTCTGGTTGTGGGGTTGAAGTGTTTTGAGCTTTGGCGTTCGCAAGAAGGGCTTGCTCTCGTAGGGCCCCGATATTTTGGATGCGATACAGACTATATTCCGTTGGAGAAGCGTTGTAAAGGAGGGCTTGCGCATGTATAAATTAGGAATTGATGTGGGAGGGACAAACACGGACGCAGTCTTGATTGATGAAAAGCTCAATGTGGCTGCAGAGGTAAAATTTCCCACATCAGAGGATATTTACACAGGGATTCTGGGGGCGGTACGGGAAGTGATTCGTTTATCGGGCATTAAGAAGGAAGACATCCGGCAGGCTATGCTTGGGACTACCCAGTGTACCAATGCGATTGTGGAGAGAAAACATCTGGCTCCCATTGGAATTCTGAGGATTGGCGCGCCTGCAACCTTAAGCGTCCCGCCGATGGTAGACTGGGAGGAGGATTTAAGCCGGATAGCCACAGGAATTGCCATCATAGGAGGCGGCTCAGAGTATGACGGAAAAGAGCTGGCGGCATTTGATACCAAAGGAGCAGAAGCTTTTTTCAGGGAAATGAAGGAAAAAGGAGTTAAATCTATTGCAATTTCTCAAGTTTTCTCCACAGTGCGCAATGACCATGAGCTGGCTGCGGCAAAGCTGTGCCGTGAGATTATGGGGGAGGAGGTCCATATCTCTGTCTCCAATGAAATCGGCTCAATGGGGCTGATTGAGCGTGAAAATGCTACGATTCTCAATGCTGCGTTGTGGAAGGTGGCAGAGCAGTTTACAGAAGGGTTTGCAAATAGCCTTAAGGATGAGGGAATTACGAATGCGGATATTTATCTGTCCCAGAATGACGGTACGCTGATGACGATGGAGCACGCCCGTAAGTACCCAATCCTGACGGTTGCATGTGGACCCACCAATTCTATTCGCGGTGCAAGCTATCTGAGCAAACTGAAAAATGCCATTGTGGTGGATGTGGGAGGCACTACCACGGATTTTGGAGTGATACAGAACGGATTTCCACGAGAGTCCAGCGTAGCGGTGACCATTGGCGGCGTGCGTACGAACTTCCGTATGCCTGATGTGATTTCTATTGGTCTTGGCGGCGGTTCCATCGTCCGAGAGAAGGAGGATGGGACGGTGACGGTGGGGCCTGACAGTGTTGGATACGAAATTACAAAGAAAGCTATGGTATTTGGCGGAAATGTGATGACCGCAACGGATATTGCCGTACGGCTTGGAATGGCAAAGCTTGGAGACGCCTCCAGGGTTGGGCAGATTCCCAAAGAATTGGCGGATAAGGCCATGGAAGTGATTCGCGGTATGGCTGAGGATGGGATTGATGCCATGAAGGTATCTAATGAGGACTGTGATGTGATCCTGGCAGGCGGCGGTTCCATTGTGCTGCCAGAGAAGATACAGGGGACATCTTCGGTGATAAAGCCAGAGCACTTTGGATGTGCCAATGCCATCGGCTCAGCCATATCGAAGGTCAGCGGAACTTTTGAAAAGCTGATAAACTATAATGAACTCCCGCGAGAGGAGGCTATTTTGCAGGCGAAGCAGGAGGCAAAAGAACTTGCCGTGGCAGCAGGGGCCCTTCGGGAGACAGTGGAGATTATCGAGGTGGAGGATGTGCCCCTTGCTTATTACCAGGGGAATACCAATCGGGTGAAGGTAAAGGCAGCAGGGGATTTGCGGTAGTGTAGGAGTGCTTTTATTAATGGGGCGTAGTAATATTTATTTACTACGTCCCTAAATTACAGATTAATACTCCCAGGTCTGCTTAAGTACTTTGATTTGTTCTTTTGCCCTTCCGTAAAATGTAGTCAAAGGCATATCGCAGAGCCGTGCCGCTTCTTTGCCTAGAATCTGTCCGCTTCTCCACCTACAGCAGATTTGTATAAAATCCTCCGGTACGTCGCGGCGGGGTCTTCCAAATTGTACGCCCCGTAATTTTGCCGCTTCGATTCCTTCTTTTTGGCGTTCGCGGATATTCTTCCGTTCATTTTCCGCTACAAAAGAAAGCACCTGCAGCACGATATCGCTGAGAAAGGTCCCCATCAGATCCTTGCCCCGTCTGGTGTCCAGAAGCTCCATGTCAATCACAACAATATCTACCTTTTTTTCTTTCGTCAGAATACGCCATTGTTCGAGAATCTCCTCGTAATTTCGTCCCAGACGGTCGATGCTTTTTACATAAATTAAGTCGTCTTCTCTTAATTTTTTGAGCATTCTGTTGTACATGGGACGTTTAAAATCTTTGCCGGATTGTTTGTCAATATAAATATTTTTTTCCGGCACTTCCCTTTCGTTCAATGCAAGCATCTGTCTGTCTTCGTTCTGCTCTCTGGAACTAACACGTACATAACCGTATACCATTCATTCCAACCTCCTCTTTTGTATATACAAGCGATTGTATGGGTGGATCGCTTTGGTATCATTTTAATCTGGAATGAGGGAAGAACATAGATGTTGCTTATTGGCACGGTGGGGAAATTTTTCAAGGCTCTATAGATGGGGCTGTTACAGTCTGAAAAAAGTATTGACGGAATTGTTAAGTTAAGGGGTTGTGTAAGCTATGGACAAGTTGTATTATAAAGAGACAGATGAGAACTGAGACGAGAGCAATTCTGGATAATGATGCTGCGAAGTATGGAATCGAAGAATGGGAAAATATAGAGACAGGAGAAGAATTTATAATGGAAAGAGAATTGACTTTATCTACACTCCCAAAAACATGGGTGTTTGATTTGGATGGAACATTGCTGAAACATAATGGCTATAAAACGGATGGGGAGGACACATTACTTTCTGGGGCAAAAGAGTTTCTGGACGGATTGCCTGAAGAAGATAAAATTGTCATATTTACGTCCCGTATAAAGGAATATCGGGAACAGACCCTGCAGTTTTTGGAAAAACATTCTGTAAGGTTTGATGAAATACTATTTGAAATGCCAATGGGAGAACGGATTGTGGTAAATGATCGAAAGCCTTCAGGATTGGATATGGCTGTGGCTGTGAATGTGGAACGGGACGAATTTGAGCTTCCGACAATCCGAAGAGAAAAGTAAATGGTAGATTATTAGGAGATTTATTACCTTACAGCAGGGTATGCATTTGATATAGAAGAAAGGAAAAGAAGATATGACCATAGCATTAATCTTATCCGGCGGCACAGGTACAAGGCTTGGTTTTGACATCCCCAAGCAATACATTGAGGTAAACGGAAGACCAATTATTTCATACAGTATAGAAAGCCTATCTTCCCATAATGAGCTTGACGCAATCCAGATTGTTGCAGACCCTGTCTGGCAAGGACAGATTCAAGACTGGCTTGCCGAGGAGGGGGAGTGCGGGAAATTCAGAGGATTTTCAAGCCCTGGCGGAAATCGGCAGCTTTCAATCCTGAATGGACTCAAAGATATCCGAGAATATGCCAAAGACAGCGATTATGTTTTTATCCACGACGCTGCCCGTCCTCTGCTTACAGAGAAGCAGATTACGGACTGTATTGCCGGTGCTTTTGGACATGACGGCGTCCTGCCTGTACTGCCCATGAAGGATACCGTATATTCCAGCACAGACGGAAAGAAGATATCTGCATTATTAAACAGAAGTGAAATCTATGCCGGACAGGCGCCGGAGGTGTTTCAGCTTGGTTCTTATTATGAAGCCAACTGTCGGTTACTGCCAGATAAGATTTGGCAGATCAACGGCTCCACAGAGCCTGCAATCCTGGCAGGGCTGGATGTTGTGATGATTCCTGGTGACGAGGGGAACTTTAAGATTACAACAAAGGAAGATTTGGAGAGATTCCGTAAGATATTAGACGACAAAGTAAATTTTAAAATGGGGAGACAGAGATGAAAGCATGGATTTTACATAATATAGGGGATATCAGGTTCGACGTGGCAGAAGAACCGATACTGAAAGAGCGTGAAGTGTTAGTCAAAGTAAAAGCAGCTGGTATCTGCGGCTCAGACATTCCCAGAATTTACCAGAGTGGCGCATATTCTCACCCTTTGATTCCAGGCCATGAATTTTCCGGAGAGGTAGTAAAGACAGGTGCCTTGGCAGATGCTTCCTGGCAGGGAAAGAGGGTGGGGATTTTCCCGTTAATTCCCTGTCGGGAGTGCCCTCCTTGCCTTAAAAAGCAGTATGAGATGTGCAGGAATTACAGCTATCTTGGTTCACGCAGGGACGGCGGGTTTGCCGAGTATGGGGCAGTTCCGGAAGATAATCTGATACCGCTTCCGGACAGCATTTCCTTTGAGGAGGCTGCCATGCTGGAGCCTATGGCTGTTGCAGTTCATGCCATGAGGAGGATTGGAGTAGATGTAAATGATAATGTTGCAATCTGCGGTGTTGGCACGATTGGGCTGTTATTGTACCTGTTTCTAAGAGATGCAAATGTGAAGAATATATATGTGTTCGGAAATAAAGAGTTTCAGAAGCAGACGCTTTTGAAACTGGGGCTTCCCAAGGATTGTTACTGCGACATCCGAAGAGAGGACGTAGATTTATGGCTTTCCGAGAGGACAGGCGGCGTAGGCGTGGATGTATTTTTCGAGTGTGTGGGTAAGAATGAGACTTTGATACAGGCTGTGAATCAGACCTCATTTGCAGGAAAGATTATGTTGGTGGGTAATCCCTTTGGGGATATGAGTCTTAAGAAAGCGGTCTATTGGAAGATACTGCGAAACCAGATTACGGTGAAGGGTACCTGGAATTCGAGCTTTACAGGAGAGGAGTCAGACGATTGGCATTATGTGTTGGAACGGCTTAAGAAGAAACGGATTGCACCGTCTGAGCTGATTACGCATCGGTTGTCCATGGAAGATTTGGAGAAAGGGTTCCAAATTATGCGGGACAAGACGGAGGATTATATAAAGATTATAGCACGATGAGCAGGCGTAATCCTGATAAGAGTTTGTGGGAAAGAGACACAGACTTTTATCAGGATTTTTTGTAAATTTTAGGAAATATATTGACAAATTCGGGGATTGGGATTATATTAAATTATGAACATATGAATGATTGTTCATATGTTAAAATATGATTTTATTAAGCTAGGAGGACAATATTAATGGAGTACACAGAGAGGAAGAACATAGATCGCTGTAATTGTAACTGTGGTCATAGCCATAGTCATGAAAGTCATACCGATGGAGACGAATGTAACTGCGGCCATAGCCATACCCATGAACACCATACCCATGAACATCACAGTCACGTTCACCACGGCCATAATCACGAATCCACTTTACCTCACGCTGCCTCTGTTTTGCCCCCAGGCGTCCCAAAGCGTATCTATATTCTCGACAATCTGGGCTGCGCCAACTGCGCCGCAAAGATGGAACGGCAGATTAATGAACTCCCAGGAGTAAAGATGGCGACCATCACATTTGCCACAAAGCAGTTAGCAGTGGCGGCAGACGACCCTGACGCATTGCTCCCTGAATACCGGAGAATCTGCTCATCCATTGAGTCGGAGGTTACGGTGACGCCCCGTGAGGAGGATGTGGCCGCACATAAAAAGGAAAGTCCATTTGCAGAGAACAAAAAAGACATTTTGGCTATAGGGGCTGGTGCAGTCCTGTTCGTTGCAGGCGGGGTTCTGGAACGTACAATGCCAGATTCCGTTATTACCCCGCTTCTTTTTATCGCGGCGTATGTAATCCTGGGGCTTGAGATTGTTTGGACGGCAGTAAAGAACCTGGCGAAAGGTCATGTATTTGATGAAAATTTTCTGATGAGTGTGGCGACGCTTGCGGCATTTACGATTGGAGATTTCGCAGAGGCAGTAGGAGTCATGCTGTTCTACAGAGTGGGGGAGATTTTCGAGGATATTGCAGTCAGCCGCAGTCGTTCTCAGATTATGGAAGCCGTTGATCTGCGTCCGGAGAATGTAAACCTTATTAAAGATGACGATGTGAAGATTATTCCTGCCAGGGATGCCAAAGTAGGTGATATCATCCTGATTCGCCCTGGCGACCGTATCCCTTTGGACGGCAGGATTGTGGAGGGACAAAGCCAGATTGACACATCTCCTGTCACGGGAGAGCCTGTGCCTGTGAAAGTATTTCCTGGTAAAGACGTATATTCCGGCTGTGTCAATGATATGGGCGTACTAAAGCTTAAGGTATCAAAGCCTCTTTCAGAGTCGATGGTGACCCGTATCCTCGATTCTGTGGAAAATGCGGCTGCAAGTAAGCCCAAGATCGACCGTTTTATCACAAAATTTGCCAGAATTTATACACCTGTAGTGGTGGCGGCGGCAGTCCTTACGGCAGTGGTTCCGTCAGTCTTTACCGGTGACTGGAATTACTGGATTTATACGGCTATTACCTTCCTGGTTATCAGTTGCCCCTGTGCGTTGGTGTTAAGCGTTCCCCTTGCGTTTTTCTCAGGAATTGGGGCAGGTTCAAAGCAGGGAATACTGTTTAAGGGCGGTGTTGCCATCGAAGCGCTTAAGGATGTAAAAGCCGTTGTTATGGATAAGACGGGAACCATTACAAAGGGGAATTTCGTAGTGCAGAAGGTAGTGGCGCTGAACCGTCTGACAGAGAAACAAATCCTGACGGTGGCGGCAGACTGTGAGTTGGATTCCACCCATCCTATCGGAATCAGTATAGTCACGGAGGCGCGTGAGCGAAACTTAGAGCTCGTAAGACCGCAGCAGGCAGAAGAAATTTCCGGCAAGGGAATTCGGGCGGTATTTCCAGAGGGGACAGTATTGTGCGGAAGCAAAGGACTTTTGGAAACGTATCAGGTGGACACGGAGAAATATTGTGGGGATGCCTATGGGACCCAGGTGTTGGTGGCGATTGACGGAGAACTGGCGGGATATCTGGTGATTGCGGATATCATCAAGGATGAGGCGCGAAGCGCAGTACAGCGGATGAAATCCCAGAGCCTTATTACAGCAATGCTGACAGGCGACGCCAAGGACAGTGCAGAGGCTGTGGCGCAGCAGACTGGAATTGACGAGGTGCATGCACAACTTTTACCGGAAAATAAGCTTGAGCATCTTAGGGATATTCGTAAAAAACATGGTGCCGTAATGTTTGTAGGCGACGGGATTAATGATGCGCCTGTTCTTGCAGGCGCAGACGTGGGGGCTGCCATGGGAAATGGCGCAGACGCGGCAATCGAGGCGGCGGATGTGGTCTTTATGACCTCCTCGGTGGACGCAATCCCAGAGGCGGTAGGGATTGCCAGAAGGACGGGAAGAATTGCCATGGAGAACGTAGTATTTGCCTTGGTGATTAAGTTCTTGATTATGATTCTGGGATTTCTGGGGTATGCCAATATGTGGATGGCTGTATTTGCCGATACGGGTGTGGCTATGCTCTGCGTCCTGAATTCGATTCGCG
The DNA here is from genome assembly GCF_009830285.1 of Sporofaciens musculi. Lineage (GTDB taxonomy): Bacteria > Bacillota > Clostridia > Lachnospirales > Lachnospiraceae > Sporofaciens > Sporofaciens musculi. The sequence continues at coordinate 4,483,083 of NZ_WUQX01000001.1, read as the reverse complement.
TATTATATGCTGGTAAGCAATAATAAATCATTACGAAAATATTAATTTTACTTTCAATTTATGCCAAACGGTTGAAATAAAGGTCTCCGTTTGGCATAATTAATATTGATTTAGATTTATATACCTTGCTGGACGTAGTCCACCCACCCGAAGGGTATGCATTACGGTGTGCCCTTTGGGTATACATTGTTGGACAAAGTCCACCCACCACCACCATGTCAGGGGGATGACTAGTTGTCTGCCATTGGGTATATCTAAGGAAAGGAAGGCATAATATGAAGAAGACAGAGGCCGAGTGCTGTGAGGTAACTTGTGTCCATGATGATATCGTCCGTAGAATTAGGACGAAGATGCCTGAAGAAGAACTGCTGAAGGAGTTGGCAGATTTTTATAAAGTATTTGGGGATTCTACCAGAATCAAGATTCTGTGCGTACTGCTAAAGGCGGAGGTGTGTGTCTGTGACCTTGCCGAGATTTTGAGCATGACTCAGTCGGCAATCTCCCATCAGCTGCGGGTGTTAAAGCAGATGAAGCTGGTAAAGAACCGCAGAGAGGGAAAGACCGTATATTATTCTTTGGCTGACGATCATATTCAGACGATTATCAGTCAGGGTATGGAGCATATTACAGAGTAGTTTTCCGATGTGCCGTACATCGGGCAAAAGGGTAGAGTAACATGTCTAAGCAGTTTAGGGTAAAGTGTATCATCTATATTGCAGGGATTGCCGTATATGGGGGCGCCATCGCAGTTTCTATGCGCTATACGCTGGATAACAGTGTGAAATTTATCTGGTTTCTGGCAGCGTATCTGATTATCGGGTTTGAGACATTTGGAAGGCTGGTGGAGAACCTGATGCAAAAGAAGCTTATGACCGAATATACATTGATTGTGCTTGCGACGGTTGGCGCCATTGGTACCAGACGGTATACGGAGGGTGTATTTGTCATGGCGTTGTTTGGATTGGGGATGCTGTTTGACTCCTATACTGCGGCTAACACGAAGCGTACCATCCAGGAGTTGATTAATATCCGTCCAGAGTATGCCACGAGACTTGTGCGCGGCAGGGAGTTCAAGGTAGACCCTTCGACCCTAAAGCCGGGACATGCAATCATTATTAAGCCTGGAGAGCGCGTTCCGGCAGATGCCATGGTTACATATGGGATATCCGATGTAGATACCAAGGCACTGACAGGGGAGTCGCTTCCACAGTCTGTGGGAACTGGGGATCGGATTTACAGCGGATATATTAACTTAAGCGCAGCGATTGAGGCGATGGTGATGGGGTCTTATGAGGATTCAGCTGTTACCAGGATTATGAAGATGGTGGAGGACGCACAGGACCAAAAGGCAGAGAGTGAGAATTTTGTTGGAGCTTTTTCAAGGTTCTATACACCTGTTATGCTCTTATGTGCTCTTGCGATTATGGCTTACCCGTCCTTGACGTTTTCCTACGGGAACTGGGATGCATGGATTTACCGAGGATTGATTTTCTTGGTTGTGGCGTGTCCCTGTGGTCTGATTTTGTCCATTTCTCTGGCATTTCTCGGAGGGATTGCGTCGGCGGCAAGGCAGGGAATTGTAGTGAAGGGCAGGAACCATTTGGAGGATCTGGCCAAGGCAGATACATTTATTTTTGACAAGACGGGGACGCTGACAGAAGGGGTATTCCGTGTCAAGGATGTGCGGGCGTTCCATATGACCCGCGAGGAGCTTTTGGGAATTGCGGCGCATGTGGAGAGTTATTCCAACCATCCCATCGCCCAGTCATTGCTTTTGGAGTACCGCAGGCAGGTGGATAAGAGAAGAGTGTGCAGGATGCGTGAGATGCCTGGCTATGGGGTCACCGCCATCTTTGACGGAGAACGTGTCTTTGTGGGCAATAAAAAATTAATGGACTGGCAGGGTATTTTATGTACAGAGGTGGAGCAGTCGGGAACCGTGCTCTATGTGGCCATCGGGGAGCATTATGCAGGTTATATCGTAATTGAGGATTCGATCAAAGAGGATACAAAGGATACCTTTGGTTATCTGAGAGAAAAATGCAACGCAGTTCTTGTCATGCTTACCGGAGATACACAGAGCGGAAGTATTCCGGTTGCCAGAGAGCTGGAGATGGATTATGCCTATGTGAATCTTATGCCAGAGGATAAGCTTGAGCTGGTGGAGGATTTCCTGAGTATCCAGGACTGCTCGGAGCGTTTAGTGTGTGTGGGAGACGGAATCAACGACGCCCCGATTCTGGCAAGGGCGGATGTTGGAATTGCGATGGGAGCCATGGGGTCTGAGGCGGCGATTGAGGCGGCGGATGTGATTTTGCTGGAGGATGACCTTAGAAGGATTGTAGATGCCATTAAGATTGCAAAAGAGACCCTTAAGGTAGTTGAGCGTAATGTGACGTTTGCCCTGTTTATCAAGGCGCTGGTGCTGGTGCTCTCGGTCATGGGGTATTTTAGTATGAGTCAGGCAATCACAGCGGAGGTGGGAGTCATGTTTATGGCGCTGTTAAACTCTGCTTGGATTTCAAAATATACGGTGTAAGAGATACATGCCCGAACGGGCAGGTGGACTTTGTTCATCAAGGTAAGAAAATATAGAGGAGAAACAGACGGGGGAAAGTTAATGAAAAAGGGAAACCGAAGAAGACGTAAGAATAAGAGGAGAGCAATCAAAAGACTAACAAGGATATTAGTTGTGATTTTTCTCCTATTGTGCCTGTGCCTTTGTCTGTGTCTGTTGCTTAGAAAAGGAAATCCTTCCGAGGAAGGAATAGAATACCTGAAAAATGGGCAGTATGAAGAAGCGATTAAGCAATTTGAACAGGCTGTGGAGGACGAGGTCAATGTAGGGGACGCTTACAGGGGAATCGGGATTGCACGTTGGGAGACAGAGAACTATGAAGGTGCGCGGGACGCGTTTCAGAAGGCGTTGGATGCGGATACAGAGTCTTCATTTACGGGTATAATCTACAACTTCCTGGGAAGCTGTGAATTGAAGCTTGGGAATCCGGAGTCGGCACAGAATTATTTTCAGCTTGGAATAGGACTTAAGGGCAACAGCGCTAAGCTTGACCAGGAGATGAAGTATAATCAGATTGTGGCCTTTGAACAGTTAGGAGACTGGGAGAGTGCGAAAGCCAGGCTTGCGGAATATGTTGCCGAGTATCCGGAGGATGCTAATGCATTGAAGGAGCAGCAGTTTTTGGAGACGAGATAATATGATTGAGTTAGCAAAGGAAACAGAGAGGGTCATTCTGGTTGGGGTATGCATCTCAGACCAGGACGACACGATGAATTCTCTTGAGGAATTAAAGGAGTTGGCAGAAACTGCTAAAGCCGAGACTGTGGGGCGGCTGGTACAGAACCGTGAGCAGATACACCCCGCAACTTATATCGGGAAAGGTAAGATAGAAGAACTTAAGGATTTATTGTGGGAGTTGGACGCAACCGGCATCATTTGTGATGACGAGCTGTCGCCTGTGCAGATGAAGAACCTGCAGGATGAACTGGATACGAAGGTGATGGACCGTACTTTGGTAATTCTGGATATATTTGCTGCCAGGGCATCTACCAGTGAGGGTAAGCTGCAGGTGGAGCTTGCCCAGTTGAAATACCGTCAGACCCGTCTTACAGGATTTGGTACGGCAATGTCCAGGCTTGGAGGCGGAATTGGAACCAGAGGCCCTGGGGAGAAGAAATTAGAGATGGATAGACGGTTGATTAAGAGTAGGATTGCCCAGTTGAACCGTGAGCTTAAGGATGTTCGTCGTCACCGTCAGGTCACACGTGAGCAGAGGTGCAGAAATCACATACCTGTGGCGGCGATTGTTGGCTATACGAATGCGGGAAAGTCCACATTGTTAAAAGCTTTGACCGGTGCAGATATCTTGGCGGAGGATAAGCTTTTTGCCACACTGGACCCTACGACCAGAGGGAGGAGGCTTCCCAGCGGTCAGGAGATTCTTCTGACGGATACAGTAGGATTTATCCGAAAGCTGCCCCATCATCTGATTGAGGCATTCAAAAGTACGTTGGAGGAGGCTCGATATGCAGACTTGCTTCTCCATGTGGCAGATGTGTCGAATCCTCACATGGATGAGCAGATGTATACTGTATATGAGACTCTTAAGAGTCTGGGAGTCACAGATAAGCCTGTGATTACCATATTTAACAAGCAGGATAAGGTGGAAGGGGACCAAGAGAGTATTCGGGATTTTCGTGCGGACTACACGGTCAGGATGTCTGCTAAGACGGGGGAAGGAATTCCAGAGCTTTTAAAGACAATCGAGGCTGTACAAAGAGAGAGGAAGATTTTGATTGAGTTTTTGTATCCCTATCAAGACGCTGGAAAACTCCAGTTAATCCGCAGGTATGGCGAGATGTTGGAGGAAGATTATCAGGAGGACGGGATTTTTGTGCGGGCCTATATTCCGGCTGAGATATACGAGAACCTTAAGATTTCGTCATAATGAGTGATTCGCCTGGGTATCCCGCAGGGATTCTCCAAAGAATTTTTTGTAGGCACGGGAGAAGGTAGAGTAATCTTTAAAACCGCAGTCAAAACAAGCCTGTGTGCCTGGCACACCGGATAAGAGCAGTTCTTTTGCAAGCAGGAGACGTTTCTGGGACGTATACTGGCCCAGGGTGTAACCGGTTTCCTGCTTGAACAGTCTCATCATATAGTATTTGCTGATATAGAAATGGTCGGCAAGAATCTCAATGCCCAGCTCCCCATCCAGATTTTCATTGATATACTGGAGGATATCCAGAATTTTAGAGTTGCAGTTATCCGTATCAATGAATTCCAGACGGTTCTTCATGGCGGCTCGGTTCAGATGAATCATGAATTCCAGGAACAATACCTGTCGGAACAACTCCGCCGCGTATCCGTCGTCCAGAAAAGATTTTTCAAGCCGCAGAATCGAGCCAAACAGAGAACTTTTTTCTAACGAGGGAATCCGAAGTACATTGGAATGTTCTGTGTAGGCCTTCTGGAAGCAGTAGCTAAGGTCATAGGAATCGGTCTTGTAGGCGTTCATAAAATTAACGGAGATATAGACAATAATTCTGTCATAGGGGACAGAGTTGTCTGCTACCAGCCTGTGAATATCATTGTGTCTTACAAGCACAAGATCATAAGGCTTCAATTCGTAAGATTTTCCCTCTATTATATAGTTGACCTTCCCCTTGAGGAAGATGGTAATCTTGTCAAAGTCATGGTAGTGGTATTCTACCTCTTTAGTTTCCTGGTCTGTCAGGTGAAACAGACGGAATTCACTGTTCAGATACCCCTTTTTTTCATATTGCTCCATTGATGCGCTCCATTCTATATATTATGTTATCTCACTGACGGAATTTGAATATACCTATACTTTTATCATATCATATAGTAAGACGGCAGTATTTGCAATATAATTGGCATGAATTGTGTTGAAATGGGAAATAATGCCTGTTATGATAAAGGTATCCCAAAAGAGCAAGTGTAAAAGATGTATGGAGGTATGTATATGAAGGTTGTATTAGAGCGGTATCACGGACTTGGCAATGATTATGTAGTATTTGATCCGAATAAAAACGAATTAAAGCTGTCCAGGGAGAATGTGAAGATGATCTGTGACCGCAACGCGGGGCTTGGCTCGGACGGAGTGCTGGAGGGACCAATCCTTGAGGCGGACGGGATGCATGTGAAGGTCTGGAATCCGGATGGAAGCGAGTCAGAGACCAGTGGAACCGGCGTACGTATTTTTGCAAAATATCTGAAGAACGCAAGTTATGTCCAGAAGAAGAATTTTAAATTATATACAGACAATGGCCCTGTGGAGGTGACGTTTCTGAACGAGGATGGAAGCCGTCTTAGGGTATCCATGGGACGACTATCCTTTAAGAGTGACGATATTCCTGTGACGGGCGAGAGTCGGGAAGTGATTAACGAGGATATGGTATTTGGAAGAACGCTGTATCCGGTTACCTGCGTATCTATCGGCAATCCCCACTGTATCATTCCTATGCGGGAGATTTCCAAACCCTTGGTGTGCAAGATTGGAGATTATGCGGAGATGGCAAGATATTTCCCCAATCGTGTGAATACGCAGATTATGAAGGTGATTGACAAAGAGAATGTGGCTATCGAGATCTATGAGAGGGGCGCAGGCTATACTCTGGCGTCAGGAACCGGCGCCTGTGCAGCGGCGGGAGTTGCGTATAAACTTGGCATGACCAACAACAAGGTAATCGTTCATATGCCAGGCGGCGAGCTGCAGGTGGAGATTGAGGATGACTGGACGGTATATATGACAGGCGATGTCTTCTATGTTGCGAAGATTACTCTAAGCAATGAATTTGCTGAGAAGTTAAGGAATGTGGACGGGGAAGCATAGGTTTTATGGTTGTATAATCGGGAACATGGGGCAGAAAAAGGAGGCAGATGATGTATCAGATTTATTCGTGCAGCGAAGAAGATAAGAAAAATATCATAGATGGTCTGGTTGCCTATAATCTGACCTGTGTTCCGGCAACACAGGAAGAATTGTTCGTTGATTTGAGCAGGAAAGCAGTTTCAAAGTCTGGGGAGATTATGGGCGGTATCATAGCCAGAATGTATTGTTGGGGCTGTGTGGACGTGGATGCACTTTGGGTTTCAGAAAAATACAGGGGAATCGGACTTGGGAAGACGCTGCTTTCGCAGGTGGAGGCATCTGCCCGTAAGAAGGGAGCCTGTCTTATACATCTGGACACCTTTGATTTTCAAGCGCGGGGATTGTACGAAAGTCAGGGCTACGAAGTGTTTGGTGTGCTGAAAAACTGTCCCCCAGGGCATGAACGATATTATATGAAAAAATGCTTATAGTTTTCTGTTACGCGATTATGAGTGGATTTTTTATGAATCCACCCTTTTCGGCGTTATCTTTTTGCGGAAAAATCAGAAGATGCAAAAAGTCGCAAACATCTTAAATTTTATCTTTTCATTCCCCCAAATAAAGCCTTTCATTCCTTTTTTCCATTAAATTTATATTTTTTGCCGATATAAAATATGAGCAATCCAAAAGAGGTGAGGATATGAATATAGCAGTCGTGGACGACGAGCCTGTCATCAGAAAGCAGATGGTGAATTTCATACAAAGCCAGAATCCAGAGTATAGGGCGTATACCTTTGCCAATGGAGAACAACTCCTTGCAGCTGCTGAGAAATTCGATATTATTTTCCTGGATATCCGGATGGAGGGCAGAGGTGGGATTGAGACGGCGAGAGAGCTTCGCAGAAGGCAGATCGAGACAATCCTGATTTTTCTTACAGGTCTTAAGGAGTATGTATTTGAAGCTTTCGACGTGTCAGCCTTCCATTATCTCTTAAAGCCTATAGAAGAAAGAAAACTTTCAGAGGTATTGAGCCGCGCGGCTCATGAAGTAAAGAAGAAAAAGGCAGCAAATCGGGAGTGTCTGTTTATTCGGACGAAGAAACGCCATCTTACGATAGACCAGAGCAGGATTCTTTATATCGAAAGTCGGGCGAAGAAGGTGGAGCTTCACACCATGGATGAGGTCATAGAAATTTATGCCGCTATGAACGAGCTGGAGGAACAGTTGGGAGAAAGCTTCTACCGGTGCCACAGAGGGTATCTAGTGAATATGGCGTACATTGTGGAGTACGGATTGGACAGCATTAGTCTTTTGGGCGGCGGGAAGGTTTATCTGTCGAAGAAGAAACACGGGGAGTTTGTGAAAGCCTATATGTGGTATCTGCAGAATGGGGGAGTGTCTGTTGTCTGAAGGGCTGGAGAAATATTTTCTTCTGATCGAAATATTGCTGTTTCTTGCACAAGGGCATTGCCTACAGTATTTTTGGGGAAGCTTTCTGGAATACCGGATGAAAAACAGGTATGGCGGTGTATGGGTCATGGTTTTATACGCAATATCCAGGATGTGTATGAGCTATCTTTGGTCTGTCCAGTTTGGTGGCTTGGCAGCCATGGGAAAACAAATCGTGGCGTTGTGTATCCTGGCAGTTCTGGCGTTCTGCTTTTACCGAGGGTCCCATGCTCTGACCCTGTTCCTTGTGACGTCGTTTCAGGCAGTCATCGAGATTAGTGTTTATGTAGTGGTGGTACTTATGGACTACCCCATGGACGGGGTAATGAGTCTGTGGAGCTGGTGCGTCAGAGAGGGGCTGATTACCTCTGTCAAAGCCCTTCAGCTTACATCGGAAATATGTACGGCAGGAATGCATTTCTTACAGGTGACGGCTATCGTTCTGCTGCTTCGTGTCTCCCTTGGAAGAATCGTTAAGGATTACAGGGAGAAGGACTACGCAATCCGAAGGACTGAGCTTATGTTTATTCTGACTCCGGCTCTGGCAGGGCTTTTATTGTGTACGCTGCTTCGGATTATCATCATTTCTGTGGAGGATGACCGCCAGGAATTTTTGTATCACAGGTATCCTATGCTGATTGTGGTGCTGCCTGCGATTCTTCTAGTATCCTTATTGTCGCTGCTGTATGGGGTGAAGGCCTTTCAGGATATCATTCGCCTGAACAGGGAGAAGAACAGCAGAAGCATTTTGCAGAGGCAGGTCATTAGTATGCAGGAGAATATGGGAGAGATGGAGAGAATCTACTCTGGTATTCGCAGTATGAGACACGATATGAAAAATACTCTTGGAATTGTTATGAGCCTTGCCGCTAAAAACGGGAGGCAGGAGGAATTACAGGGCTATTTATGGGAGATACAGAAGCGGTTGGATGATTTGGAGGTGCGATTTCGGACAGGAAATGCTGTGGTGGATGCACTTCTGACCATGAAATACCATGAAATCATGGGAGCAGTACCAGAGCTTTCCTTCCATACAGAGCAGCTTCTTTTTCCAGACAGGATGGAGGTTAAGGGCTATGATATGGGGATTATTCTGGGAAATGCCCTGGATAATGCCCTGGAGGCTTGTGTGAAGCTTAAGAAAAAGGAGAAGGGAGCGGAGACCTTTATTCGGATTGCTTCTTTTCAAAGGGGAAAACTGCTTTTTTTGCGTATGGAGAACAGCTTCGACGGGAATATCATCCGAAAACCTCAGGCGGATTTTCCGGCAACCGAAAAGGCTGACAGAGAGCTGCATGGTATTGGACTTGTGAATATTAGAAATGCGGCAAAGAAATATCAGGGGACTGTGGACTGGAAGGTAGAAGGCAGGACGTTTATTCTTGCCGTGATGTTAAAAGATGAAAGGAGAGATGGAGGATGCGAGGAGGATATGTGAATACAATTGAGGATCTGCGTTCTGGACATTTTAAGAATTCTTACGGTGTGGAGGGAATGCTAATTACAGGAGATCCCAATCAGAAAAGAATCATTGACGTATCGGACGAGATGAAAGAGCTTGTGTTTGAAAATGTGAAAATGGCATACTATAAGTATAACGGGATGTCGGGAGATAACCAGGCAGAGGAGGAGGCCTACCACGGTAAACGCAACGAGTATTACAAGACCCTTGCGCGGGATGACCGTGTGGCTGCGGCATGGACTCTGAGCAAGTTTGAGCAAAAGCTGTCCCGTGAGGTGTCAGGTGCCATCAAAGAGAAGCTTCCTGGTTGGAGTGCAGGACAGGAGGTCCCAAAGGACATTCTGGATGAGATTTTTGCAGATGAGAAGATAACGTCTCTCATGACAGAAGATATCAAAGAAGTGCTGAACGGCAGCGCTTTGCAGGTAAATGAAAAACAGCAGCCCAGAGAAGACCAACTGCTCATAGGCCAGGAGAACATTGACGGTGTCAAAGAGGAGAATGATCAGGAAGAGGATTCTGAAAAACGTTCTGGAAGAGTAGCCTTTAATCAGGGGAAACGCGCGCGGCAGTTGGCTTCGGCAAAAAACGCGTCCCAGGTTCAGATGGTGATTGGCCTGCTGAAAAAAGATTTGTCGGACTGTGAAAACGGAGTGGCCAATGATATGTGCGACGAGAATGAGGTCGCAAAGGTCAAGGCCATGCTGCAGAAGGCAATGGAGCGTTTAAGCGAGGTTGCAAATGTAAGCGAAGAAGAACAAAAAGGGGGAGATAGTTTCCTCATTAATATGCTGATGTAAAAAATTTCTGTTGTGAATATCCTCAAAATGATTTAAAATATAGAGAGAAGTATTGCAAGAACAATCGTAATATTTTAAGGAAAAGGAGTATGAGGATTAGCTTGAAGAACAGACAAAAGACCAAGAGAGCGGCTGTTATCTGCCTGGCAGCCGCTTGCGCCGCGGTTCTTTTAAACCCTGCAGGGACTAAGACGGTATATGCCGCGGAACAGTCATCGAAGGACAGTGACAAAGAGTCAGAGCTTTCACGACTTAAACTATCAGAAGACCTGGCGCCGGATGTGATGGAGAGTGCGCTCAGGATAGTGACAATGGAGGGAAAGATCATTACAGCGATTACCGCATTTCCACGGAGGACAGATTATTCTCTTCCATCTTTTCCGGAGGTGCTTCAGAATCCTGAATTGCCCAAAGGCTGCGAGATTACAGCGCTGACCATGATTTTGAATTATTATGGTTTCGATATTGACAAGACCGAGATGTCGGACAAGTATCTGCCCAAAGCGCCTGAGAACCTTCGCTATGGAGCGGACGGGAGACTTTTGGGAACGGATTTGAATCATTATTTTATCGGGGATCCGGCAGGAGACGGTCATGTCTGCGGTACAGGGGCGATTATAACTGCCGCCAACACCTATCTGGGAGAGCAGGAGAGCTCCAGACGTGCCATCGACCAGAACGGGGCTACGCCAGAGAAATTATATCAGCTAGTGTGTCAGGGAATTCCCGTGATCGTATGGGTGACCATCGGCATGGAGAAGCGCAGGCCGACAACAGGGTGGAATACAGAAGAAGGAGCCTTTGTGGAGTGGAGTACTAACGACCATGCAGCGGTATTGGTAGGGTATACCGAGAAGACGGTCAAGATTGCAGACCCGCTTAAGGGGTTGGTGGAATATGACAAGGAAGACTTCGAGGCATCCTTTATTTCACGTTCTAATCAATGTGTTATCCTTCAGTAGAAAGACCAACTATTAAAAGTCAAGTAGATAATTGAAAAAATTCAAAAGAAATTTTGTAAAAAAGAGTATGACAATAAGGCCTGCTGTCAGGCAAGCCGGCATGGGTTAAAAGGATTTACACTTTTGGAACGTAAGGCCGATTGTTTTTTAGGACGGCATAAATGATGTTGCACATTTTTCTAGCAACAGCTCCAACACATGTCAAATGATGTTTGCCTTCTGCCCTCTTTTTCTGGTAATAGACACTTAATACGGGGTCTCTAAAAGAAGCGATTAGAGCGGACTGAAAAATGGCTTTCCGCAAATAAGGTGATCCGCGTTTGCTCATTACATTGTGGGCTGCTTCAAATTCACCGGATTGTGTAACAGTGGCATCGAGACCGGCAAAAGCCACCAGCTTTCTGGGGCTGTCAAATTTGGAGATATCGCCTATCTCGCTAAGAATGGTCGCTCCTGTGACAGTGCCAATTCCAGTAATGGTAGTAATGGGGGATTCCAGTTTTTCCATGATACTGGAAATTTCCGCTTCCGTTTCTGTTACCTGTTTTTCAATAAAAGAAATCTGCTCGATCAGTGATTTGAGCTGGAACGTGAAGCTGTTTTTGGCAAAGGTAACGCCGAAAGAAGAGGATGCAGCAGCTTTTAACTGTTCCGCTTTCGCAGCGCCGACTTTCTGTCTGCTAAGTTGTGCAAGAAGTTCCGCCAAGGTTTCAGATGAAACCGATTCAAAATCAATCGGTGAAGAAAACTGGAGAAGGATTTCTTTTGAGGTCTTGCCGAAAATGTCGGAAAAGATGGACTGGTATTCGGGGAATACCTGATCCAGAACACAGACAACTTTCCGTTTTAAATCACTGATGGATTCCACAAGATAAGTGCGGAAGCGAGTCAGGGTACGCAGAGAAAACAGAGCTTCGTCTGCAAGCCTGGTTTCCACGAACTGCCCATACCGGATCAGGTCAGCGATCAGGAGGGAATCAATGATGTCATTTTTGCGTTTGCGGATTTCTGTTCCCCTGCGCCATCCATCGGTTTGGATAGGGTTGATAACATGGAGAAGGAAACTTTTCTCAAAGAGGAAAGAGTAAACGGAAAGCCAGTAGTGGCCAGTAGCTTCCATACCGATCTCAAAATCAGAGGGGTTTAAAGAATAAGAAGCGAGTTTGGAAAACAACGCATTTCCGCCATCCGAAGTATTGGGAAAGGAAAAAGCTTTGAATACTACTTTGCCAGTATCATCCATCATGGAAGCAACATGATTATTTTTACCAATATCAATGCCCACAAAAACATAAGAACACCTCGAAAAAAGATTTCAGATTGGGAGACCACTCATCTAATAAGCGCCACTACCTTGTGCTAAATACGGAGAGAAGCCATAAGGCAACCAACATCCAACTCATACGCGGAAAGCTTATTAGAGAGAGGGATCAGTCTTTCAAGTACGAGCAGAATCGCTCAAGGAGAAAACGATCATCCTCTCAATCTAATAAAACAATTATCTCCTATCAGACTGGAGATGTAAAGAAGTAGGTCTAAGGGTTTATAGGTATCCCTCGAACAACCTAAATACATTATACAAGGAGAAAAGATGTCGCTTCAGTTTATATTTGGGCCGTCGGGCTCAGGAAAATCACACGGCTTGTACCAGTATATCGTGGAGGAATCCATTTCCCATCCACAGCAGAATTATGTAGTGCTGGTGCCTGAGCAGTTTACCATGCAGACGCAGAAGGATTTGGTTACGGCCCATCCAAGACGGGGAATCATGAATATCGACGTCTTAAGCTTTGGGAGGCTTGCCTACCGTGTATTCGAGGAGATTGGCGGTGACATGCTTCCTGTGCTGGATGATGTGGGAAAGAACCTGATTCTTCGGAAGATTGCAGGAGATTATGAAAAAGAGCTTTGGGTGCTTAAGGGCAATATGAAGAAACTTGGATATATTACTGAGGTCAAGTCTGTGATTTCAGAATTTACCCAGTATGACATCGGAGAGGATGAGCTCCTTAAAGTCATGGAATCTGTGGGCAGCCAATCAAGGCTCTATTATAAGCTTAAAGATATACAGGTGTTATATAAAGGGTTTACCGAATATCTGAGGAGGAAATATATCACAAAAGAAGAATTACTTGATAGTTTAAGCCGGATAATCTGCCAGTCAAAGATGCTTAAGAACAGCGTCGTCGTGCTGGACGGGTTTACCGGCTTTACGCCTGTACAGAATCGGCTGCTTCTGGAGCTTATGCGCCATTGCCGTAAGGTGGCTGTGACGGTGATCATGGATGAGAGGGAGGACCCCTTTGTGTACAGCCATCCTTATCAGTTGTTTGCTCTTAGCAAGCATATGGTGTGTACGCTTATGCGTCTTGCCAAAGAGAGCCGGATTGAGGTGGAAGACCCTGTCTACAGATACGAAAGACCCGTATACCGTTTTCGGGGGAATGAACCCATGGAATTTCTGGAAAGGAATCTGTTCCGTTACAGGACAGGGATATTTGGCCAAGAGCAGGACGCTATCCGTATTCATGCCGCACGAACCCCCTGGGAGGAATCGCTGGCTGCCGCCGGAGCCATTCGTCGTCTGGTTCGGGAGGAGGGACTTCGTTTTCGGGAAATCGGTGTAATCGTAAGCAGCATGGAAGCCTACGGGGATTATCTGAAACGAGCCTTCGATTTGTATAACATTCCGGTATTCATGGACCATAAGCGCAATATTTTGCTGAATTCTTTCGTGGAATACATAAGAAGTCTTCTGAATATGGCACAGAAGAATTTCAGCGACGAGAGCGTCTTTCGTTTCCTTAGGACAGGTCTTGCAGGATTTTCGTCTGAGGAAGTGGACGAACTTGAGAACTATGTCTTGGGACTTGGAATCAGAGGCTATAAAAGGTGGCAGGAGAAATGGCTTCGCCGTCTGAAATATATGGGGGAGGATGAGCTTCATCGTCTGAATCATTGTCGGGTCGCACTGGTGGAGAAGGTGGATTCCCTGATGTTTGTGTTAAAGCAGCGAAAAAAAACGGTAAAGGATATCACCCTTGGGGTGTATGAATTTATGGTAAAGGAGAACCTTCAGGTTCGGCTGAAAAGACAGGAGGAGGAGTTTCAGGCTGCGGGCCAGCTTGCCCTTGCCAGGGAGTATGCCCAGGTGTACCGAATCGTGGTGGAGTTGTTTGATAAGTTTGTAGAGCTTCTGGGAGATGAGCCGGTTACTCTGGAGGAATACTGTCAGCTTTTGGACGCGGGGCTTGAGGAGGCCAGAGTAGGTGTGATTCCGCCCAGTACAGATCAGGTGGTGGCCGGAGACGTGGAGAGAACCAGGCTTAAAGATATCCGCGCCTTGTTTTTTCTGGGGGCCAACGACGTGCATCTGCCAGGAGCCCTCCTTCGCACAGGGCTTTTGTCTGAGCGTGACAGGGAATATTTCCAGAAGGAGAAGCTGGCGCTTGCGCCGGGGGGAAAGGAGAAGGCATATGTCCAGAAATTCTATCTCTATATGAACCTGACTAAGCCGTCTGAGCGACTTTTCATCTATTACAGCAAGGTATCTTCGGCTGGTAAAACCATTCGACCGGCTTATTTGATTCAGGAGCTTCGCAGGCTGTATCCAAAGCTTAGGGTGCAGGATGAGGAGAAAAAGAAGCTGCCTGAAAGGGAGTTGACGGAGGAATTGGGGCTTGACTGGCTGATTCGCGGCTTCCGAAACGGAGATAAGGGCATGGATGATGTCTGGAAGGAGCTTTATACCTGGTACAAAAAGGATGAAAGATGGCAGAAGAAGGTTAAGAGCCTGTTGGCAGCGGGGTACTACCGACGTCCCATGGACGGATTGACCCAGCGTGCTGCCATAAGGCTTTATGGGGAGAATTTTGAGGACAGCATTACTCGTGTGGAGCAGTTTTCCGCCTGCGCCTTCGCACATTTCCTGACTTACGGGTTAGGATTACGGGAGAGGCAGCTATACGAGTTTCAGGCTGTGGATTTGGGAAATGTCTGCCATGGCGCCCTTGAGAGGTATTCTAAGAAGGTGGAGGAGAAGGGCTATGACTGGGTTGAGCTTCCAGAGGAAATTCGGAAACAATATGTAGAGGAGAGTGTGGAGGAAGCAGTCGCCAGCTACGGTAATTCTGTACTCTACCGCTCCGCCCGCGACGAGTATATGATTGAGCGCATGAAGCGGATGCTTGGGTGTACGGTGTGGGCGCTGACCCATCAGCTAAAAGTGGGAGACTTCCGCCCGTCGGCATATGAGCTTAGGTTCTCCTACGGGAAGATTGACAGGGTGGATATCTGCAGGGAGGATGACACAACCTATGTGAAGGTGGTAGATTATAAGACCGGAAGTAAGGCGTTTGATATTATTTCCCTGTATCACGGCTTGCAGCTTCAGCTTATGGTGTACATGAACGGGGCTGTTAAGCTGGAAAAAGAGGGGCATCCTGAACGTGAAGTGGTTCCGGCGGGAGTATTCTATTACCGGATTAAAGACCCGCTGGTGGAGAAGCTTGCAAAAGAGGAGATAGAGCAAGCCATTTTAAAGGAGCTGCGTCCAGACGGGGTGATTAACTTAAGGGATGAGGTGCTTATGCATCTGGATCATACGAAGAACGAAGAATCATACGCTGTTCCTGTAAAATATAACAAGAACGGCAGTCTGGCTAAAGGCTCGAAGGCCGTACCAGAGGAGGAATTTCGTCTGATGATGGCTCATGCCGCCCGAAAGGTTAAAGAGGCCCATGGGAAGATTCTTGAGGGTATAACCGAGGCCCTCCCTTATCGTAAGGGACAGGAAACGGGGTGCGATTACTGCCGGTACAGGCATATCTGCGGATTTGACCGGAGGATTCCTGGGTATGTATATCGGGAGATTGAGAAGGTCAGTAAGGAGGAAGTTCTTAAAGCCATGAAGGCGGACGATGGAAATGGGGAGACATAGATTATGGGTGTAACATGGACGAAGGAACAGCAGCAGGTCATTGACTTAAGGGACAGGAATATTCTGGTGTCAGCGGCGGCAGGTTCGGGTAAGACGGCGGTTTTGGTAGAGCGTATTATTTCTATGCTGACCGTTGACGCCAATCCTGTGGATGTAGATCGTCTGCTAATTGTGACATTTACCGAAGCTGCTGCCGGAGAGATGAAGGAGAGGATTCGGGGGGCGATCGAGAAGAAGCTGATAGAATGTCCGGACAATGAGCATTTGAAACAGCAGGCAACTCTGATACATAATGCTCGGATTACCACGATTCACAGCTTCTGTCTGTCTGTTGTGAAGGATCATTTTCACGCTATTGATATAGAGCCGGGCTTTCGCACCGGAGAGGAGGGGGAGCTTAAGCTTCTGCGCCAGGAGGTGCTTGGAGAGCTGTTGGAGGAGAAGTATCAGCAGAAAAGCCAGCGGTTTCTTGATTTTTCCGTGGCCTATGGAAACGGCAGAGATGACAAGAAGATAGAAGAACTGATTCTGAAAATCTATGAATTCTCCCGCAGTTATCCAGATCCAGAGGAATGGATTCACAGATGTATGGACGCATATGGCGCCGAGACCATAGAAGAATTGGAGGAAAGCGAATCCATCCGTCTGGCAATGGGGCATACCATGGAATATCTAAGGGAAGCCCACTGTCTTCTGGAAACAGGGCTTGCTATCTGTCAGGAGGCTGACGGCCCGTCTGTCTATGAGACCACGCTTCTTTGTGACCAGCAGTTGATAGAGAGGCTTATGTCTTATGATTCTTTTGAGAAAATGACAGAGGCCATGGCCGACATCCACTGGGCGCGTCTTGCCGTTAATCGGGATAAGACGGTGTCCGAGGATAAGACGGCGCAGGTCAAGGCGATACGGGACCAGGTTAAGGGGCTTGTAAAAGACCTGGCTGGCCAGTATTATTACCAGAGCGCACAGGACATGCTTGAGGATCTGCGGACATGCCGCCCTGCCATGAAGGAGCTTGCCCAGCTAACGCTTCTGTTTGCTGTGAAGTTTGAGGAAAAGAAACGCAGCCAGAATATGATTGATTTTTCAGATATGGAGCAATATGCGCTGCGGATTCTCACGGAGAAGACAAAGGAGGGGTTTCGTCCGTCAAAGGTGGCGCAGGAGTATCAAGAGCAGTTTCAGGAGATTATGATTGACGAGTATCAGGACAGTAATCTGATACAGGAGACCATACTTACCAGTATCTCGTCGGTGTGGTCAGGGCGTTACAATATCTTTATGGTGGGGGATGTGAAGCAGAGTATTTACCGCTTTCGTCTCTCAAGACCAGAGCTTTTTATGGAGAAATTCCATACTTATAAGGTTAGGGAGTCTGAAGATGAAAAAAATGAAAGCTGCATCAAACAGAGGATCGACTTACATAAGAATTTCCGCAGCAGGAGGGAAGTCTTAGACAGCGTGAACTTTATTTTCAGAAAGATTATGACCAGCAAGCTTGGCGGGATTGTCTATGACAGCCAGGCGGCTCTGTACGTGGGAGCAGATTACGGGGATGGCGAAAATCTTGAAACAGAAGTGCTGGTAATCGACAGTAACCTTAAGGAATGGGAGGAGGACGTTAAGGAGTCAGGCACGTCGTCTATTCCTGTTACAGACCGAGAGCTTGAGGCCCGCGCAATCGCCGGACGGATACGCAGGCTTTGTGAGCAGCATCAGGTTGTGGATAAGAAGACGAAGGAGCTGCGTCCGGTTCGTTACTCGGATATCGTGATACTGACAAGGAGTGTGAAGGGCTTTGCAGATGTGTTTACAGAGGTGCTGAACCGAGAAGGGATACCTGCGTATGCGGGAACCAGGGAGGGGTATTTTGCCACCCAGGAAATCGGTGTTTTGCTGGATTATCTGCGCGTCCTTGACAACCAGCGTCAGGATATTCCCCTGGCGGCGGTTCTCGCCTCGTCCTTTGGCGGCATGACGGAGGAGGAACTTGCGGTTGTCAGGAGTGAGTACAAGGAGCTTCCCTTCTGTCAGGCAGTCGCCTCCTATCGGGTTTTGGGCAATGACCCGACAATTAGGAGAAAACTTGAGGAATGTCTGGGGCAGATGGAGGTATTTCGCAGAATCGTACCCTATACGCCGATTCATGAACTGCTGTGGAGACTTCTGGAGGAAACGGGATATGGGGACTATGTCTGCGCCCTGCCTGGGGGTGAGCAGCGTCAGGCGAATCTAAATATGCTGGTGGAGAAAGCAAGAGCCTATGAGTCAACCAGCTACAAGGGGCTGTTCCATTTTATACGCTACGTTGAGCAGTTACAGAAATATGATGTAGATTACGGTGAGGCGAGTATCGAGGATGAACAGTCTGATACAGTGCGGATTATGACGATTCATAAGAGCAAGGGACTTGAGTTTCCCATTGTGTTTGTGGCGGGCATGGGAAAAGGGTTTAACATGCAGGATGCCAGAAGCAGCGTGGTCCTTCATGCTAGAATGGGCGTGGGGCTTTCTGCTATTGATATTGAGAAGAGAACCAAGAGCTCTAGTATCGTTAAGAAGGTGATGCAAAAGGAGGAGGCGTTAGACAGTCTGGGGGAAGAACTCAGAGTATTGTACGTCGCATTTACCAGGGCACAAGAGAAGCTGATTATTACCGGTACAATCTCCAATTTGGAGAAGAAGCTGGCGGACTGGGACAGAGGCAGCGCAAAGGATGAGGAGGCTCTGTCCTTTGGTCGGTTAAGTAAGGCGGGTACTTATTGGGACTGGCTTCTTCCTGCGTTAGCGAGAATTCCCAAGGATGTGCCCATAGTAAAAAAGATATTGACCTTTAAGGACATTGTGGGGGAAGAAGTGAAGGAGGAGATTACCGGCCGTATCACGAAGACGATGCTGGAAAGGTGGGATACAGAGGTGATCTATGAGCCAGAGATGCATCAGGCGCTTAATGAGCAGTTTTCCTATCGTTATCCCTATGCAGAGAGCCGCCATCAGAAGTTGAAGTTTACAGTATCAGAGTTAAAGAAGCGAGTCTATCTGTTGGAAACCGCAGGGGAGGAAATAGGGGAGATGGGGGAACTGCCTTACGAGGAGCCGGATGTGGTTCCTTTGGTTCCAAAGTTTCTCCAGGATGATGAAGAATTGACCGGCGCCTCCCGTGGTACAGCGTATCACAGGCTGATGGAGCTTTTGGACTTTTCAAAGGAGTACGATGCAGAGAGCCTTTTAGAAGTTGTGGGACGCTTTACGAAGGAGGGGAAAATGAAACAGGATATGGCGGATTGTATCCGTGCGGAGGATATCCTGGGCTTCCTTAAAAGTCCGGCAGGGCTTCGGATGGGGGAGGCGGCGAAGAAGGGAAGGCTTTGGAAGGAGCAGCCCTTTGTCCTGGGAGTTGACGCAAGGGAAATCTATTCCGACGAGCAGGAGGGCGAGCTGATTTTAGTACAGGGAATCATTGACGTGTACTTTGAAGAAGACGACGGACTGGTGGTGCTGGACTATAAGACTGACAGGATTTTTAAGGCAGATGAGCTGGCGGAGAAATACCATGCCCAGCTTGACTACTATGGTAAGGCATTGGAGCAGATGACCTTAAAAAAGGTAAAGGAGAAGATTATCTATTCCTTTACCATAAAAAAGGAGATTGAGGTGTGAGGGATGATGCCTGAGGAAATATTATGGCTTTTGGCAGCTTTTCTGATTGTGATGAATGTGATGGGCTTCGCGGCATTTGGCTATGATAAACGCTGTGCCGTGAGGCGTCGGTGGCGGGTACCGGAGAAAACACTGTTTTTGCTTGCCCTCCTTGGGGGCAGCCTTGGGAGTTGTGCCGGAATGAAGGTATTCCGGCATAAGACGCGCCATCTGAAGTTCCGGATTGGAATACCCGTTATTTTGCTGGTGCAGTCTGCCGGTGTCTTATGGTTACTGTTCACTCCTGAGCCGTGCACTACGCTGCACGGCTACAGGCCAGTACGGTAATGGGGTCAGAATCCGGCCTCTTGCCGTAAGGCAACTTTAAATAGGCCGGATTCGTTACTGTGAACACCATGGGTGTGAACAGTAACGTCTTATGGGCTATGAGAAAAATCATGAAATAAATATCTTGCTATTTGATCTGCCCTGTGTTATCCTGTTTTCAGAACATAACAGATTGGAGATGAAAGGATGAAGATGACTTCTTGCTAATTACAAGTGTAACTGCATAACAGGAGATGCGGGATGATATTCCGCCTTTTTGTTGTGCCGATAGCAGGAAAGTCGGATATCCCTTCATTTGGAAATAGTAACAGAAGCAATGCCTCTTTCGGAGTGGGTCATTGTGCGTATTTCTTGAGGCTGTAAGGAGACTTTCTTGCAGCTTTTTTCGTATCTTTTATAAAGTTTCCCGTTGAGGGAGACCATAGGAATCACATTGAGAATGAGAAAGCAGGATACGGATATACAGGAGGTGCGCATATATGGCAATGATAGATGTGGTAGATTTAAGCTTTTCATATGAGGGCAGTTTTGAGGAAGTGTTTAAAAATGTATCCTTTCGGATTGATACGGACTGGAAATTAGGGTTTGTGGGACGCAACGGGCGGGGCAAGACGACGTTTTTGAATCTTCTTTTAGGAAAATATAAGTACCAAGGCCGGATTTCATCCAGTACAGAATTCGCTTATTTTCCCTATGAGGTAAAGGAAAAAGATAGGATGACTCTTGAGCTTTTGGAGGAAATGAATCCCCAGTTTGAAGAATGGCAGATATTTCGGGAGTTGAATCTTCTAAGTGTGGATGCAGAGGTCCTATACCGTCCATTTTACACATTAAGCTACGGAGAGCAGGAGAAGGTGCTGCTTGCAGCTCTTTTTCTTGGGGAAACCCGTTTCCTTTTAATCGACGAGCCGACCAACCATCTGGATGTGGAGGCGCGAAGGCAGATTGCACAATATTTGAATAAGAAGAAGGGCTTCATACTGGTTTCCCATGATCGGAATTTCCTGGATTCCTGTGTGGATCATATCCTGTCGATTAATAAGATGAATATTGAGGTGCAGAAGGGGAATTTCAGCTCATGGTATGCCAACAAAGAGGCGAAGGATCAGTTGGAGGCAGCACAGAATCAAAAGCTGGAGTCAGAAGTGAAGCGGCTTAAGCAGGCTGCAAAACAGTCCTCTGGATGGTCTGATCAGGTGGAGAAAAGTAAGAAGGGGCAGCGAGTGGCGGGGCTTCGTCCCGACAGGGGACATATCGGGCACAAGGCTGCGAAGATGATGAAGCGCGCTAAGGTATTAGAGAACCGCCAGCACCAGGCGATCGAGGAGAAAGCTAAGCTGCTTAAGAATATTGATACTATGGATGTTCTAAAGCTTTTCCCCCTTTCCTACCACGCGGATAAACTGGCGGAATTTAAGGATGTGTCAGTCTATTATGGCGAGAAGAAGGCGTGCTCAAACATCAGCTTTGAGATACGGCAGGGGGAGAGGGTCTGTCTTCGCGGGAAAAACGGATGTGGAAAGTCCAGTATTTTGAAGCTGCTGCTGGGAGAGGAGCTTGCATTTGAAGGAAATGTTCATGCTGGCCTGGGTCTTAAGATTTCTTATATTTCCCAGGACACCTCATATCTTAAGGGGAATCTAAGGGATATGGCCAGGGAGTATGGGCTTGAGGAAAGTCTGTTTAAGGCGGTGCTTCGCAAACTGGAGCTTAACAGAGAGCAGTTTGAAAAGGATGTAAGTCTTTATAGCGCGGGGCAAAAGAAGAAGGTGCTGCTTGCAAAGAGTCTGTGTGAGCAGGCCCATCTCTATGTGTGGGATGAACCGTTAAATTATATTGATGTACTGTCGCGAGTTCAGATTGAAGATTTGCTGCTGAAATGTTGTCCAACGCTTCTGTTTGTAGAGCATGACGCGGCCTTTCAAAAGAATGTGGCCACAAAGGTGATAGAGATGTAGGAATTAGGCCACGGATGCTTATGAGCAGGGTAAAGGGAATTCGTTCAACTTTAGAAGAGAAATGAAAGTGAGGAAGAAATATGAGAGTAGAGAAAAAGTTACAGGAAATGGGCCTAAAGCTTCCTGACATAGCGGAGCCGGCAGGCGTTTACGTCCTTGCAAGGCGGGTGGGGAATCTTCTCTACCTTGCAGGTCAGACAGCCCATATAAACGGTGTGGTTCAGGTCAGCGGCGTGGTGGGAAAAGATTTGACGGTTGAAGAAGGGCAGGAGGGGGCAAGGCTTAGCGCCTTGAACATCCTGTCAGTCTTGAAAGCAGAGCTGGGTGATTTGGATAAGGTAAGGCAGTTTGTGCAGATGATTGCCTATGTCCGCTGTACTGATGAGTTCGGAAGCTATACCGGTGTGGCAGACGGTGCGTCCATGCTGCTTCGGGAATTGTACGGCGAGGCGGGCCTGGCCGCAAGGATGACCATAGGGACCAATGAACTGCCAGGCGGCAGTGTTACAGAGATTATGACTGTGGTGGAAGTGGAGGATTAGTGGCTTAAAATGGAACAGATGACATTGTTTGACGACAGAGAGCAGACGGCGCCGCTGGCAAGCCGCTTAAGGCCGGCCACATTGGAGGAATTCGCAGGCCAGGCCCATCTGCTTGGAAAGGGAAGGATGCTTCGGCAGTTAATTGAACGGGATCAGATATCCTCTATGATCTTCTGGGGACCGCCGGGAGTTGGTAAGACGACGCTTGCGGGAATCATTGCGAGCCGCACCAATGCGGATTTCATTAATTTCAGCGCAGTTACCAGTGGAATCAAAGAGATAAAGGAAGTGATGAACCAGGCAGAAAAAAGCCGCAGGATGGGGATTCGCACCGTTCTGTTTGTAGATGAGATTCACAGGTTTAATAAGGCACAGCAGGACGCCTTCCTGCCTTTTGTGGAGAAGGGGAGTATCGTTCTGATTGGCGCCACGACGGAGAATCCGTCGTTCGAGGTCAATGCTGCTCTTTTGTCCAGATGTCGGGTGTTTGTCTTAAAGGCGCTTGGGGAGGAGGACATAAAGAAGGTTCTCTACCATGCGCTTAAAAGCTCTAAGGGATTCGGCCCACAGAAGGTTCAGATTACAGAACGGCAGGTGGAGGCGATTGCGGCGTTTGCCAACGGCGATGCCAGGACCGCCCTTAATACCCTTGAGATGGCAGTAACCAACGGAGAAATCAGCCCAGAGGGAATCCTTGTGACGGATGCAGGGCTTGAACAGTGCATCAGTAAGAAGTCTCTGCTCTATGATAAGAACGGGGAGGAGCATTATAACCTTATCTCAGCCCTTCACAAGTCTATGCGCAACAGTGATCCGGATGCGGCAATCTACTGGATGTGCCGGATGTTAGAGGGAGGGGAGAATCCGCTGTATATTGCCAGAAGGCTGATCCGCTTCGCCAGCGAGGATGTGGGAATGGCGGACAGCCATGCACTTTCGGTGGCTGTGGCGGCGTATCAGGCATGTCATTTCCTTGGAATGCCTGAGTGTGACGTACACCTGACCCATGCCGTCACCTATCTTGCAATGGCGCCTAAGTCTAACGCGCTGTATATGGCGTGCGAAATGTGTAAGGAGGATGTGAAGAAGCTGCGGGCTGAGCCGGTACCCCTCAAGCTTCGCAATGCGCCCACAAAATTGATGAAAGATTTGGAATATGGCAAGGGATATGAATATGCACACGATACAGAGGAAAAGCTGACTCATATGATGTGTATGCCAGAGTCTTTAAGCCAGAGGGAGTATTATCATCCCACGGTACAGGGGGAGGAAAAGGAGATTGGGGAAAGATTAAAGAGGATTAAAGAGTGGAAGAAGTAAAGAACTCATTTGAAAAAATATATGATGTAATCCGCCAGATTCCTGAAGGGAAGGTGGCGTCCTACGGCCAGATTGCCGCGCTTGCCGGCAACCGCCGCTGGGCGCGGGTGGTGGGTTATGCCCTTCATGCGGTTCCCTGCAACAGCGACCTTCCCTGCCATCGGGTGGTGACGAAGGAGGGGAGGATGTCCTGCGCCTTTGGCAGCGGGAAATGCAACCGCCAGACAGAGCTTCTTAAGGCAGAAGGGGTAAAGTTTGTGGATGGGTGCGTGGATATGAAGGTATACCAATGGAATAAGACGGTTTTCTAAGCATATGAAAAGGCTGCCAGGAAACCATATTCCCAATTCAGTTATGTGAAAATGGTGTTTCCTGGCAGCCTGATAAGTTTATGCTACGGTATTACGAATATGGTGGTGGCCAGTGTTGCCAGTTCTGAATTCGCGTCTCCTGCGCTTAACATAGAAGAAGCGTTAAAGGAGATCGTCATGGAGGTCTCCTCGCCAAAGGTAGGAGCAGCCGCATATTTCTCCATAGCTGCTACCAGTCCGGAGGAAACTTCATCAATCGAATAGTAAGTACCACCCTCGAATTCTGTATATGCGCTTTCTAAGCTGGTGTTGGGCGTGGTCTTGATTTCAACCGTGTAGCTGTATACTCCGGTTTCCTTCTTGGGGATACCAACCGTATATTGGCATTGCTTCATCATGGTTTTTAAGGCTTCCTGGTATCTGGAAACATAGGCTTCGCTTAAGTCCGCAGGCGGGTCGAAGACGTCGGCCTCGTACCACGCAAGGGCCTCCTCCTCGGTGCGGTCAGTATGCAGGGCAAAACGGGAAACTTCACCCTTGAAGGAAGCGTCTAAGTAAGCCTTTACAAAGTCGTAGCAGTCCAGGATATCGCAGACCTGATTGTAGGGCTCCATGACTCCGTATAGAGATTGTTCAAACAGGTTCTCAAGGCTTTCCGTGGAAATCTTATATGAATCCCCGTCCTGATATACGTTCAGTGTAGTGATGGTTTCATCTTCGCGGGAGGGAGAATTCTTAATCAGCTTGGTATCCTCCTCAAGGATGGAGGTAACTGCGCCAGTAAGCTCTGTGGTTTCTAAGAGAGCAATCTGTTCTATGTTGGCGGCCTCCACGGTGTTCTTAATGTTAATCGGAGTGTAGGTAACCTGGACGGAAAAAGTTCCGTCATTCATCTTCTTTGCCTTTGATACCTCAAAGGTAATTGAGCTGAAGGAATCCTTCATGAATTCCAGATAAGGCTCCCGCAGTTCTTCCGGAAACTGCAGGACATAAGAATCGTTGCTCTCTGCAATCCCTTCATCCAGTATGGTGGCAAAGCTGTCAGAGCCATTTTCCTTGATGGAAGTAATCTGTCCTCCTACATATTCGTCTGCCTTATTGTCGCTGCAGCCTGTGAGCAAGGCAAAAGCAAATACGCAGGAGATAAGAAATGTACGTTTTCGCATGAAACTTGTCCCCCTGTTTTTTACTTACATTGTATCATTCTAAAAACATGGATTCAATAGAAAATACTACTGGAAAAAGAGAAGTATTTTATATATAATAGATTAACAAGTCAAAAATCATCGAAAAAGGAGATTTTGTATGAAAATGTTATCAATCGACAAGGAACTTAAAGGCAATTCATATCCTGGACGCGGTATTATTATTGGAAAGAGTCCAGACGGGAAAAGCGCGGTTACCGCTTATTTTATTATGGGGAGAAGCGTGAACAGCCGGAACCGTATCTTTGTGGAGGACGGAGAGGGAATCCGTACCCAGGCGTTTGATCCTGCTAAGCTTACGGACCCAAGCCTGGTAATCTACGCGCCGGTGCGGGTGCTTGGGAATAAGACCATTGTGACGAATGGAGATCAGACTGATACCATTTACGAGGGAATGGACAGCCAGATGACTTTTGAGCAATCTCTTAGATGCCGTGAATTCGAGCCGGACGGGCCTAATTATACGCCCAGGATATCAGGGATTATGCACATCGAGAACGGAAATTATAATTATGCCATGTCGATTTTGAAAAGCAATCACGGAAGTCCCGAAAGCTGTAACCGCTATACGTTTGCCTATGAGAATCCGGCGGCGGGGGAAGGACATTTTATTCACACGTACCAGTGTGACGGCGACCCGCTTCCAAGCTTTGAGGGCGAGCCAAAGCTGATTGGGGTATTGGATGATATGGACGCGTTTACGGATATGCTGTGGGACAGCCTGAACGATGAGAACAAGGTTTCATTGTTTGTGCGGTATATTGATATTGCCACGGGGAAATATAAGACAAGGATTGTGAATAAGAACCAGTAGGAGGATGAGACAGATGAGAGAATTGGAATTAAAATACGGCTGCAACCCGAATCAGAAACCATCGAAAATCTATATGGCAGATGGCAGAGACCTTCCCATCCAGGTATTGAACGGCAAGCCAGGGTATATTAATTTCCTGGATGCCTTCAATGGCTGGCAGTTGGTGAAGGAGTTAAAGCAGGCCACAGGACTTCCGGCGGCTACGTCCTTTAAGCATGTATCTCCGGCAGGGGCGGCGGTAGGGCTTCCTCTTACAGATACCCTTGCCAAGATTTATTGGGTGGACGATTTAGGAGAGCTTTCACCCCTTGCCTGTGCTTATGCAAGGGCCAGAGGCGCTGACCGGATGTCCTCTTTCGGGGATTTTATTTCTCTTTCGGATGTGTGCGACGCAGATACGGCGAAGTTGATTAAGAGAGAGGTGTCAGACGGTGTGATTGCCCCTGGGTACGAGGCCGAGGCTCTTGAGATTCTTAAGGCAAAGAAGAACGGGAACTATAATGTAATCCAGATTGACCCAGATTATGTACCGGAGTCTTTAGAGCATAAGGATGTGTTTGGCATTACCTTTGAGCAGGGAAGGAATGAGCTTAAGATTGACGACGATTTCTTTGCCAATATCGTGACCGACAACAAAGAGCTGACGGAAGAGGCTAAAAGGGATTTGGCGATTTCCATGATTACTCTGAAATATACCCAGTCTAACTCTGTCTGTTTTGTAAAGGATGGTCAGGCAATCGGAATCGGTGCGGGGCAGCAGTCCAGAATTCATTGTACACGCCTTGCGGGACAGAAGGCGGACAACTGGTGGCTGAGGCAGTCTCCACAGGTTATGGGACTCCCCTTTGTGGATTCTATCCGTCGGGCGGACAGGGATAATGCCATTGATTTGTATATTGGGGAGGATTACATGGATGTGCTCGCAGACGGCGCATGGCAGGAGATTTTCAAGGAGAAGCCTGCGGTATTCACCAGAGAGGCTAAGCGGGAGTGGTTAGACAAGCTTACAGAGGTTTCCCTTGGCTCGGATGCCTTCTTCCCCTTTGGAGATAATATTGAGCGCGCTCATAGAAGCGGCGTTATGTATATCGCTCAGCCAGGAGGGTCTGTGCGGGATGACAATGTGATTGAGACTTGTAATAAATATGGGATGGCGATGGCGTTTACGGGGCTTCGGCTGTTCCATCATTAGGATGTACCAATTTATTAGGACGGAGGGGCAGTCGGTATTGACTGTCCCTTTCGTGTTGATTGGATATATGGCAAAAATTAACGAGCCTGTACTTTAGCAAGCAAAGCTTCTTGTAATACCTGTGAAAAGTTAATATCCATCTCCAGTGCCGCATTATTGAGCCATGCCGGAATCGTAAGGGTTTTTCTGACAGATTTTTCAAAATGCTTTTTTGCATATGCTTTCACATCAACCGAAACCAGATTGACGAAAGCCTCTAAAGGTTCAATTCCCAAATCTGTTGAAACGGCTGCTAAGTCGATAGAATTCATGGAGGATGGTTTGGGAATCGGCTCGCCGTCTTGTAAAAGCCAGTGGAGACGTCCTGCAAGACAGTCGATAGCCATGGACATGGCTTCGTTTATGGTTTCGCCATAGGTAGCCAAATCCAAATCAGGGAAAATGACAGAATAACCGTTATCTTCTTTGAAGAAACATGCCGGATATATTGATAACATGGGTTATACCTCCTGTATTTGAAAAAATGCGATATTATTTAAGCCCCGCCTGTTTTTTGATGCTATTTTCTGTACCTTTGGGAAGATTGATAGGCATCGTATTTCCTCCTTCTTATCATAACACATGATATGCATATAATCAATACGTATAGAAATTACACGCATACAAATAGTGGCAGTATATAAGTTATCTTATTATAATTATATGCAGATTATGCACATTTAACTTCAATTATTTATTTAAATTAGCAGTTGTATATTTCACCCAAACCTTATATAATAGTAAAGTATTTTGCGATAATTGTGCAAAAAAAACGGTAAATCAGGCAAATGATATGAAGGAGTTAATAACTATGGGTAAATATTTTGGAACAGACGGCTTCCGCGGCGAGGCTAATAAGGTTTTGACAGTAGAGCATGCGTTTAAGGTAGGGCGTTTTCTTGGCTGGTACTATGGACAGGACCACAAGGCCAAGGTGGTAATCGGCAAGGATACGAGACGAAGCAGCTATATGTTTGAGTATGCGCTGGCAGCAGGAATTACTGCTTCAGGGGCGAACGCATACCTTCTCCATGTAACCACCACGCCCAGCGTTTCCTATGTGACCAGGACGGATGATTTTGACTGCGGCATTATGATTTCCGCAAGCCACAATCCGTTCTATGACAACGGTATTAAGATTATCAGCGGGAAAGGGCATAAGATTGAGGCAGAAGTCGAGGAGAAGATTGAGGCTTACATCGACGGGGAGACGGATGAGCTTCCTCTTGCCAAGAGGGAGGATATCGGGCTTACGGTGGACTATGCGGCAGGAAGAAACCGTTATATCGGTTATCTGATTTCCCTGGCGACCCGTTCCTTTAAGGATATGAGGGTTGGGCTTGACTGCTCTAACGGAAGCGCCTTTGCCATTGCAAAGAGCGTGTATGACGCTCTGGGCGCTAAGACTTATGTGATTAACTGTGAGCCGGACGGAACGAATATTAATAAGAATTGCGGCTCCACCCATATCGAGATTTTGCAGCAGTATGTGAAGGAGAAGAAGCTGGACGTTGGTTTTGCCTACGACGGCGACGCTGACAGGTGTATTGCCGTAGACGAGAACGGGAATGTGGTGGACGGCGATTTGATTCTCTATATTTGCGGGAAATATATGAAGGAGTGCGGTCACTTAAACGGAAATACCATTGTAACCACTATTATGTCTAACTTAGGGCTTTATAAAGCTTGCGACAAGGCGGGGCTTAAGTATGAAAAAACGGCTGTGGGAGACAAGTATGTGTATGAGAATATGGCTCGCAATAATTTCTCTCTTGGCGGAGAACAGTCAGGACACATTATTTTCAGCAAGCATGCCACTACGGGAGATGGAATTCTTACGTCTCTTATGGTGATGGAGGTAATACTTGAGAAGAAGCTGACGCTTGGGAAGCTGGCTGAGCCTGTTAAGATTTATCCTCAGTTATTGAAGAATGTTCGTGTGGCTGATAAGAAGACAGCAAGAGAGAATCCTGAGGTTACGAAGGCGGTTGACGAGGTTGCAAAAGCTTTGGGAGATGACGGCCGGATTTTGGTTAGGGAGAGTGGAACCGAGCCTGTCATCCGAGTGATGGTAGAGGCGGCCACAGACGAGCTGTGTGAGAAATATGTTGAGCAGGTGGTTGCTGTGATTAAGGCGGAAGGCTTGATGGTAGGCTAGAGGATTTTAGAATTAAAAAATGCAAGATACGGTATTTCCTGTGAATTGGATTCTGCCGTATCTTGTATTTTTATGCTTGCATTACGATATGCCCCATTTGCTGGCGGCTTTATCCGATATGAATAATCTTCCGGCAAGTTCTTTGTGTGTGAAGCCCTTCTCTTTGCGCAGTTTTGCCACAAACGCGCCGAATTTTTTCTTATCAATCTCAAACACATCCGTACAAATAAATTTTAACCTAAAATCAGCTTTCATGCAATCGAACGTCAGTAGAATAGTGTGTTTTTGTCTAAACTACAAGTAGAGTGGCGGCCAAAGGCTTCTGGTTTTAGATAGAATGGAAACCCTTGCCAATGATTTCGCTAGTATTGGAAATCAGCAGGAATGCATCCGGCGAGTGTTCTTTTATGTAGTTTCGGAGGCGGACTGCCTCCATGCGGTTCATTACGGTGAAGATAATGTATTTGTCCTCGCCGCTGAACGCGCCCTTTGCCTGGACGATGGTTGCGCTTCTGTGCATCTCGTCTTTGATGAAGTTGCAAATAGGCTGCGGATTTTTGCAGACCACATTAAAATACTTTGAAAGGTTCAAACTTTCGATAAATCCGTCAATCATGAAGGAGCGCAGCGCCAGACCCAGGAAGGAATACAATCCTGTCTGGATATCGAATACGAAGAAGCCGGCAACCGTGATAAAAAGGTCTGTGACCAGCAGGGCATTTCCGATGTTGAAGCTGGTGTATTTCTTCATAATCATGGCGACCACGTCTGTTCCGCCGCTGGACGCCCCGATATTAAACAGAACGGCAGAGCCGATGGAGGGCAGCGCAATGGCGAATATCAGCTCTAAGAGGGGCTGATTGGTCAAGGGCTGGCTCATGGGACAGATGCGCTCAAGGCCCGATAAAGCGACTGACAGAAGGATACTGCTGTATGCGGTCTTTGCCGCAAATTTCTTTCCGAGAACAAAGAAGCCGATGACCAGCAGGACCATATTTGCCACAAAAGAAAAATCTCCCGCGGAAATAGAGCCAGACTTGGCGACTAATACGGCAAGACCTGTGATCCCTCCAAAGGTAAAATTGTTGGAGAATTTAAAAAAATAGATGCCAACCGCCATTACCAGTGTACTTAGAGTCAGATAGATAAAGTTCTTAAATTGTGATTTCATGATAAACCTCGACAAAAAATTCTTTTTATATCTCACCCGATTGTAACGCTGACATACAGAAAAGTCAATGGAATTATTGAATCTGCATTAGAATCAAAAAAGCGGCGCATAATATAGGAGGAAGGCAATACTATACCAGGAGGAAATGAGATGCATAAGTATTTACCAATTACGGATGTATACGCAAGAGAAATCCTAGATTCCCGTGGGAATCCGACTATAGAAGTAGAAGTGCTGGCCGCCGAAAAATATTTGGGGAGGGCAAGCGTCCCATCTGGCGCGTCTACCGGACAGTATGAGGCATTAGAGCTGCGAGACAAAGAGGAACGCTTTGGTGGTCTTGGAGTAGAGTTGGCGGCAGACCATGTGAATGCAAGGATTGCGCCTGCGGTCATTGGGGTAAATGTATTAGACCAGCCTTTGCTTGACCAGATTATGCTTAAGTTAGACGGTACGGAGAATAAATCAAATCTTGGGGCAAATGCAATGCTTGGCGTATCCATGGCGGCAGCGCGGGCGGCGGCGGCAGCCCTTAAGCTTCCGCTCTATTCGTACCTTGGCGGAGTCAATGCAAAACGCCTGCCGGTGCCCATGATGAATATCATGAACGGTGGGAAACACGCGGACAATACCATTGACGTGCAGGAGTTTATGATTATGCCGGTAGGGGCGTGCTGTTTCAAGGAAGGACTTAGGATGTGCGCGGAAATCTACCATGCGCTTAAGAAGCTGCTTAAGAAACACGGGTACAGTACTGGAGTCGGGGACGAGGGGGGCTTTGCGCCTGATCTTCCGGATGCCAGAGAGGCAATTCGTTTTATTATAGAAGCGACCCAGGCAGCAGGCTACAGGCCGCGGGAGGATATTGTGCTTGCGTTGGACGTGGCGGCTACAGAATTGTATGACAATAATGTGAAGAAATATATTTTCGAGGGCGAAAGTAAGATGCATGGACATCAGGTGACACGCTCGACAGAAGAATTGATTGAATACTATGAGGAGCTGGCCCAGGAATTCCCCATAGCGTCTATTGAGGACCCGTTAGATGAGGAAGACTGGGAGGGATGGGAATTGCTGACCACACGTCTGGGGAGTAATATACAGCTTGTGGGAGACGACCTTTTTGTCACCAATGAAAAAAGGCTTAAGAAGGGGATTAAGCAGGAGGCGGCAAATGCGATTCTGGTAAAGGTCAACCAGATTGGGACTCTGACCGAGGCGTTTAATGCTATCGAGACTGCGAAAAATGCCGGATATCGGACCATTGTTTCCCACCGGTCTGGTGAGACGGCGGACTCTATGATTGCGGATATTGCCGTGGCTTTTAATTCTGGACAGATTAAGACCGGAGCACCTTGTCGTTCCGAACGGGTGGAGAAGTATAATCAGCTTCTTCGGATTGAGGAAAGGTTAGGGGACGTGGCAGAATATCGGAATCCCTTCTTGCTATTTTAGACATCTTATGGTAGAATAAAAAAGGTTTAGCCGTAGGAGGTGTAGAAGGTGGAGATTCTAAAGATAATATTAATGATAATATTTGCAATAGACTGTATTGCACTGACAGCGATTGTTCTGATGCAGGAGGGTAAGTCTGCGGGACTTGGAACGATCAGCGGTATGGCGGATACTTACTGGGGACAGAACAAGGGACGTTCCATGGAGGGCGCGCTGGTGAAGTCCACGAAGTTCCTTGCGATCCTGTTTATTGTACTGGCAGCAGTGTTGAATTTAAAAGTATTTGCATAAGCGGCATATTTTTATGAGAACAGTGGGACACTCCTGTATGGGAGTGTCTATTTGTATATATGGGGATAATAGAAGATATATATTAAGAGTGAGGAGGAGCTGCAAGAGATGGACAAGTCATTTGAAAAGAAAAAAAAGGTGGTCTATGAACTAATTTGCGACAGCCTGTATGTGCCTATGAAGTTTAAAGAGCTTGCCATGCTTTTGCAGGTTTCCAAGGAACAGCGGGACGAGTTGAGAGAGGTGCTAAAAGCTCTGGAAGAAGATGGAAAAATATATTTATCAAAGCGGGGAAAATACTGTAAAGGCGAGGCAAAGCATTTGAAAGGGACATTTCGCGCCAGCTTAAGAGGTTTCGGGTTTGTGGTGATGGAGGACGGCAATCCAGATGTCTATATCAGTGAGGAGGACGTGAACGGCGCCTTTGACAAAGACCAGGTAGAGTTCGTGATTACGAAGGAGAACCAGGGACAAAGGAGAAGCAGGGAAGGCAGGATTGTGCGGATTACTGCCAGAGGGCTTACCAAGGTGGTGGGCTTGTTCCAGAAAAAAGAACATCTAAGCTATGGGTTTGTCCTGCCGGATAATCAGCGATTTCCTTATGATATTTTCGTGCCCGCTGACAAGGCCAAGGGAGCTGTCAGCGGACACAAGGTTGTGGTTGAGCTCACCTCCTACGGGGAGGCGGGGCGCAATCCAGAGGGTAGGGTAACAGAGATCATCGGACATATTAACGACCCAGGCACAGATATTATGTCCATTGTCAAAGGCTATGACCTTCCAGTGGAATTTTCTGAGAAGCTTCTTTCCCAGGCAGAGAGGGTGGCCAAGGAGGTGAGTCCTGCCGATATGGCTGGGCGCAAAGACCTGCGGGAATGGCAGATGGTAACCATTGACGGAGAGGATGCAAAAGACCTGGATGATGCCGTTTCCCTTACGAGAGAAGGGGAGAATTACCTTTTGGGCGTTCATATTGCAGATGTGTCCAACTATGTCCAGGAGAACAGCGCTCTCGACAGGGAGGCCAGGGAACGTGGAACCAGTGTTTATCTGGCAGACCGTGTGATTCCTATGCTTCCCCACAAGCTCTCCAATGGAATCTGTTCCCTGAATGCAGGGGAGGACAGGCTGGCGCTTAGCTGTATCATGACTGTAAACCCAAAGGGGCTTGTAATCTCCCATGAGATTGCAGAGACGGTGATTCATGTGGATGCGCGCATGACTTATACAAGCGTCAAAATGATTCTGGAGGATAAAGATGAGACAGAGCTTGAACGTTATCATGAGTTCGTACCTTTATTCCAGAGGATGGAGGAGCTGTCCCTGATTTTGCGGGAACGAAGAATCAAGCGCGGATCCATTGATTTTGATTTTCCAGAGACAAAGATGGTGCTTGACGAGGAGGGGAAGCCTCTTGAGCTTCGGCCCTATGAGCGTAATGTGGCCACGAAGCTGATAGAAGATTTTATGCTTCTGGCAAATGAAACTGTGGCAGAGGATTATTACTGGCAAGAGCTGCCCTTTGTTTACCGTACCCACGAGCCGCCGGATGAGGAGAAGATCAGAACCCTTGCAACATTTATCAATAATTTCGGATATTCCATGCATATCGGTGTAAATGAAATCCGTCCCAAGGAGATTCAGAAGCTTCTAGCCAAGGTGGAGGATACGCCTGAGGAGGCGTTAATCTGCCGTTTGGCGCTGCGTTCAATGAAGCAGGCGCGGTATATGCCGGAGAATATCGGGCATTTTGGACTGGCAGCGAATTATTATACGCATTTTACTTCACCCATCCGAAGATATCCCGACCTTCAGATTCACAGGATTATTAAGGACAACTTAAGGGGGAGAATGAATGAGGAGAAGCTTGCCCATTATCAGAAGCTTCTGCCGGAGGTAACGAAACATTCCAGTGAAATGGAGAGAAGGGCAGAGGAGGCTGAGCGTGAGACGGTGAAGCTTAAGAAGGTAGAATATATGAGGCAGTACATCGGAGAAGAATTTGAGGGTGTAATCTCTGGTATGACCAAATGGGGGATGTATGTGGAGTTGCCCAATACGGTGGAAGGTATGGTGCATGTGACAAATATGACGGACGACCATTACGATTACTATGAGGACCGGTATGAGATGGCAGGGGAGCATACTGGTAAGGCATATAAGCTGGGGCAGAAGGTACGGGTACGCGTCCTTGATGCCAACCGGATGCTTAGGACAATAGATTTTGAGATTGTGGATGTAATAGCTGAGTAATAAGCATTTTTAATATGAGGAGGTCATGTATATGGCAAAGACAAACGGGAAGATGATCGCCAATAATAAGAAGGCATACCATGATTATTTTATACTGGATACCTATGAGGCGGGGATTGCTCTCCACGGAACAGAGGTAAAATCCCTGCGGATGGGTAAATGCAGTATTAAGGAGTCATTTATCCGTGTGGAGAATGGCGAGGTCTATATCTATGGTATGCATATCAGCCCTTACGAGAAGGGAAATATTTTCAATAAGGACCCCCTGCGGGTTAGAAAGCTGCTTCTCCACAAGTCGGAGATTAACAAGCTGCTTGGAAAGACGAAGGAGAAGGGTGTGGCGATTGTGCCCCTTAAAGTATATTTCAAAGGCAGCCTTGTTAAAATCGAGGTTGGGATGGCAAAGGGTAAGAAGCTGTATGACAAGCGGCAGGATATTGCCAAAAAAGACCAGCAAAGAGAGGCCCAGAGGGATTTCAAGGTGCGTAATCTTGGGTGATATAGAAGAACGCCGGATATTTAAGCAGGTTTTAATTAGCAAAAGGAGGAACATCCATGGTGCCGACCAGAAAAGATGATTTGAGAAGGATGGTCACACAGACGACCATTGAGACTTATGAGGAACTGACGCCTCAGCTAATCCAGTTGATTGAAAAGACCAAAAGGGATGATGGGCTTACAGAGGCACAGAAGCAGGATGAAATTTCCCTGCATATGTTAGGATATGTGAAATCCTGTACCAACGAGATTATTGTGGAGGTGTTGGCAGAAATTTTGGGACTGGACGATTGAGACAGTGGTATTTTCTTAACATATTTTCTAAATATTTCAGAAAGGGATTGCACATTGAGCGTGTGGGGAATACAATAGAATTATTCTAAGAGAGGAAGGGGCAAAAAAGATGGCTTATTGTGTGAAATGTGGTGCGAAGGTGGATGACGGAATCATGTCATGTCCATACTGCGGCGCCCAGATACCAAATGTATCAGGCGGTTATACGGGCGGCAGCCAGGCAAGTGGAAGTGATACGGGCTATGGACAGAACAGCAGTCAGGAATATACATATGGTCAGCAAGGCTATGGACAGAACGGCGGACAGGAATATACATATGGTCAGCAAGGCTATGGGCAGACCAGCCGGCAAAGCTACGGTCAGAATGATCAGCAGGGGAATGGTTCAGGAGGATATCAGCAGTATGGGTATCAACAGGCAGGCTACCAGCAGTATGGGTGTGGATCAGTGGATTATTTTGACCAGAATGAAGTTCGCAGGAACAAAGTTATGGGTGTTCTGTCTTACCTTGGAATCCTGGTATTGATCCCCCTTCTTGCAGGTGATAAGCAGTCTCAGTATGTCAAGCATCATGTGAATCAGGGCTTGGTGCTTTTCTTATTATCCTCACTGGTGGACTTGCTGGAGGGTGATTGGGTGTGGGGCTTACATTCGATTATACACTTTGGCGGAGGGATGTTTTCCTGGATCTTCGATATCCTGGGGCTTGTGTTCTTTATCCTGATGGTGATGGGAATTGTGGCTGCATGTAAGGGCGACAGGAAGGAACTGCCCCTGATTGGCAAGATTAAGTTTTTTAAGTAGCAGATTGTAATATAATCAGGTAAAATGTAAGGGGAGATACCATATAGGTTCTCCCCTTACATTGTCTTCTATGATGTTCCCAAAATGTTACTCAGTTCTTATTCAATCGTAATCAATCTTGGCAGTTCTTCCTGCTTCTGAACCTCCTTCGGGAATGAAAGATGAAGAACGCCCTCCTTAAATGCAGCTTTGATATCATCCTGTGTCAAAGCGTCTCCAACGTAAAAGCTTCTGTTGCAGGTGCCAGTGTATCTTTCCTTGTGTACACAATTACCCTTGGCGTCCTTCTCCTCCTTTGTCATATTCTTGTGGGCAGAGATGGTAAGGTATCCGTCTTTTAGGTCGGCCTTGATATCTTCCTTGGCATATCCTGGAAGCTCCATCTCTACCAGATAGTTCCCATCCTT
Source organism: Sporofaciens musculi (assembly GCF_009830285.1). Taxonomy (GTDB): domain Bacteria; phylum Bacillota; class Clostridia; order Lachnospirales; family Lachnospiraceae; genus Sporofaciens; species Sporofaciens musculi. The sequence goes on along the minus strand of NZ_WUQX01000001.1, from coordinate 4,446,417 downwards.
CTCGTGAATATCTGTCTTCATAATCTGAGCAGATGTGTGGTCGTAAGAGCGGCTGAAAAACGGGTCGCTGAACATATCGTCGAATAAATTGTTGAAACCTCTGTTTGCTAATAACATAAATCATTCCTCCTTGAAAAATGTCTTATGGTTTATTATGTCCCATAAGGTATGAAAATTATTTATTGTTTTATTTGCTATATATATTATATAACATATATTGTTAGCAAAGTCAATAGGTGAGTGCTAATAATATTAAAAAGTCAAGAAGAAATTAGAATTTTAATTGCCTTTGGAGATTTTTTACATCTTGCACATGCAGTAAATCTTTTCATTTTCCTCTTGACATATCACCAAATTGCTTTCATTATCCAAATGTGCGCTTAATCTCGTCACGTTCTCTTTGCGTTTCCACCCAATTCTCCACATATCCGCAATCGCAGCAGACATAGCGTATAACCGGGATTTTTTTCATCAATGTAAAGGTCGAAGTATAAATATTGTTCCCGCTGGCATGACGTTTTTGGTTATTGGGAACACGGACAATATTTTGTGAATTGCATTTAGGGCAGCGTTTGGTATTCTTCATGGTGCTATATCCTCCTTACGACAAATGATAAGCTAATCTCCATTTCCTTTTGTGTGTAAGTTTCTGTTACAGCCATAGTATACTGCAAAAGCGGCATTTCTTCCGCTTTGTCCATAAAAAAACAGACCGCCAACATGAACAGTCTGCATTTCGATAGATTGATTATGCCTTTACTGCTTCAAAAGATAATGTGACAACAGCGCGTAATCTATCATCTTCATTTCTTATTGCTTCAAGGGCATTATCTAAAAGATTACCTAAAATTGCAATTAAGTCAACACGGTTCATCAGAATGATAAAAATTCATAAGATAGCTACTGGTGTTTTAAAAATCTTTATTCGTAAAAATGCCAGAAATATGTTATACTCGTATCTGTTAAATAATAATAACGGCAAAGAAAGGCGGCGAGCCATATTTTTGGGCTAAAAAGTATGAAATAATTGACATTTAAATAAAAATAAATTACCCTTTATTAGGGCATGATTTCTATTCTAAATTTGACATGCCCATGAAAGGAGAAATCAGGAATGAATGATTTGTGGGCACTTATTTTTTGGGGGAAATGGGTATACAAAAAATGATAAGTTAATATTTGAGGAGGGAAATTCTAATGGATAAGCATAGCGAAAATTTTGAAAAAATAAAAGCACAATTACATGAACAGGGTTATCATGAAAAAGATGTTACTTTTACTTCTGGAAAGGCAATGATTTTAGGTGTTTTTTATGCACTTCCAATGAGCGTTTTCTCCTGCTCAGATTCCCAATGTTATGTAACGGCTTTGGGATTACTTCCTGCGTTTCTTAAATTTCTTCTTTGCATACTCATAGGCTTCTTGGATATATGGTTTCAGTTCCTCAAAGGTCTGTTCAGAAGGGTTCAATACACATATCCATGCCATCCATGCATAGACAGGATGGGGCAGTATCAAATCCAATGCGGTAAAGTCATAGTTTATATCTACAATTCCGCCCGCAGGTGGGCGTTTGGGTACAGCTCCAAATAATTCAGTAAAAGTCTTTTTCGTATTCCCAGATTTACACGGTAGACGTTCTCTCTGCTCAAATCAGAGCCTTTGTCATTGTCACCGGCTTTTTCCTTGCTTTACGGGCATAGGAGCTGGATTTCAAACTGAATTTTCTACTAAATTACAGTAAGTGTAATAACCTTGACATGACGTTGTCAAGGTTATTACAATATAATCAAGCTGTGGAGGTGATGAATTGCAGGAAAGCAGACTGTTTAGAATTTTGTATTATTTATTAAATAAAGGACATGCTACTGCTCCCGAATTAGCAGAGAAATTTGAGGTATCCGTCCGTACAATTTATCGTGATGTAGACGCTATAAGTAGTGCGGGTATTCCTATCTATGTTACAACGGGAAGAAAGGGCGGTATACAGTTTCTTGATGATTATGTCCTTGGTAAAACCTTTTTTTCAGATAGTGAAAAGTTAGAGATATTATCCAGCTTACAAAGCCTGTCAGCCGTTCAATATCCAGAGGTAGATACCAGCTTGAATAAACTTAGAGCAATTTTTCAAATTGGCTTAATAGATTGGCTTGATGTAGATTTTTCACGTTGGGGAAGTGCTGCAAAGATCGAGAATAGAATGTTTAGGCAGCTAAAACAAGCTATATTTGAAAATCGTGAAATCACCTTTGATTACTACAATGCTACTGGGGAAAGCGGCAAACGAAATGTATATCCGTACAAATTAGTTTACAAGGATAAGGCGTGGTATTTGTATGCCTTTTGTCTGTTACGAAATGAAAACAGATTGTTTCGTTTTTCAAGAATAAAAAACCTAATTTTAACCGAAGTACGTTTTGAAAGAAAGGCAGATATAGACCAATATCATTCCGTTTTTCCAATGCCGGAGGAAATTGGAGATTTAATAGATTTAGAATTGGAATTTACTTTAGATGTTGGGTACAGGTTATTTGATACCCTGGACGATACAGCGATTACAAAACACGAAAAGGGATATACTGTTAAGCTTACCTTGCCGGAAAATAATTGGCTATACGATTTTCTCATGTCATTCGGAAACAAAGTAACAATAATTCAGCCTAAATCTATCCGTCAAACATTGATAACAAAACATGAAGCCGCAAGAGCTCATCATAAAGGAGAATAAAGATATGAATATAAAAAAGGAACTTGAAACAAAAGTAGGGAAAGCAAACGGTATATATCTTAATAATATTGACATTGATCTACTTTCGATTAAGGCAATTATGATAAATGAAGTTGTCCCCTCTGACCCCTTACAGGATTTTTATGGAATCCCTGATGCTGATTATCTGAAAACAACTATTCCCCTTTTGCAAGGGGCGGGTACAGAGGTAACTTCCATACAAGATATATTGCAAAAGGGTATCTATATCACAAATGCCGTCAAAACTCCTAAGACAGACTATGCTATTGATAGAAGAAGTATTGAAAACAGTTTGCCTTATTTAGAAGCAGAACTTTCTTTGTTCCCCAATATAAAGGTTATTATGCTTATGGGTGATGTTGCAAAGAAAGCCTTTAACATGATTGCGAAAAAGTCAACAAAGAAAAATGTTATTCCCGCTGTTTCCACCTATAAATTGCGGAAGAACGAAATCTATTATAAGGGTATCCGAGTAATGCCGTCATACATAATGACAGGGGGAAACATCCTAATAGAAAAGTCAAAAGTAACAATGGCAACTGAGGATATTGCAAATATGTTAGAAATAATCAAGTGAAATTAACAAAGCTGCCGTAACCGGAGGCTTCCTGCAGGTTTTGCAGGCTTGCCTTTCGGTACAGTGGCAGGCATTTGAGTAACGTTTACCTCCAAGCAATCTCCTCAGTTATATTCCCGTCCAAGACTTCATTTCCAGCCCATAGCATCGCCGCGATACAAATCACCATATTCAGCACAATCATACCCGCCATCGGCAGAAGGGGAAGATTTCCGTTAGCGTGCAGAAATAAAAATACATGCTGCAATGCATAATACAACACTTTATGCACCAGCCCATACAGAACCGTCATAAAGAATCCGGAACAAAGCCCATAGCACAGCCCTTCCTTTACCAGCAGCTTACAAAATCCCGCATCCGTAATCCCCATTGCCCGAAGAATTCCAAATTCATGCTTTCTCGCTGTCACAAGATACTGCATACTGTTTAGGATATGAAAAACACTGATCAGAAGTAAAATAACGGCAATCCCATAGAAGAAGAACATTTTCTGGCGAAGGTAGTTCTCCTGCTGTTCAATCAACAAGGTATAATCCTTAATCAGACAGTTGGGAGTCCCATCCACAAAAGCCCGAATCTTATCGGCAGCTTTGTCATGCTCCGCCCCTTCTGTCAGAGAAATACCGATACTGTCATATCCCTCAATCCCGAAATAATCCGACATCTGTTGATTGGTCATGATAATACCCACGGTACTGTTGGAATCTCCAATATAATTATTATTTTTTCCCAAAGACCTGCTGACAACAGCGGAAACCGTAAATTCTTTTTCCTGATACCAGTCTTCTGGCCCTTCAAATCGTAATGCTTCTTCCGGCAGGTCAGCAGCTTTTAAAACCTTCAGCCGGATTACGTCTCCAGGAGCGATATCAATCCCGTCATAGTATCCCTGCCCGTCCATGATGGTTTTTAAGATAACCGTATCCTCTTTGAGCATGGACTTAGGGTCAATGGTTCCATCAAGAAGATAGGGGGAAAGCTCTTGAAGCATCAGGTCTGAGTAACCGTAAACATTTGCCTTCAAGCGGTAATCCATTTCGCTCTGTTTGGTGATGATTCCGTATATACCTGAATATCTGAGGCAAGCCCGTCGTCAGCTTTGAAGGTCAAAGCGTTATGGATCCTGACGTTTTGGATTACATAGGTAGTACCAAGGAAGAAAAATTGTGCCAGGGAAAGGGATACGATGATACTAAAAAACATCCCTTTTCGTTCAAATAAGAACCTTCGGCTCAAGATTCCAATCATATTGCCGTGCCTTAAACTGTAAATTCTGCGGCTCTGTTTTCCGGCATAAGTATTCTGGGACTGCATTTCAATCCAGGTAAATTTACGCATCCGGCTAGTGAGCAGGAGGCTTACAAACAGCATCAGGAATATCAGAAACAGCGCGCTTCCTATGATGACTCCGAAGGAAATATGAAAGCTGCCGGAACGGACTTCAATCTGCGCAGCCACGTCTCTGTTATCTGCGGTATGTGTGCCGTTTTTTGTCATGCCGATATTCTGATTTACGAAAATATCGCCCATGCGGGTATAGAAGGCATTTGCCGCCAGATTCCCGACTGCCGCGCCGATTGGATATCCTGCAAATAAAATCAAGTACAGCTCTGACAGAAGAAGGCCGAAGGTGGTGCGTTCGTCCATGCCGAGTATCTGAAGGGTGCTGTACTGTGACGTGCGTTTCCGAAGGGACACCTGGAACAAACTGAATATGACGAAAGCGGCAAATATGCCAAGAGCGGCCAGAATCAGTTTTTCCGTCAGATTATAGTTTTGGTTCAAGGTCCCCCAGAAATATGCAAGCCGCCCTTCTGGAAGCGACAGTGCAGTCTTAAGGATGCTAAGGACGGAAGGGGTAGTATCTCCGCCTACATAGGCGGTTATCTCGCTGACCCGTTTTATTTTGTGAATATCAAAATGAAAATCCTTGGAAAATGCTGTTGCCTGGGAGAGTACACGGCCGTTTTCCGTAAATTTGACATATAGAAAGGGATGGTCTTCTCTAAGTTCTGTGTCTGAGCTTACGAAGACCTTCATCTTTGTATTCGTTTCGTCCCACTGGTCTGAGAGGATTCCGCACAGGGTATAGGTATCTTTGTCCAGGACGATTGTACTGCCGATTGTCTTTTTAAGGCCAAGGTTGCGGATGGTACGCTCGGAGAGAGCGGCCTCGCCTGAGTTCTGAGGATATGCGCCTTCAAGGAGATCTCTGTGGAACATCTCCATATAATTAGTGTCGGCGCAGACAAATGTGAGAGGGTAAGGAGTCTCCACTTCTTTCTTGACTGTAAGGATTCCTGCCTTTTCAACCGTAAAATCTTTTGTGTGCAAGGCTTCCTGCAAATCGTCAAAATCGCCCTCATTCATGTCGAACATATAATGAGCGTCCCCGTAAACCGTTCTAATCCGTTCAATATCGGCAATTCTCCCGCTGTTTAGCAATGAGCCTACGCCTGTCATCAGAGCAACGGACATTATGGTTCCCAATAGCAGAGACAAGGTCTGTTTTTTGTAATATTTCAGGTAGGAAAATGCCAGCTTTATCGTCTTAATCAAGGTTATCACCTCCTTTTTTAAGAAGCTGTCCGTCTTCAATGGAAATGCTTCTGTCACAGGACTGTGCAATCAATTCATTGTGTGTGACCATGAGGATTGTTTGGTGGAATTTCCGTGCGCTCATGCGCAGAAGGCCCATAACCTCCGCCGTCGTTCGGGAGTCCAGGTTGCCGGTAGGCTCGTCTGCAAGAAGTAAGGCTGGTTTGTTCGCCAGGGCTCTGGCCAGGGCCACCCGCTGCTGTTGTCCGCCGGACAGTTCAGAGGGGTATTTCCTGCGTTTGTCCCAGAGTCCCAGTTCTTTTAACAATTCCTGAATAAACGGGTGGTCTACATGACGTCCTTTGTCAAAGGTGACGGGCAGGGCAACGTTGTCATAGACGTTTAAGACAGGCATCAGGCTGTAGTTCTGGAATACGAAGCCGATGTTGCGCACGCCGGAAGATGGTCAACTCCTTCCTGGTCAGTGAGGCTATATCATGATTTCGGATTCTGATTGAGCCGTTGGTGGGGGTATCAAGCCCTCCAATTAAGTTCATCAGGGTACTTTTACCGGAACCAGAGGTTCCCACCACGGCGATAAATTCTCCCTGGCTGACGGTAAAGCTGATGCCTTTAAGGGCATAGACTTCATTTTTGCCGGTTCCATAAACTTTTTCAAGCTGTGATACTTCTAAAATGTTCATAGATGACTCCTTTCTGCTTCGTACATTCATAGAATGTATTGTTCTTATGAAGTCAATTTTATAAGCTTAAGATTACAGCCATACTACAAAATGCTGCTTCAATTCTTACAGTTTTGTAAGAACACAGTAAAACAACTTCCTTTTCCTACCTGCGATTCCACCGTCAGATAGCCGTACTCCTTTTCCAGAATCATTTTAGATAAATACAGTCCGATTCCTGAGCCTGCTATATTCTCCACACGTTTACTCCGGTAGAAACGACGGAAAATAGCTTGATATTCGGAAGAATCAATGCCGATTCCGTTGTCGGAGAAGGAAATCTGTGTATACATTTCCAGAGATTGCACTGTAATCTCAATTCTGCCGCCAGTATCCGAGTATTTGACTGCATTTTCCAAAAGATTGGCAAATACTTCGGCAGTCCATTTGCGGTTATGCAGGAGTATAGGATTTTTGTCGCTTTCCAGTTCAATATGAAGCTGTTTCTTTTGAGCCTGCTCATAAACCGTATTAAGAGCATCCATGAGGGTTTCATGGATGGGGAGAGGTTCGATTTCAAAATTAATAGCGTTCTGCTCCAGACTTGCCATCTTAAACAGGGACTTAAGAATCCAATCAATTTTGACGGACTGAGTATGCATTTTTTCAAGAAAATGTGACTGTTGCTTAGGCGTCAGCGCTGAGTCCTTCAACAGTTCTTCATACATGATCACATTAGCTAAAGGTGTTTTTAACTGGTGGGACATGTTGGAAATGAGTTGTTTTACCTGCTCCTTTTCCTGTTCTGCCTGTTCGATTTCCAGCAGCAGATGTTCCTGGATTCGTTTGGCCTTCCCTGCCAGAAAGGAGAGCTTTCCTTCTTTTAAATCCGAGTGTAGAATCGGTTCCCTTTTTAGGACGGCGTCCAGCATCCGGTCGATTTCTCGGTAAAGCCTTCGATTTTGGTCCGCAGGCGGCGGATATTTACAGATACAGTATTATCGTCCACAAATTTGCCGTCGCTGTCCCAGATGTGGTTCAGAATCTGGTCTTTGGACAGCACACGGTTTTTATTCTCCATCAGGTACAGAAGCAGACGGTATTCGGTCTGGCTGCATATGATTTCGGTTGCTCCACGCATTACGGTGCAGGAGCTCTTATCTATGGAGATGCCATTGGAAATGAGGAGTTCAGGCTGTTCCCTATGCTGGAGAAGTTTCTTGATTCTTGCCTTTAACACAGCCAGGGAGAAGGGCTTGCGCATGTAATCGTCTACCCCAAGCTCAAGGGCTTTTACTTCATCCATCTCGGTGTCCCTTGCAGTCAGCATGAGGATTGGCTGTTGGCTGAATGTGCGGATTTGTGAGCAGAGGTAAAAGCCGTTGCCATCAGGAAGGTTACAGTCTAAGAGAACCAGGTCAAAGGGAGCTGCTTTCAGCAAAGAAAGTCCCTCCTTGCACGTGGAGGCGCAGGTGGTTTCGTAACCGTCAAGCTGCAGGGAGAAAGAAAGCCCTTCCTGCAGGTCCAGGTCGTCTTCTATCATTAATATTTTCTTCATGGAATAGTCCTTTCGTAAAAATAGATTCTTATATCTTATGAAAGAATTATAGCATAAAATATTTTTTGATTGAGAAAATTTTTTCACGTGTTGAAAACATCTTGACAAAAACGAATATTTGTTCATATAATAGAATATACTTATTGGAGGACTATGGTGATTATTATAATTATCATCCAATAAGATCTCAAAAAGAGACAGTCTGCAACCAGATATACAGCAATGAAGATTAGGGCTTGTACTGGTTTCGACGGAGGTTTGGAAGTTGGAGAAGCCATCCGTAGTGGGACACTACGTTAAAAGTTCCAATTAAATATAAACGCAGACAATAGAGAATTAGCGTACGCTGCTTAATTTAAGCGGCAGTCGGCCTTAAGTCATCCGCTGCTTAAGTCACCGGCTTCAACGAGGCGGAGCACTTCGTTTCCAAAGCTTTGAGGGGATGGAAGAACTTATGAAGCTACTGAAGCTAAAAGCCTGTCATTAGGCGTTTGGCAGAGGGAATGTTAAATTAATGACTGTGATGGGAGATGCTCTGGTGGATGGGCTTTCGGACGCGGGTTCAACTCCCGCCAGGTCCATTACTTGTGGTAAGGAGGGACCCACGAAGTGGGAGGATGCCTTATCACAAAGCAGACGCCCACGAACAAAGTTCGTATAGAAAAGCGTCTGCTCCACTTATAAAAATCGCTTTTAATCCAGCAATATCAAGGATTGAGCGATTTTTTATTTGCAAGAATTAAAAGAGGACAAATATCTGCCAAAGATTCAATATCGTCCTATATGAAGTTCTTTGATAATGGAATAAAGGCTTTACACCTAAATTACCGGTTGTTATAATGAAAGTACCAAGTAAACGGCACTTATAGAAAGTAGGTGAAAGGTATGCCGAGTCAAGCAGATATTGTTAGGGATTCAATAAACGAATTTTCAAGGATTCAAGACTGGATGATATTAGCTAAAAAGAATGATGATCTTGAAACATACGAACAGATACACAAACGTTATATTGAATTGAAAGTTACATTGTCAACTTTAGGCGTTAATATCACGGAACTTGACAGAATCAAAGAGTAATAGCATATTAAAAATAAGTAAACAGTAACCTATAAGGTGTAAAATCTTTATTGAATTATTAAAGGCTTTGCACCTTTTTAATTCTTCAAATTATAAGCAACCGAGCAAGCCGGAAGCACTCACAAACTTAAATCAATATACTGGTGAGCCATCCGAGTATTGGCAATAGTCCAGAAGGTTATTTGAGGGTTGCTGCTAATCTTTCAAAATATAATTGGGAAAGCTCTTTGAGGTTATAATATTTTCCCTAAACAGGGCATACATTGAGAAAAGAGTATTTGGACAAGGGGTTACAGGTACATTGAAAAGATCTATCAGATACACCAAGAAAAATAGATACCGACGAATCCCCCTAAAATTTTCCGACCCCTTCTGGTACGGCCTGCTAATCCTTCTTTGTCTTTTCATAATCGGAGGGCTAATGGAAGCGCTGACCCACCGAGAGGAAGGAATATTGGGAAAGAAGGAAAAAGAGCAGAAGAAAGAAGAACCGCTTAAGGAGGAGAAGAGGGAGATTGTAGTCAACAACCCGAATATTCGGGTGCTTTTGATGACCGACGGATATGTAAATATTGTTCACCCAAGCGTTTCTGTATCGGCAGGGGGCGGCCTGATCATTGCTTTTGGAGAAGAAAGTCAAGAGGCAGCGGCAGGCGAAACCATAGCGTTTGCGCCGGACGATCCCAGATTTCAGAGTGGCAATATCAGAATCAGCGCTAAGGATGGAGGAGAGATTACCTTAAACAGTATTAAGCGAAGCTGTGGGACTCCCTCCTATGCCGGCACACTGGAGCTTAGGACGACGGCGGAGGGGATTGTCATTATCAATGAACTTCCACTGGAAACCTATCTTTGTAAGGTGGTGCCAAGCGAAATGCCGCCCTCCTATGAGCTAGAGGCGTTGAAGGCCCAGGCAGTCTGCGCCAGGAGTTATGCCTATCGGCAGATGGCAGGCTTTGGATATCCGGAATATGAGGCTCATGTGAACGACAGCACAGATTACCAGGTCTATGGGAATTCTCAGGCTCAGGAGTCCACGAATCAGGCGGTCATGGAAACTCAGGGGCAGGTGGCGCGCTATCAGGGACAGATTGTGACCACCTACTATTATTCTACCTCCTGTGGAAAAACAGCAGGGCTTGAGGCATGGGGGACACAGCCCGACGAGGGAAACCAGTATTTGCAGTCAGTGGAGGTGAGAGACGAGAACGGAGACTACGAGGCAGAGCTTCCCTGGTATCGGTGGGAGGCAAAGATACCGGCAGGGACATTGTCTAATCTGATTAGCCAAAACACCGGAGTGAATATTGGAGCTCTCCAGAATGTGGAGATTACGAAGACCGGCGCCGGAGGCGTCGCTCTTCAAATATGCGCCAGGGGGGATATAGGGACGGTAACCGTGGATACAGAGAATAAGATTCGGCGGGCTTTAGGCGGCAGCGGTTATGAGATTGTCAAACAGGACGGGGCCATAGCGGCAAGCTCGTCGCTGCTTCCCAGTGCATTTTTTACCATACAAAGAGAAGGAGATACATTTGTGATATCCGGTGGCGGGTTCGGGCATGGAATTGGGATGAGCCAGAACGGCGCTAACGAGATGGCCAAGAAAGGGAAAAACTACATAGATATATTGACATTATTTTTTCATGATGTGGAGATTAAAGCCGGAGACAGTTAAGGGACTCCGGCTTATATTTTTACATTTTTTTCATATAATATAATGATATGATGTCAGGCAAAATAGAATACCAATACTTATGATAGACAAATCATGGAAAATCAGGTAGAATATAGAGCAAATATATGGGAGAATATTATGAAAAGACTAAAGGATATCTATCAGAGAATTACGAGCATTACCGCTGGTTTTAATGAAGACCATGTAGCCGCCTATGCCGCCCAGTCGGCATATTTTTTCATGCTGTGTATGATTCCGATTATATTGCTTTTGCTTACTATGGTGCAGTACACGCCTGTGACAAAGGCGGATGTGATGACTGCTGTAATCCAGGTGTTTCCGTCCTCTGTGGAGACATTGATAACGTCTATCGTGAATCAGGTTTATAACCAGTCTACAGGAATCATTCCGGTTACCATTCTGGTCGCCCTGTGGTCGGCAGGGAAGGGCGTACTTGCCATGGCGTCGGGGCTTAATTGTATTTATCGCTGCCAAGAGACGCGAAATTATATTGTGCTGCGGATTCGTGCCACAGTTTATACCCTGCTGTTTATCGTAGTAATCATACTGCTTCTGGTATTATCTGTATTCGGTAATACGTTGAATCTGTTTATTGCAGAGCATATTCCATTTCTTAGAAGGCTGGCAGACCAGTTGATTGCGGCGCGGGTATTTATTACGCCCACAGTATTGGTGATATTTTCACTTATGCTCTATCGGTATCTGCCCAACAGGAGAGGGCGGTTTCGTGACCAGCTTCCCGGAGCCATGTTTGCGGCGGTGGGGTGGATGGTTATTTCCTGGGTATTCTCCATCTATCTGGATGTGTTCAAAGGATTTTCCAACATGTACGGCAGTCTTACCACCATTGTGCTGATTATGCTGTGGATGTATTTCTGTATGTATTGTATCCTGATTGGCGGAGAGTTTAATGTGCTGATGGAGGGGAAGATTTTTGAAAAGAAATGAAAATGACTTGACATCACTGTTTCTTGTGCTATAATTTTAAAAAGTAAATGAAAAAGCGATGACCGTGTAAGTAGAGAACTGTTTTCCATCAGAGAGAGGAGATCAATAGGCTGTAAGTCTCCTTTGGTTCAGACAGGAATCGAATTTCCCGCGCGAGCTGCATTTTTGAATCCATTCCCGCGTACTGTATATTTATTTTTAACTGAATGTGGATGTATATATTAGGGTTAGGGTAGTAGGAGATGCCGTAGATGCACGTTACGCATATTTGAGCGCCCGTATAGGAGTCTGTGCGACTATACGGGAATCAGGGTGGTACCACGGGTAATTGCTCGTCCCTTTTGGGATGGGCTTTTTTTGTGTCATTATTTTCGGAAAGAGCCGTCAGGCAGATTTCTGGAAAATCTTGTAAATAAGCAGGAAAGGAAGAAAAGCGATGAAAGAAAAATTGCAGAGCATCAAAGAGGAGGCATTAAAGGCCATCGAAGCTGCCGATATGCCGGAGAAATTAAATGATGTGCGTGTAAAGTTCCTTGGTAAGAAGGGTGAGCTTACCGCGGTATTAAAAGGGATGAAGGATGTTGCACCCCAGGAACGGCCGAAGGTCGGGCAGTTGGTAAATGAGACAAGGGCAGCCATCGAAAATATTTTGGAGGAAAGCAAGGCGAAGATGGAAAGGGCAATCCGTGAAGAACGGATGAAGCAGGAGGTCATCGACGTCACACTCCCGTCAAAGAAAAATATGGTGGGCCACAGGCATCCCAATACGATTGCGTTAGAAGAGGTGGAGAGAATCTTCATCGGAATGGGCTATGAGGTAGTGGAAGGTCCGGACGTAGAGTACGACCTGTATAATTTTGAGAAGCTGAACATTCCAGACGGGCATCCGGCCAAAGATGAGCAGGATACCTTCTATATTAATAAAGATATTGTGCTGCGTACCCAGACATCGCCGGTACAGGCTCGTGTGATGGAGGAGGGGAAGCTCCCCATTCGCATGATTGCGCCAGGGCGCGTGTTCCGCTCTGACGAGGTGGATGCTACCCATTCTCCGTCCTTCCACCAGATTGAAGGTCTGGTGATTGACAAGAACATTTCCTTTGCAGATTTGAAGGGAACCTTGGAGGTATTTGCAAAAGAGCTGTTCGGGCCGGATACAAAGACCAAGTTCCGTCCCCATCACTTCCCGTTCACAGAGCCCAGTGCGGAGGTGGATGTTACGTGCTTTAAGTGTGGAGGCAAGGGATGTCGTTTCTGTAAAGGCTCTGGCTGGATAGAAATTCTTGGCTGCGGTATGGTACATCCCCATGTGTTGGAGATGTGCGGAATCGACCCTGATGAGTATACAGGATTTGCATTCGGTGTGGGACTTGAGCGTATTGCGCTGCTGAAGTACGAGATTGACGATATGAGACTATTGTACGAAAATGATATCAGATTTTTAAAGCAATTCTAATACATCCAAAATTAAATAATTGTTTAGATGTATTGGGAAAGGGCAGAAAGGAGTAGAAAGATGAATACATCATTATCATGGATAAAAGCGTATGTTCCAGAGCTTGACGTAACTGCTCAGGAATATACGGATGCAATGACATTGTCCGGAACGAAGGTAGAGGGATATGAGGTTTTGGATGCTGATTTGGATAAGATTGTTATTGGTCAGATTGACAAGATAGAGAAGCATCCAGATGCAGACAAACTAATTGTATGCCAGGTCAATGTGGGAAATGAGTCCGTTCAGATTGTTACGGGCGCCAATAATGTACACGAGGGCGACAAGGTTCCGGTGGTGTTGGACGGAGGACGGGTCGCAGGCGGCCATGAGCCTGGAAGCCGTGTTGCAGGCGGAGTGAAGATTAAGAAGGGGAAGCTTCGGGGAATCGAGAGTCAGGGAATGATGTGCTCGATAGAAGAACTGGGCTCTAACCGTGATATGTACCCAGAGGCGCCCCAGGAGGGAATCTATATTTTCCCAGAGGATGCCAAGGTGGGAGCAAGTGCGGTAGAAGAGTTAGGATTAAATGACGTGGTGTTCGAGTATGAAGTGACCTCTAATCGGGTAGACTGTTTCAGTGTGGTAGGAATCGCCAGGGAAGCGGCGGCCACATTTGGTAAGGACTTCCATCCTCCGGTGGTGACAAAAACTGGAAACGGGGAGGATGTGAATGACTTTATCAAGGTTACGGTAAAAGACAACGACCTGTGCCCACGCTACTGTGCAAGGGTTGTTAAGAATATTAAGGTTGGCCCGTCGCCAAAATGGATGCAGAGACGGCTTGCGTCTGTGGGAATCCGTCCCATTAATAACCTGGTAGATATTACCAACTATGTGATGGAGGAATATGGTCAGCCCATGCATGCATATGATTTGGATACCATTAATGGCCGCCAGATTATTGTGCGTACTGCCGAGAATGGAGAAAAGTTTACCACTCTTGACGGCCAGGAGAGGGAATTGGATGAGTCTGTGCTGATGATTTGCGATGGCGAGAAGTCTATTGGTATTGCTGGAATCATGGGTGGCGAGAATTCCATGATTACAGACGATGTCAAGACCATGCTGTTTGAGGCGGCTTGTTTTGACGGAACTAATATCCGCAAGTCCAGCAAGAAGATTGGCCTGCGTACGGATGCCTCCGGAAAGTTTGAGAAGGGATTAGACCCCAATAACGCCCAGGCAGCCATTGACAGAGCCTGCCAGTTGGTGGAGGAATTGGGAGCCGGAGAAGTTGTGGGCGGCATTGCGGATGTTTACGGTAAGAAAAAAGAGCCGGTGAGAGTACCCTTTGACGCGGAAGAAATCAACCGCCTGTTGGGAACAAACATTTCCAGAGAGAAAATGCTTGGCTATTTTGAGAAGATTGGGCTTGGCTTTGATGAGGCGACCAGTGAGGTAATTGCCCCAACCTTCCGTCAAGACCTGTTCCGTCTGGCTGACCTTGCGGAAGAAGTGGCCAGATTCTATGGGTATGACAATATTCCCACCACCCTTCCAAGAGGCGAGGCTACCACCGGAAAGCTGTCCTTTAAGCTGCGGGTGGAGGAGATTGCCCGTGATATCGCGGAATTCTGTGGATTTAGCCAGGGCATGACCTATTCCTTTGAAAGTCCAAAGGTGTTCGACAAGCTTAGGATTCCAAAGGATTCTCCCCTTCGCAGAACGGTGGAGATTATGAATCCTCTTGGCGAGGATTACAGTATTATGCGTACCACTCCCTTAAATGGGATGCTAACCTCCTTAGCGACCAATTATAATAGAAGAAACAAGAATGTACGTCTGTATGAGCTGGGGAATATATACCTTCCTAAGTCACTTCCATTGACAGAGCTTCCAGAAGAACGGATGCAGTTTACCCTTGGAATGTATGGGGACGGAGATTTCTTCAGCATGAAGGGCGTCGTAGAGGAGTTCTTTGAGAAAGTAGGACTGCGCAAGAAGGAGAGCTATGACCCCAATTCCGGTAAGCCTTTTCTTCATCCAGGACGCCAGGCAAATATTATTTATGATGGTGTGGTTGTGGGCTATCTTGGTGAGGTTCATCCGGATATTGGAGATGCCTACGGAATCGGAACCAAAGCCTATATTGCAGTACTTGATATGCCAAAGATTGTAGAGAGGGCCACATTTGACCGGAAATATACTGGAATTGCAAAATTCCCGTCTGTGAACCGTGACATCAGCATGGTGATGCCAAAAGAGATTCTGGTAGGCCAGGTTGAAGAGGTAATCGAGAAGAAGGGCGGCGCATATCTGGAGAGCTATGCACTGTTCGACCTCTATGAAGGGGCGCAGATTAAGGAAGGATATAAGTCTGTGGCATATTCGATTGTATTCCGCGCTCAGGATAAGACGCTGGAGGATGCGGAGGTGACGGAGGCTATGGGCAGGATTTTGAAGGCACTGGAAGGTATGGGAATCGAACTGCGTAAATAGGTCTTAGAAACGGAGATAGGAAATGAATAAAAAGCAGATAGGCGGCTTGGTCATAGCGGCAGTCTTATTTATCATAGTGGGCGCATCCAGCGTACTGACGAACACATTTTCAGAGAGGATGTTAAGAGAAAGTATGGATGAGCTGCTGACAAACAGCAGTAGTTTCAATCCGCCCAGCGGCGAGTATATTGCCGTGGTGACGGTTCAGGGAACGATTCAGGAGCAGACAGAGACCGGAATGTTCGACGTGCCTGCAGGGTATCAGCATATTACTACGCTGGACTATATTGACAATCTTATGAGTGACAGTGACAACAAGGGACTTTTGCTCTATGTGGATTCTCCAGGCGGAACTGTGTATGAGTCAGAGGAGTTGTATCTTAAGCTTAAGGAGTATAAGGAAGAAACAGGACGTCCCATCTGGGATTATATGGCTCACTATGCGGCATCCGGCGGATATATGATCTCCATGGCGTCGGATAAGATTTATGCGAATCCCAATACCACCACCGGCTCGATTGGGGTAATCATGTCGGGATTTGACATGACCGGACTCTACGAGAAATTAGGAATCCGTTATTTCAGCATCACAAGCGGGGACTATAAGGACAGCTCCCAGATGACGGAGGAGCAGATGGCAATCTACCAGGGACAGGTGGATGAATATTATAATAAGTTCGTTGGGATTGTGGCAGAAGGGCGCGGCATGGACGAGGGAACTGTGAGAGCCCTTGCGGACGGGCGCGTTTACACAGCAAATCAGGCGTTGGAGAAGGGATTGATCGACGAGATTAGCCTGTATGAAGACATGACAGCGGCCATGAGCAGCGAGCTTGGCGTCTACCAATTCTATGAGCAGGAGAGAGAGATTAATTTATTTACATCTCTGTTTGCAAAAATAGAAAGCGTGATTCCAAAGTCCGAGGCTGAGATCTTGAAAGAGACTGCGGCAGAGATGGAAAGCGGGGTGCCCATGTACTATGCAGAACAATTACGGTAACCGCGGCGATCAGGAGTTGGAGTTTGCAGGCTTCTGGGTGCGTCTGGCGGCATATTTTCTGGACCTTGGGATTGTATGGATTGGATTAGTGTTCGTCAATCTGGTGATCGGGATTTTTTCGATTGCAACAGGCCAGGTGTTTAAGGCCAGGATATTGTTCCAGTATACGTTAAAGGATATCATTCTGTATTTCGTGCAGGTGATGTATTTTATCCTGCTTACTTATCACACAGGAACCACGCCAGGAAAAAGGCTTATGAATTTAAGAGTGGTTTATGCAGACAAAAGCCAGAGATTAGGACTTATTAATGTCATTTATCGGGAGACGGTCGGACGTTTTCTGTGCGGCCTGTCCATAGGAATCGGATATATTATGGCAGGGGTTGACAGGGAGAAACGGGGGCTTCATGATATGCTCTGTGATACCAGAGTCATTTATGGTAAGCGGATTAAGGTAATCACCAGATATCAGGCGCCAAGGATGTATCCGCCTATACCGCCCGCGCCGCCCTTTGGAAGACCGCCTGGGGGAAACGGGCCGTCAGTCTATGATGGAGTTTCTCCATATAAGAATGAATATGGACCAATACCGCCCAAATATCCCCAGGCGCCCCATGAGTCCCCAGGGGATACTATGGCTTCCAGGGATGAGATGACAGATGGGACTTCTGTAAATGGAATGGATAAATAAAAAAGAAGGGATTCATATTAGAATGAAACGACAGGATTTTTATTATGAATTGCCGGAAGAATTGATTGCGCAAGACCCTTTGGCAGATCGTGAAAGCTCCAGACTCCTTGTACTTAACAGGGAGTCTGGAGTTATTTCACACCATGTATTTCGGGAGATAACGGAATATCTTCATGAGGGGGACTGTCTGGTAATCAACGACACAAAAGTGCTTCCGGCAAGGCTCATTGGCTCAAGAGAGGGAACAAATGGGAAGGTTGAAATACTTCTATTAAAAAGGAAAGAGAATAATATCTGGGAGACTCTGGTGAAGCCAGGAAGGAAGGCAAAGGTCGGAACCAGGCTTGTATTCGGGGAAGGGCTTCTCATTGGCCAGGTGGTGGATATTGTGGAGGAAGGAAACCGCCTGATTCAGTTTACCTATGAGGGGATTTTTGAGGAAATTTTAGACAGGCTGGGACAGATGCCCCTGCCTCCTTATATCACTCACCAGCTTGCAGATAAGAACCGTTATCAGACGGTGTACGCAGCCCATACAGGCTCTGCGGCGGCGCCCACGGCAGGGCTGCATTTTACCCCTGAGCTGCTTAAAAAGATTGAGGATATGGGAGTGGAGATTGCAAAGGTAACCCTCCATGTAGGGCTTGGGACGTTCCGGCCTGTGAAGGTGGACGAGATTACTGAGCATCACATGCATTCGGAATTTTACCAGATTGATGAGGAGGCCGCGGCAAAGATTAATCGTGCGAAGGAGAATGGAAAGCGGGTAATCTGTGTGGGGACAACTAGCTGCCGGACTGTGGAATCGGCGGCCGACGAAAAAGGAAGGCTTCGGGCCTTAAGCGGGTGGACAGACATCTTTATCTATCCTGGATATGAATTCAAAGTGCTGGACTGTATAATCACCAACTTCCATTTGCCGGAATCTACGCTGATTATGCTGGTATCTGCACTGGCAGGGCGGGAGAAGGTGATGGAGGCTTATGAGGAGGCTGTGAGGGAGAAGTATCGATTCTTTTCCTTTGGGGACGCCATGTTTATTCAATAAATAAGATTGAAAAATCAAAGGCCAATGAGTGGGATTTCTTGGGCTTTTATGATACAATAATATTCGATAAACTTGACTAGCAGGAAAATGAGATAATAAACGAAAGGCAGGCACATGGACATGGTTCAGACTGAGAAGCTGATATTTGAATATGAGAAACGGGACGAGGAGGGCAATGTAATCGGTACCTCACGGGCAATCGACCAGGTGGATATTGACGTGAAGGAAGGCCAGTTCATCGCAATCCTGGGACATAACGGCTCCGGAAAATCTACCCTTGCCAAGCATATGAACGCCATTCTTGTTCCGACGGAAGGGACCATGTGGGTCAATGGACGCAACACCAGCGACCCGTCTGAATTATGGAATGTACGCCAGTCTGCGGGGATGGTGTTCCAGAACCCTGACAATCAGATTATTGGAACTGTGGTGGAGGAGGATGTAGGCTTTGGGCCTGAGAACTTAGGCGTCCCCACAGACGAGATCTGGACAAGGGTGGAGGAGAGCCTGAAGGCAGTTGGAATGATTGAATACCGCCATCATTCTCCCAACAAGCTATCCGGCGGGCAGAAGCAGCGAGTTGCCATTGCGGGCGTGGTGGCCATGGAGCCTAAATGCATTGTGCTGGACGAGCCTACGGCAATGCTGGACCCTGTGGGGAGAAAGGAAGTACTGAAGACTGTGCAGAAGCTAAGAGAGCAGAAGCAGGTGACGGTAATCCTAATTACCCATTATATGGAGGAAGTGGTAGACGCAGATAAGGTCTACGTGATGGACCATGGCCATGTGGTGATGGCAGGGACGCCCAGAGAGATATTTTCGCGGGTGGATGAGCTTAAGTCTTACCGTCTGGATGTTCCACAGGTGACTCTTCTGGCGGATGAGCTTAGAAAGAGAGGGCTTAAGCTTCCAGACGGAATACTAAGAAAAGAAGAATTGGTGGAAGCGTTATGTCAATTAAATTAGAACATCTGAATTATGTTTACAGCCAGAAAACGGCATATGAGAAGAAAGCTTTAAATGATATCAGTCTTGAAATTCCTCATGGGGAATTTGTGGGAATCATCGGGCATACAGGTTCTGGAAAATCTACCCTAATTCAGCACTTAAACGGGCTGCTTCGTGCGACCAGCGGGGCCTTGTATTATAACGGAGAGAATATTTACGGGGAAGGCTATTCCATGGGAAAATTGCGTAATGAGGTGGGGCTTGTGTTCCAGTATCCAGAGCATCAGCTTTTCGAGATTGACGTGTTGACGGATGTATGCTTCGGACCAAAGAACCAGGGCTTATGTCAGGAAGAATGTAAGGAGAGAGCCCTTGAGGCCCTGCATCTGGTAGGGCTTAAGGAGAAATATTATAAATCCTCTCCCTTTGAGCTGTCCGGCGGGCAGAAACGGCGTGTGGCCATTGCAGGCGTTCTGGCAATGCGTCCCAAGGTGCTGGTATTGGACGAGCCTACGGCGGGGTTAGACCCCAAAGGCAGGGATGATATTCTTGATCAGATTGCATTTCTTCATAAGGAGAGTGATATGACGGTAATTCTGGTGTCCCACAGTATGGAGGATATTGCCAGATATGCGGACCGTCTGATCGTGATGAACAAAGGGACGGTTATGTACTATGACGAACCGAAGAAGGTGTTTGAGCATTATCAGGAATTGGAGCAGGTAGGGCTTGCCGCGCCCCAGGTTACTTATATCATGCATGACCTGGTTAAAAGCGGGATTCCGGTAAGGACGGATGTTACCACGGTTTCTGAGGCGGCGGATGAGATTGTGCGCATGTTGCATAGGGAGAAGGAAGAATGATACGTGATATAACCATAGGACAATATTATCCAGCAAAGAGTGTGATACACAGGCTTGACCCGCGGGTGAAGCTTGTTGCAACGCTTTTTTATCTGATCTCCCTGTTTTTGTTTAGGAGTATATCAGGGTATTTCATCGCGACGATGTTTCTGGTATTTGTGATTCGGGTGTCGCGAGTGCCCTTATCATTTATTGTAAGAGGGTTAAAGCCTGTGATTATGCTGTTGATGATCACGGTTCTTTTCAATCTGTTTCTTACGAGAAACGGAGAAGTTTTGTTCCATGCATGGATTTTTACCATTACAGAGGGAGGGCTTGTGACGGCTGTATATATGGCGGTCAGGTTGATTTATCTGATTATCGGGTCGTCCCTTATGACATTTACCACCACGCCCAATGAGCTGACTGACGGGCTTGAGGCGCTGCTTCATCCGCTTAACAAGGTGCGTGTGCCGGTACATGAGGTGGCGATGATGATGTCAATCGCCCTTCGTTTCATCCCGATTCTTTTGGAGGAGACGGACAAGATCATGAAGGCACAGATTGCCAGGGGAGCGGACCTTGAGAGTGGAAATATGATTCAGAGGGCCAAGAACATGGTTCCGATTCTGGTTCCCTTGTTCGTGTCTGCCTTCCGGCGGGCCAATGACCTGGCCATGGCCATGGAAGCCAGATGCTATCGGGGCGGGGAGGGGAGGACGAAGATGAAGCCTCTCCGTTACAGAAGCAGAGACTATATGGCTTATCTGGTTATGGCTGTGTATGTGGTTACAGTGGTTGTGATTGGAAGGTATGTGCCGCTGCATGTGTGGATATTTTAACATACGATAGGGGTTAGCAAAGATATGAGACGAATCAGAATATTGGTTGCCTATGATGGAACAGATTACTGCGGCTGGCAGATACAGCCTAACGGTATTACCGTTGAAGAAGTATTGAACGACAAGCTTAGTAAGCTGACAGGAGAGGATATTCATGTTATTGGGGCAAGCCGTACAGATTCGGGGGTCCATGCATTAGGAAATGTTGCGGTATTTGACACAGAGTCCCCGATTCCGCCTGAGAGACTGGGGTATGCGTTGAACCAGAAGCTTCCAGAGGATATTGTAATTGTCCGGTCGGAGGAAGCGCCTCTTGACTGGCATCCCCGCTATCAGAAGCAGGTGACAAAGACCTATGAGTATCATATCTATAATGCGGCGTTTCCCAATCCGCTGAAGCGTAGATACAGCGCCTTTGTATCCTATCCTATGGATATAGAGAAGATGAGAAAAGGGGCGTCCTTTCTGGTGGGAGAGCATGATTTTGTCAGTTTTTGCAATGTGCGGACCAATGTGGAAGATACGGTCCGCAGGATTGACGGTATAGAGATTGACAAAAAGGGAGAGGATATTACGATACGGGTCACAGGAAATGGATTTCTCTATAATATGGTGCGAATCATAGCAGGGACGCTGATTCGTGTAGGGCGTGGTTTTTACATACCGGAGAAAGTAAAGGAAATATTGGATGTAAAAGAGAGAACAAAGGCAGGGGTGACGGCGCCGCCAGAGGGGCTGGTGCTGGTAGAAATTAAGTATGATTGTCAGGGATTAGAAGGAAGGGAATAGAATGGAAGACGGCAGGCACATCTATTTTGATAATGGGAGTACTTCGTGGCCAAAGGCTCCGGGTGTGGCCGAGGCCATGGCGCGGCTGCTGAAAAATGGAGCTTTTAACATTAATCGAGGGAATTATGAGGGCGCATATGAAGTAGCAGAGATGGTACTCTCTACCCGCGACCAGTTGGCGCGGTTGTTCCATGTAAGGGATTCAAGAAGGGTGATTTTCACGGCAGGAATCACTTCTTCTTTGAATTATTTTATCAAAGGTTTTCTGAAAAACGGCGACCATGTGTTAGTGTCGGGGTTAGAACACAATGCCGTTATGCGTCCTTTAAGGCAGATGGAAGGCAAGGGCGTCACGTATGATATTGTGAGAACAGAAGCAGACGGAACCCTGCGGCCAGAGTCTGTTGAGGAGGCTGTCAGGAGTAATACCAAAGCAGTCATTATGCTTCATGCATCTAATGTCTGCGGAACCATCCTGCCTATTGAGGAGATCGGGGAAATCTGCCAAAGACATCATCTGTTTTTTGCTGTGGATACAGCCCAGAGCGCTGGAACGATTCCTGTGGATATGGAGGGGTGTAAAATAGATTTTCTGGCATTTACCGGACATAAAGGACTTTTGGGGCCACAGGGAATCGGCGGTTTTCTAATCTCTGAGGAATTGGACAGTTGTATGGAGGCGTATATTGCGGGAGGGACGGGAAGTCAGTCAGATTCCCTCTATATGCCGGAAGCGCTTCCGGACAAATATGAAAGCGGAACGCTGAACCTTCCGGGTATCATTGGACTTCACACGGCTCTTTCTTACATAGAGGAGGTAGGGATTGAAAACATACACAGACGCAAGATGGAGCTGACAGGATATTTTCTGGAAAGGCTCGTGGAATTGCCGTATATTCGTATCGTCGGCAAGAAGGGGACAGATGATAGAGTGGCGGTGGTTTCCATTGACTTCCTTGACAAAGACAATGCAGCAGCGGCATTTGAACTGGAGCAGCGGTATGGTATTATGACAAGGGTTGGGCTTCACTGTGCACCTACGGCCCACCAGACTCTCCATACTTATCCCCAGGGGACGGTACGGTTTGCCTTCGGGATGAAAAACGCGAAGGAGGAAATTGATTTGTGCCTGGAGGGAATCAGGAGGATTTGATTTGCAGGGGAATATATGGTAAGATACCTATATAGTGAAAGATGGGTGTGTTTTTAGTAGGAAATTTGAGGGATTTTCATGAATATTGAAGAAAAAAAGTCGAGCATCCGATACAGGGGGATTTGGGATGGTCCCCTTCTGCTGATTCTTATTATGGTTGTGGTGATGGTGACTGTATCCGGCAGATACTTACGATTTCTTGACGCGCAGCTTTTTGAGGAGCGCAAAGGCCATATCATAGAGTTTACGGAAAAGGCCGCCGAGATTGTGGACAGTGTGATTACTTATTCCTGGCAGCAGGTATATGCGTGCGAGCATATGCTGAATATGAAGGCAATCACCTCAAAAGAGGATTTGATGGATTCCGTGGCGTCTACCACAGATTTCATAGATGAGACCAGCTCTCTTGTGTTTGCCTTTGACAGGGAAGGGAATTACTATTGCTCTGACCGCAAGCAGGGCGTTTGGCAGCAGACAGAGATTCTTTCGGCAGATGCCAAAGAAAAGCAGCAGCTTGTGGTCATGGTTCCCCACCGTGACGATATTATATATTTTCTATGTATTGAGAGGTTAAGAGAGCCGATTGCGTTACAAGACGGTAGCGGTGAGATTACGCATCTTGCGGTTGCCGTGGATTTGGGGGCTGTGCAGGAAAAGACTACGGTAAAAGGCTTCGGTGAAAATTGCTATACATATCTGATTAATGGGGACGGAATGTGGCTGTTCAAATATACCTTTGCCAACGGTTTCATAGAAGAAAATAATGTAATGGCTTCAGTTGAGGATTGTGAGATCATACATGGTGGATTAATGGAGGATTTTGTGCGGGAGGTTAAGGAGAAGGGCCATGCCGCATTAGAATTCAAGTATACCCAAGAGGACGGCACAGAGCAGAGATGGTATGTGGCAAATGCTACGGTTACGGCGGAAAACTGGCATGTCCTTTTGTTCGTGCCGACGGCTGTGCTTGGTGCGGATTCTGATATTCTGCTTGAACGTACCTTGCGGTTCTTTTCGTTGGTGTTTATTGTATTTTTGGCGATGACCATTATCATCATTATTGTAGTCATGATGGGGAGGGCGGACAAGCAGTTAGTCCAGCAGAAGGAGGAAGCGAATCAGCTTCTTTTAAATGCGGCTGAGGAGGCGAAAAGCGCGAGTCAGGCAAAAAGTGATTTCCTGTCCCATATGAGCCATGACATCCGTACGCCCATCAACGGAATCATGGGTATGACGGATATTGCTATGAAGAATATCGGCAATGACGACAAGATTCGAGACTGTCTGAACAAGATCAGCGGCTCGTCACAGCATTTGCTTGGGCTGATTAACGATGTGCTGGATATGAGCCGGATTGAATCGGGGAAAACCAGGGTGAAGCATGAAAGCTTCGATATGAGAACCTGTATTGATAATTGTATCTCCATAATTGGGGGACAGCTTGCGACGCGGGATTTGGAGATGGTGCGTAAGCTTAGCAAATTTCAACATCCCTGCCTGATTGGGGATGAACTGCATCTGAGGCAGATTTTTATCAATATTCTTGGGAATTCTGTAAAATTTACGCCGGATGGAGGCAAGATTTTTTTTCGCGCATGGGAGAAGGAGAGTACAGATGAGAAGGCGCTGTACCGGTTCGAGCTTGCGGATACGGGAATCGGAATGAAGGAGGAATTCCTTCCCCATCTTTTTGAGGCGTTTGCTCAGGAGGATGACGGAACGAGGACTACATATAAGGGAACCGGACTTGGGATGGCGATTACTAAGGAATTCGTAGAACTGATGGGCGGCACCATTGAAGTGGAGAGTAAGCTGAACGTGGGAACAGAATTCGCTATCGAGATTTGGTTTGATATTGACCAGAATGCCAGAATCGGTGAGTCAATGGTTGATGTCCAGATAGATTTGGTGGGAATGAAGGTTCTGCTAGTGGAGGATATTGACCTGAACATGGAGATTGCACAGTGTATGCTGGAGGATGAAGGGGCCGAGGTAACGCCGGCAATGAACGGACAGGAGGCGGTGGATGCATTTTCTATGAATCCTTCTGGTACTTTTGATATCATTATTATGGATATTATGATGCCTGTGATGGATGGTATTACAGCGGCAAAGACCATTCGTGCCATGGAGAGAGAGGATGCGAAGACGATTCCGATTATTGCAATGACGGCCAATGCCTATGAGGAGGACATCCAGAAGACCCATGACGCCGGTATGAACGCACATCTGTCAAAGCCTATTGATATTGACTTGATGCTTAAAACGCTGGCGATTTTCTATTCATCAAGTCAGGAGGCTTGAGGACTGTTTGGTTTATAGATAAATTGAATAAAAATGTAGGATTTATTATAAAAAACAATGGTGATTCTGCACAGAATCCGTTGCCCATATCAGCCAAACGTGTTACGGTTATCTCATCAATATGAGAGATACAAAGGAGGATATTTAATTATGGCTGATTATCGCAAGATGTGGGAGGAGTTGGGAATGGATTTGGAGACTCACGACCAGTTATGTGAAGTACTTCCTCAGGCATTCGGAGATGTTTATCTGTCACAGGAGAACCGTCCGGAGGGAATGGACTATTATAATATGGTGGTGGCCGATATCCATGGGATTCGTCCGGCAGAGCTGATTGAGCATCAGAAGAAGGGCGGTAAGGTATTCGGTACATTCTGTGTCTATGTACCGGATGAGATTGTATTTGCAGCAGACGCGATCGCCACCGGCCTATGCGGCGGCTCGCAGTTTTGGGTACCAGGCGGGGAGAAGGTGCTGCCTACCAATACCTGTCCTCTGATTAAGGCTTCTGTTGGCGCAAGACTTGACCGTACCTGCCCCTTCTTTCGGATTGCAGATATGTACGTAGGTGAGACGACCTGCGACGGTAAGAAGAAGGCGTGGGAGATCTTAGGAGAGGATGTCCCCATCCATATTATGGACTTGCCACAGATGAAGCGCGAAAAGGACATAAAAGCCTGGGCAGAGGAGATTACCACATTTAAGAATGTGGTGGAGGAGTTTACCGGCAATCAGATTACGGCTGAGAAGTTAGGGGAGAGTATTAAGCTGATTAACGAAAAGCGTAAAGCTTTAGAACGTCTGTATGAGCTGCGTAAGAATGAGAAGCTTCCAATCAGCGGACGGGACGTGTTGTTGATTTCACAGATTGCATTCTATGATGATCCCAAGAGGTTTACCAAGATGACCAACGCCCTGTGTGACGAGCTTGACCAACGCATAAAGGACGGTGTCAGTGTAATATCTTCGGGAACCAAGCGTATTCTTCTGACAGGAACGCCCCTTGCAATCCCCAACTGGAAGCTGCATAATATTGTTGAGACCAGCGGCGGTGTGGTTGTCTGTGAGGAGATGTGTACAGGAACACGTTACTTTGAACATCTGGTGGACGAGACGAGGACGGAGGTTGCCGGCCAGATTGAGGCATTGGCAGAGAGATATATGAATATTAACTGTGCATGTTTTACACCGAATACTGGAAGGCTTGATGATATTCTGCGGCTTGCGAAGGAATACAAAGCAGACGGTATCATTGACGTCAACTTAAAGTTCTGTAACCTGTACGATACAGAAGGATATCTGGTTGAGCGTGGGCTTAAGGATGCAGGTATTCCAGTACTTGGAATCGAGACAGACTACACGGACAGCGACGCGCAGCAGCTTCGTACCAGGGTTAGCGCGTTTATAGAAATGCTGAATCATTAAGAGGAAGTTTACATATGTCTGAGATACAGAATTATGTGCTGTTTCCCAATCATGACAATGCCATGCGGTTACATCGTGAATTGAAGGCTTTGGGGATTAGGGCTGTGATTGCGCCTACCCCCAGGGCTGCCAGCAAGTGCTGCGGGGTGTCGCTCATGGTCAGGGAAGATGAGCTTGAAGCTATAAAAGCCTGTGCAGTAGAACATGGGATTGAGATTCTTAAGATTGCAGAGGTTGAGAAGAATGTGAATCCAAAGAGAGACAGATATTGTTAGGGACTGTAGGCAACCTGATATGGGGCGCCTGCGGTTTCTTAGATTGAGGTAAAAGACATGAATTATGTAGGTATTGATATAGGCTCGACAGCGTCTAAGGTGGCTGTGATCGGCGAGAAGGAGATGGAGTTTGTCCTTCCCACGGGATGGAGCAGCAAGGAGACGACCCAGACAATTAAGGAGAAGCTTAAGGAGGAGGGCATTGACGTTCTGTCAGAAGATACTAAGGTAGTGGCAACAGGATACGGACGGGTGGCGGTAGATTTTGCCGACCATGTGATTACGGAGATTACCTGCCATGCAAGAGGCGGAAGAGAGATGGCAGGAGACGACTGTGCCATCATAGATGTGGGCGGGCAGGACACAAAGGTGATTCTGGTAGAACATGGCATGGTGCAGGATTTTCTTATGAATGACAAATGTTCTGCCGGTACGGGAAAGTTCCTTGAGATTATGGCGAATCGTTTAGGTGTTACCCTTCAGGAGTTGTTTGACATGGCGAACGAAGGCTGCGTTCTTCCGATTAGCTCTCTGTGTACCGTATTTGCAGAATCCGAGGTAATCAACTACATCGGGGAAGGAAGGAGTCGGGAGGATATCGCCGCGGGAGTCGTGGATTCTGTTGCGGCGAAGGTGGCGCAGCTTAGCCAGAGAAAGAAGCTTTCCGGAAAAATTATTCTGACAGGGGGCTTAAGCCACAGCCAGTATTTTACGAAAATTTTATCCGAGAAGATTGGGCAGAGGGTTGAACCTACGAAGGGTGGAAGATATGCCGGAGCTCTTGGAGCAGCTTTACTGGCAAAGGAAAAAAATAAAAAATAAAATGAAAAATTTTGAATGGTTTTCCCTTTCTCGGTCGTATTATAGATAGAGATCAGAAATGATCTGACAGAACAAAAAAACATGTTGGGTAGAATGGAGGAAGATCATGAAGAAAGTTGTAACAGTTGTCTTGATTTGTGTGCTGGCTCTCTCTATGGGAGGGATTGTGGCATTTGCCGAAAAACCGGTAGAAGCGCGCTGCTTCTATGGTACGAACAGCGGCTGGGTTTGTGATTACCAGAATATGGGATGTAACTTTGGGAACAACTGCGTAACGAATTTCTGCGGTAACTATGGAACAGGCGTGAACATGTCAGGATATGTATCCGAAAGACCTGTTGTTACTCAGACGCCGGCTTACACTGGAAGCACCAGCCAGAGTTATGGCGGAGGCGGCAGTCAGAGTTATCAGGGAAGCAGCCAGACGACAGGATGGTCCGGAGGCGGTTATCAGGGATCAGGATATGTGGATAATAACGGCGACGGATACTGCGATAACTGGTCAGGCTCCTATGGCGGTCATCACGGCGGCGGTCATCATGGCGGAAGACACCACAGATAAGAGATGAGGTTCTATTGTGCGGAGCGAACAGGAGGTAAACAGGGCGTTGGAGCAGTATGCGGATACAATTCAGCGCCTCTGTATGATACATCTGAAGAATTATCATGACACCGAGGACATATTTCAGACAGTATTTTTGAAGTATGTCCTAAGTTCCGTTGTTTTTGAAAATGCTGAACATGAAAAAGCGTGGTTTATACGGGTGACAATCAATGCCTGTAAGGATTTGCTCAAAAGCTTTTTTCACAGCCATACGGTTCCGTTGGAGGAATGGACGGGACAGATGGAGGACCAGGTGCCTGAGCACAGTGAAGTGTTGGCAGCGGTCCTTTCTTTGCCTGTAAAATACAGAAATGTGGTATACCTTCACTATTACGAGGATTATTCTGCCGCTGAGATTGGACGTATCCTTGGAAAGAATGTGAATACAGTCTATACACTTCTGACGCGTTCTAAGCGGCTGCTCAGGGAGAAGTTGGGAGGTGAGAGGTTTTGAGTGACAGAAGATTGAAGGAAGCATTCGACAATGTTCATGCAGATGATGAGCTTAAAAGGCGCACCAGGGAATTTCTTGTACAGAAGACCCAAGGCTATAAAAGAGGCGCATCATTTCCTTACTGGCGGATGGCAGCGGTCATGGCCTGTTTCCTGTTAAGCTTTATTATGGTAGGTTTTGGAGGCTATTTTCTCTATTTTATACCAGTATCTTCTATCAGTGTGGATGTCAATCCCTCCATTGAGCTTGGAATTAACCGTTTTGACAAGGTGGTGACCGTTGATACTTTTAATAATGATGGATATCATATTATGTCCTCGTTGAATGTTCGTTTTATGGATTACCGAGATGCAATGGATATGATTTTGAGCCAGGAAAGTGAGGAAGCATATCTGGCAGAGGATTCCTGCATTGCCATTACCGTATCAGGGGCAGAGGAAGGGAAGCAGAGAGAGATGCTGGCACACCTTCATACGTGCGCGTCTTCCTATGGAAATGTTCACTGTTCCTCAGGAAGCCATGGGGAGGCTTTAGAGGCTCATGAGGCGGGGATGACCCTTGGAAGATACCAGGCATTTATGAAGCTTCAGGCATTGGACCCATCTGTCACACAGGAAGATATAGAAGGGCTGACTATAAGCCAGATCTGGGATAAGATAGCAGAGCTGTCTGGAAACAGGGAAGATGATTTGCAGAACAGAGAAAATACCCAGGATGACGGGGGAGTGCAAAACGGGTGTGATGCTGGCGCGCAGAATGGAGACGCTGTACAGAACGATGGAGGCGCACAGAATGAAGGACAAGGCACATGTCAGCAGAACAGGCACCATGGCGGGAACGGGCATGGCCACGGACATGGCCATTAATTTCTTTTTCTTAAAAAATATACAAATATATAGGTCGAAAAATGTTTGTGTAAATTCACGAAAATTTCAAAAAAACTATAGACAATTTGTGCATATATGATAAGATAGAGGTATAATAAGTCTATGGGAGGATAAATTATGGGAATTTTCTTGAATGTGGTTCCGATTCTGGGAATCATCGCTCTGATTTTTGCGGCTGCCTTAGCTGCCAAGGTCAATAAGCAGGATGCAGGAACCGAACGGATGAGAGAGATCGCAGCGTCGATCAGCGAAGGCGCCCAGGCATTTTTGACAGCCGAGTATAAGATTCTAATCTTTTTTGTGGTTGTATTGTTTGTTCTGATTGGTGTCGGAATTGGTAATTGGATAACAGCAGTATGCTTCGTAGTCGGCGCTGTGTTCTCAACACTAGCAGGGTATTTCGGAATGAGTGTGGCGACGAAGGCGAATGTAAGGACTGCCAATGCAGCGAAGGAGAGCGGGATGAACCGCGCGCTCTCTATTGCCTTCTCAGGCGGGGCAGTAATGGGAATGTGCGTGGCTGGGCTTGGGGTTCTTGGCGTAAGCACAATCTATCTGATTACAGGGAATGTGGATGTGCTGTCTGGATTTAGCCTTGGCGCTTCCTCCATTGCTTTGTTCGCTCGTGTGGGCGGTGGTATCTACACGAAGGCGGCGGATGTGGGAGCCGACCTGGTAGGTAAGGTGGAGGCAGGAATCCCTGAAGATGATCCCCGCAATCCGGCGGTTATTGCCGACAATGTGGGCGATAATGTAGGCGACGTTGCGGGAATGGGAGCGGATTTGTTCGAGTCTTATGTAGGTGCTCTGATCTCGGCGCTGACATTGGGAATCGTGTACTACAGGCTAGAAGGGGCGGTCTATCCGCTGCTGATTGCAGGTCTGGGGCTGATTGCATCTATACTGGGAACATTTTTTGTAAAAGGGGACGAGAATTCTAACCCGCACAAAGCGCTTAAGATGGGTTCTTATGTGGCAAGTGCGTTGGTTTTGGCAGTTGCGTTTGTGTTCAGCAAATCTCTTTTTGGAGACTTCAATGCGGCGATTGCCATTGTTGCCGGACTGATTGTAGGTCTCTTAATTGGCATTATCACGGAGGTATATACATCTGGGGACTATAAGTCAGTCAAAGAGATTGCAGAGCAGTCAGAGACGGGACCTGCCACCACTATTATCAGTGGTCTTGCTGTGGGAATGAAGTCTACAGCAATTCCTATTCTGTTAATCAGCATTGGAATCTTTGTGGCGTATCAGTTCTGCGGGCTTTATGGGATTGCGCTGGCGGCGGTAGGCATGCTGTCTACCACAGCGATTACAGTAGCGGTGGACGCTTATGGTCCTATCGCAGATAATGCAGGCGGTATTGCGGAGATGTCTGGTCTTGATGCAAATGTGCGGAAGATTACGGATAAGCTGGATGCTGTGGGCAACACCACGGCGGCAATGGGCAAGGGATTTGCCATTGGTTCTGCGGCTTTAACAGCTCTTGCATTGTTTGTCTCCTATGCAGAGGCGGTTGACCTTAAGAATATCGACCTTCTGGACAGCCGCGTAATTATCGGTCTGTTTATCGGAGGTATGTTGCCGTTTTTGTTCTCTGCCATGACCATGGAGTCTGTGTCAAAGGCAGCGTACAAGATGATTGAGGAGGTAAGACGTCAGTTCCGTGAGAAGCCTGGAATTATGAAGGGAACGGATAAGCCGGATTATAAGTCCTGTGTAGCCATCTCAACAACGGCGGCGTTAAAGGAGATGCTGGTGCCTGGAATTATGGCGGTTCTTGCGCCATTGGCAGTCGGCTTACTGTTAGGTCCCGCGTCTCTGGGAGGTCTGCTGGCAGGTTCCCTTGTGACAGGCGTGATGATGGCAATCTTTATGTCCAATGCCGGCGGCGCCTGGGATAATGCGAAGAAATATATTGAGGATGGAACCCACGGAGGCAAGGGCAGCGAGGCTCATAAGGCGGCGGTAGTCGGAGATACGGTGGGAGATCCTTTTAAAGATACGTCGGGACCGTCCATTAATATTCTGATTAAGCTTATGACGGTTGTATCATTGGTATTTGCACCGTTGTTCTTATCGGTTGGCGGTTTGTTGTAAACAGTAGGATTGATTGAACTTGCTTTGATGAGTGTGTGGATACAAGATTGTTAAATATTTATCTTTTTTTGAAAAATTTAGATGATTTTTATTGATTTTATTTTTTTATTATGTATACTATTATCAGAGGAAGTAAGACATTTGACTTCCAGAATGATATACCGTGGATTCCAGACAGTACAGGTATTCGTAGATGGTTATCATTCATGCAACTGTATACTATGAAAAAAGGAGATTATGAAAGATGGCAGAGATTAATTTGAGCAAGTATGGCATCAGCGGCACCACTGAAATCGTACACAACCCTTCTTACGAGATGTTGTTTGAAGAAGAGACCAAGCCGGAACTGGAAGGTTTTGAAAAAGGTCAGGTCAGCGAACTTGGCGCAGTAAATGTCATGACTGGTATCTACACCGGACGTTCACCGAAAGACAAATTCATCGTTATGGATGAGAATTCCAAGGACACCGTGTGGTGGACCTCCGATGAATACAAGAACGATAACCATCCGGCTTCAGAAGAAACCTGGAAGGCAGTAAAGGACATTGCCCTTAACGAGCTGTCCAATAAGAAGCTGTTCGTAGTAGACGCTTTCTGCGGCGCGAACGAAGATACTCGTATGTCAATCCGTTTTATTATGGAAGTGGCATGGCAGGCTCATTTCATCAGGAATATGTTCATTATGCCGACGGAGGAAGAACTTGAGAAGTTCGAGCCGGATTTCGTTGTTTACAATGCATCTAAGGCAAAGGTTGAGAATTATAAGGAACTGGGATTGAATTCTGAGACGGCTGTTGTATTCAATATTACAAGCCGTGAGCAGGTTATCATTAATACATGGTATGGCGGTGAGATGAAGAAGGGTATGTTTTCTATGATGAACTACTATCTGCCGCTTAAGGGAATTGCTTCTATGCACTGTTCAGCGAACACAGACATGAACGGCGAGAATACCGCTATCTTCTTCGGTCTTTCCGGAACAGGTAAAACGACTCTTTCTACTGACCCGAAGAGACTTCTCATCGGTGACGACGAGCATGGCTGGGATGATGAAGGTATCTTCAATTTCGAGGGCGGATGCTATGCGAAGGTTATCAACCTTGACAAAGAGTCTGAGCCGGATATCTACAATGCGATTAAGCGTGACGCTCTGCTTGAGAACGTTACTCTGGACGCAGAAGGAAAGATTGATTTTAACGACAAGAGTGTAACGGAGAATACTCGTGTATCTTACCCGATTAACCATATTGAGAAGATTGTTCGTCCTGTATCAGCAGCGCCGGCAGCGAAGGAGGTTATCTTCCTGTCCGCAGATGCGTTCGGCGTGCTTCCTCCGGTATCTATTCTTACTCCTGAGCAGACACAGTACTATTTCCTGTCAGGATTTACGGCTAAGCTTGCAGGTACAGAGCGTGGTATTACAGAGCCTACACCTACCTTCTCCGCATGCTTCGGACAGGCTTTCCTTGAGCTGCACCCGACCAAGTATGCAGAAGAACTTGTTAAGAGAATGGAAAAGAGCGGCGCGAAGGCTTATCTGGTGAATACAGGATGGAACGGAACCGGAAAGCGTATCTCTATCCGTGATACACGTGGTATCATCGACGCTATCTTAAACGGGGACATCCTGAAGGCGTCAACCAAGAAGATTCCGTACTTCAACTTTGACGTTCCGACAGAGCTTCCAGGCGTAGATACCAATATCCTGGATCCACGCAATACTTATGCGGACGCTTCTGAGTGGGAGACAAAGGCTAAGGATCTGGCGCAGAGATTCGTTAAGAACTTTGCGAAGTATGAAGGAAATGAGGCTGGAAAGGCTTTGGTTCCGGCAGGTCCGCAGTTATAATTGAAAATTATTTTAGATGTAAAAGAACCGGCGCTAAGAGATTTGGCGCTGGTTTTTATTTAACCCGATTCTATTGTTATCCTTGGCTATATTAGATATAATAAAAATATAAGGGATTTCAAGTCTTGTCTTGTTTCAGGAGGGGCGGTATATCAGGGTGTGCTTCTGGCAATAATTTAATCGACGCTCTGGCGGCAGATGGAAGTTTGTGGTAATATATTGGTCGTATAAAATGGTGAAAAGAGGAATAGAAGATGACGAAAGTAGACATTATATCAGGTTTTTTGGGCGCCGGAAAGACAACCTTTATCAAACAGTTGATTGAACAGGTATTTACCGGAGAAAAACTGGTGCTGATTGAGAATGAGTTTGGAGAAATCGGTATTGACGGCGGTTTTCTCAAGGATGCGGGGATTGAGATTACGGAGATGAATTCAGGATGTATCTGCTGTACGCTGGTGGGGGATTTCAGCAAGGCGCTTCAAAAGGTACTGGAGGAATACAAGCCTGACCGTGTGCTGATTGAACCGTCGGGGGTAGGGAAATTATCCGATATTGTGAAAGCAATCGAGGATGTGAAGAAGGATGCCGAGATTGAGATTAGCGGAAGAATCACAGTGGTTGACGGTAAGAAGGCGGTATTGTACCTTAAGAATTTTGGAGAGTTCTTTGAGGACCAGGTAAAGCATGCGTCTACGATTGTAATCAGCAGAACCCAGATGATGTCAGGTGAGAAGATTGAGGAATGTGTTCATATACTCCGCGAGGAAAATGCAGAAGCGGCGATTATCTCTACGCCGTGGGATGAGCTTTCAGGTGAAGCGGTCTGTCGTGCCCTTGACCATGGGGCTGAGATAGAAGAATTTCTGCAAAATCATAGCGAGCATGAAGGAGAATGTGGATGCGGTCATCATCATGAGCATGAAGGAGAATGTGGATGTGGTCATCATCACCACGGCCACCACCATCATCATGCGGATGAGATATTTACAAGCTGGGGTAAGGAGACTGCCCACAAGTACACGGATGAAGAATTGGATTTCCTGCTGAAAGCATTGTCCGAGACGGAGGGCTATGGAACAATCCTGCGTTCAAAAGGTATTATCCCCATGGCGGACGGCACATGGAAACAGTTTGATCTTGTTCCGGAGGAATATGAAGTTCGTGAAGGCAAGGCCGACTACACGGGTCGGGTATGTGTGATAGGGACGGATTTGAAGGAAGAAGAACTGCTGAAATTATTCCATATCTAAGTTTAAATAAAAGAAATGAAGGTGATTGTATGAAAACACCCGTATTCATATGTACAGGTTTTCTGGACAGCGGAAAGACGACGCTTGTGAAGGACACGCTGATGGAGCAGGAGTGGATTGCGCCTGGGCTTACGCTTTTGATTCTGTGCGAAGAAGGTGAGGTAGGGTATCCGGAGGAATACCTGGAATCCCGTGAAATGGTTCTGCTGAAAATCGACGAGTTCGACCAGTTGAGTCCGTCATTTTTTAAGAATTGCGAAAAAAACTATCATCCCGCCCAGGTGGTAATCGAATATAACGGAATGTGGAAGCTGGAGGATTTGCTGTGCATCAAGTACCCAAAAAGTTGGGAGTTACAGGGGGTTTATTCTACCGTGAATGGCACCACCCTGGATATGTATCTTAAGAATATGAAAAATGTACTGATTGAGCAGTTGACAGAATCTGAGCTGATTGTGGTAAACCGCTGTCCAAAAGGGATAGACCGTTCGGGCTTTCGCAGAGCGCTTAAGGTGCAGAATCCAATGGCGCAGTTGATTTTCGAGGGGGTGGACGGAAGAATCATACAACCCACAAAGGAAGACCTTCCCTAT
Organism: Sporofaciens musculi; assembly: GCF_009830285.1. GTDB lineage: Bacteria > Bacillota > Clostridia > Lachnospirales > Lachnospiraceae > Sporofaciens > Sporofaciens musculi. Next base: position 4,410,772 of record NZ_WUQX01000001.1, on the reverse strand, counting down.
GATGTCAAAGGGGAAAAGATACAGATAGCTTCGGCGGATTTTGGAATCTGGTATGTGGACGCGTACGATCATCCAGAGCTGTATCTCCACAAAGAGGTGGAATTTGTGGCCCAGGCGTTTCGGCCTAAGGGTATGGAGGAGAATATGTTCGTTCCGGTGCGCAAGATTATGACATGCTGTGCAGACGACTTGAAGTTCTATGGATATCCCTGCAAATCTGACCGTCCAATTGGATTCAAGAAGGGCGCTTGGGTCAAGGTTCGGGCAAGATTTGAGTATGAACAGGCGGTGTCTTTTGGCAACAAACAGCCAGTGCTGTACCTGCTTGGCATGGAGACGGCTGCAAAGCCAGAGGAGGATGTCGTTTATTTAATGTGATAGGATGGGGTCAGCTTATGTGCCGGAAGAAGGATTCGTATGAAATTTGGGGGAAATATTAAGAGAAGGTCAGGGAGATTCCTGGCATTGTGGATTAGTTTATTTATCTGTGTCATCATGATTTTGCCAGGAACAGGGTCGGTTCCATGTAAGGCAGAGGAGATTGCAGGAGACGGGCAGGCATGGGAGGGCGATACCATTTACTGTACCGCATTGGGAGACAGTATCGCCAAAGGATATGGGGGAAAGGGGCAGGAGGATTTAATCAGCTACACACAGTTGATTGCAGACCAGGTGGCCGGTGAGACAAAAATTCCCACAGAATGTGAAAAATTTGCGAAAAATGGCCTGGATTCTTTGCGGCTTAACTCAGACATTCTGACTATGGAGGAGGCTCTTTCTTCCCTTGACCGCGCGGACATTATTACCTTGACCATTGGGGCCAATGACTTGATGCAGGAATTCAAACATGCGGCACAGGAAGTACTGGGGACAGAACGCAAGTTTCTGAGTGTTTACGACGCGTTTGACGCCTTACAGGAGGGGGTGGAAGGAAATCCTCTGCTGATTGTTAAGATTCTGGATGTGCTGAACAACTGGGATTATACAATATTTGAGGAACAGTGGATGGCTGCCATGGATACCATAACGGCTCATAGGAAAAGTACGGCGCAGTTAGTTGTGACGACTATCTACAATCCGGTCAGCCAGTTTGAGCTGCCAGGCGCCATGAACGGCATTGTTGAGGATATTATCTGCAACATGAACCAGGTTATGTACGAACATGCTGAGGACTATGATTATCGGGTCGTTGATCTGTTCGACTCAGAAATTTGTGAGCACACCCAGGAGGACGGCCTTCATCCAGACCAGGAGGGGCAGGAGGTGATTGCGAAGCTGGCGATTGAGAAGCTAGATACTGGCAGGTTCAAAGGAGAACCGGAAAAGGAGATTAAGGAGGAAACAGCGCCTAAGAAGGCAAAGCAACGCAAGTACAGTCTGTGGACAATCTTAGGTCCTCTGCCGTGGATTGCTATGGCGATTCTTTTAGGAATCACAGCGGTATTTCTGTTTTGGATTGCAAAGAGAAAAAACACTGACTTGTACCGAAAAAGGAACAAAAATAAGGGAAAGAATGACTAGACTTTTAACAATGTGTGGACTATAATAAAATCACACGTCAAATTATACCAGATAAAAGGTCTGGTATATCAATTTGCACAATTATAAGGAGGAACAACGAAAATGGCAAGAAAAATGAAGACCATGGATGGTAATCAGGCTGCGGCTCACGCATCATACGCATATACAGAAGTTGCGGCTATTTACCCAATCACACCATCATCTGTTATGCCAGAGCATGTGGATGAGTGGGCAACTGAAGGCAGAAAGAATATCTTTGGACAGACTGTCCAGGTAACAGAGATGCAGTCAGAGGCAGGAGCAGCGGGAGCAGTACACGGTTCCCTGGCAGCAGGTGCTATGACGACGACATTTACGGCATCCCAGGGCTTACTGCTGATGATTCCTAACTTATATAAAGTAGCAGGCGAGCAGCTTCCGGGTGTGTTCCATGTATCCGCGCGTGCGCTTGCCAGCCATGCACTGTCAATCTTTGGAGATCACTCTGATGTATACGCATGTAGACAGACAGGTGCGGCTATGCTCTGTGAGTCAAGCGTACAGGAGGTTATGGACTTAACACCGGTTGCACATTGCGCAGCTCTTAAAGGCAAGCTTCCGTTCATTAACTTCTTTGACGGCTTCCGTACTTCTCACGAGATTCAGAAGATTGAGACATGGGATTATGAAGATCTGAAAGAATTAGTAGATATGGATGCTATCGACGCATTCAGAAACCATGCATTGAACCCGAATCATCCATGCCAGAGAGGTTCTGCTCAGAATCCGGATATTTTCTTCCAGGCAAGAGAAGCATGTAACCCATACTATGATGCTATGCCAGCAATCGTTCAGGAGTACATGGACAAGGTTAATGCTAAGATTGGCACAGACTATAAGCTGTTTAACTACTACGGTGCAGCAGACGCTGAGAAGGTAATCGTTGCAATGGGCTCTGTATGTGATACGATTGAGGAGACCATCGACTACCTGATGGCAGCAGGCGAGAAGGTTGGTGTTGTAAAGGTTCGTCTTTACAGACCGTTCTGCGCACAGGCATTGATCGATGCAATTCCTGACACTGTAAAATATATTAATGTTCTTGACAGGACGAAGGAGCCGGGAGCACAGGGAGAGCCGTTATACCTGGATGTTGTTTCCGCACTGAAGGGCTCTAAGTTCGACGCTGTTCCGGTTAATTGCGGACGTTATGGACTTGGCTCTAAGGATACTACACCTGCACAGATTGTTGCAGTATTCAATAACGCTGAAAAGGCAAGATTTACAATCGGTATTGAGGATGATGTGACCAAGCTTTCCCTTGCAACAGGACCGGCACTGGTTACAACTCCGGAGGGAACCATTAACTGTAAGTTCTGGGGACTTGGCGCAGACGGAACGGTTGGAGCTAACAAGAACTCCATTAAGATTATCGGTGATAACACGGATATGTATGCACAGGCATATTTTGACTATGATTCCAAGAAGTCCGGCGGTGTTACCATGTCTCACTTACGTTTCGGTAAGAAGGCGATTAAGTCAACCTACCTGATTCGTCAGGCGAACTTTGTTGCATGTCACAATCCTTCTTATGTGGACAAGTATAACATGGTTCAGGAGTTGGTTGACGGCGGAACCTTCCTTCTGAACTGCTCATGGGATATGGAAGGTCTTGAGAAGCATCTGCCAGGACAGGTGAAGGCATATATCGCAGACCACAACATCAAGTTCTACACCATCGACGGAATCAAGATTGGTAAAGAGATTGGACTTGGCGGACGTATCAATACAGTATTGCAGTCTGCATTCTTCAAGCTGGCGGCAATCATTCCGGAGGAAGAGGCAATCGACCTGATGAAAGCTGCTGCAAAGGCTACCTACGGAAGAAAGGGCGATAAGATTGTTCAGATGAACTACGATGCCATTGATGCAGGCGCAAAGCAGGTTGTAGAAGTGACTGTTCCGGATTCATGGAAATCCTGCGCTGACGAGGGCTTATTCACACCAGAGGTTAAGGGCGGAAGAGAAGACGTTGTTGACTTCGTTAAGAATGTTCAGTCCAAGGTAAATGCACAGGAGGGTAATTCACTTCCGGTATCTGCGTTCAATGATTATGTAGACGGTTCTACACCGTCTGGTTCTTCCGCATACGAGAAGCGCGGTATTGCGGTAGATATTCCAGTATGGGTAGAAGAGAACTGTATCCAGTGTAACCGCTGTGCATACGTATGTCCTCACGCTGTTATCCGTCCGATCGCTTTGACAGAGGACGAGCTTTCTAAGGCACCAGAAGGAACAAAGGCAATCGACATGATTGGTATGCCAGGTATGAAATTTACCATGTCCGTATCTGCTCTTGACTGTACAGGCTGCGGTTCTTGTGCAAATGTATGTCCGGGCAAGAAGGGCGAGAAGGCTCTTGTTCTTAAGAACATGGAAGAAAATATCGGTTCTCAGAAGGTATTTGACTTCGGCAGAGAGATTCCGGTGAAGCCAGAGGTTGTTGCCAAGTTCAAACCAGAGACTGTAAAGGGAAGCCAGTTCAAGCAGCCGTTGCTTGAGTTCTCAGGCGCTTGTGCAGGATGTGGAGAGACACCATATGCGAAGCTGATTACACAGTTATTCGGTGACAGAATGTATATTGCCAATGCCACAGGATGTTCTTCTATCTGGGGTAACTCATCACCGTCCACACCTTACACCGTAACTCCGGAAGGTAAGGGACCAGCTTGGTCTAACTCTCTGTTCGAGGATAACGCAGAGTTTGGATACGGTATGCTGTTGGCACAGAAGGCAATCAGAAATAGATTAAAAGCTCAGGTTGAGGAGATTGCAGGCTTTGATAAGGCTTCTGACGAAGTTAAGGCAGCATGCAAGGAATATCTTGATACCTTTAACTGCGGCGTATCCAACGGAGACGCTACGGATAAGTTAGTTGCAGCGTTAGAAGGATGTGATTGCGAGACATGCAAGGATGTCGTTAAGAATAAAGATTTCCTGGCTAAGAAGTCTCAGTGGGTATTCGGCGGCGACGGATGGGCTTACGATATCGGATTCGGTGGTGTTGACCATGTACTGGCAAGCGGCGAGGATATCAATGTAATGGTATTCGATACAGAAGTTTACTCCAACACTGGCGGACAGTCCTCTAAGGCAACTAAGACTGGTGCAACCGCACAGTTTGCGGCAGGCGGTAAAGAGACGAAGAAGAAAGACCTTGCAGGAATCGCTATGAGCTATGGCTATGTATATGTAGCGCAGATCGCAATGGGCGCAGACTTCAACCAGACAGTTAAGGCTATCGCAGAGGCAGAGGCATATCCGGGACCGTCATTGATTATCGCTTACGCACCATGTATCAACCATGGTATCAAGAAGGGTATGAGCAAGGCTCAGACAGAGGAAGCGTTGGCAGTAGAGTGCGGATACTGGAATAACTTCCGGTTCAATCCGGCTGCAGAGGGCGCGAAGTTCTCACTTGACAGCAAGGAGCCAACAGGAGATTATCAGGAATTCCTTGACGGAGAGGTTCGTTACAATGCGCTTAAGAGAGCGAATCCAGAGAAGGCTGAGAAGCTGTTCGCTAAGAACGAGGCTGAGGCTAAGGAGAGATATGCATACCTTAAGAAGCTGGTTACTCTGTATGGGGAGGACTAATCCTATAGGTTGAGGTTTTTAGGCAATACAGTGATATGATTTCATAAGATAAATTAAATACGAAGCTCTGGGAAAGTTGTTTTACACAGCCTTTTCAGATATGCAGGTACAAGTGGAAGTCCGGCGCTTAATATTTAGCGCGGGACTTTCACTTGTATTGTGATATAAAACTATCTATTTATTTCAGGCTATGATATACTGTTTTTTAATGAGAAATCTATGTAATATTGTTGCAGAGAATAGGATGTGATATAAGATATGCAGGAGATATCAAGCCAGATAAAAAAAGAAATCGAAGATTTTGCAAAAGAGAATAATAATGAGATTAGTCTGTTTGCTGTCTCAGATATTTTAAACAACAAAACGGCAGGAATTGATGAAGACTTATTAAATCACACTCTTGATCAGTTAAGGAAAGAAGGAATAAAGCTTCTCCCTTTAGATATGGATGAAGGGTATAAGGCGGATATGAATGAACCTGATCAATTTATTCCTTCGGATGTAAATATTACACAGATTCCGACGAATATTTCAAATATTATGGAACGGCTGGAGAATGAGGAATTTGATCTGACACCTGTATTTCAAAGGCATGGCGGTCTGTGGAGTAAAGAAGAACAGAGCCAGTTGATTGAGTCATTAATGCTGAAGATACCGTTGCCGGCTTTTTATTTTGATGCCGCCAGAGAGGATAAGTGGATTGTAATAGATGGTTTACAGCGTCTTACCTCTTTTCAAAATTATCTGGTGGGGAATATGCAGGAGAATGGCTTGCGAAAGAAATATTGTTTTACAGGTTTGCAGTATTTATCAGATTTTAACGGGATGACATTCGATGATCTTCCCAGACAATATATCAGAAGGATTAAGGAATCTTCAATCATTGCGTATACAGTTATAAAAGGAACTCCGGACGAGGTTGTATTCAATATTTTTCAGAGAATTAATACAGGTGGGATTCAGCTAAACGCTCAGGAGATAAGACAAGCCTTGTATTCAGGGAAAGGCACTGACTTAATTAAAGAGCTAGCAGAACTACAGGAATTTAAAGAAGCTACTCAATTTGCGGTAAAGCCGGAAAGGATGTTGGATCGGGAGTATGTATTGCGTTTTCTTGCATTTACAGAGCTGGATTATAAAAAAGAATATAAAGGGAATATTAATAACTTTTTGATAAAAGGATTAAAAAAAGCGAATACTTTTCGTGAAGAAGATATAGAGCGAGTCACAGAACGATTCATACGAGTTATGAATGTATGTAGAAATGTTTTTGGAAAATATGCTTTTAGAAAATATAATAAAAATTTTCGGCGTGGACCAATCAATAAAGCTATTTTTGAAATTTGGGCTATTTGTTTCAGTGAATTAGATGATAATCAGCTACAAAAAATAGTGAGAAATAAAGATAAGTTTATAAATCAATTTGGAGAACTTTTGCTAAAGACCGAGTTTGCAATGACATTAAAAGCAGGTGATCAATATTCGTTTATCAAACGAATTGGTATGACCAGAGAATTTGTAGAGGGATTTTTATGCTTAGAGAATTAGATTTAAAAAATTTTAAATGTTTTGAAAAACTTCACATAAATTTTTCTACAGTCAACATTTTGACAGGGTTAAACGGCATGGGCAAATCTACAGTTATACAGAGTCTTTTGTTATTAGCGCAGTCGAAAAAGAGCATTTTGTCGGATGAGACATTATGTATAAAGGGAAGGTATGTAAACCTTGGAACCGGACAGGATATCCTTTATGAAAAGGCAGAGGAAGATGAGATTGGCATAGGGATACAGGCAGATAAGGCAGAGGAAAAATTTCTTTTTGGATATGGTTTTGAAAAAGATGCGCTGCCGTTGAAAAAAGTATGTTCTGAAATTAAGAGAGAGGTGTTTATGAGCTGGGCCGAGCGGCTGCTTTATTTATCTGCCTATCGTATAGAACCACAGTTTTTGTATCAAATTGAGAATGAATATAATGTTTCGGAAAGACATTTTGGAAAGAACGGTGAATTTGCAATTCAATATTTGAAACTATATGGCGGAGATAATGTGGCAAATAAAAAGGTTATAATCGGAGATGTGGACAAGACCACTGTTGCGGAGCAGGTAAAATCGTGGCTTGATATTATATCTCCGGGGGTATCACCAATTATCAATATTGATATGTCATCCAGAACAGCGGAATTGAAGTATGAATATATTGAAGGCAGGGAAAAAACGAATTCATACAAAAGCGTAAATGTAGGATTTGGTATTACTTATGTGCTTCCTATAGTAGTTGGGTTGGTATCTGCAAAACAAGGTGATATCCTTTTAATTGAAAATCCGGAGGCACACATACATCCAAAAGGGCAGAGAATGTTAGGAGAATTAATTGCGGCTTCAGGGGCTGGTGGTGTCCAGGTGATTGTTGAAACACACAGCGACCATGTGCTCAACGGAATTCGTGTAGCTGTCAAAAAGAATAAACTGGATCCCAAAGAGACAGGCTTCTTCTTTTTTTATAAGGATGTGGATGATTCTTATAAACATAAAGTTATGTGTCCGATCTTGGATAGAAACGGGAGACTGGATGAATGGCCGGAGGGTTTTTTTGACGAGTGGGATAACGCGCTTCTGGAGTTGTTATAAAAAAGCTGGGATTGGAAAGGTGATGAGAATGATAGCCGTAATTAATGATGTATCATTTCAGTATCCATTTGCTACAAAAGAGCTTGCAGTACAATATATGCATCAATTTCTTGATATTTGTAAACGAATACAAAAGGATGAGATAACGAATATCAAGAAAATAAGAACAGGTTTAGTCGATTCTCAGACGTATATTGGACCTGATTACAAATTAATTCAGTTGATACAGGAATTTAAAGGCAGGGAAGAAAGGTCATTACTGCTTGGTATTTTAACGAATAGGGGCACATATCAGGAAGATGATAGACTGGTTTGTAAGATTGACGGGAAAGAATCGTTGATTTGCGCGCAGGGAATAGGCAATTTTTTGGTCAGTCTTTTATCGGGCCAGATATTTTCAGAAATTACAATAAAAGGAACGGTTCATGAGAAAGAAGTAGAATTGCGGAATCTGTCTAAGGATGAACATATAGAATATTATCGAAAAGAATTAGGGATTCGCAGGTATCATGCAAATGATAAAAAACATAAATATCACAGGGAAAATCCCTATGGAAAGGGAAAGATAGGAAGTCGGATGGATTTGCATGATGAAGATGCACAGGATTTATTGAATAAGGCGATCAACATTAAAGGAAGATTATATGCGAAGAAAAATGGATATTACTATGCCTTTCAAAATGAGATGGATATCATTTATCACGGATATCGGGCGGAGGATTTGGGAGAAGATATAAAGCGGCAATTAGACAAAAAATTTACATAGTTAAGACAAGAAGCTTAAGAACCAGATATCAAGGTTTTCCAGTAGATTCATAGAAAGAGGTAAGATATGAAAAAGCTGTTAGTTACGGGCGCTTCCGGTTTTCTCGGAAGGAGAATTGCAGAATTCTATAGTGAAAAATATGAGCTCTACACCCCAGGGCATAAGGAAATGGATATCACTGACAGAGAAAAGGTATCCGCAGTATTCCATGATTTCAAACCCAATTTTGTCATACACAGCGCGGCGGTTTCTGATGTGGGGATGTGTGAGAGAGATCCAGAAGGTTCTTGGAGGATTAATGTAGACGGAAGCAGGAACATAGCGACAGCATCGGCAGAACTTCACGCTAAATGTATCATCTGCAGCTCCGACCAGATTTATTTTGGAAGCCAGATATCGGGACCCCACAGAGAAGATGAGGAGGTAAATCCACTTAATGTCTATGGCAGAGAAAAGAAGAAGGCAGAGGAGGTATGTTTGGCAGAGAATCCAAAGTGTGTGCTGCTTAGGCTGTCATGGATGTATGACACCATAACGAAACAGGAGTGTGAGCATGGAGATTTTTTTCGCACACTGATTTTAAGCCTTGAGACTTCAAAGGATTTGTATTATCCTGTAAATGACGTGCGTGGGATTACTGATGTAAATGAAGTCATCCGTAATCTTGAAAAGGCGTGGGAATTGAAAGGCGGAAGCTATAATTTCGGTTCATCCAATAACAGGAATACATACGATACGGTTTTCGCAATGTTTTCAGAGCTTGGATGGGAGACGGGGCGGATTAAGAGAAACGAGGAGGCTTTTGCGACGGCGCCCAGAGATATCAGCATGAATCTTGAGAAGATAAATCATAATGGGATTATATTTACCTCCACACTGGACAGTTTGGTAAGAAATGGGGTGGAAAAATATCGTTAAAATATCGTTAAAAGTCAATCTTTTATTGACAAGCCATCCGAAAAGTGATATAAATGCACTATATGAATAACTAACTTGGTAGAGGCGCGGTCTTCATTAGTACTTTGTGACGATAGAATGGGAAGCTGTCACGAAGGAAAGGGGATGCCGCCGAAGGAGTGTAAGGAAGCATATTCCATGGGTCTCCCAATCCGCATTCCTGGGACGCAGTCAGAAGATGCTGCGGACTGTCACATCAGTGGAGCGCTATCATAGGTATAAGATTGTGAAGATTGCCAGATATAAGTATTAATATACGGTTTCATGCAGATCGGTATACGCATACCCTTCGGGTGGGTGGATTTCATCCGTTAAGGCATAGATGTGTATTAAGCATCAGTGGATGGAACGGTTCAATAATAATTTCTGTGTAGATTATGCCATGAGCGAGCTCTGAGTAAAGCGTTGTTCATGGCATTTTTAATTCCTGATATTAGGATAAAAATGGACCAACATAAGAATGGAAAGAGAGGAAATCTTTACAATGAGAGAAAAGAAAAGGGTATTCTTAAGGGTGTTCACATTCCTGTGTATTCTGGCATGTGGCTCTGTTACCGTATTGGGGGCAGACGAAGCTGCGGAGTATGTGCCGAATATGTACGCAACATTTTGGTCGCTGATACCGCCTATCGTTGCCATTGCTCTGGCATTGATTACGAAGGAGGTATACAGCTCCCTGTTCGTCGGAATCCTGATTGGGGGAATCTTCTATTCTGGATTTACCTTTGAGACAACAATTACTCATGTATTTCAGGATGGTATTGTAGGCGTATTGTCCGACAGCTATAACGTGGGAATCTTAGTGTTCCTGGTGGTGCTTGGAATCATGGTCTGCCTGATGAACAAGGCGGGAGGCTCTGCTGCATTTGGACGATGGGCCAGCGAGCATATCAAGAGCAGAGTGGGAGCGCAGCTTGCAACGATTCTCCTTGGTGTGCTGATTTTTATCGACGATTATTTTAACTGTCTGACCGTGGGAAGCGTTATGCGTCCGGTGACGGATAAGCACAATGTTTCCAGGGCGAAGCTGTCGTATTTGATTGACGCTACGGCGGCGCCTGTGTGTATTATTGCGCCCATTTCCTCCTGGGCGGCGGCTGTTACGGGATTTGTGGAGGGTGAGGATGGCTTCTCTATTTTTATTCGTGCGATTCCATACAACTTTTATGCTATTCTGACGCTTGTGATGATGGTTACAATCGTTGTTCTGAATATTGATTATGGCCCCATGAAGCTTCATGAGAAGAATGCTTTAAATGGGGATCTCTATACGACGCCTGACAGGCCCTATGCCAATGCCGAGGAGGATGTAGACGAAAGCAAGGGAACTGTAATCGATCTTGTGGTTCCGATTGTTGTGCTGATTATCTGCTGTGTGATTGGAATGATTTACACAGGAGGTTTCTTTGAAGGAGCAGGGTTTGTGGAGGCATTTTCAGGCAGCGATGCTTCCGTAGGGCTGATGCTTGGAAGCTTCTTTGCACTTGTGGTTACCATTGCATTTTACGCAGTAAGAAAGGTATTGAAGTTTAGTGAGTCTATGGCTTGTGTTCCGGACGGCTTCAAGGCGATGGTTCCGGCGATTCTGATTCTTACATTTGCCTGGACGCTGAAGGCCATGACGGACAGCCTTGGCGCGGCGGAGTATGTTGCGGGTATCATGGATTCAGCAGCCGGCGGTCTTGTGAACCTGCTTCCGGCAATCATTTTCCTGGTGGGATGCTTTCTTGCATTTGCCACGGGAACGTCATGGGGAACCTTTGGAATCCTGATTCCAATAGTGGTAGCCGTATTTGCCGGAACCAATGAGACTATGATGATTATCTCTATTTCCGCATGTATGGCAGGTGCAGTTTGTGGCGACCACTGTTCACCGATTTCTGACACAACAATCATGGCGTCGGCAGGCGCTCAGTGCAACCATGTGAACCATGTAACCACACAGCTGCCCTATGCAATTACAGTAGCAGCCGTATCATTTGTGACATACGCCATTGCCGGTTTTGTCAAAAGTGCGTTTATCTGTCTTCCGCTGGGAATTATATTGATGGTGGGTACTTTACTTGTTTTAAGAAATATGAAAGCAGAATAGGAAAAATGAAATCCCTGGGGTAAAACAGTCTCAGGGATTTCTTGTGTTTTTAGCAATACATTTGATTAGTTAAATAAGTTTTTACGATTTCTCTTGTAGAGTAGGGAAAAATTGGATAGAATGTATTGTAAAACAGAGCAACAGTAAAAGAAGAAGGAGTATAGCAGATGAGTATCAGAGATTTGAAGGCATATGAGATCATGAAGGAAGAAGATTTGATTGGAATCCAGGCAAAGGGGTATCTGCTTCGTCACAAAAAAAGCAGGGCCAGGATTCTTTTAATAGAGAAGGATGACAACAACAAGGTATTTAGTATTGGTTTCCGCACGCCGCCCAGTGACAGCACCGGAGTTCCCCATATCATGGAACATTCTGTCCTGTGCGGCTCCAAGAATTTTCCGGCGAAGGATCCCTTCGTGGAGTTGGTGAAGGGTTCTCTGAATACATTTTTGAATGCAATGACCTATCCGGACAAGACCGTGTATCCTGTGGCAAGCTGTAATGACAAGGATTTTCAGAATTTGATGCACGTCTACATGGACGCTGTGCTTTATCCGAATATCTACAAGCACGAGGAAATCTTCCGGCAGGAGGGGTGGAGTTACAAGTTGGATTCTCCTGCGGATAAACTGGAATACAACGGTGTTGTATATAATGAGATGAAGGGGGCGTTTTCCTCTCCGGAGGGAGTGCTAGATCGGGTAATCTTAAATACCCTGTTTCCGGACACCTCCTATGCAAATGAATCGGGAGGCGATCCGGAGGTAATCCCAGAGCTTACCTATGAGCAGTTTCTTGATTTCCACAGGAAATACTATCATCCGTCCAACAGTTATATTTACCTGTACGGAGATATGAATATGGAGGAGAAATTAAACTGGCTTGACAGAGAGTACCTGGGGGATTTCGATGCCAGAGAGGTGGATTCCAGAATCCGATTCCAGGAGCCCTTCGGGGAAATGTGTGAAAAGACGATTCCCTATTCCATAGCCAGCGAGGAGTCAGAGGAGGATAATACCTATCTTTCCTATAATAAGGTAATTGGCACCAGCTTGGACCGGGAGCTGTATCTTGCTTTCCAGATTTTGGATTATGCCCTGCTTTCTGCGCCGGGCGCGCCTCTTAAGAAAGCGCTTACGGATGCAGGCATTGGCAAGGATATTATGGGCTCCTATGACAACGGGATTTACCAGCCTATCTTCTCAGTAATCTCCAAGAATGCCAACGAAGACCAGAAGCAGGAATTTGTAGACCTGATTGAGAGTGTACTTTCGGATTTGGCAGAGAAGGGAATAGACAAAAAAGCGTTGGAGGCAGGGCTTAACTACCATGAGTTCCGCTATCGAGAGGCGGATTTCGGCAATTATCCCAAGGGCTTGATGTATGGCCTGCAGATGATGGACAGTTGGCTCTATGACGAGGATGAGCCTTTTATCCATGTGGAGGCTTTGGAGACGTTTGAATTTCTGAAAAAACAGGTGGGAACCGGATATTATGAGGCATTGATACGAAAATATCTCCTTGACAATCCACACGGCGCTGTGGTGATTGTTAAGCCTGAGAAGGGGCGTACAGCAAGGATGGACGCAGAGCTTGATAAGCAGCTTAAGGCGTACAAGGAAGGGCTTACCAAAGAAGAAGTAGAAGAATTGGTCAAGAATACCGAGAAGCTTGAGGCGTACCAGTCTGCACCAGAGAAGGAGGAGGACTTAGAGAGAATCCCTGTGCTGAAAAGGGAGGATATTTCCAGAGAGATTGAGCCGATTGTGAACGAAGAATTGAAGCTTGGCGGTGTTCCGGTGATTTTCCATGAGATAGAGACCAACGGAATCGGGTATCTGGACGTACTCTTTGACATTTCCGGTATCAGGGAGGAGCTACTACCCTATGTGGGAATTCTCCAGTCTGTGCTCGGTATCATTGACACAGAGAATTACGATTACGGGGAATTATTTAACGAGATTAATGTGCATACCGGCGGAATCGGCACATCCCTGGAGCTTTATAATGATGTCACCAACATTCAGGAGAAGGCGTTTAAAGCCACGTTTGAGATAAAGGGGAAGGCGTTGTATGGAAAGCTTCCGGTTGTATTTTCTATGATGAGCGAGATATTGACAACGTCAAAGCTTACGGATACCAAGCGGCTTAAGGAGATTCTTGCTATGGTGAAGTCAAGGCTTCTGATGCGTTTCCAGTCCTCCGGACATTCTACGGCAGCCCTTCGCGCCTTATCTTATGCTTCGCCTTCTGCCAAGCTTAAGGATATGACCAGTGGAATCCAGTTCTATCAGACGATTGCCTATATCGAAGAACATTTTGATGAGGAGAAGAAACGCCTGACAGAGATTTTAAAGAGCCTGGCAGAAAAGCTTTTCAGACCGGATAATATGATGCTTAGCTATACCGCTTCCAGGGAGGGCTTAACAGGAATCGAAGGGTATATCGAGGATATGAAGAAGAACCTGTATCATGCTTTGCCAGGGGAAGAAAATTGCGTGATTCACTGTGAGAAGAAGAACGAAGGCTTCAAGACAGCGTCCAAGGTACAGTACGTGGCGAGGACAGGGAATTTTATCGATTACGGCGCGGCATATACAGGGGCTTTGCAGATTTTGAAGGTCATCTTAAGCTACGACTATCTGTGGCAGAATATTCGTGTGAAAGGCGGAGCCTATGGCTGTATGAGCAATTTTAACAGGATTGGCGAGGGATATTTTGTATCTTACCGCGACCCTAACTTGAAACGGACGATGGAGGTCTACGAAAAGGTAGTGGACTTTCTCAAGGATTTTACCGTCAGCGAGCGGGATATGACGAAATATATTATTGGTACTATGAGCAATATCGATCATCCCATGACTCCGGCACAGAAAGGCGAGCGTTCCATGAACCTCTATATGAATAAGGTGAGCGCCGAGATGATTAAAGAAGAACGGAATCAGATCTTAGACGCAGGACAGGAGGATATCCGCGCTCTTTCTCAAGTGGCAAAAGCTGTTCTTGAGGCAGACCAGTTCTGCGTAATCGGCAGCGAGGAGAAGATAGAAGAAAACAAAGAGATGTTCCAGACGGTGACAGGCTTCTGATTGCTTGAGGAATTTTAAAAGAAACAGGAGAGAATATGAAAAATGACTATAAATCAGGTTTTGTAACTTTGATTGGCCGTCCCAACGTAGGTAAATCTACCCTGATGAACCACTTGATTGGACAGAAGATCGCCATCACCTCCAATAAGCCTCAGACCACGCGCAACCGAATTCAGACGGTTCTGACTACAGAAGAGGGGCAGATTGTGTTCGTGGATACGCCAGGTATTCACAAGGCGAAGAACAAGCTGGGCGAATACATGGTGAATGTTGCGAAGAAGACTCTCAATGAGGTGGACGTGGTGCTGTGGCTGGTGGAGCCAACTACCTTTATCGGCGCCGGAGAGCAGCATATTGCCAGTCAGCTTAAGAAGGTAAAAACTCCGGTGGTGCTGGTCATCAACAAGATTGACAGCGTAAAGCGGGAAGAGGTATTTTTGGCCATTGCGGCATACAAGGACATCTATGATTTTGCAGAGATTGTTCCTGTGTCTGCAAGGAATGGAAATAACACAGATGAGCTGATTCAGGTGGTAATGAAATACCTTCCTTACGGACCGCAGTTCTATGACGAGGACACAGTGACAGACCAGCCAGAGCGTCAGATTGTGGCAGAGCTGATTCGCGAGAAGGCTCTCCATTGCCTGCAGGATGAGATTCCCCATGGAATCGCCGTGGCAATCGATTCTATGAAGACTAATAAAAAGGTGATGCATATTGACGCCACGATTATCTGCGAGCGGGATTCCCACAAGGGGATCATTATTGGAAAACAAGGAAATATGTTGAAAAAGATTGGCAGTACAGCGCGTTTTGAGATTGAAAAAATGCTGGAAATGCAGGTAAACCTTAAGCTTTGGGTGAAGGTTAAGAAGGATTGGCGGGACAGCGATTTTCTTATGAAAAATTTTGGATATCGGGAAGAAGAATAAAATCATATGCCTGCGGGACAACCTAATCTTAGTAACTGTATAGAGGATACTAAGGACGAGGTGATAGCATGGAGGAAGAATACTGGAAACGTTTCCTTAAGACGGGAGACATTAAGGATTATCTCTATTATAAAGGAATGGCAATCTGCAGGCAGGTGATGGAGAATTATGCCCAGGGAGCATGCCGTCATGTATGCCCCGATGGGACAGGAGGACAGCCAAAGCTGTCCAATCAGGAATGAAAGTGAGGCAGCAGGTGAATCAGATTAGTGTGACAGGTATGGTGCTTGCGGCGACACCCATGGGTGAATACGACAGAAGGATTGTAATTTTGACGAAAGAGCGGGGGAAGATATCGGCGTTTGCCAGGGGCGCAAGGAAGCCAAACAGCGCCCTTGTGGGGGTGACAAGCCCCTTCTCCTTCGGAGAATTTACTGTATATGAGGGGCGGACATCTTATACATTGATGTCGGCCTCTATTTCCAATTATTTTCAGGAGTTGCGGCTGGATGTGGAGGGGGCGTACTATGGTTTCTATTTTCTGGAAATGGCGGGGTACTATGCTCGCGAGGCAAACGATGAGACGGGGCTTTTAAAGCTTTTGTATCAAACCTGCCGCGCCCTTGTAAACCCACATATTCCCAACCGTCTGATTCGTCGAATCTATGAACTTCGCGCGGTGACGGTCAACGGTGAAGGGCCTCAGGTGTTTGAGTGCGTCTGCTGCAGAGGCACGGAGCAGGACATGATGTTCAGCGTAAAGCGCGGCGGGCTGGTTTGCAGCCGATGTATGGAGGTGGGGCATGTTTCGGATGCAAGACCCCTTCACCCCTCCACCCTGTATACCCTGCAGTACATCGTTTCATCCCCTATTGAGAAGCTTTACACCTTTGTCGTAAAGGAGGAAGTGATGGAAGAATTAGAGGAGATTGTGACGGATTATCTTGCCGAATATCTGGGAAAATCCTTTAAATCACTGGAAATACTGGAAACAATTCTGTAATTAGCACTTGAAATGAAGATGTGTTGACGGTATAATAAGTAGAAATTGTAACATATAGATTATTTAAGAAGGTGAGGAAGAGGATATGGCAGAAAAGACGATGGAAAAGATTGTGGCGTTGGCAAAATCCAGAGGATTCGTATACCCAGGCTCCGAGATTTACGGCGGGCTTGCCAATACATGGGACTATGGTAATCTCGGTGTAGAATTAAAGAACAACGTAAAAAGAGCATGGTGGCAGAAGTTCGTACAGGAGTCCCCCTATAATGTCGGCGTGGACTGTGCGATCTTGATGAATCCCCAGACATGGGTGGCAAGCGGACACCTGGGCGGATTCAGCGATCCTCTTATGGATTGTAAGGAATGTCATGAGCGTTTTCGTGCAGATAAGATGATTGAAGATTATGCACATGAGAATGGAATAGATTTAGGAGACAGTATTGACGGGTGGAGCCATGAGCAGATGGAGGCTTACATTAAGGACAAGGAGATTCCCTGTCCCACCTGTGGAAAGCATAATTTCACAGAGATTCGTGAGTTTAACCTGATGTTCAAGACCTTCCAGGGAGTTACGGAGGATGCCAAGAGCGTCGTATACCTTCGTCCGGAGACTGCGCAGGGTATCTTTGTAAACTTTAAGAATGTACAGCGTACCTCTAGGAAGAAGATTCCCTTTGGTATCTGCCAGGTTGGTAAGTCCTTCCGTAATGAGATTACCCCAGGTAACTTTACCTTCCGTACCAGAGAGTTTGAGCAGATGGAGTTAGAGTTTTTCTGTGAGCCGGATACAGACCTTGAGTGGTTTGCATACTGGAAGCAGTTCTGCCTTGACTGGCTGAAAGCTCTGGGGCTTAAGGAGGAGGAGGTTCGTTACCGCGATCACTCTCCGGAGGAATTAAGCCATTACAGCAAGGCAACTACGGACGTAGAGTTCCTGTTCCCATTCGGGTGGGGGGAGCTGTGGGGCATTGCCGACAGGACAGATTTTGATTTGACCCAGCATCAGAATACCTCCAAGCAGGATATGAGCTATTTTGACGATGAGAAGAAGATTAAGTATATTCCTTATGTTATTGAGCCGTCATTGGGCGCTGACCGTATGGTACTTGCATTCCTGTGCAGCGCATATGATGAAGAAGAACTGGAAGGCGGAGACATGAGGACCGTCCTTCGTTTCCATCCGGCATTGGCGCCGGTAAAGATTGGTGTCCTGCCTCTTTCCAAGAAGCTGAACGAGGGCGCCGAGAAGGTATATGCACAGCTTTCTAAGAAATATAACTGCGAGTATGACGAGCGCGGCAATATCGGCAAGCGTTATCGCCGTCAGGACGAGATCGGAACACCGTTCTGCGTGACCTACGATTTTGAGTCCGAGGAGGATGGAGCCGTAACTGTACGTGAGCGTGATTCCATGGCGCAGGAAAGAGTTAAGATAGACGAGCTTGACGCATATTTTGCAAAGAAATTCGAGTGGTAGAAATGAAAGTGGGGAGGCAGTAAAATGAAGTCTTACTGCCTCCCCCTTTTGTAATCAGTTTACAGAGTAAAATGATTACTTTTCATATGACATTTATATTACCAGGAAAGAGTTATCAAGTTTATTTTGCATAATTCTCTGGATGTAATCTTCTGTCTCTGTATTCTGCACAGGCGGTAAAGAGTACGTCTGTGGAAGAATTCAAACCTGTCTCGCAGGAATCCTGGATAACGCCTACAATAAAGCCAACACCAACAACCTGCATTGCAATATCGTTGGAGATACCGAACAGGCTGCACGCCATAGGAATCAGCAGCAGAGAGCCGCCTGCAACTCCGGATGCTCCGGCTGCACTGGCTGCGGATAATACGCAGAGGATAAAGGCAGTCGGAAAATCTACAGAAACATTCATGGTATGGGCTGCGGCTAATGCCATCGTAGAAATCGTAATCGCCGCGCCTGCCATATTAATGGTGGCGCCCAGAGGAATTGATACAGAGTATGTATTCTCATCCAATCCAAGGTTCTCGCACAGTTCCATATTTACCGGAATATTGGCCGCAGAGCTTCGTGTAAAGAATGCGGTAATAAAACTGTCTTTTAAGCATCTAAATACTAGCGGGAAGGGATTCGAGCGCATACACAGGAATGCAATCAGCGGGTTCAGAACCAGCGCCACGAACGCCATAGTGCCTACCAGTACGAGAATCAGACGTCCATAGCTTAACAGTACGCCCAGTCCCTGCTCAGAAATGGTAGTAAAGATCAGGCCCATGATACCAAAGGGCGCGCAGCTTATAATCCACTTAACAGCAGTGGCTACTGCGTCTGCGATGTTCTCTAATGCCTGCTTGGTACCGTCGTTCGCCTTCTTGAGAGCGATTCCGAAAATACAAGCCCAAGCCAGGATACCGATATAGTTGGCCTTCACAATAGAGTCAACCGGATTGGCAACAACGTTCATCAGTAGGTTGGTCAAAACTTCTGTCACTCCGCTTGGAGGCGCTACGTCACTGGCGGCTGTGCTCTCAGACAGCGTCAGAGTGATTGGGAACAGATAACTTGCCAATACTGCGGACAGTGCAGAAATCAAGTTCCCCAGCAGGTAAAGGATGACGATAAACTTCATATTCGTCTTCTGGCCTTCTCCCATATGGCACAATGCGCTCATAACAAGGAAGAATACCAGAATAGGGGCTACGCCCTTTAAAGCACCGACAAACAAGTTGCCCAAGATGGAGATTGCCGTTGCCTGCGGAATTACCAAACCAAGGATAATACCGATAATCAGCCCGCAGATAATTCTTTTGACAAGGCTGATGCTGTTCCATGTGTTCCATACGTTTTTCATGTTCACTTACCTTTCTTTGCAGATGAAGATATCTGCAATTCCTCTCTAATAAAATATGTTCCCCGATTCATTGATATATTATCATGGAGGAAGATGTCAGAGGAAACACCAGGCTCCCTTCCGTTCTTAATATATCAATAATAACAGTATTAATTATATAGAAAAAATATCATTTTGTAAATAGTTTTTAGTGAGAAATAACTATAAATATTTTTTATATGAAAAATATGTCATTATAGACAAAATTAAGGATTTTATAGAGATAGAAATTGTATACAAATGCCTATATTGTATAAAATAATATGCTGCATGGACTGTCTGTACAAAATGGTAAAATATTTGGATGATATGATAAAAAAAAGAAACAAAATATACAAAGGAATCCATTGTAAGTCCTGTCAGGGAGTGTTATAATGGCATCAGATAAATAGCCGTTTAGGGAGGCGGCTGGAACAGGAGGAATATAGAATTGAGTGAAATGAATGATGGAATGATGTGGGCGCTGGTGAAGGAGAAGCCAGAAGAGGGACTGTGGATGAAGCGGGTTCCAGTTCCGGAGGTAGGTCCCAATGACGTGAAGATTAAGATTCGTAAGACAGCAATCTGCGGAACAGATGTCCACATCTATCAGTGGAATGACTGGGCACAGCATACAATTCCGGTAGGGCTGACAGCGGGCCATGAGTATGTAGGTGAGGTTGTGGAGATTGGAGAAGGCGTCAGGGGCTTTAAGATTGGCGACCTGGTATCTGGAGAAGGGCATATTACCTGCGGCAAGTGCAGGAATTGTCTGGAGGGACATAAGGAGAACTGTAAGGATGCAAAAGGAGTGGGCGTGAACCGCAACGGGGCGTTTGCAGAGTATCTGGTAATTCCGTCCTGCAACGTATGGCCATGTAATCCTGCAATTCCGGAGGAGATGTATGCCATCTTCGATCCATTTGGCAATGCCACCCATACGGCGCTGTCATATGATATGCTGGGCGAGGACGTGCTGGTGGCCGGTGCAGGACCTATTGGCTGTATGGCGGCAGCCATCGCGAAGTTCTCAGGCGCAAGGCATGTAGTTGTTACAGATTTGAACCCCTACAGGCTTGACCTTGCCAAGAAGCTTGGCGCTACCAGGACCGTGAATTTAAAGGATGAGAAGCTTACTGATGTCATGAAGGAGATTGGAATGACAGAGGGCTTTGACGTGGGACTTGAGATGTCCGGTTCACAGGCAGGGCTGCATGACATGATTCATAATATGAAGCATGGCGGTAATATTGCGCTTCTGGGACTGCAGAGGACAGACGCTACAGTTGACTTGGAGACGGTAATTTTCAACGGCCTGAATATCCGCGGTATCTATGGCAGAAAGGTGTGGGATACTTGGTACAAGATGTCCACAATGATTCAGGCAGGGCTTGATATTTCCCCGATTATTACCCACCATTTTGATATTAAGGATTATGAGAAGGGCTTTGAGGCAATGATCTCCGGACAGTCAGGAAAAGTAATTCTTGACTGGGCTCATGTGAATGATTAATTTTTAAAGAAGGAAGGAATAATAAGAAGATGGCACGTAAAGACGATATTTTAAGCATTTATACGAAAGAAGTGGAGGGGATTAAGGAGGCTGGCCTGTTTAAAGGCGAAGCGCCCTTTGTTTCACCCCAGGGGGCAAGAGTGAAGCTGGAGGACGGACGAGAGCTTTTGTGCATGTGCGCGAACAACTATCTGGGATTGGGCGATAATCCGCGTCTGATCGAGGCGGCGAAGAAGACCTATGATGAGAAGGGATATGGCGTGGCTTCCGTTCGGTTTATCTGCGGAACCCAGGATATTCACAAGAGATTGGAGAAGAAGATTTCCGATTTCCTTGGAACAGATGATACGATTCTTTACTCCTCCTGCTTCGACGCCAACGGAGGATTATTCGAGACGATTCTGACGGCAGACGACGCGGTAATCAGTGACGAGCTCAATCATGCCTCCATCATTGACGGGGTGCGTCTGTGTAAGGCAAAACGCTTCCGCTATAAGAACAATAATATGGAAGACTTGGAGGCCAAGCTTAAGGAGGCAGACGAGGCAGGCGCAAGAATCAAGCTGATTGCCACAGACGGTGTGTTCTCCATGGATGGAATTATCTGTAACTTAAAGGGAGTATGTGACCTTGCGGACCAGTACAACGCGCTGGTTATGGTGGATGACAGCCATGCGGTTGGCTTTGTAGGCAAGACTGGACGCGGAACGCCGGAATACTGCGGCGTACAGGGACGTGTGGACATTATCACAGGTACATTGGGGAAGGCTCTTGGAGGAGCATCCGGCGGATATACCTCTGGACGCAGGGAGATTATCGACCTGCTTCGTCAGAGAAGCCGTCCCTATCTGTTCTCCAATTCCCTGGCTCCTGCGATTGCAGGCGCAAGTATCGAGCTGTTCGATATGCTGGATGAGAGCACCGAGCTTCGGGATCATTTAGAGGAGGTTACGGCTTATTATCGCAAGGAGTTGGTAGACGGCGGCTTCGACGTTATTCCGGGAACACATCCATGCGTGCCGGTAATGCTGTATGACGAGAAGACGGCGGCAGAATTCGCTAAGAGGATGATGGAGAAGGGCGTGTATGTAGTTGCATTCTCCTATCCTGTAGTTCCGAAGGGGAAGGCAAGAATCCGTACACAGGTATGCGCAAGCCACACCAAAGAGGACATTGACTTTATCGTGAAGTGCTTCAAGGAAGTCAGAGACGAGATGAAGTAATTATTCAAAAGAGAATCGGGGGCGTAGTAAAATCCTGTTTTACTGCGTCCCCTCATTGTCAAGAAGGTTTCCATCTGTTAGAATAGGAAACGTATTTTATAAAGAAACGGAGGAAGTAAAGTCATGAGTCAGGAAAATGTATGGAGAACTTATTCTCCATCTGCAATGGAGGAGCTTGAGAAGGTAAACCGAGAGTACAAGCTGTGTCTGGATGAGGGTAAGACGGAGAGGGAGTGTATTGATGCTTCCGTGGAAAGGCTTGTGAAGAAAGGTTATAAGTCTTTAGAAGCGGTAAAAGAGGCGAAACAGCCGTTAAAGTCCGGCGATAAGGTATATGCCGTGTGCATGAATAAGGCAATCGCAGCCTTTCATATAGGGAAACAGCCGCTTTCTGAGGGAATGAATATCTTAGGCGCTCATATCGATTCACCGCGGATTGACATCAAGCAGAATCCGCTTTATGAGAACGATGAGCTTGCCTATCTGGATACCCATTACTACGGCGGAATCAAGAAGTATCAGTGGGTAACGATTCCTCTTGCCCTTCACGGCGTCATTGCGAAGAAGGATGGTTCTGTGGTCAAAGTAAATATCGGGGAGAAGGAGGATGATCCGGTCTTCGTTATTACTGACCTGCTGGTGCATCTGGCGGCAAAACAGTTGGAGAAGAAAGCCAACGAGGTAATCGAGGGGGAGAAGCTGGATCTTCTGTTTGGAAGCCGTCCCATTGAGAAGGATGAGACTCTGGATAAAGAGGAAAAGGATACAGTCAAGGCCAATGTTATGCGGCTTCTGAAGGAATACTATGATATGGAGGAAGCTGATTTTGCGTCAGCGGAGCTTGAGATTGTTCCAGCAGGCAAGGCAAGAGACTGTGGAATTGATAGGAGTATGGTATTGGCTTACGGACAGGACGACAGAGTATGTAGCTTCACGTCGCTTTTCGCCATTCTGGATGTGGAGGATGTGGACAAGACTGCATGCTGTATCCTGGTGGACAAGGAGGAGATTGGCAGCGTAGGCGCCACAGGTATGCACTCCCGTTTCTTTGAAAATGTGTTGGCGGAACTGATTGCATTGGAGGGCAGCGAGTCAGAGCTTAAGTTAAGGCGCGCCCTTGCCAATTCCAGGATGTTATCCTCTGACGTGAGCGCAGCTTATGACCCCATGTTTGGGGAGGCATTTGAGAAGCGCAGTTCTGCATTCTTCGGTAAGGGGCTGGTATTCAATAAGTTTACCGGAAGCAGGGGAAAAGGCGGCTCTAATGATGCTAATGCCGAATATCTGGCAAAGCTTAGGAAGGTGATGGACGACGCACAGGTGGCTTACCAGTATGCCGAGCTTGGCAAGGTTGATGTAGGCGGCGGCGGAACGATTGCTTATATTATGGCCAACTATGGTATGGAGGTCATCGACAGCGGTGTGGCTGTGCTGAGCATGCATGCGCCGTGGGAGATAACCAGCAAGGCGGACGTATACGAAGCATATAAGGGATATAAAGCATTTTTGACAGCCAAATAGATCTAAAAAGAGCTGCCACGAAATAACTTTATGAAAGTTGATTTCGTGGCAGCTTATTTTTTGGCAGAATGTAATCTGCTTATGAGCGATGTTTTCGTGGGGCTGTTTCATTTTCACGCTGGTTTACACCCAGAGCATCCGTAATTCCCTTTACAGAAGAAGAATATTCTGACGGGGACATACCTGTTGCTGCCTTGAACTGCTTGGAAAAATAGGGCAGTGAACTATAGGACAGATAATAGGCAATCTCTGTGAAATTCATGGTTCCCTCTCGAATGATTTCCCTGGCATGTTGGATTTTTAAGGCATTGAAATAGTCAATTACACCGCATTCCTTCGAGTCATGGAACAGGGACTGTAAAGCCGAGCGGCTGATGGAAAATTCATTGCAGATATCCGTAAGCTTAAGCTGTTCACAGACATGGTCCTCCATAAACTGGATGATCTTATCCAGGCGCTCCTGTCTGGCAGACTGTTTCTCAGGCGAGTCCTTAGGAATGGCAGACTTGGACACAGTACTCTCAGGGTGGTTTCGGATGCAGGAAATCAAGAATAATTCCAGATAAAGAACAATTAACTGCTGGGAGGCAAAAGGAGTCTTATCCTTGATTTTCACCTGCTCTACGCTGGGCAGGTTCATGGGAGTGGAAAAAGTCTGCTTTCCCTCTGATATAATGTGGGAAATCAGCGCCCGCTCATCTCCAGAGAGAGTATAACTCTTATGTACAAAATGCTTCATTGCCGGAGAGTTGCATATGAAGGATATGGCAATCAAGTTCGGAGAATTCTTACCAATAGATTTAATGGCATGGAATTCATTTGGCTGATGAAAAATGATATCGCCTGTGTTCAGTGTCATCCAGGTATCGTCATAGCGCACAGATACTGTTCCGTTGTCAACATATAAGAATTCCCAGAAATCATGGGCCTCCCCCTGGAAGACAAAATTTTTCATATACTCAAAATAATGAAGAGTGATGATGGAGTCAATATGAATATCTTTGCGCATTTTGGTTTTGATATAGGTCATTTTATCACCTCTTTGCTGATTGTGACTTATTACTAAATTATGTGTTTCATAGGGAAGCACACATTAGTGTGCTTGTATAAATAATACCAGAAATGAGATGATTATACAATAAGCCTAGACGATAATATAAGCATAATTGTGCAGATTATAATATAATACTATACAAATAAAAGAGAAAACGTGCATAATGACTAAAAAGGAAAGGGACGATATGACAAGTATTGAGGTAAATAGTATAAGAATATGTTTTGACGAAGAAAGCCTTCGATTTACACTATATAGGAAGGAAACCGCGTGGGAATGGAGTGAATCCTATATACCGCATTTTGAGTGGGAAGGTGGAAAGATAGAATTTAAGGATGCGGACTCCATAAGCCATGAACGAGTAGAGAACGGGCTTGGAGTAGGAATCCGAAGCAGATACCAGGGATTTTCTATAGAGGGGAGCCAGGTTCCGTATACATTCGAGACTTATGTGTGGATTGAGAAAACGACAGAAGACATCTATTT
The DNA here is from genome assembly GCF_009830285.1 of Sporofaciens musculi. Classification (GTDB taxonomy): domain Bacteria; phylum Bacillota; class Clostridia; order Lachnospirales; family Lachnospiraceae; genus Sporofaciens; species Sporofaciens musculi. Next base: position 4,385,503 of record NZ_WUQX01000001.1, on the reverse strand, counting down.
TGAATGGATCCCGATTTGTGAAGACGGGATACAGGTAAAGCGTGTGTATTGGCCAGGAGCCATGGCGTTTGAAAATAAGAGGGAAGACTGGTATACATTGCTGAACTGCCAGCAGGGGCTCTTGATTCCCAACACATGGGAGACTGAGCTTGGCCCGTTGGTGTTTGACGGCTTCTTCGGAACTGCGGGAGGTTATATGCCTTGGTTTGGACAGGTCAAAGAAGGGGAGGGCTGCCTTGCTCTTTGTACGACGCCGTGGAATGGGGGAATCCAGGCGAAGCATCCGGCAGGAGGGCCTTATACCCATGTGAATGTTTACTTTGAGCCAAGCCTGGGCAGGATGGGATATCGCAGGGTTATGCGATATACGCTGATGAGCCGCTGTGATTACAATGATATGTGCAAGGCTTACCGTACATATGTGAACGAGCAAGGGAAGCTTCGCACCTTAAGAGAGAAGGCTGCAAAAGTGCCGGCGGTTGACCGGCTGATTGGCTCTGGGTTCGTACATGCAGGAATCAAGACCCATGTATGTGAGAATTCCGATTTTTTTGACCCCAATGAGCCAGATAAGAACAACCACCTCACTACATTTGCAGAGAGGGCGGCTCAGATGCGGGAGCTTCACGAGGCAGGAGCTAAGAAGGTATATCTGCACCTGGACGGTTGGGCGCAGCCAGGATACGATAACCAGCATCCAGACTATACGCCGGCATGTGAGGAGGCAGGAGGCTGGGCAGGGATGAAATCCCTGGCAGATACCATGGACGAGCTTGGATATATGTTCGGTATTCATGACCAATACAGGGATTTCTATCTGTCGGCTCCAAGCTTTGACGAAGACTATGCATGCAGGCTGACCGATGGGACCATTCCCCAGCATCAGCGTTGGGCGGGGGGCCCCCAGTCCTTCCTGTGCGGTACCCAGGCGCCTTACTATGTAAAACGGAACTTTGCCGCTATTCGTGAGAATGAGATTCATTTGGATTGTGCGTATTTGGATGTATTTACCTGTAATGAGGGGGATGAGTGCAGCAATCCACGACATAGGATGAGCAGAAGGGACTGCTATGAGGCGCGGAATCAGTGCTTCGACTATCTGATGTCAAAGGGGATTCTGCCAAGCTCAGAGGAGGTGAACGACTGGTGTGTTCCAAGTATGGTGTTCTGCCATTATGCGCCTTATGATTTCATGCTTCGAGAGCCTGGAAGCCCTAAATTCGGGGTTCCGGTGCCGCTTTTTAACCTGGTATATCACGACTGCTTAATTGAACCGTGGATGATGGATCGGGTAAGCGATGATGAGGATTATATGCTGTACGCCCTGTTAAACGGCGGCGCCCCCTATCTTCTGAGGGATGGCGCGTATCCGAACTTCGATGGTTCCTTTGAGACTTTAGGGTTAGGTCTTAAGGAGGATATTAAGAGATGCGACGTTGTCTGTAAGCTCCACGAGAAGGTGGCAAAATGTGAGATGGTGCGTCATGAGATGGTGGATGGGGATTACACCATTCAGAGAACGGTGTTCGCAGACGGTACGGCGGTGACGGTTGATTTTGGAAAGCAGACATATGAAGTTGTCTATGGTATGGATGGGAAATAACAAGAATCATGATAGAAAGGGATGGAAAGATGAGCAAAGTGACTAGGGTTGCGATTGCAGGGCTTGGCAGCAGGGGAAAAGATTTTTATGCAAAGTCGGCAAAGCTTCATCCTGATAAGATGGAGATTGTTGCAATCGCAGATATTGATCCAGAGAAGGTGGAACTCGTTGCAAAAGAGTATCATGTGCCAAAGGAAGCGTGTTTTTTAAGCGCCGAAGAAATGCTGAAGCAGGAAAAACTTGCCGACGCTATGATTATTGCAACCCAGGATAGGCAGCATGTGGGCCATGCCACGGCGGCTCTTGAGAAGGGATACCACCTGCTGCTTGAAAAGCCGGTGTCGCCTGACCTTGCCGAGTGCAGAGAGCTTGCAAAAGCAGCTAAGCGATACGATAAGAAGGTAGTGGTATGCCATGTACTGCGGTACACGCCAATCTATCAGAAGGTGAAGGAATTGCTGGATTCTGGGGTGATTGGGGAGGTGGTATCAATTATGGCTGCCGAGAACGTTGGCTGGTTCCACCAGGCTCACAGCTTTGTACGTGGAAACTGGGCCAATTCCGAAGAAACCAGTCCTATGATTCTGCAAAAATGCTGTCATGATATGGATTTATACCCATGGCTTGCAGGAAAGACCTGCGAATCCCTGACCTCCTATGGGGATACCTATCTATTCAAGAAGGAGAAGGCTCCCAAAGGCTGTGCAAAGCGGTGCCTTGATGGATGCGGGGTAAGAGAAGAATGTCCATTTGACGCAGAGAAGATTTATCTGGACAACAAAGTGTACGGCTATCGGAGTGGGAACAGGATCTGGCCGTTGGATGTGTTAGTGCCGTCAGGTCCCACAGAAGAACAGATTATGAGAGCGATACAGGAAGGAAGATTCGGTCAGTGCGTATACCACTGTAATAATAATGTAGTGGATCACCAGGTAGTGAACCTAAGAATGACAGACGGAACTACCATGAGTTTTACCATGTGCGGATTTACGCCGGATATCTCTCGATATGCCCGTTTTATGGGTACAAAAGGTGAGCTGCGTGTAGATATGAAAGAAAAAGCACAAGATTGTGAGATTAGTATCCGTAAGTTTGCCAGTGACATGCCGGTGGAGACGATTGATGTGGCAGCGCTTGCCGATGATTTCTCTGGACACGGCGGCGGAGACGACCGTATGGTGATGGAATTTATCGATATGATCAGCGGTGAGAAGGAGGAAAGCTCTTATGTGACCTCCCTGGAACGTTCTCTGGAAAGCCATTACTGTGCGCTGGCAGCGGAATACTCAAGGAATCATGATGGATGTCCGGTGAAGATTAAGGAGTTTGGAAAAAATTAATCGGATATGCTTGCCTCTCTGAAATTCCAAGAACAGCACAGGGAGGCTTCATATAGAAACTTAAAATTATTAAAGAAAGAAGGAGTGAAGATTATGAAGAAGAATCTGAAGAAAATGGCAGCTTTTGGACTGTGTGCAGCAATGGGGACGACGATGCTTGCGGGCTGCGGCGGCTCTGACAGCGGGGACGGCGGCTCTGACGGCGGTTCATCAGGCGGTTCAGGTAAGAAGACAGAGCTGGCGTTCGGTATCTGGGATGAGAACCAGAGGCCGGCAATGGAGAAGCTTGTAGAGGCTTATGAGAAGGAGAATGAGGATGTGAGCATTGAGATCCAGCTTACACCTTACAAGGGCGGAGAGTATTGGACCAAGTTGGAGGCAGCAGCAGGCGGCGGCAAGGCGCCGGACGTATTCTGGCTGAATGTGCTTCATCTGGATTCTTATGTAGACGGAGGTATTCTGGCTGACTTGACAGAGGCGATTGACGCGTCTGACATTAATGATTCATTCCCGGAGACTCTGGTAGAGAACTATGTCCGCGACGGTGTGAATTATGCAGTTCCGAAGGATTTCGATACCAATGCGCTGTGGTACAACAAAGAGATTTTTGACGCTGCAGGCGTAGAATACCCGACGGATGATATGACCTATGAAGATCTGGTTAAGACGGCAGAGGACTTAAAGGCAGCAGGTCTTGACGACGGCGTATATCCATTCGCTTGTCCGGTTGATTTCCAGACATGGTATTATCAGACTGTATACGCTAACGGCGGATATATCCTGAATGATGATAAGACAGAGACCGGCTATGATGATCCTAAGACGCAGGAGGGTATCCAGTGCTGGATTGATATGATTGAGAAAGAGCTTTCTCCTGGTTCAGCAGCCCTTTCTGAGACGTCAGCAGACGCAATGTTCGAGGGCGGACAGCTTGCCATGAATTTTGCAGGTTCATATATGGTTCCTCAGTATGCAGGAAACGATGCAATCGCAGATAAGATTGACTGTGTAGAGATTCCTACATTTAACGGTGTAGAGGATAACTGTATCAATGGTCTTGGATATGCCGTATTTGAGGGCAGCAAGAACAAGGAGGCAGCAATCGATTTCGCAATTTGGCTCGGAAGCGCGGACGCGATGAAGATTCAGGGAGAGACAGGCGTGGTTATCTCTGCAAGGACAGATGCACAGGGCTATTTTGCGGATGCAAATCCGGATTACAACCTGGCAGCTTATACCAATCACTCAGACAAGGCTTATCCGCTTCCGGTATGTATGGTAGCAGCAGAGCTTTACGATTTGGAGGCAACCTATCTTCAGAAGGCATATAACGGTGAGGAATCACTGGCAGACGCTTGTAAAGAACTGAAAGCAGAGGCAGACGCATTACTTGCGAAATAGCAAGGACTAAGTGGGTGACGATATGGCTGAGAGTAAAGTAAAAACAGGCACAGTGAAGAAACAGGCGAGTAAACGTGCGAGGAAGGACTGGATTGCGGCATATGTGTTCATAGCGCCGGTTACCATCGGACTTTTGGTATTTTATATCTGGCCGTTTATTCAGAATGTTTGGTTTAGTTTTAATGAAGTGAATAAGTTTAACATGACGACTTTTGTAGGAGTGCAGAATTACGTTGATATGGTACAGGACAAGGAGGTATGGGAAACCTTCGGTAATACGCTGAAATATGTTGTATGTACAGTTCCGGTGGGATTATTCCTTTCAATCTGTATCGCAGCGCTTCTGAATTCAAAGATTAAGGGAACGTCAATCTACCGTACATTATATTTCCTTCCTTCTGTAACAATGGCGGCTGCGGTTGCCATGGTGTGGAAGTGGATTTACAATGAAAAGATGGGAATCTTGAATAGCGTTATTCGCGGAATGGGCGGCAAAGGCGTAGGATGGCTTACAGATCCGAAGCTTGCGCTGTATATGATTATGATTGTCGGTTTGTGGATGACGGTGGGCTATAATATGATTATTCTGCTTGCCGGTATGCAGGGAATTTCAAAATCCTACTATGAAGCGGCGGCCATCGACGGTGCGGGCTCTCTGCAGCAGTTTTTTAAGATTACGATACCAATGCTGACGCCAACCATATTTTTCGTAATGATTACCTCCATTATCAGCGGATTTCAGGTGTTCGACGTAGTTTACATGATGATCGGCAAGACGAATCCTGCCTACGCCAGCACGCAGACGGTGGTAATGCTGTTCTACCGCAAGGCGTTCGATTATGGATATAAGGGATATGCGGCGGCAATCTCAATCCTGATCTTCGCAGTCATCATGCTGGTAACGGTTGTTCAGCTCTGGGGACAGAAGAAATGGGTTAATTACGATTAGGAGGGAGCATCATGAAAAGTAAATCGAATACAAAGAAATTATTTATTCATCTGGCGCTTCTTCTTGGAGTTGGAATTACGGTATTCCCGTTTTTATGGATGGTGCTTACCTCATTTAAGACGGTAGGAGAGGCCATGCAGATACCGCCCACATTTTTCCCGAAGAAGTTTTTGACGGATGCCTATGCACAGATTGTAACGGCGCTGCCGTTTGCGAGGGTGTACCTGAACACAATTATATCCACAGTCGTGACGACGGTAGTACAGGTTATGTTCTGTTCTATGGCGGCGTATGCATTTGCAAGAATTGACTTTCCGTTTAAGAACGTGATATTTGTGTTAATCCTGTCTGTACTGATGGTGCCGGGACAGATTTTCCTAATCCCTCAGTATCAGATTATTCAGAAGCTTGGGTTATTGGATACCATACCGGCGCTGTTTTTGCCGAACCTGTTCAGTGCGTTCGGAACTTTCCTTCTGCGGCAGTTCTTTATGTCGCTGCCAAAGGAGTTGGAGGAGGCGGCGCTCCTGGATGGATGTAACCGTTATCAGATATTCTGGAAGATTATGCTTCCGCTGACTAAGCCAGGAATCGTGTCGCTAGTAATCTTTACAGCGAAATTTGCATGGAATGATTTTATGTGGCCGTTGATTGTCAATACATCTCCGAAGATGATGACGCTCGGTCCGGCGCTCTCCACGCTGCAGGGACAGTATACGACGAAATACCCGATGCAGATGGCAGGGGCAGTTATGGCAGTCATCCCGATTATCGTACTGTTCTTCATCTTCCAGAAGCAGTTTATCGAAGGTGTGGCGCAGTCCGGAATCAAGGGTTAATATTTGAAGAAGATCGAAGAAATGAGAGAAATCTCAGAGGGGGAAGGCAAAAACCTTCCCCCTTGTTTTGTACAGAGATATAGTAATGAATTATTTTGGTTCATATTTGCGGAAGATACGGTCAAAGAAGATGCAGAAGGTAAAGGCAATAACGGAATGACCGCAGATTCCGCTGATGATAATGACCATTGCAAAAAGTTTAGAAGAAACTGTACACAGATACAGAAGGACGCCGCTGATTGCAAGCATGACCGCCGTATAGGGCAGGAAGCCGATTGCCATATAGGCAGCGTTTTTAAAGGACTGCTTTGTGCTGCAGATAAAGTGGGAGATTACTGGGAAGATGTAAAGGGATATACTGAACAAGGCCCCAAGGACTACCCACAATAAGACCCGTAGGACTGCAAATAAAGCAGTATCCTGTGAATTAATAATATAAAAATCCATTCCCAGAAGGGCAAAAGCCAGAAGCAGAAGAACCCAGACAACAGTTGCCTGTTTTAAATTCTGGCGGAAGGCTTTGAAAAAGTTCTGCCAGATGTAAGGCTCCTCGCCCCGAAGGAGCTTGAGGCATACATAGTAAAGGGCGCTTAAGGACGCACCCATGGTGACAATGGGGATACTGAAAAGTAAAAAGAACAGATTGAGTATTATAAGATCAAAAATTTTTGATATAAATTGCATAATGGGATTGTCGTAATTAAATAATTGATTCATGGCTTTCCTCTCCTTCGTTAAATTGAAGAAATGTATCCAACAATATAATATAGTTAGTATAGCGGATATGGGGAAGAAAAGCAATCCAGGAAAATAACAGAAAGGTATTATAGTCATATGTGTAAAAGAGATTTTCAGCCTGGCGGTGTGAAAGCCGTCAAAGTGGATGAGCAAAAGAGGAATATCGTTCACTTGGATTTTCAAAACGGCTTTGAAGGAAGGATTACATTTTTAGAGGAAAATATTTTCCGATATGATGCAAATCCCGCAGGGGAATTTGAGGCTTATGCAAAGCCCATAAATGAAAAACACAAGGCGCGGATTCAGCAGCGTCCCGATGAGTCAAACGCCTATACAAAACCAGAAGTACAGGTTTTTGAAAAGGAGGGTATGAGCGTCATCCTGTGCGGGGATACGTCTGTACTTATTGAACAGGCTGGGGCAAAGCTGCAAATTCGTTTCGCACACCGGCTTGTGATGGAGGAGGCAGAACCTCTTGCACTTGAAAAGGACGCTGCTGTTCAGACATTGATTCGGCAGAAGGGGGAGGATTTTTACGGAGGCGGAACTCAGAACGGTCGTTTCCTCCACACCGGAAGGAAGCTACAGATTGTCAACGAGAGCAGTTGGATGGACGGTGGCGTGGCATCCCCGAACCCCTTTTATTTTACGACTGCCGGATACGGGGCGCTTCGCAATACATTTGCAGAGGGAGCCTATGATTTCGGCGCAGAAAATGCAGGAAATGTGGTAACAACACATAAAGAAGGCCGCTTTAGCGTGTATTATTTCTTATCTGCAGCAGAGGATAGGAGAAGTGTGGTGCAGGAGATTTTACGGGCCTATTACCATGTGACGGGCAATCCGATGCTGCTTCCGGAGTATGGCTTTTATGAGGGGCATTTAAACTGCTACAACCGCGATGCATGGTCAGAGGAATCAGGGGACAAGGCTTGGATTGTGAAGGGAAGCGCTTCCCATACCAGCAAGGGAAGCACCAGATATGAGAGCGGTATGGCCACAGGCTACCGGCTTACAGAAGGACTACACTCCGAATCCCTAAACGGAGAGAGACCCCAAACAGCAATCGAAAATTATCCGGAGACGGTGGACGCACCCTATGAATATTCGGCAAGAGCCGTCCTTTTGGAATACCTCCGTTATGATATGCCTCTGGGCTACTTTCTGCCTAACGATGGATATGGCGGCGGCTACGGACAGAACGGGTACTATGTACAGGGAGGCGTAGGGGAAGACGGCGCCAGCAGCCAGGAACGGATTGCCGCGGTGGACGCCAACGTGGAAAATTTTGCAAGGTTTACAGAATTTGCCAACAGCAAAGGGGTGGCGTCGGGACTTTGGACAGAGAGCAGCTTATCTCCTGACACTGACAAAGAGACGTACTGGCATCTCCTTCGGGACTTTAGAAAAGAGGTGACCATAGGCGGGGCTACTACCCTTAAGACGGATGTTGCATGGGTGGGGCCTGGCTATTCCTTCCAGCTTGACGGCGTAAAGACAGCCTACGATATCGTCACTACTGCAAAAGCTTTCCGTCCCAATATCATTTCTCTGGACGGGTGGGCAGGCTCACAGCGTTTCAACAGTGTGTGGACAGGGGACCAGACAGGGGGGAACTGGGAATATATCCGTTTCCATATTCCTACTTATATCGGAAGCTCTCTTAGCGGCAATCCCAATATCGGAAGCGATATGGACGGCATCTTCGGGGGAAAGGCTGTGGTTTCAGTGCGGGATTACCAGTGGAAGGCGTTTACTCCTCAGATGTTGAATATGGACGGATGGGGAAGCTATATGAAGGCGCCTTATACCTTTGGGGATCCTTACACGGGAATTAACAGGATGTATTTGAAAATAAAGTCACAATTAATGCCCTATATCTATACCTGTGCGGTATCTGCGTCCAATATGGATACAGGGAACAATGATACAGGACTTCCCATGGTGAGGGCAATGTTCTTAGAATATCCAGACGACCCATATGCAGCCGGCAGAGAGGTGCAGTATCAGTTCATGCTTGGCTCAAGCCTTCTGGTGGCGCCGGTTTATCAGAATGTTGCGGCGGATGAGATGGGAAACGATGTGAGAAACCGTATCTATCTTCCAGACGAGAAGGAGGTGTGGACGGATTATCTGACGGGAGAGAAATACCAGGGCGGTCAGGTGTTGAACAATTTTGACGCGCCTGTCTGGAAGCTGCCGGTATTCGTTAAAAACGGCGCAATTCTCCCCATGTATGAGGAGAACAACACGCCGGAAGCCATTGACAGAACCAGGCGGATTGTGGAATTCTGGCCGTGGCTCGTCAGTGAATATACGGTGTATGAGGATGACGGGAAATACATCTGCAACCGGACGGAGGCAGACGAGGCTTACGGTGTGATTGACCATGTGTCCTATGGAAATCATGTGTCTGTGAGATATACTTCTGCGGTTGAGAAGGACAGGGCTGTATTGAGGGCAGAGAAGGCATTGGGGGATTATGAAGGGTATGAGCAGAGGAAAAACACAACTTTTATTGTCCACTTATCTAAGAAGCCAGAGGGAGTTATTGCGAAGAACGGGGATGAGCTGCTTTGCATGACAGAATTCGTGAGAACTGAAAGTAGAGGCAGTTCATTTGGCAATACAGAACTGACAGCCTGGGAGGCCTTTGGGGAAACTGTACCTAAGGAGGGGGAGGCCATCTTTTTCTATGACGAGAATCCGCCGATTCACACCTATGCCCCCAAGGAGGAGGTTGAGATTGCAGGGCTTCTAAAGGAGGTCAAGGCCGCGCCGAAGCTCTATGTAAAGCTTTGTCCCGCAGACGCCGCGAAAGTGAGCCAGACTGTGGAAATCGTCGGGTTTGCCAATGAATTAACCCGACTGCCGGAAATAGAGAATGAAAATCTTCCGGCTCCTGTGCTTCATGGGCCAGAGGAACAGAAGACGTCAGACGCGATCTGGCTGAAATGGACAAAGATTTTAGATGCCGCCTCCTATGAGATGCTGGTGGACGGAAGGCTCTACACCATGGGAAATGCCTGCTCCTACCTGCATGACGAGTTGGAGTATCATTCTGATCATACTTACCGTGTACGGGCCAGGAATGAGAAGGGATACTCTCCGTGGAGTGACGAGATTAGGGTGAGCACACTCCTTGACCCCTGGAGAAATGAAATCGGCGCCCTTGGTACAATTACCTGGACGGGCGGCGACGAGGCGGGCGCGCTTAAATATGCCACAGACCATAGCCTGCGGGGGCTGTTCTTTGCGGCAGACGACGTGGTGACAGACAGGCTTCCCTTTATCTTTGACTTTGGGGCAGTATACGAGCTTTATAAGTTCGAGTATTATCCGCGGGACAGCTACGGAAGCGGTACGGTAAAACGGATGAATGTATATTCCAGTCTGGACAATGTGCACTGGAATTTAGAGCGGAACGGCAAGGAGAATGAGGAATGGAGTTATGACGAGAATCGTGAGGTGGACGAAAACAAAAAGACCGTGAACCTTGAGGGAGTAAGCGCCCGTTATCTAAAGCTTACTATTGTAGAGTCAAAGAAGAACTTCTTCGCAGCACATGAGCTCTCGGTCTATAAGAAGGACGGCTCAAAGCCATTTGCAGTAGGAAGCACCAATAAGAATGAGAAGGTTTCTGAGGGAGATTATATCAACATGAAGAATTATCTTGGAACTTCTGTTAAGGATGGGGCGAATTTTGTTGATCAGATTCAGAAACGGTGCGGGGACATTAACAAAAACGGAGTCTATGATGTGTACGACTATGCATTTACTATGTTCGCCCTTGACGGTGGCACGAAGCAGACAGGGGAGGTATCCGGAAGGATTTCTCTGGTCCCTGAAAGAGAGAAGGTAAAAGCAGGGGAGACCTTCACTCTGGCAGTTACCGCTAAGGAGGCTGTGAATGTCAATGCATTCGGGAAGGTCCTTAACTATGACCCGTCCCGTCTGGAGTTTGTGTCGGTCTTGCCGGATGACAGTATTGGGCAGATGGAGAATCTGACGGTGAATAAGCGGTACGGCGACGGGACTGCTTATGTGAACCTTGCCTTTGCAAACAGGGGGGATAAGAAGCTGTATAACGGAAGCGGCGCGCTGGCGATGATTACTATGAGGGCGATTGTGGAGGTTATGCCAAAAGACGAGATGGAGTGTGAGGGAATCTGGCTGATTGGGCCTGGGATTAGAGAGAGGGAGTGAAGCTATGGATAAATTTTATTGTCTTGTGAAGATGACATTTTTGACAAAATTCGCATACGTGAAAGCGTTCTGGATCAATATTGCGGGAACCTTTGCGTCGATTGTAATCTATTACTTCCTGTGGCAGTTTGTGTTCCGCCAGCAGGATTCCCTGGCAGGGTATACGGCCCTACAGATGACAACCTATGTCATCCTGTCTAGGATGCTGTCCTCACAGTTTAGCGGAGGGATTAACCAGGAGCTGTCTAACTGGATTCGTACAGGTAAGATTGGGATGGAGCTTCTGCGTCCAATCTCATTGTTCTTTACCTTGTTTGCAAAGCGTGTGGGGGAGTTTGTGTTTTTTGTGGCATTTAAGGGACTGCCCATTGCGGCAGTCTGCTTCCTTGTGCTGGGAGGGACGCCGCCGGCTGGAGTATGGAATTTTGCCATGTTCCTTGTCAGTACGTGCCTTTCCATTGGAATTATGTATTTCTTTGAATTTATGGTAGGCTTGTGTGCATTTTACACCAACCACTCCTACAGCCTGGCTTATGCCAAAAGCTCGCTGTTTTCCATACTGGCGGGCGGGGTGGTTCCCTTGTTTTTGTTTCCGGAGGGGTTGGCTAGAGTTCTTGACTATCTGCCTTTTGCGGGAATGGTTTCAGTGCCGGTGAATATCTATCTTGGGAAATATCTTCCAGAGGAGACATGGCAGTTTGTTGGGCTTCAGGTGGTTTGGATTTTGATTTTGTGGACGGCGGCCCATATATTCTATAGCTGTGCGATCCGCAGGATTGTTGTACAGGGAGGTTAAGGAAGTATGAAACGGTTGGCTTATTACATAAGGCTCTGGATGGGATACCAGAGAATGGGATTAGTGGAGATGACTCAGTATCCGGCGGATACCGTAATACTGGTCATATCCCTGGTGCTGCGTGAGGCGGCAGGCTTCATCGGCGTGCTTGCCATCGCTTCTGCTGTGGGAGGTCTTGGAGGATGGGGCATCTATGAAATCTGTTTGATGTTCTCCATGTGTGCGCTGGTGGAGTCCTTAAGCCAGACATATTTTGATAACGTATGGGGAATCAGCTATTTGGTGCACGAAGGAAGGCTGGATGTCCTGCTGGTGCGTCCTGCGCCAGTGTTTTTTCAGGTTTTGGGAGATGTGATGCACTATCCTGCATTAATCAGTATGGCAATCTATGCAGGGGTGATGGTATATGCCCTGGTGCATCTGGGAATCGGCTTTGGTGTGGGGCTTTTACTGTTTTTAGCAGAGTATCTAATCTGTGGAATTGCCATAAATACAGGAATCTATACCATATTCAACTGCTTGAATTTCTGGATTGTACAGGGAGAGGATGTGGCGGTGCTGGTACAGACTTGTCGGGAATTTGCAAAATATCCCATCGGTGCATTTCCAGGGGTGATTCGTACAATATTTACTTATGTGCTGCCTTTTGGGTTTGTAGGATATTATCCGGCGGCATATCTGACCGGAAAGACCGGAAGCTGGGTGCTGGCAGGGCTTCCATTAAGCGCAGCGGCAGTTGTGGCAGTTGCGGCAGTGTTTTGGCGGCTGGGCTCGCGGGCATATGACAGTACGGGGACGTAAGATACAGGGACGTATAACATGAGACAGAAGTAGAACAGGAGAAAAAGGGAAATGAGTCAGGTAGAAGTAAGACAGCTTGTGAAAGAATATAAGAGAAGAAAGAACTCCCAGAAGCTTGGCCAGGCGCTGCGCTCTATGTTTGCGCCGGATTATGAGGTGCTTAGGGCGGTGGACAGTGTGGATTTCTCCATAGAGGAGGGGGAAGCCGTGGGATATGTGGGGCCGAACGGCTCCGGCAAATCTACCACCATCAAAATGCTCTGCGGTATCTTAAAGCCGACACAAGGGAGTGTGAAGATTAACGGGCTGGACCCGTTTAAGGATAGGGTTCGCAATAGTAAGGGCATCGGCGCGGTATTCGGGAATCGTTCGCTCCTCTGGTGGGATGTGCCGGTGATTGAATCATACCGGCTGTTTCAGAAGCTGTATGATATTCCGGAAAAAAGGTTTCAGGAGAATTTGGAGAAGTTTACAGAGATTATGGGGCTGGCCCCTTTGCTGTCAATTCCCGAACGGCAGTTGTCCCTGGGGCAGAAGATGAGGTGTAATATTGCGGCCGCATTTCTGCATGATCCGAAGATTGTGTTTTTGGACGAGCCTACCATTGGGCTGGATGCGGAGTCAAAGGCAGGGATTCGGGAATTTATCCGTCGGATGAATGTGGAGGAGAAGACCACGTTCATCGTGACCAGCCATGACTTTCAGGATATTGAGTCGCTGTGCCAGAGGATTGTGTTAATCAATCACGGAAAAGTTATATTGGATGACCAGATGCAGAAGGTGAAGCTTGATTTCAATCGAAAGAAGCAGATTCAGTTCGAGGTGGATGTGAATCCATGGTGTGAGAAAGAGACGTTTGCCATGGAAGGGGTGCAGGTTTTCGGCATGACAAACCATAGTCTGAGCTTTGAGTATGATGCGGACACGGCCGACAGTATGGGAATTATCGAGGCGGTGGCTAAGCGGTGTGAGATTCAGGATATTACGATTTCAGGACGGGATATTGAGAGTATTATAAGGGAAATATTAAAGGCGCAGGATGTGAAGGATTTTTCGTGATTGTAGAAACCTCTTTCCGGTGGTATAATACCCATTAACAGTAAGAAGGGAGAAAAGAGATGGTTACAGAAGAAATTATGAAGAGTGGGGAATTGTATGATTCAACAGACGCAGACTTATACGAGCTCCAGTGGAGATACAATGATTTAATGTATGAGTTTAATCAGACCAGACCCTCCAACCGCAGGAAGCAGCAGGAGATATTGAAGGAGCTGCTGGGAGATTTGGGAGAGGGCTGCGTAATCGAGCCTCCCCTTCGGGCGAACTGGGGGAAGAACAGCCATTTTGGGGATAACGTATATGTGAATTTCAACCTGACCCTGGTGGATGATGCTGATATCTATATCGGCAATCATGTGATGATTGGGCCGAACGTGACCCTTGTGACTGCGGGACACCCATTGGAGGCAGAGCTTAGGAAAAAGGGGATGCAGTTTAACAAGTCTGTCCGTATCGGGGATGGCGTTTGGATTGGGGCAAATGTAATCGTCCTTCCTGGGGTCACGATTGGAGAGAATACGACCATCGGCGCAGGAAGTATTGTGACCAGGGACATTCCGGCAAATGTGGTTGCCTATGGGAATCCCTGCAGGGTCAGAAAGACGTTATAGAGCTTTTGCGGTCGTATAGGAGGCGCGGATGAGCGAGGAAGACGTAAGGGAAGATGTTATTAAAGAAGAAGATATCATTAAGGGAACCTGGGGGACTATGACATTTGGCAAGAAGCTGGAATATCTGTGGATGTACTACAAGTCATGGCTGTTTGCAGCCATAATTCTGGTTGTCCTAGTTTGTCTTGGAGTGACTATGTACAAGGGGATGCATACGAAGGTTCTTCTGAATGCCGTCGTGATTGGGGGAGACAGCCAGAAAGCAGAGTGGCTTGGGGAAGAGTTTGCCCAATATGCAGGGATCGGCAAGGAGGAGGGGGTGGTGCGTATCCGAGCCAACATTCCAGACGACAAGGGCGGCACTACCAGCAAGACAGCCTTGACCACGCTGATGGGTGCGGATGCCGTGGATGTGCTGGTGTGCTCGGAAAGCGTCTTTTGGGAGTATGCCGACCAGGAGGGATTTATGAATATGGGTGAGCTTCTGAGTGAAAATGGAGTGGCCTACGGCGGGACAGCCGGCGATTACGGCGTACTGCTTGAAGCTGGAAATATTCTGGAGAAAGAGGCTATGACCTCCTACGATAAAATCTATGCGGCGGTTCCAATCAACAGCCAGAATCCAAAGATGGCGGCTAAGTTTATCGAGTATCTATTGCAGTAAAGGGTTATGACGAAGAAGGAATTTAAACGCACTGTGCAATGCGGGCTTGGAAGGTGTGTCCAGGAATTGCAGACGACTCAGAATTTAGAGAAATACCGAGATATAGTATTGTGGGCGTGTACCCATGAATCTGCCTACGACGCCCAATGCGAGGGGCCAAAAAGCCGCCATCTCTATGAGATGGTAAAGTGTTTTCCGGACAGGCAGCCGTTTGTAGAGGCGGCGGCAGTTTATCTTGACAAAAATATATTTGATTATGGTTGGGAATTTTCCTATGCCTGCTGTTTTCTTGAGTTGGCAGCCCAGGACGGAAATCTGTCTGCCGCTGGAATATTGAAAAAATACTTTGGCATGATGTATGAGATGTTAAAACATCCTAATCGGCATATTTCTGAAGATATACCGCCGCTGTGCTATAATTTCAGCGTTCTTTGTATCTCGGTTGTGAGGCTTGCGCACACAGAAGACGAGTGGGAAAAGCGATATTTTAAGGTTATGGAGGAGTTGGGTTTTTTGTTTCTTAAAAATCCCAGGCTTTGTTACTGGCATTTTGAAACATTTCAATGGTATGGGGAAGATAAGTGCGGTAAGGCCAATATCCGCAGGAGGATAAAGGAAAAAGCTAAGAACAACAGAGGGATACAGAGCTATCTTTCATCTATGGAAAAGCAGGAGGAATGCTGGAAAAACGAGGGAGACGAACCCCGACGAAAAAAGCAGGAGGCTCTGACCGCAGACAATATATATCATAACCTGAAGGAGGGAGGCCGCGTCGGCAGGACGGTTCCAATCATGGCGGCGTCTATGATGTTAAAAAACGGCAAGACAGAAGAAGTAAGAGAGCTTACGGCTTATTACCAGAAGGAGACAGACCTGTCATTGCGTTCGCAGCTTCTAAGGCTTTTGGAAAAGGGAAAATGTCCTGAATTCCTGGATGCAAAGACGGTGATACGGGATTCCAGGTCAGAGGATGAATGCCTTAGGGAAAATGCATTTCTAGCTCTACAATCTGTCAGGGATAAAAAGGTTCACGATTATGCAATAGAGCTTTTGGATAGAAAAGAACGTACAGAGGATGTTATCTGTCTGCTTGCCAATAACTATCAAAAGGAAGATCATGACATCTTAGTTTCTCTGGTAACATCCCTTCCGGTCACTTATAAAGAAAACATTTCATGGCACGGGCCGTTTATGGCAATCCTTGACATGTTTAAGCGGGGCGGCTCAAAACATTTGCCTAAAGAGCTTCTGCCGTATATCTATGAGAATACCCTGTGCTCATGCTGTCGGTTCTCGGCTGTCAGAGAAATGAGCAGGAGGCGGATGCTGACAGAAGACATTATTAGAGAGTGCCTATACGACAGTTATGAGGATACGCGGGAATTTGCAAAGACAAAGGGAAAATATAAAGATGTATGAAATTCCGTCTGGAAACTAATTGGAAATACTTGACGAATACTGGTAAAACCAGTAAAATATTATGTGCGACTTAGAAAAATATATAGTTTTTAGGAGGTCATGACAAATGGCAAAATGGGTTTATATGTTCACAGAAGGTAATGCAACCATGAGAAACCTTCTTGGTGGTAAAGGTGCGAACCTTGCTGAGATGACAAGCTTGGGCCTTCCGGTACCGCAGGGCTTCACAATTACGACAGAGGCATGTACACAGTATTATGAGGACGGCAGAAAGATCAATGACGAGATCATGGAGCAGATCATGGAAGCCGTTACGAAGATGGAAGCCATTACAGAGAAGAAATTCGGTGACAAAGAGAATCCGCTTCTTGTTTCCGTTCGTTCCGGTGCAAGAGCATCCATGCCAGGTATGATGGATACCATCCTGAACCTTGGTCTGAATGAAGATGTTGTGGAGACACTTGCTGAGAAGTCCGGCAACCCGCGTTGGGCATGGGACTGCTACAGAAGATTTATCCAGATGTACTCAGACGTAGTTATGGAGGTTGGTAAGAAATATTTTGAAGAACTGATTGACAAGATGAAAAACGAGAAGGGCGTTAAGCAGGATGTTGAGCTTACGGCTGAGGATCTCAAGAGCCTTGCAGGACAGTTCAAAGCAGAATATAAGGAGAAGATCGGACATGATTTCCCGTCTGACCCGAAGGAGCAGTTAATGGGCGCTATTAAGGCTGTATTCCGTTCATGGGACAACCCAAGAGCGAATGTATACCGTCGTGACAACGATATCCCATATTCATGGGGAACTGCTGTAAACGTACAGTCCATGGCATTTGGTAACATGGGTGACGACTGTGGTACAGGCGTTGCATTTACCCGTGATCCGGCCACAGGAGAGAACGGTCTGTTCGGTGAGTTCCTGACGAACGCACAGGGCGAGGACGTGGTTGCAGGTGTACGTACACCGATGCACATTTCCGAGATGGAGCAGAAATTCCCAGAAGCATTTGTTCAGTTTAAGAAGGTATGCGAGACTCTTGAGAAGCACTACAGAGATATGCAGGACATGGAGTTTACGGTAGAGCACGGCAAGCTTTATATGCTGCAGACACGTAATGGTAAGAGAACAGCTCAGGCTGCCCTTAAGATTGCATGCGACCTTGTAGACGAAGGTATGAGGACAGAGGAAGAAGCTGTTGCCATGATTGACCCGCGTAACTTAGATACTCTGCTTCATCCTCAGTTTGATACTGCTGCTCTGAAGGCTGCCACACCGATGGGCAAAGGTCTTGGAGCATCTCCTGGAGCTGCATGTGGTAAGATTGTATTTACAGCAGAGGATGCAGTAGAGTGGCATGCAAGAGGAGAGAAGGTTGTTCTTGTTCGTCTTGAGACATCCCCAGAGGACATCACTGGTATGAAGTCTTCTCAGGGTATCCTGACTGTCCGCGGCGGTATGACAAGCCACGCAGCCGTTGTTGCCCGTGGAATGGGTACATGCTGTGTATCTGGATGCGGCGATATTGCTATGGATGAGGAGAATAAGAAGTTTACACTGGCAGGAAAGGAATTCCATGAGGGAGACGCAATCTCTATCGATGGTACAACAGGTAACATCTATGACGGAGTTATTCCTACCGTTGACGCTCAGATTGCCGGAGAGTTCGGAAGAATTATGGCATGGGCGGACAAGTACAGAAGGTTAAAAGTTCGTACTAATGCAGATACACCGTCAGACGCTAAGAAGGCTGTTGAGCTTGGCGCAGAAGGTATCGGTCTTTGCCGTACAGAGCATATGTTCTTTGAGGAGGACAGAATTGCGGCATTCCGTGAGATGATCTGTTCTGATACAGTAGAGGAAAGAGAAGCAGCTCTTGAGAAGATTCTGCCATATCAGCAGGGTGACTTCGAGGCTCTTTATACAGCTCTGGAGGGTAATCCGGTTACGATTCGTTTCCTTGATCCTCCGCTTCATGAGTTCGTTCCTACTGAGGAAGAGGACATTAAGAAGCTGGCTGACGCTCAGGGCAAGACTGTAGAGCAGATTAAGACTCTGATTGACTCTCTCCATGAGTTTAACCCAATGATGGGACATCGTGGATGCCGTCTTGCGGTTACCTATCCTGAGATTGCGAAGATGCAGACAAAGGCTGTTATTCGCGCAGCGATTAATGTGAAGAAGGCTCATCCAGACTGGGCAGTTAAGCCGGAGATTATGATTCCGTTGATTGGTGATATCAAAGAGCTTAAGTATGTGAAGAAGTTTGTTGTTGAGACAGCAGACGCAGAGATTGCGGCAGCAGGTATAGCTCTTGAATATGAAGTTGGAACTATGATTGAGATTCCAAGAGCAGCCCTTACAGCGGACGAGATTGCGAAGGAAGCTGACTTCTTCTGCTTCGGTACCAATGACCTGACGCAGATGACCTTTGGATTCTCACGTGACGATGCTGGTAAGTTCCTGGAAGGATACTATGATGCTAAGATTTATGAGAATGATCCGTTTGCGAAGCTTGACCAGACAGGTGTTGGTAAGCTTATGGAGACTGCTCTTAAGTTAGGCAGACCTTCTAATCCGAAGCTTCATATCGGTATCTGTGGCGAGCACGGTGGAGATCCAAGCTCTGTAGAGTTCTGCCATAAGATTGGTTTGGATTATGTATCCTGTTCACCGTTCCGTGTGCCGATTGCAAGATTGGCAGCAGCACAGGCGGCTATATCACAAAGATAGGCGAAAACCATTTTGGACTTTTACCATAAGTTTTGAGGAAGCACAGGCTTTCCGAAAAGCAAGTGGTGGCTATCTTAGAAAAAATCAATGGGAAGATTTGACTGTTGATGTTTATATCTAAATAATCATAAGCGTATCATTAGAGATAGTGGTACGCTTATTTTTTTGCCCCGATTTTGCATATTTGAGCCGACTGCCATTTCCTTATATAATGAAAGCAAAAAAGGACGGTGGCAATTATGAGGGAGAAACTGAATCATTTGTATGTAAACAGCCAAGAGAGGACAATCCTGTTACATAGCCTTGTCGAGCTGAAAAATCAGCTCATACAGCAAGGCAGATATACCGACCCTGTTGACGAGCTTATCTTCAAGGTCAGCAATGCTCCCATTAAGAAATTAAAGGTTGTGGCAGGTTAAGGGGAGGTCGTGAGGCATGGAGTTTGAAAAGTTGGTAACATTAGCATTGGAAAATCTGAAGGAAAACTCCGTATATCAGCTTTTGCAGTCAGACATGGATTTTCAGCAGGAAAGCAATGCGGAGGGCTGTGCGGAGCAAAGCTATATCCGACTTGATTTGACGGAGAAACAGCGGCAGATATGCAACCATCTTCTGGATTGCAGGGACAGTCAGAACATAGATTATTCCAACTGTTCTTATGTGGCAGGGCTTTATGATGCGTTCCGCATTATGGCAGTCCTGTTTCCAGAGAAATGGGATATAGAGCAGGTGCGGCAAGCCCTGTGCAAGAATTAAAAACTGAATATGGAAAGATAGAGATTACATAGCCGATTGGTACAAGCCAGTCGGCTTTTTTGCGTTCTCTGGTACTGTTACATAGCCGCCTTTGACAAAGCGGCTAAATTTATGCGAAAGGAGGACGCATCTATGTCAAATTGCAAAGTGATTGCTCTGACGAACCAGAAAGGCGGTGTTGGAAAGACCACAACGGCGGTCAACTTGGGTGTAGGTCTGGCAAGGCAAGGCTCTAAGGTGCTGCTCATTGATGCGGACGCACAGGCAAACCTCACAATGGCTCTGGGCTATAACCGACCAGACGACATCCCCGTCACGCTCCCCACCATTATGCAGGACATCATCGACGACAAGCCGCCTGATGTTTCGCAGGGGATTATCCGCAACAGCGAGGGCGTTGACCTGTTACCGTCCAACATTGAGCTGTCGGGCTTCGAGGTAAGGCTAATCAATGCCATGAGCCGTGAGCGTGTCCTAAAGACCTATGTAAATGCGGTCAAAAAGAATTACGACTATGTGCTTATCGACTGTATGCCGAGTTTGGGCATGATTACCATCAATGCACTTGTGGCGGCTGACAGCGTGGTTATCCCGACACAGCCCCACTATCTTTCTGCGAAAGGCTTAGAGCTGTTGCTTCGCTCCGTGTCAATGGTCAGGCGGCAGATAAACCCCAAGCTGCGGATTGATGGTATCTTAATGACGATGGTAATGCCCCGCACGAATATCTCTAAGGAGATTACCGCTACGGTAAAGAGTGCATACGGACAGAAAATCAAAGTCTTTGACAGCGAGATACCCCATTCCATCCGTGCGGTTGAAGCTACCGCAGAGGGCAAAAGCATATTTGCCTATGACAAAGGCGGCAAGGTTGCCGCAGCCTATGAACAGTTCGCAAAGGAGGTGGCAGAGCTTGGCGAGAAGCAGAGGAAGCAAAATCGAGCTGACCGCATACGATGACCTTTTCCAGACGGACGAGAGCCGTGAGGAAGCGGCGTTAAGCAAAATACGGGACATTCCTATTTCAGAGATTGACGAGTTTCCAGACCACCCGTTCAAGGTGTTAATGAATGAGGATATGGAACAGCTTGTCGAGAGCGTAAAGCGGAATGGCGTAATGACCCCTGCTACTGTCCGTCTGAAAGAGGACGGGCGGTATGAGCTTATCAGCGGACACAGGAGGAAAAAGGCTTGCGAGCTTGCAGGGCTTGAAACGCTGAAATGCGAAGTGAAGGAGCTGACCCGTGACGAAGCGATTATTGTCATGGTGGAGAGCAACTTGCAGAGGTCTGTCATTCTGCCGAGTGAGAAAGCCTTTGCCTATAAGATGCGGTTAGAAGCAATGAAACGGCAAGGACAGAGGAGTGATTTAACTTCGTCGCCAATGGCGACTAAGTTGCAAAGTGGTCGTTCCGATGCCGAGTTAGGCGAGCTTGTAGGGGAAAGTAAAGACCAAATACGCCGCTATATCCGTCTAACAGAGCTTGTACCCGAAATTCTGCAAATGGTAGACGACAGGCAGATTGCTTTCCGCCCTGCGGTGGAGATTTCCTATCTTTCCGAGGAACAGCAATACACCCTGCTTGAAGCCATGAGCTACAACGACGCTACCCCGTCACTCGCACAGGCAATCAAAATGAAGAAGTTTATGCAGGACGGGAAACTCACGGACGAGGTTATCAGCTCCATCATGGAGGAGGAAAAGCCCAACCAGAAGGAAAAGCCTGCCTTCCGTGACGAGAGGATAACCAAGCTCATCCCGAAGTCCGTACCCAGAGGGCAGGAAGCGGATTTTGTTGTAAAGGCGTTGGAGTTCTACAACCGCCATTTACAGCGGAACAAGGCTCACGAAAGGTAAGCCGCACACTTGGGGAGAAGTCTGCCCTCTGGAGGAATGGTTTTTTTGAGTTTCCCCCTCTCCACACCTCTCCCCCCTTATACAGCCAGTAACTAACCGAGAAAAAGAAATGTTTAAGCCGTCCAGATGGGCGGCTTTTTCAGTCAGTAAAACAGCTTTTATCAAATCAACAATAACAGGAGGTAAGCGATGAAAATTCGTAAATTATTTCAAAGAGCCGCTGCCCTTGCGTTGGCGGCAGTCACGGCTTTGTCCGTGATGCCTGCGACTACGGCGTTTGCCGCAGGCGACATCGGCACAATCAGCTTCACCCACACCTATGACAGCAGCGGGAACGCCATGCGGTACAATTCGAGTGCCAGTATCGGCGGCTATACCGCAGGAGGCACGGGCGAATACAAGTACCGTATGTATGTGGACGGCGAGGATGCGTTCTGTATTCAGCCGGGTGTTCCGCTGAAAACGGGGAACACGTTGAAAAAGGCATCTTCCGACACATGGAACGCCCTTTCTGCAAACCAGAAAAAGGCGGTGGGGCTTGCCCTGCTCTATGGGTATCAGGGAAACAAAGGTAATTTATCTGGCAGCGATGATGAGAAATGGCTTGCCACGCAGACCCTTGTGTGGGAGTTCGTCACGGGATGCCGTGAAGCCACAGGCTCCTATAAGCAGACGAGCAAGACGGTTTACAGCCTGCATTTTGGCTCAAATTATGCCAACAGCGGTGCGAGGGCGGCTTATGACCAGATTGTTTCCATGCTGACAGAGCATAACACCATTCCGAGCTTTATGTCGGGCGGTAAAAATGACATCACAAAGGAGCTTGCCTATAAGGACGGGAAATATAGCATCACATTGACGGATAAAAACGGCGTGCTGTCCGATTATGCCTTTACAAGTTCCGATTCCAATGTGAGCGTGTCGAAGTCAGGGAACAAGCTGACTATCAGTTCCAAAAAGGCGGTAAGCGGAACTGTCCGTATCTCTGCAACAAGGAACGATGTGCCAAAGGTCAGCAGCTCCGCCAAGCTCATTGCCTATGGCGACCCGAACTTGCAGGACTTGATTACGGGCGTCGAGAATGCCGACAGTGTAAAGGCGTATATCAATATTGAAACGCCGACAGGCACGATTGCTCTCAAAAAGACTTCCGAGGACGGCGTTGTGGAGGGCATTTCCTTCCGCATCAAAGGAGATAACTTCGATAAGACAGTCAAGACAGACAAAAACGGAAACCTGACCGTGGAGGGCTTATTCCCCGCCACTTATACGATTACCGAGCAGTCCCTTGACCGTTACGAGCCGCAGCAGACCCAGACGGTCACGCTGATTGGCGGCAAGACCACTACGGTTAATTTCAACAACGTCCTAAAGCGTGGCAGTCTGGAGGTCATCAAGACTTCCGAGGACAATCTTGTGGAGGGCGTGAAATTCCACCTTTACGGAACGTCGCTCAGCGGTCTGCCCGTGGACGAATACGCCGTGACGGATAAAAATGGTCTGGCAAAGTTTGAGGATGTCCTTATCAGCGGCGACACCCCGTATGTGCTTGAGGAAGTGGATACGGCTATCCGTTATGTCGTCCCTGCATCCCAGACCGCCCCGATTGAATGGAAGAAGGTCACAAACCGCAGCTTCCACAACGTATTGAAGAAGTTTAACGTGACCGTCACAAAGACGGATGTGGAAACAGGAAGTACGCCGCAGGGCGACGCCACCCTTGCAGGTGCGGTCTACGGCATTTACAAGGGCGAGGAACTGGTTGACACCTACACGACTGATGAAAACGGGC
Source organism: Sporofaciens musculi (assembly GCF_009830285.1). GTDB lineage: Bacteria > Bacillota > Clostridia > Lachnospirales > Lachnospiraceae > Sporofaciens > Sporofaciens musculi. The sequence goes on along the minus strand of NZ_WUQX01000001.1, from coordinate 4,361,940 downwards.
AGTTTACGACCAAATATTATATTTGCGACGATGACTGGTCTGTCCGTGAAATCAGCCCGTCCGAGGGATATTTGCTTGATGAAACCGTACACCATGTAGGGGCAGAACCGAAGCTCTATACCGTGGAATATAATTCTGCCGCAAATGATGTGAATGAGCAGGTCATCAAGGGCAATATCGCCATCATCAAGCACACCGACGACGGCGAGACGCAGATTGAAACACCCGAAGAAGGTGCGGTATTTGAGGTATTCCTAAAATCCGCAGGCAGCTACGGGGACGCAAAGGAAACCGAGCGTGACATCCTCACCTGCGATGAAAACGGCTTTGCCCAGAGTAAGGATATGCCGTATGGCATTTACACCGTGAAGCAGACCTCTGGATGGGAGGGGCGTGAGCTGATGAAGCCGTTTGATGTATTTATCAATTCCGACGGTCAGACCTACCGTTACCTTATCAACAACGCTAACTTTGAGAGCTATATCAAGGTGGTAAAAAAGGATGCGGAAACAGGCAACACCATCCCGTATGCAGGGGCAGGCTTCCAGATTTACGACCCGAACGGAAATCTTGTAACAATGACCTTCACTTATCCAGAAGTGACGACCATTGACACGTTTTATACAACAGCGGACGGCGAGCTTATCACGCCGCAGACCCTTGAATACGGCAAGGGCTATTCCCTTGTGGAAGTGCAAGCCCCGTATGGCTATGTGTTAAATTCCGAGCCAGTTTATTTTGATGTGGTGCAGGAGAACTCCGAGGAGGAAAGCGGCATCACGCTCATTGAGGTAGTACGCTCCAACATGGCACAGAAAGGCACAATTACCGTAACCAAATCTGGCGAGGTATTTTCCACCGTGGCAGGCGACAAAGGCTTGTATCAGCCGATTTTCTCCGTCAGCGGCTTGGAGGGTGCGGTCTATGAGATTACCGCAGCCGAGGATATTGTGACTCTGGACGGGACAGTCAGAGCGAAAAAAGGCGAGGTCGTGGATACTGTAACCACAGGAAAAGACGGCACGGCGAAGTCCAAAGAGCTGTATCTGGGCAAGTATGAGGTCAAAGAAACCACAGCCCCGTATGGAATGGTGCTGAATGATGAAACCCACTCCGTAGAGCTTGTGTATGCGGGACAGGAAATCGAAGTGACGGAAACCGCCACAGGCTTTGTCAATGAGCGTCAGCGTGTGGAAATCGACCTTGTAAAGAGCCTTGAAACAGACGAAGCCTACGGCATCGGCACAAACGGCGAAATCTTTGATGTTACCTTTGGCTTGTATGCCGCAGAGGACTTGACCGCCGCAGACGGCACGGTCATCCCTGCCGATGGTCTGATTGAGGTTATCTTCCTTGACGAAAATGGTCATGGGAAGGCAATCAGCGACCTGCCGATTGGAAATTACTATGTGCAGGAAATCAACACCAACGCCGCTTATCTTGTCAGCGACACGAAATACCCTGTAAATTTTGAATATGCAGGTCAGGACACCGCCACCGTGAAAATCACAGCCAATGAGGGCGAAGCTATCACAAACGACATCATTTACGGCTCTGTAAGCGGTAAGAAGTCCGACGAGGACGGGAAGGCTCTGGGCGGTGCTGTCATCGGCATCTTTAAGACGGATACAAAAGAGTTTACAAAGGAAAATGCCATTGCAACTGCCACATCCAAAGACGATGGCAGTTTTTCTTTTGGGAAAGTCCCGTATGGCACATGGATTGTCCGTGAGATTGAAAGCCCGAAAGGTTTTGTACTCTCCGATGAGGAAATCGCCGTGACTGTCGGCAAGGTGGACGAGGTTGTGGAAATCGGGCTTGTCAACCGCTATATCCGTGGAAACATTGAACTGACAAAGGTAGACAAGGACTACCCAGAGAACAAGCTCACAGGTGCGGTATTCGAGGTTTATAAAGATACCAACGGCGATGGCAAACTGGATAAGGACGACGAGCTGCTCGGCGAGATGGGCGAGGTGGAAATCGGCGTTTACCAGATGAAGGAGCTGCTTTACGGAAACTATCTGGTAAAGGAAACGAAAGCCCCGACAGGCTTCGTGCTTGATGAGAATGTCTATCCCGTATCCGTTGAGGAAGATGGAAAGACCTATCAGGTAGAGAATGAAGCGGGCAAAGGCTTCTTAAATGAAGCACAGAAAGGCTCACTTAAAATCGTCAAGACTTCTTCTGACGGCAAGGTGGAGGGCTTCTCTTTCCGTGTTATCGGAAACAACGGGTATGACCAGACCTTTAAGACCGACAAGAACGGCGAAATCGTCATTGATGGTCTGCGTATTGGGGAATACACCGTATCCGAGGTAAGTGACAAGGCTTCCTCTGGCTATATCCTGCCTGCCGACCAGAAAGTGACGGTTAAGACGGACGAAACCGTGACCGTGACGATGCACAATGAGCTGCGTGACACCCCGAAAACAGGCGACGACTTCAACCCTGCCCTCTGGGGCGGGCTTGCGGCAGCCTGCGTCATCGGTGCAGGCGTTCTTGGATTTGCCGCATTTAAGGGCAGAAAGAAAAAGGAGGATTAAGGGATGGATGCGAAAACAATCATTGCCATTGTGCTTGTCGTGTTTATCGGCGGTGCGGCACTCTGGCTGAATATCCGTAACCGAAAGAATAAGTGACCCGATTTTGCAGGAACGGGGCGGCTGAAAGATGCCGCCCTCTTTCTGTTTCTGGAGGAAGATATGAGGAATCTGAAAACAATTGAAAAGAAAGTAAAAGCTATTCTGGAGAAGAACGGGGACGCCCGAAACGACGACATGGTGCTTTACCTTGCTCTCTGCAATGTCTGTTTAAAGGATGCGGGGGCGATGCCCCTTGCGGAGATAATGACGCAGCACAAATACCTCGGTCTGCCGAGCTTTGAGAGTGTGAGCAGGACAAGGCGGAAGCTGCAGGCGACCCACCCAGAGCTTTTAGGAAGCCGCCCCGTGCAGAAGCTGCGGGCGACAGGCGAAAAGGCATATCGGAAATATGCCAAAGAATGAGAGGTGTTTATGGAACAGGAAAAACGTATCAATCAGGGCTATGAAATCATAGAGGGCTGTACCATCGGGGGTACGGAATTAGTCATCGGTCATAACCCGAAAGCCCCGAACCCTTATGTGTGTTGGTACTGCAAGGGCGGCGACAATTACTATTGGGGCTGCTACTGCAATACCCTTGAAGCCGCAAGGGAGAAGCTGAACGAACGCTACCAGTCGGAGTGTGAAATGCCGTACAATAAAACGCCTGCCCCAAAACCAAAAGGCAGGGATGCTTATGAGCGGTAGCCAGAAGAAATATGACTGTACGACCTGCCCCTATCCCCGATATAAGGACAGGTCGGTTATCTTCTGTGATGTCTGTATCCAAAAGATTTTAGATGAGCAGAAGGAGAAAAAGGAAAGAAAGGAGCAGCCGAATGGAGAATGAAGAAAAACGGATGATTGGCTCTTATGAGGTCACGCAGAGCATCCATATCGGAAAAAAGGAAGTGGTGTTCGGCGTGGATTTAAAAGAGGAATATCCCTTTTTAGTTTGCTATTGCACTTATGATAATCCATTGTCCGCAGAATGGGTGACGGATGCGGTAGGCTCTGATGATTATCTGGAAGCCATGCAGATTTTCACAGACAGGGTGCAGGAGCAGATAGGGCTTGTGAGAGCCGAGCAGGAACAATTCAAGTTTGATATGACGCCGTTTACCATAGATGACTGCATTCCAGATGACAGGAATAAAAATATCGTGGGAAAAGTGGTAGTCATCAATGCCGAAGTCAACCGTTATGAATACCGACATTCCGCTTATCAGCTCGTTTTGGCGGACGGAGGTAACGGTGCAAGGGGCGGCAGAGGGCAGGCGGTGTTCGGAACCTGCCTTGCGGACGGAAAACACGCCAGATGGGAAAGGTACGATGTGCTTGGCGAAATCAAGCCAGAGAAAATGCCCGATTGGGCGAAGGAAGCCCTTGCGAAAATCCAGACGGAGGAAAAGGAGAAAAAATCAAAAAGCAGGGAGGAACGCTGATGGAGATACGACCTTTAACGCCCGAAGAACAGAAATACACCTATGCCCAGAGTATGCAGCTTGAGGGGCAGACGGGGTGCATCGGGCATCTGCGTGGCGATTTTGCCCATTCTGGGTATGGCTTTTATACCACTTGGTTTGACACAAGGGAACAATGGAAAACCGATGAATTTAAGTCAGGGCTTGATGATGTAATCAATGCCCTGCGTGAAGATAAGGGGCTTCTGCATAACCGCTATGATATGGCGGCTTTTGCAAGGGCGAATCCCGAAAGTGCTTTTAAGGACAGCTATTGTACAGAGTATGGTTTCCGTGTGGATACAGATAAACATGCTTTCCTGCTCCGCTGCAATCCTACAAGGGGCGACTATAATTTCTACTGTTACTGCTATGTGAAGGAATGGCTTGATAAGCACATTTCCAGAGCAGGACAGGGCATCCGCTTTATAGACCCTCATTATAAAGAGCTGTTCCGTATCCCAGACGGCGGCAAAATCATCATCACTTATGATTGGGGCGAAAAAGCAGAGAAGCCCTGCCGCTATATTGACGAGTACCACACCGAGGTGGGCAGCAATCTCTACCATATCTGCGAATTTGCTGAACGTATGGGGAAAAACGGACACACCTATGAGCCGAAGCCAGAAGAACCGCCGCAGGCGGCGAAAGCCCCGAAAAAGAAAGAGTATGAACGATAGGAGGATTGAAACATGGCTGTAAACCAGAAAGCGGTCAGAGTGTTAAACAAGGTCTTTGAAGCGGGCTTTACCGAGGAGAAAGCCATTGCAGCTATGACAATGGACGACATTCTCTCCATGCAGGGCATCACGGTAGCGGAAATCGGCATTATCAATGACCTGCAAAAAAGCATCAAGGCGAACAAGGTCATTACGTTTCTGGGCGGAGGTGCAGAATGAACAAAGCAAAAGAGATACAATTTACCGACAGCAGGGGCAAGGCACTTTTCTCCGTTCCCGACGGCGGTTTCCTACGCCTGTTTTATGGGAACGGGGACGATAATTTTGCCCTCTGCCGTTATGTAGACGAAGCCCATGCGGAGATTGACGGTGTAAGGCATTCTCTGGCGGAGTTCGCAGGGAAAATGGAACGGAATAAAATCAGCTATGCCCCTGCCTAACGGCGGGGGCTGAAATGACAGGAGGATTGATATATTTATGGAACAGATTGTTTTGTCGGGCGGTGGTAAGAAGTGAGTACCGAGCTTATCAACCGAATCACCGTAAAGAAAGACGGCGTGTATGTATCTTCCCACAGCTCCAACGACACCGCCCCGTTTCATTCGTGGCGTTGCAAAGGGCTTTCGGAGGTTTATGCCGCCGAGGGGCAGAAAGGGCTTGACCGTGAGGTCATCCGTATGCTCTATGAGTATGCGGAGCTTCGTGGCTCTCATAAGAGCCTTGAGCGTTACCGCTATGCAAAGGACGCACCCGAAGCCCATGCCATTTACAGGCGGTACAGCGACCAGATTGATGACCGTTACGAAAGCATGGAGGAAGCGGATAAAAAAAGCGTATGGTATAAGCCTACCGAAAAGGCAAAGGAATACCGAGCCTATGAGCGTGAAATGCGGAACAGGATGTATGAGGAAATCTCCGCAAGGTGCGGGGAATATGACAGGAAACACAAAAACAGGGATATGGAGCGATAAGGAGGTGCAAAAAGGATGGCTGCAAAGTACCAGCTAATCACGGAGCTGTATCGGCGGACGGGAAAGGCGGTCACGGGAAACCCGCAGGCGTGGCAGAACTTTTTGTCGTCAGCCTGCCGCAATTACAAGTGCCGCTTTGACGAGCAGCTTCTCATATATGCCCAACGCCCCGATGCTGTTGCCGTTGCAGGGCTTGAAACTTGGAACAGGCAGTTTAAGCGTTGGGTAAACAAGGACAGCAGGGGGATTGCGGTCTTTGACCCGAAAGGACGCAGGAACACCCTGAAATATTATTTTGATATATCCGACACCCATGAGGGCTACTATGGAAGCCGCCCCGTCCCGATATGGCAGATGGAAAGGCGGTACGAGCAGGCTGTCATGGAACGGCTGTCGGACAGGTTCGGGGAAACGAAAGGGAGCGACCTTGCTTCTGTTTTAATGGAAACGGCGGAGAACGCCGTGGAGGACAACCTGCCCGATTATGCGGAGCAGTTGAAAGGCTGTGTGAAAGGCAGCTTTTTAGAGGAACTGGACGGCTATAATATCGAAGTCATTTACAGGCGGCTTGCCGTAAACAGCGTGGCTTTCATGCTGATGAGCCGCTGCGGTCTGGATACGGAGGGATACTTTGAGCGTGAGGATTTTGCAGGGATTACGGATTTCAATACCCCTGCCACCTTAAACGCCATCGGCATCGCCACAAGCGACATTGCGGAAATGGCACTCAGGGAAATCTCTTTCTCCATCCGAAATGTGCAAATGGCGGAGAAAAACCAAAACCGCACCTTTGCACAGCAGCCCCAGAGCCGTTATGATGTAGACAGGACACCAACCGAAAGGAGCGATAATAATGAGCGGAATCACTTACAGCAGACAGGGGGATTACCTTATTCCCGACCTCACATTACCGACAGAGCCAGAAATTCCTCTTGGCAGGTACGCTATGATGCACAGGGATTATCTGGAGCAGCACAAGAGAGTGACCTACCTCAACCTGCTGACGTCGGGCAGGCTGAACGAACACCTGCACCAGACCGAGCAGGCGGCATTGCAGAGGTTGGAGCTTCTGACGAAGCAGCTCTGCAAGGAGCAGGGAGTGACGGAGGAACTCAAAGAGAAAGCACCGATGCAGTGGGTAGGGCTGATGAACAACATCCGCAGCCAAGCGGAGGAAGTAATCCTGAACGAGCTAATCTTCAATTAGCAGAGCCAGAGCCTGCCGCTGATGGGCAGGGCAGCGTTGCAAACGAGGAAGAAATAAGGGCAAATCTCCCGACAGTAGAGGAACAGATGGAAATGATAGCGGAAGCAGAGGACGAAAAATCCTCTGCTTTTTCCGTTTCACAGGAGGATATTGACTCCGTTCTGGTAAGGGGGAGCGGCTTTGAAGATGGCAAATACCGCATCTACCGCCAGTTCCAAAAGCACGAGGACAGCAAAAGCAATATTGCTTTTCTTAAAAAGGAATATGGCAGCGGTGGCGGTACACACGATTATCCAGACGGAACAAGGGGCGGCGAATGGCACGATGGCAAAGGCATCGGCATTGAAAAGGAAGGCTCCTATACCAACCCCGACCTGCGGCTCAGTTGGTCGAAGGTGGAGAAGCGTCTGCGTGAGCTGATAAAGGATGACCGCTATCTGAATGCCAAAGAGAAAGACCATTACGCTGAGTATCTGGAAAGCATTGAAGCACCGCAGTATGAAATCGACACCCAGAGGAAAATGGCAAGGCAGCGTTTTATTGATGCCCATCGGGATTTGCAGCCTGCCGACAAGCGGGATACGCTCTCTTTGCGTCTGTCCGATTTTATCCGTGACTTGGACGGTTATGAGAAAGGTCTGCTTTCCGAAGTGGGACGCACCGACCTTTCCGATGTGACCGCAGGGGAAATGGAAGGGCAGCTCTCAGACCCTGCCACTGTTCAGCAGCTTGTGGACTTCCTCTCTCTGGTGCAGGGCAAAACAACCGATGTTTACAGCCGTAGCAATGCGTGGCGTTTTTCACAGGAATTACGAGAGCTGCACCCGCTCCGCTACCTCTATCACGAGGGCGATGTCGTGTATATCGGGGCGGATAAATATGAGGTTTCGGACTTTGATGAAAACGCCGTGTCCCTGCGTAACCCAGAGTTCCCACTGTTCGGCAAAGAGTTCAGCCGAGCCGATTTTGAGGAAAAGTTAAAGGAAAACCCTGCCAACGACCATCTGAAGGTCATCGTGACAGAGAGCCAGAAAAAGGAAGTACCCGCCGAGGAAAAGCCAGACAGCATCAGGCTTTCGATTGACTTCTCCGAGCATCCTGCCTTTTATGACAGGGACTTGAATGACCGCTTTACCGATTTGAGCTTCGCCCTTGGAAACAGGCTTCTTGGCGTTCTGGACGAAAAGCAGCACCGTGAAAGACTGGATAAGAGTAAGGGCGTTGGTTGGTACAAAAAGACCGACTTTGAAATCTCCGCCGTTATCGGCGGCGAGGAACACACCTATGAGGGACGGTTTGACATTGGGGACGGCGAGGGCGATTTGATTGCCCATATCAAAAATTTTTATGACTACTCCCTCTCCCCTGCCTGCCCGTTTATCCCAGAGTGGAAGAAAGAGGGCGAGGATTACTACCGAGAAAAGATGGAGAGCCTGCATTGGGGGCGTGATGTATTCGTGCCGTTCCTTATGCAGCATACCGAGCTGACCCCAGAGGACGAAACACTCCTTACCGAGATAATGTCCTTTGAAAAGGAATGGTTTGTGCCTGCCGAGGAAAAAGCACAGGAATACGCCGACACCTTAAATAGTGCCGAGTATGAAACCGAGCAAAACGGAGAACCTGCCCCATCCGAAACGGCTGAAAAGCAGGATAATTCTGACCTTATCGGCAGGAAAATCACGATTGATAACCGCAGCTACCTCATTGAGAGCGTGGGAGAAATCAGCGGCGATGTGTCGCTGCGTGACATCACGTTCCAGAATAACGTGGGCTTCCCGATAAACCGTGTGGAGAAAATCAGCTATATCCGCAGGCTTCTGGAACAGCAGGCGGAAAAGGAATTACCGCCCGAAGAAAAAGTAGAAGCCGCCGCAGAGCCTGTTACGGAAACCGTGGCGGAATACCCTGCCGTGGAGAACGGGCTTCCCTATGACATCGTGGTTGAAAAAATCCGTTTTGGCGAGCCAGAAAAGACACAGGACAAGGAACCCCCTGCCCATTCTGAAGAACGCAGGAATTACCGCATTACCGATGATGCGTTAGGCGTTGGCGGTGCAAAAGAAAAGTTCCAAAACAACATGGCGGCAATCAGGCTTCTCCATGACCTTCAGATAGAAAACCGCCTTGCCACGCCCGAAGAACAGGAAACTTTATCAAAGTATGTTGGTTGGGGCGGGCTTTCAATGGCATTTGATACGAACAACGCAGCGTGGGCGAATGAATATAAAGAGTTGAAATCCGTACTTTCCGATGAAGAATACCATGCCGCTATGGAATCCACCCTCACGGCATTTTATACGCCGCCCGTTGTCATCAAGGCGATGTATGAAGCACTTGACCGTCTGGGATTTAAGCAGGGCAACGTGTTAGAGCCGTGCTGTGCCACAGGCAATTTTTTCGGTCTGCTCCCCGAAAGCATGGGGAAAGCAAAGCTGCACGGCATTGAGATTGACCCGTTATCGGGCAGGATTGCAAAGCAGCTCTACCAGAAAGCGAGCATTGCCATTGAGGGGTTTGAGGACACGAAGCTCCCCGACAATCATTTTGACGTGGTGCTTGGCAATGTGCCGTTTGGCGAGTTTAAGGTAGAGGACAGCCGCTACAATGCCCAGAAGTTCCTCATACACGACTACTTTTTCGCAAAGGCTCTGGACAAGGTACGCACGGGCGGCGTTGTGATGTTCATTACCTCAAAAGGCACAATGGATAAGGCAAGCCCAGAGGTGCGGAAGTATATCGCCCAGAGAGCCGAGCTGTTAGGCGCAGTCAGGCTTCCCGACAATACCTTTAAGGCAAATGCAGGCACGGAGGTCACGAGCGACATCCTTATTTTGCAGAAGCGTGACCGTGTGATAGATATAGAGCCAGACTGGGTACACCTTGACACAGATGAAAACGGCGTCACGATGAACAGCTATTTTGTGTCCCACCCAGAGATGGTTTTGGGCGAGATGAAACTGGAAAGCACCCGCTTCGGGAAGCTTGAGCCTGCCTGCAAAGCCTATCGGGATGTGCCGCTGTCCGAGCTTCTTTCTAAAGCAATGCAGCGGATAGACGGGGAAATCAAAGAAGCGGAGAATGAGATTGACGAAATCTCCGACGAGCAGGAGCTTTCCATCCCTGCCGACCCAAGCGTGAGGAATTTTTCTTATGCTCTGGTGGACGGTCAGATTTATTTCCGTGAAAACAGCCGCATGACCCCCGCCGCCCTATCCATGACGGCGGCAAACCGAGTGAAGGGGCTTCTGGAGATACGGGACTGCGTGAGGAAGCTGATTGATTACCAGACCTACGATTACCCAGAGGAAATGATACAGACCGAGCAGGAAAACCTGAACCGCCTGTATGATGCGTTCACGGAGAAATACGGGCTTATCAATAGCCGAGGGAATTACCTTGCCTTTGCCGCTGATGAAAGCTACTTCCTGCTATGTTCCCTTGAGGTGCTTGACGACGAAGGGAACTTCAAACGCAAGGCGGATATGTTCACGAAACGGACGATAAAGCCCCACCGACAGGTTGACTATGTGGAAACATCAAGCGAAGCGTTGGCACTCTCCATCGGGGAGAAAGCCCGTGTGGATTTGCCCTATATGGCACAGCTCACACGCAAGCCGCAGGAGAAAATCATAGCGGATTTGCAGGGCATTATCTACCAAGTGCCAAACTCCGAGCCTGCACGGTATGTCACGGCAGACGAATACCTGTCGGGCAATGTGCGGGAAAAGCTGAAGGTCGCAGAGATAGCGGCGAAGCAGGATGCGGGGCTTCTTGTGAATGTGGAAGCCTTAAAGCAGGTCATCCCGAAGGATTTGAGTGCCGCTGAAATCTCTGTCCGTCTGGGTGCGACTTGGATACCGCAGGAGGATATACAGCGGTTTATGACGGAGCTTTTAACCCCGTCGAGCTTTGCGGCAGGCAGGCTGAAAGTACGCTACACGCCAATGAACGGCGAATGGTTTATTGAGAATAAGACTTCCGATTACGGGAATGTCAAGGCGGAAAGCACCTACGGCACAAAGAGGGCAAGTGCCTACCGCATTATCGAGGACACGCTGAACTTAAAGGATACCCGTATCTTTGACTATGTGTATGATGAGAACGGCAATAAAAAGGCGGTGTTCAACCATAAGGAAACCACGGCGGCACAGGCAAAGCAGGAGGTCATCAAGCAGGCGTTTCAGGACTGGATTTGGAAAGACCCAGAACGGAGAAACCGCCTTGTCCGTTATTATAACGACACCTTCAACAGCACCAGACCCCGTGAGTATGACGGAAGCCATATCACTTTTGGCGGCATCAGCCCAGAGATTACCCTAAGACCCCATCAGGTCAATGCGATTGCCCATATCCTTTACGGCGGCAACACGCTCCTTGCCCACAAGGTGGGGGCGGGCAAGACCTTTGAGATGGTCGCCGCAGCACAGGAAAGCAAGCGTCTGGGGCTGTGCCAGAAATCTATGTTTGTCGTGCCGAACCACCTTGTCGGGCAGTGGGCTTCCGAGTACCTGCGGCTGTACCCTTCCGCCAACATCCTTGTGACGACGAAGCAGGATTTTGAAACGGCAAACCGCAAGAAGTTCTGCGGCAGGATTGCCACGGGCGATTACGATGCCGTGATTATCGGGCATTCTCAATTCGAGAAAATCCAGATGAGCGTGGAACGCCAGAGGGAGCAGCTTGAAAAACAGCTTGCCGATATAGAGATGGGGATTGACGAGGTGCAGAAATCGCACGGCGAGCAGTACACGGTCAAGCAGCTTATGAGGACACGCAAAGGCATTGAAGCGAAGCTGAAAAAACTGAACGACACCAAGAGGAAGGATACGGTCATTGACTTTGAGCAGTTGGGCGTTGACAGGCTCTTTATTGATGAGAGCCATTTTTACAAGAACCTTTACCTTTACACGAAGATGCGGAACGTGGGCGGCATCGCCCAGACCGAAGCCCAGAAAAGCTCCGACCTCTTTATGAAATGCCGCTATCTGGACGAAATCACGGGCAGCCGTGGCACAGTTTTCGCAACGGGTACGCCTATCTCAAACTCGATGGTGGAGATGTATTCCGTCCAGAGGTACTTGCAGTACGACACCCTTGCAAGGCATGGGTTACAGCATTTTGACAGTTGGGCTTCCACCTTTGGCGAAACGGTCACGGCTCTGGAATTAGCACCCGAAGGCACGAATTACCGAGCCAAGACGAGGTTTGCGAAGTTTTACAACCTGCCAGAGCTGATGCAGATGTTCCGAGAGGTGGCGGACATCCAGACCGCCGATATGTTAAAGCTCCCCGTGCCGAAAGTGAATTACCACAATATCAAGACGAAGCCGAGCGAAATCCAGAGTGAAATGGTGGCGGGGCTTGCCAAACGAGCCGAGAAAGTACGGGCAAGGGAGGTCGAGCCGCAAATCGACAATATGCTCAAAATCACGAATGACGGGCGGAAACTTGCCCTTGACCAGAGGATGATTGACCCGATGCTGCCAGACGACCCAGACAGCAAGGTAAACGCCTGCGTGGACAATATGTACCGCATCTGGGAGGAACACGCCGACACAAAGGCGGCACAGCTCTTGTTCTGCGACCTTAGCACACCGAAAAATGACGGCAGCTTTAATGTTTATGACGACATTCGAGAGAAGCTCATCGCCCGTGGCGTCCCTGCCGAGCAGGTGCGTTTTATCCATGAAGCCAATACCGACGCACAGAAAAAAGAGCTGTTCGCAAAGGTACGGAGTGGCGAGGTGCGGGTGCTGTTCGGCTCTACCCAGAAGATGGGTGCGGGTACAAATGTGCAGGACAGGCTCATTGCCATCCATAATCTCGACTGCCCGTGGCGACCTTCGGATTTGGAACAACGCCAAGGTCGTCTGGAAAGGCAGGGTAATATGTTCCCAGAGGTGGAGGTTTACCGCTATGTGACGGAGCAGACCTTTGACGCATACCTCTACCAGTTGGTGGAGGGCAAGCAGAAATTTATCTCCCAGATAATGACGAGCAAAAGCCCCGTGCGTTCCGCCGAAGATGTGGACGAGGTGGCTTTATCTTTTGCAGAGGTAAAAATGCTTGCCACAGGCGACGAGCGTTTCAAGGAAAAAATGGATTTGGATATACAGGTTTCCAAGCTGAAAGTATTGAAGCAGAGCTATCTTTCCGAGCATTACGACCTTGAGGACAGGGTGCTGCAATACTATCCGCAGACCATCAAGAAGTTTGAGGAACGCATTGCCGCTTATGAAAAGGATGCGGCACTTGCCGAACAGCACAAGCCGCAGGGCGAGGACAAGTTCTGCCCCATGACCTTAAAGGGAGTGACCTATCAGGAAAAAGCGGACGCAGGCGAAATGCTTCTTGCAGTCTGCAAGGAAAATCCGCTGTCAAATCCCGTGGAAATCGGCAGCTACCGAGGTTTCAAGATGGAGGTTTTTTATGATACCGTAAACGCCCATTTTTGCCTAAACCTGTGCGGGGCAGGCAGATATAAGGTAGAGTTAGGCACTGACGCTCTGGGCAATCTGACCCGAATTGAAAATATGCTCTCAAAGATTGCTCCCAATCTGGAGATTGAGAAGCGGCAGAAATCCGAGGTCATTGAACAGCTTTCCAATGCAAAGGCGGAGCTAATGAAGCCTTTTGCCTATGAGGACGAGCTGAAGGAAAAGACCGACAGGCTCAACGCCCTTAATATCGAGCTTAACCTTGACGAAAAAGACACGCCTGTTTTAGACTCCGAGCCAGAGCAGAACGAAGGACAGCCCGAAAGAAAAAATACAGACCGAGAGCGATAATCTGATTTGCACATTTGTATTGCTGATTTTTGGGCAGTATAATAAGGGAAGAATTAGAGAATGTCGGAGGTGTATGAGATGTCTGGTGCGTTCAGATTTGAAACTTTTGTAGATGCCCACAGCAATATTTTTAATGAATATCTCAGCTCTGTTATCGCAAAGCTGCCGAAAGAAAACGAGGAATACAAAGCCGTGCAGGACGAGATTGAGAGCCTGTATGGGAAATACCCCACCGTTTTAGGTGTGTTTGACAGCGAGCAGGCGGCGGAGCTTACCAGAGAAGAATGTGCGGCTGTTATCCGAATTATGGAGCTGAAAAACCAGCTTATGGATATGGAGTTGCAGTCAATTTATTTCCGTGGCTGCTATGACAGCGTGGGGTATCTGAAAAAGGCAGGGGTTTTATAACGGACTGACCGAGAAAAAAGGCGGTGTTGGCGTTGAAGCTGATGCCGCTTTTACATAGCCGAGAGGAAACAAAATTTCTGTATGGCAGAAATGTAATGCCCCAAGCGGCTTGAAAAATTCACAATATGGAAATACAATAAAGACTGGAAATCAGAACAGAGAAAACAGCATTGCAGCTCAAAATAGCTAATTTTCCTGCAAAACACGGGTATCTCACCTTGTGTCCTGCCTGAAAAAGCATTGTTCTCAGCCGCTGACCTGTACTTATCTCCGAAAAATGTTATTCTTGAAAGCGAAAGGAGGCAGAGAAATATGAACCAACAAAAGGTAGGCTCATTCTTAAAAGAATTACGGAGCGAAAAATCCGTTACACAGGCGGAACTTGCCGAACTGCTTGGAGTATCCAATCGGAGTATTTCCCGTTGGGAAAACGGAACGACCATGCCAGATTTTGATTTGCTCATCGAACTGGCGAAATACTATGATGTAGAGGTTGGAGAGATATTGGACGGAGAAAGGAGAACAGATAATATGGATGCAAAAACAGAGGAACTGATGTTGAAGATTGCAGATTATAATAATGTGGAGAGGAATTTCTTTTCAAAAAGAATGTGTGCCATGTTCCTTATTGCACTTGTTGGTATGGCAGTTTATGCAGGAATTGACCTTTTAGGGCTTTCTGGGGCAGAGCCGTATGAAACTATCATCAGTATTGCACTTGGTTTTGTGGTTGGCACTTTAATCACAGGACTTCTCTATGCGAGCCGCTACATTGCAAAACTCAAAGAAGCAAAAGTGCGTCTGATGCGTGGATTGCGGGGACTAAAATAAGGAATGAAATGGCAAAAATCAATAAGTGTATCCATAGAAAAGGCGGTGTTGGCGTGAAGCTGATGCTGTCTTTTTCATAACCAGATAGAGAATATGTTTCCTCTTGGCAGTTTTCAAACCGCTTGGCAGAGTGGAAATCTTCATAAATATATGGTATGATTGGAATCGAAAATCGGGATTTGCGAAGGAGGATATTGTGTCACGTAATATAGCAGAAACATTTGAATTATTGTTCGACAAAAATAATAATGTTGCATACAGGGCATTACAGGAATTGCAAAAAGAAAGCATTGAAACAGATTGTGTTTATCCTTATATGGACAGATTGAGCGAAATGCTTGACAGTGATAATTCTTATATCCGCACAAGAGGGCTTACACTGATTGCCTATAATGCAAAATGGGATAAAGATTATAAAATTGATGAAATCATTGATAACTATTTAAAGCACATAACAGATGTTAAACCTATTACAGCAAGACAATGTATTAAGCTGCTGCCGATTATTGCAAAGGATAAACCAGAATTGAAGGATGATATACTTTCCGCACTTCATAAAGCAAATATATGTATTTATGATGATAGTATGCAGCCATTGGTTTATAAGGATATTCAAAAAGCATTGAAAGAAATAGAAAAATTATAAAAAATGCAAATTCCCGTATGTCGCTGACCTGTACATCTAAAATTAAATACAGATTTACATAGCCGAGAGGTTTTCTTTCCCGAAAATCCCTCGGCTTTTTCTATTTCTGGAGGTGATTTTATTGAATGAGAAGTAACAGACCCTATGTGCAGATTGACCCTGATGTGTTGGAACGGGCAAGGCAGATAGATTTGCTCTCCTATCTCCGCACCTATGAGCCGAGCAATCTCATCAAGGTCAAAGGCACGACCAACGTGTACTGCACCGCAGAACACGACAGCTTGAAGATTTCCAACGGCAAATGGTACTGGTGGTCGAGGGGCTTCGGCGGCTACTCCGCCCTTGATTATCTTATCAAAGTCAAGGAATGTGGCTTTGTGGAAGCCGTGGAAATCCTCACAGGGCAGGCGTTGGCAGACTGGAAACCGCCGCCCCCTGCCCCAAAGAAAGACGAGCCGAAGGTGCTGCTTCTGCCGCAGAAGAACGCAAATGCAGACCGAGTGACCGAGTACCTTTTCGGGCGTGGCATTGACTATTCGCTCATACAAGAGTGCATTGCCGAGGGCATTATCTTTGAGGGCAGGAAGTACCACAACGCTGTTTTTGTGGGGAAAGACGCAGGCGGTACGCCAAAGTATGCGGCTTTACGGAGTACGATTGGAAGCTCCTTTAAGGGCGACGCATCGGGCAGCGACAAGCGGTATTCGTTTCGGCTTCTGGCAAAAGAGCCTTCCGATACCGTGCATTTATTTGAAGCCGCCATTGATTTACTGTCCTATGCCACCTATCTAAAGTGCGAGGGAAAGGACTACAAGGCGGAAAATCTGCTCTCTTTGTCGGGCGTGTATCAGCCAAAGAAAGAGATAAAGGACAGTAAAATCCCCATTGCCCTCTCCACATTTTTGGAAGAAACCCCGCATATCAAGACCATTGTTTTGCACTTGGATAATGACAAGGTTGGCAGGCTCTGTACCGCCGCCTTAACGGAATTACTGAAGAAAGACTATAAAATCGTTGACGCACCACCGCCTGCCGGCAAGGATGTCAACGATTTTTTAATGTCCTATCTGGGGATCGCAAAGCAAAAATCCTGCCGTGAAAGGGGTGATGTCCGTTGATTGTGTGAGGATTTTTCCAGAGAAAGAAGCCAGAAAACGAAGCCCGATTATGAAAAAAGAAAGGAATTTTTGAATGAAGAAATTCGATGTAACGCTCACAGGACACTATGAAAAGACCATTTCTGTCTATGCCGACAGCCCCGAACAGGCGGCGGAAAAGGTAAAGATTATTCTCTTTGACACCGACCTTATCGACTTTTCTGATGAGGATTTTGTCTGCGGCGAAGCCGATATTAAGGACGAAAATGAGGACGGCTGTGAAGAATGTACCACCGAGGACGGGGATATAAAGGACGGCTGCTGTTCGGACTGTCCGTACTTCTGCCCGATGTGCGGAGGATGCCGTTATGAGGACGGGGATTAAGAACACGTCTTACCAAGCACTGAATTTGGTTATCCATCTTGCGATGGAAACAAAATTCGCTTGTTAGGGGATGCCCCTAATACCCCGTGGAAAGGATGTTGCCAAAGTATGCCGTGGGAAGCACGGCAGGAATAAGGAAAGGAGTCTAAGAATGAGTGAGTTTTTATTCTTTGTCATCGGCACGATGCTCGGCGGCATGGTCGGCGTTGTCCTCATGTGCCTGATGCAGATTAACAGGCTCTCCGAGAGGAAGGAGGATGCCGATGCGAAAAAGGAATGTGCAGATACTTTTCCGTCTGACCGAGGAAGAAGCTGACTACCTCTGCTCCCTTGCCGAGAGGTCAGGTCATTCCAGACAAGCACTGCTCCAGTCGATGGTCATGGGCTACCGCCTTTGTGAGAAGCCAGACCCAGAGTTTTATAAAATCATGCGGGAGCTGTCGGCTATCGGAAACCGCATCAACCAGCTTGCGGCGAAAGCAAACGCCCTTGACTTTGTGGACGCACCCATGCTCCGTGAGGAAGCCAAGAGGTGGAGGGATTTCCGTCTGGATGTGAGCAAGTGTTATCTGCTCCCAAGAAAGCAGAAGGGCTGATGGCGGTCTGCGAGATATGGGATGTGCGTGGCAGGCTCGACCACCCAATCGACTATGCCGAAAATCCCGAAAAGACCGCCAACCCAAAGTACAGCGACGCCGACTTGCAGGCGATGGTGGATGTAATGGAGTATGCCACCAATAAGGACAAGACAGAGCAGCGGTTTTTCGTCACGGGGGTAAACTGCGACCCTGCCACCGCAAGGGACGAGATGATGATTGCCAAAGCACAATGGAATGACACGAGTGAGATTGTCTGCTATCACGGCTTCCAGAGCTTTAGGGCAGGGGAGGTCACGCCAGAGGTCGCCCATGAGGTGGGCGTAAAGTTAGCCGAGAAGATGTGGGGCGGCAGGTTTCAAGTGATAGTTGCTACCCATCTGAATACGGAGTGCCTGCATAACCACTTTGTCGTCAACTCCGTTTCCTTTGCGGACGGGAAGCACTATCACGACAACAAGGAAAACCTGCGGCTCTTGCGTCAGCGTTCTGATGAATTATGCAGGGAGTATTCTTTGTCCGTCATTGAACACCCAAGCGGGAAGAAAAAGCCCTATGCCCTCTACCAAGCGGAAAAGGAGGGGCGACCCACACGGGACAACGTGGTGCGTCTGGCGATTGACGAAGCCATCTCAAAATCGTTCACGCTCAAAGACTTTGACAGGCAGATGGCGGAGATGGGCTACCGCATGAGCTTTGACCCCAACCGCAAATACTGGACGGTCATCGGAAAAGGATGGAAAAGACCCAAGCGGCTCTATAAGCTCGGAGAGGATTATACCAACGAGAGGATTTTGGAGCGTATTAAGGAAAATTCCTATGCGGTCAAATTCTCTCGCTTTGCCGAGCCGCAGAAGCAGGTCACGGTCTATCGGCTGAAAGGCTCTCTGAAGGACGCAAAGAAAATCGGCGGCTTGCGTGGGCTATATCTCCATTACTGCTACAAGCTCGGTATCCTGCCGAAGAACAGGAAACAGAATTATGCACGGCTTCACTATCTGCTCAAAGACGATTTGATGAAGATGGAAGCCATCACAAACGAAACAAGGCTGCTCTGCCGCAACCACATTGACACGGCGGGGCAGCTTTTGTCATATAAAGGCTCTCTGGAATCCGAGATAAAGGAGCTGACCGAACAGCGTAAGGGGCTTTATTCCCAGAGCCGCAAAGCAGGCGGCAAAGAAAAAGAAGCGGTCAAAGCTCGTCTTGCGGAAATCACGGAGCGTATGAAATTCTTAAGGAAGGAGGTCAGATTGTGTGAGGGCATCGAAGCCCGCAGCGATACCCTCAAGGAAAACCTAAAGGTCATACGGGCAGACGAAAACAAAGAAAAAGGAAAGGAGCTGATGAAGCATGAACACAGGCGGCGAAGCGGCAGAACAAGTCGTGAGGATGAGCTTGGAGGGATTTGAGGTCGCAGCCAAAATCACGGGGGCGGGTGCGAAGAACATCGCCATCCTTCTCTATTCCATTCTGAAAGAGGAAAAGAAAACCAAAGGCAAAGCAAGGCTGACGAATATGCTCCGCTCTGGCAAGGAGTTAAAGGTCTTTACCGTCAGGAAGGGCGATTTGCCGAAGTTCACGCAGGAAGCGAAAAAGTACGGCGTACTCTACTGCGTCCTTGCAGACCGTAAGAACAAAGACCCCAATGCGGAGGTCGATGTGATTGCCAGAGCCGAGGACGCATCAAAAATCAGCCGTATCGTGGAACGCTTCAACCTTGCGTCGGTGGATACCGCTTCGATTGTGACGGAAGCGGAAAGGAGCAGGGATGCGAAAGACACCAAAGACGCTAAAAATGAAAAAGATGCGAAAGACACAAAGGACGGTCAGCCAGAGCCAGACATCGGCGTGCAGGAAAAAGCGGAGAAAGAAAAGCTCATGGACGCCCTGATGGGCAAGCCGACCCAGAAAGAGGAAAACGCCCCAAACCCCTCGGTGGCAAAGACAGGAAAATCCCCTCTGTCCGAGCCTACCTCAGAGCAGCCAAAGAAATCCGCAGAGGGGGCTACTATGACTAAGAATGAGAAGCCATCGGTCAGGGAAGAACTGCGGAAAATAAAGGAGAGCCGCAAGGAGCAGGAAGCGGACGTTTCCCCGAATGTCGGCAGGGATAAAACTTCCGACAGGGCGAAAAAACCGCCCGCAGGAAAGACGGAGCATAAGCAGCCGCCGAAGCAGAAGAAACCGAATAAATCGAAAGCAATTTGGTAATATGTCAAGAGGAAAATGAAAAAGATTTTCTTGGAAAAGGGTAACCTTAATAGACCTACGGTCTATTAAGAACGTAAGTTCGATATGCAGTATGGATTACCTACTCTTTTCCGGAGAGTAGAGTTGGCCCTTGTCCAGCAGACCAAAGAGCAGACGTATAAATTTACGGGAAGTCAACGCGAGTGCTCGTTTATGCTGATGGTTTCTTGTCTCAGCATATTTTTGTCATAGAAAGCTTTGTATTCAGGACAGTGTCTTATAACACTTCCGGCAGCTTCTATGATGTAGTAGCGCAGATATCTGTTGCCAGCTTTGCTCATGTGTTTGTCTTCGGCTACGAAATCGCCAGAGTCATTATCGTTCCAAACGATACCACAGTATTTTGCGAGGGCATTGGCATTAGGAAAAGCCTTAATGGAACCCATTTCGGCCAAGATACCGGCTGAATAAACTTTACCAATCCCAGGAATGGAATTCAGTACAGTGTACTCGTCAGGGTTTAGTCCCTGAACTGTTTGAAGGACTGCTTTATCAATCGCTTTGAGTTCTCTTTCAAAGGAACTGATACAGTTAAAGGAAGAAGCGATTGAGATAGTAAGCGGCTCATAGAGGCATTTATCAAGCCGGTATGAGTTGCGGGCTGCAGCCTGTAAGATTTTTGCTGTTTCTTCCGGATCAGCAATACGGCCTTTGCTCTTGGAGTTAATAAAAGCAACGAGGTCTTCTACGGATGATTTTGCGATATCTTCATTCGTTGTGTACTCGGTAAGAATGGCTTCGGCTGTAGCACCATATTTGTTTGCGAATGGATGCTGCCCATCACGGAGTAATGCGTATTCACTGAACTTGAGATAAATGTTGTTAAGCATGTAAGTCTTTTCTCTTGCGATACATTCAGTGATGTGCATACGGTGTCTGGTAAGACGCTGTAAGGCAAGGTATTGGGAGCCACGCCAGGGTTTGATTGCAATACGTCCCACACGGGCAAAATCGGCAATCACATAAGAGTCAATGCCATCATTTTTTCCGATATCGTTAAAGGACTTTTTGTAGTTCTTAACTTCTTTCGGATTGAGACAGTAAACTCTGACAGAGAATGGAGCAAGCAGGTCACTGGCAGAAAGATAATTCGCCAGATGGACACCATAGAAACCAGTAGCTTCCATACCGATCATAACGTATTTGAACTGATGGTTGTGTTTTAATACATCAGAAATCATCTGTTCAATAAAAGCTGCACCTTCCTGAGTGTTTTCTACAGATTTCATCCTGATGTAGAATTCCTCGTTGAAATCAAGTGCAGAGATAACATGAACACGGGATGCAATATCAATCCCAACAAACAGTGTTGAGAGGTAATCAATATGTTCTTTCACGGATCATCACCACCTTTCAATAAAAGTGAAGAAGAGTAATCATGGGTTATCCCAGACCACTACGCCGGCCTAAACCTCGCGTTATGAGCATTACCTGGAAGAAATACCCTGCTGGTGGCTAGATACCAGGATGCAGCATTTGTGTAATAAGTCTTAGCGCAGTATTAGGGTTGCATGCTTTCTTGGCAATAGCAAACGCTTTGCAGGAGCGATGAAGCAATGACCATAGCTACAATTCTTATGGAACTTATTGTAACATCTGGGACCATGACTATAAAGTAACTTATTAACCAATAGACAGAGAATGGATGAACCAGCGTGATTGAAGAAGAATCTTCGGAAAGGATGTTTAGAATTATCCTTCTGTCTAATCAAAAAGAATAAGTCTGTAAGCAGTTTTTCTTGCTTACAAACTTATTATACGAGGAGCAAGGTAAATGAGTATCTATGATGTATTCAGCGGCGGCAGCCGCCCTTTTAACAAAGAGGAATGGGCTGCCCAGAAGAAAGCCCAGAGGGAGGAAGCCTATGGGAAGATTGACGCCACCTGTTCAGAAATGATGGCGGACGGGAAGGTGTTTCAGCAGTATCTTGAAGTGCAGGGGCGGTTTGACCGCTACTCGGTAAACAATGCCATCTTGGTGGCTGCACAGATGCCCGAAGCGACGCAGCTTAAAGATTACGGGAGTTGGAAACAGAGCCGTGTCTATGTGGATAAGGACGCACAGAAAGTCACTATCCTTGAGCCGGGGAAAGAGTATGAGCGTGACGACGGCTCAAAGGCTGTCGGCTACAATGCCAAAGTGGTCTATGACATTTCCCAGACCTCGGCAAAAGACAGGGGACAGCCGCAGGAAGCAAAGACCATGCGTGAGCTTGTGTCGGCAATGATTGACGCAAGCCCCGTGAATTTTCAGCCCGTGGAGGAACTGGAGCTGCCCGCCTTTTATGACAGCTCTCAGCAGACCATCTTTATCCGCACGGGCTTAAATGAGGAACAGCTCTTTGTGAGCATGGCAAAGGAAGTGTCGGCGGCGGTGTTTGATTTCAAGCATAATGAGAGCCGTGACGCTTCCGACTTCAAATCCTTCTGCGTCGCCTATATGGTCAGCTCACGCTACGGCGTGGATACCAAAGGCTTCAGCTTCGGGAAACTCCCGAAGGAATATGACGGGATGGATGTGCAGGCGTTCAAGGGCGAGCTTGGCTCGATGCGTGATGTTCTGGGCGAAATCCAGAGCGATATGTATAAGAGCATGGAGAAGAACAAGCCGCCGAAATCCAAAGAGCAGGAACGCTAACGGGAGGTGCAGACCATGAAAGAAGAACGATACCATCTGGCATTGGATAAATATGATAAAAATATTGTCCTTAATGCCCTCAACACCCTGCGGACACAGCAGATACAGGAGGAACGCCCCACCGACCCTGTTGACGAGCTGATAAGCACGGTGGCTCACGCCCCGACAAAAAGGGTGAAGGTGGTGCATTGCAGGTGCAATGAGGAACGGTAACGATGATAGGACGGGCTTAATTCTTGCCCTCTGCGGGATTATTCCTGTTGTGTGGCTTGCCCTGCTGACCGCCCCTTATGTGGGCGGCGGCATCGTGGAGATTGTCAGTAACCTATCCGTGGCAATAGGCGACCCGTTTGCAATAACGGTGTGTGAGGACAGCGTAAGGACTGTCCTTCTTTTTCTGCTTGCCTATGGGATGGGCATCGGCATTTATTTTTCCACACGCAGGAACTACCGCAGGGGCGAGGAACACGGCTCTGCAAAATGGGGCGATGCGAAAGTATTGAATAAGAAATACCGTGACAAAGACCAGTCTGCCAACAAGCTATTAACCCAGAATGTCCGTATCGGGCTTGACGGGAAAAAGCACCGAAGGAATCTGAATATCTTAGTCTGCGGTGGCAGCGGGGCGGGAAAAACGAGGTTTTTCTGCAAGCCCAACGCCATGCAGTGCAACACCTCTTTCGTGGTGCTTGACCCCAAAGGCGAGATTGTCCGTGACATCGGCGGTCTGCTTGAAAAGAAAGGCTACGAGGTGCGTGTCCTCGACCTTATCAATATGCACAAGAGCCATTGCTATAACCCGTTTGTATATTTAAGGAACGATAACGATGTACAGAGGTTGGTAACGAATTTATTTAAGGCGACAACGCCGAAGGGAAGCCAGTCGCAAGACCCGTTCTGGGACACGGCGGCGAGTATGCTGCTGTTATCTCTGGTGTTCTATCTGAAATACGAAGCACCGCCAGACGAGCAGAATTTCCCGATGGTCATGGAGCTTTTGCGTGCAGGGGAAGTCCGTGAGGATGACGACAGCTATGTCAGCCCCCTTGACGAGCTGTTTGACCGTCTGGAGATGGAAAACCCAGAGCATATCGCACTCAAGTATTACCGTGATTATCATTCTGGTTCGGCTAAGACACTAAAGAGCATCCAGATAACCCTTGCCGCAAGGCTTGAGAAATTCAATCTGGAGAGCCTTGCTTCCCTCACCGCCACGGACGAGCTTGATTTGCCGTCTTTAGGCGAGAAGAAAGTGGCTCTGTTCGCACTGATACCAGACAATGACACGAGCTTTAATTTCCTTGTGTCGATTTTATACACGCAGCTATTCCAACAGCTTTTTTATCTGGCAGACCACAAGTACGGCGGGAGCCTGCCCGTGCATTGCCATTTTATTATGGACGAATTTGCCAATGTTTCGCTGCCTGATGACTTCGACAAGATTTTGAGCGTCATGCGTTCCAGAGGGGTGTCGGTTTCGATTATCCTGCAAAATCTGGCACAGCTCAAAGCCCTTTTTGAGAAACAGTGGGAAAGCATCGTGGGCAACTGCGATGAATTTCTGTATCTGGGCGGCAACGAGCAAAGCACCCATAAGTATGTGTCGGAGCTTTTGGGAAAGGCGACCATTGACACGAACACCTATGGGAAAAGTACGGGACGCAGCGGGAACTATTCGACCAACTACCAGATTTCGGGGCGTGAGCTTCTGACCCCAGACGAGGTGCGTATGCTTGACAACCGCTACGCACTTCTTTTTGTGCGTGGGGAACGCCCCGTCATGGATTTGAAGTACGACATTTTGAAACACCCCAATGTGAAACTGACAGCCGATGGAGGTCAGCCGCCCTATATCCACGGCGAGCCGACGCAGGCTATCGCAACCCTTGTGTTTGACAGCGATATTCCAAAGGACGCCGTGAGCGTAACTGCTGTCAGCACTTCCTATGAGCTTCTGTCCGAGGAGGACTTGGAAGAAATATTTAATTTATAAGGAGGATTTACCCTATGAAACTTTTTAAGAAGAACGAAAAGAAAGCAACCACGAAACTGCCCATGACTGGCAAGGTTAGAAAGGGCTTCCGCTTCTACTGTCTGGCGGTTATGATGATGACCTTTATGCTTGGGACATCTGTGACCGCCTTTGCCGCCAACGACCCCATTCAGGTCGTGAACAACCTTTCCGACTTTATTTTCGGTCTGGTAAGGGCTGTCGGTATGATTATGCTCGGCTTCGGTATCGTGCAGGTGGGCTTGTCGCTGAAATCCCACGACCCATCCCAGAGGGCAAACGGATTTCTGACCCTTGCAGGCGGCGTTGTCATTACCTTTGCGAAGGAGATTTTAACCCTCATTACAGGCTGATGGAAACAGACAGGTAGATAACAGACAGGATAACGGGAGCAGATCCGCCGAGTGCGGGACTTGCTCCCGCTATCCCTTATCAGGAGGTGGTTAAGTTATCGAGAATGTAAAGAAATACGGCATCATTTATGCAGACCCGCCGTGGCGGTATGAGCAGAAAACCCTTTCGGGGGCTGCGGAACACCACTACCAGACCATGAGCGTTGATGAAATCTGCAAGTTAGGCGTTGCAGAGTTGGCGGCTGATGACTGCGTACTGTTTTTGTGGGCGACTTTCCCACAGTTGCAGGAAGCCCTGCGGGTGATTAAGGCATGGGGCTTCCAGTATAAGACCGTTGCCTTTGTATGGCTGAAGCAGAATAAGAGCGGCAGGGGATGGTTTTTCGGTCTGGGCTTCTGGACGAGGGGCAATGCGGAAATCTGCCTGCTTGCCACTAAAGGGAAACCGCACCGAAGTTCCAACAGGGTACACCAGTTCCTTATCAGCCCCCTGCGGGGGCATAGCGAGAAACCCGATGAAGCAAGGGAGAAAATCGTTGAGCTTATGGGCGATTTGCCAAAGCTGGAGCTGTTCGCAAGGAAGAAAACGGACGGTTGGGATGTGTGGGGCAATGAGGTCGCAAGTGATGTCGAGATAGGAAATAACCCAGAGAAAACAGGAGGTGGTCTATGTGTCTGATAACTGGGTAGTTCAGAATTTAGAGAACGCCCTCAATACTTGGAATGAGAAGTTAGCCGAGATATGGACGCTTATTACCCAATCCCCAGAGAATTTCAAGGGCGGTGCGATATGGAATGTCATTGTCGATATTCACGGGGCGTTGCAGGCGATAGGGCTTGCCCTGCTCGTGCTGTTCTTTGTGGTGGGCGTGATGCGTACCTGCGGCAATTTTGCCGAGGTCAAGCGTCCAGAGCAGGCGTTGAAGCTCTTTATCCGCTTTGCCCTTGCCAAAGGTGCGGTAACCTACGGCTTGGAGCTGATGATGGCTCTGTTCAAGATTGTGCAGGGCATCATATCAACCATTATGACCGCCGCAGGCTTCGGTGCTGCACAGCAGACGGTGCTTCCGTCAGAGATTGTGACAGCCGTTGAGGACTGCGGTTTTTTTGAGAGCATCCCCCTATGGGCGGTCACGCTCATCGGCGGTCTGTTCATTACGGTGCTGTCGTTCATTATGATTATGTCGGTGTACGGGAGGTTTTTCAAGCTGTACCTTTATACCGCCATCGCCCCTGTCCCCCTCTCCGCCTTTGCGGGAGAGCCGAGCCAGAGCGTCGGAAAGAGCTTTATCAAGAGCTATGCCGCCGTGTGCCTTGAGGGGGCAATCATCGTGCTTGCCTGCATCATCTTTTCCGTGTTTGCGGCTTCCCCGCCTGTCGTCAATCCCGATGCGGCGGCGGTCACGATGGTATGGAGCTATATCGGGGAGCTTGTATTCAATATGCTCGTCCTTGTCGGTGCGGTCAAGATGGCAGACCGTGTGGTAAGGGAAATGATGGGCTTGTAATTATCAATCAGGAAAGGAAAATCGAAATGAAAAAAGAACCAAGGTATTACCAGAGCTACCATATCCATTTGTTAAATGGAGAAGTCATTGAAACTTCGGAAGCCTATGACCTGCCCGTGGAAAAAGGATTAGTCGGAAGGTTCGGAAAGGCTGACGATAACGAGATATTTGAAATTGGGGATGCCATTTCTGGATTTTCATATATCCCGAAACGCAGCATCCTCTTTATATCGACTGGAGATGTAAAAGAGGGGTGGTGCTGATATGGAAGTCAAGATAAATAAGGAAATCCGCAATTATACGGAGAGTATGTTTTTCGGGCTGTCCATGCGGCAGTTCATTTTTTCTGTCCTTGCCTGCGGCGTGGCGGTGGGCTTGTATTTCCTGCTCCGTGGCAGGTTTGGCACGGAAACCCTCAGTTGGATGTGTATTCTGGGGGCTTCCCCCTTTGCCATGATGGGGTTTGTCAGGTACAACGGCATGACCGCAGAGCAGTTTGTATGGGCATGGATTAAATCGGAGTTCCTAATGCCGAAGAAGATTTTGTTTGTGCCAGACAACCTCTACTATGAAGCGTTGAAGCCGAATATCGAAGCAAGGGAAAAGGGCTTGCCCGCCCCGACCCAGAAGCAGAAACGCAGGGCGGAGAAACCAGAAAAAAAGAAAGCAAAGAAATCAAAAAAGCGTAAGGAGGCAGAACATGATAAAAACGCTTAGAAACCTGTTCAAGCAGGACAAGGAAAAATTTGCCGTGCCGAAATCGGTACAAGCGGTCATCCCCATGAAAACCATCTGGGAGGACGGGATTTTCCTTGTCGGAAAGAACAAGTATGCAAAGACCTTTAAGTTTGAGGACATCAACTATGCCGTGGCGAGCCGTGAGGACAAGGAAGCGATGTTCCTTGAATACTCGGAGCTTTTAAACGCCCTCGACAGCGGGGCGACCACGAAAATCACTATCAATAACCGCAGGCTCAACAAGGCGGATTTTGAGCAGACAATCCTTATCCCAATGGCGGAGGACAGTCTGGATAAGTACCGTAAGGAGTACAACAAGATGCTGCTTGACAAGGCGACGGGGGCTAATTCCATCGTGCAGGACAAATATGTGACGGTATCGGTATGCAAGAAGAACATCGAGGAAGCGAGGAATTATTTTGCCCGTGTCGGTGCTGACCTTATCGGGCATTTCAACCGTCTTGGCTCGAAGTGTACGGAACTGGACGCAAATGATAAGTTGCGTATCTTCCATGACTTCTACCGCACGGGCGAGGAAACGGCGTTTTCCTTTGATATGGTGCAGTCCATGCGGAAAGGTCACGATTTCAAGGACTATATCTGCCCCGACTCCTTTGAGTTTGAGAAGGATTATTTCAAGATGGGCAACCGATACGGGCGTGTGATTTTCCTCAGAGAGTACGCCGCTTATATCAAGGACAGCATGGTGGCGGAGCTTTGCGAGCTTAACCGTAATATGATGCTCTCCGTTGATGTTGTCCCCGTCCCTACGGACGAAGCCGTGCGTGAGGTGGAAAACCGCCTGCTTGGGGTGGAAACGAATATCACGAACTGGCAGAGGAAGCAGAACCAGAACAATAATTTTTCCGCTGTTATCCCCTACGACTTGGAACAGCAGCGGAGGGAAAGCAAGGAGTTCCTTGACGATTTGACGACCCGTGACCAGAGGATGATGTTTGCGGTGCTGACGATGGTGCATACCGCAGACACCAAAGAGCAGCTTGACAATGATACCGAAGCCCTGCTCACGACAGCGAGAAAGCATCTCTGCCAGTTTGCGGTGCTGAAATATCAGCAGATGGACGGTCTGAATACCGCCCTGCCGTTCGGGGTAAGGAAGATTGATGCCCTGCGTACCCTCACAACGGAGAGCCTTGCGGTGTTTATCCCCTTCCGTGTGCAGGAAATCTACCACAAGGATGGCGTGTATTACGGGCAGAATGTTATTTCAAAGAATATGATTATCGCCAACCGCCGCCACCTCTTGAACGGAAATTCCTTTATTCTCGGCGTGTCTGGTGCGGGTAAATCCTTTACGGCAAAGGAGGAAATGACGAACATCATTCTGACCGACCCTAACGCAGATGTGATTATTATAGACCCAGAGCGAGAGTATTCTCCCTTAGTAAAAGCCATGCAGGGCGAGGTCATCCACATTTCTGCGACAAGTGAAAACCATATCAACGCTATGGATATGAACTCTGATTACGGCGACGGTGCAAACCCCGTCATCTTAAAATCAGAGTTTATTTTGTCTTTGTGCGAGCAGCTTATCGGCGGTGCAAGTCTGGGGGCAAAGCAGAAATCCATCATTGACCGCTGTACGGCGAGCGTGTACCGCTACTATCAGCAGGGGAACTATATGGGGACACCGCCGACCTTGCAGGACTTTAGAGAAGAACTGTTAAAGCAGAACGAGCCAGAAGCACAGGAAATCGCACTTGCGATTGAGCTTTTCACGGACGGCTCTCTCAACACCTTTGCCAAGCATACGAATGTTGACACCCACAGCCGCCTTATCTGCTATGACATCCTTGATTTGGGCAAACAGTTACAGCCTATCGGTATGCTTGTTGTCCTTGACAGCATCTTGAACCGCATCACGATGAACAGGGCGAAAGGCAGGAACACCTTTATTTTCATTGATGAGATTTATCTGCTGTTCCAACACGAATACTCCGCTAACTTCCTCTTTACCCTCTGGAAGCGTGTAAGAAAATACGGGGCGTACTGTACTGGAATCACGCAGAACGTGGACGACCTGTTGCAGAGCCATACGGCGAGGACGATGCTTGCCAACAGCGAGTTTATTATCATGCTCAACCAAGCGTCCACAGACCGTATCGAGCTTGCGAAGTTGCTGAATATCTCCGACCTTCAGATGAGCTATATCACGAATGTCGGTGCGGGGCAGGGACTTTTGAAAGTAGGCAGTTCCCTTGTGCCTTTTGTCAATAAGTTCCCTCGCAATACGGAATTGTATAAGCTGATGACAACAAAATTTGGGGAGTGTTAGGAAAGTACCCTGCGGGCATACCTTTATGCCCAAAAAGCAGGGCGGAATTAAGGAAAGGAGGATTTTTATGTCAGAGATAAGATTCCGTAATACAGCCCACCGTGATTTCTTTCTGGAGAACATGATGAAATGCGAGGTCAACGACTGCTACCACAGGGCATTTTTCTATGTCATGGGGATTGCGGGGGAAACAAGGAGAAATATCAATTCCATGTTCGACTTCAAGACGGACTGCATCAAGCCAGAGGGGATGCACGCAGGATGGCAGACAAGCGGCACGGTCAAGGTCTGCCACCTTGCCTTTAACCTCTGGAACGGCTATGCAGAGGAGGGGCGTGAGAAATATTCCACGCCAGAGGAATTGTTCTGCTGCGAGTTTGCCCCGTACTTCATGGAGGGCATCAAGGTAAGGTATCCCGAATATTGCAGGGATTTACCCGCACCTAAAAAGCAGACAGAGCCAACAAGGTAAATAAAACAATCAATCAAGGAAACACCCTGCGGGTATCCCTGTATGCCAAAAAAGCAGGGCGAAAATAAGGAAAGGAAATTGCCTATGAATTTGAAAAAGTATCAATCTGTTATTTGTATTGCTGCCGCTGTTGCCCTTTTAGGAGCAGCGGCTTTTTGCGGCTGCCACATTTATCATCACTATGCACAGGTGGACGAGCAGACGGAAGCCTTTGAGGAGATTGCCGAGGTCGTGGAAAATGCCCCTGCGGAGGAAGAAACGCCAGAGGATAAGCCCGTCAGCGAGGGCGAGGATATTCTGGCGAAATACAAAGAGCTGTATTTGCAGAATGAGGATATGGTCGGTTGGATTTCCATTACCGGCACGACAGTCAATTACCCTGTCATGCAGACGAAGAACAACCCGAATTTTTATCTGAAGCACAATTTTGAAAAGGAATACAGCGATTTGGGAGTGCCTTATATCCAAGAGGACTGCGACATTTTAACGGGCGACAACCTCATTATTTACGGTCATCACATTAAGGGACAGAAGATGTTCGGGGCTTTGGAAGATTACAAATCCAAGAGCTTTTATGAGGGACACAAGACCATCCAGTTTGACACGCTCACGGAGCAGGCAGAGTATGAAATCGTTGCCGTATTCAAGACCGTTGCGTACAGCTCACAGGGCTACCGCTATTATGATTTTGTGGATGCGGAGAATGAGGACGAGTTTAACGCCTATGTCGGGAAGTGTAAGGAGCTTGCCCTGTATGATACGGGCGTGACCGCCAAGTACGGCGACAGGCTCATTACTCTCTCTACCTGCGAATACTCCGCACAGAACGGCAGGCTTGTAGTCGTGGCGAAAAAGGTAAATTAGCATGACCGCAAAATCCTCTGGGAAAGGAGGTCGATTTTTATGGCTGATATAAAGACCAGAGATGCGGTCAAAGGCACAATAAAAACTTTAGACAAAGCCGCCATTGCAGGCGAACGTATGAAATCCGCTTATGCCAAGACTAAAGACAAGGCGGAGCAGGGCTATTACGCAGAGGAAAATTCCCCGACGGAATATGCTGCCGATAAGTTCTCCCATGCTTCGGGGCGTATAAAAGACGAGGGCATCCACCAATTCAATAAGCAGGGACAGAAAAGCGTGGCGGCGACAAGGGAGAATATCGGAAAGACAAAGGATAAACTTGCCGATTTTAAGACGAAAAGAGCGGCGAAAGCTGCCGAGCAGAAAAAAGCACAGGCGTTTGCAGAACAGAACGGCTCTCTGATCCGAAACGGGACAGTGAGCCGTTCCCCTGTTTCCGATGTTCCTGTGAAGCCCGAAGTTCCCCAGACAGCGGCAAATTCGCTGATAAAGACAAGACAGCAGGGAAAAAGGACAATCAAGACCACCGCCAGAAATGCGGAAAAGACGGTAAAGACTACCGCCAGAGGGACAGTCAAGGCAACGGAAAAAGGCGTGAAAACCGCACAGGCGACCTCTAAGACAGCGATTAAGACTACCGAGCAGACAGCAAAGGCGGCACAGAAAACGGCGAAGGCATCAGCCAAAGCCGCCCAGAAAGCGGCACAGGCGGCGAAAGCCACCGCAAAGGCAACAGCCGAAGCAACGAAAGCGACGGTAAGGGCTACCATTGCCGCAGTCAAGGCGATTATCGCAGGCACAAAAGCTCTGATTTCCGCCCTTATCGCAGGCGGTTGGGTTGCTGTCGTGATAATTCTGATTGTCGTCCTGCTTGGCTGTGCCGTGTCATTATTTGGCGGCGGCAGCGACAGCACTTCCTATACCCCTGTCAGTGCGGAGGTGAAAGCCTACGAGCCTTTGATACAGAAATATGCAAAGCAGTACGGCATCCCCGAATATGTGGAGCTAATCAAGGCGGTTATGATGCAGGAAAGCGGCGGGCGTGGGCTTGACCCCATGCAGGCGGCGGAGGGCAGCTTTAACACAAGGTATCCCCATGAGCCGAACGGGATTAAAGACCCAGAGTATTCCATTGAGTGCGGTGTGCAGGAATTAAAGGCAGCCCTTATCTCCGCTGAGGTGGAAAATCCCATTGACATGGAGCGTATCAAGCTCGCCTTGCAGGGATATAACTTCGGGAATGGCTATATCTCTTGGGCAAAGAGCAACTATGGCGGATATTCCTATGCCAATGCGGTGGAGTTTTCCACCATGCAGGCACAGAGGTTAGGTTGGGAAAAATACGGCGACACGCAGTATCCCGCCCATGTGCTGCGGTACTATCCATACGGACGGGCATTTACAAGCGGCGGCAACCAAGCTATTGTGGAGGTTGCCTTGACGCAGCTCGGCAATGAGGGCGGTCAGCCCTATTGGAGTTGGTACGGCTTCAACGGGCGTGTGGAATGGTGTGCCTGCTTCGTTTCGTGGTGTGCCGACCAGTGCGGCTATCTGGAAAGCGGCATCATACCGAAATTCTCCCTCTGTTCGGACGGTGCTGATTGGTTTAACGGCAACGGGCAATGGCAGGACAAGAACTATGAGCCATCGGCAGGAACGATTATCTTTTTCGATTGGGACGGCGACGGGACAATCGACCATGTGGGCATTGTGGAGAAATGCGAGAACGGTATTGTTTACACCGTAGAGGGCAACTCTGGAGATGCCTGCAAACAGCAGCAATATCCTGTCGGGGGCGGTTCAATCTACGGTTATGGAGTGCCAAAGTATTAAGCATATGGCAAAAGAAAAACCAGAGGTTTATTCCTCTGGCTCTTTTGCCTTACATAAGGCAGTTGCAGTTGCTTCAAGAATGGATAAATCCTTATCATCTAATTTATCCAGAAGCATATCTAAGCGTTTTCGCATAACGCTTTTTGTGCCTGTCTCTTTTTTAAATATGTACGGGTCAATGGGAATATCGAACATTTCAGCAATATAGGTCAAAAGCCCAAGACTTGGGTGCTTTCCTTCAAGTTCGATTGCTTGGAGGTGTCTTGGGGAGATGTCGAGTGTTTCAGCCAAGTTTTCCCGTGTTATTTTCTGGGCTTCACGGGCTTTTTTGATTTCTAAACCGATTGGAGTGAAGTCAAATCCGTATCTGTTTTTCTTGTTTCTTACAAATTCCATATGTTCACCGCCTATGCTTAAATTTTGTCATGTTCCATTTTACAGAGATAGAAATTCTCATTAAACGAGATAGAATCTCTAAGAATAGGAACTACAAATGCTAAATCGGAGAACAAACGGTATAAATTGGGAAATGGATTATCTATAAGAATTTGAATCGAGATGTGAGGATGGCATTGCTGAATATTGAGGGATTTTATATGGAGAGACTTTGGAAATGAAACATAGCATGTGATTCCATTTGAAGTTATGGATGATACATAGTATAATATTCAGAAAAAGAAAAAGGTGGTACAGCCATGAAGAATAAAATGCTTTCCCAAAGCGTTGCAGATAGTATTTTGTCGATGATAACAATAGAAAAGCGTTTTTCAGTTGGGGATAAACTTCCAAATGAATTAGACTTATCGGAAGAACTCAATGTAAGTAGGACAACATTGCGAGAAGCGATAAGAATATTAGTTGCTTATGATATACTGGAAATCCGACGTGGTAAGGGAACTTATGTTACTGAAAAAATACTTGAACAACCACAGGATTTGGAACAACTTTCTTCTGTCAAAGTAAATGCAAAAGACCTATATGAAATGCGGCTGATTTTTGAACCAGAAGCAGCTTATCTTGCGGCTATAAGAGGGACAGATGCAGAGATAAAAAGGATAATTGATTATGGAAAGCAGATTGAAAATGAAATTAAGAGTGGAAAGGACAGAACTAAAGACGAACATGCTTTTCATAAAGCGATTGCACAAGCTACCCATAACGAATTTATGAATAAACTCATGCCAATATTATATCAGGCTATTTCAAAAGGAGTGGTATTGTCAATTCAGAGTGAAAAGGCAATCAATGATACGATAGGCGACCATAGGATGATAATGGAATTTTTGGAACAACGTAACGCCGAAGGGGCAAAGAACGCTATGAGGATTCATATTATGCACGCTATAAAAGAATTGAATATTGAATGATTATTGTGTGGCACTTGCAAGTGAAAGCGAGTGCCGTTTTTTTAGCCAAAGACATAATACAACGTATTGACATCATACAACTAATCGGGTATAATAGAAAGAAAATCAGTATAAGGAGGATGTTTTATGCAGTTCATTGATGTATCTACATGGGAAAGAGCGATGCACTATGAAATATTTAGAAATAGTGTTCAGCCACAGTATTGCGTGACTTTTGACGTGGATATAACAAATTTTTTATCGTATGTAAAGAAAAGAAGGTATTCGTTTACTTTTTCTTTTGTTTATGCGGTGACAAAATGTGCAAATGAGATTGAAGCGTTTCGATGCCGCTTTGTGGAGGGGAAGCCCGCCATTTTTGAAACTATCAATACATCATTTACATATCTTAACAAAGACACAGAGCTTTTTAAGGTAGTCAATGTCCCTATGCAGGAAAGTATAGAAGATTATGTTGCTTTGGCAAAGGAAACGGAAGAGAATCAGACGGAGTATTTTACTGCACCGATGGCAAATGATATTTATCAGTTTTCATCTTTTCCGTGGGTGTCATATACTCATATTTCCCACACGGAATCTGGGAAAAAAGACAATGCAACGCCCTTATTTGATTGGGGAAGATTCTATGAAAAAAATGGAAAGATATGGATGCCGATTTCAGTGCAAGTGCATCATTCGTTTGTTGACGGCGTACATATCGGAAAATTTGCTGAAAAGTTACAGTGTTATTTAGATGATTTTGAGTAGGTGTTTCTATGTGTTGTAAGCAGGCATTTTTACCAGAAGAATATGATAAGAGTATAGCGGCTACTTTGCCATATTATGAAGAATATTTTAAGCAAATAGCAGATATTGTCACGATTGTTTTCCAAACACCCATCACATGGTTAGACATAGGCTGCGGGACAGGGAAAATGGCGAGTATAGCAATCAAGAATCCTCAAGTTAAGAATATGGTTTGTTGTGATAATTCGCCCCAGATGTTAAGAATAGCGAAAGAACGTATCTGTTCTTCAAATATGGAGTTTTTACAAATTCCAATACAAAGTTTAGGGTATGATTCAAATTTTGATGTCATAACAGCGATATTACTTAATCATTATCTTGAACACGAAGATAGAATTATCAGTATTAAAAATTGCTATAATGCCTTGAAAAAGAACGGTCTGTTTTTCACAGTAGAAAATTTTGCACCTAATAATGATATGATGAAAACTCTGTATTTGGAGCGGTGGAAAAATTATCAGTACAATAATGGAAAGAGCGAAAAGGAATGTCAAAATCATATTCTTAGATATAATACAGAGTATTATCCAATCACTATCATGGAGCAAATTCATATTTTACAAGAGTGTGGATTTAAGAATGTAGAAATTTTCTGGTGTTCCTATATGCAAGTTGGAATCTTAGGGATTAAATGAATAAAAGAAATGGGAGATTGAGATAGGAAAATGAAGAAAACAGAATGGATATTATGCCCTCTTTGCGGAAATAAAACCCGTAATAGGGTTAGGGAGGATACTGTTCTGATAAATTATCCTCTCTACTGTCCGAAATGCAGACAGGAAACATTGATTGAAGCAAAGAATTTACAAGTAACAGTCATCAAAGAGCCAGACGCTTTAGACGCAGAGCCGATGAAATTGTGAGAATCACAGTTTGTCGGCTCTGCTTTTTATATAACCATAGACAGGAGACAAGCCCACCGAATAAAAAAAACGATGTTCGGGTGGGCTGATTTGTCATACTTTGAAATCTCTCCGACTTCGCTTTTTTGAAGTTTGGAGGGATTTTTATTGCCTGCAAGCAGTGATTTCTATTTACATATACCATATAAAGGATGGATGGGTAAGCCGTTAAAAAAATCCTTGTCAGCACAAGGGGGCTTTGCACCCAACAAGTAGAAGTCAAATATCTACATATTAGCAATAGAATCTCCTTAAACCGTGAAGGTATGACAGCCTTTGCGGTTTTTCTTTTGTCGTTTTTTGCAGAAATACGCCGCAAGGCTGTTTCTGGGATTGGATGCCGTTCGCCGCCTGCCAATTTGGATTTTCAAAAAATTCAGATTGGAGGTAACGAGAATGTCATTCAATTATGGCAGAGAAGAAAAGAAATGGCGGCTCTGGAAAGAAGCCGAGGAAAAGCAGTTGAGGGGCTTGGGCGTTAGCGAGGACACCATCAAGCAGCTTCGTATTCACGATTGGGCGGTCTTTAATTCCGACAGACGGTACTATCGCAGATTATTAGATGCAGATACATACCTTGAGGAATTTGCCGAGGATACGGCACAACCCGAAGTGAGGACAGTTGAGGAGTTTCTGGACAGTATTGAAAATCAGCAGCTTTATCAAATCCTCATTATGGTGGACAGGCTTACCCTGAAAATCGTTGTAATGAAAATACAGGGCTATTCCACACATGAGATTGCATCACAACTCAATACTACGGAGAAAGCAGTTTACAGACGGATGGACAGGCTCAAAGAAAAATTAAAAAAAGTTTTTTGAGTAGAGGGGAAAATCGAAGGTTTTCAAGGACTATGGGGTGTAAGGCAAAAAAAAAAGCCTTCGCCCCGTTTTCCTTTGTATGGCGAAAACGGGATTGTTCCTTGACAACTGAATAGTCATTCGCCAAATACTTCCTCTTTGTGATTGTGATGAGCATAAGCGTGTGCAGCGGTACGCCATGACCTGCCGATTAGCAGAATAGCGATGAAAGGTGGTGAGCGGTCAAATACCGACTCAAAATATCGGGCAGCTCCCGATTTCGCCATGACCCACAAAGAGAATAATGGTACTCCCGTCCAGTCACAGCCCGAACGGTACTCAATCCGTCGCAGGCAATGAGGGCGGCTCTGTCAGACCGACAGTTGGGGTGGAACTCCCGTGGCGTCAGTTCGCTGCTGACCGTTTGGCGATTTCCCTGCGTTTATGACGCATTTGCATTTCGGGGTGTCGAGGACAAATAGAGATGCTCCTATCATAATGCCAGATACAAGGCGGTCTATGGAAACAGAGCTTTGTTTTATGCTCTCCCGACCTTAAATACTTCCTTGTGTCTGGCTGCTACATAGGCAGGTTACGCCTGTCTTATTCCAGATAGGAGGTCAGATACTATGGAAAGAATAATCAGGCGTGGAGATGTTTTCTACGCAGAACTTAATCCCGTTGTTGGTTCGGAGCAGGGCGGCACAAGACCTGTGCTTATTATCTCAAACAATACAGGCAACAGACACAGCCCGACAGTTATTATTGCAGCGATTACGAGCCGAGTACACACAAAAGCAAAATTACCAACACATACCTCAGTAAAGGATTTTGAGGGGCTTGATAAGGACTCTATTATCCTGCTTGAACAGATACGGACGATTGATAAGCAGCGGTTAAAACAGTATATGGGAATGATGCCCGATAACATAATGGCAAGAGTAGACAAGGCTCTTGCCATTAGTATTTCTCTCAAAGGAGGGCATCAGAATGGATAAAATTAAGATTGATAAAGAGTATGCTGCTGCTATGTTAATTGAGTTTCTTTTTGAAAAGGGGCTTGTAAATAAGGAAACATATATGAATATCTACAAGCACTATAATTTGCACATTTCACAAGCAGCTTGATTTTTAGTACGATTATGAAAACAAAGCAAGGAGGTATTCATTATGCAAAATATAGCAGCAAGGCATAATCCTTACATTTTTTTGGATAGGAACAGAGAGCGGACGGTTGTGTATTATGGACGAGTTTCAACAGAGCATGAGGCTCAGCTTGCAGCCCTTGAAAACCAATTACAGTGGTATGATGACCAGACAGAAAGGCATAGTAACTGGAATGTCCTGCAAAAATATATCGACGAGGGAATAACAGGTACACAAGCAAAAAAACGTCCTGCATTTTTAAGGATGCTTGAGGATGCAAGGGCAGGAAAATTTGACTTAATTGTAACCCGTGAAGTTTGCCGTTTTGCAAGAAATACGGTTGATACTTTGGTAACGACAAGGGAGCTGAAAAATCTTGGAATCGAAGTCTATTTTGTGGAAGATAACATTTGGACAATGGATGGGGACGGAGAACTTAGACTTACGATAATGGCAACTTTAGCACAAGAGGAAAGCCGTAAAGTTTCTGAACGTGTTCGGGCAGGACAGAAAATCAGCCGTGAAAATGGTGTTTTGTATGGAAACGGCAATATCATTGGTTATGACCGTGTGGGAAGCACCTATGTAATCAATGAGGAACAGGCAGAAACGGTAAGGATTATTTTTGATTTGTATTTACAAGGTGCAGGTCAGACTAAGATTGCAAAAGAGCTTTGTCGTCTTGGAAGAAAGGATGGGCATGGACAGGTGAGCTGGTCTGCTTCAAAAATCGGGCGTATCCTGCATAATGCCACTTATAAAGGATATAACTGCTATCTGAAATCCTTTAGCAATAACTATTTGGAACAGAAGCGGATAAAGAATCTTGACGAAGAAACCTATATGTATGTCAAAGGGGATTTTGAGCCGATTGTTTCAGAGGAAGTTTGGGATAAATGTAGCGAAATACGCAAGGCACGGACGACAAAGATGATAGTAAACAAAGGAGAAAGAACATACGGAAAAAAATCAACACAAGATGTATGGCTTAGAAAATTACGTTGCAGTTGCGGTTCAACATTCCGAAAAAACAAGTGGCGGACTAATAAGAGGGGCGATGAGGTTTTTGGGTATCAGTGTTATAATCAGGTCAACAATGGCAGTAAGGCTTTCCGAGAAAAGAATGGTCTTGATACAGAAGGGTACTGCGACATTCGTATGGTTGGCGACTGGAAGTTAGAAATTATGGCTAAGAAGATTTTCGAGGGTATCTGGACAGAGCAAGAGCGTAGGGATGCGATATTAGAGGTTTATAGGCTCTTGAATGAATACTATCAATCAGACACCAAGAACAATCAAGCAGCCGTTTCAGCATTGGAGGGAAAAATAGCAAGGTTAAAAAATAAGATTGATAATCTTATCAGCATGAGGGCTGATGGGGAAATTACAAAAGAAGAATTTAGGTCGCTGAAGGATACGACGGAATCAGAGCTTAATAAATATATGGAAGAAAAGTCACGGATGGATGAGCTATCCGATAGTGAGGATGGTATAGAATTTGACACAGAGAAAATAAGAGCCGTACTTGAGGAAACATTAGATTTTTCCAATCCCAAACTTGATGACAGTATCATTGATAAATTTGTTTCGCAAATTATTCCCGTAGATAATTGTAGGTATCGTTGGGATTTGAATTTCCTGCCAAATGAAACGCAATCACTTGTCTGCAAAGTAGAGGGAAGAAAGAATCATGCCAATGCAACTATTGAGGATGAGAATGAAGATGAGGACGAAAGTCCTCGTACATATGTCCTAAGTATGGATTACAGCAATATAAGTGTGACAGCAAAAAACGCCTATCAAAGTTACGTTCTGCACAGGCAGCGATTGCGAACAAATAGTGTATTGGTAAAAAATTTATAGTTTATGTTTATATGGGGAACTTTTCTTGTGTTATGTTTTTGGATATTGCATGGGGAAGGTTCCCTTGTATAATTGGCAAAAATATATATGGATTTGATTCTATTACGTTCCGTTTTGAGAGAGCTAATGATTGTGGGTTTGATTTTGCCGAGGGAAAGTTACCTGAGAATCAGATATATAAATCTTATGGATTTTCAGAAGATGATTTATTACAAATGCAAGAATATTTAAAGAATAATAGCTTTTTGATTTGGGAGATTGCTGGAGAAAGAGGTGAAAAGCAAAGTGCCTAAAGCTTTACTTGAATTCCTAAGAGCTATTTAAAGAAAATACAAAAATACATTTGTGCTAACAGAGCTGTTATAGTTAGCCGTTGGTATGAATATTTTGGATTTTAAAATCAGAAGGAGGGAAGAAGAAATGAAGATTGGAATTTTAGGAGCAGGCAGCATCGCCCATAAGATGGCGGAGACTGTCCGCAGAATGGAAAAAACAGAAATATACGCAGTAGCATCCAGAAGCCTCGAAAAAGCAGAGGATTTCGCAAAGCAGTATCATATTCCGAAAGCATATGGAAACTATGAGGATATGGTGAAGGATTCGTCTGTAGACCTGGTCTACGTTGCGACGCCTCATTCACATCACTACGAGCATGTAAAGCTGTGTCTGGAGAATGGAAGAAATGTGCTGTGTGAGAAAGCATTTATGATTAACAGTGCTCAGGCAAAAGAAGTGGTTAGAATAGCAAGAGAGAAGAAGCTGCTTCTGGCAGAAGCCATATGGACTCGGTATATGCCTTCAAGAGAGCTAATCCGCGAGGCTGTGGACAGCGGTATCATTGGAAGGGTTACCTCTCTGACTGCAAATCTTGGATATGCGATTGGAAATAAGGAACGTCTGGTCAGATCAGACCTTGGCGGAGGCGCTTTGCTGGATCTTGGGGTATATCCCATTAATTTTGCGCTGATGGTATTTGGGGAGGATTATCAGGAGGTATCTGCGCAGGGGATCCTTTCCGACCAGGGAGTGGATTTGCAGAATAGTATCAC
Source organism: Sporofaciens musculi (assembly GCF_009830285.1). Taxonomy (GTDB): domain Bacteria; phylum Bacillota; class Clostridia; order Lachnospirales; family Lachnospiraceae; genus Sporofaciens; species Sporofaciens musculi. The sequence goes on along the minus strand of NZ_WUQX01000001.1, from coordinate 4,321,400 downwards.
TCTCACCTGGAAAAACGGGCGGATGGCGCTTCTGCACTCCAACATGGAGGCGCTTACAGACCGCAGGGGGATCATCCATGGAGATAAAGGCTATCTTGTTGTGGAGAATATCAATAACTGTGAGGCAATCAGCGCCTATGATCTTGACAGAAAGCTGATAAAACAGTATGAGATACCGGAGCAGATTACAGGGTTTGAATATGAAGTGGAGTCATGCCGAAGGGCTTTAGAAAACGGTGAGACTGAGTGTAAAGAGATGCCTCTTTCAGACAGCATAGCCGTAATGGAGATGATGGATCGGATACGGAAGCTTCTGGGAATACGCTATACCTGCGAATAAAAGATATAGGGGGTGATTGGAAATGCAAAAAACATTACCAATCACCCCTGTTTAACGATATGCAGTTATAGGGTTATCATCCTGCAGATAAAAGGCTTTTATACCTGACTTACCTGCGAAGCTGGAACTTCTGAACAGATCTCTTTAACTCTCCTGCCTGTTTAAATAATTCACTGGCAGTTGACGCAGATTTTTCGGCAGTCACCGTATTGGTGTGAACAACGTCAGAGATCTGTTCAACGCCTGCGGTTAGATGTTCAAGGGACAATGCCTGCTGCTGTGCAGAATCAGCAATCTTCTGTATCAGCTCGGCTGTGTTCTGGGAGCCGGTCACGCCGACAGAGAGGGCTTTTGTGGTATCGCCGGACAGGGATGTTCCATGTCTGACAAGCTCCAAGGAGTTCTCAATCAGCTTGGTAATATCCTTCGCGGCAACAGAGCTCTTGTTTGCAAGGCTCTGTACCTCATCAGCAACAACGGCGAAGCCCTTGCCAAGATTGCCGGCACGCGCCGCCTCTACCGAAGCGTTAAGCGCCAGAATATTGGTTTGGAAGGAAATATCTTCAATCGTCTTAATGATTCCACTAATCTGCATGGAGGATTCGGAAATATCCTCCATGGCAGAAGTGAGTTGCTCCATCTTGTTGCTACATGCCTTAAGCTTTTCCGCTAGGTCAATAGATGAGCTTCGCGCATCATCTGCATCCTGGGAGGTTGACTTAACCTGTCCGGTCAACTCCTGGATACTTGCCGACAATTCCTGGATAGCAGAGGCCTGCTCCGTGGCGCCATTGGAAAGAATTTGTGCGTCTGACGCTACCTGTTCAGACTCGTCGGAAACCAGTCCAGCAGTCTGGTTGATCTGTAACAACGCATAATTCAGGGAATCCAGAATCTGGCTGAGAGCGTTTTGAATTGGAAGGAACTCACCCAGGTAATTATTATCAATGGTCAGATCCATCTTGCCTTTTGCCATCTGGGCAAGCTTGGAGTCAATATCGTATATATATTTTTTTCAGCTCATTCTTCGTCTCATGGATAGAGTCTACAAGCATTCCAATCTCAGAGGTGTCTGACTCCAGGGAAAAATCTGCGGAAAGGTTTCCTGTGGAAATCTCACTCATCTGATCCCGTACAGCGATGATGGGTTTCAGAATGCGCCTGCGTGTAACATACATTACGATCAACTGGATACATCCTACCAGAAGCATGGAGATAATGATAAGTATCCGCATAATGGTGGAACGCCGGCTAAGCTTTTGGATCTCCTCTTTGGTTCTTATATCCAGGGTGGACAGAAATTGCTCTTTTATTGCGTTGATCTGAGTGATTGCAGTACTGTAATCCTTGCCATAAACATAATCCAGAGCCTCGTCAAGTTTTCCCTCCTGAACGTTGGCCATGGCGTTTTCTTCTAAGGGAACCAGCTCGTTGGACAGGGCGGACATCTCGTCAATCATAGCCTGCTCCTCCTCTGTAATACCAATCTCCTGCATGGCGGCAACTCCCAGATCACGGTTTTTCAGATTATTGATCTCGTTAAAATAGTTGTCATAATGTGCCTGGTCGCCGGTGGCTGCATATGCGCGCACCTCGTTGGTCAGGTAGGCGGAACCGTTCATAAAACGATTAGCATTATAAGTCAGGTCAAACCTTGCCTCGCTGTCGTTGTTGAGCTTCTGGTTTACATTGGAATTGGATACCAAAAGAACGATCATCAGAATCAAGGCCAGAATAGATATCCCATTTAGGATAGCGATGAGTTTTGATTGTTTCATTGCTTTTTTCATTTGCATTACTCCTTTACATTATGTTGCTTAATTCTCATTGTAAGTCCGAATCAGCTCCGCAGTCCCCAATACAGAGGCTGATTTATCTCAAATGATAATAATATTATAATTATACCATTTACACAGTTGGTTCACAATTATTTATCAAAAAAAACAGTAATTTTATTACTTGTATATTGTCGGAATTTGTGATAAAGTAAAACCGTTTTGAATTTTGTTTGTTTTCAGGGAGGAATGTTATCATGGATTACAACAGGATTGTGCAGATGATCCTTGACGTAGGAGAGGAGATGCTGCGAAGCGGGGCGGAGAATTTCCGACTTGAGGATAGTCTCTACAGAATGTGTAAGAGCTATGGGTTTAAGAGATATGATGTGTATGCTATTCCAAGTAATCTCCAAATAACGGTGGAGACGCCGGAAGGGGAGATTATTACACAGATTCGTCATATTGAGTCAACAGACATAGATTTTGACCGCCTGGATTATCTGAATAACCTGTCGCGGTACGTCTGTACAAATAAACCGGATGAGAAGGTATTTCGAGAGAAATTTCAGGAGGTTATGGACAGGGAGCAGCAGCATCCGGCGGTGAAGTATTTCGCAGGCGTTATGGGCGGAACAGGTTTTGCAGTGTTTTTTGGGTGTAATCTTACGGATGCGGTTGTTGCGGTGATTGTTTCCCTTATGATTGTGGTTGTGGGGGATTGGCTTGGCAAGAGGGAGAGTAATCTCTTAGTTTATAATATGATACTTTCTTTCTTGTCGGAAATGATTATTCTGACAGCCATTCGCCTTGGAATCGGCGGTCATCCGGATCGGGTCATGATTGGAATCGTTATGCTGCTGATTAGTGGTCTTGGTGTGACAAACGGAATCCGTGATGTATTACAAAGAGATTTTATATCCGGTGCGCTTCATATTATGAATTCTATGTTAGGAGCGGCAGGTATTGCGTTTGGGATAGCCCTTGCTATCATGCTTCTTGACGGTGCGGCGTCAGAAGGTTTTATACTGAACCATAATATACCAATTCAGTTGATATCTTGTACGGTTGCATGTATCGGGTTTGCTTTTTGGTTTAAGATCAGAGGGCGGCAGGTATTTTATTCAGGTATCGGCGCATTTTTTACCTGGGGCATCTATATCCTGGTCTATGACCTGAGGCCAAGTAATTTTCTGGCCACGCTGGTGGCGGCGGTATTCGTTGCGTTCTATGCGTTTTTCATGTCCAGAATTAATAAGGCGCCCTCTACCATCTTTCTTACGGCGTCCGTGTTCCCGCTGATTCCGGGACCCAACCTATACTATATGATGTATGGATGCGTGAGCAAGGATATTGAGCTGGCTTTTGGCGAAATGATGGTATTGTTTGCCACCTGTCTGGCGATTGCGTTTGGATTTATCATTGTGGATGTTGCGTCCAGGAGTATTATGTATATGATGAAGACGGAATACCATGTAGGGAAAGCCCCACGATAAATAATAAGTCAGGAGAAAAATTAGGAGAGATAAAAAGAATAAAGGTCTGGCAGGAAATATTTAAAATCGGATTTCCCGCCAGACCTGTTTATTATCATATAGAAAAGGCGTTTAGCTTTAATCAGCGAAGTTTGAAACGCTGTACAGACTGCTTGAGTTCACCTGCCTGCCTATAAAGCTCGTTGGCAGAGGAAGCGGATTTCTCCGCAGTATTCGTATTGGTCTGAATAACAACAGAGATCTGCTCTACACCTGCTGTAAGCTGCTCCAAGGACAGAGCCTGCTGCTGTGCAGAGTCGGCAATCTTCTGAATCAGGTCAGCAGTGCTCTGTGCACCTGACACACCGACAGAGAGCGCCTCTGTAGTCTCATCGGAAAGAGAAGTTCCGTACTTTACCAGTTCTATGGAATGTTCGATAAGCTTAGTGATATCCTGGGCTGCATCCGCACTCTTGTTGGCAAGGCTTTGTACCTCGTCGGCTACCACGGCAAAGCCTTTGCCGGAAACGCCGGCACGGGCAGCTTCAATGGAGGCGTTGAGGGCCAGAATATTAGTCTGGAAGGAAATATCCTCAATGGTCTTAATGATGCCGTTGATCTGCTGTGAGGATTCGGAAATCTTCTCCATGGCAGACGTTAGCTTATCCATCTGTTTGCTGCATGCGTTAAGCTGCGTGGCTGAATCCACGGAAATCTTTCGAGCCTCGTCAGCGTCCAGGGAGGTAGAATTCACTTGTCCAGATAGGGACTGGATGCTTGCCGACAACTCCTCGATGGCAGAAGCCTGGTCAATGGCGCCGTCTGAGAGTATCCTTGAATCAGAAGCTACCTGTTCGGATTCATCGGAAACCAGCCTTGCAGTCTGGTTGATTTGGGACAGGGCATGGTTCAGAGAGTCTAAGATCTGACGCAGAGCATTCTGGATTGGCAGGAATTCTCCAATATAATCAGTATCTATGGAAAGATTCATACTGCCTTGCGCCATCTGAGCTAGCTTGGAATCAATATCGTGTATGTATTGCTTTAATACGCTCTTTGTCTCATGAATGGAGTCTACCAGCATACCAATCTCGGAGGTATCCGGCTCCAAAAGAAATTCGGCGGAGAGATTACCACGGGAGATTTCTCCCATCTGATCCCGCACTGCAATGATTGGCTTCAGGATGCGTCTGCGAGTAACGGACATGATGATCATTTGGATGATGATGACCAGTACCAGGGCCGCAAACAGAAATATTCGTATAATCATAGAGCGCGTATTCAATGTCTGGATTTGCTTCAAGGTCCGCGTCTCCAGCACTGAAAGGAACTCCTCCTTCAACTCGTTCACCTGAAGGATGGTTGTATTATATTCGTCTCCATAAACATAATCAAGCGCCGCCTTAAGATTTCCCTCCTGTACATTCTTCATGGCATTTTCTTCCAGGGGAACCAGGTCGTTAGAAAGGGAGGACATCTTGTCAATCATCCCCTGCTCCTCTGCGGTAATCCCAATCTCCTGCATGGCGGCAACCCCTGCCTCCCTATTTTTCAGATTATTAACTTCGTTCTGGAAGTTATCGTAGTGGGACTTGTCCCCTGTGGCTGCATATGCGCGCACCTCCTCTGTTAAATAGGTGGAGCCGTCCATAAACCGATTGGCGTTAGAAGTCAGGTCATATCGTACCTTGTTAGCCGCGGAGAGCTGGTTATTCGCATTGGCGTAAATCAACAGAAGGATTGCCATCAATATGAGGGCAAAGATAGATAGACCGTTTAGAATCGTAATGAGCTTAGATTGTTTCATTGCCTTTTTCATTTGCTTTCTCCTTATCTATGAAAAAATACGATTATTATATATCTCTAGTTTACATAAAAACAGCAAGAATTTCAATAGTTCAGTGATATTTTATCTTGACAGTAAATGGAGTGTGTATTAAATTATTTACAGTTAAATTGCAAAGGAGGAGGATTATGAAAATACCGGAAAATTTTAAAAGGCGGGTTGTAATGACGACAGTAGGCGTCGTGTTATGTGCAATCGCCGTGGGCTTCTTTAAGTGCTCGCTGTTTGGCGTAGACCCGTTTCAGTGCTTTGCCCAAGGCGTCTGGGGGCGTTTCTTTAAGACAAATATGTCTTACGGTATCTTCTATACAGTGGTGTGCGCTCTCATGCTCGTTGTAGATATGTTTGTAGCCAGAAGCTATATGGGAGTGGCTACCCTGGTGAATATGTTTCTGACAGGGTATATTGTAGATTTTGCCAGCGGAGTCATTACAAGTTTTGCTAAAGAGCCGAATCTGGCGGTTCGGGTGGTATTCCTTGCAGTTGGCGTTCTGGTTATGTGCTTTGCCTCCTCGCTTTATATGACGTCTAACCTGGGAGTTTCGGTTTATGATGCCATACCGATTGTAATTGCACGAAAATGGAGTTTTCCCTTCAAATTCGTCCGGATTGCGTGTGACCTTATCTGTGTTACGGTGGGAACGCTGGCCGGCCTGATGCCCGGCGTGGGAACGCTGATTACCGCATTTTTTATGGGGCCGCTGATTGAATTCTTTAATCACAGCTTCTCTGAGCCATATCTTAACAGATAATTTTCTAAAATTTTTCTAAAAAATGGGGGCTGCCAAGGCTGGAAGTCCCCATTTTTGGCTATTTTCATGAATTTTCCATCAGATATTACAGATTGTTTGTCATTGTTTTCTTGACCACATCGCTTTAAAATGGTAAAATGAATAATATTTATTTATATTTTAACAAAGATTAACGTTAATAGATTAACGTTATTTGTGGTGTCTAGTATACATAGATGCTATATATGGGAAGTGTATATAGAAAATGATGAGGTGTTTTTATGACAAGGATTGAACAACTGCGTTCCTATATGGAGCAGGAGGGCCTTAAGGGGTTCTACATAGCCAAGCCTGCCAATGTTCGCTGCATCAGTGGTTTTACAGGGGAGGATTCTTTCCTGTTTATTACAGAGGACAGGCAGTATTTTATTACGGACCCAAGATACACAGAGCAGGCGGCGTTAGAGTGTCCTGACTATGAGGTTGTTGACTGGAGGACAAAGTCCGGATACAACATGGGACTGACGGTAAAGAGGCTTGCCGGAGAGAATGGCGTCGAAAGGATTGGGTTTGAGGAGGATTATCTCACATACCGTACATGGAAGGCATTTGAGGAGGATGTGGATGCAGAGCTTGTTCCTACATCTAATATTATAGAAGGTTTCCGCTCGGTCAAGACGCCGGAGGAGCTCTGGAAGCTGACCGTTGCGTGTGATATTGCTTCAAGGGCATTTGAAAAGATTTTAAAGGATATCCGCGTCGGTATAACGGAGAAAGAGATTGCGTCTAAGCTGATGCACCATATGGTGACGGAGGGCGCAGATACGAAGCCTTACGGAGGAATCGTGTTGTCAGGGGCAAGAACGTCCCTGCTTCACGGAATTCCTGGGAATAAGGCTATAGAATATGGTGATTTTGTCCTGTTGGATTATGGATGCCAGTATCAGGGGTATCTGTCGGACATGACCCGTGTAGTGGTTGTGGGAAAGGCTAGTGAAAGACAAAGGGAAGTGTACCGCCTATGTAGACAGATGACAGAGGATACAGAAGATGCTGTTCGTGCAGGAGTGACCGGAACAGCGTGTTATGAGGCGTCTCTTAGGGCAATTCGCGATACGGAGTATTTTCCGTATCATTACCGGGGCATTGGCCACGGGGTAGGGCTGTTCGTGCATGAGCTTCCGAACCTTGGTTCGGGATGTGACAATGTTCTTGCAAAGGACAGCGTGTTGACGGTAGAACCAGGGATTTATATTCCGGAATGGGGCGGTGTCCGCATTGAAGATCAGGGCATCGTTACTAAGGACGGATATAAGAACCTGATAGGTGCTACACATGAGCTAATAGAACTATAAAAAGGAGGATTCTTATGAAGAAGAAAGTATTAGCCGCAATTTTAGCAATGGCTATGACAGCCGCTTTGGCTACGGGCTGTAGTACGCCAGGATCAAAAGGGAATTCCGATTCAGGAAGTTCTGATGACGGAGGAAGTGGATCCGGCGGAAAGAAAAGAATTACTTATACGCTGCGTGAAGACGTTCCATCTATGGACCCGCAGAACAGTAACTCAATCAGTGCTTCATCCGCGAATATTCATGTCCTTGCCTGTCTGACAAGAAATGTTGAGGGTGAGGTAAAGGGTGATGCAGCAGAGAAATGGGAAGTGTCTGACGATGGACTTGTATATACCTTCCACCTTCGCGACGGTTTGAAATGGAGTGACGGCCAGGATGTAAAGGCTGAGGATTATGTGTATGGTATGCAGAGGCTGATGGACCCAGAGGTTGCTTCTGACTATGCGTTTATCGGATATATTTTGAAGAACGGCGCTGCCGTAAACACTGGTGACGTAGCGGTTGAAGAGTTGGGCGTAAAGGCTCTGGATGATAAGACTGTTGAGATTACGCTGGAGCATCCGGCAGTCTATTTTGAAGCAATGGTATCTATGTGTTCATTCGGACCGGCAAGAAAGGATCTTGTTGAGGAATACGGCGCAGAGTATGCGGCAGATCCAGAGAAGGCTGCTTATAACGGACCATTCGTTATGTCTGAGTGGAAGCATGGCGATGAACTGATCATGACCAAGAATCCGAATTACTGGGATGCTGACAGCATTAAGCTTGATGAGATCTGCATCAAGACCGTAGCAGAGGCTAAGACTGGCGTTGCAATGTTCGAGCAGGATGAGGTTGATATTACCGTTGTTCCTTCAGAGATGGTATCTCAGTATGTGGACAGTGAATTTAATACAGAGGCGTACTTCACAGGAGCAGATGATTATATCATGCTGAACCAGACAGAGGGTAAGCCATTTGCCAATAAGAACTTAAGATTTGCGATGAACTATGGTCTTAACAGAAAAGAGTATAACACACTTGTAAACTACGATACTTATGTAGCTGCTCAGAGACTTGTCCTTCCGGATGTAACGTCAGCAGACACTACATATGGAGAGGCTTATCCGTTTGAGCCGTTCCCACTTGAGAACGATAATGCAAAAGCAAAAGAGTACCTTGACAAAGCAGTTTCCGAGCTTGGAGTTTCTTCACCGGCAGACATTGAGATTAATCTTCTGACAACAGATACAGAAGGCGCAAAGAGGCAGGCAGAAGTTCTGAAAGAGCAGTATGAGAAGAACTTGGGCATTAAGGTTGAGATTGACCAGGTAACATACAAAGAGAGACTGGAAAGAGAACAGGTATTGGATTATGACATGGTAGTTACAGGTTGGGTTCCGGATTACTCTGATGCATATTCTTATCTTGAGCTGTGGATCAGTGACGGACAGTACAATCACTCCGGATACAATAATCCGAAGTATGATGAGCTTCTTGAGGCTTCCAATACAGAGACGGATGCTAAGGCAAGACAGGATTTACTGTTTGAAGCCGAGAGGATCTTCCTCGAAGAAGATGCTGCGTTAGTACCACTTCAGCTTCGTCAGGATACATATCTTGTGAATCCGAAGATTGAGAACTTCAATGTATATTTCGTTGGATACGACTTTAACCTTGTATATGCAGATTTAGCAGAATAGTTTTTAGCGAGGGGACCCGTATTGTGGTCCCCCCTCTTTGACAATTTTGATTATCCTGAGTACGACGGAGGTGTGGGATAATCAAAATTGTCAAATGGTAAGGAGATGTGCTAAAAGATAACTGTACATTTCCTATGGAGAGAAAGGAGAAGCACATGGCAAAATATATTCTAAAACGAGTTCTGCTTGCAATCGTAACTTTGTTCGTGCTGACGAGTATTGTATTCGTGTTGGTGCGGTTATTGCCTGGTGATCCGTTTTCAAACCCGAAGATGACACCAGAGATTAAGGCGAATCTGGAAGCATATTACGGACTTGATAAACCGCTGCCGGTGCAGTATGTTACTTATATGAAGAATGTATTTCATGGGGATTTAGGATATTCCATGAAATATGAAGGACGTACGGTCAACCGTATTATCGCAGAATCTTTCCCGTATTCTGCGGACTTAGGAATCAGAGCGTTATGTTTTGCGTTCTTTTTTGGGATTATATTGGGTATTATAGCGGCCCTTAATCGTGGAAAGAAGCTGGACTTTGTCTGTATTTTGATTGCGATTATAGGAACATCCATACCGGATTTTATTATGGGTTCACTTCTGCAGTATTTCTTTGGAATTAAGTGGCAGATTCTTCCGGTTGCGCAGTATACCAGCTTTAAACATACCATTCTGCCGTCTATTGCGGTAGGATTCTATACTCTTGCGTCTGTGTCGCGTCTGATGCGCTCCAGTATGCTTGAAGTCGTTACCTCTGATTATACGAAGACAGCCAGGGCAAAGGGGTTATCAGAATTCCGTGTTACCTTCAAGCATCAGATTCGTAATGCAATTACACCGATTATTACCATTATGGGACCCACAGTTGCTTCTGTGCTTACGGGTACTTTCGTAATTGAGGCGTTGTTCGCAATTCCGGGCATGGGCAAGCACTATGTTGACAGTATTAACATGTCTGATTATACGTTGGTTCTGGGAATGACGATTTTCTATGGCGCTTTCCTTGTCATAGCAATTCTCATTGTAGATATCCTGTACGGTATCGTAGATCCGAGAATCCGTCTCAGTGGAAAGAAAGGGTAGGTGAGTGGATATGGCAGAGATAGCAAAAGACAGATTTAAAGTTATTGGAAAAAATACAAAGAGTATGGAGTCCATTTCCCGCCCGAATATCGGTTACTGGCAGGATGCGTGGAGACGTATTTGTAAGAATAAGATTGCGTTTTTTTCTTTGTGTCTGATTAGTATATATATATTGCTGGCAATATTTGCACCTATGTTCAGCCAGTATGATTATTCCACCCAGAGTGTGGAGAAGATGAGCCAGTCTCCTTCTTCGGTGCACTGGTTTGGTACAGATGCCCTTGGACGTGATCTGTGGGTAAGAGCCTGGATGGGTGCGAGAGTGTCCCTTACCATTGGTTTTGCGGCGAGTATCATCAATGCATTGGTGGGCTCAATTATGGGAGGTATCTCAGGCTTTTACGGAGGCAAGGTGGACATGCTGATTCAGCGTGTGGTAGACGTGCTGTATGGTATTCCCAGTATGATTGTTACCATTCTTCTGATGGTTGTTATCGGTAACGGCGTACACTGTCTGATTATTGCGATGTGTATGGTGGGATGGATTGGAAGCTGCCGATTTGTCCGTGGTGAAGTCCTTAAGCTTCGGGAGTCTGATTTTGTTGCGGCTGCAAGGATTCTTGGTGTGCCGGACTTTGTGATTATTGTGAAGCATATCTTGCCGAATATTATGGGTCTGATTATTACGAATCTGACTATGGCGATTCCGGGTGCGATTTTCCAGGAGGCATTCTTAAGCTATATCGGTCTTGGTATTAAGCCGCCGGGATGTAGCTGGGGTGTACTTGCAAAAGAAGGGATCGCTCAGCTTCGTATCCATCCTTATCAGGTTGTCATTCCAGCAGCGTTGATTTGTACCACGATGTTGGCGCTGAATCTGTTAGGCGATGGATTACGCGATGCATTTGACCCGAAGCTTAGAGGAACAGAATAGGAAAGGAGTAAGAAGATGGAAAATTTATTAGAAGTTAAGAATCTGACATTCTCCTTTCATACCTATGGGGGTGTTGTAAAGGCGGTTCGTGATGTTAGTTTTGAAGTACGTCCAGGCGAGATTCTTGGTATTGTAGGAGAGTCGGGCTGCGGCAAGAGCGTTACGTCCTCCTGTATTATGAGACTGAATCCGGAGCCTCCGGGATTCTTTGAGGGCGGACAGATTCTCTATAAGGGCGACGATGTACTTAAGATGGATAAGAAAGCCCTTCGCAATATGCGTGGTACGGAGATTGGCTTTATTTTCCAGGATCCTATGACTTCTCTGAATCCGACTATGAGGATTGGAAAGCAGATTGAAGAGGTCTTCGTCGGAAAAAAGAATATGAGCGCCGCCGAGAAGAAGCAGAAGGCGCTGGATATTCTGAAATTAGTTGGTATCTCTGATGGAGAGCGCAGGTATAAGCAGTATCCCCATGAGCTGTCCGGCGGTATGAAGCAGCGTGTCATGATTGCGATTGCGTTGGTAGGAAGTCCAAGTATTGTCATTGCAGACGAGCCTACCACATCTCTGGATGTTACGATTGAAGCCCAGATTCTGGATCTGCTTAAGAATCTTCAGAAAACATTGAATACCTCGATTATCCTGATTACCCATGACCTGGGGGTTATTGCGAAGCTTTGCGACCGTGTTCTTGTTATGTATGGCGGGAAGGTTGTGGAGAGAGGCACTGTGGATGAGATTTTCTATGAAACCAGCCACCCGTATACAAAGGGACTGATGCAGTCCATTGCAAGGCTGGATACGGCGAAGGGAGAAAAATTAAAACCGATCGAAGGGACACCTCCTGACTTATTCTCCCCTCCGGTTGGATGCCCGTTTGCAGCGCGGTGTGAATATTGCATGGATGTGTGCCTTGATACGCCGCCTGAGATGTATCAGCTTTCCGACGAGCATATGACCTGCTGCTGGCTGCAGCATGAGTTTGCGCCGGATACAGATATGAAAAGAGCAGCAAAGAAAGGAGAGGTGAAATAATGGCAAATAATGAGACAAATCAGCCTCTCGTGCAGGTAAATCATTTATGTAAATATTTTCACATAAGCCGCAAGGAGACCTTAAAAGCGGTGGACGACGTCAGTTTTACCATCAACAAAGGTGAGACGGTGAGCTTAGTAGGCGAGTCCGGCTGCGGAAAATCCACCACCGGACGCTGTATGATCCGTCTGTACAATCCCACAAAGGGAGAGGTGCTCTATGACGGAAAGGATATTATGAAGCTGTCAAGGGCAGAGCAGAAGGAGTTTTGCAAGAAGGTACAGATGATCTTCCAGAATCCGTATTCCTCCTTGAATCCCCGTATGACGGTTAAGGAGATTGTAGGCGAAGGATTGAAGCAGCATGGCATGTCCCAGGCCGAGGTGGATGCAAAGGTGGAGAAGCTGCTTGAGACTGTTGGTTTGAATAAGGACCATATGTCCCGTTTCCCACACGAATTCTCCGGCGGCCAGAGACAGCGTATCGGCATTGCCAGGGCGCTTTCCGTTGATCCAGAGTTCATCATCTGTGATGAGCCAATCTCTGCGCTGGACGTGTCGATTCAGGCGCAGGTAATCAATATGCTTAAGAACCTTCAGGAGACCATGGGGCTTACCTACTTGTTTATTGCCCATGACCTGAGCGTGGTGAAATATATCTCTGACAGGGTAGTGGTTATGTATCTGGGGACTATTGTGGAGACGGCGGAGACGGAGGAATTATTCTCGAATACGCTGCATCCTTATACAAAGGCGCTATTATCAGCCATTCCGGAGGCTGACCCGAAGAAGGCGAAGGCCAATGAGCGTATCCCGATTAAGGGAGAGATTCCAAGCCCGATTAATCCAAAGGATTGCTGCAGGTTTGCGGAGAGATGCCAGTTTGCGACGGACCGGTGCTTTAGTGAGATGCCAAAGCTTAGGGAGGTTGCGCCGGGGCATATGGCGGCTTGCCATTTGATTGAAGGATAAATAAAAGCCAGCGGGGTTGTTTTTTGGACAGCCCCGTTATTTGGATAGCGTTCCATAAGGAAGTTGCCCCAAAGACTGAAATATCTTAATATGCTACTATGTTGACAGTGCAACCCTGCGGCTACGCTGTTTTGCATCTCTGACCGTCAATATATTCTGAATTGGACACGACAATCTTCTTAATAAATTCGTGTACAATTTCGGGGGTTAATTCCGTAAGCTATGTGATGCATTTTACCCTGTCGATAAATCGCTGAAGGCTGTCGCTCTCTTTCGCCCGCTTTTCTGTATGTTACATACGCTGATTTGATTGATACCAGATAAGGATAAAATTTTTGAATAAAAGCATATTGAAAAACATTTTTGCATATGCTATAATGCCAATAGGCAAAATGAAATGAAAAGTCCACGTTGACGAAAGAACGAATCCCTACACTGTATTGCAGTACAGTGTAGGGATTCTTCTTTACTTTTATACTGGCAAAGCACCCAGTAGGCTATTTGTTGCTCTTATCATCGCTATCTAACCATTTGATGATGTAGTGGCAAACTACACCAGCCGCAATAGCGATAAAAAAAGAAATGAAAACACCCAACGTTGACACCTCCTTCCTGAGAGTTCCACCAGTTTCCAGACAAATATCTACATAAATTTAAGCAGAAGTCTGATACAGGATTGAAAATAAATCTTTTGCAGGAATTTGTTTTTGTGGCGCTTGACATCTATAAGCAAAACCATCAAAATAAGAGTATAAAGAAGCGGCTAGAAGGATGGCTTACTTTTCTAAGCAGTGATGAACCGGAGGATATCATTGCATTGATTGAAAAGTATCCGGACTTTAAAACAATGTATGAGCAGGTCTATGAGATCTGTCAGAATATTGAGCAGGTGATGGGGATGTTTTCAAAGGAATTGTATGAACTGGACAGGAATACAGTGCAGTATATGATTGATGAGCTTAAAGAGGAGAATCAGAGACAGAAGGAGGAGAATCAGAGACAGAAGGAAAAGATTGAGCAGATGGAAGCAGAGCTTCGAGAGGCTTTGAAAAAGTTGGAAGAATACAAAAGATAACTCATGGTTGATAATAGGATGTCCATAGATGTACAGCTTCATTCAACCTGTGAAAAGGAGGAAGATTTTATGAACTATTCAGAAAATCCGGATAAACAGTATCATATTCAAGTGGGCAGAGGTGATGTGGGGAGATATGTATTGCTTCCAGGAGACCCCAAGCGGTGTGCGAAGATTGCGAAGTATTTTGATGATGCAAGACTTATGGCAGACAGCAGGGAATATGTCACCTACACAGGATATTTGGACGGAGTGGCAGTGAGTGTGACGTCCACGGGGATTGGAGGCCCGTCAGCGGCCATAGCCATGGAGGAGTTGGTGATGTCAGGGGCAGATACATTTATACGGGTCGGAACCTGCGGAGGTATGCAGACAGAGGTAAAAAGCGGCGACATCGTCATTGCCAGCGGTTCAATACGGATGGAGGGAACCAGCCGAGAGTATGCGCCTTTGGAATTCCCTGCCGTGGCGGATATCCGGATTACTAACGCGTTGATGGAGTCAGCCGGTGAGCTTGGGCAGGAGTATCATGTAGGAGTGGTTCAGAGCAAGGACTCCTTCTATGGACAGCACTCTCCGGAAACCAAGCCGGTCAGCTATGAATTGCTGAACAAATGGGAGGCGTGGAAGAAGTTAGGATGTCTGGCCTCGGAAATGGAGTCGGCGGCATTATTTGTGGCCGGAAGCCATCTGCGCGTCAGGGTGGGCGCCTGTTTCCTTGTTGTGGCAAATCAGGAGAGGCAGAAGGCCGGGCTTGACAATCCTGTGGTCCATGATACCGATATGGCTGTCCGCGTGGCTGTGGGAGCCCTTCGGAGACTAATTGCAAAGGACACGGAGGATTATAAGGTCTATACCTTAAAGGAGTTGCTGCCTCAGGGGGTTGGACCGGAGAATCTATAAAAGTGTTTAGGAGAGACAGTACATAAAGGGTATATGCAGAGATATGTATTGTTATGTACCTGTAAAGAATTTGGGGGTGGAAATAATGGGTAAATATAAGAGGATATTTGTAATCGTAATCGATTCACTGGGAATCGGGCAGATGCCGGACGGGGAAAAATTTGGTGATATTGGAGTGAATACACTGGGCCACATATCGGAGGCGGTTGACTCCTTTCGCATTCCGAACCTGCAGAGGCTTGGGCTTGCGAACCTGACGCCTCTTAAGCAGGTTGAGGCGCTTGAAAGCCCTCTGGGCTATCAGGCCGTGGTGCGGGAGGCGAGCAATGGGAAAGATACCATGACCGGTCATTGGGAGATGATGGGAATTGAGACAAAGACTCCTTTTCAGACATTTACGGACCATGGCTTCCCTCAGGAGTTGATTACAGAGTTAGAGCGCAGGACAGGGCATAAGATTATCGGAAATAAGAGCGCCAGCGGAACGGCAATCATTGACGAGCTTGGAGAGGAGGAGATTGCCACAGGTCATATGATCGTCTATACGTCGGCGGATTCTGTACTGCAAATCTGTGGAAATGAGGAAACCTTCGATCTTCAGGAATTGTACCGATGCTGTGAGATTGCCCGTGAGTTGACCTTGCGGGAGGAGTGGAGAGTAGGGCGCGTTATTGCAAGACCCTATATCGGTAAGAAGAAGGGGGAATTCGAGCGCACAAGCAACCGCCATGATTATGCGCTGAAGCCCTCTGGCGCGACGGCGTTGAATGTGCTTAAGGACAGCGGCTTTGATGTGATTTCTGTAGGGAAGATTGTTGATATCTTTGACGGAGAGGGGATAACGCAGGCTCATAAGTCTAAATCTTCTGTTCATGGCATGGAACAGACGCTTGAGTTAGCACAGAAGGATTTTCACGGGCTTTGTTTTGTAAATCTTGTGGATTTTGACGCGAAATGGGGACATCGAAGGAATCCTGAGGGGTATCGGGACGAGCTGGAGAAGTTTGACGAGAAGCTGGGGCTTCTGTTGGAAACGCTTTGGGAGGAGGATCTTCTGATGATTTCTGCGGATCATGGGACAGACCCAACGTATACAGGGACGGACCATACGCGGGAAAAGGTTCCTCTTTTAGCGTATTCAAAGTCTATGAAGGGCAGCGGTAGATTGCCTGAACAGGAAACATTTGCGGTAATCGGCGCCACGGCTGCCGAGAATTTTGGCGTCAGTATGCCGAAGAATACGATTGGCACGTCGCTTCTTCATTTTCTGAAATAAAAGGCAAAAGAATCAGGAGGTAAGGTATGTATCAAAAGTTACTGGCTTGTGTAGAGAGTGTACGTAAAAAAACGGATTTCAAACCAGAGGTAGGGGTAATTTTAGGCTCTGGGCTTGGGGATTATGCAGACGGGATTACGATAGAAGCAGTCGTTGACTATACGGATATCCAGGGATTTCCGGTATCCACCGTCTCAGGGCATAAGGGACGTTTTGTGTTTGGTTTTGTGAAAGAGACGCCAGTGGTAATCATGCAGGGAAGGGTTCATTATTATGAAGGATACGCCATGTCAGACGTGGTTCTCCCCATCCGTCTGATGGGGATGCTTGGGGCAAAGAAGCTGATGCTTACCAATGCGGCAGGCGGTGTGAATGAGAATTTCAAACCAGGGGATTTTATGATGATAACAGACCACATTACCACAGGAGTTCCCAGTCCTTTGATTGGACCGAATATTGATG
This sequence comes from Sporofaciens musculi, assembly GCF_009830285.1. Lineage (GTDB taxonomy): Bacteria > Bacillota > Clostridia > Lachnospirales > Lachnospiraceae > Sporofaciens > Sporofaciens musculi. The sequence goes on along the minus strand of NZ_WUQX01000001.1, from coordinate 4,304,455 downwards.
AACTGGGGCAGCGCTTTCCCGATATGAGCGAAGTATACAGCAGACGTCTTTGCAAGGTTATCCGGCATGCCGCAAAAAAATGTGGGATTGGGATACGGGAAGGTGTGTACGTGCAGTTTACGGGGCCCAATTATGAGACGCCTGCGGAAATCAGAATGTGCAGAGGCTGGGGCGGCGACGCGGTAGGAATGAGTACCGCATGTGAGGCCATGGCGGCACGGCATATGGGACTTGAGGTGTGCGGAATTTCCTGTATTACTAATCTGGCTGCAGGCGTCTCGGACGTGAAATTAGACCATAAGGAGGTTAAGGAGACGGCGGACCGTGTATCGGCTGATTTTAAAAAGCTTGTAACAGAAGTGATTGTGAGCATGTAGAAGTTTGAGCTAAGGCTTTGAAAGGGTAGAGAATGAATCAGGAAATAATGAAATATGTTGACCATACCCTTCTTTCTCAGACGGCAACCTGGGAGGAGATTAGGGAGATTCTGGAGGACGCCATGAAATATGGGGCGGCGTCCGCATGTATTCCTGCCGCGTATGTGAAGCAGGCGGCCCAGTATGCAGGGCAGAAATTGCCAGTCTGTACTGTGATTGGTTTTCCTAATGGTTACAGTACCACAGAGGTGAAAGTATTTGAGGCGAGGGATGCCATTGAAAAGGGCGCGTCGGAGATTGATATGGTGGTGAATGTCGGTTTTTTAAAAGACCGGCGGTATAAAGAGGTGGAAGATGAGATTCGTGCCGTCAAGGAGGCGTGTGGAGATAGAATCTTAAAGGTGATTATCGAGACCTGTCTTCTGACAGAGGAGGAAAAGATTAAGATGTGTGAGATTGTCACCAGGGCGGGGGCGGATTATATCAAAACGTCTACCGGTTTTTCTGCGGCAGGGGCTACATTTGCGGATGTAGAGCTGATGAAGCGGCATGTAGGGAAAGGGGTTAAGGTGAAAGCGGCAGGAGGGATCTCGTCCTTTGCAGACGCAGAGGAATTTGTGCGGCTTGGCGCCGATAGACTTGGAACCAGCAGGCTTATAAGGCTTCTGAAGGCGGAGGAATAGCCTGTAAATATAATCGTGCAAAGTCAGGGGAAATAGACTTTGCACGATTGACATTATAAAATTTTTTTCAGCTTTTCACTGTGGTCAGTAATGACTTTTTTATTTCATAAAATCAAACAGATTCATCTGTTTACCGTTCCCTTCATTTTTATATTGTCTGGCCTTTTCCTTTTGAACCAGCTCTTTCGGCAAATCCTTCAAAAATGATGATTCTTCTTTTGAGGTGGTGAGAATCAGAGTTTCCTTCGCCCTGGTAACGCCTACATAGAACAGACGGCGTTCTTCCTCTATGTCCGTTGTATGCTGTCCATTTTCAAATGGAATCAGTCCTTTCCTGGCTCCGAAGATGAGAACCGCCGGAAACTCCCGACCCTTTGAGCCGTGGAGAGTCATAAGTGTGACAGCGCCGGATTTGTATTGTTTATTTCCGCAGCGTTTCAAATCGCTTTCCACCCCAAACTCCAATGCCTCCAGAAAATCTGCCATTGTCGGATAGTAGATAGCTGTCTGGCACAGCTTTTGTAGGGCTTTGTCCTTTTCCAGATGCAAATCCGATACCCACTCCTCCAGGATCTTTATAGGTTTTTTCTTTTTCAGCGACGGCATATATTTCTCTGCCATATTATCAAAGATGCTATTCGTCAACTCCCCTTCCTCAAGGTTCCATAGAAGTTTTAAGGCTGTCTGCCCTGCCAGACGGTTTCCCTGATGCAGCAGGCTTTGAAAGAAGCTTATGGTTCCTCTGACAGCAGGTTCAGTCAGGTAATCGTCCCTTCCTTGGACAAGATAGGGGATGCCCTCTTTTCTAAGACAGCTCTCCAAAAGCTCCGCCTGGCGGTGGGTTCGGTACAGGATTGCAATGTCGTCAAAGCTCTGGATACGGCCTTCATTTTCGGGAAAGACTTCCTGGGCCTCCAGCATTCCGATTCCTCCTGCCAGACGGTTGACCTCTTTGGCTATGAAAATAGCTTCAGACGCAGCGCTGTCCGCCGTTACAAGCCTGACTGGTTTACCGTCCGGTCGGTTTGGATGTAAGCTTCTGATACCCCCTGGATTTTCTGAAATAATTTCTGACGCAAAGGTTAGAATCTGAGGCGTTGAGCGATAGTTTTCTTCAAGGACAATCTGGCGGACATTGGGGAAATCTTCTGTCAGGCGTTTAAAACAGCCTGCGTCAGAGCCGCGGAAGCCATAGATAGACTGGTCGGAATCTCCAATGACAAATAGCTCTTTTCCGCCTTCATTCCATGCCTTGACAAGTTCATACTCAAGAGGGCTTATATCCTGAAACTCGTCCACCAGAAGATAGGAAAAGCGAGGGTTGTTTCGGGCAATGCTTAGGGCTTCTATTAGTATGTCGTCAAAATCCAGTAAGTTCCATTCCTTAAGAAAATTCTGATATGCCTCCAATGCGTCTGCAAGGTGAGGTGTTGCTGCCTCATTTTCTGCGCCTAAGGGCCGGTAAGGTTTTGTTTTGTAATTTGATACGACATTCAGAAATCGGGAGACACTCATATCCAGACCGAAATCTTTTATAAGCTGTCTTGCCAAATCCCTTGTTTCTGTTTCTCCTGCAAGGAATGCTTCGTTACCGTTTTCTTCAAGAAGCTTCCAGGCAATAGAGTGGAAAGTTCCAATGGTAAGCTTCCTTGGGGCAGTACTTTTTCCAAGTTGTTTTCGGATACGCTCCCGCATTTCTAAAGCAGCTTGATTGGTAAAGGTAACTGCCGTGATGCAGGAGGGCTTGATCCTCCTTGTCTCCAGAAGATGCAGAATGTGGGAGACGAGAGTGTGGGTCTTGCCGGTTCCAGGACCTGCCGTTACCAGAGTAATACGGTCAATGGCCTCTATGGCCTGTCGTTGGCTCTCATTTACAGTTTTCTGCGGGCGTTCAGTTGTTAGAGAAGCTTGAAGTGATTCTAAAGCCTTTTCACATGCCGCCTTTTTCGGCAGGATATCCGGCTTTAGAGCTTGTCCTAAGGACTGAGTGCTTGTCTCGCCTTCAGGAATAAGGTTCGTTTGCCCGTCAAACAGACTCAACTGTCCGTCCAGACGGTCTATTTCTTCCTGGGTAAAGAGGCGGATGGTGCCGTATTGTCCATCGAAGCCAGGAATTCTGGTCACCTGTCCTTCTCTTAGCCTTCCGATGCCTTCTGAGATTAGGATACCAGACACGCTGCGGATTTCCTCAAGGGGAATCTCCCTCAGTATAGAGAACTCTGGCCCCAGTTTCTTAAGCATATTCTGATACTCTCTTTGTACCTTGACGCTTGCAGAAGAGTAACCTGCGGAGGCGCCGATGATTTCAGGCAGGGGAACCAGGCTTTCAAAGCGGGCGGCATGGTCATTTACATAGCCTTCAGCTCTGTCAGCCATCTGCTCAATACGGTGGGATACCCCGATGGTCAGCTTCCGTCCGCATACAGGGCAGACGCCTCCATATTTTTCCGCATCCCCAGGGGCGAGGCAGATGCCGCATTTCCGGTGTCCGTCATAATGATATTTGCCCTCCTCCGGAAAAAATTCAATGGTTCCCTTAAGCCCTTTTCCGGTCTGAATCGCGTCCCTTAACCCCTCGTAGGACAAAGGGATATCCAGAAGGTTGGCTTCCCGCCCAAGCTTAGCAGGGGAATGAGCGTCTGAATTCGAGATAAGCTGGTAGTGGTCAAGGGCAGAAACCCGCCAGTTCATAGGCGGGTCAGAGGAAAGCCCTGTCTCCATTGCATGGATATGTGAGGACAAATCCCCGTAACACTCCTCCACAGAATCAAAGCCTGAAAAAGCGCCGAACAGAGAAAAGTGAGGCGTCCAGATATGGGCGGGCACATATACTGCTTCAGGGCACATTTCCAGAAGAATCTCCAGCAGGTCGTGACAGTCTAAGCCCAGGATAGGCCGTCCGTCGGAGTGGATATTGCCGATGGCTTCCAGTTTGTGGGAAATGTTCTCGGCATCCTCAAGACCAGGCAGCAGAATCAGGCTGTGCACCTTCCGCACCTTATCATATTTTTTATAAATGGAGCTGATTTCTCCGGTAATGACGAAATGAGGCTGTATGGTATCTCCAAGGAAAGGGTCTTTGAGTCGGTACTCGTCTTTTAACACGTAGAGTCCGTTTCCTGTGGGCGCAAGCTTTTCCTCAAGCTCATGGCGCCATGCTGGATGGGTGAAATCTCCGCTTCCCACAATGCTGATGCCTTTTCGTCTTGCCCACAAATCCAGGACTTCCGGAGTACAGTCCTTGCTGGTTGCCCGTGAGTAGCGGGAATGAATATGTAAATCTGCTATATGCATAGGAATACCTCTTTTCCGAATCTTGATATATTACAATCATAGATAGAATGAGGGCTAAGGTCAAGAGGATTTAGAAAAATCTACTTTTTCAGATAAAGCATGTCGAGATTTAGAAAAATATGTTATGATAAATAAAATGACAGCCATTGGGGAGTTTGGGAAGGGTGGTGTAGCCATGGATGCAGAAGGACTGATTCTGGCTGGCGGCAAGAGCTTGAGAATGGGAGGCAGACACAAGGGAAGCTTTACATATGAGAATGAAACCTTCACACAGCTTCTAAGAAAGGAATTAAAAAAAGAGGTTTCATGCGTATGGCTGTCTTACGGGCAGGAAATACAGGAGAACCACAGTGAATGTCCCATTGTCATGGACGTTTACCCAAACTGTGGGCCAATAGGCGGACTGTACTCAGGTCTTAGGGCGTGTACTTGTGATTGGATGCTGATTGCAGCCTGCGACATGCCTTTTTTGAAAATAGAGTTGTTCCGTTATTTAAAAAATCAGCTTCAAGGAAAGAAAGACGCTGTGGCAGTTTACGACGGAGTGGTTCCTGTGACTGGGGGATGTATCCATCCGCTGGCGGCTATTTATCAGACAAAGATAGGGGATGTGCTAAAGGTGCAGCTTGAAGAAGGCGATTATCGGGTCAGGAATGCGCTTAAGCGTCTGAATATCTTATACGCAGACGTCACAGGAATGAGCTGTTTTGAAGAAATGCTTCAGAATATTAATACAATGGAGGAGTATACAAGGCTAAGATGGCAGGACAGATATTGAGACTTGAGCAGGCGCAAAGCCTGCTGCTTGACAGGGTAAAGAAGATAGAGGAGACAGAAGCTATTCCTTTATGGGATGTGGAAGGCAGGGTGCTTGCCGAGGACATTTTTGCAGGGCATGACCAGCCGCCCTTTCCCCGTTCGCCTTTGGACGGCTACGCGGTGCGAAGCGAGGATATCGCAAAAGCGTCAAAGGAATGTCCCGTAAGGCTGACTGTCATTGACGAAGTAAATGCAGGCTGTGTCAGCCGAAGATGTGTAACCAGTGGGACGGCGGTGCGTATCATGACAGGCGCGCCCATTCCCAAGGGGGCAGACTGTGTTGTCGGCCAGGAGGATACGGACTACGGCGAAGCGGTGGCAGAGTTCTATGAAGTTATTGGGGCATATGAGAATTACTGCTATGCAGGCGAGGACTACAAGGCAGGTACAAAGCTTTTAAGCAAGGACATGGCGTTAGGCTCTGTGGAGGCAGGGATTTTGGCAAGCCTTGGTCTAAAGCAGGTGAAGGTGTACCGAAGGCCGAGAGTGGCGGTGCTTACCACAGGGGATGAGATTTTGCTTCCAGGCGAGACTCTTTTAGAAGGAAAAATCTATGATTCCAACCTGTATACACTGGTGACAAGATTGACAACCCTTGGGATGAATGTGGTTCGCACAGGACGGTTGGGGGACGATGCGAAGGACGTGGCGGCATGGATTGAAGAAACAAAAAAGCAGGCGGATATCATTGTGACTACTGGCGGAGTGTCTGTGGGGAAAAAAGATATTATGCATGATGTAGTAAAACGTCTGGGGTGTGAACGGATTTTCTGGCGGGTTGCCGTAAAACCAGGGATGCCGACCCTGTGCGCGCAGTATCAGGGAGGGCTTCTAATCTGTCTGTCAGGAAATCCTTTTGGCGCTGCGGTGAATCTTGAGCTCTTGGTTCGCCCCCTTCTTGGGAAAATGTCTCAAAAAAAGGAACTGATGCTTAAGAGAAGCCAGGCAGTATCAGAAAGTACGTTTCCGAAAAAAAGCACAGTGGACAGATATGTACGGGCATACTACGAGGACGGTAAGGTACGGATTCCCAATGGCTCAAATGCATCGGGAATCTTAAGCTCTATGTGCGGCTGTAACTGCCTGATTGAGCTTCCCGCAGGGACGCCCAGACTTTCAGAGGGGGACAGGGTATGGGTGATACTGCTGTAACGGAAAAGAAAAGGCAGAGGCTTGTGGCTGTCTGCGGAGTGAAGAACTCAGGAAAAACCACATTACTGTCAAGGCTTGTGGGAGAACTGTCAAAAGAAGGAATGAAAGTGGCGGTCATTAAGCATGACGGCCATGACTTTACCTGCGACGCTTGCGGGACGGACAGTTACCGGCTCAAGGAAGCCGGCGCCTATGGAACGGCGGTTTTTTCAGATTTTCGTATTTTTGTCCATAAGACAGGCTTCAAAGAGAATGAGAAAGACCTGATCAGAATGTTTCCGGAGGCTGATATTATTTTCATAGAGGGGATGAAGGAAAGCAGTTATCCCAAGATTGAGGTAATCCGAGAAGGAATTTCAAGAGCTCCCGTCTCCAATCCGATGGGGCGTTTTCTGATTGTGACGGACAGAGACAGGACAGAATACAAGGAGGAAACAGCCGGATTTGAGGAGATTCAGCGGATAATTGAGAAGATACGAAACAGAAGATGAAGATACGAAACAGATGAAAAGAGAGAATACGATGAAAGAGATTAAGACCACGGACGCGGTAGGACAGGTGCTCTGTCATGATGTAACCCAGATTATCAGAGGTGTGACGAAGGATGCAGTATTTCGCAAAGGGCATGTGATTCGAGAAGAGGATATTTCTGTTCTTTTGAGTATGGGAAAAGATCATATTTATATCTGGGAAAAAGAGGAAAACATGCTTCATGAAAATGAGGCGGCATTGCTCCTTTATTCTCTCTGTGAAAATGAGCATATGCATCCGTCAGAGGTAAAAGAGGGTAAGATTGAGGTCATTGCAAGCTGCGATGGACTGCTGAAGGTGGACCGAGAACGCCTGAACCATGTCAATGCATTAGGTGAGATGATGATTGCTTCCAGACATGGGAATTTTCCTGTAAAGGCGGGAGATAAGATTGCGGGGACAAGGATTATTCCCCTTGTGATTGAGAAAGAGAAGATGGAGCAGGCAAAGGCAGTTTGCGGCGGCCCGATTTTTGAGCTGAAGCCCTATCTGCATAAGAAGGCGGGGATTGTAACCACGGGAAATGAGGTCTATCATGGGCGGATTCAGGATACCTTTACCCCTGTAATCAAGGAAAAACTCTCAGAATACGACGTAGAGCTTGTGGGACATGAGTTAAGCGACGACAATCACGAAAGGATTACAGCCTGTATCCGAAGGCTGGCAGACCAGGGGACTGACCTGATTCTCTGTACAGGAGGTATGAGTGTAGACCCAGATGACCGCACGCCTCTCGCCATCAGAAATACAGGGGCAAGAATTGTGACTTACGGCGCTCCTGTGCTGCCGGGGGCTATGTTTCTGTTGGCGTACCTGGAAAGAGAGGAGGCGCCTGTCTGTGGAGATAAGTGCAAAGAACAAAAGCTCGGCTCTGCGGGGGACATTGTTATTATGGGACTTCCAGGATGTGTGATGTACGCGAAACGTACCATTTTTGATCTGGCGCTTCCGCGGATTATGGCAGGAGAAACCTTGGAGGCAGAGGACATTTCTGTATTGGGCGAAGGCGGGTTATGCCTGTCCTGCCCAGTATGTACGTTTCCAAACTGTGGGTTTGGGAAGGGAGGCGCTTGATAGATGGAGTTAAGTCATTTTGACAGGGAAGGCAATGCAATTATGGTGGATGTGACCCAAAAAGAGGTCACTGACCGTACAGCGCAGGCAAGAGGCAGAATCCGAGTCAGCAAGGCGGTGTACGAGGCGGTGGAAAAGGGAACCGCCGCCAAGGGTGATGTACTGGGAGTTGCCAGGATTGCGGGAATTATGGCAGCAAAGCAGACAGCAAACCTGATTCCTTTGTGTCATGTCCTTAAGATAACCAAGGCGTCCGTTGATTTTCATTTGCTGAAGGAAGAATGTGAGATTGAGGCGGTCTGCACCGTAAGGGTGGCAGGAAAGACGGGGGTGGAGATGGAGGCGCTGACCGGAGTATCGGTGGCGCTTCTTACCATATACGATATGTGCAAAGCTATGGACAGAGGCATGGAGATACATAATATCTGTCTGGAAAAAAAGACCGGCGGAAAGAGTGGAAGTTATGAGAGACAGCTTGGGCAGGGAGATTGACTATATGCGTATCTCTGTCACGGACCGGTGTAATCTGCGGTGCAGGTATTGTATGCCAGAGGGAATTGCCTTGTCGCCTGCAAGGGAGCTGCTTACCTTCGAGGAAATAGAGCTGGTCAGTCAGGCGGCGGCAGAGTTGGGAATCCGGCGCTTTAAGATTACAGGCGGCGAGCCTTTGGTTCGCCGTGGATGCCCGAAGCTTATAGGGCGGCTTCGGAGAATTCCCAAGGTTGAGCAGGTAACCCTTACTACCAACGGTGTTCTTCTTGGAGATTTTTTAGATGAGCTTCTGGAAAATGGTCTTGATGGGGTGAATATCAGTCTGGATACCTTAAATGCAGACCTATATCAGCAGATTACAGGATTAGATGAGCTTGAGAGAGTGAGGGAAGGTATTTATAAGGCAGTAGAAAGCGGGCTTCGGGTGAAAATCAACACGGTGCTGCAAAGAGGGGTGAATGATTCTGAATGGGAGGCTCTTACCGGATTTGCCAGGGAGATACCTGTGGATGTGAGGTTTATTGAGCTAATGCCAATCGGTTTTGGAGAGAAACAAAAAGGAGTCGATGGAAACGAAATACTTTCTATGCTACGGAAGAAATATCCCCAAATGGAGAAAGATGACAGGATACATGGAAACGGGCCTGCTGTTTACTACCGGATTCCAGGATTTGAAGGGTGTGTTGGTTTTATCTGTGCTGTCCACAGAAAGTTCTGCGCTTCCTGTAATCGAATCCGTCTTACGGCCAAAGGGGAGTTAAAGCCATGTCTGTGCTATGGAGATTGTGTAGATTTGAGACGTGTGGTTAGGGAGGGCGCCTATCAGGAGATTAAAGGCGCCATTTGGGAGGCTGTTATCCGTAAGCCTAAGATGCACTGTTTTGAGACGGAGGAAGGAGTGACGGAGTGCAGAAGGATGGTTGAAATCGGCGGCTGACAGGTGAGAGGAGTAACGGTAAAGAAATGTAGATAGGGAGGTTGAGGGGCATATGGGAAGAATCGTGGCCATATGTACAAGTAAGAAAAAAGGAACACAGAAAACAGAGGCTCCAGTCGCCGTCCTTCGGGCGGGTTGGGGAATCGAAGGAGACGCCCATGCAGGAGCCTGGCACCGCCAGGTAAGCCTTCTGGCGTTGGAGAAGATTGAAGAATTTAAGGCAAGAGGCGCCAGGGTGGATTACGGTGCATTTGGAGAGAATTTGGTGGTAGAAGGCTTTGACCTTTCGGACATTCCGGTGGGAACCTGTTTGCAGCTTGGGGAGGCTTTAGTAGAACTGACCCAGCTTGGCAAGGAATGTCACAGCCATTGTGCCATACATCAAGCCATGGGAGACTGTATCATGCCAAGGGAGGGTGTATTTGCCAGGGTGGTAAAAGGCGGGGAGATTCATCCAGGGGATGAAATCACAAGGCTTCCTTTTGATGTGAAGAAGCCTTTTACTGCAGCCGTTATTACGTTAAGCGATAAGTGCTATGCAGGAGAACGAAAGGATTTGAGCACGCCGGCGGCCTGCGAGATGCTAAAGGGGGCAGGATATGAGGTGGTGGAGGCCCTTCTTCTTCCGGACGGAGAGGACAGGCTTAAAAAAGAACTGATTCGTCTGGCAGACAGGCGGCAGGTCAGTGTAATCTTCACCACAGGGGGGACGGGATTTTCCCAGCGGGACGTAACGCCGGAGGCTACGGAGGCGGTCTGTGACCGGATGGCAATGGGTATTGCGGACGCAATTCGTATACATTCACTTACAATCACGGATAGGGCAATGTTAAGCCGCGCGGTATCGGGGATACGAAAGAAAACATTAATCGTCAACCTTGCAGGAAGCCCAAAAGCGGTTCGGGAAGGTTTAGAGTATATTTTGCCGTCACTGGGCCATGGACTTGGAATTCTCAGGGGAACTGAGGGAGAGTGCGGGGGAGCATAGGGCAAGGTGGGAAGCATTCCCAAGTAGCTTTCTGCGGTGATGCTAAATAGTGGGAGGAAAAGGTTTGAAAAGAAGAATTCTGACAGCGGCTCTTGTAATGCTCTTACTGTCCGCGTTATCCGGCTGTGCAGGACACAGCACGATGAATAAGAAAAAAACATATGAAACGGAGATACAGGTGTTTATTGCCGCAAGCCTTGAAAGGGTAATGACCGAGCTTGGGGATATATATCATACGGCTCACCCAGAGGTAAAGATTACATACAATACAGACAGCTCAGGGACGCTTCTCACACAGATTAAGGAGGGCTATGAATGTGATATCTTCTTTTCAGCAGCCCCAAAGCAGATAGATGAGCTTGAGAAGGAAGGACTTGCCCAAAAAAGAACACGGGCCAATGTAGTGAATAACCAGTTAGTGGTGGTAACAAGGAAGGACAGCGGTACACGGGTGAAGGGAATTGATTCTTTACCAGATGCCGAAAGTGTTGCGTTGGCTGGAGGCGGCGTTCCTGCGGGGCAGTATACGAGACAGGCGCTGATGAACCTTGGGACTTTATATAAAGTGGAAGATGTTTCCGATATTACCACGGAGGAAATCTCATATGCCCTTGGGGGCGTACCAGTCAGCGAGCAGGACAGTGTAAGCAAGGTGCTGACCGCCGTAATCGAGGGCTCCTGTGAGGTGGGAACCACATATTATTCAGATACATATGGATATGAGGACAGGCTTACGATTCTGGAAGCCGTAAGCTATGATTTGACGGGAGATGTGCTCTATCCCGCTGCAAGAGTGGTAAATGAAGAAGCAGACGAGGCACAGAACGCCGCGGCCGATGATTTCCTGAAGTTTATACTCTCAGATAAGGCAAAGGCTGTGTTTGAGGCATATTATTTTGATACGGAAGTGGAATAGATGATAATTGACATTTTAAAAAATTTGGATTGGAGTCCCCTCTATGTTTCCTTAAAAACGGGTGTAGCGGCCACGGTTGTATGTTTTTTCCTCGGTCTGTTGGCGGCGGAAAGGGTGATGAGGCTGCCGTCGGGGAGGAAAGCGTTGGCGGACGGAATACTATCGCTGCCTTTGGTTCTGCCTCCTACGGCCGCAGGCTTCTTCCTATTGCTGTTATTTAGCAGAAGGCGTCCTTTTGGAAGCCTTCTGTATGAAAATTTTGACGTAAAGGTGGTGCAGTCATGGCTTGGGTGTGTCATTGCGGCGTCTGTGATCGCGTTTCCACTGATGTATAGAAATGCCAGGGCAGCTTTCGAGCAGGTGGATGTGAACCTGATTTATGCAGGGCGGACCTTAGGTATGTCTGAGGCTAAGATTTTTTGGAGGGTGACGGTTCCCGCGGCCTGGCCGGGAATCGCTTCAGGGACGATACTGACGTTTGCCCGCGCATTGGGAGAATACGGGGCTTCTTCAATGTTAGCGGGAAATATTCCAGGAAAGACGGGAACGATTGCCCAGAAAATTGCCATGGTGATTCAGGACGGCGACTACCTGGCAGCAGGAGTGTGGGTGGCGGTTGTCCTGGTGATTGCATTTATTGTCTTGCTTCTGATGAATCTTGCGGCAGGAAGGGGGACAAAGCATTTGAACCGCTGGTAGGTTTTTAGGAGTAGAAAATGGCAATATATATAGATATTAAGAAGAAATTAGAGGATTTTTCCATAGAGCTTCGGCTGGAGGGCAGTTCAGGACGAATTGGAATCCTTGGGGCTTCTGGATGTGGGAAAAGCATGACGCTGAAAATGCTTGCCGGCATTGAGACGCCTAAGGAGGGGAGAATCCGGATTGGGGACAGGGTATTGTTTGACTCGGTAAATAGAATTAATATCAGACCCCAGCAGAGAAAGGTTGGCTATCTTTTTCAGAATTATGCCTTATTTCCCACGATGACCGTTGAGCAGAACATTGCCGCAGGGTTAAGGGGAAGGAGGGAGGAAAAGCAGAAGAAAGTAAGGGAGATGGTGGAACGGTTTGGCCTTACAGGGCTTGAAAAAAGAATGCCTTACGAGCTCTCCGGCGGACAGCAGCAGAGGACGGCCCTTGCCAGGATTATGGCGTATGAGCCGGAGGTGCTTCTGCTGGACGAGCCATACGGGGCTCTTGATTTATTCCTACGCGAAAGATTACAGCAGGAATTGTTGGAGATGCTGAGAGGGTACGAGGGAACGGTGATTATGGTTTCCCATGACAGGGATGAAATCTATCGCTTCAGCGACGAGCTGCTTGTGATGGAGAAGGGAAGAACGGCGATATTCGGAAAGTGTCGGGAGATTTTTGACAATCCTGTGAAGCTGGAGGCGGCAAGGCTGACTGGATGTAAGAATATTTCAAAAGCCAAGCTTCTAAGTCCGTATCAACTGGAGGCGGTGGATTTCGGCATTGTTCTGCATACGGACAGGAGGATTCCACAGGATACGGCGTATGTTGGGGTTCACGCTCACGAGTTAGTTCCAGTGTGGGGAGAAGGTCAGAAAAACTGTATGAAGGTGCAGGAGAAAAGTATAACGGAGTTACATTTTGAGAGGCAGTATCATCTGCGTCCAGAGCATGGGACGGGGGAGTCCGTCTGTTGGTCTGTTAAGAGAGAAAAGTGGACGGAGCTTAAAGAAAGAGGGATGCCGGATTATCTTAAGCTTCCAGAAGAAAGGCTGCTGTTTTTAAAATAGAAAATGATATGAAAAGACTGCCGCATACTGATACTTAAGATGCGGCAGCCAAGGGTACTCCGATACTCTGGAATTACATATTTTCAGCAATGTGGCGAGCTACATAAACTCCGCTAGCCGAAGCATGAGAGAGGGAATGGGTAACCCCGCTTCCATCGCCTATAATGTAGAGCCCGCGGTATTTGCTTTCCAGATTCTCATCAAGCTCTACCTCCATGTTGTAGAATTTAACCTCCACGCCATAGAGCAGAGTATCATCGTTGGCAGTACCAGGCGCAATTTTATCCAAGGCATAAATCATCTCCATGATACCATCTAAAATTCTTTTGGGAAGCACTAAGCTTAAATCCCCAGGCGTTGCAGCAAGGGTAGGTGTCACTAACCCCTCGCGGATTCTTCCCGCGGTGCTTCGCCTTCCCCTCACCAGGTCGCCGAACCGCTGGACAATAACGCCGCCCCCAAGCATGTTGGAGAGTCTGGCAATGCTCTCTCCGTAGCCGTTGCTGTCCTTAAAGGGCTCGGAGAAATGCTTTGCTACCAAAAGGGCGAAATTAGTGTTCTCGGTCTGATGCTCTGTACCCTCATAGCTGTGGCCGTTTACGGTGACAATACCGTTGGTATTCTCATTTACCACGATGCCGTAGGGATTCATGCAGAAGGTCCGGACATTGTCCTCGAACTTCTCGGTGCGGTACACAATCTTACTCTCATAGAGTTCATCGGTCAGATGGGAGAAGATAACCGCCGGAAGCTCTACACGGACGCCGATATCCACACGATTGGACTTGGTAGGAATATCAAGGTCTTTGCAGATCGTCTCCATCCACTTGCTTCCACTTCTGCCTACTGACACAATACATTTTTTACAGTCGGCAGATTGCCCGTTGTAGTGGACGCGGTAACCGTCGTCTAAACATTCCAGGCTGTCTATTGTAGTATGGAAATGAAACTCTACTTTGTCCTTCAGTTCGTTGTATAATTGCTCCAGCACGATATAGTTAATGTCTGTTCCCAGATGGCGGACAGAGGCATCCAATAGCTTCAGCTTGTTCTGGAGACAAACCTTCTTAAACTGGGTCCCCGCTGTGGAGTACATTCGTGTATTCTCCCCGCCGTGGCTGGTATTGATATCATCCACATAGCGCATCAGCTCAAGGGCCTGCTCCTTGCCGATGTATTCAAAAAGGGTTCCACCAAAATCATTAGTGATATTGTATTTTCCGTCTGAAAATGCACCTGCGCCGCCAAAGCCGTTCATAATGGCACAGGTTTTACATTTGATGCAGGATTTTACTTTCTTGCCGTCGATGGGGCAATGCCTGTCCTTTAGCGGGACTCCGGCCTCAAAGACAGCGATTTTCAGCTGGCTGTTCCTCTGCATTAGTTCGTATGCTGAGAAGATTCCGCCGGGACCTGCCCCTACGATAATTACGTCATAATTCATATTCTATTACTCCTTTCCAAAAAAGCCATAACAATACAACTATAAGTTCCTTATCCCAGAACTTGTAGTCAACTGTTACGGCAGTTGGTAGACACGCTCATCCAATCATGAACTTATACAAGCTTTTCACTGTCCTTCATTATAGAATGGCAGGAAGCTTTCGTCAAGGTGATTTGGTCAAATTATGTCGGCATCTGTAACAGACATCTGCGTTTATAGTGCAGGAATAGCATGAGCGTAAGCAGCAGACACAATCCTTCTGCCACCGCTGACGCCCACCAGATTCCGTTTCCGCCAAAGAAAGACGTCAAAATCTTGAGGCTTAAGGCCACAAAGAGGAATCCCCTGCCAAGACAAATGGCCATGGCAGACTTGGGATACTCGATTGCCGTAAAGAAACCTCCTATGATAATGTTGACGCCGCAGAGCAGGAAGGAGTAAGAGAAGGTATAAAAAACTCTCACGGATTCCCTGCGTAATTCTGAAAGCTCAGGTGAGATAAACAGGCTGACTAAGGGAGACGCAATCAATCTGGATATCACAAATGAGGCAATGGAAAATACAACGCCGAAGCAGAGCGCATATTTGAGAAGAAGGTGGTACTTCTCTGGAAGCCGTCTGCCGTAGTAGTAGCTGACCAACGGCTGTATGCCCTGGGCAATGCCGGCCATGGACATGACGATAATGGTGCTTACATAGGTAACAATGGTATAACTGACAATATATTCTTCGTTCAGGTATGCCAGAATCGCATGATTAAAAAGGAAGATGACGATTCCTGCGGAAAATTCTGTGATTCCGGAGGACAGCCCAATCTTCACGGTCCGCCAGGCAAGGGACAGGGATGGGGAAAATCGAGTAAGCTTCATATGCGTCTTTTTACTGCAAAAATGGGTCAGATACAGAAGCACCACAATCAACTGGGATAACCCTGTTGCAAATGCCGCGCCCCAGACTCCTTTATGGAGGAGGATTACAAAGATATAGTCCAGAATACAGTTTAAAACAGCGCCGGCCGTGACGATAACAGTGGCTTTCATGGGATACCCGTCTGTCTTAATCAGCACCTCCAGAGAATATGAGCAGATAAAAAAGACGCTGAAGCAGGCAATAGTGGTGATGTAGGTCTTTACGTATCCGGAGGTTAGCTCTGTCGCGCCAAGGAAAGCGGCGATTTCTTCGGATTTCCAGAGGACGGCGGCAGTAACCAGTATTGACACAAGGATTATGGTGATGATATTCTGAGTAAACACCTCTTTTGCCTTCTGCTCCTGCTTTTCTCCAAGGAGGATTGCGATGACGGTGGAGGAGCCGACGGCAAACATCAGAGCCACGGAGAATAAAAGGGTCACAAAGGGCATTGCGATATTGACGCCGGACAGAGCAAGCTCTGACACGCCTCTGGCGACAAAGAGTCCGTCAATCATTGTATAGAGGGCATAGACCCACTGGGCTATGAGCGATGGGATAATAAAGCGAAAGAAATCATGCTTCAAGGATTTTCCTTCTAATTTCATGATAAAACCTCCTGTAAAATCTAACTTATTGCCTTATATTCTAAACCTTAGTATAATACTAAGGTCAAGAGAAATATTAAAAATTTGTGAGGGTTGATTTTTAGAGATGCAGACAGGAGAGCAGGTAGAAAATGAGCAAATATTTTAGAATAGGAGAGATTTCAAAAATGTACCATATCGGTACAGACTCCCTTCGATATTATGAGAAGATCGGTATTTTAAGCCCAAAGCGGGGGGAGAATCAGTATCGTCTTTACCGTACAGAGGATATCTGGCGGCTGAATGTGATAAGAGAGCTTAGAGAACTGGGATTTTCTATGGAACAGATTGGAGTCTATCTTAAGGACCATACAGTAAGCACCACCAGAATGCTTTTGGAGGAGGAGCTGCGTATGATTCAGGAAAAGCAGGAGAAGTTAAGGCTTCTTAAGAAAAATGTAAATGAGCGTATCCGGATGTTGTCAGAGTGCGACGAGCAGGAGATGGGAAAAGTAAGGCTGCGAAGGCTAGGGCTTCGTCGCTGCCATTATATTGATGAGGGATACCGCCAGGATGAGGAGATGGATGTGCTCATCAAACAGCTTTTGAATAAGAATCCAGAAACATTGTATATTATAGGGAGTAACCGGATTGGCTCTGTTATTCCAAAAGAAAGTGCGAGAAACAGCCGGTGCAGAGAATATTCTGGTGTGTTTATGATTGATGAGGAGGGGGATACGGTGATCCAGGGAGGGGATTATCTGACCCTCAGTTATCGCGGAGATTGCGGGCAGAATTATTATTTTCTGCCGAAGCTTCTTAATTACGCCAAGGAGAAGGGATACCGGATGGCAAGTGATGTGTATGAGCTTCTGTGGGTGGATATCCATGTGTCTGCGAGAGTGGACGAGCATATTACAGAACTGCAGTTTCGTGTGGAACGCCAATAGAATTTTCTCCATGAATTACAGTTGTAAAATTTCTTCATGGATGCTAGAATGAACGAAGATAAAGGGGTTGGAATGAACAGAGACAAAGGATGAGGTAAGGTTGTTTGTTTCAACGATTTTCGGGGGATGCGAAAGAAAAGAGAGGGACAAAGGAATTATGTTGGAGAAATTGAATGGTAAGAAGAAGGAAAGTCTGATACAGAATGGGTATATCGTGCTCGGATGTCTGACTTATGCAATCGGTCTGAATATGCTGATTACACCGCTTGACCTGTATAACGGAGGTTTTATGGGTATCGCCCAGTTGATTCGTACATTCCTGGTCAGCGTGCTTCATGTGCAGATGCCGCCGGGGATGGATATTGCGGGCGCCATATACTATATTTTAAACGTGCCCTTGTTTATCATGGGATTTCGGGTAATGGGAAAGGGATTTTTGATGAAGTCCTTGTTTGGTACGACTGTAATCAGTATCTTTCTGGTACTGGTTCCTGTGCCGCTGACACCGATTATTGAAGACTATCTGACAGCCTGTATCATTGGCGGAATCATTGCAGGCGCTGGAAGCGGTATGATTCTTAGAGGGAGGGGGACGGCAGGTGGCCCTGACATTATTGGTGTCTGCTGTGCGAAGAAATACCGGAATATCAGCGTGGGACAGGTCAATATCCTGTTGAATCTGGTGGTATATGGAATCTGTCTCTTTATGTTCGACATTGAAATTGTGGTATATTCCTTAATCTATGCCACTGTCTTTGCACTGACGGTTGACAAGGTGCATATTCAGAATATTAATACGAGTGTGATGATATTTACCAAGAAGGTGGGGATATCTAAGGCGATTATGGAGCAGACCGGACGAGGCGTGACTACCTGGGACGGAGAGGGAGCCTATACACAGATGCGTTCGTATATTCTGTTCGTTATGGTATCAAAATACGAGGTGAACCAGATTAAACATATTGTACATAGTATAGACCCCAATGCGTTTATGATTCTCACGGAAGGCTCCGCGGTAGTCGGTAATTTTGAGAAGCGGTTATAGCGCGCTGTATTTCTGGTAATCCTCCTTAAAATGCTGAAACTGTGCGTCAAGCGAGGCAAGGGCTGAATCGGAAAGGCTGTCAAGGAGTGCGGTCATGTCAGTCCTTGTCTTTGCAGGGTTACAGGGAACCTCCAGTGCAAAGTCACTGTATGCCCGCAATTTGTTGAAATACATTCCGGTGTCAGGCTCCTCCTGTCCATTGCGGCACATCTGGTACATGACGACGCAGTCGGTTGCGTCTAATTCCGTACATTTCCTGCAAATCCATTTGCCAAGAAAGTAATAGGCAGAGTCAATCTGGTATAAGAATCCTGGGGATTTTAATAGTTGTTCTGTCAGCATAATAGCACCTCCGTTTTTTGCTGTTATATTCTTTTTTCATTATACAAATCTTCAGTATTAGATTCAAGTAGATTCCTGACGATTGCAAGCGTGTGCGCTATAACGCGTCCAAAGCAGGTGAAGCAGCCCTGCCCCCATAAGAATAGATACAAGGTAGGATACAATTCCAAACGCATTTCCGAACATTTCTGCAATATCCCGATATACGATCTGACCCATCTGGTAGTAGGGGCTGATATAGAACATATTGATTT
This sequence comes from Sporofaciens musculi, assembly GCF_009830285.1. Lineage (GTDB taxonomy): Bacteria > Bacillota > Clostridia > Lachnospirales > Lachnospiraceae > Sporofaciens > Sporofaciens musculi. The sequence goes on along the minus strand of NZ_WUQX01000001.1, from coordinate 4,285,895 downwards.
TCCCGTATGGATGAAAAACCAGGTTAAAAAATGTTGCAAGCAGGCAGCAGGCAAAGAAAAAGCCTGCAGTTTTGGCAAAGCCCTTTTTGGAAATGTCTGCCTTGCCTGAACGCCCTGCGTAAATCCCGATGATAATCAGAAGGATGTGCCATCCAAAGGAATGAATGGTCAGTGGGGCGTAACCGTAATACAGGCCGGTGGTATCAAAAAATGTAAAAATTCCGCCCAACAACCCGAAATCCATGAGGAATGTCAGCATCAGGCTTAAGAGCCGTTCTGAAGTTATAATAGGAAACATAAGGCAGATGTACATTGGAATACTGCACAACTGAAAGGGGAAATACCACCAGTTATACGAGCCGTGATTTAGGGTGCAGGTAAGGCAGTATTGTTTCCATAGCTCGCTTAGAAACATCAATAAACCGCAGTAAAATAGAAAATTTTTACATTTTATGCTATGCTTTTTCATGCGAATCTCCCATGATGACAGATGATTTAAGGTATGCTATAATAGTAAGGCTTGTGTTAGGGGACTGTCAAGGATATCCGTGGCAGCTCTCAAGAATTTTGTGAGGTGGTATTTGAAAATGAAAACAAAGAATGCATTAATATTGGTATTGACCGCATTTATCTGGGGAACGGCGTTTGTAGCTCAGAGTGTGGGAATGGATTATCTGGAGCCTTTTACCTTTAACGGAGTCAGAAGTCTGATTGGAGGAGTGGCGCTGCTTCCGTGTATTGCGCTGCTTCAGATGTTGAATAAAAAAGGCAATGGAGAAAGCAAAGCCGGCGGTGGAAATATTCGTGAGGACAGAAAGAATCTGGTGTTTGGAGGGATTGCCTGCGGATTGCTTTTGTTTGCCGCCAGCAGCCTTCAGCAGGTGGGAATCCAGTATACCACGGCTGGGAAAGCGGGATTTATTACCGCTTGTTATATTGTGATTGTCCCTGTGCTTGGTATATTTCTTAAGAAAAAGACAGGAGTTAAGGTGTGGGCGGCGGTTGTTATGGCTCTTGCCGGTTTATATTTTCTGTGTATGACGGAGAAATTTACCGTTGGAAAAGGGGATTTGCTAATCTTTGTCTGCGCGTTGGTATTTTCCGTACATATTCTTGTGATTGACTATTTTTCACCCAAGGTAGACGGGGTTAAGATGTCCTGTATCCAGTTCTTTGTGTGCGGGATTGCGTCTCTGCCCTTTATGTTCCTGTTGGAGACGCCCCAAATAGGGGCAATGGCAGCCGGATGGATTCCCCTTCTGTATGCGGGAGTGCTCTCCTGCGGCGTGGCGTATACTCTGCAGATTATCGGCCAGAAGAATGTGAATCCGGCGATTGCATCGTTGATATTAAGCCTTGAGTCCTGTTTCTCTGTGCTGGCCGGATGGGTTGTGTTGGGAGAACGGCTTTCCATGCGGGAGTCACTGGGATGTGTGCTGATGTTTGCGGCAATTATCTTAGCGCAGCTACCGGAGAAAGAGAAGGGGGCAGAACAAGCCTGAAAAGTCAAAAAAGTATCATTTATTGTATGGATAGTGTTAGAAAGTCTGGGGAAGTTATCATATAATAGAGTTCAAAAGATGGGAACAAGGAGGCAGACTAGAGTATGGTACGTAAATATGTGTATGGAGAGCCCTTTGAGACAGAAGCCGTTGTGATGGAGATGGCGGCGGAGAGGGGACAGGAGACTCTTAACGTGGGACAGGTTTCTTTAAAGGATGGTTTTTCATTTTCTTATGAGATGGCAGGAAATGATATCGTCTATGGTTTGGGAGAAGCCAACAGAGGCCTGAATAAGCGGGGATACTGCTATATCAGTAATTGTACGGATCAGCCCAACCACACGGAGGATAAGCGTTCTCTGTATGGCGCGCACAATTTTATCGTGGTATCTGGGGAGAGGAATTTCGGATTATTCTTTGATTATCCGGCTAAGATTACATTTGATATCGGATATACAAGGTCAGAGCTTCTAAGGGTGAGCCTGGAGGCGGCGGATTTGTACCTGTATGTGATTGAGGGAGACTCGGCCTATGACATTGTGAAGCAGTTTCGTAAGATGATTGGCAGAAGCTATATCCCGCCGAAGTTTGCTTTCGGGTTCGGGCAGAGCCGTTGGGGATATAAGACGAGAGAGGATTTCCTGAAAGTCGCAGAAGGATACCAAAAGAACGACATCCCTATTGACATGATCTACATGGATATTGACTATATGCAGGATTATAAGGATTTTACCGTGAATAAAGAAAATTTTCCGGATTTTCCTGGTTTTGTACAGGGAATGCGTGAGAATGGAATCCGCATGGTTCCGATTATTGACGCCGGTGTGAAGGTGGAGGAAGGTTATTTTGTCTATGACGAAGGCGTGGAAAAAGGGTATTTCTGTAAACGGGAGGATGGAAGCGAATTTGTGGCTGCTGTATGGCCTGGCGATACACATTTTCCAGATGTATTAAATAAGGACGCAAGGAAATGGTTTGGCGGCAAATACCGAATCCTGATTGAGCAGGGAATCGAAGGCTTCTGGAATGATATGAATGAGCCGGCGATTTTCTATTCCCGTGAAGGTATGGACGAGCTGCTGGCTGCCCTTCGCAAGTATGCAGGGGAGGATGTGGAGAGGATTCCTCTGGAGGAGTTAGAGAAGGTCACAGGGATTTCCAATTCTCCGGCAGATTACAGCCGGTTCTACCATTGTGTGCATGGGAAGATGATACGCCATGACAAGGTGCATAACCTTTACGGATATAACATGACAAGGGCGGCAGGAGAGGCTTTTAAGGAGATTGCCCCAGATAAACGGCTTTTGCTGTTTTCCCGTTCCTCCTATGTGGGGATGCACCGCTACGGCGGAATCTGGACGGGGGACAATAAGTCCTGGTGGTCTCATATCCTGTTGAATCTGAAAATGATGCCGTCGTTGAACATGTGCGGTTTCCTGTATGCAGGCGCGGATTTGGGCGGATTTGATGCAGATGCTACCAGAGATTTGGTCCTTCGGTGGATGGCTCTTGGAGTGTTTACACCGCTTATGCGTAATCATTCGGCAATGGGAACCAGGGATCAGGAGGCGTACCAGTTTGAGGGTGTGGAGGATTTCCGAGGTATCATTGAGACAAGGTATCGGTTAATTCCTTATCTGTACAGCGAGTATATGAAGGCGGCGTTGAATGACGAGCTTTATTTCAAACCATTGGCGTTTGTTTATCCAAGTGACTCTTTTGCGGCAAATGTGGAGGATCAGGTAATGCTTGGAGACGAGGCGATGATTGCGCCTGTGTATACCCAGAATGCAAAGGGACGATATGTCTATCTGCCGGAGAGAATGATGCTGGTGAAGTTCTCTAAGGAAGGGCAGTATACGGAAGAAATTCTGGAGAAGGGGCATCATTTTGTAGAGGTGGCTCTTAACGAGGTTCCACTGTTTATTCGGGAGGGAAGATGTATTCCTCTTGTGAAAGCGGCCAGATGTGTGGAGGAGCTGGATTCCATATGTCCTGAGATGATTGGATTTGAGGGAGCAGAGTATCTTCTCTATGAAGATGACGGGTTTACGAAGGATTATGACAAGGAGGGGAGCTATCGGAAGCTTAAGATTTAGGCTGAACTGTTACTATGGGGCAAGTGTGGTCAGCGCTTGCCTCTTGACATATGGGGAATAAAATCTTTCTATTTATCAGACAAATTACCGCAAAATCCTGCATTTGTTCTAATATTATTGATTATTTTGAAGAAAGAGGATAGAATAATTACATTAATATAGGATGGCTTTGAAGCCGCAAACAGTATACAGGAGGTTTATGTATGAGATTGGAAGGAAAAGTAGTATTGATTACAGCGTCAACCAGGGGAATCGGACTTGCAACAGTGAAGGCATGTGCAAAAGAGGGGGCAACGGTTTACATGGCGGCAAGAAATCTTGAGCTTGCGAAATCAGTTGCAGATGAGTTGAATGCAGAGGGCGGAAATGTAAAATATGTGTACAACGACGCTACAAAGGAAGAAACATTCTCAACAATGGTGGAGGAAGTGGTAGAAAAAGAAGGACGCATTGATGTGCTGGTGAATAACTTTGGTACTTCTAATCCAAGGGAGGACTTGGATCTTGCTCATACGGACGTGAATGTATTTATCAATACCGTGAATATCAACTTAAAGAGTGTATTTATTGCGTCTCAGGCAGCAGTTAAGGAGATGGCAAAGACAGGCGGCGGAAGCATTATCAATATTTCCTCCGTAGGCGGACAGGTGCCGGATATCTCACAGGTTGCTTATGGAACCAGCAAGGCGGCCATTAATTATATGACGAAGCTTACGGCAGTTCACGAGGCGCGCCACAATATCCGCTGTAATGCGGTGCTGCCGGGAATGACGGCAACGGACGCGGTTCAGAACAATCTGACAGATAATTTTAGAGATTTGTTCCTTAAACATACTCCGATTCGCAGAATGGGTCTGCCAGAGGAGATGGCAGCGGCAGTTGTATATTTTGCAAGTGACGAAAGCGCGTTTACGACTGGACAGATTATGACGGTGGCAGGCGGGTTCGGACTTGCGACACCGGTGTTTGGTGATTTGGTGGAGAGCGCTGAGCGGAGATAATTCGATTTTTTGTAAAGATTTACGAATAGAAAACAATATATATAAGGTGTGGTTTGTTCACACAATAAAAAAATTCGCAGAGTAAAATATTCTGCGAATTTTTCTTTAAACAGCATATCTATTATAACTATCTAAAATAAATAAATCAATACTTAATTTACTTTTGTAAAAAAATGGTGCAAAATCACGAAAGAAAAACAGAATTAATATCAATCTATTTTAGAGAGTATCTTGAATTGTCTATTAATTATAAATAAAGTCTATAAATTTACCCGTAAATCAATTTAAAAATTTTCGCAGAGTATTTTACTCAACGAAAGAAGGGATTAGAATCTGGTACTTTTTGACCTGCAATAAGCAGGAGGAACAGAAAATATTGACAATATGCAGAGAAAAGTTGTCTCCAAAGGCATACGGGAAGATTTTTGTTCTGACCTATGACAGACTGAGGCGGTATGAGGGCGCCTGGCATTTGGAAAGGCAGCTTATGTTCCCAGGTCATATATTTCTGGAAAGTGAGAATGAGGAGTTTTTATCAGAAGAACTCGGAAAATACAGCGATACGGTTGAGTATCAGAAGCATCTGATTCCTATGAGTCAGGAAAAAGAAATGTTCCTGAAAAGGTTGTGCAAAGAAGAATTCCATCTAAGGATGTCTAAAGGGATTATCTGTAAGGGAAATACACAGATAACCGAAGGCCCGTTAAAAGGCTTGGAGAACCGGATTTGCAGAATAGACCGGCATAAAAGGTTGGCAAAGATTGAGATGATAAGAAAGCCAGACGAAGTAAGACCGTATGGGAAAAAGGTTGGAATTGAGGGAAAATCGTTGTCAGATGTTTGTTATGTTACGGCGGGTTTGGAGATAACGGAGAAGATAGTATGAATGAAAAATGGCATGTGATGCGTACGATTCCTGGGAAGGAATCAGAAGCGGTTGCATTGATGGAAAGTAAGATTAACCGAGCATTGTGGCAAGACTGCCGGATTCTGAAAAAACAGCAGTTATTCCGAACACAGGGGAGGTACTTGCTTAGCAGGAAAGATATGTTTCCAGGGTACATTTTTGTCCGTACTGAGTTTCCGGATGAACTTAGGGATGAACTGAGGAAAGCAAGGCAATTTCCGCAGTTGGTAGGCAGTCAGATGGAGGAGCTTGTTCCGGTGGAGAAGGACGACCTACTTTTTCTGGAGAAGGTATGTGGTAAGGAGTTGACGCATGATATGAGGCTGTCAACAGTGCAGGTGGACGAAGCTGGTCTGGTGCGAAGCGCAAGCGGGGCGCTTAAGTCATATGTGGGAAGAATTACAAGACAGAGGCTGAGACACAGGTATGTGACGGCGGAGGTGCTCTTGTTTAACCGGAGGGAGAATGTTTTGTTTGGGATACGGATGGACGGGGATCCGGTGTGATTAGGTGGGATATAAGGAATGGCTCATGACACCAGAATAAGTAAGTTTGGTTAAAAGAATAAGTGAGGTGAGTTATATGCCGTTGAAGCTAATGTATATCACGAATAAGGCGGACGTTGCTCAAATAGCAGAAGCTGCAGGTGTTGATCGAATCTTTGTTGACATGGAATATATAGGAAAGGCTAATCGTCAGGGCGGCATGGATACAGTTCAGAATCATCATACGCTGGAAGATGTCAGAAAGATTGCACAAGCAATCGAAAAGGCAGAGCTGCTTGTTAGAATTAACCCTATTCATGAAGAAACAGAAAGAGAAATATCTTCAAAAGAAGAAATTGACAAGTCTGTAGAATATGGGGCAGATCTTATCATGCTGCCATATTTTAAAACTTCTGGAGAGGTTCATAAGTTTATAGAATATGTAAAAGGCAGAGTCAAAACAATGCTGTTGGTTGAGACGCCAGAAGCTGTCGAGATTATTGATGATATATTAAAGATTAACGGCATTGATGAAATCATGATAGGACTAAATGATTTGAGCCTTGCATATAAAAAGAAATTTATGTTTGAACTTCTCAGTGACGGAACAGTAGAGGATTTGTGCTACAAATTCAAAAAAGCGGGCATCCCCTATGGATTTGGAGGCATTGCGGCTATTGGAAAAGGGGAGCTGCCTGCTGAACGAATTATTACAGAGCATTACCGGTTAGGTTCGACACGTGTTATTCTATCCAGAAGCTTTTGTAATACAGATTTAGTAAAACATCTTGGAATAATTAGCGAAACATTTATAAAAGGTGTTAAGGATATTCGTGATTACGAGGAAAAGGTTTCTGTATATAGCAATTATTTTAAGGGGAATGAAAATGAAATAAAAGAGATTATAAGGCGGCTTGCAATATAAAATTATTAAAAGTAATTGAGGGCTGAGATGAAAAGGAAAATTTATCGTGATTACATAAAAAGATTTATAGATGTAGGAGTTTCGTTAGTTGGTCTGCTTATTACTTCACCAATTTTGGTAATAACTGCCATTGCAATTAAAATGGATTCAAAAGGGGATGTTTTATTTCGTCAGAGAAGATTAGGAAGATATGGTAATGAATTTATAATATATAAATTTAGGTCCATGTGTATGGATGCTGAAAAAAAGGGGTCGGGACAATATTCCTTTAAAGGTGATCCAAGGGTTACCCGAATAGGTAAGTTGATTAGGGCAGCCAGTATTGACGAACTTCCTCAGTTTATCAATATCATAAAAGGAGATATGTCTTTAATAGGTTTCCGCCCTCCTTTGACGTATCATCCATGGCCAATAGAGCAGTATACGGAGGAACAGATGAAAATGTTTTCTGTTCGTCCGGGAGTGACAGGATGGGCACAGGTACATGGAAGGAAAGAAGTTCAATGGGCAGATAGGATTGAAATGGGAATTTGGTATGCAGAACATGTATCTTTTCTGCTGGATTTGAAGATTCTTATTTTGACAGTAATTAAAGTCTTGACGAATGCCAACAATGAAAATACCGTACTTACTACTGGTAATGGTACGATTGAGAAAAAATAAGTTTTTTCGCATTGATAATTAAGCCATTGAGGTAAATATGGATGAAAAGATATGAAATTTTTAAGATAAAAAAATGTGCTTTGCTCATATTAGAAAAAATAGGACTAAGTAATAAAGAGGCAAATGTTTTATTAGATGTATTGATTGCTTCAGATAGCTATGGAGTACACACACACGGTCTGTCAGTTTTTTCCTCTCATGTGGAGCGCATAAAGAGAGGCGGATATCAATTAGGGATTGAGCCGATTATTGAAAAGGAATTTCCCGCCTTCATGTCTGTAAATGCACAGAATAGTATTGGTATGTATTCGGCAGCCTTTTGTATGGAAAAAGTAATAAAACATGGGATAAATGCAGGCGTATATACTGTTTTTTGTAAAGATTGTAATACATATGGACCTGCATTTTATTATACTAAAATGGCAACAGATAAGAAATTAATAGGAATTACCTTCTGTAACAGTCCTTCAGCGATGGCGCCATGGGGAGGGTATGAAAAAATGCTGGGGACAAATCCTGTTGCTGTGGGTATACCAGGCAAGAATGAAGGACCAATATTATTTGATATGGCCACAAGTATTGTGGCAAAGTCCAAAATTAATGAAGCGAGAAAAAAAGGAAAAAGGATTCCAAATGGATGGGCTTTAGATATCAATGGTGATTCTACTACAGATCCAATAGAAGCAATCAAAGGGCTGGTGCTGCCAATGGCCGGACCTAAAGGATATGGCTTGTCTATGATGATCGATATTATTGCAGGATTACTTTCAGGGGCGGCATATCAGAATGGTGTAGGGCGATTTTATTCCGAGGATAACAACAGCATGAATGTTGGACAGGTGTTTATAGCAATTAATCCTGAATTAGTGATGTCGGCAGATTTCTATGGAATGATAGACCAATATATTGAAAATATCCATTGTTCAAAGGCAAAAGACGATAGCACCATACTTTTTCCGGGAGAAAGGAAATTGAGAGAGTATGAAAAAAGCCAATGTGTCGGTATAGAATTATCAGACGAGGTTGTAGACTCTATAAACAGACTGTTGGTTGACTATAATATAGATTGCAGATTGTGAGGCGTACATATGTTTAAAGATTTACGATATCAATTTTTTAGATTGTTTGTGTCTTTGCTTCCCTGGGGAACGATGAGAACAAAATGGATTGTAAAAAAGAATGTATTTCGAGCTGTAGGAGAAAATTTTTATTTCTGCCCAAGGAAGATACCGGCAGACCCAAAGTATATTATTTTTCATAATAATGTAAGCGTTGCCGCTGATGTTGTATTCTGCAATCATGATGTTATTTATAAGGTGTTTAATAGTATGGGGGGGGGGTATAGAGAATGCTCAAAGTACTATGGCTGTATAGAGGTCATGGACCATGTATTCATAGGGACTAAGAGTGTTATCTTACCCAATGTAAGAATTGGCTCGAATGTAATTATTGCGGCGGGAAGCATTGTTACAAAGGATTTGGAATCAGGTGGAGTATATGCAGGAAATCCGGCAAAACGAATAGGTGATTTTGGTAACATTTTAGATAATCGTTTGAACTGGACAGAAGCAGTAAAAGGATTAGATGATAATTCGTTACAAAATTATTTATGGGATGACTTTTTGAATAAAAGGAAATGAGGAAGCAGATGCGTAAGGTTACAGAACTAAGGGAATTGCAGTTAATAGAGACAAATATATTTAAAGAGTTTTTGATGTTTTGTAAGAAGCATAGTTTGAAAGTAAACGTTCTGGGAGGGACATTGATTGGCGCTGTCAGGCATAAGGGATTTATTCCTTGGGATGATGATATTGATGTAAGCATGTCCAGACCGGACTATGAGAAATTGGTTAGGTTACAGAAAAAAGGAGAAGCAATATCAGAGCATTGTTATCTGATGGCAGCAGAGACTGATGATAGTTTTAATGGTTACATTCCACAGGTTGTATACCGAGAATCAAGAATGCTGTCCGGTCAATATCGTGAGAAGGAAGAATTAAAAATTGGAATAAGTATTTTTGTATATGATGGGACGCCAAGAAGTAGTCTAATTAGAAAGATATATTTTAAGAAGATGTTTCTGCTTCGCTCTATGCACGCATTGTGTCGTGCAGATTTTGAACACGTAAATACTGGCATGGCAAAAAAGATAGGGCCAATTATTCAGCCGTTTTTTAAATCCAAAAATACGAAAAAATACCGCAACAAGGTTTTAAAAGCTGCAAAAAAATATCCTTATATGGATAGTAAATTTGTAGCGCCTAATGCTGATACAGCTGCATATAAAGAAGTGGTAAAAAAGTCAGTTTATGAGCAATCAAAAGAATTGGAATTTGAGGGATTTCAGTGTTTTGCAGCTAGTAACTATATTGAACATCTAAAGAAATATTATGGCGATTATATGCAGTTTCCACCTGAAGAAGTTAGAGTCGCAAAGCATAGTTTTGATGCGTGGATTGAAAAATCATACCAGGCACACATTTGAGACGGAAGGATATGTAGTATGAGAAAAAGATTGATACTTATAAATTCATGTAAGGGATTATATGGAGGTGTGGAGTCTTTTCTGCTCAATATATTTTATCATTTAAACCAAGATGAATTTGAGGTCATCTTTTTGACTTGCGGAACCTCAACGTATAATATGTTTCGAGAGGACATCCTTAAGCGTGGAGGATATATAGATGAAATTCCAATCTATGCAGATTCTATAAAAAAACAAAGGTTATTGTACAGTGAGCTAAGATTATATTATCGTGAAAAGAAGCCTGACATTGTTCACATCAATAGCGGAGGATTATCCTTTCATTTACTTGCAGGAAAAGCAGCAAAGGATGAAGGTATAAAAGGAATTATCTTACATTCGCACAATTTTATCCCCAGTCAAAAGAACTTAAAAGAATTTGTCAAAGGATTGATGAAGCGTAAGCTAAAGACCTATGGTACACATTATCTGGCATGTTCAAAAGGTGCGGCAGAATGGATTTTTTCAAAGTCGCTTGTGGAACAGGGACATGTGGAGATTATACCAAATGGGATTGATACAGAGAAGTTTACATTTGATTCATATAAAAGAAGGCTGTTTAGAGATGAGTTAGGGATAAAGAATGAATTAGTTATCGGAAATATTGGCAGGTTTCAAAGTCAAAAGAATCATTATTTTATTATTCGGATTATGAAGGAAGTAACTAGAACGATTTCAGATGCGAAATTATTGCTGGTGGGAAAAGGAGAACTACAGACAGAAATAGAAGAATATGTCAACAAACTTAATTTAAATAAGAATGTAATTTTTCTTGGTGAGAGGCGTGATATGGATGCATTTCTGTCTGGAATAGATGTTTTTATACTTCCCTCTTTATATGAAGGGTTTGGGATTGTGGCAGTTGAAGCACTTGCTTCTGGGGCAAAAGTCTTTTTATCCGATAAAATACCAAAGGAGACAAATGTGACTGGAAGTGCTATATATCTCCCTATAAAGGATAATCAGGACGAATCATTATGGGCTAAAAGAATTTGTAAATATGTTCTTAGCGATGATCGGACAGCACAAGGCGGTAAGGTCTCTGATGCAGGATATGATGTAAAAAATTATTGTTATAGAATGAAGGAAATATACAGGAGTATAGGATGATGTTTGCCAGATATATGCACATGCTTTCATGGGGATTATTATACGCTTCATTTAGTGTAATAATATGTTATCTATATGGGGTATTAAATAATAAAGGTAATTCGATATCTTTTTCCATGGGTAAAAAAAGGCTGGGAAGATTGTATTTTGCAGACGTAATTATTTATTTAATCATAACCACAATATCTGCTATTAGACTAAATACTGGATCAGATTTTTATAATTATTATACATATTTTAACCAAGTAAAAGAAAAATATACATCCGTTAAGGAAATATTGATACAGCCGCAAAGTGGGTATTCTGTCTTGTCATGGATTATAAAATCATTTATTGACTATGAATTTGCAATTTTTGTGGTAATTGCAGTGCTGTCATATGCTTATCTTTTTCATATGCTGCGAAGCGAAATTGATGATACTCCCTGTGCTTTGCTTTGTTATATGTTTTTAGGATATTATGCATATTCAAACAATATTCTGAAACAGTATATTGCAATGGCTTTTATTATGTGTGCTTATCTTAATCATGACAGAAAAAAACCAGTGCGATTTGTATTGTTTGTTGTTTTTGCCACATGGTTTCATTATTCAGCTTTATTTGTTGTGATAGTGATGTATTTGGTTCGTAGAATGGAACCTAGTTTTGGAAAGTACTGGATGTCTGTAATAGGTGGAATAGGAGTTGGATTGGTAGTAAGTCATGTTCTGTCATTTGCCATAAGGTTAATTCCGTCAGCGGCTGGCTATGAGAAATATATTAACTGGAGACGCAGCGGTCAATTTAGACTGATAGCGGCTGTCGCCGGAATGTGTGTCATATATATGATATTGACATTTGTAATATTGAAATATAAAGAGAATGTCAAAACAGTAAATGAAAAACGATATCAGGAGATCATCTTTTTGATAATTGGTTTGGGTATTAATTTGGTAGCAGTTCGACAATGGATTATTAATAGAATGGCTATTTATTTTTACCAGTTTATTATTTTAATATTACCTACGATGTTTAGCGGGATGGAGCCGAAAAAAAGAAAAAAATTAAAGACATATTTGTATTTTGCCATGTTTTTGTATATGATTTTTAGCAGCATATTTCTGGGCGAAAATGAGTATTACAGTTACAACACTGTATTTAGTGGGGATACCGTTATTTCGGATGTACAATATAATATTATTCATGGATGGTCGAGATGATATATGGAAGGACAAAGCAGGACAAAAAATTCGATAATAAACGTAGCTGCGGCTGTATCCGGGCAAGGAATAAGCATTATCATAAGTTTTATTGCAAGAATTATTTTTATTTCAAAACTAGGTGAGGTATATTTAGGCGTTAATAGCCTGTTTGGGAATATAGTTGGTCTGCTTTCGTTAGCAGAATTAGGAGTTGGAACCGCTATCAATTATAGTTTATATAAGCCTTTAGCAGAAAGCAATATTCCGCGAATAAAGGGGCTTATGGATTTATATAGAAAAACATATTATGTCATTGGAGTTACAATTCTTGTGATAGGGATCCTCCTAATGCCTTTTTTGGAGATCTTTATGAAGGCTTCGGAAACAAACAGCATACCGCAGCTCCATTTGATATTTTTCTTGTTTTTGCTGAATACGTCAGTTTCATATTTTTATTCATTTAAAAGAGCGCTCATAATTTCAGATCAGAAACGTTACATAGCCACAATTTATCGCTATGTGTTTTATATAGTTATGAATGTGGCTCAAATAGGCGTACTTATTGCAACATGTAATTTTATTTTATATTTAATTGTTAATTTGATAAGCACCATAGCAGAAAATATTTGTGTATCGCGTAAAGCAGATAAAATGTATCCTTATTTAAAAGAAAAGGATATTGAAAAGCTGGATAGTGGGATTATTTGTGAAATAAAAAAGAATACTGTGGCATTGCTCTATCATAAAGTAGGAAGTTCTGTTGTTAATTCCACAGATAATATTTTAATATCAAAAACTCAAACTTCGCACATAGATTTTAGCTATGCACCTTGAAAATTCAATATCTGGCAGTATTTAGTTGTCAATGTTCAGTCAATTATGCCACTTGCAGCTTCGATTTTAAAAGTGCAGGTATTGCATCCATAAATGCTTTTACCAGCTCGTCGATTTTTTCATCAGATATATCTATCTGATCCACAAGCAGAGTTCTGAACATTTGAAGCAGTATTTGAAAAGCCTGTATCCATGTGATATCAGACATCTCATCAGAAAAGTATAAAAACAGTTCCCCCATAGAACGGGTATCATTAGATTCCCGGTTCTCCAGGGAAAGCATCATATATCTTGTAAAAACGATTGCTGTATGGGCAGTCATTGCATCATAAGATAGGGATCTGCATTCTTTACTTAGATTAAGATAGCTCTTGCAGACTTTAAAGAATACTTCAATATCCCAACGTTTTCCATAAATGCGGATAATCTCTTCTTCACTCAGACTCACGTCTGTGGAAATGAGACAAAGATATTCCTTTCTCTTGTTTTTGTTACGGATATAGACCACTTTGGCAGGGATGGTTTTTCCTTCCTTTACAACATCTACCATGACGGAAAGCAGATACCGGGAACGTCCACGCCGTTTCCTGTTTTTCTTGTAAATAGTTGTCAGCGGCATATCTTCGCTGTTATACCGGAAGAACATTTTAGGTGTTTTCTTTACCATTGCAATTACATCATATCCGATTTCTTTGACAGCATGAAGAGAGCTTGGAGAAGAGAACCAGCTGTCAAACAGAACGTATTTAGCCGGAATACCAGCCTTTTTAGCAGATTTTAAAAGTTCCAGCATGGCGATCGTTCCTTTCTTGACAGCAAGCATACGGCGCTTATATCCAACCGTTCTTTTATCCGTTTCCTTTGCTTCATTGATTCTGTTCTTTTTATTTTCGGTGGAGAGAAGGACACTGTTGACCGGGAGAAAAGTGCTTCCGTCTGACCAGCCTAATGTAAGCATGCGAAAACCAAATTTATAACAATGTTTTGCATGGTCATATACCTTTGCAAGAAGTTCCACTTTTTGGAACGGTTACGTTCAAACATGGAATCGTCAATGATCAGTACGTTGACACGGTCTGCGGAATCAAGTGGAGCAATGGCATCCCTAATGATTCGGCTGGATAAAACCGTTGTGAACCGAATCCAGTTAATCTGGAGCATTTTCATAAAACGATAAACCGTATCTTTTGCAAAATCCGGTGAGTCTTTTCCAATCAGCAGGTTCATATACATACTTCTGTTTGAAAATATCAAAAGAAACAGATACTGAAAAATCAGTGCTGCAGAAATTCCCTTCTTTTTGTAGGCATTAGCAGTTTTCAATGCAGAAGAAAGATGAAACCGTGTAAAAAATCTTCTGATAGATTTCAGAATCTGGTTATCATTTTGATTGTCTTGTGTTATACTTTTATTCATAGCATGAGCCTCCGGATATATGATTGTTTCTGAACAACTCAATTATATCAAAACCAGACGGTTTCATGCTATTTTTATGTCAGTTATTATTGAATTTTCAAGGTGCATAGGTACTTATTCAAGTGCGAAGTTTGAGTCAAAAATTATAGGGATTGTCACGGTTGGTATTTATTCAAATTACCTTTTAATTACGAATGCACTTAATATTGTGATGGGACAGTTATTTATGGCATTGACAGCCAGTATCGGCAATATGGGCGTTACGGAAAGCAAAGAAAAATCGGAAAAAATTTTATATGAAATTTTTTTCATGAATTTTTGGATTGATTGTATAATTGCGGCTTCTTTGTATGCGACGGTAAATCTTCTGATACATGCTTGGTTTGGTGAAAGTATGATTTTGGGTACGAATGTTTTGGTTTGTATTACGATCAATTTTTACATCTATCAAATTAGAAGAACGGTTTTAACTTACAGGGATGCCTATGGATTATTTTGGTATGACAGATATAAAGCTTTAGTTGAAGCCGGGATTAATCTTGTTATTTCTATATTTTTAGGAAGCAAAATAGGACTTATTGGTATTTTGACAGGAACGATTATAAGCACTTTGTCAACTAGTTTATGGGTTGAGCCATATATATTATTTAAATATGGTTTTCATAGCTCAACCAAAAAATATTTTGTAAAACTGAGTGTGTATACTCTTTTCACATTTGTAAGTTGTTTTATTTGTGAATATATTGTTAAATTACTGGGTTTAACTGGTTTTAGGGGATTTGTTTTTGGAGTGATCATTTGCACAGTAATAGTTTCGGCAATGATTTGTGTGCTGTTTATGGGTGCCGAAGAATTTAAATTTGCTATTACTTTAGCAAAAAAGATACTTTTAATTTTTAGGAGGAAGAAATGATTAATTTTACAGTGGGGCCAGTACAGTCAAGTGAAAAAGTGCGGGAAATCGGTGCGGAGCAGGTTCCATATTTTAGAACGAATGAATTTTCAGAACTTATGCTTGAAAATGAGAAACTGATGTTGAAATTTTCCGCTGCACCAGACGGTTCAAAGGCTGTGTTCATTACAGGTTCAGGTACAGCAGCTATGGAAGCAGCTATATTGAATACCTTAACATCAAGCGATAAGGTATTGGTTGTAAATGGCGGAAGCTTTGGACAGCGTTTTGTAGAACTTTTAACCCTCCATGAGATACCATTTACGGAGATTAAGCTAGACCAGGGAAAACAGGTAACAAAGAATATGCTTGCTCCATATAATGGAGGCGGCTATACAGCATTTGTAGTTAATGCTCATGAGACATCAACGGGTGTTTACTATGACATGAACCTAATAAGTGATTTTTGTAAAAGGAACAAATTGTTTTTGGTTGTTGATTCAATCAGTTCTTTTTTAGCAGATGAATTTAATATGGAAAAACTTGGTGCAAGCGTTATGATTACTGGCTCTCAGAAGGCACTTGCCTGTCCTCCGGGAATTTCAATCATTGTGTTAGCGCCTGCGGCATTGAAAAGAGTACAGAATTCTAAGGTAAAATGTATGTATCTTGATCTTAAAGATGCAATTAAGAATATGGAGCGCGGGCAGACGCCTTTTACTCCGGCCGTAGGTATTCTAAGACAGATACACGAAAGACTTCTGTGTATTGATAAAGACGGCGGAGTATCGGCAGAAATCCAAAAGATTGCAGATTTGGCCAGATATTTTAGGCAGGAGATAAAAGAGCTTCCTTTTGAAGTTGTATCTGAATCACTGTCAAATGCAGTTACGCCTCTTCATCCCACAACGGCCTCGGCATATGATATTTTTACAATTTTGAAAGACGAGTATGGAATCTGGGTGTGTCCAAATGGAGGTAAATTGAAAACTTCTGTTTTTCGGGTGGGACATATTGGGTTATTGACGAAGGATGATTATGATACTCTCATTAGTGCATTTAAGGATTTACAGAAGAGAGGAATCATCTAACAGGGGGGAGAGCATGGTCAGGGTTATAACTTACGGTACATATGACGTTCTTCATTATGGACATATTAAACTACTTGAGCGGGCAAAGGAATTAGGGGATTATTTAATTGTTGGAGTCACCAGCGATGACTATGATAAAACACGAGGTAAAATCAATAATCAGCAGTCTCTTATGGAGAGAATAGCTGCGGTCAAGGCAACGGGGATTGCAGATGAAGTGATTGTTGAAGAATATGAAGGACAAAAAATTGAAGATATAAGAAAATATGGCGTGGATATCTTTACGGTAGGTTCGGATTGGATTGGATATTTTGATTATTTGAATGAATTTTGTAATGTTGTATATCTACCCAGAACACTTGGAGTGTCCAGCTCGGAAATTAGAGAATCCAGAAGATCTATTTCGCTGGGACTTGTGGGAGAATCAAGTTTTCTCAATAAATTTTATAAAGAGTGTGATGTTGTAAACGGATTAAATGTAGTTGGAATTTGTGCTCAAGATGAACGGTATTTATCTGAAGAAATAAGAGGTTTGCCGATTTTGACCGATGATTATTCAAAATTGCTCGAAAAGGTTGATGCAGTATATATACGTTCTCAGCCGAACCAACATTATCGCCAGATTAAAGAGGCAATTTTAGCAGGAAAGCATATTTTGTGTGAAGCACCGCGTTCTTTGATTGAAAAGCAATGGGATGAACTGTCCCTGCTGGCCCAAGCTCATGAGGTGATTTTGATGGATGCTGTCAAGACAGCCTATGCGACAGCTTACGCTAGATTACTGCTGCTTTTAAAGTGTGGAAAAATTGGTGAGGTTGTATCTGTGGATTCCACTTGTACAAGCTTAATTTCTGAAGATATTGTAGGCTCAGATGCGTTTAAATGTAGCTGGGATAATATATATGAATGGGGGCCTACTGCATTATTGCCTGTGTTTCAAATATTAGGTACAGAATATAAGGAGGTTAAAATTGCGGTACGTTATGCGGATAAAAAGCAAAAGCATGATATGTTCGTTAAAATGAATTTGCTTTACCCATCCGCTGTAGCATCAATCAAAATAGGTAATGGGGTGAAGTCAGAAGGTGAGCTTATTATCTCCGGTACGAAGGGGTATATTTATGTTCCCGCGCCATGGTGGAAAACAGACTATTTTGAAATTCGCTATGAAGATCAGGCTTTAAATCGAAGATACTTCTACCAGTTAGATGGGGAAGGAATTCGATATGAATTGGTTTCTTTCATAAAGTCTATTGAAGAAAAGAAAAACCATTTGGAAATATCTTCTAAAGTATCTAAGGGTATTACAAAGATAATGGAAAAATTTGTTAATAAAGAAGATTTGTCTATTATATAAGTGCAAAAGCTGTTATGCGTAAAAAGACCTGGGAGGAAATAATAGTCCTTCCGGGTCTTTTTAGATTGTGAGTATAGTATGGTGAGTATAGGGAGATTTGCCTTGTCTGCATTCTTGTTTTTTGCTATAGTAAACATACTAGGTATTTTTGATATGCTTTCACACATTCTCCATATTTACCTGCTATACTAATACAATCAACTCAAAACAATAATTCTCACACGGAGGTTACATCATATGGACAGAATCAAAATATTAGTCGTTGACGACGAGAGCAGAATGCGCAAGCTGGTACGTGATTTCCTGGAAAGGGAGGGCTTTTGCGTGCTGGAAGCCTCAGACGGCATAGAGGCGATGGAGCACTTTTATCAGGACAAAGACATTGCCCTCCTAATCTTAGACGTGATGATGCCCAACATGGACGGCTGGCAGGTATGCCGCGAGGTGCGCCAGACCTCCAAGGTGCCCATCATCATGCTGACTGCCCGCTCAGAAGAAAGGGACGAGCTGCAGGGATTTGAGCTTGGCGTGGACGAATATATTTCAAAGCCCTTCAGCCCGAAGATTCTTGTAGCCAGGGTGACGGCCATCTTAAGGCGCGTCAATGCCCTTGATGCAGGACAAGTGATTGATGCCGGTGGAATCAGCATTGACAAGGCGGCCCATCAGGTGAAGATAGACGGAAAAGAAATCGAGCTTAGCTACAAGGAATTTGAGCTTTTGTCCTATTTTGTCGAGAATCAGGGAATTGCACTGTCCAGAGAGAAGATTCTTAACAATGTGTGGAACTATGACTATTTCGGAGATGCAAGAACCATCGACACACACGTAAAAAAATTAAGAAGCAAGCTTGGCGGGAAGGGCAATTACATCAAGACAATTTGGGGAATGGGCTATAAGTTTGAGGTGGAATAATGATGAAGCATTCGATTAAGCGGCAGATGATTACCGTCTTTCTTGGTCTTTTGGTAAGTTTTGTGGCGGCTCTTTTCCTCATTAATCTCTGGCTTCTTGAGCCTTATTATATTGGAAATAAAAAGACACAGTTTATCGATATGTATGGGGAGTTGAACCAGGCCATAAAGGATGGAATATTAAAAGACGGGATGCTGACGGACGAGGAGGCGGCGGGGCATCTGGCCTTTCATGCGGAGAAGAACAATATTTCATTTCTGGTAGCGGACGGACGAGGCGGGTATCTCACCAATGTTCATGATAAGGAGCAGCTTAAGAATCAACTCCTGGGTTATCTTTTAAATCAGGCTCAGAAGGACAGCAAGATTTTGGAGGATACGGAGGAATACCAGATAAACCAGTCCTGGAATCCCTGGAATCAGACGGAATATATTGAGATGTGGGGAGAGCTTGAGGATCAAAGCCAGTTTCTGCTTAGAAGCCCCCTTGAGGGAATCAAGGAGAGCGCGAAGATTTCCAACCGTTTTCTCCTTTCAATCGGAAGTATTCTGATTCTGTTGACGGTCGTTTCTGCATGGTATTTCTCTAAGCGGCTTACGACCCCCATATTAGAGCTTGCAGCGCTGTCAGACCAGATGGCGGATTTGGATTTTAACGCGAAATATAAAAGCGGAGGAAGCAATGAGATTGGAGAACTGGGGGCGAATTTTAACCGTATGTCGGAGAAGCTTGAGAGCACCATTTCTGAGTTAAAGAGCGTCAACAATCGGTTAAAGGAGGATATTGAGCAGAAAGAGCAGTTGGAAAAGATGCGCAATGAGTTTCTGGGAAATGTTTCCCATGAGCTTAAGACTCCCATTGCGCTGATTCAGGGATACGCAGAAGGATTAAAGGAGGGCATAAGCGACGATGTTCAGAGTCGGGAGTTTTACTGTGACGTCATCATGGACGAGGCGGCGAAGATGAACCAGATGGTGAAGAATCTGCTTGCTCTGAACCAGTTGGAATTCGGGGATGAAGATATTGTGTTTGAACGGTTTGATTTGACAGCGCTTATAAACGGAGTTCTGCAGAGTATGGAGATTCTGTCTGAGCAGGAGGGAATCCACGTCATATTCCGGCAGGAGGAGTCAGTCTATGTGTGGGCAGATGAGTTAAAGGTAGAGCAGGTGGTCCGCAATTACGTAAGCAATGCATTTCACCATGCAGGCATGGAAAAGGTGGTGGAAATCAAACTCAGGACTGTAGATGGAAAAGCCAGGCTGACAGTGTTTAATACAGGAGCGCCCATTGCAAAGGAGGATATAGAGCATATCTGGGAGAAGTTTTATAAGGCGGATAAGGCTCACAGCCGAGAGTACGGGGGAAACGGAATCGGTCTGTCTATTGTGAAAGCGATTATGGAGTCCTTCCATCAGAAATATGGTGTAAATAATTATGACAATGGTGTTGAATTCTGGTTTGAACTTGATGTACAATGATTCTATATAGCTGTGAGGCCCAATTTTGAAAAATTGGGGGATTTTATGATATGGGAAATCCTTGCATACCAGCAGTATATGATGGGAAGGATGGGATACGAAAGTGATAGCGATACTTGATTACGATGCCGGCAATATTAAGAGCGTAGAGAAGGCAATGCAGTTACTGGGGCAGGAGGTAAGGATTACGAGAGACAAAGAGACAATACTTTCTGCTGATAAGGTCATACTTCCAGGCGTGGGGGCGTTTGGGGATGCCATGGGAAAAATCCGCCAGTATGGGCTTGACGAGGTGATTCATGAGGTGGTTCATAAGGGAACTCCGTTTCTTGGTATCTGTCTGGGACTACAGTTGATGTTTGAAAGAAGCGACGAGTCGCCGGAGGTGGAAGGGCTTGGTATACTAAAGGGGGAGATTTTGCGTATACCGGAAGGGAAAGGACTTAAGATTCCACATATGGGATGGAATTCACTGAAGCTTCAAAACAACGGAAGATTGTTTAAGAAGCTTCCTTCAGAAGCTTATGTGTATTTTGTACATTCCTATTATTTGAAAGCGGCAGATGAGAGCATTGTGACGGCGGTGACTGAGTATGGGACACAGATTCACGCTTCTGTGGAGAGCGGGAATGTGTTTGCCTGCCAGTTTCATCCGGAGAAGAGCAGCGACGTGGGAATTCAGATACTCAGGAATTTTATATCCATATAGTTAGGAAGCTGGAGGAGAAGATATGCATACAAAGAGAATTATTCCATGTCTGGATGTGAATCGCGGACGGGTGGTCAAAGGCGTAAATTTTGTTGACTTAAAAGACGCGGGAGATCCGGTGGAGATTGGCAGGGCCTATGATAAAGCCGGTGCGGATGAGCTGGTATTTTTAGATATTACTGCGTCCTCTGACGCTAGGGGGACGGTTGTGGATATGGTGCGCAAGGTGGCAGAGACGGTGTTCATTCCTTTTACGGTAGGCGGGGGAATCCGGACTGTGGACGACTTTAAAGCTCTGCTAAGAGAAGGGGCGGACAAGATTTCTATCAATTCCTCGGCAATCAATACGCCGGAGTTAATCAGCAATGCAGCAGACAAATTCGGCAGCCAGTGTGTGGTGGTGGCTATTGATGCGAAGCGTCGGGCAGACGGAAGCGGCTGGAATATTTACAAAAACGGCGGACGCATTGATGTGGGAATTGATGCATTGGAGTGGGCGGCTAAGGTGGAAAGCTTAGGCGCCGGAGAGCTTCTTCTCACCAGTATGGACTGCGACGGAACGAAGGCAGGATATGATTTAGAGCTCACACGGGCGATTGCGGATGCAGTATCCATTCCTGTGATTGCGTCAGGCGGCGCCGGAAACCTTCTGCATTTTCATGAAGCGCTGACCGAAGGAAGGGCAGACGCGGCATTGGCGGCGTCGCTGTTCCATTATAAAGAGCTGGAGATACGGGAAGTAAAGGAGTATCTGCGGGGGAAGGGCGTAGCGGTACGCTTGTAGTGGATTTAACATAAAGATTAAGAAGGTGGGGAAATATGGCGGCAATCAACAATGACTGGCTGGAAGCGCTCAAGGACGAGTTTCACAAGCCTTATTATAAACAATTATTTGAAACCATAAACAAGGAGTATAAGACGAGATTAATCTTTCCGCCTGCAGATGATATTTTCAATGCATTTCATCTGACTCCGTTACATAAAGTGAAGGTAGTGATTCTGGGACAGGACCCTTATCACAACCATGGGCAGGCCCATGGACTATGTTTTTCCGTGCAAAAGGGGGTAGCGGTTCCCCCTTCTCTTGTGAACATTTACCAGGAATTGCAGGATGATTTGGGATGCAGGATACCCAATCACGGATGTCTGACCAAGTGGGCGCAGCAGGGAGTCTTGATGCTGAATACGGTACTTACAGTACGGGCCCATCAGGCCAACTCCCATCAGGGGCTTGGATGGGAGGAATTTACGGATGCGGCGATTACGGCTTGCAACAGCCAGGATCGTCCCATTGTATTTATCCTCTGGGGGGCGCCGGCACAGCGGAAAGGGAAGATGCTGACGAACCCTAAGCATTTGGTTTTAAAGTCTTCACATCCAAGCCCATTTTCGGCTAACAGGGGCTTCTTTGGAAGCAGGCCCTTTAGTCAGACGAATGAATTTCTAAAAGCTAATGGAGTAGAGCCGGTGGACTGGCAGATCGAGTAGACATGCCGTCAAGCCAGAGGCCAGGGGGCATACGTTGTAATCAGGAGGAGGGAAATGATGGGGAAACAGTATGATTTAGTCATTATTGGCGCTGGTCCAGGAGGATATGTGGCGGCCAAGAAAGCGGCAAAATTAGGGATGTCGGTTGTCATTATTGATAAGGGGGAGGTGGGAGGCACCTGTATTAACCGTGGGTGCATTCCTACGAAGGCGCTGATTCATACGGCCACGCTGTACCGTGATATGGTGGAGTGCGGGAAATTTGGACTATTTGCGGAGAAGGTGGGCTTCGACCTGCGTAAGATATATGAATATAAGGATTTGTCCATTGTAAAGATGCAAGATGAGCTTAAGAGGGAATTTTCTAGGCTTGGGATAACGTCTGTAAGGGGAACGGCGACGGTTCAGAGTGACAGGAGAGTGCGGGTGGCGCTGCCGGACGGCGGGACGGAATTTTTTTCGGGAAAATACACTCTGATTGCCACAGGGGCAAAGGCGCGGATGGTAGACATTCCAGGGATGGATTTGCCTGGAGTAATGACCAGCGAGGAATTGCTGACGGCAAAGAGAAGCAGGTATCGAAGCCTACTGATTCTTGGCGGCGGCGTAATCGGAATTGAGCTGGCAACAGTATTCAATGCCCTTGGCGGGGAGGTGACCATTGTTGAGGTGTCCGACCGTCTGCTTCCCAATATGGACAGAGAATTTTCGGATACACTGGAAGAAATTCTGACGAACCGAGGAATTAAGATACATAAAGAGAGTATTCTGGAGGAAGTGTCGAAAAAGGGAAATAACTTGAGATGCCGTTATGTGTGCCATGGGAAGAACCAGGAGGCGGAGGTGGACGCTGTTCTGGTGTCCGTTGGAAGAACGGCGAATACGGAAGGACTTTTTGATACGGATGTACCGATACGGAAGGAAAATGGACGTATCGTGGTGGATGATTTCTTTGAAACGAATATTTCAGGCGTCTATGCGGTGGGTGATGTCATAGGCGGAATCCAGCTTGCCCATGTGGCCTCTGCCCAGGCGACTTATGTTGTAGAGCGAATGAACGACGTTCCAACCTCTGTTATTGTGGAGATGGTGCCAAGCTGCCTGTTTGTGCCGATATCTATTGTACCGAGCTGTCTGTATACAGATCCGGAGATTGCGTCAGTGGGGCTTACGGAGGAGGAAGCCAGGAGGAAGGGCGTTCCGATTCGATGCGGCAGGTATGTGATGGATGTAAACGGCCAATCCATCATATCGAAGGAGGAACGGGGAGTCATCAAGATTTTGTTTGCGGCTGACAGTGATGTGATTCTGGGCGCCCAGTTGATGTGCCCCCGTGCTACCGATATGATTGGGGAATTGGCGACGGCCATTGCCAACGGGCTGACCTCGGCCCAGTTGATGTACGCCATGCGTGCTCATCCCACCTACAATGAGGCGATTTCCTGCGCGGTGGAGAACAGCAGGTAAAGGGAGATGTTTGGAGGAAAAGATGGAAAAAAACAGGATAGATAAACAGTTTGATTTTTTTCGTGAGATTGACAAGGAAAAATTCATTGGAAGACAGACGTATCTGACGGATGCCGTAAGGAAGGAGAATGATGCAGAACATGCGTGGCATATGGCCATCATGACCATTCTTTTGAGCGAGTATTCCAATGAAAAGATTGATGTATTAAAAACAGTGACTATGCTTTTAATCCACGATTTGGTTGAGATTGATGCCGGTGATACCTATGCTTATGACGAAGAAGGTAAAAAGACTAAGCGGGCGCGGGAGGTTGCGGCGGCAGACCGAATCTTTGGGCTTCTTCCAGAGGATCAGGGGAAAAAGCTTAGAGAATTGTGGGAGGAGTTTGAGACAGCAGAGACAGCAGAGGCTAGGTTTGCCCATGGGATGGACCATATCCAGCCGTTGATGTTAAATGCCGCAACGGATGGTAAGAGCTGGATGGAGCATAAGATTCGTCTTAGTCAGGTATTGGGGCGCAACCAGAATACGGCAGAAGGCTCTAAGGTTCTGTGGGAGTATGCATACCAGAAGTTTATTGCCCCCAATGTTGGAGAAGGGAAGGCTTGTCAAGGACTAAGATATTTTAAGTATAATCTGTATAATAAGTTGAGCATGACAGCCATGCCTTTTTGAGAGTGAGAGAAGGCATGGCAGTATTGTATACCAAAAGGGCAAGGGGGAGATACGATGCTTAAAATTGCAGTCTGCGACGACGAGAAATACTATAGAAATAGAATCTGCGCCCTGCTTCAAGATTATCTGAACCTCCATAATCTCAATGCATCCACAGAGGAGTTTTCTTCTGGAAAGGAGTTTCTCTCAGAGAGGGACAATCTAGTAAAGTATGACATTGTGTTTCTGGACATCAACATGGACGAGGTGGATGGAATCAGGACGGCGCAGCAGATGCGCAGTTACCAGTCGGAAACCTGGATTGTGCTTGTGACAGCATTTATAAATTATGCGCTGGAGGGATATAAGGTAGGAGCAGTCCGTTACATTATGAAAGATGCCCTTGACGTGCAGATGACAGAGTGTATGGATGCAATTCTCAAGAAAATGCAGCTTCAAAAGGTTACGTTATCCTTTTTGGAGGGGGAGAGGACGCTGTATACAGACAACATCATTTATGTAGAAAGCAGAAAACATAAGTGTGTTTTTTTCTATATGGAGAAGGAAATGACCATATATGAGACCTATGGGAAGCTTGATCAGATTGAGGAAGAACTAGCAAGATATGGATTTCTTAGGATACATAAAAGTTTCCTTGTAAACATGAAGCATGTCAAAAGAATCGGCAATTACCAGGCTGTGTTAGACAGTGGGGAAGAATTTTCGGTGCCGCGCCTCAGATTTGCCAAGGTTAGGGATGCGTTTGTGGCATATAAAGGAGAGATGTAGGTAGATGGAAGTAATTATGAAATGTCTGGTCCTTAGCCTTATGACTGGAATTAGCTGCAATGCTTTCTTCGGAACATTGCTTTCTGGGAAGGGATGGACAGAAAAACTTCCGCTTCCGGCGTTTGCGGCGGGGCTGTTGTCAACACTCTCATTTGGGGTGGGATTTATGCTCATATCGGTTTCGGAAGCGCCGGGGTATCTATTGCAGCCCCTTAGGGTTATTCTAATTCTCTGCGTTGTGATACAGATTTTTTATCAGGCGGGAATCAGAATGACTATTCTGCTTACTGTATTCTGGTGTGCAATCTATTGGGCTTTGAATCTTCTGGCTGTAGCTATGGTCTATGCCCTGCCTGGGCATTTTGAAAAATCATGGGGAATGTCGGACTGGTTTTGTAATATCCTGTTTCTGTGCTTGTCTCTTTTTTTTCATCAGCTCTGTAAGGGATGGTCAGACAGATGGGAAGAAAAGGACTTAAGCCGTTTTGCATGGCTTCCTGTGCTGAGTCTGATTGTGACGACACTGATGAGTATTACCGTGTGGTATACGAATACCCTGAATAAGATTGGTGTCATGGTAGTGGCAGTTGGGTATAGTGTGATTAATGTGTTGATATTTTACTTCATCGGCAGCGTAATGGAGAAAGAGCGAAAGGTGAGGGAAGCGCAGTTGATGCAGGACAGACTTGAGAATCAGATGGAGATGATTGAGAATATACAGGAAAAGGATATGCGCTATCGCAGGCTTTTTCATGACTATAAGAATCAGTTGGCATGTATTCAAGGGATGTTAAAGGAGGGCCAGACAGATGAGGCCCTTGGCTATATTGAGGAATTGAACGGGAGTATCCGAAAAGGAGAGGATTATGTCAATACTAATCATCCGGTGGTGAACACTGTGCTGAACCAAAAGTACCTGCGCGGGCAGGAGAAGGGAATCTCCCTTGTGATGGCAGTTAATGACCTGTCAAATCTTACAATGGGCAGGGAGGATATAGTCACTCTGCTTGTAAATCTGCTGGACAATGCAATCGAAGCATGCGAGAAAGTAGATGAGAATAAGGTGATACAATTTAAGATGATGCTGGAGGAAGGGCAGCTTACAATCTCAGTGCGCAATCCGGTGAAAGAGAAGGCTTTGGTAAAGGGAAAAAGAATTCCAACGACGAAGAAGGAAAAGGGCAGTCACGGATTGGGGATGCTAAATATCAATGGGGTAATCGAAAAGAATAATGGGATTAGTATATTGGAATGCGAGGACGGCTGGTTCTATTTTTCTGCCGTAATACCGGACGTACTGTAGTTTGTATATAATGTAAAGAAAGTGAGGATAATCTATGAGATTCAGAGAATTGGGAAAGACGGGATTAAAGGTCAGTGAAATCGGGCTTGGCGGGGAATGGCTGGAGCGCCATAATACAGAGGAAGTTAAGGCAGTTATTGACGCCTGTGAAAAAGAGGGAATCAACATTTTAGACTGCTGGATGTCTGAGCCAAACGTCCGCTCTAATATTGGTCTGGCCCTTATGGGACGGCGTGAAAAATGGCTGATACAGGGACATATCGGCTCAATCTGGGAAAATGGTCAGTATGTCCGGACAAGAGAACTTAGGAAGGTGAAGCCTGCATTTGAGGATCTGCTGACGCGGCTTAAGACCGATTACATAGACCTGGGAATGATTCATTTTGTTGATACAAAAGAAGAATTTGACAGGGTGATAAACGGAGAATTTATGGAATATGTAAGGCAGTTGAAAAGGGAGGGGAAGATTCGCCATATCGGCATGAGCACTCACAATCCGGAGACTGCCATGATGGCTGCGAAGCATGGTGAAATTGAAATGCTTCTCTTTAGCATCAATCCGGCTTTTGACATGATGCCGCCTGTAACAGACCTTGAGGAATATTTTGCGGAAACATATGACGAGAAGCTTAGCGGGATTGCTCCGGAACGGGAGGAATTGTATAAGCTCTGCGAGCAGAATCGAGTAGGGATTACGGTTATGAAGGGATATGGGGGAGGACGCCTGTTCCATGCTCAGACGTCGCCGTTTGGGGTTGCGCTTACGCCTGTTCAGTGCCTGCATTATGCCTTGACTCGTCCGGCTGTTGCCGCTGTGATGGTGGGCTTCGATAATCCTTGGCATGTGACTGAAGCCGTGGCATATGAGACAGCCTCAGAGCAGGAGAAGGATTACGCTAGTGTTCTTGCCAAAGCTCCCAACCATGCATTTTCCTTAGGCCAGTGTACCTATTGCGGTCATTGTGCGCCGTGTCCCTCTAAGATTGATATTGCTATGGTGAATAAACTATATGATCTTGCCGTCATGCAGGAGGAGATTCCAGGAACTGTACGCGCGCATTACGGACAGCTTGGGGCAAATGCGTCAGACTGTATCGGATGCAAAGGCTGTGAGGAGAGGTGTCCCTTCCATGTATCCGTTGTAGAGAGGATGCGAAAGACAAAAGAATTATTTTCATAGGAGTATTTTCTTGTCGCAATACCGTCGATTTGTGTTCTGTGGGTTGCTATGTCTGCGTTGAAGGAATAAGATGTGGGCAGAACACAAAAAAAGGAGGAGTGACATATGAGGATATTTGCCAAAAAGGGAATCGCACTAATCCTGACAAGCGCAGTTCTTTTTACTTCCTGCGCAGGAAAGGTCAGAAAGGAGGGCGCAGATACTCCAAAAGAGGCGGCAGAGCAGGTGATGAGCTCAGTAAAGGAATTGGACTTAGAGACCTTCAATGCATATACGGACAACTATGAAGGAGCCTGCTTAAAGCTGTTTGGATTTGCTGTGGAGAAGGAGTATAAGGTCTTTCAGGACCTTTTAAATCCCCATGTTTTCGAGAGCAGACGATACAAAGAAAAACGCAGGTTTGCCAAGAAGGTTGTGGAGAATTTGACCTGGGAGATTGACGGGGTACGGGAAGAAGATGGCGGTAAGAAGGCAAGTGTAAGGATTAAGCTTACTAATAAGGATATGGCGGAGGCCGTGGAGCGTTATATTCTGTGGATTGTGGAGGATACTGTAAATGATACGGGACTTGGGGCTGCTTTTGTCATCAAGAATATATCAAAGGCTGTAAATGAGTGTGACGATGATTTGATTCGATTTATTGACGAGACGGAACATACATGGACAGAGGATATTACAGTCACGGCGTATAAAGAGGACGGCGTGTGGAAGCTGCATCTTACGGATGAGTTCATAAATGCATTTATGGGAAATATTGACTCAGAAGAATATGAAGATGGGATTAATTGATCAGTAGAAATCTTGGAACCCATGGGAAAGAGGGGCTGTAGGAGAATGAGGTAACGGAATCATTTTCCTGCAGCCCTTTTTATAATATATAGCAAGCTATTTAAAATGATCCAAAAAATATACTAAAAAGTTGTTTCAAAGGATTCATCTCATTTCATGTAGGATATTTACCATCAGAATAATGAAAATAAATAGCTTACTATGGTTTTTTTATTTATTTCTGCTTAGTTACAGTCAGAAATGTGAGTACAGCAAATAAAAATTTTCTATATAGAATTCTTTTTATGTGATATGATAAAAAGAAGAATGAAAGCAGCAGTATTAAGGAGAAAAATATTAAAATGGACGAGATTACATATGAATGGATACGTACCCGCCGCAGGACGATAGCAGTCCAAATAAAGGAGGGAGGACGTGTGGTAGTGCGCACCCCTTGCTTTGTATCGCGTGCACAGGTGGAAAAATTCTTAGAAGAACGGAGAGATTGGATTATCAAGAATCAGAAGGCGCTCAAAGAGGTCCATGAGCAAAAGCTTAGAATTACAGAGGAGATGCGAAGGGAGGGCATGGAGAAAGCAAAGAAAATTTTGCCAGAGCGCGTAAAATATTATGCCTGTCTGATGGGCGTTACTTACGGCAGGATTACCATCCGTGAGCAGAAGACAAGGTGGGGGAGCTGCAGCGGCAGAGGGAATCTGAATTTTAACTGGAAGCTTACATTGATGCCAAATGAGCTGTTAGATTATGTGGTTGTGCATGAGCTTGCCCACCGGACAGAAATGAACCATTCCAGGAATTTCTGGAGAATTGTGGAGCAGGTATTACCGGATTATCAAGAGCGTAGGAGACGGCTTAAAGAGATGTCAAATAAGCTTTAGCGCAGGCTGGTGGGAGACGAAAGGCGGGACAGAATATGAAAAAACCCTATTTTCCATTATTTGTGGATATATCGGAGAAAAAAATGGTGGTGTTTGGCGGAGGAAAGATTGCCACAAGGAGAGTTGATACACTTCTGGGATTTACAGAAAACATTACGGTTATAGCGCCTCAGGTAACGGATCGGATTAAGAAGTTAAGCAAAGAGAAACAGATTCAGTGGATTTTGGACGTCTATGACGTAAAGCTTTTGAAAGGCGCAGATTTTGTGCTTGCGGCCACAGATGACCCTGTATGCAACACCCGCATTGTGGCGGACTGCAAGGCAGTCAATATTCCGGTTAATACTGCCCACAGAAAGGAATTGTGCGACTTCTATTTTCCAGGAATCATCCGGCGGGAAAATCTGGTGATAGGTTTCTGTTCTGGCGGGCAGAACCATAAGAAGGTGCGGGAAATCAGAGAGAAGGCAGAGCAAATAGTTAAAGAATATTGATAGTGAAATATCAAACAAAGATGTCAGAAAATTAACGCAATTTAGAGGGAAAATTTGTAGATTTTTGAAAATTTATGTGGTAGAATGAAATTTAGCGGATGTGATTTTAAATGTTACAAAAACTTTTATCAAGGGAGGTAAAATACGAATGCTTTCTAACAAATCTACAGTTCAGTTTAATGGAACGAAAGAACAGGAGAAAGAACTGCTGGACGTAATCCATGGGCTGAAGGATGAGAAGGGCGCTTTAATGCCGATTATGCAGAAAGCGCAGGATATCTACGGATATCTGCCTTATGAGGTGCAGAAGATTATTTCCGATGAGACGGAGATTCCGTTGGAGAAGATTTACGGAGTTGCAACGTTCTATTCACAGTTCAATTTGAATCCGAAGGGGCGTTACCGTATATCTGTCTGTCTTGGAACAGCCTGCTATGTCAAAGGCTCCGGAGATATTTATAACAAACTAATGGAAAAATTGGGGATTGTGGGCGGAGAATGTACTCCGGACGGTAAGTTTTCTCTGGACGCCTGCCGATGTGTCGGAGCCTGCGGTCTGGCTCCGGTTATGATGATTAACGACGAGGTATACGGACGGCTTACTGTGGACGATATCGACGATATTCTGGCTAAATATGAGTAAAAAAGACAGGGAATATCATAGTATGAGGAACATATTGACGACCATAAGGGAGGAATAAGGATAGAATGAAATCTCTGGAAGAATTAAAAGCGATTAGAGAAAAAAATCAGGGGGAAATCAACCTTCGTTCCGGACATGAGGTACAGACAGGATCTAAGTACCGCCTGCACGTTTTGGTATGCGGCGGAACAGGATGTACCTCCTCCGGCAGCCAGAAGATCAGAGAAAAATTAGAAGAAGAGATTAAGAGAAACGGGCTGGAGGAAGAAGTTGCGGTAGTCAAGACCGGATGTTTTGGACTGTGTGCATTAGGTCCGATTATGATTGTATATCCGGAAGGCGCTTTCTATGCAATGGTAAAGGAAGAGGACATACCGGAGATCGTATCGGAGCATTTGGTAAAAGGAAATGTAGTAGAGAGGCTTCTGTATGATGAGACCGTGAAAGGGAATAATGAGATTCTGCCTCTTCAGGATACGCAGTTTTATAAAAAGCAGCACAGAGTTGCACTACGCAACTGTGGAGCTATTAACCCTGAGAATATTGAGGAATACATTGGAACCCGCGGCTATGAAGCATTGGGTACAGTGCTGACCACGAAGAAGCCGGAGGAGGTTATCCAGACTATTTTAGACAGCGGGCTTCGGGGGCGCGGAGGCGCAGGCTTCCCCACTGGATTAAAGTGGAAGTTTGCCGCAGCGAATCAGGCAGACCAGAAGTATGTATGCTGTAATGCAGACGAAGGTGATCCGGGAGCGTTCATGGACCGTTCCGTACTGGAGGGTGATCCCCATGTAGTACTGGAGGCAATGGCCATTGCAGGTTATGCTATCGGCGCATCTCAGGGATATATCTATGTCCGCGCCGAGTATCCGATTGCAGTAGAGCGTCTGAATATTGCAATTAGTCAGGCAAGAGAGTACGGTTTGCTTGGAAAGAATATTTTCGATACAGGATTTGATTTCGATATTGAGCTTCGTCTGGGTGCAGGCGCCTTCGTCTGCGGCGAGGAGACGGCGCTTATGACATCCATCGAGGGCAACAGAGGCGAGCCGCGTCCGCGTCCGCCATTTCCGGCGCTTAAGGGTCTGTTTCAGAAGCCAACGATTCTGAATAACGTAGAAACCCTGGCGAATATCCCGCAGATTATCTTAAACGGCGCAAGCTGGTTTGCAGATATGGGAACAGAGAAGTCCAAAGGAACGAAGGTATTTGCTCTCGGCGGTAAAGTAAAGAATACAGGACTGGTGGAGATTCCTATGGGAACCACCTTACGTGAGATTGTAGAAGAAATTGGCGGCGGTATTCCAAACGGCAAGAAGTTTAAAGCAGCCCAGACCGGAGGACCATCCGGCGGATGTATTCCGGCAGAGCATTTTGACGTGCCGATTGATTATGACAACCTGATTGCTATTGGTTCTATGATGGGCTCCGGCGGATTGATTGTTATGGATGAGGATACCTGTATGGTGGATATTGCAAAGTTTTTCCTGGAGTTCACGGTAGATGAATCCTGCGGAAAATGTACGCCATGCCGTATCGGAACCAGACGAATGCTGGAGATTTTAGAGAAGATTACCAATGGACAGGGAACCATGGAGGACTTAGACAAGCTGGAGGATTTAGCGGCTCACTTAAAGTCCAATTCTCTTTGCGCACTTGGACAGACAGCCCCCAATCCTGTACTTTCCACTCTGCGTTACTTTAAGGATGAATACATAGCACATATTGTTGACAAGAAATGTCCGGCAGGCGTATGTAAAGCCCTTCTTTCTTACAAGATTGATGCGGACAAGTGTAAGGGATGTACTCTTTGTGCAAGGACCTGTCCGAATGACGCAATCACAGGCTCCGTAAGAGAACCGCATGTGATTAACCAGGATAAGTGCGTAAAATGCGGCGCATGTATGGAAAAATGTCGTTTCGGCGCTATCTATAAAGAGTAATGGAGGATGGAGAATATGGAAAATATTAATCTTAAAATCAATGGTCTTGATGTATCCGCTCCTGTAGGCTCTACGATCCTTGAAGCAGCGCACCTTGCGGGAATCAAGATACCTACGCTTTGTTATTTGAAGGAAATCAATGAGATCGGCGCATGCCGGATGTGCGTTGTTGAGGTAAAGGGAGCCAGGAACCTGGTAGCTGCATGTGTACATCCGGTCAACGAAGGAATGGAGGTATATACCAATACGCCAAAGCTGATCGAGTCAAGAAAGAAGACTTTGCAGCTTCTTCTGTCCAACCATGATAAGAAATGTCTGTCATGTGTAAGGAGTGGGAACTGCGAGCTGCAACAATTATGCCATGAGTACGGCGTGGAGGACGAGGATTTCTATGAGGGTGAAATGAACCATTATGAGCTGGATGATTCCGCCGCTCATATGATTCGTGATAATAATAAATGTATCTTATGCCGCCGCTGTGTGGCAGTCTGTGAAAAGACCCAGGGAATCGGTGTCATTGGACCGAATAACCGTGGATTTGCCACTATGATTGGTTCGGCATTTGAGATGGGACTAGGAGAGACAAGCTGTGTATCCTGCGGTCAGTGTATTGCAGCCTGTCCGACAGGCGCGCTGTACGAGAAGGATTATACGAAGCAAATCCTTGAAGCCATTGCAGACCCGGAGAAATATGTGGTGGTACAGACCGCTCCATCTGTCCGCGCAGGACTTGGAGAGGAATTCGGTTATCCCATGGGAACGGATGTGGAGGGCAAGATGGCGGCAGCCTTGCGGCGAATCGGCTTTGATAAGGTATTCGACACAGACTGGGCGGCAGACCTTACTATTATGGAGGAGGCCAACGAACTGCTTGACAGGATTAAGAACGGCGGCGTACTGCCGATGATTACCTCCTGTTCACCAGGATGGATTAAATACTGTGAGCACTATTTCCCAGATATGACAGAGAATCTGTCAACCTGTAAGTCACCTCAGCAGATGTTCGGCGCAATGCTGAAAACATATTTTGCCGAGAAGGAGGGGATTGACCCGAAGAAGATTGTCTCCGTAAGCGTTATGCCTTGTACGGCAAAGAAGTTTGAGATTGGCAGAGACGACCAGAGTGCGGCGGGTGTTCCGGACGTGGATATTGCGATCACCACAAGAGAGCTTGCAAGGCTGATTAAGCGCTGTGGCATTGAATTTACAATGCTTCCTGATGAGGAGTTTGACAATCCAATGGGCGAGTCCACCGGAGCAGGCGTAATCTTCGGGGCAACCGGCGGCGTTATGGAGGCGGCGCTGCGTACGGCGGTTGAGACGCTGACAGGCGAGGAGCTTGCAAATCTGGAGTTTACGGATGTACGTGGAACCCAGGGCATCAAGGAGGCATCCTACAATGTGGCAGGTATGGATGTGAAGGTTGCCGTTGCATCAGGTCTTGGCAATGCAAGAGAGCTGCTTAATAAGGTGAAGGCAGGCGAAGCGGATTATCAGTTTATCGAGATCATGGGATGTCCGGGCGGATGTGTGAATGGCGGAGGACAGCCCCAGGTATCCGGCGATGTCCGTAACTTTACGGATGTACGTGGAATTCGGGCGGGCGTATTGTATCGCAATGATGCGGCGAAGACGATTCGTAAGTCACATGAGAATCCGGAGATTAAGAAGCTCTATGAAGATTATCTGGGCGCACCGGGAAGCCACAAGGCACATGAGACTCTGCATACCAGTTATGTGAAAAGGTCTGTAAATATATAAATATTCTTAGTAAGACGGCCGATACGGTAGAATGAACCCTTCCGTTTCCGGCATTACAGATTATTTAGAGATAGCACCTAACTTTGTTCAAGCGGGGTGCTATTTCTTATTTTTGTCATGGCATGGTACAGGCAGCCAAGGGCAAGTTTTTTGACTCACAAGAACGTGAAAAAACTGTCAAAATAACTTGAGAGGGTATCTTTGTTTTGATATAATTTAAGAAAGAAATCATACAGGAGGCGAAAAGATGCGGGTAATCGATTTTAGGGATGCAAGCTGCAGGCATTGCTATAAATGCGTGCGCCATTGCGAAGTAAAGGCAATCTCTGTAGTAAATGAGCAGGCGCACATCATGAAAGACCACTGTATTAACTGCGGACACTGTTTGGAGGTCTGTCCTCAGAATGCGAAGACGTTTGCAAGCGACATGGAACGGGTGAAGGGATACTTAAGGCAGGGGATGAAGACCGTCATCTCCATTGCGCCCTCCTATCTGGGAGTCCTTGAGTACGACCGGCCGGGGCAGGTGGTGGACGCCTTAAAGCGTCTGGGATTTTATGAAGTGCGTGAGACGGCAGAGGGGGCGGCCCTTGTGACCAGGGAGTATGCAAGGCTTCTTGAGGAGGGAAAGATGGAGAATATCATTACCACATGCTGTCCCAGCGTCAATGACCTGATTGAAAAATACTATCCTTCTCTGGTTACTATGATGGCGCCGGTGGTATCTCCCATGGTGGCT
Organism: Sporofaciens musculi; assembly: GCF_009830285.1. Lineage (GTDB taxonomy): Bacteria > Bacillota > Clostridia > Lachnospirales > Lachnospiraceae > Sporofaciens > Sporofaciens musculi. The sequence continues at coordinate 4,250,671 of NZ_WUQX01000001.1, read as the reverse complement.
CATGGACGTCTGATTAAGAGTATTTATGGGGAGGAGGTTAAAGTTGTCTTTTTAGGTCCCTGTATTGCCAAGAAGGAGGAGGCGATTGGAGACGAGCGTGTAAGAGGCGCCATTGACGCAATCCTGACGTTTGAGGAGATTACCAAATGGTGGAGGGCAGAAGGAATCGACATCCACCAGTGTGACGACCAGCCTGTGGGCAATCCAAGCCCAGAGGTGAACCAGCTCTATCCTTTAAGCGGCGGTGTGATTCAGTCTGTGCTGGCAGATACGTCAAAGGATTCCTACTATAAGGTACATATTGACGGTCTTAAGAACTGTATGGAATTGTTTGAAGAATTGAAGATGGGCGAGATTAGCAAGTGCTTTTTCGAGGTAAATGTATGTGAGGGCGGATGCATCAAGGGGCCTGCTTCGGATAAATGGCAGCAGTCATTAATCCGCGCCAAGATGGATATCGAGAGGCAGGTGAAGCATAGGGAAAAAGCCCAGGGAATCGATGGAAGCGCCGTATTGCTTTATAAGGAATTCACAGACCGCCAGGTGGTTGACAGGCAGCCGGATGATAAGGAGATGCAGGCAGTTCTCCATGCCATGGGAAAATACACCAGAGAGGATGAGTTAAACTGCGGAGCCTGCGGGTATGCCACCTGTCGTGCGAAGGCTGTGGCTGTGTTCCAGAAGAAGGCGGAGATTGGCATGTGCCTTCCTTATGCCCTTGCTCAAGCAGAATCTATGTCGAATATTGTCATGGATGTGACACCGAGCATGATTATGATCATTGGCAAAGATATGCGGATTCGTGAGTGTAACAAGAAAGCCATGGAGATGCTTGGCGTATCCAGGGAAGAAGCCCTGGAGAGATATATTTTTGAGTTCATTGATGATAAGGATATTGCGGAAGTGTTAAGGACAAAGAAGCAGATGATCCATAAGAAGATAAATTTGGAGACTGTGAAGCTTAAGGTAGTGGAGACAATTATCTATATCGACAGCCTGGAATCTGTGCTTGTAACCTACCAGGATATCACGAAGGAAGAAAAGGCCAAGGAGCAGCACTATAACCTGAAGATTGAGACGGTGGAGATGGCTCAGAAGGTTATTGATAAGCAGATGATGGTTGCCCAGGAGATTGCTGGATTATTGGGGGAAACTACGGCTGAGACGAAGGTGACTCTGTCAAAGCTTCGGGATTCGATTCTGTTTGAAGAGGATGAATAGTATGAGTGTAAGTGTAGATGTATCCTGGAAAAGCCTGAACAAGCATGGGGAAGAACTGTGCGGGGATAAGGTTGAGATATTGAAGACAAAGGACTCCCAGATTGTGATACTGGCAGACGGTATGGGAAGCGGAGTCAAGGCGAATATTCTGGCGACCCTTACCTCTAAGATTCTGGGAACTATGTTCCTTGAGGGGGCTGCCATTGACTCCTGTGTGGAGACGATTGCCAAGACCCTTCCTGTCTGTAAGGTTCGGGAGGTAGCGTATGCGACCTTCAGTATTCTGCAGATTTTTCACAACGGGGAGGCGTATCTTGTGGAATTCGACAATCCGCTGTGTATCTTCGTAAGAGATGGGAAGATTGTGAATTACCCATATCAGGAGAGGGTAATCGAGGGCAAAGCCATCCGAGAGTACCGTTTCAATGTGAGTCTTAAGGACTGCTTCGTGTTGATGAGCGACGGGGTAATCTGGGCAGGCGAAGGAGAGCTGATGAACCTTGGGTGGACCTGGGAGGATATGGCGGATTACACGTTAAAATGCACGAAGCAGACTCTTTCAGCATCCCGTCTTGCTGCAATGCTGAGCCAGCTTTGCGACGATCTGTACGGCAATAAGCCAGGGGATGACACCACGGTTGCTGTGGCAAGGGTGATTGAGCGGCGGATTGTCAATATATTTACCGGACCTCCGACTCATAAGGAGGACGACGAGAGGGTAGTCCGCGACTTCATGAAGCAGGAGGGAAGGAAGGTGGTCTGCGGCGGTACAAGCGCCAATATCACATCCAGAGTATTAAAGAGAGAGATTGTGACGTCAGTTAATTATGCGGACCCTACGGTTCCGCCGACTGCATCGATTGAAGGACTGGATCTGGTGACAGAGGGCGTCCTCACCATCGGAAAGTCCCTGGGGCTTCTGAAGCGGTATGAACAGGATGAATTTGACGAGGCGTTTTTCGATGAACTGGATGCGGATAACGGAGCTGCGAAGCTGGCGAAGCTGATCATAGAGGAGTGTACGGAACTGAATCTGTTTGTGGGGAAAGCAATGAACGTAGCCCATAAGAACTCGAACCTGCCCTTTGATTTGAGCGTGCGTATGAACCTTGTGGAGCAGTTAAAAGAGTGTGCCAAGAGTCTGGGGAAGACGGTAAATGTGAAGTATTATTAACATAAAAAGGAAAATTTAATTGACGTAATGTACATTTATCACATATAATATATTCACTATTCGACAAGCAAAGAGAGGAACTACATAATGAAACAGATTTTTGGAAAAAGCCAGAGTGGAAATCTGCAGGAAGCGGTTCGCGGTATCAGCAGACCGCAGCTCCTTATGCTGTTTTCCAACAGTGAACAGTTTGAAAGACATGTAAAAGAGTTAGAGGAGCTCTATCCGAACGTTCCAAGTATTGGATGTATCGGAATGTGTTATGATTCAGCAGTAGTGGAGAAGGGTGTCGGCGTCGTAGCATTTACGGAAGGAGTTATTGCGGCGGCGAATGTGTTAGAGCAGGTGTCCGTGATGCCTGTTAGGTATATAGACCGGCTTGTAAAGGACGTGAACAGTGTTAAGGCGGCTCAGAATGATACGGTGTGTATTGATTTCTGCGCCGGAAACGATGCCTGTGTGCTGACTACGATTTATTCTGTGTTAAAGCGCAAGAATATTTCGCTGGTAGGCGGAACCGGCGATGGAGGTAAGGTATCGGCAAACGGCAGGATATATGAAGATGCCGTAGCTTACGCAATAGTAAAGAATCAGGGCGGCAGAGTAAAAGCATATAAAGAGAATATTTACCATCAGATGGAGAACCACCGGTTTATTGCATCTCGGACAGATAAGGCCAATTATGTGCTTGGGGCGCTGAACGGCAGACCTGCTAAGCAGGTATATCAGGAGATCCTCCATGTAACAGAGCAGGAGATCACGACTCGTACATTCCAGAATCCTTTCGGTAAATTGAACGGGGATGATACATGTATTATTTCCATCAAAGAAGTAAAGGGCGATTCACTGGTCTGTTTCCGACAGGTAAATGATTCGGACGTTCTGGTGCTGCTGGAGCTTGGGGACTATCGGGAGACTGTGAGGAATACGATTCAGACGATTCGGCAGGATTTTTCAAAGGTCTCCGCAGTATTTTCCGTGAACTGTCTGTTTCGGTATCTGCTCTTTACACAGAATCACTATATGCAGGAATATCTTAAGGATATGGAGAAGCTGGGGAACCATGCCGGTCTTGTAGGATATGGAGAACATTATAACAACCGGTTTGTGAACCAGTCTATGACTTGCGTGGTGTTTGAGTAAAGGGGGGAGAGGGCAATGCTGTTTTGGAGAAGGAATAAGCGTGAGGCAGACATGAGATCGGAGAACGAGGATAACTTATATCCTGTGGTCCATGTAATGAATACGTTAAAAGAGTATGAGAAGGAAATGGTCCAGAAGGAAGTGGATTCTCTGTGGGAATTGAATGAGATTAGGGGCTCTTTTGATACAGTTTTAAGGGAGACAGAGAGCTTCCAGGAGAGGCTTTCAGATTTCGAGCATAATTTCATGAGCATTGAGCAGGCATCCGGTGGATTTGCGCAGGTGAAAGATACGGTGGCCCAGTCAGTACAGCAAGCGCAGGACGAGGTGACAGAGCTTAAGAGCAGTTCTATGCAGGTTGCGGACTATTTCAGTGAGATGGAGCAGACGTTTGAGGAGCTTAAGACGGCTGTAGAGAAGATTAAGCAGTGTACAAATAAGATTGTTTCTATTGCTGACCAGACCAACATTCTTGCCATTAATGCTTCTATTGAGGCGGCGCGGGCAGGCGAGCAGGGCAGAGGGTTTGCCGTGGTGGCTGTAGAGGTCAAGAAGCTGGCAGACGAGATTAAGGGTCTGACAAAGGAGGTAGACTTGGGCATCCAAGATGTGGAGCAGGGTACAGAACGATTGAACGGCAGTATCACCACATCCCAGGGGGCTCTTGGGGAGAGCATCCAGAAGGTGCAGAAAACCTATGACATGTTCGATGAGATTACCCAGTCTGCGGAGGGCGCGGTCAATGTTCATACGGAGATTTCTGGCGTAATCGATCAATCAAAGAACGCACTTCAGATTTTGTGCGGGTTCTTCGAGCAGGTAAGAGGGCAGTATCAGGAAGTTATAAAGCATATTAATCAAGCGGCAAGACACGGTACGACTAAGAGCGCCATGTTTGAGGATATTGATAACCTGCTGTCTCAGATTCCGCCGATTATAGAGGAATATACCTCTGAGGAATAGAGAGGTCTTTTAGAAGGGAAGTGTCGCCTTAATGTATTCCATTGCCCTTTGTGATGATGATGAGAGGGAGCTGGACATAATTGAAGATTTTTTGACAGCATATCTGAAGTCAAATGAAACGGATGAATACAAGATTGACCGATTCAAGAGTGCAGAAGAACTTTTGGAGAGGATTACAGAGAGGGAATATTTGCCGGATCTTTTGCTTTTGGATATATTTATGTCGGGAAAGACCGGTGTAGAGGCGGCGGAGGAATTGCGCAGGCAGGAGTGCGGTACGCTTATTGTCTTTCTGACTACGTCAAAGGAGTATGCCCTGGAAGCCTACGGGGTGGATGCACTCCAATATCTTGTGAAACCTTTGGATGAGGAGAGGTTCTTCCATGCTATGGAAATTGTGTTCCAGCAGATGAAGAAGGCAGGGGAGGAGCAGATTGTGATGAAGGTTGCAGGAGGCGGTATTCGGCAGATGAAGCCGGATGATATCGTCTACTGTGAGTCTCAGAAGAATTATCAGATGTTGTATCTGGATACAGAAGAATGTCGGGTGAGAATAACGGCCAAAGAGATGTGGGAGATGTTGGAACATTTCGTACAGTTTAGCAGATGCGGCCGGTCTTATATTTTAAACCTGAACCATGTCATTTCCGTGGAGAAGGAAGAAATTCTCATGGATAATGAATGCAGAATCTATATTCCGAGAAACGTATCCGCGGAATTTAAAAAGGTCTATTTTTCCTATTATTTTGACAGTTAATAAAGCGTTAGAGGGACTTGAGGGAGTGGTTTCCCGACGGTCTCTTTTTTTATCCCAGATAAATGACGAGTTATCCCACCTTAAAAATAATAATCCTCTTCGTGATATAATGAAAAAGAAGTGTCATGAAATGACATTTTTGGAGCGAGGAGGGACAAAAAGATGTTAGGCGGTTCTTTTTGGATTGCATTTTTGCGGAATGGAATGAGTATTACGTTGATGCTGTCTTTTTTTCTGATGTTGGATCGTCCAAGATTCTCCATGAAAAAGACGATTTACTGCTATATTACTTTTGGGGTGCTGATGCTGGTGGGCTACAATCTTTGGTATCTTTTGGATCATCCAAGTTTTGTCAAAATGGCGGCGTTTTCCATTCTTCCTATCGTCGGGGTTTTCTGCAGTCTCATGAGCTGTGAGGTCATCTATCTGTCTCTGTATAAAATAGCAGCATCCTTCTATCTGTTTTCGGTGGGTACATTCCTGGGAGTAGACGTATCCCGCTGGTGGTTTGGCGGGAATCTGTGGGTGGATATTCTGGTACGTTTCCTGTGCGATTTAGTCATGCTGGTTTTTACATGGAAGAAGCTTAGGAAACTATTTTTGGAAAGTGTGGATTTTCTGGTTGATGAGATGGATTTGTTCAGTACCTTTGCTCTGTTTATTTCTATATTTCTAGGAGCAATCATGGCATATTGGCCGAATCTCCAGGGATTTTCCATTTTTAATATGGTACGTGCGTTCTTTGTGCTGTTTATAGCGGGAGTCCTGCAGTACACGATTCTCCACCTGTACATTCATCTGGGCAGGGAGCATCATTATCAGACAGAGAAGGAATTGCTGGAATTGAATGAACAGCTTCTGCGAAGCCAGATTGACATTGTAGGCGAGTCAGAGAAGGAGGCGGCACGAATCCGTCATGATGCGCGGCATCACATTCTACTGATCAGGGATTATGTGGAAAAGGGAAATATGGATAACCTGCTGGCTTATCTGGAGGAATACGGGGAGGATGTGGAAAACAGGAGAGCAAAGCTAATCTGTGGGCATCCGGCTGTGAACGGTATCCTGTCTGTCTATGCAAGGCAGGCAAGAGCAAAGGGAATTGTTGTAAATATTGATGCAGAAGTGCCTAAAGACACGGTCATACGTGATATTGACTGGGTTGCGATACTGGCAAATGTATTTGATAATGCCATTCACGGATGTAATAATTCCGGCAAAATGGAACAGGAGATAGATATATATATTACGAAAAGGGGAAAGAAGATTATTATTCAGTGTACCAATACCTGTACCGATGATGTTATATTTCAAAAGGGGATTCCCAAATCGGCAAAAGGGGAAGGGCTTGGTACCACGAGTATTATTAAGTCGGCGTTGCGTTATAACGGAGAGGTGGATTTTGCCATAGAGGATGGCAGGTTTGTGACGCGGATTCTGCTGAATCTTTCTGTAAAAAAGGGTAATGTCTAATTTGTTGCTTTAGCGGTTTAAATTGTTGAAATATTGACAAAAGGAGTAAATTTGAGGTAAAATGAATTAGACGTTATTCAAAGGAGAAGAATTATGAGGCAGAAGATAGGATTTATTGGTCTGGGATTGATTGGAGGGTCGATTGCAAGGGCAATCCGGCAGTATTTTCCGGATTATGAGATCGTGGCTTTTGATAAGAATAAGGAAACGTTGGCGCTGGCGACACAGGAGTCTGTAATTGATGTAGCTGCAACTACTATTGATGATAATTTTCATCATTGCAGCTACATATTTCTGTGTGCGCCAGTTTCTTTTAATACGGCTTTTTTGAAGCAGGCAGCAAAATATCTCCATGAGGATTGTATCTTGACGGATGTGGGGAGTGTAAAGACGAACATTCACAGAGAGGTGGAGGCTCTGGGAATTGAGCCGTATTTTATCGGAGGGCATCCCATGGCGGGCTCTGAAAAGAGCGGTTATGTGAATTCAAAGGCAATGCTGATTGAGAATGCATATTATGTTCTGACTCCGGGAAAGGGTGTATCACAGAAGAAGATTGACCGCTATATGGAATTCGTGCAGGCTCTGCGTGCAATACCGGTTCTTCTTGATTACCGGCAGCATGACTATGTGACCGGAACCATCAGTCATCTTCCCCATATCATTGCAGCAAGCCTGGTGAATTTTGTGCGGGATACGGATACGAAGGAGGAGTTGATGAAGAATCTTGCCGCCGGAGGATTTAAGGATATTACTCGTATCGCGTCTTCATCACCTACGATGTGGCAGCATATTTGTCTGAAGAATAAAGAATATATTTCCCGTATTCTTGGAGAATATGTTATGGAATTGGAGAAGGTGAAAGACTTGATTGACAGGGAGGATGAACAGGGAATCTATCATCTGTTTGACAACTCAAGAAACTATCGGAATTCCATTCCGGCCTCCCTTGCGGGACCTATTAAAAAGGCATATGAGGTTTACTGCGACATTATTGATGAGGCGGGAGGAATTGCGGCGATTGCCACGATTCTTGCATCCAACAATCTGAATCTTAAGAATATCGGGATTGTTCACAACAGAGAATTTGAAGAAGGGGTTCTGCGCATTGAATTCTATGATGAGGCGTCTTCAAAGAGGGCGGCGGAATTACTGCAGAAATTCAGGTATATAGTCTATGAGCGTTAAAACCATTTATCCGAGAGCCGGACTTAAGGGAGAGGTCAGGGTTCCAGGGGATAAGTCCATCTCCCACCGCTCTGTCATGTTCGGCTCTATTGCATTAGGAACTACGGAGATTACGAATTTTTTGCAGGGTGCGGACTGCCTGTCTACGATTCATTGTTTTCAGAAAATGGGCATTGAGATTGAGAAGAAAAAGGAGGGGCTTGTGGTACACGGACGAGGGCTTTACGGGCTGTCTGCCCCGAAGGAGACCCTTAATGTAGGTAACAGCGGGACGACTACAAGGCTTTTGTCTGGTATTCTTGCAGGGCAGGGTTTTGCATCAGTTCTGTCTGGGGATGAGTCTTTGAATTCCCGTCCTATGGGGAGGATTATGACGCCTTTAAGTCGTATGGGTGCCCATATAGAGAGCGTAGGGAGTAATGGATGTGCGCCTCTTAAGATAGAGCCTGGCGCGCTTCACGGTATCAGTTATCAATCTCCGGTTGCCTCGGCACAGGTGAAGTCTGCAATCCTTCTTGCAGGGCTTTACGCTGACGGCGACACGTCTGTGACTGAACCGGCTCTTTCCCGTAATCATACGGAGCTGATGCTTGGAGGGTTCGGGGCAGAAATTGTTTCCGTTTTACATGAAGATGGCAGCGCAACGGCAGGGGTACGTCCCTGTAAGCAGCTCTATGGACAGAGGATTTTAGTACCTGGTGATATCTCATCAGCGGCATATTTTATAGCAGCCGGTCTTTTGTCCCCAGGCTCCGAGCTCCTAATCTGTAATGTAGGAATTAATCCAACCAGGGCGGGAATACTCAAGGTCTGCGAAGCCATGGGGGGGAGACATTACTTATGTGAATTGCAGGGATATGGGGGGGCGAGCCTACTGCTGATATCCTTGTCAGGTTCAGTGAACTTCGTGGAACAACCGTAGAAGGAAGGATGATTCCCACCCTGATTGATGAAATTCCGATCATTGCGGTTATGGCGGCCTGTGCAAAGGGAACAACAGTGATTAAGGACGCGGCTGAATTGAAGGTGAAGGAAACCAACAGGATTGATACGGTTACGGAGAATCTAAAGGCCATGGGGTGTGATGCTACGCCCACAGAGGATGGAATGATTATTGAGGGTGGAAAAAAACTTGTGGGAGCGCGTATCAGGAGTTATCTGGACCACAGAATCGCAATGGCATTTGCCGTCGCAGGGCTATTAGCCGAGGGTGAGACGGTGATTGAAGACAGCCAGTGCGTTGATGTATCATATCCGGAGTTTTTTGATACCCTTAGCAGCTTAACGTAAGTTTGAAACCTTAATAGAGCGGGGCATTTAAAGTGTAAGGTGTGCCCTTTGGGTATGAATTAGGGTGATTAAAAAGGAGAATAGAATGGATTTTGTACAATATAAATGCCCCTGCTGTGGGGCGCCACTTGAATTTTCTCCCAAGACGCAGAAGCTTTCTTGTCATAGCTGCGATAATCAGTATGATTTAGAGGTAATGGAGGAGTATGAACAGGAGGAACGTCTGGAGGGAGAGCAGGACTTAGAGTGGGAGTACCGAAAAGAGGCGCAAGGGGCAAAACGGACGGAGGAGGGCTTATATATCTGCCCGTCCTGCGGGGCAGAGATTGAGGCAGATGAGAACACTGTGAGTACAGTCTGCCCCTATTGTGACAATGTGGTGGTAATCAAAGCGGCTTCGACAGGAGAGTTTGAGCCGGACGTTATGATTCCGTTTATGGTAAAGGGGGACGAGGCGCGTAAGAAGCTGCTTGAATTCTGCAAGGGAAAGCGTCTGCTTCCGAAGAACTTCCGAGACCGTAGTTATTTAAAAAATATCAGAGGATGCTATGTTCCTTACTGGCTGTTTGACTGTAAGGCAAGCGCAGATATGAGTTTTAATGCAACACGTGTCAGGATGTGGAGTGACAGCGAGTATGACTATGTGGACACCTCCTACTATCTGGTTTCAAGGGCAGGGACCATGGAGTTTATCCATGTGCCTGTGGATGGCAGCGTGGAGATGGACGACAGCACGACAGAGTCTATTGAGCCTTTTGATTACAATGGACTGACGAGCTTTGAGCCTGCTTATCTTGCAGGCTATGAGACGGATAAATATGATGTGGATGAAAAGGCGGCAGAGGCCAGGGCAAAGCAGCGTTTATATAATACTGCGGAACAGGTCTTACGCGGTACGGTACAGGGCTATGAGTCTGTGATTGTGAAAAAGCGTCATCTTGCATCCCAGAACGGCAAAGTGCTGTATGCTCTTTTACCTGTCTGGCTGTTTGAGACAGTTTACGGGGGAAAGAAGTATCAGTTTGCCATCAACGGGCAGACCGGAAAGATGGTAGGAGAGCTTCCGGTAGATAAAGGCGCGTTCTGGAAATACCTCTGTGGGTTCACAGCGATTGGAACTTTAGTTTGTTCCATTCTGGGGCTTCTGTTGTTTGGAGGTGTGTTATGATGAGCAATAGGGCAGTTTGGGACAGCACAGGGGCAAAAATTTTTTTCCGTAGTAAAAAGGTTCTTGTTTGTAGCAGCGCTGTGTATCATTGGATTTGCAGTTTGGGCGCAGGCTGGAATGCTATATGTATCTGCTGGGGGGAAATACCCCAAGCTTCCAGGGATGGGTGCAGGATGATGCGGGACTTCTCTCGTCTGAGGAGGAAGATGCTCTTGAGGAGGAATGTGCCAGAGTCTCCAGGCAGTACAATACAGGAGTTTATATCATTACTACGCCGGATTTTGGCGGCGGGGATATTAAGGACTGGCAGAGCCGGATTTTTACAGAGTATGGACTTGGGACAGAGTCTTCGGGAAGCGGCGTGATGCTCGCCATCAGTATGGCAAAGAGGGATTGGGGACTGGTAGGCTTCGGCGCCGCCCAGGAGGCGTTTACTACATACGGAAGAGAACGTTTGGGAGAGAAGATTTTGGATGACCTGTCTGACGGAGAGTTTTACGATGCATTTGAAAGATATGTATCTATGGCGGAGGATTACTTAACAGCGGCAGAGAAAGGGAAGCCTTATACAGAGGAGCATCCATATGGAGAGGGCTGGCGGATACCGACGATTATTGGGCTGTCGTTTCTGCTTTCATTCTGTGTATCCTTAGGGGTGGTGCTTTCGTGGAAAAAGAGTATGAATACCAGAGTGTTAAGGAATGGCGCCATGGAATATATGAGAGCAGGAAGTTTTCAGTTGTATAATCAGACAGACCGATTTTTGTATCATACGGTGACGCGCACGAAGCGCCAGACTGAGAATCATTCAAGCGACAGCGGCAGCAGCGGGATGCATTCCAGCAGTTCTGGAACCAGCGGAAAGTTTTGATGGATCTGTATGGATATAAAGAGACACCCAAAGGGCATATCGTAATACATGTCCTTTTGGGCGGATTTCGTCCAAATAAAGAGGTTTAGGAGGATCAAAATTATGGGATTAATTAAGGCAGCATGGTCAGCAGCAAGCGGGGCACTGGCGGATCAGTGGAAGGAATATTTTTACTGTGATGCGCTGGATGCAGATGTACTGGTGGCTAAGGGAGTAAAGCAGGTATCAGGGCGTTCGTCAAACAGAAAAGGGGACGACAATATTATTACAGACGGCTCCCACATTGCCGTGGCGAACGGGCAGTGTATGATTATTGTGGAGGATGGAAAGGTAATCGACGCCTGTGCGGAGCCAGGGGCGTATACCTATGACACAAGCACTAGCCCTTCTGTGTTCGGAGGTTCTTTTGTGGAGGGCTTAAAGGGAATTGCGAAAGAAGCCTGGAGGCGGTTTCAGTTTGGAGGCGGCACAGGAAGGAATCAGAGAATCTATTACGTGAATATTAAGGAGATTCCTGGAAATAAATACGGTACGCCGAATCCAGTGCCCTTCCGTGTAGTGGACCAAAATATTGGGCTGGATGTGGACATTTCCATACGGTGTAATGGGGAGTATTCCTACCGGATTGTGAATCCGATGGTATTTTATGCCAATGTGTGTGGAAATGTGGGATATGTGTATACCAGAGAACAGATTGATTCTATGCTGAAATCAGAGCTTCTTACAGCATTGCAGCCTGCGTTTGCAAGGATTTCACAGATTGGAATCCGATACAGCGCCCTTCCGGGCCATACCATGGAGTTGTCGGACGCCCTCAATGATGTTTTGTCAAAAAAATGGACTGAGCTTCGGGGAATTATGGTATATTCTCTGGGTGTCAATAGTGTGACGGCGTCTAAAGAAGATGAGGAGATGATCAAGCAGCTTCAGAAATCGGCGGTCATGCGTGATCCCAATATGGCGGCGGCAACACTGGTGGGCGCCCAGGCGGATGCCATGCGCGCGGCGGCAGGGAATAAGAACGGAGCTATGTCTGGCTTCATGGGAATGGGCATGGCATCGCAAGCCGGAGGGGTGAATCTTAAGGATTTGTATACTATGGGACAGAGGCCGGAGGGACAAAGCCAGGCCGGCGGAGCATATGGGGCATCGCAGGCCGGAGGCGGCTCCTCCCATGGGTCGGCCGGAGGGTGGACCTGCTCATGTGGGGCTTCGGGCAATACAGGGAAATTCTGTGTGGAATGCGGCGCGCCGAAACCGAATCAGGCAGCAGGATGGACTTGCTCCTGCGGTACTGTGAATAAGGGGAAATTCTGCTCAGAGTGCGGAAAGCCAAAGCCGGCGGGGATTCCTCAATACCGCTGCGATAAATGCGGCTGGGAGCCTGAAGATCCGACAAAACCGCCGAAGTTCTGTCCGGAGTGCGGAGACCCCTTTGATGATGGGGATATTAGAGGGGTTTAGGATAGTATCCCCTACCTTCCGAAACAAAGAAAGCTTTTGTATTTTGTGCAGGGCGGCAGAAAAAATTTAAGGAGCCGCCCCCTTGTTACCTTATAAACGATTCAGTAACAAGGGCGGGAATTACTATAAATTTGCGAGATTTTTTACATATGATTGACAAATGCAATGTTTAAAAGTATAATAGTGCAAATAGAAAAGGCTTTAGTGTATATATCTTATTATGTATAATATGGGCACAGATAAAGTATGATACGATAAAATGTACCTGGCAGTATTAAAAAGGATGAAAAAGAGTGAATAAAGCAAGAGAACAGAATCTTCTTTTTATGGATGGGCATATAGACGGAGCGTATATGTATTTTTCAGCTCGAAATTTTAATGGACTGTTTCGGATCGCAATAGGGACAGATACGGCAGAATTCCTTGGACATTTTAAAGAAGAAGAAATTTTAAAAAAGAACTTACACAGACAGGTTGTCTGTATCAATAATCAACTATATTTTATCCCATATACTGGAAAAGGAATAAGTATCTATGATAAAGCCGCCAATACCTTTTCTTTTGCTGGTATGGAGGGACAAGAGGTATTTTTTATTTCAAGGGCATATGCGATTAATAGTGACATACTTATGATTCCTTCTGATATAAGCGTTCCATTTGTTATGTTTCACACAGACAATCGCTCATTTGAAATAATGGAAAAACTTAAGAGGCAGTTCGACGATGTATACCGGCAAAATCAGGAAAAGGATATTAGAGGACTATATTCTTCCTGTATTGCTGAAAATATGTTGTTTATATGTGGGGATTACGGAGTTATCTTCTGTATTACATTGGATGAGTGGAAGGTTCAAGTCTATCATCTGCCTAAAAAATACAAAATCAGAAATATGTATTTTGACAGACAAGAAATATACTTTACTTTATCGGATAGATGTTGGGTTATACGGTGGGATTACAACACAAATAAGTGTTATGAATATAAAATCACAGACACAAATACAACTTGTTTCCATTCATATATGACGATATTTCGATGGAGGACACATTTGATTCTATTACCTGACAGAATGGAAGAAATACTAGAACTGGATGAAGAAAAAGATGAATGGCGTATAGGAAAAGAGTATATTCCGACAGGCTTCTTTCGGAGGAAGACAAGCGGAAGCCTTTTTATCGGATATCAATTTGTAGAAGGCAAACTGCTCCTGTTGCCATGGTCAGGGAACGGAATGATAATCCTCTCGGAAGACAGAGCAAAGATCTGTGAGGTAATTTGTTCCGTTGAAGTGTTTGAAAAAGTTATAGAGATGCAAAAAGTTTAATGAAAACAAAAATAATCCAAAAAAATGTGATATATGAAGATGATGAGACGGCAAGTAATTTAGAGCAGATGGTTGAAGCGTTTATGGATATTGGGAATAAAAACGTGAATATGAAGAGTATAGAAATTGGAGAAAAAATATGGAAGTTATGCAACTCATGACAGCTATTTAAGGGATACATTGAAAAATGAGAGGAGTTCTTAAATGTTTTATCTGAAGATAGAAGGCAAGGTGAAGATAACGAAAAAAGCAGAAGGGAGGGTAAGAATAAGCGTAGATGTTGTACAGCAATCAGAAGAAGTGCAGACCAGAACACTGTGGTATGAGGTAGAGCAAGCATATCAAGACTATTTATACAGCGACAGGGTAGACGCATTTTTGGTTGCATTATTGCCATATTGTATGATAAACGGATACGATATTTATGTTTCAGATAAAACCAGTGTGTCGGCAGACTTATTGTATCAGTTGACGGAGATTCTGATTCCGTCTTTGAAGGATGCGGCTCCGTTTCGCCCAATCAGAATTGAAGCGAATCCCATATATAAAGGTCTGAGTAAAGGAACAGGGATAGGAACAGGGGCATCCAGGGGAGTAGATTCATTTTATACGATATTGAAGCATATGGAAGGACTGTTTCCATTGACCCATTTGACCCTTTTTAATGTTCAGGGGTTTGGAGAGTATGGAGGCGACGCTGCGAGAAAAAATTTTCAAAGAGATGTGAAAGAAGCATGGAGGGTGTGCAGAGAGTTAAACAGAGAATGGGGAGCCTGTTTAACTCTGGTAACGGTTGACTCGAATATTCAGGAGGAGTTTCCGGTTGGAACTGGTTTTGCAGGAACATTTCGGGATGCAGGAGCCATCTTATTGTTAAAGCAGTTGTTTAAGATATACTATTTTGCGGCTGATACGAGATTGGAAACATTTGGGGTACAGGCTTGCGGCAGGTTTTCTTCCCCATGGCTGTATTATTGTCTAAGCACTGAGAATTACAGAATACAATTATTTGGAACAGACATGGATCGTCTGGATAAGGTGGAGTATATTTCAAGATTTCCGGTAACTTATGATAATCTGCGGGTCTGTCGGGGGCCCTTTCTTTTTGGAAGAAAGGGGATGGAATATCAGTATAAGAAAAATTGTACCTTTAACTGTGATAAATGCAGGCATACGGTAATGGAGCTGATTGCAGTAGGAAAGTTAGAAAAATATGAGAAATCCTTCGATTTAGATCTGGTACAAAAGAAGTTCCCTGAATTAATTGCAGAAGTTATTTCAAAAAAAGACGAGCTGTTTTTTAAAGAGATTTATCAATGCTTGTGTGAAAAAGGTCTTTTAGAGGGGATAGTGGAAAAGAAAAAGGAAATTATGAAAGGCAATGAGGGAGTTAAGAATTATGATGTAAAGGTTATAGAATTATTGGATTATTTTTTACAGAAAATGCAGGCAGGAGTTTGTCTGACAGAACAGCTTATATGCAGTAATTATCATACGGCCGCCATATATGGTATGGGACGTTTGGGGAGGCGTTTATACGACGAGATTAAGAGTCTGGTAGTTTATGAGATAGACAGAAACAAAGAAATGGTATATGGGAATGTACCGATTAAAAACTTAGATGAGGAGCTGGAGCCGGTTGATTTGGTTGTCACTACCACAGTACGCGATATAGAAGAAATCCGAGCTGCTCTTGCGAAAAAAGTAACATGCAGAATTATGACATTAAAAGAATTGTTAGAGCTAAGTGAGTAAAGTGTCAGAATGAGGAAATAAAAGGATTATGGCAGGACTTACAAGTCAGATAAAAAAATGTATTGAAGGAAAGTTAGAGCAGGGATTTGATAAATTTATTATTTTCCCATTCGGTGATATTGGGATGCAGGTTAAGAGGATACTAAATGTTTCATATGGTATACAAGAAGCGTACGTTTTAGATAATCATTTGTGTAAGTATAACTTAAAAATAAGGGAATTATCTTATCTGGAAAAGATTGATTGCAGGGACTATTGTTTGATATTGTCCAGTATAGATCAGAATATTTATGACAGTTTGAAAGCGGATGTTGTAAAGTATTTAAAAAATGAGAATATTGCAGAGATTTCAGGCGTGTCAAGTTCAGCAGGGGGGTAACTGCAATCGGAAAATACAGCTATGGACCGTTATGCAGAAACCATCCGTATATCGAATCAATAGGTGCATTTTGCAGCTTTGCAGTAGGGACAGAAGTGGTTCAAAATCATGAAATGAATTATCTGACTACCCATCCAATGATTTATGCAGGAGTGAATCTGGAGAATTTTAAAGAGTATACGGAATATAAGGGATATGAATGGTATTTTGGGGGAGTAACGCCCCAGAAGGATAAGATAAAGAACTCAAACTTCGCACATAGATTTTAGCTATGCACCTTGAAAATTCAATATCTGGCAGTATTTAGTTGTCAATGTTCAGTCAATTATGCCACTTGCAGCTTCGATTTTAAAAGTGCAGGTATTGCATCCATAAATGCTTTTACCAGCTCGTCGATTTTTTCATCAGATATATCTATCTGATCCACAAGCAGAGTTCTGAACATTTGAAGCAGTATTTGAAAAGCCTGTATCCATGTGATATCAGACATCTCATCAGAAAAGTATAAAAACAGTTCCCCCATAGAACGGGTATCATTAGATTCCCGGTTCTCCAGGGAAAGCATCATATATCTTGTAAAAACGATTGCTGTATGGGCAGTCATTGCATCATAAGATAGGGATCTGCATTTTTACTTAGATTAAGATAGCTCTTGCAGACTTTAAAGAATACTTCAATATCCCAACGTTTTCCATAAATGCGGATAATCTCTTCTTCACTCAGACTCACGTCTGTGGAAATGAGACAAAGATATTCCTTTCTCTTGTTTTTGTTACGGATATAGACCACTTTGGCAGGGATGGTTTTTCCTTCCTTTACAACATCTACCATGACGGAAAGCAGATACCGGGAACGTCCACGCCGTTTCCTGTTTTTCTTGTAAATAGTTGTCAGCGGCATATCTTCGCTGTTATACCGGAAGAACATTTTAGGTGTTTTCTTTACCATTGCAATTACATCATATCCGATTTCTTTGACAGCATGAAGAGCTTGGAGAAGAGAACCAGCTGTCAAACAGAACGTATTTAGCCGGAATACCAGCCTTTTTAGCAGATTTTAAAAGTTCCAGCATGGCGATCGTTCCTTTCTTGACAGCAAGCATACGGCGCTTATATCCAACCGTTCTTTTATCCGTTTCCTTTGCTTCATTGATTCTGTTCTTTTTATTTTCGGTGGAGAGAAGGACACTGTTGACCGGGAGAAAAGTGCTTCCGTCTGACCAGCCTAATGTAAGCATGCGAAAACCAAATTTATAACAATGTTTTGCATGGTCATATACCTTTGCAAGAAGTTCCACTTTTTGGAACGGTTACGTTCAAACATGGAATCGTCAATGATCAGTACGTTGACACGGTCTGCGGAATCAAGTGGAGCAATGGCATCCCTAATGATTCGGCTGGATAAAACCGTTGTGAACCGAATCCAGTTAATCTGGAGCATTTTCATAAAACGATAAACCGTATCTTTTGCAAAATCCGGTGAGTCTTTTCCAATCAGCAGGTTCATATACATACTTCTGTTTGAAAATATCAAAAGAAACAGATACTGAAAAATCAGTGCTGCAGAAATTCCCTTCTTTTTGTAGGCATTAGCAGTTTTCAATGCAGAAGAAAGATGAAACCGTGTAAAAAATCTTCTGATAGATTTCGAAATCTGGTTATCATTTTGATTGTCTTGTGTTATACTTTTATTCATAGCATGAGCCTCCGGATATATGATTGTTTCTGAACAACTCAATTATATCAAAACCAGACGGTTTCATGCTATTTTTATGTCAGTTATTATTGAATTTTCAAGGTGCATAGGTACTTATTCAAGTGCGAAGTTTGAGTTACTGAGAAAACGGTCGCGATTATTCCGGTGCATGTATATGGGCATGTGTGTAACGTAGAAGAAATACAGAAAATAGCTGAAAAGTACAACATAAAAGTAATATATGATGCAGCACATGCTTTTGGGATCGAGCATGAGGGCAACGGAATAGGCGTATATGGGGATGCTTCTGTATTCAGCTTTCATGCGACAAAGGTGTTTAATACGGTCGAAGGAGGAGCAGTTACTTTTAACGACCATAAAATATATGAAAAACTTTATAATCTTAAAAATTTTGGTATACGTGGAGAAGAACTGGTTACCCAGGTTGGCGCAAACGCAAAAATGAATGAATTTTGTGCAATTATGGGTTTGTGCAATTTAAAACATATCAGTAGCGCTATGGAAGCGAGAAAGCATATTGTTGAACATTATATCAGAAGATTAAGAGAAATTGAAGGGATTATCACTTTTGAAGGAAACGAAAAATCCACAAAAAATTATGCATACTTCCCCATATTAATTACTAATACATATAAAAGCAGCAGAAATGAAATATATGAAAAATTAAAAGAAAATGGTGTGCATGCAAGAAAATATTTCTATCCTGTAACATCAGACCAGGCGTGCTTTAAGAATAAATACAGATACATTGATATCCCTTGCGCAAGGTCGTTAGCAGAACAAGTGCTTACTTTGCCGTTATACGAGGGGTTATCGGATGAAGAAGTAGATATGATTGCGGATCTCTTTTAAAGGGAGGCTTTGTATGGCAAAGGGACAAAAAAGGAGGTATCGTGAATGAAGATTGGAATAATGCAACCGTATTTTTTTCCATACATTGGTTATTTCTCTTTGATAGAATATGTAGATAAGTTCATATTTTTCGATACGCCACAGTATATCAGCCACGGATGGGTGAATAGAAATCGAGTATTAAATCAGAATGGAAATCCGGATTATATAATTGTTCCAATAAAAAAGCATCACAGGAAACTCCAATTAAGGATATAGAAATTGCTGATAATAAAAAATGGAGAGAAACAATAGTTGGAAAATTAACTATTTATAAGCGAAAAGCACCAAACTATGATATAGTAATGAATTTTGTAAAAGATGTTCTATATGAATCAGAATATAGTAATTTGTCAGAACTAAATTGTAGGTCAATTGTCAGAACATGTGAGTTCATAGGGGTTAAGGGAGATTTTAGTGTTTTTTCAAAAATGAATTTACAAATTGGGAAGATATGTGCACCGGACGAGTGGGCATTATATATAACTAAAGCATTACAAGGGAATGTTTATGTTAATCCACCGGGAGGGCAAAGCTTTTTTGACAAAGAAAAGTATAAGAGTAACAATATTAAGCTACAATTTTTAGAATCGGAGCTAAAGCCATATATACAAAGAATCGGACATTTTGAACAGGGGTTATCAATTTTAGATATTATGATGTTCTGTAAAGGTAATGAAATAAAGGATATATTAGAAGACTACAAAATTATAGAATAGGAAAAGGCGAGTTCAATAATGGAATATGGCGGATATATAGAATTTGAAAAATTTGAAGGGGACATTCTTCATTCGGATGGAATAGCTTTGAATTGTGGGAGAAGTTGTCTTGGTTATATGCTTGAAGCGAAAACAATTAAGAAGGTATTTCTTCCATATTTTCTGTGCGAAACAGTTAAACATATGATAGAGAAATATGGTGTGGAAATAGGATTTTATCATATTGACAAAGCTTTTAAGCCCATAATTGAACTCGATGTACAGGAAGATGAGTTTCTGTATTTAGTTAATTTTTACGGACAGCTTACTGAAGAATATATTAGGCAGAGTGTAAAAAGAAACAGAAATATAATATTGGATAATGCACAGGATTATTTTGCTAGTCCAATAGTAGGAGTTCATACTATATATTCCTGCAGAAAGTTTTTTGGTGTGCCAGATGGAGCGTTCCTATATACATTCTTAAATAATGATAAGGAATATGAACGGGATATTGTCAATGATAGGATGCAATTTCTTTTGGGGCGATTTGAGGTAAATGCCTCAAAATTTTATGAGGGATATAAATACAATAATGAATATTTTGAAGGTAAGCCAGTCAAGCGGATGTCTCTCATAAGTGAGAATATCCTCAGGGCATTAGATTATGGAGCCATAAAGGCAAGACGCAATGAAAACTGGGAATATGTATCAGACAGATTATCAAAATATAATGGGCTAAAACCAGTAAAGTCTGAAGCGCCGTTCGCATATCCTCTGCTCATCTCTGATGGAATGAAAACAAAAAAAAGGCTGGCGGATAAGCTTGTATATTTGCCCACACTCTGGCCGAATGTTATCAAAGAGTGCCCAGTGGGAACGGTTGAACATGAATATGCGGCTAATATTCTTCCTATACCGGTAGATCAAAGATATTCGTTGGAGAATATGAATGCGATGTGCAAAATTATCGAGGATGAAATCAGATGAAAGTCTGAAATTGATATTCTCAATATTGATTGGCGGCATATCACAATTGAAATCTTTGATATGCATGTAGATATGAGTTTACCCCAATAAAAAAATACTAACTTAAAACAGGATTGAAAAAGGATGAAAAAAAGAAATTAAATATCCACAAATTATTGCAATTTCAAATATTAATGGGACTTTGTATTTTAAATCATATAATTCGCCTGGCACCTTTATGCTTGAAAAGGGTTCTTCTTCTCTTCGGGTGATTCAGGAAATGAATAAACCATATGTCTGGCATGAATTTATGTATTCGGATTGCGTAAAATATAAGAATATGCTGGTATTTGTTCCTTATGTTAATGGTGAATTCATATCTATTTTAGATACTCAAAGTCTGGAATTCGTGTATGTGAAGAATATTGGGGGATACAGATATAAAAAAGCTATTGCTTATGAAGAAGATATATATATGTTTGGCGAGCCTTTTGATGGTGGTAAGCGGATGGTGCTGAACATGCACTCTTTAGATGCAAAAAATGCTATATGGAAGGGTGAAAATGTTGAACCAGCCATTGCTTTTGATAATGGTTGTCGAGTCAATAATAAAATGTATTGGCCGAATTTTGGATATGGAACAATATGTATTTTTGATTTTGAAAATAAGGCTACAAAAAAGTTAAGATAAAAAATGTGGATTTGTCTATATTGACTGTAACTTTTGATGGTGAGTACTTCTGGTTATCGGGAATTGGAGACGAAGTATTGATATGGGATGAAAAGAAAAATGAAATAATTGAAGTGATCCAATTGAAGAAAGTAGACAGAAATTGCCCATGGAATATGAGATTTTCGTCCTCTAGGATACTGGGAGAGTATGTTTATTTTTCACCAGTATATTACAATAAAATGCTCAGAATCAATCGATACTCTAAAAAATAGAGGAATTATTTGAAGTTAGGAAGGATGAGGTTTGTTGGAATATATGTGAAACAGGCTATGACAGTATCTATGTTGATGTTACAAATTATAAAGAAAATAACTCTCGGAATTATATAATATCGGCCGATGGAATGATAAAAGAAAATAATACTGAGTTTTCAATTCAAAACTGTTATTTCCGAGAGAACACATTTGAAAGTCCGGATAACAGTCTTGAAATATTCATAAATTATCTGGTATCAACCAGGTGAAGAAATTAAGAAGAATGTAGTATGTTTATAGTGTGATTAAAGGGGGAAGAAACCATGCAAATGAGTGATATGGGCAATATTTCGGAACTGATAACAAGGATTGAAAGCAGACTGACTGATGAATTATCAAAGGATTTATTTCATGCCAGGCTCAGAAATATGATTTACAGAGATGTTGATGATTTGAGAAATGATATTCTTGATATTGCGGAAAAATACAACTGGGAATGGGAAGTATATCAGATGGATCGTATGTGTGAATCTGTTTTTGACATATCAGGAATAGTGATATTCGGATGCGGCATTAACGGTAAACAGATATATCGTCTTTTTAGGGGATCTAAATATAAAGATATTCCTTCCTTCTTTTTGTGACAACAATAAAGAAATCTGGGGGAAGAAAGTGTTTGGGTGCGATGTTATATCGCCAGAAGAACTCAGAACCAGATACCGTGATTGTATTTGTGTAATAGGAAGCAGTAAGTATCGACAGGACATATTGCAGCAACTTTTACATGAAGGATTTCCAAACAAAAATATATTATACCCATATATAGGAATATTGTTTGGGATAGTGGGGTGGCAATATTTTGACTATTTAACTCCGGAGGATAATGAAATTTTTATTGACGGAGGAGTGTATGACGGAGGATCATCCGATGATTTCATAAAATGGACTAAGGGAAAATATAAGGCTATTTACGGATTTGAAGCAAATCCATACTGTATTGAGCGTTGTAAGGAATACTACAACAAAAATGGCATACATGATGTAGAATTTGTTGAAAAATGTATGTGGAATGAAAGAGCAAAAATGGTTTTTGCAAGTACTCATTCCGGCGCATCAAGAATTTCAGATGAAGGGAATGTTGTGGTTGAGGCAGACACCATAGATAATGTGCTTAGCGGACGAAGGGCTACTTTTATTAAGATGGATATTGAGGGGGCTGAGTATCGCGCTCTTTTGGGAGCCGAGAGGACAATAAAGAAATATCGACCAAGAATGGCATTAAGCGTGTATCACAAGCCTCAGGATATTATTGAGATTCCTGCACTATTGTTAAAATATGATGACAGTTATAAATTTGCATTAAGACAATACAGCTCGACTGCTGATGAAACGATATTGTATGTGTTTTAATATAAATACAGAAAACTTGGGAGAGAAGATATGATAGAGACAAAAATTATGTACGATATGTTAGAAAAGGTTAATGATATTCGTGGAAAACTGCAGGATGAGGAATCAAAAAAGATATATGATTTGCGAATGAATGCTCTTATTTATAAAAACAACGAGGAATTCCTTGATCAGCTTCCATACATCTCTAAAAATTGGAGGTTGGACGAAGTTGATCATATTTTTGGTGTTCTTAATCAAATAGAAAGTATTATAATCTGCGGTGCGGGAAGATATGGTATGCGCACCTATAATATATTAAAAAATTCACGTTATAAAGATTTCAATATAGTTTTTTTGGATAATAGTACGAAAGTCAGAAATGCTCTTGAAGAAAAGGGGTTTTGTGCCATTGATGTGGCTAAACTGATGAAAGATTATCGCAATAGCATTGCTATTATATCAACTCCGAGATATAGACAGGAACTATATGATCAAATTGTTTTTTCAGGTTTTCCGCAGGAAAGAATTCTTAATCCTTTTGGCGGAAATATTGTCGGTGTGTGTGGAAAACAATATTTTGATTATTTTAAATCAGAAAGTAAAGATGAAATCTTTGTGGATGCAGGATGCTATGATGGAAGCACATCAATAGAATTTACAAAATGGTGCAAAGGCTGGAAAAAAATATATGCATTTGAAGCAAATCCAAGCTCAGCCAATAGATGTAAATGTCGATTTGATGAAATGGGAATTATGAACAAGGTGAACTTAATTAAGAAAGGGACATGGAGTAATAAAGGTTTTTTAGCATTTAACGGGGATGATTATAATGCGGGTGCAATGATAACGGATTGTGGCAATATCATGGTTGAAACTGTACCGATTGATGATGTTATTAAGGGGGGTAACTTTTATTAAAATGGATATTGAAGGGGCCGAATATCAAAGCCTTTTAGGCGCTTTGAAAACAATTAAGAAGTATAGGCCCAAACTTGCAATATGTTTATATCATAAGCCAGAAGACATTATCGAAATCCCACATATAATATTGTCAATTAATCCTGATTATAAACTGGCAATAAGACACTATACTACCTGCAATTGGGAGACGGTTTTATATGCATATTAAACTATAAATGAATTTCTGACGCTTGGTATGACCGGAAAATATAATTGAGGAGAAAAAGGTATGGAATTACAGGACATGCATAAAGTTTCTAAGATGATAGCAGAAATTGAAAATAGATTGGCAGATGAACTGTCCAGAGAATTGTTTTATATCAGATTAAAACATCTATTTTATAGAAATGAAAATGAGCTGATTGATGACATTTTTGACCTCAGTAAAAAATATAATTGGCTGTGGAAAATTTCAAAATTGGATAAAATGTGTGAGTCCATTACTGATAAGGCG
The DNA here is from genome assembly GCF_009830285.1 of Sporofaciens musculi. Taxonomy (GTDB): domain Bacteria; phylum Bacillota; class Clostridia; order Lachnospirales; family Lachnospiraceae; genus Sporofaciens; species Sporofaciens musculi. The sequence goes on along the minus strand of NZ_WUQX01000001.1, from coordinate 4,226,493 downwards.
GGAATAATAATATTTGGATGTGGTGTTAAGGGGAGACAGACCTGCCGTCTTATTAAGATGTCCGAGTATCGAGATATACCTTTGCTTTTTTGCGATAATAAAGCGGCTAATTGGGGAAAGGAAATAATGGGGTGCAGGGTAATATCACCGCACCAACTTGAAATTCAATACAGAGACTATATCTGTATAGTTGGAAGCAGCAAGTACCGTCAGGATATACTTGAACAACTTTTAGAGGAAGGTTTTCCTAAAGAGCGTATATTATACCCTGGTTGTATGGGGATATTGGATGGAATTGTCGGTTGGCAGTATTTTGATTATTTCAGTCCCGGAGAAAATGAAGTTTTTATAGATGGCGGTGTTTATGATGGCGCTTCATCTGGAGATTTTGTTAGGTGGGCGAATGGAAAATATGAGGCTATATATGGATTTGAGGCAAACCCATACTGCATTGAAAAATGTAGGAGATTTTATGCGGATAACGGCATACATGATGTAGAACTGATTGAAAAAGGCATGTGGGATAAGCAGTTAAGCTTGGGATTTGCAGGTGACTATTCTAAAACTTCCAGACTTGCGGCGGATGATGGAAATGAGATAGTTGAACTTGATACTATTGATAACGTGCTGAATGGAAGGAAAGCCACTTTTATTAAGATGGATATTGAAGGGGCAGAGTATCAGGCACTGTTGGGAGCAAAAGAGACGATTAGAAAATACAGACCAAGGATGGCTCTTAGCATTTATCATAAGCCTCAAGATATTATTGAAATTCCATCATTATTACTGAAATGTGACGTAGAATACAAATACGCATTACGGCAATATAGTTCAACTGGTGATGAAACCATATTATATGTATATTAATATGGTTGATTTGCTTCGGAAGCAAGCAATCAATTCAGCTGCAAGAGTTCCAAGAATAGATAACAAAATTTCAGAATGATAAATGAGGAAGTATTATGAGTGATAATGAGATTATGGTTTCTGTGTTCTGTATGACATATAACCATGAAAATTACATCAGGGATACGTTGGAAGGGTTTTTGATGCAAAAGACAAATTTTACATATGAGATTCTTGTTCATGAAGACGCATCAACGGACGGTACTGCAGAAATATTAAGAGATTATGAACAGCATCATCCCCAAATAATAAAAGTGATCTATGAAAAGGAAAATAAATACGGTAAGGGAATTGATTATTTGTATGATATTTTGGCTCCTCTTTCAAAAGGGAAATACATAGCTATTTGCGAAGGTGATGACGCATGGGTTGATGAAGATAAATTACAACTTCAGGTTGATTATATGGAAGAACATCCAGAGTGTTCTCTCATAGGTCACAAGGCGTTTCTTCAGTATCCTCCTAATTGGACTGGAGAAAGAGACGCCAGATCCATGGGTTATGGATATGAAGGCAATGTTCCATATGAATCCATGTTCAAGAAATGGGAGATTCCTACCAGCTCTTTTTTGTTTAGGAAAGACTTATATATGGAAATGCCTCCGTTCTTCAGAAATGCTCCAACAGGAGATGAACCGTTAGAATTTTATCTAGCAGGAAGGGGAAATGTATACTTTTTGAATCGTGTGATGTCGGTCTATAATAAAATGACAGCAGAATCGTGGTCAGTTAGATTCCTGAAAAATGATTTCCTGAAAATGGCTATGTACTACAGCGGATACATAGATTTGTTTCGTGAAATCGACAGGTATACTAGTTATACGAAGCATGTTTTTTTTAGTGACTGCATCAGAGAAAGAATAAGGAGAGCATCTATATATATTCTATCTAATTCTAAATCATATTATGAGGCTGGAAAGTTGTTACAGCAATTAGCAGATACATGCTGCGATGAGTGGAAGGATTATATATTGAGTCAGCAAAGAGAGAGATTCTATTTTTGGGATCCAGAAGGGGCGTATTGGGAGTGTGCAAAGGGAAAATTAGTATATATCTACGGTGCAGGAAGACTTGCGGCAAAATTTCTGATTGAAATAGCTCCTGATAAAATGAAAATAAATGGTGTGATTGTTTCAGATGGCCAGCGGAGAGAAAATTCTTTGAGAGGATTAAATGTTATGTGTTTATCTGATTTTATCAATAACCATGAAGCGGATAGTTTTATTGTAATTGCTGTAAAAGATGAATTTGTCTCTGAAATAAAGGAAAAACTGGCTTCGGTAAATTTTCAGAATTATGTGTGGGTGTATGAAAGTGTGTATGAACCAATATTTAAATCCTGATGGAAAGGGAAATGATTTACGAAAGGTATTTATTTATGAAAAAACTGTTAATGTTGAGCGCCAGTGTTTTTGAAATACCATTGATCCAGGCTGCTCAGGAGCAAGGTTATTATGTGATAACCACCGGAAATAATGCGGCTGCTCCAGGACATAAGGCGTCAGATGAATACGCCCCGTTTGATTATTCTGATTATGAAGGTATAGTAAGACTTGCAGAGAAATTGAAAATAGAAGCAATCAGTCAGGGCTGTTCGGATAATTGTGCGCTTGTTGCAGCATATATGGGCGAAAGGCTGGGCCTGGGAGGACATGATACTTATGAGAATGCACAGATCATTCACAGGAAAGATAGATTTAAGCAGTTTGCGAGAGAAGTCGGTATTAAGTCCCCTGCTGCTCATTATTATGAGAGCGTGGAGGAGGCGCTGGGACAGGGGATAAAGGATGGTATTTCGCTCATAGTCAAGCCGTCAGACCAGGCGGGTGGGAAAGGAGTATCAACTGTTTGTGATTCGGAAGCCTATCAGAAAGCAGTTATGAGGGCATTCACAATGTCAAGGGATGGAAGGATTGTTGTGGAGCCTTATATAAAAGGCACACTACATAGTCTGAGCACATTTATCATTGATCAGCGCGTAGTGGCCTATGCAACGCTGAACGATTATTCCTATGTAAATAAATACCTTACCAATACCGGTGTATCTCCGGCTGACAACTGGGAAATAGCAATAAAATGGCTGCTTCCAGAAGTGGAAAAGGTGGCTCGGAAGTTGAGATTGGTGGACGGTTTGTTGCATTTGCAATACATAGAATGTCAGGGTGAATTCTGGATTATAGAGATGATGCGCAGGATGCCAGGGAATAATTGTACAACAGCGGCTTCGAGAGCATCAGGTATTGATTGGAGGGATTGGATTATACGTGCGGAAGCGGGAGAGGATTGCCGTGGAATTCCTGTCCCCAAAATACCAGATAAAATATATGGATACCATGCAATCATGAGCAATCGAAACGGAATTTATCAGGGGTATCATGTGGCGGATGAATTTAAGAAAAATATAATTGATATCATGGAGTATGATGATTCCGGGACGGTTATTGATGATTATATGTATCAAAAGTTTGGGTTGATACAGTTTTATTTTCACAATGCTGAAGAAAAAGAAAGATACATCAGAAGAATTGATGAACTGATAAATTGCAAAGTTAATTAGAAGGAGCGAAAAATAATGAATGCAAAGGGAGAAATATGTCTAGGCGTGGCCGGTGCAGGAAGAGCTACCGAGTTACATATGAATGCTTTGAAGCGCTTCAGTGGTGTGCCCGTTTGTTATAAGCATATTTCAGCAAGGCGTTTTGAACAGGTGAACGGAATGAAGGATAGGTATGGTTTTATAAATGCATCCCTTGATTTCAATGATTTAATAGAAGATCCTGAGATTGACGTAATTGATATATGTACTCCTCCCTATGTCCACGAGGAGATGATAGAGAGGGCGATGAAGGCAGGGAAACATGTAATCTGTGAGAAACCGCTCAGTGGATCTTTTGGAGTGGAAGGGGATCTGGCACCTATAGGAAAAACTGTATCGAAGGTGCAGATGTATGATGCTGTTATAAAAAGGCTCAATCGTCTCCAAAATATAGTTAATAATGCAGAAGGCTGTTTTATGTATGCTGAGAATTTTGTTTACGCCCCCGCAGTTGTTAAAGCAGCAGAAATTATAAAGAAGAAAAAAAGCAGGATATTATTTGCAAAAGGTGAGGAAAGCCTGAAAGGATCCAGTTCGCCTGTGGCCGGAGAATGGAGCAAAACAGGAGGCGGTACATTCATACGTACGGGAGCGCATCCGCTTACGGCAATTCTATGGCTTAAATCAGTTGAAGCCGAGGCAAGACATATGGAAATAAAGGTTGAAAGCGTTTACGCCGACATGGAAACGATTACAACACAGTTGTCTGAATATGAACATCGTCATATTGCAGCAAGACCGAATGATGTTGAAGATTTTGGAACAATAATATTATCTTTTTCAGATAAATCAAAAGCAGTCGTCATGGCTACTGATACCTTGCTAGGCGGCAGTAAAAACTATATTGAGTTGTATTGTAATGATGCCGCTATTAATTGCAGGCTTACAATGTCTAACTTGATGGAAACATATTTTCTGGATGAAGACAACCTTAATGATGTTTATTTGTCAGAAATGCTGCCGCAAAAGAGTGGATGGAATTATCCATTTCTTGAAGATGAAATTATTCGTGGGTACACGGACGAAATGAGAGATTTTATAGAATCTGCATATTATCACAGGATGCCGAAATCAGGATTTGAACTGGCTTATGATACCGTGAAAATCATATATGCCGCATATATGTCCGCGGAATTAAAAGCACCGGTAGAATTGTGAAAGGATACATATGGAATGAAGCTGATTCAGAAGATACCGCAAGTTGAAGAATTATGTAGTAAATATTGTATTTCTAAAGAGGAGCAGAGGAAGAGAGAAAACCTGCTGTTTGAGATGCGTGAAATACTTGCTGGAAAATGTGGAAAAAAAATAATAATTGTAGGTCCTTGTTCGGCAGACAGGGAAGATGCTGTTATTGAATATGTATATTTGCTGAGCGAACTTCAAACTCGTGTTAAAGATACATTCTTATTAATTCCGAGAGTATATACCGGTAAACCAAGAACAAGAGGCGATGGGTATAAGGGAATGATCCATCGTCCTAAACCATCCAGCAGGAATGATGATTTGGTGTCAGGAATCATAGCAGTTCGGGAACTTCATCAACGCATAATTAAAGAGGCGGGGATGTATGCTGCGGATGAATTGTTATACCCAAGTTTATGTTCATATGTATCAGATTTGCTCGTATATGCGGCTGTTGGTGCACGGTCGGTGGAGGATCAGGAACACCGGCTTGCAGCAAGTGGCTTAGAGATTCCGGTTGGAATGAAAAATCCATCTAGCGGAGATATTTCTGTGATGTTGAATGCTGTTTCAGCAGCACAGCAAAGCCAGAGGATTTTGGTTAATGGTTGGGAAGCAGAAACTGAGGGAAATAGATATGCCCACGCTATATTACGCGGGTATATCAATATTGCAGGAGAAAATGTGCCTAATTATTATTACGAAAATTTGATGAGACTGCATGATGCATACTACAGACAAAATCTCAGGAATCCGTCGGTTATTATAGATTGCAATCATTCTAACTCAAATAAGCAGTATATGGAACAATGTAGGATAGCTGAGGATGTATTTCAGTCATGCAGACGAAGTAAGTCGATTAATCAGTTGGTTAAAGGCGTTATGATTGAAAGCTATCTTGAGGATGGCGCGCAGCTGGTGGGTGAGGGGGTCTATGGAAAATCTATAACAGATCCATGCCTTGGGTGGAAAAGAACGAAGTCGTTAATCTTAAATTTGCAGGATAAAATAGCATGATGAATGTAAATACAAAGTGATATTATTGGGAGAAATACGTATGAGGTTATGTGAACGTGCAATTAAATTTATACAGGTAATGAATGAGGATGGTGCAGTAAGATTATGTAGCTGGCTCAGAGATGGCGGTGTCATAGGCTATCTTACTAAAAATTCATTGGATGAGATTTATCATAGTGAAGAAGCGAGATTGATACAGGAAATGCATGCCTGTGGTGATCATTCTAATTGTAATCCGAATCAGTGTCCTTATGTCGCTAACGATACGGTTGATACAGTTTCCATTGATATTGATGAAATTCCAAGATTTCCAGAAGCTTTGTATCTAGCTTATGAAAATGTATGTAATTATCATTGTCAGATGTGTGGTATTCCTGACTGCATGGCAAAATTGGATGCCAAATTGCTGGAAGATAAGTATACAAAAATTGATATGGAACTTAAAAAGGCATTGCCTCATGTGAAACATATAAGTGCAAATGGACTTGGGGAATTGTTTGTAAGCAAGCATATACTCAAGCTTCTTTCTGAGTGGCGTCCCTTGGCCGATCCCGATGAAGTATCCGTAACACTTGAAACAAACGGTTCCCTATTTGATGAAGCACACTGGAAGCAAATAGCCAATCTTGGAAAATATAAGCTTTCGGTAGCAATTACGGTGCTTAGTTTTGAGAATGATATATATCAGGAATTGTCGGGAACTAAACAATCAATAGATAAGCTGATAGATAATTTACGATATGTCAAATCACTTCGAGAAAAAGGAGTCATCAATTATTTGGAATTAGCAACCGTTTATCAGGATAAAAATTATAAACAGCTGCCGGAATTTGCCAGACGATGTATTGAAGAATTTGGAGCGGACAGTGTCCGCCTGCGTCCTTTTGATCCATGGAGTGAAGCTGGTATGAGAGAATGGCTCATGGATGTGCGTAATGTTTATCATCCACATCATAATGACTTTTTGGAAGTGATGAAGGATCCCATATTCTTTCATCCGAAGGTTCATGATTGGGGCGGAGGAAGAGAAAGTGGGCTGGGACCAGAGCCATATGTGAAAACAAGGACAATGTTTTCCATTATGACCAGAATTTTTTGTGAGGAGTTTTTTTTAAGCAGGGTTGAAAAATATTGTGCTGGAACAAAAATTGCCATATACGGAATGACAGTCGTAGGGAAAGCTCTTGTAAGCCGCCTTCAAAATGATTATGAAATCGTATATTGTCTTGACAGAAAGATGGACGGACTAAAATATGCAGGCGTCCCTATTTATGGGATTAACCATTTTGGGGATCTTGACAAGGATGTAACGGTGATTATTGCATTACATTGGAGTGAGGATGTGATTAAAGCGATGCTTGTCAAAGCGGGCTACAGAGGTAACATATTGAAAATTATGGATTTGATTGGAGAAAGATAAGTGGGAAAGTCATATGAAGTCAGTATAATATGCAACGCATATAATCAGGAATCCTATCTGGAAAAGGCTATTGAGAGTATGCTTGTGCAAAAAACATCCTTTGATTACGAAATTATCATTCACGACGATGTATCGACAGATGGTACAGTTGATATTATAAGAAAGTATGTCACCGCTTATCCGGAAAAAATCAAGGTAATTTATGAACAGAAGAATCAATATTCCCAGGGTGCGGATTTTATCACGGAGGTGATAAAGGATATTGCAAAAGGGAAGTATATTGCTATGTGTGAAGGGGACGACTTCTGGATTGATGAAAATAAACTTCAACTACAGCGAGATGCCTTGGAAAATCATCCTGAATGTGATATGTGCGCATGTTGGGGATGTACAGTTACAGAGGATGGAAAAAGAGAGATAAGTCAAATTCGCCCCAGGACAGGAAATGGTATTTTATCTACAGAAAACGTGATTTTGGGCGGAGGACAATATCTTGTAACAGCTGGGATTTTTTTTAGGAGACAGATGTATGAGAACCTGTTGGAATTTGAAAAGATCACGCCGTTGGACTATGTGATACAGATAAAAGGTTCTCTGCGCGGTGGGATATTCTATATTGATAAAAAGATGGCTGTTTACAGAAGATATGCCACAGGGTCATGGACGAATGATGTGTTGAAAAATAAAGAAAAATTAAAGGTTCAATGGGATATAGAAAAGAAACTGCTTGAAGCACTGGATTTTGATACAAATGGAAAATACCATAAAATTATCACAGAGAGAATGAAGGCTTATATTCCATTTGAAGAACAAATGGAATATAGACAACAGGAGATATTGCAGCTTATGCGGAAGTATGACTCTAAATGTTATATCTGGGGAATGGGAAGAAGAGGAAAGAGCCTTGAAGATTTCTTTAGCAGACATAGTGTAAAAATAGACGGCATATGTGACAGTGTTAATACTGATATAGGAAAAAACACAGAGTATGGCAACAAAATTTTCCATACGGAAGATGTACTTAATAATGCAAAAGTGATTCTCGCTTCAACGAAATGGGCATACGAAGATCTTATTAAAATGAATTTTGTAGGAAATATCATTGATTTTCAACAATATATGCCCTATGGGTAATAATTATGTTTGATTATATCATTGTCCAGGCCGGCGGCAAGGGAACGCGGCTGGGATATTTAACAAAAAATAAACCTAAGGCACTTGTACCGGTAGAGAATTTGCCAATGATATTTCATCTTTTTCGGAAGTATCCGGATAAGAGATTTGTAATCATTGCGGATTATAAGAGAGAAGTTCTTAAGAAGTATATGGGATGCTTCGCTGATGTGAAATATAGAATAGTGGAAGCAAGCGGAACAGGGACAAGTTCGGGAGTGGGAAAGGCAATAGAGCTTATTCCGGATTATGAGCCGTTTATGCTGATATGGTCGGATCTTATCCTGCCGGATAAATTTGAACTTCCTAAAGAATATCTGAATTCGGAAAACGTTACAAGGCGGAAAAGTATAAAAGGGGATTGTGAAGCGCAGCTGAATGATTATATCGGTATTTCCAAGACTTTCCCTTGCAGGTGGAAGTATGAAAACGGTAGATTTGTGGAGGAATGTTCTGTTGAGTATGGTGTGGCAGGTCTTTTTCTTTTTCATGATAAATCAGCCTTATCAGGCATTCCGGAAAGCGGAGAATTGGTTCGCTGGATGCAGGGAAAAGGAATGTGCTTTGAAGAAGTCAATCTTGCTGGAACAAGAGAATTTGGATTACTGGAAGAATATGAAAAACTTGATAATATTAAGACGAGACCATTTAACCATATTACAGTGAATGGTGACATGCTGACGAAAGAACCAGTGGACACCCAAGGAGAATATCTTGCTAAAAGAGAATGTGCCTGGTATGAAGAAGCTCAGAAAAAGCATATAAAAGGAATTCCGAATATTTATGGGATAAACCCTTTGATGATGGAAGTTATACATGGAAAGAACATTTATGACACGGGCGTAGAAAATGATGAAAAATATCGGATTTTAAGTGACCTTGTGGATATTTTGAAGAAACTGCATACATCTGGGGGTGTTCCAGAAGATAGTTTTAGTATAAAGGAAGCATATTTTAACAAGACAATGGCTCGGCTGTCACGGATTGAGGAACTTATTCCATTTGGACGGGACAGATACATTCGTGTGAATGGACGGGTGTGCCGGAATATATTTTTTTATAAGGGTAAATTGGAATATGCGTTGGAACAACTGAAATGCAGCTATTTTTCTTTTATTCATGGTGATTGCACTTTTTCAAACCTGATGCTGAGAGAAAACGGAGAGCCGATACTGATAGATCCAAGAGGGTATTTTGGTTTCACGGAGTTATATGGAGATGAACGCTACGATTGGGCGAAATTATATTATTCCATTGTCGGGAATTATGATAGGTTCAATTTAAAGAAGTTCTCTTTGGATATTGGAGAAAATGCTGACGAGGGGGTGAAACTTGTCATAGAATCTAACGGTTGGGAGGATATGGAGGATAAGTTTTTTGAACTGACTGGTGCAGTCAGATATGAGATTAAACTGCTTCATGCTGTCATCTGGCTCAGCCTTACAACCTATGCATGGCAGGATTATGATTCAATTTGTGGGGCATTTTATAACGGATTATATTACTTGGAGGAAGTGTTATGATTGCTTATTTTGAAAATGAGCTAAAGGAAATAGAGGCTTCTATCCATTCCCTTAATGAAGATGTATTCGCACGTTGGGTGGAGGAAGGAATGCAAACGATTAATACAGGTCATAAAATCATTGTATCAGGTTTAGGGAAGAATGTGCCAATATGCGAAAAGTTTGTTGGTTCTATGGTAAGTGTTGGTATGGATGCGGCATTTCTTCATACGAATTCCGCAGTACATGGCGATATGGGGATTGTAAAGGAGGGCGATATGGTCATCATCCTCACGAAGAGTGGCGAGACATCTGAATCTATTTATCTTGCGAGACTCCTGAAGGAAAGAAAGGTGAATATGTGGCTGCTTACTTTTGAAGCAGAGAGCACGCTTACGAGGGAGATTTCTAACTGCATTATTCTTAAACTGAATAACGAGGGGGATATGTGGAATATTATGCCAAACAATTCCACTACAATCAACCTGATCATTCTGCAGGGACTATGTATGCAGATCGCAAAAAAGAGGGGAATTCAGATAAGAGATTTCAGGAAAAATCATCCGGGTGGACACATTGGAGAGATACTTTCAAACCATTAGGATTTGCAGATTTAGATATAAGGTTATTTGAGAATATTAGATTGACATAAAGAGCAATGAAGATGAAAAAAAGAGTCGAAACATATGTACAAAAATATGAAAAGATATTGATATTTGATTTACAAGAAAATAATAATAGATTTTTTTTTCATGGATTGATTAGTTATATAACCGATTTCTTGAATTATCAACAGTTGATTATATGCAGTAAATATATTTCGGAAATTAAGAATCTAAGGAATATGGAGTTTTGGTCTTACCAGGAAATGGAAGAATTTGTTACCTTGTATTATACATATGAATTTTCCGATCGAATCACATTGATTTCTGATTCTGGTCAATACTCTGGCCTATTGAATTATCTGCTGACAGGTCTGCTGACAGAAGAAGAATTCTGCAGGGCACTATTATATTAAGGAAAAAGCAGTTATGGATAAAATATATTATGCCAAAATGATAGAATCTTTCAAAGAATTAGAGAACACAGAGGCTATTCAGGGAAAACAAATATATCTCTTTGGTCATTGTAATGCCACTGAAGAGTTGGCAGATCTGCTTTTGGAACACCAATATAGACCAATCGCTATATTGGATAACAATATTGTTAAATGTGGAAATAACTATAAGGGGATACCTATTGTACTGCCTCAAGATATTTTATCTGATATGCAAGAGAATTCAATTGTATGTATTGTGGCGCGTGCATATGCTGCGATGTCTGATCAGCTTAAGCGATTGGGGTATAAGGGGATGGTTAGAAAGCTTGTAGATTACAATAGTTTTGCAGATTATTCCCTTTCAGATGAAACAATAAGACGGATGCAGGAACGAGTGAGTCGGGGAATTATTATAAAGCGGGAGCAGGAACAGGAATATCCAGATTATTTTAATATACTATGTCCTTTTTCTGCGCTGGGGGATATTTTTTTAACAATGTCATATTTGCCTCATTTCATAGAAAAAAGAAAGATTCCTCGAATTGTTGTATGTGTAATTGGAACGGCATGCGCTAAGGTAGTTTCTTTATTCGGAATGTATAAAGTAAAGATATATAAACAGAAGGATATGGACGAACTGATACAGGCGTGCTTGTATACGAAGGATAAAAATTTCTTCATTGCTCATCAGGACAGGCCATACGTTATCAATCTTCATAAAGCATTATATATTAAGTGCATACTGTTAGAAAAGATATACTGTTGCGGCGTATTTGGACTTCCTACAAACACAAAACCGGTGAGACCTGTATTATGGAGTAGCTATCCTAATTTAGAAAAAATTAGGATAGGAAAGTCGGTAATATTTTCACCATACGCAAAATCTGTGACATTAATTTCAAAAAAAGTATGGGACAATATTGTAGCATATTTTCTAGCAAAAGAATATGAGTGTTTTACAAATGTAGTGGGCGATGAGACACCATTGGCAGGAACGAAAGCAATTAGTCCGCAGATAGACGAATTAAAGTCAGTAGTAGAACAGGCAGGTACATTTGTAGGGATACGAAGCGGTCTGTGTGATGTGATCAAGTATGCAGAATGTGACAAAATAGCACTATATCCAGATTACAATTATTGTGATACGAAATGGAAAGCGATTGATATATATTTTTTAGATGGATGGAAAAATATAGTAGTGAATGAGGATTTTATATGGGAAAAAAATTGATATTGTCCGCGACAAGCGGGGGACAATTTGGAATAAAAAAGACTTTAGAAATAGTAAAAAAGGGGCTGTCCTGAAAACGTTAACTTCTCGATACCTTAATAACAAGCATCATAACAAAGCCTACCAATTAAGGTGGGCTTTCTCTTTCAGAATCATCTATTTGATCACTACGGTTACCCCCATGCGTTCTAGTGAACGAATATTTCTCTGTATGCTTTTTTCACGGTTGTAAGTACTGTAGTAATCGCATCCAAGTTCCTTATAGGGCTGCAGATCTTTTAAGACATGATAAATTGCTGTTAACATAGAATGGGCAACTGCAATTAAAGCCCTGTTTCCTCCACGGCGTGCAGCAATCCGTTGATAGCGTGAATAAAAATAACTCTTCTTATTCCGTATTGCAGAGCGTGCACACTCCACAAGTACTGATTTTACATGCTTATTTCCTTTCCGAATCCGAGTACTCATCTTTTTGCCTGCACTTTCTTTACATTCAGGAACTAACCCGGCCCAGGAACTAAAATGAGACTGATTTTTAAATTGTTCCATTTCCGTTCCTATTTCTGCAAGCAGCCGTTCTGCGCTTTTTCTGCCAATTCCAGGAATTTCATCTAATAACTGAATTTGTTTCTTCATAGATTCTGTTTTTTCATCTATATCAGAATCCAGATCCTCAATTATTCTGGACAGGGTTTCTATATGTTCCAATTGGTGTTTCAGCATTAACTGCTGATGCGGATGAATGCTTCCTTTCAGCGCCCGCTGAAGTTCTGCTAATTTATTTTTGGCTTTGCCCTTTGCAAACTTGCTTAGGATAACAGGATCCGTTTCACCAGATACAATTGCTCTTAAAATGGCAATCCCGCTTTTCCCGCTTATATCAGTAAGTACAGAGCCTAATTTCAGGTTACATCCTTCTAAAACACCTTGAATCCGATTCAGCTCCCGCGCACGTTCTTCGATTAGTTCCTGCCGGTAGCGTGTTATTTCCCGGAGTTCTCTTTGCTCCCGGTTTGGAATAAAACTTGCTTTTACCAGCCCATGGCGTACTAAATCGGCAATCCATTCCGCATCTTTCACATCGGTCTTACGGCCTGGTACACCTTTTATGTGCTGGGCATTTACTATCATGATTGGGATTTCCTCATCTTCAAAAATGTTATACACCGGTTTCCAATAATTGCCGGTACTTTCCATAGCAGCCATTTCACAATCAACTTCATTTAACCATTTCGTCAATTGTAAAATATCGTCAGTCATTGTACCAAACTGGCGAATTTCTTTTTTTCTGACTCCCATAAAAACACACGCAATTAACATATTTTTATGTACGTCAATTCCACAGCATCGCTTATATAGTATTTCCATGACAACACCTCCATAGAATCATTTACAAGCCGATGCAACCTCTTCCAAAAATGTTGGCTGTCCTGCGTCCTCATCAAAAAGCGATGGAAACAATATGTGGTACACTAAGAGGTTGAAAATCAGTCTGTCGGACGAGCTTTATAGCTTCAATCCCCTTACAACTTTATTCGGCACCTTTAGTATACCACTTTGCAGGAATCTACCAATCCCCAGTTTTCATTGATTGTGGTGAGATCCTCTCATGATTGTCTGTTGGTTAATAGATAGTCATGAACAGGGAGGCATGTGACTCGACGAGTCACATGCTTCCCTATAATCCTCCCTATAAAAAACTTAAACTGTCGGGAGAAAAATTAAGAGATTTAGGGTGGGAAGCAAAGCGGGGAATAAAAGAAATGTTTGAACGGATGCTGACTGCGTAAAATCGAGATATACATAAATCCTGAAAATAAATTAAAACTTGTGTTTCATGTGGATATATAAAGGATAAAGATTGATAATTGCCAAAAGTTTCTTTATAATAGAAAAAAAGACAGTAAAGTCTAAAAAGGAGGCTATGCAATTATGGAGATTAGAGAAGGATATATGCCTTATCTGGAGTATAAGACATATTATCGCATTGTAGGAAAAAAGACAGGAAACAAGAAGCCGCTGGTATTACTTCACGGAGGGCCAGGTTCTACCCATAATTATTTTGAGGTGCTTGACCGTCTGGCAGAGGAGGACGGGCGTGAACTGGTGATGTATGACCAGATTGGCTGCGGAGAATCCTATGTTGAGAACCGTCCTGATTTGTGGAATGCGAAGACCTGGGTTGATGAGCTGGTTGCCCTTAGAAAACACCTTGGCCTTGACGAGATACATCTTCTGGGCCAGTCCTGGGGCGGAATGCTGCTTTTGGACTATGTCTGCAACCAGAAGCCAGAGGGGCTTAAGAGCCTGATTCTCTCCAGTACGCTTCCAGCTTCCTGGATGTGGGGAATTGAACAGCACCGTATGATTAAAGAGCTGCCCCAGGAGATGCAGGATGCCATTGACAAGGCAACCTCCTCCAATGAATACAGCGATCCTGCTTATGAGGCCGCAGAGGAGGAATATATGCTTCGTCATGCCGCAGGGGCGGTGACGGACGAGTCTCCAGAGTGCCTGAGACGTGTCAGAAAGCCAGGCAGCGAGGCTTACATCGTCGGCTGGGGACCTAATGAGTTTACACCGGTAGGGACTTTGAAGGATTATGACGTGACAGAGCAGTTGAAGGATATTAAAGAGCCGTCGCTGGTGATTAACGGGGGCAATGATCTGTGTACGCCTTATATTGCGAAATATATGTATGACAGGATTCCGAACTCCAGGTGGGAGCTGTTCCGCACCTGCAGGCATATGTGCTTCGTGGAGGATACGGACAAGTATGTGGAGTTGATGAAGGAGTGGCTGAACGCCAACGATTAGACTGTAAAAATGTAAAAGAGGATGCAGCCTTTAAAGAGGCGCATCCTCTTTTGAGAGAATAATGAATGAGGCTTTATTACGATATGCCACCTTCCAATATATTCTAACAGATAGTGAATGAATTATACAGTATATAGATATATTTTTAACAAAAACTTAGCATAATTCATTCTCGTCCTCCCGCATCCGATATCCCACCCCCCACCTCTGTGAACAGAAATTGGGGCTGTGAAGGGTTCTGTTCAATCTTTCTGCGTATATTAGCCATATTAACGCGTAGGATTCGGTTGTTGTCTCCTGTAAACGGCCCCCACACGTTGGACATGATGGCAGAATATGTCATGACCTTTCCGGAATTTCTGGCAAGGAAGGCAACAATCTTATATTCAATCTGTGTCAGATGAATTTCCTCCCCATTCACGGTAAGAATCCTCTTATCGAAATCCAACAGAAGCCCCCTGCACTGATAAGGGCGGATGTACAGCGCTGAATTGGAGTCCATCCGATTGCTGTGACGTAAGGAGGCGCGGATTCTTGCCAGCATTTCGGGAGTGCCAAAGGGCTTAGTAATGTAATCGTCTGCACCAAGATCCAGAGCTTCCACCTTATCCCGTTCGCCTGTTCGGGCAGAAACTACGATAATTGGACAGCTCGTCCATTTGCGTACGGAAATGATGACGTCATTTCCTTCAATGTCGGGAAGACCAAGATCAAGCAGTATGATATCCGGACACTGTGAACTGATTAGAGACAGCCCTGCTTTGCCTGAAAGGGCTGTAATGACTCGGTAACCGTTGGATTTTAATGCTTTTGACATAAAGTCAGAGATATTTTTTTCGTCTTCGATGATTAATACTGTATAGTTTGGAGTCGGCATACTCTTTTTTCTCCTTTATTTCTGTAGGGCACTCGGCTTCAAAATCCGTTGCTTTTTGTAAATATTTATTTATAAAATTGCCTGAATAATTGTAGGTTTTACAAAACAGGGAGGGAAAATGCAAATTCGGCGCCATTTTCGTGATTATGGGCCGTTATTGTTCCTCCATGTGCCTGTACAATAGTACGGCAGATGGACAGGCCGATTCCCATGCCCCGTTTGGTATCCGAGGCAAGAGAGCTGTCATACTGCCCGCTGAATATGTCAGGAAGTGTGGACGTATCAATTCCTTTTCCATGGTCAATAACGTGAAAAGTGACGTAAGCCTGGTCATTCGTAATGTGCAGCTCCACTGGCTGTGTGCTCTCGGAATGAACCAGTGCATTTTCCAGAAGATTAATCAGGACTTGCTCAATTAACAGGAAGTCCATAGGAATCATCAGCATTTCATTAGGGGCGGACACAATAATTGATGCGTCAGGCAGTCTTTTTCGCAGTCTGTCGATTGCCTCAGAGACAACCTCCTCTACAATCTCTGGTTCTTTGGAAACTTTGTGACTGTCCTCCTGGATTCGCGTGACAGACAATAGATTCTCCACCATGTTCAGAAGCCAGATTGAGTCGTCGTGGATGGTGGTGATCAGCTCTAGTTTTTCACCGGAATCCAATTCGTCATGGTTCTCAATATATGAGGCAGAGGACCCGATAATGCTGGTCAGCGGGGTCCTCAGGTCATGAGAAATAGCCCGCAGAAGATTCGCACGAATCCGTTCTTTCTCCGCATCATTTAGTTTCCGTTCCCGTTCTGCAATCATTTCATCCTGTCGGGTGAGCTTAGTAGTCATGGCGCTGGTGGTGATGGTAATAATCAGCATACAGACGAAGGTGACAGGGTATCCGCTCATGGTAAAGTTAATCTCAAAAAACGGGTAGGTAAAGAACCCGTTGATGAAGATTACGCAAAACAGGGAAGATAGGATGCCGTACAGGTATCCGGTCGTCCATCTTGCGATGAGAATAAGGGCAAGAATATAGACGAACGCAATATTGGCAGAATTATCCTTTACAAAATGAAAAAATATGAATGCCAAACCGGTTGCGAAAGCAAGCAGTATGAGTGTGTACGAGATGTTGCGCAGAAAGTTTTTCATAGGTATTTGAATAAAAGGGAAAGGAATCCCTCGTCTCCTTTTGGGTATTAATAGTGATAATACATATTAGTATACCATAAAATTCATGAGATAAAATAGGAAGGATGCATGAAAAGAGATATTTTAGCGGATTAGTGCTTTTACGCCCATAAATATTGTAGTATAATTCTATTTAATTAAGTTGGATTATCTTGGATTGGAGAGAATTGAATGTATAATGAGGAGATTCCATACAAGGAGAAAACATCAGAATCCACACGCCAGATGCGCCAAGAATATTGGGAGGTGGCAAAAGGGCTTCAGAAGGTAGACGGGCTTTTGACTTCACAATTCCTGGAAGCTGTGGCAAAAGAGCATATTGAGGGGAGATATACATCAGATGAAGCGTTAGAACATGTGAGAAGGTACTATAACGAGGCTTCAAAAGATTACGACAGAGGGGAACGGGAAGCGGACGAAGTCAGCGCCAGAATGGTTCGGCTCTTGGAGAAGATGACATTCAAATTTTCACCGGTAATGTTAAAGTCTATCCATCGGGAGTTGTTTTTCGGTGTATTGCCGGATGAATACGTTGGTGAATGGAGAACCTGCAATCTTACAAAAGAAGAAGCAGTTCTCGGTGGAAGGAGTGTCCAGTATGGAGATTGGAATTCGATACAGGATTATTTGCAGTATGATTTCGGTGAAGAAAGAGGGTATCGGTATCAATATCCCTTTAGGGACACGGATATTCAAAGATTCGCCCAATTTATATCAGGAATCTGGCAGACCCATCCATTTAGAGAGGGAAATACTCGGACAACCGCAATATTTATTCAGTTATACGCAGGGAGTATGGGATTAAAGATTACGAATGAGCCGTTTCGAGAAAATGCCATGTTCTTCCGAAACGCACTGGTAAGAAGTAATTTCTCTGATATTCCAAAGGGAATCTATCCTGATTTTTCCTACCTGGAGGCTTTTTTTGATAATGTATTTTGTAATGCGGGGCATGATCTTTCGCAGATGGATTTGGTTTGTCATGCATTGCTTTAAAGTTTGAATGAGCAGACATGGAGTTTGGCAAATGATTTGAGAAATAGATGATTTCCCATCACGCTGCGGCATATACTGTCAGTAAAGACTATATCCGGAGTTGTGTCTATGAATGTAGAAAAAAGGAAAAAGTGGAGGAATTACGGAATAATTGCGCTGGCTCTTGGGGCCGCTCTTTTTGGTTCATTTCAATACATTTCCAGTTACTCTACGGTTTCCGGAAATATTAACGGAAAAGAGATGCCCATCTGTTCTGTGGAAACAGAGGAAAAGAAGGTGGCGCTAACCTTTGACGCTGCCTGGGGAAACGAGGATACCGCGCGGATTCTGGATATCCTCAAGAAGCACAAGGTTCAGGCGACCTTCTTCATGACAGGCGACTGGGTGGAAAAATATCCGGAGGAGGTTAAGGCAGTCAAAGAGGCTGGCCATGACCTTGCCAACCACAGCGCCAGCCACAGGAGTATGATTGGGCTTGAGAAGGAGGAGCAGAGGCAGGAGATACTGTCTGTGCACGAGAAGGTTTTAGAGCTTACGGGGGAGGAGATGCGGCTGTTTCGCGTCCCCTATGATAACTATGACGACGAAATTATCCGTAATATTCAGGCGTGCGGCTATTATCCCATTCAGTGGTCGGTTGACAGCCTTGACTGGAAGGATTACGGTGTTAAAGATATTGTTGAGACAGTATTAGAAAGCAGAGAGTTGAAAAATGGGGCAATCATCCTTCTGCACAATGGGACGAAGTATACGGCGGAGGCGTTGGATGATTTGCTGACAGAGCTTGAGAAGAAAGGATATCAAATGGTTCCGGTGTCGAAGCTCATCTATAAGAAGGGGTTTTATCTGGACGCAGCGGGACGTCAATTAAAAAAGAAATAAGAAAGGATAAAGTCAATGGAAAGCAGAGTATCAGTTATTAGTATCATGGTCAAGGATGAAAAAGCGGCGGGGGAGGTCAACCAACTCCTCCACCAATTCCGCCAGTATGTGGTGGGACGTATGGGAATTCCTTACAGAGAGCGTGGAATATCCATCATTAGCGTGGTTTTGGATGCGCCCCAGGATGCCACCAGCTCTCTGTCTGGAAAATTGGGAATGTTAAAAGGGGTCAGCGCTAAGACATTGACCGCTAAAACCGATTAATTCCGTTTTGTAATTCCTCCGCCCATTTCTGAAGGTTGTAGGTACGTCCGCCGAACAGCTTAAGAAGCGCGCCTGTAGGATTATTTTCGTTGGCAAATGCATTGGCCTCGTCAGTATCTACATGCATTGCCAGAGCGAAATCCGGATGGACGCGGACTACTACATCGGCAAAAATCAGAGAGCGTTCAAAACTCTCCATAATCACGAACACCTCGTCGTTGTCTTTGACATTTAATTGGATTGCCTGTACAGGGGTCATATGAATGTGACGCTTGGCGACAATGACACCGTGGTCAAGCTCAAGCTTTCCGTTTGGACCTTCCAGGATACAGCCAGGGGTGTCCGCCGTGTCTCCGGACTGGCGGATCATGCCTGGGATTCCCAACTTGCGGGAATCAGTCATGGAGATCTCCACTTGAGTCTCCTTGCGGAAAGGGCCTAGAACGGCAACATTTTCAAAGGAGGATTTGGGGCCTCTGATAGCGAGACGTTCCTGGCAGACGTATTGTCCTGGCTGGCTTAAGTCTGCCTTAAAAGTCAGCTCCTTTCCTTCTCCGAATAGAATATCAAAATCTTCGCGGCACAGATGGATGTGGCGTGCGCTTGTCTCGATTGGGATAGCGAGTCCCATAATTTAATCACCTCATTCGTAAATAATAACTTATTTTAGCAAACATGGAGTGTTTTTTCAACGCATGACTTCCATTTTATTGGAAAATAGAATATAATAACGGTATACGAAAATGCCGGCGGCAGTCTTTTTTGATATGCTGTGTGGAGAATAAAACAAACAGGAGGATTTGATGATGAGAGACGTATGGGAAAGCATTAAGGAATTTTTTTGGAGAGACTGGACGCCTGCGGAGAAAGTACTGGTGATTCTGTGCTGTGTATTGCTTGGGGTAATCAAGGGCTTCTTCCTGGCGCCGATTAAGAAGGGGATTAACTGCGGCAATAATAACGGCAATTCTTATATTCAGAATGAGGACGGATGTTGGGCAGAGGAAGAAGCGTAGTGAACAGTAATAAGGTGTAATACCCGATGAAACTTAGGCATTTTGTCACGTTGACAAAGTGCCAGTTTTTATTTTATAATGAAACAAGCGAAACAAGGGCGTTTTCATCCAGGCATGAGAACGCCCATTTTTATGCGCAAACCTGTGCAGAGGAAATATGCCGCTAAGGCGGACCATGGGTTGCGCGGCGAGTAGGGGAGGAATCCTCCTTACTCGATTTATGCCGATTTAGGAGGTAGAATTCGATGAATCATTACACAAAGCGGGATATTTTGAAAATGGTGGAGGAGGAAGATGTAGGCTTTATTCGATTACAGTTTACAGACATCTTTGGTATGATGAAGAATGTAGCCATCACCACCAGCCAGCTTAAGAAGGCGCTGGACAATCAGATTATGTTTGACGGCTCATCCATAGAAGGATTTGCGAGGATTGAGGATTCGGATATGTACCTGTATCCGGATCTGGATACATTTGCTATTTTTCCATGGAGACCGCAGCAGGGAAAGGTGGCTCGGCTGATTTGCGATGTATATAAGCCGGACGGTACGGTTTTCGAGAGCGACCCGCGTTATATTTTGAAAAAAGTGCTGTCAGAGGCAAAGGCTATGGGGTATGATTTTAACGTAGGGCCGGAGTGTGAGTTTTTCCTGTTTCATACAGATGAGGATGGCAGGCCAACGACCCTGTCCCATGAGAGCGCCACGTATTTTGATTTGGGACCGTTGGATTTGGGGGAAAATGCCCGTCGGGATATGGTGCTTACACTGGAGGATATGGGATTTGTTATTGAGGCGTCCCACCATGAGGTGGCGCCGGCCCAGCATGAGATAGATTTTCAGTACGGTGAAGCCCTTAAGACGGCAGATAATATTATGACGTTTAAGCTGGTGGTAAAGACTATTGCCAAACGCCACGGGCTTCACGCTACATTTATGCCGAAGCCAAAGTATGGGGTCAGCGGTTCAGGCATGCATATCAATATGTCGCTTGCCAGGGATGGAATCAATGCATTCTCGGATGGGGAGGATGAGAGGGGATTAAGTCGAGAGGCCTATTATTTTATTGGTGGTATTATGAGGCATATGAAGGCAATCAGTTTTATTACCAATCCAATTGTAAATTCCTATAAGAGGCTGGTGCCGGGGTATGAGGCGCCTGTATACATTGCCTGGTCTGCTAAGAACCGTACGCCTCTTTTGCGGATTCCTGCGGCAAGAGGACTTGGCGCCAGGGTAGAGCTGAGAAGTCCGGACCCGTCGGCAAATCCCTATCTTGCACTGGCGGTATGTCTGGCGGCAGGATTGGACGGAATCCGAAATGAGATTGCGCCGCCAAAGAGTATTGACTGCAATATTTTTGAGATGACAGATGAGCAACGAAAATCGGCGCAGATTGAGGCCCTTCCAGCAAGTCTTCGGGAGGCTGCAGCGGAATTTGCGAAGGATGAATATATCCAGGCTGTGCTTGGAGAGGATTTATCGAGAAAATATATTCAGGCTAAAGAGAAGGAGTATGCGCAATACCGTACACAGGTTACGGATTGGGAGATTGGCAGATACCTGCATCGGATGTAGATTGTCAGGAGGGGTGAGCTTGGTTGGTATTATCGTTGCATTTCCCAGTAAGGATGATGCGGTCAATATCCGCAACTTGTTGGTGCGGTACGGGATGGATGTCACGGGAGTCTGTACGACGGGCGCTAAGGCGCTGCAGTATGCTGATGCGGTGGATGAGGGGATTGTATTGTGCGGATACAAGATGAAAGATATGATGTATACAGAGCTGAGGGAATATCTGCCGAAGGATTTTGAAATGCTTTTGATTGCCTCGCCGGACAAATGGGCGGGGGATGGCGTGGATGGGGTGGTATGTCTGTCCATGCCGCTTAAGGTGTACGACCTTATGAATACCATGGAAATGCTGCTTCAAACCATGGAGAGAAGGCGAAGGAGGAAAAAAGCAGAGAAAAAGAATCGAAGCCCTAAGCAGAGGGAGGTAATCACGAGGGCAAAGGAATTGCTAATGTACCGTAACCATATGTCGGAGGAGGAGGCCCACAGATATCTACAAAAATGTAGTATGGAGAGCGGGACGAATATGGTGGAGACAGCAGAGATGGTGCTGAGTGTGATGGCAGAGTAAGGAAAAAGGAGTTTTAAGGATGAAATTTACAAAAATGCAAGGTTTGGGAAATGATTATGTATATGTGAACTGTCTAAAGGAACAGGTGGAAAATCCGCCGGAGATGGCGAGAAGGGTCAGCGACAGGCATTTCGGGATTGGCTCGGACGGGTTGATCCTGATTCGTCCGTCTGATTCGGCTGATTTTGAGATGGAGATGTATAATGCGGATGGCTCAAGGAGTGAGATGTGTGGAAATGGGATTCGCTGTGTGGCAAAGTATGTCTATGATTACGGATTGACTGATAAGACCAGCATTTCTGTGGAAACCCTTGGCGGAATCAAGTACCTGGATTTGACAGTGGAGGATGGAAAGGTTTCTATGGTTAAGGTGGATATGGGGAAGCCTGAGCTTCGGGCAGAGGCGATTCCGATTGTCTGTGAAAGGGGGACAGAGGAGTGCGTTGTAGACGAGGATAGTTTGTTGGGCGACGAAGCTGTCTCGGAGTATATGGTAGAAACAAACTGTAAAAAGGTAATCGATGAGCCGATTGTAGTTGATGGGATGGAGTACCAGATTACCGGCGTTTCTATGGGAAATCCCCATGCTGTAGTCTTTTTGGAGGATGTGAAAGGGATGGATATAGAAAAGCTTGGGCCGAGGTTTGAGAACCACGAGAGATTTCCCAAGCGAATTAATACGGAGTTCGTTCGGGTAATCGACCGAGAAACCATTGAGATGCGTGTTTGGGAGAGAGGGTCTGGCGAGACCCTTGCCTGCGGAACCGGCGCCTGTGCCGCGGCAGTAGCCAGTATCCTTAACGGGCTGGCAGAACGTAAGGTTACGGTGAAGCTGCTTGGCGGTGATCTGCTGGTCGAGTGGGAGGAGGAAACCGGAAATGTATATATGACAGGGCCGGCGGTTACGGTGTTTGAGGGTGTGATTGAGGAGGGGGCATAAGCTTGTGAATAGGAGGAAAGTAAATGTTTAAGGTTAATGAGGACTATTTGAAATTACCGGGAAGTTATCTGTTTTCAACAATAGGCAAAAAGGTGGCTGCGTTTCAGGAGGCGAATCCGGATAAGGGTATAATTCGTCTTGGAATCGGAGACGTGACGCAGCCTTTGGCGCCGTCTATTATCAAAGCCCTTCACAGCGCTGTGGAGGAGATGGCACATGAGGAGACCTTTCATGGGTATGCGCCAGATTTAGGATATGAGTTTTTGAGAAGCGCTATGGCGAAGAACGATTATCAGAACAGAGGATGTGACATTGAGGCAGATGAGATATTTATTTCTGACGGGGCGAAATGTGACTCAGGAAATATCCAGGAAATATTTTCCAGAGATTGTAAGATTGCCGTATGTGACCCTGTGTATCCGGTCTATGTGGATACGAACGTAATGGCGGGACGTACAGGTGTGTATGATGCTGTCACAGAGACGTGGAGTGACGTAATCTATATGCCTTGTACAAAGGAGACAGATTTTGCGCCAGAGCTTCCGAAGGAGACGCCGGATATTATTTATCTGTGCTTTCCGAATAATCCCACTGGATCTACGATTACAAAGGCACAGTTACAGGCATGGGTGGATTATGCCAACAAAAACGGGGCGGTTATTATCTATGATGCTGCTTATGAGGCTTATATTTCCGAGGAGGATGTACCTCATAGTATCTATGAATGCGACGGGGCAAGAACCTGTGCCATTGAGCTTCGGAGTTTTTCTAAAAATGCCGGTTTCACAGGGGTACGGCTTGGGGCAACGGTTATTCCCAAGGAAGTGAAATGTGGTGAGGTTATGCTTCATTCCCTGTGGGCGAGACGGCATGGCACGAAGTACAATGGCGCGCCGTATATCGTGCAGAAGGCGGGGGAGGCTGTGTATTCCGAAGCGGGGAAGGCTGAGCTTAAAGAGCAGATTGCCTATTATATGAGGAATGCAAAGGTAATCTATGAGGGGCTGAAGGGCGCCGGATACAATGTGTCCGGAGGTGTGAATGCGCCGTATATCTGGCTTGAGATTCCAAAAGGAATGACTTCATGGGAATTTTTTGACTGCTTGTTAGAACGTGCTAATGTGGTGGGAACGCCGGGGTCAGGGTTTGGACCCAGCGGGGAAGGGTATTTCCGGCTTACGGCGTTTGGCTCTTATGAAACTACTGTGGAGGCAATCGAGAGGATTCGCAAGATGTAGGAAGGCTGGAGGCTGTTGCGTAAAGCAAGAATATTATATCTGTATATTCTAAGCTTGTTGTGATAGCCTCTGCATTTTGGGGTGAGGTATAGTTGGAAGGATGTAGAATCGACTTTGAAAAAACAGAAAACAGAAAAAAATGAAAAAATTTCAAAAAAAGGGTTGATTTTTGGAAAAAAGCTGTTATAATATAATTTGTTCGTTGGTAATGATGCGGATTGGTGTAACGGCAGCACAGCAGACTCTGACTCTGTTAGTAGAGGTTCAAATCCTCTATCCGTAGTTCCTTGGCAGGGGCGCTGGATGTCTTGATGGACAAGGCATCCAGACAAAAATTAATATTGTCGGAGTGTGGCTCAGCTTGGTAGAGCGCTACGTTCGGGACGTAGAGGTCGCGTGTTCGAATCACGTCACTCCGATTATCCTCCATAAATATGGAGGATTTTTTGGTTTTAGGAGTGAGAAAGTCTGGTTGATTTTTGGAATGTTTTTGCTCTATACTCTTTTGTTTCGTTCTTTTTTGTGATAATCTAAATTATATAGAAATCCTATGGGAAAGTGAGGTGGATAATATGGCGCAGAATATTGTTGGTGTAGAAATACCGGCGGCATTGGTTCCATATCTGCATATAACGCAGGATGGAAAGACGATGGATGACAAAGTAACAATTTTTATTGTTGCAGGTTTGTTTGTGTCAGGGATTGTTACATTAGAAAAAGCTGCCGAATTGGCAGGAAAAAGTATCTGGGATTTCATTGATTTTTTGAAAGCACACGATATTCCATGGGGAAGTTATACAGAGGATGAATTTAAAATGGATGAACATGCGATTGACGATTTACTGGGAGGCTTAAATGAACAGTAAAAGAATTATATGTAATACCAGCCCAATCATAGGGCTAATATCAATCGGAAAATTGTCTCTTTTAGGAGAGCTGTTTGACGAATTGATTTTGCCAGAGGCTGTATATAGAGAACTTTGCGCAGATTCATCATCACACCAGAAAGAAATTGATGAAATCAAAGATTGTGTACGAAAAGGATATTTCAAGATTTATAGTGTCAAAAATTCTGACATGGTTAAGAGTATGTATGGAAAACTCCATTATGGCGAACTGGAAGTAATTGTTGCTGCAAAAGAACTGGGATTACAGATGGCGGTCATTGACGAAAAAGCGGCAAGAAAGATGGCGTCAGAATTTTTGGTTGACACGATTGGAATTTTGGGCATTTTGATTTTAGCAAAGCAGAGGGGATTCGTGAAGTGTATAAAGCCAGATGTTGACAAGCTGCGTATGAATGGGTATCGTATTTCTGATGAATTGTATATACAGATTCTCGCTAAGGCGGGTGAAGAATAGTTAGAACGTGATTGATATCTGCCCGTTCTAACACTTATTCTAACAGTTTACGTTTTTGTGGAGTGACTGGATTTTGGCAATTCTATTTTAGGAAGGCTCTAACGCCCGTAATTTGGGCATTTTCAGGGATATACAGGAAAATGGGGAATCAAGGAGTATAACCCTGTCAAATTGTCCTGGACGTAGAGGCTGCGTGTTTGAATCACGTCACTCCGATTATCCTCCATAAATATGGAGGATTTTTTGATTTTAAGAGTGAGAAAGTCTGGTTGGTTTTTGGAGTGTTTTTGCTCTATACTCTTTTGTTTCGTTCTTTTTTATGATAATCTAAATTATATAGAAATCCTATAGGAAAGCGAGGCAGATGATATGGCATAGAATATTGTTGGTGTGGAAATACCGGCGGCATTGTTTCCATATCTACATACAACGCGGGATGGAAAAACGATGGATAAAATAGAATTGGAGGAATTGTAAAATGAATATTTTGGTAATTACTGGAAGCGCACACAAAAAAGGAACATCATCCTATTTGGCAGATTCTTTTATTAAGGGAGCAGAAGATTCGGGACACGAGGTTCGTCGTTTCGATGCAGCGTTTAAGAACGTTCATCCTTGTATTGGATGTTATTCTTGTCAGAAGAAGGATCAGGTTTGCGTATTCAAAGACGATATGCAGGAAGTGAATCCAGAACTTTTAAAAGCGGAAGTCGTTGTGTTTGTTTCACCTATTTACTATTATGATATGAATGCACAGATAAAAGCGGTTATTGATAGGTTTTATGCAAATAATTCTGTATTAAGGGGTGCGGATAAAAAAGCAGTTTTGATGGTTACCTATGGTGATGAAACGGAAGAATCAGCAGAAGGAGCCATTGCATCCTATAAAGGCATGGTAAAATATTTGAAATGGGAAAATGTAGGAATTGTTTCTGCGAAAGGCTGTTATGTACTTGATGATGTTATAAACTCAGAATATCCAAAGCTGGCGTATGAGTTGGGAAAGAGTTTATAAGAATAATGGAGATATATTTATTGTCTTTTCTTTAGTCATGTTAGCACATGGTTACACCCAAGGGCACGCCGTAAGGCATACCCTTCGGGTGGGTGAACTCCTTTCATTTTTATTGCCAGGAGGCTATATTTTTTTCAACAAACTGCTGAAATGAGCGGGGTTTCTTTCCCATAATCTGTTCAAAAACAGAAGTGACCTTATTTGCAGTTCCTAAGCGTGTCATCAAGTATAGTATTCCCATAACGGTGCAGTATTCCTTTTCCATCCCTCGAATTTCTATCCAGTATTTTTGAGTAAATGATGGCTTTGGGTTAGTATAAATGATTTCCCGACCTAATTCTTTTGATAAAATATCTGCCACCTGCCAGTAGTCGATTGCTTCAGCGCCTGTTATAGAGTACCCTTTATTTTGATGTTTTTCTGGTTCACT
The DNA here is from genome assembly GCF_009830285.1 of Sporofaciens musculi. GTDB lineage: Bacteria > Bacillota > Clostridia > Lachnospirales > Lachnospiraceae > Sporofaciens > Sporofaciens musculi. The sequence continues at coordinate 4,199,252 of NZ_WUQX01000001.1, read as the reverse complement.
TAATACTTTAGCTGTGATTTCACCAATGTCCTCTGCGTCGATAAAGCTGGTCAATGATTTTTTAACAGGGACAATAATCCTATTGAAATACTTAATTTCAAAAGCATGAACACCGCTGATATTCTGCATAAAAAAGCTTGGACGTATATGACAGTATGGCAGATTCCCCTGTTCTATATACTTTTCAATTTTATGGTGTGGAGGGAATGGATTATTTTCAACGCCGATCAGGGATAAGAAGCTGACAAGTTTTATTCCGCCTTTTGCTTTCAAAGCTTCAATAAAAGGCTTCAAATCTTCCGGCTTTCCCAAGTGTGGAGGACGCATAATAAATACCCTGTCAACATCTTTTAAAGCGTCATGAAAGGTTGCGGAATCAGTAAAGTCAAAATAGACTATTTCAGCTCTATCTTTAAACATTTTGGTAAGCCGGTCTGGATTTGTACCAGCAACGGTTATTTCCTGTCCGTTTTCAAGCGCATATTGAGCAACATATCTTCCTACATTTCCAGATGCCCCAGTAATTAAAATTTTACCCATTGTGTTTTTCCTCCAATAAAATATTATTTGCTTTTTCCAACAAACTGATTAAGGTGTCAAAATTTTTTTCTCCCATTTTAGCTTCCAGTATAGACATTGTCTTAAAATATTCTTCATAAGTGGCTTCTACCAGACGTACAGCTTTGTTCGTCGGTATCAGGCAAAAACTGCGTTTGTCAGTCTCAGACCGTTTTTTCTCGATATATCCATTTTTCAATAAAGAGGTTGCCATATTAGTTGCCATAGATTTTGTAACCTTGAAAAACTTTGCAACTGCATTAGGGTTTTTTTCTCCATCTGTTTTAACAAGGTATATCAGCATTCCCATTTCACTGGAACGAATGGGCAATTTCTGCTTTTTATTAATATTAAGCCTGCAAAAAAGAGAAATCTGCTTTGACGATTTTACCATTTTATCCATAATTTATACTCCTATTCCATAAAGTACATCAGATGTACTATATTACAATAGTATATTAGGTGTACTTTGTCAATGGGCAGCATATGATTGTTTCAAAATAGTTAAATATTTTTTGTTGCCGGAACAAAGGAATGATGTTACCATATATTTATTAAATTTAAATCTGGCGGTATCCTTCTACGCGATGGTTTCCGTGATTGCAGAATTTTATATCTCTTATAAGGAGGATTGACTATGACGCGAGAAGAATTATACCAATCACTTTACTCCCATGATACAATTTATCTGCCGCCCCATGAGCAGAGGACGGCAGCTTTGGAGGTAGCCCTTGGCTGTAGCTGGCACAAATGTACCTTCTGTGACTTTGCAAAGGATACGTTTCGTATCCATCCGCTTAAGAAGATTGAGCACGATTTAGAGATTCTGGGAAAGCTGCGTCCAGAGGATACCCGTCTGTTTTTTCTTGGAGAGAATGGATTTTTCATGAGTGCAGACCAGCTATTCCAGATTATAGAACTGAGTCGCAAGTATATGCCGAAGGTTCGGGAGTACGCCATGTATTCCCGTATTGACGATATCCTGCGTAAGACGCCAGATGAGCTTACGAAGCTTGCAAAGGAAGGGGTACAGGCATTGCATATTGGGGTGGAGAGCGGAAGTGATTCCATCCTTGAGGCGAGAAATAAAGGAGTTACTTCAGAGCAGATTGCCAAGGCTTTGCTTCGTCTTGATAAAGTGGGCATTGATTATTATCTGACCGTGATTCCAGGGCTTGGAGGGCGCAGCTTTTCGCGGCTGCATGCCATAGAGACGGCGCGGCTTTTGAATCGGGTGCATCCTCGCAACATCTGGTGTTTGAAATTAAAACTCTGGGAGGATACCCCTCTTTATAAAGAAGCGAAGGCAGGGACGTTTGACGAGATGACGCCAATAGAAATTCTAAGAGAAGAATATCTTCTTTTAGAAAATCTTACAGTAGAGAATTGTTTGTTTGAGGATACTACAGTTCTGGATGAGTTTACGGTTCAGGGGATACTGCCCAATCAAAAGGGGGAGCTCCTTAGGGCTATGAAGTATCTGCTTAGCCTGGCGGAAGGATAAAAGTAATATCCGGCAATAAACCAAGATATTTTTAGAGAAGGAGAAAAGCAGGATGAATTACAGCAGGATTCGACAGGGGACATTCAAGGAACGTCCGAATCGGTTTATTGCATATGTTGATATAGCTGGAAAGCAGGAGACAGTTCATGTAAAGAATACAGGGCGCTGCGCCGAATTACTGCTCCCAGGCGCTGTGGTGTATGTGCAGGAAGCGGACAATCCTTTGAGAAAGACGCGGTGGGATATGATTGCAGTTGAAAAAGGAAGCCGTATTGTGAATATAGACTCTCAGGTTCCCAATAAGCTGGTAAAGGAATGGCTGGAAGAAGGGAACCTTTTTGAGAATATAACCAGAATTCAGCCGGAATATACTTACGGCAAATCCCGTTTTGACTTGTATGTGGAGGCAGAGGGAAAAAAGATATTTATCGAGGTAAAAGGGGTTACCCTGGAGGAAAATGGTGTGGTGCGTTTTCCGGATGCTCCGAGTGAGCGGGCAGTCAAGCACGTGGAGGAATTAAAATCGGCTGTGAGAGAAGGTTATGAAGCCTATGTATTTTTTGTGGTGCAGATGAGGGGCGTCAAGTATTTTACGCCGAATATGGACACCCATCCGGCTTTTGGAGAGGCTCTTTTAAGCGCGGCGAAAAGCGGCGTCCATGTTTTGGCCTATGACTGTGAGGTGGAGAAGGCTTCGATTCATATTGCAAAGCCAGTGAAGGTTGTTCTTGAAGAACAGTCTGAATTGTCTGTGCCCCATCAAATTGCAGAGCCCATCGTTTCCTGGTTTCGTGAGCATAAGCGGGAGCTTCCCTGGAGAAAGAATCCAGATGCCTACAGGGTATGGGTGTCGGAGATTATGCTGCAGCAGACACGGGTTGAGGCGGTGAAGCCATATTATGAGCGTTTTTTAAAAGAACTGCCGACTGTGAAGGACCTGGCAAAAGCCAAGGAGGATAAGCTGCTGAAACTGTGGGAGGGTCTGGGATATTATAATCGGGTGCGGAATATGCAGAAAGCTGCACAGCAGATTGTGATTGATTATCAGGGGAATTTTCCGGACACTTATGAAGAAATTCTGTCATTAAAAGGAATCGGGAGCTATACGGCCGGCGCAATCAGCGCGTTTGCCTATGGTATTCCCAAGGCTGCAGTAGACGGCAATGTGTTGAGAGTAGTTTCACGGCTTACTGGCAGCCGTGAGGACATCATGAAGCAGAGCGTCAGAAAGAAGATAGAGGAAGCCTTAGAGAGAATAATCCCTCCAAATGCCCCAGGCGATTTTAATCAAGGACTAATCGAGCTTGGAGCCATTGTGTGCGTGCCTAACGGGGAGCCTAAGTGCGGGGAATGTCCCGTTGCTGGATTCTGTGAGGCAAGAAAGCAGGGAAGTATTGCAATGCTTCCTGTCAGGAGTAAAGGAAAAGCAAGGAAGATAGAGGAGAGAACCGTGTTTGTATTCCGAGACGGGAAGCAGCTTGCGATTCAAAAGAGGCCGTCGAGGGGATTGCTTGCAGGGTTATATGAATTTCCCAGCGAGTTGGGGCGTATGAGCCTTGAGGAAGCGTTGGCTTACAGTAAGAAGATTGGTCTGATGCCCGTTCGGGTGAAGGAGCTTGGGGAGTCGAAGCATATTTTCAGTCATATTGAGTGGCATATGACAGGGTATGAGATTCTTGTGGACGAGTTGGAGAAGACGAATAAGAAAGGATTCTTATTTATCCGTCCAGAGGAGATTGAGAAAGAGTATCCGATTCCGTCGGCATATGGATATTATGCTGATATCGTATTAAGAAAATAACAATCTGTCAACGGACATGCCTTTATATAGATAACTGCTATATATAGAGCGGTTTATAAGCATTTTCAATTTTATGATACTCCTTAGAAGTGGTATGATAAGAAGCAGGATTATTACAGCAAAACGCTAAGGAGGAAACACATGGAGATTATCAAGGATTTACCAGAAGTATTTGAAGAATTTGCAGAGCAGAGGAAGAACTCTTTCCTTGCAGTAAAGCAGTTGAAGGATAAGGGAGTGCCGGTTGTGGGAGCATACTGTACGTATTTTCCCCAGGAGATTGCCATGGCTATGGGGGCGGCCACAGTTGGATTATGCTCTACGTCTGACGAGACGATTGCAGAGGCGGAGAAGGAGTTGCCGAAGAACTTATGTCCGCTCATTAAGTCCAGCTATGGATTTGCCAAGACGGATAAGTGTCCGTTCTTCTATTTTTCTGACGTGGTTGTGGGGGAGACCACCTGTGACGGTAAGAAGAAGATGTACGAGTACATGGCAGAGTTCAAGGATGTTTTCCTAATGGAGCTGCCCAATACCCAGAGTGAAGAAGCGTTGAAGCTGTGGAAAAGCGAGGTCATCCGTTTCAAGGAATACCTGGAGAAGAAGTTTGATGTTACGATTACAGAGGAGGATATCCGCGGGGCTGTCAAGACCAATAATGAGGTGAGGAATTCTCTCAAAAGGCTGTACGAGGTTATGAAGCATGATCCGGCGCCCATTCAGGGACAGGATTTGTTTAAGGTATTGTACGGAAGCACGTTCAAGTTTGACAGGAAGGCGATTCCGGCAGAGGTGACAGCTCTGGTGGAGAAGATTGAGAAGGAGTATGCAGAAGGAAAGATGCTTGAGAAGAAGCCGCGTATTTTGGTCAGTGGATGTCCCGTAGGCGGCGCAACGGAGAAGGTTGTACGGGCTATTGAGGACAACGGAGGCGTTGTAGTTACTTATGAGAACTGCAACGGAGCGAAATCCATTGACAAGCTGGTGGATGAGGAGAATCCTGATATTTACGATGCCCTGGCAAGACGGTATCTGAATATCGGATGCTCTGTCATGACTCCCAACCCTAATCGCCTGGAGTTGCTTGGCAGGCTGATTGACGAATATCAGGTGGACGGGGTCGTTGAGATGACGCTCCAGGCGTGCCATACTTATAATGTTGAGTCTCTGTCAATCCGCAGATTTGTGAATGAGAAGAAGGGGATTCCGTATATTAATGTAGAGACAGATTATTCACAGGCGGATATCGGTCAGTTAAATACAAGGATTGCGGCATTTATTGAGATGCTGTAATACCATAAGTTTTTATGGATTTTTCATATTCCTGCTTTCGCTTTTTTAGGGCAAAGAAATACGTTGCTTGTAGAGACAAAAGATGGTAAAATCTTAGATTAGAAGAAAGAAGATAGAAGATGATATAGGCGAAGGCAGGGAGATTGGGGTATATGATTTATGTTACCGGAGATTGCCATGGGGACTACCGGAGATTTAACACAGCAGTATTTCCAGAGCAGAAGGAAATGAACAAAGACGATTACGTCATTATATGTGGAGATTTCGGTTATTGGGATGAATCAAAGGAGCAGAAGTATTGGCTGAAATGGCTGGATGGTAAGCCCTTCACAACCCTATGGGTTGATGGGAACCACGAGAACTATGATTTATTAAAAAAGCATCGGGTGACACAGTGGCATGGCGGGAAAGTACAGTATATCATGCCGTCGGTGATTCATCTAATGCGAGGGCAGATTTATGAGCTTCAGGGGTATAGAGTTTTTACTTTTGGCGGCGCAAAAAGCCATGATATTTCAGGCGGCGTATTGGAGGCGTCAGACCCGAATCTCAGGGCAAAGCGCAGGAAGCTGGAGAAGAAGAATGAGCTGTATCGGATTAACCATGTAAGCTGGTGGAAAGAAGAAATGCCTTCCGAGGAAGAACTGGCGGAGGGGCTTCGTAATCTGATTCGGAATAATTGGGACGTTGATTTCATTTTCTCCCACTGTTGTGCAGGCAGTACCCAGGAGCGAATTGCAGGTGAGATGTATCAGCCCAATATTTTGACAAGATATTTTGACAAGATAAAGGAGATGTGCCGGTATCGAAAATGGTTCTTTGGTCATTATCATGACAATAAAAATATTGGGAATAAGGAAATATTGTTGTATGAGCAGATTATAAGGATTTGCTAGAAGATGGGACCAAAATGAATGTGGGGGGGCGCTGGAAGACAGGTATCTTTTGGCGCCCCTTCATTATCGTAATTAAATCAAATATTTTGATAATCAAAATACTTGACAAACAAAATAAAGTGCTATATACTTTGAATGTCAAAATAATTTAATTTCAAAATAAATCAGAGGGATTCATATGACAGCGACAATATGCGGGACGGGTTCGTACATACCGTCATACACAATGGATAATCATGAAATTGCAGGGATGGTGGACACCAGTGATGAGTGGATACAGGAAAGGACCGGAATTGTCAGGCGGCACATCATTCAGAACGAAACCACTGTTTCCATGGCGGCAGAAGCAGGAAGAAGGGCCCTTGAGAATGGGGGCGTGTCAGCAGAAGAAGTGGATTTGATTCTGGTTTCCACTATATCCTCCAATCTTATTCTCCCCTGTGCGGCGTGCGAGGTTCAAAAAGAACTTGGAGCGGTAAATGCTACCTGCTTTGACTTAAGCGCAGCGTGTACGGGATTTGTCCTTGCCTACAACACGGCAATGGCTTATCTTTTGGGAGGAATGTACCGGACAGCGTTGGTGATTGGAAGTGAGAGCCTGTCGAATCTGACGAACTGGAAGGACAGAGGAACCTGCATCCTGTTCGGAGACGGTGCAGGTGCGGCCGTGATTCGCTTAGACGCTTCTGACAAGTCAGTATTAGAGTCGGATGGCAGAAGCTATCTTCCAGTCACACATTCCGACGGAGGCAGAGGAGAGGCCCTTACCTGTAAGAGCAGACATGACTTCAACGGATTGACAGGCGAGAAGCACCGGCATTGTCCGGAGGATATGATGGATGCTTCATATTACATGCAGATGGATGGACAGGCTGTGTTTAAATTTGCGGTGAAGAGTGTGCCGGAAGTTATTGGAGAAGTGCTTAAGCTCAACCGAGTGGACACTAGGGATATCAGCTATTACATTATGCATCAGGCAAATCAACGGATTGTGGAAGCTGTTGCCAAGCGTCTGGGAGAGCCGATGGAGAAATTCCCCATGAACCTTAAGGAATACGGCAACACATCTTCTGCCAGTATCCCGATTCTTCTGGATGAGATGAACCGTAAGGGAAGGCTTAAAAAAGGACAGAAAATTGTGCTGGCAGGCTTTGGCGCAGGGCTGACCTGGGGGGCTTCGATTGTTGAGTGGCGCAGATAGAATCCAAAAGCCGTATGGATACGGCCCAAAAAATCAAAAAAGAGATTAAGGAGAATGAATCATGTTAGAAAAAATCAAAGAAATCGTATCAGAGAATTTGGGAGTTGACAGTGCACAGATTACAGAGGCGTCCTCATTTAAGGATGACCTGGGAGCAGATTCCCTTGACTTGTTTGAGATGGTAATGGCGCTGGAGGATGAGTATGAGATTGAGATTCCCACAGAAGATCTTGAGCAGATTGCAACAGTGGGGGATGTTGTGAATTATATCAGCGCCCATAAAGAGTAAGTAAGAAATTAAACGGAGGTTTTAGCAATGCAGACAGAAGTGACCAGATTATTAGGGATTGAATATCCCATTATCCAGGGCGGCATGGCTTGGGTTGCAGAGTATCATTTGGCGTCAGCCGTATCCAATGCCGGCGGGCTTGGATTAATCGGCGCCGCAAGCGCGCCTGGCAAGTGGGTGCGCGAGCAGATTCGTGAGGCAAAGAAGCTGACAGATAAGCCCTTTGGCGTCAATATCATGTTAATGAGCCCATATGCCGACGAGGTGGCGAAGATTGTTGCCGAGGAAGGCGTCAAGGTAGTGACCACAGGTGCGGGAAATCCTGAGAAATACATGAAGATTTGGAAAGAAGCAGGTATAAAGGTGATTCCAGTGGTTGCCTCTGTCGCTTTGGCGAAACGTATGGAGCGCTGCGGCGCCGATGCCGTAGTTGCAGAAGGCTGTGAGGCCGGAGGACATATCGGAGAAAATACGACGATGGTATTGGTTCCCCAGATTGTGGACGCCGTTAGCATACCTGTCATTGCGGCAGGAGGCATCGCAGACGGAAGGGGAATTGCGGCGGCATTTATGTTAGGTGCGAAAGGCGTGCAGATGGGCACACATTTCGTTGTGACAGAGGAAGCCCAGGTCCATGAGAATTATAAGAATCGAATCATCAGCGCAAAGGATATTGACTCACGGGTGACAGGAAGAACCACAGGACATCCAGTTCGTGCCCTTCGCAATGAAATGACGAAGAAGTATATTGAATTGGAAAATAAAGGTGCAGGTTTTGAGGAACTTGAGCAGTTGACCCTTGGCGGGCTTCGCAAGGCTGTTGTGGAAGGCGATGTGAAGAACGGAAGCGTAATGGCGGGTCAGATTGCAGGAATGGTGAAGGAGAAGCTGTCTTGTAAAGAGTTAATCCAGAAGTTGGTAAAAGAGACAGACACGTTAATCAAAGGAGCGGGATTCTATGTCTAAGATTGCATTTATCTATCCAGGGCAGGGCGCCCAAAAGGCAGGCATGGGTGCAGATTTTTATGAAAAGAGCGAGACTGCAAGGGCAATCTTCGATGGAGCAAGCAAGAGGCTTGATTTGGATATGAAAGCCCTCTGTTTTGAGGAGAACGACAGGCTTGACCTTACGGAATATACCCAGGCGGCCCTTGTCACCACCTGTCTTGCCATGACGCGGGTTGTAAACGAAGGGGGACTTAGACCGGATATAACGGCGGGCCTAAGCCTTGGCGAGTATTGCGCCATTGCCGCGGCGGGAGGGATGGATGATTTGGACGCTGTCCGCCTGGTGCGTAAGAGAGGAATTTTGATGCAGAACACAGTGCCGGCAGGCGAGGGCGGCATGTGTGCAGTAATGGGACTTGATGCAGGTAAGATTGAGGAAGTTCTTGAGAAGATGAAAGGCGACGTGACTATTGCTAATTATAACTGTCCGGGACAGATTGTAATCACCGGAAGGCTGGCGGCGGTAGAAAATGCGTCTGTAAAGCTTAAAGAGGCGGGGGCAAAGCGTGCAATGATGCTCAATGTAAGCGGTCCGTTCCATTCTCCAATGCTTGTTTCAGCAGGGGAAGAATTGGAAAGTGAGCTTGATACGGTCAGCCTTCATGCTCTAAAGCTTCCCTACGTGACCAACGTGACGGCAAAGAAGGTTGAGGACATTGCAGAGACAAAGGGACTTCTTAAGGAGCAGGTGAGCTCTCCGGTCCGTTGGATGCAGAGCATGGAATACATGCTTCAGGAGGGTGTGGACACATTCGTAGAGATTGGTCCGGGAAAGACCCTTGCAGGGTTCCTGAAGAAGATTAATCGTGAGGTGAAGGTTTACAATATCTCCTCATGGGAAGATATGGAGAAAACAAGAAGTATATTCTAAGAAAGGGGCGGGGTAAAGTATGTTAGAAGGAAAAGTAGCAGTTGTGACAGGCGCATCACGGGGAATCGGCAGAGCTATTGCCCGAAGAATGGCTGCAATGGGTGCATTTGTGGTCATTAATTATAACGGTTCAACGGAACGGGCCAAGCAAGTGAAGCAGGAGATTGAAGCAGAGGGCGGCAGCGCGGCAGTTTATCAGTGCGATGTGTCTGACTATGAGAAATGCGAAGCATTTCTTAAGGATGTGGTTACTGAATATGGGCATATTGATATCCTCGTCAACAATGCTGGTGTTACCCAGGATGGGCTTCTGATGAAGATGTCTGAGGAAGCGTTCGACAGGGTGATTGATACGAATCTGAAGGGCACGTTTAACACGATACGGTTTGCAAGCCGCCAGATGCTTAAGCAGAGAAGCGGGCGCATTATTAATATGTCCTCTGTCGTGGGAGTGACGGGGAACGCAGGGCAGGCGAATTATGCCGCATCAAAAGCTGGAATCATTGGGCTTACCAAGGCGGCCGCCAGGGAGCTTGCTTCGCGGGGCATTACGGTGAACGCCATAGCGCCAGGCTTCATAGAGACAGATATGACAAATGTTCTGTCCCAACAGGTGCGGGATGCGTCCGTAGCACAGATTCCTCTTGGCAGATTTGGGAAACCAGAGCAGGTAGCAGCGGCAGCCGTATTTCTGGCGTCAGAGGATGCAGGGTATATTACCGGACAGGTGCTTCATGTAGACGGTGGTATGGTGATGTAATCTCTGGTTTATTATGGAGAGGATATGAACGGCAGCAGGATTTTGTCTTATGTCTTGGAAAGGAATGACAGAGTATGAAAAGAAAAGTTGTAGTGACCGGACTTGGCGCTGTAACGCCAATCGGTAATACTGTGAAAGAGTTCTGGAATAATGTAAAAGAGGGAAAAGTAGGAATCGGTGAGATAACTAAGTTTGACACCTCTGATTACAAGGTAAAGTTGGCGGCGGAGGTCAAAGACTTTTCTGCGAAAGACCATATGGATTTCAAAGCGGCAAAGCGTATGGAGTTATTTTCACAGTATGCGGTAGTGGCGGCAGCGGAGGCGTATCAGGATTCCGGCCTTGACATTCACAAGGAGGACCCCTATCGGGCAGGTGTAATTGTCGGTTCTGGGATAGGAAGCCTGCAGGTGGTGGAGCGTGAGTATGAAAAGATTCTGACGAAAGGTCCCGCAAGGGTAAATCCTCTGATGGTGCCTCTGATGATTTCCAATATGGCGGCGGGAAATATTTCCATTCAGTTAGGTCTGAAGGGAAAATGTACGAATGTGGTGACAGCCTGTGCGTCAGGTACTAACTGTATCGGAGACGCTTTGCGCGCCATTCAGTACGGTGATGCGGACATTATGTTTGCCGGCGGTACGGAGAGCTGTATCTGCCCTACGGGAGTTGCCGGCTTCACAAGTCTGACGGCATTGTCCACCTCCAGCGATCCTTTGCGGGCGTCTCTGCCTTTTGACGAAGAACGAGGCGGCTTCGTACTGGGAGAAGGAGCCGGAGTGGTGGTCTTAGAAGAACTTGAACATGCCAAAGCGCGAGGCGCAAAGATTTATGCAGAGGTTAGGGGATACGGCGCCACCGGAGACGCATTTCACATTACTTCTCCTGCAGAGGACGGGGAAGGCGCGGCAAAGGCAATGAGCCTTGCTATGGAAGAAGGCGGGATTCTGCCGTCCCAGGTGGATTACATCAACGCCCATGGAACAGGGACCCATCACAATGATTTGTTCGAGACAAGGGCAATCAAGCTGGCTTTTGGCGACGCGGCCAAGGATGTGGTTATTAATTCGACCAAATCCATGATTGGACATCTGTTGGGAGCTGCCGGCGGAGTGGAGTTTATTACCTGTGTGAAGACCATTGAAGACGGATTTATCCATCAGACTGTGGGAACCAGGAGGACGGACGAGGAATGCGACCTAAATTATGCGATTGGCGCGCCGATTGAGAAGGACGTAACTTATGCCCTCACCAATTCTCTGGGATTTGGCGGACATAATGCTACGCTGCTTTTGAAAAAATATGACGGGTAGGAGATGCAAAAGCATATGGAGATAGAAAACCTGATTAAATTAATAGAAACCGTGTCTGCATCTGAGCTGACCGGAATGAAATATGAAGAAAATGGAATGAAGCTGCATCTTACGAAGAAAAAGGAACAGATTCAGGTGGTTGCGGCATCAGGGACGAATATGTACAGTTCTGAGGATGGGGCTTCTGTCATGAGCCTGGCGCCTCAGGCTGCTGGGAATATGATGAATTCCCCGTCTGGGACAGAAGAAGCGAAAGCCGGCGGCGCCTTGGAAAATGGGGACCGAATTCCGGAAGGAAAAATTGTGGAATCTCCGTTAGTGGGAACCTTCTATGCCGCCCCTTCTGAGGATGGGGCTCCGTTCGTGACGGTGGGTGATACCGTTAAGAAGGGACAGACCTTGGCAATTATCGAGGCAATGAAGCTGATGAATGAGATTGAGAGCGAGTATGATGGAACGGTTGCGGAGATATTGGTGGAGAATGGGAAGCCGGTAGAATACGGTCAGCCCCTGTTCCGAATCCGTTAGTCCAAGCAGGGAGGTTATCATGCATTTAAATATTAATCAAATTAAGGAAATTATCCCTCACAGACATCCCTTTCTCCTCATTGACTACATTGAGGATTACCAGCCAGGAACATTTGCCATAGGATACAAATGCGTCACCTACCGTGAGGAATTTTTTGCCGGACATTTTCCAAAGGAGCCTGTGATGCCAGGGGTTCTGACCGTGGAGGCGCTGGCTCAGGTGGGAGCGGTCGCAATCCTGAGTGTGGAGGAAAACAAGGGAAAGACGGCTTACTTTGGCGGAATCAATAAATGTAAGTTTAAGGGCAAAATCGTACCGGGCGACAAGGTTCGTCTGGAAACACGCATCATCAGGCAGAAAGGACCCGTAGGCATAGGCGAGGCCGTTGCCAGTGTGGATGGAAAAACAGTTGTCGCAGCAGAATTGACATTTATGATTGGATAGGTGGAATACATGATTAAAAAAGTATTAATTGCCAATCGCGGCGAGATTGCTGTGCGCATTATCCGCGCCTGCAGGGAAATGGGAATCGAGACGGTTGCAGTATATTCAGAGGCGGACAGGGAAGCACTCCATACAAAGCTTGCGGACGAGTCAGTCTGTATCGGTCCGGCTCCATCCTCGGAAAGCTATCTGAGTATGGACCGCATCATCAGCGCAACTATTATAACAGGCGCTGACGCCATACATCCAGGTTTTGGTTTTCTGTCGGAAAACAGCAGATTTGCAGAGCTGTGTGAGCACTGTAACATTACATTTATCGGTCCGGATTCTAAAGTCATTGGAAAGCTTGGAAACAAGCAGGAGGCAAGGAACACTATGGCAGAGGCTGGCGTTCCGGTCATTCCTGGAAGCACAGAGCCAATCTATGACGCCAAAACAGGGGCCAGGATTGCAGAGGAAATCGGCTATCCGGTCATTGTAAAGGCAGCGCTTGGCGGCGGCGGAAAAGGGATGCGCGTTGCCAACGGGCCAGAGGAATTTGAGCAGAGCTTCCAGACTGCACAGAAGGAAACCCAGATGGCCTTTGGTGACAACACCATGTATATCGAGCATTTTGTACAGCATCCAAGGCATATTGAGTTCCAGATTTTGGCGGACCATTACGGGAATGTGGTGCACTTAGGCGAGCGCGACTGTTCTATCCAGCGTAATCACCAGAAGATGTTAGAGGAGTCGCCATCCGTCGCCCTATCAGAAAAGCTTAGGGAGAAGATGGGAGAGGCGGCGGTTAAGGCGGCCAAGGCGGCAGGCTATCAGAATGCCGGAACCATCGAGTTTCTTCTGGAAAAAAGCGGGAACTTTTATTTTATGGAAATGAATACCCGTATACAGGTGGAGCATCCGGTGACAGAATGGGTGACCGGAATCGATTTAATCAAGGAACAGATTCGGATTGCATCTGGAAAAAAGCTTCCGTTTACCCAAAGGGATATTCGCCTGACAGGTCATGCCATCGAATGTCGGATTAATGCAGAGAATCCAGCCAAGGGCTTCAGGCCGTCTCCCGGAACGATTACGGATATGTATCTGCCGGGCGGGAAAGGAATCCGCATTGACTCTGCTATTTACAGCGGGTATACCATTCCACCCTACTATGACTCTATGGTGGCAAAGCTGATTGTATGGGCGAAGAATCGGGGCGAAGCAGTCAGAAAGATGCAAAGCGCCTTAGGAGAGGTAATCATTGAGGGAATTGAAACCAATGTGGACTACCAGTATGAGATTTTAAGTCAGCCGGATTATCTTTCAGGTAATTTTGATATTGAGTTTATAGCGGAAAATGAAGGGAACATTTTATGAAGCTGGACAATGTGTTTAAAAAGACCAGGATTTCGTCTGGAAGAAAAGGATATATTTCGTTGAATTTGACAAAACCGGAGGTGCCGGAGGGGCTTTTGCGGAAATGTAATAAATGCGGCGGCGCAATCATTGCAAAAGATGTGAAGGACGACTATTATATCTGCCCTAAATGCGGAGGATATTTTCGGGTACACGCATACCGCCGGATTGAGATGGTGGTAGACGCCGGAACATTCGAGGAATGGGATGAGTGCCTCACAGCCCCGAATCCCCTTCAGTATAAGGGATATGAGGAGAAGTTAAGCACGCTTCAGGAGAAGACAGGTCTTAAGGAGGCAGTCGTCACAGGAAAGGCGCAAATTGACGGAACAGAAGTGGTATTAGGTGTCTGCGATGGACGTTTTCTTATGGCCAGCATGGGAGAAGCGGTTGGCGAGAAGATTGCCAGAGCAGTAGAGAGAGCCACAAAAGAAGGGCTTCCAGTCATTCTGTTTGCCTGCTCCGGCGGAGCAAGGATGCAGGAGGGAATCATCTCACTGATGCAGATGGCAAAGACCTCGGCTGCGCTTAAGCGGCACAGCGACGCAGGGCTTCTGTACATCAGTGTTTTGACGGACCCCACCACCGGCGGCGTGACGGCCAGCTTCGCCATGCTGGGTGATGTGATTCTGGCTGAGCCAAAGGCATTGATTGGATTTGCGGGACCCAGAGTGATTGAGCAGACCATTGGACAGAAGCTGCCGAAGGGCTTTCAACGGTCAGAGTTTCTTCTGGAGCATGGTTTTATAGACGGTATTGTAGAACGGCATCAGTTGAAGGAAACACTTTCGCAGATTTTGAGGCTGCATGAAGATGGAAAAGCCTGGAATGATAGGGAAGCGGCAGGCGCTGAGGAGGAAGGTGAAAAAGCCTCTTTGGGCGATGCGGCTGTCAATAATAAACTTGCCAAAGCCTGGGATCGGGTCCAGTTGTCACGTATGAAGGACCGTCCGGTGGGAAGCGATTATATCAGGGAATTGTTCACAGACTTTATAGAACTCCATGGTGATCGGTATTTTGCGGACGACAAGGCCATTATCGGAGGTATTGGCAGGTTTCGGGGACTTCCGGTGACGGTGATTGCACAGGCGAAGGGAACGAACACTAAGGAGAATATTGAGCGTAATTTCGGTATGCCGTCTCCGGACGGATATAGAAAAGCCCTGCGGCTGATGAAGCAGGCAGAAAAGTTCTGCCGGCCGGTCATCTGCTTTGTGGACACTCCGGGCGCGTTTTGCGGGCTTGAGGCAGAAGAACGGGGGCAGGGAGAAGCGATAGCCAGAAATATTTATGAGATGTCCGGCTTAAAGGCTCCGGTACTTTCTATTATTATTGGAGAAGGGGGAAGCGGCGGCGCGCTTGCCATGGCGACGGCAGATGAAGTGTGGATGCTTGAAAACTCCGTCTATTCCATTCTGTCTCCGGAGGGCTTCGCCAGTATCCTTTGGAAAGACAGCTCTAAAGCAAAGGACGCGGCGGATGTAATGAGGCTGACGGCTGAGGATTTGTATCAGATGGGAATCGTGGAGCAGGTGTTTGCAGAACCAGCCCCCTATACCATTGAAAATCTGAAAGAGGTAACATGCAGGCTGGCAGATAAGATAGAAGAATTTTTGAAGCGATACGGTAAAATGTCTGAGGCAGAGCTTATGGAACACAGATATGACAGATTCCGCAAGATGTGATGTGCATGGCTTGCGAGAGTAGGAGAATAACCATGAAAGAGCATAGGTTAAAAATAGGAAATATAGAAGCAGAGGTTCCGATTTTGCAGGGAGGAATGGGAGTAGGCATCAGTCTTGGAAATCTGGCAGGAGCAGTTGCGAAAGTGGGCGGCATTGGGGTAATCTCTGCCGCCCAGATTGGTTTTCGGGAGCCGGATTTTGATACGGACCCCAAAGCGGCCAATCTAAGGGCAATTAAGAAAGAATATGAGAAGGCAAGGGCAATCGCGCCAAAGGGAATCATCGGGTTCAATCTCATGGTGGCGATGCGATGTTATGAGGAGTATGTGAGGGCGGCGATTGACGCAGGGGCAGACATGATTATTTCCGGAGCAGGACTGCCTATGGATTTGCCGAAGATTGCGGGAGAGTCTGATGTGAAGCTGGCTCCGATTGTATCTACGGAGAAATCCGCGAAGGTTATTTTGAAATATTGGGGGAAGAAGTACGGACGTATGCCGGATTTGTTGGTGATGGAAGGGCCGAAAGCAGGCGGTCATCTGGGATTTTCAAAGGAGCAGCTTACAGACTATGGAAAGGATGAGGCGTACGATTTAGAAGTACGGAAGGTTCTGGATACTGTGAAAATGTACGAGGAACAATTTAAATGCAGCATACCCGTTGCCCTTGGAGGCGGGATTGAGAATCGTGAACAGGCTATGCATGCCTTTTCCCTTGGAGTCAGCGCTATACAGGTAGCCACAAGATTCGTTACTACAGAGGAGTGCGACGCCGATATCCGCTACAAGGAGGCATATATTAACGCGAAAAAAGAGGATATCGCTATCGTAAAAAGTCCTGTTGGGATGCCTGGCAGGGCGATTATGAATCCATTTATGAAAAAGGTTATGGCAGGCCAACGAATTTCCCACAGTCCATGTCATCGCTGTCTGAATCACTGTAATCCGGCAGATATTCCCTACTGTATTACGGATGCTCTGATTCATGGGGCTAAAGGTGAGGTGGATGATGCGTTATTGTTCTGCGGCGCCTATGCTTATAAAGCAAAAGGATTGGAAACTGTAAAAGAAGTTATTGATTCTCTGATGCCCTAGAGGGTATAATAGAGAATAGCGAGACTGTGAACTTGGCAGATTAAGGAGTTTAGGAATGGATAAGGCATATGTGACGATTAATAATGTCCTGGTAAATCTTATCAACGAGATTTGGGAGCTTGAGGAGAAGGCGATCATTACGGAGGAATTCAAGGATCTGACCAATAATGATATGCATGTCATCGAGGCAGTCGGCACAGGAGACGGTAAGAATATGTCTTCCATTGCCAGGAAGCTGAATATTACAGTGGGTTCTCTGACGACCGCCATGAATAGCCTTGTGAATAAAAAATATGTAGAACGCCACAGAAGCGAGGAAGACAGAAGGGTGGTGTTCGTGAAGCTGACTCCGAAGGGAATTAGAGCCTTCAGGCATCATGAGGACTATCACAGGCAGATGACCCAGGCTGTAGTGGATAAGCTGGACGAGACGGAGATGCCGGTGCTTTTAAAGACCCTGGACGCATTGGCGGAGTTTTTTGCCGGCTATAGTAAGAAAAAAGAACGGTGAGAGGAAAGAGAGGGAGAGCCATGTATGAGGAAGAAGTAAAAAAGCTGCAGGAGATTATAGACGACAGCAGCAATATGGTGTTTTTCGGAGGGGCAGGCGTATCCACCGAGAGTAATATTCCGGATTTCAGGAGTGCGGACGGTCTGTATCACCAGGAATATCGGTATTCTCCAGAGCAGATTGTAAGCCACAGCTTTTTCGTCCAGAATACAAAAGGGTTCTATGAATTCTACAAAGAGAAGATGATGTTTCTGGAGGCGAAGCCCAATCCGGCTCACTTAAAGCTTGCCGAGCTTGAGGCGGCAGGGAAATTATCGGCTGTGATTACCCAGAACATCGACGGGCTTCATCAGGCGGCGGGCAGTCGGAACGTACTGGAATTACATGGCAGCATCCTTCGTAACTATTGTCAGAAGTGCGGTCATTTCTATGACGCGGCATATGTGAAGAACTCTGAAGGGGTTCCCAAGTGCTCATGCGGCGGGGTGGTGAAGCCGGATGTTGTTCTTTATGAGGAGGGGCTTGACTCTACAGTGATAAAGAGGAGTATCCAGGCGATTGGCAGCGCGGATACGCTGATTATTGGAGGAACTTCGCTGGTGGTTTATCCTGCGGCGAGCTTTATTGATTATTTCCGTGGAAAACATCTGGTTGTAATCAATAAGAGCGCGACGGCAAGGGAGGTCGGGGCCGAGCTTACGATAGGGGCGCCGATTGGGGAAGTGCTGAAGCAGATTACGGTAAGATAAAGTTTGATTATGATTCACCTGTCTTGGAAGATGCTAAGACGGGTGAATCATCTGTGCGTTGGAGAAAAATATGTTAAATGAGAGACAGTTTTTATCGATTCGGGAGATGACCGCAGGTGGTTTATTTGCGGCGCTCATTGCCTCCGGAGCCTTTATTAAGGTAACGCTGCCCACAGAACCTTTTCCCATGCATTTTACGTTACAGTGGTTCTTCGTTCTGCTGGCAGGGCTTCTGCTGAATAAGAGGCTGGCGGGGGCCAGCGTGGGGGTATATCTTCTGGTTGGACTTTCAGGAGTGCCTGTATTTGCAGCAGGGGGCGGGCC
Organism: Sporofaciens musculi; assembly: GCF_009830285.1. Classification (GTDB taxonomy): domain Bacteria; phylum Bacillota; class Clostridia; order Lachnospirales; family Lachnospiraceae; genus Sporofaciens; species Sporofaciens musculi. Next base: position 4,181,024 of record NZ_WUQX01000001.1, on the reverse strand, counting down.
GTCTTATCTGCTTCGCCCTACGTTCGGATATTTGCTTGGTTTCGCTGTGTCAGCGTATATGATGGCCTGGATGTGTGAAAACATTCGGATTCTGAATTATATGAAATTACTGCTGGTTTCGACAGCAGGATTATTGGTGTATTATGGAATCGGGATGCTGTATTATTGGCTGGTCTGCCGCATTTTAATCTCTCAGGAGGTTACGTGGCAGATTCTTTTGTTTCAATGCTTTTTGCTGACTGTGGGGGAGGATTTTATTCTCTGTGTGGCAGCGGTGAGTGTGGCGGCGAAGCTGAGGGGGCTAATCAGGAGGACGCTATACTAAGGGATTAGGGGAGATGTGTATGAGGAAAATCAGGATTGGGACACGAAAGAGCAGACTTGCCTGTATCCAGGCGCAGATGGTGGCAGATTATATCGAAACTCATTGTGAGGGATATGAGGCCGAGCTGGTGACGGTAATGACGACCGGCGACAGGATTCTGTCTAAGAGGCTTGATGAGATTGGGGGCAAAGGGCTGTTTGTCAAGGAATTGGATACATTTTTACTGGAGGGATATACAGATTTGTCCGTACATTCTCTGAAAGACATGCCTATGGAAATCGCGCCGAATATTCCCATTATTGGATATTCGGCGCGGGAGGATGCAAGGGATGTGCTTGTTCTGCCAGAGGGGACAACAGAATATGAATATGGCGGGCCTATTGGCTGCTCCAGCAACAGAAGGAGCCTGCAGCTTAAGAAGATTTATCCCAATGCAGAGCTTCAGACGATTCGAGGAAATGTTTTAACCAGACTTGAGAAGCTGGATGGCGGAGAATATGGCGCGTTGGTTCTGGCGGCGGCGGGGTTAAAAAGGCTGGGACTTGAAGGAAGGATTAGCAGGTATTTCACCACAAAGGAGATGGTTCCGGCAGCAGGCCAGGGAATTCTCTGCATCCAGGGGAGAGCAGAGGAGGACTATGGATTTCTGCAGGGATTTTTTGATGAGAAGGCGAAGGAATGTGCCATTGCAGAACGGGCATATATAGCCTACTTAAACGGCGGCTGTTCCTGCCCCATTGGAGTGTATGCGGAGCATCTTGATGAGAAATGGATGCGCGTAAGAGGGCTGTATTATAATGATGAGACAGGCGAGTATGGGAAAATGTGCATATCTGGTGACAGGTCCCAGGCGGAAGGCCTGGGAGTTTCTTTGGCACAGGAATTGAAGCGGAATGTAGATTGGATATTTTAATGTATCGGGAGGCTGTGTCGTCAGAGATACGGCTTCAATTATATGTATAACGGGGGTAGTAAATGGGAGATGTTAGAGAAGCAGGAAAGGTGTGGCTTGTGGGGGCCGGTCCCGGTTCATGCGAGCTTTTGACGGTGAAGGCAGAGAGGCTTTTGAGGGAAGGAGACTGTATTGTATATGACAGGCTTGTGGGCGATGAGGTGCTGAGTATGATACCTGCAGGCAAGAAGATGATTGGCGTTGGAAAATCTGCGGGAAAACATGGGGCGCCCCAGGAGGAGATTAACCGGATACTGATTAGAGAGGCAAAGCTTGGGAAAAAGGTTGTGCGTCTGAAGGGAGGCGATCCCTTCTTGTTCGGCCGCGGCGGGGAGGAGGCGGAGGCTCTGTGTCGGGCGGGAATTTCCTTTGAGGTGGTTCCGGGAATCTCATCTTCCCTTTCAGTACCGGCCTACAATGGGATTCCTGTGACACACAGAGACTATGTGTCGGATGTACATATTGTCACCGGACATCATCGGGCAGGAAAAAGCCAGACGATTCCCTATGAGGCCCTTGTTAAGACCCAGGGAACCCTGATATTTCTCATGGGTGTGAGTGCATTGGAGGATATTATGAAAGGTCTTGAACATGGGGGAATGGATAAGAATACGCCGGCGGCAATCCTTGAGCAAGGGACAACGGCCAGACAGAGAAGAATTGTGGCAACAGTAGGAACGCTGGCCAAGGCGGCGCGAAAGAGGCAGATAAAAGCTCCTTCTACGATTGTTGTGGGAGAGGTATGCGCACTGGCAGAGCAGTTTGCATGGTACCATAAGCTTCCATTGTTCGGGGAAAAGCTTATCGTCACGCGTCCAAAAGAACGGGATACCAGATTACAGGAGAGGTTAAGGGAGATGGGGGCTGAGGTGCTGACTGTGCCGACGATTCGCACAGTACCAATCCAGGATGAAGGCCGGCTTAAGGAGATTGAGGCAGAGATGAAAGAGCTCTTTAAGTATCAGGTATTGGTTTTCACATCCCCTTATGGCGTTGAAAGATTCTTTGAGTTACTGCTGGAAAATGGCAGGGATGTACGGGCGTTATCCCATATGCGGTTCGCAGCGATTGGAGGGGGCACCGCAGAGGAATTAAGGAAAAGAGGTATCCAGGCAGATTATGTACCTGAACATTATGACGGGATTTCCCTTGGAAAACTGCTTGCAGGAAAGCTTACAGACGGGACAAGACTTCTGCTTGCAAGGTCCTCGCGGGGAGGTGCTGAGCTTCTTCAAGAGATAGAGAGGAATCCGAAGTTAAGTTATCGGGAGCTTGCTGTTTATGATACGGAATTTTCCATGGAAAGAGGGGAGATGCTTCGCTCATTTATGGAAAATGGTTCGGTTACCGGCGTAATCTTTACCAGCAGTTCAACAGTGGAGGGCTTCTGCCGTATGTTGGGGGATTTCCCATATGAAACGGTGCGCGCCGTGTGTATCGGAGAGAAGACGCAGCAGGCGGCAATAGAAGCAGGAATGCAAACGGACGTTGCTAAGAATGCGACGGTGGAGGCGTTAGCTGCGTGTGTATAGATGGAACTGGCGGGAGGCGTTGAAATGACGGAAATCTATTACATTGAAGATGATGAAAATATTGCGAGAATGGTGAAGGAATATCTGGTAAAAAAGGGGTATTCTGTCTCTGTGTTTCGGACGCTTCAGGAAGGAAAAAGGGGATTTATGCGTCAGGTTCCAGAGCTTGCGCTGGTTGACTGGAATCTGCCGGATGGGAAGGGGAATGACCTGTTAAGGTGGATTCGTTCCAGATGGGTGGAGGTTCCGGTTATTTTTCTGACTGTACGGAATGATACCTGTGATATTGTAGCCGGATTCGAGGAGGGGGCCGACGACTATGTGGTGAAGCCCTTTGAGCTGGAGGTTTTGTATTCACGTGTTCGGGCTTTGCTTCGCAGGACAAGGGAGGTGTCAGGACGCTATCTGTCCTGCGGCAGTATTTCCCTGGATAAAAAAGCAATGGCAGTTTTTTACCAGGGGGAGGAGATTTCCGTAAGCCAGGCAGAGTATCAGATTTTACTGCTTTTGATGACGAACAAGGGGAAGACCGTTACAAGGGAGAGTCTTCTTTTGCAAGTATGGGACAAAAACGGGAACTATGTAAATGACAATACGCTGACGGTGGCGATTAAGCGTTTGCGGGAGAAGCTTCACCAGCCGTCTTGCTTGAAAACGATTCGCAGTTTTGGGTATCGCATGGAGGAGGATGCATGGATACAAGAGTAAAAGGCAGAATGACGCTTATGCTTGCGCTGTCAGTCAGTTTTGCGATAACTGCACTGACAGCGATTTTTCTAAGTCATTATTTTGCTCAAAAGCAGTTTCAGATGTTGGGAAATGTCTGTGGACAGGTAATGGAACGTTGTCCGGACTCGAAGCATGTAATTTTGGAGGTGTTAAAAAAAAGAGAAGCATTTGCCGCGGTAACTGTAAGTGAAAATATACTTACGTCCTTCGGTTATCGTTCATGGGATTTTCTAACTGTGGGTCCCATGGCGATTGGGGGCGCTGCCGTGGGATTAGGGGCAGGCATTTTTCTGTTTCTTTACAGGCTTCAGTACGGTAGAAGGAAAATGGAAGAACGGATCAATATGCTGACAGGCTATCTGGCGAAAATCAATACAGGAGGCAAAGGTCTGCTTTGGGACAGGTGGGAGGATGAATTTTCTGGATTGCAGGACGAGATTTATAAAACTGTGACTATGCTTTACCAGACCAGGGATAGGGCTCTGGCGGCAAGGAATAACTATGCAGAAAATCTTGCCAACATTGCCCACCAGCTAAAGACGCCCATTACGGCGCTTTCTTTGGCTGTTCAGATGATGAAGGAACAGCCTTCTGCTGATTATCCTGAACGGATGAAACGCCAGTTAGACAGGATGACCAGGCTGGAGGAGTCGCTGTTGCTTTTATCCCGCATTGATTCAGGGACGCTTATGCTTAAAAGGACCCATGTGGATGTGTTTACTGTATTAACCCTAGCTTCTGATCAGCTTCAAGAGCTTTTTGTACAGTCAGAAGTGAATGTGGATATTCCGGAAATGGGTGGGGCAGATATTTTTGTGGATTTGGATTGGACGATGGAAGCTATTATGAATCTCATGAAGAATTGCATAGAGGCATCTGAAGCCAAAGCTGTGGTTCATTGCGCTTATGAAAAGAATCCCCTCTATGTGCAGATACGGATATGGGATGAGGGAAAAGGATTTGCCAGGGAAGATATTATACGGCTGTTTGAGAGATTCTATCGGGGGAGGAATAGGAAGACTGACGGTATTGGGATCGGGCTGCCGCTTGCAAAGGCTATTGTGGAGATGCAGGAGGGAGTTCTAAGCGCATATAATCTTATGGAGGGCGGAGCCTGTTTTGAGATACGTTTTTATCCCCCACGGGAAGGCTTGCGCTAGTCACTGAGCTGTCACTTTCATTTGCTATAATGGTAACTGTCACAGGTTTTTCCTGTGGACAAATAATAGAATCAGGAGGTTGCCATGGAAATATTGAAATGTAGCCAGGTTACAAAAATTTATGGAAAAGGTGATAATCAGGTGGCTGCTTTAAACGGAATTGACCTGTCTTTTGAGAAGGGAGATTTTGTTGCGGTCGTCGGTGCGTCAGGGTCTGGAAAGTCAACGCTTCTGCATATTTTGGGAAGCGTTGATAAGCCTACAGCGGGGAGCGTGACTGTAGACGGCGTAGACATTGGAGGACTGAACCACAGGGAGGCTGCCATTTTCAGGAGGCGGAAGGTGGGGCTTATCTATCAGTTTTATAATCTGATTCCTACCTTAACTGTGGAAAAGAATATTCTTATGCCGCTTCTTCTTGATAAACGAAAGCCAGATAAGGATTATTTTGAGGAAATTGTAAACAGGCTGGGAATCCAGGATAAGCTATCTTCACTGCCTAGTCAATTATCGGGCGGCCAGCAGCAGAGAGCCGCCATTGCCAGAGCGCTCATCTACCGGCCGGCAATTCTTTTGGCGGACGAGCCTACGGGAAATCTTGATCGAAAGAATTCCGTTGAGATTATAGATTTGTTGAAGCTCTCCAACCGTGATATGAATCAAACAATTCTGCTTATTACCCATGATGAAAAAGTGGCGTTGGAGGCGGATAGAATCCTGACCATAGAAGACGGCAGAATCATCAGTGACCAGAGGAGGTGAGTAGCATGTGGAAGGATTACTCTAAGAGTTATCTGAAAAATAACAGGTCCTCCTGTGTGTCTGTGATGGCGGCCTCTTTTATTGCCACCATGTTCCTGTCTCTTTTGTGCTGTACGGCATATAATTTCTGGGTCTATGAATTGGAAAAGATTGTCAGGGAGGAAGGGGACTGGCAGGGGCGCATGGTAGGCGGGATGGATGAAGCTGATTTGTCGCTGATTCAAAATTTTGAAAATGTAGAGAGCATTGTAATGAATGGAGATGAGGCTGACATTTATTTTCAGGATATACGGACCATTTATGAGGATATGCCCTTGATTGCAGAACAGCTCGGATTGGGAGATGAGGCTGTTTTCTATCATTCCCTTCTGTTGTCCAGATATTTGGTCCATGATCCCAAGGATGATGAGCCTCCGTTATTGCTGACTTTATATCTGGGAATATTGATACTTGTATCAATATCGCTGATTCTGATTATACGGAATTCCTTTGAATTATCCATGAACGCCAGGCTTCATCAGTTTGGTATTTTATCCGGAATTGGGGCAACGCCGAGACAGATTAAGATTTGTCTTTTACAGGAAGCAGTATATTTAAGCGCCTTACCGATGCTGCTTGGCAGTCTGGCAGGCGTGGGAGTAAGCTTTTGCATAATCGGAGCTGTCAATCTGTTCGCGAAGGATTTGCCTGGACGTTACGAGGCTGTTTTTCAGTACCATCCAGCCATCTTGGCAATTACGCTGGTGGCTTCTGCTGTGACCGTGTTATTTTCTGCCTGGATACCAGCAGTAAAATTAAGCAGGATAACGCCTCTTGAAGCCATTGGGAACAGCGGAGGCTTGCAGCTTAAGAAGGAGAAACACTCTCCCTTTTTATTTTGGCTGTTTGGTATGGAGGGAGAGCTTGCAGGAAATGCATTGAAGGCCCAAAGAAAAGCTCTGCGTATATCTTCTTTGTCTCTGCTGCTGTCGTTTTTGGGGTTTTCCATAATGCTTTGCTTTACGACTCTTTCTGAGATTAGTACCAGGGAGACCTATTTTGCCCGCTATCAGGATGCATGGGATATTATGGCTACGGTAAAGGATACTGCAATCGAAGATTTTGAATTGACAAAGGAACTGAGAAAAATAGAGAGTATAGGGGAGGTTACTGTATACCAGAAGGCTCAGGGGACGACGATTATTCCAATGGATAGTCAGAGTAACGAGCTGCTTGCCCTTGGCGGACTAAGAGCCGTTGACAAAGCGGCAGAGTATGGAGAATTAGGGGAGATTAAGGTGAAAGCGCCCATTGTGGTATTGGATAATGAAAGTTTTCTTAAGTATTGTTCACAGATTGGGATTACCCCAAGCCTTGAGGGAGGAATTGTGTTAAATAAAGTCTGGGACAGTGTAAACAGTGATTATCGTCACAGGAGTTATGTGCCTTTTGTAAAGGAAGATACAAAAGAAAGTATTCTGTTTGGTTTGGGGAACACAGAAAATGGAGCAGAGCTTTCTGTTTTAGCTTATACCCAGGAAGCGCCAGCGCTGAGAGAAGAATATGAGGATTATGGACTGGTGCATTTCATCCCTGTGTCTGTCTGGGAAAATATTTCCCATCAGTTGGGGAGTGTAGAAGCGGACTGTATGATTCGGATTTTGGCAAAACAGAAGGAAGCCCTTGAAGAATTGAAGGTTTTGGAGGAGGCTGTGATGGCGGTTCTTAAGCCGTCATATATGGCGGAGAGTGAGAATCGTATCCAGGAGAAGCTGGCTAATGCCCGAATGATTAGGGGAATGAAGGTGATTTTTGGGGGATTTACTGTACTTCTTGCTGTGATTGGGATTGCCAACGTATTTTCTAATACGCTGGGCTTCCTGGGCCAGAGAAAGCGGGAATTTGCCCGCTATATGTCTATCGGAGTAACGCCGCGGGAGATGAAAAAAATATTCTGTATCGAGGGATTTGTGATTGCGGGAAGACCTTTTTTGGTCACCCTGCCCCTTACGGCTCTGTTTATTCAGTTTTCTGTAAGAGCCAGCCATTTAGAGCCTGGGGTATTCTGGGCAGAGGCTCCCATAATGCCAATTCTGTTCTTTGGCCTGACAATGATGGGCTTTGTTGCACTGGCTTATTATATTGGTGGAAAACGGATTCTGAAATGCGATTTAAATGAGGCGTTGAGAAACGACGTAATGATTTGACTTCATTGACTAAGAAAGGCGGATTATGGTAGGATAAGATCTGGCAGTATTGGCAGAAGTAAAAGAGTGAAGGGACAGGGGAGGTATCAGACCATGGAGTATACGCACCATTACGCTTCGCCATTTGGTGGAATTACGCTTGCGAGCGACAAAGAATCGCTGACGGGCTTATGGTTTGACGGTCAGAAGTATTTTGGCGCTGGGCTTTCTAAGGAGCATGAGCAGAGAGAAATGCCTGTTTTTGAACAGGCAGACAGGTGGCTTTCTATTTATTTTAGCGGAAGAGAACCAGATTTTACTCCGCCCCTATCCATGAAGGCTACCCCGTTCCAAAGAGCTGTATGGGAGATTCTGCTTACGATTCCATATGGGAAGACTATGACATATGGAGAGATAGCTAAAATAATTGCAGAGCAGAAGGGGCTTTCTCAGATGTCAGCCCAGGCAGTTGGCGGGGCGGTGGGACGCAACGCTATTTCGTTGATGATTCCATGCCATAGGGTGGTCGGGGCGAATGGCAGCCTGACAGGGTATGCCGGAGGTATCCACATAAAAGAGAAGCTGTTGATTTTGGAAAAAGGGAATAAATCAGGTGAATAGATTTTTGAAGGGGATCTTCCTCTGTTTTTGACAGATGGAAAATCCCCTTTGTTTTATTTTATGCGGAACTGGCTGATCAAGTGATTCAGTGTCTTAGCCTGGTCGGACAGTTCGTTGGAGATTGCCGCGCTTTCTTCAGCAGCGTCGGAATTTTCTTCGATTACTTTTGATACTTCTTTAATCCTGTTTTCAACAGATACGATCATCTCTGACTGCTGGACGCTGGCGAGAGAAATCTCATCCATCAGAGCTTTAATGGACTGGATACATTCATTAATAACCTGCATCGCGGATATGGCAAGGTTTGTAGACTCTGTACCAGTCTGTACATCTTGGAGTGAACGTCCAATCAACGTGCTTGTGTCTCTTGCAGCTTCGGCGGACTTGGAAGCAAGGTTTCTGACTTCATCCGATACTACGGAGAAGCCCTGGCCTGCATCGCCGGCGCGGGCGGCCTCTACCGCGGCGTTCAGCGCAAGAATGTTGGTCTGGAAGGCGATATCCTCGATGGTTTTTATAATACTGCCGATCTGGGAGGAGGACTCGTCAATGTTCCTTGTAGCTGTAATGAGCTGCTCCATCTTTGTATCTGCCTCGGCTGCATAGCCGGTTGCTTTGTCAACCAGATTGCTGGCATCGCCGCACCGGACAGCGCTGTTCTGAATCTGTGTGGTAATGTCCGTAACGTTGGACACCAGCCCGTTCATAGAATCTTTTTGATGCATGGTTCCTAAGGACAGCGCCTGAGCGCCTGCGGACACCTGGTTTGCGCCGCTGTTTACCTGATTGGCGATATGGGTAATGTCGCACATTACGTCTGTCAGGTGGGTGCGGATACTTTTCAGGCTTTCTGCCAGGACTCGGAAATCTCCGATATAATAGTCTTCGTTTTTTACCACGTCTACGGCTATGTTGCCGGCTGCCATCTCACCCAGAATCCGTCCGATATCTTCAATCGTCTTCCGCAGACAGTTGCAGACTTGATGGATTGTTTCCGCAATCATACCGATCTCGTCTGTCCTGCCGTAGAATGGTTCCAGATCACGGTCAGCGGATAACTCCAGTTTGCCCAGGCGGCTGATCGCCCGCTCCATTGCCATAAGTTCTCTGCCTTCCCTGTACAGAATGAGCAGCGTAACAAGGATGATGATTACTGCTACGGTTGCACAGAGGATTGCTACCGTGACGCGCACGATTGTGACGCGCTCATAGACCTCTGCTGAATTGTCGCGCACCATGAAGACCCAGTTACGATCTTTCAGGTATTTGTAGACCACCAGTTGGTCTACTCCGTTTTCATCCCGATAGGAATATGTACCCGCTTCTGTACTGCCGTTGGATTTGATACGGTTTATGATTTCCAGATAACCTTTGTCGGTTGTCTCTGTGTTCAGCATGGATTCGTCTTCATGATAGAGGTATGTTCCGTTCTCTACGCTTAAAAATACATACTCGCTGTGAGTCATACCTTTGATGTCCAGATTCAGCAACACATCTGTCAGGTGGCTGGCATAGACGCCTGCGCCGACATAGCCGATACAGGTCTGCCCGTCGAAAATCGGATAGTACATGGACAAAATCATACTACCGGTTCCGGGAGACTCCATGATGCCCAGATTGGTTAGCTGAGGCTGTGCAAGGATTGTTTCCTGAAACATTTCTAATGATTCTCCGGTCCGAGTGGTGATTCCGATTGCATCCGGGGAGATATGTGTCAGGACGTATGTGGATGGAGTGGCGATGTATAATCCCTCAAAGATTCCCTTGATTGCGGCAAAGTCTTCGGTATACCGTTGTGCTTCCTGCAGAAGGGCAGGATCTTCCGGATTCATTAACAGGTTGCGGACTTCACTGCTTAGGGCGAATGCCGACATGTATTCTTCGGCAGAGGAGACATAGTCGTTGATGATGGCAGCCCTGGATTCGACGGCGTCAATCATCTGGTTGGTGGCGTTGTTTTCCACCATGGAAGAGATACGGCTGGACACGATGAACCATAGCAGAATCATGCCTGTAAAAGTAATTGCCGTGGTGATTATACCGATTCTTGTTGCTAGTTTACGGTTTGCTAAAAACTTCATATGATTCCCCCTGTAAATATTTCGCACGGGTCAACACGTATGACCATATTTTTGCACAATTATTTTATCATGGCTTTACTTGTTTTTCAATATTCTTTTTTGCAGGTTATTTTAGAAAAATGGGTTTACTGTTCACTCCTGAGCCGTGCACTACGCTGCACGGCTACAGGTCAGTACAGTAATGGGGCAGAATCCGGCCTCTTGCCGTAAGACAACTTTAAATAGGCCGGATTTGTTACTGTGAACACCATGGGTGTGAACAATAACAAAATGGGAATTCTTAGCATTATCTTAATAAAAACCAGATGTAAACAACCTTTAAGTTGGTTATATCTGGTTTTCCTTTTTTTATTTGTGGTTTGACCTCTTGAAATGCATTTCATATTTCTTTGCGGCTGTCATTCCCACACCAGAAACGAGCATAAGGAGCAATAATCCTTCAATCGGTGAATGATCGCCAGTTTTAGGCGCTTTGGTCTGAGTGCTTTGTCCCGTTGTCTGTGCATTTGAAGAACCTGAAGGCTTCGGCGTCTGTCCATTATTTAAAGAACCTGAAGGCCTTTGTGGCTGTCCATTATTTGAGGTATCTCCAGGTTTTTCTGGCGGAGTATCGGGCTTGTCTGTATTGTCCGGCTTATCTGAAGTATCGGGCTTGTCTGTATCATCCGGCTTATCCGGAGTATCGGGCTTGTCTGTATCGTCTGGCTTATCCGGAGTGTCCGGTTTGTCTGTATCGTCTGGCTTATCCGGAGTGTCCGGTTTGTCTGTATTGTCCGGCTTATCTGTATCATCTGGCTTATCTGGAGTATCGGGCTTATCTGTATCATCTGGTTTATCCGGAGTGTCTGGCTTATCGGGCTTGTCTGTATCATCCGGCTTATCCGGAGTGTCCGGTTTATCTGGAGTATCGGGCTTATCTGTATCATCTGGTTTATCCGGAGTGTCTGGCTTATCAGGCTTGTCTGTATCATCTGGCTTATCCGTGTCGTCTGGATTCGCCTTCTCTGTGACTGTCAGATTCATCTGTGCTGTTCCATTTACAAAATGAATTGTGACATCATGAATTCCTTCCGTTAAAGTCTGAATATATTCTGGCTTCAGCGTAATAATCGTTGAACCGGTTTTAGCTGTATACTGGTCCTTTCCAACTTCTTTATTATCAACTGATACACCGATAAAGTCATTAAAAACAGCATCTATCTTAATGGTTACGCTGCTTGTACCGTCTTTTACGACTGTCTGGTCAGCTTCGATAATCGGGTAGTTAATTGGCGGCAAAAGCACTGGCTTCAATGCGTCCACTGCCGCATTGATGGCCTGTGCATATCCATCCACGATATCCTGCTCCCTGATATCCTTGTCACGAACTACAGCATTAATCGCTTTTTCTACTATATCAAAATTTGAATAATCGTCTTTATTCAACTCGTTTGCTTTTTCAATCGCTGCATTTACTGCACTGTAGTCTGCCTTTGGGAAAATAAGGATTCCGTTGGGATTATTACTGATTATATTATTATAAGACGGACTCCCATCTGAAGTAACAATACCAGCAATCGTAATATTATTTCCTGAAATTATCTTTCCGGCTCCAATCTCTGTCGTGCCTCCTGTCACATAGATGTCAGCTCTGGCTAGGATAGAGGCTTCACCAGCCTTCCCAGTCGAAATCACCTCAGAATCTGTCAATGTCAGATTCTTTTCCGTAAGGATACCAGGGAGCTCTTTATCTGAGCCTGCCTCTACTTTGGAACTGATAATTTCGATATCTCCATTAGAGCAGTAGAGCCCAACGTCTTCCTTAGACTGCGCGTTTAGAGTGGATTCCCTGATAACCATATGATTCTCTACAAAAGAGGCAGGGTATTTTCCTCCTTTGGCAATCACCTCCGAAGAAGCAGTCACTTCAAGGTTTGCGCACAGTAAACCGTTGTTTTGTTCTGATTCTGCTCGAACAAAGGAATTGGAAATCGTAAGATTCCCTGTCCCGATTGCCTGGTGGCTGCCTGCAATGAGCTCTAAGTTAGATTTATTTGATATATCCAGATTCCCACAGGAAATGGCATATTGATTCGCACGTTCTATTACAATATTACTCTCTGATATACTCAGATTCCCCGTAACAGCGATTCCCGCATCAACAGTATTCATGGTAATACTCGAACCGTCTGTTATTGTAAGGGAATCTGCCATAGTTGCATTGATTCCTGTTGTTTTGGGGTATGCTGTAGTGGAGCCTGGCGGCATTGTAAGTGTTATATGGGAATTGCTTATAAGGTTGTCGTTTCCGCAGATATCTATTGCATAACCGTTCACATTCCCTAAATCATCTAGTGTAACCTTAAGGTCTGCATCCTGAACAGTCAGCCCGCCGGACTCAATTTTGATACCAAAACATGCAACAGAATTAACATCCTGATTCCTGCTTGCGCGGATTGAGAGGCTGCCGCCGCCGTTTCCTAATATTTGAAATGGATTTCTACTCCATATCCCTGTGTAAGCATCGATGGAATTCTTCCCAAGTAATTCAACAGTGACACCTTCTCTTTCAATCGTAATACCATATAAGAGGGGGCTTGCAGCAGAACCCTGACTAATAACTGCATTCTCCAATGTCAGCGTCTTTGTATCAGAGTCGTAATTTGCCGAACCCTCCCCACAGGGTACGTTAAAGTTATTTGTTGTTTCAGTTATTGCTATCGTTCCGCTGTCTGCGGATGCTGCTTCCGGTTGAAAAACCCACATTAAGCCTATTGCCAAAAGCGTGCAAAATAAATTCTTTTTTCCTCTCATTCCTGTACCTTTCCTGACCTTGCTGCGACATATTCCTACCCCCATTTATTGTTTGTACCTTACATCGCAGATCATCATTTTAGTTAAAATAAACATCACTATAATTTACACTATAACATACATGTAAATAATATACAATATTTATATTTTCTTCAAATAAATTACCTCGCAGCTTTGCTGCGAGGCAGTCACCGGTATGTGAATACAATGTCGCCCATTTATATTTATTCTAACCCGTTCCATGTTTCTTTAGCCTGCTTATATCTAATTTTTCGTACTAATAACTGACTTGGGATTGGCTCTGATAAATTCTGCGATTGCATCAATGAAGCTCTGACCGTATTTGTGATATTTGTTCTCTCCGACGCCTGTTACCGCAAGCATCTCCTGCTTGTCCTGCGGCATCTTGGTGCACATCTCAATTAGAGTCTTATCATTGAAGATAATGTACGGCGGGATTCCAGCCTCCTTTGCGATAGCCGTACGCAGCCGGCGCAGAGATTCAAACAGCCTGTAACCTGCACTGGTAAGCGCATCTGTGCTTCTTACCTTCTTCCTGCTGCCAGAAAAAGGTATCTCCTTGTCCCCGAACTTACGTATCAGGACGCGGGTATCTTCTTGTTTTAATGCACTGATATCACCCATCTGAAGTACTGGATATTCCCCGTTTGTCTGTACAATATATCCCTTTCTTAGCATCTGGTCGATTAATATCTGGATATCCTTTTCACTGATATCTGACAGAACTCCATAAGATCTGTATGTATCTGCTCCAATCTCCCTTAATCTGGCACGACTGGCTCCAACCAGAGTTCCTGTCACAATGTTCCGTCCATATCTCCCTCTGGTTTCCGCAATGCAGTTTATCACCCATTTTGCTTCAGCCGTCATATCAGCCTCTGTATAGTCGCGATGGCAATTTCCGCAATTATCACATGGAGAAAATGTTTTCTCACCAAAATACTCCAATATGTAATTTCTCAGACAGGATGTGGTTTTGCAGTAGCCTTCCATGACCTGAAGACGGTAGGAGTCTCGCTGTTTGATAAGCTCTATGTCTTCCGTATCCATTTCCTCAAAATTCTTATTATCAAGCAGAAACTTGTCGATTATCACATCCTGGGCCGAGAAGAGAAGGATACACTGGGAATTCTCACCGTCGCGTCCTGCGCGTCCTGCTTCCTGATAATAGTTCTCCATGCTCTGAGGCATGTTGTAATGAATGACAAACCTGACGTTGGACTTATCAATCCCCATACCAAAGGCATTAGTTGCCACTACAACCTGTGCCCTGTCATAGATAAAATCATCTTGATTCTTCTTCCGTGTATTGTTATCAATCCCCGCATGGTAGCTGGTCACAGGAATTCCCCTTTTGAACAGCATCTCATATAGAGAATCCACGTTTTTTCTTGTTGTACAGTATATGATACCGCTCTCACCGGGATGCTTCTCAATATAATCTATTACAAAGGCATCCTTCCTCCTCCCCGCCGCATGCTCAACGCTGTAGTACAGATTTTCCCTGTCAAATCCTGTGACAACTACATTTGGACGGTTTAGCTTAAGGATACATTCAATATCTGTCTTCACCTCCTTGGTTGCTGTGGCGGTAAATGCACTCACAACAGGTCTGACTGGCAGATGATTGATAAATTCAATGATTTTCAGATAGCTTGGACGAAAATCCTGTCCCCATTGGGAAATACAATGAGCTTCGTCCACCGTAACCATCGAGATTTCACTGTTCAGTGCAAAATCCATAAACCGGTTGCTTTCCAGTCTCTCCGGCGCCACATATATGATCTTATAGGTGCCTTTTGCCGCCAGGTTAAGCGCTTTGGTTATCTGAGCTTCTGTCAAAGAGGAATTGATGAAGGCGGCATGAATCCCCGCTTCGTTTAAAGATTTCACCTGATCTTGCATCAGGGATATCAGAGGTGATATTACAAGTGTGATTCCAGAAAGCAATAATGCAGGGACTTGGTAACACAGGGATTTACCTGCGCCGGTGGGCATAATGGCCAGAGCATCTTTTCCTGACAGGATGGACTTTATAATTTCTTCCTGGCCATTTCTGAAAGAATCATATCCAAAATATTTTTTTAATATATCTGATGGGTTCATGTACATCTCCTTAAAAAGCTTCAGCTTTGCTCAATGCGGGCATGTTTCATTTTTTATCATTAGAATATTATAAGCCGAAAACATTGATATTACAATGAAAACAGGGTAAAATGTTCTCGAAAACGGTAAAGTATACAGTTGCGGCGAAGTGGGGCCTTCTTTCCTGGCTGGATGCAAATGAGGTAGTTTATGAAAATGATACAGAAGTTTGAGTTTCATGCAGAGAGCAGGGAAGAACGCCTTCCCAATTTTGATAGTGACTTTCCTTATATTATGTCTTGTGCGGAATTAGATAAATATATTGGACAGTTTGTACCCTGGCACTGGCACAAAGCGGTTGAGCTCTTTTTATGTAAGGTAATCAAATGCTTTATAAATGAGTGGGAAAGAGGAATTGAGCATGGAGAGTAATGAGATATGGCTGCAATGGGCAGTAGAATTACAGAGTATAGCCCAAGAGGGTCTTTTTTATGGAAAAGATATGTTTGACAAGGAACGGTATGAGAGAATCCGAGGTATTGCAGCGGAAATGATTTCCTATAAGTCGGCAATTCCGGTTGATAAAGTGAAATCCTTGTTTTGCAACGAAATTGGATATCAGACGCCCAAACTTGACAGTCGTGCGGCGATTTTTAAAGATCATAAGATTCTGCTTGTGAAGGAGAAAAACGGTACATGGTCGCTGCCTGGCGGATGGGTTGACGTCAATGTATCTGTGAAGGAGAATACGATTAAAGAGGTAAAAGAGGAGGCAGGGTTAGATGTTACCGCGGATATGGTGATTGCCGTCCAGGACAGGGAGAAGCATAATTTGCCTGTTTATGCATATAAGGTGTGTAAGATTTTTATATTATGCACCGTAATCGGCGGTAAATTTGAACCTAATATTGAGACTGTAGAGAGTAGATATTTTGGGATTGACGAATTACCGACGCTTGCAGAGGAAAAGAATAACGAAGAACAAGTGAGGATGTGTTTTGACGCATACCAATCCAGGGATTGGAAAACCCTTTTTGATTAGCTGTTAGAGCCGGCAGCCGGTGGTTGGCGGTGCGGGAAGTCTGTATGTGAACCCAGAGCATACGGCTTGTGGGAGAATCATATAGACAGTTGAAACTCCGAAAATGAATGGAAATTTTTCAATGGAACATTACTTCGGAAAAAACATATTTTTCTTGAAATTCGGCGTATACTAATTATTATATATTAAGTGAGTTATTTGATTTAGTACAATAAAATTACGGAAAAAAGCAACATTTTACAATAATCCGAAGCGAGGAGAGAAAGATGGAGACGATTAAGCGGGATTTATATTTGAAAAGGCTGATTGAACGCAGGGAAGTTTGATCAAAGTGGTTACTGGTATTAGGAGATGCGGAAAGTCTTACCTGCTATTTAAGTTATATTATCAGTATCTTTTGGACTCTGGCGTAGAGGAATCCAGGATCATCAGGATTCCGTTAGATGATGATGATTACTGCGAATTGCATAACAACAGGAGGTTGAGTCGTTATATAAAGAGCATATAACTGACGATGGTATGTCTTTCTGGATGAAGTCCAGATGTGCAAAGGCTTTGAGTCGGTACTTAATGGTTTGAACAGAAGGGAGAACCTGGACATCTATGTGACAGGAAGTAATTCAAAATTTCTTTCCACTGATGTACTGACGGAATTTCGAGGGCGTGGAGACGAAATTCGGGTTTATCCGCTGTGCTTTTCGGAATATGTTTCAGCGTATTCTGGAGATAAATATGATGCATGGATGGATTATTATACCTATGGGGGACTGCCGCTGATACTCAGCAGAAAAACAGATGAATTGAAGTCAAAGTATTTAATGGACTTGTGCAGAGAATTGTACTTAAAGGATATTGAAGATCGTCACAGACTGCGTGGAGATAATTGTATGACAGCATTGGTAAATATCCTTGCATCGGCGGTGGGTTCCCTGACCAATCCGACTAAACTGGCAAATACTTTTGGCAGTAATGGGATGAATGTCAGCGACAAAACCATAGGAGTTTATATCGGATATCTGTTAGATGCTTTTATTATCAGTAAAGCAGAGCGGTATGACATTAAAGGGAAAAAATATATTGCTTCCCCTTTTAAATATTATTTCACTGATGTGGGGCTGCGCAATGCCCAGCTTAACTTCAGACAGCAGGAAGAAAACCATATTATGGAGAACATTATTTATAACGAACTGCTGGTTAGAGGCTTTAATGTGGACGTTGGCGTTGTGGAGCATTCCGAACGGAATGAGAATGGTAAAGTTGTGCGCAAGAGGCTGGAGGTTGATTTTGTTTGTAATCGTGGCAATCAGAGATATTATATCCAATCTGCTTTTGCTATTCCGGACAGCAGCAAAATGCATCAGGAGCAGAATTCATTGGTGCATATTGGTGATTCTTTCAAGAAAATCATTGTGGTTAAGGATAGAATTAAATTATGGCGAAATGAGGAAGGAATTGTGGTAATGGGGATTATGGATTTCCTTTTGAGCCCCAATAGCCTGGAATTATAATTTGCTAATTTTGTGCTAAGCATATTCCCAGGCATAAAGAATATGCTTAGCATTGATACCTTTTTATGGATAGATGCCTGTCAGTGCATCCAGATATTCTGAGCCAAAAGTATCCGTAAAGTCCTTAAGCGCCAGCTCTACTGCTTTTTCTCCATCCTTACCCAATGTCTCTGTCAGAGTCTTACTGATGGTATACTTCAGGTGTGCTGTATGGAAATTAAAGTCTTTCATGCAGGAGGCTCCAAGCTTTTTCTTTTTATCCGCAAGCATGGCATTTTCCTCAGGGGTAAGGGGATACCCCCAGTCGAACTCGCAGCGTTCTCCGCCCCAACTCAGGGCCGTAGCTGTGGGCGTGCAGACAAAGTCAGAGCGAAAGCCCTGGTAGACAGCATTGTCAACATTGACGCAGTAGAGTTTGCCGTATTCGGTCAATCCATGCTTTTTCCATGCGTCGCACCAGGCGCATCTGGATATGTAGGTCTGCAATGTAGGTTCTGTCCGAAGCTGTCCAAATTCCATCTGTCCGTCATAATCGGGCTTCCATTCACCGTAAGCCTGATTGGTCATTGTGGTAAGCTCGTCCCCGTGGGCAAGGGCATTGGCGGCCATTCGCCTGCCCCGTTCATTTCCGTAAATGGTCATGCCGGAAAGGATTGCCTTACGTCCTGCGTCGCCGCATGCTTCAATGGCGCGTTTTGCGAGAAATGCGAAAAGTACGGCGTGGTGTTCTATTTTGCAGCAAACAGATTCATTTCCCATTCAAATCGTCTCCTTTTTCTTTATAATATAGAGTGTAGCATTTTTTTTCAAGTATTTCTATATTTTTGTAACCTTTTTGTTGTCCGAGTTGTACTATTAGTGAAAGGCTTTTCAAATAACTTTACCCAATAATAAAAGGAGAGCTCATGAGACGACCGGTTCAAGAGTTGTTTGGAGACTATCAGAATAATCTCTATGCGGCTGCGTTTAATGTCTGCAAAAACGCAGAGGATGCAAAGGATGTGGTTCAGGATACCTTCATTCAATATTACTCATTAAAAAAGGATTTTGACAGCGAGCAGCACATACGTGCATGGCTTTTTAGAGTGGCGATTAACAGAGCAAAGAATATGAACCGTACATTCTGGAGAAGGAATAAAAAGTCCCTAGAGGATTACATGGAGACGTTGGTATTTGAAACTTCGGAATCGGAGGAATTGTTCGAGACAGTTATGAAGCTGCCGGAGAAATACCGTATTGTGATTCATCTGTTTTATTATGAGGATTATAATGTAAATGAGATTGCGGATATTTTGAAGATATCTCAAAGCAATGTCAAGGCCAGGCTGTCACGGGGACGTTCGCTGCTCAAAGAACGATTACAGGAGGAATGGAACGATGACGAATAAAGAAAAATATAAACAGGCGTTTTCGGTGTTACATCCCTCCGAAGACATTTGCCTGGAGGTGGAAAGGATGGCTATTATGAGTAGAAAAGCAAGCTTTAAGACGGCTGCGGCATTTGTGACGGTTTGTCTGCTGATGGTATGCGCGGGAGGAATGGCGTATGCGACGGATGTTGGAGGGATTCAGAGGACAATTCAGTTCTGGCTTAACGGGGAGATGACGAATGCGACATTTGAATTTGATTCCGACGGAAATTATGTGATATCGTATCCGTTGGAGGACGGTACTATGGGGGAACGCGGAGGCGGCGGGATTGCGTATGAAAGAGACGGAAGCGAACGGCCATTGACGGAAGATGAGGTATTGGAGAGCCTGAATGATCCTGAGGTGGTCTACGAGGACGACGGTAAGGTCTGGGTATATTATTATGATCAGAAGATTGAGATTACCGATCGGTTTGAAGACGGGGTATGCTATGTGGAGGTTTCAAATGGCGACAAAACGCTATATATGACGATTAAGTACAAGGATGGATGGTGCTCCAGCCCGCATAAGTATCAGAGTCCGGCTTCCTTTAACTAAATCAAGGGGCTGTCTATGGAAAAACGGACAGCCCTAATAATCAGACGTTGTCATATTCGACACCCCTTTCGTCCCCCGCATCATCTTCCGTATCTTCTGTTTCCTGACTCCCTAAGGGCGATCCCTCCGTTTGAAGCCTTCTTCGCAAGAAGTTATCATCACGCTGCTTTTCTGCTTCGTCCTGGGTCTGACGGATTTTTTCATCCATCGCGTCTTCTCTGGTACGCATATCCAACATGACCTGCAGTTCATTGCACAGTTGCCTCTCTTTCGCCTCTTTCCTAAGCAGGCGGCTATTTAAAGCATCCATCCTCTTATTTTCTCGGTCGAACTCCTCCGGCAGAAGTTCATTCTGACATTCCTTCATCCGCTTCAGCTCAGAGCGTTCAGCCTCCTGGTCCAGAAAACCAAAGGCATCCTGTAATGTCTGATGTCCCTGCTTGTGGATAAGCATTTTCATGTTTTTGAGAAATACAGCGCTCTTTTTGGGTCCGGACATCTCGTAGAAAAATGCCTGATTGTGAAATGGGACCTCGGACGTATATAGCTTTCTCCGGTCGTTGTTATTAACCTTTTTCATGGTCGATGGGTCCAGATGTTTTTCCTTCTCTGTATGCACGGGAGTACCAGGAGCCTCAAAAGCCTCCAGTGTCATCCCCTCCTTATCAAGTCCCCGTTTTCCGTCCTTCTTCACATAATCCAGTTTCCCAAAAGAATTTTTAACTTCATAGACCTTGCCGTCCTTGTCGTTTCCTATGTCTTTACAAGTCTCCCTGTGCAGAATCGCCTGTCCGGATTCCCATCGTTCCTTCTTCTGTTCGTCTTTAAAATAAATGCCCATATTCTCCATACTCGTCACGGCTGAGTTTTTTACCGCTTTTTTCCAGCTCGTGGCTGACTCCTTTCAGTATCCGTTCCATGGTAAGCAGCGGTTCTTTTTCTTCTGCGGCAAGAAAACTGGCATAGATAAGAGAATTCTTAATCATACTGCCCGACACATCAAACTGCTCTGCGAGAAAATCAAAATCAATATCCTCTGACACTGGCATTTTAGACGGAATCATAGACTGCCACATCTGCCTGCGCAAATCAGCGTCAGGCAGCGGGAAATCTATAATATCGCTGATGCGCCGCCTAAATGCGCTGTCAAAATTCTGCAGGTAGTTAGTGGCAAGGATGCTGATACCCTCATATTCCTCCATTTTCTGAAGCAGAAACGCAATCTCCATATTGCTGTATTTGTCGTTGGATTCCTTGATTTCGGTTCGTTTGGAAAATAGAACATCCGCCTCGTCAAAAAAGAGGATCGCCATGCTTTTCTCTGCCTCCCCAAAGATACGGTTCAGCTTCTTTTCCGTTTCGCCAATGTATTTGTCCACCACGGAGGGCAGCTCTACGCGGTAGAGCTCCATTCCAAGCTCGGCTGCCATAACCTGTGCCGCCATGGTTTTTCCCGTGCCAGGCGGTCCGGCGAAGATCATAGATATACCGTTGCCGTAGGCTGATTTTTTAAGGAACCCCCATTCTTCATAGACGAGCTTCCGGTTGCGAACCCGACTGACGATGTGGGAAAGGCGCTGTTTTTGTAGTTTAGGGAGAATCAAATCCTGAAATCGATAAACGCCCTTGATTTTTTTTGCATATTTATCCAAAGAGTGAGAAGAAACGTGCAGAACGGCTTGCCGCAGATAATCCGCAGTAATACGTCCATTTCCATCACTGAGAGAATATGAGCTGGCAAGCGCCAGTATTTCTTCCATTTTGCCAGGGAGAAAATTATACCTGCCGAGGAAATCTGTCCGGTCTTTTTCACATTCCCAGGGATACGCAAGGGTCAGGTTCTCGAATAATGCCTTGTCGCCAAGGACCTCCTCTGTATGGATGGAAAAAGGAAGATATTGCCGCAAAAGGGAATGGGGCAGAGTGATTTCACGACGTCCGCCCAGAAGGAAAATGGTTTCCTCATCCTTAAGCCAGTGAAGGAGGGGAGCCAGATCTTCTGACTCATCTGTCAGTTCGATTACGTACATTGCGTGGTGCAGCAGACATTCCAGACGCATTTCCCGAAGCTGATTTTCCGTCTTAAGCGTCTCGTAGGGAATCACGGCAAGGCTTCTGTGTGACTGGGCGGCAAGATAAGCGTAGTTCAGCTTCCTTCCGCAGCCCTTTTGACCCTTAATATATATCAGTTTTTTGCCCGAAATTTTGTGAAGGCATTTCTCAATCCTTGGATATAGACGGATGCCTGAGCCAAGGAAGGGAAGCGCAGCCCCCGCCAAATGATACCAGTCCATGCCGGCAATATGCCGAAGGTCTGGTATGATTCCGCACAAAAATGAAAAGAGACGGGGAGAAATCCTAATTTGGGAGAGAATGCCTCTCTCATCCCACTCCTTTTCGTACAAGAGGCAGGAGGAATGATAATACCATTCTGCTTCTGCGCAGAAGGCGTTCCACAAGGCAGGACTTAAATCCTCTCCGCATAGTCCTGTATACAGCGCCGCTGCCAACAGCATCATATCCTCCCTCTCCAAACGCGCGGAAAGCGACAGATAGAGAAAAGGAGAAAATACTTCATGGTCAGCGCTTTTGGCGGCTTTTTGAAGTAAATTCTGAAATGCTTTCAAGGGGTGAAATCCGTCCTGCTTTTTACGTGATGCGTCTCCCCATCTCACCAAATCCTCCAGAAATTCCTGGTAATTCATATATAATAAATATTTGTCCGGTTTCAAATCAAACATGAGCCACAATCTCCTGAAAACTGCTGGTGAAATCCAACTCCAGGTCTTCCTGGTATAACTTCTGTATCCGGTCGTACTGCTGCTTTGCCTCGGCCTGTTTTCCGCTTTTATATAAACTGA
The DNA here is from genome assembly GCF_009830285.1 of Sporofaciens musculi. Lineage (GTDB taxonomy): Bacteria > Bacillota > Clostridia > Lachnospirales > Lachnospiraceae > Sporofaciens > Sporofaciens musculi. The sequence continues at coordinate 4,158,419 of NZ_WUQX01000001.1, read as the reverse complement.
TAATGAGCTGCCTTACAATGTCCTCATTATAAGGGTCTGCCTCTAGGATTCTCTGGAAAAACACAACTGCGGCTTCGTGCCGGTTCTGGGCGGTTCTTTTGGCGGCGCCAGAGCGAAGTATGGTAAGATATTGATTTTCCAACTCCTTTGCCATACCGTAGGACCACAGATAACCGCTGTTTCCCATATAACTTCCAGTATAAAGCTTTATGATCTGTTCGGGGTTATTCTCACACGCCGATAAATCTTTCATATACGCATTTAACTGTGTCAGGTCAGAAGCTACAAGCTGCATATTTAAAGAATATTTTTTGTTTTCATAGGAAATCAATTCGTCCAGCCCTTCCGGAACAAATGACTGACGGATGCTGTAAAGGGTAGTATGAAACAAAGCAATAGCGCTTTTCATTCCGGATTCCGGCCATAAAAGCTCGATTAGGACTTCGCGGGAAACGCTGTTTCCCTGAAGGTGGAACAGGTATGCGAATAATTCCCGCGCCTTCTTGGTGCGCCATTTCATCTCTTTACCGTCTTTGTCAGGCAGGAATACACAGAATCCGTCCAGACATTGTATTCGGAGTTTTCCGGTTTCTTTCTGACTTTTGTTTGGACGATCCTCCTTTAGGGAAATAAGATGGCGGGAGTCCACAGTATTCCTGTGGATGGAATGTATCTCCGTCAAAATTTGCCTGTGCTTGGAGGAGAGGTCCAGAAGCCCTATCTTATTTTTCTGTAAAAAAAGTATTTCCTGTGCGGGATTGTTCGAATGCTTTGCGGTAATTCCCTTCATCCCAGGACAGGACGGCAAGCATTTCCCAGGCAACCGCAGTCTGTAATGTCTCGTAGTCCGAGTTTTGAATGATTTTCTGTGCGTTTCGTTCTGCGGTTTGGTAATCGGCGGACTGGTAGGCTGACTTCATGTTCTCTGCAAGGATACAGTTGCGCAGAAGAAATCCATCGGGGATATACTCAATCTTAGGAGTTTGCTCTAAAGCAGGCGCTGAAGGCTGCGTCTGGGTCAGTATTATAAGTACCTGCCAGGCGGTATGTAAAAACGTATCCTCTTGAAAACGCACCCCTTTTTTGATTTGTTCATTAATCGGCAGGAGAGCCTCCTCAAGCTGGTGCATGCAGCACTTAATCTTGACCTGCTCAGTCAATATTGCCTCTAAAGTCTCGTTCCAGACCATTTCTCCATCCTGCTTCGCCTGCTTCAGATATACGTCCGCCTGCAGAAGTTCTCCTGCCCTTCGCTTGGCCGCTGCCGCAAAAAGCAGAACTTTCTTATAATCCTGTATCCGGTTTGCTTCGTAAAAATCTTTTCCTGCCTGTGCGATCTGCTTGTTTGCCTCTGTAACATGCCCAAGGGTCATTAAGTATTTCCCGTAGATAAACCTTGCCTTTGGCGTCAGCTCGCAGCGGTTTGCCTCCAGCAGAGAAAACCACCTTTCAAGAGTTCCGTAAAGCCGTTCCTCCAGCATGGAATCTCCGGAGACCTCGATGACTGCCTGGACAATGTCAGACGCATTTCCACGGCAGGCGTACTCCGCCGCCTGAATCTTGTCGTTGGTCTTTAAAAGAAAATAAGCGGCAGACCGAAGGGCCTCCTGCTGTTCTTCAACAGTCGCCTGGGACAGCAGGAATCTCTGAAAAATAGAGTGGTAGCGGTACAGGCTGCTTCCCTCCCCCAGTGTTTGGACAAACAGTTTTTCACTGACAAGATAGCGAAGCATACTTTCTGAATTATAAATCGCTGTCACCTTGTTGCAGATAGGGGGAGTCATATAGTCCAGCACAGCCGTTTTCTTCAAAAAAGTCTGGATATCGAAGGGCAGCATTTTATATACCCGCGTCATAAAATAGTCGGAGACCTCCAGCTTGTCACAGATTTCTTTCAGGATTTCTACGACAGACCCTTTTTTTCTCTGTTTCAACTGCAGCATGATCTGTGCGATTCCCACAGGCCATCCTTCGGTACAGTCATAGATTAATTTTGCACATTGTCCGGCGTCTTCACCTATATCCCCAAGCATCCCTGCGATTTCCTCCTGCTTGAATTTCAACTCCTCCATTCCGATGCACACGGCGCGACCGTTTTTTGTGTATTTATCAAAAAAAGGGGGGAGAGAGCGTTTTTCCACGATAAACAGGCGGATTTTCTGTTCCATTGTCTCGATTAAGATATCTATCAGATTGAAGATGTCCGGATTCGTAATCTCCTGAAAATCATCCAGTATTATGTTTAAGAAATCAATTCTTTCGTCCAGCCATACCACGAGCTGCTCCATGACAATATCAATATTTTCCAGAAGGGGTACGGAGAAGTTAAAATCCTCTTCCGGATTGCCCAGTGAGTATTGGACTGATTTCGTAAAGTTTTGAATAAAGGATATTAGATCATTGTCTGTATCACTGATATTGTACCATGCGCTTTTCCCTGAGAAACGCCGCACGTAGTTTGCCAGAGCCTGCGTTTTTCCAAACCCCGCCCCTGCGTTAAGGAGGATGATGTTCTCCGGCAGAGATGAAAGAAGGGCGTCTGCCGTCCGTTCCGTATATCCTTTATCTACGTTTGGTATTTGGATTTTGCTGTTTTCATTCTTCATCTGTGATCAGTCCTTATTTAAAATTTGCCCAATATTATATACTATTTAAAAATATATACTGATTTAGACACCAATTATGAGGATTTTACACCAAATTTGCGGTGCAGAGGGACAGGTTTAGCTTGATAGCATTTTTTATAATAATTTGTCGAATTGTTTAGAAGTTTGTTTAGTGTCCTGTTTTATACTTGCATAGAGAAGTGAAGTTTTTAACCAGGAAAGGAGGTAGCCGGCATTAGCAGTATAAAATGCGGCTAATGTTGGGAGATTATGGCTGAATATTTATCACCAGGCGTATATGTAGAGGAATTTGATTCGGGCGGAAAACCGATGGAAGGCGTTGGTACAAGTACAGCCGGATTCATCGGACTAGCGGAGAGAGGGCCGGCGGAAGGGGTTCCGCAGCTTGTAACCAATTTTGCAGATTTTAAGAGGAAGTTTGGCGGGTATCTTTCTGAAAATGAGTATGGGGAATATCGGTTTCTGGCTTATGCCGTAGAGCATTTCTTTGTAAACGGCGGCTCCCGCTGTTTCATATCCCGTGTGGCTCCCAGCGACGCAAGACCGGCGCATGCAAAGACTCCGGCAATGGAGTCGGTTCTTCGGGTGCGGGCGAAGAATCCGGGAATGTGGGGCAACAGCATGAGCGTTGTCGTAACGCCTGCGAGCAAGGCGAAGACACAGATCTTAGAAGAACTTGAGACGGCAGACGGCAAGCAGTATTCGGTAAAAAGCTCTGTGGGCTTCAATGAGGGGGACGTGGTTGTATATAAGGACATGACAAACGTAGTATACAACCGTGTCGTAAAGAGTCAGGACAATATCATTGTATTTGAGAAGGAATTTGAACAGGATGTTGTGGACAAGAACCTGCTTCCAACCAAGGTGATTTCTACCTGTGAGTTTAATCTGGAGGTGAAGTACGACGACATTGTAGAGTTCTACGAGAACCTGTCCTTTAACGTGAACATACCCAACTACGTTGAGAAGAAGACTGCAAAGTCAGACCTGATTATTGTTAATTATATCGGCAGCAGGAAGGCTGAGGTAATGTCTCCGTTTGATGAGATTGCCGGAGAGGATCCGGAGAAGGCGTTCTGCGTTATCCCATTAAAGGGCGGCAGTAACGGCTCTGTGTCCAATATCAGCGCGGCAGATTTTATCGGTGTGGATAAGGGCGCGGGCAAACGTACCGGTATCCAGTCATTTCTGGATAATGATACGGTATCCATCATGGCGGTTCCGGGCGTGGTAGACCCCAATGTGCAGTTGATGCTGGTTGCCCACTGTGAGAACCTGGCCAGTCGGTTTGCGGTTCTTGATATGCCGAGAAACGCAAAGAAGATGGACGACATCATCGGCCACAGGGAGATTGTTGACAGCAACTATGCCGCTATGTACCATCCGTGGCTTGAGGTTTTCGACCCGCTGGATAAGAAGAACATGGCGATTCCGCCGTCCGGCTCTGTGATTGGAATCTACGCGCGAAGCGACAATTCCAGAGGCGTACATAAGGCGCCGGCAAATGAGACGGTGCGGGCCTGCGTTGGTCTGGACTGTCAGTTTAACAAGGGCGAGCAGGACATCTTAAACCCGAAGGGAGTAAACTTAATCCGTTCATTCCCAGGACAGGGAATCCGTGTCTGGGGGGCGCGTACGGCCAGCAGCGACCCAAGCTGGAAGTATATCAACGTCCGCCGTCTGTTTATCTTCATTGAGGAGAGCATCAAGGCGAACACCAACTGGGCTGTGTTTGAGCCCAACGACGAGGTTCTGTGGGTACGTGTGAAACGGACGATAGACGTATTTTTGACAGGACTTTGGAGGTCAGGCGCGCTGGCAGGCTCGGCGCCGTCAGAGGCATTTTTCGTCAACTGCGGCAGAAATACCATGAGCCAGGATGATATTGATAATGGAAGACTAATCTGCGTGATTGGTATTGCACCGGTTAAACCGGCTGAATTTGTAATCTTCAGGATTTCACAGAAGACGGGCGATTCTATGTAAACGCGATCTAAAAATAATTAGTCAGAAAGGAGTGTAGTGAGGAGATGGCAAGTACTCCATATGGAAAGTTTAGATATAAGGTAGAAATTGACGGCCTGGAGGCAGGAGGCTTCTCTGAGGCATCCGGCTTCGACGCGTCGATTGACGTAATCGAGTACCGTGAGGGCGACATGGTGCAGACGCCTATGAAACTCCCTGGCCTTAAAAAGTATGGAAATATTACGTTGAAGCAGGGCGTTGCGGATTCCATGGTGATGTATGAGTGGATGATCGCAGGCGTGGAAGGCGAGGTAGAGCGCAAGACGATTACCATTACGATTCTGGATGAGACGGAGACTGCGACTGCCTCCTGGCAGGTAATCAATGCATGGCCGGCGAAGTATACGGCGCCGGATTTCAATGCGACTGCTTCAGAGGTTGCCATTGAGACTCTTGAGATTGCCCACGAGGGAATGACGAGAGTTTCATAGAGATAAAGCAGAATCAGAATTGTTAATGTTAAAGTAACATGGCTTTGCCTGCGGCATAGGTTGTACCGCAGGCAGGGCCGGAAAGTAAGGGTAAAAGACGGATGTTTGAAACAGAATTTTCTTTTGTACTGCCTAAGGGTTATATGGACAGGGACGGCAATCTCCACAAGGAAGGAAAAATGCGTCTGGCGACAGCGGCGGACGAGATTATACCTCTCCGTGATCCAAGGGTGCAGCAGAATCCCGGATATCTTGTGGTGATCCTTCTTTCCCGTGTAATCACGAGCCTGGGGACAATGCCGGCTGTGGATACAAAGGTAATCGAAGGACTTTATACGCCGGATCTGGCATATCTTCAGGATCTTTATGAACGCATAAATCAGGCGGAGGTTCCCGTCTACCGTACCGTTTGCCCCCACTGTGGGGAGGAGATTACTGTACCGATAAATTTTATGGAAGCCGGACTATAAATTTGTATCCGGCGGACAAAATCTACGAGGAAGCGGCGTTTGTGGCCTATTATGTGCATTGGAGCAGGGACGAGGTGATGAATCTCACCCATAGCGAGCGAATTCGCTGGTGCAAAGAGATTTCCGAAATCAACAGGAAGATTAGCCGTGAGCCGCCGAAGAATGACATTTTTAAGATTTAAACGAAGATGCGGTAGATAGAGTGGTGAAATAACATGTCAATGCAGGATAATCTTGCGAAAAGTACAAAATTTAAGGTAATTTTAAACGGTATGCCCCTGGGCTTCTCAAAAGTGTCGAATATCTCTGCCACCATGGAGTTCGAGACTGTGGTGGAGGGCGGGGTGAATGACAGGGTTCATTATTTGCCGAAGCCCAGACAGTCTATGGATAAACTGGTGCTGGAATACGGGATTGCCAGCGGAGAGCTTACCCGAACTACCCTGACGGCGGGATATGAGCTTACCAAGGGAATTATCATTATGGTCATGTCGGATTCGGGTATGGTTCCTACTGCCACTTATCAGGCAAATTGGGGAATCGTGACCAAGTGGGAGATTGATACTCTGGATGCGACCAACAGTGGGCTGCTGATTAAAAAGATTGAGATTTCCCACAATGGGTTGACGGAGACAATCAATAAGATTGGATTATAAGGTGAGTGCAATGTTAAGGCTTCGAGAACCATTTTCAAGAAAAGTACGGCTGCATATCAGACAGGATTTATTACAACAGTTGTGGGACAAGTATGTCCCGTCGGCTTCGGCGGAGTATGAGCGCATCCAGTTAATCTATCTGGGCGAAAAGGACGGACAGGAGACGGGGCAGGTTCGTCGGGTCCAACTGCTGGTCAAGCTTGTGCTGCACAATAGGATGATACGGGCAGGGCTTTCAGGTTCTCCTGTGAAAACGATAGCAGGGCAAAAGCCTATGGAAAATAATCTGCGGCGTTTGGAAAAATGTTTTCTCACACAGTTGAGATGCTGTAACCTGACGCTGTATCGGAATGTGAGCAGAACCATAACCTTACTTAGACAGGCGGAGGAGGACGGCAGGCGTTTTAAAAGTTGGCAGAAAGAGAATCAGACGATTGAGAGACAGTGGAAGGAATATCGGCTGTGTTCTGCTTTTTGTTCTGATATGGAGAATTTTCTGACAGAATATTCTGCGCAGACGGCTCGGACGTTGGAGAAGGAATTGCTTCTTGCTATGACAGAAAGGGAATATGGGCTTTTGGCCAAAAAGCTTGACAATATGGCAGAGTCTAAGGAGTTCATGCTTCAATATATAGACGTAATGGGGGAGGAGGAAATCCGCCGCTTATGGTTACAGATGGAAGGACTGGCACAGCAGGAGGGCAGTCTTGTCGTAGACTTTGGAGATGGGCAGGCAGACAGTATTTTCAGAGAGAAATTTTCAGAGGTTCAAAAGCGGTATGAGCGTGAGGTTGTCAGAGGGTTCTTTGAACAGGCTTCTTTTATAAACAATGAAAACTTCTATCGGATGCCGGATGATATGGAGAAGCTTTCGGAAGAAAAGACGTATCGCTTATCCGATATTATGCAGATGATGGAGGATGTACAGCGTCGGCTTTTTGATCAGAAGGAGAGGATAAAACGGCGGGAGGTTTTGGCGTTTGAGACGTACCGAGAGTTGTATCAGGAGGCTCTTAATTTAGAAGATGTTGTTTCACAGAAGGATAAGAGGCAGCGTTATAAGTCGCTTGATTCAGTGAGAGCTGTACCACAAAGCCAGGAGGACATAATATGGCTTGTGGAAGAAAGGTATCGGAAGCAGCGTCAGGGAGAAATGAGCCAGGAGGAGCTTAAAAATATCTGTGAATATGGCAGAATGTTTATTAAGCTTCTAAATTCATTCCCAGAACAGCAGAATGATAAATTGGATTTGTTGTTTAAGGAAATTAATCGGCAGATGGAGATGAAGGGGCAGGGGCTGGAAGCATTTTCTGTGGAATGGAGAGAGAATGATTTGCAAGATCCCCTGAAGGAGCAAAGAAGCCGTGAGATGTTAGAGCAGCTCTTTGAGCTCAGTGAAGATAAGCGGACAGAATTCATCAGAAATCTGGCCGACGTTATCCATATCTGGTATCAGGTTGGTACGTCTTTACAGGCTGCAGAACCGGAAACTGTAAAGGGGCGGTTCTTGCCTGAAACTACAAGGCTTGAGGATGTGTCCGTTCAAGAATTGTGGGAGTGGGGAGAAGCCTTGATGGATGTGGATATGGCATTTTTGGATGAAAAAAAAGAACCCATATCTGAGGAGAAAATAATATACATTATTGATGCGCTGAGAGAGTTCTCTATATCTCAGGGGCTTCAAGGTGAGGAGCAAAGAGACAGGGAAGAGGAGCTTTCTGAAGTTATGCGTCTTCAGCGGACGCTGTCTTTTTCGGAGGGGACGGATGAAGAAGCAGGGCAGTCTGCGACAGAGTCAGAGAACCAGGAGGTATCCCTGCCGGACAGGACTAAGAGAGACGAGGCGTCGCCTCAGAGGTTGTGGGAATGGGCAGGGGCGTTATTGTTTTATCCAAAGACCGCCGCATCTTTAGATACGACAACAATAGACGAGAGGTCGCAGAACGATATAATACGCCGCCAGATAGAGATATCCAAAGACCGGAATAATCTTAGACAGTTGATCAATCAAATCACCCATGTGCTGTCGGTGGAAGCGGATATAGAGGAGATATCTCAGCTAGACTATGCAGAAGGTCAGGCCGAAACGCCGACGGTTCAAAATCTGCTTCGCTATATCCAAACTCTGGACGAAAAACAGTATGGGGTTTTGGTTAGAAAATTATCACAGGTTATAAAGGTTCAGAGTATGTTGTCTCATAGCGATGGTTTGAGAGAGGAAGCAGTAGGAGGGCCGGAGCAGAAGGACTTTTATCAGAAGTTGTGGGAATGGGGAGAGACGCTTTTATTTTATCCGAAAGCTCAAGGTTCTTCGGAGGGTGTGCCCATATCAGGAGTCATGGGCCAGGCTTCTAAGATTTCTTTCGACGACGGAGGACGAAAGGAGGAGGCCGCAAAAGAGCCGGAAAAGATGAACAGGACTAAGATAGCGGAGAAGTCAAGATTATGGGAATGGGGAAAGGCGCTATTGTCTTATCCAAAGGCTGCCGCTTCGTTGGATGAGGAAATGATATCAGAAGCCAAGAACCAGGAGTCCGGAATTTTCTTAAATGACGGCATAAATGAAGTCATGTTATCAGCAGAGGACAGAAATCACGAGATACCGCAGACAGAGGTAATCCTCCGTCAGATAAAGATATCGAAAGACCGGAGCAATCTAAGGCGGCTTATTAGTCAGATTAACCATACGCTGTCGTTGGAATCAGATACAGAGAAGTTAGTTCAGCTAGACTATGCAGAAGGTCAGATTGAAATGCCGATGATACAGAATCTGCTTCATCATATCCAAACTCTGGACGAGGAGAAGTATGGAGTCCTGGTAAAAGAATTATCACAGGTTACAAAGATTCAGAGCAGTAAGGCAGGGGAGTGGGGAGAGGCATTGCTTGATGCGCCTGACGTGCCTGAGCATAGGCAGGAGTGGAAGAAGGCTTATGAGGCTTCAGGTTCCGTTCAGTCGGCAGATTTAGAATATACAGGTAAGAAGGACAGTGACAGAGATTATCTTCAACAGATGATACATAAGCTCAACCACATGGCTTTATTACCTGGGACATCAGAAGTGCAAAAAATATCTGAACTCAACGAGGGTGAGGATATAAAAAAAGTAAGGGATGGATATGCCGGGCGAAGCGGTTGGCTTTTACATAAGGGCGATCAGCTTAAGCAGCCTCAGGTTCAGAATTTACTCAGTTATATTCATGGACTGGATAAAGAGCAGTACAGAATTCTTGTAGAAGAATTGACACAGATTACAAGTATCCAGAAAAAATTGTCTGCCGGAGAGGAAAAGGCGTATCCAGATGTTTTGAAGCAAGTACGGACGGAGCAGGAGCCGCCAGTATTGACATATCCGGAGTTGTCACAGCGTATTTGGCAATATGAGACAGGACGTCGTCAGACAGAGCTTCTGAATACAAAGCTCACTGGGGCAGATATGGTTATTCCGGTTGAAGCGTTTGCTTCTATGGATAAAGCTTCTGAGCCTGACAAGGCTTTGCCAGAGAGAAAACTAAGGGCTTTCCAGATAGGTTATCCTGCCTCTGAGCTTGCCTTTACCGTTCAAAACCCTGATACCTCCAGAGAAGATCACCAGAGAACCGAGATGCGTCTGCAGGAGGAGAATACCCAGATCAAGTCAGCCCAAGAGCAGCTTGGAAGAAAGCTCACAGAAGTAGAAAAGCAGTTAAGGGGGCTTGAGGGGGCCGCAAAGGCGCGGCAGGATGTGAGGTCTTTGGCAGACCAGGTTAAGAGGCAGCTCTACGAGGAGCTTCACGTAGAGAAGCTGCGCAGGGGATTAATCTAACGCGCCACATTTTTTATAAAGGGGAGGATTCTTTATGGGACTTACGAAGGCGAAGCTGGAAATTGAAAAAGAAGTGGGGATGAGCATTATAGAAGTGCTGTTCAACCCTTCCGAGTACCAGTTGACAGACGGAGCGAGCTATTCCGAGAAAAAGATACCTGGCCTTGACGGGCCAATTCTCCAGTATATTTCCGGAGACGCAACAGAATTGTCGCTGAACCTTTTTCTGGATACTTACGTGCCGCCGGCAGCATCGTCGCTAATCTCCTTCGGTACGCCTAAACAGTCCACGGATGTTTCAAACATTACGAAGCAGATTGCGGATGCAACCTCCATTGACGGGAGTATGCACCGTCCTCCGAAGGTGACCTTCAGATGGGGGTCGCTGAATTTCGAGGGAGTGGTGACGAAGATGAACCACACCTACACCATGTTTACCGAGAGTGGGATGCCAGTCCGCGCCAAGGTGAGTCTGACCTTTAAATCCCTGATATCGCTTAAGGACACGAAACGGAAGTCTCCTTTTGAATCACCGGACCGTACCAAGTACCGCACACTTCGTCAGGGGATGGGATTGTGGGATATTGCCAATATGGAGTACGGCGATCCGGATATGTGGAAGGTGATTGCCCGTGAAAATGGGATTCTGAATCCCTTGGAGGTAAGACCGGGGCAGGTGGTGAAGCTGCCCGCTTTATAGCAGATTCCAGGCTGGAGGGAGAATAACAGATGGCAAAAGTTACTATGTCAAGTCTGGCGGCAAAATATAAGGATTTCATGGTGCCTGCACTGAAAGTCAAGGTTGGCGGCTTTGATGTAATCGGTGCCAGCGAATATGCCGTTGAGTCTGTGGAGGTAACGCTCTCCCAGACTGCGGCAAGCGCGGCTGTGATTAAGCTTGTCAGTGTATATGATTTGGAAAAGCGAAGCTTCGTAGGTGATGTCAGATCGGATTTTATTCTGGGAGAGCTGGTGGATATCGAGATGGGGTACGGGTCGTCCCTGACCTCGATGTTTTACGGGTATGTGGATGAGATTACCTATGAGCTGTCAGACAGCCCGTCCGTACGAGTGACGGCCGTGGATGTCCGCAGAATGATGATGGGAAGTAAGAAAAGCAATATTTCCCATAAAGTAACCAGTTATTCCGACGCGTTTGACGAGGTGGTGAAGAAATATAAACCTGCCTATAAGTCTAAAGATGTGGATGCGACGGAAAAGCTGGAGGGAGAGTGTATCATCCAGAACGGCAATGACTATGAGTTCATTACCGAGGAGTTGTGCCGGAAGGCAAACAGAGACTTTTTTGTACATGCCGGAAAGCTTTATTTTAAGAAGATAGACGCAGAGCTGTTTTCCACCGTGGAGATGGAGTGGGGGCAGGATTTTATTTCATTTCAGAGGCGGGCTTCTTTTCAGGACGCTGTCATCAGGATTATGGGACAGGATACGGACAAGAAGGAGGAGGTATCTGCAGAGGTAAAGGTGAAGTCGGACGACAGCCAGAAATCGTTGGTACAGAGTGAGAATACCCAGATGGACGCCGCCGTGGAGGATAACAGCGACGCGAAGAAGGTTGCCGAGCACAAGGCGGATGAGATGAAGAAGCAGGCGCGGCAGGCAACAGGGGTGTGTATCGGAGTTCCAGAAATTCAGGCAGGCGGGCGTGTGAAGATTAAGAAGGGCGACGCTAAACTGATTGACGGAACCTATGACATCATGGAGGCAAAACATTCTTTTGGAAGCGACGGTTATCGGACGACTTTTGAAGTGGGAGGCTGGACACGTTGAATTTTTATGATGAGCTGCTGGATAACAAATCAGAGGATAAGACTTATCCGGAGATAACGGCGCCGGGGCTGTTGAATGCGATTGTGAAGGAAATCTGGGATAAAGAACATCAGGGCATGATTAAGGTGGAGTACATGATGGGGGAGAAGGATAAGAAGACTTCTGACTGGGTACGGGTCATGACCGGATACTGTGGCAACGGCTTCGGCAATTACTGGCTGCCGGAGATTGGGACAGAGGTTCTGGTGGGCTTCATCCACGGCAACATGAATATGCCTGTGGTGCTTGGATGTCTGTGGAACGGCAAGGACAAGCTGCCGGAGGGTGCTGCGGATGAGAAAAACGAGACGAAAACGGTTATCACCAAGGGCGGGCATAAGATTACGTTTACGGAGACGAAGGATAAGGAGAAGATTATAGTCAATACGCCTAAGGGTCTGGAGATTCTTCTGGATGACGAGAAGGAAGCTGTTTTCATACAAGACAAGGGGAAGGATAACAGCCTGTCCATGGACTGTAAGAACGGCGCCGTGACTGTGAAAGCAAAGAAGGAGATTTCTCTGGTGATTGGGACAAAGGAAGTGGTGAAGGCAGATGCCAATACGGTGAAGGTGGCCTGCGGCACCGTTCAGTTGGATGCCCAGCAGAGCCTTAAGCTTAGCGGACAGAGCACGTCCCTGACAGGAAGCAGCGTGAAGGTGAAGGCGGACGGTGAGCTGGGGCTTCAGGCATCAGGAATGGCACAGCTTAAGGGCAGTATGGTGAAGATTAATTAGGAGGCGGTCAGTTATGGAAGAAATGGGAGGCGTGAAGGCATTTCTTGGAACGGGATGGAAATTTCCTGTGGGGATTGACGGCGCTACGGGGCGGATTCAGATGTCCTCCAATGAGGACAGCATCCGCGAGGCTGTGCGTATCATTATCGGAACCAGGAAGGGAGAACTGCCTATGCATCCGGATTTCGGCTGCGGAATACAAGAGTATGCGTTCGAGACGGCGGATTACACCACGCTTTATTCTATGAAATCGGAGATTGAGCGCGCGTTGATTCGATGGGAGCCGAGGATTACGGAGATTGAGGCTAAGGTCAGCGACGAACGGATTGACCAGGGAATACTGACGATTCAGGTAAACTACGTGGTACGGGCGACCAATAACCAGTATAATCTGGTGTACCCGTTTTATATCAATGAAGGAGAGTAGTTTGTTATGGATATTCCGCAGATGGAGAAAATGTCGAAGGAGGACATTATCGGCTATATGAGAAGCTGTGCGAAGCAGTATGTACCGGAATGGAGGTACGACGAGGAGAAGCCGGATGCAGGGACGGCGCTGGTGTCCATTTTTGCCGATATGATGTATGACAATATAAAAAAATTTAATATGTCCGTGGCGGGAGATCTGTTTTCTTTTTTTGACGGGGTAAATGCAAAGCTCTATCCGGCCAGTCCGGCAGAAGGGTTTGTGGTTTTCGCTTTGCCGGAGGGGCTCGTCAGCGAGGCGGAGGTGCCTAAGGGGACGACGCTGTTTGGTCAGGGAGAGGATGAACAGCTTGTGTTTGAGACGCAGGAGGAGGTTCTGGTCCGGACCATGGATATTGAACGGATCTTTCTTGCTAAGCCCAAGGAGGATGAAATCTATGAGCTGTTTTGCAGGCAGAGGGATTCCGAAGCCTCCTTCTTTCTGTTCAAGGACGGAGTACAGAATCTTCAGAGACATCTATTGTTCTTTTGCTTCGGGCAAGAGCTTGAGATTACAAGCTATGCGGATGTCAGGCTTTCCTTTGTGCCGGAGGGCGGAAGGAAAGAGGAGGATCTTAAGGAGGCGCTTCTGGATTCGTCGCGGATTCGTTTCCGCTATGGGACAGAGGAGGGATTTTGGGATATCACAGAGTACACTTATGAAAATGGCAGTCTATGTTTCCAATTACAGGGGAGAGAAGCAGGGCTTTCTCCTGTGGAGGAATATGGCTCTATGTATGTGCTCTCGGCAGAGATACTGGATGCGGATTTCTTCTCCGGCATTTATTTCCGTGAGGTTAGCGTCGGAACACAATGTCTGGGGCAGAGACCGGAATTCATCAATGTAAACGGGACTGACCAGGAGGTGGAGGAATTTCTGGCATTTGGGGAGAGGCCGTCTGTGTATGATGAATGTTATATCGGAAACGGAGAGATTTTCGGCAAGGCAGGCGCGCGAGTCCGTATGGAGTTTGACCTGGATTTTGTCAGAATCCCTATCGAGGAGGCAGCCTCTGGTATGAAGATTTCATGGAAACGGATTATGCGGAAGAAGGAGTTTGTACCGGAGGAGGAGTATGATATTACCATCCGTGAGGTTATCTGGGAGTATTACAATGGCTACGGGTGGAAAAGGCTTCCGGTATCCGGAGAGTACAGGGATGTGTTTGCGGTTGACAAAGAGCTTCGGGGCGTGCGAAGGAAGATGGAGTTTACCTGTCCGGCGGATATTCAGCGCGCGCTTGTGAGTTCGGCGGAGAATTACTGTATCCGTGCAAGGATTATCCGGATGAATAACGCCTTCAAGACAAGAGGGGCGTACATTGCGCCTGTGGCGGGGAATTTTTCCTTGAGTTACAGTTATTTTGAACATCCGATTAAGCCCCTGATGATGTTCAGGGAGAATAATATGGAGTCGGCGGTTCACGGTGAAAAGGAGATGCAGCGCGCCGGCTTTGCATTTCCAGCCTGTGAGGCAAGGACGGAGGAACGAAAGACCTTGTATTTTGGATTTGCACAGCCTCCTGTGGGAGGGCCTTTGAAGCTTTTGTTTGTCATGCATGATACGGTGCGGGGAAATCTTACAGGGCTTAGATGGGAGTATCTGTCAGAGGAGGGGTGGAGAGAAATGCATCCTGCCGACGGGACGGAGGGCTTCGCCCATACAGGGCTGATTTCCTGGTATGGCCGTAATGACAGTAGGAAAGGCGAGCTGTTTGGGGAGGACCTGTACTGGCTTCGGCTCAGTGAAGGGGACGGGCAGAGTCAGGAGGTAAAACCTAAGATTGAAGGCATTTACCCCAACGCTACCAGTATCCTTGGAGTGGAGACGGTAGAGGAGGCGTTCTCTCTTGCGCCAAGGGCAGAGGAAAAGGAGATACGGCTTGCCTATGGCGACCTCTCAAGTCTTGAGGTACGTGTGTTGGAAAGGCCGGATTACCGGCATAGCCTTGAGGAAAAGTGGGAGTTGTGGACAGAGGTGGAGGAGCTTGCCTCGGACAATGGAGACAGGAAGGAGTATACGGCAAGCTGGCGTGAGGGAAGAATCACATTACCCAAATACATAGGAAGCGCAAAGCCTAATGAGTTGAACGAGATTGAAATCCATGTGCGGTACACTCATTGTCAGGGGGCAAAAGGAAACGTACTCTCCGGCGGCATCGACAGGCTTGATAGGACCATTGGCTTCATCAATACGGTGTTTAATCCTATGGCGACGGTGTGCGGGCTTGACGGCGAGGATGTGATGGCGTCGGTGGCCAGAAATGCCAATCTTTTGCGCCATGGCAGGAGATGCGTTTCCGCCGAGGATTATGAGGATATGGCGCGGGAGGCGGCGCGGGACATCCGTAAGGTGAAATGTTTTGCGGGTTATGACGAAAACGGCAAAAGGCAGGACGGGGCTGTGACCCTTGTGGTGCTTCCCGCCGATTACGGGGAGAGCGCTTACAGCTTTGAACGTACACGCAGGAGAATCTATCATTATCTGTCAACGCATATGGACCAGAATATCGTCAACCTGGGACGGTTCCATATCGTGAAGCCAGAGCTGATACGGATGGATGTGAAGGTGGTCTTAGAGCTTATGGAGGAGGGGGAGATTTTTGCAGCTACAAAACGGGTGCGGCAGGAGTTAGAGCGTTTCCTTAATGCGCTTCACGGTAATTTCTACGGGGACGGATGGGAGATTGGCGTGCTTCCAAATAAGAACCAGATCATTCATGCATTGAAGCAGGTGGAAGGTGTGAAATATATCAGTCAGTTGTCCCTGCGTAAGTACAGAAGCGGACGGTTTACGGAGTATGAGGTCAATGAAGAACGGCTGCTGCCATTTTACCGGCTGCCTAAAAGCGGCTTTCATGAAGTGGTGGCAGATTTTCGATAGATTAGGGATAAGGGTGGATAGGAAATGTTCTATGATTTGAAGCTGGATGACAAATCTTACCAAGAGATAGAGGCAGATGCGATTTTTCGGATACCGGCAAAATGTCCGGACTGGACCAACTATAACCAGTCTGACCCTGGGATGACGCTGATTAGCCTGCTCTCCTGGCTTGGGGAGATTCAGCAGTACCATATCAGCCAGATTGGCGGATGGAAACGGCAGAAATATCTGAAGCTTGTGGGAATTAGCATGCTTCATGCGAAGGCCGCCTGCGGAGCTGTGAGCGTGGAGGCGCCGGCAGGCTTGTCCGGCAGCCAGTTTGCGCTTCTTAGAGGGACTCGTTTCTTTGCCGAAAATATGATATTTGAGACGCTTAAGAAAGAAGTGCCCCATCCGGTCAGGCTAATCGGAGCCTACATCCTGAACGGGGAGGTGCCGAAGCAGTATTTCAACATCGGCAACGACCTGGAAAAACGGATGCGCCTTTATCCCTTCGGGGAGGAGCCCCAGGCGGGGAACCGATGCTGCTTTGTGCTGGACCGGCCTTTTGATACCAGAGGGCAGACCGTGGTTTATTTCCATATACGAACGGACTATGAAGTGACCCGCAATCCCATCTGCAAAGATTTTATTCCCCTCTCAGAGCTTAAGTGGGAATATCAGTCCAAGAACGGGTGGGAGGAGTTGCCTGTTGATTTTGATACCACCTATGGTTTATTGCAGAACGGAAGAATTGGCTTTCATTTACCGAAGGAAATGGCGTTGGATAAGGAGTATGGGGCATGGCAGATTCGCGTGACCCTCATGAGAAATGATTATGATGTGGCGCCTTTGATTCAAAATATATATTTTAATGAGATTGAGGTGCGGCAGCATCATTCCTACTGTGATTATGAGGATTTTGAAGCAGATGCGGTTGTTTCCCAGGGGGAGGAAGGAAAGTATTCGGTTAAAAGTGGGATGTATCTTGCAAAAGTCGGGCAGACAGAGCTATATGTCAGAAAAGACGACGGTTTTATTCCGGTTACAGTGGCGGGGAAGGAATTGGCGCCCGACGGTGACGTCATCATCTCTTTTTTCTGGCAGACGGAAGGGGAGGCTTGTCCAACTTGCCGCCTTGCCGCCTATGAGAAGGAGTTCTTTTCCAAGCGGCTGGTCGGCGTAGGCAAGGGATATGCGAACCAGGAGTACCGTCTGGATATTCCGAATCTGCTGTATGATGAGTTCGAGCTTATGGTCTGTGACAGGCAGGACGGGAGATTTTATCCATTTCGGAGGGTGGAGGATTTCGACGACTGTACGCCTGAGGATATGGCGTATGTTCTGGAGATTGCACAGAACAGGCTGTTGTTTGGTAATTGCGAAAACGGGATGGCGCCGGACGGGGAGATTCGTCTGCTGCGTCTTCGGGTGAGCAGCGGGCAGGCGGGCAACATCAAGGCGGGGAGGATTCGGAAATGTGAGGAATATCCGACGCTTCTTGTCCGCCAATACCGCGAGACTTACGGAGGAAGGGACAATGAGACTGTGGAGGCGTGTTATAAACGCCTGCGACGTGAACTGAAGAAGATTAACAGGGGTGTTACGTATTCTGACTATGAAAAGCTTGTCCGCCAAACGCCGGGGCTTTTGATTAAGGACTGCAAGGTGGTTCCTGTAACGGCAGATGGGAAGGAGCGAGGTTCCCTTCGGGAAAACGAGATTGCGATTGTGGTACGTCCCTTAAGTTACAGGAAATTAGATACGCGGCTCAGTCTCCCATACAGGAAAAATCTTGAGCAGATGCTTGAACAAAGAAAGCTGCTCGGTACCTCCATAAGGCTTTTAAATCCAGAGTTTGTAGGCATTGCTGTTTTTGCAGAGATTGTGATTCGGCCTCAGTTTACCGATGCGGAGGCGATGATTGAGGAGGCTGTGAGGGCTTACGTGGACGACCAGTCGTGGGAGATTGGAAAGCCGGTGTCCGGCAGCGTGTTGTATGGAATTATTGATATGCTGCCCTGTGTGTGGCAGGCAAGGTCCGTGTCCGTGGAGGCGCAGGGACGGGGATACCGCCATCTTGTGAACGGGGACGTTAAGCTTCCTCCCAACGGGCTGCCGTATTTGAAGGAGACGGATATCCGGATTTTTACGGCAGGGGAAACTGAGATATAGAAGTGAGGCGATAAAGTGGATCAGCTTAGATATTTCGTATTCAATAAAAGAAAGGATTATGAATCCGGATACAGGAACGGGATTCAGATTACCCCAAAGGGAATTGCCCTAATGGAAGGGGAGTCTCAAAACGGAACCTTCATTTCGCGTCTGCTTGACAGCGGGGAGGAAGAAAACCAGTGGCACAGGGCGGTGATTCAAAGCGAGGATTATGGGGATGATTCCATCAAGTTTTATATCTACTGCTGCGACAGAGATAGGGTTGCAGTGGATGGACGTATCCGGCTGTGGGAGGAGCTGATTCGCGATACAGAGGTTCCCATTGAGAAGAAGCGTAGGGTAATGGAGCCATATCTGGCGCATATCGTACAGAATCCCTCGGATATCCTTTTGTATCACGCCAGGGGGAGGTATCTGTGGATAGAGGTGCAGTTATTCTGCCAGGCGGGGTTTCTTCCTGAGATCAGTCATATGAAGATCTATGCCGGTAACCGAAATTTTCTTTCCTATATGCCGGCAATCTACCAGACAGGGGGAAGGGAGGATTTCCTGGGCAGGTTTCTCGGACTGTTCGAGTCGGTCTACCAGGATCTTGACGAGAAGATCGGGGATTCAAAAAGGCAGCTTGACCCTATTGCAGCTTTGCCGGAATTTTTACATTGGCTTGCAAAATGGGTGGGAGTTTCTAATGCACATCTGTGGCAGGAGGATAAATTAAGGCTTCTGCTTCAGGGAATTGTGAAGAAGAACCTGATTCGCGGAACCAGAGAGTATATGGAGTATATGGTAGGGACATTTACGGGAGAGCGACCTTTCTTTCTGGAGTATTCAGATATTGAGCGTTACAGGAAAAATCCTGTTGCTTACCGTTGTCTGAGAAAATCGTATGCGTATGGACCCTATGAGGTGAGTGTGTTTGTACGTGAGCAGGCAGTCTCCTCCCTTCGAGAGCAGCATGCTTTGAAAAGAATGATTGAGGATATGAAGCCTGCGCATATCAGGGTGCATCTGGTCATCCTGCGTCCGGGGATTTACCTGGGGCAGAATGTGTACGCGGGGGTAAACAGCATGCTTGTGACTTACGAGCGTGCGAATCTGAACGGAGTATCTGCCATCCCGTCTATCGTGGGCGAGGCAGAAGCCAAGGCAAAGGAGGAATGATAGATATGAAGAACTTAAAGAGCTTTCCATTTGAGAGAAACCGTTATTTTTATGGGAAGCTTTTGTCTGTGGAGGACTTTGAGACAGAGCAGAAATATTTTAATGATAAGCGCAGGACCATCAACCGTTTCCTTTTTGGCGCTGGCGTAGTCTGCGGGCTTGGGGTCGTGGAGGTGGATGACGAGAGCATTTCCGTGGAGAGAGGTCTTGCCCTGGATTTTGCAGGGCGTGAGATTGTGCTGGACGAACCAGCCATCCGAAAAGTGTCGGAATTGGACGGATACGGCGGCGGAGAGGATACGGGATTTTACTATCTTTGCCTGGAGTACCGCGAGGAGGCTGCAGAGCTTATGCATAACGTGGCGGGGACGTCGGGAAAGAACGGAAGTGAGTTCAATAAGTATAAAGAGGGATACCGCCTTTATGTAACCCAGGAAGAACCGGAGAGGGAGATTTGTACTCCTGCGAGTTTCTATGAGGAACGGTGCGAGGTCTATCATGGGCAGGGAATCCGCGTGTCCCAAGTGATGCCAAAATTTCTGGAGGCAGGGAAAGAGGCGGTCTTAAGAATTGAGATTGAACATTCGGGACAGCAGGAGTTTTCCTTTGAGTATGAGTTAGAACTGGCTTTTCTTACCAGTGGGGAAGGAAATCGGGTGCATGTCCGCTTTGGAGATGAGGACGGCGTCAAGGATAAGAATTACCGGCTTGAGATTCCGCTTAAGGCGGCGGGCGTTTTGGATGTACAGGCAGAGGCTTCTCTGGTGGAGGGAAGTTTTAAACTTCTGGCAGGCGGCAGGGAGTATACAGGCGCAAGGCAATGCGTGAGCCGGGCCTATGTGGGCGGTATGGACATATATGAAGCGATGCAGGCAGAGTATTACAGGACCGCCATGGATTTTATTACAGGAAATACGTTTCAGCAGGGGATTTATCTGGCGAAGATTTTTGTGGTTCGGGCGGGCGACGTCTGCCTGATTGAGAGGATTGAGCCGCTTCCCTTTGACCAGAAGATTATGCACTGTGAGATTGCGTCCGCCATGATTGGAAAGCTGTCCGAGGATGTAAGGCGGCTTATGGAGGATAAACGGCAGGAGATTGAGAATCAGAAGATTCAGAGCGAGGAAAAGCCTCTAAGGGCGGCCTATGGAGAGATGGTGTTTGAGCTTGGAAATACCCGTGGGGGAGAGGTGCTGTATTCGGATGAGATTGTCCATGGTCTGGGATTTGGTTCGGTTACGATTATGCTTGGTTATGAGGTGGACGACGGCTTTGAGGACGACGCCCAGATGATGTTCGGGGACGCGTCTTTGTTTGAGAGCAGCCACGGGTTCGTGGGCTCTCTGGGGGCGAAGCTGATGCCGTCGGAGGGGACGTTTGAGATTGGGCTTAAGGTCTTAAGAAATGATGATGCGAAGCAGGTGCGGGTTCACTGGACGGCCCTTCGCAATGAGATACGCAGGCCGGAGTCTGCCAAGAAGAAGCATATTTTCATCCAGCCGGATAACCCCAATGTATTCGTTGGGGAGAGCGTTGTATTTACCGCCGTTCTTGAGGGCTTCACGGATGAGAGGCTGAAATGGACGGTGAGAGATGCTGAGGGCGGCGTCATTGACAAGAACGGAAAATATACTGCGCCGGAGACGGCAGGGATTTATCATATTATGGTTTCCAGCGTGACTTATCCGAAGGTGCAGGCGTCTACCTTTGTGGTGGTGCGGCAGAAAGAGTGAGGCATATGATAATTAAGTTTCAGGATATGCAGTATGAGCTGATTTCCAAAATCAAGACCACGGTTTCCGGCAATATTGATCTGTATCTTGCCTGCGATGTGAAACGCAGGGAGGAGGGGCTGTATACAGTGGCCTGTGTAAGGGACATGGAGATTGCCAGGAAGCTGATAATGGTTACGACCAAGCAGAACGTCAGCCTTTCGTTTCGGGATCTTCATGCCAGCTTTAATGCGGACGGCAAATATTATGTCATTTTCAACTATGCTCAGGGCAGGACGCTTCAGCAGGCGTTGGAGGATGGCAAATTTAATCTGCGGGAACGGCTGCAGATTATGAAAAACATATTTGCCCAGATATTTCTGTTGAATATGCCGGAGTGTTTTCTGTATGAGGCTTTGCGCAAGGAGAATATCATAGTGGATGATTCTCTGGGGGTGCGGTTCAACTACTTTTTTACAGAGATTGACTATTACTGGCAGGTACAGGAAAAGGAGCTGATGAATCGGGTCAACGGGCTGGTGCATGAGCTGTTTGCCCGCGAGCTTGAAAAGAAAAGCTCACGTGAGCTGATGGAATTTGCCTTGGATTTGGACGAGGGATGCTACGGGTATCTGTGGGACTGTTATGTGGCTTATGACGAGGTCTATGAGACAGTGCTTGCAAAGACCGAACAGCGTGAGCCGGAGCCGGGGCGTATCTGGTGGCGGGCGTGGGAGAAGCTTAAAAGGTTTTTTCCCACAATCAGGACGGCGCTTGCGGCGGCGTTGATTGTGTCGGCGGCCATTTATCTGCTGTGGAATCTTCCTAATCCGGCGCTTACGGATAACGGAGTGACCTTCGGTCAGATTGGTACGCTTGAGATTAAGGAGAAGGCAGATAAGCCGTAGTATAAGGGTAAGGAGGTATGAGATATGCAGGGCGGTCTGATCGGGCGTACAGCCAGGAGGCTTTCCCATATATTGATGGCGCCGGTTCAGGTGGTGATCCGCAAGGCAAAGAGGACAATCAGTCCGGATTCCTTTGCCTCCAAGGTCATAACCGATGTCCGTAAGGGGATTAATCAGAAAAAGAATAAAAAAGAGCGAGTGATTGGGGATTATTATTCCATTGGGAAATATTATGTACTGAAAAGGATGGTATTCTTCATTCTGCTTGCTGCGCTTATCCTTCCGGTTCTGTATATCAAGCTTGTGCATCCGGTTTTGGTATCCCATTTCTTCACCAAGACCATGGTGGTCAATTCTTCTGACATGGTGGGATATTCCGGTAAGGTTGAGCTTCTGTCCGAAGATGAAGGAGAGTTAATCTTCAAGGGTAAGATGGAGGATGGAAGAATCAACGGAAACGGCAAGCTCTATACCTATTCAGGCGCGCTTTTGTATGAGGGGAATTTTGAGATGGAGGCGTACTCCGGCGAAGGAGAGCTGTATTATGAGAACAGCGAGACTCTCCGCTATAAGGGAACATTCCTCCTGAACCAGTATGAGGGACAGGGAATGCTCTATGACAAGGAGGGTAACCTTCAGTACAAGGGCGACTTTAAGAACGGTCTGTATGAAGGGAGTGGAACGCTGTATTTTCCAAGCGGCCAAAAGGAGTATGTGGGAACCTTTTTAAAGGGCGAGATGGAGGGGCAGGGAACCCTCTATAACGAGGAGGGTAATGTGATCGCCACGGGAACCTTTGAGAACGGGGAGCCGTTGCTTTCAGAGGTGGTCTTGACGGACGAGGCAGGCAATGTGGTCTATGAAGGGACGGTCAATACGGACGGCGAGTATGAAGGAGAAGGAAAGCTCTATGAGGACGGAGTCCTTGCGTATGAAGGTGATTTTGTAGACGGCAAGAAGACCGGCGAGGGAACCCTCTCCAATGACAAGGGAGAGACTGTGTACGAGGGCGATTTTGTTGAGGATAAATATGAGGGAGAAGGAAAGCTCTATGAAAGCGGCGCGCTTGCATATGAGGGCGGCTTCGTGAAAGGAAAAAAAGAGGGGGACGGTGCCTCCTATGACGCCGAAGGAAATGTGGTCTATGAGGGCGAGTTTGCCAAGGATGAGTACGAAGGAGAAGGAAAGCTCTATGAGGACGGTATCCTTGTATATGACGGCGGCTTTTTAAAGGGCGAGTATGACGGCAAGGGAACCCTGTTCTACGATGAGGGCGCATTCATGTATGAGGGCGCGTTTGAGAAAGGAAAAAGAGAGGGGCTTGGCAAGGTCTATACCGGCAAGGGAGACATTGTGTATGACGGCAGTTTTAAGTCGGACGTCTATAACGGAGAAGGAAAGCTCTATGACGATAACAAGGTGCTGGTAATCTATGACGGGACTTTTGTGGATGGTCTGTACCAGGGGGCGGGGAAGCTGACGGATTCCGAGACGGAATCGCTGTTGTATGACGGTGAGTTTTATCAGGGACAGTACAGCGGAGCAGGGAAGCTATATCAGCCTGCAACCGGTGGATTAATCTACGAGGGAGGATTCCTTAATGGCCTGTATTATGGCCCTGGGAAGCTGTGGGATGAGTCGGGGAATCTTCTCTATGAAGGAGACTTTATCAACGGTCAGTATTTCGGGCATGGCGTCCGTTATGACCCATACTCCGGAATGGTTCTGGAATCCGGACAGTTTAAGTATGGGGTGCTGACGCAGCCGGACCCAGCCGAAAGCGTTTTCGGGGGAAATACGGGCTCTGCGAATCAGACGTCCCCGAATTGATTCCTGAAATTGATAAAAGGAGGAAGATACTTTGGCAGATTATACGAAGATTGCGGATACGGGAAACGGCATATTGGCGTTGCTTACGGAAGCTCTGATTCCGGAACTTCTGAACAGTCCGGACCAGATTGGCCTGTGTTCTCCCGATGAGCACGGGGACTATGCGGTGGGAGTATGGCTTTATGACGTGAAGGAGGATTCCTCCATACAGGCACATGAGATGGCGAATATCGGAAGGAATACACAGCGGTATCCCTCTGCTTATCTGACTCTTTACTATATGATTACCCTCTTTTTACAGAGTGATTTGAAGTATCGGGCCGTACAGGAGCATCAGATTATGGGAAGGATTATTCAGGCATTTCGCGATAAGGCGGCTCTTAATCCAGACACATTTGCGCCCACAGGTGAGTCAGGAGGAGCCAACATCCGTTTGCAGATGCGTGAAATGAATATTGAGGAGAAGGTGCGGCTGTGGACTGTGCCAAACGCGGCATACAGGACGTCTCTGTTTTACACGGCGGGGCCGGTGGAGATTCTGTCTACCAGAAAACGTTCGGTAAGGCGCGTACAGGAAATTGACTATCGTTTTACAGGAAAGGACAGGTAGTATGGTATTACAGGAGACAAAGATACGGCTGTCCAAAGTGGTGCGGCTAAGGGATGCGTTTACTGGCGAGCCTGTGTCGGCAGGAATAGAGCTTCGCTCTCTGGCAGGAGGAGGGGTGGAGAAAAAGGGGGAAGGATATTTCCTGCTTCTGGACGTGGGAAACGACGAATTTCAGATTGAGGTCAAGTCCCCCGTCTACCAAAGGCAGAGGCTTGTGCTTAAGGCGGACAGAGGGGAGGTTGTTAAGGAGATACTTCTTTACCCCTCTTTTGCTTATCCCTTTCGTCAGGGGACAACTTCTGTGCGGGGCAGGGCGAAGCCAAAGAGCGTACTTAAGTTTCATTTAGGGGACGCTCAGGCCGGATGCCGGATGATTGGCGACTATAAGAGAGGGCAGGAGGAAATTTCCTTCTATCTGAAAGGTAAAATTCAGAGTGTGTTCTGGTATATCCGAAAGAAACAGAAGGAGAAGGGAGAGTATTTTTGTACAGAATACCCAGAGGATGAGAGCGAGACGTATAGGCTGAGACGTCCGCTTAAGGAGGACTACCAAAAGAAGGATTCCGTCATCTGTCCGGCTCAGGAATGTATTGCGGATGAGGGCGGTGAATTCTATCTGCTGCTTGCAGACATTCCAAAGGATACATGTATCCTTAAGTATTCTTGTGAAAGTGAAGGCAAGGTGACAGACGGAGAGGCAGAGATTTTTAAGGGGCGGGAAAACTATATCCTGCTTTCATAAGCAGAAAATTCAAGGAGTGAGGATTATGGGATTATGTGTGACGGGAGGCGCGTCTATGACCTGTTCGTTTGGTATGACGCCCTCTGTATTAAATGTCCTGCCGACGGCAAAGACGATGTCGGCAATGCCTCTGGCGACGATTTCGGATAATATTCCTTTTGTAAATATCGCGCCTTTTGGGATGTGCCAGAGTATGGCCAATCCTATGGTGGCGGCAGCAACTGCGGCGGCTATGGGTGCATTGACGCCTATGCCCTGTACGCCGGTTCCGGCAGGCCCGTGGGCGCCGGGGGTTCCCCAGGTGTTGGTGGGAGGCAAGCCTGCCCTTAATAACCAGTGTAAGCTGACTTGCGCCTACGGGGGAATGATACAGTTTACCAATTCAGGATGCCAGACGGTGCAGTTGTAGGACAAGGGAATGAATATGAGTAGAAAAAATTTATATGGCATATGGGGAATCCTGGCTGCCGCTGTTATTATTTTCGCGGCGGCGAGTATGTTTGGGAAGACGATTAAGATTAATTATATCGAGCAGATACACTTGCAGGACGACTATCTGTATTATGTGGATCGGGATGAGGGCGAAAAGCTTCGGATTATCCGGTCAAACCCTGACGGCGGACAGGGGGAGCTGATTGTATGCCAAAAGCATGTGCGTGAACAGTACCGAACCATCCGTCAGATTTTTTTTGATGATGCAGGCGAGGCATACGTACTGTTGGAAGAAACAAACGTGGAATCATGGGACGGTGCGGGCAGTAGAATCTATCGGTGTGACTTCGCAAGGAGAAGGCTTGCAGAGACGGATTATGACTTGACGGAGGATAAGGCAAAATACGGGCAGATTTCGGTACAATGTATCCGAGATGGAAAGCTTTATTATATCGGTATACCGGAAACGGAGAAAGGATCGGCGCCGGCTTCCTTATTTGCCAAGGACACACAAGGAAAGCGGGAGCTTTTGGACCAGGTGACACTGGAGTACCCACATCTTAATTCGCAGTTTTTCTTAAGCAAGGAGAATATTCTCCTGTGGATGAATTATGTAGGAGAGGTGTTCGCTAAGGAGGTGGGGACGGAGAGTTACCTTGAAATTGAAGGAGTATCTGGCAGGAGTGGCGTATTCAAGAGTCTTTCTGATGACGGAGAGAGGGCGTATCTGCTTGACTATAAGGCAGAATGTATCCGAAGCGTTGACCTGGCGGACGCGACTTCTAAAGTGGTGTTCTCGGCGGAAGAAATCCGCAAAAAGTATCCGGACTTTACCTTCCAGCAGCTTCAATGGCCGGACTGCACCCAGACGGGCTTCTGTGCAGGGGTAGAGAATGAAGAAGGGAGAACTTCCGTCTGTACCTATCAGGACGGCGTCTATCGGGATTATGAGGAATGTACCCTTACTTCCTCGACAGTCATGTACAGGATGCGGTGGGTCTATGCCGGTATTCTTCTTGTGGCGGCGCTTCTGTGTCTCTACTGGATTGCGTGTATGAAATACCATGTCCAGACCATCTTAGTACGGCTATGTGTGATTTTCCTTCTAAGCCTCCTGGTTATGGACGGATTCCTGGAATACTGGATTGAACAGTCCATGCGTCAGCAGTTGGAGTCCAACCAGACGATAGCGCTGTCAGCTCTGGGAAAAATTCTTCGGGAGGATATTGTACATAATATCGAGACGGATGCGTATGAATTCCCGTCCGGAGACAGAGCTTTGCGTGTAAGCCATCCTTCTGTTGGTAATGGAAAAGGATTCGGAGGGCTGTCCATATATGTGTACAGTATTTTCCATGCAGACGAGGAGGGACATCTGTATGTCAGCGAGTCTATGTCGGAATACTGCGGCGTTCCTGTGGAGTGGATGTATGGTTCAGAGGTCATAGATGCGATGTATCGTTCCTATCAATCAGGTGAGATTGTGAACCAGAGTGATGAGAACCGTAATGGAAAACGCAATAATCAGTTCATTCCATTGGTATTGAGCGACGGGACGAAATATGGTGTGCTGAGGGTTTCCGGTGATGGGAACATACAGGATTACCAGATTTGGTATTATCAGTGGAATCTGAAAAATGCCTCCTCCACCCTTCTCTTAGTTCTGACGGTGGTTCTGATGGTGGTGCTTCATATCTTCCTGCAGCCTCTGAAAACCCTGAAGGAATGTGCCTTAAGGCTCGCGGCGGGGAATCTGGGCGTAACCGTTGCCGTACATGGGCATGACGAGGTGGCGGATATATCGTCGGCATTTAACCAGATGTCACTGGAGATTGCGAAATACGTGGAGGACATTCGGGGGATATCGGATGGCTACTATAAATTCATTCCGGCGAAAATCCTAGATTTGTTAGATAAGGAGTCCATTCAAGAGGTAAAGCTCGGCGACCAGATGACAGGAGATTTTACGATTTTATCTCTCCATGCCATGGATTACTCCAGGCATAAGGTTTCGTTGTCGGCTGAGCAGGTGTATACAAGGATTAACCGTGTCCTGTCCCAGTTGGTTGAGCCGATCAACGGGCATAATGGGGTAGTCGAGCATTTTGACGATATTGGGCTGTCGGCGTTCTTCACGGTCAGCAGCCAGGAGGCTCTTGACGCGGCCATTGAGATTCAGCAGCTTTTGGATGAACGGATGCCGGATAAGGGCAGGACCATTGCGATCAGCTACGGGCGTGTGATGATTGGCGTAATCGGGCACGAGCAGAGGATGGAGGCTACCGCCATCTCCGCACACTCTGAATTGGCGAAGATGCTGCGATTAAGGGGCGGCAAATACGGCGCGCACATATTGATTACGCATCTGGTCTACGAGCAGATACCGGATTTCGACGAGCATTATCATGCAAGATATCTGGGGAATATTTACCTTTCCGCCAGCCATGCTTACGAGCGTGTCTATGACGTCTATGACGGGGATTCGGAGGAGGAATTTTACTACAAGGAGTTGACGAGGGAGATGTTCGAGAAGGGCGTGGGACTGTTTGTGGCAAGGAGGTTCTATGAGGCCAGGCTTATCTTTGTGGAGGTGTTAAAGCAGCACAGGAAGGATAAGGCGGCAAAGGAGTATCTGTACCGGTGTGACCGGTATTATAAGATGGCGGAGGATGAGGCGAAGGAGACGGTTATAGAGAGCTTCTGACGCTGCTGTTTTTAGAAACGAGGTGAAATGAGAATGTTGGATGAGATTTTAGAAAATAAGGATGATGAACCCTTGGAAACCAGTGAGACGGAAAACGAGGGAACGGATTCAGAACCGGATGTGGACGAGAATGTGAAACATATCCCTATTGAGGAAGACAGCGGATTATCGGAAGAAGAAACATTAAACAGTAGCGCGGGATTTCCGCATGTTGATCTGCAGATGGATTCTGACAGCGACGAGTCTTCGGAGAGTGAGGAGGAGGATGAGGACTTAGAGAATCCCCCCAGTACTGTGGAGGCGAAGCCCAAAGCGCAGGGTGAGCAAAGAGAGGGAACTTCAGAGAACGAAGGAGGGAAGAATAAAAGCAAAGTTTATATGGACGGGCATGTGATTGTCCATCCCCGTCTGGAGGATCTTCCAAAAGAGGAAACTCCGGAGAATGAAGGAGGGAACAATGGCGGCTCTGAACACCCCCACCCCCAACCGCAGCCGGAGGCGCCAGAACGAGGCAATTTAGTAAATGAAGAAATAAACGAAGACTTGCGGGATATGGCCTTAGAAAACCTGGACGAGAATCAGGCTGCTAGACGCGGGGAGAATCAGGACAGCAATTTTGACAGTCTGAAGGATTTAAAGGCATTGAAAGAAAAAAAATCGGACGAAAATGGCGAAAACAACGATACTGATAATGCCGGCGATGCAAATGAGACGTTGGAAAAGGTTCTCGAAGCCAGAAAAGGGAATATTTACGCGGCAGTTGTGCTGGCAAAGGGACTGGAGAGGAACGAATCCAACCCATTGGCCAGCGGCAGGTTCTCTCGTTTTATGAATTCTTCTAAGGTAGATAGAATCTTTGACGCCAACAAATTAGGAATGGGTGTCAATGGAATAATCTCTACCTTTGATGAGGATTATGCCAAGTCCAAGGTCGGAAACGGGATTTCACTGGTGGTAAATCTAATCGGCATGGTGGGTTCTCTCCGTGATTTGGCGAAGAAGATACGAGCATTCCGGAATTCGCCCAAATTAAAGGATGCGCCTGATAAAAAGAAGGATATCGTAAGGAATGACACATTTGCCGTAATCGGTATGGTTGCCGATGCCGCTACGATATTGCTCAGGGTCTGCGGGATTGCCAAGGCCATTGCGGGCCTCGCGGGGCAGGGCAAGAGCATGTTTGCAAAGGTGACGGGGTATGTTTCACAGGCTCTTGGCGGCCTCGCGCAGATTGCGGGGCTTTCCACATCTGTGAATCAGATGCTCAAGTTAAAAGACCAAATGAGCAAAACGAAAGCAGAAAGAGAGGATGCACGTAAGGATTTAAATGATCTTATCTTCAAATATTATAGTGACACGGGGGGAGTAGATCGGACGGCTCTTGCATTGGATATGTTGGAACAGGACGATATCACAGAAGAAGATAAGGAGATAGTGGTCAGGTATCTGATGCTTGACAGGAAAGTCGGAAAAATAAACGCGCAGGTGCGTAGCGGAGCATTTGGCCTGACTACTCTTGCTACGGGCCTGATTTCCACCATAACCGGAAGTGTAAACTCAGGGCTGAATAATTTTGATAAGGAAACGGCAACCGATGAGCAGAAAAAGCGGGGAGACGCCGCAAAGACTGCAAATAAGGTTGGGGCGACCCTTGCGAATTCTGCCGTTATACTCGGCGCCTCCAAGAATATGGTCGGGGAAATCATCAACAAATCGAAAAAGCCTTCCAGTGTTGAATCGGCTCTTGGAAATCGGGCAACGGGAATCCTGAATGAACTCAAGGACGAGAAGTACGGCTTGAAAGGGATTGCGGCTTCATTGGCGCACGATCCGGGGGATGAAGAAAAAAATAATGCGAAGGCTGCATTGGGGAAATATGCCGCCGCAGATAAGAATCTTCAGAGCCTTGGCGTGAATTATGGGGTGCTTTTAAAATCAGCCAAGAAAAAAGATTTTGAGCAGGCTTTAATTGCAGGGATATAGTTCTTTGACTGAGAATGGATGGTGTAAGAATGTTTTCTGGGCAGGAGGAATATTTTCAGAAGCTTTTGGTTCTGGTAAAAAAGGAGATTGGCCTGTATACAAAATATGCCGTGCGCCTCAAGGAAAACGGAGGAATCCGGCATATCTACAATACGAAACTATTCAGGGACGAGCTTTCCAACGTGATGGAGGATGCGTTCGCGCATATGGACCGGAGGTCTTACGGCATGGAGAGGGAGGCGCTCTTTGGAGAATGGCAGAAGTTTCATGAGAAGGCGTACCGTACCATGAAGGAGGGCGGTGTGTTTCTTGCTTTTGAATATATGCTCATAAAGCTTGGCTTCAATGCGTTCCAGAAGTATATCGCCTGCCTTGCCATGGCGCCGGAGTTGAACCGAGAATTTGAAAGGATGTATAGCTTCTTACAGGACGACCTGGCGTGGAGATATCCTACTCTGGATTTGTGTATCAAGATGTACACCATGGATGAGCAAGAGCAAAATACCCTTATTCATCAGACTTTTGCCTGCAGAGAGTTGTTATGCTGCGCCTTTGGCGCAAAGCCTGCCACCCAGGAGAGCGAGCTGGCATGGCGGTTTAAGCTGCGGGAAAATCTGGTGGAGTATATCTTCTTCCATGAATCGGATTTACAGGGGAGAAAGGGAGAGTATTGTCTGAAGTTTTCGGACGGGGAAACGGAACCGGCGTGCAATATTAACAACCGGACTGCCAGGAACCTTGAGCGCCGTATTCGGGAGGCCGACTCTCTGGTGGACGAAGTCCGCCTTCTTTTCCTACGGGGGCCCTTTGGAAGCGGAAAAAAGCTCCAAATCAGCCTGGCGGCAAAGAGGCAGGGACATGCGGTTTTGTTTCTCGATATGAATGGACTGGTACACAAGAAGACAGATCAGATGCAGGAAATCGCCTGTGACGCGGTGGTTCGGGCATTGCTTAGTAACGCGTTTTTGGTATTCGTCCACTGGGAAGCAGTCTGGAGGGGAGAAAGGAGGAACCGTCAGGCGGCGCAGGCAATGCTTAGGAGGGCATCCTTATTCTTTAGAGACGTGTTCTTTACTGTGGAAGAAGGGGCCGGGGAGGACGTCTTAGAAGGAGAATATCCAGACGGGTACAGAATCGAGGAATTTTGGCTTCGCTTTCCTTCTATACAGGAGAGAAGTATGCTTTGGAGGACGTTTCTCGCACAGGAGGGCTTGCAGGCAGAGGAGGAGAAGGTCTGTGATACGTTGGCAGCGCAGTTTGATTTTACGCCAGGAGTGATACAGGAGGCTGCAAGATTGGCGTGCAGAAAGGCGGCCGTGAAGGGGGAAGTAACGGTTGGGACGGCATATCTGTATCAGGCATGCCAGCAGAAGATTTCCCATAAGCTGGGGGAACGTGCCAATCGGGTCAATGCAGCGTATACCTGGGATGACCTGGTGTTGGAGGAGGGCCCGAAAGAGCTTTTGCGTCAGGCGTGCGGGCAGATTACCCAGCGGGGCAAAGTCTATGAAGAATGGGGATTTGCAGATAAGATGGCATATGGCAGAGGAGTTTCTCTGCTCTTTGCGGGGCCTCCGGGAACAGGAAAGACCATGGCGGCGCAGGTGCTTGCAAGGGAGTTGAATCTTGAGCTCTATAAGGTGGATCTTTCCGGCGTGCTGTCTAAATATATTGGGGAGACACAGAAGAACCTGCGTGAGATTTTCGACGAGGTGAAGAAAAGCAGGAGTATTCTTTTCTTTGACGAGGCGGATGTGCTGTTTGGTAAGCGGGTGGATGTTACGGATTCCAGGGATATCAGCGCCAATGCCCAGACGGCGTATCTGTTACAGAAGATGGAGGAGTACGATGGGATTACGATTCTTGCCACGAATCTGATGCAGAATTTTGACGATGCATATAAGAGAAGGATGAAATATATTATCCGGTTTACATTTCCACAGAAGGAACAAAGAGCTAAGCTCTGGGAGAAGGTGTTTCCGTCGAAAATGCCCTTGGAGGGTGATATTGACATTGACTATCTGGCGGATAATTTTGAGCTTTCCGGCGCAAGTATTAAAAATATAGCGCTCAATGCGGCGTTTCTTGCGGCTTCAAGACAGGAGGTCACAGGGATGGCCCATATTATGACAGCTTTGCAGCAGGAATATGAGAAGTCAGGAAAAATACTTGGAAAAGCGGAATTGCAGGAGTATTATGTATATAAAGTATAGAGAATGGAGATAAAGATGAACAAAGAAGAATTAAGAGAAGGATTAAAGAGGCTGTACGAATATGTAAGCCCCTTGGATTATAAGAGCGTGTTTCTGGAGGAAGGGAATGGGGTTCCTATGGATACGCTTCTGCTTGGCGTTACAATAGGGGAGGAACTGAGTATGGATATCTCTTGTAATTTTGCCCATGCGCCGGAGTTTGGGGATATCCTGCATTTCTATGGGGAACTGGATTTGGAGCCGCTGCTTGAGGAGAATCCGGATGCCTTTTCGGAAAGAGTCATCCTTAAAATGATTAACGGGCTGAACAAGAGCCTGCCTATTGGGCAGATTGTTTACCTTACGGAGGACAGTACAGGAAAATCTCAGAAGGTTATCGGGATTCGTTATACGATGCTGACAGGGCTTTCGGGGGAGGACGAGCTTAGGAAATGCGTCAGTATTATCGAGATGCTGATGAATATCTATGAAATCCTGTGCAGTACCTTGTATCTTTTGTTGGAGGGCGATTCTCTGGAGAAGGCGATGGAGACGCTGTCGAGGATTTTGGAGGAAGATTAGAAGAATGCTCTATGTGGTTGATATGCTGCATAGGGCCTTTTTAGTAAGATAAAACACGTAATATATAAATAAGTAAGATATAGATTAGTAAGATATAGTTGACTAAAAATTTGCAAAATGATATATTATAAATGTAATATTTGTCTATTGGGTATAGTAGATTGGAGGCAGGAGTATGTTTATTGGCAGAGAGCGAGAGATAGATTCCCTGAACCGATTATATATGTCTGGAAGGTTTGAGTTTGTAGTCATCTATGGACGCCGCCGTGTGGGAAAAACAGCGCTGATTAATCATTTTATCAGAGATAAAAAGGCCATCTATTTTATGGGAGTGGAGAGTAATGACAAGCAGAATCTCGAAAACTTTAGTAAAAATATTTTGGAATATGGGACAGGAATTCAGGCGGATACAGCTTTTTTGTCTTTTCAGGCCGCGCTTCAGTATGTGTTTCAATTAGCAAGGAACGAGCGATTGATTCTGGCGATTGACGAGTATCCCTATGTAGCCCGCGCCTCTGAAAGCCTTGCTTCCACGCTTCAGCTTTTGATTGATCAGAACAAAGACAGTTCTAAGTTGATGTTGATACTTTGCGGCTCATCTATGTCCTATATGGAAGATCATGTGCTGGCATATAAGGCCCCTCTTTATGGCAGGAGGACGGCACAGATGAAGCTTCTGCCCTTTGAGTTTGCAGATACCTGCCGGTATTTCAAAAGCTTTTCTGATGAGGATAAGGCATTGATTTACGGCATTGCAGGAGGGACGCCCCAGTATCTATTGCAGATGGATGACAGACTAAGCGTGGAGGATAATATTAAGAATACATTTTTAAACTCCGCATCTTCTCTTTTTGAAGAACCTGAGAATCTGTTGAAGCAGGAGGTTCGGGAACCGGCGCTTTATAATGCGATTGTGACGGCCGTTGCGACGGGCGCTTCCCGTATGGCGGAAATCTCCACAAAGGTGGGTGAGGAAACAAGCGTCTGCGCAGCCTATTTGAAAAACCTGACAGCATTGGGATTGATTCAAAAAGAAACGCCGTATGGAGAGAAGATGTCTCGAAAATCAATTTATAGGATTGAGGATAACATGTTTCGGTTCTGGTATCGGTTTGTCCCTGAGAATAATTCCATCATTGCCCGCGGGGCGTCAGAGCTGGCATATAAGCGGATTGAGCCCCATTTGTCAGACTATATGGGAAAAGTATTTGAAGATATATGTAAGCAGTATCTTTGGAAATTATTGTTGGAGGGCGAATGTCCCGTTGAATTTAGAGAGGTTGGCCGCTGGTGGGGGAATGATCCGACTACCCGCAGACAGACAGAGATTGATATCATGGGAGAACAGGATAGAGATACGGCGCTGTTCGGCGAGTGTAAGTGGACGAATGAAAAAATAGATGTGGGAGTATTAGAAAAACTGGCGGGGAGAAGTAAGCTGTTCCATTACCATAAAGTGTATTTTTATCTGTTTGCAAAGAATGGGTTTACTAAGGGGTGTATTGATCTCGCGGATAAGATGGGAAACGTATTGTTGGTCACATATGAAGATATTCTGAATGTATTGTTTAAAAAGTAAAATAAATGTATTGACAAGAAAACTTGGCGTACTTATAATTAAAAGTGACAAGAAAACTTGACAATTTTAAAAAGGAGGCGCCATATATGGATAGGGATGAAGTTTTGCGCAGAGTACAGGATAGGAAGCCAAATCAGATGGATGAGATGGAAGCAGATATTTTGAATAAGGGCTGTAAGGTGGGATTAATGGTAGGTCTTATAGCCTGTCTGATTGCTATGGTTACAAAGATGCTCGCAGATGTGCCATACTATGATGTATATGCAATATATTGCTTTATGGCCGGCGGACAATGGTTCTATAGATGGGCGCGTCTTAAAAGGAGACATGATTTATGCTATGGAATACTATGGTGTATCACGGCGGCAGGGCTCTTCATCGGCTATTTAGTTGAAATTTTCTGATGGTGGCTGTATGGATACAGAACTGATCTTGAAAAACAATTTAAAACAGGCAAGGCTGGAAAAACACTTGTCTCAAAATGAACTTGCTAAGCTGGTAGGCGTATCACGCCAGACAATCAGTTCTATTGAGACAGGTGTATTCAATCCGACTGCAAAGTTAGCATTAATTCTGTGTATTGCGTTAGATAAAAAATTTGAGGATTTGTTTTACTTCTAAGTATATACTATGATTGATTACATAGCGATGTGTTAGTAATCATCTGCAGGATGAACTGTCCGTGTTCCTGCCTAAAAATTACGCTGGAGTGGGTCTGTCTGGCAAAGGAGAGGATACTTTTGGTTCCAATGCCGTGTTCAATCCCTTTCTGTGAAATAGGTAGCCCGTCTTCATCAAATACAATATCTGTGCTGCATGTATTGGCAATCTCCATGAGATACTGACTGCCATTCATGCGGCTTTTTAATTTGATACAGCGCTCAATGGATTCATTCCGGCAGGCAACTAGCGCATTATCGAGGGCGTTAGCAAGAACTACGGAGAAGGAGGTAGAATCAATCGTATCTTTCGGAGGCGCTGTGAAATCAGCCTGTACTTGTATACCTTCGTTCTTGGCAGCATCCAGATAATACGTGAGTACAGAGTTAATGATATAGTTCTGGCAGTAATGAGGCGTCTCGCTTTTTAGCAGGGCATCCTCTAAGCCGGACAGCAGGTGCTTGGCATCCTCCATGGCGCCGTCCTTCAGACAGGTATTCATGATAATGGAAAAATGCCGGATGTCATGGCGCAGTATTTTCAGCCTTTCTTCCGATGTAAGGATATTCTTGGCCTGCTTCTCCATAGAAGATACCTGAAGCATCAGGAGCTCCTTTTCGTGGGAGACCATCTGAAGCTGATATTGGCGCAGAATACTCTGGTAAACTACGAAATAAACTATAATCATCAGTACCAAAAGCCCATAGATGTATACGACCCGTATGGGCTCCCTGATATAATAAAACGGAACATTTCCAATTAATTCAATCAGCGCGCAAAAGCAAATCGGAATCAGAGACAGCGAACCCCAGCCGATATGTACGGTTCTGGTCAGATTCAGGAAGGGTTTCCTTAAATACCGATATTCCAGATAGATTACGATGGAATAGACGGCAATAAGGAGAAGGAAATAGGTAAACTGATTGCCATGAAGCAGAGTATTCAATAACAGGACGGTCATGGCAAATATAAGAGAAAAACCCACCTGCGTTGCATAGTTGAACACAGACTGCGCGGGGGAATTGCAGTCCATTTTATAAGCCAGGGCAATGGCTGGCAGAGAAATCGTAAAAAGCATTACCTTCGTAAAGAAGAAATAACCAAATATAGAAATGATTACCCAGGAGGACATAAATACCCATACAAGATAGAACCCGAATAACGTAAGTATTTTCCGAGCAGGATATTTGAATGAAGTAAGGGCTGTCATCATACCCAGGGTAAAGCAGGTAATTAAAAGTATCTTAATGGAATGGGCGATCATATTGTTTTCAAGGAAATTTGACAGGGTCATGGCTCTTTTACCTCCTGAAGCCAGTAATCGATATAGCGTTGCCGTACCTTTGCGGCAAATGAGCGTGCAACGGGAATCTTGTTTCCAGTAGTCAGTGAAAGAAAACCGGTGGTAAGGCGGCTGGAATAATCCAGATTCACCACAAAGGAGGTGTGTGTCTTGAGGAAATTTGGGTGTTCCAGAACCGGCGCAAGAAACTGGTTGAAGCCGGAACGTAGATACAGACTTTTTAAATGTGTGCCGTCAGCAAGATGAAGATGGCACACATGGGAAAGCAGCTCTGCATAGACAATAGTATGCAGAGGTATCTGCCGGATTCCGTCGGACGTCTTGAGGAGAAATACATTATTTTTCTGCTGCTCATAGCGATAGGAAAGCTTGTCAAGCACAGGAAATAAGTTGTCCTTAGATACCGGTTTACAGATATAGTTAAATGCGAACAGACGGAATGCGTCAGGATAGTAATCGTTACTTGAGCTTACGTAAACGATCAGCGGCTCTGCAAGCAGTCTGGTAAGCTGTTCACCCAGACTGATACCTGTCATATCGGGCATGAGAATATCAAGTAGAAAGATATCATAGGCTTCCCCGCCTGAAACAGAGTCGAGCAGATTATAAGGTGAGCGAAATGAATGTATTTTGATCTCCGGATGATTCTGATATTGACACCATTCTTTAATTGTCTCCGAAGTTTTAGCAAGGTCTGTACTATCGTCGTCACAAATGGCAAGGCGTAACATCTTATGTACCTCTTTCATCAAAATTAAGGGATACCCCCATCTATCCAGACATGGCTCAGGTATTTCGAGCTGACAGACTGTCCATCCATGCAGCCTGTCCGGATAGATGTATGTGTGAGGGGTAAGATTATTATAAGATTTTTATGTCGTGAATTCCATACCATGGGATAAACTGTGGATTTTTGGGGACAAACAGAGGCCCACAGATCTGTTTTTTTGGTGCAAAATCTGTATAATTGATGTAAATCCCCAAAAAATGGGGAACTTTAACTAACATAAATAGCAGCGCTAAAGAGAGGAGAGTTTGTGTGAGTGAAAAAAAGAAAAAGAAAACAGGAATAGAGCTTGTGCTGATTTCCCTGGTGGTGCTGTCCATAGTCCGGCAGTTTTTCCTGGGAAGTTACCATAATATGTTTTTGGGGATTTTGACATTAATCCTTTTTATGGTGCCGCAGTTAATCGAAAAGATGGTGGGAGTAACCATTCCTGCAGGTTTAAAAGGTGTAATCCTAATTTTTATCTTTTCGGCAGAGATTCTGGGAGAGATCAATGCATTTTATATCAAGATCCCTATCTGGGATACCATCCTACATACAACCAATGGATTTCTGATGGCGGCAATCGGTTTTGCGCTGATTGACCTCTTTAACAGGAGTGAAAAGTTTTCCATCAAGATGTCCCCATATTTTGTGGCATTTGTAGCGTTCTGTTTTTCTATGACGGTTGGAGTAGTCTGGGAATTTTTTGAGTTCAGTATGGACTGGTTCTTCCACACAGATATGCAGAAGGACTGGATTCTGCCCACAATCAGCTCTGTGAAGCTTGACCCCTTGGGGGCCAACAATCCCATACAGGTAACGGTGGAGTCCCTTGTCGTAAACGGCGAGGAGTGGAATTTTGGCGGCTATCTTGATATTGGAATTGTAGATACCATGAAGGATTTGATTGTAAATTTTGTGGGAGCAGTTGTATTTTCGATTATCGGAATCATTTATTTGAAGCAGAGGGGTAAAGGAAAGCTTGCTTCGTCGCTGATTCCACAGGTAAATGAAGCATACGGGGCAGATGATAAGAAGGAGTCAGGTGTTGATGGGCAAAACAGTAAGAAATAACGTATATCTAATTTTATTCTGCTGTATCATCGGCGCTGTGGCAGGAGGGGTTATCTGGGCATTCCTGAAAATTATGTCTCTTGGGATTCATTTCCTGTGGGAATGGCTTCCGGCCAATTACTCTATTCCGTGTTATACATTGCTTGTGTGTACCGTCGGCGGAGTATTAATCGGTTGTTTCCGGAGGAGGTTTGGAGACTATCCAGAAGAACTTGATGCCGTCATGGCAAAGGTAAAAGCAGAGAAAACTTTTGATTATTCCAATATGCTGGTGCTTCTTCTGAGTGCGCTTTTTCCGTTGCTTTTAGGAAGCAGTATCGGTCCGGAGGCTGGGCTTACGGGCGTAATTGTGGGACTTTGCTACTGGATTGGGGATAACCTTTCGTTTGCAAGGCAGAATGCGAAGGAGTATTCTCAGGTGGGAGTGGCTGTGACCCTTGGCGTACTGTTTCGTTCGCCTCTGTTCGGCGTGTTTGCGGTGGAGGAGGAGAACAAAGACAAGGAGATTATAACGCTTCCGGCAACGTTGAAGGTATTCCTGTACGGTCTTGCCGCCGCTGCAGGAACCGGATGTTATATGCTGTTATCAGATATTTTCGGAGCAGGTCTTGGGGCGTTGCCGTCTTTTCCGGAAATGGAGCCAGAGCTTTGGGATTACCTGATGCTGGTTGTGTACATTCTGCTTGGCTGTGTGCTGGCAAAGTTTTATTTCCTTACGCATCTGGCGGCAGAGAAGGTTTTGACAGGGTTACCTGTTATCTTGAAAGAAAC
This sequence comes from Sporofaciens musculi, assembly GCF_009830285.1. GTDB lineage: Bacteria > Bacillota > Clostridia > Lachnospirales > Lachnospiraceae > Sporofaciens > Sporofaciens musculi. The sequence goes on along the minus strand of NZ_WUQX01000001.1, from coordinate 4,119,323 downwards.
GGTGGGCGGTGCCTGCCTTGGCGCTATGGGGATGCTGATGCCTGTGCTGATGTTTTCAGGCGAAGATGCAATGGGGGAGTTGGCTGCAGATTGTGAGATGTATGCGCCGCTGATTCTTGCCGCCATTGCATTTTTAAAGGTGCTGCTTACGAATGTCTGTATCCAGTCAGGTCTAAAAGGAGGACATTTCTTTCCGATTATATTTGCAGGGGTATGTCTCGGTTATTCCGCGGGGGCGATGGTGTTTGGGTATAGCGGGGGCCATATGGTATTTGCCGCGGCAACTGTGACGGCTTCCTTGCTTGGAGGGATTATGAAAAAGCCTCTGGCTGTGACTGTATTGTTGTTTTTGTGTTTTCCGGTCAAGCTGTTCCTATGGATTTTCCTTGCGGCAGCGGCGGGGAGTATGTTTTGTTCAAAGCTTACGGGCTTGTTATTGCCTGCATAAGCGGGTTGTAATAATAAAATAAATTTCAGGAGGATTTTATTTATGAAGATTTTTTCCATTGTATTTGGGGTGTTGATTGCGATTTGTGGGTTTTCCTGCATATTCACTCCGTTGATTACGTTTCTGGAGGCAGGCTATTTTCTGGTGATACTGCTGTTCGTCTATGGGACGGTAGGGATTATCCGTTCTGTTTCCAATAAGACTTACGGAATTGATTTTGTTTTTGATATCCTAAGCATCATCCTGGGTATCGTGATTCTGGTTGTGCCTGGTCTTAAGCTGATGACAGACGGTATGCTGATTTATCTCATGGCGTTTTGGTTTATGCTTCAGGGGGTAATCAACATCTTTCAGGCGTTTAAGCAGAAGAAGATCACAAAGGGCATGGGATGGGTCTGGACGCTGACACTTGGGATTCTGGGGGTGTTGGTAGGTATCTATTCCGTGGTACACCCAATGCTGCTTGCGCTGACCTTTGGAATTCTAGTAGGAGTCTACTTTATCGAAAGCGGTATCAGCATGATTGTTATGGCTCAGTATATCCAGGGAGATGAAGAATAAAGGGTAGCCAAGGATGAAAGCATGGAAGCGTTGTTATCGTGTTCTGAAGCGGACGGGGACCTTGAAGATTTTCGTTAGCTTCCTTGTGTTCCTTAGTGGGGCGGCGGCAGTATTGGCAGTTGTAGAGCCTGGGATTCATACCTGGGGCGATGCTATGTGGTACTGCTTCGTCGCTTCTACCACGATAGGGTTTGGCGACATCTGCGTTGTTACCAGAGCCGGCCGGATTATAACGGTGCTTGTGTCAGCATATGGGATTCTTATGACGGCAATGGTGCCTGGGGTTGTCGTGAGCTATTATATGGAGTATTTGAAGGTGAGGGAGAAGGAGACTATTTCAGTTTTTCTGGAAAAGTTAGAGAGACTGCCAGACTTGTCTGACGACGAGCTTTTGCAGTTATCCCAAAAAATACAGGAATTTGAGAATAAAAGATAAGAAGGTACAGACGTCGGAAATATTGTTCGGCGTCTGTATTTTTATGCGCAGACCTGTGCAGATGAAATATGCCGCTAAGGCGGCGCACAGGTCGCGCGGCGAGTAGGGAAAATGAATCTTCCCTACTCGATTATGGTAAAATTGAAAATAACTATAAATAGGCACGCTTATCGACATTAACGATTGGACAGAGATTTTTCCTGCTAATATAATAAAAAGTAGTATGTCAGTACACTGGTATTGCAGAAATGAGGGCAGATGTGCATGAAGGATAATTTCGATATAAATGTCTGTTATAAAAAAGTATTCAGGATGTTGGGGAATGAAGGTACGATTGATCAGATGGTAAATGATATTGCAGAATACACCAATACAAGGATTACCGTCATAGATATCGGAGGAAAGATACTTTCTTCCTCGGATGAGAGACAGGACGGAGGGTATGAGAACGGCGGAAACTGGAAAGAGCATCTCCTGTGTTTGGCTGCACAGTACATTGAGGCGCAGAAGGAAGAAGCGTTGGAGTATTCTATGCTGATTGAGGAGGGGGAGGGCTTCAAGGCAGTCAGCAGGATTATGGTAAAAGGTAATACGGAAGGATTCAGTATTATGGAGACGCAGCCAGACAAGGAGCCTGCCATTGCCACAGAGCAGTTATTATGTCAGGCCAATGACATTCTCTGCCAGGCCCTTGGTATACTGATGGAGCGTTACGGCCACAGAGTCTATTATCATGCTTCCACACTCCGACGTATGATAGCCAGAAGCTTCTTTGATGAAGATGCGGGAAATGTATTAAAGATTAGAGAGATTCGGTCTATGTACAATACATATGTGCTTCCAGATTTTATAGTAGCCGTTTTAGAGATGAAGGATTATCATATGTTCCAGCTACAGAAAGCGGCAAATAGTCTTGCAGATGAATTCCCTGATTCATTTATCTATATAAAAGAAGGCAGAGTGTATGTGCTATTTTCTGGGGTACAGGTGAAGCGTCAAAGGAACATGATTGGCTCCGTATTAGAAGATCTGTGCGGCGAATACGGTTTTTACTGTGGGATGAGCGAACCCTTTGACGATGTTGAGCTGGTGGAAAAGAAGCATTTTCTGGTGAGGAAGGCCCTTGAGATTGGAAGGGCGTCAGAGCCGGAGAAGGACATCTATATGGAATACGACTATTATATCCAGACGGTTTGTTCATGTGCGGTATCCTATATAGGGAGAGCAAGGTATTTAGAGAAAGGGCTTCAAGAGCTGAAAAACGAAGACTGTATGAAAGGGACTTGCTTTTACAATACATTAAAAGAATATCTTTTGAACGGGAATAATGTCAGTATGACATCAAAGAAATTATTTATTCACCGCAATACGATGATCTACCGGCTGGGGAAGATTAACGAGATTCTGGGGGTGGATATTAATGAGCCGGCTGTTTCTAAGCGGCTCATGATCAGTATCATTTTGCAGGAGCAGGAACGAAGATGCTGAGCATTGTGCATGATGCATAATGAAAAGTTGAATGTTTGTGTTAAGAATAATTGTTTTTTGCAGAAGGAGTGTGGTAGAATAGGGATGTTTAGGTAAGAGGAGAGCGTTATATGAATATAATAAAGGAATTGCCCGAAATATTCGAGGAATTTGCAGAGCAGAAGAAGCAGTCGTTTTTACTTGTGAAGGAGTGCAAAGACCGCCATATTCCGGTGATCGGTGCGTACTGTTCATACTTTCCAAGAGAACTAGCTGCGGCGATGGGCGCAATTCCCATTGGGCTTTGTTCGTCGTCGGAGGAGACGGTAAAGATTGCGGAGACGGTACTGCCAAAGAATGTCTGTCCGCTGATTAAGTCCAGCTATGGTTTCGCTGTTTCAGACAGATGCCCATATTTTCATTTTGCAGATTTGGTAGTGGGCGAAACCACCTGTGACGGAAAAAAGAAGATGTATGAGATGATGGCGGAGTTTAAAGACGTCTTTATTATGGAGCTTCCAAACATCCAGTCCCATAAAGGGCTTAGGCTGTGGCGGGAGGAGATTATCCGCTTGAAGGATTATCTGGAAGAAAAATTCCAGGTTGTGATAACGGATGAGGATGTTAAAAGGGCGATTCGTCAGGAGAATCGCCGCAGAGAGGCATTAAAGAGGCTGTACGAAGTCATGAAATTAGAGCCGGCTCCACTTATGGGGATGGAGCTGTTGAACGTTCTGTATGGAAGCAAATACCGGCTGGATAAGGAAGAAGTGGCAGAAGAACTGAACCTTCTGACGGACCGAATACTGGAAGAATACAGACAGAAGCCGAAGAAGAAAAAAAGGCCTCGGATACTGGTTACGGGCTGCCCCATCGGGGGAGATACGCAGAAGATTGTAAGGGCAATCGAAGATAATGGCGGCATTGTAGTCGCATTTGAGAACTGTACCGGTGCAAAAGTGCTTGACAAATTAGTGGACGAAGATGATCCTGACATCTACGGTGCGATTGCAAGAAAGTATTTTTATATTGGATGTGCCATCATGACCCCTAATGATAAACGAATTGAACTGCTTGGCAGGTTAATCGATGAATTTCATGTGGATGGGGTGGTAGAGATGATTCTCTCAGGATGCCACTCCGTACATATGGAATCCATCAGTGTGCGTAACTTCGTCAGCGAAGAAAAGCATATACCATATACAGACGTTGTTACGGATTATTCAGCGGGGGATGTGGGGCAACTGAATACAAGAATATCGGCATTTATTGAGATGCTTGAGACACATTAAAAATGAGACTGTTTGGAAAAGAGAATATCTTTTTCCGGCAGTCTTTTTTGTCGTACAGAGAAAAGAATCAGGGATATTTATAGATAAAATATATGAATTATTGCCATTTATAGACAGTATCTAACAATTTGTGCGCGGTGCACAATCGGTATAGAAAATATTGGAATTGTAGATGATGAAATCTTGATAAATATTTATTAGAATATCAAAAGGATTGTACGAGGAGGGAAGAAATTGATTGAGATAAAGAACCTAAAGAAGATCTGGGAGGACGATGGAACCAGCGTTCTCGAAGATATCAACCTGACAATCGAAGACGGAGATATCTACGCGCTGGTAGGACGAAGCGGGGCAGGCAAATCAACGCTGCTTCGTTGTATTAATGGTCTGACTTCTTATCAGGGCGGCAGCCTTACGGTGGATGGGTGTGAGATTAAGGACTTAAAAGATAAGGAGTTAAGAGAGTTCCGAAGGCATGTTGGCATGATATTCCAGCATTTTTCTCTCCTGGAGAGGGAAACGGTGTACCAGAACATTGCACTTCCTATGCAGTGCTGGAAATATTCAAAGGCGGATACAGATAAAAAAGTTAAAGAACTGCTTGAACTTGTAGGCTTGTCGGATAAGATGAACGCCAAGCCAAGGAACTTAAGCGGAGGACAGAAGCAGAGAGTTGCAATCGCAAGGGCGCTGACTATGGAGCCGAAGATACTTCTATGCGACGAGGCCACGTCTGCACTGGACCCTAAAACCACAAACTCGATCTTAGAGCTTCTGCTGGAGATAAATAAGAAGATTGGGATTACCATCGTCATCGTAACCCACCAGATGGAGGTGGTGAGAAAAGCCTGCAATAAAGCCTGTATTTTAGAACAGGGACGAATCGCTGATGAAGGGACTGTGAGGGATATTTTCATCAAACAACCCTTATCCCTAAGGAGGCTTCTTGGAGAAGAAGAAATCCGTCTTCCAGCGCAGGGACATAATATCCAGATCGCTCACATGGTAAATGATATTCATGACGGCGAGCTTTTTGGAAAAATGTCTAAGGAGTTAGATTATGTGTTCCCCATCCTGGACGGAAAGATTCAGGAATACCAGGGTGACCATATGGGAATCTTTGTAATCAATGTAGACGACGCTCATCTTGAGACGGTCACACGGTATCTGGATGAGCGCAGGATGAACTGGCGTAAGATGAGCGTAAAAGAGCATGGGCAGAAGGGGGGAGAGAAGTAATGTCATTAAAAAATTTTACTTTTGCACAGATCTGTCAGATGATCATTGTACCTGCATTTTTTGATACCTTAAAAATGCTTCTGATATCAGGAATCCTGTCAACTGTATTTGGGTTTGTATTCGGCGTGATTCTGATCATAACAGAAAAAGGCGGGCTATATGAGAATATTGTGGTGAACAGACTGCTTGATTTTATCGTAAACACCATTCGTTCTTTCCCGTTTATCATCTTGATGGTTTCAATCATACCATTTACGAGGCTGGTTGTGGGAAGCTCTATTGGAGATACGGCGGCCCTTGTTCCGCTTACAGTAGCGTGTACCCCGTTCATGGCGCGTATCTTCCAGAACAGCTTTAAAGAGGTGGATCCCGCATTGATTGAGGCGGCGCAGTCCTTTGGGGCGTCTAAGTGGCAGATTGTGTTCAAGGTTATGCTAAAAGAGTCTGTACCTTCAATTATCTCCGGACTGTGTCTGGCGATTATCAACCTGTTAGGCGCTACGGCCATGGCAGGCGCGGTGGGTGCAGGAGGATTGGGAGCAGTTGCCCTTACATATGGATATCAGAATTTCAATCAGGAGATTATGTATACAATCTGTGTGATTTTGATTATTCTGGTTGCAGTCATACAGTATTTTGGGGATTGGATTTACAAGAAGCTAAAGTAGAAAAGCACAGGAATAAAAACGGGTAAAAGCCTGTTTTTAGATAAATATACATATAACAGGAGGCTATCATGAAGAAAAGACTATTAAGTACCTTACTTGTGGCAGTACTGGCAGGAGCTATGCTGGCAGGATGCGGGAAATCCGAATCAGAAAGCGGCGGGAGCAGTTCGACAAGCGAAGAACAGGGCAGTTCTGAGGGCGGCAGCTCTGATGAGAAAAAAGAAGTGATTAAAATTGGTATCCGTGCGGATATGGTGAATCAGTTAGAATCAGTCAGGGCGAAGATCGAAGGGCTTGGATATACGGTGGAGGAAAGTGTATTCGATGACAGCGTGCAGCCGGATGTTGCCTTGGCAGAAGGAAGCCTTGATATGAACTGGTATCAGCATGGACCGTATCTTGAGAGCTACAATGCAGAGAACGGTACAGACCTTGTGATGATTGAGCCAAAGACCTTTTATCCATTGTTCGCTATGTATTCAGATAAATGGGATTCTGTTGATAAACTTCCGGACGGGGCAACCATAGGGCTCTGTAATGATGCGACCAATCAGGCCCGCGGATTAAATATGCTTCAGTCACAGGGGCTGATAGAGCTTGATGAAGCTGTGGAGGTTCCTACAATGTATGATGTAAAAGAGAATCCCCATAACTTTGAATTCATTGAAGCTGAGATGTCGGTGCTTCCCCAGTCATTGGGTGATGCAGACGCAATCTGCCTTGCAGCGGGACATATGGTAAACGCAGGGCTTTCCGCAGAAGGATATCTGTGTCAGTCCGACGATAATGATGTATATGCGGTTGGTTTTGCGGTAAGAAGCGAGGACAAGGACGCCAAATGGGCCAAAGAGATTGCAGAAGCCGTACAGTGTGACGAGCTGGCAGAATATTTTAAGACGGAAAAGGCAGGCACACAGATTCCTTGTTGGGAATAAAAGAGCGGCAGACAGAGTATTTTAGACAGTTTTACATTATAAGGAGAGGGCAGGCGCATGCTGCCCTTTTGTAGTATCCAGAGATTTTTTGTGAAACAGTCTGTGAAGATGAAAAGGAGGAGGCGCATGGAATTAGCCTCGATTACCAAACGCCGCCTGTATTGGTTAAGTTTTGTGAAGCTGATTGTCATGCCAATGGCCGGCTTATTTTATCTGATTCCTGTGTCAGATGAAGTAAAAACAGTCATGATTCTGGCCGCATCCTGTCCCGTAGGAGTGACAGGGAGTCTCTTTGCGCTTCGATATGGAAAAGATGCTGTGTATGCATCCGAATTGTTTGCAATGTCAACGATTATTTCAATCGTTACAGTGCCGTTTATGATGTTGTTTTGTTAAGAGCTGTGCCAGAGTTGTGCGGCTCATCACGAGAGGAAGGAAGATAGATGATGGAATTAATTAGATTGGAAATGACCCCAAAGGAAAGGAAGCTTGCTTATGCCAGAGGGGAGGAGGTTGACCGGATACCAACGTCTTTAAGCGCGGGTGAGACTGCCCCGCCTTTATATGGGATTGATATCAGAGACTATTATTTTTCTGCCGATGCAATGGTGGAGGTTGAGACTAGGTTGGCAAATGATTTTCAGGCGGATAATATGGGGGTGGGGCTTGGGCTTCGTACGCTGGTGGAGGCTCTTGGCACGAAGCTTATATATCCTCGGAAAAATGTATCTTATATAGCAGAGCCAGCCCTTAAGTCGTTTGGGGATATTGAGAATATGGAATTGGTAAATGTGGAAAAAGACGGACGGTTTCCCATTATCATAGAGGCGTTTGAGAGGCTTCAAGCACAGTTTGGAGAAGAAAGAATTCTGGGAAGCGGGCTTGCAGGGCCTCTGACCACGGCGGCGAGCCTGATTGGGACGGAGAATTTCTTAAAGGCAACCATAAAGAACAAAGAAGGCGTACATCGCTTACTGCAGTATAGTACGGACTGTATTATTAAGTGCTTAAAAGACCTGAACCGGAAACTGGGAATAGGCTTTATGCTGTCAGAGCCAATGGCAGCGCGTAACCTGTTGAGTAAGAAGCAGTTCAATGAATTTTTCCTGCCATATCTTAAGCAGGCTGTAGAGCGGATGAATGAATTCCAGGGAGGGACTTCAATCCATATCTGCGGGAATACGAAGGACCGATGGGAGGAGGTGGTTGAAGCAAAAGTCAGCGGCTTCTGGGTGGATAACTGTGAGAGCTTAAAGGAATTGAAGGAAGCCTTTGGAGACAGAGTTGCCATCAGCGGAAATGTCATACCTGTGGAGGTGCTGCGGGATGGAACCCCAGAGGAGATTGCAGAAAATGTTCGATTTTGCATTGAGCAGGCAGGAGACAATCCCTGCGGCTACAATCTGTGTCCGGGCTGTACCACACCAGTGGGTACGTCAAAAGAGAACATGATTGCTTTTATGAATGCTGCCGCGATTTATGGGAGGGGAGCAAGAAAAGGATATATGCCGAAAGGTATAGAAAAAAACTATAAGATTATTTAAAATATTTATTAGGATAAGTGAAGTATCTATGATACCATAGACATAGTAACATAGTCTGAAAGAATAGAAGCTTGTACAAAAAAGAGGCTGGGAGGAAGGATATTGGCGAAAATTAAGGATTTTCAATGTACATATGACAATTCTGCCGGAATCAGCGGCGAGGTGACGAAAAATTTGGGACTTAAGTTTCCGGAGGCGTATCTTCACTGGGATACCATGGCGGCCCTTTCCAAAGCATTGAAGGAGTTCGACAAGGCGGCGTTCTGTGAACTGCCCTTCTGCCATACGGTAGAGGCGGAGGCAATGGGCGGCATTGTTAATTATGGAAATGAAGTGGCAGGCCCCAGGGCTAAGGAGTACATCTGTACAGCGCCGGAGGAGATTTTGAAGCTGCCGGCGATTGATTTTTCAGCGGGTAGGATTCACCAGGTTCTGCTGGCTTGCAAGGCTTTGCGGGAAGCGGGAGAGCATGTGGTGCTTTTAGTGTCAGGACCGTTTACTATACTGAATGTACTGATTGATGCAAAGCATGTGTTTAAGGCAATGCGCAAGAAGCCGGAATTAATGAAGGAGGTCTTTTGGAAGCTTGGGACTGAGATACTTAGGTTCATGGAGGAAGGGAAAAAATACGGGGCAGAGCTGATTAGTTATGCGGATTCCTCCGGCGGTGTGAACATTTTGGGACCGAAGCTTTGGGAACAAGTGGTGGAGGATTTTACATACGAATTCATTAAAAAGGCGGCAGAACTGGCAGACGATAAGACGATGCTATTGCTGTGTCCCAAAACGACCTTTGCTCTGACAGGTACAGGAAAGGCCAGATTCCGCGATATAAAGCTTTCTCGTCCGATGTCGTACGGGGAGGGATGTATCGAGACGGTTGGAAAAGTAAAGGTGGCGGGGCAGATGTGTATCAAGAATGTGGGGTACCAGTTGGAGAACGGGATATTTAAAGAAGTTGTGTTTTAATTGGTAGTGTCAAGTAATCTATGAAAAACTGAGCCAGAAAAATAGGCTCACCCGAACCTTGAAAACTGCAGATATTGGTGATTTAAGACCTTGGGGCGTTGCCCCAACCCCCACAAGGGACCAGTCCCTTGACCCATTTTCGGACTCTGCCCGAACCCGTCCTCGCCGGAAGGCAGGAAAAGGGCGCAGATGCCCCTTTTCTGCTTAACAGGATAATCCGTGAGCCTTATGTCAATAGACTTTCGCGGCATATCCTCACCGCCTGGCGACGGTTCCGGTATTCCACGGTTCTATTGACAACAGCTCCGCTCCGGTGTGGCAGTACCGTTTTTCTGCATATTCAGAATGGTCTGCTGGCCAAGGAAGATGAGAAGCTGCCACTTGCCCGGCATGTTGTCGGCGCCCTGCAGCATTTCCACCTTGTTAAGGACTTTGTAGTTATTGTGTTTATGTGGGCGCAGAAAGTTGTAGTAAGCGACCCAGAGTGCCAGGTTATAGTTGGCCCCGTCGATGTTGTCAAAGCCGTTTGTATGACGGTAAGAAGCCTTGTAGGTGCGGTTGAGCCGCTCGATCATCTGCTTAAACGGGCGGTGTTCTGTTGAGACGGCATCATCATTGGTAAGTCCGATGACCTGGGTGACTTTGAAGGCAAAGTCTTTGCCGAGCTTTTTTACGAATTCCATAGCGGCAAGGGGATAGGCGCTGTAGCCGTCAGCGATGAACTTGAACTTTTCAGGCAGCTTTGTAAGTCCCCGGAAAGCCATGCGCATAGCGAGGATGCAGGGGCCGACGCCCCGGTTATCGGATACCTGATAGCCGATGATGGAGCGGGTTGCCGCATTCATGATGAGCCAGACATAGGTTTTGATGCTGCGGATTTTGATGTAGGTTTCATCAGCGGTGAACACATCCCCCTTTTCGTAAGGATATTGATCGACGAAAGGCTTGATGCAGACAGCGGCAGTCTTGCAGTAGTTGGCGATCTGCTGGTGTGAGATGCTGATATTGTACAGGTCTTTAAGAGCCAGTGAAGTTTTGCGCAGGGAGAGTCCGAGGTTGACATGCAGGGTCAGGCACAGGGACATGACATGTGCATTATGCTTACTGAATTTCAGGGAGGAAGCGTTCTTAGGCAAGGAGTTTAAGTCCATACGGAAGAAATCCATTGTGAATTCGCGGTAGATATAGTGGAGTTTATATTTATTTTTGCCATAATCCTCTCGAAGATCTTCCTTATCCACCTTTTTCAGGTTGTGGAGGTAGTAAGGGCATTTAGGATTCACGCATTTGTGAAGAATGAAGTGTTTGCGTTCTTTCTTTGGGACGAGGGCATTGCCACAGTGAGGACAGCGCAGTTTTACAGAGGAGAAGCGGCTTTCGGCGGGTGAGAACCTGGCGGCGCAGACCTTGCACAGGAGCTGCCCTTTGGAGCCGTTGTTTTTATAAAGGAAGGGCTTTGGGGCATCACAGCGTGGGCATGTGCAATCCTCCGGGATGTCACATTCAGAACGCCGGCTGACAGGGCGGATCTTCTTACCGTAGCGATTTTGGTAGTAAGGGAGGAGTTCCTTGTAAGTCCAGTCCTGCCGGAAGTCGGTGACCAAGGGGAGTTCGTCAATCTTGAATTTCTGATATTTTGGGGAATGGGAATCATCAAAAGCCCACTGTTTAAGAGGGACATATCTGCAGATAAAATTGATCAGCCAGCAGTTTTGCTGGTAAAGAGATTGAATCAGAGAGAGTAAATAGGGAATAATATCCATAAGCAATGATCTTCCTTTCAGTGTTTGTGGGTTGGTAATAGTATTTACACAAAAAAGGGAGGTCATTGCTTTTTCTTATAAAAAAGTGATGTAATCCTTGAAAATATAAGGTTTGTAATAAAAAACATAGGGGTAGATTTGACACTACCTTTTAATTCTAAGAAGAAAAAAGTAGGAAAATGTGCAGGAGGAATTTAAGATGAGTTCAAAAGAGGAACTGTTAAAGCGTCTCTCGGACGGAGTCGTAGACATGGAGGAGGATGACGTTGCCGAGGCGGCTAAGGAATACTTGGATGCAGGATATCCGGCATTTGACGGGATTATGGAGGGACTGGTGGACGGCATGAACCGGGCCAGCGAGTTATACGAGGCAGAGGAGTATTTTGTGACGGATGTTTTATTGTGCTCTGACGCTATGTATGCGGGACTTGATATCTTGCGTCCTTATCTGCCGGAAACCTCAAATGAGGAAAAGGTGACAGGAGTGATTGGAGTGGTTGAGGGAGATACCCATGATATTGGGAAAAATCTGGTAAAAATTATGCTGGAAACAGCAGGTTTTCGGATGATAGACCTTGGAAGGGATGTTCCGCTGGACAAATTTGTTGAGACGGTGCAGGAGGAAAATGCTGATTTTATCTGTCTGTCTACGTTGATGACCACTACCATGGGAGGAATGGAGACGGTAATTAAGCTGCTTGACGAGGCCGGACTGCGTAAGAAAGTAAAGGTGATGATCGGAGGAGGTCCCATCTCTCAGAAATATGCGGACCGGATTGGCGCGGACGGCTACTCCCAGAATGCAGTAGAGGCCGTGAAGCTGGCGAAGCGTTTGCTGAATATCGCTTAATAGTGTCCAACAAATATATTAGGAGTGAAAAATGCTGACACCGAAAGAAAGATTAAGAATGATTATAGAAGGGCAGCAGGCGGACAGGCCTGCCTGTATCTGTCCTGGAGGAATGATGAATATGGTGACCTCTGAGCTCATGGAGAGGGTCAAGGTCTATATGCCAAAGGCGCATAAGGATGCAAGGATGATGGCTGACCTTGCGAAAGCTGTGTATGAAGAAGGCTGCTTTGAGAATTATGGGGTTCCCTTCTGTATGACCGTAGAGGCGGAGGAGATGGGCGCAAAGGTTGACATGGGCACCTGTGTGTATGAGCCTCATGTGACAGGGTATGTGATTAATTCCGTAAGCGAGTATCGTCGCCTGCATCCTGTGGATGTGACAAAGGGCAGGGCAAAGGTGGTGCTGGACGCCCTTCGTATCTTGAAGGAGGAGACAAAGGATGTGCCGATTGTGGGCAATCTGACAGGGCCAATCAGTACGGCAAGCTCTGTGATGGAGCCGGTCATATTTTATAAGGAGTTGCGTAAGAAGAATAGGGAGGCCCATGACTACATGGAATTTATCACAGAGCAGTTAATCGCCTTCGGGCGGGCGCAGATTGAGGCAGGCGCAGATTTGATTGCAATCTCGGACCCAAGCGGCACTGGTGAGATTCTGGGGCCTAAGTATTTTAAAGAGTTTGCCGTAACATATATCAACAGGCTCTTAGATGCCCTTCAGGATGAGAAGATGGGGACAATCGTACATATTTGCGGACAGATGAGTCCGGTGTATAAGGAGGTGGACGAGGTGAGAAGCAGCGTATTGAGCTTTGATTCCGTCGTACCTATGAAGGAGGCAAGAGAGCATCTGAAGGACAGGGTGCTGATGGGGAATGTAAGTACCTATGCGCTGGAATTCGGTGATCCCGACAGGGTGAAGCTGCTGACAAGAAGCTGTGTGAAAAGTGGCTCCGATATTATTTCTCCGGCGTGCGGCCTTGGGATGAAGTCGCCGCTTCAGAATGTACAGTCAATTTTGACGGGTTTGACGAATGCTGAGTGAGGTTGTGACAGATGGCAAAGATTAAGATTAGGCAGACTGGAAGGGAAATTCAGTGTCAGGATGGGACGAACCTTCTGGACGCTCTGCTTGAGGCTGGTATTTTTGTAGATAATCCCTGTAATGGCAAGGGAATCTGCGGGAAATGTAAGGTGAAGGTGCTGTCTGAAGGAGTGTCTGAAATGGCGGCTTCCAAGGAGAGACTCTTAAAACCAGAGGAGATTGAGGCGGGAGTACGCCTTTCCTGTATGGTGGAAGTGACAGGGGATATGGAAATCGGGCTGCTTTTGAAGGAACGAAAGCATAAGGTGTTGACAAAGGGTTACATGCCTGAGTTTGAGAGAGATTCATTTGACGGCGGATACGGCGTAGTCATTGATATCGGAACAACCACTGTTGTTACGGCTCTGATTGACCTTAAGACAGGGGAGGAGATTGCAAACGCTTCTATGATTAACGCGCAGAAGCGTTATGGTCTTGACGTACTCACAAGGATTACGTATGAATACGAGCATCCAGATTGCGGAATCCATAGGCTTCAGGAGGCGCTTGTGAATTCCATCAACGGTATGCTTGAAGAAGTGTGTCTGAGAGCTAAGGTAAGCCCACAGAAGATTCGGGAAATTGATGTGGCGGCCAACTGCACCATGATGCATATGCTCTTAGGCGTTGATGCCAGGGCCATTGGACGTTCCCCGTATAAGCCGGAGTTTACAGAGGCGAAAGAGCTTTTAGCAGGTGAGATTGGAATCAATGCAGCAGAGGATACCAAGTTGTACTGTCTTCCCCAGGTATCGGCTTATATCGGTGCGGATATTGTGGCGGGCGCTTATGTGTGCGAGCTTGAAAAGGAGAGGGGAAATGTACTTTTTATCGACATCGGGACTAATGGAGAAATCGTTCTTGCAAGCAGGGGACGGCTCTGGTGCTGCTCGTGTGCAGCGGGGCCTGCGTTGGAGGGTATGAATATCAGCTCTGGGATGCGTGCGGCAGAAGGGGCGATTGAGGAGGTTCAGATTACAGAGCAGGGTATTCATTATCAGGTAATCGGAAAGGCAGAGCCTGTGGGTCTGTGCGGCAGCGGAATCCTGGCTGTGGTGAAGGAGTTGCTTCGCACAGGGATTGTGAAAAAGACCGGCGTTTTTGTGAAGAAGGAGAAGTTAAGCGAGCAGGATTACAGATATCCTATGATTCGTATGGATGGGACGAAGCGGGAATTTATCCTGTGCGAGAAGCCAGAGATTGTGGTTACCCAGGGAGACGTACGCCATGTGCAGCTTGCCAAGGGGGCGATTCTGTCCGGCTTCCTAGCCCTTCTTAAGAAAGCGGGAATCCGGATGGATGAGCTTGACAAGGTTATGATTGCCGGACAGTTTGGCGCGCACCTGCCTGCCGAGTCCTTAATTGGAACGGGAATCCTGCCAGGAGAGGTAGAGGAAAAATTAGTCTATGTGGGTAATTCCTCCAAGACGGGCGCCTATATGGCTCTGATGTCTGAGAAGGTGAAAAGAGAAATGGAATTGCTGGCCGGAAAGATGGAGTATATGGAGTTGGCGGAGACGGAGAATTATGAGAGAATATTTGCAGAAAGTATGATATTCCCTGGGTAGCTGTATTAGAAAAATAGAATGGGTATACCCAGATTGGGAAGAAGGGTGATTATATATGGACAGGATTGCAGGTTTAAGAGAGTATGTTCAGACAGAGGAATTTAATGAAAAATTAGAAATTCCCCTCAATGAGCAGATCGAATGTCATATGCTTGCACAGGGAGAGTACAACATTAATTATGAATTCCGGCATCCAGTGTCAAAGAAAAGGCTGCTTCTCAGGGTGAATACAGGAAGCCAGATGCATTTAGAGGATCAGATTGGCTACGAATACCATGCTCTGAGATTATTGGAGACTTCAGGAAGAACTCCGCGGGCAATCTATGTGGACGGAAGTAAAAAGTATCTGGATTATGGAGTTATGGTAATGGAGTTCCTTGAAGGACATGCCCTTGATTACCGGAAGGAGATGAAATACGCGGCTCAGTGTCTTGCGGATATTCACAGTGTCGCGGTGTCAAGGAATGACGGTCTAATTATGCCAGAGAATCCCCTTCAGGCAATCCTTAACGAATGTCATGAGATGGCTAAGACCTACTATCAATCTTCTTTAGGCCATATCCAGAAGAAAAAAAGGATAGAGGGGCTCTTAAAGAGAGGACGGCAGATGTTAGAAAAGGTTTCAAATTATGAAGGATACAGATGTTGCATTAATACAGAGCTGAACTCTGGTAATTTTTTAATTAATGGAGAAGGGAAGAATAACTATCTGGTTGACTGGGAGAAGCCTTTGTATGGCGATCCTGTGCAGGATTTGGGACATTTTATTGCACCGACAACCACCTTCTGGAAGACAGACGTTATTTTGGACAAGGAAGAAATACAGCAGTTTATGAGGCAGTATAAGGAAGCCTCGGCGGGCAGGTATGATGTGTCAGGAATCGAAGAACGTTTGGGTCTTTTTATTCCGATTACCTGCCTTCGGGGCATTACTTGGTGCGCCATGGCATGGGTGCAATATCATGAGCCTAACCGTCTGATTCGCAATGAAGGGACATTTCGCAAAATAGAAGCCTATTTGTCGGATGGATTTCTTGAGAAAATAGAGAATTCATTTTTTTCTTGACATTTTTTAAATATGGAATTATTCTTAATATGTCACACAGGGGTGCTTTAAATGGCTGAGATGTATGCAAAGCATACGGACCCTTAAAACTTGATCCGGGTAATGCCGGCGTAAGGAAAGGAGAACTTCATAATGTCACAAATTAATTCTGTCACAGGCAGGAGTACGTCTTCTGCTGTCAAAAAACTCGTTTTTTCTGCTATGGGAATCGCGCTTGCAATGGTCACCTCCTACATAAAGGTATGGGAGATGCCTATGGGCGGTTCGGTCACACTGTTATCCATGTTGTTTATCAGCCTGATTGGTAACTGGTTTGGAGTGGGCTATGGACTTCTTACGGGAGTCGGATACGGCTTCTTGCAGTTCATTGTTGACCCGTATATGATGTCAATTCCCCAGGTGCTCTTTGACTATCCTCTTGCCTTCGGCGCACTGGGCTTGTCAGGGCTTTTTAAGGGGCGAAAATACGGGCTTTATGTAGGTTATGTTGTAGGCGTAGTGGGAAGATTCGTATTCTCAACGCTGTCCGGTGTGTTCTTTTTTGCAGCCTATGCGCCGGAGGGGATGAACCCATGGGTGTATTCCTCTTTGTACCAGGGAAGTTATCTTGGGGCGGAAGGGATTATTACGCTGGTTATTATATCCATTCCGCCTGTGGCTAAGGCGTTGGATACCGTGAAGCGGCAGGCCATGTAGATGAATTTTAGAAAAAGCTGTCAGGAAACGCTGTTTTCCGACAGCTTTTTAGGTTAGAAGGGCATATTTATAAAAACTATAAAAGAGTAAATATATCATTATTATTGATTAGACGGGCTTATTTTCTCATGATAATATAGAAAAGCAAACATTTTATAAAATCAGGAGGTGATAAGTTATGAGAAATTGCAAAAGATTTTTTGCAGCGCTGCTTGCGTCAATGATGATGTTCTCAGTTGTAGCGTGCAGCAGTTCAGAACCAGAGGAGAAGGAACCGGCGGCCCAGACTTCAGGGGATGTGGGGAGCGAGGACACTGGGGATGAAAAGGCTGAAATTAAGACTATGGATGCCGCAGAGCTTCAGAAAATCGAGGATGATAAGGACAAGAAGGAGGAATGTCTTGTCATTGATGTGAGAAGTGAAGAAGAATACAAAGAGGGCCATGTGAAGTTCGCAATCAACATGCCTATTGATACATTTGCCGATAATCTTTCTTCTATCGAGGAATGGAAGGACAGAGCTGTGATTACGGTATGCAACACCGGTAAAAAGAGTGGAGAGGCGGCAGACATCCTCGTAGAGAACGGATTTACGGATGTTACCAATGCAGAAGGCGTGAAGGACGGAGTATATAATCTGGTTACATGGGGGAATATCCGTGCGGACGAGCTTCAAAAGGCCGGAGATGCAGGCGACGTAGCAATCGTTGACTTGAGGGATGCGAAGGATTACGAGGCAGGCCATTTTAAGAATGCAATCAACGCAGACCCAGAGAAGATGGGAGATGTTGAGAAAAGCCTTCCTTCCGATAAAGGCGCTAAGATTATTACTCATTGTTATTCCGGCAATAAATCTGCGGTAGCGGCACAGGCTTTGGTGGAGATGGGTTATACGAATGTTTACAACTGCCTGGACGGCGCTAAAGAGGTAGAATATATTTTCGCGAAATAGGTGAAGCTAGATAAAGATGGATAAGAAAACAGAGCAGAAAAAAAAGAACTGGATAGGGAAAGCAGTAATAATATTGCTGTTTGCTGCTGCAATACTGGCGTATATGTGGGTTCCCTCTGTGCACAGCCTGTACAATGAGATTGCGCGAATGTTTAGCAGCGGTGATTTTACGGTGGTGCGGAAATTTGTGGAATCCTACGGCGCTTATGCGGCGGCAGTATCGTTTGCGCTGATGATCTTACAGTCGATCGCGGCGCCTCTTCCCGCCTTTCTCTTGACTTTTGCCAATGCTAATCTTTTTGGATGGTGGCAGGGGGCAATCCTTTCATGGTCAAGCGCAATGGCAGGGGCGACGGTCTGTTTCTACATTGCAAGGATTTTAGGCCGTGACGTGGTGGAAAAGATTACCAGTAAGGCAGGGCTTAAACAGATAGATATTTTCTTTGAAAAGCATGGGAGGTTAAGTATTCTGATTGCAAGGCTGCTTCCGTTTATTTCTTTTGATATCGTAAGCTATGCGGCGGGACTTACCTCTATGTCATTCTGGAGTTTTTTTGTAGCCACGGGAATCGGGCAGCTACCTGCAACGATTATTTACTCGTATGTGGGCGGTATGCTGACCGGAGGCGCGCAGATGTTTGTGAC
Source organism: Sporofaciens musculi (assembly GCF_009830285.1). Classification (GTDB taxonomy): domain Bacteria; phylum Bacillota; class Clostridia; order Lachnospirales; family Lachnospiraceae; genus Sporofaciens; species Sporofaciens musculi. The sequence goes on along the minus strand of NZ_WUQX01000001.1, from coordinate 4,101,137 downwards.
AGCCCTTTTGATACTGTTTGCCCTGTCTGCATTGATTGTGCTTTTTAGACAGCTTTATGTGGAACGGCAGAAGAAAAAGGAGGATATTTCAAAATGAAAAAGAGATTATTGAGTGTATTATTAAGCATGGCGGTAGTAGCGACTCTTGCTGTGGGGTGTGGCTCTGGCTCAGATGATGCCACAGACAAAACTCAGGAGAATACTGCGGATGAGCAGAAGGAGGATACAGACTCCTCAGACGGTGAGACAGAAGATACGGCGGATGTAGAGCCAGTAGAGCAGAGAACGGTTTATGTTACGCCAGAGTGGGTGAAAAGCGCCATTGACGGAAATCAGGCAGGCTATGAGGATGCGGTGATTGCAGAAGTCACTTACACTGGCGAACTGGATGACAGCGAGTCCTATAAAAAGGGACATATTCCAGGTGCAATCCTTGTAGGGGATACAGAGGTGGAGGATGCGGAAGGCACAGAGGAGAAGCCATATAATCTTCTGACCCCAGAGGAGGTTGAGACCTATATGCTTTCCCACGGTATTACCAAGGATACCAAGGTAATCCTGTACGGCGAGGATGTTTCAGGCGTGGGCCGTGTAGCGTATGCTTATCTCTGGGCAGGTGTTGAGGATGTTAAGATTTTGAACGGCGGCCTGAACGCGTGGGAGAAGGCTGGATATGATTTGGAAACGGATGTCAATGAAGGAACAAAGGCAGACAGCTTTGGAACCACAGTTCCGGCACATCCGGAATTCTGGGTATCCATTGAGAATGCGAAGGACAGGCTTGAGAATGACGACAACTTTAAGCTGGTAAGTATCCGAAGTGAAGACGAGTGGCTTGGAAAGACAAGCGGGTATAATTATATTGAAAGAGGCGGCGAGCCGGAAGGCGCGGTATGGGGCAAAGGCGCCAAGACTGCGTTCGATGTTGCTGATTTTACGGATGCAGACGGAGTAGTCAAGGATTTAGAGGGATTTAAGAAGGTATGGGAAGACTGTGACTTTACGCTGGACAACCATCTTTCCTTCTACTGCGGCACAGGCTGGCGCGCTACGGTTCCGTTCTTAGTACTTTATGAAAATGGATATGATGATATTTCCGTCTATGACGGCGGCTGGTATGAGTGGCAGATGAAGTCCGATTATCCGGTTCAGGTAGGAGATCCGGCAAGCGACGACTGCGAGCATACTACGGTAGGTGAGCTTCCGACTGATAAGGCGGCGGCAGATTAATCAAACAGGGATGTAAAATTGGGGGCATGTCTTTTTAAGCATGCCCCTAGTGTGCTAAGAACACTATTAGTTTTATATAGAGGTATTGGAGAATCTATGAAAAAAATACTATATATCATCTCAGATTTGCTTATAGCGGCATTGCTTGCAGGGGCATACGTACTCCAGTATTTTGCGAAGCGTAAGCTAGGGATGAATCGCTGGATTGTATTTAAGATTTCAAAAGTAAAACAAGTATTACCAATCGATATACTGCGATATGCTGCGGTGGCGGTTGTGCTGGTACTGGCAGTACTGCTTGTGATATTGTATGGAAAGAACAGAGAGCAATATAAGAAGATTGTTTTTTACATGGTGATTGTGTCGGTTGTGCTTGCGGTATTCTACCTTGGATTTACGTTCTGTTTTTCCCAGGAAAAAATCCGCGCCTATTATCTTGCGCTTCCGTTGATTGGACTGGCAAATGTGGTGCAGTTGATAAAGACTTTTACTGCTATGAAGCTATGTAAGGTCAGAAAGCTATGAAAAAATATATCAAAACAATAATATTTGCGGCAATTATCATACTGATACTGGTCTTGAATCATTATTTCGGCTGGTCGGATTATCTGTCGGATACGGATAACCTGATGTTCCTGAAAAAGACGGTGGAAGAAAATTTTCTGTGGGCTCTTTGTATATATATTGTTCTTACTATTATTGGCTGTGTCGTGCTGGCTTTGCCGGGAATTACCTTTGCCGTTGCTGCTGGCATACTCTTTGGGCCGTTTATGGGAATATTCGCGTGTCTGATTGCTACGACTCTCGGCGCTATGCTTGCGTTCCTTGTGGGAAGGTTTTTCCTCAAGGAATCTGTGAAGCCCATGCTTGAGAAAAACAAGCTGTTAAAAAGGCTGCTGTTTTCAGAGGACGGAAAAAGCGATATGATTGTGCTTATGATTACAAGGATGGTTCCGCTTTTTCCCTATAATCTGCAGAATTTTGCTTATGGGATTACAGATATCGGGTTTTGGAAATATTCCATATTTACATTTATTTTTATGCTGCCAGGGGTATCCTTTTTTACGATCGGTTCGGCAGGGCTTACAGCAGAAGGGGATAAGTGGAAATATTTTTTAACTGCCGGAGTTCTTGCAGCGCTGGTTACAGCAGCCGGAATTCTGATTCAGAGAAAATTTCTTGGAAATGAAAAGGAAGACGCGATCATTTTATTTACCAGAGTTCCCATTCCAGGGCAGACAAAGACGAGGCTGATGCCGTTTTTGACGGGGGAGGACTGCGCGGCTCTGCACAGTGAATTTATCCGCAATGCTTCCTTGGCGTGTCAGGGAGTGGACGCTGACCTGCTGGTATATTATACCCAAGAGTATACCGATAAGGCAGACAGCCTCAAGAAGTTAGTCAAAGGCGCCAGAGGCTTTTATCCCCAGAAAGGAGAAGGCTTGGGAGAGAGAATGTCTCAGGCGTTTAACGAAGTCTTTGGGCTTGGGTATGAGAGAGTGCTGCTTGTGGGAACGGATATCCCGCAGATAACCGCAGATATTTTCCGGCAGTCTTTTCAGGATTTGCAGGGTTGTGACGCTGTAATAAATCCTACCGAGGACGGCGGCTATTATCTGATTGGATTGAAAAGCGCAAGAAACGATATCTGGGACGTGCCTCATTATGGGACGAATACCGTATTCGAGGATACGCTCAGTAAGCTTTTTGAAGCGGAGCTTCGTGTCTCTACGGGGCAGATGTTAAGAGATATTGATACAAAGGAGGATTTGATGGCATGGTACGGCGCCGACAGGTGTATTCACTGTGGTGCATGTACAAAGAGCTGCAATTTTCTTGAAAAATATGGAATTAATCTGGCAGGATTTGCCAGGCGACCAGAGCTTGCTTACTCCTGTTTCTTATGCGGCAGGTGTAAGGCGGTATGCCCGAAGGATATTGACGGCGCCCGCATTGCGGTGCTTATGCGGCAGATGCGCTCAGACAGAGCCTCCTATAAAGGTCTTCTGTGGGAGAAAAGCCCGTATAAGTTCGCGAATTACCGGAAGGGAAGGAAAAAGTCAGTCCTGTTTCCAGGGTGCAATTTCACGGCCTTTTATCCAAAGACCACAGGATATCTGGAACATCTTATGAGCAGATATGACATAGGGACAATCTATGACTGCTGTGGGAAACCAGTCTATGAGCTTGGGCTTAAGGGTGCTTCTAATCAGAATCTTGACAGGATTAACTCCCGTCTGAAAAAGCAGGGGGTAGAGGAGTTCATCGTCCTTTGTCCCAACTGTTATCATTTTCTTAAGGACAGACTTGAGATCCCCATGGTGACCATTTATCAGAAGCTTAAGGAACTGGGCGAAGGACAAATGGTAAAAAAGGATAGAATTCCCATTTACTATCCATGCCCAGACAGAGAGAAGAAGGAGATGTTTCAGGAGGTTTTCCAATACTTGGCAGGAGAGGTGACAGAGCCCTTTGGGAAGGTACAGTGCTGCGGGCTTGGCGGCTGTGCAGGTGTGAAGGAACCAGAGCTTTCAAAGGGAATGGCAGAGTCGGCTATGAAATACAATGATGAGCTGTATACCTACTGCGCCTCCTGTATCAGCAATTTCAGGAGAAAGGGCATGGAGGGAGCCTATCATATTCTGCCCTTGATTTTGGGGGTTGAGGAGAAGGTGCCCCTTGGGATACAGCCATTTATGAATCGAGCAAGGAGAAAATTATTGTAAATGAAGGTTTCAATCATTATTCCGATTTATAATGAAGAAAAGACCATAGGGCGGCTGCTTCATACCCTTGAGCCGGTGAAGGGGAAGGCGGAGATTTTATTCGTGGACGGTGGAAGTACCGACAGAACGCTAGGCATGATACCGAAAGAATATACGGTGATAAAGGGGCCGAAGGGGCGGGCATGGCAGATGAACCTGGGAGCCGAAAAGAGCACAGGAAGCGTCTTGTTTTTTCTCCACTGTGACAGTGAGCTTCCTAAGGATGCCATCGAGCAGATTGAGGCAGTCATGAGGAAATACCGTGTGGGATGTTTTGGGATTGCATTTCATTCTAAAAATATCTGGATGAAATGCTGCCAGATTATTTCCAACCACAGGATTAAGGACAGAAAGGTCATGTTCGGGGATCAGGGCATATTTATCAGGCGGAAGCTGTTTTTTGAGATGGGAGGTTTCCCAGAGCTGCCGATTATGGAGGATTACCAGTTTTCCCTTACGCTTAAGGAGATGGGGGTCAAGATTGGAATTGCGAAGAAGCGGATTTATACCTCGGACAGAAGATTTGCTGAGGGAGGAAGGCTTAAGGTTATGTGGAAAATGAACCGTCTGCGGGCAATGTACAGGAGAGGCGTTGAGATTGAGAAGATAGCTAAGCTGTACAGAGACGTCAGGTAATAAAGGGATCAGAGAAAAGGAGAAAGAAGATGAAAAAAAGAATCGCTGCATGTTTCATGACAGTAGTTATGATGTTCGGGCTTGCAGCCTGTGGTAATAATGGTCAGAAGGAGGATACGGCAGGCGGCAAAAAAGAGTCGGATATGACCTTTGACGAGCTTAAGGAGGCGGCAAAGGGAAGTACGGTAACCTTCTACGGATGGGGAGGGGACGAGCTTCTCAATGAGTGGCTGGACGATGTGTTTGCGCCTGCCATGAAGGAGGAATATGATATTACGATGGAGCGTGTCCCCATGGATATTGACCAGGTGTTAAGCCAGCTCTTAGGCGAGCTTCAGGCAGGGGAGAAGGACGGAAGTATTGACATGATCTGGATTAATGGTGAAAACTTCCAGTCTGCCAAAGAAAATAACATGCTGTATGGCCCGTTTGTCGAGAAGCTTCCTAATTTTGAGGAATACATTGACACAGAATCAGAGGATGTAACACTGGATTTTGCGTATCCAATCGAGGGATATGAGGCGCCCTACGGCAAGGCGCAGATGGTTATGATTGCGGATACAGCTGTGACGCCGGACCTTCCGAAAAATACGGATGAGCTTAAGGAGTTCGCGGAAAATAATAAGGGAAAAGTAACCTATCCGGCGCTTCCGGACTTTACCGGAAGTGTATTTGTGAGAAATGTTATCTATGATATCTGTGGTTATGAGCAGTTCCTTGATATGGAGGCTAATAAGGAGACGGTGAAGGAGGCAATCGAGCCGGCGCTTGAGTATCTGAGGCAGTTAAACCCATACCTGTGGAACGAGGGAAAGACATTTCCGGATTCCTCGACTACAATGGACAATATGTTTGCGGACGGAGAGCTGGTACTTAACATGACCTATGACGCCTTCGGCACTTCGATTAAGATTGAGGACGGAACTTATACAGAGACGACCCAATCCTTCCAGTTTGACAAGGGAACCATCGGAAATACAAATTTTATGGCCATTGCGGCCAATTCTGGAAATAAGGCGGGGGCTATGGTGGCAATCAATGAGATGATGTCGCCAAAAATCCAGGCAGACCGCTATGATACCATGAAGGTGCTTCCGGTGGTGGACTATGATAAGCTGTCGGATGAGCAGAAGGAGGCGTTTGACAAAGTTGAACTTGGAAAAGGAAATATTCCCCAGGACGAGCTGTTATCTAAGCGCCTTCCGGAGATGCCTGCTAAGCTTGTGCCGATTATAGAGGAAATCTGGTTGGAGGAGGTAGTGGGGAAATAATGAAAAGGAAGCTGACGCCCTATCTACTGTTAGTTCCTCAGATACTATTGACCATATTGTTTCTAATTGGATTAGTAACCGGAATCACCCAGAGTCTTGGGATGATTCCGGCTTTTGGATTGACTGAGCCGACGCTTATGTACTATAGAGAAGTTCTGACAAAGCCGGACTTGCTGAAATCTGTGCTTTTCAGTCTTAAGCTTGCATTTTCCTCGGCGCTTATGTCCACGGCGGCAGGGGTTTGGCTATGTGCAATGCTTGTATTAAGCCGCAGGACGAAAGGGAAAATGATGAGAATCGTGCAGCTTCCAATTATAGTCCCTCATGTTGTTGTGGCGCTTTTTGTGATTAACATCTGTTCGCAGAACGGGCTTCTTGCAAGAGTCTGCTACCGTCTGGGGATGATTGGCGAGCAGCAGGAATTTCCTATGCTTATCTATGATTCACACGGGCTTGGGATTATCTTTGCGTACTTGTGGAAGGAGATTCCGTTTATCGTTTATTTTGTGATTGCGCTGATGGCGAATATTGATGGAAAACTTGGGGAGGCGTCAGTGAATCTGGGGGCAAACCGGTTCCAGACATTTTTTCGAGTGACCCTTCCCCTGTGTTTACATACCATATGCAGCGGGTTTCTGATTATCTTTGTCTTTGCGCTGGGGGCCTATGAACTTCCGTTTATCCTGGGGGCGACGGCGCCGAAGGCTCTGCCTGTGCAGGCGTATATACAGTATACGCATCCAGACCTTAGAAACAGACCCTATGCGATGGCGTTAAATGGGATGATTATTGTGATTTCTCTGGTCAGTGCGTGGGTGTATTTTGTGCTGATGAGGAAAAATTTGAAAAACCTTACAAGTAGAGAATAAGAGCTGGAGATGATAAAAAGGTGAGAAAAAAGAGGGTTACAGTTACAAACATGGTTTTGTCATGTTTTGTATTTACTATTATACTGCCGGTTGTGGTGATGCTGCTGTGGACGGTTACAGAGCGATGGGCATGGCCGGATTTGTTTCCACAGGTGTTTTCTATGCGTGCACTTGCGGGAATCTTTCAAAAGGGCGGGACGCTTACAAGGATATTTCTTTCCAGTATTATGATTTCTTCTGTGGTGGCCGTGTTGTCGGTGATCATTGGTACGCTTACGGCCAGGGCGTTGGTACTGTATGAGTTTCGCGGGAAGGGGCTGATCCATTTCCTGACGGTGCTTCCCTTTATGGTCCCTGCAACGGTATTTGCGATGGGAATCCAGATTACATTCATTAAGATGGGACTAAATAATACAGTAATGGGTGTGGCAGTTTCCCATCTGATTTGTTCCCTTCCGTATGCGGTGCGCCTAATGATGGATGGAACGGCGGCTGTGGGGGACAGGCTTGAGGAGCAGGCAAGGGTTTTGGGGGCGTCGGCGGTGCAGGCGTTTGTGCGCGTGACGCTTCCGCTTCTGGTTCCGGTGCTTTTATCTGCCTTCAGTATGTCATATATTGTGTCATTCAGCCAGTATTTTCTGACGCTGTTGATTGGTGGAGGGCAGGTCAAGACATTTACGGTGGTGATGGTGCCTTATCTGCTAAGTGGGGAGAGGAACATTGCATGTGCGTACAGTGTGATATTCCTTGGGGTCACGCTGGCGGTATTTGGGATATTTGAGAAGATTGCCGACAGATGGAGCCGGAATTTAGATACGGAATTTTATACGTAAACTGGCATGGAAGTGTTTTCGTGTATTTAGGAAGGTGTGGATATGGGCGTAAGGATTGGAGAATTGAGCGTATCGTTTGGCAGAACCAGGGTTCTAAAAGAGATTAGCATGGAGATTGGAGACGGAGAGTTCGTGTCGCTTCTGGGGGCTTCAGGCTGCGGAAAGAGTACGCTGCTTAAGAGCATAGCGGGGCTCCTGGAGACGGAGTCGGGAAGTATTGAGATGAACGGGAAGGCTATGGACAATATTTCGCCGGAAAAGCGGGGGACTGTGATTGTGTTTCAAGATTTGAGGCTGTTTCCCCATATGACGGCGGGGAAGAATATTGCATTTCCCTTGAGTATTAAGAAGGTTCCCAAGGAACGGCAGAAAGAAACCGTAAAACGGCTTCTTAAGCAGGTGCAGCTATCAGGATATGAAAACCGGAGGATTCGGGAGATGTCCGGAGGACAGATGCAGCGCGTCGCTCTTGCCAGGTCCCTTGCGGCAGAACCGAGGCTTTTGCTCTTGGATGAGCCGTTTTCGGGGTTGGATATGAGGCTTCGCATGGAGATGGGCGAGCTGGTGAGAAAGCTGCACCGTGAAAATGGGCTGACCACTGTGCTTGTGACCCATGATAAGCAGGAGGCTCTTAAGTTTTCAGACCGGATTGCGCTGATGAGCAAAGGGAGGATTCTACAGTATGACACGCCTCAGGAGATTTTTAGACATCCGGTAAACCGAGAGGTGGCTGAGTATTTTGGAAGGATGAATTATATCAGGGATGGTGAACGGGAAATCGGAGTCCGTCCTTTTGATATCCGTATCCTGCCGTCTGGGAATGACTGTACTGTGGAGGAGATTGTGTTCATGGGGGAGACTGTAGAGATTCGGCTTGGCACTCCCCAGGGGATGGTGTATTGTGTGATGATGAGTAAGGAACTGGATGAGATGGGAGTTGAGGTTGGAGAACGTGTGGGATTTAGAGTTTTCTGAAAGGAATAAGATGAAGCACATTATATTTGACTGTGATAATACTTTTGGGGTGAAGGACTGTGATGTGGATGATGGACTTGCCCTTCTATATCTTCTTGGATGTAAAGAAGCTGCAAAAATCCATGGGATTACGGCAACCTATGGAAACAATCGCCTGGAGGTTGTGTATGAGACCATCCACAGGATGTTAAAAGACTTAGGGAGAGAGGATATTGCGGTAAAGCGCGGGGGATATGAAGAGGGAGACTATGACAGCGAGGCGGCGGATTATCTGGCAGAGATGGCTAACCGGCTTCAGGGGCAGTTATCTATTTTGGCAACTGGTTCTCTTACGAACCTCCAGGGCGCGTATGAAAGGGACGCTCATTTTTTTGAGAAGGTAAAGGAAATTGTGCTCATGGGCGGAATTACAGAGCCGTTGGTCTTTGAAAAAAAGGTTATGGATGAGCTTAATTTTTCCTGCGACCCTCTGGCGTCCTGTAATGTACTGAAATATGGGAACAATGTATCAGTGATTACGGGGAATCATTGTCTTAAGGTCTTGTTTACCAAGGAGGAATATAAAAGAGAGCTGTTTTCACGTAAGGAGCCCATTGCCAGATATATTAGGGAACGGACGGATTACTGGTTTGGGTATAATGAGGCGGATTATGGTATCAAAGGCTTCTATAACTGGGATGTAACGGCGGCTGTGTATCTGATGCATCCGGAATTGTTTACAGAGCAAAGAGGAAGATTTGCATTTTCCGAAGAAGATTTGAAGACGGGATATTTGCGAAAGACGCTGGAGGGTATGTGGCAGTGTAATCTTCCGGAGATTGGAGATGCAGAAGCATTTAAAAGAAATATTTATGATACATGGATGAAAGTTAAGATACTAGTATAAACAGTATATATAGAGTGTGTGGGTATTGCGCCATTCCTTTTTATATGGTATACTTTTTGCTAAGAATTCTAAAAGATGTTCATCTTTTATTTTCTGTCCGGTAGTTCACCGGATTACTCGCTGGTTATTTGAATGATACAGAGTATGAGGTTCTTAGCATCGAAGATTTTGCCATTAGCCGCAATGTAGAAATTTTGCTTCTCTATGCTTTTGATTTATGATATGATAAATCTATACATTGAAAGTCTTCTTAATCGGAACGGACGTATTCTGTAAATGAAAGGAGACTTTTTATGACTCGTACACAGAATGGAACGCAGACTGATTTTATCATGTCCCCGACAGTTGACGTATGTTTTTGCGGACTTATGGAAAATCCCATCGTTCGGAAAGGATTTTGTGCAGCTATTATGCGGATCTCGCCGGATATGATAGGGGAGACTGAGTTATTGCCTACACATATGCGAAGGGAGAATGCCCACGATAAGCTTGGAATTCTGGATGTCCTGGTAAAACTGAAGGATGGAACGAGGATTAATTATGGAGAAGTTGCCAAAGGAATTAAGGACGGGGGAAGACATTGTAGACTGGATGCGTTTTTTGAACGGAAAGACCAGGGAGGAGTTTGAGCGTATGGCAGGGACGAGCGAATATTTTGGAGAAGCGTATGAAGCGTTACAGCGGTTGAGTGCGGACGAACGGAAACGTCTGGAATATGAGCAACGAGATAAGGCTTTGAAAGACTATAATTCACAGATGGACAGTGCGAGAAGCCGTATAAACAACGGCCTCTCACTTCTTTTTATCATCCTTTTAATCCGTTTAACGCAACCCCTGCCTCGAATTTTGACTGTAACAGAAGATAGAATATAAACGGCGGCAGGAACGTAATTACGGCACACGCCATGGAAAGCCCCACGTCCACATCATACTGTGCTTTCATTGTAGTCAATGCCAACGGCAGCGTACGCATGGTATCATTGGTAGTAATGATTAGCGGCCATGTGAAATTATTCCATGCTCCGATAAATGTAAAAATCGAAAGGGTCAGCATGGCAGATTTTACCAAAGGCAGAATGACAGACCACAAAATCTTCAGGTTGGAGGCGCCGTCGATCCTGGCGGATTCCAGCAGTTCATCAGGGATACCGAGAATCGCCTGCCTCATAATAAAGACGCCGAACGCCGTAGGAAGGGGAAGAATCAGGGCTTTGAAGGTATTAACCCATCCCATTCCCCGAACCACGATGTACAGCGGTACCAGAATTACTTCGGAAGGCACCATCATGGTCAGTATCAATAACAGGAAAATCTTATTATTCCCCTTGAATTTCAGCTTCGCAAATGCAAAGCCGGCGGTGCAGCTCGTAAAAAGTGTCAGGGCCACTCCTGCAAATGCGACGATGACGCTGTTCAGAAAATAACGTCCGATGGTACCGCCTGAGAGAATGTTTTGATAATGGGCAAACGTTAAATTGGATAAGGAAAAACTGAAATCATATGCATTTAACGTACTTTTCAGGGACATCAGTATCATGTATACAAAGGGCAGGATACAGAGCAAGGCTGTAAAAAGCAGTACAACATTTCCCAATATATGTGATAATTTCTTCATCGCAGCCACCTCCTATATCTCTGAAGCTTCGCGTCTCATAAAACGCTGCTGGAACAATACCACCACCAGAACCATCAGCATCAGGACATTGGAAACCGTCATGGCATATCCGGCTTTGCCGCCCTTGAAGGTAAGCTGATAGGCGTACATTACCATGGTAGTGGTTGACATGGAGGGCCCGCCCCCTGTGGTGATGTACGCGATTTCAAACACTTGCATGGAGCTGATGACGGCCAGAAATGTGTTTAGAATCAACGTTGGCTTTAAAAGCGGAATTGTAATCTGAGAGAAAATACACCAGGAATTGGCGCCGTCCGCCCGTGCTGCCTCGTAGTAGTTGTCTGGTATGGACATCAGGGAGGACAGGGTAATAATCATGTAATAACCCATGCTTTTCCAAACAATGATCATGGACAGGGTAATAATTGCTGTGGTACTGCTTCCGAGAAGCATAGTGGGGTCAATTCCAAAAAGGCCGAACAGGAAGCTGACCGCAGGATGCCCGCCGTTTAAGATGGCTTTCCAGACGGTGCCGACTACGGCGCTGGAGGACAGTACTGGAATAAATAGCGCGGCTTTGGCGAATTTTCCCAGAAATGTATCCTTCCTGGAGGCAATCAGCGCGGCCAGCGCTGTGGAGATAATAATCTGTAAGGGGACTGCCATCACGGTAATCTTTACCGTATTCAGGATGCACAGCTTTAGCTTGTCATCCCGAAGTAATTTCTGATAATTGAATAGTCCGTTGAATTTCGCCGGCGTAATGATGTTGTATTTCGTGAAGCTGAAACAGACTGCAATGATCAAAGATCCTGCCACAAACGTAAGCAGGATCAATGATATCGGCGTGATATAAGCATAAGGCGAAAGAACGGACAAGATGTTCTTCTTTTTCTTCATTTTTTTGTCCTATTCTTCGTTATCTGCCCAGTATTCATCTAAGGTGTCATTTGCAAATTCAGCAGATTCATCCAATGCCTCCTGAACCTCCATCTTTCCTTCCATTATAGACTGGATGTGGGCGGCAAGGTTTTCCAGAATCTCACTTCCACAAGGACCCACCTGCAACGGGCGCCATTTGTCACGGTCCTCGGTAACAATGCGCTCCATCTTTGGATCGCCGTTGTAGCTCTCTGATTTAGTCAGAGGCGCACCAGGCGCTACTTTGTGGTATTCGTTCATAAACTCTGAGCTGCAAATGTATTTGATCAGGTCCATAGCAAGCTCTGGATTCTCGCAGGTTGACATAATAGACAGAGAATCGGCAGCGCCGAAGGTTCCATAGTCCTCATTTTTCAGAGAGGTCACATAATCCCAGTTCAAGTCAGGATAAGACTCTTTAAACATCGTTTCATGGGACTGAGAGGAACGGGTCACGCCGAAGGCTGCCTTTCCTGCGCCAAATACAGTGGAAAATGCATCCTGGCCAGATAAGGACAGGAGATTTTCCGGCATATAGTCTTTCAGGCTTAAGAAAAATTCGATTGCCTCTGTGCCGTTTTTGTCATTGAAACGTGCGCTCTTAAGGTCGTCTGCGTAAATGTCCCCGCCTGCCTGCCAGATGAGGCTGTAAATATAGGAATTCATCATATACAGGTTGCTCATGTTACCGCTGTTTAATCCTACGGCGTATCCATACTGGTCAATCTTGCCGTCTCCGTTAGTATCCTGGGTGGCCTTCTCACAGATACGCGCAAAATCCTCCCATGTTTCAGGCGCGGTTTCCTCAAGGCTGTCCAGAATATCCTGGTTATAGTAAAGGACAAAGGGGACGCCGGTTACGATCGGCATTCCGTATAATCCGCCCATCATCTCTCCTCGGTCTAAGTACAGATATTCATCATAGTCGGCGTCGTCTACCATGTCAGTCAAGTCAATGACTGCACCGGAGGAAATATAGGTTGGGTACATTTCCGCATACATATATCCGATGTCCGGACCTTCTCCGCCGCTGATGGCGGTAGACCATTTTTCTTCGTAGGTATCCCACGGAATCAGCGTTATCTTTACTTCGCAGTTATTCTCCTCCTCAAAATCTGCAAGCAAGGGTTTGAAATTGTTTTCCGTGTCGTCGTCCAGCGGCGGGAGCCACATTGTCAGAGTGGTCTTGCCGGAATCATCCTTTGAGTCGCCGCCGCCTTCGCTGCCTCCGCTGTTGCCGTTACCACCGCATCCGGCTGCAAGGGCAGCAATCATGGATGTACATAACAAGGTACTCAACAATTTCTTTTTCATCATAATCCTTTTCCTCCTCTGTGATATTTTACTCGATATCTTCGTGTACTTTGTTTCAGTGTAAGTATATTATAGGGGGGTATTTTCAAATTGATAAAAATTATAATTAACTTTATTAATAGAATAAATCTATAAATAGCATTGATTATTATGATTGTCTAATACAGAAATGATGTGATATGATTAATCTGTATATTTGTTATATGGGAGGCAGGATATGAAGCTTCAGAAGCATAAGGCGGATCAGATGACGCCGATGGAGAGAAGAACGGCGATTCGGGAAGGGCGGGATTATGACCGGATTCCCTGCGTCCCGTTTATGGGTGAGTTCAAATGCGGTCTTTCGGGAGTCAGTGTATGGGATTTCTGGCATGACCCGAAGAAGATGGCAGAGGCAGAGATTGCAGCTTTTAACCGATATGGCTATGACAGGATTGTAATTGGCCCCAACACTAGAGGGATTACGGAAGCGTTAGGGGGAAGGTTCATCTATCCTCAAAAGGGGCTTCCCTTTAGCGACAAACCCTTGATACAAGAATATAGCCAGTTGGATGATATAGAGAGTGCGGATGCGAAGAAGAATGAGCGAATCCTGACATTTGCAAGAGAAGCAGAGATTATGGCAAAAGAAGCCGAAGGTATCGTTCCAATAGAGGTCAGCATCGGGGGGCCCTTTACCATTGCGTCGAATCTCAGAGGGGTTGAGCTTCTGCTTAGAGACTGCCGGAAATATCCGGAGGAAATTCATGGGCTGTTGAGGCTGATTACGGAGAGCCAGAAGTCGTGTATTGACATGGCGGCAGAGTTTGGCTTTGGAATAGCGATGGCAGATCCGGTTGCCAATCCGGCGCTGATTGGGCCGAAGATGTACGAGAAGTTCGTGTTTCCATATACGAAGGAGATTACGGATTATGCCCTTCTTAAGACAAATGAGAGGGTATCCCTTCATATGTGCGGGAAGACTTATAGTATCTGGAAATATTTATGCCAGTATGAGTTAAACGAGTTAAGCCTTGACAATATTATTGACCTTGAGCGCGCTGTATTGGAATTGGGGAATGAGATTCCAATCGCGGGAAACGTGGACCCTGTGGAGGTCGTGATGAACGGCGGCAGAAAGGAAATCTGTGAGGCGGTAAAAAGTTGTATTGAGATTGGGAAAAAGGCAAAGAAAGGGTACGTGCTGGCTACCGGATGCGATGTGCCGGATACGACAGACCCGCAAAAGATTGACTGGGTGATGGAGGCGGCCAGGGAATATGGGAAAACAGGAGAGAGAACGATATGACGTTAGAAGAATTAATGAAGCGGATTCATTTGCCGCAGGCCGCATGTGAGACGCTTTGGGAGGAACGAATCAGCGAGAAGGAATACAAGGTCTGGAAAGATAAGTTCTATCAGGATATCAAGCAGTTTATCAGGGAATGGAAAGAAATAGATGAACGCCTTGCCTGGGCTTTAGAGTTCTATCTGAAGCTGGCAGTCGATACCTATGAAGAATACCAAAGGAAAGGGTACGCAGACCAAGTGTTTGACCAGACCTTCTACGACATTACAATCTGGTGCGATGAATGTTACAAAAAGCATGGAGTCTATGGTCTGGAGGAGCTCTGGTGGCTTGGGCTGTCGGTAAAAATGGGGTTATTCCGGCTTGGAAGGCTGCAGTTTGAGCCAATGTTGGTTCAGAAGAACATGAAGGGGGAGGGGCAGGAGATTTTGGCGGGGACGAAAGCGTTGAACGTACATATTCCCGCAGGAGAGCCCTTAGGGTATGAGGAATGTCAGGAGTCTTTTGACCAGGCATTAGAATTTTTCGGGGAGGAATACAGGGTGTTCGTCTGTGATTCCTGGCTTTTATCTCCTCATTTGCAGGAGATTCTTCCGGATACAAGCAATATCCTCCGTTTCCAGAAGCTTTTTTGTGTGACAGAGGTTGGCTATCCATATCCTCAGGCAGAGCAGAGAATCTTTGGGGAGGCGCTTGAGGATAAGAGAAATTATCCGGAGGATACGTCGCTTCAAAGAAAAGCAAAGGAGTACGTGCTGTCCGGCAGGGACCTTGGAATCGGCGTTGGCTTTTTTTCACGTTAAATATATATTTATTTGGAGGAAATCTCGGTTCGCAAGATCGAGATTAATCTTGAGTAAATGATTTGCGATAGAGATTGTCTATAAACAGACATAATATATTGATATTACTGATTTAACAACGGGAAATATTTGGATTATAATGTAAGAGAAAATTACAAAAGAAAGGAAATCAGTAGTATGAAAAGGAAATGGTTAAGTGTATTACTGTGTGCGTCAATGGTGGCTGCATTGGCGGCGGGATGCGGCTCTGACGCGGGGGGAGGCTCTGATTCAGGCTCAGGCAGCGGCGAGACAAAAAGTGAATCTTCTGACGGAAAGACAACTCTTACCTTCTGGTGCCATGAGAATGAACCGTGGGTAAAATCTTACAAGGAGATGGCAAAGAAATTTGAGGATGCGAATCCAGATTACAAGGTAGAAGTTCAGGATTATCCCTTCAAGGTGTACAATGACAAGATACAGACAGCGCTGACGTCATCAACGGCAGGTCCGGATATTGTGGCGGTCTGGGGCGGAACCGCGCCTTCATTTATCGAGTCGGATGCATTGGCAGAGGTGCCGGAGGATATGGTAAAAGAGTTAGAAGAAGACTACCTGGCTCCAACCCTTGGCATTTACCAAAAGGAGGGAAAGTATTACGGCGTTCCAATGGAGTTTAACCTGGAATACGGCGGGATGATCGTTAATAAGAAACTGTTTGGCGATACCCCTTATCCCAAGACATGGGAAGACTTAAGAAAGATTTCAGGGGAAGTGTCCAAGAAGAACGGCGACATCGTAGAGATGAAAGGGTTCGAGATGATGGATACAGATTCTCTGATCTGTAATTATCTTGCCATGCTTCTTCAGCAGGGCGGCCAGTACCTTAAGGACGACGGCTCTATTGATTTTGCCACTCCGGAGGGTGTAAAAGCCATGGAGGAGATTCTGGACATGTATAACAACGGAGAGTGTGACCTTGAGAATCTGACGGCAGGCGAATATTGCTACAATGATGTATATCAGGATAAAGGCTACATGGCGTCCGTGGGTTCATGGGCAATCGGCGAGGGGTCAGGCTCTTATGATTTGACCTACGGTGAGGATTACGAGTATGTACCAGTGCCGCAGTACGGCGAGCAGATGGCCTTTGCCTCCGAGACTGGATGGGGTATCATTATTCCTGAGAATGGCGCCAACAAGGAGGCGGCATGGGAATTTGTGAAGTTTTTCAGTGAGCCTGAGAATCTGGTACAGCATAACATTGCATGTAATCAGCTTCCGCCGCGGAAGTCTCTGTTAGACAGCGAAGAATACAAAGAGGCTATGCCCAATGTGGCGTTCCTGCTCGACATTCTTCCAAGCGGACAGTGGATGGGACCGTATAATACATCAGATATGCGTGAGATTTTTAACCAGATGTTTATAGATTTGTGCCAGTCTGACAGTCCGGATGTAGAGGGCGCGCTTAAAGATGCGTCGGCTCAGATTACGGAAGGGTGCCAAATTAGCTACTCAATGAAATAAAGGATAATATAAGACGGCAGAGGATACGGCTTGTATTCTCTGCCATTTTTGGAGAATGGTATGAAAAATAATCGATTTGTAGCGATAGTGTTGGTTCCTGGTTTCCTGTTCTTGCTTGTATTTGTGGTGTTTCCTGTGGCGTATGGGTTGGGAATCTCTTTCTA
The DNA here is from genome assembly GCF_009830285.1 of Sporofaciens musculi. Lineage (GTDB taxonomy): Bacteria > Bacillota > Clostridia > Lachnospirales > Lachnospiraceae > Sporofaciens > Sporofaciens musculi. The sequence goes on along the minus strand of NZ_WUQX01000001.1, from coordinate 4,084,061 downwards.
TGATTACAATCCGGCCAATTCTCAGAACCCGTTCACGGGGATTGAGAATTATAAACGGCTGATTCATGACGAGGTGTTTTGGATTGCCGTCAAGAATACGATTTTTTTCTGCGTTGTAGCGGTGACGGCGAATATTGTGATTACACTGTTTCTTGCTGAGATGATCTGTATCCTTCCGTCAAAATGGATGAAGACCATGTTTCGGACAATTCTGTTTATTCCCTGTATTGCGCCTATGGTTGGGACTTCTACAGTATGGAAGTACGGCATCTTTGGTACGGATGGAGGCGCGCTGAACCGGATAGCCGGACTCTTTGGGGCCGCGCCGAAGAACTGGTTTCTGACCACATGGCAGTTTATGCTTCTGATTATTGTTTTTACATTATGGGCAGATATTGGATATAATGTGGTGCTCTTTACCGCGGGAATCGAGGGCGTGCCCAAGGAATTTGAGGAGGCGGGCGCCATTGACGGGGCGGGGCCTGTGCGGAGGTTTCTTTGGATTAAACTGCCGCTTATGGGACGTACATTTGCATTTGTTGCGATTATGACTATGGCAAATTATTTTCAGATGTTTGCACAGTTCCGTGTATTTGCAGCCAGCGGAGGACGGAATGATTCTGCCATGGTGCTGACGAATTACGTGTATAAGATGAGCTTTGACAGCTTTGATATGGGCTATGCCTCGGCAGTGGCGGCGGCATTGTTTGTGCTGGTATTTGCGGTTGCAATGCTTCAGAATAAAATGATGCGTATGGATTGGAGTTATGAGTAATGGGACGAAAGAAGAAATCAGTATATAAGAAATATCATTATGTCATTATTGTATTTCTGGTAGTATTTTCTGGTATTATGATGTATCCTATGGTATGGATGCTCCTGACTTCTTTTAAGAGCAATGCGGAGATTCGTACCTATCGGACAAAGTTTCTGCCTATTGAGTGGACGTTAGAAGGGTATCAGAGCGCCTTTGAACGGGCGCCGATTGCAAACTGGTTTGTGAACAGTATGTTTGTGACCGTCTGTGTCACGGCGGCGGTGATTCTCACCAGCACATTGATTGGCTTCGTATTTGCCAAGTATGAGTTCAGAGGAAAGAAGATTTTGTTCGTGCTTTTGCTGGCAACCATGATGGTTCCGCCTCAGGTCACCATGATTCCCAGGTATCTGATGATTCAGAAAATGCACCTGTTTAATACAAGGTGGGCGTTGGTGGTTCCAGGGCTTGTCAGTGCGTTTTCCATCTATCTGGCGAGGCAGTTTATTGCAGACATACCAGATAGCCTGTGTGAAGCGGCAAAGATTGACGGTGCAGGCCCGTTTCGGATTTACTGGAACGTGATTCTTCCTAATATCCGGCCTGCGATTGGCTCTATTGGGATTTTTACGGCAATGATGCACTGGAATGATTATCTGAATCCACTTCTGATGCTGAATGATATGGAGAAAATGACGCTGCCCCTTGGGCTTGTGATTTTCGATAACCAGCGGTCCATGGATTTGTCAGCGACCATGGCGGCGGCAACGTTGATTATGCTGCCTATGATCGTGATCTTCCTGATTTTCCAGAAGCAGTTTATCAAGGGAATGACCATGAGCGGGATAAAGTGATCCAAAGAAAAATAAAAAAATAAAAGAGAGGTAAGATTAACATGTTTATGCAAAAAGAAGTAAAGTACGAGATGAAGCTGTTAAGCTCTCTGGCCAAGGTGTTTCAGGATGAGACTCCAGTATACCGGCCTGAGTGTTTAAAGCTTAGCGCACTGTGGGGAGAAACGGTATCCTTCCAGGCAGCCTACACTGGCGACTATTTTATGCGCGAGCGTTTGGAGGTCAGAGTCCTATCGCCTATTGAAAAACAGGTTCGTGTAAGGACGGTTGAACAGGTTCCGGTGGGCCGCGCAACCAACAGGATCGTGGATGACAATTATCTGAAAACCACCTCCGGCCTGTATCCCGATCTACTGCGGGATTTGAAGGATAATAAGGTGATTGTATGCTCTCACCAGTGGAGAAGTCTCTGGATTGACGTGGAGGTGACCGAAGAAATCGAAGCCGGCGACTATGAGATTGAGATTCAGTTGGTAAAAGAAGCTGAGGTCGTATGTTCTGGGGTTATGAAGATTACGGTTATCCCAGCGGCGCTGCCTAAGCTTGGAATCATGCATACAGAATGGCTTCATGCGGATTGCCTTGCGGACTATTATCATGTGGAGGTTTTCTCTGAGGAGCACTGGAAACTCCTTGAAAACTATTTCCACGAGTATGTGCACAGAGGCTGCAACATGATGCTTGTACCCCTCTTTACGTCGCCCCTGGACACGGCGGTGGGACTTGAGCGCACAACCACCCAACTGGTGGACGTATACGTGAAGGACGGGGAATACCAGTTTGGATTCGACAAATTAGAACGTTGGGTCAAGCTGTGTAAAGCCTGCGGCATTGAATATTACGAGATGTCCCACCTTTTCTCACAGTGGGGGGCAAAGTATGCGCCGAAGGTAGTGGCGGTTGTAGACGGAAAGGAAGAAAAGATTTTTGGATGGCATACGCCGGCAGTAGGGGAATACACTAGATTTCTCCACAGCTTCCTGCCTGCGTTGATTGAAAGACTGCGGGAGTGGGATATTGCAGGGGTTACATATTTCCACATTTCTGATGAGCCAAGGGAAGAACATTTGGAGAGCTTTAAGGCGGCCAAGGAGTCTCTTGGAAATCTGCTTGACGGGTTCCATACCTTTGACGCCCTCTCAAGCTATGAATTCTACCGCCACGGTTTAATCGACAAACCCATTCCAGGAAACAATGAGATTGAGGAGTTCTTGTCCCACGGGCTTAAGGATATGTGGACATATTACTGTACGGGTCAGTTCTATGAGGTGAGCAATCGGTTTATGTCCATGCCGTCAGCGAGAAACCGAATTTATGGCTTGCAGTTGTTTAAATATGATATCGTCGGAATTCTGCATTGGGGATATAATTTCTACAACAGCCAGTTCTCCATTGAGCATATTAACCCATATGAGGTGACGGATTCGGGCAATGCCTTCCCGTCTGGAGACCCCTTCCTGGTGTATCCGGGAAGCGACGGGCATCCAGAGGAATCCATCCGGATGATGGTTCACTATGAGGCGCTTACGGACTTAAGAGCTCTTCGGCTTTTAGAATCTCTGACCAGCAAGGAGTATGTGATGGAGTTAATTGAAGGCGAGCTTTGCGAGCCTTTGACATTTAAGCGGTATCCCAAATCAGATATGTACCTGATTACCCTTAGGAACCGTGTGAACCGTGAGATTGGAAAGCGCATGTCAGAAGGCAAACAGGATTAACAGGAGAAAAACATGTCTGAGACAAAGATTGTAAAAACCACCTGCTCTACCTGCGGCCCATGCTGTGAGGTGGACGCATACGTAAAGGACGGTAAGCTGATTTCTGTGGAGGGTGCGCGCAACACGCCCATGCAGTCCGGCGGGCTGTGTGCCAAGGGAGTTGCAGCCAGTCAGTATGTCTATAACAAAGAGCGCGTGCTGTATCCTATGAAGCGTGCGGGCAGAAAGGGCGAGGGAAGATTTGAACGGATTTCCTGGGACGAGGCGTATGATATGATTGCCGACAATCTCCTTCGGGTGCGCCGTACCTATGGGGCAAAATCAACGGTATTCTATGCGGGTTACGCCAAATGGTACCGTCCTGCGCTTTTGCGTCTGGCAAACGCATACGGTACGCCGAATTTCTGTACAGAATCCAGCACATGCTTTCAGGCGGCGGCCCTTGCATGGCGTTCTCTGTACGGGAACATGATATGCAGACCGGACCTTAAGAATACAAAGACCCTCATCCTGTGGAGCTCCAATCTCTATCACTCGAACACGCCCATGAGCCCGATGTATAAGGATTTGAAAAAACGGGGTGTCAAAGTGATTGACGTTGACCCGCGCCATACGGTGACAGCCCACGACGCCGATATTCACTTACAGTTGATTCCAGGGACAGACGGTGCGCTTGCCCTGTCCATGGCCCAGGTAATCATTGAGGAGAAGCTGTATGACAGGGAGTTTGTAGAGAAATATGTCTACGGGTTTGAGGAGTATCGGGAGTATGTACAAGAATTTTTGCCCCAAAAGGCGGAGAAGATTACCGGAGTGCCGGCAGAATTGATTCGCCTGGCAGCCAGAACCTATGCCGGAAACGGTCCGGCGGGCATTATGTTTTCGGCGTCTCCGGTGGTACACCATATCAATGGGGTGCAGAATTATCGGGCGGTGTTCTCGTTGATTGCCCTCACCGGCAACTATGATATCGAGGGAGGGAACCGGACACAGCCAGGCCCCTTTTCGCCTGCAAATGAATTTGGCAGGGTCAGGCGGTTTGACGGGGAGGAGGCCCTTGGACAGAGGGAGTTTCCGGCGTGGTTTGACCTGCCCTGCGACGAGGCACAGTGTATCAGGCTGGCTGACTACATTTTAGACGAGAAGCCTTACCCCGTTAAGGCAGTATTCGCCATGGGGCTGAATCATCGGATGTGGCCGAAGCCAGAACGGCTTAAATTGGCCCTTGAGAAGCTGGATTTCTATGTAAATGCAGAGTTGTTTTGGTCAAAGTCCTGCGATGGGGCCGATCTGGTGCTTCCGGCATGTACCTCTTATGAACGTGAGCAGGTGCATACAGGGGGAGGCGGCAGGTTCTTCTTCTCCAATAAGGCCATTGAGCCGGTGGGGGAATCGAAGAACGATATTGAGATTATTATGGAAGTACTTAGGAGGATGAAAGTAAGAGAGCCTGGGATTGCAGATGAGATTCTGGAGGGCGGATACGAGGCTTATATGGAGTATATCCTGAAGCCCTCCGGACTTACCCTTAGCGAGCTTAAGAGCCATCCCAAAGGGATGCAGGGCAGGAACCTGTATCAGCCTTCCGTAAAGACCTATGAGAAGGAGCCCTTTCATACCCCGTCCGGCAAGGTGGAGTTTAAATCCCTGATACTAGAGCGTTACAGGGACAGCCATGGATACAGCGGGCTGCCAAGATATGGGGATTACCGAGAGCATTGGAACGACTTTGGAATCGGCAGAGAGGAATATCCCCTGATTTTAAATACAGGAAGCAGGAAGCCTCAGTTGTTTCATTCGCGGTTGTACCGGATGTCCTGGCTTGGAGGGATTGAAGATGTTCCACTAGTTGAGATACATCCAAAGGATGGAAGAAAGTACGGCGTTGCAGACGGGGAAAATGTCCGGATTACGTCTCCTGCCGGTTCGGTTACAGGGATTGCCGCTTACAATAACCAGGGGAAGCCAGGAGTCGTTTATATCTATCACGGAAGCCCGAACGGGGACGCGAATGAACTGATTCATAAAGATTATGTAGATCCCATCTCCGGATTTCCGGGCTTTAAGGGGTATTTCTGCAGAATCGAGAGGACAGGACAAGATGAAGATAAGGTTTGATGAAGAAAAATGCGTAGGCTGCTATGCATGTTATACCGCATGTATCGCGGCTCACCATTCTCCTGAGGAGGAGGACGCGAAAAGCCACAGAGTCATTCAAAAGGTGGTTAAGGAGGATTTCCAGAAGAATATCTGTGTAGGCTGTATCCATTGCGGCCTTTGCATGGAGAAATGTCCGAAGGGGGCAATCTACAAAGAGGCGCAGTACGGCCTGATTCTTGTAGAGAAGGAAAAATGCGCAGGCTGCGGCGTCTGCCAATCCGTCTGTCCCAAGGGAGTCATCCATTTTGACGCAGAGGGCAGAATGGAGAAATGCGACGGGTGTATAGGGCGGCTTTATGAGGGAAGACAGCCCGCTTGCGTCAGAGTATGCTGCGTGGGGGCCATTGAGTCTAAACTGCCTGTCTTATAAAAGCTCTGTTGCGTCCTCCATGTGGTCTTTGCGGTAGCGGCTTGGAGAACATCCCATATACCGCTTAAATATCTGCCCGTAATATGCGGGAGAGGAGAAGCCGGTCATGCTTGCGATTTTGGTGACGCTTTCTCCCTCCCGCAGAAGCGGCAGGCTGTTCTGTATTCTAAGGAACAAGATATACTCGAATATAGTCATTTTCATATATTTCTTAAAAAAACGGCAGCATTCGCTCTTACAGATATTTACATGGTCTGCAATCTCATCCAGCGTAATCTCCTGAGAATAATGAATATGAATATAGGACAGGATGTCCTTAAGCCTTGTCAGGTGCTTCTGGGGCTGTTGTTCGCTGGCAGGAAGGGAATTGTAATATTGGTAAAGCTTCTGCCAGATGATGGTGAGAATGAGATGCACCTGCAATTCATAATCAGGCAAAGGCGTCTGCGAAATCCGATGAATATTTTTGATTTGGTCTATAATATCCTGGTGCCATTTTATCTCTTTTTGAAGCTTCAGGGAATGCCAGCTCTCGTTTGTAGTGATAAAGTCCACATATTTCGTTTGCAGAAGGCTGTTCTCATACCCATAAATAAATCTGGGATGGAAGGTGATGGAGAGATAGGTGCAGTCTTTTTTGTCTACCATATAGCCGGAGTGGAGAGAGTTGCTGTTGCCAAACAGTCCCTCGCCTTCGCACAGGAGATATTTCTTATCATTTACCAGATATTCAATCTGTCCGGACATAATCCATGTAAGCTCAATCTCTGGATGCCAGTGCCAGGGGAAAGAATTCTGCTCATATGCCTGAATTTTTTCCAGGCTGATATGAACAGGAAATTCATAGTTTCCATGCTTCTTGATTTCTTTCTGGTCTTTTTCGGTGTGTAACTGCATAGCGAACCTCTTTTCCTCAATATACTGATAATATTCTCAAATATTCTTATTGTATCCACTGTCTTATCTCATTATAATTATAAATTAGATAAGGCAGATATGCAATGGAGATTGGTTATAAAATAAAGAACGGAGGATACGACTATGAAGGAAAAATTAATTCAGCAGTTCAAAGATTTATACAAGGGGGAAGGCGAAATCCGGTCTTATTTCGCGCCAGGGCGTGTGAATCTGATTGGAGAGCATACGGACTATAACGGAGGTCATGTATTTCCCTGTGCATTGACCTTGGGGACATACGGAATTGTGAGAGATAGGGACGACAGGAAGCTTCGGTTCTATTCGGCTAATTTTGAGAAGCTGGGCGTCATTGAGACTAGCCTTGACGAATTGGTTCCGGACCCGAAGGCGAACTGGACGAATTATCCGAAAGGCGTGATGTGGGCGTTTGAGAAGCGAGGATATAAGCTGAGCCATGGCATGGATATCCTAATCTATGGCAATATTCCCAATGGTTCTGGTCTTTCCTCATCTGCGTCGTTGGAGGTTCTGACAGGGGTGATCTTAAAGGATACCTTTGGATTTGACCAGGTATCTATGGTAGATATTGCATTAATCGGCCAGGATTCGGAGAATAACTTTAATGGCTGTAACTGCGGAATCATGGACCAGTTTGCCAGCGCTATGGGTAAGAAGGATCATGCAATCTTTTTGGACACCAATACACTTCAATATGAGTATGCACCGGTTGTGCTTGAGGATGCGAAAATCGTAATTACCAACAGCAAGGTAAAGCACAGTCTGGTGGATTCTGCTTACAACGACAGGCGCAGCGAGTGTGAGACTGCGTTAAAAGAGCTTAAGGCTGTGACAAAGATATCCTCTCTTGGGGAATTGTCAGAGGAAGAATATGAGGCGCATAAGGATGCAATCAAGGATGCGGTAAGGCAGAAGCGGGCAAAACACGCGGTTTATGAGAACCAGAGGACCGTCCGTGCCGTGGAGGCGTTGAAGAATCAGGATGTGGAGCTGTTCGGGAAGCTTATGAATGCTTCTCATGAATCTCTGAGATATGATTACGAGGTTTCCTGTAAGGAGATTGATATTCTTGTAGATCTTGCTCAGGCAATGCCGGGAGTGCTTGGCTCACGTATCACGGGAGGAGGCTTCGGCGGCTGTACGGTAAGTATTGTGAAGAATGACGCTGTGGATGCATTTATCAGCGAGATCGGCAGGACCTATCAGGAAAAGGTAGGGCATGAGGCAGAATTTTATGTAGTAGATATCGGAGACGGCGCAGGGGTAATCTAATTAGCTCTTTGGGGATACGGCAGTATATAATGTGGAGGAAAAAAGAAGATGTTAAATGAAAATATCAAAAAATTAGTAGAATACGGTATTCAGACTGGTTTGGTTCCGGAGACTGAGCGAATCTATACGACGAACCTCCTGCTGGAAATGTTTCATGAAGACGGCTACGAAGATGTTGCGGTGGATTCAGACAGAATTGAGTTGGAGTCTGTGTTGAAGGAGCTGTTGGATGAAGCCGTAAAGCGCGGAATTATTGAAGACAGTATTGGATACAGGGATTTATTTGACACAAAGTTAATGAACTGCCTGGTTCCAAGACCGGCCCAGGTGCAGGAGACATTTGCGAAGAAATACGAGATATCTCCCAAGGAAGCGACGGATTACTACTATCAACTCAGCCAGGACAGCGACTATATCCGCCGCTATCGTGTGAAAAAGGATATGAAGTGGAAGGTAGCTTCTCCTTATGGCGAGATTGATATTACCATCAACTTATCCAAGCCGGAGAAGGACCCCAAGGCCATTGCGGCGGCAAAGAATGCGAAGGCGAGCAGCTACCCTAAGTGCCTGCTCTGTATGGAGAACGAGGGGTATGCGGGACGCCTGAACCATCCGGCCAGAGAGAACCACAGGATTATACCGGTTACGATCAATGACAGCAGATGGGGCTTCCAGTATTCTCCCTATGTGTACTACAATGAGCACTGTATCGTATTTAACGGACAGCATGTGCCTATGAAGATTGACCGGTCAGCGTTTATTAAGCTGTTTGATTTTATTAAGCAGTTCCCCCACTATTTCCTGGGCTCCAATGCGGATCTTCCGATTGTGGGCGGTTCGATTTTAAGTCACGACCATTTCCAGGGCGGCAATTATACATTTGCCATGGCGAAAGCGCCAATCGAGCAGGCTGTGACAATTCCAGGATATGAGGATGTGGAGGCAGGGATTGTGAAATGGCCCTTATCTGTGCTTCGCATCAGGAGCAAGGACGAGAAGCGTCTGATTGAGCTGGCTGACCATGTCCTGGGCGCATGGAGAGGCTATACGGACGAGGCAGCGTTTATTTTCTCTGAGACGGACGGGGAACCCCACAACACAATCACGCCGATTGCAAGAAAAGTGGGCGATACTTATGAGCTTGATTTGACTCTGAGAAATAATATTACGACAGAAGAACATCCATTGGGCGTTTATCATCCACATGCTCAGTATCATAACATTAAGAAAGAAAATATTGGTCTGATTGAGGTTATGGGACTGGCGGTGCTGCCCTCCAGATTGAAAGAGGAGATGGAGCTTCTTGCAGATTACCTGGTGGAAGGCAAGGACATCAGGGAAAACGAGAAGATTGAAAAACATGCAAATTGGGCGGAAGCGTTCCTGTCCAAGCATGACAGCATTACGCGGGAGAATGTGATGGAGGTGCTCAAGGAGGAGATCGGCATTACCTTTACCCATGTGCTGGAGGATGCAGGGGTGTATAAGTGTACAGAGGAAGGACGCAAGGCGTTTATGCGGTTTATTGCTGCTCTGTAAAACCTGAAAATAAATCTAAAAATAAACGTAAAACTCTATTGACAATCTTGGACAACTGATATATAATAAATATCGTTGTAAAAAGATTGTCAATATGTGGGCGTAGCTCAGCTGGATAGAGCGTCTGGCTACGGACCAGAAGGTCGGGGGTTCGAATCCTCTCGCCCACGTTAAAAGTCCTTGCAGTTTCTCTGTAAGGACTTTTATCGTACCATGGCGATATGGGCTTGATGTATCGGGGACGATGGGGCGTTAATTTACACAGTTCCTTAAAGGAGGAGTCCGTGGATGGAGAAGAAAAAGATTGCGTGTGAAGTCTGCCGTAACCAGTGTGAGATGGAGGTCGAGATGGAAGACGGCGAGGTTGTGGAGGTTACGGGCAATGGATGTATGAAGGGATATATCTTTGCACAGAACGCAGCCAGGGAACAGCAATAGTAGACAATTACATCGGAATATATTAAGATTGTAATATCGTCAACAATTTATCTAAGAGAGAAAGGAATATGGACTATGAAAAGAAATGTTATTGTAGGGCAGTCAGGAGGACCGACAGCAGCGATTAACTCAAGTCTTGCGGGAGTTTATCGTACGGCAAAGGACCGTGGGGCGCAGAAGGTATATGGTATGCTTCATGGCGTTCAGGGGTTGTTGGAGGAGAATTATATTGACCTGGCGGATCATATCAAGACAGAATTGGATGTAGAGCTGCTTAAGAGAACGCCGGCGGCATTTTTAGGTTCATGCCGTTATAAACTTCCGGAGATTCACGAGAACCGAGAGGTTTATGATAAGATTTTTGAGATTCTTGAGAAGCTGGATATTGAAGCGTTTATCTATATCGGCGGGAATGATTCCATGGATACGATTAAGAAGTTATCCGATTATGCAATTATTACAGGATTTTCAACAAGATTCATCGGATGTCCGAAGACGATTGATAATGACCTTGCATTGACAGATCACACACCTGGATATGGAAGCGCTGCAAAATATATCGGTACCTCCATGAAGGAGATTATCCGTGACAGTTTCTGCTTGGAGACTGAGAACGGAATCGTTACGATTGTAGAGATTATGGGACGTAATGCGGGATGGCTGACAGGTTCAGCGGCGTTGTCCGAGGGAGAGGACTGCGAGGGTCCAGATCTGATTTACCTGCCGGAGACGACATTTGATCTTCAGGCTTTTGGAGGAAGAGTCAGAGAGCTTTTGGAGAAGAAGACGTCTATCGTGGTTGCTGTATCAGAGGGAATCCGTACCGCAGACGGAACTTATGTATGTGAGCTTGGAAACAGCATTGACTTTGTAGATGCGTTCGGACATAAGCAGTTGTCAGGTACAGCTTCTTATCTTGCAAGCTTTATTGCAGGCGAGCTTGGATGCAAGACCCGTGCCATTGAGCTTAGTACCCTGCAGCGTTCTGCGTCACATGCAGCGTCTCGTGTAGATATCCTGGAGGCTTACCAGGTTGGCGGCGCGGCTGTGAAGGCAGCAGACGAGGGAGATACCGGTAAGATGGTAGTTCTTCAGAGATTGTCTGATGATCCTTATCAGTGCGGAACTGAGGTGAAGGATGTTCACAAGATTGCCAACGACGAGAAGCTGGTTCCGAGAGAGTGGGTGAATGAGGAGGGAACTTATGTGACAAGCGAGTTCATTTCCTATGTAAGACCGTTGATTCAGGGGGATGTTTCTCCGGTTATGGTTGACGGTATTCCGAGACATCTGTATACACCGAGAGAGTTAAGCTATAGACAGAAGAAGGGTAATATAGAATAATAGATGTAATATGGCCGCTGCACGGTTAGGCGTGCGGCGGTTTTTGTATACCTTACTGGACGAAGTCCACCAGTCCGAAGGGCATGTATTACGGTGTGCCCTTGGGTATACATTGTTGGACAAAGTCCACCCACCCGAAGGGTAGGTATTATGGTGTGCCCTTTGGGTATACCATTGAGTACAGTGATTATAAATAGATAGCAGGAGGAATGCGTTATATGTCGATATACAATAGATTTATTACCTCGGCAGAGAGTCTTGTGACAACCCATGAAGAAACAAGAGCAGGTTTTTTAAGCATTGCATTAGAAAAGAATCGGGTTGGAGATCCATTTGTGAAAAATGCCCTTGCATTTAAGGCAATGGCAGCTCATACTTGTAGGGCTGAAGACTTACTTAATCTTCCGGAAGTTCGGCCATTTTTAATTACAGCAGCAGGTCTATCTGATAAATCGCTGTCATATTTGGATGAAGATGATCAAACCATGGCAATAAAAGAGCTTATCGATAAGTTCTTGAAGCCATCTGGCGAAGCGTATATTGATGAGGCGACTTTTCGTTATCTTCTCATCAAAGGAGATGCAGTCGGCGGAGCAATGCGCAACAAGATCGGCGTACTTGGGCAAGAGCGGTTTATTCGCGCCATCTATTCAAGTATGAGTGTCAGAGGAATGGTATGTGATTGCGTTTCTACAAATTCAAAATATTGGAGAGAAATAGACGGTAATGATGCAGGAACAGAGACAAATGTTAAGGCATTACATTGGAGGAATACGAGGGGAGAACGAATCCTTGTCTTTAATTCCAAAATACCGACAGTAAACAAAAACGTCGATATATGCTTGTTTTCCAGCGGCATAGCTGACTATGATGGAATAGTACGCCATGATGAACGCGCAATTATGTTTGGCGAGCTAAAAGGCGGAATTGATCCAGCAGGCGCAGATGAACATTGGAAGACTGGAAATTCTGCTTTAAATCGAATTCGTGAAAGTTTTACTAAAGCGGGATATCCTAAAATAAAAACGTCTTTTATCGGTGCGGCGATTCAACATTCTATGGCAGAGGAGATATATAAACAATTGGAAGATGGAACATTATCCAACGCGTCGAATCTGACAAATAACAATCAGTTAATAGAATATTGTAATTGGTTAATTGAGCTATGAGGGGGGATGAATATGGAACAATTAACTTTGTTTGAAATGCCTGAAATGACACAGGAATTTGCTGATAAAGCCAATTACATTGTAGAGCGCTTTTCGGCCGATGGTTTTTGCTGCGAGGATGCCCGGCAGGCTCTGGAAAAAAAATATGAACCTATACTTGAGATAACAAATAAATTTGACAGACGAAGCGTTAGCTATCAGTTGAGCAAAAAGGATGCTTTGCATAGCTGGTTAAAATATAAAGAGGGATTTTCAGCAGATCTTGTGAATACGTTATTGGATGACATGGATGTAAGAATAGGCGATACAGTAATGGATCCTTTTATGGGGTCGGGAACGACAGCGCTAGTATGTCAGATGCGTGGAATTCATACTATTGGTTATGACATTATGCCGTTATCCGAAATTGCAATAAAGGCTAAGGTCAATGTGATGCGGTATGATATAGAGGAAATAAAAAGAATGACTGACACGTTTACTTCATTGGTCATGCCAAAAGATTATTTAGGTAAAACTCCGTATATTACGATCACAGATACTGCATATCCAGAATTAAATGAGAAATTTATTCAGTATGCGAAAGAATGGATTTTTCAGTCTGATTATTCAAATGAGGCAAAGAATCTTTTTACTCTTTGCATGATAAACTCTCTTGAAAGATGCAGCTATACATCAAAAAGCGGACAATATCTAAGTTGGGATTCTCGTTCAAAAAAGGTTTTTAATGCTAATGTAGCACGCAAAAAAGCTGGACGAAAGCTTTTACCTAAGCATTATTGCCGAGAAGTGATTGGAAATATAAGGGAAGCGGTACAGGAAGAATTAGAACATGTTTTATCCGATATAAAAATGATACAGTCAAATGGATATATGGAATCGTCTGCAAATATTTGTTTTAAGCAAAGCAGCGCTCTGTTTGAGCTGCCTCAGGTACAATCAGAAAGTATTACGGGGGTAATAACATCACCGCCCTATTGTAATAGATATGACTATACCAGAACATATGCTCTTGAACTGGTCTATTTAGGTAGCGGTGAAGAAAACATTAAAGAGATGCGTCAGGCTTTGCTTTCGTGTACAGTTGAAAATAAGTCTAAGGTGGAAGCGCTTAAGGAATATTATGAAAAAACTGGCGCGTTGGATAGATTTCATTATATCTATGATGCCATTAAAACCAATGCTGCATTTCAAGAGATTATTACAGCTATGGAAAGGCGTAAATCCAACGGTGATTTGAATAATAAGGGTGTACTGCGAATGGTTGAGGGGTATTTTACAGAGCTTGCATTTATTTATGCAGAACTGTATCGCATATGCAAAAAAGGTGCTTTTGTAGCATTTGTGAATGATAATGTTCGATATGGCGGTGAAGTGATACCAGTCGATTATCTGTCAACGAGCTTTGCTGAACAATTTGGTTTTACTCCTGTAAAAGTATTTTGTCTGAAGCAGCAAAAGGGAAACAGCAGCCAACAGATGAAGAAATATGGACGAGTACCTCTTCGGAAAAGTATTACTATTTGGAAAAAATAGATAGAAGCGTAATTTATGAACGAGCCTAAAACAGCCACTTAAGTGGCTGTTTCGTGGTAGTATGGCACCTTTGGTTATATTTTATATTTTTACAAAAATAGACTTGCAATTTTAGGCGAAATCGCGTAATATATAAATCACTCTAATACTCAAAAGAATCTTCAGTGTTTTCACATTAATATTCCCAAGGTAGTTTTAGTTTATCTAAATTTTATAAAGAAGAGGTGATGTACGTGACAGGAAAAGAGGGGTATGACGTACTGCGTTTAATCGAACACGGGCAGACATGTTATATCAGTTCAGAGTATGTGGAAGGAAGCATACTGGCAGGGTGGCTTAAGTCCCGCCCGAAGGTTACAAAAGAGCAGTTATTTTCTTTGATGCGGGAGATTGTCAATCAGTTGAGTATGATTCATAAGTGCAGGAAGAAGCCCTATTATCAGTATGTGAATCCTTACAGTATTGTGGTAACGGACGAGGATAAGCCCTATTTCTTGGATTTGGAGGCCGGCTCGAATGAAAAGCGGCTTCGGTTCATGCAAAGGCGTGTTGTCAGAGAGTGCTTTCTTCCAAAGGAGGAAGCCTATTATCAGAGAGGAAGCGCAAAGCTTGACATCTATGGGATGGGGAGGACCATCCAGTATCTTCTTGACGCGGCAGTTCTGATGCCTCCGCTTAGCGGGCGGGAGGAAAGAAGATTTCTAAAAATCATTTCAAAATGTCTGAATGATCAATCAAACTCCGCCTATCAAAGTGCGGCGGATATCCGAAGGAATATCCCACAATATAAGAAAAAAACAGAACATAATCCTGTCCTTCGCAGACGGCTGCTTTTATCTGCCGGTGCGGCAGTTATTCTTGGTGGAGCATGGAAGGTGCAGGAAACAGGAGGTTTATATGGAGCTGATACAGAAGAACTTTCTGACATGACACAGAAACATATATTTCAGGAAGATACATGGCAGGAAAGAGAAGCTCAGGAAGACTTGTCACAGAAAAATGGGGAGGATTTAGAGGAATTTGGTTTTCAATCTGAAATATTAATGCGGGGAAGCGGCGAAGCGTATATGGAGCTGGCCTTGGCATATATCTTAGATTTGGAGGACTATGAGAAAAGCCTGTATTATCTGGACAAGATTCAGGAGTATGCTATGGCTGTGAATCTGAGAGAGGTTGCGGAGGCGCTTATGGGGAAGGAAAAAGAGCCGGAGGTACTGGAGGAAAGTCTGCGCTATCTGGAGGAGAAAGGACAGGAAGATTCTACAGGGCAGTATGACCGTTGCCTGATGAAAGGTTACAGCCTGCTGGATACAAAAGACGCCGCAGAAGCCATTCTTCGTCTTGGCAGAAGATGCCTGGATAAGACGGATGATGGAGAGGAAACCAAAGAGATTCATAAATACTTAGCTTTGGCTTACGAGAGAACGGGAGAATTCAATGAAGCAGCCCAGCTTTATGAGGAAATGCTGGATTTGGAAACAGATGCCGCAAGGCGGGAGGAAATGTATGGCAGGCTGGTCACACTATATGAAAACAGCGGACACAATGACAGGGCGGTGGAGATATGCGTTCAGGGAATCGGGGAACTGGACAAAGCAGAGAAGTTAAAAATCGCCCATATGCGGCTTTTATGTCAGGATGCAGCCATTGGACGCGACCTGTGTGCCCAGACCATACAGGAGTATCTGGCACAGTCGCCAGAGCTTCTGGAAAATGAAGGATTTCAGGAGATTATGAGAGAATACGAGATTCAAGTGGAGGGAGAGCAGGTATGGGTAGGACGATAAAAAATATTGTTGAGTTGTTTGTGATACTGGGATTGATTTACTGGCAGCAATATGGTATAGTTATAACAGTTTCATGAACGTATTGAGATGGGAGAGCGAATGATTACAACAGGAATGTTGTTGTTTGGTTTGCTCTTTTTCTTATATAATAGTTCTTATATATTTTAAGAGGGGAAAGGGATGGACAGAAAATATTATGATGCAATCGAAAGTAATCCCGTTGTTGCAGCAGTAAAGGATATGGAAGGTCTTTTGAAATGCTGCGAATTGGAAGATATCCGAGTCGTTTTTATCCTGTTTGGGGATATTTGCACCATCAGAGATATTGTGAACAAGGTAAAAGACACTGGAAGGATGGCGATGGTCCATATAGACCTGATCACAGGATTAGGCTCAAAAGAGGTGGCGGTAGACTATATTAAGCAGTATACAGAGGCAGACGGAATTATAACCACAAAGCCTGCGCTTATCAGACGGGGAAGGGAGCTGTCCCTGTGTACGGTGCTTCGGTATTTTCTCATTGATTCTATGGCGTTAGAGAATATCAGGAATCAACAGCATACGGTAAAGCCGGACTTTATCGAGGTGCTTCCGGGGCTTATGCCTAAGGTAATTGGGCAGATCTGCCAGATATCCAGGACTCCAATCATTGCCGGAGGGCTGCTGAACGATAAAGAGGATGTGATGAATGTGCTGTCTGCCGGAGTGATTGCGGTGTCCAGCACAAATCAGGACGTATGGCAGATGTAAGTCAATATATATAAATACGAATCATATAAATCAGGAGGATGTGAGGATGGCAAAATATGTAATGGCGTTGGATGCAGGGACGACGAGCAACAGGTGTATTCTATTTAACGAGGCAGGCGAAATGTTAAGCGTTGCACAGCGGGAATTCAAGCAGTATTTTCCTAAGCCGGGCTGGGTAGAGCATGATGCAGGTGAGATCTGGGCAAGCCAGATGGGAGTGGCTGTAGAGGCGATGAGCATGATTGGCGCCACGGCAGATGATGTGGCGGCAATCGGGATTACGAACCAGCGGGAGACAGCGATTGTGTGGGATAAGAATACCGGAGAGCCAGTCTATCATGGGATTGTGTGGCAATGCCGGAGGACGTCTGAGTATTGTGATTCCTTAAAGGAGAAGGGGCTTACGGACAAGTTTCGTGAGAAGACCGGGCTGGTGATTGATGCATATTTCTCAGGCACGAAAGTGAAATGGATTCTGGACCATGTGGAGGGCGCAAGAGAGAGGGCCAAGAGGGGGGAGCTTCTTTTTGGTACGGTAGAGACCTGGCTGATTTGGAAGCTCACTAAGGGAAAGGTACATGTGACAGATTATTCCAATGCCTCCCGTACCATGCTTTTTAACATCAATACATTGGAATGGGACGACGAGATATTAGAAGAACTGGATATCCCCAAATGTATGCTTCCTGAGGCTAAGCCTTCCAGTTGTGTCTATGGTGAGGCCGACCCATCTTTCTTTGGAGGAGCGATTCCCATCGCGGGAGCGGCAGGCGACCAGCAGTCGGCGTTGTTCGGACAGACTTGCTTTACGGCAGGGGAGGCCAAGAATACATATGGTACGGGCTGTTTCCTGCTGATGAATACAGGAGAGAAGCCGGTGTTTTCAAAGAACGGGCTGGTTACGACCATTGCATGGGGGCTGGACGGGAAGGTTTATTATGCGCTTGAGGGGTCCATCTTCGTTGCTGGCGCGGCAATTCAGTGGCTAAGGGATGAGATGCGGCTAATCGATTCTGCCATGGATTCCGAGTATATGGCAAAGAAGGTGAAGGATACCAACGGGTGCTATGTGGTTCCGGCGTTTACAGGACTTGGCGCACCCCATTGGGATCAGTATGCCAGAGGTACCATTGTGGGAATTACCCGCGGGGTGAATAAGTATCACATTATCCGAGCGACTCTGGAATCTCTGGCTTACCAGGTCAGCGACGTGCTGACGGCAATGAAAGCAGATTCAGGGATTTCACTGGCATCTCTTAAGGTGGACGGAGGCGCAAGCGCCAATAATTTCCTGATGCAGACTCAGGCGGATATTATCAATGCACCGGTTAAGCGCCCACAGTGCGTCGAGACGACGGCAATGGGGGCCGCTTATCTGGCAGGTCTGGCAGTTGGCTACTGGGGGAGTAAGGAGGATGTGATTAAGAATTGGGCCATTGACCGGACATTTGAGCCGTCTATTCCAGAGGAGGAACGGGTGAAGAAGATTCGCGGGTGGAACAAGGCAGTCAAGTACGCTTATGGATGGGCGAAGGAAGAATAGGAGCCGGCTTCATAACAGTAATTGTGAATAGAGGATTTGCAGGAGAAAAGAGCAGAGCAATAACCGCATTGAGACATATGCGTTTATTGTTCTGCTCTTTTGCAGTTAATTCAGAAAAAGGAGAATTGGTTTATGTATAAATATGATGTCATCATTATTGGCGGGGGAGTGTGCGGCTGTGCCGTGGCAAGAGAATTGTCCCGCTACAAGGTAAATGTTTGCGTGTTGGAAAAAGAAGAAGACGTATGCTGCGGAACCTCCAAGGCGAACAGTGGAATCGTCCATGCTGGTTATGACGCCCCTACAGGTTCCATGAAAGCAAAGATGAACCTGCGGGGGAACCAGTTGATGGAGCCTTTGTCAAAAGAGCTGGATATTCCTTTCATACGGAATGGTTCGCTGGTAGTTGGTAAGAGTAAGGAGGATATGCCAAGGCTTGAGGAGCTGTACGACAGGGGTAATGCTAATGGTGTAAAAGGGCTTCAAATATTAAGCAAAGAAGAATTGTTGGAAAAAGAGCCAAATCTTGGGGATGATGTGTATGGGGCTCTCTATGCGCCCACAGGAGGGATCGTATGTCCTTTTGAGCTGAATATTGCCCTGGCGGAAAATGCAAATGTAAACGGCGTAGATTTCAAGTTCTGTACAAAAGTGACAGGTATTGAGAGGCAGGAGGAGGGGTATCGACTCCTAACAAATCAGGGCGTTTATGATACAAAATACGTAGTAAATGCTGCAGGAGTTTACGCAGACAGCCTCCACAACATGGTCAGTGAACAGAAGATTAACATTACGGCAAGGCGAGGGGATTACTGTCTGTTGGATAAGCGAGCAAAAGCCCATGTGAGAAGCACTATATTCACCCTGCCGGGGAAATTCGGCAAAGGGATTCTGGTGGCGCCGACGGCTCACGGCAATCTGATTTTGGGACCGACAGCCATAGATATCCAGGATAAGGAGGGAACCAATACGACCAGAGAGGGGCTTGACCAGGTGCTGAAAAAAGCAGGAATGAATGTGAAAAATCTTCCCTTGCGTCAGGTGATTACATCCTTTGCAGGACTTCGGGCTCATGAGGACAGAGATGAATTTATCATAGAAGAATTGGCGGATGCCCCTGGCTTCATCGACTGTGCTGGAATCGAGTCGCCGGGCCTTACGAGCTGTCCGGCCATAGGGGAAAGGATTGCAGGAATCTTAAGGGAAAGAATGGGGCTGGTTGAAAAGGACGACTTCATTTCCACAAGAAAAGGAATCCTGAGGCCGGCAAATTTGCCTAAGGAAGAACAGGCGGCGCTGCTTCGTGAAAATCCTGCGTACGGAAATATCATCTGCCGCTGTGAGATGATTACAGAGGGTGAGATTATAGACGCCATCCGGCGGCCTCTTGGCGCAAAGTCCCTGGACGGAGTGAAGCGAAGGACGCGGGCAGGGATGGGACGCTGCCAGTCAGGCTTCTGTTCGCCAAGGACAATGGAGATTCTGGCAAGGGAATGGAAGATGGAGGTTCGTGAGGTGACGAAATCCGGAGGAGATTCCTATCTGGTTTTGGGAACGAATAAGGATGTTTTTTAAAAGTGGGAGGAGGAGACAGTATGGAAAAGTATGATATAGTGATTATCGGCGGAGGTCCCGCGGGGCTTTCGGCAGCGGTTTCGGCAAGGGAAAACGGAATTGGCCGGATTGTGATACTGGAACGCGACAGAGAGCTTGGGGGGATATTGAATCAGTGTATCCATAACGGGTTCGGCCTGCATACCTTTCAGGAAGAACTGACCGGACCGGAATATGCCGGAAGGTTTATTGAGCAGGTAATAGATTTAGGAATCGAGTATCGGTTAAATACCATGGTTATGGATATTAGTCCAGAGAAGGTGGTGACAGCCGTAAATCCCAAGGAGGGGTTATTTGAGCTTCAGGCAAAGGCGGTTATCCTTGCTATGGGGTGCAGGGAGCGGGCGAGGGGCGCGCTGAATATTGCAGGCTATCGTCCCGCAGGAATCTTTTCCGCAGGAACAGCCCAAAGATTGGTGAATATGGAAGGATATTTACCAGGAAGGGAAGTCGTAATCTTAGGCTCCGGCGATATCGGACTGATTATGGCAAGGAGAATGACGCTTGAGGGGGCCAATGTGAAGGTAGTAGCCGAGCTGATGCCCTATTCCGGCGGATTAAAACGAAATATTGTTCAATGTCTGGACGACTATGGAATTCCGCTTAAATTAAGCTATACAGTGGTGGACGTTAAGGGAAAGGAACGGCTTCGTGGAGTCACACTTGCAAAGGTTGATGAAAAAGGGAAACCGATTTCTGGAACAGAGGAATTCTATTCCTGCGACACTCTCCTTTTGTCTGTGGGGCTGATTCCGGAAAATGAACTTTCAGACGGAATGGGAGTTAAGCTGAATCCGGTTACATCCGGACCGAGGGTGGATGAAAGCCTTGAAACGAATATTGAGGGAGTATTTGCATGTGGAAATGTACTTCATGTCCATGATTTGGTGGATTTTGTGTCGGAGGAGGCAAAGACGGCAGGGAAGAAGGCGGCTGGGTATATACAGAATTTGTCCAACAAAAATATGCACACGGAAAGCGCCGGCAAAAAGAATAAGATTATTTCTCTTATCCCAGGAGAAGGGGTGCGCTACACGGTTCCGGAGTCTGTCTGTGTGAAACGCATGGACGAACGGCTGACGGTACGCTTCCGTGTAGGAAATATTTACAAGAACTGTTATATAAGCGTTTATTTTGACGCAGACAGGGTTCTCCACAGAAAAAAGGCGGTGGCAGCCCCCGGCGAGATGGAGGAGCTTGTACTTATGAAGGAGCAGCTTTTGGAATATCCTGACTTAGAGACAATCAGCGTAAAAATAGAGGAGGCATAAGGCGATGGAAGAAAAAAAACTAATCTGTATCAACTGCCCTCTGGGCTGCAGGCTTACGGTTACAATGGATGGGGAGACAATTTTGGGTGTGTCCGGAAATACCTGTATGCGTGGAGATTCTTATGCAAGACGGGAGCTGACGAACCCGACCAGGATTGTGACGTCTACAGTAAAGGTATCCAGGGGAAGGGAGAAGATGGTTTCAGTTAAGACAAGAGAGGATATCCCGAAAAAAAAGGTTTTGGAGTGCGTGCGGGCATTAAAGGACGTAACTGCAAAAGCGCCGGTTCGTATTGGTGATGTGATTGTCGAGAATATTTTAGGAACAGGGGTGGATATTGTTGCCACTAAAAATGTAGAGGCGGCAGAATAATTCATAAATATCTCTCTGAAATGGCTTTGTTTTTGTCTGAAATGCGAATTGAAATGACGGAATATCAGAAGTAAAATATTTGATGGTGATGAAAATGGAGAAAAGACAGAGAGAGTATCTTTTTGACAATTACAAGGTACTTCTGATTGTGCTGGTGGTGGTTGGTCACTTCATTGAGCCCTGCTATGATCAGAATCCGTTTTTGTATGAGCTGAAATGGGGGATTGTGGCGTTCCATATGCCGGCGTTTATCTTTATATCGGGATATTTTTCAAAGAAAATCCCATCTGTGAAAAAACTCATTAGCGGACTGGTAATCCCTTACTTCGTGTATGAAATAATCTACTACCTGCTATATACATATATACTGGACAAAGAAACCGAGCTATATTTTACCAGACCCAAATTTACACTGTGGTATCTCCTGGCATTATGCGTTTGGAGGCTGGCGGCGCCTGCTGTGAAAAGGCTTCCCTGCCACCTGATCTTATCACTGATTGCAGGACTTGCTGTGGGGCTGTTTGGTATCGGCAACTTTCTGTCCATTCCGAGGATTATATTTTTCTTTCCTTTTTTTCTGGCGGGGATGGAGTTTGACAGCGGATGGCTTACTCCCTTCCGTAACCGGAAGGGGTATCTGGGCGCCCTTGGAATCATTGGGGGTATGGCGGCGTTTCTGTTTCGGGACAGATACCACCGCCGCTTGTCGGTGAAAATTTTCTATGGGCGTTATTCCTATGAGGAACTGGAGTTATCCTCTGTGGAAGGAATACTGATACGCATCGTCTGCTATGGGATATCATTTTTGCTGATTTACCTGTTTATGCTGGTGCTTCCGTCAGAGCAGAAGTGCTATTCCTATCTGGGGGAGAGAACGATGGCGATTTATATTTTCCATGGGCTTATATATAGTTGGATGAAGCATCGGTCGTCGGCTCTATGGGCGGTAGAGAGTAACGGGGAGAGTATCCTGCTGCTGGCGTTCTGTCTGGCTGTGGTGTGGCTTGTGTCGCGGAAGCCTTTTGTACAGGTTACAAATAAGATAGCCCATCTGGTCTGAGACAGCAAAAAAGTACTGCCAGGCTCAGAACCAGCCTGACAGTACTAAAGTGATCAGCAGCGCCGGAATCGGTGGTATCCCAGATACATCCCGCCGATTCCGACAGCCAGGGCGATACATACATGTAAGGCCATCTGTTCTGTGGAAAATGCAAATCCTGTGCTCATGGGAAGGTACACTGGCATGGAGGTCATAAAATGAGAGATCTTTTTGGCATATGCTCCGAAAATCCACATAGGTGCAAGCACCTTAACCCAGACGACGGGAAAAAAGTATATCGAAACAGAGAGGATCAGCGCAAGGAACGGGCTTTTACACAGAGCCGAGATTCCCATGGCAATGCCGGTCAGGAGAAGGGCGCCTATAAAGCCTAAAAACGTAATATACAGGAGGAAGCCCAGGACACTTTCGGGACAAAAGCCAAAAGGTGTGACAAAGCTCAGAAGAATTGCAGAGGCGTTTAGTCCCTGTACGCCGTATATAACAAGGTAGATGCTCCACATATAAGCGCAGACCCCCAAGGTCAGGACGACGGCAAAGCATAATGCCGCGAGAATTTTCATCCAGATGCCGCTTCCTTTTCCGCGCCGCGTCGTTAAAAGGATGTCTGCCGTCTTAAGCTGGTATTCCTCGGCAAAGACCGGCGATAATCCCAGAAGCAGTATGACAAACAAGGCCAGTATGGCGGCTACGTACATTTCCGCGAAATCATTCCATCCATAGACATAATCAAACCGTACTTCGTTATCCAGAAGGTATTGGGCGTTGTATTCCCATTCTTTTCCTTTATAAAAATGGATTTGAGTGGGGTCGTATCCGTCGGTCTGTCGAAAGTTGGTAAAGTTTTCTGTGACAAAGCGGCTGCAGTAGTTTCCCGCCGGCTTGCTGCTTTCTTCATTATAATAAAAAAATCCATAGTTTTTATATATCTTGTTGACTTTTTCAAGGGTCAAAGCTCCGCAATAGTCTTTGGTTAAGGCTTTGTCCTTCACAATGGCCTCCTGTCCCTGGTAAATCCTTCCGTCTATGATGGTTGTATAGTGGTAACGTTCTTCATACAGACGTACGGTTACGA
The DNA here is from genome assembly GCF_009830285.1 of Sporofaciens musculi. GTDB lineage: Bacteria > Bacillota > Clostridia > Lachnospirales > Lachnospiraceae > Sporofaciens > Sporofaciens musculi. The sequence goes on along the minus strand of NZ_WUQX01000001.1, from coordinate 4,060,498 downwards.
AAGCAAGCAGAAGAAATATACCGAGCCAGACGATTTTTCTGGATATCATCTTACAGAGTTCTTCTTTCCACATGGTCCACATGTTCTGACACCTCCTCAAAGTGATATAAATATACGTCCTCCAATCCTGGAGAAGCCATGCTTGCGCCCTCAATGGGGCATGAGTCTGACACCAGGCGAAGGCGAACCTTTTCTCCTTCGTTTTTCAGATTGCTGACTGGGAAAGCTTCGTTCATCTGAAGGGCTTTGGCGGGTTCGGCAAGATATTCCCATACCTTGCCATTTACGCTGTTGGTGACCTCTGCCACAGTGCCATGTTCAATAATCCGTCCCTGCTTCATGATGAGGATTTCATCTGCAATAAATTCTACATCAGAGACAATATGGGTGGACAAAAGGATGATTCGTCCTTTGGATAATGAGCTGATCATATTGCGAAAGCGTATCCTCTCTTTGGGGTCAAGTCCAGAGGTGGGTTCATCCATAATTAGGATTTCAGGATCGTTTAAGAGTGCCTGGGCGATTCCCAGCCTCCGAAGCATTCCGCCGGAAAATGTCTTTATTTTATTTTTCTGGCTGCCTGTTAAATCTGTCAGGCGAAGCATCTCCTGCACCTTTTCTTTTACAAGGTCTTTTGGGACTGCTTTACATGCCGCCAGATATTCAAGATACCTCTTGGCGGTAAAATCAGGATAATAGCCAAAGTCCTGGGGCAGATATCCCAGAAGGTAGCGGTAATCGCCGTCCAGTCTGCCAATCTCTATGCCGTTGCATCTTATCTCTCCAAAGGTCGGCTTCAGTACGCCGCAGATCATGCGCAGAAGGGTTGTCTTTCCTGCGCCGTTTGCGCCGAGAAATCCGTACACACCTTCGTGAAGGTTTAAGGACACGTTATCCACGGCGATTTTATTTTTGAATTGTTTTGTAATACGATCTAATTTTAATTCAGGCATATGTCACCTCCATTTTCTATTTTGCCAAGAAGGCCGTAGACTTCTGCAATCAGCAGAGCCAGTCCTGCAAGCGTCAATATCTGCCAAATGACCAGATACTTCGGCTGATAGACGGATTCCCATAATATAGGGAAAAGCGCAAGAGTGCCGCTAAGCAGGCCAAAGGCAAGGGAACGGAACCCCTGGGAAATATTCCTTAGGTTTGTCAGCATGTGCAGATACAGGGTGTCTGACCACAGAAACGGCGCCAGCATATAGATGAGGGACGTACCGATTTCTGAGGGCTGTTTGCTGCCAGTGATGATTAGGAACAATGTCAGTATGACCAGATCGGCAATGCCTGCCTGCATCATCCGAATACATACCATCTGTTTCAGGTTCAGGTACAAGGTCTGCTCAAGTTCTGCCATATGCCAGGAGAACAGGCTTGCCACATGGCCGAGGAAAATATTTCCCGCAAACACAAGGAATACAGAGCAGGCGGCAAGAGTTTCTATGCGGTCTGTCTGTCGTTTGTGCAGGGTAAGCGCCAAAGCCATGGCGGTTAGCAAAATAATGCCTTCTAGTATTCGATACCTCCATGACTGGAAGCGAAGCTGGTTAAAGAGCAGCTCTGTAAATGTAGGGCAGCGGCGGATACGCTTCTGCTGTGCCGCCATCCTGATTACGGACAGACTTTGGGATTTTTTTGTTTCATCCAGCGGGAATTTCCATTCTGTGAGATTTATGGTCTGGTGTTCATGCCTTCCGGCAGGAGGCGTTGCTCTTTTTTGTGATGTCACGGTATTTAAGTCTCCTTTCTGCAATTATTGGTTAAAATCACTCTGGTGAAGCAGTTCTTTTAAGCGTTTCATACCTTGACGGAGGCGGGACTTGACAGCATCGTAAGAGGCACCTGTTATTCGGGCGATTTCTCGGTTTTTATATCCGTAGAAATGATGGAGAAGCACAGCCTCCCGCTGATTCTCCGGAAGCTTTGCGAGGGCTTCTTTAAGCATCAGAGTGTTTTCCGAGGTCTGTGTATCGCCCGCAGGGTTTGGGGCTTTTGTGTTGTCTGCCGTGGCCGCATACTCCATGTATTCTAAAGGATCAGCCTTTGCCGGTGTCTGCGAAGCCGTCCGTATATAATCTCGACACAGGTTCATGGCGATGGTCAGGAGATATCCCTTTAGATTGCGATACTGATAATTGTTTACATATTTTATGAAACGCAGGAAGGTGTCCTGAGCTAAGTCGTAAGCATCCTCTGGGCTGCCGGTCTGGTAACAGCAGAAATAGTAGATGTCATCGTAGTATTTGACGGCAATCTCGTTTAAGTATTCTGTTTGTCCGTTTTGAATCCGCCGTATCAGCTCTCTGTCCTCCAAAATGCTTCTCCTCTCTTTGGGGCTTTGTCCTGTAAAACGTCTTACAATAAATATAACCTTTTTGTGGGAAAAAGGAGTGAAAGAAATTTTTATTTTTTGGATTTTAATGACAGAAAATACAAACGTTTGTTCTGATTTGGTTGACACATTGAATTAGATCATGGTATAATTTTTGTGAAGCATTGACAGTGGATTTAAGAAGGAGCTTGCTATGGGAAGATATAAGGCAATAGATATTGCTAGATGGTTTATTTTCAGGAATTGTGAAGATGTTAATAATGGAGAGGATGAAAGGATGACACTTCTTAAACTTCTCAAGCTTTTATATTATGCAGAAGGATGTTCGCTTGCATTAGATAAGGGGTCGCTGTTTGACGAAAAGATTGTGGCATGGGAACATGGACCAGTGGTGGAAGAAGTGTGGAGAAGTTTTGATAATGCCTATGACCTGCACACTGATGAATCAGAGATGGTGAAAAGTTTGTCCAAAATCAGGGGCGAAGATAAAGAATTACTTGAAGATGTCTATTCGGTTTTTGGGAAATATTCTGCTTCTGGCCTGAGAAATAAGACACATGCAGAAAGTCCATGGCTTGATGCAACTAGCGGAGGCAGAAAGTTTAATTCAGAGATTTCAAGACAGTCAATTGTCGAATATTTTAAGGAGAATTATGTCAAGAATTAAGGATAATCAGAATGATTATATAGATAAGCAGGTAGAAGAACGTTTAAGGCGTGCAGGCGAAGAAAAGAATATTTCTATTAGAACAGTTTACAAAGAATATGCAGTTTTTTAATCGAAGGAGGAAAAAATTATGGATATACAGATTGAAAATCATATGCCAGAAGGCTTTGTGTATGAGAAAACCTACGATGTAATGCATGGGGCTGTGAATGGGATTGCGCTGCTGATCATACCGGTGAAGGCGCTGAATCAGTTTCGGATACAGCTTCATGCAGACATAGAAAAAAGCGGAGTAAAAGATAACTTTTTAGCCTTTCTTCAAGAACTGAAACAAAGACATTCAACCATACAATATACGGGCTATAACGGTAATGATACGATTACCCTCAATGTAGAGTCAACCGAGAGAGACGACAAGGACAATCTGACGCTCATTGTTTCAGAGCTTACTTCCAAATGTCTGGAATGTGGAATACGCAACTGCTGTTCTCAATGTAGAAATGTACTGCCTCTGCGTGCCGCGGCCTTAGACGGAACGCCGGTCTTGCTCTGTGAGAATTGCTTTACGCAGGAGATAAACGGCACAAGCGGGCAAAACGGACAGAAGGAGAATATATTTCTGGGGCTTCTTGGGGCGGTTTTAGGAACTTTACTCGGCGCCGTTTTGTGGGTGGTGATTGGTATGTTTGGCTTCATTGCCGGAATTGCCGGATTTGCGATGGTATTTTGCGGAATAAAAGGTTATGATATGCTTGGCAGGAGGTTGTCAAGAAAGGGAATCGTAATCTGTATTGTAACCGCCTGCCTGATGATTATGGCGGCGGAATATGCTTCGCTTGGAATTGTGATTTATCAGGAACTTGGAGATATGTATTATCTTTCTTTGGTGGATTCCCTGGCCCTTGTTCCTGCTTTTTTAGAAGAACCAGAGGTCATTCAAGGTGTGGCAAAGGATTTGGTTATAGGATACGCTCTTGCAATATGGGCTAGTTTTTCTTCTGTAAGACATATCTGGAGACAGGTAGAGCAGAGTCAAAAACCTCATACGGTTGTGCCGTTTTAATGTAAGAAGAAGGTGATTTCCATGAATTTCAGAGCTTTGATGATGACAAAAGAATATGATTTTCTCAGAACCAATGAACGCCTTGGCAGCCGTATCATCCTTCTCGGACTGGGCGGCAGCCATGCCTATGGCACCAGTAATGAGAACAGTGATGTTGATTTTCGCGGGGTCACACTCTCCCTGCCCTCGGATTTGCTTGGCCTTACTCGGTTCGAGCAGTATGAGGACCGGCAGACAGATACGGTGATTTATTCCTTCAACAAGATTATACGCCTGCTGTTGGAATGTAATCCGAATACCTGCGAACTGTTAGGGCTGGATGAAGACCAGTATTTAATCAAGACGAGGCTTGGACAGGAATTGATTGACCATACAGACCTGTTTTTGACAAAGCGTGCCGTGAAATCTTTTGGGGGCTATGCGGGGGCGCAGCTTCGCCGCCTGCAGAATGCTATTGCGCGGGATAACATGGAGCAGACGGAACGGGAGAGGCATATTTTAACTTCTGTGAAAAATGCATTGTACGATTTCAACCGGAGATATGGGACGTTTTCTAATGGAAGTATCCGGCTGTATATTGACGAGGCTTTGAATCCTGAGTTGGAGACAGAGATTTTTGTGGACGCCAGTTATACGCATTTGCCGCTGCGGGATTACGAGGGTATGTGGGCGACGATGAGTAATGTGGTGAGAGATTACGATAAGATTGGCAAACGGAATAAGAAGAAGGACGATAACCACCTGAATAAACATGCCATGCATCTGCTTCGCCTCTTTATGATGGCATTCGATATCCTGGAACACGGGCAGATTCGGACTAACAGGCGAGGAGACTTAGAGCTGCTTATGAAGGTGCGCCAGGGAGGCTTCCAGAAAGCAGACGGGACTTTTCAGGCAGAGTTCTATGAGATTGTGGCGGACTATGAGAGGCGTCTGGAGGAAGCGGCAGAAAACTGTACGCTTCCGGCTGGGCCGGACATGGAGAAGGTTGAGGCGTTCGTAGAGTATGTGAACCGGAAAAGTATCGAGACAGGAACAGTTCAGGAGATGTTTTCATGAGAGATATATTTGACGAGATTCAGGTGAAATTAGACGAGATAGAGCAAAGGGAGAATGTAAGGATACTTCTGGCTGTGGAATCTGGCAGCCGGGCATGGGGATTATCGTCTCCTGACAGCGATTATGACGTGCGGTTCGTTTATCAGAGAGTGCGCAAGGATTATCTTCGACTGGATGAAAAGAAGGATACGATTGACTGGCAGTTGGATGAAGTGTTGGATATCAATGGATGGGATTTAAAGAAGGCGCTGAGACAGTTCTATAAAGGCAATGCCACGCTGTTTGAATGGAGTAATTCTCCTGTGGTTTATCGTAAACGTCCGGAATGGGATGAGATTTATCGAGAAGCCAAGGTATATTTTTCTAAGAAGGCGGCGGTACATCATTATCGGGGGACGGCTGCCAATACATTTTACGGTCATTTACAGACGGACAGGGTAAAGTATAAGAAGTACTTCTATGCCCTGCGCCCGTTGCTGGCATGCCGGTATATAGAAGAAAATCATTGTCCGCCTCCGGTGCTGTTTGATGAGCTGATGAAGCTTAAGCTGCCGGAGGGGCTTTGCACCCAAGTAGAAGAACTTCTTAGAATTAAGAAGACGACAAAGGAGGGACAGCTCAATCCGCAGCTTCCCTTAGTGATTGATTTTATAGCGTCAGAGCTTGAGAGACAGAAAGAGATTGCTGATTTGATGGAGGACGACCATCTGAAGGATTGGGATGTGCTGAACCGGATTTTTATGGACAGGGTGTTGGGGCTTCAATCATTGTGTATGGAGGGATAAAAGTGGTATTAAAGAATGTATTATTGATAGTGAAAGATATAGATCGGTCACGCCGGTTTTATCAGGAGGTGTTGGGGCTTATGGTTTTGGCTGATTTGGGAAGGAAGGTTCTGTTTGCCGGAGGGATTGTTCTGGAGGAGAGTCCGCCCTGGGAGGATTCCCTGGAGATTTCAGCCGTATATGGCGGCAATGATATGGAGCTATACTTTGAGACTTTGGATGTGGAGGCATTGCGGGAAAGATTGGCGGCATCGGATTTTCATGTGGAGTTTTTAGTCGGGCGGGATGAGGATGAGAACGAAGTGATTCGATTTTATGATCCGGACAGGCATGTAATCGAAGTGAAAAGAGCTTTCTGTTGAGGCATTTGTGAACAAACACCGTACAGAAAGCTCAAAGATATTAATCCCACCAAAAATACCACACATTTGATTCCTCAAGCCAATTCTGACACTTTACATGTCCTGGTTCCCTGGTCGATTCTGTCTGTACAGAAGGCATAGTGCTCCTTGGCGGCCTCAAGGCTGTCCTCTTTGTTCAGTCCGGCGGGCGCATAGAACTCCAATACATCACTGGTAAATGCCGCAGGAACAGCCTGATACTTCTCATACCAGTATTTACAGATAGAGATCATCTCCTCAGGCGCAGGACAGTCATTCCAGCCGCCCATGGGAAGGTAGGCAATAATCTCCCAGGGATTCTTGACAGGAAGTTCAAGGAGAAGGGTATCTTCTGCCAATTTGTTGTCGTGAAATGATATATAGCTTATAAAATGATTTACAATCTCTCCTTCGGTTTCTTTTTCCTTTCTTTTTTCATGATTTTATGAAATGTAAAGCTGCTTACATTATATCACATATAAAAAAATAAGAAAGCAATATCTAAGCAAAGCTGCCCGTAACAGTTCAGCCTTGCGATTGACCTAACGGGTATTACACCGGCTAAAATATAGCCGGTGTGCCCATAAATAACATTTTTATATTTTCTATAATCCCCATTTTCCTTTTCTTAAGGGTTTCTATGACTGTCATAATGGAACAGTACATTTCACTGCCGCTTTCCTTGCGAAAACCTCCAGCCATTTTCTGGCGATTTTTGCTTTCCGTAAATCTCGTTCCGAAATATTGTCATCAAAGGGCACGGAAAAATCATGCAAGAATAAAAGATGGTTATGACTGTATTTATCCATACGGTTAAGTAATGTCTTTTCCTCTTTTTTCGCATATTTATGTCTGGTCGTTTTATTTTCTGCCTCTCCTTTTCGTATCAGGGAAAAATATTTTTCTTCATATTCCCTTAGGATTGCAGGCGGAAATGATGGGAACCCCTGCCCTAGTAATTCTTTCCGTTCCCGATTCATTTCACACAGGAGCGCACTCATCTCCCCGGACCATGCATTCCCTGTTTCCTCCGTATTTTTTCGGAGATAACGGATGATGTGGACATTGCATTCTGCGTGATCCGTGCCAAAGTGGTACAATGCGGTTTCATGGTCATGGAGAAGAATCCCTGTATAGTGTTTCAAAAAATACAGTCCCTTCAGTGCTTCTATGGATTTGCCGCCCATGGCATGGTATACCACGCTGTTTTTTATGCTGAAATTCCGGATATAATTCTGTTTCCCATTTACTGTTACCACTGTGGCATCGGTTGCAACAACTTTTTGGTTCAACAGTTCGTTTTCCAAATTTGAAATGCTTGTTTGAGAAACCGACGCCAGTTTTTTGCAAAATCCATAGACGCTCCCTTCTGATAATTCGAGTTCTCCGTTACCGGCTGCATTTAAAAAAGAAGCAATCCTGTCGTTTGACATAACCCCTTCACTATACAGGGATACAGCCAGCGCTTTTACATTTGCTCCATAGGTAACATCACTGCGGTATTCTTTTGGAATGTGTAAAACCCCTTCTTTATCTGCATAGATACGGATTTCTGTAATCATCGGTTCCACAGCTAGATCAACCACATATTTTGTGACGTATTTCTGTCCGGCTGCATTACCAATCATTTTTACTTCATGTCTGCATTTGCCGGAAGCAATTTTTACTTCTATCTCTGCTTTTGTAAGCGTTGTTCCTTTATGCCCTTTTTGTCCGCCTGCTTTACGTTTTGTTTTCTTTCTTCCGTTATAGGTATTTGCAGGTTTTCCGCCTTTTTGATCGGTAGATGGTGGAAGGGAAGTATTGGAGCTGTCATGATTGATAATACTTTTCAGACGTGCATTATCGTCTTTAAGCAGTCGGTTTTCTTGACGTAAGAGCTGGTTCTCTTCTTTTAAATCTGCGATTTCCGCTTTCAATTCCCCAACTTCCTGTTTGTGTTCTTTTTCAACCGTATCCAGACGCCCCATGATTTCCATGAGCTGCTGGTACATTCCATTTTCATAGTTGCTTTTTCTTCCCATGGGGCATCTCCTTCCGTTCATTTCTGATAACCATAGTTTATCAGAAATGAATAGAAAAGAAAAATCCTCTTTAGAATAGGTTCGTCAAAATGACGGTGGATTATTTTTGTGTATTCCAGAGGTTCTGTGGAATACCGGTCACAAAAACTATGAAAAATGGGATTCTGAACAGACATGTTGTTCAAAAGTTATCCACATACTAATCACAAAGCAATTAAATTCGTGAAATTACGTGTTTCCATGTGGATAATCAGAAGAAAAAACTTTTTCAATTTCTCTCTTTTGCCAGTCGCAAGGCTGAACTGTTACAGCTGCCCGACTTAGTCCGATAATGCATATTGACATAAATTTTAACAGTTGATAGAATATGAGATATAATATGCGTAGCTATCAGTTTCGTGTGTTGACACGGGAGTACCGCATTCATCAGAGTTATATTTGCAGAATTAAGAGGGGAGAACAGACCATGTATTATTGCTGCTTACGTTTCTATTTAACAGGTCGTCCATGTAGCGCCTTTGAGAGTATGAAGGAAATACTTCCGTTTAAGCACTTTACACATGAGTTTTATGAAAGTGAGGAATTGGACTCAGAACAGACTGCCAGGGCAGATATAATCCTGGCGAACCTTATGGAGAAGGACTGCAAAAGGACATTGCAGGCTTTGCTTGCCGGTAAAAAGACAGAAGCCCGTCTTATCCTGCTTGCGAGCAAAGAGCAGATATTGACGATAGAAGATAGTTTGGGAGAGGTGTGCGACGTTTGGGTGATGCCGATGTCGGACGCGGAGGCGAAGTTTCGTTTTCAGAAGTTACAGTATGAGCAGAAGATGGAGAAGGATTACTGGCAGACCAGCCAGTTTTTCGAGGCTACGATCAACAATGTTCCCAACCTGATATGGTATAAGGACAAGGACGGAATCCACGAGAAGGTAAATGACAGTTTTTGCAGGACTGTGAATAAGACAAAGGAACAGGTAGAGGGACGAGGTCATGCCTATATCTGGGATGTAGAGGCGGATGATCCGGCATGTATCGAGTCTGAACGGGAGGTCATGAGCAGGCGGCAGACCTGTGTTTCTGAGGAGACCATCATGACAGGAGAGGGTACGCGGCTTCTTACTACATATAAGTCACCCTTGTATGATCTTGATGGAAGCGTGATGGGGACGGTAGGCGTTGCAATCGACGTGACCCAGGAGCGCGCTTATGAGAAGGAGATCGTAGAGAAGAACCGTACACTGGAGACTGTGTTTACGACCATGGACTGCGGAATCCTGTGCCATACTGTGGACGGCTCCAACATCGTCAGTATCAACAGGGCTGCCCTTAATATTTTGGGATATGAATCCCAGGAGGAGATGATGGAGGCAGGGTTTCGTATGGTTGCGGACTCTGTGTTGGACGAGGATAAGCCTAAGCTTCGGGATAGTATCACCTCCCTTAAGAAAGAAGGGGACAGCGCCAGTGTGGAATACCGCGTAAGGCATAAAGATGGAAAGCTTCTGCATGTGATGGGAAATATCAAGCTTTTGAAGGAAAATGGAGAAGAATTCTATCAGCGTTTCCTTTTAGATTGTACAAAGCAGAAGCTGGAGGAGGAGAAGAAGGAGCAGCATAATCAGGAGTTGGTTCAGGCTTTAAGTATTGATTATAACAGAGTGTGTTATTTTGACCTCAATACAGGAATGGGAATTCCACTTCAGGGTTCAAAGGAACATAAGGAGATGTTTGATTCTGTTTTCCATGGCGAGATTTCCATGGAAGAAAGTATGGAGCGTTACATAAAAGATTATGTCTGCCAAGAGGACCGAGATATGCTCCGGCAGGAGTCCTCACGGGAGAACCTGAAAAAGCAGCTGGCGGAAAAAGGGATGTATTTTGTAAATCATCGTGTCATCTGGAAGGGCAAGGAGAAATATTTCCAGATGAAGGTTGTACGTACGGGTTCATGGGAGGAGAGCCAAGGAATTGTTATGGGCTTCCGCAATGTGGACGGTGAGATTCGGGAGGCCATGGAGCAGAAGAATCTGCTGGAGGATGCACTGATGCAGGCCAACAGGGCCAGCAAGGCAAAGAGTGTTTTCCTGTCTAATATGTCTCATGATATACGCACTCCGATGAATGCTATCGTTGGTTTTACTGCCCTGGCAATTACCCATATTGCCCACAGGGAACGGGTGGAGGAATATCTGCAGAAGATTATGACGTCAGGAAACCATTTGCTTAGCTTAATCAATGATGTGCTGGATATGAGCCGTATTGAGAGCGGAAAGATTCGTCTGGATGAGAAGAAATGCAGCCTTCCAGAGATTTTGCATGGGCTGCGCAACATCCTGCAGGCAGATATCCACGCAAAGCAGTTGGAGTTGTACATTGACACAGTGGATGTGTTTGACGAGGAGATTTTCTGTGATAAACTTCGGCTGAATCAGGTGCTTTTGAATTTGATGAGCAATGCAGTAAAATATTCGGGACCAGGTGGAATTATCAGTCTGAGGATTACGGAAAGACCAGGCGCACCTAAGGGCAGCGCGAATTATGAATTTAACATTAAGGATAACGGAATCGGCATGAGCCGGGAGTTTGTGGAGCATATTTTCGAGCCTTTTGAGAGAGAGAGGAATTCCACGATTAGCAGAATCCAGGGAACCGGACTTGGAATGGCGATTACCAAAAATATTGTGGATATGATGAACGGCTCCATTTCTGTTAAGAGCGAGCTGAACGTGGGAACAGAGATTACGGTGTCGTTTACCTTCCGCCTGCCCTCCAAAGAAAAAGAACCTCAGGATATTCCGGAATTGAAGGGACTTCGGGCGCTGGTGGTAGATGATAATTTCGATAGCTGTGACAGCGTATCTTATATGCTGGAGCAGATTGGTATGCGTGCCGAGTGGACGTTATCAGGAAAAGAGGCAATTCTGCGTACCCATCAGGCGGTTATGCGCAATGATATTTACAGCGTATATATCATTGACTGGATGCTGCCGGATATGAACGGCGTCGAGGTGGCACGGCGGATTCGCAAGGAGATGGGTGAGAACGTATCGATTATTTTGATGACTGCCTATGACTGGGCAGAGATTGAGGAAGAAGCGAGAGAGGCTGGAGTCATGGCATTCTGCGATAAACCCATGTTTTTGTCAGAGTTAAGACGGTGTCTGTACACCCTGGTTCATTCAAAAGAAGTGAGCATGGAGAGAGTGTCGCAGGAGCAGGCAAAATGCCATACAGGACGGATTCTATTGGCAGAGGATAATGAGCTGAACCAGGAGATTGCCGAGGTTATTCTGGAGGAAGCAGGATTTACTGTGGAGGTTGCAGAAGACGGCCAGAAGGCTGTGGATATGCTAAGAAACGCGGGAGTGGGATATTATCAGTTGATTCTCATGGATATTCAGATGCCCAACATGAACGGCTATGAGGCGGCAAGGACAATACGGAAGCTTAATGAGTGTGAGCTGGCTAATATACCCATCATTGCCATGACCGCCAACGCATTTGAGGAGGATAAGCAGGAGGCGCTTAAGAGCGGGATGAACGGGCATATTGCCAAGCCCATTGACGTGGGGCTTCTGTTTGGAGTGTTGGAAAAGATTTTGGCTTAGGGCAATGTCCCTAAAGCTGCTGCAAGTAAGAGCATAACCACAGGAACAACATATTTTCGCGGATGGTGCCATAAATCATTTTCGATTTTCCAGCTCTTAATGGGGTAAAACCATTCCAGCAGGACAGAGCTAATGGAGCTTAATATAGCAAAGCAAACGGCGGTTATTATCGTGAAGACGGTCACACCGCCGTTTTGTATTTGCAGGCTGCAAAGGAAAATCATATCTGCGGACATGTTGCATACAAAGATGAACAAAGCGTAAGGGATGCAAAATGCCTTCTCTTGATTAGGAAGAAAGTGGACCGCCTGTAAAAGAGACGGATCACAGGATAACAGGATACAAATAGGCGTATTCAGGGAGAGAATAGCAAAACCAATTGGAGCAATGAACTGACCTTCTGTCTGTTTGAAAAACAAGGGTAATACACAGGCTGCGCACCATAGGACTACTGTGTTCATCATATAGTTTTTGTGGCAAATTAAGTATCGAAGAAGATACCTCCATACAGAATGATGTTTCCAGCTCTTTACTGCGTGGCTGTTTTTGGAGTCCAACAGATAAAAAGAATAGGCATCCGCTCCATATAATAGAAGAACTGCAAGAGCGCTGTTGACAACCAGAAACGGCATAAACCAGGGACTATTTCCCCAAAATAGAATAACAGCAATCAGGCCGGCTCCCCAAAACCCAACCGCATACAAATATTTCTTTAATGAATAAGCAGCAGCAGTCATAAGGACTGCATTTACCGCGCAGAGAATACTTCCAAGGATTTCTAAAATGCTCCGTTTTGATACGGCTAATACGACCGTCAGAAGCGCCGCTGTCTTTGTTAGAAGAATATAGGCGCCTAATGCGGCAGTATAGGAAAAAACAAATTTCCGGCTGTCAAAGGGAAGCATAAACATATTCTGCATATTAGCGGCATTGTCCGCTGATGAAAGGGCCTGCCACATCATACCGGCGGTAAAGGCGCTTACCATCAAATACAGAATAAACGGTGCAATCTGCATCCTTAAATCAGCAATAAATAATCCCCAGAATATGATTAGATAGATGAAAAAGGTTCTTATCAATCGGTCATAGTTTACTCCAAACAGTTTTTTGGCAAAAGCCTTAAAGGTCATTTTCATAGCGCAGAGCCTCCCGAATATTAGCGGCGTCTATTTGTCCGCATTCAAATGTCTGCCGGATTTTGCCGTCCTCTAGGATGAATATCCGGTCAGAAGTAAGGGTAATACTTTCCAAAATATGAGAAGAAAATAGGACAGTTCCGTATTTTTTGTATCCAGCAATCTGCTGATATAAGTATTCAGTGCTTTGAAAATCCAATCCATTGACCGGCTCGTCAAGGAGAAGCAGCGTCGGCTTTAGTGCAAAGGCAGTAATCAAAAATACTTTTTTATGATTGCCGGTTGACAAATCCTTTAAAAGAACATCCGTATAATTTTCAAAATGAAATCCACGTAGCAGTTCTGATACATCTGGCAATTCCTTTCTATAAGCAGAGAAGACGTAGGACAGGTATTCACGAAATGTGAAATACTGAAAGGAATTGTCCTCGGCGAATACGGTATAGCGGCAGAATTTGAAATCCTGTTCTCTCAGATTGACATGGCGGTCATAAAGCCAGATGCCATTAGAGTAAAAGGAAGTCAGCATGCCGGATAATACTTTGAGAAATGTGGTTTTGCCGGCGCCGTTCAGCCCAATCAGTCCTACCACTTCATGTTCGGCAAGCTCTAACGAAAAGTCAGACAGAACCATTTTCTTACTGTTATACCATGCGCTCAAATTCTTAATAGTCAAGAGAGGTCTTTCCATTTTACCTGCCCCCTTTATTATCTTTTTTCCATGTCTTATAAGCAGAGAAAAAGAATGCACCGCCCAAAATAACATAGAGGACAGCCATCATGAAATTACCAGACATGACGCTTACAATCGTTGCTGCCACCCAAATCAAACCCATAATCCCTCGAATATAAACATGCCGCATAATCATTACCTCCTTGCATTGTTCTTTGATTTATTGTATTTGTATTATAACTAAGAAAAATGCTATGTGCGAAAATGTCTGTAAATGGCAGGTTTTTGACCGCGAAAAAGCTGTAAAGCGATTGAAACACTTTACAGCCCGAAATAAGTTATTCGATTGAAACACTTTGAAAGGACAAAGTCGCGACAGCCCGAAATGTATTGCCTGCATAAGAAGTCTGTACCGTTCCGTCATATTTCTCGGCGGCAGTTTGGGCGCTTTTCAGCCCCCATCCATGCAATCCATTTTCTTCTTTTGATGTTTTCAGAATACCGTCTTTTACAACAGGATGGGAGGAAAAACTGTTTTCAACCTTAATGACCAACATTTGATTGATACGGCGAATCGTAAGCCGTATAAACCGTCCTTCTTTTTCCGCTGCCTGTCCCGCTGCCTCCAAAGCGTTATCTAAAAGGTTTCCCAGTATTGCACACAAATCAGCGCTTCCCAGGTTTGTGTGTCGGGGGAACTCAACCTGTGCCTGGTACTGTATGCCGTTGGCTTCGGCGGCCTGGGCCTTGCTGTTAATAAGGTAATCCAGCGTTTCGTCACCGGTCCATATAGAGTGGGCCATTTCCCGTACAGGAGCGTTAAGCTCCTCCAGATATTGTATGGCCTCATCAAATTTTCTGCGAGTAAGGAGCTGCTGCAGCACGCCGATATGGTTATGAAAGTCATGAAACAACTTGGCGTTGATGGAATAGGCATGATTCAATGTAGTGTAGTTTTGTTCTAACAACTCTGCCTGGTGGGATTTTAACAGTGCAAATTCCTTTTCCACCTCATATTGACGGTTCATATTAAATACAAGAACAGACATCATCAAAAGGACGGATAAAATCGTCCACATATAGACAGTATCATTTGGAATCAGGAGAATGGACTGCTGTGATAAGGTTACAACTGCAAGGAATCCTGTGAGAGCAATCATCGCGCCCAAACGAACCCCTTCTTTTCTATCTATATTCGGATGCTTATTGAGACAGAGCGCAAAAGCAACCAAAAGTATATGAAGCAGCCAGAGGGTAATTTGACCGTTTCTGGTATTATAATCAAGAAAACTGGGGGCATGGAATAATACGCCTGCCCACGCAGCAGCCAGGAATAGCCAAAAGGAAACTGCTATCTCATAAAAAATTCCGATAAACAGGCTCATTCGGGTATCTGCGCCTTGAAAGTGGCTGGCGCAGACAGCAATCCACAGGATTTCTAATATTATGCTGCATTGGGGGGAGCACTGTAATAGGGACAGAGCGGCAGAAATAACAGCGATTCCAGCGAATATAAAGCAAATGTGTTTCCTGTCAGGCTTTTTTGCTGACAGGAACCGGTGAATCAGGAACAGGCATACGAAAATTCTCACATCTGCTGACATAATATTTGAGAATAGGATAAAGAGGACTTTCATATATGCATCCCCCAATAACTGTTAATCATTTCCTTCACCTCTTGTAAGTGAGAGCGGCTGATAGGAAGAACCTTACCGTTCTTTAATACTGCCGTACCATTTTTTATCTGCATAATGTGAATCATATTCACGATACAGCCTCGGTCAATGTAAATGAATTCGTCTGCCCCAAGCTCGTCATATACTTGCTGTAAGCTTTTTCGTACCTTAGATACTTTGCCGGCAGTTGTAATAGCCGCATTTTTTCCGTCCCTCTCTATATAGTAAATGCCTCTGTAAGGGATTTTTTCAAGACGGCTATTTGTTTGTATTGTATAGGATTTTCCATCTTCTAGCTCAAGCAGCTTAACGGCGTCCAGAATAGCGGGGGGAAGCCGTTTATCTATATCATCTTTTGGCACATATCGAAAAATGGACAATTCAAAAGCATCTATAGCATATTCAATGTGCGAGGTAATGAAGATAATTTTCACATTAGGAAGATAAGGCTTGATTTTCTCTGCAATTTCCATGCCCGTACTTTCTGGCATTTCTATATCCAGAAGAATCAAATCAAAATAAAAACCATCCTTGGTAATATCATAAAGCAGAGCCTCGCTAGAGGTATAAGTATCTATTTTGCCGGCGCTCTCACATTGCTTTAGACAACTTTCTGTAATTTCTGTATGGGCTTGGACGGCCGCTTTGTCGTCATCGCAAACCGCTATGCGTAACATAGCATCACCTCCTGGTATTGACAACGTGAATATAAACTTTCCAGAGTATTTTACCATTTTATCGACTGATTTGGCAATAGATGTCATTCATTTAGAAATATAATGAAAAATGGGATTGACAAAAAATGAGTCTTTCTCTATAATGTCTCCACCTTAAGGGAAAATGAGAAAGATTAACCGGATGGATAATCCATAACCGAACGTGCAGAGGTGGTCTGCTAGTGTAAGAAATGGGAGTGAAAGTATGAGAGTAATTTGGTCCACGTATAAAAAAATCCGGATCGGGATACTGCGGGCAGTCCCGTGGTCCTTCATGGTGTCCAGGGTTACAACCGGAGTCACGCAGATTGTCTTTCCTTATTTTATCTATGTTTATTTTATGAAGGGAAATCTTAACAGTGAATTTAGCCAATATGCAGACGGCGCAGATTATATGACCTATATTGTCCTGGGGTCTGCTTTGAATGTACTTGCGGTGTCAACCCTGATGAATATAGGGAGAGCGCTTATTACAGAATTGAGAGAAGGAACGCTGGAAATGTTGCTTCTTGCGCCGGCATCCCGTAATTTATATTTCCTGGGTTGTCTGTTAGAACAGACAACAAGAGCGTTAATCGAATTCGTGACGGTAATATTGGCCGGGGTAGCTCTGGGCGCTAAGCTGCGCGCTCTATTATCCTTAAGCGCTTTTTTGTCAATTCTTTTGGCAGTATTTGGCTTTTTCTGCATGGGGATTTTTTTGTCAGGAATTATGCTGTATACACGGGATACATACATCACACAGAATACGCTGTTTATTACGATGAGCCTGATTTGTGGAATCGCATATCCGATTCAGTATTTACCAAGGTGGGTACAGTGTTTTGCGCAAATATTTCCATTAACCCCGGCGGTAACCTTGTTTCGGAATATCGTCATAGGGCGTCAGTATATGGTGGATAATATCTGGCTTATTTTACATGTCTTTGTTCTTTCAGGAATCTATTTGGCGGTAGGGCTGCTGTGGAATAAAAGTCTGGAACGAAGGATGATAGAGAGTATATTTGGATAAGGCGGGAGGCTTTGTGATGGAACCAGAAGAAAAGATTCAGGCAAGGAATTTAGTGAAGGATTATATATTATATGAAAAAAAGAGGCTGTTTCAGAGAAAAACAAAAAGGACAGTTCATGCGGTACGAAATATTACGCTGGAGATACCCAAAGGGAAAATCATTGGTGTTCTAGGTATTAACGGCGCTGGAAAGACGACGACAATCAGGATGCTGGCATCTCTTATTACGCCTACCTCCGGAGTCTTGACAATGGATGGAGTGGATGCGGTTACGAATCATTTGTGGGTGAAGGAGCGTATCAATGTTATTTCAGGAGGCGAACGAAATCTGTATTGGAGACTTACTGCAAGGGAGAATCTAAGATATTTTGGAAGCTTATACGGATTGAGCGGAAAGGAGTTAAATGAGCGTATCTCTCATTTAATCGGTATCGTTGGTTTGGAAAATGCCCAGGATATCCCTGTAGAGCGGTATTCAAAAGGGATGAAGCAGCGCCTCCAGATTGCCAGAGGGCTTATTAATGGCCCACAGTATATATTCCTGGACGAACCGACTCTTGGGCTTGATATTATGATTGCAAAGGAAATCAGAGAGCTTATTTCAAAACTGGCAAAAGAGCGGGGAAAAGGAGTGCTGTTGACCACACATTATATCAGTGAGGCAGAGGAGTTATGCGATTACATCTATGTGCTGGATAAAGGAGAGGTGATTGCCCAGGGAACGAAGGAAGAATTAAAGGAATTATTTATGTATCAGCCGGAATTGTCTGTCGTGATATCATCAGAGGCCCCATCTCAATCTATGAACGGGGCATATTTGGACAACAATATGGCAATACTAAACGAGTTGAGAGAGCATTTTCATGACCAGATTCGGATTGAAAATGGACTGGAGCGGGTGCTTCACATAAGCGGGACATCCAAGGACTGGTCAGACGTCCTAAATGTATTATTTGAACAGCAAATCCAGATTCAGAACTTAAGTATTCATGAACCGAATCTGGAAGAAATATTGATGAAAATTATAAGTCAGTCGAGGGAGGAAAAGTATGAGAAAGAGTCTGTTAGTAATGAAGGCGGAGATAAAAAAACAACAGCAGAATGATTATCATTCCTATTTTGTGTACTTTTCATTACTTGTATGGCCCATTTTAGGTTTTTGGGAAATCTACTATACGTATCGGCCGTTTGAGGCACAGGGAAGGGAGTTATTGGCTTTTCTGGGGACTGGATTTATGGCTTACACCTGCTTCTGGTCAATGGTGCAGAATGCATGGTCCATGTCGAATCAAGAGAGAAAGAACGGAACCCTGGAAATCGCATTTTTGACTCCGGCGAACAGATTGGCTATGGTTTACGGAAAGGCATTGGGGGCGCTTTTGCAGGAAGTGTGGATGTTTTGCTGCTTTTGCATCTTTGTGCTATTCTATACGAAAACACTGAGATGGGATAACTTGGCGCTTTTGCCGCTGTTTCTTATGCTTTTGTTAGCAGCGTCTACCGTCTGGGGGGGAATGCTGAACGCTGTATTTCTGTTTTCCAGGGATGCTTCGATTCTGATGGATTTATTCGACGCTCCCATGACCTTATTTGCAGGGACAAGGATACCTGTCAGTTGTTTTCCCCAATGGGCAAAGGTGATTTCATTATTTTTTCCACTGACCTATTGCCTGAATATGATTCGTTTTATTCTGGGGCTTCAAAAACAGGATAATGATGTGTTCGTTAGCCTGGCGGGGCTTATTATTTGTCTGGCTGTCATGCTGTTTATCACGAAATATTTGCTCGATAAGGTGGAGAAGCATAATAGGGAAACAGGAAAGCTTCAATTTTATTAAGGTTTTCTTTGAAGAAACGGGGGATATCATGGTTTTAGACAAATTTGAGGATGATAATGTAGAGGTTGTTTTTGTTTATCTTCCTGTGTGGGAAATGTTTTTTTCCATGCATGTCCTTGCCGATTCGGAGCATCATTTGTACCAGAGGAGGTGGGCAAAGCGAATCAGCGAGAAAGAGCCGGATTTGGTAAAGAGTATCATAGATCTGAACGAGGCTACGGCGAAATGGCTGTTTGTAATTGATGGCCCCAAGTGGAGTCAGATGCGGCAGATGGAGATTGAGGAGTTGATTTCCAATTTGCAGAAGATGAACATTTACCAATGGAACGATATGATAGAATATACTGGACAAAGGATGGAAATTGACGGACGGGATGCTGTAATTAGGGTGATAAAGGAATACTATGAACGAGTTTTTATGAGGGAGGAGAGGCTGCTTAGACCCTACCTGGCGCGCATTATGCAGAAGGAGAGGGAAGTGTGTAGGAGGCTTGGCATCTGGAGGTGGTGTGAAGGTATTCATCCACGTCTGTTGGTGGAGGGGGATTGTCTGGTGTTTCGCAAAGACAGGGAATATCGCTATCAAAAAGCGCATGTCCGTAGAATCTACGCTATGGCAAGTACGTTTGTGAATCCCCATCTCTGGCTGTATAAGGGGGATGGGGAATTGGAGATGGTAAAGGAGGTTCTGACCGAGCAGGCAGAGGATGATATTCCCAATCATTGTGTTCTGGTATTTAAGGCTTTAGGCGATCATACGCGGCTTAAGATTATTAAGCTGTTGATGCAGGGGACGCTTACTACGCAGGAGATTTCTCTGAAAATGGGGATAAGTGAGGCAGGCGTGTCGAAGCATCTGAGGATTTTGAATCAGGCGGGGCTGGTTCGTAAGTCTATGAAGGGGCATTATGTAGAGTATCATTTTCTTACGGAAAGGATTGATTTTATTCCGTATACATTTTATGAAATGATGATGTGACCTGTCGATAAAAATGGCCCTAACTTGCAATGGGGCGGAATAAATGGATGGAATAATTGAACTTTGAGTTGCATAAGATGATGGGAGGAGTGTGATGGCGTATGATAGATATCAAGGAAAATCCTGCAGCTTATGCAGTAATCAAAGGAAGTAAGAAATATCCGGATATTAAAGGGCGGGCTGCCTTTTATGATACATATGGAGGAACAGTGGTGGTGGCGACTGTTTACGGCCTGCCACAAAAAAGAGGAGAGAACAATGGTGGCTTCCATGGCTTTCATATCCATGAAGGCGGCACATGTTCTGGAAATGTACAGAATGAATTTGCTGATGCTAAAGGACATTATAACCCAGGAGTTTTCCCACATCCGGAACATGACGGTGACCTCCCGCCATTATTAAGTAACAATGGAACAGCATGGATGGCAGTTTATACAAGCCGCTTTTATCCGGAGGATGTGATTGGACGTACGGTTATTATACATGAGAATGCGGATGATTTTCACAGCCAGCCTTCGGGGGATGCGGGGGAAATGATTGCATGTGGGGAGATTGTTAGCTGGAGTCCAGATTTTTGCCGTAGGGATTGAGAGTTGTAAAATAGAGATATTAGAATGAATGACAGCGTCTGCACGGCATAATTTTATCTATATGCCATGCAGACGCTGTCATTCATTTTCCAAAAACCTTCTGTTTAAATATGTCATTTGGTTATAATAACAGAACCATTCATATCGGAAATAGGAACTTTACATAAACCTTTCCCTATTTCTTTTTCATAATCTTTTATGGCTTTTTTGACTCCTGCTAAGGTGATATATTCATTACCTATTATATCCAGTCCGTTATAATCGTGTACTAAAATATACCCTCCTGTTACCAGTCTGGGATAAAAAAAACGTAATCCTTCTAAAATAGGTTCATATAGATCTGCATCCAAAGAAACCAAACAAAACTTATCATCTTTTTCTTTCAATTCGATCGTATTTGGGAAAAAGCCTTTTCGTATAAATGTATTTTTTTCATTTTTAATATAATTCTTTACAAGTTCTTCGCTGGTATTATAAAATAATTGCGCCCATGTGACATTCGCATGTTTCTCTTTGATTTCATCTTCTAATTGTTTTGAATCAAAGCCTTCAAAAGTATCATATAAATATAAGCTTTTCTCTGGAAAATAATGGCTGAAAATCTTTGCATACCTTCCTCTAAATACCCCAACTTCCGCCATTGCACCGTCTATATTATTTTCCTTTAATTCTTTAATAATTAGTTCAGTGGTCCTAACTCTTGTATAGTCGGCCAGCTCAACAAAAACATCTTGTTCATATAATACAGAGGTATCTTTTAAATCAAAATGCATTGGCAGTATCTCATATCCCCAGTGCAAACCTGATAGTCTCACAACAACATCTCTTGGATTGTCAACAAACATCTGCATCTTGGTTATTGCAGCTTCCTTATTTTGGCAATCGCATGCATAGGGAATAATCATCTGATTTATATATTTCTTATGAAGATTATTTACAATTATATCTTTGTAATGTGAATTTGCAATTATGATATAGTCAAATTCCAATGTGTCCAAAATATCTTTATTATACAAAATAAATCTTTGATTTCCACATAAAAATTCTTCGTTTCCATTACACTCGCTCTGAATAACACCTACAATCTGTACGTCCTTCTTCCAGCTTGCAGCCATCATTAAAATATTAAAGTCTCTGCCTCTCCCCCATAAAACAAGCTTCATATAATCAACCTTCTCTTTTTAAGTTTAGAAATCTAATGAATCGACGTAAATTCTACATAATCAAAGAATTTTCCGTACTTTTTATGCAAAATAGATTACATTACGAAAAAGTATACTTTTTCGTAATGGCAATTTCCCATTGATTTCTTAAACATTCTAATATATTATCGACAATTCGTCAATAAACTTAACATCTATTTTTTGTAATATATGTCTAAAAATTTTCCAAAAAACTCTTACGAAAAAGTATACTTATTCGTAATGTGTTGTGTTTTATAAGCAAAGAGCGTATTCTTGCAGATTTCATATCATTCAGTATGAAGGAGTAAAGATGCCGCCGGATAAGATATGCAAGACAGTCCATCAGTATAATAAGAAGCCAGTGTCAGAAGGAGATATGCAGAAACTTCTGGATATTGCCGAGGGCTACAGAAAGGTTAAGAACTATGTATATAGCCGGTATGGTGGAATTGGTAGTTTGCCTAAAATATATCCGGGATATACGGTTCAGAACGAGATGACAGCCAGCGGTTACAGGGAGGTTGTAGGACTGCCCTCAGTCTATTTTTATCTTGCGGTCTTTGATGCGTTGGCGGACATTAAGAGCCAGTGGACCAGGACAAAGACGAAGATTGGAAAACTGATCAACAAGAATGGTAGTTTTACGGAAGAAGATAAGCATTATCTTCGCTTTCTGTTAAAGGTCAATAATGCGTTTGAGGCGGTACTGAATCAGAAGCCCATAGAGTTGACTGGGAAGATTCAGAAGCAGTATTGTGAGCTGGCAGGGCAGGTTGATGTGGAACGAATACACCGATATCTGTGCAGAAAGGTGCGAAAATATCATGTGAAGCTCAATACGGATGCAGCCGATGTATTTTCCATAGCAGAGAGGGCGTATCGTTATGCAGACCATGGAATCTATATCTCCACCAAGGAGAAGCGTAAGCGCGTCTTTATTCTGCTGACAGACAATAATCAGTATCAAAGTCAATTACGGATTAAGCTGTATCCAGAGGAAAGCCGCATAGAGATTAAGGCGCCTGTAAATGTAACTGTCCAAAGCCATAAGGATTATATTAATCAGGTAGGTGTGGCTGCTGGATTCTATACGATGCTGACTACAGATGAGGGGCATCGCTATGGGGAAAAATTAGGCAGATACCAGTTGGAGTATTCAGAATGGGTGCGGATACAGACAAGCAGTTATCGCCGCAATAAAGACAATAATCCAGGGCGTAAAAAGTATTATGACAAAAAGCGGCGTCTGGAAGAACGGCTGCACAGTTATATTAATCAGGAACTGAATCGTTTCCTTATTACAGAGAAACCGAAGACGGTCTACATAGTGAGGCTGGCGAAACCACAGGCAGGGGGATACAATAAGGAGATTAATTATTCCGTTGCCCAGTGGCAGAGAGGATATATTCGGAAACGTCTGTGGCAGAAATGCAGGGAGCAGTCGATTGATATTGTGGAAGTTCTGGGGAAAGATATCAGTAAGGTGTGCAGCGAGTGCGGCGAATTTGGAAGCAAAGAAAAGGGGAAGTTTCTGTGCTCCTTGTGTGGGTATCAGTCGGAGGATAAGATTAATACTGCCCGTAATGTGAAGAAGCGGGGGCAGGGAGATGGGAAGCTATATTAGGTCATAAGAACAGCCATTTAGATAAGTTTCGGTGATGAGCCGGGAGTTTACCGTTAAATGGATCACTAGGGAATTATGGAAATTCCCGAAGGGGTTTCAGGACTAAGGGGCAAGTTCATGATAAAGCGGGTATGATATGTACCTGTAATATAAAAATAACTTACGGCATTAGAAGGCAGGAGATAAGTGAATTCTTAAACCTGCGTATTGGGTATGCCAAGACCCTGTGAACATGAAGCACAAGAAGGTCATCAACCAGAGGTTGGTGA
Organism: Sporofaciens musculi; assembly: GCF_009830285.1. Taxonomy (GTDB): domain Bacteria; phylum Bacillota; class Clostridia; order Lachnospirales; family Lachnospiraceae; genus Sporofaciens; species Sporofaciens musculi. Next base: position 4,036,875 of record NZ_WUQX01000001.1, on the reverse strand, counting down.
CATGTATAACGAGGAAGTGTGCTGAGGCACAAGAAGGTCATCAACCAGAGGTTGGTGACATGTATAAGAGGAAGTGTGCTGAGGCACAAGAAGGTCATCAACCAGAGGTTGGTGACATGTCATGAGGTAGCGGGGAGCGAAGCGGAGAATTCTGCATCATCTTTTAGTAAAAGATGACCAATATATTTTATTAAAACATGTAAGTAGTATTCATGATTCAAGGTATAGTATTTGGTTTTAATAAAGTATATGTATCTTATTTAATATAAATCAGGAGATAAAAGTGTCTAAATGAATTATATTATTGTGCAGGCAGGCGGAAGAGGAACACGTCTGGAATATTTGACAAGAAATAAGCCTAAAGCGCTTGTGCCGGTGAATAATCTTCCAATGCTATTCCATCTTTTTCGGAAATACCAGGACAAACATTTTATAATTATCGCAGATTATAAAAAGGAAGTTATGAAAGAATATTTACAGGTATTTGCGGATGTGAAATATCAAATTGTAGAAGCAAGGGGAAACGGAACTTGTGCCGGTATAAAGCAAGCAATTCATTTATTGCCGGAAAAGGAGCCGTTTCTGTTAATATGGTCAGATTTGCTTCTCCCAATGGATTTGAAATTGCCGTCAGGATATGAGGACGGCGAATACTCAAATCCTACGGAAGATTATATTGGTATATCTCAGTCATTTCCCTGCCGATGGTCTTACTTTGCCGGGAGATTTGAAGAAAAAAAATCTTATGATCATGGTGTGGCGGGTTTTTTCTTGTTTACGGATAAAGAGAAAATAAAAGCAGTTCCTGAAAATGGCGAGTTGGTACGTTGGATGCAGAAAAGTAAATTGAAATTTTGTGAAATAGGCTTAGATGGAACAAAAGAATTTGGACTGCTTGAGGAATATAGCAGATTAGAACAAAATAAGTGCCGTCCATTCAATAGAATCACAATCAGAGCAGACCGATTTATCAAAGAGGCTGTTGACAAGCATGGCAGAAAGCTGGCAAAGAGAGAGCGGGAATGGTATAAAAAGGCGGGAGAATTGGGAATTACTGCGCTTCCAAAGATTTACGGAACAGAGCCATTAGAAATGGAATTGATTCAGGGGAAAAATATTTATGAATATCAGTTGTCTTATGAGGAGAAGAAAAAAGTCCTAAAAAAATTGGTGGAAACCTTACAAATCCTCCATAGTAAAGAACAGGTTCCCGCAGATTTATCTGCCTGCAGGGAAGTTTATTTGAATAAAACATTTTATCGTGTCGATAAGATTAGGAATCTTTTACCTTTTGCAAATGAAAAAATATTGTGGTTAATGGAAAAAGATGCAGGAATGTATTTTTTTATATAAAAAGATATTGAATGCCTGATTGAACAGATGGGGTGTGAAAAATTTAGTTTTATTCATGGAGATTGCACGTTTTCAAATCTGATGCTGAGAGAGGATGAAAATCCAGTATTGCTGGATCCGCGGGGATACTTTGGAGATGTTAGATTTTATGGTGATCCGCGCTATGATTGGGCAAAGCTGTATTATTCCATTGTGGGAAATTATGACAGATTTAATTTAAAAGAGTTTCGGTTGGAAATTAGGGAAAGGGATGTGTGTCTTGATATTGTATCCAATCATTGGGAGGATATGGAGAGCTCCTTTTTTAAAATGACTGGTACAAAGCCTGGGGAAATCAAACTGCTTCATGCATTGATTTGGCTGTCGCTGACTACATATGCCTGGCAAGATTACGATTCTGTCTGCGGGGCTTTTTATAATGGATTGTGGTACCTGGAGGATATATTATGATTCGCTATTTTGAGAAGCAGTTAAAAGAGTTTGAACACTCTGTCCACTCTTTGGATGGGCAGATACTTGACCGGTGGGTGAGGGAAGCGGTAGAAGTATTAAAAAGAGACAATAAAATTGTGGTGTCAGGTTTGGGGAAAAATGTTCCGATTTGTGAGAAGTTTGTAGGGTCAATGGTTTCAATCGGGCTTGACGCGTGCTTTTTACATACCAATTCAGCTATACATGGCGATATGGGAGTGGTAAAAGCGGGGGATATGGTGATTTTGCTTTCAAAAAGTGGCGAGACGGAGGAATCTATTCTGCTTACAAGGCTTCTGAAAAAGCGAAAGGTGAATATGTGGCTGTTGACTTTTTCCGGAGAAAGTACGTTGACGAAGGAAATTGAGAACAGCGTCATAGTTGAGTTGGAACATGAGGGAGATTTGTGGAATATCATGCCTAATAATTCTACTACATTAAATTTGATTATTCTGCAGGGCTTGGCAATGCAGATTGCGGATATGCTTGGGCTGGATATAGAGAGCTTCAGACAGAATCATCCGGGTGGGTATATTGGAAAGACGTTATATGAAAACGTCATTAAATAATTTAGGAGTATGGAGGATAGTATTTGGAACTAAAAAAATTTTATGAAGGAAAAAAAGTTTTTATTACGGGACATACAGGCTTCAAGGGTTCTTGGCTATGCAAGGTTTTGTTGGAATGGGGGGCTCAATTATGTGGATTTTCCATAGGGACTCCAACATCCCCCTCTCTATTTGAACTGTTGGAACTTTCTGAACATATAAAATCTGTATCAGGCGATATACGCGATAGGGTTCAGGTATTAAAGGCGGTAGAAGCATTTGAGCCAGATATTGTATTCCATCTTGCGGCACAGCCAATTGTACTGGAAGCATATAAAAATCCTGTTTACACCTATGAAACGAACGTGATGGGAACTGTAAATATTCTGGAAGCTGTAAGGAATTGTAATAGTGTAAAGTCAGTTATTAATATTACAACAGATAAAGTATATAAAAATAATGAATGGTACTGGGGGTATAGAGAAGACGATGTATTAAATGGTTTTGATCCTTACTCAAATTCAAAATCTTGCTCAGAGTTGGTTACGTCAAGCTACATAAATTCATTTTTTTCTGAGAAAAATCTTGCAGTATCAACCGTAAGAGCTGGTAACGTAATTGGCGGGGGAGACTTTGCGGCAGACCGAATTCTTCCAGATGCATACAGGGCAGCTTGTGAACGCAGAAATGTTATTATACGTTCACCATATTCCGTAAGACCATACCAACATGTACTGGAGCCTGTTTTTGTATATTTGGCACTTGCAGCAGAGCAAACAAGACATTTTGAAATTGCTGGATGTTATAATGTTGGACCTGATTACAAAAATTGTGTTACGACTCTTGAAATTGTGGAATTATTTTGTCGCAAATGGGGTTCAATCAAACCAGAATATATTGAAAGAGATATGCCGCATGAAGCACAGTTTTTGAGGTTGGATTGTTCTAAAATTAAAAATGTTCTTCATTGGAAGCCTATCTGGGATGTTGATGAAGCGGTCTCCAGGACTGTTGATTTATATAAGTTGATTGCAGATGGAAAGCAGATAGAAGATAGGATGATTGAACAGATTACAGAGTATCAGGATTTATTATTTAAGGAAAAAGTAGGATGCATATAAGGAGGTGCTAAATAATAGTGAGTAGGATTAAAGCTATATTGTTTGATATGGATGGGGTGTTGATTGATGCAAAAGAGTGGCACTATGAAGCACTAAACCAAGCATTAAAGCTGTTTGGGTGTGAGATTTCCAGATTTGACCATGTTCATACATTTGATGGGCTGCCAACAAAAGATAAATTAGAACTCCTTGGAAGAGTTTCCTATTTGCCAACAGAGCTGCATGAATTTATAAATCAACTGAAACAGCAATACACAATGGAAATCATTACACAAAAGTGCAAGCCATTATTTCAGCATGAGTATGCGTTGTCAAGGTTAAAAAGGGAAGGCTACCTTTTGGCGGTATGTTCCAATTCTAAAAGAAAAACCATTATTGAAATGATGGAAAGAGCAGAACTGCTGGAATATTTAGATCTTATTATGTCAAATGAGGATGTTGAAAAGGCGAAACCGAATCCAGAGATTTATATTACAACAATGAAAAAATTGAATCTTCAGCCTGAAGAATGTCTGATTTTAGAGGACAATAAAAATGGAATAGCTGCTGCAATAGCATCAGGCGGGCATTTACTGAAAATAGATACGGTTTATGATGTAAATTATACAAATATTAGAACAAAACTACAAAGTATTTGAAATATGGAGAGAACAGATGATACATATTATGATTCCAGCATGTGGAAATGACCAGAAGTTTCTTGAAAATTACTGGCCGAAGAATGTAACAGAAGTGAACGGAAAGGTAATGATACAATATGCAGTAGAAAATTTTAACTCTATTCCAGATAAGAAATTTATATTTATATTAAATGAAAAAGAATGTATTCGTTTTCATACGGACAATATGGTTTCTTTGTTGTCAGAAGAAAATGCCAATATTATTACACTACAGAATGAAACAGGAGGAGCATTATGTACTTGTTTGATGGGAATAGAGCTTATAAATAATGATGACGAGCTGTTAATATCAAACAATGACCAAAAATTTGACTGTGATTTGTTTGAGATTATACAGGATTTTCGTCAAAAAGATGCGGATTGTGGTGTAGTTTGTTTTGAGTGTATTCACCCACGTTGGTCATTTGTGCGCGTAGAAAATGATCTTGTAATAGAAACCGCTGAAAAGAGGCCTATCTCAAAAAAGGCAATAGCAGGAGTTTATTACTTTAAAAAAGGAAAAGATTTTGTCGAGACTGCTAAGAAAACGATATTAAAAGGACAGCAATATGATGGCAGATATTTTATATCTACAGCTATAAATGAGATAATCCTGCAAGGTAAAAAAGTAGTCAGCTATACGGTAGAAAAAGAGCAATACCATACTTTTTATGAGCTAAAGCAAATCAAAAAATACGAACAGGAGATGCGAAGAAATGAGAATTATTGCACATAGGGGATGGTGGCAGAATAATAAAGAAAAAAACAGTATGATTTCGTTTCAGAAAGCATTTTTAAACGGATATGGAGTAGAAACAGATTTACGAGATTATTGTGGTCAACTGGTAATATCGCATAATGTTGCAGATTGTAATAGTGTGCTTAGTGAGGAATTATTTGAATTATATCGGCAATATGGCAATAATGTTCCATTGGCATTAAATATTAAGTCTGATGGTATTCAGGATATTCTTAGAGAACAACTAGAAAAGTATAAAGTTACCAATTACTTTGTGTTTGATATGTCTGTTCCAGAAATGGTGATTTATAAACAAAAAAATTTTCAGTTTTTTACGAGAAGCAGCGACATTGAAAAGGAATGTGTATTATATCAGGATGCTTCAGGAATATGGATGGACACTTTTTATGACGATGACTGGAAATTATTTGATTCGGCTAAGGAGGGGTTGAATGCCGGAAAGTGCGTTGCGGCTGTATCACCGGAATTGCATGGAAAGTCCAGGCAAAAAATGTGGGACAGGATTAAACAGGAGCACATGAACACGGAAGAAGCTTTTTATCTCTGCACAGATTATCCAGAAGAAGCCAAATATTTTTTTGAAAAGGAATAATAAGAATATGAGATGTGAAAGAATCGAAAATATGAAAAAAGGATGGTTCGTAGGTAATTTTGAACCGTCTCTCTTTAAAACAAATGACGTTGAAGTAGCAGTAAAAAAATACAGTACAGGTGATTATGAAGAAGCACATTATCACAAGATTGCCACGGAAATTACTGTCATTATGTCCGGACGGGCAAAGATGTTTGGAACAGAATGGCAGGCAGGGGATATCGTAATTGCAGAGCCTGGAGATATTACTGATTTTACAGCATTAGAAGACACTGTAAATACTGTTGTTAAAATTCCGGGGATGAATAATGATAAATATTTTGCAGAAAAGGAAGATGAATAATGATAAATATTGTAGTGCCAATGGCAGGGAGAGGAAGTCGATTTGTAAAAGCCGGATATAAGATGCCGAAACCACTGATTGATGTTCATGGGAAATATATGATTGAGGTTGTAACAAAAAACATTATGCCCGAATGCGAGCATCGGTTCATATATTTATGTCTGCAGGAACATTTAGAACAGTTTGAATTGGAAAGTTATCTGCAACAGATTTCTCCGGGGTGTCTTATTATCCCAGTTAAAGAGGTAACAGAAGGAGCAGCATGTACGGTTCTTTTGGCAGAAGAATACATTGACAATGAAGATAATTTGATGATTGCGAATTCAGATCAATATGTAGATATAGATATTAACGAATATCTGAATTCGGGGAAGAACTATGATGGATTCATCATGACTATGAAGGCAGACGATCCCAAATGGTCTTATATAAATTATGACGAACAGAACTTAGTAAAAGAAGTCAGAGAAAAAGAAGTGATATCCAATGAGGCCACAGTCGGTATTTATAATTTTACTAGAGGATGTGATTATGTAAAGTTCGCTCATGAAATGATAGATGCCGGGGAGAGAGTGAATGGTGAATTTTATGTTGCGCCGGTATATAACCGCTATATTAAGAGTGGAGGAAAAGTTTCTTTCTTCAATGTTGGAAGGGAAGATAAAGGGATGTACGGATTAGGCATACCGGAAGATTTGGAACGTTTTTTGAGTAACCCGGAATTTAAGAGGATATAGTGATGAACATTTTGATAACCGGCGGAAAGGGATATATCGGACAGTATCTTGCACAGTATTTTTCAAATGAAAATGTGTTTGTTACAACAAGAACTCCCAGAACTGCGTTAGAAAGAAAGATGATTCTTTCTGATGAAAAAACAATAAAAGGTGTTTGTGAAGGAATAGATGTTGTGATTCATACGGCATCTATGGATGAACGGGAGATTTTGAAGAAACCGAAAGAAGCACTATTGATAAATGCTTTTGGAACAAGAGAGCTATATCTGGATGCGGCAGTATGTAAAGTGAAGAAGTTTTTATATCTTTCTACATTTCATGTGTATGGAACGGTGGAAAAGATGGTTACAGAAGAAAGCAGGACAACTCCGATTTCGGACTATGCCCTAACGCATTTATTTGCGGAACAGTATATCAGGCAGTTACATGCCAGTAACACAATGCAGACATCAATTCTCAGACTTACAAACGGGATTGGGCTTCCTGGGAATGAAGTGGATAAATGGTATCTTGCAGTAAATGATTTCTGCAGGACTATTGTACGAGAAAAGCAGATTGTATTAAAGTCCAACGGACTTCCAAGAAGAGATTTTATAGCAATTCCTGATATCTGTAGTGCAATTAAATTTTTGCTGAATTTAGAGGAAGAATTTGGAGTCTACAATATAAGTTCTCAAAAAACAGTGAGTATCAGGGAAATTGCATTTATGGTAAAAGAGATTTATCAAAAGATGACCGGAGAGGAAGCAAAACTGAGCCTTCCAGAAGTAAGCAAAGAGGAAGTAGAAAGCATAAAGGATTTTACAGTTTCTTCTCAAAAGCTGCGCAAGATAGGATGGGAACCAAAAGAAACATTGGAGAAAACCATAGAGAATATCTTGAAACACGAATTGGAAATGAGGAAAAAAATATGAAAGTGGTGATACTTGCAGGAGGATTTGGCACTCGCATTTCAGAAGAAAGCAAGTTCAGGCCAAAACCTATGATTGAAATCGGAGGACGGCCTATTCTCTGGCATATTATGAAATATTATTCCAGTTTTGGGTTTCATGAATTTATAATTTGCTGTGGATATAAAGGCGAGTTAATTAAAGATTATTTTGTAAATTACCAGTCGTATAATTCTGATTTTACCATTGAACTGAAAAATAACATGCTAACTATGCATAAAATACCGAATGAAGACTGGAAAGTGACACTGGTTGATACCGGTTTAAATACTATGACAGGCGGCCGAATTAAAAGAATCGAACAGTTTATAGACAGTGACAATTTCATGCTTACATATGGCGACGGCTTATGTGATGTTGACCTTAACAGTTTAGTTGATTTTCACATGAGACATGGGAGAATGGCGACAATTACGACTGTAAAGCCGGAAGGACGTTTCGGAATTCTTGATATACAGAAAGAAATGATTACAGATTTTCGAGAAAAATCGTCAAATGATATGGGATGGATCAATGGAGGTTTTATGGTATTAAATAAGACGATATTCCGTTATATCCAAGATGATAAGACTGTTTTTGAGAGAGAACCATTGGAAAAGGCAGCGTATGAGCATAAACTGGCAGCATATAAACACAATGGATTTTGGCGTTGTATGGATACTCAAAGGGACAAAGAAATTTTGGAAAAAATGTGGGAAACTGGAAAACCCCCTTGGAAAAATTGGAATGTTTGAAGGAGAAATATATGAGTCAAAAGTTTAGCTTTGAAAAGCTCAATCTTGAAGGTGCCTTTCTAATAAACCCTTTTGAAGCAGATGATGAGAGAGGGTATTTTTGAAAGATTATTCTAAAGAGATTTTTGAAAAAATAATATTAAACACGATTTGCAGGAAGTTTTCTATACATATTCAAAGCCAGGAGTCATTCGTGCAATTCATTTTCAAAAAATTATGCAGCAGCCTAAATTAGTTCGCTGTGTGTCGGGAGAAGTATTTGATGTGATTGTGGATTTAAGAAAAAAATCTGATACTTTTGGGAAATGGCAAGGAGTTTGGATGTCGGGAATAAATAAAAAAGAAGTGTTTGTTCCGGCAGGATTTGGGCATGGTTATCTTGTGATAAAAGAATCCATTGTATCGTATAAATGTGCTCAAAAATTTTATGGAGAATATGACGATGGAATTATATGGAATGATCCGGAGCTTGGAATTGAATGGCCCATTGAAAAAGTAGAAACGATTATTTTGTCTGAAAAAGACAAGAAGTTACAATCATTTAAGGATTTTAAAGAACAGAACGAAGGAGGATTCGTTGTATGAAATCACCACAAGATATGCGGATTATTCAGATTGATATAACCAATGCATGTTTTCATAGATGCTCAAATTGTACACGCTTTTGCGGCCATCATAAAAAACCGTTCTTTATGGACTTTGAAACGTTCAAGAGAGCAGTAGATTCTTTTGAGGGATATCGGGGAACCGTAGGGATTATGGGAGGCGAGCCTACACTCCATCCGCAGTTTTCGCGCTTTTTGGAATATTTAAACGAGCATAAATATTATCCGAAATCTGAGAATCTATTGGTCAGACCAGCAAAAAATTTTATGAAAGTGGTTGCTCAGATGGAGCAGAATAGTACGTTTATCAATAAAGAGCATGGAATTGAACGAAATTGTGTGCTTGGATATGGATTGTGGTCTGCTTTAAGTGATAAATATAGAGAGTACTATGAGTTAATACAGGATACGTTTAATTTTCAGGCATTGAATGACCATACGAATATCATGTATCATGCGCCGATTATGATAAGACGTAAGGATATGAATATACCGGATGATAAATGGATGGAAATAAGGGATAATTGTTGGGCACAGAAAGAATGGAGTGCAACAATTACTCCGAAAGGGGCTTTTTTTTGTGAGATCGCCGGTGCGTTGGATATGCTGTTTGACGGGCCGGGAGGATGGAAAATTGAGCCGGGGTGGTGGAAACGCACGCCGGAGCAATTTGGAGATCAGCTTCAATGGTGTGAATTGTGCGGAATTGCGCTGAACACCTTTACCAGAGATGCGAATGAAGAAATGGATGATATGTCTGCATGGTGGCATGATAGATTGAAGGAATTGGGAAGTCCTAAGATTGAAAATGGCATGATGAATGTACTAGAGATATCTGATGAAGGGAATATTTTGGAAAAAAGCAAGTTCGGTGTAAAACCTGTGAGAAAGCAGTCTTATTTAGACGGTTATTTTGCGCGTTTCAATGAAAAAAACGACTGGTTAAATCCAAAAGGATTTATCAAATGTACGCTGCTTAAAGAGGATAAGATTGGAGAGAAAATTGTTGAGGCGATTTCTCAGACGAAAAAAGGTGAATTTATTGTTTTGATGACGGAAACAGCAGAATTAAAAGATTCTTTTGATGATTATCTGAAGCAGTATGTATTAAATCCAGGCAGTATTTTAATTACTGATGACAGATATGATTTACAGGAAGAATTGGGAGACGGAATACTGGCGGTGTTCTCACCAGAGGCCAGTGCAGTAAAACGTGCTACATATCCGATATTACGGGATATAAATGGGGTGACAGAGTTTGTAGAGCTTTATGATAAAAATAAACAGATTCCATTAATTAAAAAAAGCTTTGACAGTTCAGAATATAAGATTGAAAAAAATGTGACGTATGCTCTTTACGGTGCAGGACAAAGCGCTAAAAATATTTATGATTCCTTTGTGAAAGAACAGATTAAATTTATATGCGATTCTGATTGTAATAAATGGGGAAATGATTTTCTGGGATATCAGATTGTTTCACCAGAAGAATTATGGGCAAGAAGACAGGAGTTTGATAAGATTTTTGTAAGTAGTATTTACTTTTATGAGATAAAGACGTATTTAATGGAACTTGGGTTTAAGGAAGAACAGATTGTTACCAGCTTAATGATAATGTAAAAGGAAGGGATTCATATGTATTCTCCGGTAGTGGTATTTACTTATAATCGATTTGAGGAAATAATGAAGGTAATGGCAGCCCTTGCCCAAAATATTGGTGCAGATAGGACGGATGTTTATGTTTTTTCCAATGCACCTGTTTCAGAAGTAAAAGGTGATTACCAAAAGGTCCAAAAGATAAGGGATGGGTTAGGACAATTTTGTAATTCATTTCATACATATACTGTAATATACAGAGAAAAAAATGAAGGTTCCAATACGAATATGTATGATGGAATTTGTCAGGTGATCAATAAGTATGGGCGTGTTATCGTGCTGGAAGATGATATTGTGACCGCTCCAGCCTTCCTTCCTTTTATGAATCAGGCGCTTGAACGCTTTGAAGATGATGAGGAAGTGTTCAGCATCTGTGGTTATAATCCGGTAACTATGGAGAGTCAATTACAGGGAGATAGTTTTAGCTACGATGTGTTCCGCAGTTGGGGATGGGCAACATGGAAAAGATGTTGGAATTCTTTTTCTATGGTGGAAGACAAAGATATTATATCAAAAATTGATTTAAGGAAAGCGCACACCGAAGCTATGATGTATACCTGCGGTTTCCAGAGGGATATTCCATATCCTGAGAATGGTTTTATAAAATTTTTGGACTATAGACTTACACGAAAACAGATGGCTCTTAGGAAGACTGTCATTTATTCAAAAAAGTCTCTTTGCGATAATATTGGTATGGATGGAAACGGACTTACAACTTTGGAATGTAGTACTTACTGTAATGAAAACTTTGATCCAAAAGATAGTACTACAGTTTTTGCGTTATCAAAAGAGAAGTTGGATATTGACAGCGATAGGAACTATTTTTTCAAATTTCGCAAAGAAGAATTTGTTGTTCAGGCATATGAAAAAACAAACTTTGACAGGAATACCATGTATTTGAATATGTACTATGGATTATCTCGACTACTGGCAAAAAAAGATGTAGATAGACGAGAAGTCTTTGATATATATTTTTCAGAGAATGGTTGGAAGAAAGTTGCAATCTTTGGTTGGGGGGCTGCGGGGAAATTGTTATATACGCTGCTTGAAAATACATCAGTTCACGTTTCTTATATCATTGACCGCAGGGATATTTCCAGAGAGGTTAGCGTACCATTTTTTCATCATCCAGTAGGTGCGCCCATGGTAGATGCCATGTTAATTACAGCATTAAAGGATTTCTGGGATATAGAAGAACAATTATACGGACAGGTACCTTTTCCATTAATCAGTATGGATGACGTTGTAAATGAATGTTTAAGAAAGGCAGACAAGCAGGAAAAAGATGAATCAGAAACATATTAAAATGAGGAAAGATGGTATAAATTCCTGGCTAGGAGAAAGAAGGATGCGGGTGAAGCAAATTATAGGCATTTCTCAAAAGCAGGTAGAATTGACGAAGAGAATTTTGAAAGCACGTGAATTTATCAATGATCTCCCTGATGATAAGACTATTTTAATATGTGCAGATGATGCACATATTCATTATATGTTCCGTTTTACCAAACTTGCGGAAAAAAATATTTTTGGATTTATAGATGGATATGAAAATAAGAATGTATACGATTCTTTTGGAGAATATAAGAGATATCCAGTATTTTCTCTCGAAGAACCAGAATGGAAACAGTCAGAATGTGTTTTGATAACAGCCTCTGAAGATTGTTCTTTAGGAAAGGAACTGAAAGAATATGGATATGAAGGAAAGATTTTTTATCTTTATGAGGAAAAGGAGGTAATACCATTTTTCTGTATTCAGAATCCGATATTAAGAAAAATGGGACTTTTACAAATGAAATTGCAAAATCTGTTCTTAGAGAGGTGTGCAGTCTTCCGGAAGAATATTGGTTTGGAATGATTGAAAGAATTGATAAGATAAACAATATTTTAGATAAATGCGGTGATGGGCGTATATTGGTATACTGTGTAGGCGGTCATACGAGATGCCTGTTTGAATATACAGATATAAAATATAAGAATGTAGTAGCGTTTGCCGACCGCAAAGAGCGATCTTTCTGCGGTGTAAATGTACGTAATGTTACAGCAGAGAATTTTGAAGATATTGATTATATCATAATTTCTTCTTTTGGATTTCAGTCAGAAATTGAAAGATATTTGATTAGCATTGAATGCAAGATAAAATTGTAAAATTATATGACATGTCGGATACTGGAACTTTTTATGAAGCACCTAATGTTTGCGCACCAGATATACCAGCATCATTTAGTTGTTCCCGAAATGGAATGTCTATGGCAGATCTTTACGCTTCTGTCGAGTGGTCATCCGGAAGTTTATCAGAAAATTCCGAGTATCTGGTGACGTATAATCTACTTAAAAACCAGATTATAGACGAAGGGGTTGTTCATAATAAAAATGAACGGGAAGTAATCGAAGAAAAGAATTACGGTGAGGCTAATCGTCAGACTGCAATTGTTATTCAGGGTCCGGTTGTATATGAAGATGATTTTACGTTTAGGACAATTTGTTGGTACAGTATCGTATTTCCAGAAGCAAAGATTATTTTATCTACATGGGAAGAAGAAAAAGAATGTTCCCAATTTGAAAGTTTTTACAAACTTCCAATCGACATTGTGCTTAGTAAGCCGCCGCAGGAAAAGGGAGTCTTGAACGTAAACTATCAGGTGAAATCTTCTTATGCAGGGATTATGCGTGCGAAAGAACTTGGATATAGATATGTGATGAAAACAAGAACGGATTTTCGACTATATGCAGATGATTGTATTTCATATCTTTATACACTGACAAAGATGTTTCCGGCAAAAGGGATTTCGCGAAAAAGGATTGCAGTTTTACAGCCTTTTCTTGATATTGCATATTATATTCCCGATTATATTTTATTTGGGGATACTGAGGATATGCTAAACTTCTGGGACACAGGAACACCTTATCCGAATCATACAGATGGCATGAATCCAGAAATGCTGATGTTTACGCGTTATATCAAAAGTCTTGGCAGTTATGTAGATAATCCATTAGAGAATTTGAAGGATTATGTAGACATGCTTTGTAGGGAATTTATCATTGTGGATCCATCTGTCTATAAATACTATTGGAAAAAGTATTCTTATGAGGGAAGTGTTCTGTATCAGGTAAGTACCAATCGGCTGACAGCAGCAGATTGGTTTAGCAGGCAGGTTATTTTGGAAGGAGAATAAGTAACATGTACAGTAAAAAAATCGGTGATATGACAAGAGGATGGTTTGTAGGCAATTTTGAACCAACTGCGTATGAAACAAATGATGTGGAGGCTGCGGTCAGAGTATTGGAAAAGGGATATTGTGAACAGAGGCATTTGCATCGTGTTGCAGCAAAAGTTATTGTGGTCTTGTCCGGCAGGCTGAGAATGTTTGAAAAAGAATGGGTAGAAGAAGATATTATCGTTATGGAGCCAGGAGATATATCTTCCATAGAGGCACTGGAAACCTCCAGAATCGTCATGATGACGTTACCAGGCATAAAGAATGATAAAGTATATGTGGATTTACAAGATGTCACTGAAGGAGGGCAAAATTTACAACGGATATACGATGCAGAGAGCGTCAGAAAAATATTAAATATAATGGGCAGATTGCTGGAATTTTCATACCTTGGAACTAAAGATGGGGATGGGATTGAAAAGACAGAGCAGGATTATATACAAATGCAGAAACAGGCATACGAAAATCCAGAGGTATCCCCGGAAGATATCGTGGGTCAATATGAATGGCATGAAGAATATCCATATGAAACTTTTCTGTTATATAAAAATGGAGATATCAGAAAACCCATTTTTGAAAATACCAAAGATAAGGCAGCGCTTGACTTTGCATGCGGACCTGGAAGAATGGTAAAACGAATGATGAAAGTGTTTCAAAAGGTAGATGGATGTGATATTTCCAGCAGACTGATACAGGAGGCAAAAGAAAGAGTTCCAGAAGCTGATTTTTATGTGACGAATGGAAACGACTTAGGAGATGTCCCTTTAAATCATTATGATTATATTTATTGTACCATATCCATGCAGCATATAGCCAGCTATCAAATCAGACAATGTATTTTGAAGAATATGAATCAGGCATTAAAAAAAGGAGGGAAAATAGTACTCCAAATGGCCTATAATCCAGCTTTTCCATATGTGAAGGAAAGAGAACAGTATCTGATTAATGATAAACAAGTCCGGATATATGAAAAGGATGATATGGCCGATTATTTTGGAAATGATTTTGATGCTAAAAAGACGAATGGGTTATACGATGTTGGAATCGGAGAGAATGATTTGCCGAAAATAAAAGAGGATTTTTCAAGGAATTTTTCAAATGTCACAGTTTGGTTCAGCAATGTGAGAAATTATTATAATAATTTAAATGGACGGAAACATTCAGAATATTGGGCAACCGATTGGGTATATATCTATGCAGAAAAAAGCGAAAGTATCAGTTTTAATTAATAACCATAATTATGGTACATATATAGGAGATGCAATTGAATCCGTATTAAATCAAAGTTATAGGAATTTTGAGCTTATTATTGTAGATGGGGCATCTACAGACGAATCCAGAAAAATTATTATGTCTTATGTAGAACGGTTTCCAGACTTGATTACTGCAGTTTTTAAACCTTCCAGCGGACAAGCAGCAGCAATAAATGTTGGTTTTCACCTTAGCAGAGGAGATATTATAGCATTTCTGGATTCCGATGATTACTTTTATGAAAATAAGCTGGAGAGGATTGTCTCGCTGCACGAACAGTATGATTTTGTAGGTAATGCCAGAAAAGCTTTAAATTACCGTAAAGAACTTACGGATGTGATCGCACCGGCTGATGAATACGAACAGAGGCCGTTGCTGTTTCATAAATATGGGTATATCTATACTTATAATTTGATTACTTCCTGTATATCCGCAAAGAGGGAACTGCTCACTAAGATTTTGCCTATGCCAGAGGAAGATTATATTACTTTTGCAGACTGTTATGTAAAGGTTATGGCGCAGTATTACAGTAACATTAAATATTTGAATGAACCATTAACCTTTTATCGTATTCATGATTTACAGGAAACATTATCTTTTGATAACTTTCTTAAGCTTAATCAATTTGTGGAACGGCTTTATGACAGAGTTTTCCGGGATATTAACTGTGTATTGCAGGAACGTGGAGAAGAAGTGATTCCTCCTTTAAATGCAGAAAATTTTAAACAGGCTTTTGCGATTGCGAATCCTAAGGCAGATATTCGTGAAGGAGAAAATTATGTGATATTTGGTGCTGGAAACAACTCCTACAAGGTACAGAAATATCTGAAACTATTGGGAGGAAAGTGCCTTTATATGGTAGATTCAAATCCGAAAAAATGGGGAACGTTATGGAATGATATATCTGTGATCTCTTTTGATGAATTAGTGAAAAAGCGTAGTGAATTTCACAAAATTATCATTGCATCTCCATATTTCCGAGAAATGGAACAAACTTTGTTTGATTTAGGCATGAAGTCAGATATAGATTTTATTACGATTCAAAGTTTTCCAAATGATTAAAAATTTTGGTAGTTAGAGTAATTGCTTGAGGTAAATTGAGATGAAGTCACCGAAGGATATGAGGATTATTCAGATAGATATTACAAATGCGTGTTTATATCAGTGCTCAAATTGTACAAGGTTTTGCGGCCATCATAAAAAAAATTTTTTTATGGATTTCACAACTTTTATACGTGCGGTTGATTCAATGGAAGGATATCATGGAACGATTGGCGTTATGGGCGGTGAGCCTACGCTGCATCCGGAATTTGAGCGATTTACAAGGTATTTACACGCACATCTTCCGAAAGGGGTTCGGAAAGAAAAACTTTCTTTGACGAGACCGCAAAAAGATTTTATTGAGTCTGTCTTATTAGAAAACAAAATAAATTCAGAGGTATACCAATATGAAACTGGAGCTAGGGAGACAGTAGCTGGAGCGGGGCTTTGGTCTGCAATGGTCCCAACGTACAAGAAGTATTATGAGCTAATACAGGATGTATTTAAAATGCAGGCGGTTAATGATCATGGAAATACCATGTATCATTCTCCGATTTTAATTAGCCGTAAAGATTTGGGGATACCAGATGAACAGTGGTTGGAGATCCGTGATCATTGTTGGGCACAGGATATTTGGAGTGCGTCGATTACGCCCAAGGGAGCATTTTTTTGTGAAATTGCAGGGGCGTTAGATATGTTGTTTGACGGGCCGGGTGGCTGGCCTATTGAAAAAGGATGGTGGAAACGCACACCAGAACAGTTTGGAGATCAACTTCGGTGGTGTGAATATTGCGGCATAGCAATCGAGACATATACAAGGGATGCCAATGATTGGATTGATGACGTATCAGAGAGTATGTATAAAAAACTGGAAGAAATAGGAAGTCCTAAATTAAAGAAGCCAGGAAGGATTAATTTAGTCAGAATGAAAGACGGAATCATTGATCAAGAAAGCAAAGTAGGGGTAAAAGAGATACGAAAGGAACTTTTTTACGACAGCTTTGCGTCAAGATTTGACGGAAAGAAGTCAGTTCTGTTTCCAGAAAGATTTGATACAGTTGTAGTATTAGAGCATAATCAAAAAATAGGTGAGATAGAGAAGTGGATAAAAGAACAGGGAAGGCAGTTTAAGAAGATATTTTTTATTACGGATTCTGAATATATATATAGGGAACTTCAGAAGTTATACATTGAAAATCAGCAGATACATGTTTTGAAAAGTCATAAAATCTGGGGAAATTCTTTTGCATATGCAATACGGCATTGCCATGATTTTCAGCCTATTTGGTATTTTTCAGATTTGTTATATTTAAAAGAAGAATTTTATGAGGATATCAGAAATTCCGTGATTAATCCAGGGACGCTACATTATATAAATTTGGAAAAACATAGTAGTGATATCTTAGAAACAGATTCAAACTCTGGGTGTATTGCAATGTATCACAAAGAAGCAGAGGCATTGAAAGAAGCTGGAATTGACTTTATTTCAAATGCGGCTGGGTTTGATGAGATACTAAAGATTTGGAATCCTGAGAAAATTATAAAGATGTCTTTTGAAATGATTGAGGATACTTCGGTTATGCGTATACAAAATGACAAAGTATATGCAGTTTATGGGGCTGGTAAAACAGGATATTCTGCATTGCAGCAAATACGGGAAAGTAATTCAAAAGCTATATTCTTTGTAGATACCGATTCTAAAAAGTGGGGAAAATATATTGAGGGTATACCGGTTGCAGCGCCGCAGGAATTAGTGACGAGAAGAAAAGAGTTTTCGCAGGTTGTTATTGCAAGTACTTATTTTAAGGAGATAAAAGAGAAACTGGAAAGTTTGGGATTTACGTCGGATGATTATGTGATTTACGAATAGATATTTTTTTGAAGAGGCAATACATGAAAATTATAATATATGGACTTGGGGAAGAAGGAATTTTAGTAAAAAGGGCATTAAAGAAGAATCATCAAATAGTGGGGTTTACAGATAGTTATGCTGATATAAATAGATGGGGAGGGGTAAGATATATTAGAAATGAAAAACTTAAGATTATAAACTTTGATTTTATAATTATTGCATTGAAGAATAGATTTGCTTCTGAAAAGGTCAAAAATGAGTTAATTACAAAGCATTTGATTAGTGAAAGCAAAATTATTGATTTTTTCCCAACTTTTTACAGAACAAAAAGTTGATAAAATACTAACTGCAAACACAAAAAAGTGTACTGGAATTATATTAGGTATCAGTCATGCATTATGTGGAATTAATCCTGAGTACTTAAGTGGAAAATGGTATAATCTGGCAGTAGGAAGTGAGGATATTTACTATCATAAGAAAGTATTGGAAAAATGTATAAATGCTTATCCGAGAATAATTCAGGATTTACAATATGTAATATTAGATTTATACGATTATACAATATTCAATTATGATGTCAGCTTATCAACAGCGATTATAAAATATTGGGGAAATGGAGGAATTATGGAGGATAGGCACCACTATGAACAAAATATAAATTTTGTTCAAGATGCCGAAATAGAAATGGAGAAAAGTGGATATTATGTTCCAGTGAATGATGAGTATTTACTAAAAATAAGAGATGAACTGTTTAATAAAGAAGTAATTTATAAAGAATTGGATAATTTTTTTGTGAAACGAGAATTTGGTGTTTTAGGATATAAGGATTACCCTTTAACACCGCAGATAAATATGTCGATAGAAAAATTCCCTTTTCTTCCATCAAATTTATACTCTATACCAAGTAAGAGATATAAGGAAACGATTCAAGAGAATATATACCATTTTCATCAAATTATTAATACAGTAAAAGGTATTAATCCAGGTATAAAAGTTATACTGCTGTTGATGCCAAGATATATAGTGTTGGAGGAATATCATAGAATAATGCTAAGTTCCTATAAAGATGAATTTGAACAAGCAGTAAAAACAGTAACAGATAATAATATTTTTTTATGGGATTTTAAGAGTGTAGAAGCTATTTCAAAAAATCCACATTTCTATATGGATCCTGCTCATCTAAACTACTCAGGAGCAATAGCATTTACCTGTATGTTAGATGAGCATATTAAAAAGATCGTTTAAAAGTATAGCAGGGATTGAAAGAAGATGGATAAAAATAAAGTTAAGTTATCATTTGAAACCTATATTAAAGAAGCTGATAAAATATGGTTTACTACATATGATCATAATGGACTGTATTGCAAACGGAGTGGGAATAAAGATGCTGTTTTAGTGGGCATAGTTCCTTATGAAAGAAGATATGCTCTTCGACTATATGCATCTATGAAAAATATGGAAATAATATTTTTTTAGTTCCTTTTTTTGCTAATGAAATAGCTGTTTATAATACTGTTTCAAAGATTTTTACAAAACTTCCTTTGAAAAAAATCGACGAATTCGGTCAGAAAAAGTTGGCAAATGAGAACGCCAAATTTTGGTGTAGTGAAGTTTATGACGGTTTTCTTTTTTTGCTTCCGCATAACTATCCTGCTATGGTAATCATTAATATGCGTACATTAGAAATTAATTATGTGTCTAATTTTATTAATGAATTGGAATTGCAGAGTGTGAACAATGAAGCATATATAACGGATGTGTGTGTGGAAAATGAAATTGCGTACTGTTCTTGCGGATGTGCACAAATTATTGTAAAAATTAATATGAAAAGTAGAAATGTTACAATTTGTAAGATCCCAATTTGTGGGAATGGATTTAACGGAATACTGAAGTTAGGAACTCATATTTGGCTAACGCCACGGATAAAAGGCGGTGTAGTATGTTATTGTATTAAGAGAAATACTGTAACTTTATATGAAAAATACCCAGATGGTTTTACAGCGAGCTATGTTCCTTTTCACACGTTATATCAATGTGAAAAAGGGATTATTTTATTTCCTAATTTATCAGATCAATTTATATTACTGAATATTAAGACTGGGGAGATGGAGAATATAAAACATGTGTCTGATTTAATCAGTGGAGATAAGATAGAAGATACATATGGTTTCGATAATACAATGGCATATTCGATAGACGGCAAAACGATATCTTTTATGTCAGGTAAAGATTACAGCTTTTACAGGGTCAATATAGATACTGGAGAGTTTTACAAAACTGAGTTTTATACAACAAATGTATATCCCCAAAAACGATTTCTTTCATTAGGAAACCTGAGCTTATGGGAGTGTGATTTGATTGGAGAAAGCGAACCCTTCGATAGTTGTATGTTTATAGAATATATAAAGGAACGGCATAGATTGAGGAATGATGAAGATAAATTTTTAGGTGCAGAAGGAAAGGAAATATATGCGAAGCTTGTTGGAATATAGTCAGTTAATAAAAAAACATTATGAAGGCCCGCTGAGAATATATGGCGCAGGAATTGGCGCCTATTATTTAGCAAGAGATATTTTGAACAATCATAAGAAGTTTACGGTCGAGTGCTTTATGGTATCTGATGAAAGCGTTAATATTTCAGGATGCTTTGGAATACCGGTAAAGTCCTTTGATGAATGTCAGCAGGGTAAAGAGATTCCTGTTATTGTCGGTACACTTGAATGGCTGCATGAAGAAATTGTCCATCTGCTTGTTCAATACGGATTTGAAAATATATTTGTTTTGAAAGATGAGGAATACTTAAAAATAAGGCAGAAAAATCCGGATACTGATGCAGATGTTCTTTTTAGCACTCATAAGGTATTAATCGCTGAACAGCAGCTTTTGCTAAATCAACAGCAAATGATTTTTAACATGCAGGTGATGGCGGAAAAATTACGTGAAATAGAGATTAAATTATGGAAGAATCCGATCTTATTTGAAAAAAATGGAGCGTATCATAATGAAAGTTATGTGAAAGACTTTAAAATACTTAGAGAAAATGAAGAATTTGACAATATGATAAATGCTTTAGTTAAGAAGTTAGATACAGAAAGTCGTTGTGAAGTTTATCGAATTATTCATCGTTTACATCAATTATGTGATGAAAAAGAGATTTTTCTTACAAAGGATGAGGAACAATATACGGAAGAAATGCGGGAAGCTTTGGATAATGAAACTTTTGAACTGGGGAACAGAATTGTTTGTGGGAAATATATTCTGCCAGGAGGAATACATATCGAACCTGCTGTATTTTACTATAAAAATGGTATTGAACAGTTGAGATATAAGGAAAAGGTGGGGAAGAAGGCAATCATAGATGCCGGTGGATATATAGGTGACAGCTCCTTGATATTTTCTGAGAATTTTGATGGAAAGATATATTGCTTTGAATTTGAAAAAAATAATCTCTTAAGTATAGAAGATGTGATTGAGTGGAACGGTCTAAAAAATGTAATTCCGGTTGATATGGCTCTTACAGATCAGACCGGAGAAATGGAGGTTTTTATAGGGACAGTGTCTAACTGTTCTTATAATTCAATTAATAATTTTGGGAGAGGATTAGAATATAAAAAAGAAAAAGTTCCTTGTATTACACTGGATGATTTTGTGTATGAAAACAATTTAGAGGTCGGTCTGATTAAAGCAGATGTAGAGGGCTGTGAGAAGCAGTTGATATTGGGGGCGGTAAACACAATTAAGGAACAGCATCCTACGCTTATGATTAGCATTTATCATAGTATAGATGATTTGTTTACAATTAAACCATTAATTGAAAGTATATATAGTGAATATGATATGAAAATATTCAGACCTGTTTTACCATATTCCTTTATTGAGGAAACACTTCTTATCTGTGAGCCGAAGTGTTAATTTTAAGAAGGTGATAGGATTCCTATGTTAGTACCAGTTTATAATAGACAGAAAATGGAGCGATTAGAGCAATTAATATTAACAGTAGATTTTGTGCTTTTTTTCCTACATACAAAAGATATACAGTTTTTGCAGCAGGGAATATGTTTAGAAAATATAGAGAAGAATATTTTTGTTATACCAGGCAATAACTGTTGTTCATGCTGTGACGCACCCTTTATAAAAAGGATTTCTAAAGAAAATACAGAGAAGTTAATTAGATTATACTATATGTATGAATTTACAGATAATTTCTCTATGATTACAGATGACAATACATCTTTCCCCAATATTTTCAATTATGTAGAAACAGGTCTGCTGACGCTTCAGGAAGCATGGCAGGCCTTGCTTAGTTAGAGGGATAACAATTCATGGATAAGATGCACTATGAAGAAATGGTCAGGAATTTGGATAATCTGGAAAAAGAGGCTTTGTTGAAAGACAAAGCCATATATTTGTTTGGCCACTGTAATGCAACGGAGGCTTTGATTGATTTGCTCATAGAACGGGATTATAAAATCCATGGCATTTTGGACAATAATATATCAAAGCACGGAACAAGCTACAGAAATATTCCTATATTGCCGCCAGATACCGTATTGGAAGCAAATACAGAGCATACAATAGTTTTCATTGCGGCAAGGGCTTATTCGTCCATGGCAAAACAACTAAAAACCCTTGGGTTTACAGGACGTATAGAAAAGCTGGTAGATTACAATTCATATGCAGAATATTCCCTATCAGAAGAAACCATCAGGAGAAAAGGACAGCGTATTGAGCGTGGTCTTGCATTGAAGCAGAAACTGGAAAGGAAGTACCCAGAGCATTTCAAAATACTGTGTCCTTTTTCTGCGCTGGGAGATGTTTTTTTTGCCATGTCATACCTGCCCCATTTCCTGAAAAAAAGAAGCATAGAAAGATATGTTGTTTGTGTTATAGGAAATGCCTGTGCTGAAGCAGTGTCTCTATTTGATGGAGTTTTGGCAGAGAAATACGACCAGAAGGATATGGACGAGTTGGTACAAGCCTGTCTTTATACGCAGGATTCCCATTTTTTTATTGCCCATCAGGATAGGCCGTATGTGGTAAATCTCCACAAAGCTTTATATGTAAAATGTATTCCCTTAGAGAAAATCTATTGCTGCGGAGTGTTTGGTCTTTTGGAGGATACCAGGCCAATCATGCCTACAGGGATGAAGGCGTATCCCAAATTGTGTGATATTAACAAAGGAGGCGCAGTTGTTTTTTCGCCTTATGCAAAATCTGTCACAACACTGTCCAAGGATTTTTGGGATAAAGTTGTCCAGGATTATAAGAGAAAGGGGTATCAATGCCTTACCAACGTAGCAGGGGATGAACAGCCCTTGGATGGTACTGAGGCAATAAGCCCTCAGATTTCAGAGCTACAGTCTGTAGCCGAGTATGCAGGTACATTTATTGGAATCAGGAGCGGACTCTGTGATATATTAAAGTACGCAAGATGTGAAAAAACAGCATTGTATCCGGATTATAATTATTGCGATACGAAATGGAAAGCAATAGATATGTACGCCATAGAAGGATGGAATAATCTTGTTGTAGGAGATGAATATTTAGAAAGACTGCGCACAGGGGATACGGTCTGCATCCATCCAGATGGGGAAACCCTGCAGAATATACGGGAATAAAAATTTGGATAGAGTGGGTTGTAAAACAGCTTCTTCGTGTTATACTGAATAACATAAGCGCTAATGATTCAGGAGGGAATAGATGTATAAGAATATCGAAAAACAGAAGTGTTTGAAACTTAAGGATATGGTGGAGTACCAGACTGGCCAGGTGGTCAGCAGGACATTGGTTCAGAATTCCTCCGTCAGTATGACGATTTTTTCTTTAGGATGTACCCCATGCTGTATTTGGAGAAGAACGATTTAAGATGCAGCTTATAGTTTCTTTTTGAATAAAATAACTATAAGCTGCAGAACATAGCGTTTGTGGAGGCTGTTGCATTTAGTGAGAAATGTACAGGATATAATATTTCGTGAGAAGCGAATTTTACTATATCTTGTAGATTTTTTTTCAAAGCAACAGCCCCTTTATTTACAAAAGGATACAGAAAAGATATATTTACATGATATTGTATCATCATACAGATAAAGTGTCCGGACATTTTCTGTAAGCGATACACAGATTGAATATGGAGAACGCATATGGAGCTTAGATTATTAATTGTGGAGGATGACCGCCTGATTGCGGAAGCTGCCGCGGATTATTTTACAGGCAAGGGATGGCTTGTGCAGACAACAGAGGATGGGTTACAGGTCTTAGAATTGCTTAAGGTGCGATGCTTCCATCTGGTTTTACTGGATGTGATGATATCGGGGCTGGATGGTTTTAACGTGTGCCGTCAGATTCGCAAAGACTGTGATGTGCCGATTATTTTTATTACTGCACGCGTGCTGGAGGAGGACAAGCTAAATGGCTATTCCCTGGGGGCGGACGACTATGTGACGAAGCCCTTTTCCCTGCCGGTATTATATGCCAAGGCGATGGCGCTGACGGGAAGGGTACAAGGACTCCATTCATTCGTGGAGCTGGGCGGACTTAAGGTGGATACCCGAAGCCGCAAGGTCTGGAGGTTTGGAGAAATCCTTGTGCTGCCGCCGAAAGAATATGAGATGCTGTTATTTCTTATACAGAATCCAGGGCGGGTCTACAGCCGTGAGCAGCTATTGATTCGATTCTGGGGATATGATTTTGACGGAAACGAGAGGGTGGTGGACAATCATATCAAAAAACTGCGCAAAGCGCTGGGCTCCTGCGGATGTACCATAGAAACTGTACGGAAATTCGGGTATCGTTTATCCGAAGCAAAGATGGAGGTGGTACGATGAAAGGCGCGTTAAGCAGGAAAAAGAAAGGCTTTTGGAAACCTATAGTGGCAGGATTTCTCATATTGTATTTGGTGACAATGGGATTGGCAACGCTGGTGGTGAAAGAGAAATTCGAGGATGATTACATTCGTATGTTCGAGCAGGTGGCAACATCTATCTACAGAAAAGCGGCAGAAATGGAGAGCGCCATGGGGGATACGCTGTCTGAGGATGGGGCAGAAAGGCAGGAATATTATAAGTGCTTAGTGAATGAGTATTTCTGGAGTGAGACGAATCCGCAGTTGAATCTTTCTGTTGCCGTTTATGACAAAGAAATGAAGTTGTTGGCGAAAAGCTATGATGCAGTCGGGGATACTATGTATTCAGAGGATACTTCCCAGGTAAGATATGGGCCTTATGTGCTGGATGATTATCTGACGTTTGAACAAAAGGAGGAGTTAGCAGAGTATTATTGGAAGGAGAAGGAGAGGCAGCTTGCCGCGGATTATACCTTGCCGCGGAAATATGGAATTTTAATACAAACGTCTCCTGACGGTAAGGAGTTGTACCATATCTATGTCCAGGAGATGACTTGGGAGGAAGGACAGGAGGGGAAGGAAAAGCAGTATAAGAATCCTCTGACGGGGGCAATTACCAGCAGCAGCCTTGGTATGAGGACAGATTATGCTACTGGAGAAGAACAGATTTTTTATATGACGGACAGTGAGGTAGTATGGGAGTGGACGAATTCAAAAATCAGCGAGGAAAAGCGGGAAAAAGGAGAGATTCGCGATCCTAATGTAGTATTTCCTTATATGACTTCCTATGAAAGATGGCACAGATGGACTAGCAGTAAATACCTCCATGATTTCCCGATGGAAGGCAGTTTTTCATGGGATAACCAAGCGGAACATCCGGGGATTTATGAAGGGGGTGTATGGGAGTTCAATGCCGGATATCAGCTAAAAATTGGGAATATAGAGGACCCGTCTGGTTATATATTATTCCGGATAGAGGAGAGGCCTTGGTTTGATGCGTTTGACTATATGAAGCATCTCTATATGGCGGGGCTGATACTGACGCTTGTTTGTATGTTTCTGGTTGTGGATCGGTTTAACCAGATTTACGCACGAGAGAAGGTGCTGGAGGAAACCCGGCGGGATTTCACCAATGCCATGGCCCATGAGCTAAAGACGCCTCTTGGCATTATCCGGAATTTTGCAGAGAATCTGATAGAGCACAATATGGAGGAGAAAAGGGAGTATTACCTTACCCAGATTATCGGGCAGACGGAGGAGATGGACCGTCTGGTGGCGGAAATGATTGAAATATCGAAGCTGGACTCTGAAGGACTGGCGCTTAAGAAGGAGACCATATCTTTCGGGGCGTTGGTCAGGGAGGAGATGGAGAGGTTTGCGCCGATGATTGATGAAAAGAATATCCAGGTTCAATACGAGGAGAAAGCTGATTTTCTGGTGGAAGGTGACAGGGAATATCTGGAGAAAGCGGTCTTTAATCTGATTTCTAACGCGGTGGATTATAATGTGTTGGATGGCAGGATACTGGTCAGGACAGAAGCGGGACAGTGTGTGATTGAGAATACTGGAAAGCAGATGGAGGAAGACGAGCTTCTTCATGCCTTCGACTTGTTCTTTACAGGAGATAAGAGCAGGGGGAAGAAGGGGAATCATATGGGGATTGGGCTATTTCTGGTAAAGAAGATTGCAGAACATCATGGAATGAGGGTTATTCTTGAAAATGGGGCTGACGGTATAAGGGTTGTTGTAAAAAAGTAAGGACGGTTAATAAAATGTTGCTGCAGTAATCAAAATACAGTTTGACTTCTTATATTATTGCGTTGTATACTAGGTTTACCAAGATGAGAGAAAGGAAAACAATGCAAGATGAAGTGCCCGTATTGCAGCCAATTAGATACAAGAGTGATAGATTCAAGACCTGCAGAGGATGGCAATTCCATCCGCCGCCGCCGTTCCTGTGACAGTTGCGGCAAGCGTTTTACGACTTACGAAAAGGTTGAGACGATTCCATTAATTATTATAAAGAAGGATAATAACCGTGAGCAGTATGACCGCGGCAAGATTGAGAACGGAATTCTGAGGGCATGCTATAAGCGTCCGGTATCTGCGGTGGACATTCAGCGCACGATAGACAGAATCGAGACTAAGGTATTCAGCTTAGAGGCCAAGGAGATTCCAAGCAGTCGGGTGGGAGAGATTGTCATGGAGGAATTGAAGGAGCTGGACGAGGTGGCATATGTAAGATTTGCGTCGGTTTATCGTGAATTTAAGGATGTAAATACGTTTATGGATGAGCTGAAAAAGATATTGAAATAGCCTTATAGAAAATTGGAAGATATTTGATGCAGAAGATATTTGCTAAGACGTGAATTAAGTGGTAGAATAGGGGAAGAAGCAAAGTAGGAACGTTTGCTTCTTCCTTTTTATAGAGCAGTATCCCAAAAGTTTGGCTTCGGGATGCATAAATGTCGGAATTGTTGAGTATCAGGAAGATATTTTTAGATTGGGTGAGATATATGAGAACATACAAATTAACCATCGCGTATGATGGCAGCAGATATCAGGGATGGCAGCGTCAGGTTACGACGGATAATACAATCCAGTTTGTGATGGAGTGGAGTATCGGCAAATTAGTTGGCTACCGCGTCCAGGTGGACGGCTCTGGAAGAACGGATGCGGGAGTTCATGCCCGCGGGCAGGTGGTGAGTGTAAAGTTATCGAAGCTATACGACACTAATGAATTTAAAGAGTCCTTGAACCGGTATCTTCCGGAGGATATCAGGGTCGTGAAGGTTGAGCTTGTAAGGAATAGTTTCCATGCCCGAAAGAGTGCGAAAGGGAAGAAGTACGAGTATTATATTGACTGTCGGGAGAAGCCGGATGTATTTTCTCGGAGATACTGTTATCATTATCCAGAGAAGCTTAACATTGAGGCAATGCGAGACGCTGTCAAATATCTGATTGGGCCGAAGAATTTTATCAGCTTTACCGACGACAAGGAATGTAAGGATTCGATCCGGCGCATTACGAATATCAAGATTGTAAGTAACGGAGAGAAGGTCAGAATTACCTATTATGGTACGGGATTTTTATATCATATGGTGCGGATTCTGACAGGTACTTTGTTAGAGATTGGTACGGGAAAGAGGGACGCGTCTAAGCTGCCGGTGGTCATTGCGGCGGAGGACAGAAGCCTTGCAGGATTTCTTGCACCGGCCAGAGGGCTGTTTCTTCGGAAAGTGTATTATTGATTGGAGGATTTTATAGATGAAATTTGTATCATGGAATGTAAATGGAATTCGGGCATGTGTGCAGAAAGGATTCCTGGATTTTTTTCAGGAGACAGATGCAGATATTTTCTGTATTCAGGAGACGAAGATGCAGGAGGGGCAGCTTGCCCTTGAGACGACAGGGTATCACCAATATTGGAATTACGCCCAGCGGAAAGGCTATTCAGGAACGGCAATCTTTACGAAGAAGGAGCCGTTGTCTGTTTCTTATGGAATCGGGATAGAAGAGCATGACAGAGAGGGGCGAGTGATTACGCTGGAATTTGAAGATTTTTATTTTATTACCGTGTATACACCCAATTCCCAGAATGAACTTGCAAGGCTTCCCTACCGGATGCAGTGGGAAACGGATTTCCTGGCATATCTAAAAGGACTGGAGGAGAAAAAGCCTGTGATTTTCTGCGGAGATTTGAATGTGGCGCATCAGGAGATTGACCTTAAGAATCCAAAGACAAACCGAAAGAATGCAGGATTTACAGATGAAGAACGTGGGAAGTTTACAGAGCTTCTTGAGGCTGGATTTGTGGATACGTTCCGGTATTTTTATCCGGATATGGAAGGAATCTATTCCTGGTGGTCTTACCGTTTCAGTGCAAGAGCCAAGAATGCAGGGTGGAGGATTGACTATTTCTGTGTGTCGGAGGGTCTGAAAGAGAGATTAAAGGATGCCAGGATTTTGACGGATGTGATGGGCTCAGATCATTGTCCGGTAGAGCTTGTGATGGAATAGATATAATATACTGTCTATAAGATACTCATAAGATATGTTAGAGTAAAAGGGTGGATGTCTACAGATACCCTCCATCCACCCCAATGATCTGTCCTGTCAGATACTCTGGCGCGTGTGCAACATCCCATACAATCTGTGCAATCTCACCGGTTGTACCGTATCTTCCCGCCGGAATCTCCTCCTCAAGCTTTAGGCGTTCATCTTTCGACAACTGGTTATTCATTTCTGTATCAATTACCCCGCAGGCAATAGCATTGACTGGGATCTTACTTGGTGCAAGCTCTTTTGCAAGGGCCTTCGTAAGTCCGTTCACCCCTGACTTGGAAGCCGAGTAGGCGGCCTCGCAGGAGGCACCAGAAGTTCCCCACATGGAAGAAATGTTAATAATCCTTCCGCATTTTCTTGAAATCATGGGAGGAATTGCTTTGCGGCAGCAGTAGAAGACCGAAGAAAGATTGGTGTTAAGTACACGCTGCCACTCATTATCTTCCATATCCATCAAAAGCCCTATATGTGAGATACCCGCATTATTGACCAGAACATCCAGACAGTCGCAGGAACGGTAGATTTGTTCAAACATAGATGCCACGTCCTCCGGATTGCCTACATCCCCCAGAAGCGTTTCGCTAGAAGCGTGGTATTCCTCATCAATAATACGCTGCACCTGCTCAAGCTCTGCGGCCGAAGTACGGCAGTTTAAAAATACGTGATACCCCTCTGATGCAAACTTAAGTGCAACGGCACGTCCGATTCCACGGGATGCCCCTGTAACCAGTATATTTTTTCTATTCATTGTAATTCCCCTAGTAAAAAGCTTTATAAAATGTTTATAAATTATCTATTAAATCAAAGGCCTACAGTATCATTATACTCCAGAATTCTTGTCAATTAAAGGCTCAAGTGCTATGATTTACATATTATTTAATAATATGTAAATCAATGAAACACAGAGAAAGAGGGCCCCATATGCTATCAAAATTCAGCGTAAAAAAACCGTACACAGTAGTAGTAGGCGTAGTGCTCATCATTATTCTGGGCGTGGTCTCTTTTAGCAGTATGACAGTAGACCTTTTACCCAGCATGAACCTCCCTTATGCGATTGTCATGACTACGTACATAGGCGCAAGCCCCGAAGAAGTAGAGCAGATTGTGACAAAACCTGTAGAACAGACTATGGCGACGGTCAGTAATATCAAGTCTGTCCAGTCTATTTCCAACGAAAATGCATCCACAGTGGTTCTGGAATTCGACCAGACCGCGAATATGGATTCTGTTACCATTGAGATGCGGGAGAGCCTGGATCAGATTCAAGGCTTTTGGCCGGATGAAGTGTCAAATCCTATTATTATGAAACTGAATCCGGACATGATGCCGGTACTGGTGGCTGCGGTCAGCGCAAAAGGCGAGGATGCGGCAAATACCAGCAGGATTATCAATGAACAGGTTATTCCCGAAGTGGAGAGCGTGGAAGGCGTGGCTTCTGTCACGGTAACGGGAAGCATTGAAGAAACGATTGAGATTACGGTGAATGAACAGAAGGTCACAGAATTAAATGATGAAATCAAGGCAGAAATGGAGCGGAAGGTGAACGACGCCAAAAGTGCGTTGGATGAGGCGAAAGCCCAGGTGGCAAGCGGAAAGGCTGCACTGGAATCAGGGAAAGCGCAAGCCTCCTTGGGGTTAGCAGAGGCTGAGTCACAGATTTCCATGAAAAGTGAGGAGATTAAGCAGGCGCAGTTAGAAATTACGGAGAAGATGGCGGAGTTAAATGTTGCCGAGACGCAGCTTCAGCAGAACCTTGCCATGCTTCAGGCCGGAAAAGCACAGGCACAGGCGCAGCTTACACAGCTTGATTCTGCGAAGGCTCAGTATGACGAAATCAAAGGAACATTGGAATTGCCTGATATCGGTCTTACGGAAGAACAGAAGGCGGAGCTAGAGGCGAAGCTGGCAGAGCTGGAGGCCACCGTAGGCGACGGTGCCTATGAGAAGGCGCGAGAGGCTCTTTTGGCAACCATCCAGCAGTTAGAACAGCAGGAAGCAGGGCTTATGGAGGGCAAGAACCAGTTAGCTGCCGGCAAGAGCCAGCTTGGGACTATGCAGCAGCAGATTAACGAGGGCGCTATGACTCTTGCCCAGGCCAGAGGCGAGCTTGCGTCCGCACAGCTTGAGGCAGCAGTGGGCATTGGAGAAGGAACGGCGCAGCTTGCGGCGGGAGAGTCTGCATTGCAGATGCAAGAGGCTCAGATGGAGTCTGCTATGGAGGAAGCGTCTGCCAAAGCCGATATGAGCAATCTGCTGACTGCGGACATGGTAAAGACCATTCTGACTGCGGAGAATTTTAGTATGCCGGCAGGCTACGTAAAAGAGGCAGGGATCGATTTTCTGATTCGTGTCGGTGAGAAGTTTAGGAACATTGGAGAACTGAAAGATCTGGTTCTGGTAGATATGGAGGGAATCGACCCTGTAAAGCTCGCGGATGTGGCGAGTGTTGAGATGGTCACTAATGCAGACGAAACGTATGCGAAGATTAACGGCGATGCCGGAGTCATGCTGATGATTCAGAAGCAGACAGGGTACTCTACAGGTGATGTGAGCGATCGGGTATTGGAACGTTTGGAGCAGGTGAAGAAGGATAATGCAGACATTGATACAGTTGTTCTGATGGATCAGGGAGTCTATATTGATTTAATCGTGAATTCCGTATTGGATAACCTGGTCTATGGTGCAGTCTTGGCGATTTTTATTCTTCTGGTATTTTTAAAGAGTATTCGTCCCACCTTTGTAATTGCATGCTCTATCCCCATTAGTATTATGACGGCGCTGGTTGCCATGTATTTTTCAGGAGTAACACTGAATATTATCTCTCTGTCAGGACTTGCGCTGGGTGTAGGTATGCTAGTGGATAACTCCATCGTCGTGATAGAAAATATTTACCGGATGAGAAACGAAGAAGGCGCATCTGCAAAACAGGCGGCAATCGAAGGGGCGAGACAGGTTGGCGGAGCAATCGCGGCGTCAACGCTGACGACGGTATGCGTGTTCCTTCCGATTGTATTTACATCAGGAGTCACAAGGCAGCTCTTTGTAGATATGGGATTGACCATTGCATATTCTCTGCTTGCCAGCCTTCTCATTGCCCTGACCCTGGTTCCGATGATGTCCGCAGGATTGCTAAAGAAAACGAAAAGCAAGGAGTCAAGATTCTTTATTAAGGTGTGTTCTAGTTATGGAAATATGCTCAGAGGCGCATTGAAGCATAAAATTTTGGTTATTCTTGGCGCATTGCTGTTGTTCGTGGGAAGTATTGCCCTGGAATTGACAAGAGGAACCCAGTTCATGCCGGATATGGAGAGCACACAGATTAGTATGGATTTGGAAACGGAGGAAGGAACCAGCCTTGAAGATACGGCAAAGATTGCAGATGAAGTGATGGAACGTGTAGGGGGAATCAAGGATATCGAGGACGTGGGCGGTCTGGTGGCCTCCGCTTCCATGATGGGAGGCGGCCAGTCGGAGAGCAACAGCATTTCCTTCTATGCCACGACTAAGGAAAAACCATCCTTGTCCAATGAGCAGCTTAAGAAGGAAATCGAGAAGGTAACAAAGGACCTTGACGGTGAGCTGACGATCAATATGTCCAATATGGATATGAGCGCCCTTGGCAGCGCGGGGATTAATATTCAGATTAAAGGAAAGGATTTGGATCGTCTGCAGAAGGTTGCAAAGGATGTTAAGAAAATCGTGGAGGATATCAAGGGGACGCAGAACGTATCAGACGGAACCGAGGATAACAAGGAGGAGCTTCGGGTCATTGTGGATAAGGCGAAGGCCACGCAGCACAGCCTGACGGTGGCACAGGTGTATCAGGAGATTTCCGGAAAGCTTTCCCAGGCAAAGACGGCGACGACCCTGTCAACGGACACGGACGAGTATGATGTTTATGTGCTGGACGATGCAAATGAAAGCATGACCCGTGAGGATGTGAGGAACCTTACGATTACGGCGCAGAAGCAGGACGGGACGAAGGAGGAAGTTAAGCTTGCGGATATCGCCACGTTTGAGGATGCATCCGGCTTGCAGGCCATCAGCCGTATGGACCAGAGCCGCTATATGTCCGTGACGGCGGAGATTAAAGACGGGGATAATATCGGCCTGGTGAGCAGCAGGGTGAAGAAAGCCCTGGGCGGTTACAGTGCACCAGAGGGATATGAGATTAAGATGACCGGTGAGGATGAGACGATTATGGAGGCAATGGTTGAACTGTTCAAGATGCTTGCTTTGGCGTTAGTGTTCATGTACCTTATCATGGTGGCACAGTTCCAGTCCATGCGTTCACCTTTTATTGTTATGTTTACCGTACCTCTTGCGTTTACCGGAGGACTTTTGGCGCTTTATATCGCTCAGATGCCGGTCAGTGTGATTGCTATGATTGGCTTCGTGATGCTGTCAGGTATTATTGTAAATAACGGAATTGTCTTTATTGACTATGCGAATCAGCTAATAGAAAATGGAATGGAGCAGAGGGAAGCTCTGGTTGAGGCAGGAATGACCAGACTTCGGCCAATTATTATGACAGCGCTTACTACAATCCTTGGCTTATCGACCCTTGCAGTCGGTGTGGGCATGGGGGCGGACATGGTTCAGCCTATGGCAGTTGTAACAATCGGCGGATTGATATACGGAACTGTATTGACTTTGTTCGTCGTTCCCTGTATATTTAACTTATTCCATAAAAAAGAAAAAGCGAGGCTTCGTGAAGGAATTGAGGAGGAAGAGTATCTGTTAGATGAATAGCGGCATTAAGAGAGGTAAGAGTATGATTGACAGAGCAGTCGAATTCGCATTTAAGGCACACGAAGGGCAATTCAGGAAGGGTACAAAGCGTCCTTATATCGTTCATCCGGTAGAAGTGAAGGACATTGTATCAACGATGACGGGAGATGAGGAGGTGATCAGTGCAGCGGTGCTGCACGACACGATTGAAGACTGTGAAGGGGTAACACAGAGAATACTTGCCCAGGAGTTCTCAGAGAGGGTGGCCAGAATGGTTGCCCAGGAGAGTGAGGATAAGTCTAAGTCCTGGATGGACAGGAAGCTCAGTACGATTGAGCATCTTCGCAATGCACCAAGGGATGTACAGATGATCGGGCTTGCAGATAAGCTGTCGAATATGCGGGATATAGACAGGGATTATCCTGTTTTGGGGGAGGAACTGTGGAAGCGGTTCCGTATGAAGGACAAGTATATTATTGGCTGGTATTACAAGGGTGTTCGGGATGTGCTTAGAATACCCTTTGAGGGGGCCGAGCCCTTTGAAGAATATTGCAGGCTGATTGAGAAGAATTTTGACAGCGGTTCATCCATATAGGGCAGAAGTGGGGCAAAGAGAGGGATTTTGGAATACAGTGAGAAGGACGGATGTGAGATGATAATCAGTGCAAGCAGAAGAACGGATATTCCGGCGTTGTATCCGGAGTGGTTTGTGAACCGTCTGAAAGCTGGGGAAGTACTGGTTCCGAATCCGTATAACCGTAAGAAGATTAAACGAGTTTTTCTGTCTCCTGAGACAGTGGACTGTATTGTGTTCTGGACGAAGAACCCAACGCCTATGCTGCCGTATCTTCGGGAGATTGAAGATATGGGATATGAGTATTATTTCCAGGTAACGATTACGGACTATGAGGAGGATATGGAGGTGAATCTGGCGGACACGTCGGATGTTATGGCATCATTTCTGCTGATGAGCGAGCGCCTTGGCAAAGAGCGTATGGACTGGCGTTTTGACCCGCTGCTTCTTTCGGAGAAATATACCATAGCCTACCATCTTGAGCAGTTTGAGCTGATGTGCAGATGGCTTGCAAAGGCGACTACCAGGTGTATTATCAGTTTTGTGGATGCTTATAAGGACAGCCCGTTTCGGGAGCTTACAGAGGATGAGATCTTGAAGCTGGCCTGCGGCTTAAGTAAGATTGCCAGAAGCTATAATCTTCCCCTGTATACCTGTGCGGAGAAGATAAATCTTGAACGGTTCGGCATCGGGCATAGTGCGTGTATCGATAAGGCGAAGATAAGGAGTTTGACTGGTTACCGTCTGGATCTTAAAAAGGATGGCGTACAGCGTAAGGAGTGTCGGTGTGTGGAGAGTGTGGATATTGGGATGTACCATACCTGTATTCACGGGTGCAGGTATTGTTATGCCACAGGAAGTCAGGAGAACGCCCGCAATAAGTATGAGCAGCACGATCCGGATTCTCCGCTTTTGGTGGGGCATGTGCGTGGGGATGAAGTGATTACCGAACGGGCGGCTGTGTCGGGCAGGGATATTCAGATATCTCTGTTTGATTTGCCGGAGATGTATACTGGGTTTTAAGTTAAAATAGTTTAGATAGGGCTTTTCTAAATAATATTTTTAGGAAAGCCCTATTCGATTTATCTGTACATAGCGTTGTAAGCTATGTAAGAAAACACACCATTGTCAACTTCAATCATATGTGCTTTACGAAGTTGCCTTTTGGGGAAAAATGGGATATATTATAGTAAAGCAAAGCTGGAGGTTGACATGAAGTACAATGAAAAACAAATTTTTCGGAAATCAAGTATTGACCGTGTTTCTTCTCCTGAACAGCTAAATGATTATATCCGCGTATCCAATCCGAGTGTCTGGATGATACTGGCGGCGGTGATTGTTTTGTTGGCGGGGGTATGTGTCTGGGGGATTTTTGGGCGTCTTGAAAGCAAGATCCTTTCTGCGGGGACGAGCGAAAACGGCATTTTTATCTGTTATGTTACAGAGGAAGACGCAGATAAGGTTAAAACGGGAATGCTGGTAAAGGTAAACGGCAATGATTTCGCTGTTTCTGAAATTGCCGAAAGGCCGATCGCCGTAAACGCGGATATGGATCCCTATTTGATACATCTCGGAGGTTTTTCCGAGGGTGAGTGGATGTATGAGGTAATTGCAGATGTGGATATTCCAGACGGTACATACAAGACTGAAATCGTGACAGAAAGCGTATCGCCGATGTCGTTTATATTGAATTGAGAGGAGAGTCTGAAGATGGGTACGAAAAAGATAAAGCAGCCTGTCAGAAACGGTAAGGTGAAAGTTCCTGTGGTAATGCAGATGGAAGCGCTGGAGTGCGGCGCGGCTTCTCTTACGATGATCCTTGCATATTACGGGAAATGGATACCCCTTGAGCAGGTACGCGCTGACTGCGGCGTATCGCGTGACGGTTCCAACGCGAAAAACATCCTAAAAGCAGCACGCAGCTATGGGCTGGCAGCAAAGGGATATCGCTATGAGCCGGAGGGCTTAAAAGAGAATGGAAAATTTCCCTGTATCATTCATTGGAATTTCAATCATTTTGTAGTGTTGGATGGCTTCAAGGGCAGCAAGGCGTACCTGAACGACCCTGCAAAAGGGAGTTATTCCGTGCCGATGGAAATATTTGACAAGTCCTTTACGGGGATTTGCCTGATGTTCGAGCCTTCAGAGAACTTTGAGCCGGGCGGAGCCCCCAAGAGCATACTGAAGTTTGCGAAAAAACGGCTGAAAGAGGCCAAAACAGCAATGGTGTTTGTGGCGCTGACAACGCTGATAACTGCTCTGTTGGGGATTATCACCCCGGCATTCTCACGGATTTTCATGGATAGGCTGCTTACCGGTGAAAACCCAGAATGGTTTTTGCCGTTTATTTTCGCGCTTGGAGGAATAAGCGTGATACAGCTCATTGTGGAATGGATTAAGGCTGTTTATTCGCTGAAAATAAACGGTCAGCTTTCGGCAGTCGGAAGTACCGCTTATATGTGGAAGGTTCTTCATATGCCGATGGAATTTTTCTCCCAGCGCATGGCGGGGGATATTCAGCAGAGGCAGAGAATGAACGCTTCGGTTGCACAGTCATTGGTAGAGATTTTCGCGCCGTTGGCGTTAAACACGGTTATGCTGGTGTTTTATCTTGTTGTGATGCTTCGCTACAGCCTGATTCTCACGTTGGTGGGGGTGGCTTCCATCGTAATCAATCTTGTGGTCTCAAGGATTATATCCAATAAGCGCATGAACATTACCCGGATACAGCTGCGCGACGCGGGAAAACTCGCCGGAGCTACTGTGGCGGGGATTGAAATGATCGAAACAATCAAGGCAAGCGGCGCAGAGAATGGATTTTTTGAGAAATGGGCGGGCTATCAGGCGAGCGTAAATACCCAGCAGGTGCGTTTTGAACGCCTAAATCAGTATCTTGGCATGATTCCTGAGCTTGTGTCGTCACTGGCAAATATCGCCGTGCTGATACTCGGAGTTTATTTTACAATAAATGGAAAGTTTACAGTAGGTATGATCATGGCGTTTCAGGGCTTTTTAGGTTCTTTTACCGCGCCCGCGCAGACGTTGATTTCGGCGGGACAGACGCTCCAGGAAATGCGCGCGCAGATGGAGCGCGTTGAGGATGTGATGGAATACCCAACGGATGTGAATTGTGACAGAGATGAGCTTTCAGAGGATGCGGAGTACAGCAAATTATCGGGCAGCGTGGAACTTAAAAACGTCACGTTCGGCTATTCGCGCCTTGCAGAGCCTTTAATCAGGGACTTTAATTTAACGCTTAAAACCGGCAGCCGCGTGGCGTTTGTCGGCACGTCAGGCTGTGGAAAATCCACGCTGTCAAAGCTGATTTCGGGACTTTACAAGCCCTGGGAAGGCGAAATCTTATTTGACGGAAAACCCATAGAAAAAATTGACAGAAGTGTTTTTACCGGATCGTTGGCGGTAGTCGATCAGGATATTTTTTTGTTTGAGGATACAATTGCAAACAATATCAAAATGTGGGATGGTTCGATAGAGGATTTTGAGATCATCATGGCTGCGCGGGATGCGCAGCTCCATGAGGATATTATGCAGCGTGACGGGGGCTACAGTTACAAAATCACCGAGGGAGGCAAGGACTTTTCGGGCGGCCAGCGGCAGAGAATGGAGATTGCCCGTGTTTTAGCCCAAGATCCGACCATCATCATTCTTGACGAGGCCACTTCTGCGCTGGATGCAAAAACGGAATTTGAGGTTGTAAGATCCATAAAAGACCGCGGGATTACCTGTATTGTTGTGGCGCATAGGTTATCGACCATACGCGACTGCGATGAAATCATCGTGCTTGATAACGGGGAAGTTGCAGAGCGCGGAACACATGATGAGCTGTACGCAAGAGGCGGCATCTACGCACAGCTTGTAACAAACGAATAAAGGTGGTGAAAATTGGATAATGGGATGGTTTGACGAACAAATAAAACAGCGTAAACAAAACGATCAGGATGTTTTTACAGATGCCTTTATCAACATTGCCGGCGCAGTGATGGGCAGCCGTGTTTCAACCGCGCTCAATGATGAACGGCAGCAGATGAAAAACGCCTTTGACGAGATATTAAGATTTTATCATATAAATACCAAAGAAATTCCCGACAATATCACGGACAGAAATGAACAGCTTGAATACTTGCTTCGCCCTCATGGAATCATGCGCCGCACGGTAACGCTCTCAAAAGGCTGGTACAAAGATGCAATCGGAGCAATGCTGGGAATCCGTAAAAGCGATGGGATGGTTGTTGCGCTTATCCCCACGGGATTTTCAGGTTATCGTTATAGGGATATGGAAACAGGAAAACATGTGAAAATAAACGGCAAAAACCAGGAGCTTTTCGAGGAAGAAGCGATAGCTTTTTACAAGCCGCTGCCGCTGAAAACACTTGGAATTTCGGATTTGATGCGGTATATTCTGGGAACGCTGTCCCCCGCTGATTTTGTGATGACAGGCGCGTCAGCGCTGGCGGTGACGTTGATCGGAATGTTATCGCCGAAGCTTAATAACCTGCTGTTTTCACGTGTTATCGAGGACGGCAGCACACAGATTTTGCTTGCGATTACGGTGTTTATGATTTGCGTGACACTCAGTTCCCTGCTGATAAACGGCGTAAAGTCGTTGATTATAGCGCGGATAAACACCAAAATGAGTATTTCGGTTCAGGCT
The DNA here is from genome assembly GCF_009830285.1 of Sporofaciens musculi. Taxonomy (GTDB): domain Bacteria; phylum Bacillota; class Clostridia; order Lachnospirales; family Lachnospiraceae; genus Sporofaciens; species Sporofaciens musculi. The sequence goes on along the minus strand of NZ_WUQX01000001.1, from coordinate 3,998,107 downwards.
GCAGTCATGTCCCGCTTAATGTCGCTGCCTGCAGGTTTTTTCAAGAATTATAGTTCAGGAGAATTATCTGCGCGGGCGGCGTGCAGCAATTCGCTGTGCGAGATGCTGGTGTCTGTAGCGCTGACGACAGGGCTTACGTCTGTATTTTCACTTGTATACATATCGCAGATTTTTGTGTACGCGCCCGCGCTGGTGATACCGTCGCTTTTCATTATGCTTGCTACAGTGGCGTTTACAGTGATATCGGCATTGGTACAGATGAAGGTCAGCAAAAAAAAGATGGAGCTGTCTTCAAAAGAGAGTGGAATGTCCTATGCACTGATATCGGGTGTGCAGAAGATTAAGCTTTCGGGAGCGGAAATGCGTGCGTTCGCACGGTGGGGAAATCTTTATGCCGAAGAAGCGCGGCTTGCCTACAACCCTCCGATGTTCCTGAAAATAAACAGCGTTATTTCAAGCGGAATCTCGCTTGCAGGAACGCTTATGATGTATTGGTTTGCAGTATCGTCAGGCGTGTCCGTAGCGGACTACTATGCATTCAATACCGCTTACGGAATGGTTTCCGGGGCATTTATCTCGCTTGCGGGAATCGCGTTGACTGTGGCGCAGATTAAGCCGGTTATGGATATGATAGAGCCGATTTTGAAGGAAGTTCCTGAGATTTCCGAGGGAAAGCAGATGATTACGCGGCTTTCGGGCAGCATCGAGCTGAATAACGTTTCCTTCCGTTACAACGAAAATATGCCCCTTGTGATTGACGATCTGTCGCTGAAAATCCGTCCGGGTCAGTATGTGGCAATCGTGGGCGCAACCGGGTGCGGGAAGTCCACGCTTTTGCGGCTTATGCTGGGCTTTGAGTCGCCGCAGAAGGGCGCCGTTTACGTTGATGGCAAGGATATTGCGGCGGTGGACTTAAAGTCTTTAAGGCGCAATATCGGCGTGGTAATGCAAAATGGCAAGCTGTTTACGGGAGATATTTTCTCGAATATTATCATATCTGCACCGTGGCTTACTATGGATGAGGCTTGGCATGCCGCTGAATTGTCAGGCATTGCAGAGGATATTCGCCGTATGCCGATGGGGATGCACACAATGATTTCCGAGGGCAGCGGCGGAATTTCGGGCGGGCAGCGGCAGCGGCTGATGATTGCCCGTGCTATCGCACCGAAACCGAAAGTACTGATGTTTGACGAGGCGACTTCAGCCCTTGATAATCTCACGCAGAAAACGGTCTCGGAATCGCTGGACAGTCTGAAATGCACGAGGATTGTTATCGCGCACAGGCTATCTACCATCAAACAGTGCGACAGGATCCTGGTGCTTGATAAGGGAAAGATTATCGAAGACGGGACATATGAAAAGTTGATACAAAGGGGAGGTTTTTTCGCAGAACTAGTGGCCAGACAAAGGGTTGACGATACCGCAGAATTGAGGGCATGAAAATTTTTTGGAAATTTATTGGCTCTCGGCGGTTTTGATTCGTATAAAAGAATAAGGGCGTAAATCACGTCTATGATTATCAGTTTTTATATTGTAATCTGTAACAAAATGTAAAGGTAACTTAATATTAGGAGGAAAGCGCTATGGAAAAAAAAGACCTTACTGCAAAGACAACACAGACAAAAATTGACGAAGAAGTTATTGCAAAGGCAAAACAGGTAAACTCTGTCGAAGAGCTTATGGCTCTCGGAAGGGAAAATGGTTATCCGGTGGACGAGAAGGAGGCAGAGTTTTATTTTAAAAAGCTTCACAAGACGGGCGAGTTATCGGATGATGAGCTTGACAATGTAGCAGGAGGCGGATGCGGTCCCAATCGTTGTAAATTCTGCGGAGGTGACCTTAACGCCGTCGAAAACCACACGTATCCTCCAAATTTGATTTGCCCATACTGCGGTCAGTGGGGGGATCTCTAGGTAATATCCGTATTTTGCGGCAGTTTCCGCAAATAATGATAAGGAGTGAATTGAGATGAGCCGGTACATATTAAATCCAGACATCGCCCTGCGCTCATGGCGGCTGGTGCCGTACGCGTATTACAGAAAGGGCGTCCGTTACGCGAAAGGATTGAAAAAGGAAGAGTTTGAATTTCTTTTGAAGTGCGATGGTAAAACGGAGTTTGAGGGAGAACTGCCGCTTGCGGAAAAATTTTTGGATATGGGATTTATTGCTCCTGCAAAGGATGAGAGTAACCTGTCTGAATGGCAAAAATACCTCGGCTGTGACAACCGCTATTTTCCTGCAATGAGTTGGATGATAACAGGGAAATGCAATTATAACTGCCTGCACTGCTTCAACGCTGCCGATAACGCTCCCATAATGAGTGAGTGGACGCTTGAGGAAGCAAATAGACTGATTGAGCAGGCGCAAAAGTGTGGAATCAATGCTTTTACGATTACAGGCGGCGAGCCTATGCTCCATAAGAATTTTTTTGAGATTGTGGAGAGTATTTACGCACACGGAATGCACCTTGGGGATCTGAACACGAATGGTTCTTTCCTTGACGAGACAGCATTGGAGCAATTTAGGAAAATCGGCTGTAATCCGCTGATTAAAATATCCTTTGATGGAATCGGGCATCACGACTGGCTCAGAAACCGCAAGGGGGCGGAGACGGACGCGCTTCGGGCAATTCGCCTGTGCGTGGAGAAGGGGTTTCGTGTAAAAGTGCAGACGAACGTTCATCGGCTCAATATCGAATCCATGTTGCCTACAGCGGAAATGTTAGATGAAATGGGCGTGGACGAAATGCGGGTAATCCGCACTTCAGAATCGCCGCGTTGGAAGGAAAATGCAGATGGTTCCTGCTTAGAGGTTGAGGAATATTACGAAAGTATGTTGGAATTTGCCGACAGATATGTTAAAAAGAAACACAATATGAGCATAGATATCTGGCAGTTTCTTGCGGTGTTTCCACGAACAGAATCTTACCGTCTGCGCCCCGTTGAATACATTGCAGGAGAGTACCGGGACAGTATGCCCGTATGCCGTGGGAACCGGGGGATGGTTGCGGTTGCAGCAGACGGAAATGTCTACCCTTGTATGCAGATGTCAGGGTATTATAGCGCGAAGAATAATTTCCTGGGCAACGTTAAAAAAGAGGGGTTGCAGCCAATTCTGCAAGAAGGGAGATATCTGAGCGAGGTCTGCACTACACTGGGGCAGTTGTCGGAGAACAATGAAACCTGCGCAGTGTGTCCTTATTTTAAACACTGCGGGGGTGGCTGCCGCGCGCTGGCACTGGCGATTACGGGTGATAAATTTGGCATTGATCCTGCAAAATGTCTATTTTTCCAAAAAGGTTGGCACAGGAAAATCAAGGAAACGCTCCGGGGGTGGAAAAATATAGCGCCTATGGAGGGCGAATGATGGAGGAGAAATTACGGCGGCTGTTTGACTTCCAGAAATTTTCGGAAAATCTGCGTCTTGCCGAAATGATGGATGAAACTGAGAAACGTTACGGCGAGACGCTTTCAGATGAAGAACTGGAACAGGTGAATGCTGCGGGCGAATTTGTTCCGTTTGAAAGCCGGGAGGATAATTCCGATGATTGAACTGAACAAAAACACCGAATTTGAGCAGATTTATGCCAAGTTTAAGGATAAGGTGGCGCAATATATATATGGGAAAATACCGAACGAACACGACGCGGAGGATTTGATCTCGGACGTGTTCGTCAAAGTATTTAAGGGATTTTCGGGATTTGATGAGACAAAGGCTTCCCTGTCAACATGGATATATAGGATAACGCAGAATACCGTTATCGACTATTATCGGACGACGAAGTCTGTTTACGGGCTTCCGGAGGAACTTTGCTTTGAAGGAAACATTGATGAGGAAATGCTTAACGAGGAAACACTCAAAAGTCTTGCGGACGCTCTCGAACAACTCTCCCAGCGGGAGCGCGATATCATTATCCTGCACTATTATAGCGGGAAAACATTGAAAAGTATCGCAGAAATAATGGATATTTCATACAGCTATGTAAAGCTGCTTCATACAAAGGCTTTGAAAGTTCTGCGCGAAATGATATATGATCAAACATCTTGACAAACATACTAGGAGGAGCTCAAACATAGCAAGGAATAAGCATCTGGAAGATGCCGGTGAGTTCGCAAACAGTCATGCCTTGCGTCAGTTTTTTTCAATCTGGAACAGGTACCCATGGAATCCCCTGTAGAGCTTCTCCGCCTCTTTTCTTGCCCGGCTCCTTGCATAATGGAAGATCACTGGCTGTACTGCATCTTCCCGCCAGTTGCGTATCACCCAGTTTGCCATTGTGGAGCGGGAAAGGCACAGTCCCAGACGGTACCAGTCCCGCTCCTGCCTTGCCAAAGGAATTCCCATATCGTATTTTTTATACAGGATCCCTGCCTGTGGGAATTCCACAAAATTTTATCTGCGCTGCCCTGTCTTCAATCTCTTTTACAAACGCACTATCACTCTTTTCACCGTTTACATACTTAAGAAATTCTCTTATTACCTCTGTATTCAAGTCTATCATCCCTTGATAGTAACGGTTTCGCTTCGGCAAATTCCTCTTATCTGTCGTCTGCATCTCCAAATCAAAGACCCTGTTTGACGGTAAAGCAAAGGGGTAGTATTATGTCCAGGAGAGGAATTGGGCAAAAACTTTACGTATGTAGCAGATAAAAGTTTTAAGTGTCAAAGGAGTATACCTATGAGCTTTTTTGAAGAATTTAAGGGAAATGTTGTTTTTAATCCGTAGATAAGAGGGAAGTTCATTGACAAAATAGTAACAGAGTGATATATTTAAACCATAGTCTAAACTGTAGTTTAAATATTAAATGTTGTTATGGGGACGACGGGCAGACAATAGATTTCCCACTTGAAGCTGTTGTAATAATGAGAGGAATATAAGATGAAGAATATTACGAATATACAGAAGTTTTCGGTTCATGATGGAGACGGAATCCGGACGTCTGTGTTTTTCAAGGGATGCCCTTTGAAATGTGCGTGGTGCCACAATCCGGAGACTCAGCGTTATGGCAGGGAGATGCAGTACGATTCAGAGAAATGTACGGGCTGCGGGGCATGTGTGAAGGTTTGCCCAAGCCAGGCTCTTGTTATGAAGGATGGGAAGCCTGTTTTGAATCGGGAAGTCTGTACTCTGTGCGGCAGATGTGAGAATTACTGTCCAGCAGGAATCCGTGAGGTGGTGGGACGTGAGTATACGGTGAAGGAGTTAGTAAAAGAGCTGATGAAGGATCAGATTTTTTACGAGGATTCCGGCGGCGGCGTAACATTTTCCGGCGGCGAGGTCATGACCATGGATTTGGAGTATCTTCTGGCAGTTGCTAAAGAGCTTAGACGTCAGGATGTGACCCTTACCATCGACACCTGTGGATACGTTCCATATGAGAGGTTTAAGGCGATACTCCCCTATGTGGACACATTTCTCTACGACGTGAAGGTGATGGATTCTAAGCTTCATAACCAATATATGGGTGTGGACAATAAACTGATTCTTGAAAACCTCATTCGTCTTGCAGGAGACGGAGCAAGGATTTACATACGGATTCCGGTAATCAAAGAAGTAAACGGCAATGAGAAGAATATGAAGGAAACCATAGCGTTTCTGAAGGAACATGATATTCATCCGCCTCAGATTAACCTGCTGCCCTACCATGATACGGGAAGCGGCAAGTATCCGAAGCTGGATATGGAATATAAGGGAACAGATTTACATGCACCGGAACGGGCGGAAATGGAAGAGTTTGTCCGGCTCTTTCAGGAAGCCGGATTCCAGAACACAAAAATAGGAGGGTAAATGGACATGGCAAAGCGTGGCATGAACGAAAGAATTCAGAAACTCCGTGAGCTTAGTGTGACGACACCAGTTCACATTGACCTTGAGAGAGCAAAGATTGAGACGGATTTTTACAAAGAAAACGACGGGAAATATTCCATCCCTGTAATGCGGGCAATGGTTCTTAAGGAGTATTTCTCTAAGAAGACGCTGTATTTGGGTGAAGGCGAGCTGATTATCGGAGAGAAGGGAAGAGACCCTCAGGCATCCCCAACGTTTCCAGAGCTTTGCTGCCACAGCGTAGAGGATATGGTAGTTATGAGTGAGCGAGAACTGGTATCCTTCCACACCACGGAGGAGGACAGGAAGCTGCAGGCAGAGGAGATTATTCCATATTGGACGGGAAGAAGCATGAGGGAGAAGATTCTTGCAAGAATGACTCCAGAGTGGCATGAGTGCTACAGCGCGGGAATGTTTACAGAGTTCATGGAACAGAGAGGGCCGGGACATACCTGCGGCGGCGAGCAGGTATTTACGACGGGATACATGGACTATAAAGAGAAGATTCATCAGACCATGGATAGCCTGGATTATATCAATGACCCAGAGGCGGTAAATAAATGCGAAGAATTAAAGGCAATGGATATTTCCTGTGACGCTGTTATAATCCTTGGGGAGCGTTACCGCAAGCTTGCCCTTGAGATGGCAGAAAAGGAGACGGATGAGACAAGAAAGGCTGAGCTTCTCCAGATTGCGGCGAATCTTGAGGTGATTCCGGCTCACAAGCCCCAGACATACTGGCAGGCAATTCAGTTGTACTGGTTCACCCATCTTGCAGTTACTACAGAGCTGAATCCTTGGGATGCATTCAGTCCGGGAAGGCTTGACCAGCATTTGAATCCGTATTATGAGAGGGATGTAGAAGCTGGTATTCTGGACGACGAGAGAGCCCTTGAACTTTTAGAGTGTCTGTGGGTGAAGTTCTACAACCAGCCTGCTCCTGTTAAGGTGGGCATTACCTTGAAGGAGAGTGCAACCTATACAGATTTTGCAAATATCAACACAGGCGGAGTGACGCCGGACGGTCGTAACGGCGTGAACAATGTAAGCTACCTGATTCTGGACTGCATGGATGAGATGAAGCTGGTTCAGCCAAACTCTAACGTGACCATCAGTAAGAAGACTCCGGCGAAGTTCCTAAAGAGAGCTTGCGAGGTTTCCAGGAGAGGATGGGGGCAGCCTGCATTTTATAACACGGAAGCCCAGATTATGGAATTAATTAACGCAGGGAAGAACCTAGAGGATGCAAGACGCGGCGGCTCCTCCGGATGTGTGGAGACGGGCGCATGGGGAAGCGAGGCCTATATCCTGACCGGTTATCTGAATATTCCGAAGGTGTTCCAGCTTACACTGTTCAATGGATTTGACCAGTATTCCGGTAAACAAATCGGTCTTAAGCTCGGCTATGCCAAGGATTTTAAGACCTATGATGAGCTGTGGGAGGCGTTTAAGAAGCAGCTTGCCCATATCGTTGACATCAAGATTCGCGGCAATAACGTAATTGAGCAGCTTTATGCACAGGAGATGCCGGCGCCTTGTCTTTCTGTTGTGACCAATGACTGTATTTCCAATGCAAAGGATTATAATGCAGGCGGCGCAAGATATAATACAAATTATATTCAGGGCGTGGGAATCGGTACGGTTACGGATTGTCTTGCCGCTGTGAAATACAATGTGTTTGACAAGCAGAACTTCACTATGGAAGAACTGATTGAGGCAATGGAGCACGATTATGAAGGGTATGACGCAATCTACCGCATGGTACACGACAAGACTCCGAAATACGGCAATGACGACGACTATGCTGACGATATTATGCAGGAGGTGTTCGAGCTTTACAGAAGCTCAATCACAGGCCGTCCTAACATGAAGGGCGGAAAGTACGGAGTAGATATGCTGCCAACCACCTGTCATGTATACTTTGGCGACGTAATCCTTGCCACACCTAACGGAAGAAAAGCTCATAAGCCTGTTTCAGAGGGTATATCTCCAGAGAAATCTGCGGATACCAACGGGCCTACGGCAGTTATCAAGTCCTGTGCGAAGATGGATCACCTTGCGACAGCGGGAACCCTTCTGAACCAGAAGTTCACACCGGATGTTGTTGCAGGCGAGGAAGGGCTTGACAATATGGCGAGTCTGATTCGCTCTTATTTCTCCATGGACGGACATCATATTCAGTTCAATGTAATTGACCGGCAGACCTTGATTGATGCCCAGAATAATCCTGAGGAGTATAAAGACCTGATTGTACGTGTGGCTGGATACAGTGATTTCTTCCGTAATCTAAGCAAACCGCTTCAGGATGAGATTATTGACAGAACAGAGCAGAATTTTAATTAAATATAGTATTTCTTTGACCAGGATAGGGAATCGAGGGTTCCCCATCCTGGTTTTGCCTTTTTTTGAACTGACCTTTTGCTTGCTTTTCTGACAAAAAACAATTACAATGATGTAAAGTGTGGTGATTTGATGGCAGAGATACGAAAACGGCTGATTTTCCACGGAAGAGTACAGGGCGTAGGCTTCCGGTATACTGCGAAACATCTGGCAGGCTCTTTGGGACTGACAGGATGGGTCAGGAACGAATATGACGGTACTGTAAGGATGGAAGTCCAGGGACGAAAGGATATGATTTATAAGCTGATGGAAGGGCTGAACAGGGGAATGTATATTTCGATTGACTGGATTGATGATGAGGAGATTCCTTTGATTGAAGAAAAACATTTCAGCGTAAAGTAGAAAATAAAAATAGGGCAAAATGGGAGAATAACATGGAAAAAGATGCAAGAAAGAGTGTGAAAGGCAGGATTGTTTCGTCAGCATGGCAGCTATTTTATGAAAAGGGATATAATGGTACAACGGTGGATGATATCATTGAGATGTCGGGAACGTCTAAGGGCTCCTTTTATTATTATTTCAGCACAAAGGATGAACTTTTAAATACGTTATCCATGATTCTGGACGATTATTATGAAGAACTTGAGGCAAATATGGAGCCAGAGATGAATAGTTTCTCCAAACTATTATATCTGAATTATAAGATGCATACTATGATGGAGGAGAAGATTAACATCGACCTGCTGGCTTCTCTGTATTCCACACAGCTTGTATCAGAGAAGCAGAGTCATTTGCTGGATCGGAACCGCAATTATTATAGGCTGTTGGATCGGATCGTTGAGGAGGGCCAGAAGCGCGGCCAGATACGCACAGATGTGGCGGTAAGCGAAGTAACGCGGTATTATGCCATGTGTGAGCGTGCCTTGGTGTCGGACTGGTGCCTGAACAAAGGAAGATATTCGCTGGGGGAGTACAGCAGGGAGTGTATGCCGTATATGCTGGAGCACTTTAAGGCATAGACGGTTATGCCAGAGCCAAAAAGGAGGCTATAAGTATGGTAATACAGGGCCTGAAGAAGTTTTCACTGTTAGATTATCCAGGAAAGATGGCTTGTACCGTATTCACGGCAGGCTGTAATTTTCGCTGTCCGTACTGTTATTACAAGCCGTTAGTGATAGATACCCACAAGAATACAGGGATTCCCGTGGAGGATGTTTATACGTTTTTGGAAAAATACCAGGGAATCCTGGACGGAGTCTGCTTAACCGGCGGAGAGCCGTTGATTCAGCATGGGGTAGAGGAATTTCTAAGACGTGTGAAAGAATTAGGATATGCGGTAAAACTGGAGACCAATGGAAGTTTTCCGGATAAGTTAAAGCGGATTGTCTCTGAGGGACTTATCAGTTATGTTGCCATGGATATCAAGAATTCTTTGGAAAGCTATGGTAAGACAGTGGGGATTGAAGGGTACGATGTGGAAAATGTCAAGAAAAGCGCGGAATTTCTGCTCAGCAACGCCGTACCCTATGAGTTCTGTACTACTGTGGTGTTGGAATATCATCAGCGGTCGGATTTTGAGTCTATTGGAAAATGGATTACAAAGGCAGAGCAATACTATCTCCAGAGATTCCTAAACTCAGAGCATGTGATACAGAAGGGGCTCCATAAGTATAATGACAATATTATGGAACAGGCGTTGGCAATCGTCAGGAAAAAGGTTCCGTCAGCGAAGCTTCGAGGGTGGTAGATATCTCTTTGCCTTTAACGCGCTGTCTCGCCCAATCTCAAAATGGTCAGCCTTCAGTATTGCGAAGGACTGTTTAACGTCGCCCTTTCGCATGTACTCAATCATCTTTTTCAGATTCTCATTTGTCTTTGAGATCAACATTCCATTTCTGACGGAATACTGTCCGATGCGGATTAGTTCGCACAGGTTATTTTCATAGATTTTGTTAATACGCTCATTTTCAAAGATGCTGATAATCTCCATGTGCATGGCGGTATCAGCGATTTCCCACTCATAGGTGTTCTCCGCAGTTGCAAACATGCGGACAATCTTCTCCTCAAGGCGGTAAGAATATTCTTCGCTGCGTCCGGAGGCGAAGATGAGCCGGAATGCAGCGCCTTCTAACAGCTCTCGAATCTGATAGAGCTCTTTTATGTCCTTGTCGGTAATCTCCCGTACGGTCATGGACTTGTAATAGTCGGATACGATTAACCCTTCTGTTTGTAACATCTGGATGGCTGACCGTATGGGGCTTCGACTCATGCCAAGCTCTGTGGCCAGCATGGCTTCAGTGAGGGGCATGCCGGGGGGATAGGTCAGATTCAGGATATTTTCTTTTATCTTATCGTATGCCTGTGTGGCAAGGGATACGGTCTTTTCGGTCATGAGGGTTCCTCCATTTTGTTAAAAATAAAACTGGTATAATATTATGACTGACATTCATGTTCATCATACTATAAAAGTTTGAAATGAGCAACCAAATTTGATTCAATGCTATTGTCTGAACTATCATTTTTTGCTATAGTAAACCTACTTGGAAAATCATGTGTATTAACAAGGAGGAAAAACCATGTTACTTTTGTCAAGAGAGGATATAAGCAAAGTATTTACAATGAGGGATGCAATAGAAGCGAACAAGTTAGCCTTTCAGTTGTTGGTGGATGGGAAATGCAACGCTCCCCTTCGCACCAATATCCAGGCGCCGGTACATGATGGCTGTTTTCTGTTTATGCCGGCTTACGTAGAGGAGATGGCTGCCGCCTCTCTCAAGATTGTCAACGTGTTCCCCCACAATATTGACCAGGGCTTGCCTGCGTTGCCTGCCCAGGTTATGTTGATTGACGGAACGACGGGAGTTGTACAGTCCTTAATGGACGGAAGCTATGTGACGCAGATTCGCACCGGCGCGGCGTCAGGGGCGGCTTTCGACGTTCTGGCAAAGAAGGAGTGTAAGGTAGGCGCGCTGATTGGGACAGGCGGTCAGGGGGCGGCTCAGCTTGAAGCAATGCTGGAAGCCCGAAAGCTTGAGGAGGTGCGAATCTGCGGCTTGCATTATGAACGGACGAAGGCATTTACAGAGCAGATGGGTAAAGAGATGGCACATTACGGTGTCAAGCTTATACCGGCGGCATCCTCGGATGAGGCAATCGAAGACGCGGACCTTATAATAACCGCAACTCCGGCAGAAAAACCTGTGTTTGATGGGAAGAAGATCAAGAAAGGGGCTACCGTCAGTTGTATTGGCTCCTATCAACATCATATGCAGGAGATGGACCCTGCTATCTTGAGACGGGCATCCAAGATTTATTTTGATTCAGAGGAGGCGGTGTTGTCTGAGGCAGGCGACATCCTGATTCCGCTGGAGGATGGCACGATTACAAAGGAGGATTTTACCGGCGATTTGGGGAAGGTGATCAAGGGTGAGCTGACAGGGCGTGAAAATGATGACGAGATTATTGTGTTTAAGTCGGTGGGCGTTGCAACCCAGGATTTGGTGGCTGCAAGGGAAATCTACGACAAGGCAGTCAAGGCCGGAATCGGGACTGTGTGGAATTCTTAAAAACAGGTTGACTTAAGGCAAATCCCATGTTATAGTCAGTATAAATAAAAATTGTATACAAATTATTTATTTGTATACAAAAAATAAGGAAGGTGTTTCATATGAAATTAGGATTTATCGGAACCGGTAACATGGCGTCAGCTATTATGGGAGGAATCATCAAGAAGCAGATTATTTCAGCAGATGAAATGATCGGCGCTGATTTATTTGCGCCGGGAAGAGAGAAGGTAAAGTCACAGTTCAAAATCCACGTAACCGACAGCAACAAAGAGGTGGTTGAGAAGGCGGAGGTCATCGTATTATCCGTGAAGCCTCAGTTTTATGAGGATGTAATCCATGAGATTCGCGATGACATTCGTGACAATCAGATTGTAATTACCATTGCGCCGGGTAAGACACTTGCCTGGCTGGCAGAGCAGTTTGGCAAGAACGTTAAAATCGTTCGGACAATGCCCAACACGCCTGCAATGGTGGGAGAAGGGATGACGGCGGCATGCCCCAACGAGTATATGACAGAGGAGGAGACTGCATATGTGTGCACCCTCCTGGAGAGCTTTGGCCGTGTGGAGATTGTTCCTGAGCGTCTGATGGACACTGTAGTTTCCGTAAGCGGAAGCTCACCTGCTTATGTATTTATGATGATTGAAGCTATGGCTGATGCGGCGGTTTCCGGCGGAATGCCAAGGCCCAAGGCTTATCAGTTTGCCGCCCAGGCTGTCCTTGGAAGTGCGAAGATGGTACTGGAAACAGGAAAGCATCCAGGCGAGTTAAAGGACATGGTATGTTCTCCGGCAGGAACGACAATCGAAGCAGTCCGCGTGTTGGAGGAGCTGGGCTTTAGGAGTGCAGTTTTTGAGGCAATGAAGGTTTGCGAAGAAATGTCCAAGGGCATGTAATTAGGAGTCGAGTTGATGAATGAGATTATAAAAGGGTTGTACGCAAGAAAATCCATGCGTGTATATACTGAGCAAGAGATTTCAAAAGAAGACAGAGAGATGATTCTAAATGCTGCTCTGCAGGCGCCAACTGCGGGATGCCAGATTTTGTATACGATACTCGATATTACGGACCAGAGCAAAAAGGAGAGGCTGGCAGAGCTTTGCGATCATCAGCCATTTATAGCAAAAGCAAAGATGGTGCTTGTGTTCTGTGCAGATTGCCGGAAATGGCTTTCGTTTTACAGGGAGGCAGGCTTAGAGCCGCGCAGACCCGGCCCAGGAGACCTTATGCTGGCTTGTGAGGATGCCGTGATTGCCGCCCAGAATTCCGTGACAGCCGCTGAGAGCCTTGGAATCGGCTCATGCTACATAGGAGACGTAATGGAAAATGCAGAAGATATAAAGGAGCTCTTAAGCATTCCCTCCTACGTATATCCGGCATGTATGCTGGTCTTTGGGTATCCGACAGACCAGCAGAAGGAGAGGAAGAAGCCGGAAAGATTCGCTCTTTCCGATATCGTCTGCGAGAATGACTACCAGGATAAGAGCGGTCAGGAGATTCGCGCCATGTTTGAGGGAAGAACGTCAGGCATGGGCTATGACGAGTGGATGGAGGCTTTCTGGAAAAGAAAGTATGAGTCGGACTTTTCTAATGAGATGAACCGCTCTATGGAGGAATATCTCAAGGAATTCCTAACGGTATTTTCCAAGTAGATTCTGTATATCCGGATGATCACGCAGGAAATCATAGGCGTGGTTTTCCGGATTTTCCAGTTCACTCACAATTCCAAGACGCATCATTTGTCCGATTCCTGTCCCTTTATTCGTATCCTTGAATGAAAGATGGCGGTACAGGACAGACTCCTTTGGCTTCCATTCTTTGTCAAGAGTCGTAATGAGCTTACGCAGGGCGTCAAGGCTTCTGTCGGTGTCCTTTTTGGCTACGGCAAGTAGGAAATCTGCAATGTGTGCGTTACATTCCCACAAGTCAAAGAGCCCTGTAGTCTGTTTGGCAATATCGGTCAGTTTTTCGGCATCTGATATCTGGTTCTCTTTGAAGGCGATTTCTGCCAGCGTGTACAGAGAAGATACTACAACGGTGATTTCAGACAGTATTTTCTGCTCAATTAGTTGTGCGGCCGCTGCCCACTCCTCCTGTGCTAGATAGAGATTGGCGTTTAGTTGTCTTTTGTCAAATGCATCTTTTTTATCAGGCAGCTCCTTCAGTAATTTTTCGGCGGCTTCAAACTCCTTTCGCCCAATATGTTTTGAGATTAGCATGGATTTTGCTAGATTCCCCACTTCTTTGTCATTGCTTTTTGAAACCCGTCTATATAAATCTTCTATGGTATCCATATATGGATTATCTTTGGTACTTCCGACGTGGGTGAGTATAAGCCCTTCGAGAGCCAGCGTCGTATGAAGCAGCAGGCTGTCGCTTGCGGGGTACTGGTGAAATTTGTCAAGGGCCATACGAAACGCATGGTCAATGCCTTCTGTCTCGGCAGCAGAAGCAAGTTCATTTATAAAATGTTCGATTTCTTCCTTTGTGGGCTCCTCCTGAAAGGAAAGTAGGGTATTAAGGTCTGTGCCCAACAGCCGTGCCAGTGGGGGAAGAAGAGTGATATCAGGGTAAGAGCTTGCCTTTTCCCATTTGTTGACTGCCGGCGGGGAGACTCCCAGGAAAGAAGCAATCTGCTCCTGGGTGTAGCCTTTTTCGAGTCGCTTTTTACGGATGATTTCGTTAATCTTCATGGTATTTATCCTCCTGTTTCTTATTTCCTTTTGGGTCCTCTTTATACTCTTTGAGTATAGCAGTATGAGACAGAAAGAACCATTGAGATATTGTCTATTTTTTCTTCTTAAAATTAACCAGCGGTTATATTCCAAATCCCACCTGAAAGGTACAGCCCCCGCCTGGGGTATCCAAAACCTTAATCTTTACCCCTAACTGTTTTGCCAGTGAATGCGCAATGGAAAGTCCCAGTCCAAAATGTTCTTTTTCCTTCCGCGAGGCGTCACTTCGGTAAAATCGGTCGAAAATCACAGCTTTCTGTTCATCCGGTATCCCCACGCCATGGTCCGAGACGGAGACGTAAAGCATCTTTCTTATTATCTGGGCCTTAATTTCAATGAAAGGCTTTTGACTACAGGAATCTCCCATACCTTCACAACCATATGCGATGGCATTATCAAGAAAAATAGAAAATAGTTGTTGGATACATGGACCATTGCCGGTTATAGAGGGAAGCATATCTTCCGGCAGCGTAAGTAAAAGCCGAATATTTTTTGAATTACAGAGAGGCTCATAGGCTTCAAACAGGTGAAGAAGCAGAAGGTCGATTTCCACAGGCTCCATTTTCTGTGGCTTTTTTTCTGTGTCAGCATGGGTCAGCCAGAGAAGATTCTTAATTAGGTTTCCCGAACGGCTGCATTCACTTAGGATGAGCCGGTTCATTTTCTCTGTCTGTTCAGGCATGGACAGGCTAGTGGTAGCACAGTTTTGAATCACAGCCAGGGGAGAACGAAGCTCATGAGAGGCGGCGGCGATAAAATCTGTCTGTTTCCTATGGTATTCGGCAACCGGCATTACAGCTTTTGCGGCCACAAAACGGCTCACGAGAAAAAGGGCCAGAATTCCCAATATGTCCAAGATCAGGAAGAACAGAAGCTTTAAGGATTCCTGGCGTTTTATCTGCGTAATGTCGCAAAGGAGGGTCAGAGAGCGGAATCCGTCTTCTGTTGCAAGAATGACCACGGTTCCCTGATAAATATCATGATTTTTGCCTTGTACAGTAAAAATGGAAGACTTTTGTATGGTGGAGGAATAGGGACGCATGGAGGTATCTATATGCTCCTTGCGCGCCTGTTCTTTGGCCAGTTCAATCAAAGTGCTTCTTTTTGTACGAGGCGCCCAGGAGCCGGAGAAGAACAGAGGAATCATATTCTCTTCGATATGGATGATTAGGCTGTGGTCCTGCTCTAAGCTTGCAAGCCAGTCGTCCGAGAAGAAATATGCACCTTCAAGCTGGTAGGTCAGATTTAGAATCTGATTCTGCAGGGATACCATCTGCTCATTCTTGGTTATGGAGGACTGCCAGAGGAAAAGAACGCAGAGTATCACCGATAAGATTAGACTGGTAGGGATGGCAAAAAGAAGGGTCAGGCGCCTGCGAAGTTTCTGTATCATTTTTCTGCCTCCAGTCTGTAGCCGATTCCATGGACAGTCTGGATATGAACTCTGCTTTTTATGGTACGCAGATGTTTCCTAAGATAATAGATGTAGGTATCCAGATTCCCGTCCTCCACCTCCCCGTCAGGCCCCCAGACCCGCGTATAAATAAGCTGACGGGCCAGCGTTTGATTGGGATGAAGGAGAAAATATTCAAGCAGAACGGCTTCTCGGCGGGAGAGATGAAGTTTTGTATCCACAGAAGCCGTACCCTTAAGGGAGAGCTCAAGGTTTGCTAGGGAAAATTCCAAGTCTTCAAAAGTTAGGGTTCTCTTATCCTCCAGAGTATCTGGACGGCGGCACAGGGCGCGGATTCTGGCAAGCAGCTCACCGATATCGTAGGGCTTCACAAGATAATCGTCCGCCCCGTTGTCCAGTCCGGCAATCCGCTCCTCCACAGAATCCACAGCCGTTGCCAGGATGATGGGGGTATGAACGTTATTCTCACGGATAATCTTAAGCAGGGCAATTCCATCCATACCAGGAAGCATCCGGTCTAAAATAATCAGGTCATAGACTGACTGCATAACATAATAGAGTGCATCAAGTCCGCTATGGACACAGTCCGATTCTATTCCATGATGTTCAAACTGTAATTGCAAAGTCTCACAGAGCTGTTCATCGTCTTCAATAATTAAAATCCGCATGATTTCAACATCCCTTCTACCTTTCAATAACAATAAATTTTCCCTATTATACCATGAAAATCTCAAAAAAATCTTTAAAAATTTCATAAGGTCCTCAAAGATTTTCTAAGATTTAGCTGGTATGATAATATGGAAAACCAATATAAGGAGTAATGCTTATGAAAATGAAAAAAATAATCAGCCTTCTCATGGCTGTAGCGCTCACAGCAGGGCTTAGCGCCGGATGCGGGAAGCACAGTGATAAGGAAGGCGAAAAAGACGGTAATGTTTCTGCAAAGGGACGCTATGTAGAACAGGAAATCGCTCTGCCGGAAGGGGCAGGAGAAGCAGTCGGAATCATAAACCAGGAAAACGAGCTAAAACTCTATACTCAAAATGAGAGTGGCTACCATATTTACAGCTATCAGAATGAAACATGGGCGGATTTAGGAGACGTTGTCTGGATGACGGACGCCCGTGACAGGCTTGGACTTCCGATTGAACATATCTATTTAGGAAAAGACGGGGGAATATACGGAATGGCAATTCCCGCTTCAGAGGATGTTCCCTACGGGCAGCACATTTTAAAAGATGCAGGAGACGGGACTGCGCAAGATTGTACTCCAGGGCCGTGTCTGGAAGTAAACGAAGAAGGCTGGACAGAGCTAATCGTGGACATGGCGGTAATGGAAAACGGAACCATGATCCTTGCGAGTATGGACGGAATGGTGCAATTCTACAAGGATGAAAAGAAGGTATCCGAGATACCGCAGCCCGTCCCCGTCCTATCAGACCACCAGAATGTGATGGGGATATCAGACCAGAGTATTGCGATTTTCGGAAAGAATAGAAAGAGTATTGATTTCTACGATATAGAGAATTTGGAAAAAACGAAAGATGTGGAGGTAAAGCAAGAGCTTGAGGAGTCGATGCTTGTGCCGGCAGAAGATGGAATCTGGTATCTCGTAAACTCCAAAGGAATTCAGAGGATTACAGAGCAGGGCAGTATCGTGGAGACGGTAATGGACGGGACAGGCGTATTGATGAGTATGGATTCGGCATATCTGATTAGCTTTCTTTGCGGAAATGACAATGAATTCTATGGACTGTACAGCATTTCCGGAGGCGGCGAGAGGCTGATGTGCTATCAGTATGACGAAAATGTAAAGGCTGTCAGAGACGAAACACTGAGCATCTACGGTCTAAAGGAAAACCAGACTGTATCCCAGGCGATTTATGTATTTCAGAATATGCACCCAGAAGTCAAGGTAGATTACCATACTGCCAAAGGAAGTGAAGATACGCCTGCATCTGAAGCCATCCGTACGCTGAATGCGGAGCTTTTGAACAAAGGAGGCGCTGACGTCCTGATTCTGGATGGACTGCCTATAACGTCCTATATGGAAAAAGGGATTCTTATGGATTTATCGGATTTGGCGGACCGTTTGTCCCAAAAAGGCGTTCTAATGAATGTGGTGGGTAATACAGCCGTTCTTTCAGAGAAGATATATGCAATTCCGGCAAGAGTCAGCCTGCCAGTTATCTTCGGGGAGGATGCAAAGGCAGATGCCTGTCAGAATCCGGATGCTTTCCATAGTTATCTGGAGAAGAATCCCACAGAGAGGCTGTTTGGAACCACGACCCACGACCTTGCGGGAATGACCTTATTCAATACCTTTTACGAAGACCTTATGAATGAGCAGGGCGGTTTGGATGAAGAAAAGCTTGCACAGTTTCTGGATGACTGGATGAAGCTGTGCGAGATACAAAATACAGGGGTTATCGAAGAAGAATTTTCGTCAGGCGTCTGGAATCAGATGAATACTCGTTTCAGCTCTGGTATGGGGTTAAGGAATGATCCTGTGATGATTGAAGAAATTAACGGTCTGATATCAACCATGGTTCCATACACGCTGGCAAGAGACAGCGCAAAGATGCCAGAGAGCTTGAAGCAATATTATATACCACAGGTAATTGCAGGTATTAACGCTTCTTCTAAACAGCAGGATTTGGCGGCAGAATTTATTGAGTGTCTGTTTGACGAAGATGTCCAGAAGGCTGACAATTCAGATGGTTTTCCAGTTCTTAAGAGCGCTCTTTCCTATATGGCAGAATATGTGGAGACCTCTGAGGCCCAGAATTTGAGTATCAGTACCGGCGCACGCAATCCGGAAACCGGAGAAGATGTACAAATAGGCGCTATGTATCCTGTAAGAGATGAAGTAGAAGGGCTGATACAGATGATAGAGGGGCTGAATGTACCGTTTATGATGGACGATATGGTTGCAAATACAGTCCTTATGGAAATGGAAAACTGTTACAGCAAGAAACAGTCTGTGGAAGAAACTGCAAAAGCAATCTGTCAGAAGGTGGACACTTACCTTGCGGAATAGAACAGCATATCTTTTTTTACTCCCCAGCCTTGTGGGAACGGCGGTGTTTGTGCTGATCCCCTTTGCTGACGTAATACGCCGCTCTTTCTTTAAGGCTGTGGGAAATACATTTGTAGGACTTACGAATTATCAGGACGTACTGGAAAATAAGGCGTTTCAACAGGCGGCTTTGCATACCTTAAAGTTCTTAAGCATCTGTCTTCCGCTGCTTTTGGCCTTGTCTTTCGGCGCTGCGCTGCTGCTGTATCATATCCCCACGGGAAAGGCGCTTTTCCAGACAGTGTTTCTTCTCCCTATGGCTGTACCAGTAGCGTCCCTGGTAGTATTCTGGAAAATCATGTTCCATGGAAATGGACTTCTGAATGAGGTATTGGAGCTTGTCCATCTCCATGGAATGGACTGGATGAATACAAGGGCGTCGTTCTGGATACTGGTGTTCTCTTATATATGGAAGAACCTGGGCTATGATGTTGTGCTGTGGATTGCAGCCCTTTCAGGGATAGGTGAGGAGCAGTATGAAGCGGCAAAGGTCAGCGGGGCAGGCAATAAAGAGTGTTTCTTCTATATTACTCTGCCCCAGATGAAGTCAGGAATCGTCATGATTGGCGTGCTGTCGTTTGTCAATGCATTTCGGGTATTTCGGGAGGCATATCTAATTGCCGGAGATTATCCCCATGAAAGCATATATATGTTACAGCATCTTTTTAATAACTGGTTCACGAAGCTGGATATCCAGAAAATGAGTGCGGCGGCAGTCATGATGGCAGCAGCAGTCAGTATTCTTTTGTATATACTGGAACACTGGAATGAAAAGCAGGAGATAGACTAAAGAATGAAGTGGAGAAAATCAATCCCCATATATGTAATCTTATGCGCCCTAGGGCTGATTATGATTTTGCCTGTGTTTATGATGGTCTTAAACTCACTTATGGGCCCCCAGGAAATGAAGGAGGCCTACGGCGCAGTCTTAGGAGGGAATATGGAGAAGCTGTCAGCAAGGCTTCTCCCTGTGTATCCGACGTTAAAGCCTTATGTAGAGCTTTTGCTGGATTCTCCGGATTTTTTTGTGATGTTTTGGAATTCGGTCAAACAGGTGTTTTCGATCCTGCTTGGTCAGACCATTGTAGGGACTATGGCGGCATGGGCATTTGCCAGATACGAGTTTCGGGGAAGAAAGCCTTTGTTTCTTCTCTATATGATTCTGATGGTCATGCCCTTTCAGGTGACAATGGTATCAAGCTATCTAGTGTTGTCAAAGCTGGCCCTTCTGGATACACATCTGGCGGTAATTTTTCCGGCAATTTTCTCCACATTTCCGGTATTTATTATGGAAAAATTCTTTCGGGCAATTCCAAGGGAAGTGTTTGAGGCAGCCAGGATGGACGGAGCAGGAGAATTTATATGCTTTCTGAGAATAGGGATTCCTCTTGGCAGCCCAGGAATCATAGCCGCATTGATTTTGAATTTCCTGGAATATTGGAACGGGATGGAGGCGCCAATGACATTTTTGAGAACAAAGTCGAAGTTTCCTCTTTCTCTGTATCTTCCGGAGATTACGACAGAGCAGATGAGCGTGGCCTTTGCTGCGTCTGTGGTGATGCTTCTGCCGGCTGTACTTGGTTTCATGTGGGGAAGGGATTATCTACAGAAAGGGATTGAGGCATCGGGGCTTAAGGAGTGATTATGAAAAGAAAAATATTAAAAATAATCTTATCATTTTTTATCACCATGATTTGCTGTACACTGATTGCCCGCGGCGCGGCTTCCATGACTGTGGCAAAGGTTAAGACAGAAGGAGTCAGCCGCGGCAGTCTTGTGGAGGAATTTGAGGGAGAAGGCAGTATCTGCGCTAAGGATAAGGTCTATCAGTCCTTGCCAAAGGGACAGAAGCTGGCGGATATCTTGAAAGATACGGGCAGTACCGTACAGGCAGGCGAAGGAATACTCCAGTTTGACTTAGGATTTCTGGAGGAGAGGCTGACAAAGCAGGCACAAGAGATAGAAAAGATTAGATACCGCATGGAGCAGCAGAGGCTTTCAGGGTTAGCTCAGGCAAGGACGCCGGCAACCGCCCAGGCAGGGCTTTCACTTGAGGAGGCGGCGGATGCGCTTACAGAAGCGCAGAATAATTATCAGGAGGCAAAGAATCAGTATGACCGAGTAGCGGCCAGGCTCCCCTCTGAGTCCCAGGAGGATGAGTCTTTGCTGGAAGAAGAAAAGCAACGCTTAAGGTCTGACATGGATGGGGCCTACGCTGCGCTTAAGGCGGCTGAACGGGCGTACCAGACGGCTCAGGGCGTCTATCAGATTGCACAGCAGGACGATGCCAACAGCCAGGCAAACGATGCAATAGCACAGAATGCATCCCAGATGGCGCTAAATGAGATGCAGGTAGAGCTTACCGCATTACAGAATGAAATGGATAAGATTTCCGCGCTGAAGGAAGCAGGAGGGATTGTAACGTCTCAGGCTGACGGGGTATTTGAAACTGTTCAAGCTGCAGAAGGAAGTATTACGACAGGAGAAGAACAGATTGTTCTGGTGGTTGGAAGTATGGAAGCGTGCGGCCTTATTCCGGACGATAAAATCGCAGCGGTTAAGGCAGGAGACGAGATTGAGGCGGTGTTCCAGGGAGAGACGAAGCCTAAGACACTTGAGATTGAGCGAATCGCTCAGAACGAAGAAGGAAGATACGTCTGGTACGCAGAACTTCCAGAAGGCTCCTACCGTGTGGGAACAAGTTTGACCTATCAGTACAGCCAGAAGTGGGAGAACAGCTATGACATGCTGATTCCCCTGTCAGCCCTTCGTGAGGCGGCAGGAAGCAGTTATGTACTGATTGCAGAGATGAAGCCCAGTGTTCTGGGGGAATCCTATACTGCCGTGAAGGTCAATGTTACGGTTCTTGAAAAAGATGACCGTTCGGCTGCCGTGGAAACAAATCTGCCAAAGGAGGCAAAGCTCATCACAGAATCCAACAAATATGTGAAAGAAGGTGACAGAGTACGTATAAGCGAATAAGGCCATATCTGGTAAGATTTTTTCTATTGGCTTTGCTTGGCTGCGTAATCGGAGCAGAGGCAGGGTTCTATGTCAGGCTGACTAAGCTTAAGGGACAGAGCGGCTTCTACTATCCGGAGAATATACTGACAAGAGAGCAGATTAAGAGCTTCTGGGAAAATGCTTCCGATGACGCAAAGCGGGAAATACAGGATATCGCGCTGTTTCGGGAGACAACTGGAAAGATTTTGAAAAACAAGGATTTGGGGCGTGAAAGTAAGGTAAAGCTGGTGGAGACTGCGGGCAACATGAATCTGGTCACACCCTACAGGCTGATGGCGGGAGCATATGTGACGGACAGTGACGAGAAAGGGTGCGTGCTCAGCAAAAAGACGGCGGATTCATTGTTCGGAGACTATGAGGTGACGGGAGAGCAGGTAACAATGGGAGGAAACACATACATTGTGCGAGGGATTGTGGATACAAAAGGCCAGTTGTGTATGCTGCAAGGAAAGAAGGGAAGGACGTACCCCTGCATCCGCATTGAAGCGGCGGGTATTCCTTTGTCGGTGGTACGGCAGCGTCTGACGGGGATTCTTCCAGAAGGAAAGGGATGGAGCTCAGAGTGTGACTTGTATCTGGGAATCGGAAGACTTCTTTTATATCTGCCCCTCTGGGTAATGCTGCTTTATCTTTTAAAATGTATAGGGAAAGTGCTGCCGGAAATGCTTATGTTCCTGGTGCCTGTCACGGGTTTTGCAGGCGTATGCGCTCTGTTGCTTTTAAGCGTGGGCTTTTCCGATGACTATGTACCGACTGCATGGTCAGATTTCCAGTTCTTTGTGCAGCTCTTTGATGAAAAACAGCAGGCGTTCCTTGCCCTTTTGAACCATCCGCTCTATTATGCGGATTCACGAATGCTTGGAAGCTTGGCGGGAATACTGGCAACGACGGTTGTGATATGTACGATTCTGCCGAAATGCAGGATAAATCCTGTCAGAAAAGAAAAAAACGCAGCGGGAGGGATTTGAACCCCCGGAGCCTTGCGGCTCTTCTGCTTTCGAGGCAGATGCCATCAGCCAACTCGACCACCGCTGCATGCTCTATATTATAACACATTTACCTGCCATGAGGGAATACCTATTTTAATAAATTTCTATATATTAGGGATGACTGTGATTGTTTTTCATTACTTATGTGACGAAATCGCATGAGATTTACAAATACGAATCACATATACCTGTGTTAGAATGAAAAAAAATACGAAAGGCAAAGGAATCACTGTAATTATGAGATTACGCAGAATGTTTGCTGTCTGGGCAGCGAAAATTACAGAAAAGATATGCGTCCATATCTTCCACAGGCAGGGAGTAACATGGGCAGGGAAGATCGCCCTTCTGATCTGTCCGTCTGTTTTACGTGAACTTGCAGGGCAGGTGAGAAAGGCAGTTTTTGTAGTGTGTGGGACCAACGGAAAGACTACAGTGAATAATCTGCTGTGCGCAGCGCTTCAGACGGAGGGAGAGCGGGTCATCTGTAACCGCACAGGCTCGAATATGTTAAATGGCGTTGTGGCAGCATTTGTCCTGGGGGCAGAAGGAGACGGAACTTTGAAGGCGGATTATGCCTGTATCGAGATTGACGAGGCGTCAACCAGAGAAGTGTTCCCACATTTTACCCCCAATTATATGATTCTTACGAATCTGTTTCGGGATCAGTTGGACCGGTATGGGGAGATTGACACCATTATAGATATCCTGAAACATGGGATGCAGGCTGCTCCTCAGATGAAGGTTATCTTCAATGGGGACGATCCCCTGTCGGCGTTTCTTGTCATGGACAGCGGCAGCGATTATGTCACTTACGGAATTAGTGAGCCTGTAAATATAAAGAGCTCTGCCTGTGAGACGCGGGAGGGGCGTTTCTGCAGATTATGCGGCACACAGCTTGGGTATGAATTCTATCATTACGGACAGCTTGGCGATTACTGCTGCCCTCAATGCGGCTTCCGAAGGCCCCCTATAAAGTTTGACGGGCAGAATGTTGAGATTGGGGATGGGATTAGGTTTACGGTAGGCGTAAGATGCTTCCATTCAGACCAGAAAGGCTTCTATAATGTATACAATATCCTGGCATCATACGCAGGGCTTCGGACAGCAGGAGTGAAGGCAGAGCATTTTCAGGAGGCGCTTGCAGATTTTAATCCTAAAAATGGGCGGATGGAGGAATTTTGGATAAGGAATTCAAGAGTTTTGCTGAATCTTGCGAAGAATCCCACCGGCTTCAACCAGAATATTGACGTGATGATGCAGGATGAAGCACCAAAGGAGTTGGTGGTTGTCATTAACGACAATGACCAGGACGGCGCGGATATTTCCTGGCTGTGGGACGTTGATTTTGAAAGGCTTAAAGGGATGGAGGCAGGCTCTGTTACGGTCAGTGGAATCCGCTGCAAGGATTTGATGCTGAGGCTGAAATATGCAGGAATTCCGTCAGAGCTTGAGCCAGATGTAGAGAAGGCGGTAAGCAGATACATAGAGAAGGGAAGCAGGAATCTGTATGTGCTGGTGAATTATACGGCGTTGTTTCATACCCAAAATATTTTGAAGCGCATATGTTAAGATATCCAATCAGAATATTATGATACATCATGTGAGGACAAGAAATGAGAAGAACACCAGATATGAAAATTACAATCGGGCATCTCTATCCGGATTTATTGAACCTTTATGGAGATCGGGGGAATATTGCGTGTATGATGCGCAGATGTCTGTGGCGCGGCATCCAGGCAGAAACCATAGAGTTTAATATGGGAGACAGCATTGATTTTTCAAAACTTGACATCATTCTCCTTGGAGGAGGCTCTGATAGGGAGCAGAGGATTGTCTGTAAAGAGCTTAAGAAGATAAAGGAAAGATTTCAGGACTATGTGGAGGATATGGGCGTTGTGATAGCAGTCTGCGGCGGCTATCAGCTTCTTGGGAAATATTATCAGACAGACGAGGGGGTAATAGAGGGGCTGAAGCTGCTGAATATTTATACAGAGCAGGATGAGGGGCGGCTGATTGGAAATATTATTCTTGAAAGCGAGCTGTCCAAGCTTCCGGTGGTGGGGTTTGAGAACCATAGAGGACGCACTTATATTAATGGATATCGGCCCTTGGGCAAGGTATTGTACGGCGCTGGCAATGACGGAAGAAGCGGCTATGAGGGAGTGATTTACAAAAATGTGATTGGAACATATCTCCATGGACCTTTGCTTCCAAAGAATCCCCGAATCTGTGATTATTTGCTTGAAAAGGCTCTTGAGAGAAAATATGGGGCAGTCAGTCTTAAGAAGCTGGATGACAGGCTGGAGAGTGCGGCAAATGAATATATCTTCCGAAGGTTCGTAAAAGGAAGAAGACCTATGCATTTGCATAGGTCTCTGGAGGGGGATGAAAAAATCTATCTAAATTTTAACTAATTGTTAGTCGAAGTCCGGTAATCATACCTTACTGAACAAAGTTCCCATGCGTAAAGGACATATATTATGGTGTGCCCCTTGGGTATGCTCTACTGTATGTAATGTGAAGTACAACTACCGTCTTCTTTTAAGTGATGAGTTTATTATATAATGTAATTGTGACACAAGTATGTCAAAAACTGGAAATGTTTATAAAATTTCTTAAGAAAAACATAAGATGGCATAAAAAATCTTTTTCTGTGTGGATATGAGTATAAAAATAAAATAGGTTGACGGAAAAGAAATAGATTGGTAAAGTAAATATAAAATAAGGTATGGAAAGATGAGAGATGAGAAACACATATTATGTCTAAGAAAAGAAAACCAAAGATAGAATTTAGGTATTACAGGATGCCAGAGGGAAGTCCGCTCCTTGCGTTGCTTGGCCAGAGATGGGTACAGACATACGGGCGGGATATTGATTATCTGCATTTCCATAATTACCTGGAGATTGGGTATTGCTATGAGGGGGAAGGAACGCTTACTTTGGGGGAGAGAGACTATCGGTATACAGGGGGAGAGATTTCGATTATTCCTAAGAACTATCCTCATACGACCAACAGCGACCCAGGGACGGTCAGCAAATGGGAGTATGTGTTTGTGGATGTGGAGGGGCTTCTGGACGAGCTGTATCAGAAGGGCGGCAACGTAAAGCGTATGAAATATCTTCTTCACAGGATTAACTCTCAGGCGATTTTCAGGGGGATTGAGGAGGCTCCGGGGATTGCGAAGATGGTTCGGGGAATCCTTGATATTATGCGGGACACAAAGGAATTTTATCTGGAGGAGGCCAAAGGTCTTATGGTGGCGCTTCTGGTGTGTATCGCAAGGGAGAATCCTGATGATAAAGGTCCGGTAGAGATAAGCGGGAAGATTACGATTCCTGTTTCGAGGGCGCTGGATTACATTACGCTTCATTATATGGAGCCTTTGAAGGTGGAGGAGCTTGCAAAATGGTGCCATATCAGTGAGACTCATTTCCGGAGAGTTTTTTCTACATATATGCATATGGGACCGTTGGAATATATTAATCTGGTGCGAGTTCAGACAGCATGCAATTATCTGAAGAATACGGATGAGTCCATGGCGGATATTGCGGGGAAATGTGGTTTTACGACGCTGTCAACATTTAACAGGAACTTTAAGCAGGTTACGGGCGTGTCACCCAGCGAATGGAGGAAGCGGCCGGAGAATTATGAACAGCAGTTGTTAAAATATTGGATACACTCAGAGGAAGGGTGGTAGGTTACTTGTGCTGCAAGGCAATGGACCAATAGAGAAGGAGAATAATTATGATACCTAGACCAAGAAAAATGAAGCTTACAGAAGGAACAGCGCCATCGGAGGTTCCGGTAAAGGAGAGGCTCTGTCCCCAATTGGGTGTGGAAGAATACCGCATCTATATTTCACCAAAACAGATTTTGATTGATGGCAGCGGAAAGACAGGGTTTTTCTATGCCCGTACCACATTAGAGCAGTTGAGGATGATATATGGGGAGGACCTGCCCTGTATGGAGATTGAGGACGGACCGGCATATTCCTACCGTTCATTCCAGATTGATTGCGCAAGACATTATTTTTCTGTAGATGAGTTGAAGAAGATGATTCGGATGTCGGCAGAGTTTAAGTTGAATCATTTCCACTGGCATATATCGGATGACCAAGGGTGGAGGATTGAGAGCAAATGCTATCCCAGGCTTCATGAGATTGGCTCTGTGCGGGCGGGGGATCATTTTGGAAACTACCACTCTGACCAGAAGTCAGGCGGGTATTACACCAGAGATGAGGTCAAGGATATTGTTGACTACTGCAAAGAGCTTGGGATTGAGGTGGTGCCTGAGATTGACATGCCCGGACATGTGACGGCAATTCTGGCGGCATATCCCAACCTGTCCTGCCTTGGCCAGCCTGTTGAGGTAGGTATGAAGGCAGGGATATTCAAGGAGTTGTTCTGCGCAGGCAGGGAGGAGACGTTTACATTTATAGAGAAGCTTCTGGACGATCTTATGGACCTTTTCCCAGGAAAATATTTTCATATCGGGGGCGACGAGGCGCCCAAGGAGCGTTGGAATGGATGTGAGAACTGTCAAAAGCGTATGAAGGAGGAAGGGCTTAAGAATGCTCAGGAGCTTCAGGGGTATTTCTGTAATCGAATCGCTTCCTATCTGCAATCAAAGGGACGAATTCCCATTGTCTGGAATGAGGCGGTCTATGGGGGCAACCTGGACAAAGGGGTTGTAGTGCAGTTATGGACAGAGGATAAGGATAACCAGATTCAGGCCCATCTTTATAAGGGAGGAACGGCAATTCTTGCAATGGTAGAGAATTGCTATTGTGATTATCCTTATGGAATGCATTCTTTGAAGGATATGTATGACCTTGAGACTGCCCCAGCAGAATTTGGCGAGCATGGAGAGGCTTCTGTATTGGGGATGGAATGTCTGGTCTGGACAGAGTTTATAAGAGACAATGAGAGGCTGGAGGAACTGTGCTGGCCAAGGTTCGCGGCTTTGGCGGAAGTTGGGTGGTGCAAAAAAGAATGTCTTGGATATGAGGATTTCCGTGAGAGGCTGACGAAGCTGTTTGCCTTGTTTGAGAAGTATGGGGTCCATGCCACGAAGCTGGAAGGCTGGGACCCAGATGATGAGACGGCGGCAAAGCAGACGGAGGAATTCCAGATGAATTTCTCGAAAGAGGACAGGGAAGAAGCCAGAAGAGCCCAGAATGATATTTAACGTATTGAGGAAGGCTTATTCAGCTTAGCTGATGGGCCTTCCTTTTGTCATGGCCTTTGTTCTACAATGTATACCCAAGGGCACACTACAATACATGCCCCTAGCGGGGCTGGTGGACTGTGTCCATTAAGGTATAGGTTAGTATATAATCGTCCATCACGAAACCATTTCCGATATCCGCGGCCTGCTCGTCGGTGATTACAAAGCCCAGATGGTCATAGACTGCCAGCGTGTTGTTATTATGTCTGTTGCAGGTCAGCCATATTTTCTTAAGCCCCCTCTTTTTACACAGCTCAATCAGGAAATTTAAGGCTGCTGTCGCAAGATGCTGACCGCGGCAGTCTTTTTTTATGTAGAGCTTGCTTAAAAACAGCGCGTCATCCTCTGGATGAATGCCTATATAGCCGGCAAAGGTGTGTGAGCTGTATAGCTGATAGTATTCATAACCCTCCTGCTTAATCTGTGTTTGCAGAGCAGGATAGGACTGGAATTTTTCAACCATGTAGTTTACCTGTGCCTCACCGATAATCGGGGTAAAATGTTCATGCCAGATTTCTTCCGCCAGTTGGGCAATTTCATAGAGCTCAGAGTCAGATTGTGCAAGTGATATATTTACCGTGTTCATATGTTCGCCTCCCATTGTACAGTGCTTTGGCTGTATCTTTTAGTATAGTTTTTAAATATTAGATTTCTATTCTGGTATTATACGTGATATAATAGCTTCGTACAAGAAGAAAGTTTAAAAGAAGGTATGATATTTGAAGAAATATAACAATTATGATTTACATTTTCGTTTTGAGACGAAAGAAGGAATTCATTTTCAGAATATACAATATATCCATCCACTGAAGCAGCAGCTTGTACACAGCTATGTCATATGTTTTGAGCAGGAACCGAACATAAAGGCGGCCATTATCTTTGGAAGCAGTGTGGAATTTGGCTGCCATAGTTTTAGTGATTTAGATATCTGTATTGAACGCTATGATACGGAGCGGGGCTTCAGGAATTATCCTCAGGAATATATGGAAGAAACAGATATTGTGTATTTGGATGCAGTCGGAGCACGATTAAAAGAGGAGATAGAAAAAAAGGGAATAGTTGTTTTTGACAGGGAGGGAATTTATGTGTGATATTCGTTTATTCAGGTCTGCTTATACCGAGTTTGAGCTTGCAAGAGAGATCTATAGGATTCCAAGGAATGACGAGGCATTTCTTAACGGTGTGGCCTACCATTTACAGCAATCCACAGAAAAGCTATTGAAGGCGTTTCTGGAATGTAAAGGAGTCACTGTACCTAATACCCATGATATCTACAAATTAGTCCGTATGTCCAGGGACAATGGTTCAAATATCCATTTAACCGCATGGATTGAGGACCGAGCAGATACATTGACTCGATGGGAGATGGATACGCGATACAATATGGATTATTCTGTTGAGGCAGAGAAGGTTAAGGAGGGTATCGAAGAAATTCAGCGTTTTTTTGAAGCAAATGGTATCAAAGAAGAACTTCGAGCAGAGCTTAAGGGGGAAGAAACCAAAGAAATATTGCGCTCTTTTTTTCCGAAAAATTTTAGACCGGCAGATGATTTTGAATGGAATTGTTATTATCAAATCTATAGAAAAAAGATAGAAAAATAAATTGCACTTTTACGGAGGACATATATGGGCGGGTTTGTCACATTAGAAGAAGTAAAGAAAAGATACCGTATGGGAGAGGTAGAGATTATGGCGGCGGATGGAATCGACTTCCAGATTAGTCAGGGAGAATTTGCCGTTGTGGTAGGACCGAGTGGAGCGGGAAAGACCACGGTTTTGAATATTCTGGGCGGAATGGATACAGCGTCAGAGGGAAGGGTGATTGTGGACGGACAGGATATTACCGCCTACTCCCAGAAGCAGCTTACGGCTTACCGCAGGGATGACATTGGCTTTGTGTTCCAGTTTTATAACCTGATTCCGAACCTGACAGCTTTGGAGAATGTAGAACTTGCTCTGCAAATCTGCAAAGCTCCTATGGATGCCAGAGAAGTATTGGAAGAAGTGGGCTTGGGACAACGGCTTAATAACTTTCCTGCGCAGCTATCCGGAGGAGAGCAGCAGAGGGTGTCGATCGCAAGGGCGCTGGCAAAGAATCCTAAGATTCTTTTGTGCGACGAACCCACAGGGGCATTGGACTACAATACGGGAAAGTCCATACTGAAGCTTTTGCAGGATACGTGCCGGATAAAAGGTATGACGGTTATTCTCATTACCCATAATTCGGCAATCGCGCCTATGGCAGACCGTGTAATTAAGATTAAAAACGGACGGGTGGCGGATATCGTAAGGAATCCATATCCGGTGCCGGTGGAAACGATAGAATGGTAGGACGATCAGATGAATAGGACGAATCAGACAACGAAAAGAAGAAAGAAGGTCACAAGAAAAGATTTCTATATGGAAATCAAAAAGAGTCCAGGAAGGTTTTTGTCGATTCTGTTTATTGTTGCTCTTGGAGTCGCATTTTTCTCAGGTATACGTGCCGCTGAGCCGGATATGAGACTGAGCGGGGACTTTTATTTTGATGAGGCGCAGCTTATGGACATCAAGGCAGTCTGTACCTATGGTGTGACAGAGGAGGATGTCCGCGTCATGGAAAAAGGGGAAGGAATTGCATATGCAGAAGGAGCGTACAGTGGGGATTTTCTCTACACTACCCAGGATGAGCAGCAGGTTCTCCATGTCATGTCTTTGCAGGAGAAGATGAATCAGGTGACGGTCAGCAAGGGGCGGCTTCCTGAAAAAAAGGGAGAGTGTCTTGCAGATGACAATTCAGAGTTTCAGATTGGGGATAAGATAGAGCTTAAGTCAGGAACGGATGACGAGATTTCGGATACGTTAAAGACAGATACATTTGAGGTGGTGGGGCTTGGGAACAGCCCATGCTATTTGTCCTACGGGAGAGGGAGTTCAACGGTAGGGGACGGCAGTATCCAGGCGTTTCTAGTGGTGCCGGAGGATACCTTTGCTATGGAGGTCTTCACAGAGGTCTACCTCCAGGTGGAGGGCGCGAAGGCTTTGCTGGCATTTACCGATGCCTATGATAAACGGATTGAGGAAGTTCTTGAGAGAGTGGAGGAGCTTGTGGACGAACGGGCTGTGGTCCGCAAAGACAGCTTAAAAGACGAGGCCAAAGAGAAGCTTGAGGAGGCGAAGGCCGAGCTTGAGGAAGGGAAGGAAGAAGCCAGGAGGGAGCTTTTAGATGCGGCAGAGAAGATCGCGGATGCAGAGAGACAGCTTGCAGATGCGAGGGTACAGATACAGGACGGTAGGAGACAGATTGGGGAAGCAAAGTCAACCTTGAATTCCAAACAAAAGGAGTTGGATTCTGCGTTAGCTGAATACCGTTCTGGTCTTGCCCAGTTAAATGACGGTAAGTCGGCTTATGAGCAGGGACTTGCGCAGTACGAGGCGGCAAGGCCGGATGCAGAGGCCCAGATTGAAGCAGCAGAAGGCAGCAGCTTGTCGGTCTTGAGGCGCAGCTTGCGGCGGATGAACAGAGCTACCAGACTGTGCTTGGACAGATTGAAGCCATAAAAGGACAGATTGAAGCCATCAAGTCTCAGACAAGCCTGGCTGGAGTCAGACGAACTGGAACGAGGCAGTCAGGCGGGACAGTAATCAGCCGGACAGGTGAGACGGTCGAGGGCGGTGATGAATCGGACGAGCCAGAGGGTGGCAATCCGCCAGAGGATTCTGGGAATGGAAATGAACCAGATGGTTCCGAGGAAGACACGCCGTCAGGCGGTGATGGAGACGGTAATGAGCCAGGTGATTCCGAGGGAGACACACCGCCAGGCGGTTCGGTTGAGATTCCTCCTGAGCTTACGCAGCAGCTTGCCGAGCTGGAAGGAACGGCTCAGATGCTTATGATGAAGATTGAGGGGCAGAGGCAGGCATATAACTCTGGAATGGCTGAGATTAACGCAAGCCAGAAGCAGTTGGACGATATGGCGGCACAGCTTGCCGCCACTAAAAATCAGCTTGCGGCAGCTCAGTCAGAGCTAGCGTCTGTGCCTGCACAGCTATCATCAGGCCAGAAGCAGATTAATGAGGGATGGAGTGAGATTAAGAGACAGGAGGCGAAGCTTGCCGACGGAGAGGCAGAAATCGCATCCAATGAAGCAAAGCTTGTTGAAGCGAAGCAGGAATATGAGGACGGCAAGGCAGAAGCAGAGGCCGAGCTTGCAGACGGGGAGGAGAAAATTGCCGAAGCAGAAGCAGATATTGAAGATATTGAGCTGCCAAAGTGGTACGTGTATGACCGAAGCACTTTGATTGAGTACAGTGGATTTGGAGAAAATGCAGAACGGCTTGGTGCGATTGGACGGGTATTTCCTGTGTTGTTCTTCCTTGTGGCAGCGTTAATCAGTTTGACCAGTATGACGCGTATGGTAGAAGAACAGCGTACGTCGATTGGAACAATGAAAGCCCTTGGATACGGCAAAGGTGCGATTGCTTCCAAATATATTGGCTATGCACTGTTGGCTACTGCCGGAGGAAGTATTTTAGGCGTTCTGATTGGGGAAAAGATTCTTCCATACATTATTGTCTATGCTTACGGGATTTTGTACCAGCATTTACCTAAGATTCTCGTGCCCTATGACTGGAAATATGCTGCAATGGCATCTGGTGCTGCAATGTTTTGTACCATATTTGCCACGGTCATGGCATGTTATCGAGAATTAGACGCACAGCCTGCTGTATTGATGCGGCCGCCAGCGCCTAAGAATGGACGTCGGGTATTCTTGGAACGGATTGGCATCATCTGGCGGCATCTAAATTTTACATGGAAATCCACGATTCGGAATCTGATGCGGTATAAGAAGCGGTTTTTCATGACCATATTTGGAATTGGAGGATGTATGGCTTTGATGCTGGTAGGCTTCGGACTTAAGGATTCCTGTTATGAAATTGCCAATTTACAGTTTGCCGAGATTCAGTTCTATGACGGGAGTATCTATCTTACGGAGGATATCACGAAGGAACAGCAAGGAGAGATTGAGAAAGCGCTGGAGGATGAGAGTCAGGTTGACGTGTACATGGACGCATACATGCAGAATATTACACTTGTAAATGGAAAGAAGGAGAGGGCAGCATATGCATGTGTGTTCGGTAATGTGGAGGATATTTTGCAGTTCGTAGATTTTCATGACCGGAAGACGAAGGAAGGGTATGAGCTGACAGACGACGGTGTAATCGTAAGCGAGAAGACGGCGAAGCTTTTGAATGCGAAAAAAGGCGATACTATTGAGATTAAGGATGAGGAAAACGGCAATAAAAAAGTGAAGATTAGGCAGATCTGTGAGAATTATATGGGTCATTACATATATTTTACACCCGCCTGTTATGAAAATGCATACGGCGAAAAACCGGAATACAACAGTATTCTGTTCAAAGTGGCAGATTCCGCCACTAATACAGATTTGGAGAAGTTGGGAAGGAATATACTGAAACAGGAGGGAGCATTGAATGTCAGCTACACTCACGATATTGAAAAACAGTTGGACGATATGCTTAGAAGCTTGAATCTGGTTATTGTTGTCTTAATCATCTCAGCGGGAATGCTGGCCTTTGTGGTGCTCTATAACTTGAATACCGTTAATATTGCAGAGCGTAAACGTGAGCTGGCCACCCTTAAGGTTTTAGGGTTCTACAATATGGAGGTGGCGGAATATGTGTACCGTGAGAATGTTTTATTGACGCTTTTGGGCTCTGCTGTGGGTGTTGTACTTGGAAAACTTCTGCATCTGTTTATCATCGAGACGGTTGAGGTGGATTCCGCTATGTTTGGAAGGAATATTAATGGGCCAAGCTTCGTCTACAGCTTAATTTTGACGGTGGTATTCTCGTTGATGATTAATGGGGTGATGTATTTTAAGCTTAAGAGGATTGATATGGTGGAATCCCTTAAGAGTATAGAGTAATATACAAATAGACCATTTTATAAAATTTTTATATTTTTAAGAAATTTGTTAGCACTCAATCTAAAAGAGTGCTAATTTTCTATTGACTTTTAAAATCGAAGGTATTATCATATCTGTTAGGCGAGGGACATGCCCGATATTGAAGTAGAAATTAAAAAATGAGGTAGGAGTGATAAAGATGGCAGCAAAGAAAGGAAATCTATCAATCAGCAGCGAGAATATATTCCCAATTATCAAGAAATGGGTATATTCTGATCATGACATTTTCGCACGTGAGCTGGTATCCAATGGATGCGATGCAATTACAAAATTAAAGAAGCTGGACATGATGGGAGAGTACCAGTTACCAGATGATTACAAGCCTTCTATTAAGGTAGAGGTGAACCCAGAGGAGAAGACCTTAAAGTTCATAGATAACGGACTTGGAATGACAGCCGAGGAAGTAGAAGAATATATTACCCAGATTGCATTTTCCGGTGCGACTGAATTCCTTGAGAAGTATAAGGACAAGACCACAGAAGATGATATGATTGGTCATTTTGGACTTGGATTTTACTCTGCATTCATGGTAGCAGACGAGGTGCATATTGATACGCTGTCCTATAAAGAAGGGGCGTCACCGGTACACTGGGTCAGCGACGGTGGAACAGAGTATGAGATGGACGAGGGAAATAAAGAAGGCGTGGGAACCGAGATTACGCTGTACCTGAATGATGACAGCCTGGAATTTTCCAATGAGTACCGTGTCAGGGAAGTGATTGAGAAATACTGCTCCTTTATGCCGGTAGAGATTTTCTTATCCAAGGCGAATGCAGAGCCAGAGTACGAGACCATTGACGAGGCAGACTTGAAGGAGGATGATGTTGTCGTTGAGCATATCCACGAAGAAGCCAAGATGGAGGAGAAGGAGAACGAAGACGGCGTAAAAGAGATGGTTGAGGTAGAGCCGGCTAAGGAGAAGGTTAAGATTGAGAAGCGGCCGGTTTCCTTAAGCGATATTCATCCGCTGTGGACCAAGCATCCCAACGACTGCTCAGACGAGGATTACCAGGAGTTCTACCGCAAGGTATTCTTAGATTATAAAGAGCCGCTGTTCTGGATTCATCTTAACATGGATTATCCGTTTAACCTGAAAGGAATCCTGTATTTCCCAAGGATTAATACAGAATATGATTCCATTGAGGGAACGATTAAGTTATATAACAACCAGGTATTTATTGCAGACAATATCAAGGAAGTCATTCCAGAGTTCCTGATGGTATTGAAGGGCGTGATTGACTGTCCAGACCTTCCGCTAAACGTGTCAAGAAGCGCGCTGCAGAACGATGGATTTGTCAATAAGATTGCAGACTATATTTCCAAGAAGGTGGCTGACAAGCTTTCCGGAATGTGTAAGACAAAGAGAGAAGACTATGAGAAATACTGGGATGATATCAGCCCGTTCATCAAGTTTGGATGCCTGAAAGACGAGAAGTTCTGTGACAAGATGAAGGATGTCATCTTATTCAAGAACATTGACGGGAAGTATCTGACCCTTAAGGACTGCATCGAGGAGAACGGCGGCGAGGTGGTTGAGGCCAACGACAAGAAAGAGGACGCTGAAGGCGAGAATAGCGACGAGAACAAGGTAGAGGAGATTAAGACTACCATCTACTATGTAACGGATCAGGTTCAGCAGAGCCAGTACATCAATATGTTCAAGAATCAGGGACAGGATGCGGTCATCATGAACCATAACATTGATTCTCCGTTCATCACTCAGTTAGAGCAGAAGAATCCAAACATCCGCTTCCAGAGGATTGACGCTGATGTAACGGACCATGTTAAGGAAGAAGTGGCAGAGGAAGATAAGGAAGCATTTAAGACGATTTCTGACAGCCTGATTGAGATTTTCCGCAAGGAGCTTGGCAATGACAAGCTGGATGTGAAGATTGAGAAGCTGAAGGATGAGAAGATTGCGTCTATGATTACACTGTCTGAGCAGAACCGCCGTATGCAGGAAATGATGAAGATGTACGGCATGGGCAATATGGGCGGCATGGATATGGGCAAAGAAAGCACATTAATCCTGAATGCAAATCATCCGTTGGTTAAGTTTGTGGTTGACAATAAGGAAAATGAGAATGTGTCTATCATCTGCAAGCAGTTGTATGATTTGGCTATGCTGGCGCATAAGCCGCTGAATCCGGAAGAAATGACGGCATTTGTACAGAGAAGCAATGAAGTTATGATGCTGCTTACAAAATAATTGGTAAATGGAAAGGGGGCTTAGGACAGCCCTCTTTTTAGATAAAATTTATCCCCAAGGACATGATTCCTTGGGGATACGAATTGTTTATTATTTTTTCAGTCGGAATTTTGATACCAGTTCGTTGAGCATACTTGCCTGACCTGACAACTCTTCACTGGCAGAAGCGCTCTTTTCTGCCGTAGAGAGGTTAGACTGTACTACATCAGAAATCTGTGCGATACCACGGGTAACCTCTTCTGTGGCCTCTGCCTGCTGTGCAGAGTATTCGGCAATTCCTTCGATTAACCTGCTTACTTCTTCAGCCTGGGCAACAACCTCCATCATAGATGCGGCTGTATCTTCAGCCATGGTTGTACCCTCTGTCACGGCTTCTACTGTCTGGTCAATCAGTGTAGTGGTATTCTTGGCCGCCTCGGAGGACTTGCTGGCAAGGTTGCGTACTTCATCTGCCACTACAGCGAAGCCTTTGCCTGCCGTTCCTGCCCTTGCCGCTTCTACGGCGGCGTTTAGTGCAAGAATATTAGTCTGGAATGCAATATCCTCGATCGTCTTGATAATACTGTGAATCTCTGTTGATTTATCACTGATCTTCTGGATTGCCTCATTCATATGCTGCATCTTATCATTGCTTTCCAGAATACGCGTCCTGACATCCCGTGATATTTGGCTTGCCTGCTTTGCTCCCTGTGCAGTCTTCTGAATTCCGTCAGAAACCTCTGAAATATGAGAGGCAAGGGATTCCACCGCGTTAGTCTGCTGTGAGGAGCCCTGTGAGAGAGTCTGCGCTCCGTCGGAGACGTACTCAGAACCAGTAGCTACCTGGCTTGCCGCTACATTAATCTGTCCCAAAGTCTCGTTGAGGGACCAGGAGATACGATCTAAGGAGTCTTTGATCTTCGCAAATTCTCCCAGATATTCATGGGTGAGGGTAAATGCAAGATTGCCCTGAGAGATTTCATATAATTTTTCTGAAATTTCGTTAATATAGTCTACATAATCACGAAGACGTGTCACAGTCTTGCCGAAATTGTACGCCAGTTCGCCAAGCTCGTCGTTAGAGGTGTGGTTAATGGACTGATCTAGCTGGCCTTCTGCAATTCTTGCCGCTACATTGTTCAGTTCAGCTACCGGCTTTCCGATGATGTTTCTTACAAGGATGATAATCAGCGCTACCATGATTAAGACTGCAAATGCGGCTACCGACGACATGATGCCGGTCAGAGTATTCAAATCAGCAAGTACCTCGTCTCTGGATACATAGGATACTGCCATCCAGTCACAGTTGGGTATTTGGGTTACTTCTATGTATGTATCGTCATTGTAAAGACTTAGCCCTGTCGCCTTCTCCTGTATCTTTGTGGAAGCATAGGCATACAAATCCCCGCTGAACTCCCCCATGGACCTTCCGTTCATCTCCTTATCCGGATGACCGATGATGGTATTGGTCCTGGTGTCCACGAGGAAGATTCCTCCTGTCTTCTCCAGACGAATATCAGCTACGATATCGGATATGGAATTCAGATATACGTCTGCTGCTGCAACGCCCCTGACTTCTCCGGATCCACTCTTTAATACGCCGGATGCGCCCACAACATAGGACTGGCTGTCTTCATCAAAATATGCGTCTCCAAATATAAAGTCTTCGGAGGTAATACCATCCTTGTACCATGGTTTCTCCAGTGCGTTGTAGTCTGGCCCTGGTACAAAGGATGCATGGTACAGGGTACCGTCCGTTGTTGCAACGTATAATCCCGCCGGATAAGCGTCATTTGTATTGGTGGTATGTTTGATGTATTCTACCATGCGTGGGATATCCATATCTTCATATTGAATCGTGTCCCGCTGCATCTCCAAGGTTGCCAATATTCTGCCCATCCATGCATTAACCTCCTGAATCGCCTTGTCTGTAGTCTCCTCCAGCAGGTTCTCGCTTTTGGCCAACAGCGCATCGGATACACGGCTGCGGACGATTAGCAGAAGTGCGCCAACCATAATCACTATGGTGACCACGATTGCTATGACCAGTTTTCCCGTGATGCCCCATTTGTGCATCAGGGACCGTGATGCCGGTCTCTCATCTGTTCTTTTTTTTACTTCTCATTCTCTTATCTCCTTTTAAGTTCATCTAACAAAAAGTCTAAATAAATTATAATTGATTTGTACAAAAAATACAATATTTCTGACAAAATTATGTCTATTTTTCCCGCTCAATCCCTGCTTTTCTTAAAAAGCTTTCCACATAGGCATCCCATTCTTTTTCAAGGGACTTATCCATAGTGAAGGTGCGCATGGAAATCCCCGTGATACATTGCAGAATCGTACCGTCGTAATGGAAATTCAGGTACAGCCCTGTGATGTCGTTAGGGGAAAAGGTTTGGATTTGATGTTCTTTCAGAAAGTCTCCGAAATGCTCCGGCGCAAGGGAGAGAATGATTTTGAAGTTAAGGGGCGTGCGCTTCCCCTTAATAATATTGAAACAGAAATCCCGAAGCTCGCGCCAGTAGGAGTAGCTTCGTTCAGGCTTCTCGTCGAAGAAGTCTTTATAAAGGAATCCGTTCAGAGTAAATTTGTTAAAGGTTGTGATCTCTCCCTCTATAAATGAGAATTGGTCAAAGGTCTCCTTAAGTAGAAGGTGGGACATACAGGATTTGGCTGATAATGTGAACATATTCATGGGAAAAACTCCTTTGCTTATTGTTAAAATCGTAGTTATTTAGGAATAGTATAGCATATATTTGACTTTTACAGGGAAAAACAGTACAATATTCTCATATATGCATTTTTTTCTCCTGGTGTTGGAATGGTGTTCTGAACACTAGTGTCATGGCAGGGGTGTAAACAGCGGCTTAAGGAGAACGAGGTTCCGTGAGCAGAGGACAAGAGAAGACGAAGAAGAAAAGTGAAGAAAGAGACGTCGTCCTGCGTCTGGCTGTTGCGGCTATGATTATCTGGATGGTCATTGGAGGGATTGTGTTTGCTGTTGGAGTGATGAATCCCAGGGAGGACCCCCGCAAGGGGCTTGCGAAGCTTGCCCAGATGGAGGAAGCGGATACGGCAGAGATTGACGCGCAGATTCAAGAGCTTGAGGAGGCAGAGCGTGCGGCGGACGAGGCTTGGGCGAACCGGACTGTGAGCGAGAAATTTGCCAATTCATATGTGCTTGGGGATTCCATTGCCCAGGGTTTGTATGAGAACCAGGCTCTTGACAAGTCGTTTGTCACGGCAGAACGGGATACTGGCGTGTGTGAGACAGAGGTGAGCATGATTAAGAATCAT
Source organism: Sporofaciens musculi (assembly GCF_009830285.1). GTDB lineage: Bacteria > Bacillota > Clostridia > Lachnospirales > Lachnospiraceae > Sporofaciens > Sporofaciens musculi. The sequence goes on along the minus strand of NZ_WUQX01000001.1, from coordinate 3,958,449 downwards.
GTTTCCAAGGCAATCGAAATAGGCCCCCAGGTATTGTTCCTTGCCTATGGGCTGAATGATATTAAGGCTGCGTCCGGAGATGCGGGAATATTCATAAGCGCATATCGGCATGTGATAGACGAGCTTAAGGAGAAACTGCCGGATACAAAGATTTATGTAAACAGTATCTTGCCAGTCACCCAGGAAGTGGTTGACGAGAACGAGCTGTATGGGAACATATCAAAATATAATAAAAAACTCATGGAATTGTGTGAGGAAGAAGGCGTGACCTTTATTGATAACGGAAGTCTGGTAAAGGATGAATACTACACCGAGGACGGAATCCATATGACGTCAGATTACTATGGGGAATGGGTGAATCACATGGCGGAGGTGGCGGAGTTGTAATGGTAGCAGGTTTATTTGACAGTGTTGTATTTTTATTTTCATTTTTACCGATTGTACTGTTTCTGTATTATCTGATGCCGGAACAGTTGAAGAATATACTGCTTCTTTTAGCAAGCCTTGTGTTCTATGCATGGGGTGAGCCTGTGGCCATATTCCTGTTGTTGGGAATGCTTCTGTTTAATTATGCTTGGGGACTCCATTTAGCCGGAGTATTGAAGAACCGGCGGCGGGCAAGGTCGGGCATGATATTCTGCGTAGCAATCAATCTGGGGCTTCTTTCATTCTTTTTGTATGGGAGAACAGTGCTTGGATGGCTTGAGGCGCTTCTGCCTGTAAAGCTTCCTTTTCAGGGCTTTGCCCTGCCTATGGGAATGTCTTTGTGCACGCTTCAGATGTTATCTTACATTATAGACGTTTATCGGGGAAATGTAAAGGTGCAGAAAAATCCCGCTGACCTCGCCCTTTATGTGCTTATGTTTTCCAAAATGCCGGGCGGTCCAATTGTACGATACATAGAGATAGAAAAGCAGCTTCGGGCAAGGCAGATTTCTTCGGGCAAGGTGGGGGAAGGGGCGATGTATTTCATTCGTGGACTTTCCAAGAAAGTGCTGTTTGCAGATAATATTGGGCTTCTTTATGATGAGGTCATGGCGCTGGAGACCGGTCAGATGTCTGTACTTAGCGCATGGCTTGGGTGCATTGCATTTGCGCTTAAGATTTATTATAATCTGAGTGGATATACGGATATGGCAATAGGGCTTGGGAAGATGACAGGCTTTGATTTTCCGGAGAATTTTCAATATCCCTACGCGGCGGGAAGCACAACAGAATTCTGGTACAAATGGCATATGTCCCTTGGGGTGTGGTTTCGGGAGTATGTGTATCACCCCCTTGGAGGGGGAGACACAGAAGAGTCAAAGCAGGTGAGAAATATTCTTTTGATTTGGCTTTTGGTGGGGCTGTTTCGCGGCCCGTCGCTAAATTACCTGGTATGGGGCGTGTACTGTGGAATTTTGATGGTCGCGGAGAAGCTTTTTTTGTGGAGGGCGCTGGATCAGATGCCGGCCTTTTTGGGACATGTTTACAGCGTTTTCATGGTAATGATTGGATGGGTATTCTTCTTTCAGTCAAGGCCGGCAGCAGCGTTTGTTTATCTGGGAAATATGTTCGGAGCAGGCGCTGTCGGCTTGTCTGATGACAGAGGGATGTACCTGCTGGTTACGAATCTTGCGCTTTTGATTGTCATGATAATCGGGCTTTTTCCGTTTGTCCATAAGGGATACGAGACTATTATGGACAGAGGAGGGAAAGGACTGGCGCTAATCAACTGTGCCATATATGGCGTAATGTTTGTGTTATGTATGACATATATTGTATGTTGATGGGCTCATATGTATAGGAGAGTTTATGAGGCAGAAGAAACAGAAGGAGTTTAAATCGGGAAGGGCATATAGGAGAAAGACGGCGGCTCTGCTGTTTTTCGGACTTCTGATATTGATTTCCCTGTTAGAGCTGATACCCTTAGAACAGGATTTCTCTGATAAGGAGAATCGTCCGCTTGCTACACGGCCAAAACTGGCATGGGAAGATGTGGCTGATGGCTCTTTTATGGATAAATATGAGGCGTTTCGCTCGGATCAGTTTCTTGGGCGGAATCTATGGGTGTCCCTTAAGAATCGAATAGATTTGCTGATGGGCAAGCGGGAATCCAACGGTGTCTTTAAGGGGAAGGACGATTATTTGCTTGAGGACATTAAAGAGGCGGATCAGGAGAAGCTTCACGCGAACTTGAAAGCGATGGCAGATTTTGGCGAAAGCTATGAGAAGGTTCCAATTTATCTGGCGCTGGCGCCCAATGCGGCGAATATCCTTTCTGATAAGCTTCCTCGTTTTGCCGTTACAAAAGATCAGAACGGAATGTTTCGTGAAATATCCCAGGAGCTTTCAGAAAGGGTTGCCTGGGTGGACTTGAGCAAGACACTGGCGGCCCATAAGAAGGAAGAAATCTTCTACCGTACAGATTCCCACTGGACCACCCTTGGGGCCTATTATGCCAGTCAGCAGTTGGTAGAGTCAATGCAGCTTGACGAAGCAAAGACGCCGAAGTGGGAGAAATACGTGGTTACGAATATATTTACGGGAGATTTGTCTCTAAAGAGTGGTTATCAGACGGGATATCAAGAGTCCATCTACATCTATACCGCTAAAAGTGACAAGGAGATGCCGCAGATTGTAGTGGATGCCGGAGAAGGGAAGATTTCCACTCTGTATGACCGGACGAAGCTAAAGGAGATGGATGCGTACGATTTGTTCCTGGGAGGCAGCAAGGGAATGGTCAATATCCGTACCACGGCAGATACAACAGACCGTCTGCTTCTGGTGAAGGATTCCTATGCAAACTGTCTGATTCCTTTTCTGGTACCTTATTTCAGGGAGATTATTGTGATAGACCCAGAGTTCTATGAAGGGAATCTTAATGATATTATGGGAGAAAAGAAGATTTCCAGGGTATTATTTTTATATAGTGGAAATACTTTTGTACAGGATGACAAGATAAGTGGAGTATTGCAGGATGGTTAGGCTTAACAAGTTTTTAAGTGACGCGGGCGTGTGCTCCCGCAGGGAGGCGGACCGTCTGATTGAGAGCGGGCAGGTTACTGTGGACGGAGTGCGCGGCGTTTGCGGCATGAAGGTAGGAGAAGACCAGGAGGTACGGGTCGCAAGGAAGGTTGTTGGACGCAGGCGTGAGAGGATTGTGTTGGCGGTGAATAAGCCGGTGGGAATCGTCTGCACAGAGGAACGACGTGAGAAAAAGAGTATTATCCGGTATCTGAACTATCCGGAGAGGATTACCTATGCGGGCCGTCTGGATAAGGATTCGGAGGGTCTTTTGCTTATGACCAATGACGGAGAACTGATTAACGGGATGATGCGGGCGAGATACGGACATGAGAAGGAGTATAGGGTTACGGTGGATAAGCCTGTGACGAAAAGGTTTCTTTGGCAGATGGCCGAAGGGGTAAGAATTCGCGACAGGGAGAAAGGGTTGGACGCATTGACAAGGCCCTGCAGGACGAAAATGTTAGGGAAATATACATTTTCTATTGTGCTGACCCAGGGACTGAACCGGCAGATACGCAGGATGTGCGAGACGTTGGGATATCAGGTGACAAGGCTTGTCAGGGTCCGGATTATGAATATTGAGCTTGGCGGATTAAAGCCAGGGGCAGTCAGAAAATTAACAGAGCAGGAGTTAAAGGAGTTGTATGAGCGAATCGAAGAAAGCCAGAATGTTGGAGTTAGTGAAGCTGCTGAATGATGCGGGACGCGCCTATTATCAGGAATCCAGAGAGATTATGAGCAATCGGGAGTACGATAAGCTGTATGATGAGCTTGATGAGCTTGAGAAGGAGCTGGGAATTACCTTTGCCAACAGTCCGACGGTGAACGTAGGCTATGAGGTGCTTAGCGAATTACCCAAGGAGAGACATGAAAGTCCCATGCTTTCTCTGGATAAGACGAAGGAAATTGATGAGCTGAAACGTTTTTTAGGGGAACAGAAGGCCCTTATGTCTTGGAAGCTTGACGGGCTTACCATTGTTCTTACCTACCGAGAGGGACAGCTTTTTAAGGCAGTTACGCGGGGAAACGGAGAGGTTGGCGAGGTGATTACCAATAATGCCAGGGTCTTTAAAAATATTCCCCTTAAGATTGCCTATCAGGGGGAGTTAATCCTGCGGGGCGAGGCTGTGATTAGTTATCGGGAATTTGAGAGGATCAATTCTGAGATTGAGGATGCGGATGCCAAATATAAGAACCCAAGGAACCTGTGCAGCGGCTCGGTTCGTCAGTTGAATAACGAGATTACGGCAAAGCGGAACGTAAGATTCTATGCATTTTCTCTGGTGCAGGCAGAAGGAGTCGATTTCAGGAACTCAAGATGTTGTCAGATGAACTGGCTTATGGAGCAGGGATTTGAGGTGGTGGAGTTCCATGAAGTGACTGCACAGACTGTGGAGGCAGAAGTTATTAAATTTTCAGAAAAAATTCCACAGAATGATTTTCCGTCCGATGGACTTGTGCTAATATATGATGATATAGCGTATGGTCAGTCTCTTGGGCGGACATCGAAGTTTCCGCGGGATTCCTATGCGTTTAAATGGGCGGATGAGGTACGAAAGACGACTCTTATGGAGATTGAGTGGAGTCCGTCTCGGACGGGTCTGATTAATCCTGTGGCCATTTTTGAGCCTGTGGAGTTAGAGGGAACCACGGTCAGCCGCGCCAGCGTCCACAATATCAGCATCATGGAGGAGTTAGAGCTTGGGATTGGGGATAAGATTGAGGTGTATAAGGCAAACATGATTATTCCCCAGATTGCACAAAATCTAACGAGAAGCGGTGTGAAGGATATTCCGAAGCAGTGCCCTGTGTGTCAGGGGGATACGGAAATTAAGCAGGTTGCCAATGCGAAGGCTTTATACTGTACGAATCCGGAGTGCCAGGCGAAGCATGTTAAGTCTTTTGCACTGTTAGTAAGCAGGGATGCATTGAACGTCGAAGGGCTGTCGGAGGCAACTTTGGAGAAGTTTATTTCCAAAGGCTATATTCGGGAGTTTGCGGATATTTTCCATTTGGACCGATATCAGGAAGAGATTCAGTCCTTAGAAGGCTTTGGCGAGAAATCCTACCGAAACTTGACTGCCAATGCCGAGAAGGCGCGGACTACCACTTTGCCGAGGGTGATTTATGCATTGGGAATTGCCAATATCGGGCTTGCCAATGCGAAGGTGATCTGTAAGGAATTTCAGTATGATGTGGAGGCGATGCTTCATGCGACGGAGGAGGAGTTAAATGAGATACCAGGGGTTGGCGGGGTGATTGCCAAGGCGTTTGTCGATTATTTTTCCTCCAGGCAGCATGTGAAGCAGTTCCTCGATTTGCTGAATGAGCTGGTGCTTCCCAAGGAGACAGTGGAGGAGACAAAGCAGATATTTGCGGGAATAAATTTTGTGATTACCGGCAGTGTGACGCATTTTTCCAACCGTGGTGAGGTGAAGGAGTTGATAGAGAGTCTGGGAGGCAAGGTGACAGGGTCGGTTACTTCTAAGACGAATTATCTGATTAACAATGACGTGACGTCTGCGTCGTCTAAAAATAAGAAGGCGAATGAATTGGGGATTCCGATTATCTCGGAGGAGAGCTTCCTTGAGATGGTGAGGGAAGGGTAAGAGCTTTTGCCTCTGTACCGGAATCGGTTTCATCTGTGGTAGAGGGCAGTATTTGTAAGAATTTGGCTGATACCATGACATAATATTTAGCGCTACAGAAGAAGGAAGGGAAGGCAAGATGTCCGAGCAGGATAAGAACAATATAGAGAAAGTGGGAGAAGGACAGGTGGAGGATACGAAGAAGCATGAGGACGAATATGAGAAGATCTGTTTTGTGTGCAGACGTCCGGAGACTGCGACAGGTAAGATGATCGATCTTCCGAATGGAATCTCAATCTGCAGTGACTGTATGCAGAAAAGCTTTGACGCAATGATGAACGGTCAGGTTGATTACAGCCAGTTGATGAATATGAACATTCCGGGGGTGCAGATTTTCAATATGGCTGACATGGAGCAGCATGTCCCCAAGAAGCAGAAGATTAAGAAGAAGAAGGAGGGGGAGGAGAAAAAGCCCCTGATTGACATTCAAAATATTCCTGCGCCCCATAAGATTAAGGGTAAGCTTGACGAGTATGTGGTAGGGCAGGAGTATGCAAAGAAGGCTGTTTCTGTGGCAGTTTACAACCATTATAAACGTGTAGCCACGGATACCATGGATGAGATTGAGATTGAAAAATCCAACATGCTGATGATCGGACCTACTGGTTGTGGTAAGACTTATCTTGTTAAGACGCTGGCGAGGCTTTTGGATGTTCCCCTTGCCATCACGGACGCCACGTCTTTGACAGAGGCAGGGTATATTGGTGATGATATCGAGAGCGTTGTCTCAAAACTTCTGGCCGCGGCAGGCAATGACGTGGAGAAGGCTGAGCAGGGAATTATCTTTATTGATGAGATTGACAAGATTGCTAAGAAGAAGAATACTAACCAGAGGGATGTAAGCGGGGAGTCTGTCCAGCAGGGGATGCTGAAGCTTTTGGAGGGAAGCGACGTGGAGGTGCCGGTAGGGGCCAACAGTAAGAATGCCATGGTGCCTCTTACCACGGTGAATACAAAGAATATCCTGTTTATCTGCGGCGGCGCCTTCCCCGATCTGGATAAGATTATTAAGGAGAGGCTGACGAAGCAGTCTTCCATTGGGTTCGGGGCAGAGCTTAAGGATCGGTACAATAAGGACCAGACGATTCTTGAGAAGGTAACCACCGAGGATTTGCGCAATTTCGGCATGATTCCGGAGTTTTTGGGGCGCCTTCCGGTTGTATTTACCCTGCGGGGCTTAAGCGAGGAAATGATGGTGAAGATCCTGACGGAGCCAAAGAATGCGATATTGAAGCAGTATCAGAAGCTGCTTGCGCTGGATGAGGTGAAGCTTGCTTTTGATGAGGGCGCTCTTTTTGCAATCGCAAAGAAGGCTGTTGAAAAGGATACAGGCGCAAGGGCTCTTCGGGCGATTATTGAGGAATTCATGCTGGATATTATGTTTGAAATTCCAAAGGATGACAATATCGGACAGGTGACGATTACCAAAGAATACATAGAAGGTACGGGCGGGCCGTTAATTATGCTAAGGGGCCAGGAGGTGCCGCGGCTTACCGGCGCTGATTTGCCATAGACGTTGTGTCTTATAATGATTTTCGGGAATGAAGAAGGAGTACTAGAATGGATGGAAGGCCTCATATACTTAGAAAAAAGTATATGAGGTGTTTTGGTTATGGATAGAGAAACCTGCCGAAGGATGATTATGTCGGAGGATTTTATTGATTTTATTGCCCCAATTTACAGAGAAATCACATCAGAGGAGGCGGAACGGGCGAGGGCATGCGTCCAGTCTATGGATTTTGGGTTTCAGGCCATCTATGTGGATAAGACCCTGACAGACCCTGTGTCTTTGGAATATTATCGCTATAATTCCATTCCAAACTGCTATCAGTTGATGGATTTGGAGGCCATGGATGAGGCGGGAATCAGTGTGGTTCAGAGTTATCCGACGCTTAATCTTCAGGGGAATGGCGTGATGGTGGGTATCCTGGATACAGGGATTGATTACCGGAATCCTCTTTTTCAAAATATTGACGGTTCTACAAGAATTGCAGGCATCTGGGACCAGACTATACAGGACGGTCCCTTTCCGGAGGGACTGGATTACGGAAGTGAATATACAGAGGAAATGATTAATGAGGCGCTGCGTTCACAAAATCCCCTTGAGGTTGTGCCAAGCATGGATACGGACGGGCATGGTACGTTTATCGCCAGCGTAGCGGCGGGAAATGCAGATCTTGAGCACCGTTTTATTGGAGCCGCGCCAGAGGCGACGCTTGCGGTGGTAAAGTTAAAGCCTGCAAAAGCATACTTGAAGGATTTTTATGTTATTCGTCAGGACGCAAAATGTTTTCAGGAAAATGATATCATGCTGGCCATGAAATATATTAATGACCTTGCCCGCAAAAGGAACATGCCGCTGGTTCTGTGTATTGCGCTGGGAACGAACCTGGGAGGGCATAATGGGACTTCCCTTCTGTCTAACATGCTTGATGCCTATTCGTCGGTGCTGAATAGAAGCGTCGTAATCAGCGCGGGAAACGGTGCGGTACACAGGCATCATTTTTCACGGCAGCTTGGAAGTATGGATGAGACTGTGGATGCCGAGATACGTGTGGAAGAAGGGGTAGAGGGCTTTGTAGCGGAGTTGTGGACGACTGTTCCCAATGTGATGACTGTTGCGTTTACATCACCCTCCGGAGAACGGACAGGATACATTACGCTAAAGCAGGGGCGTGAATACCGAGAAACCTTTGTGTTTGATAAGACAGATGTGGAGGTAGAATACCGACTGCTTCTGGAAAATAATGATTCACAATTGATTTTTATGCGGATTAGGAATCCTGCGTCGGGTATTTGGAAGATTAGTGTAAAACCTGTGCGGCGTTCTGACGGAATGTTCCATATATGGCTTCCGGTTCAAGAATTTCTCACCGGAGAGGTGTATTTCTTAGAGGCGAATCCGGATACGACGCTGGCAGAGCCAGGAAGCAGTCTGGTGGCAATGACGGTTGCATTCTATAATGGGGTGGATAAATCAGTTGATATTAATTCCGGCAGGGGGTATACTAGAGATGGAAGGGTAAAGCCGGATTATGCTGTCCCTGGCGTTCTGGTGTCCGGTGCAGGGCTTAACAATGAATTCGTGGTGCGAAGCGGCTCTAGCGTAGCGGCAGGAATTGCCACTGGGGCTGCGGCGCTTTTGATGGAGTGGGTTCTGAACAATACGGAGGCCTGGGGGGTCAATTCCAGCCAGATTCGGAACATCATTTTACTTGGCGCAGAGCAGAGGCCGGGAATGGAGAGCCCGAACAGAGAGTGGGGATATGGGGCCATGAACCTGTACCGCTCTTTGGATATTTTGCGTCAGTTGTAGCAGACAGACAAGAAAAGAGAAAAGGAGAAGATAAAATGGCAGATTTTTTTGGTGAACTGGGAAAGAAGATTTCAGATACGGCAAGTGATTTTAGTAAGAAGGCGGAGGATACGCTGGAGATTCAGAAGATTAAGAGCGATATCCGTTCTATGAAGCGTGCCAATGAGAGGGACTTAAGGGATATCGGACGCATGGTCTATGAAAAGTTTCAGAAGGGCGAGGTAGACGATACGGAGTACATTTCCCTGTGTGAAGAGGTGGAGAAGCGTGAGGAGGAGATTGAGAAGCAGGAAGAACAGATTGTAAAGATCAAAGAGGAGATATAGGATGTTCTCCGTTATGCTGGTGATATTTGCAATACTGCTGGGCGCGGATGTGATGATTAAGAGATGGGTGGAGGATGAGCTGAACCAGGGAGAAGAAAGGAAACTCCCAGGCGGAGGGCTTGTTCTCCGGAAAGTCTATAACAGGGGATTTCTGCTTAATCTGTTTGACGAGCGCCCAAAGGCTGTGAGAGGCATGTCTGTGTTTGCCGGCGCAGGAGTACTGGCGTGGGATTTTCTCACATTTGCGAAAAAGAGGAGCTATGTAAAAAAATTGGGAATGGCCCTTGTGAGCGCCGGTGCAGCGAGCAACCTCTTTGATAGGCTGGCAAAGGGGAAGGTGGTTGACTATATCGGATTCAAAACTAAGACGAAGTTTCTTGGAAGGATTACGGCGAATCTTGGGGATATCTATCTTGTCTGCGGCGGTGTGCTGGTGATGGCAGGGGAGATGTTTTCGGTGGTATTGCATAGAGATAAGACGAAAAAATAAAACACTTAGGAATATAGGATACCTTAATACAGTCTATATTCCTGAGTGTTTTTTATGTTTAATTGCTGTGCTTTATGTCGAAAAATTCATGAATCTGTCCCAGAACAATCTTCATCAGCCGTGTTCTGGCTTCTACGCTGGCCCAGGCTATATGAGGGGTGATGTACAGCCTTCTGCTGTCTTTCATCTGAAGAAGAGGGTTTTGGGGACTCATGGGCTCTGTACAGAGCACGTCCAGCCCTGCGGCGGCAATCTCGTGCTGTTCAAGAGCTTCGGCAAGCTCATCTTCAACCACAATCGGTCCTCTGCCAAGATTCAGAAAGATGCAGGATTTCTTCATTTTCTTAAATGCAGCGGCATTAATCAAATTCTCGGTATATTTATTTAGCGGGGCATGAACGGATATGATGTCGGAGGAGGCAAGCAGAGTATCCATATCTACCTGACAGTATCCCTCCTGTTTAGGACTGCCGGAGGGGGAGGTATAGATTACATGGGCGCCAAAGGCTTTCGCGATAGACGCAACCCGTCTTCCGATATTGCCGAGTCCGATGATTCCCCAGGTCTTATCGTTCAATTCATAAAAATGTTCTTCAAAGTGGGTAAATGACGTATCACATGCGTAACGCCCGTCTTTTACGTAATCGTCGTAGTATCGCAGTTTTTCCAGTAAATAGAACAGCATGGCAAATGTATGCTGCGCCACGGACTCCGTAGAGTATCCGGCCACATTTCTCCAGGCAATTTTGCGCTTGTCAAGAAATTCCTTGTCCAGATTATTGGTTCCAGTGGCGGTTACGCAGACCAGCTTCAGCTTCGGGGCGTCTCCCACGGTTTCGGCATCAATCCGTACTTTGTTAAGGACAATAACGTCTGCATCCGCAATCCGATCAGGAACCTGGGCGGGAGTGGAGAAGGGGTATTTTACCACCTGGCCTAACCGGTCGTAGCCGGACAAATCAATATCTTCACCGATTGTCTTGACGTCTAAGAATACAATCTTCATCAGAAGCCCTCCTGAAAATAAAACATAAAAAAGCGGGTGATGGGAATCGAACCCACGTATCTAGCTTGGAAGGCTAGTGTTCTACCATTGAACTACACCCGCATGGTTATCGGGGTGACAGGATTTGAACCTGCGACCTCCTGGTCCCAAACCAGGCGCTCTAGCCAAGCTGAGCCACACCCCGATACAATATTCTTGTTAATTCTTTAACCGTGTTCTATAATAACATCTTTTGGAAGAAATATCAAGTGCTAATTTAGTATGAATTAAAAAATTATTAAAAAAGAGAGGTTTAATATTGGAAATACCATGACCTCTCTTTTAGAATCTGTCCTAGTCAAAATCAAACTTCGTATACCTAATATTCATCGCCCCATACCGCGTCCGTACCATCTCGTTTTTCGCCAGCACATCATCTTCAGTCCCAGTATACTGGCATCGGATACAGTAATACTCCTTCTTATCCTTATCATAAAACATATCAATATCCAGATCCCGCATAAAACAGGAAGGACATCTATAATTTAATTTGCCTTTTCCAGATTGAGCCATGTCGCAAACATCTCCTTATCCCTTATATTTTTCTTATATCCCAGCGTAAACATAGGTGAGAACGCATATCCTTCCCTGACATACCCGTTTGCTTCGGCAGATGCAGTCATAGAAACCTTTGTCTCAATGGCCGGAATCACGGCGGAAACAGCGGACGCGCCGTTAAGGCTCTCCTCACGGCAGCGGTACTCATACGCAATCGTTTTCGTCTCGGCGCCTTCACAGGTCAGCGTAATCCCCGTCATATCCTCCGGATATTCCGTCGTCCCGTAACAAGCCACCATATACTCATTCAGTTCGACTTGAGCCTTTGGATTGCTCATTTCAAGGACAGTACGCTCAATCTTAATAGAGCCGCTTCCCTCCTCAAAATATTCCCTGGTCTGCAACGTCAGGGACAGGTCGGCAAATTCAATGGTCACAGGGTCAAGTGTCAGAACCCTGGTCGTTCCCTCCTGTGAGAAATGGGCCTTGGTACGGCACAGGCACAGGTCAACCTCCTCACCCTGATAGCTTAGCTTCGCACTCCGTATGGTTCCCTCTCCCGCATAGTGGGTAAAATATCCTGCCCGATATTTCTCCTGAATTAAGAAGGGATAAGAGGCATCCTGCACATGCTTTGTTCCGATGCCCACCTCCCACTTAAGCTTCGCGGCATAAGGACGGAGATCGAAGATTGCGCCGCCCTGGTCCATGCTGACGCCGGCTCTCATATAGGGGTCGGTATACCAGAACACCTGCTTGTCAGAACCATAGAGGATATCTCGCCAGAGCGCACATTCCGGCTCTTTGTAGGTTTTTTTCTTCCGGTAATAGTCAGCAAATTCAGACATGGTCATATCAATAAGCTTGCCCTCTTTCTTCAAATCACCGTAATACTTACATCCGTCCGAGTAGGATTTCAGCAGAAGCTCGTAAGGCGCCTCCCACCGTCCCATTTTGTTCATCCAGCCAGGTCCAACGAACATCATATTGTAGGCATATCCGTTATTATACTTCTCCTGTGCCCTATACTGGTCAATCAGATTGTAGAGATAGGGGAATTCCCAGGTCTTTGTATCATAAATCATGCCCCGCAGTACATTCTGGGGATGGGTGCCGAAGTTCGAGCCGTTCCCGTCATAACATGCCAGAAGATCTCTGGATAAGTGGGGGATGGCAACGATACCGCTGTCCTCAGACTCGTCTGAAGCGGGTGCGTGGGTATTCTGTTTAGAGGGAATCCAGGGCGCCCACGGGCCGCCGTCGAAAAGCGTATACCAGGAGTTGTTGCAGGTATGATATGCTTTTGGGCCCTCCTCCCAACAGGTTGCAATGGCACATTTGACAGAAGGGTAGGCTTCCTTGATATAGTTGGTCAAATCTGCATCCATGTAGTAAGAACCGGTAGATTCAGGGTAGAAGCCAAAGGTATCGTGGAACTTGCCGAACACGTCGTCCACAATCCGTTTCTTGTCCTCCATAGAGAACATCCAGATACAGAAGTCCTTAGTCTTATACTTTTCACGGAATTCCTCACAGGGAAGCCCAAGAAGGGACAGGGCAATCTCGTCCCCGTATGCCTCATGGTCGTTTTTGGCGATTGCCACAGCCTCCGCATTAAAAAGCGCGGCATAGGTCATGTGAATCGTAACCTTCAACCCATTTTCATGGGCAAGCCTCTGCTGGGTCTTGAAGATATCCAAAGATTCCGTCAGAAGCTTCTTGTCTCCAATATCCTCCTCTTTGCCGTGTCCTGTGACGGTTGCAGAATACTCTGGAACCATCTCAGGACGGTGGATTACATTAAGAATAAATTCACTCATTTTCAAAATACTCCTATCATTGTTATAGGCCACAATACACGGGCATCCCCCGTAGGATTTGGGAAGCATATGGTTGTGAGCCGGTTAATAATATATCCGGCATGTATGCCCGCCTGTGCGGGAAAACATGCCGGACATCCGTAAGCTATAATCATTCAGTTAATTATTTAACAGCGCCGGTAATACCTTCTGCGAACTGCTTCTGCAATACGAAGAATACGATCATCGTAGGAATAGAGCAGAACAATACGCCCATCATAATCATACCATAGTCAATCTTGTAACCGCCAATGGTATTGGCAATCAACATAACCATGTTCAATGACTTACCGTCTGTCATGATTACCTTTGGCCACAGATACGCATTCCATGCGTTCATGAAGGTGATAACCGCAGCCGCCGCATACGTAGACCTCATGGTTGGGAAGAACATGCGGAAGAAGATTCCAATCTCGGTCAACCCGTCAAGTCTTGCTGCCTCGATGATGTCAACCGGAAATGCACGGGCATTCTGCCGGAACATCATGATCATAAACGGCGTTGAAATCATAGGAAGGAAGAAGCCGATTGTCGTGTTCAGAAGTTTTGCCTTGGAAAACATCTGGAACAATGGAATCATGGTTGCCACCTGAGGAATCATCATCGCAAGCAGCAAGATGGAGAATAATTTATCCTTCCATTTGTCATGGTAAACCTCGAATCCGTAACCAGCCAGTGAACAGATAAACAAACAGATAATCGTCACTGAGATGGCGTAAACGAAGGAGTTGGTCATCGCACGTGCCAGCGGCTGCTGAGCAACCAGGTTCCGGAAATTCTCTGCCGCAAAAGAACCAGGCATCAGACGTCCTTTTGAGATGTCGATGTAGTTATTCGTGGCAGCAGATATCATCCACAGGAACGGAAATATTGAGATGATAGAAAAAATCGTCAAAAATATGTAGGTAGGAATCAGCCTGCGCTGAATCATAGATTTGTTCTTTTTCTCAGTCACGTGTATCACCTACTTTCAGATTAATAAATGCTAAGATAGCAACTATAATGAATACGAAGAATGCCATGGCGCTTCCGTAACCGAAATTCGGGGCACGCAGGAAACAGGTATTGTATATATAATGGGACATTGTAATTGTCGCATTGGCGGGTCCGCCGTTGGTCAGGTTGACAGACTCGTCGAACAACTGCAAAGTACCGTTGATGGACATGATAAAGGTCATGATAATCGTTGGCTTCAAAAGCGGTACTGTGATTCCCCAGAAGGTCTTCCAGCCGTTGGCGCCGTCGATCTTTGCTGCCTCATATACGGAATACTCAATATTCTGAAGTCCTGCAAGATAGAATACCATGTTATATCCAGTCCATCTCCAAATCAGAGCGATTATGATTACCATCTTTGCCGACCAAGCAGTTCCAAGGAAATTATAACCCTGATCCAGTAGTCCAATCTTGACTAATGCATTATTAACCAGTCCATCCTGTGCAAACAGGAAACGGAAAATAATCGCATAGGAAACCAATGACGTTGCACAAGGCAGAAATACACAGGTCCGGAAAAATCCTTTGAACCGGAGATCCTTGTTGTTCAGAAGCTGTGCCAGCAGGATTGCAAGCACCAGCATGATCGGCACCTGAATTGCCAGATAGAAGAATGTATTTCCCACTGACCGAAGAAATACTCTGTCTTCAAACATTCGGGCATAGTTGGAAAAACCAGTAAATCTGTAGTTGGCACCTTTACCTGTCTGAAGAGACAGAATAAAAGCCCTGATCATGGGGTAGAAGCTCATGACTGCGATCATAATAGTTGCCGGAGTGAGGAATGCCCAGCCGGCGGCTTTCTGCTTCGCAATCAGGCTCATACCTTTCTTTTTAGGTTCCATAGAAAAACCCCCTTCGTTCCTTAAGCTATATGTAGTTTGTATAATAGTTCGGGGGAACCATGATACGGTCCCCCCGAAAATATTATCGCGTAAATCAGACCGGGTATGTTTTATTCATAATAGAATTCAGCATCTGCCTGAGCCTGCTCTAAGGTCTTTTCCTTGTCGCCGCCGGTCATAATATCCTGGATTGCTGTAGAGATAACCTCACGAACATCATAGTAGTAAGCGCTTGTGTTGTTGGTAGGTGTCTTCTCAGCATACTCAACGATGGTAGAGTAGATTGGCTGGTCATTCCAGAATTCCTGTGGAGCCTGATAAGCTTCGGACTCGCCAGCAGGTCCCCATGTACCGATTGCACCGGTAGTAGGAAGAATGTTTGCATACAGGTCTTCGCTTCCTGCAAATGTCTTAGCAAGGAAATCGAAAGCAAGGTCTGTGTTCTTGCAGTTAGAAGTTACATACCAGGAAGAACCACCGTTGTTGGAGTAGTTCGTAGCATCTGCGGTCTTAACCAGTTTAGGCATATTGGTAATCTCCCACTTACCTGCTGTGTCTTCCATACCCATGATTGTAGCCATAATCCAGTTACCATTGATGGTTCCTGCACACTGCTCATTGGTGATAGAAGATACGTACTCATCCCACTCATTTACTTCATAGAAGATGCCTTCTTTTACCATCTTCTGATAGATATCGATACACTCATTCAGCGGATCGTTGCCAACAAGGTTCGGAGTTCCGTCCTCGTTAAACAGGGAAGCGCCGGCGGACTGAAGCATCATCATGATGATATCCTGGCTGTTAGCCTGTCCGGACAGCATGTATTTACCGGTCTTTTCCTTAACTACTTTACCAATCTCAATGAACTTGTCCCAGTCGATGTCTGTGATGTCGTCGATCGAATAACCTGCCTCCTCCAGAATGTCTGTACGATAACAGGAAACAACCGCGCCATTGTCGAACGGTACGCCATAGTTCTTGCCGTCTACGGTAGAGTAGCTTAACTTACCTTCTGCAAACTGTGAGAAATCAATTCCGCTGTCTGTCAGGTCTGTAAATGCTTCTGGATAGAAGGAAACGAACTTCTGATAGGAGTTGTCCTGCATCAGAACAATGTCCGGCATAGTTCCGAAATCACCGGATTCTGCACATGTCTGTAGCTTTGTCTCACAGTCATCTGACAAAGTCTCAACAACTTCAAGCTCAAACTTGTCGTTTACAGTGTCTTTGTAAATCTTGCCAGCCTCCTCGATTGCCGGAATATTGAATGCCGGATCCCATGTCCATACGACCAGCTTGTCCCCACCTGAGCTGCCGCCTGCATCAGAACCAGAATCACCGCCGCTGCCAGAGCCACTGTCATCGGAGCCGCCACCGCCGCCGCATGCTGCAAGTGAGAATGCCATTGCTCCCACGAGTAATACTGAAAGTAACTTTTTCTTCATAATCTTTGTCCTCCTTTTGATAAATTACTTTATGCTCGTATTATATCAATATAAACGCGCCAAAAGTTTGCATTATCAATCGTATAGTGTGCAAAATCAACTATGTCTAGTGCTATTGCATTAGATTCGACAAGAAGCGTCATCTTTTTTGGTAATAATTATGAAAAAGAACAGCCCCAAAGCAGGCTTTAATCAGAAGTACGCTCTGATGATAGCGCCAGTCTTTGGGGCAGGAGGTCAAGATATGTAGTTATTATGTCAGAAATACCCGTTCTGGATATCTTCGCTTGATGGTCATAAGCATATCTTCGTTTAAGTCCAGAAGCAGCTTAATCTTTTCCCGATTTTCTGTGATAATCATGGTATAGAAGGGAGTATCCTCCTCGTAAGAGGTATAGTCATATTTGGTAAGTCTGATGCTTCCGCCCTCCTTTCGGTATTTGGCCACAGCGTCATGCCAGTTGGGAGCAAGGACCTCCAATGCCTCCATATCCAGATAATGGGCGGCTTTGCGGTGTTTTTTGCCGAATATGACATCAATGGTGAGATGATTTTCCTCCAGAATATATTCGTATTCCTTCTGACTGTAGGTATTATAGAAGTAGTAGAGAACTACCAGAAGAAAGCCTGGCAGCATGAACCCCTGGGAGATTGTGATGCCCAGCAGCAGAAGGATTACTGCAAAAACGAGCATGACTGTACGAAGAAAACCTGTCATGGGCTTAGGTTTGCGTATTACCTGTTCTACAATTTTATAGTTGTACATAGTATGTTTCCTCCTGTAATTAAAACTTTTCATATCATATCAGTTTAGCCTGCGGAACTCAAGGGGCGTAACGCCGGTTATCTTTTTAAACATGGCGATAAAGTGGCTGGCGTCAGAAAATCCCGTCTCTGCGGCAATCTGCTGCACCTCCATACGGGGATTGGAAACCAAAAGCTCTCTGGCCTTGTTAATCCGAAAGGTGGTCAGATACTCATAAACAGAGCATCCGAGAAAACGCCGGAACAGGCGTGACAAATATTGGGGCGTGACATAGACCCTGCCGCTTAAGTCAGATACTGTGAGCTCTGAGTTGTAATGGGTTTCAATCTCTTTTATTATTGGTGCAACATAGCGCAAATATAAGGGCTCGTCGGTCAAGGGGCGGGGATGCCGGCTGTTGGTAAAATGCATCAGCAAATCGTAGCATTTAAGAGAAAGGGCGCGGGTATCTGCGGACAGAAGGTCCCAGTTCTCCATGATTTCGTTGATTAAGGCGCTAATCATAGCTCCCTGCTCCTTCTCTATGAATATAATTGGTTTATTTCCCACCATTTTATCAATGCTGCTGTGGATGGTACCGGTAAATGTGGCGAAGGCGGTCAGCCATTCTTCTGTGTTTCTCTCATAGGAATGATGGAGATATGGAGAGATTAAAAGCCCCTCGTTTTCATTTAGGACGTATTCAGTCCCCTGGACTTTGACCGTTCCGCACCCTTGCTCTGTCTGGAGATAATGATAGAGGGGAAACCCCTTGGGCCTTAGTACGCGGTCTTGACTCCAGCAGCAGCCGATGGAATCGAAGATGAAAGGCTCGATGACCGGAAAATTTCTGTAATGTATCGCCATGATAATCACCTGTTTCAAAAAGTTATATTATATAGTTTAACATATTACACTTTCTTTTGTCTATCCGTAATATAATAAGGGCATGCAGAGAAAATTTATTCATGAGTATGTAAGGAGGAGCAGCTATGGAGAGAGAATTCGATTATGGGAAATTAAAGGACCCTCAGTATTTCCGTGACGGAAGACTTGACGCACATTCTGATCACAGATACTATGGGTCTGTATTGGATATGGAGGCAGATTATGAAGAATTTAAGGAGAGTCTGAATGGGCTGTGGAAGTTTCATTATGCCAGAAATTATAAGTCCGCAGTCAGGGGATTTGAGAAAACAGATTATTGCTGTAAGGATTGGGATGATATCCATGTGCCTGCCCATATCCAGATGGAGGGATACGACGTGCCTCAGTACGCCAATGTGCAGTACCCATGGGAAGGGCATGACGAGATTGAGCCGGGCGAGATACCAGAGTATTTCAACCCTGTGGCAAGCTATGTAAAGTATTTCAATGTACCGGAGAGGATGAAGGGGAGACGGCTTTTTATCTCCTTCCAGGGCGCAGAGAGCGGACTGGCTTTGTGGCTGAACGGGGCGTTTGTGGGATACAGCGAGGATTCCTTCACACCGTCAGAATTTGAACTAACGGATTATTTGGTGGAGGGTGAGAACAAGCTCTCCGCTCAGGTATTCAAATGGACAGCCTCAAGCTGGTGCGAGGATCAGGATTTTTATCGTTTCTCAGGTATCTACAGGGATGTGTATCTTTATACGGTTCCGGATGTACATGTGCGTGATTTAAAGATTTGCGCGATTCCGGATGAGACTTTGAAGAAAGCGGCGTTTGATATCCGTATGGAGATGATTTCCCAAGAAAAGCCAGAGGGAAAGGCGGTTATCCGGCTTACAAAAGATGGAAGCAAGATTATAGAAGAAGAATTGGCCTTGGGGACGGAGGTTTCTCATTCCTGGACTGTGGACGAGCCTGAGCTTTGGAGTGCAGAGGAGCCGAAGCTCTATGACCTGACGATCGAGATTTATAATGCCGCCGGAGAGCTTATGGAGGTGATACCGGAGAAGGTTGGCTTCAGAAGGTTTGAGATGAAAGACCATATCATGACTCTGAATGGAAGAAGGATTGTATTCAAAGGTGTGAATCGTCACGAGTTCAGTTCTGTGAGCGGACGTTATGTAAGCGAGGCAGAGCTTCGCAAGGATCTTGAGACGATGAAGCGCAGCAATATCAATGCGATTCGCACCTGCCATTATCCGGACGGGTCTCTCATCTACCGTCTCTGTGATGAGTATGGTCTCTATCTGATTGACGAGACGAACCTGGAATCCCATGGAACCTGGGATACGGCGATGATGACAGGAGATAAATCCCGCGTTGTGCCCAATGACAGACAGGAATGGCTTGACATGATGCTTGACCGTGTGAATTCCATATACCAGAGGGACAAGAACCATGCGTCAATTCTCATCTGGTCCTGCGGAAATGAGTCTTACGGCGGAAAGGACATCTACGAGATGTCGCAGCTTTTCCGGAAGTTAGATCCCAACCGCCTGGTTCATTATGAAGGGGTGCACCATGACCGCCGTTATAATGACACCAGCGATATGGAGAGTCAGATGTATACACCAGTGGAGGGAATTAAGGAATTCCTGGCCAATGACAGGAGTAAACCGTTTATCTGCTGTGAATATACCCATGCAATGGGGAATTCCTGTGGAGCGATGCATAAGTATACAGATTTGACGGATACGGAGCCGTTGTACCAGGGCGGATTTATCTGGGATTATATTGACCAGACTATTTGCAAGAAGGATAGATATGGGAAGGAATTCCAAGCTTACGGCGGAGATTTTGGAGAGCGTCCAACAGATTATAATTTCAGTGCAAATGGAATCGTCTATGGAAACCGAGAGGCTTCCCCCAAGATGCAGGAGGTTAAATTCAATTACCAGAATATTACGGCAAAGGTAGGAAGGACCGAGGTAGAGGTCATCAATAAGAACCTGTTTGTCAATACGGATATTTTTGAGTGTCGCGTCACGGTGGCAAGGGATGGACATATAATTAGACGGGCAGTTTTGGAGACTCATGTAGAGCCCCTTGGCAATGAGACATATAATCTGCCGATTCCCCAGGAGACTTTGGCAGGCGAGTATGCTGTTACCGTATCCTTCCATCTGAGACAGGATGAAATCTGGGCGAAAAAAGGCCATGAGGTGGCGTTTGGACAGTATGTATATCAGATTGAGAAGGCAGAAAAGGTATGCAGTAACGGCGTGAAGGTAATCAGGAGTACGCACAATATCGGTGTGAGAGGAACTCATTTTGAGGTAATGTTCTCTGTCCTTTCAGGCGGATTGGTTTCCTATAAATTTGCAGGAAAAGAGATGCTTAGGTCCATTCCGAAGCCTAACTTCTGGAGAGCGCCTGTGGATAATGACTGGGGAAATCAGATGCCAGCCCGCTATGCACAGTGGAAGATTGCCAGTATGTATCTTACCGACAAGGCGATGGGAGACGAGCTGTTTAAGATGAGTTTCTTGGAGGCTCAGGAAGGAGAACACAGCGCCACGGTGTCATTTACCTATCATCTGTGCACCATACCAAAGGCCAAGTGCCAGGTGTCATACGAGGTATTTGGGGATGGACGTGTGAAGACCACTCTTTCCTATGATCCGGTCAAAGAGTTGGGAGATATGCCAGAATTCGGTATGATGTTCAAGCTGGATGCAGATTACAACCATGTGAAGTGGTATGGTCTTGGTCCTGCGGAAACCTATGGGGACCGTAAGATGGGTGGAAAGCTTGGAATTTATGAGAATCTGGTGGAGGACAATATGGCGCAGTATATTGTTCCACAGGAGTGTGGGAATAAGGAGGATGTGCGTTATGCGGAGGTTACAGACAGTAAGGGCCAGGGCATGAGGTTTCAGGCGACGTCCGAGAATGGGCCTATGTGCTTCTCAGCGCTGCCTTATACGCCTCATGAACTTGAGAATGCTATGCATCCTTTTGAACTGCCACAGGTACACTATACGGTAATTCGGGCTTCTAAAGCGCAGATGGGAATTGCGGGAGACGACAGTTGGGGGTCAAAGACCCATCCAGAGTATCTGCTTGATACGAGTAAGAAGATGGAGTTTAGCTTCTGGTTCTGTGGGATATAAACTGATCCATTAAGTAAAAAATATACAAGATATGGCATTTTATTTTATAAAAAGTGAATTTCGCCATATCTTGTATATTTTTGTTTAAAGTGATGAAGGTATAAGCAGGGACAGATATTTTTCATAGTTGACCCCGTCATTGCGTGGTACTTGCTCTTTGACGGAGTCAATTAGGGCCATCTCCAGGAATTGTCCTGCTTTTTCTATTGTAGAAGATAAAGAGTTCTTCTGTGCGCATCCGCCGGCAATACAGGAGGCGAACAGGTCGCCGGTGCCGGAGTAGCTGCCGCCAATGTAGGGAAAAGAAAACAGAGAGGAGCCGTTTAAGTCAATCAGCAGATTGCCCATTTTTTGGATCCTATCTGGGTCGTGGAAACGAATTCCTGTGACAATCACATATTTTGGTCCTTTTCTGCAAAATTCCTGCCCTATATCCTGAATTGTCTGAATTAGCTCAGAAAAATTATTTTTTGACATTAGAGACTGGTAGTCTGTGTCTGTCAGAAGGCATAATTCCGTGAGATTCGGTGTAATGATGTCAGCCTGTAAAGCCAGTTTATGCATCTGTTCAAGGAGAGCAGGCGTATAAAATGGATAAGGCTTTCCATCGTCACCCATGACAGGGTCTACCAGAAGGAAGGTGTCTGGACGCTGGAAGGTCTCAAGGAAATAAAAAATCTGGCTAATCTGCGCTTCTCCTGCAACAAAGCCTGTATAGATTCCGTCAAAATGTTGTCCCATCTTCTCCCATTCGCTGCGGAAATATTCCATTTTGTCTGTATAATCGTCACAATAGTAGCTGGGATACCCGGTCTGGGCAGTCAGTATAGCTGTGGGGAGGGGACATGCCTGTACGCCCATTGCCGACAGGACGGAGATTGCCGCAGTAAGGGAACACCGCCCAAAGCCGGATAGATCATTGATTACTGCTATTTTTTTAGTCATAGAGTTCTATTTTCCTTATATGTTGTTGTAGTCTTGGAATATTGCTGTAATAAGCTGCATCAATATTCATCTTTCATACATGGTATCACCAGAGTGGATAGATTAAAAAGTCCAGATTATCAAAAATTAACCAGTCCAGTGGTTTGGAGAAATAATGAGCGCATGGATCTGGTGATTTATTACAAGGGAGAGCAGAATGTAATCGAACTTAAAATATGGCGGGGAAATGCCTATAACGAGCGAGGCGAGGACCAGTTGGCTAACTACCTGGAATATTTTCATCTGAAGAAAGGATACATGCTCAGCTTTAACTTTAACAAGAAAAAAGAGATTGGCATAAAGGAGATTCAGGTAGGCGATAAGACATTGATAGAAGCGGTAGTGTAATTTTCTCACATATTGACAAAATCATTTTTGCCGGATATACTAATAATCATAAGAGCAGTTGCGAATTATATTTTATAGTTTGCAGCTGCTTTTTTATTTTTATATCACAGGAGGTTTTGTAAAATGAAGTATCAGATTAAATGGAAAGAATTAGGAATCGACCTTTTGGTGGATATTGCGGCAAGTATGCTGATTGCAGTCGGAATCTACAACTTTGCTCTGAATGCTAATTTTCCGGTGGCAGGCTTCTCTGGAATCGCCATTATCCTCTACCACCTGTTCGGGCTTCCTGTGGGTGCGGGAACCCTGCTGTTAAATGTTCCGGTTGCCATATTCTGTTATAAATTCCTTGGCAGAACATTTTTCTTAAAGTCAGTCAAGACCATGATTATATCTTCCGTCTTTCTGGATTACATTGCCCCCTGTTTTCCGGTGTACGACGGCAACCGCCTTTTGGCGGCTCTGTGTATGGGCGTCCTTTGCGGCGCGGGATATGCGATTGTGTTCATGCGCGGCTCCTCCACAGGAGGCCAGGACTTTATCAGCGTTGCGATCAAGAAAGTAAAGCCTCACTTCTCACTGGGAATCATTACCTTTGTGCTGGATACCACCACAATCATCATGGGAAGCCTGATTGTGTTTAAAGATATAGACGGTTTTATCTACGGAATTATCGTGACCTACCTTATGGCAATCGTGATGGACCGTATCCTGTATGGCGTTGACGAAGGGAAGATGACTTTGATTGTGACAGAGCATGGAGCAGAGGTTGCAGAGTCGATTGATGCATACTCAGGGAGAGGCTCGACAATCCTTAAAGGAACAGGAAGCTACTCCAAGCAGCACAAAGACGTTGTCATGTGCGCCTGTAACAACAAACAGATGTATACCATCAAGAAAATGGTGCGCCAGATTGACCCACGGGCATTTACGATTATCATGGAATCAAATGAGGTGGTGGGCGAAGGCTTTAAAGAAGAAGTATAAAAAGGGGGCTGTTTACTTAGACAGCCCACTCATTCATATTCAAAATAGGGTATAAGCCAATGTCTTACTTAGCGTACAGCTTTACCAGCTCCAATACAACATCCACGCTCTTGTCCATTCCTTCTACCGTAATGTGCTCATAAGGCCCATGGTAAGCGTGCCCGCCGGTTCCAAGATTGGGGCAGGGCAGTCCCTTGAAGCTTAACTGGCATCCGTCCGTACCTCCGCGAATGGGAATGACAAGGGGCGTCACGCCCGCATTTTCACAGGCAGTCTTGGCATTGTCAATCAGATGCATACATCCCGCGATGATCTCCGCCATATTCTTATACTGTTCCGTAATGGTGAGGGTGACCGTTCCCTCGCCCCATTTTGCGTTCAGATTCTTCTCAATCAGCCGAAGGGTCCCTTTTCTTGCCTCGAAAAAGTCCTTGTCGTGATCTCGGACAATATAATTCAACTGCGCCTTTGCACATTCCCCAGACATACTCATAAGGTGATAGAAGCCCTCGTAGCCTTCTGTACCGCGGGAGGTCTCCATGCCAGGCAGGAGAGAGTTAATCTCCATGGCAACCAGGCTTGCGTTAATCATAGTATCCTTTCCGGAGCCAGGATGGACGTTGAAGCCCTTCACGTCAAACCGCGCCTTGCAGGCATTAAAGTTCTCATACTGAATCTCGCCCTCTGTATCGCCGTCCAGTGTGTAAGCATAGTCTGCGCCAAATGCCTCCACGTCGAAATGGGACGCGCCTGTACCCACCTCCTCATCCGGTGTAAATGCAACGCAGATGGGACCATGTGGAATATTTTCCTTTACAAGCCTCTCAACCATGGTGAGAATCTCAGCGATTCCTGCTTTGTCGTCTGCGCCCAGAATAGTGGTCCCGTCGCTGGTAATCAGCGTGCGCCCTGTAAGGCTGGTGAGATGGCTGAAATTCTCTGGACTTAACACCAGTCCGCTGTCTCCCAGAGCCAGCTCTTTACCATCGTAATTCTCTGTGAGGACAGGCTTAATCTCATGGTCGCAGAAATCTGCCACTGTATCCATATGAGCGATAAAACCAATAGCAGGCTTATCCTTTAGTCCTTCGGTTGCAGGCAGTTTTCCGTAGAGGTAGCACTGGTCGTCAAGTCGGACATCTGTAAGACCTAATTCCTCCATCTCCGCTTTAAGCAGGCGCGCAAGGTCAAACTGACAGTCGGAAGACGGAACCGTGTCGCTGTTCTCATCGCTTGGCGTGCGTACAACCACATACTTAAGTAAACGTTCGTATGCTTTCATAAATATTTTCCTCTTTTCTAAATATATTTCCGCAGACAGCCGCATATACTGTGGCGGAGTTAAAGTACATACATGTGTTTTTCAGTATAGCATAAATATTTTTCGATTGCATTAATAAATGCTTCTGTTGTAGAAAAATAATCCGAAGTGTGATACAATTCATTTGGCGAAAATCATTGATTTGATAACAGGAGGCAGTTAAATAAAATGAGATTAACCCAGTTGTTAGAACATTTAGAATATGAAGTCGTAAAGGGAAACCATGAGATTGAAGTCACAGAGCTTATTAACGATTCCCGAAAGGTGACGCCAGGATGTGTATTTGTCTGCATCAGCGGCGCGGTATCCGACGGTCACGAGTATGCAGGAGAGGTTGGGGCAAAAGGCGCGAAAGCATTGATTACAGAAAAAGAGGTGGAGGCTTTGGAGGATGTGACGGTGATCCGTGTGAAGGATACCCGTTACGCCTTGGCTTTGATGTCTGCGGCGTACTTCGGCTATCCGGCAGATAAGCTTAAGATTATCGGAATTACCGGAACCAAGGGAAAGACCACCACCACCTATATGGTAAAATCCATTCTGGAGGGCGTGGGACACAAGGTAGGTCTGATTGGTACTATCGAGGCAATTATTGGCGATAAGTCAATATCTGCTAACAACACAACGCCGGAATCCTACACGATTCATCAGTATTTTGCGGAAATGGTCAAGGCAGGGTGCGACAGTGTTGTGATGGAGGTTTCCTCACAGGGGCTTATGCTTCACAGGACAGCCGGAATTCCTTTTGAGATTGGAATCTTTACCAATCTGGGGGAGGACCATATCGGACCGAATGAGCACAAGGATTTTGAGGATTACAAACGCTGCAAGGGGATTTTATTTACCCAGTGCAGGCTTGGCATTGCCAATATAGATGACCCTTGGTATCAGGATGTATTCAGGAATGCCACATGTCAAGTAGAGACATTTGGAATGTCTAAGGAGGCAGATTTGCGGGCCACAGACATTGAGCACATTACAAGACCAGGATATTTGGGCGTCCGTTACCATGTAAACGGGCTTATGGATTTTGATGTGGAAATCGACATTCCTGGGGATTTCAGCGTATACAATTCACTGACAGCTATTGCGGTGTGCAGGCATTTTAACGTTCCTGTGGAGAACATAAAAAATGCGCTTAAGGTGGCGAAGGTGAGAGGACGTATTGAGATGGTGAAGGTGTCGGATGAATTTACCATGATGATCGATTATGCGCATAACGCCATGAGTCTTGAGAGCTTGCTTCACACTCTGCGGGATTATCATCCAGAGAGAATTGTGACTATTTTTGGATGCGGAGGGAATCGATCGCGGACCAGACGATATGAGATGGGCGAGGTGTCGGGCAGGATGTCGGATTTAACGATTATCACGTCAGACAACCCTCGGTTTGAGGAGCCACAGGTAATCATTGACGACATTATCACAGGAATGAAGAAGACAGACGGGGAATACATTTCCATCTGTGACCGGAAAGAGGCCATACGGTATGCCATTGAACACGGCAGGGCGGGAGATGTGATTATTCTGGCTGGCAAAGGCCATGAAACCTATCAGGAGATTAAGGGTGTAAAATATGATATGGACGACCGCAATCTGATTAAAGAGGTGTTGGAAGAACTTTAAGGATAGGGCAGGCAGATGGGATTAGGGGAGATGCATGTACGCGGATATAATAGTAGATATTACACATGAGAAACTTGATAAGGTGTTTCAATACAGAATTCCGCCAAAGCTTGAGGGCGCGCTTCAGATTGGGATGGAGGTCGTTGTTCCCTTTGGAAAGGGAAATAAAGAAATCAGAGGTTATGTGACCGGATTTTCCCATAAGCCAGGATATGACGAAAAAAAGATGAAGCCGATTCTATGTATAGCCCAGGGAAGCGTAGCCATTGAGTCAAGGCTAGTGGCCCTTGCGGCGTGGATGAAGGAATATTATGGCGGGACCATGATTCAGGCATTGAAAACGGTAATTCCTATTAAGAAGCAGGAAAAAGCGCGAAGGAAAAGGCGTGTTCGCCTTCTGTTGAGTGAAGATGCAGGGAAGGAGCAGCTTGAAATATTTCTTCACAAGAACCAGAAGGCAAGGGCAAGGCTTTTGGCCGCGCTTCTTGAACAGCCGGAGCAGGATTATGAGCTTCTGACAAAGAAACTGAATGTGACAGGAGCCGTAATCCGCGCCTTGGAGGAAAAGAAGATGATTTCTCTTAACTCCGAGAATGTATTTCGCAATCCCATCCATCATAAGAGCCAGGGGACAGAGTCGCCGGAATTTACTGTGGAGCAGCAACATGCAATCAACAGTTTTAGGGAAGACTATAGGAAAGGGCTTCGGAAAACTTATCTGGTATACGGAATTACGGGAAGCGGCAAGACGGAGGTTTACATGGAGATGATTGCTGAAGTGCTGGAAGCAGGCAGTCAGGCCATCGTCCTGATTCCTGAGATTGCGCTTACGTATCAGACGGTAATGCGTTTCTATGGAAGATTTGGGGACCGAGTGTCTATCCTTAATTCCAGGATGTCGGCGGGAGAGCGTTACGACCAGATGGAGAGGGTGAAGTCAGGCGAGGTGGATGTGATGATTGGCCCTCGTTCTGCACTGTTTACCCCCTTTCCCCATTTAGGGCTGATTGTGATTGACGAGGAGCATGAGTCTGCATATAAGAGCGAGCAGACGCCCAGGTATCATGCCAGGGATACGGCCATCGAACGGGCGAAAAGGGAGGGGGCAAGCGTGGTGCTTGGCTCTGCCACACCGTCCCTGGAATCGTTTTATGCCTGCAAATGCGGGCATTTTCAACTTTTAGAGCTTAAGCAGCGGGCTGGGGAGGGAGAGCTTCCCAAAGTTTACGTAGAGGACATGCGAAAAGAGCTAAGAGCAGGAAACCGTTCGATTCTCAGTGATCGGCTGAAAAATCTGATAGATTCAAGGCTCTTGAGGCATGAGCAGGTTATGTTATTTTTGAATCGCAGGGGATATGCTGGTTTTGTTTCTTGCAGGTCTTGCGGATATGTAGTAAAATGTTCTCATTGCGATGTTTCTCTGGCGGCGCACAAAGGCGGCAGAATGATTTGTCATTACTGCGGGTATGAGGAACCTGCTGTAAATATTTGTCCCTGCTGCGGTTCTTTGTATATCGGAGGATTTAGGGCAGGAACCCAGCAGATTGAGGAGTTGGTGAAAAGGCAGTTTCCGGCTGCGCGGGTTCTTCGGATGGATATGGATACCACAAGGACGAAGGACGGGCATGAGAAGATACTGGAAACATTTGCCAGTGAAGATGCGGATATTCTGATTGGAACCCAGATGATCGTCAAGGGACATGATTTCCCCAATGTGACGTTAGTAGGAATTCTGGCGGCGGATATGTCCCTTTATTCCAGCGATTATCGGGCCGCAGAGAGGACCTTCCAGCTTCTGACCCAAGCGGCGGGCCGTGCCGGACGGGGAAGGAGTAAGGGAGAGGTTGTAATCCAGACCTACAGTCCCGATCATTACAGTGTGAAGCTTGCGGCGGCACAGGATTATGAAGGCTTCTATGCAGCCGAGATGGAGTATCGTAAGATGATGGGCTATCCGCCTGTAGAACAGTTATTGGCAGTCCTGATGACAGGGCCTGACGAGAACAACCTTGAGACAGCCGCAAAATATTTAAAAGAGTTTGCGATTAGGGTTGATAAGAAGGGAATACTACAGATGATCGGGCCGGCAAGTCCCTATGTGGCGAAGGTCAGCGACGTGTACCGAAGGGTGCTGTATTTAAAGGGGAGAGACAATCGGCTTCTGATTGAGGTGAAAAACCGAATGGAAAAATATATTGAGATTAATAAAGGCTTTCAGACTATGAGGATTCAGTTTGATTTTAATCCCATGAACGTATTTTAGGAGACTTTAAGTTGAATATAGATTGAGAAGAAAACCGAGAGGAGACAGATTATGGCAATAAGGAAGATTCGGGAGCTTGGAGACGAGGTTCTGACTAAGAAATGTAAGGATGTAACGAAGATGACGCTGCGCAACAGGATTTTAATCAACGACATGCTGGATACCATGTATGAGGCCCAGGGTGTAGGGCTTGCTGCGCCCCAAGTGGGAGTTCTGAAAAAGATTGTGGTTATTGATATCGGTGATGGCCCGATTGTGCTGATTAATCCGGAGATTTTGGAGGTGTCCGGTGAGCAGACGGGGGAAGAAGCTTGCTTGAGTGTTCCAGGCAAGGCTGGAACCGTGACCAGGCCTAACTATGTCCGGATTCGGACGCTGACCGAGGATATGGAGGAGATCGAGATGGAAGGGGATGAGCTTCTGGCAAGGGCATTCTGCCATGAGATCGACCATCTGGAGGGAAAAATGTATGTGGAGATGGTGGAAGGCGGTCTTCATGACGCGGTTTACGAGGAGGAAGAGTAGATGAGAGTTATTTTCATGGGAACTCCTGATTTTTCCGTGGGGACGCTAAAAGCTTTGATTGATGCGGGACATGAGGTAGTGCTTGCGGTAACGCAGCCCGACAAGCCCAAGGGACGAGGCGGTAAGATGCAGTATACGCCGGTTAAGGAGAAGGCCCTTGAGCATCAGATACCAGTGTTTCAGCCAAAACGCGTGCGGGCTTCTGAGTGTATTGAGGAATTGAGAAAATATCAGGCTGACGTAATCGTTGTAATTGCCTTCGGCCAGATTTTGCCCAGGGAGATATTGGAGATGACGCCCTACGGCTGTATCAATGTCCATGCGTCGCTGCTCCCCAAATATCGTGGGGCGGCCCCAATTCAGTGGGCGGTCATTAATGGAGAGAAGATTTCCGGTGTCACCACCATGCAGATGGACGAGGGGCTGGACACGGGGGATATGCTGCTTAAGACAGAGATTGTATTGGACGAAAAGGAGACGGGAGACAGCCTTCATGATAAGCTTGCCGACGCGGGGGCCAAGCTTTGCGTGCGTACGCTGAAAGAGTTGGAGGAGGGCACCGTTAAGCCTGAGGCTCAGGGAGACAGCCCAACGGAGTATGCCAGGATGTTAGATAAGAGTCTGGGTGAGATCGACTGGAATCAGGATGCCGTATCCATCGAGAGGCTGATACGGGGCTTGAATTCCTGGCCAAGCGCTTACACAGATTGGGACGGAAAGGTGATGAAGCTCTGGGAAGCCCAGGTGATAGAGGGGCAGGAGACGAAAGAGGCTGTGGGAACGGTTGTTAAGGTTGAAAAGGATGGCTTCTTCGTTCAGACCGGATGTGGACTTCTTAAAGTGCTGGCATTACAGATACCAGGAAAGAAGCGGATGGAGGCAGGAGCGTTCCTTCGAGGGTATACAATGAAAGAGGGGACGATTTTAGGAAATCATTAAGAATTGTTAAATTTGTATGAAAAACAGGTAATTTGCCTGTTTTTCATATATAATACTTTGTATATGTTGTTGAATGGTAATAGTCTAGGAGGTGTAGCTTAATGTATTATGGAATGGATCCCACATATATTTTGGTAGTGATTGGTCTTGTAATCTGTCTGCTGGCGTCGGCGAAGATGAAGTCTACCTTCAGCAAGTATTCCAAGGTCAGGAATCATTCTGGCATAACCGGTCGGCAGGCGGCAGAGCAGATTTTGAGGCAGGCTGGTATCTATGACGTACAGATCGAGCATATTGCGGGAGATTTGACGGACCACTATGACCCGCGGTCAAAGGTTCTGCGACTGTCGGATGCAACCTACAATTCTGTGTCCGTTGCGGCTCTTGGAGTGGCTGCTCACGAGTGCGGACATGCAATCCAGCATGATACAGGCTATGCGCCGCTTCAGATTAGAGGCGCCCTGGTGCCGGTGGTGAATTTTGGAAGCGCCATTGCATGGCCTTTGATTTTGATTGGACTGTTTTTTAACAGTCAGTCCTCTATGTTGTTTTTGAATCTGGGGATTCTGGCATTTTCGCTGGCAGTCTTATTCCAGATTGTGACGCTTCCGGTTGAGTTTAATGCGTCAAGCCGTGCCATCCGTATTTTAGGCGGCAGCGGAATTCTCTATGAGGACGAGGTCAACGCTACGAAGAAGGTGCTGTTTGCAGCGGCGCTTACCTATGTGGCAGGTGCTGTTTCTGCGGCATTACAGCTTTTGCGTATCATTTTGCTGGCAAATAATCGGAGACGATAATAAGGCGGAGGATTTTTTATGGCACAGTCCACAAATACCCGTGACTTGGTTTTGGAGATTTTGCTTCAGATTACCCGTGACGGGGAATATAGCCATATTGCGCTTAAGAATGCCTTAGACCAGTATCAGTATCTAAAAAAGCAGGACAGGGCATTTATCACGAGAGTGGTGAACGGCACCTTAGAGCGTATGATTGAGCTGGATTATATCATCGACCAGTTCTCCAAGGTCAAGGTGAACAAGATGAAGCCAGTGATTCGGACAATACTAAGGAGTGCGGTATATCAATTAAAATATATGGACAGCGTTCCGGCTTCCGCGGCATGTAATGAGGCGGTCAAGCTGGCGGTCAACAGAGGCTTTGGCAGTCTTCGGGGCTTTGTCAATGGAGTGCTTCGCAATATTGCCAGAAACTTGTCTGATGTCAAAGGGCCTCCAAAGAAGGAGAGGCTTCGCGCGCTGTCTGTGCAATACTCCTTACCGGAATGGATACTTAAGGAATGGCTTTTGGAGTATGAGGAGGAGACGGTATGCGCCATGGCAGAGGAGTTCCTGAATGAGAGACCTTTGACAGTCCGGTTTAATCCAGACAGGATATCAAAAGAGGAACTTCTTAAGATGCTAAAGGCAGAAGGAGTCAGCGTCAGGGAGGTCGAAGGTATATCCTGTGCTCTTTATCTTTCGGATGTTGACTATCTGATGAAGCTTGAAAGTTTTAAAAAAGGGTACTACCAGGTACAGGACAAAAGCTCTATGCAGGTGGCAATGTGGGCTTCCCCAAAAGAGGGCGACTACATCATTGATGTCTGCGCAGCACCTGGCGGCAAAGCGATTCATCTTGCGGAGATGCTTCGGGGAACCGGTCACGTGGAGGCGCGGGACTTGACAGAATATAAAGTAGGGCTTATATGGGACAATATCCGGCGAAGCGGTATGACGAACATAGAAGCAGTACAGAGGGATGCTCGTGTAAGGGACGAGGCGTCTGTGGGGAAGGCGGATATTGTAATTGCGGATCTGCCCTGCTCCGGCCTTGGCGTGCTGGGCAGGAAGCCGGATTTAAAATACAAGATGACTCAGGAGACACAGCGGGAGTTGGTGAAGCTTCAACAGGAGATTCTGTCTGTGACGGCAGAATATGTGAAGGCCGGCGGAACGCTTATTTACAGTACATGTACAATACACAGAGAAGAAAATGAGAGGAATGCCCGGTGGTTTGAAAGACAGTTTCCCCAATTCCATATGCTTCGTGAGTGTCAGAACTTACCCAATCGTTCTTTGGGCGACGGTTTCTATATTGCAATGTTCAGAAGAACGTAGGAATTGGAAAAGGTTAATAGAACGGATGGATATAGATTTATGGCAAGAGATTCAATGGATAATATGATGGTTAAGAAAGATATCTGCTCATTTGATTATGACGAATTGGCAGAGGAGATTTGCAGTATTGGGGAGCAGTCATTTCGCAGCCGCCAGATTTACCAATGGCTTCATGTAAAATTGGCCGCTGATTTTGAAGAAATGACGAATCTTTCTAAGGCTTTAAGGGAAAAATTATCAAAAGCGTATGTAATTCCCAAGGTAGAGCTAATAGAGCGTCAGATATCGAAGGCTGACTCCACGGAGAAATTCCTGTTCGGACTTTTAGACGGCAATATGATTGAGAGTGTACTGATGCGTCATCCTTATGGCAATTCTGTATGCGTGTCATCCCAGGCAGGATGCCGGATGGGGTGTCGTTTCTGTGCCTCCGCTATCGGTGGGCTTAAGCGCGGTCTTGCTCCCTCAGAGATGTTAAGGCAGATCTATCAGATTCAGAGAGTAACGAAAGAACGGGTTTCTCATGTAGTTGTGATGGGAACCGGAGAACCTCTTGATAATTATGAGAACTTCGTCAGATTTATCCGAATGATAAGCGATGAACACGGCTTACATATCAGCCAGAGGAACATCACAGCATCCACTTGCGGAATTGTCCCCAATATGCACAAGCTGGCATTAGAAGGGCTTCAGATTACGCTGGCCTTATCCCTCCATGGCTCTAACCAAGAGAAGCGAAGGAAGCTGATGCCAGTGGCAGAAAAGTATGACCTTGAGGAAGTGCTTGGAGCCTGTGACGATTACTTTGACAAAACGGGACGAAGGGTGACCTTTGAGTACAGTCTGATTGAGGGTGTGAACGACCAACCGGAGGATATAAGGG
Organism: Sporofaciens musculi; assembly: GCF_009830285.1. Classification (GTDB taxonomy): domain Bacteria; phylum Bacillota; class Clostridia; order Lachnospirales; family Lachnospiraceae; genus Sporofaciens; species Sporofaciens musculi. Next base: position 3,925,185 of record NZ_WUQX01000001.1, on the reverse strand, counting down.
AGCTTTCGGCAATCTTGAAGCCAAGAAACTGCCATCTGAATCTGATTCCTGTGAATCCGGTTACAGAGAGGGAATATAGAAAGCCAAACAGTAAAAATGCTTCTGTTTTTAAAAATAAACTTGAAAAAAGTGGAATTAATGTTACTATAAGAAGGGAAAGAGGCTCAGATATAGACGGAGCCTGCGGTCAGCTTCGGAGACGTTATGCGGCCGCGGACGGGAGAACCAGATGAAGATATTTGCAATGACTGATGTAGGGAGAAAACGTGAAGTCAATCAAGACTATGTATATGTGACGGACAAGCCCATTGGGCCGTTTCCGAATCTTCTTGCGGTAGCCGACGGTATGGGCGGTCACAAGGCAGGAGATTTTGCGTCAAAATATACGGTGGGCGTATTGAGGGAGGAATTGGAGAGTACCCCTCTTAATAAGCCGGAAGAGATTCTGCGTAATGTAGTCAGCATTGCAAATGATAAATTAATCGAAGTCGCATCTGCGGATATCAAACTGGAAGGAATGGGAACTACCTTGGTAGTGGCAACGGTTGTTGGCAATACCTTGTATTTTGCCAATGTGGGAGACAGCCGGCTATACTTAATTAATGATAAGATTCGTCAGATATCCAAAGACCATTCTCTGGTGGAGGAGATGGTAAGGCTTGGAGGCATCAAGGCGGAGGAAGCCAGAAACCATCCTGACAAGAACATCATTACAAGGGCAATCGGAGTAAAGGAAGGCGTGGAGGCAGACATCTACGAATTTCGACTGAAGAAGGGCGACATCATTCTGATGTGTACAGATGGCTTGAGTAATATGGTGGAGGATGAGGATATGTTTGATATCGTGCGTGGCTCCAGGGATGTGGTGGAGGCTGTGCAGATGTTGATTGAGAAGGCAAACAGCAATGGCGGGAGAGATAACATAGGGGTTGTTATAGCAGAGCCACTTGCAGACGAGGTGAGTGTATGAGTGTGAAAGACGGTATTATTCTTGGAAAGCGATATGAGGTGCTCAGTAAGGTGGGAGCAGGCGGGATGGCAGACGTGTACAAGGGTCGGGACCGCATGCTGAACCGTTACGTGGCCATCAAGGTTTTGAAGAAGGAATACAAAGAAGATGAGAATTTTGTGCGTAAGTTCCGCTCGGAAGCCCAGGCGGCGGCAGGCTTGATTCATCCAAACATTGTCAATGTATACGACGTCGGTGAGGATCGGGGACTGTACTATATGGTCATGGAGCTGGTGGAGGGGATTACGCTTAAGGAATATATAGAGAAAAAGGGCAGACTGTCCCATAAAGAGGTAATCAGCATTGCAATCCAGATGTGTACAGGGGTTGGAATCGCCCATGCTTCAGACATTATTCACAGGGATATTAAGCCCCAGAATATTATTATTTCCAAAGACGGCAAGGTGAAGGTGACGGACTTTGGGATTGCAAAGGCGACTACGTCCAATACAGTGAGCTCCAATGCCATGGGGTCTGTTCACTATACATCCCCTGAGCAGGCGAGAGGCGGCTTCAGTGACCAGAGGAGTGATATTTATTCTGTGGGTATCACACTGTATGAGATGGTGACCGGACAGGTACCCTTTGACGGAGAATCTACGGTTTCGGTGGCAATCAAGCATCTCCAGGAGGAGATTACGCCGCCCTCAGAGTTAGTACCGGATATCCCCTACAGTCTGGAACGGATTATTTTAAAATGTACCCAGAAGAACAGCGAGAGGAGATATCGGAACACGGATGAACTGATTCAGGATTTAAAGCGTTCCCTGGTTGATCCGGACGGGAATTTTGTCGTAATACCGCCCCTTCACGGCATGAATACTATGATCATTACCGGTGATGAGTTGGATGATATCCGAAGCTATGACGATGAGGATGATTATGACGACTATGGCGGGAGTGATTATGACAGTGACGATGGGTATGACGACCGCGATGACTACGACGTCCATGGTTATGATGACGACGAGTACGGAGAGGATCATGACTATGATGACGACGATGAAGATGAAGATAGTGACTATGACTATGATTTCGATGATGATGATTACGATTCACGCGGAAGGAGGAGAGACTCTGACGATGTGAATCCACGTATGAATAAGGTCATGAAGATTCTCACTATTGTGGTTGCTGTCATCATTGTGTTTATATTGATTTTTGTGATTGGAAAGGCTGCGGGAGTGTTCAAATTCACGCCGAGCATTAAGACTGAGAAGAAGGAAGAAGAACAGGTTAAGGTTCCAAATGTAGTTGGAAAGACGGAGGAGGAAGCGAAGAAGGAGCTGAATGCTCTTAAGCTTGGATTTAGGGTTACTGCCCGTAAGGAATCCGATAAATACGAAGAAGGAACGGTTTCAGAGCAGAAGACTGAGGCAGGAAAGAAGGTTGACAAGAATACCACCATTCTGGTGGTGGTAAGCTCCGGTTTGGTGGGCAACGAGATCGAGGTACCGGATGTCAAGGGTCACAATGAGAGCGAAGCACATAATATGCTGACTCAGGCAGGCTTTAAAAAGATATCATCTGAGTTTGCGTTCAGCGACACCGTGGCAGAGGGGGATGTTATCGAGACGACTCCTGCCGCACATGCAAAAGCAACGGAGGATACGCAGATTGTAATGAAGGTCAGCAAGGGTGCGGAGAAGAAGACGGTTCCTAATGTCATCGGACAGGCAGATGCAGATGCGCAGAATGCTATTCTGGCGGCGGGGCTTAACGTAGGCACCGTGACCTATGATTATCATGACAGCGTACCGGAAGGACAGGTTGTATCCCAGAGTATTGATGGAGGCAAGAAGGTATCAGCAGGTACTTCTGTGGGGCTGGTGGTAAGCCAGGGACCAAAACCGCCTGAAAAGGTGGGCGTGCCGCCTGTAACTAATACTTCTCTGGATAATGCGAAGCAGCTTCTAAGCAGCGCGGGCCTTCGGACGGGTAACGTAAGTTATCAGAATCATGATTCGATACCGTCAGGAAGTGTTATAAGCTGTAGCCCTGGCGTGGGAAGCAGCGTGGAGGAAGGAACGGCTGTCGATATGGTAGTGAGCCGAGGACCAAACCAGCAGCCTACAACTCCTGAGCCGGACGACGATGACGCTACATCTTGGGAGTAGAGGAAGCTTATGCAGGGGAAGATTGTGAAAGGAATTGCCGGATTCTACTACGTACATGTAGTAGAATCCGGTGTTTATGAATGTAAGGCAAAAGGAATATTTCGTAAAGAGAAGGTTAAACCTCTGGTTGGAGACAATGTAGAGATTGAAGTGTTAAAGGAGGCAGAAAAGCAGGGGAATATTATCCATATATTTCCGAGAGAGAATGAGCTGGTACGTCCGGCAGTTGCCAATATTGACCAGGCATTGGTGCTATTTGCCGTACTTCGTCCGACTCCCCATTATAACTTGCTGGATCGTTTTCTGGTGATGATGGAGAGAAAAGGGATTCCAGTGGTCTTGTGTTTTAATAAAGCAGACATTGCGAAAGAAGAACAGATTAAAGAACTTCAGGCAATATATGAAAAGTGTGGTTATCCTCTGGTATTTACAAGTGCTCTGGAAGGGAAGAATATAGACTATGTCAGAACGATTTTAGAAGGAAAGACTACGGCCATAGCCGGTCCTTCCGGTGTAGGGAAGTCTTCGCTAATTAATGTGCTTACGCCGACGGCGAATATGGAGACTGGCTCCATCAGTCGGAAGATTGAGAGGGGCAAGCATACAACCAGACACTCGGAGTTATTTCCCATAGACAAAGCTTCCTATATTATGGATACGCCGGGATTTAGCTCGCTGTATGTCAATGATTTTGAGAAGGAAGAGCTTAAGAAGTATTTTCCGGAATTCATCGAATATGAGGGAACATGCCGTTTTCAGGGATGCGACCATGTGCATGAACCTGGATGTATGGTGAAAGAGGCGGTGGAGGATGGAAGAATCCATTCCATTCGGTATCGGAGTTATATAGAGATGTACAAAGAGTTGAAGAATAGAAGGAGGTATTGAATATGGACTACATATTGGCACCGTCAATTTTGGCGGCAGACTTCAAGGAGCTGGGCAGGGAGATCAAAAAGACAGAGCAGCATGGTGCTGCATATCTTCATTTTGATGTGATGGATGGAATGTTCGTGCCGAGCATTTCCTTTGGTATGCCGGTGCTTGCGTCCATTCAGGGTTTGACTGGACAGGTGATGGATGTACACTTGATGGTGCAAGAGCCGATCCGGTATATTGAAGATTTCAAAAAAGCCGGCGCCGATTTGGTGACGATTCATCTTGAGGCATGTGAGGATGTGAAGGCCACCATAGAGAAGATACATTCCTGTGGGTTGAAGACAGGACTGTCCATCTGTCCGGAGACGGAAGCTTTGGCGGTAGAGCCTTATCTGAAGGATGTGGATATGATACTGGTTATGGGTGTTCATCCGGGATTTGGCGGACAGAAGTTTATTCCGGAATCACTGGATAAGATTAGAAGTATCCGTCAGATGATAGAGGAACAGGGACTTTCAGTGGATATTGAGGTGGACGGTGGAATCTATCTTACCAATGTCCGTCAGGTGCTTGACGCGGGAGCCAATGTTATTGTAGCGGGGTCTGCTGTATTCGGAGGAGATCCAGAGAAGAACACGAGTGATTTTATGGAGATATTGAGAGAATATGAGTAAGAGAAGTATCATAATCAGCGGTGGAGAGCTTGACGAGGCGTTGACACTGTCAGTCCTGAATGATAAGGAGGACAGATGTGTAATCGGGGTAGACAGAGGGGTAGAGTTCCTGTATTATCATCAGATTATGCCGGATTATATCGTAGGTGATTTTGACAGCACGAAGGAGGAGATTCGAGATTATTATAAGAATGAAACGAATGTTCCTGTGCGGGAGTATAATCCGGTTAAGGACGCCTCTGATACGGAGATTGCAATCAGGCTCGCCATGACGTTAGGGAGCCGTGAGATGTTAATCCTTGGCGCTACCGGAGGCAGGGTTGACCATCTCTGGGCCAATGTCCAGAGTCTTATGATTCCTTTTAAGGCAGGGATAGACGCGAAGATTCTTGACAGTCAGAATATGATTACCATTATAGGGGACGGGGAAACTTATATCCGGAGAGATGAGGCCTTTGGAACGTATTTTTCCGTATTTCCCTTTGGAGAAGATGTGTTTGGCTTCAATATCAGCGGCGCAAAATATCCCCTTAAAAACCATACGCTGACGCCGTATAATAGTCTGTGTGTGAGCAACCAGATTGCAGAGGACTCGGATGAGGCTGTAATCAGCTTCATGTCGGGAAAGGTGATTTTGATGGAGACACGGGATAAGGAAGAATAGAGAAGATAAGATTATATAGGAGAGTATTGAAAAATGAAACTAGGGATTGTGGGATTACCCAATGTAGGAAAAAGTACGCTGTTCAATTCGCTGACTAAGGCGGGTGCAGAGTCGGCCAATTATCCGTTCTGTACCATTGACCCTAACGTGGGAGTGGTCACTGTGCCGGACGAGAGGCTTGGGGTGCTGGGCGAGATGTATCACACAAAGAAGATTATTCCGGCTGCTATTGAATTTGTAGATATCGCAGGGTTGGTGAAGGGTGCTTCCAAGGGTGAGGGACTTGGGAACCAATTTTTGGCCAATATTCGAGAGGTGGATGCCATTGTCCATGTAGTCAGATGTTTTGAGGACAGCAATATTGTCCATGTGGACGGAAGTATCAATCCACTCCGCGACATCGAGACCATTAACCTGGAGTTGATTTTTTCCGATTTGGAGATACTTGAGCGAAGGATATCCAAGACGGTAAAGATGGCCAGGAATGACAAGGGGGCAGCCAAGGAGTTAGCGCTGTTAGAGAAGATTAAGGCGCATCTGGAGGAAGGAAAGCTTGCAAAAACATTTGCCGGCGTAGACGATGAGGAAGAAACGGCATGGCTTTCGGGCTATAATCTTTTGACCTATAAGCCTGTGATTTACGCTGCAAATGTGACAGAGGATGACTTGGCAGATGACGGCGCTTCTAATGGAGGTGTACAGGCTGTCCGTGAATATGCAAAAGAGGAGCTAAGTGAGGTTTTTGTGGTCTGCGCACAGATTGAGCAGGAGATTGCAGAGCTTGAGGACGATGAAAAGAAGATGTTTCTGGAGGACCTTGGCCTATCCGAGTCAGGACTTGAGAAGCTGATTAAGGCAAGCTATCGTCTGCTGGGGCTGATTAGTTACCTGACAGCGGGAGAACCAGAGGTACGTGCATGGACTATAACAGAAGGAACCAAAGCCCCTCAGGCGGCGGGAAAGATTCATTCTGATTTTGAGAGGGGCTTTATCCGTGCAGAGGTGGTATCCTATGACGACTTGAGGGAGTGTGGAAGCCACAGCGCAGCGAAAGAGAAGGGGCTTATCAGGCTGGAAGGAAAGGACTACGTTGTGAAGGACGGGGACATTATGCTGTTTAGGTTTAATGTATAGGAAGGAAGACTGGAAACATGCACAGAACTATAGATTTTCCAAATATCGGAATTCATCTGAAATCGGTTGGCGACCATATAACGGTATTTGGGTTTGACATTGCCTATTACGGTATGATTATTGGACTCGGAATCTTGGTGGGGATTCTGATTGCAGCATTGGAGGCAAAGCGGACAAAGCAGAATCCGGAGGATTACTATGACCTGGCAATTTATGCTGTAATATTTGCGATTATCGGGGCGAGGATTTATTATGTAATCTTTTCCTGGGATATGTATAAGGATCATCTGCTTAGTATTTTTAATATTCGCCAGGGCGGGCTTGCAATCTACGGAGGAGTGATTGCAGCAGTCATAACTGTATTCGTATTCGCCAATAAAAAGCATCTGTCCGCGCCGCTGCTTCTGGATACAGCGGTGCTGGGACTGGTGGCAGGCCAGATGATTGGACGGTGGGGGAATTTCTTCAACCGCGAAGCATTCGGGGAATATACGGACGGACTTCTTGCCATGCGGCTGCCTGTGGACGCGGTTCGGGGCTCAGACATTACTGAGCTTATGCGTAAGCATATGGAGACAGAGGACGGGGTATCCTATATTCAGGCACATCCTACATTTCTCTATGAGTCCTTGTGGTGTCTGCTGATTCTGATTCTTCTGCTTTTGTACCGCAAGCATAAGAAATTCAACGGCGAGATATTTCTGATTTATTTGGCAGGGTACGGCTTCGGGCGTTTCTGGATTGAAAGGCTTCGTACGGACCAGCTTCTGCTTCCTGGGATTGGGCTTCCGGTATCGCAGCTTTTAGCAGGAGTGTTGGTGGCGGCATCGGTGCTTCTCATTTTGTATCACTGGCATAAGGAAAGATATTTTGACTAAGTCTTTGTATATTACAAAAATTTCAAGCTTTAAAAATATACGTAAGAGGGACTGTCAGGTGTATTTTGATGTAAACATGAATGTACACCTGACAGTCCCTCTTACGTATATTTTTTTGCAAATTACAAATAACTAAGGTACCCTCAATGTATTTCAAGTAAGTACGTTGAGGGTACTTTCATAGATGGAAAGAAGTAACTTATAATTGTGCAATATTACCAAAAAATCCTATAAAATCAACCTAAAGAAATGGTCTGTTTTGAAAATTTTGAAAGAAGTTTCAAAACATTCCGAAACTATTGAAAATAAAATCAACTGTGGGTATACTGAGTGGCAGAAACAAGGAAACACACAGGAAAGGAGAAAAGTATGGAGGAATGTATAGAACAACTAAAAGGAAAGCTGGTGGTATCATGCCAGGCATTGCCAGAAGAGCCTCTTCACTCATCTTTTATCATGGGAAGGATGGCGCTGGCGGCGAAGCAGGGCGGGGCAGCAGGAATACGGGCAAACACCAAGGAGGATATTCGTGAAATACAATCACAGACGACCCTCCCTATCATCGGGATTGTTAAGCGTGATTACGAGGACAGCGGCATATACATCACCCCCACGATGAAGGAAATTCACGAGTTAATGGAAGTAGAGCCTGAGATTATCGCCATGGATGCCACCAAAGGCTTGAGACCTGGAAAGCTCACACTTGACGAATTTTTCGGGCAGGTGAAGGAACGGTATCCGAACCAGCTTTTGATGGCAGATTGTTCCACCATTGAGGAGGCGGTTCATGCGGACGAGCTTGGATTTGACTTTATCGGGACAACAATGGTCGGGTATACCGAACAGAGCAGAGGGGATCGTATTGAGGCAAATGATTTTGAGATTATCAGAAAGATACTGGCGCAGGTAAAACATCGGGTGATCGCAGAAGGCAATATTGATACGCCGGCAAAAGCAAAACGGGTTATTGAGCTTGGGGCATTCTGTGTGGTAGTAGGCTCCATCATTACAAGACCGCAGCTAATCACAAAAGCATTTGTAGAAGGTATGGCAAAATAAGGCTCAAAAAGAAAGAAAAGGAGAAGAAGCAATGAGAGATTTAACTAAGTATAAAGGAGTAATCCCCGCATTTTATGCATGTTATGACAAGGAGGGCAATATTAGTCCCAAGGGAGTGCAGGCTTTGACCAAATATTTTGTAGAACAAGGAGTGAAGGGACTTTATGTAAACGGTTCCTCCGGAGAATGTATCTATCAGAGCGTGGAGGACCGGAAGCTTGTTCTTCAAAATGTCATGGAAGCGGCAGAAGGAAAGCTGACAATCATTGCACATGTGGCATGTAACAATACTAAGGACAGTATGGAGCTTGCCAGACATGCCCAAAGCCTGGGAGTGGATGCGATCGCTGCTATTCCGCCAATCTATTTCCGGCTGCCGGAGTATGGGATTGCGAAATACTGGAACGACATAAGTTTAGCTGCGCCGGATACAGATTTTGTAATCTACAACATTCCTCAGCTTGCGGGCGTAGCCCTGACCATGGGCTTGTTCGAGGAAATGCGCAAGAATCCAAAAGTCATCGGCGTAAAGAATTCCTCCATGCCAGTGCAGGATATTCAGATGTTTAAACAGGCGGCAGGCGATGATTACATTATATTTAACGGACCGGACGAGCAGTTTATCAGCGGTCTTGCGATTGGGGCAGAGGGAGGTATCGGCGGAACCTATGGAGCAATGCCCAAGCTGTTCCTTAAGCTTGAGGAATATGTGAAGTCAAACAAGATGACAGAGGCAAGAAAACTCCAATATGATGTTAATGAGATTATCTATAAAATGTGTTCAGCACATGGAAATATGTACGGGGTCATCAAAGAAGTCTTAAAGATGAATGAAGGTCTTGAGCTCGGAGGAGTAAGAGAACCGCTGCCGTCGCTGGTTAAGAGTGACATGGAAATTGTGAAAGAAGCTGCACAGATGATTCGTGATACAAAGGAGAAGTATCAAGTCTGAAAAAGTTGGATGGAGGATAAAAAATGCAAGGATTTACAGTAATAGATCTGGTTATATTAATCGTATATCTGGCAGCAGTATTATTTGCCGGACTTCATTTTGCAAAGAAGGATATGAAAGGGAAGGAATATTTTAAAGGCGACGGAACTGTGCCTTGGTGGGTGACCTCCGTATCCATATTTGCCACCCTGCTTAGCCCAATTTCCTTTTTATCTCTTGCGGGAAATTCCTATGCGGGAACCTGGATTATGTGGTTTGCACAGCTCGGTATGCTGCTTGCCATTCCGCTGACCATTAAATTTTTCCTGCCAATCTACAGCAAGCTTGATATTGATACAGCATATCATTATCTTGAGCTTAGATTCGGGAGTAAAGGGCTTCGAGTTCTGGGCGCTGTGATGTTCATTGTGTACCAGGTAGGGCGCATGTCTATCATCATGTATCTTCCCTGTATGGTATTAGGAAGCTTGACAGGAATCAGCGTAAACATATTGATTATTATCATGGGAGTGATTGCGATTATCTACTCGTACACAGGGGGATTAAAATCTGTACTCTGGACTGACTTTATTCAAGGCTCTGTGCTGCTGATTGGCGTCACCTTCTCACTGGTATTCCTTCTGGCACATATTGACGGAGGAATCGGAGCGGTATTCTCTGCATTTACGACGGAGCATAAATTCCTTGCCACAGATCAGCCGATTTTTAACATTAACATTTTCAAAGACAGCGTGTTTATTTTAATTGTGGGCGCTGGTTTTAATACGATGGGCTCTTATGTGTCAAGTCAGGATATTGTGCAGCGTTTTACGACGACGACGGATACAAAGAAATTAAATAAGATGATGCTGACAAACGGAGCGCTGTCCATTTTTATTGCAACCGTGTTTTACCTGATTGGAACAGGGCTGTATGTATTCTACCAGCAGAACGCACTTCCGCCGGCAGCGGCTCAGGACCAGATTTTCGCATCCTACATTGCCTTTGAGTTGCCTGTAGGTATCACAGGACTGCTTTTGGCGGCGATTTATGCGGCGTCTCAGTCTACGCTCTCAACAGGTCTTAACTCTGTTGCTGCAAGCTGGACGCTTGATATTCAGGCCCGTTTGACGAAGAAGGAGTTAAGCTTTGAGACACAGACGAAGATTGGTCAGTATGTGTCCCTGATTGTGGGAATTTTTTCTATCGCGGTAGCCATGGTGCTTGCAAATGGCGGCGTTAAATCTGCATACGAGTGGTTTAACGGATTTATGGGACTGGTGCTTGGAATCTTAATCGGAACCTTTATTTTGGGGGCGTTTACAAAGGTGGCTAATACGTTTGGGGCAACGTTGGCATTTATCGCGGCGTCTCTGGTTATGGTGGGGATTAAGTATTTTGTTCCGGCGCAGGCGGTGTCCATTTGGTCTTACTCACTGATTTCTATTGCAGTATCATTGGCAGTGGGGATACCGGCAAGTATTATTTACAGGAAAGCAAAGGGGGACGCTTCCGTACCGGCTCCTTATACGACGATCTATAAAAATTAGGTCACAGGCAGGACATAAGGGAATACATGTCCTGCCGTGAAGAAGGAATTTAACCCAGGAAATATATTAATGCAAGAAGGAGTAAAAGAGTATGATATTCGGCAATATTCAGAACCTTAAGGAATATTTTTTTCTGGAGGACGGAGTATTTGAGTGCTTCCGTTATGCCAAGGAGAATGATTTAAGTAAATATGAAAAGGGCAGCCATGAGATAGACGGAAAACGTCTGTTTGTCAACATAGTGGAGTATGAGACTGTTGAGGCAGAGAAACGTTTCTGGGAGGCTCACAAGGATTACCTGGATATTCATTTGATGCTGGACGGCGCAGAGCAGATTGATTTGAATTTCATTCAGAATATGGATGTAAAGGATTACGTGCCGGAGGAGGATTTTCTGCCGATGGAGGGAGGAAAAAATGGTTCTGTGGTACTGGGGAAAGGGGATTTTCTAATCTGTTATCCCAGTGACGCTCACCGTACGGCGGTGGCAGTGGACGGTTCAGAGAAGATTAAAAAGGCCATTTTCAAGCTGCAGATATAATTTTTGTACGGATTGCGGAAATGGCAGGAATATATTATAATAGAAAGGTACAGATATGAAAAGATATGTAAGCATAGATATAGGCGGGACGGCGATCAAATACGGGGTTTTGGACGGAAACGGGGAGCTGGTATGTCGAAAAGAAATGCGCACAGAGAGCTATAAGGGCGGCATGTCCATTCTGGCGAAAGCAGTGGGGATCGTGGAGCGGTATTGCGAGACCGAGGCTGTGGACGGCATCTGTATCTCTACGGCAGGAATGGTGGATACAAATAAGGGGGAGATTTTTCATGCGGCTCCTCTAATCCCCAGGTATGCCGGAATCAAGTTTAAGGAGACTATGGAGAACCGGTTTCATATTCCCTGTGAGGTGGAGAATGACGTCAACTGCGCAGGGCTTGCTGAAGCTGTATCCGGTGCGTCGAAGGGGAGCACCTCCTCTCTCATGCTGACTGTGGGGACAGGCATTGGAGGCTGCGCGATTATAGACGGCAAGGTGTTTCGCGGTTTCAGCAACAGCGCCTGCGAGGTAGGCTATATGCATATGGCAGGCAGCGATTTTCAGACACTAGGGGCGGCAAGCATCCTTTCAAGAAAGGTGGCAGAGTGGAAGAATGAGCCAACGGAAAAGTGGAATGGATACCGTATCTTTAACGACGCTTTAAAAGGGGATATCCTCTGTATACGGGCAATCGACGAGATGACTGACGTACTGGGGCAGGGAATTGCCAATATCTGCTATGTGCTAAATCCTGAGGTTGTGGTGCTTGGCGGGGGAATTATGTCACAGGAGGAATACCTGAAGGGCAGAGTAGAGAAGGCAGTGGAGAAGTACCTGATTCCCAGCATCGCATCCCGCACAAGGATTGCATTTGCGAAGCATAGGAACAATGCAGGGATGTTGGGGGCGTTCTATCATTTCATGCAGCGTCAGTCGCTTCAATAATTTTCTTAATCGGAAACAGAAAAAGGATGAAATACGATGGAGTACTATGTAAAATCTGTAGTGCCGATGATTGAATCGAATTATGATAATTTTACGCTGGTGGAGAGGACGATTGCGGATTTTTTCATACGGAACCGCAAACGATTGGATTTTTCCGCAAAAGCGATCTCTGAGCTTTTGTATGTTTCGGAGGCGTCTCTCTCCCGTTTTGCCAAGAAGTGCGGTTATCGGGGATATCGTGAATTCATGTACCAGTATGAAGAAACCTTTGTGGAGAAGCAGGAATCCATGACTGGCAATACGAGAATGGTTCTGAACGCATACCAGGAGTTGCTTAACAAGACCTACAATCTGGTGGATGAGACGCAGATTGCCCGAATTGGCAGATATCTGAATCAGTCGAATCGGGTTTTTGTGTGCGGAATCGGAAGCTCTGGCCTTACGGCAGAGGAGATGGAGTTTAGGTTTATGAGAATCGGCGTTGATATTGATTCAATAAAGGATGCGGACCTGATGCGTATGCAGGCTGTATTCCAGGATAGGGAAAGCCTGGTGTTTGGAATCAGTATCAGCGGCGAGAAGGAGGATGTACTGTATCTGCTCAATGAGGCTCACAAAAGAGGCGCAAAGACGGTACTCCTGACGGCAAAGAATAAAGGAGTTTTTGAGGAATTCTGTGATGAGATCGTCCTTTTGCCCTCCCTTCGCCACTTGAACCATGGAAATGTGATTTCTCCTCAGTTTCCGATTCTGGTGATGCTTGATATCATCTATTCTTACTATGTGGAACAGGATAAATTTGCAAAGGAAATCCTGCATGACAATACGCTGCGGGCATTGGAGGAAGGCAGCAAAAGACGCCGGCAGGTATTAGAGTAATTTAGGAGGTAAATCAATGATTATCAGAAATGTAAAGGTTTATACAGAGGATAAGAGATTCGTGGATGGTGAGATTGCCATTCAAGACGGGCGGATTGAGTCTGTAGGCCCATCGGCGGATTTGGTCACTGGGGATGATACGATACTTGACGGGGAGGGCTGTTATGCGCTTCCTGGTCTGATTGATATTCATTTCCATGGATGTAAAGGATATGATTTCTGCGACGGTACGCAAGAAGCCATCAGGAAGATTGCAGAATATGAGGCATCTATTGGCGTGACTGCCATTTCTCCTGCAACCATGACTCTTCCGGTCAATGAACTGGAGGAGATTCTTGCAGTTGCGGCCAATTACAGGAAAGAGGCCAAGAAAAAAGCAATAGGCACAGACGTGGCGGCAGACCTGGTAGGGGTGAATATGGAGGGGCCCTTTATCAGTGAGGAGAAGAAGGGAGCGCAGGATGAGAGGAACATTATTACCTGTGATTCGGATATCTGCCAGCGTTTTCTGGATGCTTCTGAAGGGCTTGTGAAATTCGTAGGAATTGCGCCGGAGCGCAACGAGGATGCATCCGAGTTTATCCGGAAGATGAAGGATCAGGTACACATTTCTCTGGCCCACACCAATGCGGATTACGATACGGCAATGGCGGCTTTTGACGCAGGGGCGGATCATGCGGTTCATTTGTATAATGCTATGCCTGCATTTACCCACAGAAAGCCGGGAGTCGTGGGAGCTGTGTCCGACAGCACCCATGTTAATGCAGAGATGATTTGTGACGGAATCCACATTCATCCTTCCGTGGTGAGGGCGACCTTTAAGATGCTTGGCGCCCACCGGATTGTCCTGATTAGCGACAGTATGCGGGCCACAGGGATGCCGGAGGGACAGTACACTTTAGGCGGCTTGGATGTTAATGTGGCGGACGGTCGGGCAACGCTTGTATCAAACGGCGCGCTGGCAGGTTCAGCCACTAACCTAATGGAATGTATGAAGACTGTGGTTCAGAAGATGGGAATTTCCCTTGAGACGGCAGTTGCCTGCGCGACTATGAATCCTGCAAAATGTCTGGGAATCTATGATGCGTACGGCTCCCTTACGCCAGGAAAGAAAGGGAATGTTGTGCTGCTTGATAAGGAGTTGAATTTGAAAGCGGTTGTGAAGGACGGGATGAGAATCCGGTAGTATATTGAACCCTTAATATTCGATATACCAGAGAATTTTCGTGTATGGAGGTTAAATAGATGGCAAGAGATGAAGGGGCATGTCTGGTATGCGGGAAACCGATTGTGTATTATGAGAAGGCCCAGAAGATGGAATGTGTCATGTGCCATGGAGAGTTTGAGAGTCATGCAAGCTGTGAGGACGGCCATTATATCTGTGATGACTGTCACGCCAGACGTGGGATAGAGGTTATTATGGAGGGATGCAGGGCAAGCGGAGAGAAGAATCCGCTTGCCATCATGCGGGAATTAATGGAAAATCCTTACATATATATGCACGGTCCTGAGCATCATGTTATGGTGGGGGCAGCGTTGCTTACGGCGTATAAGAACTGCAAGGGATATGATAACTGTGGCGGTCAGGAGGCATTTGAGGAGGCCTTAGAGGAGATGCGGGCGCGGGGAAGCGAATATCCGGGAGGCGCATGCGGGCTGTGGGGATGCTGCGGCGCAGCGGTCAGCGCCGGTATATTTATGAGTATTATTACCAAGGCAACGCCGCTTACGGGTAATTCTTGGCGGCTTTCTAATCAGATGACCTCCCGTGCCTTAGGTGCAGTTGCAGAATTGGGAGGCCCCAGATGCTGTAAGCGGGATTCCTTTACGGCGGCTAAGGAGGCAGTGATATTTGTGAAGGAAAAACTTGGGGTGGAGATGGAGCTTGATGAGAAGCTTGAGTGCGATTTTTCCAGTGAGAACCACCAGTGTTTGAAGAAGCATTGTCCATATTACAAATGAAAAAGACAGAGCCGGCAGGTTGTAATTTTGTCCTGCCAGCTCTGTCTTTCATTCTTTTTTATCCAATCAGAAAATCAATGATATCCCATCCGTCAGAATTCATTCGTTTGTACAATTCTGTAAAACCGCAGCGGGTGCAGGTAACAGTAGCGAACTTCTTATTCTGAATATCGAAAACCTTGGCAAAATTTCCGCCGGTTGCCTGAAACTGATCGCTTTCGTAGTGCATATTTCCACATTTGGGGCATACATATTGCTGTCTTTCCATAGTTTTTCTCCTTTTCCTGTTTTTGAAAATTGATAAGATTTCTTAATAAACTGTCGTTCCAAAAGGCATTAATGCCAGCTTGGCAAGTTTAAACTGCTGCAGACCAAAGGGGATACCGATAATTGTAATACAGAGCAGGACTCCGATTACCGCTGATTCCAGGGCGAGCCAGAAGCCAGAGACCAAAAGCCATACCAGATTCAGCAGGAAGGACCCTGCCCCGCCGCCGTAAGTGACTTCCTTTCCAAAGGGAAAGAAACACAGGCCGGCAAGTTTAAAGCACTGTACTCCTATGGGGATACCAATAATGGTGATACTCCAGAGGCAGCCTGCAAACGCCCAGCTAAGGCCGCTTAGAAAGCCTCCGAAAATAAACCATAGTAGATTGCCAAGACATCCCATAATATCATTCCTCCTTTCTTTTGTGTGCCACAGACTTATGTGAGTATAACGTTTGGGGCTGATGTCATATTTATATGTCGGCAATAATTAGCCGATGCAGTCATGAAATAATAAAAAAAGACTCTTACCATGACATCTGCCACGATAAAAGTCTTGCACTTCTCATTTGATACGGATACCTCTCGGTATCGGGTGACGCTTTCAAATACACCTGTTAAATGGTGTTCGGCTACTCCCCTTTATCTGCTAAAACTAATATACTACAAAGAGAGAGAAATGTCAATATAAATTTATCTTGACAAAATCCTTAAAATACGTTAGGCTTTTATGTAAGCAACAGATAAAGATTAGTCTGACGTTGGCAAGTATAGAGGAAAGGCTTTGAAAAGAAGAAGTAGTAATCCCATACACCCATACAGAAAGCCGCCGGTTGATGAGAGGCGCATGAAGGAATGGATTATGAATACATCTTTGAGCTGCACACCGAAAGATTACGTTTTGTTACAAGAGTGTAAGCGAGTAGGCTGTGACGGAAGGCACACGTTACTGTGCAGAGGTTGTGAATACGCAACCGAATGAGGCTGGCAATGAGAGTTGTCGGTGAAGCAAGGTGGTACCACGGAGATATAATATCCGTCCTTATCTGAAAATGATAGGGGCGGTTTTTTTATATCTGAATAAAAGGAGGGGATGTATATGCCGGAAGATCTGAGAAAAGAAAAAGGCGATAAATCCGCTGTATCGAAAGAGATTCTGGAGAATTATGAGTTGCAGAAGCAGCGTTATCTGCAGGCAGGTTATAAAGAAACGCAGGAGACAATCTCTATTAAGCAGGCGAATGTCATGGCATTTGTGACGGCAGGTCCGTTTGTTCTCGTGGAACTCATTGTGTGGATAAAGTTAGGAAATATTTTTTCAGCAGACTTTTCAATGTGGGATATTACCTGCTATGTAGTCTTGTTTATGCTGTGTATATTCATTCATGAACTTCTGCATGGCATAGGCTGGATGGTCTGGGGAAAACAGGGCTTTAAAAGCATACATCTGGGAATCATGCAGGAATATATGAACCCCTACTGTCACTGTAAGGAGCCGCTTAAGCCAGTGCATTATCTGATTGGCTGCGCTGCACCGTTTTTAGTTTTGGGAATCGGTTTCTTTATTGCAGCAATTATATCAGGAAGCCCGATGCTTTTGGTACTTAGCGTAAGTAATGTCTCAAGCGCCGGCGGCGATACAATGATTATGAATATGCTGGCAAAATATCTGGGCAGGAAGGACTGTTATATTTTGGACCATCCTGAGAAGTGTGGTTTTGTGGCATTTTTAAAGTAAGTATGACAGAAGAAAGAGAGGCTGCCTTTTGCGTATGCTAAAGGACGCCCCTGACGGGGCAGGTAGATATCGTTTCATTATGTATACCCAAGGGCATACCGTAAAGCATACCCTTCGGGTGGGTGGACTACGTCCAGCAAGGTATACCCAAGGGCACACCGTAAAGCATACCCTTCGGGTGGGTGGACTACGTCCAGCAAGGTATAAAAAGAAAGGAAGATATTAGTATGGGAATTTATGAAGAACTAAAGGCAAGAGGATTGATTGCACAGGTCACAGACGAAGATGAAATCAGAGAGCTGATTAACAACGGAAAGGCAGTATTTTACATCGGCTTTGACCCTACGGCGGACAGCCTTCATGTAGGACATTTTATGACATTGTGTCTGATGAAGCGTCTTCAGGAGGCGGGAAATAAGCCTATTGCCCTCATTGGAGGAGGTACGGCGATGGTAGGCGACCCATCCGGAAGAACGGACATGCGCCAGATGATGACAGAGGAGACAATCCAGCACAACTGTGAATGTTTTAAGAAGCAAATGAGCCGTTTCATCGATTTTTCAGAAGGAAAGGCGATAATGGTCAACAACGCAGACTGGCTGAATGATTTGAACTACATCGAGGTGCTGCGGGAGGTTGGCGCCCATTTTAGTGTGAACCGTATGCTGGCCGCGGAATGTTACAAGCAAAGGATGGAGAAGGGATTAAGCTTCCTAGAATTTAACTACATGATTATGCAGAGCTACGATTTCTACGCACTGTTCCAAAAATACGGCTGTAACCTTCAGTTTGGCGGCGATGACCAGTGGAGTAATATGTTAGGGGGAACTGAACTGATTCGCCGTAAACTGGGAAAAAATGCATGCGCTATGACCATTACTCTGCTTCTGAATTCCGAGGGAAACAAGATGGGCAAGACGCAGAAGGGTGCGGTATGGCTTGACGCGGACAAAACTTCCCCATTTGAGTTCTATCAGTACTGGCGAAATGTGGCTGACGCCGATGTCTTAAAATGTATCCGTATGCTGACCTTCCTTCCCCTTGAGGAGATTGACAAGATGGCTTCCTGGGAAGGGGCTCAGTTGAACCAGGCCAAAGAAATCCTTGCGTTTGAACTGACCAGGATGGTCCATGGTGAGGAGGAAGCGCAGAAGGCGCAGGCTGCGGCGAAGGCACTGTTTAGCCAAGGTGCTGCGGCAGATATGCCTTGCGCAGAGCTTACCGAAGGCGAGCTTACGGATGGTAAAATCGACATTCTGACAATGCTGACAGTATCAGGTCTGGTTTCCAGTAAGTCAGACGCCCGCCGTGCAGTAACCCAGGGAGGTGTATCAGTTGATGGAGAAAAAATCAGCGATATTCATACGGAATTTTCGGCAGAGGACTTGTCGGGAGAGGGAGTCGTGCTGAAAAAGGGTAAGAAGAACTTTAGGAAAGTAGTTATAAAATAGTGATTTAGGGGCGTGGCTGAATTTATTTTGCCGTGCCCCTGATTTGTGCAGAGGAAAGTCTAATATGCTCGGCGTACTATGCCTGATTATTTTTGAGACTGTTACGCAATATGCGTTGCTGATCTCACTCTGACAGTGTGCTCACAGTAACGGCATCCAACCCATTGAACGTTGTCTGAGGGCAAGGGGACGGATTCCCGCCCCATCACTATTATGGAAAGATGTCATGCAGCAAGTGCGCGACAAGGTGTAAACCAGTAACCAATATGCACAATGAATATAGAAATTTTTTAGAAATATATGGCAGAAAGATGAAAATCGTAGTATATTACCTTATAAGTAAGGTAATAAGGAGGCGGGGAAGGGTGGAGAGAAAATTACGTACCATCACACGGATCATGGCGGCGGTGCTTGTAGTGTTGATTATTGTGCTTGCAGCCGTGATTTATTTTAAAATGAAGGACAGTGACAAGAAAGATTCCGACGATGCCAAGAGTAAAGCGAAGTCAGAGCAGACAGCCGACGGTGAGCCGGCTTCGGATGTTCCTGTTGACATGCCGTTAATTCCGAATATGGAAGCAGGGGCTATTGTTGACAGAGCTTTGGTAGACATGGGACAGCTTGATCAGTATTTTGTTGCAAATGAGATTAGCGAAGATATTTTCCAATTTATTAATGGTATGTCTTATGTGGAGAATCCGAACATCAGTCGAGAGCAGCTACGCTATATCAAGGTGCTTCACTATAATTTTAACCATGAGGTACAGGTGGGCGAGCTGATTGTGAATGCAAACATAGCGGAGGATGTAAGGAATATTTTCCGTGAACTGTTTGAGCAGGAGTATGAGATACAATCTATGTACCTAATCGAGCGTTTCTGGACAGGGGACGGCAGCTCATCGGATCGGAGTTCTATTGAAAATAACAATACGTCGGCATTTAACTACAGGACTATTGCAGGAACGGACCAACTGTCGAACCATGCCCTGGGATATGCAATCGACATTAATCCTCTCCAGAATCCTTATGTGGCGTACAATGCAGATGGAAGCTTCAGAGAAATCTATCCGGAGATGGAACGGTTTATCGACAGGGCAAACGGAGAGCCGCATATGATTGGGCATGAGGATGTCTGCTATCAGATTTTTACCAGGTATGGCTTTACATGGGGCGGGGATTGGACAGACCCTATCGATTATCAGCATTTTGAGAAGAATTTGGGGTAAAATTCTGCTGATAAAATAGAAGAAAATGGTTGACACACGCGGCACCGTATAATATAATTTAACAGTATGACAAAAAGAGAAACAGTGAGGAACCAAAGCCCCGGAGCCTTATTGATTTCGATACCATAATATGCGTAAGAATTGCCTTGGGCAGATTGTCTTCGTATAATTATCATGAATATGTTAATGTTTCACAGGAGGTAGACCGATGAAAACTTATATGGCGAATCCAGATAAGATTGAAAGAAAATGGTATGTAGTTGATGCTGCGGGATGTACGTTGGGTCGTCTCACATCAGAAGTGGCTAAGATTTTAAGAGGTAAGAATAAGCCGGAATTTACTCCGCATATTGATACCGGCGATTATGTAGTAATTGTCAATGCTGAAAAGATTAAGGTAACAGGCAAGAAGATGGAGCAGAAGATCTATTACCATCACTCTGACTATGTAGGAGGCATGAAGGAGACTACATTGGCAGAGATGATGGACAAGAAGCCTGAGAAAGTGATTGAACTTGCTGTTAAGGGTATGCTTCCAAAAGGACCTTTGGGAAGATCCATGATCAAGAAGCTTCATGTATATGCCGGACCAGAGCATAATCAGCAGGCTCAGAAGCCGGTTGAACTGAAACTGTAAGAGAAGGTTGAGAGGAGGATATTAAAGTGGCTAATGCAAGATTCTACGGAACAGGAAGAAGAAAAAAATCAATCGCAAGAGTGTATTTAGTACCAGGAACAGGTAAGGTTACGATAAATAAAAGAGATATCGATGATTATCTCGGATTAGAGACATTGAAGGTTGTTGTTCGTCAGCCGCTGGTTGCAACAGAGACAGACGGCAAGTTTGACGTTATTGTTAATGTAAAGGGCGGCGGATATACAGGACAGGCAGGCGCAATCCGTCATGGTATCGCAAGAGCGCTTCTTCAGGCAGATGCAGATTACAGGCCGGTGCTTAAGAAGGCAGGATATTTGACACGTGATCCACGTATGAAAGAGCGTAAGAAATACGGCCTCAAGGCGGCTCGTCGCGCTCCGCAGTTCAGCAAGCGATAATTCAAGCGAATATTGCAAAAGAGAGACATTCCCCGGAAACAGCGCGTTTCCGGGGTTTTCTTGTATTCTGAAATTCTTATGAGACAGCACAAAATCACACAAAATTCCAACGGTAAGTAACAAGTAAGTAACAGGTAAGTGACAAATGAGAAAATCTTTTTCTTGTGTCGTGCGCACGACAATGTTATAATGCAAAAAAACAGGAAAAGAGGCGGTATCAGTGAACCGGACAGAGTATAAGAACCAACACGCAAAAGAGCATTACGACCGGATAAATTTCAGAATACCAATAGGGGAAAAAGAAAGAATACGGGCAGCAGCATCCGCAATCGGGATGTCGGTCAACGAATATCTCTATGCACTGATATGTAATGACCTTGCATCCGGGGAAAGTAAGTTCGGGAAGAAAAAGCAGGGATTCAATGAGGAGCAGCGTCGCATGTTGGAAAAGTGGCAAGTTCCGAAAAAATATTATGATATGATTGAGGATATGTCCTATTCAAAGGAGGAGGGATATTTCATATATCTCAAGGATGGATTCATAAATGATGTGACTGGCAGCAGGAGCATCCATTGTGAAAAGACTTCCGAGGTTCGGCGGGTAATTGGAAAGACACATAAAAAATAAAAGATTGTAGAACATAAGAAAATATGATAAAATACGACATGACAACCGTGTTGCAGGGTGGGCTGACCTCTCATTTTTATAGAATGGGGTGATGCCTATGAAAAATCATTTTGATTTTAAGGACATTATGACCTTTGGTCTGTTCCTTTTGGCGTTGCTTACATTCGTTTTTACGTTTTGTAAGTAGGTCTACATAGAAAAACCACCCCAAAACTTTGACCGAGTGCAAGGGTGGATTTTTCTATCTTTATTCATTTGGTCAACCCACCTTGTGGGCGGTTGTCTTTTTGTATTTATAATATACCATAAGAAGGCGGAGAGTTCAAGGGTAAAATCGTTTGTGGGATAGTGTGAGGCGATATGAGATAATGTGAGAACATACAATAGGCAGGCTTGAACCTGCCTGTTGTCATATCTTGTTGATTGCGTCGATTAGTTCCTCAATTTCAAAGTGGGTATATACAACCTCCGTCGCACTCTGCCCTTTATGACCGACAATTTTTTTGATGACCTTATCATCGACACCTGCGACGGTCAGCATTGAAATGCAGGTGTGCCGGGTGAAGTGTGGCGTGTGGTCGATGTTTAGAACCTCAACCAAAGAAGACCAGTACGAATCATAATAATTACGGTATATGAAATGTCCGCCGTCCGGGGTGCAGAGGAGGTATTCACATTTGCTATGTACATATCAGTATTCAAAAAATAGGAGAACCTTGTCAGCAATCGGAACAACACGGATTCCGGCTGCGGTTTTCGCCTAGACGATATTGAAATAGCGTTCCTCAAGGTTGACATGTTCTTTCTTTAGGTCGAGCAGTTCCGAGATACGGCATCCGGAATATATCAACATGAGGATGTAAATATCTGAAAAAGTAAGGAGGACGAAATCATGTTATACTATTTAGGCAAGGGAACGGAGTTCAAGAAAGAGGAGTGCAAAGAATAAAAGACATTAAAAAATGTACTGGCAGCAGCGAAAGACGAGGTTCTCACCGTATGGGATGAAAACGGAGTGGTCGTCGGTGGCTTGACTGACAATGAAGATGGTGAGGACGATTGACGACCACTATCTCTCTGGACTGTCTGAACACGTTCAGTTTGAACAGTTGTAAAATCCGGAAAAAGTATTACAAAAATCATGATTCCGATGTATAATAAAACAATAGCGGAGCATATGAGACTTTTCCGGTAATAAACAGGTAATAAACAAATGCCTTGAAAATGCCGGAAAATAAGGGTTTGAAACTATGTAAGAGTTAAATTTTATCAAAACGGCTCAAAAAGCCCGGAAAATCAAATGTTTACGGTTAGAGGGAAGTAATTTCGGATTAGGCGGTATAGCCCCAATTACAGGGGCTGTACCGTCTTTTCGAGTTCCTATGCGCCTTGCCGTTTCGGTTGCGTGGCAGAAAGGAAATTGATTTCCCCTACAAAGTTGAAAACAATATCTACTTTCTGTACTCGTTTCCCGTCCACCTTTTCCGGTGCATGGACTATGATTTTCTTGATAAATTCATTGACGATTGCGGGAGTGAGTTCCTTTATCCCCACATACTTGCGGATAATTGCGGCGAAGCTGTCAAAATCGCTCTTGTTCTGTTCGTAGGTATCCACTTCCTGCTGGTCTGCCTTGACCTTTTCTTCCAGTTCCCGCTGTTCCGCTTCATATTCTGCGGACAGCTTCCTCGCCTGTCCGACCTCACGTTTCCTGCGCTTCATTTCCTTTTCTGTTTCAGCGGAGCGTTGATGATACATCATTTCATGGAAAGCCATGATGTCATCAAAGAAAAGGGCAGTCACGTCAAATATCCTGCTCCATACGATTTGCTTCAACACTTCCTCGCGGATAAAGTGAGCCGTACAGCTTCCCGTATTGCTCTTGTACTTTGCACAGCGGTAATGGTCTTGTGAACCGTTAAAACTTTTACAAGTAGCGAAATGTAGCTTACTCCCACAGTCCGCACAATATACCAAGCCGGAAAATAAACCTTGCCGCTCTGCCTTTGTGGGGCGGCGTTTGTTTGCCCTTAGTTCCTGCACCCGTTCAAAAACGGCGTCCTCTACAATCGCTTCATGGGTATTGAAAAAGATAGCCTGCTGCTCCTTTGTGGTTGGAATCCGCTTTTTCAATTTGTGGGATTTGGAATAGCTTTTGAAATTTACGGTATGTCCGCAGTAGTCCATACGCTCCAAAATACCAACAATGGTACTATCCCTCCAATCATAGGGATTTTCGGAAAAAGCTTTTCCCTTTTTCTTTGCGTAGTGGGCTTTGGCAGTCAGTACCTTATCTTCTTTGAGGATTTTTGCTATCTGCATGGGACCTTTCCCACCGATACATAAATCAAAAATCCGTTTCACCACAGCGGCGGCTTCCTCGTCTACAATCCATTGCTTTTTGTCCGTAGGGCTTACTATGTAGCCATAGGGCGGCTTTGTCAGGTGTTCCCCCGCCTGTCCTTGCGCCCGTTTGATTGCCCGCACCTTTTTGCTTGTGTCTTTAGCATAAAAATCGTTGAACCAGTTCCGCAGAGGGGTAAACTCGTTATCTTCCCTTGCTGTGTCTACACCGTCGTTAATGGCAATGTAGCGCACTTCGTATTCGGGAAAGACAATCTCTATCAGCTCCCGGTTTTCAGATAATTACGTCCCAGACGGGAAAGGTCTTTTGTTATGACGGTCGCCACGTTTCCGGCTTCAACTTCATGCAGCATGGCTTGAAGCCCCTCACGCTCAAAGCTCACGCCGGAAAATCCGTCGTCTACGAAAAAGCGCGTATTGAAAAAGTGGTGTTCGTCAGCGTACTTTTGTAAAATCAGCTTTTGGTTCTGTATGCTCTCGCTTTCCCCGGCTTGCATATCTTCCTGGCTCAATCTGCAATATAAAGCGGTAATCTTGTCTGTCTGTAACATTTTGTCCTCCTTTCCGACGACAGACAAGCATGGTATTTGTACTGTCTATATTATACCACATACCGCTGCCTGTGTCATGTATAAAATGTGAAGAAACGCCCTATTTTCGGGCGTTTGTGGGGTTCAGCTCCATGTCTTTGCGAATGAGCTTTTTTATCTTTTTATCCAGTGTGTCCGTCGCGCGTTCACTTGCGGACGAACATACAAGGTAAGTAACTTTTCCTATTTTATGCTCCGTTGTGGTAACGGGCGTTTGGTTTTGCGTCAAAGAAAATCCCCCTTTCTTTCGCAAACATATAATACAGTCTATGAATAGCAGCAAGTCCACTATTCAATAAATCAAAGGCTTTAATCGGACGGTTATCAGCATAACCTCATGGGAATTGCACCCCGCATGGTTCTCATGCAGCCCTACCCATTGCCTGCGACGCTCTTAACGCTCGGACTGTGGCTGTAAGGAAGTATCATTGTATATTCTGCGTGTCGTCGCCCGCAAGCCGCTACACTTGCTTTCCGGCGCGGTGTTGGTCGCTCGGCTGTCCGGGCGGGGATAACCTCACCCGGATAGCGTCATGGCGCACCCGCCGTATGGCTCGGCGCAAAAGGAACGTATCCGATTTGCCCTATGCTGCGCCGCCGTTATCTTGCGCCGCTTTCTTTTTCAAGGTTCAAAATGGCTGTGCTGCCGCGTCAGCAGCGGAACGGAAAAGGGGGTTAGAGAAAGCGTCCCGCCGCTGCGGTTATTCCTCTGCCTTAAAGGTGAGGACAGCCATCATCAGTTTTGCTTGCAGCCGTTCCCGAATGTCGTGGTCTACGCCGAAATAGACGTTCCCGCGCTCGTCGTACAGCTTCCGCATGGAAAGGCGGGCTATGTAGCCGCTGAAATGCTGCAAGACAATCTTCATGGCGTCCGGGTCGCCCTTTGTCGCTGCCACAATGACAGGATAGGGAACAAGGGCGTTTTCCGGGTAGCCGGGTTCGTTACCATTCGTCCCATTCATCAGCATTTTCCTCCAGATATTTTCTTAGCAGCTCAAAAGAGCTTGTCCGCCTGTACTGTATCGTGCTTCTCGACGTATTGAACAGTTCTGCAATCTCGGTATCGTTCATTCCCTCGAAGTAATACAGCAATATGGCTTTGCGCTT
This sequence comes from Sporofaciens musculi, assembly GCF_009830285.1. GTDB lineage: Bacteria > Bacillota > Clostridia > Lachnospirales > Lachnospiraceae > Sporofaciens > Sporofaciens musculi. The sequence goes on along the minus strand of NZ_WUQX01000001.1, from coordinate 3,899,535 downwards.
TTCTTCCGGCAAAGTACGGATTGCTTCAAGAAGCAGCTTTGGCGTGATTTTCTTCCCGGCTTTCTCAAAGGCGGTTTCGGCAGTTTCCCGTTTGAAATATTCATCAAACGTATGAAGCTGTCGCGCTTCGTCTAAGGTCATGTCGGAAAAGGTCACTTCCTTTGCCTTGTGTCTGCGAAGCTCTCTATGAGTGTCGCACGCTTCATTGTGCAATACCGTATTACAAAACTTCTGAAAAGCACACTGTTTGTAAAACTCCCTGCTGTTAGGTTCCACATTCTCACCTCCTTTCTCGTTGGAAAGTTGGTGGTGCTTCCCCCTTTTCGCGGGGCAATACGGCGTTTTTCAAAAACGCCGAAGATTTTTTGAAATTTCTTCAAAAATTTTTTGAACGTACAAAATGCGCCCGTCCGAAAAGCCCGGACGGGCGCATAGGCATTGTAAGCAGTATTCAGATGATTAGACAGTTCATATATATAAGCGTAGTTTCCCCCGGTGGTGGGCGGGCTTTTTTTGATAAGTCAATAACTGTCGGATTTTGTCGATATGCTTTTTGCTTCATGGCGGCTACCTCCTTTAGCCGCCGATTTCAACAGTGATACCGCGTCATTCCTTGAGAAGATAAAGAAACGGCGGATTTGATATTTCAAAACCGCCGATAGATTAGATATTGCGTAAAAAGGCATACAAAAACATCTGCTCCTCTAACGGTTTTTTTCTTTCCCCGTTAAGGGAGCAGATAATATTATTTAAGGATTGTGTACAGTTCAAAAAAACTTTCCTCTAAAGATACCTACTTCTTTAGTTGGTAGAAGTCATAAAATGCAGCGTGTTTAGTAATAAGTTCTTCAAATGTGCCATGTTCAATTATTTTTCCGTCTGCCATAAATACAATTTCGTCATAGAGTGTAAGAATATCGCTGCTCATATTATGAGTGATAGTAAGTAGCGTTAAATCAGATATTGCCAATAGCCTACTTTCAATATCATACGCAGTTTGCATATCAATAGCAGACGTACCCTCGTCTAAAATCAACAGTGGCTTCTTGCGAATTAAAGCTCTTGCTACGGCAATTCTTTGTTTCTGTCCGCCGGAAAGGTTATCTCCATTTTCTCCAACGTGATATTTAAGTCCGTTTGGTACTTGCTCAATAAACTGTGATAAACCACTATCAGACAATACGGATTGCAATTCTTCTTTACTGAAATCTTCGTGTAGGCAAATATTATCAAAAATGCTCTCATCAAACATATAAACATTCTGATGAATGACCGACGATAGCGCAGTTATTTTATCAATATCCAAAACGGAAAGACTATCTGTGTCATATAGTACATTACCTTTGAAATTAGAGTAATATCCGGCAATCAACTTAATAAACGTAGACTTTCCACACCCACTTTTACCGACAAAAGCATATTTTTTTCCTTTATCAATGGATAGTGAAATACCGTTTATGACTTCGTTTTCTTTATCATAGGAAAAATGCAAATCATCTACATAAATCATTTTTTTGAAAGAGGGTGGTTTTTTCGTATTTGTGTCCTGTTCTTTGTAATCTGAAAGGTTATTTAACTTCTGTGTAATTGGTTTTATACTCTTGATTTTTGGAATATTGCTAAAAATAATCAGTAATGGATTTGCAAGGTTACTGCTTACCTGTACCATGCCTAACAAGGCTCCTGCACTGATACGACCAATAATAATGAAGTATGCAGAAAGAAAAACAACAACCACTTGAACAAGAAGCGCAAGCACCATAGAAACCGCTTCATTTGCTGCAATCGCCTTGTCAACAGAATATTTTGCTTTTATAGTGTCCTCGTTACTTATTTCAAATCGTGAGAGGACATATTTTTTCATTCGATAAGACTTGATAACCTCAAAACCGGATAACAGGTCTTTTACATGGTTTGTAAAATCGGATAGCATATCAGAATATTTATCCTGTCGTTTGGAGAGTAGTCCTCCGAATAGACTGGGTACAATAAGCATGATAGCGATTGCGATAATCACGCAGACTGTAACGATAATGTCAAAATAAATCATTACAGCAAGGGAAGCTATAAAAATAATCGTATATTGGATAACTTGCAACAGGGGAAGTAAATAGTTATCTTCAATCATTTTTACATCATTCGTAATTGCGGATAAATAATCAGCAGTATTATTTTTAGAGTAGTCCTCTATCGTGTGCCGTTCAATTCCTATAAAGGTTTTAGAACGGACAGCTTTCATAATTTTACAGACAAATTTTTTTGCTAAACAAAGATTGTAGGTACATGAATACTCCCATAAGTGCAAAGTAGGCTAAAGAAAAGAGTAGTATTCTGATAAAGCCGTCCATATCGCCCATATCTACAATATCCATAACTTGTTGCAATAAGATAGCAATAAATACATAAGATAGAGAACTGATTGCAGTAAATAATATGGTAAGAAAAAGCAAAAATTTGTATTGTTTTAAGTATCGTATCATATAGCGGTGTCCTCCTATTTTCTGTTAAAAAGTAAATCGCAGGCAAGTCCTACTGCCCCTAAACCAAACAGACAGGTGGCGGCTGATTTATAGCCTTTTTCGGATAAATGTGCAGCCCCTATCATCAGACCCATTTCTGCCGCAGCAGATATAGACTTAGATACAATGCGGAATGACCGCTTTTTCCATGCTTCATTTGCGACAACTTCAATTTTGTTTGCAGCATTTTCGATTTTTTGGTCTAAATTTGACATAGTATTCTCCTTTCATACATTAAGACGGTATGTATCTGTCGAAAAATAATACCTTACGAATGAATGTATAGTTTGAAAATAAAACTGCCTTTTGCAAGGCAATTTTATCTATTCGCCTACGTTTAAGTGTTCAAAGTAATTCTGTGCCATATCGAAAATTTCATCATCAATAATCGGCAAGTTCATACTATCTAACAAATATTTAATAAATGCAAACTTTGAAAGCAGTTCTTCCGGGGTTGCAGGATAGACAGAGGGAATTAACCAAAAATTTGTAAGTAATGGCAAAAGTTCAGATAGTTCTTTTGCATACTCGGTTTGGATAGAGCCGTCCTCTATTCCCTCTTGAATAAGTTGCAACCAAAGAGGGGCAATCAATTTCCTGTTTGTATCAGCCAGTTCAGCCAACAAGCGGGGATTTTTCAAAAGAGGAATACTCTGTTTTCCAAGTTCAGTCCTATCATTATCTGCATGGTTTAACTTAATGACTTCACGCATTTTTTCTAAACCATTTAGGTTCTTCTGATTTTGTACGGTAACAAATGGATTGTTGTCAAAAAAGAGTTTCCCCCCTAATGCGTCAATAATTTCCTCTTTCGATTTGAAATGATGATAAATTGCTCCTTTAGTCAATCCACCAAGTTCATTTACAATATCTTGAATAGTTGTATTGTCGTACCCTTTTTCCATGAATAACCGCTGTGACACTTCTAATATCTTTTCAACGGTTATTTCAGGATATTTATTACGCGCCATGTATCTACCACCTCCCATTTCATTCGTTTGGTATGTATTATATTCTTTTTGCGTCTGCTTGTCAAGATACATTCAGACGGTATTTAATTGTAAAGCAGAATAATATGTTTTATTTTGGCTAACTAATAGAACTGTGTAGGCATATCCAAAAGCAAAGGTGAACAGTAGAATGTAATAGGGTGAATAATTATGGCAAAAAGACCAGTACCAAAATACGACTTCAAGGCTTTTGGGGCAGCGATAAAGGCAGCGCGTGAGGGGCGCAAGGAGAGCCGCAAGAAAGTAGGCGACGAAATGTTTATCTCACCGCGCTATCTTGCGAACATTGAGAACAAGGGGCAACACCCAAGTTTACAGATATTTTTGAGCTGATACAGCGTTACCATATATCCGTAGACCAATTCCTGTTAGACACGCCCGCCGCAAAGGATACAAAGCGGCGGCAGCTTGACGCGCTCCTTGACGGTATGAGCGATACGGGCATACGGATTGTGACCGCAACAGCAAAAGAGATTTCCGAAGTCGAAAAAGAGGGCGAATAGGAATGTCCGGCTTAAAACTGAACAGGATTTAGAGAGCGTTGTAATCTTTTTTGAGATTGCAGCGTTTTTCTTTTGTGGAAGTTTGGCAAAATCGCTTTTTCTCCGTAGTAGAGGATAAGAGCCTAAAGGATAAAAACATTCGTAGCAAGCATAGGAAGCGGGTACCCACTTCCGTATTTTCCCCCTCCCGCGCTGCGGCGCGTCGGTTGAAAATGGCTTGTTGGGAAGTGTCCCAAACCCTCGGAACGGAAAGGAAAGGAGCGAATACATGGACGGACGGAAAAGGACGGTGCAAATCAAATTCAGAGTGACGGAAGCGGAACGGGATTTAATACTGGAAAAAATGAAGCTCGTACCCACCCGGAACATGGCGGCATATCTGCGGAAGATTGCCATTGACGGGTACATCATTCAGATAGACCATAGCGACATTAAGGCAATGACCGCAGAGATACAGAAAATCGGTGTCAACGTCAACCAGATAGCACGCCGCGTAAACGCGACGGGGAACGCATACCAAGAGGACATAGAGGAAATAAAGGGGGTGCTTGCGGAGATATGGCGGTTACAAAGATTAAGCCTATTAAAAGCACTCTAAGCAAAGCCCTTGACTATATCGAAAACCCGGACAAGACAGACGGGAAAATGCTTGTGTCCTCTTTCGGCTGCTCCTATGAAACGGCAGATATTGAGTTTGAATATACCTTGTCCCAAGCACTCCAAAAGGGGAACAATTTAGCCTTTCATCTGATACAGTCCTTTGAGCCGGGGGAAGTAGATTATCAGAAAGCCCATGAAATCGGAAAGCAGCTTGCCGACGCGGTAACAAAGGGGCAGCATGAATATGTACTCACGACGCACATTGACAAAGGACACGTCCACAATCACATTATTTTCTGCGCCGTAAATTTCGTAGACCACCACAAATACAATTCCAACAAAAGGAGCTATTACGGCATACGGAACATGAGCGACAAGCTGTGCCGGGAGAATGGCTTGTCCGTCGGCGTTCCCGGCAAGGGCAGCAAGGGAAAGAGCTATGCGGAGTACCAGGCAGAAAAGACGGGTACCAGTTGGAAAGGCAAACTGAAAACCGCCCTTGACGCGCTTATCCCCCAAGTTTCCAGTTTTGAGGAATTGCTAACGCGGTTACAGGCGGCGGGCTATGAGATAAAGCCGGGGAAATATGTGTCATGCCGCGCCCCGGACAGGAACGCTTCACACGCCTTAAAACCCTCGGCGCAGACTATACAGAGGAAGCCATAAGGGAACGGATAGCGGGCAGACGGACAAAAGCGGTGAAAGCTCCCAGAGAACAGCGCGGCGTGTCGCTGCTTATCGACATTGAGAACAGTATCAAGGCGGCGCAGAGTAAGGGCTATGAACAGTGGGCGAAAATCCATAATCTGAAACAGGCAGCGAAAACAATGAATTTCTTGACGGAACATAAGATTGAGCAGTACGCAGATTTAGTCAGCCGGATAGAGGAAATGGCAGCGGAAAGCGGACAGGCGGCAGACGCATTGAAGAACGCCGAAAAGCGGCTTGCGGAAATGGCGGTGCTTATCAAGAATGTTTCCACCTACCAAAAGACAAAGCCCGTCTATGACGCATACCGCAAGGCAAGGAACAGGGAGAAATACCGCGCCAGACAGGAACAGGCAATTATCCTCCATGAAGCCGCCGCAAGGTCGCTGAAAGCGGCGGGCATTGCAAAGCTCCCGAACCTCGCCGCGCTGCAATCGGAGTATGAAGCCCTCCAAGCGCAGAAAGAAGCCCTTTACGCCGACTATGGGAAGCTGAAAAAGAAAGTCCGGGAATATGACATTATCAAGCAGAACATTGACAGCATTTTACAGGCAGACAGACAGCCGGAACGGGAAAAAGAAACGGAACGATGATATATTTGTGTAGATTTTTTAAAAAAATTCATTATAATGATTTTAGGAAAGAGGGGTAACGTGAAAAATCAAGGAAAAAAAGTATTAAACATTTTGCGTTCACAAGTTTTTTATAATGTAATAAGTCTAATTGCACTGATTGTATCATTTTCTACACTTATTTTTACAGTATATAATCAAGTAAAATACGATAAAATCAACATAATTCTTTCAGAGGGATTTGAAAAGAATAGGATGATTGAATGTGTCATAAATGAAGATGAAGCATATTTGAATATACCTCTAATTATTACAATAACTAATAAATCAAATTTAGTACAGCCAGTAGACAGGATAGATGTTGAAATTGCTGATACCTCAAAAAGTGATTATGAATGGAATGAGATATATGAAATATCGGGTGACAAATTGTATTTACCTGTTAATATACCAGAACAATCCTCATATGCTTTTCAGTTAAATTTACATCTTCCATTAGAAGAAAAAACTTTACAAGAGATATGCGAATTGTATCTTATAAACAATCGAAGTGGAAGATATGAATTAGGCACAATAAATGATTTTGAAGAAAAACAGATGATATTAAATACTCTGAAAGCCTTTCTCTATCAGACATATTAAAAACCGTATACTACATAAATTTTTGGATGCCAAATTCAAAACATGATTATCCAGTGGTTCAATACATTTATATGTTTCCCAAATAAAAGAACAGGACGCGGAAGCCAGTATATGACTTCCGCGCCCTGTCTTTTTGTGGGTGCTGTTTTCGTGAATGTTACGCAGTAGAACGCCATTTTCGGGGGTAAAGGTATAAAGTATCGCCTTTCTGATTTTCACGCCCGGAAAGCCCTGTAAATCAAGGGATTTTCCGCGCCTACTGCGTAACAGGGGCGCGTCTTTTCCTCATGCGCTCGGCGGCTTGTCTGCGGGTGATACGTTTCCGGCAGACGGGGCAGTATTTGACGCTGTTAGAGGTTGACGCAAAGAACGCGCCGCACTCGGTACATTTCTTCTTATCCCCTGTCTGGTAAAGCTCCGCATAAAGCAGCCTGTCGGCGGGAAGCACCGCAACCCGGAACCACTTGCAGAGAAGCGAATAGGAAATGAGCTGCGGACATACGCACTCGTCCCCGTCGTCCAGTAAGATACAGTTCCCGTTATCATAATTGCAGCACGTCCGGCGCACAAGGGCGTTTACTTTCCGGCTTTGGGGCGGCGTCAGCCGCTTAACCCCACTCATGCTTCATCAGCGGCGTAAATGGGAAGCTCTGCAAATTCCGCTTCGGTCAAAGCGTCCACTTTGGAAAGGGTGCGCTTTGCAAGCTCCCGCATATCCGCGTCCATGTAGGGCAGCGCGCGTTGACGTTCATCAATCAAAGCCCGCTTGCCGCCCTCTTGTAAATGCTCAAAAGGTTTGTTTCTTCAACAGTCAGTCTAATCATGCTCATACCTCCATATCGTGATTTTTGTTTTCGCCACCGCCTTTTTCGGGGCGGTCTTTGCCTTGTCCGTTTTAATCTGCGCCCGGATAGAGGGGCGGGGCTTCCTTATCTCTCTGTCCCGGTTCTCCCCCTTGTCAATTAGCGCATACGTCCCATGTCTGCCCTCGATTTTGGAAAAGGAAAGTGTCTTGTAGGGCAGCATGGAGAAAAGGCGGTCAGTGTCCTTTGTCCCCAAGCCGCATGAACGCCGGGGAAAGCTCTGCCATGAAATGGGTCTTGTTCGGGCTGTTCGGCTCGTCGTGCCGCTTCATTTCCCGCACAATGCGCCGCGCTTCCGTTTCAATCAGCCCGTCCCGCAAGGCTGTGATATGCGCCTTGAAGTCCCCCGGCGAAAGCTGCTCCCGGCTGCGCCGTTCTTCCTGTAAAATAGATTGCAGCGCGTCCGGGTCGTTGGGTAGGGCTTCAAAGCGTTCAAACTTCCCAAGCTGCGGGTCTGGGTTCCGTTGAAGAACCGTCCGGCTTCCTGTATCTCCCTTTCCCCATGCTCATAAATCAGCTTCACCGTATCGGCGGGCAGCTCCTTTTCCTTGACACGCTCATAATGTTTAGCGTAGTCCAGTTCGTACAGATTGCCCTTGATTTTCCCGCGCTCCTTTCCCGTCAGCTCGATTGCATAGGCAAGAACGCGGTCGCTTGTCTGCTCCATGTAGAAACGCCATGTGTTGTGGGGCGCGGTGTCTTTGAGGAAAACGTCGCGCTCCCGGAAACAGTGCGTCCCGGACGGGCGGCAGAACCACAAAAGGGTCTTGTCCTCCCTGTGGGGGCTTGCCGCCGCCTTTGCGATAATCTCTTTGTCAATGTCTAAGTCGCTCTGGTAAAAGCCTGTGTTCTGCTTCATAATCGCTTCAAGGGAAGCGAACAAATCCACGTTTTCAAATTTGCTCTGTTCCGGCATGGGTCAGCTCCTTTCCAAGTCCTGTGACTTCTGCTTTGCGTTTTTCTTCTGTGCCTTTTCCTTGTCGGCTCTAAGCTGCGCCCGGATAGAGGGCTTCTTTTCCGGCTTCGCTCCCTTGCCGCGCTCCTTGTCGGCTTTGACAGCGTTAGCCAGGTCAACAAGGGAAATCTGCTCGCCCGCCTTTACCTTTGCTTCCAGTTCGTCAACGGTGGGGGTGTTGTTGATGATACCGTCAATCATGTTCCCGTTCTGCTCTGTGGTCTGCTCGGCGGTTTTCAAGGGATTGTCCCGCTGCGCCTGTTCTGCGGCAACGGCAAACGCCCGCGTCCCATTCCCCATAATCAGATACTTTCCGTCGTCCGACTGGTGGTGAAAGCCATATCCGGCGGCTTCTATCTGCTCCCGGCTCATGGCGGTTACATGGAAAGTCCCTCTCGGTGTTTTGACAGTTTCGCCCGTTTCCAAGTCGTCCGGGGTAAGCTGCTTTTGCTCCTGTAAAAACTCCGGCACTTCCCGGAAACCTACACTGTCAACGAAATGCGCCGCGTCCTGTCCGTCCTGATGAAGCACTACCACGTCCGAAACGGAAAGGCTGTGTCCCTTAAAATCTTTGGGGTGGTCGATATTGAAACGGGTGTAAATATCTTCAAGGGAAGTTTCCGGCGCAAGGGGCGCGGAATAGACAAGCTCATAGTTCGCCCTGTCAACCACATTCCCCGCCGCCTGCAGGCGGTCGTAAGGCTCAAAGCGGAAATCCCTTGTTTCGTCCCCGCCTTTTATCTGGTAAATGGAAAAGGTGTCTTTGTCCTGTCCGGCGGTCTGCGCCGTTTCCTGTGCCTTTGCGTAAAGCTGCTTTTACGTCGCCCTCGGTCAGCTCGCCGCTTTTGAGCTGCCCCATAAGCTCGCGGCATTTCTCCGGCGTTCCCGTATAAAGAACGTCGCCCATTTTCGCCCGCCCGTTCTCCTGTGTCACATAGGCTTGCAAGAGGTAGCTGTTTTCCCGGCTGTCGCTGTAAGGGTTCCGGCGCACCTTGTAAATCGTTTCCGGGGTAAAGGCTTCTTTCGGGGCGGCACCGCCTTTTCCTGTGCGCCGGATTTTCCCGTGCGGCCGCTTCGCTTCTCTTTCCCGGCTGCATCTGCCTTTGGCTGGGGCTTCCGGCTGCGGCTGCTCCGGCTCCCAACTGCCTTTCCTTTCTCTGTGGGCTGCTCTTTGACCGGCGGTCTGCTTGTTGTTCTATAACGCCCATTTTCCAGCTCTCGCAAGATTTTCGTCTATTGAATTGATAAATCTCAAGGCGGCTTGCGCTGCGTATCTGCTTTCAAGGTTTCCTGAGCTTTTCAGCTCCGCAAGTTTCTTTTGAAGTTCCTCGACTGCTAATCCACCCGGCGCCATAGCCGGATTTTAAAGAAGCCCTGTAGTCCGGTACCTGTATTCCGGTCGGTGGCCCTGCTTTTGTTGGCACCTCCGAATCAAGATAGAGGCGCCGCTTTCATAGCCCTTGACATATTCGCCGCCAGTTTCCGGTCAATGTGTCAAGCAGACTGTCAATCTTTTCATGGTACGTAGGGTCAACACGTTTTTTCTGCCGTTCCGCGATTTGTACAGCTTCGTCAATGTAGCTGCGGTATTCTGCCGTTGCGCTGCCCGGTTTGTAATCGTAAAAGCTGCTCATATCCTTTGCGCGGCGGGCGGCGGTTTCGTTGATAGAAATGGGGCGGCTTGTCCTCCTGTGCTGGTTTCCTGTAGGGCTTCGCTGCGGGTTTCCGCCTGTGTCCGCTTGTTCTCAAAGGCGATAGGAACGGGGGGTCCGGTCTGTTTCAAGGGCTGCGAAAAAATGTCCTTTTGCCTGTTCCTTTTGGTTTCAAAATGTCCGTCAATGGCTTCAATCAGCTTTGCAGCGGTGCAATTGATGATTTCAAGAGAGCTTTTCAGCTCGGCAAGCTCCCGTCCGCTGCTCCACCTGGCGAAATAGCCGAAGGAATAATACGTGTCAAGCCCGTAATGTTGGCAGACGGTAAAGGCGATACTTTCAGCCTGTACCTCGCGGGTGCGACGGTCGGGGCGTTCCGGCGCGTCGATAGCGGTATCATGTAGCGTTGCATGGGCGATTTCATGGATAGCAGTCTTGATATTCTGTAATTCGCTCATGCCCTCGTTGATGATTTTTTCTTTCCTCATAGGGCGTCCTTTTATGCTGCCTGTTTTCAAAGCCAACGGCAAAGGGCGACGTTTTTTCAAGGGCGGCAAAAAAATCCGGGTACTGTTCCACATTGCCCGTCAGCTCGGCGGCAAGTTGTTCTTTCCAAGTCTGCGCCACGTCAAAGACAGAAACGACAATAAACTTTGGTATCTTGATTTCCTGTACTTCGGTGACGGGCTTTCCGTCCGCGCCGATTATGGGCTGCTGCGTGTCCGTCAAGTTTTTCTACCTGCTTCCGTATGGTCTTTTCGGTAGGGGCGATAATCCGTATTCCTTTCATCTGCCTTTACATGGCGGTTGATAAGCGGGTCTTTCCATGCGTTGAAGCCCATGACATGGGTAGCGTCGGGGGCTTGCATGGCGATTAAGACGGTGTTCCGCAAGCTGTACGTTGGAAACTTTGACATGACGCGCAGATAGTCCGCATAGCGTTCACTGTCAAACAGTTCTGTAATGCCGCGTTCCAGGTGGGCGGCAATCTCTTTCAGCTTCCCGTCGGAAGTGTCGGCGGTAGGGATAATCGGGATAACCGGGCGCGGTTCGGCAGCGGGCGGGCTGCATTGCGGCAGCGTCAAAATCTTCTTTTTCCGGGTCGGGGCGTTCTGGCTGCGGGGGCTGCGGCGTTACCCGGTATTCCTGTGGCACGTCGCGCCCGTCGTACCATTCTGTAAAGGTGTTGCGGTTGTTGTAGATATAGCCCTTTTCGGTAAACATACCGTCGTCGTTAATGGAAGCGTCCCGCCCGTATTCCTCATACATGAAATACCGTTTCACTTCGTCGGATAGCTCCGGTTCTTCCAGTTCGTCAACCAGATAATGCCCGTATTCTTCTTCACTGTGGACGGACGGATAAAGCCAGTAGCAGTCAAGGTTCTGTGCAAGGTTGATGATGTCCTGTAAGCTGTCGGCATGGTCGCCGTATTCAATGGCTGCAATGAATTTCTCCCGGTCGTCGTCAAACTGCATTTCCAAGAGCTTTCCTAAATAGTTCAGCTCGTCGGGGTGGGAATACTCGCTTAAATGTTCCGTCAAGCCGGGGATAGGGGATTGAAATTCTGTGAAATGCCATTCCTCATAGTGCTTGAAGTCAATCCCGATACGGTCAAAGACTTCTTTCAGATGTTCGGCAGTCGTGGGGAACGTCACCCATTCGCCCGCGGGTCTGCCCTCGGTGTACTTTCCAAGATTGGAAAGATAGCCGCTTAAAATCGGTTCTGCCATTTGTTCTGCTCCTTTCTTCGTTCATCATGCGGTGCATAAGCTCGTAATCTTCAATGCTCTGTGCTCCCGTCAAATACATAGGGGTTAAAATCCTCACCGTCCCGGTAGGGCTTTTCGGAAAAGGGAAGCCCCGCTTCATGGGCGGCGGCTCTCGCTTCCTCGATAACCTCCGGGGGAAGCCTGTCGTCATGCGCCCCGATAAAACCGTCAATGTCGTTCATGCTGTTTTCGTAGTGGTAGCGCACTCCGGCGGTCAGCTCGTCAAGGCTCATGTCCTCGCCTAAATGCCCGCAGTAATAGCCGTTTAAGATAACGGCGGCGGGGTCGGTGCTTTGATTTCCTCTAACCGGCTCCTGTCCTCCGGGTAGAGGGTGTCGTCCATATCAAGATGAAAATATTCCGCGTTCCATGAACGCCCCTGTTTCCAGAACGCTACCCATGCGATACCGTCCCTAAGCTCGTCTTGATAGTCCTTTACGGTGTCCCGTAAACTTGCCATAAATGAAAACCTCCTTTCTCTGCGTCAGCGTCACAAGCTGCATTTTTGGCTGCATAGCCTACTACGGCACACCCGCATTTCTGCCAAAGATTTATGAAAATTTTCAGAGGGTGAAGCCCTCCGCAAAAAGAGGGTTTGGGAAACTTCCCAACAAGCAAAATCCCCGTCCGGCGCGTCAGCGGCAGGACAGGGATTTACGGAAGTGGGTACCCGCTTCCTATGCTTGCTATTCAAGTTTTTAGTTCTTCTGTACTTCGATACGGTAGTTGACGTATTTCCCGCCAGTGTCAGCCAAAACGATAGTTCCGTCGTAGGTCTTGCCTGTTTTCGGGGAGTAGAGCTTCTTCACATTCGCCTTGCCGGATTTAAGGAGCGCGGCGGCAATCTTCGCGGAAAAAGCGGTCTTGCGTTCCTCGAAAAAGCGGTCGTTCTTCCACATGACAAAGGCACATTCTTTGTTGCCGCAATAATAGTTTTTCTTCCCCTCATGGACGGGAGAGCCGCAACGGGGGCATTTGCCGACAGAGGGCTTTTCCTCCCGGAACAAATCCTTTTTCCCGTCCAGTGCTGCGGCGTGTGTCTGCACAAGCTCCCGCGCCATAGCTTCAATGCCGGACAGAAATTCGCCGGGGTCTGCGGCTCCCTTTGCTATCTGCGTCAGATTGTTTTCCCATTCTGCGGTAAGCTGTGGGGAAGTGAGCATATCCGGCAGCACTGATATAAGGGCGGCTCCGTTCTGCGTGGGGATAAGCTGCTTCCCCTTGCGCTCCGCAAAGCCGCCCTTTACCAGTTTTTCAATGACGGCGGCGCGGGTGGCGGGAGTGCCAAGCCCCCGGCGTTCCGCGTCCGGGTCAGTGTCCCCGTTCCCGGCGCGTTCCATAGCCGACAAAAGGCTTGCTTCGCTGTGGGGCTTCGGCGGCGTTGTGGTATGCTCCGTTACTTTTGCGGCGGGGTTTTCAAAGCCCTGTCCCTCGGAAAGCTCCGGCAGCGTCACGTCTGCATTTTCCCCGTCCTCTGCTTCGGGCTTGTCTTTCAGCGTCGCCCGGTATCTGCGTTCAAGCTCTTTCCAACCCTCCGCAAGTACGGTCTTTCCTTTTGCGGTGAAGTCTGTCCCGGCGCATGAGAAAACCGCCGTAACCGCTTCATAAATATGCGGCTCGGCGGTGGCAAGGAGCAGACGCGCCCCCGCAAGGGTAAGGATATTTTTCGCTTTCCGGCAGCGTGTCCGGGTCAGCCTTTGCAAGCTCCATAGTGGGAATGATTGCGTGGTGGTCTGATACTTTTTACTGTCTAATACCTTTGCAACCTCCGGCGTGAAATTTACGCCCGCCATAAAGGGGAGCTTGTCACAAAGCAGCGCGATAATGCCCGCTGCGGTGCCGCCCATGTCGTCAGTAAGATAGCTGCTGTCTGTCCTCGGATAAGTAAGGAGCCGCTTTTCATAAAGGGCTTGTGCAAGGTCAAGGGTCTGCTTTGCGGTGTAGCCGAAAATGCGGTTCGCTTCCCGCTGCAAAGAGGTAAGGTCAAAGAGCTTCGGCGAGGCTGCGGTTTTCTTCTCTCTGGTAAGGGAAACGCATACCGCCGTTTCTGTTTCGCAAGCTCCTTTCAGCGCGTCGGCTTCTGCCTTGTCTGAAATCCTTTCGCTTGCCGCTTCCGCGCCGGATAAATCAAGGCGAACATGATAATATTTTTCTTTCTGGAAATGGGAGATAGCCACGTCCCGGTCGGTGAGCATTTTTAAGGTCGGGGTCTGGACGCGCCCCACGTTCAAGGTCTTTCCATACAGGCAGGAGAAAAGCCGGGTGGCGTTAATGCCGATAAGCCAGTCAGCCTTTGCGCGGCAGAGGGCAGACGCAAAGAGCGCGTCATAGTCCCGCCCGTCTTTGAGGGAAGCAAAGCCCGCCTTAATCGCCCCGTCCTCCATTGAGGAAATCCACAAGCGGCGCATGGGCTTCTTGCAGCCCGCCGTTTCGTAGACAAAGCGGAAAATCAATTCACCCTCGCGCCCCGCATCACACGCATTTACCACTTCGGAAACGTCGGCGCGGTGCATAAGCTCTTTTAGGGTTTTGAATTGCTTCCCCTTGTCCGGGTCAACGGTGTACTGCCATTCCTCCGGCAGAATGGGTAAGCTGTCAAGCTGCCATTTCCTGTACTGTTCCCCGTAGGCGGCAGCTTCCGCAAGCTGTACCAAATGCCCGACGCACCATGAAATGAGGTAGCCGCCGCCCTCGATATATCCGTCTTTCTTTTCTTTAACGCCAAGCGCGGCGGCGATAGTCTGCGCCACGCTCGGTTTTTCTGCAATCACAAGTCTAAGTGCCATGAAAAAATCCTCCTTTCAGCGTTCCGGCTCGCTTGCCTTTTTCTCCTGTATCTGTTTCAGACAGTAGCCCACACAAGGGAGCTGCCCTTTGTACGGGCAGGAAGCGCAAGCCGGGGAATGGGGAACGGGCGGCGCATTGTCACGCCGCCCGCCCGGTCTTTGTATCATCATCTTTTCAAAGGGATTGTCGGTAAACAGGGTCATGCTTCCTCGTCCTCCTGTTCTTCATCAGAAAGCCCGTCCCCCTCGTCCGGCTCCGGCTCGTCCTCGTCGTAATCGTCAAAATCGAAATCTTCAAGGTCGGTGTCGCCCTTGACGCTCTGCTTCGGTTTCATAAACTTAAAATAATAGAACGCGCCCCCGCCGCCAAGAAGTGCCACGACAAGGAAAAGCACAAGCCCGCCTGTATTGCCTTTCTCTTTGGGCTGCTCTGTTGGTTCCTCGGTTTCCGGCTCCGCTTCCTTGCCGCTGCAAGCGGTCATGTTGTCCTTGCAGACGGGGCAGCTCACATTCACTTTCCCGGCTTCGCATTTCTCGGTACAACTGCAAACGGCGGGCGGGGCTGCTTCGGTGCTTCCGTCCTCCATAAGTGCTAAGAGGTCGGCTTCGTCCACTTGATTAAGGAAATGTACGGTGTCCTCGCCCTCGTCGTCCCGGTCAATGAGGATATAAAAGTAATTGCCGTTTTTGGTCGTTACGGTGATAAGCTGCTTGTTGCCGCCGAAATCGTCTACAAGGGTCGCGTTCCCGTCCGGGGTAAGGGGTTCTTCCTTTTGGGGTTCCTCGTAGACAACGCCGCTGTCGTTGGTGTCGTCCTCTCCCTCCGGGGTCTGTGCAAAAGCGGTAACGGAAAAGCCGCCCATAAGTACAAGGGCGGCGCAAAGTGCGGTCAGTGGTCTAAGGATTTTCTTATTCATTCTCGGTGTCCTCCATTTCTTCGTTGTCGTGGTCTGCGGGTTCTGCGGGGTAGCCCGGCGCGGCTTCCATGCCCGGAATACCGCCCCCGGAAAGCATAGCGGAAAGCTCATGCGGGGAAAGGCGCATGGAGCGCACAAGCTGTACGATTTGCAGGTTTTCCGCTTCGGTTTTCTGCGCTTCAAGCCCCTTAATTTGTTCTGGTACTCGGTGATTTTCTCGCGGGTCTTTGCAATCTCCTTGTCGATACGTTCAATTTTGTTCATAGCCATCAATAAATTTCTCCTTTCAGATTTTCTGTGTTATGTTTGTTTTTAGTTCCGGTTCATCAGCCCGTAGCCTTTAATACAGGAGTAATTAACGGGGTAGCTCTTTATCTTGCAGGCGTCGCCGGAATTGCCCTCGACGGTATAGACGCGCTCCCCGTCCGTTCCGATAACAAGCCCCACATGGTCTGCGCTCCCGTCCCCGTCCCAGTCGAAAAAGATAGCGTCGCCGGGGGCGATATTCTCATAGCCCCTCGCGCCCCATTGCCCGCGTGACTGGAACCAGGGTACGCCCTGTGACTGGCACCCGGCAAAGCGCGGCTCGCTCTTTCCGGCTTGATTGTAGCACCATGAAACGAAACAGGCGCACCATTCCACGCGGCTGTTAAATCCGTACCAGCTCCAAAGGGTCGCCCGCCCACGTTGCCGACTTGCTGCTTCGCAAGGTCTACAACGGCGGTGTTGCCGGGGCGTGTGCCGTTTACAAGCTGTACGCCGCTTAAATCCTCGGACGCGCCCATATCGGGGGAGCCGCCGCCAAAAATCAGCGGCTTGTTTCCGCTTGTTTCCAGATAGACGCGGTACATTTCAAGCTGCTCCGGCGTTAGAAGTTCCTCCGCAATCTCGGAAATGGGCTTGTTCGTCAGTTTCACGTTGAGGATATGGTACTCGTAGGGTACTTCCTCGGTGGTGGTTTCCCCTGTTTCCGGGTCGGTGCTTGTTTCTGTGCGGTAACGGATTTCCGTTTCTTCCGTCAGCGTCAAAGTGTACTGCATGGCAAAGACGCGGTTTAATTCTGCCTGTGCGCTCTGCGGGGTGTAGGTCTGTAAAAGGGCGGTGAGGTAGGACGCTAACTCATGGGGGTTATGCCCGATACTGTCAAGGTCATAGCGGTATTCGTCATAGCCGGGGTGGGTGCTTTCGATATTGTCAATCTGCTGCTGAAGCTCGTTTTCCTTTGCGGCGTAATTATTTTCCGTCGCCACAAGGTCGCTGTCCTCCGACGTGTAGGAAGTCCCAAGTATGCCGTTCATCAAGCCGGAGAACATGGAACCGCAAGAGGAAAGCCCCGCCGATACCATGATGAATAAGAGCAGCGCGGCAACGGCGATACATACGCCCGCCGGGTGCCGCCCTACAAAAGCGATTGCCCGTTTGGTTTCCTCGGTGGTTTTCTTTGCCGCTTTCCTTGTATTCTCCGCTGCCTTTTTTGCTGTGGCTGTGCCCCCTTTTTTCGCTGCCTTTGCATACTGCCGCTTGATTTGCTGCTTCTGCATGAAGCGGGAAAGGGGATTGCCCGCAATCTGCGGATTGTCATGCAGGGCTTTATGGTACTGGAAATCCACATTCGCCTTGAACGCCGCTTTCTCTGCCTTTGACGCCGCCCGGTAGGGTTTCAGCTTGTGGCTGCGGTAGCCCTCCTTGACTTTCCGCGCCCCGTACTTTGCGCCGCGCTCTGCCAGTTCTTCGGATTTGTGCGCCCCCTCAACGCCGGAATTGTCCTTTTCAACGGAATGTATCTTGTTGTGGACGAAAATACCCGCTTCCTGTGCGGGGCGGGATAGCGGGTTATGGTGGGGTTTGTTCTTTCCTATGGGCTTTTCCCGTTCCTCAAAGCGTAGGCGGGTCTTGCCTTTCCCGGTGGTTTCATCAAAGGTGCGCTCCCGTACAAGTTTCTTTTCTTTGGGGATAGCCGCCTTTGCAGCGTCCAGACGGTCGGCTGCTTTGTCCGATTTTCGGATATACTTTTCAAGCTCCGGCGTTGCCCGTTCCTCGTCGGTAAACTGCAAACGGGAAGATTTTTCTTTTGCTGTGGCTTCTGCCTGTGCCTTCCTCGCCGCCTTTTTGCTCGCCTTTCTGGTACGCGCCCCGTCGATACGCTCCAAGACGCGCTCGGCTGCGGCGGTGTCCTGTTCCCGTTCTGCCCCCGGCACATGGGGAAGCGGCGGCGTGTCGGTTAAGGGCGGGGAAGTTGCACCGCCCGGTAGGGGCTGCGCTGCCTGTTCCGGCTGCGGCGGGGCTTCGGTCTTTGCAAAGTCCGCGTCCCTTATCCGCTTGCTGATACGTTTCTTTTTCCCGGTGGCGGCGTTTACCTCGACAGCCCCCTCGCGGGTCATTTTCTGCGTGACTTTTTCACGCGCTTTATATTGTTTTATGTGTCTGTCCCTCCAATCCGCGCCCTTGCAAGGGCGCAATACTCGGCGTTTATCTCAATGCCTATATAATGCCTGTCAAGCTGCTTTGCGGCTGCCCCCGTCGTGCCGCTGCCGAAAAAGGGGTCAAGCACAACGCCGCCTTTCGGACAGCCCGCCTTGATACAGGTTTCGGCAAGTTTTGGCGGGAACGCGGCGAAATGCCCGCCCTTGTAGGGAACGGTATTGATAAGCCACACGTCCCGCCTGTTCCGCATGGTCGGCATGAGGGCTTCGTCGTAGTAGCTGCCGCTTCTCGCCCGGTTAAGCCCCTGTACGTTCCCCTGTCCGGGTACTTCGTCCGCATATTTCTGTCCCGCGCTGCGCCCGGTGCGGTACCGCGCCGCCGTTGTGGGGGCTAACGGCTCGGCTATGGCGGCTGCGTCATAGAAATATTTCTTTGACTTCGTAAGCAGAAAGATATGTTCATAGCAGCGGGTAGGGCGGTCTTTCACGCTCTCCGGCATGGGGTTTTCTTTCTGCCAGATAATGTCGCTCCTTAAATACCACCCGTCAGCGCGTAGGGCAAAAGCTAAAAGCCAAGGGATACCGATTAAGTCCTTTTGTTTGCAGCCGGAAACGCGGTTGTTTCTTGCAATCTGCTGTCCGTTCCTCCCTTTCGGGTTCTTCGGGTCTGCATGGTAGCCCTTGTTCCCTGTGCCGCAGTAGGTGTCCGCGATATTCAGCCAGAAAGTGCCGTCAGAACGCAGTACCCGGCGCAGCTCGCGGAAAACCTCGGTCAGCCTGTCAATGTACTGCTCCGGCGTGTCCTCCCTCCCAATCTGCATATCAAGCCCGTAATCTCTAAGTGCGTAGTAGGGCGGGCTTGTGACGCAACAGTGTACGCTTTCCTCTGGAAGCTCCCGCAAGGCATAGAGCGCGTCCCGGTTGATGATGGTGTCAGTTTTCAGCCCGTTCATGCTTCGCCCACTTCCTCCGGCTTCGTCGTCATTACCCGGTAAAGCTCGGTGTCTTTCGGGAAACGGTCTACAAAGGGCAGCACCACGTTCCCGTAGAAGATAAGCCCCTCGCCCGCTTCGGTGTGGGTGACATATTTCATCTGCTGCGGGGAGATGTTGAGCTGCTTTGCAAGGATAGCCCGGTCGCCCGCCGCCTGATTGAGCATGAGGACAAAATCAGAGTTTTCAAAGATATTCTCCACTTCGCGGGAAGCAAGCAAATCCTTGACGTTCTGCGTAATGGCTGTGGGTATGCCGCCCCATTTACGGAAACGCTTCCAGATTTCAACGGAATAGGCGGCGGTCTGTTCCTCTTTCAAGAGAAGATGAAATTCGTCCATAAAATACCGGGTGGATTTCCTTTCTGCCCGGTTGACGGTGACGCGGTTCCATACCTGGTCCTGCACAATGAGCATACCTAACTTTTTGAGCTGCTTCCCAAGCTGCTTGATGTCAAAGCAGACAAGGCGGTTGTTCAGTTCCACGTTGGTACGGTGGTTAAATACGTTAAGGCTCCCGGAAACATAAAGCTCCAATGCCGCCGCGATACGCGCCGCTTCCGGCTCCGGCTGCTTCAAAAGCTCGTCGTAGAGGTCGCCCAAAATCGGCATTTTCTCCGGGGCGGGGTCTGCAAGGAAAGGGCGGTACACGTTCCTAACGGCGCGGTCAATGACGGTCTTATCGACGGGCTGCAAGCCCTCCTTGCCGCCTATGACAAGCTCGCAGAGGGAGAGGATAAAGTCGGATTTCAGCGCAAGGGGGCTGTCGTCCTCGCTGTAATTAAGGTTAATATCCATAGGGTTTACATACTGGGGTTTCCCGTCAATGCCCTTGCCCGTAGGCGACAAGCGTATCACTTGCCCGTCAAGCCGCTGCACAAGGGAAAAATACTCTGCTTCCGGGTCGCAGATAATTATGTCGTCGTCTGTAATGAGGAAAGCGTTTGTCATTTCCCGTTTGGCTGCAAAGGATTTCCCGCTTCCCGGCGTACCCAAGATTAAGCCGTTGGGGTTTTTAAGCTGCTTGCGGTCGCAGAGTATCATGTTGTTAGACAGGGCGTTTAAGCCGTAGTATAAAGCCGCGCCAGATTGAAAAAGCTCCTGTGTGATAAAGGGGATAAAGATAGCGGTGCTTGACGTGGTAAGCCCCTTTGAATGGGGATAAGGTTCTCCCCAAGCGGTACAGAGGACATAAGCCCCGCTTCCTGTTGGTAGTCAAGGCGGGTTAAGGCGCAGTTGTTCTTCTGTGCTATACCCGCCGCCGCGAACACGTCATTTTCCAGTTTCCTTTTTGTGTCTGCCATGTTCACCACAAGGAACGTCAAAAGGAACATTCTTTCATTCCGGCTCTGCAAGTCCTGTAAGAGATTTTTCGCTTCGCTGCCGAAAGTGGCAAGGTCGGACGGGATTATATCCATGTCATAGCCGCTGCGTACCGCTTTTTTCTGTTCCTCGATTTTCATTTTGTCAAGGTCGGTGATTTTCCGCTTGATTGTCTTTATGGCTTCGGTCTGGTCGATACTGTGGATATGCAGATTGACGATAACGCCCGTTTCCAAGTCCAGAATATCCGATAAGATACGGTCGTTTAATTCCGGCGCAAGGATTTCAAGGAATGAAACCGCGCCGATTTTGCGCCCCATGCGGAAATACCGCCCCTCGCCAAAACGGAAAGAGGACGGGGCGATAAAGTCCTTTGTGGAAAGCCCGGACGGGGCAAGCCATGAAAAATCAAAGGCAAACTGCCCGCCCTCCGGGTGGAAAATGCCATGCAGCATTTTAAGGCGTTCATAGCCTGTCATGGGGCGGGCAGCTACGCCCAAGAGCTTAAAGTTGTTCAGTACGTCCGTTTCGATACGGGCAAGGCGGGATTTCGCCGCGCCCAGACTGTCGGCTTCAATGGCAAAGGTGATATATTTTGCTTTGACAAGCCCGTTGTTGCCCTTTGCAAGCTGGTTTTTCAGCATATCCCGGTATTCTGTTCGGATAGAATTGAAAGCGTCCTCCTGTGCCGGGATATTGACCGCTTTTTCCGCTTCGCCCCGCTGCGTCCCCTGATTGATGAAAGAGAGCTGCACCGAAACGGAAGCGTCAAAGTAGTTTAGGAAGTCGCACCAGTTCTCAAAAATGGCGGTCTTGTCGTCTGCCTGTGCAAGCTGATAGTTAATATCTTCAAAGGCGACGGTCTTTGAATATTTCCGTCCCGTAACCTTGCAGATACCGTCCGGGTACATCTGGATATAGGGGATTGTCTGCTGCGCGGTGTGCGCTTTCCCGTCGCCCTTTGCCTGTCTGATGATTTCCGCAATCTGCTTTTTCTCGGCGCGGGTGAGCTTGCGGGGCGGGTTAGGCTTTGCGCTTCCCGCCGCGCTGTTTCTTCGTGTTTCCTTTTGCAATCGCTGATACCTCCTTTTCAAGTTTTCTCTGCCGTTCTAAGACGGAATAAAAGTTGTCTGTCCTGTATGGTCGTTCTTTGGGGGCTATGAATTTCGTCTGAATTATGTTCTTCACCACCACTTCAAGGGGCTGTCCATGCTTTTCATACATGGCGAACAGGAAACAGGGCAGCATGACGGCAATCATAGCCATAGACGCAAGGCTTGTGCCTGTGCTGTCTTTGAGCAGAAAGAAAAGCGGCAAGCCGAACAGGAGAGCCGCCGCAAAACATACAATCTGCCGTTTGGTAAGGTTGAACGCTACTTTTGTCTTGACTTTGGATAAATCTTTGGGTACGGGTACATACGCCAAGTGAAAACCTCCTTTCTCTGGGTTTGGTGTTGCTGTAATCTCCCATAAGGGTAATCAAGGCAAAGGTCAATTTATGCCCTTTGCCCGCCCGTATTTTATGGGGGTTATCCGCGTCAAGGTCGGGTCGTATTTTCGCCGCTTCGCTCTGAAAATCTCCACCCTATCCTTGACACGCCGCTAATGCGCGGAGAATATCGACTTCGCCAGTGCGCCGGATTTGAACAGGGAGAAACAGAGGATAACGGTATAGGCTGCAAGGGAGAATATCGCGCTGTGCAGATTGTCCGCTATTATCATGTTGTTCACCAGTACGGCGTAAATGCCGACGCATATCATTATGAGGAAGCCTTGAAAACCGATAGCGAACAGGGATTTGAGGTAGTTGTTTCCTATCTGCCCCCATTCCCGGTTCGTCATAGTTGCAAACGGGATAGGCGATACCGAACAGTAAAGGTAAATCTCTATCATTCTTCCGTAGAGGATAACGGTTATCAGTACGGACATGATTTTCATGCACAAGCTCACAAGGCTTGTTTCCATGACAAGTAAGAGCAGTTCGGGGATTTCCATAGCGTCAAGCCCGTCCTGCATGGAAGCAAGGGCGGCGGCAACATCAATCTCTGTGCTGCCGCCGATAACCCCCCCCGCCGCGCCGGAAACAACGTGCTGCGCCATATCGAACACCGCCATAGTGATGTCAAAGGTGTGCGTCACAAGGTAGACTGCCACAAACGCCTTGAACACCCACTTGAAGAACATGGAAGTGTCAACGTCGTGCATATTGTTCTTTTCCGTTACCATGCTGATAAGCTCATAGCATAGGACGTAGGTAATGACAAGCCCCGCAATGGGTACGATTACATTCTCACTAAGGGTCTGTATCATGGAGAATATATTTGCGTTCCACCCTTGCGGGGTCTGCCCTACCTCTGCGGCGATAGTGCCGACTTTTTCGTTTACGTCCCCGAACATAGTTGACAGATTACCGTTTATGGCTCCTATGAGGATTTCCTTTATCCATTCGTTAATCGCGTCAAGTATGCTCTGCATAAGCCTTTACCCGCGCTTCTTAACCGAACAAGCCGGAAAGCAGCGGTACAAGGGTCATGCCGATAAGGGCAACGCCGCCGCCCGCCATAAGCTGTGTTATCCCCAATTAGTAGGAACAATACAGCTTTCTGGCGGGCGGCGGCACGTCAAGAAATATATATGGAGTTTTTAAAGAATCCCCCGGAGCAGGGGAGCGGTCAGCCTGTGACCTGCTCCACTTCCGGTATGGGTTTGAGATTAAAATGAATTTCGATAGAAATGTGTCTTGTTTTGTCGCTGTCTATGGTTTCATGGACAACGATTTCTTTAATCAGGCGGTTTAAGGTGGAAGCGTCCAGCTCGGTGATGTCCCGGTATTCCTGTATGGATTCCACCCACTGCCTTGCGTCCACGGCAAGCCGGATTTCATCGGCAAGGCGTTTCCGGCCTTCCTCAGCCTTGGCTTTTAATTCCGCCTGTTCCTTCTGTGTCTTTTCCAGCAGGAGATTGAAGTTTTCTTCTGTGATTCGTCCGGCTACCATATCCTCATAGAGCCGCAATACCATCTTTTCCAGCACTTCAATCCGTTCTTCGTCTTTGGCAAGGGTGCGCTCCATCGCTTCCCGCTGGTCTTTCTGTCTGGCATGGCAGGTATCGGTCAGCCGTCCGGCTACTGCTTCACTGTCTGTCAGGGCAGCGGCGGCGCACTCCCGGATTTTGTTCAGCACAAGGGAATAGAGCGTGTCAAACTCAACCCGGTGCTGTGTGCAGTGCTGCTTCCCATAGGCATTGTAGGTCTTGCAGGAGAAAATCCGCTTCGGGAACTTCTCATGCGTGGTGCGGATAGTAAGAGCCTTTCCGCACTCCCCACATTTTATCAGCCCTGCAAAGAGGTTGATTTCCCCGGATTTGCCCGGTCGCTGGCGGGATTTCAGTTTTTCCTGCACAATCGCAAAGTCCTTTTTGTCCACCAGTGGCTCATGCGTCCCCTCCACCACAATCCAGTCCTCCGGCTTCTTATCCCGGATAGTGCCGATTTTAAAGCGGTACTCGGTCTTTTGGGAAGCGATTGCACCTGTGTAAACGGGGTTCATCAGGATTTCCTTAATCACGGAGAAGTCCCAGACGTACCGCCCGTTCTCCGGGTCTTTCTTTTCCCATTTGGTGCGGATGTTCCGGTGTCCCCGCTTCCGGTTCCACCATGTGGGGCAGGGGTGCTTCCCTTCCTCCAGCCTGCGCCGGATGTAGTTGGGGCCGTGGCCGTCCAGCGCATATCCGAAAATCAGCCGGACAACCGGGGCGGTTTCCACGTCAATGAGAAGGTGGTTCTTGTCCTCCGGGTCTTTCTTGTAGCCAAACGGGGCGATACAGCCGGTGAACTGGCCTTTCTGCGCCTTCAGCACATAGGAAGAATGGACTTTCTTGGAAATATCCTTGCTGTACATTTCATTCAGGATATTTTTAAAGGGCGCAATGTCGTTGTTGTCCCGCATGGTGTCGATACCGTCATTCATGGCGATGTAGCGCACACCGTTTCTTGGGAAGAAGTCCTCGATAAGCTGCCCTGTCTGCAAGTAGTTCCGTCCTAATCTTGATAAATCCTTTGTAATCACAAGGTTTACCTGTTTCCGCTCAATGGCTTTCAACATCCGTTTCAGGTCGGGGCGTTCCATGTTCAAACCGGTGAAGCCGTCGTCCTGATAGACTGCCGTAACCTCCCATCCCTGCTTCTGGCAGAACTTTTCCAGCATATCCCGCTGGTTCTCGATACTGGCACTCGTCCCGTCAAGGTCGTCGTCCTTGGACAGCCTGCAATAGATAGCTGCCCGGAAGCTCCCGGCAAGAAGTGTGTCCATTCCTGTATATCCAAAAGTGTTCATCATAACCGTTTACCCGCACAATCCAGACGGAACACGGTCACTTGGAACCTCACCTTTATTATATCCTATTTCTTGTGATTTAGCAAGATAATCTTTATCTGTTTTTCTGCTGTGTTTCTGTGCGATAAGGCTCACGAAAACGTCCGTAGCGTCCAGCTCGCCGTCAAATACTGTGGTGACATGAATCTCTGTTTTATTTTTCGCCATAGGCAGTTGTCCTCCATACATGAAAACAGCCAGACAGGGAAGGTCGGCAACGAAGTCCGGCAACGGGCTTCAAAAAACCTTGGAACTAATCCTTGTCTGGCGGTTGGGTTATTTTATACTTTTTCTTTTATTTTTCTGTTGCTTTGGTTGTTAAAGGGGAGAAAAGCCGACAGTTACGGGATTTTCCCCGGCAACCGGCCCGGCAACGGGATAGCAACGAAGTGTGCAACGGGCTGTCATTTGCCGGATTTTTTCAGAAAGGAAGCTCCATCTGCTCCGGCACAGGCGTAAATCCTTCTGGGGTTTTTCCCGCCCCGTTGCCAGTGTCCGTTGCCGATTTTTCCCGTTCCCATCCTTTCTGCCTGCCGTACCCGGCGAACATCCGGGGATTGGAGAAATACTTCCAGCCGGTGACGCACTGGTTCATTATCTCGTTGATTTCCCGGATTTCCCATTGTTTCGGCTCGTCAAAAGCGTGGTTTAAGGCTTCTTTGTAAAGCTGTTTGGAGCAGATGGTATCGCCGGGGCAGCTGTCAAGGAAAGCCTGAATCATCCCGGCCTTGGTGTCCTCCGGCATAAAGTCCCGCTGGCGTTCCTTTAGATAGCGCACCATTTCCGGGCTGAATGTCAGCTTCCATCTGCCGCTTTTGTAAATCTCCATCGCTTCCGCCCATACCTGGTTTAAATAGGCTCTGGAAGCGGCTTCATCCTCTAAAATGTGTGTTTCCGCCTGTTCCGGGCATACCTGTATGGGGATAAAGCGGCGGTTGCCGGAACGGTCAAGGGGCAGGAAGTCAAGGGCGTTGGATGTGCCGCCGAACACGCACTGTCTTAGGCGGTCTGCCGGGTGGGTTTCGTAGGGTATTTTGTAGACTTCCTTCTGGCGGCTCAAAAAGGACTTGATTTCCTCTATGCTCTTTGCATTTGCGGTGGCAATCATCTCCGACATTTCGATTATCCAGTGACCTTGTAGCTTCCGGTATACATTGTCATCGTCCAGCTTCCGCAAATCATCGGAGAACCACTCATCTTTGATTGCCAGCAGACGGAAGAAGGTGGACTTCCCGGCTCCCTGCCCGCCTACCAGACAGAGCATGACTTCAAACTTGCAGCCGGGAGAAAATGCCCGGTGGATGGCTCCCAACAAGAACAGGCGCAGGGATTGGAAAGTATACTCGTCCTCACCGGCTCCTAAAAAATGCCGCAGGCAGGAGCGTATCCGTTCGGTTCCGTCCCATGTCAGGCTGTTTAAATACTCCCGGACAGGGTGGTAGCTGTTCTGGTGGGCGGCAAGGTCGGCGGCATCCTGTATCTTTTTTTCGCTTGTCAGGCCGTAGGTTTCTTCCAGATACAGACGGATATATTTCATGTCCGTATCGGTCATGGGGCTGCCTTGATTCCTCTTGTAGCCGACAGGCTTTAAAATATCCGTGCGGTCAGTCAGCAGGTTGTAGGCAACCGCCCCGGACAGGAGCGGGTCGCACTGGAACACGGTCAGGCAGTTGCTTATGCTGTTGCGGAAGCCGCCTTTTTCGGTGGTTTCCAGCATAGCCTTTACTTCTTCAACGCTCCGGGGCGGTTCGGTGCTGTCTGTCATGTTCACTATTTCCTGCCGTATCTGGGGCGGTAAATTCTGCCATTCGTCTTTCAAGGTTCCTCACTTCCTTTCCGTGTCCTGTTATAAGCGCCGCCCGCTCCTGAATATCCCCGGAGAGAAGCACGTCCATCAGGTATTCCACCCGGCTCATGTTCTGCATGGCTTCCACAAACCGGGGGTTCCATGCTTCATCGGGCTGGCGTGGGGCGTATTCCTCCTTCCAGCGGCGCAGGAGATGGTAATAGTCGGACAGCACCCGGAAACAATGCCGCTCCATACGCTTAAATTTCTGTTCCTCCGTTTCCCTCCGCAGACGTGGCCGGATGGGCGGCTTCCCGGCATTCCTCCCGTCCTCATAGGGGATGGAGAAGTCCTGCGCCAGCATGAGGGCGGCTTCCTTACTGCCGATTCCATAAAAACGGGAAACAAAGTCAATCACGTCCCCGGTGGCTCCGCAGCCGAAACAGTAAAAGCGGCGGTCAACCTTCATGCTTGGGTTCTTGTCGTTGTGGAACGGGCAGACGCACATCCCATTCCGGTTTACATGGATTCCATAATGCTCCGCAGCCTGCCTTGTGGTGACGGACTGCTTCACGGCTTCAAATACGTTCAATAGGCGTTTCCTCCTGATAATCCCAACGTGAGCGACACAATGTCGTTCACGTTGTCTGTAAATCCATCTTGTTTAAAATGAAAAAGCACCTGCCAGCGATTTCCAATCACAAAACAAGTGCCTGTTTAAAGTTCCATATTCTGTTGTTTCTGTGTCCGGGGTGGCTGGCGTTTCTCTGCCTGCTCCTGCCGGATGCGTTCCTGCCGCCCTTTCAGGTTCCCCTGTACGGACGGTTTCTTCCCCGGCTCGGCGGTCTGGCGGTACTGCTCGGACGGCAATACCTGATTGAGCCAGCGGCGCACATCCCGCAGCACTTTTACATCTGCCTGAACCGCTTCCAGCTCCTCCCCCTGTTCCGGCAGGGCAGAAGCAAGCTGTTCCCGTTCGGATTCCAAATCTTTGCGGGAGTAAGAGTTGCCTTTCAGGTTGGCTTTCAAATACCGGATGGCGGCATTGTAAGCGTCCAGTTCCTCCCGGTGGCTCTCCGCAAACTGCTCCTTTTTCTTCTTCCAGCCGATGGCGGCGTACTCCTTATGGACTGGCTTGTTGGCTTCGTATTTGTCAATGTAGGACAGCATGGTGTCGATGGCTTTGATACGCTTTGGATCTATGTCAATACTTTAGACAAAAAAAGTTGAAAGATTATGCTGCTTTTTTGAGTTCCTCATCCTCCTTTTGCTGTGGTGTCAGATAACCGATAGAGCTATGGATCCGTTTACGGTTATACCAGCCCTCTATGTATTTAAAGATTGCTCTGCGAGCTTCCCTTAAATCCTGGTAAGTATGAAGATAGATTTCTTCCTTTTTCAGTACGGAATGGAAAGATTCCATACAGGCATTATCGTATGGATTTCCCTTACGACTAAATGAATGCAGGATTCCTTTACTGCCCAGGCAGTCTTCAAATGCCTGGCTCGTATACTGACTTCCAAGATCACTATGAAGGATGATCCCCTCGGTATCCCTGACATTCAGGCATGCGTTTTCTACCGCTTTAACCGCCAGTTCCGCCGTCATAGATGTGCCATAGGCATACCCTATAATCTTTCGGCTGCACAGATCCATGACAGAAGCCAGATAGGTCCATCCTTCTTTCTGTACATGGATGTAAGTGATATCCGTACACCATTTCTGGTTGATGGTCTCCGTCCCAAAATCACGCCTCAGGATATTTTTCTTATCCTCCGGGATGCTGCCATGGTTGGCATGATGATTGTACTTCTTTACTACGATAGAGCGCAGTCCCTGCTCTGCCATATGCCTCTGCACCCTCTTGACGCTGCAAGGTGTACCATTATCATTCAGCACACGGCATATTTTGACAGCCCCATACCTTTGTTTTGAGTCATCATATGCCTGTTTCACTTTCCTGCCGAATTCCGCATATGCCTTCTGCTTATTTGAGGGTACACAAACCAGAGCCTTGTAATAGGTACTCCTTGGGAATTTCAGAGCGCTGCAAAGCTGAGATACACAGTAGCGGGTTAAGTTGTTCTGGATAAAGGAAACAATCTCGGCTATTGTTCTTTCGCGAATATGGCGGTCGCTTTTTTTAATATTTCATTCTCAATCTTAAGGCGTTGGATTTCTTTCTGGAGAGCCTTATACTCCTTAAGGGTGACCGTCTCCTCCCCGGATACTTTGATGGGGAGAGCTGTTTTACCCAGTTGCTGAGTGTGCTTCGATTTACGCCATATTCACGCTCCAGTTGCGGATACGAGGTTCCTCCGGCATTATACAGATCCACGATCTGCTGCTTGAATTCCGGAGTGTAAGATTTCTGGTTTTTCGCCATGTAAAACATCTCCTTTGCTTTTTCACTTGATAGTATAGGTTGTTCAACTTTTCCTGTCCACACTTATATACTAACACCACTTCTCGCTTTTTTTCACGCCCTCCATGACAGAAACGGCGGTCTGGCTGATTTCGTCCAGCCGGGTGTCAAGGCTCTCCACGGTGGAGATTCCTTTTTTCCGCAGAAAATCCATTGCCGCCTGTACCTTGTTGAAGTCGGCAACTGTGCCTTTGAGCTTCCCTCTGGAAGTCCAGTCGGCACGCTGTCCGCTCCGCAGTTCTAAATACTGTGAGAGCAGCTCCGGTATGGTCGGTTCCTTCGTCTGCTCCAATGCTTCCATCAGAGCGGCTTTTTTCTCTTTTAAATCGGCAATCCAGCCTTTTAAGTGGCGCACCATCTGGCGGATGGACTGCATGAGGGAGTTGGCGGATTTGATGTCCCGGTTCAGGTTGCCGATGTTGGTCTGGATTCCCTTCTTCTCCATCTGACAGACGGCAGGCCCCATGTGGACGGTGGGGATTTTATCAATCCCCTGTCGGGCATAGGAGCGCAGGTCAAGCCGTTCCGGGCGGCTGTTGGCTTCCAGATAGCGGTTGGCCGTGTCCGCCCATCCCTGCCGCCAGATTTCAGCGTATTTCCGGTCGTTCCAATCTACGGTGTTCTCCTTGTGGCTTTTCCATCTGCCGGACGGGAGCCGGATGCGTTCCCCATTCTCATCAAGGTCATATACTTTTCGGCTCTTGGGGAGCCATTTCCCTTTTTCGTCCATCGCCCGCATGGTGAGCAGGATATGGGCGTGGGGGTTCCCGTCCCCTTTGTCATGGATGGCAAAATCGGCTATCATGCCTTTGGAAACAAAAAACTCCCGGCAGTAGTCACGGATAAGGCCGGCATACTGTTCCGGCGGGATTTCCCTCGGAATGGCAA
The DNA here is from genome assembly GCF_009830285.1 of Sporofaciens musculi. Taxonomy (GTDB): domain Bacteria; phylum Bacillota; class Clostridia; order Lachnospirales; family Lachnospiraceae; genus Sporofaciens; species Sporofaciens musculi. The sequence goes on along the minus strand of NZ_WUQX01000001.1, from coordinate 3,869,828 downwards.
GCACGAACCTCCGGGCAAGCTGGGAGTTCCATTGTTTTTCCTGCGCTTCGGCAGAGTTCCATAAGGTATTGCGGTCTGCAAACTCTGGCGGCGCATGGGGTGGGAGCAGGATTTCCTTGTGGGTGACTTCATTCTTGTAGGGATAATATTTCTGCTCTTGGTCGTATTCAGAGAACAGCTTCTCGCCGCTCTGGTAGGCGGCGGCAGAAACAGCGGATTCATTGTTGCTCCGCTTGATGATGGTGATTTTACAGTGCGGGCATGGCAAGTGTGCGCCCTCCTTTCTCCCGGATTCCGGGCAAAAAAAGAGCAGGATAACTTTTTCAGTTTCCTGCTTGGGTGTGCCGTTGGATAGCGGCAAGTATTTAGTTTTTTGATGGATTGTCAGTTCGACAAACAGGAAGTTTTCATTCAGCAAATTCCAATGATAAACCTTCAACCATATCATTGTATACTGAACTCCCATCAAGAATAGTTCCAAATGTATCAACCCATAACGGTATATAGTCACATCTACTTGCTACCATCTGCGAACCAATATTCGTTATAGAAGCAGAATAGAATGGAATAATATTTCGTGCCAGTAATTCTTTTGTCAATCCCCTCACTAAATACGTTCCCAATTTGGCATTTCTATATTCTTCCATAACATCTATACCTATTTCCCATACACCATCTGTTGATGATTCTGCGGCACCTGCTACTCCAATAATTTTATTATTGTCCTTTGCAATATAAACACCTTTTGTTGATGTAGAACCATTTTCATCATATGCTAAGGAATTTTCAAAACCAGTCAAGCCCGTAAGGGATAAAATATCTCTGCCAAAAAGATACTCGCACTCACAATTCGATGAAATCAATACATCTTCTGAATAATTGTCATTAGGAACATAATGTATTGTCTGCCCATAAACCAAAGGAAGTTCAAATATTTCATCTCTATTCTTGCTTTGTAAAAGTTCTCGAACTTTATAATGCAAATTCTCTGATGTACAAACCACAATACAATTTCTATAGGCTAGTATTTTAATATATGGTTGTTTTGCATTGAAGTTAACAGTATACACCGTTGATTTTCCATTTAGTTCGTTCGGACTGCAATAAAATTCCTTTGATAATAATTCTTCCATTTTCTTCTTAATAATCATTTTCATATTCATTCCTACAACCTCCCAAACAAAACTGGTACTATTATACAGCTTTAACTTGCTAAATGAAATAGGTTCTCTGTAAGATTTTCAGGTGGCAAGCCCACAAAGGGGTAGCTGGCAAAGCCAGCGCAGGGGAAGGGTAGCTTCCCCTGTGATGATTGGAGTAGATTGGAAATCTACGGAAATCATCCGCTGTCCGCAGGACGCCCCCGGCAGGGCGCAATGCACCACTTCCCCAAGTGGTGTATAATTGCGCCCTCTTTCAGAGGGGGATTTTCCGGGTTTCCGTTTTTCTGGCATTTTTACCGCTCCTGCTGTCTGGGTTTCTTATCAGGATATAACTTCCCGGCAACAACGGCTGCATGGCTTTTTATCTTGATTTCCCCATCCTGTTCGCTGTGCTTTGCGTTGCGGTAGCCCCCATCAGAGAGATAGAAACGGAACCGCTCCCCCTTAAAGCCAACAAAACAATCCTTCTGTACTTCCAACGTAATCATATGGCGGGTTTCCGGGTGGAACCGTTCTTTTCCTGACAGGTCATGCCCCTGCATGATTGGCTCCTGCAACTTTGCTGCCGCAAGTCGCTGGCGTATGGAATTGTCACGCTCTGCAAGGAACCGTGCTTTTGTGGCGGCGATAAACTGGCTGCACTCCGGCTCCGGTATCCGTTCCAGTTTTCGGACGGCGTTCTCCACGATTGCCTTTGTCAATATATCTTTTATTACCGGCACGATTTCCTTCATGCCCGCAAGGGTTTCCGCCTTGGTCGGTGCGGCATATTGATAGATGATGTCCAGTTCACTTTTTGAAAATTTCACTCTGCGTCCTCCTTCCGGTTTTCTGCAAGAACCTGTTCCACAAGACGTTTGGTGTCGCTCCGGCAGAACAGGACTTTTAAGATGGTGCTGACCTGCCCGTCCGTCACGGATTCCGGGTGGGGGAGATGGCTTTCCAGCATTGCCCCTCTGGTGCATAGCCGGTGCGTCCGTTCCTTCCGGTTCAGGGTCTTTATCTGGTGTTCCAGCATTTTTTTCTTTATGCTGCGCCCGCCGCAGTCTGGCTTCGGTCTTTTCAATCTCATGGTTCAGTTTTTCCAGCTTCTCATTCATGGGCAGCGTCCTCCCCTGGGGAGCAGGATATAGATGTGGCTGACCTCCCCGATTCCCTGACGGACACGCATAATCATCCCGGCCTGTTCCAGCTCGTTCAGGGAACGCTTGCAGGTCTGGGGGCTTCGGGAGAGTGCCGCCGCTATCTCCATGACGGGGAAGCGGATGAACAGAATCCCGTTGCTGTCCTCGGTTCCTTTTGTCAGGATTTCATCCAGCAGGCGGGCATACATGACCTTTGCTGTATTGCTGACCGGAAGCCGGAGCATTGCCTTTGGGAGCGGCATACAGGGCGGCAGGGGTGTACTGGCTATCATAAATTCATAATTCATTGGGTGGTGTCCTCCTTTTGGCTCGTTTGGATAGATAGCGGGGGCAGTCGATCATGACAGCCCGAAAACTCTGCTTACATTCATGCTGGCATTTCCGGCAGAGTTCATTGTGGCTTCTGCGCCCCCGGTCATTCAGGAAGAAAGCAAGTTCTTTCTTCAACTTTTTTGACATTCTCGGCATGGTGCCTCCTTCATAGAAAAACCGCCCGTTTCAGCAGTAACAGCCGGAATGGGCGGACAGTGGTTTTTTGTGTATCGTTTCGGGGCGATTTTCAGGGGAAATACAGCCGTAGAGCCGCCCCAAAATCCCCCTTGTTATTACGGACAGGGCAGACTATGCCCTGTGATATTGTTGTGTTTCGGTATCGTTTTGGTGTTCATTTTTGCCGGTTCCCTCTGCTGTCGTTCCTGCCCCCGTCTTTGGCGGCGTTTCGCTCTCCTTGGTACGCTCGTTCCGGTCAGGGTTCCTCCGTTTCCCTGCCGGAAGTCGTTGCGCTACATCGCCGGGGAGCATATCCCATACAGGCCGGTCATTCGATTGGAATAATCCATCGATGAACTACCTGTATCATAGAACATTTTTGAGCCTTGTGCCGTATGTCCACAAAAAAGGAATTAAGGGCAAATATCGGAAATTTCCACGATTGTGGAAAGTATGGTATAATCCAGTTAAGCGGCAGGGAAGCAGCCGCCAGAAAGGAGCGTGCGCCCATGAAAGGAGCGACTACCATACAGGAACGCCTTTGGGAACTGCGCAAGGACAAAGGGCTGAATCTGGAAGAACTGGCACAACTGACAAAGATTTCAAAATCTGCCCTTGCCAGCTATGAATCTAAGGACAATAAAGAAATCAATCATGGCAATCTTATCACGCTGGCGGATTTCTATGGAGTGTCCATTGATTATCTGCTATGCCGGACAGAAAACAGGGAGCAGGCCAACACGCCTTTAACAGAATTGCATTTGAGTGATGAAATGGTTGCTCTTCTGAAAAGTGGCCGGATTAACAACCGTCTGCTGTGCGAACTTGCCACCCACAAGGATTTTATAAAGTTTTTGGCTGATATTGAGGTTTATGTGGATGGGATTGCTTCCATGCAGATTCAAAACCTCAACTCCCTTGTCGATACTGTCCGGCACGAAATTATAGAACGCCACCGCCCCGGAGAAGATGACCCGTACCTGCGGATTTTACAGGCTGCACACATTGAGGATGACGAATATTTCAGCCACATGATACAGGACGATATAAGCGTAATCGTCCGGGATATTCGTGCTGCACATAAGTCTGACAGTGAGAGTGCGCCGCCAACTACCATTGCCGAAGAATTGAAACAGGATTTGGAGGATGTTGCAAATTTCAAGGGAAGCCCTCTTGAAAAACAGGCTGCGCTTTACTGCAAGCGGCTGGGTATCAATTATAACAAGCTGTCTGATGTGGAATTCCGGCAGCTTGTGCATATCCTTGAAAAGTCCAAATACTTCAAGAGCTATGTCGGCCAGAGGAAGAAACGGAAATAGGAAAACCGCTGCTGCATGGTTGTGTATGTTTCCATGCAGCAGCGGTTTCGTGCTGGCGGTATTTAGTTGAGAACATGGCTCGATAAACAGGAAGTTTGCTAACAAGGCTACAATATTCCTTCCAGTATATTCTTTTGAGACTCTTTTATATATTGAATATCATCCAAATACAAATTCAAATGTCCATCTTCTATATTTTTCCGAACATCTTCATTTCCAGAATCTGCCTCATTTCTCATATATGCAACAAGACTGTTTATCCGTTGAATTATCATATTGGGCAACTGTTCTCTTTCATTATTCTTTAAATCATAGGCGTCTGCAAATAACTTTAATCTACGAATCTGTTCATATAAATTATAATAATAATCAGGATTTTTCGGTGAAACAAACGGAATCCATCTATATACTGCATATGCAACATCCCAAATTCTTGGTCCTGGATGTAATGTATCAAAATCGATTATCCCATGCACACACCCGTCAACAAAAGTTATGTTATAAGGTGCAAAATCCCCATGACACATAACCTCTACTGGTAATTGTTTGGGCAGCATCCAAACTTCTTCTCCCGTTAATCGATGAACATACTTTTCGCCAATATCATGATACCGACGAAGTAATTTTGCCACTTCAACCAAAATCTCATCTGTTAGAATCTCATTCGGTAAACTGTCATTATAAACAGTGCCATCCACAAAAGAAACCATTTCCATTCCAGATTCGTTAATTCCATATGGTTTAGGAATATTATTAAACCCGTTTTCATGCATAAACGATAAAAATGACTGTACATGCGAAGTCCATTTATTTCCTGGGCGAATTACTTTATCTTCTTCTTTTGATATTTTACCTCTTCTTCCGCCATGTAAAACTTCTTTTTGAATCATATATTTTTCTCCCATTCATATTCCGATTTGTCACTGGCTCCATTATATCGCAATAACTTTCCTGATGGAATAGACTTTACAAAAAATTCATTTAGCTGCAATAGATATTATCCCACTGAATCCGCTCTTGTTCCGTCTTTTGTGATAATAAGCTTCCCCTGCTGGCATTTTACGGTGATTTTATCCCCTGCGGAGAATCCGGCCTGCTCCAGCCAGTTTCCCTGTAAAAGAATCTGCGGCGGCGATTTCTTGAAAGCACCTCGCCCATTATAAACGGTCAGTTTGCGGTCGTCCATCCGTCCTCCTTCCCCGCTGCCTGCCGGCATACGATTTCAAATACATCCCCGTCCTCTGTCCTGACATTGAGCAGGCTGTTCCGCTCGTCTGTGTTCAGATCGGCAATCCTCATCCCTTCGCTGTCATTCAGCAAATCAAAAAGTTTGTCCCTAAAATAGTTCAGTTCCATTGTGTTGTTCCGCATTCATAGTTTATAGTCTATAGACTAATATTATATAGTCTTTTAGAAGCTATTGCAATCCCTATGTGTGATGTAGTCTAAAAGTTAACAAAATAAATGCTAATAGCTTATGAAATGGGTGGGCATTATGGAAACAAAAGGATTGGGCAAACGTATCAACATGGTGAGGAAAGACCGGGGATTCACGGCTGACAGGCTTTCAGAATTATGCAGTATAAACGCAACCTACCTCCGGCAGATTGAAGGCGGGACAAAGATTCCCAGCCTGCCTGTATTTATCAATATCTGCAACGCACTGAAAATTTCTCCGGATTATCTGCTGCGGGATGCGCTGGAAGATAATGAGGTCAGTAAAATACGAGAACTGGCAGCATTGTGGGAAAGCACTTCGCCCAGCCAACAGGAAATCGCCGTTGCCATGATTCGGGCGGTATTGGAGCGCAGGGAAGATTAGAAAGACCAGCCGGTAATCGGCTGGCCTTTGCATATCCAATCAAATATAAATCAACTCGCTGTTTATGATTTCCTCCGCCCGGTTGCGGATATTGTTCATCCGGCCTACCCATTCAAGCTGGTTCCGGGCTTTCAGTTCCTCGGTCACTCCCTCGGCGGCTTTCATCTGCTCTATGATTAAGTCACGCCGTTTCTCTGCCTGCTCGTTCAGGTCGGCAAGGTACGTCCATAATTTCCCGGTCAGGATAAGGGAGCTGTACCGTGCCGGGTGTTCCTGTTTGAGATATTCCCGGTGCAGCCGCCCATAGCGTCCGATGGGGCGGTTCTCCTCCGGCAGCTTCAAGTCCGGAATATAGTAATCGCCTGCCAGAATATAGTCAATACCGTTCTCTGTGATTCTTTCTTTCAGTTTTTCCATTGTCGTTCCCTCCTGTGGTGGAAGGCTCGTCACTGGCCAGCTCAATCACATCCATAATGCCACAATCCAGCGTTTCGCAGATTCGTGCCAGCGTGTCCATGCTGATATGTTTCCCTTCTTTGCCCATGTTGGCTATCATATTTGTGGTCAGTCCAGCGGCAAGCCTTAAATCCTCTTTCCTCATGTTTCGCTCTATCAGTGTGTGCCAGAGCGGTTTGTAGCTGATGTGCATTTTTCTCCCTGCCTTTCTGCCCCGGATGGGCGCTTGCCCCCATTATATCAGGATTCTTGCTAACTCACAAATATTTCTTGACGGTATCGCCGGTTCCGTCTGGATTGTGCTTTTCCTTTCCTCTTTTGATTACATCTAATTAACCATGACCTGCTTCATGCCCTGGCTTTTCGCACCCGGATTGTCATTGCCGTAGCCCTCCATCAGATTGATTACGCCCCAGATACCAAGCCCGGCTCCAAGTGCTACAACAAGGGTCTGCAAAACGTCTACTGCGCTATTGAAAAATGCCATAAATATATCCTTTCTGCCGCGTCTGCGGCTGTCCGGCAAGCGGACAAAAGGCGGTCAGCGTATGGTCGCCGCCGCATAAAAAAACCGCCCTCTGGTAAAGGCGGCTGTCCCCGCGCTGCGTAAGTTCTGCGGCGCGGCGGTATTCAGTTGTAAGGGGTGCGGCTCCTGCCGCTGTGTACTGCGCCGGAAAGTGGGGGCGCGTATCATGTAGCCGGTATGGATAGATGTGATTGCTTCAATCGCTCCTTTCTGTGTCCCGCTGTGCTGCCGGACGTTTTTTTCAGACTTGCGGGAAGTGAATAGCTTGCGTAGCAAGGTGTTCGCTTCCCGCAAGTTCACAAAGGGGTAGCTGCCGCAAGGCAGCGTAGGGGAAGTGTAGCTTCCCCTGTCTCCCGGCGGTCTGCCATGCTGTCACTGTTGCGGGATAAGCCCCCGGCGCGTGACATACTCCGTTGCAAAACGGCGGTGTTCCGCTTCCTTTTCCCGCCAATACTCCCATAATGCAGCGTCGGCGGCTTCCGCAACATTCATTAAAAACCGTTCAAGCTGCTTTTGTTTTTCCTCTGCGCTACGTTTCCTCATGGTCTGCGTCCTCCTGTAAGTCTGCCGCGTCAATCTCGTAATAGTCAAAAACCTCGTCGGGCTTGACAATGGCGGGGCGGCGTTTAAGGTGCTTTTCCATGTCAAAGGCGTTCTTCGGGTCTGCGTCGGACAGGTACTTGTATTTCGGGTGCTTCGTTATGTCGAATTTGTCCGAAAAGAACGGGCGCACCCCGCGTAGCTGCAAGATACATTTCCCTCCGTCCATGACTGCGATTTCATCTTCCGTCATAAGCTGCTTTCCCAATTTCTGATAGTTCAGCCCATGCGAAAGCTCCCGCCCTCTGGTTTCGGAAGTGTTGAAGCTGTCATGAGGTAAGCGCCTCGTGGACGCTCCCTCCCGAACCGTGCGGGCACCTCTCGATGCACACGGCTCTCCATATGCCATCAACTAACAAAATCAGTCTTTTCCGTGTATCTCACGGTGGCACGCCGGGCATACTGCCAGCGTTTTCCTATGGTTCTTTAACATAACTTTTTCCCACTCATATTTACCGCTAAGGCTTTTCAGCCGTTTCACCTGATGAATCTCCACGTCATTTGTGTACTGTCCGCAGAGTTCACAGGTTTTGGAGCGCAGTTTTGCCGCTATGCGGTTCGGTTTATCATACCGCTTATAGGCGGGCAGGATATCTGCCTGCGGCACATTAGGCTTGTCCTTGCGGATAAAAGGCCCTCTGTAAAATACGCTCTCCTTCATACCGCCTTTTGTCTTATAAATGACTGTAAACCGTCCATTTCTGAAATATCTCTTTTTGATTTTTCTGGTCTTTGTGCGGTATTTATTTGCGAATGTTTTCAACATACTATAATGCATTAAACTCGCATACTTGCTCATTGCGCATACATTACATGCCAGTGAGTAATAGTTGTACAAACCTCTGATTTCAGAGTTGTACTTTGACAGGATTTCGATATCCTTACGGTTAATGAGCTGTGGTCTGTGAATGGCTTTCCAATGCTCTTTTTGTGTAACTTTGTCCTTCTTGATACGGATTGCGCCATACTCCAACAGTTTTGATTCCCATTTTTCATGCGGCATGTATAACTTTACTGCGCCGCTGTACCCCTTCACTTTCCTGCCTTGGCGTTTTGTGATTTCCCGGCTCTTTGAAATAGAGATATCATAGCCGAGGAATCTCGCCCGGTCAGTAGCATAGGTGATTTTGGTTTTCTCCACTGACAGCGTAAGGTTTAATTTTTCTTTGAGGAATACAGCAAGGTCTGCTTTTAATTCTTCCGCATCCCTTTTGCTCCCGATAATGCTTATGATAAAGTCATCCGCATAACGGACGTATTGCAGGTTTTTATAGGTTTCATCCCTGAACTGCTTAGACGGGATTTCCCTCTGTTTCTCCCGCAGTCTGCGTAATTCCCCGGCACGTTCTTTCTTTTCGGCTTCGGTAAGCGTATCCCATACTTCCCTGTTCTGGCGCATGAACTTCTGCACTTCACGGTTCCGTCTGGCGTATTCCGGGTTCACTTTACGGTTTACCCGGTTCCCTTTTATAAAGCCTTCTTTGTATTCCTCCACATACATATCCAATTCATGCAGGTAAATATTTGCCAATATGGGACTGATACCGGAACCCTGCGGAGTGCCGCAGTAAGTCCTGTTGTACTGCCATTGTTCCATATATCCGGCTTTCAGAAATTTCCACATCAATGAGATAAAAGCTTCGTCATCAATGCGCCTGCGCAGAATATCAATGATAACATGGTGGTCGAAGCTGTCAAAACATGCCTGAATGTCACCTTCCACAAACCAGTTTGCCCCCGCAAATGTCCGCTGTATCTGTTCGAGGGCTGTATGGCAGCTCCTTTTCGGGCGGAATCCGTGGGAATAGTCGGAGAAGGTTGGCTCATAAATGCTTTCCAATATCATTCGGACTACTTCCTGCACCAGCTTGTCATCCCCGGAAGGAATCCCAAGCGGACGCTTCTTACTGCTGTTTTTCTTTGCAATATATGTACGCCGTGCAGGTTTTGGGCGGTAAGAACGGTCTTTTAATGCGCTGATGATACGCTCTATTCTCGGACTGCTCATTCCGTCCAGTGTTTCACCATCCACACCCGGCGTCATGCTTCCCTCATTGGCGTAGATATTTCTATATGCCAAAAGGTAAAACTCCGGGTTGTACAGGTTCCGGTAGAGCCTTTGGAACCTATACGATAAATCTTTAGACTGTTTGTTTAGGCTATTCAATACATCAGTTGGATTTCTCATGATGCCTCACGCACCTTCCTTTCTTTCTCTGTATTAAAAGCATACTGCTCCCCTTCGTCATGTGGGCGGCTCTCCCGCTTCCGTTTTTACGGCTATCCCTGTAAATCCAGAGTCCACGGGCTACTATGGGAGCTGTGTAACCATGCCCGCATATGGGCGGGTTTAGGTCATCCCCGGTAGCGTATGCCATACTTAGCGTTCCGTGTTGTCGGTAATCTTTGTAGATATGTGGCGTTCGCCGTTCAACCTAATCTAAGGCTTGCCCTGCTTTGGATATCGCACGTCTGCCGACGATTGAGCGACAGACGCCAAAGCACCGTGCGTTTCATCTTCTTTCGCACGTAGGCCAGATACTCCCAGGCTCCGGCTACCAATCAAGCAGTTTAGCTTTCATCCTCATACACGGATTTTCATCCCCACATAAAACAGCGGTTAGAAGATTGCGCCGTTTTATGCCAGTTATAGCGTTAATAGTGGCGGCTATAACAACGACATGCTACACTCCCCAGAGGGTTTCCCCTCACGGATAAGTCGTGGAATGATAGACTATAAATTTTCACCGTCCTTTCTTTGATATCTTTGTCTACCGCTTGCTAAAGGCGGTTTATGGCATACACCCTAACGGGCGCACAATGGTTTCTTTTCCTAAAATTTCCGATATTTCTTTAAGGGTGGTTTTCTCCTTGCCGCCCAAGAAAAGCGTGGTGTCGCAGTTGCCGACTATGGTATCGGCGTTGTCTTTGTAAATGGCTTTTAGCTGTGACTGGCTCTGCAAGATGATTGACGCGGATATTTCCCGGCTCCGTATCGTTGCAATGAGCTTTTCAAACTTTGGTATCTGCCCGATATTCGCAAATTCATCAAGTAAGCACCTAACATGGACGGGAAGCCGCCCGCCGTATTCATCATCTGCTTTGTCGCACAAGAGGTTGAATAGCTGTGTGTAGAGAATACTCACGACAAAGTTAAAGGTATCGTCGGTGTCGCTGATAATGACGAAAAGGGCGGTCTTTCTGTCGCCTATGGTGTCAAGCTCCATTTCGTCGGTTTCCATCAGTTCCCGCAGCTCCTTAATGTCGAATGGGGCTAACCTCGCGCCGCATGAGATAAGTATGCTTTTTGCGGTCTTGCCCGCCGCCAGTTTGTATTTTTTGTACTGCTTGACTGCAAAATGTTCCGGGTCTTTTTCTTCCAGACGTTCAAACATGAGGTCAACCGGGTTCTGGAAATCCTCGTCGTCCTCGCGGGCTTCCGACGCATTTATCATTTCAAGCAGCGTCGTGAAGTTCTTCTCGTCCTCCGGGGCTTCATACCAGATGTAGCCGATTAGTGCGGTGTAGTAGAGCTTTTCCGCTTTCACCCAGAAATCCTCGCCGGATTTTTCCCCGTCGCCTTTGGTGTTGGCGATAATGGTATTGACTAACTTCAAAATGTCCTTTTCGCTCCGCAGATAGGCAAAGGGATTGTATTTCATGGATTTTTTGAAGTTAATCGTATTTAACACTTTGATACGGTATTTGTACCGCTGCAACATTTTCCCGGTTTCCAAAATCAGTGTTCCTTTTCGGACGGTGTGTCAAGGACATATTTACCGTTACACAAGCTGAATGTCCTGTTCAATCAATCTCTTGATTTTATCAGCCATTGTTTCCTTGCTGGTATCACTGAAATGTATAGATACCTCATAAGTGGTCGTGCCTATCCGCCGGATAAGTCGCGGCGCTTCCTGTCTTGTGGTGATAGTTGTTGTATCTGCTCTATTCATTTAGATTTCCTTTCTGCTGATTCAAGTTTTTGTCTTTCCCTTCCGTTCCGCCTATCCAGCCAGTCAAGGGTCGGGTCGTATTTTCGCCGCTCCGCTCTGAAAATCTCCACCCTTTCCCCCTTGACAGTCTGGATTTTTGCCGTGCCATTGCGCTGCCGACAACGGGGAACAGGAAAAAGAACTGTTTCCCGCTGTCGTCCGCTCCATTCTACGGCAAAACCGGCTCCACTGGTGTACCGGCGGCGTTAGTGCTATGCGGTGGCTCTGCCCCCACACCCCCGACCTCATCCAAAGAACAGGAGGGAGGGTCAGCGTTCCTGTTGCCGCTTCCTTTTGGGGGATTGCGTGGGCGCGGAGGTTTCCGGTTCCAGCCGTTTCAGGCTTTCCAGTGCCTTCCTTGTCTGTTCTGGGTGCAGCCGTTCCAGTTCCATGTAGTCTTTTGTCCTGCCCTTCAAGTCCTGCCAGCGGGTACGGTAGATTTCCAGCCCCTTCACCGCTTCGGTAAGCTGCCGTTGCAATTCAAGGAGTTTCCCTTGTGACGCAAGCCCGGACTTTGCAAGGGTCAGCAGCTTCTTAAATTCTTCCGGGAGTAGTTCCATGTGTCCCCAAAGGTTCTTCTTTCCCATGCGTTCCAGTTCGCTATACATTGCGCTGGCTTTCTCCGTGACCGTAAGCTGTTTGTCCAGCCCGGCTAATTGCTTGCCTTTCTGCTTCAAGGTTTTATCCAGAGCCGCCGCCTGTTCCTCTTTGTCGGCAACGTCACCGGCAAGCCCGGCAAGTCGCTCCTTGTCCTGCTTTATCTTGTATTCCAGCACGCCCAGATGTGCCGCTGTACTGCCACGTTCCCCGCGCTCAAAGTCTTTAAACCCTGCCGCCTGCATATGCTCAAAAAAACGGTCTTGTAGGAGGGAATAAGCGTTGATTAGGAGGGCTTTCCCGTTTTCGTCCCGCTGAATGTTCCCTTCTTTATCCAGCGCCTTTTCAGATGCCCATTTCTTGCTATGACTGACCTGATGAATCACTTCCTTTGTCGTCCCCACAAGAGCCGGGTCTTTGCAGCGCTTTGTCCACTTGACTTCCTTTTCCACCACCGGCACATACACCACATGGAGATGATAGTGGTAGATGTCGCGCCCAAGCTGTTCAGAGAGCGCCCGGTTCCGTTCATCCGCGTGCATGACTGCCGAGAGGATATATTCCTCACCCCCGGCTTCCTTCACTGCCAGCCGGTAGGCTTCCTCAAAGAACCGCTTTGCATACGCATAGCCGCCATTCCGCTCAAAATATGCGGAGTTCACGTCAAACACCATTTCGTCAACTACTTTAGCGTCCTGTTTCAGCCCCCTTGTGCTGATTGTGCCGTTTTCCACCATACGCTCAAATGTTTCCGCATAGCTTCCCTCACAGCGCTTGAAATGCACGTTCAGGGCAGCGCGCGCCCGGTCAATGTCCGTGTTTGCATATCCGCTGTTCTTGCGTTCGTTGTGCCGTTCCCGGATTCCAAGCCCGGCTTTGCGGTAGGCTTTGTTCCGCACAACACAGCGGTCAGTCTTTCCCATAAATGCTCCTTTCCGGGGCTATGTTACGCTTTAGAAACCCGTTTTGGGGGCAGTTGGTATAAACCCCCGCCGGGCATGGAAAAGGGGCTGGAAACGCCTGTAAACAGGCACTTTTCAAGCCCCTATTGCGTAACATATGCCCCCTGTTGCCGCCTGTCTGATGACGATGACGGTATTTATCTATGTACCCCTGTTTTGAGGGTATCGTCACCCGCCGTAGATGACGGTATTCCTTCCGCACCCCTATATATATTTTTATCGTCATCGTCACCCATAGAGAGGGAAACAAGGCGGGCGCTCTTTGTCCGGGTGAAGCCCATACAGATATGGTGCTGTTTTTCCAGTATCAGGGCGTGTTCCTTCAGCAGCCGGGTTAAACTGTTGGGAGAACAGGAAACGCTGCTGTCTATCCCTTTCAGGCTGTCTAACAGTTCCGTAGCTGTCCCGCTGAATGTTTTCTTACTGGAAAGGAACTTCACCAGAACCGGCGTGAGTGTATCGGCTGCCGGTTCCCCGGAAAGGTAGGACACGAACCGCCAGACGGTCATATCCCGGTCAAATTCCAGTAAAAGCTGCATATCCTCTATATCGCGCCCGGTAACGTGAAGGGTCGCTTTGTTGGCTGTCCGTTTGTCCTTTTCCAGCACATACATACTGTCAACCGCGCCGATTATCCCTACCGAGCCGGAAACCATGTTGAAGGGGTCGCTGTCCGGCATCTTGCGGACGTGGTGAATCAGCAGCACGGCAATCTTGAAGCGGTCGGCAAAGGACTTGATTCGCCCGATTTCGTCGTAGTCATTGGCATAGGCGTTCTTATCATTCACCGCCCCGCGTACCCGTTGGAGCGTGTCAACCACCACAAGCCCCGTGTCTGGATAAGCCGCCATGAAGGTTTCAAGTTGTGGTATCAGGGAGCCGGACAGGTTATCCGCTTCCGTGGCAAAATAGCTTTGTTCCGAGCCGTCGTCGGTGATGTGGGAGAGCCGGAAATGGAGCCGGTCAATGGTATCTTCCAATGCCAGGTAGAGCGTCCCGCATTTGCGCGTTTCAAACTCCCATACCTTCCCACCGGTGGATACTTGCTGGCAGAGCCATAAAGAAAGCCATGACTTCCCGATTTTGGCGCTGCCGGATAAGATATGCAACCCCACCGGCATAAGCCCGGCAATGATAAATTTAGGCGGTTCCACGTCCAGCCCTAACAGGCTTTTCCCGTCAATGACGGACAAGGTTTTGATTTCTTTCATAAGTTGTTCACTCCTTTTCATTCTGCTTTCAGTTATCTATATAAAAAGCCCTATAACAGCGCTAGCAACCGTTACAGGGCTTGAATCGTCTTTTATTCTGTTCTTTGGAGGAGGTCGGGGGTGTGGGGGCAGAGCCACCGCAGGAAAACTCCCGCCGCCAGTACACCAGCGGAGCCGGTTTTGCCGTACAATGGTTGGGACGAAAAACGGGAAACAGTTCTTTTTCCTGTTCCCCGTTTTCGGCGCAGCCATAGCACGGCAAAAATCCAGACGGTCAAGGGGGAAAGGGTGGAGATTTCCAGAGCAGAGCGGCGGAAATACGACCCGTACCTTGACCGGTTGGATAGGAGAAGCGGCACGGTCAGGCGCACCGTTTCTTCTGTCTGACTGTCTATTCTTTTTCTTCTTGATGATTGCTGAAAACTTCATTCATCAGCATTGCACCCAACTTGAAACCGTACTCAAAGTTGGCGTAGGCTTGTATAGTGGAAAGCTTTGTCCTTCCTTTATCCATTTCCTCAAACCGTTTAAGCTGTTCTGGTGATAATTCTTTTAGGAAGTATTCATAATCATTTCCCACTTGTCCAGAAATAGCGCGGTACTCCGCGTAGTTTTGTGGAAGGATTTCTTCACAGGGGTAGACTTTCCCATCGTAAAGGCGTTCTAAAATGCTCATACGCTTTCCCCCTCATGGAGAATTAAATCATCTTCATCAGAAATGACCTCAATCATCATAAGTACCCCTAACCGGAAGCCTTTAACAAAACGGTCAATCCCATAGAGAACGCTTTCTTCGCTTTGTGCCGCGCTGTAGTCATCCAGCATTTTTCGTTCTTCCTCATTGAGTTTCGCCATCAGCTTTTCTCCGAGGGTGCAGTACCGGTTTCTTGCCCGGTTAAATTTGGAATCCCCTTCATAAATCACTGGCTCAACGCAAAGGTGGTCTGTTGCGATTGCCTCTAAAATTTTTCCCATTCGTTTCCGTCCTTTCCTTATGGATTTAACAACTACTTGCAAGACGGTTCCGTGCAGTGTATAATATTTACGCGGTCTGCCCTTGTGGTAGTTGCAAGGTGGGAAGTGGCGGCTGCTTGTGAGAGGGTAACGCCACTTCTTACTTATTCCGTTTCCTTATCCTCCAATTTTTCAATTCCCCGCCTTACAGATTCATTTTTTGTAATGCCATTTTCGTTTGAATATCGTTCAAGAATATCATTATGTTTTTTATCCAAGCGAACTGTAAGCCGTATTTCTTTTGGATTTTCAGAATAAGGTCGTCCAACTTTCTTAGTAATAACATCACCCCCTTGTAAGATTGTTGGCTGACAATAATAGTATAATTGATGTCAGCCATTAAGTCAATATGCAAGCTATATTTCTTTCATAGAAGGGTAACTGTTTCGATTGCCGAGGATATTTTCATATACTTTTATCAAGTATATGACCCACTCTGACACTTTCACCGCTTCGCGTTGCAAAGTGCCGGCGTGGGCTCTCCGAGGGTTTACGCCCGCCGTTGGCGTGGCGCATAAAAGAGGACGCTGCTTTCTGCCTTGCGTCCTCTTTCTGGTTCCCCTTATGCTAATTTGCCGCCGCTGCCAGTTCCTTCTGTCGCGCCCTGTACCGTTGCATACGCAGCCGGTTTTGTTCGCGTTCCCTGTTGCGGGCTTGCAGCTTCCTTTGTTCCCTTGCTTCCTGTTCGGCGGTCAGGGCAGCTTCCATTTTTGGTACAGTAAATGCCCCGATAAAGTTTAGATATATGTCTACCTTTTGCACCCTGTCCCCGGTTGATTTGTCCGCTTCATGGACAACTACTTTTTCTATAAATTCATTCAACATAGGAGTGGTAAGTTCTGAAAAATCCGTGTACCTTTTCACCAATTCAAGGAACCGGTCAGCCCTCACACTGTCCGCGCCGTAACGGTCAAGCCCGGTCTGTAATTCCTGCATTTCTGCTTCAAGTGTGGTCTGTTCGTTGTCATACCCGGATAGCAGACGGTCAAAGTGCTTTTCTGGAATCTTCCCGGTAGCAAAAGATTCATATAGCTTTTTCACCAGGTCGTCCAGTTCTTCATGCCGCCGCTTTGCCTTTCCCAATCTTCGGCGGTATTCTTTCATAGTGGCTTCCTGCTGAACGTCTGACGCTTCCCGTACCTTCTTGACAAACTCCTTTTCGTTTGAGAGGGCATAGGCGCTGACTTCCCGGATAGTTTCCAAAATCAATTTTTCTACTACAGATACCCGGATATAGTGCATGGTACAGTTCCGGGTATACTGCCGGTAGCTGGAGCAGCCATAAGAATTGTCAGCGTCATATTTGTTTCTGGAATTATACCGGTGTGACAGCTTCGAGCCACAGTCCGCGCAGTAGAGCAATCCACTTAAACGGCAAGGGGGAGCGCCGTTCTTTTTCGGTCGGCGTTTTGTTTCTATCAGGCGTTGTACATTATTCCATGTTTCTTCGTCAATGATTGCTTCGTGGGTGTTCTCAAATATCATCAATTCGTCCTCTGTAGCTTTCCGGCGCTTTTTGGTTTTATAGGATTCACTGATAGTCTTGCCGAGTACCGTATGCCCCATATATTCCCGCTTTTCCAAGATATGAATGATTGTTTGATTTGTCCAGCGGATAGGGTCGTGGAAACTCTTGCTATGCTGGTTTTCAGGATAGTATTTTTCAGCATATGCCGAGGGAATCAATATCTTGTCAGCGTACAGAATATCGGCAATCCGATTGACTCCATTCCCTTCCAGAACCAGCTTGAAAATGCGCCGGACAACTGCCGCCGGTTCCGGGTCAATAATCAACTGCTGCTTGTCGTCCGGGTCACGTCGGTAGCCGTAGGGGACACTGGGAGAAACCCGCTTCCCTTCCTGCATACGGGCTTTAAAGATAGCCTGTATCTTGCGGCTGGAATCGCGTGCATACCATTCATTCATAATGTTCAAAAACGGCGTGAAATCGCTGTCCTGCTGATTGCTGCTGTCTATGCCATTGTTGATTGCTATGAACCGGACACCTTTTTCTTTAAACATGACTTCGGTATAGAACCCTACTTTCAGATAGTCGCGCCCAAACCGGCTCATATCTTTTACGATAATGACAGCCACGTTTCCGGCTTCCACTTCGGCTATCATGGACTGGAAACCTTCCCGGTCGAATGTCGTCCCACTCACTCCGTCGTCGGTGAAGTGGCGTATATTGACAAAGCCGTTCTTCCTTGCGTAGTCCTCTAAGAAATGTTTCTGGTTCGTGATACTGTTGGATTCGCCCTGTAATTCGTCGTCGCGGGAGAGCCTTTCATACAGGGCGGTAATCTTGATACTGTTTAATTGTTTGCTCATTATATAACCCCCGTTCTGTTATGATGTAACGCTTTTTAGTTCCTTATAACACTATCACGTTCGGGTCAGTGACGATATACGACGTTGGAAAATCCTTTGACGTACATTGCATGAGCGACGGTT
Organism: Sporofaciens musculi; assembly: GCF_009830285.1. Classification (GTDB taxonomy): domain Bacteria; phylum Bacillota; class Clostridia; order Lachnospirales; family Lachnospiraceae; genus Sporofaciens; species Sporofaciens musculi. The sequence goes on along the minus strand of NZ_WUQX01000001.1, from coordinate 3,852,078 downwards.
TCACAAAGAACCGGGTCTTGCCGCTGCCGGAACCGCCGATTACAAGGATATTTTTGTTTCTTGCGTATTTCGGCTGCTTCGGTCGGCTGTTCATGGTAAGCCGTTCCGTCTGCGTTAAGGGGATATTATTCTCAAATACCGGGTCGGTGTACGGCTTTATGTCGTCAGCCCCGCCCCAACGCGCCGAACCGTATTCTGTCCCGCGGCGGTATTTCTTCGCGTTCTTGCCTTTGGTGTAGATAATCAGCCGGACAATGACCGCCCCCGCAATGCCTAAAGCTAAATCTGCCGGGTGGAAGCTCGGCGCGATACTGGAAAAGGCGGCGGTAAAACCGTCCCCAAGATGTAGCAGCTTTGCGCTTGCGTCCGCGCCGGGGGATAGACGGACAGCCGCGCCCACTTTATCAAAGAGCCAGACAAAGAGCAGATACGGGAGATTTAGGATAAGCAGCTTCTTGATTTCCGGCTTCATAGCGATACCTCCCTGTCTTTGTTCTTGACTTTCGCACGTTCCGCGTTCTTGCCCTGTGCGGCTTCTTTAAGGGTTGAGAGCAGCTTTCGGATAGAGGGCTTTTTCTCCTGTGTCAGCTTCTTTGCGGAAAACTCCTTAAAGGCTGCGGTCAGCACGTCCGCGTCCCGCCCCTTGAAGAAAACCAGATAGCGGGGCGGGCTTTCCGTCGCGTCCTTTTTCAGCGCAAAGTCGATACCGTACTTTTTCGCCGTACCCTCAAAGGCTTTGATATTGCCCTCGGTAATCTCAATGTTGGAAACGCCCGCGTTCTGCTTCATAAGCTGCTTTAAGCTCTGCTTTCCCTGTGGCGGTTTTGCAAGCTGCTTTTTGCCCTTTGACAGTATGGCTTTCATTGCCTTTTGGAGCGTCTGCGCGGTCAGTTTCCCGGTCTTGATGTAAAGGGCTATGGTCTTTTCGTTTACTTCGTCCTGCAATTCCTCGCGTCCTCCTTTCTCGTTTCTTTATAGGGCGGCGGTCAGATACGCACCCGCAGCCCGTTCAAGTCCTCGGCTCTGATACCCACAAGATACCAGTTGTCGCCGTACTCCATCCGGGTCGGCTTCCACTTGCCCCGCACGAATACGTCAAAGCACTCTCCACAATGCAGCCCGCCATAGTAGCTGTTTAAGTCAAAGCGAATGTCGTAACGGTCGGTGCGCTCGTCAAATACCAATGCTCCTGTCATTTTCTGTGCCATAATAAAATCCTCCTTTTGTTGTTTTACAGGCTTTCGCCCTCGTTGTATGAATAATAGTCCGGGTCGCCGTACTGCGGCTTTTTCGGTGACAGTGCGCCGCTTGCCATGTCATGGGCGACAAGGGAAGTGTAATAATTGCCGATTGTGGACGGGGCATTGAAAAGGGCGGCTTTCAGATATTGCTTGATGTTGCGGATTTTGGTTGTGTTCTCCCGCATACAGTCAAGCACAAAGCGGATATGTTCGCCGTCCAGTTTCATAAACTTAGATTTCACAAGCTCTGCCGGGTAGTCGTCCCCCGCAATCCGCACCCGCTTTCTGGCGGTGCATACCGTTTCAAGCATGAGGTCTACAATCTCGTCAAGCCTGTCACTGTCAAACTTCATATCCTGTTTGAGAATGTGGTAGTCGATATTGTCCTTGATGATTTCCCGGTATATCTCTACTGCGCTCTGTGCTGCCGCTTCCGTTCCTTTCCGTTCTGGCGGCGCAGCCGCTTCCCCGCAAGGTGAGGGGTTAGGGGAAAGGATAGGAATGGAATGGGTACTTGATAAATCTGTATTTAATTTTTCTTTTTTTGGTAAGTCAGTTCTTTGTATATCTTTATTTAATTGCGTTGGATTTTCCAACGTAGGTTTTTCCAATGTTGGTTTTTCCTGCGTTGGATTATCCAATGTTGGATTTTCCAATGTAGGTAAATCCGGCGTAGGCGGCTGCGGCTGCTCGAATATCACATAGTCCGCGCCCCGCAAGCGTCCTTTCTCGTCGCGCTCCCTTGACCGGACGATATACCCGGCGCGTTCAAGTTCCTTAATGGCTTCGCGGATAGCGTCTATCTTCTCCCGGTTGATAAGGGATAAGCCTTTCAAGGTGTAGTCCCAATCTTCGGGGAGTGACAGCATTTGCGACAACAGCCCTTTTGCTTTTAGGGATAGCTCCTTGTTGCGTAGGTGGTGGTTGCTCATAACAGTGTAGCCCTTGTTTCGTTCCACTCTGAAAACTGCCATAGTTCATAGCTCCTTTGCTTTGGATTTGTTACGCAGTAGAAGCGCGGTTTCGGGGGGATAAGGTATAAATCCCTTGCCGCGCCAGATACGCGCCCGGAAAACCGCTTGTAGCAAGGCTTTTTCTGCCCCTACTGCGTAACAAAGGGCATGAAAAGCGGCGTTCCTGTTCTCCCGTATAGAGAGTAAGAAACGCCGCTTCTGCGTCGTATTCAGTTTTTAGTACAATACCCTGCTTGTCCGTCGCTCGAAAAACCTTGATTTTCCAGTGTTTTCAAAAGTATCGTTATCTAACGTCAGCTTTCAATCGACCATCTTTTCAACAAATGATTGGGGATATCGAGGCGGGGCATGTGGATTGTGTCATAACCAAAGATTTATCAAGGCTCGGCAGGAATTATCTGGAGAGCGGGGCATATATCGAGGTATTTTTCCCGAATCACCATGTCCGTTATATCGCTGTCAATGACGGCGTAGATTCGGCAAACACCGGTGAGATGGACATTACCCCATTTAAGAATATCCTGAACGAATTTTATTCGAGGGATATTTCAAAAAAGGTAAAGACGGGAAGGTATATCCGAGCCAGTCAGGGGAAATTTATGGGGGGCTTATGCACCGTTTGGTTATAAAAAAGACCCGGCAGACAAGAACCACCTGATTGCGGATGAAGAAACAGCGCCGACTGTCCGCTATATTTTCCAGCTTGCGTTGGAAGGCTACGGAAACAATAAAATCGGGAAAATCCTTTATGAAGAAAAAATTCCGAAGCCAGCTTATTACAATCAGGAAGTTTTCGGAAAGTTTTTGATCGCTGAGGATGATATTTATAATTGGAAACAGTCTACGATAATCCGTATACTCCGGAATCCTCTGTATAAAGGTTATTTTTGGGTACAGAGGTATGACAGGAAGCATTTTAAACAGCAGACAAGAGGTTATATCCCGATTAAGGAACGTGTAACCATACCCAGCGACCATGAAGCCATTGTGGACGAGCATACATGGAATACCGTTCAGGAAATCCTTGACAGGCATACAAAGGTGAAACCTTGCACTTCTGGTTATGACAATAAGTTCCGTGGAATTTTAAAATGTGCCGATTGTGGTAATAACCTGACAATCCATACGGATGGAAGGAATCCGGACAGACCATTGCTTGAAAGGACGTATTACCTATGCCGGATTTACCGTGTAAGGGGAGCGAAGTTCTGCAGTAAGCACCGCATCAGCGCCGGAGATTTGGAGGAACTGGTGCTTTCCGATATCCAGTTCCATGCAGGAAAGGTCATAAAGGATCGGGAGAAATTCATGCGGAAAGTGCTTGGTCAGATGAATACTTCATCGGCAAACAGCAGGGCAAATATTGACAAGAAAGTGGCTGTCTTAGAGAAAAAATTAAAAGAATCTGATAATCAATTCATCAAGTTGTATGGGGACTGGTCAAAGCAGATAATATCAGAGCAGCAGTTCCGGCTGTTGTCTGCACATTTTGAGCAGGAAAAGAAACACTATACGGAGCAAATCGAAAAGTTAAGAGCGATGGCTGAAAATCTGGAGGACAGTGCAGATAAAGCGGAACGCCTTGCCAATGAAATGGCGGAGTGTGCCGAGATTAAGGAGCTGACCACAGAGATCGTCAACCGTCTGATCGAAAAGATTGAGGTTTCGGAACCTCAGACCATCAATGGAGAGAAAGTCCAGAATATCAGGATTTTCTACAAGTTTGTTGGGGAAATCAATTAAAAATCCATTTATGTATCTATAAAACTGGGGACAGGGAACTGGCCCCGGAGGGGACCGGCTACCGGGCGCGGACAAGGTTTTCCAAATTCTTTAACCTGCCGGAGCTGATGAACCTGTTCAAAGAGGTTGCGGACATCAAGACCGCCGACCAGCTGGACCTGCCCACCCCGGAGGTGGAATACCACAACATCGTAGTAAAGCCCACCGAACACCAGCAGGATATGGTGAAGGCCCTCTCCGAGCGCGCCGCCAGAGTCCATTCGGGAACCGTTGACCCATCGGAGGACAATATGCTGAAAATCACCTCGGATGGCCGCAAGCTGGGGCTGGACCAGCGCATTATCAATCCCATTCTGCCGGACGAACCCGGCACCAAGGTCAACCAGTGCGTGGACAATATCCTGCAAATCTGGCGGGACGGACAGCCGGAAAAGCTGACCCAGCTGGTGTTTTGCGATATTTCCACACCCCAGGCGGCTGGCTCCAAAAAGGTGGCTAAAACGCTGGATAACCCGATACTTCATGCTTTGGAACAAGCGGTTCCAGAGCCGGAGAAACCGCTGGCCTTTACGGTCTATGAGGACATCCGGCAGAAACTCATCGCACAGGGTATGCCCGCCAGCCAGATTGCTTTTATCCATGAAGCAAATACCGAAGTCCGCAAAAAGGAGCTGTTTTCCAAAGTCCGCTCCGGCCAGGTGCGCGTCCTGTTAGGCTCTACCCAGAAGATGGGGGCCGGAACCAACGTACAGGATTTGCTGGTGGCCCTTCACGATCTGGACTGCCCCTGGAGGCCCGGAGATGTAGGACGGATTTTGCGGACATTCAAAATAAAAAGAATGTGGAGGTAACAGACAATGGCAAAGACGATTTTTGAGGAAATGGGTGGCAGATACGAAAGGCAAGGTGACTATTTAATTCCATGTATAGCTTTACCCGCCGAAGAAGAACAGCCGATAGGCACATGGGGACAGCGGCATCTGGACTATCTGAAACAGTACCGCAAGGTTACATACACCAATCTTCTCACAAGCGGCAGGCTGAATACTTACCTTGCCGACATTGACAGGCAGGCGCAGGAACGCTTTGAAAGGCTCATAGAGGGCATGAAACAGGCACAGGGCATAACGGAACGACTAAAAGAAGAAAATGCCTTAGAATGGGTTGGAAGAATGAATAACATAAGAGCTTGTGCGAGGGAGCTTGTTGAGAGGGAATTGATTTATCAATAGACAGACTAACGGCGGTAGGGATTGAACTACCGCCGTTTTAAGTGTTATTTTATTATTCTGTTCTTATCACCCCACTCACACATACCATCTAAAATAGGAATGAGTGACTTTCCACGTTCAGTTAAACTATATTCAACTTTTGGAGGGATTTGGGGATATTCTTCTCTATGTACAAGTTGGTCTGCTTCCAGTTCCTTTAAAGACAAACTTAGTGTTTTAAAAGAAATTCCACCGATATATTTTTTCATTTCATTGAATCGGACAACGCCAAATTCCATTAGTGTATATAGAATTGTCATTTTGTATTTTCCATTTATCAACGATAATGTATAACTGAAACCTGTTGTTGCTAAACATTCTTTTGAAATACAATGTTCGTTCATTTTACACTCTCCTTTTGGTAAGTATATAACAATAATGTGCGTACTTGATTAAAAGATAATTCTTGCTATGATTATAATATGGAGAGACACGGAAGTCAACGTGTTCCACAAATTATAAAATAGATTGGAGATTGTAGAATGGGTAAAAAAATTGTAGTAATTACTGGAAGTCCGCGTAAAAAAGGGAATAGTTTAAGTATGACTGAAGCATTTATTGAAGCGGCGACTAAAAATGGGCATTCCATTATAAGGTTTGATGCAGCACAAAGCAATGTTGGAGGCTGTCACGCTTGTGAAACCTGCTATCATTCGGGAAAAGCTTGCAGTTTTGATGATGATTTTAATAAAATTGCAACTGATATTTTTCATGCAGATATGATTGTTTTTTCAATGCCCGTCTATTGGTATTCCATTCCTGCACAAATTAAATGCGTGATTGATAAATTGTTTTCTTTCGTGGTAGGCGGTAAAGATATAGCAGGAAAAGAGTGTGCCTTGATTGCTTGTTGTGAAGAAGATGATATGTCTGTTTTTGATGGTGTCCGTATTCCAATCGAGCGTTCGGCGGCTTTGCTGAAATGGAATATGGTAGGCGAAGTACTTGTGCCTGGAGTGTTAAATGTTGGTGATATTGAAAAAACGGATGGTTGCAAAAAAGCAATCGCTCTTGCAAAAAGCATATAAGAAAAGAGGTTGGGTATATGAGCAAAAAAATAATAATACTGAATGGAAGTCCACGTAAAAAAGGGAATACAGCTACATTAACGGCTGCATTTAAAAGGGGAGCAGAAAAAGCAGGAAATCAGGTTACAGAATTTTTCCTTGGAGAAATGAATATCAATGGTTGCAAAGGATGTTTCGGCGGTGGTAAAGATTGTAACAGTCCTTGTGTGCAGAAGGATGATATGGACGTAATTTATCCTGTTTATCAAGAAGCGGATATTGTAATTCTTGCATCGCCTTTATATTATTGGACAATTAGCGGGCAATTAAAAACTGCATTTGACAGGCTGTTTGCTGTTGCGGAGTGTAATCCTAATTATCGAAACCCTAAAAAGGATATGGCTCTGATTATGGCGGCAGAAGGGTATGGTTTTGAAGAAAGCGAATATTGGTATGACCGTCTTGAAAAGCACCTTGGATGGAAAAGTATAGGAAAGGTTCTTTGTGGCGGGGTTATGAATGTTGGTGATATTTCAGAGAATGAAAAATTGGATGAAGCATATCAGCTTGGTGTGTCCATTCAATAAAATTAGAAAATGAATAAAGATACCGTTTGGCTGTTATGTCCTGTTTGCGGTAACAAAACCCGTGACAGAATAAGAAAAGATACCGTTTTGAAGAACTACCCTCTCTATTGTCCAAAGTGTAAGAAGAAAACGCTAATTGAAGTAAAAAATTTACATACAATAGTCATCACAGAGCCAGACACATAGATGCGGAGCCGATGAACTTGTGAAATAAAATGAACCGCTCCCTGTCAAGTAGACAGTTAAAAAAATAAAAATTTTTACCTGCCAGTCGCAAAGAGGACTGGCAGAGCTTTTATGCAGCATCTTTCAAATAGTTTCTATATTCTATCGGTGTCATACAGTTTAAGCGTTTCTGATACCGATGATTATTATAATAATCTATGTAATCTGATACAGCCTCCTTTAGCTCCTCATATGTTTGAAATTTCTTCAGGTAATACATTTCTGATTTCAGCATCCCCCAGAACGCTTCCATTGGTCCGTTATCAATACATCTGGATACTCTTGACATGCTTTGTGTCATTCCCGCTTTGTTAAGCTTTTTACGGAAGTATTTTGAGGTGTATTGGTATCCACGGTCACTGTGGAATAAAGGCCTTGCATCTGGATGGTTTTCATGGGCAGTGTCAAAGGTTTCAAAAACAAGGGCATTATTATTGGAATGTCCAATGACAAAGGAAACAATACTTTTATCTGACAAGTCCAGAATGGCCTCAGGTATGCCTTCCCACTGGCTCCATATTTCATCTCCGTTACATCCGTAAGCCATTTTTCCCCAAAACGTTCCGCATGGAACTCCCGGTTTAAGATGTTTTCGGCAGTAACCTCTGGCGTTGATTTTACATAGTTTCTTCTCCTGCGCCGGCACACAGATTTCAGATGTAAAATCCGCATAAGGCGCAAGATTCTCTTTGCGTTGACTTGAAATTCATTTTCACGGTTTAATTTAATCGTCATCTGCCTGTAACCCAGAATCCCGCTTTTTTCCTCGTACGCATCTCTGATAAGGACACATAATTTCTGGTTGAATTTCTCATTTTCACTTGGTTTTCGGTTCAGCCATTTATAATAAGCAGAACGCGAAATTCCCGCAAATCTGCAGAGTTCTGATATTGAACATCCCTGCTCGTCATATATTTCCTGTATCGCCAGATAAACCGTTTCATTTTGTGTCTGGCTTAGAACCGCCTCCTTTCGATTTCGTCGAGTTTTTTAAGAAAGCAACCTCCAGCTGGGCTCTGCGCTTTTCCGCTTGAAGAAGCTTATTTTCCGCACGCAGCTTCTCCAGTTCCGACATTTCTGTTTCAGATTTTCTTTTCCCTCTTTTGTCAATAAGCCCTTCTACGCCGTTTGACTGGTATTTCCTTGTCCATTGGTAAATCTGTTGGTAGGATACCTGGTATTTTTCTGCTGCCTGGGCATAATCCATTCCATGCTCTATGCAGTATGTTACAATTTCCACCCGTTCCTCATATGAGGTTTTTCTTCCTTTGGTCATGACGCTGGTTCCTCCTGTTCCAGAAGTCTTTAACTTCTCATGACCATTATACTTCATAATCCAGTTGCGAAGCTGCTTATCTGAGCGGATTCCATACTTTTTCTGGATTTCCCTTAATGTTCCTTTGCCGGAAAGGTAATCGGCAACAGCATTTTGTTTTGTTTCGGCGGAATAGATACGGAGTTTTGGAGTTGTTTTTAACCCCTCTATTCCTAAAGACTGATACAAGGTCACCCACTCGACGATACGTGTTCCATTTGTTCCCAGGCTTCGGGCGATACTTTCTGTTGAACAGCTTCCCTCCAAATATTTTGTAACGGCATCTAATTTCATTTCAAAAGAGTATTTTGAATGTTGTCCCATAAAATATGCTCCTCCTTATAGTGACAGTTTTATTATTTCATCTGTCTACCATAAGGGGAGCATATCAAAATCACAGTTTATTGGCTCTTTTTCATTTCATAAGGTTTTAAGGCAAACGCCCACCATATAAAAAAACGGTGTATTGGTGGGCGGTATTGCTATACCCGAAAAGACTTAACAGACACTCTCCAGACCTGTTTTAAAGTTTGGAGGTTTTTTTATGTTCTTTTTTCGGGCAGTTATCCATCTGCTCATGCAACGCAGAGTTAATCCATACATAGCATATTGGGGAATGGCAGGAAGTCAGTTAAAAAAATTCCTGTTTATGCAACGCTACTTCTCACCATGAAACAAGAAGTAGAATCTCCACTTAACAGAATATATATCTCCTATAACCGTAGAGGTCACAGAGCCTTTGCGGTTTTTCTTTTGTCGTTTTTTATCGGAATGTGCCGCAGTGCTGTTTCTGCTGTTGGCTGCCGTTCGCCGCCTTTCCAATCTGGATTTTTACATTTTCAAAAATTCGGATTGGAGGAAATAAGGAATGGCATACAACCACGGACGTGAGGACAGGAAATGGCGTATCTGGAAAGAAGCCGAGGAAAAAGTGCTGCGTGAGCATGGCGTTGATGAAGCGGTCATTGAGCAAATCCGCATGGAGGACAGGGCGGACTTTAATTCCAATAGGCGGTTTTACCGATGGACGAGCGACTTCGGCGAATACCTTGAGGGAATGGCGGACAACGAACAGCAGGCAGAGCCGAATACCGTTGCGGACTTACTGGACGAGATTGAGGACGAGAAGCTGTATCAGGCATTGCTTACGGTGGACAAGCATACCCTGCTCATTCTCCTGTTAAAATGCAGGGGTATTCCACTAAGGAGATTGCGGCGGTGGCAGGGCTTACCGAAAGGGCGGTCTACAAACGCCTTGAACGGTTACGCAAAAATTAAAGCCTATTTTTTATCCTTTCGGGGAAATTTAACCATTTCCACGGGCTATTGGGTGGGAGGGCAATCCTCCCGCTCAATTTTTTTCGGGAGGAAAGGAAATGGCATACGGGGCAAAGACATACACGCTTCGGGAGGAATCCACGGAAAGCGGCAAAAGGTATTTTATCAGCTTTAAGGACGGGCAGGGGGAACACCACGAACTGGAAGTGTCAGAACAGCTATTTGTTGAATTTCGGCAGATGGAGCGGAAAAACAGAAACCTTCAGCAATGGAACCAGCGGCACAGGGAGTTTAACGAGGTGTGGGACGAAACGCTTTACAGACGTGCTTTGAGAGTGCCTAAATCGCTTGATGAAAGAATGATTGAGAAAGAACGGAATGAACTGTTTTATAAAGCGGTTGCCCGACTGCCAGAGATACAAAGGCGGCGTTTCCTGCTCTATTACGAGTATGATTTTAACTTTTACCAAATCGGGGAAATGGAGCATTGCACCGCTTCCGCTGTCCAAAAGTCTGTTTCGGTTGCAAGGGAAAAGGTCAAGGCAGAAATGAGGAAGTATTTCCAACCTTAACGATTACTGTCCGAAAAAGAAATCCATTTTTATCGGCGTGGGGACTGGCGGCATTACATACTCTCACTCTTTTTCGTGGGAGTAAATCTATTTTAAGGAGGTCACATCTATGTGCAACAAAACCAAAGACACCGCCCGAAAGGAGGAATCCCATGCATAAGCTTCAGACGGTCAACGCCGACACGCTCCTTTATGAGCCGCTTGAGAAGCCGTCCTTTGTGGTGGGCGGTCTGATACCCACGGGATTAACCCTGTTCTGCGGCTCACAGAAAATCGGCAAGAGCTGGCTCATGCTAAAGCTCTGCCTCTGCGTATCGCAGGGAATCCCCTTGTGGGATATGCCCACGCAGGAGGGCGACGTGCTTTACCTCTGCCTTGAGGACACGTTCTGCCGCATACAGGACAGATTGTTCCGCTTGACGGACGAAGCGAGCGGGCGGCTTCACTTTGCGGTGGCGAGCGACAAGCTGTCAGACGGTCTTATCGTGCAGTTGGAAGATTATCTGAAAGAATATCCCGACAGCAGGCTCATTGTGATTGACACCTTGCAGAAAGTCCGCACCGCATCCAAAGACAACGCCTATGCAAGCGATTATGGGGACATCTCTCTTATCAAAGACTTTGCCGACAGGCACTCATTGGCGGTCATTGTTGTACACCACATCCGAAAGCAGAACGACAGCGACGTGTTCAACAAAGTGTCTGGCACGACGGGATTGACGGGGAGTGCAGATGCTACCTTTGTCCTTCAGCAGGAAAGCCGTGCGTCCAATGCCGCAAAGCTGTATGTGACGGGCAGGGACACGCCCTATCAGGAGTTTACGCTCCGTTTCCATGATTGCAGTTGGGAACTGGTGGAGCGTAAGGAGCAGGAACAGCTTGCAAAAGAAGCGATACCAGACGTCCTTTTTCGGCTGGTGGATTTCATGCAGGGCAGGGAGGGATGGACTGGGACGGCAACGGAGCTTCTGGAACAGATGGGGGAAACGGGAACGCCGCCCAACATCATGACGAAGCGGCTCAACGAATACCGTGCCAGTTTCCTAAGCGAAAACAACATCCGTTACGGCTACCACAGGAAGAAAGGGTGCAGGGAGATTTCCCTCACAAGGCAGTCGGGTGACGGTGGTGACGGTGATGACGGTTAGTTTGGGATACCCCCTGCTAGTGTCACCGTCATAGCAAATGTATGTGAAGTCGGCGGCTCCGCCCTTCGGGAGAACACCCCGTAAACGCAAAATGCAGGCGTGGGATTTCCCCGCCGCTTGCGGCGTGTCTATCCACCCCTGCGGTCAGAAAAATCTAAAGATTTTTCCGACTGCGTTTACAGGGTGTAACACACTACACTTTGCCCTGCAAAGTCGTGTGCCAGACGTTCCCTCTGGACTCCCTTAAAGCAGGGCTTACGCCCTGCCCATCCTCTGCCTTGCGGCTTCGGATGGAAGAATGTGCGGTGACAGTCGGCGGCTTCCGTGGGGGTATCCCAAAAACACCGTCACCACCGTCACCAACCGTCACCCTTTGGGAGATTACCCGCCGAAGAAAGGAAGATGATGAACTATGTCCTATGCAATCCTGCGTTTCCAGAAACGCAAGGCAGGCGGCGTTGCGGCTTGCGAACGCCACAACGAGCGGAAGAAAGAAGCCTATAAAAGCAACCCAGATATTGATATGGAACGCTCCAAAGATAACTACCATCTTGTGAATCCGCCCCGCTACACCTACAAGAAAGAGATAAACCAAATGGTAAAAGAAGCAGGCTGTAAGGTAAGAAAGGACAGCGTGATGATGGTGGAAACGCTCATCACCGCTTCGCCCGAATTTATGAACAGCTTACCGCCAGAAGAACAAAAAGCCTATTTCCAGACGGCTCTTGACTTCATTTCGGAGCGTGTAGGGAAGCAGAATATCCTCTCCGCAGTCGTCCACATGGACGAAAGAACGCCCCATATGCACCTGTGCTTTGTGCCGCTTACGCCCAACAACAAGCTGTCAGCAAAATCTATTTTAGGCAACCAAAAATCCTTATCCGAGTGGCAGACTGCCTACCATGAGCGTATGTCCGCACGGTGGAATCAGCTTGAACGTGGGCAGTCCTCAATGGAAACGAAGCGGAAGCACATCCCCACATGGCTCTACAAGTTAGGCGGCAGACTGGATAAACAGTATGAAGAAATCGTGTCTGCCCTCTCCGACATTAACGCCTTTAACGCAGGAAAGAAGCGTGACAAGGCTCTGGAACTGATTGCGGCATGGCTCCCAGACGTGGAGAAATTCTCTAAGGAAATCGGGAAACAGCAAGTGTATATCGACAGCTTGAAAGAGAGAATCGGGCAGGAATCCGACTATGCGGGGCGTATGCGTGATGAAAAGTACGAACAGGAATTAAAGGTACAGAAAGCCAACCAGAGGATATTTGAATTGCAGAAAACCAATCAGCAGATGGAAAGGTTATTGAAAAAAATACCGCCAGAGGTATTGGAAGAATTACAGAAAACAGGCAGAACCAGACCAAAAGAAAGGTAGGGATGTGAATGATGAAACAGGATTTTAAGGTATTAAAGACCGCAGATTTATATCCGTTTCCCGATAACCCGTTTCATGTAGTGGAGGATGAAATGCTGTCAGAATTGGCGGAGAGCATCAAAGAGTTTGGAATCGTAACGCCAATCATCACACGCCCGAAAGAGGACGGGAATGGTTATGAAATCATTGCAGGACAGCGGCGTGTCCGTGCTTCGGAGCTTGCAGGGATAAACACAATCCCCGCTTTTGTCCTGCCCTTAGACCGTGACCGAGCCATCATCACCCTTGTAGACAGCAATTTGCAACGAGAAAATATCCTGCCGAGCGAGCGGGCGTTTGCCTACAAGATGAAATCCGAAGCCATGAAGCGGCAGGGTTTCCGCACAGACTTAACCTCGTCACAAGTTCGAGCTGTTGACAAACCTCTTGCCAAAAAGATTTGCATATAAGAAAATATATGTGTAGATGAATCCTTGAGGTGATACATTATGATGACGAAAAGAGAAAACCAACAGATAGAAATGCATTTGATAACAATTGAAGATTTAGTCCCTATGGATCATTTGCTTCGGAAAGTAAATGATATCATTGATTTTTCATTCATATATAACGAAGTAGAAAATATGTACTGTCATAACAATGGGCGTCCATCTATTGATCCAGTGGTCTTGATCAAGTTTCTTCTCATCGGTTTTCTTTATGGCATCAATTCCGAAAGAAGAATATCAGAAGAGATTCAGGTGAACATGGCATACCGTTGGTTTCTTGGTCTTGATGTCATGGATAAAGTTCCAGACCATTCTACGGTTTCCCAGAACAGACGCCGCCGTTTCAACGGCAGCGATCTTTTTCGGAATATCTTTCAGAAAATTGTTTCCATATGCATAGAAAAGGGTCTGGCAGACGGCAAGCTGGTTTTTACGGATTCGACACACATAAAGGCAAACGCATCCCGGAAAACAGAATACATCAAGCAAACAGAAGAAGTTACAAATGAATACCTCAAAGAACTAGACCAGTATGAAGAAACGGTACGGGCCCAGTTGGAATCAGAAGGGAAAATCAAGCCCATCAGATGCAAGAAACGGAAGGAAAAAACGGAAACCATTCGCCGCCGTGAAAGCAGGACAGACCCCGAATCTGGATTTTACAAGAGGAAAGGGAAAGCGGAGGGGATGCACTACTTGTCGCATGAAACCGTGGACTCTAAAAACGGAATTATAATCGATGTGGCAGCTACAGCCGGTAATGTGCCTGACAGCCAGCCGTATATCAAAAGGATTGATTATATTGAGAAAAACCTGGGTTTGAAAATACAGGAAGCATGTGCCGACAGTGGCTATGACACAAACCTTATCAACCAACAGTTATCAGAAAGAGGCATAAATTTTTATACGCCTGAAAGAACGGAGCAAAAAAGAGGAACTACAGAATTTCAAAGGAAAGATTTTCAGTATGATGAAAAGGATGACAGATTCATCTGTCCCGGAGGAAATGGTGTTAGTATATAAGTGTGGACAGGAAAAGTTGAACAACCTATACTATCAAGTGAAAAAGCAAAGGAGATGTTTTACATGGCGAAAAACCAGAAATCTTACACTCCGGAATTCAAGCAGCAGATCGTGGATCTGTATAATGCCGGAGGAACCTCGTATCCGCAACTGGAGCGTGAATATGGCGTAAATCGAAGCACACTCAGCAACTGGGTAAAACAGCTCTCCCCCATCAAAGTATCCGGGGAGGAGACGGTCACCCTTAAGGAGTATAAGGCTCTCCAGAAAGAAATCCAACGCCTTAAGATTGAGAATGAAATATTAAAAAAAGCGACCGCCTTATTCGCGAAAGAACTATAGCCGAGATTGTTTCCTTTATCCAGAACAACTTAACCCGCTACTGTGTATCTCAGCTTTGCAGCGCTCTGAAATTCCCAAGGAGTACCTATTACAAGGCTCTGGTTTGTGTACCCTCAAATAAGCAGAAGGCATATGCGGAATTCGGCAGGAAAGTGAAACAGGCATATGATGACTCAAAACAAAGGTATGGGGCTGTCAAAATATGCCGTGTGCTGAATGATAATGGTACACCTTGCAGCGTCAAGAGGGTGCAGAGGCATATGGCAGAGCAGGGACTGCGCTCTATCGTAGTAAAGAAGTACAATCATCATGCCAACCATGGCAGCATCCCGGAGGATAAGAAAAATATCCTGAGGCGTGATTTTGGGACGGAGACCATCAACCAGAAATGGTGTACGGATATCACTTACATCCATGTACAGAAAGAAGGATGGACCTATCTGGCTTCTGTCATGGATCTGTGCAGCCGAAAGATTATAGGGTATGCCTATGGCACATCTATGACGGCGGAACTGGCGGTTAAAGCGGTAGAAAACGCATGCCTGAATGTCAGGGATACCGAGGGGATCATCCTTCATAGTGATCTTGGAAGTCAGTATACGAGCCAGGCATTTGAAGACTGCCTGGGCAGTAAAGGAATCCTGCATTCATTTAGTCGTAAGGGAAATCCATACGATAATGCCTGTATGGAATCTTTCCATTCCGTACTGAAAAAGGAAGAAATCTATCTTCATACTTACCAGGATTTAAGGGAAGCTCGCAGAGCAATCTTTAAATACATAGAGGGCTGGTATAACCGTAAACGGATCCATAGCTCTATCGGTTATCTGACACCACAGCAAAAGGAGGATGAGGAACTCAAAAAAGCAGCATAATCTTTCAACTTTTTTTGTCTAAAGTATTGACATAGATCCACAAGCTGAAATTGCCGCACTGTGCCAATCCCGTTTGGAGAAGTGGGAAAAAGGAAACGCCATATAGCTTTGACGATTTACTTTCGGCATGAAATAGGATATACTGATAAAGGTCAAAGTGTAGACCCCCCCGCAAACGGACGGGCTTTTTCATAGAGGAGTGTATATATGGATAATCATCAGTTATCACCGGACAATCCGATGATTTTGGAAATCAGAAAATTACTGGAAAACGCAAGAAATAATATCGCTCAACAGGTCAATACTGAGCTGCTTACAACCTATTGGAACATTGGCCGGATTATCGTGGAGTATGAGCAGCAAAGCCAGCTTCGCGCAGAGTATGGAAGGCAGACCTTAAAAGAACTTTCCAAAGAACTGACAAGGGAGTTTGGCAAGGGTTTTTCTGTTTCCAACATTCAATTTATGAGGCGGTTTTATCAGTCTTACCCAATTCAACAGACAGCGTCTGTTAAATTGTCATGGTCCCATTACTGCGAGCTTTTGACGATCTCCGATGAGAGCAAACGCAGCTTTTATGAAAAAGAGGCTGTCAATTCCGGCTGGTCGGTACGGGAGCTGAAACGGCAGATTGAAAGCTCCTTGTATGAACGCCTCTTATTATCCAGTGGCGACGCCAACAAAGAAAAGGTTCTCTCGCTGGCACAAAAGGGAATTGAAATCGCACAGCCAGCCGATATTATCCGCGATCCCTATGTATTCGAGTTTTTAGGGATTCCAGAAAACAAGCCTTACCTGGAAAGTGATCTGGAACGGGCGCTTGTGATGCAGATTGAAAAATTCCTGCTGGAACTTGGCCGGGGATTCATGTTTGTAGGAACTCAGCAGCGGATCACCTTAAACAATACCCACTACTATGTGGACATGGTTTTCTACAACAAAATCCTGCGAGCCTATGTGCTGATTGAATTGAAAACAAAAAAACTGACGCCGGAGGCTGCCGGACAGCTGAATATGTACCTCAACTACTATGCGGCGGAAGTCAATGACCATGATGACAATCCGCCTATCGGCATTATCCTCTGTACCGATAAGGAGGGTGTGGCGGCAGAATATGCGCTGGGCGGTTTATCCAACAATATCTTTGCATCCCGCTATGTCCTCTATATGCCAGACAAGGAGCAGCTGGTCGCACAGGTAGAGGCGGTTCTGAAAAAATGGCATGACAAAAACGATGGGAACCAGTAATAAAGTCTGCCCCGACTGCGGCAGAAAAATGAAACAGCAATTCATCGGCTTACAGCATTGTAAATGCGGGATAAGCTGGAAAAAGGACATCGGATTTTTTGAGCGTACCAGTGATATGGTCTTTGCGTTAGAACGCCGGACCATTGGAAAAAAGGTCAAACAAATTCCGGTCATCCGATATAAAAATGGTGAATAAAAGAAACAAGCGGTCTGCGTATGCAGGCCGTTTTGTTATGAAGGGAGGATTCTATCATGGCAACCACACGCATCATGCCGCTGCACATCGGCAAGGACCGCACCGAAAGTCAAGCGGTCAGTGACATTATCGACTATGTAGCCAACCCGCAAAAGACAGATAACGGCAGGCTTGTCACCGGCTTTGCGTGTGACAGCCGGGTAGCCGACGCCGAGTTTCTGCTGGCAAAACGGGAGTACATTTCCACCACTGGCCGGGTACGCGGCGCGGACGATGTGCTGGCCTACCATGTCCGGCAGTCCTTTGTCCCCGGCGAGATTACCCCAGAAGAAGCCAACCGGCTGGGCGTGGAGTTTGCCAAACGGTTCACAAAGGGTAATCACGCCTTTGTGGTCTGCACCCATATCGACAAGTCCCATATCCATAATCACATCATCTGGAACGCGGTCAATGTGAACTGTGACCGGAAATTCCGAAACTTTTGGGGCAGCACCCGCGCGGTCCGGCGGCTCAACGATACCATCTGCGTTGAGAACGGCTATTCCATTGTAGAGGACCCAAAACCGCATGGAAAAAGCTATAACAAGTGGCTGGGGGATCAGGCAAAGCCCTCCCACCGGGAACAGCTCCGTATGATGATTGACCAGGCATTGGAACAGAAACCGGCAGACTTTGACGGGCTGTTAAAACTGCTTGCGGAAATGGGCTGTGAAGTGTCGCGCCGGGGACAGGCAATCCGGCTCAAAGCCCCCGGCTGGAAGAATGTTGCCCGCATGGATGGAAAGCTGGGCAAGGGATACAGTGAAGATGAAATACGGGCGGTCCTTGCCGGAGAACAGCAGTGGATCTATGTCAATACTTTAGACAAAAAAAGTTGAAAGATTATGCTGCTTTTTTGAGTTCCTCATCCTCCTTTTGCTGTGGTGTCAGATAACCGATAGAGCTATGGATCCGTTTACGGTTATACCAGCCCTCTATGTATTTAAAGATTGCTCTGCGAGCTTCCTTTAAATCCTGGTAAGTATGAAGATAGATTTCTTCCTTTTTCAGTACGGAATGGAAAGATTCCATACAGGCATTATCGTATGGATTTCCCTTACGACTAAATGAATGCAGGATTCCTTTACTGCCCAGGCAGTCTTCAAATGCCTGGCTCGTATACTGACTTCCAAGATCACTATGAAGGATGATCCCCTCGGTATCCCTGACATTCAGGCATGCGTTTTCTACCGCTTTAACCGCCAGTTCCGCCGTCATAGATGTGCCATAGGCATACCCTATAATCTTTCGGCTGCACAGATCCATGACAGAAGCCAGATAGGTCCATCCTTCTTTCTGTACATGGATGTAAGTGATATCCGTACACCATTTCTGGTTGATGGTCTCCGTCCCAAAATCACGCCTCAGGATATTTTTCTTATCCTCCGGGATGCTGCCATGGTTGGCATGATGATTGTACTTCTTTACTACGATAGAGCGCAGTCCCTGCTC
This sequence comes from Sporofaciens musculi, assembly GCF_009830285.1. Lineage (GTDB taxonomy): Bacteria > Bacillota > Clostridia > Lachnospirales > Lachnospiraceae > Sporofaciens > Sporofaciens musculi. Next base: position 3,833,676 of record NZ_WUQX01000001.1, on the reverse strand, counting down.
TGCCATATGCCTCTGCACCCTCTTGACGCTGCAAGGTGTACCATTATCATTCAGCACACGGCATATTTTGACAGCCCCATACCTTTGTTTTGAGTCATCATATGCCTGTTTCACTTTCCTGCCGAATTCCGCATATGCCTTCTGCTTATTCGAGGGTACACAAACCAGAGCCTTGTAATAGGTACTCCTTGGGAATTTCAGAGCGCTGCAAAGCTGAGATACACAGTAGCGGGTTAAGTTGTTCTGGATAAAGGAAACAATCTCGGCTATAGTTCTTTCGCGAATAAGGCGGTCGCTTTTTTTAATATTTCATTCTCAATCTTAAGGCGTTGGATTTCTTTCTGGAGAGCCTTATACTCCTTAAGGGTGACCGTCTCCTCCCCGGATACTTTGATGGGGGAGAGCTGTTTTACCCAGTTGCTGAGTGTGCTTCGATTTACGCCATATTCACGCTCCAGTTGCGGATACGAGGTTCCTCCGGCATTATACAGATCCACGATCTGCTGCTTGAATTCCGGAGTGTAAGATTTCTGGTTTTTCGCCATGTAAAACATCTCCTTTGCTTTTTCACTTGATAGTATAGGTTGTTCAACTTTTCCTGTCCACACTTATATACTAACACCAGCAGCATACACCCCGCAGAAAAGATGCAGTTTCAACTCCCACTCCGAAGGTCAATCTTCTGGTGGATATTCAGGCAAAATTGCAGGCCGGAAAAGGCGCTGGCTATGCGCGCTGGGCAAAGGTATTTAATCTCAAACAGATGGCGCAGACAATGAACTATCTCACCGAGCATGGTTTGCTGGAATACGCAGTTTTGGAGGAAAAAGCGGCAGCGGCTACGGCCCGTCACAATGAGCTGTCGGCCCAGATTAAGGCGGCGGAAACCCGCATGGCGGAAATCGCCGTACTGCGGACCCACATCGTCAATTACGTTAAAACCCGCGAGGTCTATACGGCCTATCGCAAGGCTGGGTATTCCAAGAAATTTTTAGCAGAACATGAATCGGAGATTTTGATCCACAAGGCGGCAAAGCAGGCATTTGACGATTTGGGTATCAAGAAGCTGCCTACTGTCAAGAGCTTGCAGGCCGAGTATGCCCAGCTGTTGGAAGGAAAGAAAAAAGACTATGCCGAGTACCGGCGATCCCGCGAGGAAATGCGGGAACTGCTGACCGCGAAAGCCAATGTGGACCGGCTGATGGGATACGGGGAGGAACGTCAGAATGACCGGGAAAAAGAACAAGGGCAGGACCGTTGACGCTCCGTTTTTTCGTATTTTCTCACCGCCGCAGGCAGATGAAAAGCGTTCCGCAGGAACGCGCAGCCACAGAATGAAATTCTGTGTTCAAAGGGGCTTGGGGGCGCTGCCCTCAACAAGCAAACAGAACGGAAATCCCGGCAGGGATTTTCCGCTCTGTGGCCGGTGTGTATTAACACCGGCATTGCTTGCCTCTTTCCCGCAGGAATAAAATAAGCCAGTGACGAAACCTTCAAATTTCGCTCACTGGCCTACTTTGTTTCAAGTTTCTTGGAGAGTTCCTTTAGTTCCTCTACAAATCCACGAGTGTGGCGCAACAATGTTTCACGCATCTCTGGCGGACAGTTCATATAGAGTAGCTTCATCTCATTCTGCCCTGCTTCGTCCGGCGAAAGATCCGGGCATATAAGCGAATCCAGTGAAAGATGAACCACCTTTGCTAATGCTTTCAAAATCAGATAGGAAGGATTTCTCCTGGCTTTCTCAATATCAGCAATCTGTTTGGTAGAAACATGGGATTCATCTGCAAGCTGTTCCTGCGTCAGATTTTTTTGTTTTCGTGCTGCTCGGAGCGCATCTCCCAAAGCGGTCAAATCGTCAATCGGCATTATCGTTCACCTCAATAATATTGTATCGTTCCGGTTTAATTTGAGGAATAACCTTATCATTCCGGTTTGCCGGTATGATTATACCGATTTTCTTATTGATAGCATGGCTGTAGGCTTGTATTCTTCGAGCAATGGAAATATAATAAAATGGGTTGCAGGAGGTGCAAAGATGGACTATATGACATTAAAAGAAACTAGCGAAAAATGGGGAGTTTCATCCCGACAGATCAATTATTACTGTACCGATGGACGCATACCTGGTACTGTCAAAATGGCCGGTGTCTGGCTAATTCCAAAAGAGGCAGAAAAGCCTGTGGATATGCGAACGAAACAAGGAAGGGAATTAAAACATGAAACCATATAAAATATTGATCATTGAAGATGATCCTGTTATTCAAGGTGAATTGGAAACTCTTTTGCGCGGCAATGGCTATACTGCTGTTTCAGTAAAGAATTTTTCAAAGGTGAACGATACGTTTAGAACAGAAGAACCACACCTTGTCTTATTAGATATTAAATTGCCAAATGAAAGCGGCTTTTCTATCTGTTCTCAAATTCGCAGCAATTCAAATATCCCTATTATTTTTGTGACAAGCTGCAATACCGATATGGATGAACTCAATAGTATCATGCTGGGCGGCGACGCCTTTATTACGAAGCCTTATCATACGGCCATCCTGCTGGCGAAGATTGCCTCCCTGCTCAAGCGAGCATATCCGGTACAGCAAAGCGAGCAAATGACCTGCGGGGGTGCGGTGCTGCGCTTGGAATCCAGCAGTCTGGACTATGACGGGCAGAGTGTGGAGCTGACCAAGAACGAACTGAAAATCCTCTATTACCTGTTCAAAAATGCGGGGAAAATTTGCGCCCGCGGAGATCTGGTAGAGTTTTTGTGGGACAACCAACTTTATGTGGATGACAACGCCTTGAGCGTCAACATCAACCGCATCCGGGAGAAATTGGCGGGCATTGGACTAACCGATTTTATTAAGACCAAGCACCGGCAAGGGTACATGATATGAATAGCAGACGATATTGGAAAAACAGAATCCCGTTTTTGCTAACCAACCTGATCTGCATGGTGGCCCTCATCGTGTTCCTGCTGGTGTGCGGTAACTCCATCTCGGTGGTGCTTCTGATTCTCGTGGTGTGGGCGGTGGTTCTGCTGTCGGGACTGTTCCTCACCTACTGGAAACGGAAACAGCAGATGCAAAAACTTTTAGATATGGCTGGATGGCTGTCGGAACGCTATCTTATTTCCGAAGTGATGGAGCTGCCGGAGCAGGCAGAGGATCAGGTGTACTACCAGCTTTTGAAAATGGCCGGGAAGTCTATGCTGGAGCAGATCGGGGAGGTTCGGCGGGAGCGCCTGGAATACAAGGAGTACATTGAGCAGTGGATTCACGAGATCAAGACGCCTATCACCGCCATGAAGCTGTTATGCGAAAATCACCGGACGGACTGGACAAAGGAACTTCTTCTGGAACTGGAAAAGACCAACCGCTTTACCGAACAGGCGCTCTACTATGCCCGCAGCGAACACACCGAGAAGGATTATTCCGTCCGGGAAATGTCCTTGTCCCAAGTGGTGCATCAGGCGATTGCGGACAACAAATACCTGCTGCTTCAGAGCGGGGTGCGGCTGGAAGTAGAGGAAATGGCGGATACGGTTTATTCCGATGAAAAATGGGTGCGGTTTATCCTGAACCAGCTGATTGCCAACGTAGTCAAGTATCGGTCCGGACAGCCGGTTCTCCGCTTTTCCACCCGCAGGCAGCAGGATCAGGTAATCCTCGTGGTGGAGGACAACGGCATCGGGATTTCTCCCGCCGACCTGCCGCGCGTCTTTGAGAAGGGGTTTACCGGGCAGAACGGGCGCATGGTCCAGCAGTCCACGGGCATCGGCCTGTACCTGTGCAAACGGCTCTGTGACAAGCTGGGCATCGGCATTGCGGCGGAATCATCGGGACAAGGAACCGCCATTTCCCTGGCGTTTCACATCAACTGTCTGATCCATGAAGTGCAGGGCTGATTGTAGTCCTGCACTTCTTACATTTTTGTTAGAACTTTGTAAGAAAACTTGATACAAACGCCGTTCGCACTATTTTACAATAGAGAGCAGAGGTGATAGTTATGAAAGAAGTATTGAAGCTGGAACATATCCAGAAATATTACGGTAACGGCGGGAATGTCACAAAAGCCATTCAGGACATCAGCTTTTCCGTGGAGGAAGGGGAATTTGTGGGGATCATGGGCGCGTCCGGCTCCGGCAAGACCACCCTGCTCAACTGCATTTCCACCATTGATACCGTCAGCGCGGGACATATCTATTTAGATGGAACCGATGTGACCGAAATCAACGAAAAGCAGATTGCCCGGTTCCGCCGGGAGAACCTGGGCTTTGTGTTTCAGGATTTTAACCTGCTGGACACCCTGACCATCTCCGAAAATATCGCCCTGGCGCTGACCATCAACAAGGTCTCCGCAGGCGAGATCGATGGTCGGGTGCGGGAAATAACCAGAAAGCTGAACATCACAGATATTCTGGACAAATACCCCTATCAGGTGTCCGGCGGCCAGAAGCAGCGGTGCGCCTGCGCCAGAGCCATCATCAACAATCCCAAGCTGATTCTGGCGGACGAACCCACCGGCGCACTGGACAGCCATTCGTCCCAGATGCTGCTCTCCACCATTCAGAGTATCAATGAAACCCTAGGAGCAACCATTCTGATGGTGACGCACGACGCCTTTTCCGCAAGTTACGCAAATCGTATTCTCTTTTTGCGCGACGGCATGATTTTTACGGAAGTTCGCAAAGGCAACGATTCTCGCAGGACTTTCTTTAACAAGATTTTGGATGTCCTCACCATGATGGGAGGGAATTGAAATTATGCTTGCAAGTCTTTCACATCGTAATATGAAACGGCAGTTAAGTGAATACAAGATTTTTTGGTTTTCCCTTATCGGCGTTGTTGCCCTTATGTATGCGTTCAATTCTCTTATTGTTTCTCGTACTATGCAACAGCTTTTTCGTCTATTTGCCGAGAGTGGAAACGGTGATATTGGCGTGATTGCCACCCTTTTTTCTGCCGTCGTTGTATTTGCATTTGGGTGGTTTATCAGCTACATGATGGACTTCATCTTGCAGCGTCGCAGCAAGGAAATTAGCACTTATATGATATTGGGTGTAGAAAAAAGCGACATTTGCAAAATGATATTTAAGGAAAATGCTTTTTTGGGCCTTATGGCTGTTATTGTGGGCTTTGGCTTTGGGATTTTAGTTTCTAAAATATTAGAAAGTTTTGTTTCAAATTTATTCCACTTTCAAGAAGCATTATTAGCTTTTCTTTCTGTATCAGCAGTCGGCTTGACTTGCATCGAATTTTGCATTGTCTATATAATCGCACTGATTAAGACGAATAGAAAAGTGCAAAAGATTAAATTGATAGATCTGTTGAATTACAGTCGGAATAACAGTAGTGTTTGTGAACACCAATCTAAAACTGGCTTCATGTTTTTGCTGGTTTCTATGGTAATGCTCATTGTAAGTTTCTATTTGTTTGCGGGAACAAAACAGACAGTGGCAAGCATTACCGCAGGTGCAGTTTCGGCAATGTTGGGGCTGTTGTTCTTCTTTCGAGGATTTATTTATATCATACACGAAATGTTCAATAAATCTCGAAACTGGAAATACAAAGGAAGTCGTTTAGTTACCTTACGAATGTTCCTTTCAAAATCCAATAAAATGAGTTTCTCATTAGGTGTGATCTCAATCTTATTCACCTGCACCATCGTTTGTATCGGTATGACAAATGCTTTTTATCAAGTGATGGAGAAAGCAGTTGTTATGCAGCCATTCGGCCTTGAGATTGTTCATGTAGGTGAGAACAGTGATTATAGCCAATATTCCTCATTCTTGAATGAACGCATTGATGTAGACAACCAATATTCCTATTGCTTATATACGGATAAAAGCACACAATTTACTGACATTAGAAATCGAGTCTTAACAGAATACTGGAACAGGGCAGGCAAAACCGTGTCAATCAACGACTATGTTATTGCAGAAAACCAGTACGATGCCTTTATGAAATATAGTGATTATTGTAATTTGCGGGCAATGTTGGGCCTGCCTCAAATACCATTGTCAGAAGAGCAGTACATCATTCATTGTCTGCCATATCTGAAAGATACATTTGCAAATTTTCAGATTGAAAAAGGCACTCTGGTTTGCAAGGATATTTTTACTGAGGCGTTCTCACAGTATGGTGGATATGGTAATGGCCAAGATTTTGTAATCGTTGTCCCGGATCACTATATTGAAAATATGGAAGCAATGTACAGCCTCTATGTTGCCCAATCCGAAACAGTGATTGATATGTCTGAATTGGAAAACGAATTTCCGCAAGTTATGTCATTGAACTCCAATGTGGTTGCTTCCGGGGAAAACGGATACACAACAAAAATCCTCGATAAAGGAAACTATTATTACACGGGCAAATTAGCAAGTACACCTACCAGCCAAGCTATTTTAATTATTTTGCCATTGTGCTACTTGTCGCTGGTTATCGGCATAATTAGCATTGTAATACTCGCTGTCCAGCTTTTGACGGAAGTTAAAACAATAAAGCGTCAATATGATGTAATACGAACAATGGGAAATGAAGTGGTTGTTCTTGAAAAAATGTTGAGAAAGCATATTTTCCTTTATTTTACTCTGCCACTTGTTCCTGCTTTGGTCGTAGGTAGCTGCTTATTAAAATCAATGAGCGATGCGCTTTTTGTGGCTTCTTATGATGTGCCTGTATTTGATAATCTAGTCGCATTGATAGCGTCTGTTGTTATAAGTGCTTTACTGATTTTTACACTCATTTATTTCCTTTATATGTTTATCACTTCTCAAACTATGAGGAAAGAAATAATCCCCATGACATTGGAGAAATAAACAGAATAAAAACTTCATCTGCCGGACGACGGCAAAAGAAAAAAGCCGTCGTACAGCAACTTTTTTGACACGCCTATATGACTAGCGGCGGCTTTGAGGAATCAAGGCCGCCGCTTTATTATGCCCGAAGGAGTGTGATACCAAGATTGGCGGCCTAGAAAGGGAGTCGCCATGAGAGCAGTAATATGTAATTCATCAAAAAAAGCCTTTCTCATGCAGCGACCTCTTACGCACCACCACCGGCAGCATCCTACTGGTTAATCGGCAATCAGAAGGTATGGAATAAATATGACGCCAGTTTCCAGCTTTGGGAGACTGGCGTTTTCTTTTGTCGTTTTTTGTGGAATAGCCCCGAATTGTGCCGGTGCCGTTCTCCGCCCCATTTCGGCTCACTCGCCAACTGGACCCGTGAACCGAAATGGAGGTACATAATGCAGAAAATCAATCTTCGGGAGCTGTATCCCGATATTTATAAAACAGATACTTTTTTGGAAGTGACCGATGAAGTACAAGCTGTGTTCCTGGCAGATAAACGAGCTGAAGCACGATACCTGCGCCAGATGTATAACTACAAAGCGCACTACTCTCTTGACTGCGACAATGGCATTGAGAAGGCAGTGGTGCAGTACCCACCGACCCCGGAAGAAATTCTGGAGGACAAGCAGCTCCGTGATCAGCTCTATGCTGCGGTGATGGAGCTACCGGACAAACAGGCCAAGTGGATTTATGCCCGGTTTTACCTGGGCATGACCGTCAAGGAAATTGCCCAGGCTGATGGTGTTGATCTCAGCTGGGTATATAAGAGCATCAAGCGCGGCTTAAAGTATCTGGCCAAGAAAATGGAAAAAGTTTAATTTACATGGCCAAAATATCGCTGTTTTCTTCACTACTATTAGAAGGACAATTTTTCCCCTTCATTGGCACATTGACAACTGAATAGACGGCATTTCTGGTACATAACCCATGTATGAGCGAATCAGGCGCGCCGCCAAGAAGGACAAGCCAAGGAGGTGATGAATCGGCTGTCTTGAGCGATCAACGTAAGCCTGGAACCTGGAGATGGCACTTCAGGGCGCGGTGACTGCATGGGGGCTTAAAGATACTTCTTCACGGCCTCCTAAAGACTTGGGAGGAACCCTGCGGCGCACGAGTAAAACGACGCTGCGGAGTTATGACAGCCGCGCCAGCGGAGACCAGAAGTGCCCCCATCGTCAGGGGTGCGTGGCAAATGTGGCGAAAAATAACCGATTAGATCAGGAAAGCTGTACCCATTTACTGTTAGCAACAGCAGATCGCAATGTGGATACAGCTTTCTTTTCAAAGTCAGATTGGATCTATGTCAATACTTTAGACAAAAAAAGTTGAAAGATTATGCTGCTTTTTTGAGTTCCTCATCCTCCTTTTGCTGTGGTGTCAGATAACCGATAGAGCTATGGATCCGTTTACGGTTATACCAGCCCTCTATGTATTTAAAGATTGCTCTGCGAGCTTCCTTTAAATCCTGGTAAGTATGAAGATAGATTTCTTCCTTTTTCAGTACGGAATGGAAAGATTCCATACAGGCATTATCGTATGGATTTCCCTTACGACTAAATGAATGCAGGATTCCTTTACTGCCCAGGCAGTCTTCAAATGTCTGGCTCGTATACTGACTTCCAAGATCACTATGAAGGATGATCCCCTCGGTATCCCTGACATTCAGGCATGCGTTTTCTACCGCTTTAACCGCCAGTTCCGCCGTCATAGATGTGCCATAGGCATACCCTATAATCTTTCGGCTGCACAGATCCATGACAGAAGCCAGATAGGTCCATCCTTCTTTCTGTACATGGATGTAAGTGATATCCGTACACCATTTCTGGTTGATGGTCTCCGTCCCAAAATCACGCCTCAGGATATTTTTCTTATCCTCCGGGATGCTGCCATGGTTGGCATGATGATTGTACTTCTTTACTACGATAGAGCGCAGTCCCTGCTCTGCCATATGCCTCTGCACCCTCTTGACGCTGCAAGGTGTACCATTATCATTCAGCACACGGCATATTTTGACAGCCCCATACCTTTGTTTTGAGTCATCATATGCCTGTTTCACTTTCCTGCCGAATTCCGCATATGCCTTCTGCTTATTCGAGGGTACACAAACCAGAGCCTTGTAATAGGTACTCCTTGGGAATTTCAGAGCGCTGCAAAGCTGAGATACACAGTAGCGGGTTAAGTTGTTCTGGATAAAGGAAACAATCTCGGCTATAGTTCTTTCGCGAATAAGGCGGTCGCTTTTTTTAATATTTCATTCTCAATCTTAAGGCGTTGGATTTCTTTCTGGAGAGCCTTATACTCCTTAAGGGTGACCGTCTCCTCCCCGGATACTTTGATGGGGGAGAGCTGTTTTACCCAGTTGCTGAGTGTGCTTCGATTTACGCCATATTCACGCTCCAGTTGCGGATACGAGGTTCCTCCGGCATTATACAGATCCACGATCTGCTGCTTGAATTCCGGAGTGTAAGATTTCTGGTTTTTCGCCATGTAAAACATCTCCTTTGCTTTTTCACTTGATAGTATAGGTTGTTCAACTTTTCCTGTCCACACTTATATACTAACACCAGTAGATACAATGGGCGAAAAGAAGATTACAAGCTATGAGGATTTTATAAAAGCGTTAAGATGTGGGGAAAATAGTATACTTTTTAAATTCAGGCGAAACAATCCTGAAAGATATGCCTATTATGCTGAACAGATGGGAGCGGGTTTTGGACGTAAAAATCCAGCGAAAAAGCAATATATTAAGTGGTTAGAAGAAGAAAAGAAAAAACGCAGTGAAATTTTGGCAATTCCAGACATAAGGGCAAGGCATAAGGCGATAGCTGAAAATATGGCTCTGTTTGGACGATAAAGAGAAAACGAGGTAGATCACATTATGGATAAGGACACACTTATAGATAATTTGCTTGCGAATTATGGCAAATATGGCGTTACCAGAGCCGAATTAGAACCGATTATAGATGATGGTATACAGAACTATGATTTGTCATTAGAAGTTATTTACAGCGGTTTGAGAATGAGCCTTGCATTTGCATTTAATGAGCATGAGTATTTCTCTTTAGATGATGTGGTGGCGATAACCGGGAAGAACTTTTACAGCGGATAGAGCAATGCAGACAGGAATTGATAGAAGCCGGAGAAAACCCGGACGAGTATTTCAAGCCTGTAGAGCCACAGAGGGCAGCAGTCTATTACTTCCCAAACGGTTTGCATTAACGGAATTTATTCTTGAATTTATCTGGGGATTATGCTATATTATAGATACAAAAGAGGAAACAACCGCCCACAAAGTGGTTGACCTCCGACTAGGTTATAAGCCTACCTTCACCAGCCAAGTGACAAGGTAGGCTTATTTATTTTCGCTTGTTCCTCTCTGATATTCTATCATATTCTTTCTTTTATGACAATTCCCAGATTCCCCACATGTATTATTTTTCTTTTGAATAGTCTAAAAATATTATTAATTAAATTATACCATTTTCTGTTGACAATAACAGCAACAACAAGTATGATTTTGGTATAAATTTATTTATAATTATTTTTGGACTATTTTAGGGAATGAGAGGGAACGGCTTATGTGTAAAATATACGGTTATGTAAGAGTTTCTACAATCCAACAGAAAGTAGAAAGGCAGATAAACAATATTATAGGATTCAATGGGGATGCAATCATTATATCCGAAAAGCAATCTGGCAAAGACATAGATAACAGGGCAGAGTTTAAAAAACTGCTGAATAAGGTAAAGCCGGGAGATACAATAATATTTGATGAGGTCAGTAGAATGTCAAGAAATGCTGATGAAGGCTTTTCTCTGTATATGGAATTTTTGAGTAAGGGTATTTCCCTTGTGTTTCTGAAAGAGCGGCATATAGATACAGACGAATACAAACGCCGGACACAAAAGCATATAGAGAAAGTATCATCCAGTAATAAGAAAATGGATAACCTCATAAACGGAATACTGGAACTTGTGGCAGCGTTTGAGCAGGAGAACTTGAAAGACAATATCCGGCTTGCGTTTGAACAGGCAGAGCATGAGAGACAGTTTCTTATTAAACGAGTGACAGAGGGTAAGGCTACTTCAAGTAAGAGGCAGGGCAGGCCAGAGGGAAGTTGCAATATAAAGACAGATAAAGCAGATCATATAAAGCAAACTATAAGGGATTTATCAAAGGATTTTGACGGTAAGTATTCCGATGCTAAGATATTGAGGGAATATTTGCATAACACATCAAAAGGAACATACTACAAATACAAGAAAGAATTGAAAGAAGAAATAGCCTAATAACACATAAACCTATTGAGGATATCGGCTACATAGATACCCTTTTGTTTTGCATTAAATATCATGCCGTGGGAGTCTTATAGGGAAACGTCGCATAGGGGTAGTTAGTGCCTTTTTCTGCCGGGCATTTTCAAAAAGACTTAGTCTTGTTGCCATTCTGAAATATTTTAAAATTTTCAAAAAGGCGGTTTTGTGATAAAATAGAAGAGAAGTCGTTGCTTTTGTGGGCTGACTTCTCTTTATATCCTGCATCTACTGAAATTATAGCAAATGGGTAGGTGCATTGCAATGACGAATGAGCAAATTGTTTCTGAAATTAGGAACGGTTATTCTGTAACGGATTCTATGCAATTACTGTATGAAAGCAATCTGCCATTGATTAAGAAATTCATAAAGCCATATACCGCCTATGAGCCTATGGAGGATTTATTACAGGAAGCCTACTTCGGATTATGGGGTATTGTGGAGCGTTACACAACCGACAGAGAGAACAGCATAATAAAAGAGATATTCATAAATAATCGGACAATGGCAGCAGTAGCCAGAGAACAGGGCGTAACCATAGACAGAATACGCCAGATAAAGGAAAAGGACTGCGGCGGTTACGGATAGGCAAGGCAAAGCGTGAATTATTAGAAAAATTTGATATTGTGGAAGCCGGGGCATATAGAAACAGTATGAATAAATTCAATGAGCATGGGTTTACTTCTACGGTGGAGTATATCGCTTTACGCAGGGCAGCATTACAGGCAGAGTATGAAAAGCACAAAAGACAGGTAGAAATTATGCTTGAGCAGAGAAAAAGAAAGTGTCTGTAAATAGCGGTTAAATGTAAAGCGTAACTCTATTGTAACACCATATATAGCTGAAAAGCCTTTATTTTCAAGGGTACACAATTATGTAAGAGATAAGCAATCTTTTACGAACAGAAAAGATATGGAAAACCCACAGACAGATTTTGTTTGTGGGTTTTTTTATAGAATAAACTGTGGTATATTTATTTTAGAATCGGAAAGAATGGAGGAACAAGAAATGCCGGAAATTTCATTGTTTTATGGGATACGAGTGACCATGTATTATGACGACCATAACCCGCCGCATTTTCATGCTGAATATAATGGGAATAAAGCAATTATTGGAATTGATGAAGCAAGAGTGATAAAGGGAGCACTGCCGTCAAGACAGTTAAAATTGATTTTGGCATGGTGTGTTCTGCATCAGGATGAATTGATGCAGAATTGGGAACTATCGAAGGATGGGAAACCTTTGAACAGAATTAATCCATTGGTGTAACGGAGGTGATGGTATGTTTCCAAAGGTGGTACAGGTGATACCAATGCGGGATTACTCGGTATATGTATATTTTGAAGATGGAAAAATTGTATATTATGATATGTTACAGATGATTGAGAAAGAGGCTTTTTGCTGCTTAAAGGATGTTGAATTATTTATGGACAGGTGTACCGTAATGAATGATACACTTGCTTGGGATATCAGTGGAAATTGGGATAATACAACATGTCTTGATATTGATCCGGACACATTGTATGCACTGCCGCTTGCCAAAGATGCCATTGCATAGAGCATAGAATACTTGAGTGGATAGTATGTGGCGCTATGAAATCATACGGGTAAGTGACAGGTAACTGACACATTCCTTGAAAATGCCGGAAAATAAGGCTTTGAAATTATGTAAGAGATAAGCAGAACAATTATACAGATGCAAGAATATGGACTCCGCAGGTTATCCTGCGGAGTTTTTATCTTAACTTTTCAGGTGATTAGGGGTATAATAAATGCAACGTACTATGGAGGTGATATTATGTGTGATGTTAAAAAATATGAAAAAATCTATGAGGATATACAAAAATTGCAGCCGGAAGACACTTTACAGCTTGTATTGGAGGCCGAAACAGAAGAACAAAGAAGTTTTTATGAAATGGTGGGTGATTTTCTTCTGCAAAAGAGGCAGAGACAGGTAATAGAAAGGAATCTCTTTAAATGATAAACTGTCAGCAGAAATAAAAGGTATTGTGAGAAAGGTGATCAGGCTAAATAAAAGAGGAATCCGAATTGTTTTGACGGACATAAATCATATTTTGAATGGGATGATTAAAATAAAATGAGTGAAAAGGGAGAAGCGGCTGTTCCATGTCTGATTAGCCATTTCTTGGCTTATATAGTGTCTGTGTGTTTGTGAAAAAGTACTGCAATGCTATTTTTATTGTTACAGAATGAAAGATTCCTATTTCCCTTTTCTTACCTCTTTTTTATGAGGGTAATGTGATATATTTATATTGGTTTTAGATAGAGTGTGAAAGGTAGATGGTGTAAAAATATGAATTTGCAAATGGATGATAGAGTTGCCTGGGAATATCATAGTAATGCGCAAAAGATACGAGTTATTACAGAATCTTGGGTGAATAACAATTTATTTTGTCCATATTGTGGAAATACATATATAAGACAATTTGAGAATAATAGGCCTGTGGCAGATTTTTATTGTCCGAATTGTTTAGAAGAATATGAATTGAAAAGTAAAAAGGCTTCTATTAATAACAAGATTGCAGGTGGGGCATATGACACAATGATAGAGAGAATTAACTCTATTAACAATCCAAATTTCTTTTTTTTGCATTATGGAAAAGAAGATCTTAAAGTGAAAAATTTTATAATGGTTCCAAAGCATTTCTTTGTGCCAAGTATAATAGAAAAGAGGAATCCGTTAGCTGATACAGCGAGACGAGCAGGGTGGGTAGGGTGTAATATCGTCTTAAGACAGATTCCTTGCGAGGGAAGAATATACATCATCAAGGATGAAATTGAGCAGCCCATTGACAGTATTATTGCAAATGTTAAGAAAACAATTTTTATAAAGCAATTTAAAATAGATGCAAGAGGATGGATAATTGATATATTAAACTGCATTAATAAAATAGATGGGGATGAATTTACATTGAATCAGATATATCATTTTGTAGAAAGCTTGGCATTAAAACATCCGGAGAATCATTATATCAAGGATAAAATAAGGCAACAACTGCAAATTTTAAGAGATAAAGGAATTATAGAATTTAAAGGAAGCGGTCATTATAAGAAATGTTAGTATGATGAGAAATGGTGTATAATTATCATTGAGACTGTAAATAATCTTGTGTCTTTGGAGAAATAATCTTTACTGGTAGGAATCAGATATGTAGAAATCTGCTGTCGAATATCATTACTTTTATGTTGTCGAATTCTTTTTATGATAATAGTATTACCAGATAGTCAGGTTTTATACATATTTATTGATTTTTGGCACACCAATCAGACATTAGCAGCAGAAACTCTTTCCGTGGGCTCTGCCCACACCCGGCCTCCGGAATAAGACCGGGAATTTCTGGCAATACTGCTAATGCCGATGAAATAAGGCCGGAACGTTTTGATGCGATATGTCGTTCCGGCTTTTCATTTTACAGGTACCGGGTAAGCCTCTCCCCGTACAGGACGATCAGCTGGTTCAGCACCTGGTCCCAGTTTCTGTAACGCTGTGTCCATTTTTGATCACATTTCCACTGGCAAGATAAAGCATCTTTTCCAACGCGCTGTCGCTGGGGAATACACTCTTTGTCTTTGTCACTTTCCGATACTGGCGGTTCAGTCCTTCTATGATATTTGTAGTATACATGATACGCCGGATATCATCTGAAAACTGAAAGAAGGAACTGATGTCTTCCCAGTTATTCTCCCAGTTACTTATCGCATAGGGGTATTTCCTTCCCCACTTTTCTTTGATCTTTTCCAGTTCTGAAAGAGCAGATGTTTCATTGGGGGCATTATATACTGCCTTGAAATCTGAGGAAAATTTCTTCAGGTCACTGTAATTGACATATTTGAAAGAATTGCGTAGCATATGGATGACACACCTCTGGATCTGGGCATCCGGATAGACTGCCCCTATCGCTTCCTTAAAACCGGGAAGCCCGTCCACGCAGAAGAACAGTACATCCTGTACACCGCGGTTTTTCAGATCATTTAACATGCCCAGCCAGAACTTGCTCGTTTCATTAGCTCCTACTGTGATGCTCAGGATATCTTTGTAACCATCTGCTGTGATGCCCAGCACGATATAAGCCGCCCGGCTTAAGATGCGCCCATCCTCCCTGACCTTGTAATGGATGCAGTCCATGAACACAAAAGGATAGATCGGATTCAACGGACGTGACTGCCATTCCTTTATTTCCGGCAGGACCCTGTCTGTGATCTTGCTGACCATTTCTGCTGACAGT
Source organism: Sporofaciens musculi (assembly GCF_009830285.1). Classification (GTDB taxonomy): domain Bacteria; phylum Bacillota; class Clostridia; order Lachnospirales; family Lachnospiraceae; genus Sporofaciens; species Sporofaciens musculi. Next base: position 3,818,266 of record NZ_WUQX01000001.1, on the reverse strand, counting down.
TCCATCCCGTAAAGATCTTGTATCTGGTCATGGATGTCTCTTGTGCTCATGCCCCTTGCGTAGAGGGATATCACTTTTTCCTCTATCCCGGAAATATCCCGCTGGTATTTTGGGATCAGTTTTGGCTCAAATTCCCCTTCCCTGTCCCTTGGGACATCGATCTGGAACTCACCATACTGACTCTTCAATGTTTTAGGGGTATGTCCATTTCTCTTATTGGATGTAGGAGCCTCTCTTTTCTGATTCTTTTCATAACCGAGAGACGCATCCAATTCTGCCTCCATGAGTTCCTGAAGGATATCCTTGAAGCTGTCTCTGAGCAGGCTGTAGACATCAGCTACGCTGTTTAGGTTGTTATCTGCAATAATCTGTCGAATCTGTTCTTTTGTTGCTGGCATAAAAAATCCTCCTTTTCGATAAGAATTGTCATATCTTGATTCTTACCAAAAAAGAGGTATTTTTTTCCAAAGACACAAATTATTCTACACTACCTTATCATTTGGGGGGAGGCTTCAATAAATGTTAAAGCTTCCCCTTTTTGTTTAGATCTATTTCAAAAACATCTTAATCAACCGCCCATTGATTTTCCTATAAGGCTGATACCTCATGGGCAGATCAAGCCATGTCTTTTTATCCACAATACTTTTCTCATGTGTAAATGTTCGGAAGCCCTCCTTCCCATGATACGCCCCCATACCGCTCTCGCCAAATCCGCCGAAGCCCATTTCGCAGGTAGCAAGATGAATAATGGTATCGTTGACGCATCCGCCGCCAAACCCACACCGAGAAGTCACCTTTTTTACCGCCTGCCGGTCGTTTGAAAAAATATAAAGGGCCAAAGGATGAGCCATAGACTGAATGTTGCGAATCGCTTCATCCAGAGAATCAAAGGTCAGAATCGGCATAAGCGGCCCGAAGATTTCTTCCTGCATCACCCGATCGCCAAACGTAACATTATCTATTACAGTCGGTTCAATCTTTAACGTCCCGCGGTCCGATTTTCCGCCCCAGGTTACCTTTTGGGGCTCAATCAGTCCGGTAATTCTGTCAAAATGCTTCTCATTAATAATCTTCCCGTAATCCGGTCTTTCCAAAGGCTGTTTGCCAAACTGTCTTTGTATCTGTTTTTTTATCTCTTTGACCAGCCTATCCTTTATCGTCCTGTCGCAGTAAATATAGTCCGGTGCAACACAGGTCTGCCCGCAGTTTAAGAATTTGCCAAAGACAATCCTTTTCGCGGCAAGTCTAAGGTTTGCACTTTTATCCACAATGCAGGGGCTTTTTCCGCCAAGCTCAAGAGTCACAGGAGTGAGACGACAGGAAGCATGCTTCATAACCTCCTTACCCACTGACTGGCTTCCTGTAAAGAAAATATAATCAAAATGCTCCCTAAGAAGGCAGGTGTTTTCAGCCCGTCCACCCGTAACAACACAGATATATTTCTCATCGAAGCATTCTTTAATCATAGAGTCTACAATTTTACTGGTACATGGCGAATATGCACTTGGTTTCAGTACAGCCGTATTCCCTGCTGCGATTGCGTCCACAAGAGGACTAAGAGTCAAAAGAAACGGGTAGTTCCAGGGGCTCATAATCAGCACCGTCCCATAAGGAGAGGGCTTCTTATAGCTTCTGGAATAGAATTGTGCAAGGGGAGTTGGCACAGTTTTCTCCTTTGCAAAGGAGCGGACATGCTTCAGCATATAATTGATTTCACTGAGAACGAGTCCAATTTCGCACATATAGCTCTCAAAACCGCTTTTGCCAAGATCCCTTTTCAGTGCCTCATTGATCATATCTTCATGCTTCAAAATGCTTGCCCGTAATTTCTTCAATGCCTGAAGCCTTGCGTCAACGTCAAGAGTAGCGCCTGTGTAAAAATATTTACGTTGATTGGTTACGATATTTTTAATTTCCTGTTCATTCATAGCGTGTCTCCTTTTGAAATTTTTACATTGACAAATCTTCTATCATCATATAGTAAAATTTTTCCAACTCCTTTGCATCCATCAGTACAGGTACAGGATAGAGAGGATTTCCCTCTTTATCTGCATAGTGGGAAAGCTTGGGAATGTCTTCTTCACGAATTTCTTTCACGGTATCTCCAATGTCAAAGCGTTTCTTCATATCCTTAATTGCCTCAATGAACTCTTTGGCAGCTACATCATAGGGTGTGCCTTTAACAGAAATACCCGCTGCCACTGACAAATGGTATAATTTTTTATGTATGCGTGAACCGTATACCTCCAGCACAAATGGAAGCAGGATTGCATTTGCAAGACCGTGAGGCACGTTGTACTCTCCGCCTAAGGAGTGAGCCACTGCATGGACATATCCCACGTAGGATTTGGTAAATGCGCATCCGGCATAGAAGGAAGCGTGCAGCATATTCCGCCGTGCGTCCATATCATTGCCCTGAGTATAAGCCTTGTCAATATTCTGGAAAATAAGGCTGACTGCCATCAATGCATTCTTTCTTGTGCCGTAGGTGGTGGACCTTCCAATATAAGCCTCCACCGCATGGGTCAGCGCATCCATTCCTGTGGTTGCAGTAATGAATGGCGGCAGGCTTAAAGTCACTTTAGGGTCAAGGACAGCATACCGCGGAATCAGAGGAAAATCGTTAATCGCATATTTGTATCGCGTCTCAGCGTCGGTGATAACGGCAGCGAGGGTTGTCTCACTTCCAGTTCCGGCGGTGGTTGGGACAGCAATCAGGAGAGGAAGCCTTTTGTGTACCTTCAGGATTCCCTTCATTTTGGCAAGGGACTGCTTAGGCTTGGCAATACGTGCTCCAACTGCCTTGGCACAGTCCATACTGGAACCGCCTCCAAACCCGATGATGCCGCTGCAGTCGTTTGTCTGGTACATATTAAGCGCTTCAGCGACATTTACAGTGGTAGGATTGGCGACAGTCTTGTCGTAGATATAATAGGAGATTTGGTTCTGTGTAAGGACTCTCTCAAGGCGTCGAGTTAGCCCAAGGCCCATGATTCCGGAGTCTGTGATAATGAGAATACGTTCACATCCGTGTTTTCGTAAAATTTCTGGAAGCGCTTTCACGCTGCCCACAATATCCGGTTTCCGGTAGGGGAGAAAGGGCAGAGCAATTTTAAGTCCTGCCTGAAATGTTCTGCAATAGAGTTTTCTTAGTTGATTCATGGTAGACAGCATCCTTTCTGGAATAATCATATTGAATTTTATACCAGTGAAACCTTGATTTGTCAATAAGAAACGCTGGAAAACCTTTCATTATAATAAGTATGAATGGAAATGTAAGGTCAAAATGTGTAACAGTTCAGCCTTCCGGCTTCACTGTTACGGAATCCGCCCATTTTAAAGTTTGCCTGCGGCAAAGAGGCGGATTCCCAGCTGCTCCAATTCATTGGCTGCTAACCGCGCAGCAAGTGCACGGTTGCAGGCTGAACTGTTACTAAAATGTAAACATATATCAAAAGATAGGTTGACATTCGGGGAAAGTATACGATATAGTTATCTCAGATTATAAAATAAAGATAAGGAAGTAGATCAGAATATGACATTTATTGAACAACTGAAAGAAAAAATATGGAGTGGCGACGATATTCTAAAGGAGGAGGCAATATTGCTGTACCAGGAGCCTTTGGAGGAGCTTTGCCAGGCAGCGAATGAGATTCGGGAACATTTTTGCCAAAATAGATTTGATATCTGTACGATTATCAATGGAAAGAGTGGAAAATGCTCGGAGGACTGTAAATATTGCGCCCAATCAGCATACTACCACACCTCTGCTAAGGAGTATCCTCTCCTTGACACAAAGGAGATTGTGCGTCAGGCAAAATATAATGCACAGCAAGGTGTGCTTCGTTATTCTATCGTGACATCAGGCAGGGCTTTAAAGGCTTCAGAATTAGAGCAGATGTGCGAGGCGATTCGCGTGGTCAGAGAGCAGGTGGATATTAAGGTCTGCGTTTCCTTCGGGCTGCTTAACGAGGAGCAGTTTGGCGCAGTAAAGGCAGCAGGCGCATCCAGAGTACATAACAACCTGGAAACATCCCGCAGGAATTTCCCGAATGTCTGTACCACCCATACATTCGAGGATAAGGTTCAAGCCATCAAGGCAGCGATGGCAGCAGGATTAAGCGTATGCAGCGGCGGCATCATGGGGCTTGGCGAGACGGTGGAGGACCGGATTGATATGGCGTTTACCTTAAGAGAGCTTGGAATCAAGAGTGTTCCAGTTAATATGCTGAATCCAATATCAGGGACGCCCTATGAGGGAAATGTTCGACTGACCGTGGAGGATATGAGAAGGATTGTGGCAGTCTACCGTTTTATCCTGCCGGATGGGTCTATTCGGCTTGCAGGAGGAAGAGGATTGATGGAGGATAAGGGAGAGGGATGCTTTGGCTCTGGAGCAAATGCTGCCATTTCCGGAGATATGCTGACGACGGCAGGGTATACGATCGAGACGGATATGGAGATGCTGCACCGGCTGGGATATGAAGTAGGCCTGATCTGACAGGCAAGAAGGCAATACTGACAGCCTTAGCTGTCAGTATTGCCTTTATCATTCGTCACGTCTCCGCTGTCGCTTAGAGAGATTGTGTCTCCCAGAAGCGCCGGCTCTGGCTTCACCAGAGTAAAGCCTACGTCCTTCAAGCGTGCTAATACTTCTCTGGATTTCCGATAGGTATCCCCCTTGTAGACTGCTGTATCACATGGAACGCCCCGTACATTAAGGTCAAATGCCATGGCGTCATAGACAGCGCGGTACAGATGGTATTCCTGAGTCACCACAACCAGGCTCTTTGCCTGAAAGATTTCCTTTGCCCTGTATATACTGTCATAGGTAGAGAAACCTGCATGGTCCATGAAAATACATTCAGATGGCACTCCCTGGTCTATGGCATAGGATTTCATTGCATTGACCTCGTCATAGTCGTCGCTTCCGTGATCTCCGCTCATGATGATTCGGTCCGCTGCGCCCTCCTTATATAACTGAATTCCAGTATTCAGCCTTTCTTTTAACATAAGACATGGAGTACCGTCAGGCTTCACCTGAGCACCCAATACAAGAATAGCGTCAGCCTTCTCCTTGGATTGTAGGAGCGCTTCTTCTGATGAGATGGCATCTCCAGCCTTATGCTTCACATAGATATCTGTGCCGAACAAAATAACTGCGCCGATTATGGCAATGAAACACCCATATTTGATGAAACTTTTGGTATTCTTTTTGAACATATTTTTCTCCCCGTATTTATATCTGATGTTCTTTATTATAGTGAGTAGTATAGAAGATTTCCAGGCAGGGTGCAACCAGGTTAAGAGAATATTAAGCAATTTGTCTGCCCTATAAAAGTGTACAAGAGCAGTAAAAAGAAAGATTTAGCCCACAGCCGTATATGCCGGCTGCTCGTGACGGGGGCATTATTATTCATGATTCTAAGATTTGTGTTAATGCTTATAAATGTTGTTGGATTATGTGCATTGCCCGAATCGGAGATAGAATTGGTAGATACAGGATATTCTTATCGTTTTGAAATGGCTTTGGGATATGGCCAGTATCGTTATGATGAGCTTATGACAGGAATGGAGCTTGTGAGTAATAAAGCCTTCTGTATTGCTTTTACGCTGCTGTCATATCTGACGAAGGATTTGCCGTTTTTGATTATATTGCTCTGTCTTAGGAGGATGCTGAATGGGATTAGGAATTCACATTCTCCCTTTGTCCCTCAGAGTGTAATTGATACACAGCTTATCGGGCGGTTACTGCTTCTGACAGGGTTTTCGGGACAGGGATTTTGCAAATGGGGATTGGGCTTCTGGCTTTTCACAGACCATATCTGATGAATCCCTTAGAATTCTCCTTAATATTTTCCGGAGTGGTCGTACTCCTAGCAGGGGATATTTTAAAGCAGGGCTGTGAGTTTCAAGAATTTTCAGATGAAACTTTGTAGAAGGCTTCATACAGCGCTCAAAGACAGGAGGAGTACAGAAATGGCAATTATATTAAGGCTTGACAGAGTTATGGCTGACCGCAAGATGTCTTTGAATGAATTGGCAAAGAAAGTAGGCATATCGAATGTGAACCTTTCCAATCTAAAGACTGGAAAAGTGCGGGCAGTCCGTTTTTCGACTCTGGACGCCATCTGTGACGTGCTAGACTGCCAGCCGGGAGATATATTGGAGTACCAGCGGGAAGAAAAGCTGTGAAATGTTATACTGGACGAAAATCAGGATACAGAGTAGAATATAGAAAGATGCGTAATGAAAGGGGAGTGAAATGAGCATGGGAGAACAACTGACTAGGAGTGACGTACAGAAGATAAAGGAAGAAATTGAATATCGGAAACTGGTGGTGCGTAAAAAAGAGCTTGAGGCGGTTAAGGAGGCAAGAGCCCAGGGAGATTTAAGTGAGAATTTTGAATACAAGGCGGCAAAGCAGGACAAGAATCGTAATGAGAGCAGAATCCGCTATCTGGAGAAGATGCTTAAAAATGCCAGGATTGTCTCAGATGCTTCCAGAGATGATGAGGTGGGAATCAATAATACTGTGGAGGTTTATTTTGAGGATGATGATGAGACGGAAGTTTATCGACTTGTCACCAGCGTGCGCGGGAATTCGCTGCAAGGATTAATTAGTATCGAATCCCCCCTTGGAAAAGCGATTCGGGGACATAAAGCGGGTGACCGTGTGAAGGTAAAGACCAACGGTGAGAACGGATATTATGTGGTAATCAAAAGGATTGATAAGACTACGGACGACTCCAATGATACACTTCGTAAATATTAATGCCGGAAAGAGAGTATTCTTCAGGGGGTGAGGAAAAGCAATTTTGCTTTTCCTCACCCCCTGACTGGTATATAAAATTTTATTAATAATATGGGTTGACAAATTATATTATACGGAATATAATATAAGCATCAAAACAATATAGTTAAGACATATATTATTATATTTTAAGCAAAGGAGTGAGAACATGGTATTTAACACCGGAGCAGCCCTCCTTGATGCTATCGTACTGGCGGTTGTATCCCGTGAAAAAGAAGGGACTTACGGATACAAGATTACTCAGGATGTCAGGACGACCATCGAAGTATCAGAATCCACATTGTACCCTGTGCTGCGAAGGCTCCAGAAGGATGAATGCCTGGAGGTATACGACAGGCAGATTGACGGACGGAACCGGCGTTATTATAAGATAACGGTGAGGGGCAGTGCACAACTGGATCTATATCGGGTAGAGTGGAAGAATTATTCGGTCAAGATTAATGATTTATTTGAGGGAGGGATATCTGTATGAATCGCATAGAGTTTATGACAGAGTTGGCAGCATTATTACAGGATGTTCCGGAAGAGGAACGTAGAGATGCGATGAAGTATTACAACGATTATTTTGACGATGCCGGAGAAGAAAATGAGTCCCAGGTAGTCGAAGAATTGGAAAGTCCGGCAAAGGTAGCGGCCACCATTAAGGCAGATCTTGAAAGCTCATCGAAGGAACACGGTGAATTTACGGAGAAGGGCTACAGTGATTCGAGATTCGAGCACAAAGAGATGCCAGTGGGAAGAGAAGATAAGGAGAACAGTTACCGTTATGGCAGCAGCCAGGAGAATAACTACCGTGGACATAATTATCAGGATAACAGCTATCAGGGAGGCTACAGTAATGAAGAATATCAGGGACACGGTTATGAAAGTGCCGGACAGACACCGCCCAGGACGAATAATGTATTGAAGGTATTTCTGATTATCATGCTTGTGATCGTGGGTCTGCCTATTGTACTTCCGGTTTCCATAGCAATTATTGTAGTCATTTTCGCAGGAATCATTTCATTGATTGCGGTATTCGGATCATTAGTGATTGCGTCTGTGGCAGTTGCATTTGCCGGAGTGTGTGTGTTCATTGCAGGACTGGTAAGTCTGGTGCCAGAGCTGGCGGTAGGCTTAGCCCTGATTGGGACAGGAATTATTCTGACGGTTATTGGAGTTGTGGCGACAGTGGCCAGCGTAAGACTGTGTATCATCGTTCTTCCAGGAATCTGCCGTGGATGTGTATGGATTTTAAGAAAGCCATTTCAGAGAAGGGCGGTGGTTTAGATGAGGAGAGGATGGAAGATATTTTGGATTGTGTGCGGCGCAGCGATAGCAATCGGTTTTTTATTCTGTGCAATCGCATGGGTCATGGGGATAACGACAGATATGATATATAACAGGTTTCCTAACGGGATTGGCTGGGTCAGCGATGACAGAGGGCCGACAGCGGAGAATATACATGAGACTTTTACCGGTGTGACGGAGATTGATATGGATTTGGCTGCCGGAGAGGTGTATTTCGTACAGGGAGAAGGCAGCGAGGTACGTGTGGATACAGATAACTTAAGTCAGCGTCTTGGCTTCAAGTGCTATATGGACGGCAATGAGTTAAAACTTACCAGCAAAAAAAGATTTTCCGGCGTTAATAATATAGGTAGAGGGACGATTACAGTCTATATACCAAAGGAGATGACGTTTGAGGAGGTTTCCTTGAGCATGGGCGCCGGAAGCTTGGAGGTATACGAGATTTATGCCAGAGACTTTTCTGTGGAGATTGGCGCTGGAGAAGTAGTGATTAACAAGTTTCAGGCTGACGAGGCGGAATTTGAATGTGGTGCCGGAAGTATTACGGCCAGCGGAGACGTCCGAAGCTTGGCGGATATCCACTGTGGGGTGGGAAGCATCGCATATACCGCGTCTGGACGCGAGGAGGAATACAACTATGATATCGAGTGCGGTGTCGGTGAGGTTATATGCGGAGATAACTCCTACTCAGGGCTTGGCAAAGACAGGCATATCGACAATAATGCAGATAAAGATATATCCATCGAAGGCGGCGTGGGCTCTGTGATTATAGACTTTGACATTAGCAGAGAATAGGCATATGCCGTAACATTATGAAACTATATTATTTATGAATATGAATCAGGAGGAGACAGTATGGAACCGAGAAAATTATATCGTTCAAGAGAAAATCGCATGATCTGCGGAGTATGCGGAGGGGTAGCAGAGTACTTTAATGTAGATGCAACTTTAATCAGGCTGGTGCTGGCAATCTTCGCGTTCACAGGAACCGGAATCTTTGCATACATTCTTGCCGCTATTATTATTCCGGATGCGCCCTCAAGATATTAGTCTGAATAGGATGGAAAGCTATAGGGATATGGAGAGATATGATTTTCCATATCCCTATAACTGGGTCTGCCAAACAGACTCATAAAATCACTGGAAAAATCCTTTGTATATTTTCCCATACCCCTGTCAATACTGAATAGGAAACTACTTAATCCAATGACAGGAAAGGGGTATATTCATGGCAGCAAAGAAAAGCAAGCCGATTAAATTAGAGGAACTGACACAGGAAGAAAAATTAAAGTACGAAATTGCCGAAGAATTAGGACTTCTTGACAGAGTGATGACAGACGGCTGGAAATCTCTCTCATCGAAAGAGACGGGCAGAATCGGCGGACTTATGACAAAGAAGAAAAAGGAGATGAACAACGATTGACGAAAAAGTAACAAAAATATTAAATATATTAATTAGTGTGAACATTTAGCGATAAAGGTTGAAAAGAAAAGATCCATTTGCTATAATCGAAAAACTGGTAATAATCATTGACAGGTGAGAATATGGACAGTAAGATTAGAGTTTTGGATATTAATATAGATAGTTGTTCAGCAAAAGAAGCGATGAAAAAGACCGTGGAATACATGGGGACAGATCCGGTGAACGTTGTGGAGATGGCGACGGTCAACGGTTTAATGCAGATGGACAGCATGGAACAGCTCAAGGAGGATATCTGCAGGTTTGACATGGTTCTTGCAGGGGATAAGACGATTCTGGAGGCTGCGGACATTACAGACAGGAAGTGTCTCCAGGAGACGGAGGGACGTGTATTTCTGCGGATGTTTATGAGATATCTGCATAAGAACCACAAGCGGATTTATCTTCTGGTGGAGTCCGAGGAGGAAGGGCAGACATTTTTTGATTATCTGCAGCGGAATTACTATGGCCAGCAGGTAGTGGGGTTAGCCAAGGTATCCGCACAGAATCGGGCGGATGATATGCTGGTGAATGACATTAACGGCACAGAGGCGGATTGCATCCTTGCAGCTCTTGGCTCTCCTCTTCAGGAGGAGTTCATTGTGAAGAACAGAAGCCTTCTGGATGTCAGACTGTGGCTTGGCCTTGGGAAAGAATACATTCCTGTGACGCGGACGGGGATTGGACAGTGCCGGCTGGCCCAGTTTTTTATAAAGCGAATCTTCAAAAAAGAGATTGAGAAGAGTAAACGCAGATAAGACTTCTGCAAGATATATATAAATCGGGGTTGTTGGAGAAAGAGATTTTCCAGCGGCCCCGATTTGCTGTTTGGCATCTGTGTATACCAGAACGTCTGCCCTTTTTATAATTCTTCGATTTTACAGGAATGTTCTTTTGTCTTTTTGTTATAACTGATTCCCACCGCAAGAAGACGGCCGGTATATTTGGGAGTCTCGCCCAACTTGCCTTTGAAGCGAAGCGCATATTTTTTATCTTTAATCTGTTGAATTGCATCATCAGGAGTGCCATCAACCTTTAATTCAAGAATGAGGGCGTCCATATCCTTCTGGTCAGGATAGAAAATAAAATCTGCGTAACCTTCCCCTGCTTTATCTTCGCGTTTGACACGGTAGCTGTCCCGCGCCGCCAGATAGACAAGGTTCACGACTGCGGACAATTCAAGCTCATTGTTATAAGAAAATATAGGAGACTCTGTATCATGTGCATATTTCAGAATTTCAGCCATTTCCCGTGTATTTCCCTTCAATGTGGCAGTAAGCATCTTTTTTGAAACATTTGCCAGTTGGTAGATGTATCCCAGAGCTTCTTCTTTTTTCATCATAGAAGAAAAACTTTCTGACAGCTCACGGTTTGGAATGAATACTTTGCCGTCTTTATAAGTCAGCATGCCGTAGACAACCATAGCGGAGTAGATTTCCTCTTTTGTTTTAAGCCGCATGGAGGTTGTGGCGTACTCCTGAATGTCTGACGAGATTCCCTCGCCGGCAAAAAGAAGAACAAGGTCATCCTGAACCCCATCGATGTTAGCCTTAATATAACGGAATACGGAATCATAGGTTCCAGAGCTGGTCCAGTAATTCCTTAACTGATGATTGGTGAGCGCACATACGATTGAGCGGGGGTTATATAACTGTTCGTTGCCGGCAGTATGGTAACCATTGTACCAGATACGCAGGTCGTCGCGGGTAAACTCCGGCCCTTCTGAGGTTTGCAGATAGGCTGCATAGAGATTGTCCACCTCAAAGTCGGAGAAGCCAAAGTATTTGCTGAAGCGCTTGGCAGTCGCCATATTATATTCAACAAACATATTTAGATCAGAGCCGTCTGAGTATTTGGCGATTGGCAGGATTCCGGAAATAGCAGGTTTAAATCTTTTTTAATCCCATGGAGAATACGGTTAATATAAGTAAGGTATGAAGCGCAGTTTTCCGGTATCTCACTGAAATCAATATATATGACGTTATAGCTGTTTAGATACTCCTGATAGTTTTTACAGGCGGATTTTTTTAGCTTCTCTGAAATCTCTTGTGAAGAAATCTTTAGTTTGCTAAATAAATCTGAGGAATCGACAGCTTTTCCAAAGAACGCTCCCACCATATTCGCCATGACACTTTTTCCGAATCGGCGGGGCCTTGTGATGCATAAGAAACGCTGACTTGTACCGAGAGCAGGAATAAGCTCTGCAAGCAGTTCGGTTTTATCAACAAAGTATCTGTCAGATGCGGTAATCTTGTAGGAATCATATGGAATTGTGGTGTTTAAAAATAGTCCCATGCCTATATTCCTCCTAAAATAAATCGATGCAGGGTTTACTTGTTTTACTATAATTATATCGGCAATATTTTATTCTGGCAAGAGAGGACGCCGGATAAGTTTTCGTCACTATGTACATGAACATAAATCGAAAGAATTTCTTAAAACTTGAGTAAATTAACAAAAATGTGTGATTTCCTCTTTATTTTTTTGTCTATATATATTAATATAGAGTCTAGTGATATGCATTTTAGCCAGATACGCCCTTTTTTTGTTGTGAATTATGCATATTGAAATGAGGGGAGGATATAGAATATGATATCTAATCAAATACTTCAAAATACGATTGAAGGCTTGAAAGGAATTACAAGGATTGATTTCTGTGTCATGGACACAGACGGCAAATCTCTCGCAACGACATTCTCAGAGCAGCGTAATTATGAGGAAGAGGTGGTCGCATTTGTTGACTCCCCGGCAGACAGCCAGGTTGTGCAGGGGAATCAGTTTTTTAAGATTTTTGATGAACACCAGTTAGAATATATACTTTTAGCCAATGGCGGCAGCGATGATGTCTATATGGTGGGGAAGATCGTAACCTTCCAGATTCAGAATCTGCTGGTTGCATATAAAGAGAGGTTTGACAAGGACAACTTTATTAAGAATCTTCTGCTTGATAATCTGCTGTTGGTGGATATTTATAACCGCGCCAAAAAATTACATATTGACACTGAGGTCAGACGTGTTATCTTTATTATTGAGACCAAGCATGAAAAAGACAGCAATGCCCTTGACAATGTACGCAATCTTCTGGGGAATCGGGCAAAGGATTTTGTGACGGCGGTGGATGAGAAGAATATTATAGTTGTAAAGGAGTTAGAGCCAAGTGATGGACATGCAGAGTTAGAGAAGACAGCACAGAGCTTATATACCCTTCTTTTGGAGGACGGAGAGGAGGGCGTTCTGATTGCATATGGAACGATTGTGAATGATATTAAGGAGGTTTCAAAGTCCTACAAGGAAGCGAAGCTTGCGCTGGATGTTGGCAAGATTTTCTTTGGGGACAGAAGCGTGATTGCGTACAGTACTTTGGGAATTGGGCGTTTAATCTATCAACTGCCAATCCCACTGTGTAAGATGTTCATACGTGAGATTTTTGAGGGGAAATCGCCAGATGATTTCGATGAGGAGACGCTGACCACAATCAACAAATTCTTTGAGAATAATCTGAACGTATCTGAAACATCCAGACAATTATATATCCATCGGAATACGCTGGTATACCGGCTCGACAAGCTGCAGAAGAGTACGGGGCTTGATCTGCGAGTGTTTGAAGACGCCATTACATTTAAGATTGCGCTAATGGTTGTCAGATACATGAAATATATGGAATCGATGGAGTATTAATCACCAGGAGGAAAGTATGATTGAATTAAAAGAAGTAACGAAAGAATACTCAAAAGGGGTTGCCGCCTTAAACGGCGTGAATCTTAAGGTAGAGCAGGGTGAATTTGTATTTATCGTGGGGGACAGCGGTTCTGGAAAGTCTACGCTGATCCGTCTTATAATGAAGGAGCTTGCGCCTACGTCCGGCTCAATCGTTGTCAACGGGCAGAACTTAAACCGGATGAAGCGGCGTAAGATTCCCATGTACCGGAGGGGAATTGGAGTTGTGTTCCAGGATTTCCGGCTGTTGAAGGACAGGAATATTTATGATAATATTGCATTTGCACAACGCGTTACGGAGACGCCTACCAGAATCATCAAGAAGAAGGTTCCGGCGGCGCTGTCACTGGTGGGTCTTGCACAGAAATATAAGTCATTTCCCAAGGAATTGTCAGGTGGAGAGCAGCAGAGGGTTGCCATTGCCAGGGCCATCGTGAATGAGCCTGCCCTTCTTCTGGCGGATGAGCCGACCGGTAACTTGGACCCAACGAATTCATGGGAGATTATGAAGCTTCTGGAGGAGGCTAACGACAGAGGGACAACGGTGCTGGTTGTCACACATAATCAGGAGATTGTGAACGCAATGAAGAAGCGGGTTGTTACAATGAAAAAGGGAGTCATTGTAAGCGACGAGAAAAAAGGTGGGTATAAAAATGAGAATTAGTACATTCGGATATTCTATGAAACAAGGGGTTAAGAACATAGGAAGAAACAAGATGTTTTCCATCGCGTCCATCGCGACCATGTCGGCATGTATCTTCTTGTTCGGACTGTTCTTTTCCATTGTGGTGAATTTTAACTACATTGTGAAGAAGGCGGAGGAAGGCGTGGCCATCACCGTATTTTTTAATGAGGAGACCACACAGGCGGCAAAGGACAAGATTGGTGATCAGTTAAGGAATGCGGAAGGTGTTCTTGAGGTAAATTATGTCAGCGCCGAGAAGGCGTGGGAGACGTTTAAGGACGATTATTTTAAAGAGTCCGTAGACCTTGCAGATGGATTTAAGTCTGATAATCCTCTTGGCAATTCAGATAACTATGAAGTATACATGGCTGATGTGTCGAAGCAGAAGGATGTGGTTGAGTTTGCCAAGAGCCTCCAGGGGGTACGTAAAGTGAATAAGTCAGATATTGTGGCTAAGACATTGACCAGTGTGAATAAGCTGGTGGGATATGTCTCCGTTACAATTATCGCCATTTTGCTTGCTGTCTCTGTGTTCCTAATCAGTAATACGGTTACCATGGGTATTACGGTAAGGCGTGAGGAGATTGCGATTATGAAATATATAGGGGCAAAGGACGGATTTGTAAGGGCGCCGTTCGTAATTGAAGGTCTGCTGATTGGTGTGGTTGGCGCCGTGATTCCCCTTTTACTTTTGTACTTTATGTATGATAAGGCTGTTACATATATTATGACGAAGTTCAGCCTCCTGAACAATATTGTAGATTTTCTTCCGGTGTTTGACGTGTACAAGACGCTGCTTCCTGTGGGGATTGCGCTGGGAGTGGGAATCGGTTTTATAGGAAGTTTCTTTACGATTCGCAAGCATTTGAAAGTATAAGAGCATGTATAAAATAATTGGAGGGGACATATGATACTTAGAAAGAAGATTGTCAGTCTTCTGATGGTATTTATCCTTTGCTTTGGAATGGCGGTCAACGCGGATGCATCAGAGATCAGTGAGACAGAGAAGAAAGCCAAGGAGCTGGAGGAGCAGAAGAAGGCGGCAGAAGGGGAGAAGGAGTCTCTTGAGAAGCAGTTGAATGGGATTCTCACGGAGATGGATGAGACGAAGGCGAAGATTGAGGCCAAGGAGATCGAGGTCCGCGAGAAGGAAGAAGAACTTGTCCAGGCAAAGATTGACGAGAATGATCAGTACGAAAGCATGAAAAAGCGAATCAAGTACATGTATGAGAATGGAAATTCACAGTTTATTGAGATTCTGTGCGAGTCCAAGAGTATTGGGGAATTTCTGAACAATGCGGAGTACATTACGACGATCTCTCAGTATGACAGAAATATGCTGACAGAGTTCCAGCAGATTGTTCAGGCGGTTGCCGAGCAGGAGGAAACGCTGAAGGCGGAATATGCAGAGCTGGAAACCATGCAGGACAGCCTGATTGCGAAGCAGGAGGAGTTAAATGAGCTGGTTGAGGGCAAGGAAGAAGAACTTGAGAAGATTAGCGCGGATCTGGGTGCGACTCAGGAGAAGCTTAAGCAGTTGAAGGAAGCGGCAGAAGCGGCGGCGCGTAAGCAAGAGGAACTGGCAAGGCTTGCCAAGGCTCAGTCCAATGCCGGTGGGAACGTAAGCGGCGGCGCAGGCGCTTCAGTGGTATCGGGGAATGGAATGTTTACTCATCCATGTCCTGGATACTCTCGGATTTCCAGTGAATTTGGATGGCGTGAGGCGCCCATTGCCGGAGCAAGCAATAACCATAAGGGAATGGATTTGGCGGCGCCTACAGGTACTCCCATCTATGCGGCGGCAGCCGGAACAGTCACAACTGCCAGGTACAGTAACAGTGCAGGAAATTGGGTCGTAATCAATCATGGTAACGGATTGCAGACTTATTATATGCATGCAAGCGCGCTGTATGTGTCGGAAGGGCAGACGGTGAGCAAGGGACAGAACATTGCTGCCGTAGGCTCTACAGGACAGTCCACAGGCCCTCATCTGCATTTCCAGGTTATGCAAAACGGCACACCGGTGAATCCGCGCAACTATTTATAGGGATTTAGGGTTTCCATTCTTTGGGGAGTCCATGGGATGCAGCAAAACAAAAAGGTTGAGGTCACATGAAGAATAAGAAAAGTTTTATGCAGGGGGCGCTTTGCGGCGCCCTTGCTATATTATTGATTGCAGGGCTAATGTCCTGCGGGCTTAAGGCATACAGCCGCGAGAATACTTCTGAGAATACGTCAGGAAAGCTTGGGACGCTTAAGAAATTGATTGACCAGGCATATATGGGAGACGTTCAGGAGGAGGAACTGCGGGAAGGGATTTACAAGGGCTTTATAGGCGGACTTGAGGATCCTTATTCCGTGTACTATGATGAAGACGAGACAAGGGCGATGATTGAGGCGACAGAGGGTGAGTATGACGGAATCGGCGCTGTTCTGAGCCAAGATATCAATACAGGTATCGTGACCCTAGTACAAATCTATGAAGGTTCTCCTGCCATGGAGGCGGGGCTTAAGGACAATGATATCTTGTATAAAGTAGAGGACCTGGAGGTGACAGGGAAAGACTTGTCAGAAGTCGTGACCCATATTAAAGGTAATAAAGGTACAAAAGTGAGGCTTACCGTATATCGGGGTGAAGACCATGAGGAGATTACGGTTACGGCTGTGAGAAATACGATTCAGGCCCAGACTGTGGCGCACCGTATGGTGGATGACGGTATTGGGTATATAGCTGTCTCCGAGTTTGACCTTGTGACTTATGACCAATATAAGCAGGCGCTAGAAGAACTTGAGAGTCAGGGGATGAGGAGTCTTGTCGTAGACCTTAGGAATAATCCGGGCGGAAACTACGATACAGTGTGTGATATTCTGGACTTAATGCTTCCAAAGGGGCTTATCGTTTACACCAAGGATAAGGCTGGAAACAAGGATGAGAAATTCTCGGATGATGAACATCAGTTTGAGCTGCCTCTGGTTGTGATGATGAACGGAAACAGCGCCAGCGCATCAGAGATCTATGCAGGTGCAATCCAGGATTATGGGATTGGTACGATTGTAGGAACGCAGTCCTACGGCAAGGGAGTTGTGCAGCAGATTTTCGATTTAAAAGACGGAACCAGCGTGAAGCTGACCATTGCCGAATATTTTACGGCTAAGGGGAGAAATATTCATGGCAAGGGGATTACGCCGGACGTGGAGGTTGAGTACGAGGAAAATAAGGAGAAACCTGAGGCGGATAACCAGCTTGATAAAGCCATGGAGGTACTGCGGGAGAAGATGTAGGGAATGATATTTATCATTCCCTTTTTTGGCCCTATATGATAAAATAAGATACAATATAAAGAAAGGACAGGGAATATGACGATTTTAATTCAGAACGGGCATGTGGTTGACCCGCTTACGAGAATGGACGGTTGTTACGATGTGCTGATTAGGGATGGGAGAATCGAAAAGGTCGCAGAACATATAGATGAAGATGCAGACCGGATGCTTGATGCCAAGGACTGTTATGTGCTGCCGGGTCTTATTGACCTGCATGTGCATTTCAGAGATCCGGGACTGGAATACAAAGAGACGCTTTCTACAGGGGGGAGGGCTGCGGTAAAGGGCGGTGTGACGACTGTGTGCGCCATGCCAAATACGAATCCTGTCATTGACGACGGGGAGAAGGTTGCCAGTGTCCATGAACGTGCCAAAGGAGAAGCGCTTACCCACGTAATCCAGTTGGGAGCTGTCACGAAAGGGCAGAAGGGAGAGGAACTGGCGGATATTTGTGGAATGGCTAAGGCAGGCTGCCACGCAGTCAGCGAGGACGGCAAGTCTGTGATGAATACTTCTCTATACCGGCAGGGAATGAAAGCTGCCAAGGAGTGTGGAATCTCGGTGTTTGCCCACTGTGAGGACCAGACCCTTGTAGAGAATGGGGTCATGAATGCAGATGAGAACGCCAAACGCCTTGGACTAAGAGGAATCACCAATTCTGTGGAGGATGTGATTACTGCCAGAGATATTTTGCTGTCCAAGGAGACGGGCGTTAAGCTTCATCTGTGCCACTGTTCTACGGCGGACAGTGTGAAGATGGTGCGTCTGGCCAAGGAGGAGGGACTTTCTGTGACAGCGGAGGTGTGTCCTCATCATTTTATCTTAACCTCAGACGATATCAAAGAGGATAACGGGAATTACAAGATGAACCCGCCGCTTCGCAGCAAGGCGGATGTGGAGGCGCTGCGTCAGGGATTAAAGGACGGGGTAATGGATGTGATTGCCA
Source organism: Sporofaciens musculi (assembly GCF_009830285.1). Lineage (GTDB taxonomy): Bacteria > Bacillota > Clostridia > Lachnospirales > Lachnospiraceae > Sporofaciens > Sporofaciens musculi. The sequence goes on along the minus strand of NZ_WUQX01000001.1, from coordinate 3,800,034 downwards.
CAGACCATGCGCCTCATGCCAGGGAAGAAAAGGACAAGTCCATGGCAGAAGCAGCCTTCGGGATTGTAGGTCTTGAGACGTCTGCCGCCCTTACATTTACCTCATTGGTAAAAACGGGGGTTCTCAGTATGATGGATATGGCGGAGAAGATGAGCGCTAATCCGGCGAAGATTCTTGGGCTTTCAGACAGAGGAAGCGTGTCCCAGGGGAAGGCGGCCGACATTGTGATTTTTGACCCGACAAGAACCTATAAGATTGATAAGAATACCTTTGTGTCAAAGGGGAAGAATACACCTTTTGACGGGTTTGAAGTGACGGGCGAGGTGGTGTGTACCCTTGTGGACGGTAAGGTGGTATACGATACTTTGTCGGATTAATGCAAGTAGGGATATAAATGGCGGGATTCGATGGTTATAACGGACGGTATGCAAAAACAGGAGGATTAGCATATGATTAATCAATTAGTAGCAAATATCAGGAAAACAAAAGCCCCCATTGTGGTTGGTCTGGACCCCATGCTGGATTATGTGCCAAAGCATGTACAGGATAAAGCTTTTCAGGAATTCGGAGAGACGCTTGAGGGCGCGGCAGAAGCAATCTGGCAGTTTAATAAGGCAATCGTGGACGGGACCTATGATTTGATTCCGGCGGTAAAGCCCCAGATTGCCATGTATGAGCAGTTTGGGCTTCCAGGACTTGGGGCGTTTAAAAAGACGGTGGACTACTGTAAGGAAAAAGGGTTGGTGGTAATCGGGGACGTCAAACGCGGGGATATTGGCTCTACCTCGGCGGCCTATGCAATCGCCCATCTGGGACACGTCCAGGTTGGAAGTAAGTCCTGCCTTCCTTTTGGAGAGGATTTTGCCACGGTGAATCCATATTTGGGCTCTGACGGAATAAATCCGTTTATAAAGGTATGCAGGGAAGAAAAGAAGGGAATCTTTGTGCTGGTAAAGACGTCAAACCCGTCCAGTGGGGAAATCCAAGACCAGCCAGTTGACGGAAGACCTTTATATGAGCTGGTGGGCGAGAAGGTTGCCGCCTGGGGAGACGAGCTGATGGGAGACGAGTATAGTTATGTGGGTGCAGTCGTGGGAGCTACCTACCCAGAGATGGGAAAAGTTCTCAGGAAGATTATGCCTAAGGCTTACATTCTTGTACCAGGATACGGCGCCCAGGGCGGAAAGGGCAAGGATTTGGCACATTTCTTTAATGAAGACGGACTGGGCGCCATTGTAAATTCCTCCCGTGGAATTATCGCGGCATACAAGCAGGAGAAGTATGGAAAGTATGGGGAGGAAGGATTTGCAGAAGCCTCACGGGCAGCAGTCGAGGACATGGCCGCAGATATCATAGAGGCTCTTAACCTTCGTTAAGCCTTTTATGTTTGGCGATAGATATTTGTGCCGCAAATAGCAGTAAAGGACAGGAATTTGACAGTGGAGTATAAGCAGGAGAGACAGACATGGCGAAGATGAAGAAAGAGATTGGGAAGGTAGTGTCCCAGGAATCCATTGCGGATGGGATTTTTAGTATGTGGATTGAGACAGAGGCGGCTAAGTGTGCAAGATGCGGACAGTTTTTGTCTATGTATACCAACGATTCTGGCAGGCTGCTTCCAAGACCCATCAGTATTTGTGAGATTGATAAGGAGAATGGAAGACTTCGTGTGGTGTATCGTGTGACGGGAGAGAACACGGGAACCGAGCAGTTTTCTCGGATGAAGGCTGGTGATAAGATTTCGGTGATTGGGCCCTTGGGAAATGGATTTCCGGTGGAGGAAGCAAAGGGGAAGAAGGTGTTCTTAATGGGCGGGGGGATTGGCGTTCCCCCAATCTTAGAGCTGGCCAAGGAGATTGAGTGCGAAAAGAAGCAGATTGTAGCAGGATATCGGGATGCACAGACATTTTTAAAGAAAGAGTTTGAGCAAAACGGCGAGCTTTACATTTCCACGGAGGACGGAAGCGTGGGAACGAAGGGCAATGTATTGGACGCGATCCGTGAAAATGGCTTGAGTGCGGATGTGATTTACGCCTGTGGTCCGACTCCTATGTTACGGGCAATTAAGGAATATGCCGCAGAAAAAAAGATAGTATGCTATATTTCCTTGGAGGAGAGGATGGCATGTGGAATCGGGGCGTGTCTTGGGTGCGTCTGTCGTACGAGTCAGCGCGACCATCACACGAATGTGCATAATGCCCGAATCTGTAAAGATGGTCCGGTATTTCTGGCAACGGAGGTGGAAATCTGATGAATATGACAGTGAATATAGCGGGAGTGGAGTGGAAGAATCCTGTAACCGTGGCGTCGGGAACCTTTGGCTCTGGCGCGGAATATGCAGATTTCGTGGATATCAGCAGGCTTGGAGCCGTGACGACGAAGGGGGTTGCCAGTGTTCCATGGCAGGGGAACCAAACGCCAAGGGTGGCGGAGACCTGCGGCGGTATGATGAATGCCATAGGTCTGCAGAATCCTGGAATTGAGCTTTTCTGTCAGAGAGATATACCGTTTCTTCGGAAGTATGATACGAAGATTATTGTAAATGTCTGCGGAAGGTCCGAGGAGGACTACTGTGAGGTGGTAGAGCGCCTTGGAAACGAAGACGTGGATATGTTGGAGATTAATATTTCTTGTCCTAACGTGAAGGAGGGTGGGATTGCTTTTGGACAGAATCCCAAGGCGGCCCAGGATATTACCAGGGCGGTTAAGAAGTATGCGAAGCAGCCGGTAATCATGAAGCTTAGCCCGAACGTGACGGATATTGGAGAGATGGCGAAGGCTGTGGAGGCAGGCGGTGCAGACGCGGTATCGCTGATTAACACATTGACTGGAATGAAGATTGATATCCGAAGGAGGACATTTGCGCTGGCGAACCAGACCGGAGGCGTCTCTGGACCGGCCATCCATCCCATTGCTGTACGCATGGTCTATCAGGCGGCCCAGGCGGTGAAGCTTCCGGTTATAGGCATGGGCGGGATTGCATGCGCCGAGGATGCCATTGAGATGATGCTGGCAGGGGCAAGCGCCGTGTCAGTGGGTACAGCGAATTTCCATAATCCTACAGTCACATTGGAGATTATAGAAGGGATTGAGGCGTATCTGAAAGAAAATCATATGGAAGATGTGAAAGACTTGGTGGGCGCAGTTCAGGCATAATAAAAGGGTTTAGAGTTAAGATTCAGATTCTTAAGATTAGGGGGTGAGGACGAATGACATTACAGGAAGCAGAAGTAAAGTTATCTAAGGTCAATGAAGAATTAGAGGTTCTGTTAAGAGAGCGGGAGAAGGCGCTTAAGGAGTGGAGTACAGCATTTCACGCAGAGAACCCAGAGAATATCACGTGTGTAGATGAGAATATAGAGGATTGCCACAGGCTGTATCTGTTGAATGGGGAATCAAAAATGTTTGCGTGTCTCTTTGGCAGGTTTGAGATGAAAGGGAGTCAAGACGACTTCTACAGAGCTTTGGATAACTCCATGCATATGATAAACACGGCTAATGGGCGAGATTTTGATTTGCCGGAATATCAGAAGAATCTGATATACGCAAAAGCAATAGAGATAAGGGAGGATTTTACATCATGGAACAATACAAGCAGGAATTCATAGAATTTATGGTAGAATCCAATGTATTAAAATTTGGTGAATTTACATTAAAGAGCGGGAGAAAATCCCCATTTTTCATGAATGCCGGTGCATATGTGACCGGCACCCAGCTTCGCAGACTTGGAGAATACTATGCTAAGGCGATACACGATAATTATGGGCTTGATTTTGACGTACTGTTCGGGCCGGCATATAAGGGAATACCATTGAGTGTGGCGACGACGATGGCGATTAGTGAATTATACGGCAAAGACATTCGATACTGCTCAAACCGCAAGGAAGTGAAGGACCATGGCGATACGGGCATCCTGCTTGGAAGCAGTCTTAAGGACGGGGACAAGGTGGTAATTATTGAGGATGTAACCACCTCAGGGAAGTCCATCGAGGAGACATTTCCAATACTTAAGGCTCAGGGCGATATAGAGATTAAGGGGCTGATGGTATCTCTGAACCGTATGGAGGTTGGAAAGGGCGGTAAGAAGAGTGCTCTGGACGAGATTACTGAGCTGTACGGTTTTTCGGCAAAGGCGATTGTAACCATGGACGAGGTGGTGGATTATCTGTATAATAGGCAATGTCAGGGAAGAATTATCATTGATGATACATTAAAAAGGGCAATCGACGCATATTATAAAACGTATGGCGTAAGATAAACAATGTGACGATAAGCTTGTCAATCTGTCTGCTGTACAGATTGAGTCAAAGGAAGCAGGAGGGGCAATCTATGAACGAGAAGGCATATAAGGCGATGAATTTTGCCGGAATATCAGGTATTGTGGTTGGCATTATTGTAGCGCTGGTGGGAGTTACGGCAGGAGTTATTACGATTGTAGGCGGTGCGCGTCTGCTGAAAGAGAAGCGGGGACTTACTTTTTAAGCCTGAGTTAAAGTTTGGATAGAAAGGAAGCCTGATATTTGAGTTTTAAGCGTAATAAGAGAATCCGATTTTTAGGGAAAATATTATTTGTATTATATATTGCATTTATCATTTATTTTTTGATATTTTCGGACTGGTACGGACGAACAGGGGAGATGGAGGAATACCACTATAACCTTGTGCTCTTTAAGGAGATTAAGAGATTCTGGAATTATCGGGATCAAGTAGGAATGTTCGCCATGTTTACGAATTTGTTTGGAAATGTAATCATCTTTATGCCGTTTGGGTTCTTTATGCCTATGGCCAGCAGGTACAGAAGCTTCTTTTCTACGGTGTTCTATAGTTTTGGACTGAGTCTTTGCGTGGAGACATTCCAGCTAATCACGAAGGTAGGAAGCTTCGATGTGGATGACCTTCTGCTGAATACCATAGGAGGGCTTGCGGGTTATGTTATGTTTGTAGTCTGTGCGGCAGTAAGGAGAAGATATGTTAATAGGAAGAAAGATTGTTACAGAAGAAGATAGGGCAAAAGCTTTGGCGAAAGCCAGGGAGAAGCAGCGAAAGAGAATTACAAAGTACGGGCAGGCAAAGCCCCGCCATGCGAGGAAGGGAATCTACTCCTGCTGCTATGCTTTTGTGGTTCTTCTTCTGTTGTTTTTGATGGTATCCATCTCTTACAGAGAAAAGGGAGAGATTGGTATGCTGCTTGGGTTCGTGGGCCTGGGTACCATCGCTCTTGCAGGAATCGGCGTCTGGCTTGGAAGCCGCGGGCTAAAAGAGCGGGAGAAGAATTACATAACATGTAAGGTTGGGATTGGCATCAATATGACGGTGTTTCTGGGACTTGCAGCCATTTTCACAAGAGGGCTGGTCAGATGACGTAAGGGGGTATTCATTATGATAGACGAAAGATACGAGTTGGCGGTGGGACGTATCCGACAGATGATGGTTGAGGATACAGTGGAGGCTCCCTTTCGGGAATTCTTCCAAAAGACGGCAGAGTTTGTTTTGATGATTCATGAGGTTAAGGCTCTGATTGCAGACGGAACTTACAAGAAGCTTGAGCTTGCCAAACTTGAAGAATGGAATCATCGGCTGTATGAGGATATTTTGCCCGATGCATACGGGACAAGCTATGGGAATCCAGCATACGCTGTCAGTCAGTTGGGAGAGGAGTATGGACAGCTTCTAAGCTTTCTCTATACAGAGCTTCGGGGATGCATTGCGTACGTATTTGAGCAGAAGACAGAATATCTTGATATTTTGTTTGAACTATTGATTGAGATTTATAATCAGTTTGAGGCAGGAGAGCCGGAGGCGGACCGGATTAAGGAGAGTATCTACTGGTATGCCAGTGATTACTGTGATGTATTTGCCGCGGACAGAGTTAGGGTACAGATTGACCCGTCTGAATCCTTTGCCGTTGACATGGTTCAGAATTGTGAACTTGAGGATTTGCGCTATCTGTATCAGTTTGGAGAATATATCAGTGAAAATGAACTGCGTACCGCAAGGCATCTGTTAGAGCTTCCGAAAGAGGTAATCCAGAAGATGGCAGACGTTTACACAGAAGGCTACCGGAAGGGCTTTGTCAATACGGGTAAGGACCTGTCAAAAAAAGAGGTTGTAGATATCCGTTATGTCCTTGGGTTTGAGCGTGTGGTTAGACAGGCGATCCAGAATTTTAAAGTAATGGGCTTACAGCCGGTGCTCTATCGTGCCGGAGTCAGTGTCCTGACAAAGCGAGGACAGTCGAAGGTGGGTTATTACGGCGCAATCGCCAACAAGCAGTTTGAGTATGACCACCGAAATGACCAGGCACTGTTCCTGGATAAGAAGTTCGTGGAAAGGAAGCTTGAGGTAATAAAGACAACCTTTGAGCATCATAAGGAGATGGCGGGCAAGTATGCCGGACCCGCATGTATAGACATGTTTGGGGAAGAACCCTTTATACCCCAACAGAAGGAGGAGGTAATTAAGCTTACGAAGAAACAGGAGGAGCTGCAGGTTCAGTTTTACAGCCGCCAGGGCCAGATTATGAACCAGTATATCCGAGGGGATGAACGCAGCTTTACCATTATATCCTATCCTGTGCCGGAGATTGGGGAGAAGTATGAGGAGATTTTTGACGAAATTATCCGAATCAATACCCTGGATTCCAAGACTTATGAGAAGGTGCAGCAGGCGATGATTGATGCGCTGGATCAAGGGGAATACGTCCATATCCTTGGAGGAGGCAAAAATCGGACGGACCTTAAGGTCAGAATTCATGAGATTGACAATCCCGAAAAGGAGACGGCGTTTGAAAATTGTGTAGCGGATGTAAATATTCCAGTGGGAGAGGTTTTCACATCTCCTGTGCTTGAGGGGACGAACGGAGTCCTTCATGTCAGTAAGGTATATCTGCATGAATTACAGTATCAGGATTTGGAGATTACATTTAAAGATGGGATGATTCAGGATTACCGCTGCTCCAATTTTGACGAGGAGAATAAGAACAGGGAATATATTTACGACAATATTCTCCATAAGCATCCCACGCTGCCTCTGGGTGAGTTTGCCATTGGAACGAATACCACGGCATATGTGGCGGCAAAGAAGTATGGGATTGAGGAGAAGCTTACGATCCTCATTGCTGAGAAAATGGGTCCCCATTTTGCAGTAGGAGATACCTGCTATAGCTGGAGTGAGGAGGTCAGGGTGTTTAATCCCAACGGCAAGGAGATTATAGCCAAGGATAATTCGGTGTCCATCCTGCGCAAAGAAGATGTGTCAAAAGCCTATTATCAGTGCCACACGGATATTACCATTCCCTATGAAGAATTGAAGCGGATTGATGTAATTACCAGGGATGGCTGCAAGCTTGCCATTCTTGAAGACGGAAGATTCGTGCTTGCAGGGACGGAGATTCTAAATGAACCATTGATTAATGGAGACAAATAAGGTATTATGAACCCATAAAAATATACAGAAATAAGAAAGGATGAAAAGGTATGCCAAGAGTAGGAATTGTAATGGGCAGCGACTCAGACCTTAAGGTCATGAGCAAGGCGGCTGCGATGCTGGAGAAATTAGGGGTTGATTACGAGATGACGATTATCTCTGCCCACCGTGAGCCGGATGTATTTTTTGAGTGGGCTAAGGCTGCGGAAGGAAAAGGTATGAAGGTGATTATCGCAGGAGCAGGTATGGCGGCGCATCTGCCGGGGATGTGCGCGGCATTATTCCCTATGCCGGTAGTCGGCGTGCCCATGTCGGGGAAGAATCTGGCGGGAGAGGACGCTCTGTTTTCTATCGTACAGATGCCGCCGGGAATTCCCGTTGCAACGGTTGCCATTGACGGAGGTATGAATGCAGCCATACTTGCGGCGAAGATTCTGGCCACGTCGGACGATGAACTTTTGAACAAGCTTAAGGATTATTCCAGGGAGATGAAGGAGACGGTCCAGGCGAAGGCAGCAAAGTTAGATGAGATTGGATATGAGGCGTATTTGGGATAGCTGGTATTGGGATTATTTCATAAGTCAGGGATAAGGAGACAAAGATATGGATTATAAGAATGCTGGAGTGGATATCGAAGCCGGATACAGATCAGTAGAATTGATGAAGAAGCATGTAAAGGAGACTATGAGGCCGGAGGTTTTAGGAGGTCTTGGGGGGTTTGCAGGCGCCTTTGATTTAAGCGGAATCAAGAAGATGGACGAGCCGGTTCTCCTGTCAGGAACAGACGGGTGCGGAACCAAGGTAAAGCTTGCGTTTATTATGGACAAGCATGATACCATCGGTATTGATGCGGTAGCAATGTGTGTGAATGATATTGTGTGCTCAGGCGGCGAGCCATTATTCTTTCTGGATTATATTGCATGCGGGAAGAATTATCCAGAGAAGATTGCGGCCATTGTAAGCGGTGTGGCAGAAGGCTGCAAGCAGTCCGGATGTGCGCTGGTTGGCGGTGAGACCGCAGAGCATCCGGGACTTATGCCAGAGGAGGAATACGATTTAGCCGGCTTCGCGGTTGGCGTTGCGGATAAGAAGGAGATGATTAATGGTGAAAATATCAGACCTTCGGACGTGCTGATTGGTATTGCGTCAAGCGGCGTCCACAGTAACGGTTTCTCCCTTGTGCGCAAGGTGTTTGACATGACGAAGGAGTCCCTTAATACATATTATGAGGAATTGGGCAAGACGCTGGGAGAGGCGTTAATTGAGCCTACCAGAATCTATGTGAAGGCGTTAAAAAGCATTAAGGACTGCGGCGTTAAGGTCAAAGGCGTAAGCCATATTACAGGCGGCGGTTTTTATGAAAATATTCCGAGAATGCTGCCAAAGGGCGCGAGGGCAGTTATTGAGAAGGGCAGTTACGAAGTCCCCGCTATTTTCAAACTTCTGGCTAAGAAGGGAGAGATTTCAGAGGAGATGATGTATAACACGTTTAACATGGGTCTGGGAATGGTTGTTGCTGTTGAGTCTGGGGATGTGGAGAAAACCTTGGAGGCAATCAAGGCGGCAGGCGAGCAGCCGTATGTGGTAGGCCATGTTGAGGCAGGAGAAAAGGGAGTTACGTTATGCTAGAGGTAGTGGTACTTGTATCAGGAGGCGGAACGAACTTACAGGCAGTCATTGATGCTATTGAGGAGGGTAGGATTACGAATACTCGAATCACAGGCGTGCTCAGCAATAATAAGAATGCCTTTGCCCTTGAGCGGGCAAAAAGACACGGGATTGCCGGTAGATGCATCTCACCCAAGGATTTTGCTTCCAGAGAAGAATTTAACAAAGAATTTATGGAAGCCGTGGATTCATGGAAGCCGGACTTGATTGTCCTGGCTGGTTTTCTTGTTGTGATTCCGCCGGCTATGATTGAAAAATACAGGAACCGGATTATTAATATCCATCCGTCGCTGATTCCTTCTTTTTGCGGAACAGGGTTCTATGGGCTGAAGGTACATGAGGCAGCGCTTGCACGAGGCGTCAAGGTAGTGGGCGCCACCGTTCATTTTGTAGACGAAGGAACGGATACTGGTCCGATTATTCTTCAGAAAGCTGTGGAGGTAAAGGCAGAAGATACCCCAGAGGTTCTTCAGAAACGGGTGATGGAGCAGGCAGAGTGGAAGCTTCTGCCGCAAGCGATTAATCTGATTGCCAATGGGAGGGTGTCGGTAAGAGATGGATTGGCTGTTATTTCATGTGAGAATGGAGGAGAGTGAAAGATGAAGGTGTTGATTGTGGGCAGCGGCGGCAGAGAGCATGCCATTGCCTATTGTGTGTCGAAGAGCAGGAAGGTGGACGAGATATACTGTACTCCTGGAAATGCAGGAATTGCAGAGTATGCCCAGTGCGCTCCTATCGGCGCCATGGAATTTGATAAAATCGTTGCATTTGCCAAAGAAAAGGAAGTAGACCTTGTAATTGTAGGTATGGACGACCCGCTGGTAGGCGGACTGGTGGACGAGCTTATGGCAGCAGGCATCCGTACGTTTGGACCGCGGAAGAATGCGGCGATTCTGGAAGGCTCAAAGGCATTTTCCAAAGACCTGATGAAAAAATACCAGATTCCTACGGCGGCATACGAGAACTTTACCGATGCGGGCAAGGCGCTTGAGTATCTTGAGACGGTAAAATTCCCCATTGTCCTGAAAGCTTGCGGGCTGGCTCTTGGAAAGGGCGTGCTGATTTGCAATACCCCTGAGGAGGCGAAGGAGGGCGTCAGAACCATCATGCTGGACAAGAAATTTGGCGACGCAGGAAATGAGATGGTAATCGAAGAATTCATGACGGGCCGCGAGGTGTCTGTGCTGTCCTTTGTGGACGGAGATACCATTAAGACCATGACTTCGGCTCAGGATCACAAGCGCGCAGGCGATGGAGATACAGGGCTAAATACCGGAGGGATGGGAACATTTTCGCCAAGCCCCTTCTACACCAAGGAGGTGGAGGAGTTCTGTAACAAATATATTTACCAGGCTACCGTTGACGCAATGAAAGCAGAGGGCAGACCCTTTAAAGGAGTGATTTTCTTTGGGCTGATGCTGACAAAGGAAGGGCCTAAGGTATTGGAGTACAATGCCAGGTTTGGAGATCCGGAGGCTCAGGTTGTCCTGCCTAGAATGAAGAACGACATTATCGAAGTGGTGGAGGCGTGTATCGACGGTACTCTTAATCAGGTGGACCTGCAGTTTGAAGACAATGCCGCAGTCTGCGTTGTTCTTGCCAGCGAAGGGTATCCTGTGGCTTATGACAAGGGACTTCCGATTAGCGGGCTGGAGGAATTTAAGAAGCATGAGGGATATTACTGCTTCCATGCAGGGACGAAATTTGACGGGGAACAGATTGTGACAAACGGAGGCCGTGTGCTCGGCGTTACGGCGAAAGGGAAGGATTTGAAGGAAGCCAGGGCCAACGCTTATGAGGCGGCGAAGTGGGTGAAATTCGACAATAAATATATGCGTCATGATATTGGAAAGGCGATTGATGAGGCATAGGAAAAACGGGGTTGTTGGGAGATGACAGGAATCAGTCATGGCCCGACAACCCCGATTTTTAGTATATTCCCAGTTTATCAAGGTATTTATCAATCTTCTTCAAACGCTTTTCAATACCAGTCACCTTATGGCTGATGGTATCGAGCAGAATCTCGGCCACAAACTGGGGGCCAATCAGGGAGTTGAAGAATGCGTTGCTGTCAACCGGAACGGTAATCAGCACAGTGGCATACTGGGCCAAAAGAGCGCTGGGCTTATCCGTGATTACTACAATACTTGCGCCTGCTTCCTTTGCCATCTCCGTAGTCACTCTGTCAAGGGAGGAATACCTGGGAAAACTGAAAACAATCAGACAGTCCTCCTTTGTAATGTTGCACATATGGTCAATGGGACTTAAGGCAGCGGTGTTGGTGGAGGACACATGAGGCAGTATATGTTTTAAGTACAGGAGAAAATAATCCCCAAGACATGCATTGCCGCGGGAGGCGGCGATATACTTGCGTTTGCCGGCAACGATCACGTCGGCGGCATCCTCGAAGGCCGCTAATGTATTGGTGGTGAACAAAGTTTCCAGATTCTGGACGGCGTTCTTAAAATGGCGGTTGATATAATCTGAATTCCTCTCAAGCTTCGCACGCTTGGCCACACGCTGGGCGGGGACGGTGATGGAGCTTGATATACTTAAGACTTTGTCCTGATATTCTTTTCTCAGCATTTTCTGAAAATCCATAAATCCGCCAAAGCCTAAGGACCTGCTGAAACGAATGACAGAGGATTCACTGACGTTTAGTTTCAGGGCAATTTCGGTAGAAGTCATAAAACAGGCGTCGGCAGAATGGTCCAGAATGTATTTGGCTATCATTTTCTGGGTCTTGGTCAGATTGGCATTATGGATTAATTCACTCAGTTCGCTCATAGAGTACCTCCGAAGTTTTCACGATTTGGTAAATATATGTTTAAATATTCCAAAAGGAATCATACTATGATTTAAGCATGAATGGCAGAAATATGCAAGAGAAATTGTAAATACAATTTAGCTTTTTTATAGAAAGTTAAAAGAGTCTGTGAAAAAAATAACTTTTGTTGAATAATCTTCTGACGTATGTTAGTATTATTGAAAAGAAAATGAATAATATTCTTCATTATTATTTTTAATGAAAAATATTATTCTATATGCGGACGGAGTATGCCTGTGAGCAGGAAGCATTTCGATCGAATTTGTGACAGGTGTGAAGGACCAACTCCGAGAGCAGGTTAAATCGATTATGGTATGGAGGTAGACAAAGATGAAAGTTGGAAGCGTTAAGGAGATTAAAAACAATGAGTTCCGTGTAGGGATGATACCGGACAATGTGAAAAGCTATGTGAATGCAGGACACCAGGTTTATATTGAGAAGGGTGCAGGCGCAGGTTCTGGCTTTACGGATGAGGAATATAAAGCCGCAGGCGCGACGCTGCTTGATACGGCGAAAGAAGTATGGGACACGGTAGAGATGATGATTAAGGTGAAGGAGCCGCTGCCAGACGAGTATCCTCTGTTCCATGAAGGGCTGATTCTTTACACCTATCTTCACCTGGCGGCTGACCAGCCCCAGACCGACGCTTTGCTTTCCTCAAAGGTGAAGGGAGTCGCTTATGAGACGCTGATGGATCGAAACGGCGGCTTACCCCTTCTTGCGCCCATGAGCCAGATTGCCGGACGCCTCAGCGTGCAGGAGGGAGCTAAGTACCTTGAGAAGATCTATGGCGGGGAAGGGGTTCTTCTTGCAGGAGTTCCCGGAACCCCCAAGGCGAATGTGGTCATCCTTGGAGGAGGCTCTGTGGGGACCAATGCCTGCAAGATTGCAGTAGGTATGGGAGCCAATGTCACCATTCTGGATGTGAATCTTCAGAGGCTTGCGTATCTGGACGACATTTTCGGAGCGAGAATTCAGACCCTTGCTTCCAATGACGCCAACATTGAGAATTCGGTCAAAGAGGCGGATCTTGTAATCGGTTCAGTGCTGATTCCGGGAAAGGCTGCTCCGAAGCTGTTTAAGAAGAAGTATCTGAAAGAGATGAGGCCGGGCGCTGTATTTGTGGATGTTGCCGTTGACCAGGGCGGATGCGGCGAGACAACGCGGGTGACTTACCATGATGCTCCCATCTATATTGTAGATGGGGTGGTGCATTACTGTGTGGGTAATATGCCGGGGGCAGTTCCGCGGACGTCTACCATTGCACTGACCAATGCAACATTAAGTTACGGATTGCAGATTGCAAATAAGGGGCTTGAGCAGGCCTGCAGGGAGAACGAGACGATTTATTCTGCGATCAATACCTATGACGGGAAGCTTACATGTAAGAATGTGGCGGATAGTTTTGAAGGATATGAGTACGTGGATGTGAAAAGTCTTGTAAACTAAAGAAATAAAAAATTCATTTTAGATTAGACATAACAGTATAACAGGGTATATTTAAAAATATATTTTTAAATATACCCTGAAATATTATACAGTGATATTAGGAGAGCCTGTTGTGAATGTAAGAAAATAACTTGTAAGCTCTCTCTATTTATGTTATAGTATGCCTATAACAAAAGAATCAGACATAGAAGAAAAGGTGATACTAATGCTGATAGAGATTGATTTTAACAGTGATGAAGCGTTCTACGTCCAACTTCAGAACCAGATTATCATGGGAATAGCCATGAACCTGATTCGAGAGGGGGATTCCCTGCCTTCCGTCCGGCAGCTTGCGAATACGGTGGGAATCAATATGCATACTGTGAACAAAGCCTATGCGGTCTTAAAGCAGGAGGGCTTTATCCAGCTTGACCGCAGGAGAGGCGCGGTCATAGCTATTGACATGGACCAGGCAAGGGCTCTGATTGAGATGAAGGAGCAGCTTCGTGTGCTGCTGGCAAGGGGAAGGTGTAAGAACATTTCCAAAGAGGAAGTGCATGCCCTGGTAGACGAGATATACGAGGAATATGGCAGACTGTAAAATTAAGAATAGAAGAAACAGTGCAAACGGCAGGAAAGGAAAGAACATTCATGAATTATACGGAACAGGCGAATAAGGTTTTGAAGATAGCGAGGGATACGGCAAGGAAGCTCAATCACCCCTACGTCGGAACAGAGCATCTCCTCCTTGGGCTTAGGGAGGTCTATACCGGTGTTGCAGGGCAGGTGCTGGCAATGAACGGGGTAGAGGAGGAAAGTATCCGCAAAGTGGTGGATGAGCTGGTATGTCCGGTGGGGGAGGCAGCTTTAGCCCATCATCCTGAGACCAGTCCGCGGCTTGAGTATATTCTGGAGGAGAGTAAGGTGGAGGCAGCCCATTTTCACTCAGACAAGATTGGAACAGAGCACATGCTGCTTGCCCTTATGCGGGATTCGGACTGCGTGGCGACCCGCATACTCCTGACACTGAACATAAATATGCAGAAGCTATATCAGGACATTTTTTCAGTCCTGGGAGGCGACCCCAAGGAGTATCAGGATGAGATGCTTCAGGGCGGCAGGAAGCGGGAAGGAATGCTTGAGCAGTTCGGAACAGATTTGACCGCACAGGCGGAGGAAGGAAGGCTTGACCCTGTCATCGGAAGAGAGGAGGAGATTAACCGTCTAATCCAGGTATTAAGCAGAAGGACTAAGAATAACCCTTGTCTGGTGGGAGAGCCAGGCGTTGGGAAGACGGCTGTAATCGAGGGACTCGCCGCTCGCATTGCCGCGGGAAACGTACCGGAGGGAATGAAGGATAAGAGGATTCTGACGATGGACCTGGCGGGAATGATTGCCGGCTCAAAATACCGAGGGGAATTTGAGGAACGGATGAAGCGGCTTTTGCAGGAAGTAAAGTCTTCTGGCAATGTCATCCTGTTTCTGGACGAGGTGCATACAATTATAGGAGCAGGAGGCGCGGAAGGGGCCATCAATGCGTCCAACATCATGAAGCCGTCCCTGGCCAGGGGAGAGGTGCAGTTAATTGGTGCGACTACGATTACAGAATACCGCAAATATCTTGAAAAGGATGCGGCTCTGGAACGGAGGTTTCAGCCTGTCACGGTGGAGGAACCTACAGAAGAACATTGTCTTGACATTTTAAAGGGACTTAAGAAGCGATATGAGGCTCATCATCATGTAGAGATTGAAGATGATGCGCTTAAGGCTTCGGTAAAACTGGCTAACCGGTATGTGAATGACCGATTTCTTCCGGATAAGGCCATTGACGTACTGGATGAGGCATGTTCAAAGGTAAGCCTTAGAGGATTTAAGATTCCGGAGAATATTGTGGAGATGGAGACGGAGATTGAGGAATTGACTAATGCCTTGGAGGAAGCAATCCGCAGCGGAGATATTTCTTGTGCATCCCGTATTCACAGAGAGCAGGAGGCAGCAGAGAAGAAGCTTTCCCAGATAAAGAAGCGTTTTCAAAAGAAGAATCAGGAAAGGCAGCTTGCAGTGACGCAGGAGGATATTGCAGAAGTCGTTTCCCAATGGACAAAGATTCCGGTGCAGAGACTTGCAGAGACCGAGAGCGCCAGGCTTAACCGGCTTGAGAAGGTACTGCATCAGAGGGTGATTGGACAGGATGAGGCTGTAACTGCGGTGGCGAAGTCGATTAAGAGAGGGAGAGTGGGACTGAAAGACCCGAAACGTCCGATTGGCTCCTTTTTGTTCCTTGGGCCAACCGGCGTAGGAAAGACGGAGTTGTCAAAGGCGCTGGCAGAAGCCCTTTTTGGAAATGAAGAGTCTATGATACGGGTAGACATGTCGGAATATATGGAGAAGCACAGCGTCGCCAAGATGATTGGGGCGCCTCCGGGATACATCGGTCACGACGACGGCGGGCAGTTGAGCGAACGGGTAAGGCGCAGGCCCTATTCCGTGATCTTATTTGACGAGATTGAGAAGGCCCATCCGGATGTGTTCAACATTCTTCTGCAAGTGCTGGATGACGGGCATATCACGGATTCTCAGGGGCGAAAGGTAGATTTCCGTAACACAGTGATTATTATGACCAGCAATGCAGGAGCCCAGACGATTATTGACCCGAAGAAGCTTGGCTTTAATGTTAAGGAGGATGCGGCTGGAGACTATAAGCGGATGAAAGGCAATGTCATGAAGGAGATTAAATTAATCTTCCGGCCAGAGTTTTTAAACCGAATCGACGAGATTCTGGTATTCCATCCGCTGAACACAGAGCAGATGAAAAAGATTGTGGGGCTTTTGTGCAGGGAGCTTACAACGCGGGCGGAAGAACAGCTTGGCATTCGACTTTACATCCGTGATTCTGTGAAGAAGCACATTGTAGAGACAGGGACAGACCAAAAGTACGGCGCACGTCCCCTTCGCCGTGCAGTCCAGAACCAGTTGGAGGACGGACTGGCTGAGGCAATCCTAAACGGCCAGATTTTAAGGGATTCGGAAGTGGTGATCGGACTGTCTAAAAAAGAAATAAAATTTATGCCAAAGACTACAAATTCAGACGAAATTGAGATATAATAGGGGTACAAAAGAAGAACCTCAGGAGGAGAGATAAATATGGCAGCAGTAAAAGAATTGTTAAAGACTGAAGAAGATGGAACCCTTAGTTTTGGAGACTATACGCTGGCAAGCAAGACGAAGCTGGACGGATACGAGTTTCAGGGCGACATATACAAAGTTAAGACTTTTGCTGAGATTACAAAGTTAGAAAAGAACGGCATGTTTGTATACGAGTCGGTTCCGGGAACCGCTGTGGAGAATTTTCAGGCGGATGAAGATAAGGTTTCTTTTCAGGTATCTGGTATGAAGGATGCACAGTTTACGCTGGAGCTTGGGGCAGACAGCGAATACGAGGTATATCTGGATGAGGCGAACGTTGGGGTTATGAAGACGAACTTAAGCGGGAAGTTAAGCGTCAGTGCGGAGCTTGAGCCCAATCGTCGGGTAGCAGTTAAAGTAGTCAGAAAGTAATCTGGATTGACTGAAAATAATGCATAATGACTGTAGATACAGGCATTAAGAGTAAAATTTAAGAAATAGGGGCTGCGTAAAGCGGCCCTTTTTTGAGCGTTAATGATATAAAGGAGAAGCAGACATGGCAAAAGCAAAGAAAAACGTATATTTCTGCCAGAATTGCGGACACGAGGAGTCGAAATGGCTTGGACAGTGTCCGGCGTGCAGGGAATGGAATACTTTCGTGGAGGAAAAGGTAACGCCGGCGGCAGCGAAGACGGTAAAAGAGAGAAGGGATGCCCAAGTTGTAACCTTGTCAAGTATTGAGACGGATGAAGACGACCGAATGATAACCGGTATCGAGGAATTGGATCAGGTTTTGGGAGGGGGGATTGTAAAGGGATCTCTGGTATTGGTGGGAGGCGATCCTGGAATCGGCAAATCCACCCTGCTATTGCAGGTCTGTCAGCGTCTCTCTGGGGCAGGGCGGAAGCTTCTTTACATATCTGGCGAGGAATCTTTAAAACAGATTAAGCTTCGGGCAAACCGGATGGGAGAGTTTACGGAGAATCTGTATCTTCTGTGTGAGACCAGCCTTGATATCATACGGGGAATCATTGAGCAGCAAAAGCCGGATATGGTGGTAATCGATTCCATCCAGACCATGTACAACGAAGAAGTAGGTTCTGCGCCGGGAAGTGTATCCCAGGTGCGGGAGTCCACTAATATTTTCATGCAGCTTGCGAAAGGATTGAATATCTCCATCTTTATCGTGGGGCATGTGACAAAAGAAGGAACGGTTGCAGGCCCCAGGGTGCTTGAGCATATGGTGGATACGGTCCTGTATTTTGAGGGGGACCGCCATGCCTCTTACCGGATTCTGCGGGGAGTGAAAAACCGCTTTGGCTCTACCAATGAGATTGGCGTCTTCGAGATGCGAAAGGAGGGGCTTACAGAGGTTAAGAATCCGTCTGAGTTCATGTTAAGCGGAAAGCCAAAGTACGCGTCCGGCTCTGTGGTGGCCTGTGCCATGGAAGGAACCAGGCCCATGCTCATGGAGATTCAGGCATTGGTGTGTAAGACGAATTTTGGGATGCCCAGAAGGACGGCGGCAGGATTAGACTATAATCGAGTTAATCTTCTGATGGCAGTACTAGAAAAAAGGCTTGGGCTGCCTCTGTCCGGTTATGACGCTTATGTAAATATTGCCGGAGGAATCCGGTTAAACGAACCTGCGGCGGACTTAGGAATTGTGCTGGCCATTGTCTCTAGTTACAAGAATCGTCCCATTGCGGAGGAGGTAATCGTATTTGGGGAAGTGGGATTGAGCGGCGAAGTGCGGGCCGTATCCATGCCTGAGCAAAGGGTGGCGGAGGCGAAGAAGCTTGGCTTT
The DNA here is from genome assembly GCF_009830285.1 of Sporofaciens musculi. Lineage (GTDB taxonomy): Bacteria > Bacillota > Clostridia > Lachnospirales > Lachnospiraceae > Sporofaciens > Sporofaciens musculi. The sequence goes on along the minus strand of NZ_WUQX01000001.1, from coordinate 3,781,753 downwards.
ACTACCTGTGTGATTCCAGAGGTATCCGTGAAAACAGTAGGGAAGGTGGACGGAGTAAAGATAATCGGCGTAAAGAGCGTGGGGGAGGCAATCAGCGTCGGACTGTAGTAAGGAGATAAAAGATTATGATACACATAGCAATCTGTGACGATGAATCTGCGCTGGTGGATTCCTTAAAGGAATTAATCAGACAATACGGGCTGGAAAAAAGCGTGGAGATTAAGATTACCGTTTATTACGACGGACTTGAGCTGATTGAGAAATACGATACCACCATCGACCTGATTTTCCTGGATATCCAGATGAAGCTCTTAGACGGGCTTAGGACTGCAAAGCAGCTTCGTAAGCTGGATGAGGGAGTGGGTATTATCTTTCTGACCACCTTAACCCAGTATGGTCTGGAAGGGTACAAGTACCAGGCGTTGGACTACATAATCAAACCTTTGAAATACGCCCGCCTGAAATCAGAGTTGGACAGATTCCTTTCCCGCCGGCAGAAGGAGGAAAGCCCGTTTATCGTTGTAAATAATGACTCAGGTAAATACAAAATCCTGCTGAATAGCCTCCGGTATGTGGAGACATTTAACCGAAACCTACTGTTCTATTCGGAACAGGAAAATATTATCTGCTACAAGAGTATGAAGGAGGTGGCCCAGGAATTGGCGCCCCATGGCTTTGTGCGGTGCCACAGCGGCTGTCTGGTGAATCTGTCCTATGTGAAGGGGGTAAAAAAATTGGAGATTTCTCTGATAACGGGAGAGACACTGACCATCAGCCAGCCAAAACGAAAGGAATTTATGGAGCAACTGACGGAATACTGGGGTGACAGGCTATGATTAGATTACTGGATTTGATTTCTTTTCTCTTACTGTGGGGAAATGCATTGGTCATTTTCCGGATGCTTCGTACTTTTCTGCCTATGAGGAAGCCTTTTGTATTGGAGATTGGGGCATTTCTGATATGTCCTATGCTTTTTAATGTTGTGGTATATTCCAACGATCTAGCGGGGCTTCTCTGGCCTCTGGTTGGATTTATCCTGTATATTGCACTGTTTTATAAGGGCGGATGGATGGAAAAGCTGACGGCTGTGATGGTATTCTATCCGGCTGTGATCGCAGTGAATTATCTCATGGAGGATACAGGGTCAAGGCTGTTTTTTAGGCTGACTGATGCGCCGGGTTATACCTATGACGGATGGACTAGAGAAACCTGGCTTGTAAGTACCTTTGTCCATACCTGCTTTCTCCTTCTTAGGATGTTGTTCTGGCTGGCTGCGTCAATAGTTTTGCGGAAATATCTGCTTCAGATTATGAAGAAGCTTACTCCGCGCATGTGGATGCTGGTGGATATCCTGCTGCTTGCCCCTGTGGTATCTATTTTCACGATTATCTATTTTATGCCGGAGGAGATGGCCATCGTATATCCTATCTGCGGGGCGGCCATATTTTCCAGCTTTGGGGGTATTTATCTGGCGGCTTATATCAGCAATTCCCTGAAAACCGAATACGGAGCCAGGGAGTTGGAGATGAAGCTTGCATACTTGCACGATAAAGTCAGCGAAGAAGAACGGGTGCGGAGTATTTATCATGATATGAAGAACCACCTGCTTGTGCTTGAGGCCCAGGAGGGCCATTCCAAGGAGGTGGGGGCGTCCATAGAGAAGCTTAGGGAGGAAATAGAGGATTATGAAGCCTACTATCATACGGGAAATGATTTCCTGGACATCATTATCCGAGATAAGATGAAAAAAGCAAGAGAGAAGCAGATTGATTTTCAGGCAGTTATCCGCTTTGAGGCAAGTGACTTTCTGGAGCCTCTGGATATCAGCGCTATTTTTGGAAATGCCCTGGACAATGCGATTGAAGCCAGTGAGAAGCTCTCTGAGAGTATGCGGCTTATTACGGCAAAGGCGTCCCGAATTCACGATATGCTGGTGGTGGCTGTGGAGAATAATATGATGATGGAGCTGCCGCGGGAACGTAAGACCAGCAAGGAGGATGCCTTCCTTCATGGGTTTGGACTGTCCAATATTGAGAAGGCGGTAGAAAAATATGACGGCCAGTGTACGGTAAAGGCAAGGGACGGGAAATTCGTGCTTAAGGTTATGATTCCGATTCCGGAGTAAATAGGTTTACATAATAGATTTTACCTCATAGATATTAGTTTAATCATTTCATGTGGCGGAAATCGGGGAAATGACGTAGGATATTTGCATAGCAAATATAGAAAAGAGGAATCTGTTATGAGTATTTTGAGCACAACAAATCTTACGAAGCAATACGGAAAAGAGCCAAATGTGGTAAACGCCTTAAAGGGTATCGATCTTTCCATAGAGCAGGGAGAATTCGCGGCGATTATCGGAACCTCCGGAAGCGGAAAATCTACTCTTCTCAATATGCTTGGGGGTCTGGACCGCCCAACCTCTGGAAGCGTACGAGTGGACGATTTTGAACTTGGGAAGCTAAACGACGAAGATTTGACGGTTTTCCGCCGCCAGCGTATTGGCTTTATCTTCCAGAACTATAATCTGGTTCCCGTTTTAAATGTATATGAAAACATTACCATGCCGATCCGCCTTGACGGTAAGAAACCGGATAGAAAATTCATCCGAGAGATTATCTCCCTGCTTGGTCTTGATGAAAAAATCTACAACATGCCAAACACCCTGTCCGGCGGGCAGCAGCAGCGGGTGGCGATTGCGCGGGCGCTGGCAGGGAAGCCTGCGATTGTGCTGGCGGATGAGCCGACTGGAAACTTAGACAGCCGCACCAGCGACGAGGTGATTGAGCTTTTGAAGGTTACAAGCAGGAAATACAGCCAGACAATCGTTATGATTACCCATAATCCGGAGATTGCGGCCCAGGCAGACCGTTGTATCCGGATTGAGGACGGCAGGATTTGTGAGTAAGGCGGTGAAGAATATGAAAAAGACAGCAAACGAGCAGCAGGGAATGGTAGGAATACTGACGATGCGAAGCCTTAAAAAGAACCGAGGCAGGAATCTGGTGGCAGTACTGGCGGTTATCATGACAACGATGATGTTTACCACATTGTTTACTCTGACCCAGAGTTTGGGAAAGACTATGACGGAAATGTATCTGCACCAGTCCGGCACCAGCGCTCATGCAACCTGCAAGGAGATTACAGACGACCAGATTGAAAAAATCGCGGCGCATCCGGATGTGAAGAAAATTGGAAGGAGTATTGTGGTAGGGGTAGCCGAGAATCAGAGTATTGCCGGACGACAGGTGGAGATTCGCTATGCTAGCGAACAGTATGCAAGGGATGATTTCGCTTATCCGTCTGTGGGAAGGATGCCGCAAAACAGCGGGGAGATTGCCCTTGACACCTTGACCCTTCAAAGGCTTGGGGGCGACTGTGAGCTGGGAGAACAGGTGACCCTTATGTGGAAGAAGGATTATAAGTCCGATGAAATGACGGAGAGTACCTTTACCCTCTGCGGCTTCTGGGAGGGAAACCTTTCCACCTATGCAAGTATGGCGTGGGTTAGTGAGGAATTCGCCCTACAAGCCTGCGGCGGCGCCGAAAAACCTCAGGACGGTCAGTTCTGCGGTATGCGTATGACGGGTATTTCCTTCAGTGATACGAAAAATATTGAGGAAAAAACGGCAAAGGTTCTTTCAGACTGCGGGCTAAATGAGCTTGAGTTCAATATGAATCTGGCATACTCTGATGAGGTCCAGAAGAGTATTTTGACGGAAAATCTTTCTATGTATGGAGGGATGGCGCTGGTATTCATTGCCGGATATTTGATTATCTTCAATATATTCCAAATATCCGTTGCCTCGGATATTCAGTTTTATGGAAAGCTAAAGACTCTGGGTATGACGAAGAGGCAGCTTCGCAGGATGATACTTGGACAAGGGTGCCTGGTGTCGTTGGCAGGGATTCCGGCGGGGCTACTCCTTGGTTATCTGCTTGGGATTCGGCTGTTTCCAATATTGGTTTCCAGTCCAGAGATGGATGTGTTGGTTTCCGCAAATCCCATCATCTTTATTGGTTCGGCCTTGTTTGCATTGGCCACTGTACTGTCCTCCTGCCTGTTGCCTGCGCGGGCGGCGGGAAAGGTTTCCCCTGTGGAGGCTCTTAGGTATACGGATCGGGACGGTGGTTCTAAGAGAAAAAGCAGAAAGAGTGAAAACGGCGCGTCGCTTTTTGGGATGGCGTGGGCAAATCTCTGGCGCAACCGGAAGCGGACGGTTCTAGTGGTTGGTTCATTGACCCTTGGGATGGTTTTGATGAGCTTCTTCTATGCAAAAAATGCAAGTTTTGATATGGAGAAATATTTAATTGAATATGCGGCGGCAGATTTTCAGATTGACGATGCGACAAATGAACGTGTGAGCGGTTATGACCCGGCAAGCCCTACGATTGACATTAGCCTGATTGGGGATATTTCAAAGCTGGAGGGACTTGAGGAAACCGGACGCCTGTACAGCCGCGAGATAAGTATGCCTGTCAGCCAACAGGCTTGTGAGAACTTCAAGACTTTTTATACAGAGGAAACTTTGGAGGATTTTGCTTCCTTTGACCCTACATTTTCGGAATGGAAGAAGAAATACGACGAGATGCTCTCTGGCGGCGAGGCTGTTCATACGGTCTACGGAGCTGACGGATTGATTCTTGAGGCGGCTGTTGACAAGCAGTATGTGGCGGCAGGAGAATATGATGCAGAGAAATTCGCAGGCGGAGAATATGTCCTTGCCATTGGTCCGTCGGCAGAAGGAGAAGAACTCCTTCCCACTTATTCTGTGGGAGAAAAGCTTCAGATAGAAGGCAGAGAATTTACGGTCATGGCAGTATTGCTTCCGTTAAGTCCGATGGTAAAGGGAACCAGGGCAGTCTTCGATATTCCGTTGGTGATTCCGGCGGATACATTTACCCAGTTATGGCAGGAAAGCAATCTGAGGAAATTTTATTTCAATGTAGCCGACAGTCAGACAAAGAGTGCGTCCGAGCTTCTTAAGGAATACCAGCAGACAAAGGCAGCGGGAATGAACATTGTCTCAAGGAAGTCCATCGAAGAACAGTACGAAGCGGAAACCCGTTCCTCTGCTGTGACGGGGTACGCAATCAGTGTTGTAATTGCGCTGGTAGGAATATTGAATTTTGTCAACAGCATGGTTACAGCGATTATTTCCAGAAAGAAGGAATTTGCCATGATTCAGAGTGTGGGAATGACGAAGCGGCAGCTTCGCAGGCTGTTGACCTTTGAAGGGCTTTATTATGCAGGTATGACACTGGCGGTTTCTTATGTATTGAGCGTCGTTGTGGTCGGTGTGCTTGTGCGGGCGCTGGTGGCGGATGGTTATTCTACGTTCCGGTTTACCTTGCTGCCGCTGATTGGATGTACGCCCTTTTTACTGGCGCTTGCAGTTTTGATTCCATATATCTGTTTTAAAAATCTTGAGAAGCAGAGTGTAGTGGAACGGCTGCGAATGGCGGATTAATAATATTTTTGTAACAGTTCAGCCTTCACATAGTCAAAAGGTGCCATGAAACGGAAGTCCATAGACGCGCTGAAGAAATTATTTATGGGTACACCGGCTATATTTTAGCCGGTGTAATACCAGTTAGTCCAGCCGGTAGGCTGAACTGTTACTTAAAAACGATAGAAAAATTAAAAAAGGATTGACAAATGATTTTAAAGGGTGTATCATCCAACATGTAAAGGCAAGGGCGTCTTTGAGATGAAGTTCTCAGAGACGCTTTTTACTTTACAAATGAAAATACACGATTTGATATAAAAGGCAAGGGGGTCTTTTGCGGCGCAGGGAAAAGCGTCATGAAAGCCATCCTTGCCTTTTTATTTTCAAATTGGAAGGAGTGGGATTATGAAGAATGTATCAGATTTTTTGGATGTAAAGTATTCCAGCCGCTTTACCGTACAACACCGGATTGTATGCCGCATTTGCTGGATGAAAAGAATGTACGGATGCCGGAGCTTAAGTCCAGATGGGAGGGACTTCTAAAAAAACTTGCAAGATTGGAAGAACAGATTGCGGTCAAGACCGATGAATTGGAAGAAACAGCGATGCGGCTTACAGGTGCGGAAGACGTAGAATTTACTGTTTGGCGTAAAATAAGTTGATAAATTTAACCTGATTGGAGGAAAAAAATATGGATGAAGCTATGAAAGAACTTGTGCAGGAAGCAGTATCCGGCGAAGTGTTTGGAGTCTGGTTTTTAATTGGAGCCGCATTAGTGTTCTGGATGCAGGCAGGTTTTGCAATGGTAGAGGCAGGTTTTACCAGGGCAAAAAATACAGGAAATATCATTATGAAGAACTTGATGGATTTTTGTATTGGAACCGTAGTATTTATACTGATTGGCTTTGGTTTGCTGATGGGAGAAGACTTGTTTGGATTTATCGGAAAGCCAGGATTCGATTTGTTTACGGCATATGCAGAGTTTGATTTTTCAAGCTTTGTATTTAACCTTGTATTCTGTGCTACAACGGCGACCATCGTTTCCGGTGCAATGGCAGAACGTACAAAATTTCTTTCCTATTGTATTTATTCCGGTGTGATTTCTGCGCTGATCTATCCGATCGAAGCACACTGGATCTGGGGAGGAGGATGGCTTTCGCAGCTTGGCTTCCACGATTTTGCCGGCTCCTGTGCGATTCATATGGTAGGCGGTATTTCCGCATTGATCGGTGCAAAAATTCTTGGTCCCCGTATCGGAAAATTTACCAGGGATACGAGCGGAAAAGTTTTGAAAGTAAATGCATTTCCGGGACACAGCATTGCACTTGGATCGCTTGGAGTGTTTATTCTCTGGCTCGGCTGGTATGGATTTAATGGTGCGGCTGCAACTTCTATTGCGCAGCTTGGTTCTATATTCCTGACAACAACAGTCGCACCGGCTGTTGCAACAGTTGTCTGTATGATCTTTACATGGATAAAATATGGAAAGCCGGATGTTTCCATGTGTCTGAACGCATCTTTGGCAGGACTTGTGGCAATCACAGCGCCGTGTGATGTGACGGATGCATTCGGTGCGGTTGTGATTGGAGTAGTTGCAGGCTTTTTGGTCGTGTTTGGTGTTTGGCTTCTTGACCATGTACTTCGTATTGACGATCCGGTCGGAGCAGTTGCAGTGCATTGCATGAATGGGATCTGGGGTACACTGGCAGTCGGATTATTTGCTACAGATACGGCTCCTGGATACAGTATTGCAAATGCTTCGGGAGAAACTTTAACTGGTCTGTTTTATGGCGGCGGTTTTGAGTTATTAAAACTTCAGCTTATCGGTTTTGTCAGTGTCGCAGCATGGACGGCGGTTACTATAACGATTACATTTCTTGTGATCAGAGCGATTGCGGGTCTTCGTGCAGACAGAGAAGAAGAGATGGCCGGCCTTGATGCGGCAGAACATGGTCTCCCTTCTGCATATGCAGGTTTTGCAATGCTTCCAGAGTATATTGAAGAGGGAAATGATCCTGTGGCGGTATCCGGTGATATTCCGGTTGCGGAAGCGATCCCTGTTAAGAAAGTTCCTGCATTTGAAGAAGGAACTCCGAAGTTTACAAAGATTGAGATTGTCTGTAAGGAATCCAGATTTGAAGCATTAAAGAATGCGCTTATGAAGCTTGGGATTACTGGTATGACAGTATCCCATGTCTTAGGATGCGGGATTCAGAAAGGTAAACCGGAATATTACCGCGGCGTACAGGTTGAGGCGAATCTGTTTCCAAAAGTACAGGTGGATATCGTAGTCAGCGCCGTTCCGGTCCGCAAGGTGATTGACACAGCGAAGAAGGTACTTTACACAGGACACATTGGAGATGGAAAGATCTTTGTTTATGATGTGGAAAATGTGGTAAAAGTAAGAACCGGTGAAGAAGGTTTTGACGCCCTTCAGGATGTGGAATAAAAGTCAGGACATTTTGCGACTTTTGTGCAGAATACTCTATATAGCAGGAGGGAATGAGGTTATGGCTATTCATGAAGAATGCGGTGTATTCGGAGTGATGGGTACCCAAAAAGGAAATGTGGCAGGCATTGTTTATTATGGGCTGTATGCCCTGCAGCACAGAGGACAGGAGAGCTGTGGGATTGTTGTGAATGATGACGGCGTATTTTCTTCTTATAAAGATCTGGGACTTGTCAGTGAAGTATTTTCTGAAGATACATTCACCCATTTTCCGATGGGAAATATGGCGGTGGGACATGTAAGATATGGAACAACCGGAGGAAATACAAGAAATAACTGCCAGCCTGTTGAAGTCAATCACCAGAAAGGAAAGATGGCGCTGGCGCACAATGGGAATCTAAGCAATGCATTGGAGCTTCGCGATAAGCTGGAATTATCGGGAGCCATTTTCCATACAACCAGTGATACAGAAACCATCGCTTATGTGATTACGAGAGAAAGGCTTGTGACGCCAAGCATTGAGGAAGCAGTCAGCAATACCATGAATTTATTGGAAGGCGCTTATTCGCTGGTGATGATTTCTTCTACAAAGATGATTGCGGCAAGAGATCCATATGGGTTCCGGCCGCTTTGCTATGGAAAGACGGCGGACGGGGCATATGTGGCTGCATCTGAAAGCTGTGCTCTGTCAGCGGTAGGAGCAGAGTTTATCCGTGATGTGCTGCCGGGAGAGATTCTGGTATTTACGGAAAACGGTGTGGAATCAAGGCGGGAACACTGTGAAAAACAGAGACGGAGAATCTGCATTTTTGAATACATCTATTTTGCAAGACCAGATTCTGTTATAGACGGCATATCCGTACATGAATCCCGGATGAAAGCCGGAGAATTACTGGCAGAGAGCTATCCAAAATGCGCGGATATCGTGATCGGCGTTCCAGACAGCGGATTGGACGCGGCATTGGGGTATGCGAAAAAATCCGGTATTCCCTACGGGATCGGGCTGATCAAAAATAAGTATATCGGAAGGACATTCATCTCTTCGGGACAAAATGAACGTCTGGATAAGGTCAGGATTAAGCTGAGTCCTGTCAAGAAGGTAATTGATGGAAAAAGAGTTGTACTGATTGATGATTCCATTGTCAGAGGGACGACCAGCAAACGTATTGTAAAACTTTTGCGTGATGCCGGAGCGAAAGAGATCCATATGAGAATCTCTGCCCCTCCATTTTTATATCCCTGTTATTACGGTACGGATATTGATTCAGAGGAAAAACTGATTGCATGCCATCATAGTATGGGCGAGATTGCAAGGATCATTGGAGTAGATTCTTTGGGATATTTACCAGTAGAAAAGCTGGATAAACTGATAGACAGTGAGGATTATTGCGCTGCCTGCTTTCAGGGGGAATATCCGACTAAAATTCCGGCAGACCCGCGTAAGGACCGTTTTGAGAGGAAACTGTCTGAATAGGTTTGGGATAAAGAGGTGCATATATGAGTAACAGTGAAGCCAGAAGGCTGAACTGTTACATATTTTTTGGAAAAATTTGGAAAAAAACTTGACATATATAGCAGAAAGAAGTATCAAGATAGAAGGAGATGGTAAACGGAAATCAAAAAAAGTGAGTTTTGGAGGAGTAGATTGTTATGGAGATGGTTCTCAGACTTAGGATGCCTGGTGTGAGTACTGTACACTGTGAGCGGGTTGCCAGAGCAAGCCTGCTCATTGTGTTTTCAGTGCTTTTGTACTGCTGTATCAGAAGCTATGGGGTAGATTTCAGAATAATGTCAGAGGATACTGGAGTATATGGCGGGACGATGATGAAAAGCTGTGGTTTGGTTTATGGGGAGGCAGAACCCATTGTTGGAAATGCAGGCAATACGCCCATGGAGATGTGTGGACAGGACTCGAAAAACGTGACAGGGAAGATGATAGAGGAGTATCGGCAGATCGTAGGAATCAGAGGTCGGGTGGAGTATCCAGAGCAGATGAACACGGTAGATATAAAGGATGAAGAAGTAGATTCATGGAACTTTGGCTGGACGGAGAAGCTGTGGCCAGAAAAGGATATATGGTCACTGGAGAATTCCTGGGATACAGGGATAGCAGAACCGGAGGATAATGCTGCTGTTGATGCTCCGCTTGTTGATGCGCCGCCAATTCAAGAAGATGGGGAGGTTACGGATATAGTTGACGAAATCAGAGATATTGGCGGATTTCTTGTAGATCGTCAGGGATATATTGTCGGAATTACGGATTCTCTTGTATTAATGGATGGGATTTTGGCGATTGCCTCAGACGAAAAATGTGTCGGAATCAAGGCAGATGCATTTTGCGGTGTGGGAGAAGATGTGTTTGAAATCTATATTCCGGCGAATATATGCGAAATTGAACAGGGAGCTTTTGACGGTTTTACCAATCTTATGTACATTGAAGTGGCAGACGAGAATCCCTATTGTTATAGTATAGACGGGATTTTGTACGCAAAATATGGGGAAGAAATTGCTTATCCGGCGGGTAGATAAAAAATATTTAAAAAAATTAAAAAAAGCTGTTGACAATATATGACATATATGGTAATCTAATTGAGCTGTCAGGTGAGCAAAGAAATACAAAGAACGACAGCAAAAAAAGTTTGAAAAAACTTGAAAAAAGTTGTTGACAAGCGACGAAAGATGTGATAATCTAATATAGCTGTCGCAAGAGAACAACGAACAGCAAAGAACCTTGATAATTAAACAATAGACAACAACCCTGAAAATTTCTTGAGAGAAATTTCAGAACGTGGTTTTAAATGAAAGAAAAAGTCTGGCTTAGCCGGATGGTTCAGAAGTTTAAAACCAACCTTATAAACAGTAATAACGGGAAAAGAAAAAGCGAGCATTTTTCTTGACCGAGATTAAACGAAAAGGATGCTACACAGCTCTAAGCTCGTGGGAAACCTCGCTAAGAACTGTGTAGCGTCTAAACGCTAAGGTTTGTGAAAGACCAAACCTAAGCTTTTTAGACGAGAGTTTGATCCTGGCTCAGGATGAACGCTGGCGGCGTGCCTAACACATGCAAGTCGAGCGAAGCACTTGAATACGATTCTTCGGATGAGGATTCTTGTGACTGAGCGGCGGACGGGTGAGTAACGCGTGGGCAACCTGCCTTACACAGGGGGATAACAGTTAGAAATGACTGCTAATACCGCATAAGACCACAAAACCGCATGGTTTGGTGGTAAAAACTCCGGTGGTGTAAGATGGGCCCGCGTCTGATTAGGTAGTTGGTGGGGTAACGGCCTACCAAGCCGACGATCAGTAGCCGACCTGAGAGGGTGACCGGCCACATTGGGACTGAGACACGGCCCAGACTCCTACGGGAGGCAGCAGTGGGGAATATTGCACAATGGGGGAAACCCTGATGCAGCGACGCCGCGTGAGCGATGAAGTATTTCGGTATGTAAAGCTCTATCAGCAGGGAAGAAAATGACGGTACCTGACTAAGAAGCCCCGGCTAACTACGTGCCAGCAGCCGCGGTAATACGTAGGGGGCAAGCGTTATCCGGATTTACTGGGTGTAAAGGGAGCGTAGACGGCTTGGCAAGCCAGATGTGAAAGGCTGGGGCTCAACCCCAGGACTGCATTTGGAACTGTCATGCTAGAGTGTCGGAGAGGCAGGCGGAATTCCTAGTGTAGCGGTGAAATGCGTAGATATTAGGAGGAACACCAGTGGCGAAGGCGGCCTGCTGGACGATGACTGACGTTGAGGCTCGAAAGCGTGGGGAGCAAACAGGATTAGATACCCTGGTAGTCCACGCCGTAAACGATGACTACTAGGTGTCGGGTGGCAAAGCCATTCGGTGCCGCAGCCAACGCAATAAGTAGTCCACCTGGGGAGTACGTTCGCAAGAATGAAACTCAAAGGAATTGACGGGGACCCGCACAAGCGGTGGAGCATGTGGTTTAATTCGAAGCAACGCGAAGAACCTTACCTGATCTTGACATCCCCCTGACAGCTTCGTAATGGGAGTTTTCCTTCGGGACAGGGGAGACAGGTGGTGCATGGTTGTCGTCAGCTCGTGTCGTGAGATGTTGGGTTAAGTCCCGCAACGAGCGCAACCCTTATCTTCAGTAGCCAGCATTTCGGGTGGGCACTCTGGAGAGACTGCCAGGGACAACCTGGAGGAAGGTGGGGATGACGTCAAATCATCATGCCCCTTATGACCAGGGCTACACACGTGCTACAATGGCGTAAACAAAGGGAAGCGAACACGTGAGTGCAAGCGAATCCCAAAAATAACGTCTCAGTTCGGATTGTAGTCTGCAACTCGACTACATGAAGCTGGAATCGCTAGTAATCGCGAATCAGAATGTCGCGGTGAATACGTTCCCGGGTCTTGTACACACCGCCCGTCACACCATGGGAGTCAGTAACGCCCGAAGCCGGTGACCCAACCGAAAGGAGGGAGCCGTCGAAGGTGGGACCGATAACTGGGGTGAAGTCGTAACAAGGTAGCCGTATCGGAAGGTGCGGCTGGATCACCTCCTTTCTAAGGAAAAGAGAAACTTTTTCGTCTGGAGCAATCCAACTAAAACGGAAAAGGAGTAAGGGATTGTTGTCTATTGTTTAGTTGTCAAGGCTGTTAAAAGCCATGATGGCAATGTCTGGTGGCGACGCGTTTGAGGGAAACACCCGTACCCATCCCGAACACGAAGGTTAAGCCTTAAGCGGCCGATGGTACTGCACTGGAGACGGTGTGGGAGAGCAGGTGGCCGCCAGACTTTAAAAATCTTAATGAGAACAGGCGAAGCGCAGGTCGAGTTTGGATTTTTAAGTGGTTCACCAAGCAAAGGTAAGGTGAACATCCTGAAACGACAGAGTGCGTAAGATAAGATTACGCCGAGTCTTTAGGTATAGATACAGGCAAGGATGAGCAACAACTTATCAACGCCAACCCAATCAGCAGGGCAGTGCTGTTCTGATAACTGGTTTTACCAGTGATTAGAGATTTGAATAGAGGAAGTTTTAAAGCAGAGGCTTTAGAACAATCTTCATACTAAGCTCGTGGGGGACCTCGCTAAGTATTCAGGTTTCTAATGACTGATAAAAAGCAGTCAACATGTACCTTGAAAACCGCATACAAGAAATAAATGATAAGATAAATATCTTAATCAAGACATCCGAGGTAATTTAAATGAACACTTCACAAATGCAAAAGCAAAGGTGTTAGTGTGAATGATGTTTGGCAGTTATGCCAAATACATTTAGATTATATCCAATTCGAGAAAACGAATTCAAAAAACAACCTATAAGCCAACGCCGGTAACGCTATACCGGTGAGAACAAGCAAAACATCCCGTTTTCGCAAGTTCAGTTGGTCATGCTAGAAAGAGCGTATGGTGGATGCCTTGGCACTAAGAGCCGATGAAAGACGTGATAAGCTGCGAAAAGCTTCGGGGAGGAGCAAATATCCTACGATCCGGAGATCTCTGAATGGGGAAACCCACTTGAGCAAACCTCAAGTATCCTTAACCCAATTCATAAGTTAAGGAAGGGAACCCGGTGAACTGAAACATCTAAGTAGCCGGAGGAAAAGAAAGAAACTTCGATTTCCAAAGTAGCGGCGAGCGAAATGGAATGAGCCTAAACCAGTGTGCGTGCACGCTGGGGTTCGAACCGCGTAATTGATTCATGAGTCTTAGCAGAACGGTTTTGGGAAAGCCGGCCAAAGAGGGTGAAAGCCCCGTAAGCGAAAAGACAAATGACATGGCGGGATCCAGAGTACCACGAGACACGTGGAACCTTGTGGGAATATGCGGGGACCACCCCGTAAGGCTAAATACTCCTTAGTGACCGATAGCGCATAGTACTGTGAAGGAACGGTGAAAAGAACCCCGTGAGGGGAGTGAAAAAGAACCTGAAACCATATGTTTACAAGCTGTGGAACATCCATATGAGATGAACCGCGTACTTTTTGTAGAACGGTCCGGCGAGTTACGCCGGCTGGCGAGGTTAAGTCCTTAAGGGATGGAGCCGAAGGGAAACCAAGTCTTAATAGGGCAAGCGATACCCATAGGGTAGCGCAAGAGTCAGTCGGAGTAGACCCGAAACCGGGTGATCTATCCATGTCCAGGATGAAGCTGCCGTAAAAGGCAATGGAGGTCCGAACCCACATCCGTTGAAAAGGGTGGGGATGAGGTGTGGATAGGGGAGAAATTCCAATCGAACCCGGAGATAGCTGGTTCTCCTCGAAATAGCTTTAGGGCTAGCCTCATACAAGTCTTGCGGAGGTAGAGCACTGAATTTCCTAGGGGGCGTCAAAGCTTACCGAAGAATATCAAACTCCGAATGCCGCGTAGATGATGTATGGGAGTCAGACTGCACGAGATAAGTTGGGTAGTCGAAAGGGAAAGAGCCCAGACCTACAGCTAAGGCCCCAAAATGTATGTTAAGTGGAAAAGGATGTGGGATTTCAAAGACAACTAGGATGTTGGCTTAGAAGCAGCCATACATTCAAAGAGTGCGTAATAGCTCACTAGTCGAGAGGTCCTGCGCCGAAAATGTCCGGGGCTGAAACATACTGCCGAAGCTTAGGAATCAGAAATGATTGGTAGAGGAGCATTGGATACTGGAGGAAGCAGTACTGAAAAGAGCTGTGGACGGTATCGAAGAGAGAATGCCGGAATGAGTAGCGAGAGGAAGGTGAGAATCCTTCCGGCCGAATATCCAAGGTTTCCAGGGTAAAGCTGATCTGCCCTGGGGAAGTCGGGACCTAAGGCGAGGCCGAGAGGCGTAGCCGATGGACAACAGGTTGAGATTCCTGTACCACAATTTAACAGAACTGTGGGGACACGTGTGGAAAGCATAAGCCGGGAATGAAGAAACCGGCGCAAGCGAGGTAGGAGGTACATTGGCAAATCCGTGTATCAATCTGAAGACGTGATGCGGACCGAATTAAGAGTAGGGAAGTATGTGAGCCATGCGTCAAGAAAAGCCGCTATAGTTTGAATTGTGCCCGTACCGTAAACCGACACAGGTGGATGAGGAGAGAATCCTAAGGCCGACGGGAGAAGCATTGTCAAGGAACTCGGCAAAATGACTCCGTAACTTCGGGAGAAGGAGTGCCAGGTAAGACTGGCCGCAGAGAATTGGCCCAAGCAACTGTTTAGCAAAAACACAGGTCTGTGCAAAACCGAAAGGTGAAGTATACGGGCTGACGCCTGCCCGGTGCTGGAAGGTTAAGAGGAGAGGTTAGCGAAAGCGAAGCCTAGAATTGAAGCCCCAGTAAACGGCGGCCGTAACTATAACGGTCCTAAGGTAGCGAAATTCCTTGTCGGGTAAGTTCCGACCCGCACGAAAGGCGTAATGATTTGGGCACTGTCTCGACAATGCACCCGGTGAAATTGAAGTACCAGTGAAGATGCTGGTTACCCGCGCCAGGACGGAAAGACCCCATGGAGCTTTACTCCAGCTTGATACTGGGATTCGGTATTGCATGTACAGGATAGGCGGGAGGCTAGGAAGTGGTGACGCCAGTTGCCATGGAGCCGCTGTTGGGATACCACCCTTGCAGTATTGGATTTCTAACCAGAGGCCGTAAGCCGGTCTGGGGACAATGTCAGGTGGGGAGTTTGACTGGGGCGGTCGCCTCCGAAAGGGTATCGGAGGCGCTCAAAGGTTCCCTCAGAATGGTTGGAAACCATTCGCAGAGCGCAAAGGCAGAAGGGAGCTTGACTGTGACACCGACGGGTGGAGCAGGTACGAAAGTAGGACTTAGTGATCCGGTGGTATAAAGTGGGATTGCCATCGCTCAACGGATAAAAGCTACCCTGGGGATAACAGGCTTATCACTCCCAAGAGTTCACATCGACGGAGTGGTTTGGCACCTCGATGTCGGCTCATCGCATCCTGGGGCTGAAGTAGGTCCCAAGGGTTGGGCTGTTCGCCCATTAAAGCGGTACGCGAGCTGGGTTCAGAACGTCGTGAGACAGTTCGGTCCCTATCCGGCGCGGGCGTAGGATATTTGAGAGGAGCTGTCCTTAGTACGAGAGGACCGGGATGGACTGGCCGCTGGTGGATCTGTTGGCTAATCAAGGCCATGGCAGAGTAGCCAAGCCGGGAGGGGATAAACGCTGAAGGCATCTAAGCGTGAAGCCCCCCTCAAGATGAGATATCCCTACCAAGTGTAGTAAGACCCCTTGAAGACGACAAGGTAGATAGGGCGGAGGTGGAAGTGCAGTAATGTATGGAGCTGACCGCAACTAATCGGTCGAGGGCATGACCAAAGGTGGATAGGTAAAGGAAGAAGATGGAAGATCAGATAGAGCTTAGAATAGAGTTTCTTGTGTGCAGTTTTGAGGGTACATAATATAGATATGTAAGAGAAGGTAATTGGTAAGAGTCAGTTACCTTTTTTGTTATTAATGAATTTGCTATACTACCCATAGAAGTTATGCAAATAAAATTTGTGTTAGTCATGGGAGCGCTTTAGATTGGTGCAGTTCCCATTTTCTTCTATAGCTTGACAGAGAGCAAACATCTGGAAATTATGGAGGAGCTTAAAAAGCGGAGGGAATCCGAAGAAAAATAAAGTAAGAATATAGAGAACTTAGTATCTTCTGGCGGGACGTATGCCAGAAGATACTTTTTCGTTAAATGTTATTATCTTGCCAACTAAGACTTACTGTCTAAGATAGACAGAATCTTATCCAAAATACAAAATGCGACCTCCTCCTTATTCATAATAGGAAGTTCCGTGGCTTCCTTTGGAGTAATCATTGTGACAATATTCGTATCCGTCTCAAAACCTGCGCCAGCCACCTTTAGGTTGTTTGCAACAATCATATCCAGATTTTTTTTATCCAGTTTTTTACGGGAGTTTTCCAGCATATTTTCTGTTTCCATGGAGAATCCGCAAAGGAATTGTCCAGGCTTTTTATGATCTCCCAGATATTTTAGAATATCACGTGTTCGTTCTAAAGAAATGGACAACTCAGCGTCAGTTTTTTTCACCTTCTCATTGGCGATCTGGCTTGGGCGGTAATCGGCCACAGCCGCGGCTTTGATGATCAAATCCATGGAATCGCTTCGAGATATGACCGCATCATACATATCTCCTGCTGAAGTCACCGGAACCACATCAGCGAACATGGGGGGTTTTAAAGCCGTTTGTCCAGTCACCAGCGTAACCTGGGCCCCTCGGAGTATACAGGCTTTTGCAATACTGTAGCCCATTTTTCCGGAGGAATGATTGGTAAGGTAACGGACAGGGTCAAGGGCTTCCTGGGTAGGACCGGCGGTTACAAGAACTTTCATGCCAGCCATGTCCTTGGAACAAGCGCAGGCGCGCAGAATGTGCTCGAATAAAATCTCCGGTTCCTCCATCTTTCCGGCGCCCACATCACCGCAGGCCAGACGCCCGCTGGCAGGCGAAATGATTTCCATGCCATACTGCCTGAGGAGTGAGAGGTTATCTATGGTAACCGGATTCTCATACATTCCGGTATTCATGGCAGGGGCGATAAGCTTTGGCGCTTTGCTTGCCAGTATGGTGGTGGTGAGCATGTCGTCAGCCAGCCCATGGGCAAGCTTGGCAATTACATTGGCGGTTGCCGGCGCTACAATGATTAAGTCTGCTTTCTTGGCCAGGGCAACATGCTCTACTTTGAATTCAAAATTGCGGTCGAATGTATCTGTGATGCACTTGTGCCCTGTCAGGGCTTCAAAGGTAATGGGATTGATAAAATTGGTTGCGTGCTCTGTCATGACGACACGGACCTCTGCACCGGATTTAACCAGGAGGCTTGCTAAGGATGCGCTTTTATATGCCGCAATTCCTCCTGTAACTCCCAAAAGGATTGTTTTATTATTCAGCTTCATAAATAGTTCCTTTCCAGATATTTTTGTAAATGATATTATTACTATAGCTTGTTTGAGAAAATGTTGCAAGAACCTCCTATATTTTTACAGAATAAAATGGACTTTGATGGAGATACATGGTAAAATATAAAATGCTTTGACGATTTTCGTTTTGCTTAAGCCAGAAGGGTGAAACCTATGGAAAAATAGGGCGATAGGCGAAGCACAAAATAGAGTTGTATAAAAAATGTAGGATGGGGTTGAGTGTATGAAAAGAATTTTAATTGGGTTGATTGTAGCGTCTAGCATGGTATTTACAGGATGCGGAGACAAGGATGAGAAGAAGGATACACCTGATACAGCAAAGCAGGAGGCTTCCGCTGAGGCAACAGGTGCAGATGTGACAGCAGGAGTAGATCAGCCAAAAGAGAAGGATGAAAATGCGATTGATGGAATATCTACTCTATCTACGGAGGATGGAAGCGTTAAGATTTCCATTGCCAGACCGGAAGGGTTTGAGGATGTGGAATTCAGCTCAGAACAGCAGGTAGCGTTTCAGCGGATGGGTGCGGACGGTACAAGCAGTACCCAGGTTAATCTTCGACTGATGGCAGAAGATGAAAATTCTGTGATAACAACAGCAAAGCAGGAGGTCGAGTATCTTATGAGCGCCAATACGGATGACCAGGGGACGGTAGGAGAGATTCAGACGCTGTCGGCTGGAGAGAGGCAATGGTCGTTCTTTTCCTATACAGTGGCAGGCGAGGAAGGGTATAGGCTGTGGACAAGCCTGGCTAATGGATGTATTCTTTCCTGTGCTGTGGAGAATATCGGAAGTGGATTAGAACCCCTTGCGGCAGACAATCTGGCTCAGATGCTGTCAGCTTCGATTCAAGAGTAAATGGAACAAGGTGTAAAGTCTTTATTGAATTTTTAAAGATTTTGCACCTTTTAATTACTCTAAAACATCTTGAAACACTCTCAAATACTTTGTAATATTTAAAAAAATAGCTGTAATCCTCGAAAATCAAGGTTTATAGCTATTTTTACTACCAGGGGATGAGAAAATCGAACTCCAATGAGTGTATGTAGAAAAGTCTCAGAAATGCCGATTTTTCAAGGAAAATGAGATGTCAAAAGGATTTTTACCATGATTAAGTTTGATTAAATATTAATCAAAGTTGCATCCATAACGAATAGTGTATAGAGAAAGGAGATTCTTGCACGTATGACAACGAAAGAATTTCAGACTTTAAAATAAGTCGCACAGTTGATTCAACAGAATTGATTGTGGGGCTTATTTTAGTGCCTGAATTTCTTCATAGGGAGGAACTATAGAGTTAGATATCTCAAAATGTCTGTACAAGTCGTATACAACGTTACTGGGGTATTTTAAGTATCAGGATATTCCAGTATATCCAGAGGCACAACATAAAACATGAATTTCAAAGATTTCAATCAAACAACAAAAAATTTAAGGAGGTCATAAAAAATGACAGAGAAAACAACTGATATAAACAGGATTAACTTTTATGAGGAAAAGAAATGGATCATGGCATATTGGTTCAAGAAATCCCCTGGCGAGTCTTTGAAAATTAAGATGAAACTCCCATAACAGGGAGTCAGGATAGCAATATCATCCAAAAGTTCTTTGATGATCGAATAAAGGCTTTACACTTAAAACACCGATTGATATAATAAAAATACCAAAGTAAACGGCACTTATAGAAAGTAGGTGAAGGATATGCCAGGTGAAAAAGAGTTAAATATTAATCTTTTAAATGTCCTAGATTTATTAGAGCGTTTAGAAATGGCAGATCAAGATGGCGGGCATGAAAAGCTTAAATCTCAGATTGCTTTTGAAAAGAAATGTATTGAGCGAAAACTTTATCAGAAACCACCATTAAATAATGATAACAATTAAATAGGTAACTCCGTGAACCAAAGGTGTAAAGTCTTTATTGAATTATTAGAGGCTTTGCACCTTTTTTAATTCTCCAAATATAAAGCAACCGAAAAACCGGCAGCTTTGAAAACTGCCGGTAAGGAAATTTTATAAAACTTACACACTTTACTTGACAAATCCTAACCACAATTATCACAGTGGAATGTTTTATGTCTAAAATTATTATTTTCTATGAATTTTGTAAAGGGAATCCACATATAGGACAAATTTCACTATATTGACGTATTTCTTTACTACATTTAGGACATATAACCAATGCCATAATTTCTTACCTCGTAAAATAAATTATCTAAATTATATCATATTTCGTATTGTAAAGCCAATATGATACTATCATCTAGGCTTCCACTTATGCCCACAGTTTTTACAATAATTCATTATTTCTCCAGATCTTCTAAAACCTGACAGTATGGAATATCCTCTTTGAACTGCTTCTATCGCAGTTGAATCACATTTGGGGCATTTGGGAACTTTAGGACTTTGAGGAATATGTTTAGTTTCAATGATTTTTCTTGAGAAGGATCGTATGGAACTATGTCTACACTTGCACCTTCATTTTATCACAAAATTTTAATTTGATTTGCTTCTTCTACTGAACAATTTGTCTTTACATAAGATAAATTATCTGCTATTTTTTTGGCTTTCGATAAGTCAAATCCTGTTATTTTTCTAACTTGTTGAATAATTTTAACTTTTCTTTCGCCACAAGAAATTAAGATAACAGAATATGTATTATTAGCATTTTTCTTATTTTTAGATATAGATATGGGGCAACCGCAGTTCGGACAACTTTCTGCAAATTCGCTTACTTCATGATTACATTCAACACATTTTATTAATGCCATTACTGTAATTCTTTTCTTAAGTTTAATATTTCTATTTTAGATTTTATCATATTTCATATTATAAAGCCAATATTATACTATCTTCCAGATTTCAAAGGCTTTATTTGTATGATTAAGTTTTTCCAATCATCAAAATCTAAAAAAATAAAAATGCTCGCAAACCCTTTAAAATCAAGGCTTCCGAGCATCCTTACGTACATAACAAAACAGGGGATGAGAGAATCGAACTCCCGCCAAAGGTTTTGGAGACCCCTATCATACCACTTGACCAATCCCCTATGTGTCTCAATCACACTAGATATTTATATCACATAATGTAGGTATTTGTCAAGTGATTAATTTAACTTTTTATTTTATGTCAAAATTGGACGCTCAATTCCATCCATCTACCTTGCGGCTTGAACGCCTGTCATTCCTGCGCCCATCTTTTTGAATACCTGTATCAGAACCTTGCCCAGTGCCAACACAAGAATAGCGGCGGCAATGGCCTCCGGAATACCGGATGCAGTAACAGTACCCATGATTAATCCCCAAACAGCAGAAACAGCCACATCTTTGGCGTCGGCGTACTGCTGTGCAAAAAGCAGGTAAATACTTCCCATAACAGTCACAGTATTCACCATCGAGCCGATAAAACCAACAATCGGAAGTGCAATAAGCTGATTCACCTTTAATTTGGAAAGGAGAATCCACAGCCATCCGGCTGCAACTCCAATCAGAATACGGCAGCCAACAGAGATCCATATGGCTTTCATTGCCCCTGATATCCCTGACGTGCTCATAAAGGGGGAGAAGGCAAATGACAGAAGGGTAGGTGCCATGGTATTGCTGATTAATGAGCAGATACCGAATACTGCGCCTAAGATTGCCCCTGCCGATGGACCTAAGAGAACCGCACCGATGATTACGGGAATATGAACAGTTGTCGCCTTAATGATTGGAAGCTGTATCATTCCGAGGGGCGTATTCGCCAGCACGATGATGATTGCGGCCATAAGTGCAACACTGACCATCCAACGAGTGTCATGTCTTTGTTCTTTCATTATTCAATTCCTCCTTGTTATCATTCTCATTTCAATGAGATACAATACAATTACGGTGTTATTATAGCATCTATTATACTGTTGGACAAGAGTTTATTTTTAAGTGAAATAAATCTATAAAGCCCATTGTCTGGAATTGTAATTTTTGCTATAGTTAAGAAGTATCTGAATTTGGAATTTAATTAAGGGGGGAATGTGATTTGTTCAAGAAAAAGAATAAATCTGTGGATAAGAATGAAAAGACACAGGCAGGAAAAACTACGGTTAAGTCGAAAAAGGCACAGACAGGAAAAACCACAGTTAAGGGGGCTAAGACCCAGACAGGCAAAGCTTCGGTTAATGGTGTAAAGACCCAGACGGTCAAAAAACCAGCCCAGGGGAATGAGAAAACCCAGGATCAAAGCGACAAGGTACTTGCAAAATTGATGGCTATTGAAAAGGAGACGAGACTAAAGCAGGTAAGAGACAATGTGGACCAGTTGGAGGATGAGAAGATTGCCGAGCACATAGAGCTTTTGCTAAAGATTATGCGTTCGGAGAAATAAAAAAGGGAGAAGGGATTGAGATTAAGTATAGAAAATGGCAGCTAATCCGTCAGTTTTTTGACGGT
This sequence comes from Sporofaciens musculi, assembly GCF_009830285.1. Classification (GTDB taxonomy): domain Bacteria; phylum Bacillota; class Clostridia; order Lachnospirales; family Lachnospiraceae; genus Sporofaciens; species Sporofaciens musculi. The sequence continues at coordinate 3,759,543 of NZ_WUQX01000001.1, read as the reverse complement.
TCAAAAAAATACTTTGTAATCGCAGTTGTGGCCTCTTTGACAACGACCGCTTTGAATTCAATGACACCCCAGATTTTCCGTTTCAGTATTGATTCGGTCCTTGACGGGAAAAAGTATGGTTATCTGTCTGACCATCTATGGATTTTGGCAATGTTTTTGGTAGCTGTGGCTGTGCTGTCAGGGCTGTCCCAATACGTGTGCCGTTCTAATACTGCTCTGGCAGGGGAGACGTTTGCCAAAAATATGCGGGACATGCTGTTTGCTCATGTGCAGAGGCTTCCTATGAGCTGGCATGACAAGAACCAGACTGGGGATATTATACAGCGCTGCACCTCGGATGTGGAGGTTATCCGCAATTTTGTTGTGACGCAATTATTGGAAGTATTCCGGACAGTCTTTCTGATTGTGATTTATTTTTCCATGATGGTGTCCATGAACCCTCGGTTATCGTTGGCAGTACTGCCCTTTGTGCCAATTGTAGTCATATATTCGTCGGTTTTTTATCGGTTAATCGCGAAACGGTTCATAGAAGCCGATGAAGCTGAGGGCGAGCTGTCCACTGTGGTACAGGAAAACGCAACCGGAGTCCGTGTGGTGCGGGCCTTCGGGCGGGAACGGTTTGAGATGGAGCGGTTTCAGGAGAAGAATGATATTTTTGCGAAGCTGTGGATTCGGCTTGGAACCTTGTCTGGCCTTTACTGGGGAGTGGGTGATTTGATTACAGGGCTTCAAGTAGTGACGGTCATTGTACTGGGGACAGTGGAAGCAGTACAGGGAAATATTTCTGTTGGAGAGTTTGTGGCATTTGCCTCCTACAATACAACTCTTGTATGGCCGATTCGTGGACTTGGCAGAATCCTTTCAGATATGAGTAAGGCGGGCGTCTCCTTTGAGCGTGTGGATTACATTATACGAGCTAAGGAGGAGACATGTGAAAATGAGGCTGTGGAGGAAGACGCAGCCCTTATTGAACAGTCGGAGGATTATGATATTAGGTTTGACCATGTGTATTTCGGTTATGAGAACGGAAAAGAAGTTTTAAAGGATATTGATTTTTGTATCCCTAAAGGGTGTACCTTTGGTATTCTTGGCGGGACAGGAAGCGGTAAATCTACGATTGTACAGTTACTGACACGGCTGTATGAGCTTGAGGAGGGGAAAGGAAGTATACGGATTGGCGGAAAGGATATCCGCAAAATTCCTCTTGAAAAGCTTCGGGGACAGGTTGGAATGGTGCTACAAGAGCCGTTTCTGTATTCCCGAACCATTAAGGAGAATATCGGGGCGGCCTGTGGAAAGCCACAGTGGGATGAGATTCGCAAGGCGGCTAAGATTGCCAGTATTGATGATGGGATTATGAGCTTTCCGGACGGATATGAAACATTGGTGGGCGAGAGGGGAGTCACTCTTTCCGGAGGACAGCGCCAGCGGGTGGCGATTGCCAGGATGCTGCTTCAAAAAACGCCTGTGATGGTGTTTGACGATTCTTTGTCTGCCGTGGATTCACAGACGGATGCCAAGATTCGGAAAGCGCTGGAGAAATACATGAAGGAGGCGACCGTGATTTTGATTTCCCACAGGATTACTACCCTTATGGGAGCAGACCAGATTTTGGTGCTGAATCACGGCTGTATTGAGGAGATGGGGACTCATCATGAACTGATTAAAAGCGGCGGTCTGTACCAGCAGATTTACGAGATACAGATGAGCCAGGATGACAGAAGGAAAGTGGAGGTGGGTTAGATGGCGGCATATGAAGAACAAGAATATAACAAACCCTTCAGCTTCAGGGTCTGGGGGAAAATGCTGCCGTTTTTCAAGCCTTACCGAAAGTTTTTCGCAATCACGTTAGGGTTTAACATCTTTCTTGCAGGGATTGACGTGGTGGTACCCCTGTTTCAGAGTTATGCAATCGACCATTTTATTACGGTGGAAAGCTTAGAAGGCATATGGAGGTTTGCGGCGGCTTATGTGGCTGTCATCGTAATCCAGACAATGAGCGTCTACTTTTCTGTTCGGGCAGCCACCACCATTGAGATGAATGTGGGAAAGGATTTAAAATGGGCACAGTTTGAGCATTTACAGACTCTATCCTTCTCCTATTACAACACGACTCCGGTAGGCTACATCCATGCAAGAGTCATGAGCGATACGCTGCGTATTGCAACCATGGTGGCCTGGGGGCTGGTGGACATGTTTTGGGCGTTGATTTATGTAATCAGCGTATTTGTAATCATGTTTTTGTTAAATGTAAGGCTGGCGTTGGTTATCCTGTTAATCGTTCCTTGTATCGCTGTTTTGACTGTTTATTTTCAGAACAGGATTCTTCACTGGAACCGTAAGGTAAGAAAGATTAATTCACAGATTACCAGTGCATACAACGAAGGGATTACGGGGGTTAAGACCTCTAAAAGCATGGTGATTGAGAGGGATAACGAGAAAGCGTTTTTTGAGAGGACGTCGGAGATGTACAGGGCTTCTGTCCGTTCTGCCAGGCTGAATGCAGTCTATATCCCAACCATTCTGCTGTTTGGTTCTGTGGCGGCTGCTGTGGTGCTGGCCCAGGGGGGATATATGGTGAAGGAGGAAATCATGAGGCTTGGGACTCTGTCTGTATTTATCTCCTATGCAGTTATTATCTTCGAGCCAATCCAGCAGCTTGCCAGGCTTCTGGCTGAGCTGATTTCCTGTCAGGCCAATATTGAGCGGGTGATGGACCTTTTAGAGCAGGAGCCGAATGTGGTGGACAAGGCAGAGGTTATTAAGAAATACGGGGATGCCTTCCATCCGAAGAAGGAGAATTGGGAGAAGATAAAGGGGGATATTGTGTTCGAGGATGTTTCCTTTCGATATCCAGACGGCAAAGAATTTGTGCTGGAGCATTTCAGTCTCCATGTGCCTGCGGGTATGAATGTGGCGATTGTTGGTGAGACAGGAGCGGGTAAGTCAACCCTTGTGAATCTTGTGGGGCGTTTCTTTGAGCCGACCTATGGCCGTATCCTGATTGACGGAGTGGATTATCGGGAACGTTCCCAGTTGTGGCTTCACAGTCAGATTGGATATGTACTTCAGAATCCCCATCTGTTTTCAGGGACAGTGCGGGAAAATATCCGGTATGGGCGTCTGGATGCAACGGATGAAGAGATTGAGGAAGCAGCGAGGAATGTATCGGCAGACGAGGTGGTGATGAAGCTTGAGAAGGGATATGACAGCGATGTGGGAGAGAGCGGCGGAAGGCTTTCTACCGGAGAAAAGCAGTTGATTTCATTTGCAAGGGCAATCCTGGCGAACCCGTCAATCTTTGTGCTGGATGAGGCCACCTCCTCTATTGATACCCATACAGAACAGTTGCTTCAGCAGGCAACAGGGCGGCTCCTTCGGGGGCACACTTCATTTATCATTGCACACAGACTGTCAACCATCCGGCAGGCAGATTTGATTTTGGTGGTGAAGGATGGAAAGATTATCGAGCAGGGAACTCATAAGGAGCTTTTGAGAGAAAAGGGATATTATTATGAGCTATATTCCAAACAGTTTGAGGAAGAAGCCTCCATGAAGGTATTTGCAGGAGGAACCATTTAATATTTTCGCCGTATATTGAAGATGAGGTGAAAAATATGAATGGAATCTTATGGACGTTTTTAGGGACATTACTTACATTTTCCGTAACAACCCTTGGTGCGGCAGGCGTATTCTTTGTAAAGAAGGATATGGGCGGGAGGCTTCAAAGAGGATTTTTAGGGTTTGCCGGAGGCGTGATGGTTGCAGCCTCCGTGTGGTCCCTGCTGCTTCCGGGAATTGAATTTGCAGAGGAGAACGGGCAGGTAAGCTGGCTGGTCATAACAGGCGGTTTCCTGCTTGGTGTGATACTACTTCTGCTGGCGGATTATCTGATTGGAAGATGGGAGAAGCTTCGAGTTCAGAAGAATACCGCTATGCTTGTTATGGCGATTACGGCCCATAATATTCCGGAAGGAATGGCTATTGGGCTTGCATTTGCACTGGCGGCTCAGAATCCAAAGGAGCCTGCGCTTTTGTCGGGGGCGATCGCATTGGCGGTGGGGATTGCTATTCAGAATTTTCCGGAGGGAACGGCGGTTGCCCTTCCGCTGATTCAAAATGGATTCAGCAAGAAGAAAGCGTTTTTATTCGGAAGTATGTCGGCTGTAGTTGAGCCAATTTTCGGCGTGGCTGCCGCAGCCCTTGCAGGTGCGGTACGAAAGGGGATGCCTTGGTTCTTATCGCTGGCGGCAGGCGCGATGATCTATGTGGTCGTTCAGGAGTTGATTCCTGAGGCGTGCGACGGGGAGGATGAAAAGTCAGGAACCCTTGGATTTATCGTCGGATTTCTGGTGATGATGATTCTGGATGTGACGCTTGGATAAAGTTTTAAGTGGTCAGATAACATTTTAACAGTGATTTGTTACGCTGGAAACTGTGGATCATGTATATGGTCTGCAGTTTTTGCATTCCCCATATTGGTTAAGTTTTCCTGTATTTCTGCCGATATAAAAATATGTAAATTTATTACGTGCATTGCAGTACATTTGAATACATGTAAGAGATTACAGCCGAAGGGAGGCTTCTTTATGGCAAGAATTATAGATTATAGTTATTTATTACAGCAAACATTCGGGATAGCGGGTGTATCCGGCGGAAATTTGCTGGGCAGCTTCCGCTTATCGGAGATTGGAAGCAGTTCTGTACAGGCCCAGTTAAAGGCGGCGGGTATTGATACAAGCAGTAACCAGTACAAGGCTGCAATGCGGGAGATGCAGAAGAACGGAAATGGCGCAATGTTTACGAATGTACAGGCAATTAAGAATTCTATGAGATGTTACGATAAGGACGGAGATTATATCGACCCGACTACAGGACTAGCGGGTCTGTTGGTAACAGATGCCAACGAAAGCAGCCGGAAACGGATTATTTCTATTCCGGAGAGCAGTAGGGATGAGATGTTTGAGCAGACAAAGAAGGAGTTCCTGCGGGAGAATGGAGTTTTGAACGGTGACACAACCAAGCGGTCGGATGTATATACCAACATGTACCGGAAGGTTACCAAGAATGACCGGCTGGCGGCAGGATATACCATGGAGCAGTATGAGAGGGCATACAGGCAGGCATTTTTGGAGGCTGCAAGGAAAGCAGATCCAAGCTGGGAGATTGGAAGACCTGTGAGGCATGGCGCTTTGGATGGGATTACAAGAGAATCCGTGGAGGCTGGCCTTAGGCAGTCAGGCAATACGCTTAAAAGGGCGTCTGTGGATACAAGGGTATAGTAGTTTGTAGTTTTAGAAAGAGAGGTGTTTTCAAGTGAATTTTTTTACGGTCCAGTCCCTTAATGTATATACGCGTAATATGGAAATGCAGATGAAGTGGCAGAAGAAGCAGGATTCCAGCGATTTTACTGCGGATGGAAGCATGAAGTTAGACAATGACCTTACAAGACGGCAGGCAGAGGAGATTAGGCAGTCCAGGGCCGACGGTTCTGACCAGCTCTCCAAGCAGATTGATTTGAAGCTCAATAGCGGTCAAAAATTGACGGCGGAAGAAATGGATTATCTTAGGAAGCACGATCCCCAGACCTATCAGCGGGTAAAATCCATCGAGTCAGAGCAGAAGAATTACGAGAAGGAGCTTAAGAAGTGTAAGACTAAGGAGGAGGTTGAGCGTGTGAAGATGGCCCACACGGCAACTTCTTTGAGTGCGGTGAACAGTATTATGAATAATCCGGTGATACCGGAGGAGAAGAAGTTTGAGCTGGTTATGCAGGAACACCGTAAGAATCAGGCTTTGCAGACGACGACTCAGGAATTTGTGGAGAGCGGAGAATACGAGAAGCTTCCGACAGAGGCAGAGCGCTTAAAAGCGGAGAAGGATCTTAAGGAAGCGAAAGAGAAGGAGCTTGGCATTAAGGAGCCGACAGAGAAGACTGATCGCGAAGACGAAGCTGTAGAGGAAGCAGATGGCATATCGGCAGAGAAGACGGAAGCCAAAGGAGGTTCTGTTTCGGGAGAAGATATGGCCAGGGCTGCTGCGGCAGAAAAGGATATCAGGAAGCTTTCCCAAGAGCGGGAGATGACCCGTATGGAGGCTGAGACCACACCGGAGGCATTGAAGGTGAAGCGTGCTAAGGCGCGGGCGGCTTATCAGATGAGTAAAGCAGAGGCTCCACAGCAGATGGTGGATTTAAAGGTAGAATAAAGAATTAAGATAGAGGTATTCACCTGTTTGGCAGCAGGAATACCTCTATTTTTGTCGAAATATGTCGAACAAATGTACTCAAATAATACCAGGAATCATTGACAAAAAGGCAAGAATCCTGTATGATATGACTCACATACATATAGTGTTGTTCAACACATCATATGAATCATTTTTTTATTCAGATCAGATATTTTATCAGTCTGTATTGGAGGTTTCGTTCAGAGCCCTTCAATTCCAAAGAAACCCATGTAAAAGAAAAGAATTGAAAAAGGAAGGAGAAGATGAATTATAAGAGAATCGTCATATTTTTTACGTTTATATTAGCAGCGGCAGCCTTCGGTATAGCAGGGAATCGGTTTGGGAATTCCAGCAATACTGCAAAACAAAAGGTCTATGCAGTGTCTGACAAAAGAGAAACAAAAGAGTCTAATAAGATTGCAGTAGTCAACCTGGATGAAGGTGTGTCTGGAAGGGAAGGACGGGTGAACTATGGGGAGAGACTGTCAAGGTTTCCTAGTATGGATTTTGAGTACTCGTCTCTGGAGGCTGCAAGATACGGACTTGAGACGGGAAGATACGGGGCTTACGTAATCATTCCGGCCACATTTTCCCAAAATGTTGAGAGCATTAACGCGTCACCCCAGGTTTCCAGGTTGGAGTATGCAGTCAATCAATCTTATTCCGGCAAGAGGCAGTATGAGCTTCTCTACAATGTATGGAGTTATATCGATTCATTGAATAACTATTTGAGCTATATGTATGTGGACAATATATTGAGAGAGTTTCATGATGCCCAGGATCAGGCGGAGTATGTAATGGAAAATGATTTGGAGGATATAAGAGCCATAGAAAAAATCCGGACTCAAGAATTGGTGACGCTTGCAAAATCGCCCCAGATGCCGATGGATGAAGCTAAACCAGAGCTTTTGGACATTTCTTTCTATACGGCTCAAAGCGTTATGCTGGCAGAGTCTTTGGATGCGCAGTACGAGAATTGTATCCAGAATATCCAAACGAACATCGCTTCTTTAAACGAAGGAAAAAATACATTGTCAGAGTCTCTGAAGGAGCTGACCGAACAGGTGGGAGGGCTTAATCTTCTGGTTGACCAGAACGGAGAGGAGATTGCTAAGAAGGCAGAGGAACGGCTGCGTACAGAATTAAAGAGGCAGTCAGAGAACATGTTAGACAAGAAGATGATAATTGAGCATTTGAAAAGACTTAGAGATAATCAAGAGGAATTCATCAAGAGTTTTGAGCAGTCAAATAGAATCGAAATTCTCTATGATGAACAGAAGCAGCCTGTTTTAGATTCCGGTGAACAGCCCAGTTTGGTGCTTCCCTTCTTGACAGAGCAAAATCAAGAGCTGGATTATCTTCTCGCAGAATTAGAGCAGGCAGAGGAACCTGATATGGAAAGCATCATAGAGATAATCAGAGCAGAATATGTAAATCCCATGGAAGCCAATGCAGATCAAGCAAAGAAGGAATTTCAGCAGAGATATGAGGATGAGCTCTTGGCAGTTTCCCTATATCATGAGCAGCTTGCCGCTTTCCATCCCCAGATGAACAGCCTGTTTCGTTTGCAGAGTATTCAGGAGTTGAAGGAAAATCACAGAAATATGCAGAACGCTTTATTGGAAAACAATCAGGCATTTATGGAATATGCACAAAAAATTGCTGCCACTTCCAGAGAATATGCAGACGGATTTCAGAAGCATGCAGCAGAGGTGAAGCAGGAAGCTGAAAAGGCGATCGAGGAAGGGCTTAGCTTTGCAAAGGAAGTTAAAGAGAAGAACAGCGCTATGAATCAGAGGATTCTTAGGAGTTTTTCATTAAAACTTCCGTACACAAGGCTTGGAAGCGCGGAGTACACACGAGTCTACCAGTTTATAGCAAACCCCATAAGTGCGGTAGATAAATCGGCCAATTAAGGGGAGAAAAATATTTTTAGAAGGAGGAACCATTGTTATGAGTATTAGGATGAATACCGAGGATGTGATTGCAAGAGGCCAGGCCATTGGAAGTCATGTGGAGGATGTTACGGCTCTGCAAAATTATCTGAATGATGTGGTAAACCGTCAACTGCCGGAATTGTGGGAAGGAAGCGGTTACCAGGGCTTCGCCGCCAGAGTTGCGGAGATGGCTCCGAGTTTTGAGGCTATGCGTGAGCTGATTAGCGCCATAGGGCAGGGCGTGGTGATGAATGCGCAGCAGTATGCAGAGTTTGATAGGGCTGCAGGCGCTATGAATCGTGGATAGAAGCTGTGGACAGAAGCAGCGATATAAGGCTTGACCCGAATGTAGCGGGCCTTGATGGGGATGAAGGAGAAAACAGCCAGACTCCTCTGAGCGATTTGTATGAGCTCCCTGTCTTTGCCCCAGATACACAGGAAAGGGCAAAGGAGGGCCATATAAAGGATAGACAGATGTTGAAGCAAGTTCGGCAGGAGGTATTTGAGGTGAAGGGGCCAGACGGCGTGGAGGAAAGGCTTTGGAGAATCCGCCGCCAGATTTTTCGGGATGGGCCAAAAAAGGAGACGTCTGGCTTGTCAGCATTAGGACAAGCCAGGCCAGAGGCTTCGGAAATATTTATGCCAGGATATGTGGTCTCATGGATGGCGGCGGGAGTCTTTTTATTCCTTTTGGAAAAGAGAATTACCTGCCGCTGTAAAAAAGAAAATAAGAGGGCAGAAAAGTGATACTGACATTTATTGCAGGCTGCAAAAAGATAGATGTTATGGTGAAGCCTGAGCAAAGAATCTATGAGGTGTATCAGAGGCTTTTAAAAACCGGCTTTTTTTCACCGGTTGAAGGCAGCGGGCAGCTTACAGTGTACTCCATGCGCCAAAAGACATATGTGAATTCCTTGCTTACTTTTTGGCAGGGAGGGATTTATACCGGAGATATTCTTAGATTTCAATAGAGACAAAGAGGGAGGGCAGTTATGAAGCTTCGATTGCAGAAGAACGAAATATCTGCAAAGACCATATATGATTTTAAGAGGTTAGAGGAGGAAAATTATCTGTTTCTCCCATGTAAGGTGGAGGAAGAAAAAGAGACAGTCTGTATGAGCTTTGATCTGAGAAGAATGCAGGGTTTTGAAAAACTAAAGGAGGAGGACAGGCTTAATCAGCTTGGGGCTTTATTACAGGCAGCAGACCTTGAGGAAGTCTATGAGGACTATGAATTTTCGCTTGAACCGGAGAATCTGTATTATGATGTTCTTGGCAGAGTACGTGTGAGGAACAGAGATATTATTGGGGATGAGAGTAAGAATCGAAGAAAGAATTTTTTAAGACAGTATCAGGCTTTGATTGGTTATCTTCTGGAGGGCGCTCATTCATATGAAGATTACCTGTACAGCGGGATGGAGCTTCTGAAAATGCAGGATAAACATGCTGTTTTCTTTGAAGCAGAGACGGTGCAGGAAACGAAAAAAATATTATTAGAGGAATACAATCGTCTGTTGGAGAATGAGAAAAAATATATGAAGAAGGTGGAAATCCGGAAATATAAGCGCTTGGTCAGATATAGCGCGGCATCTTTTGTTCTGTTGTTTTGTCTGTCACTTGCCGCATTCTACAGCTTCGCGTGGTATATGCCAAGGCAGCAGAAGCTAAGGGCAGCCGAGGACGCTTACCTCCAAAGGGATTATATTGCAATGATTGATGCTTTGCGGGGATTTGAGATTGACGACCTTGACCGCGCCGGAAAGTATATGCTTGCGACTGCCTATATTCAGGGGCAGGCTGTGGATACGTTTAGTGTAAGAGATAAGGAAAATATTCTAAGCAAAGTTACTTATCATTCCAATGAAAATGTACTGGATTACTGGCTTTATCTGGGACGCCTTGAGATTAGGGAGGCCCAGGAGATTGCCATGAAGATGTCAGACGACCAGCTTTTGCTATATGCATATATGCAGGAGCTGCGCCAGTTGGAGGGGGACGAAGAATTATCCGGTGAGGAAAAAAATAATAGAAAGCAGGAGTTAATAAAGGAGATTGAAGAACTTGCAGGAAAATTAGGAATATAGGGCAGGAGGTTTGTTTATGAAGTATCTGCTTACACAGACCAAAGACGGCTATTTTGAGTATCCGGTACCGGAAAATGTGAAGAAGTATAAGGAAAATATTTGGCTATTTCGAGACGGAAGACAGATATTCCTGCTTGGCGGGGAAGAACATATATTTAAACGCAGGGCATGTGTCACTATATCCCCAGGCAGGGAGGCGTTATTACAGGTACATGGGCTGAAAAGCCGTTTTTATATCAAGGGAATGCAGCTATTTGCCGAGGTGAGAGGAGAAGATCATCTGTATTTGAATCAGAGGCAGCTTTTGAAGGATTCCATATTGCAGACGGGAGACATTCTGTTTTTAAAGAATGTAAAGATCGTGGTGTGGGAAGAATGGATTTCGGTTAAGGGGGCTTTTACCGCCTATACAACGCAGCTTTTGGAATGTTCTCTGCCGCAGAAGCCGGAGGATTTTCCTGTCTATAAACGTTCTCCAAGGCTTCTTAAACGACCGTCTGACGAAAGATTTTTGATTGAGCTTCCAAAAGAAGAAGAAAAAGGGAAGAAAAGGGGATTATTCATGGCTGTATTGCCGCCTTTGGCAATGACGGCAGTAACCCTTGGCATCGGATTATTGATGGGGCGGGGAATGTATCTGTTGGTTTCTTCGGCAGCGACAGGGATGACAGCAGTATTTTCCGCAGCTCAATATGTGGAGGAAAAAAGGGAGAGAAAGAAAAAGAATAAAGAGCAGGAAGAACGTTATATGAGGTATCTGTGGCGCAGACAGAAGGAGATTGCAGCAGTCTATGAGCGTGAGCAGGAGGTGTATGCTTATCAATATCCAGATGTCAGCGATTTAGCAAGAATGGTAGGAGAATATGACAGCCGGATTTATGAAAGGCTTGCTTCAGATGATGATTTCCTGACTCTGTCGGCCGGCCGATTTTGGGGAAGGACAGGATTTCAGATTGAAGGGAAGGAGACAGCCTGGGATGCAGAAGGAGATAGGCTTACAGAGGCGGTTAAAAGACTTCGGAAAAGATATTCTATGATTGAACGGCCAAGAGTCATTGATTTGAAAAAGGCGCATCTTGGGATACTTGGAGAGAAGGGGGCTTTACATCAGCAGATAAAGATACTGACAATCCAGATTGCATTCTTCCACAGTTATCATGATCTTCGGATGATCGTCGTCTATGACGAGGAATACGAGGAGGAGTTTTCATGGATGCGCTGGCTTCCCCATATGCGTATTCCGTCCATGAATGTATTAGGGATGGTCCACTCAGAGAGAACCAGGGAGATTGTGCTTGGGGGAATGGCCCAGATATTAAAAGAACGCAGGGAGGGAAAGGAGGAACTGCAGCATCTGCCCCATTACCTGTTTCTTGTGGATGAGCCTTCTTTGATCGTGAACCATGGGATTATGGAATATCTGGCCATGAATGGAGAAGAACTGGGCTTTTCTATGATTTACACAAGCGATATACGCGCTAATCTTCCGGAATATATTGGGACGGTTCTAGTGTTAGAGAGCTTTAGGGAGGGAACGCTGCTTTTGGATGTAAGAGAGTACGTGAAGCAAAAGCTTAGTCTGTATATGGCAGAGAAAATTGATTTTGAATGGATGGCAAGAGACCTAAGTGTGCTAAAGCATGAGCAGGGAGCAGCCAGCTTTATCCCTAAAAAGGTCAGTTTTTTTCAGCTATATGGGATTGTACATCCAAGAGAGCTTAATGTCCGAAGAAGGTGGAGGGAGAGTCAGTCCCACAAGTCGCTGTCCGTTCCGATTGGAATGCGCTCAGCAGGCGACATCTTGTATCTCAACCTTCATGAGAAGGCGCATGGCCCTCACGGAATCGTGGCGGGAACCACAGGCTCTGGAAAATCGGAGCTGCTCCAGAGTTATATTCTGTCATTGGCCGTGAATTTTCATCCCCATGAAGTAGGGTTTTTACTGATTGATTACAAGGGAGGAGGCATGGCGAATCTGTTTCGGCGGCTTCCCCATCATCTGGGAACCATCACGAATCTGGACGGACCAGGGAGTATGAGGGCATTGATTTCTGTGAAGGCCGAGTTGTCCCGAAGGCAGCGGATATTCAGAAGTTTTCAGGTCAACCATATTAACGGATACATGCGGTTATTTAAGGAGGGACAGGTCTTAGAGCCAATCCCGCACATCTTCATCATCAGTGATGAATTTGCGGAATTAAAAAAGGAACAGCCGGATTTCATGAAAGAGCTTGTTACTGCGGCACGTATTGGAAGAAGCCTTGGTGTTCACCTTATTTTGGCGACGCAGAAGCCGGCCGGTGTGGTAGACGAGCAGATTGTCAGCAACAGCAGATTTAAACTCTGCATGAAGGTTCAGAGTGAAAATGACAGTAAAGAGATTCTTGGGACAGGGGATGCGGCAGGCATCACTCTGCCTGGAAGGGCATATCTTAAGGTTGGAAATAATGAGATTTATGAGTTATTCCAGTCAGCTCTAAGCGGTGAGGCATATAGAGAGGGAAGTGAAGAAGACAGGGCAGATGACGACCATGTCTGTGTGGTCAATAGCTTGGGACAAGGGGAATTACTTGACCAGGACTTAAGCGGCAGCAGGGAAGAATACCAGGCGCGTAAGACACAGCTTGAGGTGGTAATTGAGTATATTCGTAAGGAGGCTGTAAAAAATGAGATTGAAGAGGTGAAAAGTCCATGGCTGCCGCCACTTGGCAGGATACTTCTTAGCCCCTATGTAAATAAGGGCAGTAAGATGAAAAAGGGAATAGTGGGAGATAAAAGGGAAAGAGCCGGTGAGGAATCAGAGGCTTCAGGAGGAAAAGAGGATCGGAATATATGGGTGCGGATTGGGAAAATGGATTTGCCTGAACAGCAGGAGCAAAAGGAGTTAGAGCATGATTTTGAAAAAGAGGGGAATCTGTTATATGTGGCGTCCCCAGGCTTTGGAAAGACTGTATTTTTGACAACAGTACTGACAAGCCTTGCAATTTCCTATGATGTAGACGACTTGCATTTTTATATTCTGGACTATGGGAATCATGGATGTCTGCCTTTAAAGGAAATACCTCATACGGCGGAATACATTTCTCTTGCCGATGAAGAACGATACATAAAGTTTAAGAAGCTTATGACAGAAGAACTTGCAGCCAGAAAAAAGTTGTTTGCGAAATACGCGGCTCCTTCAATGGAAGCATATGGGGAAATGTCGGGGAAGCCCTTAAGCTTTTTGATTGTGGCGGTGGATCAGTTTGACGTTGTGAAAGAGGCAGGAATTGAGGAGGAGGAGTTCTTTACAAAACTTACGCGGGATGGCGCCGGTCTTGGAATCTATACGATTGTTACTGCGGTAAGAGTAAATGCAATTCGACAGGCAACGTTGATTAACTTCAAAAAAAAGATAGCAGGCTATGTATTTGATGAGAATGAAGCAGTTTTGACAGTGGGAAGATCAGCTTTGAAACAGACGGAGATCAAAGGCCGTGTGCTGGTAAGCGGCGAACTTGTACATGAAGCGCAGATTTATGCCATGGTTCCCTGTAAAGACAAAGCAGCATACAGTAAGAAATTGAAAAATTTGATTCAGGAAATTAGAAAAGAGGCTCATGGAAAAGAAGCGCCCCATATTCCTGTACTGCCCCAGGTATTTTTCTCATACATGTTAAAGGAATACGCAGACCAGGTTCAGGGGTACCTGGTGGGGTTAGACGTGGAGGAGGTGACAGCGAGAGGGTTTCATTCATCGGCAGGCATGTTTGTTATCATAGGAAATACAGGGACAGGAAAGACGAATATATTGCGAGTGCTGGCAGACCAGGCGGTTTCCCAGGGCAGAACCTATATATTTGACGGAAAAGGAATGGAATTATATTACTACCGTCAGGCGTCAAATGTCTTATATGTGGAAGGGAAAAAAGAGACAGAAGGTTTTATAACAGAGATGTCAGATGAGCTTGAGTGCAGGAGAAGGTTAGTGAAAAAGAAGCTGAAAGAGTGTTCGGGAGTAAGTCCAAAGAAGCTGGCAGAGGAATTGCCGGTTTGTACCATTCTGATTGATGATTTGGAGGATTTTACTGAGCTGCTTGGCGCAGATACAGACAGAGCGGCTTGTATGATCAGGGAGGGCTTGACGCTTGGAATTGTTTGTATTATAACGGTCCACGCCGCAAAATCCAGGGGAATGAGCGGAATGGATAAGCTAGTTCGTCAGGCGTCAAACGGGCTTGTGTTAAGCTCCCAGGGAGTTGTGCCAATCTTTCCTGTTCCAAGTATGCGTGAATATCCCAGGTCAGGGGAAGGGCTGCTGTTTAAAAACGGTGTCTATCGGCGGGTTTGCCTTCCAAGGTATGCTCAGGGCAAAGAATTTGAGGGTGACAGAGAGGAGAAGCAGGAAAATGGCAGAGGGAATACATATTAATCATGAAAAAGCGAAGGAAGATGCAATGGGAGTAAAAAGCGCTGCGGTTTATCTGCAAAGTGTACCGCTAGTTCCCCAGGATATGCGGACGACTCTTCCTGCCAACGCTAAGGGAAAGAGGGCATATAGCAGGGCACAGGACGAAATCTTCCGTCTTGGAACGCTGCTTGATTTGGAGGCAGAAAATATCAGGAGTCTAAATGTGGCATTTGAAGAGTTTGACAGGATGCTGGGGGAATTTGAGAAAAACGGAAGCAGGTATCCTGTGATTACAGTAAGACCATAGGAGGTGCATTTTATGCAGAGAAGTGATTATCTGAATCCTGAAGCCATGAAAAATCAGTGTATGAAAGCAGTACGCCGTATGAAAGAGGACGGTAAGGCCCTAAAGACTGCCGGCAATAGTATTATGCAGTTTGCCCAGGACAGGGAGATTGAGAGCGAATCTTTTGAGGCTTTAAAGCAGCAGCTTGAGGATTATAAGATTATCCTTGAGGCCATGGAGATTGCCAATGGTGCGGATGCGGCAGACTTTCAAAGCCTTAGTGAGCTTGTGGGCAGCGAGACGCTGGATGGGGAGAATATATTTCGTCAGATGGAGAATGCCTTAAACATGAAAGAAAGCTATCTGGCGGGTGAGGCTTTGTACAGAAACCGGATGGCAGTCACACAGGAGGCTTTTTCCCAGGCATATTATGGATTTAAAGCAAATCAATATAGCCGTTTGGCAGAAAACAGCCAGAGATTATATGAGCGCTGGAGAGAGAAGACGGAAATATTTGATGAGATAGGGGCAAGAACCAGCCATTTGTTTACAGACAGTGAAGGAATCAGCGGTTGGATACAAACGGGCTTGTCACAGATGACGGGCGCATTTCAAAAGGGAGCCTATATGCCGCAGCAAAACAGTATTTGGAGAAGGCAGATTAAAAATGCGGGCGTTCGTCTGGCAATGGGATTTGGGGATAAGGGAGGAGAGCAGAATGGACCTTATACCTTGTGGAGAAGGGGGATGGCGTCTGACCGAGAATTTATCCGAGAGATTGTCCATGGCTATGAGGAGTATGAGAATTATTCTGACGAAGAAATTGAGGATTTATTGATAAAGTTAAACAGCGAGGGGTGCGGATATGTGGCCTTTGCCAATATTATTGTGGATGAATACAGGAGAAAGGAGGATGAGTTTGAAACGCTCTTTGGATTTCCCCTCTTTTTAGAAAATCGAAGCGGCACTACATATGTAAACTATAACCGGCTGATTGTAGATCTTTACTGTGCCAGTGACAACCATAGAAAGGTGTGGAATATGTGGCAGGACTATGATATCTATGATGAGGAGGAAGATCCTTCGGTGACCATAGGATGGGGGACGACAATGGAGGACAGGGTGTATCGTTTTGAGAGATATATGGCAGGGTATGGGAAAAAAGTGAAGATTGAGAATATAAAATGCCAGACAGACGAGGTATATCTAAGATGTAAAGAGGAAGCCGAACTGGGGAATCGGGTTATCATTAGTACGTGTCCGGTAAGGATGGAGGATGCACAAGGGGAGCCTGTTCAAATGGACGGAGGCCATGCCATGGTTGTGACAGGGCTTACCGATGACGGAAGAATCCAGGTGTCGTCCTGGGGAGAACTCTATTATATTTCTCCGGAGGATTCGGATTTTATATCTCCAGAGAAGAACCGCTTAAGAGATGCATATATCAGAATTCAGTCTGTTCGGTTTGAGAATATAGGTGAACTGCAATGAAAAGAAGAACCGTCGTACTTTGGGGAATATTGTTTATCCTGTTTTTATGTGTAATCGGATGGTTAAGCTTGTGTGAGCGTCAAAAAGAAACGGTAACAAAATGGGAATATGAGGAAAAGGAGAAAGAGATGCGTCAAGATTTGTTTGATGGCGGTGTATATGTACCGACTCCAAAGGAGGTATGGGAAAATCCATACATTTATCGTTATAATCATAAGCTGTGTAAAGAAAAGGGACTGATAAAGGGGGAAAGCCTTGATGTGTATTATCTGTGTCTACAGGCAATATACAGAGCCAATCTGGATGCACTTCTGTTGAAGGAACTGGATATTGGGAAATTGGAGGATGAGCTTAAGAAGAGTAGTCTGGGATTTGCAAGCAGGAGGCAGAGGGAGCAGGAGTTGTATGAGAAAGAATCTACCATGAGGCTTGAGTTTATCTGGCTTAGGAATAATCTTTATATCGAGTATCTGAAGGAAGATCAGATAGAACTTTTGAAGGAGAAACTGTATAGTGGTAAGCCCTTTGTGACGGACGAGCTTCAGAAGATGGTTGAGAAGACCTGCCAGGAGGTAATCAGGGTCAGGAATCCGAAGGATTGGGAAGACAAAAGGAGATTTTTATATTCAGAGGTTCAAGGAAGAAAACCGGTGATTCCCAATCAGGCGCTGGTATTGGAGATAGCGAATGTTATGGAATATGACGCATCCGGCAATCTTCTTTTGAATGAGCATATGACAGAGAAATGTGAATATTTGGATAAAGTCAAAGGGGAGAAGGAAAAAGAGTATTCTGATATATTGGGAATGGAGGTTTATATTCTCCTGGCTTAGAAGGAGGCAGTTTATTTGTGGGAAGGGCAGAAGAATTAAAGAAGAATCAAAAAATTTGGCAGGAGGAATGTATACAAGAGCGAAGGAAGGCTCTAAAGGAGGAGGAAGATGAAGACAGAGCAATGAATGATTATGAATTAAGGCTAGAATATATGCTTGAAGACTGCACAGAATCAGACCGATGTATTTGTGAATTAATCGATGAGCAGCGGGGATTGCTGAATAAACTGCGTATGAGAAGGATAGAACTGTTTCTGTAAACCACAGGTAGGCGTATTGTCATAGTTACTGTGAACACCATGGGTGAGAACACTAACTTGTCATATGTTTGTAAGTGTATTTGTAAATTCATATGTCTTGTCATATGTACCATACAGTGATATAATAGTGTTAGTTTGGAAAAAGGAGACAAGATGTCATGAATATTACAGAAGAAATCCAGGAGCTAAAAAAAGAGAAGAATGCGGTCATCCTGGCACACTATTATGTAAATCCTGAGATTCAGGAGATTGCGGATTATGTAGGAGATTCTTACTATCTAAGTAAGGTTGCGGTAGATTTAAAAGAGCAGACGATTGTGTTCTGCGGGGTATCCTTTATGGGGGAGAGCGCAAAGATTCTGAATCCAAAGAAGCTGGTGCTGATGCCGGATGCTTCTGCGGATTGTGCAATGGCGCATATGGCCGATGCTGAGACAATAAAGAGGATGCGGGAAGAATACGAGGATCTGGCAGTCGTTTGCTATATTAATTCTACAGCCGAGTTAAAGAGACACTCCGATGTCTGCGTGACTTCGGCAAATGCAGTAAAGATTGTGAAAGCGCTTCCAAATCAGAACATTTTCTTTATACCAGACAGGAATCTTGCACATTTTGTGGCAAAGCAGGTGCCGGAAAAGAATTTTGTGTATAATGAAGGGTATTGTCCGGTTCATGAAGAAATACAGGTTAAGGAGATTCAGAAGGAAAAAGAGCTGCATCCCAATGCAAAGATTCTGACCCATCCGGAATGTCCTAAGGCAGTACGGGATATGTCGGATTATATTGGAAGCACATCAGGAATCATAGCTTATGCAGGGAAGGATGACTGCCAGGAGTTTATTATTTGTACAGAAAATGGAGTCCGATTTGAGCTTGAAAGACAGAATCCAGAAAAGAAGTTTTACTTTACAGAGACGGAGCCAGTTTGCCATGATATGAAGAAGATTACGCTTATGAAGGTCAGGGATGTCTTGAAAAATGGCGGAAATGAGATTCAGGTTACAGAAGCGCTTCGAGAGGGTTCGGTAAAACCTCTTGAGAAGATGTTAGAGCTTGCAAAGTAATATTTGCAAAGAAGGCAAGCTGTAAAAACTTTGTTGTTTTGCAGTTTTCCGACGGAGGACGAAAAAAATGGATATACATACAGATGTTGTGATAGTAGGATGCGGAGTCGCCGGTCTATACAGTGCGTTGAAGCTTCCAAGGGATATGCAGATTGTGATGCTTACGAAATCAGATGCCGAAAGCAGCGATTCCTTTCTTGCCCAGGGCGGAATCTGTGTACAGAGAGATGACGAGGACTATGACAGTTATTTTGAAGACACAATGAAGGCAGGGCATTATGAGAACCGCAGGGAATCGGTGGATATTATGATTCGAGGCTCCAGGCCAGTGATTCAGGATCTGGTTGAGTACGGGGTCAGATTTGAACAGGAGGACGGAGAATTCGTCTATACCAGAGAAGGCGCACATTCCAGGCCGCGGATTCTGTTTCATGAGGACATTACAGGGAAAGAGATTACCGGTACGCTGCTTAGCCGAGTGAGAGAGCTTCCCAATGTGACGCTTTATGAATATACTGCGATGACGGATATCATAGTAGAGGACGGCGCATGCAGGGGCGTTCTGGCTGAGGATGTAAGGGATATTTGGAAGGATGCAAAGGAGGAGGAGTTCTCCCCAAAGCATACGTTGGAAACAAGCATCACGTGGTATGACAGAAAGGAATATAGCATATATGCCAGGTATACGATTCTGGCGACAGGAGGCATTGGCGGCAGTTACCAACATTCTACGAATTATCCCCATCTGACAGGCGACGCGATTGAGATTGCGAAGGTTCACGGGATACGTCTGGAGAATCTGGATTATGTACAGATACATCCTACGACCCTCTATTCTGAAAAGCCAGGACGAAGGTTTCTGATTTCCGAATCAGTTCGGGGAGAGGGGGCTGTGCTGTATAATGGGAAGAAGGAGAGGTTTGTGGATGAACTGCTTCCAAGGGATGTAGTAACGAAAGCGATTCGTGAACAGATGAAAGCAGAAGGTACAGACCATGTTTGGCTTTCTATGGAGCCCATAAAAAAAGATAAGATTCTGAAACATTTTCCCAATATCTGCCAGCATTGTCTGGAGGAGGGATATGATGTGCTGAAGGAATGGATTCCGGTAGTGCCTGCACAGCATTATTTCATGGGTGGCATCTGGGTGGATTCCCACAGCAGAACGTCTATGGAGAAGCTTTATGCAGTAGGTGAAACCAGTTGTAACGGTGTCCATGGCGCGAATCGGCTGGCAAGTAATTCGCTGCTTGAGAGCCTAGTCTTTGCCGGACGGGCCGCTCAAATGATTATAGACACAGATAGGACGAAAGGAGAATGATAAAAATGAATAAGATAACAATGACTCTTCAGGCAGATCAACTAATATTGGAGGCTCTGAGAGAGGATATTTCCAGTGAAGACGTGACGACCAATTCCGTAATGAAGGAGGCGGTAGAAGGAGAAGTAGACCTGATTTGTAAACAGGATGGGATTATAGCGGGGCTGGAGGTATTTGAGAGAGTATTCAAGCTTCTGGCTCATGATACAGAGGCAGAGTTCTACTGCAAAGATGGGGATGAGGTGAAGAACGGGCAGTTGATGGGCAAGGTGAAGGGAGATATTCGTGTGCTCTTGTCCGGTGAACGGGTTGCGCTTAACTATCTTCAGCGTATGAGCGGAATCGCGACCTACACTCATTCTGTAGCAGAGCTTCTTAAGGGAAGCAAAACCAAGCTTTTGGATACCAGAAAAACCACGCCTAATATGCGAATCTTTGAGAAGTACGCAGTCCGCGTCGGCGGAGGATATAATCACAGATATAATCTGTCGGACGGCGTGCTTCTGAAGGACAACCATATCGGCGCGGCAGGAAGCGTTACGAAAGCAGTACAGATGGCAAAGGAGTATGCGCCTTTTGTCAGAAAGATTGAGGTAGAGGTAGAGAATTTTGATATGGTTAAGGAAGCCGTAGAGGCAGGTGCAGATATTATTATGCTGGATAACATGTCTGCCGAGGAGATGCAAAGAGCGATTAGCTTTATCGACGGGCGGGCCGAGACGGAATGTTCGGGAAATGTGACCAAGGAGAATATCGGACGTCTGGTGTCTCTTGGAGTGGATTATATTTCCAGCGGTGCATTGACTCACTCCGCGCCCATATTGGATATATCTTTAAAGAACCTTCATGCCTTGTCATAATCCGGAGGTTAGGTACAGAGTATTCATATCTTGAAGGAGGAGAGGGGTCATGACAGGTTTGGACAGAAGAGAGGATGTCATCTTGCAAATACAAAGGAGTACATGTCCGCTATCGGGTACGAAGCTGGCTGCTCTTTATCACGTGAGCCGGCAGGTGATTGTTCAGGATATCGCGCTGCTGCGTGCTGCAGGATATGATATTATCTCCACAAACAGGGGATATATACTGAATACAGCAAAGGCGGCAAGCAGGGTTTTTAAGGTACAGCATACGGATGAACAGCTTGAGGATGAACTGTGCTCGATCATAGACTTAGGGGGAATGGTGAAGAATGTAATGATCAACCATCGTGTATACGGGCATATTGAGGCAGAATTAAATATTGATTCCCGCAGAAGAGTTGCTGAATTCATGGAGGATATCCACAGTGGTAAATCCAGCCCTCTTAAAAATATTACATCCAATTATCATTACCATAAGATCCTTGCTGACAGGGAGGAGACTCTTAATCTGATTGAAGGTATGCTGAGGGAGAAGGGGTATTTGATTGAGACAGAGAATGTCCGCATGACAGAACAATAAACATAACAATTTTTGGAATTTTATTGGAAAAAAGAGGTATAATGTAAATAGCAGGAAGGGAGGATGTAAAATGGCAGGACATAAGATTATTACCATTGGACGCCAGTTTGGAAGCGGCGGGCATGAGATTGGCAATATGCTTGCTACAAGGCTTGATATTCCGTTGTATGACAATAATCTGGTGAGAATGGCGGCTGAAAAGCTTGATATCAGGGAGGAGACGGCAAGGGCGGTAGACGAGACGACGCTGAACAGTTTCCTCACAGGATATGTGATTGCGCCGATGGAGTACAGGGATTCGATCCGGTCAGATGAGTACACACAGCCTTTGAATGAGCAGGTGTATGAATTGCAGGCGGAGATTATCCGCAAGCTTGCTGGCAGAGGCCCTTGTGTGATTGTAGGAAGATGTGCCAGCTACATCCTGAAAGATACGCCTAAGTGTCTGGATGTATTTATCTGTGCAGAGTTGGAGGACAGAATCCAAAGGATTGCAGACAGATATGACTTGTCTGAGAAAAAAGCGGCAGACAAGATTAAGAGAATAGACCGTGAGCGGAAATATTATTATGAATCCCACACAGGGCTTGAGTGGGGAAGTCCATTATCCCACCAGCTTCTTTTGAATGTAAGCAGACTCGGAATGAAGGAAACTTCTGATGTGCTTGAGATGATGTATCGGGGAGAATAAAGGTAGATGATTGGAGATATTCTGGCAGATACCAGTATGGATTGCCTGAAGATGCTGCCATACTTGTTTGTGGCATTCCTTTTGATTGAAGCTTTAGAGAAATATTCCAAAGCTTTTCCGGAGAAGATACTTCTAAGAGTAGGGAAAGCAGGACCGGTGGCAGGAGCGTTATTTGGATGCATTCCTCAATGTGGTTTTTCTATTATGGCGGCGAACTTCTATGCCGGCGGAATCATCTCAGTGGGAACACTCTTGTCAGTCTTTATCGCGACTTCTGACGAGGCAATCCTAATTATGCTAGGCAATCCTGATGGGCTGAGGATTATAGCGCCTCTTTTGGCGGCGAAGGTTTTGATTGCGGTTGTGGCTGGATATTTGACAGACTGGTTTTTAGCTGAGCGAATATCATTGCCAAAGGAAAGTGGAAAACTTCCAAAGGTATGGCAGGAGCATAACGAGGAGAAAGGGATTGTGAGCTCGGCGTGCGGGCATACAGCTAAGCTGTTCTTATATCTCTTTGGATTTACCGGCATATTGAACCTTTGTGTGGAGGTTTTTGGAATAGAGAGGTTGTCAGCCTTCCTTCTAGGGGACAGCATGCTTCAGCCTGTGTTCGCCGCTTTTGTGGGATTGCTTCCGAATTGTGCCGCTTCGGTGCTTCTGACTCAGTTGTATCTTGGAGGGGCCATATCCTATGCTTCAGTGATTGCAGGATTGTGCACAGGTGCGGGCGTCGGCCTGGCGGTATTGTGTAAAGTGAATCAAGACAGATGGGAGAATGTAAGGGTAATCGGAATTTTATTTGCGATTGCTGTAGCCGCGGGCCTCTTTCTTGAGCTTCTTATGTGAAATGTGTACGAAAACACTGTGAAAGCACGATTCTGATTGCATTTCTGGAAGAATGTGTTATAATAATCACGACTCGGTGACGAGGCTTAGGAGAAATTAGGAGGAATTAAAATGGCTACAAGAAGTGCAATATCTGAAACTAAGAAAACCAAAACTGTAAAAAAGACTGGGGAGGAAGCCGTCAAGGAGACACCCGTTACAGTCGGTCAGACAGAGAAAGTTAAGTCTGAGACAGAGAAAGCAGAACCAGCAGAAAAGCCAGTGAAAGCTGCAGCTAAGCCGGTTGAGGCTGCTGCAGAGAAGAAAGAAGAAACAAAAGCGCCTGAGAAGAAGACACCTGAGAAGAAGACATCCGCAAGAGCGACCGTAAAGAAGGAAACAACGGCAAAAAAAGCGACGACAAAGAAAGAAACGACGAAGAAGGAGACGACAGCAAAGAGAGCAGCGGCAAAGAAGGAGACTGTAAAGAAGGAAACAACCACAAAGAGGACGGCCTCCAGAAAAGCTCTTAAAGTGAATGCGATCGTTGAACACTACGGAAAACAGATTAGTGAGCAGGATATTATTGAGAATGTCAAGAGAGCGTGGACAAATTCCGGCAAAGCTGAGAAGGATATTAAGTCGATGGAATTATATATTAAGCCTGAGGAAAATGCCGTATATTATGTTGTGAATGAGACGGAGACAGGGGCAGTTGCGTTGTACGAATAGGGATGGAAAAAGACTGTTGCATGGGGGTGCGGCAGTTTTTTTGGATATAATATATTAGGAGCCGTGTTATTTAAGTCAAAGGAGACGAAGGATATGGATCAAGCGTGGATGATGGGAATAAATTTGCCGATGATATCTGACGGGCAGGCGGATTTGGTTCTGTCAAGAATCATGCAGATGGCGGTAGTAATACAGATTGTAATGCTTATTGTCGGTGTTTTAATCTGCTGCTTTGGACTCAAGCTGGTAAGAGTGCTGTCAGTGTTTGCAGGCCTGGTAATCGGGAGTGGGATTGGTACAGGGGCTGCTCTTGGATTGGGATTTTCCGGAACTATGATACCGGTTACAATATTGCTCTGTACGGTTGTTATGGCTGTATTTTGCTGTGGGGTGCGCAAGCTTGGTATCTTTTTTGTAGTTCTTTTGCATACGACAGGCATTGCTGCATCGTTGCTTCTGCCTGGAATCAAAGATATCACCCAGGCAATGATTGTACTTGGAGTCAGTGTTTTTGCGGCGCTTTTGATGGCGGTGTTTGCCGTGATAAAACCAGAGCTGGTGGTAGTTATCATTACAGGTATATCAGGAGGATTATCGGTGGGAACTGCCGCCGCAGCCTTACTGGGTATTACAGGAAATATCTGGGTGGGTTATGGAATCAGCGCGGCAGCGGCATTTATCGGAATCTGGATTCAGTTCATGATGCAGTCCCGTAAGATTGGAAAGAATGAAAGAGTATATGCAGAACGGATGAAGGGGCAGGTTTCCAGAGAATCAGAGGTAGAGAAGGCCAGAAGGATTCTGGAGGAGGAAGATGAAGAAACGGAAAAACCAAAGAGCAGTAAGGCTGTCCGTAAGAGCAGTAATGACGATAATGATGACGATGATGACGATGATGATATTACGATTATCACGATGTCCTGAAAAGGTGAAGGGAATGTTACTGTGAACACCATGGGTGTGAAATAACAAGGGAATTTCCACCATCCATGTTCAGTCTGGTTGTATTTTGGAGTAGATGTGATATAATAGTAAATATATTAGACTCAGAGGAACATGAATGAAGGAGGCCTTAGTGTATGAAGATTGATATGCATTGTCATGTGAAAGAGGGCTCTATCGACAGTAAAGTAGGTCTGGATGAATATATCACGAAGCTTAAGGAACACGGATTTGAAGGAATGTTAATCACAGACCATGATACTTACAAAGGATACCGCCATTGGAAATATCATATGAAGGGGAAGGTTCACGACGATTTTGTAGTGTTAAAAGGGATTGAATATGACACCTGCGACGCAGGACATATTATCTGTATCATGCCGGAGGGTGTCAAGATGCGTTTGTTGGAGTTAAGAGGACTGCCGGTAAGCGCCCTGATTGATTTTGTTCATCGGCACGGCGGGATTCTTGGTCCTGCACACCCATGCGGAGAGAAATACTTAAGTTTTACGAAGACGAAGAAATTCTACAAATCTCCGGAGATAATCAAGAGATTCGATTTTATTGAGGCTTTTAACGCGTGTGAGCCGGAGGAATCCAACAGGGAGGCAATGAAGCTTACGTTAAAGTATAAAAAGCCGGGGATTGGCGGCAGCGATGCCCATAAGCTGGATTGTGTTTCTCTGGCATATACAGAGCTGCCGGAGAGGATTACCTGCGAGACAGAATTGATTTCCTTGATTCGTAAAAAGGTGCCAATTGGAGTGGGAGGCACCATCTATGGGAAGACGACCAAAGATAAGATTGGGAAGGTCAATAAACTTCTGGTATATTCCTTCTGGTTTTACAATAAGGGCGGAGAGCTTTTGAAGCGCCATAAGAGAAAAGTGAAGGGGGAGATTGAGAATCCGGTTGACCCCATTGACCCCATTGAGATTCCTTATTTGAAGCTGCAGGGGAAGGTTGAGTAAGAATAAAATAGAAAGGCTGTTAAGAATTCTGATTCTTGACGGCTTTTTATTTTGTTTCTTTTTTAAAAATAAGAACGATTTTCAATATACTACACGTTGCTTAATCCGAGAAATGGTGTTATGATAGGATTGTAATAGATAATAAGAATCAATAACATTTACAAGGGGATATACATATGACACTCAAGCAAGGAATGAATCATCTGACGTATCGTGTGGAGTCTATTGATATTGAGCTTAAGTTAGAACGCCGTCTTGAGGCGCTGGGACTAACGGAGGGCTCTCTGATTACAATTCTGAACAATGATAAAAAGGGCTCCCTCACAGCAAAATTCCGCGGCACCCGTTTTGCCCTTGGCAGGCGAATTGCAGACCATATTACAGTTACGGAGGTGCAGATACCATGAGTAAGACAATTAACGTAGGTTTTATCGGTAATCCCAATTGTGGGAAAACCACACTTTTCAACGCATTTACCGGCGCAAATCTAAAGGTTGCCAACTGGCCTGGCGTTACAGTGGAGAAAAAAGAGGGGAAGACCGTCTATGAAGGACAGGAATTCAAGCTCATTGATCTGCCGGGTATCTATAGTCTGACGTCCTATACAATGGAAGAAACTGTTTCACGAGAATGTATCATGAGCGACGAGGTGGACGTGATCGTTGATGTTATCGACGCCTCCTGCTTGGAGAGAAACCTGTATCTTACGCTGCAGCTCATTGAATTGGGGAAACCGGTGGTGCTGGCGCTTAATATGATGGATATTGTGGAGGAGAGGGGCATGGAGATTGATCTCCACCGCCTTCCAGAGATGCTGGGCGTTCCTGCCATCCCTGTATCCGCCCGCAGGAAGACTGGTCTTGCTATTCTGATGCATGCTGTAGCCCACCACAGCCAGTATGCCAAGCAAGGGCCCTTTATCCATCACCATACCGGTAAATCTTCCGCGCATAGGCATAATCACCACGACGAATACGCCATGGTTTACGAAGATGTGATGGAAGACAAGATTGATGTTATCATTGGGCAGCTTACAGAAAAATATCCCGATATTCTTAACAAGAGATGGCATGCCATCAAAATGCTTGAGATGGATAAACAGGTGATGAAAAGCTATCCGCTGGACTTAAAGGACGTGATTGACAGAAGCTATGAGAAGGACATTATTAATCAGAAGTATGATTTTATTGAGGAGGTCATTGACGAGATTCTGGTAAATAAATCCGCGAAGGAAGAATCCACCGACAAGATTGATGGGCTGCTCACACATCGCTGGCTTGGGCTGCCGATCTTTCTTGGAATCATGGCGCTGGTATTCTTTCTGACTTTTACAATCGGGGACTGGCTGAAAGGATATTTTGAAATTGCCCTGGAGGAGATTTCGGGTCTTACTTCTAATGGTCTGAATGTTATCCGCGTAAGTCCAATGCTTCAGTCGTTAATCGTTGACGGAATTATCTCCGGTGTGGGCGGAATCTTAACCTTCCTGCCAAATATCTTTATCCTCTTTCTGGCGCTTGCCTTGCTGGAGGACAGCGGATATATGGCAAGGGTTGCCTTCGTGATGGACGATCTTATGAGCCGCCTTGGCCTTTCCGGACGGGCATTTCTCCCCCTTCTTCTGGGCTTCGGATGTTCGGTTCCGGCTATTATGGCGTCTCGCGCGCTGGAGCATCCCAAAGATCGGTTTAAAACCATATTGGTTACTCCGTTTATGTCCTGTAGCGCAAGGCTCCCAATTTATGTTTTGTTTTCCTCCATGTTTTTTGGGAACTATGCTATGCTTGTCTGCTACTCCATGTACCTTCTTGGAATCATTGTGGCGATTACCACCGCATACATACTGTCCAAGCTTGACGGGAGTAAAGCAGAGCACGCACTCCTAATCGAGCTGCCGGAATATAAGTCTCCCAATGCCCGAACCATTTTCATCTATGTGTGGGAGAAGATCAAAGATTACCTGACCAAAGCCGGAACCGTTATCTTCGTTGCGTCAGTAATCATGTGGGCTCTTTTAAACTTTGGTCCTCATGGGTATGTCACGGATATCACACAGAGCTTTGGCTCGTTAATCGGGAAGGCAATCGTTCCTTTGTTTCGGCCTGCCGGACTGGGATACTGGCAGATTATCGTCGCCTTGATAGCCGGAATTGCCGCAAAAGAAGTGGTTGTATCAAGCTGCAGCGTCTTGTTCGGCATTCAGAATATCACTACAAAAGGTGGCATGGACGCCATGGTCGCTACACTTGGCTCTCTAGGCTTTGGCGCGGCAAACGCTTACGCCCTGATGGTATTCTGTCTGTTGTATGTCCCATGTACCGCGACGATTGCAACCATCCACAGGGAGCTGAAAAGCTGGAGACAAACCTTCGGAATTCTGGTATACCAGATATTGATTGCCTGGGTTATGAGCGTAATTGTTTACCATATAGGGTTGTGCTTCCTGTAATTGTTGGCGGTTTGCCTTGGGACTTCTTCCTCCATATATTTCATCTATTTATTAACTGTAGCTTGACTCATATCTCTATTTGACGGAGAGGACTTTGTGAAGTATACTGTTATTTGTGAGAGTTGAGAATAATGAAATTACCGGAGGAAGAAGATGCAGATATACTATTTTATTTTATACTTTTTTATATATGGTTTTTTGGGTTGGTGTACGGAGGTGGCCTATGCGACGGTTAAGCAGAAAAAGTTTGTGAATCGTGGTTTTCTAAATGGTCCAATCTGTCCGGTCTATGGGGTGGGCATTGGCATGGTGGTCATGCTGTTAGAGCCCATGAGCGGGACTATTGTATCCCTCTACGTAGTGTCCACGGCATTGGTGACGACGATTGAGGGAGTGACGGGTTATCTGATGGATCGGTTGTTTCATCATAAATGGTGGGATTACTCAAACCAGCCTTTGAATATCGGCGGGTATGTGTGCCTTTTGTTCTCCCTTGCGTGGGGAGTTGCCTGCGTGCTGATTGTAAGGGTGATTCATCCATTTGTCTGTCAGATGGTGGATATGATTCCGGTTACTGTGGGGATTGGGCTTGCTGCAGTGCTTGGAATTGCACTCTTGGCGGATCTGTATGTAACCACGGCTGAGATTCTGAAGTTAAATAAAAAGCTGGATACCATGGAGAAGATTTCGGCAGAGCTTCGTGAACTTTCAGATATGATTGGAGTGAACATCCACGAGAGCGTTATGGAGACCATGGAATTCTCGGAGGAGACGAAGAAGCAGCTAGACTCAGCGGTTTCAGAGTTGCGCGAGAAGCTGGATTCTGTTGCTCAGGAGCAGAAGGATCATCTGGAGGAGAGAATTGACCGTGTGGAGGAGAAAATTGAGGCGAAGCTGTATCCGGAGGAGGAGAAGGCGCTCCTGGCAGAGCTTCGGAATAAATATGCGGAGCTTAAGGGAAAATATACGGAGCTTGCAGGCCGCAGTACCCTTGTCACCAGACGCTTAATCGATGCATTTCCAAAGATGGAATCCAGGCTTCACAAAGAGATGTTCAATGAGATGAGGAATCGCATCTGGCGAAGATAAGAGGGCCGTTGTTTAGAACCAATGTCAGAGTCAGGTGTTTTGGATAATGAGAATCCTTGTCATGAAAGAATATCTGTGGTAGAATACCACGTATGAAAAATTCTAAAGACGTAAAGAACAGGAGGGTGTCAGAATGGGAATGACAATGACGCAGAAAATCTTAGCTGCCCATGCCGGTTTGGATTATGTTGAGGCGGGACAGTTGATTGAAGCGAAGCTTGATGTAGTTATGGCAAATGATATTACAGGGCCAATGGCACTGCCAATCTTCAGGGAGATGGCAGCCCAGGTATTTGATAAGGATAAGGTGGTTCTGGTGCCGGATCATTTTACACCGAATAAAGATATCAAATCAGCGGAGAATTCCAAGTCAATTCGTGAGTTCGCAAGGGAACAAGGCCTTACTTGGTATTTTGAGCAGGGAAAGTCTGGTGTTGAGCATGCGATTCTTCCGGAGGCGGGCGTAGTCGTAGGAGGCGAGTGTATTATCGGAGCCGATTCTCATACCTGTACATACGGGGCTCTTGGAGCGTTTTCCACCGGCGTGGGAACGACGGATATTGCCACTGGAATGGCGACGGGAGAGCTGTGGTTTAAGGTTCCAAGCGCCATTAAGTTCGTATTGACAGGAAAGCCTGGACCTTATGTCAGCGGCAAGGATATTATTATTCATATCATCGGTAAGATTGGTGTGGATGGAGCGTTATATAAATCTATGGAATTCACAGGAGACGGCATTTTGAATCTGTCCATGGACGACCGTTTTACCATGGCGAACATGGCGATTGAAGCGGGGGCTAAGAATGGAATCTTCCCTGTAGATGCAAAGGCTCAGGAATATATGAGGGAGCACTCTAAAAAGGAATATAAGATTTACGAGGCGGATGCAGACGCAGAGTATGACGAAGTGGTTGAGATTGATTTGGCAAAGGTTCGTCCTACAGTTGCATTTCCACATCTTCCTGGAAATGCCAAGACCATTGATGAGATTGAAGCCATGGAGCCGATTAAGATTAACCAGGTTGTAATCGGCTCATGTACCAATGGGCGTATGGAGGATATGCGAAAAGCAGCGGCAATCCTTAAGGGGCAGACTGTACATCAGGATGTACGTGTAATGGTTATTCCAGCTACCCAGAAGATTTAC
Organism: Sporofaciens musculi; assembly: GCF_009830285.1. Classification (GTDB taxonomy): domain Bacteria; phylum Bacillota; class Clostridia; order Lachnospirales; family Lachnospiraceae; genus Sporofaciens; species Sporofaciens musculi. Next base: position 3,729,357 of record NZ_WUQX01000001.1, on the reverse strand, counting down.
AAACAATGTATCGCAGAAGGACTTCTGGATATCTTTGTGGATGCAGGCTGTGCTGTGAATACGCCGAGCTGCGGGCCTTGTATGGGCGGACATATGGGAGTTATGGCGGCAGGAGAGAAATGTGTATCAACGACGAACCGGAATTTTGTAGGACGTATGGGGCATGTAGATTCCCTAATCTATCTTGCGTCGCCTGAGGTTGCGGCGGCAAGCGCGATTGCCGGATACATTGCGAATCCAGAGAAAGTAGGTGGCAGATAATGAGAGCGACAGGACATGTATTTAAGTATGGAGATAATGTGGATACGGATGTAATTATTCCCGCTAGATATCTGAATTCTTTTGACGCCCAGGAGTTGGCAAGCCATGCCATGGCAGATATTGATCCAGATTTTGTGAATAAGGTAAAGCCAGGTGATCTTATCGTGGCAAACAAGAATTTTGGCTGCGGGTCCTCAAGGGAGCATGCGCCGCTGTGTCTTAAGACGGCGGGGGTAAGCTGCGTGATTGCGGAGACGTTTGCACGAATCTTTTATCGGAATGCAATCAATATTGGATTGCCGATTATCGAATGTCCAAAGGCGGCGAAAGGAATCGAAGCCGGCGACGAGGTTGAGGTTGATTTCGACAGCGGCATGATTTATAACCTTACAAAAGGGACAGAATTTAAGGGACAGCCGTTCCCTGAGTTTATGCAGAAGTTGATTGCGGCAGGCGGACTTGTAAAGTATACCAACAGTAAGAGATAGAATTTTGTGGACATATGGGGCAAAGGGAGAAGAAGATGAAGCTGTATTATAAAAGTACAAGGAATTCTGAATTGAGAGTAAGCTCATCTGAGGCAATCCTTAAGGGACTGGCTTCGGATGGGGGCTTGTTTGTACCGGAGAAGCTGCCGGTTCTGGATGTGCCAATGGAAGAATTAAAGGACATGACATACCAGGAGACGGCCTATGCTGTGATGAAGCAGTTTCTTACGGATTTTACGGAAGATGAATTGAAGGATTGTATTGCCAGGGCCTATGACGGGAAATTCGACACAGAGGAGATTGCGCCTCTTGCGAAGGTGGGCGACACCTATTTTTTGGAATTGTTTCATGGAGCTACGATTGCATTCAAGGATATGGCGCTGTCGATTCTGCCCCATCTCATGATAACTGCTGCAAGGAAGAAGCAGGTAGAGAATGAGATTGTGATTCTGACGGCCACTTCAGGAGATACGGGGAAGGCGGCTCTAGCGGGATTTGCAGATGTGAAAGGAACTCGAATCATTGTATTCTATCCGAAGAATGGCGTAAGTCCGGTGCAGGAGTTACAGATGACGACCCAGAAGGGAAGCAACGTGAATGTAGTTGCGATTCATGGGAATTTTGACGACGCCCAGAGCGGGGTGAAGGCAATCTTTGAGGATCAGGAGCTTGCAAAGGAGTTGGAGGAAAAGGGATATCAGTTTTCCTCGGCCAATTCGATTAATATTGGACGTCTGGTTCCCCAGGTGGTTTACTATGTCTATGCTTATGCGAAGCTGCTGGCCAATGAGGAGATTAGCATTGGAGAAAAGATTAATATAGTTGTTCCCACAGGGAATTTTGGAAATATCCTTGCCGCCTATTATGCGAAGCAGATGGGAGTGCCTATTGGCAAGTTGATTTGTGCCTCCAATGAGAACAAGGTGCTGTTTGATTTCTTTGGAACAGGTACTTACGACAGGAATCGAGAATTTGTGCTTACGTCCTCTCCATCCATGGACATTCTGGTTTCCAGCAATCTTGAGAGGCTGATTTATCTGATTACAGGAGAAGCTTCTGATAAGACAAAGGAGCTGATGGATGGGCTGAAAGGGAATGGAAGTTATTCCATTACAGAGGAGATGAAAGCAAAGCTTCAGGACTTTGAGGCAGGATTTGCCACAGAGACGGACACAGCAGAATGTATCAGGCGTGTCTATGAGAGGACGGGGTATGTGTTGGATACCCATACGGCGGTTGCGGCGTATGTCTGTGAGCAGTATCAAAGGAAGAACGGGGATTCTGGCAAATGTGTGGTGGCATCCACAGCGAGTCCCTATAAATTTGCCAAGAGTGTTATGACAGCCATCGACAGTAAATATGAGGCAGAGGACGATTTTGCGCTGCTTAATAAGCTTCCGTCTGTATCTGGTGTTGATCTGCCTCAGGCGATTAAGGATATTTTGGATGCAAAGGTTTTGCATACCCTGGAATGTGACAAAAACCAGATGAAGGAGCTTGTAAAGAAATTATTGATTTATTAATCCAAAGATATCCAAAGATATTTATGTATTTATTGTTGAAAATCCAGGGATAATAGAGTATAATAGTCCTTAGGAAACCTGGGGTGCTCGATAATCTTGTAATTTTGAACCTACAAAACTTTAAACGGGACTCCTACATCTCCGTAATATGCCAGGCCTCCAAGTTATGCAGTGGAAGGCAGAAAAGCGGATGCGGACACCCACCTAGCATCAGGCTAGGAGTCAAAATACAGGAACCGGCATTTTGGGGGAGCTACAAATGACAAAAGGCAGTCTTTATGGCTGTCTTTTTTATTGGGAAAAGCAGGAGGTTACGAGAAGATGAGATTTGTAATTCAGAGAGTGTTAGAAAGTGAGGTAAAGGCAGACGGGGAAGTCCTTGGCAAGATTGGAAAGGGGTTCATGGTCTTAATCGGAGTCTGTGATTCCGATACAAAGGAGATTGCGGACAAGATGGTAAAGAAGATGATAGGGCTTCGGATTTTTGAAGATGAACAGGGCAAGACGAACCTGTCTCTTGACGCTGTGGACGGGGAGTTATTGCTGGTTTCGCAGTTTACACTGTATGCGAATTGTAAGAAAGGAAACCGGCCAAGCTTCATAGAGGCGGGAGCGCCGGATATGGCCAAGGATATGTATGAGTATATTATAGCCAAGTGTAAAGAGCAGGGTTTAACCGTAAAACAGGGCCGGTTTGGGGCGGACATGAAGGTCAGTCTGGTCAATGACGGACCATTTACGATTATTCTCGATTCTGATACATTATAGTCGTTGACGTGTGAAAATGGGATGGAGCGCTTCTGTATTTAGCTTTATCCCATAATTTAATTATCTAATTAATTTTTTCTAAAATTTCCCATAAAAAATGTAAAAAAAACATAAATATGTTGACATATTTGGATAAAATGACTAATCTAAATGTTAGAAAACTAATGAATATTAGATTTGCAGAATGAAAGAAGGGAGACTATGAAGAATATAGAGGATGCAAGGGTATTTATTGTGATGCATCAGTTAATGCATTTAAGCAGATATCAGGCGGTCAGGCGAATGGAGGATATGGAGTTGAATCCAAGCCAGGCGGGGATTCTGTTTATTCTGAATAATCAGGGGAGGCTTTCTCAGCGGCAGCTTGCGGAGAAAATCGGGATTACTCCGCCTTCTATGACGGTAACGCTTAGGAAATTAGAAGAACGTGGGTTTATCACAAAGGAGCCGGACGAGAGGGACCAGAGAATTCTTCGTATCTGTTTATCAGAGGCAGGGAAGGAATGTATCGAGAAAATAAAATCCATTATGAAGGACATGGAGGAAATACTGTATCGGGGATTTTCAGTGGAGGAGAGGCTTTTGTTTCAAAGGCTGCTTCTTGAGATGCGGGAAAATATGCTGGATTCTAAGGACTTTAAGGGGATGGATTTCAAGACGATTATCGAGAAGACAGGACCTCCGATGGGACATGACTTTTGACTTTGGATTACTAGGAAAGGATTGGTGAGATATGCAAAAATTATTTGGGTTTTTAAAACCATATGCCGGCCAGGTTCTGGCGATTTTCTGTGTGTTGATTGTGCAGGCGTATTGTGACTTGTCCCTGCCCACATATACATCAGATATTGTCAATGTGGGGATACAGCAGAAAGGAATTGATGAGAAGGCGCCCTATGTTATCGGGGAGGAGGATTTGAATCATCTCTTGCTGTTTGTGCCTTCAGATGAGCAGGAAACGGTAAGAGCGGCCTATGAGGAAAAGGCTTCCGATGGCAGCGCAGAAAAAAAAGTAAGAAAGCTTTCAGAGGCTGTGAGAGAAGACGAGGATAAGATGGAGGAGTTATCAGAGCTTTTGGGAAAACCTATGCTTCTTTGTACGGGCTTTGACTCTGGAAGCGAAGCTGCCATAAAGTTGGAGAAGCAGATGAAAACCCAGATGGAGTCTGTGATGCCAAACGCAAGCCAGATGTCTGTTTATGAAATATTTGAGATGATGGAGGCTTCTAAAAGGGATTCCCTGGTTGGGGAGATTGAAGAACAGTTTTCTTCTATGCCGGAAACTATGATAGAGCAGTCTGTGGCGGTCTACATTCAGAATGTATACGAAAAAATCGGTGTTGACACCAACCAGCTTGAGACTCGCTATATCCTTCGGACAGGAGGAAGGATGCTGGCATTGGCTGCATTGGGAATGATTGCGAGCATTATGGTGGGACTGATGGCTTCCCGCGTAGGCGCGAAGATCGGACGTGGGCTTAGAAAGGATGTATTCCGCAAGGTAGTAGGTTTCTCCAATGGAGAATTCGACAAATTTTCCACTGCATCTCTGATTACCAGAAGTACCAACGATATCCAACAGATTCAGCTTTTGACGGTCATGATTCTTCGGATGGTGCTGTATGCGCCGATTATGGCTGCAGGAGGAATCTTCAAGGTATTTCGTACCAACGTGGATATGTCGTGGATTATTGCTCTTGCCGTAGCGTTAATCGTTATGGTGGTGGTGGTTCTGTTTACTGTGGTAATGCCCAAGTTTAAGGTGGTGCAGAGTATGGTGGATCGTCTGAATCTTGTCAGCCGTGAGATTCTTACGGGACTTGAGGTGATTCGGGCATTCAGTACAGAGAAATACGAGGAAAAGCGTTTTGACAATGCAAATAAGGATTTGACAAAGACGAATCTGTTTGTGAACCGTGCAATGACCTTCATGATGCCTTTTATGATGCTGATTATGAATGGAATCGCTGTGCTGATTGTCTGGGTTGGCGGACACAGCATCAATGACGGAAGTATGCAGGTTGGCGATATGATGGCGTTTATCCAGTATACGATGCAGATTATTATGTCATTCCTCATGATCTGTATGATTTCTGTCATGCTGCCAAGAGCAGCGGTTTCGGCGGAGCGCGTTGATGAGATTCTAAGCAGCAGTACGCTTATCCATGATCCAGACTGTCCGGTTCATTTTGGAGAAAATGGAAATGGAGAGGTAAGATTTGAACATGTTTCCTTCCGTTATCCAGGCGCCGAGGAGGATGTGCTTCATGATATTTCATTTACAGCTAAGCCAGGAGAGACCACGGCGGTGATTGGAAGTACGGGAAGCGGAAAATCTACGCTGGTCAATCTGCTTCCGCGGTTTTATGATGTTACGGAAGGCAGGATTATGATTGACGGTGTGGATATACGAGATATTTCTCAGAAAGAGCTTCGGGAAAGACTTGGTTATGTTCCCCAGAAAGGCGTCCTTTTTTCAGGAGACATCGCATCCAATATTCTGTACGGGAATCCGGACGGAAGCGAGGAGGAGATGAAAGAGGCGGCAAAAATTGCTCAGGCAGCAGAGTTTATTGAGGAGAAGCAGAAGAAATATCAAAGTTCTATCGCACAGGGCGGCTCGAATGTATCCGGCGGACAGAAGCAGAGGCTGTCTATTGCGAGGGCCGTTGCAAAACATCCGGATGTGTATATTTTTGACGATAGCTTTTCGGCGCTGGATTATAAGACGGATGTGAAGCTTCGGAATGCGCTTAAGGAAAAGACGGCCAAGAGTACGGTACTCATTGTTGCCCAGCGGATTAGTACGATTCTTAATGCAGAGCAGATTCTTGTGTTAGATGATGGGAAGGTTGTTGGCAAGGGTACCCACAGGGAGCTTTTGAAAAATTGTGAAGAATATTACCAGATTGCATCGTCCCAGTTATCTGAGAAGGAGCTGGAAAATGACATGAAGGAGGTGGGCTGATATGGCGAGACGAGGTATGGGGCACAGAGGACCAGGCATGGGGCATGGCGGACACGGTATGCCGGGGGAGAAGGCCAAAGATTTTAAAGGTACCATGAGGAAGCTAATGACGTATCTTGGCATGTATAAGATTCCTCTTGTATTCGTTGTCCTGTTTGCCGTAGGGAGTACGGTCTTCAATATTCTGGGACCGAAGATTTTGGGAAGGGCTACGACGGAAATATTTAACGGTTTGGTTGAAAAGATTTCAGGAGGAGCAGGAATCGATTTTGACAAAATCGGAAGAATCCTGATTCTGTTGATGGGCTTGTATGTGTTAAGCGCACTGTTTTCATTTATTCAGGGTTTTATTATGACCGGAGTTTCTCAGAAGCTGACTTACCGGATGCGAAAGGAGATTTCAGAGAAGATTAACCGTATGCCTATGAACTATTTTGACAGGCAGCCTCATGGTGAGATTTTGTCCAGGATTACTAATGATGTGGATACTTTAAGTCAAAGCTTGAACCAGAGTGCGACGCAGTTGATAACTTCCGTGGCTACGATTATCGGCGTGTTAGTTATGATGCTGAGCATCAGTCCGTTGATGACGCTGATTGCCCTTTTGATTCTTCCGGTTTCCGTGGGGCTGATTTCCGTGATTGTGAAGCGTTCTCAGAAGTATTTCAAGAGTCAGCAGGAGTATCTGGGACACGTAAACGGTCAGGTTGAGGAGGTTTACGGCGGGCATAATATTGTGAAGGCATTTAATAAAGAAGAGGATGTGATTGCAGAGTTTGAACGGGATAATGACATCCTGTATGAGTCTGCGTGGAAGTCTCAATTTTTGTCAGGAATGATGATGCCTGTCATGCAGTTTGTGGGGAATCTTGGGTATGTGGCTGTGGTCATACTTGGGGGATGGCTTGCGATTAGGGATGTGATTGAGGTTGGTGATATTCAGTCTTTTATCCAGTATGTGCGCAACTTTACACAGCCAATCCAGCAGGTGGCGCAGGTGGCGAATATGCTTCAGTCTACGGCAGCAGCTTCCGAGAGGGTGTTTGAGTTTCTGGAGGAGGATGAGGAGGACCAGACTGTGCCGGATGCAGTTTCAATTAAGGGGTTGGAAGGGCGCGTAGAGTTTGAGAACGTGCGTTTTGGATACAACCCAGAGCATACCATTATCCATGATTTCAGCGCAAAGGTAGAGCCAGGGCAGAAGATTGCGATTGTCGGTCCTACTGGCGCGGGAAAAACAACTATGGTGAAACTGGTCATGCGCTTCTATGACGTCAACGGAGGTTCCATTAAGGTGGACGGACATGACATCCGGAATTTTAACCGGAGTGAGCTTCGGGAAATGTTCGGAATGGTGCTGCAGGATACATGGCTGTTTAAAGGCAGCATTGAGGACAATATCCGCTATGGGAAACTGGACGCATCCCATGACCAGGTGGTTGAGGCGGCTAAGGCGGCCTATGTACACCGGTTTGTGCAGACCCTTCCAGGGGGCTACAGCATGGAGTTGAACGAGGAGGCGAATAACGTTTCTCAGGGGCAGAAACAGTTATTGACCATAGCCCGCGCAATTCTGGCAGACCCCAAGATTTTGATTCTGGATGAAGCAACAAGCTCTGTAGATACCCGTACTGAGGTCAGGATTCAGAAGGCAATGGATAATCTCATGCGTGGAAGAACCAGCTTTATCATTGCCCACAGGCTGTCTACGATTCGGGATGCGGATTTGATTTTGGTCATGAAGGACGGAGATATTATAGAGCAGGGGACCCATGAGGAGTTGCTGGCGCGAAATGGCTTCTATGCAGAATTATATAACTCTCAGTTTGAAAGAAGTGCATAAAATATATAGTATGCTATGTAAAAATAACCAGGCGGAAGAACGAAAGGCTTTAAGGCACTGTTCTTCCGCCTGATTAGGTTTCTTTACTTCATTGAGCCTCCGCTTAAAATGGATTTTACGTGATCAATCTCCTGCTGTGACGCTTTGGCCGCCGGAACGTAATAGCTCTTTTCCCTTGCAACCTGATAAAGCTTCTCCTGAGACATCTCGCATTCATTTCTCATCTGCTTTAAGCACTGTTTAAGCTCCTTGTTCTCTGTCTGGGGAATCATCTCTCCAAATCGGGTCAGTTCGCCGTTGACGCCTGTGAGTGCGTCGCTTACCATTGTCTTTTCATCTAACATGTCTGCTTTCCTCCTATAAGAATTTCATTAAATCCTGCTTGTTCTTCATGGCAGAATTTGCGGCATCCTGGAAAAGTTTCTTTACTTCAGGGTCCTGTGCCTGGGATGCGTAATCCTGCAGCTTACAGTGGCAAGTGCTGTATCCTCCGATTAAGTGACGCAGGTTTTGTAAGTCGAGTACTGATAAATCGGCCATGTCTGTTTCCTCCTTTTTAATTGCGGACATTGGTTTTGAGCGCCGCATGGTTTGTTCGGGATTATTGTGTCCGTGGCTTTGGAGAAATATACTGCAAATTTTTGGCGTTTTTTGATTTTTCAATAAATGTATAAAACAGTTTTTGCATTGACGAGGATACGTTGAGCATACACTCTGGATGCCATTGAACGCCTACTACAAATGGAAGCTGGTCTGATTCGATTGCCTCTATGATGCCGTCAGATGCCACGGCAGATATGTTTAAGTTGGCGCCCAATATCCGGATGCACTGGTGATGGAAGCTATTTACAACTTCATTTTCATTGAAAATATTAGATAGTATGCTATCTTTTATGACTGTAATCTTATGGCAGGGGTCGGACCGGTCTTCAGATAACTGCATGTGGTTTAAGGATGCGGGCCAGCGCAGGGAGATATCCTGGTAAATGGTTCCGCCATGACAGATGTTGAGAAGCTGCATGCCGCGGCAGATGGCAAGAATGGGGAGTTTTAGTGACAGCAGGTATTTCATCAGTGTAATATGGAAATTGTCTGTACGATAATCTGTGGCTCCCCGTTCAGTCATTAATTCTTCACCGAACAGAAGGGGCGTTACGTCGTCTCCGCCGCAGAACAGGAATCCATCGCATTGTCTTCCGTATGAGAAATATGCGTCTTCATCCTGAGTGCAGGGCAGAAGGATGGGGATTCCGCCGGATTTTTTGATTGCCTGTATGTAGGTCTGTGGTACAAACTGACGCTGCTTCATATATCCGCAGGATACGATTCCGATTATTGGTTTCATGAAAAGCCTCCTCAAAAAAGGTATACATTTTTCCAGAGAAAATATATACTTACTGTAGAAGTTATGAAATGGAGGCGGAAGTTATGAAATTGATTGATTTGCATTGTGATACATTGTGGAAATTAATGGATATGGACAAAGACGGTGATTTGATGGAAAACCAATGCAGCGTCAGTATCCCGTTTATGAAGAAGGCAGGAACAAAGGCGCAGTTTTTTGCCTGCTTTACCTGTCTTAAGGATTTTGAACATGCAGGGGGATATGAGGGGTGCTACAGGCGCGTGCAGGATATGATTGCATATCTTAATCGTCAGGTGCAGACATATCCGGAACAGATTGGTATTGCCAGGTCTTTTCAGGATATGCAGGAGAAGGAAAGCCAGGGGAAGATATCTGCATTTCTTACGGTGGAGGAGGGAGGCGTCCTTAATGGAGAGATGAGGAGGCTTTACGAGCTTTATGAAAAGGGAGTCCGGCTTGTGACGCTTTTGTGGAACTATGAGAACTGTATTGGGCATCCCAACAGCAGGGATGGGTCTATCATGAGCCGAGGACTTACACCTTTTGGCATTGATGTGGTCAGGAGGATGGATGAGCTTGGCATGATTGTGGATGTCTCCCACGCTTCGGACGGGACGTTCTTTGATATTCTTAAGTATTCCAGGAAACCGGTTGTGGCGTCTCATTCCAACTGCCGCACGCTCTGTAATCACCCAAGGAATCTGACAGATGAGATGATTAGAAGCCTTGCAGAAACAGGAGGGGTTGCGGGGCTGAATTTCTACGGGGCTTTCCTTGGTACAGGAAAAAGGGAGGACGCAGACGCCGCTTATGAGGACTCAAGGATTGATGGAATGACGGCTCATATTCTACATATGATACGGGTTGGGGGCAGCGATTTTCCAGCAATCGGGACGGACTTTGACGGTTTTGACGGGGGCAAGACCTTGGAGATACCTGATGCTTCCCGAATGGAGAGGCTGTGGGATGCCCTTGAAAGAGCCGGTGTATCCCAGGGGCAGTTGGATAAGCTTTGGGGGGATAATGCAAAAAGAGTGATCAGGGAAGTTTTGTAGACAAATATGGAGGAAAAAAGCTTGAGTGTTCCCCTTTTGAGGGACGCTCAAGCTTTTAATCGTATATTACTTCTGAGTCTTTTGAACCTCCTGCATCTTCATGGCGCGAACCTTAAGAGGCAGTCCGAACAGATTGATGAATCCGTCCGCATCATGATGGTCGTAAAGCTCTCCTGTCGTGAAGCTTGCAAGGGATTCGCTGTATAGTGAGTAGGGGGAGGTTGTTCCTGCTTTGATAATATTTCCCTTATATAGTTTGAATTTCACCTCTCCAGTTACATATTCCTGTGTAGACTCGACGAATGCCTGGACAGCTTCCCGAAGGGGAGTGAACCATTTTCCTTCGTACACAATCTGGGACAGCTTGTTGCCCATTTCTTCTTTCATCTCATAAGTGGCGCGGTCAAGTACCAGTTCTTCTAACTGCTGGTGAGTTTCATAGAGAATGGTTCCGCCGGGTGTCTCATATACACCACGGGATTTCATGCCTACTACACGGTTTTCCACGATATCACAGATACCGATTCCATGCTTTCCACCCAGTTCGTTTAATTTGCGGATAATGTCAGATACCTTCATCTCTTTACCGTTGATGCTCTTTGGGACACCTTTATCGAAGGTCATGGTAACATATTCACCCTCGTTGGGAGCCTTCTCTGGGGTTACGCCCAGAACCAGCAGGTTGTCATAATTAGGCTCAAGAGACGGGTCCTCAAGCTCCAAGCCCTCATGGCTAATGTGCCACAAGTTGCGGTCACGGCTGTAGCTGTGGCTTGCATCGAAAGGAAGATTGATTCCATGCTGTTTACAGTATTCAATCTCCTCCTCACGGGAGTTCATGGTCCATACGTCTGTCATACGCCATGGTGCGATAATCTTAAGGTCAGGAGCAAGAGCCTTGATGCCAAGCTCAAAACGAATCTGGTCGTTGCCCTTTCCGGTAGCGCCGTGGCAGATTGCGCTGGCGCCTTCTTTTCTTGCAATATCAACCAGCTTCTTTGCAATGGCAGGGCGGGCCATGGAGGTTCCCAGCAGGTATTTGTTCTCATAGACGGCGTGTGCCTGTACACATGGAACAATGTAATTGTCGCAGAAATCATCTACGATATCTTCAATATATAACTTGGATGCGCCGGAAAGCTTCGCTCGTTCTTCAAGACCATCAAGTTCTTCTCCCTGGCCGCAGTCTACGCAGCAGCAGATTACTTCATAGTCAAAATTCTCCTTAAGCCACGGAATAATCGCCGTTGTGTCAAGTCCTCCGGAATATGCTAATACAACTTTTTCTTTCATAAGAATATCCTCCTCATTCTGTCTTGTGTATGTAAAAATAGGTTGTTCTTAACTGCAAAGAATACTATACCGTATTTTTTATAATTATGCAAGAATAAATTGAAAAAAGATAAAATATACACTTTATGCACAAAATATACATTATATATGCGAGATATATAGGGAGGTTGAATAAATTTCCTTAAAAATGAATTGACATGTATAGATAATCTATATATACTATAGATAGTCGATATATAGATGAACGATATATTGTAGAAAGGAGAAATGAAAGATGGCAGTTGATAAGAGCCTGGTTTCGGGAAGTACCTCTATGCTGATTCTTCGGCTGCTGGAGGAAAAGGATATGTATGGATACGAGATGATTGAAGGACTGCGCAGGAAGTCCAGGAATGTATTTGAAATGAAGGCAGGAACTTTATATCCACTTTTGCACGGCATGGAGACAAAGGGGATGTTAAGATCATACACTTTGTCGGACGCGGTCCAAGCTCACCAGTCTGAAAAGGCAGGAAAGACGCGTAAGTATTACAGTATTACGAAGGAAGGACGTAAGGCTTTGGCAAAAAAGAAAGAAGAATGGCTGGCCTATACCCAGGCGGTCGCAGATGTATTGAGTATGGGAGGTGCCGTATGAAAAAAGAAGAATATTTGAGGATACTGGCAGAACAGATTCGATGTAAACAGGCGAGAGCCCAGGTGACTCAGGAGATTAGAAGTCATATCGAGGAGCAGGAGGAATTTTATATCAGCGAAGGGCTTAACAAGGAGGAAGCGCAGGCAGAGGCCGTAAGGCAGATGGGAGATCCGGTAGAAGCAGGAGCTGCGCTGGATCTGGTACACAGACCGCGGATGGCGTGGGGATGGATTGCGCTGATTGGAGGTCTGTATGGGGCAGGCTATATACTCCTGAATCTTCTTCAGAGCAATTTTTCAAAGGGGAATTTTATTGCGGGAGATCATGTAAAGTGGATGTTGATTGGATTTGCCGTACTGATTGGAGTGTGCTATTTGGATTACAGCCGGATTGGACGATGGGCGAGAGAGATTACGGTTGCGGCGTTTATTGTCGTGTTCGTGGGGATGTTTATTTTTGGCCAACAGATAAATGGCGCATTAGGGTGGATAACGCTGCCCATACTTTCCCTTTCCTTAAATATCCGATTATGCATCTTCCTTTTTGTCCCTCTATATGCAGCAATCGTGTATCGTTATCACGGGCAGGGGTATTTGGCAGTTGGGAAGAGTCTTCTTTGGATGCTGCCTGGGTTATGTATTGCCTTAAGGGTTACCAGCGTCTTGACTGTGCTGATGCTGTTTTTGATTTATCTTCTTATTTTATCATTCGCAGTTGTAAAGGAATGGTTTAAGGTTTCCAGAGCAAAGACACTGTTATCGCTCTGGGGAGGAACGGTTCTGTTGTCTGGCATAGGGTATCTGAAGCTTTTTCTGTTTGGACCAGAGTACCAGCGTATGCGTGTCGCAAATATGCTGCAGCTTGAGAGTGGTGGGGAGAGCTATCAGCTTCGTCTGCTGAAAGGGATTCTGGAGGGCTGTCGCTGGATTGGCAGCGGAGAAGGGAAGATGGTTGTCAAAAGTGCAGACAGGATTATGGAAGGGATGGACTATGGACTGATGTACATTACAGCCTGCTATGGAATTCTGGTGTCAGTTCTTGTGATTGGTATGCTAACCGCTTTGTTCATCTGCTTCATGGGCATGTCAGTGGGGCAGAGAAACCGCCTTGGAAGTATCATTGGTTTTGGATGTACGGCCGCATTTTTGGTACAGCTTTTATTCTATGTGATGATGAATACAGGGATTTTACCGTCCAGCTCCGTCTATTGTCCCTTTCTTACTTACGGGGGAACCGGAGTACTTGTGACGAATACGCTGATTGGGCTTTTGCTGAGTATTTACCGCTATCAAGATGTTTTGCTGGAGTCTGAAACAGAAAGTATTTGTGTCTATTAATAATAGAATGCTTCAAAAAACACTTGCATAATATACGTATTAGATGTATAATTATGCAAGTGTTTTATTTTTTTATCAAAGGGCACACCAGATTTGTGTAATAATCTCTGGACAAGTATTCGGATTTGGTTTATATTGATTGAGATTGATAAAATAGGGTTATAGGATGCAGAAAGGATGTTGAATAGATGATAAAAGCAGGTATTATCGGCGCTACAGGCTATGCCGGAGGAGAACTGGTACGTCTCCTTTTAGGGCATAAGGATGCAAAGATCATCTGGTATGGCTCAAGAAGTTACATTGACAGGAAGTATGGGGATGTATATCAGAATATGTTCCAGATTGTAGATGAAAAATGTTTGGATGACAATATGGAAGAACTGGCGAAACAGGCGGACGTGATCTTCACAGCCACTCCTCAAGGGTTCTGCGCATCCATGATGAAGGAGGATATTCTTGCAAAGGCTAAGGTAATCGACCTGAGTGCAGACTACCGTATCAAAGATGTAGCGGTGTATGAAAAATGGTACGGGATTGAACATAAGAGCCCTCAGTTTATCGAAGAAGCTGTCTACGGGCTCTGTGAGGTGAACCGCGAGGATATCAGAAAGGCAAGGCTGGTGGCCAATCCAGGCTGTTATACCACTTGTTCTATTTTAACGGCATATCCCTTGGCAAAGGAAGGGATTATTGACATGGGGACGCTGATTATAGACGCAAAATCCGGTACTTCCGGTGCGGGCAGAGGCGCTAAGGTTCCTAACCTTTACTGTGAGGTCAATGAGAATATTAAGGCCTACGGTGTGGCTTCTCACAGACATACGCCGGAGATTGAGGAACAGTTAGGCTATGCCGCAAGAGAGAAGGTGGCGCTTAATTTCACGCCCCACCTGGTTCCCATGAATCGTGGAATTCTGGTGACAGAGTATGCATCTTTGAAAAAAGAGGTTACATATGAAGATGTGAAGGCTGTTTATGATAAGTATTACGGGAATGAGAGGTTTATCCGTTTTCTTGACGAGGGAGTCTGTCCGGAGACGAAATGGGTTGAGGGCAGCAACTATGTGGACATTAATGTTAAGATTGATTCAAGGACCAACCGGATTATAATGATGGGCGCGATTGACAATCTGGTAAAAGGCGCGGCAGGTCAGGCCGTACAGAATATGAACTTGATGTTCGGATTGCCGGAGAGCGAAGGGTTAAAACTGGTTCCCATGTTTCCGTAGCTTTCGGAGGCTGACTGCATTTGGGAAGGCATAGGCAGACGAAATCCCAAGGGAGATATTTTTATAGAAGTAAAACAGAGGTGAACTTATGATCCGAACAATGACGATAGAAGATTATGACGAGGTGTATAGACTGTGGACTAAGATACGGGGATTTGGTCTGAGAAGTGTGGATGATTCCAGAGAGGGAATTAAACGCTTCTTAAGCAGGAATCCGTCCACCAGTGTGGTGGCCTGGGAGGACGAAAAGGTGGTCGGGAGTATTCTGTGCGGACATGACGGGCGGCGGGGCTGTCTTTACCATGTTTGTGTGGACGAGGACTACAGAAGGCGCGGGATTGGTAAGGCGATGGTAGTGTATGCTATGGAAGAACTTAAAAAGGAGCAGATAAACAAGGTCTGCCTTATTGCATTTACCCGAAATGATATAGGCAATGCGTTCTGGAATACCATAGGGTGGACCAAAAGGCTGGATTTGAATTACTATGATTTTGTCTTAAATGAGAAGAACATTACGGCATTTAACCAGCAGTAAGAGGAGGACTCAATTTGTTCGGCAAATGGGTTACAAAAAGGAGGATTTGAAGATGGAGAAAATTAAGGGCGGTGTCACCGCGGCAAAGGGATATGAGGCGGCAGCAACGGCGGCAGGGATTAAGTACACAGACAGGACGGATATGGCCATGATTTACAGTCAGGTTCCATGTATCGCAGCGGGAACATTTACTACGAATGTAGTGAAAGCGGCTCCTGTGCGTTGGGATATGCAGGTAGTCAAAAGCGGCGCTAATGTTCAGGCAGTAATCGTGAATTCAGGAATTGCCAATGCCTGCACAGGAGAGGAAGGTTTTGGATACTGCAGGGAAACGGCCAGGGCAGCAGCGGCAGCGCTTAATATCTCTGAAAACGGAGTCCTAATCGGCTCTACGGGAGTGATTGGAAAGCAGCTTCCAATAGATAAGGTGTCTGCTGGAATCATGGCGTTGGCAGAGAAGAAGAAGCCTTCTCTGGAAAACGGTACTGGTGCGGCGAAAGCGATTATGACTACAGATACCTGTGAGAAGGAGATTGCCGTGACCATTCAGGTGGGCGGGCAGACTGTGACCATCGGCGGTATGGCGAAAGGCTCTGGTATGATTCATCCAAACATGTGTACTATGCTTGCATTTCTCACCACGGATGCCGTGATTGCCAAGGAGACGCTTCAGAAGGCTCTTTCCGAGGATGTAGGGGACACCTACAATATGATTTCCGTAGACGGGGATACCTCCACCAATGATACGGTGCTTCTTTTGGCAAACGGTATGGCAGAGAATCCTGAGATTGTGTACGAAACCGAAGATTACCAGAAGTTTAAGGAGGCCCTTCATGTCATCAATGAGTATCTTGCGAAGAAGATTGCAGGCGACGGCGAGGGGGCAACGGCTCTTTTCGAGGTTAAGGCAATAGGGTGCGAGAGTGTGGAGCAGGCTAAGACATTGGCTAAGTCTATCGTGTGCTCGAATCTAACCAAGACGGCAATCGCGGGTCATGACGCCAACTGGGGGAGAATCCTGTGTGCAATGGGGTATTCCGGCGCGCAGTTTAATCCGGAGAAGGTGGACCTTTTCTTTGAGAGTAAGGCTGGAAGGCTTCAGATTATTGAAAACGGGACTGCGGTAGATTATAGCGAGGAGAAAGCGACAAAGATTCTGTCAGAATCTGAGGTAACGGCAATCGCGGATGTGAAAATGGGTGACAAAGAGGCGACCGCTTGGGGATGTGATCTGACCCATGGGTATATTGATATTAATGCAGATTACAGGAGTTAAGTATTTTGAGACATATATGAAGCTGCGCAGGAGATAGGAGAGTTGATATCATGAATCAATCAATGCAGAAATATCTGGATAAGGCAGAGGTTTTAATAGAAGCGCTGCCCTATATCCAGCGGTTTAACCGAAAGATTATTGTAGTAAAATATGGCGGCAGCGCCATGGTGGATGAGCAGTTAAAGGAACAGGTCATTCAGGATGTGACTCTTTTAAAGCTGGTAGGTTTTAAACCGATTATTGTACATGGCGGCGGTAAGGAAATCAGCAAATGGGTTGAAAAGGCGGGCATGGAGCCGGAATTTGTCAATGGACTTCGGGTGACGGACGAGGCGACGATGGAGCTTGCTGAGATGGTGCTTGGCAAGGTAAACAAGGGGCTGGTGCAGCTTGTGGAGAGTCTGGGAGTCCGCGCCATCGGAATCAGCGGTAAGGACGGAGCTCTGCTTAAGGTGGAGAAGAAGTATGCAGATGGGGCGGATATCGGCTTTGTGGGTGAGGTAAAGCATGTGAATGCAGATATTCTGTTTGATTTGCTGGAAAAAGATTTTCTTCCGATTGTGTGTCCGGTAGGAATGGATGAGGAGTTTTGTACATATAATATCAATGCGGATGATGCGGCGTGTGCAATCGCCAGGGCGGTTCATGCAGAGAAGCTTGCATTTTTGACGGATATTGAAGGTGTCTATAAAGATCCGAAAGACCCGTCTACGCTCATATCTGAGCTTCGGGTATCGGAAGGAAAGGCATTGATGGAGGAGGGGTATATCGGAGGCGGAATGCTGCCGAAACTCCAGAATTGCATAGATGCCATTGAGAATGGTGTTTCCAGGGTTCATATTCTGGACGGCCGGATTCCCCATTGCCTCCTCCTTGAAATATTTACCAATAAGGGAATCGGGACAGCGATGCTCAATGACAGTGAAGAAAAGTTTTACCACGGGGAATAATTTGTAAAGAGAAACTTTATTATGGAGAAAAGAAATGAATCAATATATAGAAGAAACAAAAAAAGGACTCGTACATACTTATAACCGTTTTCCTGTCGTGCTTGAAAGAGGCGAGGGAGTCTATCTCTATGATACTGACGGGAAGAAATATCTTGATTTTGCGGCAGGCATCGCTGTATGCGGCCTGGGCTATGGCAATCAGGAATTGAATGAGGCGTTAAAAGCACAGATTGACTGCCTGACCCATACATCCAACCTGTATTATAACACCACATGCGGTCGCGCGGCAACAGCGCTTCGGCGGATTACAGGGATGGACAGGGTATTTTTTACCAACAGCGGGACAGAGGCCATTGAGGGCGCGCTTAAGGCGGCGAGAAAATACGCATGGAAGAAAGGAACTGGAAGATATGAATTCATTGCCATGGAGCATTCCTTCCATGGGCGAAGTATGGGGGCTGTGTCTGTGACTGGAAGCGAAGCCTACCGGACTCCTTTTGAGCCCTTGATTTCTGGAGTGAAGTTTGCAGAATTTAACAATCTGGACAGCGTAAAGGCACAGGTTACAGACAAGACCTGCGGAATTATTCTGGAGGCTCTTCAAGGGGAGGGCGGTATCAATCGGGCATCTAAGGAGTTCATGGAAGGAATCCGCAAGCTCTGTGACCAGGAAGGAATACTGATGATATGCGACGAGATTCAGTGCGGAATGGGACGTACGGGAGAGATGTTTGCATGGCAGTCCTATGGAACCAGGCCGGACATCATGGCCATGGCAAAGGCAATCGGAAGCGGTCTGCCGGTAGGGGCATTCGCCATGACAGAGGAGGTGGCGGAATATTCCTTAGAGCCTGGGGACCACGGGACCACCTACGGCGGCAACCCTCTTGCATGTGCGGCAGTAGCCAAGACTGTGGAGATTTTTGAGAGGGAGGATATTGTTGCCCATGTGCGGGAAATAGGCGCATATCTGAAGGAGAGACTTAAGGAGTTGGCGGCAGAATCCGACCAGGTGCTTGAGTGCAGAGGAATCGGCTTGATACAGGGAATTAAGGTGAAGAAGCCAGTAGGGGAGATTATCAATCGTGCTCTTGAAAGAGGGCTTTTGATTATTAGCGCGAGAGATAATGTGATTCGGCTCTTACCTCCTCTGATTATAGAAAAAGAACAGATTGATGAGATGATTGAAAAATTAAAATGGGCTTTTAACCAGTAGCCACATGCATATGTAGTTTTACGACGAAGTTATAAAAGACCAATCATTGGACATACTATCCGAAAGAAGCGTTCCGAAGGAAAAAGGAGGTATTTTCAATGATTGGTTTTTTTATTGCAATTCTGTCGGGAGCCCTTATGAGCGTACAGGGGGTATTCAATACACAGGTGACGAAGACGACGGGAATGTGGGTCAGCAATGGATGGGTGCAGCTTACTGCATTTGCGGTATGTGCCATAGCATGGCTGATTGCAGGCCGTGACAATATTATGACAATCACGAAGGTGGAGCCTAAATATGTACTCCTTGGAGGAGTGATTGGTGCAGGGATTACGCTGACCGTAATTAAAAGTATGGAGCAGCTTGGTCCTGCAAAGGCCGCACTTCTGATTGTGATTGCACAGTTAATAGTGGCATATGTAATTGAGCTGATGGGACTGTTTGGCGTAGAGAAGGAGCCCCTTGAGTGGAGGAAGATAATCGGAATGGGAATTGCGCTGATTGGAGTTGCAATTTTCCAGTGGAAATAGTACAATGATTAAGACATGATGTGGCAGGATTTTTCCTGCCCCATAAGATGCATATACGGGGTATTTGCAGTTTCGACAGACTGTAAAGGAGTTTATATATGCATAGAAGGATGGTTATGACTGCCGTGATGTTGGCATGGGCGCTGTTGTCTTTGCCCACAGGCTGCGCAGGAAGAACGAAGGGAGAAGATTTGGTCTGTCTGACGGATGAGACCCCAGAGGAAATACCGGAAGATGAAGAACGAAATAACAGTCCGAAGATTCTTGAAGAACATAACGAAGATAGTATGAAAGATGCAAAAGATAAGCTTAAGGAAGGCTCTAAGGAGGATGTGGGAAGCGACTGTAAGCAGGGAGTCATCTACGTACATGTATGCGGAGAGGTGGCCAATCCGGCAGTCTATCCCCTTCCGGCAGGAAGCCGTCTGTATGAAGCAATTCAGGCGGCGGGTGGTATCCTTGAGAGCGGTGCAGGCGAACAGCTAAATCAGGCGGCACAGCTTGAAGACGGTCAGCAGGTCTATGTACCGTCCAGAGATGAGGTGCAGGAGGGATTGGAAGGCGGCTTCCATTCAGGGCGGCTGGGTGAACCAGGCAGCGGGAATGGAGGGCAGCAGGGAGTTTTGTCAGCCGATGAAGGGAAGGTGAATCTTAACACAGCATCCAAAGAACAACTGATGACATTAAGCGGAATCGGGGAAGCAAAGGCGGCGTCGATTATCGCTTACAGAGAAGAACATGGAGGCTTCCAAAAGATTGAGGAATTGATGGAGGTCGAAGGGATTAAGGAAGGCGTATTTAATAAGGTCAGGGATCAGATTAGGGTTAATTAGGAGAGAGTAGATGAGCAGACGGGTATTGGTGGTAGATGATGAAAAATTAATCGTGAAAGGAATCCGTTTCAGTCTGGAGCAGGACGGGATGGAGGTTGACTGTGCCTACGACGGAGAAGAGGCGCTTAAACTGGCGAAGGAAAATGCCTATGATATGATCCTTTTGGATATTATGCTTCCCAAGCACGACGGATTCGAGGTGTGCCAGCAGATACGGGAGTTTTCTGATGTTCCCATCGTAATGCTGACTGCCAGGAACGACGATATGGATAAGATACTCGGTCTGGAATACGGAGCAGACGACTATATTACAAAGCCCTTCAATATCCTGGAGGTTAAGGCGAGGATTAAGGCGATCATGCGTCGAACCGGAAAGCGGGGTAAAACCCAGGTAAACGATAAGATGATTGTAAAGGGCAGTATGAAGATTGACTGTGAGAGCAGGCGGGTGGTCATCGGAGAACGTGAGGTTAATCTGACTGCCAAGGAATTCGATCTGCTTGAGCTGCTTGCCATGAACCCGAATAAAGTGTACAGCCGTGAGAATCTATTGAATATTGTATGGGGATATGAGTATCCGGGTGACGCTAGGACCGTAGATGTACATATCCGAAGGCTGAGAGAAAAGATTGAGACGAATCCGAGCGATCCAAAATACGTCTATACAAAATGGGGAGTTGGTTATTATTTCAGGGGTTAAGAAATATCTGAAATGGAATATTTTAAAGAGTCTCCGCGTCCGAATTATCCTTCTGGTCATACTGGTGGGGATTGTTCCGGCGTTTGTCTTAAGAGGGGTTGTCTTAAGCAGTTACGAGAAGCGGGAGGTAGCCATGCGGACGGCGGAGATTCAGAATCAGTGTACAATTCTATGTAACCAGTTAAGTGACGCGAATTACCTGACTGGTGAAACATCCGAAGTTCTCCGGTCTGAGCTGGTTCAGATGTCGAATATCTATAGTGGGCGGGTCATGGTGATAGACCACGATTTCCGTATTCAGGAGGATACATACGATATGGACAAGGGAAAGACTATTGTATCCGAGGACGTCATCCGATGCTTTCAGGGAAAAGGCACCAGTAATTATGATGCCAAGAACCGTTATATCGAAGTTACTTCACCTATTCTGGATAAGGGGGCGGAGAAATCCGTTGGCGTGATGCTGATCAGCGTGTCTACCGATATGATTGTCGATAGTGTGCATGAGTTGGACGAGCGTATTCTGATCGTCTGTCTGACTATTGGCATTGTAGCCGTAATCCTGGCATTTTCAGCAGGCTTTGTAATGGTCAGGCCGTTTCAGCGAATCAGTCGTTCCATAGCGGCAGTAACGGAGGGCTACGATGCAGATTACCTTCATGAACAGACCTACACAGAGACCATGCTGATTTCGGATGCATTTAATAAAATGTTGGGCAGGATGAAAGTTTTAGATGACTCAAGAAACGAATTTGTTTCTAATGTATCACATGAGTTAAAGACACCTCTTACCTCCATGAAGGTGCTGGCTGATTCCCTTCTGATTCAGAAGGATGTACCGGCAGAGCTATACAAGGAGTTTATGGGGGATTTGTCCGAGGAGATTGAACGGGAGAACAAGATTATCAACGACCTTCTTTCTCTGGTTAAGATGGACAAGACTGCCAATACGCTGAACATCAAGTCAGAGAATATGAATGTGTTGATTGAGAAGATTTTGAAAAGGCTTCGTCCGATTGCGGCAACACGTAATATCGAGCTGGTACTGGAAAGCTTCCGTCCGGTTACGGCGGAGATTGACGAGATGAAGATGTCCCTTGCGCTGACGAATCTTGTGGAAAATGCGATCAAGTACAATAAAGATGACGGATGGGTGCATGTATCTCTGAATGCGGACCATAAGAATTGTTATATTGAAGTGGCGGACTCTGGTATTGGGATTCCGGAGGGTGCGATTGAGCATGTTTTTGAGCGGTTTTACCGTGTGGACAAGTCCCATTCCAGGGAGATTGGAGGGACAGGTCTTGGGCTTGCGATTGCCAGGAGTGCCGTGGTTATGCATAGGGGTGCGGTAAGAGTCTACAGTCAGGTGGACGCAGGGACTACGTTTACTGTGAGGATTCCGTTGACATATGTATCTTAGGGAGCTTAAGTATGGTACAGAAAAGAAAATATAACAGAAAGTATAACAAGGTTTTTCTCTTGTGTCTGATAGGGGCGCTGCTTTTTACGGCAGGATGCAGTTTGGTGAAGGAATCGGGAAAAGAGTCAGGCAAGGGTGGGATGTATATATATTACATGAATATGGAAGGCACATCCCTTGCTAAAGTGGAATATACTACGATGAATTCAACAGAGGAAAATATGATTGAGGATATGCTGCAAGCGATGCGCGAAGAACCAGAATCTATAGAGAATAAAAGTGTTTTTCCCCTTGGAGTTTACGTTAGGGATTGGGTTTTAACGGATGAGATTCTGGATATTCATTTCAGCAGCGCGTATGGCAGGATGAAACCAGAGGAGGAGGTGCTGCTTCGGGCGGCCGTGGTGCTGACGCTGTCACAGCTTAAGGGAATCGAGTACATTGATTTTTTTATTGAGGATGAACCGCTGACCGACAGCATGGGAAATGCGATTGGATATATGGGGGCGGAAGATTTCCTCCAGTATAAGGGCTCCTCCCTGCATCTGTACCAGCCAAGAAAATTAAAGCTGTATTTTGCGAATGAGAATGGAGACAGGCTGATTTCAGAGGAGGTCAGCGTCCGTTATAACAGTAACATGTCGATTGAGAGGCTGATTGTGGACCAGTTAATTAAGGGACCTTCCATTGACGGGCTTTGCCCTGTCATTCCGCCGGAGACCAAGGTAATCGGTGTGTCTGTCAAGGATACGGTGTGTTATGTGAATCTGGATGAAGGATTCCTGAATAATACCTGTGTGTCAGACCCCAGGGTTGCCGTCTATGCGATGGTAAATTCTATTGTGGACGGTGGAGCGTCAAGCCAGGTGCAGATTTCTGTGAACGGAGAGTCTAACATCAAATATATGGGAATTATCGATCTGAGCAAGCCTCTGTCAAGGGATCAGAATCTTGTGGAGGAGAGATGAGAGTGAGAGACCCAAATTTCATGAAGGAGATTGAAGATTGAAAGGCAGGCAAATATTATCAATGTGCCTGTGTAAAGTGAAAAACAGGCAGTTATTATCAGTGTGCCTGGTTGTGCTGGCAGTCATTACTGCGGCCATTCTGTGTGGGGAGGACAGGCTCATCAGAGAGCTTCGTCCTTCCCCGCTGGAAACCTCCGTACTCCCAGGGGAGACAGTCACGGTGCAGGGACAGGTGTACCGAGTGGAGGCAAAACCAGAGAGTCAGGCATTGTATCTAAAAGACAATTCTATTCAATATCAGAAGAAATTATTTCAGGAATCAAGAATCATTATCTATACAGATCCCGATTTACAAGTTGATATGGGAAATATTGTGAGAGCTAAGGGGAAGGTCTTCTTTTTCCAAAATGCAAGAAATCCAGGAAATTTCGACCAGAAGCGTTATTATCAGATTCAGGATATCCATTGCCAGGTACGGGCAATGAATGTTAGGGCTGTGGATCGCTGTGTGTGGAAATGGAGAACTAGGATTTCAGTTTTCAGGAATAGGTGGAAGGAGGTATTGGCGTCAGGGCTTGGCAGGGAGGATGGGACAACGTTGGGGGCCATGCTGTTGGGAGAGAAAGCAGAAATGGAGCAGGAGTTGAAAACGCTCTATCAGGTAAATGGGATTGGGCATATATTGGCCATATCGGGTCTGCATCTTTCTTTTATGGGGATTGGGATGTATAAGCTTTTGCGGAGGATTACGGGGTCTTATCCAGTTGGAGGGGCATTTGGTATTTTGTTTCTGTTGTTGTATATTCTTATGATTGGGCTTACCGTGTCTGCGGTGCGGGCGCTTACGATGTTTCTGTTTCGAGTGGGGGCGGATATGACGGGGAGGCATTACGATGGGCCGACGGCGTTTTCTGTGGCGGCGGTTGTGGTGTTGTTGTGGAGGCCCCTTAGTCTATATGACGGAGGGTTCTGGCTGTCCTTTGGGGCGGTGTTTGCGATTTTGACGGTAGTTCCGGTGCTGCAGGGGTGGGTGAAGAGGACTTTTCCTGAAAATAAAGGAAACAAAAGGGGAAAGAGTGGTCGAATATCTGGGTTATATAGGATTTGTGTGTCAATTGTGCAGGGATGTATGGCAAGTATTGGCATTAATCTGATACTTCTTCCGGTTTTGCTTTATTATTTCTTTGAATTTCCAATCTACTCTTTGTTTTTGAATCTATTTGTGATACCGTTGATGTCTGTGCTTTTATTTATGGGGATGGCGGGAAGTTTGTTTTTTGTATGCTTTTTGCCGTTATCAGGTGCGTGCTTTTGGATATGCGGCGGGATTCTGCGGTTATATGAGATGGGCTGTAATCTTGCGCTTAATCTTCCGGGGGCGCGGTTTGTGGCGGGGAAGCCTGAGATATGGCAGATCGCGGCATATTATGGGATATTAGTGATCGTTATGTTGCTATTGAGAGAAAAGGAAAGGCTGAGGGAATATGTAGATGATGTTGAAGGGACAGAGAGTAAGAAGTATAAA
Source organism: Sporofaciens musculi (assembly GCF_009830285.1). Classification (GTDB taxonomy): domain Bacteria; phylum Bacillota; class Clostridia; order Lachnospirales; family Lachnospiraceae; genus Sporofaciens; species Sporofaciens musculi. Next base: position 3,704,633 of record NZ_WUQX01000001.1, on the reverse strand, counting down.
ACATGCAGAAGAGGAATAGCTGCCCGAAAGCATGTGGGGCGTGGACCGGGATCGGGTATGCAGAAAAATGCAGTCAGAGAGTCAGATGTAAATGTGCAAAAAAATGCGGTCAGTAAGTTTGATGCAGGTATACAAAGATATATGACAAGGCTTGGAAGATTTGCGATTATGCTTGGGATGGCAGGTATTATTGTTCTGACACACCGATGGGGAGAGCGGGGAAAACTGACGACGGTGGTTTTAGATGTAGGACAGGGAGACGGAATCTTTATGAGAGGCCCGGTGGGCGGGGACATATCTGGTGGATGGCGGGGAGCAGCGATGTGAAGAAAGTGGGGCAGTACAGGATAGAACCGTTTTTGAAATCCCAGGGTGTTGGGATGATTGACTATGTATTGATATCCCATGGCGACAGTGATCATGTGAATGGTGTGGAAGAATTGATGGAAAGACAGAATATCGGCGTAAAGATCAAGACACTGGTACTGCCGATGCAGGAGGTGTGGGATGAAGCATTGGCAGGGATAGCGGAAAAAGCGAAAGAGTATGGGATTCGCGTAGTTGTGATAGAACCGGGACAAAGTATTAAGGAAGGGGATATGACGATTACATGCATACAGCCGGGGAATCCAGGAACGGAGGCAGAGAATAGGGAATCTGAGGGACGGGATGCAGACGAAGAATACGAACCGGGGAATGCGTCATCTATGGTATTGGCAGTTAAGTTTGGAGAGTTTGATATGCTGCTGACCGGAGATGTAGAGGGAAAAGGAGAAGAACAACTTACAAAGCAGTTGGAAAAACGATACTGGGATTGTAGATGGGAGATTCTGAAGGCGGCGCATCATGGCTCAAAGAACTCATCATCTGAGGAATTTCTCCGACAGGTCAAGCCTGCATATGCGTTTATTTCAGCGGGACGAGAAAATCTATATGGGCATCCGCATCAGGAAACAATAGAAAGGCTTACGGATGTAGGAAGCAAAATTTATTCAACACAAGGAAATGGAGCACTTATAGTGGAGGTTGAAGACGGGGAAACAATGAAAGTTGGAAAATAGAAGCGGACGAGAACCGGAAGGTTTCTATGGAAATGCCGTCGCTTAGTTGCTATAATGTAAATAATAAACTAAGGCAGGAAACGGATTAAGGATGATGGAAGGAGCGTGGAAAGAGATGGAGATGCGAAAGAAGAAACTTCCTATTGGAATTGAAAATTTTGAAAAATTACGTTTAGAGGATTTTTACTATATTGATAAAACAGGACTCATCAGGGAACTTCTTAACAACTGGGGAGAGGTGAATCTGTTCACTCGCCCCAGGAGATTTGGGAAAACTCTGAATATGAGCATGCTGGAAAACTTTTTCTCATTGGATGGAGATAAGAGTATTTTTGATGGACTGGAGATTTCAAAAGAGACTGCGCTTTGTGAAGAATATATGGGAAAATATCCAGTTGTATCCATATCCTTAAAAGGGATTGATGCATGGTCTTATGAGACGGCATATCAGATGGCAGTCCGGGTTATCATAGACGCAGCGGCAAAATTTTATTTCCTTTTGGACAGTGAAAAATTAAATGCGCATGATAAAGCAGAGTATCAAAAGCTTTTGGATGATACTATGAATGAAGGCATGTTTGGCAGTAGCCTGAAACTGCTTTCGGGAATGTTGGAGAAACATTATGGTACAAAAGTTATCCTGATGATTGATGAATATGATGTCCCACTGGCAAAGGCTCATGCGAATGGATACTATGATCAGATGATTTCACTGATCCGAAGTTTTCTCGGAGAGGCGCTCAAAACAAACAGCAGTTTGAAACTTGCAGTATTGACGGGCTGCCTTCGAATTTCAAAGGAGAGTATCTTTACCGGACTTAATAATCTGAAGGTACGTTCTGTTACGGATGTACGGTTTGATGAGTATTTTGGATTTACAGATATGGAAGTAAAGACGCTTTTACAATATTATGGGTATCCAGATAGCTATGATGTAGCGAAGAAATGGTATGACGGATACCATTTTGGCAATGTAGATGTATATTGTCCATGGGATGTTTTAAATTATTGTGATTCATTATTGGATGATAAGGAGGCGCAGCCGGAGAATTACTGGATCAATACCAGCAGTAACGATGCAGTGAAGCGATTTATTCAGGAGTCGGCGAATTATACGACCAAACGGGAGATTGAGAGCCTGATAGCAGGTGAGGTTATTACGAAGGAGATTCACCAGGAGCTCACATATCCAGAGATTTATCAGACGATAGATAATATCTGGAGCCTGCTCTTTACCACCGGTTATCTGACCCAGCGGGGAAAAGCAGAGGGAAGGCAGATGAAACTGGCAATTCCTAATCTGGAGATCCGGGATATTTTTGTGACGCAGATTATGGAATTCTTTAGGGAGAACGTCAGGGAAGATGGGGATACGCTGAATTGTTTCTGTGATGCCCTGCAAAATAAGGATGCAGAGAATGTCGAAAAGATTTTTAATGATTATTTAAGGAAGACCATCAGTATCCGTGATACAGCTGTAAGAACGGGAGTGAAAGAAAATTTTTATCATGGTGTTCTGCTTGGAATTTTAAGCGTGAAAAATCGGTGGGGAATTTCTTCTAACCGGGAAATGGGAGAAGGATATGCGGACATTCTTGCAGAACCGGATACTGGAGATATGGGGATTATCATAGAAGTAAAATATGCACATGACGGAGATTTGGACGAGGCATGTAAGGAGGCATTGAAACAGATTGAGTATACTAGATATGAGGATGATCTATCTGATGACGGAGTAGAGAACATCCTGAAATATGGGATTGCATGTTATAAGAAGCGGTGCAGAGTTATGCTCGCAGAAAAATAATTAAAAAATAGAGGTAACTGAAAGCTCTGGAGCAAGTATGTTTCAGAGCTTTTTCATGCTGTTTATTTTGAAGAAGTAAAAAAGGGATACTTAATGGGAAAATAGAAGAAAGAATAATGGAAAAACATATTAATGATAGGCGTTTCAGTAAACCAAGGGAAATTATTAGTATAATAAATACGACTAAGAATTTGTTTGAATTTCACAATACTTTGATGGAAGTAATAGGTGATTATGTGGCGGTATATTTTATTGAAACAGAATTGAGGGAATCCCTATACAATATCATAGAAGAAATATATGGAGGTTACTTGTTATATATTCTTAAACATTTACACTTACGTATGGAAGAATTGAAAAGCCAGAATGAACTGTATGATAGAATAATTAGGCTATCATACATATATTGTTCAAATAATGTGATCGACTACCCACCAAATGTATTGTAAAAGGAGAAGAGGTAACTTCTAAATTTGCGATAGTCCTTTGGGTGCAAAAAATAACGATAGCACCTCTCAAAAACAGGCTATCGTTATTTTTTACACTATGGAATATCGAAAATGTGGCAATTCCAACCAAGAGAACGATTGCCGCCTATACCTGGGTGCGTCAGTTATTCTGAAAAGTGTTGATTTCACTGTATTTACGGTAAATGTAAAAACGATAGCACCCACGCAGAATTTGTATCAATCTGGACACGCAATATGGCTTGCGTACCACAATTTGATACAATGCACCCAAGCATGAGTTTGGGTGCAAATTTTAACGATAGGAATTTTAAGCATCTATCGGGGAACTATCCGCAGATGTATGGAAACATCGCAACAACGAAATTGATACAATGGAAAACCGCAGAAATGCGTGGAAATAAGCCTTTCCACGGATTCTGCGGTTTTATTTTTTGGCTTTTTGGGTCTTTTATCTGTTGCGGAGGCTGTTTCGTCCTCAAAATTTGCACCTCCTTTTAACGATAGCAGGCAATCGTTAAAAGGTTTGAATAGGGCAGAGGCAGAGTCTTGTGCAGGAAGCGGTAAAAAATATTTAACAGCGGCACAGGCGGATGTTGTTTTGAGCTTAAAGCGTGGCAGCCTTCATATGGCTTAAATTTTTAATTGGAAATACACAAAAGCTAACCGCCGCACTATGGCTTTCATCCTCCATATGCGGCGGTCTGCCTTTTCCGCAGGCAGGCCAGGCGGACTGATAACAGAAATTACTTGGAAAGCGGGGAATAATATCCCATCATCTGCTCACTGTCCGTACCTGCATCATGCAAAAGCGTCAACGGCTCTTAATAATTAATGGTAATTGACCGATATATAAATTGACAATATATATCGAAAGGAAGGAAACGGTATGGCAAAGGAAGAGATTACACCGAGTGAATGGCAGATCATGGAAGTCCTGTGGGCGTGCGGGGAGCCTTTGACATCCTCCGAGGTCTACAAGAGGATGCAGGGGAATGTGGATATGTCGATGAGGATGGTGCGGGTGCTGATGAACCGCCTGAACCAGAAGGACATCCTCGGATACACGGTAGATGAGCATGATTCAAGGGTTTACCACTATTATGTGCAGAGGTCAAGGGAGGAATGTGTAAAGGAGAAAAGCAGGAAGTTTGTGAACAGCTATTTTTCCGGCAGCGGGACAAATGCGATGGCGGCGCTTTTGCAGAGCTTTGCACTGACGGACGAACAGATAAAAGAGCTGGAGGAGATTCTGGAGAGAAGCCGTGACCGCGGCACAGAGCCCCCGGATAAAGAGGGTGAACCCCATGTCTGACTGGTCATGGATTGGCAGTCTGCTGGATTTCTGCGCAGTATATTACACTACCCAGCTTGTGCGGTGCGCGGCCTTTTCTTTTTTGCTGCTCGGACTGGTGATGCAGCTCCGAAAGATGCTTTTTTCAAGACGGACATTCATAAGGGGGCTGTTATGGTCATCCTTCCTGCTCATCCCGTTTCTTGGAAAGCTGAAGCTGTTTTATGAAAATGCGGCTGTGCTGAGAATGACATGGTGGGTAACGCATGGAACTATGACCTGCCTGTGGGCTGACCGCATTTATATGGTGGGCGTTTTTGTAGCTACCATATGCATATTCGGGAAACGGCTTTGTCTCCAGAAGTCGGTTGCCGAGATGGAAAAGGTTTCCCAGTATAATACCGTGGTCAGTGTTACGGACATGAATGTCACGCCATTTACCGTGGGGCTGTTTGCACCGAAGATTGTCATTCCAAAGGTAATGCTGGAGAATTACAGTCATGACGAATTAAAATCTGTCATACAGCATGAGCGGACGCATATCCGGTTGGGGCATTTATGGTTTGGACTTGCATGGGACGTCCTGCGGTGCCTTTTGTGGGTGAACCCCTTCCTGACAGTCTGCCAGAAACAGTTCCGAGCGGATATGGAGGATATCTGTGATAGGGTGTGCATACAGAACAGCGGGAGGGCGGCTCATGAATATGGAATGGTGTTGCTGAAAACCCTGAAACTGCTGCGTTCCGGGACAGAGGGTACGCCGCCTGCCGTCACCTATGCCGGGGAAATGGGATTTGCAGACATGAAAAGGCGGATGGGCGAGATTGCAGGTTTCCGCCCATATCGTAAAAGGATGTGCATGGGCGCGGCAGCCATAGCTTCTCTGGTAATTATAATTATGTTGCTGGCGGTATATAGCCATTCCTATGCACGTTATAGTAATGATGAAAACATACTGGTATATGAATATGCTGATGGTCAGAGCACTGTCATTTCAAACAATGACAGCAGCATTCAGCAAATGATCTCATATGATGACAGCTACGTTTATGTAGACAGCGAGGCATTTGAGGATTTTTTAGAAGAAAACAATGCAGAAGGAGAGGTTTGGATTGTTTTCGGCGGGTTTTATAAACTTCCGGGTTTAACTGGCATGGCAGAAAGCTGTATTTATGAAAACAATTCAGAGGATGAAGTAGTGCGGATTCCATATGAAAGCATCACGGACGACTGGTATTTTGGATTACTTAAAATGTTATAAGTATTTCGTGTAAAAGAAATGGATTTCAAAAATTTTTTTATCAAGGAGAAAAAAATTATGGCAATGGAGATTACAAACAATTACAGCAGCTATGCGGCACAGAGCAATGCGGCAGGCAGCACGAAAAAGAAGGAAACAGAAAACACATCAGAAACGGCAGGGGGCAGCAAGTTAGGAAGCACATCAGAGTATGTGGACGAACTGGCAAAACTTGTTCCAAGTGTGGAACTTAAGGTTGGGAATTCTTTTTCAACAGCTAAAAGCGGCAAAACATTGACGATCAATCCGCAGCTTTTGGAAAAGATGCAGAATGATCCGGAGAAGGAAAAAGAAATGAAAGAGTTGATTAAAGGTGTTGAATCGGCGGTGAATATGCTGGACAGCGTAATGAATGCCAGTGGATGGAGAGTGGTATTTAAGCATGATTATATAGATGAAAACGGAAAATACCGCCAGATTGCCCTTGTCAGAAATGACTTTATGCTGAATATGAGCGACAAGCTCCGGGAAGAAAGACGGAAAAATTCCGAGAAACTGATTGAAAAAACGAAAGAAAAGGCAGACGAAAAGAAAGTAAAATTAGAGGAAACATTAGAAGAAAAGAAAACGGAGAAAGCAGAGGATGGAACAGTAACTCCGAACAAAGCAGAGCAGCTTTTACATGAAAAAATGGCTGATTCCAAAGGCGGAACGGTTTATCTGAATGATACAGATATCCGGACAATTATCGAAGCTGCCCAGGAAAAGGATGCAGGAAAAACCACAGTAAAAGATCAGCCGCAGGTTGGCGCAAATCTGGATTTGAAGATATAAGAGGAGGTGCATGGAATAGGGCTAAAGAATATCAGGAAATGTGCAGTAAAATATGGCGGCAATATGGACTGTATTGTAAAAGGCAATAGATTCACATTGTCGGTCATGGTAAAAAGTTAATCAGCAGGAAGGAGAAGAATTATTATGAGCATTTTAGGAGTAAATGATATGTTGGCGGCATATCAGTATGCGAATAAGGCGCAGAAAAATAATGCCACAGGGAAAACCAGTTTTGCGGACACCGTAAAGCAAACTGCAGAAAATAGTTCCGCATCGCGGGAGGAGCAGTATGTGGAGTATCTGAAACAGCGGTATGGCGCAAACGTGATGGTGAAAAATATCGGTAATGACCAAAGGAGTATTGACAACTTCGGCGCAAGCATAGCGGGGTATAACAATATTGTAATCGCTCCAAATATTTTAGAGAAGATGGCAAACGACCCGGAGAAAGCAGCCCATTATGAAAAAATAATCCAGAAAGGGCTCGATGACCTTCCAAGATGTAAGGCAGAAATGTCAATGAATGGATTCGAGATGTCTTCTTATGCCGTGAGTATTGATGAAAAAGGTGTGGGGTATGTATATGTGACCGGGGATCTGAAACCGGAAGTGCGGGCAAAGATTGAAGCAAAGGTGAGAGCAGAACAGGCGGCAAAACGGGCAAGACGGGTGCGGTATCAGGAGCTTGCCGAGGAAGCGGCGGAGGAGCGCAGAGAACGGACAGAGCTGCAATATCATAAACAGCTTATGGAAGATGCCCTGAAAAAAAGTGGTCTTGATACGGCTGTAAACTATCACTTCATCAGCCGGTCACAGGTGTCAGCGGCGGCAATGGATTATGAAAGTGCGATTGGCGCATACAGCAGTAATGTGTTGGGGAATATCTGATAACTGTACTAATGTTACAAAATTTGAAGTAAAACAGGATATGCCCGGACTTACCATAAGGGGGCATGGGCGGCTCCGAATGACAGAGGGGCCGTCATTAACAATAAAAATTTTATCAAGGAGGACGAAATCATGGCAATTACAGGAGTGGGCAATTACAGCAGTGTTTATGAAAACACATATGCTTTATCAAGAAAGGAAACGGCAAAGAAAGAGGAAACAAAAGAAACAGCGGCTACACAGAAAAATGCTGAAACAGCAAAGAGTGGCGGCAATGAGGAATATCTAAAAAATCTGCAGAAGCAAGTACCATATATCAAATTGCAGACAGGATATGGACTTAACACAAGTAATGACAGTAAAGTGAATGTTGTTAGTGTCAATCCCAAACTTTTGGAGAAAATGCAGAATGATCCGCAGGCAGCAAAGGAATATACGCAGCGATTGAAAGATGTGGAATCTGCTACCAAATGGGTTGATAATTTTGAAAAATCAATGGGATATACTGCGGTTTGCAGGCATGGCTATGTAGATGAAAATGGTAATTTTTCCAGTTTTGCCGTTGTAGTGAGAAAAGATGAAATGAATGAAAAACTCCGCAAAGAAGCGCAGGAAAATGCCGAAGAGCGGATTGAGAAGTCAAGAGAGAAAGCCCGTGAAAATGCGGAGAAATTAGAGGAAAATGCAGAGGAAGCGAAGGAAAGCGAAAAGTCGGAAGAAAAGAAAGTAGTAAAGGAAGATGGAACAACAACTCCGAACAAGGCCGAACAGCTTATAAATGAAAAAATGGCTACTTCCAAAGAAGGCACGATTTATCTGAATGACACAGATATGAAAACAATCATCGAAGCTGCCCAGGAAGAAGATGCAGGAAAAACCACAGTAAAAGATCAGCCGCAGGTTGGCGCAAATCTGGATTTGAAGATATAAGAGGAGGCGAGGATATGAATATCAGCAGTAACAATCTGAGAGGGCTTTCGCAGTATTCCCTTTTGAATAAACTGTTTTCGCAGAAGAATGGAAATAAAACAAGTACATCTAACCAGATGAGTGCTGCTATTAGCGGAGGGGTAAAGCATAAGCACAGCAATTTATATTATGATGAGAACGGTATTCCATGGATGTCAAAAGAGCAGGCGGACAGATGTATATCGGGGAGAAGTGACTGGAAAAAAATTGTGTCTGTGTCAGATGAAGTAAAAGCAGAACTGGCAGAGGTGGTAAAACAGGATTTTATCAGCACTAATGGAAAGAGCATACCGGAAGGAACCAGGAGAAACGATGTCATCAATAAGTATTTAAACAATCTTCCTTCAAAACAGCGCAGTTCTGCTTCGTGGACATTGGACAGAATGGCAGGGGATTATGGCAGCCGTTTAGAGGCATTGGTTAAACAGAACAATCCGGGATGGAAGCCGGGTGACGCTTTTGACACAAGTATTTTAGACCAGCTTGACGGGATGCTCGGCGGAGTGGATTTCAAAGCATAAGTTTAGAAATGGAGGATTTGATATGTCAGTAAACGTAGAGGGATATACAAGCCAGGCCAGTGCAGCAAGCGGATGGTATCAGAATAGCAGAGTGGCCAGTCCGCAGGAGAAGGAAAAGGATGCGCCGCAACCGAAGGCGGACAATGCGGTGAAAGTTTCCATTTCGCAGGAGGGAATTGAGAACTATCGGAAACAGACCCGTGAAAAAGGGATATCGGGCAGGGTTGTTGCAAAAGGGAACAAGGAGAGCGTTATAAGGCAGGCAAAACAGGCCACAAGCGCACTGTCTGCAAACGCTTATGGCGGCGAACTGGCAGGGGAGCTGAAAAAGCTGAAAGGGCAGAGGACAGGAAGCGCATACGGCATTGCAGACGAGCTGGAGGATTCCGTCAGGGCTTATGCGAACCTTTATGATGCGATTGTGCAGGGCTACCAGGACGGCACAAGGGAGCGTTATGTGGAGGATGAAAATTCAGAGACGGGTTTCCGCAAAATGACAATGGAAGAAGAATTAAGCGGGCTTGACCGGGCATTCCAGAAGATGGCGGACAGGGCGGATGCTAAGGAAATGATTGAGGGCGAGTTTAAGAGGCTCAGAACTGAAGGAGGGAAAGGACTTTCCTCAAAAAACAATAAAAAGCCGCAGGGTACAGATGGGAATACCCCAGAAACAGCCGGAACGAAAATGAAAAGGCTGGCGCAGGAATGGAGTGATATTGTCAATATTAGTTGACACATTTTTCTCAAGGGTATCACTGCCTATGCCGCCAGTTCCAAAGCCTCATAATACTGCCTGCGTTTTATCATAGGAGGAAGTCCGCCATTTGCAGAGCAGATCCTTCGGTTATTCCAGTAGCTGAGGAAGTATCTCCAAATGTGTACCTTTAATTCCTCTACAGTCATTTGTTTTGTGTCATGGCGGTCGTACAGAAGTTCCGTCTTCATTCTGGCCCACATACTTTCACAGCGTGCATTATCATGGCAGCGTCCTCCGGCACTGTTCATGCTTTGATGGATATGGTGTTCCAGGATGGTCTTCCGGTAACACTCACTGGTATACTGTGTTCCCCGGTCACTATGGATCACTGCGCCTTCCAGTGCAGGGTAAGCTGTCAGGGCATTCCTCAATGTTTGGATACACAAATCTGCTTTCATATTTGTTCCCATTGCAAGACCGAGAACGCTAAGATCAAAGCAGTCAAAAATCGCAGATACATACAGTTTCCCATTGGACGCTGGAATCTCCGTGATATCTGTGATGCATTTTTCCAATGGGGCATCCGCACGGAAATCCCTCCTTAAAAGATCGTCTGATTTCATCGCTTCCCGATCCGCTTTTGTAATTCCGTTCGGTTTGCGCTTTGGACGGTGGCCCAGGCCAATCCGATCCATGACCCTGTACACAGTCCTCTCACTGGGGATATGTACTCCCTTCGGCTGCTTTAGCAGCAACGCCTGACACATCCGGATCCGTCCATAAGTATCATTGCATTCATCCTCGCTGATGATTTCTTTCATGGCATCCGCCAGATCCTGGTACTTCCAGGGACGGTCTTTGTTCGCGAGATATTTATAGAAGCCTTGCCGGCTGACACCAAGCATCCGGCAATAAAATGAAATTTTTCTGGTAATCCTGCCGTCCTCTGTTTTCAAAGCCAGGAATATCATCCTCTGGTTTTTGCTGACTTGCGACGGCTGGCGGCGAAAAAAGCGCTGGCTTCCTCCAGAAATTCGTTTTCTTCTTCCAGACGTCGGATTTCTTTGTCCTGCTCCTTAACCCGCTTACGCAGCATGGTAATTTCTTCTGACAGGCTCATTGCACTGGCAGGGGTATGGGAACCTTCCCCAATGTCTAACTTACCGGCTCTTACGGCTTTCAGCCATGTATGGATGGTTCCTTCAGGGATTCCTAATTCTTTAGCAGCCTTAGCGCCGCCGATTTCTTTGGCAAGTTTTACTGCCTGTACTTTGTATTCATGGTCATATTTACGTGCCACTTTGAATACCTCCTTATTCTCTTGGTTTTATTATGAAATCCTTGAGAATAAGCTGTCAACTTTTTTATACCACATCAGAATATAGCTTGACAGAACGTGGGAAATCGCTCATTCCTATATTAGATGGGATGTGTGAATGGGGAGATAAAAACAGACTGCCATAAATTCCTATCGTGAATCCAATACACCCAAAAACTCATACCTTAATGGACGAAGTCCACCAGCCCGCAGGGCATGTATTTCGGTGTGCCCTTTGGGTATACTTGGGTGCATTGGATCAAATTGTGGTACGCAAGCCAGATTGGACATTCTTCTGTCAAGTATGGACTAAAAAAATGCTGGATGAATACAAAGCAGAAACTCTCTGTCTTAGCCAGTTGATTGGTGAGATAAGACAGCATTTACAGGGGCTTTCAGATTACTGCAAAAAAATTTTACCACTATTCCGGTAAACAAAGCAGAAATAATAGTGCCCTCCCTTGTCCCCACAACAGTAAAATCAAAAAACAGTAAAGATAAAGCGATAGCTATAATAACATAAAAAACATCAAATGCGATTTTCACATTTCCAAAATCCTTGTCCAGTGTATCTGAAACTGCTTTTACAAAGGCTTCGCCGGAATTCATAATGACATCCGCAATAACAGAAAGAGAGATGCCAAAACCAAGAACTAAAATTCCAATAATCACCATAATAATACGCACCAGATATGAATTTGCCGGAATAAATGACATCAGCCACATTCCAAAATCAGTGAACCAACCAAATACAAAAGACAGTGGAATTTGCAGCAACTGTATGAGCTGGAATTTTCTGCGAAGTATGAAAATCTGCCCAACTATCAACACACAATTCCAGATAATAAGCCATGTTCCCAAAGAAAGCGAGGGAAACTTATAACTCATGACATTTGCCACGGAGGAAATAGGTGATACTCCCAATTCACCATGTTTTGTAAATGCCACGCCTAAAGCAGAAAAAAAGAGGCTGATTATAAATAGTATATACCGCTTTGCAATTTCACTTTTACTCATCACTGACCTCTCCCTGTATATTTTTACTTATTCTCATTAAAAAAGCAGTAAGCATTTCCTTCTCTTCTTTGCAGAAATCCTTAAGCGTCTTTTCTTCCATTGTCCTAAAAGTTGACTCTACCTGCTTTGCAAGCGACCTCCCTTCATCCGTCAGATATATATAGATACTGCGTCGGTTTCCATTGAGATTCTTCCGTAAAATATAACCCTTCTTCTCCATCCCATACAATACCGATGTCATGGTTGCTGGTTCAATGTGGCAGGCGCTGGCAATTTCTTTTTGAACAACACCATCATGATACAATAAATAATCAAGAATCTTTGGCTGTCCTGGAGTCAGATTTGTTTCTTTAACACCGGCAAGAAAGGCTTTCTGGAACAATAAATAGTCTGTCATAAGCAAATAGTGTAATGATTCTTCCATATTCTCCTCCTTTAATAAGCTTTCAAACAATTAGTTTTCAAACAAATTATATACGAAAGAAAATATTTGTCAAGAAATAACTGAAATTATAGCATTTTAGGCTCTGGCTGTTGTTTCCATAAAAGAACCTGCAGTGCATACAGCTTCTTAAATCTTTTTCCAATTTTACCTGTGCCGCAATCATTCCATCCGGTTTTGGAGCGTTCTGCATCCTTACATGAATTGCCGTCCAATAGCTCTGATTAACACGTTTCTAATCAGTCACATTAGCCAGTAATTTTGTCCATTGACGGTTCCATTTCCATTCAATTCTTCCCATCATCAGGTGAAGGCGAAAGTGAATAATGAATAAACTGTTCCTGATTAATTGGCCTTTTTAAAGCGACAGCCCCGTTTTTCCATGTCATCGGGGATGTTGGGGAAGCGGTAGAATTATAATGTTTTATGTATAATTTACGGACGTGTCTGCGAATATAGATATCTGATATAGTTCACCGCCATATCTGTGCGCGGCGAATTGCCGATTACACCAAGAAATACGTCGTCTTCAAATCCGGCCTGTTTAAAAAGACCTTTCTGTGATACATTAAGCCCCATAGGATATTCGCTTGAGACAGCATGGTAAGACAGAGAATCATCCGTCAGCAGATCCTCAGAATTATCCTCTGATATGACTTTGTTAGTGACGAGATATGGCTTTAATTCCGCAAAATCGCCGGGAGCCGAAGCCCGAAGCAGTTCTTCCAGATTAACCAGATATCCATTCTGGGAGAATGCATCGAAAACCTCCTTGTTCATAAGGACTACATCCAGTTGTTCGCCGTCGATAGAGGCAAGGAGCTTGATGCGGGAGGAGGAGGCGTATTCGTGGTTGGGGTCATTAGGATTATTGGTCAGATATAATCCTGTATATAACTGAAGATCATGCTTGTCAGGGTTCTTATTGGAATAATCCAGAAAGCCGTCGCTCAGTTGTCCGGTAAGTTCTTCTCCGGCAGATATATTGATAAGTCCGGTATAAAGGAGAGTATCTTTTTCTCCAAAATGCCCGCAGATGGTATAGCCGATGATATAGAAAAAAATAAGGGCGACGGCGATGGGGAATTTATAATAATCCCAGACATACTGCACCTTCTGCTTTCTGCGAAGGTTCTTCCAATATTCTTTTTTTTCAGATGTAGTCGTTTTAGATTTCATATAGATTCCCCTCTGATTCAAAGATTTTGATGGTATCTCTTAATTTATGATACTTCGGATGCGGCTTCATTGTGTTCTTCCGTCTTTTCTTCGCATAACGCCAGAATATTGGACAGCAGATGGGAGCAGAGCAATGCGCAGAGGCCCTCCCCGAAGATGACGGCCGGAGTAAAGATGCGGATTACAACCAGAAGCATGGCAAAATAAATAACAGCCATCAATACGGTACAGAACAGAAAACGGAGACCGATAAACAGTGCGTTTTTGAACATGGCGCCAACCGTATTATCGAATCTGGCAAGAAGAGGGAATATATACATTAGGACGATGGCATAGGCAGCTCCCGTTACAAAGAACACTGCCGTACAAAGGGTCCAAAATATGTTTTCGAACCGCAGATGATACAGTACATAACCGTCAATGCCAAGAACAATGCCAAGAAACAGGAGGATTAGCCATATGATTGTCGCCTGCTTCAGATTCTCCCTAAAAGAATGGAAGAATGCTTTCGTGAGATTGCCTTCTTCGTTTTTTGACATTTTAAGTGTGACATAGAAAAGAGCGGTGGTGGATGCACCGATCGTTACAACGGGAATACAGCAGATAAACCATAAAATGTTCAAATATACACTGTAAACAATTTTATTGATAAATTGCAGAACAGGACCGTCCAGATTAAATAAATTACTCATAATTTTCCTCCTAAGATTAGTTTTCTGTGGATTCCCGATAGATCAAGGTCGTCTCCGTATGCACCGTGCGGTAATTCAAGGACGGTTCGTTGATACGGGACATCAGCAGGTTTACGGCAGAGAATCCCATGATCTGGCTGTGTATATGGATGGTTGTAAAGGCGGGTGTAACGATTCTCGATTCGGGAGAGTCGTCAAATCCGCACAGGTATATATCGTCCGGGACAGAATGACCCAGTTTTTTTAATACCTGCAGCGCATCCAGAGCAATAAAATCATTGGCGCATATAAAAACTTCCGGCAATTGGCTAAGCTTCTGAAAGCTTTCTGTCAGATATCCATGGTAATCTGCAGAGGATGGTCGTCGGATTCCTTCTTTGTTCCGTATGATGCTGTATTCATCCGGGCAGGAAAGCCCCATCAGATACATGGCATTACGATAAGCCATATACCGCTCGAAGAAGGACTGGCAGTGCATGTATTCCCCGATGAATCCGATGCTTGTTTTTCCTCTGTCTGCCATCTCCTTTATAAATGAATAGATACCTGATTGATTATCCATGGACAGAACGTCTGCTTCCAACGGTTCTTCCAGACGGGTCACCGGCGTGTCTACAAATAAAATCGGCAGTCCCATGCTGCAGAGCATTTTGTCATATTCGTAATCAAACATCTCGACACAGACGATGCCGGCAGTCCGTTCCGGAGAAAAAGAGGTGGGAAGATTCCGGTTCTCTAATTCTTCCGTAAGTACTCTGTGCATGGTAATGCTGTATCCCAGTCCGGCAAGCTCTTTCTGGAACTTATCCAGCATAACAAGTGCAAAATGAGAGCCTCCTACAAAATCTGTAAGAAACAATGCAATCTCGGTCTTCTCTTTTGGAGCCGGGATCGAAAGCATGGGGATTCCGGCGTTGGCGGCCGTTACATATGAAAACTGCTTATACCCCATCTCCATTGCTTTTTTTAAGACCTTGTCTCTGGTGGCGTCGGCAAGAATGCCGGTGTTGTTGATCGCTTTCGAGACGGTATTGCGGGAAATGCCAAGCTCATCGGCGATGTCTTGAATGGTAACTCGTGTACCCATATTCTCCTCCTTCTACATGATTCTTTTATATGGTTTTACATAATTTCTTAGCATGATTGTTTATCTTGACTTTGTATGGTTAAGTGGTGTGTTGTTTATATTATAATGCACAAATAATTATGTGTCAAATGTAAAAATATAAAAATTTGGAGATTTTATTTCTAATAAAACACAGACAAATATATTGTTCATAATGTATATCTAATTTAAAATGTAAAAATAAAAATATGCAAATAGCAAAAACATATTGACCAAATATAAAATTAATGATATAAATATAATATGCAAATCTCAAACTAATGTAAAATATATATTTTACAAATGCACAAAATAGTCAAAGAAAGGAGACTGAAGCGGGAAATAGGAGTAAAGATGTGCAGAAGATGAAGGGATTTGAGAGAAAGGAGGAAATTATGACAACTAATTCAAAAACTGTTTCAAATGGAAAACAGGGAAGCAAGGATACCGGATTTCACAATACGCTGGTGTATATCAGGCAGCACTGGCAGCTTTATCTGATATTCCTAATGCCGGCATTATTGCTGACGCTGATTTTTAAGTATGCGCCTATGAGCGGTATACTGATTGCTTTTCAAGATTACAATCCGTTTAAGGGAGTCTCGGGAAGCGAGTGGGTAGGATTTAAGCATTTTACAAGATTCCTGTCATCCCCCGACTTCATGAGGTATCTTGTAAATACATTGAAGTTAAGTGTATACAGCCTGTTGTGGGGGTTCCCGGTTCCAATTATACTTGCGCTTTTGCTGAACCGGATTCAGAGCGCGGGTATTAAGAAAAAAATTCAGTTAGTGCTTTATCTTCCGAACTTTGTGTCAGTAATCGTACTTTGTGGTATCGTGCGGATATTCCTTTCTGTGACAGGACCTGTGAACCTGCTGCTTGGAACCGACATTAATTTCATGACCATGCCGGAGGCGTTCCGATCCATCTATATCATCAGCGGTATCTGGCAGGGGGCCGGCTGGGCGTCTATCATGTACACGGCGTCCCTGTCCAACGCAAGCCAGGAACTTCGGGAGGCTGCGGTTATGGACGGCGCGAATATCCTGCAGCAGATCCGGACGGTAGAATGGCCGGCAATAAAAGATATGGTTGTGATCCAGTTCATCCTTCAGGCAGGAAACATCATGAGCATCGGTTTTGAGAAAGCCTATGCATTGCAGACGGACCTGAACCTTCCCGCGTCTGAGATTATTGCTACATATGTATACAGAAAAGGTCTGATCGACGGTGATTACAGCTTTTCAACCGCAGTAGGCCTGTTTAATACCGTGATTAACGTCATCCTTCTGATCGTCGTAAATAAGATCGTGGCGAAGATGAATGACGGACAGGGAATCTAAGGAGGTGCATGCAAGGTGAATAAGAAAAAGAGTTTATTTACAAGATATTCGAGACAGGATAAGGTGTTGCTGACGGTCGGATATGTGCTGCTGGGACTGTTTGTGATTGCGATTATTGTACCGATGATATATATTATTGTTGCATCCTTCATGGATCCCATTACACTGCAGAACAAGGGAATTACCTTTGATTTCAGCAAATGGACGACGACTGCTTATGAACGTGTCATGACGAACGGCCAGATCTGGATCGGATTTAAAAATGCGATTATTTATTCCGTAGTGTTTACGGTTGTGTCTGTAGTAGTGACGCTTCTGGCAGCCTACCCGCTGTCAAGGGCAGATTTCAGAGGAAAAGGATTCTTCAATGTTATATTCATGATCACTATGTTTTTTGGAGGCGGCTTGATTCCTACATATTTGATCGTAAGTAATCTGGGGCTTGTGGACAGCATGTGGGCAGTGATCCTCCCAGGCGCTTTCAGCGTGTGGAATATGACCATTGCGCGGACCTACTACAGAGGAATCCCGCAGGAACTTCGTGAGGCGGCGGATGTAGACGGGGCAAGCGAGCTGACGTTTTTCTTCAAGATCCTGCTTCCGGTGTGTACGCCTGTCATCGCCGTTCTCGTACTGTGGCAGTTTGTCGCCATGTGGAACAGCTACTTTGACGCAATGATCTACTTAAACGATTCTGCAAAACAGCCTCTGCAGCTTGTCCTGCGTTCCATCTTGATCCAGAACCAGCCGGAATCCGGTATGATTGCAGATATGCAGAGCACGGCGGCGCGGGCGCAGCTTGCAGAGCTTCTGAAATACGCAACCATTATTATTTCCAGTTTACCGCTTCTGATCATGTATCCGTTCTTCCAGAAATATTTTGACAGCGGAATCATGGCCGGCGCCGTAAAAGGATAAGCGGAATTGCTTGCTTGAATGGTTGCAGACGGTTATAATAAGAAGGAGGCAGACGATGAGAAATAGATTGAGTGACAGATTGGGAAATGGATTCGGATATAAGTCCGGACGCAGGTATGGAAAGCGAACCGCGGCCTTAGCGCTTACAATGTGCATGGCGGTTTCCCTTGCAGGATGCGGAGGTAAGGTAAAGATTAATGACGGTACATTCCGGCCGGTGGATGAGGCGGAGTTGGAATTTCCGCTTAAGGAAAAGACGACTCTGACGGGTATGATCAGTTATCCGGCAAATACGGAATCAGAGCCGAATAACCGGACGATTTTTAAGCGTCTGCAGGAGCAGACCAACGTGGAGATTGACTGGACGGCGATACAGTCCGATCAGTGGCCGGATAAGATCTCCTTGAACATGTCCGATCCAAATAAGCTGACGGACTTTATCTTTTCGGCGGATTTTACAGACAGCAATCTGTTGAAATATGCGGATTATGGTGCGATTATCCCGGTGGAGGAATATATTGACGCCTATATGCCGAATCTGAAAGCGGCTTTTGACAAATATCCGGAATACCGGACGATGTGTACGGATGTAAACGGGCATATCTGGGCTTTGCCCTGGATCGAGCAGCTTGGTTCCGGCAAGACGGCAATACAGAGCGTCGGGAACATGAGCTTTATCAATAAGAAATGGCTGGATTTTCTGGATCTTGAGATTCCGGAGACGGTGGATGAATTCGAAGATGTACTGATTGCATTTCGGGACAATGCGTCAAAGCTTCAAAAGAAATTCGGGATTGAAGGGAGCATTATTCCCATGTCCTGTATGGTGAATAGTGGTAACGAGGATATGGGAATCCTGATCAATGGTTTCGGTGAAGGATACGGGGACGTTGATAAGGATAAGAATAATGGAAGACATATTGTGGTGACGGATGATCAGGAAGTGATCTGCTGCGCCACGCAGGAAGGCTATAAAGAAGGAATCGAGTGGCTGCATAAGCTGTACGAGGAAGACCTGATCGATCCGGAGGCATTTACGCAGGAATGGTCTACCTATGTATCCAAGGGTAAGTCCGGGCGTTACGGCGTATGTTTTAGCTGGGATGTAGGGAACATCGACAACTTGAAGGACTGGGTTCCGCTTCCGGTCCTGACGGCAGATACGCGGAACCTGACGCCTGAGAACGGCTCATTCACCAGCGGATTCAACCGGGGACGCTGCGTGGTAACCTCTGTGGCAGAGAATCCGGCGCTGGTATGCGCATGGCTGGATCAGATGTATGCGCCACTGCAGTCTCCGCAGAACAACTGGGGAACATATGGTGAGGACGATGATTTTGATATCTTCGAGATGGGCAAGAATGCCGACGGTGAGGATATGTTAAAGCATGCGCCGTTAGGCGACGCGTCCCCGGTAGAGGTAAGGGAGGCGGAAGCGGTAGGAGGCCCGCTTGCCATTCTGGATGAATATTATGACGTGTATGTGACCTGTCCGGACGATGCGCAGTACCGTCTGGACTGGATCAAGGAGTACTATACGCCTGATATGAATAAGGAGTATGTATATCCGAATATTTTCATGAGCCGAGAGGATACGGAGAGGTTCTCGAATCTGCAGGCGGATATCCATAAGGAGATCAAAGCGAAGAAGGCGGATTGGATCATGAATGGCTTTACGGATAAGGATTGGGAAAAATATCTGGATAAGCTTGAGGCGTATGGGTTGAGCGAATATCTGGAATTGTTCCAGGGATATCTGGATTCGTATAATGCAAGTATAGCGGAGAATAAATAGAGTAATGCCCTTGGGTATGTTAATATCCTGACTGCTGTATGCTGGTATATAATTAGAATGAAAGGAAGAAATATTTATGACAAGTCAGACATTACGTGAAGCGCGAAAATATGAAGAAGCTTCCGGAAAGTTAATCAGAGAAGAGGAGCGTCCCGATTTCCACCTGACTCCACGTACAGGCTGGATGAATGACCCCAATGGCTTTTCTTACTATAAGGGTCAGTACCACATGTTTTACCAGTATTATCCCTATGAATCGAAATGGGGTCCCATGCACTGGGGGCATGCGGTGAGTAACGACCTGCTTCATTGGGAATATCTTCCTTGTGCTCTGGCGCCGGACGAAGCGTATGACAGGGACGGATGTTTTTCCGGAAGTGCGGTTGTGCTCCCGGACGGAAGGCATCTGCTGATGTATACCGGTGTGTTAAAAGAGCATGAGGAACGCGATATCTACAGGGAAGTGCAGACGCAATGTATTGCCGTAGGCGACGGGGTTGATTATGAAAAGTATGAGCAGAATCCTGTGATTGGTGAAAAGGATATCCCTGAGGGCAGCAGCAGGTTTGACTTCCGCGATCCCAAGATGTGGAAGAAGGCGGACGGAACCTATGCATGCGTCGTAGGGAACCGTCCGGCGGACGGAAGCGGGCAGATCTTGCTGTATAACAGCGCTGATGGATTTCACTGGAAGTTTAAAAGCGTGCTGGCGTCCAACCACGGACGGTTTGGGAAGATGTGGGAGTGCCCGGATTTCTTTGAGCTGGACGGGAAATGGGTGTTGCTGACAAGCCCGCAGGATATGCTGCCGCAGGGATTTGAATACCATAATGGCAATGGGACGCTCTGTATGGTCGGTGATTATAACGAGGAAGACGGCGCATTTATTGAAATGCATAACCAGTCCGTTGACTATGGGATTGATTTTTATGCTCCGCAGACCGTATTGGCGCCGGATGGACGCCGGATCATGATCGGCTGGATGCAGAACTGGGATTCCTGCAGCATGCGTTCGCCGGAAGATCCGTGGTTTGGCCAGATGAGCCTTCCAAGGGAGCTGTCTCTGAAAAACGGCAGGCTGTACCAGAGACCGGTCAGGGAACTGGATGCAATGCGGCATGGTAAAGTAGAGTATACGGATGTTGCGGTATCGGGAGTCGTAAAGCTGGATGGTATGAAAGGCAGAAGAGTGGATATGGAGCTGGCCGTCCGTCCGGTTGACGGGGAAGATCTGTATCAGAAATTCGCCGTCCGCTTTGCGCAGGAGGATACATGCTATACTTCCTTGAGTTTCCGCCCGCGGGAGTCGATCCTTAAGGTAGACCGGAAATTCTCCGGTTCCAGAAGAGCCATTATCCATCAGCGGCGCGCTCTGGTCAATAATCCGAACGGTGAGCTGAGATTAAGAATTATATTGGACCGTTTTAGCGTGGAAGTCTTTGTCGGCGACGGAGAGCAGGTGCTGACGGCTACCATGTATACGAAGCAAGAGGCGGATGGAATCTCATTTTTTGCAGATGGAACGGCAAATATAGATGTTGTGAAATATGAGCTATAATGTAATGAAATAGAACGGTTGTTATGAATATCGGGTAGGAGGCTACCCATTAGTTGAGCAACCGACCTCCCACACCATATTGCGTGTCCAGATTGATACAATTTTTGAGTGGGGGCAATCGTTTTTACATTTACTGCAAATGCCCGAAAATCAACACTTTTCAGAAAGGCAGATGCACCCATACATAGGCGGCTATCGTTTTCTTAGTTGGAATTGTTGCACTTTCGATATTTCTTAGTGTAAAAAATAACGATAGCCTGTTTTTGAGAGGGGCTATCGTTATTTTTTGCACCCACAAAATAATCACCTATAACTAAATATTTATAAAATCAGATCAATTGCTTGTATTATTAAATTGTCCTCTATTTTCGCTTGTTTCATAATCATAATGTATATATAAACTCTAGCCAAGGTGTATGCATACACATGAATGTTTTCTATTTCTTCTAAACTATTGTGCATAAGCAAATTTCTCATTTTAGCAAATTTACTTGACATTTCATCTATTTCCTCTTGTTTCAAGTGAAATCTCATCAATACACGATTTCTATAATTAACAGTCAATTTATCAAATTTCGTTTGACAATGTTCAAATTTTTCTCCTAAACCAAAATCTAATAATTTTATCATATCAGCATATTTCTTGAATTCCTTACGTTTTTTTGAATCAGCCCCTTTATATTCTTCATCCTTTTTCTCTATAAATTGAAGAAATTCTTCCTTAACTTCATTTGCCTTTTCAGAATATTCCGTTTTTGCATTTGGAAATACATAATTAAAAACAGATTCAAAACTTGTACAGCAAATCATATATGATTCAGGTGTTACATATTTTCCGCTTTTTATATTTTTAGGTATAAATAACAAATTCAAATCTTTTTTATTTACAATTTGAATAAGGTCATTTATATGAGCAAAAACAAAATAATACCCGATGATTTGATTTATATCCACAATATCCTCTTTATCTAATTCGTTTATATGTGTATATGCTACTGGAGCAATCTTTCCCTCATCATTTATTTTCCCTAAATTTATCTCTCCAAGCCTAATATTTTCCCGAAAATTTACAAAGACCATCAAATTATATATCCACATATAAATTGTTCTAAAATATATCACATCTATCTTTTCTTTAAAGCATAGCCGTAGTATAGATCTTGGTTTTCCTAAATTATAATCTATTTGCATATAAATAGGTTCCCCTGGCAGGGTAACACTAAGTAAAAGCGTAGCTTTTTTTCCATCAATTTCAACTTCACATTCTTTACTTATCTCATCAAACGGTTTTAGTTTTATTTCACCTCCACCTCCATTGAAATAATCATAGCAAGTGTTTTCTTCATCAATAATATGGTTTGGTCTATAAAAGTAGTCAATTATCCCACCTTTAAATGTCATTGTATCAAAATATCGTTCATTACCATCAAAACACACAAACCCAGATGGTTTTGCAATATATCCCGAACGATTTACTTTCAAAGAACAATTCAAAAAGAAGATTCTTTCAAAACCTATTGTTGTTCCTTCCAGAATTTCTAAATAAATATTTTTATTTGCCAAAGAATCATATGACTTAATTGAACTTTGTTCCTTTGGCACGAGCTGTAATAATTCTCCATCATAAGTAAAAATATAACATTTTTCTTCCAGCTCCATATAACCGCTTTGCATTTTACTTTTGGGCATTATAATTACTCCTTCTAAAATAATATAAATCCGATTTGCTATACACTATCAACATCAAAATTATACCTCAATTCTTCGCAAATTTCCATACACAGCAGTACCCTATTTCCACGCACAGAAAAAGCGGCCGGAGGCATCTGGCACAAACCCGATACCCCGGCCGCTTCCGGCTTTAAATCGCCGTACTAACTTCCACTCCGTTACGGAAAGTGAAAACTACCCTGCCGTCTGAATAGACCGTTACACCGTAAATATTCGTCAGAAAATTTTCCGACAGCCCGCCATAGGAAAAACAATGCAAGAAGGAAACAGATAACGGCGGGAATCCAGCTTTTAAACAAAGAAATCCCTGCCATACATAGGAAGCACACGCAGATTATCGCGGAGCTTCTCCGCTTTTTGACGACGGCTTTTATTATTTCATCCTTCTGCCGTATCCGGCTCACATCTGCATGGATGCCGGATTTTACACTTGCCTCAAATTGTGAATAATCGACCATTTTTTCCTCCGTTTCTTACGTTTCTATAGATTGCTAATATTTTTTATAGATATATTCAGTAAAAATTCGATAAAAACAGTATATAATCCAGACCACCCAGGTTATTTCCCACTTGTGTGATATTACAGAAATCATCAAATAAAGAACAGCAACAGTAATAGCAATCATCCAATTCGTTATTTTTTTCTTCTTGGTTATTTCATTAGCTGATAGTTTTACAACATCTGACAACAGACTTTCATACTCGTTATCAACGCTGTTTTCTGTTCTTTCGCCTTTGAATAATTCTGCTATGGTAATCCCTAGGGATGCAGCTAATGGTTCAATAAGAGATACATCTGGAAATCCGATACCTCGTTCCCATTTTGAAACAGCTGCACTTGATACTCCCAATTCATTCGCTAAATCCTGCTGCGTTCGATTTTGTTCTTTTCTGATAGCAGCAATTAGGCTGCCTGTTTTTTGAGCGTTCAATATTTTCACCTTCTTTCTGATTTTATAATATCACGAGAAACACCATATTCAAGAAACGCTCCGTTGAAATGTTAAACGCTGTGTTGGATTTATGCAAAAATAACTTCCCCTTCTACAATCCCCCTTGCACAAGCATGTATGTTATTCATACTTCCTGTCTGTTCTGTATTCAAATAAAGCAAAAATTAAAAGAAACTAAACATGACAGCAATAAATTTTCTGTTTTTTAAATCTTAATTATCTTAAATATTAAATCTTTTTACTTATTATTATCTATTGCCAGAATAATTTTGTTTCTCCCAGTACAACTTCCCGTTTGTTGTTACGTTCAGTTTAGCATATTCATAGAATATCTACAAGATTCCGTGTATAATAAGCAATAAGGTGCTGTATTGGAATCGATGGATTTCTTTATTGATGGTTGGAGAAATGGCGCTGGAGTATGTAAATGAAATGGAAAAATTTGACGAGAAGCTGGGAGAATTGCTGAGTCTTCTAAAAGAAGATGACTTATTGATTATAACGGCCGACCATAGAAAAGATCTTACTCATACGGGAATAGATCATACAAGAGAAAAAAGTTCCTTTCCTTGCATATTGGCCCGCTATGAGAGATAATGGTAAATTAGAAGAAGATAATACATTCACTGTGATTGGAGCTACGATTGCAGTACAACGGCAGCAAAAGTTTTTGAAGCAAAAGACGTGAAAGTAAAAGCGGCAGGCGGAATCGCTACACTTGACGACGCAGAGAAATTTATAAGCCTTGGAGCAGAAAGGCTTGGAACAAGCAGATTAATTAAAATTATACAAAATGCTGACAATGGTTTTGGTTACTAGATTTATTGGGAGGATTATGAGATGACGAACGCAGAATTAATTTTAGAAGCAAAAAAAGCCAGAGAACGCGCGTATGTACCCTATTCACATCATAGCGTGGGAGCGGCACTTGTAACAAAAAGCGGAAAAATCTATCATGGATGCAACATTGAAAACGCTGCATATGGACCGACAAACTGTGCAGAGAGAACAGCATTCTTTAGGGCTGTGTATGAAGGAGAAAGGGAATTTACCAAGATTGCCGTTGTAGGCGGAATGAAAGGGACAGACGGGAATACGCTGTGCGCTCCATGCGGCGTCTGCCGTCAGGTAATGATGGAATTCTGTAATCCAAAGACATTCAAGATTGTTTTGGCAAACGGAGAGGACAAGCAGGTGGAGTATACATTGGAAGAATTACTCCCGCTTGGTTTTGGACCGGATAATCTTGACAAATAATAGATTCTTAAGACAATCAATATATCTATGTTGAAAAACCGCAAAATCCATCGGGATATCGACAGATTTTGCGGTTTTTTCAATTCCAGATACCTTGTTACGTTTTTAGGACATCCTGATTTTAGTCCGGTTCAACCACATAATGTATCTTATTATTTTCCTCTGATGATGCGGCGAGTACATTCAGAAATGCGGCGGCATAATTCCCCAAATGTAAGGTGAGGTCATTTTCGTTTTGAATCCGAATCCATACCTCCTCCTGCACATCTGTGAGGCAGTCATGCAGAGCGTCCAGATTCCTTCCATACCAGCTCGGAAGCACCGGAAGCTCTGCCAAGATTTCATGCAGCATTTCCCTGTCCGTAATCAGTTTACCGTTTAAAATACATGTGCACATGTTCAGTCTTCTCCATATAAAAGTTCAAAGGATTCATAATGATCCTCTGTATAATAGATCAGGCCGTCGTTGGAAAATACGATTCGCTTCGCGCCGCGCTTGTCAGCCCCCAAGGTGTCGATATCGCATTCCGTATATGTCCGGCCTTCCTTCTCCGGTAAAATTCCCTCATAATTGCCGAAATGGCTGCCGCCAATGCATTTGCCCGGTGCATAGGGTTCTAAGGAGCCGCCTTGCCAACCCAGTTTTTCGGCGTCCTTTTTTGTTATAAAATTGGACGGAAGATGTCCATAGATATGGATATATTGTGCTACGTCATCTTTACTGCTGTATACTCCGTCCTCCGCCGGTTCTGACGCTTCTTCTGGCGGCGTATCCGGTTCTGACGCTTCTTCTGGCAGCGTATCCGGTTCACTTTCCACAGTCTTGCTAACAGCAGTATCCCCTGTATTCCCGTTATCATTTTCTTCTACTGCGCCGCATCCGGTTATTGTCAGTACAAAGATTAATAAAGAAGCCAGAAAATATTGCAGCCATTTTTTTGATTTTACATGATTCTTAATGTGGTTCTCTAAAATATGTTTCATAATTAATACACCCTCCTAATTTATACTATAACATACGTCGGAAACCCTTGCTATAAAAAATCATTGAATAATAGATATTAAAAACCTTGTAAAAGTAAAACTTCTACATTATACTAAGTCTATCGGATAGCACACAGGTGAGCCTGGGCGTATTAAAGAGGCGGCAGGACAAGCAGAAGAAAGGGTCAAAAGAATGGGGAAGGAGACCGCGGTTTCGTCAAATACGAAGATTGAAGCATTCCAGGGTTTGCGAACCATCGCATTGGCAGGAATCATTTTCTACCATTATAATAATCCTGGTTTGTCCACGTATGCGGCATGGTCAGTCAGCATGTTTTTCATGTTAAGCGGTTATCTGAACGGTATATCCTGGTCTAATGGAAAACA
The DNA here is from genome assembly GCF_009830285.1 of Sporofaciens musculi. Classification (GTDB taxonomy): domain Bacteria; phylum Bacillota; class Clostridia; order Lachnospirales; family Lachnospiraceae; genus Sporofaciens; species Sporofaciens musculi. The sequence continues at coordinate 3,678,173 of NZ_WUQX01000001.1, read as the reverse complement.
TCCTCCAAAGGACTTAAAGAGCAGTATCTTTTATATGCTGCGCCACATAAAGAAGTTGTACCTGCTGCATATTATCATGACCCTTCTGTGTATCCCTGTTTCCGGAATCCCTGAGCAGATACGCCAAAGCGGTCCGTCGGGTCTTCTGTTCTGGGGTCTTGTATTTCTGATGAGTGTCACCCTGACGAAATCCCTGTATCCAAAGTATTACTGGGGATTTAACGGTGTTTCCTGGTTTTTGTCCGCCTATGCAGTCATCAGTCTTTTGACGCCTGTGCTGCTTCATAAGACAGCGCATATGTTGGAGAATAAAAAGTTCAAGACAGCGCTTAAAGCTATATTTGCCATATGGATATTACAGTTTAGCTATTGTTTTCTGATTGGGCGGACGGACTGGAATGTAGAATACTGGATTTATATCTTCCCTCTGTCGCGTCTGGGAGAGTATATGACTGCAATGATTGTGGGAATGTTTACCCAGAGGGTATTTTGTGACGCGTGTTCCTGTAAGGATGACAGGCTTTCATCGGCAGAGGCCGGTTTATCGCTGCCATTTGGGAAAATATCCGGAATTTCGGGCATAATCTTTGGAATCGTGATTGCCATGCTGATTTTCTTTGTGTCCATACCGGAATGGCTAGTGAGGAGTGTAGTGTGGATTATCCCCAATACTGTACTTTTATGGAGTCTGCACAGCTCTAAGGGAATCCTCACCAGAAGCTTGTCTTTAAGGCCGCTTGTAATATTGGGAAACGATTCCGCGTATATGTTTTTAATCCATCCGGTAATCTACGGTTATTTTGCATATTTCGGGCTGACGGGCAGCAGTACAGCCAGCCGTATCTTTGTGATGGTTTTAAATTATTTCATTACATTTGCCTTGGCAGAAGCGTTCCGACGGCTGACAGGCAGATGGAGTTATAATATAACCAAGGGCACACCGTAAGGCATACCCTTCGGGTATAAAAAAGAAAATGGAGGAAAAGAAAGATGTTATATGAAGAAGTATTAGCAAATGCAAGAACCTGTGTAGGAGAGATCTGCAAGGCGTGTCCGGTTTGTAATGGAAAGGCGTGCGGCAGTAAGATTCCGGGGCCTGGCGCAAAAGGAACGGGAACCGTGGCGATTCGGAATTACAATAAATGGCAGGAGATTTTCGTGAATATGGATACAATCTGTGAGAATAAGCCTGTGGATACTTCCCTTAACTTATTTGGGAGGACTTTTAAGGCGCCGATTTTTGCCGCGCCAATAGGCGCCATGAAGCTTCATTATGGCGATAAATATGACGATTTGGAATACAATGATATTCTGGTATCAGCCTGTGCAGATGCGGGGATAGCCGCATTTACGGGAGACGGGACCAATCCGGCAGTTATGGAGGCTGCGACAAAGGCTATCGGGAAAAAGGACGGAACCGGAATTCCGACGGTGAAGCCCTGGGATATCAACACATTGAAGGAGAAGCTGGCCTTGATTAAGGAGTGCGGTTCTTTTGCTGTTGCAATGGATATCGACGCCGCAGGGCTTCCGTTTTTGAAGAATCTGACTCCGCCGGCAGGAAGCAAGTCTGTGAAGGATTTAAAAGAGATTGTGGATGCGGCAGGGGTGCCGTTTGTAGTGAAAGGAGTCATGACTGTAAAGGGCGCTCTTAAGGCAAAGGAAGCCAATGCCTCGGCAATCGTTGTGTCGAACCACGGCGGACGGGTGCTTGATCAGTGTCCGGCAACGGCAGAGGTGCTGGAGGAGATTGCCGACGCAGTAGGAGACCATATGAAGATTTTCGTTGACGGTGGAATCCGCTCCGGAGTGGACGTATTCAAGGCTCTTGCGCTTGGCGCAGATGCGGTTTTGATCGGGCGTCCATTCGTGACTGCCGTATATGGCGGGGCGGCAGAAGGGGTGAAGGTTTACACCGCGAAGCTGATTTCCGAGTTGGAGGATGCTATGGCTATGTGCGGCGCACATTCTCTGGAGGAGATTACGAGAGATATGGTAAGGTAGTCCATGAAGAGTCTGAATGAAGATATCAAATCCGGACAGTTTAAGAGCGTCTATCTCCTGTACGGGGAGGAGACGTATCTGAAGAAGCAGTACAAGGACCGGATGACAAAAGCCGTGGTTTCGGACGGGGATACCATGAATTATGCATATTATGAGGGAAAAGGAATCAATCCGGCGGAGATTATTGATCTGGCGGAGACCATGCCGTTTTTTGCTAAGAGGCGGCTGGTGGTGGTGGAGAATTCCGGTTTTTTCAAGAATGCCACGCCGGAGATGGCGGACTATATTAAGGCCATGCCAGATACCGTATGTATTCTCTTTATTGAAAATGAAGTAGACAAGCGGGGAAAGATGTACAAGGCTGTGAAGGATAAAGGCCGGATCGTGGAGATGGGGCGTCAGGACGAGAAAACGCTGCTCTACTGGATTGCGGGCAATGTAAAGAGAGAGGGGCGGCAGATTAAGGAATCTACCGCCCGCTATCTGGTGTCCAAGACAGGTACGGATATGGAGAATCTGGAAAAGGAGTTGGAAAAGTTATTTTCTTACACATTGGGTCAGAACGAGATTACTGCTGCAGATATCGACGATATCTGTACGACCCAGATTTCCAATAAGATTTTTGATATGATTGAGGCGGTTGCGGCGAAAAAGCAAAGACTGGCTTTGAATTACTATTACGATCTGCTTGCGTTAAAAGAGCCGCCAATGCGGATTCTCTATCTTTTGACGCGCCAGTTTAAACTTCTGTTGGAAGTAAAGGATTTGATGGGGAGGGGAAACGATAAGTCCCAGATTGCAAAGACGGCGAAACTCCATCCCTTTGTTGCGGGGAAGTACATGCAGCAGAGCAGGACGTTTACCAAGGCAGAGCTTCGTAATATTATGGAGGAGGCTGCCAATATGGAAGAAATGGTGAAGACAGGGCGGCTGAATGATGTGATGAGCGTGGAGATATTTATCGTAAAATTCAGCGCGTAGGGTATTTTTTGATAAAATTTATGAAGTTAGGGGAACGAAAATAGTGGCAGGAATAGAGCAGAGTAAGATTCGTAATTTTTGTATTATCGCACATATAGACCATGGGAAATCCACGCTGGCTGACCGGATTATTGAGAAGACGGGGCTTCTGACCAGCAGGGAGATGCAGTCTCAGGTTTTGGACAATATGGACCTTGAGAGGGAGAGAGGGATTACCATCAAGGCCCAGGCGGTGCGTATCGTCTATCAGGCGAAGAACGGGGAGGAATATATTTTCAACCTGATTGATACGCCGGGACATGTGGATTTCAATTATGAGGTGTCCAGAAGCCTTGCGGCGTGCGACGGGGCGATTCTGGTGGTAGATGCCGCCCAGGGGGTGGAGGCCCAGACCTTGGCCAACGTTTATCTGGCGTTAGACCATGATCTGGACGTGATGCCGGTGATTAATAAGATTGACCTTCCAAGTGCAGAGCCGGAGAGGGTGATTGAGGAGATTGAGGATGTCATCGGGATTGAGGCTATGGACGCCCCGCAGATTTCGGCAAAGACAGGGCTGAATGTGGAGGAGGTTCTGGAACAGATTGTAGAGAAGATTCCCGCGCCCCAGGGAGATTCGTCGGCGCCGCTTAAAGCGCTGATTTTTGACTCCCTGTACGATTCCTATAAGGGTGTGATTGTATTTTGCAGAATTAAGGAAGGAGCCGTCAGGAGAGGGACGCCTATTCTGATGATGGCTACCGGCGCTAAGGCAGAGGTGGTCGAAGTAGGATATTTCGGCGCGGGACAGTTTATTCCCTGTGACGAACTGAGTGCAGGCATGGTGGGCTATATCACGGCAAGCCTTAAGAATGTGAAGGATACCAGGGTGGGCGACACGATTACGGATGCCTCCAATCCATGTGCCACTCCCCTTCCAGGCTACAAGAAGGTTAATCCAATGGTGTACTGTGGCATGTATCCTGCTGACGGGGCGAAGTATCCCGACCTTCGGGATGCGTTGGAGAAGCTTCAGTTGAATGACGCCTCCCTGCAGTTTGAGCCAGAGACTTCTATTGCCTTAGGGTTTGGATATCGCTGTGGGTTCTTGGGGCTTCTCCATCTGGAGATTATCCAAGAGCGTTTGGAGAGAGAGTATAATCTGGATTTGGTGACTACGGCGCCAGGGGTTATTTACAAGGTGCATAAGACCAACGGTGATGTGATTGAGCTTACGAATCCCTCCAATCTTCCGGACCCGTCGGAGATTGACTATATGGAGGAGCCTATGGTGAAGGCAGAGATTATGGTTACGTCCGAATTTATCGGGGCGATTATGGATCTCTGCCAGGAACGCAGGGGAGTGTACGACGGGATGGAGTATATCGAGGAGACAAGGGCTGTGCTTCGGTATCATTTGCCCTTGAATGAGATTATCTATGATTTCTTCGATGCGTTGAAATCACGTTCCAGAGGCTATGCGTCGTTTGACTATGAGATGGATGACTATGTACAGTCTAATCTGGTGAAGCTGGATATTCTGATTAATAAGGAGGAGGTGGACGCCTTATCCTTCATTATCCATGCTGATACGGCTTATGAGCGCGGGCGTAAGATGTGCGAGAAGTTAAAAGAGGAGATTCCGAGGCAGCTTTTTGAGATTCCAATCCAGGCGGCAATCGGAAGCAAGATTATCGCAAGAGAGACGGTCAAGGCCATGCGTAAGGACGTGCTTGCCAAGTGTTACGGCGGAGATATCAGCCGTAAGAGAAAGCTTCTGGAGAAGCAGAAGGAGGGTAAGAAGCGGATGCGCCAGGTGGGTAATGTAGAGATTCCGCAGAAAGCATTTATGAGCGTCCTGAAGCTGGATGATAAGTAAGGGTACAGGTATTAGATTGTGGGAAATGAAAAGAAAGAATTAGAATTATATATCCATGTCCCTTTTTGTATCAAAAAATGTCAATACTGTGATTTCCTGTCAGCCCCTTCGTCTAAAGGGGAACGGCAGGAGTATGCAGAAAGCCTTTGCCGGCAGATCCGTACCTACGGTGAGCTGGCGAAGGCTTATCATGTTGTCAGCATTTTCGTTGGCGGCGGGACGCCTTCAATATTGGATAAAGAGCAGCTTCTTGGGATTTTTGATGCGGTCAGGGACACGTTTACGGTTGATGGGGATGCGGAGATTACCATAGAGGTGAATCCTGGCACTGTGACCGAGGAAAAACTTAAGGCATATCTTAAGGCGGGGATTAACCGCCTAAGCATTGGCCTTCAGTCAGCAAAGAATGAGGAATTGCAGCTTCTTGGGAGGATTCATACTTACGAAGAATTTCTTTCCACTTACGGGCTGGCAAGAGAGATGGGATTTGGGAATATCAATGTGGATTTGATGTCGGCAATTCCGAGGCAGACCGTAGAAGGATGGGAGAGGACTCTTAAAAAGGTTTTGGGGCTTAGGCCAGAGCATATCTCAGCGTACAGTCTGATCATTGAGGAAGGGACGCCGTTTTTCGAGAGATACGGAAAAGGAGGCCATGTGGACGAGCTGCCCTCTGAGGAGGAGGAACGGCGGATGTACTGGCGCACAGCCAAGCTTCTTAAGGATTATGGATATTGCAGGTATGAAATCTCCAATTATGCCCTGCCAGGGTATGAGTGCAGGCATAATCTGGGTTATTGGAATCGGACGGAGTATCTTGGGATTGGTACGGGGGCAGCGTCCCTTATGGATAACAGGAGATGGAATTATGGGGAGGAGCCTGTGGGGTTAAGTGTGCGGGAACAGATGGAGGAGTTTATGTTTCTGGGACTTCGGAAAATGGAGGGCGTGTCAAAGGCGAAGTTTGAGGAAAGCTTCGGGCGTGGGATGGAGGAAGTATATGGAAAGGTGTTGGGGAAGATGTACACAATGGGGCTTATGGAAGGAGAGGGGGAGTTTGTGCGGCTGACAGAAAGGGGGATTGACGTCAGCAATGGGGTAATGTGCGAGTTCTTGCTTTGAAAATGCAGGGGATGTAGTTTTTGTGCGGGTGATGCGGCATATTGCTGAAAGAAATGTGGAAAAATAGAGGATATCCATACTTGATATTCTAAATTCGATCGGCTATGATAGGGGTATCATGGTTAGTTTAGCGGATTGCAGATGAGATTTGGTTGAGTTAAGTAAACAATGTTTTTTAGGAGAGGTCATCATATGAAAAGAAGAGTAATCGTTGAAGATTTTGGTAAAATAAAACATGCCGAATTAGAGATGAAACCGATGATGATGTTTGTAGGAGATAATAATAGTGGTAAGAGTTATCTGATGAGCCTGCTTTGGGGGCTTTTGTCGGATACTAGCGAAATATTGACTCATTTGACGGATGAAGTCAGGAATTCTAAATTATATGAAGAATGTGAGCGCTATGTGAGAGAACTAATTGGAGGGGGAGAAGAAATAAGGAGTTTTTCTCAGGAATGGGTTGGACGGTTTTGGCGTTTATTGAATTGTTGTATTGAGCAAAATAAGGATCAATTTGTTTCAGATATATTTAATAAAGATATGTATATCGGGAAATTAGAATTGGTGATAGAAGGTTTAGCGGATTTAAAAATTGAGACAAGAATAGAGTATGGCGAGGATAGGCGAAACAGGTGGGAAAAAGAAGATGTTGAACATGAATATATAAAAATGATATGTATTTGGATTGATTCTGGATATTGGATAGGAATTCGCATAGTGGACGACTATATGACGCAGACAGGGCGGTATGTTGAATTTATATTGAGGGTTTTTTTGCGTCTGTGGATCAGTGGGAGTAAGAGAGTGCAGAGGATAGGACAAAATAATACTGTATTTCTTCCTTCGTCGCGGACAGGATTTGTGTTATCAAAGAATTTGCTGATTAATAATATATATGAAAATAGCTTCAATCGGTTTAGCAATGTCATTCAAGAAGATATACGGGAAGAACAGGATTCTTATTTCACGAAACCGGTAATTAGTTTTTTGAAATTATTGAATAATATAGGAGATAGGGAATCTGGAAGACAAAAATTAGAACAGTTGGCAGATTTCATTGAACAGACAATCTTGCATGGGAAGGTAGAAATCCAAAATGCAATATCTAAGTCTTTTATGTATAAACCAGAAACACTCAATGAACCAATCCAGATGTATCTGGCTTCTGCAATCGTGACGGAGATTACGCCTTTATACCTACTGTGTAAATATCGCTATGGAATGTCACAAATGTTTATCGAAGAACCGGAGATGTGTATGCATCCCAAATTGCAAGTCCTGGTTGCGAGAGTCCTGGTGCGTCTGTGCAATATGGGAGTTCCTGTAACTATGACTACTCACAGCGATATCATGATCCAACATATCAATAATATGCTTCGTGTGAAAAACAGCCATAAAAAGCAGGAGCTTATGGCTAAATACAAGATTGAAGAACAGGATTTACTTGGAACAGAGGATGTTGGAGTTTATCAATTTTCCTGCCAGGGAAATGACAGTTCCCAGGTTGTCGAATTAAAGGCCGCAGAGATGGGATTTGAGACAACGACTTTCAGTGATGCTTTTGAGGAAATGCTTGAGCTGACCTATGATATTTGAGTGAATCGGGGATATATAACAGGAGGAAGGTACAGATGATTCCTGAATATTTAAGGCGGAATCTGGATTTGTTTCAGACGGGCGAATATACAGTCGTTTCGGATAAAGAAAAAGTTATATTCATTACAGAGGGAGAAAAAGAAGGCTTGGCATCGCTGAAAAGCAGATTTGAAGATGAGGCAGTTGTCTTCCATTTCCCAGAGAAACGGACTCTGCCTTATCTGGATAGAGAGAAAAAGCCTGCCAATGTGCGGATAAGTTCATTTTTATAAAAAAAACTGGAAATAAAAAATGGCAGCTACATATTTTGGAGTTTAAGAAAAGTATCAAACACGATAAATGGAAGAAAATCAAAAATCAGTTTCAATATGGAATCATGAATGCAAGAGCATTGGCCGCATTTTTGAATATGGAGATTGACAGCATTGTCTTGGAGACAGCATATCGCAATGACTGGAATCTACGAAATCAACCTTATTCGCCTACGATTATGCGTGGATTGAATTCTTCGGCAGAAGTGAAAGCGTATAAAGAATGGCAGGAAAATATTGTGACTTTGGAAGTGGATTCTGTGGAAAAATGTTTCCGGCATGATAAGATTCGATTAGATTCTGAGGGAAACGGAGAAAAATTATTCTGTATAGAATAGATTAAAGAGGTGAGCTCAATCTATGGAAACAAAAAAGAAATTGCCAATAGGCATGGAATTTTTCAGCGACATAAGGACTAAGGGCTTCTATTATGTTGACAAAACAGCGTTTATTCGGGATTTGCTTGCTTCCTGGGGAAGCGTCAATCTCTTTACGCGTCCCCGCCGTTTTGGAAAGAGCCTGAATATGGACATGCTCAAGAGTTTTTTTGAGATTGGGACAGAGCCGACTTTATTTGACGGGCTGGAAATCGCGAAAGATACGGCTCTCTGCGAACAGTATATGGGAAAATACCCTGTTATTTCCATTAGTCTGAAGGATGTAAGCGGCTCATCCTATGAGGCTGCATTAAAGAGAATGTCTTCGGCAATCAGAAAAGAGGCGCGCCGGCATCAATATCTCCTTGAAAGTGACCGGTTAAGAGATGTGGATAAAGAAACTCTTAAGGTATTGTACTCCCTGTATTTGGAGGAAGAAGTACAGGAAGAAAGCTTATATCTTCTTTCGGAAATGCTGCATAAGCATTATGGTAAAAAAGTCATAATTCTGATTGACGAGTATGATGTGCCTTTAGATAAAGCATATCAGAGAAACTACTATTCTGAGATGGTAAACCATATTCGTGTGATGTTCAGCGAGGCTTTAAAGACCAATGTGAATCTGGAATTTGCGGTCATAACAGGATGTTTAAGAATTGCAAAGGAGAGTATATTTACTGGGCTCAATAATTTTAAGGTAAGGACAATTTCAGACGTAGATTTTGCGGAATATTTTGGATTTACAGATATTGAAGTCAGAGAAATACTACATTATTATGGAATCGAAGAAACCTATAACAAGATGAAGGAATGGTATGATGGTTATCAATTTGGACATGCTGAAATTTATTGTCCCTGGGATGTATTGAACCAGTGTGATAAATTCCGGTGTTCCATAACTGCCCCAATGGAGGCACATTGGGAAAACAGCAGCAGTAATGGGATTGTACAGGATATTCTTGAAAATTCTAATGCGACCGTCAAAGATGAGATTGAGGCATTGATTTCAGGCCAGTGTGTAGAAAAAGCATTGATTCCGGAACTGACATATACGGATCTTGAGAGTAAAGATTATGAAGTACGTCAGAATTATCTGTGGAGTGTACTTTTTTATACAGGGTATCTGACAGAAGCAGGTGCAGCTAAGGAGGGTACTCATAAACTGGTGATTCCAAATCGGGAAGTTAGGGGAATCTTTGAAAAGAAAATACGTTCATGGTTCCGTGTCAGAGTTACCAGTGATACAGGGCGGTGGGAGTGTTTGTGTAGTGCAGTAAAGAATGGTGAGGCTGATAAAGTACAGGCAATATTGAATGAATATATGGAAGATTCGATTAGTATTCGGGATACATGCATTAAAAAAGAAATGAAAGAAAATTTTTACCATGGTATGCTGCTCGGTCTGTTTCAGGCACAAGGAGGTTGGATTGTAAAATCTAATTCAGAATCGGGAGTAGGATACGTGGACATAGAGATTTCCGTTCCTATTGAAAAAACAGGATGCATCATTGAGGTAAAATATGCGGAAAATGGTTCCTATGATGCGACATGTAAAAAATCTATGAAACAGATTGAAAAAATGGGGTATACGGAAAGGTTGAAACAGAGTGGAATAAAATGTATTCACAAATACGGAATTGCCTGTTATAGAAAGAATTGTAAAGTAGAACATAAACAAGAAACATAGCCACTTATGGATTCCCCAACCCAAACAGGAGTTGCCAAAAAACAATATGTCCGGCAACTCCTGTTTAAGTTTACCATCACATCTTAAGCACAATCCCCACACAAGCGCCCGCCGCAATCCAAACCAGCGGATGCAGCTTCCCAAGCTTCTTAACCTGCAAAAGTACAAAAGTCACCCCGCAGACCGCCACATTGGTCAGATTTACCTGCACCTGTCCTCCTGAAACCGCCACAATGGCAATCTTAAGCAGCTCCCACACAGCATAGCCAATCAAAGCGGCAACCGCCGGACGAATTCCATAGAACGCAGCCTTCACATTGGCATTTTCACTGAAATTCTCCAGAAACTTTGCAATCAATATAATAATAATCCATGCAGGGGCCGTGAGGGCCAGAGTCGCCACAATCGCCCCAAGGACTCCGGCAGCGTTATATCCCGCATAAGTGGCCATATTAATCCCCACAGGACCAGGCGTACTCTCGCTGATGGCCACCATATTCGTAAGCTCACTTACAGTAAACCAATCATATTTGTTGGCCAAATCCATCAGAAAGGGCAGAGTCGCCATGCCTCCTCCAATGGAAAACAGACCGATTTTAAAGAATTCATATGCAAGAATCAGATAAATCATGCGGACCGCCTCCTTTCCATATGCTTAGCGGCGATCCCCGTGATGCCGGAAAGGACGATAACCACAGCGGTGGGAATGGGAGTAAAACAGGCCAGCACAAATGCGGCCAGAAATACTACGGCGCCCAGCTTATCTACAATACCTTTTTTCGCCATGGTAAATACAGTGTTCAGCATCAGAGCACAGACCACGATCCGGATGCCCGCCAGCGCATGAAGCACTACTGGCGTATGGATGAAATTCTGTAAAATGGACGCAACCAGACAGATGATAATCAGCGACGGGGACACCATCCCCAGAGTTCCGGCTACGCTGCCTAAGAAACCGGCCTGCTGATAGCCTACGTAAGTAGCGGTATTGACCGCAATAATCCCAGGGGTACACTGTCCGATGGCGTAGATATCCAGAAGTTCTTCTTCTGTACACCAGCCGTACTTTTGTACCACCTCACGCTGCAGCATAGGCAGCATGGCAAGCCCGCCGCCAAAGGTCAGACCGCCGATTTTAAAAAAACTAACGTATAATTCACCTAATTTTTTTGCTTTCATAAGATAATGCTTCTCCTGAATTTAATTTGTTATACTATGTCCTGGGCGTATGTCTTATAATAGTTTTGACATAATTAACGCATAAATCTCCTGATTCTTTTTCGTCCAATTATGTGCAATCGTCTCTGCCTCTGCCTCTGTGGGGGCGGTTACAGTCAAGTCAATCAGCGGAAAACGCTGCTCAATAACCTGACATTTTACCGAATATTCTCCGTTTGGGTTTCGGTAATAGTCAGATTTTACCGAAACCTCATTCTTAAGCTCGTATTTCTTCTTTTTCAAAAACTCATTGATATCCTTTTGGATGGCGGAAGAAATATCGTTACGGAAGTAATAGACAATCTCAGTCCCCTCCTCCGTGATGTGGTAGAAGGTTCGGTTATGAGTAGATTCCTCCCGCACCAAATTGGCCTCCACCAGCTCCGAGATGGCCTGTTGGAGTTTAAAATAAGTTGTATACCCTTCCTCCAGTATAAATTCTGAGATCTGAGCATTTGTCAGGGGAAAATCCACCTTATTTAATATATACAGAATAATCAGCTTATATAGTTTGAGAGGTTTATCCATCGTATCCTTCCTTTCCCTGCCAGATATCCTGCTCTTTTAGATATGCCCGCAGACCATTTTGCACCTGGCGTTTATTTCCTGTCCACAGCGGGGCAATGAGGAGAGGCTTCGGGCCGTCTCCGGTCAGCCTGTGTACCACAATATCGGGCCGTAAGGCGCACAGACATTTCCCCACCATCCCGAAGTACTCCTCCATGTCTGGAAGGTGGAAGGGATGCTCGCGGTAATAGACAGCGAGGTCCGTATGTTTTAATATATGTAATAATTGAAATTTTACACCCTGGATATCCAGAGTGTTCAAGTATCTGACGGTTGCAAGCTGATGCTCCATATCCTCATGGGGAAGCCCCAGGATGGTGTGAACGATAACCGGTATCCCAAGGAGGCGCAGACTGTGAACCGCTTGTTCAAATACCAAAAGTTCATAACCCCTTCGGATTAAAGCGGCTGTATTTGGATGGATGGTCTGTAGTCCCAACTCCACCCACACAGGTTTGATTTGGTTCAGCTCGTCCAATAATTCCAGCACATCCCCTCCAAGACAGTCCGGACGGGTGGCAATGTCCAGGATGCGGATATCTGGATGACGAATGGCTTCAAAAAACAGCTCCCGCAGGCGAGGGACGGGGGCGTAGGTATTGGTATATGCCTGAAAATAGGCGATATATGAGCTGCCAAAATATTTTCTGGCAGCCTGGGCCTTACCTTGTGTAATCTGCTCCGTGACGGAAAGCCGGCCGTCTTCAGCAAAATCCCCTGAGCCTTTTGCACTGCAGAAGATACAGCCCCGGCTTCCAAGAGTACCGTCGCGGTTCGGGCAGGTCATACCCCCATTCAGTGAGATTTTATAAAGTTTTTCCCCGAAGGTCTGTTTTAGGTAGTGGTTCAGAGAATAATATCTCTCGTCTCCCCAGAAGACAGCCATATCAAATCAACCGCCCTTTTAAATACTGTGAAATGTGTTCATGGTAAATATCGTTACCCAGCTTTTCACTGAACGATATTACTATAATATCATTCTTATAAGAGCAAATCAATAAAAAGGCTTTTAAATTTTGGGTAAATGTAGTATAATAACATTTAATTCCAACTGGGTCAGTTCAGGCCCCTCATATCCCAGGGAAAAAATATATGGATATTGGTATGTCAGATATTTGTATATGTGGAAAAATAAATACATGAAAGGATATATATATGAGAGAAAAGTATGAATCATTACCTTTATCTACACTCAAAGACCTTGCCAAAGCAAGAGGCATAAAAGGAATATCGACAATGAAGAAAGCAGAGTTGATTGAGCGTATGTTAGAAGAAGACGAGAAGGAGAAGCAGGCGTCAAGAGAACAGGTAAAAGAGATGTCTGCAAATACAGGAGATAAAGAGGTTCATGATATAGACAGGCTGGACAGCGGAATCACGGCATGCGGAATCTTAGAGGTACTTCCGGACGGGTATGGATTTATCCGGAGTGCGAACTATCTGCCAGGGGAGAATGACGTGTACGTGTCACCGTCGCAGATTCGTAAGTTTAATTTAAAGACAGGGGATATATTGGAAGGAAATACACGAATCAAGACGCAGCAGGAGAAGTTTAGCGCTTTATTATATTTGACTAAGATTAATAACATAGACCCAATGAGGGCCATGCGGAGGACGAATTTTGAAGACATGACGCCAATCTTTCCGGATGAGCGGCTTAGGATGGAGTGCGGCAAGACAAGCACTGCCATGCGGATTGTGGATCTTCTGTCGCCCATAGGGAAAGGTCAGCGAGGCATGATTGTTTCTCCGCCGAAAGCAGGTAAGACAACCCTGCTTAAGCAGGTGGCGCTGTCTGTTCGGAAGAATAATCCGGAGATTCATCTTTTGATTCTGTTAATTGATGAGCGCCCGGAGGAGGTCACGGACATCAAGGAGACCATCGAAGGGGACAACGTGGAAGTTATCTACTCTACATTTGACGAATTGCCAGAGCATCATAAGCGTGTGTCGGAGATGGTAATTGAGCGCGCGAAGCGTCTGGTAGAACATAAAAAGGACGTGATGATTCTTTTAGACAGTATTACACGTCTGGCAAGGGCATATAACCTAACGGTTCCGCCGTCAGGAAGAACACTGTCCGGCGGTCTTGATCCGGCGGCGCTGCACATGCCAAAGAGATTCTTTGGAGCGGCGAGAAACATGCGCGGCGGAGGGAGCCTTACCATCTTGGCCACGGCTCTCGTCAACACAGGGAGCAAGATGGACGACGTTATCTATGAGGAGTTTAAAGGAACCGGCAACATGGAGCTGGTATTAGACCGAAAGTTATCCGAAAAGAGAGTATTTCCTGCAATCGATATCCCACAGTCTGGAACCAGAAGGGAAGATTTGCTTCTGTCCAGGGAGGAGCAGGAGGCGGTTGACACTATGCGCCGCGCTCTTAATGGTATGCGTGCGGATGAAGCAGTAGAGAATATCCTGAATATGTACAGCAGGACCCGCAATAATGCAGAGTTAATCCAAATGGTAAAAAAGACAAAAATAATATAGACAACGTCTCGTTTTTGTGGTACAATAACAACGCTGTTTAGATAATAAGAAATGCATAGCTGACGGTACAGGCTTCTCAATAGTAACCGGACATTGCTAGTGAAGTCTGCTGACAGCATATGACGTAATAAAGAAGAGGTGAAGATCATGAAAGAAGGAATACATCCAACATATCATCAGGCAACTGTAACTTGTAACTGTGGCAACACGTTTGTGACAGGTTCTACAAAAGAAGATATCCACGTGGAGATCTGTTCCAAGTGCCACCCATTCTATACAGGACAGCAGAAGGCAGCTCAGGCTCGCGGTCGTGTTGATAAGTTCAATAAGAAATACGGAATGGGTAAATAAGATTGCAGGTATCGGGTTGAGGTTGTATGATCTCAACCTTTTTCTATATATGCAAAGGAGTTATTATAAATTATGAAATCATCAAATATAGGCGGTCAGGCTGTGTTAGAAGGCATTATGATGAAGCATAAGGATGATTATGCGGTGGCTATCCGCAAGTCTGACGGGGAGATCCTTGTGAGCAAGGAATCGTATAAGAGCATTGTTCACAGGTGGAGGAAGCTTACAGAGATTCCATTTATTCGGGGAGTCTTTAATTTTATAGACTCCATGGTGCTTGGAATGAAGACGCTGACCTATTCCGCCAGCTTCTTCGAGGAGGAAGAAGAAAAAGAGATGACAGAGAAGGAGGCCAAGAAGCAGGAGAAGAACGAGAGCCTGATGATGGGGGTGACGGTGGCGTTTTCCATTGTGATGGCCATTGCTATTTTCATGGTGCTTCCCTATTTTCTGTCTTCTTTGCTGGAAAAATATATACCGTCTTATAGCCTTCGCACTGTGATTGAAGGTTTTGTGCGGATTGGGATTTTTGTGCTGTATGTGCTGCTGATTTCGCGGATGGAGGATATCCAGCGGACTTTCATGTACCATGGCGCAGAGCATAAGTGTATCAACTGTATCGAGCATGGACTGCCGCTGACCGTGGAGAATGTGAGAAGCAGCTCCAGGCAGCATAAGCGGTGCGGAACCAGCTTTTTGTTTCTGGTGCTTGCAATCAGTATTATTATGCTGGTTCTGGTACGGGCAGAGACGCCGGTTATGCGGATTGTAATCCGGATTGCCTTGCTCCCAGTGATTGCAGGAATATCCTATGAGTTTTTGAAGCTGGCGGGGCGCAGCGAGAATCCTATCGTCAACCTGTTCAGTAAACCAGGACTTGCGATTCAGAAGATTACGACAAAAGAGCCTGACGACGGTATGATTGAGGTGGCAATCCAGGCGGTTGAGGCAGTATTTGATTGGAGAGCATATGAAGCAGAGAATTTTCACGCTGCGGCAGACCATTGAAGAAGGAACCGAGGCATTAAGGGAAGCCGGTATTGAGGAGGCAGCTCTTGATGCATGGTATCTATTGGAATATACGGCAGGGATCAGCAGGGCGGCATACTATGCGGACCCATACAGGGAATTAGACGAAGGGCTGGCTTTAAAGTATCTTGGGTATATCGAAAGACGAAAGAAACGGATTCCGCTGCAGCATATCACCAAAGAG
The DNA here is from genome assembly GCF_009830285.1 of Sporofaciens musculi. Taxonomy (GTDB): domain Bacteria; phylum Bacillota; class Clostridia; order Lachnospirales; family Lachnospiraceae; genus Sporofaciens; species Sporofaciens musculi. The sequence goes on along the minus strand of NZ_WUQX01000001.1, from coordinate 3,662,395 downwards.
CAGGAATTCATGGGATACTCCTTTTATGTGAATGAACATGTGCTAATCCCTCGCCAGGATACGGAGACGCTGGTGGAGGAAGCAGTGGAATTGATTCGTGAAAAGCAGCGGGAAGCTAGTCAGAGGGGCAGCAAAAGTGTGTTTGGAGAAAATACGTCGGACGGAAGGCTTCAAGTGTTGGATATGTGCACCGGCTCCGGTTGTATTCTGGTGAGTATTCTGAAAATGTGTCCGGAAATACAAGGCAAGGGATGTGATATTTCAAAGGATGCATTGGAGGTTGCAAGGAAAAATGCAGAGCGGCTGGATGTGAAGGCTGAGTGGGTGCAGTCGGATCTGTTTACGGAGTTTGTGGAAAACAAGCCCCAATTCGATGTGATCGTGTCGAACCCTCCCTACATCCCCACAATAGATATTGAAGAACTTCAGCCAGAGGTGCGTATCCATGATCCAAGAATTGCACTGGACGGCAAAGAGGATGGCCTGTATTTTTACAGAAGGATGATAGAGGACAGCATTTTCCATATCAAAACAGGGGGAAGTCTGCTGTTTGAGATTGGCTTTAACCAGGGGGAGGATGTAAAAGGTCTGATGAAAAATTACGGCTATGAAAATGTGGAGATAAAAAAAGATTTATCAGGTCTTGACCGTGTGGTGACGGGTATTTACAATGGAGGGTAGGTGGACTTCGTCCATTAATGTATATGAGAAAAACAATCCAGGAGGAAGAAAGATGTTTGATAGATTAGAAGATTTGCTCATTCGTATGGAGGAAATATTAAGTGAGCTTCAAGAGCCGGACGTTGCCAGTGACCAGGCAAGATTCCGGAAGCTTATGAAGGAACAAAACGACCTGTCTCCTATTGTGGAGGCATATAAGGAATATAAGGCGTGTAAACAGGCAATCGACGACAGCCTTCAGATGCTGGAGGAGGAATCGGACGAGGAGATGCGTGAGCTTGCCAAGGAGGAGTTAAACGAAGCCAAGGCAAGGGTTGAGGAGTTGGAAAGAGAGCTTAAGATTCTGCTTCTCCCTAAGGACCCTAATGACGACAAGAACGTTATCGTGGAGATTCGTGCAGGCGCAGGCGGCGACGAGGCAGCCTTATTTGCGGCAGAGATTTACCGTATGTATCTGCATTATGCAGAGAGCAGGCGCTGGAAGGTGGAGTTGGTAGAATGTGAAGAAATCGGCATCGGCGGCATGAAGAATGTTACCTTTATGATTAATGGAAACGGCGCTTACTCTGTAATGAAATATGAGTCCGGCGTACATCGTGTACAGCGTGTGCCTGAGACGGAGTCCGGCGGGCGGATTCACACTTCCACAATTACAGTGGCCGTGATACCGGAGGCTGAGGAGGTGGATATCCAGATTGATGAGAAGGATATCCGTATTGATGTTATGAGGGCTTCGGGAAATGGAGGTCAGTGTGTCAATACCACGGATTCTGCCGTACGTCTGACCCATTATCCCACAGGTATCGTGATTTACAGCCAGACAGAGAAGTCACAGCTTCAGAATAAGGATAAGGCGTTTGCGCTGCTGCGGGCAAAATTATATGATATTGAGTGCCAGAAGCAGCATGATGCAGAGGCGGAGGCGAGAAAGAGCCAGATTGGAACGGGAGACCGTTCTGAGAAGATTCGTACCTATAATTTCCCGCAGGGGCGTGTGACAGACCATAGGATTGGGCTTACGCTTTATAAGCTGGATAAGATTATGAACGGGGATATTCAGGAGATTATCGATGCATGTATTGCGGCAGACCAGGCAGTTAAGTTGACAAAGATGCAGGATAACTAAAAATGACCATACTTCGTGATATTTCAATATTTTGGGCAATGCTCCATGTGGTGTTCCTGTTTATCATGCTTTACCGGTCACGGTTTACCAGTAGGAAAATAAGAGTGGCATCATACACCGCTATGGGCGTTTTAATGTTAGCAAATGGAGTCGGCATGGTCATATACGGTATGGAGGTCTTGGGGAAGGTGTTCCTGTTTACCTGCTCCATACCCAGTTTTATATTATTGTATGTGATGAGTGCGGATAAGAGGTTTCGTTTCCTGCTTTCCTTCTGTCTGGCGGATACCACTTGCCTGTGGCTTATGGCAATTACAAATATTTTGGATTATTACCTGGGTGGAGAGAAGTATATATTGCTGTTAGTAAGCAGACTGCTTGCGTTTCCCCTTCTTGAGTATCTGGTGTGGCGGTATTTGAGAAAGCCATATCTGGAGCTGCAGGATTCTGTGAAAAAGGGATGGGGAGTTTTTGCAGGCATGACGATGCTGTACTATCTTCTGTTGGTGGTAACAGTACAGTATCCCACGAATATTGTCAACCGGCCGGAAGATCTGCTTTTATGTATACTGGTACTGGTATTGATGGTATTTGTCTATGGAACGATTTTTACGTCTCTCTACAGACAGCTTTTGCTTTACCGGAAGCAGCAAAGTGAGCGTATCCTGCAAGAGCAGAAGAACATGCTGAAGGCGCAGCTTGAGAACCAGCAGCGTATACGAAGGATGAAGCATGACATGAAGGGACATACAGTCACGCTTTCGGGCCTGCTTGCAGCAGGGAAGACTAAAGAGGCGCTGGCGTATTTAAAAGGTGTGGAGACAGAGATGGACGCCGCGTATGGACAGTTTTGTGCTAACCCATACATCAATGCAGTATTTGTTCAGCATTTCGCAAAGCTGGAGGAACTAGGGACAAAGCTTACCATTGATATACAGGCAGGGGAAGAAGAACTTCCATATATGGAGTTGTGTCAGATTTTGTCGAATGGGCTGGAAAATGCCTGCGATGCGTTGGAAACGCTGGACGCAGAGAAACGCGAAATATTTGTGCAGATGAAGTACAATAAGAAGTATCTCACAATACGGATACAGAATCGTTGTCGGAATGACCTGCATGTGGAAAAGGGGAAGATACCTGCCACGGATAAGGCGGGAGATGATCATGGATTTGGACTTGTGACTGTGCAGGAGGCGGCAGGCAGACTTGGCGGGGACATGCTCTGTTATACGGAGGATGGGAGCTTTGTGTTGGATGTGATGATATCCTGCCATTCGTTGAAAGAAAGAATGAAAATTTAGTAAAATTAGGAGGGGCTGTCACAGACAGCCCCTTATGTAATGCAAATTTTTTATTTATTATTTTTCGTATCCAGAGGAGTATACTGACCAGTCTTAAGAGATTTCTGGTAATTTTCATTAGCCTGACGGATAAATTCTTCGTCATTACGCTTCTCCGGCGGAATATATGCATGGCCCATCTTTCTCTGGCGAAGATTGAACTGGTTCATCTCCTCCTCAAGCAACCTTGCGTCCTCTCGCATCTCGCTGCTTGCGGCAGCGGCTTCTTCGTTTACAGACAGGTTGGAGGTAATAGATTCATTGATAAATTCAACCTGCTCATGAATCCTTGAAATCGCATCCTCCTGTTTTTGTGATGAATTTGAAATGTTATTTACTGTTTCAATAATACTGTCAAGGTCATCCACAACATGCTGGAAGGTATCGAATGCTTCTGAACTAATCTGGCTTCCATCCTTTGTTGCACGCATAGTAGCCTCAATCAACTGTTTACTCTCGTTGGCTGCGTCCGCACTCTTAAGGGCAAGGACACGCACCTCGTCTGCAACTACCGCAAAGCCCTTTCCGGCTTCACCGGCGCGGGCGGCTTCTACAGCGGCATTCAATGCAAGAATATTCGTCTGGAATGCAATGTCGTCGATTAATTTGATAACATTGGCAATCTTTTGAGACGACTTATTAATCTCATCTACGGACTCCACCAGTAAGCCCATCTTGGCATTACTATCCTGCATATCCTGTAGGATGGAGTGAGAAAGGTCAGTTGCATGCTGAACCTCGATTCCGTTCTGTGTGACAAGCTCTCTTGTTTCATCGGTAGAGCTGTTCAGCTCATTGATTGCAATCACCTGTTTTGACGCTGTGTCTGCCAGCATCTGGCTTGCATTGGCTATATTCTGGGAAGCAGTTGCCACAGACATTGCAATCTCAATAATCTTGGCAAACATAAAATCATTGGACTGAACAAGATGATACAGGTTCCTTCCCAGAGAATCCTCCTGTGAACGAATGTTGACGAACACGGTCATATCACCTTGGGCAAGACGCTTCACAACTTCTACATTCTCATGGATGCTGTCTACCATACGCTGGAATGAATGTATCATAGAGCCAATCTCATTGTCTTCATTACCTTTCAGCACCTTATGATCAAAGTCAATCTGGTCAGCGCCTACAGAAAGCTTCTCTGACCATTCGGCTACTGCGGTAATCGGACGGGAAATCTGCTTAGCCGAGCGAGTACCATAGAATAATGCAATCATGAAGCCTAGCAGAGCACAAATGATATTCAGGACGATCATGATGAAGATCAGATTATCCATCTTCTCGGAAGCTTCATTGGCAATATCTCTGTACTGGGAGGAGATTGTCTCCAATCCGTCGATTACTTCTGCCGTCAGAGGCTTCAATTCCTGAAGGAATCTTGAATATGCAGCGTCTTTGTCTGTCTTGGCAAGCTCCAGAATCTCAGAAGCAAGCATATGCATATTCTGATGAGGAGGCTGAACTTCTGTCAGAGTATTGCGTATAACGGTATCGGACAGATCCGAATCACTGACGCCTGCCAACCATTGCCCCAAAAGACAGGTATTGTAATCCAGACTTCCCTTAAATTCTGTTCCGTTCAGAATACTTTCATTGTACATCTCCAGCCATTCATAGTGCTTCGCTAAAGCCGACTGAGTTGCCGCCTGATTATCCCGATTGTTGGATACGACGCGGTAATTTCTGCTAATCTGAATCAGTGAGATCAGAGAAATTGCAACTAACAGGCACATGACCAGGATTACATGGCGATACCCTGATAGAATTTGTTTGCGGATAGAATTAATCTTTTTTTCTTCATTTTTTATTCCTCTTTTAGCAATTTGTATTACTTCCGTTCTAAATTTTCTTTCATTATAGCAAAACCTTGATAATTGTTCAAGTATAGATTGACGAAAATAATAACTTTTATTGTTTTTATATTAAATATTATAAAAATTGACCCCCTTTTAAAATTCTCTCTCATATGTTAAAATATTTGCAAACCTGAAATGAAAAGAAGGAGACTTATGTATGGACAAATTATATGATGTAACTGCATTAGGCGAGATGTTAATTGACTTTACAATGAATGGACAAAGCGAACAAGGGAATAATCTATTTGAGGCATGTCCCGGAGGCGCGCCCTGTAATGTACTTGCAATGTTAAATAAACTTGGAAGAAAGACAGCATTTATTGGAAAAGTCGGTGAGGACCAGTTTGGACGTTTGCTGAAAAGTACGATTGAAGACCTTGGGATTGAGGCTAAGGGGCTGATACTTGATAAAGAGATTCCTACGACTTTGGCATTCGTACATACGTTTCCAGATGGCGACAGGGAGTTTTCTTTCTACCGTAAACCAGGGGCAGATATGATGCTGACAGAGGATGATGTGGACTTTGAGATCATCCGCCAGTCTAAGGTCTTTCATTTTGGAACGTTGTCGATGACCGACGAGCCGGTAAAGTCGGCTACGAAGAAGGCGCTTAAGGCTGCGAAGGAGGCGGGCTGTCTGATTACCTTTGACCCTAACCTTCGTCCCCCGCTGTGGCGTTCGCTGGATGAAGCAAAGGAGCAGATGGAGTATGGCTTCCAATATTGTGATGTGCTGAAGATTTCTGACAATGAGATTCAGTTTATCTCAGGTAAGGAGGATTATGACGAAGGAATTCATTACCTTCAGGAGAAGTACCAGATTCCGTTAATCTTCCTGACCATGGGGAAGGATGGAAGCAGGGCATATTATAAGGATATGCGTGTAGAGCGTAAGGGATTTACTGTGAAGGCTATCGAGACGACAGGAGCAGGAGATACGTTCTGCGGATGTGCGATTAACGGGGTTCTAAGTCACGGCATTGACAATTTAACGGAAGACATTCTGGGAGATATCCTGACTTATGCCAATGGGGGAGCTGCTCTGATTACCATGAAGAAGGGTGCAATCCGCTCCATGCCGAATCCGGAGGATATTACGAAGCTGTTGGAGGGTTAAGGATTCTGTTTGGAGGTGTTCGCACGGAGAGTGGCAGATTATGAGAGTAGACCGATTTAAGATGGAGAGAGAAGGACTTGTAAAGGAAGGGCAGGAGGTTGAGATTAGCGAGCGAAGCGCCGTGACAGGGCAGTATACCTATCTGGTGGAGCCGTCGATTGCCATGTCTGGAATCTACAGGACCAGTGAAAGGTTACATGCCCGAAAGGGAATCATTCAGAAGATAGAGAAGACGGACAAGGGCTTCTATCTGCTGGTGGAGACAGAGTAGCAGCCATCCGTTGACATCAGGTAAAAAAGTACATATAATGAAAGTGGTAAATGATTTAATAGAAAGAGTGGGGGCAGGACAGATGATTGCGAAGAATGATGAAGTTAAGAGGAGTAAGATATGGAGAATCGTTACTACGGTTTCGACAATCGTAATCATTGTGGGAGTCATTCTGCTGCTTGCGAAGTTATTTACAACGAATCCCTTGGAGGGCGAATGGGCGGATGAAGATGGAAGCTTTTATATGTCGATTATGAAGAATGGTTCCATGGTGATTTCGATTCCAGAGGCGGAAGATGCTCTAAGCGTAGCCGTGGATATGAAGTATACGCTGAATAAGGATGAGAAGACTATTACAATTACGCCGGATGAGGCAGGGTTTCAGAAGATGGCTGACAAGATGGGAGGTCAGTATACGGAGGAAGATATCCGTCAGGCTCTATCCACTGTGATTACAACCTTTGATTACAGCGTGGATCAGGAGCAGTTGACCTTGACTGAGCGTGAGTACGGTGAACAGTTAATATTGATAAAAGAGTAACAGAAATACCCCTCTATCGAATTTCATATGCGGTAGAGGGGTATCCCTTATTGGACGAGGGATAGAATAAATTTTTTTAGAGAAAGGGGTAATAGACAGTATGTACAGAGAGGCGACGAAGAAGATTGGAATTGGAGATGTGATAATCGGGGGAGGCAGCCCGATTGCCATTCAGTCTATGACCAATACGAGGACGGAGGAGGTGGAGGCGACTGTGGCGCAGGTTCTGGCTCTTGAGAAGGCGGGCTGTGAGATTATCCGCTGTGCCGTGCCGACTATGGAGGCAGCTCAGGCCATTGGTAAAATTAAGGAGAGAATTCATATTCCGTTGGTTGCGGATATCCATTTTGACTACCGGCTTGCCATTGCCGCGATTGAGAACGGGGCGGACAAGATCCGAATTAACCCAGGTAACATTGGGGATGGCAGCAGGGTGCAGGCTGTGGTTGATAAGGCGAAGGCGTGTAAGGTGCCGATTCGGGTAGGGGTCAACAGCGGTTCTCTTGAAAAGCCTCTGGTGGAGCGGTATGGAGGCGTGACCGCAGAAGGCTTGGTGGAGAGCGCCATGGACAAGGTACATATGATTGAGGGGATGGGGTATGACAATCTGGTAGTGAGTATCAAGTCCTCGGATGTTATGATGTGCGTCAGGGCCCATGAGCTGATTGCCAGAGAATGTCCTTATCCGCTGCATGTTGGCATTACAGAGGCTGGAACCCTTCTTGCGGGGAATATTAAGTCCTCTGTGGGGTTAGGGCTGATTCTGAATCAGGGAATCGGTGATACCATTCGTGTGTCGCTGACTGGGGACCCTGTGGAGGAGATTAGGTCTGCCAAGCTAATCCTTAAGACCTTAGGACTGCGTCAGGGAGGGATTGAAGTGGTTTCCTGTCCGACTTGCGGCAGGACGAAGATTGATTTGATTGGACTTGCAAACCAGGTGGAGGAGATGGTGGAGGATATCCCCCTGAATATTAAGGTGGCTGTTATGGGCTGTGTGGTCAATGGACCGGGAGAGGCGAAGGAGGCTGATATCGGCATTGCCGGCGGCATTGGCGAGGGGCTTTTGATTAAAAAGGGTGAGGTAGTGAAGAAGGTAAGAGAGGACCAGTTGTTGGAGACATTGAGACAGGAGTTGTTGAACTGGAATGAGTAAGCCATTCTTTGAGGTATTTCCTACGTTAAAAGTAGATGAGGAGCTGCGCAGCATATTTGCGCAGGCAGAGGTCAGTAAGGTGACGACGAATTCTGACCGAGATTTTATTAAGGTACATCTGTTAAGCCGGTATCTGATACAGAAAAAATGTGTAGATGAGGTTGAGAGAAGGCTTAAGGAGCAGTTGTTTGGACGCAGTTATATTCAGATTGAGGTAAAAGAGCAGTATGATCTTTCCGAGCAGTATACGCCGGAGAATCTGATGAATGAATATTTTGACAGTTTTCTTTTTGAGCTTGAAAAGCGCAGCGTGGTGGAGCGCAGTATGCTTCAGAATTCAAGCTATGAGTTCCAGAATGAGAACATTTTGTGCCTTACCCTTCAGGATTCTATTGTGGCCCAGGGAAAGCGGGAGTCCATTACCTCCTATCTTACGGATGTATTCCAGTATAGATTTGGCCGTCCCATTGAGATTCGGGTGTTGTATGAGAAGCCAAAGGAGAGCGTGTTAAAGTATAATGAGATAAAGCTGAAACAGGAGGTAGATGAAATTCTGAAGTCTAATGCCTCTATTCAGCAGGAAAATGGGGCAGACAGCAATCAACCGGCAGACGTGGACTTGGGCAAGAACCGAAGAAACCAGTCTGAGAATATGCAGAAGGCCGATGCGGGAAGTAGTTCTGGAAATGGAGGAAAAACATCTGGCGGCAGCGCCCAAAACAGCCCTTTGAAGAATTCTGGAAACGGATTTGCAGATGGCTTTGGACAGGCAGGCAGCTCTTTTGGTTCATCGAAGAAATTTTCCAGAGGCTCATCCAAAGGAACATGGGGGAAAGCCTCTGATGACCCAAATCTTATCTATGGCCGTGATTTTAACGATGAGCCTATGGAGTTATGCCAGGTTGTGGGGGAAATGGGAGAGATTACCTTCCGCGGAAAGGTTATTAGCTTTGACACCCGTGAGATTCGCAATGAGAAGACTATTGTTATATTTTCTGTAACGGATTTTACAGATACCATTACAATCAAGCTGTTTGTAAGGAATGACCAGCTTGCGAATATCATTGGCGATGTGAAGATGGGGGCGTTTCTTAAGATTAAAGGCGTTACGAATATCGATAAATTTGACGGAGAGCTGGTGATTTCTTCAGTAGCGGGTATCCGCAAAATAAGTGATTTTACTGAGTCGAGGAAGGATACTGCTCCTAAGAAGCGGGTAGAGCTTCATTGCCATACGAAAATGAGCGACATGGACGGTGTGACAGAGGTGAAGGACTTGTTAAAACGGGCTCATGACTGGGGGCATAAGGCATTAGCTATTACAGACCATGGGGTTGTTCAGTCCTTCCCAGATGCGAACCACTATATTGAGACGCTGGACAAAGATGATCCCTTTAAGGTGATTTACGGCGTGGAGGGTTATCTGGTGGATGACCTTACGGATGTGGCTGTGAATGAGAAGGGACAGTCTCTTAGCGGGACCTATGTGGTGTTTGACCTTGAGACCACGGGATTTAGCCCGATTAAGGATAAAATTATCGAGATTGGCGCCGTGAAGGTGGAGAAGGGGAAGATTACAGAGAAATTCAGTACCTTTGTGAATCCCAAGGTGCCTATTCCTTTCCAGATTACCCAGCTTACCAGCATCACGGATGATATGGTCTTAGACGCGCCGGATATTGAGACTGTGCTTCCCCAGTTTTTGACATTTATAGGGGACGCTGTGCTGGTAGCTCACAACGCTTCTTTTGACGTGGGATTTATTGAGCAGAACTGTAGGTATCAGGATATGGTGCCGGAATTCACTTCTGTGGATACGGTGGCCATGGCGCGGATTCTGCTTCCGACTCTGTCGAAATTTAAACTGAATGTGGTGGCAAATGCCCTTCACATTTCCCTGGAGAACCATCATCGTGCCGTGGATGACGCCGGCGCGACGGCGGAGATTTTTGTGAAGTTTATAGAGATGTTAAGAGAACGGAATATCACGGACCTTACTAGGCTTAATCAGTTTGGCTCCCAAAATTCGGATGCGGTCAAGAAGCTTCCTACCTACCATGTGATTATTCTTGCCCGAAATGAGATTGGACGGGTGAATCTCTATACCCTGGTGTCTAAGTCTCACCTGGAATACTATGCCAGAAGGCCAAGGATTCCCAAAAGCGAGCTGTCAAAGTATCGAGAGGGGCTGATTGTTGGAAGCGCCTGTGAGGCGGGAGAGCTTTACCAGGCGATCTTAAATGAGAAGTCGGATGAGAGGATTGCCAGGATTGTGAATTTCTATGACTATCTGGAAATCCAGCCTCTTGGCAACAACCGGTTCATGATTGACAGTGAGCGTGTGACGAGGGTTCAGAGCGAGGAAGACTTAAAAGACTTAAACCGAAAGATTGTGGAGTTAGGCGAGCGCTTTAATAAGCCTGTGGTGGGAACCTGCGACGTACATTTCATGGAGCCGGACGACGAGGTGTACCGCCGCATTATCATGGCGGGAAAGGGCTTTACTGATGCGGACAATCAGTCGCCTTTGTTTTTGCGTACCACGGACGAGATGTTAGAGGAGTTCGAGTATCTTGGCTCGGCAAAGGCTCAGGAGGTTGTGATTGACAATCCCTGCCGGATTGCGGACATGGTGGAGAGGATTACGCCTGTGCGTCCGGATAAATGTCCGCCTGTGATTCCGGATTCAGATAAGCTTTTGCGGGAAATCTGTTACCAGAAGGCTCATTCCATGTACGGTGAGGATTTGCCGCCTGTAGTAACGGAGAGATTGGAGAGAGAGCTTAATTCCATTATTTCCAACGGATTTGCCGTGATGTATATTATTGCCCAGAAGCTGGTGTGGAAGTCCAATGAGGACGGGTATCTGGTGGGCTCCAGAGGGTCTGTCGGCTCGTCTTTTGTGGCGACCATGGCGGGTATCACGGAGGTAAATCCATTAAGTCCCCATTATTATTGTAAACATTGCCATTACAGTGATTTTGAGTCTCAGGAGGTGAGGGCATATGCAGGGGGGTGCGGATGGGATATGCCGGACAAGACGTGTCCGGTGTGCGGCCAGCCTCTTGTGAAGGATGGATTTGACATTCCTTTTGAGACCTTCCTTGGGTTCAAGGGAAATAAAGAGCCGGATATTGACTTGAATTTCTCCGGAGATTACCAGAGTCTTGCCCATAAGTATACAGAGGTCATCTTTGGGGCAGGGCAGACTTATCGGGCGGGAACCATTGGAACGCTGGCGGATAAGACGGCCTTTGGCTATGTGAAGAATTATTTTACCGAGCGGGGACAGGGAAAACGAAAATGTGAGATTGACAGGATTGTGCTTGGCTGTACGGGAATCCGAAGAAGTACGGGTCAGCATCCAGGCGGAATCATCGTCCTGCCTTTGGGAGAGGAGATTAACACCTTTACGCCTGTGCAGCATCCGGCCAATGATATGAATACGGATATTGTGACTACCCATTTTGACTATCACTCCATTGACCATAACCTGCTTAAGCTGGATATTCTGGGGCATGATGATCCAACGATGATTAAGACTTTAGAGGAGTATATCAGTTCTCCTGCTATGGAAAATGAGTACAATGAGACGGACAATAAGTTTGTGGCCACGAATATTCCGTTGGATGATAAGGGCGTGATTTCCCTGTTTCATGATACGTCAGTCCTTGGAATTACGCCGGAGGATATCGGAGGATGTCCGGTGGGATGCCTTGGGATACCGGAATTTGGAACGGATTTTGTTATTCAGATGGTGGTGGATACCAAGCCTCAGACCTTGTCGGATTTGATTCGGATTTCCGGACTTTCCCATGGAACGGATGTGTGGCTTAACAATGCCCAGGAATTGATTCGCTCTGGAAAGGCCACGATTTCCACGGCAATCTGTACCCGTGACGATATTATGACCTATCTGATTAACAAGGGGATGGATTCTGAGCAGTCCTTTACCATTATGGAGAGAGTCAGAAAAGGGGCTGTGGCCAAGGGGAAATGTAAGGATTGGCCTCAGTTTAAGGAGGATATGAAGGCTCATGACGTGCCGGACTGGTATATCTGGTCCTGTGAGAAGATTAAGTATATGTTTCCGAAAGCCCACGCAGCGGCCTATGTCATGATGGCGTACCGGATTGCGTACTGTAAGATTAATTTCCCGCTGGCGTATTATGGAGCCTATTTTGGAATTCGTGCGGATGCATTTTCCTATGAAATCATGTGTCTGGGGAAGGAGAATCTAAAACGATACATTGATGATTACAATCGACGATTAGATTCTCTGAGCAAAAAGGAGCAGGATACCATGAAGGACATGCGGCTGGTGCAGGAGATGTATGCCAGAGGGTATGAGTTTGAGCCAATGGATATCTATCAGGCCAAGGCATCAAAGTTTTTGATTGTAAACGGGAAACTAATGCCGCCGCTGGTCAGCATTGAGGGCATGGGTGATAAGGCGGCTGAGGCTGTGGAAGAAGCGTCCAAGGATGGGCAGTATCTTTCGCTGGACGATTTTAGGCAGCGGACGAAGGCCAGTAAAAGCGTGATTGATTATATGGTGAAGCTGGGGATTTTGAAGGGATTGCCGGAGTCCAACCAGTTGTCGCTGTTTGATTTGTAGTCATAATGAACGAGGGATAAAAGGAAACGAAAGGGGGAGATTGGATTGCGGCAGTCGCAGATTACACATTGGTGTCACCAGATTATTTGCTCTCAGGCGCCAAAAGGGGGCTTTTATATTGACGCTACTATGGGGAAGGGCAACGACACGTTGTTCCTATGCAATCTGGCGGGAGAGGCAGGTCATGTTCTGGCCTTTGACGTGCAAAAGGATGCACTGAGGATGACGGAAGCTTTGCTATCAGCCCAGGGCGTAAGAGAGAGGGCAGAGCTTGTTTTGGACGGACATGAGCATATGAATCAGTATGCCAAGCCGGAAACTGCGGATGTAATCTGCTTTAATTTTGGGTATCTGCCAGGAGGCGACCATAGGATTGCCACAGCGGCAGATACCAGCGTGGAGGCAGTCAATAAGGGACTTGGGCTTCTAAAGCATGGCGGGATGATGAGCCTGTGTATCTATAGCGGCGGCGATACGGGATTTGAGGAGAAGGAGAAGCTTCTGGAATATCTTAAGAAGCTGCCGGCAGGGGAGTATACTGTGATTGTGAATGAATATTTTAATCGGGGGAACAATCCCCCGATGCCTGTGTTTGTTTTTAAGAATATTTAGCCCTTAGCCATCCGATAAATCGCTGCCATGTCCTCGCGTCCCAGTTTCTTTACGACTCCGATGGTACGTGTATTTCCGAAGCTGCATTTCTCTGCCAATTTAAGAATCTGTTCCTTTGTAGGCTCAACCTTTAACTCCCGAAGTGTGACAGGCATTCCGATACTGCGGAAAAAATCCTCCATAGCTTCAATTCCTGCAAGGGCTGTGGCTTCTTCTGAGTCCTTCTTGGAAACCCTCAAAACTCTGACGGCCAGGTTGGCGAACCTGTCTGGGCGCTCTTTATATACATACCGCGCCCAGCTTCCCCAGACAGCGGAAAGGCCGGCGCCGTGGGTAACGTCGAACATGCCGCTTAGTTCATGTTCTAACTGGTGAGAAGCAAAGTCGCCGCCATCGGTTCCGCAGCCAGTAAGACCGTTGTGGGAGAGGCTTCCCGCCCACATGACCTCAGCGCGCGCCTCGTAGTTTTCAGGCTCTTTTTTGAGAAGCTGTGCATTTTTGATTACCGTTCTAAGCAAGGCTTCGCTGATTCCGTCGGTGATTTCCATATTCGTTCCGTGGTTTAAATATCTCTCCAGCGTGTGCATCATGATATCCACACATCCGCTTTGGGTCTGGTAGTCTGGCAGAGTGTAGGTAAGCTCAGGATTGAGGACGGCAAAACGGCAGCGGCTGTAATTGCTGCTGTATCCGCGTTTGATTAAGCCGTCTTCATTGGTAATGACAGAGGAGTTGCTCATTTCGCTTCCGGCAGCGGCGATGGTGAGGACAGCGCCTACAGGAAGACATGCCTTGGCAGTTCGTTTTTTGGCGTAGAAATCCCACACGTCCCCTTCGTTGGTCATTCCGTAGCCGATTGCCTTGGCGGAATCAATGACGCTTCCGCCGCCTACTGCAAGGATGAAGTCAACGCCCTCCTTTTGACCAAGGGCGATTCCCTCCCGCACCTTCGACAGACGGGGGTTGGGAACGACGCCGCCCAGTGAAACGTACTGGATTCCTTCTGCTTTCAACGATGCATAAATGCGCTCTAAAAGGCCAGAGCGGACCACGCTTCCGCTTCCATAGTGTACAAGGACTTTCTGACATTTCTGTTCACGGATTAATTTCCCTGTCTCTGCTTCTGTGTTTCGGCCAAATACAACCCTGGTGGGGGTGTAGTAATCAAAATTAAGCATAGATGTTCCTCCTTGGATTTAATTTTACAAAATGATATCTTAATCATACGCCAATTTAATGTGTTTTTCAATTTTTTATTTTCATGAAGGAAAGGTAGATGTTATAATGGGAGCACACTGATATTAGGAGGAGAAAAGACATGCGCAGAGCAGACCGCAAGGTAAGGGGCGAAGAAGATATAGTTAAGGTCCTTGATTCCTGTAAAGTATGCAGGCTTGGGATGATGGACGAGGGGAAGATTTATATTGTTCCCATGAATTATGGATATGTGTATGAAGCCGGAGAATTGGTACTGTATTTCCATGGCGCTAAGGAGGGAAAGAAGCTTGGCCTGCTAAAGAAGAATCCCACAGTGGGAATTGAACTGGACAAAGCTTATGGGCTGGCGACTGGGAAAACAGCCTGCCAGTACAGTTATTATTATGCTAGTATCATTGGAAATGGCAGCGCGAGGCTGGTTACAGAGCCAAAGGAGAAGTCAAAGGCACTGTCAGTCATTATGAAGCAGCAGACGGGAAAAGAGTTTGGGGAATTAGAAGATAATCCCAAGTTAGGACAGGCGGTTGGGATTATCAGGGTGGATGTGGAGGAATTCACCTGTAAGCGTCACTGTAAAGAAAATTCTGTCGATTAATGATTTAAACCGTAAAAGTATTATGATATACTATTAAAGATTACGAAAGGATGGAAGATAGAATGTCAGAGAAGAAGAAAGTCATTATGCTTGGCAATGAGGCTATTGCCAGGGGCGCATATGAGGCAGGCGTGAAGGTAAGCGCCGCATATCCGGGTACTCCGAGTACCGAGATTAGCGAATATCTGGTACAGTATAAAGAGGAGCTGTACTGTGAGTGGTCCCCTAACGAGAAGGTTGCCACAGAGGTAGCCATCGGTGCGTCCGTTGCAGGAGTGCGGGCCATGTCCTGCATGAAGCATGTGGGCTTCAATGTGGCGGCAGATCCGGCCTACACGGTTTCCTACATGGGCGTGAATGGCGGTCTGGTGATTGTGGTTGCAGACGATCCAGGGCTTTACAGCTCGCAGAATGAACAGGATACCCGTATGGTTGCCCGCGCGGCTCAGTTGCCGGTGTTAGAGCCGTCGGACAGCTTTGAGGCAAAGGAATTCATGAAGCAGGCATTTGAACTAAGTGAACAGTTTGACCGCCCCTTCGTGTTCCGCACGACTACAAGGCTTGCCCATTCCCAGGGTGTCGTAGAGCTTGAAGATCGGGAAGAAGTAAAGGATAAGCCTTACGAGAAGGATGTCAGAAGAACGGTTATGATGCCGGCAAATGCCAAGCTGCGCCATATAGAGATTGAAAAGCGTAACTTAGAGCTTATGGAGGCGGCGAATACGCTTTCTGTGAACCGAGTAGAGATGAACGATACTAAGATTGGAGTCATTACCAGCGGGATTCCCTATCAGTATGTCAAGGAGGCCCTGCCAGAAGCCTCTGTGTTAAAGCTTGGGATGGTGAACCCTCTTCCAAGGAGGTTAATTGAGGATTTTGCGGCGAAGGTGGAGAAGCTGTATATTATTGAAGAACTGGACCCAGTTATTGAGGAGCAGGTGAAGTCCTGGGGGATCAAAGCTACTGGAAAAGAAATTTTTACCGTACAGGGGGAGTACAGCGCCAATATGATACGCAGGGCGGTTCTTGGAGAGAAGCTGGAGATTAGGACGCCTGCAAAGGCGCCGGTCAGACCTCCAATTCTCTGTCCAGGATGTCCCCACAGGAGTGTCTATTATGTGGTGAAGAAGCTGGGACTTCATGTTGCGGGAGATATCGGCTGTTATACACTGGGAGCCGTTGCGCCCTTAAGCGCGGTTGATACGACCATCTGTATGGGCGCCAGCATATCAAGCCTTCACGGTATGGAGAAGGCCAAGGGAAAGGAATACATAAAGAACTGGGTAGCGGCAATCGGTGATTCTACATTTCTCCATACAGGTGTGAATTCGCTGATGAATATGGTATACAACAAAGCCACAGGAACGGTGTTGATTCTGGATAATTCTACCACAGGCATGACGGGACACCAGGACCATGCAGCCACTGGAAAGACTTTGCAGGGCGACCCCGCCTATGCCATTGATATTCCGGCTCTTTGTCGGGCGATCGGCGTGAAGAATGTGACAGAGGTGAATGCATTTGACCTTACGGGGCTGGAGAAGGCGCTCAAAGAAGAAGTGGCAAGGGACGAGGTATCTGTGATTATCACCAAGACTCCCTGCGTGCTGCTTAGCAAAGAAAAGAAGCCTTTATATACGGCGTTGGAGGACAAATGCAGGAAATGCGGCATGTGTATGAAGCCGGGCTGTCCTGCCATGACAAGGAGAGAGAATGGGACGATTCGGATTGACGATACTATGTGTACAGGCTGCGGGCTTTGCAAAGATTTGTGTAAGTTTGACGCAATCGAATTAGTAAAGGCAGGTGACGAATAATGGCGACAAAAAATATTATGATTGTGGGCGTGGGAGGACAGGGAACCCTTCTGACCAGCAGAATATTGGGCGGCCTTGCTACTGCCGGAGGATATGATGTGAAGCTGTCAGAGGTACACGGAATGGCGCAGAGAGGCGGAAGCGTGGTAACCTTTGTCCGTTACGGTAAGAAGGTTTCTGAGCCGATTGTGGAGGAAGGGCAGGCAGATGTGCTGATTGCTTTTGAGAGGCTTGAGGCCCTCAGGTATGCACATTTCCTTAAGAAAGACGGCGCCCTGATTGTGAATGACTGGAGAATCGACCCGATTCCTGTAGTGATTGGAGCAGAGGAGTATCCGGAAGGGATTATCGAGACCTTGAAGAAGGATTATAAGGTCTATACTGTAAATGCTACCGAGGAATCAAAGAAGCTTGGCAATCCCAAGGTATTTAACCTGATTGTACTGGGGATTGCTGCCCAGCATATGGATTTTTCCAAGGAAGAATGGTATCAGGTGATTGAGAACACCGTGCCGCCGAAAACCATAGAGATTAACAGGCAGGCGTTTGAGGTGGGATACAATCTTGTGTCCGAATAATATATATTTGGAGGTGATAGTTTGTATAGGAAAATAAGACTCTTTAGCTCCTCATACTTTGGGAACCTTCGTCCCGCTAACGATATGTGATGATGGAGATAATTGCGGCCATGATCCGCCAACAGGGGCGAAGGGTATTTTTTCAGGTTGGCTTCAGGAATGAATAAAATTCAGAATAGGAGTATGAGAAAATGGCAGGAGTATCAATAGAGAACTGGAAAGAAACCATCAGAGATCCAAAGATTGAGTGTATGAGCAGGGATGAGATGAATGCCCTCCAGAGTGAGCGTTTGGTAAAGCAGGTGAAGAATGTCTACGAAAATGTGGAATTCTACCGTAAGAAGATGGATGCTCTGGGCGTAGAGCCTGGAGACATCAAGGGGATTGAGGATATCTGCAAACTTCCCTTCACCACCAAGGAGGATTTGAGGGATAACTACCCCTTCGGGCTATTGGCGGTTCCTAAGGAGAAGATTGCCCGTGTACAGGGCACCTCTGGAACTACCGGCAAACTGACCCTTGCTTCTTACACCCAGAAGGATGTGGACGTATGGGGCGAGTGCGTTGCCAGAGGTTTGGTGATGGCAGGACTGACCGCGGCAGACCGTATCCATGTATGTTACGGTTATGGTCTGTTTACGGGAGGAATGGGTCTGGATTTGGGCGCGCAGGCATTGGGCGCCATGGCAATCCCTATGTCCTCAGGCAATACGAAGCGTCAGTTGATGTGTATGGAGGATTTCGGCGCTACTGCATTCGCATGTACCCCGTCTTATGCTTTGTATCTGGCAGAGGCGGCACAGGAGGCAGGAGTTGTTGACAGGCTTAAGATTAAGGCAAGTGTCAACGGGGCGGAGCCCTGGACAGACGAGATGCGCAAGAAGATTGAGAGCATTTTCCATATCAACAGCTTCGATATCTATGGATTGTGTGAGATTACAGGCCCAGGAGTTGCCATGGACTGTATCCACCACAAGGGACTGCATGTGTATGAGGACTACTTCTATCCAGAGGTACTTAATCCGGCAGACCAGTCCCCGTGTGCGGACGGCGAGACGGGCGAGCTTGTGTTCACCACCCTTGCAAAAGAGGGAATGCCTCTCCTGCGTTACCGGACCAAAGACCTTACCAGTATTGACCACAGCACATGCGAGTGTGGACGGACCTTGCCGAGAATCCAGAAATTTACCGGACGTACAGACGATATGAAGGTAATTCGCGGCGTCAACGTATTCCCGACCCAGGTTGAGACTGCCCTTCTTTCTATGGGCGGCGGCGTTGCACCTCACTATATGCTTATCGTTGACAGGGAGAACAACCTGGATGTCTTAACCGTCATGGTAGAAGTGGATGAGAAATATTTCTCCGACGAGATTCGGAAGCTGGACGCATTGAAGAACAAAGTAGGCGCCGTATTGAAACAGGCTCTCGGCGTATCCGTAAGAGTAAAGCTTGTCGAGCCTAAGACCATCCAGCGAAGCGAAGGCAAGGCAAAACGTGTCATCGACAACAGAGAGTTGTAAGAGGAGGGAAATACCATGGGTGTAAGTAATACAATTCAGCAATTATCAGTTTTTTTGGAAAACAGGGAAGGCCGCCTCGACGACGTGCTGAAGGTTCTGGCGCAGAAGGACGTAAATATCGTGGCTTTAAGCCTTGCGGATACTTCCGACTATGGAATGTTGCGTATGATCGTTTCCGACCCTCACAAGGGCCGTGCAGCGCTTAAGGAGGCAGGAATCACCGCTATGCTCACAGACGTGGTAGCATTACGCGTTCCCCATGCCACAGGCTCGTTAAGCAAAGCCATGCACCAGATCGTAGAAGGCGAGGTCAACGTAGAATATATGTACGCTTTTGCGAACGGAAGCGACGCGGCAGCAGTCCTCAAAAGCGACGACCCCGCCCGCGTAATTGACATCCTGAAGGGCAGCGGCTTCGACGTCTACAGCGCTGACGAGGCATACCGCGCGAATCAATAAATTTTAGTTCGATCTGTATCGGTTAGGAATTCGAGATAAGCTAAAAATCCATATGAAAGAACTGACCGGAGCATGGGGCCATATATAGAAACGCCCCATGTTTTGGTCATATTTTTACATTTTTCTGTCTATAATATCTCTAATATCAAAAAGATTTCCTGGCATATGCCGAGGCGTGTAAACAAGCTCATATTCCTCCTTTTGGACACAAAAAAAGACGCATGGTTAATATCTGCACCGCCAAAAAACTCCTGCTTTTATATACTAAAGTTCCTTGTCAGCCTTCTGCAAATTTATCATAGAAATTATTTGGTTCTGCATATCCTCAACAGTTTCTATCTTAATTCTGCCAATATTGTTTCTTATCATTTCAAAAGCTACATCGGGAAATAGTCTTTCACAAAAACTATTTGTTTCGGGCGATGCCCCCATTAAAGCTGTTACAAGAGAATCAGCGTCAAACTGTTTTAACACTTCTTTCAGTTCCTTTTCAGAAATTGTAGAAATCTGCTCAAAATCAGTTATCCTTTGTGGCTGTATTTGAGGTTCTAATATATCATTTATTGTGATGTCATATAATCTGGAAATTTTCAGCAAAACCTCTAAGTCAGGGATAGCCACCCCTGTTTCCCATTTTGATACCGCCTGCCTTGATATGTCTAAGTGCTGGGCTAAATCATCTTGTGTGTAGCTATGGCTTTTACGCAGAAATTTTAAGTATTTCGATATAATATTCATATTCATAAAAATCACTCCTCTTATTGCCATTATAAAGCATATGGCAATAAGAATAAAGAATTTGATCAGTGCTAAAGTAACAGTTCAGCCTTGCGATTGACCTAACGGGTATTACACCGGCTAAAATATAGCCGGTGTGCCCATAAATAACATTTTTATATTTTCTATAATCCCCATTTTCCTTTTCTTAAGGGTTTCTATGACTGTCATAATGGAACAGTACATTTCACTGCCGCTTTCCTTGCGAAAACCTCCAGCCATTTTCTGGCGATTTTTTGCTTTCCGTAAATCTCGTTCCGAAATATTGTCATCAAAGGGCACGGAAAAATCATGCAAGAATAAAAGATGGTTATGACTGTATTTATCCATACGGTTAAGTAATGTCTTTTCCTCTTTTTTCGCATATTTATGTCTGGTCGTTTTATTTTCTGCCTCTCCTTTTCGTATCAGGGAAAAATATTTTTCTTCATATTCCCTTAGGATTGCAGGCGGAAATGATGGGAACCCCTGCCCTAGTAATTCTTTCCGTTCCCGATTCATTTCACACAGGAGCGCACTCATCTCCCCGGACCATGCATTCCCTGTTTCCTCCGTATTTTTTCGGAGATAACGCATGATGTGGACATTGCATTCTGCGTGATCCGTGCCAAAGTGGTACAAAGCGGTTTCATGGTCATGCAGAAGAATCCCTGTATAGTGTTTCAAAAAATACAGTCCCTTCAGTGCTTCTATGGATTTGCTGTCCATGGCATGGTATACCACGCTGTTTTTTATGCTGAAATTCCGGATATAATTCTGTTTCCCATTTACTGTTACCACTGTGGCATCGGTTGCAACAACCTTTTGGTTCAACAGTCCGTTTTCCAAATTTGAAATGCTTGTTTGAGAAAACGACGCCAGTTTTTTGCAAAATCCATAGACGCTCCCTTCTGATAATTCGAGTTCTCCGTTACCGGCTGCATTTAAAAAAGAAGCAATCCTGTCGTTTGACATAACCCCTTCGCTATACAGGGATACAGCCAGCGCTTTTACATTTGCTCCATAGGTAACATCACTGCGGTATTCTTTTGGAATGTGTAAAACCCCTTCTTTATCTGCATAGATACGGATTTCTGTAATCATCGGTTCCACAGCTAGATCAACCACATATTTTGTGACGTATTTCTGTCCGGCTGCATTACCAATCATTTTTACTTCATGTCTGCATTTGCCGGAAGCAATTTTTACTTCTATCTCTGCTTTTGTAAGCGTTGTTCCTTTATGCCCTTTTTGTCCGCCTGCTTTACGTTTTGTTTTCTTTCTTCCGTTATAGGTATTTGCAGGTTTTCCGCCTTTTTGATCGGTAGATGGTGGAAGGGAAGTATTGGAGCTGTCATGATTGATAATACTTTTCAGACGTGCATTATCGTCTTTAAGCAGTCGGTTTTCTTGACGTAAGAGCCGGTTCTCTTCTTTTAAATCTGCGATTTCCGCTTTCAATTCCCCAACTTCCTGTTTGTGTTCTTTTTCAACCGTATCCAGACGCCCCATGATTTCCATGAGCTGCTGGTACATTCCATTTTCATAGTTGCTTTTTCTTCCCATGGGGCATCTCCTTCCGTTCATTTCTGATAACCATAGTTTATCAGAAATGAATAGAAAAGAAAAATCCTCTTTAGAATAGGTTCGTCAAAATGACGGTGGATTATTTTTGTGTATTCCAGAGGTTCTGTGGAATACCGGTCACAAAAACTATGAAAAATGGGATTCTGAACAGACATGTTGTTCAAAAGTTATCCACATACTAATCACAAAGCAATAAAATTCGTGAAATTACGTGTTTCCATGTGGATAATCAGAAGAAAAAACTTTTTCAATTTCTCTCTTTTGCCAGTCGCAAGGCTGAACTGTTACGTGCTAAAAAGCAAATACCAGTTGCATATTTAATTTTTCACAAAAAACAATACCACAGGAATCCACTTGAAAATGGATGAAGCGGAGTGTATAATAAGGAAGAATTAATCAAACAAAGGAGGAGAAAACGATCATGTTAGATAAAAAAGTAGTAGAATTATTGAATCAGCAGGTAAACAAGGAATTTTATTCCGCATATCTGTACCTGGATTTTTCCAATTTTTATTTTGACCACGGTTTAGACGGCTTCGGCAACTGGTATAAGATCCAGGCTCAGGAGGAGCGGGATCATGCAATGCTTTTCATCCAGTATCTCCAGAACAACGGTGAGAAGGTAGAGCTAGAAGCAATCGACAAGCCGGCGATTGCATTAGAGAGCGCCAAGTCTGTTCTTTCGGAAGGCTTAAAGCACGAGCAGTATGTAACCAGCCTTATTCATGCAATCTATGATGCGGCATATTCTGTAAAAGATTTCCGCACCATGCAGTTCTTAGACTGGTTCGTAAAAGAGCAGGGTGAGGAGGAGACCAACGCAGATAATCTGGTGAAGAGGTTTGAGTTGTTCGGAGATGATCCGAAGAGCCTGTACATGCTGGACAATGAGCTTGGGGCACGTACATATTCCGCACCGTCCCTGGTACTTTAGTCATGAACCGCAAGAAAATAATCTGCTCATGCCGCAATGTGACGAAGGGCGACATTGCGGACGCTGTAAAAGACGGCGCCGATTCCTTCAAAGAGGTAAAGAAGCAGACGAAGGTTGGTAAGGGCTGCGGCAAATGCAAGAAAAAGGCGAAGAAGCTGACAAAGAAGCTATTGAAGGAAAGAGTAGAATGAGTGTGGAGATAAAGAAAACGGCTTTGGAGATGTTAAGAGTCTCTGAAGCAGTCTACGTTTTAATGTCTGGCTGTACGCGTCTGCCCTACGTGGAATGTGACTCTGAGACCTACGACGACCAGATTTTGCTGTTTTATGGGGTGGATGACGCCAAGAGACGGGCGAAGGAGCTGCTTGAGGAGAAAATCTTAGTGCAGGTCATCAAGGTCGAGCAAAAGAGTTTTCTTCCTTTTTACACCAGTCTGTATCCCATGGGTGTGAACTGTATCGTGGTAAATGACAAGATGCCGGACCGGACGGCAGTTCAGTTAAATGAGCTGATTACGCGAAACCGTCCTGAGAAACTGCCTGAAGGTCAGGTATGGGTGGAGAATCCAGAGTTACATCTAACGGCAATCTATTTTATGCAGGGACTCCATAAGAATCAGGGGAAGGCCATGACGGAAGAACTGACGTCAATTTATGAGGAAATGCTGGCACACTTTGGGAGAGGTAAATATATCTTTGCAGTTCGGGCAGATAAAGGAATTCCGGCCCTAAAAGGAAAGGATGGTAAGCTGTACCAGCCATTGTTCACAGATTTCCAGGAATTTCAGAAGTTTAACGGACCAAATAAGCTCCGTGCTATGGTGGTAGAAGCAGATAAACTTGCGAATCTTCTGCCGGCAGAAAGCGAAGGCGTTGTGCTTAATCCCTTGGGAGTAAACGTCCAGTTTAAGATACGAAAAAGACCAGATAACTGAGAGTTATCTGGTCTTTTCATAATCTCAATTTCATGTATTGCTTTTAAATATCTAAATCATAGTGCTATTTAATATATAAAAGGTACATTAATTACGATTATAAGAATTACATTGCATTACATTAATTAGATCTTTGTTACATTGACAGCCTGAGGACCTTTGGAGCCCTCTGTTACATCGTACTCAACATTCTGTCCCTCGTCTAAAGACTTGAAACCTTCCATGTTCAGCCCTGAATAGTGCACGAACACATCATTGCCGGTTTCATCAGAAATGAAACCGTAACCCTTTTGGTTGTTGAACCATTTCACTGTACCTTTCATGACAATACCTCCAAGCTTAAAGTTATTTAGAAACTCCGCATCTATAAAATAAATCTATAGATAACTGTCTAATAGACTAGCATATATTTATAAAAGCGTCAAGAGATTTGGTAACATTTTTTATATTTTTTACTATAAAACCGTAGGTGTGGAGGCATCATTTTACTTGACGAAATGGCCGTAAAAGTGTAAAGTATAGGGTATCGGATGATTAATGAGATAACAGAGGACAAGAGCATGATCACATTGACGGGGAAAAAGGTATCGGAAGGAATCGCCATGGGCAAACTTTCCTTTTATAAACGAGATTCTAAGGAGATCCGGAGAATCTATGTAAAAGATGTTGAGAAGGAAGTGCAGCGTTTCCAGAAGGCACGTCAAAAGGCGCTGCAGGAATTGAAAGAGTTATATGAGACGGCGTCAAAAGAGGTGGGAGAGGCGAACGCTGCAATCTTCGAGATGCAGGAGATGGTACTGGAGGATCAGGATCTGGTTGACAAGGTGACAGGCATCATTGTTGAGCAGAAGCTGAATGCAGAGTACGCCATTCAGAATGCGGCGGAGTACCTTATGGCGACGGCGGTTGAGAATGATAAGGGTTATATACAGGGGCATGATGCGGATGTCAAGGATGTGACAAACCGACTTTTGCATACCCTTGCCAGAGGATGGAAAGATAAGATGCTGATGGATGAGCCTTTTGTGCTGGCGGCAGGAGAGCTATATCCAAGTGAAGCGGTTCAGCTTGACAAGACGAAGGTTCTGGGTTTTGTCACCAGGTACGGAACCATCAACTCCCACACAGCGGTGCTTGCCCGAACAAAGGGCATACCGTCAGTAATCGGGCTGGGAGAGGCTTTGAAGAAGGACTACGAGGGGAAGACAATTATCGTAGACGGATTTGAGGGAAAGGTTTATATTGAACCAGACTACACGACGATTACGAAGATGCGCCAGAAGCAGGATGCCAACCATACCCAGGCCCAGAATCTTGAGCGTCTTAAGGGGAAGGAGAATATTACCCAGAGCGGTCAGAAGATTGATGTCTGTGCGAATATTGGGACACGGGAGGATATCGAGAACGTGCTGCGTTGTGACGCAGGAGGGATTGGTCTGTTTCGGAGTGAGTTTCTCTATATGGAGAGCGGTTCTAAGCCGCCCACAGAGGAGTATCAGTTTCAGGTGTACAAGCTGGCTGCTGAGTCTATGGGGATTAAGAAGGTGGTTATTCGTACCGCAGACTTAGGAGGAGATAAGATGGCAGAGTGTCTGGACTTGGGGATGGACCCTAATCCAGCCATCGGTTATCGGGGGATTCGTGTGTCTCTTGACAAGGAGGAGGTGTTCAAGACACAGCTTCGTGCGATACTGCGGGCCTCTGCTTTCGGGAATCTTTCCATAATGTTTCCTATGATTACGTCCATTGAGGAAGTGAAGCTGGCGAAGCTGATGCTTGAGAAGGCAAAGAAGGAATTGAAGAAGGAGAAGACTGCCTTTGATTCGGATATACCGGTAGGAGTTATGATTGAGACGCCGGCAGCGGTTATGATTAGCGGCGAGCTTGCCAGAGAGGTTGATTTTTTCAGCATCGGCACCAATGATCTGCTGCAGTTGACCCTTGGAATGGACCGGCAGAACGAGAGGCTTGAACGGTATTTTAATCCCCACCATTCAGCTCTCCTTAAGATGATTCGGATTATCACGAATAATGTACATCTTGAAGAGAAGCATATCAGCATATGCGGCGATATGGCGGCGGATTTGGAGATGACCGAGTATTTGATACAGATTGGAATCGACGAGCTTTCGGTAGCGCCTAACCAGGTGCTTGCCCTTCGCAAGAAGATAAGAGAGATTCAATAGTATAAGGATTGTACCTTGGAGGGAATATGGAATATATTCCCTCCATTTTTGTGCAAATATATAGGCTATAATAGAAGGGGCTACCGCGCTGGTGAGAAATTTGCGGCAGCCCTCTTTAATTAAAATATTAATTTTACAAAATAATTTTACAAAATATATTGACAAAAATATATTGTAAATATATAATCAGAAATAAGATAAGAAAGTCAGAAGATTAAGAGCGAAAGGGGGGAAATATGAGATAAATTTATGAGCTTTTTAAAATGAGCTGTAGAGAGGAGAGGATAGAAGGAATATGGACACAATGAAATTTTACATACTGGATAATGGGTGGGAGACGCTGGATAAATCTTATTTTATCGCAGGAGCCAATGCGGCGACAGCATCAGACAGAAATCCTGTGAATGAATGGATTGACATTCCCATTCAAGCATACTTAATCACCAGTGAATATGGAAATATTCTGTTTGATACGGGATGCGATGTAGATTGGAAGAAAAACTGGCCAGAGTTTATTCCAGAGCAGAGCCCATACTTTGTCACAGAAGAACAGTATTTGCTGAATCGCTTAGGGCAGTTGGGATTAGAGGCAAAGGATATAGACTATGTGATTATTTCACATTTACATGTAGACCATGCCGGCAATTTATATCATTTTACGGATTCCCAGATTTTTGTCAATGAAAATGAACTGGTTCAGACATTAAAAGGTTATGCAACCAATCGGGATTTGGATGTGCATGTACCTTCTGATATCAGAAGGTTTATAGATGCAGGCTTGAACTGGAAGACGTTGGGGGATGAGGTAGCGGAATATGAATTGATACCAGGGGTAACAATCCTGAACTGGGGGTCAGGACATTCCTTCGGGATGCTTGGAATGAAAGTAGAGCTAAAAAATACGGGGAATCTGCTGGTGGCTGCGGACGCGCTCTATTGCAGAGAGAATATTGAGCCGGAGATTAAGGTGCCGGGCATCTTATATGATTCTCTGGGATATAAGCGCACCGCGAAGAAGATTGTAGAGTATGCCCGCGAAACAGAATCAAAGATTCTTTTTGGACATGATATGGAGCAATTTAAAGCATTGAAGAAATCAACAGAAGGATATTACGATTAGGAGGAAAAGCTATGAAAAAGAAAATGATAAGTTCAGCAATCGCAATGTTACTGTGTCTTAGCCTTGCAGCGGGCTGCAGCATGGATTCGACGGTGCAAAAAGATGATAAAAAAGAAGAAAAGACAAAAAAGGAAGATTTGTCGGAGATTAATATTGGTGCAAGCGTAATGTCTTTGCAGCATGAATTTATGGCAAACCTGGTTGTGGGTTATAAGGAGTTTAAGGAGCAGACAGGAGTAAATATTATCATCACTGACGGGGGCAATATGGAGCCGGACAAACAGGTTACCAACGTAGAGAATTATATTTCCCAGAATGTAGACGGTATCTTGTGTCAGTGCATTTCCGTTGAAACGATGAAGGACACGTTAAAACATGCCATGGATAAAGATATTCCGGTGGGCATCTATCCATATGATACCACCGTGGGCGCCACCACGTATTTTGGATATAATGAGTACGAGTGGGGCGAGAAGCTGGGGGAGACAGCGTCTGCTTGGATTAAGGACAAGCTTGATGGAAAGGCGAAAATTTTAAGTGTAACCACATCTTTGGAGGAAAGCGCGGTTGAGCGCTGTAAGGGATGGACGGAAAAGATTAACGATACCTGCGGAGAAGATAACCTTACCTGGAATACCGTGGAGGCTACAAGCGCGTCGGATGCCATTGACTCTGTAGAATCTGCACTGCAGGCGAATCCGGACACGGATGTTGTATTGGTATATAATGATGAGCTTGGAATCGGGGCCTATGAGGCAATCAAACAGTCAGGACTAGACACAACAAACATGTTTTTAGGCTCCTGCGACGGTACGGATACGGTGTTGGATTATGTTGAGAGTGACAGTGTATACCGCTGTACTGTGGGAAATGATAAATTTGTCTCTGAAATTGGGTTTTATTGGGTAGAAAATATGGTGAAGATTGTTCTGGGTATGGAATATGACGATCCGTTTCCTATTGAAACCACAGCTATTACTGTTGACAATGTAAAAGAATACAGGTCAAGAGAACCGAAGTATGAATTATCACCAGAGATTGCGGAGTATGTAAAAGAGTAATTGGGAAAGGAAGCTGCTATGGATAAGGAATCTATGCTGGGTATAGAAAATCTGACAAAAAGTTATTCCGGAACCATTGTCTTAAACAGAGTCAGCATGGAAATCAAAAAAGGGGAAATCCATGCCCTAATCGGAGAAAACGGCGCCGGAAAATCAACGCTTTGCAAGATGATTGCAGGCGCCGTGGAGCCGACGGAGGGGACCATCGTAATTCGGGGAACCGCCTATAACAGACTTACCCCAAAGAAAGCCAAGGAGGAAGGGGTGACGATGGTATATCAGGAATTTAACCTGATATCAGAGATGACGGTTTACGAGAATCTTTTTGTGGGAAAAGAGATTAGAAAAGGAATCTTTACGGATAAGAACAAGATGATGGAGATGAGCAGGAATATCTTTCGCGAGATGGGAGTTGACATTGATTGTACAGAAAAAATCAAGGATATTTCGGTGGCTTACTGCCAGTTGGTTGAGATTGCAAAAGCCCTTTTGGAGGACAGCAGGCTGCTGATTTTAGACGAGCCTACCGCTCCGCTTACGACGAAAGAGATTGAGCTCCTTTTTCGGGTATTGGGCAAGCTAAAGGACAGAGGAATCTCCATGATTTATATTTCCCACCGTCTTGAAGAAATTTTTCAAATCTGTGACAGAATTACTGTTTTAAGGGACGGAAATTACATCGCGTCTTTGGACACCAAAGGGACGACCAAGGAAGAATTAATCAGATTAATGATTGGGCGGGAATTATCCCAAGAGTTTCCTAAGAGGCTTTTGGAGGCGGAGTGTGACGGTACAAAGACAGTTTTAAAAGTAGAAGGCTTAACAAACGGCAAGCTTAAAAACGTAAGCTTTGAACTTAAGCAGGGTGAGATACTTGGAATTGCCGGATTAGTGGGGGCAGGAAGAACAGAGACAGCCAGGGCAATCTTTGGCGCAGATACCATCACTGAGGGAGAGATATATATAAAAGGTAAAAAGGTTAAGGTGAAGTCCCCCCTTCAGGCAATCAGGCATGGAATCGGATTGATACCAGAGGATAGAAAAAGGCAGGGGGTTATGCTTTGGCAGTCGGTTTCTGACAATATTTCTTTGGTGGTGATTCAAGAGCTTGCCGGTCGGCTTCTGGTAAACAATAAGAAAGAAAAGGCGCTGCTTGACAAAGAGATTAACATGCTCAATATTAAGCTTCAGTCTGTAAAGCAGCCGGTGGAAAGCCTGTCAGGAGGAAATCAGCAGAAGGTAGTGCTGGCAAAATGGCTGGCTACAAAGTGTGACATTTTGATTTTTGACGAGCCCACCAGAGGAATTGACGTTGGTGCGAAAAAAGAGATTTACGACTTTTTGTTTCGGTTAAAAAAAGAAGGAAAAAGCGTGATTCTGATTTCTTCGGAGATGTCGGAGATACTGAACTTAAGCGACCGCATTCTGGTAATGTATGAAGGAAGAATGACGGGAGAGCTTGGATATAAAGATGCGACTCAGGAACTTGTATTGCGCAAAGCCTCCGGTATGTGATGTAAAGGAGAAAATATATGAAGAAAGAGAAGTCATTTAGTTTTATAGAATTTTACGAAAAGTTTGGCATTATATTTATACTGGTGATAGAATTCATTATTTTTTCATTGGCGAGCGCTAATTTTTTGACCATTGATAATCTGTTCCTGGTAGGGCGTCAGGTGTCGTTTACTGGAATTGCCGCGGTTGGAATGACTATGGTATTGCTCATGGGGGAGATTGATATCTCTGTAGGCTCAATCCTTGCCTTTACCGGCTGTCTGAGCGCAGAGCTGGTTGTTAGATATCATATGCCTTTGGCGGTGGTATTTGTGATTATTATTGGGGTATCCGCAGTCTTTGGCCTGGTCTCCGGAACGCTGACAACCGTATTCAAGATTCCTTCATTAATCTGTACCCTAGCTATGCAAATCATTATAAAAGGGTTTACCTACCTGATGACAGGGGGAAGCTCAATCAGTGGATTGACGGATAGTTATAAATTTCTTGGCCAGGGCTTTATATTAGGAATTATTCCATTTCCTTTGATAATTATGGTGATCGCGTTTATCTGCGGATATATTGTACTGAATAAGACCTATATAGGCAGGCGTATCTATGCGGTAGGAGGCAATAAAGAGGCAGCCAGGCTGTCGGGGATTAAGACCAATAAGTATGTAATCAGCACATTTGTGATGTCGGCGGTGACGGCGGGAATCGCGGGAATCCTTATGATGGCGAGGCTGGGAACAGGGCAGCCCTCCATTGGCTCAGATTTTGCCATGGACGTACTGACAGCCACAGTTCTTGGAGGCGTCATCCTTCAGGGAGGCAAAGGGTTCGTGATGAATGTAATGATTGGCTCGTTCATTATCGGTATACTTTCAAACGGACTGGTTATGTGCGGCGTACTGGAATACTGGCAATGGATTATCAAGGGAGTCGTATTTTTGTTTGCTGTGGCAATGAGTAATCTTAACTTAATCAGCAAAAAGGGTTAGTTTAAGCCAATTATAACACAGGCCGGATTCTATGTGGAATCTGGTCTGTTTTTTGTTGACAGTATGTTAAGAAAAAGGTATGATGCTATTATAGAAAGTGATTTTGTAAAATATATAAAAGATATAAGGAGAAAGAGACCTGACAGGCTCGATGGGTATGGATCATAGCGGACAGAATTTGTTTGATACAAAAAGAGTGAACAGAGCAAGAATATATAATTTGATACGGGAAAAGGGGAACGTGTCCAGAAAGGAATTGGCGTATACCCTTCAGTTAAGCCTTCCTACCGTGAATCAGAATTTATCAGAGCTTATGGAGGACGGTTATATAAGGGAATCCGGCTTGGTGGGGAAGACGGTTGGCAGACGTGCCACCGTGTATTCGATTTGCGAAGATGTAAGGGTTGCTATTGGCATTGATATCACGAAAAACCACATAATCATTGTATGTGTCAATCTAAACGGCGAGGCTATATACAGGAAAAAAGTTCGACGTCTTTTTGAGCGTAGCAGCCAATATTCTAAGTATTTGTCAGAATTAGTGGATGAGACTGTGGAATGTTTAAAGCTTAAGGAGGAACAGGTTGCAGGAGTGGGAATCGCGGTGCCGGGGTTGATTACCTTAGAGGGAGATAAGATCTTCTACGGAAAGAGCCTGAATTTTACTGGTATGACCTGTAAGGAATTGGCAGGCTTTATTCCATATGAGGCTGAGCTTTACAATGACGCTGATGCGGCGGGGTACGCGGAGGCTCATATTGGGAATGTGATACCGGATTCTTTTTACGTCAGCCTGAATAACAGTGTAGGCGGCGCGATTTTAATCAATGGGCAGGTATACAGGGGGGAGAGGGCCAAAAGCGGAGAGATTGGACATATGACCCTTGAGCCGGAGGGTGAGCCTTGTTTTTGTGGGCAGAAGGGATGTCTGGATGTGTATTGTAACGCCACCGTCCTGTCAGAGCATACGGACGGTGATTTAGGCGCTTTTTTTGAGAGCTTGAACAGGGGAGATCAGGAATGTATGGATATATGGGAGAATTATTTAAGATATCTTGCCCTTGGCATTAATAATATACGGATGCTGTTTGATTGTAAGATTATATTGGGGGGATATGTGGGCGCCTATCTTGAGCCCTATCTTGAGGAATTAAAAAAGCGTGTGATTGAGAAGAATCCTTTTGAGAAGGAGAGTGATTATCTGAAAATCTGTAAGGTAAAGGGTGAGGCGTCGGCAATGGGGGCTGCGCTGCCGTTTGTACAGAAGGTGATTGATCAGATATAGAGAAAAGAAGCATGTGTTACAGTGTGCCCTTGGGCATACTTTTCTAAAAGGCTGCCGCGTGAGTTGATATGCGGCAGCCTTTTATTCTCATTTACAATGTATCTTCACGTCTGATGTATCCTGGAGTCGCAGGATCAGCGATAATCTCTTTAGCGTGGATAATCTTCGCGTGCTTGTCAACCACCTGACAGTCAATCATAACGTCATTCCCCACAAGGGCGCCCGGTAACACGACGCTGTTCTTCACTACTGCGCCTTTCTTGATGATACAGCCGCGTCCGATTACGGAATTCTCGACGGTTCCTTCAATCAGACAGCCGTTGGATACCACGGAACTCTTGACGTCTGCGGTATCAAAGTACTGTGTTGGGCAGGAATCATTGGTCCTGGTGTATACCGGCCATTCGTCGTCGAACAGACCTGTTGCCCTCTTAGTATCAATCAGCTCAATATTGGCATTGTAGAAGCTGTTAAGATCCGTGATGGATGCAAAATATCCTCTGTGGGAGATACCCCGTACATCCAACTCCTCACAGGCATTGTTGACGATATCTGCCAGTGTGTACATGGAGGATAAGGATTTCGCCTTCTTAATCAGGTCAAGGAATAAATCCTTCTTCATGATATATGTATCCATGAAAATGTTCCTATTCTTGGCATTGCCTCGGTTGGGCTCTAATGACAAGACACCCTTCTGGCGGTTCAGGTTCAAAGCGTTACAGTTCAGGAAGGACTCCCTTGCATTGTCTACACTGTGGTACAGAAGCGTAATATCTGCCTCTGATTCGATATGGTTCGCAAGCAGGGTTTTGAAATCTGCGGAGTAAACCATATAGCTGGGTGCAATTACAACATAAGGCTGATGAGAACGCTCGATGCATTCTACATTTGCAGAAAATGCAGCAATGTCCGTGTTGTAGAGGTCATTGTCACCCTTGGACTCTGAGAAGAGGATGTGCAGCCGTCCGCGCTTGGAGTTAATGTTGTAATGACGTCCAGTACCAAGATGCTCTACCAGTGAGCGAGGCTTTCTTCTAATATATACCTGGATGCGGTCAATGCCGCTGTTGCTCATATTTGAAATAGGGAAGTCAATTACACGGTATCTGCCCAGGAAAGAGAAGGCTCCAATTGGACGGTATTCTTCCATTCCCTTCACCCAGATATGATTTCCGGAAAAATTAACGATTCCTAATGCTTTACTCATATTATTCTACCCCCTTTACACGTTTTGCCACAAGTTCGATGTGTTCGCTGTTGGCGCTTCCAACGACTGCCTCTCTGCCGATCTTCACACCGTCGGCTACGAGCGCGCGCTGTACAACGGCACCGGCTTCAACCTTGGCGCCAGGCATCAGAACACTGTCGATTACCCGTGCTCCTTCTCCAACCTCCACTCCTGTGAAAAGAACGGAATTCTTAACCTCGCCTTCGATGATACAGCCCTGGGTGATAAAAGCACGCTTAATGCTGGCTTCAGGTCCTACATAGTGAGGCAGGGTAGTAACGTCCTCTGTATAAATCTTCCATGTGGGGTCGTTTAGGTCAAGCTCATTGTTCGTGTCCAGAAGGTCCATGTTAGCTTCCCACAGAGAATCAATGGTTCCTACGTCTTTCCAGTAGCCTTTGAACTTGTATGCATACAGAGTCTTGTGGTCAGCCAGAAGCTGGGGAATAATATCCTTACCGAAATCGTGGTTAGAATCCGGATTCTTCATGTCAGCAACCAGAAGCTTGCGCAGAGGCTTCCAGGTAAAGATATAGATACCCATTGAAGCGAGATTGCTCTTTGGATGCTCAGGCTTCTCCTCAAATTCAAGGATATGGCCTTCCTCGTCTGTATTCATAATACCGAAACGGCTTGCCTCCTTAAACGGCACCTCGATTACGGCGATGGTAGCGTCAGCATTGTTGGCCTTGTGCTCAGCAAGCATCTTGGCGTAATTCATTTTGTAGATGTGGTCGCCGGAAAGGACGAGCAGGTATTCCGGAGAGTAGGTATCAATAAAGTCAATGTTCTGTGAAATCGCATCTGCGGTTCCACGGTAAACATCCAGATTGGCGTCAGCCTTCTCACGGGGCGGAAGTACATAGACACCGCTGTCCTTGGCATCCAGACCCCAGCGGCGTCCGGCTGCAACGTAACTGTTCAATAAAACGGATTCATATTGTGTCAGTACACCGATTACATCGATGCCGCTGTTGGCACAGTT
This sequence comes from Sporofaciens musculi, assembly GCF_009830285.1. Classification (GTDB taxonomy): domain Bacteria; phylum Bacillota; class Clostridia; order Lachnospirales; family Lachnospiraceae; genus Sporofaciens; species Sporofaciens musculi. The sequence continues at coordinate 3,628,310 of NZ_WUQX01000001.1, read as the reverse complement.
GCTTAACGGGAAATCAACAATGCGGTACTTTCCACCATATGATACAGCCGGCTTCGCTACCTTATTGGTAAGGTCATGCAGTCTGGAGCCACGTCCACCGGCCAAAATCATCGCTAACATAGTATTTTGCTTCATAGTGAGTCCTCTCTTTCCATTTGTGTTACATGATATGGATATTATACAATTTTTTTCTTATTCTTTCCATATATTTGTACAAAAAAAGAAAATTTTAATCAAAAATTGTCGGATATGCCTTTTCTTATGGATAATATTAAAGAACAACCTTACCAATATCAGATAAAAATTAGACAAATATAAGATTTTCTGAAAATAATCCTTACATTTGTAGTTTATTCGTGATATAATAAATAATAAGAAGGATTATATGTCATTGGGAATTATGTAATTTCATAGGTGTAACTCCAGACATACTGGCGTACAATCTGAAGGCAACAAGGGGGGAAGCTGCTAGGATTGTGCGCCGTTTTTTAATCTTTTCTGTTAGTATATTAATGTCAGAACAAAGAGGAGGTTGTTTATGTTCAAAATCGGTGATTATGTGGCACATTATAAGGAGGGTGTCTGTGAGGTAAAGGATATTGGGCGGCTTAATATGAGCTGTTCGGACAAGCAGAAGGAATATTATACGCTGAAGCCGCTCTATAATGCCAAAGGAACTCTGTATACACCTGTGGAGAACGAGAAGAAGCAGATCAGGGAGTTGATCTCCTGTGAGGAAGCGAAGGAGTTAATTGGAAACATGGGAAGCATTGAGACGATTGGCGTTACGGATGAAAAGAAGCGGGAGGTATATTATAAGGAAGCGCTTCTTAAGAATCAGTGCAGAGAATGGGTTTCTCTGATCAAGACGTCTTATTTGCGCAAGATGAGCCGTATTGCATCTGGAAAGAAATCCGTCAACGTAGATGAAAAATATCTGGGCATTGCAGAGAAGTTCCTGTTCGGGGAGCTGGCAGTTGCGTTAGATATGTCAAAGGAAGAAGTACGGGGGTATTTGGCGAAGTGTCTGGAAAAGTAACAGAAGATTTTATAAGGTCGATTAAAGGAATGGGGCTGCCGTGACATATCTCACAATAGATCAGGTGTATCCTGGTGTATATTGTAAGATTTATCACAGCAGCTTTCGTATTGTCTATTCAGTTAGTGGTTTTCTACAATATGGATGCGGAAGCTTTCATATTCCTCGGTTGCTGTTGGCAGCAGCAGTCCCCCGTTCATCAGGACGTCTCCTGCATATTCCTTTCCGTCAACTGTGTAAATGCTGTCTTTTTTAAGCCCCTTTAGACGCATCCAGCGTCCTGGCCCGTTGGGATGGATTTGAAGGGCTACGATGCACAGAAGGGCCTCGCTTCCGTCTGGGGCGGCAAATTCCCATCCGTGGTATGCCTCTACTGCATCCGGATTAGTGAGCCGGTAGTAATCGCCATACTGGATTAAGTCATAGTATTCTTTGAATTCCTGAATCTGAGTTTTGACGATTTCTTTTTCTTCCTCGGACATTTTATTTACGTCCAGCTCGTATCCGAAGGTGCCTGACATGGCGACGGTCGCCCGTGTGTTAAGGGGGGCAATCCTTCTGGTCTGCTCGTTGGGGCAGTGAGAGACATGTGAGCCCATGGTGCTGACAGGATAGCCAAAGGAGGTGCCGTACTGGATACTGAGCCGTTCGATGGCGTCTGTATCGTCGCTGCACCAAATCTGGGGCGTATAATAGAGCATTCCGGCGTCGAAGCGTCCGCCGCCGCCGCTGCACCCTTCAATCAGCATGTCCGGATAACGATTAATCAGCTTCTCAAGCATGTCATAAAGGCCAAGGACATAACGGTGCATTACCTCGCCTTGCCTTTCCCTTGGAAGAACTGCGCTGTAGAGGTCAGACAGGCTGCGATTTAAGTCCCATTTTAGGTATTCGATTCTGGCAGAATCAAGGACCTGGCAGATATGGGTGAAGATGTAGTCTCTCACATCCTCCCTGGAAAAGTCAAGCAAAAGCTGCTGGCGGGAACGGGTGGGAAGCTTTCCAGGAATCTGCATTGCCCATTCAGGATGTTCTCTGTAAAGGTCGCTGTCCTCGTTAATGCCCTCAGGCTCAAACCAGATTCCAAACTGTAAGCCGAGAGCGTGAATTTGATCTGAAATCTCTTTTAAGGTACATCCCAGCTTCTTTTCGTTTACGACCCAGTCGCCCAGGCCGGATACATCCAGGTCGCGTTTGCCGAACCATCCGTCGTCCATGACAAAAAGCTCTATTCCAAGCTCTGACGCGTCTTTTGCCATCTGAATCAGCTTGTCTCCGTCAAAATCAAAATATACGCCTTCCCAGTCATTTAACAGGACTGGCCGCCTTGTTGTGGTCCATTTTCCACGGCACAGGTGGTTTCTGTATGCCCTGTGGAAGATGCGTGACAGTTTGCCAAGCCCATGGTCTGAGTATGCCATGGCAGCTTCAGGAGAGTAGAAGCGTTCCTGCGGTTTGACGCAGTAACAGAAATTGTCGGGATGGATTCCCAGGAGGAATCTTGTCTGGTCATACTGGTCAAGCTCCGCGCTTCCAATGAAGTCTCCGCTGTACAGGAAGGAAAAGCCATAGCAGCTTCCATTATCCTCTGTGGTGTCATGGTTTGACAGAATCAGGAAAGGATTGTACTGGTGGCTTGAAGTTCCCCGTGTGCTGCCTACGGATTGGATTCCGTGTCTTACAGGGGTGCGCTGGCAGTTGCGCTCCTTTACATGGCGGCCATAGAAGGTGTGAAGGTCAAAGTCGCCGTAAAGGTAATCGACACATACGCTTTGGATGTTTTCCAGGTAAATGTCTTCGTTACTGTGGTTTTCAACACAGACAGCCCGTGTGATAATGTCCAGGTCTTCCATGACGCCATAGTAGAGATGGACATAGAACATGCGGCGAATATCCTCCAGAGTGATGATCAAGGTATCTGAATTCTGTGCTTCATCATAGAGCGCTGGAAGCCCAGGTAGAGAATACTTACCCGCCCTGATTTCATGTTTCAGATAACGCAGATCACAGGCAGAGGTTCCGTCCGGATAGCGGACTTTTAAGGCGCTGGAACGATAGTCGCCGCTTCCATATGCAGGAAATTCCTGTGGAAGTGCGTCCAGAGAATAAGTCCGATCGTCTCCTGCATCGTAAGGATTGCCGGAGAACCCTCGGTCTGCGTATGCAATCCGGTAGGAGTAGTCGAAAGCAGAACCCTTCATACCAAACCAGGTATGGAGTAATACTCCATACCTGTCTGCTTTCATCTGGTACATATTATGGTCTGTCTGTAATGTAAATAATCGGTTTGTGCTGTCAAATAATATCGCCATAAGTTTGCCCCCATTGAAAAGTGTAGTTTGAAATTATTTTACCGCACCGTTTACGACACCGTTGATGATCTGCTTCTGGCATACCAGGTAGAAGATCAGGATTGGCAACAGCGCCAGCAGGTAAGAGGCAAATGCCAGGTTGTAGTTCGTACCGAACTGTGTCTGGAATGTCAACTGTGCTAAAGGCAATGTGTTGACTCCTGTACCGGACATAATAACAAGAGGTGTCATGACATCGTTCCAGGTTCCCAGGGCTGTCAGTACGGCAACCGTAGCGTGCATTGGCGTCATAATCGGGAAGATAATCTTCCAGTATGTAGACCATGTAGTAGCGCCGTCCACAAAGGCAGCCTCCTCCAGTGCGATTGGAATGTTCTTTAAGTAGCCGGAGTAAAGCATTACGTTCATCGGCATATAGAACACAAGGTAGCATATAATAACTCCGAACCAGTTGTCAATACCCATTTGCGCAGTCTGCTTTACCAGAGGCATCATCAGGATGGCGAAAGGTACGAACATACCGCTTACGATGTAAAGGTAAGACACTTTGTAGAATTTGCTCTTAGCCATACTTCTTCCGATTGCATATCCGGCAAGAGAGTGGATTAAGATGGCAAGTACTACGGTTACGACTGTAATCATAACGCTGTATCCCAGAGAGTGCCAGAAGTCTGTGACGCGCATTGCTTCTGCAAAGTTCTCAAGGCTCCAGGATTTTGGAAGGCTTAACGCTCCGGCAATGTCGTTGGTCATCTCTGACGGCTTCTTAAAAGCAATCACCAGCGCCATGTAAAGCGGGAAGATAACAGTCAGACAGCCAACAATCAAAAGGATGGTAAGCGGCCAATTAGTGGTAGCCGCAACTTTATTTTTCTGTTTCATTATAACTGTTCCTCCTTCTTTCCTGTAATAGTAAGCTGAGCTACAGAGATCGCAACGATTACGATGAAGAAGATTACTGCGTTAGCGCTCTGGAAGCCGAACTGTCCGCCGCCCATACCATTGTTGTAAATCAGGTAGGAGATGGACTCAGTACTCTGTGCAGGACCACCCTTGGTCAACGCCATGATCTGGTCGAATACCATCAGGAAGTCTTTCATACTTAATACCATGTTAATGCTGAAGAATGGGATGATCAGCGGGAAAGTCAGGGACTTAAAGCTTAACCATCCGGTAGCGCCGTCGATGGCGCCTGCCTCATATACATCCTCTGGAACGGTCTGCAGACCGGAGATATAGATGAGAGTGGTCTGTGCAATAGACTGCCATGCAGCGACGATTACGATAGCAATCCATGCGGTCTTGGTGTTGGAAAGCATACTTCCGGTTCCTGTCAGTGCAGGCAGGATGTAGGTGAAAATGTATCCGAAGATGTAACCTACAACCAGTCCGCCAAGGATTCTCGGAACAAAATACATACCCCTCAATGCGCTCTTGGCCTTAATCTTACCATTTAATCCCAATGCAAGGAGCAGAGCGATTACATTGGTCAGGACAGTTGCCAAAATTGCGAATTTGAAGGTAAAGAGATAGGATTTCCCTACACGGGCGTCCGTAAATAAATCGGCATAGTTACGCATACCTACCCAGTCGTAGCTTCCGAAGCCTTTGAAGTTCGTGAAGCTGTAGATCAGGCCCTTGATCAGTGGCAGAGTGTTGAAGCAGAAGAACAATGCCAGGATCGGAACTGTAATTAATAAAAAGGTCTGGTTTCTGCTTAATTTTTTATTCATTATTCATTCCCTCCCTTTTCCTCGTATTCCTGTACTTTGCGGATGATGTCACGGTTGTAACGTATCCAGTCTGTGTCGAACTTGTTCAGGAACTTCTCTACGTCGCCGTCTAATAAGAAGGTCTGGATCTGGGCGTCCACACTCATCTCTGCCGGATAGTAGTGATCCTGGTAGTCAACCATCTTGCCTTCATTGATGTAGTCAACCATGCCGTCAAGAGTCGGTGAAAGCTCGAATTCTGTGTCTTTACAAGGAACGGCATTCTGATCGTCTAAGTATGTCTGGATGGTAGAGTCCTCTAACATGAACTCAAGTACCTCATAGGCAGCCTCCTTGTTCTTACATTGATTTGTAACGCAGAACTGAAGGTCAACACCAGAGTTCAGGACGTTATCATCTGCGTTGTCGCATCCCGGCATAACGAAGGAATCGATATCCATATCTGGATTTACAGACTGGATCTGCGGAACAGCGTAGCTTCCGATACAGTACATTGCGGATTCACCGTTTGCAAATGCAGTACATGCGTCATTGTAGTTGTACGCAAACGGATCGTCCTGTGCATGGTCAAGAAGTTCAAGCATCTTCTCGGCAACTTCCGGGTACTCGTCGATAAACTTCGTTTCGCCTTTGTTTACCTGACGGCAGACATCTGCAGGAGCCAGGTCACAGGCAAGTGCGTTCCATGGCGCCAGACATGTCCATACGTCTTTGTAACCAAAGTATAAAGGCTGCTGTCCGGAAGCCTTTATCTCGTCGCACAGATCCATGAATTCCTGCCATGTGGTTGGAACTTCCCACTTGTTTTTCTTGAACATCTCTCTGTTATAGAGTACGCCTGCGGCATTTGCCACGTAAGGAACAGCGTATACGCCGTCCATCGGAACGAATTCCAGGTTCTTGTCGATGTCCAGGTAGGCCTGTTTGATCAGGGAAAGCCCTTCAAAATCTGAAATATCCATCAGTATCTGGGCGTCAAGGAAGTTTGAATAGTTGACGTCACCGCCGATTCCGATGATGTCCGGAGCATCCTCCTTGATCAAACGTGTTTTCAGTACAGTCATGGCATCGTTGGGGGACTCGATCTTCAACACGATATCATCATGTGTCGCATTGAATTCGGCCTCCATCTTCTCGAAAGCCTTAACAGCCTCCGGCTTGTACTGAAGCATGGTGATATGGGTTTTTCCGTCAGAGCTGCCTTCGGAGCTGCAGCCACTAGCTGAAAAAGCGGTCCCAATCAGCATTGCTGCCACAAGTGTTGTGGCAATTACTCTCTTTTTCATTCCACACCTCTCCTTTTTCCTTCATGCTTTCGTTAAGTTGCATGAATTTTTATGTATTTACTGGTAAAATGATAGCAGTTTGCTATGCAAAGGTAAATGTTTAGATGAGGCGGGATTTTATCATAATGCGAGATAATGAAGAAAATATTGAAGTATAGACGTATTATGGTATATAATATTAAAAATAAATGAATTTTCGTGATTTTTTATAAAAAAAGGGGGTGAGTTTTGAGCAATATCACGAAAATCCAGGAAACTATCAGAAAGGCGGGGAAACGCAAAATGACGAATCATTTGTTTTCTGTGTTTCAGGACGAGCGTTTTATGGACCTGACAATATACCAATATGGGTATGAGAAGTGTGAACCACTACATTCTTTTGGACCTTACGTGCGGAATAATTATCTGTTCCATTATGTAATCTCAGGAAAGGGATGTCTGCATGCCAACGACGAGAGGGGGGAGGCGGTTCCCCATAACATCGAAGCAGGGAACGGATTTCTTATCGAGCCGGGACATGTCACTACCTACTTTGCGGACAATGACCAGCCATGGGAGTATGTATGGGTGGAATTCGGCGGGCTTCGGGCCAAGGAGTGCGTAGAGCTTGCGGGGCTGTCACACAAGTCGCCTGTGTATCGTCTGGCGTCTCCAGAGTATGGGGAGACCCTTCAGGAGAGGATGCTCACCATTGTGAAAAGCCAGAACGCCTCCAATATGGAGATGATTGGGCATCTTTATTTATTTTTGGACTGCCTGATTAAGTACTCTGCGTCTAAGAAGCAGCTTCAGGGCGGGAAGCTCAGCGAGTTCTATGCAAGGGAGGCGGTGGTGTATATTGAGCATAACTATGACCAGGATATTACGGTGGAGGATATTGCAAAAAAATGTCAGTTAGACCGCAGCTATTTCGGAAAGGTATTCAAGAAGGTGGTAGGGCAGTCGCCCCAGGAGTTCTTAATCCGTTACCGGATGACCAAGGCGGCGGATGCTCTGATTATCAGCGACGATTCGGTCAGCGATATTGGGCTGTCTGTGGGTTATCCCAACCTTTTGCATTTTTCCAGGGCATTTAAGGGGGTATATGGGGTGTCGCCGCGGGAGTACAGGCAGAAGAACAAGATTATAGACAGGTAGTTTTGTAATATTATATTTCTTTTATGATAAAAAACTCTTGAAAAACGGCAGTTAATATGTTTATAATATTGCCAAATAAATGTGTTACGCAAAACCTAATAATACAAATTAAGGAGTGGGAAGCTTTATGGATTTGTCGATCTATCGATGCGGGTATGAAAAACGATGTCCGCTACAGATCAAGCAGTATGAATCTGGCGGTCATTATCTTTTTTGTTACATCATTTCAGGCAGAGGCGTTTTGCGAATAGAAAAAGAACCATCTTGCCTTCACGCGCTGTCTGAAAAGACTGGGTTTTTAATCGGACCGGAGGAGAACAGCGAAGTGTCTCCGGACGGGGAGTGGGAATATGTGTGGGTGGAATTTGGAGGGCTGAGGGCTGAAGAGTATGTGATTATGTCCGGCTTGTCCTCTGACCAGCCAGTATATTTTCCCGAAGATCCAAGAGGAGGAGATGAGCTTTTTTCCAGTATGATGGAGTTGGTAAGAAGCGAGGAGGAATGCCCCCTTCGGACGACGGGATATCTCTATCTTTTTATGGACAGCCTGATTCGGACGTCTAAGTTTCGGCGGCAGGCGACAGAAGGCCGCACCAGCGAGGAGTATGTGGAGGGTGCGGTTCGGTACATTAAACAAAACTATTTCCGGCACATATCAGTAGAAGAATTGGCAAGACAGTGCTGGCTGGATCGGAGTTATTTTGGCAAGGTTTTTAAATCAATTACAGGGCAGTCCCCTCAGAGATTTCTAATCAGCTTCCGCATGGAGAGGGCTGCGGCAGAGCTTACGGCGAGTAATGCGCCGATTGGCGATGTGGGTGCGTCTGTGGGTTATCCAAACCTGCTGCATTTTTCCAGAGCGTTTAAGGGTGTTTACGGAATGTCCCCCAGGGAATACCGGCAGCAGTATAAGAAGCAGACGCGCAGGGAAGCAATTCAATAAAAAGCAATTCAGCAATACCATTCAGTAATAAAGTTTCAATAATAGTAATTGAGTAAAGCGATTTAGGCATTGACTTTTTTTCTTGGATTATGTATCATGTACTTTAATGAGTAAAAGCATTAAAGCGCGAGAAAGGGGTTTTCCAATGCCAATTACAGATATTTTGGAGAAAAACTGCCGTCTGTACGGAGAGGATGTTTGTCTGGTGGAGATTAATCCGGAGATGCCGGAGACCAGACGTGTGACATGGAAGGAGTACGAGCTGATTGAGCCTGTGCGTGCCTCTTATTACAGGCGGGAGATTACATGGAATGTTTTTAACGAGAAATCAAACCGTTTTGCCAACCTTCTTTTGGAACGGGGGATTAAGAAGGGAGATAAGGTGGCAATCCTGCTGATGAACTGTCTGGAGTGGCTTCCCATCTATTTCGGGATTTTGAAGACAGGCGCTCTTGCGGTGCCCCTTAACTTCCGGTATTCGGCGGAGGAAATTCAGTACTGCGTGGAATTGGCAGAGGTGGACGTGCTGGTGTTCGGGCCGGAGTTTATCGGCCGTGTGGAGGAGATTGCGGACAATATCAGCAAGCACCGACTTTTGTACTATGTGGGAGATGGCTGTCCGGGGTTTGCGGAGGATTATACCATGCACTCAGCTAACTGCTCTAGCCAATCTCCAAGGATTGATATTAATGACGATGATTATGCGGCAATCTATTTCTCATCGGGTACTACGGGATTTCCCAAGGCAATCTTACATACCCATGAGGCGTTGGTGCATTCTGCCAAGGTAGAGCAGAACCACCACGGGCAGACCAAGGACGACGTATTCCTATGTATTCCGCCGTTGTACCATACAGGGGCGAAGATGCACTGGTTCGGAAGCTTTTTAACCGGCGGGAAGGCTGTGCTGTTAAAGGGTACTAATCCGGAGTTTATTTTGCGCGCTGTTTCAGAGGAGAAGTGTTCCATTGTGTGGCTTCTGGTTCCCTGGGCTCAGGATCTTCTGCTGGCTCTGGATAACGGGGATGTAAAGCTTGAGATGTACCAGCTTGAACAGTGGAGGCTCATGCATATCGGGGCTCAGCCGGTTCCGCCGAGTCTGATTAAGCACTGGAAGGAATATTTCCCTCATCATCAGTATGATACCAACTATGGCTTGAGTGAATCTATTGGGCCGGGATGCGTGCACCTTGGAGTGGAGAATATTCATAAAGTAGGCGCCATAGGTAAGGCTGGGTTTGGCTGGCAGACCAAGATTATTGATGAAGGCGGGAACCCTGTGAAGCAGGGAGAGACTGGAGAGCTTGCGGTCAAAGGCCCTGGGGTTATGGTGGAATATTTTAATGACAAGAAGGCGACAGAAGAGGTGCTCCATGACGGATGGCTTTATACGGGCGATATGGCCATGGAGGATGAGGATGGCTTTATTTTCTTGGTTGACCGTAAGAAGGACGTGATTATCAGCGGTGGTGAGAATATCTATCCTGTGCAGATTGAAGATTTCCTGCGTACCAATGAAGCGGTTCTGGATGTTGCCGTAATCGGGCTGCCGGATGAACGGCTGGGAGAGATTGCGGCGGCGATTATCTCGTTGAAGCCAGGGGTAATCTGTATGGAGGAGGATATCAGTCAGTTCTGTAAGAAGCTGCCGAGATATAAGCGCCCCAGGAAGGTGATTTTTGCAGATGTGCCGCGTAACGCGACAGGGAAGATTGAGAAGCCAAGGTTAAGAGAAATGTACGGGGCCGCCCATCTTGTGGAGGAGCAGAACCGGAGATAAGAGCGCAGCAAAAGCATTGGCGTTGTTGAATGGAAATACTATTGGGGGACTGTCGTTCGACAGTCCCCTGTTTTGGATATTACCATATTAGGTAGAATTTGCTGCTATTATGTGGGGTTATTTCGTTGCTTTTTCGGCAAATTCTGTTGTTACGAGATCTTTATATGGGGCGCGTTCGCTTAGTTCTCCGGCTTCCTCAAGGATATCCTGAAGGAGATTGAAGCTTTCTTCTTCAAAAATCAGATTTTCTTTCCAGGTATCCTGGTCGTAGTAGCGTGTGACGATGGTGGTGATGGTTTCCTGGTCTGTCTCTTTGAATTGAGGCGCGATGATGGCTGCAATCTCCTCCGGTGTATGTGACTGCACGTAGTCCATGCCTTTTTGCAGAGCGTTGGTGAAGCCTTGGATTATTTCGGGGTGGTCCTCCATGTAGCTTTTCTTTGCTGAGAAGGCGGTGTAGGGAACATAGCCGCTGTCGGTTCCCAGAGAGGCTACGACGTAGCCCTTGCCTTCTTTTTCCAGGGTTGTTGCTCCTGGCTCGAATTCAACTGTGAAGTCGCCCTGATTTTCTGCGAATGCGGCGGCTGTGGAGCCGAAGTCGATGCTCTGGTCAATGTTCACATCATTGGCTGGGTCGATGCCGTGTTGTTTTAGGATAAATTCAAATACCATTTCAGGCATTCCGCCTTTACGTCCGCCGAGAACGTTTGTTCCCCTGAGGGCGTCCCAGGTGAAATCCGGCATCTCCTCCCGTGCCACCAGGAAGTTTCCGGCGCGTTGTGTCAGTTGCGCGAAGTTCACCACATAGTCGTTGGCGCCTTCGTTATAAGTATAGATGGAAGCTTCTGAGCCCATGAAGCCAATGTCTGCGCTTCCGGAGATTACGGCGGTCATTGTTTTGTCGGCACCAAATGGAACCATATAGTTAATACAAGACATTTTACAAAAAATCTATATAATTAACCGTGCAGTCATCTTTCAGGTGTATCTCTTTGAGTGTAGACCGCCAGAAAGCACGGCGATTCTCAGGTGTCAAATTCCCGTACATAGACTTGAAATTGGTGTCTAAGATTTTTTCCAGATGGGAGTAATCGCGCTGCTCTACCGGCTGGATCGGGGACAACTCCTTCAATTCATTCTCAATCCGGTCATATTCTTTGTTATAATATTCCCAATCAATCCGATCCTTCTGAAAAAGAAGATTCAACCGTTCTAATTCACGTTGGAGTTTTTCAGGTGTTTTTGATTTTTTGATTTTTTTCTTTTTTTCTTCAATCTTTTCACAGCGCATCCGATATTTTCTATATTCGTCCTCAAGATTGTCAAGTAAATACTGTTCAATCAAGTTTTGGCTTACTCTGTGACGGTTTTTACATAATTTGTCGATTGCCGCGCGGTTGCAGCGATAGTAACAATATGTACGCTTCTCACGGGTCTTTCTGTTGATGATTGAAGAACATCCGGTACCGCATAATAATTGGCCACATTCAGGGCAGCGCATTAGGCTGGAAAACAGATAGATTCTTCCGGAAGGAGTCTGTTTAATATTTTTATGAGCAATCTGTTGAATATCTTCCCATTCCTGCTCTGTCAGGTAGGCAGGGCAGTAAGGAAATCCTCGATAAGTCCCCTTATAAAATTCGCTGCTCAGCATGGTACGAAGCATAGAATAAGAAAAATCTATTCCATATGTATTCTGCATGTATTTCACAGTTCCCGTTTTTGATTGATGTGTTTTAAAATACAAAAAGAAATCATTAACCATTGCTTCGGCTTCAGGGTCCTTGACCATACACTTCTTGCCATCCACAACATCAGCTTTATAGCCAAGAGGCATGTTGGCATTACCGAAAATAAGTTTTCCCTGACGAATCGAAGCTTCATTAACGAATCGAATACGCTCACTGGTGGTATCTACTTCATTTTGTCCAATAGAAAGGACAACATTGAGCTGGAGCCGCCCATCGCGTGTTTCCATATTGATGCCAGGCTCGGATACGGATATCCAGTTGACGCCGTATTCATCCAGAACATCCTGAACTTTGTAGAAGTCTGAAAGGTTACGGAACCATCTGTCTAACCGCCAGAATAGTATCGTATCAATTTCCCCTGCCTTTACATCTAAAAGCAGGGAATGTATCGCTTTGCGCTTTTTTAACTCCTTACGTGCCGTTTTGCCTTCATCAGCGTAAATGCCTGCCACTGTCATATTATGCTCATGGGCATAGCGTTCCAGACACTCCTGTTGTGCCTGCAGGGATTTACCGTGAACCATCTGTTCAGCCGTGCTGACACGGATATAGATTGCGCTGCGAATGACTTTCTGCGTCATGATTATCACTTCCTTTTGTTATTTTATGTAAAGATAGTATAAAAAATAACAGACAGTCTCTTGCTGTCTGTCACCGAAGATGATACAATGTGTCTGTGATAAACTATGGCTGTACATCTTTGGATACACCTCTGTGAAGCCGTTCCTGGTGAAAGGGACGGCTTTTCAGAGGCGTATTACGTTATAGTAAATCTGCGATTTTAATAGTTAAGCCATTAAATGTGTGAGAGGATATCTCATTATCAAAAGAAAACTGAGAGGAATTCCCCTCGTCGCCAAAAGTATAAACCTGTACATTTTTCATGATTGGGTTTACGATCCAGTACTCACGGACTCCGGTATTCTGATAAAGCCATAATTTTTTAAGATAATCTCTGCTCTGGGTGCTTGGAGAGACTACTTCAACCACCCAGTCCGGTGCGCCTTTACAACCTTTTTCTGTGATTTTTGACTTATCGCAAATAACGGATATATCGGGTTCAACCCATGTCTTATCATTTGCATCAAGATTTACTGCGAAAGGTGCAGGAACAACTTCACAGCTTCCCTTATTGGTATCTATATAATCCGCAATCTTACGGGCAAGAGAGAAGCTAATTTTCTGATGTATAAAGTTTGGCGGCGTCATGGCGTACAGCTTTCCGTCAATCAGTTCCGCCCGCTGGCCTTCTGGAAGGTTCCAGTAGTCTTCAGATGTATAAATGCGTTCCTGTGGCATTGACATGTTGTCACGTCCTTTCTATAACTATTCTTAAAATTTGGATAAATTCATATAAATGCGTTTATCACCAACCTTACCATTCCGGTTTATTTTGTCCCAAGCCTGTAAATGTTAGCTTTCCATCTATCATTTTGAAGTTTAAAAAGAATCCATTACTATTTTCCCAAAAACAAACGGTTGCTTTTTGAATAGTTCCGTCTTTTCCATAGTACAATTCTCCGTGTCTAGTATTCCCAGATTTTGATAGGTCGGTACAAAAAAATAACGAATAAGGATATTTTGAGGGTCTCCCAGTAAATGTTTTAGGAGTACACATTATCCGTGTATATCCGTAATTTTGGGGTTGAAAAACAATCTCATTCTCAGGGATCCTTAAATCTTGTGGTATTGATGAATATGCCTTTATACTTTCTTTTATTACCGCATTCATTTTTTTGATTTCAGCCTTGACAATGCTGATATTTTCCCCCAATATTTCCATATATGCAAATGGATGACCTTCTTCGCGTATATCTTTCTTAATCTCTGTATTGCATACAAATGGCATATTCAATTTTTGCATATCATCAGTTGTCACATTTTTAACCATGATGTGTTCTTTTTCGATTTGACTTATCTTATCTTTTGGTTTTTCATGTTTCCTTTGAACTGGATTTTTTGACTGCATGGAAGAAGCATATTTCCTTTCTCGTATTTCATGCTCTGTAAATATCATGCCTTTACTCTCTAGGTATTTTTTTGCACGCTCTGCCTCATCATCCATGCCAAGATCCATGTGCCAATATATCAACCTAATATAATCTCGTTTACTCCAAGAACATAAAGAATCACAGAACATCATTTCTGTTGCTTTCCATAAGCAAGCAGAACACAGCTCTTTTTCTTTTCTGTTATAAAATGCGCCGGCCTTCATTCGCAAGACATAATCTAATAATCCGGTTACACCATAGTTATCGTGTCCCATTTGTTTAAACTCTGGTATCGGTATTCTTGTAATATCCTCAATATTTTCCAAGTCATATAGTTTATTATCTGATACTATATATTTTGCATCATAATAGCTTTCGCTATTTGGAGGGCTTACTCTATATAACTTTCCATTCATAAAAAATGCTGTTATTTTGTTACCTATAATTTTTTCTATTTCGCTTTTAAGTTGATCTTCTAAATTGCGTTTTTAGTTAGATAATACCCACAAATATTCCACACGACAATACTCGCTATTATAATCAAGAGTCCAATACATAGGTTGAATAATAAAAAAAGCAATCCGATTGGAAAAACTACAAATGCGATAAGACGTCCAATTATAGCCAAGTCTTTCATTTATATATTCCTCTCTTTCTCTTTTGTTAGACCTTACAATGAGAGATTTATATAAACGCTGAAGTGGTTATATCTTCCCCATTTTTGATCTTCGTTGATGCTTATTTCTTGCTATTAAGCGTACATTAAGCGTCCCTTAGGTTCTGGGACTTCAAGTCCTCTTTCTAGGGTGACATCTATCTATTCCTTTATAATGACCTCAGCATTAGCAATAGCTTCTTCGATAGTTTTACCGTCTGCTATACAGCAGGGAAATTCAGGCACTTCCACGATAAAAGCGTTGTCATCATCGGACCAATAAATAATACGTTTATATTTGTACATGTAATACCTTCTAATCTAAATTCCATTGTTTTGGGAAACTATCCATTCAATTAAATATGTAAATTTCATAGATATTACCCATTAATCCACTAATGACCTCTATTTTCCCGTCGATATCTGTCACATGGATAAGATCATCTACGAATCCCGATATAACAACTTTATCACCAACTTTTAAATCTGTGTAGTTTTCTTTGTTATACATAAAAAAGATTGACCCTTCTTCGCCTTTTAAACTTGCAACGGTATCAAAATAGTTATCTTGGTGTTCGTAGGTTGCATAACTCATTAATTCTATGCCATGTTCAAATTCTTCTAAAGATAGAATCGAATCGAGTTCGCCTTGTACAATACTTGTTCCAGAAATATTTTCATAATCGGAAAGTACACTGTCAATGTTATTTTCATAGATAATATCAATATTTTGGGGCAATTCTATAGTTACATTGGTTAAACATCCATAAGAATCTACATTTTCTGAAAAAACGCCACTTACTACAATATTTTCCCCATCTTTTATAAATAAACTATCGTTCGGAGTTCCTTCACTAAAAAAGCAACTAATAGAATATTCACCGTCCGCAGAGGTTATATTAAAACCAGAGAGAGAACTTTCTTTTTTCCCTCGTAAAGTAATTGTTTCATTAAATGGTAGTCCGATTTCCTTTGAACATTTTTCATAAATAGAATAGGCTTTATCTCCAACCAGTTCTTCCTTAGTTAAATATTCAGATTCTTTTTCAAAGAGCTTGTTAGTTTTATCATATAGAGGGCCAAAATCTTCTATGTTATATTCATTGTTTTTTTCTATAGACTCTTTGGGAGTGTCAACTCCATTGTTACTGCAAGCTGTTAAATCAATAGAAAATACACACAATAGTAAAACAATTATTATTTTTCTCATAAGTATTCCGTCCCATTTTGTTTGACCTTACATTATAAAGGTTGTGCTGGTTTTTTAATTCCGAGATATTCAATTAATGCATTTTGAAATAATTTTGAACAGTTTACCCCATCCTTATCAGCCTGGGCCGCAAGCCAGGCGGGAAGGGATAACGTTTTCTTAACAAATTTGCTGTTGATACGTTCACGAATCGGCGGCATGAAAACATGAATAAGCGCTGGAATCTGATTTTCGGATAACTCAATATCTGTAATGGATGATGGAACGGGGAGTGTCTCGCCGTCCTGTTCCATTCCCCAGATGTGTAATCCGAGAGCCTCTTGCGCGTTTTTAAATGCCATATCAGTATCGTCTTTGTCGGCGCAGGGACAACATCCTTCTAAATCTGGAAATTCAATATTAATCCCGTCTTCTGCATAATCAAATACAGCAACATAAGAATATCTGTCTTTCACTATGATTATTCCTCCAATCTGTAGTTTTCAAGAGAAGATGAGTCTATGCAAAGATAACCCCTGATTGTTTTGAAATACTCTTTAGTGTTCCAAGTGGAATATCTTTTCTTGGATGAGTAACTGTAACACGTCCCTTTTTTGTTGGATGTTTGAATTGGTGATGGTCTCCGTCACAGCCAACTTCATACCAGCCATCGTCTTTGAGCATTTTCAGCACTTCTCTTGATGAGTAACTTTTCACTATGGCTTCCTCCTTATGTATATATAATAATACATAATATATTACGTGTCAATGAAATGAGTACATAATTTATTATTTATAATAGTTACAAAATGATTCTTTTTTTCTTTATAAGTTTTTCGCGCTTTCTTTTTTGCCTGACCTTACATTGAAAAATTTATATAAATGTCGAAGTGGTTATATTTTCCCCAACACTTTCCCTCCTATATTGATTAACTCATCATTGGGATAAATGTTAAGAGAGCCATCTTTGTTTAATAGCATTTTTTACAAGGTTCATAGCCGGATGCCTGGGCTTGAGATAAGGTTACCTGTGTAGGCCCTTTCATGTTACTACAACTGGAACGGCTATGATACTTTGAACCTGATCGTGGAATCCAGACCATACTTCCTTGGACTTGTTGTTGAGCTTCCGCCTGAGCTTGTGCGGCTGCTTGGGCTTCCGCCTGAGCTTGCGCGGCTGCTTGAGCTTGTGCGGCTGCTTGAACTTCCGCCTGTTTTTCTTCTAATGTTTGGGTAATCCTAGAAGCAACAGTATTTAATTCTTCGTCTGTTAGCGAATCAAAAGGTTGCATCCGTGTCTGGTATTCGGCATAGGCAGAAAGTGTATCATTTAAAGTTGTTTTTGCAGATTCCAAATCAGATGTAGTTTGGTTGTATTTGGTTTGTAGGGAGTTATATTTACCCTCCAAAGTTTCATGGTCGATTTGTAAAGACTCATAGTTATTTTTTAAGGACTCATAATCGTCTTTTGATATTTTCCCAGATAGTGAAGTAGAAAGGGACAATATTAAAATAATACCTACTATTTCCACAATTAACCGCGGTTTGCCCCTAAAGCTACGAAGGATACTCGGTAATCTAGTAGAAGCTATTTCAGTTTGAGCTTCTTGAGGCGTTTCTTTTAACTTTTCATCCATAGTATATCCTCTCTTTCTCTTTTGTTAGACCTTACATTAAGAATATTTATATAAACACTGGGACATTTATTCTGACTCATGAAAGTACTCAGAGTTATTATTTATGTTAGGCGAATCAAATAGCCCTGTTTTCTGCCGAATCTGGCTTATGTATCCAGAAAAATTCTTTTTCAAAATTTTCTCTGCAAATTGTAAAGACTTTGAGTTTGTCGCCATTTTTAATAAACGGCTTTTCATATTTGCATAGGAAAAAGGTATCTGGCAATGTTTTATGATTTCGTTGGCCTCCTGTATCCCACATTCATGCAGTACAATGTCTGGACAAGTGAACTGGTATGCAAACGCCGTACAGTGTTCAAGTGAGTCGCCGTGATCGGCATAGTGGAAAATATTTGGACAGCTTTCTAAATTGCCAGATTTTATATAGTATACCAATTTAGATAATGTCCAGCGTATTTGCTCTGAGTCCAGTTGTTCATCGTATAAAATGATGTAGTGTCCTGTCTCGCGAACATACATTACGACCCCACTACCTCCAGCAGAAAAATAGTCCTCCGCATGTCCTTCTTTCTCCGCCACGAACTGCATCGGAAAAATGAAGATAGTGGAATCAATGATCTGGCAAAAATCAGGAAAAACAGGAAGGTCTTTTGCATCAAATTCTATTAGCGCGTCATAAGCGGAGAATTTGATAAATTTTTCCTCCTCCTTGGTTAAAGGACGTTTTCTACGGTTTTCCTTTTTATGAAAATGCATATATATCACCTACTGTATAATTATATATACATTTTAGCACCGTATAGAATTTTGCAAATACTCCAAATTTTTCCAGTTATGCATTTTTCTCAGGCTTAAACATTTTAATTTTTCCGCGTTCCAATGCAGCTAAATCTTTTGGATCGAGTGTAGATATATCTGGTGAATTTTTACTCTCCTTTTTATCAATTCCAAGCGCTTGTGCCCAAAGTAAGTCCCTTCCTTTTTCCAGAGCAGAGATATCTTCTGCGTTTAGTTCTGCGTAAGCCGCATTTTGGGTTTCTAAAGCCTTAAACTGTTTAAAAATTTCATTTTGTTTGTCTAAAGAGCTATTGGATGTTGATATTTTATCAACAACACGACCTAGACAACGTGTTTCCTCGGTAATAGGAATCTCTGGATAATGTTTCTTTTTATTAAGAGAAATCAAGGATTTCTTTCCACGCTTTTTTACCAAGGACTCCCCATCAACGATAAACAGACCTATATCATCCACCCTTATATCCTGCATCGGTTCTACCAGAAGAATATCACCGTCGTAATAAAGCGGTTCCATACTGTCTCCATTAACTCCGATGGCGTATTTGACCTTGTCATATTTTGGTATGTCAGGGATTTCAATCAAGTCTACAGGCACATCATCGAAAACAATCTGTCCGGTTCCGGCAGAAGCGAGCCGTTGGTAGTAATTGAGGGTTCTGGTTAAGTGTTCAGAATCCAAAGTTGGAAATTCTAAAGGCTCTGAATCTTTTTGTGAATCTTTTTCTAGTGCTTCCATACGTTCAGTTTCTTTATTAAGCACCATATCTACTAGATCCCGACCATAAGAATCAAGAATCCGGTATTTTTTTATATGCTCAAATTCAGATAAAGTTACATCGTTTACTTTTTTTGGAATATTGACTACGTCTTGAAAAAGGTAGTTTGCGTCTACATTTAGAGCATCAAACAGTTTATACATTATGGATTCTTTGGGATGACTGGTTTCTTTTTCGTAATTAGTAATAGCTGAACCAGTTACCCCAATCAATTCTCCAAGTTCGGTTTGAGTAAGACCTAAATTTTCTCTAGCTTCTTTAATACGTTTGCCGATTCCCAATAAATCACCTTCTTTCTATTTCAATATACATCACAAGTCTTAATATGTAAAGATAAAAATTCAAGAAACTTTAGAATAAATATTGACAACTAAAGAAATTTGATATATATTACATTTAAACTAAAGAAATTTGAGTTTGGAGGTGAAATGGTGAAATCAGCTATAGCAGCAAATGTGAAAGAAATTATAAAAATGCGCTGTTTGGCACAGGGCGCAATCGGAATGAAAGCTGGATATAATATTAAGACATTTAGCAATATGTTGAATGGCAGAAAAATTATTACGGATGTAGATGTAATAAAAATAGCAAATGCCCTTGAGGTAGAACCGAATGAACTATATGGAATAAAACCTAAGGTGGTATGAGAAATTAGAGTAAGGCACAGGGTATTGGAGGTGATGTGAGGTGAATAGAGAGGATAGATGGAAACCACCGATATTGCCATTAATTGCACTGGCAACATCGGTAATGGCGTTTGTGATTAATATATTAAGGGTACTACAATAGCTGCGATACTGATAATAATAGCGATAATAGTAATGAATGTAAGGACAATCATAGACGGAGGAGGGGGAGGCGTGGAGAAACGTGACGGATTTTTTGAGTTATATGGAATATCGGAAGAAGAAGAAAAGTTTTTTTAAATGCTTTATAGGCGCAGGTGTATCTATAGAAGGATTATTGCAGTCCTAATTTTAATAATACTAGTGTTGTTAGTAGTGAAGTAATAACGGAAGCTGCAACGGATATGATGAAGGGCCAGATTTTACTATCCCAGAATTTGTTACGGCGATAAACACAGTAACGGAAATATCTGTCAGTTAAAGTATACAGGCTTTTATGTAACGTTGGAGATTCGTTTGTATTGGTGAAGGGGTAATTACAGACAATAAATTTATTGTTAAGTAGTGGTCTTAAGGACGGGCCAAGAAAATCGGCTGTTACCCATTTCTTAAAGCGCATAATAAAAAGTTTCGTTTTTTCGGAATGGTATAAATTAATGTTTGAAAAATCCTCATTCATAGTTAGGAACTTCTTTCTAAATACAGTATATCAAGTAGTAGAAAGTTTATCAAGGACTAATTCAGAGAAGAAGCTGTGATGGAGAAAGATGCGTAACGAATTATTTGGAGGATGGTTGATAGTTACGAGTAGTCTAAACTATTTTTTACACGAGGATGGTCATTTGGGTGGAATAACATGCCCAGTAGGAAAGAGCTACTATTTGGTATCCAATACGCTGATTTAGTAGCCGGCGCAGAAGATGTAGTCATTCTATTAGATTGTATAGTATTATTTTTTGATTTTCTTGGTACGTCCTTAAGACCATTACCTATCAATAAATAATAGGAAGATAAAAGTAAAGGAAACAAGTACAACCAGTTATACATAGATATTAGAGAGGTGGTGCAAGTGGAACCAGATATGGTAAAAATCATACAAGTGTTGATATCGCTGCTTGAAGAACAGGAAGGAGTAACGATTGAATACGAATTAGAGAAAATCGCCTCTTGAGGCGATAACCAGTCGGACAAGCCATACAAGGCATTTCTCGAAGAAAGCCTCGTGGGGATAAGAGAGGCGGTGAGGTAGCATGTACGAGAAGATTTATCAATTAGTTCAGGTCGCAAGCACGGTAGTAAGTTTACTTGCATTTTTTATATTAATCATTGCTTTAATAGCGAAATAGCAGATGACAATACAAAGGAAGGAAAATTTTAAGATTATGTCAGTTGAATTTATTGAAAGTAACCAAGTGAGTATTATGGGAGATATTGTATCCCCGTTTGTATTTAAATGTGAGACGCATGGTACAAAATTTTACAAGGCAAAAGTGAATGTGAGACGCAATAGCGGTGAAATAGACATACTTCCGCTGGTGATATCAGATGAATCTGTTGATATGTCACAAGAATACACAGGGCAATTTGTCCTGATAAACGGGCAGTACCGTTCTTACAACCAGCAAGACGGGGATAAGCGAAGGCTTAAATTGTTCATATTTGGACAAGGGGTAGAGTTGATCGGGAAAGAACCAGACACCGCCGCGGCAAACCATATTTTTCTTGACGGTTACATATGTAAAGAACCACTTTACCGCGAAACGCCATTAGGCCGGAGGATTACAGATATTCTGCTTGCTGTAAATAGGCCTTATGGAGAGTCGGATTACATCCCATGCATCTGTTGGGGAAAGGGTGCGGAATTAGCAGCAGGGCTTGAAGTTGGCGCGCATGTCCAGATTGTTGGAAGGATTCAGAGTAGGGAATACATGAAGAAATTAACGGAGACAGAGGCAGAAAAGAGGATTGCCTATGAAGTGTCTGTCAAAAGCATTTTACTTGTTAATGAAGAAGAAAACACAAAAAAATAGCACATCTACGGCCAATAGATGTGCCGAAGGCTTCCGCCCCCATACGTATATTACCTACGTATCCAATGTACCATATGTGGGGCGAAAAGTCAAGAAAGACGGGGGAATTTTAGCCCCCGTTTAGACTCGATAAGTATATTATCTTAAGAACCATGGAGGTAATGGATGCCTTATATAAAGAGCATATGCAAGGCTGGAAGGACGAAGGAGATAGCAAAGTATTATACAAAGAGGTACAAGCCGAAGGGAGAAAAGAGGAATCCGAAGGAGAAAGAGACCTCAGAGAAGCAGCAGAAGGTAAATGACAGGCAGTTGGTAAGGAAGCTGACACGGATACTGAATGAGAATTTCGATGAAACGAGCAGATATGTAACATTTTCTTATGCGGTAAAAAACAGACCTCCCGATATAGACACATTACTCTCCCACAGAAGGGAACTCCTTAAGAATATGCGTAAAGTTTATAAGCAAGACGGACAGGAGATGAAGTATGTGGAGACAACTGAAGTAGGGGATCGGGGTGCGACACATATCCATATGGTAATCAATGACATAGATATGCGCAAGATAGAAAAGTTGTGGAAATATGGATTTGTATCATCAAAACCTTTGGATGATACGGGGCAGTACCGGAGACTGGCAGAGTATTTCATTAAATATTATCAAAAGACAAGGAGAACGGATAAACAGATACAAAAGAAGGCATATAACTGTAGCCGTAATCTCAAGCGGCCAAAGCCAAAAAAGAAGGTTATGCGCGGAGAACGGTTCCGGAAAGATATCAGGGTTCCGAAAGGGTGGTATCTGGATAAAGAAAGCGTAAGCGAAGGGAT
The DNA here is from genome assembly GCF_009830285.1 of Sporofaciens musculi. Classification (GTDB taxonomy): domain Bacteria; phylum Bacillota; class Clostridia; order Lachnospirales; family Lachnospiraceae; genus Sporofaciens; species Sporofaciens musculi. Next base: position 3,605,794 of record NZ_WUQX01000001.1, on the reverse strand, counting down.
TACCGAGGATGGATATGAATTTTTATTTTATACATTGGTGCAAATAAAGAGGAGGATTTAAAGGATGAAATTTAATTGGACGGATACAGGAAAAGGGGTACATAGAAGATTGATTATAAGCGGCACGAAAGGAAGGAAAAAGAAATGAATCTAAGATATGCACAGAGAAGTGAAGATACTGAGCAGATTAGCCTTATACAATGGGCGCAGCACCAGACAAGCCGCTATCCGGAATTAAAATGGCTACACCATTGTCCGAACGGTGGCAGCAGGAACAAACAAGAAGCCATAAAGTTAAAGCAGATGGGAGTGAAGGCCGGAGTATCCGATCTGTGCCTTCCATATCCGAAGGGCATCTACTGCGGGTTATATATTGAGATGAAATACGGAAACAACCGCCAGACAGATAAGCAGAAAGAATTTCTTGAGGATATGGCGGCAGCAGGGCATTATGCAGTCACATGCTATACCATGGAGGACGCTGTAAACGTAATAACGGAATACCTGGAACTGCCAAAGAATATTGAAGGCGATGGTCTGCGGGGCATTTGCCGTGAGGCAGGTATTAAGATAGGGGAGTGCTGCATGGGGTTCCCTAACAACAGTATCATTAAAAATGGAAAAATAAAGTGAGGGCTTCCAGTGATGGGGTACATACAGGATTATCTTGCACAGTGTCCGGAAGAACTGCTTTATCAGGACTATTTAGAAGATATAAGTAACCGGAATAAGAATCCAGAATATCAGGAATACCTTGAAAAGTGCGTTAAAGAGGCAAGGTTATATAAATGCCGCAGGAAATTGTACAAAGACCATTTGAGGACGGAATATGAAGGGACTGTAAAGCGTGGGAAATGGCTGATAGATGTATATATAGACAGTGAAGGGAATTACTGGACGGATGACAGGGTCATGATTGGGAAATGGATTATCACAGGTTATGAAATGGTATCCGGACAGAAAGAACCGGACTACACATATTGGCAGCACATAGGGGAAGATTCTGATTGGGAGCAGGTTTTTGAGAAGTACGGAGGGATACCGCCATATTGGGAAAAGCTGCCAGAAGAAGAACAGGAGGACGGTTATGAAGATTATAGCGGTCATGTCGCCTAAAGGCGGGATCGGAAAGACAACAAGCGCCGATTCCATAGCTTACATTTTAGGTGAGGAATTAAAAAAGCGCGTATTAATCATAGAGGGAGACCAGCAAGGGGATACCTCTGATACATATGGATGCTATGAACCAGAGGGAATCGGCATGAGTGAATTGCTAGAGAAGCATGTGAGTGTCGGCGGCAGTTTTCATACCACAGACACAATTAAGGCGACCAGGTTCACACACATAGATATGATTCCTGCAAACGGATATCTCATGCAGACGGACATGAATCTTTTGATGAAATCAGAAGATAACCAGATCTTCCGTCTGAGGGATGCACTGGGAGAGGTTACAGACGCTTACGATTACTGTATTTGTGATTGCGGCAGATTGTTTGACATGGTGGTCATTAACATCCTGATGGCAGCAGGGCTTGTCATTGTGCCAATAAAGGTAGGCGGTTATGAAGTGCGTGCAATCATGAATATGGCTGAACAGATTGAAGAACTAAAGCAGATTCATCCAGCTCTCCGCATAAAAGCGCTGCTGACCATGCGGCAGAAAAATAAAACCTCCTTAGAGTTTGAGGACTGGTTAAAGAATACATCAGGGTTTGATGTATTTTCAACCACCATAAGGCGTTCTGTGATTGCGGAACGGGCGGCCATAGAGGCGCGGCCCCTTCCGGAATTTTCACCTAAATGTATCGCTTCAAAGGATTACAGGGATGTTGTGGCTGAACTTGTGGAGGAACTGGAAGAAGGCGAAGGGAGGGATGTATAAAAATGGCAACAGGATATACAGTATTGAACGCTTTAAATAGACAGACGAAAGCCGGTATAGATGAGACAGAACCAAGGGCGAGGTTTCGGACAAGGGATTTGTCCATCTTCAAGATTTATGCCAATGAAGATAATTTTTACCCACAGGAAGATATTGAGCAGAAAGCAGGGGAGATACTTGCAATCGGATTATTGGAGGGGTTGGTCGTTAAGTATGAGCCGCTTGAAGCCGTTGGTGAGTATAAATTGATTTCCGGTGAGCGTCGGTGGCGTGCGCTGCGTCTGCTGGTAGAACGAGGGTATAAAGAGTTTGAATTTGTGACATGCAATGTCGTTGCACCTGCCACATCCCATGAGGAAAAGGTAGCTATGATAATAGCTAACAGCCATCGAAATAAGGATGTTGCGACCCTGCTCAGGGAAGAAAATGAATTAAAAGAGACTTTGGAAGAAATGAAAGCAAACGGTATTGAACTGAAAGGCTATAACCTGCAGTCGGGCAGGATTCGGGAGGTAATTGCAGAGCTGCTGAATATATCTAATACAAAGGCAGCACAGATAGAGGCTGTGAATAACAATCTGATTCCTGATTTCAAGAAAGAGCTGGATAAAAACCGCCTTACATTTTCCGCAGTTTATGAGCTATCGGGGATGACGGAGGATGACCAGAAAAAAGCCCTGGAGATTTTGGAGAACACAGGGGAGTTGACTTATCGGACAATCAAGGGATTAAAAGAAAAGCCGGTGTCAGATTCTGACACCGAAGAAGAAGCCCAGAATAGTGAAAAGTCAGATGAATTTGAGACAGACAAAGCAGAGGATCCGATCCAGTCGGCAGCAGGCAGCCATCATGAAGAAAATGCAGGAAATGAAGCCAGGATGGCAGCAGGCAGCGAATACCAAGCCCCACACCCAGAGAGTATGACATCTATCTGTTATTCATGTAAAAACTATTCCACATGTAATGTAAGGACTGGCACCTGCCGGAAGTGTGACCAATATATCAATAAGGCGGAGACTGAAAAAACAGAAGAACAGAGGTATTCTGAAGAACAGGATAGAATAGACAGGGAAACAGCGAGAAAACTCAGGCAGCAGGCGGATGAAGAAAGGATGGAAAAACTTCCAAGTGAATCCCCAAACGGCGGACACCAGGTACATAAAATAAAGATTGGAAGGACCTTCTTTGAGGAGGTTAGCAGCGGAAGAAAAACGTTTGAACTCCAGAAAAATGACCGGAATTACCGAGAGGGGGATGTTCTTGAGTTGATGGAATATGCAGAGGGGCTATTTACAGGGCAAATGCTCAAGGTTCTTGTGACCTACATTTTGGAAGATTACACGGGGATTGTTGATGGTTACTGCATCATGGCGATAGAAAGGGTTTGAGAATATGAACCTCAATGAATTTAAGGATTTGAAAAGAGGAGACCTTGTAGGATTTAGCAATGTACAAGATTTCGGGAAAAAGATATCCGGCCAAGGGAACGTGTATGGATTTGGAAGGATAGGTTTTACAGATATAGTATGGGTGAGTATGGCGGATGGATATACACGGGGATTACCTTATGAAGAAATAAAAAAGTTATAGCATCAACACTGGTGGGGATGCACATTGTATCACAGGCATCAGGATAACCGATAAGCAGCCTCCGGCTTTTTTTGCCGGAGGGGAAAGGAGGATGGTTTGACAGAGAAGAAATTGCGTCATAGATATCAAAAAGGGCGGAGTATGTTTGACCCTTATTATTCACGCATACAAGAATTGCTGTTTAGTGGTAAGTCGATAAAAGATACCTACGAATATGTAGAAAAATATTTTAAAGTTTATAGCACATATGGAAATTTTAGGAGTTATGTGAAGCGCCGGAAATTGGATTGGTTTATGCCAATGAAAATATGAGAGATATCAAGTTAAATACAGATTGCAAGGAATGAAAAGAAATGGACCAGAGAAAGAAAAAAATTAAATGTGAATTGTATAGAGATTCTATGCAGAATTACAAGAGATATGGAATTCCACCGGCACAGCTTATCATAGCGGATGTCCCCTATAACGTAGGCAATAATTTCTATGGCAGCAATCCAATGTGGTATAACGGCGGAGACAGCAAAAAGGGAGAAAGCAAACTTGCAGGGAAGGCGGCGTTTCATTCGGATTATAATTTCAACCTGTATGAGTATTTCCACTTCTGTTCAAAAATGTTGAAGAAAGATGATATGAAACCAGTGTCAAGGGGAAGAAGCAGTAATTCCCCATGCATGATTGTATTTTGTGCATTTGAACAGATTCATACGTTGATTGATGCGGCGGTGAAACATGGATTTATTCATTATATACCATTGATATTCTGTAAGAATTACAGTCCGCAAGTGCTGAAAGCCAATATGCGTATTGTGGGGGGCGACAGAATATGCATTACTTCTATACCGCGATAAATTACCTAAATTCAGAAATGGCTTGCAGATTGATGAAAGCGGTAAGAACATCCGCGGTACAGGACGTATGATTTTTAACTGGTTTTCCTGGGAGCGTGATGGGAAAGAAATACCGAAGATTCACCCTGCGCAAAAACCCATTATGGTGTTAAAAAAGCTGATTGAAATATTTACGGATGAGGGGGATGTAGTGATAGATCCATGTGCTGGAAGCGGTGCAACGTTAAGGGCGGCATTTGAACTTGGCAGGAGTGCATATGGTTTTGAGATTGACCGAAATTTTTATCAGAGGGCAAAAGAAGAAATGCTTGTATTTGATAAAGAAGACCAGATGAATTTGTTTGATTTTATAGGGTTTTGAGATTGATGAAGAAATTGCGCTGGCGCAAGAAAGGGGGTAATTGCATGGATGATAAGAAGGCAAGGGCAGCAGCATGGATCGCAACAGGGATAGCGGTTGCGGTCGGAGTGTATGTTACGAAATCAGCATGGTGTATGTGGGCGTTGTTATTACCGGCGACGTATTAAGTGATAGGTGTGAATGATATATTTTTTTGTGGTTGGGGTTATAAGCTAAACAGAAAGTTAGCGGAGGTAGAGAAAAGAATATGATTGAAAAAGATGTATTGAGATATTTGTATCTGGTAGACCGAAAATTAACACTTATCACATCTGGAATAAACTGGAAACCACAATATGATGAGGAATTTGCTGGCATAGACAAAGAGCTGAATCAACTACGGGTTCTTATTGATAAAGAGCATGAAAAGAGTTCTGGATGTTAGATAAGGTGATAATAATGGTAGATGCAGAAGAAACAAAAAGACAGAAGGCGCTTAATCTAAGGTACAAAAAGCCTATAGTTAGGAATCTGAACCTGGATAGTATCCAGGAGGAACTGTGGAATATCCAAGGAGAATGTGGGGATGTGCACTGGTATTGTGATACAGACGAAGATACTCTGTTCAACGCTTTGGATGGAAATGAAGATGAAGCCTATGAATTTAAAATGATGTTTGCTGATCTATGCGCGGAGTGTGACCAGATGCAGCGAGATTTAAATGAAGAATGGATACCAGATTGTTTTGATAAATTCTTTGTGGCAATCGGAGCCGGTGAAGATTTTGGAAGACTTCTTGGATATGATGCATATGAGGGAGATTATTTTGGATTGTCATGCACAGAGGCGTTTGCGGAGGATGAAAGTAAAAAGGTGCTAAAAAGGCTGACAAAAGATGAAATAATTGCGGCAGCAAGACAGTGTTTTCGCATATACCAATCATTTATAGCTTTGCGGTATAGGTACGACTGTCTGAAAGCAGCAATGGATATATTGCGAGACCAAAACACAGGATACCTACAGATGGTGAAACGGATAGAGGATGTGTTTGAAAAAGCGGAGGAGGAATCAGTGGGATTCAAATATCAATGGGGTAAGGGAGTTGAAGAATTAGACAGGATTCTGGCAAATATGCCACAAGAGGCGTGGATACAATAAATTAGATCGGAGTAGAGTGGGAGGATAGGATTTGATTGAAGATGTCGCAGATGGCAGTAGGCGTTGAAATTAACGGAGGATTAACGTAAAGCGGTAGATAAATGACTAATAGATATGAAACGGTGTGTGAGAGCCACATGAAAATTGTGTGGGAATTAACATGTGGCTAGGAGATATTATTTTTTAGGTGCACGTGCATTGCGGATTTCACCATTTGGACCGATGGAATATTTCGTTTTACATCCGGTACAAGCAAATCCGGTATTTGGCGTGATATGTCTTGTTGTGCCGCATTTTGGACAAGTAAATGTAATTATGCCCATAATTAACCCCCTTTTCAGTTAAGATGGCAATATTATACCATTAATATAAAATGTTTTAAATGAAAAAGTTTTTAAAACATTTGAATGAGAAATTATTATATTTACGGACTTAGGAAGTAGGAAAATAATGATATTAAGTAAGAGAGTTAAGAGTATAAGCAAAGGATTAGGGGAGGGATTGGAGTGCCGGATGTAAGGCCAATAAACAAAAAGAAATACGAGATCAGTAAACACCGCTTTCTGGAACTCTATTATTACTGTATGCAGTACAGGGAGTGGGTTGACGAACTGGAAGTTAGGAGGATGTATGAAAATTGGTGATGTTGTAAAAAGTAAACGAACTGGGAAATTATACAAAATTGTGGAAGAAGAAATAGATAAAATAAAAGGTTATACCTGCGAACCCGTAAAGCGTGAAGATTCAAGGTATTACTTTCGGGAGTCAGAAATAGATGTTGTCACTAATAAAAATAGTATGATGACATTGGACGAAGCAATAAAGCATTGCGAAGATAAAATAGACTGTAATGATTGTGGTATGCAACATAAGCAACTTGCAAAGTGGCTCAGGGAATTAAAAGCATTTAGAGAAAGCGGCAGTGTTAAGAGATGTATTTTACATTTGAGTAGAAACGGATATGTAGTAAAAAAAATGGACTAAGCGTATGCAGACAGATTCCGATGAATGTATTGCACTTGAATCTAAGGGGAAAAGCAAGGACTGCGTAGGATGTTTGTGTTCTGTTTGATACAGTAAATCGGGCACTTGGAGGAAGGATATGAAGGCAATATTTAAGTATCCAGGAAGCAAATGGAGCATTGCGAAATGGATTATAGAATTCTTTCCTACGCACCATAGTTATCTGGATCCGTTCTTTGGAAGCGGTGCTGTCCTATTTAATAAGCCTCGAAGTAATATCGAAACAGTAAATGACTTGGATGGCAACGCAGTGAATCTGTTCGAGTGGATAAAAAAAGATCCCGAACGACTGGCACGTGAGATTTACTACACACCCTATGCACGGCAGGTTTATGATAAGGCATTTGCTACGGTACCGGTAGATAGCTTTGAAAAGGCCGTAAATTTTTACATAAGGCTTAATATGGGGCACGGGTTTAGGACAAACGGAGAAAAGGTTGGTTGGAAGAATGATGTCCAAGGGCGGGAACGTTCCTATGCGTCCCAGGACTGGTGCAATCTGCCTTCAAAGATTATGCAGGCAGCAGAGAGGCTGAGAGGTGTGCAGATAGAGTGCCTACCTGCAGTGGACGTAATAGAGCGTTTCAACCACCCCAAAGTACTGATATACAATGACCCGCCTTATGTCCTGGGTACCAGGCATGGAAAACAGTATCGGTGCGAACTGGATGATAAAGGGCAGAATGATCTGCTAGATGTGCTTTTAGCGCATAAAGGGTAACAGTTCAGCCTTGCGACTGGCAAAAGAGAGAAATTGAAAAAGTTTTTTCTTCTGATTATCCACATGGAAACACGTAATTTCACGAATTTAATTGCTTTGTGATTAGTATGTGGATAACTTTTGAACAACATGTCTGTTCAGAATCCCATTTTCATAGTTTTTGTGACCGGTATTCCACAGAACCTCTGGAATACACAAAAATAATCCACCGTCATTTTGACGAACCTATTCTAAAGAGGATTTTTCTTTTCTATTCATTTCTGATAAACTATGGTTATCAGAAATGAACGGAAGGAGATGCCCCATGGGAAGAAAAAGCAACTATGAAAATGGAATGTACCAGCAGCTCATGGAAATCATGGGGCGTCTGGATACGGTTGAAAAAGAACACAAACAGGAAGTTGGGGAATTGAAAGCGGAAATCGCAGATTTAAAAGAAGAGAACCAGCTCTTACGTCAAGAAAACCGACTGCTTAAAGACGATAATGCACGTCTGAAAAGTATTATCAATCATGACAGCTCCAATACTTCCCTTCCACCATCTACCGATCAAAAAGGCGGAAAACCTGCAAATACCTATAACGGAAGAAAGAAAACAAAACGTAAAGCAGGCGGACAAAAAGGGCATAAAGGAACAACGCTTACAAAAGCAGAGATAGAAGTAAAAATTGCTTCCGGCAAATGCAGACATGAAGTAAAAATGATTGGTAATGCAGCCGGACAGAAATACGTCAACAAAATATGTGGTTGATCTAGCTGTGGAACCGATGATTACAGAAATCCGTATCTATGCAGATAAAGAAGGGGTTTTACACATTCCAAAAGAATACCGCAGTGATGTTACCTATGGAGCAAATGTAAAAGCGCTGGCTGTATCCCTGTATAGTGAAGGGGTTATGTCAAACGACAGGATTGCTTCTTTTTTAAATGCAGCCGGTAACGGAGAACTCGAATTATCAGAAGGGAGCGTCTATGGATTTTGCAAAAAACTGGCGTCGGTTTCTCAAACAAGCATTTCAAATTTGGAAAACGAACTGTTGAACCAAAAAGTTGTTGCAACCGATGCCACAGTGGTAACAGTAAATGGGAAACAGAATTATATCCGGAATTTCAGCATAAAAAACAGCGTGGTATACCATGCCATGGGCGGCAAATCCATAGAAGCACTGAAGGGACTGTATTTTTGAAACACTATACAGGGATTCTTCTCCATGACCATGAAACCGCATTGTACCACTTTGGCACGGATCACGCAGAATGCAATGTCCACATCATCCGTTATCTCCGAAAAAATACGGAGGAAACAGGGAATGCATGGTCCGGGGAGATGAGTGCGCTCCTGTGTGAAATGAATCGGGAACGGAAAGAATTACTAGGGCAGGGGTTCCCATCATTTCCGCCTGCAATCCTAAGGGAATATGAAGAAAAATATTTTTCCCTGATACGAAAAGGAGAGGCAGAAAATAAAACGACCAGACATAAATATGCGAAAAAAAGAGGAAAAGACATTACTTAACCGTATGGATAAATACAGTCATAACCATCTTTTATTCTTGCATGATTTTTCCGTGCCCTTTGATGACAATATTTCGGAACGAGATTTACGGAAAGCAAAAAATCGCCAGAAAATGGCTGGAGGTTTTCGCAAGGAAAGCGGCAGTGAAATGTACTGTTCCATTATGACAGTCATAGAAACCCTTAAGAAAAGGAAAATGGGGATTATAGAAAATATAAAAATGTTATTTATGGGCACACCGGCTATATTTTAGCCGGTGTAATACCCGTTAGGTCAATCGCAAGGCTGAACTGTTACCATAAAGGTCCTGTAATTATAAGCTGTTATGACAATAAGCTGTACAATGACCGGTTGCGGGGGTGGCACAAGGAATATACTACATGTTATTCACAGGTTTGTAGCAAAAAGAAAGAAATAATCTGGATGAATTATGAGCCGGTGAAGCAGATGGAGTTGGAATTGATTAATTAAATGGAGGGAAAGATGGAGAGATTGACAATAGAATACTGTGGCGATTATGTACCAAAAGAATTATGCAGCATAGATAGATTGGGCGGTGCAGATGACTGTGATCTATGTTGTGAGTATTGTAAAGCTAAAGAGGAAGGAACCATGGATTGTAAGGAGTGTGCGATCAATCATAGCTTTAATCGGTTGGGGATGTATGAGAATGTACGAGAAAAAATAGAAAAACGTATACAAGAGTTAAAGACAAGCACGAACTATCCACATAACTATATGGGACAAATGGTAGAAGATTTTGAATGGGTACTTAGCTTAATGCAATAAATCGGGATTTAGTGGAGGTAGAAAAGATGAATGAAAAATATTCATGGACAGAAAACGAGACTGACGATATTTGGTATCACGGGAAATTTTCTTCTGTAGATGAATGTATAAAAGATGCTATAAGTTGTGGTAAAAAGCCTGGAGAGAAGATTGTTATAGGGCTTTGTGAAGATTATGTCCCGCAGTTGTAAGTAGATACTTTACTGGATCAGGTAAGTGAAGATGCTTATGAAGAAGTCGGGGATATCGCTGAAGGATGGCCGGAGTTTGAAGTTCGGAAAGGTTATAAATATGCCGACAAATTGCAGGAAAAAATTGATAAAGCCTTCAATGAATGGCTGTTGGAAACAAAGCAGGAGCCGAGTTTCTACCATATACAACCATTAGCGGATTTGGTTATAATTCCGGATACTCAGCAATGGGAGTAGTATATGGTCAAGAAGATTGGGCGGTAGGAAAGTGGGAAAGAGATTTAGAAATGGAATATAATATAAAATTGGAAGTCTATTTTGAAGTAAAGGATTCAGAAGTATATGGTGGATTGGAGTCAGTAGGCTATGCAAGTACGGGGATTAATGGCTGTAAAATCAACTATGCAAAAGAAAGTGTGTTTAATAAAAAAGAGCTTATGGAGGAATACATTAAGAGTCAAAGAGAAGGAATGGCCGAATTTTGTAAGGTTCCCCTAGAATGTGTAAGGACAATATCAAAGGAAGAATATGATAGCAATACTGATGATGACTAAACGGAGGGGCATTGATGGGTAGAGAAATATTATTTAGGGCAAAGCATATCCATAAGTTACCTGAAAACAAGCATCTTGATGGAAAGTGGGTTGAAGGATATTTAGCGGATAAAGCTTATATTAATTCTCCAGAATTGGAAGGAGAATTTTTGGTTGATGAAAGTACCATCTGCCAGTACACAGGATTAACAGATAATAACGGCAGGAAGATTTTTGAGGGGGATATTGTAAAAACAAGTCAGTATGGCGTAGATGATGGAAACGGTCATAATTACGCCGGATTTGATACGTTTTCGGTAGAATTTTCAGACGGTGGATTTTGCTTGAAGAATAAATGGCGTAGATTTAATTTGCGACCATTGGGAAATTTTGAGGTTATCGGTAATATTTTTGACAATCCTGAATTGATAGCGAGCTAAATGGAGGTTTAGGTGTGAAAAGGTTAATAAGTATTTTATTCGGAAGATTTGATGGAGAGCCATGTCCATACTGTGGAAGTACACATACGTTATGGGATGAATATCATCATGACTGGTTATGTCGTAAATGTGGAAAATATTTTTAATGGAGGAAAAGATGAATAAAGAAATATTATTCAGAGCAAAACGGATTGATAACGGAGAATGGGTTGAAGGAAACTATATCACAAATGAACGGGATGAGGAAAAGGCGTATATTGGGTATTTATTTGACGTGAGGAATGGGGCAGTACATGACTTTGATATTGTTGAGGTCATTCCAAAAACTATTTGTGAATATACCGGAATAACGGATAAGAACGACCAGAAGATTTTTGAGGGGGATATTGTTCAGTATTTAGGCATTGGATCAGTTGGAAAAGTTGTTTGGTATGAAGGAGATTACATAGGTTTTGCGGTAGATGAAATATACAATAGCGTTCAGCAGTACGATAAGGAAATGTTTGATGAAGTTGAGGTTATTGGTAATATCTTTGACAAACCAGGGATGCTGATGAATATAGAGCGTAAGGAAGAAAAACAATTAGTGTTTGAACCGCTTTTAAAAGATTTTGAAACAGAAACGATTGCTGAATATTTTAGAGATATGGTTGCTGAAATACCGGATTACATATTTACGATACCAAGCAGCACCAGCGGTAAGTACCATAATGCGACTCAGTGCGAAAGATACGGACAGATATATCATTCATATATGTTCGCAAGTATTTTGAATCATCGGCTCAGATTAAAGCCAAATAGAGAAAAATACAATACACCAGAAATCAGGGATTGCATGAGGTGCGTATCAGTATTCCATGATGCTGTCAAGTGTGGATGGAACGGAGAACAATATACGGTTCAAGAGCATCCAATATTAGCAGCAGAATGGGTGAGGAATACACATGTTGACCATGACATTCCGGATGAATATAAAGAAATGATAGCTTGTATGTGTGAAGCCCATAGCGGTGAATGGAATAAAAATAAATCTGGAGAAGTGATCATGCCGGAACCAAGAAATGATATGGAATTCTTCATTCATGAGTGCGACATATTAAGTTCAAGGGCAGATATAGACATGCTTCTTCCTGATGAGTTAAAAGATATTTTAGTTGGTGTGAATACAGAAGAAAAGACAATGGAGGAAAGATATACGGTAGAGCAGATCATAGACGCTATCACGCAGGCAGATGAGGAAGTTATGTCAGCAATCGCCTTTAAAGATAGGAAAATGTTGGAAGATGCTTTGAAAGATTTTTTGTTAGATGGATAGGACGGAAAGATGTCGATATCATATAAGGTGTGTAGGTGTAAATATTGTGGGAAGGAAATACGTTGGTTCAAGAGAAAATCAGGGAAGCCGATTCCGTGTGAACCATGGCGGGTATGCTATAAAATCCCAGAGGATGGAAACGGTTCTGAAACGATTATAACGCTGAATGGAGACATCATATCTGCGGACAAGGTATGGAGTAACAACGCTGAGGGCGTAGGATATATAACCCACTTTGCAGCATGTCAAAGAAACCAGGCTGCAAATGGTGAAGATAATGGAGGTGATACAGATGGCAGCAGGCAGCATGGATGAAGTAATCAGGGAAATCCTGCAAAGCATAGATGCGGTAGCTGAAAAGCCGTGTACAAATACATATTGCGCAGACTGTGACGGAAAATGTGCAAGGAAAGGCTGTGGAGGCTATATATCTGGGATGAGCCATGAATCTGGCTAAAATATTAAGCTGAAAATGGCAGCAGGCAGGTGAAAACATTTTGTAACAATAAAAACAGGTAACGGAGTGAATTCTTTGGCGAGAATTCCGTTACCTGCCTATCCAAGAGAATTATACCACATATTTATTCTCTTGGGAATATACAGGAGGGTAAAATTATGGCACAGACAAAGAAAGAGATTCTGCGGGATACGATATTAACGCAGATGCACCCATATCTGAACAGTGAGACGATGGACATACTTAACCAGGTGCTTATTAAGGCATTATATCCAGTGGATGTCGTAGAGCTGGAAACATTACCGGCAACCTATGAGACAACAAATGAGTATGTCTTAAAGCTATATGAGGCAAAGAAGCTGCCGAAACTCAGCAGACAGACATCCAGATACTATTTGCTTACAATTAAGCGGTTTATAGAATTTACCGGAAAGTCGCTGATGAATGTGACGGACATGGATGTAGAGCTGTATCTTCACGCTTACTCCAAGAAAGGGAACGCAGAGGCCACGGTGAACAATGAACGCCGCAACCTGTCCTCTTTTTTCACCTGGATGCGTAAGAGTCACTTGGTAACCGAAAATCCGGTGGAAAACGTAGAAAAATGGTCTGAGGTTGAAAAGCCGATAGACTACCTGAAGGATTGGGAAATGGAAGCGCTGAGGGATGCCTGCAAGGTTAAGAGCAGCGGTAATCTGGTAGATATGGGGGAATACAGGGAATGTCTGAGAGACAGGGCATTATTGGAGTTCCTGCGGAGTACGGCCGTCCGTGTAGGCGAGTGTGTGGCAACCAACAGGGAGAATGTAAATTGGCAGACAGGCGAAGTATTGGTATATGGAGAGAAAACAAAGGCATACCGTACAGCCTGCCTGGACGATATGGCAAAATACCATCTAAAAAAGTATATAGACAGCCGTACAGACGAATATGAAGCATTATTCGTATCGCTTAGGAAGGGGCATGGAAGGATACATAAAACGGGAATCGAAAACGCCCTTCGTTCGATTGCGAGGCGTTCGATACTTACACGTCGGGTATATCCGCATCTTCTGAGAAAGACAACAGCGACGAATATGACAAAGAAAGGCTGTCCGAGAGAGTTAGTGGCCTTTTATCTGGGGCATAAAAATGGGAACACAAAAACATTAAATAAGCACTATGCTGCCACCGATCCGGCGCAGATCACACAGGCTTTCTGGAAGTATGGTGCTGCGGCATAGGAAAACAGAAAGTAGAGTGGTGATATTGAGTAAAACAGAAGGGAAAGCTCTGACATTTAGGGAAGATAATGAGAAGAAGAAAGAATATCTGTGGAGATATCGGGATTCTGTACGTATGATTTCAAGGATTGAATCTGAATTGGTAGAGATTCGGGGGATGCGACTTGGAAGGGCGATTACTTATAATGGTTTACCATCAGGGGCGGGACAGTCAGATTTGTCGGATTATGCTGCAGAGTTAGATAGGATGGAACGAGATTTAGTAAATGAACGTTATAATCGGATTAAGCTTTATATGGATATATCCGGTAGGATTAAGAAATTAAAAAATCAAAATGAGAGTGACGTGCTATTTTACCGATATGTAAAGGGACTTGACTGGTGGGAGGTTGCAGAAAAAATAAAGTATTCTGAACGTCAGGTGCACCGTTTCCATGGAAAAGCGTTGGCGCATTTGCAGATTCCGAAAGAAATAAAAGATGTCATAGAATGTCAGTCCAATCTGTGATATTGTGATATCATCAGAAAGCAAAGAAAGAGGCAGCAGTCAGTGATGGCGAGCTGCCTCTTTTGATGGATAACAGAGGTGATGATATGCCGAGAGCTAGAAGCCCGAAGCGGGACGAGGCATATAAGATGTGGCTTGACTCGAACGGGAAAACGAAATTAAAAGACATCGCTTCTGCCCTTGGTGTATCAGAATCCCAGGTACGGAAGTGGAAGAATTTAGATAAATGGAATAGTAACGTTACTAATCAACCGAACGGTAACGTTACTAAACGAAAACGGGGCGGCCGGCAGAGGAATGATGACAAGGTAGATCCAGCCGTTGAGCAGGTTGTAGAAAATACGGAATTGACTGATAAGCAGAAGCTTTTCTGTCTGTACTATATCCGGTGCTTTAATGCTACAAAGGCATACAAAAAAGCGTATGAGTGTAGCTATGAAACAGCAATGGTTAATGGTTATGGCTTATTAAGAAATACTAAGGTGAAGGAAGAAATCCTCCGTCTGAAACAAAACCGTCTAAACCGTGAGATGCTGGATGAGTCGGATATATTCCAGTGGTATCTGGATATAGCGAGAGCAGACATCAAGGACTATGTCGAATTTGGCAATGAAGAAATTTCCGTAACAGATAAGCAGGGCAATGAGCATACCATAAAGGTATCGAATGTAAACATAAAAAATGATAGGGAAGTGGATGGCATCCTTATTTCCGAGATATCGAAAGGAAAAGACGGAGTAAAGGTCAAGCTGCCGGACAAACTCAAAGCCATGGACTGGATCGCAGACCACATGAACCTTGCCACGGAGAAGCAGAGGGCGGAAATTGAGCAAATGAGGGCCAATACAGAACGGCTCAGGAGAGATTTTTTTGACGAAGAAGAAGACGGAGTTGAGATTGTAAATGACGCAGAGCAAGAAGAAACAGCAGGTAAGGATATCGGAGATCATCATCTCGAAGTATCGGGGGATATTTAATAACACGAAGATTAAGCATATTATACTGACTTCTGGCCGTGCAGGAACCAAATCCAGCTACGCAGCTATCCGCGCAGACTACCAAATTCTTGCGGACCCATACGGCTCTGTCGTTGTCTTGAGAAAGCACCACAATAAGCTGCGGAAGACCGTGTACAAGGAGATGCTTAGAGGGCTGAATCGCTTGAAGGTGAAAAAGACCGCCTTCAAGATCACCAAGTCACCCATGGAGATTACCTATAAGAAGCATGGGACGACGATCTACTTTTCCGGTTCGGATGGTATTGACGACACAAAGGGTATCATTGACGAAGACAAGCCCATTAAGTTGGTGATCCTGGATGAGCTAACAGAGTTCTTTGACGACGGTGAGGGAGAAGACGAACTGACCAATATCGAGGCAACCTTCGTCCGTGGCAACAGCAGCGGCTTTCAGATGATTTATCTGTACAATCCGCCGAAGAACCCAAATGCTGAGATTAACCAGTGGTGCAAGAAGATGGAGAAAAGGGGCGACTGCATCCACATCCATACAACATATGAAGACGTGCCGATCGCGTGGCTTGGTCAGGACTTGATTGACTCAGCCGAGGAAATGAAAAAAACGGATTTAAAAATGTATCGCTGGGTATGGCTTGGGGAATCAACAGGTGTGGACGATTTAATCTACTATATGTTTAAGCCAGAACACCATACATATAATCCGGATGATTATAGTAAGAAATCCAAAGAAGCCATAGGCGAAATCGGGATCGGGGTGGATTATGGTCAGCAAAATGCAACCGTCTTTGAAGCAGCCGGTATAGATTATGAAAACCAGATATTAAGAGGGCTGAAAGAATATTACCATTCTGGGCGAGAAACAGGAAAACAAAAGAGCCCTTCTGATTATGCAAAGGATTTGAAACAATTTTGTGATGAAATCGAGAAGGAATATAACAGGGTAGTGAGTTATATATTTATCGACCCGTCGGCAGCAGGACTTATAGAAGAAGCACGCCGGCAGCTTCCACATATATCTATTATTTCAGCGAGAAATGATGTAAAGCTTGGTATCAGCCGTGTGCAGAAATTTTTGTCGTTTAAGAGGCTATTGCTCAGTACTACGCAAAAACATCTGATTAAGGAGATGGGGATATACCAGTATGAACCTAAGAGCATAGAAAAAGGCAAAGAAGAACCGTTGAAAGTGTCAGATCATGCGGAGGATGCCCTTCGCTACCTTCTAGTTGGAATGTGGAAACAAATTTTTTATATGCTGCCTATGGCAGAGAGGGGTGATGAAAATTGATGCAGTATGAAAATATTCAGAAGGCGATGGGTGTGGATATTGCTATATCGAAGAAAATGTCAACTGCGATTTATCAATGGGGAAAAATGTATACCAATGAGGCCCCATGGGTTAAGGGGGACATAAAGAGTCTGGGAATACCGGCGTCCATATGTACAGAAATGGCAAGGCTGGTCACAATGGAATCCAAGATTGTGATATCAGGAAGCGCAAGAGCCGACATGATAGCACAGTACATGGAGCCATTTCTGTGCAACCTTTCAAGGTATGTAGAATATGCATGTTCCACTGGTGGGATATCATTCAAGCCCTACATGGACGGTAAAGGAATCGCTGTTGATGTTACAAAAGCAGGATATTTCTATCCGGTATCCTTCGACAGTGCCGAAAATATAACAGGCGTTATATTTCCAGAATTTAAGCGGGTAGGAAAGAAACTATTTACCCGATTGGAGTATCAGCAATTTGTAGATGAAAACTATAGGATTATTAATAAGGCTTTTGTAAGCAGACAGGCTCAGGTAAAAAACGACAATGTAATCAATCTTGGACAGGAAATTAGTCTGGAAGAAATACCAGAATGGGAGAATATAGAACCGTATGTAGAATTCCGAAATGCGGACAGAACCTTATTTTCCTACTTCAAAATTCCAGTTGCAAATAATATAGATCCAGAATCGCCGCTTGGCGTATCTATCTACGCGAGGGCGGCAGACCAGATTAGGGATGCAGATGAGCAATATGGGGCGGCTCTGTGGGAATACAGGTCCAAGGAGACTGCAATCCAGGCAACTTCAGAATTTTTCAAACATGATCGTCAAGGAAATGCCATCATGCCCAAAGGTAAGGAACGACAGTACGTTGATATGGGAAACAATGTGACCGATACTGATGGAAAACCATTTTTTAATGTGTATTCGCCGGAGATTCGTGATGAAAGCTTCTTTAACGGATATAACAAAATTATCCAGAAGGTAGAATTTAATAGCGGCCTTGCTTATGGCACGCTGTCCGATCCCCAGGTGGTAGATAAAACGGCGGAAGAAATCAAAATGAGTAAGCAGCGCTCTTATTCCACGGTCAAGGCAATCCAGAACAAGCTGGGGGATGCGCTTCGGGTGCTGGTAAATGCCATTGACGCATGGATAACGATAGAAAACCTTGCACCGCCAGGAAACGTAAATCTTGCCATGTCATGGGATGATTCGTTAGTCACAGATAAGAAAGCGGAAAGAGAACAGGATCTTCAAGATTTGGCGGCGGGCATTATGCAGGCATATGAATATCGGATGAAATGGTATGGAGAAGATGAAAAGACTGCCAGGGAGAAGGTTGCGACGCCGGCAGAGGTAATTGAAGAATGACGCAGGGAAGCCTGGAGGGAATTCCACTCCCATTTGAAAAAACCATGTCTGACCTGGAAATGCGTATTATGGCTGATATTGTCCGGTCAATTAAAATTAATGGATTCTCCACAGCAAAAGCAGATCATCAGATACAGTGTTTAATCCAACTTGGAGAGTCAGAGGAGAATATAAAGAAATGGATTAAAAATGCGTTAGAGGCTGCGGACAAAGAAATAGAACACATTTTTTCAGACGAGGTGTACGAACAATACTACCAATATAAGAGATGCTATGAGGCTTTTGGCGTCGGTCAGATTCCATTTGATAAGAATTTGGAATTGCAGGCATTAATAGCGGCAGTCAAAATACAGACGAAAGAATCGTTCCGTAATATTACGAATTCCCTTGGTTTTGTGATTCGTGATATTAGTACGGGGAAAACCTATAACAGCCCACTCACACAGTTTTACAGAGATACCTTGGATGGTGCTTTGATGGATATCGTATCTGGATCAGTCAGCTATGATGTTGCAATCGGCCGCGCGATTAATACTATGACCAACAGCGGATTGCGCACGATTCATTATGGGACAGGCCATAGTAATCGTGTAGAAGTGGCAGCCAGAAGGGCGATTATGACGGGATTCCGACAGGTGCAGGGCAAGATAAATGAGCAGGCGGCAAAGGAACTTGGTGTAGATACCTATGAAGTGTCTTATCATATCGGTGCGAGACCAGAACATCAGGTGTGGCAGGGTAAGGTGTATACCTATGAAAAATTACAAAGTGTGTGCGGGCTTGGCTCTGTAACCGGATTACACGGGGTCAACTGTTATCATGATTATAATGTCTTTATACCAGGGATATCTGCGAGAAATTATACAGACGAAGAACTTGAGAAAATGATGGCAGAAGAAAATACGCCAAAAAAGTATCTTGGTAAAGAGTATACAGCGTATCAGGCGTTACAGAAGCAGAGACAGATGGAAAGGAGCATGCGAAAGACCAGGCAGGATATTAAGCTGCTTGAAGAAGGTGAAGCGAATGAAAAGGGCGTGATTGCTAAGAAGGCAAGATACCAGTTGCAGATGCAGCAGTATAAGTTATTTTCTGCAAAAATGGAACTTCCAGAACAGATGACCAGAGTGTATCAAGATGGCCTGGGAAAAGTAGGAGGAACTCCGAAGCCTAGACGGAAAGAGGATAATATAGGGAAGTATCAAGGGTTGCAGATCCCAGTGCAGAAGCGGTATGTAGAGAGAATAGCTTCAAGATATGGGTTGAAAATTCAAGATTTGAATATAAAAATCCAAAGGAGTGAAGAACTGCTGAGAACGCCGCTTTGTGGCAGCACAGATTATAACGATATAGGCAGGATTGATTTATTTCCTAATGCGTTTCTGGATGAGGAAACGTTAATAAGGACGATTATACATGAGAGATGTCATGTATTACAGCTAAGAAAGCGTGGAAAGGAACATGCGCAAAGCCATCTTATGGAAATGGAAAAAGAGGCTTACAAATTTGAAGATTTCTGGTATAATATTGCCAGAAAGAGGGCGAAGTAATGACAGAGAAGTGGATTGACAGCCTTAAAAGTATATCGGATCAGGGAAGCGTAGGGGCGTGTCCGTTTTGTGGAAGTACAAATACAGATTACAAATGCTCTGTAGTAATACCTGAAAATAGAAATGGATATATGGATATCTGGTGCAATAATTGCAAAAAGGCTTTTCATGTTTCAAGGATGCAGATACCGAAGAATATGAAAACAGAAGGAGAGATACCGCAAGGATTGGAGTATTATAATTAAGAAAGTCAGAAGGCTTTATCCAGAATACCCATGGAGGTGATATTGAATGGATCCTTATGAATTCAATGACATGGTGAAGAAGTTGAGAGAAGGAGAACGTGTTACGTGTCCAATATGCAAAGCGGTCTGTTGGAGCCTGTGGGTGCATGTGAGACAACGCATTGCTTTATATGCGATAACTGCGAGAAATTTAAATATTAACTAATGCCACCCATTTTACGGAATGAGTGGCATTTTGTTGCTTTTCTTTTGCGTAGACTGTATAATCTAAGCAGGTTTCAGTGTAAGGTCGGGGACATTGGAGGATACGGATGAAAAGAGTGTTGAGTATGTTGCTGGCAGCTTGTTTGTGCTGCGGGTTGTTAGCAGGGTGTGGAGGTAACTCAGAGACAGAGGAAAAGCAAAAGAAAAAAGAGAAAACGAAGGAGTATATTGAAGAAAGCCAGATTGCAGAATTATTTACAAATCCAGACAGTTTCAAAGGGAAATATGTAGTTTTGACGGGCCAAATATTTGTGGAGCCAGAAAAGTCGGAAGGCACTACTGCACTTCAGGCATGGCATGATCCGCAAAACGCCCAGAATAATTTTATTATACATTATTCGGGGAGTGAATCTTTTAGTACAAATAATTATATAAAAGTAGACGGAAGAATAGAGGGTACATTTGAGGGAGAAAACATGATGGGCGGGATTGTTACGGCACCATTAATTAAAGCTGATAAGATTGAGGTAATGTCCTATATTGAAGCTGTAACACCGACTATAAAAGAGCTAACACCAGAAAACGCCATTTCAGAGCAAAATGGAATTTCCTTGAAAGTCGATAAGATTGAATTTGCGGAAAATGAAACAAGGATCTATATGACAGAGACAAACAGTTCCGTTGACAAGTTCTGTATGTCTACCTACAGTATGAAGATTATCCAGAATGGGCAGCAGATTGAACAAGATATGGCGTCTATATCGTCATTTGAGGGGGCTTATGCAGAGTTGGCTTCGGATATATTACCTAATGCGTCATCATCTGGAATAATTGTTTTTCCTGTAATTGATAGTTCTGCAAGTTTCCAGATTTATGCGGAAGGATTTAGCGATAATTGGGAATTAGAATTTGCACCATTTACGATTGACATTGCGGCACAGTAAAGATTAAATATAGAATGAGCGCAAAGCCACCAGTCGTTCGGCCGGTGGTTTTCTTATACCCATTTTTAAGGAGATACAATTATGAAGTAAATTAAATACGGGGAGAAGTCCTGTCAGGGTATGGTTCTGACATCCCCAGGATAACCGGAAGGTATGGCGAAATGCTGTGCCTTATGCATGAGCGCCACTGAGAAAGGGGTGGTGTTTTCTAATAGAAAAATCAAGGAGGAGGTGATAAAGATACCTCTGAACTGTCCGTCAAACAGCAACAAGCATTGTAGGGACGAAATGCTATTTTCCGCCCAAAACGGTTACGGCGTTTAAACTGCCCCGATTACGCCCGACATGGCGTTTAAACTGCACAGCCTCCGGAAGACACCGGCTATAAAAACGCAGGCGAAACATGGGAAAGGAGAACACATATGGAGTTAAGGGAAGCATTAGGAGAAGAACTATTTTCACAGGTAGAGGCGAAACTGACGGAGATTAACAACACCAGCGACAGAAAGGATAATCCGGTCAGATATGTGGACTTGTCGGAGGGTGCTTATGTAGGTAAGGAGAATTACACCCGCCTGCAAACAGAATCCGCAGGATATAAGAAGCAACTGGAGGACGCCAACGGTGTTATTAAGTCATACAAAGATATGGATATCGACGGAATCAAGCAGTCAGCCAAAGACTGGGAAACAAAGTACACGGAGGATACAAAGAAGCTTCAGGCGCAGCTTGCCAGCCAGGAAAGAACATTTGCGGCAGAAAGGTATCTGGATGGCCAGAAGATTAAGTCTCCCCTGTCAAGAAAAACAATCCTGCAGGAGTTTCTGTCACAGAACATGGAATTTAAAGACGGGAAGTTTGCCGGTGCTGATGACTACATGAAGAAAGTCCGTGAGCAGTATCCGGATGAGTTTGAGGCAGAAGTACAGACAGAAGAACCAAAGAAGGTTTTCACCCGTGCGACCAGCCACACCTATAAACCGACAACAAGGTCAGAAGAAGAAGCTTATCTTAAGAAGAAGTATGGAAATAACAAGTATTCAAAGAAATAAAGGAGAAGAAAAATTATGGAATATGGCGGATATAACGTGAGTGAAAAGTATAGCCCGATTATCGAACCCAATTTTTATTTTGATGCAATCTTTCAGCCAGGGCTGACGTTCAGCGATCAGCATCAGGGAGAAGCAGAAGGGGCGGGGGCCGTGAAAATATTCAGGCTGGCGGCAAAGGCTGCGAAAGCTCCTAAGAAGCCAGCGTCTGATTTTGAGCATGGCGAGGCAAGTAACGACCTGATTCCCTTGCTGTTAAACAATTTGCAGCAGGAGTCTACGAAGATTTATAATGTCCAGGCGGGGGCAGTACCCTATGATATGGCGGACGCTCATCTGGCACAGTCCACACAGGTATGTAGGGAAGGCTGGCAGATGTCAGGACTGGCATGTCTGGTACACGAAGGAACGGCAATGGCAGATACCGAAGCGATTACAAAGAGTAATATCATCAGCAAGATCATCGAGGGGAGAAAAAGTATCCGTAAGCAGAAAGCGTCTGCCAATGTTGTCCTTGCCTCTGTGGAGACGTACAGTACCATGCTTGAGTCAGCCGGCGATAAGTTTACACCTTTAAAGAACGATGAAATCATCCGTACCGGACAGATGGGATACTACCTGGGGATGCTTTGGGTAGAGTGCAACATGCTTGACCTTTCCACCGCGGCGAAGTATTACGATTATACAGGAACTCTCCAGACAGAGGATTTATCTAAAGTCGAGTATATCATGTATGATTGGAGAGGGCTTCATATCGTCGATCTTCTGGATATGGCGAGGCTTAAAGATTCTGAGAATTTCAACGGGACACTGGCGCAGGTAGAGATTTGTTCCGGATATCGACTGGGTGACAAGAATTATGCTGTTATAAAAAGGTGCGGAGGCACCACAACGACGGAAAGTGAAACCGGTGAACAGTCGGGGGAAGAATAGGGCGTAGTCTGGACGCAAAGGTGAAATCATACACAGCCAGAGACCTAGAAGGAATGACCATTTCCCAGATTCGGTCTTTGGCTGCCACTCTGGGCTATGCCATTACTAAGACAAAAAAAGCAGATATAATCAATGAATTTCTTGCTTGGCAGGAAGGGGAGTAGCAATGAAGATATATGCGGATTTGGAATTTTATCATTCTGGGTATCTGCTTGGAAGAAAGCCAACTATACCAGATGAAACATTTCCTTATTGGGCCATGCTGGCAGCGGGTGAGATCAGGCAGCGTACATTTGAACGGGTTGACAGCATGGAGGAAATCCCAGAGGCAGTACAGATGTGCTGCTGTGAGATTGCCGAGAAGCTGTATTTTGTAGAATCGGTCAAGGATGAAAGCGGGATGATACTGCAAAGTTATGGAAACGACGGTGAGACAGGAACCTATAAGACGGAAGATTTGTCAGAAAAGCAGGTACAAAAGAGTATCGGACAGATTACAAGAAAATGGCTGGCGAATACAGATTTAATGTATTGTGGGGTGTAACCATGAATCCGAACTATAATCAGACAATCACAATCTATAATTGCTTTCGGGCAGCAGACAATCCAGAGAGTAAGGCGGATATTTGGCAGAAAACGGCACTTCATAACTGCTTTTATAAGAGTGTGATTAGACGGACAGAATATGCCCAGAAGAATCCCATGATGGATAATACCTATACGGTGAGGATACCTGTATCGGCTCATTATGTGCCATACCGTGAATGGATTTGTTTATCTGAAGAAGAACGCAAAAGGTATTTTACCTGTAGTCAGAATGATATCGTAATCAGGGGAGAATGTGAAGCCGATATAACTGGCAGTTCTCCCGATACGGCATCACAAGTGTTGGCCAGATATAAGCCGGATTCATTTGTAGTGACAGCGTTTTCTGACAATACATCACATCTGAGGGCGAAGCATTACAGGTTAGGGGGTTAAACAGAATGGGTGTAGAGTTCAGGTGGAACAAGATGATTCCGCAAATCGCAAAGGAAGCCTTAGGAGGGGACCGCACGCAGCTTTTTATGGCGAATGAAGCAAAGCGCTTAATGAATCCCTATGTGCCAGCCTTGAACATGGGATTATCCCAGAACGTCCGTACTTATGTTAAGAATGGAAGCGGTGTTGTACATTATCTTTCTCCCTATGCAAAATATCAGTATAAGGGAGTTCTAATGGTATCCAGACTTACGGGCAGCCCTTGGGCGAAGGTCGGCGAGAGTAAAGTTACGACAGGAAAGTCTTTAAAATACAACAAATCAAGGCATCCTTTGGCAACATCTGAATGGGATAAGGCAATGAAGGCCGCACGGATGGGTGATTACACAAGCGCAGTACAAAAATTTGTGAATGGAGTAGGAAGATGACAAAGCATGAGGTTATGAAGGCATATGTCGAAGAAAAGGTAGCGGAACTGGTTGGCTCTTTAACCTCTTTTAATTTTGCCAACGACTCTCCGGATTCTGTATCTTTTTTGACGAATTATTCCGGAAAGATTGTGAAGAAGTTCCTGCGCGCTGCGGATAAGGAATATGTCTTTTCTATACTGCTGACCTGGCACTACTCCACGGAGACGGATGACCTGAATATGCAGGCAATGAACCTTGCACAGCAGTTTATGGACTGGATTGAAGAACAGAACAAAAAGAGGAATTTCCCTGACTTTGGTAAAAAATGTCAGGTAAAGAAAATTGAAAATTTACAGAACATGCCGAACCTTGCAACCGTGGATTGGGAGAATATGACTGCCCAATACATGATCCAGTGCAGGGTTCTTTATTTTGAAAAGGAGTAGAGATAATGAAGGTTAGCGAATTAATGCAAGAACGGAAAGTGGAGCCGAACTATGAAGGTTGGGTGACGAATGACGACTATGTGTTTGCTATTGATACAAGTATGGGAAAAGGTGCGGCTACAAATGATGGGGATTATGTGGTCGTGGAGATGGGGATTGCGGGTTTGGATTCCCAAATGAATCCGGTAACGCAGGATAAGCAGTACATCCGTTCTGGGCAGAACACCATGAAGACAGGGACACAGCGTTCCTTCTCGGTGACAGGGGATCGGTATGCAGGAGACCCTGCACAGGATTTCTGTCTGTCCCACAAGATGAAGTATGGTACTGGTAACAATGTTGTCGTTAATTATATCTATTTTAATATCCTGAACGGAAAAGGAGAGCGCGGCCAGGTATCTGTTATTGTGAACTCTGACGGATCTGGAAATGCGGGAGAATCATCCGCCGTAGATATTGAATTTAAGAAGATTGGTTCCAATCCAACGGAATATACCTATGAGGCGGAAGCAGCGGCGCAGGTAGCTAGTGAAACAACACAAAAATCCACAAAGTAGAATGGAGGAACAGCCGTGAAGCAAGTGACAGTAGAGATTCTGGGGGTAAAGCTGAGCGCAGCTTTGTTAAACCACAAAGTAGCAAGGAAATATGATGGCGGGCTGAAAAAAGTGATTGAGGCGGCCAACAAGGCATCGGAATGTGCAAGTGGGGCAGACGGGATTGAGATGGAATGTAATGCTGTAATTGGTTTCCTGGATGATATCTTTGGCCCTGGAAGTGCAAAGAAGGTATTAGGAGAGGATACAGATCTTCTTACCTGTCTGGATGCGTGGGAGGATTTGGTTGAGTTATATGAAAAACAGGTAGACCCCATCTTGAAACAGCGCACAAAGGTTTTGAAAGAAAAGTTTGAGAAGAATGGTGATGCATAGTGAAAGAGGATTTCATCACCGGAACACTTCCTGAAACGGTTATAATTGATGGAAGGGAATATCCGATTCGTTATGATTTCCGTATTGGGATGCAGTTTGACAGGGTTCGATGCAGCGGGACGGATGACATCAATCGTCTTATTCGGCTTTTGCAGATGTATTATCCTGAGATACCAACCAATGTAGACGAAGCAATCAAGCAGATGTTGTGGTTTTACCGCTGCGGGGATCCCGAAGAAGATACGGAAGAAGAAAAAGGCAAAAGGCAGAGATACCAGCGCAGGAGTTCAAGAGAATCTGCGTTTTCTTTTGCACAGGATGCGCCGTATATTTATGCAGCATTTAAAGAGCAGTATGGAATTGACCTGACAGAATGTGAAATGCATTGGTGGCAGTTTATGGCTTTGTTCGAGTCGCTGAACGAGGAAACGAAGATGCACAAGATTATGTATTACCGGAAGGTGAATACATCTGGTCTACCGAAGAAGGATCGGGCTTTTTTGAATGAGATGAAGAAGCTGTATCGGATTACAGATTTGTCGGTTACGGGAGAAAAAATGACTCTGGAAGCCAGAAACAGTAAGTGGATTGAATACGTGAGAATGAGACAGATGGAGACAGGGATGGTGAGATAGTGGCAGCAGACGGAACAATTAAGATTAATACAGAATTGGACAGCTCAAAGGCCCAATCGGCTATGGCGAAGTTTTCCGGAACTGCTAAAAGCGCGCTAAAAGGGATCGCTATTGCGGCGGGAACTGCCGGCACAGCAATCACGGCCATGGCCGGATATGCGGTAAAGGTAGGGTCTGACTTTGAGGCCGGAATGTCGAAGGTGTCTGCAATATCAGGCGCGACAGGGTCCGAACTTGACAAATTGACGGCGAAAGCGAAAGAGATGGGAAGCAAGACCAAGTTTAGCGCAACGCAGGCCGCCAGTGCGTTCGAGTATATGGCGATGGCGGGTTGGAAAACAGAGGACATGCTTGGAGGTATCGAAGGGGTCATGAACCTTGCCGCCGCCTCAGGGGAGGATTTGGCAAGGGTATCGGATATCGTGACCGATGCAATTACGGCGTTTGGGATGTCTGCTTCGGACAGTGCACATTTTGCCGATGTGCTGGCAAAGGCTTCCTCCAATTCTAATACCAATGTAGGGATGATGGGGGAGACGTTTAAATACGTTGCCCCTGTTGCCGGTGCGCTTGGTTTCAGCGTGGATGACTGTGCGGTTGCGATTGGTCTGATGGCGAACAGTGGAATTAAGGCGAGCCAGGCGGGCACGACACTCCGCCAGATATTCACAAACCTGGTGAAGCCGACGGATGATATGCAGGCGGCAATGGATAAACTAGGAATCTCCCTGACAGATTCCGAAGGAAAGACAAAGAGTCTGGATACCCTTATGGGCGAGCTGAGAACAAGTTTTTCTGGACTGACGGAAGCGGAGAAGGCCCATTATGCGGCTATCCTTGCAGGGCAGGAGGGTATGTCAGGGCTTCTGGCAATCGTCAATGCTTCCAATGCTGATTTTACGGCCCTGAAAAGCTCGATTGCCAATGCAGACGGCGCAGCCCAGACTATGGCGGAAACCATGCAGAATAATCTGAAAGGCAGTCTCACGATTCTGGGCTCTGCGGTGGAAGGCTTTGGCATTAAAATCTATGACCATATGAAGGAACCGCTTAAGGAGGCGGTAGACTATGGTACGGAGGGTGTGAATCGACTTTCAAAGGCATTTGACTCAGGAGGACTTCGGGGCGTCGTGTCTGAGGCGGGAGAGCTTTTTAACGAATTTGCCGACAGAGTGGCAGAAAGCGGAGACAAAGCTGAAAAGATTGTCACTCCGTTAAGGAATGTTGCAAATGTAGGAAGCAGTTTGGCGAAGAAGGGAATCAAGGATGCGGTCAAATCATTTGAGTTATTGGCTACGAATCTGGATAAAGCGATTCCTTTGCTTGTATCAGGAGTTACGGCGGTTAAGGGGTATTCGGTAGCAAAGACAGCGGCCAGTGTAATAGATAGGCTGACAAAAGCGTATGCAGCCAGTTCGGTTGCTTTAGATTTATTTATAACAGCAAATGGTACGTCAGCCGTTGCGACTGCGGCATCTACGGGGGCAGTTACGTTGAAACAGGTTGCAGTTGGGGTATTGAACAAGCAATTAGGGCTTGCGACTGCGGCACATGCAGCGTTTAATGCGGTGGTGAGCGCTAATCCAATAGGTTTGGCAGTCACGGCGATAGCAGCGTTGACAGCTGGAATGATTGCGTACACTGTCGTGGCGGGGGACGCCAAGGAAAAGACTTATGAGCTTTCTGACAGTGAGAAAAAGATGCTAGGCTCCTGTAATGACCTGACGGACGCTTTGAATGGCCAGAGAACGGCAAGGGAAGAATCGGTGCAATCCATTGACATGGAGTATGATGGATATCAAAAATTGTTGTCAGAGCTTCGAGCCATTGCGGATGAAAACGGGAACGTAAAGGCCGGATATGAAGAACGGGCTAGTTATATAGCAGGTGAGCTTTCGGATGCACTTGGGACAGAGATTGAGCTGACGGACGGTGTAATCCAGAACTATCAGGAAACCGTAGGCGCCCTGGATGAAGTGATTACAAAGAAAAAGGCAGAGGCTCTTTGCGCTTCATTAGAAGAAGATATGGCGGCAGCTTATAAGAATAGCCAGGAGGCGTTGCTTGCATATAAAGATGCCACAGCAGTAATGGAAGAAAAGGAAGATGCGCTTGCGGATGCACAGAAGCATTTGAATGAGGTCACAGAGCTATATGGAAATAATAGCGGACCTAAAGCAATGTCAGCCATAAATGAGGCGAAACAGGCTGTAAGCGAAGCACAAAGCGCATTTGATGAAGCGTCGGCAGCAGTAGACGGGGCTAGAACTTCGCTAAATGAGTTATCCGCAGAGGTCAATAATTATGAAGCACTAATGAAGGCAATGCAAGAAGGCACAACTGAAGAAATTGAGGCTGCAATGAATTCTCTACTGAGTGGGTATCAGGCATATACAGCAGAAATGTTGGCAGCATCCGATACAGCAAAAGCATCCATGCTTGAGCAGGCTTCGGAGATGACAGGCGCCTTGTCAGTGCTTGTAACAGAGGGCGGACAGATGTATCAGGCTTTCGGGGAAGAAGCCGCCAATTCAGCCGCGAAAGCGGTATCTGAGTTCCAAAAACTTCCAGATGGAATTAAAGAGGCAATAGATTCTATTGGTACAGAAGGTGCGGGGGCTATGGTCGCGGCACTTGCGCAGGCTGACCTCGATGGAAAACTAAGTGAGGAATCGAAAGCCTCTTATAAAGCATTTATGATGGGGCTTGCCGAACTTCCGCAAGGGACGCAAGATGCCCTTGCGGATGCAGTTGAAGGCGCAATGGAAGGGCTTGAAGGGTTCGACCAGATACAGGATAAGGCGGAAGAAGAAGGGATTTCATTTCTGGAAGCCTTGCGAGAGGTATTACAGATTAACTCTCCGTCAAAAAAGGTGAGAGAAATATTTGAGGGTGTGTGGGAAGGCGCCTCAGAGGGATTGGATGTAGGCGGGGCAGAACTGAATACGAAAGGTACAGAAGTTTGCAATTCATTTCTTGATACACTTAGGAATTCTGGGCTTGGAGAGGCATTATTGGGAATTGGTTCAAACTTGATGTCATTCTTTGGAATTGGGGCATATTCCCAACAGGAGAATTCAAGGCTCGCGGGTAAGGCAAACGCTGATGCCGCCAGTTCCGGCGCGGGTTCTGTGAATCCGTCTGGTGTCGGGACTCGTTTTGGAGGGATGTTTGGCACAGGAGTAGGCGGAACGGCAGGAACGCTGTTGCAAAAAGGAAAAGAGATAGCAGATAGAGCGAAAGCAGGCGCGGGTTCTGTGAATCCGACCAGCACAGGCGGACAATTTGGCACTCAGTATGCTTCAGGGGTTGGTAGTATGACTGGGGAGGCAAATACAAAAGGGGAAACTCTTGCGGATAACGCTAAATCAGGTGCGGAGAGTGTTGATTCCTATTCCGTAGGTTCAAATTTTGGTTCAGGATTTGCTGGTGGTATCAGAGGTGCAATAGGCAGCGCTGTTAGTGCCGCCGCAAGTCTTGCAAGCAACGCATTGGCGGCAATTAGAGCAAAATTAGATATCCATTCACCCTCCAAAGAAACCGCCAAACTTGGAAAATGGTTTTCGCAAGGACTTGGTGTTGGAATCGAAAGTGAAGAAAAAAACGTTGAAGAATCGGCAAAAAGTATTTCCCAGAGTGCCCTCGATGCGTTGGATCTGGATGGTCTTACTGAGAAATTGAGAGGTATTGATATACCTGGGACAATGGTAAGAGTGAACATGGCTGTGGAGAATCGGCAGGATGCCATTGCAGATAAGGTAATCCGTGCGCATGTTATAAGCGATAGAATAAATAGTAGTTATTCTGATACGTCAAGTTCGTTTTGCTTATCAGATGCGGATGCACAGAAAATCGGAAGAATCTTTGCGGAGAAAGCAGCACCGGCCATGGTAAGAGCAATGGAAAAATCAGGGTTAAGGATGGAAATGTACGGTGAAAAAGTCGGTTCTTTGATATCTCCGGTTGTAGATAATCGTTTGGCAGTTGCAAATATGAAAGCGGGGAGGTATATGAGGTAGTGGATAAAGAATATGGCGTGCTCATAAATGGTAAACATACAGGACGTGATTATCATTTGGAGTGGATGGCTCCCTTTACGATAGAATCGCCAACTGTGAAACGGCATACCATTGATGTGCCTTTTGCAAACGGGATTCTTGATTTGGCAGCTTTTTTTAACCGGAAACGATGTAAAGTATGATAATCGAAGGATGGAGTTTTGCTTTGAACGGGAGGGCAATTATACACAGTGGGATATTATTACCATGAAGATAAAAAATGATCTTCATGGTCAACTCTGTTCTATCATACCAGATATACGACCGGATTGGGTGTACTACGGCATGATTGAGGTGGAACTGAAAAAGAGATATTAGACGCGCCGTATGATGTAGTGATAACTGTGGATGCAGACCCATACAAATACGAACGGTACAGCAGTTTGGAGCCTTGGGTGTGGGATACCTTTTGTTTTGAAGATGGGATTATTCGTGAATACAAAGATTTAGAAGTTAATGGAACTATGACATTGCTGATACCAGGACGACGAAAAAAGGTGGTTCCGGTATTTGATTGTTCTTCAGCTATGTCGTTAGGTTACGGCGGTCAGACTTATTATCTTCCGGCTGGCCGGTCTAAACTTTTAGATTTGCAATTAGGCGCGGGGGGAGCATTTCCTGACATTCCAAGGGAATGGGAGGGTGAGCGTTGACTACAGGGGGGCGAGTTTATAATGTACCAGATTTTTTTGTGACAATTCACTCTTATATGATCCCAGGGATGAGGATATCCCTATCTTATCTGGAAAGGTTAGCTTAACAGTAAACGCAACAGGAGAATTGACCTTTACATTGCCGCCTATGCACAGGGGAATAGACATAATCCGTAAGCTAAAATCTGTGGTGCAGGTGTATGACAATGGCGAACTGCTCTATGAAGGGCGGGTATTAGATGCCAAGTCAGATATGTACCATACCGTGACTTACACCTGCGAAGGAACTCTTGCATACCTGTTAGACAGTATCCAGCGTCCCAAGGCTTATCATAACCTAACTCCTGCATCCTACCTAAGCGACAAGCTCACACAGCACAACAGCCAGGTGGGTGCCGAGAAGCATTTCCTTCTGGGAACCGTAGAAAAGCAGACTATGAATTATGACGCCAGGGAAGACAACCAGTATACCAATACCCTGGATACTATTATGGATAAGCTGGTGGACAGTAATGGCGGGTATCTTCGGGTAAGAAAGCAAGGGGATGACCGTTATCTGGATTATCTGGAATCCTATCACCGGACCTCCGGCCAGGTCATCCGGTTCGGGGAAAATATCCTGGATCTGACTGAGCACATCAGCGCGGAAAATGTAATTACCGTCCTAATTCCTCTCGGTAAGGCGGCAGAGGGGGAGAACGGGGAAAGCGGCAAACGGCTGACTATCGAATCCGTGAATGGCGGTAAGGATTATCTGGAGGATCCGGAGGCAGTTGCCCTGTACGGCCGGATTGTTGGGACTAAGAACTGGGATGATGTGACCGTCCCCGCTAATTTAAAAGCAAAAGGCAGGGAATATCTGGCAAGCGCCCGCAATCTTACCGCCACGATTGAACTGACAGCCATCGATCTGCATTTGGTTGATGTGGACATAGACCGGATTAAGTTAGGCGATATGATCCGCGTGGTATCACCGCCCCACAAGCTGGATCAGTACATGATGGTGTCCAAACGGGAGTACAATCTTGTGAATCCGCAGGAGGATAAGATTGTGCTAGGCGATACCATAGCAGCCCTGACCGAACGGCAGGCGGCCTTACAGAAAAATGTGGAGAAACAGAAGCACTTTTCAGCTTCCGTGGAGGAAGTGCGGGGGAGTGTATCAGCCCTGGCAGGCGCGGTTGATTCTGCAAAACAGGATGTGTCTGCGCTGGGAGGAAAGGTGCAAACCTTGGAGGGGAATTCTACGGAGACACAGAAAACGCTGCAGGGTATCAATAACAGCCTGACAGCCCAGGAAGAAAAGATGAAGGGAATCAAAGAGGATATCCAGGAGGGGCAAGGGAGATTGAATGAGCTTGAGAGGGAAGGGCAGCAGATCAAAGAGACAGTACAGCAGATACTTCCCAGATTGGACGTCCTGGAACAACCAGATCAGGAACTGGAAGAAAGGCTTCAGGGAATACTTACCAGACTGGATGCTCTTGAAGGAGGTGCATAGAAGTGACAGAGGCATTAGAACAACGGATCAGGGCATTGATACAGGAATTCCGTACTGCCATATATGGGGAGGATGTCCGGAGGACTTATGCGGATATCGCAGAATTGGTCTGTATCGACGCAGTAAAAAAGGCGGATTATGCCACAGCTCAGGGAGATTATGCAAAGGCCCAGGGGAATTATGCGAAGACCCAAGGCGACTATGCAAAGGCCCAGGGCAACCAGGCAAGGGACCAGACAGCGGAGAACATTGCGGCGATTCATTTGGCCATGCAGCAGATACAGAATGAGTTTGGGGATATTAAGGATGTCATTAACGATACAGAGAATGGTTCCTTACTGTTAGAGATTAAAGGTCTTTTAAGCGATATGTACCGGATTGCTACGGATGCGGATATTGACCGCATTATTGCAGGCTCTTATGTGGATGAGGATGATGAAGGCTCTATCTTTGATGTGGCAAGCGAACAGGATATTGATGATATCATAAGCGGCAGCTACGTGGATATACCAGCATCCGAGGAAGTCATAGAGGATGCAGAGCTTCGGGCGATTGTAGAGCAGTCATTTTAGGTGTAAAGGAAGGTGAAGAAAAATGGCAAGAAAGATAGATATTGAACATCTGAACACCTTTACCGCATATCTGGCAGAGACGATCTACAACATATTTGTCCGTAAGCAATTTGGCAAGGGATTATCCGAGAACGATTATACAGACGAAGAAAAGGCGAAGCTGTCTGGTATTGCAGAGGGTGCAAACCGGACGGTTACAGACGCAGCCTTAAACACTACCTCAGAGAATCCCATCCAGAATAAGGCTGTGAAAGCAGAGGCGGACAGGCTGCAAGGTGAAATAAACCAAAAAGTTCCATCCTCCCGTACTGTCAATGGGCACGCCTTAACAGGGAATATTTCACTGACAGCGGCAGACGTAGGGGCAGATGCAAGCGGAGAGGCGGCAACTGCGCTAAGTTCTGCTAAATCTTATACGGACAAAAAGATTGTGGATTTAATCGGAGGCGCGCCGGAAACGCTGGACACGCTAAAAGAGGTGGCAGATGCGTTAGAGACAAATGAGAGTGTTGTAGAAGCCTTGGACGCGGCAATCGGCACGAAGGCCAGCACAGAAGCCTTAGAAGCGCATATTAATAACCAGTCTAATCCCCATGATGTGACCAGAGCACAGGTTGGCCTAGGTAACGTAGAGAATAAGACTGGCGCTGAGATCCGCGGTGAGATGACCAAGGCAGAGGTTGTGAAGGCATTAGGATATACACCTTCTGCGCTTACAAATGTTCCGGATGTTGAGACCAATGACCAGACGCCAACATTTACCCAGGCAACTGAGAGAGAGAATATCGCCAGCGGCGAGAAGCTGAGTACAATATTGGGGAAAATTATGAGGTGGTTTGCTGATCTGAAAGGGGTTGCTTTTTCTGGAAGTTATAATGATCTGAGCAATCGGCCAAGTATTCCTGTCGCAGTAGCGGTGAAAGGAAACGCGGAGACGAGTTATCGAACTGGAAATGTGAATCTGACACCGACTGATTTGGGCGCTGCGGCAGCGAGCCACAGCCATACCGCGAGTCAGGTCACGGGATTGCCTTCATCACTTCCGGCGAACGGAGGGACGGCGAATTATGCAAACTATTTAAATGCGACCAATATACCGGCCAATGGGAACCTTAACAGCTATACGACGCCAGGTTTTTATTACTGTCCAGCCAATGCAACGGTGAGTACTTTATCAAACTGTCCAACGAGTAACGCCTTTTTTATGCTGGTTGGGAAACATGCGGGGACGTTTCAGCTCTTGGTAGAGTATATGGTATCTGGATTTAAGATATATGTGAGGAACTATTACAGTAGTACCTGGGGAGCATGGGTAAGGATGTATACCACAATCGACAAGCCGTCCCTTGGAGATATCGGGGCGGCGGCATCAGGGCATACGCATGGGGCAGCCACGCAGTCTGCCAATGGATTAATGTCCGCGGCAGATAAAAAGAAACTGGACGGGATTGTTTTGGAAGAAACGCCGGAGGCGGATATCGACAAGATCATAGCGGGTACATATACATAGAATAGGAGTGAAAAAGATATGAAAGTAATAACAACGAATCGGCTGAATCGTTTTTGGAAGAATGGGGTTTTGCCGATTAAGAATTCTCTGGCGAATAAGCTGAATACGGCAAATGTTGTGAATAATCTGCTTACAACAGCGGCGGGGTATGCGTTGGATGCGCGGCAGGGGAAGGCGCTGGACGATAAGATAACTGCATTAAATAGCAAATCTACGCAAACCGTTACACAAACCATTAATGGGTTAAGTTGCAAGTTTTATTTTACTAAAGTGGGAAAAACGGTACAATGCGCTGTCGATGCGGTTGGCACTTTGTCGTCTAACGATGCTGGCGTAAACGGTGTTATCCCAGAAGCATTTCGTCCAATCTATACTTCTCGGCTAATTGCCAAAAATATATCAGGTGGCGCTGAGTACGGCACAACTCAATATAGGATAGGCAAAGATGGCCGTGTTGATATTGCATCTGGCGAAACAAGGAATGCTGAACGCTATGTAACCGGTTGCTGGCTTACTAATTAATCTCACCGACAGCTATCCATGTTATCATGTATCCCTGGCTTGTAATGTTGCCTTCGGGATCCATGGCATACACCTTACATCCGGTTGTAGATATATCTCTAACACTACACCCCAATCTTACTGTTATAGAATCTGTTTGAACGCTAATAAGGCTTGCAACCACAGTAGGTATGGTTTTATATGCTTTGGGAAATGTAATCTGAATTTCTCGGAAATACCCATTTACATTTTGCGTACTTGCCCTGCCAGACTGAACATATTGTTTCTTCAAATTGCTATTTAGCGCAGTAGGAGAAAGGAAGAATTTTAATGAGAGAAATTAGAGCAGACCCAGTAGGTCTTTTTTAATACCGTAAACTTTTGGCGAAGGAGGCCGTAAAATGATTAAAATAGTATTCAAAAACGGGCGCGTGGACGAATGGTCCAAAGAAGAATATAGCGATTATAAGTACGATGGAAAATGTTTTATCGTGATTAAAGATAACCAATGGATCGGGTTTTACAATATGGATAGTATTACATCTATCACAATCAAATAATAACAGGAAAGGAATAAAAGATATGAAAATTAAACTTATTGACGGATCTGTATATGATGTAGTTCGTGCAGAGGTAACCAATGGCCGGTTGGAGTTAGACTTCCAGAATAAGACGGCGGAAGAACTTCAGGACACATTTTCTGTACCGGCCTTGCTCACAAACATTGAACTGCTGACAGACACAGAGGACAAAACAGGAGATGTTCCTGGCTGGACGGTATATGGCGGCGTGATGACCCTAGGTGATATAAAGATGGTGATTCTTACCAAATCTGTAAATGTGACGGAACAGCGGCTGGCAGATGCAGAGGCCAACGTTATCGCGGCCAATTCCGTTGCAGAAGTAGCGAAAACAATGTCTTTAGAAACGGCGACCCAGGTAACAGACCTGCAGCTTGCAATCTGTGAACTGTATGAAGGGATGGAGGTGTAGATATGAGTTCCATGGCAAAAGTATACGCGATACTGGTACGTAAGGGAGAAAAGACAATCGACCAGGTACCGGAGAAGTTAATGGAGGAAGTGCAGCAGATTCTTAACCAGGAGAGTGAGAAGGTTGGTTAAGGAGCTGCTGTTTTTCTTATGCAAAAGAATTTTTAGAGAGGAGGTAAACGCTGTGGCAGTTATTTATGTAACCCTGATTGTAAAGGGAAAGAAGACATTTGACCAGGTGCCGGAAAGAATCCAGGCGCAAGTAAGGGAGCTTCTGTCAGATCTGGATGTGCTGGAACTGGCAGAGTAAAGAAATAGGGGTGGCTTTATTGCTGCCCTGCAAAAGGAGGTTTATTCCGATGCAGCAATTTATTATGAGTATATGTACTACTGCAATGCCGATCGTGCTGGGTTATATTGTCTGGCTGCTTAAGAACCAGAAAAAAGACCGAGATTCAAACAGCAAAGGAACCATGCTGCTTTTAAGGGTTCAGCTTATAGAATATCATGACCGGTATGTAGCTTTAAAGCATATTCCTTCGTACGCTTTAGATAACTTTATTGAAATGTACGAGGCATACCATGATTTAGGTGGAAACGGCATGGTAACTGAGATGTATAAGGAGGTATTGGAACTTGAGATTAGAAAGTAAAGGAGAAGGATGTATGATTAATTGGAAAGTGAGAGTGAAAAACAAAGTTTTCTGGATGTCGGTAATACCGGCTGTATTGCTGCTTGTCCAGGTGGTTGCAGCAACATTCGGGTATATGCTGGATTTGGGAGAATTGGGTAATAACCTTCTAACAGTAGTAAATGCCGCGTTTGGGGTGCTTGCGATCCTGGGGATCGTTGCAGACCCAACGACGGAAGGAGTATCAGACAGCCAGCAGGCGCTTACATATAATGAACCTAAATAAAGGTTGCCGGTGCAGGGGTGTAATGATAAGATAATAATGAGATGACCGTGTTGCAAGGTGGACAGCCTCCCGTACTTTGAGAAAAGAAGGGAGGTGGTGCAGATGAGTACATACGAAGTTTTAAGCCTGTTATTTTTAGGCGGTTCGTTCCTCGTTGCATTGCTTGCCTACATAGATAGGAATAACAAGCGAAAATAAATAAACCTACCTTGTACTTGGCCGGTTCAGGTAGGTTTATTACTTATAGCTGAGGCTAACCACTTTTGGGGCGGTCATCTTCTTTGTCTGTATTATATGATAAATTGGATGATATTGCAATGTGAAATTTGGAGAGTCCGGGAATTTGAACGGGCTTTCTTTTTTTGCGCCGGCGCAAGAGCCGACAGGAAGGAGTAGATTATGAGTTGTACCGTTGACCATCTAATGGATAAATGCAAGCAGGCGCTAAAAGAAGATTGGCAGTATGTCTATGGTGCAAAAGGGACCGTACTGAGCAAAGCGCAGATTGATGCGCTACGGAATATGTATGGAAGTAATTGTGTATGGTGGTCAGACAGCAATAAGGCAGGTCACAAATGCTGTGATTGCAGCGGACTGATCACGACAGCGACGGGAGTTATGCGAGGGTCTGCGCAGTATAAATCCACGGCATTGGAGTGTTATCCCATCAGTCAGCGCAAAGCCAATATGCGCGGATGGGCGGTATGGATGAAGGGCCATATTGGTGTATATGATGGCAATGGTGGATATTACGCAATGGACGGAAGCGCCAGAAACATGGTCCATTATCCACTGTCAAAGAATAAGTTTACACATATTATTAAGCTATGCGACGTGGATTATGGAAATGGAGTTAGCACAAATAAGGCTCCGGCTGCGATCGCCAGCGGTGGCTCTTATAATGCAATAGTGAATTTCATGTATTCTGTCCGGACTGAAGATGGAAGGATTCTGCCGGAGGTAACGAATTTGAATGATTATGCAGGCATCCGAGGAAAACGGATTATGGATATAGCAATCAGATGTGATAAGGGAAGTTTATGGTATCAGGTACATATCCTTGGAGGCGATTGGCTGCCAAAAGTATCCGGCTGTGACTGGGATGATCCGGAGAACGGTTTTGCAGGAGACAATAAAGTAATTGATACGGTAAGGGTGTACTATAAGACTCCTAAGGAGATGATTCAGACTCAGGGATACCAACAGGCGCAGTACCGATCTAGCCAGATAAACCTGGGTTACGGTAATTGGCAGTACGATGATGAAACTGGGAACGGGCAGAATGGATTTACAGGAAGTTTTGGAACGGCGATTGACCGGTTCCAGTTATTTTAGATATAATAAAAGTGTAGTTGTTATGTTGGTCCCAGGTCACAGCGGCTACACTTTCTTGTCACATCTTCATACATTAAATAATATGTATTACAGAACATCTTCATTATAGTCTGTTTGAGACGGGGATTTTAAGGGATCCTCATTATCAATCGACATTTCCCGTTTTCGTGATTTTTCAATGAAATCGTCTCTGCCAAATAAATAATCTATAGACACGTCAAAAATATCAGCTATATCAACGACATACTGATAATCAGGCTCTTTGTCTTTTAATTCCCATCCGAGAATAGTCGTTCGTTCGGAACATAACAGCTCAGCCAATGTCTGTTGTGTCATACTATGCGCTAGGCGTAGTGTTCTTAACCGCTCTCCAAATATCTTCATAAATTACCACATCCTTAAGTATTATAGTAGCTTAAGGATGTGGTAATTTCAAATGGTAAAATATAGAAAATAAACCGCATTTTGGAAAAAGGGAAAATGACGATGTTTGTTATCCTATTATTTTGTATTAACTATATATCACCAAATCCAGTAACCAGTTCAAGTTCAATCCCTTCATCCTCAAAATACCCTTCCTCGATGGCTACATACATAGGGGCATAGAAGATAGAGTGGGCGACTTCGTTCAGGATGACTTTCGTTGATTCAGGAAGCACTTCTTCTTTTGTTGTATCTTCTGTTGCGGAAGTCTCTTTGTTTTCTTTTTGCGTGGAAGCAGTTTGAGAGTCTTTTTCTTTGGATGAGCACGCCAGCAGAGTTGTGAGAGCCAAGGCAATCACAAGGGCGGCAGCAAGTAAACGCTTTTTCATACATATCCTCCTTTAAATTCCTAATGGTATAGTATATTCGGAGAGGATTATTGTGTGAAAATGAAGGAAAGAAAAAAGGGGACTGCCGGTTAATAGATAGTCATGAATAGGGAGGCATGTGACTCGTCGAGACACATGCCTCCCCGTAATTATCCCTATAAAAAGAGAAAAAGATGGCTAACAACAACCATCTTTCCTCTGCTACATGTTATATTAAAAGAAATCGGCGTATGTTTCTGGTGCGTTTTCTTTTTCTGCCAATATCATACGTCTTTGTACTTTTGCAAAATCATCAATAGCAGTTTTAACAATTTCAAGGTTGATTGGCATATGCTCACCACCTTTTCATGAGCCATGTTCGTTTGGTTCACTCAGTTTCATGTAACCTCCGCTTAAACAGACTTCACATGGCTCTGCCTTGCAGAATGGAGCATACGGGACTTGAACCCGTGAGAAAAGTGTTACAAAGCCAGTAAAATCAAGGGTTTCAGCGATTTTGATTTGATTACTTTTGATTACCAGGTAATCAAAGTTGCAACCATAACGAATAGTGCATAGAGAAAGGAGATTCTTGCACGTATGACGACAAAAGAAGTTCAGACTTTAAAATAAGTCGCACAGTTGATTCTATAGGATTGATTGTGGGGCTTATTTTAGTGCCTGAATTTCTTCGTATGGAGAAGTAGGGGAGATACCTCAAAATGCTTATATAAGCCGTATAAAACGCTATAAGGCTATACCAGGTATCAGGATATCCCATATATCCAGAGGCACACATAAAACATGGATTTCAAAGATTCAATCAAACAACAAAAAATTTAAGGAGGTCATGAAAAATGACAGAGAAAGCAACTAACACAAACAGGATTAACTTTTATGAGGAAAAGAAATGGATCATGGCTTATTGGTTCAAGGCAAGACGAAACATTAATTTTTCTGAAAATCAGATGCTAACTCAGTGGAGTATATGGTGGAAAGAAGATTTCGGCAGTAGTTCAGGTCAGATATTCCAAGATACATTTACATGGATCAAACAAATTGTCCGTACCATGTCAAAAGCTGAGATTAAAGCAAAGAGACATGAGGTTGCAGATTTTAGTTCCATGCCGCCATATATTAAGCAGTTGGCGAGCAGAAAAGGCTATTACGTAAAGAAATGCAGTACAAGGAAACACCCGCTTAGAGTAAGTGGCTATGCAATCTTTAAGAATGAGAAAGATAAAAAGCCCATATATGGCAAGAAGTTCAATCTGACAGCACAACAGATAAAAGAGATTTTAGAAGCGAAGGAGGACAAATAGTATGGTTATTTTTAAGCCGGAATTAGTTGACAGGGTATGGAGAAAAGTAAATGTAGGCAGGGAAGGACGCAAGGAAAAGGTGAAAAAAGAGGATATCGAGATTGTTATCAATACATTCCTTGAAGAGATGTCCCAATGTATGATTGACGGTGACGATATCATTTTAAGAGGTTTCGGCAAGTTCATGTCAAAAGTTAGGAAAGCTAGGACTACATATAACTCAATATGCAAAACAGAACTGACATTTCCAGAGAGAAGGATTATCAAATTCAATATTTCTCAAAATGTAGATAAGCATATCAAGGGAGAGGGAAGCCATGAGTAGTTTGATGGATGAATATCTAAGTCAAGACAGAGAATGGGGAGTTATTACTAGATTTGATACAACGAAGGGTTACGGATTTATCAAGTCTAAAAAGGACGGAGCGTCATACTTCGTCCATAAGTCACAGTGTAGAAGCGGATGTCCAGAATACGGATATCTGGTAGAGTTCAGTGTCGGCATTAATAAGAAGACAGGAAAAGAACAGGCAGAGAATATTATTGTAATAGAAACACCGCCATATAGAAAAAGATATAGATAGATTTTGATTCCAATAAAAACTTAATATTTCTTGTCCTGTAATCCTAACAAGTTGGGTATGAAAATTTTTTAGGTTTTTAGCCGTCAAATAGAGATAAGCGAACACTTTAAAACGTTTGCTTCTGAACAGGCAGCAGTTGGTTTAAACTAATCGCCTATAAATATTACAACTAAATATACAAACATGTCAGAGAGTCCATTTCTGGATTCTCATTTTTGCGTTCGCATAAAAACGAACGTATCTATTATCACATCGAAAGGAAATATGCAATAGTTAAAAATGAAAGAAATCAAAACATTAGATTTAAAGCGTACGGGTATTGTGCCATTAAATAAACTCGAAACTTTTGTGCTGACAGAAGGAACAAAGCACTATTATATTTCGTCAGAAGGGAGATTAGTTAATGACATAAAAGGTAAATTCTACACTCATAAAGATACATTATCAAAAAGTAACAATAAAGTTCACTGGAAAGTACATTATGAAGATAAAACAGGCGTTGAATATGAAAAAGATGTAAATGCGGATTATTTAGTTGCACAGGCGTTCTTAGAGCCAGTAAAGGGCAAAAACAGAATATATCATATTGATGGTGATAATTCAAACAGCAAATATAATAATCTAATTTATGTATCTGATAGAGAATTGCGTGATTTGAAGAATGGAAGAATTAGTATTGATGATTTGGGCAGAGAACAGGAGTATATCCCATTCTTAAACTATAATCTCATGAAAGCGAAGAGATTATGGAATGACATGTATACACGTTGTTACAATGAAAAATTGCATAATAGATTTCCAAAATATAAAGGTTGTTCCATTTGTGATTATTGGTTAGAGGATAAGGAAAGATTCTATAAATGGGTAGAAGAAAATTATTATATGATTGGTAATGAGCAGATGGATTTAGACAAGGATATCTTGTGTAAGGGTAATAAGGTATACAGTCCTGAGACATGTGTATTTGTTCCACATACAATCAATACCCTTTTGCTGAATTGTAAACGTAAACGTGGCAAATATCCGATTGGCGTAAATTATGAAAAGGCAAAAGGGAAATACCGTGCTGCATTGAATGTTGATGGCAGAACTATAAAATTAGGACATTACAATACAGTGGAAGAATCATTTAGAGATTATAAGAGACATAAAGAAGCTCTTATTATAGTAGTTGCCGACAGATACAAGGGAAAGATTCCTGATTGTGTATATGAAGCAATGATAAACTGGAAGATTGAAATTGATGATTAAAATTAAGGAGGATTTTTACTATGACAAACAATTTAAAGGGAACGCAGGAATTACAAAGAAAGTATGAACATTTATTAGATAAGTACGTAGATAATGCCCATGCTGAGTACAGTATAAAGCAGGAGCGGGAAGAAGAGGCCAGAAACAGATATGGACATCTTCTGGATTATGCAAAACCTGACTATAAGATCTATAAAGATATTATCGGAATAGATGATGTGTGTAGAAGGATGAGACAGCAGAGGGCAGATGATTACGAACAGGCAAATATCAGGATGCAGGAACGCATTGAGAATGAGAGGAGGGAACAGCAGGAGCGCATTGATAGGAATAATGCTTTTGTAAATTCGTATCTGGAAAAGAAAGAAGCGGAACGGAAAGCGGCAGAGGAGAAACGTAAAGAAGCGGAACAGGAACAGAAAATCCTTAATAGTATCCATAGAATGATTGACGTTAAAGATGAGGCATCTGAAATGGTAGCCAGAACAAATGCAATGTTAAAAATTAACAACGAACGAAGGAAAGCGCATGAAGAAAAGATGGAA
Source organism: Sporofaciens musculi (assembly GCF_009830285.1). Taxonomy (GTDB): domain Bacteria; phylum Bacillota; class Clostridia; order Lachnospirales; family Lachnospiraceae; genus Sporofaciens; species Sporofaciens musculi. The sequence continues at coordinate 3,562,763 of NZ_WUQX01000001.1, read as the reverse complement.
TGGTATGAGAAACAGCAGAATTATATGAAGAAACGTCAGTAGTGATTTAGCGGTAATGGGGCATATTGGATGTAAAAATCTGGTATGCCTCTATTTTTTTGCGAGTTTTGGAGGGATAGAGTATATTGTAGGTACTTAATTATTTTTGGATGGAAACATACCCCCCCTTGTGACTCTTGTACATTTATTGTTGATACTTGAGACGAATCATATAATTGCTTGATGTATGAAGCTATAGATACTATAATTAGAGTATATTTTGTACGAGGGGGATAGCATATGAGTATTGCAGTTAGCATCGTATCAACAATAATAAAATCAGCGGTAAAAAGCGAAGTAGAAAATGAGTTATCCAATGAATTGTTTGGAATTTCAATAGATGGCATTTCAGAAAAAGGAATCAATAAGATTAATGATTTTATCAATAAAGGAAAATCCAAAATTGATAATATTCTGTCAGAAGATAAGATGAAGTCTCTGGCTATTTCAGAAGATAATATGGCTTATGTAGTAGCTGAAATAAAGGGATTGTTTTCTGAAATGGAATTTACTGATGAAATATTCAGACAATTTAAATATGATAGATTTAATTTACGTGATTTTTATGGAATGAATATATAGAAGATAAAACTGGTTATATAGAATGTAAAAGTGATATTAAAAAATCATTGCTTTTTGTTTCAGAAACACTAATTGGATTAATGCGTGAAAGTGAAGATTTTGAAAAAGACATTTCAATACAGATAAGTAATTCTGTTGATGATACCAGAATAGAAATGAGAGAGGAATTTAATAAATTAGATACCTATAACCAAATGATTTTGAAGATATTAGAGCAAAATCAAAATGCTAAGACTATGAAAAATATGAATACTAAATTAGAAAACAAAAATATTTCTATATTTATTTCCTATTCGTCGGATGATGGAATGGTTGTAGATGAACTTGATAAAAAATTACAAAATTATGGCTATACAATTGAGAGAGATATAAGAGATTTAGACTATACACAAAGTATAAAAGAATTTATGAAAAGAATACGAAAAACAGATTATTCGATTATCCTTTTAAGTGATAGATTTTTAAAATCTGAAAATTGTATGAGAGAAATCTTTGAATTTATTAAGGATGATAACTATAAAGACAGAATTATTCCTATAATATTAGATTCAGCAAAAGATATATGGCGAGATAATAAAGGTATAGAATATACAATTTTTTGGAAAGATAAAGAAAAAAATTTTAAGGAGCAATTAAAAAGAATAGATGAAGAGAGTAAAAGTGGGTATATAGAAGAATTAAGACATATATCTATGATTAAAGATTCTATAGGTGAAGTAATTAAAATTTTAGAGATATGAAAATATTTGATATAAATGACGAAAATATTGCGGAGAGAATTTCACATTATATTAAAAAAAAGTAGTATAAAATTAAAAGAAATTATTTTATTTATTTTGTTTATAGTGATATTAAGTTATGTTATATATTTTTATAAAGGTTATGTGATCTCTTCTAAAGAATCAAAAGATATAGAATCAAAAGATATAGAATCAAAAGATATAGAATCAAAAGATATAGAAGAAATAATTATGTCTGAGACTAGCTATTTAAATGCAATTTCTGAAAAAACAGAACAAGAAATAGTATATAATCATTATAATGATTTTGATTCTGATGGAAAATGTGAAATGTTTGCTATTGTTGGTAGAATAATGGATGAAGACACGGTTACTGGCGAGATATGGTTTGTAAATCAGCAGGGGGTATATAAAGTGGAAGAAAGTAAAAACTATTGGAGATATCCTCAAGTTTATCTTTTTGGAAATGATATGTTTATTGCTTTTGAGGAGTATTATACTACAGGATCGCTAACATTCTTATGGGGAGTAAAAGAGGAAAAACCATTTCAACCGAGTTTAACATCTAAAGCAAATGGATTTGAAATTAATAAGTATAATGAAATAGTAATTACTAATTCTGCATATGATGGTGCGAGAATAATTCCTAAAAATTGGAAAGTGTTACCTGATGATGAAAAATGGATTATTCATACTTATAATCAATATTACTATTATTGGGATGGAGAAAATTTCAGGGAATATGGTGCTTTAGAAATTGATGATGAAGATTTATTAGAAATAGAAGGAACAGAAGAACTATTAGATTATATTATTAGTGAGGGGGCTACTATTAATGAGATATTTTATCGTGAAAATAAAATTATACAAATTAATTATCAAAAAGAGGTGCAGGAAGGTAATGATATAGTGACTTATTTTAAATTTATTTCTTTTCGATACGAAGGTAAAAAAATAGTGTTAGAAGATTGTGTTATTGGAGAGGGAAATATTTGAAAGCTTTAAATACTTCGCTCGCTGTGTATCCTAAAGAGTTTAACGTAAAATGAATTAAAATAGAATAAATACTTTTTGTTTGGGTGAGGGTTTATTGATAGATAAATAGCCAATATATAAGTATTTTTTCACAACATCTGATTCTTATCGTTCATAACATACTGGCAGATGTCTTCAATCTAGCAGTCAAGAATACGGCAAAGATCGTTTACTGTTTTCATAGAAATATCTTTGCCGTGTTTTAATCTATGGAGAGTGCTATGAGACATATGATATTTGTTGGTCAAAGTATACCAATTCTCGTTTGATTTTTCAGTGTTTTCCAGAATGGAGAATAATCAATCATGAGGTTACTCCGCAGGAAATTTATTTCGCTTGTTGCTTACACCAGAAATATAATTCATATCCACATCATAGAATTTAGCCAGCTTGATTAAAGCGTCAACAGGAATACGGGTTTTGCCATATTCGTAGTCTGCATAAGTGCGTTGACCAATATTTAAGATATTTGCTATTTTTGTTTGGGTATAGTCATTATCTTCACGTAAAGCACGAATGCGGTCTTTGTAGTCCATAGTCTCACCTCTGGATTATTGTATCTTAGAGTAGTAAACGCTATTGACAATTAGAGTAATAAACTCTAAAATATTAGAAGTGGAGGATGATTCAATGTAGGGTGAGGATAAGGTATTGAAATATAATGTGCCAGAACCAAGTGAAGTATGCATGTCAGTAGAACAGTTGCAGAGATTCTTTGATTTTATTATGGGTGATGATCTGGATTTCTATGATGAATATACGATAAATCTGACTGGGGAAGAGCAGGAGAGGATTTATAGGGAGATTATGAGGAAGATTAGTGAGTTGGAGGATGGAAGATAGGGGAGGGGTCGATTCGGTTTGCTTAAATAAGGTCGGTGTGTGGATAGAATACATAGCCCGTTTTGTGCGTCAAGATATCTCTCAATTAATGTAAACCTACCCGATATACCCATTAATCTCCTGCCCCTATCTATGCCTTGAAACGCAAAAATTTGACCTTATTTCGATTCAAAATGCCTTCACCCAAGAAGAATATACCTACACATTACAAGCCGAAAATACCCCCTTAAAACGCAAAATAAACCTACCATATAGGACAAAAAATAAGAGCCTGACGGAGCAAGAGAAAATTACCTGTCAGACTCTTTTTCATTATATAAACTATTCACCAATCACACAAATCATTTAATCAACTGATCCCTCCGGCATACAATATCATCAAAGTAATTGGTATCAGGATTGTAAACAAAAACGCTCCGAATCTTATCACCTTTTGAAAACTGTCCAGTATCATATTTCACATAAAATCCAAACGAATCAGATCCATTTCCATCACCATCTAATACAGTTGCGTCAACCATTTCAATAATAATCCTACCATTCCGATTCTCGATAACAGATGTCAGCCTGTCAAATTCTTCCTTTGTCTTGCTATGTTGAACCTGTACGCTGTTTGACCATTTGCATGACACCGATACCAACATTATCATTCATCAAATCATTACTCAATACCTTGCTTGTACTTGCTTCACTTGCATTACATCCCATTACTGCCGCTAAAACCACTGATAATATCATATTCACAATTCTTTTCTTCATATCATTCATTCTCCTTGTCTGTATTTTATGAGGGCGTAGCCATGACCACACCCTTCAAAACTCTATGCTTCTAATCTTATTCTTCCATTAGTTTCAACTTCTGTACTGCCGTAATAACTACGGATATCATCCATGGATAGTTGTCTGTGGCTTTTCTTCCTGAATGACTCAGAGTGCCAAAACCAACACTTTTTCTGACTTGCAAACTTGAAACCAAGTTCTTTCAATTCTTTTCTATGAGGATAGGTATTACCTGAAATCCATAACCATGCACCGATAATTTCGATGGTAATGTCAGAGAGATAAATAACCTTCTGTAACATTTCCCTCAATAGCTCATCTTCTGCAAAGTCATACTTCATGTTGTCATATGATGATTGTTTGTCATATGCGTTATTATCTGCCGTGTCCTGTCTTGAATGGTTATCCTTTAATATCTTGAATAGTTTCTCATACTCGACATTAATTGCTTTAGTAATATCTTCTGAGCCGCCATTATCAGGGTGATATTTCTTTAGCAAGTCCTTGTATTGTTTTCTGAGTTCGTCCAATGTTTGAACATTCTTAAAATAAGTATTCATATCTCAACCTCCATAACCTGTAAATAAAAAGAGTGTAAAGTCCTCGATAATTCAATAGACCTTACACCCTTTGGTGATATAAGTTATGCAGTTGTTATGATGGAACTATGATATCTTTTTCAGCTTCTCACTATGGTCAGAGATAACTTTTTTCATGATATCAATATCAGCCTGCATTGCTTGTATTTCTGGAACTGCTTTTTCATATCGTTTCGCTGCCGGAACATAGTTTTCTGCTAACAACTGAATGTCTTTATCAGTAACATTTTCAAGATGTAGCTTGATGTCTCTGATATCGTCCTTTAACGGTTGCAATTCTGACTTTAATTTTGCGTCTAATTTAACATCCAGTAATTGAGAGATTGCTAGTAAATCCTCGTTTGTCAATGCCATGATATATCACCCCTTCTGTGATTGTTCGTTGTCTTGGTAGTATGTATTATATCACGCTTAGGGTATAAAGTCTATTGGATTATCAAGGTGCTTTGTTTTGGTGTTGAGATTATTATAACACGATATCGTGTTATTGCAATATCGGAAAAAAGCACAAAAATAACACGATATCGGCATATATGAATTGGTTAAAATACATAACGATAACGTGTTATATATGAATAGAAATGGTTATGAAATTTTAGTTTCTATCTAATTTTTCGGTTACAGCCTGAACAATATAACCGTTTACACTTTTTGCACCAGAATCTAATATCTTTTCTTTTGTTCCTTTAGGGAATCTAACTAATACTTTATCATAGTTTTCTTTTTCCCATTTTGCTGTTGCTCTCATATGCGCTTCAGACGCTTTCTTTTTTTCTTCCATAAGATACACCTCTATATTCAAAAATTATAATATTCTCAATAACACGATATCATATTTTGTTATTAATGTCAACAAACACGATATCGTTATACAAAATGAACAAAATTGTTGACACGATAGCGTGTTATATTTAGTGAATATTCCGATATTGTAATAACACGATATCGTGTTATAATACACTTACAAGGTCAAACAAAGCAAACAAAACATAAGACCTGTAAAGCCTGGTTATCGGGGGGGGGCTTAAGTTCCGAAAACAGCGATTGCAAGCGGCTGAATACTTGCAAGGTGAAAATCCGATATTTATAGGCTGTCCACTTGAAATAAGAGTGTAGCGTCAAAGCAAAGCAGCCATTTCTATACTACGTCCCTGTGAGCTGACGATCACGAAGGCAATAGACACGCAAGTAGTATAGAAGATATTAAAACAGTTTTCTATTAAAGCACAGCACAAGAAAGGACGGTAAGCAAAATGTTATTTGAAAAAGAGATTAGAGAAGCCGAGAACAAGCTAAATAAAAAAGGTTTCTACGTTTGCAATATGGTAGAGCCTAACAATCAGCAGTATGAAGTTTATAACGGTGATGGCGAAGTCATGATTGACCATTTATCAATAGCACAACTCATTGATTTGTCAAATATGATTTAACCAAATAAATCCCCTGACGAGTCTTTGAGAATTCATATTTAAGGGCAATCGACAAGTCACACGGTCGTAGCATCAAAGCAAAATTGCCCTTTTGGGATAGCAATATCATCCTATATAAAGCAACCGAGCAAGCCGAAAGCACTCACAAACTTAAATCAATATACTGGTGAGCCATCCGAGTATTGGCAATAGTCCAGAAGATTATTTGAGGGTTGCTTCTTGATAAGAATAATATGAGTAAAGGAGATTGAGATTATGTGTTGTACGACTGAGGAAATGAATAAAACAATGGAAGCCATCCAGGAATGGAAGCGGATAAAAGAGGAAGCTGAAAATAACATTTCTAAATTAAATTTGAAAGCCATTGAATATCTTACTGAAAATGAGGAAGAGTGCAAAACAACAAATAAGAAAGGTAAGGAGATTCTTCAGTATATCGGTAATATCTGTAAAGCTACACTTTCTGAAATGGAGCGAGAGACAGTAGATAAAGAAGAAGTCAAAAAACTTCTCAGTAAAGAGGACTACCAGAAAGTTAGCAAAGTAAGCAGATTTAAAATGTTGAAGGTCAGTTAAATAACAGTGGTTGCGGTCACTATAAACAGGACTTTAAGCCGCAAGCGTTTCTATCCTGTACAAAGTATGGGATAGAGGGTAGCCAAAAAGAAAGGGGAGAAACACCATGAAGAAGATTATAGAATTTTTAAAAGAGAACGGCATTGAATACAAAACTGTCTCTTTAGGCAATCCGTATTATTACAATGATGGTTTTACCGTCCAGGGGATTACAGTCAGATTTGATTACGAATTAGCCAAGGACATGCAGGAACTTCACAAAAAGGAAGATAGGTTTCTTAAATCTATAAAGCGTAGGAAAAATTATTGTATTGGACATTCTGGTAAAAGCGGTATATACATCCCATGGTATACAGTACTTAATACAGATGATTTTGAGCGATTAGAAGAGCATGAGCGACGGATTCAAGCCGATATTGAAAAGTTCTGGCAAGAAGATCATGAACGCCGGGAACGTCAGAAATCAGCGGCCATGTAGGGGGACGGAATGAGAAAGACATACAACGTTTCATTTTTTAAGAATAATACATATCAGTCTCATATAGTGAAGTCTGATAAGAGTCCTGCTAGGATTGCACGGTATTATAGGGATGTAAAGCGAGTCAATAATGTGTTAGGGATATCGCTTGCAACTTCTGAAAGTATAAAGCATGGGAAAACAATCATTACAATTTAGGAGGTATAGAGGAATGGAAACTCAGACAGTAACATTTACAACCGTAAAGAAAAATGGAGTTATTACCAAGATTGGACGGTCAACAATTCTGCAGCCGAAACCCATTTTTAAAGGTGGAGCTGTTAAATGGTATGACGATAGTAAACTGCTGAAAGCTGGCAGGAAATAGTAAGGGTACATAGCAGATTATTAGGGTGGATGGTTCTTTTATATAGGGTTCGATTCCCTGTACATCCTATAGGCAGTAAGCCGAAAACAATCTTGATTTGGATGAAATAAAGAAAGGTGGAAAATTATATGATGAAATGGAAAGCACGTACAGAAACAACTAATATCGGCGTTTTGGAATTGGGGAACTTGACTTTTGATGAGGACTACATGGAAGTATCTATTGATATTTGCGATATGTCCGACAATCTGAAGGCTGAGGTTGACAAGGCTATTGAGATAGCAAAGGTTGAGTATACCAAAAAGCATGAAGCCGTAAACGCTGAAAAAGGTTATCATCTATCTACTGTATGGAGTGATAAGCCGGTAGTGATGGACTTTACATATTTACGAGTAGTATTAGAATTCGGCAAACCGATTAAATACACAATTTGTATAGGGTTTCATGATGCCGACAATAGTATGATGGAACAATGGGATTGTGCTATCACAGTAGATTTGTCCGAGTATGCAAACGAGCTAAAGAAAGCAATCATCAAAGTATTGGTCGATAAGTTCTTTTAGCAGCTACATAAATATTGGGATTGCTATAATGGCAGTCCCCAATAGAATAATGGAGGAAATATAATGGATTTTACTCAGGAAGAATTACAGTTAATTTATACGGCTTGTATGGGTTATGGAGATAAACTATCAGAAATAGTAAAAGGTTTCCCTCATGGGGAAGAACCCATTCGAGATGAAATATCAAAAAAAGCAGATAAGTATTGGAGGGTTGCAAGGAAAGTCACGAAATATATATAGAGGTAGAATTGTGGAAAAATTAGCATATGAATTCAGGGATTTTAAGGAAAATATACCTGCAATTATTAAAAATAAGCTGAATGATATGATCATCCGGTCAATAAATATATATCTGATGAATAATATAATAGAAGGCTGCATACCGACAGCGGAATATTTGTTACTTAATGCCAGTATCAGTTGGACATGATGTGATTTTGACAGATGTGATTTAAGAGTAGGGAATGTTAAATGAGAATAATTATCAATAAATAATGAGAAAAGAAAAGCACAACGGAAAATAGTTAATCTTCTGATTGTGCTTTTTTCACTTTCTGGGTGGCATGGATTTCTTCTACAGCTTTTTCAAGATATAGTTGTCTCCATTGCTGGCGGATGATCTCTTGTTGTAGTTCCTTAGAACGCTTATTGAGATAGTTTTCAAACCATAACATAATGGATGGCGGAATAATGGCTTGAGGTGTCTTGCGGATCAGGAAAAATAATATGTCCTCTAATTTGTCATGGAGATTTGATAAAAGTTTTTTGAGTGGATTTCGTGGTTTGATTTCAATGTCCATGGTGATTGTCCTCCTGTAATTGATACTATTATATAGGGAGAAACACGGTATGACAATGGGGAAAATGGGATCTGGAAATGTTGTTCAAGAAAACACTTGAAAATGTGAACAGTTGGAAAATAGTCATTTTGGAATGAAAAGTATGGGGAAAATAGCCGATTTTGTTCAAGAAATAGTTTATACCTTTTTGTGAACGATTTTATGGATTCTCTATATTTGGATGGAAGGAGGGAACGGATTTGAAATATGGATATGCAAGAGCCTCAACCAATGAAGATAAGCAAGATATAGGTAGACAGAAAAGAGAACTGGTTGCATTGGGAATTAAGGAACATAATATTTTTTGGGAATATGAAAGTGGATCCCATGAGGACAGGGAAAAACTGCAGCAGCTTCTTGAAACGGTAAAGGAAGGCGATACGATTGCCTGTACAGAGGTAAGCAGGTTATCCCGTTCGACAAAGCAATTATGTGAGATATTGGAAATGGTTCAGAATAGGAATTTGAAATTAGTTGTAGGAGGCTTCATTGTTGATTGTACTGGGAGTAAAATTGATCCTATGACCATGGGAATGTTGCGCATGATGTCAGTATTTGCACAAATGGAGAGGGAAATCACAATCCAAAGAATAAAATCGGGCTTAGAAAACGCAAGAACAAAAGGGAAACATATTGGACGGTATAAAACTAAGATAGAAGATATCCCGCAATCATTTTTTAGATATTATCCAAAGTTCTCTAATGGTGTAATTAATCTATCAGAATTTGCACGGCTGGCAGGACTTAGCAGGAATTCTGTTTACAAATATTTGCGTATTGTGGAAGGAAAATAGCGGCATAATGGAAAGGATGAAATAAGGTTATGAAGAAGCAGGACATAAACTCAGAAGATCATAAAATAAAGAGCGTATATAAGTTTATTGTAGATTACTTTAAGAAATATGGATTTGCTCCTTCATTCCGGGATATCTCTTCAGGGACAGGTATAAAATCTCCATCAGATGTACGAGAGAAATTAAAGAAGTTGGAACGGGCAGGGATTGATTAAGATGAATGATTTTCAACCAAGAACCATATCATTAGCAGGATATAAATGTGTCAAAAGAGGAAGATCTAGGGACGACACCAGAAAAAGTAACCAGGCAAAGAAAGAGGTATGTGATAATATCTTGCTGTCGTTAAGGATGAAGGGGATGCTTTCTGATGAAGAGTTGCAGATAGTGGAGGATGCATTTTATTCTACTGCTGAGCGATATGTGTTCAAGAATAAGCAGGAATGAGGTTGTTGAGATTACATAATGTTCGGTAGAGGCTTGAAGCGGATCATGGAAAATTAAGAAAAGGTAAGAAATATAGGTGTTTATAACGGTTTTCTTGTGTCGTATGGCATGAGGGAGCCGTTATTTTTTTGCCTGATATGGTGGAAAATGTGACTGATTCGGTGGAAGGGATTTATTTTTTGGCGTTGGAGTGGTGTGGGATTGGATTGGTGAGTGGAGTTTTTGGAAAGGGTGAGAGGGATGGAAAGTTTACCATATAAAAATCTATTGATATGGTCAGTAAACGTGATAAAAGGTACTCAAGAAAAATATGTTCGGGAAGTGATTCGGAGGAAGAAACTATTTTGTTTCTTTTTTGTTTGATAGGGTTTAGTGTTGTTGGCTATTGGATTAATGGGAAATAAATTTTTGGAGGTATGAAATTTTAAAACCTACTAACATGATAGGTTTATATAGTAATTGAGAATGATTATCAATTATTGAATTTGTGTTCGGGAATTTTGTGGGAGAGGGGGAATGTGAATGTACATATAAAATTGTAAGATATGTTGTTTAAAATACTTTATATGATATAGATAAATATAAACGTAGCATAGCCATATTGAAAAATTAAAAAATAGGTGTTACTATTTTAAAGAGATATAAACGACAAATATTTATACACCAGATAAGTGGAAAGGACGGAACATAAAAATGGATATTCGTTTGCTAAAATTATCAAACTATAAAGGAGAAAGGGATTCATTAACTTCTCAGGATATACTGTCAATTCATTTGGGATATTTTCTTATGAATGGGAAAGTAACATACTCTACGGATAAAGCTATTGCAGATCAGCCTGAATATGTAATTTTGGTTCTTGGTAATTTCCCGGTTTGCTATTGGTGTCATGTAGAAGATTATGACTATAAGAGTGGTGAAATATTTAAGACACAAAAAAAACTTACAAAAATATACTCCGGATAAATATAAGGAAGATAGTAATATGACGTGGTTGTTAATAGATTCGATGAAAGAAATCCCAAAAGAATTTTTAGATTCTATTGAATGTAATAAAGAAGTTATGGAGTTTATTGGAAATAGAGCTAATCATAAAAAAATAGAATTATAATATTATTGCAACCCGTATTACTACAGAAAACCCACAAAATATAAGAATTTCTGATAGGAATATGGAAATTATTTCAGACCATTGTAATCCATAACAAAAATTTAAAATATCCACAGTAAAGGTTAGCCATGAAACAATAACAAAATGGCTAACCCCTTTTACTATTCCTCAAATATCTCCAAGCTAAATTTCTCCAGATCATCTTTAATATTATACCTAAATCCATTCTGAATATCCTGTGTATAAGAAATCTTAAAGCTGCTATTCCCGCGCCTATGGGCAGCCTCATTTAGATAAACAGTTATATGCAATTCATTTGGATACCCATTGATATCATAAGAAAACAAAATCCCTTTTAACGAGTTATCTATTATCATTTGAATAACTTCTCTGGCAAATTCTTCCTTGTCTGGTATAAATATCCGGTGTGACAAAATAGAAACATCTTGAACATATCCATTCCTAAAACTCTCGATCGTACTGCTATATCCTTCTATCAGGGGTATATTGTCCTCAGTGGTTTCGGATTTATTTATGGGGTGTTGGGTTAGTGGGGCAAAATGAGGATTAGGGGTTAATGTATCCATTATTTTACTTCCCCATTGTAAACAAGCCAGAATACCTATAGTTACAGATATAATAAACAGAGTGATCCATTTCTTTTTCATATACATACCTCACTAAAGCCATATTTTATATCTATAAGTCATAGAATATCACATTTCCTGCCATTTTGGAATCGAATTTCCTGCCATTTTGGATACAATTTTATCGGGATGGTGAAATATGGAAAGAATAAATCAACGGACAAACCACATAGTAGGGACAAACATCAGAAGGCTAAGGTTGGAAAAAGGGTTGAAAAACAAGGAGATTGTCGCACAGCTTCAATTACATGGAGTGGATATATCTACTGGCACTTATAGTAAGATTGAGACTGGCAGAAATAATCCCAGTGTGGATCTGTTAATTGCATTGACGGATATATTATCATGCAGTTATGATTCATTTTTCCAAAAGTAAAGCTCCCTATTATTATGTGCAAAACTATGGGAAAATATTATCCTGCTATTTTGGAATCACTTTTCCTTCTATTTTAGATATTGTTTTTATAGAGGTGATAGTATGGAAAGGATTAACCAACGGACAAATCATTTGGTGGGAGAAAATATAAAAAGATTAAGGATAGAGAAAGGTTTAAGAAATAAAGATATCGTAGCGAAATTACAGGTAGAGAATGTTGAAATCTCCACAGGCACATATAGCAAGGTTGAAATGGGATTGAATAATCCGAGTGTAGACTTGCTTATAGCTTTAACTAAAATTTTTTCATGTGATTTTAATGCGTTTTTCCAAGGATATGATATCTGAGACTTAGAAAGAAATTTAAACGGATAGAAGCCAAAACGGTTCCATTGATTATTTAGTGGAAAGAACAGATAAGGGGGAAATCAATAAATGAGTTGTATTCTCTGTCCTAGTCCCTTATAATATTAACCAAGATCGGAGGTGCAGCGGATGAATGTAGTAAGAAAAGAAGAGACTTGCAAAGAAACCTATACAATAGATGATATATATGCTCTGCCAGAAGGTGAGAGGGCAGAATTGATTGAAGGGCAGATATATTATCTTGCGACACCAAGTAGAACACATCAAAGATTGTTATTATCATTAAGTAGAAAGATTGCAGATTATATTGACATACACCAAGGAAACTGTGAAGTAAATATTGCCCCATTTGCAGTATTCTTGAATAATGATGATATCAATTATGTAGAACCCGACATTTCGGTTATTTGCGATCCTTCAAAGCTAGATGAAAAGGGATGCCATGGGGCACCGGATTGGATTATTGAAATTGTATCTCCTGGCAGTAAGCAGATGGATTATTATAAGAAGCTGCTTAAATATGGTACGGCAGGAGTTAGGGAATATTGGATTGTAGATTTTGAAAAGAATCGGATTACGGTATATGATTTCCAACGGGATTCACTAGAAGAATATGCTTTTTCTGATAAAGTCAAGGCAGGAATATATGAAGATTTTGAAATTGACTTTTCTGAAATAAATATTAAATAAAGGAATATAAAGTTAAGTTAGGCAAAGTTAGTAGCCCGATATCGCTAATTAAGCTATAAAATAAAAGATTATTATTGTTTTTGGGAAGATTATGTTAATTGTGTGAGTTTTTGTTAGGCTATGTATTTATAGAGAGAATGTTGTTTAAGAAAGTATATGGTTTAAATTGAAATTTCATTTTGTAAAGGGGGCATAAAATTATGATTAATTTATTAATAACATCCGACGGTACTGCTTGGACTAAGTCGCCAGCTTTTTAGAACCTGAACGTTGTCTTACAGAATATATTTTACCTGAGTTAAAAGAAAAGTATTCAACTTTGTCCCCAAGAGCAATAAATGAATTAAAGACAATCCCTTGTTTATTTACATATGAAAAATTCCATAAATCAGAAGGATATGTAGGGTTTATAAAAAATATAGATATCTATCAAAAAGGCATTAAAATTGATTATGAACTTACAGGACAAGTAATTACTTTTGATAATTTAATGCAACTTACTGAATTACTTGATATGGGTACATGGGAATGGAACAGGACACATTGGACAATAAAAAAGACAAAGCTAGAAGAGTTGAAGCCATATCTTCAAGGGAATTATATTAATAAACCTAAAATTTTTATTTCTTATAGTTGGAATCCCCCTTCTAATCAGCAAAATGTTTTTAGTTTGATTAATAAATTAGAGAAAGATGGAATTAATGTTGTGTATGACAGGAAAGACTTACATCCTGGACAAGATATGAATTATTTTATGGAACATTTTCTTACGTCTGATGAAATAGATTCAATAATTATTGTTTGTAATGAAGACTATGCAGAGAAAGCAAATAAACGTATGGGTGGCGTGGGATATGAGTCAGAAATGATAATATCGGAGATTAAAAATGAACCATTACAAAGAAAATATATACCAGTGATATTTGAGCATGGCGATAACGGTGAATTGCCATTGCCTAATTTTCTGAAATCTCGTTATTGTGTGGATCTGTCTAGGGATGAAGGTTATGATGATTTATTAAATGCGATTAAGAGGTTAAAAGAAGAATTCTCTGCTTAAAGGAGATAGTTTTATGGCGGTGAATATTATTGAGGATGTTTCGGTGAGGCGATACTATTTTGAAGTATCGCCTTTAGCATTTAATAAAAGTTTCATTTGTTGGTTATTCATTGAAAAGCTTTATATAAATGTCCGAGTTTTATTAATATAGATTTACATTTTTCTTTGTACTAATTTTGGATAAAATTTTTGGAAAGTTATCACCATCAAAAATATACCATTTTTCTCAAATTCCCAATAAAAAAACAGAACAAACATTCGATTTTTGCTTGACAAGAACATACATTCGATATATAATAACCATCAAGGAAATACAAAAGACCTCTCCTCAAACGGTGCGCCAACACCATCGGACAGGTCTATTACATAACTAAGAGCAAAATCGCTCACTTGTATTATCACACAGCTTTATCTGATTTTCAAGCGTTATGGGCGATTCTGCCAAAATTTCCATAGGAATAGTTACCATATTGAAAGTGACGTTTCATTTATTATGATGAAACATTCATTAATATACTCTTTTTAGTGTTGGAAGAAAAAATTTATAATATCTAGCTTTTGTTAAATCTATGGATATTACAAAGAAAATTACAAAAAGAGAAGTACAACATTATATTGATAAAATTAAGCAACTTAATCCAATCAAAAAAGAGAATGATATTTATGAAAGCACATTGAAAATTTCACAAGGGGGATTTCGATGAAAGAAAAATGGAGAAGTGGTAAGAGAAGGAATGTAGATAAGTGGATCGTGTTCCCTTATATAAGGAAGAAAGTGGTTTCTGATGGAGAAAAATATGATACATCTTAGGTGCAAAAGGCTGAAAAGCCTATAATTTTTACCATAATTAATCCAAGTTGGTAAGAAACAAAAAGAGAATATCATTAAAAGAAAGAAGGTGATAAGAGTGAATGAAGAGTTAGTCAGAACACAGTATGTGATTATGCAACTTTTAAGAAAAAATAAAGCTACTAACTGTATAAGGGGCATGACAGCGATAGAACTTTCAGAGCAAGAAGGAAGAAATAAGCCTAATACATTGTACAAGCATATAAAGATTCTTGAGAAAAGAAATTTGGTTGAATCTGGTGTCAAAGTAGAAAGGGCAAACAGCTATTATATCAATGAATTAGGTTTGGAGCTACTAAAAAAATATGATGATATGGAGGAAGAAAAGAATGGATACAACAATGAATGTTAAGGGATGGTATGGTTTTGTAGGTTTAGGGCAGATGGGCGGTAATATGGCTAAGAGTGTTCATGTAAAGGAATATCCTATTATGGCAGCGAATACGGCTCAATCAGATTTGAATGGTTTGGATATACCGGAAGAAAGCAAATACCATATTTTGGGTGGATACGGAAGTAGCAAGGAACGTAAAAAGGCAAAACAGTTGTTAGCAGAAAATAACTGTGAGAATTTTGACTTGCTTATCAATGAGATTAAGGAAAGATTCAAGGATTGTAGGGTTATCTTCCTTATGGGAAGTTCTGGTGGTGGTTCGGGTAGTGCGATTGTGCCAGCTATAAAAATGAGATTACAAGCGGAAACGGATAAAATCATTTGTGTGGTAACGTGTACACCTGATGATAATGCCAGTATGAAAGAGTATATGAACTGCTATGAGTTTTTCCAGGAATTAGAAACCATAGAGGGCGGTGGTGCGACCTTCATTATTGATAACAATAAAAATAAAGAAAAATTAGTTCTGAATGAACAGTTCGCTTGTTATCTGGATGCGTTTTTGAATTGTGAGACAACATCTACAAGGGGCGTGGTTGATCGGGCAGAAATTGAGAATGTTCTATCACAAAGGGGAGTTTGCATTGTGAATAAGCAAGGCTCTGATAAAGCAGCTACTCAAACAGTGATTGAAAGGATTAGGGATAATATATATGTGCCGTTGGAGAATGATGGTGTAGTGGCGAACATAGCATTGGTAAATTCTAATAACAATGTGAGACTGAATGAAATAATTGAAAGTGTTGGAAAACCACTTGCTACATTTGAGGGGTGGGAATCTGATGCGACAGTATTAGCAATATCAGGTTGTTCTCTTCCATATAAGAAGTTGGAAGAAATCAAACAGAAGATTGAGGACAATAAAGACACGATTAAAAGAAATTTGACAGCTACAAGTGAACGTAAATTAACAGGAAGTATTGACTTTTTGGGAGATATTACCGCTGAAAAGCCGAAAACTGAGAAGAGAAAGTCTACAAGGGATTTATTGTTTTTATAAGATAGTCAGAATCAATCAGAGTTAATAAGGGATTGGTAATAGCTAGTCACAGATAATCAGTAAATATTTCATCGTGGTCAGAATATACTAATTCCATACTTGGAAAAGGAAGTGGAGGATATAGGTAATGGCATACAACAATGAATCAATACGAAACAAGCTAATTGAGATTACCAATAAAGGATTGATGTTAAAAGCAATCGCATTAAATATAGGCTTGGATGTAAATAATCTATCCAGATTTAAAGGTGGTTTGAACTCGTTAAAAGAATCTGATGTAAAACTTTTATCAGAATATCTGGATGCCGTAGTTATTCCACAGTGGAATACTATTGCAAAAAGGCAGAATACGGAGTCAAAAGGAAAGCGTAGAAAAGTTAGTTTAGATTTATTGCGTGAATTAGATAGTTAAGAATAGAAATATAGAAGTAAATAATAAGTGGATATAAAGCATAAAGCAATATCCCAATATCCACTCACAAAAATAAAAACCAAAGGAGATTAAAGAAAATGATGAACACAACGGAAGCAACAGAAACAAGAGAAGTAACAGTAAAAGAATTAGTAGCTGCATTTAAAGGAAAATATGTCAATATTTCTCCATCGGATCACTATGGAATTTCCATCAACATGCAAAAGGCTACACTTGAATTAGAGGAGGACGATTGTTCAGAACTATATCTTGTGTCCAGAGACGAAGAAAACAGAGTGACAGCTTCCATATGCATTGATGAGGATTCCATTGAAAACATTGAGAAATATGATGGTACATACACGCTTAATTTGCTTTCTGTATGACAAGCGTTGATATTTCGGAATAGAAAGAGGTTGAAGATATCACAAAACAACATGCTAAATGTTGGATTGCAAAAAAAATAATTTGACAGAAATAGAAGTATATTACAAGGCAGTATCCCATATAAATGCTGCCTGTCATATAAAAAAATACACGAAGAAAAGGAGAACAAAATTATGAAAGCGATGGTAAAATTTTTCAACAAGTCTAAGGGCTGGGGGTTCATTTCATCAAGTGACAAGGATTATTTTGTCCACTATACAGGCATTAAAATGGATGGCTACCGTTATCTGGAAGAAAATGACATTGTGGATTTTGAGGTTGAAACGCTCAAGGATGGCAGAGAAATAGCGGTCAATGTCGTGCCTATTCTTACAATGCAGATGGTAAAGGATGCCTTGAAAGATGAAGGATTGCATATAAAAACGATAAAGGATTCCCATGGTGCCAAGAAGTATCTCGTAGTAGATGGAAAGAATGTGATCCAGTCAGATGAACAAGGCATGTCTTTCCTAGATTTGGCTTTATATGCAGGTTTTTCTACAAGTGAAGAAGTAGCATAAGATTTCTTCACATTTGGAGAAGTAGTTATATAGAATAGCTGAGAGTTGGTGAAAGCTGACTCTCTATAATAAAAATATCAGAATATGGAGGATAAACGAAAATGGAATTAAAAGAATTCTTAGTAGCATTATCAAAACACAACAAAACAAAAAGAGGTTTTCAGCTTCATTTGAACAGTGGAAATCTCGATGAAGAGGAAAGCAGCAAGCACATGGACGTTGAATTTAGCGATATGTATTTCACGAATTGTGAATTACTGAAAACCACGCCATTACTTTGTTTTTCAAACACTGAAAGGAATCCAATAGGACAATCAGAAGATGGGAAACCGCTTTATCCGTGTGAAGTCAACAGTTCCATGTACATAGACCTGTCAAAGATTGAGGCGATTGAGGATGTACAGGATTTTGAGGATTGGTTTGAATTTCCATCTGAGCGGTTAATCAATCTCTATATGTTCCCTGAAGATGATTATTTAGACGGAAATAGGAACGTGGTTTCAATCGGATTCATGGCTTAGGATAAGTCTTAGAGATAAGGTAGTTATTTTTGAGAAATGATATTTTAGGCGGTATATCTGCAATTAGGTATATCGCCTTTAGAGAATATAGCTTAAAGGAAAGAAGATTTTACAGAAAAAGTGTAAAAGACATTCTTCAGAAGGAGAATATTTTTATAAAACAACCAAAGAATATGTATTCAAGAAAAAAGGAAAAAAATAAGGGAGTTGAAATTTATGAAAAATGAATTGACAAGAGAAACAATTAAACAAACAGTAGATGATTTCTTTGGGGAACATGAAGAAAAGGAATTGACAGTAACCGTATCATTGGATTCAAATAACAGGAAAGCAATTTGTAATTTTCATATTGATTCAGAGATATATGAGATAGTGGAAGATTCTACTAAAACAGAATTGATTATCAGTAACTATGCGTCACATTAGTATCATTGATTCCTAATGATGTAACAATCCGCTATGAAGAAGTTACAAGATGTGAGTCTACTGTCAGGACAGGAGAAGCAAAAGATGATATTGTGGCTCATGTTTTGGAGATTGCATTAAAAAATGGCACAGTAATGGAACTTGGATTTTGTGTATTTAATATGGATTGAAAAGGAGAATAGAATTATGGGATTTATTGATGTAAAAGATGAGATAGGAGGAATGAAGTAATGAAATACCCTAAATATGGTACATGGTGTAAGCAAAATATAATTGAAACAATAAGAAAACAGAAGATTAATGAAACAAAGAAATGTCTGGAGGAACTTATTTTTAATTCAGATAGTGAATTGTATGAAACTGGTGTATTTGACTATGATGTGCCAGGTATTCTATGGATTATTAATGGTGATCCAGAAAATTTAAATAATTCATTGTTTTCGGCAGTACAGCATAAATTTGATGAAAAATATTTCCAAATGGCACAGAAAATTAATCCGCAAATGGATATAAAAGCTATAAGAAATGATGGTGGCGATAGTTTAAAGATGTTATTTGCAACTTTAAAAAATATTACAATGGATGAGTTAAAATGTGCAGTTATGTATGCTTTTGATTGTGGAAGAGAAGAATGAAAGTACGAAGCTATCTTAAGAATTAGAAGGGAGGAATGATTTATTACAACAAGAGATAATAAAAAGAATACAGATAAAAAAGCATTTCCAGTATACAATCAAAAATTAGCTGGATTTTTGATGATGTCTGGTTATAGGCTTATGGGTATTGAAGAGAATACAAAATATAAAGGAAAAAACGTTTTTTATTTTATGGAATCTGTAAATATTCGTAAAAGCATACAAGCCTACTTTGGAAATTCAAGATAACATAGGAGGCACTAACGATGAATACGAATATTGAAAACTGTAATACGAAATTATTAGATGAGCAAAAACGACAGTTGAAACATGAGATTATATATGGTGAAAACTCAGGACATTTTGCGGTGTTTGATATAGAAGCCGGATGTAGGAAAACCAGAACTGCTGAAAGTGCATTAGTTGATTTATATAAAGATGGTAAAAAAGCAATTTTTGTAAGAAGAACAGATAATGACTGTAGAGAATCTATGAATAATATAAATAAGATGGCAGGAATGGATATTGCATTTGCATATAATAATGAGGATGTACCAACAACTACAGTTTCTAAAATCAATGCATATTTGCATAATATTCCAATTGTAATTATTACTCATCAAAAATATACAGTATTAATGAAAGATATTGGAAAACGTAAAATATTTGCAAAAAGTAGAAGTACATTGGTAATTGATGAGTTTTTATCAACAATCAATGTAATTTCTCTTGGAAATAGTGATATAGAAACATATAGATCTTTATTTAAAAATGATAATATATTGTTACAAGCATTTGAAAAGGCAATGCATCAACCGATAGATTTTTTGACTACATGGAATAAAGAAAATAGTGAACGAAGATTTATAACTTTAACAGATAAATCTCCAACTAAGGACTTTAATATGCTGATTAAATTAATTCGTTCAAATGTGACAAATGTTTTGCTGAAAGATTGGAGAGAAAAAATCAGGTGTAGTGTGGATTCTGTACCAGATCTCAATCTTGTACTATTAGATGATATATGCACTGTTAAAATATTATGTGAACATATTTTGGAATATAAGCAATTATTTACAGGAATGTGCTTATATAGCGATAAGAAATTATATACTACCGATAAAAGATATAGTTATTGGTTTTGGATAATAATATTATGCTAGATGCTTCAGGGGAATTACAAAGTGCATATTCCTTAAATCAAGAGGAATTTGCATTACAACATTGCGGAAAGGTTTTAGATCATAGTCACTGGAAAATCATAAATGTGCCAGTTACTACAACTACTGCCATTAAAGATAAAATAATTAATTTTTATGACGTAGTGAATAGTGCTTTAAAAAAATATGGGAATGATATTTTAGTAGTCGGAAAGAAAGACGAGATGTGCTTGATTGATGTACCAGAAGAGAATAAAGGTTATTTTGGGAATATTACAGGTAGTAATCAATGGTATGATAAGAAAAATATTGCAATTATACAAACCCATAATTTAAGTGATGTAGATTACATATTAAAGTATCTTCATTATGGCAAAGATAGCATAGAAGAAGCATTTCCATTAACTTGTAAATGTAATGGAAGAGCTGTGAAAAGAATATATAGTTTTACAGATAAGCGTTTAGAAAAAATACGTGTTTTTTGGATTGCATCTGAAATATATCAGGCGGTTAAAAGAGTAAATCGAAATATGAAGTATGATACAGATGTATTTATTTTTATCAATAATACAGATGTGATTGATTTAATAAAATCTCAAATGGAAAATTGTTTGGTTGAGACAGTAAACTATGACAGTAACATGTTTATTATGGAAAAGAGCAAGCAAGATAGTTATGTGGAGGCATTAAAACAAGATAGCTATGCAAGCAGATTTATTGATTTTCTTGCTGAAATTCAGAATGGACTGCATCCAGAATTTATTGATAAACAGCATAGAATTCCGAAAGTAAGGGTTAGGGAATATTTGGGAATAAAGAGTAGTGGAAATTTCAGCAATAAAGTATTAAATAAATCGGAGGTAATTTTATACTGTCAAGCAAGAGATATTAATTTGTCAGGACAATATATCAGATTACCATATGCAGGATAAAGTGAAATGTTACCCCTTTTCTATATAATATTAATTCTTTTTATAAGAAATGGGGTAACAAATTGAATTAGATCTCGAAATGTTACCCCATCTCTATATAAAGATATATTTAATAGAAATGGGGTAACAAATTGAAAATTAATTTGGGGTTGTATTCACAAATATCTATATATAATAGAAAAATGTGTATTCGTCCCCAAAGAAAATATCTGCTTACAAAAACATATCATTATTGAACAGACTGACATATTGCGAGCCGCCGCTTTTTGGCGGTGAGTAATGTGGCAGGATGCTCCAATAATAATCACGGACTAAGGGCAGATAAGGACGGCGTAGCTGGACTTAGCTGGTCTTAGGCTGTGCCTACCGTCGGAGACAAACAGAAGGAGAATGATAATTTATGACAAGACAGGATAAAGAAAATTTACAGAATAAAAAATTTACAGATACATTATTGATTTCATGTTTGGCAGCTTGTGAACCAGTAATTAGTAAGAATGCTTATCTTGAAAAGAAATGGTGCCATGATTATAAGGATTATGGGGGATACAATGCAACACGTTTAGAATGGATGGGATATAGAGAAAAAATACGTTCTTTATTATTGCCTATCTATTCTATGAAAATGATTATACAGATGACTAAGGGATGTAAGGATAGAGCAACACAGAAGGAAGTATTAGAAGTGATTAGTTTGATTGATAAGAATGATTATGAGTTGGTGTAGTCCCTGACAGTAGGCATTTCGCTTGCTGAAAAGCGCAAGCTCATGATTTTGCTCACAAGCATAGCTTGTTCGCAATTATAGATTTTTTGGATGAAATACTTTAAAAGGATGGTGGACGTAATAAACAGAGTAATATGTAAAACACCTATGACTGTAGATTATTTTACAGAAGATGGACTTATAAAGCAGATCGGATTAACAAAAGAATATTGGAACAAGGTCATTATAAAGGAAATTATTGATAATGCCCTTGATGCTATTGAACCATTAAATAGTAAACAAATATATATTGTCCAAGATGTGTCCTCTATGGGGATATATGATAATGGTAATGGCCTTAGTTGTGATACTGTAAAAAGCATTTATGATTTTAAATTCTATATAAGCCAGAATCGTGTATATGTGACAGCTTCAAGGGGCAAACAGGGAAATGGACTGAAAACAATAATTAGCATCTGCTTCCTTAAAAAGTATCGTCTTTTATGGCATACAAATGAAGGTGTCATACTGGAGGGCACCATAGACCCAGAAAGGGTGAAGGATGGGGAAATATGTGTTGAATTTAAAGAAATAGGAATTACCCAGAAAAGAGGTATAGAAATATGCAGATATGACTTACATCAATCATCTTTTTATAAAAATTATGTATATTTCTATTCTGTCTGTAATCCAGATGTATCTTTTCATCTTGATTATTTAGGTACAGAATTCCATAATCCTGCAACAATAAAATGCGTTGATAAATCACAAAATATATCATTGGCTTATTATGATTTTGATACATTCAAGCAGTTCATAACAAAAACCCAGGATGGAAATACTACCTATAAAAAATTTCTGGAAGAATACTTTGGTACGAGGATAAAGAATAAAAGTAGGATCAAATCAAAAATTAAAGATATAGATTTTAGTGATCAGGAATTTATCAATGATTTTCTTATGCTAAAAGAGGATCAACAGACTAAAAAATATACATTATTAAAAAAACAACTGATAGGATTAAGCAATGTATTGAATACATCTATTGAGATAGAGGACAGTAATTCTCTGATAGGTAAAAATGATATGGTTATCCCATGTATTGTAGAGTTTTCTGTAAGGAAAGATACATTTAAAGGAGATGCAAATAGAAAAGAAGCAGATATTGAATGCTACATCAATAATTCCATTACATACAACAATAGTTGGAGCATAGGATTTGATGGTGGATGGTACAAAATAGGAAACAAGTCTGTATATGCAAGGGATTTAGATGATCTATTAAAAGATATGTCCAATTTTTCATTTGTGTTCCATATTGTTTCGCCATATCTGAAATTTACAGATGCAGGGAAAACAAGGATTGACATAACATGCTTTTTTAATGAATTACTAGAAAAGCTCAATAAGGCCATAGCAAAGGAAAATCGTATTTTTAGTTCTGATAATAAGAGGACTAATAACAGAGCCGTTATGAGGGATTATGTAACGGATGCTTTCAATATGGCAAGTGACAATGGAAGATATGCGATTACTGCACGTCAAATATGGTATAAAATGCGTGAGATTTCGGGGGTAGAAGAGAAGAAACACACCTACGCAGACTTTACACAAGAAATCTTAACAGAATGGATTGACGATAATCCAGAATATGAAGATAAGGTCAATTTCAGTGACAGGGGGAATTTTTTTGTAAATGGTTCTCAAAATGGCTTAGGGACTGCAAATGTAAGAAGTTTTATTAATTCGATTGGAACATCCCAAAATATCTTTAGATGCTATGGAGGAATTAGCAGTAATATCCATATAGATCCAGATTTTGACTTGATTTATAAATATGACAAAGTGCTGTATATTGAAAAAACAGGTTTTGATGCAATCTTTAAAGCTGAGAAGATTGGCGAAAAATATAATATGATTATTGTATCTGGACAGGGGTTCTCTACAAGGGCGGCCAAAATGTTATTATATAAGTTTCAGAAAATGGGGTTGAAGTTATATTGTTTACATGATTTGGATATATCAGGAATATATATTTTAGAATCTTTTGGTACTCCAAACAAAAAATTTAAAGAGTGCATTTACATGGAAGATCTTGGTGTTACTTTGTCTGATGTAGAAAAGTACCATATCGAGCCTGAAAAAGTGGAAATCAAAAAGGAAGACAAGAAAAAATTGAATAATTTATCTTATGGATACAGAAGATTTTTTGATGCAGGTACATTTTATAGGCGTGTAGAACTTAATGCGTTCACGACAGGACAGATATTGGAAATGCTGGAAGATAAATTATCATGCGTTAATAATTTGCCTACCATAAATTTAGAAGACTCACTGAATATAGACCATAAGGCGGTTAGAGAAACGGCATTTATGCGGATAATGGCAGATAAATACAGGGAGCAACTGGAGAAGATCCATATACCGATTGATTTATCATCTTTTAAAGGTAAATATACGGTAGATATGGCAAAGAAAGAGATTCCTAATATTGAGGAACAATTAATAGAACGATATGAAAGGGAGATTATGCAAAAACTTAACATTTCATAAAAGTTAGAACTTGTTAGACAAATATTTTAAAATGTTAAGTTTTTTCAAAAGATAATAATAATTGGAGGGGAACGGATATTAACAACACAAAAATCAAGTATTTGCAAGTAGAAGATAGATTATATGAGGTAACGAAAATCTCATTTTTCTCTATGACGATTGAAGGTGAACACACGGATTTGACTGTTGATGATGTGCCAGAGGATGAAGTGTGGAATTTAGGAGAGTTTAAGAATTATAAGGTTAGATTGAATAATGGTAGTGGTAAGGCTGAGATTGTGGATTTTGAAAAATTCAGAAATAAAAGGCAATGAAACCACTCTTTCAAGTCATATAGAAACTGCCATATGCGTTAGGGGTATATAGCGTTTTAAGGCATGATTTTGAGGGGTGGATTGGGAGGGTGTGGAGTTGTTAGGTGGATGGGATTAGCGGGAGATTTGGGCGTGTTGGTGGGATTTTTGTGAAGGGATATGAGGGAGAAATTACTGCTTGTGTTGTTAGAGGCCTAGTTATGTGGAATGATTGGACTTTGATAATTGAATATAGATGGATGGTGTGATATGATCATTTTAGAATTGTACTTGGAGATCGAAATTAATAAGATCAGTGATGATTACTGGATGTACGGTGTCAATCTTGTGCGTTCAGGTGAAATTTTCAAATTCCCTATCAGAATTGGAAAGGGAGAGGTCATCTGTACAGAGGAATGTGTTGTTAATTATATCCTGTCAGAGCTTGAAAATGAAGAAATAGATTGGCCTTCTGAAATACAGATTTACGATAGTTTCGTTGAATATGCAATGGCATATTTTGATACGGTTTATGATATTAAAAGAGAATAATTAAATGTACAAGCATATTCAGAGCCGATAGATCAGATTCTATTTGGCTCTGAAAGTTGCTGAGGAAAATAGAGAGGGAATGGAGGAATTGTTATAAAAGAAAATGAAATTGCAAAAGCAAGAAGATATATGATGTTTAACTTATCAGTTTTTGATTGTTTGGCTAAGGAAGAACGGGAAATATATAATCAATACAGGGCAATCAATAAATCGGATGAAAAACAGAAAACAAAAGAAGAACTTTTAAATAGTGTTAGTAGTTATCCTGATGTTAGGGAAATCGCCAAAAAGTCATTGTTTTATAAAAATAATGAGCCTATTATAAGTAAACTTATTGCAGGATTTGAAAATGAATGTGTCCGTTTATCAGAATCATTAGTCTATGATGAAAAAAATCCGAAAGAAATTCCATTGATAAAAGAGATTATAATATTGGACTGTCCAGGTACATCAGAAAAAGATGAACATAGTTGGCATGAGATACTTTTAAAACAGTTGATTGATAAAGGCGTATTGATTAATGGAGAAAAATATAAGGTGTATTCATCATCTGCTAACCAAATGAAAAAACGGCAGGTCTGTTTAATGCAAGAGGATTTCTTAAAAAATAACCAAAAACGGTTAATGTGTGGGCTGACTTTAGAAATTATAAATCAAAATGGTGGATGTAATACAGGAAAGTATTTAGCATATACATCATTGATTTTTTCAAAGAGTGTGGAACCATCCATTGATATTGATATAAATGAAATTCTTGTCTTGCCGGAGTTTGAGACTGATGTAATTGAAAGAGTAAATTACTTAGATATGGAGTCCCATACAATCGAGGAAAGGACAATGCCAGTTCCCATAAATCATATGGATGGTGCAGGAATATTTCTTCCAGGGGTATTCCCACAGAGCTGTCAGATTCGAGGGGGATGGATAAAAGGAGCAGTATTTCCATTCAATTTCCGGCAGTTTATTATAGAGAAACAAGAAAAAGGCATTGCGAAAGACATAATTAAGGATGTATGGGGAAATGAGATTTCAGTTAATTATATCAGGGACAAAATTAAGATGATTTTAAATGGCAGTCAGTTAAAAATGTGGAAATTTTATAAATCGTGGGAGGATTATAAGGAAGCATTTGAAGGCAATGGATTAAAGATTTGCATTAATAATACGATGCATTATCCCAATAATGAAGATCCTATTGTCTTGTCCGCATATCAGTTCTATCAGACGATCCCAAGAGAAAATGTGACAGATGAAAAGATTAAGGATTTGTCAAAATTGACGATTGAAAAAATTAATGACGCTAAAATCAATCCTGATACTGCCCTTGAGATTATGGGGGCAGATATGGATGAAATAGATGGCCTTGATCCGTTCTATGCGTCAATCAAAGCATATCCCCAGATGTTACAGGATTCATTTGTCAGAAAACGGATTGATAAAAAAATCCAATCTGAACGTAAAAAAGCTATGTCAGGAAGGCCATATATTAAAGGATACTACAATTACATTTGCCCAGATCTCTATGCCGCATGTGAATATTGGTTCTGCGGTACGGAAGAACCAGAAGGACTCATACCAAAGAATCATATATATAATGCGTTATATTGTGAAAAAGAAGATGTGACGGAAGTATGTTGTCTAAGGAGTCCACATTTATCAGACTGCGAGCATGGAATACGTTTGTTGGAGAAATCAGATGAATGTAAAAAATGGTTCATTGGTATGGATACAGTAATCAGCACACATGATTTATTGACAAAGATTCTGCAATGCGATGTAGATGGTGATGAATTGCTCCTAACACCAGATAGAGCATTTATTGATTTATTAGATAGAAAAAAGCTGCCACTTTATTACGAAATGAAAAAGGCAGAACCGTCGGAAGTAAATGACCAGAATATATATGACTGCCTAATGCGCAGCTTTAAAAATGAAAGGATAGGCGATATCTCGAATGTCATGACAAAATATTTGAACATGGCATATGAGATAGACGTTGATTTTGTCCGTATATTGACAGCATATAATAATTTCTGCATAGATAATCCCAAGTCCCAATACATGCCTTCTTTGGGAAAATATCAGGGAATGTATCATGAGTGGCTGGAAAGGGAGTATCCATATTTTTTTAAATATGCAAAGGATAAAAGAACTGATAAGTGCTGTGATAACAAAAAAATCAATAACCGAAGTAATGTTAATCGTATAAGCAAATATATAGGGGATAATACCAAAAGTAATAAGGGAAATATCTGGGTAAATCCAGTTGACGGCAAAGACTTCAATCCTGTATATTTCCAAGATGTTGATTTTAAAGTTGACCGTTCTTCTGATACATATAAAGCATTACGGGATAAACTGATGAAATTAAAGATAAAGGATACCGAGAAGTTTAGAAAAAGACTTAGGGAAAAGTACAACGCTAGTAAACAAAGTAAGAATTTGGGCTATGATGTTTATTATTTTCATTGTTATTCTATTTTGAAAAATGTAGTAAAGGAAAAATATGATATTAGTGAGAAAATTGGGTTCCGTAGAAAGACGGCCTTGTATCTTATAGATATTGAATATTTTCAAGAAGAAAATAGGGATTCCGACAAATCTATCCTTTGGAGTTGTTTTGGAGATATCTTATATGAAAATCTGTTATATAATTTAAGGCATAAACCAGAAAAACTTTTTCAAGTCAAAAGAAATGCCTATAAAAAGTCAGAAGAAAAAGAAAATATGATCAATGACATGGTTAAGGCAGTGCAAAAAGAAATGTTGGATGAATATGCGGTTCCGATTATGGATTATGAATATTCTTGGATAAGCAATCTTTCATGTAGAAAGGGATGTGAGACTGACCGCTATTTATTATATCTTTTGCTGGTTCTTTATAAAAGAAAGAAAAAATATTTGGATGGGCTGGAAGACCAGGAATCTATTACAGATGACAATCTCAATCACTTTAAGATTTATAATAATGCCCGCTATCAGAAAATAACACGGACTACAATAGACCGTTGGATAGGAAGGACTATTGCTAAGAAAGGATTAGAGAGATTTGTAAAAAAGGGTTTGGTCAAAATAATATATGGTATGGATTACGATAAAATATATTTGTATTTACCTGAAAATTATCCTTTAGATAATGAAGATCCAGATTATCAACCTGAAGAATTGTTTTGGGTAAATGATAGCAATCCAATGATTGATTATTATATGTATTCAAAAGAAGCGAAAGTAAAAACATGTGCCGTTTGCCAGAAAAAATTCATCGTAGTAGGCGGGAATTTTAAGACATGCAGTCCGAAATGTTCAAGGATAAATGAACTGAGAAACAAAAATAAGCAATAGTTATAGA
The DNA here is from genome assembly GCF_009830285.1 of Sporofaciens musculi. Lineage (GTDB taxonomy): Bacteria > Bacillota > Clostridia > Lachnospirales > Lachnospiraceae > Sporofaciens > Sporofaciens musculi. The sequence continues at coordinate 3,533,671 of NZ_WUQX01000001.1, read as the reverse complement.
ACACATAGAATAATTGGGAGTTTTGATATAAATATGAGTGCTTAGAAAGCCTTTAAAATAGGGTGTTCTAAGCATTTTTTAAAAATCGTAGATTTGTATAGAAAAGAGAGGAGTGGCGCCCCTCTTCGAGTGGTTAAAAGTTGCAACATCAACATAGAAATATTTAAATGACGGGAGGTGTGAGGATGGATACATTAAATGTTATCGCAAGGAAATATTTAAAAGCAAATGGGATTCGTATCACCCATTTTGCCGACTATATTGGATGCGACCAAGGACGCTGTAGCAGGTGGCTCAGTGGAGAATGTAAGTTGAGGAAAATACAAATAAAAAAAGTGCATGAATTTCTTGATGGAAAATTTTTGAAATCAGTGCATGAAATAATGGAAAGAGAGGGCGATAGTTATTGTAAGAGCGACTATTAATGATGAATTGTATGATTATTTGATACAACTATTAAATGAAAGATTTTATTCTTCGACCGATATTAATGAGCTATGTAAAATCAATAAGATTTTTAAGGCATTAAATTATGAAACAGAGTCTTGGTTATCGGCAATTCAAATTCAGCCAAAGGATTCCAAACAAAAAATTAGACAACTGAATATTGAAAAATACAAGAAAATAAATTTAAAAAGGAGAATATTATATTTGGAGAACGAAAATAGTGTAGCAGAGAAAGAATTGGAACTCAAGAAGTTTTACATGGTCAGCTTAGAAGCTGGTACTGTAATTTCGGGTATGTTGATAGCAAAAAATGAACATCTTATTGATGGGGAACCAAAGAGAAGTTATAGGTTTTTATTTGGCAAAGAAAAATATGCAGATTTATATGAAGATGAGATCACATCTATCCAGTTGATAGATCCTAATATACGAAAAGAATTTTTTGCTAGTCTTCAAGCACAATATGACGTTCAATGTCTTGATGATGAAGATAATGTGTTGCCAAGCGACAGGATCATAGGTAATTTTCTGTTTGATAAAGAGACTTGGGATAACCTTCATGAAGAAGAGAAAAAGGATTTGGTTTTTATGTTACAGTTGAGTCCTGATGAGATTGTAGAGTTTTTAAATATTCTTCTTGATTATAAAAACGAGAATAAAAAATTATATGATCAAAGGAAATCTACATTAGATGCTGTATTAGATTTTGTGAATGATTTTGATGAAATTAAAGATACAATCCCTTTATTTAGTAGCATGGCGGGTTATTTATATAAGAAATCTGGAATTGATACACTGATTAATACGATAACAAGATAGGTAGTAGCATTGTAGAAAATAGTACAGAAAATATGTTCTGTTTGTATTGCTAAATGAAGTAATGTGTGGTAAGATATAGGTAGTTAAATTTGGGGCTTGGAGGTGCTGATATGGGACGAAAAATCTGTACAGAATGTAATACGGTTTTTGAAGATAAAGTATTGATTGAAAGAAAGTCAGAGAATTGTTTGGTATGCGGTGCTTCATTGCGTGATATGGATGAACCTCAATTAGCACCGGAAGAGAATGATGATTTAATTTCGTGGTATTATTATGCAGTAGGAAAATCTTCACATTATTTAGATGATGTTTATATGGAAGATGATGAAAATTCAAAATTAGTTTATACATTTAAAGCACCACCTAGAGATGAAAATGGAGATTGTGATGCAGCTAAAGAAATTCTTAGAAAAGAGTATGACCCAACAGCTTTTGCAACTCCTTCTGCAAGTACCAAACTAGATCCCATAGTACGTTGCCCTCGGTGCGGATGTACATCAGTTCAGCTCGTCCCTAAGAAATGGTCGATCTTAACAGGCTATCGTACAAATTCTGTTATGAGAGTATGTGTTAATTGCAAACATAGATTCTAAAAAATTGAAAATTAAATAAAGAAAATATAACTAAGAGAGATTAATTTACAGTAGTCTCTCTTTTATTATGCAAAAAGAAAGGAGAAATGATATATGTCAGATTTCGTAGCACAAATTAAGGCAGTTTTAGATACCAGTAAAGCAGAAGCTCAGTTAAAGGATTTAGAGAAAAACCAGAAAATTAAACTTGATGTTGACGATTCAAAAATTGAGGAAGCACAGAAAAAACTAAAAGACATTTCAAAAGATAATTCAAAAGTAAAACTTGATGTAGATGTTAATGCAAAGTCTGTGAAAAAAGGGATAGATGAAACGCTTGAGGAAACGAAAAAGCAAACAAAGAAGAAGCCTTTAGAGATTGATTATAAAGTAAGTAAGAATACCATTTCGCAATTAACAGATAACGCTAATAGACTGTTTTCTTTGTTTTCTGGTGGAAATAATGCATTAGACGCTTCGATAGATAAGGTACGAGAAGCAATCGGTCAACTAAAAGAGTTAAATACAGCACTCGTAGAGATAGATAAGACATCTAATTTGACACAAACGGCTTTACAATCATTAGCAAATAGTTCATTTGATGAGGCCTCTAAATTTGGTGCATACGTGCAAGATTATATGAATTCAGCAGGAGAATTCGCAAAAGCAGGATATAGTAATTTGGATGAAATTACTGAAACGGCTATGCTTACACAAATTGCAGGAAACGTTACATCAGACTTGGCGAATAAGTACCTCATTGCTACTGACGCTGCTTACAAGTATGGAGGTTCAGTGAAGGAGCTTACAAAGGTTATTGATGGATCGAACAATATTGGAAATAAAAATAGTGTAGAGGTCGAAGATCTGGCGAAAGCTGCCACAGTTTCAGCATCATTTGCTGCACAAGCCGGAGTAACTATTGATCAATTAACAGCAGCAGAAGGTACAATGTCGGCTGTGACAAAAAGATCTGGTTCTGAGATGGGACGTGCTTTCCGTTCAATTCTTTTGAATCTGCAACAGGTTTCAGGTGAATTTGATGGAGAAGTCATAGATGAAGAGCAACTTAAAAAAGTCGAAGAACGTTGCCATTCATTAGGAGTAGAACTTGAGTATATGAAAGATGGTGTCGCTACACTTCGTAACCCGATTGATATTCTCAAAGATCTAAGTGAGGTGTACCGTTCACTTCCTAATAACAGTGCTGATAAACAAGGATTAATATCAGATATAGGTGGGAAATTTCATGCCAATGCGCTTAGTTCTTTGTTGGGAAACTGGGAGCTTTATGAGAAAATGCTCCAAGATTTTGCGTCTGGTGAAGGTTCAGCAATGAGGGAGGCACAAAAGACAGCAGATTCGTGGGCTGGTAGATTAGCATCGTTGCAAAATCAATGGCTGGAATTTGTCAATAACTTCGTACAAGCTGATACAATGAAGGGTGGAATTTCATTTCTTGATAATATGATATCTGCATTTGATACATTGCAGGATAAACAGTTATTTATTCCAACTATGATTTCAAGTATTATGGCACTTAGAAATCTTTTTACGGGCAAAGGAATTACTGATATTGGATTTGATAAAGATGGAAAAGGCTTGGATATCAAAGGTGATTTGTTTGGTATAGATTTCACTAAACTAGGAGAGCAAAAGAAATATTTTAAGGATGCGGAAACGGCGATAGCAGATTGGAATATCCAATGTCTAAGAGGAAGAACATCTGTAAAGGATTTTAATAATGCTTTTAAGAAAGATAATAAAGACTTTAAAAATATATTTCCACAGTTAAAGACGGATCTGCTTCACTTGACGGATACAGGCAGCATCTTGCCGATACAGGTATAGAATTTGAAAAAGCATTTAACCCCAAAGCATTTTTTACAAATTTTGCAGTTGGATTTTTAGCATCGGCTGGAGTAGAATTATCGCTTGTAGCCATCACAAAACTTGCCGATGAATTAATTTACAAGCAAGACCACTTACAAGAGAAAGTAGATTCATCAGCTACAGCATATTCATCTACCGTTTCCGAGATCGAATCTATTAATTCCGAGCTTGCCACGACACAATCAAGGATTGACGAATTAAGAAGTCAGAATAAATTACTACCTGGCGACAAAGCTGAGCTGGCAGAATTAGAGAGAAAAAATTCCTTACTTGAAACACAACTCAACACCAAGAAACAATTAGCAGATACACAAGCGATTGAAGCAGCCGAGGCAGCGAAGGAATCTATTAATTACGCTTCCCAAAAGAGTCTGGATACTCATATGGACAGGAACGGTATTGATATTTCTAAATCCATAAACCGAAAAGAGTACATAAAAGAACTTGTAGCGGAAATGGAGGAGGCACAAAAGAGGATTGAAGATGCGCAAGAGAAACTGGCAGATGATAAACTTTCCAAGAAAAACCGAAAACTTTATGAAGGTCAGTTTGATTCTGCCAGAGAATCCTTGGAAAAATATAAGTCAGAAGCCACAGAACTTCTTGCAGAATTAAACGCTGAATCAGAGAACTTTTATGACAAACAGACTGGCGAAATACTGAAAGGGTTTGAGAAAGAAGTCAAAGAAAACCTTGAACTAAATGACTTAATAAATAACTTTAATCTCTCTCCAATCGAAAAGCAAGTAAAACAAATTGAATCCTACTTCAACGGTTCCAAAGTCTCAAATAATCTCAAAGAACAGCTCTTAGAAGCAGCCAAATCGGGTAAGGGCGCAACTGACACACTTCATGAAATGGGTATTACCCTTAATGACCTCGGTATCACTGGGGACGGTAAAAAAGCTGTATTTGATGATTACTTTAGTGGACTGGTGCAATCTGCCGAAGAAGCACAGCAAGCCATTAACTCTATTGACGGTTCTGTAGACGGCGTAAAGGCTGCATTTGAATCCGAGAATAAGGACGCTGACTGGAATTCCATGTCTGAATACTTAAAACAGGCTGAGGACATATATAAAAACACAGGTAAGATTGGAACAGACGATTTTAAATCTGCTGTACAATTCATATCACCAGATATCATTAATCCAGACGCAGAAGGATTTAAATATGATGCTGATGCTTATGTTGCTGCATGGGAGAATGCCCGTGAAAAGGTAAAGAGGTATTTCGATTCTGAAAATCCAATCACCAGCGCAAGAAACTTTACTAATGATTTGATTGATAAAGGACTTGCTTCTAAAGCAGGTGATGATATTACTTGGGAATTTGAAACTAGTGCCAAAGCTGCAAAGGAATTAGGGATTAGTGTTGAAGCTGCTGAAGTTGCCATGCGCAACCTTGAATCTTACGGTGCTGAGTTTGATGATGTCATGTTCAGTGGGGAAGGTCTTAAAAGATATGAGAACGCACTGGAAGGGATTAAGAGTCTCCGTGATTCCATGGAGGAAGGCGAGTCAAAAAAGAAACTTAGTGACCTTATTGAAAACTGGGACAGTGAACTTGCTGGATATCAAGCTGATTTATCCACTCTCACGGAAGACCAGATTGTAAAGATCGAATTCCAGTATGACCTTGCAAGTATTAGGTCTGAGATTGAAGAATTACAAAATGATATTGATTTTACTGGTGGAGATACAAAAGAATGGGGTTCATTAAACAGTAAGAAAAGAAGCCTCCGGGATAAATTATCTTCCCAAGATGGTTTGTCTGGTGCTACTGAAGATTCTGGATATCAGAAATCATTAGAAAAATTAGATGGTTTGTCTCAAAAGCTGAAATCCGAACATAAGAAATTAGGCGAAGATGAACGACGAGAAATCCAACTCCAACAGTCTGCAATTTTAGATTTGCAATCCGCTTATTTAGAAGCATTTTCTAGTGGACAGGCGGTTAATTGGGAAGAATTTTTAGGTTCAAAACAAATTGACGATGTTGTAGAAAAAATCTCTCAATCTACTGGTCTGGCAAAAGATGAAATTGGCGATTTAGTTGACGTAAATTGGGAATCCCTATCAAAGCCCATACATCTTAAGGTTGATGGTGAATTTCAAGCTGGTGAAATAGAATCAAAGATAAATGAACTTTCTGCTGGCAGTACAATTACTTTCAGGGCGGATGTAAGTGGGGTAGAATCAGAAATCCAAGTTCTAAAAAATGAAGATGGCACTCTTACATATACTGCTAATGTAGATGGTGTTCAGACACAAGTATTGCCGATGCTAAATCAAGATGGAACAGTTAATTATATACTGGGGGAATCACCAGAAGAAGTACCAAATGCAGAAGGTGAAGCAGATTTTACTCTTGGAAAACACCCAGAAACTGCACCGTCTATAAATGGAAAGGCAAATTATAGTGGCTCTTTCCCAAGTTCTGCCCCTACCCTCCAAGGTAGAGTGGTATACAAAGCTGATTTTTCATCTGTAAATGCTGGCGGTATTGCAAGCACAGTTGCTAATATTGGTAAGTCAATCGGCGGTTCAAAAGCCAGCGGTACTCTCCTACCCGCCCATGCCAATGGTACAGGATATAATGTAATCAACTATAAACCCGCTTATTCTGATGGTAAGATTTCTTTATCGCAAGATGAAGAAGCATTAGTTAATGAATTGGGTACCGAATCCATCATTAGAAACGGGAAATGGATGTTATTACCAGGAGGTATGCATGTACAGAGCCTCAAGAAAGGCGACATTGTATTAACCGCTGAACAGACCAGAGATTTATTAAATACAGGAAAAACAAATGGTCATGCAAGGGCTTATGCAGAGGGAACATTAGGAAATGCATATGCTAATGGATGGAGGTTGCCAAGTGCAGTTACAAATAATACGGGTTCCTCCAAAAAGAAACCATCCTCAAAACCCTCTTCATCCACCAAATCCAACTCTTCCAAATCTTCCTCCAATTCATCCGATACATCCGAAAAGGCAGAAGAATTCAAAGAAACCATTGACTATATTGAGATGAAGATTGACCGCATCGAGCGTCAGATCAAGAATCTCGAACGAGTAGCCGGGAGTGCTTATAACACCTTCTCCAAAAGGAACACGGCACTCCGAAACCAAATTTCAAGTATCACAGAAGAAATCTCAACCCAGCAAGCCGGATATGACCGATATATCCAACAAGCAAATTCCGTATCCTTATCCGAAAATTATAAGAGTCAGGTAAGAAACGGCGCGATTGACATCAGTACGATTACCGATGAAACACTTGCTGAGAATATCAAAGAATATCAACAGTGGTATGAAAAAGCCCTTGACTGCCGTGACGCAGTTGAGGAATTAAAAGAATCCGTAAGGGATCTCTATACAGAAGCATTTGATAACGTAGTCACCCTATATGACGGTATCCTTGGTCAGCTTGAACACAGGCAGAATATCCTTGAAGGTTACATTGACCAGACTGAAGCACAGGGATATATCATCAGCACAAAGTATTACGATGCTCTAATTTCTAACGAATTAAACAAGCTGGAGGATTTAACAAAAGAACGCCAGGACTTAATCAATTCCATGAATGACGCAATCACAAATGGCAATATCGAGGAAGGTTCTGAACAATGGTATGAGTTCCAAAGTGAAATCAACGGCGTAAATGAAGCTATCCAGGAAGCGAATACAAGCCTGATAGAATTTGGCAATTCCATCCGTGATATCGAGTGGGAAATCTTTGACAAGATACAAGACCGTATCTCCGGCATTACGGATGAATCTGATTTCCTGGTGAAGTTACTTTCATCCAACAAACTATTCGATGATAAAGGAATTATTACGGATAAAGGGAAGGCAACCATGGGGCTGCATGGGGTCAATTACAATACTTACATGTCCCAGGCTGATGAATACCGCAAAGAGATGGAGAAAATCCAATCTGAGTTGGCAAAAGACCCATACAACCAGACCTTAGTTGACCGCAGGAAGGAATTGCTGGAATTACAGCAGGAATCCATCCTTGCAGCCGAGGATGAAAAAGAAGCAATTAAAGATCTTGTTGAAGATGGAATTAATAAACAGCTAGAATCTTTGCAAGACCTCATTAATAAGTACAATGACATGATGGATGCACAGAAAGACATGTACGACTATCAGAAAGAAATTGCTGAAAAACAAAAGAAAATCAATGAGGTTGAAAAGCAGTTTTTATCATTCCAAGGTGATGATTCCGAAGAAGGTGCTGCTACCCGTCAGGAACTAAAGAATGAACTGAATGAACTCAAAACCGATTTGGAAGAGACACAGTATAAGAAAGCGATTGCAGAACAGAGGAAACTTCTGGATGAACTGTATACAGAATATGAAACTGTTTTGAATTTAAGACTTGATAATATTGATCTTCTGATTATGGATGTAATCGGAAATGTCAACTCTGAAGCATCTGCTATTCGTGATACCCTCGTTTCTGAAGCTGAAAGTGTTGGTTATAAGCTGACAGATACCATGACAACGGTATGGACAGACAGCACGAATAAAATTACTGGTGTCATCACCACTTATGGTGATAAGTTTACATCCTCTCTCACTGGTGTACAGACAGCAATTAATGATCTAAAAAATCTTATCCAGCAAGCCGTAAACGCTTCAAATGAACAGGCAAAGACAAACATTGACAATGCAAATAAGCAACAAACAGAACAGACCTCCAGACCATCCATTTCCACACCATCAGCTCCAAGTGTAAGACCATCTTATTCTAATGGCGGCGGTGATGGTGTCCCAAGAGTTGGTGATGCGGTTACATTTGCAAGCGGGAAATATTTTTATAGTTCTGATGGATTGAATCCTAACGGAAGCCAGATGTTAGGTCAAACTGTATATATCACAAAGATAAATAATAAATCTTGGGCAACGAAACCATATCATATTTCAAGAGGTTCTAGGCTAGGCTCAGGAGATCTTGGATGGGTAAGTCTTAATCAGCTTAAAGGATATAAGAGTGGTACGGAAAGCGTAGATAAAGACCAATGGGCATGGACGAATGAGAATCATCAGCCTGAGACAGTGATTAGAAAGTCAGATGGTGCAATCCTTACCAGAGTACACCGTGGCGACCAGATCTATAATAGTGCCGCAGCGAAAAACATTTGGGATTTGGGAAACCGTCCTGGAGAGTTTATCAACAGGTTCCATCCTAATGCCCCATCGGCTGAGAATCTGCAGCCTGTAATACATGAGAAACCTGCTACTACTATTCAGAATGAGATACAGTTTAATGTGAATGTTGACCACGTACAAGATTACAATGATTTTCTTAGGCAAATGCGGAAAGACCGTAAATTTGAAAAGTTGGTACAGATTATAGCATTGAACCCAATATCAGGGGGGTTGCGTAGCTCTTTTGAGAAATTTAGTATCCAAATTTAGAGAGAGTGGTTTCGTTCTTCTAAGTAAAGGTATAACAAAGGGCATTGAAAATTAGTTTTCTCTACCCTTTTATGTAGTAACACGACAACAATTCATCAAAAAAGATAGTAAAAACTGAATAATCATCAAAAAAGACAGACAATATTTGGAGGTATAATATATATGACACAGGAAAAGACAATCGAAGTATTAAGAAAGAGAAATGCAAAATTACAGGAAGAACTGGATGCACTAAAGATGAAGAATGCCAAATCTGCCGATGAATCTAAAAACAAGAGAGTGGATGAACTAATTTCTGAATTAGAGGGAATCAAGAAACAATGGCAGGACGCATTAGACGATTTGAAAGCTGAAAAAGCGAAATATACTGAATTGATGAAAGATATGAGAAGTATTAAGAAGACCTTCGAGACGATTTAGAATTTGGGAAATTAAGAGCCTGTAAACAGTTGTAAACGCTTAGGAAAGAAAGAGAACTTTAGAAATAGGATTTGAGATAGAGAACCAAAAAATAGTAACGTAACCATATAATTTTAGTAGTATGTCGGTCTTGCATAGTAAGCAGTGCCGACATTTTGAATTTGTATAGGCAGTAGGCAATAGTAGTCTACTGCCATTTTTGAATAATCCGAGGCTTATCGGCACGACTGGCAAGCCCATAATTATATATAAAGTAGGAGATGAAGTTACTATAGAGAAATTAAATGAGAAAGAAATCTTGCAGTATGCGCTGGAAAATAATATAATTGACCTATCATACGTGCAAGAAAAAATAGAGATGGCTAAGAGAAAGGAATTATTAGAGAAACATCCATATAAAATTGGTCAAGGAAAGGATGGTAAATGGAGAACATATATTCCGGATAAAGAATCTGGAAGAAAAATGATAAAGAGGAATACCCAGAAAGCAGTTGAGGATGTCGTAATTTCGTTTTGGAAAGCTGAAATGGAAAATCCAGCGGTTAAAGATGTTTTTAAAGAATGGATTGACCGTAAGCTGGAAACAGGCGAAATAAAAGAACCTACATATGAGAGATACAAGATTGATTTTGAGCGGTATTTTCAGATATTTGGAGAGCGAAAGATTAAATCTGTTACAGAAGATGAGATAGAAGACTTTATAATAGACTGCATTACACAATTCAATCTGACACAAAAGGGATATTCTAATTTAAGGACTATCATATATGGCATTTTTAAAAGAGCTAGAAAGAAAAAGTATGTTCAGTTTGGAATCACAGAAGTAATAAACAATATGGATATATCCAGAAAGATATTTAAAAGCAGTCGAAAAGCGGATCGTGAAGAGGTCTTCGATGATGAAGAATTTGAAAAACTTGAAAAATGTCTAATGGAAAAACTGGATCTGACTAATCTTGGTCTATTGCTCATGCTTTTTACAGGAATCCGAGTAGGAGAATTGGCAGTGTTGAAATGGGAAGATTATGATGGTAGTTCTATTCAGATACAACGTACAGAAACAAGATTTAAGGATGATACAGACAAATATGTATATGAAATTAAGGAATCGCCTAAGACCGAAGCTGGAATCCGTGAAGTGGTTCTTCCACCACAATGTAAATGGATTGTTCGGAAAATACGTTATATGAATCCATTTGGGGAATATATGTTTGAAAAAGATGGAAACAGGACAAAAACATACTCATTTAGGAAAAGGTTATATCATATTTGCGACCAAATAGGAATTCCAAGACGTTCTCCGCATAAAATCAGAAAAACATATGCAAGTATTCTATTAGATAATCATGTATCAGAAAAAGTTATTATTGATCTGATGGGGCATACTGATATCAAATGCACAAACAAATATTATGGCCGAAATAGAAAGACTAATGAAAAGAAAGCGGAAATACTAAACAGTATTCCCGAATTTCAAATCAATATGCAGAATAATCGAACATGTGTCTGATTACCTTTTGATTACCCATGTGCCGCAAAGTCAGTAAAATCAAGGGTTCTGAAGTGGAGCATACGGGACTTGAACCCGTGGCCTCCACACTGCCAGTGTGGCGCGCTCCCAACTGCGCTAATGCCCCGTGAGATGATTATAACACAGTTGGAAGGCCAAGGAAAGAAAAAAATAAATTTTTTAACAGATTACGATAATCTTCCGCGGCGTTGTCTGGGCCGGAATACTTCTGGTGGATGTGCTGTAGTATACAATTAGCATCTGTGCTGCAAGAGAGCAGTCGTATGGCTGTCCGTTGGATGTTACGATTTCAGTGGACCGTCCGATTGTAAGCTTTAATGTCCCGTCAAGAGATTCCAGGTTATCGTCGAATTCCCCAGCATAGATGTTTTCACGCGGGTTCCTGCGCCCGATGAAGATAGCCTGGTAGCGGGGCGGAAAGATTAGAGGGATGGGAAGATTGGCATCGTAGAATGCGGTGACGTTCATCCCAATTCGTAAGCGGACCTCGCTGATTACGTAAGTATCAGGGCTTACGATAAAATTAGTAATTCCATCGGAATTGCGTATTGTAACCTCAAGCATACAGCAGTTGTTGTCAAATGCAGAGATATTCTGGATAACGCCGTTTACTGGAACTAAGTTATTAGAAGGCATGATGAAAACTCCATTTTTTCATTAGTATATGCGGGATTACTTAAGGCGTTCGTCAGGCTTAATAGAAGAAGCCCTCCCGTGGGGCGGTAAAAAATGATACAGTTCTTCATATGCCTCCACTTCTTCCGTGGAAGTGGGTTCTGAAGGGATAAGTCCGGTACAGTCCTGCGATGAGGCTGCGTTGGACAGGTAATCGAATTCATCGATGATTTCCTGATTTGTTTTCTCTTTCATGGTTTACCTCCGTTTTTACGTTTATATAAGATTCATTTTAGATTGTGTAGAAAAAGCCGGACATATACTGTATAATATTTCCAAGTGCAAAATGAAATGACGAGAAGGAAGGACAAATATTTATGAAAATTGAGATTGACACACATACCCATACACTTGCCAGCGGGCATGCGTACAATACCATCAAGGAGATGGCGGCAGCAGCGTCGGACAAGGGGCTTAAAGGACTTGCGGTTACAGACCATGCAGTACAGATGCCGGGAACCTGCCATATATATTATTTCCAAAATCTGCGGGTGGTGCCAAGACAGATGCATGGGATTGAGCTTTTGATGGGAACGGAGCTTAATATCCTGAATGAAAAAGGAGAGGTAGATCTTTCACAGGAGCTTTTAAAAGAACTGGACATTGCTATCGCCAGTATGCATTTTCCCTGCTATAAAGGAGAGTGCACCAGGGAAATGGTGACGCGGGCTTATGTGAATGTGATGCAGAATCCTTATGTGGATATTATTGGGCATCCCGACGATGGAAGGTTCCCTGTGGATATGGAAATATTAGTCAGGGAGGCAAAGAAGACGGGGACTTTGCTGGAGGTGAATAATTCCTCCTTGAGTCCGGAAAGTTTTCGTATGAATACCATGGAGAATTGTCGAGATATGCTGTGGGAATGCCGGAAACAGGAGGCTATGGTGGTTCTGGGAAGCGATTCCCATGTGGATACAGATATTGCGAATTATCAGTATGCCTCCAGTGCTCTTTTAGAGGTAAACTTTCCGGATGAGCTGATTGCCAATACCTCGCTGGAAAAATTAAAGTCTTGTCTAAAACACAGGAAAAAGGTATAGACTTTATGAATTTAGTGTGCTAAAATATAAAGGTAATTGAGATGGCTGTGAAGGAGATAAGGTTGTATGAGTAAGAAGATCAGGACGGAGGCAGTAGACTTTCTGTTCCGTGCGATATTAAGCTTGGAGAATAAAGAGGAGTGCTACACATTTTTTGAGGATATCTGTACGATTAATGAGTTATTGTCGCTGTCCCAGAGATTCGAGGTGGCGAAGATGCTGCGGGATCATAAGACTTACCTTGAGATTGCCGAGAGAACAGGCGCTTCTACTGCCACGATCAGCAGGGTGAACCGTTCATTGAACTATGGCAATGATGGCTACGATATGGTGTTTGCTCGTATTGCTTCAGAGGAAGAAGGGGTAGGAACGCGTCAATAGAATAGAAAGATTAGAAGAAACAAGACTGTAGAAGCCTTATTTCTTCTTTTTTTCATGCGACGACTCCGGAAGGTTGTCGATTAATTTTTCAATCAGGAGTTTTTTGACATATACATCGAAGCTTAGTGAGCAGATGAAGGAGAAGAGCTGCAGGTAATCACGTTCCTTCTCAGGCTCATCAGCAAAACTGTGCATGGCACAGTGGTAAGATCTTGCCACGTCTTTTTGCAGCGCATCAATCCTGGACTTTTCAAGCTGACAGATTTCTTCATAGATGGAGGTCATATTAAGGGCTTCACCTGTGTCAAAGTATTTCTCCGTGATGGGGGAGAGCAGGGTTTCAATATCCTTGATAGACAGGATATTCTTAAAATAGTAGATGAAGATCAGCGCAAGAACATGCTCCTTGGAATACTTCTTCTTCACCGGAGGGGGAAGAAGATTATTCTTGGCATAGTTGTTAATCATGGTCTTGGTCAGAATCTTGTCCTCCTTGTGTCGTCTGGAGGAGGAGAGCTGTTCCTCCATAAATGTAGTTACCTGGTCCATATAAAGGTCTATATTGGGAATGGAATCCGGCTTTACGTACTCAATTCGTGAGATACTGGAGAGAATGCTGTTTAACATGTCCTTTGTATTAATTGTCATATTATCACCTCAATGGAACTATTATATAGTTTTTAAAACTATATCACAAGGATTTTTTAAATACTCTATCAAAATTTAATAATTTGTGTTATAACTGATATAAGGGTTTGGAAATGAGGAGGAAGAATATGAGTATACTGAAGAAATTATTTGCTCCGGTTGATATGACCGTGGGGAAGCCCTGGGAGGATATATTGATTTTTACTGTGCCGATGCTAATAGGCAATATTGCTCAGCAGTTATATAATACAGTGGACAGCGTGGTGGTAGGTAATTATGTAGGAGATAATGCACTGGCGGCGGTGGGAAGCGCCGGACCCATTTTGAATCTTCTGATCGTCCTGTTTATTGGTATCAGCGTGGGAGCCAGCATCATGGTATCTCAGTATTTCGGTGCACGCAAGAGGGAGGATCTTTCTATTGCTATTGCCAACAGTATTGTTTTGACGGCTATTTCTTCTATTATAGTGATGATTATGGCTACTGTGGCGGCAAGACCGCTTTTGGTACTTTTAAAGACGCCGGACAGTATCCTTGACTGGTGTACGTCTTACCTTCGTATTCTGTTTCTGGGGGTATCGGGACTTGCGTTTTACAACATCTTAAGCGGGATTTTAAGAGGGCTTGGGGACTCGATTTCCGCGTTGGTATACTTGATTGTGTCCAGTCTGTTGAATATTGCTCTGGATTTGTTATTCGTAATTAAGTTTGAGATGGGGGTCAGCGGCGTTGCGCTGGCAACCGTGATTGCCCAGGCGATTTCGGCTGTGTTGTGTCTGTTGAAGCTGATGCGGATGAAGGACCTATTTGATTTTAAGACCCAGTACTTCCGTTTGACTAACCGCCATGGAATGAATATTATCCGCCTTGGGGTTCCTTCGGGTGTGACTCAGGCGATTATGTCCATGGCGATGCTGGTAGTTCAGTCACTTACAAACAGCTTCGGAGAGCAGTTCATTGCCTCCAATGTTATCGTCATGCGTGTGGACGGCTTCGCAATGCTGCCCAACTTCTCTTTTGGAACGGCAATGACTACTTATGCCGGACAGAATGTGGGAGCAAGAGCGTATGACCGTGTCGCCAAAGGGGCGAAGCAGGGAACTCTGATGGCAGTTGGATTCTCGGCAGCGATTACTGGGCTGATTCTGTTATTTGGAAGACATTTGATGGCAATTTTTACGAACACGGAGGAGCTGGTAACGCTTAGTATGAACATGATGAGGATACTGGCTGTGGGTTATATTGCAATGGCAATCATTCAGAGCTTATCTGGAGTGATGCGCGGGGCAGGGGATACGGTGACTCCTATGTGGATTTCTATTGTGATGACAATCTTTTTGCGGGTGCCTATCGCCTATGGACTGGTATACCTGACAAAGAGTACGGAGTTCCCAGGGGGCCGCAAGGAGAGTATCTATATCTCGCTTCTGATTTCGTGGGTGCTTGGGGCAGTTATTACGAGTATTTTATATAAACGGGGCAAATGGCGTGAGAAAGCTATTTAAAGTTTTAGGACTTTAAGATATATGACAAGAGGGGGTGTTTTCGTATGAACGTAAGACAGGAAAGGCATTTGATAGAGCGTGTAATACATTTACTGCGTATTCTGGATGAAAATGGAATTGAGCCAGACAACATCAGAGAGGAAAATTTCTCGAAAGAACTAGTTTCTTTGGAGGATAGAGAGGGATTTCCGGAAACCTGTGAATTTCTCAGGTTTATGGATGAGATTCCAGGCGGTTTCCTAATCTATTTTGCAGAAGGCGACGGGCAGATTATATATGTAAACCAAAGCCTGCTCAATATTTTTCAGTGCAAGACACGAAAGGAATTTCGTCAACTGACTGGCAATACTTTTCGGGGTGTTGTTCATCCGGAAGATTGGGACGAAGTGAATAAGAGCATCAAAAGGCAGATTTTTGAGAATAAGTTTGATCTGGATTTTGTGGAGTATCGGATTGAGCGCAGGGATGGGACTGTAATCTTGGTAGAGGATTACGGGCATTATATTAAGAATGAAGCTGTAGGGGATATCTTCTATGTATTTATTGGAGAGTCCACTGATGAGAGAAAGAGGCAGCAGACAGAGCAGAAGCGGCTGCTTGCCGAGGCGTTGGGGAGTGCGAACCTGGCGATTAAGGCCAAGAATGCATTTCTGTCGAATATTTCCCATGACATGCGTACACCTTTAAATGCAATCTTCGGCTTTACATCTCTGGCAAAGGCGTGGATTGGAGAGCCGGAGAAGGTTGCAGGTTATCTGGACCGAATTGATACTGCCAGTCGTCAGCTTCTTGATATGATTACAAAGGTACTGGATATTTCTGCCTTATCCAATGCGGCGGGACCTGCGGAGGTAGAATGTGACCTGTGTAAGACGGTGCGGGAGGCATATGAGTTTCTGATGCCTCAGGCGAAGGAGAAGTCCTTATCCTTCCAGCTGGACTGCGACAGTGTGAAGCATAATATTATCTATGCGGATCAGGGAAAGCTGCAGCAGCTTGTGTTAAGTCTTGCGAATAATGCCGTGACCTATACGAATTCCGGCGGTATGGTGAAGATCAGTCTTACGGAGAAGGACGAGCTTCCCAACAGCTACGTGGTCTACAATCTGGTGGTGGAGGACAATGGAATCGGAATTGGTGAGGAATTTTTGGGAAGGATATTCGAGCCTTTCAGCCGAGAGAAGAACTCCACACTAAGCGGCGTACATGGGATTGGTCTTGGGCTTACGATTGCAAAAAGCATTGTAGATATGATGCATGGAAATATTGAGGTTAAAAGTGTTGTAAATGAGGGCAGTACTTTTACTGTAGGTCTTACCTTTCGGGCACAGCCCCTTCATGATGCATCCAGAGAAGAAGAAGTTTTTTCTGGGACCAGCCTGCGTATCCTGGTGGTGGAGGACAATGAGATTAATTTAGAGATTGAGACGGAACTTCTGGAACGGATGGGCTTCACTGTGGAACCTGCGGAGAATGGAAAGATTGCGCTTGATAAGGTGGCGTGCGCGTCCCCTGGTGATTACGATCTGGTCATCATGGATTTGCAGATGCCTGTGATGGATGGGTGGCAGGCTTCTGCGGCAATCCGGCAGCTTGAAGACCCGACTCTGGCTCATATTCCGATCATTGCACTGTCGGCAGACATACTTGCCAGCAATAAGGGCAGGGCAATGGAATGTGGGATTGATGCCTGTCTTTCCAAGCCTCTGGATTTTACGCTTCTTCTGGAGGCAATCGAGAAGATCGCAAAAAGATAATTATTAATATTTGGTTTTAAGGTTTTTTTATTGTAATTTATTGGCTATCTATGTATAATAATAGAAATATAAAATGAGAGAATATGAAGGCGAATGAATGTGGAAGGAACTGAAAGAGAAAAGAATAAGCGGTATTATGTGGTAAACTTCCTGATTTGTGTATGTATTGCTCTGATCTTAGGCGCTGGGGTAGCCTATATCGTGATACTTCGCAGTAATTTGATGGAACAGACGATAGGCAATGTACTGAATGTAACAAGACAGCAGCAGCAGTCGTTTGATACCTTTATCTCAGCAGACAGGGAGAGACTGCACAGTTATGCCACATATTTTTCCCATACGGATTCAAAAGATACAGCAGGAGTTCGTGAAAAGCTGAAAGTGTTTTCGGAGATTGATGCGTATTATTCAGTCATTAATCTTGAAACAGGTGAATATTGTAACAACAAATCTGAGCAGGTGTTTCTGATGCAGGGGGATGAGCTTGAAGTCTATCGTTCCCTTACGGGAGCTGATA
Organism: Sporofaciens musculi; assembly: GCF_009830285.1. Classification (GTDB taxonomy): domain Bacteria; phylum Bacillota; class Clostridia; order Lachnospirales; family Lachnospiraceae; genus Sporofaciens; species Sporofaciens musculi. Next base: position 3,516,031 of record NZ_WUQX01000001.1, on the reverse strand, counting down.
TACGGGATCCTTATCCTGGACTGTATTCAGGCAGTACGGCATTTGGGTATTATGAGAGATTTGAATTTGCTGACGGTGTACAGGGCTTGTTTCAGAAAGCATATGAAAGTGAGGAAGTGTCAGAGGAGTTTTCCTTGTCCTTCTATAACGGGCAGGGACGGGGGTATATTGTGAGCCGTGAAGGAGAGATTCTGATGCGCTCCAATGGCGAAAAGGATAAATATTCTTATAATAATCTGTTTGACATGGTAGTGAGTGCAGACGATACAGAAGGCGGAGGAGAAGAATTTATCGAGATGCTGAGAAATCGAAAGACAGGTACTGCGGTATTTGAAAATATACAGGGAGAGCAGATCTGTACTTATGTGCCTGTGGAGAATGTGGAGGGGTGGTATCTAATCTCCGTGGTTCCTGTTTCAGCGGTCATGGAGGAAGCGGATGAGATTATCAAAAATTCCCAGTTTACAATCATATTCCTGGGAGTTGTTATGATGTTTTTTACGGGATGCCTGTTTCTTAATTGGCGGAGTCATAAGGAGATCAGTAAAAAGGACCAGGAGATTGAATACAATAAACAGCAGTTTGATATTTTTTCTACCTATCTGTCTAACAATACAGATGATGTCTATATCATGCTGAACAGCAGGGAGAGACGAGTCGAATATGTGAGCTCCAATGTAGTGCGGGTCTTGGGCGTTTCAGTGGAGGACGTTCTTAAGGATATTCGTATATTTGGGCGCGCTAAATATTGTTCTGGTAAACATGTGGAGTTTACAGATTTGGAGGCTATGGAGCCAGGGGATTCCTTTGAGCCTGTGATGAGTGAACGGATTCACGCAAAGACAGGGCAGCACAGGTGGTTTTGGGAGACGGTCTACAGCGTACTGATTCAGGGAGAGAAGAAGATCGTTGTCTATCTTTCCGATAGAACTAGAGAACGGGAGACGCAGAATACTCTGACTCAGGCATTAGATCTTGCCCGTGTGGCGAATAAAGCGAAGAGTACATTTTTGAGCAGCGTCAGCCACGATATCCGTACGCCAATGAATGCGATTATGGGACTAGTTACCCTGCTGTCCCAGGAAGCTGATAACCCTGAGCGGGTATTGGAATATACCCAGCGAATCAATGCTGCCAGCCAGCATCTTTTGGGGCTTATTAATGATGTTCTGGATATGAACAAGATAGAGGGCGGCAATGCTACGCTGAATATTTCGGAAGTAAACATGGCAGAGGTGATTGAGGAATTGAATGTAATCATCCGTCCTCAGAGTAAGGCGAAGGATCAGAATTTCCGGATTTTTGCTTCGTCGTTTACGCATGAACGGTTGTTGGGCGATAAGCTGCGGATTAACCAGGTTCTGATTAATATTTTATCGAATGCGGTTAAGTATACCCAGGAGGGCGGCTGTATTGAGTTGAATGTCTGTGAGCTGCCTGGGGTTACTGAAGGGTATAGTCGGGTTGAGTTTGTGATCAGGGATAACGGACAGGGAATGTCTCCGGATTATCTGGAGGTAATTTTCCAGCCGTTTACAAGGGAGGAAGGCTCTGCGACGAGAGAGATACAGGGAACGGGGCTTGGGATGGCTATTACTAAGAGCCTGGTAGACCTGATGGGAGGTTCGATTGAGGTGGAGAGTGAGTTAGGTGTAGGCACCACGTTTACATTGGATTTGGATTTGCGTAACTGTGAGGACGATGAAGATGACTTGGCATTTTGGGAGAGGCATGGCGTCAGACGAATGCTGGTTGCTGATGATGATGAATATGTGTGTCAGAACATTGTAAAGGCCATGAAGCATACAGGCGTAGATATACGCTATACCACCAGTGGAAAAAAGGTGGTAGAGATGATGCGTACGGCAAGGGAGAGAGGAGAGCCTTATGATGTGATGATATTAGACTGGAAAATGCCGGGGTTTGACGGGATGGAGACTGCCCGCCTAATCCGAAAGAATTATCCGGTTAAGATTCCGATTCTGTTTTTTACCTCCTTTGATTGGAGTGAGATTGAAGAAGAAGCTCTGGAGGTGGGAGTGAATAATTTCCTGACAAAGCCCTTTTTCATGCATAGCTTTAAGGAGGCCGTTGAGCGTCTCATGGACAGTGGAAAGGACAAGCTGGAACGAACAGATAGTCAGGCAGAGAGTGTGTTTGCGGGGAAACATATTCTTGTAGTGGATGATATAGAGGTCAATAGGTTGATTCTGGTAAAGATTCTGGAATCTTTGGGCGCCGCGGTCTGCGACATTGCAAAAGATGGACAGGAGGCAGTAGATATGTTTAACAGTTCAAGTGCCGGTGAGTACGATGTTATTTTCATGGATGTACAGATGCCTGTCCTAGATGGTTATGGGGCAACCAGGGCCATTCGTGTCAGTGGTCATCCGTCAGCAAAGAGCGTGCCCATCATTGCCATGACTGCCAATGCGTTTATGGATGATATTCGGGATGCGCTGGAATCCGGTATGGATGCACATGTATCTAAGCCAGTGGTTGTTGACCAGTTAAAGTCTACATTCCAGGAGGTACTGGAGCGCAAAAGACAGTATGGGGGTTCTTAAAAGTAAGAAAGGAGTTTTTTGGTATGGAATTTATGGAGGAATTGAAGCGGTTAGGCGTTAATGTGCAAGAAGGGGTAGACCGCGTCGTAGGGGATGAGGCATTATATCAGATGATGCTTGGCATGTTTGTAGATATCGTCAGTTCAAATCCAGTCCAAACAGAGGATTTTGACGGGGAGGTTCATGAAGAATTGACCGAACGGGTACATACGTTGAAGGGGGCGGCAGGAAATCTTTCAATTCTTCCTCTGTTCACACGATATACGGAGATACTGGCGATGCTTCGCGACGGCAGGATTGTGGAGGCGAAATCTGCTTTTGTGGAGGCAGAGCCAATCCAGAGAAATATCGTTGATTGTATCCGACGGTATCAGAATGCCTGATTATATATTCACATATAATAACGAAGAAGGAAGTTGTTAGAAATGAAACAGTGTGATGATGCAGGAAGAAATACAATTTTAATAGTCGATGATGATGCAATCAATCGTGCAATCTTGCGGAAAATATTTTCGGATTCTTACTCAGTGGCGGAGGCCGTGAACGGGCGGCAGGGACTTGAGAAGATTCTGAATCCCAAGAATCATTATTGTGCGGTGCTTTTGGATGTGGTGATGCCGGAGATGAATGGAATCGAGGTTGTGAGGAAGATGGAATCTGTGGGGCTTTTAAAACAGATTCCTGTGTTCCTCATTACAGCCGAGGCGAATGACAGGGTGATTAAAGAGGCATATCAGCTTGGAGTTATGGATGTGATCAAGAAGCCTTACGTCTCCTTTGTGGTGATGAGGCGGGTGGAATCAGTGATTGAGCTGTTTGAGACCAGGCGTCATTTGAATCATGTGGTAGAGAAGCAGCAGATTAAGCTTTTAGAACAGGCAAAGCAGATCATTGAGCTTAACCAGGGAATGATCGAGGCGCTGGCCACAGCTATTGAGTTCCGAAACGAGGAATCCGGCGGTCATGTTCAGAGAATATCTGAGATTACGCGGATGATGCTTGAGAACACCTCTATTGGCAAAGGATTGGCCCAGGAGGATATTGATGACATTGCCCTGGCCTCCATCATGCATGATGTGGGGAAGATTACTATACCAGATTCTATTTTGACGAAGCCTGGACGGCTGACGCCGGATGAGTATGAGGTGATGAAGACTCATACCACCAAGGGAGTTGCGATTCTGGAGAGTATTCCGCAGCTTCATGACAGCAGAATATTTGATTATGCTTGTGATATTGCTCTCCATCATCATGAGAGATGGGACGGCAAAGGATATCCGGAAGGGCTTCAGGGGAGCAGTATCTCTCCGTGGGCGCAGGTGGTGTCTCTGGCGGATGTGTATGACGCTTTGAGCTGTAAGCGGGTCTATAAGACATCCTATTCCAGAGATATGGTCATAGAGATGATTGGGACCGGACAGTGTGGAAGCTTCAATCCGCGTCTGCTGGATAGCTTTTTCTCTATTGAGGATCAGTTAAGCCAGATGTACCAGAGTATTCCGGAGGCTCATAATTTCTAATAAAGTTCTTGAAATTGTTATGTTATTGAGTTATACTATAATACATAAGTGAATAGAATGTGTCTTCAGGGCAGGGTGTAATTCCCTACCGGCGGTAAAGCCCGCGAGCCGTAAGATTTTCTTACAGGTTGATTCGGTGAGATTCCGAGGCCGACAGTATAGTCTGGATGGAAGAAGATGATCGTATTATTTTGCGAATATACTTTGTGTGAGATGCTCTGGAATGGATTACCGTTTCAGAGTATTTTATTTTCTTTTGTATCGGAGGCTATACATTAATGGACGAAGTCCACCAGCCCGAAGGGCATGTATTACGGTATGCCCTTTGGGTATACCTTGCTGTACGTAGTCCACCTACCCAAAGGGTATGCTTTACGGTGTGCCCTTTGGTATCCCCCCCTGTAGACGAATCTGCGGGGGTTTTTATTTTGCCGCCGAACGCTCGGATATGGATGACTGGGATAAGTAAAGGCGGCAGACGGATGTTTAGGAAAGAAGGGAAGCATATGACGGACAAGGACTATATGGAGCGGGCCATAGAGCTTGCTAAGGGGGGAATAGGGTGGACGAATCCCAATCCTCTAGTGGGTGCTGTTATCGTGAAGGATGGTCGGATTATAGGGGAAGGTTATCACAGGCGGTACGGAGAGCTGCATGCAGAGCGAAATGCCATCGCATCGTTGACGGAGTCGGCCCAGGGAGCGACGATGTACGTCACATTAGAGCCCTGCTGCCATTATGGAAAGACACCGCCCTGTACGGAGGCGATTCTTGAAAATGGCATCAGGAGGGTGGTGATTGGTTCTTCTGATCCCAATCCTAAAGTGGCTGGGAAAGGTGCAGGAATTTTAAGAGCCGCAGGCGTTCAGGTGGATGAAGATTTTATGCGCAAAGAATGCGACAGCCTGAACCCTATTTTCTTTCATTATATTACCAGCCGTACTCCCTACGTGATTATGAAATATGCCATGACTGCGGACGGGAAGATTGCGACGAAAACAGGTGCGTCCAAGTGGATTACAGGGGAGGCGGCGCGTAATAAGGTACAGAAGCTGCGCCACAGATGCATGGGAATTATGGTTGGAATCGGGACGGTACTTGCCGATGACCCGATGTTAAATGTCCGGCTTTTGGAGGGAAAGAGTCCGATAAGGATTATCTGCGACAGCCATTTACGGATTCCCCTTGACAGCCAGCTTGTCCAAACAGCAAAGGAATATCCGACAATTGTGGCATATGCCACAGACCTGAATAGTGACGGTGAGGCTTCTGTATGGAAGAAGGAGAGAGGCCCTGTGCAGGAGGTGCGGCTGCAGGAGAAGATAGGGAAGTTAGAGGGCCTTGGCGTGCAGACGCTTATGGTTTCTAACGGAAGCGGTCAGGTTGACTTGAAAAAACTCATGGAGATTCTGGGAGAACAGGGAATCGACAGTATTTTATTGGAGGGCGGCGGCATATTAAATGACAGCGCCCTGCGCGCAGGGATCGTTCAGGAGGTGCAGGCATTTATCGCGCCAAAGATTTTCGGCGGACATGACGCACGGACTCCGGTTGCAGGCGTGGGCGCAGAACTTCCTAAAGACGGGATTTTGCTGGAATTTGGGAAGGCGACGCAGATAGGGGAGGATTTGCTGATAGAATATAAAGTAAGGCAGGTGGAGAGATGTTTACAGGAATCGTAGAAGAAATGGGAAAGATTCGTCAGATTTTGTTGGCGGGAAGCTCTGGAAAGATTCAGATAGAGGCCAGGAAGGTGCTTGAGGGGACTAAAGTAGGGGACAGTATCGCAGTAAACGGCGTGTGCCTGACAGTCACATCTTTAAGCCATGACGGATTTACCGCGGATATGATGGCAGAGACTTATCGAAGAAGCGCTCTGGGACAGCAAAAAGTCGGTGATTTGGTGAATCTTGAGAGGGCGATGGCAGCGGGAGAGCGATTTGGAGGGCATATCATGTCGGGTCATATTGACGGTACAGGCGTGATTGAGAAGCTGCGCAGGGAGGAAAACGCGGTATGGGTAACAATCCGGACAAAGCCGGCTGTGTTGCGGCTCATTGTGGAAAAGGGGTCTGTAGGCATAGACGGAATCAGCCTGACGGTGGCATCGGTCAGTGAGACGGGCTTCCAGGTATCGGTCATTCCCCATACAGGCGAGGAGACGACGCTTCTTAAGAAGAAGACGGGTGATCTGGTCAATCTGGAGAATGATATTGTAGGGAAATATGTGGAGAAGCTGTTGGGGCTTGGCAATACAAAGAAAGAGGAAGGGGCTTCAGGGCTTACCATGGATTTTTTGAAGGAATATGGAATCTAAGAGTAAGGCTGCAGCATAAGAACGATGAGGAAAAATACATACGCACAGGAGGATATGATATGGAGCAGCAGTATCAATACAATACGGTGGAAGAGGCCCTGGAAGAACTGAGGGCAGGGAAGATTATTCTGGTAACGGATGATCCGGATCGTGAAAATGAAGGGGATATGATATGTGGAGCGCAGTTTGCAACCCAGGAGAACATTAATTTTATGGCGACTCATGCCAAGGGGCTTATATGCACTCCAATGAGTGAAAAGGTGGCGTCTCGGCTTGGTCTGCCGCCCATGGTGACGGAGAACACGGATAACCACGGAACGGCGTTTACTGTGTCCATTGACCATGTGGATACCACAACTGGAATCTCGGCGGCAGAGCGTTCTTATACTATGATGAAATGCGTGGACGATACTACCAGGCCGGAGGATATGAGGAAGCCAGGGCATGTATTTCCTTTGATTGCAAGAGAAGGCGGGGTTTTGATGCGCAATGGGCATACAGAGGCCACGGTTGACCTTATGCGTCTGGCTGGGCTTAAGGAGTGCGGTGTCTGCTGTGAGATTATGGAGGACGACGGCACCATGATGCGTACGCCGAACCTGTGGAAGCTTGCCAAAGCCTATGACCTTAAATTCATTACAATCAAAGACTTACAGGATTATTGCCGGATTCATGAAAAGCATGTGATAGAGGAGGCGTGTGCAAAAATGCCCACCCAGTACGGGCATTTTCAGATTCATGGGTTTGTCAATGATATTACCGGCGAGCATCATTTGGCGCTGGTCAAGGGGGAGATTGGCGACGGGGAAAATGTTCTCTGTCGGGTACACTCAGAATGTATGACCGGAGATGTGTTCGGCTCCCTTCGCTGTGACTGCGGAAATCAGCTAAAGGAAGCAATGCGCCAGATTGAGGAGGAGGGACGTGGAATCGTCCTGTATATGCGCCAGGAGGGACGCGGAATCGGGCTGATTAATAAGCTGAAGGCCTACCAGCTTCAAGAGGAGGGTATGGACACTGTAGAGGCGAATATAAGCCTTGGGTTTGCGCCGGATCTGCGGGAATACTGGGTGGGGGCCCAAATCTTGTCTGAGCTTGGGGTGAAATCTCTGCGTCTGCTGACCAATAATCCGGATAAGGTTTATGGGTTAAGTGATTTTGGGCTGGAGATTCGCGAGCGTGTGCCTATTGAGATTGAGCCTCAGAAGTATGACATCAACTATATGAAGACAAAGCAGGAAAAAATGGGACATATATTTAACAATATTACATTTTAGGAGGAAATGAACATGAAACAGATTCAGGTATTGGAAGGAAAAGTAGTTGCACCAGAGGGAATGAAGGTGGGAATTGTAGCGTCCAGATTTAACGAGATTATTGTAAATAAACTGCTGGGCGGCGCTGTGGACGGTTTGGTGCGCCATGGCGTGGAGGAGGAAAATATCACGGCAGCATGGGTGCCAGGCGCCTTCGAGATTCCGGTGGTGGCCTCTAAGATGGCGAAGTCAGGCAAGTATGATGCGGTAGTCTGTGTGGGGGCTGTGATTCGCGGGGATACCTCCCATTATGATTATGTGTGCAACGAGGTTTCTAAAGGTGTGGCTCAGGTGGGACTTGCTACGGGCGTACCGGTAATATTCGGAGTAGTGACAACGGAGAATATTGAGCAGGCAATCGCCCGCGCAGGCAGTAAAGCGGGCAACAAGGGCTATGATTGCGCCCTGTCAGCGATTGAGATGGTGAACCTGATGAGCCAGATGTAAGTATATTTGCTGTTGCTTCCCACTCAGGCGTAAGCGGCAACAAATATGTGAAATATTGTTGCAGTTTTCACAGGAAAACACTATAATATATCCAGTTACTTTTGTAAAATGCAGAGCTTAACAATGCAGATGAGGGAGGACACAAGAGGATTGGGTATATACGATACGTTAAATGAACAACAGAAAAGGGCGGTGCTTCATACAGAAGGACCGCTTTTGGTGCTTGCAGGGGCAGGTTCAGGAAAGACGAGGGTGCTGACTCACAGGATTGCCTATTTAATCGAAGAAAAGGGAGTTAATCCGTGGAATATCCTTGCGATTACATTTACCAACAAAGCGGCGGGTGAAATGCGGGAGCGTGTGGATAAGCTGGTGGAATTCGGAGCGGAGAGTGTCTGGGTCAGCACCTTCCATTCTATGTGTGTCCGGATTCTGCGCAGACATATCGGCTTGCTTGGTTATGATACAAACTTTACCATCTATGATACGGATGACCAGAAAACCTTGATGAAGGATGTGTGTAAGCTGTTGAAGATTGATACCAAGGTTTACAAGGAGCGAGCTCTGATGGCCGCGGTATCACACGCAAAAGAGGAGCTGCTGACGCCACAAGAGTTTCGGCGCAGGGCAGAGGGGGATTTCGGCAGGCAGAAGATTGGTGAGGTGTATGAGGAGTATGAGAAGCAGCTTCGGGCCAATAATGCGTTGGATTTCGATGATTTGCTTGTGAAGACCGTACAGTTGTTCCAGACACAGAAAGAGGTTCTGGAATATTATCAGGACCGTTTTCGCTATATTATGGTGGACGAGTATCAGGATACGAATACCGTACAGTTTGAGTTGGTGCGGCTTCTGGCGTCGAAGTACCGGAATCTCTGTGTAGTGGGGGATGACGACCAGTCCATTTACAAGTTCCGTGGGGCAAATATTAAGAATATTTTGGATTTTGAACAGGTTTTCGAGGATGCCAGGACTATTAAGCTTGAGCAGAATTACCGTTCTACAGGGCATATTTTAAATGCGGCTAATGCAGTAATTCGTCATAATGTGGGAAGAAAGGACAAGACTCTTTGGACGGATAACGGAGAGGGGGAGAAGCTGGCGTTTCGTCAGTTTGATACCGGATATGACGAGGCAGAGTATATTGTGAATGATATCAAAAAAAATGTAGCCCATGGGGAGCGCACTTATCAGGATCATGCGATTCTGTACCGAACCAATGCACAGTCCCGTATGTTTGAGGAAAAGTTTGTAACTGAGAATATTCCGTATAAGATTGTCGGAGGCATTAACTTCTATGGAAGGCGTGAAATTAAGGATTTGCTGTGTTATTTGAAAACGGTGGATAATGGGCAGGATGACCTGGCTGTGCGCCGGATTGTAAATGTGCCGAAGCGGGGGATTGGTCTGACCAGTATCAACCGTGTCCAGGAATATGCCGCAAAGCGGGAGATTGGCTTCTATGATGCCCTTAAGGCGGTGGAGTTGATTCCAGATATTGGTAGAGGCGCGTCCAAGCTTGAATCGTTTGTGGCCTTAATCGAGCATTTTAAGACAGATGCAAAGGACATGTCTGTGTCCAAGCTGATGGAGGAGATCATCGAGGAGACAGGATATGTGGAGAGCCTGAAGGCTGAGGGAGACGAAGAAGCAGAGGCAAGGATTGAGAACATTGACGAATTAATCAGTAAGATTGTCGCCTACGAGGAGACTTGCGAGGAAATGGATGAGCCTGTGACTTTAAGTGGTTTTCTGGCGGAGGTTGCCCTGGTGGCGGATATTGACAGCATGGACGAGAGCAAGGATTATGTCGTTCTCATGACATTACATAGTGCTAAGGGGCTGGAATTCCCTCATGTGTATCTGGTAGGATTGGAGGATGGGATATTCCCCAGTTATATGACGATTACCTCCGAGGATCCGGGAGATTTGGAGGAGGAGAGGCGGCTTTGTTACGTTGGGATTACGAGGGCTCGTAAGAACCTGACCCTGACCTGTGCGAGACGCCGTATGATTCGGGGGGAGACTCAGTATAACAGGATGTCCCGTTTTGTGAATGAGGTTCCTGTGGAGTTGGTATCTACAGGGGTGAAGGTGGAAAAGCTTGTGGAGGCGCCGGTTAAGAATGTTTATAAACAGGCAAAGCAGGCATTTCAGACGAAGCTGTATGCAGCGCAAAAACCTGCAAAACAGTTTGGGACGCCTTTAGGCGGGAAGCTTGCCTATGAGGCAGGCGACAGGGTGCTTCACGGGAAATTCGGGGAAGGAACCGTGAAAGCCATTGTGGAAGGCGGACGGGATTATGAGGTGACAGTGGATTTTGATGAGCGGGGAATTAAGAAGATGTTCGCATCATTTGCAAAACTTCAGAAGATATAGTGTAACTTTTTAAAAGATTTCCAGAAATGTGTAGTAATCTTAAAAATATAGTGTTATAATATTTATAATATTTGAATTGCTGGGAAAAGCATATGGAAAGGATGTGGGAGCATGAATAAAGTCGAAGAACTGATTGCAGCATCAAGATTGAGTGAGCTGATGAATAAGAAGGAAGAAGACAAGAACAGCAAGACACTTTTGTGGGTTCTTGCAATCATGGGCGCAGTTGCAGGTATTGCGGCAATCGCTTATGCGGTATATTGTTTTTTTACACCCGATTATCTCGAAGACTTTGAAGAAGATTTTGAGGATGATTTTGATGATGATTTCTTCAATGAAGATGATCAGGTATAAGAGAATATGTCGTAGGATGTACGATAGAGGAAGCAGGTTGGAGGCCTATCAGATGAAGAAAAGGGCATCTTGCCTGCTTTTTTCGTGAGGGTTCATAATTGGGGCTGCTGTCTGGAAGCATTGTGTTGGGGACTAGTTTTTAGACAGAATTTTATGAGGGTTTATTTGGCAAGGCAAGACTGTGTTTTTAGGATATTGAAAGGAGAATGAGATGGATGAACAATGTTATGCATTATTGATTGACGCTGATAATGTATCTGCAAAATATATTAAACCGATACTTACGGAATTATCAAAATATGGAGTAATTACTTATAAAAGAATTTATGGGGATTGGACGAATACCCAGCACTCAAGCTGGAAGGACGAGCTTTTGACTAATTCTATTATGCCGATTCAGCAGTTCAGCTATACCCAGGGGAAAAATGCCACGGATTCGGCAATGATTATTGACGCCATGGATATTTTATATACCAATGATGTGGACGGGTTCTGTATCGTGTCCAGCGACAGTGATTTTACCCGTCTGGTGACGCGGATTCGGGAGAGCGCGAAAATGGTAATCGGCATGGGAGAGAATAAGACGCCGGAGCCCTTCCGTAAGGCCTGTGATAAGTTTACCATATTGGAAAATCTTTTGTCAGAGCAGGAGCCAGGGAGTACGAAGGCAGAGGAGCCTCATGACAGTCTGAGCAAGGAGAAGATTGAGGATGCCATTATTAAAATGATTATTGAGAATCAGGATGACAATAAAGTGACTGGACTTGGCGAAGTGGGGAGCCGCCTTGTAAGCTTGTATCCGGATTTTGACGTCCGAAGCTATGGGTATAATATGCTGTCGAAGTTTTTGGAGGAATTCTCTCGTATTCAGTTGATTAAGCATGGGAACCTGGTGTCAGTGGCGCTAAAAGAGGACTGGGGCATGAAGGAGGATATTGACCGGTATGTGGTTTATCTGGTGAAGAAGGCTGGACGGAACGGCATTGAGCTTAGCACCCTTGGGAATAAGGTGTATGAGGAGTATGCAGATTTTAAAATCAGTGATTATGGGTATGCACAGTTCAATCAGTATGTTAAGAGTATTGACCGGATTGAAGTGGAGCAGGAGGGGACGGTTTTAAAGGCAAAATATAAGAAGGGATTCTGATAAATTATTATTAGTAAATTTGGAAAGAGGAGCGGGGGATTATGAAAAAGGGTCAAGTGTATGAAGGTGTAATTGACAGGGTGGAGTTTCCGAATCATGGGAAGATTCTTCTTCCTGAGGAGGAGAGAGTGGTCACTGTAAAGAACGGGATTGCAGGTCAAAGGGTGAAATTCTCTGTCAATAAGGTTCGTAAGGGGAAGGCTTTGGGTCGTATATTGGAGGTGATTTGCCCGTCGGATATGGAGATTGAGTCTCCATGCCCCCATTTCGGACAGTGCGGGGGATGTACATATCAGACTCTTCCCTATGATGAGCAGTTGAAGTTGAAGGAGGCTCAGCTTAAGGAGATGATGGATGGGGCGGTGACTGGCGATTATGTCTGGGAGGGTGTTAGACCCAGTCCTTTGAAGCAGGAATACCGCAATAAGATGGAATTTTCCTTTGGAGACGAGTATAAAGACGGACCGCTGGCATTGGGGATGCACAAGCGGGGAAGCTTCCATGATATCGTCAATGTACCAAAATGTCAGATTGTGGACGAGGATTTCCGACGGGTGCTTGCCTGCACATTAGAATATGCCAGGGAGAGTGGGCTTCCCTACTATCATCGGATGCGCCATGTGGGATTTTTCCGCCATTTGCTGGTGAGGAAGGCAGCAAAGACGGGTGAGATTCTTATTGATCTTGTGACGACAGGGCAGTTTGATTTTGACAAAGATTTTGGGGGGAAGGAGTGGACGAGTCGGCTGCTTTCCCTTTCACTTGGAGGAAGGATTGTGGGAATCCTGCACACCAGGAATGACAGCGTGGCTGATGTGGTTCAGGACGAGGGGACAGAGGTTCTCTATGGGCAGGATTATTTTTATGAGGAGTTGTTGGGGCTTACGTTTAAGATTACGCCTTTTTCTTTCTTCCAGACCAATTCTCTTGGGGCAGAGGTATTGTATGAGACGGTTCGAGAGTATATTGGGGAGACGAAGGACAAGGTGATTTTTGATTTGTACAGTGGGACGGGGACCATTGCGCAGATTCTTGCACCGGTTGCCGGCAAGGTGACGGGGGTGGAGATTGTAAAGGAGGCTGTCAGGGCGGCGAAGGAGAACGCTGAAGGGAACAGGCTTTCTAATTGTTCGTTCTGGGCAGGGGATGTGCTGAAGGTGATTGACGAATTGGGGGAGACACCGGATTTGATTGTGCTTGACCCGCCTAGAGATGGGGTGAATCCGAAGGCCCTTCGGAAGATTACGGATTTTGGGGTGGAGAGGATGGTTTATATTGCTTGTAAGCCGACTAGCTTGGTTAGGGATTTGGAGATGCTTGAAGGGAGAGGGTATCGGGTTGAGAGGATTAGGGGGGTTGATTTGTTTCCGGGGACTTATCATGTGGAGACGGTTGTAATGCTTTCCCACAAAAAACCTGATAGCGTAATCAACGTAAAAGTGGAGTTTGGCGAGGGTGAGGGTAAAGTACCGCTTGATAATATCGCCAAGAGAGCCGCAGCATACAAGCCGAAAGAGCGAGTTACATATAAGATGATTAAGGAATACATAGAAGCGAAGTATGGCTTCAAAGTACATACCGCATATATCGCAGAGGTAAAAAGGGAGTTAGGATTGCCGATGTATGATGCCCCTAATGCGGTAGAGGAATTGAAACAGCCGAGGAAGCATCCGACGGCGGAGAAAGCGGAAGCGATAAAGGAGGCTTTGAAACACTTTGAGGTTATTTAAAACCGTGAGCGTATCATTAGAAATAGTGGTACGCTTATTTTTTTCGCTCATTTGCATCTTTGAACATTCTGCCATTCGTCTATATAATGAAATCAAAAAAGGTTGGTGTTGATTATGAGAGAAAAGAAAAATCATTTGTATGTGGATAGTGGGGAACGAAGTATTTTGCTGCATAGCCTTGTGGAACTGAAAAATCAGCTCATACAGCAGGGCAGATATACGGACTGCGTTGACGAACTTATTTTTAAGGTTATCCATGCACCTATAAAAAAATTAAGAGTAGAACTGGCAGGGGGAAGTGATGTGCGATAAGGAATTTAAAGAACTGGTGAAGATAGCAGTAGAAAAATTAAAAGACGAATCCGTATTGAAACTGTTACAGGCTGACGCCAGTTATCAAAAAGACAGTAAGGATGAGGGATATGCGGAGGATGCCTTTAACCAGCTTGATTTGACGGAGGAACAAAGGGAAGTTTGCCAACGTCTTATAGATTGCAGGGAAAAGCAGGATTTTGAGTACGGCACTCATGCGTATATTGCAGGACTGATGGATGCGTTTCATATTATGGCGGTATTGTTCCCAGAAAAATGGGATACAGAGAGAATAATGAAAGCCTTATCATGTAAGAGCAGATAAGGCAGAGAATAAAACAGAATAGACTTTTACATAGCCGATTGGTGTAGTTTAGCAAATAAAACAGCCAGTCGGCTTTTTTTATTGCCATAAATCCTTTACATAGCCACCTTGACAAAGTGGCTAAATCTATGCGAAAGGAGGACGCACCCTATGTCAAATTGCAAAGTAATCGCTTTAACCAACCAGAAAGGCGGTGTTGGAAAGACCACCACGGCGGTCAATCTGGGCGTGGCTCTGGCACAGCAGGGCAAAAAGGTACTGCTGATTGATGCCGATGCACAGGCAAATTTAACCATGTCGCTCGGTTACAGCCGACCAGACGACTTGCCCGATACGCTCTCGACTATCATGCAGGACATTATTGACGACAAACCCGTCGATGTTTCCAGAAGCATCCTGCACCATGACGAGGGCGTTGACCTGCTCCCGTCCAACATTGAGCTGTCGGGGCTGGAAGTAAGGCTGATTAACGCCATAAGCCGTGAAAGCGTACTGAAAACCTGCATCAATGAAGTAAAAAAGAATTACGACACGGTTCTCGTGGATTGTATGCCGAGCTTGGGTATGCTGACCATCAATGCGCTTGCGGCTGCTGACAGCGTGGTTATCCCGACACAGCCCCATTATCTTTCCGCCAAAGGCTTAGAGCTGTTGCTTCGCTCCGTATCAAAAGTCAAACGGCAAATCAACCCGCACCTGCGGATTGACGGCATCCTTATGACGATGGTAATGCCACGCACGAACATCTCTAAGGAAATTACGGCAACGGTTAAGAGTGCCTATGGGCAGAGAATCAAGGTATTTGACACTCAGATACCCCACTCCATCCGTGCCGTGGAAGCCACAGCAGAGGGAAAGAGCATTTTTGCCTACCACAAAGGCGGCAAGGTAGCCGTAGCTTACGAGCAGTTCGGAAAGGAGGTGGCGGAGCTTGGCGAGAAACAGAGAAAGCAAAATCGAGCTGACCGCATACGATGACCTCTTTGAAACGGACGAGAGCCGTGCGGAAGCGAATCTAAGCAGGATAAGGGAAATTCCGATTGCGGAGATTGACGAGTTCCCAGACCACCCGTTCAAGGTCTTAATGGACGAGGACATGGAGCAGCTTGTGGACAGCGTAAGGCGGAGCGGCGTAATGACCCCTGCCACAGTCCGCCAAAAGGAGGACGGGCGGTATGAGCTTATCAGCGGTCACAGGAGGAAAAAGGCTTGCGAGCTTGCAGGGCTTGAAACGCTCAAATGCGAGGTCAAGGAGCTGACCCGTGACGAAGCGATTATTGTCATGGTTGAGAGCAATCTCCAAAGGACTACTATCTTGCCGAGTGAGAAAGCCTTTGCGTATAAGATGCGGCTTGAAGCTATGAAGCGACAGGCAGGCAGACCCACAAAAGATAATTATTCCCCAGTGGGTAATAATTTTGGATTTGCTACTTCAAGTGATGAACTTGCTGAGAAAGTCGGGGAAAGTAAAAATCAGATTTTCCGCTATATCCGTCTGACCGAGCTTGTACCCGAAATCCTGCAAATGGTTGATGAACGCCAGATTGCTTTCCGCCCTGCGGTGGAAATCTCCTATCTGTCCGAGGAACAGCAATACACCCTGCTTGAAGCAATGGGCTACAATGATGCCACGCCCTCTCTTGCACAGGCTATCAAGATGAAAAAGTTCATGCAGGAGGGAAAACTCACGGATGAGGTTATCCAGAGCATCATGCAGGAGGAAAAGCCGAACCAGAAAGAGAAGCCCGCCTTTAAGGACGAGCGGATAACCAAGCTCATACCGAAATCCATCCCCAGAGGGCAGGAAACGGATTTTGTCGTAAAGGCGTTGGAGTTTTACAACCGCCATCTGCAAAGGCAGCGGGGGCAGGAAAGATAACCGCACACTTGGGGAGAAGTCCGCCCTTTGGGGGATAGCAAATTTTTTTGAATTTCCCCCTCTCCACACCTCTCCCCCTAGATACTGCCAGTAACTATCCGAGAAAAGAAATATGCGTAGGCAACGAGCCAATCGGACGTGCTTGCACGGACATTTGGCGACTGCCACGACAGCCGAATGACTTGTGCATTGTCATGAGTTATTCGGCGTAAAGGCTGTCCAGAGGGGCAGCTTTTTCTGTCAGCAAATCAATGAGCAACTATCAACATGAGAACGAACAGGAGGTAATGAATGAAGATTCGTAAATTATTCAAAAGGGCTGCGGCGTTTGCCCTTGTTGCGGTCACGGCACTGTCTGCCGTCCCTGCCACGACAGCGTTTGCGGCGGGCGACATCGGCACGATTAGCTTTACCCACACCTATGACGGTGCAGGGAACGCAATCAGATATAATTCCAGTGCCAACATTGGCGGTCATACCGCAGGAGGGACAGGCGAATACAAATACCGTATGTATGTGGACGGGGAAACGGCGTTCTGCCTTCAGCCAGGCGTGCCGCTGAAAACGGGGAACACATTGGCAAAGGCTTCTTCCAACGCTTGGAACGCCCTCTCCGCAGACCAGAAAAAGGCGGTGGGGCTTGCCCTGCTCTACGGCTATCAGGGCAACAGCGGGAATTTATCTGGGAGCGATGACGAGAAATGGCTTGCCACCCAGACCCTTGTATGGGAGTTTGTTACGGGATGCCGCAACGCCACAAGCCCGTACAGCCAGACAAGCACGACCGTTTACAGCCTGCACTTTGGCTCTAACTATGCCAACAGCGGGGCGAGGGCGGCTTACGACCAGATTGTGTCGCTGATGACAAGGCACAGCACGATTCCAAGCTTCATGTCGGCGGGCAAGAAAGACATCACAAAGGAGCTTGCCTATAAGGACGGGAAGTACAGTCTGACATTGACGGATAAGAATAATGCTCTTTCCGAGTATTCCTTTACCAGTTCCGACAGCAATGTGAAAGTTTCCAAATCTGGGAACAAGCTCACCATCACGTCAAAAAAGGCGATTGACGGCAAGGCGAGGATTACGGCAACGAGGAACAACACGCCAACGGTCAGCAGCGGGGCGATGATGATTGCTTACGGCGACCCCAACTTGCAGGACGTCATTACGGGCGTGGAAAACGTAGATACCATGATGGCATATATCAACGTGGAAACCCCGACAGGAACAGTAGCTTTAAAGAAAACTTCTGAGGACGGCGTTGTTGTGGGGATTTCCTTTACCATCAAAGGTGACGGCTTCAATAAGACTGTAAAAACCGACAAGAATGGAAATATCACAGTGGAGGGCTTATTCCCTGGCACTTATACCGTTACCGAGCAGTCCATTGACCGCTATGAGCCGCAGAAAACCCAGACCGTGACGATTATCGGAGGGAAAACCTCTACGGTCACATTCAGCAATACTTTAAAACGTGGCAGTCTGGAAGTTGTAAAAACATCCGAGGATAATCTTGTGGAGGGCGTGAAGTTCCACCTTTACGGAACATCATTGAGCGGCTTGGCTATTGATGAATATGCCATAACCGATAAGAACGGATTGGCAAAGTTTGAGAACGTCCTTATCAGCGGCAGCACGCCTTATACTCTTGAGGAAGTGGATACGGCAGTCCGCTATGTTGTGCCTGCATCCCAGACAGCCCCGATTGAGTGGAAAAAGGTCACAAACCGCAGCTTCCACAACATTTTGAAGAAGTTCAATGTCACGGTATTAAAGACCGACGTGGAAACAGGAAAGAAGCCGCAGGGCGACGCTTCCCTTGCAGGTGCGGTTTACGGCATCTATAAAGGGGAGGAACTGGTTGACACTTACACCACCGATGAAAACGGGCAGTTCACAACGAAATATTATATCTGCGGCGATGACTGGAGCATCCGTGAGATTACCCCGTCCGAGGGCTATCTTCTGGACACCACAATCCACCATGTAGGTGTAGAGCCGCAGCTTTACACCGTGGAATATAATTCTGCAAAGAATGACGTAAACGAGCAGGTCATTAAGGGAAATATCGCTATCATCAAGCATACCGATAACGGCGAAACCCAGATTGAAACGCCAGAGGAGGGGGCTGTTTTTGAGGTATATTTAAAATCCGCAGGCAGCTTTGATGCGGCGGAGGAAACGGAACGTGACACGCTCATTTGTGATGAGAACGGATTTGCCCAGACAAAGGATATGCCATACGGCATCTATACGGTTCACCAGACCTCTGGATGGGATGGGCGTGAGCTGATGAAAGACTTTGACGTGTTCATCTGCAAGGACAGCCAGACTTACCGCTACCTTATCAACAACGCCAACTTTGAGAGCTATATCAAGATTGTGAAAAAGGATATAGAAACAGGCAGGGTTATCCCGTATGCGGGCGCAGGCTTCCAGATTTACGACCCAGAGGGAAACCTTGTAACAATGAAATTCACTTATCCCGAAGTGACGGAGATTGACACGTTCTACACCACGGCGGACGGCGGGCTTATCACGCCGCAGACCTTAGAATACGGCAAGGGCTATTCGCTTGTGGAAGTGCAAGCCCCATACGGCTATGTTCTGGATTCCGAGCCAGTTTATTTTGACGTGGAGCAGGAAAACTCCGAGGAGGAAAGCGGAATCACTATTGTCAAGGTAGAACGCTCCAACGTGGCACAGAAAGGCAAGATTACAGTATCCAAGTCTGGGGAGGTATTCAGCAGGGTATCGGGAAACAAGGGGCTGTACCAGCCGATTTTTGCCGTGGATAATTTAGAGGGTGCAGTTTACGAGATTACCGCAGCCGAGGACATTATTACAACGGACGGAACGGTCAGAGCCGAGAAAGGCGAGGTCGTGGACACGCTTACCACAGGGGAAGATGGCACGGCGGAAAGCAAAGAGCTTTATCTCGGAAAGTATGGGGTAAAGGAAGTGACCGCCCCGTATGGCATGGTATTAAACGATGAAATCCATGCGGTTGAGCTTGTGTATGCGGGGCAGGAAATCGAAGTGACGGAAACAGGCACGGAGTTTTACAACGAGCGTCAGCGTGTAGAAATTGATTTAAACAAGAGCCTTGAGGTTGATGAAGCATACGGCGTGGGCAGCAACGGCGAAATCAAAGACGTTACGTTCGGTCTGTATGCCGCCGAGGAGCTGACCGCCGCCGACGGCTCTGTTATCCCTGTCGATGGATTGATTGAAGTTATTTTCCTTGACGAGAACGGTCACGGAAAGGCAGTCAGCGACCTGCCGATAGGCAGCTATTATGTGCAGGAAATATCAACAAATGTCGCTTACCTTGTCAGCGACGAGAAGTACCCTGTTGATTTTGAGTACGCAGGGCAGGAAACAGCCGTCGTGAATATCACGGCAAACGAGGGAGAAGCCATTGAAAACGAACTGATTTACGGCTCTGTCAGCGGCAAAAAGTCCAACGAGGATGGCGAGGATTTAGGCGGTGCGTTCATCGGCATCTTTCAGACGGGGACAACAGAATATACAAAGGAAAATGCGATTGCCACTGCCACATCCGAGGATGACGGCAGTTTTTCTTTTGATAAAGTTCCGTATGGCATATGGATAATCCGTGAAATCGAAAGCCCGAAAGGATATGTACTCTCCGAGGAAGAAATCAGCGTGACAATCAGCGAGGTTGATGAAGTTGTGGAGATAGAGCTTGTCAACTACTTTATTATGGGCAACATCGCTCTGACGAAAGTAGACAAGGACTACCCAGACAACAAGCTCACAGGTGCGGTATTTGAGGTTTACGCTGATACGGACGGCGACGGGAAATTGGATAAAAAGGATGAACTGCTCGGCGAGATGGGAGAGGTAGAAAAAGGCGTTTACCAGATGAACGACCTCAGATACGGCAAGTACCTTGTCAGTGAGAAAACCGCCCCGACAGGCTTTGTTCTGGACGAGAATGTTTATCCCGTATCCATTGAGGAAAACGGCAAGACCTACAACGTGGAGAATGAAGCGGGCAAAGGATTTTTAAATGAAGCACAGAAAGGAAGCCTTAAAATCGTCAAGACTTCCTCTGACGGAAAAGTGGAGGGATTCTCTTTCCGTGTCATCGGCAAAGATTACGACCAGACATTCAAGACGGACAAGAACGGCGAAATCGTAGTTGACGGCTTGCGTATCGGCGAGTACACCGTGTCCGAGGTCAGCGACAAGGCATCCTCTGGCTATATCCTGCCCGCCGACCAGAAAGTGACCATTAAGACAGATGAAACAGCAACCGTAACCATGCACAACGAACTGCGTGACACCCCGAAAACAGGCGACGATTTTAATCTTGGCTTGTGGGTGAGCCTTGCGGCGGCATTTACAGCCGGTGCGGGAATCTTCGGGTTTGCAGGCTACCAGTGCGGAAGAAAGAAAAAGGAGGACTAAGCAGGATGAGGGGAAAGACAATCATTGCAGCCATTCTTGCCGTATTCATGGTAAGTGCGGCGGTATGGCTGAAAATCCGTAACAGGAAGAAATAAATTAAGACAGATTGATGTGGATTGGGGTGGTTGAAAAATACCGCTCTCTTTCCATTTATAAAGGATGTTTGTGCAAAGAAACACACGGAACGGAGGAATTTATGGACAGTCTGAAAACCATTGAGGGCAAAGTCAGAGCCGTCCTGCAAGAGAATGAGGACGCCAGAAACGACGACATGGTGCTGTACCTTGCCCTCTGCAACCTTTATCTGAAAGATGCGGGAAATATGCCGCTTGCCCAGATACTTTTGAACCATAAGGAGCTTGGCTTGCCGAGCTTTGAGAGCGTGGGCAGGACACGCCGCAAATTGCAGGAGAAATGCCCAGAACTTTTAGGGAGTGTGCGGATGCAGAAAATCAGAGCCAAAGGGGAAAAGGCATACCGCAGATATGCCAAAGAATCTTGAAGTGAGTAAAAAATTGAAAGAGAGGAGGAACGCCTATGGACGGTGAAACACGCTCCAATCAGGGCTATGAAATCATAGAGGGCTGCACAATCGGGAACACGGAGCTTGTCATCGGGCATCACCCGAAAGCCCCGAACCCGTATGTATGCTGGTACTGCAAGGGCGGCGACAACTATTACTGGGGCTGTTACTGCAATACCCTTGAAGCGGCGAGGGAGAAGCTGAACGAACGCTACCAGTCAGAGTGCCAGATGCCATACAATCAACAGCCAGATAAAAAAGTGAAGCAGCACGATGGGCGTGAGCGGTAGCATGAGCAGCAATGAAAACCATAAGAAATATGACTGCACGACCTGTCCTTATCCCCGATATAAGGACAGCCGTACTATTTTCTGCGATGTCTGCATCCAAAAGATTTTAGATGAGCAGAGGGAGAAAAAGCAAAGAAAGGAGAACCCCGATGGAGAATGAAGAAAAACGGATGATTAGCTCCTATGAGGTCACGCAGAGCATCCACATCGGAAAAAAGGAAGTCGTGTTCGGCATAGATGAGAAAGAGGAATACCCGTATCTTGTCTGCTGCTGCACTTACGACAACCCGCTGTCCGCAGAATGGGTAACGGATGCGGTCGGCTCTGACGACTATCTGGAAGCCATGCAGATGTTTACCGACAGGGTGCAGGAACAGATAGAAAGTGTAAGAGCCGAGCAGGAACAGTTCAAGTTTGACATGACCCCGTTTACCATAGACGACTGCATCCCAGACGACAAATGCGGCAGCATTGTGGGAAAGGTCGTTGTCATCAATGCCGAGGTCAACCGCCATGAGTACAGGCATTCTGCCTACCAGCTTGTACTGGCGGACGGCGGTCACGGTGCGTTGGGCGGCAGAGGGCAGGCGGTGTTCGGCACTTCCCTTGCGGACGGAAAGCACGCCCGATGGGAACGGTGCGACGTGCTTGGGGAAATCAAGCCAGAGAAGATGCCCGTCTGGGCAAAAGAAGCCCTCGCAAAAATCCAATCGCAGGAAAAGGCGAAGAAATCAAAGAGCAGGGAGGAACGCTGATGGAGATACGGGCTTTAACGCAATCCGAACAGAAATACACCTACGCCCAGAGTATGCAGCTTGAGGGGCAGACGGGATGCATTGGGCATCTCCGTGGGGACTTTGGCGGCTCTGGGAACGAGTTTCATACCGATTGGTCTGATACGAGGGAACAGTGGAAAACCGATGAATTTAAGTCGGGGCTTGACGATGTAATCAATGCCCTGCGTGAAGATAAGGGGCTTCTGCACAGCCGCCGTGATATGTCGTCGGCTGCAAGGCAATCCCCCGATGCCGCCTTTATGGGGAACTACTGTACTGAGTACGGTTTCCGTGTGGACATCGACAAGCACGCTTTCCTGCTCCGCTGCAACCCCACAAAGGGCGATTACAATTTTTACTGCTACTGCTATGTGAAAGAATGGCTCGACAGGCATATATCCAGAGCAGAACAGGGAATCCGCTTTATTGACCCCCATTACAAAGAGCTGTTCCGCATCCCAGACGGCGGGAAAATCATTATCACTTATGATTGGGGAGAAAAGGCGGAAAAAAGCTGCCGTTTCATTGACGAATACCATACCGAGGTGGGCAGCAACCTCTACCACATCTGCGAGTTTGCCGAGCGTATGGAAAGGAACGGGCATAGCTGCGAACCGAAGCCGCAAGAGCCGCCGTCCGCACAGAAAGCCCCGAAGCACAAAGACCATGAGCGATAGGAGGTATGGGATATGGCAGTCAACCAGAAAGCCGTTAAGGTTCTAAATAAGATATTTGAAGCGGGCTTTACCGAAGAAAAAGCTATCGCCGCCATGACGATGGACGACATTCTCTCCATGCAGGGAATCACGGTGGCGGACATCACGCTCATCAACGAGCTGCAAAAAAGCATCAAGGGGAACAGGGTCATCTCATTTCTGGGAGGTGGCACGGAGTGAACGCAGCAAGGCAGGTCTGCATGACGGACAGCAAAGGCAGGACGCTTTTTTCTGTCCCCGATGGCGACATCATCCGTATGTTTTATGGGAACGGGGAGGATTATTTTGCCGTCTGCCGCTATCTGGACGAAACCCATGCAGAGATTGACGGCGTAAGGTGTGCCGTTCGGGAGTTTGCACAGAGGATGGAACAAAACAGAATCAGCTATGCCCCTGCTTAAAGGCGGGGCATGGACAACAGGAGGATTGATATTTTTATGGAACAGACTGTTTTATCGGGCGGTGATAGGGATTGAGTACCGAGCTTATCAACCGTATCACAGTAAAGAAAGACGGCGTGTATGTATCTTCCCACAGCTCCAACGACACCTCTCCGTATCATTCATGGAGGTGCAGGGGCTTGTCGGAAATCTATGCCGCCGAGGGGCAGAAAGGGCTTGACCGTGAGGTTATCCGTATGCTCTACGAGTATGCCGAACTGCGTGGCTCGCATAAGAGCCTTGAACGCTACCGATACGCAAAGGATACACCCGCCGCCCGTGCCGTCTATCAGAAATATATGGATAATATAGACGACCGCTATGGGCAGATGGACGAAGCCGACCAGAAAAGCGTCTGGTACAAGCCCACGGAAAAGGCAAAGGAATACCGAGCCTATGAGCGGGACATGAGGGAAAAGATGTATTCCGAAATCGCTGAACGGTGCGGGGAATACGACAGGAAGCAGAAAAACAAAGATTTGGAACGATAAGGAGGTGTGAGCCTGTGGCTGCAAAATACCAGCTTATTACAGAGCTGTACCGCCGCACGGGGAGGGACGTCACGAGAAACCCGCAGGCGTGGCAGGGCTTTTTATCCTCTGCCTGCCGCAATTACAAGTGCCGCTTTGACGAGCAGCTCTTAATCTACGCCCAACGCCCAGACGCCACGGCAGTCGCCGAGATTGGCACATGGAACAGGCTTTTTAAAAGGTGGGTGAATAAGGACAGCAAAGGCATAGCGGTCTTTGACCCGAAAGGACGCAGGAACACGCTGAAATATTATTTTGACGTTTCCGACACCCATGAGGGCTATTATGGCAGCCGACCCGTCCCGATATGGCGGATGGATAAGCGGTACGAGCAGCCCGTCATGGAACGGCTTGCGGACAGGTTCGGCGGCACGGAGGGCGGCGATTTTGCCACATTTTTAATAGGGACGGCGGAGAACGCCGTGGAGGACAATTTACCCGATTACCTCTCACAGCTAAAGGACTGCATGAAAGACAGCTTTTTGGAGGAGCTGGACGACTATAATATAGAAGTGATTTACAGACGGCTTGCCGCAAACAGCGTCGCTTATATGCTGTTGAGCCGCTGCGGACTGTATGCGGACGGGTATTTTGAGCGTGAGGATTTTGCGGAGATTATAAATTTCAACACGCCCCAGACATTGAACGCCATCGGCATCGCCACAAGTGACATTTCCGAGATGGCGTTAAGGGAAATCTCTGCGGCAGTCCGAAATGTGCAAATCGAAGCAAAATGTCAGAACCGCACATTTGCAAGGAACATTGCAAGCCAGTATGATAAAGGCAGGAAACAACCCGAAAGCAATTTGGTAATATGTCAAGAGGAAAATGAAAAAGATTTTCTTGGAAAAGGGTAACCTTAATAGACCTACGGTCTATTAAGAACGTAAGTTCGATATGCAGTATGGATTACCTACTCTTTTCCGGAGAGTAGAGTTGGCCCTTGTCCAGCAGACCAAAGAGCAGACGTATAAATTTACGGGAAGTCAACGCGAGTGCTCGTTTATGCTGATGGTTTCTTGTCTCAGCATATTTTTGTCATAGAAAGCTTTGTATTCAGGACAGTGTCTTATAACACTTCCGGCAGCTTCTATGATGTAGTAGCGCAGATATCTGTTGCCAGCTTTGCTCATGTGTTTGTCTTCGGCTACGAAATCGCCAGAGTCATTATCGTTCCAAACGATACCACAGTATTTTGCGAGGGCATTGGCATTAGGAAAAGCCTTAATGGAACCCATTTCGGCCAAGATACCGGCTGAATAAACTTTACCAATCCCAGGAATGGAATTCAGTACAGTGTACTCGTCAGGGTTTAGTCCCTGAACTGTTTGAAGGACTGCTTTATCAATCGCTTTGAGTTCTCTTTCAAAGGAACTGATACAGTTAAAGGAAGAAGCGATTGAGATAGTAAGCGGCTCATAGAGGCATTTATCAAGCCGGTATGAGTTGCGGGCTGCAGCCTGTAAGATTTTTGCTGTTTCTTCCGGATCAGCAATACGGCCTTTGCTCTTGGAGTTAATAAAAGCAACGAGGTCTTCTACGGATGATTTTGCGATATCTTCATTCGTTGTGTACTCGGTAAGAATGGCTTCGGCTGTAGCACCATATTTGTTTGCGAATGGATGCTGCCCATCACGGAGTAATGCGTATTCACTGAACTTGAGATAAATGTTGTTAAGCATGTAAGTCTTTTCTCTTGCGATACATTCAGTGATGTGCATACGGTGTCTGGTAAGACGCTGTAAGGCAAGGTATTGGGAGCCACGCCAGGGTTTGATTGCAATACGTCCCACACGGGCAAAATCGGCAATCACATAAGAGTCAATGCCATCATTTTTTCCGATATCGTTAAAGGACTTTTTGTAGTTCTTAACTTCTTTCGGATTGAGACAGTAAACTCTGACAGAGAATGGAGCAAGCAGGTCACTGGCAGAAAGATAATTCGCCAGATGGACACCATAGAAACCAGTAGCTTCCATACCGATCATAACGTATTTGAACTGATGGTTGTGTTTTAATACATCAGAAATCATCTGTTCAATAAAAGCTGCACCTTCCTGAGTGTTTTCTACAGATTTCATCCTGATGTAGAATTCCTCGTTGAAATCAAGTGCAGAGATAACATGAACACGGGATGCAATATCAATCCCAACAAACAGTGTTGAGAGGTAATCAATATGTTCTTTCACGGATCATCACCACCTTTCAATAAAAGTGAAGAAGAGTAATCATGGGTTATCCCAGACCACTACGCCGGCCTAAACCTCGCGTTATGAGCATTACCTGGAAGAAATACCCTGCTGGTGGCTAGATACCAGGATGCAGCATTTGTGTAATAAGTCTTAGCGCAGTATTAGGGTTGCATGCTTTCTTGGCAATAGCAAACGCTTTGCAGGAGCGATGAAGCAATGACCATAGCTACAATTCTTATGGAACTTATTGTAACATCTGGGACCATGACTATAAAGTAACTTATTAACCAATAGACAGAGAATGGATGAACCAGCGTGATTGAAGAAGAATCTTCGGAAAGGATGTTTAGAATTATCCTTCTGTCTAATCAAAAAGAATAAGTCTGTAAGCAGTTTTTCTTGCTTACAAACTTATTATACGAGGAGCGAAAATAATGAGCGAAATCACTTACACGAAACAGGCGGACTACCTTATACCCGACCTGACATTACCGACAGAGCCAGAGCTTCCGCTTGGCAGGTACGCTTTGATGCACAGGGATTATCTGGAACAGCACAAAAGAGTGACCTATCTCAATCTGCTGACGTCGGGCAGGCTGAACGCACACTTATACCAGACCGAGCAGACGGCGTTGCAGCGGCTGGAGCTTCTGACGAAGCAGTTAGCAGCCGAGCAGGGAGTGACGGAGGAACTGAAAGAGAAAGCCCCGATGCAGTGGCTCGGCATGATGAACAATATCCGCAGCCAAGCGGAGGAAGCCATCTTGAGCGAACTGATTTACAATTAGGAAATTCAGAACAAGAGCCGCAGTCGGACGGCGGCAGGCAGGAAGAAAAAGCAGCTGCGGCACAGACGGCAGAGCCAGAAGGACAGACAGAAAAAGGCAGCGTTGCCAATGAGGAAGAAGTTGCCGCAAATCTCCCGACCGTGGACGAACAGATTGAAAGGATAGCTGAAGCAGAGGACGAGAAAGCCTCTGCTTTTGCCGTTTCACAGGAGGATATTGATGCCGTCCTTGTAAAAGGGAACAGCGTTGCGAACGGGAAATACCGTATTTATCATCAGTTCCAGAAGCAGGAAGATAAAAAGAAGAACATTGATTTTCTGAAAAGGGAATACGGCACGGGCGGCTTTTTCGTTGATTTTTCAGACGGCACGGAGGGGTATGTGTGGTACAGCGGCAAGGGCATCACCATTGACCGTGACGGCATTTCCACCGAACACGACCTTGTTCTGAGCTGGTCGAAAGCGGAAAAACGGCTGCGTGAGCTGGTTAAGGATAATCGCTACCTCAATCCCAAAGAAAAAGACCATTATGCCGATTATCTGGAAAGCGTGTCTGCCCCGCAGTATGAAATCGACACCCAGAGGAAACTGGCAAGGCAGCGTTTTATTGAGGAAAAAAGGGAACTGCCCCCTGCGGACAAGCGGGACACGCTCGCCCTGCGGCTTTCTGACTTTATCCGTGACTTGGACGGCTATGAGAAAGACTTGTTGGGCGTGATTGGATGTAGGGATTTTGCGGATATGCCCGCTGACCTTATGGAACAGACATTACAGCATCCAGACAACGTGCAGGAGATGTTAGACTTCCTCTCCCTTGTGCAGAAAAAGACGACCAGCGTTTACAGCCGCAGCAATGCGTGGCGTTTCTCGCAGGAGCTTACAGAGCTTTACCCTCTCCGCTACCTCTACCACGAGGGCGACGTGGTGTATATCGGGGCGGACAAATATGAGATTACCGCCTTTGATGAGAACGCCGTGTCCCTGCGAAATGCGGAGTTCCCGTTGTTCGGAAAAGAGTTTAGCAGGGAGGATTTTGAGCAGAAATTAAAGGAGAACCCTGCGAACGACCATTTAAAAACGGTCATCACCGAAAGCCAGAAAACAGAAACACTTGCCGAGGAAAAGCCCGACAGCATCACCCTCTCAATCGGCTTCTCCGAGCATCCCGCTTTTTATGACAAGGAGCTGAACGACCGATTTACGGATTTGAGTTTCGCTCTGGGAAATAAACTGCTCGGCATTCTGGACGAAAAACAGAACCGTGAAAGGGAGAATGAGGAGAACCATGTCGGATGGTATCATAAGACCGATTTTGAAATCCATGCCGTCATCGGCGGCGAGGAATTTAATTATGAAGGGCGGTTTGACATCGGCGACGGCGAGGGGGATTTAATCGCCCATATCCGAAATTTTTATGAATATTCCCTCTCCCCCGACTGCCCGTTTATCCCAGAATGGAAACGGCAGGGCGAAGATTATTACCGAGAGAAAATGGAATCCCTGCGTCTGGGGCATGACGTGTTTATCCCGTTCTTAGAGCGAAACACCGAGCTGTTCCCAGAGGATGAAAAGCGGCTTGGCGAGATAATGGCTACCGAGGATGACTGGTTTCACAGGAGGAAAGAGCCTGCCGAGGAAGAACTTCTGGAACAGGCGAAAGGCTGTATCGACGCATACTGCGATGCGGAGTTTGGCGGCGATGCCGAAGTGGACTATACGGATTTATCCAACGTCAAGATTGCCTTTCAGAATACCGAGGACGGCTTGCACGGGATACAGGCATCCGCCAACCTCTTGCAGTACCGCATGGAAACGTATGTGGACGGCGTTCTTGCAGAATATACGCAGTATAATGACCTTGCAGACCTTATCCAGAACGCACTTTCTAATCTGTACTACCACGATTTAGTGTCCTTGACGGAGGAACAGCTTGAGCCGTTCTATCGGGAGGAAAACAAAAAGGCGGCTGAAAACCCAAGCCCAGACATCATCTCTGATGAAACAGAACAGAAGCCCCATTACACGGTAGAGCAGACTTCCGATGCTTTTGCTGACCCATTTATCATACGGAATAATGAAGCCCCAGAGGACAGTACCGACCGATATTACGACGTAGGCGGCATCTACCAGACCTTTGAAACCGAGGAAGAAGCACAGGAATACGCCGACACCTTAAACAGTGCGGAGCATATCACGGAGCTATTTGCAGCGAAAGATGCGGAGCGTGAGGAACAGCAGAAATCAGAGCCTGCCCCGTCTGGGACGGATGAAAAGCAGGATAATTCTGACCTTATCGGCAAAGAGCTTATGATTGACAACCGCCGTTATCTTATCGAGAGCGTCGGGAAAATCAGCGGCGATGTTTCCATGCGTGACATCACATTTCAGAACAACATGGGCTTCCCGATAAACCGTGTGGAGAAAGTGAGCTATGTCCGCAGGCTCTTGGAGCAGGCAGAAAAAGAACCACAGCCCGAAGAAAAGATAGAATCTCCCGTAAAGACGACTACGGAAACCGTGGCGGAGTACCCTGCCGTGGAGAACGGGCTTCCCTATGACATTGTGGTGGAGAAGATACGCTTTGACGAGCCAGAGCATGGGAAACCGAGGGAAACACCCGTTACGGCGAAACCGTCCGCCCCTGCCCTCTCCGCTGAACGCCGCAACTACCGCATTGCCAACGATGCGTTAGGCGTTGGCGGTGCGAAAGAGAAGTTCCAAAACAATATGGCAGCAATCCGACTTCTCCACGACCTTCAGATAGAAAACCGCCTTGCCACGCCCGAAGAACAGGAAACCCTTGCAAAGTATGTCGGATGGGGCGGTCTGTCGATGGCATTTGACAGCAGCAATGCGGCTTGGGCAAATGAATATAAGGAATTAAAATCAGCACTCTCCGACGAAGAATACCATGCCGCTATGGAATCCACGCTGACCGCTTTTTATACGCCGCCCATTGTCATCAAGGCAATGTACGAAGCACTTGACCGTCTGGGATTTTCACAGGGGAACATCTTGGAGCCGTCCTGCGGCACGGGCAATTTTTTAGGATTATTGCCCGAAAGCATGGAGAAATCAAAGCTGCACGGCATCGAGATTGACCCGTTATCGGGCAGGATTGCAAAGCAGCTCTACCAGAAAGCCAGCATCGCCATTGAAGGATTTGAGGAAACGAAGCTCCCAGACAACCACTTTGACGTGGTGCTTGGCAATATCCCGTTCGGGGAGTTCAAAGTCAACGACAGCCGCTACAACGCCCAGAAGTTCCTAATCCACGACTATTTTATTGCAAAGGCTCTGGATAAAGTGCGGGCAGGCGGCGTTGTGATGTTCATCACCTCTAAGGGGACGATGGACAAGGCAAGCCCAGAGGTGCGGAAGTATGTTGCACAGAGAGCCGAGCTTTTAGGGGCGGTAAGGCTTCCCGACAATACGTTTCGGGCAAATGCAGGAACGGAGGTCACGAGCGACATCCTTATCCTGCAAAAGCGTGACAATATAATTGACATTGAGCCAGAGTGGGTACACCTTGACACAGATGCAAATGGAATCACGATGAACAGCTACTTTGTCCAGCATCCAGAGATGGTGCTTGGCGAGATGAGGATGGAAAGCACAAGGTTCGGCATGGACAGTGCCTGCAAAGCCTACCCAGACGTGCCGCTTGCGGGGCTTCTCCATGAAGCCATGCAGCGGATAGACGGCGAAATCACGGAGCAGGATGTTGGGATTGACGAAATATCCGATGAGAATGAGAAAGCCATCCCCGCCGACCCGAACGTGCGGAACTTCTCGTTTGCCCTTGTGGGCGGCAAAGTCTACTTCCGAGAGAATAACGAGATGACCCCTGCAAACGTGTCCATGACGGCGGAGAGCCGCATCAAGGGGCTGCTGGAAATTCGTGACTGCGTGAGGAAGCTCATCCAATACCAGACCGACGACTGCCCAGAGGAAATGATACAGACCGAGCAGGAAAACCTAAACCGATTATACGATGCCTTTACCAAAAAGTACGGCTTGATTAACAGCAGGGGGAACTACCTCGCTTTTGCGGCGGATGAAAGTTATTTCTTACTCTGTTCCCTTGAAGTGCTTGACGATGAGGGGAAATTCAAACGCAAGGCGGATATGTTCACGAAACGGACGATAAAGCCCCACCGAGAAGTGACCTTTGTGGAAACCGCCAGTGAAGCCCTCGCCCTCTCTATCGTGGAGAAAGCCCGTGTCGATTTGGAATATATGGCACGGCTCACTTGCAGGTCAGAGGAAGAAATCATTAAGGAATTGCAGGGCGTAATCTACAAAGTGCCGTCATCCGAGTCTGCAAGGTATGTGACCGCAGACGAGTATTTGTCGGGGAATGTGCGGGAGAAACTGAAAATTGCAGGGATAGCGGCAAAGTCAGACCCAGAGCTTACAGTCAACGTGGCGGCTCTGGAAAAGGTCATCCCAAAGGATTTGCCCGCAAGCGAAATCTCCGTCCGTCTTGGCACGACATGGATACCGCAGGAAGATATACAGCAGTTTATGATGGAGCTTTTAACGCCGTCAAGCTATGCGGCGGGCAGATTGAAAGTACGCTACACGGCATATAACGGGGACTGGTTCATTGAGAATAAGAGTTCCGACGTAGGGAATGTCAAGGCGGACAGCACTTACGGCACGAAGCGGGCAAGCGCATACCGCATCATGGAGGACACCTTGAATCTCCGTGACACCCGCATCTTTGACTATGTTTATGACGAACACAACAATAAAAAAGCGGTGCTGAACCATAAGGAAACAACGGCGGCGCAGGCAAAGCAGGAGGTGATAAAGCAGGCGTTTCAAGACTGGATATGGAAAGACCCAGAGCGGAGGAACAGGCTTGTACGCTATTATAATGACACATTTAATTCCATCCGACCCCGTGAATATGACGGAAGCCATATCACGTTCGGCGGCATCAGCCCAGAAATCCAGCTAAGACCACACCAAGTCAATGCGATTGCCCATATCCTTTACGGCGGCAACACGCTCCTTGCCCATAAAGTAGGGGCGGGAAAAACTTTTGAAATGGTCGCCGCCGCACAGGAAAGCAAGCGGCTCGGCTTATGCCAGAAATCCATGTTTGTCGTGCCGAACCACCTTGTCGGGCAGTGGGCGTCGGAGTATTTAAGGCTCTATCCATCTGCCAATATCCTTGTGACTACCAAGCGGGATTTTGAAACGGGAAACCGCAAGAAGTTCTGCGGCAGGATTGCGACGGGGGCGTATGATGCGGTGATTATCGGGCATAGTCAGTTCGAGAAAATCCCCATCAGCGAGGAACGACAGCGGGAACAGCTTATGCGCCAGCTTGACGATATAGAGATGGGGATAGACGACGTGCAGGCATCCCACGGGGAGCAGTTCACGGTCAAGCAACTCATGAAAACAAGGAAAGCAATCAAGGCAAAGCTCGATAAACTCAACGATACCAAGCGGAAAGACAGCGTGATAAACTTTGAGGAATTGGGCATAGACAGGCTCTTTATAGACGAAAGTCATTTTTACAAGAACCTTTACCTTTACACCAAGATGCGGAATGTCGGCGGCATCGCCCAGACCGAAGCCCAGAAAAGCTCCGACCTCTTTATGAAGTGCCGCTATCTGGACGAAATCACGGGCAACCGTGGCGTAGTTTTCGCAACAGGAACGCCTATAAGTAACTCGATGGTCGAGATGTATTCTGTGCAGAGGTACTTGCAGTATGACACCCTCGCAAGGAACGGATTGCAGCATTTTGACAGTTGGGCTTCCACGTTCGGAGAAACGGTCACAGCTCTGGAACTTGCCCCAGAGGGGACGAATTACCGAGCCAAGACGAGGTTTGCGAAGTTCTACAACCTGCCAGAATTGATGCAGATGTTCCGTGAGGTTGCGGACATCCAGACCGCCGATATGCTAAAGCTGCCCGTGCCAAAGGTCAATTACCACAACATCAAGACCAAGCCGAGCCAAATCCAGACGGAAATGGTGGCGGGGCTTGCGAAACGGGCAGAGAAAATCCGAGCCAAACTGGTAAAGCCACAAACAGATAATATGCTCAAAGTGACAAACGACGGGCGGCAGCTTGCCCTAGACCAGAGATTGATTGACCCGATGCTGCCAGACGACCCGAACAGCAAAGTCAACGCCTGCGTGGACAATATCTACCGCATCTGGGAGGAACACGCCGACACAAAGGCGGCGCAGCTTGTTTTCTCCGACCTTTCAACGCCGAAGAATGACGGAACTTTTAATATTTATGACGACATCCGAGAGAAGCTCATAGCCCGTGGAATCCCTGCGGAGCAGGTGCGTTTCATCCATGAAGCGAATACCGACGCACAGAAAAAGGAGCTGTTTGCAAAGGTAAGGAGCGGCGAGGTGCGTGTCCTTTTAGGCTCTACCCCGAAGATGGGGGCGGGTACGAATGTACAGGACAGGCTAATCGCAATTCACAACTGCGACTGCCCTTGGCGACCCTCGGATGTAGGACGGATTTTGCGGACATTCAAAATAAAAAAGAATGTGGAGGTAACAGACAATGGCAAAGACGATTTTTGAGGAACTGGGCGGCAAATACGAACGGCGAGGAGATTACTTAATACCGTGCTTAACTGTACCCGCAGAAGAAGAACAGCCGATAGGCATATGGGGACAGCGGCACTTGGACTATCTGAAACAGTGCCATAAGGTTACATACACCAATCTTCTCACAAGCGGCAGGCTCAACACCTACCTTGCCGACATCGACAGGCAGGCGCAGGAACGCTTTGAAAGGCTCATAGAGGGCATGAAACAGGCACAAGGCATAACGGAACAGTTGAAGGAGGAAAACGCCTTAGAATGGATGGGGAAAATCCAAAAGTTTATATTTTCCCGAAAATCCCAACTTTTGAGAAATCCAAACTTTCTTCTGTAAATCCTTTATTTAAGGCGTTTTCTGACAAAAAGTTTGGATTTTGTTTTGGCTTTCTTTTGTCAAAAATGGAAATAAATTAGTTGGAACAGAGCTAAATAACAGTGTTTTTCTCATTTTGTCATAATTGGAGCATTGCATTTGGCGAAATGAAATCCAAACTTTTTTCTACAAGAATCCCCTATTATCAAGCCATTTTCAGAAAAGTTTGGATTTCTCCTAAGTTTGGATTTCAGGAAGAATGAATAACATAAGAGCTTGTGCGAGGGAGATTGTGAACGAAGAAATTATTTACACATAGACATATTAATGGCAGGGAGAAATCTCTGGCATATTTATATTGACATCTGCCTTACCATGACTTATACTGTACTTGTTTAAGCAATACAGTATGAGCAGGAGGAGGACAGTTGGAATTATTTATTAATAACCACACAAGTAAACCTATATACGAACAAATATCAGACCAGATAAAAGCGTTGATAATGAGTGGGGAACTACAAGCGGGTGAGGCTATCCCGTCTATTCGTTCAATGGCAAAATCACTTCATATCAGTGTTTTGACAGTACAGAAAGCATACGATAAATTACAATCAGATGGGTTTATCGAAACTACTGCTGGAAAAGGCTGTTTTGTATCGGCACAAAATCAAGATTTCTATTTGGAAGAACAACAAAAAAAGATTGAAGAGCATTTCAATGAAGCAATTGAGATTGCTCGGTCAAGCGGAATAAAATTAGATAAATTGATTGGACTTTTATCATTGTTGTATGAGGAGGATTAAGAATGAATGCAGCATTAACGATTACAGGCTTAACAAAGAAATACAGTAATTTCACATTAGATAATATTTCTTTCAGTATTCCATCTGGAAGTATTGTAGGACTGATTGGGGAAAATGGCGCAGGCAAAAGTACAACAGTCAATTCTATTCTGGGTCTTATAAAAAAAGACAGTGGTAAAATTATGATTTTAGGTCACGATATAGACAGTTTTGATTATGCTGTGAAGGAAAAAGTCGGTGTTGTTTTTGATGGGAGTAATTTTTCAGAAGAATTAACACCTATTAAGTTAAGCAAGGTGCTATGTAACATTTATTCTTCATGGGATAAGCCTTACTATAATAACCTGTTAAGCCGTCTGGGTATTCCTGCCTCAAAAAAGATTAAAACTTTTTCTAAAGGAATGAAAATGAAACTTTCTATTGTGGTGGCATTTGCACATCATCCTCATTTGCTGATTTTAGATGAAGCAACCAGTGGTCTTGACCCGATAGTACGAGATGACATTTTAGATATGTTTTTAGAATTTGTGCAGGATGAGGAACATTCAATTTTGGTGTCTTCTCATATCACAAGTGATTTAGAAAAAGTTGCCGACTACATTGTCTTTATACATGCAGGAAAAATCATCTTTTGCAAGACGAAAGACGAATTGCTGGAATACTATGGAATTATTAAATGTGGGGCAGCACAGTTTGATGCTATTGATAAAAATGATATTATAGCGTATCGCAAGCAGGATTATGAGTGGCAGATATTAGTTGCTAACAGAGGAAGAGCGGTTAAAAAATATCCAAAGGCAATAGTTATCCCTGCTACAATAGATGAGATTATGCTGCTTTATGTGAAAGGAGAAAATTAATGAGGGGTTAATTCGCAATAATTTTTATTCAATGGAAAACAATATAAAAATGTCTTTTATTATTGCATTGTTTTTAACAGTTGTATCTTTTTTGTGAAACATGATGCCTTTATTCAAATGATTATAGCTATGCAGTTATTTATCTTTATTGTAAATGTAGGCACTTCTCTTCATGCTGATGTAGTATCAAAATGGAACAAGTTTGAACGGACTTTACCTATAAAATACAACGATATAATTAAAGCAAAATACATTTCATTTGCAATACTGATTTTACTCGGTATTGTTATGGGGAGCATTACAACTATTTATGCCTATGTAACAAATGGCTATTCAAACGTTCAATCTATATTTTATGGTTATGAGTTTGGTCTAACACTTTCAGCAACCACAGCAGGAATTATGTATCCGCTTATGCTAAAAATAGGAAC
Organism: Sporofaciens musculi; assembly: GCF_009830285.1. Classification (GTDB taxonomy): domain Bacteria; phylum Bacillota; class Clostridia; order Lachnospirales; family Lachnospiraceae; genus Sporofaciens; species Sporofaciens musculi. The sequence goes on along the minus strand of NZ_WUQX01000001.1, from coordinate 3,480,043 downwards.
AGAGAAAAATGAAATGATTATGATTTTATCGGCGATTGCAGCGGTAGGGCTACTGATTTTATTATCTGCTATTTTAAAGCCATTGACTGGCGAAATGAACATGAAACATCCGCTTGTGGGGATAGTGTCTGCCATAGTTGCAGTAGTAATATTTATTGCTTCATACTTTGTTTCTGTAAAAATATATCAACATAAAGAATTTGCTTAAAAAGTTAGAGAATTAAGTCAGACAGAGGTGTTGTATGAATAGAACGAAGTGGATACTATGTCCTATTTGTGGAAATAAAACCCGTGACAGAATTAGAGAAGATAGTGTTTAAAAAAATTATCCTCTTTACTGCCCTAAATGCAAAAATGAAACTTTGATTTCAGCAGAGAATTTACGGGTGATTGTAATTGATAAACAAATAATTTCAAAGAGCTAATAGTTGTGATTTCTTTTTTGGTCATGGAAATTAAATTGAATCATTATAGAGCCAGACGCAAAGACGCAGAGCCAATGAACTTGTGAAATAAAATCACAGTTCGTTGGCTTTGTTTTATTTCACAATGCAATAAGGCGAACGCCAACCATATAAAAAAACGGCGTGTGGTGGGCGGTATTGCTATGCCCGAAAAGACTTAACAGATACTCTCCAGACCTGTTTTTGAAGTTTGGAGGGATTTTTTATGTCCTTTTTTCGGGCAGTAATCCATTTGCTCATGCAACGCAGAATCTATCCGTACATAGCTTATCGGGGAATGGCAGGAAGCCAGTCAAAAAAGTCCCTGCTTATGCAACGCTACTTTACGTCTTGAAACCAGAAGTAAAATCTCTACTTAACAGAATATGTATCTCCTATAACCGTAGAGGTCACAGAGCCTTTGCGGTTTTTCTTTTGTCGTTTTTTATCGGAATGTGCCGCAGGGCTGTTTCTGATGTTGGCTGTCGTTCGCCGCCTTTCCAATCTGGATTTTTACATTTTCAAAAATTCGGATTGGAGGAAATAAGGAATGGCATACAACCACGGACGTGAGGACAGGAAATGGCGTATCTGGAAAGAAGCCGAGGAAAAAGTGCTGCGTGAGCATGGCGTTGATGAAGCGGTCATTGAGCAAATCCGCATGGAGGACAGGGCGGACTTTAATTCCAATAGGCGGTTTTACCGATGGACGAGCGACTTCGGCGAATACCTTGAGGGAATGGCGGACAACGAACAGCAGGCAGAGCCGAATACCGTTGCGGACTTACTGGACGAGATTGAGGACGAGAAGCTGTATCAGGCATTGCTTACGGTGGACAAGCATACCCTGCTCATTCTCCTGTTGAAAATGCAGGGGTATTCCACTAAGGAGATTGCGGCGGTGGCAGGGCTTACCGAAAGGGCGGTCTATAAACGCCTTGAACGGTTACGCAAAAAATTAAAGCCTATTTTTTATCCTTTCGGGGAAATTTAACCATTTCCACGGGCTATTGGGTGGGAGGGCAATCCTCCCGCTCAATTTTTTTCGGGAGGAAAGGAAATGGCATACGGGGCAAAGACATACACGCTTCGGGAGGAATCCACGGAAAGCGGCACAAGGTATTCCATCAGCTTTAAGGACGGGCAGGGGGAATCGCACGAGCTGGAAGTATCAGAACAGCTATTCTTTGAATTTCGGCAGATGGAGCGCAGGAACAGAAATCTTCAGCAATGGAACCAGCGGCACAGGGAGTTTAACGAGGTATGGGATGAAACGCTTTACAGACGGGCGTTGCGGGTGCCTAAAACGCTTGATGAAAGAATGATTGAAAAAGAACGGAATGAACTGTTTTACAAAGTTGTTGCCCGACTGCCAGAGATACAAAGACGGCGTTTCCTGCTCTATTACGAGTATGATTTTAACTTTTACCAAATCGGGGAGATGGAGCATTGCACGGCTTCCGCTGTCCAGAAGTCTGTTTCGGTTGCAAGGGAGAAAGTCAAGGCGGAAATGAGGAAGTATCTCAAACCTTGATGATTACTGCCCGAAAAAGAAATCCGTTTTTTATCGGCGTGGGACTGGCGGCATTACATACTCTCACTTTTTTCGTGGGAGTAAATCTATTTAAGGAGGTCACATCTATGTGCAACAAAACCAAAGACACCGCCCGAAAGGAGGAATCCCATGCAGAAGCTTCAGACAGTCAATGCAGACACGCTCCTCTATGAGCCGCTTGAAAAGCCGTCCTTTGTGGTGGGCGGTCTGATACCCACAGGCTTAACCCTGTTCTGCGGTTCACAGAAAATCGGCAAGAGCTGGCTCATGTTAAAGCTATGCCTCTGCGTGTCGCAGGGAATCCCCTTGTGGGATATGCCCACACAGGAGGGCGACGTGCTTTACCTCTGCCTTGAGGACACGTTCTGCCGCATACAGGACAGATTGTTCCGCTTGACGGACGAAGCGAGCGGGCGGCTTCACTTTGCGGTGGCGAGCGACAAGCTGTCAGACGGTCTTATCGTGCAGTTGGAAGATTATCTGAAAGAATATCCCGACAGCAGGCTCATTGTGATTGACACCTTGCAGAAAGTCCGCACCGCATCCAAAGACAACGCCTATGCAAGCGATTACGGGGACATCTCCCTTATCAAAAACTTTGCCGACAGGCACTCTCTGGCGGTCATTGTCGTTCACCACATCCGAAAGCAGAATGACAGCGACGTGTTCAACAAAGTGTCTGGAACGACGGGATTGACGGGGAGTGCGGACGCAACCTTTGTTTTAGAACAGGAAAGCCGTGCGTCCAATGCCGCAAAGCTGTATGTGACGGGCAGGGACACGCCCTATCAGGAGTTTACGCTCCGTTTCCATGATTGCAGTTGGGAGCTTGTGGAGCGTAAGGAGCAGGAACAGCTTGCCAAAGAAGCGATACCAGATGTTCTTTTTCGGCTGGTGGATTTCATGCAGGACAAAGAGAAATGGACTGGGACGGCAACGGAGCTTCTGGAACAGATGGGGGAAACGGGATCGCCGCCCAACATCATGACGAAGCGGCTTAACGAATACCGTGCCAGTTTTCTTAGTGAAAACAACATCCGTTACGGCTACCACAGGAAGAAAGGGTGCAGGGAGATTTCCCTCACAAGGCAGTCGGGTGACGGTGGTGACGGTGATGACGGTTAGATTGGGATACCCCCTGTTGCTGTCACCGTCATAGCAAATGTATGTAAAATCGGCGGTTCTGCCCTTCGGGAGAACACCCCGTAAACGCAAAGTGCAGGCGTGGTGCCTTACTCGCCTTTTTCGGCTCGTAAAGCCACCCCTGCGGTCAGAAAAATCCCCCGATTTTTCCGACTGCGTTTACAGGGTGTAACACACTACACTTTGCCCGGCAAAGTCGTGTGCCAGACGTTCCCTCTGGACTCCCTTAAAGCAGGGCTTACGCCCTGCCCATCCTCTGCCTTGCGGCTTCGGATGGAAGAATGTGCGGTGACAGTCGGCGGCTCCCGTGGGGGTATCCCAAAAACACCGTCACCACCGTCACCAACCGTCACCCTTTGGGAGATTACCCGCCGAAGAAAGGAAGATGATGAACTATGCCCTATGCAATCCTGCGTTTCCAGAAACGCAAGGCAGGCGGCGTTGCGGCTTGCGAACGCCACAACGAGCGGAAGAAAGAAGCCTATAAAAGCAACCCAGATATTGATATGGAACGCTCCAAAGATAACTACCATCTTGTGAATCCGCCCCGCTACACCTACAAGAAAGAGATAAACCAAATGGTAAAAGAAGCAGGCTGTAAGGTGAGAAAGGACAGCGTGATGATGGTGGAAACGCTCATCACCGCTTCGCCCGAATTTATGAACAGCTTACCGCCAGAAGAACAAAAAGCCTATTTCCAGACGGCTCTTGACTTCATTTCGGAACGTGTGGGAAAGCAGAATATCCTCTCCGCAGTCGTCCACATGGACGAAAGAACGCCCCATATGCACCTGTGCTTTGTGCCGCTCACGCCCGACAACAAGCTGTCAGCGAAGTCTATCTTAGGCAACCAAAAGAGCCTGTCCGAGTGGCAGACCGCCTACCATGAGCGGATGTCCGCACGGTGGAATCAGCTTGAGCGGGGGCAGTCCTCAATGGAAACGAAGCGGAAACACATCCCCACATGGCTCTATAAGTTAGGCGGCAGGCTGGATAAACAATATGCGGAAATCGTGTCTGCCCTCTCCGACATTAACGCCTTTAACGCAGGAAAGAAGCGTGACAAGGCTCTGGAACTGATTGCGGCGTGGCTCCCAGACGTGGAGAAATTCTCTAAGGAAATCGGCAAACAGAGAGCTTATATCGACAGCTTGAAAGAGAGAATCGGGCAGGAATCCGATTATGCGGGGCGTATGCGTAATGAAAAGTACGAGCAGGAATTAAAGGTACAGAAAGCCAACCAGAGGATATTTGAATTGCAGAAAACCAATCAGCAGATGGAACGGTTATTGAAAAAAATACCGCCAGAGGTATTGGAAGAATTACAGAAAACAGGCAGAACCAGACAAAAAGAAAGGTAGGGATGTGAATGAAGAGACAGGATTTTAAGGTATTAAAGACCGCAGATTTATACCCGTTTCCCGATAACCCGTTTCATGTAGTGGAGGACGAAATGTTATCAGAATTAGCAGAGAGTATCAAAGAGTTTGGAATCGTAACGCCGATAATCACACGCCCGAAAGAGGACGGGAATGGTTATGAAATCATTGCGGGACAGCGGCGTGTGCGTGCTTCGGAGCTTGCAGGGTTAAACACAATCCCCGCTTTTGTCCTGCCCTTAGACCGTGACCGAGCCATCATCACCCTTGTGGACAGCAATTTGCAACGAGAAAATATCCTGCCGAGCGAGCGGGCGTTTGCCTACAAGATGAAATCCGAAGCCATGAAGCGGCAGGGCTTCCGCACGGATTTAACCTCGTCACAAGTTGGGACGAAGTTGCGGACAGACGATAAGGTGGCACAGGGCTTCGGCGTTGGCAGGATGACCGTGCAGAGATTTATCCGCTTGACGGAACTGATACCGCCGATTTTGCAGATGGTGGACGAGGGGAAAATCGCCCTCACGCCTGCGGTGGAGCTGTCCTTTTTGAAGAAAGACGAGCAGGAAAATCTACTCGCCACAATGGAGAGAGAAGAAGCAACGCCCTCACTCTCACAGGCACAGCGGATGAAAAGCCTTAGCCAGAGCGGGCGGCTTGACATGGATATGATATTTTCCATTATGACCGAGGAAAAGGGAAACCAGAAAGAAACCTTGAAAATCAACACAAGCAAGCTGAAAAAATATTTTCCGAAGAACACAACGCCGAAGCAGATGGAGGACGCCATCATCAAACTGTTAGAGCGTGAATTGCAGAGGAAACGGGGCAGGGACAGCCGCTAATCTTCTTTTTTCGGGAGGTAAATACAGAAAGTTGAGGTAGAAAATGAAAGAAATCCAGTACGAGATTGTAAAGAAAATCGCCGTATTGTCCATGAGCGACAGCGGCTACGCAAAGGAAATCAACTTGATTTCATGGAACGGGAACGAGCCGAAGTATGACATCCGCAGTTTTTCTCCCAACCATGAGAAGTGCGGAAAGGGAATCACGTTGACTGCCGATGAAGCGGCGGCTCTCCTTAAAGCATTGCAGGAAGAATTGAACAGCGGGGATTGATTGTGTCTGATTGGCAGGAGGGGACGTTTTCAGACGCTCCCCTGCCCTGTCTGGAAAGGAAGATTTGAATATGGGCGAGGATAAGACAACGAACAAAAAGAGAAAGCGTATCATGCCAAAAGCACAAGTGCAGGTAATTATCAGTCGGGAATATGTCGGCACACAGACCGTTGCCGAAGCGTTTATCCCGATTATCTCCGAAGATATACGGAGGGGGATTGCCAAAGATGACACCTTCGACAATGAGGATATATCCGCTTAGAATGTACGCAATGGAACATGAAATTAAGTAGAGCAAGGACGGAGGTTTAACAGTATGGCAGGGATAAGAACGGGGAATCAGATTTATGAAGTCGGCATTTACTGCCGCTTGTCAAAGGACGATGGCACGGAAAACGAGAGTGCGAGCATTGCCACGCAGAAATCCATCCTCACGGATTATGTGAAAAAGCAGGGCTGGCATTTGGCAAAAACGTATGTGGACGACGGTTACTCTGGTACGAATTTCCAAAGACCGAGCTTCCAGAACATGATTAAGGACATTGAAAACGGACGGATAAACTGCGTGATTACGAAAGATTTATCACGTTTAGGGAGGAACTACCTTGACTGCGGATTATATTTGGAAGTCTTTTTCCCAGAGCATAATGTGAGGTATATAGCGGTCAATGACGGCGTGGATACCTTGAATAAATCGGCGATGGACATCACCCCATTCCGCAATATCCTAAACGAAATGTACTCTGCCGATGTGTCGGTCAAGATAAAATCGGCGTACCGAGCGAGATTCCAGCAGGGGAAATTTATGGGGACGTATGCACCCTATGGATATATCAAAGACCCTGCCGACCACAACCATCTGCTGATTGACGATAAGGTGGCGCACGTTGTAAGGGAGATATTTGACCTTGCATTAGCGGGAAATGGACTTGGAAAAATACGCAAGCACATCAACAGCCAGCACGTTTTACGCCCTGCCGCTTATGCGGCGGAGCAGGGAGCAACAGGCTATGAGAGATACTTTGAGGACAACGAAGAAAACCGTTATATCTGGAGTGAGAACAGCTTGAGGAATATTTTAAGAAGCCCTATCTATGCAGGAAACCTTGCAGGCTACAAGCGGATTGCTGCCAATATGAAAAGCAAGAAAAGACCGTCCAAGCTGCCAGAAGAATGGGAAGTGATACCCGACACCCATGAGGGCATAGTCACACAAGAAGAATTTGATACTGTCCAACAGCTTATGACGAGCCGCAGACGGGAAAAGAATAAGGGTGACTTTGAGAATATTTTTTCAGGTGTTATCAAGTGTGCGGACTGCGGCTATGCTCTGCGGGCGATGAGCGCAAACAGGAGGAAACGCCCCGACATTATCGACTGCGTACAATACACCTGTAATAATTATGGCAGGTATGGCAACGTCATGTGTACCGCACACGCCATTGAAGCGAGGGACTTATTCAACGCCGTCCTTGCCGATATTAACCGTTTTGCGGATATGGCGGTGAATGATGAACGGGCGGTAAGGGCGATTGAGAAACGGCTCACGGAAACAGACCAGAGCAAGGCAAAGGCAATGGAGAAAGAACGGAAGAAGCTGAACAAACGCCTTGCGGAGCTTGACAGGCTGTTTTCCTCTCTCTATGAGGATAAGGTCATGGAGCGTATCACCGAGCGGAATTTCGAGATGATGTCGGGGAAATACCAGAAAGAACAGCTTGAAATAGAAGCACGGTTGAGGGAAGTAACGGAAACGCTCAATGAAAGCTACGAGAAATCGCAGGGAATCCGTGACTTCCTCTCCCTTATCCGCAACTATCAAGGTTTAAAGGAACTGGACGCAACGGTTGTAAATGCATTGATAGACAAGATACTTGTTTCGGAGCGTGAGAAGTCAGCAGACGGAACAGTAAAGCAGGAAATCAAGATTTACTATAAATTCATCGGCTTTGTCGGTGAATTACATATCACACCCACGAAGCGGTGGACAGCGTTGCCCGCTAAACACTGTACGGTGTGCAGCGTTGAATATGTCCCTGGCTCTGGCATATCGAAGTATTGTCCTGCTTGTGCCAAGAGGATACAGAGGGAGAAGTCAAACGAGAGCAAACGTAGGAGCAGGGCAAGGGACAGACAGGTATGTATTGAACTGTCCGCAAAAAATGACCGACTGACTTGGAGCAAAGGCTTGGTCGTCTGGAACGTCAGGGCAATATGTTCCCAGAGGTTGAAGTTTACCGCTATGTGACGGAACAGACCTTTGATGCCTACCTCTATCAGCTTGTAGAGGGAAAGCAGAAATTCATCTCCCAGATAATGACGAGCAAAAGCCCCGTGCGTTCTGCCGAGGACGTGGACGAGGTCGCCCTCTCCTTTGCGGAGGTGAAAATGCTTGCCACGGGCGACGAGCGTTTCAAGGAAAAAATGGACTTGGATATGCAGGTGGCGAAGCTGAAAGTCTTGAAGCAGAGCTACCTTTCCGAGCATTACGACCTTGAGGACGGGATACTGAAACACTACCCGCAGGAGATTAAGGAGTATGGGGAACGCATTATAGGCTATGGGAATGATGCGGGGATTGCCAGCCAGCATATGCCGCAGGGCGAGGACAAGTTCTGCCCGATGACTTTAAACGGTGTGACCTACAAAGAAAAAGCGGACGCAGGCGGGATGCTGCTTGCCGTCTGCAAGGAAAACCCGCTGTCACAGCCGATACAAATCGGCAGCTACCGTGGCTTTCAGATGGAGGTTTTCTATGATACCGTCAATGCCCACTACTGCTTAAATTTATGCGGAATGAGAAAATACAAAGTGGATTTAGGAACGGATGCCCTCGGCAATTTAACGAGAATTGAGAATGAGATTGCCAAAATTCCTGCAAGATTGGAAGCCGCCAAGACCAGAAAGGAGGAAACCATTGCACAGCTTGAAACCGCAAAAGAGGAAGTGAAGAAGCCGTTTGCCTTTGAAAATGAGCTGAAAGAAAAGACGGAACGGCTCAACGCCCTCAATATCGAACTGAATCTGAATGAAAAAGACAAGTCTGTTATTGACGATGAGCCAGAGCAGAACGACGAACAGCCAGAGAAAAAAAGTGTGGATAGGGAGCGTTAAATTCAGTTTGCACATTTGTACTGCTGATTTTGGGGTATTATAATAAGGACGATTAGAAAAAATCGGAGGTGAGGAAGAATGTCTGATGTGTTCAGATTTGAAACTTTTTTGGACATCCATAGTAATATCTTTGAGGAATATCTTGGCTCTGTCACCGCAAAGTTGGCAAGGGAGAATGAGGAATATCGTGCAATAAGAGCTGAGATTGAGGGCTTGTATGAAAAATATCCGAAAGTCTTAGGCGTGTTTGACACGGAAACATCGGCGGAACTGACCGAGGAAGAATGTGCCGCACTGATTAAAGTGATGGAGCTTAGGAACAAACTTACGGACATGGAGATGCAGGCGGTCTATTTCCGTGGCTGCTATGACAGCGTGGGGTATCTGAAAAAGGCAGGGATTTTATAACAGACTGACCGAGGAAAAGGCGGTGTCGGCGTGGAGCTGATGCCGTCTTTTACATAGTCAAGCGAAGATAATTTTTCTCAATGATTGTGTGATAACCAGAAGAAGTTGATGATTTCATATTTATGGAGTATAATGAACGTCACAAACGAGTGTTGTTATTTTGTAAATTAGAGAGCATCTATGTGTGTACAGAATAGAGAAGCAAGGGAGAAGTGTATGGTGAATATGGATAATAGTAAAGCTCCAATGAATTTATTTGTAGTAGAAAACGTATGCAGGTTTAGAGAACAAGCATTATGTATAAAATCGAACATACAGGTTTTAAATGATATTTGGGAACTTCAACCATACTTTAAAGAAAAAAGAACAGGAGCATTTTATAAGATTGTTCAAGATAACTGCATATTCAGAGTGATTTTAGAAACTTATAAAATGCTTTATGATACAATGAAAAATTCTGCGACTATTTATCAAATGACAAATGATGTATATAGGGAAATGATAAAAATGGAGACATTCAATGACCGACAGAGGGAATTGCTGGATAGGAAAAAGAAATTAGTGTCTGACTTGAATCAATATAAAGATGTTGAAAATGTTATTAAAGCAAGCAGAAACAAAGTCTATGCACATAACGACTTGAATTATCATTGGTTCAAGGACGCATACGTTGAAAAGTGGGGGATGACAGAACAAATATATGACGATATTTTAACTATTACAAATATATGCATTGACTATTGTAATGGGATATTGAAATTGTTTAATCAAAGACTCATCTATGAGTATTCTAATCATGATGATGTGAAGCACTTGTTTGGATTGAAAACAGAACGGGATGAAGAAAAAGAAATTCTTGAACAAATATTGTAAAAATTCTCCGATAATCCAAAATACAAATTTGCTTACAAATTTCCGTTCATAGCTCAATTTCTGTTAAACATTATAATATTTTACATAGCCGAGAGGTTTTCACAATGAACCGCTCCCTGTCAAGTAGACAGTTAAAAAAATAAAAATTTTTACCTGCCAGTCGCAAAGAGGACTGGCAGAGCTTTTATGCAGCATCTTTCAAATAGTTTCTATATTCTATCGGTGTCATACAGTTTAAGCGTTTCTGATACCGATGATTATTATAATAATCTATGTAATCTGATACAGCCTCCTTTAGCTCCTCATATGTTTGAAATTTCTTCAGGTAATACATTTCTGATTTCAGCATCCCCCAGAACGCTTCCATTGGTCCGTTATCAATACATCTGGATACTCTTGACATGCTTTGTGTCATTCCCGCTTTGTTAAGCTTTTTACGGAAGTATTTTGAGGTGTATTGGTATCCACGGTCACTGTGGAATAAAGGCCTTGCATCTGGATGGTTTTCATGGGCAGTGTCAAAGGTTTCAAAAACAAGGGCATTATTATTGGAATGTCCAATGACAAAGGAAACAATACTTTTATCTGACAAGTCCAGAATGGCGCTCAGGTATGCCTTCCCACTGGCTCCATATTTCATCTCCGTTACATCCGTAAGCCATTTTTCCCCAAAACGTTCCGCATGGAACTCCCGGTTTAAGATGTTTTCGGCAGTAACCTCTGGCGTTGATTTTACATAGTTTCTTCTCCTGCGCCGGCACACAGATTTCAGATGTAAAATCCGCATAAGGCGCAAGATTCTCTTTGCGTTGACTTGAAATTCATTTTCACGGTTTAATTTAATCGTCATCTGCCTGTAACCCAGAATCCCGCTTTTTTCCTCGTACGCATCTCTGATAAGGACACATAATTTCTGGTTGAATTTCTCATTTTCACTTGGTTTTCGGTTCAGCCATTTATAATAAGCAGAACGCGAAATTCCCGCAAATCTGCAGAGTTCTGATATTGAACATCCCTGCTCGTCATATATTTCCTGTATCGCCAGATAAACCGTTTCATTTTGTGTCTGGCTTAGAACCGCCTCCTTTCGATTTCGTCGAGTTTTTTTAAGAAAGCAACCTCCAGCTGGGCTCTGCGCTTTTCCGCTTGAAGAAGCTTATTTTCCGCACGCAGCTTCTCCAGTTCCGACATTTCTGTTTCAGATTTTCTTTTCCCTCTTTTGTCAATAAGCCCTTCTACGCCGTTTGACTGGTATTTCCTTGTCCATTGGTAAATCTGTTGGTAGGATACCTGGTATTTTTCTGCTGCCTGGGCATAATCCATTCCATGCTCTATGCAGTATGTTACAATTTCCACCCGTTCCTCATATGAGGTTTTTCTTCCTTTGGTCATGACGCTGGTTCCTCCTGTTCCAGAAGTCTTTAACTTCTCATGACCATTATACTTCATAATCCAGTTGCGAAGCTGCTTATCTGAGCGGATTCCATACTTTTTCTGGATTTCCCTTAATGTTCCTTTGCCGGAAAGGTAATCGGCAACAGCATTTTGTTTTGTTTCGGCGGAATAGATACGGAGTTTTGGAGTTGTTTTTAACCCCTCTATTCCTAAAGACTGATACAAGGTCACCCACTCGACGATACGTGTTCCATTTGTTCCCAGGCTTCGGGCGATACTTTCTGTTGAACAGCTTCCCTCCAAATATTTTGTAACGGCATCTAATTTCATTTCAAAAGAGTATTTTGAATGTTGTCCCATAAAATATGCTCCTCCTTATAGTGACAGTTTTATTATTTCATCTGTCTACCATAAGGGGAGCATATCACAACGAAAATCCCTCGGCTTATTTTATTTTCAAGGAGGTGTGTGATTGAATTACCAAGAGTACAGACAGTCCCTTAACCAAAGGCTGACCTACAAGGTACAGCGGGAGCTTTCCTCTTTTCGGGAAGAAATGCAGGCAAAAACGCCGCAGGAAATTTACGATGCCGCATATCAGATTGCCATGAAAAATGAGATTGCCGATTGTTTTTCCAATGCGGATTATTCCCCGCAGGCGGCAAAAGCCTTTATGAAATCCCCGAATCTTTTGCAGGATGTTTATGAGGAATGGCTTGGACGGGAGGATTCCCACATGGATGAACTGCGCCAGACCATCGCAGATTTTAAATCCTATATGGTTAAGACGGAAAAGATTTTGTCTGGGAAAGAGAGGTGAGCCTGCTTGGATGAGAAGTAACAGACCCTATGTGCAGATTGACCCAGACGTGCTTGAGCAGGCAAGGCAGATAGATTTACTCTCCTATCTTAGAGCCTATGAGCCGAGCAACCTTGTCAAAGTCAAAGGCACGACGAACGTCTACTGTACCGCCGAGCATGACAGCCTAAAGATTTCCAACGGCAAATGGTACTGGTGGTCGAGGGGCTTCGGCGGCTATTCTGCCCTCGACTATCTGATGAAAGTCAAGGAATACGGCTTTGTGGAAGCCGTGGAAACCCTCACAGGGCAGACGATGGCGGACTGGAAACCGCCGCCCCCTGCCGTAAAAAAAGACGAGCCAAAGGTGCTGCTCCTGCCGCCGAAAAATAAAAACTGCGACAGGGTGGCGGAGTATCTTTTCGGGCGTGGCATTGATTATCAGCTTATCCAAGAGTGCATCGCCGAGGGGATACTTTTCGAGAGTGCCGACTACCACAACGCCGTTTTTATCGGGAAAGATGAGAACGGAACGCCAAAATATGCTGCCTGCCGTGGCACGATGGGGAACTTCAAGCGTGACGCATCGGGCAGCGACAAGCGGTATTCGTTTCGGCTTCTGGCAAAAGACCCGACCGATGCCGTGCATTTATTTGAAGCCGCCATTGATTTATTATCCTATGCCACCTATTTAAAATGCGAGGGAAAGGATTATAAGGCAGAGAATCTTCTCTCGTTGTCGGGCGTATATCAGCCGAAGAAAGAGCTGAAAGAAAGCAAAATTCCTATTGCCCTCACGACTTTTTTGAAAGCAAATCCACGAATCAAGACCATATTTCTGCATCTGGATAAGGACAAAGCAGGTCGTTTATGTACCGCAGCTTTGAAAGAATTATTGCAGAAAGACTACCGAATCGTTGATGAACCGCCGCCAGTCGGCAAGGACTTCAACGATTTTTTAATGTCCTATCTGGGGATTGCAAGGCAGAAACCGAGCCGTGAGAGGGGGGATGCCCGCTGACTGTATGAAGATTTTTCTGCAAGAAATGACCGTAACCACAACAAAATTTCAGACCGAAAGGGAGGAAAGACCGATTGAAAAACTATGAAGTGACCCTTGTCGCCCACTATGCAAAGACCGTTTCCATCCATGCCGACAGCCCCGAACAGGCGGCGGAGAAGTTAAAGACCGTCCTGTTTGATACCGACCTTGTGAGGTTTTCCGACGGGGATTTTGTCTGCGGCGAAGCCGAGATTAACGACCCTATGGAGGACGCAGGGGAAGAAAGCGAATCCGAGGGAGAGGATTTTGAGGACGGCTTCTGTTCGGAATGTCCGTGCTTTGGAACGGTGTGTAAAGGATGCTGTCACGAGGGCGGGGATTAAAGACACGTCTTACCAAGCACTGAATTTGGTTATCCATCTGCCGATGGAAACAAAATTCGCTTGTTAGGGGAAAGCTCCCCTAATACCCCGTGGAAAAGACCGCCGCCAGAGTGCGGCAGGAAGAAAGGAGTTTTTAAGGATGAGAGATTTATTGTTCTTCGCTCTCGGCACGACGCTCGGAGGGATGTGCGGCGTGGCGTGTATGTGCGTGCTGCAGATTAACAGGCTTTCCGAGGGAAAGGGGGATTTGGATGCGGAAACGAAATGTGCAGATATTGTTCCGACTGACCGAGGAAGAAGCTGAATACCTCTGCTCCCTTGCAGAGCGGGCGGGGCATTCCAGACAAGCCCTGCTCCAGTCGATGGTCATGGGCTACCGCCTGTGCGAGAAGCCAGACCCAGAGTTTTATAAAATCATGCGGGAGCTGTCCGCCATCGGCAACCGTATCAACCAGCTTGCGGCAAAAGCGAACGCCCTAAACTTTGTGGACACGCCGATGCTCTATGACGAAGCCAAGCGTTGGCGGGACTTCCGTCTGGACGTGGGCAGGTGCTACCTTGTGCCGAGGAAGATGTCTGGCTGATGGCGGTCTGCGAGATATGGGATGTAAAGGGCAGGCTCGACCACCCCATCGACTATGCCGAGAATCCAGAGAAGACCGCCAACCCCAAATATACGGATGCGGACTTGCAGGCGATGGGTGACGTGATGAAGTACGCCACCAACGGCGACAAGACCGAGCGGCAGTTTTTCGTCACGGGCGTAAACTGCGACCCTGCCACCGCAAGGGACGAGATGATGATGGCAAAAGCCCAATGGAACGACCAGAGCGAGATTGTCTGCTACCACGGCTTCCAGAGCTTCAAGCATGGCGAGGTCACACCAGAGGTTGCCCATGAGGTCGGCGTGAAGCTGGCGGAGAAGATGTGGGGAGAAAGGTTTCAAGTAATCGTGGCGACACATCTGAACACGGAATGCCTGCACAACCACTTTGTCGTCAACTCTGTTTCCTATATTGACGGCAGGCATTACCACGACAACAAGAAGAACCTGCGGCTGCTCCGTCAGCGTTCGGATGAATTGTGCCGTGAGTATTCCTTATCGGTCATCGAACATCCAAGCGGCAGGAAGAAGCCCTATGTCCTCTGCCAAGCCGAGAAAAACGGTCTGCCTACGAGGGACAGCGTGGCACGGCAGGCGGTGGACGAAGCCATCTCAAAATCGTTCACGCTGAAAGACTTTGACCGCCAGTTGTCGGAAATGGGATACCGCATCAATTTTGACCCCAATCGAAAATACTGGACGATAATCGGCAAGGGATGGCAAAGACCGAAGCGGCTCTACAAGCTCGGCGGGGACTACACCAATGAGCGGATAACGGAACGCATAAGGGAAAATTCCTATGCGGTCAAATTCCAGAACTTTTCCAGAGAACAGCCGCAGGTCAAAGTGTACCGTGTTCGTGGCTCTCTGAAAGACGCAAAGAAAATCGGCGGCTTGCGTGGGCTGTATCTCCACTACTGCTACAAGCTCGGCATCCTGCCAAAGAAGAAACAACAGAACTATGCAAGGCTTCACTATCTTCTGAAAGATGACTTGCTGAAGATGGAAGCCATCACAAACGAAACAAGGCTGCTCTGCCGCAACCATATCGACACGGCGGGGCAGCTTTTGTCTTATAAAGGCTCTCTGGAATCCGAGATGCAGGAGCTGACCGAACAGCGCAAGGGGCTTTACTCCCAGAGCCGCAAGGCAAGCGGCAAAGAAAAGGAAGCGGTCAAGGCTCGGCTGTCGGAAATCACGGGGCGTATGAAAACATTGCGGAGGGAGGTCAGATTATGTGAGGGAATCGATGCCCGCAGCGACACCCTCAAAGAAAATTTAAATGTCATACGGGCAGACGAAAAAGAGAAGAAAGGAAAGGAGCTGATGAAGCATGAACACAGGCGGCGAAGCGGCGGAGCAAATCGTAAGGATGAGCTTGGAGGGATTTGAGGTCGCAGCCAGAATCACGGGGGCGGGTGCGAAGAATATCGCCATCCTCTTATATTCCATCTTAAAGGAAGAACAGAAAACCAAAGGAAAGGCAAGGCTCACAAACATGCTCCGCTCTGGCAAGGAGCTGAAAGTCTTTACCGTAAAGAGCGGCGACTTGAAGAAGTTCACGCAGGAAGCGAAGAAATACGGCGTACTCTACTGCGTTTTGGCAGACAGGGGGAACAAAGACCCCAATGCGGAGGTGGACGTGATTGCGAGAGCCGAGGACGCATCGAAAATCAGCCGCATTGTGGAGCGGTTCAGCCTTGCGTCGGTAGATACTGCTTCCATTGTGACCGAAGCGGAGAAATCGAAAGGGGAAAAGGCGAAAGCTGACAAAACCGCAGATGTAAAAGATGCAGATGCAAAGGACGGTCAGCCAGAGCCAGACGTCGGCGTGGAGGAAAAGGCGGAGAAAGACAGGCTCATGGACGCCCTTATGGGCAAACCGCTCCAAAAGGAGGAAAACGCCCCAAACCCCTCGGTGGCAAAGACAGAAAAATCCCCTCTGTCCGAGCCTACCTTAAAGCAGCAAAGGAAGCCCGCAGAGGGGGCTACTATGGCTAAGGCGGAGAAACCGTCAGTCAGGGAGGAACTGCGGAAAATCAAGGAGAGCCGCAAGGAGCAGGAAGCGGACGTTTCCCCTGCAAGAGAGAAATCCCCCGACAGGGCGAAGAAGCCGCCCGCAGGAAAGACGGAGCATAAACAGCCCCAGAAGCGGAAACGGAAACCAAAATTGAAAGGAGCAAGATAAGCATGAGCATTTATGACGTATTCAGCGGCGGCGGCAGACCTTTTAACAAAGAGGAATGGGCTGCCGCAAAGCAGGAGCAGCGGAAAGCAGCCTATGAGCTGATTGACAATACCTGTTCGGAGATGATGGCGGACGGTGACAGCTTTCGCCAGTACCTTGACGTGCAGGGGCATTTTGACCGCTACTCCGTCAACAACGCCATCTTGGTTTCGGCACAGATGCCCGAAGCGACGCAGCTTAAGGATTACGGCAGTTGGAAACAGAGCCGTGCCTATGTGGACAAGGACGCACAGAAAGTCACCATACTTGAGCCGGGGAAAGAGTATGAGCGGGAGGACGGCTCAAAGGCGGTCGGCTACAACGCCAAGATAGTCTATGACATTTCCCAGACCTCGGCAAAGGACAGGCAGCAGCCGCAGGAAGCCAAAACCATGCGGGAGCTTGTGTCGGCGATGATTGACGCAAGCCCCGTTTCCTTTGCGCCAGTGGACGACCTTGAGCTGCCTGCGTTCTACGACAGCGCACAGCAGACCATCTTCATCAAGACGGGGCTTTCCGAGGAACAGCTCTTTGTCAGCATGGCAAAGGAAGTGTCGGCGGCGGTCTTTGACTTCAAGCATAAGGAAAGCCGTGACGCTTCAGAGTTCAAATCGTTCTGCGTTGCCTATATGGTAAGCTCCCGCTACGGCGTGGACACGAAAGGTTTTAGCTTTGACAAGCTCCCGAAAGAATTTGAGGGCATGGAAACGCAGGAATTTAAAGGCGAGCTTGGCTCGATGCGTGACGTTCTCGGCGAAATCCAGTCGGACATGTATAAGAGCCTTGAAAAGAACAAGCCGCCCAAATCCAAAGAGCAGGAACGCTAATCGGAGGTGCAGCCCATGAAAGAAGAACGATACCATCTGGCATTGGACAAATACGATAAGAACATCGTCCTCAATGCCCTCAACACCCTGCGGACGCAGCAGATACAGGAGGAACGCCCCACCGAGCCTGTTGACGAGCTGATAAGCAGGGTGGCATTCGCCCCGACCAAGAAAGTAAAGGTCGCCCCGTGCAAGTGCCATGAAGAACGGTGATGATTACAAGGCGGGCTTAATCCTCTCTTTATGTGGGATTGTCCCTGTCGTGTGGCTTGCCCTGCTGACAGCTCCTTATGTCAGCGGCGGCATCGTGGAGATAATGCAGAATTTATCCGTGGCAGTCGAGAACCCGTTTTCCATAACGGTTTGTAGGGACAGCGTAAGGACTGTCCTTATTTTCCTGCTTGCCTACGGCATGGGAATCGGCGTTTATTTCTCCACACGCAGGAACTACCGCAAGGGGGAGGAACACGGCTCTGCAAAATGGGGCAGCGCAGGCACTCTCAATAAGAAGTACCGAGATAAAGACGCATCGGAAAACAAGCTGCTGACCCAGAGCGTCCGCATCGGGCTTGACGGGAAGAAGCACAGGAGGAATCTGAATATCCTCGTGGTGGGCGGCTCTGGTGCAGGAAAGACCAGATTTTTTTGTAAGCCGAACGTGATGCAGTGCAACACGTCAATGGTAATCTTAGACCCAAAGGGCGAGATTGTCCGTGACACGGGCGGGCTTCTGGAAAAGAAAGGCTATGAGGTGCGTGTGCTTGATTTAATCAACATGCACAAGAGCCACTGTTACAACCCGTTTGTTTATCTTCGGAACGACAACGACGTGCAGCGGCTTGTGACGAATCTCTTTAAGGCGACCACGCCGAAAGGCTCACAGTCGCAAGACCCGTTCTGGGACACGGCGGCGAGTATGCTTCTATTGTCCCTCGTGTTCTATCTGAAATACGAAGCCCCGCCAGACGAGCAGAATTTCCCGATGGTGATGGAGCTTTTAAGGGCAGGCGAGGTAAGGGAAGATGACGACGGCTATGTAAGCCCACTTGACGAATTGTTTGACCGCTTGGAGATGGTAAACCCAGAGCATATCGCATTAAAGTATTACAGAGATTACCATTCTGGTTCAGCCAAAACGCTAAAGAGCATCCAGATAACCCTTGCCGCAAGGCTTGAGAAGTTCAATCTGGAAAGCCTTGCAGGATTGACCGCCACAGATGAATTGGATTTGCCGTCTTTGGGGGAGAAGAAAGTCGCACTGTTCGCACTGATACCAGACAACGACACCAGTTTCAATTTCCTTGTGTCGCTGTTATACACGCAGCTATTCCAACAGTTATTCTACTTCGCCGACCATAAGTACGGCGGGAGTCTGCCCGTCCACTGCCAGTTTATTATGGATGAATTTGCCAATGTTTCGCTGCCCGATGACTTTGACAAGATACTGTCAGTTATGAGGTCAAGGGGCGTGTCCGTTTCGATTATCCTGCAAAATCTGGCACAGCTCAAAGCCCTGTTTGAGAAACAGTGGGAAAGCATTGTCGGCAATGCCGATGAGTTCCTCTATCTCGGCGGCAACGAGCAGAGTACCCATAAGTTTGTAAGTGAGCTTCTTGGAAAAGCCACGATAGACACCAACACCTACGGGAAAAGCTCTGGGCGGAGCGGCAACTATTCCACTAACTACCAGATTTCGGGGCGTGAGCTTTTAACGCCAGACGAGGTGCGTATGCTAGACAACCGCTACGCACTTCTTTTTGTGCGTGGGGAACGCCCCGTCATGGATTTGAAGTACGACATCCTGAAACACCCGAATGTGAAACTGACCGCCGACGGTGGAAAGCCGCCGTATATCCACGGCGAGCCGACGCAGGCGGTCGCAACCTTTGTGTTTGGCGGGGATATTCCAAAAGACGCTGTTGCGCTTAACCCTGTCAGCACTTCCTATGAGCTTCTGTCCGATGAGGACTTGGAAGAAATATTCAATTTATAAGGAGGATTTACCCTATGAAACTTTTCCAGAAAAACGAGAAGAAAGCAACCCAGAAACTGCCGATGACAAGCAAGGTAAAAAAGGGCTTCCGCCATTACTGCGTGGCGGTGCTTGCCGTTATGATGGTATTTGGCACATCCATGACTGCCTTTGCCGCCAATGACCCGATTGCCGTCGTCAACAACCTTTCCAATTTCATCTTCGGTCTGATACGGGCGGTCGGGATGATTATGCTCGGCTTCGGCATCGTGCAGGTCGGCTTGTCGCTGAAATCCCACGACCCGTCCCAGAGGGCGAACGGTTTCCTCACACTGGCGGGCGGCGTTGTGATTACCTTTGCGAAAGAGATTTTGACCCTCATCACAGGCTAATCCAAAACAGACTGACACAAGACAAGATAACGGGGCAGATCCGCTCTGCGGAACTTGCCCCGCTATCAAATTTTAAGAACGGAGGTGGTCGAATGTCAGACAACTGGGTAGTCCAGAACTTGGAGAACGCCCTTGACACATGGAATGAAAAGTTAGCCGAGATATGGCAGCTCATCACCCAATCCCCCGAAACCTTTAAGGGCGGTGCGATATGGAAAGTCATCGTTGACATCCACGGGGCGTTGCAGGCGATAGGGCTTGCCCTGCTCGTGCTGTTCTTTGTCGTCGGCGTGATGCGTACCTGCGGCGACTTCGCAAGCGTGAAGAAGCCCGAACACGCATTAAAGCTGTTCATCCGCTTTGCCCTTGCGAAAGGTGCGGTCACTTACGGCTTGGAGCTGATGATGGCTCTGTTCAAAATCGTGCAGGGCGTGATTTCCGCCATTATGAAAGCCGCAGGTTTTGGCTCGGCGCAAAAGACCGTCTTGCCGCAGGAGATTGTGACAGCCGTGGAGGACTGCGGCTTTTTCGAGAGCATCCCCTTATGGGCAGTCACGCTGATAGGCGGGCTGTTTATCACGGTATTGTCGTTCATTATGATAATGTCGGTGTATGGGAGATTTTTCAAGCTATATTTATATACCGCCATCGCCCCCGTGCCGCTGTCCTCGTTTGCAGGAGAGCCGAGCCAGAGCGTGGGAAAGAGCTTCATCAAGAGCTACTCCGCCGTCTGCCTTGAGGGGGCAATCATTGTGCTTGCCTGCATCATCTTCTCGGTGTTTGCGGCGTCCCCGCCCGCAGTCAACCCCGATGCGGCGGCGGTCACGATGGTGTGGGGCTATATCGGGGAATTGGTGTTCAATATGCTCGTCCTTGTCGGTGCGGTTAAGATGGCAGACCGTGTTGTGCGTGAGATGATGGGCTTGTAATTATCCAACAGGAAAGGAAAATTGAAATGAAAAAAGAAACGAAGTATTGCCAGAATTATGATATCCATCTGTTAAATGGAGAAGTCATCGGGGCTTCCGAAGCCTATGACCTGCCTGCTGAAAAAGGGCTGGTCGGAAAATTTGGAAAAGCTGACGATAACGAGATATTTGAAATCGGGGATGCCATTTCTGGATTTGCATATATTCCAAAACGCAGCATCCTCTTTATTTCGACGGGGGATGTCAGGGAGGAGCGGTGCTGATATGGAAGTCAAGATAAATAAGGAAATCCGCAACTACACGGAATCCATGTTCTTCGGGCTGTCGATGCGGCAGTTCCTGTTTTCCGTGCTTGCCTGCGGCGTGGCGGTCGGCTTGTTCTTCCTGCTCCGTGGCAGGTTCGGGACGGAAACATTGAGCTGGATGTGCATCTTGGGGGCTTCCCCTTTTGCGGTCATGGGATTTGTAAGGTATAACGGCATGACCGCCGAGCAGTTTGTGTGGGCATGGATAAAGTCGCAGTTTCTGATGCCGAAGAAGATTTTATTTGCCCCAGAGAATCTTTATTACGAAGCGATGAAGAACGCCATTGAAGCCCATGAAAAGGGCTTGCCCGCCGTGCAGGATAAGAAAAAGAAAAAATGCAGGAGGGCAAGGCGCAAAGCGGCACGGGAACGGAGAAAACAGGCTGAAAAAGCCAGAAAGAAAAATAAGAAATCAAGAAAGCGCAAGGAGGTAGACCATGATTAAGACGCTGAAAACACTGTTCAAGCAGGACAGGGAGAAATTCATTGTGCCGAAGTCGGTGCAGGCGGTCATCCCGTTAAAGACCATGTGGGAGGACGGCATTTTCCTTGTGGGCAGGAACAAATACGCAAAGACATTCAAGTTTGAGGACATCAACTACGCCGTGGCGAGCCGTGAGGACAAGGAAGCGATGTTCCTTGAATACTCGGAGCTTTTAAACGCCCTCGACAGCGGGGCGACCACGAAAATCACTATCAACAACCGCCGTTTGAATAAGGCAGACTTTGAGCAGACAATCCTTATCCCGATGGCGGAGGACGACTTGGATAAATACCGCAAAGAATATAACAAAATGCTGCTGGATAAGGCAACGGGGGCTAACTCCACCGTGCAGGACAAATATGTGACGGTTTCCGTCTGCAAGAAGAACATCGAGGAAGCGAGGAATTATTTTGCCCGTGTCGGGGCTGACCTTATCGGGCATTTCAACCGCTTAGGCTCGAAGTGTACGGAACTGGACGTCAATGACAAGCTGCGTATTTTCCACGACTTCTACCGCACGGGCGAGGAAACGGCGTTTGCCTTTGACATGGCGCAGACCATGCGGAAAGGACACGACTTCAAGGACTATATCTGCCCCGACTCCTTTGAGTTTGAGAAAGATTATTTTAAGATGGGCAACCGCTACGGGCGTGTGATATTCCTCAGAGAGTACGCCGCCTATATCAAGGACAGCATGGTGGCGGAGCTTTGCGAATTAAACCGTAACATGATGCTCTCCGTGGACGTCGTGCCTGTCCCGACGGACGAAGCCGTGCGGGAGGTGGAGAACCGTCTTCTGGGCGTGGAAACCAACATCACGAACTGGCAGAGGAAGCAGAACCAGAACAACAACTTTTCCGCCGTCATCCCCTACGACTTGGAGCAGCAGAGAAAGGAAAGCAAGGAGTTCCTCGACGATTTGACGACCCGTGACCAGAGGATGATGTTTGCCGTGCTTACGATGGTGCATACCGCAGACACCAAAGAGCAGCTTGACAATGACACGGAAGCCCTGCTCACGACGGCAAGGAAGCATCTCTGCCAGTTTGCCGTGCTGAAGTACCAGCAGATGGACGGTCTGAACACCGCCCTGCCGTTCGGCGTGAGGAAGATTGATGCGTTGAGGACGCTGACAACGGAGAGCCTTGCCGTATTTATCCCCTTCCGTGTGCAGGAAATCTACCATAAGGACGGCGTGTATTACGGGCAGAACGTCATCAGTAAAAATATGATAATCGCCAACCGCCGCCACCTGCTGAACGGCAATTCCTTTATCCTCGGCGTGTCTGGTGCGGGCAAGTCGTTTACGGCAAAGGAGGAAATGACGAACATCATCCTGACCGACCCCAACGCCGATGTAATCGTTATAGACCCCGAACGAGAGTATTCCCCTCTTGTAAAGGCGATGCAGGGCGAGGTCGTCCACATCTCGGCGACGAGTGACAACCACATCAACGCAATGGACATGAACTCTGATTACGGCGACGGTGCGAACCCCGTCATCCTCAAATCAGAGTTTATTTTGTCTTTGTGCGAACAGCTTATCGGAGGTGCAAGTCTGGGGGCAAAGCAGAAGTCCATCATTGACCGCTGCACGGCAAGCGTCTACCGCTATTACCAGCAGGGCAACTATATGGGTACGCCGCCGACCTTGCAGGACTTCCGTGAGGAGCTGTTAAAGCAGGATGAGCCAGAAGCGCAGGAAATCGCCCTTGCGATTGAGCTTTTCACGGACGGCTCACTCAACACCTTTGCCAAGCATACGAACGTGGATACCCACAGCCGCCTTATCTGCTACGACATTCTGGATTTGGGCAAGCAGTTACAGCCTATTGGTATGCTCGTCGTCCTCGACAGCATTTTAAACCGCATCACCCAGAACAGGGCGAAAGGCAGGAACACCTTTATTTTCATTGACGAGATTTACCTGCTCTTTCAGCACGAATACTCGGCAAACTTCCTTTTTACCCTCTGGAAGCGTGTGCGTAAGTATGGGGCGTACTGCACAGGAATCACGCAGAACGTGGACGACCTCTTGCAGAGCCATACGGCGAGGACGATGCTTGCCAACAGCGAGTTCATTATCATGCTGAACCAAGCGTCCACGGACAGAATCGAGCTTGCGAAGCTCCTTAACATTTCCGACCTTCAGATGAGCTATATCACGAATGTCGGTGCGGGGCAGGGATTATTGAAAGTCGGCAGCTCCCTTGTGCCTTTCGTCAATAAATTCCCACGCAATACGGAACTGTATAAACTGATGACGACGAAATTTGGGGAGTGCTAAAAGGAGGGATTTTTATGTCAGAGATAAGGTTTCGCAACGCAGCCCACCGTGATTTTTTTCTGGAAAGCATGATGAAATGCAAGGTCAACGACTGCTACCACAGGGCGTTTTTTTATGTGATGGGGATTGCGGGGGAAACAAGGCAGAACATCAACGCCATGTTCGATTTTAAGACGGACTGCATCAAGCCAGAGGGGATGCACGCAGGCTGGCAGACGAGCGGCACGGTCAAAGTCTGCCACCTTGCCTTTAACCTCTGGAACGGTTACGCCGAGGAGGGGCGTGAGAAACTGTTCACGCCAGAGGAATTGTTCTGCTGCGAGTTCGCCCCGTATTTCATGGAGGGCATCAAGGCACGGTATCCCGAATATTGCAGGGATTTACCAACGCCCAAGAAGCAGGCAGAGCATACACGGTAGCTGAAAACAAGAAAAAAGGAAATACCCTGCGGGCATACCTCTATGCCCAAAAGCAGGGAAAGAACAAAGAAACACCCTGCGGGCATACCTTTATGCCCAGAAAGCAGGACAGAATAAAGAAAGGAATATTTTATGAATCTGAAAAACTATAAATGTATTCTCTGTATTACCGCCGCTGTTACCTTTTTAGGAGCAGCGGTTTTTTGTGGCTTTAAGATTTATAGCCATTACCAGCAGATAGACGAGCAGACGGAAGCCTTTGCGGAGATTGCAAAGGTCGTGGAGAACGCCGAGCCAGAGGAAGAACTGCCCAGAGATAAGGATACGCCCGTCAGCGAGGGAGAGGATATTCTTGCAAAGTACAAGGAACTGTATTTGCAGAATGAGGATATGGTCGGGTGGATTGCCATAGACGGAACAAGCATCAACTACCCCGTCATGCAGAGCAGGAACAGCCCGAATTTCTATCTGAAGCACAGCTTTGAAAAGGAATACAGCGATTTGGGAGTGCCGTATATCCAAGAGGACTGCGACCTTGCGGCAAGTGATAATCTGGTTATCTACGGACACCACATCAAAGGCGGCAGGATGTTCGGGGCGTTGGAAGATTATAAATCCAAGAGCTTTTATGAGAAACACAGGAATATCCAGTTTGACACCCTCACGGAGCAGGCAGAGTATGAAATTATTGCTGTTTTTAAGACCGTGGCGTACAGCTCGGAGGGCTACCGCTACTATGATTTTGTCAATGCGGAGAATGAAAAAGAATTTAATGCCTTTGTCGGGAAGTGTAAGGAACTTGCCTTGTATGATACGGGCGTGACCGCTGAATATGGGGATAAGCTCATTACCCTGTCCACCTGCGAATACTCCGCACAGAACGGCAGGCTTGCCGTGGTGGCGAAAAAAGCAGACTGACATGACCGCAAATCTTCTGGGAAAGGAGGTCGGATTTTATGGCTGATATAAAGACCAGAGATGCGGTCAAAGGTACGATTAAAACTTTAGACAAAGCCGCCATAGCAGGCAGTCGAATGAAATCCGCTTACGCTAAGACAAAGGACAAGGCGGAGCAGGGATATTATGCAGAGGAAAATTCCCCCACGGAATATGCCGCCGACAAGGTTTCCCATGCTTCGGGATGTATCAAGGACGAGGGCATCCACCAATTTAATAAGCAGGGGCAGAAAAACGCCCAGATTACAAGGGAGAATATCGGTAAGGCAAAGGATAAAATCGCCGATTTTAAGGCAAAGCGGGCGAAGAAAGCCGCAGAGCAGAAAACAATGCGGAACAAGGCGGGACAAAACGCCATGCGTACAATAAGGCAGGACGGCTTGCAGGAAATACAAGGGACTGCAAGCCGTCCCGCTGTTTCCGCTGCTCCTGTCAAGACCGAAACGCCCCAGACGGCGGCAAACTCGCTGATAAAGACCAGACAGCAGGGAAAGCGGACGATAAAGACAACCGCCAGAAATGCGGAAAAAACCGTCAAGACCACAGCAAAAGGCACAGTCAAGGCGACGGAAAAAGGCGTGAAAACCGCAAAGGCGACATCCAAGACAGCGATTAAGACCACCGAGCAGACCGCAAAGGCGGCACAGAAAACGGCGAAAGCATCTGCCAAAGCCGCCCAGAAAGCGGCGCAGACGGCAAAAGTCACCGCAAAAGCGACAGCCGAAGCGACGAAAGCCACGGTCAAGGCGACCATTGCGGCGGTCAGGGCGATTATCGCAGGGACTAAGGCGTTAATTTCTGCCCTTATCGCAGGCGGCTGGATTGCCATTGTGATAATTCTTATCGTCGTCCTGCTTGGATGCGCCGTTTCCCTGTTCGGGGGCGGCAGCGACAGCACTTCCTATACCCCTGTCAGTGCGGAGGTCGAAGCCTACACGCCGCTGATACAGAAGTATGCGAAGCAGTACGGAATCCCCGAATATGTGGAGCTGATAAAGGCGGTGATGATGCAGGAATCTGGCGGCAAAGGCAGCGACCCGATGCAGGCGGCGGAGGGGAGTTTCAACAAGAAATACCCCCATGAGCCGAATGGTATTAAAGACCCCGAATATTCCATCGAGTGCGGCGTGCAGGAACTGAAAGCTGCACTTGTTTCAGCCGAGGTGGAGAACCCGATTGACATGGAGCGCATCAAGCTCGCCCTGCAGGGCTACAACTTTGGGAACGGGTATATCTCATGGGCAAAGACCAACTACGGCGGCTATTCCTATGCAAATGCGGTGGAATTTTCCGCAATGCAGGCACAGCGGCTCGGTTGGGAGAAGTACGGCGACACGCAGTACCCCGCCCATGTGTTACGCTACTACCCATACGGGCGGGCGTTTACAAGCGGTGGCAATCAAGCCATCGTAGAAGTGGCTCTGACGCAGCTTGGCAACGAGGGTGGACAGCCTTATTGGAGCTGGTACGGCTTTGGCGGGCGTGTAGAATGGTGCGCCTGCTTCACATCGTGGTGCGCCGACCAGTGCGGCTATCTGGAAAGCGGCATTATCCCGAAATTCTCCCTCTGCTCGGATGGTGTAAACTGGTTTAAGGGCAAAGGACAATGGCAAGACCGAAGCTATGAGCCAACGGCAGGAAATATTATCTTTTTTGATTGGGATGGAGATGGAACAATCGACCATGTGGGTATTGTAGAGAAAAGCGAGAATGGTGTTGTTTATACCGTGGAGGGCAACTCTGGCGATGTCTGCAAGCAAAAACAATACGCTGTCGGTAGTAGCGTTATTTATGGTTACGGCTTGCCAGTTTACTAAAATAGGGCGAAAGAAAAACCAGAGGTTTTTATTCCTCTGGCTCTTTTGCCTTACATAGCCCGTTTACGGTTGCTTCTATGACGGACAGCTCCTTGTCATTCAATCGGTCAAGCAAAGTGTCCAAATGCCTGCGGACAGAACTTTTAACTGCCGTCTTGTCCGAATGTATGTACTCGTCAACCGAAATGTCAAATATCATAATAAGTTGAAAAAACAACTCAATGCTTGGATATTGTCCCTCATTTTCAATTGCTTGGAGATGTCTGGGGTTGTAGCCAACAATACGGGCAAGCTGTTCTCTGGTCATGCCTTTGGCTTTTCGAGCTTTCTTAATTGCTTGTCCTATGGGTGTAAAATCAAAGTCAAAATCGTTGTTTCTCTCGTCCATAAGTTCACCACCTATACTCTGAAATTCTTACCCTTATATTTTACAGAGATGTGGCTTCTGATTAAACGCTGTGAAATCTCTTGGTATAAGATATTTAATAGCCTGTATTGAGATATAAAAGTTCGTGTTTACACAGTTGATATTATTCGTTTGACCGCTTATAATGGATGCAATACATTTGGGAGGCTAATTATGTTTGAGTATATGACGGTGCAGGAAGCCGCAAAGCTTTGGAAATTATCTGAACGACGGGTACAGAAATTATGTGAGACCAATCGGATTGATGGAGTAGTTCGTTTGAGCCGAATATGGTTAATACCTCGAATAGCTAAAAAACCTGCGGATGCCCGAAGAAAAGAAAACAAATTAGAAGAAATTCATACAGATGACAAATAGGAATGCCACAATAAGGGCGGAGGTGAAATGGTATGGCAAAAATTTTGGTAGTTGAAGATGATGAACTGACAAATGAAACAGTCAGCGAATATTTTCGTGATATGGAGCATACTGTCGTTTCAGTCTTTGATGGAGAAACGGCAGTTGAATCATTTAATACAGATAAAATCGACCTTGTAATACTGGATATTATGCTACCGAAAATGAGTGGATTGAACGTCCTGAAGCAAATCAGAAAAAGTAGTTCTATTCCTGTGATTATTTTGACAGCTATGGACGATACAGATACACAGATTATGAGTTTTGATGGCTTGGCTGACGATTATGTAATAAAACCATTTTCCATTGTTCTTCTTGGTAAAAGAGTGACAGCTTTGCTCCGCCGTGTCGGGAAAACTGAACCCGAAAAGATATGGCAGCAAGGAGATGTAATGGTTGATTTTTCTGGTTTTTCGGCAAAAAAAGCAGGAATATCGGTTGATATTTCACCGAAGGAAGTATTGTTGCTGAAAATGTTGGTGGAGCATCCAGGGGTTGTTTTGACAAGAGAACAGATATTAAACTATATTTGGGGTATAGATATTCCGCTAAATGATAGAACAATTGACACTTACGTAGGTCGCTTGCGGAAAAAGTTGGATTTGGACTGCATTCAAACGATAAAAGGTGTGGGATATAAATTTGAGGTGAAGCGATGAAATTATTTCAAAAAAACTTTTTATATACGCTTTCCATTATGGTGTTGATTACCTTGTTGGGGCATTGCCTGATTTACCTTCTCATTCCCACAATTTACACCAATCAAAAGGAAAAGCAGGCAATAGAAATCAGTAATGAAATCGTGCGAAAATTACAGGAATCTGAGTCCAAAACACCTCAAGAACTGGTTGAGCAATACGCAAAGAAAAGCAAGTCATGTATCTCCCTTTCCTATGAAGGAGAGCAATATGTTTTTGGGGCTTTTTATATTGAGGATGTACTGAATGGGAACGGGAAGAATTATTCGTTTCAGGCATCTCCTGATGGTAAACTGGAAAGTTCTAATACATTTCCTCAAATTACAAACCAAGGCATAGAGGGATTAACACCATTCCTTTCCACACAATTTGTAAAAAAGACCTCGACATTTATGGATGCTTATGATAAAGAATGTAGTTTACAGATTGTAATGACTTTACAGCCGGTTGGCGAAGTTAAAGGCGTTGTTCTTGAAATACTTCCGTTTACCCTGATAATTTGTGTACTGATTTCTGTTATTGTTGCTTTGTGGTATTCCAGACGGATGACAAAGCCAATCACAGAAATATCAAATGCAACCAGTCGTATGAAGAAGTTGGAACGCACGATTATCTGTCCTGTGACATCAAAAGATGAAATCGGGCAGCTTGCTCAAAATGTAAATTCGTTATATAGGGAGTTGCTTACTTCTATTGATGACCTACATGCTGAAATTGAACATGTCAACGAGGTAGAGCAATCCAAGATAGACTTTATGCGAGCAGCTTCCCATGAACTTAAAACACCAGTTACTGCGGTATGTACCATGCTGGATAGTATGATTTTGGGAATAGGAAAGTTTCAGGATTACGACACCTATCTGCCTGTGTGCAAAGATATGATGTTACAGCTGGCAACGATGATTCAAGAGGTATTAGATGCGTCTAAGCTCAGTGGTCAGCAAGAAGAAAAGGTAGCTGAGGTTTCTCTATCAGAGCTTCTTAACGAAGTGTGTAGCCCTTATATTCTAATTGCCAAAGCTAAGGGGATAAACTTTAAAATGGACGTGGATGACAGCAGTTATGCTATGCTCCCGCAAAAAGCAGTCACAAAAGCAATTTCCAATATAATTTCTAATGCCGTAAAATATACGGAAAAGGGAAAGCGGGTTTTTATCTCTTGTATGAATGGAACTCTAATTGTAGAAAACGAATGTAAGCCTATTCCAGAAAAAGAGCGAAAGCATCTATTTGAAGCATTCTACCGACCAGACTATTCCAGAAGTCGGACAACGGGAGGTAATGGACTTGGTCTTTACCTTACAGGGAAAATTTTAGATACCTACCGTATTAGCTATGCCTTAGAGCCAACTAATAGTGGAATGCGGTTTCGTATAGATTTAAAAAAGTAAATTTCTGTAGTGAAAGCATCCTCTTTGCCGAGGGTGTTTTTTTATTTCATAGAAAAGTGCGTCCTATGAAACAAAAAGCCCTCCGGGCGGGATGCACACTGCGGCGTGAGCGGTGGATGTCGCGATGCGACCGCCGCAGGCGCGAGTTTCGCAAGCGAAACTCTTTTCTTGTTTTGACAACTTCATGACAACTACACTTCATACGCATGAAAAATGCTCCGTTTATAATACTTCTTGAAAACAAAATAAAGGAGGATTTTCTATGGGTGCAATGAAACGCACAGTACGTTATCTTACTCGCAAATGGAAAAAAAGTATTTTACTGTTTGCAATTTTCCTTGTGGTTGGAACATTGGTAATCTCAGGCATTTCAATTCAGAGTGCTTCGGAGCAAGCCGCCACAAATTTACGCAGGTCATTTGGCGGTGGTTTTGTTATGAAAGAAGACCACAGCGACCAATCCAAGTTTGAACGTCGGGATGTTGGCAACGGAAGCTACGCAATGGTTTATACTGGGGAATCACTTACAAAAGAGATTGCTGATAAGGTAGCCTCTGTTCCTGGTGTCAGTGGATACAATGCGGAGAACATCGGACCCGCTAACTTAAAAACTATGGAAGGTGACTATTTAGAACTTAAAAGCATTGAAGGCAGTATGTTTGCCAATGAGCCTGTTCTTAGCAAGCAAGCCAACATTTATGGCTATACTAACACGCAGGAAGCGGATATGTTCACAGGGGGAAGTATAGAGTTAATTGAAGGGCGGCAGATTACGCCAAAAGACCAAAATGCCGTTCTTATTCACAAAGAGCTTGCCGAGAAAAATGGCTTAAAACTTGGCGACCAGTTTATCATTGCTATGAATTCACAGATTACTGGCGGTGATGAGGAAGGCGGAAAACTGAAAGAAACCGTAACCATTGTCGGCATTTTTGACTCAAAAGTAAGTCAACAAGTATCTGTGTTCTCTACGCCGGGCGAACTTTTGGAAAATACAGTATTGATGGATGTAGAAACTAGCGTAAAGCTACTCTCGTGGTCATCTGCAGGATATTATAAAGTTCATTATCGGGTGAATGACCCCGCAGAACTAAACAATATTATGCAAGAAGTGAAAAAACTGAATTCCATTGATTGGAGCTGTTACTCCATATCCACAGATAATAAGACCTATGAAGTTGCTACTACTCCGTTGGATAATTTAAGCGGATTGATTACCACTCTTATCATTATTATTACTATTATTGGTGTGGCAGTTTTAATTTTACTGCTTACCATGTGGACAAAAAGCCGTACTCATGAATCTGGGATTTTGCTTTCACTCGGAATTGGCAAATTTAAAATTATCATGCAGCATATGGCAGAAGTATTTATTATAGCAATCTTGTCGTTTGGCATTTCGTTTTTTACGAGCAGTGCAGTAGCACAAGGCTTGGGAAACACCTTGTTGGGTGACACCAGCCAAAGCAGTACACCACAGAATACGCAGTTAGAGGAAGATGGGTCTTTTGGGTATACGCTTCCTGAAACACCGATGAATGTAGATACAGCAACGGAGCTGAGTGTGACCGTAGTACCGCAGACTTTCCTATGGGTATTCGGAATCGGCGGCTTATTGACTGTTGTAGCTGTATTAGCTGCATCCGTACCGTTGTTCCGTTTAAAGCCAAAACAGCTTCTCGCTAAAATGAGTTAGGAGAGGAAATCATATGGGAATATTTCAAAGAGCCTTTCTATCCGTCATAAGGAAGTTGGGAAAAAGCGTTGTTCTGTTCTTAGTATTACTTGTCGTGTCCACCTTTGTTTTAGTTGGGCTATCGACAAAACGAACATCGGATACAGCAGCATTGGAACTCCGTCACACTCTTGGTGGAAATTTTGGGCTTGTGATAAATAAGGCGAATTCCGAGAATTACAAAGCGGACGAAAACGGTGGGGTACAATACACAGGTTCTTCCCTTAATGATTCGGTGATAGAAAAAGTGATGTCTATATCAGGGATTGAACAATACAATGCCTACCAAAACGGAGAATCAGAAGTGCTGTCCTCTGACGGTATACCATTAGAGCTTATTAAAACCAACAATCAATACGATGAGGATGAGCGATTGCTGCACATGGCTACAAGTGAGTCCAATTCCTTTTCTGAGAAAAGCAATTATTTCCAAAAGGAAATTTTCCAGCTCACAGAAGGGAAGCATATTGGGGATGGTGACACAAGCATTGCATTGATTAGTAAAGACCTCGCTGCTGTTAATCACCTAAAGGTAGGTGACAAAATTATGTTAAAAACAATGAATGGCGGTGCAGTCGTTACTCTTACCATCGCAGGACTATTTGA
Source organism: Sporofaciens musculi (assembly GCF_009830285.1). GTDB lineage: Bacteria > Bacillota > Clostridia > Lachnospirales > Lachnospiraceae > Sporofaciens > Sporofaciens musculi. Next base: position 3,447,956 of record NZ_WUQX01000001.1, on the reverse strand, counting down.
GATAAAGGAACCTCAAGTAAATGCCGGGCTTGCTCCACCACCTTCACTTTATCAAAACCGTATTTTTACAGATAATAAAACAGCAAAAGAACTTTATACAAATGGTAAGGGCGAGTATAAAGGAGTGAATTTCTATGTGGATGACCCTGCGCAGCTTAGTAATATCATAGAATCTGTGAAGGAAAATGTAAATATTGCGTGGGACGACTTCTCCATTGAAACGGCTGATGCAGAATACAGACGTTCTGCTGCACCGCTTGAAAAAATGTCCTCCATGCTGTCCTCGTTACTTCTTTGTATCGTAGTCGGAAGTCTGCTTGCACTTTCGCTCATGCTTGCTCTATGGATGAAAGAACGAGTGCATGAAATAGGTGTATTGTTGGCAATGGGATTTGATAAAATCCAAATTATCGGGCAGCACATAGTGGAAATTCTGCTTATTGCCATTGTAGCTTTTGGCATTTCCTATTTTGCAGGAGCAGCGGCAGCAAATACCGCAGGTAATTATTTAATGACAAGTGCTTGTGAACAGTCTGTAGGTGAACAAGACATTGAGGTAACAGGGAAAGATACAGCACCCATTGAAATAGATGTGACTGCTCCTGATTTTTTTGCGGTCTGTGGAATTGGCTCATTAGTAGCCGTTCTGTCCGTTTTTGTTTCGAGTGTGCCAGTAGTGCGGCTCAAGCCAAAAGAAATTTTAACAAAGATGAATTAATGAAAGGTGGAATAAAAATATGTCAATTTTAGAAACAAAAAATCTTGGCTATTCCTATAACGGGAAATCAAAGGTACTTGAAGATATTTCAATAAGCTTTGATGTTGGAAAGATGTATGCCATTCTTGGTCCGTCAGGGTGTGGAAAAACAACATTGCTCTCTCTGCTCGGTGGTTTAGATGTTCCGACTAAAGGCGAAGTCGTATGCAACGGAGAGAACATCAATAAACTGGGACTAGCAAAACACAGGCATGAAAATGTTTCTTTTATCTTTCAGGCATACAACCTGATAGATTATATGAACTCAATAGAAAATGTGAAGTTGACCTCAAAAAAAGCTCCGCTTCCTATTCTGGAGCGTTTGGGGTTGACAAAAGAAGAAACCAAACGTAATGTCCTCAAGCTCTCAGGCGGCCAACAGCAACGTGTGGCGATAGCGAGGGCATTAGCCAGCGATACAGCGATTTTGCTTGCCGATGAGCCAACAGGAAATCTTGATGAGGATACAGCAGAGGAAATCACGCAAATTCTCAAAGAAAGCGCACATGAACTCAAGCGTTGCGTTATCATTGTGACACATTCGGGGGCGTTAGCGAAACAAGCTGATATAGTGATAAAACTTCGTAAGGGAAAAGCACAGATTTTTGAGCGTCCTGAAGAAATAAATAAGCAATCTACCTCGCAGCCACAAAAACGCAAAAATAATGTGTCACGCAGTGAAAGGAGATGAGAATAAATGAATGACAATCAGATGATTAAAACAAAGAAAAAAGATGGTCTACTCTCGTTGATTTTATATGTTCTCGCAGCAATTTTGTTAATTGCAGCTTTTATTTCATTGGCAGCCTGCCAACAAAATATTTCGGCGCAGCTTGCACAGGGCGTTTCCGTCAAAGGTAACGAGCTGGCTATTTTAAATATCTATCTTTCCAGTTGTGTCCAACATTTCGCTTTTGCAGGCTTGCTGTTTTTCTGCGGTTTGCAGTGTAGGAAAAGCACATTTGAAAAAATGGGAACGTTGAAGAATATTCTGTTGCCGTATGCGGAAAATCAGCAGTGCGGTATAAAATCGCCTATTCCATCTAATATGGAGCATCCAGATGAAACAGAGCTTGAAATTGATTTCACAGGATGGAATTCAAAGGAATAGAACAATTTGACTATTTAGAAAAAGGTATTTTTTCATTTATACCAAAACAAGCCTACCGAATAAAAAAAACGGAGCTTTGGTGGGTTGTTTTGCAACGTCCAAATAAACATCCCTCAACTCTGTTTTTGAGTTTGGAGGGATGTTTTTGCGTTGGTTATTATCTGCCACGCCGCTGCTGATTTTAAGCAGCAGCTATTTACATATTATATAACAGGGGTAAGGATAGCTTGTTAAAAAAATCCTTGTTCTTGTATGGTACTTTTATACCCTAAAAGTAGGCGTCAAATATCTACATCATAGAACTTTAAATTCTTATAGCCGCAAAGGACTGACAGACTTTGTGGTTTTTCTTTTGTCGTTTTTTGTCAAAATAAGACGTAAGCCTATTTCTGGTGTGGGTTGCCGTTCCCCACCGTCCAATCTGGATTTTTAAAAAAAATTCAGATTGGAGGTAACGGACGATGGATGAAAAGCATCCAAATCGAAAAAAGGACAAGCATAATCCCTACACATTGATGATTGTTGAGGGAAGATACCACCTCTCTTTTAAAGACGGACGAGGGAAACTGCAAACTCTGGAAATTGACAAAATTTTATATGACCTGTTCAACCTCTTTGAGCTTGAAGATATTTCCTATCTCAACAAAGTGAGCAGGCACATTGAACATTCCGAACTGACAGAAGCAACGCTAAATGAGCGAGCCTTTTATAAGCAGACCAACTTAGATGAGATGGTTTTAAGAAACATGGAATGTGAGTTGCTACATAAGGCAATTTCAAAACTTCCCGAAGTACAAAAGCGCAGGCTGCTATTGTATTTTTTCGGGGATATGACCTATGAGCAAATCGCAAAGATGGAGGGGTGTACGAAAAGGGCTGTTAAATTCAGTGTGGACATCGCCATTGAAAAGCTGAAAAAAAATTTTAATATTTTTTGATATTCACACTACACATAACCTTTTTGAGTGAGCAAACAGGTGAAGGGGCTTAAAAATCCTTTCACCTGTTTTCCTTTGTGTGGCGAAAACGGGATTGTTCTTTGACAACCGAATACTCATTCGCCAAATACTTCCTCTTTGTGATTGTGATGAGCATAAGCGTGTGCAGCGGTACGCCATGACCTGCCGATAGCAGAATAGCGATGAAAGGTGGTGAGCGGTCAAATACCGACTCAAAATATCGGGCAGCTCCCGATTTCGCCATAACCCACAAAGAGAATAATGGTACTCCCGTCCAGTCACAGCCCGAACGGTATTCAATCCGTCGCAGGCAACGAGGGCGGCTCTGTCAGACAGACAGTTGGGGTGAAACTCCCGTGGCGTCAGTTCGCTGCTGACCGTTTGGCGACTTCCCTGCGTTTACGGACGCACTTGCATTTCGGGGTGTCGAGGACAAATAGAGATGCTCCTATCATAACGCCAGATATAAGGTGGTCATTGGACACAGAGCTTGTTTTATGCGCTCCTGACCTTAAATTCTTCCTTGTGTCTGGCTATTACATAGGCAGGATTGACCTGCCTAAATTCCAGATAGGAGGTCAAACATAATGGAAAGAATGATTAAGCGTGGAGATATTTTTTATGCAGAACTTAATCCCGTTATCGGCTCAGAACAGGGCGGCACACGACCCGTACTTATCATTTCCAATAATATAGGAAACAGGCACAGCCCGACAGTCATTATCGCTGCCATTACGAGCCGAGTGCAGACAAAAGCGAAACTGCCGACACATACTGCCGTGAAAGATTACAAAGGGCTTGATAAGGACTCCATTATCCTGCTTGAGCAGATAAGGACGATTGACAAACAGAGATTAAAACAGCATATGGGGTCAATGCCCACGGACATAATGGCAAGAGTTGACAAGGCTCTTGCCATTAGCTTATCCATGAAGCAGCAGAAAGCGGGGTGTGGCGATGGAGCAGAATAGGGAGCAGGATTTTGTACATTACAGCATCCAATTCGCATGTTTGCAGAAGCTGAAAAAAAGAAGTTTAATTACGGTAGATGAATATGAAGCCATCAAGAAGCGGCTTATGAGAGATTACAATGTCGTTACGAACCTTGCGGCATGACATTCATCAATAAATATTTTGGAGGTAAATCATATGAGCGATGTGCAGGTAATCAAAGCAAACCGTAGTGAAAACCGTATCCGTGGCAGAAAGGTCGAAGTGTTAAGGGTAGCCGCTTATTGCCGTGTCAGCACGGACAGTGAAGACCAGCTCAACAGTTATAAGTCACAGGTCACATATTACACGGATTTGATTAAGAAGAAACACGAATGGACACTGGCGGACATATACGCTGACGAAGCCATAACAGGCACACAGGTAGCGAAGCGAGAGGATTTCCAGAGAATGATTAACGACTGTATGAATGGGGATATTGATATGGTAATTACAAAATCCATTTCAAGATTTGCCAGAAACACACTGGACACTCTGAAATATGTCCGTATGCTGAAAGAGAAAGGCATTGCCGTTTTCTTTGAAGATGAAAATATCAATACCTTAACGATGGACGGCGAGCTTCTGTTGGTGGTACTCAGCTCCGTCGCACAGCAGGAAGTGGAGAATATATCTTCCAATGTCAAAAAGGGATTGAAAATGAAGATGCAGAGGGGCGAGCTTGTAGGGTTTCAAGGCTGTCTGGGATATGACTACCATAAGGATACAAAAAGCATATCCGTAAATGAAAAGGAAGCTGAAATTGTACGGTATATTTTCAATCGGTATATTGAGGGCGCAGGCTGCACGGTCATCGGGAACGAACTGGAAAACTTGGGATACAAGACAAAGTACGGCAGTTCAAAATGGGTACAGTCCACAGTCATCGGAATTATCAAAAACGAGAAATACAAAGGCGACCTGCTTTTAGGAAAGACATTCACGGTTGACCCGATTTCAAAAAGGCGGCTGGAAAATTTCGGGGAAGAAGATAAGTTTTATATCCGTGACCATCACGAACCGATAATCAGTGAGGAAATTTTTGAGGAAGCACAGAAGATACTGGCGAAGCGGAACACAAACCGCAATGTGCATCAAGAGGGGCAGAAAAGGAACAAGTTCAGCAGGAAATATGCGTTTAGCTGCATGATAAAATGTGGATTTTGCGGCGGTACTCTGACACGGAGGAACTGGCACAGCAGCTCCGCATACACTAAGACAATCTGGCAGTGCGTCACCGCCACAAAAAATGGGAAAAGACATTGCCCGCACTGTAAGGGAATCCCCGAAGAAGTGATTGAGAACGCTTTTGTAAAGAGCTACCAGCTTTTATGCACAGACCAGCAGGAAATTGTCGATGAGTTCCTGCAAAAAGTTGAGGGAATCCTTAATGACGATACTTCTCTGAAGCGTCTGCCTAAGATTGAAAAGGAAATGGCTGACCTGCACAGGCGTAAGGAGAAGCTGCTTGATTTAAGGCTTGATAACAATATCGACAGGGATATTTACGAAAAGAAAAACCAAGAGCTGTCCGAGCAGTTGAAGAAGCTCCAAGAGGAACAGGAGCGGTTGATGGAATTGGGCAGGAATCAGGATAACACCAGAACACGGTTAAGGGAGTTCAGAAAAGTGTTAGGTTCTGGGGAGATATTGGAGAACTTCGACAGGGTGGTTTTTGAAAGCGTAGTTGAAAAAATAGTCATCGGAGGTTATAATGATGAGGGAGTGGAGGAGCCTTTGAAGATAACCTTTGTGTATAAAACTGGTATCCACTCTAATTTTAATGGAAAGGATTTTAAGCCAAAGCGTAAAAACGCTGCGGCTGTACATAATGACGCAGAATTGTGTTCCTATATGAGTGACGAGGCTGAAAAATTGTGTTTACATAGTAGCTCCGACACATGTGGAGACTATTGTAATGCTTTCCCACAAAAAACCGACAGCGTAATCAACGTAAAAGTGAGTTTGGCGAGGGTGAGGGCAAAGTGCCGCTTGATCATATCGCCAAGAGAGCTGAAGCGTATAAGCCAAAGGAGTGGGTTACTTACAAAATGATTAAAATCTACTTAACATTTGGTAGAGCGGCTTTTTTTCTTGAACCCCCTTTGAAGGCAAAATAAAAAAGTATAGGGATAATAAAATTGTATCAAAATGGGCTATTAGATAGAAATAAAGGCTTTCGGCATATCATGTGTAACCGGAAGCCCTTTTCTTTTTGCGGCAATCTATACTCTTTTGGGAAGCGAAACTTGAATGTGAACCCTTCCTGCAAACATTTGAACCCACTTGAAGTATAATCAAAAGTCTTAGCATAGGTATAGCGAAAACCAGAATTTCTATTTGTAGGTATTTGTTTCCTGTAATTTCTGCAAGAACTTTTGTGCTGGTTTTGAAAATACCTGATACTTTTTCCAAATGATACTCATGTGGGCTTCAAGCTTTGGTTTAAGCGGCTTGAAACACAAATTGCTATCCCCTGAAACATTCACAAGTTTATCGAAGCATATCGCATATCCAACTCCCTCATCCACCATTAAAGAACCGTTAAAAAGTAGACTGTAAGTGGCTGCAATATTCAGTTTTTCCAGTTCTATGTGAAAGAAATTTTTTAATTCTGAATTTTGAAATGCCTGTCTTGAAATGATCAGAGGCTTATCCATTAAATCCTCTGCCGTCACAAACTCTTTCTTGGCAAGTTCTGCGTCACGCCGCATTAAAACGCCCCAGGTATCTTTATAATGAATTGGTATGGAGTCATATTTTGCAGTATCTATATTTCCGAAAACGATTCCAAAGTCAATAGAGCCGCGATCAATAGCTTCTGTAATTATTGCTTTATCGCCGCTTACAATGTGAAAATGCACAAGCGGATATTCCTTTTGTATGGCGTTCATAGCTTTTATCAGGAAACGGTTTCCGTCCGTTTCTCCAGCGCCAATCAGAATATCTCCGGCCAGCATAGCAGAGGATGCAGTAATTTCGTCCTCTGCCTTTTTAATCAGTTCTATTACTTCTTCGGCCCGCTTGCGGAGGAGCATGCCCTCTTCGGTAAGGGTGATCCTTCTGTTTCCACGGATAAATAGTTGTTTTCCAAGTTCGTCCTCCAACTCTTTGAGCTGACGGGACAGCGTAGGCTGCGAGAGGTGCAGAAATTTTGCCGCACCGGAAATACTGTTTTCCCGTGCTACCGCCAAAAAGTATTGTAATACTCTTAGTTCCATAAAAGCGTCCTCCTTCAACTGTTTATAATGTAACATGTTTTAGTATGCCTGTCAACTATGGGAGCGTATTTAATATGAGTATTTGCTATTTCTTTAAACCGCAGATATAATAAAGGTATCAGAAACGCATTTAGCCTAAGGAGCGTTTACGATGAAAAGAATACTTATTATTTTACTGGCTGTCGTATTCCTAACAACGGTTTTTAAAATAGTACCTATTGATAATGGTAACCATGTAACATCCCATATACAGGGTGAGGAACAAGCAAACGTAATTGTTTTATCGGAGAAAATTACCGAATTAACGGGCGGACTATCGGCTGTCAGACATATAGGGGATTATGGATTTGATGAGTTTTTAGAACAAGGCGGCGCTTCATCGGATGCCGAGGTCGTGTCATTCTTATTGGAAAGCGGGATTGCGGATTTTGGGACTCTGCTGTTTGGCGGCAATCCATTTGGCTGTAGTACGCTGGCTGTAAAAGATGAAAACGGCAATGCACTGTTTGGCAGAAACTTCGACTGGAATACCTGTCATGCGATGATTATCCAAAATGTGCCGAAGAATGGATACGCCTCCATTTCTACTGTTAATATGGATTTTATAACAGTAAGCGGGCTGAGGCTGTCGTCACTGCCCGATGAGATACAGGCGCTCGCCGGACTTTATGCGCCCCTTGATGGACTAAATGAAATGGGACTTGCAGTTTCCGTTAATATGATTCAAGACAATACTACCATTGAGCAGAATACGGATAAGCCGGATGTTACAACCACAACGGCTGTCCGGTTGCTGCTAGATCAGGCCGCAGATGTTGAGGAAGCGATTGAATTACTAAATAGTTATGACCTGCACGCTTCTTTTGGGTATATGGTGCATTTCGCCATCGCAGATCAATCAGGTAGAAGCGTAGTAGTGGAATATGTAAACAATGAAATGCTTGTTACCGAAACACCCGCAGTCACAAACTTTTATCTGTCCGAAGGAGAAAAGAACGGAATTGGAACACAGCAATCCCATGAGCGTTACGAGCTTCTGATAAATCGCCTTAAAGATTCCGAAACAATGGAGATGAACGATGTCCGAGACGCTCTTGACAGCGTAAACAAGGACAATTTCGGAGAGTTTGAAGCTACGGAATGGAGCATTGTGATGAACCAAACCACCGGCGAGGTTAGGTACTATCACCGTGAGGATTATAACACTGCTTATACTTTCATGGTTACAGGAGGACAGGAATCATGAATTATATAAAAATGATATTCGAGTTATGGAAGCTCCACTGGCTTAGGAACGGCTGATTGGAGATTGCCGATCTATCATTATGACGATTACGAAAATTGGGAGGTTATGCAGTATTACGATATTCCCTCTCGTTATGAAATCCCGTCTGATCCTGACACGATTACCGAAGAAGCGGCAGGAACAGTTTACTATTCTGAACCTAACCGAATTGTTCTGTTCTATGGCGATGCCGAAGTGACAGGTGAATATACCCCTGTTGGATATTTCAATAATACTGAGGAATTTCGCAGTACAGTTGAAAACAATCCTGTTTTGGAGGGCTGGGGCAACAAAATTGTATTGATTAGCGATGGTGATTAACTTACCCATAGAAAAGAGGAAAATTGAGCAAAAACAAACTAATAACCGAAAGGAGTATTTATTATGGAAACGATTAAAAATAAAACCTTTGACGAAGAACGGGCGTTATATGCGGCTTATGACCTTTCTGTTCAAGACTGTGCCTTTGACGGCCCTGCCGACGGGGAAAGCGCTTTTAAGGAAAGCAGAGATGTTACCGTAGACCACTGTTTTTTCAACCTCCGCTATCCATTCTGGCATGATACAGGACTGAAAATCGAAAACTCGGAGATGACCGAGCTTTGCAGAGCCGCACTTTGGTATTCTGAAAATGTGGAGATTAACAATACCAAGCTCCACGGAATTAAGGCTCTGCGGGAATGTGCCAATATCAAAATGCGGGGCTGCGATGTCATTTCACCCGAATTTGGTTGGTCAGTGCGTGGGATTGAAATGGAGGACTGCACCGTCTTGGGCGAATATTTTATGATGCGCTCCGACCACCTGAATTTCCGTGATGTCAGTATGAAGGGCAAATACTCTTTCCAGTACATCACAGATTCCGTTTTTGAAAACTGTGTGTTCGATACAAAAGATGCTTTCTGGCATGGAAAGAATATCACAGTCAGAAACAGCGTTGTAAAGGGTGAATATCTTGCGTGGTACAGCGAAAATATCACCTTTGAAAACTGCAAAATCATTGGTACACAGCCTCTTTGCTACTGCAGAAACTTGAAGCTGATTGCTTGTGAGATGGCGGATACCGATTTGAGCTTCGAGCGATCCGATGTAGAAGCGACGCTCACCGCCCCGATTGTCAGCATTAAAAATCCTCTGTCCGGTCATATCTATGTACCCGAAGTCGGTGAACTGATTATGGATATTGAAAATGCACACGGAGAAGTGATTGTGGGAACCGAGGCTTGTAAAAAAGAAATCTGCGATTACTGTGCATGAGGACGAAGAAGGTGTGGACGCTCGTGCAAACAGCGGTCTTGGCGGGTGGATTGAATGTTTTCCGAAAGCATGCCTTGCCGGTACGGTATTCACAGGCGGCGTAAATGGTGTCGGAGAAATAGACGGTCAACCTGCATTAGAGTAGACTTACGAAATGGGGAGGGCGATTTAAGATGAGAGCAAAGTTTTTGCAACTATTGTTCTGCGTTATAGTCATAGCGATTTTTCTATTTGGCTGTTCAGGTATAGAAAACGGCAGCAATACCGAAGCCTTCATACCGCCGAGCAGTAAAGCAACGCAGGTTGCCGATAACGGGCATTCAAGTGATATGGGTTCTGACACAGAAGATTTTGTGGCAAACAACGAGTCTACGCCCAATCAAACTGATAATTCGCCGTTGGATGGTGAGGAATCGTCTACGCTTTTGAACAACTCTGATTCATCAAATTTATCGCAGCCGAAAATGCCGGAAGAATCAAATCTGTCTGAGTCACAAGCAAATGATAATTCTGCCACGGAGGAAAGCATAGTGGAAAAAATGACTTTACAAATTGGAAATAGCAGTTTTACAGTAACTTTAGAAAGTAATGCAGCGGTGGAAGCTCTCGTGGATATGATGCGTGAAGCGCCGGTTGTGATTCAGATGAGCGATTATTCCGGCTTTGAAAAGGTCGGTTCCTTGGGAACAAGCCTGCCGACCAGCAATAGTCAGACAACAACGAAGCCTGGAGATATTGTTTTATATAACGGAAATCAGATTGTCATTTTCTATGGCTCTAATTCGTGGAGTTACACAAGGCTTGGTAAGATAGATGATCTGTCCGGCTGGGAAGATGCCCTTGGAAGCAGTGATGTTACCGTTACATTTTCATTAGGATAATGCAAAACAAAATGGAGGGAATGAGGATAATATGGAATTAAAGGATTTTATTGCATATATGGACAGCGGAAAAACCATAACCGCCGGTTCGGGAACCCATCAGTACATGTGTATGCTTTCACAGGAAGCGCTGAAGCTGACAGCGGAACTTAACAACAGCTATCGCACGCCGGAGGAAATAAGAGAAATATTCGCTAAGCTAACAGGAAAGCCAGTGAACGATACACTTAACATATTCCCGCCCTTTTATACGGACTGCGGAAAAAAATATTACGATTGGAAATCATGTTTTCCTTAACAGCGGGTGCAAATTTCAGGATCAAGGCGGGATTACTATTGATGATGGTGCATTGCTCGGTCATAATGTGGTGCTTGCGACTTTAAATCATTGCATGAATCCAAAAGAGCGTGCAAATCTGGAGCCTGCACCTATTTACATAGGAAAGAATGTATGGATCGGAGCAAATGCGATGGTATTGCCTGGTGTGACGATTGGTGATGGCGCAGTAATTGCCGCAGGAGCTATTGTTACGAAGGATGTTCCGGCAAATATGATTGTCGGTGGTATTCCCGCTAAGAAAATTAAGGACATACCACAATACGAAAAACCGTAAAAAGCTATCTGGAGGTATTTTAGAATGAATCAGATACCTACATTAACAAATGAATAGGACAAAAAAATTTTCACAAATTTCCGAAAATCTCCATCCATTTTGCTTTTTGCGGTTTTGTCGCTTATGACGATGGTATATGACGACCATTGATTTATTGCAGATTTTTGCTATAATGTAAATGGCATTTTATTTCAGGTAAGAGGAATGCCTGTAAGTACAAGGGAGGTAAATCAATGGATTTGACGCCTAAGTTTCATAATCAATACGAAGAGTTCAGAGTGTTGGATGCCCATACGGAAGGCGAGCCTGCAAGAATTATTTTGAGTGGGCTTCCAATGGTTGAAGGCACGACGATGATGGAGAAGAAACAGTTCTTCATGGAGCACTGCGATTATATCAGAACTTCACTGTATTTTGAACCGCGCGGCCACAAGGATATGCTCTGTGTGGCGCTTGTTGAGCCAGTCCACGACGCGGCAGATTTTGGCGTCCTCTTTCTGGAGAGCGGCGGAGTGGTTAATATGTGCGGTCATGGTGCTATCGCAACTGCCGTTGCTGTCGTTGAGGCAGGACTTGGTGAGAGGACTGAACCTGTAACACATGTTTGTTTCGATGCGCCTGCCGGAATGATTTCAATCAATGTTAATATCCGGAATGGCAAAGCAGTATCGGCAGATCTTGAGAATGTTCCTACTTTCTCATATCGTGAGGGGCTTTCCACAGTAGTTGAGGGTTACGGTACTATTCAATACGACCTGGAGTTTAGCGGCAGCTTTTGTGCGCTGGTGGATGCCGATCAGTTCGGTATGAAACTGGATGGAAAGAACATACTATCGATGTAATTGATCTGTATCAGAAGCAACCGAACGGTAGAACTGTAAATATGGCTGTGTTTGGCGAGGGTCAGGTTGACCGTTCGCCTTGCGGGACGGGAACCACCGCAATGGCTGCAAAGAAATTTTCTGCTGGCGAAATCGCTCAGGGTGGCGCTTTCGAATATGATAGTATTTTGGGATGTAGATTCACTTGCAGAATCGACCGTACTGCCAAAGTCGGTAACTTCGACGCTATCATTCCAGTCATAACTGGCGGCGCATATATTGATGGATATAACTGTTGGCTTATAGACCCAGATGATCCGTTCAGAAACGGATAACAATTTGGGGGTGAGAAAATATAAATTCAGGTATGCATAAGCATTATATTGATAATTTAAGATGGATAATACTTTTGATACTTATACCATATCATACAACACAGGCATGGAATGTTTGGGGTGAACCAAATTATATATTTTTTGAAGGGAACAGATTAATTAGTAGTATTACTGTTTTTTTTAGTCCGTATTTTATGCCTCTACTATTTGTGTTAGCAGGAATAAGTACAAAGTATGCACTTCAAAAGAGGACAAATAAGGAATATCTTATTGAAAGAGCAAAAAGACTGTTTATTCCGTTTTTGTTTGGAACAATAGTCTTTATGCCTATAATGTCGTATATAGCTGATAAGTTTAATTGTTCTTATAGTGAAGGGTTCTTTCAACATTATGCCGTATTTTATACAAGATATACTGATTTGACAGGTGCTGATGGAGGATTTTCGGTAGGACAATTCTGGTTTTTGTTGTATTTGTTGGTTATTTCAATTGTGAGTGTTGGAGTATCCGTACTAATGAAAAAGGTTATTTCTACAACAAAAAAATCAATTCCATTTTGGTTTGTTTTTATTTTGGGATTACCATTACCATTGTTGAGTGAATGGCTTTCCATAGGTGGAAAAAGCCTTGTAGAGTATACATACCTCTTTATGATGGGGTATTTTGTTTTTGCTGATGAAAAAATAATAAGCATAGCTGATAAGAATAGCTGGTTATTGTTCGGTATCGGAATAGTAGCAACTATTCTCAATGTATATCTTTTTATTTGGGCAGATATAGAATACATTTTGCTTAATACTATTACCAAATATGGGTTAAACCAGATAGGGATAAAAATAGATATGTATCGGCAGGAGCATAGATTTTCTCCTGCCACGCCTATATTTAGGCGGTTTGACGTTTGGTACGCTGCATATATTCCCGTTCCATTTCCCGCATTTCCTCGTCCGTGGGGATGTCCACAATCCCGACATAGGAATAGTAGATGTCGATTTGCTGTGTCCGTTTCCCGTCCTTTTTCTCACGCTCATGGACTACGATTTTATCCACAAATGCGTTTAGGATTTCGGGCGTCAGCTCGTCGATGTGGGTGTATTTCTTGGTGACTGCTATCAGCTTGGCGACATTGGTCGCTTCTGTGTCGGCTTTGCTGACCTCGGCTGTCAAGGCTTCGATTTCCTGCTTTAGCTGTTCCTGCTCGGCTTCATATCCGTCTGACAGCTTGTAAAAGCGTTCGTCATTCAGCTTTCCGTTGACATTATCCTCATAGATTTTACGGAACAGGCGGTCAAGTTCCTTTATCCGCTTTTCGTCCTTTTCTATCTGTTTCTGCTTTGCGGATAACTCGTATCGGCGTTCCGCAAGGGTGGCGTCAATCTGCTGTCGGATAAACACATGCTCAAACTGCTGTAAATAGGAGAGGAAATGCTGAAGCTGTTTCAAGACCAACTGTTTTAATGCGTCCTCTCGGATATAGTGCTGCGTACATTCCTTTGCCCTGCTCGTCCTTTTATACATGGAACAGCGGAAATGCTCATATCCGTTTGCTGTGGCTAAGCTGAGTTTCGCCCCGCAGTCGGAACAATAGAGCAGCCCCGAAAAGATACTTGTCACGCCGCTTTTGGTCGGTCTGCGTTTATTTTCCCGTATCATCTGTACTTTTTCCCACATATCCCTGTCAATGATGGGGGCATGGGCATCCTCGATATACGTCCGCCTGTCCTTTGCGGTTGGAATACGTTTCTTGCTCTTAAAGCCTAAACGGGTGGATTTAAAGCTCTCCGTCACGCCGATATACGCCACATTTTCCAGAATGGATGCAATCGTGGCTGGCTCCCAGTTATAGGGATGTCCCGATTTTTTTGCAACGCCGATTCCCTTTGACATTTTGTAGGCTGACGGGGTAAGCACTTTATCTTCCCAGAGGGCTGTGGCAATGGCTGACACGCCTTTTCCCTGCATGCAGAGTGAGAATATCCTGCGGACGACTGTCGCCGCTTCCTCGTCCACAAGCCAACGGGTTTTGTCATCTGGATTACGCGAATATCCGTAGGGCGGTGCGCCTAAATGCTCCCCCGCAAACCCTTTTGCTTTCTTGACTTCCTTTACCTTTTTGCTCGTGCTTTTGGGATACCATTCGTTGAAAAGGTTGGTAAAGGCGGCAAATTCGTTGCTTTCAAGGCTGCCCGTGTCCACGTTGTCCATGATGGCGATAAACCTCACACCTGCTTCTGGGTAGATGATTTCGGAGTAAGAGCCGACCTCAATATAGTTCCTGCCGAAGCGTGATAAGTCTTTGACAATGACCGTTTTTACAAGCCCTTTTTCAATGTCCGCCGACATTTCCTTAAAGCTAGGGCGGTCAAAATTCGTACCCGTATAGCCGTCGTCCACGTAGAATTTCGGGTTAGGGAAACCGTGCTCTTTGGCGTATTTCATCAGATATTCTTTCTGGTTTACAATGCTGTTGCTCTCACCTTCCCGCCCATCGTCTTGGCTTAACCTACAATACAATGCCGTGAATTCTTCCTGCTGTCCTTTCATAAAGCTCTCCTTTCCGACAGCAGACACGGTATTGTGAAGTGTAGGTACAGTGTACCACATCTGCCCTTAAACTTCAACGCTTTAAAGTGATAATTCTTCTGCTGCCTGTTATTCCCCGTCATCATCACCCCAATTCCCATCATCATAAAATCCATATCCCCGTGCGCTGCGCCGAAAAATATCTGTAAGCGTTGCAAGCAAATCCCGCCCGTCTTTTCGGAAATGGGCGTTGACGGTGTATTCCGTGCCGCCGATTTTCTCGGTAATGCTCATCGGCTCTGGGATGCGGACAAGGGGCGTGACGTTCTGGACAGGCGGCAGAGGGGGATATATTTTATCTGGATTTACCATAGGGATGTCCTTGTATTCCTCCATAATCGCCTGTATTTCTTCCTCGGACAGTCTGCTCATCGCAATGATTCCTCCCTCCTGCGGTCTGTTTTAATTAGCTGTTTCTGTCGGTTTGGACGCTGATTTTCCATCGTGTCATGGATTTGGTCTAAGCAGTCATCAATGTGGGCGGAGCGTTTCTCAATCCCGTCTGCATATTTCAGCCGCTTCCTAAGCTCCGTTATCCGCTCCGTCACGCCCTGTTTTTCGGCTCGGAGTGTTTCTTTTTCGGCTGGTGTGGCACGGCGTACCTTATTCCGCAAGTGCTGGCGGTAGTCGATAAGTTTATTCATTTCACTCTGGTTTTGCTCCCTGTCGGCGTGTAAGTCGGAGAGGGTGGAGATGTTATGCTTTGACATATACCGCACCTGTGCGGTAATCTCGTCCAGTTTCCGAAGCTCCTCTTTCATCATCGGGCTTGTCGGCTTGTAGTCCGTGCCTTTGGGGAATATCCCTAACTGATAGCACCAGTAATAGTACAATGCTAAAATCCCCGTGGTTTTTTGGTGTGGTTTCCATGCGTTTTTATACTGCTCTGGCATATGCGGGGAGTAGGAAATCCTTGCTTTGTAGTTCCCAAATTTGTATGCTCCCTTTAAACATGACTGTATGAAATTGGGAGTCAGCCGCTCGTCAAGCGTGTCTAACCTTGTGAAATGGTTGTATTGCGGCAGCTTCATTTTCCAATGGCTGCCCGAAAAATCAACCTCATATCCCTTGTCGGCAAGGTATTTTATCATGTGCTGTAAATCCCTGCTCCCGTTGATTGCCTCCCTCAAATCCTCCCGATAGACGTTGTAGCGTGTGGGTTTGCCGCTTTTTTCATCTAGATAAAGCGGTCTTGACGGGGCTTTCTTCGGATGCTCTATGACTGACAATCCGTACTCAAAACACAATCGGTCGGACACTTCCCTCAACCGTTTCTGCTCCGATTTTGAGTAATTATATTTGCTCCCATCCAGATAAGAAACGGAGTTAAAGCAGAAGTGATTATGCAGATGTCCTTTGTCAAGGTGGGTGGCAACGATTATCTGGTACTTGTCGCCCCACATCTCCCTTGCTAGCTTCAACCCGATTTCATGGCACTGTTCGGGCGTTACCTCGTTTGGCTTGAAGCTCTGGTAGCCGTGCCAAGCGATATATCCGCCTGTCTTTTGGTACTGTTTTTTTGTCAAAATCATCTGCTGTAATGCTGTTTCTTTCAGACAGTTGATTGCGGAAACATACTCGCCCTCATTTGTTTTTAACAGATTCTTCACATAGGAGAACACGTCAAAAAAATCCTGCATATCTCGATTCGGCACGGTTTTTTCTGGATTTTCTATATAGTCAATCACGTCTTTTATGCTCCCTTTGACATGCCATAGGCTCGTTACTGCCAAATTAAACTGCCCCCTGTTCTGTCAATTCTTCTACGCTAAATCGTTGTGGGAGAGTTGTTTTCTGTTGCAGTTCTAAGATAAAATCCTCAATCTCCATACAGGTATCAGCGGCGGCAGGGTAATAAGGAACACACTTTTTGAAAGCGTCATGCACCTCATAGAGTTTGTTTAACAGCTCCCAAAACTCGGTTTTAGGCTGTGGCTGTGGGGCGTTTCCTTTGCATAACTGGCGCATAAATTCGGCTACGGACAGACCGCAGGCAGCGGCGCACTGCTTTAATTTTTTATGTTCTTCTTCGTTCAATCGGACGGTAATCGGGACATTCCGCGCGTCCTTTTCTGATTTTTCTCTGCTCATTTTTCTTATCCTCCAGTCTTGAATTTCATTTTTAACAGGGTATTCAGGGATGTTCCCTGAGTAAGTCCACGCCCACAAGCGGCGTGGATTGGGATTGTGGGTGACACAATCCGATGCTCGCTATCTCTGTGGACAACGCCGCAGAGCATTTTCCTGTGCAGCGGCATCTTTAACGCCTGCCTTACCCTCCGAAAAGAAAACCCTATGTCCCTGCACCTCCGTTCTGGATTCGATTTCTCTTGACTTTTGGATAAATGAAAAAGCCGCTACACGGCATCACGAATGACAGGAGTGTTTTCTCCTGCTTGGATTCGCAATGCTATGTAACGGCTTTGAAATTCAAAACCATGATTCCACTCATCAGCCGAAAACAGAAGTTTATTTTCGGCGGCGGTCAGCTTTGTCCGCTGGCTGACAATCCATTCTGCAATCTATGCGCTTATTTCATTTTCAATCTTCCAATTCCCTTGTGGGTATTTTAGAATATCATAGCGGCTGCACCCATGTCAAGAAATTTGGCAAAACTTTTAGTATTCCCTGTGGACAAACTTTTTATACATCCGTTTTTAAAATTGGGCGGGGGAATTTTATCCCTCACCCAATAGTCCATAGAAAAGCGGGAAATATTAGACGCTTATAAAATTTTCCGCAGCTTTTTCCGCAGATGGTTTAACCTTGCATAAATAGCCCCCGCTGTCAGTCCAACAAGCGGGGCAATCTCCTTTGTGGAATAGCCCTGCATTTTCAGCAGGACGATTTGCAGGGTACGCCTATCCACCGTAAGCAATGCCCGATATAGGGTTTCGTTTTCAATTTCGTCCAGTAAATCGGCAACGGTCATTACCTCCGCCTGCTTCTCCCTGTCTGCCATTCCCTCAAGGTATTCCCCGAAGTTGCTTGACCAGTGGTAAAACCGCCTGTTGGAATTGAAGTCTGCCCTGTCGTCTATGCGGATTTGCTCAATGGTGGTTTCATCAACTCCATGTTCCCGCAATATTTTTTCTTCGGCTTCTTTCCAGATACGCCATTTCCTGTCTTCACGTCCGTTGTTGTATGCCATTCTCCTTTTTCCTCCAATCTGAATTGAGCAGGCTTCTGCCTGCGATGCTTCTTGACCATTAGGTCAAGAAGATTGCTGTTTAACTAATGCAGATGGAAAAGGCGGCGAACGGCAGCCAACATCAGAAAAAGCCCTGCGGCGTATTCCGATAAAAATTGACAAAATAAAAACCGCAAAGGTACTGTGACCTTTACGGTTGTAGGAAATGCAGCTTCTACCATTGGGATATTCTATTTCTGTTTTCATGGCGAGAAGCAGCCTTACATATGCAGGGATTTTTTTAACTGGCTTCCTGCCAGTCCCCGATATGCTATGTATGGATGAACATTGCGTTGTATGGACAAATAAGTAACCGCCCGAAAAAAGAACATAAAAAATCTCCCCAAACTTAAAAACAGGTCTGGGGAGTGTCTGTTAAGTCTTTTCGGGCATAGCAATACCGCCCACCATACGCCGTTTTTTTATTTGGTGGGCGTTTGGCTTAAAACCTTATGAAATAAAATAGAGCCAACGAACTATGATATAAACTCACAAGTTCATCGGCTCTGCGTCTTAAGCGTCTGGCTCTTTGATGACAGTTACTTGTAACTCTTTTACATTAATCAACGTTTCCTGCTTACATTTCGGACAGTAGAGCGGATAGTTTTTCATAATCGTATCCGATCTAATTCTGTCACGAGTTTTACTACCGCAGATGGGGCAGCGTATCCATTCTAATTTCATTTTTCAAATACCTCTCTATTATTTTCGAATAATAAGCTATTTCTCTTGTGTGATTGATTCGCATATATTTACCTATCCTTTGCATGGCTTTTTCAATTTTCAATCATTCACGCTCTTGCGAAAACTGTGGTGACGGTGATGATGTCATTATCGATTTTCGCAAAAATCTCGCCATTCATCTTGCGCATGAGCTGTCTGCAAATGTAAAGTCCCAGCCCGTTGCCGCCAATGTTTCCTGCATTTGCTCCGCGCCAAAAGCTCTTGAAAATATGCGTCAAATCGTCCTTCTCAAGCGTACAACCGCCGTTCATGATTGCAATTTGGACGCATTCGTCGTCTTCGGGGAAAATCAATTCCACACGTCTGCCATCGCCGTATTTGAGGGCATTTTCCATAATGTTTTGCATCACTTCAACGCTCCTGCTCAAATCCCCCGATAGCAGACAGTTTTTATATTTTCCGATAATAAAATCTGTTTTGATAAGTGCCAGTTTTTCCTTGTAATATCCCACGATTTTTTCAACAAGTTCCGAAAGATAAAACTCGCCCATATTCACTTCAAAGCTGAAGAAATCTTCTCTTGAAGCCGTTATAATCTGTGAAACATAGCCCTCGATCTCCTCCGCTTTTTCGTTGATGTTTTCAGCGATTTTGTGCTGCTTTTCCGCGTCCGAATACAAATTTTTCGACAGTGCTGCCGAGTACAATTTTATAGCGGAAAGCGGCGTTTTAATATCGTGCGAGAGCGATAGCAGCAGTGTTTTCTTTTCTTTCTGCATTTCCAGTTCGCGCTGCTTTTGCTGTTCTATATTTTCACGGAGAATATTGATCCCCCAAAGAAATTTTCCGAAAAAACGGCTTTTCGTTTCCTTTATCGGCGCGGCGAGATTACCCTTTGAAAGCTCGTAAGGGATACCGCTCAGACGTTCAAAGGGCATAAGAATTGCGAATTTTATATAAAGCAAAACCGTTATGATTAAAATCGCCATAACGCCGAGAACAGCATTTACAATTCCTGTAAGCTGCGTTTTGTCGGAGTAGCCGTTAGTATTGTAATCAAAGCGATAAAGTTCTCCGTTTATTTCACGGATAACATAGTCGCTGTCCGTGATGTAAAATTTTTCTCCGTATCGTTCAATATTTGTAACGTACACACATTCGGAAATGTCGGCAGAACCATTCGTTTCTATTTCATGGACAAGACGGCTTATCTCCACTCGATATTGCCTGCTCCCATTGGTTCTGTCGGCGGCAAGAATTATATTCACTACAACAAACAACAGGATTACGGCAATCGCAACTACGGAGAAAATTTTGTTAAACGCTTTCATATTTATAACCCACCCCCCATACGGTAACTATTTTTTTAGGGTTTTTGGGGGCGTCCTCTATTTTCTGCCGCAGCCATTTTATGTGTACCGTCAGTGTCTGCTGTTCTGAAAAGCTGTCGCTGCCCCAGACCTGTTCAAAAATGTATTCCTTGCTTAAAGCCCTGCCCTTATTCTCCATTAAAAGCAGAAGCAGCTCAAATTCCTTCGTGGTCATTTCAAGTTTTTTTTCATTTTTGTAAACGGCACGGCTCGCCTTATTTATGCGTATATTGTCGTCAGTAATTTCGTCAAGAGCGTATCGTCGCTTAAAAATCCCGCTTATTTTTGCGAGCATAATATCAATATCATATGGCTTTTCTATATAATCGTCTGCGCCGAGATTCAGTCCGTTCAGCTTGTCATCCTTTTCCGTTTTCGCACTTACAATCAATACGGGCGTGTTGCTCGACCTGCGGATTTTTTCCAGAACATAAAATCCGTCCTTATCGGGCAGCATGATGTCAAGCACGACAAGCCTTGCGCCGTATCTTTTGTACAGCAGCAAGGCTTCTTCGGCTGTTTGAACCGCCGATACTGTATAATTTTCCGCACGGAGAAAATCACACAGCAGGTCGGCAAGCTCCTTGTTGTCCTCAACAATGAGAATATCCATATTACCACCCTAATTCCAGAAGCCAGTTATTCAATGCGCGCTCCCGTTCTCTTATCTGTGTGGAACAGTCGCTTAAGTCGTACTCTCCCTTTATGTTCCCGTCAACAATGTACATGACCCTTGTACATTTTGCCGCGACCTTAACATCGTGGGTAACGAGCATGATTGTTGTTCCCTCAGAATTTAATTTTACAAGCTCTTCCATTACCTCGTCGGAGGAAGTGCGGTTCAATGCCCCTGTCGGCTCGTCGGCAAAAATCATTTTCGGGTTGTTTATCATACTGCGGCAAATGCACGCCCGCTGGAGCTGACCGCCCGAAACCTCATTGATGTCGTTGTCGGCAATGTCGATAATGCCGAGCTTGCGCATGAAATCTTGGCCGCGCCGCGCCGTTTCCCTGCGGGGTTCACGCTGCTTTTTGGATTGCGTTGCAGGAAGTATGATATTATCCAATATGGTGAGGTTTTTCAGCATATACATTTGCTGAAAGATAAAACCCATTTCGTCAAGGCGCAGGGCTGCAAGTTCTTTTTCTCCTATCCCTGCGATATTTTTCCCACAGAAACTCACTTCTCCTGCGGTAAAGTTATCCATGCCCGAAACTGCGTACAGCAGCGTGGATTTTCCAGAACCTGACGGACCCATAACGGCGACCATTTCTCCCTCGCCAATCGTGAAATTTACATTTTTCAATACGTTGTTCTGCCGCTTGTTTACGATATACGTTTTGCAGAGGTCTTTTACTTCGAGAATATTCATAATTGATTCTTCCTTTCATTATTCAATGCTTGCTGTATCGGAGGATTTGATTTTTCTTGTGTACAAAGAGGTCAAAAACGCGCTTACGGCTGTGGCGGTAAGGACGATAACGGGGAATACTGCGTATATCTCCACAGGGTTTTGCATATATTCTACGCCCATTTCAAGCCCCATCGTCCCGAAAATAGGGTCAAAGCAAAGCTTTGTAAGGGGCATACCCAAAAACTCCGCAAGAAGTACAGCCGCCGCCACCGCAATGAAAAATCTTAATGTGTACTGTCCATATATTTTGGCGTTCCTAATGCCGATGGCTTTCAAAAGGGCAATTTCCGCCTGCTCCTTTGCGATAAAGGAACGCGCCATAAGCACGGTTATAAGTGCGGCTAAAATTACCGTAAGGACGGCGGACATTTTTTTAACCGCGTCTATGGCATCGCCGACTCCGGTGGTGTCCTTTACGGTTTCGCCCGCTGTTTTAACGCTTGAAAACTTAGGATAAAGCTCCTCGATTTTTTCAATTCTGCTTAATACTTCCTTATCGTCGGGGTCGTCGGTAAATCTTATCTGCGTACCGGGGGAGCCGATTGCTGCGATATAGTTGATATCGCAGTCGGTATGAACCCTTACGGATATGCCCTGGTTGACCATTGCCTGATACAGAGCGGTTATGATGAACTCCGCCGTTTCGCCCGTCGGGTAGGACAAGGTAACGGTATCGCCTATTTCCGCACCCAGCTTTTTTGCCAAAAGGGTTGTCATCGCAATTTCGTCGCTGTTTTGGGGAGGAGTACCCTCTAAATATTCGTACATATCCATTGTTGTTCCCGTACCCTGAAGTATAGCTGTCTTGCTTTCATATTCGCCGTATCTTATCATCGTATAAATATAATATTCCGTCATACATTCCGCGGGCATACCGTTTTCCGCAAGGGTCTGCTCCATATCATCAAGATATTTTTTAACCTTTTCATGTCCGTCCACGGTCATAAATTTCACAGCTTCGTCGCCGATGTCCGCAACGGCGTGGCAGTCTGCATTCCCGAAATATTTCAGCAGCTTTCCGCTTATAAGAGACGCCGTGACATTGGAAAGCATTATCAGCAGCGACATACACAGAAAAAACGTAAAAGCAATGACAGCGTAGCGTTTGGGACTGCTTACAATATCGTTTGCGGCAAGGAAAGCCGTCGTGCCAAGCCGCGATTTTCCAAGGCTCATAACGCCTTTTTTGCGGAAGCGTTCCCCTGTCTGCCCGTTCCTTACAGCGTCGATAGGGGACATTTTGCTCACCCTGCCCGTACAACTGAGACAGAACAGGAGAATCACAGCCGCTGTCAGAACCGCGCAGGCAATGTTTACAAATCCGTTATTGCTGCTGTCTATTATAATAGACTCCGAGGAATAACTAATAAGCATTTTCCCGAATGGGTAGCTGAGTATCAAGCCGAGTGCTGCGCCGACAACGGAAATGGCGAAGTATTTTGTAAGGTACAGCCCCCGAATTTTTATGTTCCGTATGCCTATTGCTTTCATAACGCCTATCTCGCGGAATTCTTCGGAGAGGGTAAAGGCTATGGTGAACCGCAGTACCGCAAAGGATATGATGATAAGAATAAGGCTCACCGCAAGGATAAGACCCAAGATTATCATGTTAAAAATATAGGCTTGACCCAGTGTATCCGTGCCACTCGCAAAGGTAAAGCTGTCGGATATATCCGCTATCTGGGACAGGGTCTTGTCAAGATTGGCGGTGTGTATGTATAAGAATTTCCCGCCGTACATATTTTTCATCGTTTCGTCGGACATATATTCGTCAAATTCCTCGCCGTTCATGATAAACCTTTTAATGCCCATCAATTCCGTGCCGCAGACAGCGTCCTTGAAACTGCCCGCAAAGGTAAATTCGTGGCTTACGCCCTCTATTTCGACAGTAATTTTGTCGCCTACCTTAAGTCCCATGCTTTTCTCTATGAAACGGGTAGCGTAAATTTCCCCTTTCGGTACGCTTTTAAGAATATTTTCGTCGTCCAGGAAATAATTCATCCCCATATCGCTGTCGCTCTGTAATACAAATATCTGATTGGCGTTGGAATCGTTAAGCGGTTCGCCGGCCCGCGTAATATTGGACTGGGACACACGGACGTACTCCTCAATACGGAACTCGTCTATCGCGGAGGCGTTTTCAAGTGTCCCACAAATGTCCTTGTCTGAGGATTTGTTTTCGCTCATCGCCCAGTAATCGGGTACGTCCGCCATTTCAAAATAGCTGTCCAGCGCAGTCGTCACGGTGATGATGTTGCTCACGCCTGAGGACATGAACATCGACGCGAGTATAATAAACACCAGCAATATCACGTTCATTGCCCTTTTGCGCTTTAGGTCTTTTTTTAGTATTCGTAAATACATTTTTTTATTGCTCCTTTCGCTTTGTGATTCGATTGTAGCATAGAAGTTATTAAATAATCCTTAAATCGGTTTGCGGCAATCAAATTATGGGTGATAATGAAAAACGTTTACCCATTCCCAATGTTCATTAGCCTAATTTCTCCTATGCCGACAAATAATTTTACATAAAGATGGAAAAGCAAATCTATTTTGTCCTCGTTGAAATCTGTAAATAGCAACTTCAAAAACTGTGAATGGCGTTCTCCTATTTCTTCGGCATATTGACCTGCTTTATCGGTTAGCTCAATACGGACAGAATTATTTCCCTCTAATAGCAAACGGACAAATCCTTTCTTTTCAAGAGTTAAAGCTAATTTTTTTATATTCTGTCTGGAACAGCCCATAAGGTTTCCGATATTTGTTAATGTTCGTGGCTCTGGACAGCAAGCTGTCATTGCAAGTAATAACCATTGCTTTAGGGATATTTCCGTTTGAAGTTTTTCACCCGCTGTCTGCATACGATTTTGTAGTATAAAGATACTTGAAAATATCGCTTGTACTCTGTGTTCGGTATCACAGTTGTATTCTTCAAAGAGTTCATCCATTTTCATCTATTTTTCCTTTGTACTTAGTAGTAACAAGTTCCTGCCGAATAGCATAGTAACTCATTACTGCCATGTCAATATATTCAGAAAAAAATCACTATTAAATCAGATGCTTCCCGAAAAGAAAAGCGACAGAGCTTTTCCCTGTCGCCTTGCTGTCTATGCGTAAATGATTTCATCATATACAATCTTCCTCGCACAAGCTCTTATGTTATTCATTTTTCCTGTCCATTCTAAGGCATTTTCAGCCTTTAGCTGTTCTGTTATGTCTTGTGTTTGCTTCATGCCCTCTATGAGCCTTTCAAAGCGTTCCTGTGCCTGCCTGTCTACATCAACAAGATAGGCGTTGAGCCTGCCGTTTGTAAAAAGATTAGTGTATGTAACCTTATGGTACTGCTTCAGATAGTTCATATGCCGCTGTCCCCATATGCCTATGGGCTGTTCTTCTTCGGCGGGTACAGACAAACACGGTATTAAATAATCGCCTTGCCTTTCGTATCTGCCGCCCAGTTCCTCAAATAATGATTTTGCCATTTTCTATTTCCTCCAAATAAGATATTCACTCCACATTATGGTGTCTGTTGTCTTAAACACAATTTTTAGTTTTCTCCTTATCTGGTTTCACTCATGTATCAGAATGGATTATGGTAATTGCTTTAATAGGTTTAGCAAAAAGATATTTGAGTTTTAATGGAAAAGTATCAAATTACATGAGAAAAAGGTCTTTTCTGTTTTATATTTATCATTTTATATGGGTTGTTTTGTTCCAGTATCTATTGTATGAAATATGTGGAAATCGCACTTTTATTATATTTATAAGCACAGTACTTTTGTCATATTTTACGACCTTTGTTTGTTGCGAAATAAGTATTAGAATACCGTTTTTATGTTTGGTTACAGGGACAAAATATAGTCCAAATAAGTGATTAAGCAGAACGCATACTTTCAGGTTATCGGGAAGTGACAGAAAGTGTAATATCAGAATTTGACATACTAGAATATCGAAGTTGAATCAGAATGGAAGGAACCGAAAATATGTTTGAGGGCTTTGATTTTACGAATTTTTGGGAAGACAGTGCATATGCGTTGGAAGAATATGTGAGCAAACCGCCTTCCGATGAACTAATTGCCAGTGCGAACAAGAATTTTTTGGAGAGTAAGGGAAACAATGCTGCCTGAGATGGGCAGGGACAGAAAAACGACATTCAGACAGACCGGCGGAAAGCAACAGATCGTATGCAGCATAAAGAGTGTCGCATACCGTAGCAAGCTTGGATTATATCTGCTGTTCCTCCTATGGGCGTCCGAGAAGCAAGGACTTTCACTGGAGGCATTATAAGAAGATGTTGGAGGACAATGGACTGCCCGATATAAGATGGCATGATCTGCGAAGCACCTTCTGCACTATCTTATTAAAGAACAATTTTAATCCCAAAGCAGTATCACAGCTCATGGGACATGCGAAAGAAATTATCACCATAGATGTTTACGGAGATACCGCCGAAACCCTAAAGGATACCTCTATGCCATTTGGCAGCATTAAGGAAATCATAGGGGACTGCTTAGACGATTTCCAGCCGTTTATTGATGAAGTAATCCCAAAAGAAGAAAGTGAAAGCGGTACAGATTTTTCAAAAGATAATTATATAGAATAAATCAGAGAATTTCTTGCATGAAACTAAGATAAAGCATAACTGAATAGCATAAAAAGATATACCCATCAGGGCATCCCGTAATACATGCCCCTGACGGGGCGGGCTACCGTCCGATAAGGTATAAAAAAGTACAGAACAAAAGTTCCATTTTGGTCTGTATGATTATTCTAAAGCTTGGGAGCCATCTATAAGATACAAGATATAGTTGTACTGAAAATATCATGAATTGTCCAGAGTAATTTAGGAATGTTCCTGAATAAAATTTAAGAAATAACAAAGCAGACCTTTGGCCAGCTATGTTGATACGAAATTCCTCGAAATCTTATTTTTCCAGCATATTCTCTTTTCGAACGAAAGAAGACAGAACCTTTGATGACCGGCTCTGCCCTCTCTTTGTCTGCTAATCGAATCACCGAGACAATCTTTTGCATAAAACTTGAACAAAGCTTAAAATAACAGCTTCAAATTAAGGGCAAATAAATTTCATCTCATATTTTTCTTTCTTACTTCATTGAAAATCTGAAGCTCGGAAAGTGCCTCCATGATGGCAAGTTCTGAGATCCCTTCAACAGTGGTTCCTGTTCCAAGATCAAATAATTCTTGCTGTGCATCAGCTCTGAAATCATAAGATTTTAGTTCGGCTGTATACCATGCCAGGATTTCATCCCTTAAATTGTCTGCCAGATCAAGCAATACTTGTAGATTTCGTATTTTTTGTCAGATACCATTAGGAATGGTCGGTTCGTCTAACTTTATTTTCATTAAAAACTTCCTGATAAAAGGAATAAATGTTGTGGCATCTAAAGAGTCATCAGTGTTTCCTGCTAACGGTTGATTTATCATCTGCCACTTATAAAAATAAATCTGCGATTTTATGAGTTTAAGGACTCCATAAGTTTTCTGGCTTTTTGAGAATCGTACAGCTTTCTGAGGTTATTTTCGGTAGTCGGTATGGAATAAGAGTTATGTATGATCCGGTCCATAATAGAATCGGCCTGGGTTCCGCCGCCTAACCGTTCATGCCAGTCACAGACCTCGTATTGCCCGACAAAGATCGTCGGATTATTTCCACAACGCTGTTCTACCAACTCATATATGAATTTTGACTCTTTCTCATTGATCTTATAGTTCAGCCATTCATCTATGAACAGCACTTTATAGTTTCCCAGTTTCTTCCGGTATCGTACCTGCTCTCTGAGGTTATCTTTGTGGGTCTGAAAATGTCCCAGCATATCCGGCATTCTGATATAACACGTCCGGAGAGTCTGTTTACATGCTTCTACACCCAGGACACATGCAAGATAGGTTTTCCCGGCACCCGTCGGGCCTGTAATGATCAGGTTTGTTGCAGCACCTACGAATCCCATGGTTGCAAGATTTGCGATCTTCTCTCTACTGATATCCCGTGCATCACAGTCTAAAGTTTCAAGGCTTGCATTGGGATACTTTAAATCCGCATTCTTTGTCAGCCTGGTGATCAGTCTGTTCTGCCGTTCTGTTATTAGAGCTGAGAGCAGATGTTCCAGTCTCTCATTGTAAGTCAGGTCAACAAAAGATACTTCTTTTTCTTGAGCCTCCATCACAGCCACTAAATCACTGAGTTCTAATACTGATAATTGTTTCTTGATCTCTGTATTCATAAATTTCTACCATCCTCTCTATAATAATCCGCACCTCTTACGATTCCCTGCTTATGATCTTTTACATTCTTTTTTGTAAGATCATTTTTTCTGTTTTTTGCAGCTCTTTTCACATAAGGCATAAGCGTGTTGTGTTGGTTGATTCCATTGTATCCGGAGTGTATATAGGATATGGAAGATGGGACATCTCTGTTCTTTTCGCATTCCGAATGCCTGTGGGAATACGTTTATGCTCAGCTACTAATTGATGTGAGGCGTAGATACAAACAAGAGAACTGTTATACTGCACATCAACGTATTTATTTATGTAACTGCTTGGAACAGAGTATTGTCCCTTGTGAAACCATATATGGGAATTCGGGCCTACTTTGTGATTATATGACCACTCACAGATCTCAAAGGGAAGCATTGGCAGGGGTCTGAGATATGGTCTTTCTTCCAGCTCATAAATTGTTTTTCTACTGCCGTTTCTCTTTTGGAAGGGTTTGTCATTTAGCCTGTCAAGCACTTTTCTGATTGCCGAATTAAGCCCTTCTATAGAATGAAAAGTTTCATTTCTGAGCATACCGATGATCTTTCTTGCAATTTTTCCCACCGCGCCTTCGACACTTGCTTTCTGTTTGGGTTTCTTTACCTGTGCCTGCATAATTGCAACCTGGTAGTGTTCTGCAAAAGATAAATAGGAATCATTCAGCACGACATCTCCATGTTTCGGGTGTTTGATCACGCCTGTTTTTAGGTTGTCACAGACAATCCTTACAGGTGTCCCGCCAAAGAACTCTAGCATGTGGACATTACATGACAGCCAGTCTGACTGATTCATTGAAGCGGCAGCCTCTACATAGGTATACTGGCTGTAGGGGAAAGTTGCAACAAATAGATATGCCGTTTGCTGTTCCTGTTTGTCAGGATCCATGTAGCTCATAGTGGGACCTGACCAGTCAACCTCCAGAGTTACTCCCGGTTTGTGTTCGATATGACTGGTATAATTTTTATCAGCTATAAAGCGTTTATAGCCATTTGCGAATGTAGCATAACAGCAATGGGAAAGCCCCTGCGCATTACACTTTTCACAGTATTCCTCCCATAGCAGCATTTCTGTAACCCCGACCTTTTTCAATTCACTGTGGACATACGAATAGTCCACTGGAGCAAATCTGTTTCTTGGCCTGAAGGTATGGGGATAAAAAAGCTGATAGATCTCGTCATCGTTCATCAGACATATTTCATCCCAGTCTTTGTCACATTTATCATAAGATTCTTTCACAAATGCAACAGAATTACGAGAGACATTCAAAGTTTTAGAGATCTCTCTGGCACTTAGATCCTTGTGAAGAAGTTCAAGAATCTGTCTTACTTTTGTTTTCTTAAAAGAGGGATCTTATCTTAAGCAATATATTTGGATGACCACAATATATAGTGGTGGCTCCCAAGCTTTAAAATACACTGGATCCAGGTGGCTCTGAAGCTTTAAATAGATGGCTCCCAAGCATTAGAATAATCACATAGCGAATATTAGGATGATTGTAAATGTACTATGGAGGGGGAGTATGACCATTAGCGAGAGGGTACAAGAAGAAAAATCTACACAAGATTTCATAGGCATTAAGAATTGTTAAGAATTGATTAGTTTCTGTTAAGAATAGGAGAGGGATATTCTGTTATAATAAAAAAACCTTGAATATGGAAAAATGAAATCGAAGATAATGAGGTGGAAATATGAGATGGATGAACAGAGAAACGGCAGTCTCACAAAACGAAGGCAGTATAGGAAATGCACCAGTTATGCGTTACGAGGTAAATCCTGATTATGGGCTTACGAAAAAACAGGTGCAGGAATATAAGTGTGCTGGATGGGGAAATGTGGAAGTGTCAACGCCTATTCGAACGAAAAAAGAGATTGTACATGATAATATATTTACTTATTTCAATCTTATTTTTGCAGTACTTACAGCACTTTTATGTATGGTCGGATCTTTTCGGAATCTTACATTTCTGCCGGTTATCATTGCAAACATATTAATTGGGATTGTTCAGGAAATCCGCGCGAAAAAAGTTTTGGAGGAACTGACAATGCTGAATGCACCTCATGCATTCGTAGTGCGGGAAGGAAAAATCAGCAGGGTTGAATCAAAGGAACTGGTACTAGATGATATTGTGGTGTTTCAGGCCGGAAATCAGATTTGTGCGGATGCAGTTGTAGTGAGCGGGGAGATTCAGGTGAATGAATCCCTGCTTACAGGGGAATCCGATGAGATTACGAAAGAAAAAGGCAAGCAATTAATGTCAGGCAGCTTTGTTGTTTCAGGAGAATGCAGGGCAAGACTGACAGCAGTGGGGGAAGCGTCCTATATTTCAAGACTTACACTTGAAGCCAAAACAATGCAAAAGAGAGAGAACTCGGAAATGATCCGCTCACTGAATAAACTGGTAAAGTTTGTAGGAATTGTATTGGTGCCTATTGGACTTCTGCTCTTTATTCAGGGTTTTTTTATGAATCACGAGACGTTGAGAGACAGTATTACCTCTATGGTGGCAGCTATTATCGGAATGATACCGGAGGGATTATACCTTCTTGCCAGTGTAGCGCTTGCTGTAAGCGCTATGAGGCTTGCGAAGAAGAATGTGCTGCTCCATGATATGAAGAGTATTGAGACACTTGCAAGGGTAGATGTGTTATGTGTGGATAAGACAGGAACGATTACAGATAACAAGATGAGTGTAAAGGAAATAATGTCGGCAGAAGTGCTTTCATCTTTCGACAAGGAAAGTTCGATAGAGGACGAAGGGAAAATTTTGAAAGTAGTGGGAGATTTTGTAGCTTCCATGAGCAGTGACAATAGTACAATGGAAGCGATGAAAGCATATTTTACGGAAAAAAACGGGAAACTAGCGGATACTATCTTTCCTTTTACATCTGCATTAAAGTATAGCTGCGCTGTGTTCGGGGAAGAAATTTATGTACTGGGTGCGCCGGAAGTCGTTTTACGGGAAGAATATGAAAAATACGAAGGGGAGATCTCAAAATATGCGAAAAAAGGTTATCGAGTCTTAGTATTTGGGGAATCCGAAGATAGGCCGGAAGATGGGAAACTAAATGGAAAGGTGCGTCCGCTTGCGTATATTCTTTTAACCAACCCAATAAGAAAAAAGGCATCGGAAACTTTTTCATATTTTACTGAACAGGGGGTGGAGGTAAAAGTGATTTCGGGAGATAATCCATTGACAGTATCAGAAATCGCAAAAGAAGCGGGAATAAGAAATGCAGAATTATATGTAGATGCAGCCACACTTAGAACAAAAGAAGATATTGAGTGGGCAGTTGGCAAATATACAGTATTTGGAAGGGTCACGCCTGCCCAGAAGAGAGAGTTTGTACATGCTTTAAAAAAGCAAGGCAGGACGGTTGCCATGACAGGAGACGGAGTAAATGACATTCTTGCCTTAAAAGATGCAGACTGCAGTGTTGCGATGGCATCGGGAAGCGAGGCGGCGGTACAGGCTTCCCAGGTGGTGCTTCTGGAATCAGATTTTGCATGTATGCCGTCTGTTGTAATGGAAGGCCGCAGAGTAGTCAATAATATCCAACGGTCAGCAAGTCTGTTCTTAGTGAAGAATATCTTTTCTTTTTTGCTGGCAATACTGGCGGTAGTTTTTTCTTTTACTTATCCGCTGAAGCCTGCGCAAATTGCTCTGATCAGTATGTTTACAATAGGAATTCCGGCGTTTTTTCTTGCGCTCCAGCCAAATGAGGAGCGGATTCAGGGACATTTTATTTCAAACGTCCTAATAAAGGCGCTGCCTGGAGGTTTGACAGATGTTTTTGCTGTTGGGGCGATGGTATTGTTTGCGCATGTATTTGGCGTAGACCCTGTGGATACGTCCACAGCGGCAACCATGCTGCTTGCTATTGTCGGATTTATGATTTTATACCGGATATGCCAGCCCTTTAATAAAGTCCGAGTCGCGGTATGGATTGGATGTATCCTCGGACTTTTGGGATGTAGTATTTTTTTCCCGGATTTATTTGCAATCACAGGAATGTCAGAAAAGTGCGCAATGTTATTTGTTGTATTTTCAATCGCTACAGATTCGGTCTTCCGTTTTCTGACGGCAACAGTGAAATTGATGAGAAAATGGTGCAGGAAATATCTGTTTAAAGTAGATAAGGAGGTGATCTAATCAGTAGAAATCATAAATTATTAGTGGTTGCTATGTTGGTTATGATGAATTTTTCTGCCAATGTGGATCATGCATTAAATCAGGAAAAGCTATCTCTGGGATATATAGAGACGACTTATTCAGACGGAGATTCGGAAGAAATGGTTGAAACAGAATCTGAAGAAGAAAAAGAGAGAAAATCACATAAAAGTAAACCCGGCACACGGCAGATATTAAAAGATATCAAAAGAATAAGTAAAAAGTCTATGATGGATTTATCCGCCAGAAAGGGCAAGTAAAAGTTTTTAATACATAAATAACCCCCCGTTGAAAAGGAGGGGGAGTGTAAAATAAAGTGTGTAAGTTAGAAATACAACAAATCTAACTGCATACTTTATTTTTCTATATAAAGTGTGCTACACTCACAGAAAGGATGAAGAAAAGGATGGGTACAGCACTTATGGCACGTAAAAATAGTCAGAATACTAGAGGGGCTGCAATCGCAAAGGCTATTATGGAAGAATACCAGCCACAGACAAGGGAAGAAATGCAGGATGCTATCAAAGACGTCTTTGGGCCGATGTTTGAGGCTATGCTCCAGGGAGAGATGGATTCCCATCTGGGGTATGGGCGTAATGAGCGCGGGGAAAAGGAGACGACAAACAGGCGTAATGGTTATTCCCATAAATCTGTCAATTCTGTTTATGGAAAGCTGGATGTTGCTGTTCCAAGGGACCGGGATGGCAGCTTTGAACCGAAAGCAATCCCAAAACGTACCAAAAACGTCAGCGGGATTGAAGATAAGGTATTATCCATGTATGCACGAGGCATGAGCCAGCGTGATATCGCAGATACGGTAGAAGATATATACGGTTTTGATATCTCCCATGAAACCATTTCAACAATTACGGATAGGGTGATCAGAACCGCGGAAGAATGGCAGAACCGTCCACTGAAAAAGTTCTACACGTTCCTGTTTGTCGATTGTATTTACGTTACCATACGAAAAGAGATGGAGACAAAAAATTGTGCGGTATATGTGGTGCTGGGTTATGACGCAGACGGCAGAAAGGACGTGCTGGGGCTGTGGATTGGCGAATCAGAAGGAAAACACTATTGGATGCAGATCTTTGACGAGATCCGTGCAAGAGGTGTGGAAGATGTGCTGTTTATCAGCATGGATGGAGTATCCGGTCTGGAAGAAGGGGCAAGGAGTATCTTCCAGGATGTAGTCGTGCAGAGATGCATCGTACACCTGATCCGAAATGCTATCAAGTACATACCATCAAAAGATTATAAGGCATATAGCGCCCAGTTAAAGAAAGTATACGGAGCGCCTAGTCTGAAAGCAGCGGAAGCTGAATTTGAGCGTCTTAAACAGGCATGGTCAAAATATCCCGGAGCAATAGACGTATGGATACGCAACTGGCAGCATGTAGCCCAGCTTTATAATTATGGGAGCGCGGTCAGGAAGGTGATGTACACGACAAACGCCATAGAGTCTGTCAATTCGAGTTTGAGGAAAGTCACGAAAAGGGAGCGTTCCCCAATGAGGACGCTGTACGAAAGGCCTTCTATCTGCGGATTGTGGAATTGTATAAAAAGTGGAATGACCGTCCCGTAGCCAATTGGGCATTAGTACGTAATCAGCTTGCCATGGATGATAAGATGCAGACACGCATTCTCAAATATGAGCAGTGTTGATTCTGCATGTAAAACCGGCAGCTTTGAAAACTGCCGGTAAGGAAATTTTATAAAACTTACACACTTTACTTGACAAACCCAAAGGAGGTGTGTATACCCATTCAACGGGGATTATGTAACTTTATTGCTGACTATTTTGGCTTTTTATTTTCCTTTCTATCAGCGCCAGTTTGTTTTTTAATTGTTCAGCCTTTTGAGGATCCGATTCGGATAGTATCTGTTGCTTTAACTCCAGCCTTTTCTTCTTTAATTTTTGGATTTTTAATCCATCTTTTGAGATGCTGTCAGCGTTTTCCCTGCCAGAGGCTTCCGCGGCAGGTATTCCTTCAGAGTTTCCAGTTGGATTCTCAGCAGGTTCCGAGAATTGGATTTTCTGGTTACCACGTTCATCCGAAACCAGTTTATAATGACCATAAGATTTCTGCTCAACAGATTTTTCCGGAATATACCGGTCAAATGCCGGCCGTGTATCAATCCTATTTGGCTGGGCAGCTTTACTAGTGTCTGAAGAACTGCCGACAGGATGGAACCTGATGATTTTTGATGTACTATCTGGATTTGCAGAATCACTGATTTTTCCGGAATCTTCCTTTATATCCGTCTGTTTTATATCCTCCTTTCGCATTCTTTCTTTTTGCATATTGTTTGGCATCATTAAAATACTCATTGTCTCACCTCCTTCAGGATAGACTAACAACTAATTCTTAACAGATTCTTAAACCATTTCTTAAAGATTCTAAAATAATTCTAGTTTTTACCATAAGCAATGGAACAGTTACAGATAGTTTAGGTTGCCAGGTCATTACCAAGAGTAAGATTTCGTGATTAAAAAGCGCATTGTGTGAGAAGCTTAATAAAATAAAACGTGATATGATGTGGGCATTAAAGATAGGAGGTGCCGCGATGCACGCATGGGAAGCAATCGAACAATCTTTAGCTTTTATTGAGGAAAATCTGACAGAAGAAATTTCGACGGAAGAACTGGCAAATACTGCGGGTTTATCCCCGTTCTATTTTCAGCGTTTATTTAAGAGGCTGGTAAATAAGCCGGTTCAAGAATATGTAAAGCTCCGGCGTCTGGCAAAGGCAGTTGAAAGCTTGAGCAATACTGAACGGAGGATACTGGACGTTGCCTTGGATTACGGCTTTTCGAGTCATGCAAATTTTACACGGGTTTTTAAGGAAACGTATGGGATAACACCGGAAGAGTACAGGAAAGATTTGCCAATGCTTAACACATTTGACAGACCGGAGGTTTCCATGAATTATGTCCTGGTAGACGAAGGGATTCCATTGGTGGTAGGAAATATCGTTTTGGAGATCCAAAGAAAGATTTTGAAGAAGCCGGAGATTTATCTCGGTCTGGAAACACAAGTATGCATTTCCAGACAAATCCCGGTTGGCGAAAGCACAAGTGTAGATGTGCCGGGACAGCTTTGGAAACGCTATCACATGGAGAAGGTTTTAGTTGCAGATAATCTCAGTACCGGTGTAGAAATAGGAATGTCTTATATGGAAGATACCATGCGGGATTTTTTCCTTTATTTTGCGGGTGGACTTGCGCCAAATTTACCGAGGTCGTTACCAGAAGATTTTGTAAAGAAAGAGCTATCAATAGGAGAATACATCGTTTGCAGGATTGAAGCAGAAGATTTTGAGTATCTGGTGACAACAGCTTTGAATCAGGCCAGCAAGTATCTTTTCAGTATTTGGCTGCCGCATCACAGTTTAACTACGGAGGCTTTCTCTGTAGAAAAGTATTACTACGATTCAGAGGATATGGCTTGTATGGAAATTTGGGTTAAGCCCATACCAATGAAAAACAGGGATTAACCTTGTTGTGTTTAGATTTGTTAAGAATCCATTAAGGAACTGTTTAGATTTGGATGGGATAATAAGAACCATCAAAGGAAACAGCTTTGAAATATACAGGAAGGAGATGTAACGACGTAAGGATACAGGTTCCTTAAAACCTGAAAACATAGATAAAAAACAAGTTGTGAAAGGAGTCAGCAAAATGAAGGAAACAAAAACGACAGTAAAAGGTATGGTAAAAAGAGGACTTGTTCTCTGTATGATCGGAGTAATGGCGCTTGGTATGGTTGCATGCGGAGGCAAAGATAAGAAATCAACGTCCACGCAGCCGAAGACAAAGACGGAATCCAGTAAGTCAACAGGTAAGAAGAATACGACAAAAAGGCAGGAGGATAAGAAAGCTGACGACACAAAGACGGACTACGACCAGGAGGATAAGAACGATGTAACGGCGCCGGATCAGAATAAGACAGATGAAGGTCAGAATCAGGGCAATGCAGCGACAGGTCAGCAAGACACCAAGGAAGATGGCGAGAAAGGAGCAACAACCAGCAAGAAGTCAGATAAGAATAACATCGGGACAAGCAGGAACAATAGTACGAGAGATAAGGAGACAAATTAAAAGCAATAAAAACAGATGGACTGTACGGGTACGTACAGCCCATCTGTTTCAAATTATAAAGAGTTAGAAAGGAATTGGCAATGGGAAGCGCGCTCCTTTCAGAAGAATTCCTGTTTCGGTTTAGATTTGTTAAGAATTAATTAAGGAACTGTTTAGGTTTTACAGGGATAATTAGAGATAACAAAAGAAAAAAGAAAGGAATAAATGATATGGAACATATACTGGATTATTTAGAAAGGGCAGAGAAGAAGTATCCCCATAGACTGGCAGTGGATGACGGAAATGTTTGTTTTAATTGGAGCGAACTTTTAAAACTGTCAAGGAGGTTGGGTTCATCCATTTTGAATTTTACCGAAATGGGAAAACCGGTTGCAATTCTGGCAGAAAAAAGTGCGGTCACACTGGCCGCTATGTTCGGGACAGTATATGCAGGCTGCTTTTATGTGATGATAGACCCGTCCCAGCCGGCGGTAAGGTTAAATGAGATTCTCCGAATCTTAGAGCCGGAACTTATCATTACAGATAATAAAAATGAAGAACGTCTGGAAGAAGCTGGGTACTGCAAAAGGAGCTGTCTGTTGGGAGATATGATGCAGGCAGCCGTCGATGCAGGAAGACTTAAGGAAATCAGGGAAAAGAGCAGGGGATCTGATCTGTTATACGGTATCTTTACCTCCGGCTCCACAGGAACACCCAAAGGAATCGTTGTAAGCCACAAGGCGGTAGTCGATTTTATCTCACATTTTACAGAGACATTTGGAATTACGGAAGAAGACAGGATTGGAAATCAGGCTCCTTTTGATTTTGACGTATCGGTGAAAGATATCTATACAAGCGTAATGACAGGGGCTTCATTGGTATTGATCCCGAAGAAGATGTTCTGCACTCCGCCAGTACTCCTTGATTATCTCTGTGAAAAGAAGGTAACGACGCTGATCTGGGCAGTATCGGCTCTGACGCTGGTATCAGCTCTCAAAGGGCTGCGCTACCGCGTGCCGGGTGATGTTAAACGTGTGATGTTCAGCGGCGAGATCATGCCGGCAAAGCAGCTGAGGCTCTGGCAGGAGGCGCTTCCCCAGGCAGAATTCATCAATCTGTACGGGCCTACGGAGATTACCTGCAACTGCACCTATTATCCCGTAAAAC
Organism: Sporofaciens musculi; assembly: GCF_009830285.1. Lineage (GTDB taxonomy): Bacteria > Bacillota > Clostridia > Lachnospirales > Lachnospiraceae > Sporofaciens > Sporofaciens musculi. The sequence continues at coordinate 3,410,792 of NZ_WUQX01000001.1, read as the reverse complement.
GTATCTATGAAGATGGAGAGCGGCTTCCCATAGGAAGACCGTTTCCAGGAAGAAGGGTATTTCTGTTAGATGAAGGGGGGAAAGAAGTGACGATTCCGGAAGAACCAGGGGAAATCTGTGTGGCGGGAGAATCCCTGTCAGAAGGCTATTATAACAATCCCAGGGAAACGGAAGAAAGATTTGTCTATCCGTTTCCGGATGAGCCAAAAGTGCGCTGTTATCGGACCGGAGACCTGGGATATTACGGCAGGGATGGGGAACTTTATTTTTGCGGGCGGAAGGATTTTCAGGTCAAGCATATGGGGCACCGCATTGAGCTGGAAGAAATTGAACATTCAATGAACCAGATACAAGGGCTGGAGAAGAGCTGCTGTCTGATGGATTACAGAAAAAATCAGTTAGTTGCCTTTTACCTTGGTGAAGCTGCAACGGGCCTGGTGCGCACCGAGATGAAGAAAAGAGTGCCGGTTTACATGGTTCCCCATAAGATCATACCAATCAGCCAAATGCCGCTTACGAAGAACGGGAAAACGGATCGGGATTATTTCCGAAGCAAGTTAGAGGAGGTCATGTGATGATTATGGATCATCTGGAATATTGCATCATGAAATATGGTACGCCGTCCTATTTGTTTGATATTGATAAAATGAAGGAAACCGTAGGGAAATTCCGGAAAGCATTGGGAGGAAAAGCCGGTTTATGCTTTGCCATGAAGGCAAATCCTTTTCTTGTCGGGCAGATGGAAACACAGGCAGACCGGATTGAAGTGTGCTCTATGGGAGAGTTTAGGATCTGTAAAAAGCAGGGAATTGCACCGGAAAAGCTGCTGATTTCAGGCGTATTAAAACAGAAGGAGGATATTTGTGAGATTTTGGATACCTATGGCGGGGCATGTACTTACACCATAGAATCCCTTGAACAGTACCACTGTTTTACAGACTGGTGCGGGCGGAAAGAAAAGCCTGTGCATGTTTATCTAAGGCTGACCAGCGGGAACCAGTTTGGTATGGATGGGGAAGCTATCCATAATATCATTAAAATAAGAAAGATGTGCCCGTATCTGAACATACGGGGAATCCATTATTTTTCCGGCACACAGAAGAAACATGCCGGAAAGATCAAAGAAGAACTTGGCTGCTTGGATCAATTTTTAAGGGAGATGGAAGAAAGGACCGGATTTCAACTGGAACAACTGGAATATGGACCGGGGCTTTCGGTTCCTTATTTCAGAGGACAGGAGGATCACAGGGACTCGGATCTAAACGAGCTTGTGAGGGCGGTAGAAGGGATGGAATGGAAGGGCTCTGTGATGCTGGAGATGGGGCGCGCCCTTGCCGCTGACTGTGGATATTACCTGACAAGCGTTAAAGATATCAAACAAAGCAATGGCAGGAGATACTGCATTGTGGACGGCGGGATACACCAATTAAATTATGACGGTCAGATCCGGGGAATGTATGAGCCTGTATTCCGAGTTTGGCCAAAGAGCCAGGCGGGGGCAGAATGTCAGTGGACCGTATGCGGAAGCTTGTGTACGGTAAACGACGTACTCATGCAGAAAGCGGTTATCCGCAATCTGAAAGCAGGAAATGTCCTGATCTTTGAGCGGGCGGGGGCTTATGCCATGACAGAAGGAATGGCGCTGTTTTTAAGCCATGAGCTTCCGGAGGTTCTGCTTTACAGTAAAGAGATGGGATGGAAGCCGGTACGGGATAGAATCCACACCTATCACTGGAATACAGAAAATTTATGATGATGAAGAGGAGAGAGAAGATGGATACTTTAATGAAAATTTTAAATGAGATTGACGACAGCATTAACTGGGAAAAAGAAAAAGCAGTGATCGATGACCGCCTGTTGGACTCTTTCGGAGTCATTACCCTTGTATCAGAGCTGGAGGACGCGTTTGGGATCGAGATTGAGGCTTCGGAGATGGCAGCAGAAAACTTTAACTCAGCAGAAGCAATGTACCAGATGATTTTAAGGCTTAAGGAGAAGTAACATGGCATACCATACAGCGGTGTATCTGGCGCTGTTTCTCCCGCTGGTGCTTTTTTCTTATCAGCTCGCACCGAAAAAAATCAGGTGGTGCGTGCTTTTGGCAGCAGGATATTCTTTCTTCTGGCTGATCAGTAAAGGGTTGGTGGCGTATCTTTTGGGGACAACGTTATTTACCCACTATATCGGCATATGGCTGGGATGGATGAAGCTAAGATGCCGGACGGAGGCGGAACAAGCGCCGAAGGAGGACCAGGCAGAGATCAGGAAGCAATATAAGCGGAAAGAAAAATGGATACTGGCAGGCGGTATCCTTGCACTGGTGGGAGTCCTTGCATGGCTGAAATATTATAACTTTTTTGCAAAGAATCTGAATGCGCTTATGGAGATATCAGGGAGTACGGCGCTGATTCCGGCAAAGGATCTGCTGCTGCCCATCGGGATTTCTTTCTATACATTGCAGGCCATCGGATATATGGCAGACGTCTACTGGGAGAAGGTGCCTTCTGAGAAAAATCTTGGAAAGCTGGCGCTGTTTCTGGGATTCTTTCCTCAGATCATGGAAGGGCCCATCAGCATGTATGCCCAGACCGCAGACGTCCTGTGGGAGGGAAATTCCCTGAAAGGTGAAAACCTGTCAAAAGGCAGCGTGCGTATCCTCTGGGGGCTTTTTAAGAAGATGATCATTGCAGACCGGCTCTACGTGCTGGTAAGAGCAGTTTTTGATCATTATGAGAATTACAATGGGATTGTCATTGCAGCGGCGGCAGTTGCATATACGGTACAGCTTTACATGGAATTTTCAGGGTGCATGGATATCGTCATTGGAAGCGGCAGGATGTTCGGCGTTACACTGCCTGAGAATTTCAACCAGCCTTTTGCTTCCCGGAACGCGGCAGAGTTCTGGAGGCGGTGGCACATGACCCTCGGAGTATGGTTTAAAACCTATGTTTTCTATCCGGTGTCTGTGTCGTCTGTGGTAAAGAAGTGGAATAAATTCGGAAGAAAACATCTGGGGAAATATCTGACAAAACTTGGGGTATCAGCCATTGCATTATTTCCGGTGTGGCTGTTAAACGGACTTTGGCATGGACCGCAGTGGAATTATATCTTTTACGGTATGTATTATTTTGTCATCCTATTAGGCGGGGTTGCCTTAGAGCCTGTAAGGAGTAAAGTGTTAAAGCTTTTGCACGCTGATGAACATGCGCTTTACTGGAGGATCCCACAGATTTTAAAGACGTGGGTGATCATCTTCGCAGGAGAATTGTTTTTCCGGGCAAACGGGCTTAGGGCAGGACTTAGGATGTTTGAGAGCATGTTCCGGGAGTTTACGCCCCAGAAACTATGGGACGGGACATTCTTAGGCTTTGGGCTGGATGGGGCGGATTATCTGGCGATCGGGACCGGATGTCTGGTGGTTGCATGTGTTGGGATGATAAAGGAAAGGAAGCTGCTGGGTGAGGCAGGATTGCAGACACTACGGACGCCTGTGAGATGGGCTTTGTATTACGGGCTGATCTTTGCAGTGATTATTTTTGGGGCTTACGGCGTTGGGTACCAGCAGGTGGATTTGATTTATGCAAATTTTTAAAAATATTCTGTTTATCTTGATATTAGTGATATTGTTAACAGGGATATCAGGGTGGATGGAATCAGCGGCAAAAGATGAAGACCTGGTACAGGGACGGAATAAAAGCATTTCCCGGATTAGCAGGGAACCAGACCAGACTATTGACGTGCTGATCCTGGGTGACAGTTTAAGCTACAGCTCCATTGCACCGCCTATCCTGTGGAAAGACCATGGCATTACCTCTTATGTATGCGGGCAGCCGGGGCAGAAGATACAAGAAACTTATTATCTGTTGAAAACAGCTCTTGAAAAGCAGTCCCCAAGGCTCGTGATTCTGGAGACAAACGTATTGTTCCGCGGGCAGGGAAAGCTTGACAGCCTGAAAGAATCGGTTGCAGAAGCGGGAAATTACCATTTCCCGATCTTCCGGTTCCACGATATCTGGAAACCGCTCCTGATGGAGAAGCTGTACAAAGGAGAAAACTATAAGGGCTTTGAAATCCGGGACGGGATACAGTCCTATAAGGAAGATGACTATATGAAGGAATCGGCGCAAAAGGAAGAGATGGGCGAAAATGTAGAAGGCTATATAGAGCGTATCGTGGAAATGTGCAGGGAAAAGAATGTGGAAATATTGCTGCTCAGCACGCCTTCACCGCAGAACTATAATTACAGGAAACACAATACGCTGGCGGAATATGCCCAAAAGCAGAATCTTTCCTATATGAACATGAATATGGCGGTAAAGGAGATTGGAATAGACTGGAAAACCGACAGCCTGGATAAAGGCGACCATTTGAACCTGTCCGGGGCATGTAAGGTGACGGCTTATCTGGGAGAGTATTTAGATAAATCAGAGTGGAAGCTTCCGGATCACAGGGGAGATGCGGCTCTTAGCGCATGGGAGAAGGAAGCGGAGGAATTCGAACAAAAAGTGACAGAAAAATTGAAAGTGATGCGGGGAAAATGATCATAAAACGGATAGAACAATGGAAAAAATGGGTGACCGCGCTGTTATTGCTCCTGTGTCTGGCCCTCTGTGCGGCATTATTTAAAGCATATCTGGACGGAAAATTTGATTCGGTGGAAACGCTTCAAAGTTATATTTCGGGGTTTGGTCTGCTGGCGCCGGTCGTACTTACGGCAATCCAGGCGCTTCAGGTGGTCATTCCGGTGCTGCCGGGATTCTTAGGATGTATCGTCGGGGCGGTCATGTTCGGCTGGATGGGCGGCTTCTGGTGTAATTACATCGGGATTTCGGTGGGTTCCATTCTTGCGTTTCTGATCGCAAGAAAGTTTGGAAAAGAGATTGTTGGCAGGATGTTCCCAGGGAAACGGTATGAAAAATGGGCTGAGTGGGCGGCAAAAAGCAAATCCTATACGACAGTATTGTTTCTGGGGATGGTGCTGCCTTTGTTCCCGGATGATTTCTTCTGTTATTTCACTGGGATCACAAAAATGACGGCACGTAAATTTGCAGCCATCATTGTACTGGGGAAACCATGGTGTATTCTGGCGTACAGTATTTTCTTCGCTGCTGCGGCTGTTTAAAGAATGGAATGAATAAAATAAGAAAGGTAGAAAAGGGATGGAGGAAAAGAAAAAGCTTTGCGGTTATTATAACTATACGGTGGTGCTTACCTATCTGGGAATGTTGTTTGGGTTTACCGGAATTATCTTTACGATGGAGGGGACATACCGGCAGGCTGTATTATGCCTGATGTTTGCAGGAATCTGCGATATGTTCGACGGGACGGTTGCCGCTACCAGGCAAAGGGATGTCCGTGAGAAAAGATTCGGGATTCAGATTGATTCTTTAAGCGACCTGATTTGTTTCGGCGTCCTGCCGGCATTGTTTGGATATATGGCAAGCGGGAAAACTTATCTGGGATTTTTGGCGGGATGCCTGTATGTACTGTGCGCGCTGATCCGTCTGGCATATTTCAACGTGCTGGAGGAGGAACGGCAGCAGGCGGAGACTGGAAGCCGTTCCTGTTATCTTGGGCTTCCGGTTACGTCCGTAGATCTTCTTTTGCCGGCATTTCTGGTGATTGGGAGACAGTTATCCTTTGGCATATCCAGGCTGGCGCCGGTGCTGTTAATAGGGCTGGCGGCTGCATTTGTTCTGCCCTTGCATGTAAAAAAACCAAAGTTATTTGGAAAAATAGGAATTGTATTTACTGGAATCGTAGAATTTGTTATCCTGTTAATGGGACTGGGAATGGAAATATGAAGAAAGAAACGCTAATGATTCGCTTTTTATATGGAACGATACCAGGCCGTGCCGTTTTAAGGCCTCTGGTTCGTCCAACTGTGTCCGGAAAAGTAGGAAAGTTTCTGGATTCGCGGTTTTCCAGATGGCTGGTACCCTTATTTATCAAAAAGCATCATATAGATATGAAGGAATATGAGGGCAGGTCGTACCGTTCATTCAATGATTTTTTTACAAGAAAACGCAGTATGGAACGAATTGACATCACTCCCATGCATCTGATCAGCCCCTGCGACGGATATCTCAGTGTATATCCGGTAGCAGATGATCTGACTTACCGGATCAAACACGTAGAATACAGCCTGGAGAGACTGTTGAAAAGCAGGGATCTGGCAGAACAGTATGCGGGAGGGACTTGTCTTATCTTCCGGCTGACTCCCCAGGATTATCATAGATATTGCTATGTATGCGACGGAGTCAGGGTCGAATCGGGGGCAATTGAGGGATGCCTGCATTGTGTCCGGCCGGCGGCTTACTCGTCCGTACCGGTTTTTGTGGAGAACAGCCGGGAGTATATCGTGCTTTCAACCCCTGCGTTCGGTACTGTCGTCCAGATGGAGGTCGGCGCCCTGCTTGTGGGGAAGATCCATAACTTACGAAGCAATAGAAGGGTCTTTCAGGGACAGGAAAAGGGATATTTTGAATTCGGCGGCTCTACGATATTGGTGCTGGTAAAAAAGAACCGATTGGAATTATCGGAGGATGTTGTAGGACAAACAAGAAATGGGAAGGAAATGAGGATTTGCCTGGGAGAAACGGTCGGTACTGCAGAAAGTATTTCTGCAGGTCATCCGTTGAGAAATTATTTGCATGGAACAGAAGGATTTCCGGATATGAAGAAATAGAGAGGAGTGTGTGCAGAGATGGAAAAGGAGCAGGTATTGATTGTTGAGGATGACGCGGATATCCGCGAAGGGGTTCGTATTCTGTTAGAAAGTGAGAATTATCATGTGTCGGAAGCGGAAAATGGGAGAAAAGGGCTGGAACTATTAAATGATGAGACGGATCTGGTCATTCTGGATGTGATGATGCCGGGAATGTCAGGGCTTCGGACATGTGAAGAAATCCGGAAAGTATCCAATGTCCCTGTCCTTTTTCTGACAGCAAAGGCACAGGAATCCGACAAGCTCATCGGGCTGATGGCGGGAGGGGACGACTACCTTCCGAAGCCATTTTCCTATGCGGAACTTTTAGGAAGAGTAAAGGCTTTAATGCGCCGGTACAAGGTATATATGGGAAAGAACTTAGGAAATGAGAAGGAGGAGGAACCCTACCTGGAGATGAAGGGAATCCGGATTCATGAGACCTTCAATGAAGTGTTTGTAAATGATGTGGAAAAGGAGATGTCTGATATTGAATACCATATCTTGCTTTTGCTGATGCAGCATCCTGGAAAAATATTTTCCGCTCAGAACCTATATGAAAGCGTGTGGCAGGAGCCTTACTTTTACTCCTGTAACAGTACCATCATGGTGCATATCCGAAAACTGAGGGTGAAGATAGAAGAAGATCCGAAGAATCCAAAGTATATCAAAACCATTTGGGGAAAGGGGTATAAATTTGGCGCGGACAACGAGTAAGAAGGATTCCATATACTTTCAGCTGCTGCGGCTTCTGGTGATATCGGCTTTTGCGGCAGTTCTTGTATTCTTTGTGCTGAATCGGGCAGGGGATCGTCTCATTGAGAATTTTTATTATAACTCGGATTATGAAGAACGAAAAAATGAAAGTTATATCAGGAAGCTGCAACAGTACATTGATCAGAATGAATTGTCCTCAAGGGATGCGGATGCGTTAAAGAGCTGGGTACAGAAGCAGCAGATTGTCTCCATCCGTGTAAATAAAGACGGAATGCAGGTGTTTGATTCGGTGTATCCGGATCAGGAACTGTGGGAGGAGGATATTGAGGCCAATGATTACGGATGGGAGGTCTATTATACCGTGTCCTTTGCAGATGGGGAGGCGAGAGTAAGCATTACCGGAATGTATGCATATCAGTTTTATAATTATGCAATGCTTGCAGAGCTGGCGCTGTCTTTCGTCTTGTTCCTGCTTCTTGTCCTGTTTGGAATCCGCAGTAAAATGGCATATATATTAAAATTGAGTGATGAGGTGGAAATCTTAGAAGGAGGAAGCCTTGATTATAAGATTACAGTAAAGGGGAAGGATGAGCTTGCGGCGCTTGCAGAAGGGCTTGAGAGCATGCGCCTGTCCTTTCAGGAGCTGATCAGGCAGGAGGCCCGGATGGTGCAGGAAAACCAGAAGATTGTTACGGAGATGTCCCATGACCTGCGCACGCCGGTTACTTCGATCATGCTGTATACGGAAATCTTAAAAAAAGGAAGCTATAAAGGCGAAGGACAGTGGAAGGAATATGTGGAGAAGATTGACCGGAAAGCAAGAAGGATGAAGCAGCTTACAGATCATCTGTTTGAATATTCCCTGACTGCAGGAGAAGAAGAGGTGCAGTTAGAAGAACCGGAAACCTGTGAAACGCTGTTCTATGACCTGTTTTCAGAGACTTGCAGTTATCTAAAGCAGCAGGGCTTTGAGGTGTCGTTTCAGGTGGAATGGCCGCAGAGCAGGCTTCGGATCTCAACGGATTATGTGATGCGTATCATGGATAATCTGACGTCTAATATCATGAAATATGCCGATACATCCATGCCGGTTGCGGTTTCTGCTGTGGAAGAGGGGAACATGGTGGGATTTTTGTTTGAAAATAAGGTGAAGAAACCGGAAGAAGAGACGGAGAGCAATGGAATCGGGATACAGAGCGTTAAAAATATGATGGCAAAAATGAAAGGAAAATGTATGACGGAGCAGAAAGGAGAAAGATTCCGGGTGTTGCTGTTATTTCCGGGGCAGACAGTATAAGGCTTCTTACTTTCATTAAAGAAAGGTGATAGATTTGTACAGAAAAAAGATTGTTATTGGGCTTTTGTCGGTTGTAATAGTAGGGAGCATAGCACGTCAGATTGAACAGGAACGGCAGGTGAAGAAACAGGTATGGCAGCTTGAGCAGAAAAAAGACGCGGATGGAATCATCAGGGAGACTCCCAAGCCGTATTTTATAGAAAAGCAGGCGGGATATCGTTACAGGGATCCGGAAGAGATCACCTATCCGTCTAAGATTACGGGAACCAATCGGCATGCCATGGTATTTCTGCCGGCGGATTATAAAGAAGAAAAACAATATCCGGTTCTGTATCTTCTGCACGGATTGACCGGAAGCCACCGCACATGGCGGAATAAATCGGCGGATGTCATCTTACAGAACCTGCATTATTTTGAGCAGGTGCCGGAGATGATCGTGATATGCCCTAACAGTGCGGTCAATGGGGATGAGGACACGGAAGAGCTGTCTTTGACGGAGACCATCCAGGCATATGACCTTACCGGACAGGATTTGGTGGAGAACCTGATGCCTTATATAAACAGTCATTATCCGGTAAAGACCGGGCGGGAATATACAGCGGTTGCAGGAAACTCCATGGGTGGGCGCAATACCTTGTATATGGCGTTTACTTATCCGGAATTATTTGGTTATGTGGGTGTGTTTTCCTCCGCATCGGTGTTGCCGGATGAGACATACGGCCATGTGAACCCGCTTTTAATGGATTTAGTGCCTCCAGCGGAAAAGTTTCGTTTACTTATGCTTTCGGTAGGCAGATCTGATGATGTCTGCGGAGATGTTACCTATAAGCTCCATGGTCTTATGAAGGAGAAAGGCATAGAACATCTTTTTTATGATACGGAAGGAGGCCATGAGGATACGGTATGGCAGAATGCACTTTATAATTTTGCAAAAAAACTGTTTATATAAAGAACTATAGGATTTAGATTTGTTAAGAAATGATTTAGGAACGGTTAAGACTTTTCCATGATAATAGAAAGAAATACAAAGGAAGGAGGCAGAAGAAAAAGCGGACTGTACGAAAGGTGTACGGTCCCTTTATCTGTAAAGAGAACATATGGGAAAGAAGGGATTCATTTTATTAATGCTTCTGGTAAGTCTGCTTGTTTTTTCGTCCACTGTATCTGCAAAAAGTAAGACACAGACGGAAAATGGAAATCAAAATAAAAATCAAAATAAAAATGCAGCCGGAATCCGAAAAGAATCGAAAAATACGATTGACGTTCTCGTTGCCGGGGACAGTTTAACGTACAGTTCCGTTTCACCCTTAGGGTTATGGAACCAATATGGAATTACATCCTATGTATGCGGACAGCCGGGACAGATGTTGTCTGAGACTTATGAAACATTGAAGCTGGCATTCAAGACTCAAAAGCCAAGGCTCGTGCTTTTTGAGACCAACGTATTGTTCCGGAGACTGGATAAAAAGAATGAGAAAAAAGATTTGATGAGCAAGCTGTATGTGCGGGAGGATTCCAAGGGGTTTAAGCTGCGGGACGGAGTAAGACCGTACCGAGAAGGAGCTTACATGAAAAAGACAGAAAAGAAAGAAAAAATGCCGGAACAGGTAGAAACGTATATGGAGAAAATCCTGAAGCTATGCCGGAGGCATGGAGTCGGACTTGTCCTGGTCAGCACGCCTTCCCCTAAGAATTATAATTACCAGAAGCACAATACGCTGCAGGAATATGCGGAAAAGAAATCCCTTACATATCTGGATATGAACCTGATTACAAAAGGGCTTAAGATTGACTGGAAGACAGATACCATGGATCAGGGAGACCATCTTAATTTATCCGGCGCAAAGAAAGTTACGGAGTATCTGGGGAAGTATCTTAAGAATGAATTCGGGCTTTCGGATCACAGGGATGAGGCGCTTTATAAGACCTGGAAAAGAATGGCAAAAGAATATACAAGGAAGGAACAAGAAATGTTAAAACAAATGCAGGCAATAATCGGAAAAGAGAAAATGAAAAGCTGATAGAATCAAAAGGAGATTAGATGAAAAAGAATAGTATAGTGGTGGGATTAATGATATTAGTTACAGCCATTATCATGATATTATTTTTGTGCAGGGGATTAGAGAAACGAACGGATGTGGTATTAACAGACTATACGATATCCGAAGACGGAGAAAAAATGAAATTAAATATAACGACAACGTCTTCTATAGGAAGCGCAAGGGCTTTGGAATTAAAGCAAGGAGGAGATAATATATACATTGCCTTTTATTCTGCATTTGGTTTTTTAAATAGTAAATTTGGAGCGAAGAGTGAATATGAAATAGAATTAAATCCTTCATGTACCGAAATTTATTTCTATAAAGGAGATGGAGAATATGAATTGGTCTTACAGAAAAGTGAAACAACAAATGAATGGAGTTTTGTAAAATAATTAAAGTGATTTCTGAATACATGTTTACAGGAGGAACAAAGCGATGACAGAATTAATTCAAGTGAAATTGCTTCCAATGGAAGAAGCAGATCGAAACCAGTTTATCCTTGACAATCAGGAAGCATTTCGTTATGGCGCTTTAGAAGAGTTCGGTGTCAGAGATGAGCATTTTGAGGACGGTGAAGAAATCATATCCCGCCGGTCGATTGAAGAATGCATGGATAGAAAAGGCGCGGAAATATACCGTATTATTTTGCAGGAAGAAAAGGTAGGCGGTGTGGTTTTACAGATCAATGCAGAGACAAAACATAATGAACTGGCGCTATTTTTTATTCTTCCTGCCGCACACAGTAAAGGGATCGGTCAAGCAGCGTGGAAGGCAATCGAGCGGCAGCATCCAGAGACAAAGGTGTGGGAAACATGTACGCCATACTTTGAAAAGCGGAATATACATTTTTATGTGAACCGATGTGGTTTTCACATAGTCGAGTTTTTTCATTCAAAGCACCCAGATCCCAATGCGCCTGATGAGTGTTCAAAAGAGGATGCAGGGGGCGGCGGAATGTTTCGGTTTGAAAAAGTGATGAAAGTTTAAATTTAGAGTAATGGATTTAGTTGATATATGAACGCCAAAGCATAATGTTTTTCTTTCTCTCTCTAACACACCAGACAATCCATTCGTTTGATTTCTGACCAGATGGAGCACTAGGCAGGACAGAAGAAAATATAAAAGGAGTAGTTTCATATGGACATCAATCATTCAATGACAACTTTATCTAACACAAGAATGACGGCATTTGCCAGTTTGAAGCAGGAGCAATGTGTTCTCAATATGCAGATACGGATGGCAATGGAGAACCATAATGCAGATGCACAGAAAAAGCTGGAAAAGGAACTGGAACAAATTGTAGAGCAGATTAACATTTTGTGTAAGAGGGGAATGAAAGACATTCCCAATCTCTCTATAACCTCAAGGACGCGGTAAATATGTTGAACATCCTCCGCCATCAACGGCATAGAGGATATGGAGGGGATGATATTGCAATATGGGTTTGTCAAGTAAAGTGTGTAAGTTTTATAAAATTTCCTTACCGGCAGTTTTCAAAGCTGCCGGTTTTACATGCAGAATCAACACTGCTCATATTTGAGAATGCGTGTCTGCATCTTATCATCCATGGCAAGCTGATTACGTACTAATGCCCAATTGGCTACGGGACGGTCATTCCACTTTTTATACAATTCCACAATCCGCAGATAGAAGGCCTTTCGTACAGCGTCCTCATTGGGGAACGCTCCCTTTTTCGTGACTTTCCTCAAACTCGAATTGACAGACTCTATGGCATTTGTCGTGTACATCACCTTCCTGACCGCGCTCTCATAATTATGAAGCTGGGCTACATGCTGCCAGTTGCGTATCCATACGTCTATTGCTCCGGGATATTTTGACCATGCCTGTTTAAGACGCTCAAATTCAGCTTCCGCTGCTTTCAGACTAGGCGCTCCGTATACTTTCTTTAACTGGGCGCTATATGCCTTATAATCTTTTGATGGTATGTACTTGATAGCATTTCGGATCAGGTGTACGATGCATCTCTGCACGACTACATCCTGGAAGATACTCCTTGCCCCTTCTTCCAGACCGGATACTCCATCCATGCTGATAAACAGCACGTCTTCCACACCTCTTGCACGGATCTCGTCAAAGATCTGCATCCAATAGTGTTTTCCTTCTGATTCGCCAATCCACAGCCCCAGCACGTCCTTTCTGCCGTCTGCGTCATAACCCAGAACCACATATACCGCACAATTTTTTGTCTCCATCTCTTTTCGTATGGTAACGTAAATACAATCGACAAACAGGAACGTGTAGAACTTTTTCAGTGGACGGTTCTGCCATTCTTCCGCGGTTCTGATCACCCTATCCGTAATTGTTGAAATGGTTTCATGGGAGATATCAAAACCGTATATATCTTCTACCGTATCTGCGATATCACGCTGGCTCATGCCTCTTGCATACATGGATAATACCTTATCTTCAATCCCGCTGACGTTTTTGGTACGTTTTGGGATTGCTTTCGGTTCAAAGCTGCCATCCCGGTCCCTTGGAACAGCAACATCCAGCTTTCCATAAGCAGAATTGACAGATTTATGGGAATAACCATTAGGCCTGTTTGCCGTCTCCTTTTCCCCGCGCTCATTACGCCCATACCCCAGATGGGAATCCATCTCTCCCTGGAGCATAGCCTCAAACATCGGCCCAAAGACGTCTTTGATAGCATCCTGCATTTCTTCCCTTGTCTGTGGCTGGTATTCTTCCATAATAGCCTTTGCGATTGCAGCCCCTCTAGTATTCTGTCTATTTCTTCGTGCCATAAGTGCTGTACCCATCCTTTTTCTTATCCTTTTTTTGAGTGTAGCATACTTTATATAGAAAAATAAAGCGTGCAGTTAGATTTACTGTATTTCTAACTTACACACTTTATTTTACACTCCCTAAATATTTTTGAAAATTGTGAGTATATTCCTTCTTGATGTCATTTTAAATTCTCTGAGAGTCGATTTCGTATGTCTATGCCATATCATAATACACAAAATCAGTAAAAATATAGAATTTCAATTATATATTATTCTATTGATACTTATAAAAGTACCAGAGTAGTAACATTCCAACTTTTGGTATGTTTCATTTCAGAAAAAATCTGATGTGGACAGTATCCGTGCTATATAAATATATGAAGAAATCGGTCATGAAGATTTCAAAGCAAAAGGAGTAGAATTGTTGGACAAGAAACGGAAGGAGAGGACATGGGTAAAAGGAAAAGGATGGCTGTTTGCCAGTTCTGTAAAAATTTAATAGCGGCCGGAGAAGGGGATTTCCTCTGCTGTGAATGTGGGGAACCTGTAGTTGTAATCAGTAATTACATATCGACCAAAGATTATCTCAAATGCAGAAACCGTAAATTCAAGAAGGCGGGGAGACAAATATGTGCGTAAAGAGATTAGAAACCGATAATTGAAACCCCAAATGAAGTATGGTAGTATAAAGATAAAGGAAAGGCAGGTGCGGGACAATGGAGAAGGAGAACCGTGAGCATAAGGACAGCGTTTTCGTTGATCTCTTTTATCAGGATGAAACGGCAAAGAAGAATCTGCTGAGTTTATATAATGCATTGCATGACACGGAGTATGAGGATGAGAATCTGGTACGGAAGGTGAAGATTGATGATGTTTTATATAAGAACTTCAAGAATGACATTTCCTTTGAGGTGAATGGTCAGGTGCTTGTCTTTGGAGAACATCAAAGCACTGTGAATATGAACATGTGTCTGCGTTGTTTGATGTATGTGGGAAGGGCATATGAGCAGTTGGTCGATCGTAAAGCGCGCTATAGGACGACATTGGTGAAGATACCAACCCCAGAGTTTTATACATTTTATAATGGAAAGAAGGAACAGCCATTAGAACGGGTATTATCTTTGTCAGACGCATTTATGAATCCGGCAGGAGAAAATTCAGTAGAGCTAAAGGTGAAGGTGATCAACATTAATTCGGATAAGGCGCATGAGCTTCTGGGAAAATGCGGGATACTAAAGGAGTACAGCCAGTTTATCAGTATGGTAAGAAAATATTCGGATGAAGAAAGCGCCATTAAAAAGGCAATCAGGGAATGTATGGAACAGGGGATACTGTCAGATTATTTGAAGCGGAAGGGAAGCGAGGTGGAGAATATGTTGATTGCAGAGTATAGTTATGAGGAAGATATACAGGTGAAGCAGGAAGAAGCCATGCAGCAGGGTGTACAGAAAGGAATACGACAGGGCAGACAAGAAGGTTTGATTTTATGTGGGAAGATATTTCAAGCAGTAAAAAAGAATCCGGATTTTACTAATGAGCAGATAGCATTGAAACTTGCGTGTAGTGTAGAAGAAGTAGAAAGTATCAAGAAAATGTTTGGTATATAATATAGGAAGTTGAAAACGTTATTTCGACAAATATGATAAGCAGAGTCAATATTTAGATATGGAGAATATGTTGATTGCAGAGTATAGTTATGAGGAAGATATACAGGTGAAGCAGGAAGAAGCCATGCAGCAAGGAATGATTTTATCGGGAGAGATTTTTCGGAAAGTAAAAGAGAATCCCAAGTTGACCAATAGACAGATTTCTGAGGAAGTCGGCTGTAGCGAGTCGGATGTTAGAAATGTGAAGAAGATATTTGGTATATAGTTTTATATTTATTTTAACGCTATCGGAGTAAGTCTGGTAGCGTTTTTTATGTGCAGATTTGTGTAAAAAATACAAATGGAACAATTTATCAGAAATAAACCAAGGATAGTGAGGAACGGTATGAAGACGGTCAGTTTATTAAATTTAAAGGGCGGAGTTGGGAAAAGTTTTACTTCGGTAAACATGGCTTATGAATTGTGGCGCAGGGGCAGCCGGGTATTATTGTGGGATAACGACAAGCAGGGGAATCTGAGTAAGGCATTTGCCCGGTATGAGGCAGAGCAGACCGCACCTGTCGCAAGGATACTAAGCGGTGATTGGCAGAATTCGGAGAAATTGATACAGGCGACAGATTATGAAGGGATAGATATTATCACGGCGAATCTATCATTGTTTGGCGCAGCTTGGAATCTGGTGAAAGAGGGAGGGGCTGACATGACGGAGAGATACCGGAGATTTCTAAAAGCCGGTATCAACAATCAGACAGAAGACAGCATTTGTCAAAACTATGATTACTGTATTATAGACAATCCACCGGATATCGGAATCAACGTGGTCAATGCCCTTGTGGTTACGGATGAAGTCATTGTTCCCGTGAAGATTGATGAAAATGCGTTGGAGGGTTTGGATATTGTGGCGGGTCAGATTGAGGAAGCAAAGGCTCTGAATCCGTCTTTGGAATTAAAAGGTGTGCTGATAACGATTTACCAGAATACGGACGGAGAAGCGGCAGGGTTAGAATGGCTTAGGCAGGAATGGGACAATGCAGAAAGCAAGCATTACAGGCAGTATAAGGTTCTTGGCAGGATTCGGTATTCTGCAAAGGTGGCAGAAAATTCCTTTGTGAAGAAACCAATCTACGAGTACAGCCCATGCTGTGGTGCGGCGCAGGATTATAAGCATTTCGTGACCATTTATACGGGAATAGGGAGATGATGGGGCATGGCGAGATTTGGAATTAACGATTTGATAGACATTAAGAAAAAGGAGTCCGAGTCAGGGACAGTGAATGCGTATAAGGAGATATGGCTGAACCCCAGGGACGTGAAACCTTCGGAGAGTAATTTTTATTCGCAGGAAAATATAGAAGAACTTGCAGACAGCTTCCTTGCAGTGGGACAGCAGCAGCCGATGGTCTTGGCGAGAGTGAATGGGGAGTTTTGTATCGTGATCGGGCACAGGCGTAACCTTGCGAATATCAAGAACCTTGAACGGGGATATCGGGAATACGAGAAGGTGCGTTATCTTTACAAAGATATGACTCCTGCGATGCTGGAACTGTCCCTTCTGATGGGAAATGCGTACAACAGGGAACTCACCGGATGGGAGAAAAGCCAGCAGGCGAAACGGCTCAAGGAGGCTTTGATACGGGCAAAGAAGGAAGATGGATTGAAGATACCCGGAAAGCTGAGGGATGTGGTGGCGGAACTGATGAATGAGAGCAGTACAAACATTGCGAGGATGGAATGTATCAGCAATCATGCGACTTCGGAGATTAGCGAGGAATTTAAGAAAGGCAATCTTGGTATTTCTGCCGCATATGAGGCGGCAAAACTGCCGCCGGATGAACAGCGTGAGATTGCGAAGCAAGCGTCAAAAGATGGCGGCATTAAGACGAAGGAGGTAATACAGAGGGCGATGAAGAAAAGGGAAGGGAAAGATAACCGGAAAGACAAGGGATTTTCGGTGGTGCAAAAGCAGGATACGGAGTCTTTAGCACAAGAGAAGGAAGAAATCCGAGAAGATGATTCGGTAAGTAAAAGAGAGATGAAGGAAACGGAACAGGCTGTAAAGGGAAGGAACATAAGACCGTTCAAGAAATTAAACCGCCATCAAGAGATACTGCGGGAGTGGGGCAGGGAAAGGGTAAGCCTGACGGTCATTCCGCAAACAGTTACGGAGGCAATGCAAAAGGTGTCCGGATCGGACACCTCGAAAGAAGCGTGGACAGATGTTGAGTGGGCGGTATTTCTTACAAGGGTGATTATGAACCGGGCGGATTGTGTAAGCGAGGGGGATTTATATTTACTTCACGATATAATGATACGGTGTCAGGGCGGTGAGTAATTTACGCAGGGATGTATGCCGGATAGTGTGCTGGAAACTATAATAGGGACATAATTAACGTGCGGTGTTTCGGCAGAATACGGCCAGTGTTGGAAATTATGAGAAGATACATAGTATGGGTGTCCGATTCGGACACTTTTTAAATTTAAATAAGGAAGAAACAGATAATGAGATTAAGAAATAGCAAAGCCGGGGCAGAAATGTCCCGGTTTTTTTGCTGCTTGGGAAGGGAGAAGAAAATACAGATGAAAAATATGCGCATATTGACAGAGGAACAGAAGATATTTGCAGAACAGAACCATATGCTGGTGGAACGGTTTCTATGGAAGAATCATTTGGAACGGGCTGAATTTTATGACGTGGTAATCTTTGGATATCTAAAAGCGGTTCAGGAGTTTTTGGAAAAACCGGAGTTATCAAAGTATCCGTTTTCATCCATTGCGTGGAGGAAAATGAGATACAGCATGATAAAAGAATATATTTACCGGAACTGTCCGAAACGAAATGCCCCTATGGGGACATACCGTGAAGATTATGACTGTGTGTTTTCAAGAGAGCAGGTTTTAGAGCAGGTGAATAGTGTTGCGAGTGAATTGGAAGATCGGGTGCAGTTACAACAGTTGATGTCCCATATGACGGTGAAAGAGAAGGAGGTGGTCTGCATGAGGGCGGCAGGATATACTTACAGGGAAATTGCAGAGCATTGCAACATTACCATGCGGGGAGTTTCCGCAAGGCTGATAAGGATGAGAAGAAGATTCCGGGCATTGGCGTTGATTTAGATGGAATTGTGTGAGATAGGAGGAAAGAGAATGAGGTATCAAGCAAATGAACTTCGTTATGAACAGATCACAGTATTGGAGAAGGAGGCGATTTTTACAGAACTGAGAGTATTAAGGGATTCCGTACCGAAAGGGTTTTCCTGTTATGAGGTCAGGCATGATGATGAATGTCAGGGAAATCCAGTAGAGATTGCAAAAGGAATCTTAGTTAATTTTTATGGAACCTTATTGGTTCAGGAAAGTCTGGAACAGGTGGAGAAGGAGGGACGATGTTTTCTCGAAAGAGAGGATTGGAACTATAGCGGAGAAAGAAGTTTTACGTTAGAAGAATATATGGAGGTCAGGGGGATTGGATAGTGGGAAAAGCAGAAGTGAAAAATTACGTGCCGTTTGTACGGGTAAGGATGGTTCGGGAAAGAGAGCTTCCGTATGCGATGGAAGAAATTGACGGACCGGAAAAAGTTGCGGCATTTACAAGGAAGTTTCTGGCGGGTGCAGACCGGGAGTATTTACTGGCGTTGTCCATAGATAATGCAGGGAAGCTGGCGGCAATCGAGGTGGTGTCCATCGGGACGGTAAATGCGACATTAGCAGAGTCAAGGGAAATCTTCAAACATGCGGTTCTGGCAAATGTAGCGGGGATTGTGATGGTGCATAACCATACGTCGGGAAGGTGCGTGCCGAGTGAGGAAGATATGGCGACGACGAAAAGGATAGAAAAGGCGGGAAAAATCCTTGGGATACCGTTGATGGACCATGTCATTGTGGGGGACGGGTATTTTAGTTTTCAGACAGAGGGCTTGCTGGAGAAGGGAAATGAAAGATAAAATTATATAATTATGTCCGAATTTTTCGGAGGGACAGGGGTGTGTCCTGTTTGCTTTGGTAGAATAGGTATGCAAAATCCGGACAAGCAGAAATAGAAATACAAAAAGAATGATGGATTCGGTATGGGAAAGGAGAATGGGAGTAGATAAGACTCCGTACAATTATATGAATGACATGATAGCAGAATTAAACCATCTTGATAAAATGCTCACGGATAAAGACGGCAGGAAAGAAACAAAATTCCATGAGGAAGTTTTAAAAAATGTTCAAGGAGATTTTGGAGAGAAGGAATCCGAAAAAATAAGGGATATGGTTCTTATGGCATGTGAAATGGGAGAAGAGCGTGGATTTACAAGAGGATTCAGATACGCCTATTTCCTGTTTATGGAGTGCATTGGGGAGTATCATCAAGAGTAAGCTGTGGATATGGGCTGCACAGGGGAAATTGCAGAATGGCTTCATATATAGTGAAGCATGTATTCTGGAATTTCGTGTGACAGCCCTTAGAAAGCAACATGGAATAACCTGCTATTCTATGTGCTCATTTATTTTTTCAAACAAATCCCCGATAGGGCAATGAAGAATGTTGCTTAGCAAGTCCAGATTTTCAAATCGGATGGAACTAGTCTGGTTTGTAATCATGCGGTTGAAATTCTGGTAGCTCAGATTCATCTGCTTGTAAAGCCAGTATTTGGTGTGGTTTTGTTCTTCTAATATTTCTAGCACTCGTAAACGAACCATAGGATGCCCTCCTTTTTAACAATTATCACCGAAAAATAAATTTTTGCATAGCTTATTTATACATAGCTAATGTATAAATGAATTACACTTGCATAACTGATGTAAATATCATATAATGTGTACATGAGTAACTGGATTGAAAATATATGTTTAGGAAATAGGATTAGGGAAGTGTGAAGATAAAAGAGGGAAAACATAGATGGAGAAGAAGAATCGGATTTTAGCGATTTTATATAGGCTCTATTCCGGAAATGAAGTTTCTGTCACAGAGCTGTCAGAAGAATATCAGGTTGCAAGAAAGAGCATATCAAGGGATATCAGTATCATCCGTTCTTTTCTGGCAGAACATAGGGAACTGGTAGGGAATGTAGAACTTATGTATGACAGGAAGAAACGTTCCTATGTTTTGAGTGCAGGAAAGGGGATTCGGGCAAAAGAACTTCTCGTCATTTTGAAAATCTTATTGGGAAGCAGGGTGTTTAAGAAGGATGAATTAAGGAGTATGACTGACAATCTGACAGTATATAGCAGCCACGCAGATCAAAAGCTGTTTCGGGATTTTTGGAAAAATGAGATGGAATACTATTGCCAAGTACATACGGAAGGTTGTCTCGACTTATACGATACTGTATGGCGGTTGGAAGAATGTATAAAAGAAGGGCGAAGTATAGAGATTACATACAAAAAGTTAAATGGGAAGGTGGTAGAGCGCTGGATTTATCCTATAGCGGTTACATTTTCCAGTTTTTATTTTTATTTATTGGCCTGTCGTGGAGATGTGGAAAATTCAGCGGTAATTTATTATCGGATGGATCGGATTGCAGAAATACATGAGAGAAAGGAGAGAATTCCTATTGAGATTGAAGAAAGGCGTCGTCTGGAAAGGGCAAAAGTATATAATCAAAAAATGTTTATGGGACAGCCTATGAAAATACGCTTTCTCTATACAGGACCATCGGTAGGAGCTATCTTAGACAAATTCCCGACGGCAAGCGTTTTCTGTCAGCATGAGGAAGCGGCGGAGATTACGGCGGTAGTGGAGTATAGCAGAGGGACGATTATGGAACTTTTGTCTCAGGGAAGCTGGGTGAAGGTACTTGCGCCGAAGCAGCTATTGGATGATATGCAGACGGAGATTCGTAAGATGGAAAAGATATATGATGATTCCATATAAAGACAAAATAATACCATGGAGGAGAAAACAACAATGGAGAAATTTCAGTTTAAAGATGAATCGCTTCAAAGGACCTACGAGAATAGAGTGAAGGAACTTAAAGATTTGGCAGACAGTCCGGTCAATAATCCGGCATATTTGTGGGATGAGACAGTGCAGAGATATGCAGCGGCCATGGAGAGAACAAAAAAGCTTCTTCAAGTGGAGGGCATAAGCAGCTATATTACGGCAGGCATGATGAAAAATCTCGATACCTTTTTAAAAAAGTGCTCAGACGCAGAGTTTCATATTGCTTTGGTTGGGGCAATTAAAGCGGGGAAGTCAACTTTGATTAATGCATTATTGGGATACGAATATGCCTCTACAAAAGTCACGCCAGAGACAGCCGCTTTGACTAAATTTAAAAAGTCGGATGATAATTATGTGAAGGTCTTGCTTTACACAAAAGAAGAATGGGACAGTCTTTGGAAAAGTGCTGTAGAGGGAAATGCAGATATTTTTTTGGAAGAATACAAAACTCTGAACGCAGATGAGGAAAAGAATAATTGGTTAGGCATTAGCCCTCGGAAGGTTACTTGTAATACGCAGGAGGAATTGGTAAAGGAGATTACAAGATGGACGTCTTCAAAATCTCCGGTTCATTATTTCGTAAAAGAGGTTGAGGTGGGGCTTAAAGATTTTGAGCTACCTAAGGGAGTGGTTCTGGTAGATACGCCGGGGCTTGATGATATCGTAGAATACCGTTCCGATATTACCAGAGATTATATAGACAGGGCGAATGCTGTGCTGGTATGCGTCAAATCAGACGCTCTGACAGGGCAGGAAATGCATACCATATACAGCGTCTTTTCTAATGTAAGATATAATCCGGAAAAAGTATTCGTGATTGCAACGCAGTTAGATACCCTGAACCGCCCTTTGGAAAACTGGCAGGCGCAAAGGTTAGAATGGATCAAGCATTTAAAGAGAAAGGGCGCCTTCGGGAACGAGCAGTTGGCAGAAAGGAATCTGATACCTGTTTCGGCATATTTGTATACGCTTTTGAAAGAATATAATACCTATGCACAAGACGACCAGAGCGATAAAATGTTTGATTTGAAATCTATATTGTTTAAATTGAGGGTATGTGATTTACATGCAAATTACCAAATGCTCTGTGATTTTACACAAATTGAAACACTGAAAAGGAAAATAAATAATGATATCGTAGTCCGTTATAAGAAACTTCTGACAGAGGATGTGACAAATTCTTATCTGATCTGTAAAGAAGAAATCCAGAATAGTATGAGGAAGATTAAAAAGGAACAGGAGGACATCATAAAGACCAGTCAGGGAGGGATAGAAGAAATCCGGAAAAAACAGAAAGAGTTTACCCAAAAGTATGAAGAAACAAAGGATGATAAGCGGGAACTGGAAAGCATGATCAATAGACTCCAGACGATTACCCAGAAAAGGGCAGATGAACTGGAACGGGCAATCAAGGCGTTAGGAAGGTGATGGCAGAATGTTAAAATTTCCTCCGATTTTACCAGATGTATTAGGAAAGATTGCAAAATTTGTAATTGGCGCAATATCAGAGCTTTCTAAAAAGGTTTCATCTACAAAGCCTGTAGATGAAAAATCTTCTGCGTCTGATATAGACAATGTCATTGAAATGTTTGAGGCATATAAGGAAGAAGTAAGGGGAAGGGCTTCGGGAATCGAGGAGGCAGTATCTCAGGAGGTATCCTATTATGGGGAAGAACTGGAACAGATTTTTAACGAACAGGAGACATTGTTAAAAAAGTATGGGATTCGCAAGGGGCGTATTGACAGGCAGATAAAGAAACTGTTATCTGGAATGAAAGGTTTTATTGATGATGAGGTCTGCCGGAATGTGTCGTTAAGCAATCGGGAACTGCGAAATATTATCAGAATGATACCGGGGACACAAAAAGAACAAGCCATGAGTGGGTTTTCCAGTCAGGTTTTTCAGGAAGCATTAGACAAATATTGCCTGCAGGTAAGGGAAATGCTTTCGGATTTATTTATGGAGGTGGAAGAAGAAACGCTTCACGTTATTGAGAAGACGGGAAAAAATGAACAAAATCATATCCGGCAGTTGGAAAGTATAGATGCAGAAAATTATTTTGAGAAGTCAGAACATATGATTGCGGAAGCGGGTTATACGATAGAAGGATGTCATATGATAGAAAAAATATTGGAGGAACAGTGATATGGGATTTTTTAGTTTTTTGGGTGGTTTAATAGGAGGGGCAATCGAAAAAATTGGCGAGATCACGGGGATAGATGCGATTAGTGATGTTGGAGAGGCAATTCAAGATGTGTGCTCTGGATATTCCAGTAATGTAGGCGTGGAAAGCTCGTATGACAGAAATACGGCGAATGTCTATTCGACCGAAAAGCTGAATGAATTACTGATGGAATTTTCCGAGAAATCATTGAAGAAATCCGAAGAATTAGAAAAACGGTGTATTCAGATGGTGGAGGATTATTGTGATACTTTGATTCAGGTTTTAAAGGAATCTTCTGCTATCATCAAGGATACATCGAATCTGAAACGGGTGGAAAGGAATCGTTCAAAAATCAAGAGGACGATTGAGGGAAGTGTGAAAAATCCGTTGGCAAAGAGGATGTCGCTGGACGATTCGGAGTGTTTGAGAATCTTAAAGTTAGACTCTGGTACAGAAAAGAAAAAGCAGATGGAAAAATTCAGTAAAAAAGTAATTAATGAAGCGTTTTCTAATCTGTCAGTCAGAGTAAGAGGTGTACTAAACGAGCAGTCGGAGGATATCGAATCATTCTTTTTAGATTATTCAGAATCTTATGAGAAGAAGGTCTGGAGTGCAAAGAAACAGTATGACGATATGTTAAAGACAGGTAAATTGGAAGAATCCGATATAGAAAGGAACTGTATTGAACCATTGATTACGATAGAGGCGGCTCAGTTAGTAGAAGGACTGTTATAAAAACCATAGAAGATAAATTGGCAAAGTTGGAGATATGCTGTATGAATAAATGGGAAAAGGTATTTTATAAGGACCAGTTTTACGAGGTAAGGATGAAATTAGAAGAAAACATGAGGCAGCAGAAGGATATGTATGAAACGATCATGAACGTACTTTTCAGAATGGAAGAACGGTTAGACGAGGCGGGGCGTTCTTTGCTGTCTATGAAAGAAGGTATGGAAAAGAACCAGTCTTTGACGGAATCCAGAATCTATGAGGGATATGTCCAAATGCAGCAGGCATTATCAGATGGACAGAAGGAGAACAGGGAGAATTTTAAAGACATGATTACGTTATTGAAAATGGTGTTGGCAAATCGGGTATTGGATGATTGGGAGAAGGCGGTTCAATTCGTTGATTTGGCAGAGAAGGTAAAGAAATAAGGGTGTGGTGTTTTTGAGAGGGAGGTAGGGAAGGGAGGTGAGTGCTATGGGAGATGAAAGGTGGGGCGGTTAGGTGGGAGTTGTTATAGGAAAAGTAATCATTATGAGTAAAAGGAGCAGATAACGAATGAAAAGGAAATTAATAAAAAGGATTTCGATTTTTGCGCTGTTGATAGCTATGTTAGTTACAATGGCAAATCCTGTTTCTATCTATGCAGAAGAACCGGCGACGGATGATAAAATGACGGAAGCTGGCGATAATACAGAGACTAATCAGGATTTAGATGAAGAAAAAGAGACACAAGAGTCAGGGGGAACAACAGGAACCGAAAAGGCAGGTAATGGGCAGTATGATACGACGAAGCCTGTCATCGAAAAGGTGGAATTTCCGCAGCAGGGTGCAACTGTAAAGGCGGATGAAACCATTCGGCTTTATGTGTATGCCTATGATACGGGGACGGAAGAAGGAAAATTGAGTGTAGAGGCAAGGATTTCTGCGGATGGAGATACTGTATATATGAATACCTCCTTTGATATAGAAAAGGGATGTTATGTATGTGAATATACGCTATCAAATACGAGCGCTGAAAAAATATCGATTTCTTCAATTGAAGTGACAGACAAGGCTAGTAATTATATTAATTATTCATGTTACGAAAATGGAGAATATAAATACTGGGTTTCTGTAGAACAGCAGACATCAGAAGAAGTTCATATAAAAAAATTTGAATTTAAACAAAATGGACAGACTCTTGACGAAAATGGGATGTTGGAGATGACGCTGGAAACGGAAGAAGAATTAGAGGGATATAGAATATATGCGAGCTTTCAATGTAAAAATTCTTCATATACGAGTACCAGAGAATTTTCTTTCTATTCAGTGAATACGGAAAATAAAAAAGAGTTCAAAAGCAATAATACTGTTGGAATTTATTACGGTGACGGAACGTGGACTTTACAGAGCATTTATATAAAGAAAGGCTCAATAGGAAAAGCAGAGTATCTCAATATAGATAGTATAGGAGAGTGCAAGTATATCGTAAAAAAGACCGTATCTAATGTGACAAAGCCTGTTATTACGTCGGTTTCATTAGATAGAAACGGGGAAACGCTTTCTGCCGGAGATAGTGTTAATATCACAATAGAAGCTGTTAGCGACGAAGGCAAATTGGATGAACGTGGATATGTGTATTTCCGAGCTATTTCAGATATTGCAAATTCATCAAAAACTGCATATGTGTATTATGATGAGGAGAAAGCTGTTTATGAAGGGGTATTTGAAGTTACAGAGGATACATATCCATGTGAATGGTATGTAAACTCCATCCAGATTAGTGATACGGAAAATAACAGCGCAGATTATAGTGCATTTACCTATAACGCAAATTATCCATATTATATCCAGGTAACGAATGGCAATACGTTTGTAAATCCTACCTATGATATTAACATTAGTTTTAGTGCATTAAATGAGAATGGAGAATGGGAAACCATTCAGAAGTATCAAAAAGAAAAAGTTGAACGACGTCAGACATTGAAGGAGATTGGCATTACATTTCCAGAAATGCAGTCAAAATATCCAGGATTTACACAAACTGGATGGACGGATTATAACGGAAATCCAATTACAGAGGATACGCAGGTAGTAGGAAATTCGAGTTATATGTCTATTCGGGCAAAATATGATAAAACACTTGTTTCTGCAAATTATAAATATCGCAAAGCGGATGGGAATATATCCTATCAAACGCAGAAAGTAGAAGTCCCCGAAGGCATGACATGCAAAGAGCTGAGAAAAATGGTAGAAAGTGCAGAGGCGCCGGAAGAATCATATCAAGGTATGTCATTCCAGAAATGGGAGATGGAAATGCCTTATGGATGTACGGATGAAAGTCCTTTCAATACAGATTATGTTCGTATAGATGCTGTTTATGACAAAAATAGTATAACGGTAGAATATACTTATGTTGATACTGAAAGTAATTGGAGTAAGAAAACTCTGCCATTACTTTTTGAAAAAGGAGAAACTTAT
Source organism: Sporofaciens musculi (assembly GCF_009830285.1). Lineage (GTDB taxonomy): Bacteria > Bacillota > Clostridia > Lachnospirales > Lachnospiraceae > Sporofaciens > Sporofaciens musculi. Next base: position 3,384,396 of record NZ_WUQX01000001.1, on the reverse strand, counting down.
GGATCTGTAATAAAAAAGGCAAAAGAGTACTTACCGGAAGATATCACGAAGGAATATAGGTTAGAACAATGGGAGAATACTTCATATAATAATAATATAATGGAAGATGATGAAATTGCTGCTGATTATCTTTCTATCAAACTCCGTGCTAAATTTTCAGGCAAGATATTATTGGAAGTAGGCTATATAAATAGTTTTAATCAAAGAGGCAATAACTATGCAAAAAGAGCAGTATTTGTAGATGAAGGGACAACTGGTAAGGATGTGATTAAGACTCTTAAAGAGGAGAAATTACCGGAATTTTATCCTGGGTTAGTTTTTAAAGAATGGAAAATTACGGGCATTGGGGACAACGCTGTAGCAACCCAAGGGCAACGGATTAATATGGAAGCGGTATACGAAAATTGTTTAGTACGTTATATCATAGACCCAGTAATGGCTCTCCCTGCATGGGATGGGGATGAGTATTATGAATATGAAACTATTATCTGCCAAGTGGTGGAAAAAGGCGAGACGGTTACATGTAGGAAGTCCTTTGATGGTTATGAAAACGTGGTATGGAGTGTCTCTGCTCCGCCGGGTGATACGTTTACGGTAGAAGAATGTATGACGTTCTGTGGATATGGAACTAAGGCTTCCGAAGAACCAGATCAGCCGACACAGCCAAGCCAGCCGGAGAATCCGAGCCAGCCAGAGAATCCGTCAATTCCGGCGCCGGGAGTAACCCTTCCGCAAGAGACGATTGATAATACCATAAAGATTATTAAATCAGCAGAATCCGGCGGGTCTGTCAGCATAGATATGGATGGTGCGACCGTAATTTCAAAGGAGATACTGGAAGCCGCCAAAGGAAAGGATGTAGATGTTCAGTTGAATATGGGCGGATATACCTGGACGATTAACGGTACAGATATTAAGGCTGGCAATTTGAAAGATATTAATCTTCAAGTAATACTGGATACCAAGAATATACCAAGTAAGACCTTACAGGCGCTTGCAGGAGATAATCCAATCAGACAGCTTTCCTTAGCGCATGAGGGAGATTTCGGATTTAAAGCTTCATTGACCGTGAACGTGGGAAGTGAACATTCGGGGCAGTTCGGTAATCTGTATTACCATGATAGCGACGGAAAGATGGTATTTATTAATGCCGGAAAGATTAATCCGGATGGAAATGTAAGTCTGGAATTTTCTCATGCCTCCGATTATGTGATTGTGATGTCAGATAAAGAGATGTCCCAGTCAGATGTTCCGGCAGAGATTTCACCGACACAGAAGAAAGAACAGGTCGCAAGTCCGAAAAAGAGTGCGAAAACAGGAGACGAGACGAATATCATATACTGGATGGTACTTGGGATGATTGCGTTAGGCGTATGTGGAATCCTTAGCAGGAAGAAATTTTACCGGGGTTAATAAGAATCTGTGAAATACCGAAATGATGTGGTATAAAAAAAGTTGACAGCTTATTCTCAAGGATTTCATAATAAAACCAAGAGAATAAGGAGGTATTCAAAGTGGCACGTAAATATGACCATGAATACAAAGTACAGGCAGTAAAACTTGCCAAAGAAATCGGCGGCGCTAAGGCTGCTAAAGAATTAGGAATCCCTGAAGGAACCATCCATACATGGCTGAAAGCCGTAAGAGCCGGTAAGTTAGACTTTGGGGAAGGTTCCCATACCCCTGCCAGTGCAATGAGCCTGTCAGAAGAAATTACCATGCTGCGTAAGCGGGTTAAGGAGCAGGACAAAGAAATCCGACGTCTGGAAGAAGAAAACGAATTTCTGGAGGAAGCCAGCGCTTTTTTCGCCGCCAGCCGTCGGAAGTCAGCAAAAACCAGAGGATGATATTCCTGACTTTGAAAACAGAGGACGGCAGGATTACCAGAAAAATTTCATTTTATTGCCGGATGCTTGGTGTCAGCCGGCAAGGCTTCTATAAATATCTCGCGAACAAAGACCGTCCCTGGAAGTACCAGGATCTGGCGGATGCCATGAAAGAAATCATCAGCGAGGATGAATGCAATGATACTTATGGACGGATCCGGATGTATCAGGCGTTGCTGCTAAAGCAGCCGAAGGGAGTACATATCCCCAGTGAGAGGACTGTGTACAGGGTCATGGATCGGATTGGCCTGGGCCACCGTCCAAAGCGCAAACCGAACGGAATTACAAAAGCGGATCGGGAAGCGATGAAATCAGACGATCTTTTAAGGAGGGATTTCCGTGCGGATGCCCCATTGGAAAAATGCATCACAGATATCACGGAGATTCCAGCGTCCAATGGGAAACTGTATGTATCTGCGATTTTTGACTGCTTTGATCTTAGCGTTCTCGGTCTTGCAATGGGAACAAATATGAAAGCAGATTTGTGTATCCAAACATTGAGGAATGCCCTGACAGCTTACCCTGCACTGGAAGGCGCAGTGATCCATAGTGACCGGGGAACACAGTATACCAGTGAGTGCTACCGGAAGACCATCCTGGAACACCATATCCATCAAAGCATGAACAGTGCCGGAGGACGCTGCCATGATAATGCACGCTGTGAAAGTATGTGGGCCAGAATGAAGACGGAACTTCTGTACGACCGCCATGACACAAAACAAATGACTGTAGAGGAATTAAAGGTACACATTTGGAGATACTTCCTCAGCTACTGGAATAACCGAAGGATCTGCTCTGCAAATGGCGGACTTCCTCCTATGATAAAACGCAGGCAGTATTATGAGGCTTTGGAACTGGCGGCATAGGCAGTGATACCCTTGAGAAAAAAGTGTCAACTAATATTGACAATATCACCATATGTCACAGTCCCGATTGCCACGGATAGAAAGGAGTTTTTTATCTATGGCAAAAGGTTCTGTAAGAAAGAAAGGCAAAAAGTGGTACGGACGCTTTTATATCGAAGATGAAAGCGGCAGAAAAGTGCAGAAAGAGTTTGCAGGCACAGAAAGCAAGGCGGAGACAGAAGCCATGCTCCGCAAAGCAATAGCGGATTACGAGGAAAAGCAGTTTGTCGGGAAAGCAGAAAACATCACGGTAGGCGATATGCTGGATATGTGGGTAGAGGAAGAACTGAAACCCGGAAACTTAAGCAACGGGACGGTCATGTCCTATCAGGGAACGGTCAATCGTATCAAGCAATATCCCATTGGCAAACGCAAGCTGAAAACCGTGACCGCCGACCATTTGCAGGCGTTTATTGATTTCATGAGCTACGGTGGGACAAACCCGGACGGGACAACTTCAAAGCCCATGAGCAAAGGGTATATGCTCCTGTTCTCGGCGGTGCTGCAAAATTCCTTCCGCTTTGCGGTATTCCCGAAAAAGCTGATTACTGGTGTTAGTATATAAGTGTGGACAGGAAAAGTTGAACAACCTATACTATCAAGTGAAAAAGCAAAGGAGATGTTTTACATGGCGAAAAACCAGAAATCTTACACTCCGGAATTCAAGCAGCAGATCGTGGATCTGTATAATGCCGGAGGAACCTCGTATCCGCAACTGGAGCGTGAATATGGCGTAAATCGAAGCACACTCAGCAACTGGGTAAAACAGCTCTCCCCCATCAAAGTATCCGGGGAGGAGACGGTCACCCTTAAGGAGTATAAGGCTCTCCAGAAAGAAATCCAACGCCTTAAGATTGAGAATGAAATATTAAAAAAAGCGACCGCCTTATTCGCGAAAGAACTATAGCCGAGATTGTTTCCTTTATCCAGAACAACTTAACCCGCTACTGTGTATCTCAGCTTTGCAGCGCTCTGAAATTCCCAAGGAGTACCTATTACAAGGCTCTGGTTTGTGTACCCTCGAATAAGCAGAAGGCATATGCGGAATTCGGCAGGAAAGTGAAACAGGCATATGATGACTCAAAACAAAGGTATGGGGCTGTCAAAATATGCCGTGTGCTGAATGATAATGGTACACCTTGCAGCGTCAAGAGGGTGCAGAGGCATATGGCAGAGCAGGGACTGCGCTCTATCGTAGTAAAGAAGTACAATCATCATGCCAACCATGGCAGCATCCCGGAGGATAAGAAAAATATCCTGAGGCGTGATTTTGGGACGGAGACCATCAACCAGAAATGGTGTACGGATATCACTTACATCCATGTACAGAAAGAAGGATGGACCTATCTGGCTTCTGTCATGGATCTGTGCAGCCGAAAGATTATAGGGTATGCCTATGGCACATCTATGACGGCGGAACTGGCGGTTAAAGCGGTAGAAAACGCATGCCTGAATGTCAGGATACCGAGGGGATCATCCTTCATAGTGATCTTGGAAGTCAGTATACGAGCCAGACATTTGAAGACTGCCTGGGCAGTAAAGGAATCCTGCATTCATTTAGTCGTAAGGGAAATCCATACGATAATGCCTGTATGGAATCTTTCCATTCCGTACTGAAAAAGGAAGAAATCTATCTTCATACTTACCAGGATTTAAAGGAAGCTCGCAGAGCAATCTTTAAATACATAGAGGGCTGGTATAACCGTAAACGGATCCATAGCTCTATCGGTTATCTGACACCACAGCAAAAGGAGGATGAGGAACTCAAAAAAGCAGCATAATCTTTCAACTTTTTTTGTCTAAAGTATTGACATAGATCCAAATTTACAAAAACAGGTTTATGACGCTGATGACATTCAAAAGTTATTGGGTATTGGCAGAAGTAAGGCATACGCATTTCTGGATGAAGCCTATGAGAGTCAGAAACCGTTCAGGGTAATAAAAATAGGTAAGCTGTACCGGGTTCCCAAAGAGGGATTTGATCAATGGTTAAATGGAGCGAGCTAAATGTGCGGAGGTGATAGGAATGGGAAAGAAAACACAGGAAAAGAGTGTTGCTTTTTTTGAACGAAATTCATGGTATCACCGTACAAAGGCACTGCAAGATAATGGCATTGTTAAATATGGAAAGAAAGGCGGATTTTCCAGTCAGGCAGAGGCGGAGGCCAGTTATCGGAAATGCGAGGAAGAATTTAATACGCTGTTGCGGAAACAGCAGCTTTCCAGCAAATCCAATAAAGACGTCCTCTTTAAAGAGTATCTTATCTACTGGTTTGAGGAAGTGTTTTCAAAAAGAATTGAAACGACAACAAGAATGGTTGGGGCATACACCTTATATGACTTGATTATCCCAAACATTGATTATGATATAAAGATGAGATTTGTCAGCGTGGAATACCTGGACGGACTTCTGGAGAGGACGTCAAAGGCTTGTGTTTCGGCAGGAAACAAAGGACGGGAAATTTTGAATCTTGCCATGAAAGAGGCAGTCATAGAGGGCTATATCAATGTGAATCCCGTGCCGGAAACAAAGCCGTATAAGCGAAAGAAACCCAATATCGTGATTCTCAGCAGGGAGAAAATAAAAATACTCCTTCAGGCGGCTTCAAAGGATAACTGGTATCTGGAAATTCTGTTGGGACTGTTTTGTGGACTGCGGAAAGGTGAAATTTATGGACTGAAATTTTCTGACTTTGATTTAGAACATCGTAGTGTGAAAATCAGCAGGCAGATTGTTGCAAACCCAATCATAAAAGAGGGCAGCAGGATTGAAGAAAATATTTCAATCGAACGTGATCCCAAAACGCCCAACAGTTTCCGGGTATTGCGTGTGCCGGAGGTCATTATTACGGAGTTGGAGAAAAGAAAATGTCAGATAGATATGTATAAAGAGAAGATGCAGGAGGCTTTTATTGATAACGATTATATCAGTTGTCAGGCAAATGGAAAGGTACATAGCCTGTCTGCCATGAACAATGCTTTGACAAAGCTGTGTGTGCGGAATGGGCTTCCTGCCGTAACCGTGCATGGACTTCGCCATATGTTTGCGACAATTTTGGTGGAGCAGGGTGTTCCGCTTGCGAAAATATCAGGGTTATTGGGACATAGTTCTGTCAATACGACTTTTGAATATTATTGCGACGTCATGGATGAGAAAGAAAAGATTATTGCCTTTATGAATGATGCTTTTGCTCCTGAAGGCAGGGAAGGGACAGGATAATATGGAATTTGATTTCCGTGAGCAACGAGCCAAACGGCCGTGCTTGCATGGACATTTGGCGACTGCCGCGAGAGCTGGAATCTCTGTTGTAAACGGAGATTCCAGCTTAAAATTACAGCAGTTTGTGGACTGGAAGGTTTATAACGTCACGCCGATTAAGAATAAGTTTGGCTATCGTGTGGTTCTGATTTATGCGGACGGGACAAATGGATCTATGTCAATACTTTAGACAAAAAAAGTTGAAAGATTATGCTGCTTTTTTGAGTTCCTCATCCTCCTTTTGCTGTGGTGTCAGATAACCGATAGAGCTATGGATCCGTTTACGGTTATACCAGCCCTCTATGTATTTAAAGATTGCTCTGCGAGCTTCCCTTAAATCCTGGTAAGTATGAAGATAGATTTCTTCCTTTTTCAGTACGGAATGGAAAGATTCCATACAGGCATTATCGTATGGATTTCCCTTACGACTAAATGAATGCAGGATTCCTTTACTGCCCAGGCAGTCTTCAAATGCCTGGCTCGTATACTGACTTCCAAGATCACTATGAAGGATGATCCCCTCGGTATCCCTGACATTCAGGCATGCGTTTTCTACCGCTTTAACCGCCAGTTCCGCCGTCATAGATGTGCCATAGGCATACCCTATAATCTTTCGGCTGCACAGATCCATGACAGAAGCCAGATAGGTCCATCCTTCTTTCTGTACATGGATGTAAGTGATATCCGTACACCATTTCTGGTTGATGGTCTCCGTCCCAAAATCACGCCTCAGGATATTTTTCTTATCCTCCGGGATGCTGCCATGGTTGGCATGATGATTGTACTTCTTTACTACGATAGAGCGCAGTCCCTGCTCTGCCATATGCCTCTGCACCCTCTTGACGCTGCAAGGTGTACCATTATCATTCAGCACACGGCATATTTTGACAGCCCCATACCTTTGTTTTGAGTCATCATATGCCTGTTTCACTTTCCTGCCGAATTCCGCATATGCCTTCTGCTTATTCGAGGGTACACAAACCAGAGCCTTGTAATAGGTACTCCTTGGGAATTTCAGAGCGCTGCAAAGCTGAGATACACAGTAGCGGGTTAAGTTGTTCTGGATAAAGGAAACAATCTCGGCTATAGTTCTTTCGCGAATAAGGCGGTCGCTTTTTTTAATATTTCATTCTCAATCTTAAGGCGTTGGATTTCTTTCTGGAGAGCCTTATACTCCTTAAGGGTGACCGTCTCCTCCCCGGATACTTTGATGGGGGAGAGCTGTTTTACCCAGTTGCTGAGTGTGCTTCGATTTACGCCATATTCACGCTCCAGTTGCGGATACGAGGTTCCTCCGGCATTATACAGATCCACGATCTGCTGCTTGAATTCCGGAGTGTAAGATTTCTGGTTTTTCGCCATGTAAAACATCTCCTTTGCTTTTTCACTTGATAGTATAGGTTGTTCAACTTTTCCTGTCCACACTTATATACTAACACCAAAAAATACCACAGCAGAAATCCGGATTTGCTACAAAGAAAGCGGCGAACACGGACAGGGACAAGACGCTGGGTGAATTATATTCAGGCACATATGTGGTATATACAAGTGTAAAAGTGAAAGACTTTATGCTGTTCTGGATTGAAAAAGAAATGCGTCCACGCATTACAAGCGGCTCCTACGAAACCTATTCCAATATTGTGAATAACCATGTGATTCCAGCGATGGGAAACATCAGAATGACAGAGATCAAACGGAGCCATATCCAGAGCCTTTATTATGAAGAAGCGGCTGCTTCGGCTTCTATTGCAAGGCTGGTAAAAACGGTGATGAATACGTCCATGCAGTATGCTGTGAATAAGAAGATCATTTCCATAAATCCGACGATTGATGTTGCTTTGCCAAAGCAGGTAGAAAAGAAAGCCTATCACACCCGGAACATTGATACACAAAAGACGCTGAATATGGAGCAGGTTTTAACGCTCATTGAAGAGAGCAGGGAAACGCCAATCCATATGCAGGTACTTTTTGCAGTGCTGTTGGGATTGAGGCGGTGTGAAATCAATGGGGTAAAATATTCGGATATAGATTATATCAACCGGACATTAAAGGTACAGCGGCAGTTAGGCAAGAAACCAAACACGACCGCCGAGGAATTCCCGGCTAAGACGTTTACAAAGCAGGAAATCGGATTGAAAACGCCGTCCAGCTACCGAACCATACCCATACCGGATTATGTGTTTGAAGCCATTCTGGAAGAAAGAAAAGTGTATGAGAAGAACCGCAGAAGGAGGTCAGACACATTTCAGGATTTGGATTATATCTGCTGTTCCACTTATGGACGTCCGAGAAGCAAGGATTTTCACTGGAGGCATTATAAGAAGCTGTTGGAGGACAATGGACTGCCTGATATAAGGTGGCATGATTTGAGAAGCACTTTTTGTACTATCTTATTAAAGAATAATTTCAATCCTAAAGCGGTATCGCAGCTCATGGGACATGCGAAAGAAATTATCACCATAGATGTTTATGGAGACACTGCCGAAATCATTGAGGACTGCTTAGACGATCTCCAGCCATTTATTGATGAAGTAATCCCAAAAGAAGAAAGTGAAAGCGGCACAGATTTTTCAGAAGATAATTATATAGAACAAATTAGTGAATTTCTTGCATGAAACTAAGATATTGGCATAACCGAATCGTATTAAAAAGATATAAAAAGTACAGAACAAAAGTTCGATTTTGGTCTGTACTTTTTTTGACTTATATGTTATAATGAAAAACCAAATGACTGGATAATACTATCTGTACTGGTTGGTGTTATTCAGTGTTGTTTCGTTTCAAAAATACGGTTTTGTGACCTGCATTCGTGTAATTGCTATTTTAACGCTTATTCGCCAGCTTTGCAAGCCTATTTTACACGAATCGAAAATCAAATTACACGAATTTCGGGCGAATAGGCAAACTTTTTTCGGTTACAAATTGGAGGTTTTCATATGCCAGATAAGAGAGGAAATTCGCAATCCGCTGACAATAGTCAGCTACTTGCTCATAAAAGCAGCCCAAAAGACGGGCATGCTTTTAAATTACAAGCCCCCTACAAGCCCACAGGCGACCAGCCGCAGGCTATCGCCGAGCTGGTCAAAGGCTTCAAGGAGGGCAATCAATTCCAGACTTTACTAGGGGTTACGGGTTCCGGTAAGACATTTACGATGGCGAATGTCATTCAGGAATTGCAGAAGCCGACGCTGGTCATCGCCCACAACAAAACGCTTGCGGCGCAGCTATACGGAGAATTCAAGGAGATGTTCCCTGAGAATGCAGTGGAATATTTTGTGTCCTATTACGACTACTACCAACCCGAAGCCTACGTACCCTCCTCGGACACCTACATTGCCAAGGACTCATCCATCAACGATGAGATTGACAAGCTCCGCCACTCCGCCACAGCGGCATTATCTGAACGGCGGGATGTAATCATCGTAGCCAGCGTATCCTGCATATACGGTCTTGGTTCCCCTATAGATTACCAGAACATGGTAATCTCCCTACGCCCAGGAATGATCAAGGATCGGGACGAGGTAATCAAGAAGTTAATCGAGATTCAGTACGACCGCAACGAGATGGACTTTAAGCGGGGAACCTTCCGTGTCCGCGGAGACGTATTGGAGATTATACCAGCAATCTATGAGAGTCTGGGATATCGAATCGAATTTTTCGGTGACGAAGTAGACCGTATCACAGAGATTGATATTTTGACCGGAGAGATTAAGAATGAATTGAACCATGTAGCAATCTTCCCTGCGTCCCATTATGTGGTATCCAAGGAGAGCCTTGACAGGGCGATTAAGGAGATTGAGGTTGAGTTAGAGGAGCAGGTTAAGTATTTTAAGAGCGAAGGGAAGCTTCTGGAGGCTCAGAGGATAGCTGAACGTACGAATTTTGATATAGAGATGATGCGGGAGACAGGCTTTTGTTCAGGAATTGAGAACTACTCCCGACACTTAACCGGACTTGCGGCAGGGCAGCCGCCCCACACGCTAATCGATTATTTTCCAGACGATTTTATTATGATGATTGACGAATCCCATAAGACAGTGCCCCAGATTGGAGGCATGTACCACGGCGACCAGTCCAGGAAATCAACCCTGGTGGAATATGGTTTTCGTCTTCCTTCTGCAAAAGATAACCGCCCCTTGAACTTTGAAGAATTTGAAGGTAAGATAGACCAGGTGATGTTTGTTTCTGCCACTCCGGGACCCTATGAGGATGAACATGAATTGCTGCGAGCAGAGCAGGTGATCCGTCCTACAGGACTTCTGGACCCAGAGATTGAGGTGCGGCCAGTGGAAGGGCAGATAGATGATCTGGTGGGTGAAGTGAACAAAGAGATTGGCAATAAGAATAAGGTCCTGATTACTACACTGACAAAACGTATGGCAGAGGATCTTACAGACTATATGCGGGAGGTGGGGATTCGTGTCCGTTATCTCCATTCGGATATTGATACGCTGGAGAGAACAGAGATTGTTCGAGATATGCGGCTGGATGTTTTTGACGTGCTGGTGGGAATCAATCTTCTTCGGGAGGGCTTAGACATACCGGAGATTACCCTTGTGGCAATCCTGGATGCAGATAAGGAAGGCTTCTTACGTTCAGAGACGTCCCTGATTCAGACCGTCGGGCGTGCGGCGCGTAATGCAGAAGGACATGTAATTATGTATGCCGATACGATTACGGATTCCATGCGTCTGGCTATTGAGGAAACTGAGAGACGCCGTAAGGTTCAGATGAAGTATAATGAAGAACATGGCATTACCCCACAGACGATCAAGAAGAGTGTCCGCGACTTAATTGCCGTGTCGAAGAAGGTTGCCGCAGAGGAGCTTCGGATGGAGAAGGATCCAGAGTCTATGAGCCAGAAGGAGTTGGAGAAGCTGATTCAGGAGATTACGAAGCAGATGAAGAAGGCGGCGGCAGAGCTGAATTTCGAGGCAGCAGCAGAGTTAAGGGATAAGCTTGTGGAGTTGAAGAAAGTGTTAAATGATCTATAGATAAATTTAGGAAGGATAAAACATGGCAAAGAAAAGGGATAGCAAACAATTTATCAGAATCAGAGGCGCCAATGAGCACAATCTGAAGAATATTGATCTGGATATTCCAAGGGATGAGCTGGTGGTTCTGACAGGATTAAGCGGCTCAGGGAAATCCTCTCTGGCTTTCGATACCATTTACGCTGAAGGGCAGAGAAGATATATGGAGTCACTGTCTTCTTATGCCAGGCAGTTCCTGGGGCAGATGGAGAAGCCAGATGTTGAGAGCATTGAAGGGTTGTCTCCTGCAATCTCCATTGACCAGAAATCCACGAACCGTAACCCAAGATCTACGGTGGGTACGGTGACGGAGATCTATGATTATTTCCGTCTGCTTTATGCCCGTATCGGGATTCCACACTGCCCCAAATGTGGGAAGGAGATTAAGAAGCAGACGGTAGACCAGATGGTGGATCAGATTATGGAGTTGCCAGAGAGGACGAAGATTCAGCTGCTGGCGCCAGTGGTACGGGGAAGAAAGGGAACCCATGTAAAGCTTTTTGAGCGGGCTAAGAAGAACGGATATGTCCGTGTCAGGGTGGACGGTAATTTATATGAACTGTCGGAGGAGATTGTTCTGGACAAGAACATCAAACACAATATTGATATTATTGTGGACCGTCTGATGATTAAGGAAGGAATCGAGAAAAGGCTGACGGATTCTATTGAGACGGTTCTTGGGCTGGCAGAAGGCCTGCTGACTGTGGATGTCATTGATGGAGAGACTTTTAATTTCAGCCAGAGCTTCTCCTGTCCAGACTGTGGAATCAGCATCGAGGAGATTGAGCCGAGAAGCTTTTCCTTTAATAATCCGTTTGGAGCATGTCCCGAATGTTTTGGCTTGGGATATAAGATGGAATTTGACGAGGACCTGATTATTCCGAATAAGAACTTAAGCATTATGGAGGGCGCTATTACAGTTATGGGATGGCAGTCCTGCAACGATAAAAAGAGCTTTTCCTATGCGATTCTGGAGGCTCTTAGCAAAGAGTATGATTTTTCCCTGGATACACCTTTTAAGGATTATCCTAAGAAGATTCACGATGTACTGATTCATGGTACGGACGGCAGGGAGGTTAGAGTCTATTATCGGGGACAGCGGGGAGAAGGGGCCTACGACGTGGCCTTTGAAGGGCTGCTGCGCAACGTAGAGAGACGTTACAGGGAGACTTCCTCCGAGTACTCCAAGGCGGAATATGAGGAGTTTATGCGGATTACACCCTGCCATGAGTGTAAAGGTCAGAGATTAAAGCCGGGCGCTCTTGCGGTCACTGTGGGAGACCGGAATATTGCGGAACTTACGGCCCTGTCTATTGAGCGTCTCCAGGAATTTTTGGACCAGTTAGAATTAAATAAACAGCAGATGCTAATTGGCGGGCAGATTTTGAAAGAGATTCGGGCGCGGATTCAGTTTTTAATGGATGTAGGACTTGATTATTTGACCCTTGCACGGGCAACGGGAAGCTTGTCGGGAGGCGAAGCACAGCGAATCCGACTGGCGACGCAGATTGGCTCCGGACTGGTGGGGGTTGCCTATATTCTGGATGAGCCGAGTATCGGGCTTCATCAGAGGGATAATGACAAACTCCTGGGAACTTTGAAGCATTTGCGGGATTTGGGGAATTCTGTCATTGTGGTAGAGCATGATGAGGATACGATGATGGATGCAGACTATATCGTGGATATCGGGCCGGGAGCCGGAGAACATGGCGGTGAGGTGGTAGCCAAGGGAAATGCAAAGGAGATTATGCGCAACAAGGCTTCTGTTACCGGTGCATACCTAAGCGGCAAAATCCGTATTCCTGTACCAAAGGAACGGGCCAAGCCGTTGGGATGGCTTAAGGTGCTGGGGGCGCGGGAGAATAATCTGAAGAATATTGATGTGGAGTTTCCGCTTGGGGTCATGACCTGTGTGACGGGCGTATCCGGATCAGGAAAGAGCTCTCTTGTCAACGAAATTCTCTACAAGCGGCTTGCCAGAGAGTTAAACCGAGCCAGAACCCTTCCGGGCAAGCATGATGAGGTCGAGGGGATGGACAGGCTTGACAAGGTAATCAATATTGACCAGTCTCCCATTGGACGTACTCCCAGATCCAATCCTGCTACCTATACAGGTGTGTTTGATTTGATTCGTGATCTCTTTGCGGCTACGGCGGATGCCAAGGCAAAAGGATATAAGAAGGGAAGATTCAGCTTCAACGTGAAGGGCGGCAGATGTGAGGCCTGCAGCGGTGACGGAATCTTAAAGATTGAGATGCATTTTCTTCCGGATGTCTACGTGCCTTGTGAAGTCTGCGGCGGTAAGAGGTATAACCGTGAGACGTTGGAGGTAAAATATAAAGGGAAAAGTATTTATGATGTTCTCGATATGACTGTGGAGGAGGCGCTGCATTTCTTTGAAAATGTACCCAGTATCCGGCGGAAGATGGAGACGCTTTATGATGTGGGACTATCCTATATTCGGCTTGGGCAGCCCTCCACAACCTTGTCAGGAGGCGAGGCACAGAGGATTAAGCTTGCGACGGAGTTAAGCAAGCGGAGTACAGGTAAGACCATCTATATTCTGGACGAGCCCACAACAGGGCTGCATTTTGCAGATGTCCACAAGCTGACGGAGATCCTGCGCCGTTTGTCGTCGGATGGGAATACGGTAATTGTGATTGAGCACAACCTAGATGTGATTAAGACGGCAGACTATATTATAGACATTGGGCCAGAGGGAGGCGACAGGGGCGGTACTGTAATCGCCAAGGGAACTCCGGAGGAGGTGGCACAGAATCCGATTTCATATACAGGAAAATATATCCATGCAGTATTGCAGAGAAAATAGTTGAATTTGTCCCAGTATTGCAAAGAAAATAGTAGAAGCTGTCAAACAATGGGGGAAATGGGACAATCCCATTTGTTTCACAAAGATTTAAGGAAAAAGGGGGTTTCCATTTTCTGTAAAGTTGATTATAATGGATTGAGCACAAGATAGTGCATAAAGAATGAAATCAACGAATGATGATTATATAGAGATGCGCAAGAGTCAAGTCAACAAATGATAATCATATAGATAGCATAGGGAAAGGGGAAGAAAGATGTCAGTAGATATCGGAATTGACTTGGGAACTGCCAGCGTCCTGGTCTATGTAAAGGGAAAAGGCGTCATACTGAAGGAGCCGTCTGTGGTTGCTTATGACAGGGATACGAATGCGATAAAAGCTATTGGCGAGGAGGCACGTTTAATGTTGGGGAGGACGCCAGGGAATATTGTGGCTGTCCGTCCACTCCGTCAGGGAGTCATTTCAGATTATACTGTGACAGAGAAGATGATCAAGTACTTTGTACAGAAGGCCTTGGGAAAGCGTACTTTTAAGAAGCCGAGAATCAGCATCTGTGTGCCCAGCGGTGTGACCGAGGTGGAGCGCAAGGCTGTGGAAGAGGCAACCTATGCGGCAGGGGCCAGAGAAGTGAACCTGATTGAAGAACCTGTGGCGGCAGCCATAGGGGCAGGAATTGACATCTCCAAGCCCTGCGGCAATATGATTGTTGATATAGGGGGAGGAACAGCGGATATTGCCGTGATTTCCTTAGGCGGCACTGTAGTGAATTCTTCGATTAAGATTGCAGGCGATGATTTTGACGAGGCCATTGTCCGTTATATGCGTAAGAAGCATAACCTCTTGATTGGAGAACGGACTGCAGAGGACATTAAGATTAAGATTGGGACGACTTATCCTCTGATTGAGGACGAGGAGTTAGAGGTGAGAGGCCGCAATCTGGTGACAGGACTTCCTAAGACGGTGACTGTCACTTCTCTGGAGACGGAGGAAGCGCTGCGCGAGCCCACGGGTCAGATTGTGGAGGAAGTAATTAACGTACTGGAGAGAACGCCTCCTGAGTTGTCTGCTGATATCCTGGATCGAGGGATTATGCTGACGGGAGGCGGTTCCATGCTCAGGGGACTGGAAGAACTGATAGAGGAGAAGACGGGAATCAATACCATGACGGCGGAGGATCCGATGAAAGTGGTTGCCATTGGCACCGGACAGTTTGTGGAATTGGTGAGCGGACGAAGAGAATTTTAATGGACAGTATAAAAGGATATGTGGGGCATATCGTATACCGCAACGAGGATAATGGATATACGGTATTTAATCTGAATAATGACGACGGAGAGATAACCTGTGTAGGGAAGTTTCATTATGTGGAGGAAGGGGGGCTGTTAAAGCTTACGGGAGAGTATACTACCCATAAGCTGTATGGTCTTCAGTTTAAAGTGGAGTCTTCCGAGGTTTGTGAGCCGGAGGATCTGGTATCCATTGAGCGGTATCTGGGTTCTGGGTCCATCAAAGGCGTGGGGGCTTCGCTGGCAGGCAGGATTGTAAAGAAATTCAAGGAGGATACGTTCCGCATTATCGAAGAGGAGCCGGAGAGACTGGCAGAGATTAAAGGCATCAGCGAGCGGAAGGCGCGGGAGATCTCGGCGCAGGTGGAGGAAAAGCGTGATATGCGGCAAGCGATGATATTTCTCCAAAAATACGGGATCTCTACCACATTGTCCGCAAAGATTTATCAGCATTATGGGCAGAGTGTATACCGTGTTATAGAGGAGAATCCTTACCAGATTGCTGACCATGTGCCGGGAGTTGGCTTTAAGACTGCGGATGAGATTGCAATAAAGGTGGGGATGCATGCAGATTCGGATTTCCGCGTTCGCAGCGGTATCTTTTATACCCTGCTTCAGAGTGTAAATGACGGGCATATTTTTCTAAAGCAGGAGGTGCTTCTTAGGAGGGCGAGCGAGCTTTTAGGAGTCGAGCTTACGGATATTGAGAGATATTTGATGGATCTTGCAATCGAGAAGAAGATTGTCATTAGGAAGGAAACGGATGGTGTGCGTATCTATCCGTCCCGTTACTATTATATGGAAATGAATGTGGCGAGGATGCTGCATGATTTGGATGTGGATTATCAGGCAAAGGAGAGTCAGATTCAGGACAGGCTTCATGCCATTGAAGAACGTGGAAGGCTGTGTCTGGACGAGATGCAGAGAACTGCGGTGGTAGAAGCGATGAGGAGAGGAGTCATGGTGCTGACTGGAGGACCCGGAACAGGAAAGACCACCACCATCAATGCCATGCTTCATTTTTTTGACAGTGAGGGGATGGATTTCTTGCTGGCGGCGCCAACAGGACGGGCGGCCAAGAGGATGACAGAGGCTACTGGATATGAGGCGCAGACCATCCACAGACTTTTGGAAGTCAACGGGAATCCGGAGGAGGACAGTGTCAGCGGCTTCCAGAGGAATGAGGAGAATCCGCTGGAGGCGGATGTGATCATTATTGACGAGGTCTCTATGGTGGACCTACCGCTGATGTCGGCTCTCCTTCGGGCCATTGTTCCGGGAACCAGGTTAATCCTGGTGGGAGACAGCAACCAGCTTCCAAGCGTAGGGCCGGGAAGTGTGCTTAAGGATATTATTGCTTCGGAGTGTTTTTCTGTGGTCATGCTGACGAAGATTTTCCGTCAGGCGGGAGAGAGTGATATCGTTGTCAACGCACACAAGATTAATCGAGGAGAAGAAGTGATTCTGGACAATAAAAGCCAGGATTTCTTCTTTTTAAAACGGCAGGATGCCAATGTGATTATCAGTGTGGTAATCACGCTGATTCAAAAAAAACTTCCTAAGTACGTGGATGCGAAGCAGAATGATATCCAGGTACTAACTCCTATGCGGAAGGGACTTTTGGGTGTAGACCGCCTGAATCGGATTTTGCAGGAATATCTGAATCCGAAGGAGAAGGGAAAGACAGAGAAGGAGGTTGGGGACCGCCTGTTCCGTGAAGGGGACAAGGTGATGCAGATTAAGAATAATTACCAGTTGGAGTGGGAGATTTCCACCAAATATGGAATGACCATTGACAAAGGCATGGGGATTTTCAACGGAGATATGGGAATCATCAGGCAGATTGACACTTACGAGGAGACGGTAACCGTAGAGTACGATGAACAGCGCAGGGTGAAGTATCCCTATGCTTTGCTGGATGAGCTGGAGCTTGCCTATGCGATTACCATACATAAGTCACAGGGGAGTGAATATCCTGCGGTAGTGATTCCACTGCTGTCAGGGCCGAGACAGTTGTATCACAGGAATCTTTTGTATACGGCTGTGACAAGGGCGAGGCGTTGCGTGACGCTGGTTGGAAGTGACCAGGTATTCCAGGAGATGATTCGCAATACCAATGAGCAGAGACGCAATACAAGCCTTGCAGAACGAATCCGAGAAATGCAATGAAAAATAAAAGAATGTTTCCTGCAATAGCAGACAGGGCCGCAGCCTGGCTGTGGCCGGAGGTATGTCCTTTTTGCGCCAGGGTTAGCAGCCAGGGGATTTGCAGTGCATGCAGAGGGAAGCTAGAAGCTCTTAAGATACAAGAACCCAGATGTATGGGGTGCGGTAAGCCAATCCATCATGGGGAACAGGAATATTGCTACGATTGTATGCATATGAAACATTCATATGACAGGGGATATGGTTTATGGCTGCACAAAGAACCTGTCAGCACATCTATCTATCAATTCAAGTACCACAATCAAAGGAGATACGGGGTCTGTTATGTGGAGGAATTCATCCGCTGCTATGGTCATATGATAAAAAGGTGGACCCCTGACCTCATAATTCCAATCCCACTTCACAGAAAGCGCAGAAGGCAAAGAGGATATAACCAGGCGGCAGTCCTTTGCCGTGAGCTTGGAAGAAGACTTGGAATCCCTGTGGATGAGAAAGGTCTGGTCCGTAAACTTTATACAGAGCCGCAAAAGAAACTCAGTCATCAGGAGAGAAGTAAGAATTTAAGACATGCATTTAGAGTGAAAAAGTGTTTCAAGCCAGTGTCTACAGTGTTGTTGATTGACGATATTTATACGACAGGGAGCACGATAGACGCTGCAGCGGCGGTTTTAAAGGAGAAAGGAGTCGAAAAAGTGTAACAGTTCAGCCTTGCGACTGGCAAAAGAGAGAAATTGAAAAAGTTTTTTCTTCTGATTATCCACATGGAAACACGTAATTTCACGAATTTAATTGCTTTGTGATTAGTATGTGGATAACTTTTGAACAACATGTCTGTTCAGAATCCCATTTTCATAGTTTTTGTGACCGGTATTCCACAGAACCTCTGGAATACACAAAAATAATCCACCGTCATTTTGACGAACCTATTCTAAAGAGGATTTTTCTTTTCTATTCATTTCTGATAAACTATGGTTATCAGAAATGAACGGAAGGAGATGCCCCATGGGAAGAAAAAGCAACTATGAAAATGGAATGTACCAGCAGCTCATGGAAATCATGGGGCGTCTGGATACGGTTGAAAAAGAACACAAACAGGAAGTTGGGGAATTGAAAGCGGAAATCGCAGATTTAAAAGAAGAGAACCAGCTCTTACGTCAAGAAAACCGACTGCTTAAAGACGATAATGCACGTCTGAAAAGTATTATCAATCATGACAGCTCCAATACTTCCCTTCCACCATCTACCGATCAAAAAGGCGGAAAACCTGCAAATACCTATAACGGAAGAAAGAAAACAAAACGTAAAGCAGGCGGACAAAAAGGGCATAAAGGAACAACGCTTACAAAAGCAGAGATAGAAGTAAAAATTGCTTCCGGCAAATGCAGACATGAAGTAAAAATGATTGGTAATGCAGCCGGACAGAAATACGTCACAAAATATGTGGTTGATCTAGCTGTGGAACCGATGATTACAGAAATCCGTATCTATGCAGATAAAGAAGGGGTTTTACACATTCCAAAAGAATACCGCAGTGATGTTACCTATGGAGCAAATGTAAAAGCGCTGGCTGTATCCCTGTATAGTGAAGGGGTTATGTCAAACGACAGGATTGCTTCTTTTTTAAATGCAGCCGGTAACGGAGAACTCGAATTATCAGAAGGGAGCGTCTATGGATTTTGCAAAAACTGGCGTCGGTTTCTCAAACAAGCATTTCAAATTTGGAAAACGAACTGTTGAACCAAAAAGTTGTTGCAACCGATGCCACAGTGGTAACAGTAAATGGGAAACAGAATTATATCCGGAATTTCAGCATAAAAAACAGCGTGGTATACCATGCCATGGGCGGCAAATCCATAGAAGCACTGAAGGGACTGTATTTTTGAAACACTATACAGGGATTCTTCTCCATGACCATGAAACCGCATTGTACCACTTTGGCACGGATCACGCAGAATGCAATGTCCACATCATCCGTTATCTCCGAAAAAATACGGAGGAAACAGGGAATGCATGGTCCGGGGAGATGAGTGCGCTCCTGTGTGAAATGAATCGGGAACGGAAAGAATTACTAGGGCAGGGGTTCCCATCATTTCCGCCTGCAATCCTAAGGGAATATGAAGAAAAATATTTTTCCCTGATACGAAAAGGAGAGGCAGAAAATAAAACGACCAGACATAAATATGCGAAAAAAGAGGAAAAGACATTACTTAACCGTATGGATAAATACAGTCATAACCATCTTTTATTCTTGCATGATTTTTCCGTGCCCTTTGATGACAATATTTCGGAACGAGATTTACGGAAAGCAAAAAATCGCCAGAAAATGGCTGGAGGTTTTCGCAAGGAAAGCGGCAGTGAAATGTACTGTTCCATTATGACAGTCATAGAAACCCTTAAGAAAAGGAAAATGGGGATTATAGAAAATATAAAAATGTTATTTATGGGCACACCGGCTATATTTTAGCCGGTGTAATACCCGTTAGGTCAATCGCAAGGCTGAACTGTTACGAAAAAGTCTATTTTTTAACTATAAGTATTGGACAAGGATACTGATATTTGTTATACTAAAAATGATATTTGAGTATATAATATAACATTTTGAGGTGGTTTATGTTAGATAAGAAAAAAGTAGAGCTTATGACCCGCCTTGCTTTCTATGAGCAGACGGAGGGAAAGGAAGACTTTAAGATCAGCGCATATTATCGCAGGGACTATACAGGTCTTCACATGATCTGCTCTTTTTTGTGGGTTACAGTGGGATATATCTGTGTGGTGGGGATGTTTGTCCTTGTGAAGATGGAGGATATACTGAATAATGTATCCAACGGTCTGATTATGATGCTGGCGGGTGCAATCGTTCTGGGATATATTTCCCTGATTATCGTGTATCTGATCGTTACAGGACATATCTACAATGAGAAGCATAAGGATGCCAGACAGAGGGTTAAAAAATACAACCATAATCTGACACGGCTGCTTAGGATGTATGAAAAGGAGAACAGATAGATGGACAGTATATATGTACTACGCGGACGAATTGAGGAATTATATGCCAGGAACTCGAAAGTATATGATAAGGCCATCCAGTTTATTTTGGCAGTTTCCACATTCATACTCATTAACCGGAATGTGGGCTTTATGAAAATGGCTGCTTCCCCTGTAGCGGCGATAGCCCTTGCGGTGATCTGTACATTCCTGCCTCTGGGGGCGACGGTGGTTGCGGCCACTGCTTTGATTTTGCTGCATATGTATTCCGTATCTCTGGGAATCCTTGGGGTCACGGCAGTTTTGTTTCTGGTGATGTATATCTTTTATCTGCGCCTGGCGCCTAAGATGGCGCTGGTGGTGGTATTGACACCTCTTGCGTTCTTTCTGCATATACCTTATGTGATACCAGTAGCCTGCGGCCTTGCGGCTGCGCCTGGGAGTATGGTGGCAGCCATTTGCGGTACACTGGTATATTATATGATGGATTACGTCAAAAAAGCGGCTGCAAACCTGGATGACTCTGGTGTAAAGGGTATGCTGACCCAGGCGACAGATTATCTTGGAAAAGTGTTCCAGAACAAAGAAATGTGGGTAATGCTTGGCGCCTTCCTTATTTGTTTCTTTATCGTATATGCAATTCACAGGGCTTCTATGGATCATGCCTGGAAGATTGCGATTGTGGTGGGAATTATTGCGAATCTGGTGGTAGTAGTGGCAGGAGATATTGTTCTTGGTGTGCATACCTCCTATGGTATGCTGGTGGGAGGAAGTGTTGCATCCCTTGTAATCGGACTGATTCTGGAGGTTTTCTACTTCTCGGTGGACTATTCGCGAAGTGAGAAGTTGCAGTTTGAGGACGACGAGTACTACTATTATGTAAAGGCGGTTCCAAAGCTGTCGGTTGCAACTCCGGAGAAGATGGTAAAGCGGATCAATGAGAGGCAGGAGACTGAGATCATAGATACGGAATCTGTCCGGAAAAAGTCGGGGACAGCGTCCGGAGGGGTTGGGAAGAACGGAAAGAGACCCATGCCCAAGAAGGGACAATCGGTTAAAAAGCATGATATGAAGGAAGTGGATAAGATGCTTCTTACCCAGAGTCTCAGGAAAGATTTGAATATGAGAAAATAGAAGGCCTTAGAAGAACGGTGATAACATTGAAAAGGAGGTGAGGGAATGGAACAGCAGATTACCAGGTTTGTAGGAAAGTACACCTTTTCCGGTTGGTTTTTTCCGGAGATACGGATTACGGATATTGTGGAGGTATTGATTCTTACGTTCCTGCTTTACCATATCATGGTATGGATTAGGAATACAAAGGCGTGGATGCTGTTAAAGGGCATTGTAGTGCTGGCTGTGTTCATTCTGGTCGCCGCTATTTTCAAGATGCATACCATATTGTATATTACCAAGAATTCTGTGACGGTTATGGCAACGATCGCCATCGTGGTATTTCAGCCAGAGTTACGCAGAGCCTTGGAGAAGCTTGGAGAGAAGCAGTTTTTACCTGCTATGGTGCCCTTTGAGGGAGGACGCGAGAAGGTGCGCTTTAGTGAGGAGACGCGCGAGAGTATGATTGATGCCGCCTATGCCATGGGAAAGGTGAAGACAGGTGCATTGATTGTTGTAGAGCAGGCGATTCGTCTTACGGAATATGAGAGCACTGGAATCCGGATGGATTGTTTGGTGTCCAGCCAGGTTTTAATCAATATTTTTGAGCACAATACGCCGCTCCATGACGGCGCGATTATCGTACGGGGAGACAGGATTGTTTCGGCAACCTGTTATCTGCCTCTGTCCGACAACATGAGGATCAGTAAGTCCCTTGGTACTAGGCACCGTGCGGCGTTAGGGATGAGCGAAGTGAGTGATGCGCTGATCATCGTGGTTTCTGAAGAAACCGGAGCAGTATCTGTGGCTCAGGGAGGATTGCTTTCCCGCAATATCACAGAGAAGGAATTGAGAGAAAAACTGAGCAGTATCCAGGATCGGAGAGTGGAGACTGGCAGGCTTGCAGCACTGTGGAAAGGAAGGCGGAAGAATGAGAAGAAGACTGACAGCTAATCTGGGTCTTAAGATATTAGCCTTTTTTAGCGCAGTTTTGATGTGGTTTGTTGTGGTTAATATCGATGATCCAGTGACAGACAAGACGTATAACGGAATTCCGGTGAGTGTGATAAATGAAGAGGTTGTGACCACGACAAACAGGACGTACCAGATTGTGGATAATACTCAGGAAGTTATGGTGACGGTCAGCGCCAACCGGTCTGTTTTGAATAAGATTAGGTCAGAGGATATTGTTGCGGTTGCAGATATGAAGGAGTTAAGTCTGGGCACCCAGATTCCCATAGAGGTATCTATACCAGGGTATAAGTATGAGAAGGTGTATTCGTCTCCAGGGAATCTTCAGGTTAAGATTGAAGACGAGGCAAAGAATAATTTCCCGATTACGCCGTCTACCATCGGTACGGTACGTGAAGGGTATGTGCTTGGGGATTTGAAGCCGAATCCGGAGAAGGTGACGCTGCGCGGCCCCAAATCTGTCATTGACAGTATCAGCAAGGTTGTTGCAGAGGCAAATGTATCGGGATTGTCAGAGAATGCGGATATAGAAGGAAGGCTGATCTTATATGATGCCAATAATAATGTGATTGATCAGACGCTTCTTGCCAACAACCTTGGTAAAGACGGAGTCAGCGTTCGTGTTACCCTCCATCAGATTAGAAGTGTACCTGTAAAGCCAGATACCTCTATGCTCACGCCGGCAGAAGGCTGTAAAGTGGGTTCTGTGAATGTGGAACCGCGGGAGGTTCGGGTGACAGGCGAAGAAGATGATCTGGATAAGCTGGAGGAGATTGAAATACCAGCAGAAGAACTGGATATTTCCGATTTGTCCGAGCGGACGGAGAGGATTATAGACATATCTTCTTATCTTCCAGACGGAGTATCATTGGTGGAGGAGAATGCGAGAAGCGTAGTTGTGACAATCCAGATTGAACAGCCGGGCGTGAAGTATTATGAAGTGTCCACCAGCTCCATAACGGTGAATAATCTTTCAGAGGATTTGGAGTTAAGCTATGGTGCGGTGGATTTGGAGATTCAGGTCAGAGGTCCGGCGGAGACTTTGAAGGTGTTCACCGTTGCCAAGAAGGTGAGCATTGACCTTAAGAATTACCAGACGCCGGGAATCTATCTTGTTCCGGTAGCTGTAGAGCTTCCGGAAGGGTGTTCGCTGGTAGACAGTGAGGAAGTAGAGATTATACTAGAGAAAATAACGGAGGATGATCAAGTAGAATAAACGGAGGAGACTATGGTTAAACAAAGAGTTACGATTACGAACCCCACGGGACTGCATCTGAGACCGGCAGGAATCTTCTGCAATACAGCCAGTAATTTTAAGTGTAAAGTAACGTTTGAGTATGATAATACGATTGCTAATGCAAAGAGCGTGCTGAGTGTGCTTGGAGCCTGTATCAAGAAGGGTGACGAGATAGAGCTGATCTGTGAGGGCGAGGATGAAGACAAGGCGCTAAGTGAGATGGTTGCCGCCATAGAGGGCGGGCTTGGTGAATGAAGGATTATGTAAGTAAAACAGACGGATTGGGAATGATTTGATTCCCAATCCGTCTGTTTTTAACTATTCGCCTAACACCACCATAAGGCTTCTGGGCCCCAGGGTAATTTTGTCGCTGTAGAGAGCATAAGGCTTCTGATATTCCTCCCAGGTGTCAACAACAACTTTCCAGCACATAGAGATAGGCAGCTCTGGCAGAGTCACCTCAACCTCCTCCCAGTAGGCGTTGGAGGCTATATAGATGAACTGCGGACCGGAGCTTTTTTCCTGTCCTGTGAACATGACGCCAATGTATCTGTCGTAACCGGCAAAATGTTCGCACCAGGGCTTGACTCCATGGAAGCTGACATCAGGGAAACCGTTCACCCCGTTGCTGACATTGGTACGTAATAGCCGATGGGTTTTACGGAAATTAATCATGTACTTAAAGAACTGGAAAATATCTCGATTTTTCTCCAGAAGTCTCCAGTCCAGCCAGGAGGTAATGTTATCCTGACAGTAGGAATTGTTGTTGCCAAATTGTGTATTGCAGAATTCGTCTCCGGCCAGGAACATGGGGATACCGCGGCTGCACATCAGGATTGCAAAGGCGTTGCGTATCATCCGTTTTCGGAGAGCCAGAATTTCGGGGTCGTCTGTGTCTCCTTCAACTCCGCAGTTCCAGCTATGATTGTCATTGGACCCGTCGGTATTATTCCAGCCGTTCTTCTCATTGTGTTTCTCATTGTATGAATACAGGTCGTAGAGTGTAAAGCCGTCATGACAGGTGATGAAATTAACGGAGGCATTTCCCCTGGTATCAATCTCGTAAATATCGTGGGAGCCAACAAGCCTGAGAGCTGCTGCCTGAGCCATTCCTTCGTCGCCCTTGAGGTATCGGCGCATATCATCACGGTATCTTCCATTCCATTCCGCCCAGCGGTTCCAGGATGGGAAGGTTCCTACCTGATAGAGCCCGTCTGCGTCCCATGCCTCTGCGATGAGCTTGACGTCCCCAAGGATGGGGTCAAAGGCAAGAGCCTGAAGAAGAGGCGGCTTGTTCATAGGCGAACCGTCCTCGTTGCGGCCCAGAATGGAGGCAAGGTCGAAGCGGAATCCATTTACCCGATAGGTATTGACCCAGTAACGCAGGCAGTCCAGAATCATCTGACGAACAATAGGGTGGTTGCAGTTCAGGGAGTTGCCGCATCCGCTGAAATTATAATAATAACCCTCTGGCGTCAGCAGGTAGTAGATATTATTGTCAAACCCTTTGAAGGAGAAGAAAGGACCGTGTTCATTTCCCTCTGCCGTATGGTTGAATACAACATCCAGGTAAACTTCGATTCCATGCTGGTTGAAAACCTGGATTAAATGCTTTAGCTCATTGCCTTCTCGGTTATGCTCACGGTAGGAGGAATAACTGGTATTGGGTGAGAAAAAGCTGACCGTATTGTAGCCCCAGTAATTGTAGAGCTTCTCACCGTCCACCTCCCGATAGTCCTGCATCTCGTCAAATTCAAAGATGGGCATCAATTCAACAACGTTGACTCCAAGCTCCAGAAGATGGGGGAGCTTTTCCAGAAGTCCATCAAAAGTTCCCGGATGGAGGACGCCTGACGAGCCATGCTTGGTAAATCCTCGTACGTGAAGCTCATAAATAATGAGATCCTCCGTAGGAAGAAGGGGAGGCGCAATGCTGCCCCAGTCGAAATCGTCCTTTACCACGCGGGCCTTGTAATGCTGTCCGCGGGGAGAGGAGTCACCCCACTGGCTCTGACCGGATACCGCACGGGCATAAGGGTCCAGAAGATACTTGTTTTTATTGAAGATTAGTCCTTTTTCCGGCTCGTAGGGTCCGTCCACCCGATAGGCGTACTCAAAATCCTCGATGTTCAGCTTGAACACGATCATGGAGTAAACATTGCCGATTCGGTAGTGCTTCGGAAAAGGAAGGATGGCGAAGGGCTCCTCCTTGGCCCGATGGAAAAGCAGTAATTCGATGGAAGTGGCCCCATGGGAATAAACTGTGAAATTAACGCCGCCTGGTATGGCTGTGGCGCCGTTGATCTCATAGAAGCCAGGGCGTACTTCAAAACCGCTGATGTAGTCCATGGGAACCAGATGGATGGTGCGGGGAAGACCGAAATTCGTTGCCTTGCCTGCGGGCTGCTCCTGTGGTGTCATGTGTGTACTGGTGATTGGTTCGCTGTTGCTCATATCATGCCTCCTTGTATCATTATTAGGGAATGAAAAATCATCTGCCTAAAGGGTGCAGAGATAAGATTCCCCGTAGTTTTCCTATATTATTATATAGTTTATATCGGCTGTTTTTTTAGAAATCATTAGGATAGCTTTCCTGTTATAAGATTTGACAAGAAAAAAAGGAAGAGTTAGACTGTAGATATCTTGGTCCATAAAGAAAGCAGGTGTGAGGAATGAAAAGAATGGGAAGGAAAAGACTTCTGGCTTTGGTATGCTTTGGGCTTATTTTGTCGCTGTCCGTCTGTGTAACAGGATGTGGGGACAAGAAGGAAGAAAGCGCTCCAAAGAAGCAGGAGCAGAAAAACAGTGGCGTAGACAGAGAAGATAAGGAGAGGAAGGAAGAAGACACAGAACAGGAGGTGCAGATGGAGGGTAAGCCTGCGTCTCCCTCTGTGACAGGGGCCCTGCATGTAGAGGGAACGAAGCTCTGCGGCAAAAACGGCGAGCCGGTGCAGCTTCGGGGCATCAGTACCCATGGCATGGCTTGGTTTCCGGACTACATCAACTCAGATTGTTTCGCCCAGTTACATAACGAATGGAAAGTAAACGTAATGCGTCTTGCAATGTATACGGCCGAATCCGGCGGGTACTGTACAGACGGAGACAAGGAATATTTGAAAGGACTGATTCGCGACGGGGTGCGGTATGCAACAGAGCAGGATATGTATGTAATTATCGACTGGCACATTTTATCAGACAATAACCCGAATATCCATCTGGAGGAGGCGAAGGCATTCTTTGCGGAGATATCGTCAGAATATGCTGATGCTGACAATGTGCTGTATGAGATCTGTAATGAGCCTAATGGCGGTACAGAGTGGAGTGATATTAAGTCCTATGCAAAGGAGGTTATTCCAGTAATCCGCGCAAACGACCAGGAGGCTGTGATTATCGTAGGAACGCCTAACTGGTCTCAGTTTGTGGATCAGGCGGCGGCTGACCCCATTACAGGATATGAAAATCTGATGTATACACTTCATTTCTATGCAGCAACCCATAAGGAGGAACTGCGCAGCAAGATGGCGGCGGCTGTCGAGGGAGGACTGCCGATTTTTGTAACAGAGTATGGAATCTGCGATGCAAGCGGAAACGGAAGCATTGACATTGAGCAGGCCAACCAGTGGGTCAATTTGATGGATCAGTACGAGATAAGCTATGTGGCCTGGAACCTGTCCAATAAGGAGGAAAGTTCGGCCATGCTTCTAAGCTCATGCAATAAGACCAGCGGTTTTTTAGCAGAGGACTTAAGTGAGGCGGGAAAATGGCTGTACCAGATGTTGACAGAAGAGCAAGGAGAAAATGGCGGCAGTCAGACGGAAAACGAAGATGTCCTTGAGCCAAAGGAGTCCAGAGCGGACAGCAATGACGGCCAGGTATTAGCGTGTGGAGACATTGAAGTATCCATGTACTTAAAAAACAGTTGGGAGGAGGAGGGTAAGGCTGTACGCCAGTATGAGCTTACAGTTAGGAATACTTCAAAGCAAGAATGTACAAGTTGGGCGGCAGATATTCCATTTGAGGAAAATATTGCTCTTACAGACGGATGGAACGCAGATTACTCGGTACAGGGCCAGACTGTGCACATCACGTCCAAGGAATACAATGGAACACTCCCAGCAGGAGGAGAGGCGGGAGATATCGGCTTTATCGTAAAAATGGGGGACTGAAAAGTCCCCTCCAAAAAAAATAAAAAAAAATTTGAAAAACCTGTTGACAAATGCGAAACCATGTAGTAATATATGTATTGTCCTGAGGGACACAAAATAAAATAAGCGACAGTGGCTCAGTTGGTAGAGTACGACCTTGCCAAGGTCGGGGTCGCGGGTTCGAACCCCGTCTGTCGCTCTTAGAAGAAGTCAGATAGATGAGATATCATTTATCTGACTTTTTTGGTTGTTTTCCTGTCCAAAAAGTGATATCCTAATCTTAGATCGAATTTAGAAGATTTTTCAATCAGGAAGGAGAATGCCATATGGGATTTTTAACAGGAAAGACAGCAATTATCACAGGAGGAGGACGTTCTGTCTTAAGTGACGGCAGATGTGGCTCTATCGGATATGGGATAGCTACCGCATATGCGAAGGAGGGCGCCAACCTTGTGATTACAGGAAGGAATGTGAAGAAGCTTGAGGATGCCAAGGAAGAACTTGAGAGATTGTACGGGATTAAGGTTTTAGCCGTACAGGCGGATGTGTCCGCAGGGGCAGATAACGAGACGGTGGTTGGCAACGTGGTAAAGCAGGCCATGGATACCTTTGGACGGATTGACGTGTTGATTAACAATGCCCAGGCTTCTGCATCCGGCGTTACGCTTGAGGACCATACTACTGAGCAGTTTGACCTTGCGGTTTACTCAGGGCTTTACGCAACCTTCTATTATATGAAGGCGTGCCATCCTCATTTGAAGGAGACGAAGGGTACGGTTATTAATTTCGCATCCGGCGCGGGGCTGTTCGGCAATTTCGGCCAGTGTGCCTATGCTGCGGCTAAGGAAGGCGTGCGCGGCCTGACCCGTGTAGCGGCTACAGAGTGGGGAAAAGACGGCGTCAATGTGAATATTATCTGTCCTCTTGCCTGGACAGCGCAGCTTGAAAATTTTGAGAAGGCTTATCCGGAGGCGTTTAAGCAGAATGTGAAGATGCCGCCGGCAGGACATTACGGGGATGCGGAGCTTGAGATTGGACGTGTCTGCGTACAGCTTGCTTCACCGGACTTCAAGTATATGAGCGGTGAGACGATTACACTGGAAGGCGGTATGGGACAGAGACCGTAAGATAGGATATGAGTGAGAGAATGAATGAGAGTGGAGTTACAAGGAATCCTCTAGCGACCGAGAAGACGTGGAAGCTGATTGCTAAGTTTGCCATACCGGCGATTATCAGTATGCTGGTTAGCTCTCTGTACAACATTGTGGATCAGATTTTTATTGGACAGGGCGTGGGGATGCTTGGCAATGCGGCGACGAACATTGCGTTTCCTGTGTCCATTATCTGTACGGCTACGGCCCTTTTACTGGGAATCGGAAGCTCGTCGAATTATAATCTGGAATCCGGTGCGGGAAACAGCGAGAAGGCAAGTCAGATCGTGGGTACTGGACTGGCCATGCTTGTAATTTGCGGCATTGTGATTTCAGGCGTGGTGCTGGTATTTCTTAATCCTCTGCTTCAGGTGTTTGGGGTTACCTTGGAGGTGCTTCCATATGCCCAGGATTATACGGGAATCACGGCTTTCGGGATTCCCTTCCTGATTCTAACCACGGGAGGGAATCATCTGATTCGTGCAGACCGAAGCCCCACCTACTCCATGATGTGTATGCTGACCGGCGCCATCTTGAATACCATTTTAGATCCACTATTTATATTTGGATTTCATCTAGGGATTCAAGGGGCTGCCTGGGCAACGGTGATTGGGCAGGCAGTATCTGGCTTCCTAGTGATTCTGTATTTTACCAGCTTCCGTAAGATTGAATTGTCTTTGTCCATGCTTAAGCCCAAGGGCGTTTTTCTAAAGGCCATTGCGTCCCTGGGAATGGCGGCTTGTATCAATCAGGTTGCCATGGCGGTGGTTCAGATTACCATGAATAATACCCTGAGGTATTACGGGGCTTCTTCTGTGTATGGTACGGATATTCCTCTGGCGTGTGTCGGGGTTATTTCCAAAGTCAATATGGTATTCATGGCAATCTGTATCGGGATTTCACAGGGCTGTCAGCCGATTTGGGGTTTTAATTACGGGGCGGGAAGATATGACAGAGTCAGAGAGACGTTTCTTAAGGCATTCTGGCTCTCCCTGACGGTGGGGATTCTTTTTTTCTGCTGTTTTCAGCTCTTTCCCAGACAGCTTGTGGGGATTTTCGGGACAGGAAGCGAAGAATATTTTCGTTTTGCAGAGAGGTATTTCCGAATCTTTATGATGATGACCTTCATAAATGGAATCCAGCCCATGTCTTCTGGCTTTTTCACCTCCATCGGAAAGGCGAAGCTTGGAATCGTGGTGTCACTGACCCGACAGGTAATTTTTCTCCTTCCGCTGATTTTGATTTTTCCTTTGTTTATGGGAATCGACGGCGTGATGTATGCAGGTCCCATTGCAGACGGGGCTGCGGCAATGGCGGCAATGGTCTGTGCGGTCAGGGAATTAAAGAAAATGAGACAAATGGAGGCAGGGGGATAAATGGATGAAGGAGAGGATGCCCATTGGCTTCATGTTCAAGCAGATTAGTACAATCTATGAGAAGGATTTTAACCGGCTTCTTAAGACGCTGGGAATTACTGCATCCCAGTGTGCTGTGCTGGATTATCTGTTTCGCAGCAGCGAGGAGGCTGTGAATCAGAGGGATATTGAGAAGGCCTTAAGTTTACGGAATCCGACTGTGACGGGGCTTTTAAAACGGCTGGACGAGAAGGGGTATATCCTTTCTGTGCCCAGCGACAGGGATAAGCGGTGCAAGAATATCTATCTGACGGAGAAAGCCTATGATATCCAGAGGCGGATGGAGGCGGACCGGAAGAAGATTGATAAGAAGTTTACCTTAGGGATGAATAAGAAAGAGAAGGCAGCACTGGAAAAGATGCTGGAGAAGGTGTTGTATAACATAGCCGAGCCGTAAAGGGTTCGGCTAATTTTTTATTCATGAATAGAAACGGACGGTTAGGGGGATAAATCTGTCTAATTGAGAAAATCCTATCAGTATAGATGGTATGAAAGAGTGTTAAAAAAATAAATATTATAATTTAGGAGGAATTATGCCTGTAGAAGTTGTATCGTTCCTGTTTTCCAAGGAAAATATAAGAAAGAGTCTGGAAATTCAGATTATTTTCCAGTGCGCCCCTTTTCTAAAGGGTCTTAAGGCCGCCTGTATGATGAATCTTGAGCTGCAGTATTGGCGGGATTTGGAGACAGTGTTTGGGGGAACAGACATGGAATATATGCTTCTGTCAGAGAATAAGGAAAGATGCCTGGTTTTTTTATACCGGAGAAATGTATTGTCTTCGTATCTGAGAAAGGATGAGGTCAGAAATTTTCTGAAGATATACGGGTATGCATGCCAGAACCTTGAGACAGCCCTTAGGAGGCTTTCCAAAAGAATTCGGTATTATGCCTGCCAGAAGAAGGGGTTTCCTCATGAGATTGGCGTGTTTCTGAATTATCCCATTGAAGATGTGAGAGGCTTTATTGAGAAGGGAGGAAAAGGGGAGATCATGAGGGGATATTGGAAGGTATATCACAACCCCAGACAAGCCCAATTGACTTTCATGAGTTATGACAAGGCTAGAGTGAGCGCAGTCAACGAATTTCTTGCCGGACGGACAATTCGGGAAATTGTGGGAATAGGACAGTAAAAGATCGGCTGTAACACTGGAGGGAGGCTTCCCTCTTTTTTTATTTATAAACCATGGTATAAATGAACAAACCATGGTATAATAAGTTGCATTGGCGCGCAGAGTTATAAAAAGCGTTTACGTGTATCATTTTTTGGAGGTATACCGATATATGAGTTATGCAGATAGAGTTTTCATTGATATGTGCAGGGATATATTGGAGAATGGAACGGATACCAGCGGGGAGAAGGTACGTCCCAGATGGGAGGACGGAAGCCTAGCTTACACCATCAAGCGTTTTGGGGTGGTGAATCGTTACAATCTTGCAGAAGAATTTCCGGCATTGACGCTTCGCAGGACAGCCATTAAGAGCTGTACAGACGAGCTGTTATGGATTTGGCAGAGAAAGTCCAACAATATCCATGAGCTTGGCAGCCATATTTGGGATAGTTGGGCGGATGAGGAGGGCTCCATCGGTAAGGCGTACGGCTACCAGATGGGGGTGAAGCATGAGTACAGGGAGGGGATGTTTGACCAGATCGACAGGGTAATCTATGATCTAAAAAATAATCCCTACAGCAGACGGATCATGACGAATCTCTATGTACATCAGGATTTACATGAGATGCGGCTGTACCCTTGTGCATATAGTATGACATTTAATGTGACGAAGAAGAAGGGAAGTGATGGGCTGGTATTGAATGGGATTTTGAACCAGCGTTCCCAGGATGTGCTCACGGCAAATAACTGGAATGTGTGTCAGTATGCTGTGCTGATGCATATGCTGGCACAGGTCTGCGGGATGGAGGCGGGAGAGCTGGTTCATGTGATTGCAGATGCGCATATCTATGACAGGCATGTGCCGTTGGTGAAGGAGCTGCTTGAAAGAAAGCCTTTGCCTGCGCCTGAGTTCTGGCTGAATCCAGAGATTCGCGATTTCTATGAGTTTACGCCTGAGGATGTGAAGCTTAACAACTATGAGACACATGAGCAGATCCGGAATATACCCGTTGCGGTTTAATTTGTTTAACAGATTGTTTACAAACAAAGAAAAAAGGAGAGAGAAAAAATGAAATTAATTGTTGCAGTTGACAAGAATTGGGCTATCGGAAAAGATAACAAGATTATGTGGAGTATTCCTGCGGATTTGAAGTTTTTTCGCGAGACGACGCTGGGAAATATTATTATC
Source organism: Sporofaciens musculi (assembly GCF_009830285.1). Classification (GTDB taxonomy): domain Bacteria; phylum Bacillota; class Clostridia; order Lachnospirales; family Lachnospiraceae; genus Sporofaciens; species Sporofaciens musculi. Next base: position 3,351,717 of record NZ_WUQX01000001.1, on the reverse strand, counting down.
ATGGGCAAGAAGACGCTGGAGAGCTTTCCACAGGGTAAGCCCCTTAAGGACCGAGTGAATATTGTGATTACCAGAGATAAGGATTACCATGTGGAGGGAGCTGTGGTGGTTCACAGTATAGATGAGGCTCTGGTGGAGATTGGGAAACATAAGGGAGAGGCGTATGTGGTCGGCGGTGAGAGTATTTATCGGGCTATGCTTCCTCTGTGCGACGAGGCACTTGTTACCAAGATTAACCATGGATATGATGCAGACTCCTATTTCCCGAACCTGGATGAAGACAGGGAGTGGATTATGACCAAGATTAGCGAGGAGCAGACCTGCTTTGATTTGGAGTATTATTTTACGGTGTATGAGCGGATGTCTGCAAATGAGCTGTAGGCCATGAGGATACTTAGTATTACGGCCCAAAAGCCAAACAGTACAGGCAGCGGAATCTATCTTACAGAGCTGGTGAAGGAGTATGAACGTAAGGGACATACCCAGGCAGTGGTGGCAGGGGTATACAGGGAAGATGTAATAGAGCTGCCGGAAGGTGTCAACTTCTATCCAGTGTATTTTGAAGAAGGGAATCTGCCCTACCCGATCGTGGGCATGTCGGATGAGATGCCATACAAAAGTACACGGTATTGTGATATGACAAATGAGATGAGGGTGCAGTTTGAGGAGTCTTTTCTTAAGGTGATCACCCAGGCAGTCATGGAATGTAATCCAGATTTAATTCTGTGCCATCATCTGTATCTTTTGACTGCCCTTGTCAGGAGTCATTTCCCCAGGCACAAGGTCTATGGATTCTGTCATAATACGGATCTTAGGCAAATGTGTAAAACGGATTTGGAGAGGGACTTTATCAGTCGGCAGATTCGTAACCTTGACCGGATCTTTGTACCTCAGGAGGCCCAGAGGGAGGGAGTGCTTACGATTTACCAAGCGTCTCCAAAGAAGATTGAGACTGTGGGGATGGGGTATAACAGCCAGATTTTCCATGGCGGAGAAGATAAGAAGAAAGACGGCGTTACGAGGATTGTGTTTGCGGGGAAGATTGCAGAGAAAAAGGGAGTAATGAGCCTGATTCGGAGTCTTTCCGTCTTATATTCACGGAAGGATGCCTGTAGTCGTGACGAGCTTTTGGTGCAGCTTGCAGGGAGTGCAGGGAATCAGGAGGAATATGAACAGATCCGGCAGATGGCGGCCAAGTGTCCTTATGAAGTCCGTTTCCTGGGAAGATTGTCTCAGCCTGAGCTGGCAAAAATATACCGAGAGAGCGATATTTTTGTGCTGCCTTCCTTTTTTGACGGACTGCCTCTCACTGTGATTGAGGCGCTGGCTTGCAGGAATCGTGTGGTGATGTCTGACCTTCCGGGAATTCGCAAGTGGCTTATGGAGGCAGCGCCCCACGGGGATGTCAGATTCGTTGAGATGCCGCAGATGAGGAACACAGATGAGCCTGTATTGGAGACGCTGCCGGCTTTTGAAGAAAGGTTTGCGGATGCGCTGCTTGCAAGTATCCGGACCAATGAGAGAAAGGCCGCAGATGTCAGCCGTATCTCCTGGGAGGGGATTGCAGACAGGGTGTTAAAAGATTGACCGAAGCTTGCCCGGCCAACAGAAGAAAAAGGATAAAAATATCCGGTTGACAACCATAGGGCAGTCAACTATAATGATAATAATTCATATCCTGACGGATTTGCGGACATGGTCCAGTAAGGTATGATAAAAAGGAAGAGACAAATGCTATGACAAGGAGGAGTACGCAGATACCGGAAGTCAAGAGAGAAGATGGCTGGTGGAAATTCTTCGTGATGGATTTGCGGAAGTAGCCTTTGAGCAGTGAACCGAAAGGGCGTCATATGGCAGCTTAAGTAGACTTCAACGCAGTCCCAGCGTTAGAGGGGAACGATATCGGAGAAAGGGTTGGATGCCCATGGATTTTCCTGTATTGGCAGAGTGCAAAGAGAGGTTTCTTTGAATTTAGGTGGTAACACGGATGTTATATTCGCCCTAAGCGTCAAGCTTAGGGTGTTTTTTTTCCATAGGATAGTATATGGAAGAACCTATAAGCGGTCTTAGGACGGCAGGCAAGAAGGTAATCAATTTGCGCTGTGAATTGGTTACAAAAAACGGGAGGTATGTTTATGAAGAAAATCAGCGGCAACAAGTTATTGGTGAAGGCGTTAAAGGAGGAGGGAGTAGACACACTGTTTGGCTATCCAGGGGCGTGTACGATTGATATTAGCGACGAGCTGTACAAGCAGGATTTTACGAAGGTCATTCTGCCGAGGCAGGAGGTTGCTCTGGTGCATGAGGCGGATGCTTACGCGAGAAGCACTGGTAAGGTGGGAGTGTGTCTTGTAACCAGCGGACCGGGCGCTACGAACCTGGTAACTGGTCTTGCGACGGCGTACTATGACAGTGTTCCGCTGGTCTGTTTTACTGGACAGGTGGCAAGACATCTAATTGGGAACGATGCCTTCCAGGAGGTGGATATTGTAGGGATTACTCGAAGTATCACCAAGTATGGCGTGACGGTGCGTCACAGGGAGGATTTGGGGCGAATTGTAAAAGAGGCGTTCTATATTGCCAGGTCAGGAAGGCCGGGTCCTGTGCTGATTGATCTTCCCAAGGACGTGATGGGAGAGCTTGGAAGCGGGGATTATCCGACGGAGGTAAATATCCGCGGCTACAGGCCCAATACCCAGGTTCATATCGGTCAGCTTAAGAAGGCGCTCAAGATGCTTGGAAAGGCGAAGCGTCCTCTGTTCCTTGCAGGTGGAGGCGTGAATATTGCCCGTGCCAACAAGGAGTTTACAGAGCTTGTGGAGCGGACCTGCATACCTGTGGTTACAACGGTCATGGGAAGGGGGGCCATTGCCACCAACCATCCGTTGTATGTGGGGAATCTGGGGATGCATGGAGCCTATGCCTGCAACATGGCTGTGGGAGAATGTGACCTTCTGTTTTCCATTGGCACAAGGTTCAATGACCGTATCACAGGGAAACTCCATTCCTTTGCCCCCCATGCGCAGATTGTCCATATTGATATTGATACGGCTGCCATTTCTAAAAATGTACAGGTGGATGTGCCCATTGTGGCAGATGCCAAGGAAGCGATTACACGAATGCTGGAGTATGTGACAGAATGTGACACGAAGAAATGGCTTGACGAGGTGGATAAATGGAAATGTGAGCATCCCATGCAGATGAAGAAGAAACCCATCATGACGCCTCAGGATGTGATTGACACCATTAACCGTGTGTTTGACGAGGCCATTGTGGTGACGGATGTAGGGCAGCACCAGATGTTTACAGCACAGTTTATTGAGCTGAATGAGAAGAAGCGGCTTCTCATGTCCGGCGGTCTTGGTACCATGGGATACGGGCTGCCAGGCGCCATTGGGGCAAAGATTGGGAATCCAGATGTGCCTGTAATCTCAATCTCTGGTGACGGAGGTATGCAGATGAATATCCAGGAGCTTGCAACGGCTGTGCTGGAGGAGCTTCCGATTATTAGTTGTATTTTTAATAATAATAATCTGGGCATGGTACGCCAGTGGCAGAAATTATTCTACGGAAAACGTTATTCCATGACCTGTCTTCGCTCCGGAGCGGCGTGCAGGGGCAGGTGTGGGGAGGTGGAATGCCCGACCTATACGCCGGATTTTATTAAGCTGGCAGAGAGTTATGGAGCCAGAGGAATCCGCGTGACAAGGACAGAGGAAATTGAGCCGGCTCTCTGTGAAGCGTTAAAGAGTGTGAAGACACCGTATATTATTGAGTTCGAGATTGATCCAGAGGATCTGGTCTACCCCATGATTCAGCCGGGCGGAACTCTTGAAGATATGATACTGGATTGTTAAGGTTTTGGTACTTAAGTATTCATGCCGATAAGCTATAGATGAAGATGATTGAAAAGGAGAAGGATATATGAACAGTATGAAGAAGCGGTGGATTTCCCTGTACGTGGAGAACCAGGTGGGAGTTCTTTCTAAGATTTCCGGACTTTTCTCAGGAAAATCCTACAATCTGGACAGCCTGACCGTGGGAACAACGGAAGACCCTACGGTTTCCAGGATGACGATTGCCACGGTCAGTGATGACGAGACCTTTGAGCAGATTAAGAAGCAGCTAAACCGTCTGGTGGAGGTAATCAAGGTTATTGACTTTACGGATGTGTTTGTACGAATGAAGGAGATTCTGTATGTTAAGGTGTTAAGATGTACGCCGGCGGATAAGGCGGCTCTGTTCCAGATTGCAGAGACGTTCAAGGCAAAGGTCATTGATTATGGGAAGGACAGCCTGCTGTTGGAGTTCGTGCAGACAGCCACCAAGAATGATGCTGTGATTAAGCTGATGAAGGAAGAATTTAAGGTGATTGAGGTAGTCAGGGGCGGAAGCGTAGGGATTGAATCCATCAGTATGATGGAACGGTAATAGTTGAATTTTAAGAAGCTGGGTATTATAATAGGATAAGATAACATTTTAAAGAAATTGTAATATTATGGTAATAGAAGAACGGAGGACTCAAAAGATGGAGAAGAAGAATATTGACTGGTCAAACCTTGGATTTTCTTATATTGAGACGGATCAAAGATACGTTTCCCATTATAAGGATGGAGAGTGGGATGAAGGCGGGCTGACCTCCGATGCCAATGTGGTGCTCAATGAGTGTGCCTGTGTGTTCCAGTATGCGCAGACTTGCTTTGAGGGCTTGAAGGCATATACCACCCAGGAGGGCCGTATTGTGATGTTCCGTCCTGACTTGAATGCAAAGCGTATGGCAGATACTGCGAAGAGGCTTGAGATGGCTGTTTTCCCAGAGGAGAGGTTTTTGGAGGCTGTCCATAAAACTGTAGAGGCGAATGCAGCATATGTGCCGCCTTATGGCTCTGGAGCCACATTGTATGTGCGTCCTTATCTCTTTGGTTCTAATCCGGTAATAGGCGTGAAACCGGCAGATGAGTATCAGTTCCGCGTATTTACAACTCCGGTAGGACCATACTTTAAGGGCGGCGCCAAGCCGATTACGATTAGAGTATGTGACTACGACAGAGCGGCGCCTCACGGTACGGGACATGTGAAGGCAGGGCTTAATTATGCCATGAGCCTCCATGCAATCGTGGACGCCCATAACCAGGGTTATGATGAGAACATGTATCTGGATGCCGCAACCAGAACCAATGTGGAGGAGACAGGCGGCGCCAATTTCTTGTTTGTGACAAGGGATGGTAAGGTGGTAACGCCAAAGTCGGATACGATTCTTCCGTCTATTACAAGACGTTCTTTAATGTATGTGGCGGAAAAATATCTTGGTCTTCAGGTAGAAGAACGGGAGGTTCCGTTTGAAGAAGTGAAGGAATTTGCGGAATGTGGGTTGTGCGGTACAGCGGCCGTGATCTCTCCGGTAGGCAAGGTGGTTGACCATGGTAAGGAGATTTGTTTCCCAAGTGGAATGGATGCTATGGGGCCAGTGACGAAGAAGCTGTATGATACCTTGACCGGAATCCAGATGGGGCAGCTTGAGGCTCCCAAGGGATGGATTCATGTAGTCTGCTAAAGCGGGAGGGACGTCAGGCGATTCATTAGGTGGATATTTTATGAGAAATGGAAAAATAAAAAGTGGGGGGCGCAGAAGGGCTGCGTTGATTATTCCGTTTTTGTTTGTTTTTTTAATTCTGGGTATTGTGGTATATTCAGTTGCCCAGAAGATATCAAAGGAGATGTCTCTGTCAGCCATCAATAATCTGGATGAAAGTCTGGATTTGATAGGAAATACTATTGAGACGATTCTGGGAAAAGAGGCGGAGTTCCAGGTCTTGCTCGCCCAGGAGATGGCGGATTCTAAGAATCCTGAGGAGTTTGTGCTTTCTTATGAGAGGAACAGCACAATGGTTAAGCTCTCTTTGATTCGTACGGGAGAGACAGAAGGAATTTCCAACACAGGCGAAGTGTTTTCTGAGAAAGACTTGGATTTCTCAGCAGGAAAGACGGTGGATGGGCTGCCGCTGTCCAGTTCTTATGTCAATGATATGGGAACTTGGGCGTATACAATGAAATGTCCGGTTATGAGAGAGAATGATGAGATTGCAGTACTCTATATTGAGTATATTTATGATTCTTTTGACGAGGCGCTGCCCAATGACTTTTATAACAGCGAGGCGACGCTCTATCTTATGGACGCTGCCAGCCGCAAGTTTGTCATGAAGCCCAAGGGAATGGGAGAGCGGAATGCAGGGCATCTGAACCTGGATGATTTTTACAACGCCAATAAAATCCGTGAGGAAAATATTATGAAGAAGGTAGATGAGTATATCAATGAAGGAAATGATATGATGTTCTACCATAATATTCAGAATCAGGATTCTCTAATTTATATGTGGTCTGTGAATGACGGTGTGGTTTATCTAATCGGATATGTTCCTGTCCAGGCGATACAGAGGGAGGGTGATGCGGTTAATCAGAATATGTTTATTGTAGTCGCCTTGATGCTGTTAGCTTTTGTGGGCTGGTGTGCATTCTATCTGTTTTTTGAGAGACAGCAGAGGAAGATTCAAAAAGACAGGGAGGAAGAACGGGAGATTCATAATAAGCAGTTGAAGGAGGCTTTGCAGACCGCCCAGATCGCAAATAATTCCAAGACTACGTTTCTCTCGAACATGTCCCATGATATCCGTACGCCAATGAATGCGATTCTGGGTTTTGCGACCCTGCTTGCCAAGGATGTGGATAATCCAGAGAAGGTGCGGGAATATACGAAGAAGATTACTGCCTCCGGTCAGCATCTTTTAGGCCTGATTAATGATGTGCTTGATATTTCCAAGATTGAGAGCGGAAAGGCTGCCCTTACAATCGGGGAATTTGCGCTGAAAGACATGATATCTTCTATTGATGCCATTATACGTCCGGCGGCAAAAGCTAAGGGACAGAATTTTGACATTGCGGTAACTGGAATCAAGCATGAGCATTTGATTGGCGACGAGACAAGGCTTAACCAGATTTTGATTAACCTTCTGTCTAATTCAGTGAAATATACTCAGGAGGGCGGTAATATCTGGCTTCGTATTATTGGCCTTGAGCAGCATTCCAATCAGTTTGAGCGTGTGCGGATTGAGGTGGAGGATAATGGTTATGGAATGACTCCGGAATTTCTTGAGACGATTTTCGAGCCATTTACCAGAGCGGAGAACAGTACGACCAACAAGATCCAGGGAACTGGTCTTGGCATGGCCATCACAAAAAATATTGTGGAGCTCATGGGAGGAATGATTGAGGTCTTCAGTGAGGTAGGGTTGGGAAGTCTGTTTACCGTAGATTTGGAGCTTCGTATACCGGATATTGAGGCAGACGAGAAGTTCTGGGAACAGAAAGGCATCAGGAGGCTTCTGGTAGTTGACGACGAGCCAGATATCTGTGAGAATGTCCGCCTGCTGATGGAAGATACCGGCGTCCATGTGGATGTGGCCCATAACGGAGAAGAAGCGCTGCAAATGAGGTCCTGCGATATGGAAAAGGATTACGACGTAGTCCTTCTGGATTGGAGGATGCCGTTGATGGATGGGATTGAGACGGCAAGGCAGATGAAAAAAGCCTGTGCTAAGGATGTCCCCCTTCTTCTTTTGACAGCCCACGACTGTGATGAGCTGCAGGAGGAAGCACTGGAGGCAGGAATCGATGGATTTCTTACAAAACCATTTTTTGTCGCTCCTTTTAAGGAGAAGCTCCTTGAGATTCTTGAAGAACGTGGTATAGAGACTGAGAATAAGCTGCAGGCGGCAGGTTCTATTGCAGGCCGACATTTTCTTGTGGCAGAGGATAACGAGATCAATGCAGAGATTATTGAAGAACTTCTGGATATTGAGGAGGCAACCTGCGACATCGTCCAAAACGGCAAGCTTGCCGTAGAGCGTTTTAGCGCAGAAGAGCCAGGAAAATATGACGCAATCCTGATGGATATTCAGATGCCGGTGATGAATGGCCATGAGGCGTCTAGGGCAATCAGGTCCCTGAATCGTCAGGATGCGAAGATGATACGGATTATTGCCATGACTGCCAATGCCTTTGCAGAGGATGTCAAGGATGCTTTGGATGCGGGTATGGACGCGCATATAGCAAAGCCTGTAGATATGGAGTTATTAAAGCAGACGCTCAGTCTGTATCTGCGATGAAAGCGAGGATGTAATGAAGAAATGTTTTAAGAGAGCGGCGGCAACGCTGCTTGCCGGTACTATGGTTATTGCAGCGGCGGCATGCAGCGAGAAAAAGGAGCCCACTGAAAATCTTGCCAAGAATGTGGAGAATAAGGATAAGAGTGTTGTTCTGTTCGCACCTATGGAAAGGTCGAAGCCGGATGCTGAAAATATTGCAAGAACGGCCTTTGACAAGACTGTGATCATGGCGGAGGATAAGCTTAAGCTTCGAGTTGATTACAATACTTATACCTCTGAGAATTATCAGGAGAAATCTTATGATGACGTGGCGCTTGACCGGATACGAAATAATATGGATGATTTTTATCTGCTGAATCCGGATGTTCTTCAGAAAACAGGAGAGGAGGGACTGCTTGAGGATTTATCAGGGCTTGACTGTGCAAAAAATCTTAGGGAGGTTGTTAAGGTAGCCAATACAGTGGATGGGAAGCTGGTTGGAATTCCTCAGGAGGTGGTTGTCTACGGTCTCTTTGTGAATAAAGATATGTTTGATGAGTATGGGCTGGAGTTGCCGAATACACCGGAGGAGTTACTGGAGTGCTGCAGGGTGTTCAAGGAAAATGGAATTGAGACGCCGATTGGGGCGAACCGCTGGTGGCTTGAAACATTTGTGTTTGCCCAGGCATATGCAGACCTGTATAACGGGGGAGATGTTGAGGCAGAGGTTAAGGCGCTGAACAGTGGAGAGAGTAAGTATAGTACGTATATGCGGTCTGGCTTCGAGTATCTGAAGGAAATGATTGAACTGGGATACATTGACGCAGAGAAGGCGTATACCTATGAGGCGATTGAGGGAGAGGGACCTGATTTTATGGCCCAGAAGACGCCGATTGTTATGGCCTACTGGGGAGCTGCCAATTCTGATACAGCTTATGGGAAGCCGGATTTCAATTTGCGTGTCATCGGTTTTCCAAGTGAACGGGGGCAGATGCCTGTAATATCTATGACCGGAATGTCGGTGGCCGCTAATGCAGAAAATAAGGAGGATGCCCTGGAGGTTTTGGAGGTAATCCTGTCAGACGAGGCCCTACAGGTGTATGCGGAGACGAATAAGGTGATTTCCCCGTCTAAGAATGTGGAGGTAAATTGTATTCCGGCACTTAAGCCTTTAAATGATTTGGTGAATGAGGGAACTTATGTACTTGCCAGCAATGCGGGTATGAAGGTGGAGCAGTGGGGGAACACCTGCCTGATTGTGCGCAAGCTGATGGAGGGCGCTTCTGTGGATGAGTGTATGGCTGAGTTTGACAGACTGCAGGAGGAATCGTTAAAATAGTCAGGCGCGATAGAGGGCCCTAAGTTGATAGGAGATAAGATACGATGTCAATAATGGATGAGAGATTGACCACATATATCCGTTCTCTGGAATGTCCAAAGAATCCTGTGATTGAACAGATTGAACAGGAGGCATTAGATACACGCGTACCGATTATTCGGAAGGAAACTCAGAGTTTCCTTTCGGTAATCCTAATGATAAAACAGCCGTCCCGAATCTTAGAGATAGGGACGGCTATTGGTTTTTCTGCAATCTTAATGAGTGAGTATCTGCCAGAGAACGGGCACATTACAACAATAGAGAAGTATGAGAAAAGGATTCCCATTGCAAAGGAGAATTTCAGGAGGGCGGGAAAGGAAGAACAGATTACTTTGATGGAGGGAGATGCCCTTAAGGTCGTGGAGACTCTTAGGGGGCCCTATGATTTTATTTTTATGGATGCCGCCAAGGGGCAGTATATTCATTATCTGCCGGATGTTCTTCGGCTTCTTTCGGACGGAGGGGTGCTGATGTCGGATAATGTGCTGCAGGACGGGGATGTGATTGAATCTCGGTTTGCCGTGGAGAGGCGCAACCGTACGATTCATGGCAGGATGCGGGAATATCTTTATGAATTAAAGCATCACCCCAAGTTTGAGACGTCCATCCTGCCTTTGGGAGATGGGGTTGCGCTGAGTGTGAAGAAAAGTATATGACAATTATAATATATGGAGGAGAGAGGTATGAATAGAAAACGTCCGGAATTGTTGATACCGGCAAGCAGCCTGGAGGTACTAAAGACGGCTGTAATCTTTGGCGCGGATGCGGTATATATCGGCGGGGAAGCTTTTGGACTGCGGGCAAAGGCGAAGAATTTTTCTAAAGAGGATATGAGGGCAGGGATTATATTTGCCCATGAGCATGGAGTTAGAGTCTATGTGACGGTGAATATCCTTGCCCACAATGGCGACCTTGACGGAGTGCGGGAGTATCTTTATGAATTGAAGGACATGGGAATAGATGCTTTGATTATTGCTGATCCGGCAATTTTTGATTTGGCGAAGGAAATCTGTCCGGAGATTGAACGGCATATCAGTACCCAGGCAAATAATACCAACTATGGAACCTATCAGTTTTGGTGGAGGCTTGGGGCAAAGAGAGTGGTTTCTGCCAGGGAATTGTCTTTACAGGAGATTAAAGAGATTCGGGAGAGGATTCCAAGGGATATGGAGATTGAGAGCTTCATTCACGGGGCAATGTGTATTTCCTATTCGGGAAGGTGTCTTTTGAGTAATTATTTTACAGGAAGGGACGCCAATCAGGGTGCGTGTACCCATCCCTGCCGGTGGAAATATTCCATTGTGGAGGAGACAAGGCCAGGGGAGTATCTGCCGGTCTATGAAAATGAACGGGGAACCTTTATCTTTAATTCCAAGGATTTGTGTATGATTGAGCATATCCCAGAATTGATTGATGCAGGGATTGACAGCTTCAAGATTGAGGGGCGTATGAAGACGGCCCTCTATGTTGCGACGGTTGCCAGGACCTATCGGAAGGCCATTGATGATTATCTGGAAAGCCCCAAAAAGTATCAGGAGAATATGCCCTGGTATTTAGAGCAGATTTCAAACTGTACTTACCGTCAGTTTACCACAGGGTTTTATTTTGGAAAGCCAGATGAGACAAGCCAGATTTACGACAATAATACCTATGTGAAGGAGTATACGTACCTTGGGATTGTTGGGGATGAGAGAGACGGTATGTACCGGATTGAACAGAGGAACAAGTTTTCTGTGGGTGAAATGATTGAAATCATGAAGCCGGATGGCAGGAATATAGAGGTGAGAGTGCTAAGGATTGTGGATGAGGAGGGGAATGAGCAGGAAAGCGCGCCCCACCCGAAGCAGGTGCTGTATGTGGAGTTGGGATGTGGGGATGGCATACTTCGGCCAGCGAGGTTCGATATTTTGAGACGAGCAGAGGAATAAGGAAAAATAGTTCGACAAAGAATCAGGACTTGCAATGATAGATACCAGGAGGGTATCCATTTGCAAGTCCTTATAGTCTCTAGCACATCTAAAAATATCCCCGCAATTTTTCGATTGCACTTTTTTCAATTCTGGAAACATAAGAACGGGAGATACCTAACTGCTTTGCAATCTCCCGTTGGGTATATTCTTCTTCATTATACAACCCGTACCGCATCTTAAGCACCAGCCGCTCACGAGGCGATAACGCGGATTCTACCTTGTGGTATAAAAGCCGGATATCGTCACTTAATTCCACCTTCCTGTGTGCGTCTTCTTCTTCTGTCTCAATAATATCGAAAAGTTGAATCTCGTTGCCCTCCCTGTCAGTTCCAATAGGCTCATACAGCGATATCTCCTTCGACGATTTCTTTTTTGCCCTCATATACATCAGAATTTCGTTCTCGATACAGCGTGCGGCGTAGGTGCCAAGCCTTACGCATTTATCCGGATTAAAGGTAACAACCGCCTTAATCAGCCCTATGGTGCCTATAGACAACAGATCCTCCGTATCTTCTGGGGAGGATTGATATTTTTTTACAATATGTGCAACGAGGCGCAGATTCCGTTCTATCAGAATATGTTTCGCTTCAAGATCTCCCTCTGTGTATTTTTGCATATAATATCTTTCTTCTGCGGCTGTGAGGGGTTGGGGAAATGATTTCAAGAGAAGCACCTCTTAGCGTATTTGATATAGTCTATGTGAGGTTTGCTGTTTTTGTGCTTTTCCACAAAAAGTATTGAGTCAATAGACATGTCTTTTTATGATACCATAGATCTTTTACTTCTTAAGAGAATCTTTAGAAACACAAGAAAGGGACAACTATATCTTCAGAATATGTTTAGAAATCCATGCCGCCATTCTTTAGATTTAAGGAATAAAATGAGAATCACAAGGAAAACGACAGCAAGTGCTGGCTAAGAAAGCGGAGGGGGATACATATGAAGATACTAATATTAAGCGGTAGATTTGGATTTGGTCATGTGATGGCGGCAAATGCAATTAAAGAAGAATTTAAGCGGCAGAATCCTGATGCCGAAATCATACAGAAGGATCTTCCGGCTTATTTTTACCCATATATCAGCAAGATGATATACAAGGTGTTCGGACTTGTGGCCGAGCGTTACCATGGAATTTATAATCTGGTCTATAAGATATCCGGAAAAATAAACTCAGGGAACAGACCAAGCGGGCCAATTATATACCGGAAGTTTCAGAGGATGATGGAGAAATACAGACCGGATGTGATTGTGTGTACACATCCCTTCTGTGAGAAATCAGCGGCGACCTACAAGGCCAGGTCAGGGGACATGATTCCTCTGGTTACCTGTATTACGGATATCAGTATGCATAAGGAATGGTTTGCGAATCAGACGAATCTCTATCTGGCGCCCACCATAGAGGTGAAAAACAATCTGGTAGGCTTCGGGGCTTTGCCGGAGAATATCATGGTGACGGGAGTGCCGGTACGGCAGCAGTTTCTTGGTGTGAGGAAGGAAAAAGACAGGTTGTATGAAAATGGTGCGCAAGAAAAACACGTCCTGGTCATGGGAGGAGGTCTGGGTATCATGCCTGAGCTTGAAGACCTTCTATACACATTACATGAGATGCCAAATGTAAAAGCAACTGTAATTACAGGAAAAAACCAAAAGACATATGAGACGTGGAAAGGGTATTTTGACGATATTGAAGTATTGGGATATGTTGACAATATTGAGCAATACATGAGTAAGTCAGACCTTGTTATAACAAAGGCGGGAGGAATCACATTATTTGAGATTCTGCACAGCAAAGTGCCAATGTTTATTATCCGCCCATTTCTTGAGCAGGAGATCGTGAACGCAAGATATGCCCAGAAAAAGGGCTTTGCACATGTAATCTGGAATAAGAAGGAGAATTTTACAAAAGAACTGCGAAAGCTTTTGGAAGACCCTGGGAGGCTTGATGAGCTTAGAGCACGAACGGTCAGGGCAGGTCAGGAAATGATGGATACAAAACTTTCTCAGGCAGTTTGTGAGATGGCGAAAAGAGGTCGGGAATATCAGATTTCTTATTGTTGTGGGTTTTTTGAAAACATTTCTAAGGAGGAACGGGGATATGAAGAAAATGTACAGAATTGGCTCAGGCTTGCTCTGCGCAGGGCTGCTATGTTATAGTCTGATACCGTCGGAGGGGCTTAAATATTTATGGAAGCGAAGAAGCAGAAGAAAGAGTAAGACTTATGGGACAGAGAAACGGTTATACTTAACCTTTGACGACGGGCCAAGCAGAGAGTATACGGGGCAGCTATTAAATCTTCTGAAACAGTACCAAATTAAGGCAAGCTTCTTTGTTGTCGCAGAATTTGCCAGAGAGAATGAAGAGCTGATTAAAAAAATGAGAGAGGAAGGACATCTGATTGGAATCCATTCCATTCGCCATGAAAATGCATTGCTTCGGGGAAGAAAATTTGTTCGCAGGGATATGAAAGAAGCCGTATTGACTATGGAGAAAATGGGATGTAAAATCCACTATTACCGTCCGCCTTGGGGACACTTGAATCTCTGGACACTGTATTACTTGAGGCGGATGAATTTAAAACTGACCTTTTGGGATGTGATGGCCCATGACTGGTCAGCCAAAGAGACGGAAGCCACCATTGAGAGGAAGCTTTTAAAACGTGTATTTCCTGGGGCTGTAATCTGTCTTCACGACGGCAGGGGAGAGGCAGGAGCGCCGATGCGTACGATTGAGGCGCTAAAAAGGGCGCTGCCAATTTTGATTAAGCAAGGATATTCATTTGAAAGGATGGACGTGTATGAAGGGTAATTTGGCTTGCGAAGGGAGGATGTGTATGAGTGAGAAGCTATCTGTACAGAAAATCATCCGCTATGGGGCTGTATTTCTGGTATTCGTGGCAGCCGCGTGTTTCCTGGTTCTTCAGGGAACAGACATTAGGACTGTGTGGGAGGCTCTGGCAAAGACCTCGGTGCCGTTTCTTATTGGAGGAGTTCTGATGGCGGAGGTATTTCACCTGGCGGAAGGAATCAACCTGAGGATTATGCTTCGATCCTTCGGTCATCCTGTCACATTTTGGCAGGGCATGAAATATGCTTACATTGGCTTCTTTTTCAGCTCTATCACGCCTTCCTCTACAGGAGGCCAGCCGGCACAGCTCTATGCCATGAAGAAGGACGGAATTGAGCTTTCCCATGGGACGCTGGCGTTAATTGGAGAACTGACAAGCTTCCAGATTGCAGTATTCTTCATGGAGATTATGGCTGTGGCAGCGATGATACAGGGAAAGGTGACGCCTCAGGGAGAACTTTTGGTACTGGCGGCGTTGGGCTTCCTGATTAATATCCTGTTTATTACAGGGCTTTTGTCGGTGATGTTTTCCCGTCGGCTAAAAGATAAGCTGCTTCGTCTCCTATATGGGGCAATCAACCGGTTCCCTGTAAAGAATAAGAAGAAATGGCAGGAAAAACTAGACGAGACATTTTGTGATTTTCAGACTTGTGCAGATTTAATTCGCAGAAAACCACGATTGATGGGGAAGGTATTTTTGGTCAGCTTAATTCAGGTAATCTGTTGGTTCAGTATTCCCTATATGGTCTGTCTTGCTATGGGAGAGCAGGGCTTAGCCTACCCTCAGATTTTCCTGCTGCAGACAGTGCTGTTTATGACGACCGCGCTGCTTCCCTTTCCAGGGGCAGCGGGAATCAGTGAATATGCATTCATAAGGCTGTTCTCCGGTGTATTTACAGAGAATCCTTTGGCGGCTGCGACTCTGGTAAACAGAGGAATCAGCTTCTATTGTCTGCTGCTGATCAGCGCGGTAATGATGGTGTTTCTATGGAGGTATAAGGGCAGAAGGAAAATGTCGAAATTTGTCTAAGAGAATTTCTTGCAATCTGGTATGAAGTATATTAATATAAAATTGGACAGCGGAGAGAGGATGATACATTCCGAACAAGGAGAATCCCAGATTTATTTTTCCGCATTTCATAACAATCCTAATTCTTGCGAGCAATCTGCCAAGGCGCAAGTCCTCTTGACCTTGGCGAATCGCGAGAGTCAAATCATCTGACCACATCGGTCGAGTAGATCACAAGACATGAAGCAGTCACATATATTTTATTGGACGAATTCCACTAGTCTGAAGGGAATACCTTGCTGGACGAAGTCCACCTACCCGAAGGGCATGTATTACGGTGTGCCCTTTAGGGATATCTTATTGGACAAAGTCCAAAGCCTGCAGGGCACGAAGGATTCTGTGTCCATTTAGGAAAGAGAAAGGAGTTTTGAATGTCATTTAGTACAGTCTTGTCTGCCGCAATCAGGGGACTTTACGTCGAGCTGGTCCATGTGGAGGCAGATGTAAGCAGCGGTCTGCCTATGTTCCACATGGTAGGCTATCTTTCGTCGGAGGTGAAGGAGGCTTCTGAGCGGGTCAGGACGGCAATTCGTAATTCGGGGATTCAGATGCCTGTAAAGAAAATGGTAGTGAACCTGGCGCCGGCCACAGTAAGGAAGAAGGGGGCCTCCTTTGACTTGCCGATTGCGCTGGCGGTTTTAGCCTCAATGGGGATTTTTTCGGGAGAACAGCTTAAGGATACGCTGGTAATTGGGGAATTAAGCCTTGATGGGAGCGTCAAAGAGGTGGCGGGGGTGCTTCCCATCGTGATGCGGGCCAGGGAGGAAGGGGTCAAAAGATGTATTCTTCCGAAGCAGAATATTCAGGAGGGAGAGTTGGTTCAGGGGATAGAGCTTTTTGGGGCGGAGCATCTCTTAGAAGCCTGTCGTTACCTAAGGGGAGAGCAGAAGGTATTGGCTGTCACAGGAGGCATGAGACAGGAGGTAAGTAAGGAAAACAAGGAGGATAAGGTTGATTACAGTGATATTAAGGGGCAGGAGGCAGTAAAGCGTGCAGTCGAGGTGGCTGTGGCAGGAGGTCACAACCTGCTGATGGTGGGACCGCCAGGAAGCGGCAAGTCTATGATGGCAAAGCGGGTGACCACCATACTGCCGCCGCCTTCTTCTGAGGAGAGTATTGAGATTACCAAGATTTACAGCGTCCTTGGCATGGTTGACAAGGAGTATCCGCTGATAACAGGGAGACCCTTTCGCAGTGTCCACCACACGGTAACCAGGTCTGCTTTGATTGGAGGCGGTATGTTACCGGTGCCGGGAGAGATAAGTCTCGCCCATGGCGGGGTGCTGTTTTTAGATGAGCTGGCAGAATTCCCCAAGCCTGTGCTGGAGGTGTTAAGGCAGCCGTTGGAGGAGAAGCAGATTCGGATTACAAGAAGCCAGGGGAATTTTGTGTTTCCAGCGAATTTCATCCTAATCTGTGCCATGAACCCATGCCCCTGCGGAAATTATCCGGACTACAACCGATGTACCTGCACGCAGGCGCAGATTCAGCAATATCTTGGGAAAATCAGCCAGCCCTTTTTAGACCGAATCGACATCTGTGCGGAGGCTCCTAGAATCCAGTATGATGCTCTTGCCGGTAAAAAGAAACAGGAGAGTTCAGCCGTTATCCGTGACAGAGTATGCGCTGCAAGGGCAATACAGCAGAAGCGGTACAAGGATAGAGGGATTTTATGTAATTCCATGCTGGGTGTCAGTGAATTAAGAGAAGTCTGCCGGCTCGGAAAAAAGGAGGAGCTGTTGATGCGTAAGGCTTTCGTATCCCTTGGGCTTACGGCAAGGACTTATCACAAGATTCTTAAGGTGGCAAGGACCATTGCCGATTTGGACGCAAGTGAGAAGATTGGGGAAAACCATCTGAAAGAAGCTATTGGATACCGGATGTTGGACAAGAAGTATTGGGGGAGGTGACAGGCGTTGAAGTATGAATATTGGCTTGCGGCGATTTCCTGTTTGTCAGATTCTAAAAAAAGATTGCTGAGAGAAGAATATAAAGAGGGGAGAGCTGTATATTATATAGAAGAAATGCAGTTAAGACGTCTTCCATTCCTTAAGGATAAGGAAGTAGAAGGGATTCTGGCGGCAAAGAAAGAGATAAAACTCCAAAGAGAATGGGAGAGGCTGATAGAGAAAAACATCCGGTTTGTCCCTTATTTCTCAGAAGAATATCCAAAGAAGCTCTCGCAGATTGGGGATGGGCCCTATGCATTGTATGTAAAGGGGAAGCTTCCAAAGGAAGGTAGTCTAAGCGTGGCAATCGTGGGTGCCAGGAAATGTACGCCCTATGGCGAGGAGATGGCTCTGGATTATGGAAAATATCTGGCAGAGCATGGAGTCCAGGTAATCAGCGGAATGGCAAGAGGGGTTGACGGAGCAGGCCATAGAGGGGCGTTAAACGGAGGCGGAGTAACCTTTGGCGTACTGGGCTGCGGTGTGGATATCTGCTACCCGCGGGAGAATATTGGACTGTACATGGATATCCAGAAAAGAGGCGGCGTGATTTCTGAGCAGCTTCCGGCGAAGCCGCCCCTTCCTATGTATTTTCCCATGAGGAACAGAATCATCAGCGGTCTGTCGGATGTTGTGCTGGTGATGGAGGCCAGGGAGAAAAGCGGGTCCTTAATTACAGCGGATCAGGCTTTAGAGCAGGGGAAGGATGTCTATGCACTTCCGGGCCCTGCCACAAGCCGGCTGAGTCTGGGCTGCCATTCTCTGATTCGCCAGGGTGCAGGTATCCTGATATCGCCAAAGGATTTACTGACAGAACTGGGAATTGGGGGAAAGGAGTTAGAACAAAAATCAGACAAAATTGAAAAAATGCTTGAAAATGACGAAAATGTGGTGTATAGTTGTCTCGGTTTCTTCCCAAAGGGGATCAGCCAGCTAATAGAAGAAACAGGACTTAGTGCGCCTGTTCTGATGCAGGAATTGATTTCACTTGAGCTTAAAGGCTGTATACGGGAAGTGTCGAAGAATTATTATATTAGAGTCCGCTGAGGAGTTTCGTTTCTCAATGCGGGCAAATGCTAGTTTTTAATGGAGGAAGCAAGGCTATGGCACGTTATCTTGTAATCGTGGAGTCACCCGCTAAGGTGAAGACAATAAAGAAATTTTTAGGGAGTAGTTATGTGGTGACTGCCTCCAACGGGCATGTGAGAGATCTCCCTAAGAGCCAGCTTGGAGTTGATGTGGAGCATGATTATGAGCCGAAGTATATTACAATTCGGGGGAAAGGAGATATTCTTGCCGGACTTCGCAGGGAAGTCAAGAAGGCAGATAGAGTCTATCTCGCGACTGACCCTGACCGTGAAGGTGAGGCGATATCGTGGCATTTGAGCAAGGCGTTAAAGTTAGAGGATAAAAAGACATATCGGATCAGTTTTAATGAGATTACAAAGAATGCGGTAAAAGCGTCTTTGAAAAATGCAAGGGAAATAGATATGGATCTGGTGGACGCCCAGCAGGCAAGGAGAATCCTTGATAGGGTCGTGGGTTACAAGATTAGTCCCTTATTGTGGGCGAAGGTAAAAAGAGGCTTAAGCGCCGGACGGGTTCAGTCTGTGGCCCTTCGGATTATAGCCGACAGGGAGGAGGAGATTAATGCATTTATTCCGGAGGAATACTGGACTCTGGATGCGAACCTGAAAGTGGAGGGGGAGAGAAAACCTCTTACGGCTAAATTCTATGGTACAGACAAAAAGAAGATGACCATACGCTCCAAAGAGGAGTTGGATAATATCCAAAAAGAGATCGAGGGAGCAGATTATACCGTAGAAGACATTAAAAAGAGTGAGAGGACGAAGAAGGCGCCGGTTCCATTTACCACCAGTACCTTGCAGCAGGAGGCGTCAAAAGCATTGAATTTTGCTACTTCTAAGACCATGCGGATTGCACAGCAGCTTTATGAAGGCGTTGACATTAAGGGGAATGGTACGGTAGGTCTCATTACCTATCTTCGTACAGATTCCACCAGGATATCCGAGGAAGCAGACGCCACTGTGAGAGAGTATATCGGCGCGAATTACGGGCAGGAGTATGTGGCAGCAGGAGAGGCAAAGAACGGCAGCGGGCATAAGAACATTCAGGATGCCCATGAGGCAATCCGTCCTACGGATGTGAGCCGCACACCGGTGGCAATGAAGGAATCCTTAAGCAGAGATCAGTTCCGTCTGTATCAATTAATCTGGAAACGGTTTGTGGCAAGCCGGATGCAGCCTGCAAGGTATGAGACAACCTCTGTCCGGATTGGAGCGGGGCAGTACCGGTTTACGGTAGCGGCGTCGAAGATTGTCTTTGAGGGCTTCCGGTCTGTCTATACGGAATCCGGAGAGGAAAAAGAGGAGAATAACGTACTGCTTAAGAGTCTGGATAAAGATTCCAAGCTTACGAAGATTGATTTTGAGTCAAAACAGCATTTTACACAGCCACCGGCGCATTATACAGAGGCGGCGCTGGTAAAGACCCTTGAGGAATGGGGAATCGGGCGTCCCAGTACCTATGCGCCTACCATCTCTACCATCATAGCCAGACGTTATGTGGCTAAGGAAAATAAAAACCTGTATCTGACCGAAATTGGGGAAGTGGTCAACAACATAATGAAGCAGTCCTTTCCCAGCATTGTGGATGTGAATTTTACTGCCAATATGGAGAGCCTTCTTGATGGTGTCGCAGAAGGGAAGGTAAACTGGCGGACAATTATTGAGAATTTTTATCCTGATCTTGAGGAGGCTGTAGAAAAAGCAGAGGAAGAACAGGAGCAGGTGAAGATTGAAGATGAGGTGACGGATGTGGTCTGTGACCAGTGTGGACGTAATATGGTCATCAAATACGGGCCTCACGGACGTTTTCTTGCCTGTCCGGGATTTCCAGAGTGCAGAAACACCAAGCCTTATCTTGAGAAGATCGGGGTTCCATGTCCTGTGTGCGGCAAAGAGGTGGTGCTGCGCAAGACGAAGAAGGGAAGAAAATATTACGGGTGTGAGGATAATCCGGAATGTGATTTCATGTCCTGGCAGAAGCCTTCACTTAAGAAATGTCCTCGGTGCAATAGTTATATGGTTGAGAAGGGGAACAAACTTCTATGCAGCGATGAACAGTGCGGATATGTAGAAAATATCGAAAATAAAGAAAATAACAAGAAATAAGTAAGAATTGCGAAAAATAATTTGGATATTCATTGAAAAAAATAGAATTGTATGATAACATTACTTGCAAAGGATGGAGGTATGTCAATGAGTGTACAATTATTAGATAAGACCAGAAAGATCAATAAATTACTGCACAATAATAATTCAAGTAAGGTAGTATTTAATGATATTTGTGAAGTACTTACTGAAATCTTGGATTCTAATGTGCTGGTAGTGAGCAGGAAGGGAAAGGTACTTGGAGGAAGCAAGTGCGGCAATGTACCGTATATCAAAGAGCTGATTGAGCAGGAGGTAGGCAGTCATATTGATCCGATGCTTAATGAGAGGCTGTTGAGTATCCTGTCAACTAAGGAAAATGTGAATCTGCAGACCCTTGGATTTTCAGGAGGTGCGGTACAAGGATATCAGGCAATCATCACTCCGATTGATATTGCGGGAGAACGTCTTGGAACGCTGTTCATCTATAAGAAAGAGCAGATGTATGAGATTGATGATATTATTTTAAGTGAATATGGAACTACAGTGGTTGGTTTGGAGATGCTTCGCTCTGTGAATGAAGAAAGTGCGGAGGAGAGCAGGAAGGAGCATATTGTGCAGTCAGCCATCAGTACACTGTCATATTCGGAGTTGGAGGCAATCATCCATATTTTTGAGGAATTGGATGGCACGGAAGGAATCCTGGTGGCAAGCAAGATTGCAGACAGGGTGGGGATTACCAGGTCCGTGATTGTCAATGCCCTTCGTAAATTCGAGAGCGCGGGAGTGATTGAGTCGCGCTCATCAGGAATGAAGGGAACTTACATCAAGGTAGTGAATGATTATGTATTTACAGAATTGGAACATATTAAGGCAGAACGTATGAAATAGCTGATTTATGCTTTTTGTATGTAAAGAGGAGAGCAAAAGTATGTATGAGGGATGCCGGGCGGATATCAGGATGAACCGGATGGTGCTCAAAGAGGGCAGGTTTGACGAGAAGGTTCATCACTGCAGCATTATCACGTATAAACCGGAGGAAGAATGCATATACTTGGTAGCAGAGGATACGGAGGTTACAGAATTTTCGCTGGACGGAAATTATGAATGTAGGATTAAGATGTCGAAAGGGGACACGGCATGTATCGGCTCCATTGTGGAAAGATACTGGAACAAGGCGGGAAGGGTGTTAAAATTCCGTATTAAAAATGGATTTTATAAAAATCTTGTAAACTAAATATAAAGTGTGTTGACAAAGTCATAAGAGAGTGCTATTTTATTACTAGAGTTTTTTAGCACTCTCTTTTTGTGAGTGCTAACAAAAAAGCAGATATAATTAAAGGAGGCATAAATTATGAAGTTAGTACCATTAGGAGACAGAGTTGTATTGAAGCAGTTGATTGCAGAAGAAACTACTAAGTCAGGAATCGTGATTCCCGGACAGTCTAAGGAGAAGCCGCAGCAGGCAGAGGTTATTGCAGTCGGACCTGGCGGAACCGTAGATGGGAAAGAAGTGAAGATGAATGTATCAGTTGGACAGCAGGTAATTTATTCCAAGTATTCAGGAACAAACGTTGAGGTTGATGACGAAGAATATATCATTGTAAAGCAGGATGATATTCTTGCAATCTGTGAGTAACCATTATCTTAACAGGAATTCAGTAATTATATTATAGGAGGAGTAACAATTATGGCAAAGGAAATCAAATACGGCGCAGAAGCCAGAAGCGCACTTGAATCAGGAGTAAATCAACTGGCAGATACAGTAAGGGTAACGCTTGGACCAAAGGGACGCAACGTTGTTCTGGATAAGTCCTTCGGCGCACCATTAATCACCAATGACGGTGTGACGATTGCAAAAGAGATTGAGCTTGAGGATGCATTTGAGAACATGGGAGCTCAGCTTATCAAAGAAGTTGCATCTAAGACCAATGACGTTGCAGGCGACGGAACAACAACTGCCACTGTACTTGCACAGGCTATGGTGCATGAGGGAATGAAGAACCTGGCAGCAGGCGCGAACCCGATTATTCTGCGCAAGGGTATGAAGAAGGCTACTGATACAGCGGTAGAGGCAATCGCGAAGATGTCAAGCAAGTTAAAAGACAAAGACCAGATTGCAAGAGTAGCCGCAATTTCAGCAGGCGACGATGAAGTAGGCGAGATGGTTGCCGACGCAATGGAGAAGGTTTCCAACGACGGCGTTATTACGATTGAAGAATCTAAGACCATGAAGACTGAGCTGGACCTGGTAGAAGGTATGCAGTTTGACCGTGGATATGTATCTGCTTACATGGCTACAGATATGGATAAGATGGAAGCAGTTCTGGAGGACCCGTATATTCTGATTACAGACAAGAAGATTTCCAATATTCAGGATATCCTTCCACTGTTAGAGCAGATTGTACAGTCCGGCGCAAGATTACTGATCATTGCCGAGGACGTAGAGGGCGAGGCTCTTACCACATTGATTGTCAACAAGCTGCGTGGAACCTTTAACGTAGCGGCAGTTAAGGCTCCGGGATATGGCGACAGAAGAAAAGAGATGCTTAAGGATATTGCAATCCTGACAGGTGGTCAGGTTGTATCTGACGAGCTTGGAATGGATCTGAAAGAAACCACCATGGACCAGTTGGGACGTGCGAAGTCTGTTAAGATTCAGAAGGAGAACACCGTTATCGTTGACGGTCTGGGCGACAAGAAGGAGATTGCTGACCGTGTTGCACAGATTAAGATGCAGATTGAGGAGACCACTTCTGATTTCGATAAAGAGAAGCTTCAGGAGAGACTTGCGAAGCTGGCGGGCGGCGTTGCAGTAATCCGTGTGGGCGCTGCGACTGAGACAGAGATGAAGGAAGCAAAACTCCGTATGGAGGATGCTCTTGCAGCAACAAGAGCAGCAGTAGAAGAAGGAATCATTGCAGGAGGCGGTTCTGCATATATCCACGCAGCAAAAGAGGTTGCTGCTATGGCAGAGAAGTTAAGCGGAGACGAGAAGACAGGCGCTAATGTTGTATTGAAGGCGCTGGAATCCCCATTATTCCACATTGCAGCCAATGCCGGACTGGAAGGCTCTGTGATTATCAATAAGGTAAAAGAGTCCAAAGCAGGCGCAGGGTTCGATGTACTGACAGAGAACTATGTGGATATGGTAGAAAGCGGAATTCTTGATCCGGCTAAGGTTACAAGAAGCGCTCTGCAGAATGCAACAAGCGTTGCATCTACACTTCTGACAACGGAATCTGTTGTTGCTAATATTAAAGAAGAAACTCCGGCTATGCCGGCAGGCGCAGGCGGCGGAATGGGCATGATGTAAGAGTTGTGTTTGCCGCAGCCAGTGTATAAGATTTTGAGGACTTCTCGTATGAGGAGTTCTCTTTTTCTATACCCGAAGGTTATGCTTTACGGTGTGCCTTTGGGTATACTTTGGGTATACTTTTGATGGACGGTTGCACAGTTGTGTGAGGTATGATACAATAATATAAATCACATTACAGGGTAAGATATTTTTACGCTTTCCCAATAAAGACTAGGGAGGACTAGAGGATGAATGATTTTTATACAGAACAACTGGTAAAAAAGCAGACAGATATGAAGGATATTTTGATTAAGGCAATATTAGTTTCAGCCACTATTGTTTCATTTGTAATTATAATGATGTACCCTATTGGGCTGCTCCTTCCAATCATTATGATTGTATTTGATGTGTTTATGTTCCGTCGGCTCAATGTGGAGTATGAATATTTATTTTTGAACGGTGATTTAGATATTGACAAGATTATGAATAAGTCAAAGAGAAAGAAAGTGTTTAACGCCAATGTATCCGATATGGAGCTGCTGGCGCCAGTTGATGCAGCAGAGCTTAGTCAGTACCGGAATGCGAGAACGCTGGATTTTTCTTCCCACACCGGACAGGCGAAGATGTACGCCCTGGTGTTGTCCGGACAGGGTGAGACCCGTAAGGTAATCTTTGAGCCCAACGAGACGATTGTGGAGGGCTTCTACATGCTGGCGCCAAGGAAAGTAATACGATAGAAATCATTGGAAGAAGTCTGAAAAAATCTGTAACAATGCAGCCGAAAGGCTGAGCTGTTCAAAAGTCTGAAAAAGTATAAGAAATCAGTTGACAAATGCTATCATAATTAGTTATGATAGCATTTAAATATATTAAGATATATGTTTCCAATGCTACAAATTTTAAGAGAAAGAGAGGAATGAAAATCATGGGAAAGATTATCGGAGAAGGAATTACATTTGATGACGTTTTGTTAGTGCCGGCATATTCAGAAGTAGTTCCGAATCAGGTAGACCTGTCAACCAATTTGACAAAAAGCATTAAACTGAATATACCGATGATGAGTGCGGGGATGGATACAGTTACAGAACACCGGATGGCCATTGCCATGGCTCGTCAAGGGGGAATCGGTATTATTCATAAGAATATGTCCATGGAGGCGCAGGCGGAAGAAGTGGACAAGGTAAAACGTTCCGAGAATGGTGTAATCACGGACCCGTTCTATCTGTCACCAGAGAATACTCTGGAGGATGCCAATAATCTGATGGGAAAATTTCGGATTTCCGGTGTTCCGGTTACGGAGAATGGGAAGCTGGTTGGCATTATTACAAACCGTGATTTAAAGTTTGAAGAAGATTTCTCTAAGAAGATCAAGGAGTCTATGACCTCCGAAGGTCTCATCACAGCCCATGAAGGGATTACATTGGAGGAAGCCAAGACCATACTTGCCAAGGCAAGGAAGGAGAAGCTTCCAATCGTAGATAAGGATTTCAATCTAAAAGGCCTAATTACCATTAAAGATATTGAAAAACAGATTAAATACCCATTGTCTGCCAAGGATTCACAGGGACGTCTTCTGTGCGGAGCTGCAATCGGGATTACCGCAAACTGCTTAGAGCGTGCCAGGGAGTTGGTGAATGCAAAGGTGGATGTGGTGGTCATGGATTCTGCCCACGGACATTCTGCAAATGTAATCCGCACAGTGGACATGGTAAAATCCAAATTCCCAGAGCTCCAGGTAATTGCCGGAAATGTGGCCACGGGCGAGGCGGCTGAAGCATTGATTAAGGCGGGCGTGGATGCAGTAAAGGTAGGAATTGGTCCAGGCTCTATCTGTACGACGCGTATTGTGGCAGGAATCGGTGTACCACAGATTACAGCAGTTATGGATTGCTATGAGACAGCGGATAAATACGGCATCCCGATTATTGCCGACGGTGGAATTAAGTATTCTGGAGACATGACGAAGGCCATTGCGGCAGGAGCCAATGTGTGCATGATGGGAAGCATTTTTGCCGGATGTGATGAAAGTCCGGGAACCTTTGAGCTGTTCCAGGGCAGAAAGTACAAGGTATACCGCGGCATGGGCTCTATTGCGGCCATGGAGAACGGAAGCAAAGACCGATACTTCCAGTCTGACGCAAAGAAGCTGGTGCCGGAAGGCGTGGAAGGACGTGTTGCATATAAGGGAACAGTGGAGGATACGGTATTCCAGTTGATGGGCGGTCTTAGGTCCGGTATGGGCTACTGCGGCGCACATACAATTCAGGAATTGAAGGAGAACGGAAAATTCGTGAAGATTTCTGCGGCATCCTTAAAGGAGAGCCATCCTCACGATATACATATTACCAAAGAGGCTCCGAACTACAGTGTAGACGAGTAAGGTTACGAAAGTATATCCAAAGCATCTCTATGATGGACAGGCAATATATTTGCTTGGAGAATTGGTTACAGGAGAGAGGTTATTAAATGAAAAGGGATTTTGGAACGACGACAAAGGGAGAGCATGCTGCATTATATACATTAAAGAATAAGAAGGGTATGGAGATTGCAGTCTCGGATTATGGCGCTGTGCTTGTGAAGGTTCTGGTTCCTGACAGGGATGGCAATCTGGTTGATGTGGTTCTTGGTTATGATGATGTGAAGGGCTATGAGGCGGGAACGCTGTATTTTGGCGCTACGGTGGGAAGGGTAGCCAACCGTATCGGGGGCGGGTCTTTTGAGCTGAATGGAAAGACCTATAAGCTTACGCAGAACGATAACCAAAATACTCTCCATGGCGGAACAGAGTATTATGACAAACGGATGTGGAAGGTGGAGGCGGCAGACGAAAGCCACGTTAGCTTAGTTCTTCACAGTCCTGACGGTGATCAGGGATTTCCAGGAGAGATGGATATCCATGTGACCTACACGCTGACCGAAGAAAATGAGGTGAAGCTTCATTATCATGCGGTTCCTGACAGGGATACCTTGCTGAATCTTACGAATCACAGCTATTTTAACCTTTCCGGACACGCTTCTGGAAAGGTTCTTGATCAGGAGGTCATAATCTGTGGGGACGCGTACACCAGGGCAGATAAAGAGTCCATACCCACCGGCGAGCTTGTCTGCGTTGAGGGAACGCCCATGGATTTTCGGAAAGGGAAGCCAATCGGCAGAGACATTGAGTCAGACTATGAGGCACTAATATTCGGGCAGGGCTATGACCATAACTGGGCGCTTGACGGGAGGGGAAGCCGTCAGGCTGCAGCCATGTATTCGGAACAGAGCGGAATTGAGATGAAGGTGTACACAGACCTTCCGGGTATGCAGTTTTATACCGGAAACTTTATTGAGAGCGAGAGGGGCAAGAAGGGTGCAGTCTACAGGAAACGACAGGCGGCATGTTTTGAGACACAGTATTTTCCGGACGCTGTGCATAAGGAGGCGTTTGAGGGGCCTGTGGTAAGGGCAGGGGAAGTCTACGACACTGTCACAACCTATCAATTTTCCCAAAGATAACTGTGTCGGTCTTTCCGTCTGAAATGTAGGAATGAAACAGCAAATGGGCTGTCGGGATGCGTTATGAAAGGTCATTTCCCGATGGCTCTTTTTTGCTTGGGGCGGCAGACTTTTTCACCTCTTCATAAATTTCTAAGGAATTTTTTACGAAAAGATAAATAGTATATGTTATGATAAGAGTAGAATACAAATCGGAGAAAGACATGAAGAAAACGAAGAAAACAAGCCGCAGAAAAATTACCAATGTACAGAAGCGTGTACAAAAGAGAAGAAGGATTCAGTACTACCTGCGAATGGGTCTGGTTATCCTGGTTGTATTGCTGATTATCCTTTTACTAATCAAACTTTTTAAGCCTGACTGGCTGGCCGGAAAAAAAGATGAGCCAGAGGCGGAAAAATTTGAAGCAATCGAGCCGGAGATTGATGTGGAGCTGTTGACGGTGAATCCCTATTCAAGACCGGGCGAGCCTACCAGCAAGATTACGGGGATTGTGGTTCATTATACGGCGAATCCAGGGGCGTCTGCAATCGATAACCGGAATTATTTTGAAGGATTAAAGGATACCCATACCACCCAGGCAAGCAGTAACTTCATAATCGGGCTGGAGGGGGAGATTATACAGTGCGTCCCCACCTGGGAGGTGGCGTACGCCTCCAATGAGCGCAATATAGATACCGTATCTATTGAGTGCTGTCATCCCGACGAGACGGGGAAATTCAACGACGATACATATCGGTCCATGGTACAGTTATGCGCATGGCTGTGTATGAAATTTGAGCTGAATGAGGAAAGCCTTATCCGCCATTATGATGTGACCGGAAAGCTCTGTCCTAAGTATTTTGTGGAGAATGAGGAGGCATGGAAGAAGTTTAAGAAGGATGTGGGGACGACCCTGGCGGATTTCTGAGGAAATGAACTATTTCAAAGTAACAGTTCTGCCTGCAACCGCGCACTTGCTGCGCGGTTAGCAGCCAATGAATTGGAGTAGCTGGGAATCCGCCTCTTTGCCGCAGGCAAACTTTAAAATGGGCGGATTCCGTAACAGTGAAGCCGGAAGGCTGAACTGTTACATTCCAAAGAGTAAATATCGATAATTTTCTTGCGAAAGCTTTGGTTTGTTGATATAATACACGAGTATATGTGACAATAATTCCTGCCGCAGAAAAAGAAAATCAGCAGAGATTAGGAGAGAAAACGCGATGAACGATTTGGAGAAGTACAGAGAGCAGTTGGGGCTGTGTGACGATAAAATTATTGACGCCTTGGCAGAGCGCAACTCTGTGATAGAGAAGATAATGTCATATAAGGAAGAATACGGGATGCCGATTTTACAGCCGCAGCAGGAGGAGAAGCAGAAGACGCGTCTTCTGGCAAAGCTTAAAGACAACAAGTATAAGGATGAGATTTTAGACGTTTTTTTAAGTATTTTGAAGAACAGCAAACGGATTCAGGCAAGAAAGCTGTTTGACTATAACATTGTGCTGATTGGTTTTATGGGGGCCGGCAAGTCTACCATTTCCGATTACTTAAGCACCATGTTTGCCATGAAGATTGTGGAGATGGATCAGGTGATTGCAGAGCGTGAGCAGATGAGTATACCGGATATTTTTTCCACTTACGGGGAGGAGTATTTCCGAGACTTGGAGACAGGGCTTCTGATGGAAATGCAGTCCCATAAGAACACCATCATCTCCTGCGGAGGAGGCGCCGCCCTAAGAGAGCGCAATGTGGTGGAGATGAAGAAGAACGGCAGAGTGGTTCTGCTGACAGCAAGTCCTAAGACGGTTTACGACAGAGTGAAGGACAGCGACGACAGACCGGTGCTTAGGGGCAGGAAGAGTATAAAAGGAATCTCAGAGCTGATGGAGCAGCGGCGTGAAAAATATGAGGCGGCTGCGGATATTATAATTAATACGGATAATAAGACGGTGCTTAAGGTGTGTGAAGAACTGGTGCAGCGTCTGATGGAGATGGATGAAAAGAATGTTTGAGATGTTTTTTCCCGATCAATATGTGGCTTCCACATATGTTATTGATTTTGAACAATTATACAAAAAAGGGTACAGGGGGTTAATATTCGATATCGACAATACGCTGGTGCCTCACGGCGCGCCGGCTGACAAGCGGGCTGTGGCATTATTTGCCCGCCTTAAAGAATTAGGTTTTCGGTGCTGTCTGATTTCCAACAATCAGGAGCCGCGGGTTAAGATGTTTAACCAGGACATTAAGGTGGACTATGTCTATGACGCTCATAAGCCCTCCACGAAGAATTATATAAAAGCCATGGAGATTATGGGGACCGACAGAAGTAATTCCCTGTTTATTGGCGACCAGCTTTTCACAGACGTGTGGGGGGCGAAGCGGGCAAAAATCGCCAATATTCTGGTGAAGCCCATTCATCCCAAGGAGGAGATTCAGATTGTACTAAAGCGTTATCTTGAGAGGATTGTGCTGCATTTCTATAAGAAAAGCCTTAGATAATGTTTATATGTGTGCAAGTTTGTGAAGAAAAAAGGTTGAAAAAAGCTGCAATCTATTATAGAATGAGAAAAGATATAAGAATGAAAGTATAAAGCGCTTATTTGGCGCAGCTAAGGAGGAATTATAGAATGGCAGATGCTTATATTGAGAAGGGTACGACTTATGAGATTGACGGAAAAGTGTATGAATGTCTGGAATTTTTACATGTAAAGCCAGGTAAGGGTTCTGCATTTGTCCGCACGAAATTAAAAGATGTAATCAATGGCGGCGTGGTTGAGCGTACGTTCAATCCGTCCAAGGATGTTTTGAAGAAAGCATTTATCGAGAGAAAGGAAGTACAATATCTGTACAATGACGGAGGCTTGTACTACTTCATGGATATGGAGACCTTTGAGCAGACTCCGGTAGGTGCGGATGATGTGGGAGACGCCTTGAAGTTTGTGAAAGAGAATGAAGTGGTTTCCATGAAGTCCTATCAGGGAAAGGTGTTCGCTATTGAGCCGCCGTTTACGGTAGAGCTTTTGATTACAGAGTCTGAGCCGGGCGTGAAGGGGAACACAGCTACGGGCGCGACGAAGCCGGCCATTGTTGAGACGGGCGCACAGGTTATGGTTCCTCTGTTTGTAGAGCAGGGAGAGAAGATCAAGATTGATACCCGTACAGGCCAGTATCTTTCCAGAGCTTAGAATGGTTAAAAATTTTGTCGAAATATGTCATACGAAAAGCCTTGCAATTTAAGCAGGGCTTTTCTATAATAATGTTACCATAATATTTCAATCATTTTCTGATTTGTTCAGAGGCAGATTTCCTGCCAGTTTCCATGAAAAATCAAAGTGTTGCCAGTATACCTTGCGGCGCGCAGGCGCGAAGATAGATGGATGTTAAAAGAGACGTCCAAACAGAAATAAGCTCCTGGAAGGAGGGCCCAAGGAATGAAAGAAAGGAGAGGAATGACATATTTTCAGTTTATTCATGCGGTAGAAGGAAAGGTTAAGGAGAAGGTAGACGGGAATATTTCGGTATACATACATTCCACAGTTAAGAACAATGGAACCAAGAGACATGGGCTGACCATTGCGGAAAAGGGGGGCAATATCTTTCCCACCATCTATCTGGAGGAGTATTATCAGCAGTTTCTCGCAGGAGGCTCTGTGGAAAATATTGCGGGAGATATTCTGAAGATGTACAGGGAGGTACGTTTTAAAAGCAGCTTTGAGGGGGAATTTCTCAGGGATTTTAAGAAGGTTAAGGAGAGGATTGTCTATCATCTGGTAAACCGTAAGGCCAATGAAGATATGCTCTTAGAGGCGCCTTATGACGAATATCTGGATTTGGCTGTGGTATACTATGTGCTGTTGGAGGTGAATTCCTACGGGATGGCGTCGCTTATGATACGGGATGAGCATCTAAAGATGTGGAATGTATCAAAGAAGGAGGTCTCCTGTGAGGCCCAAAGGAATACTGGGAAATTGCTGCCCTATGAGTTCAGAGCCATGAGCGCTCTCCTTAAAGAGCTGCCTGTTAAAGAAGACGGGAGGGGCGAAGCGGATAACAAAGGAAAAGACCTTATGTATGTACTGAGTAACTGCATTCGCAGCTATGGGGCTGCCGTAATCTTGTACGAGAATCAGCTTGACGGGATTGGCGCTTATCTAGCAGAAAACTTTTATGTGCTTCCAAGCAGTATCCATGAGGTGATTGTCGTGCCGGAGAGCGTATCTCCTGGTCGGGAGGCCTTGGATTTTCTTGTGGTGAAGGTCAATGAGACCCAGGTAGACCCAGAGGAGTATCTTTCCAATCATGTCTATTACTATGACCGACAGGAAAGGCGTTTAACTGCCTGAGAGCAGGCTTAAAGGGCGCCCGAAGAAAAAAGTAGAGGAAATGTGAGAAATGTTGTCCTCATTTCCTTTACTTTTTGGGATAAATGTGGTAATATTATTTTTGCAATTTATATGCACCCGTAGCTCAGGGGATAGAGCACCGCCCTCCGGAGGCGGGAGCGGCGGTTCGAATCCGCCCGGGTGTGTATCTTTATTTATAAGTGCAGATGGAGGTAGCCTTATGGAAGGACAAGAAAAGGACTGCCCCAACAGCCGTAGGAGATACAGAAGGGTTATCATATTGATATTCCTGGTAATATCAGTGGCGGTTGTAGGTGCGGCCGGCTCAAGCCTTACCAAAGCGAAAGTCCAGAAAGCACAAAAGAAGATTTCCGACCAGTTATATACGGAGAACTTAAGAAGTGGATTTGCGAAGCTGAATCCACTTAAGATGGAGGAATATCCTAAGATAAGCGGCGCTGTGAAGGATTATTATCGACAGCAGGAAGAAGAAGCCGGCTTTGTGGAGTCCTATGACGACATTTGCGTTTATACAAAGGAAGGAAAGTACCGTGGTACATATGTGGCCTTTGCCAGATATAATATGAAGATTCGGGACGTCTTTACCAAGGTTCCTGGATTGAGTACCGTGTATATCGTGGAGGACGAAGAAGGCGGATATGAAGTCAGCGCTTCGGTGGAAGATGAGAAGGTGAAGTCGTATATCCAGGAGATTGCGGCACATGATGATGTACAAGCGCTTATGGCAGCAACGCAGGACGAATACCAGAGAGCGGTACGGTCGGATGCGTTACTAAAGGAGGCATTGGCAGATTTAGAGAATGCTTACAAGGATGTAGATGCATAGTATCTTTAAGCTGTCTGATGTGAAGGATTACTCTGCCGTATCAGAGAAGGTTTTTAGGGTCAGATCCCTGTGGATTGCAGAGATCTGGCTTTTTTTGTTATAATATTATATCCAGAGGAGGAGAAAAGATGAGGAAAATCATGGATTTGATTGCCAACGAGCTGGCAGCGGCATTTGAGGCAGCGGGATATGACAAGGAATACGCAAAGGTAACGCTGTCCAACCGTCCGGATTTGTGTGAATATCAGTGTAACGGCGCCATGGCAGGGGCTAAGGCTTACCGGAAGGCTCCTATTATGATTGCAAATGATGTTGTGGACAGGCTTAGTGACAGTCAGTGTTTGGCAGAAGTAGCGGCTGTGAAGCCGGGCTTTATTAATATGAAGCTTAAGAATGAATATGTGGCGGATTACTTAAACCAGATGAGTGAGGATAAGGATTTGGGGCTTGAGAGGGCGAAAGCGCCTAAGACCGTTGTAGTAGATTATGGCGGGGCGAATGTGGCGAAGCCGCTCCATGTGGGACATCTGCGATCAGCAATTATCGGTGAAGGGATTAAGAGGCTTGCAAGAAAGATGGGACACCGTGTACTGGGGGATATCCATCTGGGAGACTGGGGATATCAGATGGGGCTGATTATCACAGAGCTTAAGGAGAGAGAGCCCAACCTTCCTTATTTTCAGGAGGACTATAAAGGAGAGTACCCTAAGGAGGCGCCATTTACCATAGGAGGACTGGAGGAAATCTATCCGAAAGCCAGCAGCAGGGCCAAGGAGGATGAGAAATACCGGCAGGATGCCCTTGAGGCCACCCGTCTTCTCCAGAATGGACACAGAGGATACAGGGCTATTTGGCGACATATTATGGATGTGTCTGTGACAGATCTTAAGAAGAATTATGAGAGTCTGAACGTGGAATTTGACTTGTGGAAAGGGGAGTCGGATGCCCAGGCCTATATACCGGACATGATTGAACGCTTGAAGCAGGAGGGCTATGCCCATATCGACGACGGTGCGCTGGTAATTGATGTGCAGCAGGAGTCTGATACCAAGGAGATTCCACCCTGTATGATTCAGAAATCAGACGGCGCCTCTCTCTATGGGACGACAGACCTTGCCACGTTAATCCAGAGAATGGAGGACTATCATCCAGAGCAAATTATCTATCTGGCGGATAAAAGGCAGGACCTTCATTTCCTCCAGGTGTTCCGTGCAGCCAGAAAGACAGGGATTGTGCCTGAGACGACGAAGCTTGAATTCCTGGGCTTTGGCACCATGAACGGAAAGGACGGAAAGCCCTTTAAGACCAGGGAGGGCGGAGTCATGCGTCTGGAGAAGCTCATTGGGGAGATTGTTGAGGAAATGCACAAGAAGATTGCCGAGAACCGTACTGTGGATGCAGATGAGGCGGAGGAAACGGCGAAGCTTGTGGGCATGTCTGCCATTAAATATGGGGATTTGTCTAACCAGGCGGCTAAGGACTATGTGTTTGACGTAGAGCGTTTTACCTCTTTTGAGGGCAATACAGGTCCCTATATTCTGTACACCATTGTGCGGATTAAGTCTATTCTGAATAAATATCAGGCCCAGGGTAAGGAGATTGGCAAGCTTAAGATTGAGCCTGCCCATGATGGGAATGAGAAAGACCTGATGCTGGAGGTTGTGAAATATAATGATGTGATTGAGACCGCCTTTGACGAGCTGGCTCTCCATAAGATTTGCGCATATATCTATGACCTTGCAAACGCATTCAACCGCTTCTACCATGAGACGAAGATTCTTACAGAGGAAGACGAGACCAAACAGAAGGGATATATTGCGCTGCTTGTGCTTACAAAGCGGGTGTTGGAGGCTTGTATAGACGTACTTGGTTTTGAGGCGCCGGAGAGGATGTAAGAGATGACGGAGAAATTATTCTATCAGGACGGTTACAGAAGAGAATTTCAGGCGAAGGTGCTTTCCTGTGAGCCGGATGGCGATATGTACAAAGCAGTATTGGATGGGACGGCATTTTTTCCGGAGGGAGGAGGCCAGTACGGAGACGTGGGATGGCTTGGTGACGCCGAGGTGGTGGATACCAGGGAAAAAGACGGTTTGATTTACCATACGGTGACTTCCCCTCTTGAGGCAGGGAGTGTGGTGACAGGACGGCTTAACTGGGAGGTACGTTTTGACAGGATGCAGCAGCATACAGGCGAGCACATCATATCCGGACTTGTCCACAGCAGATTTGGGTATGACAATGTAGGCTTCCATCTGGGTGAGGATTACTGCACTATGGATTTTAACGGGCCGATTACCAAAGAGGAGTTAAAGGAGATTGAGCTGGAGGCAAACCGTGCGGTGTTCGCCAATCTTAAGGTGGGAATCACTTACCCGACCAAAGAAGAACTGGCGGTGTTAGAGTATCGGAGTAAGATAGAGATTGAGGGACAGGTGCGGATTATTACTGTGCCGGAATATGACGTGTGCGCCTGCTGCGCCCCCCATCTTGGCTCTACCGGAGAAATCGGGCTTATTAAGCTGGTCCATATGATTAACTACAAGGGCGGAGAGCGGATTACCATGGTCTGCGGATTTCGCGCATTGGCAGATTATAATATGAAAGAAGAGAACGGAAAGGCCATCTCCTCCCTTTTAAGTGCGAAGGAGTATGAGGTGGCAGACGCGGTGGCCCGTCTGAAAGAAGAAACAGGAAGCCTTAAGGGAAGGATATCTTCCCTCACCCAGAAAATGCTGACCTATCGGGCTATGGAGATTCCGGTTACAGAGGATGTGGTTGCTGTGTTCGATTCCGGATTGGAGGGAAGCGCGCCCAGAGAGCTGATGAATCTTCTGCTGAACAAGGGAGCAAGGGTCTGCGCCGTTTTTGCAGGAAATGAAGAACAAGGCTTTCGGTATGTAATCGGCAGCAGGGAAAGGGATGTGCGCCCTCTGTGCAGGCGGATAAACGAGGCTTTTGGCGGCAGAGGCGGCGGTAAGCCGGAGATGGTGCAGGGGTCTTTGTGTGGAAATGAGAGAGACATTCGGGAAAATTTGTTTTTTTGATTTAAAGATTTTATCACGGTTCCGTCACATTTTAAACACAATTTGACGGTAAACTACTAATCAGAAAAGCAAAAATGAACCAGAATGAAAGGAGATATCAATATGGATCACCAATATACTTATTACACACCGGGACAGGATAATAATCAGCAGAATAATTCAGAGTACAGACCGCCTCACAAGAAAAAAGGGGCGCCAAAGTGGGTAAAGACCGTGTGCTTCGGTCTGGTGTTCGGAGTGACGGCAAGCGCGGCATTCCAGACAAGCAATATTGTGGCAGGAAAATTCCTGAATAACAAGACTGTGAAGGAGAGTACCAATGATAGCCAGAAGTCGGAGAGCATTGGCAGCGCGAAGCT
Source organism: Sporofaciens musculi (assembly GCF_009830285.1). Classification (GTDB taxonomy): domain Bacteria; phylum Bacillota; class Clostridia; order Lachnospirales; family Lachnospiraceae; genus Sporofaciens; species Sporofaciens musculi. Next base: position 3,315,817 of record NZ_WUQX01000001.1, on the reverse strand, counting down.
TACCACCTCCTCTAGCGGCGCCTCCAAGTCAGATGTTGCTGATATTGCACAAAATGCAATGCCATCCGTAGTTTCCATTACGAACATGAGCGTTCAGCAGGTACAGAGCTTCTTTGGAGGAATCCAGGAGAGACAGAGTCAGAGCGCAGGTTCAGGTATCATTATCGGACAGAACGATTCTGAGCTTCTGATTGTGACCAATAACCATGTGGTAGAGGGCAGCGACACCCTGACCGTTTCCTTCATTGACGAAGAAAGCGTTGAGGCGAATATCAAGGGGACGGATGCCAGTCGAGACCTGGCGGTTGTGGCGGTAGACTTAAGTAAGATAAAGGACAGCACCAGAGAGAAGATTGCCGTTGCCACATTAGGTGATTCCGATCAAATACAGGTGGGTGAGGAAGCCATTGCTATTGGAAACGCGCTGGGGTACGGTCAGTCTGTCACCAGAGGGATTATTTCCGCTACAGAAAGACGTATTGAAGGATTTGACAGCAACCTGATTCAGACTGATGCGGCCATCAATCCAGGAAACAGCGGAGGCGCATTGCTGAATAACAAGGGCGAGGTCATTGGGATTAATACGGCCAAGGCTGCCTATGAAGCGGTAGAAGGAATTGGATATGCCATTCCGGTTTCAGAGGCCAGAGATACGATTGAAGGGCTTATGAACCGTGAGACCAGAACCAAGGTTGCAGATGAGGAGAGAGGCTATCTGGGAATTTCAGAGCCTGTAGATGTTACGCAGGAGACTTCTCAGATGTACCGTATGCCCATTGGCGTGTATATCACGGATGTAATCAGAGGAGGCGGAGCCGAGCGCGCTGGGATTACAAAGGGTTCTGTTGTCACAGCTTTGAATGGAACTGCCATTAACAATACCAATACACTTTTAGAGCAGCTTCAGTATTACAAGGCGGGGGAAACGGTGACGGTAACCATTGCCGTTCCAGGAAGCGACGGTGAATACCAAAGCAAAGATGTGGAAGTGACGCTGGGAAAAGGCTCAAATTAAATATAAGAATATAAAAAATAGCTGCCTCATTGAAATTTACGATGGGGCAGCCATTTTTTATATCTGGAATATGGATTATAATTTTTCACCGGTCAGCATCTCATATCCCTGGAGATACTTGTCAATGGTCTTCTGAACAATATCCTCCGGCAGAGTCCAGTCATTGTCTGGATTGGCCTTTAACCAGTCGCGGGCAAACTGCTTGTCAAAAGAAGGCTGTCCGTGTCCCGCCTCGTATCCGTCGGCAGGCCAGAACCGTGAGCTGTCTGGCGTCAGCATCTCGTCGCCAATGACAAGCTCGCCCTTTTCATCCAGTCCGAACTCAAACTTAGTGTCAGCGATAATAATCCCGCGGGTGAGGGCGTAATCCGCACATTTCTTGTAGAGGGCAAGGGTACAGTCACGAAGCTTTGCCGCATATTCTTCGCCCTTTCCTGGGAAATATTTCTCCAGATGGGCAATGCTCTGTTCATAGGAAATGTTCTCGTCGTGGTCGCCAATCTCGGCTTTGGTGGAAGGCGTATAGATTGGCTCTGGAAGCTTGTCAGATTCCTTAAGTCCCTCTGGCAGCCGAATCCCGCATACTGTGCCGTCCTTCTGGTAGCTTGCCCAGCCGCTGCCTGTGATGTAGCCGCGGACAATGCACTCGATGGGAAGCATATTGAGTTTTTTGCACATCATGCTGTTCCCGTTAAATCGAGGGGTCTGGAAGAATTCAGGCATGTCCTTTACATCCGTGGAGAGCATATGATTTGGGAGGATGTCTTTTGTCATGTCAAACCAGAACCTTGACATCTGGGTCAGGACGGTTCCCTTCTTTGTCACATCATTTTTCAGAATCACATCAAAACAACTGATACGGTCTGTGGCAACCATGATTAAGCTGCTGCCATTGTCGTAAATTTCGCGTACTTTTCCTTCTTTGATTGGTTTCATGTAGTCTTCCTCTCTTTGTCATAGTGTTGTAAATAGATTTTACTATTATATAGATAAACAGATTTTTGAAGAAAAATCAATATAAAAATTTATTTTCTTTTATGGTGCAGGGCAAAGAGGAGATGGCGGGGTTACTGTAAGGGGAATCGCAGCTCAACCTCAAACCTCTTTTTTTCCTGTGTGACAGTCATCCTCCCGTCCAACATCCTTATGATTCTGTCTACATTTTTAAGGCCGATATGATTGCTGTCTATCTGAGAAGCTTCGTCCTTAATCAGATTCGTGACAGAAACGATAAAATCGGTATCCTGAAGCTGGCTGGTTACCGTAACCCCATGTTTTTTATCCCCATATTTCAGAATGTTTGAAAAAAGGTTATTAAAAATACGCTTCAGCATAGTCTTATCGCTCTTAAGCACGCCGGTGGTATCGGGCAGCTTTAAGGAGGGAGTGAAGCCTGCCAGACGAATAAAGTCACAGTTTTCTGTCAGGCATTGTCCAATAAAGTCTGAAGAAAGCCAGGTAATCTCAGGCGTTTCGTTTTCCTCCGCCACCAGTGCATATTCAAACATCCGATCCGTCAGCTCTTTGATATCCTCGGCCTTCTTAAGACAGCGGTTAAGATATTCCTCCTGTGTCTGAGGGTTGCGCTTTAGCTTAAGCACCTCCAGATACCCGTTTAGGATGGTGAGAGGCGTCCGAAGATCGTGGGAGAGAGCTGTAATCAGGTCTTGATTGGCTTTGCGGCTCTCCTGCTCCTTCTGGATATTGTCAGATAAGGACTCCCGCAGATGGTTAAGCTCACGGGCAAGAATTCCGATTTCGTTGCCTCCAAAATCAGGAACCATGTGTGTTAAATCCCCTGCAGACATGGTGAGGATTTCATTATTCAGGGCCAGAACCTGCCTCATCTTCTTGTTTAGGAAGAAAAGGATAATACACAGGAATAAAGAGATGGACAAAAACAGGCAGACAAACAGAAGGGGATATATGAACAAAGTCCGTTCGTAGTCATAGATCATGATTTCTGCGGTTCCGTTTGCGAATTCTAAAGGGAAATCCTGTACAAACTCTCCGTCGCCGCCTGTAAGCTGGTAACCAATATTGAAGAAAAAGAGAAATCCGTTGGCTTCCAAGGCGGGGGCATATCTTCCGGCGATATACATTCCATCGTCGAGGTCATAGATATAGATACCTGTGTATTCGCTGACAAGGTCAAAGAAAGGCTGTATTGCCTTCACGCCTTCAGTATCGTCCTCAGATTCTGGAATATTGTAGTTAAGAGCCTCTTTGGCAAGGGTATCCCGAAAACTCTTATCATTTATCTGTGTGTAGAAGAGATTGAGGCCTTCGGCGGTTTCGCAGATGTTCCACTTGTTCATCCACAGCAGTTCAAAGAAGGCAAAAGCAATAATAATGGCAAACAGGATTACGAGGGCAGCCTGAGTGCGAATCTTTAAGTTGTTAAATCCTCTAATCACAGCGATACCCCTTTCCCCAGACGGTCCTTAGAAGCGTTGGATTTTTCGGGTCTTTTTCAATCTTAAGCCGCAGATTGCGAATGTGAACCATGACCGTGTTGTTGGCTCCGTAATAGTAAGGTTCGTTCCACACAGACTCGTAGAGATGCTGTGCGGAAAAAATCTGGCGGCGGTGCTTTACCAGAAGCAGCAGCATGGCATATTCCGTATCCGTCAGCACAAGGGGAATTCCGTCAGAGGTTACCTCCTCTTTTTCTTCGTTTATCATAAGGTGATGGAAGATTAAAGGCTCCTTTGAAAGCTTTGACGTCTGGGGATAAAGGGACGTCTGTGGACTTGAGGCATCCTTCCCGCGGTAGACCTGATAGCGGCGGATTAGTGCCTTGGCACGGCTGATCAGCTCATTGTAGGAAAATGGTTTAGCGAGGTAGTCGTCCCCTCCGCTAGAGAAGCCTAAGGTTTTATCGCTGTCTTTTGTGCGTGCGCTTAAGAACAGAATCGGTGCGTTGCTGTTCTTGCGAATCTCGATACAGGTCTGGTATCCGTTAAGCCCTGGCATCATGATATCAAGGATAATCAGGTCAAAATCCAGTTTTTTCGTAAGATCTAAGGCTTGCTGCCCGTCGCTGGCCTCCTTGATGCAAAATCCCTCTCCTTCCAGCAGGATATGGATAATCTCCCGAATCTCAGGGTTGTCGTCTACGATTAAGATGCGTGATGTTTCCATGTTGTGAGCTCCTTTTTTGAGTAATGTGCCTGTGTGCAAAGCTTTTAGTCTTATATTCTTAGTATAACAGCTTTTTGGAAATCCTTAGAAGTTCTTAAGAATTTTTAAGATTTATTTTTGCCATTTCTTAAGAGATGCCGTGTAAAGTATGTGCATGAAGGGAAAAATATAGAAAATCTTTCAGAAAACCAAATTTTTTTGAAAAACGATGTGACATCAGGGATAACTAGGAGGTATGTAAGATGAGCAGAATAAGTATTGTAATTCCATGTTTTAATGAAGAGGATGCTCTACCGGTATATTATCATGCCATGTGCAGGGTGATGGAAGAAATGTCAGAAGAGGAATTTGAATTAATTTTTGTGGATGACGGATCTTCAGACAGAACCCTTTCTATATTAAAGGAAATGAATGAGACGGACCAACGCTGCCGGTATCTGTCCTTTTCCAGAAATTTCGGAAAAGAGGCGGCAATCTATGCAGGGCTTAAGAATGCAGGCGGCGATTATGTGGCGACGATGGACGTAGATTTGCAGGACCCGCCGGGGCTTCTGCCGGAAATGTTCCGGATTCTTACGGAGGAGGATTACGACAGCGTGGCGACCCGGCGTTCCACCAGGGCGGGAGAGCCTAAGCTTCGCTCCTTCCTGTCAGAGAGCTTTTATAAATTTATCAACCGCATTTCCAAGACGGAGATTGTAAACGGCGCCAGAGACTACCGACTGATGAAACGTAAGATGGTGGAGGCTGTCCTTGGGATGAGCGAATACAACCGTTTCTCCAAGGGTATCTTTGAGTGGGTGGGATTTCGGACCAAATGGCTGGAATTCCAGAATGTAGGACGCTGCGCCGGACAGACGAAATGGTCGGTTAAGAAGTTGTTTACCTATTCTTTGGAGGGAATCACAGGCTTTTCGGTTGCGCCCCTGTCCCTGGCATCGGTAGTGGGAGTTGTTTTCTGTATGCTGTCCTTCTTTATGATTCTGATCATCATTGTGCGGACCTTAATCTGGGGAGATCCGGTGTCCGGCTGGCCGTCCCTGGTGTGTATCATCTTCATGGTCAGCGGAATCCAGCTTTTCTGTACGGGAATCGTAGGGGAATATCTGTCCAAGACCTATCTGGAGACGAAGCACAGACCAATTTTTATCTTGAAGGATTCCAGTGAGGAGAAGGAGGGTGACAGACATGAGGCGGCTTCCGTATAGTTGTTATCTTTTTCTGGCATGCTTAACGTTCGGTTTTTGTTACCTGTTTTGCCTCCGCTATGGAGTGTTTGGGGCAAAGGTTGACTGGATTAGCCAGCATAGTGTGCTGCCGGATTATTTCCGGCGGCAGTTCTATGATACAGGGCAGTTATTTCCGGAATTTGCGGCAAATATTGGGGGCGGACAGAATATTTATCACTTTGGTTACTATGGGCTTTATAATCCCCTGCTGCTTTTCTCCTATCTGCTGCCCTTTGTAAAAATGTCGGATTACATGATGGCAGTTCAGTTTTTGGGGCTTGTGGCCTCGGTTCTTCTGATGTACCGATGGCTTGAGAAAAGAGGCTTTTCTTGGAAAATCTGTGTTGGCATGGCCATTTTATTCCTGCTTGCCGGTCCGGTCATCTTCCATTCTTATAATCAGATAATGTTCATAAATTATATGCCCTTTCTGCTGACGGGCTTGTGGGGAGTGGACCGGTACTTTGAAAAGCAGAAAAGTGGTCTGCTGACGGTCAGCATTTTTCTCATGATTATGACCAGCTTTTACTTTAGTATTGGCGGAATGTTGGTCCTGGTGCTGTATGGGATACACCGTTACCTCATGGTATGTGACGAGGCGGGAGAGAAAGTATCAGTGAAATCGTTTTTGACAGCAGGTTTAAAGTTTTCTCTCTATTTTGTCTTGGCTGTGCTGATGAGTGGAGTTTTGCTGGCGCCCACAGCATTTGCGTTGACGGGACGGGAGGGGGAAGGCGCGGCTGTGGGTTTGGGAGAGCTGCTTTTTCCTAAGGTGTCAATGACGAGGTTTTGTTATTCTCCTTATGGGATTGGCATGACGACCCTTGCCGTGACTGCCGTGATTGCCTTGGTGTTTGGACGGAAATGGTATGAACGGGCCCTGGCGTTAAGCTGCGCTGCGGTTTTGACGGTTCCGGTGTTTGCGTATCTGTTAAACGGGGGCTTGTATGTGCGGGATAAGGTGATGATTCCGTTTCTGCCTCTGTTGTGTTATATTACGGCCTATTATCTGGAAGGGCTTGAGAGCAGAGGAAAAGAGAAAGAGACAGAAGGAATCAGAAGAATTGCCAGGTTAGGCGAGAGCCTTCCCTATATATTGACGATAGTGATGGTCTGTTTGAACCGGCAGCAGGGAGATATTAGAAAATACTGGAAGCTGCTTTTGCTGGACAGTGTATTGATGCTGGTCTGTTTTCTTGTGTTCCGTTTGTGTCAAAGAAGGTCTGTGATATTATTAGCGCCGTCAATTTTGATGCTGCTTGTGTTTGATTATACTTGCCATACCCAGGCGGACAGAGGGCTTAACCGGAAATTTTATGAGGAAATAACGGATTCAGAGATAGGAGAAAAGATCGAGTCGGTAACTGCCAAAGAGGAGGGCGTCTACCGGACAGAGCAGTTAGGAAGTGATAATGAAAATGCGGCGAATCTGAATCGGATCTGGACTATGGGCCAATATGTTTCTTCTGTCTATTCCTCCTCTTACCACGAGGGGTATAGGGAGTTTCGGCAGGAGACCTTTCAGCTAGAAGAACCTTTCCGTAATTTCCTGATGCAGTCTGCGGTACATAATCCAGTGTATCAGCGGTTTATGGGCATAAAGTACGTGGTGTCCAGAGATGAGCTTTTGGATTATGAACCGGTGGAGTATGATCGTGGGAAGAAGGTTTATGAGGATACAAAAGAAAATGGTAAGCAAGGGGATGTGTGGAGGGTGTATGAAAATACCCAGGTCTCTCCAGTGGTATATGGGACGAATCGGGTAATTTCAAAGGAAGATTTTCTAAAGCTTGAGTTTCCCTATCGTCAGTTGGCCCTTCTTGAATATGCCGTAGTGGAGGATGCCGGAGATTTTTCTGAAAACGCCCCTATAGTAAAAGATGTTTTAGCAGAATGGGTCAGTCCGATTGAGATAGACTTGCCCTTGGATATAGCCTCCGACACAGACCAAGAGGTTCAGGTAAATCTGCCTGATCTGCCTGAGAAAGAGAAGGGACAGAGAGTCCTGTTTCTCTGCTTTCAGGTAGAAAACCAGAGAACGTCGAAGGACGTTGCAGTCTGGGTGGAAGGAATACGGAATAAACTGACGGCAAGAAGCCATTTCTATTACAATGATAATACAGTATTTACCTATGGGATTCCGTTGAAGGAGGGGCAGGAAACAGTGGAAATGGTTTTTGGAAAAGGGAGGTATGAGATAAAGGAGTTGGAGGCGTATATAGGGAGACTTCCCTCCTGGGAAGGAGAAAAGGAGTTGGACGACCGATTATATCAGTCTGTTTTTAAGCCAGATTGGGAGAGAACAAAGGGTAATCGGATAGAAGGCAGCATTGATGTTAAGAGAGAGGGGTATGTTATCACCACGATTCCATATGATGAGAATTTTGAGCTTCTGGTGGATGGAGAACCGGTGAGGGCAGAGGAGGTAAACACCGCCTTTCTTGGCTTTCGGATCGGCGCCGGAGTGCATGAGGTAAGGCTTTTATACCATGCGCCTGGTGTGAAGGCGGGAAAGCTTATGTCAATGGCAGGACTGATTATATTCTGCGGCATGATTCTTAGACAGAAAAAGTGTAGGAAAAGCAGACATCTCCCTCCATTCCCCAGGCTTCAAATGTTCGTCTAAGATAATGCCGTCAATGGAAATGCGCTTCAAGGCAACCACACAGCAATGAACAGCCTTCATCATTCTGCGAATCTGCCGCTTCCTGCCCTCGGTAATAGTGATTCTTCCCATGGTTACCGGATGGCAGGGGCGGTTCCTAAAGATTGCTTTCTGAACCTCTGGATGGAGTGTGGGCAGAGTCTCGGATAATACGGAGGCGCCGGTAACGGTAATCTGGCAGGGGAGAGTAGGGGTGTCAGAGCCATTTAACAGAATTCCATTTTGGAGGGTCTTTCGTTTTTTCTGGTCTAAATCACCCAATACCGTGAATTCATAGGTCTTTTTCTTTTGATAAGCAGGGTGTGTCATCTGCTGATTCCATTTTCCATCGTCGGTAATGATGAGCAAGCCTTCGGTCTCTCTATCAAGGCGCCCCACAGGGGAGAGCCTGTCATTGTTAAGCTCTTTGAAATATTCCATAACCGTCGGGAAACGCTGGTCCCTGCGGGCGGTGACACAGCCGAAGGGCTTGTTGAACATATAGTAGTGAAAGGTATTCGGATTTTCTTTTTGCATAGCTTCTCCTATTCGTGGACTGGGTTTACCCTACAACCATAATTGCAATGCCTAAGACTGCAAGAACAACGCCCGTGGCACGGTTCAGTGTGATTGCGCTTGCCTTGTTGGCGAACAGCGCGGCGATTCTGGCCCACAAAAGTGTTGACAGCACACAGAAGGTAAGGCAGAGAATGTCCGGCATCCCGCCGATGGCGAAATGGCTGGCCGCGCCTGTAAACGCTGTGAAGGCCATGATGAACACGCTGGTTCCAACGGCGGTCTTTAACTCGTAGCCAAGGACGCTTGTGAGGATTAAGAGCATCATCATGCCGCCTCCGGCGCCGATAAAGCCGCAGATAAATCCAATCATCACGCCGAAGACGACAGACTGAACAAAGCGTTTGCGCGGATTTACGGCCGCCATGGCCTCCTTGGTGGTCATGACCGGTTTTACGATAAATTTGATTCCAAGAAGGAAGGTCATGAAGACTGAGAAGCTTCCCATAGTCTGGTTTGGTACAAGGCTTGCAATCCAGCTTCCCAACAGTGTGAAGCATAGTACAGAGATCATCATGACGATTCCGTTTCTGATATCCAGATTCTTATTCTTTCCATATGTATAAGCGCTGACGGCGCTGGCAAGGACGTCGCTTGCCAGGGCGATGCCTACGGCTTCATAGGCGGGCATGTTAAGGAATGTGATTAGCATTGGGCTGATGACTGCCGCCGCGCTCATTCCGGCAAATCCAGTCCCAAGTCCCGCGCCGATTCCGGCGATAAAGCAGACAATAAATTTCGTCAACATTCTTGAGCTTCCTCCGTTCTATATAATATGGTTGTAAATTTTAAATAATATGAAAAGGATTGTCAAGTGTTCTGTGCCTTTTTCGACTCTATAAATATTTTTTAATGAAATTTTTAGAAATGGACATTTTGTATGAATTAGGATATAATTATATTCACTGGATAAAATGTATGATTATGGAAAAGGTGGAAATATGAGTGAGAAATATCTAGTTCGTATTATTAAGAATGAATTATTTAATTTTAAAAATGTCGATTATGGCGAGATTCGTTATATGAACTATAGCTCTGTCGAGAAAAAGGCAAAAATTGAAAAAAATGATATTGTTGGTTTATATGGACAGAATGGTTCTGGCAAAACTGCATTAGTCGAGGCGTTGGCTATATTAAAATATATTCTTGCAGGGAAGGAGATTCCATACCAGCCATATGAGGGGCTGTTGTCTTCCCAACGCAGTACTAAGATTGTTACAGTTTTTTATATTGAACATGGGCAGAACCAATATAAGGCACAATATGAGGTGGAGTTATGTGCGGATAACATAGAACAGAAAATTAATCTTATTTCAGAAAAACTAATTTACTGGCAAAGAGGCGCAACATGGAAGACTCAGAGAGACTTGGAGTTTCGTAATCCTTATTATGATACCAGTTCCATTTTGGATGATATACCGGTTTCTTTTCGCTCGGAAAATTTTAAGGGGCTTAAAGATGATATCATAACAAAAAGACTGCGGAATCTAGCAGTATATTGCGCTCAGAAGAAGCTTTCGGTTTTTTTTAATCGTTTAATGCTGTATAAGTTAGCCGATGGAGACCCGACGTTACGCAATGTTATGTGGGGATTAGCGGATTTCGGAAGTCTGTATTTTCAGGTTGTGAAGGTAAACCAACTTGCAGATATTAACAGGAATACCATTTTACCGGTAAATGTGCATACAGAAAATAACAGCCTTGTAATGCAAGAATGCCTTCCTCTTGTGATGGGAGGGCAGGGGAAAATCTCCGAAAATATGTATATGCAGTTAAAAGAAGCAGTTCGCGGGATTAATATTGCTCTGAAAGCCATTATTCCTGATTTGAGTATAGAACTGCGTCCTGTCAACGAGGAACCGGACAAAGAAGGAAATAAAGAGATTAGGGTAGAAGTATATTCTGTTCGAAGTGGTAAGGAATTCTTAACCAGATATGAATCAGAAGGGATTAAAAGAATTATATCTCTTTTGAGTTATCTTATTTCATTATATAATTATCCTGAAATCTGTCTGGTAGTCGATGAATTAGATTCAGGCATTTTTGAGTATCTGTTGGGGGAAATCTTAGGTGTTTTGAATGAAGAAGCAAAGGGGCAGCTAATATTTACATCCCATAATCTGCGAGCTTTTGAAAAGTTAAATATTAAGAATATTGTTTGTACCACAACCAATCCTGAAAATAGATATATTCGGCTGGTAGGGAAAGAGAAGAATCATAATCCGAGAGACTTTTATATCAGGACGATTACGATAGGGGGACAGAAAGAAGAATTATATGATGAGGCTGATCTGCAGTCGATTGGGTATGCTTTCCGCAGGGCGTGTGATATAAAGAAACCAGAAATGAAGCTGCATTTTTCAGATAATTTCAGAAAAAAATTAGAAGGAAGCGCCGTTGAAGCAGAGAGGAATTATTCGGAATTGAATCCGTATAGGCTGTAGGCAGAGGTTAAAATTATGAACGAAAAGAAAAGAATATTAATCGCAGACGATGAGCCTGGCATTATCCAACTGCTGAGGGATTATTTTGAAATCCAGGATTACCAGGTGATAGAGGCAAAGAACGGTCTGGAGGTGTTAGGGCAGCTTAACAGACAGCCTGATCTGATACTTCTGGACGTAAATATGCCAATGCTGGACGGGTTCGAGGTATGTGAGCGGATTCGAGCCCATGTCTCCTGTCCGATTCTGTTTCTGACGGCAAAGATTGAGGAGTCAGACCGGATTCGAGGGCTTATGATGGGCGGGGACGACTATATTCTGAAGCCTTTCAGTATTGACGAACTGGGTGCGAGAGTGGAGGCTCATCTTCGGCGGGAGGAGAGGAGGAAGACCGACGGGGCTGTGAAGATATTTGACCGGCTGGCAGTCCATTATGGGGATCGGTGCGTGTATTATGACGAACAACCCCTGGGACTTACTAAGACGGAGTATGAGTTGGTGGAAATATTGTCGCTAAACCCAGGACAGGTATTCAGTAAGGAGCAGTTGTATGAGAAGGCTCGTGGATTTGACGGGGGCGCTGACAGCAGCATTGTGATGGAGCATATCAGGAGGGTAAGAAGTAAGATTGGAAAATATACGGACCACGCGTATATAGAGACTGTTTGGGGAGTGGGCTATCGATGGATTGGTTAGAGGAAAAGATAGAAGGATTATCAAAATATATACGGAATCTGTCCTTTCGCAAGGCGATGATTGCCTATATCCTGACGCTGGCAGCAGTCGTGTTTCTGATTTCTTATCTGACCATGGTTCTGTGCTGGCAGATGGAGGCGCAGGAATGGGCAAAATATGAGGAGTGCGACCTTTTGGAAATGATTTACTGGAAGGAATCCTTCTTTGGAGTTGATTATAGATTTGAGAAAAGAACAAATATTACAGATAAACTTAGGCTTCTGCAGTTTGTGAGGATGTGGTGCCCCTATTTCTATGCATTTGCAGGGATGATCGTGACGATCTGTATCTTTTACCGGAAACGGCTGGCATTGCCCCTTAAGATTTTAGAGAACAGCGTAGAACGGATTCGGGGAAATGACCTTGACTTTCATGTGCATTATGACAGTGAGGATGAGTTGGGGAGTCTCTGCGACTCTGTGGAGGATATGCGGCTTGAGCTTGTGCGGGGTAAGGAGGAAATGTGGCGGCTGGTGGAGAGACAGAAGGAGTTAAACGCCGCGTTTGCCCATGATCTTAGAACTCCTCTTACGGTGCTTCGGGGTTATACGGATTTCCTGGCCCGTTATATTCCGGAGGGGAAGATTAGCGAGGAGAAGATGAGGGATACGTTGGCGTTAATGTCCAGCCATCTGAAGCGACTAGAGGATTACAGCCGTACCATGAAAGGGATTCGCAGTATTGACGAGGTGCCATTTTCGCCGGAATGGGTGGGGATTCGCAGTATTGAGAGGAAGATCGGAGAAGTGGTATTTGCGCTGAACCAGGTTGGGGATGTGAAGATTAGTTATGAAGGAGGCTTCGGAGGAAATGATAATGGGCTGCGGATCAAAGCGGACGACAACATTATCATGGAGGTTCTGGAAAATCTGCTCTCCAATGGGATTCGCTATGCCAGAAGGGAGATTGAAGTTCTGTCAGATTATGACGGGGAGAGGATGGAATTCCTTTTGACTGTCAGGGACGACGGGAGAGGCTTTTTGGACGAGCAGTTGGAGAAGGCGTTAGAGCCCTATCATAAGGAATACGAAAGCGCAGAGACGGACGAGCATTTTGGGATTGGGCTGCATATCTGCAGGGAGTTCTGTAAGAAGCATGGCGGGACCATTAATGTGGCCAACAGTATTAAGGGAGGGGCGGTGGTGACGGCGTCGTTTTTTGCCTCTATATTTGGAGAAAATTCAATAGATCCTTAGGGATTCTTAATTTTTTGTAGAGAAAATATAGGGATTTACGCTTTATGATATACCTAAGATAACAAAGAGCAAGTTTGAAAGGAAGATGCGTATGTCCACTACAATTAAAATCAGGAATCTGAATCAATATTATGGAAAGAAGCAGGCCCTAAGAGACATTAACCTTAGAATAGAAACAGGCATGTTTGGTCTTCTGGGGAGAAACGGCGCCGGAAAGACCACGCTGATGAAGGTAATCGCAACCCTTCTTCCTGTGTCAGAAGGCGAGGTGTCTGTGTGCAAAAGAAGCACCCAGCATCCCCAGGAGGTCAGGAGGATTGTAGGGTATCTCCCTCAGGATTTTTCCATGTATCCCAATATGACCGTGTATGAGGCTATGGATTATTTGGGAGTGCTGTCGGGGCTTAGCAAGGTGGAAAGAAGGCAGAGGATTCCTAAGCTTCTTGAGAGGGTGAATCTACAGGATGACGGGAGGAAGAAGGTTAAGGCCCTATCCGGCGGAATGAAGCGGCGGCTTGGTATTGCGCAGGCAATCCTCCATGATCCGAAGGTGCTGATTGTGGATGAACCAACAGCTGGCTTAGACCCTGAGGAACGGGTGCGTTTCCGTAACCTTTTGTGTGAGATTGCAGAAGATAGGATTGTCATTTTGTCCACCCATATCGTAGGGGATATCGAGGCCACCTGCGAAGATATTGCGGTGCTGGATGCGGGAAGCGTCATCTACCAGGGCACAGTGACAGAGCTGCTTTATATGACAGAGGGAAAGGTATACTCTGCGGAAATCAGCAAGAGAGAGCTTGAGCTTTTGAAAAAGGATTATATTGTGACCAGTATGCTCACCCTTGGAAATAATGTGATGGCACGTTTTCTGGCGGATGAGAAGCCCTTTGAATCGGCAAAGCTCTGTGAAGCCGGAGTTGAGGATGCATACATGTATCTGATGCATATGGAGAGGGGTGGTCACGGATGCTAGGACAGCTATTTGTAAAAGAATGTAAGCAGACGGCAAGGAGTCTGATTTTCTGGGCCATTGTTTTGATTCTGATATTCGATTTTGTATCCCAGCTTGGCGATATGTCGATAAAGGCTAAGCCACAGCCAGGGGAGGACTATGGTATAAAGGCCAGCGATGATCCGGATTTGATTATGAAAAGTACGTTGGGGAATCTGATGGAAGAATATGTTCGGGAGAGCTATACCACATATCCCATTGGCTTTTATAAGAGCGTGACATTGAATCAAGAGGATGACCAGAGGATTGGCGAGATCCTAAAGGAAGCCACAGGAATCGCTGACAGAGAGGCGGCAGAAAAGGTGATGGAGGAATGGTATGTTGCCCAACAGGAGACTGAGGCTTCTGTTGAAAACGCTTCCAAAGAGGGAGATACTGGGAATATGGGGCCGATTTATCTGGAGCCTTTGCAGGCAGAGCCAGTAGAAGGGCTGACTTACCAGCGATTTGGCGAGCTCATGGATGAAGCGGACGATATCTTAGGCGGAGGGTCTGATTACAGGAAAGAGTCTAGGAAAAAGAGCGCTCGGATACCTAAAACCTATGAGGAGGCGCTTGAAGAATATAATCATTTAATCGAGGACGACCGGCTGACCGGAGGGTATGCAAGACTATTTTCCGATTATATGGTAATCTTTTTGGGGATTCTGCCGGTGTTCCTAGCGGTGACGCGGGGATTGCGGGACAGACGGGCGATGATGCAGGAATTAATCTATACGCGGAAATGTTCGTCGTTTACCATTATGGCCAGCCGTTTTCTGTCTATGGTGGTGATGCTGACCCTTCCTGTGCTTATACTGTCGTTGATTCCCTTGTCCGAATGCTTGGGCTTTGCCCAGACCGCAGGAATTACCGTGGATATGCTGGCTTTTGTCAAATACGTTTTCGGTTGGCAGGTTCCTACGATTATGGCGGTAACGGCTGTGGGAATGTTCATTACGGAATTGACGGATACCGCAGCAGCGGTTCTGGTACAGGGCGCATGGTGGTTTATGGCCGTGTTCAGCAGTATCAGTGATCTTAGCGGAGGAAACTACGGCTGGAATTTGGTGCCCAGGCATAATTCGGCGCTGAAGTGGCAGGAATACCAGGACGGCTTTACAGCCCTTTTGGCAAATCGGCTTTTATATACCGTTCTTGCGCTGGTCTTTGTGGTTTTGACGGCGTTGGTTTATACACAGAAAAGGAAAGGAAGGTTACAGATTCGTGGAAAGATATTTGCAAATCGAAAAAGTAAATCTGAAGTATAATATACCGCTGCATATTTTAATCAGCGCCCTGATGCTTTTGGCTTCGCCCCTTCTTATAGGGGTGGCGAACCTTGGGGCGCAGGATACGGCGAAGGTGTTGGAAATGTATGCGGCGCTGATTGGAATTGTGCTGCTGCCGCCGATTTTCATGCCTGAACAGGATCATGATATTCGGGACCTGGTGTATACGAAGTATGTGAATGGTGCTGTGGTCTATCTGATTCGATTGTTTGGAAATGTACTTTTGTTGGCTGTGCTTCTGGGGCTGTATGTGGGGCTGCTTAAGTATCAGGGGTGTGAGTTTCCTGTGGTTAAGTATTTCTTAGGGACTCTGGCTCAGATGCTGTTCATGGGAGGTCTGGGGATTTTCTTTTATGGGCTGTGTGATAATCTGGTGATTGGGTATATGGTTCCGATTGTCTATTATATTGCGGCGATTGGAAGCGGGCAGAAGCTGCTTAAGATGTTTTATCCCTTTTCGATGATGCTTGGAAGTTTTAAAGAGAAGGGAGTGCTGGCTTTTGGGGCTGTGGTGCTGATTGGCGCGGGGGTGTGGCTTCGGTGCAGAAGGAGAAGATAGAGGGGTGTATATTTAAGAAAAAAAGGTAGAAAAATGTCGTATTTTATGCTAAACTGATATTGGTTGATCAAGGTAAGGATAAAAGAGAGGAGACTCTCTTTGATTCTTGCCTTTTTTAATTAAAAAATTATTTAGAAGGAAGCTGAGTAGGAGGAGAGAATATGTATGCATATTTTGATGGTGACAGTATTGGGGATTCTATTGAATTACTTCTTCTTAATGGTAAAATACAGGAAGCAAAAGAGTTAAGCAGTAAATTAAATGATGCGATATACCAACTAAAAATGGAAATGAAGCTGATGCCTAATATAGAAATAATTTTATTTGGGGGGATGATTTGCTAATATACTATGATGATTTTGAAAAAGATATGGAGATTATAAATGCAGCTCGAAATAATTATTTTAATCGTTGTGGTCATTATATTAGCTGTGGCTGTGGAAATACAATCAATCTTGCAATGGAGAACCTAAGGAAAGCTAAATTAATGGGAAAGAATCATTTTCTGTATAATAACCAAATAATAAAGTAATAGAGGCAGAGAAATGCAAATAAAAAATAAATTATTTATACTATCGGATTCTTTAAATCCTGATATATATATAAATATTATTGTATCAAGTGTAAGACAATTTAAGGTTAAAGAAGTAGAATTAATACATATTTTAGATGAAGATAATGAGAGTGAAAATAAGCTCAGTATGTCCTCAAAGATTTTAAAGCAATTTGAACTTATATTAGAAGGAAAATATAATTTATATAATAATGTTACAGGAACTTACACAGTTGAGGAACTGGAAGGCTATAATGATGATATCTATAATTTTTATAAAAAATCATATGATGTTTTTGCTAAGCATGTTAATGAAAATAATGTTACTTTAAATGAGTTTTTTTACATAATTAAAAAGATAAAAAATAGTACCGATTTTCTATTTGATATAACAGGATTAAAAAAGATATGCTTACCAATCTTATTCCTGTATTTATAGAGAATAATATAATGCATGACATCTATTATTTTGAAAGACAAACTTTATGGAAATATAATCAATTTGATTTATTGCATAACATACAGCAAAGTGAAATGAAATATGATAAAATATTAAAGGATAGAACAATATTATATTTAACAGAGAAAAAAAGTGTTAGTAAAAAAAGAACATTTTTTTGGTTTTACATTCTTAATCATCATAGGTTCCTTTGGATTTATATTAGCAGGAAATTCAATTGATGTTTTTGGCGTTATTGGGACGGTTGCATCATTTATTTCTCTAATTCCGTCTGCTTATGATTGGATTACTAAACAGAAAAATAGCATCGTGTAGGTTAAGGGACTTCCTGGTTTGATTAAAATGTCGAATACTATTTGCGAAAAGCTAATGTGGTCAGCTCACTAGCTCTGGTTATGGCCTAAGAGAACTTGAGGGGGATTTTTCTGTAAATAAGAGAGGTAAATTGATATATTTCTGCTTTTTATATAAGAGCAATAAATTGTAGGATGAATTTGAATTAAACCTACAATTTGTTGCTCTTGTATTTTTGGGAAAAGAGTGGGCTCTAATGTTAGACAAACCTCCCTGAGTATAGTATAATTAAAAAATATGCTAATAATAGGTTATGAACCCCTTGCAGGTCATGGCTTGTCATCTTAAAATTTAATAAAATATGGATAAAAATGGAGAATGGATATGGAGAAAGTTACATTAGTTATCATGGCGGCAGGAATCGGAAGCAGGTTTGGCCAGGGAATCAAGCAGTTGGCGCCTGTGGGGCCAAGCGGTGAGATTATCATGGATTACTCAATCTATGACGCCATGGAGGCAGGCTTCAACAAGGTGGTTTTCGTAATCAGAAGGAATCTGGAGAAGGATTTTAAAGAGATTATCGGAAACCGGATTGAGAAGGTGGTGGAAGTGGGATACGCTTACCAGGAGTTGGAGGATATTCCGGAAGAATTTCAGGATAAATTAGAAGGAAGGACCAAGCCATGGGGGACAGGGCAGGCGATTCTTTGTTGTAAGGATGTAGTCCATGAACCGTTCCTGGTGATTAATGCAGACGATTATTACGGGAAAGAGGCATACAGAGAAGCCTATGCCGAGTTAGTGAAGCCACACGAGAGCACAGATATCAGCATGGTGGGATTCCGTCTTGGAAATACTTTGAGTCAGAACGGAACTGTGACCAGGGGGGTATGCAAGGTAGATGACAGCCAGATGCTTCGGGAAATCGAAGAAACTTACGAGATCGGGGGAAGGGACGGCTACGCCGTGGCGGTGAAGAACGGCGAGGAGATTCGTTTAGAGCTGGATTCACCGGTTTCTATGAATATGTGGGGATTACAGCCTGAGTTTTTTGAGGTTCTGGAGGATGGATTTGCAGAATTTCTAAGGAATGTGAACAAGGAAGATGTTAAGGCAGAATATTTGCTGCCAGGTATTATTGGACAGCTATTGAAAGAAGGAAAAGCGAAGGTTAAGGTTTTAAGGTCACATGACCAGTGGTTTGGGGTTACTTACCAGGAGGACAAGGCAGCGGTTGTGGAGGCAATACAAAAACTGGTAGTGAAAGGAGTCTACCCAAAAAGGTTATTTGAAGAAAGATGAAGAAGCTGATAGAACAGATTATGAAGTTTGGGGTCGTGGGATTTCTCTGCTTTGGGATTGACTATGGGTTAATGATATTTTTGACAGAAGCCTGCAGGCTCAGTTATTTGGTGTCCTCCGGCATTTCATTTTCCGTGTCAGTGATCGTCAATTATATCCTAAGCCTTAAGTTTGTGTTTGACACGGGGAAAGATAATAATAAGATTGTAGAATTTTTGATTTTTATTGTTCTCAGCGTCATTGGGCTTGGGATTAACCAGGCGTTGATGTGGGTGTGTGTGGATAAGCTTCATGTGCATTATATGATTTCCAAGATTGGGGTGACGGGAGTGGTGATGGTTTATAATTTCGTTACCAGGAAGTTGATTTTGGAGAAAGGGGAATGAGGTTATGGGCGGAATCAATATCCTTGTAGGCCGGTCCGGCTTTGCGGATATCCGGCAGAATGGCTATTACTTTGTAGATAAGAGTGGTTGTATGCTGTCGGAATTTTTTGATATCCGAAAGGACAGCAAAATAGGATTTCATTTTATTTTAAGAAGCGTTGCCTTATGCGGCTGAAGATTTAGAGGAGAAATATTCGTAAAGGGGTGTATATCAGTACAATGACAAAGATTTTCAATGTCAGCGGCCCTTGCAGGCCAAAGAAGCATTATACCGTGAAGCTTACTTCAAGGCTTGAGGAAATCAGACGGATGATAGCCGCCGGAGAATATTTTGTAATCAGTAAGGCCAGACAGTATGGAAAGACGACTCTCTTACTTGCTCTTGCGGAATATCTTAAAGACGATTATCAGGTTTTAAGCCTGGATTTTCAGAATATAGAGTCAGATGAGTTCGCGAATGGAGATGCGTTTGTACATGCATTGGCAAGGGAAATCAACAAAAGGTTTCGGAGGATGTCACGGCTTTCGGATGAAGTGAGGGAGAAGATGTTCTATCTGGAAAACTGCAGGAATCGCTGTGTTCGTATGGCAGAGATGTTTGCCTGCTTGAGTCAGTGGTGCGGGCAATCAGAAAAGCCTGTCGTTTTGATTGTTGATGAGATTGACGTGGCTGCAAATAATCAAGTATTTCTTGATTTCCTTGCGCAGTTAAGGGCGGCTTATCTGGATAGCGAATTAACCCCGACGTTTCAGTCTGTTATACTTGCCGGTGTTTACGATATCCGTAATATACGCAGAAAGTTAAGGCATGATGATGAGCATATGGAAAACAGCCCGTGGAATATTGCGGCGGATTTCCTTGTAAATATGAGTTTTTCTGTAAATGATATTGCAGGGATGCTTGAGGAATATGCGAAGGATTATGATATAGATATGGAGATTAGGCAGATTGCAGCGCTGCTTTATGATTATACCTCCGGTTATCCTTATCTGGTGTCGCGGCTTTGTAAGTTGATGGATGAACGGATTGGAGGGACGGCGAGTTTCCATGATAAGGCAGGAGCCTGGACAAAGAGAGGGTGTCTTAAGGCTGTTAAAATGCTGCTGGAGGAAAATAACCCTTTGTTTGATTCGCTTATGAATAAACTGAGCCAATTTCCGCAATTAAAAGCAGTCATATCCAGGCAGCTTTTTCAGGGGCAGCCGATTGCATATGTTCCGGATGATACGGCGGTCAGAATTGCGCGGATGTTTGGCTTTGTGAAGATTCAGGATTCAATGGTGCAGATTGCGAACAGGATATTTGAGGTTCGGCTATATAATAAATTTCTGTTGGACTATAGTGAGCAAAATAGCGATATTTATGCGGAAGGATCACGGCAAAAGAATCAATTTATTATTGATGGACGCTTGAATGTCAGACACGTGCTTGAAAAGTTCGTGGAAACCTTTGATTATCTGTATGGTGACAGGGGAGAGACTTTCCTCGAAGAAGAGGGCAGGAGATATTTTATGCTGTTCCTTAAACCTATTATTAATGGGAGGGGGAATTGCTACGTAGAGGCGGAAACCAGGAATCAGGAGAGAATGGATCTGGTTATTGATTATTATGGAGAGCAATCAGTGTGCGAGTTAAAGGTCTGGCGTGGGAATGCTTATCATGAACGCGGGGAGAGACAGCTTATGGAGTATTTGGAATATTTTGGGCTGAAGAAAGGGTACATGCTGAGCTTTAATTTTAATAAGAAGAAAGAGATTGGGGTAAAAGAAATCAGGCTTGGGGATAAGACATTGATAGAGGCGGTTGTCTGACTGGGCTGGCAGATGTGGGATTTTGTAGAGAAATGCCATTTTTTTGTATTCAAAGTTAGACATTATGGAAGGCTTATAGTATAATGGATACGTTTAACAGGAAATTCATGGTAAGATTCGAGGGACGATAGATATGGCAGATACAGCTTTGTCAGTATTCCGGAATGAAAAGAAATACATTCTGCCGTTTCGGAATGCATTATCAATCAGGGGAAAACTTGATGAAATACTGGCGCGCGACGGGCACTCAGAGACATGGGGGTATATGGTAAGAAGCCTTTATTTTGATTCAGTCAATAATATAGATTACAAGACGAAGCTGGCGGGAGTGGAAAAGCGCAAGAAGATTCGGCTTAGGATTTATTCGGGGGCTTCGGAAAAATGTAAGCTTGAGATGAAGGCAAAGGACGGCGACTTGCAGCATAAGGTCAGCCTATGGATATCCAGAGAAGATGCACAGGAATTGACGAAGCTCAACTATGGGGTATTGACGAAATATTTTGACGAATCTCAGGATGCCATATTAATTTATACATCAATGGTGATGGGAGGCTACCGGCCGGTTGTGATGGTAGAGTACGATCGAATTGCCTACACCTATCCGGCGTATGATACGCGTATTACCATAGATATGAATGTGAGGAGTTCAGAAAGTAATCTGGACTTATTCAGTGAGAAGCCGTTATATACGATTCTTATGAAGGAAGAAGCTGTTTTGGAGGTGAAATATAATCAAAAACTGGTAAGGTTTATCTCAGATATACTAAGGCAGTATCATTTATTACAGTGTTCAGTAAGCAAGTATTGCATGGGAAGAAAAGTTTTTTGTGATTTTGAATTTTAAGGAACGTAAGAGGAAAAGGGATTGTTATGGGGAAAGATGAGATTTTTAATTATTTTTATACGAACAGTGCGAATCTGGGTATAAAAACTACGATTATTATTATGCTTGGCGGGCTGGTGATCGGCGCGTTTATTTATCTGACGTATTTTTTTACGTACAGGGGTGTGGCGTATAATGCCAGATTCAATGCTTCGCTTGTGGTTATCTTGTTGATTTGTGTGGTTATTATGCTGATGATCAGCAGTAATATTGTGATTTCCTTGGGTATGGTGGGCGCTCTGTCTATCGTGCGTTTCCGTACGGCAGTCAAGGACAGCAGGGATACGGTATTTATTTTCTGGTCCATAGCAGAGGGCTTGAGCGTTGGTTCTCAGAATTTTAAACTGGCTTTGGTGACAACACTTTTTATTGGAATCGTAATCGCAGGCGTCAGTTTTATTCCTGGGGGAAGGAATAAATATCTAATGATCATACGAGGCGGAGAAGAACAGATTGATGTCGCTGGATTGATGAGAGAGATAAGGGAAGTGAGTTCCCACGTCAAGCTGCGCTCGACGAATAAGGATGAGTACCACCAGGAGATGATTTTTGAGTTGAGGGTGCGGGGACAGTTAAAGCTGAAAGAGCTGGATGAAATTTTTGCCGTGGAAGGTGTCAAGGCAGTAAATTGGGTAGTGGAGACAGGGGAGAACGTAGGATAAAGATGGTGTCTAAGAAACGTAGGAATACAGTGATGTATCTGGCCGTGATTATGGTGGCCTTTTCAATTTGCATTGGGTATTATTATAGGGAAGATTATCAGTCCATGGAGACAGTTCAGGCTCATGTGGAAGGAGATATGATTACCTTTAGTGAGGAAAGTGGTTTTTATGATGAGACGGTTACAGTTTCGCTGACGAAAAATGTGGAGGTGCCGGCGTCTGCCAGTATTTTTTATACATTGGATGGGAATGATCCTACTGTTGAGGACATGAGGTATACGGGGTCTATACATTTAGATAAGAAGAAGGACCTTATGGTATATCCTTTGAAAGCGGTTGTTTATTATGAGGGAGAGTATAGTGAGATCTATGAAAAGACGTTTGTGGTGTGTGATGATGTAAGTAATGAATTAGATATAGATATTGTGAGCATTACGAGTGACAGTGAAAACTTGTATGATTATGAGAAGGGTATTTTGGTGCAGGGAAGGACCTTTGATGAAGGTATGAAACAGTTTGATGGAAACGGGATGGTTGGTGGAAATTATAGCAATAGAGGAGACGAATGGATTCGGAATGCGCATTTAGCCATATTTGATTCAAACGGGAGTTTGGCTGCAGAGCAAAATATAGGACTTGGTATATCAGGAGGAACATCAGCAGCGTATGATGTTAAATCTTTAAAATTATATGCCAATAGTATTTATGATAAAGATTTTGATAAATTTAAATATAATATTACGAATGAAGAATTCCAATTTGCTTCATACTCATTTGTAAATGAGTATAATAGTATTCGATTGAGAGCAGGAAGCCAGGATATGGAATTTGGAAATATACGTTCTTCTGTTGTTAGTAGACTTGCACAATTAAGTGGTTCGGACAGCTGTACAGCTAGCAAACGATGTATCGTATATTTGAATGGAGAATATTATGGTATATTTGATATGCAGCAAAATTATTCAAATTCATATCTGGCAAAACGTTTTGGCTTAGAAAATTCTGATTGTATTGAAAAACATAAAGGTAGTGAAGAAGGAGTATTTACCAGAACAGGAATAAGTGGATATTTTGATTCAGATTTAAATGATCCTATTAACCGTCAGGTATTAGAACGATATGTCGATATGGATAATTATTTGTTATATTATGCAATAAATGTATTATGTAATAATACAGATTGGCCAGATAATAATTTTGAAATGTGGCGGTATATAGGGGAGAATTATGAAAATAATCAATATAGTGATGGAAGATATAGATTCTTAATTTTTGATACAGATATGGTATTTAATACAACCCTATCTCAGGAGTTTTTTGAAGGATCTAAAGGGGATACATTTGTGGCTCTAATGGAGAAGATGTATCGTGCTACAGGGTCAAACTTTTATAATGTGATGGATTCAGTGTACTATCGGGATAAGTTTATAACTTATTTATGTGATCTGTTAAATACTTCGTTTTCGACAGAAAGCGTTATAAAAATTATTCGTGAAGAAAATAAAAAAATTGCTGATATCAGAAGTATATATTATGATGGTGAGTTTGTTAAAAATGCTGAATATTATGTGGAACAAATGATAGAAGCTGCGAAAAGGCGTCCAAGTGAAATAGAGAGTTCTTTAGTTAATTATTTTGGATTAAACGATAAATATATGTTAAGTTTAAAAACGTCAGCAGGTATTACTGTATCATGGAATAATATGTGCATTTTTGAGAATGATAAATATGATAATCATTATTATAATGGAGTTGCACTTACGCTAAATCAGCAGGCTTATCCGGGCTATACATTTCAATATTGGATTATTAATGGGAAGAAAATATATAATGAATCTATAATGATTACAGATGAGATGATAAATGAGGGGGAAATAAATGTTGAAGCTGTTGCAAAAATAAATGATGCTCCTCAAGTAATTATTAGTGAGTTGTCAGCAAGAGGATATTCGGATTGGTTAAAGATTAGTAATGTGGGGAATAGCACCGCTAATTTGGATAAATATTATATCTCGGATAATGAGAAAAATTTAATGAAATATCAACTTCCAAGTGTTGTATTAATGCCAGGTGAATCTATTATAATATACGGGAGTAAAAATCATAACTCTTTGGGTGACTACATTTGCAATTTCAGTCTAAATGAAAATGAAAACTTGCTTTTGAGTAACGAGGTAGAGAATTTATTTTGTCTTACTGTTCCACGTATGAGTACGGATGAAATATATAAGAGATATGATAATAGTAATGTGTGGGTTTTTTGTATGGACGATTAGGCTTATGTGCTAATTTGTAATGGGATTTTTAATGGTAGGAATATAAAAAATATATTATGAGGGAAGAAAAATTGGATAAGTTTATAAATAGAGAAACTGAATTATACTTAGTGTTTGGCGTATTGACTACTGTTGTTAATTTTGGAACATACTTGGTGTTTGATTGGTTATTGGGACAAGACTATTATCTAATATCTAATATACTTTCATTTGTTTTTGCTACGATGTTTGCATTTGTTACAAACAAAAAATTTGTTTTTCAAAGCGAAATTTGGAAGTGGGAGTTGGTGATAAAAGAAGCAGTATCTTTTGTATCTGCTAGGATAGGTACTTTTGTAGTTGTGGAAGAAATAGGGCTTTGGATAGCAGTACATTTTTTGAAAATTAATATGATTCATGTGTTTTATTTAGATGGCATTTTGCTGGCTAAAATCCTTCTTGCCTTTGTCGCAGTTTTGGTAAATTATATTTTAAGCAAATTTTTTATTTTTAAAAAGAATTAATAGTTTGATATTTAGTGTAGGGTGCTTTGGATAAATGGGGAGGAGAGTGGGACTAATGAAGTTAATAGAAAAGATAAAAGAAAAATAAAAGAAAAGAATATAAATAAAAGAAAATTATATTTATTTATGTTAATAGCGTTATTCATCGGCAGTAGTATTATAGAGTTAATAGGTTTTAATTTTAGGATTTTAACTTTGCCCAATGAACAGAGAGGTAAACATGAGATAAGTTTAGAAGAATTAAAATTGCAGGATTTGGTATATGATAAAAAAAAATATGTTTACAATAATAGGGGAAATCCAGCGTTTTCTATAGATGGTGTAGTCGAATATATAAATTATTTGAGTATAGAGACCGATAAAGATTCAGCGCCAATTCATATAAGTATGAGTGGAACAAAGAAGGAGTATGATCTAAACTATAGGATAAAAAAAGTATCAGTTTTGAAAGTAGACTATCCAAGTAAACAGTTAAATTTTAATATTACATCTGATGACGGTTCTAATGTATTTAAATTTAATCGGATTGTTGTAGACAATACTATTACATTTAATTGGCTAAGATTTTTCTTGTTTTTTTCAATTGGAAGTGCAATTGTTTTTCTTGTTTTGTTTCGAGGGTTTGTGTTGCAAAATTTGCATATTGCATTTTTAGTATTATCGGTGACGATTGGTGTAAATATGTCAATTATGACACCTACGTATTATGCATATGATGAATTACAGCATTTTATACGTGCATACGAACTGGCTAATTTTGATTTTGGTATTTTTTCAGAAGAAAAAGAAATTTCATGGATAGAAAATATTGAAGATTTTTTTAGTTTTCCGGAACGAAGAGTGTTACACATAATACTTATCCAGAATTTGTTGATTATTTCAATAATTATGCAATAGATCAATATACACATAAAGCATATTATAATTCTACCGCAATAACGTACCCATTTATACCGTATACATTTTCAGCTTTAGGAATATTGATTGCACGACTTTTGGGAGTGTCATTTATTTGTTCTTTTTATATGGGAAGAATATTCAGCCTTTTAGGATATGTGCTTGTTTGCTATATAGCGATTAAATACGCTAAGGTAGGTAAAAGGATTATGTTTTTAATAGCATTGCTTCCTGTGTCGCTCTATTCAGCCGCCGCGTATTCAGCTGACCCATCAACATTATCGTTTTCATTGTTGACTATTACAATATATACTGACATGCTTTTTATGGATGAAAAAAAGTTAAATTATAAAAAAGTAGTTCTATTTGCATTATGTATTTCTATGATGACAATGTGTAAGATTACCTATGCGCCGTTTTGTTTGTTGATATTGTCTGTACCTTGTAATAAGTTTAAAAATAAAAAAGAAGCTGTTCTCAGTAAGCTGGGTGTTTTTATAATTGTAGGAATTGTTGCACTTTTAACATTATTGCTTGGAACTTCCAAGGGATTGATCAATGGGAAATTCCAGATGTAGACACTACTGGGCAGGTATTATTTATTTTTAATAATATGTTATTATATATTAAGATAATGATTTCACATGTAGCGGAGAAGTTTTTTATATATTTTGTGGGAACGACAACAAGTCTTGCATATTGTGGAACTTTGAGTCCAATTTGGACCGTGGGTTTGATAGTTTATTTGTTTGTAATGGCTATAATTGATGGAGAGGATGAGAATGTATATATCCAAAAAAAGGAGAAGTTTTTTTTGGCACTTACAATTTTTGCTTCATGGGCGTTAGTTCTTACAGCATTATATATAACATTTACACCTGTTGGAAAACTTAGTATAGATGGGGTACAGGGAAGGTACTTTGCACCATTAGTTTTACCTTTGCTACTTTTATTTCAGACAAATAAGATTAAGTGTGATTTCTCAAAAGAACAGTTAAATTCAATAGCCGTTTTAAGTAGTTTTTTTGTTCTATCTGTATCTGTGATTAAGATATTTGCAGAATATTGTGTTTAATTTAGTTATAACAGTCATTAGGAAGATTTTATTATTTAAGGAGAAGTGAAGATATAGCAATGAAAAAATTAGTAATTATACCGGCATATAATGAAAGCGAGAGTATAAAAAATACAGTGAAATAAAAAATAAAGCACAAGGATTTGACTATGTGGTTGTTAATGATTGCTCGAAAGATGATACTCAGAAGATTTGTGAGGAAAATGGTTATAATATTATTAATCTTCCTGTTAATCTGGGAATAGGGGGAGCAGTTCAAACAGGTTATCGATATGGCTATCGGATGGGATATGATTTGGCTGTTCAAGTTGACGGAGATGGGCAGCACAATCCAGAATTTTTGATTAAAATGGCAGAATATCTGCAGAATAATTCAGTTGATATGGTGATAGGATCAAGATTTATTGAAAAAGAAGGATTTCAATCTTCAGGAGCACGCAGGATTGGAATTAAATATTTTACAATTCTGATTAAATTATTAACAGGGGTTAAAATTACCGATCCGACATCAGGTTTGAGAATTGTGAATCGTGAAATTATGGGTATGTTTGCATATGAATATCCTAAAGATTATCCGGAACCAGAAAGTGTTGTGTCTGTATTAAGAGGAGGAAAAAGGGTTGCAGAGATTCCGGTTGTTATGCGTGAGAGATTGGGTGGCGTTTCTTCTATATCTTTAAAGAAGTCTGTTTATTATATGATAAAGGTTACTTTGGCAATTTTAATTGAATGGCTTAGGAGGTAGAATATAGTATGAGTTTAAAAACCCAGGTTATAATTGCAGTAATTATTATAGTTGCTTTGTTGGTAATAATCAATATGGTTAAGAAAAAAGCGTTAGAATTGCGTTATGCATTAGCGTGGATCGTGGTTGGAGTATGTATCTTAATTTTAGATATTTTTCCTAAATTAATAGAGAAAATCTCAATTATTATGGGAATATACAGCCCGATCAATATGCTTTTTTTCTGGGGATTTTGTTTTTCTTTAGGAATTATATTTGTATTAACGGTAGCTGTTTCGAGAATGTCAATAAGAATAAAAGAGTTGGCGCAGGAATTGGCTTTGTATAAGCATGAGAAATAAAATGGCGGGAGAAGTAATGTGAGAAAGGTAATATTTTCTGAGACTTGAAATATTACCTGCTTTGATATATAATGAAAGTTGTCGGTGAGAACTTGTTTCCAGAAGATGATTTATTCAAGGAGGAGCAAACCATGAGAAAGAGAATAAGGGGAAAAGTAGCGGGTTTTCTGGCAGCAATTTTGTTAGGGACTACAATGGTTCCAGGCAATGTTGTAGCGGAAGACGCAACAGCAGAGAGTACTTTGGACAATGTTTCTGATGTTGAAAACAGTACAGAGATGGACGGAACGGGATTTGAGGACAATCAGGATATAGATGAGGATGTTCCAGAATATCCCACGCAGGATGAAGATGGTCCCGATGAGAATACGGAGAGTCTTGAGCAGAATGATGGACAAGAAGTTCCAGAAGGAGAGCAGGGAGATTCTGTTGTAGCAAGTCAGGGGCTTGTTAATTATGTAGGAGTAGTAGAGCCTTATATTGAAGCGCCAGGAGAACAGCAGATTGTCCTTTCCTATGGTGACGGGACGGAAAATGTTTCGGATGCCAAGGTGATATGTGAGAAAGATGATGGAAGCACCATAGAACTTGGCTTGGATGTAAAAGAAAATGAAGTGTATTTATTCAAACGTGTGTTTGAGGAGAAAGATGCAGGAATATACCGATTGGCTTATTTTACATACGTACAGGATGGGGTGGAAGCATCAATCGAATTGCCGGAAATTGGAATAGAGGCGTTGTTTGGTGTAAATGAAGATTATACGGGAAGTCAAGCGGTAGTTGCAGAAGAAGCAGGTATTAGTACTGAGGAATTGGATGCATCGGTAGTTACGGTTGATTTAGATGCGGTTGGAAATGCGGAAAGTGATATTGAAGAAGCAATCGAAGAAACCGTCGAGATTGTTGAAACTGAGCAAAATTCTTCAAAAAAATCCAGTAAAAAAGTATCACAGGCAAAAGATTCTGTGTTATCATCTATTGCAAATTTTCTCATGCCAGCGGCAACAGCGAAGGCAGCAGAAAATGTAGTTGTAGTTTTGGATCCAGGACATGGCGGATCAGACGCAGGAGCTTCAGCGAACGGATTGGTTGAGAAAAATCTTAACCTTAGCATTGCTTTGGCATGTAAAAAGGAATTAGAAGAATATAATGGCGTGACTGTATATATGACCAGAAGTACGGATGTATATGTAGGTTTGCAAGAACGGGCAAATAAGGCAAAAGCCTGGGGGGCAGATATATTCGTCAGCTTACATATGAATTCGGCATCTAATTCTACTGCTAATGGAGTAGAGGTATATTATCCTAATTCAAATTATAATAAAGAAGTACATGAAGAAGGACGCAATCTAGCAGCTCAGATTCAGCAGCAGTTAGTAAGTCTTGGGTTAGGGAATCGTAACATTAAAGTAGACCCTTCAACTGTTAATTCGTCCTACCCTGATGGCTCAAAAGTAGATGGTTATCAAATAATTCGATATAACAAGCTTAATGGAATTCCTGGAATTATTGTTGAACATGCGTTTTTGACGAATTCTGGTGATGCTGCAAAATTAAGAGATCCTAATTTTGTCAATAGCCTTGGTGTTGCAGATGCTACCGGAATTGCCAATTATTTTAATTTGTCCAAGGGTTTGAGCGTCAAGATTGAGAATAAAGATGATTTTGATGGAACAGCACAGATCAATGTTAAAGGCGTTGGACGTAATGCAAAAGTTAAGGTGACGAATGAAGGCAGTAAGAAGACAAAAGAGTACGAGGTACAAGATAAAGCAGTTGTAGAATTTAATATTAATGATTTTGATAAAAAGCGTGGAAAATATCATATAGAGGTATTTAATTCTTCGGGACAGTCATTGTATAAAGAAACCATTTATGTATCAGAAGATGTAAGTAGTGAGATATCGGTGGATTCGGATGGTTCTGAAAAACAGTTCAAAGTAAACTTGACATTTGCAAATATGCCATCAGAGGTTACAAAGGTGGAGATGCCGACTTGGTGTGCAAAAGACCAAAGTGATATGATTTGGCATAATGCGAAGAAGCTTTCAAATGGAAAGTGGCAGGCAACTATAAACATTAGTGACTATAGAAAAGCTGGTAAATATAATGTGCATGTGTATGCATTTTTATCGGGTGGAAAGTCAAAAGTATTAGGGACAACTTCATTTGAAGTCTCAGAGCCAACGCTTTCGGTTAAGAGTGGAGAGTATAATGCAGATAAAGGAAAATTTGATGTTGTTATTACAGATGTTAAGTCACCATCAGGGGTAAGTAAGATTGAAGTGCCTGTGTGGTGTGCGGCTGACCAAAGCGATATAAAATGGTATCAAGCAGAAAAGCAAAGCGACGGAAGCTATAAGACAACAGTTAATATATCAAATCATAAGTATGCAACAGGATTGTATAAAGTGCATACGTATATTTGGGCTGGGAATGGGATAACAACATTTGCAGGAGCAGCAAAGAGTGTGAATGTTAATCTTCAGGGAATGAAGATCAGCGTAGAAGATACAAATAAGACAGAGACAAAATATGCATTAAAGATAACAAATCCAGAGATTTTTGGAGTGATTAAGAAAGTAGAATTTGCGACTTGGAGCGATGAAGGAGGACAGGATGACCTTATCTGGTATAGTGGTAAGAGGGATGCAGATGGAAGCTGGAGCGCAACAGCAGATATAAGAAATCATAAGTCAGCAGGCAAATATAATGTACATGTATATGTATTTTTAGGAAACGGGGTATCAAAATTGGTAGGTACTGCCTCGTTTGAAGTGACAAGACCAACACTTTTAGTAGAAAGTGGGAATTACCAGGCAGATAAGGGAACATTTGATGTTATAGTTAAAGATGTTAAATCAATATCCGGAATAAAAAAGATAGAAGTGCCTGTGTGGTGTGCAGCAGATCAAAGCGATATAAAATGGTATGGTGCAGAAAAACAGAGTGATGGGAGCTATAAGGTTACTGTAAGTATGGCGAACCACAAGTTTGCAACAGGAATGTATAAAGTGCATACATATATTTGGGCTGAGAACGGAGTAACTACGTTTGCAGGAGAAGGGAAGAGTGTAAATGTGATTCTTCCTGAACAGAAAATCAGTGCAGAAGATATTAGTAAGACAGAAACACAATATGCGTTGAGAGTAACAAATCCAGAGCTGTTGGGAGTGATTAAGAAGGTAGAATTTGCAACTTGGAGTGATGAAGGCGGACAAGACGATCTCATCTGGTATAATGGTAAAAGGGATGCTGATGGAAGCTGGAGTGCAATAGCAGATATAAAAAATCACAAAACAGCTGGTAAATATAATGTACATGTATATGCATTTTTGGGAAATGGCGTGTCAAAACTGATAGGCATCACATCCTTTGAAGTGACAAGACCAACGCTTTCGGTAGAAAATGGAAGCTATCAGGCGGATAAAGGAACATTTGATGTTATAGTTAAAGACGTTAAATCGATATCCGGAGTAAAAAAGATAGAAGTGCCTGTGTGGTGTGCAGCAGACCAGAGTGATATGAAATGGTACGGAGCAGAGAAGCAGAGTGATGGAAGCTATAAAGTTACTGTAAATATGGCGAATCACAAATATGCAACAGGAAAGTATAAAATTCATACATATATTTGGACTGGGAACGGAATAACTATGCTTGCAGGGGTTGCTAAGGATGTGAATGTAATTCTTCCTGATTTGAAGATTAGTGCAGAAGATACGGATGGTACAGAAACAAAGTATGCACTAAATTTATCAAATCCAAGTCTGCTAGGAGTAATTCGCGGAGTACAATTTGCGACCTGGAGTGATGATAGAGGACAGGATGATCTCATCTGGTATGATGGAAGCAGAAATGCAGACGGAAGTTGGAGTGCAACGGCTGATATAAGAAAACACAAGACAGCTGGTAAGTATAATGTACATGTATATGTATTTTTAGGGAATGGAATGGCAAAGCTTGTTGGAACAACATCATTTGAAGTAACTAAACCGTCGGTGTCTGCAGTTAAAGTAGAGGATTATGATAGTGTAACTGGTACATTTAAAGTTGTGATTTCGGGTGTGTCTGCCTCAGCAGGAGTTTCCAAAGTTGAAGTACCGGTATGGTGTTGGGAAGATCAAAATGATATTAAATGGTATAAAGCAGTAAAGCAGGAAGATGGAACTTATGTTGCCAATGTTGACCCAATGAATCATAAATATCATTCAGGGTTATACAAAGTACATGTATATGTAGCAGCTAACAATGGTATTATGAGTCTTACAGGTTCAACCTCATGTAATGTACAATCTACCAGGTTCTATACAATTATGGGCGAAAGCCAGGTTACGGTTCAACAAATGGTAGATTACTATGAGTTAAAAGGAAGTGGATATCCTTCTGATGTGTTTGGAGGGATTGGTGAAGCAGGAGGACTCGGAGGAGCACCGACGATAGAAGATTTTTGCCAGATTTATTATGAAGAAGCAGCAGCAGAAGGAGTAAGGGCAGAAGTGGCATTTGCCCAGGCAATGCATGAAACAGATTTTCTGAGATATGGAAATATTGTCAGAGTAGGGCAGTTTAACTTTGGAGGACTTGGTGCGTTAGACGGGAATTCTCAGGGAAATTGTGCAAGTTTTTATACTGTTAGAGAAGGTGTGCGAGCGCAGATTCAACATTTGAAGGCGTATGCATCAACTGAGAATTTGAAAAACCCATGTGTTGATCCTAGATTTCATCTGGTAAAGAGAGGAAACGCCCCTTATGTAGAGTATCTTGGAAAACAAGAGAATCCTCAAGGACTGGGGTGGGCAACATCAAAAAATTATGGCTACATTATTGTAGATAAGATTAAAGTATTAAAATCAATGTAGTGTTGTAATTCTTGGAAAAAAATGTTATAATGTAAGAAACTATAAGAGTTGTTTCAAAGTAGGCTGGCAGTATCGTTTGATACTGCTAGTTTACTTAGTAGAATAAAAAAGTAAGGTTTTTATGGAGGAAGGATATGATAGAGGCTGGAAACAGGAAACAAAAGAAGCTGTCAAAGAAAGATAAAGGGCAGATGTTTTTGCGACATTGTTCAAAGCATCCTTTGGATGTTTTACGTTTGAGTAAGGCGACTGTATTGTATGGAATAGAAGGCGTAAAGGCGCGTGCAGAAGAACTTGCTGTAAAAGAATGGGAAACGCAAAAGAAAGGAGGAAAGAAGAAAGAGTGTAAGGAAACTAAATCGAAAAAAATATTATATAGTATTAAATTTTCAATTATTATGCCAGTCTATAATGTTGAAATCAAATGGTTGGATAAAGCGCTTGAGTCAATAAAGGCACAGACTTACAAAAATTGGGAAGTGTGTATTGCTGACGATGCATCTACTGATTTAAGTGTGCAGGAATATCTGAAAAATATTGATGATAAACGTATGAAAATCAAATTTTTGGAAGAAAATCTAGGCATATCCGGAGCATCTAATGAAGCGGCCTCTATGGCAACAGGGGATTACTTACTTTTAATGGATAATGACGATGAGTTACATCGGGATGCATTATATGATTTTTTTAAGGATATAATGAAAACAAAAGCAGATATCATATACAGTGATATGGATATGATTGATGTAGACGGAAACCATTCATCACCACTATATAAGCCGGATTGGTCTCCGGATCTTATGCTTTCTCAAATGTATTTAGGACATTTAGTTGGCTTTAAACGAGAATTATTCAAGCTTTGTAAAGGATTTCAAACAGAATTTGACGGCGCCCAGGATTATGATTTGATTTTACGGATGTCAGAGTTTGCGAAATATATTTCGCACGTCCCTAAGGTGCTGTATTCGTGGAGGACATTACCGACGTCTACTGCTGCTAATGCTGATTCAAAGCCTTATGCACAAATAGCAGGACAGAAAGCTATTCAAGCACATTTGGATAGAAGGTTGGGAGTAGGAAACGCCATTGTTGAAGAAACAGAAAACCTTTTTGTATATGATGTCAGATATTGCCTTAAGAAAAAGCCGTTGGTATCGATTATTATTCCTACAAAAGATCATGTAGATGATCTGCGTGCAGCGATAGATAGTATTTTTTCAAAGACAGTGTATGATGAATATGAGATTATAATTTTAGATAATAACTCAGAGAAAAAGGAAACTTTGGATTATTTTGAATTAATTCAGAATAAATATAATAATGTCAAGGTTGAGGAAGCAAAATATGAATTTAATTGGTCTAAATTAAATAATCATGGTATCCGAATAGCAAAAGGAGAAGTTTTTGTTTTTTTAAACAATGATGTAGAAGTCTTATCGTCCAGTTGGCTGCAACGTTTGGTGGAACATGCAACGCAGCCTGGGACGGGAGTGGTCGGAGGGCTGCTGTTATATGAGGATGGAACGATCCAACATGCAGGTGTTGTAATTGGTATGGGGGGATGGGCGGATCATGTTTATAAGGGAATGATGCCAGTCCATCAGGGGACTCCATATATTTCACCAATGGTCGTAAGAAATGTCACAGCATGTACAGGTGCTTGTATGGCTATTTCCAGAAAAGTATTAGAAGAAATAGGCGCATTTGATGAGCGTTTTATTATATGTGGAAGCGACGTTGAACTCTGTATCCGTGCGCTTGACGAAGGGTACAAAAATGTATATGTCCCTCAGATACAATTAAGGCATTACGAATCTAAGAGCAGAGATTCCTTTATACCACAGATAGATTTTGAACTGTCGGATATTATGTATTCGGGATATAGAAAAGGCGGCGATCCTTATTATAATATTAATTTGCGTATAGATACATGTATACCGGAAGTGATAGAAGATAAAACTTCAGAATCTGTAGAAAGTGATATCTTAGATGTAGAAATTGGGTCAATTAGAGAAATATATTTTAGAAAAGTACAAAGAGAGAGATACCGTTTGAATTTGGTATTGCCATCATTAAATGAGGAGCATGTGTTTGGAGGAATTGCAACAGCATTGAGATGTTTTGAAGCTTTGGCAGATGAGTTGAAATGTGATACAAGAATAATTTTAATTGATGCAAAGCTGGAGAAGAAGGCGGCAGTCAAATATAGTAAAAGGTATCAATTAGTTCTTTCAGGGGAAAAGAGTGACGCGGCGCATCAGATTGTATCGATGGTTCAGAGAGAGAATAAAAGATTATTAGTATCAGAAAACGATCAATTTATGTTTACATCCTGGTGGTCTGCATATATTATTCAGAATGCATATAGACATTGGAGTGAAGGGGAACAGTTATTTCCTAAGCCGTTCTTATATCTGATTCAGGATTACGAACCTGGATTTTATTCGTGGTCTTCAGGATATGTGTTAGCTGAATCAACATATAAATGTAATTATCCGCAGATTGCAATTTTTAATTCACATGAATTAAAAGAATATGTGATGTCAAAAGGATATAAATTTTCATCAGTATATTGTTTTGAACCAGTTATTAATTCAGTATTGAAAAGGCAAGTATGTTTATTGGGAGATACTGTATTTAAGAGAAAACAGATATTAATTTATGGAAGACCTGGAGTTCCAAGAAACGCCTTTGAGATTGTAATAGAGGCTCTTAGAAAATGGGTGGCTATGCAGCCAGGGGCTAATAGTTGGACAATTTTATCTGCAGGTGAACAACATGCCCCTGTGCATTTGGGAGAAGGAATATATCTGAATTCAGTGGGTAAATTAACAATAGAAGAATATGCCAAAGTTTTGCAGGAGAGCTATGCCGGAATTTCTTTAATGGTATCACCTCATCCAAGTTATCCACCACTGGAGATGTCAGTTTTTGATGTCAAGGTTATTACAAATAATTATGGAAATAAAAATATATCTGGTTTTAGTGAAAATATTATCTCAGTAGATAATGCCAGTCCTGTACAAATTGCGCATGAATTAAAGAAGATATGTGACCAATACCATACGGTTGTGCCGCATAAGAATGTTAATAAAGAGTATGTTAATGCGGAGGAACCGTTTGCCTTCATAAAAGATTTGAAAAAAGAGATTATGAAAGACATTCATTGAGAAGGAGGATTAACGTGTCAACATATATTCAAAATTTTCTTAAATTTAGACCGCTGCTCAATGAATTGGTGGCAAGAGATATAAAGATTAAGTATAGAAGATCTATATTAGGGGTTTTGTGGACATTATTAAATCCGTTATTAATGATGGTTGTTTTGTCCGTTGTATTTACAAACTTGTTTAAATTTGATATAGAGAATTTTCCTATTTATATACTTAGTGGACAGGCTATATTTAATTTTTATTCAGATGCTACCAATAACGGTATGGCGTCAATATTAGGGAGCGCATCATTGATTAAAAAAGTATATATTCCCAAGTATTTGTTTGTTGTGTCACGAATATGTTCAAGTGTAATTAATTTGGCAGCATCATTTTCTGCATTGTTATTGGTCATGATGGCTATGCGTGTAGAGTTACATTATACAATTATTTTGTCGATTATTCCTGTGTTGCTGTTGATTGTATTTTCTTTAGGGATTGGATTGCTTTTGGCAGCGTTAGTAGTTAAGTTTAGGGACATCATGCATTTATATTCTGTATTCATAACTGCATTGATGTATTTAACCCCTGTTATTTATCCAATGTCAATATTGCCTGATTGGCTTTCTAAGATAGTTAGATTTAATCCATTGACAAATTATTTGATGATGTTCAGGAATGTCATGCTGAATAACACAGTATTTGGAGTTGGCGATTTATGTATTGGAATATTAGAGGCAGGTGTGTCTTTGGCAGTTGGATTATTCGTATTTTATCGTAACCAGGATACATTTATTCTTAACTTATAGGTGGATAATATGGAACAACCAGTAATTATTAAAGTGGATCATGTGTCCATGAAATTTAATTTGTCTTCAGAAAAGTTTGACAGTTTTAAAGAATATGTCATTAAGCGCATTAAAGGGCAGGTAGCTATGGAGGAATTTTGGGCGTTAAAGGATGTTTCGTTTGAAGTGCGTAAAGGAGATTCCGTAGGTTTAATTGGTTTAAACGGAAGTGGTAAAAGTACAATGCTTAAAACAATTGCAGGCGTTTTGAAGCCAACAGAAGGAGCTGTCGAAACTACCGGAACTATCGCGCCATTGATTGAGTTAGGCGCAGGCTTTGATATGGATCTTACGGCACGTGAGAATGTATTCTTAAACGGAGCTTTACTGGGATATACTCGTAAGGAGATGAATCATTTTTATGAAGATATTGTGGGGTTTTCGGAGTTGGATAATTTCATGGATGTGCCGGTAAAAAACTTTTCTTCAGGAATGGTATCACGTTTAGCATTTGCAATCGCAACAATAGGTATACCGGATATTTTGATTGTGGATGAAGTATTATCTGTTGGAGATTTTCAGTTTCAGGAAAAGTGTGAAAGACGTATCCATAATATGATGGAAAAGGGGACGACTATTTTATTTGTTTCCCATAGCATTGAGCAGGTAGAGAAAATCTGTAATAAGATAGTTTGGTTAGAACAAGGCCATATGAAATGTTATGGAGATGCATATGAGATTTGCAATGAGTATAAAAAATCATAAAGGAGTAATAGCGTGAAAAAGTGGTTGAAATATGTTGTATTTAGTATGGCAGCAATTATTTTATGTTTTTTGTATGCTCATGTAGATAAGGCGCACTATATATACGATGGTGAAAGTGATAGTAGTGAGTATATAGCTGTCAATATAAATAAGGACGCTTCAATTTCCCAGGTATTTGAATGTACAGAAAAGAGTTTTGATGGAATAGCAGTTAAAGTATTGGTAAACAGTATCTCAGATAGCGGAAAATTAGTATATGATTTGCAGGATTTAAATGGAGAAACTTTAATAGAGGGGAAGATTGCGCTTTCAGATATTGATAATGGAAGAATTAATAAGATTAAATTCGATAAGACCGTGGAGGGGACAGAAAGCGGTTTTTATATAATCTATTTTAAGACAGAAGATATGAGTGAAGGTGAAAGCGTTGGGTTATATTATGATAATCAAAGCAATTTTACTGATGATTTAAATGTCAACGGTGAGAAAATCAATGGGACCTTAATTTTAAGGACAATAACTTATCGTTTCGATATAGAAACATTTATAGTTACCCTTGGATTTATAGTTTATTTTGTCTTGTTTTTCCGTATTTTATATAGGCTTTTTGCATAGGGGACGAAGATGAAGCAGAAAATAATAATAAAAATACGACGGATATTAGAACTTATTCAAAATTTTGGTGTGCTAAGTTTTATTCAATATGTTTTTTTGATGTGTTTCATATTGAAAAAGTAATTATTATTGGTGTAAAAAAAAAGCAACTATATCAAACTAAAAATGCAATAAACAGAGAAAGTCATTTGAAATAGAACCGACATTTAGTATACTTATATCAGTTTGCAGCGCAGACCCAAAGAAAGTAAGAAAACTGATTGAATCAATACAACGACAGACTTATAGAAAGTGGGAAATATGTTTTTCTTGTGGAAATGAATTTTTGAAGTCCAAGGATGTCCTTCTCTCTAAAAGAGTAAGAAGTGATCAAAGAATTAAGGTGATATTTTCTAAAAGCTCACTTTCTGTGACAGAGAATATGAATCGGGCCCTTAAGATTTCCAATGGTGATTTTATAACTTTTGTGGAAGCAGAAGGATTGTTAGAAAAAGACGCATTTTATGAGTGCGTTAAAATAATTAATCAGTATCCTCAAATCGATATGCTGTATACGGATGAAGACAGGATTAGTGTGGATGGGAAGCGATATTTTCATCCGCATTTTAAATCAGATTTTAATTTGGATCTGTTGCGTAGTACAAATTATATAGGACATTTATTTGTTGTGAAAAAGGAATTACAGAAAGAAATAGGAACATTTTGTGAAAAACTATATTATGAATATGAATATGATTTTATCTTAAGGTGTATTGAGAAAAGCGAGCATATATGGCATATTCCTAAAGTTTTGTATCATAAAAGGGTTAATAAAAATAGTAATATTGGAATTCAATCTAAAGAGAAGGAAAAAGTAATTAAAGAACATTTGACAAGATGTGAGTTGAAAGGTTTTGTACATGTGCATGATTCAGGAATATGTAAAGTAAATTATCAGTTAGAAATAGAACCACTGGTTTCAATTTTAATTCCAAATAAGGATCATGTAGATGATTTAGAACGCTGTATACGTTCATTGTTTGAAATTTCAGAATATTCAAACTTTGAAGTTGTCATTGTAGAAAATGGAAGTACTGAAAAAGAAACATTTCAGTACTATATGTCTTTGTTAGAGCGATATAAAAATGTACAGATAGTGACATGGAATAAAAGCAAAGAATTTAATTATTCTGCTATAAATAATTATGGTGTTAATAGTACAAAAGGGGAATATATTCTCTTTCTTAATAATGATACAGAGGTAATAAATAGAAATTGTATTTATGAGATGATTTCCCATGTGGTTAGAAGCGAAGTAGGAGCAGTAGGTGCAAGGCTATATTATCCAGATGGGACGATTCAGCATGCCGGTGTTATCCTGGGACTTGGAGGTATTGCCGGACATGCATTTTGCGGAAAAGGACATAATGCAAAGGGTTATTTTGGGCGTATCCAATGTACACAGAATCTTACCGCTGTAACAGCAGCATGTATGATGATGCCTAGAACTTTATTTAAAGAACTAGGTGGGTTTGATGAAAAATTGAAAGTTGCATTCAATGACGTGGATTTGTGCATGAGGATTAGAAAGGCAGGCAAACTGATTGTTTATACGCCGTATGCAGAACTTTATCATTACGAATCCAAGTCGAGAGGGATAGAAGATACAGATGAGAAGCTGGAAAGATTTCATGGAGAAGTTCATTATTTTGAAAAAAAGTGGAAACAAGAGCTAGAAGCAGGAGATCCTTACTATAATCCCAATTTGACATTGACGAAAAATGATTTTTCTCTGCGTATAGTATAGGAGGCTATAAGGGCATGAAGATAAAAAGGAAAATAAACAAAGCTATAAGATATTATCGTAAATATGGATTAAAATTTGTGGTTAAGCTTACTTTATACAGATTATTTAAAGTGGAAGAAAAAAGATATGAAAGATTTTATAAAAAAACGTTGCTGACCCGCAGAGAAAAAAAGAAACAATCAAAAAGAGTGTTTCAATCCATGCCTAAATTTTCAATTATTGTACCATTATACAAGACTCCTGAAAAATATTTAAGAACTATGATAGATTCTGTCCGCCAGCAGACATATCAAAACTGGGAATTATGTCTATCTGATGGAAGCGGAGAGAGTTCTCCACTAAAGAAAATTTTGAAAAAATATGTACAATATGATTCAAGAATTAAGGTTATAATGAGTGATTGTCAACTTAATATTTCGGAAAATACAAACAGGGCATTAGAGTTATGTACTGGTGATTATATTGTATTTGTAGATCATGACGATCTACTTGCGCCTAATGCACTATATGAGTGCGTAAAAGTATTAAATAAAAAACCTGAAATAAAAATTATTTATACTGATGAGGATAAAGTGACCATGGATGGAAAGAAACATTTCCAACCTCATTTTAAACCAGATTTTAATAAGGATTTATTAAATTCTACAAATTATTTCTGTCATCTTGTTGTAGTTGCAAAAACGATTGTAGATCAGGTCGGGAAATTTAATTCAGAATTTGATGGTGCTCAGGATTATGATTTTGTTTTCAGATGTTCAGAGATAACGAAAGATATTTATCATATTCCTAAGATTTTATACCATTGGAGAATGCACGAGGGTTCAACCGCAGAAAAGCCGGAAAGCAAAATGTATGCATTTGAAGCAGGAACAAATGCAATAAAAGCGCATTATGACAGAATAGGATTAAAGGATGTAAGTGTCAGCCAAACAAAATGTTTAGGCGTTTATAGAAGTAAATATATTTTACACGACAAGCCAAAGGTATCTATTATTATACCGAATAAAGATCATGTCGATGATTTAAAAAAATGCATTCATTCAATTAGTAAGTGTAGCTATAATAATTATGAGATAATTATTATAGAAAATAATAGTAGTGAGAAAGAAACATTTGAATTTTATGAGAAGATAGAAATAGAAGATAATAAGATAAAAGTAGAATTTTGGAACAAAGAATTTAATTACGCTGCAATTAACAATTATGGAAGTGAATTTGCGCAAGGAGAATATTTACTGTTTTTGAATAATGATACAGAGATTATTAACTGCGATTGTATTGAAGAACTAGTTGGAGTTTGTATGCGTCAGGATGTTGGCGCTGTTGGGGCAAGATTATTTTATAAAGACGGATCAATACAGCATGCGGGTGTTGTGGTTGGCTTAGGCGGAATTGCCGGACATATCTTTTTAAATACACCTAAGGATCAGGTGGGATATTTCGCAAGAATAATTACACAACAGAATTATAGTGCGGTTACGGGTGCGTGTATTCTGGTTAAGAAATCGGTATTTGAGGAAATTGGAGGCTTTGACGAAAGATATAAAGTAGCTTACAATGATGTGGATTTATGTTTACGGATTCAGGAAAAGGGATATTTGGTAGTATATAATCCATATGCCGAATTATATCATTATGAATCTAAGACACGTGGAAAGGAAGATACTTTAGATAAGATGAATCGACTTAACGAGGAGTCGCTAATCTTTAAAAGGCGATGGGGAAAGATACTTAAAAAAGGCGATCCCTATTTCAATATTAATTTTGCGTTAGATAATACGAATTGTAAGTTGAAAGGCGGAAAGCGATAATGAGTAATGAGAAAATCTGTGTTTATACATGTATAACAGGCGATTACGATGAATTGCAGCCTGTATATCAAGAAGAAGGTATTGATTATATCTGTTTTACAAATAACAGAAATTTAAAATCTGCTGAATGGGAAATGATCTATATTGAAGATAATAATAATCTTGGAAATATGTTGTTATCGCGAGAGATAAAGATATTAGGTCATCCGCTTTTAAAAGATAGGTATGATATTAGTATATGGATAGATGGTGCGGTTCAGGTGCGAAATAGTATAAAGAATTTTTTGAATCAATATTGTGAAATAGACAAGTATAATATGGCTTGTTTTAGACATAGTGTTCGGGATTGTGTATATGAAGAAGCAATCGCCTGTATAATTGGACGAAAAGAGGATAAGGAAAACCTAGTTCCGGTACTTAAAATGCTGAGAGAAGAAAAGTATCCGGAACATTATGGGCTTGCAGAATGTACAGTTCTGATACGAAGACATAATAATATTTTAGTCAAACAGGCAATGAAGTTATGGTTTGAATTATTGAAAAAATACGCAAAAAGGGATCAATTATATTTTCCGTATGTTGTAAGAAATATGGAGTTAAATATACAATGGATTGACATGAATGTGTTTGAAAATCCATATTTTTTTAGCAAATCCCATAGACAATTAAAAGATATTACGTCATGCAGAATTGTATTTGGAAAATGTAGAGATGTAGAATCCTGTGCCTATCAAGATTATGTGATTGAAGAAAATGATAGAGGATGTAAACTACAATTTGTGATGCCTCTGGAATGTGAGGATATACTAATCAATTTTGGCACACATTTTGGGAGAATGATATATAATTTTAGTATTGATGTATCAGAAGTAACGGAGATATCATATTCGGGATTACCTGTTTTGAAATATCATGTGTTTGATAATGAGGATATGGTTATTAGAATTAGAGGTAAATTTAGCTTGGGACAAAAGATAGGACTTTTTTTCAATTTGTCAAGAACAGATGATTTTTTAGATCAAAAGTTTTTAGATGCTATTATAGATAGTTATTATTATGATAAACGGACATTTAACAATTCTATTCGTTCTATGGAACAGCAAAATCAAAAAATGAATTATGAATACAATAACATCAATCAGAAATATAAAGAAATGCTAGATAGATGTTCTGAATTAGAAAAGCGCTTGAAACCCTATGAGGAAATCAGAGTAAGTCCATTATATGATAAAGTAAGACCTTTATGTGAACGTCAGGATTTGGTAACTAAAGTTATCAGGAAAGTGATTTTAAAAAGATATTAAAAATTGGAGGATGAGATGAAAACAATAGGTTTTCCTATAAGCCATAAAGAAAATGAAAATAGAAGAACGATCGTCCCTGAACATATCCGTAACATGAAGCATCCATAAAATTTATACTTTGAAAAAGGATATGGGGGAAGGTTATGTATTGATGATGATGAATATTTAAAGTGTGGATGTCATCTGTGCTCGCGTAATGAATGTCTAAATAATGATGTCAGAGGATAAAAAGACATTTGATATTAAACAGGCTGAAATGAAAATTAATCAGCATTTAAGTCAGAATTATTATTACTATTGGAGAGAATGGCCTTATAAAAATGTTGCTCCCAAAATTATGATCGAAGAATATATGACAGATTTTAGAGACGGTGAGTTTGATGATTATAAATTCATGTGTTTTAGTGGTGTGGCCGATAATGTGATGGTGTGTACCGGAAGACGTGAAGGAAATACTAAATTCCGTTTTTTTGATAAGGATTGGAATTTTAAGAGGTATAACATCAGCGGGTTAAATGAACCAGAAGGATATACAATGGATAAGCCGGAATGTATAGACAGAATGTTTGAAATAGCAGAAAGTTTAGCACAAGATTTTCCATGTGTGAGGGTTGATTTATATTATGCAAATCATAAAATTTATTTTGGAGAGTTGACTTTTTTTCCGCAGGCTGGATATGATTCTCAATTGTTGGACAGTACAGATGAAATATGGGGAGACAAGATTGTGTTGCGGAAAGTTTAAGAGATTGCAAATATTATTTATGGGAATAAATAGATGATAAGACAGAGTAGAATTGTCTAAGGAGGTTTTGTTTGTAATGAAAAAGAAAGAATGGATAAATTTATTTTTTATTTTGTTAATAAGTTATTGTTTTAC
Source organism: Sporofaciens musculi (assembly GCF_009830285.1). GTDB lineage: Bacteria > Bacillota > Clostridia > Lachnospirales > Lachnospiraceae > Sporofaciens > Sporofaciens musculi. The sequence goes on along the minus strand of NZ_WUQX01000001.1, from coordinate 3,271,840 downwards.
GTATATTTTAACGAATTATTTCTTTATAAACAATCCCTATTTGTCTATATCTTCTAATTCATTATTTGCAGTTCTTTTAGTAGCTATTGTATTTTATCTACTGCGCCGATTACAGGCGGAACGTGATCGTCAGCTAATCTGTTCTACTATTTGGGCTAGTTTTGGTTTTGCATTAATAATTGTGTTGAGTAAACCCTTTGCTGAAGCACATGCATTTGATCTGTCGCTTAAATCTTTCATAGTTTTTCTTATATTGTGGTGTTTAATTGAAGCGATACTCTTGTTGTTATATGATTATTTTTTTAAAATAAAAATAGGAAAAGATAATTTAAAAATTTTTTTTATAAAAAGAAAAATATATTTGGGATATGGGCTGTAATGCTCTTATGTTGGCTTCCAGCGTTATTAGCCATGTTTCCAGGAAATTTTGCATATGATGCATGGCCGCAAGTAGTTCAAATGAAACTCATGCACCAGCTCAATTCAGGACATCCGATAATTCATACATTATTTCTCAATGCTTGCTTATTTGCGGGAGACTGTATTTTTAAATCCTATAATGCAGGTGTTTTGATTTATTGCATCATTCAAAGTGTGCTACTGAGTGGAATCTTTACTTATTGTATATACAAATTATATCAATGGAGAACCGGAACGATAGTTGTCGTAGGGACATTCTTATTCTTTGCATTTAATCCAATTATTCAAGCATTTGCCTTTACTACAACAAAAGATGTATTGTTTAGTGGTATGTTCTTGTTAGTTATCGTATTTTCTTTTGAAATTATAAAGGATACTGAAAAATTTTTTTCTACAAGGACATATATTATTAGGTATGGTGCCAGTGTAATTTTAATGTGTATGCTAAGAAATCAAGGCAAATATGTTTTTATAGTATTTATTCCTTTTCTGGTTATAAGTGTGAAAAACTATAGAATGAAATGCTTAATTTTGGGAATTAGTTTAATTATATGTGTCAATTTGATTATGGGACCGATTTCAACAGCATTTGGAATAGAAAAGGGAAATATGCGTGAGATGTTAAGTGTACCTATGCAACAAATTGCTCGTGTCTGGAATAAGAATCCTTCAAGTATAACAGAAGAAGAAAAGAATATAATTACACGTATTATTCCTGTGGAATATTTAGAGCAATATGATGAATATAGCGCTGATCCAGTTAAATCGGGTTTTAATAGTCAAGCCTTTACAAAGAATATGCTGAAATTTTTGAATATTTGGATTAATCTTGGATTAAAGAACCCTGTAATTTATTTAGAATCTTTTTTTTGTGGGGCATATCAATATTGGTATATTGGCCCAAGATTATACTGCTACGATGGCGTTTTTTATGACGGATCGTTTATGGATGCTCAGTATGATACATTAAAAATAACAAGGCATACTTTATTGCCAGTTTATGACGAGTATTTAAGAAATATGTCAAATGGTCATGATTATAATAGGTTCCCTGTTCTTTCAGTAGTGATGAATATGGCTTTCCCATTCTGGTTGATGATCATAGGTATATCAATACTGATGTATATGAGAAAATATAAGTATATTTCTATTTTTATTTTACCAATAGGATATTGGGGAACTTGTTTACTAGGGCCGGTGGCTATGCTGAGATATGATTTACCATTAATTGTTGGAATACCACTGTATATTGGGATAGTATTAGCTGTGAAAAGAGACTATGAGAAATTAAATAGTGTCATTGCTTGAGTTTCGCTATTAATCATTTTTCATCAGGTTTCCTTACAGTTGAAATGACATATTAAGGTTAAAATTCAAGGATGGGGGTGTTGTGGTGAAAAAGACAAGAGAATTATATTCGTCTATTGATATTGCAAAGTTTTTCTTTTCTATTTGCATTATTGTCTTACACACAGGGGTATATACATTATTACCATACAATTTACCATATCTTTTTGAAAAGTGTGTATTGAGATTGGCAGTTCCATTCTTTTTTTTTGCGCATCAGGTTTTTTATTTGAGGAAAAGATATATTTTTCTAATATAGAGGAATATAAAGTGTTTGTTAAAAAGTATGTTATGAGATTATTGCGACCACTTATTTTCTTTGAAAGTATTAATATAATACTTGAGTCAATCAAAATGCGTATACAAGGGATTGAGACATATGAAATTATAATAGATAATATTAAGCATATTTGTTTTTATCCATATGGTGCTTTATGGTATATTCAGGCATGCATTGTTGGAATAATATTAGCTTATCCTTTTATTATTAACCGAAAAATTAATTTAGCTCTAGTAATTGGTTTTATAGGATACTTATTTGCTTTATTATCAAATAATTATTATTTTCTTACAGATAATGTTTTGAATTGTCTTAAAGATTTTATAGATAGTTATCTATATATCTTTATATCTGCAAGAAACGGTATATTTGTAGGCTTCTTTATGTTATTATTAGGTGTGAAAACTTATGACTTATATATCGAAACAAGAATAAGCAAGAACAATAAAGGATTGTTATATTTTTGTATATTTTTTTATTTTGTATATATAGTTGAGGTAATAAGTTTATTTAATTTGAAATATGCTGATGATGGTGCCTTATATTTTTCACATATTGCATTTATTCCACTTTTCCTTTTGAATTTAGTTATTTGTAGAATGAAAAATGAAAAGACTGTAATTTTAAGGAATTTAAGTACAGGGATATACCTTTTACATAGAATGATTATATCATTCTTATTTATTATTACATATATGTTTGGAGTTTCTTTTTCTGTACTTACTAATTTTGTAGTTGTCTTTTCAGGGAGCATGATGATTTGTTTAATAGTATACAAAACAAATAATAAATTTGCATGTTCATTATTAAAATAAGATTTCGTATGAAAAGCGTGGACAGTGCTGTTTATTATGATGAACAGTATAGGTATTTCGATATTAATGTATATAAGAAAGTATACGTATATTACTGTGTTTGTATTACCGTTGGAATATTGGGGAACCTGCCTGTTAGGGCTGGTAGCTATGCTGAGGTATGATTTCCCGCTAATAGTTGGGATACCGCTATATATTGGGATGATATTAGCTGCGAATGGAGACTTGTATTGCGATAATGAAGTTCAGGACATTATATTATAGATAGAGGTATAAAAATATTTGTAAAATTTTACGAAATGTGTCGATTTTTTACGAGAAATCGAAAAGGCATTGCAGCAGATTTATGATAAAAGGTATATGGAAGAATTGAGCACAGAAGGGTATCGGAAGATTGACTGTTATGGGATAGCGTTCTATCGGAAGGATTGTGAGGTTCGGTTTGGGGAAGGACAGAAGTATAGTCTGGGAGTGTAAAGTCCATGATAATTCAATGGACCTTACACTCTATCAGTACATAAGCCTTTCCACCTCCGCAAAATATTCTTCTCCCATTTTATACAACCCACTACTGTAGCATGCATGGGACAACTGATGAAGCCCGTTTATTAGGGTAGGAGTATACTCTGTTTCATTCAAATTTACTAACCTTCTCGCCGCAGAAACACTTTTTTTCAGACACAATATCTGCTGTCTGCCACTTCCCTTCTCAGACTGAGAAATTGACATATTATAGTACGTCATATAAATATTATAATAATACTTTTCAAGTGATTCGTCAGGACACACATCATTATATTTTAATGCCTTTCTATATAGCAAAATTGCCTCATCATACTCACCAAATTTAAAATTAACAATTCCAAGGCAGTTTAATATTCCAATAATCTCCCGAACATAATCAGGAGAGGCTTTTAAATCAAAACTATCTAATATACACAAAGCCTCTTTATACAATTTTTCTGCTTGATAAATATATCCCAATTGCATCTGTATGTCTGCAAATTTCCGTAAGTCCAAGGCTAAATTCTCTAAATACATCTGCGGATTTTTTTCTGCAAAATATCTGTCGATAGAAATAACTCTTTCCCATCTTGGAATATGATCTTCGTCATTTTTATCTATTGAGGACAGCATTTTTAGTGTCGTTCGTACATTATGTAAATAAATAGCAGGATGCTCAACGGATAACTCCTCAAAGATTTTCAGCGCTGCTTCAAATAGTTCTTGTGCTTTTTTGAATTTTTTATCCGTATAATTTGCATTTGCATAGTTAAACAAAATTTTGGCATGCTGTGCGATATTTGCTGGTCTGTTTAATTTAACTAATTCATTTGACATGCGAAGAAGCTTTCTATATATTTTATATGAAGTTTTAAAAGAATTCATATATTGGTAGATTGTTGTCAGTATAGTATAACCTAATACCAGAACAGGCAGGATGGTAATTCGGTTTCGATGGACTGATTTTTCGCATAATTTAACTGCGTTTTCGCAGTACGACAAAGCCTCAATTAATCTGTTAGAACTAACAAGAATTCCGGACAGATTTATTAATATTTCAGCCATTTGCAAGGGAAAACTATTCGGGTCTGCCTTTAAAAAACGTGCGTAAATGTCAATGGCTTCTACACAGGACTGCTCTGCCGTAGTATAATCCTGAAGGTATTTGGAGTTGGCTGCCTTGTTTAAAAGTGTACTCGCCACATAGGGTAAATATACTTTTGCATTTGACTGAGCAAGATTTCTTCGGATATCCAGGGCCTCATTAATTAGTATTTTTGCAGACTCATAATCTCCCGTAGATTGTTGTGCAACCCCATAATTATTCAATGTTGTTGCCAAATCGTGCAGATATACTGGGTTTGTTTTTAGCAGCTTTTTTCTGATTTTAAGGGCTTCTTCATATAATTGTTTTGCCCTATTAAATTCACCCATTTCATTTAACATGATTGCTTCATTACACAAAACCATTGCCACATTCGGCAAATATGCCTGCGGGCTTTCTTCTGCATATTTACGAAAAATGTTCAGAGCTTTTTCAAAATATTCTTGTGCACTCTTGTAATCCTGTAACTTTTGCAGAACAAGAGACAAATCGTTATATAAATGTGCAAGAGGAGGTGTGGACAGGGCATTATTTGAATCATCCGCTATCAAATGAATTGTGTCTTCATAGAGTTTTTTTGCAGTAAAACAATCATTGATATCTACAAGAATGTTAGCATATTGTGTGACCATCATTAGCAGCCCTGGATTTAATTCCTGTATATTAGAGTGAGTAATAGAATGTATGTTTGTGCGAAGTATTCTTATGGCCTGCTGAAAATTGTTTTTAGCAGCGTACATTTTACCGAGACCAGATATTGATTGTATGTATATATCTTTGGATGATTTTTCGTTGCTGTTTAAAACAAGTTCAAAATATTTAATTGCCAGATCGAAATAGGATGAGTCTTCAAAAAGCTTTCCCAGAACAAATTCAGGATTCTGGGGAATAAGATTTCCAAAATCATTGTATCTTTGGGTAATGGCATCGGTTTGGATTGGAAGGTTTTCAAGCTCATATAGGTTGCGTATCAGAAGATTTGTATCGCCCCTAAAGTACGAGCAGGCATGGCCGTCAAGCATTTGGTATGCGTTGGCAGTTATAGATACATCATCTATATTGGAATGCTGCCAGTAAATACAGTGTGCAAGGCGCTTGTTTAAAAGTCTGGCATTATGAAAGTATTCGGCTACATCCCACAAATCTGAACAGCTATACCCAAGAAACAAAACTGTCCTGGATTCATCAGCACAGAATATTTTATCTAATACAGTCATAGTCTTTGTCCAATATTCTGTTTTGGTAATCTGTTCTACCGTTATACCTAAATAATCTGGCCGGCTTTTACAGCCGTGGAGTTTGATTAGTTTTCCTGTAATATCCATATCTTTGAGCGTGTCCAGCGGCTCTATATAAGGGATGACGATTCTGCTGTCTCCATTATTCCAGCCCAAGGCTTGTTCAATACAGGTATCAAAATTGGTGGTCACTATTGAAAATACTTTTCTGTTCTTTAGTAATTGCGCCATCAGGCGGTGGTTTATATTTTCGTTCCCATCAAACAATTTGGCAAATACCTCAATAAAGCTCTGTGAAGAATTTTTGAAGGTAAGATTGGCCTTGAGGGATTCAATAATAGCTTCAAAAGGTATTGGGAGTCGAAAACTTCCGTCTGTGTCTGTCAGGTACTCAGTTATATCGTCTTGCTCTGCGGATAGAAAACGAAGCAGGTATTGAATCATGGGATGGACTGTCATGATACCGGAATTAACTGATATATGAAAGATTAAGAAGAATTTATAGCAAATCATACCTGAAAAAATACAAATTATCCCATACCCACCAAAGCAAAATTCTTATCTGCTATAATATATAGAAGCTCTGTGACGGGGACGAAAGGTGGGGAAAAATGGTTTTACAAAAAGGAATAGCGCTTTTAACACTTGCCCTTTTAGGGATACTTTGCCTTGGGGGATGTGGAAGGAAAGAAAATGAAAAAATCACTTGCATAGAACAGCTCAACAATCCGGCCTGTACGATTGGTGTTCCAGAAGGCGGGGCAGGCATGTATATGGCGGAAAAATATCTGCCGGAGGCGGAGCATAAAACATTTTCCGGCAACTCTTCGGGGTATCTTGCCATTTCCCAGGGAAAACTGGACGGGTTTGTTTATGACCGGGTAATGATGGAATTTGCTATTGCCAGCGGTCTTGAGAATGTGGAGATTTTAGAGGAAAACCTGGGAGAAAGTATGGATGTGGCTGTGGGAATTTCACCCAAAAGCCAGGTTGACAATTTAAAAGATAAAGTGAACCAGTTTCTGTCGGAAGCAAGAGCCGAGGGGACGCTGGATGATATGTATGACCGCTGGGTAAGCAGGGCGGAGAAAACTATGCCGGAAATACAGGCGCCACAGATGCCGGACTGTAAGCTTAAGGTAGGAACAACAGGAATGGTTCAGCCTTTCAGCTACTACGAGGGGACGACTCTTACCGGATATGATGTGGAGCTGATTTACCGTTTTGGAGCGTGGCTGAATGCGGAAGTGGAAATTAAGGTTTACGACTATGACGGAATTATTGCCGCGGCCGAGGCCGGCGACATTGACTGTATTATGGCGAATTTAAATGCCACCGAGGAAAGGCGCAGGCACATCGAATTTTCAGATTGTGTTTATCCTTCGGTGTCTGCCGTTATGGTAAGGTCGGAACAGAAAGGCAGCACGGAGAAAAAATACGAGACACTTTCGGATTTTGCCGGAGCAAGGTTTGCATCATTAAGCGGAGGGGTTTACGATAAACTTTTACAGGAAGTAATTGCGGATGCAGAAAACTTTTCCTACTACAATTCGGTTCCTGATATTGTTGCGGCTCTTAAGGCAGATCGGGTGGATGCAGGAGTGTTGGATGAACCGCTGGCACAGCTTGCGGCAGCCAAAAATGAAGGCCTGAAAGTTTTTGAAGAACCTGTCGTGCGGGATAAATATGGATATGCTTTTCCCAAGGGAAGTCCTCTGCGGGAACAGTTTAATGAAGTTATCGCAAAGTTTAAAGAGGACGGAACAATCGCATCTTTAAAGGAAAAATGGCTTGGGGCGGATGAGAGCATAAAGGTATTAATGGAGCAGGACTGGCCGGGGGATAAGGGAACCATCCGGTACTACTATGATGGCGCCCATGAGCCTATGACTTATCTTGGAAGCAGCGGCGAACCTTTAGGGCTTGAGATAGATCTGCTGCTTCTGATTGCACGTGAACTGGATATGAAGGTGGAGATGACAACCTGTGAATTTGCTTCGCTGATAACCGCCCTTGAAAGCGGGAAGGCGGATGTGGTCAGCGGTAGCCTTTCCATCACGGAAGAAAGAGCGAAGCGGGTAGACTTTGCAGATACTCATTATGACTCTGCTTTGGTACTTCTGGTGCGTGATTTGGATGGGGAATTACAGGAAAAAGGTTTCTGGGCAAATCTTGAGGACAGCTTCCAAAGCACTTTCATAGTAGAGGGGCGCTGGCGGCTGATTTTGCGGGGGCTTGGCGTCACCATACTGATTTCTGTCTTTTCAGGACTTTTTGGTCTGTGCCTTGGCTTTTTGATATGTATGCTGCGCCGGATCAATTGTAAGCCGACTCAGTGGTTCGGGGCGGTCTTTGTCCGCGTGATTCAGGGAACCCCTATTGTAGTCTTTCTGATGATTTTGTACTATGGAATTTTTGGTTCGGCGGATATTTCTGAAATTCTGGTTGCTATTATTGGATTCTCCATTAATTTTGCGGCCTATTCATCGGAGATGATGCGGACAGGAATAGAAACTGTGGATAAGGGGCAAAGCGAGGCAGCCCTTGCTATGGGCTATACGAAAGGCCAGACATTTTTTAAGATTGTATTGCCTCAGGCGGCCAGAAATTTTATTCCTGTGTTGAAAGGCGAATTTATTTCCATGGTAAAAATGACTTCAGTAGTAGGATATATTGCTGTACAGGATTTGACCAAAGTATCCGACATTATACGCTCACGTACCATGGAGGCGTTCTTTCCACTGATAATGACAGCAGTAATTTATTTTGTTATTGCCAATATGATGACGGCAGCTCTCTCATTTGCAGAGAGGAAAGTTGCACCGAAGCGGAATAAACGCAGCTTAAAGGGGGTGTGCATGTAATGACAGAAAAGCATGAAAACCGGGACGTTTGTGCCGGGGGAAGTATGGACACGAGCATAATATCTATCCGGCATCTGTGTAAGGAATATCCAAACGTAACCCCTTTGAAGGATGTAAGCGTGGAGATTAAAAAAGGAGAGGTGATTTCTGTTATAGGCCCGTCAGGCACAGGAAAGTCAACCCTGCTTCGATGTATTAATCTTCTGGAGACACCTACAAAAGGCGAGATTGTGGTAGACGGTGTGGTAACAACGGACAAGAAATGTAAGGTAAATCTGGTGAGGCAGAAAATGGGAATGGTATTTCAGTCCTTCAACCTGTTTGCACACAAGACCATTATCGAAAATATCATGATGGGGCAGGTCGATCTTCTTGGCAGAAGCCGGCAGGAGGCCTATGATAGAGGGATGGAACTGCTGCTTAACATAGGGCTTGCAGACAAGGCTTTTTCTTATCCGGATGAACTTTCAGGGGGACAGAAGCAGCGCGCGGCTATTGCAAGGACGGTGGCCATGGATCCGGAAATTATTCTTTTTGACGAGCCGACTTCCGCCTTAGATCCAACTATGGTAGGGGAAGTTCTTTCGGTTATCCGTAGGCTGGCAGGGCAGGGAATGACCATGATGATCGTGACCCATGAAATGAAGTTTGCCCAGGATGTATCCACCAGGATATTTTATATGGATCAGGGTGAAATCTATGAGGACGGAACGCCGGAACAGATTTTTGAGCATCCAAAGAGGGAGAGAACCCGGATATTTATCCGGCAGCTTAAGGTGCTCCATGTGGAAAAAATTTCACGTGACTTTGATTTTCCGGCCTTTATGACACGTCTTGAGGAGTTTGGACGTAAGCAGCAGTTTTCACAGAGACAGATTTACGCCATGCAGCTTGTTGTGGAGGAAATGCTGATGCAAAAACTTCTGCCTGCGGCAGGAGAAGCAAAGGAAAGGGATCTTTCTCTGGATGTGGAATACAGCGAGAGGGAAAATCTGGCGCAGATACGATTTTCCTATAATGGCCCTTCCTTTCATCCTTTCGGGGACGAAGAAGATTTGTCTGGCAGGATGATAAAAGGAATGTCCAAAGAGCTGGAGCATAAGTTTGTGGATGGAATGAATCAATTGATTATAAGTATATAGATTAAAAAAATAAGAGAAAAAATATGGAAAAGATGAAATTAAATAACTCAAACTTCGCACTTGAATAAGTACCTATGCACCTTGAAAATTCAATAATAACTGACATAAAAATAGCATGAAACCGTCTGGTTTTGATATAATTGAGTTGTTCAGAAACAATCATATATCCGGAGGCTCATGCTATGAATAAAAGTATAACACAAGACAATCAAAATGATAACCAGATTTCGAAATCTATCAGAAGATTTTTTACACGGTTTCATCTTTCTTCTGCATTGAAAACTGCTAATGCCTACAAAAAGAAGGGAATTTCTGCAGCACTGATTTTTCAGTATCTGTTTCTTTTGATATTTTCAAACAGAAGTATGTATATGAACCTGCTGATTGGAAAAGACTCACCGGATTTTGCAAAAGATACGGTTTATCGTTTTATGAAAATGCTCCAGATTAACTGGATTCGGTTCACAACGGTTTTATCCAGCCGAATCATTAGGGATGCCATTGCTCCACTTGATTCCGCAGACCGTGTCAACGTACTGATCATTGACGATTCCATGTTTGAACGTAACCGTTCCAAAAAAGTGGAACTTCTTGCAAAGGTATATGACCATGCAAAACATTGTTATAAATTTGGTTTTCGCATGCTTACATTAGGCTGGTCAGACGGAAGCACTTTTCTCCCGGTCAACAGTGTCCTTCTCTCCACCGAAAATAAAAAGAACAGAATCAATGAAGCAAAGGAAACGGATAAAAGAACGGTTGGATATAAGCGCCGTATGCTTGCTGTCAAGAAAGGAACGATCGCCATGCTGGAACTTTTAAAATCTGCTAAAAAGGCTGGTATTCCGGCTAAATACGTTCTGTTTGACAGCTGGTTCTCTTCTCCAAGCTCTCTTCATGCTGTCAAAGAAATCGGATATGATGTAATTGCAATGGTAAAGAAAACACCTAAAATGTTCTTCCGGTATAACAGCGAAGATATGCCGCTGACAACTATTTACAAGAAAAACAGGAAACGGCGTGGACGTTCCCGGTATCTGCTTTCCGTCATGGTAGATGTTGTAAAGGAAGGAAAAACCATCCCTGCCAAAGTGGTCTATATCCGTAACAAAAACAAGAGAAAGGAATATCTTTGTCTCATTTCCACAGACGTGAGTCTGAGTGAAGAAGAGATTATCCGCATTTATGGAAAACGTTGGGATATTGAAGTATTCTTTAAAGTCTGCAAGAGCTATCTTAATCTAAGTAAAGAATGCAGATCCCTATCTTATGATGCAATGACTGCCCATACAGCAATCGTTTTTACAAGATATATGATGCTTTCCCTGGAGAACCGGGAATCTAATGATACCCGTTCTATGGGGGAACTGTTTTTATACTTTTCTGATGAGATGTCTGATATCACATGGATACAGGCTTTTCAAATAGCTTCAAATGTTCAGAACTCTGCTTGTGGATCAGATAGATATATCTGATGAAAAAATCGACGAGCTGGTAAAAGCATTTATGGATGCAATACCTGCACTTTTAAAATCGAAGCTGCAAGTGGCATAATTGACTGAACATTGACAACTAAATACTGCCAGATATTGAATTTTCAAGGTGCATAGCTAAAATCTATGTGCGAAGTTTGAGTTAAATAATGAAAACATTGCGCAGACAAGCAGTCTTGCAGAAAAAACACTTGGAGAATGGGGCGTTGATGCTAGAAATATTATCCAAATCCGGCTTGCAGTGGAGGAAACGCTGTTAAAGTACCAGGAGGCTTTCGGTATGGAGGCAGTATTTGTACAAAAATATATCAAACGTCTTAATCGTATCCGTTTGGAACTTTCCCTGCCGGGGGAAAGGGTTGATCCCTTTGATACAGGGGAGGAAGAACAAAGCCAGGTAATGCGGGGACTGCTTGCCAATATGGGGGTTGCACCCTCGTGGCAGTACAAAAATGGAGAGAATCTTATTTTATTTACTCCCAAAAAGAAGAAACGTTCTCAGATGGCTTCACTGGCACTGTCTGTAATACTGGCTTTTTTGTGCGGCGGTGTGTGTAGGTTCCTGCCAGAGAGTGTCAGGACTTTTCTTGCAAATGAGCTTATCAGCCCGGTATTTAACCGTTTTATGGGACTTTTATCAGCCATTGCAGGTCCTATGGTGTTTCTTTCAATTGTATGGGGAATATACGGCATTGGGGATATGGCGGCTATGGGCAGAATCGGAAAGAGGATGATTGGACGCTTTATGCTGATGACGATTCTTCTGACACTGCCCGTATGTGTATTTGCCATGCCGTTTTTTTCTCTTAAAACCGGAGACGGGGGGAAGTTTGATTTTTCTGAATTGTATCAAATGGTTCTGGACATTGTACCAGGTAACTTTTTTACGCCCTTTACAGAAGGGAATCCTATGCAGATTATTTTTGTGGCAGTTTTAATCGGAATCGCAATGCTGATTCTGGGAAATAAAGCTACGATTGCCGCGGCTTTTGTGGAACAGTCCAATTATATTATACAGCTTATTATGGAGACAGTCAGTTCTTTTGTTCCCGTGTTTGTGTTTGGCAGTATTTTAAGTATGATACTGGGTAACGACTTTTCGGTATTTCTTCCTGCATATAAGGTGGTTCTGGTAATGCTTATGGGAGATGCCATTCTTCTGGCAGTGTATCTTGTGCTAGTATGCACAAGGAGGAAGGTGCAGCTTTGGGTATTGCTGAAAAAGATGATGCCCACTTTTCTGATTGCATTAACCACGGCATCTTCTTCAGCCGCATTTGGGGTGAATATGGAGTGCTGTGAAAAAGACCTTGGGATTGACAGAAGGATCGTTAATTTTGGTATTCCTTTGGGGCAGGTTATTTTTATGCCAGGGGTTTCCGTTATGTTTCTAGCGGTGGGATTTTGTATGGCTGAAATCTATGGCGTGACGGTTTCTCCGGCGTGGCTGGCTATGGCCGGTCTCATTGCTATTGTGCTTGCGGTGGCGGCGCCTCCTATTCCCGGCGGTGCGTTGACCTGTTATACGATTTTATTTGTCCAGCTTAAGATTCCCATGGAGGCTGTAGCGATCACGATTGCCCTCAATGTAATACTGGAATTTATTACTACAGCGGTGAACTTGTTCTGTCTGCAGGCGGAGCTTGTGGAACTGGCTGCCAGTCTTGATATGCTGGATGTGAGAAAACTAAGAGAAGAAAAATATATGAAATAATCTTTTAGGAGTTTAAAATGCAGGATTACAACCTGACAAATCATGATATAGATGTGGCGTGTCATCAAGTAGATACATTTTGTGAACGCGCCAATGGGGAAAAAAGAGACATTCTCCGCACACGGCTGGCTGTGGAAGAGATACTGCTGAAATATCAGGAAGCTTTTGGCACAAAGGGGACTTTTCAATTTCAGTGCAGAAAGCGGATAAACCGTCTGTATGCCAGTTTTTCTATTCCGGGAGAAAGAAACGATGCAATTCATATGGACAGCGGTGAAGAAAGCGCTATCCTGAAAGGCATCCTTTCAGGTATGGGAGAAATTCCCACATGGCAGTTCAAAAACGGAGTCAATTACCTTACCTTTACATTAAAAAAGAAAAAATTATCTCCTGCAGTATCACTGCTGGCAGCAGTGGCACTGGCTCTTTTTTGCGGTATGGTAAGCACTTTTCTACCGGAAAAAACTGTTAATTTTCTTTCAGAGGAAATGATTACGCCTGTTTTTGACACATTTATGGGACTGTTGAGCGCTGTTGCAGGGCCCCTTATATTTTTGTCGGTGGCAGGCGGTATTTATAATATTGGGGATATTGCAACGCTGGGAAAAGTCGGAAAGCGGATGATCTATAGATTTTTATGGATGACACTGATTTTTACCACAGTATTTGGCATTGCCATCCTGCCTTTATTTCCTCTTGCAGGCAGCGGCAGCAGTTCCTTTCGGTTTTCGGAACTTCTGGAAATGGTTCTTGGAATTGTACCGGACAATTTTTTCACTCCGTTTTTGGAGGGAAATCCTTTACAGATTATTTTTCTTGCAGCTCTTGTAGGGATGGCAATGCTGATTCTGGGGAACAGGGCTTTAATTGTTTCGCTATTTTTAGAACAGGCAAATGACATTGTATTACTAATCAAGGAAAATATCAGCGCTTTTGTCCCCGTTTTCATTTTTGGCAGTCTTTTCAATATGATTATTGGTAAAAACTTTTCTGTACTGCTGAAGGCATATAAAGTGCTGCCGGTTATGCTGCTTGGGGATGTCTTTCTTATGGTAGCTTATACAGGTCTTGTATGCATTCGTAAAAAAGTTTCTATGGCAGTCTTCCTGAAAAAAGTTTTTCCAGTTTTTTTGATTGGTCTGACAACAGCTTCTTCTGCCGCCGCATTTTTGGAGAACAGGAAAGTGTGCGCAGAAAAGCTGGGGATTGATAAAAAAATTGTAAATATCGGTGTTCCTCTTGGCCAGGTGGTATTCATGCCGGGATTTTCTATTTTATATTTTGTAATGGGAATTTGCATGGCGGAGATTTATGGTGTGAAAATATCTCCGGTATGGCTGATTACAGCGCTGGTCATTGCAGTTGTACTGGCTGTGGCTACACCGCCCATTCCCGGAGGTGCTCTTGCCTGCTATACGATTCTGCTGTTACAGCTTGAAATCCCTGCCCAGGCCATTGTGATTGCAGTTGCCATAAATGTGATACTGGATTTTTTTGCTACAGCGGTAGATTTGTTTTGTCTGGAGGCAGAGTTGACAGAATTGGCGGGGGACCTTGGGATGCTGGATGTGGAGAAAATCCGGAAAACATTTTAAAATTCTTCCCATGAATGATGATGTGTGGGTGTGTAAAAGTCCCTCTATGGGATAGAACTTTCAGCCGGCTCCATTTCCAACATCACGGATAAAGTAATGGAAGAAGCAAAAGAATGGTACTGCAGAACACTGGATTCTTTTTATCCTGTCGTGTTCCTGGATGCAGTACACTTTAAAGTCCGTGAAGATGGGCGGATCATAACAAAAGCAGCCTATGTTGCGTTGGGAATTAATGGAGACGGTTATAAAGATATCCAGAGCGTATGCCTGTGAAACAATGCTAGGGAATGAAAAATAAAAGAAATGAAAATGAATAGTATCACCAGAAAATGGCAATACTATTCATATAAGGAAATCGAAAATAGCGTCGAAAAAAACGGTAAATGTAAAAAAATCGGCACTGAAAATTGATTTTAGTAATGTCGAAAAATTATCATTTTACATACCTGATTAAGCGCATTTTCAGGCATGGTCTTTGCTTCCCCCAGAGTGATATAAGTTGACAGCTATTCTTTGATTCTATCAATTTCTGTTAGATTGATTCCAGAAGAAGTTAAAATAACTTTTAGAGTATTGTATCTTACTTTCATAGCTTTATATACTTCCGAATCTTTATCAGCTAATAGCATATAGCTTTGCAGTTGAACAAACTCCTCAATATTTTTTTGCATCAGCTCTTTTTCAGTCATATCCTCACCTACTTTCTATAAGCGCTGTTTATATGGTACTTTCATTATATCAATCGGTGGATGAGGTGTAAAGACATAAAATATTATCACTGAACTTGGGCTGCATACACATCATTAAGAATAGATTATCACATTTTAAAAGATTTTAAAAGAATTTAGCGAAATATGTCGAAATTATACAGAAAGTATGATAGTATATAAATGGTTGCTCAATGGTAAGGGAATTTATAGAAGACAGTTCCCTTTATTTGTGTACTATTTTTGCATTTATAAGGCTTAAAAGTAAAGCACCTTGTAAATCAACTGCTATTACAAGATGCTTTTTCCCTGCTTGATAGATTGGATGGTTTGAATAGTCTTACATTTTTCGGCAATATAATAGAATATTACATTACTGGTACAATAACTTTTTTCCCATTGCTCGATGGCTTGTTTTTTTTCCCAATGATTTAGGACTGCCGTGTGTACCATATTTGAAATCTGATAATATGTAGAGGCATATGTTGCTTCAGGAAAGAGATTTTTGTGCGGTATTGATGAAACGGTTGGCAAACCGCCCCAAACGTCAGGAAAAATCTTCAGAAACATATCATCAATAATTTCAAAAGCAATTTGAGGTTTTTCATTAGTTAGATTGAACAAGGTTTCTAACTGATAAAAATGATTTAATAACTGATCCAGGGTCTCCTGAATCCGTTTTACGATAATTTCGTTATTTAAGTGGTCGTAAATAGTCTGTAATGTTAGAAGATATCCTTTAATTCTTAATGTACGAATATTATCAATAAATTTATTGTAGGCAGTATACAAAAGAGGATTTTCATCTATATTCATATGGTCGGTTAGACAATCATCCAATTTTAAGAGCCAATTATCAGGATCGCATTTTTTAAAGTTATTAAGAGATAACAGAGCGTTTTTCAAAGCTTCATCACGTGCAGAGTTAGAAAATTTAAGTATTTTCTTTGGTTTATCAGATGAAGATTCTTGCGCTTCTAAGTATGCAATGCCTATAGTACCCAACCGTAATTGCTTTTCTCGTCCTACTTTTTCATCATGGATGAGGTGTGGATTAATTTCATTTATCCTCGAAAGCATATTTGAGAGACTATTTGGCGATTTCCCTAATCTAGCACTGAGAGATTTCGGAGTAAGGTTCGGAGAGCTGTGGAGGACATTTAAAATTTCACGATGACTTTTGGTCAACGTCCTATTGAGCTCATCCATAATGTTTTTATCTATACTGGTTTCTGATTCAAAAGTGTCAAATGAATAAGCGTTAGATTTCTCCATGGCTACTCCTTTCCTTGTAATAGATGTATAATTACTATAACATTAATTTTTTGAGTGGTCAAGTGAACGAATGTTTCGTTTCACTTTTGTGTAGTTCATTTTGTGAGGTGTAATATATAAAGTGTAAGGTGAAGCGAAAGACAAGTATTCTGGCTATATTATGCTGCTTGTCTGGGGTGAAAGCATTGACAATACGCCATGAAAGTGATAAGTGAAATATATAAATTTAAAATTAGGGATGGTGTATGATGAATAGCTGGGAACAGTTCATAAATACTACATGTGGGGCAAAGCTGAAGTATTTTTTGGTGAAGTTAAATAATGAGATATGGGATGTGAATAATAACCCCTCTAAAAAGAACGCAGTGCTCTTGCTGAATACCCGAAAGGGGTATTGGATCTATAAAGTGTTTGAGAAAAATACTAAAAATGCCCATAAAATAGAGTTATATAGCGACAGATACGTCAGAAAGATTGTCGATATTTCACGATTGAAAGATAAATTCATCTATTTAGTGGATGATTCATTATCTCAAGGTGCAAGTCTGTTGGAAACATTTTATTTGTTAATAGGATTAGGGATTGAGCCGAAAATGATTTTTCCGCTTGTATTTGCGATGTCTTTAGAAGTAGATATTGAGAAGAAAGTAGAGATTGCCAGACAAGCGGGGCAAGAGGAGGAAGTTTGGTTTTGGGAGAAATTGAATTATTTTATCCATATGTCAGATGATGGGATAGGTGAACTATGCATGAAACAGACGAAAGTACTGCAGAAGCAAGGGATACCATTTGTGATTGACCTGCCATTCTTACATGATAGTAAAACAGACGATGAGGAGATGGATTTTCGGATTCGATTAACCCAAAAGCAGTTTGAGAGGCTGAAAAATGGAAATGAAAGTTGGAGGTTTCACGAGAATTTTTACAAATTTAATGAAGAAGAAATATTTCCAAGTTTCATTTTTCAGATGAAAGATTGTGAATTATTCCAAATTACGTCCCAGTTTGCAGTTGATTTTGTGATGGAGGGAATATACGTAAAGAAGGAAGAAGATGACATTGAGATTATATTGATACCATTTGCTATTTTGCGTTCTATGGATAAAGAGTATCTTTGCAAATTATGGGAAAGCTTGTTTTGGGATTGTAAAAATACTGAATATACAAAAACATACAAAAGATAACAGATAAAAGTGCGCTAAAAAACATATTGAGAGGTAAATATAGGGAATGTGTTTATTTTTTGAGTATGTACATTGCAGAATGTTTTTGCAATTATATGAAGATTGAAAGTGGCGTCGAACTGGTGTATAATTATCTCATCATGAAAGACCATTATTCACAGGATTTTATCAATATTGTACATGAATTGTACAAAAAGATGAAGGATAATCCGAGAATCATATATGAAAGACTTAAAATGATGGAAGGATTGCAAAATAAAGAGTTAGTAAATGTAAGAAGAATATCTAGTCTTTATGAAAAGATAGAAAAGCCTTATAATGAAGATAAAGCATATACCATGATCAATGTACTACTTACTGAAAAGAAAGATAGATATTTAGAATGGCGTAAAAATCCTTGCGGTAAAAAGATAGATACGGTAGTATCATTGGAAGAAATAGAAGCGCTTATATGTAATAAGTTTGTCTTTAAAAGTAGAGATGAGGAAAAGTACGCCTTAACAAGGACTATTGTTACAATGTTAAACTTGAGTATGTGCAGCAATAAATTAACTATGGAGGAAGACGGTATTAAGAGGGGGTTCCGATATGGAGAAAATAGTGATTTGTTTTTGCCATTTTTTAACCTATACTATTATTGGGCTGTAATGTTGTATGTTACAAAGATTGGTATTGAAAAAGCAAGGTTGTGTTACGATGATTTTTCTGAAGCATTTGAAAAATGGATATTTAAAGATGAATTTTTAAGAAATGAAATCAATCAAGACATTTTAGAAAATAATAGGAAATATTTTAAGAAGGCTTTGAAAAATAAGTCCTCGCTTTACAATAAATCCAGTATTCTTGAGTCTTATTATCATAATGAATTAGGGGAAATTCGTATGCAATATATGCATAAGATTGAAGAATTCGTGGTGAATTATTAATTCGCAGAGTAGGGGAAGAAATGGACACAAGAGACAAAGTTGCAGTTTGGATTGCAGAATATGACCGGAGCATGATAGCAATGATCAAGGAGGGAGGAGCTAGGAAGGATAGTCGGAGAATTATATTAGATATATACATGTTTGAAAAGTGTATTTATTGTACAGAGATTGGCGAGATTGGCGATAGGTTTCATTCAAAAGCCTTGGAAGACATTTCAAGAGAAGTAAAAAAATATGTGACGAAAGAAAAATTTAGAGATAGATTTATTATACATTCAATAAAAGAGCCTAAGGAAAAGATTAAGTTTAATACACATGTTTTCTTTGAAATACCCATTTTGGCATTGCAAGACAGTGTAGAAAATATGGAGTTTATACATCATTTTATTACATTACAGTACTTGACGGTACAATGGTTCAGGATGCAAAGTGGAAAAGATGTTGAGAAGCAGATAGATTCAGAAGAATTGACGGAATTGGAGAATAATCTTGGAGGCGCTTGGATGGAAAGAATTATAGAGATTCACAAAAAAGGAATGCCCAAAAAGTTAGGGGATTGTACACAGCTCCGTTGTATTTGTCTGCGTGGACTGGAATGGCTGGAAATGCAGAGAAGGC
The DNA here is from genome assembly GCF_009830285.1 of Sporofaciens musculi. Taxonomy (GTDB): domain Bacteria; phylum Bacillota; class Clostridia; order Lachnospirales; family Lachnospiraceae; genus Sporofaciens; species Sporofaciens musculi. The sequence continues at coordinate 3,252,613 of NZ_WUQX01000001.1, read as the reverse complement.
AGGGGAATTTAGTTAATACAGATTAGAGAAAGAGTCGTAAATGCTATGATGAGGGATGGAGAAGGATTTCTGAATGCTTCTCAGGCAGATACATATATTGAGAAATGTTTTGAGATAAAATGTCAGGAATTTAAAATAGGGAATCATCTGATAAATGAGTGGAGGGAAGATAAGAAATACTACTGTTCTTTTACAGATACAACAGTGTTTGACTTTCAGCATTACAGTATGCACGATAGATCACATTCTGTTAATATTTTGCATAATATTAAAATGATCTTAGGAAAAGAGAGAGTAGAAATGCTTTCGGTGAGCGACTTGTGGCTGTTATTGGAAAGCGCTTATTGTCATGATATTGGTATGGCAATTACCTATGAGGAGCTGTGTGATATATGGGAACAGTCGGAGTTTAAGGAATTTGTAAAAAAATCAATGAATTCTAAATCGGAAGATACGAGAAAGATAGCTTATATCTATACAAAATTGGATGAGATTGTAAGGAACCGTTCAGAATTTGTGAGAGCCGCTAATGCCGATGAGCCGAATGAATTTATAAAAGAATTTGATAACCTTTTGGATCAGGAATGCTGGGCAGTTATTGCACAGCGTTATATTATGCTATTGTATACTGAGTTTATACGGAGCAGACATACAGAACGTTCAGGAGGATTTATCCGTGGTTATGGACGTAAAAAAGACAGGAGCCGCATGTATGAAATTGTAGCACAGATTTCTATATTGCATGGAGAGGAATTTGAGAAAGTATACAGCATGGTAAAACAGGAAGATAATGGGTTTAGCTGTGATCATATGCACCCTCAGTTTGCGGCTGTGATGATTCGCCTTGGTGATCTCCTGGATATGGACAGTAACCGTTTTAATACCCGTATGCTGAATCATATGGGAATGATCCCTGTAGAGAGCCAGCTCCATATACAGAAACATAAAGCAATGACACATCTTTCTTATACAGAGGAAGGAATATCGGCGGTTGCAAAATCTGAAGATTTTCAAGTGTGTAAAACTGTGAATCAATGGTTTTCCTGGATTGAGGAAGAAACGGTACATCTTATCTGTTCTTGGAATTTGATTGTTCCGAAAGAATTATATGGATGTCGGATGAATAAATGTGATCTGAAAATATACTATAAAGATGAATTGTTCGATGCTAATAAGCAGACTAATTTTCAGGCAGATCCTGTCGGAATATTTGAGATGTTGATAGGAAATAACATTTATAAAACTCGTCTGGAGTTTATCAGGGAGTATCTGCAGAATGCACTGGATGCTTCAAAGATGAAGTTATGGCTGTGGCTTAAAGAACAGAAATCGTTGTTGAAAATGTATCCTCCAGAGGACATCACACCTTTTGACATTAACTCCGACGTATATGAGCAGAACAGGATTGAAATGGAGTTTAAGATTAATTGGGAAAAACAGGAAATTCTTTTTTCAATACAAGATCATGGGATTGGGATGGAAGAAAAATGTATATCTACACTTTCAGTTGTGGCTGGCAATCATTGGAAAAGCCGTAAGGAGTATGCAGATGAAATAGAAAAAATGCCTGTATGGCTTAGACCAACTGGAGGATTTGGAATTGGAATCCAATCTGCTTTTATGCTTACAGATGCAGTTGTTTTTATTACTAAGTCGGAAAAAGAACCAAGAGGCAAAAAGATTGTAATTGAAAGTAAGAAAAAAGGCGGGAAGGTTTCTGAATATTCAGATAGCGATGCAAAAAATGGAACCCGTGTTGAGGTATATATTAATCTTGGTTTGTTTTTGCGGGAGCTCCAGGAAAAAAAGAAGTTTTTCGGCTTGGATGAGAGAATAGAAAGAAATATTTATGACTGCCAAGAGTTGCCAAAAGTTTTGCTGGATATAATGGAACGCTACATTTCTGAGATGGCAATTTATTCTTTGATTCCTGTTTACCTAGAATGCGATAATGAGGCTGAACGGAGAGTGGGGATGGGGTGGCTTCCTACTCCTTCTGTTAATTTGGAGAAAGTTGGCAGGAATGTTGTTAATTCTGTGAAAATAGGTAATGAGAGTTGGAATATAAAAAGTTTTGTATATGATGATACAATGGTTTTATGGGATAATAAAGATTATATTATGTCTATTTTGACTTTAGATGGAGACATAAATCAATCTAAATGTTATTATAAGGGAATTATTATCCGTGATGAGGCGATAGAGACGAACGAACCATTTTCGATAGAGACGATATATTATGGGGATAATGTGACTCATTATTTGTCAGTAAGCAGAGATTGTTTTATTGGTGATATGAGGAATAAGCACCGGAAGAATTTATATATTTTAAAAATATTATATGCTTCATTATTTATTAATTATTTTAATGAATTTACGGATTGTGAGAACCGGCAGAAAGAAATAAAAAAGTGCTTACCTGGTACTATTTAGGAGTCGTTAGCGTAAATGCAGGAAAACTCAGTAAAATTAAAAAGCAGGTTAGTAGTGAAAACTTTTTTTAATTATGGACTTGGATAAAAAAGCAGCTATGAGGAAGGCTGTGAAAGAAGCAGAGATTTATAAGTGCGAGGAAATTGAAAATATAATTTTTAAAAATGGATTTTTTAAAGAAGAAAAAAGAATATGAATGAAGTATTAAAAGATATTAGAGAAAAAGAATGTTTCTTCTTTGCCGGTGCAGACGATGATAGAGAATTCGATATAGATATGGGATTGTTCAGGGTAGATTGTCGATATATTGTGGACAATTATGTAAATAATGGGAAAAATCCTGAATTTAATACCGAGAGTGATGAAATGATTTGGAAATTAACTAATGAGAATTCTTATATTGTAATTGATCCGGAGGTATGTGATGTTTTAAATGAATATGTTAATAATTATGAACATGGCAGGCGTGTATCCTATTTGAAAATCAAGGAAAATGGGAAGCTTTATTTGAATATTGTATGTGTGGAAAAGAAAAAAGGGAGTAGAAGAAATGGTACATCTAAAATAGGAGATGATATAAAAAAGACGTTAAAAGCTGCATTGAATCAGTCAGTGATATTTCCAATAGTTATTTGTGATAATGGAGAGAGGGAGGATCATTATGAGGAATATCCTATATGGGTTACGGATGTATTTGCAGATAGATATCAGAATTTGTTGAAGGAAGATGTTGTGAGTTTTATAAAGACTGTGAATAAAAAATCTTATAGTTATTTTTTAATCCTTCCTTTTACGGGCAAAAGCTGGAATCGTGTTATGAAAGAAGAAAATGAGGGAGGAATTACATATAAAAAATTTTGTGAGATTGTGAAGGATCCAAATGAGCTAAGATTACTATATGAATGGACGTATATTTATCAGATTCATAAAGACAGGCGATTGACGATTCCTCAGATTCAGAATGAATACGATAAACTGGCAGATTCGATATATGAATGGGTTTTTGATGATAATTCAAATTGACTATAATATGAAGCAAGTGTAATGGAGGTGCATAAATGAATGTAGCCAGAAAAGAACAAATCTATACGATAGATGATATTTATGCTTTGCCGGAGGGTGAGAGAGCAGAGTTAATCGACGGTCAGATATACTATATGGCGACTCCCAGTATGCTGCACCAGCGATTGGTAATGGAGATATCTTATAGAATAAGGGTCTATATAGGAGAAAAAAAGGGTGATTGTGAAGTATTTCCTTCGCCTTTTGCAGTATTTTTAAATTCAAAGAAGGATATTTACCTTGAACCGGATATTTCTGTTATATGTGATAAAGATAAGATTGCATCAGAAGGATGCATGGGCGCGCCAGATTGGATTATTGAAATTGCATCTCCCACAAGCCGCCCCATAGATTACTATAAGAAGCTACTCAAATATAGTGCGTCAGGTGTCAGGGAATACTGGATTGTAGATGTTGAAAAGGATAGGGTCACAGTATATGATTTCCAGTGGGATACGGTAGAGGAATATACTTTTTCTGATAAGGTTAGGGCAGGGATTTTTGATGATTTTGAAATTGACTTTTCAGAGATTAAAATTAAATAAATTTTCATCCTTGAAACCAGCCATCCCATTTAGTATAATAAACTCATTACAAAAGATAAACCATATTAAAATATGGAGAATGTACTTAAGATAACAGATTTTAACAAAAGACAAGGATGAGATACCCCTCACATATCACCATAGAAGTGAGGGGTATTAGTCTACTCAGCGACATTTTTAAGAAATGTGACGTACTCCATCAATCGTAGCCCAAGTTTGATCCGAAGCAGTATAAACGGATTCCCGACCCGTAAGAAGATAATCAATAGACACATGGAAGAAGTCGGCCAGCATGATTAAAGTTTCGTAAGGAGGCTGGCGGTATTTCTTCTCATAACCTGCTATGGTAGAGCGTGCAAGATTGGTATGCTGTGCAAGTTCAATCTGTGTCAGGTTGTTTTTTTGGCGTAGTGTTTTTAGAATTTCAGCAAAATTCATATGATAAGCCTCTAGTACGATCTATTTTCGGATATGGCGTCTGCCGTTTTTGCAATACCGATTCCGTCCTGAACTTCCAGAAGGCGAAGCTGTCTCAATAAGTCTTTCTTTAAGCGTATGGGAAGCCGACGGTATCGGATTAAAAGCTCCTGGGCATCTTCAGGCATGGTCTGTGCTTCTTCTGGGCTGATATAAGAAGGTTCACTGTCTGAGAGAAGATAGTCAACAGTCACATGGAAAAATCGGGCGAATGCAAACAGGTTTTCATGAGAGGGCTTACGGTTTTTGGATTCATAGCCTGCGATTGTGGTTCGAGAGAGATTCATATGTTCTGCCACATATTCTTGAGTCATATTGTACTTATGCCGTAGGGCCTTTAGTTTTTCAGCAAAAGCCATACTATATTCCTCCTTTGTTAAAATAAATACTTCTTTTGGTATATTTTACCAGATGTTTCGTTAAAGAACATATATTGTTCCGAAAAGAAACTCTAATGAAAATCTAACGGAACCTGCTCTTTACACTTGAAAGACTTATTGATATAATAAAAGTAGGTTTATCCTAAAATGGGGAAAGGAGTATAGGAACCATGAAGAAAAGAATTTTAATAATGATTTTAGCCGGACTATTTTGTCTGACAGCCTGTGAACAGAGCCAAGACAATCCGCCCACAGAGCCGGTAAGCCAGGATGAGCAGGAGAAGCCGGAGGATGATAATATGAATGAGGATGAGGAGGACGACCAGGACGGAGAGCCTCAGGAGGAGAAGCCGGATAAGGATCGGGAGGAGAACCAGGGAACGGACCAGAATACAGAGGGAACGACGAAGATTACGATTTATAGCTGCAATGAAGATGCTACCGCATTTGCTACATCAGAGGTAGAGCTTGATTCCCTGACACCCCAGGCGGTATTGGACGCTTTGTTTGTTCAGGGGGCTGTCTCGGCAGATGTGAAGATTAATTCTTTGGAGAAGTCTACAGTAGACGGAGAAGATACGATTCTAATTGATTTTAACAGTGCATTTGCTTCTTATGTGTCAAGTATGGGTTCTGCGGGAGAATACTATGCGGTGGGAAGTGTGTGCAACACCTTCCTGGACGCATATTTTTGCGACCAGATTAAGATTACGGTAGACGGGGCCACATTGGAGACCGGACATATGGAGTATTCGGGATATTTTGGGAAGTTTTCATAAGTGAGCATTAGAAAGGGGCTGTCGGAAAATGCTGTAAAATGTCATTTCCTGACAGCCCCTTTGTCATACCCGCAGGGCATGCTGTAATGTATATTCTGCGGGTAGGTGGACATAGTCCAACAAGGGTATAATTGTATGTTCAGAGTGATTCTGTTTCCGATTTTTTGCTTCCGTCTCGGAGTTCCAAAAGATTGAGATGCTTTAACAGGTCTTTTTTTGAGCGTATGGACAGACGCCGGTATCTCTTTAAGAGTTCTTGGGCGTCATCGTCCATGGTTCTTGATTCGTCTTCTGTGATGTAACTTGGTTCCTCGTCATCGAGAAGATAATCGATGGTTACGTGGAAGAGGTTGGCGAAGGCTGACAGCTTCTCGTGGGAGGGCTGTCGATTTTTTGTTTCATAACCAGCGATTGTAGAGCGGGCAACATTCATGCGTTCGGCAACATATTCCTGGGTCATATTTTTTTCATGACGCAGAGCTTTCAATTTTTCTGCGAAAGCCATGGTTAGATTCCTCCTTTGTATCAAGCTATACTATATTTTACCAACTGTTGCAATTAAGAACATGAATTGTTCCGGCTTAAAACGGTTGTGTTCCGAAAAGTAACGAGGGGATTTAGATGAAAAAAACAGGTTATTATTCTTCCGGTGTATTTGCACGTATGGCAAATGTAACTCTGCGGACCATCCGCTATTACGACAAACAGGATATCCTAAAACCGTCCTTTGTCAGTGAGGCAGGGGCTCGTTTTTACACGGATAAAGATTTTGCAAGGCTTCAGCAGATTTTGCTGCTGAAATATCTTGGATTTTCCCTGGAGGATATTAGGGAGATGCTCATTGACGATACGGACTATCACTTTATGCTAAATTCCCTGAATATCCAGTTAAAACTTGTACAGGACAGGATTGAGCAGATGCAGCTTGTGGAGAGGGCCATTCGGGATACGTCGGAGGCAATCCGAAAGGAGCATACCATTGACTGGAATCAGATGCTGAACTTGATCCATTTAACCGGAATGGAGAAGAGTTTAAAGAACCAGTATCAGAATGCCTCCAATATATCGGCTCGAATCCATCTCCATCATCTTTATTCTCAGAATCAAAAAGGGTGGTTTCCGTGGATTTATGAACAGCTTGAGGTTCATCAAGGGATGAAGATTTTGGAGATTGGATGTGGGGACGGAACCCTTTGGATGGAAAATATAGACAAGCTCCCAAAAGAGGTGGATATTACTCTCTCGGATCTTTCGGAAGGGATGTTAAGAGATGCTCGTCGGGCCATTGGGGCGGAGGATGAAAGATTTTGTTATCAAGTGATTGATTGTCACCAGATGCCTTGTGAAGACCGTAGGTTCGATGTGGTAATCGCAAACCATGTTCTGTTCTACTGCGAGGATATAACAAGGGTATGCAGGGAAGTTGTGCGGGTGTTAAAGCCTGGGGGAAGATTTTTTTGCAGCGCCTATGGACGAAATCATATGAAGGAGGTAAGCGCTCTGGTTCAGGGATTTGATGACAGGATTGTGCTTTCGGCGGACAAATTATACGATAGGTTCGGCAGGGAGAATGGCAGGGACATTTTATCAGAGTATTTTGCGTCCTGTAAATGGAGGCAGTACGAGGATTGTCTGATGGTTCCCAAACCTGAGCCGCTGATTGCCTATGTTTTGTCCTGTCACGGCAATCAGGGACAGTATATCACGGAACGGTATAAGGAATTTCGTGTCTATGTAAAACGGAAAACAGACCGTGGGTTTTATATTACGAAAGAAGCAGGGCTGTTTGTCTGCGAGGTGGATTGACATAATTTGTAAAAAAATAAAAAAAGTACTTGAAGGTGACCTTAGGTCACCTTTTATAATGCTTTTGTATTGAGAAATGTGGATGTAAAAACAAAAGTTTTCGCATATTTGCAGACAGAATCCCCAAGTACAGAATGAAAAGACAGAATTTTATCAACACTATCATATAGGTCTTGAAAAAAGAAGAGGAGGTTTTACATGAAGGGAATTATTTTAGCAGGAGGCTCCGGCACACGGCTTTATCCGCTGACGATGGTAACGTCTAAACAATTACTGCCCATTTACGACAAGCCCATGATTTACTATCCAATGTCAGTATTGATGAATGCAGGGATTCGGGAGATATTGATTATCTCTACCCCCCAGGATACGCCCAGGTTTCGTGAGCTGTTAGGCGACGGGCATCAGTTTGGGGTACAGTTATCCTATGAAGTCCAGCCGAGTCCGGACGGGCTGGCCCAGGCATTTATTATCGGGGCGGATTTTGTTGGAGACGATACGGTAGCCATGGTATTGGGGGACAATATTTTCGCAGGTCATGGCCTGAAGAAGCGGCTTAAGGCTGCGGTGAAGAATGCAGAGTCAGGGAAAGGGGCGACAGTATTCGGATATTATGTGGATGACCCTGAGCGTTTTGGTATTGTGGAATTTAACCATGAGGGCAAGGCCATTTCCATTGAAGAAAAACCAGAAAAGCCTAAGAGCAACTACTGTGTGACAGGCCTTTATTTCTACGATAACAAGGTGGTAGAGTATGCGAAGAATTTAAAGCCAAGCGCCCGCGGGGAGTTGGAGATTACGGATTTGAACCGTGTGTATCTGGAAACGGAGAAGCTCAATGTAGAGCTTCTGGGACAGGGCTTCACCTGGCTGGATACCGGAACTCATGAGAGCCTTGTGGATGCCACCAGTTTTGTAAAGACGGTGGAATCCCACCAGCACCGTAAGATTGGCTGTCTGGAGGAGATTGCTTATCTGAATGGCTGGATTACCAAGGAGGAGGTGCTTAAGGTGTACGAGGTTCTGAAAAAGAACCAGTATGGACAGTATTTGAAAGACGTTCTGGACGGAAAATTCCAGGATGGGCTGTATTAATAGAAATAGTTTCAGAATTGAAAAGGAGAATAAGTATGACAATGATCGTAACCGGCGGCGCCGGATTTATCGGAAGTAACTTTATTTTTCACATGCTGGACAAATATCCGGATTACCGGATTATCTGCCTGGACTGCCTGACCTATGCAGGGAATCTGTCCACCCTTGAGCCGGTGATGGACCGCCCTAATTTCCGTTTCGTGAAGGAAAGCATCACGGACAGGGAAGCGGTGTACAAGCTGTTTGAGGAGGAGCATCCGGATATTGTAGTGAATTTTGCGGCGGAGAGCCATGTGGACCGTTCCATTGAGGAGCCGGAGGTATTCCTGGATACCAATATTAAGGGAACGGCTGTGCTCATGGATGCCTGCCGGAAATACGGGATTACCCGCTACCATCAGGTTTCCACCGACGAGGTATACGGAGATCTTCCATTGGATCGTCCCGACCTGTTCTTCACAGAGGAGACACCCATTCACACCAGCAGCCCTTACAGCTCATCTAAGGCGGCGGCGGACCTTCTGGTGCTTGCATATTATAGGACTTATGGGCTTCCGGTGACCATCAGCAGATGCTCGAACAACTATGGACCCTACCATTTTCCGGAGAAATTAATTCCGCTGATGATTGCCAATGCGCTGAACGATAAGCCCCTTCCGGTATATGGAAAAGGAGAAAATGTTCGGGACTGGCTCTACGTGGAGGACCACTGTAAGGCCATTGATTTGATTATCCACAAGGGACGCGTCGGTGAGGTTTACAATATCGGCGGCCACAATGAGATGAAGAATATTGACATTGTGAAGATTATCTGCAAGGAGTTAGGAAAGCCGGAGAGCCTCATCACCTATGTGACAGATAGGAAAGGCCATGACATGCGTTATGCCATTGACCCGACGAAGATTCACGGTGAGCTGGGATGGCTGCCGGAGACGAAGTTTGCAGACGGGATTAAGAAGACTATTCAGTGGTATCTGGACAATAAGGAGTGGTGGGAGACGATTATTTCCGGAGAATATCAGAATTATTACGAGAAAATGTATGCGGACCGTTAATCAGGATTGGTGAAAATGTCAGGAGGGAATCATATGAAAGTATTGGTAACTGGCGTGGCAGGGCAGTTGGGCCATGACGTGATGAATGAGCTTCACAAGAGAGGGTACGAAGGAATCGGCAGCGATATTGCTAAGGAGTACAGCGGCATTGCGGACGGCACGCCTGTCACCTCCATGCCTTATATTCAGATGGATATCACGGATGCCCAGGCGGTGAGAGATAAGATTACCGAGGCGGCGCCGGATGTGGTGGTACACTGTGCGGCATGGACGGCTGTGGATTTGGCGGAGGATGAGGATAAGATCGACAAGGTACGTTTGATTAACGCCAAAGGTACGGAATATATAGCAGAGGTCTGCAAGAATTTGGACTGTAAACTTGTTTATTTAAGCACTGATTATGTATTTGACGGGCAGGGGACTAAGCCCTGGCAGCCGGACTGCAAGGATTATAAGCCCTTGAATGTCTACGGCGTGACCAAGCTTGAGGGAGAGAAGGCGGTAGACGAGAGGCTGTCTAAGTTTTTCATCGTGCGGATTGCCTGGGTATTTGGCAAGAACGGCAAGAATTTTATCAAAACCATGTTGAATGTGGGAAAGAATCACGACAGGATTACAGTGGTCAACGACCAGATTGGAACGCCTACCTATACCTTTGATTTGGCGAGGCTTTTGGTGGATATGATTGAGACGGACAAGTACGGCTACTATCATGTGACCAATGAGGGAGGCTATATTAGCTGGTATGATTTTACCAAAGAAATCTTCCGCCAGGCGGTAGAGCTTGGTCATCCGGAATATTCCGAAGACAAGGTAAGCGTGGTTCCGGTAACCACAGAGGAATACGGCGTTTCCAAGGCGGTAAGGCCCTTTAACAGCCGGTTGGATAAGAGCAAGCTTATAGAGAATGGGTTTACTCCCCTTCCGACCTGGCAGGATGCCCTTGCAAGGTATCTGAAGGAAATTGAGTTTTAGGATTTGACAGAAAGGATAAAACCATGGGACAGATTAAAGTAGAAAAAAATGCAGGCGGGATAGAGGGCCTTTGTGTCATTGAGCCGGCAGTTCACGGAGATGCCAGAGGTTATTTCATGGAGACCTATAATCAGAGGGATATGGAAGCTGAGGGACTTACCATGAACTTTGTTCAGGACAACCAGTCCTGCTCTGTCAAGGGTGTTTTACGTGGACTCCATTTCCAGAAGGAGTTCCCCCAGGGAAAGCTGGTGAGGGTCATCAAGGGCTCTGTGTATGATGTGGCGGTTGATTTAAGAAGCGGAAGCCGCACTTTTGGGAAATGGTTTGGAATTGAGCTGACAGAGGAGAATAAGAAGCAGTTCTATATTCCGGAGGGCTTTGCTCACGGCTTCCTGGTGCTCAGCGATATGGCTGAGTTCTGCTATAAATGTACAGACTTCTACCATCCTGGAGACGAGGGCGGGCTTGCGTGGAACGACCCTGAAATCGGAATCAAGTGGCCGAAGCTTTTGGGTGAGTATAAGGGGAATGCTTCGGCAAAAGGGTATCAGTTGGAGGATGGAACGAAATTGAATTTAAGCGATAAAGATCAGTTGTGGGCTGGGCTTAAGGATACGTTTCATTTTTAAGAAGGGCCATGGATTACGGTGTGCCCTTGGGGATACATTGTGAGGCTGTCAGAAAACGCTGTTTGAAATTGCGTTTTCTGATAGCCTCTTTTGTCAAAAAGTCGAATGATTGAAATTGAGTTTATTGTCAAAAGATGGTAGAATGTAACTATGATAGAAAGGCAAAGTAGTAGCCTATTTTCTGTAATCTATATTCTTAAGCCGAGAGGCGTCAATAGCTTCCGTTTGCGAAGCGAATATCCTATGAGGGCCTGTTACTTGGCGGACCTTTTGCTGCGGGAGTATAGACAGGTGCGCAATAAGATTACAAAAAGGACATTTTCTTATCGAAGGATTTCCAATGTCTACACTATCGTTTTGTTTGAAAAGAGTACGTCGGAGTTTCACGAGTTTCCGAACAAGTATATACATAAATTCCGGCAGATGTCAGATACAGGGCTTAAAATCAATCTTTTGCAGGAATATGTCTTTGTACCGCTTGACATCTTTAAAGAAAACCATCAAAATAGGGGTATAGAGGAACGGCTTAGCGGATGGCTTACCTTTTTAAGCAGCGATAAACCGGAGGATATCATTGCATTGATTAAGAAGTATCCGGATTTTAAGGGAATGTATGAGCAGATCTATGAGATTTGCCAGAATATCGAGCAGGTGATGGGTATGTTTTCAAAGGAATTGTATGAGTTGGACAGGAATACAGTACGGTATATGATTGACGAGCTGCAGGAGGAGAATAAACGGTACAAGGAAGAAAATAGGCACTGTAAGGAGCAAAACGAACATTTTAGGGAAGAAAATAAGAGGCTGAATGTCGCCCTTCAAGAAGCCTTGGAGAAGCTTAAGGAGCAAAAAAAGTAGAGGTATTCAAAAGGAATACCTCTATTTACGAATTCCACATCTAAACTTATCTTCCGGAGGTCTTCCGGATTACCCAGTCTTTCACATAAGAGAAGGTATGCCTGATTAGCTCGCCTTCAATCCGTACATAGTTCCGAAGATACCGTATGCGGAAGGGGACCTTACGCTGCTCATGTCTGGTTTTAAGCCCTTCTAATACCCCCTCCTTGTAATCTCTCCCAAAGCCAATCTTCACAAAAAAGGCGTACTTCACCAGATATCCGAAAAGAAGGGGAATAAAATTAATCATTAGTTGTAAAAAGGGCATATTCTTATAGTTCAGATAAACATTATTCCGTGCAGACAGCTTTACCTTGAAGGAATTATACTTCGAGCCGCTTGTCCCGCTGCCCACGTGGTAGATAAGCGCTGTGGGGCAGTACATATTCCGATACCCGAAAATCTTGGCGCGGTATCCCACGTCAATATCCTCCAGATAAGCAAAATGATTCTCATCAAACAATCCGATCTTCTTAAAAACCTGTCGGCGGTAGATGGCGGCGCCGGCACAGGCGCTGAAAATTTCATCATTTTCCCTATAATTGGAGACTGGACGTCCCACTCCTCGGCATACCCCCCAGCCTGTCAGGGTGTAGAGATCGCCGGCGCTGTCAATCAGCTCTGGATGGTACATCTGGATCATCTTACTGCTGACTGAGAAGATGCGGGGCGACTGTTCAATGGCTTTCACCATCTCCTCTAAATAATGGGGGTCTGCGGTGGTGTCGTTATTCAAAAGGATGACATAGGGAGTCCTGGAACGCCGAATCCCAATATTTACCGCCTTGCTGAAACCGTAGTTCTCTTTCAGGGCAATGACTTCGATTTCAGGGTAATTCTCCTTCACAAACTCAACGCTTCCGTCTGTTGAAGCGTTATCCACAACCAGGATTCCATAATCCTTGAAGGTCTGCTTCTTGAGGGAGGCAAGACAGGGCTCCATGAAATGACATCCATTGTAGTTGGGGATAATAATTGTAACTTTCATATATATGAATCCGCCTTTCTGCGCTTTAATGACTGATTTATTATAGCAAAGAATAAAAAAATGCGCTATAATATCTTTTAATTATTTTAAGATTGTGTTACGGAGGTTGGCTGGATGGACAGAATATGTGTGAAAGCATGGTGGGGGGAGCACAGGCAGGAGATTCTATTGGCGTTTATGGTTTCGTTGGTTGCATTTGGCGTGATGCTTACCTGTCCGACTATTGGAATAGATGAAGAAAAATCCATTCTTGCGGGGGAGGGCTACGGGCCTTGGATTCCTCAGGGAAGATTTGGAATACAGATGTTCAATGAACTCTTTACGGTCAACGGTCGGTACGTCCCTTTTCTGTGGGATTTTCTGGCAGTCTGCGTGTGGTTTTTTTCCGGTTTGATCAGCGCATTTACGTTATTGGAGGAGGACGGATGGAAGACTGGACGTTTTGAACTTTTTGTCTTTTTAACCTACTATACGACTCTTCCTTTTGTGGTGGGGGAGATTCTTTCTTTTTCCATGTTTAATCTGCAGGTGTCCCTGGGAATGGCGTTTGCCTCTCTTGCGTTCGCATTTACGGCAAGATACCTAAAATATATGGAAAAAACGGAAATGACTAAGGAGGAGAAGCATGCTGCAAAAAGAGAGCTGCTTTTGTCGATTCTTTTGTTATCCTATGGAGTCGCTGTGTATCAGGCGATTTTGTCCCTGTACGTTACATCGGTAGTAATCTATTGTCTTAGAAAAGTCCTAAAAGGAGAGCTGGCAATCTGGAAAACTATAATCAGACCAGCATGTATAAGCCTCATATCCGTGGCGCTCTATTATGGGTTGAATTTTGTGATACAGACAGTCACAGGGCATGGGGCCAACTATACGGAAAGTTATATTGGATGGTTTGAAGACAGCAGCGTTTTCCATACGGCTTTTATGGCGGTTGCAAATGTGGCAAGGGTTTCCTTTGGCATTACCATAAAAGATGTGTCCATTTATGGCGGATTTGTGATTATGGCCTCCACACTGATGTTTATTGCCTGGTCAGTCTATGTGTTTGTCAGGGCAAAGGAAAAGGGGGCAAGGATACGGCTTCTGTTTCTGACGGTGGCTCTTGTGATATCGCCCTTTGTCATGTTTATTCTGATGGGGACGTATAAGACCCATGGACGTATGCTGTTGGCTTTGCCGCTTGCAGGGGCTATGGAGATTTACTTTGTATTAGAGACATTAAAAGTGAGGAACTTTTTTCGATATGCGGCAGTGGGACTGGCGGGGTATCTCATATTTTTAAATGTCCGAAATATGAATACACTCTATTACTATGATGCTGTCCGTTATCACAAGGACCAGGTTACGGCCAATGCGGTCATGCATGATATCAGTGCGTTGGGATATGATTATAGAGCAAAGCCCATTGTGTTTGTGGGCGCCTATGAGATGGATACGTCCGGTTTTTTTGACAGCTCGGATAATGTGGGGATTGATGGCTCTATGTTTGGATGGAATGGGGGACATATTGCCAGGATTCGTGAGCTGCTGGTGACGGAAGGATACATGACGCTTCAGCCTGAGCCTTATGAGATCGTCAAAGCCTTAGATTATACGAAGGACATGGCGCCGTGGCCCAAGCCAGGAAGTATTGTGGAAACGGAGGGCAGTATTATCGTCTATTTTTCAGAGCCTTCCGAGGACTGGTACAATGTCAATGGAGTGAGCAGATAAGAAAGTCAAGGAGTAACGCGGGATGAAGAAACCAATACTGTATATCGTAGTGCCATGCTATAATGAGGAGGCTGTTCTTCCCATAACCAGCCGTCAGTTTAAGAAAAAGCTGGATGAATTGATTGAGAAGGGGTTGACAGACCCAAAAAGCAGGCTTCTGTTTGTAAATGACGGAAGCCATGACGCTACATGGGAGATCATAAAAGGCTTGGCGGATTCCAGTGAAGCCTTTATGGGAATCTCCCTGAGCAGGAATCGGGGCCATCAGAATGCAATACTGGCAGGTCTGATGGAGGTGAAGGACAGGGCAGATATTACCATCACCATAGATTGCGACGGACAGGACGATATAGATGCTATGAACCGGATGGTGGAGGAATATCTGGACGGGAGTGACATTGTATACGGGGTGAGGAGTAACAGAAACACGGATTCGTTTTTTAAGAGGACGTCGGCAGAAGGATTTTACAGATTATTGAAGCTTTTGGGGGCGGAGGTGGTCTTTAACCATGCGGATTACCGCCTGGTATCCGGCAGAGTTTTGAAGGAGTTTTCGGAATTTAAAGAAGTGAATATCTTTTTGCGGGGGATGCTGCCTCTGGTGGGCTTTAAGAGTACCAGTGTCTATTATGAGCGTAAAGAGAGAGCTGCGGGCAGAAGCCACTATCCATTGTCGAGGATGGCGGCCCTTGCCTTTGACGGGATTACCAGTTTAAGCATTAAGCCCATAAGGATGATCACAGGGATGGGGTTATTGATTTCCCTGTTAAGTTTTATCGGCGTGTTATGGTCAGTGATCATGTATTTTACAAGACAGAGTGTGGTGGGATGGGCAAGTACTGTGAGCATCATCTGTTTTATTGGCGGAGTACAGTTGGTCAGTATGGGGGTGTTGGGCGAATATATCGGAAAGATTTATCTGGAGGTAAAGAAAAGACCCAGGTATATTATTAGTGAGAGGACCAAGGAGGACTGTGAGAAAGACGACGCCTATTGACGCCAAGACCCGCGAATTCAGTATATTAATGAATTGTTAAGAAAAACTATAGAATTGATGGGTTGTGATATCTGACAATTTATTGTATGATAAGGTGTGGTTTAGGTGGTG
Organism: Sporofaciens musculi; assembly: GCF_009830285.1. GTDB lineage: Bacteria > Bacillota > Clostridia > Lachnospirales > Lachnospiraceae > Sporofaciens > Sporofaciens musculi. The sequence goes on along the minus strand of NZ_WUQX01000001.1, from coordinate 3,236,668 downwards.
GATGAAAATGATTAAAAATAATCAAAAATTGTTGAATACACTTCATTTTGTGATAGATGCGCTGGCAATCATTTTTTCCTATGTGGCGGCGTGGTATATAAAATTCAGAAGCGGAATCTTTGAATTAGGGGCGTGGCATCTGTCTCTCCAGGAATATATGAGGGTTCTTATTTTTCTTGTGCCGGAATACCTTCTGTTGTATTATATCTTCCAATTATACACGCCGAAGCGGGTACAGGGCAGGAGGCTTGAGGCATGGCGGATTATACAGGCCAATGTAATCGGGCTTATGACCTTTATTTTGGTCTTGTATCTGGCAAGAGAGACAGATTTCTCCAGAACCATGATGTTTGTGTTCTTCTGTATCAATGTGTTTGTGGAAGTGGTAGGACGCAATATTCTGCGGGAAGAACTGAGGAATATCCGAAAAAAAGGATACAATCAGAAGCATATCCTGCTGGTGGGATACAGCAGAGCGGCGGAACAGTATGTGGACAGGATTCGGGCTAATCCTGAGTGGGGGTATATTGTCAGGGGAATCCTGGCGGACAACAAGCCGCGGGGAACGGAATACAGAGGTGTAAAGGTGCTTGGAAGGACAGAGAATCTTTCCATTGTACTGCCGGAGAATAAGTTGGACGAGATTGTCATAACCCTGGGGCTTGCAGAATATCATAAGCTGGAGCACATTGTAGGGATGTGTGAGAAATCCGGAGTTCACACCAAGTTTATTCCAGACTACAACAATATTATTCCCACCAAGCCTTACACAGAGGATTTACTTGGGCTTCCGGTGGTGAATATCCGGCATGTGCCCTTAAGCAATGCCCTTAACGCGCTGCTGAAACGGGGGGTAGACCTGTTTGGCGCGGTGACGGCGCTGCTTCTGTTTTCACCAATCATGGCGGCAACAGCGGCGGTGATTAAGATAACGTCGCCGGGGCCGCTGATTTTCAAGCAGGAAAGAATCGGCTTTCAGAACAGACCGTTTCTGATGTATAAGTTTCGCTCCATGGTGGTGCAGGATGAGAAGAAAGAGAAAGGGGGATGGACAACCCCAGATGATCCAAGGGTAACAGGATTCGGCAAGTTTATACGGAAGACGAGTATCGATGAACTTCCGCAGCTTTTTAATGTATTAAAGGGAAACATGAGTCTTGTAGGGCCAAGGCCAGAGAGACCGCAGTTTGTGGAGAAGTTCAGCGAGGAGATTCCCAGATACAGAGTCAAGCATCAGGTGCGTCCCGGCCTAACAGGATGGGCGCAGGTGAATGGATATCGGGGGGATACCTCCATTCGCAAACGGATTGAGTATGACCTGTACTATATCGAGAACTGGACGCTTGGGTTTGATCTTAAGATTATATTTTTGACATTTTTCAAAGGCTTTGTGAATAAAAACGCATATTAGCCTGTAGGGGAGAACTGGCATGAGTAAGAATAAAAGCGTGGAAAGAAGAAGCGTAGAAAAAAAGAGAAAAGCAGACAGGAGAGGAAAAGATAAGAGAATGTCGCCGCAGGAGCGTCAGAAGAAAAGGCGTAAGAGGAAAAGAAAAAGAGTTCTGTTTCTGTGTTTTGAGCTGTTTATTTTGGCTATTTTGTGCGTCGTAGGATACGGGATGCTGAAATTGGGGAAGTTAGATATTAATATTTTAAACCAAAATAATCTGGAGGTCTATAAGGATACAGGGCCTTACACGAACATTGCCTGTTTTGGGCTGGATTCCAGAAACGGCGAGCTAGAGGGCGGGGTGCAGAGCGACAGTATTATGATTGTGAGCATCAACAACGAGACCAATGATGTGACACTGACCTCCGTATACCGAGACACATTATTACAGCAGGCGGACGGCAGCTATGAGAAGGCGAATTCTGCATATAACAGAGGCGGGCCGGAGGCGGCCATCAGCCTGTTAAACCGCAACTTTGACCTGGATATTCGCAACTATGTCAGCGTCAATTTCAGCGCTCTTGTGGATGTAATCGACGCTCTTGGAGGGCTTGAGATTGATATGACAGAGGAGGAGGCGTTCTATTGCAACGGATACGCATTTGAGACGGCTCAGGTTGTTGGAAAGGATATGCAGAAGATTGACGAGGTGGCAGGGACACAGTTGTTAGACGGGGTTCATGCAGTAGGTTATGCCAGAATCCGCTACACGGAAGGAAATGATTTCAAGAGAACGGCACGTCAGAGAGAGGTGCTGCAAAAGACGGTTGACAAAGCAAAGAAAGCGAACCTGCTGACTTTGAATAAGATTGTGGATAAGGTATTCCCCCAGATTTCCACCAGTCTGTCAATCACGGATATGTTAGGATTCGCGGCAAATATTCTGAACTATAATATTGTAGGAACCACAGGCTTTCCATATGCGGTGACCACCAGCGAGGATGTCCGGAATCATACAGGCTCTTATGTGGTGCCCATTGACTTTGTGGGAAATGTGTCACAGCTCCACCAGAATATTTTTGCGGAGGAATGGTACGAGCCGTCCATCAAGGTAAAACAGATTCATGACGATATCATCTATCTGACAGGAGTGTCTGAAAATGCCCAGGCCATGCAGACTACATTTGAAGGAGATACTGGTGGAGGCGGTACGTTTGAAGGAGATACACAATGAGGAGACGCAATGACATTATAATGGAATATGGCACATATATGCTGGTATATTTTATGAGTTATATTGCTTCTCTTGCAGGGTTTTATTATCTCGCTGGAGTAATGCTTGTGCTGGAGGCTGTGTATCTGTATCTTCATTGGGTGAAGGAGACCCAGAATTTGACAGAGCTTCGGGGGCTCTTTACCCTTGCATGGGTGGGTGGCCAGGGGCTTGCCTGTTTAAAGCTCAGCAGGCTTCAGAAGGACTGGGATTACAGGACTTGGGCCTGCTTCTTCCTCATATATATCGGTTTTGGGATTGGATATGAGTGGGGGCAGAAGTACGATTCGGATGAAAAAAAAGAGCTTGGTAAGAAGCCTGTGCTGGCAGAACGGCTTTTGGTATGTATCATAGGGCTGGCTCTTACATCCATGGCATGCTTTCTCTTTGAAGCGGCAAAGCTTAAATTTATTCCCTTGTTCTCTAAGGAGCCTCATGCCTATTCTTACTTTCATGTATCAGGGGTGCATTATTTTACCGTTAGCTGTATCCTGATTCCGGCTATTACGGTTCTGTATATGAAGGTAAGTGACGGACTTGGTAAGAAAGAGAAGGCGGCGCTTATAGCGGCGAATGTGACGGCAGTTGTCATTCCTGTGCTGTGTGTGTCCAGGTTCCAGCTCCTCTTTGCCGTTGGCTTTGCCGTGGTTACATATATTATGGTATACCAGGGAGTCAGGCTTCGCACTCTGGCAGGCATTGGGGCGGCGCTAATCCCTATCTACGTGATACTGACGATGTTCCGCCATCATGACATTGCCTATCTGAACGGTATATTTGAGATGAAATATGAGAAGATGCCAATCTTTATCACACAGCCTTATATCTATGTGGCAAATAATTTTGAGAATTTTAACTGCATGGTGGAGCAGCTTACAAAGCATACTTACGGGGTGCGTATGCTGTTTCCCTTTTTTGCCCTGACTGGGCTTAAGTTTGTATTCCCGAAGCTGACGGCCTCGGTGGTCTATCTGACGAAGCCAGAGCTTACAACCCTTACTATGTTCTATGATGCGTATTATGATTTTGGGATGCCAGGCGTGTTTCTGTTCGCTGCCCTTGTGGGCGCAGCGGCAAAATGGGTGATGCAGCTTGTGAAAAAAAGTGAGAATCCGGTGGTGTATCTGTTCTATGGACAGCTTGCCATTTATCTTGGGCTTGCGTTTTTCACCACTTGGTTCAGCAACCCGACCACCTGGTTCTGGTTGATTCTGACAGGGATGATGTACTTGTATGTAGGATATGATAGAGATAAGAGAGGAAATGTGCAGAGAGATGAGTGAGCAGAAGAGTGTGGATGTGGTGATACTGACCCACCAGCCGGACGAAAGGTTCAGGGAGGAATTGAGAAGGCTAAAACAACAGCGTTATCCTGTTGGACAAATTTATGTAATAAATACCAGGTCAAAGAGTTTTCCTAAAGAGGTGGCCAGGATGGAGGGAGTATCCGTGACCCATATAGAGCCGGAGGAGTTCGATCATGGTGGGACGCGGGATCTGGGTTTTCGGTTGTCTGATGCAGAGCTTCTGGTTTTTATGACTCAGGATGCGCTTCCGGCTGATAAGGATATGATTGGGGAGTTGGTAAAGCCCCTTCTTGCGTCTAAGGGCGTGGGGGTTTCCTATGCACGCCAGCTTCCGGCAAAGGGCTGTGATGAGATTGAGCGGTATACCAGAATTTTTAATTATCCGCCCAAGGCCAGGGTGAAGGGGAAGGAGGATTTGCCCGTGATGGGAATCAAGACCTTTTTCTGTTCGGATGTGTGCGCTGCTTATCAAAGGACGGTTTACAGGGAAATGGGCGGATTTACCAGACGGACCATTTTCAATGAGGATATGGTTATTGCGGCTAAGATGGTGAAAGCCGGATACCAGGTTGCCTATGCGGCAAACGCCAGGGTTGTCCATTCACATAACTATTCAGGGCGGCAGCAGTTTCAGAGGAATTTTGATTTGGCGGTTTCCCAGGCAGACCATCCGGAGGTGTTTAAGGGAATCCGTTCCGAGGCCGAGGGAATCCGGATGGTGAGAGATACGGCCCTTTACTTACTGAAAAAAGGTAAATGGTATCTTCTTCCTGTACTTCTATATAAAAGCGGCTGTAAGTATCTTGGCTATAAAGCGGGACAGAATTATAGGAAAATGCCTTTGTGGATGGTGAAAAGATGTTCGGCAAGCAAGGCATATTGGGAAAAATATGCAGAAAACAATATTTGTAATTGAAGTTTCCAGGAAAATGAGGTAATATATTGAAGAATGTTATCGTAAAATGAGTTAAATTGAGTAATGAAAGAAAGGACATTGGATAATGGCTAGGGAAAAAAATCATTACAGGCGTGGTCGTAGGAAGCGTGGATTTGCCGCATGGTCTCTGGGAAAGAAGATTGGAGTGATTTTTGGAGGAACCGTAGCGCTGGTGGCAGCGACAGGAGCCGTAATCCTGGCGAGCAAGTTGTCTAAGATTGAGAAGGCGCCGATTAATCCCATGGAGTTAAGTGTATCGGAGGAGGCACGGGAGAGGGGAACCGGCTATCTGAACGTTGCACTGTTTGGCGTCGATTCTCGTAAAAGCGAGCTCGGCAAGGGAACCCGAAGTGATACGATTATGATTGCAAGTCTGAATCGTGAGACGCTGGAGGTAAAGATTTCCTCCGTATACCGAGACACCCTGCTGCAGCAGGATGATGGGTCGATTAACAAGGCGAATGCGGCATATTCTTACGGTGGACCGGAAGAAGCGGTCGCCATGCTGAATAAGAATCTTGATATGGATATTGAGCATTATGTGACGGTTAATTTCGATGCGTTAATCGATGTAGTGGATGAAGTAGGGGGTATTGAGATTGATGTTACTGAAGAAGAGATCCCTTATATCTGTGGTTACGCCATTGAGATTATGAAAGCGACGGGTAGAGTGTCGGCGGGAGTTACCGAACCCGGCCCTCAGGTTTTGAATGGTCTGCAGGCCACAGCCTATGCCAGAATCCGTTATACGGCGGGGGATGATTTTAAGCGGGCAGAGCGTCAGCGTATGGTGCTTGCGAAGATTGTGGAGAAGCTTCAGCAGGCGTCTCCGGCACAGTTGAACAAGATTATAGACAAGGTATTTCCCCAGGTTGCCACGAATTTCACTATGGCGGAGATTCTGGATTATGCGGTGGATGCATTTGATTACCGGCTTGGCGAGACCACAGGTTTTCCCTTTGATAAAACTACGGACGAGCTGGTGGATATAGGAAGCGTAGTTATACCGGTTACTCTTGAGAGCAATGTAGAACAGCTTCATAAGTTCTTCTACGGCGACAGCGAAGCCTATTCAGTGTCCTCCACCGTATCGTCTATCAGTGATAAGATTGTGAACAAAGCAGGAAACCGTAAGGCAGATGTAAATGAAGATACCCAGAGTATTATGAGTCAGCCGGACGACGATGACGATGATGATTATGACTATAATAGAGGATCTTCCAGCAGCGGAGGCGGTGGAAACCATAGCAGCGGAAGCGGAACATCATCCAGCGGGAATAACGGAGGTTCTACTGGAGGGGGAGGAAACAGCGGGACAAGCGGAGGAGCTTCCAGTGGGAACGATGACGATGATACCTCTGGAGACGGTGATACGTATATACCCGATGACAGCGATTCGTCAACTTCGGATGGTAACGATTCGTCAGGTTCAGATGAAGGATAGTGTCTATTTGCCTGATGTACAAAGTCTGTTGGATAATAATTTAGAAAAATGAGGTAGCTTACATGAGAAGATGGAAGAAAATACTTTCTATGTTGGTTATAGTGTGTATGCTTTGCCCGTGTGTATCCATGATTGTTCACGCGGCGTCTGCGGAAGTACGTTTCTCAGATCCTTCTACAACGGTAGGTGCGGAGGTTGATGTTAATATAAGAGTCAGCTCTTCTGCTGAGATTGTATCACTGAATCTAACATTGGCCTATGATACGGACAAGTTAAGGTTTATCAGCGGCGACAGCGCCACCGGCGGAAGCGGAACCATTACCATGAACTGTACCGGAGAAAGCATAGAGGATGGACTTACCCTGAAGTTTCAGGCTCTTGCGGAAGGGACCGGAAAGGTAACGATTTCTCAGTCCTCAGGGACGGATATGGACGGTTCGGAGCTAGATATTACAGAGGGGAATTCGGCAGTCACGATTGGGCCGGGAGATCCTTCATTGATTCAGCCAGAAGAGGGGGCAGGCAACGAGGGCGGTACGGCGGCTGCAAACGGCCCTCAGGTGGAGATTGACGGGGTACAGTATATTGTTACCAATGATTTTTCGGACGCATTGATACCGGAGGGCTTCTCGCGGGGAGAGATGATCTTAGAGGGCGCCGCCTGTCAGGTGGCAACGCAGCCTGTAAGCAATGTGTCAGCCTTTTATCTGACGCCTGCCGCCGGAGGGGAGCCGGAGTTCTTCCTATATGACGGTGATAAAGGCTCGTTTCTTCCCTTTGAGTCCGTCAGTATTTCCTCTGACCGTTATATTATCCTTCTGAGGGACGACGGTTCTGTGAACCTGCCAAAGCGTTACCAGGAGACGGTGCTTACCTTAAACGGCAAGGAATTTCCGGCATGGCAGGATGTGGACATGGCAGAGTATTATGTGCTTTATGCCTTGAATGCAGACGGTCAGAAAGGAATGTACCAGTATGATACGGTTGATAAGACCTACCAGAGATATGTAGAACATACGGCGGAGGCGAAGGAGAAGAAGACTCCCAAGGGCTGGTGGAACAAATTTCTGCAGTTTGTGGGTGATTTCCTGGATATTGTGCTGATTATCGTTATGATGCTCATGCTGGTTCTGATTGCTTTCCTGGTTGTGGTTAGTGTAAAGCTTCGGAATCGTAATTTGGAATTGGACGATCTGTATGATGAATATGACATCGATCCGGATCGGGATGATGAGCCGGCGCCAAAGCCGAAGGCAAAGAAGCCGGCGCCGGGAAAAGAGATTAAGAATGCAGTAAGACGTAATGCAGACGAGCCTGCTGTCAGAGTTCCGGTTAAGACCATGAGTCTGAAGGAAGAAGATCTGTTTGATGATTATGACAATCTGGGTGATGATGACGACGACTATGACGATTTTGATTCAGACGGTTATGACTCGGATGGCTATGATGATGATTATGGTTATGATGATGACTATGACGACGATGATGATTATAGCAGCAATTCCAATGATATGATCGATGATCTGGATGATCTTCTAAATCTGCAGTCTCAGAAAAAGCGGGGGCAGAAGAAGGGTGATACGTTCCAGGTGGATTTTATTGATTTAGATTAACAATCATTGCATTAATTTCGGATAAAATCAGCGCTTTGCAAGGAGGCGGGGTGCTGATGGCCAGAGGTTAATGCAATATTTTTTATGAAAATAAAAAGGAGTTGGAAAATATGTGTGGTATTGTAGGATATATAGGAAATCGGCAGGCAGCGCCAATTCTGTTGGACGGATTAGGGAAGCTTGAATACAGAGGATATGATTCCGCAGGTATCGCCGTTTACAACGAGGGAAAAATCGACATGATTAAGTCAAAGGGCAGGCTTAAGGTATTGAGTGAGCTGACCCATGACGGCGCCACTTTGGAGGGAACTATGGGAATCGGCCACACCCGATGGGCGACCCACGGCTCTCCGTCGGATGTGAATGCCCATCCCCATTTTAATGCGGATAAGAGCATTGTGGTTGTACATAACGGTATCATTGAAAACTACTTAAAGCTCAAAAAGAAGCTTAAAAAACGGGACTATCAGTTTGTGTCAGAGACAGACACAGAGGTTATTGCCCACCTTCTGGACTATTATTACCAGGGGAACCCCCTTGAAGCGATTACGAAGATTATGCACCGTATGGAGGGCTCTTATGCTCTTGGGATTATGTTTAAAGACCACCCTGACCAGCTTTATGCGGTGCGCAAGGATAGCCCTTTGATTGTGGGACATACAGACGGGGGCTGCATTATTGCCTCAGACGTTCCGGCGGTGCTTCGGTATACCAGGGATGTTTATTTTATTGAAAATGAAGAAATTGTCCGTATGACTGCGGATTCCATGGAGTTTTTCAACGTGGACGAGGAACCTATTGTCAAGGAGCCGGTGCGGATTGAGTGGGATGTGAATGCAGCCGAGAAGGGCGGATATGAGCATTTCATGTTAAAGGAAATGTATGAGCAGCCCAAGGCGGTGATGGATACATTTTCTCCAAGGATTAAGGGCAGTCAGATAGAAATTGAAGAATTGGGTATGACGGAGGAGGAGATTCGTAAGCTTCGCAAGATTATGATTGTAGCCTGCGGCTCGGCCTCCCATGTAGGGCACACCAGCAAATATATCCTGGAGGGGCTTGCAAGGCTTCCGGTGGAGGTGGATATGGCGTCGGAATTCCGTTACCGTAACCCTATTCTGGATGAGCAGACTCTGGTGGTTGTCATCAGTCAGTCAGGGGAAACGGCGGATACCCTTGCCGCGCTCAGGCAGGCTAAGAAGATGGGAGCAAGGGTTTTGGGAATCGTCAATGTGGTGGGAAGCTCCATTGCCAGGGAGGCAGATAACGTGATGTACACCTGGGCTGGGCCGGAAATTGCGGTGGCTACCACCAAGGCATATTCTGCGCAGTTGACCGCCATGTATCTTCTGGCAATGAAGTTTGGAAAAGCCAGGGGTCTGCTTAGGGAGGATGAGCTTCAAGAGATGCTTGGAAGCTTAAAAGCCCTGCCTGCCCAGATTGAGATGATTCTGAGCAATCGTGAGAAAATTCAGAAGTTTGCCAACCGCTATCTGGCGGCAAGGGATATCTTTTTTATCGGGCGGGGAATCGACCATGCGATTTCCATGGAGGGCTCTTTAAAGCTAAAGGAGATTTCCTATATCCACTCTGAGGCATATGCGGCCGGAGAGTTAAAGCATGGCACCATCTCTTTGGTGGAGGAGGGAACCTTGGTTGCTGCAGTATTGACACAAAAGGAGCTTTACAAAAAGATGATCAGCAACATGGAGGAGGTCCGCACCCGCGGCGCCTTCGTGATGGCCGTTACGGTGGAAGGCAACACAGAAGTGGAGAAAGCGGCAGATTACGTTATCTACATACCAGAGACGAACAAGTATTTTACCAACTCTCTTGCCATTATTCCTTTGCAGCTTTTTGCCTACTATATTGCAGTAGGACGGGGCTGTGATGTAGATAAGCCAAGAAATCTGGCAAAATCGGTGACGGTAGAGTAGCAGAATTTGGAAAGAATAAAAAATCGGGGATTTCTGAACATGATTGACAGAAATTCCCGATTTGTTCAGTCTGTTTACAGACATACCAACATAATTGACCAATTAGTGTTTTGCAAATACTGCCTCACTTTTTACCCCTGGCTGTGGGGATGCCTGACCGTCGCTTGGAGCGTCTTCTAATTTACGGTTGCTTAAAGCTCCGGCTTCCATGGCATCGGCAAAATTAATCGGATGGTTGCGCATATGCACCTTTAGCATTTCAAACAGTCTGAGAGTGGGACGCTTGGATTCCAGCACGCCGGAAACGTCGATATATTTGCAGCCGGTCTGTGAAGCTAAGGCTTTCAGACGTTGATTCATTTTGAAGGCTATGGGGCTATTAGATACAATCGGCACAATATAGATGGAGGCCTTTGTCTTTGTGTGTACCATGTACAGCAGCCATTCATATTTGGAAATAAAATTGTCAATGTCAGCATTTTCATCCAGGATATCCACATCTCCCATATTTACGAATATCTTACGGGGATTTAAGTCATACAGACATACTTTGAGATAGCTTTCAATCTGGTCGATGCGAACGTCTTTAATACTACGGTTATAAATCGGCTCCGTGATACGGAATGCCTGTGCCAGCTCTCCCACAGGGAGGGCGGCAAATGTGTTGGAGCCGAATAGCACGACGCCGCCGGCTTCTGTAATACTGTTCATTTCACGATATGTTTCCATTTCATCTTCTCCTTGACTGTGAATCGATGGTTTGAAGGGTGTGGAGTTCTGCGCGTCCAAAGCCGCTGTGTCCACGGATGTATTTTCGGTATTACCGGAAATCTGCCTGGCAAGTTTGGCATTCGCTTCTTTTGCCTGTCTGTCGTAGCGGCAGTTAATGAAGTAGACAACCACATTTGCAGATACGACAATTAAATTCAGCAGGTATACGACCAGTACATAATTGAATCTGTGATTATAGATTTTTGCTGAGATTCCAGCAATATACCCTGTGATGATCAGGAGTATGAACTGTAGGCTCATGTTTCTTGCTGATTTTGCTTTGATGTTCTTGGCAAGGTTCATAGGCCAGGACAGACCAAAGCAGATCAGCATGGTGGACTCTAAAAGTTCAGCCATTTTCATTCCCTCGCTTTCTGTTTGCTTACATAATATGCGTAAAAAACTTTGGTTGACAGGGAACCTTTATCCCTGTCTCTTTCGTTCCTCACATAGTTTATCATTGACCTATAATTATGTCTAATATATAATATTTATCAAAATCATAATATTTATATTATGAATAGGGAGGGAACCTTAAAAACCCTATAGAAATGGAGGAGATTTATGGAGCTTATGCAGATTCGCTATTTCCTGGAGGCCGCCAGGACGAAGCATATGACCAACAGTGCGAAGAACCTGCATATTACCCAGCCGGCGCTGACCCAGGCAATCCGAAGGCTTGAAAAAGATCTGGGTGTGCCGCTGTTTGCGGCAAAGGGCAGGAAAATTGTGCTGACAGAGTACGGGAAATATTTGCAGAGAAAATTGGAGCCGCTGATGAGCCAGATGGACGCAATTCCGGAGCAGCTTAAGATGATGGTAGCCCTGGAGGGAGAAACGATCCATATGAATGTTCTGGCGGCGTCAGGGCTTGTGATGGAGGCGATTATCGAGTATAAGAAGGAGCATGAGGATATTAATTTCCAACTGCAGCAGAATTCAGAGAGTGAGCTTTATGATATTGCGGTGACAACGAAGCTGTTCTATCAGGGGGATGAGGAGAGCTGCTTCGCCTGCGGGGAGGAGATTTATCTGGCGGTGCCGGAGAATGGAAAATACAGGGGAAGGACGTCGATATGTCTTTCAGAGACTTCTAAGGAGGGCTTCATAAGCCTTCTTGGCTCCAGGGAGTTCCGTTATATCTGTGACCGGTTCTGCCAGCATGCGGGCTTTACACCAAAGATTATTTTTGAGAGTGACAATCCCTCTGCCGTGAAGAATATGATTGCAGCCAACATGGGAATCGGCTTCTGGCCGGAGTTTACCTGGGGCAGTATTGATAATGAGCGTGTGCGGCTATTAAAGATTGAGGAGCCAATCTGCCGGAGGGATATTATTATTAACTATAACAGGAACAAGATGGACAGCCGCAATGTGATTGAATTTTATGAGTTTCTGACCCATTTTTTTGAAGGGAGAAAGGGACTGCTCCTTTCCTAAATATAGGATTCGGCTGTTTTTATGTGGTGTTTTTCGCGTTGATATGCTAAAATATTGGCGTTGAGCAGGAATGTGAACGTATGACAAAAGGAGATTTAGATATGGCAGTACAATTACTGATGGGAAATGAGGCCATCGGCCTGGGGGCAATAAACGCGGGAGTGAGTCTAGTGTCAGGATATCCAGGCACTCCGTCCACAGAAATCTTAGAGACGGTGGCAAAGAATAACCCAGAGGGTAAGATTCATGTGGAATGGTCGGTAAATGAGAAGGCTGCCCTTGAGGTGGCGGCGGGGGCCTCCTATGCGGGTGCAAGAACCATGGTGACGATGAAGCAGGTAGGGTTAAACGTAGCGTCCGACCCGCTGATGAGCCTTGCATATGTAGGGGTGAAAGGGGGAATGGTCATTGTGGCGGCGGACGATCCGGGTCCCATTTCCTCCCAGACAGAGCAGGATACCAGGCATTTTGGAGAGTTTTCAAAGCTTCCGGTGTTTGACCCAGCTTCCCCAGAGGAAGCCTATGAGATGGTTGGGGAGGCATTTGCATATTCGGAGGAATATGGAACTCCTGTGCTTCTGCGCCCTACAACCCGCGTCTGCCATGGATGTGCGGTGGTGAAGGTAAAGGAAGGAGGGCCTGCTTGCAAACCAGAGGGATTTATTAAGGATACGGGGCGGTGGGTTATCTTTCCCCGATTATCCTATCAGAATCATAAGAAGATTGAGGAGAGAAATGAGAAGCTCTCCCATGTGTTTTCCTCCTGTCCTTTTAACAGGGTGGAGGGATGCCTGAAAGGAAATTTGAAGGTTCGCAGAGGCGTGGCGGCAGGCGGAATCAGCTATGCCTATGTAAAGGAGATTCTTTCTGAGGATATCCCGCTGCTTCGGGTGGGAACGCCTTTCCCCTTTCCAGAGGATTTGGCGCTGGAATTCTTAAAAGGGCTTGATGAAGTTCTGGTGCTGGAGGAGCTGGACCCAGTGATTGAGAGAGCGCTCTTGCAGATAGTGGGAAAGTATCAGCTGGGGGTAACGGTTCGGGGAAAACTGACTCATGATACTGCCAATGCGGGGGAGAACAGTGTTGAGAGCGTGGAAAAGGATTTGGAGAGGTTTGCTCCTGAGGCACTTAAGGAGAAGAATAAGGCTTTGGAGGATAAGGAGAAGGCATTAAAGCTGCCGGTGCGTCCGCCGGTTCTTTGTGCGGGCTGTCCTCATCGGGCCTCCTTCTATGCCGTGAAGCAGGCGGCAAAGGGACGAAGGGCTGTGTTTAGCGGGGATATCGGCTGCTATACCCTTGGAAATGCAGCGCCTCTTGATATGGTGGATACCTGTCTGTGTATGGGGGCGGACGTGACCATCGCCCAGGGACTTCACATCATAGAAGAAGATACGGTTAATTTTGCTTTTATTGGGGATTCTACATTTTTTTGCCTCCGGAATTACCGGTATTATTAATGCAGTATACAACCAGACGGACATTATCTTGGTGGTGCTTGACAATTCCACCACAGCCATGACCGGCCACCAGCCCCATCCGGGGACGGGGAAGGACCATGATGGGAGAGGTCGTAGCAAAGGTAAGTATCGAGAAGGTGCTTGAGGGAATCGGCGTGGAAAGAATCGTGAAGGCAGACCCCTTAAAGCTTGAGAGCGCCGTAGAGGCGGTGAGGCAGGTTTTGGATGAGAGGGGAGTACGGGCGGTGATTTTCAAGTCTCCTTGTATTGCCCTTGCAAAGCCTAAGACCTGTTATCAGGTGAATGAGAAGACCTGTGTTTCCTGTAGGAAATGTATACGGGAATTGGGCTGTCCGGCCATTGTGGCATGTGACGGGCGAATTTCCATAGAGCCGTCCCTGTGCTATGGGTGCGGCGTCTGTGGGGAAATCTGTAAATTCGGTGCAATACAGGAGGTGGACCATGAATAAGAATTGTTTACTGTGCGGAGTCGGAGGCCAGGGAGTGGTCCTTGCGTCCAAATTGATTGCTTATGGGGCCATGGAGAAGGGAATGTTTGTCCGAACGTCGGAAACCATCGGTATGGCGCAGCGGGGAGGCTCGGTAGTCAGCCATGTGCGCATGGGGGAGGAAATCCATTCTCCCATGATTCCTAAGGGATGTGCGGATGTGCTTCTGGCGTTTGAGCCGGCAGAGGCGGTGCGCAATCTCTCCTATCTGAGAAGGGGATCAAAGGAGGGGATTGTGATTGTGAATAAGAAGGCAGTTCAGCCTGTGACTGCGACTCTGGGAAATGGAGGGTATGACAGCAGCGAGATGCTCTCCTACCTTAAAGAGCATGTGAAGAACTTATATGTGGTTGACGGGGAGGCCATCTGTCAAAAGGCGGGCTCGCCAAAGACGCTGAACGTGGCCCTTCTGGGCGCGGCGGCGGCAAGCAATGGACTTGGGCTTGACATAAAAGATATAGAGTGTGAGATTGAACGGAGGGTAAAGCCTCAGTATCGGGAGATGAATCTTTGTGCTCTGAGTCTTGGGGCGGCGGCTTTGCGTGGGAGTACATCGTAATGGATTTACTATGGGGCAGATGGACGCGGTTTTATAAGGAATCATGGAAAATATTACCAGACAGAAGGGAAAAGATATATGCGAATGACAGAGTTACAGTTCAGACTGATTAAGACAAATTTGAAGCTTTTGACTTCCAAGCCTTGTTTCTACAAGGAGAAGTTTAAGGAGATTGACATTGATGCAATCAACAGCCAGGAGGATTTTGAAAAATTACCCTTTACCTGGAAGGGGGATCTCAGGGAGGCGTACCCCCTGGGGCTTCAGGCTGTGCCGGACGAGGAGATCGTCAGAATCCATTCCTCCTCCGGAACCACGGGAACGCCGGTGATTATCCCCTATACCCAGAAGGATGTGGACGACTGGGCCAAGATGTTTGCCAGATGCTACGAGATGGCGGGAATCACGGCGCTTGACCGGATTCATATCACGCCGGGCTACGGGCTTTGGACCGCAGGCATCGGTTTTCAGTTAGGGGCTGAGCATTTGGGAGCAATGACGATTCCTATGGGCCCTGGGAATACGGATAAGCAGCTTCGCATGATGCAGGATTTGAAATCCACGGTCTTGTGCGCTACCTCCTCCTACGCGCTTTTGCTGGCCGAGGAGATCGCCAAGAGGAAGCTTACGGATAAAATCAGTCTGAAAAAAGGCGTCATCGGTTCAGAACGGTGGGGCGAGAAGATGCGCAAAAGAATCGCGTCTGAATTGGGGGTACAGCTTTATGACATTTATGGGCTGACGGAGGTTTACGGACCTGGAATCGCCATGAGCTGTGACTATGAGTGCGGAATGCATTACTGGGACGACTATGTGTATTTTGAGATTGTTGATCCTAAGACGGGGGAGGTTTTGCCAGATGGAGAGATTGGCGAGCTGGTTATCACCACCCTTCGCAAGCAAGGTGCGCCCCTGATTCGATACCGCACCCACGACCTGACTCGTTTTATTCCTGGGGATTGCCCCTGCGGCTCTCGTTTCCCAAGGATTGATACCCTGATTGGGCGGACGGACGATATGGTGAAGGTTAAGGGGGTCAATATTTTCCCAAGCCAGATTGAAGAAATGTTAAAAGGCGTGGCCGAAGCCTCAAGCGAGTACCAGTTTATGCTGGATCATCTGAATGGGAAGGATGTGTGTACCCTGTTCGTGGAGATTAACGGCGGGGCAGAGCCAAAAGGTGCGGCTAAGGTTATTCAGCAGGAGTTCAAGAGCAAGATTGGCGTTACGGTAAATGTGAAGCCGGTTCCCATTGGGGATCTGCCAAGGAGTGAGAAGAAGTCCACCCGTATTTTTGACAACCGGTATTAATAAGGAGGCCCTATGAGATTCAGACCATGTATCGATATCCATAACGGAGAAGTGAAACAGATTGTGGGCGGCAGCCTTAATGACGAAAATGACCAGGCAGTGGAAAATTTTACAGCCAGGCAGGATGCGGATTACTTTGCGAGACTCTATCAGAAGGACGGGTTAAGGGGAGGGCATGTGATTCTTTTAAACCCGCCGTCCTCAAAATATTATGAGAAGACCAGGCAGCAGGCCATGAAAGCATTGGCGGCGTATCCAAAAGGCTTGCAGATTGGCGGAGGGATTACCGCCGAAAATGCAGAGGAGTACATTGAAGCAGGGGCAAGCCATGTGATTGTTACCTCCTATGTTTTTAAGGACGGAAAGATTCACTGGGATCTTATGGACGAGCTTAGGAGGGCGGTAGGGAAAGAGCATGTTGTGATTGATTTAAGCTGCAGGAGAAAGAACGATGGCTATTACATTGTGACTAACCGCTGGCAGACCTTTACTAATGTAAGGCTTACGGGGGAAATCCTTGATAAAATCGCGGGATACTGCGACGAATTCCTGGTGCATGGCGTAGACGTGGAGGGGAAGGCTTCTGGTATAGAAGATAAGCTGGTTAAGCTGTTGGGCGAAAAGCATGATATACCCATTACCTATGCGGGGGGAATCGGAAAGCTTTCCGATTTGGAACATTTTGGCGAGATTTCCAAAGGTAAGCTCGATTTTACGATTGGCAGTGCGTTAGACCTTTTTGGGGGGAAAATTCCATATGAGATTGTAAAAAGTTATGGCGAAACCTGCGTCTTTTAAACCTCGAAATGAAAATTAACAGTTTGTAAACACTTTATAAATTAGTTGAATTGCCCTATAGATAGTGTTATTATGTAGGATAAAGTGGTTTACCATGGCTAAATTAGTGATAAGGAGCTATTATCAATATGGGGTTAATGCAAAAATTATTCGGAACGCATAGCGAAAATGAGTTAAAGAGAATCTACCCGATTGTAGACGCAGTCGAGGCACTTGAGCCGGAGATTAAGAAGTTATCGGATAGTGAATTGAAAGATAAGACCAGGGAATTTAAAAAGAGGCTTCAAAACGGCGAAGCAACCCTTGACGACATTTTGCCTGAGGCATATGCTGTCGTGAGGGAGGCTTCTGTGCGTGTAATTGGGCTTAGGCATTTCCGCGTCCAGATTATCGGAGGTATTATTCTGCACCAGGGCCGTATTGCAGAGATGCGTACAGGTGAAGGAAAGACGCTGGTGTCTACCCTTCCGGCTTATTTGAACGCGCTGACAGGAGAGGGTGTCCATGTGGTAACGGTCAACGATTATCTGGCCAAGCGTGACGCCGAGTGGATGGGACAGATCCATGAATTCCTGGGACTGACGGTAGGCGTGGTGCTTAATGGCATGGACAATGACGAGAGACGCGCGGCTTACAACTGTGACATTACTTATGTAACCAACAATGAGCTTGGTTTTGATTATCTGCGGGATAACATGGTGATTTATAAGGAGCAGCTCGTGCAGAGGGGCTTGAAATTCGCCATCATCGACGAGGTGGACTCTGTGTTAATCGACGAGGCCCGAACGCCTCTTATTATTTCCGGACAGAGCGGCAAGTCTACGAAGCTCTATGAGGCCTGCGATATTCTGGCACGCCAGTTAGAGCGCGGGGAGGCAAGCGGAGAGTTCAGCAAGATGAACGCCATCATGGGTGAGGACATTGAGGAGACGGGAGATTTTATCGTCAATGAGAAGGAGAAGAATATCAATCTCACTGAGGACGGCGTCAAGAAGGTGGAGAAGTTCTTCCATATTGAGAACCTTGCCGATTCTGAGAACTTAGAGATTCAGCACAATATTATACTGGCTCTGCGCGCCCATAACCTGATGTTCAAGGACAAGGATTATGTGGTGAAGGAGGACGAGGTCTTAATCGTAGACGAGTTCACAGGACGTATCATGCCGGGCCGCCGTTATTCCGACGGTCTGCACCAGGCTATTGAGGCAAAGGAGCATGTGAAGGTGAAGCGGGAGAGCCGAACCCTTGCAACCATCACCTTCCAGAACTTATTTAATAAATTTGCAAAGAAATCAGGTATGACTGGTACGGCTCTGACGGAGGAGAAGGAGTTCCGTGAAATCTACGGAATGGATGTTATCGAGATTCCCACCAATGTGCCGGTACAGAGAAAAGACTTGGATGATGCGGTGTATAAGACACAGAAGGAGAAGTTCAAGGCAGTCTGCGACGCTATTGAGGAGGCCCATGGAAGGCACCAGCCGGTTCTTGTGGGTACCATCACCATCGAGAATTCCGAGCTTTTAAGCGGTATGCTTAAAAGACGGGGGATTAAGCACAACGTCTTAAATGCCAAGTTCCATGAGATGGAGGCAGAGATCGTTGCTCAGGCAGGCGTTCATGACGCCGTGACCATTGCCACCAACATGGCTGGCCGTGGTACGGATATTAAGCTGGACGACGATGCAAAGGCGGCTGGGGGACTTAAGATTATCGGTACAGAGCGGCATGAGTCCAGGCGTATCGACAATCAGCTTCGAGGACGTTCTGGACGTCAGGGAGATCCGGGAGAGTCCAGGTTCTACATTTCCCTGGAGGATGATCTGATGCGTCTGTTTGGCTCTGAAAGGCTGATGAACATATTTACGGCTCTGGGCGTAGAGGACGGGGAACAGATTGAACATAAGATGCTCTCAAGCGCCATTGAGAAGGCGCAGCAGAAGATTGAGGCCAATAACTTTGGAATTCGTAAGAATCTCTTAGATTACGACCAGGTTATGAATGAGCAGAGAGAGATTATATATGAAGAAAGACGTCGAGTCCTTGACGGAGAGAATATGCGGGACTCCATTTTCCATATGATGAATGAGTATGTGGAGAATGTGGTGGATATGGTGACCGGAAAGGACCAGGACTATGATGAATGGAACTTGGCAGAGCTGAATCTAACCATCCACAATACCATTCCCATTGCGGCGGTGACAGAAGAAGACGTAAGGGGAATGGGGCAGAAGGAATTGAAGCATCTCTTAAAAGAGCGTGCTGCCAAGGCATATGAAGCGAAGGAATCGGAATTTCCTGAGCCAGAGCAGATTCGTGAAGTGGAGAGAGTATTCCTTCTCAAAGTCATTGACGCCAAGTGGATGGCCCATATCGACGACATGGACCAGCTTCGTCAGGGAATTGGACTTCAGGCTTACGGCCAGCGGGACCCTAAGGTGGAGTACAAGATGATCGGGTATGATATGTTCGACGAGATGACTAAGGGAATTGCGGCAGATACCATCCGCGCACTGTTCCACATCCGGATTGAACAGAAGGTAGAGCGTGAGCAGGTGGCAAAGGTGACGGGAACCAACCGAGATGAGAGCGCCGCCCGCGCGCCAAAGAAGAGGGTGGATAAGAAGGTTTACCCCAACGACCCATGCCCATGCGGAAGCGGTAAGAAGTACAAGCAGTGCTGCGGGCGTAAGTAGTCTGACGTTGGCATTGGGAAATATTTAGAATAGAAAATATGAAAGAGGTGATAAGATGGTTGAATTGGATCAGTTCAAGACACTGATGAATGCATATGAAGAACCTCTTGCCGAGATGAGGGATTCACTTTGACCTGGCAGGGAAGGAAAGACGGATTGAAGAACTAGAGCGAAAGATTGAAGAACCAGGCTTCTGGGATGAACCGGAGGAGTCCCAGCGTTTCATGAAGGAGTTAAAGTATCTTAAGGAGCAGGTGGAGACCATTAAGAAGCTGTATACAGCCTATGACGATATCTGTCTGCTGATTGAGATGGGTTATGAGGAGAACGACCCATCCATGGCAGAGGAGATTGGGGCGGAGATTAAGGAGTTTGAGGGTGTGTTTGAAGGGCTTCGGATTCAGACCCTTCTGTCCGGCGAGTATGATTCCTGCAATGCGATCGTAACCATCCACGCAGGCGCAGGGGGGACGGAATCCTGTGACTGGGCTAGTATGCTTTATCGGATGTACAGCCGCTTTTCAGAGAGAAAGGGCTTCTCCATTCAGGTGCTGGACTATCTGGACGGGGATATTACAGGGACGAAGGCCGTAACCTTTGAGGTAAACGGTGAGAATGCCTACGGGTATCTCAAATCAGAAAAGGGAGTTCACCGTCTGGTGAGAATCTCTCCCTTTAACGCGGCGGGCAAGCGGCAGACCTCCTTTGCCTCCTGCGACGTGGTGCCGGACATTGAAGAAGAACTGGATATCGAGATTGCAGAGGATGATTTGAAGATTGATACCTATCGAGCAAGCGGCGCAGGGGGACAGCATGTCAATAAGACCTCCTCCGCAATCCGTATCACTCATTTGCCTACCGGTATTGTGGTACAGTGCCAGAATGAACGGTCACAGCATCACAACAGGGAGAAGGCCATGCAGATGCTCAAAGTAAAGCTTAAGCTTTTAAAAGAGCAGGCCCAGGCGGATAAGGTGTCAGATATTAGAGGAGAAGTAAAGGAGATTGGCTTTGGCAATCAGATTCGTTCTTATGTGATGCAGCCCTACACCATGGTGAAGGACCACAGGACCAATGTGGAGAACAGCAACGTGACGGCCGTGTTGGACGGCAATATCGATCTATTTATGAATGCCTATCTGAAACAGACGGTGAATAGTTAGAGGAGGGACAAACAGATGGTAAATATAGCAGTTTTGGGATATGGAACGGTTGGCTCAGGCGTGGTGGAGGTGGTGAACACCAACGGCGCGCGTATCAACCAGAGAATCGGGGACGAGCTTAAAATCAAGTATGTCCTGGACTTAAAGGATTTTCCTGGGGACCCTGTGCAGGATATGATTGTCCATGATTTCGATACCATTCTTTCGGATGAGGACATCAAGATTGTGGTGGAGGTAATGGGAGGCATTGAGCCGGCTTACACCTTTGTGAAGAAGTGCCTTCTGGCTGGAAAGAGCGTGGCCACGTCCAACAAGGCCCTGGTGGCAAAGCACGGGGCTGAGCTTTTGTCCATTGCTAAGGAGAATAACATCAATTTTCTGTTTGAAGCCAGTGTTGGGGGAGGAATTCCCATCATCCGACCCTTAAATTCTTCTCTTACGGCAGACGAGATTGAGGAGATTACAGGTATCCTTAACGGAACCACCAACTATATGCTGTCAAAGATGTTCTATGAAGGGGCGGACTATGACACGGTCTTAAAGGAGGCCCAGGCAAATGGTTACGCTGAGCGCAATCCGGAGGCGGACGTGGAGGGCTATGACGCCTGCCGTAAGATTGCGATTCTGTCTTCTTTGATTTCGGGGCAGCAGGTAGACTTCGAGGACATTTACTGCGAAGGAATTACCGAGATTACGGTGGAGGATATGAAGTACGCCAAGGCTATGGGAACCACCATCAAGCTGCTGGCGTCCAGCAAACGCCATGGGGGGAACCGTCTTCATGCCATCGTAGCTCCCTGTATGCTGTATCCTGAGCATCCTCTTTATAATGTAAATGGAGTCTTTAATTCTATTTTCGTCCATGGAAATGTGCTGGGAGACGCCATGTTTTACGGAAGCGGCGCAGGAAAGCTTCCCACGGCCAGCGCGGTTGTTGCAGACGTGGTGGATGCGGCGAAGCATTTAAACCGAAATATCATGACCATGTGGAAGCAGGAGAAGCTTAAGCTTGAGGATAAGGCGGACGCGAAACGTCGGTTCTTTATCCGGTTTAAGGGAAATGAAGATGAGATGCTTCCAAGGCTTCAGGACTCCTTTGGAGACATTGAGATTATTAAGGCAGAGGGCCTTTTGGGAGAATTTGGTATTGTCACTCCGGTCATGATGGAGGGGGATTATGTGACCAGGGCGAATATTTATCGTGAGCAAATCCTTCATATGATTCGTGTGGAGGGGTAGGTGAGAAGCCAATGAAATACATTATTATTTTAAGCGACGGGATGGCAGGACGACCGCTTGAGGAACTTAATAAAAGGACGACCCTTGAGGCGGCCCATACTCCGGTGATGGATAAACTTGCACGGGTATCAGAGCTTGGCATGGCGTCCATGGTTCCGGAGGGGATGGCGCCAGGGAGTGATACGGCCAATCTGTCGGTCATGGGTTATGACCCCAAGATTTTCTATACCGGAAGATCCCCGCTGGAGGCTTTGAGTATCGGAGTCGATATGGCGGATACGGATGTTTCCTTCCGGTGCAACCTTGTGACATTGTCTGAGCAGGAGGGCGACTATGAAGACCAGGTGATGTTAGACCACAGCTCTGACGAGATTGAGACAAAGGATGCAGCCATTCTGGTGGCCGCCTTGAAGGAGGGGCTTAAGGCAGAAGGGTACGAGTTCTATGTGGGCACCAGCTACCGCCATCTTTTGATTCAGAAGGACGGTACGGCAGCAGAGCTTACGCCGCCCCACGATATCCTTACAAAGGGGATTGGGGACTATCTTCCTAAGGATAGGATTCTTAGGGATATGATGGAGAAAAGCTATGAGATTCTGAAAAACCATCCTCTGAACGAGGAGAGAAGAAGGAAGGGGCAAAGGCCCGCCAACTCCGCCTGGTTCTGGGGCGCAGGGAGGAAGCCTTCCCTCACCTCCTTTGAAGAACGCACCAAAAAGAAAGGCGTGATGATCTCCGCGGTGGATCTGCTGAAGGGAATTGCGGTAGGCGCAGGGATGGACCGTATTTTCGTGGAGGGTGCAAACGGCGGGCTTCACACCAACTATGAGGGAAAAGCGCGCGCCGCTTTGGATGCCCTTACGAAAGCTGGGTATGATTTCGCATATATCCATGTGGAGGCGCCGGACGAGATGGGGCATTAGGGGCTTACAGAAGATAAGATAACTGCAATCGAAAATGTAGACGGGAAGGTACTAAGAGTTGTCCTTGAAGGGCTTGAAGCCTCAGGGGAGGATTTCCGGCTTTTGCTTTTACCGGACCATCCAACACCTATTGAAGTCCGCACCCATACAGGCGAGCCGGTTCCTTATCTGTTGTATGACAGTACAAAACCAATAGAAGGGGCAGAAGAATATTCTGAGAAGACAGCCGCCCTGACAGGCAGAAGTTTTAGGGATGGATACCGGCTGATAAGTCATCTGCTTGAGGAGGAACTATGCTGATCGTAAAGAAATTCGGAGGCAGCTCCGTAGCCAATAAAGAGAGAATTTTTAATGTTGCCAGGAGATGCATTGAAGATTATAAGGAAGGCCATGACGTGGTGGTGGTGCTCTCAGCCATGGGAGATACCACGGACGAGCTGTTAGCCCTTGCAAAGACCATCAATCCTAAAGCGAAGAAGCGGGAGCTTGACATGCTGCTGACCACAGGTGAGCAGGTATCAGTATCCTTGATGGCCATGGCCTTGCAGTCCTTGGATGTTCCGGCTGTGTCCCTCAATGGGTTTCAGGTGCGGATGCATTCCACCTCTCGGTACGGCAACGCCCGTTTTAAGCGTGTGGAGAAGGAGAGAATCCTTCATGAGCTGGATTCCAGAAAGATTGTGATTGTGACCGGCTTCCAGGGAGTGAACAAGTATGATGATGTGACCACATTGGGAAGGGGCGGCTCGGACACCACGGCCGTTGCCCTTGCGGCTGTGCTTCATGCGGATAAATGTGAGATTTATACGGACGTGGACGGTGTGTACACCGCAGACCCAAGGGTGGTTAAGAATGCAAAGAAGATTGACACCATCACCTATGATGAGATGCTGGAGTTGGCAAGCCTTGGGGCAAGGGTACTCCACAACCGCTCGGTGGAGATGGCGAAGAAATATAATGTAGAACTGGTTGTGCGGTCCAGCCTGAACCATTCGGAGGGAACCGTAGTCAAGGAGGCAAAAGGAGTGGAAAAACTATTAGTGACCGGTGTGGCTGCCGATCAGAATACGGCAAGAATCTCTGTAATCGGAGTGGAGGACAGGCCGGGAATCGCGTTCCGTATCTTTGATACCCTGGCCAAGAATAACATCAATGTGGATATCATCCTCCAGTCCGTGGGACGGGAGGGGACAAAGGATATCTCGTTTACAGTGGCGTCGGACGATTTGAAGGCGGCAATCCGTACATTGGAGGAGAATAAAGAGCGATTGACCATCAAGGACATTACGTGGAATGAGGATGTGGCGAAGTTGTCAGTCGTTGGCGCAGGAATGATGAGCAATCCCGGCGTGGCGGCGAAGATGTTTGAGTCCCTCTACAATTCCAGGGTTAATATCAATATGATCTCCACATCAGAGATTCGGATTACAGTACTGGTGCCGAAGAAGGATATTGATAAGGCAATGAACGCGGTCCATGATGGTTTCGCCATGTCAGATTAGAGCTGGCTTAAGCTGCTGTTGTGGTATTTTTCGGAAAATGTGACGTCTTCACCGAACCATGACGGAGGAGTGAAGGAATTGGCATCCTCCTCGGAAGCAAATTCTACCTCCACAAGAATGAGGGGAGCTAAGTCTCCCTCAAAGACGTCAAGCTCTGCTGTCAGGCCGTTAGGAAGGGGAAGCATGTAACGTTTCTTCTGGATGAAACGACCGTCAATTTTGGTGAGAAGATGTTCATAGGCTTCTCGGTTGAGGGGAAGGTTGTATTCCTGCCTTGCCAGGAAGCCTTTTGATTTGTAGGTAAGCTCGTACTTATGGTCATCCTGGCGGATGCGTACCACAGGATCGGTGTTTAAGTACCCCTGGGAGATTATGCGGCAGGGGTAATGCTCCAGATGTTCGGGAAGTTTGGGTACAAGATATTTGCGTTCAATTTCCATTGGGAAACCTCCTGATTTGATAATTTTGATTATTATATGGCTGCCTACATCATAATATAAGAGATTCTAAATGTAAATGAAAAAATAAAAAGGGGATGAGAAAATGAAGAAAGTGAGTGTGATCCTTGCTGATGGATTTGAAGAAGTCGAGGCATTAACCGTGGTAGATCTGCTGAGGCGTGCGACTATCTATGTAGATACGGTTTCGATTATGGAGGACTATACGGTACACGGCGCTCATGGAATCAACGTGCAGACTGAGGATCTGTTCGAGGAAGTGAATTTTGTGGAGTCAGATATGATTGTACTGCCGGGCGGGATGCCAGGAACGAAGAATCTGGAGGCCCACGCGGGAGTGCGAAGGGTAGTAAAGGGCTTCTATGACGAGGGCAAAAAGATCGGCGCCATCTGCGCTGCGCCTACGGTGCTTGGCAATATGGGGCTTCTCAAGGGGAAACGCATCTCCTGTTATCCTTCCGTGGAGAAGGAGATTCAAGGTGCGGTGATCTCCGGAGGCTCTGTCACTGTGGATGGGAACATTATTACCAGCCGCGGCGTGGGAACTGCCATTGATTTTGCATTGAAGCTGATTGAGGTTCTGTCAGGGCCTGCAAAGGCGAAGGAGATTGCGGAATCCATCGTATATGAGACGAAATAATACTGGATATTTAGAGAGGTTTGTGTTATACTTCTTTGGTGAATGAATTGTAGTATGCCTTGTTCCATACTACCAGGGGACAGGATAGAAACAGGAGGAAATAGTAGATGAGCTTACAGGTAGAGAAGTTAGAGAAAAGCATGGCAAAACTTACGATTGAAGTTTCTGCCGATGATTTTGAAAAAGCACTTCAGAGTGCATATAAGAAGCAGAAGAATAGGATTGCAATTCCAGGATTCCGTAAGGGTAAGGTTCCGCGCCAGATGGTTGAGAAGATGTACGGTGCGGAGATTTTCTATGACGACGCGGCGAATGAGCTGATTCCCAAGGCTTATGGGGAGGCATATGACGAGTGTGAGGAATCTATCGTATCCAGACCTCAGATTGACGTGGTTCAGGCAGAGAAGGGCAAGCCGTTTATCTTTACGGCTACGGTTGCATTAAAGCCAGAGGTAACTCTTGGAGAGTACAAGGGACTTAAGGTTGAGAAGTATGACGTAGACGTGACAGAGGACGAGATTGACGCAAAACTTAAGGAAGAAGCAGAGAAGAATGCGAGACAGGTTACGGTAGAGGATCGTCCGGTGCAGAACGGGGATGAGGTCATCCTTGATTACGAAGGCTTTGTAGACGGTGTTGCTTTTGAGGGCGGCAAGGGCGAGAACCATCCTCTGGAGATTGGCTCTGGTTCCTTTATCCCTGGATTTGAGGAACAGTTGATTGGCGTTAATACCGGAGTAGATGTGGAAGTGAAGGTTACCTTCCCAGAGGAGTACCATGCAAAGGAGCTTCAGGGCAAGGATGCAGTATTCCAGTGTAAAATACATGAGATTAAGGCGAAAGAGATTCCAGAGATTGACGACGAGTTCGCCTCTGAGGTATCTGAGTTTGATACTCTTGCCGAATACAGGGAAGATCTTAAGAAGACCATAGCCAAGAAGAAAGAGGCTGAGGGCAAGGAGAAGCAGGAGGATGAAGCGGTTGAGCAGGCTGTGAAGAACGCACAGTATGAATTGCCGGAGGCTATGATTGAGACTCAGATAGCGCAGATGGCTGAGGATTTTGCACGGAGAATTAAGAGTCAGGGGCTTACCATGGAGCAGTACTTCCAGTTCACCGGTTTATCTGCGGATAAGCTTGTGGAGGATATGAGACCTCAGGCAGTTAAGAGTATTGAGACACGTCTGGTATTAGAGGCAATCGTGAAGGCAGAGAATATCGAAGTCAGCGAGGAAAGAATCGACGAGGAGATTCAGAAGATGGCTGAAATGTACCGGATGGAAGCGGATAAGATGAAAGAGACCATGGGTGACAGAGAGAAAGAGCGCATGAAGGAGGATATCGCGGTTCAGGAGGCGATTACCTTCCTTGTAGAGAATGCTGTGGAAAAATAAGCGCTGTCACGAATAAGGAGGCAGATACATGAGTTTAGTACCTTATGTCATTGAACAGACAAGCCGTGGGGAACGGTCCTACGACATCTATTCAAGATTATTGAAAGACAGGATCATTTTTCTTGGAGAGGAAGTATCCGACGTATCGGCAAGTGTTGTAGTTGCCCAGTTGTTATTTTTAGAGGCAGAGGATCCGGAGAAGGATATCCATCTGTATATCAACAGTCCGGGAGGCTCTGTGACGGCAGGTCTTGCCATCTATGATACGATGCAGTATATTAAGTGTGATATTGAAACCATCTGTATCGGTATGGCGGCTAGTATGGGCTCCTTCCTGCTGGCAGGAGGAACAAAGGGAAAGAGACTGGCTCTGCCTAATGCTGAGATCATGATCCATCAACCGTCAGGAGGAGCGCGGGGGCAGGCAACGGAGATTGAGATTGCCGCAAAGCATATTTTGCGTACCCGCGAGAGATTGAATCGAATATTATCAGAGAATACGGGACAGCCGATAGAGGTGATCAGTGAGGATACGGATCGAGATAACTTCATGTCGGCAGAGGAAGCGAAGGAATACGGTCTGATTGACGAAGTCATCAAGAGCCGTTAAGCTTTTAGAAGAATGTCCCTTAGACGAGGTGAGAGAATGGTAGGAAGGAACGATGATCAAGTCAGGTGTTCGTTCTGTAATAAGACGCAGAATCAGGTGCGCAAGTTGATTGCAGGACCCAACGGGGCCTATATCTGTGATGAATGTATCGATGTCTGTACCGAGATTCTGGAGGAAGAATTTGAATTTGGCGACGAGCGGCAGTGGAATCCATTTTCGGATATTAATCTGTTGAAGCCTGAGGAGATCAAGGAGTTTCTGGATGAATACGTAATCGGCCAGGACGAGGCGAAAAAGGTTCTGTCGGTTGCTGTGTACAATCACTATAAGAGGATTATGGCGGGAAGGGACTTAGGAGTAGAGCTGGGAAAGAGCAATATTCTGATGCTCGGACCTACGGGCTGCGGCAAGACTCTGCTTGCCCAGACCCTTGCCCGTATCTTAGGCGTTCCCTTTGCAATCGCTGACGCCACGGCGCTTACAGAGGCAGGGTACGTGGGGGAGGATGTTGAGAACATTCTTCTGAAGATTATCCAGGCCGCAGACGGTGATATTGACCGGGCGGAGTATGGTATTATCTATATTGACGAGATTGACAAGATTACGAGAAAATCAGAGAATCCCTCTATTACTAGAGATGTGTCCGGCGAGGGTGTACAGCAGGCGCTTCTTAAGATTGTGGAGGGCACCATAGCCAATGTACCGCCACAGGGAGGCAGGAAGCATCCCCATCAGGAGTTAATCCAGATTGATACGACCAATATTCTTTTCATCTGCGGCGGCGCATTTGAAGGGATTGACAAGATTATCGAGAAGCGGATTGACCGGAAGTCTATTGGCTTTAATGTGGAGATTGGCGATAAGCATGAGAATGACGTTGACAGACTGTTAAGTCAGGTGCTGCCCCAGGATCTTGTGAAGTTTGGATTGATTCCTGAGCTGGTAGGCCGTGTTCCGGTTACGGTTGCATTGGAGATGCTGGATGAGGAGGCCCTGATTCGGATTTTGACAGAGCCCAAGAATGCCATTGTGAAGCAGTATCAAAAGATGCTTGAGCTTGATGGTGTTGATTTGACCTTTGACGAGGAGGCTCTTAAAGCGGTTGCCGAGACTTCATTAAAGAGGAAAACGGGAGCCAGAGGATTACGGGCGATTATGGAGAATATCATGATGGATATTATGTATAAAGCACCGTCAGACGATTCACTGAAGGCTTGCCGAATTACGGCAGACGCTGTGAAAGGAATTGGAGAACCGGAGTGTGAGCGTATATCAGTCAGATCCGAGAGCGCATAGAAAGCGCAGATATAAGAAAGAATAAGAGGCGGGTGCGTTTATTTGCATCCGCCGTAAGCGGAGAATCTCGCAAGCGGGATTCTTTTTCTTAATACATGAATATTTATTAGCTAAATTCTTAGAGGAGAATTGTTTATGAACAGAGAGACGATGAGTCTTCCAATGGTGGCTTTAAGAGGGATTACGATTCTGCCGGAGATGGTTCGCCATTTCGACGTCAGCCGTCCTAAGTCGGTCAAGGCAATCGAGGAGGTTGTGGAGGGAAATCAGAAGATTTTCCTGACCGCACAGAAGGATGGGGACGTGGAGGAGCCAGAGCTTACCGATGTGTACCGGACGGGATGTGTGGCGACGGTCCGTCAGATTATTAAACTGCCGAGGAAGGTAAGCAGGGTTCTGATTACAGGGGAAGAAAGGGCGTATATCAATACTATTGAATTTGAAGAACCATATTTACGGGCAAATATCACTGTGATACCGGATACGGACAGTGATACGGACCTGCCGAACACAGAGGCAATGCTTCGGGGGCTTAAGGACATTTTTAAGGAATATCTGTCAAAGAATCCCAAGCTGTCCAAAGAGCTTGCCGCTCAGATAGAGAATATCGGCGTCCTTAAAAAACTGGTGGATGTGATTGGTGCTAACGTGCCTTTTTCTTATACGGACGCACAGCAGCTTTTGGAGGAGACTGACCTGGTTAAGCGTTATGAGCTTTTGTCCTTTAAATTGATGAACGAGATTCAGATTATGAATGTGAAGGATGAGATTCAGGCAAAGGTCAAGAAGAGGGTGGACAAAAACCAGAGGGAGTATATCCTTCGGGAAGAGGCGAAGCTGATCCGAGAAGAACTTGGGGATGACAGTACTCTCTCGGACGGGGAGGAATTTCAGCAGAAGACGGATGATCTTGAGGCGTCGGAGGAGGTTAAGAAAAAGCTGAAAAAGGAGATTCGCAGATTCCAGAATACCTTGGGAAGTCAGGCGGAAAACGGCGTGATTCGCACATATATCGAGACCATGCTTGAGATGCCCTGGGATAAGGTGTGTGAGGAATCGGAGGATATTGAGTCAGCGAAGAAGATATTGGAGGAGGACCACTACGGCCTTGAGAAAGTCAAGGAAAGAGTGTTGGAGTTCCTTGCTGTCAGGACATTGACTAAGAAGGGGAATACACCCATCCTTTGTCTTGCCGGCCCTCCTGGAACGGGAAAGACCTCCATCGCCAAGTCTCTTGCAAGGGCGCTTAATAAGCCCTATGTGCGTATTTCTTTAGGAGGCGTGCGGGATGAGGCCGAGATTCGGGGACACAGAAAGACTTATGTGGGCGCCATGCCGGGAAGGATTGCAAGCGGCTTAAGGCAGGCGGAGGTGAAGAATCCTCTGATGCTCTTAGACGAGATTGATAAGGTCAGCAATGATTACAAGGGGGATACCTTCTCAGCGCTTTTGGAGGTGCTGGACAGTGAGCAGAACCGAAAGTTCCGCGACCACTATCTTGAGGTACCCGTTGATTTGTCAGAGGTATTGTTCGTCGCTACGGCCAACACCCTACAGCCAATCCCAAGACCTCTTCTGGACCGTATGGAGGTTATTGAGGTCAGCAGTTATACGGAGAATGAGAAGATGCATATCGCCACAGAGCATTTGATTCCCAAGCAGTTGGAGAAGCATGGACTGAAACCCCAACAGCTTAGCATCAGCAAGAAGGCTCTGTGGAGGATAGCCCGCAACTATACCAAGGAGGCCGGCGTACGCCAGTTGGAGAGAAAGCTTGGGGATATCTGCAGGAAGGCGGCAAGAGAGATTCTGGAAATGAAGAAGGAGTCTATCCGTGTGACGGAGCGTAATCTCTCCCACTATCTGGGCAAGGAGTTGTATATTTATCAGATGGCAAATGATTCAGATGAGGTGGGGATTGTCAGGGGACTGGCCTGGACCAGTGTAGGCGGAGATACCCTCCAGATTGAGGTAAATATCATGCCAGGGGAAGGCGAGGTGCTTTTAACCGGCCAGATGGGAGATGTGATGAAGGAGTCTGCCAGAACTGGAATCAGTTATATCCGTTCTGTCAGCAAAGAGCACAAGATTGACGAGAATTTCTTCAAAGAGCATGACATACACATCCATATACCGGAGGGCGCGGTTCCAAAGGACGGTCCGTCGGCGGGAATTACTATGGCCACGGCCATGATGTCTGCGATTACGGGAAAGAAGGCAAGGGCGGACGTTGCCATGACCGGTGAAATTACCCTGAGGGGAAGGGTGCTGCCCATCGGAGGTTTGAAGGAGAAGCTATTGGCAGCCAAGAATGCAGGTATTAAGACGGTTATTATCCCCAAGGAAAATGTATCAGACGTGGAGGAGTTGTCCCATGAGATTACCAGAGGCCTGAAGATTATTCCGGTGAGCCGCATGGACGAGGTGCTTAAAACAGCGCTGTCTGGGCGGGGCAAGACGGCGAAGGCTAAGAAATAATGAGGAAAAGACATGATTATAAAGAATGTAGATTTGGAAACCGTATGCGGAATCACCAGCAAGCTGCCGGACAATACCCTGCCGGAGATTGCATTTGCAGGCAAATCAAACGTAGGGAAATCGTCGCTGATTAATACGCTGATGAACCGGAAATCCTACGCCCGCATTTCCGCCACACCGGGGAAGACCCAGACCATTAATTTTTACAATATCAATCAGGAGTTCTACCTGGTGGACCTTCCCGGATACGGATATGCCAAGGTGTCTGAGCAGGAAAAGCAGAAATGGGGACGGATGATTGAGAGGTATCTTCATGGCTCGAAGCAGCTTCGGGCCGTGTTCCTTTTGATTGACATCCGGCATGACCCGTCGGCAAATGATAAGATGATGTATGACTGGATTGTTTCCCAGGGATATCAGCCGATTATCATTGCTACGAAGCTTGATAAGATTAAGAGAAGCCAGAAGGATAAGCAGGTCAAGGCGGTTCGGCAAGGTCTGGGGCTTTCGCAAGGAACCACGGTCATCCCATTTTCTTCGGTTACGAAGCAGGGAAGGGATGAGCTTTGGGAGCTGGCGGAGAAGGAATATCTGAATATGTGACTCAGGAGGATATTTCGTTAAAAAGAGGTGAATAATAGGTGGAGATGAATTTTAAAGAACAGATGCAGGATACCCGTCCTTACTGGAAGGTGGCGGTAAGTCTTACGTTCAGCCTGATTGGGACGGTCTTGTGCCTTTATTTTGGATACAAGCTTCTTGGCTTTTTTATGCCCTTTGTCATCGGATGGGTCATTGCGTCTATTGCAAGCCCTATGGTGAACTGGCTTGAGAAGCGGGTGAAGCTTATTAAGAAATGGGGCTCTGCGCTGATCATTATTGGTGTTTTGGGAATGGTGGGGCTGATCATTTACCTGCTTGCCAGCGCTGTCACCCGTGAGGTGGTAAGTCTGATACAGAATATGCCGGACATGTACCAGGACCTGGAATCAGGGATGGAAACCATCGGGGAGAGCTTAAACGGCATCTTTCGGCTGCTTCCGGTGGGCGTGCAGGAGGGCTGGCATACGATGATGGACAATCTGGAGAAGACCATGGGGGATATTATCGGAAAGCTCAGCGAGCCCACGGTGTCCGCGGCCGGAAGGCTTGCCAAGGGAATCCCCCCTGCCTTAATCGCAACGATTGTGACATTCATCTCAGCCTATTTCTTCATTGCCGAGCGTGAGGAGGTGCTCATGTGGGCAAAGAGAATCGCCCCTAATGCCTTGGTGAGCCGTATGACCATGGTAATGGATAACCTGAAATATGCGGTGGGGGGATATTTTAAGGCGCAGCTCAAGATTATGGTAGTGGTCTATATACTATTGCTGGTTGGATTTCTGGTACTTAAGATTCATTTTGCCTTTCTGCTGGCGTTTTTGATTGCCTTTCTGGACTTCCTTCCCTTCTTTGGGACGGGGACGGCCTTGATTCCATGGGCGGTGTATAAGTTTATGATGGGCAATTATAAGATGGTAGCAGGGCTTCTTATATTGTACGGTGTCACTCAGTTGGTGCGGCAGTTGATTCAGCCTAAGTTAGTGGGGGACAGCATGGGTTTAAAGCCCCTGGTCACGCTGTTATTGTTGTATGCCGGATATAAGGCGGGCGGAGTATTCGCGATGATCTTTGCCGTACCGGTGGGATTGATTGTGATTAACCTCTATAAAGCAGGAGCCTTTGACTATATTTTAGATGATGCAAAGATACTGATGGAAGGAATACTGAGCCTGCGAAACTAAAGGAATAACAGGATGGGAGGTAAGAGCATGGAGGAGTTGTTAAAAGAGTTCAGGGATGATCTAAAAGAGTTTCGTGAGATGACAGATAAGTTTTACGCAAAAGAAGTGACCGCAAAGGAATACAAGGGGTTCTCCGGCGGTTTCGGAAGTTATGCGCAGAAGGGCGGCAAGGCGAGTATGTTAAGGCTGCGTCTGCCGGGAGGGCGTCTTGATCGGGAAAAATTAAAGTTTATTGTTGATTCCATCGAAGATTATGGGATAGAGAAGGTGCATTTTACCACCTGCCAGACTGTACAGTTCCATAATCTCAGTGCAGAGGCTGTCTGTGAAATCATGGAGAAGGCTTTTGACGTGGGAATTATCACAAGGGGCGGAGGCGGAGATTTTCCAAGAAATGTAATGGTGTCTCCTTTATCCGGCGTGGAGGAAGGAGAATACTTTGACGTGATGCCCTATGCCCTGGCGGTTTCCGATGCTTTGTTAGGTCTGATTAAGACGGTGAGGCTTCCGAGAAAGCTTAAGGTATGCTTCTCTAACTCTCCTGCAAATGAGCCTCATGCAACCTTCCGAGACTTGGGATTCGTGGCAAGACCAAACGGAACCTTTGATGTGTACAGCGCGGGCGGGCTTGGCAACAATCCCCGTATGGGCGTCAGGGTTGCCAAGCAGATTTCGCCCTCGGATGTTCTATACTATGTGAGGGCCATGGTTGAGACCTTCGTTGCCCATGGAAATTATGAGAGCCGTGCAAAGGCGAGAACCAGATATATGCAGGAAGCCCTTGGCGTGGACGGGTATAGGAGGGCGTACCTTGAAAAACTTGAGCTGGTAAAGGCGGGAGAGGACCTGACAATCCATGTTTCTCCGTGTCCGGTTAAGAAAACCCCAAGGGGAGAGTTGTCTTCTGACGAGCTTAAGGAGTTGGGAAGCAGAGTGCTTCCTCAGAAGCAGAAGGGACTTTATGCTCTGGCCTACCACCCAATCGGAGGAGTGCCCCAGGCGTCGAAGTTTGCTGAGATTTACGAGGCAGTCAAGGATATGGAGGAGGTTGAGCTTCGTCTGGCGCCAGACGAGACGATCTATTTTATTAATCTGAATGGGGACGAGGTAAAGAAGGTCCTTTCCATTACTGCCGACAGCGCAAAGAATCTTTTCGAGACCTCCGTTGCCTGTATTGGAGCATCCATCTGCCAGGTGGGGCTTCGCGATTCACAGGGAGCTCTTTGGCAGATTATTAAGGAAGTAAGGAAGCATGATTTTGCGGATAGAGTGCTGCCGAGAATCCATATTTCCGGATGTACGTCTTCCTGCGGAACCCATCAGATTGGGACCCTTGGCTTTCACGGCGGTGTGAAGCGGGTGAATAATGTAGTTGAGCCGGCGTTTACCTTCCATGTAAATGGTTCTGACAGGGAGGGAGAGGAACGGTTCGGCCAGCAGTTGGGAATGATGCTGGAAAAAGATCTTCCTGCATTTTTTGTGGAGCTTGGACAGGCGGTTCAGGCGGAGAATACCACCTATGACCAGTGGTATGAAAAAGAGCCAAAGCGGCTTAAGAAGATTGCAGAGAAATATTTTGTTTAAATATTTGTTTAAATAATAGTGTAAAAGTTTTGATATTTTATGTTGGATGTAGTATAATGACCATATACGTGAGAAATTCTGTGTCAGTTGACGGAAGAACTGTAATTATACTATATTTAGGAGGAGGAACACATTCTGATGAAATGTCCAATATGCGGTCAGGAATTAACGCCGGGGAAAAAGGATCCAAATTATCTCTTATGTTATAATTGTAAGAAGAAGTTCAAGGTTCCCCAGAAGAAGATAGAAAAAAGCAGGGACGAGGAGGAAGATGAGGAAGAACAGACCTATTCCAACATACCTCCCAAGAAGGTGCGCAAGAAGCGGGAAGAAGAGATGCGCAAGGCCTATGACGAGATGCTTGCCGTTGGTGACGGGAAGGGGAAGAAGAAGCAGACTCCCAAGCCTAAGCGCAAGGAAGAAATCGACGATGATTATGATGACGATTATGATGACGACGATGACGATTACTATGACGACGATGATGAGAAGATGTCCAAGCTTCCGATTATCATTCTTGGTATTGCCATTGTGATTGTCGCGGCTTTGATTGTATTCGTGTTGTTAAAGTAAAAGTCTGTATTCAACTGGAATTTGTACTGCAAAATGAAGTTAGGAGTTATGATTATGAATATTGAACACTTGAATGTAAACGGAATGGAGCTTGCAGTTGTTTCCAGTGACGAGATAGTGATTATTGATACACAGTCAGCTTTAGACTTAGCGATGACCGTTAAGTATGAGACAAATGTAGCAAACATAGTAATAGATAAGAATATTATTTGCGAGGATTTCTTTATCCTTAGTACAGGCATAGCGGGTGAGATTCTCCAGAAGTTTATTAATTATCATGTGAAGGTCGCTGTTTATGGGGACTATTCACATTATACCAGTAAGCCTCTTAAGGACTTTATCTATGAGGCCAATCACGGGAAAGACTTCTTTTTCGTGGCGACCAGGGATGAGGCGATACAAAAATTGACAGAGACACAATAACAGACAGGTACAGATTCCAGTTATTTGTCTAATCTTCATTAGAAATATCAAAGTTATAGGGCAAAACCGGTGAAATGGTTTTGCCCTTTGGTGTTTTAGAGGGAACTTTTGGGGTTAAATATCAGTCGCGGGGACGGATATCGAACTCAGGGTTAATGGCGTAGAAGTTCTTGCTGTCTAAGTGATCCTGGACAATTCTTAAGGATTCACCGAAACGCTGATAGTGTACGATTTCACGTTCCCTTAAGAAACGAATTGGTTCGCATACTTCTGGGTCTTTGACAAGGCGCAGGATGTTGTCGTAGGTAGTTCTTGCTTTCTGCTCTGCTACGACCTTGTAAAGACAACAGTGGCAGGAAACCTTAGTCTGACAGATAATGTAGAGATGAAACTTGATGAAGCTGATAAGCAGGCGGCAACGATGGAAGAAAGACTTTCCCATGAAACAGTTTTCAGTAATGTCAGGAGTGCGCTACATGGAAAATAAACCTTATCAGCTTTGTTATCTGCCTAACCACAGCGCCCACACTTGATTTTTTTCTGTGCAGGGCACAAACTCCACATCATACTGCTTGAACAGTTCCATGAGCTTTGCGAAGTCCACGCTGGAACGGCTAATCCGATCCAGCTTGTAGACGATCACCCGCTTAATCAGGCCCAGCCGGATGTCCTGCAGAAGCCGCTGGAAGTCGGGGCGCTCAATGTTCTTGCCGGAGTAACCCTTGTCTTTGTATTCCTTACCCTCACCGCCTTTAAGCTCATAGCGGCAAAATTCAAACTGACTTTCAATGCTGATACTGTCTTTTTTATCAATCGACTGCTGCCCATAAATTGCATCTATTGTAACAGTTCAGCCTACCGGCTTCACTGTTACGGAATCCGCCCATTTTAAAGTTTGCCTGCGGCAAAGAGGCGGATTCCCAGCTGCTCCAATTCATTGGCTGCTAACCGCGCAGCAAGTGCGCGGTTGCAGGCTGAACTGTTACCATCTATTCTACTATCCATAATTAGCTATCTTCCGTTAAAAGGGCGGTTTGAAATTATTTTTTACACCAGAAATATGCAATGGAGTGTTCGTGATAAATATTAACAGTTGAATAATTCTTTTCCAAAAATCTATTTAAATCCGAAAAAGTCTGGAATGGAGGGGTGAACCATCCTTTGGGAGCAAGTACATTATTAACCAAAAAATCAGTTCGTTTACATTCCCCTTTAACATAAAAGCATCCAATGAACATACCACCTTTTTTCAAAACACGAAATGTTTCGCTAAAGGCTTTCTCTTTATTGGGAAAAGCATGAAAGCCATTCATTGATACTAATATATCAAACACCTGGCTTTCAAAGGGCAAATTACCAACATCGCCCTGAATACATTGAACATTTGAAATATGATGCTTTTCAAATCTTGATCTGGCTTGAACGAGCATATCTTCTGAATAATCCAAACATATTATTTGGGAAAATGGCAAAGTAGCATACTTTTCAACTGTAAACTGAGCCGTCCCAACAGGAACATCTAATAATACGCCTGAGAAGTCTTTTGGAATGATACTTAATATTTTTTGGGAGATTTCTTGATTATCTACTCCTCCCCAAAAAATATAGTTATATAATTTCGCCCACAATTTTTTTTGAGTTAATGCATCATCGTATATGTTTTTGGAGAGCTTATAAGCATTTTCAATTTTATTTGACATTTTCACACCTCCAATTCTTAAAATCAGATGCCACACTTGCGGCACCTAAAATTATAATGTAAAATCTATATGGGGTCAACTACGCCAAGGCGAAGTGTCCCAAACATATATAAAATGTGGCAGGTGGGAGCATGGGCAATAAGAGTAATAGTTTTTTATCTTTACAATCTAAGGAATGGCTGGTAAAGGCTTTACAAATTTTAATGAAAACTAAAAATTATTCTGATATTACAATTAAGGAATTAGCGCAAAAGGCCGGGGTAGATCGAAAAACTTTTTATAGGAATTTCAAGAGCAAAGAAGATGTGCTACGGTTTTATTTAGACAGGACGTGCCAGGACTATATCGATCGTTTAAACAAAGAGCATAAACTTACAACCTTGTCAATCGCAAAAGCCTTTTTTTCAACTTGTAAACAACATTCAGATTTTTTAATTCTACTTGATAAAAACAATCTTTTGCCATTATTACTGATAGCATTTGATGATTATTTGCCGATGCTACACGAAATGTTTGAGGACAAAAGAATAGATGATAATCCGGTTTATTATTCTGAATATGCGCTCTCGTTTTTTACCGGTGGATTTTGGAATATATCAATTAAATGGATTAGACGTGGT
Source organism: Sporofaciens musculi (assembly GCF_009830285.1). Taxonomy (GTDB): domain Bacteria; phylum Bacillota; class Clostridia; order Lachnospirales; family Lachnospiraceae; genus Sporofaciens; species Sporofaciens musculi. The sequence goes on along the minus strand of NZ_WUQX01000001.1, from coordinate 3,198,839 downwards.
GGGAATGAAACACCTGAAGAAATGGCTCAGATCGTAGAAACCTTGATGTCATATTCCATTTAGCAAATCTTGATATTTTTTGTTTTGATTGACATTGTAAACCATATCGTATATAATGAAGAAAAAGGAGGTAGTCAAATGGCAACAACACCAACTCAGATTCGAATCGATGCCAGCATAAAACAAGAAGCTTCGGCTCTTTTCAGCCGGCTCGGACTGGATATGTCCAGTGCAGTAAATATGTTCCTGTATCAATGCGTCCTTCGCGGCGGACTTCCCTTTGCCGTGGAGATGCCAGCGTACAGCCAGAAAACCCTTGATGCTATGGCAGAAGCCCGCCGTATTTCCCGCGATCCTGACGTCAAAGGATATTCCAGTATGGAAGATTTAAAAGCGGCTCTTGATGATTGATGTACCAGGTCAAATTTACCACAGCCTATAAAAAGGCTTATAAACTCATGAAAAAACGTGGGCTGGATATCTCTTTGCTGGATGAAGTTGTCAACTTGCTGCGTCAGGGCAGGCAGCTCGAAGAACGCTATCACGACCATGGGCTGACCGGAGACCTTGCAGGTTTTCGGGAATGTCATATCAAGCCGGACTGGCTGTTAATTTATCTCATCGAAAATGATATTTTAACGCTGACCCTAATCGATACCGGTTCACACTCAGATCTTTTCAAGAAATAATGCACAGGCAGGTAATCCCATCTTTGTTGGGGTTCCTGCCTGTTACTTTTTCTGCCAGCGGCAGCTTGTGGTGAGCCGGTAGGCGAAATTTGGTACTTTGGTAGAATCTTGCTCTTAGAAAATGACGGCTTCCGGCTCCCCACTGGTGGCTTTAACAATCGTTTCATATGGCACAAGTTTAGGATTCTTCATGGAAAAGAACCTCCATTTCTTTATGCAGCATTTCTAAGGCACTGTGTATGTGATGCCACGCCGTACTCCGGCAGCGTCCGTATAGTTCCCCGATTTCCTGTTGTGTATAATGCCCGAAAAAATAAAGGTAGATGATTTCTTTCTTTTCTCCGGCAGAGAGGATAGGGCTTCGGCAAGTTCCCCGTTTGTGAGGATAACCATCTGACCGCATATCATAACCGGGTATTGCTTGTAGGGGTCTGTAAAATATTTGTCTGATGTACTGAACGGGTAAAACTTTTCTTCTGTGAGGTATTCAAAGGATATTTCCCTTTGCCGTCGTTTATCCCTGTCACGCCATGCGTTGATAGCCGCATAACGAATGACAATTCTGCAAAAGGCATTAAATGTGTATTCAATATGTTCCTTGTATGCTTCTGTGCAATTCATAAATAATCCCCCTTTTTTCCAGTTCAATATCCTGTTTCGATTTAGAAATTCAATCTTTAACTTAACATTGAATTGCACATCATTCTTTTTTTCTCTTTCAAAACAAGCAATACTGAAAGAGCCGTTGCAAGTAAATCACTGATAAGCTGTGCAAAGAAAATACCATTGATTAAAACGATGGTTCTTTTAGAACAGATTAGGACTATTGATAAGAAACGGATACGACATTATATAGGAAAGCTGAGTGAGAAGGATATGGAACAGGTTGATCGTTGCCTTGGGATTAGCTTGGATTTGAAAATTATATCAAATTAAGAAAGCATGAAAAGAGAGTTGAAAATAAAGTAAAATAATCAACTCTCTTTCATAATATAGAAGTATGTTTGCATATGTTGTAAATATATGTTAATGAGGTGAGTGGATGGCAAATGAAATAACAGTAATTTGTACAAATATTTTTAAGAACAAGGATAAAGAGGTATTTACAGAAGCATTTACTTTAAAGTGGATTGAATTGATTAATCAGTATGAAAAGAATAAGGGACAGTCAGTTCCAGTAAGATAATAGACAAACTATCCGCATGATGTTATAGTAATATTATGTAGTGATAGTTTGTTTTGTCTTCTCTGAAAGGAGAGCAAAACATGGTAAATACAAAATTAAAAGTTGCGATATATTGTCGGTTGTCAGAAGAAGATCGAAATAAACAGTCAGAGACGGACGATAGTAACAGTATTCAAAATCAGAAATCTATGTTATTGCAGTATTCGATAGAGCAAGGGTGGGAAGTTTACAATATTTATAGTGATGATGATTACACGGGTTCAGATAGAAAACGTCCGGAATTTAATAAGTTATTGACAGAAGCGAAAGAACATAAATTTGATATTATTCTATGTAAAACCCAGTCCAGATTTACAAGAGAATTAGAGTTAGTGGAAAAATATATTCACGGACTTTTCCCGATCTGGGGTATTCGTTTTGTTAGTATTGTTGATAATGCAGATACCGATAATAAGGGAAATAAAAAGTCGAGACAGATTAACGGACTTGTAAATGAGTGGTATTTGGAGGATATGTCGGAGAATATCAAAAGTGTCTTGACTGACAGACGGAAAAATGGACATCATATCGGGGCATTTGCTTTATACGGATACAAAAAAGACCCGGATGTAAAAGGTCATTTGATTATAGATGAAGAAGCTGCACAGGTCGTCAGAGAAGTTTTTAGTTTGTTTTTACAAGGGTATGGAAAGACAGCCATTGCTCGTATGCTGAATGATAGGGGAATTCCAAATCCTACGGAATACAAGCGGATTCATGGATTGCGTTATCAGCAGCCGAAAAGGAAAAACTGTACCTTATGGAAATATTTTGCCATATCAGATATGCTCAACAATGAAATCTATATCGGTAATATGGTACAGGGTAAATATGGAAGTGTTTCTTATAAGACCAAGCAGAATAAGCCCAGACCTAAGGATCAATGGTACATAGTAGAGGGGACTCATGAACCTATTATTGAACGTGAGATGTGGGAGAAAGTTCAAGCACTGATAGCTCAAAAGGTTAGACCATTTACAGAGGGAAAAGTAGGATTATTTGCAAGAAAAGCCCGCTGTATGAATTGTGGATATACAATGTCTTCTAATAAGCAAAGAGACGGCAGACGCTATTTAAGGTGTTCTAACCGTCATGTTGCTAAAGACGCTTGTATCGGTTCTTTTATCTCTGTCACGAAATTGGAACAGGCGGTGATAAAAGAACTGAATAAATTATCTACAGCTTATTTGGATAAAGACGAGTTAGAACAAAGTGTAACTTTTAACAATGATCTGCGAGGAAATAAAGAAGTTCTTCAAAAAGAAATTTCTGCTTATCAGAAGAAAATCACAGAATATATCAAGGGGATTCGTGAATTGTATTTAGATAAGGTAAAAGGAGTTATCACAGAACAGGATTATTGCGGCTTATCAAAGGATTTCTCGGAAGAAAAAGACAGGCTTGAAAAATTGGTGATAGATACGCAGAAACGACTGGATGTTCTCGAAAGAAAAATGCAGGCTGGTGATAATAGGCGTCAGTTGATTGACCAATATACAAATCTCGAACATTTAGACCGAGAAACGGTTGAAAAGCTGATTGATTATATACTGGTGGGCAAAAAAGACCCTGTAACGAAAGAAGTGCCTGTTGAAATACATTGGAATTTCTAAGGTTCTCATATCTGGTGTAATTATATATCAGATATGGAGAATCGTCTCTTAAAACTCAAATGTTGTACTTACAAAATCGTACCATCTGCTGCCATATCCTCATGTATATCCGTAATGGGGTCGCCCTTGGACTGGAAATAAGTTGCTGTCCAGGGCGCGCCGCTTGCCGCCTGCGGCCAGAGGGCAAGGGTGTGGTCTACATAGTATTTGTCGAAGCCGGACTTCTCCAGTTCTTCAGGTGTTAAGTTGCGTGTAAGCTGGTGGACGATGGCGCAGATCATCTCCATATGGGCCAGCTCCTCTGTACCAATATCCGTCAGTATCCCCGTCACCTCCTTATAAGGCATGGTATACCTCTGTGACAGATACCGCATAGAAGCCGCCAGCTCTCCGTCTGGCCCGCCAAATTGAGTAATAATCACCTGCGCAATCTTTGGATTCGTCTGTGTAATCTTTACAGGGTGCTGTAATCGTTTCTCATAATTCCACATATACTAGCATCCTCCTTCCTGCCAGGGCCATGGCTCGTTAATCCAACACCAGTATTCAGCAGGGGTGCAGGCTGTATCCAGTGTCAGCGGTCCATAATATTTTGCATACTCCTTAAGCGCCTGAACACGCTGCTTTTTGAATTCCTCGAAATATTCCAGGGCGTCTTCATTGCATGGATGGGTATCCAGAAACAGTTTCACATCGTCAACTGCAAAGCTGACTACATTAATCCATTCTAATAATTCGCCGCGGTTTGGTTTGTTCTCCGTCATCTGCAACAACCTCCCATCCCCATACCTTTGAAGGGTTTATCTAATTCCTCGAAAATAGTCCCCTTATGAAATCCTTTTTCTGCTTCGTATAGATTCCGCCATTCCTGCCACGGAACGTAGGCCATAGCCAGCGGCATACCGTTTAACTCGTCGTATTCGGCATTGTCATCGCAGCATACCGGTTCGGCTGCAGGCTGGCAGGGCGCAACAGGCTGAGGCATGGGAGCCGGAGTTGGGGCAGGCCTACCGCAGCCATTTCGCCGCATGTAATCTGATGTGTTGAAGCGATAGTTCGGCATATGTGTTGCTCCTTTCATAGAACGTTTGCAATAACATAGTATGGAAAATTCAGAAAGTGGTGCGTGTTTTCCTTCGTTTGAAGGTTGTTTTTGGGGCCGTATCTGAGTATAATAGATACGATGGGAGTGTAAATATATGGCAAAGAAACAAAGAGTAAGAAAACAAAAAGCAGGGAAAACAAGGGACAGAGAGAAAAGAAGCGGGAATATCATTCGTTTCTTTGATTTTAACCTGCTTACCGTTCTGATATTCCTGATTTGTTTTGGACTGGTTATGCTGTACAGCACCACGGCGTACAGCGCCCTGGTGGAGCATGAGGACAGTATGTACTACTTTAAGCGGCAGCTTATATTCTATGGGGCAGGCTTTGTGGGTATGTATGTTGTGGAGAAGATAGATTATCACGTGTATATCAAATGGGCGAAGTTAATCTATTTCTTTTCTATATTTATGATGGCTTTGGTGCAGACGCCTCTTGGAAAAGAAGTCAAGGGGGCAAGGAGATGGATTCGCCTGCCTTTTGGACAGCAGTTACAGCCGGCAGAGATTGCAAAGATTGCGATTATCTTATTTATTCCCGTTTTAATCTGTAATTTAGGTAAGGAGATTAAGACATGGAGGGGAATACAGAAGGTGCTTTTATGGGGCGGCTTCTCGGCGGTCTGTGTTCTGGTTCTGACAGACAACTTAAGTACAGCGATTATCGTGATGGGGATTACCTGTATCATGATTTTTGTAGTCCATCCTAAGACCAAGCCTTTTGTCATACTTGCCGTGGTGGGCTTGGCCTGTGTGATAGCAGGAGTTAAGGTTTTAGGAACCATGCTTGAGACCAGTAAGAATTTCCGGCTGCGACGGATTCTTGTGTGGCTGAATCCAGAGGGACATGCTGAGGACGGAGGTTACCAGGTGCTGCAGGGCTTATATGCGGTAGGTTCAGGGGGATTCTTTGGGAAGGGATTAGGGAACAGTGCGCAGAAAATGATTATGCCGGAGGTTCAGAATGATATGATACTTTCCATTGTCTGTGAGGAGCTTGGGGTTTTCGGCGTGATTATTGTATTGGTTTTGTTTGGCCTTCTACTGTACAGACTGATGTTTGTGGCTCAGAATGCGCCGGATATGTACGGCTCGCTGGTGGTGACAGGGATTTTTGCCCATGTTGCTCTCCAGGTTGTGCTGAACATTGCCGTTGTGACAAACCTGATTCCAACGACAGGAATTACCCTGCCTTTTATCAGTTATGGAGGGACGTCGAGTCTGTTTCTGATGGTGGAAATGGGAGTTGCCCTTGGGGTGTCCAGAAGAATTAAAATCAGTGAATAAAATACTTTCTTTTCCGGTATAAATATGGTATGATAAATGATGTAGTATTGAAAACTACATATTATAGAATTTAATGACATGCCAAGCGATATATGAACCGCATGAGTAGAGCATGACGGGAGGATGAAGATGAGTTATAAGATTATAGTAGACAGTTGTGGAGAGCTGACTAAGGAGATGAAAGGGTCAGAATGTTTTGAGACGGCATCACTGGAGATTGATGTGGACGATTACCATATTATAGATGACGAGACCTTTGACCAGGCGGATTTTTTAAAGCGGGTGGCGGCATCTCCCACATCTCCTAAGTCCTCCTGTCCGTCACCGGAGAGATATATGGAAGGGTACCGCTGTGAGGCGGACCATGTCTATGCGGTTACGTTGTCTGCAGAGCTTAGTGGTTCTTATAACAGTGCTATTCTGGGAAAGAATCTCTATCATGAGGAATATGGAGACAAGGATATCTATGTATTTAATTCACGCTCGGCATCCATCGGTGAGACGCTGATTGCCATGAAGATTGCGGAATGTGAAGAACAGGGCATGGAATTTGCCCAGGTTGTGGAGACGGTAGAGGCTTACATCAGCGGACAGCACACCTATTTTGTATTGGAGACGCTGGATACTCTGCGTAAGAACGGCAGGCTTAAGGGCGTCAAGGCAGTCGTGGCAACGGCCCTTAATATCAAGCCGGTTATGGGTGCGACGCCGGAGGGAACCATTTTGCAGCTTGGGCAGGCGCGAGGAGTAAAGAAGGCGCTGGCTAAGATGACGGATGAGATTGTGAAGGATTTGAAGAACTCCAAGGAGAAGATACTGGCTATTTCCCACTGTAATTGTCGGGAGCGTGCGGAGTATGTGCGGGAGATATTGATGGAGAAGGCGGAGTTTAAGGATTCGCTGATTTTGGATACGGCGGGCATCAGCAGTATGTATGCTGCGGATGGCGGTGTAATTGTGGTTGTATAATTTTTTGATTTGTGGTAGAATGAATTCTGATGCAGACTGCATGAGATAGGTAATATTATGTGCAGATATCAGAGTGAGAAGGAGAAATCAGAGATCATGAGTCAGGAGAAGGTTGACAGATATAAACAGGAAAAAGCGAACCGCAAGAAGAATATGAAGAAGGAGAAGGCTCAGAATACCCTTCGCAAGTGTGTTGTAGTGGTTGTGGGAGTCGTGCTGATTGGATGGATCGGCTATTCTGCGTATGGAACCTATGAGGCGAAGAAGCCAAAGCAGGAGGCCCAGCTTGACTATTCTGCATTAACGGGAATGGGAACCGAGCTTGAGAAGGTAAACGGGTCAGCACAGTAGGTTGGCCGATAAAGAAAAAGGGTGAATTCTATCCAAAAGTGTATTTAAGGATAGTAAGGGACTGTTGCAGTCCCTTTTTTTGCGCCGTAAAACAGGAGTTACAGCGTCCTTTTTTTAGGCGTAAACAGCAGTTCGATTACTGATTTTTCATTTTTGTGCAAATTCCCAAAAAAACAAAAAAGGGTTGAAATACTCAAAAAAGTGGTTTACAATGGTTTCAAGTGGTAGAGAGTGGTAAAAAGTGGAACAAAGTGGTGAGAAAGTGGTGCCACTTGGAAGAAGGTGTGTTCATACATGTTAAGGGGGGAGTATAGCCATAATATAGATACTAAGGGCAGATTGATCATTCCTGCGAAGTTTCGTGAAGATCTAGGGGAGAATTTCTTCATAACCAAAGGGATGGAGAAGTGCCTGTATGTATACCCGGAGAATGAATGGAACCTTTTTGAAGAGAAGCTGAACAAACTACCTACTACGACTGACAAGAAAGCCCGTGACCTTGCCCACTTTTTTCAGGGGAGTGCTATAGAGGGAGAATTGGACAAGCAAGGAAGAACCTTGATTCCTTCTGGTCTGAGAACATTTGCGCATCTGGAAAAAGAGGTAGTATTTATCGGTATGGGGAAGCGTGCCGAGATTTGGGACAAGGCGAGATGGGATGCAAAGAATGCTGAATTGGAAGAAAACATTGAGGATATTGCGTCCGATATGGAAGCCAGCGGATTTAGTATCTGATAAGAGGGAGAGGATATGGAATTCCAGCACAAATCAGTATTGTTACAGGAGACAATCGATGGATTATCCATCAGACCAGACGGTATTTATGTAGACGGTACACTGGGAGGAGGCGGTCATAGCCTTGAGGTGTGCAGGCGTCTGGGACCAAAGGGGAGTATTATAGGAATAGACCAGGATGCCGCTGCCATTGAGGCGGCAGGTATTCGACTCAAAGACTTCGGGGAGAAGGTCACTATAGTCAGGAGTAACTATTGTGACATGAAGTCAAGACTCCATGAATTAGGAATTGATAAGGTTGATGGAATTATCCTTGACCTGGGCGTATCATCGTACCAGTTGGATACGGCAAAACGGGGGTTTTCCTACCGAGAGGACGCGCCGCTGGATATGCGGATGGATACCAGGCAGAAGATGACGGCCAGAGACATTGTCAATGACTATGAAGAAAAAGAGCTTTACCGTGTCATCCGAGATTACGGGGAGGATAAGTTTGCGAAGAATATCGCCAGACATATCGTAATCGAGCGCGGGAGAGCGCCAATCGAGACGACGGGCCAACTGACGGAGATTGTAAGAAGAGCCATACCGATGAAGTTTCAGAAGAAGTCGGGACATCCGGCAAAGCGGACGTTTCAGGCAATTCGTATTGAACTGAATCGAGAATTGGAGGTCTTGCGTGAGTCATTGGACGACATGATCGAATTGCTTACGCCAGGAGGGAGGTTATGTATCATAACATTCCACTCACTGGAGGACAGGATCGTAAAGAGTGCATTTAAGAAGAATGAGCATCCGTGCACCTGTCCATCGGATTTTCCTGTATGTGTATGCGGGAAAGTCTCAAAGGGGAGTATTGTTACTAAAAAGCCGATTTTGCCGGACGAGGAGGAGCTTAAGGAGAACAGCCGCGCAAAGAGCGCGAAGCTTCGGATTTTTGAACGGGCATAAGGAAATCGGGCAGGACATTTGACGGGAAGGGGTGACTTACATGGCGGTAAAGAATCGTGCCAATCGAGGGCAGCAGTACAGAAGACGGGGAAGCCAGGCGCCATATGTTTACGGAAATGTGGCGGTGGAGGTGGAGCCGGCGTACCATGAGCAGTCACCTGAAAGACCGAAGAAGAAGGTAAGTAAGCAGGTTTTAAAGAACAGGAAACAGGCGCTTCATATGAATTCCGCCTATGTGATTTTCCTTACTGTGGCGGCAGTTACAGCAGTCATTGTGTGTGTGAACTATGTGAAGCTTCAGTCACGTATTACGGATCGATCAAAGAACATCACAGCCATGCAAAAAGAGCTGGCTAACTTAAAAGAAGAGAATAACGCCAAGTATAATGCTGTGATGGATTCCGTGAATCTTGACGAGATCAGAGAACGGGCCCAGAATCAGCTAGGCATGGTCTATGCGTCTCCTGAGCAGATTGTAGAATATGATAATCCGGCGACGGATTATGTCAGACAGCTTGAGGAGATCCCAGATGACGGTGTGCTTGCCCAGTCAGGTAAACGCAGCAGATAGAGGTGTGACATGGCGAAAAATACAAAGAGTTTATTGCGGACAAAATTTACAAAATTCATGCAGAAAAAGCTGGTATTATTGTTTGTGACGATTATACTGGCTTTTGTTATCTTAGTGGGAAGGATTACTTATATCAATGCCTCCAACGGTTCGGACTATACCAAAATCGTGCTTGACAGGCAGCAGTATGACAGCAGGACGATTCCCTTTAAGCGGGGGGATATTGTGGACCGCAACGGGACGAAGATTGCCACCAGTGAGCGGGTATACAACGTGATTTTGGACGTCCAGTATATGCTAAGCGACAAGGATTATATCGAGCCCACCATTGGGGTGCTTCGGGACTGTTTTGGGATTGAGGAGGCAACGGTACGCCAGATTATAGAAGAAAAGCCCACCAGCAGATACAGCATCCTTAGAAAAAGCGTGGATTATGAGACAGCCCAGGCGTTTGCGGCAGTTGACGCAGACGAGGAGAATTATCCTAATGTCAAAGGAATCTGGCTGGAAGACGACTATATCAGGAAGTATCCTTACAATACCTTAGCCAGCGACGTAATTGGCTTTACGGTGAATGGAAATGTGGGAAGCTGTGGGATTGAGGCGTCCTACAATTCCATCCTCAACGGGACGGACGGAAAAGAATACGGGTATCTGGATGAGGATTCTACCTTTGAGCGGACGGTGAAGGAGCCGACCACAGGGAATACGGTGGTTTCTACCATTGATTTGCAGGTGCAGAACATTGTGGAGAAGCATATCCTTGCGTTTAATGAGGCTCACAAGAATGAGGCTAGGCCAGGAGAGGGCAGCAAGAATACGGCGGTTCTCATTATGAATCCCCAGAATGGGGAGATTCTTGCAGAGGCGTCTTATCCCAACTTCGATTTGAACCAGCCAAGAGACTTGTCGAAATATTATGGGGCGGAAACTATAGAGGCCATGTCTGAGGAGGAGAAGGTAGAAAAATACAATGAGCTTTGGAATAATTTCTGCGTCAGCGAGCCCTATGAGCCAGGCTCCACCTTTAAGCCCTTTACCATAGCGGCGGGACTGGAGACGGGAATTCTGACAGGAGAGGAGAACTATTCCTGCGGAGGGGTGATGCATGTAGGAGACCATGATATCCACTGTAACAACCGAAACGGCCATGGGGCCCAGACGTTAAAGCAGTCCCTTGAGAATTCCTGCAATGTGGCGCTGATGCAGATTGGGCAGAGCCTGGGCAAAGAGGAATTCAGCAGATACCAGGAGTTGTTCGGCTTCGGGGAGTCTACGGGAATTGATTTGCCAAGGGAGTCTACAGGAATACTCTATGATGTGGAGAATATGGATTCAGCCAGTCTGGCAACCAATGCCTTTGGCCAGAATTTTAATACAACCATGACACAGCTTGCGGCGTCCTTCTGCTCACTGATTAACGGGGGAAATTACTATAAGCCCCGTGTGGTAAGGCAGATTTGGGATGAGAACGGAGACTTGGTGGAGAATAAGAATCCTGTGGTGCTTAGAAGGACCGTTTCCAAGGAGACCAGCGAGCTTCTTAAGGATTATATGCTTGGCGTTGTGGAGGAGGGAACCGGAAAATCGGCGGCAGTCGAAGGATATGACCTGGGTGGAAAGACGGGTACAGCGGAAAAGCTGCCCCGTTCGGCAAATAATTATCTATTGTCGTTTATCGGTTACGCGCCTCAGGAGAATCCTCAGGTGATGGTTTATGTGATTGTGGATGAGCCGAATGTAGCGAAACAGGAGGTATGCGCCTATGCAATTCAGCTTGCGGCTGATATTATGAGAGAGGTATTCCCTTATCTGGGGATTGAGAAGGCGGCGGCTGATGCTGTGTTAGAAGCAGGAAACTAAGGATATTCGGACATAGGATTCATAACCTTGCAAAAGCAGTAATAAATTATACAAACAGCTTTTGCGAGGTTTTTACATTATGAAGAATAAAACATATAACAAGAGGAAGATATTGGTTGTATTCGTCGTTGCCGCCATAATCATCCTGGCGTTGGTGGGGAGGCTTATCTACCTGATGGTATTTGATGCAAAATATTATCAGAAGAAGGCAGAGGATCTCCATGAGAGGGAACGGGAGATTAAAGCTGCCCGCGGAGAGATTCTGGACGCCCGCGGAGAAGTGCTTGCCACCAACAAGACGGTCTGCACCATATCCGTGATTCACAGCCAGATCCGTGAGCCGGAGAAGGTAATCAAAACCTTGGCGGAGGCTCTTGAGATGGACGAGGCAGTTGTCCGTAAGCGTGTGGAGAAGGTGTCCTCCATGGAGAGGATTAAGACGAATGTGGATAAGGAGACAGGGGACAACATCCGTAATATGGAATTAGACGGCGTGAAGGTAGACGAGGATTTCAAACGCTACTATCCTTACAATGAGCTTGCCTCCAAGGTTCTTGGCTTCACAGGAGGAGATAACCAGGGAATCATTGGGCTTGAGGTGAAGTACGAAGAATATCTGAAAGGAAAGAATGGGACGATTCTAACCACCACAGACGCCAGGGGAGTGGAGTTAAACGGTGTCGCAGAGGATCGGGTGGAGCCTGTGGCCGGCAATACGCTGCAGATTAGCATAGACTATAATATTCAGATGTACGCCCAGCAGATGGCTGAGAAGGTCATGGAGGAAAAACAGGCGGACAAAGTGGGAATCCTGCTGATGAACCCTCAGAACGGGGAGATTCTTGCCATGGTAAATGTGCCAGAGTTCAATCTCAACGACCCATTTACCCTGAATAGCGGTGCAGACAGCGCCTCCATGTCGGACGAGGAGCGCCAGAATGCGTTGAACCAGATGTGGAGGAACGGCTGCATTAACGATACCTATGAGCCAGGCTCTACCTTCAAGGCAATCACAGCGTCCGCCTGTCTGGAGGCAGGGGCAGTCAGGCTTGAGGATACTTTTAGCTGTCCGGGCTATCGGGTGGTGGAGGATCGAAAAATCCGCTGTCATAAAGTGGGCGGCCATGGGGGAGAGAATTTTGTCCAGGGCATCCAGAATTCCTGTAATCCTGTGTTCATCGATATTGGGCTTCGGCTTGGGACCGACAATTTCTACAAGTATTTTAAGCAGTTCGGACTGATGGACTTGACCGGTGTAGACCTTCCGGGAGAGGCGGGCACCATTATGCATAAGAAGGAAAATGTAGGAATGGTAGAGCTGGCGACCATGAGTTTTGGACAGTCTTTTCAAGTGACGCCCATGCAGATGGCAACCACCTTCAGCGCTCTGATCAACGGAGGAAGAAGGGTGACGCCTCATTTCGGCGTGCGTATTCTTGACGGGCAGGGGAAAGAGGTGGAGGAATTCAAGTATGAAGAGGAGAAAGGGATTGTTTCTGCGGAAACCTCGGCAACCATGAGGATGCTGCTTGAGAGCGTCGTGTCTGAGGGATCAGGTAAGAACGCGTATATTGAGGGTTATTCCATTGGCGGAAAGACAGCGACCTCACAGACCCTGCCCAGAAGCGCTAACAAATACATTTCTTCTTTTATCGGCTTTGCGCCGGCAGACAATCCCCAGGTGCTTGGGATGTGCGTCATTTATAATCCTCAGGGAATCTATTACGGGGGAACTATTGCGGCGCCGGTAATACGGAATATATTTGAGAGCATATTGCCTTATCTTGGCATTGAAAAAGAGTAGGAAATGAAGTATACTAGGGTAGTTAAAATTTATAATTAACGAAAGAGATAAAGAGGTGGATATATGGATTATAGTGTATTGATTCCAGTGCTGATTGCATTTGCGCTGAGTGTGGTGATGGGGCCGTTAATCATCCCTGTGCTCAGAAAATTAAAGATGGGCCAGACGGAGAGGGAGGAGGGGGTGAAGTCTCACCTCAAGAAAGCCGGTACGCCGACCATGGGAGGCGTCATCATTCTTTTAAGCGTGGTGGTCACGTCGGTCATTTACATCAAGGATTATCCCAAGATCATTCCGATTCTATTTGTGACTCTTGGCTTTGGAATCATCGGATTTCTGGACGATTATCTGAAAGTGGTGATGAAGCGTTCGGACGGCTTGTTCCCAAAACAGAAGATGGCTCTGCAGATTGTGGTGACAGCAATATTCGCATTTTATATGATTAAGTTTACGGATGTATCCCTGGCCATGTTGATTCCTTTTTCTGGCGGAAGATACTGGAACATTGGTTGGCTCGCGATTCCGCTTATGTTTTTTGCAGTAATCGGGACTGTGAACGGCGTAAATTTCACAGACGGTCTGGACGGTCTGGCCTCCAGCGTCACCGTGTTGGTGGCTACATTTTTTACGGTGGTGGCAATCGGGACCAAAAGCGGCATCGAGCCGGTTACCTGTGCTGTGGTGGGCGCTTTGCTTGGCTTCCTCTTATTTAATGTATATCCTGCCAGCGTATTTATGGGAGACACTGGCTCCCTTGCCCTGGGAGGATTTGTCGCATCCACAGCTTACATGCTGCAGATGCCGATTTTCATTATTATTGTGGGGCTTATTTATCTGGTGGAAGTGTTGTCGGTTATGATACAGGTGACATATTTTAAGAAAACAGGCGGCAAGCGGATTTTTAAGATGGCGCCCATACATCATCATTTCGAGCTGTGCGGATGGTCGGAGACGAGAGTGGTAGCGGTATTTTCCATTATTACGGCCCTTCTCTGTTTGATTGCGCTGATGGCTATGTAGGAGGAGACATGGAATATGGAAGTAACGAAGAAGAAGGTTCTGGTATTCGGCTCAGGAATCAGCGGTATTGGAGCGGCAAAGCTTTTGGAGACTTGTGGGGCGGAGGTAGTGCTCTATGACGGCAACGAGAAGCTTAGTGAGGCTGAGCTTCACAGTAAACTGGGGGAAGGAAGCCAGGCGCAGATTGTGCTCGGCGCTTTTCCTGAGGAATTATACGGTGCTCTGGATATTGTAATCCTAAGTCCGGGAGTTCCGACTGACCTTCCCATTGTGAATCGGATGAGGGAGCAGGGAATACTGATTACAGGAGAGGTAGAGCTTGCTTATGAAGCAGGAAAGGGGGATGTGCTTGCCATTACGGGAACCAATGGGAAGACAACCACTACAGCTTTACTTGGCGAGATTATGGGGAATTATAGAAAGACCTTTGTGGTGGGCAATATCGGCAATCCTTATACAACTGCTGTTTCTTTGATGGATGAGGCTTCCGTTACGGTTGCGGAGATGAGCAGCTTTCAGTTGGAGACTATCATAGATTTTCGTCCCAGGGTCAGCGCTATCTTAAATTTTACTCCGGATCACTTAAACCGCCATCACACTATGGAGGCATATGTAAATGCCAAGAAGAATATAGCCAGGAACCAGACGGAGGAGGATTACTGTATTCTGAACTATGAGGACCCTCTTACACGGGAATTTGGTGAAAATATACGGGCTCAGGTTCTATATTTCAGCAGCCGGCGTAAACTAGAAAAGGGTATCTATCTTGAGGACGGCAATATTATTTACCATAATGACAGAAAGAGTTGTATCTGTGGGGTGGATGAGCTGAAGCTTCTGGGAACCCACAACTATGAAAATGTCATGGCGGCTGCGGCAATGGCTTTAGTGTACGGTGTGCCTGAGGAGATAGTCAGAAATAGCGTGCTGGCTTTCAAGGGAGTAGAGCATCGGATTGAGTATGTGACGGAGAAGAACGGAGTTGTCTTCTATAACGATTCTAAGGGAACGAATCCGGATGCTGCCATCAAGGGAATTCAGGCTATGAACCGCCCTACCGTATTGATTGGCGGCGGATATGACAAGGATTCTGTGTATACAGATTGGATTAACAGTTTTGACGGGAAAGTAAAGAAATTGATTTTGGTGGGAGAGACGAAGGAGAAGATTGCCAGGGACGCGCTTGCCTGCGGCTTCAAAGATTATCAGTTTGCCGATACCTTTGAGGAGGCTGTGCTTGGTGCAGCGCAAGCGGCAAAAGCGGGAGATGCAGTCCTTCTGTCGCCTGCATGCGCCAGTTGGGGGATGTTCCCGAACTTTGAGGTACGTGGAGAGAAGTTCAAAGAGATTGTAAATTCCTTATAAGGAGTGGCATATATTGACACCGTCTAAAAACAGAGAGTTTGATTATACGCTTCTTACCGCGTTATTTCTGCTTGTGATTACGGGACTTGTAATCCTCTACAGTACCAGTGCCTACAATGGGGACGTAAAGTTCCATGACTCGTTTTACTATTTAAAGAAGCAGGTTTTTGCGACATTGCTTGGAATCGCCGGAATGTTCGTGGTTGCTAATATGGATTATCATGTATGGCGGCATTTCGCCGTTCTTGGATATCTGACGGCGATCCTTTTATCAGTGGCAGTCTTGTTCATAGGTGATGAGATTAACGGTTCCAAAAGATGGCTGTCTTTGGGACCGTTATCCTTTCAGCCGTCGGAGTTCGCCAAGGTTGCGTTGATTCTATTCCTTGCCCAGATGGTGACGAGGAATGTGAAGGATATTGGGAAAATGCGTACCATGCTGAAGATTATGCTAATGATTCTTCCGGTGGTGGGCCTTGTGGGGGCCAGCAATTTAAGTACAGCCATCATTATTCTGGGGATTGGCGTTATATTGATTTTCGTGGCAAGCCCTAAGTACGGACAGTTTATTTTCATGGGGCTTCTGGGCGTGGGGTTCATGGCCGTGTTCCTGGCGCTTGAGAGTTATCGCTTAGAGCGTCTTGCAATCTGGCGGAATCCGGAAG
Source organism: Sporofaciens musculi (assembly GCF_009830285.1). GTDB lineage: Bacteria > Bacillota > Clostridia > Lachnospirales > Lachnospiraceae > Sporofaciens > Sporofaciens musculi. The sequence goes on along the minus strand of NZ_WUQX01000001.1, from coordinate 3,182,628 downwards.
CCTATGAGAAGGGCTATCAGACGCTGCAGGGGTTGTATGCCATCGGGTCAGGCGGCTTGTTTGGGCGTGGTCTTGGGGAGAGTATCCAGAAGCTTGGTTTTGTTCCGGAGGCGCAGAACGACATGATTTTTTCTATTATCTGCGAGGAACTGGGCTTGTTTGGCGCAGGGTTTGTGTTGATTCTGTTTCTGATTTTAATCTGGAGATTTTTTGTGATTGCGACTCATGCAGCCGATTTGTTCGGTGCGCTAATCGCCACGGGAGCTATGGGACATATGATGATTCAGGTAATCCTGAATATTGCGGTGGTTACGAATACCATACCGAATACGGGGATTACGCTGCCCTTTATCAGCTATGGCGGAACTTCGGTCATGTTTTTGCTGGTGGAGATGGGGCTTGTGTTAAGCGTATCATCCTGGGTAAAATAGGGGAGTATAAGAAATGGGTAACAGGAGAAGAAGGAAGAAAAAGTCACATAGGATATATGCGTTTATCGTTCTATTTCTTGGTTTGGCGATTATTGCGGCAATCATCTTTCTTTTGTTCTATGTCCAGAAGATTGAGGTTAAGGGAAACGATTATGTGACTGAGAAGGAAATCATCGAAACGGTTCAGAATGACGATTTTTCGGTTAATGCATTGTATATTTTGGGGAAATATGCTTTGGGAAAAGGGAAGACGCTGCCTTGTCTGGAGCAGATGAAGGTGCGCCTGAAAGCCCCGTGGAGCGTTAAGATTGAGGTAAAGGAAAAGCCCATTGTGGGATACATACAGAATGGAGAGCTTTATGATTATTTCGATAAGGAGGGGCTGGTGGTGCTGGAATCGTCTGCGCTGATTGAGGGGGTTCCCTATATTGAAGGGATTGGACTTGGAGAGGTGAAGCTGTATGAGCATCTTAGGAGTAAGAACACCAAAATCTTTGAGCAGATTCTTGAGACCTCCAGAGAGATTACAAAACATGACCTTAAGCCGGACCGGATTGTGTGCGAGGAGGACGTAATCTGCCTCTATGTAGGGAGAATCCGGATTCGTCTTGGAAAGAATGTGTCGGCTGTGCAGATTGCGCAGATTGCGCCAATCCTTGAAAAGATTGGGGATAAGGAGGGGACGCTTCATCTGGAAAATTACTCTGAGGTTCAGGGAACTATTACCTTCGAGGAGGGTGCGCTTCCTCAGGATATTCCTGCTGAAGTGGAGGGAGAGCTAGAGGATTCTTTAGAGGACTCCCAGGAGCTCTCGAATCAAACCCAGGAGGCACAGGCTGCAGGAATTACCGAATGATTTTTTTAGAGCCGGATTGAGACGGGAATGGAAGAATCACAGGATTATGTGGGTCTTTCAAAGAAAAGCGAGAATAAAATTGAGAAAAATAGAGGAATTCTATTGATATTTTGCACAAAAGTCTATATTATATAGTATATATGGCAAAGAACACATTTCATTTGCTTTATGTGTGGGATGTATAATATATAATAAGGATAACAAAGGAGGAGAAACCCTTGCTAGAAATTAAAACGAATGAATCAGAAGCTGCGGCGAAGATAATTGTTGTTGGAGTCGGCGGCGGCGGCAATAATGCTGTGAACCGAATGATCGATGAGCAGATTGCCGGTGTTGAGTTTATTGCTATTAATACAGATAAGCAGGCGCTCCAGTTATGTAAGGCGCCGACGCTTATGCAGATTGGTGAGAAGATTACAAAGGGGCTTGGAGCAGGTGCAAGGCCTGAGATTGGCGAGAAGGCTGCAGAGGAGAGCGCGGAGGAAGTGTCCTCTGCTCTTAAGGGGGCGGACATGGTGTTCGTAACCTGCGGTATGGGCGGCGGTACGGGAACCGGCGCGACGCCTGTGGTTGCGCGGATTGCCAAGGAGCTTGGGGCGCTGACAGTCGGCGTAGTGACGAAGCCCTTCCGTTTTGAGTCCAAGACGCGTATGAACAATGCGCTGTCAGGAATCGAGAAGCTTAAAGAGAGTGTGGACACTCTGATTGTAATTCCCAACGATAAGCTACTTGAGGTGGTGGACAGGCGTACCACCATGCCTGAGGCGCTTAAGAAGGCGGATGAGGTATTGCAGCAAGGTATCCAGGGTATTACCGACCTGATTAATGTACCGGCTCTCATTAACCTTGACTTTGCGGATGTTCAGACAGTAATGACGGACAAGGGTATTGCACATATCGGGATCGGACAGGGCCGCGGCGACGACAAAGCCCTTGAGGCTGTTAAGCAGGCTGTATCAAGTCCGTTGCTTGAGACGACCATCGCAGGTGCATCCCACGTTATTATTAATGTATCCGGAGATATTACACTTATGGACGCGTCTGACGCGGCTGAGTATGTGCAGGAACTTGCAGGTGAGGATGCGAACATTATCTTCGGTGCTATGTATGACGATGCCAGGACAGATGAGGCTACCATTACCGTAATCGCAACCGGACTCCACAATGTAGGAGGAAGCGCATCCAAGCTGAAATCAAGGCTTGAGACGCCAAGGAACGGCGGCGGTATGGGTCATCCGGCCGGCGGTATGGGCGGTATGCAGCAGGGCGGATATGACAGGTCTATGCAGCAGGGCGGACCGGCTGCACCAAGGCTGGACTTTGGAATGGGGGGCATGAAGAACAGCGGTGCTTCAGCAATGCCCAGGCGTCCTGTAGGCGGAACAGCGCCTTCTTTGGATACACCAAGGACTCCCTCCAGTAAGGTGAAGGAGCAGTCAATTAAGATACCGGATTTCTTTAAGAAGTAAGGGTGTTGTCCTTTTTGGCAGATGAATAGAGTTCCATAAAAGATTCGGACACATGGAAGTGTGTTCGGGTCTTTTTGTGGTTTTATAGATAAATGATATAGAGTCACTTTTTTGGAAGTCTGTCTTTTCGGGAGTATTTGACAAAATCTGCCATTAGATAACAGAAATCTCCAATTATTTCCAGCAATTTGCAGTTTATTCTCTTATAATTCTTTCTTTTATGTCAAAAAAAGATACAAAGTCTTGTGCCTCAAATCGAGGAATTCCCACAAATTCATTTTCTATCAAACTACATCTTGTGGTGGACTCGGTCTGTCGAACGAAAATTGGGATTCGTCCCACCATCTGACAAAATCTTTTTGCCGTGGCTCGTATAATTAATCTTGCTTAAGTAATAAATCGATTTCGTGTCACTGATCGTATCCAAAGAAAGAAGGTGGAGTGTGCATTATGAGTTGTACATAGACGTGTTTTTTCTGGAAAATTTTGCAATGGACTTTATCCTGCTTGCGGTGGTGCGCAAGATGCTCGGAAACAACGAGGCATACTGGAGAGTTTGTCTTGGGGCACTTTTCGGGGCGCTTCTGACCTGCCTTGCCGTTGCCCTGCCTGTTCCATATGCGTCTGTGAAACTCATACTACTCCATGGACTGGCAAATATAGTAATGGTCAAGACAGGGCTTAAGACCCAGGGATTTAAAGAGCTTTTTAGGGCGTGGATTCTGCTCTATATCAGCGGCTTCCTTTTAGGCGGGGTCTTCGGGTTCCTCAAACAGTATGTGCGCTTAGGAAGCCTCTTTTTGGCACTGGCAGTCGCCAGCTACTATATCGTATCTGGTATCTGGAGTTTGGTGGTGTACTTAGGAAGGCAGAGCAGGTATAGGTGTCAGGTGGTGCTGCAAGTGGGCGCAAAAAGGGTTATCGTACAGGCATTGATTGATACGGGTAACTGTCTGAAGGACGATATTACGGGAAAGCCAGTCAGCATTATTGACAAAAATGTAATCAAGAAACTATGGGGAGAAAATGACATAGCAGGAATACGTTATATTTCATATCACTCTATCGGAAAAGCGGAAGGTGTAATGCCATTAGTAACGCTGGATGGGATGTATGTATGCAGAAAAGAAAAGGAATGGATTGAGAAACCGCTGGCAGCCATCTGTGAGGGAGATTTGACGGCTGACCGTTATGAGATGATTTTGAATCCTGATGTCTTAATAGGAGGGATAGACTATGGTAATAAGAGTTGCAGTACCGCATCAATTTAAACTGAAGGTAGTTCCGGATTTTCGGACATTATTTTTTCCGGATAAGAAGGACGTCCACTATATCGGTGGCTCAGATATTCTGCCCGCCCCGCTGAATACCAGCGAGGAGACGGCGGCAATCAACGACTTAGGTTCAGAGGACGACGAGTCGGCCAGGAAAATACTGATTGAGCACAATTTAAGGCTTGTGGTTTACATTGCGAAAAAATTTGACAATACAGGGGTGGGGGTGGAGGATTTGATTTCCATCGGAACGATTGGACTAATCAAGGCCATTAATACATTTAACCCAGAAAAGAATATTAAGCTTGCCACCTATGCGTCCCGCTGTATTGAAAATGAGATTCTCATGTATCTGCGCAGAAATAATAAGACTAAGATGGAGGTATCCATCGACGAGCCGTTAAATGTGGATTGGGACGGCAATGAGCTGCTTCTGTCGGACATTCTGGGGACGGAGGAGGATACGATTTATAAGGATTTGGAAAATGAAGTTGAGAGGAAGCTGCTGATTAAGGCAATCAGCCGTCTATCAGGGAGAGAAAGGACGATTATCAAAATGCGGTTTGGTCTGGGGATGCCGGACGGGGAGGAACGAACCCAGAAGGAGGTGGCAGATATTCTTGGAATTTCCCAGTCCTACATATCAAGGCTTGAAAAGAAGATTATGCAGAGATTGAAACGGGAGATGGTAAAGTATTCATAAAAGATGCAAAGTATTCATAGAAAGAGACCCCGAATAATGATATAATGAAAAGAAAAAGGGGTTGGAGGTATGAAACTTGAGTTTATTGGGGCGGCCCACGAGGTAACCGGCAGCTGCCATTACCTGAATGCATGCGGAAAGAATATTTTGATTGACTGTGGGTTGGAGCAGGGACCCGACCTGTATGAGAATCAGGAGCTGCCAGTTCCTGCCAGTGAGATTGACTATGTTCTTTTGACACATGCGCATATCGATCACTCCGGCAAGATTCCCCTTCTGTGCAGACAGGGATTTGCGGGAGAGATTGTTACAACATTTGCCACATCGGACCTTTGTAACATCATGCTCCGTGACAGCGCCCACATTCAGGAATTTGAGGCTGAGTGGAGGAATCGAAAAGGCAGGAGAAGCGGGGAGGCTCTTTTTGAGCCGTTGTATACCATGGAGGATGCCGACGCTGCCATCAAGCTTTTGGCGCCCTGCGATTATGAGCAGCGGATTACCCTATGCGATGGGATTGACGTACAGTTTCATGACATGGGGCATCTCTTAGGCTCGGCCAGCATTGAGGTCTGGGTTACGGAGGAGAAAGTCACGAAGAAGATCGTTTTCTCCGGCGACGTGGGAAATGCTAATCAGCCGATTATTAAAGAGCCAAAGAAGGTGAAGGAGGCGGACTACATTGTGATTGAGTCCACCTACGGCGACCGGACTCACGGGGATGTGCTTCCGGATTATATCGGTGAATTTACCAGGATTTTAAGGGAGACTTTTGCCAAGGGAGGAAATGTGGTCATTCCCTCCTTTGCGGTAGGGCGCACTCAGGAGATTCTATATTTTATCAGGGATATTAAGGAGAGGGAGCTTTTACCGGAATTCCCTGGATTTGAGGTCTATGTGGACAGTCCGCTGGCGATTGGGGCGACCAATGTATTTAACAAAAATGTGAAGTCCTGTTTTGACGAGGAGGCCATGGCTTTAGTAGAAAAGGGGATTAACCCTCTTTTATTTCCAGGACTTAAGACTACCATTACCAGCGACGAGTCTCGTATGATTAATTTTGATGAGAAACCTAAGGTAATCCTGTCTGCATCCGGTATGTGTGAAGCAGGACGGATTCGGCACCATCTGAAGCACAATCTGTGGCGTTCTGAGTGTACCATCTGTTTCGTGGGTTATCAGGCTGTTGGGACTCTGGGACGTAAGCTGATTGAGGGCGCTGAGAGTGTGAAGCTGTTTGGGGAAAATATTACGGTGAACGCGAAGATTGAAACTCTTAAGGGCATCAGCGGCCATGCGGATATGAACGGTCTTTTAGATTGGCTTGATGGGTTCGAGAAAAGGCCGGAGAGAGTAATTGTGGTTCACGGCGAGGATCAGGTGACGGAGAATTTTGCCAGTCTGGTGGAGGAGAGGCTAGGGTATCCGGCGTTTGCGCCCTATTCAGGCGGGACCATTGACTTGATGAACAATGAGATTCTGACAGAAGGGGTGAAGGCTCCGAAAAAGGCGGTGGAGAAGCCGGCGAGAACCCGTGCTGCACAGGCGTTCCAGCGTGTGGTTGCAGCGGCAAAGAGGCTGCTTGAGGTGGTGTATAAGAACGAAGGGCTGGCCAATAAGGAGTTGGCGAAGTTTGAGACGCAGATTCAGAATTTGGCGGATAAGTGGGATCGGTGAGAGTGAGATAGGTAAAGAGGCGTTACTGGAAAGGGTGGTAACGCCTTTTGCTGTGAATGACTTAAAAGTCTAGCAAAGTCTATTGAGTTAGTATGCGTATTTCGACGTATATTTATTGACAGTTATGTAGATATATGCAATAATGAGGCTGGAGGTGGAAAGCTATGTTTAAGGTGAATCCATACAGACCTGGCGCGGGCTTGATGCCGATGTATCTTGCCGGACGTGACGAAGATATAGAGAATATAACACAGATGTTTCTTGCCCTTACAATGAATATTCCAACCCAATCCATTATTTTTAGCGGACTGAGGGGCGCTGGTAAAACGGTACTGATTAACCGATTACAGAAAATAGCAGAAGATAAAGATATTTTTTGCAGGCATATTGTAGTGGAGGAACGAAACGACTTCATTTCCCAGATTGCAGCCTGTTCGCAGGCGTTTCTGCGAAAAGTGAGCGCTAAAGAGAGGTTTAGGAATCTGATACAAAAACCCTTGGATGCCATAAAAGCTTTAGTCATATCTTTTGACCCGAATGATAATACATTTTCTTTATCTTTGCAAGAAAAGGAATTGTACAGCTCTACTAATTTGACACAAAGTTTAACAGAAGTGTTTGTCACAATAGGAGAGACGGCATATAAAACGGAAATTCCAATCTGCTTTTTTATAGATGAGATACAGTATATGAAGTCTGAAGAGTTAGGCTCTTTGATAGCTGCTTTACACCGTACGAATCAGTTAGGCTATCCAATAATGATTATAGGCGCGGGTCTGCCTAAAATCTACAAAATGCTTTCGGACGAAAAGTCGTATTCTGAGAGATTGTTTTTATATAAAGAAATCGGGTCCTTAACGAGAGAACAAGCTAAAAAAGCGATTGAAGAACCGGCAAAAAAATTTGGCGTGTTCTATTCGGACAGTGCAATCGACAAAATTGTCAATGTCACAAATGGCTATCCGTTTTTTATACAGCAATTATGCAAGATTGTTTTTCACAGCACAGATGGGGATTTCATAGATATTGATGATATCAAGGAGCATATTCCTGTATTTTTTGATACATTGGACACAGGCTTTTTTAAGGTGAGATATGAGAGATGCTCAGATGGAGATAAAAAATTCATATTTGCAATGGTGAAATGTGATGAGTTGCCATGCACGATTTCTAATATTGCAAAGAAGCTGGATAAAAGAGTGAAAACGATTTCACCGACCAGAGCTCAGTTGATTAATAAGGGGATTATATATCCGGTTAGACATTCAGAATTAGATTTTACTGTACCGGAGTTTAGCGGGTTTATTAAACGGGCCGATGAATATATTCAGTGGTGCGAGGAGAGGTAGACAGGATTTTTAAAAATTTCAGAAAAGCGAAGATTAAAAAAATCGTAGAGTAGAATACTCTGCGATTTTTTGCTTTAACAGCATAATTATTATAACCACCTAAAACTAATAAATCAACACTTAATTTACTTTTGTAAAAATTTGTTGCAAATCACAAAAGAAAATCAAACAAAAAAGTCTATGTATTTGAATTTATTATCAGGAAAAATCTGTATTTATCTTTGAAACTCATTTAATTATCTATAAATTTTACCCCAAAATTTTCGCAGAGTATTCTACTCTGCGAAGGAAGTGATTGAAATCTGGTATCTACTTTATTGTCCAAAACAAAATGAATGGAGGATTCTAAACTCCTTCAAACAAAACATGTCTAAGGCAGCGTTAAAAGACGCATTTATTTTCACTTATGACAGAATGCGTAAGTTCCAGGGAAAATGGCGTGTGGAAAAACAGTTGATGTTTCCAGGTTATATATTTCTGGAAAGTGATAACGAAGAAGCGCTGACAGAAGAATGGCAGCAATATAAAGGAGTGGCGAATCTCCTCCAAGAGAAAAATGCGATTCTCCATGTCCAGAAGAAGGAGGAATTATTCTTAACCTCTTTGTGCAAAGAAGCGCGCCATCTTGGTATGTCGAAGGGCGTTATACGGGATGGGGTCACCCTGATTACGGAAGGTCCCTTGCAGGGAATGGAGGAAAGAATCTGCCGGATTGACAGGCATAAGCGGCTGGCAAGGTTGAAACCGCCGGAGGGTTCTGTGTCTGGAAGTATTCTGGCAGGGCTTGAGATAGTAGAGAAAAACTAGGAAAGAAGCAATAAAAACAGGTTCAGAAAATTGGGTTGTGGTTAGTGCCATGATTTGGTGGGAGTCTGTAATAAAGGTATATACTGGGGGGAAACCATTAAGGTTTGTCCTAATGGGCAGTTTTACCCCAAAAGGTAAGCCCTTTGGGTATAGAAAAGGCGAGAGTCCAGAGCTTTTGAGCTGTGGATATGGCGAAGCATACCCAAAAGACACGCCTTACTGGGCAAATACTGTAAAACTCTTAAAAAAGAGGTGAAGAAATGTGGTATGTGATTCAGACTCAGACCGGAGGCGAAGAAAAACTGGTTGAGTTAATTGAAAAGATGATTCCAAAGGAGCATTATGACGAGTGCTTTTGTATGAATAGAGAATGTGTCAGAAAGATGGAAAAAGGATATGAAATATTTTTGCGTCCATTGTTTCCGGCATATATTTTTGTGGTGACAGAGAATCCTGAGAAACTTTTTTTTGAGCTAAAGAGGGTGCCGAAGCTTACAAAGCTGTTAAGCGACCAGGAGGACACCTTCTTCAGTGTATCAGAAGACGAGGAGACCTTTCTCAAAAATGTACAGAATGAAAATCACGTGGTACAGAGGTCTTTGGTAGAGGTAGATGATAAAGGGACAATTATAAAAGCCAATGGAGCAGTAGGAGTGTATATGAACCGTATTGTCAGGCAGAGGCTTAGAAAGAGATATGTCTGTGTAGAGCAGGAGTTTATGGGAGAAAAGAGAAAGATTTATCTGGGGATTAAGCTGGAGGAAGAAGATGTTTAGAAATAGCAATGATTTTAAACCGTTTGAAGCAAAGATATGGCTTTCTTCTCCGACGATGCACGGTCAGGAAATCGAGTATGTGAAGGAAGCATACGAGACAAACTGGATGTCTACGGTAGGAACAAATATTAATGAATTGGAGAAAATAGCTTGTGAGAAGGTGGGATGTAATTATGCTGTTGCACTATCCTGCGGCACAGCGGCGCTTCATATGGCTGTGAAGCTGGCAGGCGTAAGGCCAGGGGACAAAGTTTTCTGTACAGATATGACTTTTGACGCCACCGTAAACCCAATCGTATATGAGGGCGGTATTCCAATCTTTATAGATACGGAATACGATACATGGAATATGGACCCTACTGCATTGGAGAAGGCTTTTTTGACGTATCCTGATGTAAAGGTTGTGGTGATTGCCCATCTATATGGCGTACCCGCGAAAATGGATGAAATTTTGGAGATATGCGAAAGGTACGGGGCTATTGTGATTGAAGATGCGGCGGAATCTTTGGGGGCTTCCTATAAAGGAGTACAGACGGGCGCCTTCGGATCATACAGCGCCATATCCTATAATGGCAACAAAATTATCACAGGTTCTACTGGAGGTATGCTTCTGACGGATGATAAGGCTGCTGCGGATAAAGTACGAAAATGGTCAACACAATCGCGGGAAAATGCGCCATGGTACCAGCATGAGGAATTAGGGTACAACTACCGTATGAGCAATGTTGTGGCAGGCATCGTGAGAGGACAGTTTCCATATCTGGAAGAACATATTGCCAGAAAGAAAGAGATTTATGAAAGGTACAAGGAAGGCTTAAAAGGACTTCCTGTTACGATGAACCCATATGATGAAGAAAACAGTCGGCCCAATTACTGGCTGTCTTGTCTGCTGATTCATGAAGACGCAATGTGTAAGCAAGTCCGAAGCGACTGTGAGGTGCTGTATACAAGCGAAGCAAAAAAAAGCTGTCCGGCAGAGATATTAGAGGTTCTTGGCAGGTACAATGCAGAGGGAAGGCCAATTTGGAAACCTATGCATATGCAGCCCATTTACAGAATGAACGGATTTGTCACCAGGGAAGAAGACGGAAAACCTCTGGATGTAGGAAGGGATATTTTCCATCGGGGGTTGTGCCTGACCAGTGACAATAAGATGACCAGAGAAGAACAGGACAGGATTATTGAGTTGATCAGGTCTTGTTTTGATTAGAGAGTGAAGAATGATAAAGGTGATGATATGAAGGAAATCGTAGTGATTGGCGCCGGAGATTTTGGAAAAGAAGTGGCATGGCTGATTGAGGATATCAATAAGAAAGCGCCAACGTACATAATTCTGGGCTTTTTGGATGACGACACAGATAAGATAGGAAAGCAGTTGAATGGCTATGAATGTCTTGGCCCTGTAAGCTCGCTGATTGAGCTTAATAAGAATCATCATGCCTGTGCGGTCGTCGCGATGCAGGACAGTGATATCAGAAGACAGATAGTAAAGATGTTTCCTGAGTTTGACAGTTGGGAGACATTAATCCATCCAACGGCCAATATTTCTGCTTCTTCAAAGATTGGAAAAGGATGCATTGTATGCGCCAATAACAATATCAGTGTCAATACTGCCATAGGCGATCAGGTCATTATGAATCTGTCTGTGACCATGGGGCATGATTGCGAGGTTGCCGATTATGTGTCAATTATGTCGGGTACGGTGGTTTCAGGACATGTTACCCTGGGGGATGGTGCATATCTTGGCAGCAACAGCACAGTGGTTCCCGGAAAGAAAGTAGGGAATCATTCAAGGGTTGGCGCAGGGTCGGTGGTTATCCGTAATGTAAAGGATCATCTTTCAGTCATGGGTGTTCCGGCGAAGGTAATACGATTTTAGGACGAGTACAATCTCAGGGGGAGGGAAAGGGATGAATGGATTATTATTTCCGGGACAGGGTTCCCAGGTGGTTGGTATGGGAAAGGAATTATATGATAAATTACCGGAAGCGCGTCGTCTGTTGGAGAAGGCAAACGATATCCTTGGTTATGATTTAAAAGAGATTATGTTCGAGGGACCGCAGGAGAAGCTGTCAGATACCAGGTATGCTCAGCCGGCTATTTACACCTGCTCAGCAATGTATTTAGAAAAGGTAAAAGCAGAGGGGTTAGAGTTTCACTATACTGCGGGGCACAGTCTCGGTGAGTATGACGCATTGCTGGCGGCAGGAATATTTTCGTTTGAGGAGGGGCTTAAACTGGTGTCACAGAGAGGAACAGCCATGAGCCGGATGAACGGAAAAGGAATGATGGCAGCAGTCATGGGACTTACAGAGAAGGAGCTTAAGGAATATATGATGCCTCAAGTGGTCATGGCAAATCTTAATTCTAAAACACAGATTGTAATATCAGGAGAAACGGATGGAATAAAAGCCATTGAAGAAACCCTTGGCGGACGCGGAGATATTAAAATCAAAAAACTTAAGGTCAGCGCTGCTTTTCACAGTCCGCAAATGGAGGAGGCAGAAGTGGTGATGAAGCCGATTATCTCAGAAGTAGCTTTTTGCCGGCCCACCTGTTTTGTTATTTCCAATGTGACGGGAAAGCCCACGAGGGATGTAGAGGAGATAAAAGCAAACCTGCTTGGGCAGATTACCGGCCAGGTGCGATGGTACGATACTGTCATGGCTATGAAAGAGGCAGGGGTAGAACAGCTTTATGAGGTTGGATATGGGGATGTTTTAAAGAAAATGAACAAAACGATTACGTTTCGTCCGAAATGCGTTGGTATAGAAAGTTTGGGAGGTTTTTGATGCAAATATTTCATATAAAGGGCGTACACATTGACGGTGTGACAGCCTGTGTACCGGAGAGAAAAATTGATAATGAAACAAGTCTGCGCCAGTTGTACAAAGAAGAAGCAAAACTGATTATGGAATCCACTGGAATACGAACACGTTATCTTGCCAATCCTGGCACGTCTTCAGCGGATTTGTGTATTGCATGCGCAAAAAAACTGATGGAAGGGACAGGGACAAAATCAGAGGAGATTGGCGGCGTCGTATTTGTAACGTTTACGCCAGACAGGCTCATGCCATTTAACGCCTCTCTGGTGCAGGAGAGGCTTGGCTTGTCCAAAGAAATACCGGCGTTTGATATCAGTCTTGCATGTTCTGGATATGCTTACGGATTATATATTGCCTCCACGTTCGTGAATGCTTCCGGAAAGAAGGTGCTTCTTCTGGACGGCGATATTCAAAGCGCATACATGTCCAAGTATGATAAGTCAACCGTACCCGTCATGGCAGACGCGGGAACAGCTACGCTCATTTCTCCGGCTGCTGACGATACGGAGTGGAAATTTACATTTTATACGGACGGTAAAGGCAGGGAGGCCCTAATGATTCCAGGGGGAGGTTCAGCTTCTCCCACCAAGGTTGAGGATTTTGAGTATCATGATTTTGAGGATGGAGGAAGGCGCAGGAATATAGATATTTATATGGATGGCTTCGCGATTTTCAAATTCGTAGCAATGGATGTTTCCAAATGGCTTGAGAGGTTTTTGGCAGAAATTGAGGAGAGCGCGCAGAGTATTAAGTTTTTTGTGCCCCATCAGGCAAATATGTACATGATTAAGAAGCTTGCCAGGAAGCTTAAATTTGCCTGGGAGAACACCTGGCAGTCAGGCGATGCGGTAGGTAATTCAGCGTCGGCAACCGTACCGGTGACAATTGCCAGAGAAGGAGCCAATCAGTTGGATGAGCGCACAGAGCAGAAGATTTTGATTTCCGGTTTCGGCGGAGGGCTTTCAGCCAGCGCAGGCGTCATAACCTTGGATTCAGAGGCGTACTATGAATTTTTTCAATATGAAGGAAAGAAGAATAAGGGAGAAAAGCAAAATGAAGAAATTTCTTGAATTAGCAGCAGAGGTATTTGAGGTTGAGCCGGAGGATATCAGTATGGAAACGGTTTTTCGGGAAGATATTGAAGAATTTAGCTCACTCGTCGGATTTTCGTTGATTGTTATGATGGAGGATGAATACGGGGTAAAGGTTTCAGTGGATGAATTTCTTGAGTGTCAGACCGTGGGAGATCTTTACAGCAAGTGCGTAAAGGAATAAGTATATGGAAAATGTATTGATTACCGGCATATCCGGCGGTATAGGAAAAGGAGTGGCAGAAAAACTTTTGGATTCTGGTTCGTCGGTGATAGGACTAGACCGAGTGATTGGCGAAAACATAAAAGAAACAAAAAGAAAATATCCAAAAAAGCTGTCCCTCTATGAATGTGACTTGATGGAGGCAGAGCTCTTACCAGGACTGATGAAGAATATAGCTGCGGAACAAGGGCCTGTGGGCGGCTTTGTCCACTGTGCAGGGTTCGACAAGATGGCGCCGCTTCACCTTACTAAAATCAGCGATATGGAGAATCTTTGGCGGCTTCACGCATTAGTGCCGATGGTGTTGATTGGCGCGCTCAGTAAAAAGGCGAACCATGCAGAGGGAACGAGTATTGTTCTGATTACTTCCCAGTCGGCCCATGAAGGCGCCATGGGGCATACGGCATATGCCGCGGCCAAGGGCGCGATTGAAGGGTATCTTGCTCCGGCTGCAGCAGAGCTTATGGAGAGGGGCATACGAATCAACGAGGTGTGTTTTGCGCCCATTAAGACACAGATGGCTGCCGGCTGGATGGATAAGCTTTCAGAGGAGGGGCTTAGGAAGCTTCTAAAGAGCTATCCTCTTGGAATGGGAGAGGTAAGGGATGCCAGTAACCTGATCTGTTTTTTGCTCTCTGACGAGGCGCGTTTTATTAACGGGCAGATTATAACTGCAGACGGAGGACATGCGGTCAGGAAGGTGTAGGAAATTGCAATATAAGGAGGGAACGACGATGCAGGATTTTTTAAACTTTGCAGCAGAAGTATTTGAAGTAGACCCGTCAGAAATCGATGAGACTACGTCTTTAAACGAGTTTTATAAATGGGATTCTCTCATGCATCTTAAGCTCATCATGGAAATCGAGGAAAAATATGAAGTTGATATTCCTCTGGACGACGCGGCAAAGATAAAGAGCCTGAAGGATTTATATTCATATATACAGGCATCATGACAGATTGGAGTAAAAAATGAGATTAGCTCTTTTATCAAATGTAACGGTTGAACTGCTTGCCAAAATGTTAGAAAAGCATTTGGAGGTTTATCTCTGTGCGGGATATGATACCTGGCAGCAGGAGATGATTTTTCCTGAATCAGGACTCTATACATTTAAGCCCGAAGCAGTTGTTGTCTTACTTCATGCCAATGCATATACCAATATATGGAATCATGAGGAAAAAGGGCGCCGGATGATAGACGAATGGTGCGGCGCATTTCGCGCTATAACAGAAAGACTTTCCGGCACGCCGGTGTTTATATCTTCGATTGATATCGCAGATACAGGATGCATCTATGGCGCTGAAATAAGGCGGGGGCAGTATTTTGAAAATCAGCTTATTAAGGTGATAGAGAAATTACACCAGGAGGGCAGAAGTATATACATACTGCCGGTAAAGGATGACGTAACGGATATCGGACGGAGTCATTTTTATTCGCCTAAGATGTGGTATATGGGTTCCATGCCATACTCTATAAAAGGTCTTGCGGCCATACAGGAATTGATCCTTCGATATGTAACTGTCACGAGAGGAAGAAAAAAGAAATGTATCGCGGTTGACCTTGACAATACTCTTTGGGGAGGGGTAATCGGGGAGGATGGCGTGGAGGGCGTCCAGTTGTCCGACAATAAAGAAGGGGCAAGATATAAAGATACACAGAGACTTCTCAAGAAGATGAAAGAGCAGGGTGTGATGCTCGCCATCCTGTCCAAGAATAACCGGGAAGACGTTGAACCTGTTTTTTTGCATCCTGACATGCTCTTACAGCATGAGGATTTTGTTGCGGAGGCAATTAACTGGGAGGAAAAGAGCAGGAATATCATTAAGCTTGCAAAAGACCTTAACATTGGTCTGGATTCCTTTGTATTTTTGGATGATAATCCGGCAGAACGGGAACGGATGAAGGAGGAATGTCCGGAGGTAGCTGTGTTGGATTTCCCAAAAGATACATCTCTGCTTCCTGATGTGGTCGCAAAGGCGTATGAAGATTATTTTCTTACATTGGAGGTCACTAAGGAGGACGGTCAGAAAACCCAAATGTACCGTATAGAGGCAAAAAGAAAGGCAGAGATGGGAGCGTCCATATCCGTAGAAGATTTTCTGAGGAAATTGGAAATGACGATGGATGTCCACATCATGAAAGCCGAGGAAGAAAAAAGGGTGACGCAGCTAATCAATAAAACCAACCAGTTTAATGTAACAACCAAGAGATACAGCGAGGAAGAAGTACATAGGCTTGGGACAGGCGCCAATTCGGATATTATTACGGTTCACATGGCAGATAAATATGGCGATAACGGCCTGGCGGCCGTATTAATCTTAAAATATGAAGAAGATACGGCCGAGATTGATACGTTTCTTATGAGCTGCCGCGTAATGGGAAGAAAAGCAGAGGATGAGATTCTGTTCAGAGTAAAAGAGATGTTAATGGGAAAAAGCATCCGAAGGGTCAGGGCATCCTATGTTAAGACGGCAAAAAACACGCCGGTACTTGACCTTTACGACAGGCTTGGAATGTCTGTTGTAAGCGGGAGAATCAGCGAAATCGGCGACAGCAAGACGTACGAGGCGGATATCGCTTCCCTTCCGGATGAGACAGGATTATTCCGTACAATGAAGTCAGGAGTATGAATATGAAGATTGACCATATCGGCTATGCCGTAAAAGATATTGATAAAGCAAAGAAGCCCATGGAAGAAATTGGATTCGTGTTTGAAGAAACAGTACAGGATGCAGAGCGCAATATTTATATTGCGTTTGGCGGGATGAACGGATACAGGGTAGAGCTGGTAGCGCCGGTGTGTGAAGGGTCGCCGGTGGATATATATTTAGAGAAGGTTGGACCGACGCCATATCATATCTGTTATAAAAGTACAGATATTGTAAGCGACATAGAACGGCTCAAGAAGAAACGGTTCAGGATTTCTAAGCCTCTGTCTCCGGCTATGGCGTTTGGCGGGAAACGGGTAGCATTTTTGTATTCTCTGTCGGCCGGACTGATTGAAATTGTTGAAGAATAGGATGTTTTAAGTATGTGGAATAAAAAATATTCAGAGGAGTTGAAAGCCAGACGCCAGAAAGCCATTGACGGGGGCGGCAGGGAAAGGGCTAACAAGCAGCATGCAGCCGGTAAGTTGACTGCAAGAGAGAGAATTGAAATCCTTTTTGACGCGAATTCCTTCGTGGAAATAGGTACATTAGTAGAATCCCGCAGTGATGAGTTTGGCATGTCTGAAAAAAAAGATACCCGGAGACGGCGTAATCATTGGATATGGCATGGTAAATGGAAGGATTGTATACGCTTCTGTGGAGGACTTTACCGTTATGGGTGGTACTCTTGGGGAATACCATTCAAAGAAAATCTGCCAGATTATGGATATGGCCATCAAAATGAGGGCGCCCTACATCAGTATCAATGATTCCGGCGGCGCGCGTATTGAAGAAGGGATCTGTTCTCTTGACGGATACAGCGGTATGTTCTATCGGAACACGCAAGCCTCTGGCCTTATTCCGCAGATTTCCGTGATACTCGGTCCCTGTGCGGGCGGCGCCTGCTATTCTCCGGCGATTACAGATTTTACGTTTATGGCGGAGCAGTCCGGAAAAATGTTCATCACCGGACCCCAGGTCGTGAAGGTTGCAATCGGCGAGAATATTACGGCTGACGAATTAGGAGGGGCAGGTATTCACAGTACAAAAAGCGGTGTCCTTCATTTTACATATCCGGATGATAAGAGCTGCCTTGAGGGAGTAAAGAAATTATTATCATATCTTCCCCAGAATTGCAGCGAGCAGCCGCCTTTTGACCCTTCCTTCAGAGGGGTTGAGAACAGTTATAAATTAGAAGATATTGTACCGGATAATCAGAGAATCGTCTACACTGTAAAAAGGGTTTTGGATACGTTTATAGACAAGGACAGCTTTTTTGAGGTTCACGCAGCCTTTGCGCAGAATCTGATTGTCGGATTTGCCAGGCTTGATGGAAGTGTGATTGGGATTGTTGCGAATAACCCTCAGATTATGGGTGGTTCTCTGGATATCGATTCGTCGGAGAAGGGGGCAAGATTTATCAGGTTTTGCGATTGCTTTAACATTCCTCTTTTGACGCTCGTAGATGTGCCGGGCTTCTTTCCGGGAAGCCAGCAGGAGCATAACGGTATCATCCGCAGAGGCGCAAAACTTCTGTATGCCTATGCGGAGGCGACTGTGCCAAAGATTACGCTTATCCTGCGCAAAGCTTTTGGGGGAGCGTATATAGCCATGAACAGCAAAGGAATGGGCGCGGATGTCGTGTTCGCATGGCCCATTGCGCAGATTGCGGTTATGGGAGCTGAGGGCGCGGTGGGGATTCTCCACAAGAAAAGAATTGGGTTGGCGGATGATAAAGAGGCAGAGGAGAAAAGGATGGTGGAGGAATATACAGAACATTTTATGACGCCATACATTGCGGCTTCAAAGGGCTTCATAGACGAGGTCATTCTGCCGGAGGAAACAAGGAAGAAGATTAGCGAATCCTTTTTTGCATTGAAGGATAAGAATGAGATGAGCAGGCATAGGAAACACGGAAATATTCCGCTTTGAATGAGGAAGATATGAAATTAAAAAAATATATGAGATTACCCCAGTATGAGGTAGGAAAATATCAGCAAGAAAGCTTAGGGCAGGTTCAGGCATTATTTTCGCAGGCATTCGGAGGCAGGAGGTTATCTGTCAGGATGCTGAAATGGCAGATGGAGGATAACCCTTGCTTACAAAAGAGGGCGACGACTCTGTGGCAGGAGGATACATTGGTTGCATATAACGCCCTGACTCCTTCTTACGCCGTCTTAGACGGCAAGGAGGTGGTGGCTGCAGTCAGCGGGACGACGATGGCAGACGTACATTTTCCTGGCGCCTCTTTGCAGTTATTTACAGAGTGTGCAAGACAGAACAGGGATATCAGTATTATTTACGGTTTTCCCAATCACAACTCCTATGGGATTACAGTAAAATATCTGGACCACCGCTATGTGGGAGATGTGAGCTTTTGGACGGCGCAGGCCGTCAGGACAGAAGCGTCAGACAAGATCAAAGAGTTTTTTTCCTTTTCGGACGAATATGAGGGGATTAGCAAAGAGCTGTCAAAAGAGCATGAATTTATCAAAATCAGAAAAAGTGCATTTCTAAACTGGCGCTTTTTTTTGAAGCCGGAATATGAATATAGGGGATTTGAATTTGTGGATGAAAAGGGAAAGCATGGATATATTGTGGTGGATATCTATGTGGAAAATGAAGTGAAGCAGCTTCAGGTGGTGGATATCATTGCGGATTCCCCAAATGTCATGAAACAGTTGCTTTTATACAGTATTCATCTGGCGTACCAGTGGTCTTGCGAGGTAGTCAAGCTATGGCTTACATCTGAGAACTATGAGGATGTCCTTGTGGAAAGCGGCTTCGTCTATGGAGAGCATCCTTTTGCGATGACAGTCTGGAATCAGGATCTCAATATAAAAAAATCCTACATTACCATGGCGGACTCAGATATTTTTTAAAAAATACATGCTGAAAGCAGGAACTTGAAGTTATGAGAAGTGATTTGCCTAAGATAAAAAAATCTTTTTATTCTGTTGTTGTAAAGAGAGTGTTGGATATACTCTTAAGCGCAACTGCATTGATTGTGTTATCGCCCGTGTTGTTACTTGTGGGAATTCTGGAGCTGGTGTTCCATGGAAGACCGGTACTTTATTGTACAAAGCGTCCGGGAAAGGATGGGAAAATCTTTCCTATGTATAAATTCAGGAGTATGACCAATGAAAGAGGGGACGACGGTTATCTTCTGCCGGAGGAAAAGCGCCTTACGAAATTCGGCCATTTCCTCCGTAAGACATCGATTGATGAGCTTCCGGGGCTGCTCAATGTTCTGAAAGGTGATATGAGCATTGTAGGCCCTCGCCCCCTTCTGGCGGAGTATATGCAGTATTACAGCCCAAGACATGCCATGCGACAGGCTGTCAAGCCGGGTCTTACATTGGAGAGAATTGTAAAAAGCGACAGCAAGACATGGACTTGGCGCGAGCAGTTTGAAAATGATATCTGGTATATTGAGCATATCAGTTTTGCCACGGATATCAGGATGGTATCAGCCATTATAAAAGCGGTTTTCCGTGGAAGCGAATTCAGGGCAAGCGATACCAGGGTGCCGTTTGACGGAACGAATCTTGATGAGACGAGGAACAGAGGCGAATTGGGAATTAAGGTACATTTTGAAAGTTTGGAAAAAGGATTGGAAGACGGAAGATGAAGATATTAGTATTTGCCCCTCATCCGGATGATGAAGTGTTGGGCTTAGGGGGGACGATAGCGAGATATACTGCAAACGGAGATGAAGTGTACGTATGTATTGTTACGAGTGCACAGCCGCCGGTTTACGACAACAGGATTGCAGTAGAGAATGGATGGCCCCATATGATCTATCCTGAGATTATGAAAGCACATCAATTGTTGGGAATTAAAGAAACATTTTTCCTTAAGTTTCCGACTGTCCAGATGGAAACTGTCCCCAGGTACGAGCTTAATGGAAAGATTAATAATCTGGTGCGGCGCATTTTACCTGAGATTGTCTATATTCCCCACTTTGGCGATATGCAGAAGGATCACCAGATTGTTTCGGAAGCCGTCATGGTTTCGGTGAGGCCGAAGCATGAAAATATTGTTCGATACGTGTACTCTTATGAGACGCTGTCTGAAACAGAATGGAATATCCCTCATTCTTCAAACTGTTTTATTCCCAATACATTTGTAGATATCAGCGAATACCTCAAAAAGAAAATGGCGGCTATGGAATGTTTCGTGTCACAAGTGGGAAAATATCCGGATCCCCGTTCGATTGAGGCGGTAGAGGCTCTGGCAAGGCTTAGAGGAACCACTATGGGAGCCGAAGCGGCAGAGGCGTTTGCGCTGGTGAGAGAGTATAGGAGATAGGATGTATGCATGGAGAGAGAATGTGGCACACGTTCAGGCTATTTACAATTTTATCTGCTGTAAAGAGAACTCAATATTATAAAGATAAAAAAATATTCCATTCTATGGGAGAAAATTGTCTGATTATGGACAGGATTGTTCCCCTTTATGCAAGGTTAATCAGCCTGGGGAATAACGTACAGATTGCATCTAATGTTCACTTCAATACACATGATATTACTCATGTAATGTTAAACAACAGAGAGTCCTCTTTACCTAGGGGGGTAAGTATCATGAAAAAACAGGCTGCATTGAGATTGGAGACAACGTTTTTATCGGGGCGGGTACGAGTATCAATTACAATGTGAGGATTGGCTCGAATGTAATAATTGGAGCATGCAGTTTAATCACAAAGGATGTTCCCGGCAACAGCGTGGTAGCCGGAGTACCCGCAAAAGTAATTTCGAGTTTCGAGGAATATTTGAAGAAAAGGACAGAGGACGACAAAAGCTATATTGAGTTTGGGACAGAATTTATCTCAGGTGAAATGGAAGATCGTTGCTGGAGGGAATTTTTAAATGGGAGAAACATTTTGAACAAATCGGTTTAGCAGGAGGAAAAATGGAAAAGGTTAAAGTTCTTGAATTACCTATAAGTAATTTGGGAAGAGGGGGAACTGAAGTAATGGTTTGGAATTGGTATCATAACTTTTCCTCCCCCGAATTAGTAATTGATTTTCTTGGAGATTATTCAAGGAATGATGAGTACATAAAATCTATAAACAGCAATCATGGGGAATATTACAAATACACGAAGTATACTTCCCCAAAGATTTTCGGGAAAATTATAAACACTTTCGGAATCATGCGTTATGCAAAGAAAATTGCAAAAAACAATGATTATGATGTCATCCACATTCATGCTCAAGATGCATTTATTGCATTTACATATTACTTAGCTGTAAAACCGTTCTGCAAAAAGATTATAATCCACTCCCACTGTACGGGAACCGATGTAAATTCGGGTGTGTTAATGAAACTGAAACGTTTTCTTCATAAGGTTTGCAGGTGTTTGCTGAACAGCAAAAAAGTTATACGTTTAGCCTGCTCAAAAGCCGCCGGAGAATGGATGTACCCTCCGAAATACAAATTTGAGGTTATAAATAACGGAATTGACGTAAAGAAATTCACATATAACGAAGAAGTCAGAAACAGGATACGCTCCGAATTGAAAGTTGATAACAAATTTGTCATAGGTAATATAGGGCGTTTTTCAATACAGAAAAACCACGAATTTCTGCTTGATATTTTTAACGAGGTGTTAAAGAAAAATCCAAACGCCGTTTTATTGCTTATCGGGGACGGTCCCCTTGAAAATAAGATAAAAGAAAAGACCAAAAACCTCGGAATTGAAAAATCCGTGATATTTTATGGGACAACTTCGAGCACAAACGAGCTTTACCAAGCAATGGATTGTTTTGTTTTGTCCTCGCTCTTTGAAGGACTGCCGATTGTTTTGGTTGAGGCTCAGGCAGCCGGACTTAAAACACTATGCTCAGACGCAATAACACAAGAGGCAAAAATCACAGGGCTTTTGGAGTATTTGCCTTTATCTGGAACACAGGAAAAATGGGCTGAAAAAATCCTCAGCTATAATGATAGGTATGAACGAAAAGATTTGTTCAAAGAAGTTAAAAATGCGGGGTATGATATTAAGCAGTCCGCAAAGCGGCTCGAAGAAATATACGTCAGGAAGATGCATGAGTGATTAATATGAGAGTTTTATTTGTTAGCGGATTTGGAATCAATTCAACTGTTCCTAATCCTATTTGCGAAACCAGGATAATCAAATGGCTGAAAAAATATCCGAATATTCAAATAGATATTGCGTGTGATGGTATTGTTGAAAAGACACCGGAGAAAAATTGGAAGTGTCATCCATTGTATATGCTGCGCCGGATAAAATGCTGGCCGTCAAACAATCCGGATGTTGAGAAAGCGTGCAGGAAGGAATTATGTGAAATTTTTGATGCTCAGGATTATGATTGCCTTTTTGTTCCACATAAGCCATTTGAGACAGTATATGCCGCATGTTATATAAAAAAGAAACATCCGAAGGCCAAGCTGTACATTTATGCGCTTGACCCAATCGCTAATGAGGTCGATGCAAATAACGGTATAGGTAAACATCTTTTCTTTTTGTCGAAAATAGCGGAAGAAAAGGTGTTTGAAATAGCGGATCATATTTTTCACATGGAGTGCAACAAGAGAAAATATGATGAAGAAAAATACAAGAAATATGCGGACAAGTTTTCCTATTTAGATTTCCCACTGATAGAATCAAGGGATGTAAAGTCAGGGCAGGAACATGATTCATCAGCTTTGCTCATACTATACTCAGGGCTTCTCAATGATGTTTACCGTTCGCCTAAGTATTTTCTTGAATTATATGATGTTGTGTCAGAATCGATTGACGCACAGCTTCATTTCTATGCGAAAGGGAACAGCGTTAAGGAAATCGAAGAAAGAGCAGCGAACAACAAGAGAATTAAGTCGTTTGGATATATACCAAAGGAAGATCTTGAAGAAAAAATAGAAGAGGCTCAGTTTCTTTTAAACATTGGAAATAAATATTCTGATATGCTTCCATCCAAGCTATTAACTTATTTCATGACAGGAAAGCCTATTATCCACATAAAAAATCAGGAGAATGACGCATCGATTCATTATCTTGAAAGATATGGTTTGTATATTGTTATAGACGAGCGCGATCCGTTTGAGGAAAACGCAAAAAAATTAATCGAGTTCATGAAAAATAATCATGGAAAGAGGTTATCTCTGGATTATGTAAGGAGAACATTTACACATAATACACCAGAATGGAATGCAAAGCAAATCAAGAGAGTCTTAATGGGTGATAAATAATGTCAATAAATATAGATAAAAAGGAATTTAAAATAATAGCATTAGTTTTCGTTTTATTGTTTTTCTCAAACGACACATACCTATTTGGAACCAATTCCAATGAACTGATGGTTGCCATACCGAGATACCTCATGCTCGGCTATTGTGCTATAAGTATATTTTTTTCTATGGTCGGGAAAAAATATACGGAGCATAAAAAAATCATGATTCTATATTTTGTGATGATTCTAGCTTTTTTGGCAGTATCAATTTATCACCACGAGTATTTTAACCGGATTTTGATTAAAGTTTTGTGTATGACAACCAGCATGTTTATATGTATATCATATCCTCTTGAGGATTATACACAGGCTTTTCTAAAGTGTATGACATTTTTCTCGGTATCTGCAATTTTCCTTACACTGATTGCCTATATTTCACCGGCTATTGTCAGAGCCTTGCCATCAATTATCAACACAGCAGGAATACGGTATTATTCTATTGGGTTTGCCGGGTTAGACGAAAGATCCTTAACTACATGGAATATTAGAACCAGTGGGATTTTTTGGGAACCCGGAGTATTTCAGATGTACTTGAACCTGGCTATTTTGTTGGAGTTAATGCTTGACAATGCAAAGAACAAGAAGAGAATAGCCATTTATATAATTGCACTGTTCCTTACATTTTCTACTACCGGATTTCTGGCGTTTGGATGGATGATTGCAACATATGCTCTGTTTGGCAGGGATAATAGTCGGTCTGTAACAAAAAATATAGTTGTATTCATTGCTCTGATAATAGGTTCCATAGCTGCATACTTTATCGTCTTCAATACAAATTTGGGAACGTCTGTGTTTGGCAAACTGTTTAATATGAAAGATGGATCAACAATGGTTCGTCTGGCGTCAGTTCTGATTAATCTGGAAATAATCAGAGATCATCCTTTTGCAGGAATCGGTATGGAAATAATGGAAGATGAATTTATACAAAGATCTTATCGGTCAAGTGCAATATATGGGTGGACGCATCAGAATACAAACACACTCCTATACCAATTTGCTGCGCATGGTTGCTTTTTTGGCATTCCGTTTACCTTGGGGACTTACAAGTTCGGAGGCAGACTAAGCAATAAAGTGTTTATGAAATTATCTATATTTGTGATGTTTGTGATGTTGTATATAGGAGAAAACCTATTTACATCTATTTTCCCATACATTTTGATTTTTTATGGTGTGGATCGAGCTTATGCTCCTGTGGAGGCTGAAAATAAATTTATTCATATTGGGGGTGTTCCTTGTGAAAACAATTCTGTCAATTAATCTCGGTAATTTTGGCAGTACGGGAAATATTATGCGGGGCATTTCAAAAGCAGCCGAGCAGAGTGGGTATACTTGCTGGCAAGCCTATGCGCCTGATAGGAACAACGGGATTGCGTTGGAGAGGGATATCGTGATCGAAAGCTATAATGTAAGAAGATTGAATGAATTATATTCACGATATACGGGAATGCGTGGATTCCAAGCCTATTTTTCAACGAAAGCCTTTTTGAAAAAAGTTGATAAGATCAAACCGGATATTATCCACCTTCATAATCTTCATAATAACTATATTCATGTCGGCCTGCTGTTTGATTACATAAAAAAGAACCGCATTAAGGTGGTTTGGACGCTCCATGACTGTTGGGCATTCACAGGGCGTTGTCCGTATTTCCAGATGAGTGGATGCAAACGTTGGAAAACAGGATGTCACGACTGCCCATATCCAAAGGAAGAGTATCCTTCGGTGAGGGTAGATAAATCAGATGTTCTTTGGAAAATGAAAAAGGCAGCATTTACCGGCGTTGAGAATCTGACGATTGTTACTCCGTCAGAATGGCTTGCGGGTTTGGTAAAAGAGTCTTTTCTCAAAGAATATCCGGTTCAGGTCATCTACAATGGAATAGACTTGGATGTATTTAAACCTACGCCCAGTGATTTTAGAAGCGCTTACGGCATAGGGGGGGTAAAAGTCTTATTAGGAGTTTCATTTAATTGGGAAAAAAGAAAAGGACTGGATGTATTTATCGAGCTGAGCAAAATGTTAGACAATAGATATAAAATCGTATTGGTTGGCATAGATGCCCAGACGGGGAAAACACTCCCTGAGAATATTCTTACAATAGAGCGAACCAGGGATAAGCGGGAATTGGCTCAGATATATACTGCTGCGAATATTTTTGTGAACCCGACAAGAGAAGAAGCACTTGGAATGGTGAATTTAGAGGCTTTGGCCTGCGGAACGCCGGTGGTCACGTTTCGTACAGGAGGCTCGCCAGAGTGCATAGATGACACCTGCGGAGTAGTCGTTGCCTGCGACGATATTCAGGCTTTAAAGACGGCAATCGAGGAAATGGCTGTATGAGGTGGAACATGAGTAAGTATTTGGTTTTAGGAGTTTCATTTAATTGGGAGAAAAGAAAAGGGCTTGATGTTTTTATAGAGTTGGAAAAACGTCTGGGATTAGATTATAAGATTGTGCTGGTTGGTGCAGATGAAAATCTTGCGTATAAGATTCCAGACCGTATCGTCAAGATACCGAGGACGGCAGACCAGGAAGAACTGGCTAGGCTTTATTCTGCCGCCAATGTTTTTGTAAATCCTACAAGAGAGGATAATTTTCCGACGGTTAATATAGAGGCGCTTGCCTGCGGAACGCCGGTTATCACCTTCCATACGGGAGGAAGCGCTGAAATGTTAGATACTGGAAGCGGTTACTGTGTCGAAACAGATGACTATAACGAGCTTGTGGATAGAATTGTACATATATGTGAAAATGGTGTGTTTAGCGAAGAAGCATGTATAAAACGGGCAAGGCAATTTGACCGCTATACAAAATTTAAGGAATATGTGGATTTATATGACAGTTTACTTGGCAGGGAAACAGGATGAACAATAGGGTAATCAAAAATGCTTCGTGGATCATCATGTGCAGGGTTGTACAGGCTGTACTTGGTTTGATTATTTCCATGATTATGGCAAGATACCTGGGACCTTCAAATTTTGGACTGCTGAATTATGCAAATTCAATCGTCACCTTTGTGATACCGGTCATGCGGTTGGGAATCCATGGGGTTCTTGTACAGGAATTTGTGGCTTCTGAGGAGTATGAGGGGGAAATTTTAGGCACTTCGATTACTTTAAGTTTTATTTCTGCGATTGTATGCATTATAGGCATAATCACCTTCGTCAGTTGTGTAAACGCAGGAGAGAGGGATACCATAATCGTATGTACTTTATATAGCTTTACGCTGATTTTTCAAAGCTTTGAGATGATTAATTATTGGTTTCAGGCAAAGCTTTTGGCAAAGTATAGCTCGATTATAGCGCTGATTGCCTATACAGTGGTTTCTCTGTACAAAATCATTTTATTGATTAATCGAAAAAGTATCTTTTGGTTTGCAGTTGCAAATACGTTGGATTATCTTGTGATTGCAGCAGGGCTTCTAATCGTATATCACAGATTGGGGAATCAAAAGCTGCGGTATCTTAAAAGGCGGGCAAAAAAACTGATAAGCATAGGTAAGTATTATATTCTGTCAGATTTGCTGATTACAGTTTTTGCACAGACAGACCGTATTATGTTGAAATCCATGATGGGGAATCAGGCCACAGGGTATTATTCGGCGGCCGTAGCCTGCGCGGGAATGACACAGTTTGTCTTTGGTGCAATTATTGATTCAATGCGGCCTACCATCTTTGAAAGTAGGAAAAAATCAGAGGAACTCTATAAGAAAAATCTGGCGAGACTGTTTTCTGTAATTATATATTTGTCCCTAATACAGAGTGTGGTTATGACATTATTTGCACCTCTTATAGTCAGTATACTTTACGGCAGGCAATTTATACAGTCAATATCAGCATTGCAGATCGTCGTATGGTATACCACTTTTTCATATCTGGGTTCCGCCAGAAATATCTGGATTTTGGCAGAGGGAAAGCAGAAGCATTTATGGAAGATTAATTTGTTTGGCGCGTTGGCGAATGTGCTGCTGAATACTTTGTTGATTCCACCCTTTGGCGTAAACGGCGCTGCAATCGCATCATTAATTACACAATTCGCAACAAATTTTATTACGGGTTATATCTTTGCGCCTATACGAGGAATCAATCAAGTAATACTTAAAGGGGCTGATCCAATGTTATTTGTGGATACGGTAAAAAAGATAATAAGGAACCGGTAATCGTTTGGAGGATTAGAAAAATGAATGAGATTCAATCAAGAATATTGACGATATTTGAGCAGATAAAAAACATTTGCGACGAAAATCATATTCCTTATTATGCTATTGGCGGCACCTGTATCGGTGCGGTCAGACATAAGGGGTTCATTCCGTGGGACGACGATATGGATATAGCAATTCCCATTGAAGAATGGGATAGATTTTGGGATTGCATGGAAAAGAATTTACCCCTGCATCTGGGAATCTATAATGGCGATAAAGTTCGGCATTATCGTTATATTTTTTGGAAAATACATGACAGGGATACTACGTTTATTGAGGAAGCAGAGGTGGATTATCCGGATGCATATAAGGGGATTTATGTTGATGTTATGCCCATTGCCG
Source organism: Sporofaciens musculi (assembly GCF_009830285.1). GTDB lineage: Bacteria > Bacillota > Clostridia > Lachnospirales > Lachnospiraceae > Sporofaciens > Sporofaciens musculi. The sequence continues at coordinate 3,154,705 of NZ_WUQX01000001.1, read as the reverse complement.
GAATTCCAATAGAAAAAGAGAAAAAGAAGAAATTTTGCAAAAAAATTTATCGTTTGGGAGTCCTAAATTATGTAAGGCGGTATCCGTTTCATGAGATGGAGAATGTAAAAAGAAAATTAATGTGGATGATCATGTGGATTTTCCGGTTTGGAATTCCTTTTAATTACTATTCTCAAAAGTGGATGAAGCTGCTGAGAAAATATCCGTTGTATCAATCTGAACTTACCGGGTATACATGGCATAATCAGATATCAGACAACCTGTGTTTTCCCTTTGCGTTTTTCAGGAATACAGAGGAAAAGCAGTTTGAAAATACTTCCATAGCCTGTCCGGGGGATTGGGATGGATATTTATCCAGACAATTTGGCGATTATCTGACATTGCCTCCTTTGGATAAGAGACAGGATCATCATCAGGTATTTGTAAGTACACAGTTACCATATAGTGAATATAAGGGGGAGAGGAAATGATAATTGGTTATACAACCGGAGTATATGATCTTTTTCATATTGGTCATTTGAATCTTCTGAAAAATGCAAAAGGGATGTGTGACAAACTGGTTGTCGGAGTTACCGTCGATGAGCTTGTCACATACAAGGGAAAACGTCCGATGATTCCCTTTGAGGATCGGATTGAAATTGTAAGAAGCTGTAAATATGTGGATGCAGCAGTACCTCAGTATGATATGGATAAGCTAAAAGTATGCAGGGAACTGGGGGCTTCTATGCTCTTTGTGGGGGACGACTGGTATGGTACAGAAAAGTGGAAGAAGTATGAAGAAGAATTCACTGACCATGGGATTAAGATTATTTATTTTCCATATACAAAAGGCGTATCCTCAACAAAAATTACAGAGACGTTGAAAGCAGTCCGAGGATGGACAGTAGAATGAATAGGGAGGAATAAGTAATGGCTGTTGATAAAAAATTTTGTATGAGTTCATATATGGCGTTTCGTTTTATAGAGTGTAAAGACGTTGATTTTTACGAAGATATTTGTTTGGGGGGGGCATAATAACATCGTCCCAATTCCGGATGAACAGAGGGTTCTTGTACATACCGCAGACGATATTGACAGGGAAATCAGAAAACAAATAAATAAATTTGCAGATAAGAAAAAAGGGATTCTTCTTAGTGGAGGTATGGATTCTGCCATTGTCGCATCGTATCTTACAGGTTCAGACGCTTATACTTTTCGTTTCCTTAAAGGGAAATTCCAGAAGGAAGAATTGGAAAGGGCAGAATATTATGCGAGATATTACGGACTGAATCTCCATTATGTAGATATCACTTGGGATACGGTTCTTACCCATCTTGAGCCGGTGATGACAGCAAAGGCGGCTCCGGTACATTCCATAGAACCCCAGATTTTGCAGGCTGCATTGCAGGCAAAGGCAGACGGTGTGGAAATGATGTTTGTTGGAGAGAGCAGCGACTTGGTTTTTGGCGGTATGGACGGACTTCTTGCAAAGGATTGGTCGTTTGACGAATTTATGGACCGGTACATTTTTACTCATCCGGAGGATGTACTTGCAGAGCCGGTGTCTATGCAGTATTTGTTTGAGAGATATCGGATGGATGGAGACAGGATTGACTTCTTGAAATTTATGGATGAGGTATTCTCCATAGAATCGTCAAGTTCTTATCTGAATGCTTTTCAAGTAGCAGGCATGCCATATTATGATCCATATGCCAGATTGAAAATGGCAGATGAGTTGGATCTTTACAGAGTACGCCATGGAGAACCCAAATATTTAATCCGTCAGTTGATGACAAAAAAATATCCGGAGATTCCGGTTCCGGATAAAATACCCATGCCAAGGCCGGTTGACGAGTATTTTAAGACGTGGGAGGGACCTGTAAGACCGGAATTTAAGAAGAATATGGATATGAATCGGTTTACCGGTAATCAGAAATGGCAAATCTACTGTCTTGAGAGATTTTTAAATATGAACGAACCTGAATAACATGAGAGGAATAGTATTATGTTTCACAACAAAACATTATTAATCACCGGCGGCACAGGCTCTTTCGGCAACGCAGTCCTGGACCGCTTCTTAACAACCGACATCAAAGAAATCCGCATATTCTCCCGCGACGAATTAAAGCAGGACAATATGCGGCATTTTTATCAGCAAAATTATCCCCAATACAGCGACAAATTAAAATTCTACATAGGCGACGTCCGCGACCTTAGAAGCGTCAAAAACGCAATCCACGGCGTTGACTACATCTTCCATGCGGCGGCTTTAAAGCAAGTCCCCTCCTGCGAATTCTTTCCGGTAGAAGCTGTAAAGACCAATGTACTTGGCACAGAAAACGTCCTGACAGCCGCCATCGAGGAGGGCGTCCGAAAGGTCATCTGCCTTTCCACAGACAAAGCCGCCTATCCGGTCAATGCCATGGGCACCTCCAAGGCCATGATGGAAAAAGTTATCGTCGCAAAATCTCGAACCGTTTCTCCGGAAAAGACAGAGATCTGCTGTACCCGTTACGGAAACGTCATGTGTTCAAGAGGCTCTGTCATCCCCTTATTCATCAGCCAGATCAAAGAAGGAAAGGCCATAACCGTAACCGAGCCGGCCATGACCCGTTTCATCATGAGTCTTTCAGAGGCGGTGGAGCTGGTGGTATTTGCTTTTCAAAACGCCGCCTCCGGCGACATCATGGTTCAGAAAGCGCCCGCATGTACCATCGAAATACTGGCTCAGGCGGTGAGACAGCTTTTCCATGCAGAAAATGAGATTAAGGTTATCGGAATCCGCCACGGCGAGAAGATGTATGAAACCCTGCTGACAAACGAGGAATGCGCCCATGCCGTGGATATGGGGAATTTTTATCGGGTTCCCTGCGATAAGCGGGATTTAAATTATGACAAATATTTCAAAGACGGCGATAAGGAGCGCAGTAAATTGAGGGAGTTCAATTCAAGCAACACAGAGCTGTTAGATATCGACCAGGTCAAGGAGAAATTATTGAGCCTTCAATATATCCGCGACGAAATCGCCAAATGGGAGGCAAGAGCATTATGAACATACTGATTACCGGCGCCAGAGGCTTTGTGGGAAAGAATCTGGCCGAAGCCTTAAGAAATATCCAACAGAAGAAGGACCGTACAAGGCCGAAGCTTATCGTCGAAAATATCTACGAATATGACGTTGCCACAGAGCCGGCGCTGCTTGATGATTACTGTAAAAGCGCCGACTTTGTATTCAACCTGGCAGGCGTAAACCGTCCCAAAAACAACGAAGAATTTATGGCAGGAAACTTTGGGTTTGCTTCTACTTTACTTAACACCTTAAAGAAGCACCATAACACCAGTCCCGTCATGCTGGCGTCCTCCATTCAGGCATCCTTAACCGGACGCTATGGGGATTCAGACTATGGGAAATCCAAGCTGGCAGGGGAACAATTATTTTTTAAATACGCTCAGGAGACAGGGGCAAAGGTTCTCGTCTACCGTTTTCCCAATCTCTTTGGAAAATGGTGCCGCCCCAATTACAATTCTGTGGTGGCAACCTTCTGTCACAACATTGCAAACGATTTGCCGATTCAGGTGAACGACCCTTCCACCCAACTGGAATTATTATATATTGACGATCTGATTACAGAACTGCTGGACGCATTGGAGGGGAACGAGCATCTCTGTGAATATGACACAGGAGAACCGGCGGATATGATAATAAAGTCCGATGAAGCGGACCGAAGGAGGTACTGTTATGCGCCGGTCACTCACAAAGCGGCTTTGGGTGAAATCGCAGAGCTTCTGAACACCTTCCGGCAGCAGCCCCAGTCTCTCCTTATGCCTCCTATTCCCTCCAATTCCTTCCCAAAGAAGCTGTATTCCACATATCTATCCTATTTACCGGAAAGCAAGACAAAATTTCCGTTAAAAATGAACTGCGACGACAGGGGCAGCTTCACCGAGTTGTTAAAGACGGCTGACAGCGGCCAGTTTTCTGTAAATATCAATAAGCCGGGGGTCACAAAAGGGCAGCACTGGCATCACAGTAAATGGGAGTTTTTTATCGTTGTTTCCGGACATGGATTAATAGAAGAACGAAAAATAGGAACAGACGAGAAAGGGAAGCCCCACCCAGTCAGGAGGTTTGAGGTATCGGGGGAGAAGCTTGAGGCGGTCCATATGCTTCCGGGATATACCCACAATCTCATAAATCTGTCTAAGACAGAGAACCTTGTAACCCTGATGTGGGCAAACGAGCCCTTCGATGCCAGCCATCCGGATACCTTTACCGAGCTGGTGGAAATGGTTTAAGAGGAGAAAATGAAGATGAAAACAGATTACACAGAAATACATTTTCAGGAAAACGGCAGATTAAAACTTCTCATCATCGTAGGAACACGTCCGGAAATCATTCGCTTAAGCGCAGTCATCCAGAAATGCAGGAGATATTTTGACTGTATCTTAGCCCACACCGGACAGAATTATGACTATAACCTAAACGGCGTGTTTTTCCATGATTTGAAGCTGGATGCCCCCGACGTCTACATGGACGCGGCGGGAGAAGATTTGGGCGCTACTGTTGGTAATATCATTAACTGCTCATATAAGCTAATGAAAACCATTCGTCCGGACGCTCTTTTGATTTTGGGCGACACCAATAGCTGCCTGTCCGCCATATCCGCAAAACGCCTGCACATCCCGATTTTCCACATGGAGGCGGGAAACCGGTGTAAGGATGAGTGTCTGCCGGAGGAGACAAACCGCCGCATTGTGGACATCATATCAGATGTGAATCTGGCTTACTCGGAACACGCGAGAAAATACCTGCATGAATGTGGTCTGCCAAAAGAGAGGGTATATGTGACAGGTTCTCCTATGGCGGAGGTGCTTCGCCAGAATTTGCCTAATATTGAGGGTTCGGATATTCTGAATCGTCTGAACTTGGAACCGAAGAAATACATCCTGCTATCCGCCCACCGAGAGGAGAATATCGACACGCAGAAGAATTTTACCTCTCTGTTTACAGCAGTCAATCAGATGGCAGAGAATTATAACATGCCAATTCTGTATTCCTGCCATCCAAGAAGCAGGAAACGTCTGGAGGAGACAGGATTTACTCTGGACAGGCGGGTGGTAAGGCATGAGCCTTTAGGGTTCCACGATTATAACCAACTTCAGATGAATGCATTTGCGGTGGTTTCCGATTCAGGAACATTACCAGAAGAAAGCAGCTTTTTTACAAGTATCGGGAAAAGTTTTCCGGCAGTGTGCATCCGCACCAGCACAGAACGACCAGAAGCCCTGGATAAAGCCTGCTTTGTTCTGGCGGGGATTGAGGGGAAATCCCTTTTGCAAGCGGTGGAAACTGCGGTAGGAATGAATCTTAACGGGGATTGCGGAGCACCGGCGCCGGATTATATGGATGAAAATGTGAGCACAAAGGTTGTGAAGTTAATTCAGAGTTATACGAAAGTTATAGACAAAATGGTGTGGAGGAAATATTAGTACAATATTTGGCTGCTGAACTTTTAGAAACAATGGGGATAGAGTAAATTATTTCTTTACGATTGATATTGTTCCGAAAAGCGGGTATAATGTTTTAGAAAAATGACGGTAAAACAGAGGATAACTATTTGATGCTGCTGAAAGAATAGGATGCAGGGATGATCATCGTGAGGTAAAAATGATTTACAGATTATTACAGACCGAAAAATCAGCTCCATTGTTTGGCGAATGGCAGGAAACTATGATCTGGTCCTGCCTGCAGGGCATAATGGGGACAATCTATGCAGACGCACCGGAAAAGCCGGCTTCTGCCATGGCTCTGTTGGGAGATTTCTGTTTTTTTGCAGGAAAGCCTAATAAAGAGCTGGTATTATATGGGCCAGGAAGAGGCGGGCGTAAGTTTTTGATTATGGTTCCGCAGAATGATAAATGGGCGGAATTGATAAAGGTATGTTATGGAGAACGTGCGAAGAAAGTAATTCGCTATGCGATTAAGAAGGAGCCGGATATCTTTGACCAAAAGGCGCTTAAAGATGTGGTGGAAGAACTGCCGGATGAATATACTTTAGAGCTGATGGACGAGAGTTTATTCCGGAAATGTAAAGAAATAAAATGGTGTAGGGATTGGGTGTCTCAGTATGACACTTTTGATGAATATCAAAAGTATGGTCTTGGTGCGGTAATTCTAAAGGATGGCGAAATGGTTTCCGGCGCTTCTTCTTACTCTGGTTACAGAGGAGGGATAGAGGTGCAGATTGATACCAGGGAGGATTTCCGCAGGAGAGGACTTGCCGGTATTTGCGGGGCGAGGTTGATTCTTGAGTGCCTTAAGCGGGGATGGTATCCCAGTTGGGACGCGCAGAATCGGCAGTCGGTGGCGTTGGCGGAGAAGCTGGGGTATCATTTTGAGAAGGAATATGCGGCTTATGAGGTCAGCTTGTGAGAAAAAATTTTATATGAAAGATAAAGAAATCGCAGAGTAAACTACTCTGCGATTTTTTGCTTTAACAGCATAATTATTATAACCATCTAAAATTAATAAATCAACACTTAATTTATTTTTGTAAAAATTTGGTGCAAAATCACGAAAGAAATTAAGTGAAAAATCTATTTATTCAAATCTATTATCAAAAATTCTGTATTTATCTTAAATAATCATTTCATTATCCAAAGATATCCTTTAAAAATTTTCGCAGAGTAGTTTACTCAACGAAAGAGGGATTTAGAATCTGGTACTTAATAACCTGTAAAACGCAGGAAGAACAAAAAATATTGACAATATGCAGAAAAAATTTATCCCCAGAGGCATTACAGGACATTTTTGTTCTAACCTATGACAGAATGAGGAAATATGAGGGCATATGGCATCTGGAACGTCAGCTCTTGTTTCCAGGCAGCGTATTTCTGGAAAGTAATAATGAGGAAATCTTGTTAAAGGAGTTGGGAAAATGCAATGCTATTACACCGCAGGAGAACCTTTTCATCCGAATGAGCAGAAAGGAAGAACAGCTCCTAAAAAGGTTGTGCGGCGTAAAACATCATCTGGAAATGTCCAGAGGAGTCATCCGTAGAGGTGAAACTAAGATTATAGAAGGGCCGCTAAAAGGCATGGAAAGTCGAATCAGCAGGATTGACCGTCACAAGAGATTGGCGAGAGTGCAGTTTGTGACAAAGTCGGGGGATTATGAAATTCACGAGAATGGATTAAGTTTTTGTTATATCTCTGCTGGCTTAGAGATAACGGAGAGGATTGTATGAATCAGAAATATATTGAAGATTGCATGGAAGTCCGTATACCTCCAAGGTGGTATGTCATGCGGACAATCAAAGGCAAGGAACAGGAGGCAGCCAGCCTTCTGGATAGAAGGATTGACCATACACTCTGGCAAAGCTGCCGGATTCTGAAAAAGCAGCAGCTATTCCGCACACAGGGAAGTTATCTGCTTAGCAGAAAGGATATGTTTCCAGGGTACATTTTTATCTATACAGAATTCTCTATGGAATTGGCAGAGGAACTTAAGAAGTCGAGGAAGTTTCCACAGTTGGTGGGTAATCAATTGGATGGTCTTGTACCCGTTGAGGAAGCAGACCTTTATTTTCTTGAAAATGTATGCGGCAAAAACCTTGGCCATGATATGGGACTGTCAACCGTACAGGTGGATGGTAAAGGATGTGTTCAAAGCGCAAATGGGGCGTTGAAGCCTTATGTGGGAAGAATTATAAGACAGCGGCTAAGACACAGGTATGTAACGGCGGAGGTACCATTGTTCAATCGGTGTGAAAATGTATTGTTTGGAATCCGGATGGAAGGAGACCCTATTTGAGTTTATTTTGGCATATTCATGAAGGTCGTGGTACTAAACCGGAAAAATATGATAGTGAGTTTAACGGGATATCAGGAGTAGCTCTTGAAGCATTGGCACTTGAGCTTATGAATGACAGACATATAGAAAATGGCTGTGGCTGCATGGATATATATGCAGGTATAGATGGCGAAGCTATGCACAGGAAGCCGCTTTGAGCAAAATCATTTATACCTGTGAAACAGCAGACAGAATAGAGGCGTGAAAAAGTATGTGGTATGTAATGCAAGTAGTTTCAGGACAGGAAAATCGAACGGTTTTGCTGATTGAAAAGATGGTTTCTAAGGAAATTGTGGAAAGCTGTTTTATTCCCATGCGCAGGCTCAGAAAAAAATATCAGGGAGTATGGCATGAGGTAAGGGAGAAATTATTTCCTGGATATGTGTTCATGATCACAGACCATCCTCAGTCATTATATGAAGAATTGAAAGGGATTCCCGCATTGACCAAGATACTGGGAAGGTGGGGGGAATATTTTACACCGCTGTCAGAAACAGATGTGCAGATGATTAAGAAGCTTAAGAACAAGACATTGGATAGCGGTATTTCAGAAGTGGAGATTTCACAGATTGCTGTGGAAGAAGGAGAGCAGATTAAGATTTTGTCTGGCCCCCTTAAGAATTTTAAGGGGCAGATCAGAAAAATAAATCTGCATAAGAGGATTGCAGAGGTGGAGATGGAGTTTATGGGGAGTAAATCAGTGGTCTATCTGGGGATTGAGATGGTGGACAAAGAATGAATATCATGTTATTTTCAAAAATTATTGCCAGGTCTGGCGTGGGGAATCATATAAGGATGCTTTCCTTAGAATTGGCTAGGCAAGGGCACAACGTAGTGGTAGTGTCTGCTACGAATGATTTGAATATCGGCAGTAACGCAGGGGGGGGTAGAATTTGTAAAGATTAACAGACTTTCTCTCTCACCAATTACAATTATAAAAAGTATTCGTATGATACGAAAAATAATAAAGAAAAAGAAAATAGATATTGTTCATTGCCATCATAGAATGGCAGGTTTATATATGAAATTTTATCGTTTCTTTCACAAAATACCGGTTGTATATACCTTACATTTGGCTGATATACCATCGGACTTTATTCATAGGCTCATGACTGATACGGGAGACATGGCTATCGGCGTTTCATCCGAAGTCAGTAGATTTATGATAGAGAAGTTAGGAATTCAGAAGGAAAAAGTTGTGACAATATATAACGGCGTAGATTGCGATGAGCTTGGCGAACTGTCGCAGGAAGAAAAAGAAAGACTCCGAAGAAAATGGGAGATACCGGAAGATAAGATCATATTGGCACTACATTCCAGAATAGAAGAAGTCAAGAACCATATGCTTGTAGTTAAGACGGCAGCAGAGCTGTCAGATAAAACGAAAGAGAAGCTTTTATTCCTATGCAGCGGAACCAGAGAAGGAAGTTATTATAAGAAAATGAAAACTGCAATTAAGAATTATGGTCTGGAAGATGAGTTCCGGTTTGTGGGATGGAGTAAGACAAGAGAGATTCTAGGCACTGCAGATCTGTTAATACTTCCGAGTACAAAAGAGGGATTTGGTTTATCGGTTGCGGAGGCATTTCTTTTGAGAAAGCCTGTAGTAAGAACACGGACTGCTGGATTTGACGATCAAAGATTCTGTATACCGATTCGGCATGACGATACGATAGACCTGAAAAATATATTGAACCGAATTGCAGAGGACGGAATAGACAAAGTTTATGAAAACGTAGAAGAAGCATACCAATATGCAAAAGAAAATTTCACGGTAGAAGCAATGACAAGAAAAACCGTATTATTGTATGAAACCGTGGCAGGAAAGAAAAGGGGAATAAAGTAACGTAAGATGCATGATTTTAAGAGTGATCCAAGGTTTACCGGAATAGAGCCTTTTAAGGAAAAAATATGGCTTTCATCCCCAACCATGCATGGCGATGAATTGAAATACATGCAGGAAGCATTCAACACAAACTGGATGAGTACGGTAGGTGACAATATTAATGAGATTGAAGAAATTGTGGCAGAGAAGGTTGGCGTAAAATACGGGGTTGCATTAAGTTCAGGAACAGCGTCTCTCCACCTTGCCGTGAAGCTGGCGGCAGAGCATTTGTATCAAAGCTCTACAGGAATACATACGCCTTTCGGTATGGGATGCGGCGGCGCATTATTAGGAAAACGTGTTTTCTGTTCGGATATGACCTTTGACGCTACTGTTAATCCTGTCGTCTACGAAGGCGGCGAACCGGTTTTCATTGACTCTGAGTACGATACCTGGAATATGAATCCTGAGGCATTAGAAAAAGCGTTCTGTCTCTATCCGGATGTAAAATTAGTAGTATTTGTCCATCTGTACGGCGTTCCCGGAAAGATGATGGAGTTGGCAAAAATCTGCAAAAAACACGGGGCGCTGATGGTAGAGGATGCGGCGGAAAGCCTGGGCGCTTCTTATCAGGGAATTCAGACTGGCAGCTTTGGTGATTTCAGCGCGGTCAGCTTCAATGGAAATAAAATTATCACCGGAAGTTCAGGAGGAATGTTTTTGACCGACAATCTGGCAGACGCAAAACAATGCCGTAAGTGGTCTACGCAAAGCAGGGAAGACGCACCCTGGTATCAGCATGAGGAAATTGGCTATAACTACCGTATGAGCAATGTGATTGCCGGAGTCGTCAGGGGGCAGGTACCCTATCTTAAGGAACATATTATGCAGAAAAAGAAAATTTATGAGCAGTATAAAAAGGGGCTTTCTGATCTTCCGGTAAGCATAAATCCATTTGATAAAGAAAAGAGCGAGCCTAATTACTGGATGACAGCATTGCTAATCGACGAAGATGCCATGGCGACTCAGGTTCGGGGAGAACGGGAGGTATTGTGGAAGACAGAAGCTGGCAAATCCACACCTGCGGAGATTCTGGAGGCAATCGAGCATTTTCAGGGGGAGGGTAGGCCCATCTGGAAGCCCATGCATATGCAGCCAATCTATCGGAATCATGGTTTCATAACCGTTGGCGGCTCTGATAGAGGTAAGAAAGCAGATGTTAGCGCAGATATTTTCCGGCGGGGTTTATGTCTACCCAGTGATAACAAGATGACTGCAAAAGAGCAGGAGAGGATTATTGATATTATTCATAGATGTTTTGAGTAAACATATGAATTTTTATATGAGATTTGCATGAGAAAAAGTCGAGGTATTGATGAAGCGAAGGAAAGATAATAGGAAGTGTCTGGAAAATAAGCATATTCCTTACGGATTATATGAGAGATATATAAAGCGGCCCATGGATATTATTTTATCTGCAAGCGCGCTTACTTTATTGTCGCCGGTTATTCTTGCAACCGCTTTGATGGTTCGCATAAAACTGGGTTCTCCCGTGATTTTTAAACAGAAAAGACCAGGAAAAAACGGGAAAATATTCAATAATTATAAATTCCGTACCATGACAGACGAGCGTGATGAATTCGGGAAGCTTTTGCCAGATGAGATTAGGCTGACTCCTTTTGGCAGAAGGCTTCGTGCCTCGTCTCTGGATGAACTACCTGAGCTGGTTAATATTCTCAGAGGAGATATGTCCGTTGTAGGGCCAAGACCGCTTCTTCCAGAGTATCTTTCACGGTATACACGGCGTCAGGCGCGTAGGCATGAAGTTCTGCCAGGGTTTACAGGACTTGCACAAGTCCATGGCAGAAACGCCATTTCCTGGGAAGAAAAATTTGAATGGGATGTAGATTATGTGGATAGAATTACGTTTTTGAGGGATTGGAGGATTATTTTTGAGACTGTAGGAATCGTTTTGAAAAAAGAAGGAATCAGTCCCCAGGCATCAGCGACAATGGAAATATTTCAAGGAAGTTCAAAGGAAACTGCAAAGGAGTAAAAGATGAAAGAATTACATATTTTATTTACCGGAGTAGGCCGGCGTGTTGAACTTCTCCAGGCCTTCCGTCAGGCAGCGTTATGTCTGGGTAAAGATTTAAAAATTTATGGGGCAGATGTCAGCAATACGGCGCCGGCTCTGGCATACTGCGATTTTTCAAGGATTATTTGCGGAATGCGGGAAGATCATTATATTTTAGAGCTTATAGAAATATGTCGGAAAGACAGAATAGACTTAGTGATTCCCACGATTGATACAGATCTTCTCGTGCTTGCAGAAAATAAAGAGAAAATCGAAGCGTCAGGGACAAAAATTATGGTGAGTCCTTTAGAGAAGATTCGTATCTGTCGGGATAAAAGAAAAACATCAAAACTTTTTGACGCCTGTGGGCTGCACTCACCAGCGCCAGTAGATGATTGGAAAGCATATAAGGGCGGTTTTCCGGCTTTTATAAAGCCCAGGGACGGAAGCAGCAGTATCAATGCCTTTAAGGTTGAAAACGTGACAGAGCTTTCAGTTTATGCGCAGCAGATTGAAAATTATATTGTGCAGCCGTTTGTATCTGGAGAGGAATATACAATAGACATATTCTGTGATTTTGAGGGACGAATGCTCAGTGTTGTTCCGAGAAGACGATTAGCCGTAAGGGCAGGGGAGGTTCTGAAAACGCAGATTTGTATGGACAGGACAATCATCAGAGAAGCAAAAGTATTGACTGAGGCGTTTAAGCCCTGTGGACCACTGACCGTTCAGATGATTCGTGACGAGAAATCAGACCGCAACTATTACATTGAGATTAATCCGAGATTTGGCGGCGGTGTTCCTTTGAGTATGAAAGCAGGCGCAAGAAGTGCAGAGACAATATTAAAACTTTTGAGTCATGAAAAGGCTTGCTGTGATATGGAGTTAGCCGACGGGGCAATCTATAGCCGTTACGAGCAGAGCGTATGTATCGATGAAGGAAGCGCTTGGGGGACAAAGCTCATTCGGCAAGGGAGTGCAGGTTTAAGTATGACGGTAAGCTCTTTAGGGATAGACAGGTGGAAAATTAAGGGAGTGATCTTCGACCTTGACGATACGTTATACCCTGAAAAACAATATGTGAGGAGCGGCTTTCAGGCTGTGGCAGATTTTTTGGAAATAAAGGATGCACAGAAAAAGCTCTGGTCTTATTTTGAGAAGGGGTTATATGCGATTGATGAATTCCTGAAGCAGATTGGCAGAGAAGATTTGAAGGCGCAATGTTTGGAAATATATAGAGCCCATAAGCCAAAGCTAGAGCTTTATCAGGGAGTGTGTGAGCTTATCACGGAATTAAAAAACTTCGGGATTAATACAGGCATGATTACAGATGGACGCCCCGAAGGACAGAGGAATAAGATTGCCGCATTAGGGCTTGAGGATTTGATGGATGATATCATTGTTACAGATGAGCTTGGAGGATTACAGTTTAGAAAACCGAATGATATATCCTTTCGGATTATGCAGAATCGATGGCGTATACCCTATGAGCAGCTCGTCTATGTAGGAGATAACCCTGCAAAAGATTTTCAGGCGGCGAGACAGCTTGGAATGAAGACGATTTGGGTTGCTCACAGAGACGGCCTGTATAGGAAATAGGAGAAATCAATGACAGAAGTTCAAAAACTGCAATTAGAGATATTGATAAAATTAGACGAAGTATGTCACAGACATCAGTTGCGTTATTATCTGGCCTATGGTTCCTGTCTTGGCTCGGTCAGACATCAGGGATTTATTCCGTGGGATCATGATATAGATGTGTTAATGCCTATAGAAGATGCAAAAAAACTTTCCAGGTATCAGACAGAATTTGGAAAACGATATTTTGTCAGAAGCAGAGAAACCGATTGCTCTTTTGGAAGTATTGGTATGCATGTTGTAGATAGAAGTGCAGAATTATATGTAAAGAAGGGCAATAAAATTTTAGAGAAAACGAATCCGTATATAGATGTATACCCTTATTATGATTGCCCCAGGACAAAAGCAGGTCTTGTCTTTAAGGTTTGGCATTCGCATTTATATAAAATTCTTGTGAGCGGAGTACCGCAGAATCACGGAATCATAAGCAAAGCAGCCGCAGGAATGGTGCTGTTGTTTTTCAGAAAGAAAAATCGTGAAAGAGATATCCGAAGATTAGAAGAAGGATTGTCGTATAAACGAAAGAGTGATTCGATTTGCGATTACTTTGGGGAGGACGTATCCTTATGCTCTGCGATTACATATGATAAGAATTGGTTTTCCAAGCCAAAGAAAATGTTGTTTGAAGGGCTGTATTTTGATGGACCGACAGAGCCGGATAAATATTTGACCAAAAGGTACGGAAATTATATGACTTTGCCTCCTGTACATGAGAGAAACAGTGAGGTTCGGTATGAATTGATTAAGAATGGAGTGAATCAGTAAATGGCGAATATTGCACTCTTAATAGCAGGAGGTTCAGGCAATCGGATGCATCAGGATATACCGAAGCAGTTTCTTACGGTAAATGAAAAGCCGGTTATCATATATACGCTGGAAGCATTTGAAAAGCATCCGGAGATTGGTTCGATTGCGGTGGTTTGTATAGATGGATGGGAACAAGTGCTTTGGGCCTATGCAAAACAGTTTAATATAACGAAATTAAAGTATGTGTTTTCAGGCGGTGAGAATGGACAGGCATCTATCCGCAACGGAGTATATGAATTGGAGAAGCAGTTTAAAGAGAATGATATTGTATTGATTCATGACGCAATCAGACCGTTGGTGTCGGCGGAGATTATTTCCGATTGTATTAGTAAAACCATACAGTACGGTAATGCAATTACGGTGATTCCATGTGCGGAAGCGATGATGCAGACGGAAAATGGGGTTATGGCGGATAAAAGTTATCCGCGGGACAGGCTTAAGAGAACACAGACTCCCCAGGGATTTTATCTCGGTCAGATATGCGAACTTCACAGAAAGGCTTTGAAAGCAGGGATTACCAATTCGGTGGCATCCTGTACGCTAATGATTGAGATGGGACAACAGGTATACTTTTCTGCCGGTTCAGAGAAGAATATTAAGCTTACGACAGTCGAGGATATTGACATTTTTAAAGCATTGTTAGCGGCGAAACGTTCAGAGTGGTTAAAGGATTAAGACATGAGTATTTATAACAGTGAACAGTGGATACAGGACATAGACAGAGAATTCATGTATCTGGAGGAGTTAAACGAGCTTTCCGGAACAGCGGTAATGATTACAGGGGCTTACGGGCTGATCTGTTCAGCGGTTGTGGATATATTGATACGTTATAACGAAACACATGATGAGCCAATTAAAATTTTGGCTGCAGGGAGAAATATTGAAAAGCTGGACCGACGTTTTAAACCATACTGCGATAAAGATTATTTTGAACATATCCACTATGATGCATTAAAGGATATAAAGCTTAAATCGCCTGTTGATTATATCATCCATGGGGCAGGGAATGCCTGTCCGAATATGATTATGAAGGAACCTGTTGAAACAATGTTAAGTAATTTTTCTGGGATGTATTGTCTGCTTAATCAAACGAAAGAGTGGGGAACAAAGAGAGTATTGTATCTCTCCAGCAGTGAAGTTTACGGAACAAAGAATGAAAAATTCCCTTATCAGGAGAATGATTATGGATATATTGATATTTTGAATCCCAGGAATTCCTATTCACTCAGTAAAAAAGCAACGGAAACCTTATGTGTAAGTTATGCCGTTGAATATGGAATGGAGGCTGTGATTGTACGTCCCGGCCACATTTACGGACCTACCGCATCACAGGAGGATAACAGGGTATCGTCTTCATTTGCTTTTGCAGCGGCACAGGGAAAAGATATTGTTTTGAAAAGTAAGGGTTCTCAGCTTCGGAGTTACTGCTACTGCCTGGATTGTGCTTCGGCTATATTAAAAGTACTGTTAAGAGGAGAGAACCTTTGCGCTTACAATATATCTGATCCGAACTCCATCATAAGTATCAGACAGATGGCAGAGCTTCTGTCTGAGGCCGGCGGCGTTAAGTTAGTACAGGGAGAGGCTGGTATGAGAGAAAAGAAGGGATTTAATCCAATGGAAGCTTCATCATTAGACAGCACAAAATTGCTTAGGTTAGGATGGAAAAGCGCCTTTTGTGCAGAGACAGGATTATCCCATACAGTAAAGATTTTGAAAGAGAGTTTGGATTAAGATGAAAAAAATACTTATTGTATCCCAGGAAATCCAGAAGCAATTTTATGATGTCATGGAACAGGCTTTGGAAGGAATTGCGCAGATTGATATCATAACGGCTAATAAAGTAAAAAATGATATATGGAAAGCTCCGGATTATCATGCAGAATCCCTAAAGACTCGGTTTATCAGTTGGATGAATTTCTTTCTTTTCATGCAGAGATGGAGAAGAAAGAATAAAAAAGGCAGAAAATACGATTTGATTTTTGTATCGTCAAATCCGCCGATTAATATATGGATTGGATTAAGATTAAAAAAGGATTTTCAAGCGCCCGTTATCTTTACACATTGGGATATCTATCCACAGGCGATTGAATGCAGCATCGACCATTATCTTTCACATATTGTATGTAAATTATGGAGGCGTTGGAATCATCTAAATTACAAAAAGTACGATTTAATGCTTGCAAACGGACCGGCAGAAGCGGAGTTGATTGAGCAAAGCGTACAATGTCCGATCAGAATAAAAGCAATGCCGTTTGGGGTTGATACCCGGTTGCTTAAACCATTGAAAAAAGAAGAAAATATATTTTGTATAGAAAATGGATTGACCGAGAAATTTGTTGTTTTGTACTCAGGTACAATGGGGATTGGACATAATATAGAGATTGTATTGAAGGCCGCCAGAAAATTGGAAAAGATAGAGGATATTTTATTTGTTTTCGTCGGGCAGGGAGTAAAAAGGCAGCTTGTGGAAAAGTATGTTGCAAGATATCCGAATAAAAATGTACGCTTGTTTCCTTTTCAGTCAGTGGAAAAATATGTCTTTTCTATGGCATGCGGCGATGTGGCAATCGTAGCTCAAAATGCGGAAAATTCAATGATTGCATACCCAAGTAAGGCATTTAGTTTTATGGCATGCGGCGAGGCGTTAGTAGGGATTGGGGGGGATGATGGAGATTTGAAGAGGCTGATTTGTACATATGACGTAGGAGTATATGTTGAAAATAATGACGCTTCAGATTTAGCGGAAAAAATATTCAGGCTTTATCAGGATAAAGAATTGGTTAGAAAGTATAGAGAAAATGCCAGGAAAACGGCCGAAGAAGTCATGGATATTAGAATTGTCAAAGAAAAGTACAGAGAACTTTTCCTAAATTATTTGGGTGGTGATACTGATGAGCAATAAAATTTTAACAGTTTCGGTAGCTGCATACAATGTTGAAAAATATATCCAGCAAAATATTGAATCGATGATTATTCCTGAGATTATGGATTTGCTGGAAGTATTTATTGTGGATGACGGCGGAACCGATCAAACGGCTGAAATAGCAAAAAAGTATGAAGAACAATATCCGGAAACTTTTCATGTGGTTCACAAAGAAAACGGTGGTTATGGTACAACCGTCAATTATAGTATGGCCCATGCAACGGGAAAATACTTTAAGCTTCTTGACGGTGACGACTGGTTTGACGCCAATCATTTGAAATATTTGATTAAGGCGCTGAGAACATCTGATGCAGATGTTGTATTTACTCATTATGCTTATGGATGTGATGAAAAGAATTTGAGGCTGATAAAGCGTCATCATATGCATAATGGATATGAGTGTCTGATGAAAGATTTTGTACCTCGAAAGCCAGTTGGAATGTGGTGTATTACGTTTAAAACAGAATTGCTTAGAAGAACCAATCTTATTCTTCCATCCCATAGTCTCTATACAGATCAATTATACGCGATTGTTCCGTTCTCAGCAGCAAAGAAAGCATTGTTTATAGATTTGCCAGTGTATTGTTACAGGGTCGGCAGAGATGGGCAAAGCATGAGCGTTGAATCAAGAATCAGGCACAAAGATGAGATGCTTCGTATCTGCAGAAAAACCTATGAGTTTTGTGAAACACAGAGAAACAGCGAAAATTATAGGTATATATTAAGACGTGTGGCGAGATTCCATGTAATAGCAATCCAGACATATCTGTTACTGCCATTGTCAGACCATAATCGAAGAACCATTAAAAGATATGATCAAAAAATAAGAAGGGAGTTTCCAGACATTTATAAAGGGGCTGCCAGATGCCAGAAGATGGGAATTTTTGTTAGTATGATGAGAAAAACGAATTATATGGCTTATTGGTTATTGAAAATATATCCTGCATTGTCCGGAAAAAATAATAAATGAAGATTTGTTTTGTTTTGTCAACAGTAAATAAGGCAGGCGGCGCAAACAGATCCTTATTTGAGCTATTGAAGATGTTACAAAAAAATGGCCATGAATGTTTTGTGCTCATGAACCGTCACGGAAGTATGGAGGACGCTTTAAAATCGGTTGATGCAGAATATAAGCTTCTGCCGTTCAAGTCGTCAGTCAAGGCGGATTCAGCTTTGAAAACGTTGATAAAAAAGATAATAAATATATATTCTAAGTATTGTATTGCTTTTTATCTGAAAAGAAAAAGAATCGATATTCTACATAATAACAGTCTGCCGACTGCCATAGGAATGGAAGCGGCATACAAAGCCCAAGTTCCCTATATTTGCCATATCAGGGAAAACATTTGGGATGGATTAGGAATGGAGTTCTATCATCCTAGTAGAATAAAAAATATGATCAGGAGCGCATCAGAAGTGATTGTAATCTCTGATTATGTAAAAAGGGTCTATCAAGATTTTGTACCGGATGCTTCATTTGCACTAGTCCCTG
Source organism: Sporofaciens musculi (assembly GCF_009830285.1). GTDB lineage: Bacteria > Bacillota > Clostridia > Lachnospirales > Lachnospiraceae > Sporofaciens > Sporofaciens musculi. Next base: position 3,136,108 of record NZ_WUQX01000001.1, on the reverse strand, counting down.
ACAGCGTAGATGCTGAAAACTATTATGAGAAAAAAACAATATTAGAGAATCAATGTACGAATCTGCTGATTGTTGGCATCATTAATCCACAAAAGGGGCAGAAGGATATTATAAAAGCAATAGAAATATTAAACGAAAACAGACCGGGAGATTTTTATTTGAGAATTGTAGGCAGGGACGGATATTGGAATGGAAATAAAGATTATGCATCCTCTTTGCATAGATATGTGGAAGAACATTGCCTGAATAATGTTGAGTTTGTTGGAGAGCTTGAAGATCATACAAAATTGCGAGAGATTAGAAAACAGAGCGATATCTGTGTGGTTTGTTCCCGTGCGGAGGGCTTGGGAAGGACGACTATAGAAAGTATGATTTCAGGGAATCTGACGATTGCGGCCAATGCCGGCGCTTCACCGGAGATTATAAAAGATAAGGTTACAGGATTACTGTATGAACCGGGGAACGCTGTGGAGCTGGCGGATCAGATTGCGTTTGCGGTTGAACATAGAAATGAAATGAGAAAGATTGCAGACAAGGGGCAAAGTTACGCGGTGGAGGAATTTGACCAGAAAATATATGTGAAGAAGATGATTGAAATTTATGAAAGGCTGTTGAATATTTGATTGCCGATAGTAAGGACAGTATAGTGTTATGATATGTAAAATTACAGTAAATAAAAAGAAAATATTTGCATTTATATTTGCTCTATCTCCAATTTTAAGCTTGTATAAAATTCCTTTTTTGGAAATGAATATGTGTTTTGTCACATATTGGATATTGATGCTGTATTCTGTTTTTATGAATTGTGTTAAAGGAGTATATAAGGATAATAAAGCAAAATCTATCATTTGGATAATGACCATAATTATGTTCTTGTATATAATTATTACTTATTTTAGAAAAAGTCCTGAGGAAATAATTTCAGACAACACCTCAAATTTTTTTAATATTGTAAGCTTATTAATGTTTATAACATTTATGGCATTGACTTTTTATGATTCAGAAATACAGAGATACTATATAAACTATGTAAAAGATATTGCAATTATAATGTCAATTTGTGTAGTTTTACAATATGTGCTCTATTATATTTTTAAGTTTGATTTTAATAACGACAGGGGCTTCCTGCTGCCGATGCGAAGTCTAGTGCTTGACTCGCAGCACTATTTGGATGTAAGTTTGATGGTTTATAATGGTTTGTTCCGTCCATCTGCTCTATTTTTAGAGCCAGCTCATTTTGCGCAATATTGCTCCATAGGATTAGCGTGTCTGCTGTTAGAGGAAGAAAAAAGGGTAAACGGTAAAACAATATTAGTTTCGGCAGGAATAATAATGACTACATCGGGAATTGGAGTATTAACGGTTATTTTTTTATGGTTATATATTTATTTAATCAATATGGATACCGTTTCCCAAAAGAAAATGGTTGAGACAGTAGGAGGAATATTATTTGTACTTGTTGTTTTTGTGATATTAATATTTAGCTCTGACTTTTTTATCCAGACTATGAATAGGCTGCTGCCTTCTCAGGGGGGTACGGCAATAAAAGGGCGTATATGGTCAATTAAGTATGTGATGGATTTAACGGGATTAGACAGAGTATGGGGGATGGGCTACAAGAATATACCGATGAATTATAGTACAGGATATCAGATATATATGACGGCTATCGTAGAGATGTTGTATTGCCAGGGAATTGTAGGTACGATTCTTTTTGTTTTATTATATATGCAGATGATGTTGAAAGCTCATTTATATAAGGAAAAACGTTGTATGATGATATTAGTATTAATTGTGCCCTACATATTAGGTACCTCTTTTCTGCAAATGATGACAATAGGCCAATATATTCCATTTTTATATATAAGGAGAAATAAAGAAATAGAAGTAAATGAGGAAAGAGATGAAAAAGATAGAAAAAGAGGAGTTGCATAGGATTCAAATTGGTATTTTAGATTATTTTGCAGAATTTTGTGACAACCATGAGCTTCGATATTGGATTGATTATGGTACATTATTGGGAGCAATACGGCATAGAGGCTATATTCCATGGGATGACGATATAGATGTATCCATGCTTCGGAAAGATTACGAGCGTTTAATGGATTGCTTTAATCGTGAGGGTATGGGAAGATATCAGTTTTTGTGTCCTGAAAAGGATAGAGAATATTATTATCCTTTTGGCAAAATAGTAGATACTGAAACAGTATTATACGAAATGGGAGAAAAAGGTTTAAAGATAGGAGTATACATAGATGTTTTTGTGGTGGATTATGCGCCTGATGATGATGTGAAACTTCGGAAGATATTCAGAAAAAGAGATTTTTATGGAAGACTGAGAAGATATCAATTACCATTGGGACAGGCAAAGATTTCTGCTAAAAGGATAGGAGTTCTAGGAATACAAGCCATATTAAAATTTGTACCCAGACAATATTTTGCACTAAAAATTATTCATAATGCTCGGAAATATACACATGCAGAGACAAAGCGGGTATGTGATATGACAGACCCCTATGATAAGATTCATTGGGTTGTAAGCAGGAAATTATTTGAGGATTTCTGCGAAGTTGAATTTGAAGGGAAAAAATATCATGCACCTGCAAAGTATGATAAATGGCTGAAAATACTGTATGGAGATTATATGAAATTACCGTCAAAAGAAGAACAATCAGCAGCTCAGCATGATATTGAGGCATATTATATCGAATGAATAGATTAAAACCAGGAGTATTTTATATATGGGTATTTCAGTATTAAAGTATGCCAGAAAAGGGTATGCCGCTATGGGCGGATTACTGACGGCAAATAGTTTGATTAAGCATAATCCGAAAAGTAAGATGATATCAACATATTCTGGAGTGGGAGACCGGGTCTTTACTCTTTCATATCTAAGAGAATATCAAAAAAGAAACCATATTAATGATATTAAAATCATTTCCGCTGATCCCTATAATGCAGTATATCAATATTTTGATATCAAAAAAGAAGAAATCCTTCCTGTTAAAAGAGAAAAGATGCTGATGCTGAATGATTTCTATACAATGGATATTGGCTGCCATTTTAGGCATATTCAACCAGAGATCTTGTCAGTCTCAGTTGACGCATATGTAAGGTCAGAGCTTTTCAGTTCGGTTGAATTCGTAGATTACTCACACATCGTAAAGGCTATCTATAAGCTGCCGCAGGAAACAAAACCGGCAGCTTGTAAAAAGTTTCCGCTATCGAAAAGGACAAAGCAGCTTATAGCTTCAGGGGTGATTGTACCGGAGAAAACGGTAGTAATGAATCCATATGCAAACAGTTGCAGAAATATTCCCTTTTCTTTTTTTCAGAAAATTGCTAATCACCTGGCAGCCAGAGGATATCAGGTGATTAGTTCGGCTATCAAAGGTCAGAAAGCTTTAGAGAATACATATGGGTTGGATTTTGATTTGATTGAAGCAATCTCTCTTTGTGAAATATGTGGAACTGTGATTGGCGCCAGAAGCGGATTTATGGATTTAATCAGTTTCTCAGAAGCTAATATTATTTCAATCGATAATCTATTGTATCCTCATAAGGATTTATTTCTGTTGGAGAAATGTTGGAAGAACCATTCCAGAATAAAAACATATCACTGGTGCAAGGAAGATGAGACTCGAATCGCAGAGCAGGTGATAGACAGGGTTATAAGATGTGGAAATTAAATCAGAGAAATTAGGTAACCGAAAGGGTAGGGTAACATGACTGCGAAGCGGGATGGAGGAAATATGATAAAAAGTAAGATAAAAAATATGGTTAAAACGATTATAAAGTCGTTTAAAAAAGTGGGATGGAGATGTATGGATACCGGCCCTATAGATGTCCATATGAATGGACAAATCCATCGGATTATCAGATTTTTCGGCTTTACGGTAAGCGGTAAATTAGATGGCCAAAAGGGTAAGGGGGGGGTATAAGTACTCCAGTATTTTATCTGAAAATTAACAGAGAGGCCCCGTACACTCTGGAATGTATTCAGATGTGGCTGGATATCGCGGCGCAGATGGGGGCAGATTATTATATTATATGTGATAATAAATGGCTGGAGCACAAGGTTTTGAAAACCTGTCTTTTTGAGGACCGTAATATCAAATTCATCCCCTCTTATGGCCGTTCTGTCAGGCAGACTGCGGACAGGCTCTATACAGGAAATTGGAGGTTTGCCACACATGCCCATTTAACACCTTTCTATCATGCGAAAAAAATGGGATATCAGTCGTTTTGGAGTGTGGATGCAGACGATACTTCTTTTTTGATGGAATATGAAAGAACGAGTCAGGCTCTTATACAGGTGGAACAGTATGTAAAGGAAAAGGGCGTATCTGCCATGTCCCTTGATATGTGGTTTAGCCGTACCCATGGCAAACATTGGAGCTTTGGCGTGACTTTTATTAATGATAATGTAGGATTTATAGACATTTTTCAGAATACGGTATCTAAAGAATGGATGAAGCATTATCAAGAGATGGAAACCGCATTTAACCTGGATTGGTTTTTTACTTATCTGAAGGATTTTGAGGACATAAAGATAGAGACCTTTTATATAGAAAGGTGCTGGTTCATCCATTGGGGAAATTCTCTTATCAATCCTTTTTATTCCTGGGTAAATTATTGGGAGAATGGGAAGATACATTATCCGATTTTGGAGGGGATCTATCACAATAAAGAAGCTGGATGTCTGGATATTGCGGATGCGGTCAGAATCGACGTGAGAGCCACGAAGGATGAGGGTATGAGGATTCTGGAAAATAGAATCTGTAAATCCAGATATTTTCAGAGCCAGCAAAGAAGGTTATTTCAAAACCAGGATTTTGCAAGTGATAAAGGTTATCTAAGATTTTGAAGGGAGGCTGCATAATGGGAGAGTTGGAGTATATTATCGTTCAGGCAGGCGGCAAGGGAACGCGCATGAAGGAGTTGACAAAAAATAAACCAAAAGCATTGGTACCGGTGAATAACCTGCCGATGCTTTTTCATTTGTTCCGTAAATTTCCGGATAAGAAGTATGTGATTATCGGGGATTATAAATATGATGTGCTAAAACGTTATCTGAGGGAATTTGCAGAGGTGGAGTATTGTCTGGTATGCGGTACGGGGCATGTGGGCACCTGCGGGGGACTAAAGGAGGCTCTTTCTCATATTCCTGGGCAGAAACGTTTCATGCTAATCTGGTGCGATTTGATTCTTCCGGATGTGTATGAAATACCAAACTCAAAGGGTGATATCATCGGTCTGTCAAAGGATTTTCCATGCAGGTGGAAGTATGAGAACGGGGTGTTCAGTGAGGAAAAAAGTTCTGAGTTTGGCGTGGCGGGTTTTTTCATTTTTCATGACAAACAGCGCCTTGAAGATGTACCGGATGAGGGGGAGTTTGTTCGCTGGCTTCAATCAAAAGGCTTTCATTTTGAAGAACAAGGGCTGTACCACACTCATGAGTACGGGCTGTACAGTGAGTGGGAGAAGTTGAGTAAGGCAAGATGCCGTCCCTTTAACAGTATGAGAGTGGAGGGGGATAGAATCTATAAGCTTCCTGTTGATAAGCAGGGCAGAGAGCTGGCAGTTCGGGAGGCGGCCTGGTATCAAAAGATTAAAGAGGAAAAGTTTGAAAATATCCCTGTAATCTATGAGTATGAGCCTCTTTGTATGGAGTACATTGATGGAAGGAATATCTATGAATATGATTCCATTTCCTATGAGGAGAAGAAGGGGATTCTGGAACAGGTGATTGGGTGTCTGAGGCAAGTCCATGGTTTGGAGTCGGTTCCGTCTGACCAGGAGAGTTACAGGATTGCTTATTTGGATAAAACATATGAGAGGCTTAAGAAGGTGCGCCGTCTGGTTCCTTTTGGGGATGATGAGGCGGTGGTGGTAAACGGTAGAAGGTGCAGAAATATTTTCTGCTGTCAGGATATTGTGGAGAGGCTGGTGATGGAGTATTGTCCGGACAGCTTCCGACTGATTCATGGGGATTGTACCTTCAGCAATATGATGCTTAAGCAGGAGAAGACGCCGGTTTTACTTGACCCGCGGGGGTATTTTGGAAGGACTAAGCTCTATGGCGACGCAGCCTATGACTGGGTAAAGCTGTATTATTCCCTGGTAAGTAATTATGACCAGTTTAATTTGAAGCGTTTTACCCTTGATATTGATGAGAAAGGCGTGAGACTTGTGATTGCGTCAAACCATTGGGAAGATATGGAGGACTGTTTTTTTGAGCTCTTGGAGGGGGAAGTGACAAGGAGGCAGATGAAGCTGTTTCTGGCGATTACGTGGTTGAGTCTTACCACCTATGCCTGGGAGGATTATGATTCGATTTGCGGGGCATTTTATAATGGACTTTATTATTTGGAGGAGGCGCTAGATGAATACAATGAATAAATTTTTTGACATGAATAGCAGGATTATTGGGAATGCGTTGGATTCGATTTCTGAACATGATATGGAGAGGCTGATTTCTGACTGTGAGAGAACGATTAGAAAGGGGCATAAGGTGATTGCGTCTGGATTGGGGAAGAATGTGCCTATCTGTGATAAGTTTGTGGGGACCATGCTTTCCCTTGGGCTGGACGCGGGATTCCTCCATATGAATTCTGCGGTGCATGGGGATATGGGAATGGTACATAAGGGAGATTTGGTGATTATTCTTACCAAAAGCGGTGCGACTGCGGAGACGGTGTACCTTGTGGAATTGCTGAGGAAGCGGGAGGATGTGAAGCTGTGGCTAATAAGCTTTGAGCAGCAGAGTGTGCTGGCGGACACCATGGAAAATAAGATATTAATCCAGATGGAACATGAGGGGGATCTGTGGGATATTGTTCCGAATAATTCCACAACCCTGAATCTGATTGTGCTTCAGACGGTTGCGGTGGAGTTGTCAAGGCGGCTTCGTCTGGATTTGGAGAGGGATTTTAAGCCTAACCATCCGGGAGGGGCTATTGGGGAGAGACTGAATCATGAATAAGCTGATTTTATCTACATTAGGCCATGCCTGGATTCTGGATGGAACCATTGTGAAGCATAATGGCTATCAGGCGGAGCCGTCGGGGCTTAGGACGGAATATGCGGTGTCAAAGAAAAGGGATGGGGCTTTGAAGCTTAGACTGGGATTTGATGAAGCATTATGAATGGCGGGCAAAATAAATCAATTAAGATTAATACAATCATATTTGCATGTAAAAGAGTGTTAAATGTTATTTTTCCGATGATTACCATGCCCTATGCGCTGCGGACCCTTGGGGTGGAAAACATAGGGCGTTATAATTTTGTTTTGTCTATTATTGGTTACTTTAGCCTGATTGGGGCACTTGGATTAACGGATTATGCCAGACGGGACGGAGCTATGATCCGAAGTGACAGGAAAAAGATGTCAGAATTTGGGTCTGAGGTTTTTTCCTTTCAGATTTTTATAGTTGGAATAGCTTATCTTCTTTTGTTCATCTGCACCCTATCAGCGCCCTATCTCCGGAAAGATGCGCTTTTAGTGTTCCTGTGTTCTCTGTCCATTTTTCTTACGGCGATTGGCGTCGAATGGGTGTTTAACATATATGAGGATTATCTGTATATTACACTTCGTCAGGTTGTCACACAGATTTTGTCCATGGCAATGCTTTTTCTGTTAGTGCGTGACAGAGATGACTTGCTTCATTATGCATTCATCTCAATCATAGCGTCTGCCGGCTCAAATATATTTAATTTTATATATGCAAGGAAATATTGCGACCTAAGGCTGGTGTTTCATATTGATTGGGGCAGACATCTGAAAAAGAGTATTATCTTTTTTGCTAATTCGTTGATGATAACCATTTATGTAAATACGGACCAGACCTTGCTTGGTTTTCTGTGCGGAGATTACAGTGTGGGATTATACAGCACCGGAGTAAAGATTTATAGTGTGGTAGGTGGGATTTTAGTTGCAGCAGTTGTCATTGGAATTTCAAGATTAAGTGAATTTGTGGGCAATGGAAATCTGGAGAGTTTTTATCAGACTGCATCGGAAATATATCGCATGGTTCTGACGATTACATTTCCTACAGTCATTGGATTGTGCGTGTTCTCCAAAGAAGCAGTTTATCTTGTGGGAGGCAGTGAGTATCTGGAAGCAGCCACATCTATGTTTATTCTTTCCATTGGTCTGTACTGTTTTGTGATGGCAGTCTATTGGGGACAGTGCGTTCTTGTACCTAATGGAAAAGAAAAAGCCCTTCTCTATATAACTGCAGTCAGCGCAGGGATAAATTTTGTGCTGAATCTTATATTCATTCCCTTTTTTAAACAGGAAGCAGCGGCGTTTACCACAATGTTAAGTGAAGGTTTTACAGGGTTGATGGCGTATATTTATGGAAGAAGGATGGTTACGTTGTATGGAGTCAGTTCGGTGGTCAGAAAAAGTTTGATTGGAAGTGGATTTGTACTGGCAGCGGCGATTGTTATGAAACGGGTGACGGCAGGAACAATTCCAGAATTATTTTTAAGTATTTTCTTATGTGCGTCAGGATATTTTGTGATTGAATATTGGCTTAAGAATGAGGTGATATACAATTCTGTAAAAAGTGCTGTAATATGGTTAAATAAAAATATAAAAAGATAATTGTACAGTTAAAAGTTCTTTGCTAGAACGTATATAAAAGTGTTTTGAAAAAATAATATAAGCTAATATTATATAAAACTAACAATTAGGAGAAATGGATATGGCCCTCGGTGTAGGAATAGTATTATTTGAATAGGAGATGGAGTTAAGTGCGAAAGATAAAAAGAGGAATCATCTTAAGTAGTGTATTAGTAACAATGTTATTCAATTTGACTGTATGGGCGGCAGATTCGACAGACGATGTATACGCAGATAATGTTAATGTCGAAATCGAGACTGAAACAGAATTGGAAGATTCTAAAGATACAAGCATCACCGATAACGCAAATGGAGAACAGGATGAAGATTCAGAAGAATCATTTTCTGGTACAGTCACAGATGTATCTGCAGAAGATCAGGCGTCTGCTGAAGAAGAACAAGATATACAGGAAGCAGACGACGGGGCGGAATCAGATGAAACGGCGCAGCTATTCAGTTCTTCAGCTGATTTTACTATTGAAGGTACTGTATTAAAGAAATACAACGGAGCCGGCGGACAGGTGGTAATTCCCAATACGGTTACTGAGATTGGAAGCTATGCATTCAAGGAATGTACAGGCGTTCAGTCCGTAACAATCCCTTCATCAGTAACAACGATTGGTTATGAAGCGTTTTTTGGCTGTACAGGACTTCGGACTGTAACATTGAATTCAGGGCTTATCTCAATCGGAAGTCGCGCGTTCCGAAAATGTACGGCTATTACGTCTATTTCGATTCCGGGTACGGTTGTGGAGCTTGGAGAAAGGGCGTTCAATGATTGCAGTGCGCTTAGACAGGTAACCATAGGAAACCATGTGACTACAATCGGTGAATGGTGCTTCAGTGGCACGGCGCTGACAAGTATCTCCATTCCGGAATCCATGGTGACATTGGGAAAAGGCGCATTTGAGGGATGCACAAAACTGACTTCGGCAGTATTACGAGGTTCGTTTACAGAGCTTTGCAATTACACATTTAAGAGCTGCTCAAATCTAAACTCCGTAACCATCAATGTCCCGATTAAGAAAATAGGCTATGAAGCATTTCGTGGTTGTTCTGTATTGGAAAGGATTAATTTCCCGCAGACATTAACAGTAATTGATGATTATGCATTCAGGGATTGCGCCGCATTGCAGGGAATTGCCCTTCCTTCGGGATTACAAACGATTGGGACCAGAGCGTTTAATAATTGCAGTGCATTGCAGTCGGTTACATTTCCACCTGGATTGCAAAGTATTGGGGACAGCGCTTTCGATTATTGTGAGGCTCTGACGAATGTATCGTTTAATAACGGATTGTCTTCTATCGGAAGTTCAGCGTTTTATAATACATCCATTACGACATGTACAATCCCTGCCAGCGTTAGCTCTTTGGGAAACAGTGCATTCAGATATTGTACGAATTTGAAAACGGTTTATTATTCAGGAACTGCCGGCATATCCAGCAGTTGTTTTGCAGACTGTACGTCACTGAAAAAAGCCGTAATATATAACGGAACGACTGTAATCGGTTATGAAGCCTTTTATAATTGTAAGCTTCTCTCAGAATTGGCGATTGCGAATTCTGTAACCAAGATTGACTCTTATGCTTTCCGGAATAATATCTCGCTAGAAAACGTACATATTCCGGAGAGTGTTACGGTAATCAACAGCTATGCATTTGACGGCTGTACCAGTTTGAAGAAAATTTATATTCCAGATAGTGTCACCGTCTTTGGCAGTAATGTGTTTAGAAATGACAATAATCTGACCATATATGGGATGTCTGGTTCTTTTGCCCAGGATTATGCCAGCGATTATTCCATTCCGTTTATTAATGGATATCAGCCGGGCCAGAATCCAACCCCAATTCAGGAAGGCTGGAAATCTAACTCTACAGGCTGGTGGTATCAGAATGCAGACGGTTCCTACCCGAAGAATGAATGGAAAAAGATTGAAAATAGCTGGTATCATTTTAACGTCAATGGTTACATGCAGACAAGCTGGCAGAAAATCGGTTCTGTCTGGTATTATTTTGGAACAAATGGAGCCATGAGGACAGGGTGGCAGAAAATCGGAGGAAGCTGGTACTATTTTAACAGTTCAGGGGCTATGGCATCCAGCCAGTGGATAGCAGATAAATATTATGTGAAATCCAACGGTGTTATGGCAATGAACGAATGGGTGGATAACGGAAAATACTATGTGGACGGCAGCGGAGCATGGGTGCCGAACAAGGTGAAGGTCACAGAGGGATGGAAGAAAAATTCCACAGGCTGGTGGTATCAGAATAAAGATGGTTCCTACCCGAAGAATGAATGGAAAAAGATTGAAAATAGCTGGTATCATTTTAACGTCAATGGTTACATGCAGACAAGCTGGCAGAAAATCGGTTCTGTCTGGTATTATTTTGGAACAAATGGAGCCATGAGGACAGGGTGGCAGAAAATCGGAGGAAGCTGGTACTATTTTAACAGTTCAGGGGCTATGGCATCCAGCCAGTGGATAGCAGATAAATATTATGTGAAATCCAACGGCGCCTTGGCAATGAACGAATGGGTGGATAACGGAAAATACTATGTAGACGGCAGCGGAGCATGGGTGCCGAACAAGGTGAAGGTCACGGAGGGGTGGAAGAAAAATTCCACAGGCTGGTGGTATCAGAATGCAGACGGTTCTTATCCAAGAAACAGTTGGAGGAAGGTAGGTAATCATTGGTATCATTTTAATGCCAGCGGCTATATGCAGACTGGATGGCTATATGCAGATTCAAATTGGTATTATCTTGATTCATCAGGGCGTATGCTTGTCAATCAGTGGGTACTTGGAGAATATTATATGAAGTCTGACGGTACCATGGCGCGGGAGGAATGGATCGGAAAATATCACGTTGGTCAGGATGGAAAATGGGATGCAACCAGGGGGGAAAGAGCGATAGATGTTGAGTAAAGGTAATTGTATCAAAAAAGGCTGTTTTTTTATATGTCTGCTCTGCACAATATGTATATGGGGATGTTCAGATAAAAATAGCAGCAGTATTGAAAATGAAAATAAGAAAGAACCACAGTCGCCGGCAGACGAGGTACATGATGAGAATGATGTAGAAATCAAGGACCCGTCAGATGCGCCGGTGATGGAAGAAATTGAGGGACTTAAGGATGTCAGGGGCCAGCAGGTGTTAGAGCTGCTGTCAGAGTACGGTTTTTCTGATACCGGAGGAGTGGATGCGCCGGATGGGTCTGCCAGTTGGGTCTTGCAAAATGGTAACTATACCTGTGACATCCAGGCTGATGGGAACGGAAATGTCTATAATGCAGTTTTTACAGACTCAGGGGATGACTATGCTGATTTTTTGTCTAAATGTGCAGGAACATTTGGAAGCGATGCGGCAGCCTGGGTAACCGAAAATGTAAATGGGAATACCACGGCAGAGATTGGGGGCTTCTCTGTCAGCATTTCAGAAGGGCCGGGGGGACATTCGCTGCAGGTATGTTCACTGGAGTATAAAAATATGGTTGTCGGTCCTAAGGGCGCCGATGGTCCGGAGGATCCCCAAAATCCTGAATAATATTAAAAAGAGTTGTTTATGAAAAATAATGCCTGGGAGATGTTACTTTATCTCCAAGGTATTATTTTTTATGCCAAAGTTCACGAAAGGAGAATCAAAATTGTTCAAGAACAAACAAGAAAACGATGTTCTGAAAGTCTTGTTTTCAGAGCCGTACATTAACCAGCGTATTCTTGCACAGTCCAGCGGTCATTCATTGGGAGTCGTGAACCGTTCCGTCAGGAGGCTGATGGAAAACGGATACCTGGATGGGCAGCTAAAACCAACTTTAAAGGCAAGGCAGGAGTACCAGGACAAAGAGCCTAGAAATGCAGTCATTTTGGCTGCAGGTTTTGGGATGCGTATGGTTCCCATTAACAGAGAGCTCCCTAAAGGTCTGTTGGAAGTAAACAACGAGCCGTTAATCGAGAGGCAGATCAGACAATTACAAAAGGTTGGAATCACAGAAATCTATATTATAGTAGGATTTTTGAAAGAAAAATATGAATATCTTATCGACAAATACAAAGTAAAGCTCATCTTCAATCCGAATTACGCAGCCAAAAATAATCTACATTCCTTACGCCTGGCAGCAGAATATCTTTCCAATACATACATTGTTCCCTGTGATATCTGGTGCGACCAAAATCCATTTAGCAGGCATGAGCTCTATTCCTGGTATATGGTCAGCGATATCGTAGACAATGACAGCGATGTCAGGGTGAACCGTAAGATGGAGCTGGTGTCTGTACCCAAATTAAGCGGGGGAAATGCAATGACAGGCATTGCCTATCTTCTTAAGGAGGAGTGTGTCCTTGTCCGGAAACGACTGGAAGAATTATGCCAGGATTCCCGCAATGATAATGCTTTCTGGGAGATAACTTTGTATGATAATGGAAAAATGATTGTGCCGGCAAGGGTGGTCCATGCCTTTGATGTGGCGGAGATTAACACCTATGAACAACTACGGGAATTGGATGAGGAATCAAATCATTTGAAATCAGACGCCCTTGATGTGATTGCCGATGTGTTCCACGTTCATGTAGATGAGATTACAGATATAAAAGTCCTGAAAAAAGGAATGACAAACCGTTCCTTTTTATTTTCCTGTGAGGGAGAAGAATATATTATGCGGATACCAGGAGAAGGGACAGAAAAACTCATTAATCGAAGGCAGGAGGCCTGTGTTTATCGGACGATTGCAGGGCTTGGGCTGTGTGATGATGTAGTCTATCTTAATCCGGAAAATGGATATAAGATTACAAAATATTTAAGAGACGTCAGAACGGCTGATCCAAAGGACTGTCGGGATTTGAATCAATGTATGGAAAAATTACGGGATTTTCATTCCATGCATCTGGAGGTCGGCCATGAGTTTAACCTGTATGGACAGATTGAATTCTATGAATCTCTGTGGAGTGGCGAGCCTTCTGTTTTCAAGGATTATCAGGAGGCTAAGGCGGGAGTCTTATCGTTAAAGACTTTTGTTGAGAGTCACATAGAACGGAAAACATTGACCCATATAGATGCGGTTCCGGATAATTTTCTGTTTTACCGGAATCAGAAAGGGGAGGAAGAACTTAGGCTTACGGACTGGGAATATGCGGGGATGCAGGACCCACATTTGGATCTTGCCATGTTCTGCGTCTACAGTTTTTATGACAGAGAGCAGGTTGACCAGTTGATTGATATTTACTTTGAAGAAAAGTGCTCCTGGGAGAATCGGCTTAAGATTTATTGTTATATTGCAGCCTGCGGTCTTTTGTGGAGTAACTGGTGCGAATATAAGAGAAGCCTTGGGGTGGAATTCGGGGAGTATTCGCTAAAGCAGTATCGTTTTGCAAAAGATTATTACAGATATGCCCTGCAGGAGATGGAAATACACAGCGGGGAGCAATCATCAGAGGATAAGCATCAAAGGAACGCATACGAGGAGGAGTAGGATGGAATATGTGAATAAAGCCATTGTTATGGCGGCGGGGATTGGAAAACGGATGCATCCTCTGACATTGGAGACGCCGAAGCCTTTAATCCCTGTGAATGGAGTGAGGATGATTGATACGGTAATCCAGGGCTTGATACAGAATCGTATTCGAGAAATTTATGTGGTAGTCGGATATCAAAAGGAAAAGTTCAGGGTGTTGAAGGAAGCATATCCAGAGGTGAATCTGATTGAAAATCCATACTATTTCTCCTGTAACAATATCTCATCCCTGTATGCTGCCAGAGACTATCTGGAAAATGCTATGATTCTTGACGGAGATCAGATGATCTATAACAAGGACATTCTTTGTCCTCAATTTGAACGCTCCGGTTACAATGCAGTATGGACGAACGAGCCTACAGATGAATGGCTCATGACGGTTGAAAATGGTGTTGTGGTAAATTGTAGCCGTACAGGAGGAAAAAGAGGATGGCAGCTTTACAGTATCTCAAGATGGAGTGCCAAGGATGGCAGAAGGCTTAAAAGGCATTTGGAAATCGAATTTGAGGAAAAGATGAACAGACAGATTTACTGGGATGATGTGGCAATGTTTTGTTATCCTAAGGAGTATCAGCTTGGTATTTATGAAATGGGCAGAAATGATGTGACGGAGATTGATAATCTAAAGGAATTGGCAGCCATTGATCGTGAATATCTGAAATATATGATTTCCCAAAGACAGTCTAAAATTCCAGAAGATAGGGAAGCTTCAACAATTTGAAGCGGGCTGTATGGTCAAAAGATATACCGTTATGTATATATTAAACAGAAATTAGGAGAAAAAAGAATATGATGATTGATAAAACGGACCTGAAGAATAGGAAAGGGGAGAATTTACTCAGACGGATTGATCCCGCAACTACGATTGTACCCCTCATTGTAATACTGGTTCTATGCACGTTTTTTTTAGTGAATCCAGAAGGATCAACTAATTTGCTGTCGTCTGTACGGACTTTTCTTGGGGATAAATTTGGTGTCTATTATCTTATGCTTGGTCTGGGAATTTTACTTGTCTCATTATGGATTGCATTTTCTGATATAGGGAAAATCACCCTTGGAAAACCAGGGGAGAAGCCACAATATGGATTTTGGTCCTGGGGGGCCATGGTATTTACTTGCGGTCTTGCGGCAGATATCCTGTTTTATTCCCTGTGCGAGTGGATTTCCTATGCACAGGAGGCTCACACGGCAGAGCTTGGCTCTGTTCAGGATTGGGCGTCTGCTTACCCCCTGTTCCATTGGGGCCCCATTCCCTGGAGTTTCTATGCTACATTGGCGGCTTGTTTTGGATTTATGGTGCATGTGCGGGACGTGAGAAAACAGAAGTATTCAGAAGCATGCCGACCCATTTTAGGGGACTGGACAGATCGTTTTCCTGGGAGGCTGATTGACGTGCTGGCAGTGGCTGCGTTGATTGCTGGAACTGCTACCACATTTTCTGTTGCGACGCCTCTGCTCTCGGCGGCGCTTTCGAGTCTTGTGGGCGTGGAAAGCTCAAAGCTCATAACCATTAGTCTTCTGGTGGTGATTTGTATAGTATATACGGTGTCTGTAATGGGAGGAATGAAGAAGGTTTCATGGCTGGCCAATGCCTGTATGTGGCTGTTCGGGATTTTGCTGCTGTTTGTCCTGGCGCTTGGAGGCGAGACCAGATATATCATTGAGACTGGATTTACAGCAGTAGGAAATGTGGTGCAGAACTTTATCGGGCTTTCTACCTGGACAGATGCGGGAAGAACGACCTCATTTCCTCAGAACTGGACGATTTTCTATTGGGCGTACTGGTTGGTGTGGTGCGTAGCGTCGCCTTTTTTCATGGGAGGCATCAGCAGGGGAAGGACTGTGAAACAGGTGATACTAGGGGCGTATGCTTTCGGAGTGAGCAGCACATTTATTTCCTTTATCGTTCTGGGGAATTATGGCCTTGGTTTACAGATGACAGGGAGATTTGATGGAATTGTTTTTTATGAGAGCTGCGGTGATCTCTATCAGACGGTGATTGAGATTATAAAAACTCTGCCGGCACATTGGATTGCGCTGGTTCTGCTGGTTGCTGCCATGATTGCTTTTTACGCCACTTCATTTGACAGCATTACATTGGTTGCGTCCGCCTACAGTTATAGAGAATTTCAGGACGGTGAGGAAGCTGGCGGCAGGATGAAATTGTTCTGGGCGATTCTATTGATCCTGCTGCCGATTGCCTTGATTTTCTCCGAAGGGTCAATGAGTAATCTTCAGACGGTATCTATTATTGCCGCATTTCCCATTGGGATGGTAATTGTTTTAATTATTGCCAGTTTTATCAAGGAGGCAAAGGCGTATTTGGAGAAAAGTTGAGAGTATAGTCGAGAGGCTAATTTACAAATATACAAATAAGGGGATGGAGCGCCATCCCCTACAACCTCTTAAAATCACTTGCCGGATGCTTACACCAAGGACACACAAAATCCTCCGGCAGCGCATCCCCTTCATAGACATATCCGCACACCGTACAGACAAACCCCTTCTTCGCCCCGTCCGTCTTAGGCGCGGTCTTAATCTTCTTCTGATAATAACTATAAGTCACCGACTCGTCCTCCGACAACGCGCAGGCATCCGTCACATCCGCTAAAAACAGAGTGTGGGTTCCAAGGTCTGTGGCTGACACCACCTTTGCGGAAATGTACGCATTACATTCATCTTCAATATACACAATCCCATTCTCTGCCCTCTTTGATGAAATTGCCTCCAGCTTGTCAACCTGGGCGCCGCTCTGAAAGCCCCAGTTCTTATAAGTATCAAATTGAGAATTCTCTGTAAGGACAGAAACATTGAAAGCGCCTGTCCTTTGAATCATATCATGGGTATAATTCTTTTTATTTACTGCTACCGTAATCCGGTTGGGTTCTGTGGTAACCTGGGTTACCGTGTTTACGATACAGCCGTTGTCTTTCTCACCCTCTTTTGCCGTCAGAATAAAGAGTCCGTAGGTAAGCTTATACATTGCTTTTCTGTCCATTTTCTCCTCCTTTTGCGCTGAAGCAAGTCTTTTTGTCAAAGAATTCCAGCGTCTTTGTCTATGGAAATTATACATAATTCTTCCCTTAATGGCAATACTTTACACCATAGAATTCTTTTAAATACCATATATACATCCGCCGAAGGATATTGGGCTTTTAATTTCTGTCTTTACGAATCTTCCGGCAAATGGTAAGATGTAAATGTTACATTTACCAAACGGAGAACGCAAAAGACAAATGGAGGGAAATGCGATGAACATGATTCAAGATGTTATGGATTACATCAAAAGCTGTGATGATGAGATTGGTGATGCTCTTTATCTGGAACTGAACCGCCAGAGAAGGAATCTGGAGCTGATTGCTTCTGAAAATGTTGTAAGCCCTGCAGTCATGCTGGCGATGGGAACAGTGCCCACCAACAAGTACGCGGAGGGTTATCCGGGAAGACGCTACTACGGCGGGTGTGAGCATGTGGACATCCTGGAGGACCTTGCAATCGAGCGTGTGAAGAAGCTGTTTGGCTGCGACCACGCATGTGTGCAGCCTCATTCAGGGGCTAATGCCAACAATGCCGTCTACCAGGCTTTGATTAAGCCGGGAGATACGGTAATGGGGCTGAATCTGGCCCATGGCGGCCATCTCACCCATGGTTCTCCGGTAAATATGTCAGGACTTCTTTATAATTTTGTACCATATAATGTAAATGACCAGGGATTTCTGGACTATGATGAGATCAGAAGACAGGCCAGGGAATGTAAGCCGAAGATGATTGTTGCGGGCGCGTCTGCTTATCCCAGGGAGATACGGTTTGATATTTTTGGGGATATTGCCAAGGAAGTGGGAGCGTATCTGTTTGTAGATATGGCCCATATCGCCGGATTGGTTGCGGCAGGCTTACACCAGAGTCCAGTTCCTTATGCGGATGTGGTATCCAGCACCACTCATAAGACCCTGAGAGGGCCAAGAGGCGGTATTATTCTTTGTAAGGAGGAGCATGCCAAGGCCATTGACAAGGCTATCTTCCCAGGAACCCAGGGAGGGCCTCTGATGCATATCATCGCTGCAAAAGCGGTCTGCTTCGGGGAAGCTTTAAAGCCGGAATTTAAGGCATATCAACAGCAGGTTGTGAAGAACGCCAAGGCTCTTGCCGAGGCGATGGTGGAGGAAGGCTTTGATCTGGTCAGCGGCGGTACAGATAACCATCTGATGCTGGTTGATCTGCAGAATATGGACGTTTCTGGAAAGGAGATGCAGAAACGGCTGGACGAGGTGTATATCACGGTCAATAAGAATGCGGTTCCTAATGATCCGGCAAGCCCCTTTGTGACCAGCGGTATCCGTATCGGCACTCCGGCAGTCACCACGCGGGGGCTGAAGGAGGAGGATATGAAGACAATCGCAGGATTGATTAAGATGGCGGTGACGGATTTTGAGACCAAGTCAGACGAGATACGAAGGTCGGTGAACCAGATTTGTGAGAAGTATCCCCTGTATGTGTAGAGGAACCAGGCTATGATGTTAGAAAAAAAGGCGACGGATTTTATAGACGAGCTTTCTTCGGCAAAGCCGGTTCCGGGAGGAGGAGGCGCCTGCGCCGCAGTGGGTGCTTTGGCCGCGGCTCTTGGGATGATGGTGGGGAACCTGACTGTGGGAAAGAAACGCTATGCAGATGTGGAGGAAGAAATAAAGGGAGCCTTAGCACGTCTAAAGGAGCTTAAGAATCGGCTGATTGAGCTGACGGATAAGGATGCAGAGTGTTTTGAGCCGTTGTCAAGGGCGTATGGTCTTCCCAGGGAAACCCAGGAGGAGAAGGCTCACAAGGAGAGGGTGCTTGAAAAGGCCTTGTACGAGGCCAGTATCGTGCCATTGGAGCTGATGGAGACAATCATTGAGGTCATGGAGTGTCTGAAGCTTCTGGAAGAAAAAGGCAGCCGGCTTGCAGTCAGTGATGCAGGCGTGGGTATCCTGTTTGCACAGGCGGCGCTAAATGGAGCCTCTTTGAATGTATTTATCAATACGAAGCTGATGAAGGACCGTGAAAAGGCCCAAAAGCTGAATGGAAGAGCAGACGATTTGATACAGGAGGGCGCCGCGTTTCAGGAGAAAATCTATGGAGAAGTGTTGGCAAAAATCCGATGATTCTGTCCTGTCCAGGGAAAAGCTAATTACAGGCTAAATTTACAGACAGAATATCCAAAAAGGGAGAGTGTAGAATGAGTATCATTATGAAGGGAGCCGATGTGGCAAAGTCCATAAAGGAGGAGTTGGTCAAAGAGGTGGAAGCCTTGAAGGAAAAAGGAATCACACCCTGCCTTTCTATTATCAGGGTAGGGGAGCGTTCGGACGACTTATCCTATGAGCGGGGCGCGAGAAAACGCATGGAGATGACGGGAATCCAGTGCAGGGTGACAGCGCTTCCAAAGGACGTAAGCCAGGAGGAGTTTGAGCAGACATTTTCCCGAATCAATGAGGATTCAGACGTACATGGAATCTTATTACTCCGCCCGCTTCCAAAGTCTTTGGACGAGGGACCTGTCAGAGCGATGATTCATCCAAATAAAGACGTGGACGGCATGAGTCCCGTAAATATGGCGAAGGTATTTTCCGGAGACGAGACGGGATTTGCGCCCTGTACGGCGCAGGCCGTTATGGAAATCCTTCAGTATTATGGAGTCATGCCCAGGGGCAAAAGAATTACAATCTTGGGCAGAAGTATGGTAGTGGGACGTCCCTTAGCCATGAGTCTGCTCAAGGCGGACGGCACCGTTACCCTATGCCATACGCGGACAGAGGAGTTGGCGCAGGAGTGCAATAAAGCCCAGATTCTGGTGGCGGCAGCAGGGAAAGCCAGGATGGTCACAGAGGATATGGTGGGCGAGAATGCTGTGGTTATAGATGTGGGAATCAATGTGGACGAAGATGGAGGTCTTTGCGGGGATGTGGATTTTGAGGCGGTAAAGAACAAGGCCGCATACATTAGCCCAGTGCCTGGCGGAGTCGGAAGCGTCACTTCCTCTGTGCTGGCGAAGCACGTAGTTAAGAGTGCAAAAGGTTTTTGTAAAATGCTTGCACAGAATTCAAGTATATGGTAGTATATTATCCGTATTATTGAATAATATTAGAAAGACTGTATATGAAAAACTCCAAGGATGGAAAGGCTTTGGAGTTTTTATGTTTTTATGTACAGACGTTAAAAAAGGGGGATTTACATGTATGATATGATTAATTCATTGGTGCAGGCAATTAACGACGTGGTGTGGGGATGGGGAATGATTGTACTGCTGTTGGGAACCCACGTATTCCTGACAATCCGTACAGGATTTATCCAGAGGTATACCATATCCAAAGGAATCAGGCTTTCCATAGCCAAGGAGCCGGATGCAGAAGGCGAGGTATCCCAGTTTGGGGCGCTGACCACGGCGCTGGCGGCGACGATTGGCACAGGAAATATTGTCGGCGTGGGTACTGCTATTGCCATCGGAGGTCCCGGTGCGGTTCTGTGGTGCTGGCTTACCGGAGTGTTCGGCATTGCCACAAAATATGCAGAGTCTTACATAGCCGTTAAGTATCGGGTTAAGACAGCGGATGGGCGTATGCAGGGCGGCGCCATGTATGCGTTGGAGAGAGGTCTTAATATGAAATGGCTGGGAATGTTGTTTGCATTTTTTGCGGCCTTTGCTTCTTTTGGAATTGGCTGCGCTACCCAGGTAAATGCAATCGCGGAGATTTGTGAGACAAATTTCCACATCCCAAGGCTTGGGGTGGGCATTGCCATTGGCGCTCTTACGGCGGTCGTTATTTTCGGTGGGATTCGTTCAATCGCAAGAGTCTGTGAGAAGCTGGTTCCATTTATGGCGGTATTCTATGTGCTGGGATGTATTATTATTTTGTGTATGAATTTTGACTATATCATTCCTGCCATAAGCGTTATATGCAGTCTGGCATTTACACCTGGCGCGGCGGCGGGGGGACTTGTGGGAAATGGCGTGCGTATGGCGATTCGCTATGGAGTGGCACGGGGACTGTTTTCCAATGAGTCGGGCCTTGGCTCTGCTCCCATTGCAGCGGCGGCCGCCCAGACCAGGAATCCTGTGCGTCAGGCGCTTGTATCCTCCACAGGTACATTTTGGGATACGGTTGTGGTGTGTCTGATGACGGGGCTGGTGCTGGTGACCACGATTATGAAGAATCCCAACATCAATGCAGATACCATTGACAACGGCGGGCAGCTTACTACGCTGGCATTTGGGCAGATTCCTTATCTTGGGCCCATTATCCTGACCCTTGGAATCATTTCGTTTGCCTACTCTACGATTCTTGGGTGGGCATATTACGGAGAGCGGTGTGTGGAGTATTTTTCCGGCAAGGCGGGGCTTCTTCCATATCGGCTTCTCTATGTTGGGGTAGCGGTCATTGCGTCTGTGGAGGCCCTTGACTTGATATGGCTGATTGCGGATACTTTGAACGCACTGATGGCCATTCCCAACCTGGTGGCCGTTCTACTTTTGTCGAATGTGATGGTGAAGGATACGAAAAGATTTATACATAACCTTGATGCAAAAGACGACACGCCCATTTCGGTGGTGGAGGATTGACGGAATTAATAATGAAAAAGAATGAATAAAGGATGAATGGAGGAAGGATATGGCAAGAAGGATTGCACAGTTCTATAAGGTAAGTTATGAGCAGTTTAAAGAAGGATACGAGGATGCATTTGGTAAGGAGAATGAGCAGGAGATTCAGAAGATTTATGACAGTATCATGGCGCCCAAGCGAGCAACCGCAGGCTCGGCGGGATACGATTTTTTCACACCTGTAAAGATTACGCTAAAGTCGGGGGAGACAGTAAAGATTCCAACAGGAATCCGCGCCAGAATGGAGGCGGACTGGGTGCTTATGTGCTATCCCAGAAGCGGCCTTGGCTTCAAATACCGGCTGCAGCTTAATAATACGGTGGGAATCATAGACAGCGACTATTTCTATTCGGATAACGAGGGACATATCTTTGCTAAGATTACCAATGACAGCAGAGAAGGAAAGACGGTCTGTCTGGAAGCAGGGGCAGGATTCATGCAGGGGATTTTCATGGAATACGGTATTACGGAGGACGATTGTGTGACGGCAGTTCGCAACGGAGGCTTTGGCAGTACCACGAATAACTGATTTTTACATATGCAGAAGGGGTGTTATGCAGATAGCGGCTTTTCTGCATATTTTTTTTGCGTTCAGGGAATCATAAGTCTGAATACAGTGTAAACGAGCGGAGGAATTGCTATGTCAGACGTAAAGAAGGTAACTGCTTCAAGAGAAGAAAATACAGAGTATCTCAACCAGATCCTTCCGGTTAAGGAGAGCTTTGACATTATAAAGAGAGATATCATGATAGGAGGCCGATGCTCCACCTTTTATTCTATCAATGGATTTGCTAATGATGAGTCCCTGCTTAAGATTATGGATTCTTTTTTCGGAGTTACAGAAGATGATATGCCTGGAGATGCCAACAGCTTCTCAAGAAAATGTATCCCCTATGTGGAGGTGGATATCCTGGAGGATTTTGACCAGGTCTTAAAGAATCTGTTATCTGGCGTCAGCTGCCTGTTTATTGATGGATACGAGGTGGGAATTGCCATCGACTGCCGAACATATCCGGCCAGAAGTGTGGAGGAGCCGGACAAGGATAAGTCTCTTAGAGGCTCAAGGGACGGATTCGTGGAAACCATTGTGTTTAATACGGCGCTTATGCGGCGGCGGATTCGTGATCCCCATCTGGTCATGAAAATGATGGAGATTGGGGACAGTTCACGGACGGATGTTGCCATCTGTTATATGAGCGACAGGGTGGATCATGAGCTTCTGAAAAATGTGTCAGACCGCATCAACAGTATCCGTACAGACGCTCTGCGCATGAACCAGCAAAGCCTGGCAGAAGAATTATATAAACGGAAATGGTTTAATCCCTTTCCCAAGTTTAAGTTTACAGAGAGACCCGATACGGCAACTGCCTGTCTGTTAGAGGGGAAGATTGTGCTGCTGGTAGATAACTCTCCGTCGGCAATGATTCTTCCCACATCAATTTTTGATATGATTGAGGAGGCAAATGACTACTATTTTCCAACCCTGACCAATATCTATCTGAAGGTGGCGCGGGGGCTCATTACCCTGATGACCGTATTTTTGACGCCGGTTTTTCTTCTGTTCATGCAGAATCTGAACTGGCTTCCAGAGGCGTTTTCCTTTGTGTCTGTGAAGGATACGGTTAATATTCCGCTAATCTTTCAGCTTTTGATTCTGGAGATTGCCATTGACGGTCTGCGTCTGGCGGCTCTGAATACGCCCAGTATGTTAAGCACGCCCTTAAGTGTAATTGCCGGTCTGGTTATGGGAGAATTCTCAGTCAAATCAGGGTGGTTTAATGCGGAGGTTATGCTGTACATGGCCTTTGTGTCCGTGGCAAATTACACTCAGCCCAACTTTGAACTTGGTTATGCCTTAAAATTCATGCGTTTGGAGCTTTTGATTCTGACGGCTCTGTTCAACTGGTGGGGATTTGCAGCCGGAACTCTGATTATCGTGTTGAGTATCTGTTTTAACAAGACCCTTTCAGGAAGAAATTATCTGAATGTAAAATTAAATTAAGAGTTGGCTTTATGTGGCAGCAGGATGCCTTTGCTTTACATTATCTTCCAGACATGTTAGAATAAGGGGCATGATTGTGCAGGCAGTCTCTGGTAAATGAACAAGGGGATTGCCTGCATGACTGAGAAAAGACGATTAGGAAGGGGTACATATGAAAAAAGAAATGGACAGCCAGAGGCTAGGCAGGGCGCCCCTGGGAAGGCTGATGGTTTCCCTTGCAGTACCTGCTGTGGCGGCCCAGCTTATCAATGTATTATACAACATTGTGGACAGAATCTATATCGGGCATATTGAAGGATATGGAGATGTGGCGCTGACAGGAGTGGGGGTTACATTTCCTATTATCATGCTGATTTCAGCGTTCAGTGCGTTTGCAGGTATGGGCGGCGCCCCTCTTGCGTCTATTGAGCTTGGAAGAAAGGACGTTGGCAAGGCTGAGCTGATTTTGGGAAATTCTGCCGGTATGATTGTTCTGTTCTCCATTGTGCTCACAATCGGCTTTTCCATATTCAAGACGCCGGTTCTGTACGCGTTTGGAGCCAGTGACGTAACCATAACGTATGCCCAGAGCTATATTGGAATCTATCTGATCGGAACCATATTCGTGCAGGTGGCGGTGGGGCTTAACACCTTTATCAGCGGACAGGGAGAGTCCAGGACGGCCATGCTGTCGGTGGTCATAGGCGCGGTATTAAATATTATTCTTGACCCAATCTTGATTTTCGTTATGGATTTTGGGGTGAGAGGCGCGGCTATGGCGACGGTAATCTCTCAGGCGGTCAGCGCGGCGTGGGTGATTCGTTTCCTAACCTGTGAGCGCAGCGTCATGAAGCTTGGAGTCAGGAATATGAGGCTTAGGGCAGACATTGTGAAGCGGATTGCAGGACTTGGGATTTCGCCGTTTATTATGCAGAGTACGGAGAGCATGGTGAGCATTACTTTAAATTCCGGTCTTCAGAATTATGGCGGGGATTTATACGTGGGTACCATGTCCATTATGACCAGTATCATGCAGTTGATTCTGATTCCGGTTCAGGGGATTGCCCAGGGAGTGCAGCCGATTATCAGCTACAGCTATGGCGCGGGGGATAAGAAGCGGGTAAAAGACGCGTTTATGAGGCTTTTGGCATCAGGACTTCTGGGGACTCTGGTTCTGGGCGGCGTGGCGGTATTTGTGCCCAAGGTCTATGCGGGTATATTTACCAATAATGAGAAATTAATCCAACTGACCTGTCAGGTAATGCCAGTGTATTTCCTGGGGATTACCATCTTTGGATTACAGTCTGCGTGCCAGTCTACCTTTCTGGCTCTGGGGCAGGCGAAGGTTTCTCTGTTTATAGCTCTTTTGAGAAAGGTACTCCTTCTGATTCCGCTGGCAATCATTTTCCCGAAGTTTATGGGGGTGATGGGAGTTTATAGGGCTGAGCCGGTGGCGGATATTATCTCGGTCGTGACGACAGGGATTGTATTTACATTTACCATGAAGAAGATTTTAGGAAATATGGATAAGAATCATACATCAAAGGAGGCATAAATATTGAAGGATTATATCATAACTGTGAACAGTACGGTCGATTTGCCGAAGGAATGGCTGACAGAAAGAGGGGTGCCGGTAGTGCCCCTTAGTTATACCATTGACGGGGAGACATACCAGGATATGAACGGATTGTCCGCCAAGGAATTTTTCAAAAAGCTGCGTGCTGGAAAAATGGCGGTGACTTCTCAGGTGAATCCGGACGATGCAAAAGAGGCGCTGAGGCCGTTTCTTGAGGAGGGGAAGGATATTCTCCACCTTGGGTTTTCTTCTGCGCTGAGTGGGACCTTAAACAGTATGCGGATTGCGGCAGAGGAGCTTAAGGAGGAGTATCCCAACCAGAACATTATAGTGATTGATACGCTGTGTGCCTGCATGGGGGAGGGACTTTTGCTTTACTATGCGTTGAAGCGCAAGGCTGAAGGCTGTTCCATGGAGGAGACGGCTAAATGGGTGGAGGAAAACAAGCTGCATGTCTGCCATAATGTGACGATTGATGATTTAAACCATCTTCAGCGGGGAGGACGGATTTCTAAGACGGTGGCTGTGCTTGGGGGCATGGTGAAGATTAAGCCTATGATTCATATAGACGATAAGGGCGCTTTGCAGGTAATCGGGAAAGAGAGGGGACGTAAGAAATCTTTGAACAACATTGTAGATAAGGCTGTCGTTCAGTCTAAGGGATGGGAGAATGATATCATAATGATTACCCATGGAGACTGCAGGGAGGACGCCGAATATGTGGCGAAGCTAGTTCGGGAGAAGATGGGGATAGACAATATCCTGATTAACAATATTGGGACGGTGATTGGGAGCCATACAGGGCCTGGCGTGGCTGCAGTGTTCTGTATGGGGGAGAAGCGTTAGATATTTGATATATTTGAAGGAAAAGGAGATGCAGGAGTTGGCATCTCCTTTTCCTTACTAAGGGTTATGCAGCGCGGGATGTCCTTTTATTATAGAAGCTGACCCAGGATAAAACGCTGCCTGCTAACAGCGCAAGCCAAAGCAGAGAATGGCTTTTTTCGCCGGTTTGGGGAGAAGCAGAAAGATGAGTACCGTCACTTTCAACAGGCGTTCCAGTTGAAGTATTTCCAGAGGGCTTTTCCGTCGTCTCAAAGACCGCGGTAGTTTTGCCGTCCAGGTAGAGCAGGGTCAGGCTGTGTCTGCCGACAGGTAACTTTTCAAGATAATCTGCGTTCAACGTAATTATGGTACTGCCAGGGGCCACAGAATAATGCTGCGCATCCACATCCCTTCCGTCAATTAGAATCCCTGTAAACTTGCTGACAGGCCCGTTGGCTTTGAAGCTTAAGCTGTGCTTTATACCTTTCTCCCACAGGCTGTTGTTGCCTTCAAGAATCTGATAGTCTGTCAGCGCGGCAAGCACCTTCTTAAGCCTGGAGGCGTCTGCCAGAGATTTTTCGTGATTTGTCAGGGCTTCAAAAAGCTTTTCAGCCTCCTTAGCCATTTTTTCAGTCTCCGTATCATCCGGACATACATCGTCTGGATTGGGAAGCTTTTCGATTGCATCAGTTACGGTCTGTACGTTTTGGATGCTTTTGAGCGCTTGGTCAATACGGTCAAGGTCCTCCTTGATTGCCTGTGCTTCGGCTTCTGTGTAGTTTTGGACGAACTCATTAAGGGCTGTTTCCAACGCTTTCTTTGCTGCTTCCAAAATCTCTTTATCCTCCATGCTGACCGTATCTTTGGAAATACCGTCAACAGCCTGTATCTCCTTTGAGCTTGCTGCATTTGAGGCAGAGGTAATCTGGGCGTCCAGATCTTCTGCATGGGATTTCAGGTCTTGAAGCTCGGCTTTCTCCTGTTCTGTCAGATATTCAGACTCAAGCAGAAGGTTCAGCTCAGTGATTACGGCTTTGACGGCGGGCTGATTGTCAGATGTTACCGTAGCTTCTAAAAGCCCGCTGATGGGTTTAGCAATGGTCTGAATCGGCTTCATGGTGATTGTGACAGACGACTCGTTTCCTGCCTGGTCAACGGCTTTGATTATGTAGGCTTCATCCACATTTCCGGAAAGGAGAATGTCTCCGGAAATGGGTTGTCCGTTTAGTGTGACGGTTTTAAGGTTTCTGTCCGTCACGGTTACGGCCTGGGTGGTATAGTACACAGTGTTTTCATTGACCTCTGTGATTTCAGGCGGCATCAGGTCAAATTCCGCGCCGTCTGAGGAAAAGCATACAAGGTTTCCTGCCTGGTCGGACGCCTTAACGTAGGCGATAAACTTTTTTTCATCCTCAGGGGCAAGGCTAAAATGTCCGCCGTCTGTCCAGTCAGTAATCCTTCGCACATCTTCTTCGGTCAGAGCCCTTTCAGAGAGGTAATAGGAAATCTTTCCGATTCCGCTTAAGGAATCTTCGGCGGTGATTCTTACGTCAACCGTTTTCCTAAAGAACAGCCCGAAGGAAACCTCGTGAATCAGCTTTTTTACAGAATTTTCGTTAAATAGGATATCATAGTCGGACGGATTCGTTTTATCCAGCTTGTAGCTTTCTTCTGCCATGAGGGAAATCTCTCCGTTTTCCAGGTTTTTTACGTAGAAGGAGACAGAAGCTTTGGCGGTTTCTTCGGTCCTGTTAAGGCTCTTTACCCATTCGTCCTTAAGCGTATTGCCGGTGGAAATGAGGCGGTTGTCCGCTGCAGTTATTACGAAGTCCTTGTTTGTCCAGCCGTCGTTTAAGGGTGTCGTGACGTAATCAGTCCCCTTTTCTGGACGATATTCGTTGGTAATCTCAAAAGTGGTCTGTCCGTTTACAATATAATTTCCTCCCGCGTTATTCTTAATTATGACGGAGGCGGTACCCACGTTCAAGTTATTCTCATAGGTTACGGCGTACTCACTGGAAGGAATGACCGTGTCGCCGTGTTTTACGGTTACGGAGGGTTTTTTTAGGAGTCCGTCGTAGTGAAAGCGGTTCTGGGACAACTCAATCACCGGATGATCTACTTCTGTGGGAAGGGTAATGGTAACCTTAAAATTATATTCGCATCGCTGTCCGTTGTAGTCGTCCTTCTTTACATATGCATTGGTCTGAAAATAATATTCGCCAGGGTCAAGCTGATTCAGATAATCTTTCTTAAGAATGAAATTAAGGGCATTATTGTCAAGCGTCATGGTATAATCGTCGGAAGCCATGAATTTGTGGTCTGATTCGTTCCAGATAAAAGAGTATCTTGTGTCAAACTCTATTCCATCCCCGTCAAAGGAGAGGGGAAGATCCTCTGCCAGCCCTTTCGTAAACCGAAAGCTGTCTTCCATGGGAACATGAATGATTTTCACATAGTCGTTATAGTGAAGAGTCTTACCATTCAGTTCCTGGGTCACTGAGACATGGACGGTTCCGGCGCTGCCGACGGTAAGGCAGTCGTCAGTGATTGCAATGTCTGCAATGGTTGTCCCGTCGGGAACCACGGAGTAAGTAAAGCTTGGAGAGGAGCCCCTGTGGCCGATAACCAGACAGCTAGAGGAAAGGTTGGTAGTGCCTGTGAGTACGTCCTTCAAGGTAAAGGAGGCCAGTGTGTTATCTTTGGGAAGGGAAAACAAGGTTTCTGTTAAGAAAGAAGGGATGACCTGACATTTGCACAGCAGTTCAGTCTTGTCGGTGTACCATACCGTCCCTTCCCAGAACTGCTGGCCCGTTAAGTCGGCGCGGTAGGCTGTGTCTCTCTTTAGGGCATATTCCGAACTTGCGGCCCCAAAGGTATCGTCAGGGGTATCAAGTGGCGTTTCCGCAATACAATGGTCAGCCGTCTGTTCAGGAATCCCTGTCCCGTTGGTATCCATCCATTGGAGACGGGCCAGACCTTCGGGATTTTCATCAAAATGGAACCCCTCATAGAAACTGCTGGTGCGAATCAGCAGGGGATTGTTCTGAAATTCGGTTTTAGGCATATTGGTAAGCATATTTCCGGTAATCCTCAATGCGCCGCCGTTGATAACAAGTTTTTCTGCACATGCCTTTGGGCTGTTGTCCTCATTTGCCAGGGTGTCGTCATAGTAATTCACATAGCTGTTTTGGAATGTGAGGGTACTGAATTGGTTCTGATTCAGTTGTGAGCCTGTCAGCAGAGGATTATCCCTGTCTGTAAAGTAATTATTTGAACCCTGGACAAAGGTTCCAAAGCGTCCTGTGCTTGAGCCGCAGTCTGTGTAGGTAAGGTTTGTCTCTAAAGCAGGGGCAAGGGTATCTTTTAATAGCACAAGCTCTGCAAGGTCTGCATGCTTTAAGGTGACAGACAGCTTTCCTGTTATCTGAGACTGGAGTTTCAGGAGTCTTAAAGATGTGTCTGTCAATGTTACCGCCACATTTTTAAGCTGCACAGAGGGATTGGTTTGCCCCAGATAAATCTCTGTATTAGAAAATGTATTTCCGGATAATTGGAGGGAAAAATCGCCGTTTAAGGCCGCCGCTCTGTCGGCTTCATTGGGATGGGTTAAGCATCTGCCCACGGCGCCGCCTTGTAAGAGAAGCTCGGCGTCTTGGACCTGGGCCGTTGTATTGTTAAAACCGGCGCCGGAAGCGCATACGGCAGGAATGTTGCCGCCCTTAATGGTGATTGAGGCTTGATTGGCCACGAGGGAGGTTTCCTCGCCGCCGCCGTAGATCCACCCGCTAAAGGCGCCGTCATTAACGGTAATGCTGCTGCCGCCAACCTTTGCGCCTCTAAAGGCGCCGCCGCCGTAAAGGTTATGGAAAAAGGTACCGCCGTTGACCCTAATGTTGGCGCTTCCGGCAACCTCTGTTGCAGCGCTGTCAGAGTATCCGGCGCCGCCGCCGTAAATCCATCCCTCTGCTGTGGAGTTGGCGTCAAAGGTAAGCTCAGTATTGCCTGTAATCAGTCCCGAATTCTCATTGCCGCCGTAGACAGAAGCAACCTGTCCGGCTTCGATATGAATGTGGGTATTCCCGTTAATCTGTCCGGATAAACTCCCGCCATACATATTTTTTAATGAGCTTCCGCCGGTCATATAGATGGAGGTATCTCCGTTCAGCTCGCCTTCATTTCCGCCGCCGAATACCCATCCAGCATTGCCGCCCGAAATCGTTACATGGGTATTCCCTGTCAAACTTCCGCTTTTATTGCCGCCGAAGATTAACCTGATATTGTATTTTCCGGATGAGTCTGTTGGGCCTGTCAGGGTGATGTCAGTATCATATTGGCATCTGCCCTCCTTGGCGCCGCCGTATACGGAGGAGTTTGGAAGGAAATATCCGTCCCCATCCCTGTAAAAGATACCGCCGCCTGTAACGGTGCCGTCACCTTTAAAATCAACGATTTCCTCCTCCGGTTCTCCTAAGCCGTTTCCATTGGAATCAAGATACAATTTTACATAGTCAACAGAATTGGAGGCTTTGATGATTAAAGGCTCCCCGTTGGCATATATGGTATGCACATAATCGGCTGTTGTCTCATAGGTAACGCGGCCCCCTGTATTGGAGAGACTTTTGGTCTGTGTATGAATATCTTCTGAGTATGTAGAGAAATGTTGTGTATCCGGAGCCCTATTTTTTTCTTCGCCTGGTCTTGAAGAAGAGTTGGGATTTTGTCCCGATTGTTCCGGCGCTGCTAAAGCGGCAAGAGAGGACGTCCCTGCCGACAGGATTGAAAACAGCATTGCCGCTCCGAGAAGAAGGATGGTTGGTTTGTTTGGTTTCATTTTCATAAAGCTTTGTACTCCTTTTCCATATCCGAATCATTGCTGTTTGCAAATCATCCGTGTTTTCTGTACATTCTGTTCTGCAGACTGTACAGAAATTATATAAAGAAGAAAAACGTACATTCAATATAATTTCTTAAACGGTTTTTTTTTAACTCAAACGGTAACAAGTGGTAAAGTATCCAATATTGTCTCTTATATCAACATGTGGTATCATGAATTCATTAAATTTGTGTTTGGAGAAAATCTATGAAAATCGCTGTGATAGACGATGAAAAGATGGAGTTAAGCTATCTGTCCGAGGCAATCAGAGGGTATCTGTCCGAAGCAGGGTATTTGGAAAACAGGGTGGATACCTTCCAAAGCGCCGAGGAATTTTTTGGGGTGTGGGAGGTCCAAGGATATGACCTGATTCTTATGGATATCTATATGGACGGGCTTTCCGGCATTGACGCCGCACGAAGAATCCGCCGGCTGGACGCGGATGTCCGGCTGGTTTTCTGTACAATCAGTAACGGGTTTGCCAGTGAAAGCTATGAAGTGGGCGCTCACTATTATCTGCAGAAGCCGGTTTCAAAACAGAGGATTTCGGATATGTTCAAGAGGCTTAAGATGGAGGAATATGAGACCGGCCGTTTTGTGATCCTGCCGGACGGACAGCATATGGTTCTGCGCAATATTATTTACACAGAATACGGTAATCATATTGTAACGGTCTACAATAAGAAAGGGGAAGATATCCGGACAAGGATTACTCAGACTGAGTTTGAGAAGCTCATCTGTGAATATCCTTATTTTTGGCGCTGTGCTAAGGGGATTGTAGTGAATTTCTATGAAGTGGAGGAGTTTGGCGGTCATTTCTTTGAGATGAGCAATGGGAAAAAGGTGTATATGAGCCGCAGGAGGGAGAAGGAGGTACAAAAGGCTTATATGGAGTTTTGTTTTGAGCAGACGCGCAGGGAGATTGGAGGGTAGCCCTATAGGTCCTCCAGATTAATCTCCCGCGCCGTCTCCATATGTGTAAGGGTAATCTCATAGATGTGTGCCACATCCCCATTTTCCATAGCCTCCAAAATAGCCAGATGTTCATGCCAGGTGTCCGTAAGCCTTCCATCATGTGCCAGTGAAAGCTCGGCCAGCTTGCGCATACGGTATTTGAAGGTTGCAAAGATAGAAGAAATCTGATGATTCCCAGGATAGTCGATTATCTTGGTATGAAACTGGAAATCATACTCGCAGAATTCTTCAATCGACCCGCCTGTGTCAATGATTTCCTTTAACATATCCATGATCAGCCGCAGTTCCTTTATGAGCTTCTTTACAGTTCGGCTTGCAGGCGCGGCCGCAATCTCTTTTGTAATCTGTAACGTACAGTAACATTCTAAAGCGGAACGAACCTGGAACGTCTCGTCAATATCCTGTCTTGTAAGCTTGTGAAGCATGAAGCCCTTGCTTGGGATGATGTCAATATAACCCTCCTGGGTAAGCCTGTGGACAGCGTCCCGAAATGGCGTTCGGGAGATGCCAAGCTCTTTGGAAAGCTTTGTCTCGGAATAAATCTGATTGTAAGCAAATTGCCCTTCCATGATTAGGCCTTGCAGATGTTGGTATGCTTGCTCGTTTAACGGTGTCATGCCACAATCCTTTCGTTTCTTGGTGCTTCTGATTCTTATCTAAAAATAGTATATATTCTGTCATATATCCTGTCAACCGCAATATTGTATATTCTGTGAAAAATATAACGAAATAAAATTAATATCATATACATTTTGCACAAAAATAAGCCTGCAAAACTGTAGAAAAGAGAGAAAACAAAAGAATTCTGACAAATCTATTGACCGGTATACCGGTATGCAGTAAGATGGGTACAACAAATTTAAATCAAGAAAGGAAGTTGAAAAAATGAAGGTAGGATTTATCGGACTTGGTATCATGGGAAGACCAATGGCAAAGAACATGCTGAAGGCAGGAGTAGACTTGATGGTTGCTGATCTGAACAAGGAGGCAGTTGCGGATGTGGTTGCAGCCGGCGCAGTAGAAGCGAGCTACGCAGAGATCGGAGAAAAGTGCGAGCGTATCATCATTATGGTTCCAAGCGGCGCCATTACCAAATCCATCCTGTTTGACGAGGGCGGCGTGGCGTCAACCGTGAAAGCGGGAACCATTATCTGCGACATGAGCTCAGTGACCCCTGTGGAATCTAAGGAGTGTTACACGGCGTTGAAGGAGAAGGGCGTAGGCTTTTTGGACGCGCCGGTTTCCGGAGGAGAGCCGGGGGCGGTTGCCGGAACATTGGCGATTATGGCAGGCGGAGACGAGAAGGATTTTAATGAGATGAAGGAATATTTTGACATCTTAGGCTCATCCGCACTGTTGATTGGAGAGAGTGGAAGCGGAAGCGTCACCAAGCTTGCCAACCAGGTTATTGTAAACAACACCATAGCAGTCGTATCTGAGGCGTTTGTACTGGCAACAAAGGCAGGGGCAGACCCTCAGAAGGTATATGAGGCCATTCGCGGCGGCCTTGCGGGAAGCGCAGTCCTGGACGCAAAGATTCCGATGATTGTAGAGCGCAACTTTAAGCCGGGCGGCCCAATCCGCATCAATCACAAGGATATCAAGAATGTGGTGAATACTGCCCATTCCATTGACGTTCCGATTCCATATACCGCACAGCTCTATGAGATTTTACAGACCTTGAAGATTCACGGACATATGAACGACGACCACGGCGGAATCGTTCAGTATTTCGAGAAGCTGGCGGACGTGGAAGTAAAGAAGTTTGATTAACAGGGAGGATTTTGCAATGGCAGTCAAAGCAGAGGTTATAAACTCTTACAAGAGGATTGATGAGGAATATATCGACAGCCTTTTGAAGAAGGAAATCGACAGGAATAATAAGAAGATTGTGGTATTGGACGACGACCCTACGGGAGTGCAGACGGTTCATGATATTTCTGTTTACACCAACTGGGAGAAGGACAGCATCCGGCAGGGCTTTGAGGAGGAGAACAATCTGTTCTATGTATTGACCAACTCCCGCGGTTTTACAGAGGAGCAGACCACGAAAGCCCATAAAGAGATTGGGGATGTGGTGGATCAAGTGGCAAAGGAGACGGGGAAGGAATACATTTTCATCAGCAGAAGCGACAGCACGCTGCGGGGACATTACCCCTTGGAGACGCAGCTTCTTAAGAGCTGCTATGAGCAGAATACGGGAAAGACCATTGACGGCGAGATTCTCTGTCCGTTTTTCAAAGAAGGAGGACGCTTTACCATTGAGAACGTACACTACGTAAAGTACGGCGACGACCTTGTTCCGGCAAATGAGACGGAATTTGCCAAGGATAAGACCTTTGGCTATACTGCAATGACCATGCCAGAATACGTGGAGGAAAAGACGAAGGGCGCATATAAAGCCGCTGATGTGACCTGTATTTCCCTTGAGGATATCCACAACATGGACATTGACAGGATTGAGGCCCAGTTGATGGAGGTGAAGGATTTCAATAAGATTATTGTAAATGCAGTCGATTATGTGGATGTGAAGGTGTTCTGTGTGGCTCTTTACCGCGCTATGGCAAAGGGCAAGGTATTCATGTTCCGTACAGCGGCCGCCATCGTAAAGGTCATGGGCGCTGTGACAGACCAGCCCTTGCTGTTAAGAGAGCAGATGGTGGTAAAAGAGACGTCAAACGGAGGAATTATTGTAGTCGGCTCCCACACGGATAAAACCACGAAGCAGGTAGAGTGTTTAAAAGAGCTGTCTGATATTGAATTTATTGAATTGGATGCGACTCTCGTAAAGGATGAGGCTGCGTTTGAGGCAGAGGTGAAGCGGTGCCTTGATAAAGAGGAGGAGTGCATCAAAGCCGGAAAGACTGTTTGCTGTTATACGACGCGGGCATTAATCACGGCGGATACCGGAGATAAGGAGGACGAACTGAGACTGTCCGTTAAGATTTCCGATGCGGTGCAGTCTTTGGTGGGACGGCTTAGCGTTACGCCAAGCTTCGTGATTGCCAAAGGTGGCATTACCTCCAGTGATGTGGGGACGAAAGCCCTTAGGGTCAGGAAAGCTAATGTTCTCGGTCAGATTAAGCCGGGTATTCCGGTTTGGCAGACAGGGGATGAGAGCAAGTTTCCAATGACACCTTATGTCATTTTCCCAGGAAATGTAGGGGAGATTACGACTCTAAAAGAGGCAGCAGAGGTGCTGATGGGAAAATAGCCCATGTAGGGTTCTGGTGAAAATAAACAAAAACAAACATTTTATTTGTGCGATTAGCTGAAATTTTTGATAATAAATAGATTAAATTGACATAAATGAACAATAAGAGTACAATATAAACACAATCAAACAAAAAATGTTTATAGAAAGGAGGCTGGTTATGTCTCAGTGTGTTGTAATAGCAGACGACTTGACAGGAGCCAATGCCACCGGTGTACTCCTAAAGAAGATGAACTACGAAGCGTACACGGTGATGAATACCGAGCGAATCGAGCTGTCAACCCTGGCGGATTGCGACTGTGTCCTGTATCCAACGGATAGTCGAGGTGTTGAGCCTGAGATTGCCTATAACAGAGTGCACAATGTCTGCAATCTGTTGAAGGGAGACGACGTGAAGGTCTATTCCAAGCGGATTGACAGTACACTTCGGGGGAATCTGGGAAGTGAGACGGACGCTATGCTGGATTGTCTGGGGGAGGATTATGTTGCCATTGCCGCGCCCTGCTTCCCTTCATCTGGAAGGGTTGTGGTAGGCGGCTACATGCTGGTAAACGGTTTACCCCTTCACAAGACGGATATTGCCATTGACCCTAAGACGCCTGTGAAGATTTCGGAGGCGGCGGTGCTCTTTGATAAGCAGAGCAAGTACCAGGTATCGTCTATTCAGCTAAAGGATTTGATGCATGGGAAGCATTATCTGGCGGACTTGATGAACCAGTGCGTTGCCGGCGGCAGCAGGATTATCGTTCTGGATTGTATTACCCAGGAGGACTTGGATTTGATAGCAGACGCGGTGATTACCAGTAAGCTGCATGTGGTTGCGGTAGATCCTGGGGTATTTACGGCGACCCTGGCGAGGAAGCTGATTACGCCGTCCCAGAAGAAGGAAAAGAGTAAGATTCTTGCCGTGGTGGGAAGTGTGAATCCGAACACAACCGCACAGATGAAGGAGCTTTGGCTGTCCCAGAGAACCCATAATGTGTTCGTGGATACCAAAGAGCTGTTGGAGGACGATGAAAAGAGAGTGGCGGAGATTGAGAGGGTTGCAGACGATATCCTTGCCGCCTGTGACCGCAACGCCATCTGTACCGTGACCGGAGACGGTATCTATCCGGAGAACCGGATTGATTTTAAGCCCTATATGGAGCGTTACCAGTGCTCCCTTGATGATGTGACTGGAAGGATTAACCATGCATTTGCGGAGATTACATACCGAATTTTCAAGGCAGAGCCTACGTTTCGGGGGCTTTACACCAGCGGAGGAGATGTGACGGTTGCTGTGTGCGAGAGATTTCGTACAGCAGGATTATCTTTAAAAGACGAGGTGCTTCCCCTTGCCGCATACGGGCAGTTTTTAAAGGGTGAATTCGAGGGCGTCCACATTATCACCAAGGGCGGAAGCCAGGGCGGACGAGACGCTATCAACCAGTGTATTACGTATTTAAAGGAGAAATTGTACATTTAGTACGGATGTCAATCATATTTATTTGAGAAAGGAAGAAAAACTATGGGAAAATCACGAATCGCAGTACCAATCGGAGATCCGGCAGGAGTTGGGCCGGAGATTGTAGCAAAAACGGTGGCTTCTAAGGAAGTATTTGACATGGCAGAGTGTGTAGTTGTCGGAGACAAGACCATTATGGAGAATGCCATCAAGATTACAGACACCAATCTTACGATTCATGTCATTAATGAGCCAGAGGAAGGGGATTACCGTCAGGGTGTATTGAACCTGATTGATTTGGCAAATGTTGATATGGCAAATTTTGAGTTTGGACGGGTAAACGGCATGTGCGGAAAGGCGGCATACGCATACATTGCAAAGAGTATCGAGCTTGCCAATGCCAGGAAGGTGGACGCCGTAGCTACGACGCCCATTAACAAGGAGTCGCTGCGGGCAGGTGAGATTAACTTTATCGGACATACGGAGATTTTTGGCGCGCTGACAGATACAGAAGACCCGCTGACTATGTTTGAAACTAACGGGATGCGTGTATTCTTCCTGACAAGGCATGTGTCCTTGCGTGAAATGCTGGATATGATTACCAAGGAGAGGATCAAGGATTATGTGAAGCGGTGCCTTGAAGCCCTCAGGAAGCTTGGCGTATCAGAGGGCACGATGGCTATCGCAGGACTTAATCCCCACAGCGGAGAGCATGGGCTGTTCGGCTGGGAGGAGGTCAATGAGATTACGCCTGCGGTGGAGGAATTACAGGCAGAGGGCTACAATGTGGTAGGGCCTATCGGTGCGGATTCTGTGTTCCATCAGGCGGCAATCGGGAAATACAACAGCGTGTTATCCCTCTATCATGACCAGGGGCACATTGCCACAAAGACCCTTGATTTTGAGAAGACCATTGCCATTACCAACGGGATGCCGATTCTTCGTACTTCAGTAGACCACGGAACTGCATTCGACATTGCAGGAAAGGGAATCGTAAGTGCAGTCAGCATGATTGAGGCTGTTTTGCTGGCGGCGAAGTATGCGCCGAATTTTACGAAGAAGCCATAGACAGGTTCATGGGGGGAAAGACAGACGGTGAATTTCATTCACCGTCTAGGCCAGAGAGATCTGTTTGTGTAAAGAATTAATAATTATAAGAAAAGAGGTTTAGATATGGTAAACGGACTGAGTGGACAGAGAATGTTAATAGGTCTGGCAATCGGTATTGCCGTCCTGATATTCCTGGTTTTAAAGACAAAGGTACAGGCGTTTCTGGCGCTGATTATCTGTACGATTATTGTGGGTGTTGTAGGCGGAATGCCTCTGGTAAATATCACCCTTGAGGACGGAAAGACTTTTGGTATCGTAAATTCCATTACGTCGGGATTTGGCGGCACGCTGGGCAGTATCGGTATTATTATCGGCTTCGGCGTTATGATGGGGCAAATCTTTGAAGTGACAGGAGCAGCGAAGCGAATGGCTCATACATTCCTTAAGCTATTCGGCAAGAAAAGGGAAGAGGAAGCCTTGGCGCTTACAGGCTTTTTGGTATCCATCCCGATTTTCTGTGATTCTGGCTTCGTGGTATTGGCGCCCATTGCTAAGGCGATTTCCAAGGCGACGAAGAAATCCGTCATAGCCCTTGGCGTATCACTGGCGGCTGGTCTTGTAATCACTCACTCCCTGGTTCCTCCAACACCTGGTCCTCTTGGCGTGTGTGGTATCTTCGGAGTGGATGTAGGAAAGTTTATTTTGCTTACCATCGTTCTTGCGCTTCCTATGGCGATTGCGTGTATCGCATATGCCAGAATGGTGTTGGCGAAGAAGTATTATCGTATTGTAAATGAAGAAGGCGAGATTATTGAGGCGCCTTACCAGGAGCCGGATTATGAGAACGCTTTTTCTATGGATTTGACAGGAATGCCGGGAACTCTTGAATCCTTCATGCCTCTGATTGTGCCGATCATTCTGATTCTCATCAATACGATTGCGTCAGCCCTGGGTAAGACAACGGGCTTCATGGAGATTCTGGTGTTCCTTGGACAGCCGATTGTAGCGGTAGGACTTGGACTTTTGGTGGCAATCTTCACATTGGGAAGAAATCTTGACAGGCAGACCTGTATCTCTGAGATGGAGAAGGGTATGATGTCCGCAGGAATTATTATGCTGGTGACTGGCGGAGGCGGAGCCCTGGGACAGATCATTAAGGATTCCGGACTTGGAACATTTAT
Source organism: Sporofaciens musculi (assembly GCF_009830285.1). Classification (GTDB taxonomy): domain Bacteria; phylum Bacillota; class Clostridia; order Lachnospirales; family Lachnospiraceae; genus Sporofaciens; species Sporofaciens musculi. The sequence goes on along the minus strand of NZ_WUQX01000001.1, from coordinate 3,097,215 downwards.
GGCAGAAGGGCTTGCACAGACGGCGGTTCCGATTATTATTCTTCCGCTGATTATCTCAACTGCAATGCGTTTCATTCAGGGCTCTGGTACAGTAGCCATGACAACAGCGGCAAGTATCTCTGCGCCTATCGTGGTAGCGTCAGGCGCAAGCCCGCTGCTTGGGGCAGTTGCATGCTGCGTTGGCTCTCTGTTCTTCGGATACTTTAACGACAGTTACTTCTGGGTGGTAAACCGTACCCTTGGAGTCAGTGAGGCAAAGGATCAGTTGACGGTTTGGTCCATTACTTCCACCGTTGCATGGGCGGTTGGCGTCGTGGAGGTTATTATATTGAATATCTTTATGTAATCATGTGACAGAAGCCCTAAGGCTGGCGGAGAATGGTGTAAACTCATTTCCGCTGGCCTTTTTTGCTGGACAAATGTATGTATCAAGGTTAATATAATAGCAGACAGGATGTTTTGCAGGATTTATGACAGAGTATATTTGTAACAGAGCAGGAGGGAGAAGGGCATGTTTGCGGCAGAGAGACAGGCTATGATTGTAGAAATGCTCCAGAGAAACGGCAGTGTCCAGGTAGACGCTCTGGCGCGGGAGTTGGGCGTTAGCGCAATGACGATCCGTCGGGATCTTGTGAAGCTTAAGGAGGATAACAAGATTGAACGCTGTCACGGCGGCGCGGTGGCGAAGCATGAGGAAATCTACGCTGACAAGCAGATCAGCCATCAGGGGGCCAAGCAAAAACTGGCGAGAGTGTGTGCCTTGCTGGTGTCGGAAGGCGATACGGTATTCCTGGATGCAGGAACCACCACCTATGAGGTGGCGAAGCTGATTAAGGATGTGAAGGGAATCCTGGTTGTCACCAATGATCTTGAGATTGCTCAGCTTTTGAAAAACAGTGAGGCGGAATTATTTATCTGTGGCGGAAGTATTCAGAAGTCCACTGGTAGTATGTTCGGGCGTTATGCGACGCAGATGTTGGCGGATTTCAAATTCGACATAGGATTTTTTGGGGCGGCGTCTGTCAATGAGGAGTTTGAGGTGACCACCCCCACTTCTGAGAAGATGTGGCTGAAACGCAACACGCCGAAGCAGTGTGAGAAAGCATATCTGGTGGTGGACAAGTCTAAATTCGGGAGGCAGGCAATGACCAAGATTAATCACCTGTGGGATTACACTGGGGTGGTGACGGATAAAGAATTCGACGATAAGGAGAGGGAGAGGCTAAAAGAACGGAACACGGTGATTATCGGTGTTGAATGAAATATAGAACCAAGGTTGTTTTCATAATATGGATAGGAGGTCAGGATATGTACGATTACCGTAATATGTGTTGTATACTGCGATAATCGTATATATCCTGATTAACTTAATATGAAATCTCCTGAAGATAGAGTCCCTTTGGGTCACAGGGCGCGCTTGGCGACTGGATGCCATCGAAGATATCCTCAATATCCTCCTTAGGCCGGACTCCGTGTCCGATATCCAGGAGAGTTCCGACAATCAGGCGGGCCATATTGTGGAGAAAATCGTCTGCATAGAGAATAATCTGCATCTCCTGTGCGGCGCTGTATATCTCAATATCATAAATCTTCCGAACGGTGGATTTGCTCTTTTTGGCGGTGGAGAAGTTCTTAAAGTCATGGGTTCCCACCAGCAGCAGAGAAGCCTGGCGCATCAACTGTTTGTCCGGAACCTTAAAACAGTGATAGGTATATTTGCGGTCGAATACGCTTGGGACATCGTCAACGGTCATGCGGAACATATAGGTCTTGGAAATGGCGTTTAACTGGGAGTGGAAACGTTCGGACATCTCCTCCACATTCACGATAGCAATATCCATAGGAAGGTATCGGTTTAAGTAACGCTTCATGTCCATGATATCCATGTCGGAGGCTGTCTTAAAATTGGCTGTCTGCCCATAAGCATGAACGCCCACCTCTGTACGGCAGCCGCAGAACAGCTCGATCTGCTCCTCGCCGGTCATTTTCTTTAACACCTCAAGAATTTTGTTGGAAATGGTATTGTTGGATTCGTCTTTACCCAGGCGCGCCCAACCCTGGTAACGGCTTCCGTCGTATTCGATAGTGATTTTAATATTTCTAAGGGAAATCTCTACTTCTTTTACTTTCCGTCGTCTTCTCATATTCAGAGACCTCATCTTTCTATACAGATAATAAATTTGTCATAAATTAAACATAGTATAGCAAATCTTGTGTTATAATAAAAGGGTTTATGAGAAAAGAATCAAGATGAATTTCATCCCTGATGGGTCTGCCCTTCGGGTATAGAACAGGAGAGCCGTGAAATGAGTGCAGAGAGCAGAAAAGTATCAGAATCTATAGTCGAAACCGTCCATATTGTCCGTCCCAACCATCTGAATGCCGTTGGCCGTCTGTTTGGCGGTATTTTAATGCAATGGATTGACGAGGTTGCTGCCCTGGCAGCGAAGCGCCACGCCCATATGAATGTTACCACAGCGTCGGTAGATAACCTTCGTTTTCTGAGAGGGGCCTATCAGAATGACGTGATTATTATCATGGGAAAGGTTACCTATGTAGGCCGTACCTCTATGGAGGTGAAGGTTGATACTTACATTGAGGACCTGGAGGGAAGGAGAAGCCATATTAATCAGGCGTTTTTTACTATGGTGGCATTGGATGAAAAGGACAGACCAGCACCGGTGCCTGGGTTAATCCTTGAAACGAAGGAAGAAAAGGCTGTCTGGGAGGAGGCGCTTCTTCGGCGGCAGACGCGGGAACATAGGAGGTAGAGAGAAAGTAGTTGAACTGATGCCTCCATAACCTGTAAATAAAAAGAGTGCAAAGCCCTTGATAATTCAATAGACCTTACACCCCTTTGATGATAACTATGATATCTTTTTCAGCTTTTCACTGTGATCAGAGATAACCTTTTTCATGATATCCATGTCGGCTTGCATTGCTTCAATCTGAGACGTAGCGTCTTGATACCGTTTTGCTGCTGGTACATAATTCTCAACAAGTATATTGATTTCATGCAAAATATCATTCTCAATGATCAAGCTGATTCTGGTTTGCTCATCCTTGATTCTGGTTTGCTCATCCTTGATTCTGGTTTGTTCATCCTTGATTCTGGTTTGTTCGTCCTTGATAGATTTGATATCATTTTCCATGGGCTTTAGTTTTGCGTCTAATTTCACATCTAGTAATTGAGAGATTGCCAATAAATCTTCATTTGTCAATGTCATGATTATCACCCCTTCTATTGGTTATATAAAAGTTTGTGGTTGCTATGCTATTTGACTAATTCGTTCTTTTACTTTCCGTAACTCATTTTCAAGATGATTGACTCTAAGAAGAAGAATTTCTTTTTCATTCTCGACTTTTAACGCTTGATCAAGTTTACGGCTTAAGTCAAGATGTCCTTCTGCTATGATTTTGATACCGTGGTTGGTTTCATTTTCCAATGTTAGTTCAAGGCTTGTTATTTTTTTCTCTAATGTATCAATATCATCTTTGATCGGTTTTAGCTTATCGTCTAATAGATTAGACATCGCCTGTAAATCATCATTTGTCAATGCCATGATTATCACCCCGTCTGAGATTGTCCGTTGTCTTGGTAGTAGTATTATATCACGCTTGGGGTATAAAGTCTATTGAATTGTCTAGGCGATTTGGTGTTTGAAAAATATCTTCAGGAAATGCTGAAAACAGCTAAAAATCGATTAAAACAGGCATAAGATTTTAAAACGCATTTCTTACAGGAATGTAAGGTTCAATAGAGAAAATGTCACCTAATTCGATGGAAAGGCATTTCTTTTTTCTTTATAATGGGATGTGTAATCAAGAAAATATCACATGAAAGGACGGAAAACATATGGCATTGTTAGAAGTAAAAAATGTAAAGAAAATATATACGACCAGATTCGGCGGAAACCAGGTGGAGGCGCTGCGTGATGTGAATTTCTCCGTCGAGCCGAGAGAGTATGTAGCGATTATGGGAGAATCTGGCTCTGGCAAGACGACTCTGTTAAATATCCTGGCGGCCCTTGACAGGCCCACAGGAGGCAAGGTCTACCTGAAGGGCAGGGACTTAGGCACAGTGAAGGAAAAAGAGATTGCCGCATTCCGCAGGCAGAATCTTGGGTTCGTGTTTCAGGACTTTAATCTTCTGGATACGTTTTCTCTCAAGGATAATATCTTCCTTCCGCTGGTGCTTTCCGGAAAGAAGTACGAGGAGATGGAGACAAAGCTCATGCCAATCGCGCAGATGCTTGGAATTCATGAACTTTTGGAAAAGTACCCCTACGAGGTGTCCGGAGGGCAGAAGCAGCGGGCGGCGGTTGCCAGGGCGTTAATCACAAAGCCTCAGTTAATTCTGGCGGACGAGCCAACCGGCGCCTTAGACTCCAGGGCAGCTGACGGGCTTCTAAATCTTTTTACAGAAATCAATGAGGACGGCCAGACCATCCTCATGGTCACCCACAGCGTCAAGGCGGCAAGCACCGCGAATCGGGTGCTGTTCATCAAGGACGGAGAAGTATTTCACCAGCTATACCGCGGAAATCTGACCAATGAGCAGATGTACCAGAAGATTTCTGATACGCTGACAGTACTGACTACGGGAGGTGAGGGCGTTGAGTAGCTCTATCTATGGAAAACTTGCATTGACAAATCTTAAGAACAACCGAAAGACCTACATTCCATATATCCTTACGGCAATTCTTACGGTGATGATGTACTATATTATGGATGACCTGTCCAGAAATTCCGGTATCAGTTATGAAAGCCTGCATATGATACTTGTTTATGCCAGGGCGGTAATCGTTATATTTGCGGTAATCTTCCTGTTTTACACCAACAGTTTTTTGATTAAACGCAGGAAGAAGGAAATCGGCGTCTATAATATCCTTGGCATGGGGAAACGGCATATTGCCAGGATGCTTATTGTTGAGACGATGGTGACGGCAGTAGTCAGCATCAGTGCAGGAATTATTTTCGGGCTCATTTTCAGCAAGCTAACGTACCTGATTCTGCTAAAAATTTTGAACTATGGCATCAACATGGATTTTGAATTTTCAAAGGAAACGTTGATGTATACATTAGTATTTTTCCTGGTCATCTTTCTTATGACTTTGTTTTATAATTTGTTCCAGATTCAGCTCTCTAATCCCATAGAGCTGCTTCACGGAGGCAGCCAGGGGGAAAAAGAGCCGAAAACAAAGTGGTTTATGACCGTATTTGGGGTGGTGTCGCTGGGAATCGGGTATTTTATCGCTGTGACGGTAGACCACCCTTTGGCGGCAATCCAGGCATTTTTTGTTGCAGTCGTATGCGTTATTCTTGGGACTTACGCACTTTTTACGGCCGGAAGCGTTGCACTTCTTAAGGGGCTTCGCAGGAATAAGAAATTCTACTATCAGACAAAGCATTTCAGCGCGGTAGCAGGGATGATTTACCGGATGAAGCAAAATGCAGTAGGGCTTGCCAACATCTGTATCTTAAGTACCATGGTGTTGGTGATGATTTCCACTACAATCTCTCTCTATGTGGGAATGGAGGATGTGCTTGAAACTAGATATCCAAGGGAGTTCGAGGCCAAGACCAACGTGTCCACTCCAGAGTCAGACCAGGCGATTGAGAGGATTGTGGAGGAGGAGTTGGCAAATGCAGGAGTGAAGGCAAAGTCCATGCTTCGGTATCATGACGGAAGTATAGCGGCGTTAAGACAGGGAAATGGCTTCGCGTTGCAGAAATTTGGAAATTACGGCGTTGATGATGTTGTAGAAATATGGATGATACCGCTTGAGGATTATAATCAGACGGAAGGCACTAAGGATTGCCTTGGACCCGACGAGGTGTATATCTACAGTACAGGGGAAGTCTGGGGAGAGGATACGGTTCAGATTGGCGAGCAGACCTATCAGGTGACGAAGGAACTTGACAATATGAAGATTGCGCCCAAGGATGAGCAGAGGATGGTGGACGGATATTATATTATTGTTTCTGATGCAGAGCAAATCGGGGAGATTCTGAGAAGGAATTATGAAGACAGCGATATGCAGCCAGATTGGGTGGAGCAGATGGCAGCTCTTGATTACCGCTTGACCTTTGATTTGGAAGGGAAGGAGGAAGACTGCCTGAATGTAATGAAGGTAATGAAGGACAGGATTGAGAGGGAAGTCCACAGCGGATTTTGTGAGGGCAGAGAGCTTAGCAGAGAAGAATTTTATTTCCTATATGGAGGACTTTTATTTATCGGTATTTACCTTGGAAGCCTGTTTTTAATGGCAACGGTGCTGATTATGTATTATAAACAGATTTCCGAAGGGTATGACGATAGGGAACGTTACCAGATTATGCAGAAAGTAGGAATGAGCAAACGGGAGGTCAAACATTCCATACGAAGCCAGGTGCTAATGGTATTCTTCCTGCCCCTTGTGATGGCGGTGCTTCATATCTCGGTAGCCTTTGGGGTAATTACGAAGCTGTTGGCAATACTGAATCTTACGAATGTTCCGTTGTTCCTCATATGTACGATTATAACGGTTATTGTGTTTGCGTTATTCTATGGAATCGTATTTTCACTGACGGCGAGAGAGTATTATAAAATTGTGAATTAATAAGATATTCGTTGTACAGGCACCCTGACCATGGTATAATAGGTATCGTAAGACGACGGTATATATTATACCAAAGGGGTGTCAGAGGGCATTTTGAAAAGTTAAAGAAGATATCATAGTTTGTAGATTTCGGCCAATAAAAGGGGTAAATAATAAGGAGAGAACAGACATGACAAAAGCAGGAGAAAGAGAAGTTGTAAAGGTAGAACATGTAGGCGGAGGCGCTGGATTTATCATGAAGGAGGCATTACTTGGCCCAGAAGAACAGGGAGATTACTGCAGGATGTTCAGCAAAGTGACTTTGCCGCCCAACTGCGAGCTTGGCCACCATGAGCATCATGGCGAGACGGAGACCTACTATATTTTAAGTGGGACAGGAATGTATGACGATAACGGAAAGGCGATTCCGGCAGAGCCAGGCGACGTATTCTTCTGCAAAGACGGCGACGGCCACGGCATGAAGAATACAGGGACAGAGGATTTGACTTTTGTAGCGTTAATCCTGAAAAAATAGCCTGAAAGCCTGGCAAATCCTGTCTGAAAAGAGGAGTATCCATTTTTGCAGCAATTTTTTGAAAATTTTTGAAAAAAATTGTTGCAAAAATTGGGAAAGTTGCTATAATAGTAGTCGTGGTTGTGAAAGACAAGGCCATAGGCTGGAATAGCTCAGTCGGTAGAGCACTTCACTCGTAATGAAGGGGTCGTCGGTTCAAGTCCGATTTCCAGCTTTTTGAATTTTTGAATAAGATGTCACAGATTTTAAGAGTCTGTGACCACAAGTCCATGGGGACAAGGAACGAATCCCCGAATCGTGTTGCAGCACAGTTCGGGGATTATTCTTTTTATCCAATACTCTTGTACATTATTCTCAAAGATTTGTTCTTGAACAGGGATTTTTTTGGCTGGCCTCCTGCCATTCCACGAAAAACAGTAAAGTGAAAATCTTGACTGTCTGCGTAATCAAAAACAGAGCCAACAAACTGTGATTTTATTTCACAAGTTCATTGGCTCTGCGTCATTGCGTCTGGCTCTCTGATAACAGTCATATTCATTTTTCGGACATTTATAAGAGTTTCCAGTTTGCATTTTGGGCAAAATAAAGGGAATTTCTCAAGTACCGTATCTTCGCGCAATTTCAATCTTGTCTTGCTTCCACATACAGGACACAATAACCATTTTTCCTGTTTCATGCTGCCACCTCCTGCTGTTCCCTTTCCATATTCTTAAAAAAGCTCATTGCAGACAACCCTACAATGCAAACTATGATACCAGTGGGTATTAAGACGAAATATACAGCACTATGAAATCTGTCAAACAGAAAACCATACACGACCTGGCCTATGGGCTGAACGCATAAAGTAACTGTTGATGTATAAGCCATCACTTTTCCTATTAAATGATTTGGCGTCCTCTGTTGAATGAGGGAAACGGCAAAAATAGAAAATATACTGATAACAGCCTGCATACCGCAAAAGGATACTATCGTAACACCATACTTTATGGTGGCGGTCACTGGCAAAAGAAAAATAACACCAGCAGGGATAATAAAAATACCCAGAAATGCAAGCAGGACAGATAATTTATATATTTTCAATTTCTCGGCCCAAACTCCTGCGGCAATACTCCCTAAAATTGTAGCGACTGCTAACGCACTTTCCGCAGCCCCATAATACTTTGCATTAAATCCAAGGACAGTCCGCACAAGAAAGGGAAGCCCGACTATGGTAATACCCATCACAAAAAACCTTGAGAATGCCGTTAAGAGCAGCATTTTTGATATGCTTGCCTGTTCTTTTGAAATATACTGCATACTTGATAAAAAGTCCTGCTTTACAATCTGAAGCACACCGCCTTTATTTTGAGTATGCTGATAGCTCAATTTTATAAAACATTCAAAGAGGGCAGTAATAAAAAAACAGACAACGCTTGCATACATTACGGGTTTCAATCCAAGCATGGCATAAAGTACGCCGCCCAACATAGGGGCAATCAGATAGGATAAAGACGCCACTTGATTTACAACGGCATTTCCTTTCATAATATTGTCGCCTTGCAGCATGGTAGGAATACACGCTTGAACAGTAGGCGTTTCAAACGCACCGAAAATAGAAAGTATAAGAAGCAGCGTACTGATTACGGCAATGGCATTGCTTTCCGACAGGAATAATGCCGCACATAAAACCGATACGCCGGTCAATGCGTCTAACGCTACCATAATATTCCGCCTGTCTGCCCTGTCCGCCAAGATGCCGCCCAGTGGTGAAAATAGAATGGTCGGGATTGTAGCAGCAGACAATATCCCTGCAAATATGGCTGCTGAACCAGTCACTTCCAGTACATACATGGATAATGCCAGTTTTAATATAAAATTTCCAAACAATGAGGTTAGCTGCCCCAAAATAAGAAGCGTGAAATTTTTCGTAAATAATTTTTCTGTCATAGCTCATCCCCTCCTTTTACATTATTATTGCCTGCATTCTCTGGCATAGAGGTATACCCGCAGGGTGTTTCCTTGATTTTGCCTGCATTCTCTGGCATAGAGGTATACCCGCAGGGTGTTTCCGTAATATCAGTGATAAATTTTTCTGTAAAGGATGTCATATTATCATCATAAAGTGGCAGCCCCATATGGGCTAATACTTCTTTCACAAAATGGTATTTATGAAGCAATTCTTCCTCTGTGGCAGGGAATACCGAAGGCATGAGCCAGAAGTTGACAAGCGGCAAAAGCTCGGAGAGTTCCTTTGTATATTCCGTCTTGATAGAACCGTCCTGTTTTCCCTCCTTTAACAATTCCAACCACAAGGGAGTTAATACACGCCTGTTTTCCCCAACTGCTGCCGCCAAAATGTGCGGGTCTTTCAAAATCGGGACCGCCTGTATGTTTAGCTGGTTTCGTTTAGCGTCCGACTGATTCAGCGCAAGCAATGCCCTGATTTTTTGTAAACCGTTCAAGTCATCCCTCCCCTTAACTGCTTTAAATGGATTGTCCTCGAAAAACATTTGATTGCCTAATGCGTACATCACCTCCTCTTTGCTTTTGAAACAGCGGTAAAACATTCCTTTTGCCCCACCCACCTTGTCCATAATATCGGAAATCGAAGTTTCCTCATATCCTTTAGAAATAAATAGGTTTTGGGCAGCATTTAGAATTTCTTTTCTCCATTCCTCTGGTGTCTTTTTTACAGGTCTAGCCAAATTTTATTGCACCTCCTTTGTATTTAGTTATTGACTGTAAGTCAATAACTATTTTAGCACCATTCTAAAGTTTTTGCAATAGCCATAATTTGACATAGAAATCACTCATTTACAAAATCCACAAAATTTTAGAGTTTTATCCCTATCTGGTTTCATACTTGGTTTATATCACCAAAAATATCATGAAAATATCAGAAAGATATAATTGACGAATTTTAGATAATGTGAGAAAATATAAACAAGTATGGTGTTAAAGTTATAACAAGCCTTACGACAGAAAAATCATACATAGTTGAAAGGAGTTTTAAAATGATTTATTCACACGAAGTAGAAATGATGTGTCCTGTAGCTCAGGGTGCAAATCACGGGCCAGCTCCGATTCCGGAAGAAGCAAAATGGGTAAAGGCAAAAGAGGTAAAAGACATCTCTGGTCTGACACATGGCGTTGGCTGGTGCGCACCGCAGCAGGGAGCCTGCAAACTCACTTTAAACGTTAAGGATGGTATTATCCAGGAAGCATTGGTTGAGACCCTTGGATGTTCAGGAATGACACACTCTGCTGCCATGGCATCTGAGATCCTTCCAGGCAAGACAATCTTAGAAGCTCTAAATACGGATCTTGTCTGTGATGCAATCAACACCGCAATGAGAGAATTATTCCTGCAGATCGTATACGGAAGAACCCAGAGTGCATTTTCAGAGGACGGACTTCCAATCGGCGCAGGCCTTGAAGACCTTGGAAAAGGACTTCGCTCACAGGTTGGTACTATGTATGGAACATTAGCAAAGGGTCCTCGTTATCTGGAGATGGCAGAAGGCTATGTGACAGGAATCGCATTGGATGACCATGACGAGATCATCGGTTACCAGTTCGTCAATCTTGGAAAGTTCACGGACTTCATCAAAGCAGGCGATACACCGAACGACGCATGGGACAAGGCAAAAGGACAGTACGGACGTGTTGCAGACGCAGCGAAGATCATCGACCCAAGAAAAGAGTAGGAGGACAAGTAAATGGCTTTATTTGAATCATATGAAAGAAGAATTGATAAAATCAATGAAGTATTAGGAAGCTATGGCATTGCTTCCATCGAAGAGGCAGAGAAGATTACCAAGGATGCCGGACTTGACGTTTACAATCAGGTAAAGGGTATCCAGCCTATATGTTTCGAGAACGCATGCTGGGCATATACCGTAGGCGCGGCTATTGCCATCAAGAAGGGCTGCAAGACTGCTGCTGAGGCTGCTGCTGCAATCGGAGAAGGCTTACAGGCATTCTGTATTCCTGGCTCTGTTGCTGACCAGAGGAAGGTTGGCCTTGGACACGGTAACTTAGGAAAGATGCTTCTTGAGGAGGATACAGACTGCTTCGCATTCCTGGCCGGACACGAATCATTTGCTGCTGCAGAGGGCGCCATCGGTATTGCAGAGAAGGCTAACAAGGTTCGTAAGAAACCACTTCGCGTTATCCTGAACGGACTTGGAAAGGACGCAGCGAAGATTATTTCCAGAATTAACGGATTTACATACGTTGAGACAGATTATGATTATTACACAGGCGAATTGAAGGAGGTGCAGAGAATTCCTTACTCTGAGGGACTTCGCTCTAAGGTAAACTGCTATGGCGCCAACGACGTTCGCGAAGGTGTTGCAATCATGCACAAGGAGGGCGTAGACGTATCTATCACTGGTAACTCTACCAACCCCACACGTTTCCAGCATCCGGTTGCAGGTACATATAAGAAGGAATGTATCGAGCAGGGCAAGAAGTATTTCTCCGTTGCATCCGGCGGCGGTACAGGACGTACCCTTCATCCAGATAACATGGCTGCAGGACCGGCTTCTTACGGTATGACCGATACTCTGGGACGTATGCATTCTGACGCTCAGTTTGCAGGCTCCTCCTCCGTACCGGCTCACGTTGAGATGATGGGATTAATCGGCGCAGGAAATAACCCTATGGTTGGAATGACTGTTGCTGTTGCTGTTGCGCTTGAGGAAGCGGCGAAGGCTGGCAAGTTTTAAATCATAGTGTAGAATCAAGGGCTATCGTTGACGTGAGGTGTCGGCGGTAGCCTTAAATTAGTTTATTTTCAGAAGAGGGGAGGCGCCTTATGAGTGTGATAGACATCAGAAATTTAACGAAGGATTACGGCAAAGGACGGGGTGTCTTCGATCTCTCCCTGCATGTGGATAAAGGGGTATGCTACGGTTTTTTGGGACCCAACGGGGCGGGCAAGACCACGACAATCCGTCACTTGATGGGCTTTTCAAAACCTCAGAAGGGGGAAGCCGAGATCTGGGGAATGAATTGCCAAAAGCATGGGGCTGAATTGAAAGGAATGGTAGGGTATCTGCCAGGGGAGATTGCATTTCCCAAGATGATGACTGGCAGACGGTTTCTTGAATATATGAGAAGGTTAAGGAGGATGGAGAAGATATTCCATCGGGGAAAGCCTGTGAATTTAGGAGTCGAACCGGAAGATGCGGGGGATGCTGCGGATTACTTTAACCGTCTCCTAAGAATGTTTTCACTGGATATAAGCATGAGAATCCGTGACATGAGCATCGGGGAGAAACGTAAACTGGCTGTGGTTACGGCGTTTATGCACGATCCTGATGTGCTGATTCTGGACGAGCCCACTTCTGGGTTAGATCCGGTTATGCAGGAGGTGTTTATTGACTTTATCCGTTCGGAGAAGAAGCGGGGCAAGACAATCTTTTTGTCCAGCCACATTTTCCAGGAGGTTGACGCTGTATGCGACCGTATTGCAATCATCAAGGACGGCAGGATTGCGGCTGATTTTGGAGCAAATGAGTTAAAGGAGCAGAAACAGTGGATTTATAAGGTATCTTTTGAGACGGAGAGGGATTACAGCCGTTTTATTGAAAATGATTTTCTGTTTACCAATCAGGACCCCAAACAGATGTCGGTTCGGTTTATGGTGGATATGAACGGGCTCAACAGAATGCTTCCTATTCTTTCTGAGCTGAATGTTGCAGATATCAGTGAGATTCCCTACACTCTGGAGGACCATTTTATGAAGTTTTACAGGGTAGACGATGAAGCGCTAAAAGAGCCGGACAATGACCTGGGGATTTCGGGAGGTGCATTATGACCAATATCATAGAACTTACCAGCGTTACGAAGGATTTTGGCAAGGGGCGCGGTATTTTTGACGTAAGTATAAGCATAAAACCAGGGATGGTCTATGGATATTTGGGCACGAATGGTTCAGGGAAGACCACAACCATCCGCAATCTTATGGGTTTTTTGAAGCCTCAGCAAGGAACGGTCCGAATTAAAGGCAAGGACGCCTGGAAGGATCGGACAGAATTAAAATATGATATAGGTTACGTAGCCGGACAGTTTGAATTTCCGCGTCTTCGTACCGGAACACAGTTTTTGCGATACTATGCTAAATATCTTGGGATCACGGATTTCACATATATGGAGCGTCTAATCGAGCTTTTTAAGCTTGATACGTCGGTCAACCTAAAAAGGATGTCCAAAGGGATGAAACAGAAGACCGCCCTGGTTGCTGCCTTTATGGGCGATCAGGAGATTCTCATTCTGGATGAGCCGACTACTGGTCTTGACCCGCTTATGAGGGAGGTTTTCCTTAAGCTGGTTCGTGAGGAGAAGGCAAAGGGAAAGACTATATTCATGTCCAGCCACATTTTTCAGGAGATTGAGGAGGTCTGCGATGTGGCGGCGATTATCCACAAGGGAAGAGTGGTGGATACGGTTGATGTTGACAAAATACGCAATCCAGAGAATAAATGGTTTGGCATTACGTTTAACACGGCATGGGACAGGGCTGATTTTGTGGACAGATTTCGCTTTGATACCGTGAAGATTGTGGGCGGGCGTTCATGTGAGGTGACGATTCCTGCTATGGATCTTATGATACTGCTGCAGCATTTGAAGGGGTATCTGCTCTGTGAATTTCAGGAGAAGCACACAACCCTTGAGACTTATTTTAAAGAGGCGATTCGTAAAGGAGAATGACAGGGATGAAGACAACGAAATTATTTTCAAGACCGCTGTTTGGACAGAATATGAGAACCTACTGGTTTTTTGTCCTGGCGGTGGTCTTAATCATGTCGATGATGAGCGGCGTGGTGACGATTGCCATTGATGCCATCCAGTCGGAGCTGGCAGGGGACCTAAATGGGGAGATGCTGGAGAAAATGGGGAAGACGGGCCTTGAGATTCCTCATATGGACCCCAGCGTAATTCTGGATACCATGTATTATAAGGTGATTGTGCTGATTCCGATTTTCCTTTTGGTGGTTGTGGCATCCAATGCTCTGATTGCCTCCCAGGTGGACGACGGCTCGATGGCGTATATTTTGGCCACCCCCACAGAGCGCAGGGCGGTGGCGTTTACCCATATGGTATTCATGCTGGTGGTTCCACTGCTGATCATGGGGATTGTATGTGGTGTCAAATGTGCGCTGAATGAGCAGATTATAGGGGATGTTGACTGGGAGGCTACAGTCGTTAAGTTTGCCGGAATGTATGTCCTGGTGGAAGCGGTTTCAGCCGTCTGCTATCTGGGAAGCTGTCTGTTTAACCGTAGCAGCAGGGCTCTTACGTTCGGCGGAGGGATTACGGTCTGGTGCTTTATCGCGTCTCTTCTCGGTGTGTTTGGCTCAGACAAGCTGGTGGAGATGGGTGTTGGAATTACTGAGCTTGATATCTTTAATCAGTTGACGTTGGTTGGACTTTTGGATATTACAGCCATGGAAACTGTGGGGAGCGACATGGTGAATTATGATTTTCTATGGAAGCTTGGGATTCTGGCAGGTATCGCGGCTGTAGCTTACGGGGCGGGGGCCTTAAGATTTTGCAGGAAGGATCTGCCTTTGTAGGCTCTAAGAGAGACAAAACAAGCAGAGCTTTTAAGGCGTAAGCTTAGCAGATACAGGCATAAAATAAAAAGGAAGGGCCGCCGCAGATGAAACGATCTGCACTAGCCCTTCCGCCTACCGGCAGTCTTTGAAAAGCCGGCTTCCATTCGGAATATTTAATTTAATTTGATTCCCTTAAACAGCTCGCCTAAGTTGGTGCCGATGCTCTCAGACTTCGGAATGTTTACTTTCTCAACCGGCTCCTCTTTTACTTCCTCCAGGGCTTTCATGCTGAGACTAATCTTACCGTCCTTAAGCCCAATAATCTTTACTTTGACTTCGTCGCCTGTGTTCAGCACATCCTTCGGTGACTTCACGCGCTTCTGGCTAATCTGGGATACATGAACCAGACCGGATAAGCCGTCTTCTAAGCGGATAAATGCGCCGTAGTTCTGAAGGCTTTCTACCGTTCCATTTACAACGCTGCCAATCTTCACATTGGCGATTTTTTCTTCCATGGCTTTTTTCTCTTTTTCTTTGAGTATCTCACGGGCAGAGAGTACCAGACGCTCGCTGGCCTGATCTACTTCGATAACCTTTACCTCGATATCCTTAAGCAGATAGGTCTCAAGATCTTCGATGTAGGACAGGGACAGCCTTGAGGCAGGAATGAATCCCCTCAGTCCCTCTACCATGGCAATGGCGCCGCCGTTCACGATTCCCTCCACCTTAACAGGAAGAATGGTGCCTTTCTCTTTGTAGGATGCCACGAGATTCCAGGGATTGGCATCGTCAAAATGTTCCTCAAAGTCTGCCATGGTTTCTTCTGTGTTGCTGATGGCAGCTTCTGCTGCTGTTTCTTGTAATAATTCTTCACTCATAGTATTATTCCCTTTCGCTAGCAAGACTTGTACGTTATCCTATACCATTCCCAGTATCACGCGTCATCAAGCCATCAGGCTGACAATCTGTTAAGGTATCAGCGTACTTCCCTAATTATAACATAAAAACAGGAAAAAGTTCATAAAAAAATTGTATTTGTGAATATTTCATCAAAATTTATGGTTGACGAAAGACAAAAAAGATGGCACTCTTATATTTAGAAGCGAAAGAAATCTGATTTTGGGGATGTGATAACAATGGGAAAGAAGACTGGAAAAGTATATGTTGTAGGGCATAAGAATCCGGATACAGACTCAATCTGTTCCGCGATTGCCTATGCGAATTTGAAAAAAGAGGTAACAGGTGATGAGTATGTCGCAAAGAGGGCAGGGCAGATTAATGAGGAGACTCTCTATGTGCTTAAGCGGTTCAAGGTGCGGGCGCCGGAGCTTCTGTCCAACGTAAAGCTTCAGGTAAAGGATATCGACATACATAAGATAGAGGGTGTAGAGCCCAATGTATCGATTAAGGCTACTTGGGAGAAGATGAAGGAGCAGAATGTGAAGACCCTTCCTATTTTAAAGGAGGACGAACTGGTGGGGGTAATCTCCACAGGAGACATTGCCACTTCTTATATGGAGGTCTATGACAGCAATATTCTGTCAGAGGCAAAGACACAGTATAAGAATATTGTGGAGACTTTAGACGGGACCTTAATCTGCGGCAATGACCACGGATATTTTACCAGAGGGAAGGTGACGATTGGCGCGTCAAGTCCGGAGCTTATGGAGGAATTCATTGAGAAGGATGACCTGGTAATCTTAAGCAACCGCTACGAATCCCAGGCCTGCGCTGTAGATATTGATGTAAGCTGTCTGGTGGTGTGCCAGGGGGCGGAGGTGTCAAAACGGTTAGTCAAGAGAGCGGAAGAACAGAGTATTGTGATTATCAGTACGCCTCACGATACTTATACAGTGGCGCGGCTCATTAACCAGAGTATACCGGTAAAGCATTTTATGACCAAGGCGCCTCTTATGACCTTCCGCATGACGGACTATGTGGACGATATCAAGGACTCTATGACGAAGAAGAAGTTCAGAGATTTCCCGATTCTTGACAGGCACGGACGGTTTAAGGGGTTCATTTCCAGACGGCGGTTCCTGGATGTGAGCAAGAAACGGGTGATTCTGGTGGACCATAACGAAAAGTCACAGGCAGTAGACGGGATTGAGGAGGCGGAGATTGTGGAGATTATCGACCACCACAGACTCGGCAGCATCGAGACCATGGGGCCGGTGTTCTTCCGCAATCAGCCGGTGGGCTGTACGGCCACCATCGTTTACCAGATGTATGAGGAGTATGGGGTGAAGATTACTCCGACCATTGCGGGGCTTTTATGCTCTGCCATTATCTCAGATACCCTGCTGTTCCGTTCGCCCACCTGCACTCAGGTTGACGAGAAGGCGGCGAAGAAGCTTGCGAAGATTGCTGATATTGAGCTTGAGCAGATGGCGGGAGAGATGTTCAAGGCGGGAAGTAGCCTGGCAGGAAAGAGTGCCCAGGAGATTTGTTTCCAGGATTTCAAACAGTTTACCGTAAATGACGTGGTGTTCGGCGTGGGACAGATTAACTCTATGAATAAGGACGAGTTAAAGGAAATCAGGGAGGTGCTTCTGCCTCATCTGCCGGAGGTGCTTAAGTCTAATAACCTGCAGATGGTTTATTTTATGCTGACGGATATTCTGGACGAGTCCACAGAGCTGCTGTGCGTGGGAAATAATGCTAAGGAATATATTATTGACGCCTTTGATCTTGGGGAGGACACGGATAAGGTGGTGCTTAAGGGCGTGGTGTCAAGGAAAAAGCAGTTAATCCCTACGCTGGTTGGAACTCTGCAGCAGTAGACAAAAAGGAGTGCTTGGATGAAGAATACAGACAAGAAGAAAATAAAAGGGAAGAAGGCGGGAAACAGACAGATTTGGAAGGCGGGCAATATGCTGTATCCCCTTCCGGCTGTGATGGTCAGCGCATCGGATAAGGAGGGCAATTCCAACATCCTGACTGTGGCCTGGACTGGAACAGTCTGCTCTGATCCTGCCATGCTCTATATTTCCGTGAGACCAGAGCGTTATTCCTACCATATGATTCGCGAGACAGGGGAATTTGTGGTCAACTTGACCACAGAAGAATTGGCCTTTGCTACTGACTGGTGCGGCGTAAAGTCTGGCAGGGATGTGGATAAATGGAAGGAAATGAAGCTGACAAAGGGCGAGGCGGCGAAGCTTAAGTTTGCCCCTGTGATTCTGGAGAGTCCGGTCAATATTGAATGCAAGGTGACAGAGGTTCGTGAGCTTGGCTCCCATCATATGTTCCTTGCAAGGGTTGCGGCGGTTCAGGCAGACGAAAAATATATGAATAAGAAGGGAAAGTTTGAATTGAACTCTACAGGGCTTTTGGCCTATTCCCACGGAGAATACCTGGGACTTGGCAAAGAGCTTGGAGGGTTCGGCTTTAGTGTAAAGAAGCGGTAATAAATCTACCACATTTCAATAGATACATGTCTTTTTGATTTGGGACGCAGTAAAGCGCATTTTACTGCGTCCCCCCTACATACATATAGTAAGAAGGGTATTGTAATCTGAGGTGTGGATATGAAGAAACAGGACTACTTTAAGATATTGATTCTGTGCGGCCTGCTCTATATGTTCTGTCTGTTTCAATTTTTGGGAATTTCATTGGGTAGGATTGGCGATGGACAAAAGACGGGGATGAAGGGGACGACCAAGGAAACAATAGAACATAAGACTTCCTCTATGGAAGGGGAGGCGCCGCGTATCGCAATCACCTTTGATGACGGTCCAAGCGCTCACTGTACTGGCCGGCTGTTGGACGGACTTAAGGAGAGGGGAATTAAAGGTACATTTTTTCTGATTGGGAAGAATGCCGAGGAAAATCCAGAGCTGGTTAAACGTCTCTATGAGGAGGGGCATCTTATTGGGAACCATACTTACAGCCATGTGGAGATTACCAAGCTTTCGGATGAGGACGCCAAGAAAGAGATTATGGAGACAGACCGTGTTATCAGCTCGATTACGGGAGAGCATGTGGAATATATGCGTCCGCCCTTTGGACTCTGGCAGGAGGAGTTGGAAGAGGAGCTGGATGTGCTGCCTGTGATGTGGAGTGTTGACCCTCTGGACTGGACGACAAAGAATGTGGAGGAAGTTGTGAATAAGGTAGTGACGGAAACCGAGGAGAATGATATTATTCTTCTGCATGACTGTTACGATTCCAGTGTGGATGCTGCCCTTAGGATTGTGGATATTCTGAAGAAAAAGGGATTTGAATTTGTGACTGTGGATGAATTGCTTATGGATTAGTGTGCCTTTGGGTATAAGACGGGAGAGGAAAAATGGAAAATGAATTTGCCAGAACAGAATTATTGATCGGAAGCGAGGGGCTTGCACGACTTCGGGCGGCTTCGGTGATGGTGCTTGGGGTGGGAGGCGTGGGCTCCCACTGTATTGAGGCGCTGGCCCGAAGCGGCGTAGGGAAGCTGATTTTGGTGGATCATGACAGGGTTTCTGTGTCGAATATCAACCGTCAGTCCATTGCAATGCACAGTACGGTGGGACAGTATAAGACCAGGGTTATGAAGGCGAAGATTAAGGATATCAGCCCTCAGACGGAGGTGATTACTTATGAGCGCTTCGTGCTGCCGGAAAATATGGAGGAGATTTTTGCTCAGAAGCCGGATTACATTGTTGACGCAATCGACACGGTGACAGCGAAGCTGGCTCTCATCCAGAGAGCTATTGACTATGGGCTTCCCATCATCAGCAGTATGGGAACTGGAAATAAGCTGCATGGGGAGTTGTTTGAGATTACGGATATCAGTAAGACCAGTGTGTGTCCTCTGTGCAAGGTCATGAGAAGGGAGCTTCGCGCCAGGGGAATCGAGCATTTAAAGGTGCTGTATTCGCCGGAGAAGCCGATAAGGGTGTCTGCGTCGGTTGAGGAAGTAAAAACTAATCAGGAGAAGGAGCACAGGCGGGGAGTTCCCGGAAGTGTTTCCTTCGTCCCCCCTGTGGCGGGGCTTTTGATTGCCGGCGAGGTAATCCGTGAGCTTGCCGGAATATAGAGCAAAAGGAGAAATCAGGCTATGGATTTATTTGAATATGCAAGAGAAAAAAACATGGACAGGGAGGCGCCTCTGGCGTCAAGGCTGCGTCCGGCGACTCTTGACGAGGTGGTGGGGCAGCAGCACATCATTGGGAAGGATAAGCTTTTGTACCGTGCCATCAAGGCGGACAAGTTAAGCTCAATTATATTTTACGGGCCGCCGGGGACAGGGAAGACCACTCTTGCCAAGGTGATTGCCAATACCACCAGCGCAGAGTTTACCCAGATTAATGCGACGGTGGCGGGAAAGAAGGATATGGAGGCCGTGGTGCTAAAGGCTAAGGAGACCCTTGGTATGTATCAGAAGCGCACCATCCTGTTTGTGGACGAGATTCACAGGTTCAATAAGGGACAGCAGGACTATCTTCTGCCGTTTGTGGAGGACGGAACGATTATCCTGATTGGCGCAACCACGGAGAACCCATATTTTGAGGTAAATGGCGCCCTGATTTCCCGCTCTAGTATCTTTGAGCTAAAGCCCCTTTCTAGGGAGGATATTAAGACTGTGCTTCGTCGGGCGGTTTACGATACAGAAAAGGGAATGGGGAGTTATGATGCAGATATTGATGACGACGCCTTAGAATTTTTAGCAGATATTTCCGGAGGAGATGCCAGGAATGCGTTGAATGCGGTGGAGCTTGGAATCCTGACGACAGAAAAAAGCGGGGACGGCAGGATTCATATTACCCTTGAGGTGGCGGCGGAGTGTATCCAGAAACGGGTAGTGCGTTATGACAAGACAGGAGACAACCACTACGATACCATTTCCGCATTTATTAAGAGTATGCGTGGGTCGGATGCGGACGCGGCTGTCTATTATCTGGCGAAGATGCTGTACGCAGGTGAGGACATCAAGTTCATTGCCAGGAGAATTATGATTTGCGCCTCTGAGGACGTGGGAAATGCAGACCCCATGGCTCTTACGGTGGCGGTGTCAGCGGCGCAGGCTGTGGAGAGGATTGGAATGCCGGAGGCGCAGATTATTCTGTCCCAGGCAGTCCTGTATGTGGCGACGGCGCCAAAGAGTAATTCTGCGTGCAATGCTATTTTTGTTGCCTTTGAAAATGTAAAGCAGCATAGGACTACGGTTCCTGCTCACCTTCAGGACGCCCATTACAAGAGCTCAGGAAAGCTTGGACGGGGGATTGGCTATCAGTATGCTCACGATTATCCCAATCATTATGTAAAGCAGCAGTATCTTCCTGACGAGATTCGTGACGCCAGATTCTATGAGCCGTCGGACAATGGGCATGAGAAGGAGATTCGGGAGTGGATGGAGTTCATAAGGAGGCAGTAGCGTAAGGGACGGCGTTCCTGGGAGGGCTTTACATTTTATGTCTGAAAGAGTATAATCGAACCATAGAAGCAAGGCGTTCTTAATATTTAGGAGGGAATATCAAGATGAAAGTGTATGATGCAGTAAAGAAAGTAGAAGTGGAAGTGGATGGAACCAAGGGGTTAATTGACATTATGAGGGATGGCCGCCAGGTAGACCTGTACCTGAAGGAGAAGAAGACGGATGCAGATGGTTATATGAGCTGGGATGTGGAGCACTGGTCCAGTATTGACGTTAAGAGATTCATCCGCTGCTATTCTCTGGAGGGACGAGTGCTGGGCGAGTCCACAGGACATAACATTTATGACCTGGAGAACGAGTTTAAGCCGGAGGAAGCCCAGAAGATTGAACTGAGTTAGTGAGTCTGGAATTGGGGATACATACGAAGCCTATATGAATAAGAAAATGTCCTGTGCCTGGGATAACCAGGGACGGGACTTTTTAAGTATAAAAAAAATATAAAGAGTGTTGACAAAAGAAATGGGGAGTGATACATTAGTAGTCGAAGATGTTAGCACTCAAAAATGTAGAGTGCTAACAGAAGAATCCGGAAGGAGGAGGTAGACAGTGACAGAACACGGTCTTAGTGACCGCAAGATGAAGATTCTGCATGCAATTATCAAGAATTATCTTGAGACGGGCGAGCCTGTGGGCTCCAGGACGATCTCCAAGTATACGGATTTAAATTTAAGCTCTGCGACGATTCGCAACGAGATGGCAGATCTGGAAGAACTGGGCTACATCATGCAGCCCCACACGTCGGCTGGCCGGATTCCTTCGGATAAGGGCTACAGGCTCTATGTAGATATGCTGATGGAGGAGAAGGAGCAGGAGCTCAATGAGATGCAGGAGCAGATGCTTGACAAGGCAGACCGGATGGAATTGCTTCTTAAGCAGGCGGCTAAGGTTCTGGCAAGCAACACGAACTATGCCACCATGGTTTCCACCCCCATGAATAACGCCAATAAGATTAAGTTCATTCAGTTATCCATGGTGGATGCGGAGCAGGTAATTGCGGTGATTGTCCTTGGAGGCAATGTGATTAAGAATAAGATTATTCCGGTGGAGGAAGCTCTTAGCAATGAGAATCTTTTGAAGCTGAATATGCTTTTGAACACAACGCTTAACGGCATGTCCATCGAGGAGATTAATCTGGGGCTGATTGCAAGACTAAAAGAGCAGGCAGGAATCCACAGCAGCGTAATTGGAAATGTATTGGATGCAGTTGCGGACGCGATACAGATTGATGAAGATATGCAGATTTACACAAGCGGTGCGACGAATATTTTTAAATATCCTGAGCTAAGCGATAATCAGAGCGCACAGGAGATCATTAATGCTTTCGAGGAGAAGCAGCAGTTGACTGAGCTGGTGACGCAGACGCTGGCGAAGGAGGATAATACGGGAATTCAGGTGTATATCGGAGACGAGACTCCGGTACAGAACATGAAAGATTGCAGTGTTGTTACTGCAACTTATGAATTAGGAGACGGTATGAAGGGAACGATAGGTATTATCGGGCCAAAGAGAATGGATTATGAACATGTATTAAAATCAATGAAAAGACTCCAGAACGAGTTGGATCAGATGTTTCATAAAAAAGAATAGAAAGGTGGAATAACCCTTGGAGAAGCAGAAGGAGAAAAGCCAGGAAGATATGGTAAAGGAAGCCGTAGAGGAAGCGAAGAAGGCGGCTGAGGAAGCGAAGGATTCCGAGGCAGAACCAAAGGACGGCTGTGAGGAACATGGACCCAAGAAGGATGAAGCTCAAGAGGGATGTGAGGACGAAGCAGAGGCCAGTGAAGATGACGGCGATACAGAAGCCGGAGAGAATGACCAAAAGTCTGGCAAGAAGTTTTTTGGCAAGAAGAATAAGAAGGATAAGAAGGATGAGAAGATCGATGAGCTGACAGACAGGCTCACCCGTCAGATGGCAGAGTTTGATAACTTCCGCAAGCGTACGGATAAGGAAAAATCCCAGATGTACGAGATTGGCGCGAAAGATATCATAGATAAGATTCTTCCGGTGGTTGACAATTTCGAGCGAGGGCTTGGGGCTGTCAAGGGGGAAGAAAAAGAGGATCCCTTTATTCAAGGGATGGAGAAGGTGTATAAGCAGTTAATGACCACGCTGGAGAGCGCCGGAGTCAAGCCGATTGAGGCGGTAGGCCAGGAATTCAATCCGGATTTCCACAATGCAGTGATGCATGTGGACGATGAGAATTTCGGTGAGAACATAGTAGCCGAGGAATTCCAGAAAGGTTACATGTACCGCGACTCTGTAGTGAGACACAGCATGGTAAAGGTGGCAAACTGACATTGAGCACTTGGCCAGGTATGATATAAGGCTAGTGAATCAAACAAACAACTTGTAAATCTTGTAAACAACAAATTAACAGGAGGAAATAAAAATGGGCAAAATCATAGGTATTGACTTAGGTACAACAAACAGTTGTGTGGCAGTTATGGAAGGCGGCCAGCCAGCGGTCATCGCGAATACAGAAGGAGCAAGAACCACACCGTCTGTAGTGGCATTTTCCAAGACGGGAGAGCGTCTGGTAGGCGAGCCGGCAAAGCGTCAGGCAGTAACCAACGCAGAGAGAACCATTTCTTCTATTAAGAGAGAGATGGGAAGCGATTACAGGGTAGCTATTGACGAGAAGAAGTATTCGCCTCAGGAGATTTCTGCTATGATCCTTCAGAAGTTGAAGGCAGACGCAGAAGGTTATCTGGGCGAGAAGGTAACAGAAGCGGTTATCACAGTACCGGCTTACTTCAACGATGCACAGCGCCAGGCAACCAAGGATGCAGGTAAGATTGCAGGTCTTGACGTGAAGCGTATTATTAACGAGCCTACGGCAGCGGCTCTTGCATATGGTCTTGACAATGAGAAGGAGCAGAAGATTATGGTCTATGACCTGGGAGGCGGTACGTTCGACGTTTCCATCATCGAGATTGGCGACGGCGTAATCGAGGTATTGTCTACAGCGGGAAATAACCGTCTTGGCGGCGACGACTTTGACCAGAAGCTTACAGACTATATGATTGCAGAATTCAAGAAGCAGGAGGGTGTGGACTTATCTACAGATAAGATGGCTCTTCAGAGATTAAGGGAAGCGGCAGAGAAGGCGAAAAAAGAGCTGTCTTCTGCCACTACAACCAATATTAACCTTCCGTTTATTACTGCTACGTCCGAAGGACCAAAGCATTTCGATATGAATCTGACAAGGGCGAAGTTCGACGAGCTGACCCACGACCTTGTTGAGAAGACGTCAGAGCCGGTAAAGAGAGCCCTTTCCGATGCGGGAATCAACGCCTCTGAGCTTGGTCAGGTATTGCTGGTAGGTGGCTCCACACGTATTCCGGCGGTACAGGAGGAAGTAAAGAGACTGACAGGCAAGGAGCCAAGCAAGTCTCTGAATCCGGATGAGTGTGTGGCTCTGGGCGCATCCGTACAGGGCGGTAAGCTTGCAGGAGACGCAGGCGCAGGAGACATCCTTCTTCTGGACGTAACTCCGCTGTCACTGTCAATCGAGACTATGGGCGGCGTAGCTACAAGACTGATTGAGAGAAATACAACCATCCCGACCAAAAAGAGCCAGATTTTCTCAACTGCGGCAGATAACCAGACAGCCGTTGATATCAATGTAGTACAGGGTGAGAGACAGTTTGCAAGAGATAATAAGTCCTTAGGACAGTTTAGACTGGATGGAATCGCACCGGCTCCCCGTGGAGTACCGCAGATTGAGGTTACCTTTGATATTGATGCAAATGGTATCGTAAACGTTTCCGCGAAGGATCTTGGCACAGGCAAAGAGCAGCACATTACGATTACGGCAGGCTCTAACATGTCCGATGAAGATATTGACAAGGCAGTAAAAGAAGCGGCGGCTTTCGAGGCGCAGGATAAGAAGCGTAAAGAGGGCATTGACGCTAAGAACGAGGCAGATTCCATGCTGTTCCAGACAGAGAAGGCATTAGGAGAGGTCGGAGATAAGATTGACGCATCAGACAAAGCAGAGGTAGAGGCAGACTGCAAGGCTCTGAAAGAGATTCTTGACAAGGTAAATATGGACGACATGACGGATGCCCAGATTGCTGAGATTAAGGCGGCAAAGGAGAAGTTAATGGGAAGCGCTCAGAAGGTATTTACCAAGATGTATGAGCAGGCAGGCGCAGCGGCGCAGGGCGCAGACCCCAACATGGGCGCAGGCCCGAATCCAGGAGCAGGTCCGGCGCCAGAGGGCTTCCAGGGCGATGATGTGGTAGACGGAGACTACAAAGAGGTTTAATTGGCAGGAAGAAGATTTCCCATAGATACATCTTTGCAGCAGAGTAGATTGATTCAGATATGATATGCGCAGGCAATTATGAGGAACAAAGGATACAGGGATGACCTGCAGGTTTCTCATAATTGTCTGTATACGGCGTTTATCTTCTGTATTCCATATATGAATAGGTTACATGCTGTCGGAGATTTTTTGTAAGTGGAAAGAAAGGGAGAAAGAATGGCAGAATCAAAGAGAGATTATTATGAGGTGCTGGGCGTCAGCAAGGACGCTGACGACGCAACTCTTAAAAAAGCATACAGACAGGTTGCCAAGAAATACCACCCTGACATGAATCCTGGAGATGCGGAGGCTGAGAAGAAGTTTAAAGAGGCTTCGGAGGCTTACGCGATTTTGAGCGATCCGGATAAACGGCGTCAGTATGACCAGTTCGGCCATGCAGCATTTGAAAGCGGCGCAGGCGGAGGAGGCTTTGGAGGCTTTGACTTCAGCGGCGCAGACTTTAGCGACATCTTTGGCGATATCTTCGGGGATCTGTTCGGGGGAGGCCGAAGGGGACGTGCAAGCCAAGGCCCTATGAAGGGCATGAATATCCGAAAGAGTGTTCGGATTACCTTCGAGGAGGCGGTATTTGGGTGCGAGAAAGAGCTGGATATGGTATTGAAGGACCCATGTTCCAAATGCAGCGGGACAGGGGCCAAGCCGGGAACATCACCGGAGACTTGTCCCAAGTGTGGAGGCAAAGGCCAGGTTGTGTACACACAGCAGTCCTTTTTTGGGATGGTTCAGAATGTCCAGACCTGTCCTGACTGCGGTGGAACGGGTAAGATTATCAGGGATAAATGTCCTGACTGCGGCGGAACGGGTTATACCTCCAACCGGAAGAAGATTGCGGTTACAATTCCTGCCGGAATCGACAATGGACAGAGTGTTCGGATTCGTGAAAAGGGTGAGCCGGGCGTAAACGGTGGCCCCAGAGGAGATCTTCTGGTGGAGGTTGTGGTTTCCAGACATCCTATTTTCCAGAGACAGGATATGCATATCTTTTCAACCGTACCGATTTCATTTGCCCAGGCAGCCCTTGGCGCAGATATTCGTGTTAAGACGGTGGACGGGGAAGTGCTCTATACCGTGAAACCGGCAACAAAGACGGATACCAAGGTGCGTTTAAAAGGCAAGGGAGTTCCGTCTGTCCGTAATTCGCAGGTGCGGGGCGACCATTATGTGACTCTGGTAATCCAGACGCCGGAGCATTTAAGCTCAGAGGCTAAGGAGGCTCTTAAAAGGTTTGACGAGTTGTCAGGCAATACGCTGAATATGGCTTCCAAAGAAAAAGAAACAAAGACGGGTAAGAAGAAAAGAGGTTTTATGGACAAAATGAAGGAGGCCTTTGATGATTAAGTTCATCAAAGGCTTTTTTGCGGAATAGAGTATAGATAAGATATGAGTTAGAAGGATATACAAAAAATGAAGAAATTAGAGAGAACATTGACTGAGATAGCCGTAAGCCTGTTGTTTGTGATTCTGGCAATGGTCCTGTTCGGTGTTCATGGGAAGAAGCCTGAAGAAAAACCTCCAAAGGAGGCTGTCATGAAGCGGGAAACAGACCGAGAGATGCGGGGTGTATGGGTGGCAAGCGTGGAGAACCTGGATTATCCCGCCATGCCCACCGCTTCGGCACAGGAATTGCGGGCCCAGGCAGACGCTGTTATGGACGGAGTGGGAAGGATGGGATTTAATACCATCTTTTTACAGGTTCGTCCCTGCTCGGATGCATTTTACCCGTCAAAAATCTATCCCTGGAGCCGCTATCTGACGGGTCAGCAGGGGACGGCGCCAGATTCAGAGTTTGACCCTCTGGAATATTGGGTCAGCGAAGCCCACAAACGAGGGCTTGAGCTGCACGCATGGCTTAACCCCTACCGGATTGCCAGGGATGCCGTCGAGTGGGAGAGCCTGGAGGAAAGCTCTCCTGCCAGGCAGCATCCTGATTGGGTGGTGCAGTATCAGGATGGATACTATTTTAACCCAGGCCTGCCGGAAGTACGTGAGCTGGTAACCGACGGAGTGATGGAGATTGTAGAAAATTACCAGGTGGACGGGATTCATCTGGATGATTATTTCTATCCAGGAGGAGATTTCAATGACGGAGCTTCTTATGCAGCTTACGGAGGAGATTTTCCGGATATCGGTGATTGGCGCCGGAACAACGTGAATCTTCTGGTAAATGGTTTGGATACGGCCATTCATGAGGCAGAGCCGGACATGGAGTTTGGCATTAGTCCCGCCGGAATCTGGGCAAGCAATACCATGCATCCGGAGGGAAGCGCAACCACCAGCAGTTTTTCTTCTTATTTTTCTCTCTATGCGGACAGCAGGACCTGGGTGAAGGAGGGATGGGTGGATTATATAGCCCCTCAGCTATACTGGGAGATGGGACATGCGACAGCAGATTTTTCGGCATTGCTTGGCTGGTGGTCGGCTGTGGCTAAGGAGGCCAAAGAAAAAGGCGTAAAGCTCTATGTGGGACTTGCCGACTATAAGACTGCGGAGGCAGGAGAGGACGGGAATAACCCCTGGTATGGCGGGGGTGAGATTGAAAGGCAGATGGAGGCGTGCAGCGTTGAGGATACGGTGAGCGGGACGATACATTTTCGTTATGGACTTATAGCGAATTGCCCTTCCATACAGCAGGTGTTGGGGAAGGCTTATTCAGAACACTAGATTTTGTATTTCTGGCTTTACATATTAGGGGGCTGTTGCTATAATGATATAATGATGCAGTGGTAAAAATCGGTAAATCCGTGTCGGCTGCAAAGAGTATATTTATGCGGAGGAAGGAAGCGTGAAAAAGAGTATCAATAAAAAAATAGTGGCGAACACAACTGCTATTGTCGTTGTCCTGGCTGTGATTCTTGTTATAGTTATGGCATTGTCTATGAAGGTACTTACGAGAGAAATTATGGCAGATGTGCTTCCGTCTACGACGAAGATGGCTTCACAGAGCATTGAGTCCAACATGCATATGCTGGCGGACCGAATCTTTATGATCAGCGACAGGGTGGCAATCAGGAACCCTGACAGCACGAAGAAGGAAAAGAAGGAGGCTCTTGATGACGCGCAGTCAGGGATTGAGTTTATCTGGCTTGGGCTTTATAAGGCTGACGGCTCTCTCTATCTGGGAGACGAGAAATGTCCTTCGTCGATTGCGGACAGGGAATTGTATTCGCTGCTTCAGGAGACCCAGAATCTTGCGGTGGATGATGTAGATTCGTCAGAAGGAGAACTGGAGCTTGCTATGGGAATCCCTGTGACGGCAGACGACGAGCTGCTCTATTATCTGGTTGGAAGTTATAAGTACGACGTGCTGAATGATGTACTGAGCAATATTAACCTCAGTGCAAACGGGACCGCTTATATTGTAAACTGGGAAGGCGAGATCATGGGTTGCCGGAATAAGGATCTTGTCAGGAGTCAGGAAGGGCTTGAGAAGGTGACAGGGTTTACTGGGATTAAAGATCAGGTGACGACAAAGGAGACGGGCGTACTCACCATGGGTAAGTCATTAGATGCAGCTTTTATCAGTCACGCGCCTATTAACGGAACCAGATGGTATCTGACGGTAATCGTTCCCCAGAGGGATTTCATGGGGCCGGCTAATACTGGAATCCTGCTCAGTATTGGGATTACTTGTGTGCTGCTGGTACTGGCAGGCATATATACCTTACATTTTTCTTCCAGGATTCAGAGGTCCCTTAAGGGAGTGACGAATAGAATTGAGCTTTTGGCCCAGGGAGATTTGACGACCCCGACGGAGGTTATCAAGACCAACGACGAGACGGAGATTCTTTCCAGCGCTTTGAGCGATACGGTGGACAGCGTCAACGGGTACATATCAGAACTGTCCCATATTCTGGAGAATATGTCCGGCGGCAATTTCCAGGTGGACGTAAGAGGTGATTTTGAGGGAGACTTCGTCATAATGAAGGAGTCGTTGAATAAGATTATTGACGCCCTTAATAGGATGTTAAAATCAATTAAGAGCTCCTCAAAGGAGGTGCTTTCCACAGCAGGAGTTGTTTCAGAGAGCGCACAGCAGGTACACCACGGGTCAACGGAGCAGTCGGAATCTCTAAATGTATTGTCCCAGGAGACGACAGCGATTGAGCAGAATATTCTGGATGTGGATGAGAATACAAGGATGGTGGGAAGTCTGATGGAGACAACCCAGGGTCACATGGAGACAGGCGGCAATTATATGAAGAATCTGCTTTTGGCCATGGAGGATATTGACCGGAATTCGGTGGAGATTACGAAGATTAATAAATTCTTGGAGGACATTTCCTTCCAGACTAATATCCTGGCGCTGAATGCGTCGGTGGAGGCTGCAAGGGCAGGAGAGTCAGGCAGGGGCTTTGCCATTGTGGCGGAGGAGGTAGGAAATCTTGCCGCCCAGAGCGCAGAATCTGCCAAACGAACCTCCGGTATGATTGACAGCTCACTTAGGGCTGTGAAACGAGGAACAGAGTACGCAAACAAGGTAGCGGAATCCTTCCGTGACATCGGGGAGATTGCAGACCAGATTTCCAAGATTACAGAACAGCTTGCAGAGAATGTAACGGTTCAGAAGCATTCCCTTGGCAATATGACTGGTCAGATTAGTCAGATTAGAGACGTAGCGCAGCAGAATTTGAACGCAAGCTATGAGAGCACCACGGCCAGTGAGAAATTGAATCAGCAGGCACAGCAGCTTCAGGAGATTTCAGGCAGTTTCAGGTTAAGGGAGGAGTGAGCGGCATGTGGAAAAAGAGGATAATGGTTCTGCTGTTCTGTATGTGTATGGGAATTTTGGCGGTTTCCTGTAAAAAGGAGGAAGGACTTAAGGACGGATATTATACGGCGGAGATGTCGGATTACAGTCATGGATGGAAGGAGTATGTAACCATCTGCGTGATGGAGAATAAGATTGTTTCCGTGGAGTATAATGCGGAGAATGCAAGCGGCTTCATCAAATCTTGGGATATTGCCTATATGAAGAATATGAATGGGATTACGGGAACTTATCCCAATAAGTATACGCGGGAATATGCGGCTCAGCTTCTTGAGAACCAGGGAAACGGAGATATAGATGCAGTAAGCGGCGCAAGCACATCAGGGAAGAATTTTGTAAGGCTGGCGTCTGCGGTTCTTGAAAGAGCGCAGAATGGGGACCCTACGGTTGCCATTGTGGAGTCGGAGAAGGAAGAATAAAATTTCACAAATGCTTTTCAAAAGACAGGATACACCAAGTCCTGTCTTTTTGCATACTATAGTACAAAAAGTATAGGAGTAAGTGTATGGCTTATTCAATTATGTTGGATGCGGGTCATGGAGGTTGTAGATAACGCAAGTGATGAAAACAACGAAAATACAAGGAGAAAGGCAACTGTTGTACCTATTAAAATAGAATATGTGTGAGAGGACAAGCCTTTCAGTAATGTAGACGTTCAGAAATGAGCGTCTATTTTTATACCCAAAATGAAAGGAGCATTAGATTTATGAAAAAGACATGGAAACGATTGTGTACGGGCTTCTTAGCTCTTGCAACTGTCGTTACTGCTTTACCGACTACACCCGTCCATGCAGAAAGCAAGCAATACTGGACGGAAAGTGCGGAGCGTGTCGGTATCATTGAAAAAGTAATGAATGACGGTTCTATTGGTTCGACATTCAATGAGGGCTATATGAAAGTCGAGGGCGAAACTGCCTATTGTATTGACATCAATACAGATTTTAAGAACGGCTATAAGACCAGAGCTGACGCAAGCTCACGCATGAGTGCCGACCAGATTTCAGATGTGGCGTTATCCTTAGAGTATGTCAAACAGTATGGCGAAGCTCACAAGGAATTGAACTATAAACAAGTCTATTTGTTGGAACAATGTGTTGTCTGGCAGAGATTGAGCGTACATCTTGGCTGGCAATGTGATAACGTGCGAGCTTCTTATGATGAAATACCAAAGGCAACGCAGTACGAAGTTTTCTCTAGTGCGAAAGCCTTTGTCAAAGAGAATAAAGGACGCTATGAATGTGGCGGTTATATCTACTCTGGCGAGGGGCAGGAATTAGGACAATTCTGGGCGAAGCTGAATATTGGAAATGCGAAACTGCAAAAGGTTTCCAGTAATACCAGCATTACCGACGGTAACGGAAATTACTCTATCGCTGGTGCGACCTATGGTGTCTTTTCTGATAAGGACTGCACGAAACAGCTTGCCACCCTTACGACCGATGAAAACGGAAATACAGATATTGTAGAGGTAAAAGCAGGCACAGTCTATATCAAGGAATTATCCGCACCAGCAGGATATAAAGTGGATAAAACTGTATATTCCTTGAAGGTTGAAGCTGGAAAGACAGCGACTTTGAACGTATCTGATACGCCAAAAGTAACAGACACTTTGATTGAGCTTTTCAAGATTGATATGGAAACACAGAAAGACAATCCGCAGGGGAACGCTTCTCTAGCAGGTGCGGAATTTACATGGAAGTATTATGCTGGCTTCTACAATAAAGGAAATCTCCCTGCCGAAGCTACTCGTACATGGGTTACAAAGACAATCGCCGAAACAGACAGCGACGGGACAACTCATTACATCACAAAATTAGCGGACACATACAAAGTATCTGGCGACAGCTTCTATATGCAGGACGGAAAAGCCGTTCTTCCACTTGGAACGCTAACCGTTGAAGAAACAAAAGCTCCAAACGGCTACTTGTTAGAGGGTGCATATATGCAAGCTGGCGATAAGTCCGAACAGATTAAGGGCTTATATGTAACACAGATTACCGAGGACGGCGACCTTGCCGTACTATCTGGAAGTAACCAGTTTTCCGTATCAGATAAAGTTATCCGTGGCGGTGTCAAAATTCAGAAACGAGATTTAGAAACGGGCGATACAAAGCCACAAGGAAGTGCCACTTTGAAAGATACTGCTTTTGACATCATTTCCTTAAATGATAATTCTGTTTTGGTTGAGGGCAAGCTATACAAGAAAAATGAAGTGGTAAAGACAATTCGTACAGATATTGAGGGTGTCGCTTCTACTTCTGCTGACCTCTTACCTTATGGAAAATTCCGTATCGTTGAAAGTGAAGCTCCCGACGGTTACTTAACTGACGGTGCAAAAACGATTGATTTTACAATCACAGAAAATGGAAAAATCGTGGACTTAACCGACGAAGCCCATTCTATCTATAATCAGATTAAGCGTGGAGATATTGAGGGCGTGAAAATCGGTGCAGGCACACACAAGCGTCTTGCTGATGTTCCTTTTAGGATCACAAGCAAGACAACGGGCGAAAATCATGTAGTGGTAACTGATGATAACGGGCAATTCTCCACTTCTGCTGACTGGGCTTCTCATAAGCACAATACCAACGCAGGAAAGACCAGCGAGGACGGTGTGTGGTTTGGAACTTCTGAACCAGACGACAGCAAGGGTGCATTACCTTATGATACCTACATCATTGAAGAATTACGCTCTGATAGTAACAAAGGCTTTGAGCTTATCCCACCTTTTGAAATCGTGGTATCAAGAAATAATCTTGTGATTGATTTAGGGACTTTGACTGATGAATACGAAAAAGAAATCTCTATCCATACCACAGCGACCAGCAAAGACGGCGAAAAGACTATCCTTGCAGGAAAAGAGATTACGATTGTTGATACTGTAAAATTGGACGGACTTACAAAAGGCACAAAATACCAGCTCAAAGGCTGGCAGATGTTAAAGGAAGAAAACGCGGCAAATGTCAAGAGTAAATGCGAAAAAAATATAAAAAATTTTAAGCGGCCCCCAAAATAGCCGATAAATGCGCCTGAAATAGCCGATCCGCGGTCATATAGCCGAGGATTTTCCGCGGGTAGTTATTGATCCAGACGGTGACAGCTTCGATCACTTCGTCGGCGATCTCGTCAAAGTTCGTCCCCTTCGGCAGCCAGCGCCGGATCATCTTGTTGAGGTTCTCGTTGCTGCCGCGCTCGTATGAGCTGTACGGGTGGCAGTAGTAGAGCTTAGTCCGTGAGCCGTCGCCCAGAGCGCTGCGCTCCATACTGGGACAGTCGGCAAACTCGCTCCCATTGTCCACGGTGATTGTCTGGAATACCAGCGGGAACTTGTCGCCCCACTCGCGCTCCAGATTGTCGAGGGCCTGCACCACGCTGGCCGCGCTTTTGTCTGGGAGCTTGGCTGTGATTTCTTCGCGGGTGAGCCGTTCGGTGAGCACCAGAATGGCAGCCTTGCCCGGTCTGGCACTCACTACGGTGTCCATTTCCCAGTGCCCGAAGGTGGATCGCTCGTCGATTTCCTCCGGGCGCTTTTCTATGCTCTCACCCTTCGGCGGGCGTTTCTGCGCTTTCACTTTATGATATGCGCGTTTTTTATCACCCTTTTGTGGGAGGCTGCCATTCGTGAGCCGCAGAAAAACGCCCTTTTCTATGTAGCTGTATAGGGTGTTGACGCTGATCGAAGTCTTGAAGCTCATTCCGTTGGCCTCGATTTCGCCCAGAACGGCAGCAGGCGAGAGCTTGTCGTCAGCGATCCGGCGTTCTATATACTCGGCCAGCTCGTGATCCTTGCCGAGCTTTATGTCCGCGCCCTTCGCTGCGAGGTTGGCGCGGTATTTCATTTCGCCGAGGTCTGAGCTGTACCGGGTTTCTTCTGTGTAGTCACTGTTCCGGTGCTGATACTCTCCACGCTTCTTTTCGCGGTATATTGTGGAAATATGGACGCCGAGGATCTCCGCGATCTCTTTCGGTGTCTTTTTGTCCCTTAAATGGGCCTCCATGCGGAGTCGGTCGGTTTTACTTAAATGTTTGAAGCGTCTCATGCTTATGCCCTCCATAAATAAAAATAAGGGAGCAGCCGTAGCCGCTCCCGCTTTCCTGTCCCTTAATCATTTTCTTGCAGCGTGCGTTTGAGTATGATATACATTTCCCGCGCAAGCTGTTTTTCGTCGTCGTATGGAGTCAGGGCCCGGATCAATTTTATGGCGTTTAAGAATGTGATATTTTCCAGCTTAGTGTCCCCGGCCTCTAATTTCTGCACCCACCTGATATTTACGCCGATCTGCTCGGCCAACTGCTTTTGTGTCAGCCCTTTGTCTTTTCTCATTTCTTTGATATTCATAGCGTATCACCTCCAAAATGCGCCTTTATCGGCGTGTTTATATAATACGCCTTTATCGGCGTATTGTCAAGCACGTTTCGCATTTTTTCGCAAATAAAAAAGGACGGTTCCCCGTCCTCATTCATCAGCAGGCAGCAGCTCGCAAATTTGCACGTTTAGCACCTTCGAGAAGTAGAGCAGCTCGAAGTCTGGCACGACGCGCTCGCCGGTTTCGATCCGGCTTATTGCCTTTTGGTTCAGGTTCAGCCCGGCGAGCTGGAGCTGGGCCGCGAGTTCTTCCTGAGATAGTCCGGCAGCCTCCCGGCGTTCCTTTATTTTTTGGCCGGAGGCGTTGGCTCTGCCGTCGGTGTATTTGTATAGTTTCATGGCGTTGCGCCTCCTTTTTTATCCCAAAGATAGGTAGACAGCATATTGACTTTAGCATGATTCATCGTCTATAATTATCCCAAACATGACTAACGCGAAAAAACGCAAATAAAAAAGTCATGGAAATGGAGGTTTAATTTACATGAGTAAATCAGAGAAAAAAGCCGGGCCGGGCGAGGGAAAAAACGGCAAAAAGAAGTGGATCATTGTTGGCGTTGTGGCTGTTTTGGTGCTGGCCGCTGCCGTTGGAGGGAATAAGGGCAGCGATCAGACGGCGGGCACTCCGAGCTCGGAGCCGCCCACTCAGGCAAGCGCCCCGGCAGAGTCGGAGCCGTCCGCAGCAGAGCCGGAGCCGAACACGAGCGCGAAGGTGGATGCGCTGGCACGCGAGGCGAAGGACTCCGTGGCAGGGGACGTCACGGAGGAAATGAGGGACGAGGCCGTGGCGTTCATTGTAGAGCATTACCCTGATTATTACGGCGATAATGAGACAATGGAGCGGGCCATGTTCTACGGCTTCTGGCTGGAGTACGCATACGACGGCGACGAAGGGGCCCGTAATTATTACAATCTCGGCATGGATATGGAGCAGGCCGTGAAGTATGTGTACCGCGGAGCAGAAAAGGCAGAGGACGAGGCGACGAAGGAAAACCTCACCCAGATCAAAGAGTCGCTCGAAGCAATCGGGCAGACGGTCGAATAAGGCGCATTGAGACGCAAAAGAGGCCCGGAGGGTAAAACACCCGCCGAGCCTTTTTCGTTGCTCTGGGAGCTTGTGTGAAGCTCTCAGGGCCTTTTATTCTGCTGTCGCCTCCGGCGCTGCTGCTGGTACGGCTTCGGCCGCGATCTGCTGCACGGCCGTGGCTGCGATCGTAGTTGCTACGCTTGCAGCTGTCGCCGCTGCGGTTGTCGCTGCGGTTTTGTCAGCCTCCGGCGTCTTGATTTCGCGGCATACCTGCTCGATCTTGGTTTCCACCCATGCGTCAAAGTCGCCGTAAATCTCGCCCAGCGCATTGACGGCAGCGTCGCCGAGGATCTCCAGTGTCTTGTCCTTGGCCTTGTTGAAGGCTTCGATCTGTTTCTCCTTGGTGAATTTGCCCTCAGCTTTCAGCGCGTCGGTGAAGGTCTGGGCCGTATAGGTGACGGCCTGCGCCACCGCGTCGGCCGCCATGTTCATGTACTTGGCCGCGGTTTCGTTGTCGAGCTCCTTCTCGATCTGGGCGGTACGCTTTTTCAGCAGCGCCACCAGATAGGCCCCGCCCGTTGTAATGAGCAGGCAGAGGACAGGCACGCAAGCGTTCACGATCTGCTGCATTGTTTCATTCATGGCGATCCCTCCTTAGATTAGTTTATTGACAATTTGCTGCACGGCTGCGTAGTTGTAGCCCGCTGCTTCCAGCCGCTTTCTGCGGTCGGCTCCGTTGCCCCATTTACCCGCGATCACTTCCTTGGCGATCTCGGTGTTGGACTTTTTGGCCTTCTGGCCGGAGAGCTTCGCATTGACGGCGCTCTGCACGGCGTCGTAGTCATACCCGGCCGCGGTGAGGCGGCTCTTGCGGTCGGGCCCGTTTCCCCACTTGCCAGCCAGTACCTCGTCTGCCAGCTGCGCCACGGTCTTTTTGCCGGTGCTCCCTGCGGGTTTGCTGCCGGTGTTTCCAGAGCTGGCCGCACCGCCCTTGAATTTCGGCAGGCCATAGCCGCGAATATACCGGCCATTCACCTGCATGGTGCGGCGGCCCACGGCGTCGCTCATGTTGCCCTCGATCACCTTCATGGTGGAGCCGCTCACGCTTTCCACAATGCCGACGTGATCCGGCCAGCCGGTATTGTCACCCGCGCCGGAGTCGTCCCAGTCGTAGAAGATAACATCACCGGGCTGCG
Organism: Sporofaciens musculi; assembly: GCF_009830285.1. Classification (GTDB taxonomy): domain Bacteria; phylum Bacillota; class Clostridia; order Lachnospirales; family Lachnospiraceae; genus Sporofaciens; species Sporofaciens musculi. The sequence continues at coordinate 3,060,452 of NZ_WUQX01000001.1, read as the reverse complement.
GGGTGTGGGCGTCGTTTTCCTGCCATGCGCCGAGCTTCTGGAAAAGCTGGATCATTTGCCCGCACCCGCACTCGGTCGGGATAATGTCGGTCAGGCCGCACTTGATCGCCATGGCAGACACGAAGGTGGCGCACCATGCGTCCGTATATTTCACGGCGTAGCCTCTGGCGAGGGGCTTGTGTCCGTTGTAAATGTCAATGATCTGGCGGTGGCTCCCGTCTGCTTCCTTGCAGCCGATAAAAGACGCCGCCGTGTTTACAAATTTCTGTCTGTCGCTCATATTGCCTCCTTCCTGCTTTCCGGGTGCTGCCGTGCTCCCGGTGTAGCCGTTGAGCTTGTTTTTCTTGATCTCCGCCTCATAGTCCACAAAAGCGGTGTCCATGTCTACGTCGCCGGAGATACCGGCCACGCGGCCCTTGCTGGAGCTCTGCCACATGTTGAAGGCGTGGCCCGTATAAGTGGGCGAGGCCGTCCACTGGGCCAGCCAGAAGTCGAAGCGGGCGAGCGCCTGCATGTCCAGACGATTGCGGGCCCAGTCTGCATTACAGTAAAAGCTCGCATAATAGCCCGCAGCCTCCAGCGCGGAGCAGAACGCCGTCACCATGTCCGTGAGGGTTTTCTTTCCGAGCCCTGCCTGCGTCTTGTCCTCAATATCGAAGGCGATCGGGTAGAGGATCCGGCCCTTATACCGGGCGAGCTGCTGGATCGCAAACGCCGCCTCCTTCTTTGCGCCCTCTACATTCAGGGCGTAACTGTAAAAATAGCAGCCGACGGCGATCCCGTTCGCAAGAGCGCCCTCGACGTTTTTCTGGTAGAAGTTATCGACGCCGCAGGCTGCGCCGTTCTTCCCTCCATAGCCGAGCCGGATCATGGCAAACTTTACGCCGTCCCCGGCTACCTTGGCCCAGTCGATCGCTCCCTGCCACTTGGAAACGTCGATCCCTTTGATTTTTTCCATAGTGCTGTTACCTCCTATGTGTCGAAGTTGTGCGCCTCCGGCTGTACGCCAGACAGCGCCATGAGCTTGATTTTGTTCTCGGCCTTGGCTTTCGTGTAATAGAAGCCGGTCGCGCTCGCCATTTCAGCGAACACGGCCGGTATCAGGTAGGCCAGCGCCGAGGTGTCCATGGTGAGCCAGATCACGCGGCAGGAAAAGACGGTGATCGCTATGGTGACGATACTCACGCCCAGAAAAATGAGCTTTGAAAACTCCACTTTTTTCTTCTCTGCTGCAGCAGCTCTTAGCTGCCGGATCTGTTTCCTGAGCCGCCGGTTTTCCTCTTTGAGCTGCTCGATCTGTATCTGCGGATCCTCGGCTGTGGATCCCGTTGTTTCGTATTCTCCGCGCATGGTTTCCACCTCCCTTAGTCAAACAGTGCGCCGATCCCCTGCTCGGTCAAAAAGTCCTTTTGTTCGTGCTTTACCTTTGCCGCATATTCCAGCGCGGCGTGCATGTCGCCATTACAGTGAGCGTCGGGGATCCGCTGCACGGCCTTGGCGGTTGCCTCGCCGAGAGCGATCGCGGCTCCGATACCCTGCACCAGAAAAAGCTCTTGCTGCTCGCGCAGCTTTTCGCGCTTTTCTTCATTCTCCCGGCGCTGCTTTTCCTCGTCCTCTTGTTTTTTCGCCCGCTTCTGGAGTCTCTGCTCGATCAGCCAGAAACAGAAGCCCGTCAGCGCCGAGGGTATGCTGGCGGCGATAATGATTGCTGTTACGTCCATGTGTTCACCTCCTGAGACAGATCGCTGTCTCTCCGTTTGAAAATGATGTTTTTCTCGATCCACTTCTGGAGCCCGTGGGTGGTACAATGTCCCAGCATACCGAAGTAGCTTTGCATGGTTGCGTCCACCGCGTCGAAGTCTATCAGCCCCGCCTCGTATTCCTTGGCTATGTACCGCATACGGGCCTTCATTTTCTTGACGGCCTGCGGCGTTGGCTTTCGCCTGCCCGGATAGATCCGGCAGCCCACAAACGTGATACCGCGGCAGACGAGGCCGATCGCGGTCTTGCTGTTTAAGTCGAGGTGCAGCACGTTGTTGAGGTAGTCCTCTATAAGCTGCCGCCACTCGTTCAGCGTTTTGGCGTCTTGGTGCAGCAGCACCATGTCGTCCATGTACCGGACGTAGTAGTGGGCCCGGAGCTCGTGCTTGATGTACTGATCCAGCTCATTGAGGCAGACGTTCGCAAGCAGCTGGCTGGTGAGGTTGCCGATCGGCATACCTACCTCGAATAGCCGCTCGGACGGCGGCACCTCGTCGGCGCTTTTGCCCGGAGGCAGGCCGAACGGCGTATGATCGCAGCATACGATCACGCGCATGAGCCAGAGAAAACCGTCCTCGCCCGGATATTTTCGCGCTAAAATACCGAGCAGAACATTGTGATCCACTCGGTAAAAATATTTTGAAATATCCAGTTTTAAGTAGTGCCAGCGCGGGCCCGGTTTCCTGTCCACCTGCTCGGCCCAGTATTGCAGCCGGTCGGCTGCTCTGGTGGTTCCTTTGCCGACGCGGCAGCCGTATGAGTGGTAGATCATGCCGTTGTCGAGCTCTTGGTTTACTTGCAGATATATGGCCCACTGTACGACGCGATCGCGGAAGCCCAGCGCCATAATGAGGCGGCGCTTCGGCTCCGAGACGTAGAACTGCCGGTACCGTCCCACGGTGTAGGTGCGCCACATGAGGTCGTTCTGTATGCCGATCAGGCTTTCCTCCAGATTGGCCGAGAAGGCCACCACGTCGCTGCGGTACCACTTTTCGCTTGCTGCCTCGTGGTATGCGTTCAGCAGGTTCTCCCACGAGTATATTCGCTCCAGAAGGGAGGGCCGGTTTGCTGTTTCCATGTCCTCACTCCTTTAATGTCAAAATAATGGCCCGCGTGTGACACTCCTTGGCGCGTCCGTTCCACTATGGCCGCCACACCATAGGATCCCGGCCGCCTTCACCCGCTTACGAGGGAACGGCCAGCCTCCGCGGTTTGCCCGCCGCCTCTGGCGACTTTCGCCAGCAGGCCGCGCGAGCGTTGATCTTTGGCCTTGTCGGCCGGGAAATGCGTCCCTTTTGCCTTGCTGTTTCTGCTGAGCCGTAGCCCGCAGACAATAACGAATAAGGCGAGAGCGGAGCGGAAGCCCACGTTCCAGTTCACATTCGCGCGGGAGTTGTTGCCGTTGAAGTAGAACACACCAGCGTTCGCACCGTTGTTCCAGTTGCCCCCGCGGATCACGCAGCGCCTCCTTTTTTCTCGACACATTCCCCACGGGCTCACTCGTTCGACTTTTTCCAGCCGCCGAGCATACGCCCGATTTCATTCAGTTCTTTGCTCCAGACTTCGTGAAGCCCCGGAGAGATCAGCCGATCCTCCGGCGAGACTGCCGTGTCCACCAGAGTGCGCAGCACGTCCAGCTTCGTGTCCATTTTGTTCTGGAGCTCCAGCCGTCGGTTGCCCCGTGAACGGTTGGCCTCAATGCAGAGCTCCAGCATTTCCGCGTAGGCGTTCGTCATGTGCTTGCGGTACTCGAATTTCTCCGGCCGTCTCATATTTTGGGTGCGCTCGGCCACCCGGATCATGCTCCGGGCGATACGCTGGCGCAGCTCTAAATTGTCCATACTTACTCCTTAAAAGCGGAGGGCGGCCCTTGGGTGGGGGCCGCCCTTGCCAGATTTTCAGATTGCCAGATTACCCGATATTCGGGATATAAGCGGAGCGGAAGCCCACGTCCCAGGGCACAATCGCGCGGGAGGGGCTGCCGGAGAAGGAGAACACACCAGCGGACGCACCGTTGTCCCAGGCGCCCCCGCGGATCACGCAGCGCTCGGCTACGCCGTTATTCAGCCAGTAGTAGTCGCCCTCGTAGCTGGCCTCGGTGGTTCCCTCGTCAGGCAGCAGAGCCAGAGAACGCAGCAGCACCTTGGTGGCCGCGCCGATCGCAGCGGTGCAGGTGACGTTTGCAAAGAGGCAGCTCCGGCTCTGGTCTGCGAGACTGGAAATGGTGGTGCTGTATGTCCACTTGCCGCTCACATAGTCCAGCTTCACGGTATTGCCGGAGAGCTTCGCAGAGCCGGAAACGGTACACTCAGGCTCCACCAGAGAGCCGTCGGCGGCGTTGATTGCCTTCCAGCATACGCTCGTCTCGTTCTGCGGGTTGTCAGGATCCGCGGCGTCGTTGTTGGCAAGGATCTGGAGCTCGCCCCATACGAAGCGGATCCCCGCCTGCCATTCCCACACGTTACCGTTCAGATCCCAGATCCCGCCCAATGTCTTGTCGTGGCTCCATGTGAGCGGGCCGGTGCCAGTTGCTACGCGGCCGGTGCGGGTGACGCTGTTTTCGGTGTATTTATGGAGCGGGATCGCCTTGTAGTTGCTTTCTCTGGTGTCCTTGCCGTAGTTGTTGTTGCCGTAGGGCATGAAGCCGTTCTTTTTGCACCAGAGGGCGATTGCGGCCCACTCTGCATTAGTGGAGAGGTGCCAGCCGTGGCCTTTGGCTTCGCAGCGAGCGCGGGCGGTGTCAAAGTTAATATCATGCGCCGGATCCTCGCCGGGCAGGCTGTACGCCGCCGTCACGTTGTAGCCCTCGGTGTTGGTGACAGCGTGGACGACGTTCTGGTATTTGGAGTAGTAGAAGCCGGGGATCTGGACGCCGTTCACGATAAAGGCGGGGTGGGTGGAGTCGTTGCCGCCGGTCAGCACGTCGCTGTTCTTAAATGCAGGGATATACACCAGCACGGAGGGGAGATCGGTGTCGTCTACCTCGATCGTGTTGTTCGGGCACACGCTTTTGAGTGCCAGCATGGAAAGATCAAAATTTGCCATTGTCATGTCCTCCTTGTCTTATTCAATGCTCCAGAGAATAACGGTCACGTCGCCCATGTCGAGCGGGTTCTTGTCTCTCTGTACGGTGGTTTTCTGGTTCATGCCGTCGCCGTTCTCGGCGGCGTCCTCAGCCGCCGGAGCCTCTGCGGGTTCCTCTGCCTCGATCTCCGTCTCGGTATAGGTTGCGGCGGGGATCTTTACCTGCGCCACATAGCGCAGCCCGGAGCCGGTGCCGATCGTCAGGTTGTCGGACTTATCGCGGCAGACGTCCACCTCCACGTCCCAGTCCTTCTGGTACTTGGCAGCGTTCAGCATGAGCTCGTCGTCGCCGAAGATCAGGCGGGTGCCGCTCTGCTCGAAGTCGATTTTCTGGCCCGCGTTCTTTTCGATCACGGTCACTTTGTTGGTTTTTGCCATGGTTACATTCCTCCTTTAATTCTCAGTTTAATGGTGGCGCTTTTGGCGCTGCCGTCGTAGGCTACCTTGAAGCCATTCAGCATACGATCGAAGATCCTCACCTCGCCGACGTTGCCCTCGTGGTCGGCGATCTCTGCCTCCACGGTGTAGTCCGCGAAGTTTCTCACGGTGCTGAGGGCGATCGTCTGGGTGGAGCTGTTGAACGGGTAACGCTGGGTGTTGGTGAGCGTGACCGTCTTTTCCTCCGTCGCCACCTGATCGGCCGTGAGTGAGCTCTGGATCACCAGCAGGGCCGCCGCCAGATGTGCGTCGCTTATGCCGTGCTCCATGTTGTTGAAGTGCCCGGCGCTCTGGTCGGTTCCTTCCTGAATGAGCTCGCCGGTGTCAATGTCTTTCACTTCGTCGAGCCATTGGGTATTTCTGTACATGCGTTTTCCTCCTTCCTTTTAGGCTGTTACTTCGTAGATAGGGATCGTGAGCTTCACCATTACTCCCTGCCCGGCCACCTTTTCGACGAGGCGCTGCTGGTAGGCGGCCACCTCGCCGCGCACGTCAATGAGACGGGACGCCGAGATCGTACACTCCACGGAGTCCAGCGTCGGAAACGTCGCTAAAATCACCAGAGTGTCGCCCTCGATCCGCTTCTGGTTAATGGTGCCGCGGTGCCACGCTGCGCCCACCTGCACCTCTACGGCATGGATCGAGCGGAGCCACTGGTTCCTCCGGTGGCCCATGAATGTGTCGGAAAAATAAGCCATGCGCGTGCCCTCCTTTCGTTTATTTATTCACCGCAGCGTCTCGTCCCGCATTTTACGAAGCTGTACGCCGCGCAGGCGAGGCTTGCCGCTGTAGCTGCCTTGTTGGTTATAGCTGCGCCCTTTGTCCCGGCCCCCTTTGTCCCGCACTTCACGAAGCTGTACGCCCCGCAGAGCAGCCGCGCAGCCGTGGCCGCATTACCCGCCAGAACGACGCCCAGCGCCAGCCTCCGGGGATATGTGCCGCAGGTATGGGATCCAGCCTTTTCGTACCCGTAGCCGGTGAATTTCGCCTCCAGATTGGAGCCGATCGGGTTCTGGAGCACACGCCCCAGAGTGCCGGGGCGCGGGTAGGTGCCGCAGGTGATTGTCCCGGCGCTGGTGAAGCCATAGGGCAGCGGGGTTATTTCTGGCGCTGCCTTGATGTGACGCCCTTCGACGACTCCCAGTGTCACGGGCCGCGGGTAGGTGCCCGCCTGCCGGTTGAAGTTGTACCGGATAGCTCCGGCCGTGCCTTCGGCGGCGATCCTGTGCTTGTCGGCAGCTCCCAGAGTGCCGGGCCGCGGATAGGTGCCGCACTTGATTGTTCCGGCATGTGTGAAGCCGTAAAAGAGCAGCCTCGCCTCCGGATCCAGCTCAATGCTCGGCTTTACGATAAAGCCCACGGTTGCGATCCTTGGACGGGTACCGCATTTCACGAAGTTGTACCGGTGCAGGCTGGAGTCCAGAGCGTACTCGACGCCCGGATCCGGCCCCTGCTGCCAAAAGTAAAAAATGCCAGCTAAATGAGAGCGCACGTTCTTGGCAGCCTTCACGGCCTCGACGAATTTCTCATAGTTCTGGGCCGTTATGTGCGCGTTTGTGGTGAGCGCCACGAAGGTGTACGGGGTGCCGTACATTTCGTACCACTCCATGATGTAGCCCTCGCCGAAGTATGCGGAGATCAGACGCTCCACGGCCCATTTTGTGCCGCGCTTTCGCTTGATCTGCTGGGCGATCTTTAGCGTGGCCCGCTTTTCCTCCAGACTCATGCCGGTGGAGTCGTACCAGTCCACGTCGAGCTCCCACGCCAGCTCGTCGCATTCCGCTTCGTTGAGGTTGTCTATGTTGTCCCACACTCTGAGCGTTTTCAAGCGCTTGCTGGGTTCTCCTATGAGCCGGTTCATGGCCTTGCTGAGAGCGATCGCCGCCTCGTCGTCCCGCATGAAGGCAGGGAGAAGGCGCACAAACTCCAGCTCAGACACTTTCATGCCGCCCATGTTCCACCTCCTTTCAATCCTTTACAACGTGCTGCACGTTGATGTTCCCGGAAAACTTCGCCACGGTGGTGCTTGGCAGCTCTTTGTATTCCGGTTTGGTGATGATAACGCGGGTGGCCCCGATCGGGTTCTCTATCCAGTGAGGGCAGAGGATCAGCTTCCTGAGCTCGTCCGGGTTGATTTCCTGATCCAGAGCGGAGCCCTGCCAGTATATGTACCGGTTGATAGCCCCGTCCGGGCCTTCCACGTTTTTGACGACTTCGGACTCGTTGGCCTTGGTCGTGTAGTAGGTCAGCTCTATGTCGTAGAGCTCCACCTGCGGGGCCTCCACCTGCACAATGTCGGTGAGGGGCCTCACGTCGTCCGCAGAGCAGACGCGGCGCACGGCCTCCAGCACGTCCTCGTCCGGCAGTTCTCCACCGGCGCAGATCGGCACGATTTTGACGCGCCCGTACATGTTCCGGGTGATCTCGATCTTTACCTCGTCGGCTGCTGCCAGAGAGCCGGAGAGGGTCAGCGTCAGAAGCTCGTCGTCATAGCTGGCCGTATAGTCCGTACCGTCCACGGCCTCGGAGCCGCCCGGCAGATACACCGCCAGAGACTCCGGGATCAGGTTTGCGCCACCTTGGAAGGCGTGCCCGGCGTAGGTTTTCAGCGTCCTGCTGATCCGCTCGGTTTCAGACTCCACCACCGCGTCCGTGACGATCGGGCTCGAAGATAGCGCCCAGTAGCGGTACGCCTTTTCAGGGCCCGCGGTGCTGAGCCGGTTCTCCGCTTCCCGGATCCTTTCCCGGTATGCTTCGTCGGTTTCCTGATCGCCGCCCCCGCCCGTCGGCTCCGTGTTGGTTACATAGTCAATCAGGGCGACGTCTGAGAGGTCAACGATCTGTGATAGTTCCCCGATCGCTGCGTCGTTATAGTCTGCGCCGCCTTTCTCGGCCGTCGCTCCCACCTCGACGAATAGCTGCCCGGCATAAAGAACGACGGTTTGGTCTGTCAGAAAATAGTGGATAAAGTCGCCAGTCACCCGCAGCCGGGCCGGTATGATGATATTATGAGACACGGCCTCATTTACGCCGAAGCGCAGCGTGGTGGTGGCGAAGGTAGGATCGAGCCGGGCGGTGTCCCGGTTTTCTCCCAGAGCGTCCAGCACGTCCCCGCGGGCATACCGGAGCATTTTCTGGCGGCAGGCGTCGTTCACGCTGTTGTACACGGCCACGACTACCTGAGCCAGAGCCTCGCCGAAGATCCGGCGCTCGTCGCCCGGATATAGGGGATCGCCGACGCCGTTCTCCAGATCTTCGAGTATTCCGTCCCGGATCGGCCCCGCTTCGGTGTCAATAAATTTGAGCTCGCTCATGCGTCCTCGTCCTCCTTCCTTTCAATGTCCACATAGGTGTTAAAGTTTCCGGGGTTCCCGGCCTCCGGGTTGATCTGTATGTCCTTTATATTGACGCGGGGCTCGAATGTCTCCAGCACCCACTCAGCGTCCGCGACGGCTTCGTCCGTGGCGTTCGGCTGGTCGATCAGGGCACCGTCCCGCCCCCTCACGCGGTCGTATGGCACCTCGCCGCGGATCGTCCGCAGCAGATTGGAGGCGCACGTTTCCGGGTTCCCGTTTCCATGTGCTTGCATGTCCTCCCTCCTTACACGAGCGTGACTTCGCTCAGATACACCCAGCTGTTGATCCCGTTCGGGTGCCCCAGCAGTACCCTGTTTTGGCTTTCCTTGATCTGGCTCACCTTATGGCTGCGCTGCTTTACCCATGCCGGGATCGTCTGGTCGGTTGCGTATTTCTTGCCGGTAGGCTTCACATAGTCGCCCACCTTGATTGTCTTTTTTGCCGCCTTCTTGACGGCGGTGTTTGTCTTTTTCTTCTGGGCCTTGGTCGTCTTGCTGGCCTTCACTTTCAGCGCCGAGGTGTTCACCTTCACGCTGGTGGTGTCTGGATCGTACTCTTTGAACTCGAAGGAGAGCGTCGCCAGCCGTATGCGGCCGGAGTCGTCAGTCTTTACGCTGCCGACAGACACTTTCCTGAGCTGGAGCTTCGGGCCCAGCTGCCTGCCGCCCAGATAGAAATAATTTACTTTTGTAACAAGCGCTTTCCAGCTCTCGATCTCGGCCCGGACGTCTACGCCCGCCCCGGAGTGCAGCGTCGTGGTGAAGCTGAGCGGGAAAAGCTCGGTGCCTCTCTCGTTGGTGGTTTTCTTTTCCTCGGTGGAGGTGTTATTGTCCGCCACCTGCGAATAGGAGAAGCTGAGGTCTTGAAGGGCGACGACTTTCTGAGAGCTCACGGCCCATGTTTTCGGGCCCCATTTTGCCATTGTTGCCATGCTATCCCTCCTTAGTGCGGGCTGCTGGTTTCGCCATGCGCTCCGGTGTGCGTGTGGCCTTTCAGGCTCACGCCTGCCGCCGTGACGTCTCCGTCAGGCACGGCCCCCGTTATGGTTCCGGCTGTCAGGTGGGGAAGATATGCGCCCCACTCTCCGTCGGCGCGTCCCAGCAGCAGCCCGGTGGCGTCGTCAAACTCGACATACACCACGGCCGTGCCCTTCTTTAATTTCCCCGTGTCGCCTCTCAGGTGCCACGGGATCGTGATATTTGCGGTAGGCTTTGCGCCTGCGTCAGAGGGCACCACGCGGGCCGTGTTGCCTTTTATGCTGGCGATCCTGCCTTTGTTTATTTGTCCCATTAGTAGCCCTCCAGCAGATCCCTGAAATACAGGGTTGATTTATTTCCTACGAAGTCATGGCGCACTTTGTAGACGAACACGGGGCCGTTCCATGCGCTTGCCTTTTCGGTCTTTAGCTGCAGCAGGCTTGCGGCAGCGTAGCCGGTCAGCAGGGCCTTGGAGAATTGGCCCGTGTGCCCGTATTTGTTGGCGTTCCTCAGCAGCCCTTTGGCGAAGCGGGCCGCCTCCGCGTTGCTGTTACTCATAAGCGTGACGCGATCACCGGAGGCAGGGAGCCCCGGAGCTCGGAGCTGCGCCTCGGCGATACATTTCGCCCGGAGCACGGCCGCGTTCTTTGCGTCCGGCGCTGAGAATGTGCCGGAGAAGTTGCCCGCGGTTACTTCGCAGGATCCGAAGCACGCGCTCCGGTTGTCTTGGTAGGTAAAGTTCCCGTTTTCGTCCACCTCCAGCGTGCCAGCGACGGCCTGCTGCTCAATGTATTGTTCACTGTACGCCAGCAGCTTGCCGTCGTATATGAGCATTTGGCAGCCCTCCAGCGTGCAGAGGCGGGAAAACAGAGCGAAGTCTGTCTCGCTCTCTTGCCTCAGATACGGGTATGCCTGATCCGTGCAGCCGTAGTTCTGAAAAGTGAGGCCATGGTTCGCCGCGATTTCGTTTCCCAGTTGCAGGAAGCGGACGCCCGCCCAGCTTTTGGACTTTCTGGTGGCTCCGCTTTTCGGCATAGCCATGGCCCGGATCGTAAAGAGTCCGTTTTCTGGTTTCATGGAGTGCAGAAACATTTTCCCGGTGTCGCTTGCTCCCTCAGTGAAGCGGAGGACGTCACCGTCTGCCGGGTTCCATTTGCTCCAGATCCCCTTGGTGTCGTTGAAACGGAGCACGAGCGTGTCGGCCTGCTTTTCTGCGTACATCTCATGCACGCAGTAGTTCAGCGATACGTCGTTGTATATGTCCGTCCCATTGTAGAAAAGTTTCACGGGCTGCCCCCTTCGCCCTCAGTGTCCCGACGCCACGGCGGCAGCGTGTCCGGCGTCTCCACGTCCTCGACGATCGGCAGCCGGAGGGCCACGTTTGCGTCGAAGATTAGCACGTCCGCATGGTCGGGGTTAAAGTCTATGATATAGTGGGCGAGTGTCTCGTCGCCGTACATTTCGAGGGCCAGCGCGTCGAAGGTGTCGCCCTCCCGCGTGGCGTATTCCTTGTAGGCTGTTACTCTACGCATACTGGGCCACCTCCCGCATTTGAATAAATTCCTCCAGCCAGTCGAAGAACTCAGCCTCGTGCGCTTTGAGCTGCGCCATGAGGTCGTCGTCCCCGTCTCCGGTATTGCCCGTCTGGATCTGTGGGCTCCATGTGAAGCCGGAAAAGTCGTAATAAATAACCACGCCGCCGTTGTCTGCCAGACTTCCCAGTGAGAAGTTGTCCAGAGTCAGCAGCTCCCCGGCCTTGCTGGTGAGCCCTGCGTCAGAGGTTCCACCGGTCGAGCTGGCGCTGTTGAATACCTCGTGGATCATGGTGTCCAGCTTCTCCCAGAGAGTAGCCAGAGGCACCACGGCCTCGGCTCCAGCTTCGCCGCCTGCCAGAAGGTTGTTGCCGGACGCTCCGAAGATTGTCGGCTGTGTTAAAATGCCGCCCTCCTTGTACCACTCAATACCGAAGTGTGGCACGCTTGGCGGTGATAGTGAAAAGCTGCCGCTTATGCTGATATGCGGGAGCTTTAGGTGTGGCAGGCTCCACGAGAAGTTGAACGCGCTTTTTATTGCGCTGATTGCGGAGCTTACCGCATTTTTGGCCGCGTTTATCTTGTCAGAGATCGCGGAGTGTATGCTGTTAAAAATCGACGACACGGTGCTGAGGGCCGAGTTCAGGGCCGAGCTGATCGTCGATTTTATGCTGTTGAACACGCTCGACACGGCGCTGCGTGCAGCGTTCACCTTGTTGGTGATCGTGCTGGTGATTGTGTTCCAGATACTTGAAGTCACGGAGCTGATCGCGTTCCATGCTGCGCTTGCGACGTTCTGGATCGCACTCGTCACCGAGCTTACCACGGCGCGGGCTGCTTCGATCTTGCTGCTGATCGCTCCCTTTATGCTTTCCCAGATTGTCGAGGCGGTCGTGCTGATCGCGCTCCAGATAGTGCTTGCCACGTTGCTGATCGCGGTCGTCACGGCCGTGAATGTGGCTTTTGCTGCCTCCATTTTGCTGTTTATCCAGCCGCCGATCGCGTCCAGTGCCCCGGACACGGTGGACTTGATACTCTCCCAGATCGGGATAATAAAATCTTTGCAGTTCTGCCAGATAAACTGGAAGGGCAGAGTGATGATTTGGAAGGCGGCGTTCAGGATTTCGCCCAGCGCCATGACGCCCACCTGCACCACGTTTTTGATCGTTTCCCATGTCCCAGACAGAAACGAGGTGATCCCGTTCCAGATATTTGAGAATGTGGTCGCGATTGTGTCCAATGTCCCGGTGATGAAGGAGACGATCCCCTCCCATATACCGGTAAAAAATGAGGCGATCCCGTTCCAGATCCCCTCGAAAAAGTCCTTGACCGCGCTCCATGCTTCGTCCCAGCTGGAGCCAAACCAGCCCAGAACGGTGTCGGCCAGCCCCTTGAAGGTGTCGATCCAGTTCGTGAAGGTCGCCACCACGAAGTCCCAGACGCCGCCGAAGATTTCACCGGCGCCCTGCCAGACTCGATCCCAGTCGCCGGTAAATATACCGGCGAACACGTCGAAAAGCCCGACGAGCACGTCCAGCACTACGCCCAGAATATTGCTGATCTGCTGGAATACTCCCTCGAATACGGGGGCCAGCAGCTCGCAGAAGCCGTTCCAGACGGCGCTCAGTACCTCGGTTATGTCCTCAAACTCGAAGCCCAGCTCGTTGAGCCGGTCGGTGATTGCCTGCCCGAACTCGTCAAACTTGGCCTTTATCCCGTCCCAGATCGCCGTGATCTTGGCTCTAAATTCTTCGTTGTTCTTCCAGAGGTTCGCGAAGGCGAGGATCAGCGCAGCTATGGCAGCGCCCACGGCCAGCGCCGGGGCAGATATGCCACCTATGGCTCCGATTACGCCCTGGACGGCTCCCTTTGCCATGGTGAGCTTCTGGGTGATTGACTCCCACTTGATTGCAGCGATTACGACGCCCAGAGCGCTAAACGCCACGCCCAGCTCAGGAAGGTGGCCGAGCAGCCACTCGATCCCCGGTATCACTGAGCCGGTGACAAACTGGACGGCAGAGCGGAGGGATCCCTCGAAGCGCTCGTATATTTTGAGGCCGAGTTCCTCCCATGCGCTGTTCATCTGCGCCAGATCGCCGGAGAGGTTGTCGTTCATTATTGCCGCCATTTCCTCGGCGGTGCCGCTGGCTCCCCGCAGGCTTTCCTCATACCCGGCGATACTGTCCATGCCTTCGTTGAGGATCAGGTTCAGGCCCTTGGTGGAGTCTGCCGTAAAAGTGGAGGATAGGGCCACGGCCCGCTCAGCGTCCCCCATGCCATTTGTTGCGGCTTCCACCTCGGTGAGAATGTCGGTCAGGTCGCGGAAGTTGCCCTCTGCGTCCATGACGGCCACGGAGGTGTCGCCGATCTTGATCTGGCCTTCGTCCATGGCGTTTGTTATGTCACGCATGATTGCAGCCAGAGCGGTGCCAGCCTCGCTGCCTTTATAGCCTTGGTTCGCCATGCCTTCCAGCAGGGAGGTGACGGTTTCCACGTCCTGCCCGGCTGCGTTCAGGTTGGCGGCGCAGTTTTTGTATGCTTCGCCGAGAGCTTCGGCGGTGGTGTTGCTGCTTGCCTGAGCAGAGGCCAGAAGGTCGGCGAAGTATGCCGCCTGATCTGCTTCCATGCCGAAGGCGCTCAGGTAGTCTGTCACCATGTCGGAGGCAGCACCCAGCTCCATGCCGGAGGCCGCGGCCAGATTGAGAACGCCGCCGAGGGCGCTCGTGGATTGTTCTACGTCCCACCCGGCCAGTGCCATATACTTTAGGGCCTCGGCAGCTTCGGACGCCGAGAATGTCGTCGTCGCGCCGAACTCGCGGGCGCAGGCTTCCAGCGTTTCCAGCTCGTCACCGGTTGCGCCGGATATGGCCTGCACCTCCGACATGGTGCTGGTAAAGTTCTGGCCCAACTCCATGACGTTGCTCACCAGATCCTTGATCCCGTCGATTGCTGCCCGGATTGCGTCTGCTGCGAGGTTCGCAAGCGTAGCCTTAAAGACTGTGAAGCCTTCGTCCGCAAGCCGGGCCGAGTCATCTACTTGTTCCAGCGAGTTGTCCAGCTGGTCGGCCGCGTTTTCCGCGTCATGTAGCCGCTGCCGGTTTTCGTTCAGGTCGCTGCTGAGTTCTTGGATCTGTGCGGCGAGCTCCCTCGACTCGTCGGTCGTGTCGTCCTCAGATAATGCAAGGGAGACGTACCGCTCTTTGAGTTTTTCGAGGGTGCTTTCCTGCTCGCTGATCGTGCCCCTGAGCTGGTCGGCCTCGCTGGCCGTTTCGTCCATGCCGGAGGCGAGCTGCTCGGCTGCCTGCTGTGCAGCTTCCAGCGTTCCCCGGTTTTCGTCCAGCTCGCTGCTGAGCTCTTGGATCTGATCCGCGAGTGCGCGGGCCTCGTCGGTGCCTTCCTCGCCGCTCACAATAAAATCTGCATAGCCCCGTTCGAGGCTTCTCAGTACAGACTCTTGTGTGCTGATTTCAGCAGCCAGACGCTCGGCAGCTCCGGCAGCCTCCAGCGTTTCCTCGCTCATTTCCTCCAGCTTGCTTACCGCGTTCCTGATCGCCGCTTGCAGCGACGGGCTCAGGACGCCGGAGATCTCGACCGAGGTTTCGAGCGTTCTCGCCATGCGCTCACCTCCTTTTGTGTTTTATCTTGCCGATCGGCGGCCGGGCCTTTTCCTTGGCCCGTTTCCGTTCCTCTGCCAGATCCTCGGCCGCCTCGGCATATTCAAGAATAAAGTTTACGATTGGCTTTTTTTCGAGGTCTGCGGTGCTGGTGTGGTACACTCTGGCGTAGTCTCTGTATGCTCGTCGGAGTCGCTTTCCGGTGAAGCCTTGTCCGACGCGAGCATAAAATTTCGGCCGATCTGCATAACCTCCACGACGTCGCGCCCCTTGATCCGCTCCATGTCCGAAAAGTCGTAGCTCGGATTTACCGCGATAATGGCCGCATATCCGAGGTAGAGGTGGAGGCCGAAGTCAAACTCGGCCGCCGCGGAGATTGACACGTTTTTCATGCCTGCCGCCGCCTTCTTTTTTGCCTCAGCGGTAGCAAACAGAACGCCGTCGATCTCGTTGATGTCGTACCGCATTTCGGTGACGGTTTCGCCGTTGATCTGGATCGGGTTTTTCAGCGTCAGGGTGCCGTCCTTTTTCTTGTCTTTCTTGTCCATGGTTTTGCTCCTTTCTACGAAAAGAGGCCGCCGATCGTTTCATTGACCGGTGGCCTCTATGGTTGGTTTTTACAGAAGATTGTCAATGCTCTGGTAGTAGTCCTTGCCATTGACGCGGAGGATCTGGTTCAGTCTGTCAACACACAAAACCTCGACTCCGTTCGCGTAGATTTGCAGGCGCGTGACGTTGTAGGTTGCCTCAACCTCTGTCGCGTTTCCTACCTCCACGCCGATCTCCGGGATATTGCTCGGCAGCGTCCGCACGAACGCCTTGCAGCCCTCAGTAGACTGGGAGCCGTCCGAGCTGATAACGCTCTGCACCCATCTAAATTCGAGGTTCTGCTTTTCGAGGCGGTTCAGGCGGCTGAGGCCGTTGTCCACGCCGATCTTCGTGACGCTGAGCTCCATATTTTCCAGAAGCCCGATCAGCGGCACGGTCATTGTCCCCATGGCCTGTACGTCTGCGGTTAAAAACTCAATGCCCGGCAGCGTGAAGGACGTGTCCTTCGCCACCAGCACATTGTCCGAGTAAACGGTGTCGGCCACTACGGGGCCTTTAATGTCTACCCATTTTCCCATGCTTTTGCACCTCCTTATTCACTTTCAAAAAACGCATTGAAGCCCTCGTCTGTGTAGCATACGCGGGCGGTTGCAGATTTCAGCGGCGGTGTGTTGGTGACGGTGAAGTCCCACACGAAGTCGCCGTTCATCATCTGGTTGACCGGGTTCGCACTCTCCAGAAATGCCACGGTAGGGGAGCCGATCAGGGCCCCGATCCCGCAGAGGTTGTCGAGCCTGCGCTTCTCGTCGTTCAGGATCGTGTCCTTAGCCGTCGGAGTGAGCGGGGAGTCGATCTCTGTCCCGTGGTCGATCTGGAATTGGTTGGTGATGTACATGAGCATACGCAGGTTCACGTCGAAGATCGCGCGGGCGTCCATGTTCCCGGTTATGCTGTCCTCGTACTTGTACGCGGCCGTATGAGGCCCCCAGAGTACCCACTGGCCGCCCCAGAAGCACGCCGTCGTGATCCCGGACTCGTTCAGGGTATTGGCTTTCTGCTGGTCGAAGCCGCGGTTATTGGAGCTTTCACCGAAGTATTGCCCCGTTGCCATGATCGCCTTGTTGGAGGGCGACTCGAACGGGACGCCGTTGTGGCTCAGGTCAACGCGCAGCATGGTGGCAGATCCTACGGTGGAGAGGTGGAACACGCGGCCGGTGCCGTCCTTGACTTTGGGCCAGTACACCTTGCTGCGCTCGCTGTTGTATGCGTGATCCTCGGCCCACTTTTTCGCCTTCTCCATGGTGTCGATCGGTTTCCCGGCTTCGTCCTCCAGTGGTATGTCCGCATTGACGAAGCCGTCCCAGTGCCCGTTCAGCTTTGTGACGGTGTTCACCATGGCCCGGTAGATTTCCGGGTTATGGCTCCAGCCCGGCGCTGCCAGAATGTCAAGTACCGCGTTGCAATACTGGTAGAGCAGGCTCATGGCGTGCAGGCCGGTGTATTCCCCTTCCTCGGTTTCCTTTCCCAGAATGTCGGCAGCGTCCACCATGGAGGCGTCCACTGTGTTATAGGAGCAGGTGACAGTCTCGGTCGTGGGCGTCTTGGTAAACTGCACCACGGCTGCCCCCTTGGAGAAGTTGTAGCTCAGGGTGTAGTCCACACCCTCGGCCATGTCATTGATCGCGAGGGTGTCGAGAATGATCTCCGCGCTCTTGATTTCCACGCGGTTGTTCTTTACGGTCAGTTCCTCGGTGATCGGCTCGGTGTCCCGGTGAATGTCCGGGTTGAGCACATTCACGATATAGATCGGGCCTATGTCCCCCTCGGTGTTGTCGAAGTGCTCAGCGAAAACCTCGCAGAGCGTGAAGTCCTCCCAGCCGGTCTTGGAGTACCCGGCCTTGTTCTGTACGTCCCCCATGCCGGTGAGCTTGACCGGCATGTTGATGATCCCGGCCTCAGCATAGCCTCGGACGAGGTTCACGGGTGCGGTGCCGATATAGGCGCAGATCACGCTTCCCTGCCGGACTTCGGTTACTTTGGAGTCGCCGATCTCGCCGTATGCGCCGTGTAAATATGGCATAATAAAACCTCCTTTTCTTACAAAAGATCCTCGTATTGTTTCGGTGTCGTCGCAGAGACTCCGGCCTCCAGCGTGAAGCTGATCCAGTTGTGCCAGTACGGGTAGTAGTCCCATATATTGCCGTCCTCAACGAACGGCCCGTACTTGATCCCGGACTCCTTCACGAGCCGGTGCCCTGCTATAAATTCCGCGTTTTCGACTTCGCGCAGCACAATGTCCGCGAAGTTGAGAGAGTCCCGCCAGCCTTCCATGTTGCGGGTGTAGGTTTCGGCAGCTTCCCCGGTCACGCGGTAGTAGGAAAAGCCGCCGATCTTTGAGGCGTCCGGCTTCGCATGAAGCACTTCGGCTCCATGTAATCCGGGGTTCCAGCACGAGAGGCAGAGCCGGAGCTGGAGCTGCCGCCTGAATTTCAGCAGATCGTCGCTCCCCTCCATGAGCTGCACGCATACCGAAGGGATCGGAGCGGGCACCGAAGGGGGGAGCCGGTCTTTTCCCGGCACATAAAGAGGGAAGGCTGCCGGGTGTACATACTCCACGGGGTACTCCGCGCCGTTCCGGTCGTCGTCCGGGAGTTTGAGGGTGATCTGGCTGCATACGTTCTCAGCGAGCCAGCCCACCACCTTGTCAATGCTTTGTGTCAGTGTCATGTCGTCGCCTCCTTAGCCCGTTCTGTTTTGCCGCAGGGCCACCTCGACGAGTCCCAGATCCCTGCCTGAGTTTGCCACGAGCATTTCGCGGCCGTCTACGTTCAGCAGGCGGCCCGGCTCCAGATTGGACGGAAAATCTGCCTCTTTTCCCATGAGCAGCATGTCGGCCTCTATGAGTCCGAGGATCTGCCCCTTTTTGAGCTTGTTCAGCTGGTCGCTGTCCACCACGACGGGGATCTTTTTCCCTTCGACGCGGTGGATCTCTGCGAACTCGTCGAGGTTGAAGAAAACAGAGTCGAGATCCTTCTGGAGCTGCTCTTTGAAGCCCACCGGCTTACTCCTTGCCGGAGCCCGGCGCAGGTTTCGCCGCAGCTTCCAGCAGGCCGATCAGTTCCTTCTTGCTCTTGGCCGCTTTTGCCTTTTCTGCGTCCACTCCCGCAGCTGCAGCAGCCTTGCGCAGCTCTGCCATTTTCATGCGGTTGTAGTCATTGGCCTGATCGGACGCTTCCACCTTTACGGCCACGCCTGCCTTCACCAGCTCGGCCTCGCGGGCTTCTGAGAGGGAGAAGGGGCTGGAGCGCTTTGTCATAGGCTCCACGCGCCCGTTCGCCATGCGTCCGTAGGTTCCTTTTACCATTTGGATCATGTCCTTGCCTCCTTTACTCAGGATCGGCAGCTCCCAGATCCGGGAGCTCGTCGTCTCCCTCGTCCCTGCTGCCGTCCTCTGTGTTGTCGTCACCGGCCGTAATCTTTGCGGCTGCGATCGCGGCGATATAATCGGTTTTTTTCTTGCCTTCGGGTTTCAGGCCCATGTCGGCCGCGAGCTTGCGCAGATCGTTGAAGTCCCATTTTTCCAGATCCTCAGCAGAGAGGTGTCCGGTCTGGGTGTCCGGGGTTTCCCCCGGATCCTGATCGCTGCCGTCCTCGGTCTTGTCCGGTTCCTTTGTGGTTACATAGGCGGCCACGCCCAGACGGACGAGGCGCTCGGCCTGCCCGGCGTCGCACATGAAGGGGCCGCTCTCGGCCGTTTTCAGTGCGTGCCGTGCGTTGCCGTGCTCGTCCGTGTATTCAATCCCGCAGCCGCCACATGTTACTCTGATTTTTACCATGCTTTGCTCCTTTCCCCGCCAGCATTAAAGCATTTTCGCGGTGATAAACGGGTTTTCGTTGTTCGGCATACAGAGAGGCGCGGAGCTCAGGATCAGCTCGCGGACGTTGTGCTTCGCGTCGCTGAGGTACTTCGGCACGTCCACGCCGGTGTAGGTGTGGAACTCGCCGTCGGACTGCTCCACCTGAGTGATCGCTCCGTACACGGTGCGCCCGGCGTTCGGTGCGCCCGCTGCGATCATGCCCGCAGGAATAAAGGGCTTGACGGATCCGTCCACTTCGGTGTAGGTGTCCTCATAGCTCAGGAAGTCGATCATGCGGCCCTTGACATTGAGGCGGGCGATCTTGGTCGCGCCAGAGGGAAGGACGGCAGGATCCACGCCGCCGATCTGATAGTTGCGGTTGTCCAGCAGGCGCAGGATCCACTCATTCGCGAGGATCACGTCTGCGACGTCGGGAGCCACCAGCACCTCGGTGAAGGCGAGCCCGCGGGACGTCAGCATGTAGCCCATGGCCGCGACGTCTGCGAGAAAACGTTTCCCGCTCGCCTCTGTGGTGTCCAGAGTGGCGGCCGGTGTATATACTGCCGGGTTTTTCTCGCCGTCGTAGTACCGCACCTCTTTTTCCTCGAAGTTGTGCAGGTCGTCCACATACTCGTCCATGACGCAGCCGTTTGTGAAAATCACCTCGGACGCCATGGCCTCCTTGCGGCGCATGTTCATGGCGCGGAGCTCGTCGAGGTCGCCCAACATGATTACGCCCTGCCGCTGCTGCGGTGTCAGCTTGGTGTAGAGAGCCTCGCCGAAGCCGCGCTTTTTCAGGTCGTCAATGGTGAGAGGGCGCTTCGGCGCGATATAGGAAGGCGTGAAGCGCTTCATGGTGTAGCCGTCGCGCAGGATCGTGATCCCGCCCTTGCGGGGAGCTACGAACGGTGCCGCCTTCTTGGATCCCTTCTTGTATTCCACCAGCACGTCGTCGGTGGCGAAAATGTCGGTCGCTGCGTTCGTGGGGAAGTAGCGATCCAGCAGGAAGGTGTGGAGAGGCGGGAGCTGCTGCACGGAGGCAAGCAGGTGGTGTGTATCATAGTAATTAAAAGCCATTTTTCTGTCCTCCTTCTTAGATTTCCACGGCCTCAGAGGTCAGGATCCCCGCGACGCGGAGCGCCTCTCTGTCTGCTGCCGTGATTGTGTAGCCCTCAGCTACGATCAGCCGGTTGGTGTTGAAATGCCCGGTGCGGTATGCGATACCGGGCACCGCTTCGCCCTCTGCGGCGTCTCCGGTGTCCACCGGATCCGTGAGTACGGCGTTTGCCTTTCCGGTTGTCTCGGTGCCGATCGTTTCCATGGTGCCGTCGTCTTTTAACGCCAGCAGGGTGCCGCGTTCGAGGATCCCCTGCCCGGCTGCCAGCTGCACGCTGAACACGTCCGCAGGCGGGTAGCTGTCGGCGATCAGGTTGTCGAAGCCCACGCCGCCGAGGTTTTCGTCGAGTCTGCTCATTACTTCATACCTCCTTTGGTCTGGTTGTAGGCGGCCACTACCGCCTGAATGTCTGCCGCGTCCTGTTCTTCCTGATTGACGCCCGCGCCGCCGTTGGGAGCTGCGCCCACGTCGCCGACGCCAGAGGCCGCGCCGTCTGCCTCATAGTTTGCGAGGAAGTTCTGGCCGGACGCTGCGCTCTGCTGCATAACGCGGAAGCAGAGCTCCTGAGCAGTGCAGGGGTTTTCTCCGTACTTCGCGTCATGGACGAGCTGCTGATCGGGGATAGAGGCCGCGATCGAGTCAATGTCCGCGAGGCGCTGCCGTTCAGCTGTCACCGCGTCGGCGCTTGCCTGAGCCTTTGCCGCGTTCGTTGCGGCCTGCTCGATCTGGCTCACCAGATCAGGCTCCTGAGCTTTCAGTTCTTCGAGTGTCATGTGGTTTTTACCTCCTTTTGGTTTTGCCGCCTGATTGGTCGGCCTTTTATTTGCTGCCGGTCTTGCGGCCGGTTTAGCACTTTTCTGGATCGGGATTGTGCCCGGTATGTGACGGAGCCCTTCGACGTTGTGGCCTATGCCGTTGACGTAGAGGACTTTCCGGTCGTGGCTCATGCTCATGTCGGGATCGTCCTCGTCCTCCAGAAGATTGTCGGCGAAGCCCTTCTCCAGAGCCTCCCGGCCGGTGAGCCACGTCTCCTTTGTCATCATGCCGCGCAGGGTGTCCACCGCGATCCCGGTCTTGGCGTTGTAGATTTCAGCCACGGCCCGCTCGCTGGCGTCCATTCCCTTCATAAGCTGTTTCATGTCCTGAATGTTCAGGTTGTCCCAGAGATACACGCTTACGCCGTGGATCATAACGAGGGATCCGGGGTACACGGTCACGGTGTCGCCTGCGCACATAATCACGCTGGCGGCGCTTGCTGCGATCCCTTCCACGACGACGTTCACCTCTCCGCTGAGAGTTTTCAGGGCGTTGTGGATTGCGATCCCGGTGTAAAGGTCGCCGCCGCAGCTGTTCAGCTTGACGGTGATGTGGCCTTTGTCCTTGACCGCTGCCAGATCCTCCATGAAGCCCTCCGGGGTGATGTAGAGTCCGGGCTCAGGTTCGCCCGTCCACCAGTCTGTCGGCTGTTTACTCATAACGTCGCCGTATAGTGTGATCTCGGCCTCGTCGTCGCCGACGGTCGCCACGTTCCAGAACTTTGTCGCCGTGGCGGTTGGTGCTGCTGCCGGTGCCGGTGTCGGCCCCATGCGCAGCTCACTGAGTTGTTTCATCTGCTTGCCCTCCTTTTACGGATTGTTTGATCTGCTCCGCTAAAACGAGGCTACGGAGCGCCTCAGCGCCTCGTCTGCGGGCGTTTTCCGGGTTGTGTGGGTTGTTGTCCCCCTCTGCCGGTTCTTCGCCTTCCTGCGGCTCATGAGCGCCTTCCTGAGTGCTTCCAGCGCCTCCGCTCTGGTGCGGATCCGGTGCCTGCCCGTCGAGCTTCTCGTTTTCGCGTTGCAGCTGCTCCACGTTGCTGTCCCACTGGCCGCCGTTTAGCCGGATCGTGCTCTGCTCGTGGGTGGAAAAGCCTTCGCTGCACGCGAGGATCTCCGCGGTGATTTCTTTCACCGGATCGAGCTGTCCCTGAGACGGCCCCAGCCACTCGCTGCCGAGGTATGCGGCATGGATCGCCGGATTGTCGAAAAAGCCCGGCGCATAGATACGGCCGCGGGCCACCGCTTCGCTCATCCAGATTTCATAGAGCGGGCGGCAGAAGTTGTCCCCCAGCCACTCCCGGCGCATTTTGAACGCCTTCCACGCTTCCAGCAGGGCCGCGCGGCTCGCGCTGTACGAGGCGTTGAACTTTTTCAGCAGCAGATCGGACGGTATTTCCAGAGCTGCGCCCACCTGCGAGCTGATCGCTTCCACGAATTTGTCGAAGCTCCCGTTCGGGTGTTTTGGCTCAGCGAAAACGACGTCCTCGCCGGGGTTCATTATATTGACTTGCCCCGGCCCCATGTTGTAGTCATTCGGGTTCCTTGGTTCTGTTTCTGCATCCTCGTTCAGCTCATTGAACGGCATATCCTCCGTGGACGCCTCCGTCTTTACGAAGGCAGTAAAAAAGGACTCGATCACCGCGGCCATGAGCTCGGACTCTGTGTAGCGCCGGAGCTGGAGCAGCGGCTCGATCACCTGCGCGAGATAGCTCACGCCACGGTACTGATCCGGGCGCTCCGTGTCAATGACATGCAGCACGTTGGGAAGTCCGGTGTGTTCCTGATATGCCAGGACACGGGCCCACTCAGTCAGGGCGGGTGCGCCGAGCTCGAAGGGGTATGTGCTGCGGATATGGTAGGCCACCACCATGCCGTCCTTGTCTACTTCCACGCCGTCGTATATGGTGTTCCCGTTGTCCGGGTTCTTCCCGGTGGTGTATAACAGAGACGTGCCGATCCCCGCCCCGGTCGGTGTCGCCACCCGGTCAGCTTCGATCAGGTGTACCCGCAGGGAGTAGGGGAGCAGCCGCGTGGTTTTGTACTGCTTCACAATGCCGATACAGTCACCGGAGAGCAGCCACGACACGAGCGCGAGCTGCTGGAGCCCGTAAAAGTTGTTCATGCCGGTGGCGTCGCAGGCCCTTTTGTTGGACGCCCAGAGGGAGAACTCCCGCTCGGTGTCTTTCTGCCACTTCTCGGCCTGATCCGGCGTGAGTCCCAGCGCCTCCCGGTCGATCCGGCTCTTTAGGCGGAGTCCCACGCCTACCACGTTTGTGCGGTTGGTCTTGATCGCCGAGGTCGCCATGGGTGCGGCCATGTATAACATGCGGGCCCGCTGCCTCATGGTGAAGTTGTGAAAGTCTATGTCCTCATGTGCGGAGCCGCTGGGCGAATTGAAGCCTTTCACGGCTCGCTTGCTCCAGCTGGCCCCCGCTTCGCCGTAGCCTTTGTTTTTCGGGCGCACGGTTTCCGGCAGATAAAGGCCCGTCGTTTTGTCGTACCTCGTTTTCCTCACCTCCTTGTCTGTAATAAAAAACGGCAGCGCCGGGGGAGTAAAGGAGCGAAACCTTCCCTCCGGTGTTGCCGTAGTAAAGCCGGTGATCCCGGCGTTTACCCGTTACCAGTCGCGGGGGACTACTCCCACCGCACGGCGGGCCGATTGCCCCGCCAGCTCTGCCTCCAGCTCGCTGATCCGCTTTCTGAGTCTTTCGATCTCGTCCTGAATTGCGGTGAGCGGTGTCTGGTATCTTTGCAGATTTCTGGATCCGATCGTGTAGAGCTGCACGCCGTCCTTGCTGAGCATTTCCTGCTCGCGGGCCAGATAAAGATCCAGCCGGGTGCGCGTCCTTTCCAGCTCCGTGCGCACGGTTTCCTTCGATCGTCGTCTTGCTGCCATGTGTGTGCCTCCTTACCAGTCGTCGTTGTAAATGTTGGCCGGGCGGTTCTGCCGCGGCCTCTGTGCTGCAGGTTTCTTCGGTGCCTTTTTTGTCGGCAGGCTTTTGAGCCGTTTCTCCACCGCCTGCATGTCCGGGTTTATGATCTTAAAGCCTCCCAGCGCATAGTTGCGGCAGTCGAGGGCCTCGTTTCTTTCATGGCCGGGCAGTTTTACCCATGTCCAGCGGTTGCCCCGCTTCGTCTGCGTGAGCTCCAGCTTCTCAGACAGCAGGCCGCTGAAATAATAAGAGTCGTACCCGTAGGACTCGCCGAGGGGGAAATGGCAATATTTTGGCCCGGCTTCCTGCACGAGAACGCTTGACATTATGAGCTCTTTCCCGGCGTCAACGCCCAGAGTATAGAGCCAGCATTTGCCGATTGTCTGCCCGTTCAGTACGATCTTAACCTGAGAGGGAGGCGTCACGAATGGGATCCCCTCGCCGTTGCCGCCCTTGATAGCGAAAACGCGCTTGTTTTTCCGGGCCCGGCAGCGCAGGTACACCTCTTGCGTGTAGTGGCCGCCGGAGTCCACGCAGGTGATCGAGATACGGAGGCCCCGCTGGCTGTCCTTGAAGTGGTAGACATGCTCGATCACGTCGTCGAGCCGCTCCCATACTTCGTCGGTGTCCGGCTTTCCCATGATGTAGCCTTTTTTTATGCCCCACGTTTCACCGTAATGGCCGTGGCCTACGACTTCATACTCCAGCCGGTTGTCCTGCGTGTCCACTCCGCAGGTGAGGACGAGAACGCCCTCCGGCACTTCCACCGGGGAGCCGTCGGCATTGGTGCCGTAGTCCTCCCGACGCGCCATCATGCCTTCCTCGTCCGGTATGTCCCCGCGATCCTCCCAGAGCTGCCCCAGCAGCGTGTTGTAAACGACTTTTAGCTTCTGAGGATCGTCCAGCGCTTGCAGGAATTTGAGCACGATTTTCTCCCACGGAGTCCATGGAGACGAGAAGGCGTTCAGCCAGAAGGAGCGCACGCCGGTGTCGTATGCCTCCGGGTTTTCTGCGATCCACTTCGCAGGCTGCCGCCGCATGATTTCCTCCGGGATAATGCAGCCGCAGTTCGGGCAGGCCCATGTGATCGGGCCGGTTATCTTGTAGACTTTTTTCCCGCGGATCCTCTTGTGGGTGTGCTCGAAGTGGATCCGGTCGAATATGATCTCGCCGTACTCGCCGCACTCAGGGCACTGGTGACACCAGCGCTCTTGCGTGCCTTTCTCGAAGCTGTCCGCGATATTGGACGAGCCTTTAATGGTCGGCGTCGATACTTCGACGGCCTTTGCATTGTAGAAGGTGGTCTGTCTGGCCTCAGCCAGCGCCCATGGATCGCCCTCGGTTCCGGCGCTTATGGCCCAGCGGTCGCGCTCGTCGCCTATGATATAGCGGGCCGGAGTGGAGGCAAGGGCCGAGGCGCTGTTGGATCCGGTGATTGTCAGCATACCGCCAGGGAAGGACTTCTGGAGGATTGTGTTCCCGGAGTCCCGTGTCTTTATGTCCGAAACCTTGGCTTTCAGCACCTTGCTGTCCCGGATCATTGGAGCGATACGCAGCCGGGAGAACTTGCGGGCGTCGTCGAGCGAGGGCTGCACATAAAGGATAGAGCCCGGATCTTGGTCTATGATATAGCCGATTATGTTCAGCTCAAGCTCGGACTTTCCCACCTGAGAGGCCGCCACCATGACAATTTTTTTCACTTTCGGATCGGTGAACGCTTCCATAGGCTCCCGGAGGTAGGGCGTGCGTGTTGTGCGCCACGGGCCTGCCTCTGCGGAGGTTTCCGGCGATAGGCGGCGGTGTCTATCGGCCCATTCTGCCACCGTCAGATCCTCCGGCGGCTTAAAGTTGCGGACGGCCGGGCCTATGGCCGCGTTGAGCTTCTTTGCGGCTCTTTTAGTCGTCGTCTTCATCAGCGAGCGCTTCGCTCCAGCCTTCGCGATCCCTTACCCGCCGCTTGTATGCTTCGGGATCGTATTGATAGCCCGCGAGCTCGTTCAGGATCTTGTGGCACTCGGAGCGGATCAGCGCCGAGGCTTCGGCTGCGCTGGCTGCCTGAGATACGTCCATAGCCAGACGGCCGGGCAGCGCCATTATCATGCTGCGGACGGTGAACACGAGGTCGTTTGTCATGGCTTCCACGTCCTCGCTCCGGTGCATTTTCCCTTCCAGCTCTTTGAGCTGCATTTCTGCGATCTTGGCCTTGCTCTGTTTGAGATCGGCCTCGGCCCTCAGCTTGTCGGCCTCAGCTTTTGCGGTGTCCGCAGTCTTGGCCTCCTTGCCGTTGGCTTTTTCCCGCAGGTGCTTTATGTACGCCTTGATCGTCGGGAGTAGGTCGAACTTATACGGGCGGGTGGACGCCGCAGGAAGGACGCCAGCTTTTGCGAGCTGCTGCACCCGGCGCTCGTCAAGCTCGAAAAGTTTTGCTATTGTTGCCGTTGTTTGTAGGTTCTGCTTCGGTGCGTCTGCCATGGCTCCACCTCCTTTCCGGTGTCCAAACGAAACGAAACGGCCTAAAAAAATTTTTTGGAGTCTGCGCGAGTTTTGGGCTCGCCAGCACCGCAGGGCTTTTGGCATCTGTCACAGTACCTTGCGGCTTGTCGAAAAAATTTTCACGGTTTGCTTTGAACAGTTCAATCACTTTTAGTTTGCTTTTAATTGCTTTATTTTGTTTTCTTTTGCTTGTGATTGGTTTGTTGTGTTCATTTGCTTTGTCTTTGCTTCGTTGCTTTGCCTACTGCTTGGCTTTCACTTCATGGCTTGCTGTATATGGTGCTCGAAGCGCTTCTCCAGATTGCTGCCGATTGTTTCCTCAATCGTTTCTTTTGCTTTGCCGCTTATCATTTGCGGTACGGACAGAGTGCGGACAGCTTCGACTGGTGTTCTTCCTTCCCCCGTTCTTTGGAAGGGGAGAGTGGGGGCGTCTGCATTTTTCTTACTGGACGAGGCAAGATATGTCCCGGCCTTCATGCTTGCCCTTTGCCCTTTGATAATGGTAGCCTTTACGGTATACGGCTTTGGGGTTCTAACAATCCCTACCGGGCCAGCTGCGCCCTTAAAGTCAACCATTTGCCCCGGTATTCGCTGGCGCTTATCTTGTAAACCTCGTGGAGCTTTTGGCGACATTTTGAAATGTATTGGAGTTAAGGTTTCGCCCTTGTATTCGAGGGACGCCCCGTCAACGCTGATCCCCGATACATTTGTGGAGGTGGCCCCCCGTTTTGTTTTTGGGCCCGCCTCTTTGATTGCTGCGGTATCTACACCATAATGTTGCCGGATCCCTTTGCTTACCCATGCCGGAGCTCTGGAGGTGAAGTCCGACACGGTTCTCTTGATTGCTGTCTCGCCTCCGTCCTTTAGTTTCTCCAGTTTTTTTGCCAGTTTTGCCCCGTCTTTCATGGTTACAGAGAAGGCTCCATTTGTGCGTCTTGATTGCCCGGTATAGAATAGGCTGCTCATGTGTGCGCCTCCTTTCTACTAAAAATTTACCCTCCCCCAGTCTTTTTCTGGAGGGCAGGGCATAAGAAAAACCGCCTCGGTATTTCCTTAGCGGTTTCAGATTTCTATTTAATTATTTTCCCGTCGGTCGTGAACTCGTGGACGCTCTGGTCTGGCATTATTGCTTTTATTATGCTGCCGCTTTGTTCAATCTTAAAAATCAGGTTCTTTCCACGCTCTGCGCTGTATCTGATTTTCTTTTTCCAACTCTTGAAACTTTTAAGGTCAATCACTTTGAGATAGGCAGCCTCCAGATCGTCGTCGCTGTCTGCGTCATAAATGACAGCGCATAGCTGAGGGGTTAGCATGTAGGTGTTTGGCTCGTAGTCCTCGCATAACCGGCGTTGGCTGGCTGTATCTGCCGTCAGAACATAAAGGACGCCCTCGTCTGTTATTGCATAGCCCACGCCCTCGTCTGTAATAAGAGCAGCTTCCACGAAGTCCTCCGTTTTCCGTATGCGGATCCCTTCATTCTTTGTCGTGGTTGCGATCCCTTCGTTGGCGTTTCCGTCCATGCCGGTATGAATGTAATAAGCGCCAGACGGAGAGGGCCATGTTTTGTCTGCATGAAACCATTCCTTGCCATTTTTACAGAGGATTGCCGGGGCTCCGTTTGCATTTCTTACCGTCACTTCCCACACATTTCCCTGCGGTTGCGTTTGTTTTTGGGGCTTTTGGTTGAGAATGTCTCCCCATAAGCTGAGTTTTTTATTGCTTCCCATGTTTGATAACCTCCCGTGGTTTTTTTGTTTTAGTCATCTTTGGGATATTATAGCACGCAGGGAAGTGGTGTAGCAATCCTGTTTTGAAAAACAGAAAACCGCCCGGCGGCGTTTATGCTCTCCAGACGGCTTTCGCTATTTTACAGTATAGCACACGGCATTATCCCCTTTTATCCCCTTTTGTCCCTTTTTATCCCCTTTTATCCCCATACGCTGAAATGCCCGTAAAATAAGGCTTTGCGGGCATTTTGGAGGCGTTTTTTTGTTTTGTTTATAAAAATTTAATAATTTTCTTTTTCGATTTTTGCGAGGGTTTGCAGGGCCGAACCATGGATTTTAAAGGCCCGTTTTAGGTATCGCTGGCTATTTGTTTCGTAGTCGTCCTCCTTCCCGTACAGAACGGCGCAGATCGTCCACCAGCTTGCCTCGTCAAAATAACGCATTTCTATGATGGTCTGTTCGTCTGGCTTTTTCATAAGTCCGATCATGCGCTCCAGCTCTCTGCGGGTTTCGCCTTCGTCGTCGATCAGGTCACGGAGCTGCGTTTCAAGTTCCAGCTTTTTCGCGACTTCTCGCTCTGTTTTGCTGGTGCCGTCTCCACCGCCCGGCAGCCCGGTGAGATTTGGAGTGGAAGCGGAGCCCATGGTGGACTCCAGATACTCCAGCCGCTCGATCAGATTGTCGATCCGGCGTTTCAGCGTGGCGACGCGCTCCAGCTTCTTTTTTATTTTGTCGGTTTCTTTCGGCTGTTTTTCACCGGTCTTTTTCTTCTGGCCCATTGGCCCCGCCTCCTTTTTTGTTTCTATTCGTTGAATATGCTCTCGTAGACTTCCCGCGGCTGCAGCGCTCCCTTTCTGATTAGCTGGATCCCGGTGTCTTTTCCGGTGGTTTTTATGTACCTGCGCACAATGACGTCCACAAACCGGGGTTCCATTTCCATGAGAAACGACGCTTGCCCGACACTTTCGGCTGCGATCAGGGTAGTGCCTGATCCTCCGAAGGTGTCAAGAACGCCCTCGGCCCAGTCCGTATTGTCCAGCAGCTTCTCCAGTATCTCCACTGGCTTTTGTGTCGGGTGGAGCTCATTCCCGGAGCGCGTGGCCTCCAGTACGTTGCCGTAGCCCTTGTGATTGTCCCACTTTGGCTTTGTGCGGTGCGCAAACATGACGAGCTCGTGCTGCGTCCTCCAGCCCATACCCATGCCGGGGCTTTTCTTATTCCAGACAAGCATATTTTTGACGCCGAGCCCTGCGGTTTCCACAATATCGAACAAATATACCCACATACGCCAGTCCGTGAAGATATAGGCCACGAGGCCGTCAAAGTTCTGGAGCACTTCGCGCATGAGAGACTGGTACCCGCGCGTGCTGAGGGTGTCGTTGACTATGGTGACGGCGATCTCCTTGCCGTCTTTGTCGTAGCGCTTGGTTCCTATGCTGCCGCTGCTGCGCCCGGACTCTTGGAAGCCACCGGAGCAGTAGGGCGGATCCGTGAGCAGGATTTCCGGGTGTGCGCCGTCCAGCAGCAGGCCCATGTCTGCCGCGTTGGTTGAGCTCCCGCAGACGACGCGGTGGCGTCCGAGGATCCAGAGGTCGCCCTTCTGGGTGACTGTTTCCTCTGGCGTCGGCAGCTCCGGTATGTCGTCCGGCTCGTTCAGGTCATTGTGGAGGGCTTCTGACAGCGCGGTGACGAGGCCCTCCACCTCGTCCTCCGTGTACCCGGTCAGCTCCATGGGGATCTCGCCGGTGTCGATTTCTGCGAAAATGTCAGCCAGCAGCTTGTTGTCTGTCTCTGCCAGCTCTGCGATCCGGTTGTCTGCCACCAGATCGGCGTATTCCTCGGCCTCCGAGGTGTAGTTCTGGTAGTCCACCGGTGCCTCTTTCATTCCTTCCAGAAGGGCAGCAGCGAGGCGTCCGTGGCCCTTCACTATGAAGTCGGAGCGCTTCGAGACGGTGATCGGCTGCCTCCAGCCCGCCTGCCTGATTATCCGACCGAGTAGCTGGATCTGGCTGTCCGGGTGCTGGTTCGGGTTTTTCGGGTTCGGTACCAGCTTTGCCACGTCCACGATCGCGTCGTGTGCGCAGAATACCGGCACGCCGTCGGCCCACGCTTTCGGCTCGGCTTCTGGTTTATACTCTGCCATTTTTTCGCCCTCCCTCCAGATTTTTGAGAACAGCCTCCCGGATCCGGTTCTGGAGCTGCTCGTCTGTCTCGTGAGGGTAGCGCCTGAGCCCGTGCTTTTTCGCGATCGCGTCGAGCTTCTGGCCGGTTGCCGGTGTGGGTGCGTTCTGCACGTTTACGGTGTCCAGCGTCCGGGCGGCTCTCAGGATCCTGCGCTTGTAGCTCCGGTTTTTCTCGCCCGGCTGTCGCCTTATCCCATAGATCGGGCCGATATTGTTCAGGGTGAGCCCCTCCATGGACTCCCAGAGCGTCCGGGCGACTTTCCGGCGGCGTTTCCATTCGTGGATCCGCTTCGTGGCCTCATGGAGCAGGACGAGCACGCCGGTGAGCGCCAGAAGGGCCACCAGCGCCAGCGCCGGGATCCAGACGGCCCCCAGAATAGCGGTGGGCCAGTTTATGCCGACGGATCCGCGGCCTTTTGCTGCCAGAAGTGCGATCCATGCCGGTGCTGAGATCAAAAGGGTGAGAGCGTAGAGCTTATTGTTTTCTCTTTTCACGTTTTACCCTCCTTCTCTGCGCCCGGTTTCCTTCTGGGTGTGGCTGGTTTTGTGGTATTCTTGAAGCCCAGAAACTTGCGGCGCACCAGCCATTTACTCGGCAGCCGGTTGTCCATTTATTTTCTTTTCCCATGCTTTGCCCTCCTTCTCTGCGCCCGGTTTCCTTCCGGGTGCGGTGTGTTGTTTTGCCGGAAGGGGGAGACGAGGCCCGCCTCCAGAGCGCAGCGTGTACAGAGCCACTGGACGCCCTGCTCTTTTTTGAGCTTGTCAGCTTCAGACGATTTCCAGCACTTGCGCCCGCAGTTGGGGCAGTCGATCAGCTCCCAGTCCGGGTGCTTGGCTTTGGTGTCTCCGTTCAGGTTCTCGTCGAGAGGCAGGCAGAGGATCCCGCCCTTTTCTCCGTCTTTCCTTGGCGTCAGGTCAATGCCAAACTTGCGGAGCTTCTCGCGGGTGTCGTCCTTTTGTTCTTCCTGCTTCACCTCTATGACTTCCACCTGATCGAGCTCCAGACAGAACACGCCCTCCGGTTCCCATTTTTTCGCCCGCCATACCTCCGCGAAGGTTTCCAGCGTGTCGTAGCAGCAGAGCCCAGCCTCCGTTTCGGTGACGAACATTGTCTCCATGACGGCCTCGTCGTCGGCGTCGTCCCAGCCGTAGAGGTGCCAGCTGTCGTAGTTGTCATAGTCCCACTGGGAGAAGTAGAGCACATGGCCGTCAATCGGCCAGCCCGTTCCGGTCACTTTTCCGGTGATGATTTTCGGTTTATATCCCATTTTGCGTCCTCCTTAAAAAATTGTATTCATGCAGATAATGAGCGCGATCACGGCCGTGAAGGCGAGCACGATCGACTTGTGGCGCTGGTTGTCCTTTTCACCCAGAACGCCGAGCAGCAGCACCGCGGCCACGACGCCCAGCAGAATGTTGAGTGCGATCATTTCCTTTTGTCCTCCTTTTCTTTATACATTTTGCAAGCCCATTTTCTCCAGCTTTCCGGCTCTTTCATTCCCATACGGGCGTATGCTCTCTCGAAAAAGTCGTCGCACCTCTTTTGACTTGCGCATGTGTCGCACGTCCGGCGCTGCCACAATGGCGGCGGCTGCCTTCTGCGCCTTTTTCTGTTCTTTGCCATGATTACCTCTTTCTGAACGAGTCCGGCGCGTTGCAGGTGCTCCAGTGTGGCGCATAGCCCCAGCCCTGAGCCTCTGCCGGATCGTCCACTGTTTCGCAGCTTATCACGTCCCCGGCAGGCGTTACCAGCTTTGTGCTGCCTCCGGGCTTTATGCGGTAGCTTACCGGCCGAGTGTCGCACGGCATTGAACGGCCGGAGCGGGTGCGGATCCAGTGGATCGGCTTTCCGCAGCTTTTGCATGTGCTTGTTTTCATGCGCTCGCCTCCTTACCATGTCCATGTGTCGCGTTTCGGCATGAACACAATCGCCTTGTCCTTGTATCGCTCCATAACCTCCAGCGGCGTGTCTGGCTCTCCGTCGAAGGCATTATACAGAGCGCTGCATAACTTCGGCCCGTCGTCGGCCCTCGGTTCAACGTCTTTCCAGAGTTTCCCGGTTTCGTCCTCGTACACTGGACGATCCCAGCTGTCACGGCCTTTATGCCTCAGCAGCAGCACGTCCCAGTTCCAGAGCCCCTGCTTGCCCTTGATCGGTATCGGCTCCGGCAGGAAGGTGACGTTCTGGAGCTCCCATGCATACCGGCCCGGCGTCCAGTCTCCGAGCTCCATTTCCTGCTCGGTTGGCACGAAGTAGTCGCCGAAGTCCGGCGCGTGCTTGTCTGTGGTGAGGCTTTCGGCTCCGATTGGGATATTCTTTGCCACGTCCACGTCTGTGCCGGGGTTATATACTATATGCCAGACATTCACGAGTTCAGCGGTAGCTATAATAGCGCCGAGCGGCACCTCGTCGAGTTGATCCAGAGCTTCGCGGACTTCCTGCGGGAGCGTCCGGGGTTCTTTGGCTGCTGCATGAATAGCGATCGGCCCGCGGTATTTTGTGGGCCAGCTTCTTGTCTCATATTTCTTAGTACCGCAGGCTATGAGAGAAGCCCACGGCTGCCATATTGTGATTGCTTTCATATTTTCACTTCCTTAATAAAAGCATTTGCTTTTTATGCTTTTATTTGCTTTCTTTTGCTTTGATATGCTTTTTAGATTTTGGGAGGGTTTGAGGCCCTCCCGTGCTTCTTATGCAATAATGGTGATCTGCTCGCGGTTTGGTATATCTTTCAGCGCTTCGGTGAGGTATTTTTTCACATTCTCGACGGCCTGAGACTTCCAGAGCCCGCCGTCTGCTGCCACGAGCTTGAATACCGGAGCGCCGCCCCTGCCTTCGCTGATCCTGAATATGAAGTCGCTCGCGGGCTGCTCCACCTCCAGAAATGTGCGGTAGGGGATCAGGTTGACCGGGTTCGGCACCAGCACGTTCTCCTTCGTAGTGATCCCGGTTTTCATGGTTGCCTGCTGGGTGACGCCGTTGTCTGAATATGCCTGCTCCTGCGTGTTGGTGATATTGCTCGCCAGAATGGTGACGGCTTCGCGGTCGTCGCTTGCCATAAAGCACGATTGCATGGACACGAGAAAACTCTCCTGATCGTACTCCCGGCCGTATTCAAACTGAGGCAGCAGGGCGTTGACTTCGAACAGTGTTTCGCGATCCCGCTCCGGCAGCAGTCCAGAATAGAGCAGCACCTCGGTGGCGCTTATTACCTGAATAATCATGCGATCCCGCAGTTCTTCCCGGATTTCTTTTATGTAGTCCACCAGAGAGGTGAGGGTGGTCGCCTTGATCGGTTTCGCCTTGTCCGCTGCGTCGTAGCGCCTTAAATCCTTTGTGCAGTAGGTTCTTCCATTGATCTGCACGACTTCGGGCTTTTCTGCCTTTACTGCCAGTCCCGTGATAAAAGCGATTGCTTCCTTGATACCTTCCATGTGTTTGTCCTCCTTTTTTATGCTTGTGCGGCTCTTTGGCCGATTGCAACTATTTTTTTCTGATCGTCTACCGGGTGCCCGTCTTTTAATACTTCCCCGGTGTCAGGATCAAAGTCTCTGCCAGGCACGAGATCGCCTGCTGCCGCTTCGGCCTTTTCAGGCTCCGGCTTTTTCTTTCTGTTTTTGAGATCCAGCGGCTTTCCGGTGGGCTCCGGTTCGGCTGCTTCCTGCTCCTTGGTTCCTGCTGCCGCCTCGGCCGCTTTGTCCTGCTGGGCGTCGCCTGCTGCCGGTTCCGGCTTTTCCTGCGGCTGGGTGAGATCAGAGAAGCTCATTTGTCCCCGGATCTGTCCGTCATACTCCGCGATCTCCAGCTGGCCGGTTCTCATGTTTACGCCCATAATCATTTGAGTGTCGATCGCCTCGGTGGCGGCCAGCTTGGTTGTGACGGCGATCTGGGTGTTGACGAGCTGGCGGGTTTTGTTCGGTGCAAATTTGATTGTGACATTGATCTGCCGCTTGGTGGTGGCCTCGGTGTTCGGGTTCTGGATATTGTCGGCCACCTGAATGAGCGCCTCGTTGAGCTTCTCGGCGAAGGCACCGCCGGCCAGCGCTTCGAGGTTGATCTTTGCCTCGGTTTTCTGTTTCTTCATGTCTGGGATCCCTCCTTTTAATTTAATTCGTCTAAATATTCTTTGTAGGTTTCAGCCTCCTGCTTGATACTTTCCAGCAGGGAAATAATATCCTTGAAACTTTCCGCTTTTCCGCTTTTGTAGGCTTTTAGGCGTCTTTCGGTTAATTCCTCCGCTATGGAAATGATTTCAAGCTCATATTCGAGGCAGTCGTCGTGTATGGTTGCCAGTCCGTTCATGCGCCCTCCGCTGCCGTCCAGACGATTGCGGAGCGTCCCGTCACGCTGCACACCCGTTTCCCGGCGTTCTTTGCCTTGCCTGCTGCCTGCGCTTTGGTGAGGATCGGGCCCACGTCGCTGCGGCTCACCTGCTGCCCCCGATCGGAGAGAGTGGCCGCGATCTCGTTTGCAGTCATTGACTCGCCCTTAATGAGATCCAGCACCATGTCCCGGAGGCTCTGGCCAATGTCTTTGCTGCGCCAGATAACGACGGCAGAGGGGAAGGGCGCGGAGTCCTTCGCGTTTCCGTCCTCGTCTGTAAATTTGAGCCGCCCCCGCAGGAAGCGGATCTCGTCTGCTTTCCCGTGCAGTATGTAGTCGTGGAAATATGAGGTGTCCGTTCTGGACGGTATGAGCATAACCACGACGGTGCCGGGCTTCTGGCTTTCCTCGTAGCCCTTTTTCACCCACTCGGCGATATTGCGTCCATATGGAGGATTGCAGAACACGCAAGATCCCCCCCCAGCTTTCCTTTAGGCCGTCGTCGGCCGGTGTGAAATATCTCGCGCACTTGGCGCTTTTATCGGTGGCGGCCGGATCCAGATTAAAATGAAACTCTTGATCCAGTTCTGCGAAAAAGTCGGCCGGTGTACACCAGTCCAGCTTTTTGCTGCTTAACAATGCTTCATTCATTTGTTTGATCTCCTTTCTGTTCAATGTCTGGAGCGTCAAGTTCCACGCCTTCCAGCAGTTTGAGCACTCCGGCGATATATTCGACGCGGAAGGGTTCAAGCTCTGCCTGCGTCATGTACTTATGGCCGTACCGACTTTTCATGTCCCGCCATATTTCCCACGGCACCCGGTAGAAGTCTTGCAGCTCGAAGCTCACCATGATGAAGGCGGCAGCTCCGAGGCGGTGGTGCTCTGTCAGGCTGTCGATCTGCTCCTTGGTCAGCCGTCCATATTCGATCCGGTCGCCGTCCGTATGCTTTGCCTCAAATACGACGGCCCGGCCTCCGGTCAGCGTCCCCTTAAAATCAGGCTGCCCCGCTTTGGTATAGCAGGCAAGAAACTGGCCCATGCGGTTAGGCGGCCGGAGAGGGCGCATAGGCTCCGGCGTCTTTTCAATGAAGGCCACGCCCTTGTCTTTGTACCAGTTCAGGCTTGCAGAGATCAGGTTCTCGAAGTGTTCCCCGGCCCGTTTGCTCTGGAGCCCGCGCTGGCTGCGCTGCACATTGGAGAGGGCGGTGGCAGCAGTCGGATCCCGGTAGCCCTCGCTGTTTTTTCCGGGCACCGTGTCCCAGCTCATTGATCTGCCTCCATGGTTATGTCGTGGCCGGGGTGCTTCCTGAGCTCGTTTGCCAGTTCTATGACAGCCTCGCCGGGTATTTGAACGGTGGTAGACTCCACGACGGAGATCCCGCTCATTGTGCCGACGTGGCAGGGAAGGACGATCAGCGCGTCGCCCAGCTCGGTGTCCGGCGTTTCGCTTCCTGCGCTCTGGTATGCCTCCGCTGCGTCCCGGACGAGGATCCCGTGTTCCTTCGCGTATTCGATCTCGGCCTTCATGCCTTCGCTTGGATTGTCCATGCCGTACACCCAGAGCTCTGAGCATATCCCCAAAAGGGAGATCCCCAGTTCCATGCCGAGGGCCCGCTCCTTCGGGTTTGTGTCGTCCGTGAATTGCGTACAATAGACATGCGGCGCGATCGGCACCACGTCAGGGAAAAGCTCGACGACTTCCCGGCAGTAGCCCTGCGCTTTGGTGATGTTCTTTTCCATATCTCCCCGGCACGGGGAGCAGATATAAATAAACCGTTTTCTCATGGTGTTGCTCCTTTCATTCCATAAAGTCAAATATTGATAGTTGGCTGTCCTCGGCCTCAATGCGTCGGCAGGAAATATCGAAGTATTTCAGCTCCAGCTCTATGCCGATAAAATGGCAGCCTTCCCGGATTGCAGCCACACCGGTGCTCCCGCTTCCCATGAACGGATCCAGCACCGTGCCGCCTTTGTTTACGCTGTTATGTATGCAGCGGGCCATGAGTGCGACCGGCTTTGGTGTCGGGTGTTCTCCAGCCGGATCCCGCGATACTCGCCAGAGGTTTGAGGGCCTGCCGTCTTTGAGCTTGTGCCTGCCTTTATGTGCAAACAAAATGAGCTCGCATTGGTTCGCGTAGTCCCCGGTCAAGTCGCCGCTTGTCCAGTTTCCCTTGTCCCATATAATCGGAGTTTTTAAGATTGCCCCGGCGTCAATGAGCGCCTGCTGCCACATTGGTGCTACATCAAAACGGGTGCAGAGATAGATCGCCCCGGTATTTTCGACAACTTCATACATGAGCGGCACGCTCCAAAGCGGGGCTTTGCTATCATTTGCCAGCATGTCTGGCGTGTCCATTACCTTGCGCCGCCCGGTCTGATATGAGATCCCATACGGGGGATCCGTCACTATGGCCGCCACCCCCCCCCGCGAGCTCTGGCAGGATCTCCCGGCAGTCTCCGCAGTAGAGCGTAGCCTTTCTAAAATGTTCTACCCGCATGTTATCGCCTCCTTGATCCTCTGTTCACTCATGGTGCAGTATTCCGGGTTTATGTCTATTCCGATAAAGTCCCGGCCTTCCTGAATTGCCACCGCTCCAGTAGTCCCGCTCCCGCAGAACGGATCCAAAATGGTGTCGCCGGGCCTGCTGCCAGCCAGGACACACGGCCGCACCAGTTCCTCTGGAAATGTGGCGAAGTGTGCGCCCTTGTAGGGCCTTGTGGCGATTGTCCAGACGGTGCGCCGGTTTCGCTTTCCGGTTTCGTTCGGCGTGAGGCCGTGGCTGTCTCTTTCCACACTGGCGCTGTTTTCTGCCGCCTGATCGTGTGTGTATGCGTTGCCGCCTCTGAATGTCTTGGTATTGCCCCGGCGTCTGGCGTTCGGGTTTTCGCTTCCCGGAAAACCTGCTGCCGGTTCCTTGATTGCTTCGGCGTTGTAGAAGTAGTCTGGGCTCTTGCTTAACAAAAAAATATACTCGTGGGCCCTTGTCGGTCTGTCCTTTGCACTTTCCGGCATAGTGTTGGGCTTGTGCCAGATTATATCGGCCCGCAGGTGCCAGCCGTCCGATCGTAGCGCGAAGGCCAGAAGCCACGGGATTCCGTTCAGATCCTTGCGCTTGACTTCACCTGCTGCCGCTTTGCCTGCGTAGCTGTCGCCGATATTCAGCCAGAGGGTGCCGTCGTCTTTTAAGACTCTACGCACTTCCCTGAATACTTCTACCAGCCGCCAGGTGTATTCCTCCGGCGTTTCTTCGAGCCCGATCTGCCCGGCTTCTCCGTAGTTTCTCAGCCCATAGTAGGGCGGTGAGGTCACGCATGTGCTGCAGCAGCCAGACGGCAGCAGGCGCAGCGCTTCGGTGGCTTCTCCGGTTATAATTTGCATTAGCTTTTCACCTCCCCGTCTGTGAGTTCCAGCGGCGCGTCTGCCGCTTCCAGAGCCCTGCGGCTCCAGCCGTATGTGATCCGGTTCATGGTGTCGTCGTGTTCCCTGCGGGCCTGCTCACGGTCAGCGAGTAGGTGCTGGCCCTTGTCAGGAATAGCAGAGGCCACGGCGTCGATCTGCGAGGTGAGCCCCTCCGGTGTCATGGCCCGCTGTTTCTCCCGCTCGTACATTGGCTTGTAAATGTCCATGAAGGCCACGCGATCCATGCCGGGCTTGCCGCCTCGGTAACAACTCCGGTGCATTTCGTAGAGGTTGCAGTACCCGATCGCCTCAACGGCACGGGCCGCCAGTGGTGGGAGCTGCTGGTGCAGGTCGCCGTGATTGTTTTCCCCGGCCGTGTACAGAAGGTCACTGACTGCGAGCCACGCCCGATCCGGCTCTATGAGGTCAGGGTGCATAAGCTCCAGCATGAGCTCCCGGATCTCTGCCACACTGGGCGGCCATTTGTTTGTTGCTATGTGTTTATTCAGGGCCAGCGCCACGATCCGGCCGTCGTCCGATTGAAACATTGAGGCCCAGAGGTTCACTGTGGCGGTGACTGCTGCCTCGTCTCTGAATTTGTCATAATTGGGGTAGGCCGTGACGACGATCGCCACCAGCTTTGCCGCGTCTGCTTTAGTCAAAAACGCCGCCTCCTTCCTCGTCTGCGATAATACCGGCGAGCACGTCCATGGTGGAGGGCTTGCCCCCGGTCTGGCTTTGCGTGGTTCCTGATCTGGGCTTGCTGCCGCTGTCGTATTTCCCTTCCAGCACTTTGCTCATGTTTGTGGGGCGGATCAGCCAGTCGAAGTCGGCCGTCCACGCCCGGTCGTTTTCACCTTTCAGGAAGTCCGACGCCTCGGCCTTCTCGAATAGCTCCCGGAAGGTGTCGAGGGACTTGTATTTTTTCCAGCGTGCCGCGATCTGCTTCTCCCGGTTTCCTTCGACGGCCCTCAGCTTTGGGTAGCTGGTACAGATTGAGTGGTAAAGCTCCACGATTTTTGAATACGGGACGGGATCCTGCTGGCCCCCTTTCAGGGGGTAGGGGGTAGAGCTTTCTTTCCCTTTCTCTGTGTCTGTCTCTGTTACTGTCTCTGTATCAGTCTCTTTCTCTGTATCACCTTTTTTTGCTTCGGTTTGCTTTTCAGAATAAGCATTTGCTTTTTTTGCTTTGTCCTGCTTTCCGGTTTCTTTCTTAGGCCGCCCGCCCTGCTTGCCTGCTTCGCTGCGTTTCCGGCAGG
The DNA here is from genome assembly GCF_009830285.1 of Sporofaciens musculi. Classification (GTDB taxonomy): domain Bacteria; phylum Bacillota; class Clostridia; order Lachnospirales; family Lachnospiraceae; genus Sporofaciens; species Sporofaciens musculi. Next base: position 3,021,033 of record NZ_WUQX01000001.1, on the reverse strand, counting down.
TATCAGCATACTTCTGGGCGTCTCTGTCCATTTGCCCGGTGATGAAGGAAAAAGCCATAAAGGCCATACCGTCCAGATCCTCCGGCATGTCTCCACGCTCCCCATAGTTCAGCAGAGCCATGAGCAGCTTTCCGCGTTCTGCGTCGCTTAAAAGTGAGAGGTGTTTCCGGTAGTCGTAATACAACAAAAAGCCTTTTTTTGAGTCCTGCGCCATAGCCCTGCCTCCTTTCTGTTATACTTGGCTGCTCCCGTCATAGTCCCCGGTGCCTCCTTGGCCGCTGTCAGCAAAATAGAGGCGGGAGGCGTTGACTTCTACGACTTTGTGGGTTTTTCCGTCGCTACCGGTATATTTCCGGGTGGAGAGCCGGCCCTCGACTACGATCTGGCGGCCCTTGGTGAGATAGCGCCCGGCAAACTCGGCCTGCTTGTCCCAGCATGTGATCGGGATATAGTCGGGCGGGGTGTTCTTGTCTTTGCTCGGCACCTGCACGGCGAGGTCGAAGCTCGCCACGGGTACGCCGCTTTGGGTGTATCTGATTTCCGGTTCCTGAGCCAGACGGCCCAGAAGCCCTACATGGTTAAACATTTGAGTTTCCTCCTTGTCCTTGCTGTTTCTTTACGGCGTCCAGCCGGTTGCAGATTTCATTATACTGGGCGCGTGTCAGGTTGTGCGGATCCTGCTGTCTGTACCGCGTGGCTATATCCTCATTGATCTGCGCCTGCGTGATCCCGGCGTCCTCACCTTTTCGGTACATGCGGGAGAGCTGCGCGTCAGTTAGAGGGCGTGAAGCGCCTGTGTGCCCGTTCTGGGCGTTCTGCTGCTGCGGCTGGGTATTTCTGCCCGCGGCACCGTTTTGAGGCGCTGCGGGGCGATTTGCGGCCGGTGGCGGCGCTGTCTGCCCGCGGTCGGTCAGGTCTGGATCGTCGTCTCCCTGATCTATGCCGAACTTTTCAAAGAGATAGTATTTGAGGCAGTACGTCCACGCGGATCCTTTTGCTTTGTCCGGCCCGCCGTCATTGGTTCCGATCGCGTGCAGAGTTACCTCCAGAATGTCCTCTGGATCGTCTGCGTTCGTCCAGCGGATTGTCAGGTCTGCCTCATACACCCACACGATCAGCCCGCCCCTCTGGGTGTTCTGCTGAAAATGTGAGTAGTAGACGGGATCGCCGTTTTCGGCGTGTCTGGTGGCTTTTTCGGCCACAATGTCGAAGTTGACGCCGTACTGGTTCATAGCCGGGGTGAGAAGCTCGTAAACGTCGAAAATCTTTGCAAATTTATACTTTACGCCCTCCGAGTGCTGGCGCTGCGTGATTGCAGGCACGGCCTCCCGGAGCTTGACAAACTTCTCTTGCAGGCTCATGGCCTCCCGCGGCGGTGTTTCTGCGCTTTGCGGCTGTGCGTCAGCCTTTGGACTTCCTGCCATGGTCTACCTCCTTTGGTTGATGGTTTCTTTCAGCGGTTAATGTCTTTGAAAAACTTATGGTTGTTAATTGTCATTACATACGCCTGCGACTCGTGCCAGCTGCTTTCTATAAGCTCCGGCGCGTAGAAGTACCGGATCGGCTCGCTGGTTGCAACGTGTCCGAAGTCAAACACGGCCTCCACGGCTTCCAGAGCTTCGGCGGTAGGATCCGGCCGCCTTTTGCTGTATTTATACTTTTCCAGAACCTCGGACGGGCGGATCCTCTCGTCCTCACATGTCTGGAGTATGCACTGGGCCACGGCTACCTTGCCAGCGAAGGGCTCGCCTGCGGCTTCTGCGGTGATTACTTGCGCAATCTCCAGCCGCTCGTCGTCGGTGAGAGTGTAGCGCTTTTCGTAACCGGACTCTTTCGCCCATGCGTCTGTTAGGTGTTCCCAGTCTACCGGGTGGCCGTCGCCGTCCTTGAATATGTACGTCTGCGGCTTGTCCTCCGGTTCTATGGTGATTTCCGGTGGCCTTGAAGGCTCCGGCGTATATGCTGCGGTGGTGTCACTTCCATTCGAGGAATAGATCAGCCAGTGCAGCAGGAAAAGCACGCCCAGTCCAGCCAGGACGGCCAGCGCCAAAACAAGCGCATGTTTCCATTTTCTCCGCTTGAAAAATAGAGAGAAGCGGTGTAAAATGGTTTTAGGCTTTCGGCGGCTTGCGCGATAGCCTGCGGAGCGGCTTCTCATTCGCGGTGGGTGCCGCTCTATTTTCGTGTTAATCATTTCTTTGTTCATTTCCTCCTTTTCTTCATCAGGGCCGGTAGTGTGCAGCTTGGCGGCTGCATGTATTTGTTGAAACGCTGCGGCCAGTAGCTCACTTTTTCGATCCTCTGTCCACCGACTCCGTACTTCGGGTTGTAGCCGAAGGTGTTCACATATTTCAGAAGATCGGGCCGCTCGTCGTCCATGGCTCTGCATACCTCAAAAAGTGCCTTCACGTCGTCGATCGCCCGGTGGGTGTTCTTTACCTTGTCCCCCAGATTGTAGGCCGCGATCGCGTTCTCCAGTTTGTGTGGGTAGTCCCTCCGGTCTTTGTACACCGTCAGGCTGTCCAGATAGTCGCAGTCTTTCAAAAGTTGCAGCGCGTCGTCTCCATACCGGCCGAGCATTTCCTGAGTGAATGAAAGATCAAATTGTGCATTGTGGGCCACCAGAAGGACGGGCCCGCAGGTCAAAAACTCGAAGGCGAAGGCTGCTGCAGCGTTGTATTCAGTCACGCCGCTGGCTTCCAGCTGTTCGTCCGTGATCCCGGTCAGCTCTGTGATCTTTTCGGGGATCCGCTGTCCGTCTGGCAGTTTTATGAGCATGTCAGCGCGGCCCGCTGTGTAGAGGGTGCCGTCACCTGCCCGCTCGATCCTGATTGCTGCCAGCTCTATGATCCGGCAGGTTTTGGCGTCGAGGCCGGTTGTCTCCACGTCGAAGAACACGACGGCCTTATATTTCCTGAATACTTCCCGGAGATTATTCACGATCGGCGGCCTCCTTTCCGAGTGTCAGTGTCAGTGAAGTGGTGGCGGCGAGCTTTAGCTGCTCCATGCCGCGCCTCATGGCCTCGGCTGCTATGTTGATCTGCGCCAGCTGTGAGGCAATCGGGATCGCCACTTTGATTTCTGCCTCGCTGGCATTGTAGGCCAGACTTTGGAAGCTGAGCGCGTCCTGCCCGCCTGCGGCTGTGTATATGTCTGTCAGTACCTTGGCAAGTGTCAGCCGGATCATGCCCGGCAGCGTGTCAGGAAGGGGGAAGGGCCAGTCCTTTGTGATATCCGTCATGGTGTCTTTATGCTCCAGTTTTTCGGCGTTAGCCTTGATCTCATTCTTGATTTCCTGCGGCGCGTCGCTCAGATCGGCGGCTTCGTCGTCCAGATCGTCCAGAGATCCAGAGTCGCCAGAGTATCGAATTAAAGCGGAGCGGAAGCCCACGCCCCAAGACACAAACGCGCGGGAGTTGTAGCCGTCGAAGCAGAACACACCAGCGCTCGCACCGTTGGGCCAAGCGCCCCCGCGGACCACGATCCTTTCGCCGTCAGTGTCCAGCCAGAAGTAGTCCGTGCCCTCATATCCGGGCGCAGGATAGAGGCCGAGCTCGATCAGCTTCTCCGGGACTTCCAGCGCCGAGGTGTTCAGATCGGTGAATTGTACGCCGTCGTAGTCTTTGCCCTCCGGTGCTATCGGTTGGAGCTTGATCTCGCCGTCCTCTACGTTGTAGTAGACGGGATCGCCGTCGGCTGTGTAGATCGCTTTCCACTCCTTTGAGTCTCTGGACTGATCCGCGCCTGCTGCTGCCTCGTTTCCCGGTATCACCTGCACCTTGCCGTCTATGAAGCGGATCCCGCCGACGTGTTCCCAGACATTGCCGCACATGTCGGCGACTCCTTCGGCTGTGTGGTCGTGGTTCCATGTCACCGGGCCGGAGCCGGTCAGGGTTTTACTGCTGCCGCTGTTGTCTTTGTATGTAGTGCCGGTTTCCTCCGGGTGGCTGTGGCTCTTTCCGCAGTCAGTGTTTCCACGGGGGAGGGTGCCGTTTTTGCGGCTCTGGTGTGCCAGGGCGGCCCATTCGTCGTTTGTCAGAAGGTGCCAGCCGGGGCCTTTGCTTTCGCAGAGCCGGATCGCCTCGTCGTGGTTGATATTTACGGCGGGCTGCTGGTAGGGCATGGAGTGGGGCACGCCCCCGATCAGGGTGTTGGGGTACTTGCTGATCGCGTACTCCTTCACGGCCTTGCCTCTGATTTCTGCCGGGAGGCCCAGCTCGTCCGGTGTGAATACCACCATAATGTCCGGGATCCCTTTTCTGTCAAAAATAACCTCGTTTCTCATGTGTTTGCTCCTTTCGGTTGGATCCTGCGTGGCTGCTTATACTTTGCCCGGCACCGCGGGCAGAGATAGCCATACCACGGGATCGTCGCTTGTTTGCTTATATTCCATTCCAGCCCGCACTCGCGGCATGTCTCATAGCGTGCGCCGCTTATGCGCCGGGCATGAGTACGGGCTCGCGCCGGTCTATGTGCGTCAGGTCTGCTGCCAGCTGCGCGGCTTCTTTGGCGGCGTCCAGCTCCGCGCGTTCTTTACAGTCGCAACGCTCGCCGGGATCCAAATTGCAGCCGCAATTCGGACATACGCGGTACGGTTTAGATTTGCTCATGTGTCCACCTCCTATCCAGCAGCGGCGGCCAGCAGCTTATCACAGAGTTGCTGCTCCAGTCGTCGCCGGTATTTTTTGCGCACACGGTACTTTTTAGCGTGCTTGTAGTAGTGCCACCATTTCGGGTGATCGTTTGCTTTGTAGAGCATGGCGTCTATGCACCTGCCAGCGATCCGGGCCACGATCCTGCCCGCCGCCTTGGCCGATCGTTTGATCCCAGCCCACGCCTCCCTTGCAGCGTTGACAAGCGCCTCGAAAAAGCGTAGCACTGCCGGTTGTAGGGCTTCCAGAATAGCCGCGGCCGTGTTCGGTGTGATCGTGAGGTTCAGCTCCATGCTGGGCGGGCTCCGAAGCTCTGGGAGGTTCAGCTCAGGAGGGGAGAAGCGCGGAAGCGTCAGCTCTGTGATCTGTCCGGTGAAGCATTTCCCGTCAATATACAGAGCGCTGGGCGCTGGGCATTTATCTGTTTCCTGCTGCTGATCTGCCAGGTGTTCCATAGGCCCCGGTGGAAATGCCGTCGAGCCGTCCAGCAGGTTGTAGCCGTTCTCGTAGTGCCAGCGGATCCCTGCCGCCAGCTCTGCCACGGTCATGTCCTCGCCGAAGTGTCCGCAGTAGTAGCCATTTAGCATAACAGCGTTTGGATCCTGCTCCAGTATCTTGCGGGCCCGCTCCAGATCCTCCGGCTCGAAGGTGTCGTTGTCACTGTTCAGCCATACCGCCGTAGCGTTCCAGCTCCGACCGGTTTTCCAGACGATCACCCACGCGATCCCGTCGCGGAGCTCGCCAGCCCATTCTTTTGCGATCGTGTTTATTGCTGCCATGGTTCTGCCTCCCTTCTGGCGTGAACGACGGTGAAAAGGTCGTCAATTTCATGCCGGGTGATGTATGTATCTGTTTTATCCAGTCCGAGGAAATGGAGCAGAGGATCCTCCCCGTCAAGTGAATAGCTGGTGGCGGCCACGGCGTTGAGCCGGTAAACTGATACCTCCACAATGCCGGGGCGGCCGCCGTCCTCCAGAACGGCCGGAAACGAAGCCCGGCACAAGAGAGCGGCGTCATATTTGAAGTCGTCAGTGTTTGCCATGCCGGTGCCTCCTTTCAGTGCATATATGGCCGCAGGTTGTCGTTGTAAAGCTCGTAGCTCATGCAGCCGCAGTCGAAGCGGATATAGTTCCAGTCGGTCGCATTGTAGAGCGGGGCCCGGTCGATTTCTCCGACTTTGCGGAGCTGCCGGTGCCGGTTGACTTCGTACCGCGGGAGCGTCCGGTGGATCTTGATCTTCTCCTTGGCGAAGCCGTACCACTCATAGAGCAGATCCTTGGCCTTTTCGTCGCTCATGTGCTCGGTGTCAGATTGGCTCGCCAGTCTTTCGTAGTCGGCCTGCTGCACGTTGTCGGTGTCCTCGTAGGGCCGCCATTCCTGCTCGCGTTCCAGCGCCTTCTCCAGTTCCGCGATCCGTTCTTCCATGGCCTTCTGAGCTCTCTCGGCCTCGCTCTGCGCGTTGATGTGCTGCATATTTACCTCGCGCTGGATCCTTTCGGCGATCCCGTCCTCGTTCTTTTTGTAGGCTTTGCAAAAGGCGTCTTTGTCGCCGCTAAATTCCATATAAGCCTTCTCGATCGCTGCGTATTCTTCCATGGTAGGGAAGTAGCCCGTTCTTTTTTCAAATTCTTCTAACATCATGGCGGAGTGTTCCTTTCTTGTGCGTTATGTGGTGACAGTTTCAAGTTTCTGCTGTTCAGGTTTGGCCTTGCTGCCTCGGCGTTTGAGGTTTTGCTGGAGCCGCAGCTGGGCCAGCTTTGCGTTGTAGCCCTGCCGCATGTTGCAGTCAAGATCCCCAGTGTCCCCGCGTTTCAGCTCTTTGTAGATAGTCGCCACATGCATGCCGAGAGAGTCGGCTATATCCTGCGGGCGTTCTCCTTTGAGATAGCGGGACTCCAGAGCCTCGCGGTCTGCCAGTGTCAAATATCGGTAGTTTCTCACGTTCTCACCTCCTTGTGGTGTGGGTGCATACTCCGGCCATTTTGTAAAATCTGCATTTTCGGGCGGGTACTTCTCAACCGGCCTCCCGCGCTCCGGCTGGCGTCTTTTTTCTGGGCCGCCTTGACCGTACCGGCTTTCACCTTAAAAGCCGGAAACTTGTTGAACGACATGGAGCCTTTTTAGGCGTTGCTGCTCTCCACCGCCGCCCGGTTTTCACCTTAAAAACCGGACTTAAAACTTGTTATCCTTCACCGATAAATACAGACTTTACAAAATGGCCGAGGGGCCAGTGTTGCCCGTTTTGTGGTAAAAAAATAATGCGTCGGGAGGCTTTCGCTTCCTTTCGCATTTAATGTTACAATTTTCAAAAGGAAGAAAACGCAGAACTTCTTATTGACGGGAAACGTGTAGAAAACGATTATACCTTTGTCGCTGATGAGGAAGAAATGAAAGTGGAAATTTCCTATACATTCAATGCGTCTGCTTTAGGTGGCAAGAACCTTGTTACCTTTGAAGAATTGTATGATTTCAGCAATCCAGACGAACCCGTAAAAGTTGCGGAACACAAGGACATTGAGGACGACGGGCAAACCGTACTTATCACAGAGCGTATCATCAAAATTCATACGACTGCTACCGATAAGGACGGCAACAAAGAGATTGAAGCTGGAAAAGACGTTACAATCATTGATACCGTAACCTTAGAGGGCTTAGAAATCGGTACACAGTACAAACTTGTGGGCTGGCAGATGTTGAAAGAAGAAAATGCAGAACTTCTTATCAATGGAAAGCGTGTGGAAAGTGATTATACGTTTACTGCTGACAGCGAAACTATGAAAGTAGAAGTTGCCTTTACGTTTGACGCTACTTCTCTTGACGGCAAACAGCTTGTAACTTTTGAAGAATTGTACGATTTAAGCAATCCAGACGAGCCGAAGAAAGTTACCGAGCATAAGGATATTGAGGATAAGGGACAGACAATTACCTTTAAGGAAAAGCCAGAAGAACCAGAGAAACCCGAAACACCACCGACACCAGAAAAGCCTAACAGACCTAGCGACAGTCCCAAAACGGGCGACAGTACAAATGTAATGGCATTTGTTGTGATGTTGCTTGCGTCTGCTGGTGGACTGGCTGGAACATATCTTTACAAACGCCGTAAATTGAAGAAATCATAAGGCGGTAATGGTATGATGAAAGAAAAATCACGCTCTCCGCCGAAGCTGTCAAACGGCAGACTTTTGCTTATTCTGGCTTGTCTGCCTACAACCTGCAAGAACACGGATAGTCAAGGGTGCGTAAGCATTGATTTTACCCTTTACTATCTGGGGGATTGCTGGTACTTCCCAAACCGCCAGAATAAGAAATCACAATCAAAAAACTTATCGAATATAGAAAGAAACGAGGTAAAACAATATGGAAATGAAATATGTCGTGCCAGATATGGCACAGTCTTTTGGAACTCTTGAATTTGCAGGCGAAAGCGAGCCAGTCTTTGAAAGAGATAAAAATAACCGCAGGGTCTTAGCCAGACGAAGCTATAACCTTTATTCTGACGTACAGAAAGGCGAAAATGTTGTGGTGGAAATTCCCGTGCAGGCTGGCGAAAAGCATTTCAAGTATGAGCAGAAAGTAAAACTTGTCAATCCGAAGTTATACGGCAGAGGTTACGCAATCGGGGATATGGGACATACCGATTATGTGTTAGTTGCTGATGATATTGTAGCAGTTGAAGAAAAGTAAAGGAGTGAAGAATTTATGAGATTATCAAACGGGTTTGTTATTGACAAAGAAAAAACATTTGGAGAATTAAAATTTACAGCGGTGCGTGATGTGTTCTTGCAGAACGAGGACGGGACACCGAGTACCCAGCTTAAAAAGCGTATCTATGATTTGAAGTGCAGTCTGCATGGTGGAATTATCCCCGTGTCTGTACCGCCAGAAGTACCGTTGAGGGAATTTCCGTACAATGCAGTCGTGGAGCTTGTCAATCCCGTAGCCGATACGGTATCAAGAAAGACCTATACGGGTGCAGATGTGGACTGGTATGTAAAAGCAGAGGATATTGTGTTGAAGAATAAAGGCAATCAGAACACAGGTAATCCACAGAACCATACACCGCAGGGACAGCCGAAAAAATAAAATTGTAGAAAATCAAGAAATTCTTTTGCTTATCTTTGAGATTTTATTCATAATTGTATGATAATATATTAAATATAGTTTCAGAGAGGAGTGAGAATAATGATTATAATGATGACTATTCCTATTATTTTAACTGTGGTTCCAGTAATGCTATATCAAGTAATTTTATCGTTGTGTAAGAAAAAATCAACTTCTACACATTATTTTTGGACTTACACTATGATGATTTATATATGGCTTGTTTTTTCTGTTACGGGTATCGGTTCTGTATGGGATATTATTTCAAAAGGTGGTTTGATTGAAACTTTTCAACAAGCAAATATAGGAATTATCCCATTTCAGTCAGACGGTTTATTCACTTATTGCATGAATATAATTATGCTTATGCCGTTAGGATTTCTATTGCCTTATATATGGAGAAATTTTAGAAATCCGATAAAAGTAGCCTTAACAGGATTGGCATTTTCAATATTTATCGAATTTGCTCAATTACCAACTAATCGTTTGGTAGATATTGATGATTTGCTGATGAATACATTAGGTGCGGTTTTAGGATATGTAGTGTGGAAAATGATTGGAAATCATTTCTTTAATAAAAAAGAAAAACAGCGAACTATTTCATTGGGAAACTTCGAGCCAGTTATCTATTTGGTGTTAGCTTGTGCATGTAATTTTCTACTATATAATTGGACATGGTTTCTTTAGAAATAAAGTGGTTAGTCTATATGATTGACCACTTTTTTTATACCCAGAAAGGAGTGATTGATTTATGCAAAAGATTTGGAATAAAGGACACCGTATCAGAGCCAGCGACAAGCACCTTGTTTACCACTTTTCCATAGGGACGCTTCTGTTTGTATTTGTGGCGGTTCTTTTGCTACTGAATATAAAACAGTTCATGTGTACCGATTGGGAGCATTTCAGCTTGTTAGAGAACGGCTTGACGCTTTCTCCTTACAACTTCATAACCATACTGATAGCGACTGGTGTTTGTGCATTGGTCGCTTTTCTGTACTACCGCTTCTGTTACGACAGTTTCAAGAAGCTCCTGCACCGTCAAAAGCTGGCACGAATGATACTGGAAAATAAGTGGTATGAAGCCGATACCGTACAAGACAGTGGTTTTTTTACTGACCTGCAAAGCAGATCAAGGGAAAAAATCGTCTGGTTTCCAAAGATTTATTATCAAATGGAAAAGGGACTGCTTCATATCCGCTGTGAAATTACGCTGGGGAAATATCAAGACCAGCTTTTACGGTTAGAGGATAAATTGGAAAGTGGCTTGTATTGTGAGCTGACCGACAAGACCCTGCATGACGGCTATATCGAATATACCCTGCTTTATGATATGATAGCGAACCGCATTACCATTGATGAAGTACGGGCAGAGAACGGCTGTCTTAGACTGATGAAAAATCTTGTCTGGGAATATGACGCACTCCCTCACGCTTTGATTGCTGGTGGGACTGGTGGCGGTAAAACATATTTTCTTCTGACGCTCATTGAAGCTCTACTGCATACCAACGCTGTCCTTTACATCTTAGACCCGAAAAATGCGGACTTAGCAGACTTGGGAACAGTCATGGGAAACGTGTATCACACCAAAGAAGAAATGATAGACTGTGTCAATGCTTTTTATGAGGGCATGGTACAGCGAAGCGAGCAAATGAAACGACACCCGAACTATAAGACGGGCGAAAATTACGCCTATCTGGGACTGCCACCCTGCTTTCTTATCTTTGATGAATATGTGGCGTTTTTTGAAATGCTAGGGACAAAAGAAAGTGTGGGCTTACTTAGCCAGTTAAAGAAAATCGTCATGTTAGGACGACAAGCAGGTTATTTCCTTATCGTTGCCTGCCAGCGTCCAGACGCAAAATATTTCTCGGACGGTATCAGAGATAACTTCAATTTCCGTGTGGGATTGGGGCGTATCAGCGAGTTAGGTTACGGTATGCTGTTTGGTTCAGATGTGAAAAAGCAGTTTTTCCAAAAGCGTATCAAAGGGCGTGGCTATTGTGATGTGGGAACAAGCGTCATAAGTGAATTTTACACGCCTTTAGTCCCGAAAGGACATGATTTTTTGCAGACAATCGGTTTTCTTGCACAAGCAAGGCAGGACGGGACGGCGACGTGCGAAGCGAAAGGCGACGGCACGGACTAGCCGTTGCTGGTGTGGCGTCAGCCACGCCAGCAGGTAAAACCCCTCGGTATCTAACAGAGGGGTACGTTTGCAAATAGACAATAGATAAAAAACATAGGAAACATAAGGCTTCTGGCATGATTTCCTAGCAAAAATCGGCTGTGAAGGCGCTTTAAAAAACTTCACACTTTACAGATTGGGGGTATGGTTCTGAATGAAGAACAATGGATAAAAGAATTACGGGAGAAACGGATTGCTTACGGTATCTCACAAGGCAGGCTGGCGGTGGCTTCTGGTATCACAAGGGAATATCTCAACAAGATAGAAAGCGGAAAAATGAAGCCGTCAAAGGAGCTTTTGGAAACTCTGCATAAAGAACTGGCAAAGTTCAATCCAGAAGCACCGCTTACCATGCTGTTTGATTATGTAAAAATTCGTTTTCCCACGCTGGATATACAGCACATCATCAAAGATATATTAAAACTGAACATCAATTATATGCTCCATGAAGATTACGGACATTACAGCTATACGGAGCATTATTCATTAGGGGACATCTTTATCTATACGTCGGCAGACGAAGAAAAAGGTGTCCTTTTAGAGTTAAAGGGGCGTGGTTGCCGACAGTTTGAAAGTTACCTGCTGGCACAACAGAGAAGCTGGTATGACTTTCTTATGGACGCACTTATAGACGGTGGCGTGATGAAGCGTATCGACCTTGCTATCAACGACCATACGGGCATTTTGGATATTCCAGAGCTTGCGGAAAAATGCAGGAAACGGGAATATATCGGAAAGTCCAGAAGTTATAAGTTTTACCAGTCGGGCGAGCTTATCAAGCACAGAGAGGACGACAGAGAATATATGGGACGTACCCTTTATCTTGGTTCGCTGAAATCAGATGTGTATTTCTGTATCTATGAAAAAGACTATGAACAGTATGTCAAATTAGGTACACCGCTTGATGAAGCCGACATTATCAACCGTTTTGAGATACGGCTTAGAAATGAACGTGCCTATTATGCAGTACGGGATTTGCTGACCTATTATGACGCAGAACAGACCGCCTTTTCTATCATCAACCAGTATGTGCGGTTTGTTGATGAAGAACCAGACAAGCGAAAAAATGACTGGAAACTCAATGACCGCTGGGCGTGGTTTATCGGCGATAACAGACAGAGCTTGAAGCTGACGACAAAGCCAGAACCTTATACCTTAGACCGTACATTGCGTTGGGTACAAAGGCAGGTAGCACCGACCTTGAAAATGCTGAAAAAGATTGATAAAGGAAACGGTACAGACTACATGGAAACTATCGAACAGCAGGCAAAGCTCACAGAAAAGCATGAAATGATAATCAAACAGCAGACGACCCCTGCAAAAGATTTGATAGAAAGTTAGGAGTGATAAAAAATGTGGGTATTATTAAAAGACTTCCTGCTGGTATCTATGGGAATGGGTATCGGCGTAGTCTTGATGTGTATTTTGAATGTCGGCAAAGAAGCTGACTGTGAAATGAAACAATTAAAAGAAAGTGAGGACAATTAAATGAATTTCGGACAAAATTTATATCAATGGTTTTTATCAAACGCACAGAGCTTAGTGCTTATGGCGATTGTGGTTATCGGTATCTACTTAGGGTTCAAGCGTGAGTTTTCAAAACTTATCGGCTTCTTGGTAGTTGCCTTGATTGCTGTCGGCTTGGTATTCAATGCTGGTGGTGTGAAAGATGTACTGTTAGAGCTGTTCAATAAGATTATCGGTGCATAAAATTTTATTGTGGTGCTGGTATGAGAATGATATAATTGGGATATGAAATATACAAATAAATCTGTTGAAAAATGAGGTGTCAAAATATGGCAAATGAATTACTGGAAAACTTGGATAGACTTCATACAACTGAACTTGGCGTTATTAGAATTAAAAAGAACTTATCTTTGAATGTAGAAAACGTGATTGAATGGTGCAAAGAAAAAATCAGTCTTTCTAATGCAGAAATTATAAGAAAAGGGAAAAACTGGTACATAACGATTGATAATTGTATCATTACAATAAATGTGTACAGTTATACCGTTATCACTGCTCACAAAGTAAAATGATGAATTATTCTATAAGAGAATTAGACGCATTTTCAGTTATTGGGCAGGAAGTAGAGCTTACGAATTACCAAAAAAGGAATATTCAGATTAGTACGCAGTTTTGGAGAAAGTTTAACAGTAATTTGAAGAAATCATATCTTTCACAATCGGAAAATTGGGTAAAATATGCTTTTATGGAACGGAGAAATGGAAAACTTTATTATTTCTGTTCTATACCAAAGCGAACTATTATTCCAGACAACTTTCTGTATAAAGAAATACCGTCTTATAAATATTTGGTCATGGAGCATATCGGTGCTATGGAAAAAATATATGAAACTTATGGAAAAATTTATCAGGAAATTATTCCTAATACACCATATACCCCTATAAAAAATATTATCCTGCACTTTGAAAAATATGATTACCGTTTCCATTGGAATAGAGATAATTCAGTTATTGAAATTTGGATACCTATTCAAGATTAAAAACAATTTTATATCCCTACACACAAAGCAGTTAGTCTTAGGATTGACTGCTTTTTTCATACCCAAATTTCAGATTGGAGGGATGAAATGAACGATATTTTTAAGGATATGCAGGCAAAGGTCGGCTGTGATTATATTTCTGACCTGCCCTCTTACAAGCGTAAGGTATGGCATGAAATGAAACGACTGAACCCTGCCGACTATGAAGAAAGACAGTTAGAAGATTTTTCAAAGTATGTGTTTGGTATGTCGTACCAGACCATAAAAGATGTGATAAAACAACAGAAAGGACGTGAGGAACAATGCAGGAAACAAGGGTGCTGGTGGAAACGAGAGGAACAACTGGCGAAGAAACAACATCATACTGGTTTGAACTGCCGATAGATGTTGCCGAGTTTGAAGAAAAGTTAGGTGTCGGTGCAGAAAGTGGGGATTACCGTATTATCGAAAAGGTGTTGCCTTATGCTGATGAAGTTCACGAACATACAAGCGTGTACCAGCTCAACGAATTAGATTTTATGTACCGTCAGCTTTCAAGTGATATGCAGGAAGAATATGTATCACTTCTTACCGTATATGAAAATTTAGAAGCACTTTATATTTGCAGGAATGTGATTACGGTTTATCCCAACTGCAAAAGCATGATAGATGTTGCAAAGCAAAAGCTGATGAACGACCCGACGTTCAAACATTTATCCGAGGACTGTCAAGCCTACTATTTTGACTTTGAAGCCTATGCTTCTCACTTGCAGGAACACGGGAAATTTTTAGTAACAGAACACGGTATCTTTGAACTGCCAGAGTAGGAAATGAGGTGGTGCTTATGATTGATGATATGGCGGTTTATATTGCTAATCTTGGCAAATACAACGAGGGCTATTTAGTCGGTGCTTGGTTCACATTTCCCATTGACGAGGAAGATGTGAAAGAAAAAATCGGCTTGAATGAACAGTATGAGGAATACGCAATCCATGATACCGATAACTTCCCGATTGCGATTGGTGAGTATGTTTCCATTGAAGAACTCAACGAGATGTATGAAATGATAGAGGAACTTCCCGACTATATCGTAGAATGTCTGGACGAATTTATCAGCCACTACGGGACGCTGGAAGAAGTCGTGGAACATAAGGACGATATTTATTATTATCCCGACTGTGAAACCATGACAGACGTTGCCTACTACTACATAGACGAATTGCAGGCACTTGGGGATATTCCACCCAGTTTGCAGAACTACATTGACTATGAAGCCTACGGGCGAGATTTGGATATGGGCGGTTGCTTCATTGAAACAAGCCGAGGTATGTGCGAGATACCATATTAACGCTGGAAGATCAGCGACAAGCATTGTTGCTACTGACAGCGTATTTCTCTTTAAGGGACAGTCTGAAAATGGCTGTCCTTTTCTCTTTGAAGAACTTACGAAAGGAGCTGAAAGAACTTGAAAAAGATTAAATCTTACACGGGTATCTGGAACGTGGAAAAAGTCTTATATGCAATCAATGATTTTAACTTGCCCTTTCCCGTTACTTTTACACAGATTACATGGTTTGTGATTACGGAATTTATCATCATTCTGTTTGGGGATATTCCCCCACTTTCCATGATTGAGGGAGCATTTCTCAAATACTTCGGTATTCCCGTTGCTCTCACTTGGTTTATGTCGCAGAAAACCTTTGACGGAAAGAAGCCGTACAGCTTTTTGAAATCACAGATAACTTATGCGTTGCGACCTAAAATCACTTATGCAGGAAAAGCCGTAAAATTGCATAAGCAGACCTTGAATGAAACAATCACGGCAGTAAGGAGTGTGAACTATGTTCCCGATAAAATATATTGACAATAACCTTGTCTGGAACAAGGACAATGAGGTATTCGCCTACTATGAGCTGATACCGTACAACTATTCTTTCTTATCCGCAGAGCAGAAATTTATCGTGCATGACAGCTTTCGACAGCTTATCGCACAGTCCCGTGAGGGTAAAATTCATGCCTTGCAGATTGCCACAGAAAGCTCAATCCGCAGTATGCAGGAACAGTCAAAGAAACTGGTAACTGGAAAATTAAAGGAAGTTGCTTACCAGAAAATAGACGAACAGACCGAAGCGTTAGTATCTATGATTGGGGACAATCAAGTGGATTACCGCTTTTTTCTTGGCTTTAAGCTCATGGTTACGGAAGAACAGCTTAATCTGAAGAACATCAAAAAATCGGCTTGGCTGACGTTCACAGAATTTCTCCATGAAGTGAACCACTCGCTGATGAATGATTTTGTTTCCATGCCGAATGATGAAATCAACCGTTACATGAAAATGGAAAAGTTACTGGAAAATAAAATCTCCCGTCGCTTTAAGGTGCGTCGCTTGGAAATCAATGATTTTGGGTATCTCATGGAACATCTTTACGGCAGGGACGGTATCGCCTATGAAGATTATGAGTACCAGCTACCAAAGAAAAAATTGAACAAAGAAACGCTGATAAAATACTACGACCTTATCCGTCCGACAAGGTGTGTGATTGAGGAAAGCCAGCGGTATTTACGATTGGAACATGAGGACAAGGAAAGTTATGCGTCCTACTTTACTGTCAATACGATTGTCGGGGAGCTTGATTTTCCGTCGTCTGAAATCTTCTATTTCCAGCAACAGCAATTCACATTCCCCGTTGATACTTCTATGAATGTAGAAATCGTGGAAAATCGAAAAGCATTAACAACAGTCCGCAACAAGAAAAAGGAATTGAAAGACCTTGACAATCACGCTTATCAAGCAGGAAGTGAAACCAGCTCAAATGTGGTGGACGCATTAGATAGCGTGGACGAGCTGGAAACAGACTTAGACCAGAGCAAAGAAAGTATGTATAAGTTAAGCTACGTGATACGGGTGTCTGCACCCGATCTTGACGAGCTGAAACGCCGTTGTGATGAAGTCAAGGACTTTTACGACGACCTCAATGTAAAGCTGGTGCGTCCTGCTGGGGATATGCTGGGGCTTCATTCTGAATTTCTTCCTGCCAGCAAGCGATATATCAACGACTATGTGCAGTATGTAAAATCAGACTTCTTGGCAGGGCTTGGTTTTGGTGCGACACAGCAGTTAGGGGAAACTACGGGTATCTATATGGGCTATTCCGTTGATACGGGAAGAAATGTGTACCTGCAACCGTCCCTTGCCAGTCAAGGTGTGAAAGGTACAGTTACAAATGCCCTTGCGTCTGCTTTTGTCGGTTCGCTTGGCGGTGGAAAGTCGTTCTGTAACAATCTTCTGGTGTATTATTCGGTTCTCTTTGGGGGACAAGCGGTTATCTTAGACCCAAAATCAGAGCGTGGCAACTGGAAAAAAACGCTCCCAGAAATCGCCCATGAAATCAATATCGTAAATCTTACCAGCGACAAGGACAATGCAGGACTTCTTGACCCATTCGTGATTATGAAGAATGTAAAAGACGCTGAAAGTCTGGCAATCGACATCTTGACATTCCTTACGGGTATTTCCTCTAGGGACGGCGAAAAATTCCCCGTACTTCGTAAAGCGGTTCGCTCCGTTACCCAGAGCGACAGTCGGGGCTTGCTCCATGTGATAGACGAGCTACGCCGTGAAGATACGCCCATATCAAGAAATATTGCAGACCATATCGACAGCTTCACGGACTACGACTTTGCACACCTGCTGTTTTCAGACGGTACGGTAGAAAATGCTATCAGTCTGGATAACCAGCTCAATATCATTCAAGTAGCCGACCTTGTGTTGCCAGATAAGGACACGACCTTTGAGGAATACACGACCATTGAATTATTGTCGGTGTCTATGCTGATTGTGATTAGTACCTTTGCTCTTGATTTTATCCATTCGGACAGAAGTATTTTTAAGATTGTAGACCTTGACGAAGCGTGGGCGTTCTTAAATGTGGCACAAGGAGAAACCTTATCAAATAAGCTGGTGCGTGCTGGACGAGCTATGCAGGCAGGCGTTTATTTCGTTACACAATCTTCTGGCGACGTGTCAAAGGAAAGTCTGAAAAACAATATCGGCTTGAAGTTTGCCTTTCGTTCTACTGACATCAACGAGATAAAGCAGACCTTAGAATTTTTCGGTATCGACAAGGACGACGAAAATAACCAGAAACGCTTGCGTGATTTGGAGAACGGACAATGCTTATTGCAGGACTTATACGGGCGTGTCGGTGTGGTGCAGATACACCCAGTTTTTGAAGAACTGCTACACGCCTTTGATACCAGACCGCCCGTACAGAGAAATGAGGTGGAGTGATGAAAGAAAGGATAAAAGGTGCGTTCACAAAAAAGAAGATACTTCACTTTCTCAAAATGGCTCTGTTCGTGGTGGCACTCTCCCTTATCCTGCTTTCACTTCTGGGGACGGTGGCTCATGCGACGGGGCTTGTGGACGATACCATAAACGCAGAAAATCTATATTCAAAATATCCCCTTTCCAACTACCAGCTTGATTTTTATGTGGATAATAGCTGGTCGTGGCTTCCGTGGAACTGGCTGGACGGGATTGGAAAATCGGTGCAGTACGGGCTTTACTGCATTACCAACTTTATCTGGACGATAAGCCTTTATTTAAGCAATGCTACGGGCTATGTGGTGCAGGAAGCCTACAAACTGGACTTCATCAATGATATGGCAGACAGTATCGGAAAGAGCATACAGACACTTGCAGGCGTTACCGAGAATGGTTTTGGGAGTACGGGATTTTATGTAGGTTCTCTATTACTGATAATTTTAATCATTGGTATTTATGTTGCCTATACGGGACTGATAAAAAGAGAAACCAGCAAAGCGGTTCAAGCGGTTATCAATTTTCTTGTGGTGTTCGTACTATCCGCTTCGTTTATTGCTTACGCTCCCGACTACATCAAGAAGATAAATGAGTTTTCATCAGACATCAGTACCGCTTCACTTGATTTGGGAACAAAAATCATGCTCCCTAATTCTGACAGCGAGGGCAAGGACAGCGTGGACTTGATACGGGACAGCTTATTTTCTATTCAAGTGGAACAGCCGTGGCTTTTACTTCAATTCGGTAACAGCAACGCAGAGGAAATCGGGGCAGACCGTGTGGAAGCTCTTGTATCGGCAAGCCCAGAGGACGAGGACGGGAAAACCAGAGAAGAAGTCGTGAAAACAGAAATCGAGGACAATGACAACAACAATCTGACGATACCGCAGGTCGTGAACCGTTTAGGCATGGTGTTCTTCCTATTCATTTTTAATATAGGTATCACAATCTTTGTATTCTTATTGACGGGGATAATGATGTTAAGCCAGATACTTTTTATTATCTTTGCAATGTTTTTACCTATCAGTTTTCTTCTTTCTATGATACCTAGTCAAGAAAATCTGGCAAAGCAGGCAATCGTGAGGGTGTTTAATACCATAATGACACGGGCAGGAATTACGCTCATTGTAACGGTAGCGTTCAGTATTTCCAGTATGTTTTATAACATCTCCAAAGAGTACCCGTTTTTTATGGTGGCGTTCTTACAGATAGTGTGTTTTGCAGGTATCTTTATCAAGTTAGGCGACTTAATGAATATGTTTTCTTTGAACGCTGGCGACAGTCAAAACATGGGACGCAGGATATTCCACAGACCGTATCTGTTTATGCGACATAGAGCTAGGCGTATGGAAAGACGGCTTGCTGGTGCGGTTACGGCTGGCGGTGTCGCTGGTGCGGTGGCAGGTAGCACGATTTCAAACAGAAAACCGACAAGGAACACAGCTACAAAAGACAGTCGGGGCAATACCACTTCCAGCATGGGACAGCGTGCAGGTTCAAAGGTGGGTGCTGTCTTAGATACGAAAAATAAAGTGAAAGACAAAGCAAACGCTGTCAAAGAGAATATCAAGGATATGCCGACACAGACCGCTTATGCGGTGTATTCCGCAAAGGAAAAGGCAAAGTCCAGCGTGTCTGATTTCAAGCGTGGCATGGTGCAGGAACAGCAGTCCAGACAGACGGGACGTTTAGAAAAGCAGGAACAGCATAGACAGAGTATCGCTGACAAGCGTATGGAGCTTCAAAAGGCACAAGAAGCAAGGCAGGCACAGCGAAAGGCTGACGGATCAGCGACAACGGGAGCTACCCGTCCCCATGAGCGACCAGCCACAGCTTCAAAGCCGAGTGCTGAAAAAACGCAGGAAGTGAAACGTCCTGCCACAGCGACCACTTCAAAAGCAAGTGAGCCAGTCAAGACAAATGTTATTAAAGAGCGTCCGTTATCTTCTGGTGTTTCTGATAGGAAAGCGACCCAGCCTGCACAGACAGTACATAGGCAGAATGTAGAAAAAGTGGTATCG
This sequence comes from Sporofaciens musculi, assembly GCF_009830285.1. Taxonomy (GTDB): domain Bacteria; phylum Bacillota; class Clostridia; order Lachnospirales; family Lachnospiraceae; genus Sporofaciens; species Sporofaciens musculi. The sequence continues at coordinate 3,001,264 of NZ_WUQX01000001.1, read as the reverse complement.
CAGGAAACACGCCAGAATTACACCAAAGACCGCAGGACAAAGGTTCAGCAGACGCAGAGCGTCCAGAAGAACCAACAGACCATAGAGAAAACTCGTAACCTTGTAACGAAGAAAGGACAGAAGAAAAAATGAAACTGAAACATATCGCTCTTATCGGCAGTCTGTTTCCTATCCTCTTTTCTCTGGTGCTTTTCTTTGGAGTGTTGATTAGTGCGGACAGCGACGACGAGAACAGCAATTTTTCTTCTGGCATTACGGGTATGAACTTATCCGCAGAAGTCTTGAAACATCAGCCTATGGTGGAAAAATACGCCAGAGAATACGGCATTTCCGAGTATGTCAATGTGTTACTGGCTATCATTCAAGTAGAAAGTGGCGGTACGGCAGAAGATGTTATGCAGAGTTCGGAAAGTCTTGGTTTACCGCCCAACTCTTTAGATACGGAAAGCTCAATCAAGCAGGGGTGTAAGTATTTTGCGTCCCTGCTTTCTTCCTGCAAAAATCAAGGTATCGACGATTTGAATGTAGCAATACAGTCTTATAACTATGGCGGTGGCTATGTGGGATATGTGGCAGGAAAAGGAAAGAAACACACCTTTAATCTTGCAGAGAACTTCGCCCGTGAAAAATCGGGTGGAAAGAAAGTAACCTACACCAACCCGATAGCCGTTGCAAAGAATGGGGGCTGGCGGTATGGCTATGGAAATATGTTCTATGTGGAATTAGTCAATCAATATCTGACCGTGGCACATTTTGACAATGTGGATCTATGTCAATACTTTAGACAAAAAAAGTTGAAAGATTATGCTGCTTTTTTGAGTTCCTCATCCTCCTTTTGCTGTGGTGTCAGATAACCGATAGAGCTATGGATCCGTTTACGGTTATACCAGCCCTCTATGTATTTAAAGATTGCTCTGCGAGCTTCCCTTAAATCCTGGTAAGTATGAAGATAGATTTCTTCCTTTTTCAGTACGGAATGGAAAGATTCCATACAGGCATTATCGTATGGATTTCCCTTACGACTAAATGAATGCAGGATTCCTTTACTGCCCAGGCAGTCTTCAAATGCCTGGCTCGTATACTGACTTCCAAGATCACTATGAAGGATGATCCCCTCGGTATCCCTGACATTCAGGCATGCGTTTTCTACCGCTTTAACCGCCAGTTCCGCCGTCATAGATGTGCCATAGGCATACCCTATAATCTTTCGGCTGCACAGATCCATGACAGAAGCCAGATAGGTCCATCCTTCTTTCTGTACATGGATGTAAGTGATATCCGTACACCATTTCTGGTTGATGGTCTCCGTCCCAAAATCACGCCTCAGGATATTTTTCTTATCCTCCGGGATGCTGCCATGGTTGGCATGATGATTGTACTTCTTTACTACGATAGAGCGCAGTCCCTGCTCTGCCATATGCCTCTGCACCCTCTTGACGCTGCAAGGTGTACCATTATCATTCAGCACACGGCATATTTTGACAGCCCCATACCTTTGTTTTGAGTCATCATATGCCTGTTTCACTTTCCTGCCGAATTCCGCATATGCCTTCTGCTTATTTGAGGGTACACAAACCAGAGCCTTGTAATAGGTACTCCTTGGGAATTTCAGAGCGCTGCAAAGCTGAGATACACAGTAGCGGGTTAAGTTGTTCTGGATAAAGGAAACAATCTCGGCTATTGTTCTTTCGCGAATATGGCGGTCGCTTTTTTTAATATTTCATTCTCAATCTTAAGGCGTTGGATTTCTTTCTGGAGAGCCTTATACTCCTTAAGGGTGACCGTCTCCTCCCCGGATACTTTGATGGGGGAGAGCTGTTTTACCCAGTTGCTGAGTGTGCTTCGATTTACGCCATATTCACGCTCCAGTTGCGGATACGAGGTTCCTCCGGCATTATACAGATCCACGATCTGCTGCTTGAATTCCGGAGTGTAAGATTTCTGGTTTTTCGCCATGTAAAACATCTCCTTTGCTTTTTCACTTGATAGTATAGGTTGTTCAACTTTTCCTGTCCACACTTATATACTAACACCAAATGCGACGGCACAAGCGATTATGAATGAAGCGTTGAAATATCAAGGCTGGAAGTATGTGTATGGTGGCAGTAACCCGAACACTTCCTTTGATTGTAGCGGACTTGTGCAATGGTGCTATGGAAAAGCTGGTATCTCCTTACCGAGAACCGCACAAGCCCAGTATGACGCAACCCAACATCTTCCACTCTCGCAGGCAAAGGCTGGGGACTTGGTATTTTTCCATTCTACCTATAACGCTGGTTCGTATGTAACCCACGTCGGCATTTATGTAGGAAATAACCAGATGTACCATGCAGGCGACCCGATAGGATATGCAGACCTAAGCAGTAGTTACTGGCAACAGCACTTAATCGGTGCAGGACGAGTAAAACAATAGAAAGGACTTGAAAAATATGTTTAAGAAGAATAAGAAACAGACAGAAACTCTCAAAGAACCAAAAGAAAAAAAGGTGCATACCGTTAAGGTAGGCACACATAAGAAAACCGTGATTGCGTTGTGGGGGGTGCTTATCGCAAGCGTGAGCTTTGGGGTATATAAGAATTTTACCGCTATCGACCAACACACGACCCATGAAAAAGAAATCATTGAACTTCGCTTGCAGGACACCAACGGGATAGAAAATTTCGTGAAGAACTTTGCGAAGTCTTATTACACATGGAATAACAGCAAAGAAGCGATTGAAGCAAGGACGCAGGCAATCAACGGTTATCTGACAAAGGAATTGCAGGACTTGAATATTGATACAATCAGAACGGATATACCGACCAGCTCCACAGTTACAGATGTGATTGTATGGAGTATTGAACAGTCGGGAACGGACACTTTTTCTGCTACCTACGAAGTAGATCAGCAGATAAAAGAGGGAGAACAGACAAACAATGTGAAAGCAACCTATACCGTAAAAGTCCATGTGGACGCTGACGGGGATATGGTAATCGTTCAGAACCCTACCCTTGCACCAGCAATCGAAAAATCAGACTATGAGCCTAAGACACTAGAAGCAGACGCAAGCGTAGACGCTGATACTGTCAATGACGCTACCGCATTTCTGGAAACATTCTTTAAGCTCTACCCAACAGCCACAGAAAAAGAGCTTGCCTATTATGTATCTGGTAATGTACTTGAACCTATCGGCAGGGACTACCTTTATTCTGAATTTGTAAACCCTATCTTTACAAAGGACGGGGATAATGTGAAAGTCAAGGTAGCGGTAAAATTCATTGATAATCAGACAAAGGCGACGCAGGTATCACAGTACGAGCTTGTACTACATAAGGATAGTAACTGGAAGATTGTAGGATAAACAGATATAGCGTGCATTTCTTGCCAGATTTGCACGCTTTTACAATATTTGTTTATAAACAGAAATGCTCTAAATTTATTTTCTGAACAAATTTCATATTTATTCCACATTCATTTTGTATAATATACGTTGAGGTGAGAATATGGCAAATTTATTAGTAGTTGAAGATGATTATGATACAAATGAAGCAATCAGCGAATATATGAAAATGGTCGGACATAGCACTCTATCTGCTTTTGACGGAGTGCAAGCAATAATTACGTTACAAGAAAATAATGTTGACCTAGTAATATTGGATATTATGCTACCTAAAAAAGACGGTATTAGTGTTTTGAAAGAAATTCGAGAAAATAGCTCTATTCCCGTTCTTGTATTAACTGCAATCGAAAATGAACATACGCAAGTTTCTTGTTTTGACGCAGAAGTAGACGACTATATTACAAAACCATTTTCTATGATTTTGCTTGAAAAAAGAGTAAAAGCGTTATTGCGTCGTAGTGGGAAAAATTGTGATATGAAACAATTACAGATAAATGATATTGTGGTAGATTTTGCTGGATATACTGCAAAGAAAAAAGATAACGAGAAAATAGACCTTACTCCAAAAGAATTTGATTTGTTAAAATTGCTTGTAGAGCATAAAGGGCTTGTACTGACGAGAAATCAGATTATTGATGATTTATGGGGGTACGGCTATCCTATTGCAGACAGAATAATTGATACTTATATTAAGAACCTAAGAAAAAAACTTGATATAGATAATATTATTACTGTAAAGGGTGTAGGCTACAAATATGAGGAAATTATATGATTATGAAAAAATTGAAATTATTCCCTAAAATTTTTCTTTATACATTTTCTGTAATGCTATTTATCATTATTATTGCACATATAATGATTTATACTTTTGCTCCGCAAATGTTATCAAGTATAAACAGCATATCAGAAAATGGAATTATGATTGAAAATGCTCTAAATACAGAGAGGTTTGTTTCTGAAGCAATTTTACGGGCGTTTCCGTTCTCTTTTATACTTAGCATAATAATCGCTTTCATTTGCTCTTTTTTATTTTCAAGAGTAATTACAACTCCGATTAAAGAAATTTCTGATACGACGGAAAAAATGGCAAAATTAAAGAAAGAGGTATCATGTTCTGTTTATTCATTTGATGAAATAGGTGTCTTGGCTACAAATGTAAATACATTATATAAAAATCTAATCACGACTATTAACAATTTAGAAGATGAAAAGATAAAGAGTAATGAAGCCGAACAATTAAAAGTTGATTTTCTGCGTTCTGCTTCACATGAATTGAAAACTCCCGTAACTGCTTTAAATGCGATTTTAGAAAATATGATTTTGGGAGTTGGAAAATATAAAAATAAAGATGTTTATTTGTTGGAGTGTAAAGAAATCGCAGATAGACTTTCTCACATGATTAAAGAAATTTTAGATACTTCCCGATTAGACTTTTTAGCTGGAAGTGAAAAAACCGAAGAATTTAATTTAGCGGAAATTCTAAATAAAATTTGTGAACCATACCAACTAATTTCACAGTCAAAAGGAATTGATTTTCAAGTAACTGTTCAAGATACTTGCCTTGTAAATACTTCAAAAAAGCACATGGAGAAACTACTCTCAAATGTATTATCAAATGCTGTTTCTTATACGGAATTGGGACATAGTGTTTCGGTAGTTTTGCAAAAAAACAAAATTATGGTTAAAAATGAATGTACACCTATTCCAGAGAGTATAATTCCGCATTTGTTTGAACCATTTTACCGTCCAGATTTTGCCAGAAATAGAAAAGACGGTGGAAATGGTCTTGGTTTATATATCGTTGATATGATAGCAAAGTCATTAAATCTGACATATACATTTAAGCAAATGAACGCTTTACAAGGTATGTGTTTTACATTGTATTTTTAGAAACCTCTCATTGTGGGAGGTTTTTTTGATTTTATCTGAAATTTCATATTGCTTCCATATTGAGATGTTATTTTATAGTTGTTGCAACAGATATTATGAAATTAGGAGGCATTTTTATGAATTGTATAAAGCGTGGCTGGCTATATACCACCAGAAAAAAAGGAAAAAGTTTTTTGCTATTTTGTATTCTTTTTCTTATTGCAGTATTTGTTTTAAGTGCGTTGGCTATTGATAAGGCTTCGTCATTAGCACAAGATAATTTACGCAAAAGTTTAGGGGGAGAATTTACAATCGGATATGATTATTCGGAAGCTAACCCTTATTTGAATGTAGAAGCGGTAGATGGTAGTACAATTATGTATTCTACCCAGCAAATTACTCCAGACTTGATTGAAGAAATAAGTAAAATAAAAGGCGTACAGTATTGTAGTGCAATAACAGAAACACTTACAGCATTTTCTACGATTGATTTCTTTAAGGGAAACATACCGATAGAAGAAGAATTTAGGAATACGACTAAGATTTTAGGTGTTTGGAAAAGCGAAGAAAATAAACATTTTACTTCTAAACAGATAAATTTAGTTGAGGGCAGGCATATTACCCCACAAGATAAAGGCAAAGTGATATTAAGCAAAGATTTAGCTGTAAAAAATCAAATACAAGTGGGCGATATTCTTAAAACAGATAAAGGAATTGACCTAGAAATTGTCGGTTTGTTTCAGCAAAATGAAACGGAAAGTATCAATGAACAAGTTACTTCTTATGACAAAATTCAGAATTTAATGATTGCTGATTTAGCTACACTCATTGCTTTAGAAAACAGTCCAGCTATTCAAGGTTTTAATGAAATGACAGTTTCTATTTCTGACCCTCAAAGTATGCAGAAAATTATTTCTACCATAAAAGACATAAAGACGGTTGATTGGAAAGGCTTTTCTATTATAGAAAATAATGAAAACTATGATAATGCAACAAGCTCATTACAACAAATTTCTAATCTTGTATCCACATTTTTAGTTATTATTTTCATTGCAAGTGTTATTATTCTTTCTCTTATTTTAACAATGTGGTCAAGAACTCGTATTCACGAAACGGGAATTTTGCTTTCTGTCGGAATAAGGAAAACATCAATTATCAGTCAATATATTACAGAGGTACTTCTTATTGCAGTCATTGCGTTTTTCCTTTCCTACTTCCCTGCTACTGTTGTTGCAGATCAAGTAGGAAGTTATTTACAAAATGCACCAGAGCAAATTGAAATATCAGAAGATACCGAGGGATTGGTTGACGATAATAGAAACGGTACAAGTGATGATGTAGCGAATACAAATATAACTATGCCAGATTTAGATATTCAAGTTCAATCAGAAGAAATGGTTATGTTATTTATTTTGGGAATTGGAATTGTTGTCATTTCAGCAGGGATATCTTCAATTTCAATCATGCGATTAAAGCCCCGTGAAATATTGACAAAAATGAGTTAATGAAAGGTAGTTTGTGATGAAGAAAATAGGAATAGTTCTATTGATATGCGTTTGTTCTGTAATGTTTTGTGGCTGTACTTTAGAAACTGAGGACACAACAAATAATATGGAAAATATAAATGAATATGATTGGGAATTAAAAGATAATGCAAATACGAATGACTTTATATTTGAATTTACACCGACAAAGTAGAAAGGAGACAATATGGGTGTTTTGGAAATACAAGATTTAAAATATTCTTATGATAACAAGAAAAATGTACTAAATGGTATCAATGCTCAAATGGAACTAGGAAAGATATATGTCATTTTGGGAACATCTGGTTGTGGGAAAACGACATTACTTTCTTTACTTGGTGGACTGGATAGTGCTTCAAAAGGTAAGATTTTATTTAATGGAAAAGATATTGCTGAAAAGGGATTGGAAAATCATCGTCGTAATCACGTTTCTTTTATCTTTCAAGCATATAATCTGATTGATTATATGACACCATTGGAAAATGTGAAGTTGACAAGTAAATTGCCACCCGAACCGATTTTAGAAAAAATGGGATTGACAAAAGAAGAAATGAAACGAAATGTGTTACAGCTTTCTGGCGGACAACAGCAACGTGTAGCGATTGCAAGAGCATTAGCCAGCGAAGCACCTATTATTTTGGCAGACGAACCTACGGGAAATCTTGATGAAGATACGGCAATGTCGATTATGAGAATTTTAGAAGAAAGTGTACATCATTTGAATAAATGTGCGATTATTGTTACACATTCTAGTGAAGTTGCGAAACGTGCTGATGTAGTTTTTCAATTAAAACGAGGTACTTTACAAATCATAGATACATCAAAAAAGAATTTAATGTGAAAATTCATACGAAAGGTTATTTGAAATATGATAGGGCTAAGAAAACGAGATATAAAAAAAGCATTGAAAGCAGGTGCAAAAGCTGGCGGTGTGTCGTTGGCTGATATTCGGACAAATATTGAAGCGACGATTGATGAAGCTATGAACAGTCCAGACCCAGAGGTGCAGGCAAATTTCAAAAAGTATTTTGGTAATAAACGTCCTACACCAGAAGAATATATTTACAAGATTACGAAAAAGACAAAAGTTTGATTTAAGACTATTTGCTACTTGCGGAGCAGATCAGCAAATAGATAATGCAGAATAGCAAAAAGGGAAAACAAGAAGCTGATTACTTCTTGCTCTCCCTGCTGTTCAAGATACCGTCAATCGTACCTTGAATGATTTTTAATTCGTTATCATTCAATAAATCAAGAGAGGTTTCTATCTGGCGGCGAGCTGTGCTTTTTACGACGTTCTCTGCTGGATAGAAATATTCATCAATCGATATATTGAACATGGTAACTAAATCATGGAATAATTGAAAACTAGGGTGTGAACCAACATTTTCAATATCTGCGATATGGCGTTCTCCATAGAACACTTTATCGCCTAAATCATTACGAGAAAGCCCTGCTCTCTCACGGGCTTCTCTGATTGCCAGTCCTAAAGGTCTGAAATCAAAAGTTTGTGTTTCTTTTGCTTTTCTCATTTTAAATCACCTAGCATGAGTTTATACTTCATGCTGTATATTTAGAATGTGTTAAAATTGCATATAGTATGCAGTAATAATTCAAAAGCTGTTATCGTGTGCGGTAAATAAAAAAAACCGTTCCTAGATAATATACTTTTGTGCGTCTTGAAAAATAACGGGACGGTTTTGGATATAATCAGAACTGTCCTTTTTTTCTTAGGGGTAAATAAGGTATAGCTCTGGTTAAAGGGGGCTATACCATGATTGCATACGGAAGAACGTTCTGCCGTTCTCAACTGGATAAATATTTCCGTCCACTATCACAATCATTATACCCTTTATATGAGTTAAAATTTCATATCAATAGAATTTATAAAACAGTCCGTTTGTGTAATTACACATTATCGGGCTGTTTTTGCTTTGTTAAAAAGTTTTTTCGACTTTTTTCGGTTTCAACTTAGCAAATCACACCTGCCGTTCCCTATATGGTGCGGAAAGAGGGATAACCACTTTTCACGTCGTAACGGAAAGGGGGTGAGATTGATGAAACCGTCTGACTTCCAGAAAACAGTTCAATGCCGTTTTGAAAGTTGTTTGAAGAAAGTTGTCCGACATGTTGTTAAGGACTATCAGAAGAAATTAAAACGACGACAAAAGGAAGAAACGCTTTTTTGTGAACTTCCAGAAATCGTTGTAGAAAATCTGGCTGTCTGGGACGACTACGATACGGACTATACGATTTTCAATGTATGTGGTAGTGATATTCGTATTTGTGATGATGAACTGGCAGAAGCTTTGAAACATTTGTCTGAGCGTAATCGAGAAAATTTGCTGATGTATTATTTCTTGGAAATGAGCGATACCGAGATTGCAAAAAGACAAAATATTTCAAGAAGTGGTGTTTTTCAAAACCGACACAATTCACTAGAGCTTATGAAAAAAATACTAAAGGAGAAATGATAGCAAATGAAACACACAATGAAGAAGCCGTCCTACTACTTGCTTTCGCAGGCAATGGACGGGGACGAAAAAGCGATTGAAAAAATACTGGCATTTTATGACCCGTACATATCAAAGTGCTGTCTGCGTCCACTCTATGATGAATACGGCAATGTCTATATTGTTGTAGATATGGAGTTAAAGGGACTTATCAGAGAAGCACTTATTAAAATGATTTTAGGGTTTGATATTGCCTTAGAAATCGAAGAAGAATAACAAGCAGTAACCGCAGAGCATGATTTGTTCAATCCCCTCTTTCCTGCTCTGCACCTGCTTTTACATGAAAGTAACACGCTTTCGCCACAGCTCTTTGACAACTGAATAAAGCAGACAGATACGTTTGTGAGATAGCGAGCCACGGGGACTGTACGCCACGACCTTTTCAAAAGAAAGCGAGCGACCCACGCAGTGATCCGAGAGCGACTGTTGGAAAAGTCGTTTTGCCACGACCTATCCTCACAGAATAATGATACGTCCGCATGGTGCGGTTCTGCCCACAAGAATGGGAATAGTTGAGATACTAATGGAGCTTTCCAAAGCCGTCTGTCTGCTTCTGTAACATTGTGAAAAATACGCATATTGGATAAGCCTATGTGCGTATGTTGAGAATAGATAGCTGACTAAGGGGGCTGATAACTTGGCTAAAAAAGAACCTGCACAATATATCGTAGAACGGGAATTTTTAGGTAAATTTTCCGTAGAGGAATTGCTTGTCCGTATCGTGAAATCTCATGTAAAAAAAGGACTATCAAGAGGATAAAACCCTTGAAAACAATGGAAAGAAGCCGTACTTTATGGTATAATATTATCATAGGTACGGCAGTTGAATAGGTGGAAAAATGATTTATCAAAAAGGTTCAAACTTATTTAACGTGGCTATTTATATCAGATTATCACGAGAGGACGGAGATAAGGAAGAAAGCGATAGTGTAGGAAATCAGAGAAAACTTTTAACAGAATATGTGAACAAGCATGATGACTTTATCCTATATGATGTTTATATTGATGACGGTTTTACGGGAACGAATTTTGTTGAGGTAAGATAACGATACCTTTTTTGCAGAGGGTGTTATCTTACCTCTTTTTGATGTATGTTAGATAGCATAACTCTTTACGTCGGCTCCTATCTGTCTGAAATAGGAGATACTTTCGGTAGGCTTGTCGCCTGTATCAACTCTGCCGACAAAGCTATAAAAGATTTCGATTTTGCGGGTGTTCGTTTCCTTATCCAGTTCGTGGATAAGAATACGGTCAATAAATTCATGGACGTTTTCGTAGGTCAGTTCGGTAATGGCAGTGTACTTGCGTACCAGTGCGACAAACCTTTTCACGTCCGCGCTGCGCTCGGTGGCGTTGTCGATTTCCTGTGACAGCTCTGCAATCCTCCGGGTCAGCGTCTTTTTTTCTTCGTCGTAGCCGGAAGTCAGAAAAGCAAATTGTTCATCTGAAAGTTTCCCTAAAGCGTTGTCCTCGTAGAGCTTGCGGAATAAGATATTCAGCTCGCTAACCCGGCTCTGCGCCTTATCAAGCTCTTTCCGTTGCTGTGTCAGCGTCTTTTGTACTGCCTTTGCGCTGCACTCGTTGGCGGTCTGAATAAATTCCTGTTCATGCTCTTTCACATAAGACGTTATGCGCTGCAAGTCTGCAAGGACAAGTTCTTTTAATACGCTTTTGCGGATATAATGCGTAGTGCAGAGCATATCATTTCTTGCCCGGTTGCGGTAGTTGCCGCAAGTGTAGGCGTGCTTTCGCTCAAGCGTCCCGGCTCCGCGTACCGCATACATTTTGTAGCCGCAGTCCCCGCAAAAGAGCAGCCCGGAAAACAGGTCAATTTCATCAACCTTTGTCGGGCGGTGCCGGGTGGCAATCCGCTTCTGTGCAAGTTCAAAGGTTTCTTCATCAATCAAAGGCTCGTGAGTGTTGGGGAAGAAATACCGTTTTTCCTCCGGGTTCTTTTTCGTCTTTTTCGACTTATAAGATACCTTGTAGGTTTTCCCGGTTATGGTATGCCCTAAATACTCTTTCCTTGTCAGAATGTCGTACAGCGTCTTGTCCGGCCAGTTGTACCATGCGTTGAGCTGTGGGCGGGGGTGGCGTTTGCTCCCTGTCCTGCGGTAGCGCAGTTCCCCGACGGTCAATATCTCATTGTCCCGCAGCCAGTTCTGGATTTCACACATACGGTCGCCCCGTACATACATTGCAAAAATCTGTTTTACAACGTGCGCCGTTTCCGGGTCGGGTATCAGATGATTGCGGTTATCCGGGTCGATAAGGTAGCCGTAAGGGGCTTCGCCGTTGACGCGCTCGCCTTTCTGCGCCTTTGCCTGTTTGACTGCCCGGATTTTCTTTGAAGTGTCGCGGGCGTAAAACTCGTTGAACCAGTTCCGCAGAGGGGTAAACTCGTTATCTTCCCTTGCGGTGTCTACACCGTCGTTAATGGCAATGTAGCGCACTTCATATTCGGGAAAGACAATCTCTATCAGCTCCCCGGTTTTCAGATAATTACGTCCCAGACGGGAAAGGTCTTTTGTTATGACGGTCGCTACGTTCCCGGCTTCAACCTCATGCAGCATGGCTTGAAGCCCCTCACGCTCAAAGCTCACGCCGGAAAATCCGTCGTCTACGAAAAAGCGCGTGTTGAAAAAGTGGTGTTCGTCAGCGTACTTCTGTAAAATCAGCTTTTGGTTCTGTATGCTCTCGCTTTCCCCGGCTTGCATATCTTCCTGGCTCAATCTGCAATATAAAGCGGTAATCTTGTCTGTCTGTAACATTTTGTCCTCCTTTCCGACGACAGACAAGCATGGTATTTGTACTGTTTATATTATACCACATACCGCTGCCTGTGTCATGTATAAAATGTGAAGAAACGCCCTATTTCCGGGCGTTTGCGGGGTTCAGCTCCATGTCTTTGCGTATGAGCTTCTTTATCTTTTTATCCAGTGTGTCCGTCGCGTGTTCACTTGCGGACGAACATACAAGGTAAGTAACTTTCCCTATTTTATGCTCCGTTGTGGTAACGGGCGTTTGGTTTTGCGTCAAAGAAAATCCCCCTTTCTTTCGCAAATATAATACAGTCTATGAATAGCAGCAAGTCCACTATTCAATAAAACAAAGGCTTTAATCGGACGGTTATTAGCATAACCTCATGGGAATTTCACCCCGGCATGGTTCTCATGCCGCCCTACCCATTGCCTGCGACGCTCTTAACGCTCGGACTGTGGCTGTAAGGAAGTATCATTGTATATTCTGCGCTGTCGTCGCCCGCAAGCCGCTACACTTGCTTTCCGGCGCGGTGTTGGTCGCTCGGCTGTCCGGGCGGGGTAATCCCTCCCGGATAGCGTCATGGCGCACCCGCTGTATGGCTCGGCGCAAAAGGAACATATCCGATTTGCCCTATGCTGCGCCGCCGTTATCTTGCGCCGCTTTCTTTTTCAAGGTTCAAAATGGCTGTGCTGCCCGCGTCAGCAGCGGAACGGAAAAGGGGGTGAGAATGAAAGCGTCCCGCCGCTGCGGTTTATTCCTCTGTCCTAAAGGTGAGGACAGCCATCATCAGTTTTGCTTGCAGCCGTTCCCGAATGTCGTGGTCTACGCCGAAATAGACGTTCCCGCGCTCGTCGTACAGCTTCCGCATGGAGAGGCGGGCTATGTAGCCGCTGAAATGCTGCAAGACAATCTTCATAGCGTCCGGGTCGCCCTTTGTCGCTGCCACAATGACAGGATAGGGAACAAGGGCATTTTCCGGGTAGCCGGGTTCGTTACCATTCGTCCCATTCATCAGCATTTTCCTCCAGATATTTTCTTAGCAGCTCAAAAGAGCTTGTCCGCCTGTACTGTATCGTGCTTCTCGACGTATTGAACAGCTCCGCAATCTCGGTGTCGTTCATTCCCTCGAAATAGTACAGGAGTACGGCTTTGCGCTTTTCTTCCGGCAAAGTACGGATTGCTTCAAGAAGCAGCTTCGGCGTGATTTTCTTCCCGGCTTTCTCAAAGACGGTTTCGGCGGTTTCCCGTTTGAAATATTCATCAAAGGTATGAAGCTGCCGCGCTTCGTCTAAGGGCAAATCGGAAAAGGTGACTTCCCTTGCCTTATGCCTGTGTAGCTCCCTGTGAGCGTCACACGCTTCATTGTGCAGCACCGTATTACAAAACTTCTGAAAAGCACACTGTTTGTAAAACTCCCTGCTATTAGGTTCCACATTCTCACCTCCTTTCTCGTTGGAAAGTTGGTGGTGCTTCCCCCTTTTCGCGGGGCAATACGGCGTTTTTGAAAAACGCCGAAGATTTTTTGAAATTTCTTCAAAAAATTTTTTGAGCAGCAAAATACGCCTGTCCGAAAAAATCGGATAGGCGTATAGGTATTGTAAACAGTATTCAGGTGATTAGACAGTTCATATTCAAGGGTAGAGAGATTCCCGGCGGTGGACGGGCTTTTTTTGATAAGTTACCGTTAAACGGCGAATAGAAAATAGTAAAGGGCATGGCGATACCTCCTTGATACCGCCAGCTCCTGTTCAAAAAAGAAAAGGCGGTTCTGATTTCTCAAAACCGCCGTTTCTTAAAAAAGGCGTGACAAAATATCTGCGTTACGACGGTTTTTTTCTTTTGCCGTCGTGCGGCAGTTTGATTTTATTATTAAAAAAAGAGCCGATAACCGTAGCTCAATGTCTACATGTTATCGGCTCTGCGTCTAAGCGTCTGGCTCTTTGATAACGTATATATTGCTCAATTTTACGTTAATTAAAATTTCCTGTTTGCATTTAGGACAGTAAAGAGGAAACTTTTTAAGTTCTGTATCTTCGCGTATTTTGATACGGGTTTTATTGTGACATATGGGGCATAGCAACCATTCCATATGTTTCATGGCTGCACCCCCTTATCTATACAAGGTATTAGTTTTTTCTTTTCCCATGCTTTATTTTTGAAATACAGTAAACCAACTATTGCAGGTAATATCGGAGAAATTGCTTGCCCGATATATACGCCAGAAAATCCCATATCAACCACAAAAGTTAACAACCAACCTACAGGAAGTCGGACAAATACTGCGTCCAAAAGAGCGTTTATCATAGCGATATTTGCTGAACCAATACCAATAGCGAAAGAATCGAATGTATACATAATTGCATAAATCAGACTGTTAATTCCACAACATATCCTTAGATACAATATTCCATCTTTAATGACTTCTGAACTTTCTGGCTCAAATAATGTGATGATTTGCTTCGCAAATAATTGTACGGTTACAATTACGATAAAAGTAATAACCACATTCAAAAGCAGTCCGATTTTTGTTGTCTTTTTTACGCGCTCTATATCATTTGAACCCATATTTTGTCCTGCCATAGCAGTTACAGCCTGTCCGATTGCCCAACAAGGCATACCGGCAAATGTATTGATTTTAAGTCCAACACCAGATGCAGCGGCAACTGATACACCAAAATTGTTGAGCATACCTGTAATCACAAGATAAGAAATATTGACGACTACCATTTGAATAGCGGTAGGCAAACCAACTTTTAGAATAACTAACAATTTATCCGATTTTATAATAAAGTGCTTTGGCTTAAAATCAAAGATAAAGTGTGTCCTTTTTAAGTGAATAATTGAAACCATAAGAGAAATTGCCTGTGCAAATATCGTAGCATAAGCTGCACCCGCAGTTCCCATGCCAAGCAGCCCTACTAAAATCAAGTCCAGAACAATATTTACAATCGTTGCAATCGTTATGAAGTAAAGTGGACTTTTAGAATCTCCAAAACCTTTCATAATAGAGCATATAGCGTTAAACCCAAATACAAATATAGTGCCGTAGCAAATGATTTTCATATATTCGCAGGCTTCTTGCATGGAAGCCATAGGAACATTCAGAACATGAAAAAGGGGATTATACACACACAATCCTATTATTGTAACTATAAGTGAAGCAACAAAGGATATTACACATAATGTCCCTGCAGTTTCGACTTGTGCCTGTTTGTCATCAGCTCCTTTATATTGTGCAATTAAAACAGTACCGCCCATAGTAACGCCGATACAAATAGAATTGATAATAAAACTTATCATTGACGCATTGCTAATCGCGGCAAGTCCTGTTTCGCCGACAACATTTCCAACAACAAGCATATCAACAACACTGTAAAAGGACTGCAGCAAGTTTGCTAACAGTAAAGGAAGCGCAAACATAATGAGCTTTTTGGGTACACTTCCTATTGCCAAGTTTTGTTCTTTTTTCATTTTGTCAAAATCCTTTCTTTAACGCAAAAAAGCAGAGGGAAACACGATAAAGTGCGCCCTCTGCTCAAAAAAACAATCGTCATAAACAAAAGGCAGCAGACAAAACATTGCCAACTGCCTAAACATCAAAATTAACTATGAACACACGAACAAAACTCCAAACTATCAATAGCCAGAGCAAGCCTAAACGTAAATGTTCCTGTGTTCTTTAGGCTCCGTACAATGCTTTGAAATTTCAAATTGTGCGGAGCTATATTCAATACAAAACTTCCCGAATAACACTGTACTCACCCTTTCTTAGAAATTTGTCCTTATTATAAACGCTCTAAGGGTGTTTGTCAATGATGTAGTTAGGTGGGTAGTTGGAATTATGCTCTATTTTGGCTAATAATAGGTACTGTGTAGACATATTCAGATAAAAAGAGGAATTGTAAAATGTAACAGGGTGAATAATTATGGCAAAAAGACCAGTACCAAAATACGACTTCAAGGCTTTTGGGGCAGCGATAAAGGCGGCGCGGACAGGGCGCAAGGAGAGCCGTAAGAAAGTGAGCGACGAAATGTTTATCTCGCCGCGCTACCTTGCGAACATTGAGAACAAGGGGCAGCACCCAAGTTTGCAGATATTCTTTGAGCTTATGCTCCGCTACAATATCTCCGTAGACCAGTTCCTTTTGGAAACGCCGCCAGAGAAGAACACGCAGCGGCGGCAGCTTGACGCGCTCCTTGACGGTATGAGCGATACAGGCATACGGATTGTGACCGCAACGGCAAAAGAGATTTCCGAAGTCGAAAAAGAGGGCGGATAGGAATGTCCGGCTTAAAACTGAACAGGATTTAGAAAGCGTTGTAATCTTTTTTGAGATTGCGGCGTTTTTCTTTTGCGGAAGTTTGGCAAAATAGCTTTTTCTCCGTAGTAGGGGATAAGAGCCTAAAAGATAAAAACATTCGTAGCAAGCATAGGAAGCGGGTACCCACTTCCGTATTTTCCCCCTCCCGCGCTGCGGTGCGTCGGTTGAAAATGGCTTGTTGGGAAGTGTCCCAAACCCTCAGAATGGAAAGGAAAGGAGCGAAGCAATGGACGGACGGAAAAGGACGGTACAAATCAAATTCAGAGTGACGGAAGCGGAACGGGATTTAATACTGGAAAAAATGAAGCTCGTACCCACCCGGAACATGGCGGCATATCTGCGGAAGATTGCCATTGACGGGTACATCATTCAGATAGACCACAGCGACATTAAGGCAATGACCGCAGAGATACAGAAAATCGGGGTCAACGTCAACCAGATAGCACGCCGCGTAAACGCGACGGGGAACGCATACCAAGAGGACATAGAGGAAATAAAGGGGGTGCTTGCGGAAATATGGCGGTTACAAAGATTAAGCCTGTTAAAAGCACTCTAAGCAAAGCCCTTGACTATATCGAAAACCCGGACAAGACGGACGGAAAAATGCTTGTGTCCTCTTTCGGCTGCTCCTATGAAACGGCAGATATTGAGTTTGAATATACATTGTCCCAAGCACTCCAAAAGGGGAACAATTTAGCCTTTCATCTGATACAGTCCTTTGAGCCGGGGGAAGTCGATTATCAGAAAGCCCATGAAATCGGAAAGCAGCTTGCCGACGCGGTAACAAAGGGGCAGCATGAATATGTACTCACGACGCACATTGACAAAGGACACGTCCATAACCATATCATTTTTTGCGCGGTGAATTTTGTAGACCACCATAAATACAATTCCAACAAAAGGAGCTATTACGGCATACGGAACATGAGCGACAAGCTGTGCCGGGAGAATGGCTTGTCCGTCGTCGTCCCCGGCAAGGGCAGCAAGGGAAAGAGCTATGCGGAGTACCAGGCAGAAAAGACGGGTACAAGTTGGAAAGGCAAGCTGAAAACCGCCCTTGACGCGCTTATCCCCCAAGTTTCCAGTTTTGAGGAATTGCTAACGCGGTTACAGGCGGCGGGCTATGAGATAAAGCCGGGGAAATATGTGTCATGCCGCGCCCCCGGACAGGAACGCTTCACACGCCTTAAAACCCTCGGCGCAGACTATACAGAGGAAGCTATAAGGGAACGGATAGCGGGCAGACGGGCAAAAGCGGCGAAAGCTCCCAGAGAACAGCGCGGCGTGTCGCTGCTTATCGACATTGAGAACAGTATCAAGGCGGCGCAGAGTAAGGGCTATGAACAGTGGGCGAAAATCCACAATCTGAAACAGGCAGCTAAAACCATGAATTTCTTGACGGAACACAAGATTGAACAGTACGCGGATTTAGTCAGCCGGATTGAGGAAATGTCAGCGGAAAGCGGACAGGCGGCAGACGCATTGAAGAACGCGGAAAAGCGGCTTGCGGACATGGCGGTGCTTATCAAGAATGTTTCCACCTACCAAAAGACAAAGCCCGTCTATGACGCATACCGCAAGGCAAGGAACAGGGAGAAGTACCGCGCCGGACAGGAACAGGCGATTATCCTACATGAAGCCGCCGCAAGGTCGCTGAAAGCGGCGGGCATTGCAAAGCTCCCGAACCTCGCCGCGCTGCAATCGGAATATGAAGCCCTCCAAGCGCAGAAAGAAGCCCTTTACGCCGACTATGGGAAGCTGAAAAAGAAAGTCCGGGAATATGATATTATCAAGCAGAACATTGACAGCATTTTACAGACAGAGAAACAGCCAGCACGGGAACAGCAGACAGAGCGCGGATAATGCTTAAACTATAAATGAGAAAATCCGAAAGTTGTACAAATAGGAAAACAAGTTCGATTGATTTTTGTGCATATTATGATTTTGCTCATTTATAGTCCTAAAGATATTGAATTTAGAACTTAGAAATCATATAATAAGAACTGTAAATTCATAATTAGGCAAATCGGAATTTGGAGGAGGAAAAGAATGGAATTTAAGCTGATTTCCATAGCAAGCATGATTGCTTTTTATGGATGTTATTTTTTAAAAATGTTTCATCAAAAAAGCAAGGAATACAAACAGACCAAATTGGAAAGGACAAAATCGGTTTTGTAAAATTTGTGGAAATCACAATGAAGATTGCGGCTATTCTTGTCTTTATAGCGGGACTTGTCAGTATTTTCCTTGAAACGGGGCATAGTCTTACTGCTATTCGAGTTATGGGCGCAATAATAAGTGTTGGAGGAACGGTTATATTTATTGTTGCAGTATGGACTATGCGGGACAGTTGGCGGGCGGGAGTATCCAAAACCGATAAAACAGAACTTATAACAAACGGTATTTACCATATCAGCCGTAATCCCGCCTTTCTGGGATTTGACCTTTTGTATATTGGTACACTATTAATGTTTTTTAACTGGATTTTGTGCTTCTTAACTGTATTTGCGGTCACTATGTACCATTTGCAGATTGTCAACGTCGAGGAAGATTTTTTACTTGCTACATTTGGAAATGAATATTTGAAATATAAGAAAAAAAGTTTGCCGTTATATTGGCAGAAGAAGATAAAGTCAAATTTGGAGGAATTATCTATGGCTGACGATAAAAGAAAATTAACAGAAAAAGAATTGAAACGTAAAAATGACTTTGAAAAAATAAGCTCTGAAATGCAACAAAAAGGATATAAAATGAAAAATGTGGTTATCAATACGCAAAAGGCAAAGTATTTAGCTCTTTTAGTCATGTTTCCGTTTATGGCTTTAACATTTTGGCTCTACAATAAGGTGAATGGTTTTAATTTAGATGGTATTTCCTGGGGATATGCTGTGGCGTTGCCTCTGCTTATTTTATGCCTGATTATCGTGCATGAGCTGATACATGGAATTACCTGGGGGATTTTTGCAAAAAATCATTTTCATGCGATTGATTTCGGAATCGTTTGGAGTACATTATCTCCATATTGCACTTGCTTCGAACCATTGAAAAAATGGCAATATCTGTTAGGAACGGCTATGCCTACATTGGTTTTAGGAGGCGGGGGTGCAGCGGCTGCGGTGATGACAAATCAGTTACTGCTGTTTTTTGCGGCAGAATACATGATTTTATCAGGTGGCGGAGATTTTCAACTTATACTGAGAAGTATATTAACTGATAAGCGAGAAAGTTTGTATTGCGCCCATCCTTACGAATGTGGTTTTGTTGTTTTTGAGAAATAGGAACGAATACTACAAATTCACACTTGTAGGACAAAAGAAAATCGGGACGCGGCAGCTATCAGATAGCCACCGCGCCCCGGTTTTTTATGGGTGCAGAGATTGGATTGTTACGCAATAGGACGGCATTTTCGGGGATAAAGGTATAAAGTATCGCCTGTCTAATTTTCCCGCCCGGAAAGCCCTGTAAATCAAGGGATTTTCCGCGCCTACTGCGTAACAGGGGCGCGTCTTTTCCTCATGCGCTCGGCGGCCTGCCTGCGAGTGATACGTTTCCGGCAGTCGGGGCAGTATTTGACGCTGTTAGAGCTTGACGCAAAGAACGCGCCGCACTCGGTACACTTCTTCCTGTCCCCGGTCTGGTAAAGCTCCGCATAGAGCAGCTTGTCGGCGGGAAGCACCGCAACCCGGAACCACTTGCAGAGAAGCGAATAGGAAATGAGCTGCGGACATACGCACTCGTCCCCGTCGTCCAGTAAGATACAGTTCCCGTTATCGCAGTTGCAGCACGTCCGGCGCACAAGCGCATTTACTTTCCGGCTCTGGGGCGGTGTCAGCCGCTTAATCCCACTCATGCTTCATCAGCGGCGTAAATGGGAAGCACCGCAAACTCCGCTTCGCCCATGCGCTCCACTTTGGCAAGGGTACGGGCTGCAAAGTCCCGCATTTCCCCGTCCATAAAGGGCAGCGCGGCGTTCATGGCGACGATAAGCCCCTGTCGGCTCCCGGTCTTGTAAATGCTCAAAAGGTTTGTTTCCTCTACGGTCAGTTTTGTCATGTTCACACCTCCAAATCGTGATTTTTTGTTTTCGCCGCCGCCTTTTTCGGGGCGGTCTTTGCTTTGTCCGTTTTAATCTGCGCCCGGATAGAGGGGCGGGGCTTCCTTATCTCCCTGTCCCGGTTCTCCCCCTTGTCAATCAGCGCATACATCCCATGTCTGCCCTCGATTTTGGAAAAGGAAAGTGTCTTGTAGGGCAGCATGGAGAAAAGGCGGTCAGTGTCCTTTGTGGCTGCAAGCCGCATGAACGCCGGGGAAAGCTCTGCCATGAAATGGGTCTTGTTCGGGCTGTTCGGCTCGTAATGCCGCTTCATTTCCCGCACAATGCGCCGCGCTTCCGTTTCAATCAGCCCGTCCCGCAAGGCTGTGATATGCGCCTTGAAGTCCCCCGGTGAAAGCTGCTCCCGGCTGCGCCGTTCTTCCTGTAAGAGCGATTGCAGCGCGTCCGGGTCGTTGGGTAGGGCTTCAAAGCGTTCAAACTTCCCAAGCTGCGGGTCTGGGTTGCCGTTGAAGAACCGTCCGGCGGGTATCTCCCTTTCCCCTCGCTCATAAATCAGCTTCACCGTATCGGCGGGCAGCTCCTTTTCCTTGACGCGCTCATAATGTTTAGAGTAGTCCAGTTCGTACAGATTGCCCTTGATTTTCCCGCGCTCCTTTCCCGTCAGCTCGATTGCATAGGCAAGAACGCGGTCGCTTGTCTGCTCCATGTAGAAACGCCATGTGTTGTGGGGCGCGGTGTCTTTGAGGAAAACGTCGCGCTCCCGGAAACAGTGCGTCCCGGACGGGCGGCAGAACCACAAAAAGGGTCTTGTCCTCCCTGTGGGGGGCTTGCCGCCGCCTTTGCGATAATCTCTTTGTCAATGTCTAAGTCGCTCTGGTAAAAGCCTGTGTTCTGCTTCATAATCGCTTCAAGGGAAGCGAACAAATCCACGTTTTCAAATTTGCTCTGTTCCGGCATGGGTCAGCTCCTTTCCAAGTCCTGTGACTTCTGCTTTGCGTTTTTCTTCTGTGCCTTTTCCTTGTCGGCTCTAAGCTGCGCCCGGATAGAGGGCTTCTTTTCCGGCTTCGCTCCCTTGCCGCGCTCCTTGTCGGCTTTGACAGCGTTAGCCAGGTCAACAAGGGAAATCTGCTCGCCCGCCTTTACCTTTGCTTCCAGTTCGTCAACGGTGGGGGTGTTGTTGATGATACCGTCAATCATGTTCCCGTTCTGCTCTGTGGTCTGCTCGGCGGTTTTCAAGGGATTGTCCCGCTGCGCCTGTTCTGCGGCAACGGCAAACGCCCGCGTCCCATTCCCCATAATCAGATACTTTCCGTCGTCCGACTGGTGGTGAAAGCCATATCCGGCGGCTTCTATCTGCTCCCGGCTCATGGCGGTTACATGGAAAGTCCCTCTCGGTGTTTTGACAGTTTCGCCCGTTTCCAAGTCGTCCGGGGTAAGCTGCTTTTGCTCCTGTAAAAACTCCGGCACTTCCCGGAAACCTACACTGTCAACGAAATGCGCCGCGTCCTGTCCGTCCTGATGAAGCACTACCACGTCCGAAACGGAAAGGCTGTGTCCCTTAAAATCTTTGGGGTGGTCGATATTGAAACGGGTGTAAATATCTTCAAGGGAAGTTTCCGGCGCAAGGGGCGCGGAATAGACAAGCTCATAGTTCGCCCTGTCAACCACATTCCCCGCCGCCTGCAGGCGGTCGTAAGGCTCAAAGCGGAAATCCCTTGTTTCGTCCCCGCCTTTTATCTGGTAAATGGAAAAGGTGTCTTTGTCCTGTCCGGCGGTCTGCGCCGTTTCCTGTGCCTTTGCGTAAAGCTGCTTTACGTCGCCCTCGGTCAGCTCGCCGCTTTTGAGCTGCCCCATAAGCTCGCGGCATTTCTCCGGCGTTCCCGTATAAAGCACGTCGCCCATTTTCGCCCGCCCGTTCTCCTGTGTCACATAGGCTTGCAAGAGGTAGCTGTTTTCCCGGCTGTCGCTGTAAGGGTTCCGGCGCACCTTGTAAATCGTTTCCGGGGTAAAGGCTTCTTTCGGGGCGGCACCCGCCTTTTCCTGTGCGCCGGATTTTCCCGGTGCGGCTGCTTCCGGCTTCTCTTTCCCGGCTGTATCTGCCTTTGCCGGGGCTTCCGGCTGCGGCTGCTCCGGCGGGGCTGCCTGTTCCTCTCTGGTGGGCTGCTCCTGTCCGGCGGTCTGCTCCTTGTCCTGTGCCTTTTGCAGCTCCGCAAGATTTTCGTCTATTGAATTGATAATCTCGGCGGCTGCGCTGCGTATCGTTTCAAGGGAGCTTTTCAGCTCGGACAATTCCCGCCCGCTACTCCACCCGGCGACATAGCCGAAAGAGTAGTCCGACGTGTCAAGCCCGTAATGTTGGCAGACGGTATAGGCGACGCTTTCCGCTTCGACTTCGCGGGTGCGGCGGTCAATGTGGGGCTGCTGCTCGTCCTTTGGCGCGTTGAGGTCAATGTCGTGCAGCTTCGCATGGGCGATTTCGTGAATGGCGGTCTTTAAGGTCTGCAATTCGCTCATGCCCTCGTTGATAGCAATGCGCTTGTCCTCCAAGTGGTAGTAGCCATGAGAGCCGCCCTCGATATTCTCAAAGGCGATAGGAACGGGGGAAGTCTTTTCAAGGGCTGCGAAAAAATCCTTGTAGCGGTCAACGTCGCCCGGCAGCTCGTCAATGGCAATGTCCGGCAGCTCCTTTCCCTCGGTCTGGGAAACGTCAAAGACGGATACCACCTTGTAGGCGGGTATGGTGACTTCCTTTTCCTCGGTGACGGGCTTCCCGTCCTTGCCGATTATGGGCTTCTGCGTGTGCGGGTCGATTTTCTGCATTTCCTGTTTGATTTTATAGGGC
Organism: Sporofaciens musculi; assembly: GCF_009830285.1. GTDB lineage: Bacteria > Bacillota > Clostridia > Lachnospirales > Lachnospiraceae > Sporofaciens > Sporofaciens musculi. Next base: position 2,977,998 of record NZ_WUQX01000001.1, on the reverse strand, counting down.
GACGGGGCAATGATTTTAATTCCCTTTTGCCCTTTCATCACGTTTCGCTCAAAGTTGTTCTTCCAAGCGGAAAAGCCCGCCACAAGGGAAGCGTCCGGCTTCTGCATGGCGATAAGGACGGTGTTTCGGAAGCTGTAATTATGGAATTTTGACATGACTTTCAGATATTCCTTGTAACGCTCGCTGTCAAAGAGTTCCGCAATACCCTGTTCCAGACGGTCGGTAATCTCTTTTAATTTCTCGGCGGGCTTCTCGCTCGTCAGCACGATAGGGATAACCGGGCGCGGCTCCTGTGGCTGCTCTGCGGTCTGTGCGGTTCTCTGTCCCGGTGTGGCTGCGTCAAAATCTGCTTTTTGCGGGTCGGGGCGTGACCGCTGCGGGGGCTGCGGCGTTACCCGGTATTCCTGTGGCACGTCGCGCCCGTCGTACCATTCTGTAAAGGTGTTGCGGTTGTTGTAGATATAGCCCTTTTCGGTAAACATACCGTCGTCGTTAATGGAAGCGTCCCGCCCGTATTCCTCATACATGAAATACTTTTTCGCTTCTTCGGGAAGCTCCGGTTCTTCCAGTTCGTCAACCAGATAACGCCCGTATTCTTCTTCATTGTGGACGGACGGATAAATCCAGTAGCAGTCAAGGTTCTGTGCAAGGTTGATGATGTCCTGTAAGCTGTCGGCATGGTCGCCGTATTCAATGGCTGCAATGAATTTCTCCCGGTCGTCGTCAAACTGCATTTCCAAGAGCTTCCCTAAATAGTTCAGCTCGTCGGGGTGGGAATACTCGCTTAAATGTTCCGTCAAGCCGGGGATAGGGGATTGAAATTCTGTGAAATGCCATTCCTCATAGTGCTTGAAGTCAATCCCGATACGGTCAAAGACTTCTTTCAGATGTTCGGCAGTCGTGGGGAACGTCACCCATTCGCCCGCGGGTCTGCCCTCGGTGTACTTCCCAAGATTGGAAAGATAGCCGCTTAAAATCGGTTCTGCCATTTGTCTGCTCCTTTCTTCGTTCATCATGCGGTGCATAAGCTCGTAATCTTCGTAGCTCTGTCTACCGTCAAATACATAGGGGTCAAAATCCTCTCCGTCCCGGTAGGGCTTTTCGGAAAAGGGAAGCCCCGCTTCATGGGCGGCTGCCCTCGCTTCCTCGATAACCTCCGGGGGAAGCCTGTCGTCATGCGCCCCGATAAAACCGTCAATGTCGTTCATGCTGTTTTCGTAGTGGTAGCGCACTCCGGCGGTCAGCTCGTCAAGGCTCATGTCCTCGCCTAAATGCCCGCAATAGTAGCCGTTTAGGATAACGGCGGCGGGGTCGGTGCTTTTGATTTCCTCTAACCGGCTCCTGTCCTCCGGGTAGAGCGTATCGTCCATATCAAGATGAAAATATTCCGCGTTCCATGAACGCCCCTGTTTCCAGAACGCCACCCATGCGATACCGTCCCTAAGCTCGTCTTGATAGTCCTTTACGGTGTCCCGTAAACTTGCCATAGTGAAAAACCTCCTTTCTCTGCGGCAGCGTCATAAGCTGCATTTTTTGGCTGCATGGTCTACTACGGGTACGCCCGCATTTCTGCCAAATATTTTTGAAAATTTTTAGAGGGTGAAGCCCTCCGCAAAAGAGGGTTTGGGAAACTTCCCAACAAGCAAAATCCCCGTCCGGCGCGTCAGCGTCGCAACGGGGATTTACGGAAGTGGGTACCCGCTTCCTATGCTTGCTATTCAAGTTTTTAGTTCTTCTGCACTTCGATACGGTAGTTGACGTATTTCCCGCCAGTGTCAGCCAGAACGATAGTTCCGTCGTAGGTCTTGCCTGTTTTCGGGGAGTAGAGCTTCTTCACATTCGCCTTGCCGGATTTAAGGAGCGCGGCGGCAATCTTCGCGGAAAAAGCGGTCTTGCGTTCCTCGAAAAAGCGGTCGTTCTTCCACATGACAAAGGCACATTCTTTGTTGCTGCAATAATAGTTTTTCTTCCCCTCATGGACGGGGGAACCGCAACGGGGGCATTTGCCGACAGAGGGCTTTTCCTCCCGGAACAAATCCTTTTTCCCGTCCAGTGCTGCGGCGTGTGTCTGCACAAGCTCCCGCGTCATAGCTTCAATGCCGGACAGAAATTCGCCGGGGTCTGCGGCTCCCTTTGCTATCTGCGTCAGATTGTTTTCCCATTCTGCGGTAAGCTGCGGGGAAGTGAGCATATCCGGCAGCACTGATATAAGGGCGGCTCCGTTCTGCGTGGGGATAAGCTGCTTCCCCTTGCGCTCTGCAAAGCCGCCCTTTACCAGTTTTTCAATGACGGCGGCGCGGGTGGCGGGAGTGCCAAGCCCCCGGCGTTCCGCGTCCGGGTCGGTGTCCCCGTTCCCGGCTCGCTCCATAGCAGAGAGAAGCGACGCTTCGCTGTGGGGCTTCGGCGGCGTTGTGGTATGCTCCGTTACCTTTACGGCGGGGTTAGGAAAGCCCTGTCCCTCGGAAAGCTCCGGCAGCGTCACGCCCTCATTTTCCCCGTCCTCTGGGTCGGGTTTATCTTTCAGCGTCGCCCGGTATCTGTGTTCAATCTCTTTCCACCCGTCAGAAAGCACCGTCTTTCCCCGCGCCGTAAACTCCGTATCAGCGCATGAGAAAACCGCCGTAACCGCTTCATAAATATGCGGCTCGGCGGTGGCAAAAAGCAGACGCGCCCCCGCAAGGGTAAGGATATTTTTCTCGCTTTCCGGCAGCGCGTCCGGGTCAGCCTTTGCAAGCTCCATAGTGGGAATGATTGCGTGGTGGTCTGATACTTTTTTACTGTCTAATACCTTTGCAACCTCCGGCGTGAAGTCCGCGCCCGCCATAAAGGGGAGCTTTTCGCAGAGCAGCGTGATAATGTCCGCTGCGGTGCCGCCCATGTCGTCAGTAAGAAAGCTGCTGTCCGTCCTCGGATAGGTAAGCAGTCTTTTTTCATAAAGGGATTGTGCAAGGTCAAGGGTCTGCTTCGCGGTGTAGCCGAAAATGCGGTTCGCTTCCCGCTGCAAAGAGGTAAGGTCAAAGAGCTTCGGCGGGGCTGCGGTTTTCTTCTCTCTGGTGAGGGAAACGCATACCGCCGTTTGTGTTTCGCAAGCCCCTTTCAGCGCGGCGGCTTCTGCCTTGTCTGAAATCCTTTCGCTTGCCGCTTCCGCGCCGGATAAATCAAGGCGCACATGATAATATTTTTCTTTCTGGAAATGGGAGATAGCCGCGTCCCGGTCGGTAAGCATTTTTAAGGTCGGGGTCTGGACGCGCCCCACGTTCAAAGTCTTTCCATACAGGCAGGAGAAAAGCCGGGTGGCGTTAATGCCGATAAGCCAGTCAGCCTTTGCGCGGCAGAGGGCAGACGCAAAGAGCGCGTCATAGTCCCGCCCGTCTTTGAGGGAAGCAAAGCCCGCCTTGATTGCCCCGTCCTCCATTGAGGAAATCCACAAGCGGCGCATGGGCTTCTTGCAGCCCGCCGCTTCGTAGACAAAGCGGAAAATCAATTCACCCTCGCGCCCCGCGTCACACGCATTTACCACTTCGGAAACGTCGGCGCGGTGCATAAGCTCTTTTAGGGTTTTGAATTGCTTCCCCTTGTCCGGGTCAACGGCGTACTGCCATTCCTCCGGCAGAATGGGTAAGCTGTCAAGCTGCCATTTCCTGTATTGTTCCCCGTAGGCGGCAGCTTCCGCAAGCTGTACCAAATGCCCGACGCACCATGAAATGAGGTAGCCGCCGCCCTTGATATATCCGTCTTTCTTTTCCTTAACGCCAAGCGCGGCGGCGATAGTCTGCGCCACGCTCGGCTTTTCTGCAATCACAAGTCTAAGTGCCATGAAAAAATCCTCCTTTCAGCGTTCCGGCTCACTTGCCTTTTTCTCCTGTACCTGTTTCAGACAGTAGCCCACACAAGGGAGCTGCCCTTTGTACGGACAGGAAGCGCAAGCCGGGGAATGGGGAACGGGCGGCGCATTGTCACGCCGCCCGCCCGGTCTTTGTATCATCATCTTTTCAAAGGGATTGTCGGTAAACAGGGTCATGCTTCCTCGTCCTCCTGTTCTTCATCAGAAAGCCCGTCCCCCTCGTCCGGCTCGTCCTCGTCGTAGTCGTCAAAATCGAAATCTTCAAGGTCGGTGCCGCCCTTGACGTTTTGCTTCGGCTTCATAAACTTAAAATAATAGAACGCGCCCCCGCCGCCAAGAAGTGCCACGACAAGGAAAAGCACAAGCCCGCCCGCATTGCCTTTTTCTTTGGGCTGCTCCGGCGGTTCTTCGGTTTCCGGCTCCGCTTCCTTGCCGCTGCAAGCGGTCATGTTCTCCTTGCAGACGGGGCAGCTCACATTTACTTTCCCGGCTTCGCATTTCTCGGTGCAACTGCAAACGGCGGGCGGGGCTGCTTCGGTGCTTCCGTCCTCCATAAGTGCTAAGAGGTCGGCTTCGTCTACTTGATTAAGGAAATGTACAGTATTCTCGCCCTCGTCGTCCCGGTCAATGAGGATATAAAAGTAATTGCCGTTTTTGGTCGTTACGGTGATAAGCTGCTTGTTGCCGCCGAAATCGTCTACAAGGGTCGCGTTCCCGTCCGGGGTAAGGGGTTCTTCCCTTTCGGGTTCCTCGTAGACAACGCCGCTGTCGTCGGTGTCGTCCTGTCCCTCCGGGGTCTGTGCAAAGGCGGTGACGGAAAAGCCGCCCATACAGATAAATGTGGTAAGCAGCACAAAAAAGCTGCGGATAAATTTGCTCTTATTCATTCTCGGTGTCCTCCATTTCTTCGTTGTCATGGTCTGCGGGTTCTGCGGGGTAGCCCGGCGCGGCTTCCATGCCCGGAATACCGCCCCCGGAAAGCATAGCGGAAAGCTCATGCGGGGAAAGGCGCATGGAGCGCACAAGCTGTACGATTTGCAGGTTTTCCGCTTCGGTTTTCTGCGCTTCAAGCCCCCTTAATTTATTCTGGTACTCGGTGATTTTCTCGCGGGTCTTTGCAATCTCCTTGTCGATACGTTCAATTTTGTTCATAGCCATCAATAAATTTCTCCTTTCAGATTTTCATTTTTTTGTTGTCAGTTCCAATTCATTAAGCCGTAGCCCTTGATACAGCCATAATTGACGGGGTAGCTCTTTATCTTGCAGGCGTCGCCGGAATTGCCCTCGACGGTATAGACGCGCTCCCCGTCCGTCCCGATAACAAGCCCTACATGGTCTGCGCTCCCGTCCCCGTCCCAGTCGAAAAAGATAGCGTCGCCGGGGGCGATATTCTCATAGCCCCTCGCGCCCCATTGCCCGCGTGACTGGAACCAGGGTACGCCCTGTGACTGGCACCCGGCAAAGCGCGGCTCGCTTTTCCCGGCTTGATTGTAGCACCATGAAACAAAACAGGCGCACCATTCCACGCGGCTGTTAAATCCGTACCAGCTCCAAAAGGGTCGCCCTCCCACGTTGCCGACTTGCCGCTTCGCAAGGTCTACAACGGCGGTGTTGCCGGGGCGTGTGCCGTTTACAAGCTGTACGCCGCTTAAATCCTCGGACGCGCCCATATCGGGGGAGCCGCCGCCGAAAATCAGCGGTTTGTTGCCGCTTGTTTCCAGATAGACGCGGTACATTTCAAGCTGCTGTGGCGTTAGAAGTTCCTCCGCAATCTCGGAAATGGGCTTGTTCGTCAGCTTCACGTTGAGGATATGGTATTCGTAGGGTACTTCCTCGGTGGTCGTTTCCCCTGTTTCCGGGTCGGTGCTTGTTTCTGTGCGGTAGCGGATTTCCGTTTCTTCCGTCAGCGTCAAGGTGTACTGCATGGCAAAGACGCGGTTTAGTTCTGCCTGTGCGCTCTGCGGGGTGTAGGTCTGTAAAAGGGCGGTGAGGTAGGACGCTAATTCGTGAGGGTTATGCCCGATACTGTCAAGGTCATAGCGGTATTCGTCATAGCCGGGGTGGGTGCTTTCGATATTGTCAATCTGCTGCTGAAGCTCGTTTTCCTTTGCGGCGTAATTGTTCTCCGTCGCCACAAGGTCGCTGTCCTCCGACGTGTAGGAAGTCCCAAGTATGCCGTTCATCAAGCCGGAGAACATGGAACCGCAAGAGGAAAGCCCCGCCGATACCATGATGAATAAGAGCAGCGCGGCAACGGCGATACATACGCCCGCCGGGTGCCGCCCTACAAAAGCGATTGCCTTTTTTGTTTCCTCGGCGGTCTTTTTTGCCGCCTTGCGGGTGTTCTCTGCGGCTTTCTGCGCCGTTTTTGCGCCGCCTTTCCTTGCCGCCTTTGCATACTGCCGCTTGATTTGCTGCTTCTGCATGAAGCGGGAAAGGGGATTGCCCGCAATCTGCGGGTTATCGTGCAGGGCTTTGTGGTACTGGAAATCCACATTCGCCTTGAACGCCGCTTTCTCTGCCTTTGCCGCCGCCCGGTAGGGTTTGAGCTTGTGGCTGCGGTAGCCCTCCCGGATTTTCCGCGCCCCGTACTTTGCGCCGCGCTCTGCCAGTTCTTCGGATTTGTGCGCCCCCTCAACGCCGGAATTGTCCTTTTCAACGGAATGTATCTTGTTGTGGACGAAAATACCCGCTTCCTGTGCGGGGCGGGATAGCGGGTTGCTGTGGGGTTTTTCTTTTCCTATGGGCTTTTCCCGTTCCTCAAAATGTAGGCGGGTCTTGCCTTTCCCGGTGGCTTCGTCAAAGGTGCGCTCCCGTACAAGTTTCTTTTCTTTTGGGATAGCTGCCTTTGCCGCGTCCAGACGGTCGGCGGCTTTGTCCGATTTTCGGATATACCTTTCAAGCTCCGGCGTTGCCCGTTCCTCGTCGGTAAACTGCAAGCGGGAAGATTTTTCTTTTGCTGTGGCTTCTGCCTGTGCTTTCCTCGCCGCCTTTTTGCTCGCCTTTCTGGTACGCGTCCCGTCGATACGCTCCAAGACGCGCTCGGCTGCTGCGGTGTCCTGTTCCCGTTCTGCCCCCGGCGCATGGGGAAGCGGCGGCGCGTCGGCTGTGGGCGCGGGAGCTGCGCCGCCCGGTAGGGTCTGCGCTGCCTGTTCCGGCTGCGGCGGGGCTTCGGTCTTTGCAAAGTCCGCGTCCCTTATCCGCTTGCTGATACGTTTCTTTTTCCCGGTGGCGGCGTTTACCTCGACAGCCCCCTCGCGGGTCATTTTCAGCATGGTCTTGTCACTGGATTTATACTGTTTCATGGTCTGCCACCTCCTTTTCCCAGACGCACCATTCCGAACATTGGTGTTAGTATATAAGTGTGGACAGGAAAAGTTGAACAACCTATACTATCAAGTGAAAAAGCAAAGGAGATGTTTTACATGGCGAAAAACCAGAAATCTTACACTCCGGAATTCAAGCAGCAGATCGTGGATCTGTATAATGCCGGAGGAACCTCGTATCCGCAACTGGAGCGTGAATATGGCGTAAATCGAAGCACACTCAGCAACTGGGTAAAACAGCTCTCCCCATCAAAGTATCCGGGGAGGAGACGGTCACCCTTAAGGAGTATAAGGCTCTCCAGAAAGAAATCCAACGCCTTAAGATTGAGAATGAAATATTAAAAAAGCGACCGCCATATTCGCGAAAGAACAATAGCCGAGATTGTTTCCTTTATCCAGAACAACTTAACCCGCTACTGTGTATCTCAGCTTTGCAGCGCTCTGAAATTCCCAAGGAGTACCTATTACAAGGCTCTGGTTTGTGTACCCTCAAATAAGCAGAAGGCATATGCGGAATTCGGCAGGAAAGTGAAACAGGCATATGATGACTCAAAACAAAGGTATGGGGCTGTCAAAATATGCCGTGTGCTGAATGATAATGGTACACCTTGCAGCGTCAAGAGGGTGCAGAGGCATATGGCAGAGCAGGGACTGCGCTCTATCGTAGTAAAGAAGTACAATCATCATGCCAACCATGGCAGCATCCCGGAGGATAAGAAAAATATCCTGAGGCGTGATTTTGGGACGGAGACCATCAACCAGAAATGGTGTACGGATATCACTTACATCCATGTACAGAAAGAAGGATGGACCTATCTGGCTTCTGTCATGGATCTGTGCAGCCGAAAGATTATAGGGTATGCCTATGGCACATCTATGACGGCGGAACTGGCGGTTAAAGCGGTAGAAAACGCATGCCTGAATGTCAGGGATACCGAGGGGATCATCCTTCATAGTGATCTTGGAAGTCAGTATACGAGCCAGGCATTTGAAGACTGCCTGGGCAGTAAAGGAATCCTGTTCATTTAGTCGTAAGGGAAATCCATACGATAATGCCTGTATGGAATCTTTCCATTCCGTACTGAAAAAGGAAGAAATCTATCTTCATACTTACCAGGATTTAAGGGAAGCTCGCAGAGCAATCTTTAAATACATAGAGGGCTGGTATAACCGTAAACGGATCCATAGCTCTATCGGTTATCTGACACCACAGCAAAAGGAGGATGAGGAACTCAAAAAAGCAGCATAATCTTTCAACTTTTTTTGTCTAAAGTATTGACATAGATCCACATTTCCCGGTTTCCATGTCCGCGATATATTTTAAGATTGGGTAAACCTGTGCCGGCACTACGGCGTTCCCAAGCGTTTTTAGGCGTTTTGACCTGTCCTTTGTGTTCGGGGACAGCCGGGGAATATCCGTAGGCTCTATGCACCAGAGGATATTTCCGTCCACCCCTGTGGGAAGCCCATCAGCCATTCCACCCATTCCGGGTTGAAGCGCAGGGACGGGTCTGTTACCGGCGTCAGAAAATAGATTGTTTCCGAAAGCCCCGCCGACCAGTACCTCCCGTCCCGTTTCTTCCGGCGGAACGCCCCGTTTGGGGATATGCTTATCCGTTCCGTCCTTGTCCTTGAGCCTGTGTCGGCGGCAAGGGGAGTAGGAAACATCAATCCCCACGATAAAAGTTCGCTTGCGTTCATGCCATGCGCCGACGGCACAAGCAGGAAGTACGAATGTCCAAACAGCATATCCCGCTTTTGCCAGGTCAATGAGCGTTTTGTGGAACCCCATATTGATGAAGTTAGCAACATTTTCGCCAAGCACATAATGGGGCCGGAGTTCGTTAATGACGCGGCACATTTCCGGCCAGAGGTAACGGGTGTCCTCAAACCCCTTTTTTGGCCCGATACTGGAAAAGGGCTGGCATGGGAAGCCGCCGGAGAGCAGCGTGAGTTCTTTTTTTCCTGTCCGTTCATAGAAAGCCTCCTTTGTCAGAGTGTGTATATCTCTGAAACGTGGAACGTCCGGCCAGTGCTTTTCCAATACTGCGGTTGGGTAATCCGCCCATTCGCACTGGCAGACGGTTGTGAAGCCTGCGGCTTCGGCGGCTATGTCTATGCCGCCTATCCCGGTAAACAGGCTTAAATGTGTCAGTGGTTTTATATTTTTTTCGTTTTTTATCATGCTTCGCCCACTTCCTCCGGCTTCGTCGTCATTACCCGGTAAAGCTCGGTGTCTTTCGGGAAGCGGTCTACAAAGGGCAGCACCACGTTTCCGTAGAAGATAAGCCCCTCGCCCGCTTCGGTGTGGGTGACATATTTCATCTGCTGCGGGGAGATGTTGAGCTGCTTTGCAAGGATAGCCCGGTCGCCCGCCGCCTGATTGAGCATGAGGACAAAATCAGAGTTTTCAAAGATATTCTCCACTTCGCGGGAAGCAAGCAAATCTTTGACGTTCTGCGTAATGGCTGTGGGTATGCCGCCCCATTTTCTGAAACGCTTCCAGATTTCAACGGAATAGGCGGCGGTCTGTTCCTCTTTCAAGAGAAGATGAAATTCGTCCATAAAATACCGGGTGGATTTCCTTTCTGCCCGGTTGACGGTGACGCGGTTCCATACCTGGTCCTGCACAATGAGCATACCTAACTTTTTGAGCTGCTTCCCAAGCTGCTTGATGTCAAAGCAGACAAGGCGGTTGTTCAGCTCCACGTTGGTACGGTGGTTGAATACGTTAAGGCTCCCGGAAACATACAGCTCCAACGCCGCCGCAATACGCGCCGCTTCCGGCTCCGGCTGCTTCAAAAGCTCGTTGTAGAGGTCGCCCAAGATAGGCATTTTCTCCGGGTCGGGGTCTGCAAGGAAAGGGCGGTACACGTTCCTAACGGCGCGGTCAATGACGGTCTTATCGACGGGCTGCAAGCCCTCCTTGCCGCCTATGACAAGCTCGCAGAGGGAGAGGATAAAGTCGGATTTCAGCGCAAGGGGGCTGTCGTCCTCGCTGTAATTGAGGTTAATATCCATAGGGTTCACATACTGGGGCTTCCCGTCAATGCCCTTGCCCGTAGGCGATAACCGTATCACTTGCCCGTCAAGCCGCTGCACAAGGGAAAAATACTCTGCTTCCGGGTCGCAGATAATTATGTCGTCGTCTGTAATGAGGAAAGCGTTTGTCATTTCCCGTTTGGCGGCAAAGGATTTCCCGCTTCCCGGCGTACCCAAGATTAAGCCGTTGGGGTTCTTTAGCTGCTTGCGGTCGCAGAGTATCATGTTGTTAGACAGGGCGTTTAAGCCGTAGTACAAAGCCGCGCCCGTCTGGAAAAGCTCCTGTGTGATAAAGGGGATAAAGATAGCGGTGCTTGACGTGGTAAGCCCTCTTTGAATGGGGATAAGGTTCTCCCCAAGCGGTACAGAGGACATAAGCCCCGCTTCCTGTTGGTAGTCAAGGCGGGTTAAGGCGCAGTTGTTCTTCTGTGCAATGCCCGCCGCCGCAAATACGTCATTTTCCAGTTTCCGCTTCGTGTCCGCCATGTTCACCACAAGGAACGTCAAGAGGAACATTCTTTCATTCCGGCTCTGCAAGTCCTGTAAGAGGTTCTTCGCTTCGCTGCCGAACGTGGCAAGGTCGGACGGGATTATATCCATGTCGTAGCCGCTGCGTACCGCTTTTTTCTGTTCCTCGATTTTCATTTTGTCAAGGTCGGTGATTTTCCGCTTGATTGTCTTTATGGCTTCGGTCTGGTCGATACTGTGGATATGCAGATTGACGATAACGCCCGTTTCCAAGTCCAGAATGTCCGACAAGATACGGTCGTTTAATTCCGGCGCAAGGATTTCAAGGAATGAAACCGCGCCGATTTTGCGCCCCATGCGGAAATACCGCCCCTCGCCAAAACGGAAAGAGGACGGGGCGATAAAGTCCTTTGTGGAAAGCCCGGACGGGGCAAGCCATGAAAAATCAAAGGCAAACTGCCCGCCCTCCGGGTGGAAAATGCCATGCAGCATTTTAAGGCGTTCATAGCCTGTCATGGGGCGGGCAGACACGCCCAAGAGCTTAAAGTTGTTGAGTACGTCCGTTTCGATACGGGCAAGGCGGGATTTCGCCGCGCCCAGACTGTCGGCTTCAATGGCAAAGGTGATATATTTTGCTTTGACAAGCCCGTTGTTGCCCTTTGCAAGCTGGTTTTTCAGCATATCCCGGTATTCTGTGCGGATAGAATTGAAAGCGTCCTCCTGTGCCGGGATATTGACCGCTTTTTCCGCTTCGCCCCGCTGCGTCCCCTGATTGATGAAAGAGAGCTGCACCGAAACGGAAGCGTCAAAGTAGTTGAGGAAGTCGCACCAGTTTTCAAAAATGGCGGTCTTGTCGTCTGCCTGTGCAAGCTGATAGTTAATATCTTCAAAGGCGACGGTCTTTGAGTATTTGCGTCCCGTAACCTTGCAGATACCGTCCGGGTACATCTGGATATAGGGGATTGTCTGCTGCGCGGTATGCGCTTTCCCGTCGCCCTTTGCCTGTCTGATGATTTCCGCAATCTGCTTTTTCTCGGCGCGGGTGAGCTTGCGGGGCGGGTTAGGCTTTGCGCTTCCCGCCGCGCTGTTTCTTCGTGTTTCCTTTTGCAATCGCTGATACCTCCTTTTCAAGTTTTCTCTGCCGTTCTAAGACGGAATAAAAGTTGTCTGTCCTGTATGGTCGTTCTTTGGGGGCTATGAATTTCGTCTGAATAATGTTCTTCACCACCACTTCAAGGGGCTGTCCATGCTTCTCATACATGGCGAACAGGAAACAGGGCAGCATGACGGCAATCATAGCCATAGACGCAAGGCTTGTGCCTGTGCTGTCTTTGAGCAGAAAGAAAAGCGGCAAGCCGATAATGAGAGCTGCCGCAAAACATACAATCTGCCGTTTGGTAAGGTTGAAAGCTACTTTTGTCTTGACTTTGGATAAGTCTTTGGGTACGGGTACATACGCCAAGTGAAAACCTCCTTTCTCTGGGTTTGGTGTTGCTGTAATTTTCCATAAGGGTAATCAAGGCAAAGGTCAATCTATGCCCTTTGCCCGCCCGTATTATATGGGGGTTATCCGCGTCAAGGTCGGGTCGTATTTTCGCCGCTTCGCTCTGAAAATCTCCACCCTGCCCTTGACACGCCGCTAATGCGCGGAGAAAATCGACTTCGCCAGTGCGCCGGATTTGAACAGGGAGAAACAGAGGATAACGGTATAGGCTGCAAGGGAAAAAATCGCGCTGTGCAGGTTGTCCGCTATTATCATGTTGTTTACCAAAACCGCGTAAATGCCGACGCATATCATTATGAGGAAGCCTTGAAAACCGATAGCGAACAGGGATTTTAGGTAGTTGTTTCCTATCTGCCCCCATTCCCGGTTAGTCATAGTTGCAAACGGGATAGGCGATACCGAACAGTAAAGGTAAATTTCTATCATGCGCCCGTAGAGGATAACGGTTATCAGTACGGACATGATTTTCATGCACAAGCTCACAAGGCTTGTTTCCATGACAAGTAAGAGCAGTTCGGGGATTTCCATAGCGTCAAGCCCGCTTTGCATGGAAGCAAGGGCGGCGGCAACATCAATCTCTGTGCTGCCGCCGATTACCCCCGCCGCGCCGGAAACAACGTGCTGCGCCATATCGAACACCGCCATAGTGATGTCAAAGGTGTGCGTCACAAGGTAGACTGCCACAAACGCCTTGAACACCCACTTGAAGAACATGGAAGTGTCAACGTCGTGCATATTGTTCTTTTCCGTTACCATGCTGATAAGCTCATAGCATAGGACGTAGGTAATGACAAGCCCCGCAATGGGTACGATTACATTCTCACTAAGCGTCTGTATCATGGAGAATATATTTGCGTTCCACCCTTGCGGGGTCTGCCCTACCTCTGCGGCGATAGTGCCGACTTTCTCGTTTACGTCCCCGAACATAGTTGACAGATTACCGTTTATGGCTCCTATGAGGATTTCCTTTATCCATTCGTTAATCGCGTCAAGTATGCTCTGCATAAGCCTTTACCCACGCTTCTTAACCGAACAGCCCGGAAAGCAGCGGTACAAGGGTCATGCCGATAAGGGCAACGCCGCCGCCCGCCATGAGCTGTTTTATCCCCAATTAGGTGTAAAAACTCTGCTCGATGGCGGGCGGCGGCGTACAAAAAATCTATATGGTGTTGTTAAGAGAACCGTCCCGGCGGGACAGGTCAGGCAGTGACCTGTTCCACCTCCGGGATGGGTTTGAGATTAAAATGAATTTCGATAGAAATGTGTCTTGTTTTATTTTCGTCAATGCGCTCATGCACGACGATTTCTTTGATTAAGCGGTTGAGGGTGGCTGCGTCCAGCTCTGTGATGTTGGCGTATTCCTGAATGGCTTCCACCCATTGTTTTGCGTCATTGGCAAGCTGGACTTCATCGGACAGCCGCTTCCTGCCCTCGGACACTTTTGTTTTAAGCTCCGTCTGCTCGGTCTGTGTCCTTTCCAGCATGGTGTTGAAGTTCTGCTCACTGATACGCCCTGCAATCATATCCTCATAAAGCCGCATTACCATTTTGTCCAGAACCTCAATCCGTTCCTCGTCCCTTGTAAGGGAGCGTTCCATTGCTTCCCGCTGTTCCCGCTGCTCGGCTTCACAGGTATTGGTCAGGCGGTCGGCAACCGCTTCCCCGTCCATCAGGGCAGCTCTGGCACATTCCCGTATTTTCCGCAGCACATGGCTGTAAAGGGTGTCATAATCAATCCGGTGCTGGGTGCAGTGGTTCTTTCCAAAGGCATTGTAGGTTTTGCAGGAGTATATCCGCTGGGGATGTTTTGCGTTTGTGTAGCGTATCGTCAGCGACTTCCCACACTCGCCGCATTTTAGCAGTCCGGCAAACAGGCTGATTTCATTGGTCTGCCCCGGACGCTGGCGGGATTTCAGCTTGTTCTGCACAATGTCAAAACTCATGCGGTCAATCAGCGGTTCATGCTGTCCCTCCACCACAATCCAGTCCTCCGGCTTCTTTTCCCCAATCGTGCCGATTTTGAAGCGGTAGTCTTTTTTCTGGGAAGCAATCGCCCCGGTGTAGACGGGATTCATCAAAAGGTCTTTGATAACGGAGAAGTCCCACATATACCGCCCGTTTTCCGGGTCTTTCTTTTCCCATTTGGTGCGGGTATTGCGAAGCCCCCGTTCCCGGTTCCACCATGTGGGGCAGGGGATTTTTTCTTCCTCCAGCCGTCTGCGGATATAGTTCGGACCATGACCGTTCAGGGCATATCCGAAAATCAGCCGCACAATCGGGGCGGTTTCCTCGTCAATGAGCAGATGGTTTTTGTCCTCCGGGTCTTTCCGATACCCAAACGGGGCAAGACACCCGGTAAACTGTCCTTTCTGCGCTTTCAGAAGATAAGAGGAATGGACTTTCTTGGAAATATCCTTGCTGTACATCTCGTTCAGGATATTCTTGAACGGGGCAATATCGTTGTTATCCCGCAGGGTGTCGATACCGTCATTCATGGCGATATAGCGGACACCGTTTCTTGGGAAAAAGTCCTCAATCAAATGCCCGGTTTGCAGATAGTTCCGCCCCAGTCGGCTGAGGTCTTTCGTGATGACAAGGTTGATTTGCCTGCGCTCAATGGCTCTCAACATTCTCTGTAAATCAGGACGCTCCATATTAAGACCTGTGAAGCCATCGTCCTGATAGACTGCCACAACCTCCCATCCCTGCTTTTCGCAGTATTTTTCCAGCATATCACGCTGGTTTGCGATACTGGCACTTTCGCCTTGCAGGTCATCGTCCTTTGACAGTCTGCAATAGACCGCTGCACGATAGCCCCCGGCAAGTGCCGAACCGATTGTTCTGTATTCCATTTCGTTCATCATAGCCATTTACCCACACAATCCAGACGGTATCTGGCTCTTTTGAACCTCATCTTCATTATACTTCAAATCTTTCTTTTTAGCAAGATATTCTTTTGAATTTGTCTTTCCATATTTCTGGGAAATCAGGCTGACGAACACATCGGTTGCGTCAAGCTCCCCGTCAAACACAGTAGTCACATGAATCTCTGTTTTGTTTTTTGCCATAGGCAGTTATCCTCCATACATGAAAATAGCCAGACAGAGGGTGTCGGCAACGAAGTCCGGCAACGGGCTTCAAAAGACCTTGCAAACAATCTCAATCTGGCGATGGTTACTATTTATATTTTTCTTTTATTTTTCTGTTGTTTTGGTTGTCATAGGGGAGAAAAGCCCGCAGTTATGGGATTTTCTCCGGCAACCGGCTCGGCAACGGGATAGCAACAGGGTGTGCAACAGGCTGTCATTTTCAGAATGGAAGCTCCATCTGTTCTGTGACCTCCACAAAACCGTCCACCATTTTTTCAGACGGGTTGCCGGAGTCCGTTGCCGGGTTTTCACGCTCCCAGCCCTTTTGTCTGCCATATTCTGAAAACATTCTTGGATTCGGGAAGTACCGCCAGCCGGAAATGCACTGGTTCATAATCTCGTTGATTTCCCGGATTTCCCATTGCTTCGGTTCGTCAAAGGCATGGTTCAAGGCTTCCTTGTAGAGCTGCTTGGAACAGACCATGCTCCCGGTGTACTTATCAAGATACGCCTGTATCATTCCGGCTTTGGTGTCCTCCGGCATAAAATCCCGCTGGTGTTCTTTGAGATACCGCTGCATGGCGGGGCTGAAAGCCAGCTTGAACCTGCCGCTTCGGTAAATCTCCATCGCTTCCGCCCACATCTGCTCGATATAGGCTCTGGAAGCGGCTTCGTCCTCCAAAATGTGAACCTCGGCTTGCTCCGGGTACACCATGACGGGGATAAAGCGGCGGTTGCCGGAACGGTCAAGGGGAAGAAAATCAAGGGCATTGGAAGTGCCGCCAAACACGCACTGACGGGGGCGGTCTGCCGGGTGGGTTTCATAGGGTATCTTGTAAACCTCTTTCTGCCGGCTTAAAAATGACTTGATTTCCTCAATGCTCTTGGCGTTTGCGGTTGCCATCATTTCCGACATTTCGATAATCCAGTGACCTTGCAGCTTGCGGTACACATTGTCATCGTCCAGCTTCCGCAAATCATCGGAGAACCACTCGTCCCGGATTGCCAGCAGACGGAAGAAGGTGGACTTGCCAGCCCCCTGACCGCCTACCAGACAAAGCATGATTTCAAACTTGCACCCCGGCTGAAAGGCTCGTGAGATTGCACCCAGCAGGAACAGCTTCAACGCTTCATAGGTGTAATCGTCTGCGTCAGCCCCCAGAAAGTGCCGCAGGCAGAAGCGGATTCGCTCTGTCCCGTCCCACACAAGGGAACTTAAATAATCCCGGATGGGGTGGTACTTGTTTTCATTCGCCACAATCCCGATGGCGTTATCAATCTTTTTCTCATTGGTAAGCCCGTAGGTTTCTTCCAGATAGAGAAGCAGATACTTCATATCTGTATCGTTCAGGGGGGTGCTTTCCCTGTGGAAGCCGATGGGCTTTATGATGTCCTTGCGGTCAGTCAGGATATTGTATGCGATAGCCCCGGAAAGCAGCGGGTCACGCTGGAATACAGTCAGGCAGTTCCGTATACTCTGACGGACGCCGCCTTTCTCGGTAGTTTCCAGCCCCTCCTTGATTTCCTCAATGCTCTGGGGTGGCTGCATGGCGTTCATGGTGTTTTTTAGTTCTTGCTGCGTCTGCGGCGGCAAGCTCTGCCATTCGCTGTTCAAGCTGTATCACATCCTTTCCGTAGTCCGTAATCAAAGCCGCTTTTTCCTCTGTTTCCCCGAACAGCAGCACATCCAGCAGATACTCCACTTGGTCTTGCTTCTGTAAGGCTTCTATAAACCGGGGATGAAAGGCTTCCTCCGGGGAGTGTGGGGCGTAGTCCGTTCTCCATGCCCGAAGCAGATGGAGATAATCGGCAAGAATACGGAAGCAGCGGCTCTTTGCTTCTTGAAACTGTTCCTCCGGGGATTTCTGCCAGGGCTTGGGCTTTTTTGCCTTTCCCGGCGGCTTCCAGTCCTCATAGGAAAGCCCGAAGTCCTGTGCCAGTTGTACGGCGGCTTCTTTCTTTCCCAGCCCATACAGGGCGGCGGCAAAATCAATCACATCCCCATCCGCACCGCAACCGAAGCAGTGGTAACGCCGATCCAGCTTCATGCTTGGGGTTTTATCGTGATGGAACGGGCAGCAAGCCATCCCGTTCCGCCCTGCATGGATTCCATAATGCTCCGCAGCCTGTCTGGTTGTGACGGACTGCTTCACAGCTTCAAATACATTCAAATCTGTCCCTCCTTGAAAAAAAGAAAAAACACCTGACATTCTCTGATTGAAAATGGCAAGTGTCTGTTAAAGTTCCATATCCTGTTGTTTGCGTTTTGTCTGCGCCGGGATAGTTCTTTTAGCCTTTTTCTCGTCCACCTTATCCTGCAAGGCTTCCTTGATGGGCTGTTTCTTGGGTGGCTCTTTACTTTCCTCTGTGCCGGGTGTGGCTTTCCGTACCCAATAACGGATGTCCCGCAGCTTCTTCAAATCCTCCTGTACCTCGGTCAGCGGTACTTTCAGCTCTGCGATTTCGCTGAGAAGCGTTTCCTGCTCCTCTTGCAGTTCCTTTTGAGTGCTGTCCTTATCGTCCGGGTGCTTAGCAAGGTAGGCGGCGGCTTTCTCATACCGGGCAACCTCCGGGTGTTCCTGTTTGAATTTTTCCTTTGTTTTCTTAAAAAATATCTTCTGGTACTTGTCATAGACGGGCTTACATTCCTTGCTGTCTGTCCGGCTGGCAAGAATCCCGTCAATCACTTTGCTGCGGGCTTCCTTTGGCTTCATCTGATTGCGGTAATCTGCGGCTGATTTCCCGGAAGATTCCAGAAATACTTCTAAGTCCTCCACAGTAGAAAGCCCCTTTTGCCGGAGATAGGACAGGGCTTCGCTGACTGCCTTTAAGTCCTGTGAAGTCCCCCGGTTCTGTCCAGCCCTTGTCCAGTCCTTCCGTTCTTCCTTTCGTATCTCCATATACTTCATCAGCAGATTTGGAAGAAAGACCGCTTCCTCCGCCGCTTTTTGTGCAAGCAGCTCTTTCCGTTTTTCTCCCAGCTCGGTAATCCAGCCTTTGAGGTTTTGGATAAGCTGCCGGATGGACTTCATCAGGCGGTTGGCGGCTCTGATTTCCCGGTTCAGATTGCCGATATTCGTCTGGATACCACGTTTTTCCATCTGCCGGACAGCAGCACCCTCATGGACAGTGGGGACAATATCAAGCCCCTGTCTGGCATAGGAACGCAAGTCCACACGCTCCGGGCGGTCATTGGCTTCCAGATAGCGGTTCTGGATGACCTCCCATTCATGCCTCCAGATTTCACAATACTTCTGGTCGTTCCAGTCAACCGTATCTTCCTTGTGGCTTTTCCATCTGCCGGAGGGAAGTTTTATCCGTTCCCCGTTTTCGTCAAGGTCATAAACCTTGCGGCTCTTGGGAAGCCATTTCCCATGTTCATCCATTGCCCTCATAGTCAGCATGACATGGGCGTGGGGATTGTGTCCCGGCGGATGGGGGTCATGGATGGCAAAGTCAGCAATCATGCCTTTGGAAACAAACTGCTGTTTACAAAACTCCCGGACAAGGACAGCATACTGGTCAGGTGGTATCTCTCTGGGGATGGTAAGCACCCACCGCCTTGCAAGCTGAGAGTTCCATTGTTTCTCCACCGCTTCGGCGGCGTTCCATAGGGTATTGCGGTCTGCATATTTCTGTGGGGCATTTGCCGGGAGCAGGATTTCATTGTGGACGATACCACGCTTTTCCGGGTAGTGCTTCACTTGCTGGTCATATTCACAGAAAAGCTTTTCGCCACTCTGGTAAGCAGCGGCGGCAACCGCAGACTGCCGCTGGCTTCGCTGTACAATCGTGATTTCGTTGTGTGGACAGGGCATTTCGTGTCCCTCCTTTCTATGCTTGGTGGATGGGGTGGCGTTTTGCCACCTCATTTTGGGCAGAAAAAAAGCAGGAGACCTTTTTCAGATTTCCTGCTCGGTATGCCGCTGGGCGGCGGGTATTTAGTTGTAAAAGTTCGGGGCAAGTTGACCCGATGTAGAAAAATAGCAAAATGGAATTTCAAGCTTCTACTGACAACAAATAAGCAAGCAAATCCTCTTTACTAAGAGGTTCGCAATGACTTAGTATGCAATATTTACAATCGATAGATTGAATAGTCTGAACCAAAGAATACAGTTTATCCTTATCCATATATCCATTATTAAAGAAATCTTCACTCGTTGAATCTCCTAAAAACAAAACTTTTTCTTCTGGCACATAAACACAAGTAGTATCTTCTGAATGTGGCGAAATTGTATGAAAGATTTGTGCAGTAATGCCACCTAAATCCAAAGTCATTTTATCCGAGAAAGTTATGTCGGACAGCACAATACTTAATTTGTCCTGTCCGCAATATTCTTTTCTAAAATGAATATCTTCCTTTTTCAGAATTTCGATATAATTGAGGTTTTTTGCCTGTTCTTGCTGGTCTTTGAGGAACTCATTTGTTTTGCCATAGGCAATACTTATTCCATTGATTGCGTGCATACCAAAGGTGTGGTCATAATGCCAATGTGTAATAACCGTAAAATCCGGCTTGTTAAACTGTTCCGCTTCGATTGCCCTGTAAAAATCCTGAACATGAGATGCCGAATATCCAGCATCAATCGCCAGAGAAATTTTATCTCCTTTAAGATAAGCTAACATCGGTCTGTCCACTTCGGGGGCGTGTTCTAAAAAATAAATTCTGTTGGTTAATTTATTTAATCCCATTTTTTGTCCCACCTTTCAGGTAATAATTCTTTCAATGTAACCTTTTGGTCATTGTTAATGGCAACTACTGTATTTTCATTATCCAGATCTAACTGTGAAATCAATTCTCTGCATCTTCCACAAGGCGACAGGATGCTGCCATCTTCATAAACAGATACAATTCTTTTGATTTTCGTTTCTCCATGTTTCAGCATTTCGGCAATAGCTGCCTGTTCTGCACAAATTCCAATTGAACAGGGCACATCAATACAAATGCCAGTATAAACAATACCACTTACTGTTTCTAAAGCACAAGCCACATGACCTGCTTTACCATTTTTCTTTAAATTTATGTTTTTTACCGTACACAAGGCAATATCATATAAGTCTTTCGTCACTATCTTCCTTACTTAAATTGTTATCAACATCATTATACTGTATTGCCTATCGAAAAGATAGCATATTTTATGAAACTTGTCGGCTGGGAACAGCTTGCAAGGCAAGGTGTCCCCAGATGGCAAGTCCACAAAAGGGTAGCTGGCGGCAGCCAGCGCAGGGGAAGCGTAGCGTCCCCTGTATGATTTGGAGCAGACCATGACTGCGGAAAATCACAGCCCTCCGGCGAGGAGCCTTCGGAGAACGCAATGCACCAACCTCTGGGTGGTGTATAATTGCGCCCTATCCGAGTTCTTGGATAGGGCGCATTATCCGAGATAAAAACTTATCCGAGGTAAATTGATTAAATCCGATGAATACAGCATTTGAAAACGATTATCTCGGATAATTAACCCCGCTTTCAATTGTGGGTGATTTGTACTTATCCGAGATAATTGGGTAAATCACACCTTTGCCTCTGATAATTTTTGAAATGGCAGTTGCTCTTTTCATAAATAATTATCCGAGATAATTTCTTTGAAAGCCTTTCATATCGGCAGCTTTGAGAGTTACCTCGGATAATTGGAAATCTCGGATAATGCGCCCTTAGTAAACTAAGGGGTTTCCGGCTTCTCCCGTTCCAGCATTTTTTTCAATAGTTCCTGCGTGTCCTGCCTGTGAAAAATGAGTTTCAACAACAGCATGACATCATCATCTGTTAGGCGTTCCGGCTCTTGCAGAAAACTTTCCAGCATACCGCCACGAGTGCAGAGCCGGTGCGTCCGTTCCTTTCGGGTAAGCTGCTTTAACTGGTGCTGCAATGCCTTTTCATCATTGATGGCTTTCCGCAGTTTCTTTTCGCTTTTCTCCAGCTCCCGGTTGAGCTTTTCCAGCTTCGAGGTATCAGGCAAGGGCAGCGTCCTCCTTTCCCGGTATCAGCACATAAATCCTATTCGGTTCTCCCACGCCCTGACGCACCCGCATGATAAGTCCGGCGTTTTCCAGTTCATTCAGAGAACGCTTGACCGTCATGGGACTGCGGGACAGGACTGCGGCAATGGCTGTGACAGGGAAGCAGACAAACAGGATTCCGTTCTCGTCCTCCTGCCCTTTGGATAGCATAGCGTCCAGCATCCGGCAGTACATGACCTTTGCGGTGCTGCTGACTGGAAATCCTGTCAACGCTCTGGGAAATGGCATACAGGGCGGCAATGGTGTGTCTATCGTCATAAATTCAAAATTCATTCGGTGTGTTCCTCCTTTTTCTTTGATCGTTTGAATAAATAACGGGGGCAGTCAATCACAACCGCCCGGAAGCTCTGCTTGCACCCATGCTGGCATTTCCGGCATAATTCGTTGTAAGTGACACGCCCCCGGTCATTGAGGTAAAAGGAAAGCTCATGCTTCCTCTTTTTGCTCATTCTCGGCATATTGTATTTCCTCCCGTTTTAGTGTATGGTTTCGGGGCGATTTTCGGCAAAATTACGGTCATAGAGCCGATTAAAATCTCCCGAAGTATCAGCGATAGGGTAGACTATCCCCCTATCAGATTGTCGTGTTTCGGTATCATTTCGGTGTCAGTTCGCCAGTTCTCCCCGGTGTCGTTCCTCCCCTGAATCTCACAGCGGCGTATCGCTCCCTTTGGTACGCTCGTTTCGGTCAGGGTTCCTCCACATCCCTGCCAAAAGTCATGGCGCTACATCGCCGGGGAAGCATATCCCACACAGGCTGGTCATTCGATTGGAATAATCCATCGATGAACTACCTGTATCATAGAACATTTTTGTGCCCTGTGCCGTATGTCCACAAAGTAGGAATTAGGGGTAAAAATCAGAAATTTCCACGATTGCGGAAAGTGTGATATAATCCAGATAAGCGGCAGCAATGAAACCATTGGAAAGGAGCGTGCGCCCATGAAAGGAGCAACAAGCATACAGGAACGCCTTTGGGAACTCCGCAAGGACAAAGGCTTAAATCTGGAAGAACTATCAAAGCTGACAGGCATTTCCAAATCAGCTCTTGGAAGTTATGAAAAAGAGGATTTTAAGGAAATCAATCATGGCAACCTTATCACGCTGGCAGACTTCTATGGGGTCTCTGTTGATTATCTACTGTGCCGGACAGAGAACAGGGAGCAGATCAACACACCATTGACGGAGCTGCATTTGAATGATGAGATGGTGGCACTGCTGAAAAGCGGTCGGATTAACAACCGTCTGCTCTGTGAGCTTGCTACACATAAAGATTTTATCAAGTTTCTTGCAGACATTGAGATTTATGTGGACGGGATTGCTACCATGCAGATTCAAAACCTCAATGCACTTGTCGATACCGTCCGGCATGAAATCATTGAACGGTATCGCCCAGGCGAAGATGACCCGCATTTGAAAGTGCTGCAAGCCGCCCATATCAGTGATGATGAGTATTTCAGTCACATGGTTCTGGATGACCTCAACCTGATTATCCGGGATATTCGGGAAGCCCACAAAAAGGACAGTGAGAGTGCGCCCCAGACCACCGTTGCCGATGAATTGAAAGAAAATCTCGAAGCAGTCGAAAATTTCAAGGGCAGCCGGGATGAAAAGCTGGTTGTCCTTTACTGCAAGCAGCTCGGTATCAACTATAAAAATCTGTCAGACGAAGAATTTCGCTGGCTGATTCGGATTCTCAAAAAATCAAAGAAAATGGGAACGCCTATCAGCCAGAGGAAAAAACGGTAAAAAAAACCGCTGTTGCATGGTTGGGGTGCCTTCCATGTAGCAGCGGTTCTTGCTGTGGTTATTATTTCATTCGTTTTCTTAATATCCGGCGATAATTTGTTTCTCCCTTTGGTGCGTCCTGTATAATTTCCAACACACCATCTTCAAGCATTTTATCAATGCGATTAGAAATCCATACATCACTAATTCCAAGTTGATATTTTCCTAAAACATTACCTATAACAATAGCCATTTTGAATTGCTCTGGCTGTTCCGCAATTTCACGAAGAATGAAACTATCATATATATCTTCTGAAACACTTTGCAATTTACCATTTAGCATTGCACGCAAAGGTGCATTTTCATTTTGAAGTTGATTCCATTTCATAGCACAAGCTGAAAGAAATACAGGCTTAGCTTTTTCTTGTAGAGTTATATATTTTCCCCATTCGCCAGGAGAAACCTCACCCCATGCTATTTTGGATATCATAGTATTTTCTTTTCCATATTCCCAGGCAGGTAACTTAACCAAATAAATTGTTGTCTGACAGTTTAATGGTCGAAGTTGTTTCATAAGCCAGTACATACCGCAAAGTTCATCCGGATTATAGCTATACCAAATACGAACTTCTTCCCCAGCTACATATCGTTCAATAACCGAAGACAATGTAGTTTTAATTTTCTGTATTTTTTCTTCAACCTGATAGTCTAAATCCTCTACAAACCAGACAGACAGCATTTTCTTGAGAACATTTTTCCGCTGTTCGCCAATTCCATTATCAGAAATATCTCCCACACTAAGAGCCATATCAAAACAATAAACATCACTGCTCTTGCCTCCCAATGGAATAGCATTCTCCCAAGCAATATGTTCTTGTTCCTGTGCTTGAATTTGTGCTTCTTTCATTTCATCTGAAGATGGAACACTCCCATCTTCGTGCCTCATAAAGACCGAAACTGCACTTCCTCTATACTTTCCCTTACCGTAAGTTTGGGCAATTTTCAAACTTCCACAGGCACTTTCACCAAATACAATTTCAATCATCTTATATACCTCCGATTTAATTACTCCCGTATGAATAAATTATATCATGCAAAACAATTTCTTCTGCCCGGTTGTGAATGTTATTACAACGCTGCACCCATTCCATTTGTTGAGTTCGCTTCAATTCCTCTGTCACGCCCTCGGTGGCTTTCATCTGCTCCATGATAGTGTCTAACCGTTCCTGTGCCTGTTCGTTCAGGTCTGCAAGATATGTCCACAATTCTCCGGTCAGTATCAATGTATTCAATCTGGCTGGGTGGACTTCCCTTAAATATTCCCGGTGCATCCGTCCGTACTTTCCGATAGGGCGGTGTTCCTCCGGCAGTTTCAAGTCCGGGATGTAGTAATCTCCGACAAGGATATAATCAATTCCGTTTTCCGTTATTCTTGGTTTCAATTCTCTCATGTTCCTTACCTCCTGTGGAAGCAGGCTCGTCTGGTACTAACTCAATCACATCGGTAATCTCACAATTCAGCGTTTCGCAGATACGGGCTAATGTATCCATGCTGATGTGCTTTCCCTCTTTGCTCATGTTGGCAATCATATTTGTTGTCATACCAGCAGCAAGCCTTAAATCCTCTTTCCTCATATCACGCTCTAACAGTGTGTGCCAGAGTGGTTTATAGCTGATGTGCATATTGTTTTCCTGCCTTTCTATCCATACCACCGGGGCGGCTGCCCCGGCAGGAACTTTTCTCTTATTATAGCACCAATCTTGTGAAATCACAATTTATTCTTGTATCCTGCCGCTGATACCGTCTGGATTGGCTTTCCCTTTCTTTTTGTTCCCTTTAATTAGCCATGAACTGCTTCATGCCCTGGCTTTTCGCGCCCGGATTGTCGTTGCCGTAGCCTTCCATGAGGTTAATCACGCCCCAGATACCAAGCCCGGCTCCAAGTGCTACAACAAGGGTCTGCAAAACGTCTACTGCGCTATTGAAAAATGCCATAAATATATCCTTTCTGCCGCGTCTGCGGCTGTCCGGCAAGCGGACAAAAGGCGGTCAGCATATGCCGCCGCACAAAAAAACCGCCCTCTGGTAAAGGCGGCTGTCCCCGCGCTGCGTAAGTTCTGCGGCGCGGCGGTATTCAGTTGTAAGGGGTGCGGCTCCTGCCGCTGTGTACTGCGCCGGAAAGTAGGGGCGCGTATCATGTAGCCGATATTGATATATGTGATTGCTTCCATTCCTCCTTTCGGTGTCCCGCTGTGCTGCCGGACGGGTATTATTCAGACTTGCGGGAAGTGAATAGCTTGCATAGCAAGGTGTTCGCTTCCCGCAAGTTCACAAAGGGGTAGCTGCCGCAAGGCAGCGTATCGGCGTTGTCCTTGTAGATTGCTTTTAGCTGTGACTGGCTCTGCATAAGTAATGCAAAGAGGGCGATTCCGGCAACCGCAAAGCGCAAAAAAAGCAGGAAACCTTGTTGCTGATTTCCTGCTCGGTGTGCCGTCCTCTGGCGGCGGTTATTCAGTTGTCAAAAGGCATGGAATGTGTAAACGATAGGCTCCTTGTATTCTTCTGTACAGGTCATGGAAATTTCCCCCTTTCCTCTACAAATGCGTGGATTGAAATTTGATTTTTATGATAGTAAAGGGCGGCAGCACTTTTTGCTGTCGCCCCTTAGCTGCCTATCAGCGAAAACAGTCGGGGCTGTCAACGGCGGGCGCAGCCCGTTCATCTTGCCGTTGACTGGCTCGGCTGGTTTTGCTATTTCATTCTCCGATTACCTTGTTGAACATTTTCCCTTTTTCGGTTATTAAGGAAATCCAGTAGATAACTGCAAGGAGAGATAATACCTCAATAGGAGAAAAGGACAATGTAGTATAGAATATTCCTGCGGCAACTGCGCCCTGTGCAATGCCAAAAGCAATGCAGACGGCAATCATTAAAACAAACGCTATGGCGTACACTCGTCTGGCTTTCAGTGCGTCCTTTCTCATTTGCAGGCTGGCACAGACTAATGTTCCTGCAATGATAAGTACCTCGATAATCGTTTCAATCATATCATTACCTCCATAATTTCTTCAGTCTTTCCGACCAACGCTATCATATCATATTTCTTGCTCAAAGTAAAGTATTTCATACATTATAAAACAAAAAAATTCAGCGGCATTTTGAAAGCAACCGCTGAATTTTTCGGTTATCGTCTATTCAATTCTTTTGTAAATCAGAATTGCAATAACCTCTACGGCAAGGACAATATCATAAATCCATTGAAAACAAAAGCCCATAGTAACGTAGTTAATTTCAATATTATCCAATATTTTACAAACAAAATTTACAAGAACGATAAATACAATCGTAGAAATAATGCTTGCTTTGCCGATAATAGACCGACCTCTTTCATCACGGGAAGATTTAACGAAAAACAATATGATTAGAACGATTGTAATTACTAATCCAAACCATGCGCCCACAATGAATAGTGTTGTGCTGTTGGCAATCTCATTTAATATTTCAATCATTTTTCGTCCTCCCAAAAATCAAATAATTCTTCAATCGAAACGTCAAATACTCTTGCAATAGCATAAGCCAACAGCATAGAGGGATTGTATCGGTTTCTTTCAAGCTGCATAATCGTTTGTCTTGAAACGCCCACCAAATCGGCAAGCTCTTGTTGTGTCATTCTTTTTGTGGCTCGATATATATGAATTTTACTGTCAAAGTGGTATTGATTCTTGTTCGCCACTGGCTCACCGCCTTTCTCCATTTTGTTTTCTCATGCGCTTGTAAGTATAACATATTTCTTGCATTTTGTGAAATAAAGATTTAGAAATATTTACGGAATAGCGGGCGGCTGCCTATCAAAATCTTTGCTTGTTACTTTACCGCACATGAGCATTCGCGCCCGGATTGTCGTTGCCGTAGCCCTCCATCAGATTGATTACGCCCCAGATACCAAGCCCGGCTCCAAGTGCTACAACAAGGGTCTGCAAAACGTCTACTGCGCTATTGAAAAATGCCATAAATATATCCTTTCTGCCGCGTCTGCGGCTGTCCGGCAAGCGGACAAAAGGCGGTCAGCATATGCCGCCGCACAAAAAAACCGCCCTCTGGTAAAGGCGGCTGTCCCCGCGCTGCGTAAGTCCTGCGGCGCGGCGGTATTCAGTTGTAAGGGGTGCGGCTCCTGCCGCTGTGTACTGCGCCGGAAAGTGGGGGCGCGTATCATGTAGCCGGTATGGATAGATGTGATTGCTTCAATCGCTCCTTTCTGTGTCCCGCTGTGCTGCCGGACGTTTTTTTCAGACTTGCGGGAAGTGAATAGCTTGCGTAGCAAGGTGTTCGCTTCCCGCAAGTTCACAAAGGGGTAGCTGCCGCAAGGCAGCGTAGGGGAAGTGTAGCTTCCCCTGTCCCCCGGCGGTCTGCCATGCTGTCACTGTTGCGGGATAAGCCCCCGGCGCGTGACATACTCCGTTGCAAAACGGCGGTGTTCCGCTTCCTTTTCCCGCCAATACTCCCATAATGCAGCGTCGGCGGCTTCCGCAACATTCATTAAAAACCGTTCAAGCTGCTTTTGTTTTTCCTCTGCGCTACGTTTCCTCATGGTCTGCGCCCTCCTGTAAGTCTGCCGCGTCAATCTCGTAATAGTCAAAAACCTCGTCGGGCTTGACAATGGCGGGGCGGCGTTTAAGGTGCTTTTCCATGTCAAAGGCGTTCTTCGGGTCTGCGTCGGACAGGTACTTGTATTTCGGGTGCTTCGTTATGTCGAATTTATCCGAAAAGAACGGGCGCACCCCGCGTAGCTGCAAGATACATTTCCCTCCGTCCATGACTGCAATTTCATCTTCCGTCATAAGCTGCTTTCCCAATTTCTGATAGTTCAGCCCATGCGAAAGCTCCCGTCCCCTTGTTTCGGAAGTGTTGAAGCTGTCATGAGGTAAGCGCCTCGTGGACGCTCCCTCCCGAACCGTGCGGGCACCTCTCGATGCACACGGCTCTCCATATGCCATCAACTAACAAAATCAGTCTTTTCCGTGTATCTCACGGTGGCACGCCGGGCATACTGCCAGCGTTTTCCTATGGTTCTTTAACATAACTTTTTCCCACTCATATTTACCGCTAAGGCTTTTCAGCCGTTTCACCTGATGAATCTCCACGTCATTTGTGTACTGTCCGCAGAGTTCACAGGTTTTGGAGCGCAGTTTTGCCGCTATGCGGTTCGGTTTATCATACCGCTTATAGGCGGGCAGGATATCTGCCTGCGGCACATTAGGCTTGTCCTTGCGGATAAAAGGCCCTCTGTAAAATACGCTCTCCTTCATACCGCCTTTTGTCTTATAAATGACTGTAAACCGTCCATTTCTGAAATATCTCTTTTTGATTTTTCTGGTCTTTGTGCGGTATTTATTTGCGAATGTTTTCAACATACTATAATGCATTAAACTCGCATACTTGCTCATTGCGCATACATTACATGCCAGTGAGTAATAGTTGTACAAACCTCTGATTTCAGAGTTGTACTTTGACAGGATTTCGATATCCTTACGGTTAATGAGCTGTGGTCTGTGAATGGCTTTCCAATGCTCTTTTTGTGTAACTTTGTCCTTCTTGATACGGATTGCGCCATACTCCAACAGTTTTGATTCCCATTTTTCATGCGGCATGTATAACTTTACTGCGCCGCTGTACCCCTTCACTTTCCTGCCTTGGCGTTTTGTGATTTCCCGGCTCTTTGAAATAGAGATATCATAGCCGAGGAATCTCGCCCGGTCAGTAGCATAGGTGATTTTGGTTTTCTCCACTGACAGCGTAAGGTTTAATTTTTCTTTGAGGAATACAGCAAGGTCTGCTTTTAATTCTTCCGCATCCCTTTTGCTCCCGATAATGCTTATGATAAAGTCATCCGCATAACGGACGTATTGCAGGTTTTTATAGGTTTCATCCCTGAACTGCTTAGACGGGATTTCCCTCTGTTTCTCCCGCAGTCTGCGTAATTCCCCGGCACGTTCTTTCTTTTCGGCTTCGGTAAGCGTATCCCATACTTCCCTGTTCTGGCGCATGAACTTCTGCACTTCACGGTTCCGTCTGGCGTATTCCGGGTTCACTTTACGGTTTACCCGGTTCCCTTTTATAAAGCCTTCTTTGTATTCCTCCACATACATATCCAATTCATGCAGGTAAATATTTGCCAATATGGGACTGATACCGGAACCCTGCGGAGTGCCGCAGTAAGTCCTGTTGTACTGCCATTGTTCCATATATCCGGCTTTCAGAAATTTCCACATCAATGAGATAAAAGCTTCGTCATCAATGCGCCTGCGCAGAATATCAATGATAACATGGTGGTCGAAGCTGTCAAAACATGCCTGAATGTCACCTTCCACAAACCAGTTTGCCCCCGCAAATGTCCGCTGTATCTGTTCGAGGGCTGTATGGCAGCTCCTTTTCGGGCGGAATCCGTGGGAATAGTCGGAGAAGGTTGGCTCATAAATGCTTTCCAATATCATTCGGACTACTTCCTGCACCAGCTTGTCATCCCCGGAAGGAATCCCAAGCGGACGCTTCTTACTGCTGTTTTTCTTTGCAATATATGTACGCCGTGCAGGTTTTGGGCGGTAAGAACGGTCTTTTAATGCGCTGATGATACGCTCTATTCTCGGACTGCTCATTCCGTCCAGTGTTTCACCATCCACACCCGGCGTCATGCTTCCCTCATTGGCGTAGATATTTCTATATGCCAAAAGGTAAAACTCCGGGTTGTACAGGTTCCGGTAGAGCCTTTGGAACCTATACGATAAATCTTTAGACTGTTTGTTTAGGCTATTCAATACATCAGTTGGATTTCTCATGATGCCTCACGCACCTTCCTTTCTTTCTCTGTATTAAAAGCATACTGCTCCCCTTCGTCATGTGGGCGGCTCTCCCGCTTCCGTTTTTACGGCTATCCCTGTAAATCCAGAGTCCACGGGCTACTATGGGAGCTGTGTAACCATGCCCGCATATGGGCGGGTTTAGGTCATCCCCGGTAGCGTATGCCATACTTAGCGTTCCGTGTTGTCGGTAATCTTTGTAGATATGTGGCGTTCGCCGTTCAACCTAATCTAAGGCTTGCCCTGCTTTGGATATCGCACGTCTGCCGACGATTGAGCGACAGACGCCAAAGCACCGTGCGTTTCATCTTCTTTCGCACGTAGGCCAGATACTCCCAGGCTCCGGCTACCAATCAAGCAGTTTAGCTTTCATCCTCATACACGGATTTTCATCCCCACATAAAACAGCGGTTAGAAGATTGCGCCGTTTTATGCCAGTTATAGCGTTAATAGTGGCGGCTATAACAACGACATGCTACACTCCCCAGAGGGTTTCCCCTCACGGATAAGTCGTGGAATGATAGACTATAAATTTTCACCGTCCTTTCTTTGATATCTTTGTCTACCGCTTGCTAAAGGCGGTTTATGGCATACACCCTAACGGGCGCACTATCGTTTCCTTGCCTAAAATCTCCGATATTTCTTTGAGCGTCGTTTTTTCCTTGCCGCCCAAGAAAAGGGTGGTGTCGCAGTTGCCGACTATGGTATCGGCGTTGTCCTTGTAGATTGCTTTTAGCTGTGACTGGCTCTGCAAGATGATTGACGCGGATATTTCCCGGCTCCGTATCGTTGCAATGAGCTTTTCAAACTTTGGTATCTGCCCGATATTCGCAAATTCATCAAGTAAGCACCTTACATGGACGGGAAGCCGCCCGCCGTATTCATCATCTGCCTTGTCGCATAAAAGGTTGAATAGCTGTGTGTAGAGAATACTCACGACAAAGTTAAAAGTATCGTCGGTGTCGCTGATAATCACGAAAAGGGCGGTCTTTCTGTCGCCTATGGTGTCAAGCTCCATTTCGTCGGTTTCCATAAGCTCCCGCAGCTCCTTAATGTCGAATGGGGCTAACCTCGCGCCGCATGAGATAAGTATGCTTTTTGCGGTCTTGCCCGCCGCAAGTTTGTATTTTTTGTACTGCTTGACTGCAAAATGTTCCGGGTCTTTTTCTTCCAGACGTTCAAACATGAGGTCAACCGGGTTCTGGAAGTCCTCGTCGTCCTCGCGGGCTTCCGACGCATTTATCATTTCAAGCAGCGTCGTGAAGTTCTTCTCGTCCTCCGGGGCTTCATACCAGATATAGCCGATTAGCGCGGTGTAGTAGAGCTTTTCCGCTTTCACCCAGAAATCCTCGCCGGATTTTTCCCCGTCGCCTTTGGTGTTGGCGATAATGGTATTGACTAACTTCAAAATGTCCTTTTCGCTCCGCAGATAGGCAAAGGGATTGTATTTCATGGATTTTTTGAAGTTAATCGTATTTAACACTTTGATACGGTATTTGTACCGCTGTAACATTTTCCCGGTTTCCAAAATCAGTGTTCCTTTTGGGTCAGTGACGATATACGACGTTGGAAAATCCTTTGACGTACATTGCATGAGCGACGGTTTCACAAAGAACCGGGTCTTGCCGCTGCCGGAACCGCCGATTACAAGGATATTTTTGTTTCTTGCGTATTTCGGCTGCTTCGGGCGGCTGTTCATGGTGAGCCGTTCCGTCTGCGTTAGGGGGATATTGTTCTCAAATACCGGGTCGGTGTACGGCTTTATGTCGTCGGCTGTCCCCCAACGCGCCGAACCGTACTCTGTTCCGCGGCGGTATTTCTTCGCGTTCTTGCCTTTGGTGTAGATAATCAGCCGGACAATGACCGCCCCCGCAATGCCTAAAGCTAAGTCTGCCGGGTGGAAGCTCGGCGCGATACTGGAAAAGGCGGCGGTAAAACCGTCCCCAAGATGTAGCAGCTTTGCGCTTGCGTCCGCGCCGGGGGAGAGCCGGACAGCCGCGCCCACTTTATCAAAGAGCCAGACAAAGAGCAGATACGGGAGATTTAGGATAAGCAGCTTCTTGATTTCCGGCTTCATAGCGATACCTCCCTGTCCTTGTTCTTGACCTTTGCCCGTTCCGCGTTTCTGCCCTGTGCAGCTTCTTTGAGGGTAGAGAGCAGCTTTCGGATTGAGGGCTTTTTCTCCTGTGTCAGCTTTTTTGCGGAAAATTCCTTAAAGGCTGCGGTCAGCACGTCCGCGTCCCGCCCCTTGAAGAAAACCAGATAGCGGGGCGGGCTTTCCGTCGCGTCCTTTTTCAGCGCAAAGTCGATACCGTACTTTTTCGCCGTACTCTCAAAGGCTTTGATATTGCCCTCGGTAATCTCAATGTTGGAAACGCCCGCGTTCTGCTTCATAAGCTGCTTTAAGCTCTGCTTGCCCTGTGGCGGTTTGGAAAGCTGCTTTTTTCCCTTTGACAGTATGGCTTTCATTGCCTTTTGGAGCGTCTGGGCGGTCAGCTTCCCGGTCTTGATGTAAAGGGCTATGGTCTTTTCGTTTACTTCGTCCTGCAATTTCTCGCGTCCTCCTTTCGCTTTTCTTTATGGGGCGGCGGTCAGATACGCACCCGCAGCCCGTTCAAGTCCTCGGCTCTGATACCCACAAGATACCAGTTGTCGCCGTACTCAATCCGGGTCGGCTTCCACTTGCCCCGCACGAATACGTCAAAGCACTCGCCGCAATGCAAGCCCCCGTAGTAGCTGTTTAAGTCAAAGCGGATGTCGTAACGGTCGGTGCGCTCGTCAAATACCAATGCTCCTGTCATTTTCTGTGCCATAATAAAATCCTCCTTTTGTGGTTGTGGGTGGTTACAGGCTTTCGCCCTCGTTGCATGAATAATAGTCCGGGTCGCCGTACTGCGGCTTCTTCGGTGACAGTGCGCCGCTTGCCATGTCATGGGCGACAAGGGAAGTGTAATAATTGCCGATAGTGGACGGGGCGTTGAAAAGGGCTGCTTTCAGATATTGCTTGATGTTGCGGATTTTCGTTGTGTTCTCCCGCATACAGTCAAGCACAAAGCGGATATGCTCGCCGTCCAGTTTCATAAACTTAGATTTCACAAGCTCTGCCGGGTAGTCGTCCCCTGCAATCCGTACCCGCTTTCTGGCGGTGCATACGGTTTCAAGCATGAGGTCTACAATCTCGTCAAGCCTGTCACTGTCAAACTTCATGTCCTGTTTGAGAATGTGGTAGTCGATATTGTCCTTGATGATTTCCCGGTATATATCAACTGCGCTCTGTGCTGTCGCTTCCGTTCCTTTCCGTTCCGGCGGCGTAGCCGCTTCTCTGCAAGGAGAGGGGGTAGGGGAAAGGATAGGAATGGAATGGGTACTTTGTTCATCAGTAATTATTTTTTCTTTTTTTGGTAAGTCAGTTCTTTGTATATCTTTATTTAATTGCGTTGGATTTTCCAACGTAGGTTTTTCCAATGTTGGTTTTTCCTGCGTTGGATTATCCAATGTTGGATTTTCCAATGTAGGTAAATCCGGCGTAGGCGGCTGCGGCTGCTCGAATATCACATAGTCCGCGCCCCGCAAGCATCCTTTCTCGTCGCGCTCCCTTGAACGGACGATATACCCGGCGCGTTCAAGCTCCTTAATGGCTTCGCGGATAGCGTCTATCTTCTCCCGGTTGATAAGGGATAAGCCTTTCAAGGTGTAGTCCCAATCTTCGGGGAGTGACAGCATTTGCGACAACAGCCCCTTTGCCTTTAGGGAAAGCTCCTTGTTGCGTAGGTGGTGGTTGCTCATTACGGTGTAGCCCTTGTTCCGTTCCACTCTGAAAACTGCCATAGTTCATAGCTCCTTTGCTTTGGATTTGTTACGCAGTAGAAGCGCGGTTTCGGGGAATAAGGTATAAATCCCTTGCCGCGCCAGATACACACCCGCAAAACCGCTTGTAGCAAGGCTTTTTCTGCCCCTACTGCGTAACAAAGGGCATGAAAAAAGCGGCGTTCCTGTTCTCCCATGTAGAGAGTAAGAAACGCCGCTTCTGCGTCGTATTCAGTTTTTAGTACAATACCCTGCTTGTCCGTCGCTCGAAAAACCTTGATTTTCCAGTGTTTTCAAAAGTATCGTTATCTAACGTCAGCTTTTAATAGACCAGATTTTCATAGAATGATTGCTGACATTGAAGATAGCAAGGTAAATTGTGTTGTTGTAAAAGACCTTTCCCGTTTCGGACGAGATTACATTGATACGGGGCGATATTTGGAAAGAATATTTCCAGAGCTTAATGTTCGTTTTATTTCTGTAACAGATAATATTGATAGTATGAAGCAGGCATACGATATGTTACTTCCTATTAAAAATATATTCAACGAACAGTATGCCAGAGATATTTCTAATAAAATTCAAGCGACAGTAAAATCAAAGCAGAAAGCAGGAGAATTTATCGGAGCTTTTACAAGTTATGGTTATAAGAAATCTCCTGCAAATAAGAATAAACTTGTGATTGATGAATATGCGTCCGAAATTGTAAAAAGAGTATTTAATATGTATGCACAAGGAATAGGAAAACAAAGCATTGCAAAAATACTAAATGCAGAGGGTATCCTTTGTCCGTCGGAATATAAAAAGCTCAACGGCGAAAACTACAAAAATTGCAACCGTTTAGAGAAAACTTCTTATTGGACGTATTCCACGATTAAAGTGATGTTACAAAATGAGCTTTATATTGGAAACATGGTACAAGGAAAGAAACATCAACGTATGAGAAGCAAACAGCGTCCAGTTGAGAAAGAAAACTGGATAAGGGTTGAAAATACACATGAACCGATTATAGACCGTCAACTGTGGGATAAGGTACAAAAACTGCTGACGAAAAAGCATAGGGATATTGATTTAGAAACAAATAAAAATATCTTTGCAGGTTTTATTAAGTGTGGTGATTGTGGTCGGGCAATGATGAAAAATTTCTGGCGACGTGCTGACGGAAGTAAGTCCTATTCATTCTATTGTGGAACTTACAAAAGAAGTGGAAAAGATTATTGCACTCCGCACACGCTCCCGTTTCAAGTATTGAATGATATTGTGCTGGGAGATTTAAAGCAGATTATCCGCAATGTAGAGAACTTGCAGGAACTTGTAAAATCACAATCTTTCACAGCAACAAAAATCAGAAAATCAACAGACATAGAACTGACAAAGTTAAAAGCAGAGCTTGAAAGAGTGAAGAAGTTGAAAAAGTCAATTTATGAAGATTACAAAGACGAACTGATTTCTAAAGAAGAATTTCTTTCTTATCGAGAGGACTATCAACAAAAAGAAACGCTTTACTCCAAACAGATTGTAACGCTGGAAGAAAAGAAAAAGGAAAGTGTAACAGAAGATGTTTTTGAAACACCGTGGTTAAGGCGGTTGTTGGAACTGAAAGACATTGAAGAATTAGACAGAGATATTATTGTGGAAATGATAGACCAGATAACAGTTTATGAAAACCGCAAACTTAAAATCTCATACAACTTCGGAAATGAGCTGGAACATTTATTTTCAAGCGTTTACTGTGAGGACTTGGAGAAAAAGGCTATCTAATCTCAATACATTTCTAACTCCCCATATATACTGGGGAATACATATCACAATTTGCGTAAACTACAATCAGCACATGGCGGAAGCGATCCCGGCGCAGTTTACAACGGACGCCAGGAGAAGGACGACGCACTGCGTCTGACCCTTGCGGTAGGTGAAATCCTCCAGAACCATGGAATTGACGTAGAATATACCAGGACCACAGATGTATTCGAGACACCCATTCAGAAAGCAATGGAAGCAAACCAGGCGGGAGTTGACCTTTTCCTGTCCATCCACAGGAATTCATTTCCCACAGATAACGAGGTATCAGGTGTGGAAACACTGGTGTACGATTTGTCAGGGCTGAAATATCAGATGGCACAGGACATCAACGACCAGTTAGAGGCTGTTGGCTTCGTGAATCTTGGAGTGAAGGAACGCCCCAATCTGGCAGTACTTAGAAGAACCAACATGCCGGCGCTTCTGGTGGAAGCCGGATTCATTAACTCAGATGTGGATAATCAGTTGTTTGACGAAAATTTTCAGGATATTGCACAGGCAATCGCAGCAGGCGTCTTAGACACTTTGGACTCGCAGGGAATCATAAAAGACGAAGATTACCGCGTCCAGGTAGGCGCATTCCGCAACCGCAGATATGCAGAAAGATTGTTAAACGAACTTCTTGAGAAAGGCTTCCCCGCATATATTGACGATTCTGGTCCCTATCTTAGAGTCCAGGTCGGAGATTTTGACGACATGGACGATGCGGTACAGATGGAGCAGCGTCTAAAACAGGCGGGCTTCCCGACCGTAATTGTGAAGTAGGAAGGCATAAAAAGAACCCTGCCCATTATCCTCTGGGCAGGGAGAAGATAAATTCCGTCCCGACTCCTTCTGTGCTGACCACATTAATATTCTCCCCATGGGCCTGAATCGCCTCCTTGACAATGGCAAGTCCAAGTCCAGTCCCCTTCTTATCCTTCCCGCGGGAGAGGTCTGATTTGTAGAAACGCTCCCAGATTTTATTCAGTGAAGTCCGCGGTATTCCAATGCCGTCGTCCTTGACCGAGGTGTAAACCTTTTCGCCACGCTCCGTAGTCTCAATCGTAACCACGGAATCAGGCTCGCTGAACTTGATGGCATTGTCTAAAAGGTTATATAGAACCTGCTGGATTTTCCGTTTATCCCCATTGACGGTCAGCTTCTTTGGCGGAAAAATGACCTCGATGGAAATCTTTTTCTGTTTACAGGTTCCTTCAAAAGAGGCCGCCACATTCCGGATCATCTCGTGAATGTCAAAAACCTCCTTATTCAACAGCATGTTTTTTGTGTCAAATTCATTCAGAGTCAAAAGGTCCTGGGTCAGATCCGTCAGACGTTCTGTCTCAAATAAAATAATCTTCAGATATTTCTCATGAAGCTCAGGCGGGATGGTACCGTCTGCCATAGCCTCCACGTATCCTTTGATGGAGGTCAGAGGAGAGCGGAAATCATGGGACACATTTGCCACAAACTTTTTCTGATAATCCTCCATGTCCCGAAGCTGTGAGGACATATAGTTCAGCGAGGCGGACAGATATCCCATCTCATCCTCGGTGTTTACCGGTATCTCGTATTCCAGATTGCCCAAGGCATACTGAGTGGCTGCCTCTGTAATCTTGCGCAGGGGCAGATAGACAAAATACTGGAAGGCAAGGAGTACCATGAAGGAGAGAATATAAATGACAAACACGGTAATGACCGAAGCCCGAAGCAGGATTTTCTGAGGCTTTAGGGAATCAGAAACATATTTGTGAATCAGCAGGTAGCCTTTGGGGGAGTAGCTGTAGACCACCGGAGCAATGACGGTAATCACATCCTCCTCAAAATATTCATGATAATCGCCTATTTGGTACTGGCTTCCTTTGCTCTCCACAGGGTCAAAAGCTTCAATCTCATAGGGGGCTGAGGGATATTCCTCTGATACCGCAGAGGAAATCATGACACCGTCCTTGTCAACAAACCACACGGCTGCCTCCAACTGTATCTCGATGCCGGACAACTGTAGGTGTACCTGGGAGTCGTCCACCCCCTCCGAAAAGTAGGAGGGGAGATAGTGGTTGGCAAAAAGATTCGCCTCTCGGTAGAGGGAGGTAGCCATCTCAATTTCCAGGGGGCTTTCTGTCAGGTTAAATGTCAGGGTCGCCACAATAAAAATGCTGAGGAATCCGAATATGACGTATACGATTACGAATTTCAGATATAATGTACTGCGCATGTGGTCTCATACTCCTTTGTGATTTCATTTGCCTGTTTATTTGACCTCAAACTTGTAGCCAATGCCCCAGACTGTGCTGAGGCTCCATGAGCCATGGTCTTTGATTTTCTCCCGCAGCCGCTTGATATGGACGTCTACGGTGCGGGTATCCCCAATATACTCATAGCCCCAAATCTGGTCAAGAAGCTGTTCCCGCGTAAATACCTGGTTGGGGGAGGCGGCAAGGAAATACAGAAGCTCTAACTCCTTGGGGGGCATATCCACCTGGGTGTTGTCCACCAGAACAGAATAGTTGGTAAGGTTAATGGAAATGCCAGGGTACTCCACACATTTCCCCTTATTCTCAGGGGCATCCTCCTGCTTAGGCGTTACCTGGTAACGGCGGAGAACCGCCTTGACGCGGGCAACCATCTCCTTGGAATCGAAAGGCTTCATAATATAGTCGTCTGCGCCTAGCTCCAGTCCCAGTACCTTGTCAAAGACCTCACCCTTTGCCGATAGCATGATAATCGGTACGTTAGATCTGGTCCGAAGCTCGCGGCATACCTGGTAGCCGTCGATGCCCGGAAGCATCAAATCTAAGAGTATCAGGTTAGGTTGGTAGGTATCGTGGGCGATTAGGGCTTTCTCTCCGTCATGCACCATCATTGTGTCAAAACATTCTTTGGTCAGATACAAAGAAATCAGTTCGGCTATGTTCTCGTCATCGTCTACGATTAATATTTTTTGTTTATTTACCATTTATGCTGTCTCCTATATGTGTTTACCGGAGTTACTTA
This sequence comes from Sporofaciens musculi, assembly GCF_009830285.1. GTDB lineage: Bacteria > Bacillota > Clostridia > Lachnospirales > Lachnospiraceae > Sporofaciens > Sporofaciens musculi. Next base: position 2,939,542 of record NZ_WUQX01000001.1, on the reverse strand, counting down.
AGTTCTACGATGGTGACGCCGGCGTCTCCCTCACCGAATGCGCCCAGCCGGAAAGACTTCACATGCTTCTGGCGTTTCAGATAATTGTGGATGCCGGTACGCAAAGCGCCGGTTCCTTTGCCGTGAACCACACGGACGTTGGAAAGGTGGGCTAAGGCAGCGTCGTCTAAATATTTGTCCAGTTCTGCAATGGCCTCGTCTACAGTCTTGCCAAGAAGATTAATCTCTGAGCTGACGGAGAAGGATTTGCCCATCTTCATCTTGCCCTTGGAGGTCTTGTGCATCTGCTTTGCCGAGTAGGAGGGAGTTTCTTCAATAATCTCCAAATCAGAGATGTGAACCTGTGAGCGTAAAATACCCATCTGGACGGTGACATTTCCCTTGGAATCAGGAAGGGAAATCACAGAGCCGTTCAGATTCATGCTTAGGACTTTGACCGTCTCTCCAAGCTTAAAGTCCGAAGGCTTGTGCTGCTTCTTGGGCTTCTTGGCCTCAAGGGTTAAGCCAGAGCTGACAGAAGCCATCTTTTTGCGAAGTCTCTCCCGCTCTTTTTCCATCTCTGCGGCGGAAATATTCTCCTTGCCGAACTTGCGGAAGTTACGCAGGGTCTCGTCGGCAGTCTCCTTGGCGTCAGATAAAATGGCGTGGGCCTTCTCATTGGCTTCCCTTAGAATCCGCTCCTTCTGGGCTTCTAATTTCTCCTGCTTCTGACGCACCTCCATTTTGAGCCTTTCAAGCTCTCGTTTGTAGGCGGCAATCTCCTCCTGCTCCTTCTGAATGGTCCGTTTGCTGGTCTCAAGATCGGTCAGCAGATCCTCAAAGGACTCATCCTGCTCGGTCAAATGGGTCTTTGCCTCTGCGATAATATAGTCTGGCAGTCCAAGCTTTCCTGCAATGGCAAATGCGTTGCTCTTTCCAGGGATTCCCAGAAGAAGCCGGTATGTGGGGCGAAGGGTCTCCAAATCAAACTCGCAGCAGGCATTCTCCACTCCCGCAGTAGAAAGGGCGTAGACCTTAAGCTCACTGTAGTGGGTGGTAGCCATGGTGCGGATGCCTCTGTTATGCAGATGGCTTAAGATTGCCGTAGCAAGGGCCGCGCCCTCTGTAGGGTCTGTCCCTGCCCCCAGTTCGTCGAACAGAACTAAAGAGCGCTCATCCACATGGGTGAGGAAGGAAACAATATTCGTCATATGGGAGGAAAAGGTGCTGAGGCTCTGCTCAATGCTCTGTTCATCCCCGATATCTGCGTAAACCTGTTCAAACACCCCAAGCTCTGAGCGGTCTAGGGCTGGAATGTGCAGTCCGGCCTGGCCCATCAGGGTAAATAGGCCCACTGTTTTCAGGGAGACGGTCTTACCGCCTGTGTTGGGCCCTGTCACTATGAGCAGGTCAAACTCATCTCCTAATGTGACGGTGATGGGAACCACCTGCCGCTTATCCAGCAGAGGATGTCGTCCCTCTCGGATGCGGATGCGCCCTTCTGTGTTAAAGCTTGGCATGGACGCATTCATATCAAGGGCAAGGCTTCCCCTTGCGAAAATGAAATCCAGCTCACCCAGTACGGTGTAATCTGTACGGATTTCTTCAATATACTGTGCCGTATCTTCGCTTAAACGGGCAAGGATGACCTGAATCTCCTCCTGCTCCTTCCCGTAGAGCTCTTTCAAATCGTTATTCAGTTTTACCACGGCCATGGGCTCAATAAATAGTGTAGAGCCTGTGGAGGACTGGTCATGGATCAGTCCGGATACCTGGCTTCGGTATTCTGCCTTTACCGGTATGCAGTAGCGGTCGCCCCTCATGGTAATGATGGGGTCCTGTAAATAAGAGCGAAGAGAGCCGTTGACCATGCCGGACAGGGTGGCATGAACCTTGTCGTTCATCTGACTGATGGAACGGCGGATGTGCTTTAATGTCCCGCTGGCGTCGTCGCTTAACTCGTCTTCCTCCAGGATACACCTGCGAATCTCTGTGGTAAGCAGGCTGATTGGCTCAAGTTGCTGGAAAAAGGAATCCAGGCAGTCTTCTTCTTCATCGTTATTATCATGCCTTCCGTAAGCCTTGGCACGTCCGGCTGTCTCTAAGAGCTTGCAGATGCGCAGAAGCTCGCCGCTTCCTAAGGCGGCGCCCACCTCAAGACGCTTCAGGGAATCATTTACCGGATTGCACCCGCTAAAAGAGAGTCGTCCTTTCTTGACGATTCGGGTAAATGCTGCCGCTGTCTGCTGCTGTGCAGCGTTAATGTCCGCCAGCAGGGTCATAGGCCGAAGTCTTTTGCATCGTTCTTTGCCGCTAAAGGAGGAGGCATGGTCTGTCAGTAACTCGATTATTTTATTGTATTCTAGTTTGTTTAATGTTTTCTTATTCATAATTTAATCACCTAGAACTATTCTAACCTATTTACGCCATAAAGGGAAGGATAAATATTGAACAATCGTCTTTCTTGGAGTATACTATATCCGATAGGATGTATTTAGGGATGTGAGTGGCAATCGGGACAAAATTGCCAGAGGTTTTCGGCGGTTCATTATGGAAAGAAAGAGAAGGGTGGGTCTATGGAAGAACGGAAAGATCCAAGGGAAGAATTACATCCACAGGAGGATACTTCGGAGGCTGCGCAGGAGGATATGCAGGAGGAGTTTAGGGAGTATTCATTTTTGCAGGAGACGATTAAGCGGGACCGGAGGGGTGAGCGGAAGGGCTTTTTCCGGATGGCGGGTCTGGGATTGGTGTTCGGCGTGTTTGCCTGTTTTAGCTTCAGCGCCATGAAGCCCGCTATGGACAGTATTTTTCAGGACGACCCGCAGAAGGTTACGATTCCCCAGGAGGAGGAGTCTCAGGAGGAGGAAGAACAAGCCCCTCCGCCTGTGGAGGAGGTTGTGCAGCCGCCGCTGGACGCGGACAGTTATCGGCAGATGCAGCAGTCCTTGACGACCATTGGCGTCAAGGCGAACCGTTCGGTGGTGGAGATTGCGGGTGTTTTGGAGGACCAGGACTGGACGGAGGAGTCCAAGGATTATAAGAATAGTGTGTCAGGCTTGATTGTGGCAGACAACGGGCGTGAGCTTTTGGTTCTGGGGAAATCCTCGGTGGCAAAGGACGCGAAGGAATTAAAGATTGTATTTAACAACGGTCAGGCATATCCGGCAACCCTTAAAAAGAGTGACGGTAATCTGGGCTTTGGCGTCTATGCTGTGAACCGTTCGGATATTCAGGATTCTACATGGGCGCAGATTGATACGGCGGTTCTTGGAAGCTCCAATGCGGTTTCTAAGGGGGATATTGCGATTGTCCTTGGTAAACCTTTCGGGTATGCGGGTGCAATGGGGTTCGGCTCGATTGCCTCTGGCAAAAACACGCTGGATTCGGCTGACGGACAATATCGGCTGATTAATACGGACATTGCAGGCTCTAAGAATGGAAGCGGGTTCATTGTGAATCTTAAGGGGGAGATTATTGCCTTAATCGACCAGAGCGCCGCGGAGGAGGGGAGTACTGAGCTGATTATCGGATATGGGATTACGGATGTGAAGGATGTAATCGAATTTCTCTCCAACGGTCAGGGCGTTCCCTATATCGGGATTTGGGGCGTGGATGTCACGGAGGAGATTGAAGAACAGGGTATTCCAAAGGGGTTGTATGTGAAGAATGTGGATGCCGACTCTCCGGCCATGGCGGCAGGCATCCAGAGCGGCGACGTCATTACGGGCATAGATGATGTGGAGATCACCTCTTATGGGATTTATCATGGGACACTAATGGAAAAGAAGGTGGGAAGTGAGGCGGTGATTAAGGGACAGCGCCAGGGTGCGGATGGTTATGTGGATATAGATTTTAAGGTGACGGTGGGAAGTAAGGAGATGTAAAGGGAGTGGGAGAGTCGCTTGGTTGTGCGACTGAAGGATAGAGTCAGGAGATGCATAAGAGAATGGGAGAGCTATGGTGATGCATCTGCATGATTGAGGAATAGGCAATTGCGAAACACATCATTCAGAATTTGTAGAAACTACACAATAAAGGAGTTTTAGTATCTACATTTAAGCAAACTTTTTGTGTAATGTATCTAAAACGAGATGAGGAGCGAAAGAAAATATGGCAACAAAAAAGCCAGTATTTATGCGGTTTCCAGAGTTTCGCAATTACCTAATGATTGAGGAATAGAGTAAGGAGATGTAGGAAATCCTGCGAAAAATTGCTTAGGCACCTTCGATGTGCGGCTGCTTGGGCAAAGGATTAACTAAGATAAAAACACAATAATTTTGACAGAATGAAAAGAGGCAGAAAAATGAGGTATATCAATACTCTTCGTGAGGGTGAGACAATTAGGAATATTTATTTATGTAAGGGAAAGCGTTCAGCGGAGACAAGGAACGGGAAGCCATATGACAATCTGATTCTCCAGGACAAGACGGGAGTTCTGGACGGAAAGGTTTGGGACCCCAATTCCGGCGGGATTGCGGATTATGAGGAAATGGATTTCATTGAGGTTTACGGTGAGGTAATTAATTACAACAATAATCTTCAACTGAACATCAAGCAGATTCGCAAGGCGCAGGAGGAAGAGTATGCTATGGCGGATTATCTGCCTACCAGTGAGAAAAATACGGAGATGATGTTTCGTGAGCTTATGGGATATGTGGGGAGGATTGGGAACACATATCTTAAGCAGATGATTGAATTTTATTTCGTGAAGGACGAGGCGTTTATCCGGCGGTTCAAGGCGCACTCTGCGGCTAAGAGTGTGCATCATGGATTTTCGGGAGGGCTTTTAGAGCATACGTTAAGTGTGGTGAAGTTCTGCGAATATATGGCTGGGGCTTATCCCATTTTGAACAGGGATCTTTTGTGCGCGGCGGCAATCTGCCATGATATCGGCAAGGTCAGAGAGTTGTCTGCATTTCCAGAGAATGACTATACGGACGACGGGCAGCTTCTGGGGCATATTGTCATTGGAGTGGAGATGGTGAGTGATGCGGTAAGGTCGATACCGGACTTTCCGGAGAGGCTGGCAAGCGAATTGAAGCACTGTATCGTGGCTCATCACGGTGAGCTAGAGTACGGCTCTCCAAAGAAGCCTGCGCTTGCAGAGGCTCTGGCCCTTAATTTTGCAGACTGTGCGGATGCAAAGATGCAGACATTGACGGAGATTTTTAAGGATAAGAACAGCAATGACTGGTTGGGGTATAATCGGTTGTTTGAGTCGAATCTGAGAAAAACGACTATGGGGATATAGTTGGATTGGGATATTTAGAACAGAGGTATTTGCTCTGACAGCATATGAAGTAGTTTGGAGATTTATATTTTAGCATGAGAAAACCCTTGGTGGGCAGAGAAGCAAATGGTTGTTAGGAGTGGTTCTTTGCCGGCTGAGGGTCATTTTGGCTTTTACAGGGCCAATCAGGGAAGTGGATGAAGTATTATTAGGAAATTAGGCGACGACGCTTGGAAGGATACCAAAAGGCAGGGACTTAGGGGCAGACGAAGTATTAGAGGGAGTCAGGTGCAAGATGGAGGGTAAAAATGAGGAAGAATGATATTGCTACAGTAAGGATTGAGGATATAGGCAGCAATGGCGAAGGGATTGGGAAAATAGAAGGGTATGCGCTGTTTATTAAGGACGCTGTCATTGGGGATGTTGTGGAAGCCAAGATTATGAAGGCAAAGAAGAATTATGCATATGCAAAATTAGTGAATATTGTCACGCCTTCCGAATTCCGTGTAAAAAAGCCTGTCTGCCCCATGGCCCGAAGCTGCGGCGGGTGTCAAATTCAAGAGATGGAGTATGGCAGGCAGTTGAGCTTCAAGGAGGACAAGGTAAGAGAGAAGCTTATACGGATTGGGGGGATACCAGAGGAGATTGTTTCAAAAGCTATGGAGCCGATTGTGGGGATGGAGAATCCATTTGCATATAGGAATAAAGCCCAGTTTCCAGTTGGAACGGATAGAGATGGGAGGATTGTCGCAGGGTTCTATGCTGGTAGAACCCACAGTATTATTCCAAATACCAGATGTGCATTGGGGGTGGAGGTGAATGAACGGATTCTGCGGTGCGTGATTGATTTTATGGAGGAATTTCGTATCAGCGCCTATCATGAGGAGGAGCATAGGGGGCTGGTTCGACATGTGTTGATTCGATACGGCTTCCGGACCAGAGAGATTATGGTCTGTCTGGTAATTAATGGGAATGGGATTCCACATGGGGAGGTACTGGCAGAACGTTTGTCTGGGATTGAAGGTATGACCAGTATAACTTATAGCGTTAATCGGGAGAGAACAAATGTGATTATGGGGAATGAGATTCGCCTGTTGTGGGGGCAGACGTATATTACAGATGTGATTGGGGATGTGAAGTATCAGATTTCTCCGCTGTCTTTTTATCAGGTGAATCCTGTGCAGACGGAGAAGCTCTATGGGGTGGCAATGGAATATGCGCAGCTTACGGGTGAGGAAACGGTGTGGGATCTGTATTGTGGGATTGGGACTATTTCGCTGTTTCTGGCAAAGAAGGCAAAACAGGTATATGGGGTGGAGATTGTGCCTCAGGCGGTTTTGGACGCAAGGATGAATGCTAAGATAAATGGGATTGGGAATGTGGAGTTTTTTGAGGGGAAGGCGGAGAAGGTTCTGCCGGAATTTGGGAAGAAATATGAGGAGGAGCATGAGGGGAGAAAATATTATGCGGATGTGGTAGTGGTTGACCCGCCAAGGAAAGGGTGCGATGAGGGGCTGCTTAGGACGATTGTTGAGATGGGGGCAAAGAGGGTTGTGTATGTGAGTTGTGATCCGGCGACGCTTTCGAGGGATTTGAAGTACCTGAGGGGGGAAGGGTATGAGGTTGAGAGGGTGAGGGCGGTGGATCAGTTTCCGCAGACGGTGCATGTAGAGACGGTATGTTTATTGTCCAAACTTCATGCAGACCAACATATCGAGGTAGAGCTTCAGATGGACGAGCTTGATTTGACGGCTGCGGAGAGCAAAGCCACCTATGAGGAAATCAAGGATTATGTGTTGGAGCATACGGGATTGAAAGTCAGCAGTTTATATATAGCACAGGTAAAGGAGAAATGTGGTATTATTGAGAGGGCAAATTATAATCTGCCAAAATCGGAAAATTCCAGACAGCCAAAATGTCCGTTAGAGAAAGAAATGGCTATAAGAGAAGCATTGGAACATTTTCGTATGATTTGATTGTAGCTTAGAAATGGTGGGACGGTTTCCTTTGAGGAAATGATGGACATTGCGGAAAATTGAACCTTAAATATGTGTTTCTGAATGGGGAAAAGATTAAAATAAGTAAATGATTATAATAATGATTAGAGTGAGTGAGAGATATGGTTTACTTAAAATATGATTTAAATGATGAGAAGGTACAATATCTTATTCGTACTGATAAGACGTTAGAAAGGTTAATTAGATACATCGGTACTAGCGAATTAGCTATGGAAAAAGATGGTTTTAAATGTCTTGTCAAATATATTGTAGGGCAGCAAATAAGCGATAAAGCTCGTGAAACCATTTGGCAACGAATCTGTACCATTTTTGGTAATGTAACGCCCGATATAATGTTTTCAACAGGCACTAGTGATCTTCGGGAGGTAGGGTTGTCCAGTCGTAAAGTAGAGTATATTAAAATATTAGCAGAAAGTGTTGTTGAGAAGAGAATAGATTTTGAGGAGTTTAAAAACTTTTCAAATGAGGAGATTATCACAAGGTTAACGGCTTTAAAGGGCATTGGGCAGTGGACGGCTGAAATGTATTTAATTTTTTCATTAGGACGAGAAAATGTACTTTCAAAAGGAGATGGAACAATTAGGCGTACTATTCAATGGATGTATGGTTTAGAAGACTTGCCTTCTTCAAAAGAATTAGCAAAATATTTTACTAATTGGAATGAATATGCCACGATTGTTTCTTCGTACTTGTGGAAGTCTATCTCATTAGGGTTAACACAAAAGCCCTTTGACGAAGCGATTTTGGGACAAGGAGGATAAAATATGAATGTTAACAGTATGTATTGGATGCAATATTCGATTGATATATCAAAGAAAGTATCTCCTTCACTTTTGCGGGTAGGCACTGTTCTTGTATCTGAACAAAACAAATTACTCTGTTCTGCTTACTCAGGTGAAACTTGCAATGAATCATGGTATTTTGTTCTTTTAAGAAAGATACAGAAACTCAAAATATCTCATGCACAGAGTATTTATCTTACGATAAATACAATATCAAAGGATTGTTCATTTGATTTAATTAAACTGTTAAAGAGGATTAGCATTAATGAAATATACGTGGGTCTTCCAGACCCTACTTTAACATGTTATTGGGATAATGATCCTGCTATTGTATTTGATTGTGTATACCGTTATCCTGATAAATTGCAGCGTGAGATATTAGAACAGAACTATCAATTTTTTTCAGAAAGTAAACAACATATCAAATATAGTCCTTACTATTCTGAAAATAGAATTAGCAATTTGGTTATTGAAAAGCTGAAATTAAGAGGGTTTGTTATTTCTAAGGATGAACTTAATACAAATAAAAGCAAATCTGCAATAGCATCAATACTTTGTGATAGATATGGGATTGAATATTCGGAAGCTAACGGTATTGTATCTGGTGTGATATCCGAGGCTTTTAGTAGTAAATACGCATCGTATAATTATTCAGATGATACTCGTTCGCTTGATGTGGACTGGAAAGAAAATTTTATATCTGTTTATAAGAGGTCATCTGAAAAAAATATGTCCGCTATTAATATATTAAATGTTGGTGTTGGTGGTGGGCATGAGGCAATAGCTCTGTTTTCCAATTGTACCCATGTTACTTTTGTAGATATCGTACAAAGTAGTTTGGAAAGGATAAAAGAACATATTCCTTTATCAAAGATTATTGTTTCTAGTGCTGGAAGTTTGTTTTCTATACCTGATAATAGTTATGATTTATATGTATCTTTAAGGACATACAACTCATCGTTTTTTGATATAAAGGAAGCAATATCAGAAGCACATAGGGTGCTAAAAACTGACGCAGTAATTATTATTTCTGTGGCTAATGGTTTTTTGTGTTCGGAGAAACATGGTATTGTTCCTGGCTTAATCATTCCTGGAACAGAATTTGTTGATATTTATCGTGGTATAAATACATCTAAACTAATACATAATGAATTTATTCGATTAGGATTTAAGAATATACAACTTATTCCTACTAATACAGAGATATATTTATCGGCGATTGCTGCCTAGGAGTATTCATTACTAAACGATTAAATCCAATTGTTTTTTCAATTTATGGAAAGGTTCATATGCCAACCACAGTGACGGATAATAGTAAAATAAAAAATTTGTTTCATTGGAAAATGAAAAAAGAGGAGTAATAATGTATGAGTGAAAAAAGACATTTGCTGAACAAGTATTACAATTCAATGAAAAACTTTCGCATGAATTATTTGAATTGCCATCAGGATATAAAATTATTAATCCTTTTGTAGGAGAGCAAAAACAGCAAGTTAAGGAGGTAACAACTGCTTTTTATAAAAAATACTATAATGATACCTCTACTCGTCGTTTAATACTTGGCAGCTCGCCCGCACGAAGAGGCACAGCTGTAACAGGAATTCCTTTCGAAGATGCCAAACATCTTCAGAGTGAAACGGGAATTTTTATTGATAAATTTTATGTAAATAAATCATCATCAGGATTTTTATATGATGTTATGAAAGAGTATGGAGGTTGTAAGAAATTTTATACTGATTTTTATATGAATTTTGTTTGTCCCCTTGGTATAGTTAGGATAAATGCAAAAGGTAATGAAGTTAATTGTAATTACTATGAAAACAAAAAATTACAAGAGACTTTATATTCTTTCATTATTAGTGCAATACGTAGTCAAATAAATTTTGGAATTGACACCTCGGTATGCTACTGTATTGGAAGTGGAGAAAACTATGCCTTCTTATCAAAAGTTAACAGTGAATATAATTTTTTTAACACAATTATACCATTAGAACATCCACGCTTTATTATGCAATACAATTCAAAGCGTAAAGATGTGTTTATGGAGAAATATATCAACGCCTTATGTAGTTGAACATACTATGCTTATCATTTTCAGAGTGTAGTTGTAAATTTATTGGTTTTATGGTTGAGTAAGGTTAGGTCTATAAGAAAGAGGGTATGTATGATATGTTGATAGTAGAAAATAGAGTACTGGTTCTTTTTAATACAAATGTCATTAAGGTCTATAGTTTAAAAGAAAATACGTTAAAATTGTTGAGTGAGGAATGTGTTACTTTTGAAGGATGCTCTGTGACAGAGGCATTATTGGAAAAACTTGATGGATTTTTAGATACTTTGGAAAAGAGTGTTGGAACGGTTAATAATGAGCGTATCCGATTGTATGCTATTGGAATATTTCAAAAATTTAATTCTACAGATCAAACCAAACTAATAATTCATACTTTTGTGGATTATGGGCTTTATTTTAATATTATACAGCCCGATTTGGAACAATTTTATTTGGAAAAAAGCATATCCATTTATGGGTCTAAAAATATAATGGAGGGTTTGATACATCAGGAATTCAGAAAAGTTGTAGTATGTGGTAGCTTTCAACAGCATTTGGATGAAATCGGTGATATAATGACTGTTTTGCAAAAATACAACATTGAAGTATTAAGTCCTTGGACAACAAAGGTTGTACCAGAAACTTTAGGAACTGATTTTATTCTTTTGGAGGGTCAAGAGCCTCTAAAAAATAAGCGTGATGCTTGGAAACATAAATATATACATATGAATAAATTTCGGCAATCCGATGCTATTATTGTATGTAATCCTGATGGCTTTATTGGAAAAGGTACAATGTTTGAGTTTGGTTTTATGGTGGCTATTTCTAAAAGAATAATATTTACAGAAAGACCTAAAGATTTAACAATTCCGTTTCCTTATGAAGTAGGTCTAAATTTTAAATGATGCAATAGAAAATATTAGGTGTTGTTAGGAAAGAACACTGGCATTTATGAAAGAAAAGAAAAATCATTTGTATGTGGATAGCCAAGAACGAAGCATTTTATTACATAGCCTTGTGGAGCTGAAAAATCAGCTTATTCAACATGGCAGATATACAGACTGCGTTGATGAGTTGATATTCAAGGTAGTAAACGCACCGATTAAGAGAATGAAAATTGAATATGTCTAAGGCACATTATTAGAAGCCGCTTATTCTTATTTGTTTGAACCGCTCCCTGTCAAGTAGACAGTTAAAAAAATAAAAATTTTTACCTGCCAGTCGCAAAGAGGACTGGCAGAGCTTTTATGCAGCATCTTTCAAATAGTTTCTATATTCTATCGGTGTCATACAGTTTAAGCGTTTCTGATACCGATGATTATTATAATAATCTATGTAATCTGATACAGCCTCCTTTAGCTCCTCATATGTTTGAAATTTCTTCAGGTAATACATTTCTGATTTCAGCATCCCCCAGAACGCTTCCATTGGTCCGTTATCAATACATCTGGATACTCTTGACATGCTTTGTGTCATTCCCGCTTTGTTAAGCTTTTTACGGAAGTATTTTGAGGTGTATTGGTATCCACGGTCACTGTGGAATAAAGGCCTTGCATCTGGATGGTTTTCATGGGCAGTGTCAAAGGTTTCAAAAACAAGGGCATTATTATTGGAATGTCCAATGACAAAGGAAACAATACTTTTATCTGACAAGTCCAGAATGGCGCTCAGGTATGCCTTCCCACTGGCTCCATATTTCATCTCCGTTACATCCGTAAGCCATTTTTCCCCAAAACGTTCCGCATGGAACTCCCGGTTTAAGATGTTTTCGGCAGTAACCTCTGGCGTTGATTTTACATAGTTTCTTCTCCTGCGCCGGCACACAGATTTCAGATGTAAAATCCGCATAAGGCGCAAGATTCTCTTTGCGTTGACTTGAAATTCATTTTCACGGTTCAATTTAATCGTCATCTGCCTGTAACCCAGAATTCCGCTTTTTTCCTCGTACGCATCTCTGATAAGGACACATAATTTCTGGTTGAATTTCTCATTTTCACTTGGTTTTCGGTTCAGCCATTTATAATAAGCAGAACGCGAAATTCCCGCAAATCTGCAGAGTTCTGATATTGAGCATCCCTGCTCGTCATATATTTCCTGTATCGCCAGATAAACCGTTTCATTTTGTGTCTGGCTTAGAACCGCCTCCTTTCGATTTCGTCGAGTTTTTTTAAGAAAGCAACCTCCAGCTGGGCTCTGCGCTTTTCCGCTTGAAGAAGCTTATTTTCCGCACGCAGCTTCTCCAGTTCCGACATTTCTGTTTCAGATTTTCTTTTCCCTCTTTTGTCAATAAGCCCTTCTACGCCGTTTGACTGGTATTTCCTTGTCCATTGGTAAATCTGTTGGTAGGATACCTGGTATTTTTCTGCTGCCTGGGCATAATCCATTCCATGCTCTATGCAGTATGTTACAATTTCCACCCGTTCCTCATATGAGGTTTTTCTTCCTTTGGTCATGACGCTGGTTCCTCCTGTTCCAGAAGTCTTTAACTTCTCATGACCATTATACTTCATAATCCAGTTGCGAAGCTGCTTATCTGAGCGGATTCCATACTTTTTCTGGATTTCCCTTAATGTTCCTTTGCCGGAAAGGTAATCGGCAACAGCATTTTGTTTTGTTTCGGCGGAATAGATACGGAGTTTTGGAGTTGTTTTTAACCCCTCTATTCCTAAAGACTGATACAAGGTCACCCACTCGACGATACGTGTTCCATTTGTTCCCAGGCTTCGGGCGATACTTTCTGTTGAACAGCTTCCCTCCAAATATTTTGTAACGGCATCTAATTTCATTTCAAAAGAGTATTTTGAATGTTGTCCCATAAAATATGCTCCTCCTTATAGTGACAGTTTTATTATTTCATCTGTCTACCATAAGGGGAGCATATCAGTTTTGAGAGTAAGCGGCTTTTTTGCGTGTTGCAACGAGCCAAGTGGAAATGCTTGAATTTCCATTTGGCGACTGTCACGATCAGCGAGATGCTAATCGAGCTGCGTTCTCTGGTACTGTTACATAGCCACCTTGACAAAGTGGCTAAATCTAAATGAAAGGAGGACGCACCTATGTCAAATTGCAAAGTAATTGCTCTGACGAACCAGAAAGGCGGCGTGGGAAAGACCACCACGGCGGTCAATCTGGGTGTCAGTCTGGCACAGCAGGGCAAAAAAGTCCTGCTGATTGATGCCGATGCACAGGCAAATTTAACGATGTCGCTTGGCTATGGCAGACCAGATGATTTGTCTGATACGCTCTCAAGCATCATGCAGGACGTGATAGACGATGAGCCTGCCAGTGTCCAGAAAGCTATCCTGCACCATGATGAGGGCGTTGACCTGCTCCCATCCAACATTGAACTGTCGGGACTGGAAGTAAGGCTGATTAACGCCATAAGCCGTGAAAGCGTGCTGAAAACCTGCATCAATGAAGTAAAAAAGAATTACGATACTGTCCTTATTGACTGTATGCCGAGCTTGGGGATGCTGACAATCAACGCACTTGCGGCGGCTGACAGCGTAGTTATCCCGACACAGCCACATTATCTTTCTGCAAAGGGTTTAGAGCTGTTGCTTCGCTCCGTGTCTAAAGTCAAACGGCAAATCAATCCCCATCTGCGGATTGACGGCATCTTAATGACGATGGTAATGCCACGCACGAACATCTCTAAGGAGATTACCGCAACGGTAAAGAATGCCTACGGGCAGAGGATTAAAGTTTTTGATGCCCAGATACCTCACTCTATCCGTGCGGTTGAAGCTACCGCAGAGGGAAAGAGCATTTTTGCCTACGACAAAGGCGGCAAAGTAGCCGCAGCCTATGAACAGTTTGCAAAGTCCAGCTAAGAAATGTCAATAGCTAAAATGAAAAATGTTAAAAAAGTTGTAACAGTTCAGCCTTGCGATTGACCTAACGGGTATTACACCGGCTAAAATATAGCCGGTGTGCCCATAAATAACATTTTTATATTTTCTATAATCCCCATTTTCCTTTTCTTAAGGGTTTCTATGACTGTCATAATGGAACAGTACATTTCACTGCCGCTTTCCTTGCGAAAACCTCCAGCCATTTTCTGGCGATTTTTTGCTTTCCGTAAATCTCGTTCCGAAATATTGTCATCAAAGGGCACGGAAAAATCATGCAAGAATAAAAGATGGTTATGACTGTATTTATCCATACGGTTAAGTAATGTCTTTTCCTCTTTTTTCGCATATTTATGTCTGGTCGTTTTATTTTCTGCCTCTCCTTTTCGTATCAGGGAAAAATATTTTTCTTCATATTCCCTTAGGATTGCAGGCGGAAATGATGGGAACCCCTGCCCTAGTAATTCTTTCCGTTCCCGATTCATTTCACACAGGAGCGCACTCATCTCCCCGGACCATGCATTCCCTGTTTCCTCCGTATTTTTTCGGAGATAACGCATGATGTGGACATTGCATTCTGCGTGATCCGTGCCAAAGTGGTACAAAGCGGTTTCATGGTCATGCAGAAGAATCCCTGTATAGTGTTTCAAAAAATACAGTCCCTTCAGTGCTTCTATGGATTTGCTGTCCATGGCATGGTATACCACGCTGTTTTTTATGCTGAAATTCCGGATATAATTCTGTTTCCCATTTACTGTTACCACTGTGGCATCGGTTGCAACAACCTTTTGGTTCAACAGTCCGTTTTCCAAATTTGAAATGCTTGTTTGAGAAAACGACGCCAGTTTTTTGCAAAATCCATAGACGCTCCCTTCTGATAATTCGAGTTCTCCGTTACCGGCTGCATTTAAAAAAGAAGCAATCCTGTCGTTTGACATAACCCCTTCGCTATACAGGGATACAGCCAGCGCTTTTACATTTGCTCCATAGGTAACATCACTGCGGTATTCTTTTGGAATGTGTAAAACCCCTTCTTTATCTGCATAGATACGGATTTCTGTAATCATCGGTTCCACAGCTAGATCAACCACATATTTTGTGACGTATTTCTGTCCGGCTGCATTACCAATCATTTTTACTTCATGTCTGCATTTGCCGGAAGCAATTTTTACTTCTATCTCTGCTTTTGTAAGCGTTGTTCCTTTATGCCCTTTTTGTCCGCCTGCTTTACGTTTTGTTTTCTTTCTTCCGTTATAGGTATTTGCAGGTTTTCCGCCTTTTTGATCGGTAGATGGTGGAAGGGAAGTATTGGAGCTGTCATGATTGATAATACTTTTCAGACGTGCATTATCGTCTTTAAGCAGTCGGTTTTCTTGACGTAAGAGCCGGTTCTCTTCTTTTAAATCTGCGATTTCCGCTTTCAATTCCCCAACTTCCTGTTTGTGTTCTTTTTCAACCGTATCCAGACGCCCCATGATTTCCATGAGCTGCTGGTACATTCCATTTTCATAGTTGCTTTTTCTTCCCATGGGGCATCTCCTTCCGTTCATTTCTGATAACCATAGTTTATCAGAAATGAATAGAAAAGAAAAATCCTCTTTAGAATAGGTTCGTCAAAATGACGGTGGATTATTTTTGTGTATTCCAGAGGTTCTGTGGAATACCGGTCACAAAAACTATGAAAAATGGGATTCTGAACAGACATGTTGTTCAAAAGTTATCCACATACTAATCACAAAGCAATAAAATTCGTGAAATTACGTGTTTCCATGTGGATAATCAGAAGAAAAAACTTTTTCAATTTCTCTCTTTTGCCAGTCGCAAGGCTGAACTGTTACAAAAAGTTTTTCAGAAGCATTTGATGTAAAAAGGGTAACTTTAATAAGCCCACCCATGTGGAACTATTTAAAATTCATAAGACCTGTTAGGCTGCGTTCCGTACCTTGTCAGGCTGCGCTGCCAGATACCGCTCACAGTGTTCCTGAGGAGTGATGATCTCAAATGGTTTATTATCCCGGAGCATGGCAAAAATGATATTGCAGATTTTATGCATGACAGCCCCGACAGCCACGTTTTTCTTCTTGCTTTTGCATTTGTCGGTATAATAGCCGTGGATAACTGGATTTACTGGTGTTTTTGTCCCTTTATCCACCTTAAGATTATTGATAGCCACCATATGCAGGATACGCCTGGCAAGGCTAGAACCCCTCTTGGACATGTGGACTTTATCCCCATTGAACTTGCCGGATTGCTTCACGGCAGGATCCAAGCCGAAGTAAGCATAAAGCTTCTTTGGGGAAGAAAACAGGTCAAAGGAGCCCATTTCAGCGATCAGGACGGCTGCACTGAGAAAACCGACACCACGCAGGGACTGGAGAAGGAAGATACGGTCATAAACCGGCGTCCCTTCCAGCTTATCAACAGCCTTATGCAGGTCCTCAAGTATATTGTCCAGATGCTCCTGGTATTCCCGGTAGGTTTTGATATACAGCCGGATCCGGAGTGCACTGCTTTGAAGCGCACGTCCGAAAACAGCGGCGTCCTTTGCGGCAGCACGTATGGCATCATATTTGGAAACGGCATATTTTTCACCGAAACGTGCGGTTTTGCGTATGGTTTCCACAAGTATGTCTTTTGGGGCGGCAAGCATGTCTGCGGCAAGGGGTAAGCTTCCAGGAGCTTTAAGGAAGTTTGGGTAGTGACCTTGCTAAACACTTTCCGGTATGCGGGAAAGGACACTTTCAGTTCCGCCGTGAGCTTCAGTACGACAGCGGACTGCAGGTCCTTGAAGTAATAGTAGTCCCGTACCAGGTTGCGCAGGTCAATGACCTCATCATCTGGTATGATGGAAGTCTTCAGGGAAGCATCCAGGCCGACTTTGGCAGCTTTTTTTGAATCAAATTTATCATTATGCAGTTTCCTAACGTTCATATTTGTGCTATTCTTAGTGATGATAGGATTAATGACTGAGCAGTCAAACCCCTTATCACGAAGGAAGTACAGGAGCGGGATGTGGTAGATCCCGGTGGACTCAAGGAAGCAGCGGCTTTCGAGGGAATACATCTCTTGTGCTTCCTTTATTTTTGCGACAGCTTGCTCACGGGACTGCGGATCAGAATGAATGATCTTAAAAGGTTTTCCAGAGAGAATGCCATTGGGCAGCATGATGGACATCCAGGTGAAGTCTGCGCCGACATCAAGCCCGACTGAGAGATAAGGGATGCTTTCAAGCATCATAAGTACTTTTTGGTATTTCATGGTTTTATCCTTTCAGGCAGGTATCCATTTCCAGAGGGCGGATACACAACCTAGCGGTTTATACAGGTATAGCCTGGGGCTTCCCAACCAGCCAAAACATAAATCACCACCGAATGGACTGACAGACTTTCTAAGAGGTTTCACCAGCCGGAAGGCCAGTTCCCAAGGAGGCGTCGTCAATGATCCTGCCTCCAGTGATTATACCTCTATGTTTTGTCTGGTGCATTAAGGAAACCTCAGACAGGGTAAATAATGTTGCCTTATAACTTCTGATGGAGGGGGAACTCCTCCTTCTGTTATATCTATATAGATTTATTAGATTGGACTTTGTAACTATTAACCAGTGGTCATTCTTGACTACACCATTATTATACTAGGAGGTGGCAGAGATTGGCGAGAAACAAAAGAACAGAAATCGAGCTGACCGCATACGATGACCTCTTTGAAACAGACGAGAGCCGAGCAGAAGCGAATCTAAGCAAGATAAGGGAGATACCCATTTCCGAGATTGATGAGTTCCCAGACCACCCATTCAAGGTTTTGATGAATGAGGATATGGAGCAGCTTGTGGAAAGTGTCAGTCAGAGCGGCGTAATGACCCCTGCGACAGTTCGGCAAAAAGAGGACGGACGGTACGAGCTTATCAGCGGTCACAGGCGGAAAAAGGCTTGTGAGCTTGCAGGGCTTGAAACGCTCAAATGTGAGGTTAAGGAGCTGACCCATGATGAAGCGATTATTGTCATGGTTGAAAGTAATCTCCAACGCTCTGTTATTCTGCCGAGTGAGAAAGCCTTTGCGTATAAGATGCGGCTTGAAGCAATGAACAGACAAGCGGGCAGACCACCAAAAGATAATTTGACACCAGTGGTGTCAGATTTAGAAACTCCCCGAACAAATGAGAAGTTGGGAAAAGAGGTTGGTGAGAGCCGTGAGCAGATACGCCGATTTATCCGCTTGACCGAGCTTGTACCTGAAATTCTGCAAATGGTAGATGAACGCCAGATTGCTTTCCGTCCTGCGGTAGAGATTTCCTATCTTTCCGAGGAACAGCAGTACACCCTGCTTGAAGCGATGGGCTACAACGATGCCACGCCCTCACTTGCACAGGCTATCAAAATGAAAAAGTTTATGCAGGAGGATAAGCTAACAGACGAGGTTATCCAGAGCATCATGCAGGAGGACAAGCCAAACCAGAAAGAGAAGCCCGCCTTTAAGGACGAGCGGATAACCAAGCTTATACCGAAATCCATCCCCAGAGGGCAGGAAACGGATTTTGTCGTAAAGGCGTTGGAGTTTTATAACCGCCATTTGCAGCGGAACAAAGCTCACGAGAGGTAAAACAGGCAAAATAGGGATTTTGGCATGGAACGCCGAGGGAGAAGTCTGCCCCTTGAGGGACAGCAAATTTTTTTCCGCTGTCTCCGCTCCGCTTCGGTCGGTGCTAAACGTGTGCCACTGGCACACGGCACCCCCTCTCCACACCTCTCCCCCTAGATACTGCCAGTAACTATCCGAGAAAAGAATTATTAAAGCTGTCCACATGGGCGGCTTTTTTTCTGCCAGAAAGTCAACTATCAACATGAGAACGAACAGGAGGTAATGAATGAAGATTCGTAAAATATTCAAAAGGGCTGCGGCGTTTGCTTTGGCTGCGGTCACGGCATTGTCCGCCGTCCCTGCCACGACAGCGTTTGCGGCGGGCGACATCGGAACGATTAGCTTTACCCACACCTACGATGGTGCAGGGAACGCCATGAGATACAATTCCAGTGCGAACATTGGAGGTCATACCGCAGGAGGGACAGGCGAATATAAGTACCGTATGTATGTGGACCGGGAAACGGCGTTCTGCCTTCAGCCGGGCGTACCCTTAAAAACAGGCAATACGCTTGCAAAAGCATCTTCCAACACATGGAACGCCCTCTCCGCAGACCAGAAAAAGGCGGTGGGGCTTGCCCTGCTCTATGGGTATCAGGGCAACAGCGGAAACCTGTCTGGGAGTGATGATGAAAAATGGCTTGCCACCCAGACCCTTGTGTGGGAGTTTGTCACGGGATGCCGCAACGCCACAAGCCCGTACAGCCAGACAAGCACGACCGTTTACAGCCTGCACTTTGGCTCAAACTATGCTAACAGCGGGGCGAGGGCGGCTTACGACCAGATTGTGTCGATGCTTACAAGGCACAGCACGATTCCGAGCTTTATGTCGGCAGGGAAGAAAGACGTCACAAAGGAGCTTGCCTATAAGGACGGCAAATACAGTCTTACGCTGACCGACAGCAACGGCGTGTTGTCCGAGTATTCCTTTACAAGCTCCGACAGCAATGTAAAGGTGTCCAAGTCTGGGAACAAGCTGACCATCACATCATCAAAGGCGATTGACGGCAAGGCAAGGATTACCGCTACAAGGAACAACACGCCGACTGTCAGCAGCGGTGCGATGATGATTGCCTACGGCGACCCGAACTTACAGGATGTCATTACGGGCGTGGAAAACGTGGACACCATGATGGCATATATCAACGTGGAAACGCCGACAGGCACAGTTGCACTGAAAAAGACTTCCGAGGACGGCGTTGTTGCGGGGATTTCCTTTACCATCAAGGGCGACGGCTTCAATAAGACCGTGAAAACCGATAAGAATGGAAACATTACGGTGGAGGGTTTATTTCCAGGCACTTATACCATTACGGAGCAGTCCATTGACCGTTATGAGCCGCAGAAAACCCAGACAGTGACGATTATCGGGGGAAAGACCTCTACGGTCACATTCAGCAATACTTTGAAGCGTGGCAGTCTGGAAGTTGTAAAAACATCCGAGGATAATCTTGTGGAGGGCGTGAAGTTCCACCTTTACGGCACGTCTTTAAGCGGCTTGGCTGTTGATGAATATGCCGTTACCAATGCAAAGGGCGTTGCGAAGTTTGAAAATGTCCTTATCAGCGGCAGCACGCCTTATACCCTTGAGGAAGTGGATACGGCAGTCCGCTATGTCGTCCCTGCATCCCAGACCGCCCCGATTGAGTGGAAAAAGGTCACAAACCGCAGCTTCCACAACATTTTGAAGAAGTTCAATGTCACGGTATTAAAGACCGACGTGGAAACAGGAAAGAAGCCGCAGGGCGACGCTTCCCTTGCAGGTGCGGTTTACGGCATCTATAAGGGCGAGGAACTGGCTGACACTTACACCACCGATGAAAACGGGCAGTTCACAACAAAATATTATGTATGCGGCGATGACTGGAGCATCCGTGAGATTACCCCGTCCGAGGGCTATCTTCTGGACACCACAATCCACCATGTAGGGGCAGAGCCGCAGCTTTACACCGTGGAATATAATTCTGCAAAGAATGACGTAAACGAGCAGGTCATCAAAGGCAATATCGCCATCATCAAGCACACTGACAACGGCGAAACCCAGATTGAAACGCCAGAGGAGGGGGCTGTATTTGAGGTATATTTAAAATCCGCAGGCAGCTTTGATGCGGCGGAGGAAACGGAACGTGACACATTGATATGCGATGAAAACGGCTTTGCACAGACAAAAGATATGCCGTATGGCATTTATACGGTTCACCAGACCTCTGGATGGGACGGGCGTGAGCTGATGAAAGATTTTGACGTATTTATCTGCAAGGACAGCCAGACCTACCGTTATCTCATTAACAATGCCAACTTTGAGAGCTATATCAAGATTGTGAAAAAGGATATAGAAACAGGCAGGGTTATCCCATATGCAGGTGCAGGATTCCAGATTTACGACCCAGACGGAAACCTTGTGACGATGACGTTCACTTATCCCGAAGTGACAACGATTGACACATTCTACACTACCGCAGACGGTGAGCTTATCACGCCGCAGACTCTGGAATACGGCAAGGGATATTCTCTGGTTGAGGTGCAGGCTCCGTATGGCTACGTTCTGGATTCCGAGCCAGTTTATTTTGATGTAGAACAGGAAAATTCCGAGGATGAAAGCGGCATCACGATTGTCAAAGTGGAACGCTCCAACGTGGCACAAAAAGGAAAAATCACGGTAGAAAAGTCTGGGGAGGTATTCAGCAGGGTATCAGGAAACAAGGGGCTGTATCAGCCGATTTTTGTAGTAGACAGCCTTGAGGGTGCGGTTTATGAGATTACAGCAGCCGAGAACATTATCACAACGGATGGGACGGTCAGAGCCGAGAAAGGCGAGGTTGTAGACACGCTTACCACAGGAGAGGACGGCACGGCAGAATCAAAAGAACTGTATCTGGGAAGATATGAGGTTAAGGAAGTGACCGCCCCGTATGGCATGGTGTTAAGCGAGGAAGTCCACGCCGTGGAGCTTGTATATGCGAGACAGGAAATCGAAGTGACGGAAGCAGGCACGGATTTTTACAACGAGCGTCAGCGTGTGGAAATCGACGTAATCAAGAGCCTTGAGGTGGATGAAGCATACGGTGTGGGAAATAACGGCGAAATCAAAGACGTTACGTTTGGTCTGTATGCCGCCGAGGAACTGACTGCCGCAGACGGTTCTTCTATCCCTGCGGATGAACTGATTGAGGTTATCTTCCTTGATGAAAACGGTCACGGAAAGGCAGTCAGCGATTTACCGATGGGCAGCTACTATGTGCAGGAAATCAGCACAAATTCCGCTTATCTTGTCAGCGATGAAAAGTATCCTGTTGTATTTGAATATGCAGGACAGGAAACAGCCGTTGTAAACATCACGGCGAACGAGGGCGAAGCCATTGAAAACGAACTGATTTACGGCTCTGTCAGCGGTAAGAAGTCCAATGAGGACGGCGAAGATTTAGGCGGTGCGTTAATCGGCATCTTTCAGACAGGCACAACAGAATATACAAAGGAAAATGCGATTGTGACTGCCACATCCGAGGATGACGGCAGTTTTTCTTTTGAAGAAGTTCCGTATGGCACATGGGTCATCCGTGAAATCGAAAGCCCGAAAGGATATGTACTCTCCGAGGAAGAAATCAGCGTGACAATCGGCGAAGTTGACGAGGTTGTGGAGGTTGAGCTTGTCAATTATTTTATCACAGGCAATATCGCTCTGACGAAAGTAGATAAAGATTATCCAGACAACAAGCTCACGGGTGCGGTATTCGAGGTTTACTCGGATATGAACGGTGACGGCAAACTGGATAAGAAAGACGAACTGCTCGGCGAGATGGGTGAGGTGGAGAAAGGCATTTACCAGATGGACGACCTGCGTTATGGCAAGTACCTTGTCCGTGAGAAAACCGCCCCGACAGGCTTTGTGCTTGATGAGAATGTCTATCCTGTATCCATTGAGGAAAATGGCAAGACCTACAACGTGGAGAATGAAGCAGGCAAAGGATTCTTAAATGAAGCACAAAAAGGCTCACTCAAAATCGTCAAGACTTCCTCGGACGGCAAAGTGGAGGGCTTCTCTTTCCGTGTCATTGGCAAAGATTACGACCAGACCTTTACCACCGATAAAAACGGCGAAATCGTCATTGACGGCTTGCGTATCGGCGAATACACCGTTTCTGAGGTCAGCGACAAGGCATCCTCTGGCTATATCCTGCCTGCCGACCAGAAAGTGACCATCAAGACAGACGAAACGGCGACTGTCACTATGCACAACGAGCTGCGTGACACACCGAAAACAGGCGATGACTTTAACCTCGGTTTGTGGGTGAGCCTTGCGGCGGCATTTACAATCGGTGCAGGAATCTTCGGATTTGCAGGCTACCAGTGTGGAAGAAAGAAAAAGGAGGACTAAGCAGAATGAGAGAAAAAAATATGATTGTTATTGTGCTTGTAGCGTTTATCGGTGGTGCGGCTGTATGGCTGCATATCCGCAGGAAGAAATAAATTAAGACAGATTGATGTGGATTGGGGCGGTTGAAAGATACCGCCCTCTTTCCATGTATGGAGGTAGCTATGGATAATTTAAAAACCATAGAGGGGAAAGTGAAAGCTGTCCTGCAAAAGAATGAGGATGCCAGAAATGACGACATGGTGCTGTACCTTGCCCTCTGCAACCTTTATCTGAAAGATGCGGGGAATATGCCGCTTGCAGAAATAATGACAAGGCATAAGGAGCTTGGCTTGCCGAGCTTTGAGAGCGTGGGCAGGACACGCCGCAAATTGCAGGAGAAATACCCAGAGCTTTTAGGCAGTGTGCGGATGCAGAAAATCAGAGCCGCAGGCGAAAAGGCATACCGCAGATATGCCAAAAAATCGTGAGGTGAAAGATGCAGGATAAGTCTTTTGAATACGGAGGGTATCATTTTATCCCAGAGCGGCAGTTCACAAAGCGGGAAGATGATTTTTTCAAGATTACCCGCAGATTAAAAACAGACAGGGAACTTGGCTTTTTTGCCGCCGACTATTATGGCAGGGGAAGCCAGAAATTCCCTTATTCTTATGACGATTTTTACGCTGCATCCACGGATAAGAAATGTGATATTTTCCGCTGCGTGGAGAATGGCAGGCTTTACGTCCCCTGCCAGTATGAATTGCAGCAATATATGGACGGAAAACAGCAGGAAAGGAGGAACGCCTATGAACGGTGAAACACGCTCCAATCAGGGCTATGAAATCATAGAGAGCTGCACTATCGGGAATACGGAGCTTGTCATCGGGCATCACCCGAAAGCCCCGAACCCTTATGTCTGTTGGTACTGTAAGGGCGGCGACAACTATTACTGGGGCTGCTACTGCAATACCCTTGAAGCCGCAAGGGAGAAATTGAACGAACGCTACCAGTCAGAGTGCCAGATGCCGTACAATCAACAGCACGATAAAAAGGCGAAGCAGCATGATGGGCGTGAGCGGTAGCATGAGCAGCAATAAAAACCATAAGAAATACGACTGTACGAACTGTCCTTATCCCCGATATAAGGACAGCCGTGTTATCTTCTGCGACGTCTGCATCCGAAAAATTTTAGATGAGCAGAGGGAGAAAAAGCAGGGAAAGGAGAAGCCCGATGGAGAATGAAGAAAAGCGGATGATAAGCTCCTATGAGGTCATGCAGAGCATCCATATCGGTAAAAAAGAAGTGGTGTTCGGTGTGGATTTAAAAGAAGAATATCCTTTTTTAGTCTGCGACTGCACTTATGACAATCCCCTGTCCGCAGAGTGGGTGACGGATGCGGTCGGCTCAGACGACTATCTGGAAGCCATGCAGATTTTTACGGACAGGGTGCAGGAGCAGATAGGGATTGTGAGAGCCGAGCAGGAACAATTCAAGTTCGACATGACGCCGTTTACCATAGACGACTGCATCCTAGACAATAAAAATGACAGCATTGTGGGAAAGGTCGTTGTTATCAATGCCGAAGTCAACCGCTATGAGTACCGGCATTCCGCCTATCAGCTTGTGTTGGTGGACGGCGGACACGGTGCAAGGGGCGGCAGGGGGCAGGCGGTATTTGGGACTTCGCTTGCGGACGGCAAACACGCCCGATGGGAAAGGTACGATGTGCTTGGGGAAATCAAGCCAGAGAAGATGCCCGATTGGGCAAAAGAAGCCCTTTCTAAAATCAAGGAACAGGAAAAAGCAAAAAAATCAAAGAGCAGGGAGGAACGCTGATGGAGATACGAGCTTTGACACAGCCCGAACAGAAATACACCTATGCCCAGAGTATGCAGCTTGAGGGGCAGACAGGGTGCATCGGTCATCTGCGGGGTAATTTTGCCCCCTCTGGATATGGCTTTTATACCACTTGGTTTGATACAAGGGAGCAATGGAAAACGGACGAGTTTAAGGCAGGTCTGGACGGGGTTATCAATGCCCTGCGTGAAGATAAGGGGCTTTTGCATAACCGTTATGATATGGGTGCATTTACAAAGCAATTTCCCGATAGTGGCTTTAAGGGGAACTATTGCACAGAGTACGGATTCCGTGTAGATACGGGTAAACATGCTTTCCTGCTCCGCTGCAACCCATCAAAGGGCGACTATGATTTTTACTGCTACTGCTATGTGAAAGAATGGCTTGATAAGCACATTAAAAATGCTGAGAAAGGCATCCGCTTTATTGATTCTGGATATAAAGAGAAATTCCGCATCCCAGACGGCGGCAAAATCATCATCACTTATGATTGGGGAGAAAAGGCGGAAAAGACCTGCCGCTATATTGACGAGTACCATATCGAGGTAGGAAGCAATCTCTACCACATCTGCGAGTTTGCAGAGCGTATGGAAAGGAACGGACACAGCTATGAGCCGAAGCCGCAAGAACCGTCATCCGTACAGAAAGCACCGAAACACAAAGACCACGAACGATAGGAGGATTGAGATATGCCAGTCAACCCCAAAGCCGTCAGAGCCTTAAACAAGGTTTTGGATGCAGGCTTTACCGAAGAAAAAGCCATTGCTGCAATGACGATGGACGACATTCCCTCCATGCAGGGGATTACCGTAGCCGAAATCACGCTCATCAATGAGCTGCAAAAGAGCATCAAAGGAAACAAGGTCATCTCATTTCTGGGAGGTGGCACGGAATGAGCGGAGGACAAAAAATCTGCATGACGGACAGCGTAGGCAGGATGCTTTTTTCTGTCCCCGATGGCGACATTATCCGTATGCTTTATGGGAATGGGGAGGATTATTTTGCAGTCTGCCATTATTTAGATGAAACCCATGCAGAGATTGACGGCGTAAGATACGCCGTTCGGGAGTTTGCACAGAGGATGGAACGAAACAAAATCAGCTATGCCCCTGCCTAAAGGCGGGGCATGGACAACAGGAGGATTGATATTTTATGGAACAGATTGTTTTATCGGGTGGTGGTAAGAAGTGAGTACCGAGCTTATCAACCGTATCACAGTAAAGAAAGACGGCGTTTATCTGTCCTCTCACAGCTCGAATGACACTTCTCCCTACCATTCATGGAGGTGCAAGGGCTTGTCGGAAATCTATGCCGCTGAGGGGCAGAAAGGGCTTGACCGTGAGGTTATCCGTATGCTCTATGAGTATGCCGAGCTTCGTGGCTCGCATAAAAGCCTTGACCGCTACCGATACGCAAAGGACACCCCCGCCGCCCGTGCCGTCTACCAGAAATATATGGATAAAATAGACGACCGCTATGGGCAGATGGACGAAGCTGACCAGAAAAGCGTTTGGTATAAGCCCACGGAAAAGGCTAAGGAATACCGAGCCTATGAGCGTGAGATGCGGGAAAAGATGTATTCCGAAATCGCCGAAAGGTGCGGGGAATACGATAAGAAGCAAAAAAACAAGGATTTAGAACGATAAGGAGGTGTGAGCCTATGGCTGCAAAGTACCAGCTTATCACGGAGTTGTACCGCCGCACGGGGAGGGACGTCACGAGAAACCCGCAGGCGTGGCAGGGCTTTTTATCCTCTGCCTGCCGCAATTACAAGTGCCGCTTTGACGAGCAGCTCTTAATTTATGCCCAACGCCCAGACGCTACGGCAGTTGCCGAGATTGGCACATGGAACAGGCTCTTTAAGCGTTGGGTGAACAAGGACAGCAAAGGGATTGCAGTCTTTGACCCGAAAGGACGCAGGAACACGCTGAAATATTATTTTGACGTTTCCGACACTCATGAGGGCTATTATGGCAGCCGACCCGTCCCGATATGGCAGATGGATAAGCGGTACGAGCAGCCCGTCATGGAACGGCTTGCGGACAGGTTCGGCGGCACGGAGGGCGGCGACCTTGCCACCTTTTTAATGGGAACGGCGGAAATCGCCGTGGAGGACAATTTACCCGATTACCTTTCACAGCTTAAAGATTGTACGAAAGACAGTTTCTTAGAGGAACTGGACGGCTTTAATATAGAAGTGATTTATAAACGTCTGGCGGCAAACAGCGTCGCTTATATGCTTTTGAGCCGTTGTGGACTGGATGCGGATGGCTATTTTGAGCGTGAGGATTTTGCTGACATTACGAATTTCAACACGCCTGCCACCCTTAACGCCATCGGCATCGCCACAAGCGACATTTCCGAGATGGCGTTGCGGGAAATCTCTGCGACACTCCGAAATGTGCAAATCGAAGCGAAGCGGCAGAACCGCACATTTGCAAGAAATATCGCAAGCCAGTATGATAAAGGCAGGAAACAACCCGAAAGGAGCGAATACAATGAGCGAAATCACTTACACGAAACAGGGGGATTACTTAATTTAAAGATAATATATACATATAGCCTGCTGATACATTGCTTGCAGATACCCCGCAGAAACCAAACCATACAGAAAAGGAGTTTTTGCATATGAAGTCAATATTTGAACAGTTAGGCGGCACATATCACGAAGAAAATGGGTATCTGATTCCAGATTTAAGATTACCCACTGAGGAAGAACAGCCGATAGGCACATGGGGACAGCGACATCTGGACTATCTGAAGCAGTACCAAAAGGTCACATACACTAATCTTCTCACAAGCGGCAAGCTGAATACATACCTTGCCGACATTAACAGGCAGGCGCAGGAACGCTTTGAACGGCTCATAGAGGGCATGAAGCAGGTACAGGGCATAACGGAACGCCTAAAGGAAGAAAACGCCTTAGAATGGACAGGAAGAATGAATAATGTAAGAGCGTGTGCGAGGGAGATTGTGAACGAGGAAATCATTTACGCATAAGTGACAAGGCGGCAGGGCATGAAAAGCTCTGTCGTTTGTTTTTGGATGTGCTGATTATAAAATTTGTAAATTTTAATTCGTCCTCTGTATGCAAAAGACAATGTGGCATTTCTTGATTTGTCCAAACCTCTATGGTATAATTTCTTCTGGTAATTAAAAAGAACACTGGTGGTGATATTTATGTGCATAAACAAGAAAAGAAAGAATAAAGCTTGGCTCCATGCAAAGCCAGTATAAGCGACGCTTGCATGGAGTAAATATTAGTCGCTAACATATATTGCTGGCTTTGCTGCTTGACTGAATCAATCCTAAAGGATACCTATATGCCATATGGCGATTCTTAAGGAAATCAAGGAGGAAGCCGCATATGAAATATATAAATGCAAATGAAATTCTCCCTGTCAGGCTGGTTGAAGAATTGCAAAAGTATATGCAGGCAGGTTATATCTATATTCCTGCAAAAACGGAACAGCATAAATCTTGGGGAGAATTATCTGGCTACCGAAAAGAGCTTGAAGACCGTAATAAAAAGATTATATCGGATTATAAGCTAGGCATATCTATGGAGAATCTTGCAGATTTTTACCATCTTTCGGTTTATGCTATTAGAAAAATAATATATCAAAAATAATGATTGGGAGCTGCTTAAAGAAAAGCGGCTCTCTTTTTTACACATTACGTCTGTAATGTTTGGTGTATTGAAAATAACACAGCAGATGAATAAAATTATTTCATACATGGCCGACAGGAG
The DNA here is from genome assembly GCF_009830285.1 of Sporofaciens musculi. Taxonomy (GTDB): domain Bacteria; phylum Bacillota; class Clostridia; order Lachnospirales; family Lachnospiraceae; genus Sporofaciens; species Sporofaciens musculi. The sequence continues at coordinate 2,911,031 of NZ_WUQX01000001.1, read as the reverse complement.
GGTTTAAAAATGGCTGATTCAAAGAAAATATATCCACGTACAGGAGATATGCAGACAGTTTATCTTAAAAATGTGATTACAAATCCCAATATTGAAGTAGGCGATTATACGATGTATAACGATTTTTTAAATGACCCTACGAGATTTGAAAAAAATAACGTATTGTATCATTATCCAATCAATCATGACAAGCTCATAATCGGAAAGTTTTGTTCCATTGCCTGCGGTGCAAAATTTCTTTTCAACAGTGCGAATCATACATTGGCTTCATTAAGCACATACCCTTTTCCGCTCTTTTTTGAAGAATGGGGATTGGATAAAAAGAATGTGGCGAAGAGTTGGGATAATAAGGGAAACATAATAATCGGCAATGACGTATGGATTGGCTTTGAAGCTGTTATCTTAGCAGGAGTTACGATTGGCGATGGTGCTATTATTGGCGCTCGTGCCGTTGTCACAAAAGACGTGCCGCCATATACCATTGTAGGAGGCGTTCCAGCAAAGCCAATTAAAAAACGCTTTGATGAAGATGTTATTTCTGATTTGCTTTGTATCGAATGGTGGGACTGGCCAAATGAAAAAATCGCCCGAAATATAGCGGCTATACAGTCGGGATGTATCAAGGAGCTTATGGAGGGTTAAATATGTGTACAAGATTTGTTTATAACGGAGATAATACAGTTGTCGGATTTAATTTTGACATTGACCTTTCTGTATGGACGCATACAGTTATTGCAGAAAAGGACAGGTTTTTTATTGGCATTAAAATGCCAGATAATCAATATCACTCTTTTCATGGAATCAATAGAAACGGGAATGTCGGGACTTTACTTTATGTGAATGGAAATAAGAACGGTGAATATTGCGACGGTGAGGAGTATATTACAGTTGCCGATTTAACAGAAAGCTATATTAAAGGTGAAATTTTATTTGACGATGCACTCAATATTGTCCAAAGCAAAAAAATTGTATATGCAAAAGATGCCACCATGCAGGCTATGCTTTCTGATAAGAACGGACGTGTCCTTATTATTGAGCCAGGGATAGGATACCGTTTCGAGCATACAAAATATTCTCTGATTACCAACTATTCGGTATTAAATCCTGAAATAACCCGACCTTACATTGTATCTGGAGATGACAGATTTGAGAGGGCTGATAAGCAGTTAAAAAAGCAGAATGAAAAATTTTCGGTCGCTGATGCATTCAGCATATTAAAATTAGTAAGACAAGAGGGACTTTGGGCAACACGGGTTTCTTTTGTATATTCTGTAAAAGAGAATCGGGTTTATTATGTTTTAAATAATGACTTTATGAATGTTACAGAGTACCAGTTTGACAAGAATCAGAAACAAAAAATATGTTGCAAAGAAAGCAGGTAAACGATAAAGAGCGATAGCACATGTTGTACCTATATTGCGTTAAATCCACCAAATAAAAAAACGGTTGATTTGGTGGGTGATTTCTTATGCCTATATAATTAATTGAATTCCCTCCAGACCAGAGTTTTATGTTTGGAGGGACTCTATGAAAAGAAGAAGTGATAGTTTTATTCGATTTGTTGACAGTTGGCAGACAACAGTATATAATTGAGCATATGCTTAATTTTTAAAATGGGAGGTTCATCATGGAAAAAGGAGATGAAAGAAAAAAACAACTCTTACGAGTTGCGTTAGATGTATTTATAGAAAAGGGTTATTACGGTACAAGTACTCGCGAAATTGCAAGACAAGCTGGTGTAAGCTCTGGCTTGTTATTTCACTATTTCAGTAATAAAGATAGTATTTATCTTGAATTAATAAAGATTGGCATTCAAGAAATGAAAATCAATACAAAAATGGCAATGAACTCACCTCGCAATTACCTTTTGAAATTATTAAAAATACGTTTGAGCAGTTAGAAAACAATTCTTTCTTTGCAAAAATGTTTGTGTTTATGGATAATGTGCAGTACACAGTAGTTAATGAAAAGGAGATAACGTCGCTTTTAGAATCAACAGATATTTATAAGCAATGGGTTCCTGTTATTTTAGAGGGGCAACAACGTGGCGAGTTTCGTGAGGGAAATCCCCATTCGCTATGTGTCGCTGTTTTGGGTGCCGTACAAGGAATTGCACAGGAAAAAGTCAGAATCCCCAGCACGCCATTGCCAAAGATAGATTGGCTTATGGATATGATAGTCAGCCGTACCAAATAGTACAACACATTTATTCTTTAGGTGATTAAAAGAATTATGGAAAGGTGAACGGAAATATATAACATGTGATGCTATGAAAACGAAAAATTATGATGATTTATTTGATAAATATATTCAGTCAAAAAAGATTTATGAAAGCATAATCCTAATTGAAAAAGGAACTGGGGAAACTATATTCTCAAAAGCTTATGGAAAAAAAGATATAGATAGTCCAATAATAGCGGCAAGTATAACAAAAATGTTTACTGCTGCATGTATTTTTATTCTTATTCAACAAGGTTATATGACATTGAATGATAATCTGCTAAATTTTTATGAACCTGCTTATCTAAAGGGATTGCACGTTTATAAAGGTAAAGATTATTCTTGTGAATTGAAAGTATCAGATTTACTCTACCAAACAAGCGGATTGGCAGATATATATGAGGAGGGAAAAAACAGCGTCAAAAAACAAGCTATAATTTCCGATACATTTATTACTTTTGACAAAAATATTGCGTTAACAAAAGAAAAAGATGCTCATTTTCCTCCTAATTACAAAAATAACGCCCACTATGCAGATATTAACTATAATATACTGGGCGATATTATTGAAAAAGTCACAGAATGTTCATTAGAAAGGGTGTTTGAAAAATACATATTTTCAAAATTAAATATGACGAGGACTTATCTGCCTGTTTCGGAAAAAGAATACATACCTATGGTTTACTATGGGGATAAGCAGTTGTATAGACCGCAATTCATAGTGTGTAGTAAAGCGAGTGGCGGCTGTATTACCTCTGCAAGAGATTTAATGATATTTATACAGGCGTTTTTTCATGGATGGCTTTTTGACAAAAAAATTCTTGATTTAAAACTGTATAAAAAATTACAACTATCTATGTTTCCTATTTATTATGGAAGCGGATATATGAGAGTAAAAATGGGCGGATTTTCCACTTCCTTTTTGGGACAAGGTGATTTGATAGGACATAGCGGCTCAACAGGCTCATTTGCATTTTACTATCCAAACAAAGAGTTATTTTTTGTTGGAGATTTTAATCAAATGAAATATCCTACATTGCCTATAAGGTTTGTAATGCAACTTGCTATGTTTGCACCATAAGAAATAATGAGGTAATAAAAAATGAAGATAACAGAATGGATACATTGCCCTGTCTGTGAAAATAAAACAAGGTTGAAAATACGAGCAGATACAGAGTTGAAAAACTTTCCCCTTTACTGTCCGAAATGCAGGCAGGAAACATTGATTGAAGTAAAGAATTTACAGATTACAGTCATCACAGAGCCAGACGCATAGACGCAGAGCCAATGAACTTGTATATTTACAATTACAGTTCGTTGGCTCTATTTTATTTCATAGGGTTTTAAGGCAAACGCCCACCATATAAAAAAACGGTGTTTTGGTGGGCGGTATTGCTATGCCCGAAAAGACTTAACAGACACTCTCCAGACCTGTTTTGAAGTTTGGAGGGATTTTTTTATGTCCTTTTTTCGGGCAGTTATCCATCTGCTCATGCAACGCAGAATTGACTTATACATAGCATATCGGGGATTGGTAGGAAACCAGTTAAAAAAATTATCCCGAATCATGCAACGCTGCTTCTTGCCATGAAACAAGAAGTAGAATCTCCGCATAACAGAATATGTATCTCCTATAACCGCAGAGGTCACAGAACCTTTGCGGTTATTCTTTTGTCGTTTTTTATCGGAATGTGCCGCAGGGCTGTTTCCGCTGTTGGCTGTCGTTCGCCGCCTTTCCAATCTGGATTAGTTCAATAGCAATCTTCTTGACCTAACAGTCAAGAAGCATCGCAGGCAGAAGCCTGCTCAATTCGGATTGGAGGGAATAAGGAATGGCATATAACCACGGACGTGAGGACAGGAAATGGCGCATCTGGAAAGAGGCTGAGGAAAAAATGCTGCGTGAGCATGGCGTTGATGAAGCGGTCATTGAGCAAATCCGCATGGAGGATAGGGCGGACTTTAATTCCAACAGGCGGTTTTACCGATGGACAAGCGATTTTGGAGAATACCTTGAGGGAATAGCGGGCAACGAACAGCAGGCAGAGCCGAATACCGTTGCGGACTTGCTGGACGAGATTGAGGACGAAAAGTTGTATCAAGCACTTCTTACGGTGGACAAGCATACCCTGCTCATTCTCCTGCTGAAAATGCAGGGGTATTCCACAAGGGAGATTGCGGCAATGGCAGGGCTTACCGAAAGGGCAGTCTACAAACGCCTGGAACGGCTCCGTAAAAAATTGAAGCCTATTTTTTATCCTTTCGGGGAAATTTAACCATTTCCATGGGCTATTGGGTGGGAGGGCAATCCTCCCGCTCAATTTTTCGGGAGGAAAGGAAATGGCATACGGGGCAAAGACATACACGCTTCGGGAGGAATCCACGGAAAGCGGCAAAAGGTATTTTATCAGCTTTAAGGACGGGCAGGGGGAACACCACGAACTGGAAGTGTCTGAACAATTATTCATTGAATTTCGGCAGATGGAGCGCAGGAACAGAAACCTTCAGCAATGGAACCAGCGGCACAGGGAGTTTAACGAGGTATGGGACGAAACGCTTTGCAGACGGGCATTGCGAGTGCCTAAGACGCTTGATGAAAGCATGATTGAAAAAGAACGGAATGAATTGTTTTACAAATCGGTTGCCCGACTGCCAGAGATACAAAGGCGGCGTTTCCTGCTTTATTACGAGTATGATTTCAATTTTTATCAGATTGGCGAGATGGAGCATTGCACCGCTTCCGCTGTCCAGAAGTCTGTTTCGGTTGCAAGGGAGAAGGTTAAGGCAGAAATGAGGAAGTATCTCCAACCGTGACCGTCACCATCCGAAAAAGAAATCCGTTTTTTATCGGCGTAGGACTGGTGGCATTACATACTCTCACTCTTTTTCGTGGGAGTAAATCTATTTTAAGGAGGTCACATCTATGTGCAACAAAACCAAAGACACCGCCCGAAAGGAGGAATCCCATGCAGAAGCTTCAGACAGTCAATGCAGACACGCTCCTCTATGAGCCGCTTGAAAAGCCGTCCTTTGTGGTGGACGGTCTGATACCCACAGGCTTAACCCTGTTCTGCGGCTCACAGAAAATCGGCAAAAGCTGGCTCATGTTAAAGCTCTGCCTCTGCGTGTCGCAGGGAATCCCCTTGTGGGATATGCCGACACAGGAGGGCGATGTGCTTTACCTCTGCCTTGAGGACACGTTCTGCCGCATCCAAGACAGGCTGTTCCGCTTGACGGACGAAGCAAGCGGGCGGCTCCACTTTGCAGTGGCGAGCGATAAGCTGTCGGACGGTCTTATCGTGCAGTTGGAGGATTATCTGAAAGAATACCCCGACAGCAGGCTTATTGTCATTGACACCTTGCAGAAAGTCCGCACCGCATCCAAAGACAACGCCTATGCCAGCGATTACGGGGACATCTCCCTTATCAAAGACTTTGCTGACAGGCACTCTCTTGCGGTCATTGTCGTACACCACATCCGAAAGCAGAACGACAGCGACGTGTTCAATAAAGTGTCTGGCACGACGGGATTGACGGGGAGTGCGGACGCTACCTTTGTTTTGGAACAGGAAAGCCGTGCGTCTAATGCCGCAAAGCTGTATGTGACGGGCAGGGACACGCCCTATCAGGAGTTTACGCTCCGCTTCCATGATTGCAGTTGGGAACTGGTGGAGCGTAAGGAGCAGGAACAGCTTGCCAGAGAAGCGATACCAGACATTCTTTTTCGGCTGGTGGATTTCATGCAGGGCAGGGAGGGATGGACTGGAACGGCAACGGAATTACTGGACGCTTTAGGGGAAACAGGGACAGCGGCGAATGTCTTGACAAAATGGATGAACGAGTACCGCCTTGATTTTCTCCTTGAAAACCATATCCGCTATGATTTCTGCCGCAAGAATAGCCACAGGCTGATTTCCCTTGCAAGGCAGGAGGGTACGGACGGTGACGGTGGTGACGATGGTGACGGTGTTTTTGGGATACCCCCTGCCGCTGTCACTGTCACCTAAGAAGTATGTGAAAACGGCGGCTCTGGCTTATGCGTGACGGTCAGTGACGGTCGTGACGGTGTTTTTGGGATACCCCCTGTTGCTGTCGCTGTCATGGCAAATGTATGTAAAATCGGCGGTTCTGCCCTACGGGAGAACACCCCGTAAACGCAAAGTGCAGGCGTGGGCATTACTCGCCCTTTTCGGCTCGTAAAGCCACCCCTGCGGTCAGAAAAATCTACTGATTTTTCCGACTGCGTTTACAGGGTGTAACACACTACACTTTGCTCCGCAAAGTCGTGTGCCAGACGTTCCCTCTGGACTCCCTGAAAGCAGGGCATACGCCCTGCCCATCCTGCGCCTTGCGGCTTCGGATGGAAGAATGTTGGCGTGACAGTGACGGTTATGACTGGCGATAGGGGGTATCCCTAAAACACCGTCACCATCGTCACTACCGTCACCTTTTGGGAGATTACCCGCCGAAGAAAGGAAGATTGACTATGCCCTATGCAATCCTGCGTTTCCAGAAACGCAAGGCAGGCGGCGTTGCGGCTTGTGAACGCCACAACGAGCGGAAGAAAGAAGCCTATAAAAGCAATCCAGACATTGACGTGGGACGCTCCAAAGATAATTACCATCTTGTGAAGCCGCCCCGCTACACCTACAAGAAAGAGATAAACCGAATGGTAAAAGAAGCGAGCTGTAAGGTAAGGAAAGACAGCGTGATGATGGTGGAAACGCTCATCACCGCTTCGCCCGAATTTATGAACCAGTTACCGCCCGAAGAACAAAAAGCCTATTTCCAGACGGCTCTTGACTTCATTTCGGAGCGTGTGGGAGAGAAAAATATCCTCTCCGCAGTCATCCACATGGACGAGAGGACGCCCCATATGCATCTATGCTTTGTGCCGCTTACGCCAGACAACAAGCTGTCAGCGAAGTCTATTTTAGGCAACCAAAAGAGCCTGTCCGAGTGGCAGACCGCCTACCATGAGCGTATGTCCGCACGGTGGAATCAGCTTGAACGGGGGCAGTCCTCAATGGAAACGAAGCGGAAACACATCCCCACATGGCTCTACAAGTTGGGCGGCAGGCTGGATAAACAGTATGCGGAAATCGTGTCTGCCCTCTCCGACATCAACGCCTTTAATGCAGGCAGGAAAAGGGATAAGGCGTTAGAACTGCTTTCCGCATGGCTCCCAGACGTGGAGAAATTCTCTAAGGAAATTAGCAAACAGCAGGCGCATATCGACAGCCTAAAAGAGAGAATCGGGCAGGAAGCCGACTATGCGGGGCGTATGCGTGATGAGAAGTACGAGCAGGAATTAAAGGTACAGAAAGCCAACCAGAGGATATTTGAGTTGCAGAGAACCAATCAGCAGATGGAACGCTTATTGAAAAAAATACCGCCAAAAGTATTGGAGGAATTGCAGAAATCGAGTAAAAACAGGTTAAAGGAAAGGTAGGGATTGAATGGTTAAATTGTTCGACAGGATGATACAGACAGGAATAAAGCCAAAGGAAAAAGGAATCCCGCAGGGCTGTTTCATAGAAAAAGACGGCCAGTCATTCTTTATTTGCGGCAAAGACGTTATCTGTTTTACCGAGCATTTCAGCGATAAAAAGCAGACCGTGGAAAGGCTTGTGGAGAACGTCATGCGGTGCGAGAGGAAAAAATCTGCATAATAAATGCCGCTGGCGATGGAAAAACAGCCTGCCTCATGCTATAATAGATTCATGCAAGCAGTGTATTGTGGCGGGCTGTTTTCAAAGGACAGGAGGTTAAAACAAGTGAAACAGCAGCAATACAATACAGCGTTATATATGCGTTTAAGCCGTGATGACGAGCTGGAAGGGGAGAGCGCAAGCATTTCCACGCAGAAACAGATACTAAGGGATTACGCAAATGAGCAGGGATTTTTAGTCGTAGACGAGTATGTGGACGACGGATTTTCGGGTACAAATTTCGAGCGACCGAGTTTCAAACGCATGATTGAGGACATAGAGGACGGGAAAATCAACTGCGTTGTCACAAAGGATTTGTCAAGGCTTGGCAGGAACTACATCCTCACAGGGCAGTACACAGAACTTTATTTTCCGAGCAAGGGCGTAAGATATATCGCAATCCATGACGGCGTTGACACGATAAGAGAGGACAACGACATCGCCCCATTCAAGAACATCGTCAACGAATGGCAGGCAAAGGAAACGAGCCGCAAGGTGAAAAATGCGATGAAAGCCAAGTTTAAAAATGGGGAATACATCGCCCCTGTCGTGCCAATCGGTTATAAAATTAACCCTGCTGAGAAGAACAGGCTTGTCGTTGACGAGGAAACGAAGTGGATTGTGGAGAGGATTTTCGCGCTTGCGGCGCACGGATATGGGGCGAACAAAATCTGCCGTACCCTTGCCACCGAGAAAGTCCCGATACCCGCATGGTGGGCGTCGCAGAAGAACGGCTACAAGGCGAACATTTTTGAAGGTCAGCCAGAGGGAAAGAAATACCTCTGGAACATCGTTACCGTAAGCAAAATCCTTCAAAATGAAATCTATCTTGGCAACACTGTACATTACCAGATACAGAAACTCTCCTATAAGTCAAAGAAGAACATTAAGCGACCGAAAGAGGACTGGATGCGGATTGAGAACACCCACGAGCCATTGGTTGACCGTGAAACATGGGATTTGGTGCAGGGGCATATTAATTCCCGCAAACGCAGCCGAAAGGACGATGAGCCACAGATATTCGCAGGGCTACTCAAATGCGGCGAGTGCGGGTGGAGCTTATCGGCGGCAAACACAAAGAACAAGTCGAGGTATTACCGCTGCACGCAGTATTCCGCACATGGGAAAGAAGCGTGTTCCCTGCATTTCATCACATACAATCTGCTCTATGCTTTTGTCCTCGGACGGTTACAATACTGGCTGATGGCGGTAAAGGAGAATGAGGACGCCATTCTGGAACGGCTGCTGCAGAGCAGCAAGAAACAGCGGAAGTCAGAGAATGCCCGTGATGAAAAAGAACTGAAAAAGGTGCAGAAACGCAGGCAGGAATTAAACAACCTCTTTGCGAAGATGTACGAGGACAGGGTAAAAGGGCTTCTTGACGAAGAAAACTATTCCATGCTCTCCGTCAAATACCGCACGGAGCAGCAACAGCTTGATGAAACAATTAAGACCGTATCCGCAAGGCTTGAGGATGCCAAAGCGGAAACGGACGACGCAAAACGATGGGTAGACTTAATCCAAAAATACAGCGCCATTGACGAGCTTACCGCCCCGCTTTTGAATGAGCTGATTGAAAAAATCGCGGTCCACCAGTGGAGGAAAGATGAGAATGGCAAAAAGGTATGGGACATTGAGATTTATTACCGTTTTGTCGGGAAGATTGATTAGATACAGGAACTATGGGGAATGTGCCATTTATGGCAGTTCCCCGAAGGATTATCCTTAAGTAAAGTAAAGCGGCGACTATCTTATACCCGACCTAACATTACCGACAGAGCCAGAGCTTCCGCTTGGCAGGTACGCTTTGATGCACAGGGATTATCTGGAGAACCACAAAAGAGTGACCTACCTCAACCTGCTGACATCGGGCAGGCTGAACGCACACCTGCACCAGACCGAGCAGACGGCATTGCATCGGCTGAAGCTTCTGACGAAGCAGCTTTGCAGGGAGCAGGGAGTGACGGAGGAACTGAAAGAGAAAGCACCGATGCAGTGGGTAGGGATGATGAACAGCATCCGCAGCCAGGCGGAGGAAGCCATATTGAGCGAACTGATTTACAATTAACAGAGCCAGAGAACCAGAGGGAAAATGATAAAGGCAGCATTGCCAATGAGGAAGAAGTTGCCGCAAATCTCCCGACCATAGATGAACAGATTGAAATGATAGCGGAAGCAGAGGACGAAAAATCCTCTGCTTTTGCCGTTTCACAGGAGGATATTGATGCCGTCCTTGTAAAAGGAAGCAGCTATGCGGATGGTAAATACCGCATCTACCATCAGTTCCAGAAGCAGGAAGATAAAAAGAATAACATTGATTTTCTGAAAAGGGAATATGGCACGGGCGGTTTTTTTGTTGATTTTTCAGACGGCACGGAGGGGTATGTGTGGTACAGCGGCACGGGCATCTCCATTGACCGTGACGGCATTTCCACCGAACACGACCTTGTTTTGAGCTGGTCTAAAGCGGAAAAACGGCTGCGTGAGCTGGTTAAGGATGACCGCTACCTCAATCCCAAAGAGAAAGACCACTATGCCGACTATCTGGAAAGCGTGTCTGCCCCACAGTATGAAATTGACACCCAGAAGAAATTAAAAAGGCAGCGTTTTATCGAGGAAAAGCGTGAGCTTCCGCCTGCCGACAAGAGGGATACACTCGCCCTGCGGCTCTCCGACTTCATCCATGACTTGGACGGATATGAGAAAGACTTGTTGGGCGTGATTGGATGCAGGGATTTTGCGGATATGCCCGCCGACCTTATGGAACAGGCATTGCAGCATCCCGACAACGTGCAGGAGCTGTTAGACTTCCTCTCCCTCGTGCAGAAAAAGACGGCAAGCGTTTACAGCCGCAGCAATGCGTGGCGTTTCTCGCAGGAGCTTACGGAGCTACACCCTCTACGTTACCTCTACCACGAGGGCGACGTGGTGTATATCGGGGCGGACAAATATGAGGTCATCGCCTTTGATGAGAACGCCGTTTCTTTACGAAATGCGGAGTTCCCATTGTTCGGCAAAGAGTTCAGCCGAGCCGATTTTGAAGAAAAGCTCCGTGAAAATCCTGCGAATGACCATCTGAAAACGGTCATCACCGAAAGACAGAAAACAGAAACGACTGCCGGGGAAAAGCCCGACAGCATCATGTTTTCCATCGGGTTCTCCGAGCATCCCGCTTTTTATGACAGGGAGCTGAATGACCGATTTACTGAACTTAGTTTTGCACTTGGGAACAGGCTGCTTGGCGTTTTGGATGAAAAACAGCATTATGAAAGACTGGATGAGAGTAAGGGCGTGGGCTGGTATAAAAAGACCGACTTTGAAATCCATGCAGTTGTCGGCGGGGAGGAATTTAATTACGAGGGACGGTTTGACATCGGGGACGGCGAGGGAGATTTGATTGCCCATATCCGAAATTTTTATGAATACTCCCTCTCCCCTAACTGTCCGTTTATCCCAGAATGGAAACGGCAGGGCGAGGACTATTATCGGGAGAAGATGGAAAGCCTGCGTTTCGGGCAGGATGTGTTTCTCCCGTTCTTAGAGCAGCATACCGAGCTGACGGCAGAAGATGAAAAGCTCCTTGCCGAGATTTTGGCTACCGAATCCGACTGGAACAGGAAAGGCGGGGATAAAGAACAGCCCGAAGAAACAGAAGCTGCTGAGGAAAAGGCTGCAAAAGAACAGGAAACCGAGCCGCCAGAGGAACGGTTTGAGGTCACGATGACTTCCGACGCTTTCCCAGACCCCGAAGATGCTTATGCTATCTGGGACAACAGCCGTGGGGATTATTATATCAACGGGGACGGTATGGTACTGACCTATCCCACCGAGGAAGATGCCGAAGCAGGACTTTTAAAGGTCAGAAAAACCGTTGCGGATAAGGAAGCGGCAAGCCCTATCATAGCAAGATACTTGTCTGGTGATGAAGCCGTCGTTATCATGCAGTATCCTAACGGTAAATATTACAACCGATACGGATATGATGAGCAAAGGGATACTGCCAATACGACAGCAGGCGGCTTTGACACATTTGATGAAGCGGAAAAAGCTCTGTACTCCCACCGCCCGAAAGCGGAAAAGGCGGTCGAGCCTACGCAGAGCCAAGACAGAGGGCTTCTGCCTGCACAGGATAATTCTGACCTCATCGGCAAAGAGCTTGTGATTGACAACCGCCGTTATGTAATAGAAAGCGTCGGTAAAATCAGCGGCGATGTTTCCATGCGTGACATTACTTTCCAGAACAGCACAGGCTTCCCGATAAACCGTGTGGAGAAAATCGGCTATGTCCGCAGGCTCTTGGAGCAGTCACAGGAAGAATTACCGCCCGAAGAAAAAGCAGAAGTTTCAACGGCAAGCCCGGCTTCTCCTGCTGTTTCTGCCGACCGCTATAATTACCGTATTACCGATGATGCGTTAGGCGTTGGCGGTGCAAAAGAAAAGTTCCGAAATAATATGGCAGCAATCCGTCTTCTCCACGACCTTCAGATAGAAAACCGCCTTGCCACGCCCGAAGAACAGGAAACCCTTGCAAAGTATGTGGGATGGGGCGGTCTGTCTATGGCGTTTGATGAAAAAAATGCGGCATGGGCAAACGAATACAAGGAGCTGAAAGCGGAACTTTCCGACGAGGAATACCGTGCCGCTATGGAATCCACGCTGACCGCTTTTTATACGCCGCCCGTCGTTATCAAGGCAATGTATGAAGCACTTGACCGTCTGGGATTCTCGCAGGGGAACATCTTGGAGCCGTCCTGCGGCACAGGGAATTTCTTAGGACTTCTGCCCGACAGCATGGAGAAATCAAAGCTGCACGGCATTGAGATTGACCCCATATCGGGCAGGATTGCAAAGCAGCTCTACCAGAAAGCCAGTATCGCTATTGAGGGATTTGAGGACACGAAGCTCCCAGACAGCCACTTTGACGTGGTGCTTGGCAATATCCCGTTCGGGGAGTTTAAAGTCAACGACAGCCGTTACAACGCCCAGAATTTTTTAATCCACGACTATTTTATTGCAAAAGCTCTGGATAAAGTGCGGGCAGGCGGCGTTGTGATGTTTATTACCTCTAAGGGTACGATGGACAAGGCAAGCCCAGAGGTGCGGAAGTATATCGCACAGAGAGCCGAGCTTTTAGGGGCGGTAAGGCTTCCCGACAATACGTTTCGGGCAAACGCAGGCACAGAGGTCACGAGCGACATCCTTATCCTGCAAAAGCGTGACCGCATCATGGATATTGAGCCAGAGTGGGTAAATCTTGACACGGATGAAAACGGCGTCACGATGAACAGCTATTTTGTATCCCACCCAGAGATGGTGCTTGGCGAAATGAAGATGGAAAGCACAAGGTTCGGCATGGACAGTGCCTGCAAAGCCTATCCCGATGTGCCGCTTGCGGGGCTTCTCCATGATGCCATGCAGCAGATAAGCGGGGAAATCCCAGAGCAGGACATTGGGATTGATGAAATCTCCGATGAGCAGGATGCGGATATTCCTGCCGACCCGAACGTGCGGAACTTCTCTTTTGCCCTTGTGGACGGCAGGGTTTACTTCCGAGAGAATAACAAGATGACCCCCGCAAAGGTGTCCATGACCGCAGAGAACCGCATTAAGGGATTATTGGGAATCCGTGACTGCGTGAGAAAGCTCATCCAGTACCAGACCGACGATTATCCAGAGGAAATGATACAGACCGAGCAGGAAAACCTAAACCGATTATATGATGCCTTTACAAAAAAGTACGGCTTAATCAACAGCAGGGGGAACTACCTTGCTTTTGCGGCAGACGAGAGCTACTTCCTTTTATGCTCCCTTGAAGTGCTTGACGATGAGGGGAAATTCAAAAGAAAGGCGGATATATTCTCAAAGAGGACGATAAAGCCCCACCGTGAAGTGACCTTTGTGGAAACGGCGAGTGAAGCCCTTGCCCTCTCCATCGGGGAGAAAGCCCGTGTCGATTTATTCTATATGGCACAGCTCACAGGCAGGACGCAGGAGGAAATTATAAAGAATTTACAGGGCGTTATCTTCAAAGTTCCATCTTCTGAGCCTGCAAGGTATGTGACCGCAGACGAATATTTATCGGGAGATGTGCGGGAGAAACTGAAAATTGCAGAGATAGCGGTAAAGGCAGACCCAGAGCTTGTGGTCAATGTGGCGGCTCTGGAAAAAGTTATCCCAAAGGATTTGCCTGCAAGTGAAATCTCCGTCCGTCTAGGTACGACATGGATACCGCAGGAAGATATACAGCAGTTTATGGTGGAGCTTTTAACACCGTCAAGCTATGCGGCGGGCAGATTGAAAGTACGCTATACGCCGATGAACGGCGACTGGTTCATTGAGAATAAGAGTTCCGATGTGGGAAATGTAAAGGCAGACAGCACCTACGGCACAAAACGGGCGAATGCCTACCGCATCATAGAGGACACTCTGAATCTTCGTGACACCCGTATCTTCGATTATATTTATGATGAACACAACAATAAAAAGGCGGTGCTGAACCATAAGGAAACTACGGCGGCACAGGCAAAGCAGGAGGTGATAAAGCAGGCGTTTCAGGACTGGATTTGGAAAGACCCAGAGCGGAGGAACAGGCTTGTACGCTACTACAATGATACTTTTAATTCCATCCGTCCCCGTGAATATGATGGAAGCCATATCACATTTGGCGGCATCAGCCCAGAAATTCAGCTAAGACCGCATCAAGTCAATGCGATTGCCCATATCCTATACGGCGGCAACACGCTCCTTGCTCACAAGGTAGGGGCGGGAAAAACCTTTGAGATGGTCGCCGCCGCACAGGAAAGCAAACGTCTGGGGCTATGCCAGAAATCCATGTTTGTCGTGCCGAACCACCTTGTCGGGCAGTGGGCATCGGAGTATTTAAGGCTCTATCCATCTGCCAATATCCTTGTGACGACCAAGCGGGATTTTGAAACGGGAAACCGCAAAAAATTCTGCGGCAGGATTGCGACAGGGGCGTATGATGCGGTGATTATCGGTCACTCGCAGTTCGAGAAAATCCCCATCAGCGAGGAACGCCAGAGGGAACAGCTCATGCGGCAGCTTGACGATATTGAGCGTGGCATTGACGACGTGCAGGCGTCCCACGGGGAGCAGTTCACAGTCAAGCAGTTCATGAAAACGAGGAAAGCAATCAAGGCGAAGCTCGACAAGCTCAACGACACCAAACGGAAAGACAGCGTGATAAACTTCGAGGAATTGGGCATAGACAGGCTCTTTATAGATGAGAGCCATTTTTACAAGAACCTTTACCTTTACACCAAGATGCGGAATGTGGGCGGCATCGCCCAGACCGAAGCCCAGAAGTCAAGCGATTTGTTTATGAAGTGCCGCTATCTGGACGATGTGATATGTTGTGAACTGTAGATGTAAACATTTTCGGCAAACGCAGTATTTTAGCGGAAATGGGGCATCTGCTAAAATACAACATATGCGGCTGGCTCATTTGTGGTGAATGGAAACTTGCAGATGTTGTGGTAAAGAAAGTGGGTGATAGCTCTTTTTATTCGTATCTGTAAACAGTTTAGCACAAAGAAAGGCGGTTGTATATGGAGATTACATATCATTGGGAAGGCGATTATCTAATCCCTGATCTCAAACTTTCGGATACAATAGAATATCAGATCGGGAAGTATGGGAGAATGAGAAAGCGGTTTTTGGAAGAAAACCACAGGGGCATTTATTCTTATATGCTTTTGTCGGAAACCTTATGGAAGCATCTTGCAGAGATTGACGAGGAATGTAATGAAATGATGGACAGGCTTGTAAGACAGATGGCAAAAAACGAGGGTGTGACGGAGCAGCTAAAATCCGATGACTGGCTGCTTTGGATTCAAAAAACAAACAGCATCAGGAGCAGGGCGGAGGAAATAGTGCTGCATGACTTGATTTATTCTCTTTAATTTTGTGGAAATCCCGCAGGTGGTAGCAGGAAGCGCAGAAGATGTCAAGACATCGGCTCTGCCTCGCCTGCGGCGGTCTTGACATCTTCTGCGCTTCCTGCTATGGGGTAGTTAAGGGGGAACAAAGTTCCCCCATTGCATTAGAAATGCCAATGGCGGCATTTTGAAAAAATCAAAATCGGGGATTGACAGGACGGGAAAAATAGCTTATTATTGACAATAAGAAATGGGTTTTCACCGTACATCTTGTTACGGCTTGCTCGTTTCTTTTTTTACTGCCAAAATGTCATACAGATATTTTTTGCCGTTTTCAGCGTGGTTGATTAGAAGCCGGGCATGGAAAATATTGTATCTGACGAGTACGTTTTCTTCATAGACCGGGAGGGCAAAACGGACATCATACCTGTACCAGCCGAATTTGGCATTTTTATTGTGTTTTTCCTTGCGGTTTTCCTCATAAGCCGGATTGGATGCTATCTGGATCAGCTCCGGTATTGCAGTGGCGGCATTTGCCTTAGCTTTCGCATTAGCCCCCATAAGGCTTTTACGGCTCTCTGATTCCGTGTATTCTTCCGGAAGTTCATTTCCGATATAAATACGTTCTGCACTTTCTTCAATTTCGTAATAGTCACCGACATATCCCTCAAGATATTGTTTTACATCATCCCAGTCAATCTGCCGTTTGCCCTTGAAACGTATATCGTTAATCAAGGCCAGCTTTTTACCGTCAGCATCGGTTATGATATTTACATTCCTGTTTTCAATCATCGTTTTTGTTCCCCTTTTTCTTTTCTCTTGATTTGTATACATTATATTGGTTTTTACATTGCGGACTGCAAAACTCATTTCCTTTTCTGCTTGCAATAAAAGCTTTTTTACAGTGCTTGCACATCCGCATATCGCTGTCCTTATCCGTGAGCATGAAGGAGAAACACATCTGAACCATGATAAGTAGGGAATGGAAGTCCCATACAATGACGGGCGCATCCTTTTCAAGTGCGATCCGGTAAGTTGGGGCAATACCGCCGAAAGCGGAAATGCCCTGACGGTACAGGCTGCGGGTATCTTCGTCAAGCGAATCATAATCGAGGTAATAAAGGAAACTTGTCATAAACGTAAACGCAAGGTCAGTAAACTCTTTCACAATCCAGTCGTACTTTTCGGCATATTCCTTCTGGAATCCCATCGTCACAGCCTGCGGCGCATTCCCCATAGCCATTGCGATTGCAATGCCCTCACGGTCAGTCACAGACCATCCCGATTCCACGCCTTTTTTTCTGAAATCCGGCTTATTAAAAGGATAGAAATAAGAAAGGTAATCCTCAGTGGAGAGGGATTCTTCCTTTATAAAGTGGTTCTTGGGAAGATACACGGATTCATAGGTGATAAAATCCGCTGTTGTCGGCAGGGCGGTCATAAAGCCGAGGAAACCGTACTTCCGCACAAAACCGAGGACAGATTCTTTCAGTTCTTCTTCCGGGACTTTGTGCATGGCGGCAAGTCCGACATTTACGGCATCCATAACGAGTTGTCCTGCTTTCTGCATGGGGCGGTACATTTCCGGCTTGGCATCTTTGGAAACGGTTATGTAAAGATTGTCATTATTATCTGTTTTATATTCGTAGTTGCTGTACCGAATCCACGGTGCGCTGGTATGTTCAAATAAATTCTTCATAGAAAATCTGCTCCAATCCATCAATCTATCATATCATGAACTTCGTTCATGATCGGCATTCGCCGTTCGTCAAGAGTGAGCAAGCTCCCTCTTTCCTCTCTTGCGCTCATTGCATCATCTGATGTAATACTTCCTATATTATAAGCAGTTACCTGTTATCGGTCAAGCTGTCTGCTGTCCTTTTTCTTCCGCACGCCATTGTTTAAGAAATATTTTTCATCAATCGTCATCGGAAGGCTGTTCTCTTGTCTGTATGCGAGTATGCCGCCATAAAGTTTCCGTATCTTTTTCAGTGCAGTCTCCCGAATGCCACGGATATTCCGGTCTGACTGTCCGATGTTCTCCGCATACTCCGCAGCAGAGTAATCATGCAGGAACAGATAATAGAGCATATTTTTGAGATGCGGTTTCAGGTCTTTTAATATTCTTGATAAATCCGCATCCGTGACAAGTTCATGTAGCGTTTCCGGGCAGTCAAATATGAGGTCAATGAAATCGCCTGCAAGCATGAGCCTTCTTAAAACCGTGTCATAGGAAGGCCTGTCAGAAAGATATGGTTCGTCTGTGCCCCATTCCAGAGGGACAACGGAGCGTCCTTTTTCATGATCCCTTTCCCTGCGTTCCCTGTTAGCATCCAGTTTATCCCACCATTTAATGACTTCCCTGAAATCCTCCTCTGTCCGTGCGCTTTCCTCGATACGCCGGAGGGCAAGCGCACGGGCTTCACGGTGGAGCATATCCCCGTCAGCTTCGGTTATTAAGTTTTGTTCCCTGAATGTCTGGAACTCAGCGTATTTCGGCATTTATAGTCAGTCCTTTGCAAAAAAATAAAATTTTGTAGCAGTTTTTTCAAAAACACTTCCGTTTTTATAGCCGTTTTTCTCCCATTAGTGAAAGATGTAATTCTTTTTATTTAAAAATTGGTTACAAGAAAGGAGAATGGGAATATGGGATACGGATAACACAAAAATATGGTTACAAATAACGGAAGCATAAGAAACATTATAACGGCAGTGAGCCGGATGCGCAAGGGAGGATGCATGGAAACAGTAAAAACGGATAATGACAGGATGATGGAAACCAGCCCGCATGAGGCTGGATTTTTTTACAGAAGAATCGGAGGGACGCTTTTCAAGGTCAGGGTATATACGGGTTCGGGATACGCAGACACGCTGGATGAAAAAATTCCCCGCTTAATTTTGAATGAAATGGTGACAGGCACGGAAAGTTATGTTAAGATGGATTCACCACAGATGAGCCAGCCGCCGGAAAGGAGTTCGGAATGAACAACAGGACGGCTGGTGACAACAGAATAACAGCTCTTTATGAGCGACTCTCAAGGGACGATGATCTTGCGGGGGACAGCAACAGCATAGTCAACCAGAAGAAAATGCTGGAAGACTACGCAAAAAATAACGGGTACACGAACACGGTGCATTTTACGGATGACGGATTTTCCGGCGGCAGTTTTGAAAGACCGGGATGGAAGCAGATGTTAAGCCGGATTGAAAACGGCGACGTCAGCACAGTCATAGTAAAAGATATGAGCCGTGTGGGGAGGGATTACCTTCAGGTGGGATTCTACACCGAGGTATTCTTCCGGGAGAAGGGTGTCCGTTTTATTGCTGTTTCCAACGGTGTTGACAGTACCAACAACACCAGCAGTGAATTCGCCCCTTTTTTGAATATCATGAACGAATGGTATCTTCGTGACTGCAGCAGGAAGATCACCGCAGTTTTGCGGGCAAAGGGGAAAGAGGGAAAACCGATTACGAGCAATCCGCCATATGGCTATGTAAAAAGCCCTGATGACAAAAATCTTTGGATTGTCGATGATGAAGCTGCGGAGGTTGTGCGGAAGATTTTCAGGCTGACAGTGGATGGCATGGGACCGTTCCAGATTGCCAAGCAGCTTACGGAAGAAAAGATTGAGAAACCATCATATTATCAGGCGACCAGAAACAGGGGGAATTATAAAACTATGTGTAATTTTGAAACTCCTTATAACTGGACGGGCGGATCGGTTGCACGGATACTGGAAAGACCGGAATATATGGGAGATACCGTAAATTTCCGCAGCCACAAGGAATCCTATAAGGACAAGAAAGCAGTCAAAAACAGCAGTGACGAGATTCTTGTTTTTCAGGATACCCATGAACCGATTATAGACCGCAGGACTTGGTATATGGTGCAGGAATTAAGAAAAACTGTTCGAAGGTTTGATACCAGCGGGGAAGGGAGTATGCTGACCGGAAAGCTCTATTGTGCAGACTGTGGTGGAAAAATGCACTACCGCAGGGGAACAACGAGGGCAGGCAGGGACTGGCGTGGGATTCCGAACGGGGAAGTCCAACACACATCCGCAGGCTTTAACTGTGGGACATATAACAGTGCCAGAAAGCAGAACAGAAAGGTGTGCTGTTCCCACTCCATCAAAGAGGACACGGTAAAGCAACTTATCCTTGAAACAATACAGTATGCCTTAAAAAGCGTCCGCATGGACGAGGCGGCATTTATAAAAAGTATGCGGAGCGCATCACAGGTCAGGGACAAAGGCGAGGTAAAAAAGCTGAAATCAGACCTTGTGAAAAAAGAGAAACGCTTTGCAGACCTTGACCTGCTGATTAAAAAGGTGTATGAGGACAACGCAATGGGAAAGCTGCCGGACAGGCGATACGAAATGCTTTCTTCCGATTATGAAAAGGAACAGCAGGAGATTGAGATTTCCATGAGAGAAATTCAGGAAAAACTCATGCAGTTTGAAGAAGATACGGACAGGACGGAAGAATTTTTGTTGCTTGTGCATAAATACACTGACATTCAGGAACTTACGCCTGCCATCGTCAATGAATTTGTGGACAAGGTTCTGGTACACAAAATAGAGAAAATGGATGGAGACCGTGTGCAGGAGATTGAGATTTTCTTAAATTATATCGGGAAGGTGGATCTTCCGGCGCAGGAACTTTCGGAGGAAGAAATTGCAGAGGAAGAAAAGAAACGGAAACGCCGCCAGTACAGCAGGGAGTACCAAAAAGCATACCGCAAGAAGCACAGACCGGAAATCCGGCAGCTGATTGAGGGTGCAAATGCCGCAGACAGGCAGAAACAGATAGAGGAAGCGAGGCAGTCAGCGGATGGACTTCTGCTTACAGACAGCACGGAGCAGGTTGCAGCCATAACAGCCGGGGAAAATAAAGTTATCGTAGACGGCAGCCTTCCGACGAAAGAAGAAGTGAAACGCAAGTATGGCAGATAATTTTATTAAAAACAAACCATGAAAGAGAGGATTTTTATATGACAAAGATCAGGGATTACAACATGAACGGGACAATTATTTTAGGCGTGGATGCAGGCTATGGGAACTATAAGACGGCAAGGTGCTGTTTCCCGACTTCCGTGAGCAGGAGCGACCAGCCGCCTATTTTTACAAGGAATTATTTGGAATATGAAGGCAGCTATTACACCATAGGCGAGGGGCATAAGGATTTTGTGGCGGAAAAGAGCATGGATGACGATAATTATATCATTACCCTTGCCGCCATAGCAAAGGAACTGAACGCAAGAGGGCTGTCAACGGCAAAGATTCATCTTGCGGTGGGACTTCCGTTAAAATGGGTTCAGACACAGCGGGATTCGTTCCGGGAGTATATGATGCAGAACCGTCATGTAGATTATAAGTATGCGGGCAGGCGTTATTTGATTGACATTGTGGACTGTACGGTCATGCCACAGTGCTATGCAGCGATAGCGGAGAGCCTGCCGGATTTTAAGGGTATGCACATGGTAGCTGATATTGGGAATGGGACGATGAACGTGATGATACTCAATAATGGCAAGGCAAGCGAAAGCAAATCGTGGACAGTGCGGCTTGGCGTGGGCGAGTGTTTTAAGGTGATCCGTGACCACATCTTAGACAGAAAAGCGGAGGAACTTCCGATGGAAATTATTGAGAATTATCTGCGCTGCGGCGATACAAAAGTGGGCGGGGAATACCAGCAGCTCATGGAGGAAGCGGCAAAATCCTATGTGGATAAGATATTTGCAGAACTGAAAGCGCATGGTTACAATCCTAATCTTATGAAACTGTATGTCATGGGCGGTGGGGCGAAGGTTGTGGAGCTTGTGGGCAGTTATGACAGCGATAATGTTACTTTTAACCATGATATACGGGCAAACGCCAAAGGCTACGAATATTTCTGTTATATGAAACTCCGCAGGCAGAAAGCAATGGCATCAGCCGGATAAGGGGCGCATTTGAATGAAAAACAAAAACCATAATATCCGCTTTAACATGGAAAAAGGGGACGAATGCAGGGCGTGGGAGCTTCTGCACTCCCCAAAGATACGGCAGATGTTCAAGTCGCAGAATAAATTTGTGATAGAGGCGGTCAATGATTATTATAACAGGCGCATGGCGGCAGAGTATGATCCCTATCTGGAAACACGGGAGAAAGAGGATGCTTTTGCAGAGCGTATCGTGGAAGCGGTTGAAAAGAAAGTAATGTCCAATCTCCCGGCGCTTTTTGGTATGTATATGGCACAGATGCAGCTTTTTCCTTTATCCGTTCCTATGGGGGCTTATCAGGCGGCGCAGGGCGGCATGGTGTGCGGGCAGGAATCATTAAACGGCGCAGACAGTGGAAATGTGACGGGCGGCACAGTTTCTCCCGCTGCTACGAAAGCAACGATACGGAATGCGGGGAATATGCAGGAAGAAGCTGTATCAGAGAATGCCACAGAGCCGCCGGACAATGATTTGATTGATTTTGACGCATTTTAATATATTTATAGGGCAGGGCTACGGTAATTAGGTTTACTGTAGCCTTATTTTTGCGGATTTTTTATATCAAAGTATAAATGTAGCCGTATTTTGAAAAAAGACTAACAAAAGGTAGCCGAAAGGCTACAAAACAAGGACAAGGGGCAGCCATTAAAGGCTGCATAATAAAGGGCGGGCATTCAAGCCCGCAAAATAAGGGCAGAAAGCAGCCGGAAGGCTGCAAATAAGGGTGCAAATGTAGCCGTCTGTTTTGAGACTGGAATACCAGTTTTCAGGCAGGCGGCTTTTTTATGCCTGTAAAGAATCTGTTCCACGGACTGCTTCGGAGTGGTTCAGAGAGTGTCAGCAACTAATTTCCGGGGAGGGCGCAAGCTCTCCCCTAAGCCCTCGGCGTTTGAGAGCGAAATACACCCTACGCACAAACCTTCGGTTTATGCTCCGGGGATTTCGCCCTGCCGGGGGCAAATTCACGCAAGTGTGAATTTATACAGTCCGAAAAAACCGGACTGTATTTATCCATGCCGCCCAGAGGACGGGCGCATAGATGGCGCTGCTGCTTACGGCTACATTTCAGGACAGATGTGCAGCATTGCAGAGGGGACTTCACAAAACAAAGCCCCCTGCGGCTGTCAGAAAGCGACAGCCGTAGACTGCCCGGATACGGGCATCGGTTCACAGACAGCCGTCCTATAATGGCTGCTCACAAAAAATGCGGTGGCAGGTTATCCGCCAAAAGAAAGGAAAAGCGTTTATGAAAAGAAATTCATTTATAGAAATGGCAAAGCTGCATGACTTATCAGGGCGCATCACTTATATTTCAAGCCACGCCAAGCAGGAGCATCTCTATGAAGTCTATACAACGGAGCCGGACAGGGCATTCTGGCGGGAGCTTGCCAAATGTAATCAGGAGGAATTTGAAAAAAGCGGCACGAATGGGAAGTGCATTGAGGCAAGGGAGCTGATGATTGCACTTCCGGAGAGTTTTATCAACTATGAGCATGACTATCTTTTGAAAAAGATGGCAGACGAATTTAAGGAAAAGTACGGCGTGGAGTGCTTTGCTGCGCTCCACCACAATAAACGTAAAACGAATCTGCATATCCATATGGTATTTGCGGAGAGAAAGCGGCTGGAACAGCCGACAGAGAAAATTGCCACTCGGAATATGTTCTACAATGAGCAGGGGCGTCATGTGAGGACAAAGAAAGAGATTCTTGACGGAGATGGGAATATCCGTCAAGGCTGTAAAATCATTAAAAAAGGTGAGGTGTATGAACGCAAAATTTTCACTGTCAAAGATGAACGCTTTAAGCAAGAATCTTTTTTAGATGGGGTAAAAGTGTTTTATACGGATTTAATCAACCAGATGGTGCTTGATGATAGGGACAGGTTAAGTATTTTTGATAAAAACGGTCCGTACCTTGCGACAAAGAAGGTTGGCAAAAATAATCCGAAAGCGGAGGAAATCAAATCGGACAATGAAATACGCATGGAGTGGAACAGAACCGTTGACCGTGCGATTGTAAGCGGCGTATCAGAAGCGGAGATTGTGGAGCTTAAAAAGACGGAGATAACGGATAAAGTAAAAGAATCCGTGGAGCAGAACGGACAAAGGCCGGAGCTGTTCGGGGAGATTGTCAGGGCAGCGATTTTGTTGTTAGAACTCCTGATTATGAAAGCCATGCAGAAGGTGATTGATATAGTGGAGAAAGTGATCGGAAATGGTGTCAGTGCCATAAAGGAAACATCAAAAGAAACGGACAGCCGTATCCATGCAGGAGATGATCCAGGATTTCAGCCGGAAAGAAAGGAGATACCATTTCCCATAGATCCGCATCGAAAACTCGATATGAAAAAGAATACAGAATATTCAATGACTGCTTCCAAAGAGAAAGAAAGCATTATTAAACAGGTAAAGGCGGAGCGAAAACCTGTTCTGGTTGAAAAAGAGCAGCCAGCAGAAAGACCGCCGCAGCCAAAACCGTCCGTACTGGCAAGTAAATATCCCCGGCTGAAAGAGATTGAGGGCAGGCTGAAAGACCAGAACAAGGCAATATTCGGGCGTGAAAAACAGAGGGATATGCTGAAAAAAGAATTGTCTGAATGTACGGGCATCTTCAAAGGCGGCAGGCGCAGGGAGTTACAGCAGGAGATCGACAGCTTTGATAATCAGATTTTCAATATGAAAAAGAGGCTTTCTTCTATTGTGAAAGAACATCATTTTGATTCTATGCAGGCATTCTATAAGGAACTTGATGTGGCAAAAAGAGAGAATCAGAATTATGAAGCAGCTTGTGCGGAGTACGAGAAAACTTATGGAGAAAAAGTGGTGGATACTAAGAGCGTCAGAGACAGGCTTAGGCAAAAAGAGAGGGCTATAAAAGAAAGAGAAGCAGGCAGGGTGCATCAGGCAAGGCAAAATGACAAAGGGGCGAGGTAGAATAGGCAGATGGTGGTCTGCTTGTGGGAGAGAGTGTGAGCAGGGACATCCAGTCTATGTTCCAGCATTAGACTTCCCCATTATAACGGAAGAACATTTTCGGGGTTTTCTTTATCATTCCGATGACATCATACCCAGTTTCCTTAACGGAATGTAGGGCGCTTGGAGAGGAAAACCAGCTGTCAAAAAGGACATATTTTGCAGGAATGGCTGCTTTTTTAGCAGATGACAGGAGTTCCAGCATGGCATGTGTTCCTTTCTGCATAGAAAGTGCACGCCGTTTATAACCAACGGTTCTTTTTTCGACAGGCTCTGCTTGATTGATCCAGTTTTTCTTATTTTCAGGTGGAAGAAGCACACTGTTAATCGGAAGGAAAGTACTTCCGTCAGACCATCCAAGCGTGAGCATACGGAAACTAAATTTATAAGTGTGTCTGGCATGGTCATATACTTTTGCAAGAAGTTCCGTTTTTTTTGAACGGTTGCGTTCAAACATAGAATTATCGATGATCAATACGTTGGCGCGGTCTTGTGAATCCAGCGGAAGGATTGCCTCTCTGATGATTCTGCCTGCAAGAATGGTTGTAAAACGGATCCAGTTGATCTGGACCATTTTCATAAAGCGGTATACAGTATCCTTGGCAAAAGCCAGAGTATTTCTTCATGAAATAAGGTTCTTATATGCCTCTGTTTGAAAAAATCAAAAGAAACAGGTACTGAAAGATTTCCACTGCAGGAGTTCCCTTCTTTTTATACGCATTAGCCGTTTTTAATACAGATGAAACATGAAATCTAGTAAAAAATAGTAAAAAATCTTCGGATAGATTTAGAAATTTGTTTATCATTTTGGTTGTTTTGTGTTATACTTTTATTCATAGTGCGAGCTGAGAAATCAGCATAGCTGATTATATAGCAGGAAAATCCTGTCGGGAAAGGTTTAATCAACCGCCCGTACCAAGTCCTTGGAGTCGAAGTGGCAACATCAGATTTAAGCATAGGACAGAGGCAACAGAGCCGAAACGAAAGTGAAGTGATAGAGCTTGCAAATTAGTATGAGGTCGGAAATGGTCGATGCGTTTGCGTTCGTAGCAGACAACATCTCTGTAACCGCTATGGTGAGGGACAGGGGCATCCCCCAGTCCGAGAGCTTGGAGAGGTTGATGAGAAATATATAATACAGAACAGTTGGGGTCTTATTATCCCCCTGGCATAGGGTATGATGTACAATTAAGGGAACAAGAGAGGAAATTAAATGGATAATAGGAAGTCTGAAGTGCTCATAGTACCAAAGAAACCGTTAATAACGGTGGAGGGAAGGGGCACACCTTGCAATGAAAGAATATTGGGTTGAGTCGTATGCGTTAATAGTGCATGTACGGTTCTAATGAGGGGTATGGGGAGCAATCCCCATATCTACTTGAGGCATGAGCCTGTGGTGTTTTAATTGTTTTGAACAACTCAATTATACCAAACCAGATGGTTTCATGCTATTTTAATGCCAGTAATTATTGAATGTTCAAGGTGCATAAACACTTATTCAAGTGCGAAGTTTGAGTATAAAACAAAAATTGGGGGAGGATATGATGTGTTTCATATAGGGATATGTGATGATGGAAAAGAAGTCTGTGCAGAACTGGAAGATATGATTTATAAATTGGGAAAAAAGCATGGGGTAGGGCTAGAAACAAGTGTATGGTTTTCCGGAGAAAGTCTTTGTGATTTTTTAAAAAGGGAAAATACTTTAGATATGCTGTTTTTGGACATAGACTTAATTACCACAGACGGAATTCAGGTAGGTAATTTTATACGAGAGAAAATGAAAAATTTAGAATTAATTATCATATATATTTCATCTAAAAGCAGTTATGCAATGCGGCTTTTTGAGGTGCAACCGATAGGCTTTTTAATTAAACCATTAAAGACAGAAACTGTAGAAAATGTATTTTTAAAGAGCATTCATTTTTACGAATTGAAAAATCAAAAATTTGAGTATTATTCAGAAAGGTTATTTTTACAAGATTTCTTTTCGAGAAATTATATTTTTCTATAGCCAGAATAAGAAGATTAATATTGTTACAAGAGAGGGCGAAAGACAGTTTAATGGAAAACTGAAAGAAATAGCTTCAGAATTACCACATAATTTTATCATGATTCATCAGTCTTATATTATAAATTTAGATTATATGGTAGAGTGTTCCTATGAAGCAATCAGAATGCAGGGAGATAATTTATTGAGTATTAGTATTCCATATCGAAAATTAGTAAGGGAACAGATTATGAAATATAAATGGGAGGAAAAATAATGTGGCAGAAATGATTACGGTTTTAAGCACTAACTTATTTAGAACATTCATTCTCAAAAGATTCATGTCAATATTTTTTGAAATAAATATTGAAGAAAAGGGAAAGGAGAGGATATGTTATTTTGTTTTCTTTTCACTGACAGTATTAGTTCATTCGTTTTTTCACTTTCCCGTATTAAACATCATAACTAATTTATTATTGATTTATTTTATTACACGATTATATGTGGGGGTAGAGAAGAAAAAAGTATTGGTTACTCTTTTGATATATGGAATCAATATGTTTTGTGACATTATAGCAGTATATTCCTTTGGTAATTACATGGTAGGTGAAGAAGCAAATGGAATGACAGTATACATTACTACTTTTTTAATACTTATTTGTGAATTTGTTGTAGAGAGATTTTTGGTGAAGAATAAAAGTAAGGATTTTATACCATTTCACGGAAACATATTAATTGCTATCCCTGCTATTAGTATAATGATTTTACTAATATTGGTTATGAACAACCTGAATAGCAGAATGATACTAATTTCTGTAAGTGTTGGGATTTTGCTTATTAATCTATTAATATTTTATTTATATGGTGTTTTAGTTGATGCTTATTTAAAGTTAGAGGAAAGAGCATTATTTGAACGACAGATTGCTAGCTATGCCAATCAATTAAATATTATGACACAAACGGAAGAAAAAGTAAGAACACTAAAGCATGATATGAAGCACCATTTAAATGAATTAATGATTTTAGCGAGGCATCAAAATGATGATAAAGTAATGGACTATATTTGTGATATGCAGGCATATCTTGAAAATCCACATGAGTATATCAGCAGTGGAAATCAGGAAGTAGACAGTCTGATGAATTATATGCTGAACAGAGCAAAGACAGTTCTTAATCATGTTAATTACGAGATAAATATCCCAAAGGAATTGGCAATTCGTTCCTTTGATTTAAATGTCATTGTCGGGAATCTATTGGAGAATGCGATAGAGTCAGCTGAGCAGTCAAAGGAAAGATGGTTGGAACTATTTTTAAATTATGAACGGGGTATGCTTTTTATTCGTGTCAGAAATAGTTATGATAATGCAATAAAAAGAAAAGGAGAAATTTATATTACCACAAAGAAAGAGAAGCGGATTCATGGAATCGGATTGCAAAATGTCAAGAACGTGGTTGATACTTACAAGGGGGATATGCAGATATCAGACAAAGATAATATTTTTGATGTAAAAATTATATTATATGCTTTATTGTAGAAATAGAAAATTTAACAGACACTTACATATTATTGCCTCACATCGTTTAGGTTTACCAGACCTATTTCAATGGAGAGGCTTTTTTTGTACAAATTTCGCCCTAATATATATGAATTTCGCCATTTGGAAAATTAAGATATGAAAATATGATATTATCAAAAAAACAAATGAATCATTATACAAGTGAGGGATAAATATAAAGAGTGTATTGCAAGACATAATCTATATAGTATTTTAAGAGAAATTCATGAAGGAAAGAAGAGAAATGTTTATTGTGCAGCAGGTTTTAAAGCAATATCTATAGATATTGATGGATATATATATCCATGTCATCGATTTGTGGGTGATAAGGAGTTTTGCATGGGGGATGTTTCCACTAATGTATTTGAACATGATGTGATATATAATCAATTATATAAAATTCCGGAAAAATGTAAATATTGTATATGTCAGTCTATATGCTCTGGAGGATGTATGCATGATAATCTTTTGTTAATGAAAAATATAAATATACCGGCAGAATGTAATTGCAAATTGCAAAAAGTTTTAACGGAACAAGCATTAAAAATATATATTTCTTTAACTGATATAGACAAAAAGTATTTGTTTGGGGAGGAAAGTTGCTATGGCGGATAATTATATTTTGGAAATGGAGAATGTCGATAAAATATATGGTTCGGGGGATAGTGAGGTAAAGGCACTGAATCATGTAAGTTTTTCAGTACACAAAGGGGAATTTATTGCTATTATAGGTGAATCGGGTTCTGGAAAAAGTACTTTACTTAATATTGTAGGGATGTTAGACAGACCGACCAACGGAAAAATAGTAATTGATGGGATAGAACAAAGAGAGATGACACTGGATCAGCAAGCAGTATTTAGAAGAGAAAAACATAGGTTTTATTTTTCAATCCTTTAATTTGATTCAGGAATTAACCGTTGAGGAAAATATAATTTTTCCCATTTCATTAGGGCATAATAAGCCGGATAGAAAGAAAATAGATAGTATTATAAATAAATTGGGACTGGAGAAAAGGAAACAGCATTTTCCATCACAGTTATCGGGCGGGCAGCAGCAAAGAGTGGCGATAGGCAGGGCATTGGCAACAGAGCCGAAATTGATATTAGCAGATGAACCGACAGGCAATTTGGATAGCAAAAATAGTCAGGAGGTTATTAAAATATTGTGGGAAATATCAAAAGAATATGGCAGAACAGTTTTGCTAATTACTCATAATCATGATATTGCCAAAGTAGCAGATAGAATACTGTATGTAAAGGATGGTTGTGTTAGTGAAAGAAGATAAGTGGAAGAATAATTATTTAGAAATCATATATAAATATTATCGTATGCATAAAAAGAAAACAACTATTACAGTGGCATGTATTGCGGCGGCTATTTGCATGATTACAACGGTATTTAGTTTGGCGGATATTGGAATAGATGTTGAAATACAGGCCGTCAAGAACATCTATGGAAACTATCATATGAAAGTGGAAAATCTTTCTTTTGAAATTACTGATATAGAAAAAATAGAAGGAATAAGTCATGCAGGCTGGTTGGTTGAGTTACCAACAGGAGAATTGAAAGAGAAAGAGTGCAGGATACTATGCGGAGATGCGGATATCATACAGCAGTTTGATGTCAGACTTTTAGAAGGACAATATGCAAAGACCGGAGAAGAGGTTGTTATTGATAAAAAGGTTAAGAAGGATTATGCTTTGAAGGTAGGAGATGTCCTGCCAGTTAGGTTGGAAGGAAAGACGTATAACCTGGACATTGTAGGGGTATGCGATACCTTTTCTTCCCTTACAGCAAGAGATGTGTATGGTCTTTTGTTGTCTGTAGAAGGCGGAAGGATACTGGGAAATAGTTGTGGGGATTATTATATTACATGTCAAAATGTGGAAGAAATCGATGAAGTAAAATGTAAACTTATAGAAGAGTATCATTTGGAAGAAAACAGAATACAGTTAAATGAAATATTGTTGGCAGTTATGGGAAAGGGGAAATCTGTCTTAGCCGCTAATTTATATTTGATAGCGGGTATTTTATTTTGTCTTGTATTTCTTGTAAGTATTCTGATGATTACAAATTGCTTGAATATAAGTGTTCATGAGAAAAAGCAATTATATGGCTTACTTAGGTGTATAGGAGCAGATTCAAAACAATTAAGAAGATGTGTGCAGAAAGAAGGAAAAATACTATGGTGTCATAGTATACCCGCAGGGATTGGGAGCGGGGTGGTTTTGACATGGTGCTGTTTATTATTGCTACGACTTCTTAATAAAGATATGTTTGAAAATATTTTTGTGTTTCAAGTCAGTATAGCAGGGATTGTGATTGGAATATTTACTGGTTTGGCAGCAGTTATGATAGCGACAGTGAGTCCGGTA
Organism: Sporofaciens musculi; assembly: GCF_009830285.1. Lineage (GTDB taxonomy): Bacteria > Bacillota > Clostridia > Lachnospirales > Lachnospiraceae > Sporofaciens > Sporofaciens musculi. The sequence continues at coordinate 2,880,325 of NZ_WUQX01000001.1, read as the reverse complement.
AGATATGTATGCAGTATTCCGCCATTAACAGCGATAAATGAAGAAACTTATCAGAAAGATATAAAATGCCGAAAAAAAAGAAGGACGATAAAAATTCCAGTAGAATTACTAATTAGCCTTAGACAGACAGGAAGCAATAGAAAATCACTTGGGCTTATGATAGCTTCTTTTGCAATGAATATTGTTTTGATTTTTGCTTTTTCTGTTATGATTAACTTTATTTATGAAGGTTCATATTTTACAAAGCCATATAATCCGGATGCCTCTATTTATAATAAAGAAGGTAAGTACTATATTCATGATGAAGTAAAGTGGAAAATAGAAGAAATAAGTGGTGTAGAAAGTGTTGTTGGACGTAAAGTAAACAATGCAGAATTGGAAAAAAATGGAAATGTATTTTCTACGTTGCTTGTATCATATGACAAACAGCAATTTGAATGGATAGAAAGCAAAATAATTTCTGGGAAATTAAATATAGGCAGGTTATTAGAAGGAGAAGAAATATTAGTTGATGAAGAAAGTGGTTTAGAAGTAGGAGATGAGGTACTGATTAAAGGTAATGGAGGCAATACAATAGCGTGTGTAGTAGGAGGAGTATTAAGGAATTTTCCATATGATTCGGCTGACAGTGTGAGATGCCTGCTTGCAGAAGCATTGTTTCAACAGGTAGTAGGAAATATGGATTATTCCATACTGGATATAAGATTTAGTAAGGGAAATGAGGAAGTATGGGAATTAATGACTAAAATTATACCAGAAAAATTTAGTATATTTGATTACCGACAAAAAAAAAGAAAGCAAAAACCAATTTTTAACAATGGCAGTCTTTGTATATGGATTTTGTGGAACTATCATAGCGGTAACTATCTTTAATATTATAAATTGTATGAGCATAAGTGTTTGGAATAATATGAAAAAGTATGGGATGATTTGTGCTGTAGGTGGGACGACAAAACAATGTAAAAAGATAGTAATACTGGAGGCTCTATTATATGCATGTGGAGGTGGGGCGTTAGGAATAGCAATTGGTGTACCTTTACATTATTATCTTTATAGTCATCTAGTTGCTAAGTATTTTAATACCGTATGGAGATTACCTGTTGAAATGATAATTACAATTATTGGAATTACTATATTTACAGCAATTGTATCATCACTGATGCCTTTGCAAAAAGTTAAGGAAATTAACATAATAGAAATAATTCGACAAGTATAGAGAGGAATACAATGAAAAAGAAAATAAGACTGTTGACATTTGTAATATGCATATGGATGATAATCGGATTTAATATTGAGGCTATGGCAGCAAATAATGCTTTAGCAATACAAGTAAATGATGATTTTGGTGAACTGATAAAGATTATTATTGAAATTAAATCGAAAAATCCAGAAAAGGGAATGAAGAAATAGAAACGCTTATAGTAAGACAGGTTTCTATGAGAAGAGATAGTGGTGTAAGTAATATTTGGAATTCTCTAACGGATACAGAAAAAAAATTAGTCATTAGATATCCACTTGATGCATTAAAAGTAAATACAGCCAAAAATATTGCAACTACACAGACAGAAAAAAAGTTTGGTTATAATGGGCTTGGTGATAGGAGTGATGCATTTAGACATGGTATGTGGAATGCAGAAATGGTTATATTAATCGGAAGTGAGAAAGCAGAAATGTTTGCAACGGCTCACGAGGATAAGGATATTACGGGTTTGGAGGTAGATGGGCATACTAAATTAGAACATAAAAATATGGACATACATAATAATGCAGAAGGTAGAATTATTGGGGAAAATAATAAAACAGCAAGCGAAGAACAGCTAGCAGAAATAATTTATAATGCTGTATATGATGAAAATACTAATTTTATTTGGCTTAATAATTAATTACTAAACTCAAATGAATATTCTTGCTTCAAGAAACCTCCATTCCGGAATTTTGGAAACCGGTGTTCCGGACGCGGAAACCGCCATTGATTGGCTTGATTGTCCTGCATCAGAAATGGAATTCTGGTCAAGTCCGAAGCCGTTTTACGGTGCGTTAGCAGGCTTTACAAGAATGGAATTTCTGATAGTCTATGGAAGCCAATCAAAGCAGAGCAATCGGTTAAATTAAGAGTTTACGATTATAAAAGTTTAAAAACACACTTGACAACACGTCCCTGAAATCACGGGCAACCGTGGCGTGATTTTCGCAACGGGAACACCTATCTCAAACTCGATGGTCGAGATGTATTCCGTGCAGAGGTACTTGCAGTATGACACCCTTGCAAGGAACGGATTGCAGCATTTTGACAGTTGGGCGTCCACGTTTGGCGAAACGGTTACGGCTCTGGAGCTTTCCCCAGAGGGTACGAACTACCGAGCCAAGACGAGGTTTGCGAAATTTTACAACCTGCCAGAGCTTATGCAGATGTTCCGTGAGGTGGCAGACATTCAGACTGCCGATATGCTAAAGCTGCCTGTGCCAAAGGTCAACTACCACAATATCAAGACCAATCCGAGCGAAATCCAGACGGAAATGGTGGCGGGGCTTGCCAAGCGAGCCGAGAAAGTAAGGGCTAGGCTTGTAAAGCCACAACAGGATAATATGCTCAAAATAACGAATGACGGGCGGAAACTGGCACTCGACCAGAGGCTGATTGACCCGATGCTGCCAGACGACCCGAACAGCAAAGTCAACGCCTGCGTGGATAATATTTACCACATCTGGGAGGAACACGCCGACACAAAAGCAGCACAACTCGCCTTTTGTGATTTATCGACACCCACCAATAAAAAGATAATAGAAACGCAGGAAGTCAGCGAAAATGCTTTTGAGATGATACCCGACCAGTTTGATAATGTCTATGATGATATGAGAAAGAAACTTATACAGCGTGGAATCCCTGCGGAACAGGTGCGTTTTATCCATGAAGCGACTACTGATGCACAGAAAAAAGAGCTGTTCGCAAAGGTAAGGAGCGGTGAGGTGCGTGTGCTGTTCGGCTCTACCCCGAAGATGGGTGCAGGTACAAACGTGCAGGACAGGCTAATTGCCATCCATAATTTAGATTGCCCGTGGCGACCGTCGGATGTAGGACGGATTTTGCGGACATTCAAAATAAAAAAGAATGTGGAGGTAACAGACAATGGCAAAGACGATTTTTGAGGAACTGGGCGGCAGATACGAAAGGCAAGGAGATTATTTAATTCCATGTATAGCTTTACCCGCCGAAGAAGAACAGCCGATGGGCATATGGGGACAGCGGCTCTTGGACTATCTGAAGCAGTACCGAAAGGTTACATATACCAATCTTCTTACAAGTGGCAGGCTCAACACCTATCTTGCCGACATCGACAGGCAGGCACAGGAACGCTTTGAAAGGCTCATAGAGGGCATGAAACAGGCACAGGGCATAACGGAACGCCTAAAGGAAGAAAACGCCCTAGAATGGACAGGGTGGCTCAATAACATAAGGGCGTGTGCGAGAGAGATTGTAAACGAGGAAATTATTTATAATTAATGGACGTAATTTAAGTTTGTATTTCCCCGTTTGAATGAGATTTTATAGACAGTGCAAAACGCATATGCTATAATACTGGCATTATAGCGAAAGGAAGTGTTTGATAAATGGGAACAAAAATTTTTGCATAGCAAAGGCTATTGCATACATCAATAAAAACATATTATAATCGCAAATGACAATAGCCTTTGCTAATCCTAAGAAATTTTAGGAGGTGCAAAGTGGGCTGTCAAAATCCGATTGATTTATTGCCGAAAGAGTTATTAGAGCAAATACAAAAATATGTTGATGGTAAAACCATATATATCCCCAAAAAGAGTGAAAACAGAAAGCATTGGGGAGATAATACCGATACAAAGCAGTTTTTAGCTTCTCGAAATTGCCAGATATGTTCAGATTACCAAGATGGAATGAGCATTAAGCAGTTGGCAGAAAAGTATTATTTATCCGAGAAAAGTATTCAGCGGATAATAAAACAAAATAATCTGTAAATAAAAGTGTGCCATGATTTGTTCATGGCGCATTTTTATTTACAGAAAGATTATAAGGTTTTATATCTGTTTTTATGTTGTTACAATTAACTTAAAAAGGCAGGAGGAATGGTAAATGGCATTTTTTAAATATGGGGATAAGAACATTTATTACGATGAAATAGGGGCAGGTTTGCCTGTTGTATTATTGCATGGAGATACAGCCTCATCAAAGATGTTTGAATATATAATACCTTTATATACAAATAGTTTTAGGGTGATTCTTATGGATTTTCTTGGCAATGGGCAATCTGATAGGGTAGAGGAATTTCCGTCGGATTTATGGTATTCACAGGCTCAACAGGTGATAGCGTTTTTGGAATACTTAGATTGTGGAAAAGTGAATTTGATAGGCACAAGCGGCGGAGCATGGGTTGCCGTTAATGTTGCATTAGAGCGTCCAGACCTTGTATATAAGGTTGTTGCAGATAGTTTTGATGGGAGAACACTTCAAAGCGATTTTTCGGAAAATCTTCTAAAAGAGAGAATGACAGCAAAAAGTAACGATTTTTCCAGACAGTTTTATGAATGGTGTCAAGGAAAAGATTGGGAAACTGTCGTTGACCTTAATACAAAAGCGTTGGTAGAATGTGCTGATTCAAAACTTCCATTATTCCATAAGCCTTTAGAAATGCTTGAAGTGCCGATACTATTTGTTGGTAGTAAGGAAGATACAATGTGCCGTGGAAATCTTGAAGAGGAATATAATCAAATGGAACAGCTTGTATCGAATGGCAGAAAATATTTATTCCCAACAGGCAATCATCCCGCCATATTATCAAATGCAGAGAAGTTTGTAGATGTTGTAAAAGATTTTTTGTTTTCTAAATAATCAAAAATAGGGCAAGCCCACTTAATAAAAAAACGATGTTTTGATGGGCTATTTTATCATACTTAAATCCTCTCCCAGACTTCGTTTTGAAGTTTGTGGGGGATTTTTTATGTTCTTTTTTCGGGCAGTAATCTATCTGCTCATGCAATGCAGATTTGACTTATACATAGCATATCGGGGAATGGCAGGAAGCCAGGTAAAAAAATTATCCCGAATCATGCAAGTCTACTTCTTGCCATGAAACCAGAAGTAGAATCTCCACTTAACAGAATATGTATCTCCTATAACCGTAAAGGTCACAGAGCCTTTGCGGTTTTTCTTTTGTCGTTTTTTATCGGAATATGCCGCAGGGCTGTTTCCGCTGTTGGCTGTCGTTCGCCGCCTTTCCAATCTGATTTTTACATTTTCAAAAATTCAGATTGGAGGAAAAGGAACATGGCATACAACCACGGACGTGAGGACAGGAAGTGGCGTATCTGGAAAGAAGCCGAAGAAAAAGTGCTGCGGGAGTGTGGCGTTGATGAAGCGGTCATTGAGCAAATCCGCATAGAGGACAGGGCAGACTTTAATTCCAACAGGCGGTTTTACCGATGGACGAGCGACTTCGGGGAATACCTTGAGGGAATGGCGGACACCGAACCGCAGGCAGAGCCGAATACCGTTGCGGACTTACTGGACGAGATTGAGGACGAGAAGCTGTATCAGGCATTGCTTACAGTGGACAAGCATACCCTGCTCATTCTCCTGCTGAAAATGCAGGGGTATTCCACAAGGGAGATTGCGGCGATGGCAGGGCTTACCGAAAGGGCGGTCTACAAACGCCTTGAACGGCTCCGTAAAAAATTAAAGCCTATTTTTTATCCTTTCGGGGAAATTTAATCATTTCCACGGGCTATTGGGTGGGAGGGCAATCCTCTCACCCAATTTTTTTCGGGAGGAAAGGAAATGGCGTACGGGGCAAAGACATACATGCTGAAAGAAGAAGCCGCCGAGGGCGGCACAAGGTATTCTATCAGCTTTAAGGACGGGCAGGGGGAATCTCACGAGTTGGAAGTATCAGAACAGCTCTTTCTTGAATTTCGGCAGATGGAGCGCAGGAACAGGAATCTTCAGCAATGGAACCAGCGGCACAGGGAGTTTAACGAGGTATGGGACGAAACGCTTTACAGACGTGCGTTAAGAGTGCCTAAAACGCTTGATGAAAGAATGATTGAAAAAGAAAGAAATGAAATGTTCTATAAGGCGGTTGCCCGACTGCCAGAGATACAGAGGCGGCGTTTCCTGCTCTATTACGAGTATGATTTCAACTTTTATCAGATAGCCGAGATGGAGCATTGCACCGCTTCCGCTATCCAGAAGTCTGTTTCGGTTGCAAGGGAAAAGGTCAAGGCAGAAATGAAGAAATATCTCCAACCTTGACTATTACCGCCCGAAAAAGAAATCCGCTCTTGACAGGCATGGGATTGGCGGCATTACATACTCCCGCTTTTTCCGTGGGAGTAAATCTTTTTAAGGAGGTCAACGCCTATGTGCAGCAAAACCAAAGACACTGCCCGAAAGGAGGAATCCCATGCAGAAGTTACAGACGGTCAATGCCGACACGCTCCTTTATGAGCCGCTTGAGAAGCCGTCCTTTGTAGTGGACGGTCTGATACCCACGGGCTTAACTCTGTTCTGCGGCTCACAGAAAATCGGCAAGAGCTGGCTCATGTTAAAGCTCTGCCTCTGCGTGTCGCAGGGAATCCCCTTATGGGATATGCCGACACGGGAGGGCGATGTGCTTTACCTTTGCCTTGAGGACACATTCTGCCGCATACAAGACAGGCTGTTCCGCTTGACGGACGAAGCAAGCGGGCGGCTTCACTTTGCGGTGGCAAGCGATAAGCTGTCAGACGGTCTTATCGTGCAGTTGGAAGATTATCTGAAAGAATATCCAGACAGCAGGCTCATTGTCATTGATACCTTGCAGAAAGTCCGCACCGCTTCCAAAGATAATGCTTATGCCAGTGACTATGGGGATATTTCCCTTATCAAAGGCTTTGCCGACAGGCACTCTCTGGCGGTCATTGTCGTACACCACATCCGAAAGCAGAATGACAGCGACGTGTTCAACAAAGTGTCTGGCACGACGGGATTGACGGGGAGTGCGGACGCAACCTTTGTTCTGGAACAGGAAAACCGCGCGTCCAATGCCGCAAAATTATATGTGACGGGCAGGGACACGCCCTATCAGGAGTTTAAGCTCCGCTTCCGTGATTGCAGTTGGGAACTGGTGGAACGGAAAGAGCAGGAACAGCTTGCGAAAGAAGCGATACCAGATATTCTTTTTCGGTTAGTGGATTTCATGCAGGGCAGGGAGGGATGGACTGGCACAGCCACCGAGTTACTGGACGCTCTGGGGGAAACAGGGACAGCGGCGAATGTCTTGACGAAGTGGATGAATGAATACCGTCTTGATTTCCTGCTTGAAAACCATATCCGTTATGATTTCAGCCGCAGGAGCAGCGGGCGGATGATTTCCCTTGCAAGGCAGGAAGATGTGGAGGGTGACGGTCATGACGATGATGACGGTGTTTTTGGGATACCCCCGCCGCTGTCATCCCTACGGGAGAACACCCCGTAAACGCAACATGCAGGCGTGGGCATTACTCGCCCTTTTCGGCTCATAAAGCCACCCCTGCGGTCAGAAAAATCCTCCGATTTTTCCGACTGCGTTTACAGGGTGTAACACACTACACTTTGCCCTGCAAAGTCGTGTGCCAGACGTTCCCTCTGGACTCCCTTAATGCAGGGCTTACGCCCTGCTTATCCTACGCTTTCCGCTTCGGATAAAAGAATATCGGCGTGACGGTTGCGGCTCTTATGAGGGGGTATCCCAAAAACACCGTCATAACCGTCATGACCGTTACGCACCAAAGACAGGAAGTGACAGTTACCCGCCGAAAGAAAGGAAGATGAACTATGCCCTATGCAATCCTGCGTTTCCAGAAACGCAAAGCAGGCGGCGTTGCGGCTTGCGAACGCCACAACGAGCGGAAGAAAGAAGCCTATAAAAGCAACCCAGACATTGACGTGGGACGCTCCAAAGATAACTACCATCTTGTGAAGCCGCCCCGCTACACCTACAAGAAAGAGATAAACCGAATGGTAGCCGAAGCGGGCTGTAAAGTGAGGAAAGACAGCGTGATGATGGTGGAAACGCTCATCACCGCTTCGCCAGAATTTATGAACCAGTTACCGCCCAAAGAACAGAAAGCGTATTTCCAGACAGCTCTTGACTTCATTTCGGAGCGTGTGGGAAAGAAAAATATCCTCTCCGCAGTCGTCCACATGGACGAGAGGACGCCCCATATGCACCTATGTTTTGTTCCGCTTACGCCCGACAATAAGCTGTCAGCGAAGTCTATCTTAGGCAACCAAAAGAGCCTTTCCGAGTGGCAGACCGCCTACCATGAGCGGATGTCCGCACGTTGGAATCAGCTTGAAAGAGGTCAGTCCTCAATGGAAACGAAGCGGAAGCATATCCCCACATGGCTCTATAAGTTAGGCGGCAGACTGGATAAACAATATGCGGAAATCGTGTCTGCCCTCTCCGACATCAACGCCTTTAACGCAGGGAAAAAGCGTGACAAGGCTCTGGAACTGATTGCGGCATGGCTCCCAGACGTGGAGAAATTCTCTAAGGAAATCGGCAAACAGCAGGCGTATATCGACAGCTTGAATGAGAGAATCGGGCAGGAATCCGATTATGCGGGGCGTATGCGTGATGAAAAGTACGAGCAGGAATTAAAGGTACAAAAAGCCAACCAGAGGATATTTGAGTTGCAGAAAACCAACGAGCAGATGGGGCGGCTGCTCTCCAAAATCCCGCCAGAGGTATTGGAAGAATTGCAGAAAAGCAACAGGAATAGAGCGAAAGAAAGGTAGAAATGTGAATGAAGAAACAGGATTTTAAGGTGTTAAAGACCGCAGATTTATATCCGTTTCCCGATAACCCGTTTCATGTGGTGGAGGACGAAATGCTGTCAGAATTAGCAGAGAGTATCAAAGAGTTTGGCATTGTAACGCCAATAATCACACGCCCGAAAGAGGACGGGAACGGTTATGAAATCATTGCAGGACAGCGGCGTGTGCGTGCTTCGGAGCTTGCAGGGATAAACACAATCCCCGCTTTTGTCCTGCCCTTAGACCGTGACCGAGCTATTATCACCCTTGTAGACAGCAACTTGCAGCGAGAAAATATCCTGCCATCGGAGCGGGCGTTTGCCTACAAGATGAAATCCGAAGCCATGAAACGGCAGGGCTTCCGCACAGACCTAACCTCGTCACAAGTTGGGACGAAGTTGCGGACAGACGATAAGGTGGCGCAGGGCTTCGGCGTTGGCAGGATGACCGTTCAGCGATTTATCCGATTGACGGAACTGATACCGCCGATTTTACAGATGGTGGACGAGGGGAAAATCGCCCTCACGCCTGCGGTGGAGCTGTCCTTTTTGAAGAAAGACGAGCAGGAAAACCTGTTTGCCACAATGGAGAGCGAGGAAGCAACGCCCTCACTCTCACAGGCACAGCGGATGAAAACCTTGAGCCAGAGCGGGCGGCTTGACATGGATATGATATTTTCCATTATGACGGAGGAAAAGGGAAACCAGAAAGAAACCGTAAAAATCGGCATGGAGCGGTTAAAGAAATACTTCCCGAAAGGAACAACGCCCAAGCAGATGGAGGACACCATCATCAAACTGTTGGAGCGTGAATTGCAGAGGAAACGGAACAGGGACAGCCGCTAATCTTCTCTTTTCGGGAGGTAAATACAAAACTCTGAACAGATAAAAAACAGAAAGGCAAGGCAGAAATGAAAGAAATCCAGTATGAGATTGTAAAGGAAATCGCCATATTGTCTACGAGTGACAGCGGGTATACAAAGGAAATCAACTTGATTTCATGGAATGGGAACGAGCCGAAGTATGACATCCGCAGCTTTTCCCCCAACCGTGAAAAGTGCGGCAAGGGAATCACGTTGACCGCTGATGAAGCGGCGGCACTCCTTAAAGCATTGCAGAAAGAATTGAACAGCGGGGATTGATTGTGTCTGATTGGCAGGGTGGGGGCATTTTCAAACGCTCCCCTGACCTGTCTGGAAAGGAAGATTTGAGTATGGGCGAGGATAAGACAGCGAACAGAAAGAGAAAGCGTATCATGCCAAAAGCACAAGTGCAGGTGGTTATCAGTCGGGAATATGTCGGCACACAGACCGTTGCCGAAGCGTTTATCCCGATTATCTCCGAGGATATTCGCAGGATGATAGCCGAGGGTGACACCTTCGACAATGAGGGTATATCCGCTTAGAATGTACGCAATGGAACATGAAACCTATTAGAACAAAGACGGAGGTTTAACAGTATGGCAGGAATCAAAGAAGAAAAGAAAATATATTTAGTCGGCATTTACTGTCGCTTGTCAAAGGATGATGGCACAGATAATGAGAGTGCGAGCATTGCCACACAGAAATCCATCCTCACGGATTATGTGAAAAAGCAGGGCTGGCACTTGGCAAAAACGTATGTGGACGACGGTTACTCTGGTACGAATTTCCAAAGACCGAGCTTTCAGAGTATGATTAAGGACATTGAAAACGGGCTGATAAACTGCGTGATTACGAAAGATTTATCACGTTTAGGGAGGAATTACCTTGACTGCGGCTTATATCTGGAAGTCTTTTTCCCAGAGCATAATGTGAGGTATATAGCGGTCAATGACGGCGTGGACACGCTCAATAAATCGGCGATGGACATTACCCCATTCCGCAATATCCTAAATGAAATGTATTCTGCTGATGTGTCGGTCAAGATTAAATCGGCGTACCGTGCGAGGTTTCAGCAGGGGAAATTCATGGGGACGTATGCACCCTACGGCTATATCAAAGACCCCGCCGACCATAACCACCTATTGATTGATGATAAGGTTGCCCATGTGGTAAGGGAGATATTTGACCTTGCACTTGCAGGAAACGGAATCTCTAAAATCCGCAAGCACCTTAATAAACAGCATGTTTTACGCCCTGCCGCTTATGCGGCGGAGCAGGGGGTGACAGGTTACGAGCGTTACTTTGAGGGTAACGAGGAAAACCGCTATATCTGGAGCGAGAATAGTGTGAGGGGCATTTTAAGAAGCCCGATATATGCGGGAAATCTTGCAGGCTACAAACGGATTGCCGCCAACATGAAAAGCAAGAAACGTCCCTCTAAGCTGCCCGAAGAATGGGAAGTGATACCCGATACCCATGAGGGGATAGTCACGCAGGATGAATTTGATACCGTCCAACAGCTTATGACAAGCCGCAGGAGGGAACAGAACGCAGGGGGATTTGAGAATATTTTTGCAGGCGTAATCAAATGTGCCGATTGCGGCTATGCTCTGCGGGCTATGAACGCCAACAGGAGAAAACGCCCAGATGTCATTGACTGCGTACAATACTCCTGTAATAATTACGCCAGATACGGTAATACGATGTGTACCGCACACAGCATTGAAGCGAGGGACTTATTTAACGCTGTCCTTGCCGACATCAACCGTTTTGCGGATATGGCGGTGAATGACGAGCGTGCGGTGAGGGCGATTGAGAAGCGGCTCACGGAAACAGACCAGAGCAAAGCAAAAGCAATGGAGAAAGAACGGAAGAAGCTGAACAAACGCCTTGCAGAGCTTGACAGGCTGTTTTCCTCTCTCTATGAGGATAAAGTCATGGAACGTATTACCGAACGGAATTTTGAAATGATGTCAGGGAAATACCAGAAAGAACAGCTTGAAATCGAAGCAAGATTGAAAGAGGTAACGGAAACGCTCAATGAAAGCTACGAGAAATCGCAGGGAATCCGTGACTTCCTCTCCCTTATCCGCAATTATCAAGGCTTAAAGGAACTGGACGCAACAGTAATAAATGCACTGATAGACAAGATACTTGTTTCGGAGCGTGAGAAGTCATCAGACGGAACAGTGAAGCAGGAAATCAAGATTTACTATAAATTCATCGGCTTTGTCGGTGAATTACATATCACACCCACAAAGCGGTGGACAGCGTTGTCGCCAAAGAATTGTATGGTGTGCGGTGTTGAATACGTCCCTGGCTCTGCTATCTCAAAATATTGCCCGACATGTGCGAAAAAGGTGCAGAGGGAGAAGTCAAACGAGAGCAAACGCAGGAGCAGGGAACAGAAAAGGATGGTATGTATTGAACTGTCCGCAAAAAATGACCGACTGATTTGGAACAGCGTCAAGGCAGGCTCGAAAGGCAGGGCAATATGTTCCCAGAGGTTGAAGTTTACCGCTATGTGACGGAACAGACCTTTGATGCCTACCTCTTTCAGTTGGTGGAGGGAAAGCAGAAATTTATCAGCCAGATAATGACGAGCAAAAGCCCTGTCCGTTCTGCCGAGGACGTGGACGGAGTGGCTCTCTCCTTTGCAGAGATCAAAATGCTTGCCACAGGCGATGAAAGATTTAAGGAAAAAATGGATTTGGATATGCAGGTGGCGAAGCTCAAAGTCTTGAAGCAGAGCTATCTTTCCGAGCATTACGACCTTGAGGACAGGATATTAAAGAACTATCCGCAGGAGATTAAGGATTATGAGGAACGTATTGCAGCCTATGGAAATGATGCGGAAACTGCCAGTCAGCATAAGCCGCAGGGCGAGGATAAATTCTGCCCGATGACTTTAAAAGGAGTGACCTACAAAGAAAAGGCGGACGCAGGCGGGATGCTCCTTGCCATCTGCAAGGAAAATCCAATGTCACAGCCGATAGAAATCGGCAGCTACCGTGGCTTTCAGATGGAGGTTTTCTATGATACTGTCAACGCCCACTACTGTCTAAACCTCTGCGGAATGAGGAAATATAAGGTGGATTTAGGCGTGGACGCTCTGGGCAATCTGACCAGAATTGAGAATGAGATTGCCAAACTCCCTGCCAGACTGGAAGCCGCCAAGACCAGAAAGGAGGAAACCATCGCACAGCTTGAAACCGCAAAAGTTGAGGTTGAGAAACCGTTTGCTTTTGAAAATGAGCTGAAAGAAAAGACGGAAAGGCTGAATGCCCTCAATATCGAACTGAATCTGAATGAAAAGGATAACTCTGTTATTGATGATGAGCCAGAGCAGAACGATGAGCCGGCAGAGAAAAAATGTGCGGACAGGGAACGGTAAATTCAGTTTGCACATTTGTATTGCTTTATTTTGGGCAGTATAATAAGTGACGATAAGAAAAAGTCGGAGGTGAGGAAAAATGTCTGATGCGTTCAGATTTGAAACTTTTGTAGATGTCCACAGCAATATCTTTAATGAATACCTCGGCTCTGTCATAGCAAAGCTGTCCAGAGAAAATGAGGAATACCGTGCCGTGAGAGCCGAAATTGAGAGCCTTTATGAGAAATATCCGAAAGTCTTAGGTGTGTTTGACACGGAAACATCGGCGGAACTGACCGAGGAAGAATGTGTCGCACTCATTAAAGTGATGGAGCTTAGGAACAAACTTACAGATATGGAGATGCAGTCGGTTTACGTCCGTGGCTGTTATGACAGCGTAGGGTATCTGAAAAAGGCAGGAATTTTATAACGGACTGACCGAGGAAAAGGCGGTGTTGGCGTAAGTGCTGATGCCGTCTTTTACATAGCCGGGAGGTAGAAAAATTGAAATCTTTGTAGTATAATTTGGAAAAGAAAGAGTGGTGATGTAGATGATTGATAATGAAAAAATCGAAGATTTTTTACTCTGTATTGTGGAATCACAAGAATATGAAAAAGTATCGTATATTTTTTTAATATCAGAAGATCTCCGATGGATTATATTACAAGGAAAAGATGCGTAGAAATTGAACCTTTTATGAAGCCTTTGCATGAATATATAAAAGGTAAATTGATTGATTTGGAACTGGATTTAGATGTTTTGTTATCATATATAATTGAAAAAGATAATCATAGTTGGTGTTTTCATTTTATTTTGACCCGATTTAAAAGGAAAGAAAATGTTGAAGAATTTGTTTATTATAATACTGTTGCACTGGGTGAAGGCATTTGTTCTTTAATAGAGTTGGACTATGATATATTTGCGATTCTTGTTTTAGGTTTTACAATTAGTTATTTTTCAAAAATATAATTGATATTGAGGAGATAGTCCAGGAAGAAGTATTTGCATATCAAACAAATCAATATGGATTAACAAAAATAAATGGAGCTGTATTCAAGCGAGATGGACTTTGTTATGACAAAAATACTATTTATACAATATATTGACTGATACAAAGGTAATTGATTTTACAGATAAAATGCCTGCTTTTGCACGGATAATCACCGAACAAATTACTTCAGGCGATATTTTGTATAGACTTGATGAACGGTTGGCTGTACCAGAAGAACAGATAATTTCATATTCAACTTTAAATTTTGAAAAATTTTATGGTCCGCAGTTCAGATTTAATGATTCAATATTAGATACAAAGAAAACAATTATTGTCCATATGGATGAAAATACTATGGATAAGCTTCTTATGGTTATTAAACAATGTAAGGATATGTTTGGTGAATCTTTTTGGCATATCGAAATAGAAACGCTTCCATATGTAGATGGACAAAAGAAAAATATCAACCATATCATAACTACATTTCTGCATGGAATGTATTATCCCAATAAAGATATATTTACACATATTGATTATACACGGAATCAATACAGATTTAGTGACTATTTGCTAAAATACTCAGAAAGTAATAATGATGTTCCAATAGATTATTATACCGAAAAGGAACTGCATTATAAAATATGGTGTGTTGAAAATGGAGAATATTCTCGGAAAACATGGTATGATTTTATGATTGCATCGCTTACTCCTAAGTATCAAAAACTCTTGAATGAATTATTGCAGTGAAGTTTGTGTATGCCCTTTATATGGCTGAATCTGAAGCGAAGGATGAAACTGATATAACTTTAGATAATTTATTTGGAAAGAAATATTTACAAATATATGATATGATAATAAGATAAAGATAATCAAAAATGAATAATTATCTAAAATATGAAAAATCATTTTGATGAGGGTGGCAAATATGGATAGAAAATATCAAGTATTTATATCTTCTACATATATGGATTTGAAAGAAATCCGTGCATTTACATATATGTCTATTTTGGAAATGGGACATATACCTGTAGGATTAGACATTTTTAATGTACAGGAGAATTACACAACAGAAAAGTATACTGCAAAATATATTGATACTTGTGAATTTGTAGTAATGATTATAGGTGAAAGATATGGAAGTATTTCGCAAACAGATAGAAGTTATGTTGAAGAAGAGTATGTTTATTCTCTTTCAAAAAGTAAATCTGTAGTATGCTTTTTAAAAAGTAATTATAGTAAAGTGGATGATGAGAAATATCAAAAGTTTGTTAAGCGGATTTTGAATAATCAGTTGGTTGTTTTATGGGATGATATAGATGATTTTAAGAATAAATTTGTTCAGAGTATATCCAAATTTTTGGCTAGTTTTTCACCTTCAACTTATTGGATAAAATCTTCTAAAATTATTGGTGATGAGAAGCAAGATTATTTAAAAGGATTAGAAACTTTACTAGGAAGTAAAGCTAATGATGAAAATAGTGATATTCTAGGTCTGATGCTTCATAATTTACGAGAGATTGAGGAATTTTATTCTCTTACTAAAAGTCAAGCAAAAAGAGCGTTTTATTTATCAGTAGGAATGTGTATTGCGGGTTTTTTGCTATTTACTTTTGCATCAGTTCTATCACTTTTGTGGAAAGAGAATTTATTTGCACTATTGACTGCTTTAGGTGGTGTGGTGGTAGAAGTTATTGCAGGAACTTCTTTGTCTGTATATAAGCGTTCTTTAGAACAGCTAAATTTTTATTATTCTTCTTTACATGATAATGAACGCTTTCTTTCATTAATAAAAATTTCAGAGAAAACGGCTTGTAAAGATGACTTATATACAAAAATTGTAGAATCAGAGTTAGAGAGATTCAAACTAAACGATGGTAAAAATAAGGAATAGAATTGCAATTTATAGGATGAACAGTGATTTCAGAAAGGCAGGAGAAGTAAATGAAAACAAATATTATAATCAATAGTAATGATAAAGATTTTTCTCTATTAAAATTTGCTTTGTTGTATTATGATGATATTACGGTTCAAATACCTACCACATTTATGGCAACGGTAAATTTACCGATTGGGCAATCTCCTGAACAATTCTACAAAGCGAATGATTTAAATACTTATATTGATACTTTGGAATTTTTTAATGAAAAAGAAATAAACCCTACTTTAGATTATCTTTCCAAACAAGGGGTAATACAAGTGGATAGTTATATGCAAAATAGGCTATTTGATGGGTTTCGGGGGAGATTAACAGGGCATAGTTATAAAGCTCCTAATTTAATAAACAGTAAAATGGATGAAGAAAACAATAGGGAATTTACAGGATGTTTGTTTCAAAATATGTGTGATATTAATAGAATCAAAAAGAATTCTAAATTAATGGAAGTTATTGAGAAAGAGCTGCTAAAAGGATTCAAAGGATTTTTAATCAAAGAAAATAGTTATATTATAGAAGAAAATGCCACTATAAGTAATAGGGATTTTTGCAGTTATTGGATGATACTTTTAATCCCAAATATAATAATTATTTATATCAATTCTATGGGAATTATGTAATAGAAAATCCGATAATAAAAAAGTTTACTTGGCTTAAAGAATGTTATTTTCATTATATGCAACAATTTTTGAATATAGTTGCAAGAGGAGTGCCCCATTATCAAACGATAAGTATTTGTTTTCTATTATAGAAAAATATTATAAAAATGGT
This sequence comes from Sporofaciens musculi, assembly GCF_009830285.1. Classification (GTDB taxonomy): domain Bacteria; phylum Bacillota; class Clostridia; order Lachnospirales; family Lachnospiraceae; genus Sporofaciens; species Sporofaciens musculi. The sequence continues at coordinate 2,863,585 of NZ_WUQX01000001.1, read as the reverse complement.
TGTGAACAAGTAGAGATAAACAAAGACTCATATCTTGCGTTTGAAGCATTTGAACTATTTTTGCCAAATTATTCAGATTTATCAATAGATGATATTTTAGAGATTAGGCATAGAGCTAATGATGAATTGTTGGAATTAAAGAGTTATATTAATATGTTGGCAACATCAATTCCTATTGATGGAGATATTCAGCTTTATGTAAAAGAAATAATTAATACTAAAATATCTCCAGCAATAAGAGATTTAGAAAATAAGATATTTAATCTAAAAATAAATACAATTCAGAAAATTATAAGAGATGCCAAAAATCCTTTATCATATACCCCTATGTTAGCATCTATTTTTACTGATGTTAAACCACAAATAGCATTAGCAGTGTCATTAGGAATGATTGGGTCTGATTTAGCTTTGGAGTTATACAAACAGTATAAGGATATATCAAATAATCCGTTATACTTCAGTATTAAATTGAAAAAGATGTGTTAAAATACTTTTAGTATTACATAGCCGAGAGGTTTTCATTTTGAACCGCTCCCTGTCAAGTAGACAGTTAAAAAAATAAAAATTTTTACCTGCCAGTCGCAAAGAGGACTGGCAGAGCTTTTATGCAGCATCTTTCAAATAGTTTCTATATTCTATCGGTGTCATACAGTTTAAGCGTTTCTGATACCGATGATTATTATAATAATCTATGTAATCTGATACAGCCTCCTTTAGCTCCTCATATGTTTGAAATTTCTTCAGGTAATACATTTCTGATTTCAGCATCCCCCAGAACGCTTCCATTGGTCCGTTATCAATACATCTGGATACTCTTGACATGCTTTGTGTCATTCCCGCTTTGTTAAGCTTTTTACGGAAGTATTTTGAGGTGTATTGGTATCCACGGTCACTGTGGAATAAAGGCCTTGCATCTGGATGGTTTTCATGGGCAGTGTCAAAGGTTTCAAAAACAAGGGCATTATTATTGGAATGTCCAATGACAAAGGAAACAATACTTTTATCTGACAAGTCCAGAATGGCGCTCAGGTATGCCTTCCCACTGGCTCCATATTTCATCTCCGTTACATCCGTAAGCCATTTTTCCCCAAAACGTTCCGCATGGAACTCCCGGTTTAAGATGTTTTCGGCAGTAACCTCTGGCGTTGATTTTACATAGTTTCTTCTCCTGCGCCGGCACACAGATTTCAGATGTAAAATCCGCATAAGGCGCAAGATTCTCTTTGCGTTGACTTGAAATTCATTTTCACGGTTTAATTTAATCGTCATCTGCCTGTAACCCAGAATCCCGCTTTTTTCCTCGTACGCATCTCTGATAAGGACACATAATTTCTGGTTGAATTTCTCATTTTCACTTGGTTTTCGGTTCAGCCATTTATAATAAGCAGAACGCGAAATTCCCGCAAATCTGCAGAGTTCTGATATTGAACATCCCTGCTCGTCATATATTTCCTGTATCGCCAGATAAACCGTTTCATTTTGTGTCTGGCTTAGAACCGCCTCCTTTCGATTTCGTCGAGTTTTTTTAAGAAAGCAACCTCCAGCTGGGCTCTGCGCTTTTCCGCTTGAAGAAGCTTATTTTCCGCACGCAGCTTCTCCAGTTCCGACATTTCTGTTTCAGATTTTCTTTTCCCTCTTTTGTCAATAAGCCCTTCTACGCCGTTTGACTGGTATTTCCTTGTCCATTGGTAAATCTGTTGGTAGGATACCTGGTATTTTTCTGCTGCCTGGGCATAATCCATTCCATGCTCTATGCAGTATGTTACAATTTCCACCCGTTCCTCATATGAGGTTTTTCTTCCTTTGGTCATGACGCTGGTTCCTCCTGTTCCAGAAGTCTTTAACTTCTCATGACCATTATACTTCATAATCCAGTTGCGAAGCTGCTTATCTGAGCGGATTCCATACTTTTTCTGGATTTCCCTTAATGTTCCTTTGCCGGAAAGGTAATCGGCAACAGCATTTTGTTTTGTTTCGGCGGAATAGATACGGAGTTTTGGAGTTGTTTTTAACCCCTCTATTCCTAAAGACTGATACAAGGTCACCCACTCGACGATACGTGTTCCATTTGTTCCCAGGCTTCGGGCGATACTTTCTGTTGAACAGCTTCCCTCCAAATATTTTGTAACGGCATCTAATTTCATTTCAAAAGAGTATTTTGAATGTTGTCCCATAAAATATGCTCCTCCTTATAGTGACAGTTTTATTATTTCATCTGTCTACCATAAGGGGAGCATATCAAAATCACAGTTTATCGGCTTTGTTTTATATAACCACAGGTAAGACAAGCCCACCGAATAAAAAAAACGATGTTTCGGTGAGCTGATTTGCCATGCTTTGGAATCTCTCCGACTTCGCTTTTTGAAGTTTGGAGGGATTTTTATGCCAAAGTATGCAAGGAAAGCTGCCAGTGGCAGGTTTGCTGTATTGCCTGTAAGCAATGACTTCTATTTACATATATCAAATAAAGAATGGGTGGATAACCTGTTAAAAAAATCTATTTTAGTACAAGGGGGCTTTGCACCCAACAAGTAGAAGTCAAATATCTACATATTAGAACTAAAATATCTATAAACCGTAAAGGTATAACAGCCTTTGCGGTTTTTCTTTTGTCGTTTTTTGCAGAAATACGCCGTAAGGCTGTTTCTGTCATTGGATGCCGTTCACCGCCTGCCAATCTGGATTTTCAAAAAAATTCAGATTGGAGGTACTTACGGTGAAATACGCACCAAGAAAGGTATATATCAAAGAAAATGGCAGTTATATGGAACTGTCCTATAAGGAATTTTGCAATCGCAGAGAAACGGACAGGGCTTATGCGGACAAGCTCTTTATCCCCGTGCAGGGCTGTCTGATTGAAACGGAACAGGCACATTATATTGAGTTTTATCGTGACAAGGAGCGGTGGCGTTATCTGAAAAAACTTGATGCAGATAACAGCCTGTTATCCTTAGAGGCTTTTGAGGGTGACGATGACAATAGTATTGATTACATCGCTGATGAAGCGGTAAATGTTGCGGAAACTGTTGTCCATAGGATGATGTTGGACAAGCTGCGTTCTGCCCTTGCTATGTTATCGGAAGATGAGCAAAAGTTGGTAAATGCTATTTTCTTTCAGGAATTGTCGGAAAGAGAATGGTCAAACATTTCGGGCATTCCACAAAAGACAATCAATGACCGAAAACGGAGAATATTAGCCAAGATCAAAAAAATTCTGGAAAAATAAAAATTTGTTCCGCTCAACCCCCCTCACTTTTTCCTTTGGAAAAGTGAGGGGGTTTTTTACAGGCTTCCCGCAGTTCTTTGACAACCGAATAACCATTCACCAAATACATTCTCTTTGTGACTGTAATGAGCATAAGCGTGTGTAGCGGTACGCCATGACCTGCCGAAAAAGCAACAGCGATGAAAGGTGGTGAGCGGATAATTACCGACTCAAAATATCGGGCGGCTCCCGATTTCGCCATGACACACAAAGAGGACAATGATACTCCCGTCCAGTCATAGTCCGAGCGGTAACCAATCCGCCGCAGGCAATGAGGGCGGCTCTGTCAGACCGACAGTTGGGGTGCAACTCCCGTGGCGTCAGTTCGCTGCTGACCGTTTGGTGACTTCCCTTGCGTTTCACGCATCAGCATTTCGGGGTGTCGAGGACAAATAGAAATGCTCCTATTATAAAAGCCAGATGCAAGGCGGTCTATGGAAACAGGGCTTTGTTTTATGTTCTCCCGACCTTAAATGCTTCCTTGCGTCTGGTTGTTACATAGGCAGGGTATTTCTGCCTAAATCCAAATAGGAGGTCAAACACTATGGACAGAACTATTAGGCGTGGCGACATTTTCTACGCAGAGCTTAATCCCGTTATCGGCTCGGAGCAGGGCGGAACAAGACCCGTACTTATCATTTCTAATGATACAGGCAACAGACACAGCCCGACAGTTATTATTGCTGCTATCACGGGCAAGACACAGACAAAGGCGAAATTGCCAACACACACCGAGGTAAAAGAGATTGAGGGGCTTGACAGGGATTCTATTATCCTGCTTGAACAGATACGGACGATTGACAAGAAAAGGCTTAAAAGTCATATGGGTACAATGCCCGATAATATAATGGCAAGGGTTGACAAGGCTCTTGCCATTAGTCTTGCTATGGCAAATAAATAAAGGGGGTGTATCGGAATATGCTCATTGACGATGAGTGGAACGGCTTGGCTGACCTGCTGGCAAATCTGATAGCAAAATACGCTTCCGAACTGGGCATAGACGGTATGCCCGATGCCAGTCGTAACAAAGAATATGGCAGCGACTCTAATATTCACCAAAATCGCACATTTGTTGTTTCTGAGAATCGCTGATACAATTTTTGGTGTAAAAAATAAATATCACGGTTTTGGTTAAAAAAGGAGTTGCTGTTATTATGAACAAAGAAAAAATAAAGGTTTACACTTATAAGAGGGTTTCCACCGCCATGCAGATTGACGGTTATTCACTGGACGCACAGCGGGCAAGGATGAAAGCGTATGCAGACTTTAATGATTATGAAATTGTCGGCGAGTATGAGGATGCAGGGAAATCGGGCAAATCCATCGAAGGGCGGATGCAATTTAGACAGATGATGGAGGATGTGAAGTCGGGAAAAGACAACATCTCGTATGTCTTGGTATTTAAGCTATCACGTTTTGGAAGAAATGCGGCAGACGTTCTTTCCACTTTGCAGGTTATGCAGGACTTTGGCGTGAATTTAATCTGCGTGGAGGATGGGATTGATTCGTCTAAAGATGCGGGTAAGCTGATGATTTCTGTTTTGTCGGCGGTAGCAGAAATTGAGCGTGAGAATATCCGTGTCCAGACAATGGAGGGCAGAATCCAGAAAGCCAGAGAGGGAAAATGGAATGGCGGATTTGCCCCCTATGGATACCAACTTGTAAATGGCAAGTTGGAAATCAACGAGGAAGAAGCAGTTGCAATCCGAACAATTTATGACCAGTATGTGAATACGGATATTGGCTCAAACGGAATTTCAAAATATTTAGAGAATCACGGCATTCGGAAGATACAGCGTCAAAATGGGAAGAACCCTCTTTTTGACGCCCACTTAGTCCGTCTGATATTGAAAAATCCCGTCTATTGCGGTAAAATTGCTTATGGACGCAGGAAAACAGAAAAAGTCCACGGAACACGAAATGAATATCATCTTGTGGAGCAGGAAAACTTTCTTTTGGTAGACGGATTGCATGAAGCTATTATTCCAGAGGATGTCTGGAATGCGGCACAGGCAAAACTGATTGCACAGGCGAAAAAGTATGAACACGTTAATAAAGGAAAAAATGAGCGGACGCATCTGCTTTCTGGGATTGTGAAGTGTCCTATATGCGGTGCAGGGATGTATGGGAATAAAAGCATCAAATACAAAAAGGATGGTACGAAATACAAAGATTTCTTCTATTATGGGTGTAAACACCGTGGTATGCAGCGGGGGCATAAATGCGATTACAGAAAGCAGATACGGGAAGAACTTCTGGACGATGCCGTAGCCGAAGTGATAGTAAAATTGGTCAGCAATCCCCATTTTGCGGCAATGATGCAGGAAAAAATCAACATGAAAGTTGATACGACCGCAATAGACCAAGAAATAACAAATTATGAAAAACAGCTCCGTCAAGATTACGCCATCAAATCGAAGCTGATGGAGGAAATTGACAACCTCAATCCCGACGACAGACATTATATTAGAAGAAAGTCAGACCTTGATGATAGGCTTTATCGGATGTATGACAAGATAGAGGAACTGGAATCACAGTTGATTGATGCCAGAGCGAAAAAGACATCAATTGAAGCGGAGAAAATCACAGGGGATAATATTTACAAGGTATTGATTTGTTTTGACAAGCTGTATTTCGCTATGAATGATGTGGAGCGGCGACAGCTTATCGAAGCGTTGATTGCTGAAATACAGATTTATGAGGAACGTAAACCCAATGGTCAGTGGCTTAAATCAATTCGGTTTAAGCTGCCGATTATTGAAAATGATTTAAGTATTGGTTTGGACAACGATGAACACGTTGAGACTATTGTGTTGATACAAAAGAAAACCTCGTAGAAATCCTTTATTTTAGGCACTTTGCGAAGCATTTCACGTTCACTTCGGAGGGTGAAAAAATCCGAAATAAGCACCTCAAAAACTACTTTGACGTTTCGGTGGTAGTTGATATCGGGTGTGGGAACACAAACGGAAAATAAAGGGTTTCCGCAATCAACGTGTCTATGTAGTGTCCACCTTGCGGATAAAATATAGGCAACAGGCTCATAGAAATTGAATGGGATAGGCGTATCATTAGAGATAGTGGTACGCTTATTTTTTCGCCCATTTGCATCTTTGAACATTCTGCCATTCGTTTATATAATTAAAGCAAAAAGGATGGTGGCATTTATGAGAGAAAAGAAAAATCATTTATATGTGGATAGCCAAGAACGGAGTATTTTATTACATAGCCTTGTGGAGCTGAAAAAATCAGCTTATACAGCAGGGCAGATATACAGATTGTGTTGATGAACTTATTTTCAAGGTTATCCATGCACCTATAAAAAAGTTAAGAGTAGGAATGGCAGGAGGAAGTGATGTGCGATAAGGAATTTAAAGAACTGATAAAAATAGCAGTAGAGAAACTGAAAGACGAATCTGTATTGAAACTGTTACAAGCCGATGCAAGTTATCAAAAGGACAGTCATAACGAGGGAAGTGCAGAGGATGCTTTTCATCAGCTTGATTTGACGGAGAAGCAGAGGGCAGTTTGCCAACATCTTTTAGATTGCAGGGATAAGCAGGATTTTGAATACGGAACTCATGCGTATATTGCAGGGTTGATAGATGCGTTTCATATTATGGCGGTATTGTTCCCAGAAAAATGGGATACGGAGAGAATAAGAAAAGCCTTATCATTAAAGAGCAGATAATAAAACTGAATAGATTTTTACATAGCCGATTGGTGTAGTTTAGCAAATAAAAACAGCCAGTCGGCTTTTTTTATTGCCATGAATCCTTTACATAGCCACCTTGACAAAGTGGCTAAATCTATGCGAAAGGAGGACGTACCCTATGTCAAATTGCAAAGTAATCGCTCTGACGAACCAGAAAGGCGGTGTCGGAAAGACCACCACGGCGGTCAATCTGGGCGTAACTCTGGCACAGCAGGGTAAGAAAGTCCTGCTCATTGATGCCGATGCACAGGCAAATTTAACGATGTCGCTCGGTTACAGCCGACCAGACGATTTACCCAATACACTCTCAACCATTATGCAGGATATTATTGATGATAAATCCGTCGATGTTTCCAAAAGCATCCTGCACCATGACGAGGGAGTTGACCTGCTCCCGTCCAACATTGAACTGTCGGGCTTGGAAGTAAGGCTAATCAATGCCATAAGCCGTGAAAGCGTGCTGAAAACCTGCATCAATGAAGTAAAAAAGAATTACGATGCTGTCCTTATTGACTGTATGCCGAGCTTGGGGATGCTGACAATCAAGGCACTAATACCCCATACCCAAAGAAAGAATACATTATATAAGTTCCTAAATTGGGTATCAAAATCTCTACTAAAGCATTAATTATCTGTACCCAAAAAAAGAATACATTGTATAAGTTCCTGATTGTGGGGGTATCAGAACACTCTGCTAAGATGTTATTGTTCCTTAGCAGAGTGCTTTTTTATTTTATAATGCTCTATTAATGGTGTTAATAAATTATAACCACTTGCTATTTTCTAAGTTTTTGTACAATGTTCGCAAATTTTCTTTTAAGCTGTTTTAGCAAGGTTGTCCGTAGATTCTTTCCCTTTATATAATCCTTTTTTAACGCTGATGAGTCATCGGCATTTATTGCTGAAGGAACAGTGGAAGGAGTTTCCTTGCTTGCTGTTTCAGAACATGTATCAGGTGTTTCTGGTATGTCATTCTCCAGATATGATTTTCCATATCTATTTTCAGTAGTAAAAGGAGAGAATGATTTAAAAGGGTAATTGCTTATCATATATTCTATTGTTCCTAAATTACCATAAGGTATTTCTTTATAAAATAAGCCTTTATCCATATAAAGTTGTTCGATTTTTCGGCGGATATATGTATCTGCTTCTAAATCTTGTTCCTCACGTTTTTTGCTGTAATCCTTTGGAGCTGTTAATCTACCATGTGTGATATAGATACATTCTGCATCTTCAAAGATAGTAGAAATTTTTTCCAAATCCTCCATCCCAAAACTCCTTTTATTATTAGTATTTCTACCTGAATAATCTTTGGAGTAGGGATAAGGTGAATCTATTATAACGAGAGTATGTTTATCCTTTGCACACTCTTTTGCATACGTTAAGGCATTGTGGTTTTTGAATTGCACATCTTTGTAAATTTTAGAGGCTTGTTCAAATTGGCAAGTAATTTTTAATAGATTCTCCTTGTATAATGTATTTAGGTTGTTCGAGGGATACCTATAAACCCTTAGACCTACTTCTTTACATCTCCAGTCTGATAGGAGATAATTGTTTTATTAGATTGAGAGGATGATCGTTTTCTCCTTGAGCGATTCTGCTCGTACTTGAAAGACTGATCCCTCTCTCTAATAAGCTTTCCGCGTATGAGTTGGATGTTGGTTGCCTTATGGCTTCTCTCCGTATTTAGCACAAGGTAGTGGCGCTTATTAGATGAGTGGTCTCCCAATCTGAAATCTTTTTTCGAGGTGTTCTTATGTTTTTTGTGGGCATTGATATTGGTAAAAATAATCATGTTGCTTCCATGATGGATGATACTGGCAAAGTAGTATTCAAAGCTTTTTCCTTTCCCAATACTTCGGATGGCGGAAATGCGTTGTTTTCCAAACTCGCTTCTTATTCTTTAAACCCCTCTGATTTTGAGATCGGTATGGAAGCTACTGGCCACTACTGGCTTTCCGTTTACTCTTTCCTCTTTGAGAAAAGTTTCCTTCTTCATGTTATCAACCCTATCCAAACCGATGGATGGCGCAGGGGAACAGAAATCCGCAAACGCAAAAATGACATCATTGATTCCCTCCTGATCGCTGACCTGATCCGGTATGGGCAGTTCGTGGAAACCAGGCTTGCAGACGAAGCTCTGTTTTCTCTGCGTACCCTGACTCGCTTCCGCACTTATCTTGTGGAATCCATCAGTGATTTAAAACGGAAAGTTGTCTGTGTTCTGGATCAGGTATTCCCCGAATACCAGTCCATCTTTTCCGACATTTTCGGCAAGACCTCAAAAGAAATCCTTCTCCAGTTTTCTTCACCGATTGATTTTGAATCGGTTTCATCTGAAACCTTGGCGGAACTTCTTGCACAACTTAGCAGACAGAAAGTCGGCGCTGCGAAAGCGGAACAGTTAAAAGCTGCTGCATCCTCTTCTTTCGGCGTTACCTTTGCCAAAAACAGCTTCACGTTCCAGCTCAAATCACTGATCGAGCAGATTTCTTTTATTGAAAAACAGGTAACAGAAACGGAAGCGGAAATTTCCAGTATCATGGAAAAACTGGAATCCCCCATTACTACCATTACTGGAATTGGCACTGTCACAGGAGCGACCATTCTTAGCGAGATAGGCGATATCTCCAAATTTGACAGCCCCAGAAAGCTGGTGGCTTTTGCCGGTCTCGATGCCACTGTTACACAATCCGGTGAATTTGAAGCAGCCCACAATGTAATGAGCAAACGCGGATCACCTTATTTGCGGAAAGCCATTTTTCAGTCCGCTCTAATCGCTTCTTTTAGAGACCCCGTATTAAGTGTCTATTACCAGAAAAAGAGGGCAGAAGGCAAACATCATTTGACATGTGTTGGAGCTGTTGCTAGAAAAATGTGCAACATCATTTATGCCGTCCTAAAAAACAATCGGCCTTACGTTCCAAAAGTGTAAATCCTTTTAACCCATGCCGGCTTGCCTGACAGCAGGCCTTATTGTCATACTCTTTTTTACAAAATTTCTTTTGAATTTTTTCAATTATCTACTTGACTTTTAATAGTTGGTCTTTCTTTTTTTGTCTCCTACCTTTGGATGACACTTTCGATAACTGTCAGCCCAAAAGAAACCTGCCTTGTCTAATGGTGAAGAATTAGGACTTATTTGTATATTTTTGTTCTCTGAATAGAAGATGCATTTCATTCGTAACTCATCAGGTTTATCTCTCAGGCATTTAAAGAAATTTTGCTTATCTTTATCATCATCATTATATGTACAGTTTAAGCCGGAGACTGAGGCGTCAGCTGTGAGGATTCCACTTCCGCCAAATAGTTCTACGCAAGAAGTAATATTGTTTGGAAGTTCTTCAAATATAGAAGCATAATCTTTTTTCCTCATCCAGTGTTTGTTTCCATGAACAGGCAGGACAGGTGAATCAAGTTTTTGACTTTTAGGCGTTTTTATAGCGCCCTTCCTTTTTATATAACAGAGAAAACAAAGGAAATTCTCAAGTTTTTCTGAGAATGATTTACCATCATTTTCATTATACATAAATGCGTTTATAAAAGTCTCGATTTCTGGATTTTTTCTTATAGATTTATCAACTTTGTCAGATAAATCTTTGTCACTGATGCCTAATTCCAATTTAAAGAAATCAGGTTCCCACTCCGCGCTTTTTTTAATTAGAAGTTCTATTTCTGACTTAGTCAGGCTGGATATGTTTTTATGCAGTTGTTTCATTGATAACGTCTCGCCACATGTTTCCTCATACATTGCTAAAAGCTTTTTGGATACCCTGCAATGGGTAGGTGTAGACCTTTTTTTATGCAAGAATGATTCCTGTTTTCATTTGAGTTACTTTCTGTTGTACTTTTTAACATATAAATTCCTCCTTTTATGCGGGAGATATCATATATTTGTTATAATTTTCTAAAAATTTACTTGATTTAAAAGATAGCGCGAATATTCTGACTATTTTTTTTACCCAAGTACTCCCGTCGATTATGAAAGATGTATTTTTACCTCAGCGTTTAAAAAAAGAAACTCAAGGTTTATATGAAACCTCACGTTTTTGGATTGAACTGATGGAGGTAAAAAAACCTCAGTGAATAGTCAGCGGATATTAGTAGGAAAGATGTAATACCATGTTTTGGGGTTCTAAAAAGTGAAATTAAGATGGGAAATATGAGAGATAATTAAGCAAGATTCATTGTAGGTATCCGAGTAGACGCTCAGAGTGAAAGCCATGCATGAAGTATAGTTATTCAGAACAGGAGAAGGTGTTATGCGTAGTCAGTGGTAGTATATTAAGCTTGGAAAGCGTAGCAAAAAGGTGAATGTTAAGGAGGAAGAACGTAGCAAAAAGATGTGTTTTTCAGAGAAAAAGCGTAGCAAAAAGGTGAGTATTAAGGAGGAAAAGCGTAGCAAAAAGATGTGTTTTCCAGGAAAAAAATGTAGCAAAAAAAGTGAGTATTAAGGAGGAAAAGCGTAGCAAAAAGGTGAGTATTAAGGAGGAAAAACGTAGCAAAAAGATGAATATTAGGCAGGAAAAACGTAGCAAAAAGGTGAGTATTAAGGAGGAAAAACGTAGCAAAAAGGTGAATATTAGGTAGGAAAAATGTAGCAGAAAATCAGGTGATAACCTGTGAAAGTCCTCTAAAATCGGGAGGTTTGCTATAAAGATAGGCTGTATTTGAGAGTAAATAATAAGGATGAGAACGGCATGTGTCTTGAGAGCTGTTATAAAGAAGATTCCCAAATAGATAAAGAGAAACTCATTAACCGGAGATAAGGGATAGAATTGCTCAGTTCATTATTTTCTGGATTAATAAAGTAACCGAAAGAGTATATTCTTTTACGGACATGGGATGTAACATATTCAGCTATGCCTTGCTTATGGATGATATGTGAATTATCTGGAAAGATTTTTTAGAGCCTTGAGAAAGACCTTAAGCCAGTGGGAATCTTGGTGGAGAATTTTGAAATGGGTACAGTTTATAAAATTCTTTCTGTGGCGTAACTGTAAGCTAGATGTGTCTCATTATAAGACCTTGATTTTTAAAAAGATTAAGTGAAAAGTATGAGAATGGATATAAGGCTTATTACTAGAAGAGATATGGAAAGTTGATATAAAGTTCTTATTCAGTTATATGAGAGGCAGTTATGTGATGACTTCGTAAGATGTGTGAATATCTGCGAGAGTCTACGGGGATGTAAAGAGAGGCTGTGGTACTTCCGGCAGAGTTCTGTCTTTCCGCCTGAGAGTATATGCAGGCATTGTCTAAAGATAACGAGTAGTAACAAGTTTTGCTATTCAGGTATGGGGGTATTGGCTGAGTATTTCAGTAGATATACACTTTAACCTTTAAGACTTACGGATGCGACGCATATGTTAGCTCAGACCAACAGTACCGATAGGAGAGACAGTCAGAAGCATACAAGGGAGTTTATAATTATAGTAGATAAGTTAAGGAGAGTGACGCATATGTTAGCTCAGACCAACAATACCTGCAAGAGAACGATTAGAAGTATCCCGTCAGTATTAACCGCAGAGACAGCAGGTTACACCGCTGACATTCCTGAGAGCCTGTCATACGAGTATGCTTTGAAGAGAAGGAAGAAACTGCTTAATCAGGTTGTATGTGCTGAGAAGGGAAAATATCAGGTATGTATTGCGAGAGATACTTGAAGCAGATTTGGAGATTCTATTGAGGCGAAACAGGTATTGAGGCAGAATAAAAACAGTGGGGGTATCAGGTTTTTGCAAACCCTTAGATTACCCACCATCCACGCCCTGATTGGCTTAGATGCTTATGGACATTCTGTAACTACCTAAGCAAATACGTTTATCACGTCCTCTGCTGTATGAACTGGCGCATACGGTGAAATATATAGCAGAAATGCGCTTGACTCTTTCTGTTGGCAGAGCTACAATGGACAGCAATTTAACCACGTAGGAAGGGGGAACTGGTATGAAGCTGAATGATATTTTTAAGAGTAATGATGGTTATGTAGTTGCGCAGATAAAGGTGCGCGATTCAGATGGAACTCCAAGAGACATTGAACCCAAGTCATGTTGTTTGACCTTTGAAGAAGCAGTCAGGGAACGGGAGTCATTATCAGGTATGGATGTAATTATCTGTCCGCCGTTTGGGTATGGAGATATATCTCCTGCTGAGACAGCAGATTATTTTCGCGCATATTTTGGGACAAATGCTGATGTTCTTAATCAACGTCTGTGTTAGTATGTAACCTTATGAGAGAGTGGATTTTTTAAACAGTATTCGTCACTGGTATTTTACCCTGATATGTTATGTAAAATGCCAATCTGGGGGTATCTGGTACGAAGCTTTAGGGACATCCACTGGCAATGATTCAGAAAAACAGGAGATAAAATGTATGTGTTCAACTATTAACCTATCAATCAATAATAACAGTATATTTTATGTGATATTAAAGAGATATTTCTGTATGGCGTGGGTATCACATTCCAACGGATTAGAGGTAACTGTTGCACATAAAAGAAGCCAGTTCTGGATGCATTGCAACAACTATGGACGAGAGATTTCATTATTTCTTAATCCAGTATTAAATTGCACATGAGTATGAGAGAGTCTTTTATCAATCTGATAAGAGGCTCTTTTGTTTTGTAGTAATGGTGATATCAGTTCAAAGATTTACGCTTGCGGTATGGTATGTGGGGGTATCAGTTAAATGAATAACTGACAGGATAGAATGTCAAAGAATTTAAGGTAATCTATAAACTATAAATACGGGGAAATAATTTGACAGGTAGTAGATGTCAGATGTATTAGGTGCAAAAAGTATAGGAGATATGTAGTACAAAATATGAAATGGGGGTATCAGTTCCGGCAACGCCGTCTTGTATCCATAACAGCCTTCTTAAGGAGTGCCAAGGAATGTGGTATATGACTGTTTTATGATGTCTTTCAATGAAATGTAAGATATACATACTCTTTCAAATTAAATAAATCATTATCTGCTTCGGCAGATGTAAATTTGAAAGGAGAGGTAAATATGAGTTTGAAAAATGATTTGATGAGTCGTGGTTATGTTGAGATTGGTACGGAGGGTAAATGTAAGTATTATGTGAAAGCTGGCGAGAAGTATGCAGTTGCGATTGCAGTCTACAAAGAGATTGAGTATCCGCTTATTGTGGAGAATACTGTATTTGCGAACATAGGGTATCCAAGTATTTGGATAAATAAAAGGACTAGTAAGATGTTAGTACCGAGTATTCAAGTATGTAAAAGAAAGTATATATCTATACATAATCATGTTCTTCCAGTACAAGGTTGGGAGGAAGTAGACCACATCAACCACAACAGATTTTTCTGTGTGGAGAGTAATTTGAGATATTGTACTAAAGATGCGAATGCAAAGAATCGTGCTAGTGCAGTAAGAATGAAAAATAGTGTTCGGGGGTATCGCTTCAAGCTGTTATTACAATCCAATGTAAGACATGCTATTCCTGAATTGAAGAAGCATGGTTTTAGTATAATGGATACAGGAACATGGTTTTCAGTAGAGAGTCCTGATTTCCTATCAAAGGTAGACTGCTATCTGGCATACAGAGATACTGCCAGAGTATTGTATAAAGGAACAGGGTTTGAAGATTTTGTATATGACATTGAAAATGATTTCAGCGAGACTACGGACTTACTGATTCACCATTATATACTCGGTAACATTACAGAAGTACAAATGCGCCGGATAAATCTTAAGTACTGGAGACACAAATTAGGTTAGGATTTTATAGAAATGGCAGTATGAGTATATCAGGTATCAATGAGGGCAGAGCAAAGTATGGGGGTATCAGCCAAGGCTCTGCCCTGACATGGGGGTATCGGTTGAGGAATTTTCCCTTACATGCAAAACACTGCATACCGCCCCTAAGATATACATAAAACATCAGATTTTAAATGAGGCGTACAATCTATAGAAAACGAAAGGTGGAAATGCTTATGTTAGGCATGATTAAGATTGGCGATGCAGCAAGGAGATTAGGTATCACGACTATGGAGTTGAGGGACAGCGCACACAGAGGAGAGATAAAGTATGTCAGAAACCCCGGCGGAGTACATTATTTCCGCGAACAGGACTTGGAGGAATATGCACAGAAACGAAGGCAGACCAAGGATACGAAAGAAAGCTTGAAGATAGGCGAAGTGGCAGGACTGTTTGACGTGCCAGTTACAACGATAGCAAGCTGGGCGGACAGAGGATATTTAAGCTATACCAAGACGGCAGGAGGTACAAGGCTGTTTTCAGTAGATGAAGTAGAGGCGCTGTTAAATAAAATGCGAGGTGAGTTAGATGAGAACGAAGAGAATGTATAAGGTGTCAAGATTCCAGAGATATTCCTTTGTATTAAGAGTAGGGAGACGCAGGTTTGGATGTATCACGATTAGGTAGTGGGGGTATCGAGAAAGCAATTTGGTAATATGTCAAGAGGAAAATGAAAAAGATTTTCTTGGAAAAGGGTAACCTTAATAGACCTACGGTCTATTAAGAACGTAAGTTCGATATGCAGTATGGATTACCTACTCTTTTCCGGAGAGTAGAGTTGGCCCTTGTCCAGCAGACCAAAGAGCAGACGTATAAATTTACGGGAAGTCAACGCGAGTGCTCGTTTATGCTGATGGTTTCTTGTCTCAGCATATTTTTTGTCATAGAAAGCTTTGTATTCAGGACAGTGTCTTATAACACTTCCGGCAGCTTCTATGATGTAGTAGCGCAGATATCTGTTGCCAGCTTTGCTCATGTGTTTGTCTTCGGCTACGAAATCGCCAGAGTCATTATCGTTCCAAACGATACCACAGTATTTTGCGAGGGCATTGGCATTAGGAAAAGCCTTAATGGAACCCATTTCGGCCAAGATACCGGCTGAATAAACTTTACCAATCCCAGGAATGGAATTCAGTACAGTGTACTCGTCAGGGTTTAGTCCCTGAACTGTTTGAAGGACTGCTTTATCAATCGCTTTGAGTTCTCTTTCAAAGGAACTGATACAGTTAAAGGAAGAAGCGATTGAGATAGTAAGCGGCTCATAGAGGCATTTATCAAGCCGGTATGAGTTGCGGGCTGCAGCCTGTAAGATTTTTGCTGTTTCTTCCGGATCAGCAATACGGCCTTTGCTCTTGGAGTTAATAAAAGCAACGAGGTCTTCTACGGATGATTTTGCGATATCTTCATTCGTTGTGTACTCGGTAAGAATGGCTTCGGCTGTAGCACCATATTTGTTTGCGAATGGATGCTGCCCATCACGGAGTAATGCGTATTCACTGAACTTGAGATAAATGTTGTTAAGCATGTAAGTCTTTTCTCTTGCGATACATTCAGTGATGTGCATACGGTGTCTGGTAAGACGCTGTAAGGCAAGGTATTGGGAGCCACGCCAGGGTTTGATTGCAATACGTCCCACACGGGCAAAATCGGCAATCACATAAGAGTCAATGCCATCATTTTTTCCGATATCGTTAAAGGACTTTTTGTAGTTCTTAACTTCTTTCGGATTGAGACAGTAAACTCTGACAGAGAATGGAGCAAGCAGGTCACTGGCAGAAAGATAATTCGCCAGATGGACACCATAGAAACCAGTAGCTTCCATACCGATCATAACGTATTTGAACTGATGGTTGTGTTTTAATACATCAGAAATCATCTGTTCAATAAAAGCTGCACCTTCCTGAGTGTTTTCTACAGATTTCATCCTGATGTAGAATTCCTCGTTGAAATCAAGTGCAGAGATAACATGAACACGGGATGCAATATCAATCCCAACAAACAGTGTTGAGAGGTAATCAATATGTTCTTTCACGGATCATCACCACCTTTCAATAAAAGTGAAGAAGAGTAATCATGGGTTATCCCAGACCACTACGCCGGCCTAAACCTCGCGTTATGAGCATTACCTGGAAGAAATACCCTGCTGGTGGCTAGATACCAGGATGCAGCATTTGTGTAATAAGTCTTAGCGCAGTATTAGGGTTGCATGCTTTCTTGGCAATAGCAAACGCTTTGCAGGAGCGATGAAGCAATGACCATAGCTACAATTCTTATGGAACTTATTGTAACATCTGGGACCATGACTATAAAGTAACTTATTAACCAATAGACAGAGAATGGATGAACCAGCGTGATTGAAGAAGAATCTTCGGAAAGGATGTTTAGAATTATCCTTCTGTCTAATCAAAAAGAATAAGTCTGTAAGCAGTTTTTCTTGCTTACAAACTTATTATACGAGGAGCAGTTGTTATGCGAGGAACAGTAAACGACACGTATGCGCTGAAGCGTTTACAGAGGGAAAATGAAGAGTTGAAAAAGTCACTGGAATCAGAAAAGGAGAGATGTGGGCTTGTACGAGGGCTTCTGGCTTCAGTTGACTGGAGAAAGAGCGAAGGGGTAATTGATGTAGTAGAAGACGTCTATAAAGTGATGGATGAACTTCGTCAGGAAGTGAAAGGGATTTCAGGCGAAGTGGAGAGGATACAGGAAGAAAATAAGGCTCTAAAAGAAGCAAACAAGACTCTAAAAGAAGCAAACAAGAGCCTGAAAGAGCAATTACATGAGAAGAACCGGCTAGAAGCTATTTTAAGAGATTGCAAGGAGAAGCTGTTTCTTCTGACGAAAGGACAGGCTTGGGAGAAAGGTATTTCTCAGGATGTATTGAACAGATACATGGTATCAGCGGAGATTCTATGTTATGCCATAGAAGGCAATTCTGTAAAGGATATTATCAGAAAGCTGTCTCAAGGCGGGGGTATCAGCGTCACGACGAGACGTGTAAATAGTGTGCTTTCTGTAAAAGAGGATAAAGACCTGTTGCGTGTGAAGGCAGTCTTTCATCAATTTCCAGATGCGTTCAGAAAGCATGGTATATCAGAGGAAGAGATGTTGGAATAGTTTTCAAAAGAACGCATTAAGAAGTTACAGCTTGTCAGCAAGAGTGAAATGGAGAAGCGTATTGGAAGAGAAACATTGGATAGTATGAAGCCAGATCCATATGTTACAGGAGAGTTTTATGATGTAAGAGAGTTGGCTGATTCAGAAGAAAAAATGTAAGAAATGATTAATGGGGGTATCAGTCTTGGCTTTACCTGCAACTGATACATATGAAGAATGAAAAGGAGTGTGTAAAGATATGAAAAAAATAAGGAATTATATAATTGTAACACTGATGTTGTTATTGCTTTTTTCTACAAATGCATATATGCAGGGAGATATAGCCGTAAGCGGACCGACAGTTACACTGAGTTCGCTGAATGGTAAAGAAGCGTCAACTATCAAAACGACCTGTGAGGATATTAATAAAACTGTTTATGAGATGAGCAGTAAAACAGGTATTGAAGATTCTGATGTTAAGATATTATCATATACCAAAGATAATGAATTTTCAGATGGAGAAAGCGGTATAGTTATGAATGTCAGGTTTAATGCATGGTTATATAATAGGTTAAATGGAGACCAGAGAATGGAAGTAATGGATATTGTTCTGAGTGGTATTGAGCAAAGCGATTTATCCAGTATATCTAAGTCGAGATTATATAATATTATTTCCAACAGTGACGAGGCTACAGCCAATCTGACGAGACAGTTATCGAAGGATGTCAAGGCAGACTTTGCAAGTGTAATCGGCTCGTCATTTGTAAAAGATGTATTTCGATGGATGCGTATTATTCTGGGAATTGTGGCATGGCTTATGTTTTTGTTCTTAGGCATGGCGATTGTTATGGATATTGCGTATATTACGATTCCAGTATGGCAGTGTTGGGTGGATGCCAGAAACGATAGTCCTGAGAATACACAGGACAAGCCGATACTGGTATCAATAGAAGCCCGTAATGCCGTCATGTCAGCCGAGAACTCGATAGGTTCTTCTAGTTTTCGAGAGCCTATAAGTATTTATGCCAAGCTGAAGTCAAAGCAGTTAATGATGTGTGCGCTGTGCCTGCTGTATCTTTTGAGCGGTGAGATTTATAATTTATTAGGCGCAATTATAGATTCGTTTGGTGAATTTGTTCGTTACATATAAAGGTATTTATTAGGAATACAGGAATATGCCTTATGGGGGTATCAGCTCAGGAAAGCATTTCTGCAACTCTGTCTTACATACCAAGCTCCCTGTAATAAAGCACAAATACGGGCAGGAATTTTTGTGTAATAAGCACAATCATTCCTGCCCTTTGTGGTTTCCTACCAGAACTGCTTGACTTTTTCATCATTTGGAGTGATGGATATAAGACTGAAAAAAACTAACAAATACAAGGAGGAAAAAACATGAACAAAGCGACATTGCCACAGGGTATCCGCCAACTGGCAAAATGGTATGAAAAGGGTACGTTGAAATTTGACCTTCCTATCCAGAGGGCTTCTGGTCAGTGGAGTCTCCTACAGAAATCCCTGTTAGTCCATTCCATTTTGGCGGACTACCCGATTCCTGCCCTTTATCTGGTCAGGTACAAAGACAATGAGACTACTTATCAGGCTCTGGACGGAAAACAGCGTTGTACATCTATCTTTGAATTTATTCATGGAGAGTATGCGCTCCACGCCAGTACGCCGAACGTGACCATTGAGGGAACAGAATATGAACTGGCAAACAAATTGTTTGAGGAGTTGTCGGAAGACTTAAAAGACCTGATTAATGGTTTCCGTTTTACGATTTATGCCCTTGAGAATGCAACGGACGAAGAGATTGAAGAAGCTTTTGCACGTCTGAACGCCAGTGTTCCGCTGACATTGATTCAGAAAGCAAGAACCGAGATGGGGACGGATCTGGCGAGGTGGACGAGAGAAATGACACAGTTACCGTTCTTCCAACATGCAATACCGCTTACACTTGCTCAGGCTCGTCGTGAAAGCGAACTGGAGATTCTGTTGCAGTCCATGCTCTTAATGGATGCGAAGGATGAGGGGTATGAATACAAGGCTATCTCCATGCGTGAAGTTATGAAATATTGCAGGGACATTCGGGGCGTTTATACGGACGAACGAAAGAAGATTATCTTGTGTATCGTTGAGTACCTGTCAGACGCCTTTGCTGAGAAGCATAAGTTTCTGAAAAAGACCAATGTCCCAATGGTATTTATCATGGCAGACTTGGCAATGCAGAACAATATCCCGCCTTCTGATTTCAAGACCTTCATTGATAACTTTGGAGGTTCTATCTGCGTTGATTACGATGTGAATATGGGCAGTGGAAATATCAAAAGGGCAAAGACGGAGGGAAGGCTCCTTGCCATGTTCCATGAATTTGTAAGATATTTCAAAATACCGGAGGACAGCGGATGTTCACCCATAGGCGGAAGGGATAGTGATAGAAGCGAAGATATGGTGAGAGAGACATTAAAAGAAGAAAAAGAAAATGGGGGTATCAAGGCATGAACGCATTAGAATTTTTTGCAAAAATAACAAGTTATAGTGGTTATGAGGATAATGGGGAGGAGATAACAATTTTATTATCAAGAGGGGAGGATAACGAACATACATATTATCATATGACGGCGGAAGGAAACAGGTATTTTTATGAGTATCTTATTATTGAGCCAAGAGAGAGAAAATATGAATGGTTTTATGACTATCTCATAGGGACTTTGGAAGAACTGCCTGATGAGATGCAGTATGAAATCATAAAGCGCATGAAAACCATAGAGATAGAATTTGAACCGGAGATAACATATGATGAATCAACTGGTTGGTATCATGTCTGCTCGGATACTTTTGAAAAGTATCCGTTGTATTCTGTAAGAGGCACTTGCCATATGGAACAGGAGTGCAAATGTGAGCCTGTATGTTGTAAAGTAAATGATGAGCCTTGTTGTAGGGATAGGAAGGTTGGGATTTCAAGGATAAGCGCAATAAAACGTCCGGAGTATTATGAGTTTCTGCCGGAATTGGCTGTATGGATGGCAGTTTGTCCAGATTTAGATGCGGTATATGTGATGCATGATTTTCCGCCTATTGATAATATTGATGCGAAGCTGAGTTTTACCTTTGCTTTCCTGCTCAAGGATAACAAGATTACATGTATCAAAGATGAAAAAGAAGTAAAGAGACTGTATGAGGAATACCATGTAAAGTATTCTTGTGATACAAGTGAAGTAGAAGATCTGATGAATAATTGGTATGACGGCGTATCAAAGTTTTTTTTTAAATGTGGAGGATGTATGGTTATGAGGGCTGTAGATTTTTATGCAGATTGTATGAAGTGGGGAGGTACTGTATGGTACAGGAAAGAAGAGACGCTTCGTCTGCCGACCTTATGGGACAAACTATTCTATTGCAGGATTTGTTCTGGAAGTAAGAGGGATGAATACACTTACGAGTATTATCTCCTGAAGGAAAAGAAGGATTATGATATGCATAGGTTTTTCCTTGCGCTCGTTGGGGTACTGGATGGTTATACTGCTGAAACGCAGTATAAGATTCTAAAAAGGATGGAAACCATAGAATTAGACGTTGATTTGACGGAAGAAGAAATGAGAAGTGCTTCTTGGAATCCCAATCCGCTGTTCTCTGTACGAGGTACTTGCGGACGGGAGAAAACATGTAAAAGAGATTGTGCCTGTCGGACGATTTACTTTGAATCCTGTTGCAATGACGGGAAGGTTGGGTTCTCGAAGCTTGCGTCTATAACGAATCCTCAGTATTATGCGTTCCTTACGGACTTGGTAGTCTGGAAGGCGTTGTGTCCAGACCTTGATGCGCTGTTTGTCATGCATGATTGTCCGCCGAGCCACTATAATTGCGGCAGGCTGAATTACAGGTATGCTTTCGTGATGAAGGGCGATAGAATCACTTATGTTAAGGGTACAAAGAAAGTAGAGAGGTTATATCATATTTATAACAAGAAATATCCCTGCGATACAAGTGAAACGGAGAGCAGGATACAGGAATGGTGTACTGAGCCTGTAGAGTTCCATTTCTAGTGTGGGGGTATCCATATCAGGCAGGGATTTCCCTGCCTTTTGTGGAAAATTGTTTGAGTATACTTTGGAGGCATGGTACAATATAGAAAAGGACGTGATAAAGATGAAAATGACAGAGACAAATTGGGAGAGTCTGGATATCTCGAATGATTTTCTATTTGGAAAGGTTATGCAGAATCCCGACTTATGCAAGGAGTTATTACAAAGGATACTGCCAGATTTGAATATAGAATGAATAGAATATCCAGAATTGCAGAAGAGTATCAAAGAAGGGGCGGAGTCAAGGGGCATCAGGCTTGATGTGTACATCAAGGATGATAAAAATATCGTTTATAATGTTGAGATGCAAGCCAGTGATTCAAGGGAACTTCCCAAAAGAAGCAGATATTATCAGGGTATGGTAGACCTTCAGTTATTAGAAGCAGGCGATAAATCTTATATGAAGTTAAATAAGACATATATCATTTTTATCTGCACATTTGATTTGTATGGGAAGGGAAGACATATCTATACATTCGAGAATATCTGTAAAGAAGATAATAGTTTATCAATGGGTGATGAGGCAACAAAAATCTTTTTGAACTCTGACAGTGATATGGATGATGTGGGTAAAGAACTGCGTGCGTTTTTGGATTATGTAAAGGGTATTAAGGTTACTAATGATGATTTCATAGACAGACTGGAAGAAGCAGTTAAAAGGGCGAAAGCAAACAAGAAATGGAGGCGTGATTATATGACGATGGAAATGTTAGAACGTGTGAAGTTTGAAGAGGGCAGAGAAGAAGGAAGAGAAGAAGGAATTACTATTCTGGTATCTACGTTGAAAGATATGAATGTGCCTATTCAGGTTATACTGGAAAAAGTACAGGAAAAATTCAACCTGAGTCTGGAAACCGCAAAAAAGTATATTTAATAGTAACTCTCAGGCTATGGGGGTATCAGGCAGGGAGTTTCTCTGTAAGTGCTATAATTTTTGATAAAAATATGCTCGTATAGAAAGGAGAGGATGCCAATGAGCGAGGTTAAATTGACGAATACGCCGTATGACGATGTATTTCGTACTTTACTAAATGATTGCAGTAGTTTGATTATTCCAGTAATTAACGAAGTATTCCACGAGAGATATTCTGGAAAGGAAGAGGTGGTTTTCTCCGCCAATGAACATTTCATGAATCGGCAAGGCGGAAATGAAGATGAGCGTATTACGGATTCAAATTTTAAAATAGTAGGAACGGTAACTAAAAAGTACCATTTGGAATGTCAAAGTAACATAGATAGCAGCATGTTGGTGAGGCTGTTTGAATATGACACGCAGATTGCTCTTGATGAGGGAGAGATTAAGGAAAATGTTCTAACTGTAACTTTTCCTCATTCAGCAGTGTTATATTTAAGATGTAATGAATCTACGCCGGATAAGATGAAAATTAAGATGGTTACACCTGGCGGAGAAGTTACTTATGATATTCCGTTGATGAAGTCACAGCAGTACACGCTAGATGAAATATTTGAAAAAAGACTTCTGCTTCTGATTCCATTCTACATATTCTCTCATGAGAAACGATTTGAGGAATATGAGAATGACGAGACAAAGCTTAAATTATTACAAGAGGAATATGAACTGATAAAGAACAGGCTTGAAGAATTGATGAATCAGGGCGAGATTAGCGAGTATATGAAATGTACGATTAGTGATATGTCTAATAAGGTTCTGGAACACATTGCTGTAAAATATGATTCTGTTAAGAAAGGAGTACAATCTGTTATGGGTGGAAAGGTATTAGAATATGAGGCGAAGGCGATTAGGAATGAAGGCTTGGAGGAAGGTATGGAGAAGGGAATGGAGAAGGGAATTAATGCTCTGGTATCTACGCTGAAAGATATGAATGTACCTATTCAGACGATACTGGAAAAAGTACAGGAAAAATTCAACCTGAGTCTGGAAACCGCAAAAAAGTATATTTAAGGGTTTGTCAAGTAAAGTGTGTAAGTTTTATAAAATTTCCTTACCGGCAGTTTTCAAAGCTGCCGGTTTTACATGCAGAATCAAGGTAGTGTAGAATAATTTGTGTCTTTGGAAAAAAATACCTCTTTTTTGGTAAGAATCAAGATATGACAATTCTTATCGAAAAGGAGGATTTTTTATGCCAGCAACAAAAGAACAGATTCGACAGATTATTGCAGATAACAACCTAAACAGCGTAGCTGATGTCTACAGCCTGCTCAGAGACAGCTTCAAGGATATCCTTCAGGAACTCATGGAGGCAGAATTGGATGCGTCTCTCGGTTATGAAAAGAAT
The DNA here is from genome assembly GCF_009830285.1 of Sporofaciens musculi. GTDB lineage: Bacteria > Bacillota > Clostridia > Lachnospirales > Lachnospiraceae > Sporofaciens > Sporofaciens musculi. The sequence goes on along the minus strand of NZ_WUQX01000001.1, from coordinate 2,839,380 downwards.
CAGAAAAGAGAGGCTCCTACATCCAATAAGAGAAATGGACATACCCCTAAAACATTGAAGAGCCAGTATGGTGAGTTCCAGATCGATGTCCCAAGGGACAGGGAAGGGGAATTTGAGCCAAAACTGATCCCAAAATACCAGCGGGATATTTCCGGGATAGAGGAAAAAGTGATATCCCTCTACGCAAGGGGCATGAGCACAAGAGACATCCATGACCAGATACAAGATCTTTACGGGATGGAACTGTCAGCAGAAATGGTCAGCAAGATCACAGACAGGGTCCTGCCGGAAATAAAGGAATGGCAGTCACGTCCGTTGAATCCGATCTATCCTTTTGTGTTCATGGACTGCATCCATTACAAGGTCAGGGAGGATGGGCGCATCTTAAGCCGGGCGGCTTATATCGTGCTGGGCATCACAGCAGATGGTTACAAAGATATCCTGAGCATCACAGTAGGAGCTAATGAAACGAGCAAGTTCTGGCTGGGCATGTTAAATGATCTGAAAAACCGCGGTGTACAGGATGTACTGTTCTTCTGCGTGGACGGGCTTCCCGGTTTTAAGGAAGCGATAGGGGCAGTCTATCCGGATGCCCAGATCCAGAGGTGTGTCATCCATATGCTACGCAATTCTTTCAAATATGTCAATTACAGTGACCTGAAGAAATTTTCCTCAGATTTCAAGGCAGTATATAATGCCCCCAATGAAACATCTGCTCTTTCAGAACTGGAAAAGATCAAAGAAAAGTGGGGAAGGAAATACCCCTATGCGATAAGTAACTGGGAGAATAACTGGGAAGACATCAGTTCCTTCTTTCAGTTTTCAGATGATATCCGGCGTATCATGTATACTACAAATATCATAGAAGGACTGAACCGCCAGTATCGGAAAGTGACAAAGACAAAGAGTGTATTCCCCAGCGACAGCGCGTTGGAAAAGATGCTTTATCTTGCCAGTGGAAATGTGATCAAAAAATGGACACAGCGTTACAGAAACTGGGACCAGGTGCTGAACCAGCTGATCGTCCTGTACGGGGAGAGGCTTACCCGGTACCTGTAAAATGAAAAGCCGGAACGACATATCGCATCAAAACGTTCCGGCCTTATTTCATCGGCATTAGCAGTATTGCCAGAAATTCCCGGTCTTATTCCGGAGGCCGGGTGTGGGCAGAGCCCACGGAAAGAGTTTCTGCTGCTAATGTCTGATTGGTGTGCCAAAAAATCAATAAATATGTATAAAACCTGACTATCTGGTAATACTATTATCATAAAAAGAATTCGACAACATAAAAGTAATGATATTCGACAGCAGATTTCTACATATCTGATTCCTACCAGTAAAGATTATTTCTCCAAAGACACAAGATTATTTACAGTCTCAGAATCAACACTGCTCATATTTGAGAATGCGTGTCTGCATCTTATCATCCATGGCAAGCTGATTACGTACTAATGCCCAATTGGCTACGGGACGGTCATTCCACTTTTTATACAATTCCACAATCCGCAGATAGAAGGCCTTTCGTACAGCGTCCTCATTGGGGAACGCTCCCTTTTCGTGACTTTCCTCAAACTCGAATTGACAGACTCTATGGCGTTTGTCGTGTACATCACCTTCCTGACCGCGCTCCCATAATTATAAAGCTGGGCTACATGCTGCCAGTTGCGTATCCATACGTCTATTGCTCCGGGATATTTTGACCATGCCTGTTTAAGACGCTCAAATTCAGCTTCCGCTGCTTTCAGACTAGGCGCTCCGTATACTTTCTTTAACTGGGCGCTATATGCCTTATAATCTTTTGATGGTATGTACTTGATAGCATTTCGGATCAGGTGTACGATGCATCTCTGCACGACTACATCCTGGAAGATACTCCTTGCCCCTTCTTCCAGACCGGATACTCCATCCATGCTGATAAACAGCACATCTTCCACACCTCTTGCACGGATCTCGTCAAAGATCTGCATCCAATAGTGTTTTCCTTCTGATTCGCCAATCCACAGCCCCAGCACGTCCTTTCTGCCGTCTGCGTCATAACCCAGCACCACATATACCGCACAATTTTTTGTCTCCATCTCTTTTCGTATGGTAACGTAAATACAATCGACAAACAGGAACGTGTAGAACTTTTTCAGTGGACGGTTCTGCCATTCTTCCGCGGTTCTGATCACCCTATCCGTAATTGTTGAAATGGTTTCATGGGAGATATCAAAACCGTATATATCTTCTACCGTATCTGCGATATCACGCTGGCTCATGCCTCGTGCATACATGGATAATACCTTATCTTCAATCCCGCTGACGTTTTTGGTACGTTTTGGGATTGCTTTCGGTTCAAAGCTGCCATCCCGGTCCCTTGGAACAGCAACATCCAGCTTTCCATAAACAGAATTGACAGATTTATGGGAATAACCATTACGCCTGTTTGTCGTCTCCTTTTCCCCGCGCTCATTACGCCCATACCCCAGATGGGAATCCATCTCTCCCTGGAGCATAGCCTCAAACATCGGCCCAAAGACGTCTTTGATAGCATCCTGCATTTCTTCCCTTGTCTGTGGCTGGTATTCTTCCATAATAGCCTTTGCGATTGCAGCCCCTCTAGTATTCTGACTATTTTTACGTGCCATAAGTGCTGTACCCATCCTTTTCTTCATCCTTTCTGTGAGTGTAGCACACTTTATATAGAAAAATAAAGTATGCAGTTAGATTTGTTGTATTTCTAACTTACACACTTTATTTTACACTCCCCTGTTTTGGGCGGGAATTCTGTTCGGGTTTATTGCTTCATGCTTGGCTGTCTGGAAAGCATGGCTAATTGTGTATCCCATACTTGTTTCATCAGCTTTTTCACTTCCTCCACATCGGCTTTATACACATTTCCTGTGGCATTCATTCGCTTTGCTATCTGGTTCAGGTTGCCGCTGATTTTTCCGAGTGTGGCGTTGTATTCCCGTAAATCGGAATAGTCAATGTCATAGACAAAGCCGTATAAAATCAGGCGGCGCAGGAAGGTGGATTTGCTTTTCATGCCGGAGATTTTTACTTTCTGTTCCAGTATGTATTGCTCCTTGTCGCTTAGATATATTTTTAGCTCATTTTTGCGCTCACGGTTTGCCATTTTTGTTTTTTTCTCCTTATCAGTTTTTTAATGGGATTTTACAAAAATAAATGCCCTCATACATGGGGCATTCGTGCAAAAAAATCAAAAACTTCGGCAGGGCAGTTTGCGATTTTTTGAGCGCAAAGGGGGTTAGGGGGATATGCCCCCTACAAGCCAATTTTTTCAAGTTCCCGCTTCGAGGGAATTTGAAAGATTGGAGCCTGTGAGGGAACACAGGCAGTGCTTGCTATTCTTCACGGAAAAGGTTCCAGCCTTTTCCGGCATTGCGGAAAAAATTATAAATTTTTTCAGGCAATGCCCCCATAGAGGGGGTATTACTTTATCTACAATTAACATCAGAAACAGCGGTGAAAGGGGGTGAAAAAATGTTAGACCATGCATTCCAGCGGCGCAGGGAGATTGAGCGTATGCTGCTGGCAGGAAAGAAGCTGACCGTGGCGGAACTTATGGGCAGATACTGCGTAGGCAGGAAGTCAATCAGCAGGGATTTTGAAGTCATAGGAGAGGAACTCCCGGTCATTTCAAAAAAGGGATATAACGGCGGCTACTTCCTGATGGACGGCGTTGGGAAGAACCAGAACACGCTATCACAGGAACAGCTGGAATGCTTGGAGAAAGTCGCTGTTTTGTGTACGGCGGAGGACAGGAAAACCATTCTGTCAATCATACATGAATTCGGACCGTACTGCGGCAAACTTACATAGAAAACGGTTGCCATTCTTATGATATTGTCAATATTAGTTGACACATTTTTCTCAAGGGTATCACTGCCTATGCCGCCAGTTCCAAAGCCTCATAATACTGCCTGCGTTTTATCATAGGAGGAAGTCCGCCATTTGCAGAGCAGATCCTTCGGTTATTCCAGTAGCTGAGGAAGTATCTCCAAATGTGTACCTTTAATTCCTCTACAGTCATTTGTTTTGTGTCATGGCGGTCGTACAGAAGTTCCGTCTTCATTCTGGCCCACATACTTTCACAGCGTGCATTATCATGGCAGCGTCCTCCGGCACTGTTCATGCTTTGATGGATATGGTGTTCCAGGATGGTCTTCCGGTAACACTCACTGGTATACTGTGTTCCCCGGTCACTATGGATCACTGCGCCTTCCAGTGCAGGGTAAGCTGTCAGGGCATTCCTCAATGTTTGGATACACAAATCTGCTTTCATATTTGTTCCCATTGCAAGACCGAGAACGCTAAGATCAAAGCAGTCAAAAATCGCAGATACATACAGTTTCCCATTGGACGCTGGAATCTCCGTGATATCTGTGATGCATTTTTCCAATGGGGCATCCGCACGGAAATCCCTCCTTAAAAGATCGTCTGATTTCATCGCTTCCCGATCCGCTTTTGTAATTCCGTTCGGTTTGCGCTTTGGACGGTGGCCCAGGCCAATCCGATCCATGACCCTGTACACAGTCCTCTCACTGGGGATATGTACTCCCTTCGGCTGCTTTAGCAGCAACGCCTGATACATCCGGATCCGTCCATAAGTATCATTGCATTCATCCTCGCTGATGATTTCTTTCATGGCATCCGCCAGATCCTGGTACTTCCAGGGACGGTCTTTGTTCGCGAGATATTTATAGAAGCCTTGCCGGCTGACACCAAGCATCCGGCAATAAAATGAAATTTTTCTGGTAATCCTGCCGTCCTCTGTTTTCAAAGCCAGGAATATCATCCTCTGGTTTTTGCTGACTTGCGACGGCTGGCGGCGAAAAAAGCGCTGGCTTCCTCCAGAAATTCGTTTTCTTCTTCCAGACGTCGGATTTCTTTGTCCTGCTCCTTAACCCGCTTACGCAGCATGGTAATTTCTTCTGACAGGCTCATTGCACTGGCAGGGGTATGGGAACCTTCCCCAATGTCTAACTTACCGGCTCTTACGGCTTTCAGCCATGTATGGATGGTTCCTTCAGGGATTCCTAATTCTTTAGCAGCCTTAGCGCCGCCGATTTCTTTGGCAAGTTTTACTGCCTGTACTTTGTATTCATGGTCATATTTACGTGCCACTTTGAATACCTCCTTATTCTCTTGGTTTTATTATGAAATCCTTGAGAATAAGCTGTCAACTTTTTTTATACCACATCAAAACTTGAGTAAGGTTTCAGTTTTAACAAAGACGCAAAGATGCTGCAATGTCCGGCGGGTGAATTAGCCATGCGGGTTGAGAAGCGGGAGGCAAAGAACGGGAACCAGTACCGGAATTACGTATTCAGCAAGAAAAAATGCGATAAGTGCCCGCTAAAAGGACAGTGTAAAGTAGGGAAGGGAAAACCCCACAGCTATAGTATTACTCAAGCAAGCCAAAGGAACCGGAGCAGGCTGGAATTTGAAGCAAGCGAAAAATTTCAGGAACGCCTGAAGATCCGACACCGGATTGAAAAAAAGAATGGGGAATTAAAGGAAGCCCACGGATTAGGCAGAGCAGATTCCGTGGGATTGTTTGCTATGGAATTGCAAATGTATTTTATGGCATTCGCAGCAAATATTAAGAGAATAACGAAGTTGATTGCACTGGCCGGATGATAAAACCGCCTATGTTTTTATATGAATCATAATACCTGACATTGTATTTTATAGAAGAAAGAAAAACTCCCACAAAAAAATGAGAGTTTTTCAGTGCCCTCGAATTTCAAAGGTTTTTGGCAAATGTGGACTTTTTTGGTTATAGCCTAAGTATCACATGTTGAAATCGTCTATCTGCTCACCTGGAAAGCCCGTTAAATCAAAGGGCTTAGGCGATCAGAGGTCGATATGTTTCTGTGTTTTCTGTTTTGTGAGACTGAAAATATGTTTCCTTAGAGCAGGTGGGGTAAGAAAAATGAACTTTCGGTGAAACGCTGAATTTTGTCGAATGAGAAAATCTATTCTGTAATCGGACAAATTTATGAATTGTGGAGTAAACGGAAGAAACGTATTGTTTTTTGAATATAGGAGTATAGTTTATGAAAATGTTTCATTTATTGGGTAGCAAAAATTTAGATTTACCATATAGTAATGATGTTTGGGGGATAGAGAGACTGTTAAAAGAGAAGTTTAATATTTTTATTAAGGAACTCAAAGAATTTAATCAAGTACACTATTCAGAAAATATGGAAAATACAATAGAAGATATTAAAATTTCAACGGAAGGGATTATTAGTGCGATACATAAATACCTATTGGGGGATATCACAGGGGCATGCATTACTTTTAATAATGTAGTGGAAAAGAGTGAATTTGCTATTAAGCGTATAAGCGAATATTATGGGAAATATGTATTACGAACATATTATAGAGCACGTTTACGTTCTGACAAAAAAAGAGAATTTTGACAAAAAAGAAGATTTTTTTCATATTCCATTTGAATCTAGGTATCTTGTAAAAAATCAAAGATATAGTGTGTCGGGTTTCCCTTGTATGTATTTAGGAACAACACCGTATACGTGCTATGAAGAACTTGGAAGACCAAAAGAACAAGATATGTATTTTACAAAAATTGAGATACCAAAGGATTATAATTTAATAACCATTGGGTTATTGCCATATGAACTGAAAAAGCACCTTTGCGATCAAAATGATGCAGATAATGAGGAAATAATCATTAACTATTTAAAAATGATTCCAATTATTATGGCTTGTTCCGTAAAAGTAGATGTGTCAAAAAAGAAAGGAGTATTTAAGGAAGAGTATATTGTTCCGCAGTTAATTACACAGTGGTTGATTACATCGGACAGAAGTTTTGATGGGATTTTGTATTTTTCAACTGCAACTTGTACACATTCCAGGTTAAATTATAGACTGTATCAAAATCTTGTGCTACCAGTTAAAGAAATTGGATGTAGTGGTTATTGTAAAAAGCTGTTAATGGAAATAAAATTGACTTTTCCCATTTCGGCAAGTGAAATAGAATTTTTAAAGAATATGATCACAAATATTTCCAAGATTATGATTATTTAGATAAATTACCTGGAAATGGCCGAATAAGTAAAGATAATAATTCGGAAATTCATTATTCTGCATCGGGAATTAGCAAATATTGAAACGGTCTGTCTGCTTTCAAAGAAAGCCCGGTAATACGGGCAATTCCGGGCATGTAGGACTGGTATGTGGCTGTGTTATCAGTTTGGTTTGACTAAGGACACAGCCATATTTTTACCCTGGGGTAAAATCAGTGAAAGGAACGTACTTTTTAGAAGATTATAGTACAGAAAAAATCCTTAATTTTCAAAGAGCTTTTTTGCCTCAGAGACTGCATTTAGGACTTTGGGGAAGCCAGTGTATGGGATGCACTGTAAGAATATCTCTATGATTTTTTCAGGAGCAATTCCCACATTTAAAGCTCCATTAATATGTACTTCCAGTTGTGGTTCACATCCTCCGGCAGTGAGAAGGCTGGCTAACGTGATCATTTCCCGCTCCTGTAAGGAGAGGCCGCTCCGCGCATAGATATCTCCGAAGGCAAATTCAACAATGTACTTTCCAAGGTCAGGTGAAATTGTCTCCAGTGACCGGATGACAGACTCGCCGCCTTCTCCATCAATTTTCTTTAAGTTTTCCATACCAGTATGAAATCTTGTTTTCTCCATTTCTTTTCTCCTCCTTGTTTGGTAAAATGGTCTTATGAAACAATTACTGTTCAATAAGATATCAAGCTACTGTAAAAAGGATAGTTCTTAGATTATAGTCTAAGTCAAGGATTTTTTGAAAAGAGGATAGTTATGACTATTGGTGAATTTTCTGGGATAACTGGAATCAGTGCATATACACTACGCTATTACGAGAAGAAAGGACTGTTTTGTGTAAGTAGGGACAGTGTCGGGAGACGGGATTACAGTGAAGATGACATAGAATGGGTAAAATTTATCCAGCGTCTGAAAGATACCGGAATGCTGCTCCGGGATATTAAACATTATTCTGATCTGCGGTATCAGGGAGACGACACGATGGCAGAGCGGATGGAACTGCTGATACAGCACAGAAAATCTGTAGTGGAAGAGAAAAGAAAGTGGGAAGAATACCTGCGGAATCTGGATGAAAAAATAGGTATTTATCAGGAGAGAATAAGCGGAAAATGAAAAAGTTAAAAATTTCAATAGAAGGTATTCCTATTATTATTTGGGGTGAAGCATCAGAGAAAGTATATATTTATGTTCATGGAAAAATGTCCCGCAAAGAGTATGCCGGGGCTTTTGCGGAAATTGCAGAGAAAATATCTAATTCAGCAAATGTTTTTATGATTCCAGGTTACGGAAGAAAGACTGTGTATTGAAAAAGAAATACCAATACCTGTTGATACATTGAGATGGGACTATTATCAGTATGTGAAGGAACATCCCATTTGTGATTGGGGTATTTGGACTGCAATTCTTTATGGCGGGAAGGATAACATGCAGTCGGCAGAAGTGATTCAGAAGTTTGTACGGAAGTATCTGTGTGATTTAACGATTTCTCAGGACAGTGAACACGCCGTTATGGAGGATGGGGATAGAAACATTGTTGAAAAGTGGCTGGAGAAAAACATATAGATTTGAGAGCGAGGAGAAGTGATGCTATGGAGATAAGAGAAGCTAATCAGGATTTCATATCCAAAACAATGCCGGATACCTTTACCCTATAGAATGGTGTAACGATATCCGGCATTGTTCTTTTTCTTAAGTTAATGACATTGTGATTTTCCGGGCTTTTCGGTCACTTTTGTAAAAAATGAACTTGTGTTTTTACGAAGAAAATAGATGTAAATTTAAAATTTTACTCCATTGGCCTGCGGAGGCGAAATGATGACTGCAGATATTTTTATTATTATGTTGCAAAGTGATAAAAAATGTTGCACTTTTAAAAGAAATGGATGTAGTAGTTGCTAATACAGCATTTGAGTTGCAAAAAACAGGCTGCATATTGAAAAAATTGCAACAAGCGGTATTATAGATATGTGAAAGATAACCACTTTTTAGTGAATAGGTTTGGAAGGGAAATTTCTGATGTCTAATGAAAATGAAATCGCTTTTTTATGTAAAAGATTAAAGGAGCTTCGAGAGAAAAATAATTGTACGATGGACGAAATGGCACAGAAGCTGGCTGTTAATGGTATTGCACCAAATAAATCTTCAATTTCAAGGGTAGAAGCAGGAAAAACCAGTGAAAAAACTTTGTTTGAAACTGCAAGAAAGTATTGTGAGGCATTCGGTATGTCAGAAAAGCAGACGGACCAATTTCTGCGGGGAGAAAGGGTTGCTGTCCCGGACACGTCTGCCTTGTTAAAAAATTCGCAGCTTATAGATGAACTGAATAAAGAATACAGTAAGGTGATTATTCCGAAAGTTGTTGTAGATGAATTGGATAACATTAAGAACAAGAAGTCAGGACCATTAGGAAGAAAAGCGTGGGAAGTGATACGTGGAATCAGCTATGGGGATAGAACTATTCTTATGGGCTATACAGGAGACAGTGATGAAGAAAATGAAGATTGTAAAATAATCTATATAGCTCAGGAAGCTTCTGATAAATACCACTGTAAAGTAGACATTATAACGGAAGATACGGATTATTCAGCTTACCTGAAAGGAAATGAATCAGTTGCAGCTTTGCATTTAAGAGAGTATATGGCTACAAAACAGGAGCTTATCAATATGTCAAAGATATCAAAAATTGATGCATATTACGCTGATTCATATGAGGATTGTGAAATACCAAATGCCGAAGAAATCGATGCATATTTACCGGATGGAAATACATTGATTATTTCTGCTGTGCGAAACCGTAAGGCAACTTTTGAAGAGAGAAAAGCAAAAATAGAGTGGCTGATTGCGCATGGTGCAGATAAAAACAAGAGGGATTGCAGCAGAAGGTACTTTCCACCGCTTACTCATGCAGTTCAAACGGGAGACAAGGATATGTTTTTGTTTCTTTTAAATGAATGTAAGGCAAATCCTAATATAGGGAGCAGAAATCCATATGATTCCGGGAAACTGCGCCAGAAGGATTTAAGACGTGAAAAAAATGAAGGGAACATGCCATTAATGGTGGCTGCATGGGAAGGAAAGAAAGATTTTGTTATTGCTTTATGTGGGGATGAAAGAACCAGCATCAATCAGCAAGATGCAAATGGATTTACTGCATTGATGAAGGCATGTATGAATGGTCATTTTGCGAATGACAGAGGAAAGCGTACTTGGGATATCAGGCAAATTCTTATTGAAGCAGGTGCGGATCAGAAGATTGTTGATATAGATGGAAAAACAGCGGCAGACTGGGTGGATAAATATCATAAGTCTGGTCCGGCAAGAGTGCAATACAATCGTGGAGATGCAAACTATAGGAAGGATCGTAATTTGAAGAGAGGCAGAAGATGATAAATAGAATATGTATCTCAATAAATAATAGATGTAATCTAAAATGCAAATACTGTCACTTCCATGAAAAGAAAGACGCTATTCAAGCTGATGAAATGGATGTCTTTATTATTCTGGATAACATTATAGATTATATAGAAAGTAATAACATTGAAGTGTTTAAAATCGGATTTGTCGGTAATGGAGAACCGTTATTGGAATACGAGGCATTGAAGGAATACATATTATATATTTCCGAATATCTGGCTGCTGGGCGTATTGCGGCATATTCTATTACAAATGGCTTGTTGGTTGATGAAGATATGCTGGAGTTTTTTAAGGAGCATAAAGTTAATCTGGGATTTTCCATAGACGGCGTTACATCAATCCACGACATGTATAGATGTAATACGCACGCAAAAGTAATGGAAAAAATGAAGTTATACCAAAAGATTAATGGTAAATATCCACCAATGAACTGTACTGTGGGAAAAGAAATATTGGAAAAAGCAGATGAGACAACCGACTTTTTCCGACAGTTTAATACAAGGGTAACTTTTTCAAGGATGATTGGTAAGTATGGGATTACATTAAATGAGTTTCATAAGTTTTTGGAGAAGGCTGCTCAGGTATTAAATGTTAGAACAGGCGGCTATGACTGTACGATGTATGGTGGTTTATGTGGTGTCGGCATAAATAATTTTTTCTATGCAAATGGGAAAATATACTTCTGCGGAAACTGTGCAGACCTGCCTGCATTGGGAGAGAGTAGTTTGCCTATCAGTGACTTGGAGAAGGTATCGTTGGTATTCGACAGGACACGATGTTATAAGGAGACAATATGCGAATAGGTTTATATGGACTTCCTACAGCGGGAAAAACTTTTATATTAGATGCAGTTAGGAATTTTGATGTGCTTGCAGGCAGTTCCATGCTTAAAGAACTGGAACCAGATTTCCATTCTTTATCATCTGAAGAGAAAAAGCATGTGAGACGGAAACTGGCGGCAAAGCTAAAAGAAAAGAATGATTTCATCATGGATGGACACTATTCCTTTGGTGATGAAGTTGTATTTACTGAAGAAGACGGAGAACTATATGACGCGATTTTATATCTATATGTGGATCCGTCAATTCTTAAAATGAGAATGGAAGACTCAGTCAGAAACAAAAAATACCTTACCTTTGACATTGGGAAATGGCAGATGGCTGAACTGGAATCACTTCGGCAGTATTGCCATAAACATAATAAGGATTTTTATGTTTGTGACAATCCGGAAAAAGGATATTTCCCGAATATAAGCACGATACTGGAATTTATAGATAGCCTGGCGGCAGGATATAGTTGTTTGGCCTATGCAAAGCAAAGTGCTGATAGTATTTTCGATCAGATAAAAGGTAAGGAAATTTGCTTGGCAGATGGGGACAGGACGTTGACTACTGAAGATAGTAGTAGTGTTTTGGGGTACAAGACACACATATTTGATGGCAATTTTTATACAGGTTTCCAAGCGTGGAGACATAAAAGGGAAATGACAGATTTCTTACGTTTCATTGATTGGACAAGTCGGCCATTTGAGGAATTGGGGGTACATTTTAATCCTGCTGTTATAGAAACGATTAGGATGCCATGTATTATATTAACAACTGGATATTATGGAATATGGAAGGAAATAGCAAATGAACTGAAAATGCCCATGTATTGTGGTGAGCAGATGTCTGCGGAGACAAAATATTTTATTGCAAAATTCCTTCAAGAGAAGGGTGTTAGAATTATTGCCTATGGAGACAGCATGAACGATTATTATATGCTGAAACAGGCAGACGAAGGTTATCTGATTACGAAATCAGACGGTACGTTAAGTCGTTCGTTAAAATATATGGATACGGAGGGTATAGCTGTTGTTTGAGGTGAATAAGACAGATAGAATAAATGAGTTGATTTCAATAACAAAGTCCGATTCTGGAGTTTCAGGTGTTAAACTTGCACAGGCTCATATGGAATTAGGGAAATACTTGTCACAAGGCTTTCCTCAAATGAATCCAGAAGAAACTACGGTGGTGGCGATGCTCCGGGGCGGCATATTTTTGGCAGAAGGAATATATTTTCAGTTAGGGTGTAAATTACAGCTATATGATCCTAAGAGGGAAGATTTCACCAAGCCTGAAACAAAGAATGTAATTATTGCTGATTCGGTTATAAACACTGGCCATACGATAAAAAGGATTCTTGAACCAGACATGATGATTGCTTGCTGTGTTATAAATGAACAGGCGGTAGAATTGTTTGAAGATCAGCTCTATACAGTAAGGGTATCAAGAAACTCATTTGTTGGAGAAAAAGTCTGCAAACAAAATGGTGGAGTTGGACCAGATACCACGATGAGATTGTTTAATCAAATATAATAAAGAAAGACTTGGCGTTATAGTCGAGTCTTATTTTTTTGTTAGTCCAAGGGTCTGTTATTGAAAAAGAGGTGCTTACATCCAACAACATGTTAATCGCGGGAAATCTACAGAAACAACTGATTCTGTTTACACTCCCCATATTTTTAGGAAGCCTGCTTCATACAAGACGTTATCAATCAGTTTGGGAAAGAGCAGATTGCCGGAATGACAGCGGCCACCCGAATTGAAGCCTTTATCCTGCTTCCGGTACAGTCTTTGGGGAATGCAGTCACCATTTTTACCGGTCAAAACATTGGAGCCGGACAAATGGAGCGGTTAAAAAAGGGCCTGCGGTTCAGCTTGATGATTTCCATCAGCACAATAGCCCTACTATCGGCATGTATGCTGATCTTTGGGGAAAGTATCATCAGTCTCATCGTCGGCAGCGACGGGCAGGCCGTTTCGAGTGGAAACAGCTATTTCACCGTCTGCGCATGGTTTTATCCACTCATGGCAATTATGTACTGCTTGGCCGGTGTGCTGGAGGGCGCTGGCGATACAATCATTGCGGCTGTTCATTCCGCCACATCAATCGTCACTCGGTTAGCGGTAACACTGATTTTAGCGCCGAACATAGGCTTTCTCGCTATTGCAGTATCCACGAGCATCGGCTGGGGTGATGCCACCGCGATTGTCTGCACACGATATTTTAGTGGAACGTGGAAGTCAAAGAAACTCATTCCTACATCAGAAAACAGGGAAAATTTCTCCGTAAAGCGAGATTGACGCAATCAATATCATAGGTTAAAATTAACACATGATAAGGAGGGAATTATTATGATGATTGATTACGCAATTTTGGGCTTGTTGAGTTGGAAACCACTTACAGGATATGATGTGAAACGGGTGATGCAGGACTCTCCGTTTCTCTACTGGTCAGGCAACAACAACCAAATTTACAAGGCGCTTATGAGGCTGCTGGAAAATGGTTTTGTGACAAACGAGATACAGTATCAGGAAAGCGCCCCAAACAAAAAGATTTATTCCATTACAGAATCCGGCATGTCTGAATTGCTTCGATGGGTGATGAGTGAAGAACCGGAAGTGCCGGAATTTAAGAAAACCTTTCTTATACAGCTATCGTGGGCCGGATGTCTGGAGACGGAAAAGGTGGAGGAACTGCTTGCCAGGTATGAGAAAATTATGACACAGCAGTTAGCCATGCGCAGAGAGGAAAAATGCCGTGAGAAAAATTTCCCCAACAGGTCAAAACAGGAACATTTCATGTGGGAAATGATCTATGACAACTTTGTTATGATGTGCGAGGCAGAACTTTGTTGGATTCAGAGCTTCCGCGAGGGACTGGAGCATTTAAAAAGGGAGAACAAGCATGAACCTCAAGAAGATTGAAAATATTCCTCCAAAGGAATATAATATTAGAATATGATTTAATGGTGCTTAGTGGATAATTACAGAGGCAGAGAGATGCTACTAGACGAGTCCGTAAAAATGGACAGCTACTCACGATTGATGAATTGTTGGAATTCGTCCGCAATATATATTCAGAGGTGATGAAAAAGATGCAACCAATAGATATCGATTATATAGGTGTGTTGGATTATCTGGCAAACAATCAGGAAATTCCGTATTCAAACCCAGATGCAGAAAATTTAACAGTGGATGAGAAGAATAACCTGCTTACTATTAAGAAGAAAGGCCAGAATGCAGTTGCTGAGATGGAGAAGATGGCAGCTCGTTGTAAGACCTTATATGGATTAGATAGATGCTTGACGGCATCATGGCTTGACGGCTCTAAAACAAAGACAAGAAAATATTTGTGGACCCAGATGAAGTACAAAGAGCAGGCTGAAAATCCGATCAGCATTTCCTTATTTGTGGAAAAGAATGATGGTGCTGCAAGATATCGTATCAGCTTAGAAATAAAGAATGATGGTGCTGATAAGAAGATAATGAAAAAGTATCATTCACACCTTGATATTCCACCTCAGCCTGGAATGGTTTATGTGTCAGGAAGTAATGAATGGGGAAATCCATCAGTTATTACTGGTCCGCAAGAGGATATAAAGGTGCAGGTTGAAGATGGAAGGCTTAGAAAGGTTCAGCTTTGTATCTATGTTGAAACCACAGAAGGAAAAACAAACGAAGAATTTGATGCTGAGATAATGGAAGCGGTAGATAAGATACTTCCTTATTACGAGCATGTAATTGATAAAGCAGAGCAAGGTAGAGCCTGGTTATTAACATGGAATCCTGACAACTGGCCTTGGAAGAATTACAAAGAACAGTGTGTAGCTACAAAACAAGGTGAGACATGTATAATACCGTGGACGTGTTCAAATAAGCATCCTGTTGATGGGGATGAAGTATTCTTAATAAAAACTGGTAACCAGCCAAGAGGTATTATTGCGCATGGTCGAGTGGCAAAGGAGGCATATCAAGCACTGCATTATTCTCCAGAGAAAGCCGCGCAAGGTGTCATGGCTCGTCACATTGATGCAGAGTATGACTGGATTCAGGATTATGAAACGGAAAATATGCTTTTACAGGATGATTTAAACGAGCATCTTACAGATCAGCAGTGGAGTCCAATGGCATCTGGAATAGAAATAAAAACAGAAGTTCTTCCTGAATTGAGAAAAATGTGGAAAGCACTTATAGGTGCGGGGGATGGTTATTGGCCATCATATGATGAGTATCCAGTTGATTTAACAAAGGATGACTGGAGGAGATTTATTGAAGATGTGGAGTATCCTTCACACAAAGGATGCATGAGAGTTCTGAAATGTTTCCTTGATATTGGTGGAGTTGCTTCACCTAAAATTTTATCAGACAAATATAAGGGACACCCTACAGTATACACTAGCAGCGTATATAACACCAGTAGACGTGCTCTTGATTATTTCAAAAAGGCGCCTTGCCCAGATGGAGAGGTTAAGAGAGTCTTTCCAATAGCATTTTTAGGACAAGCAGGGAAAGCTGCCAATAGCGGAGCCTATGTATATAAAATGCGAAATGAATTATGGGAGGCTCTGAAGGAAATGGACTTAACAGATATCGGACTTGAATATAAAAAAGGAATTGAAGAAGGACCTGAAGCATCTGAATTTGACAAGAATATGATCTTGTATGGACCTCCTGGAACAGGTAAGACATATAATACTGCCATTTATGCAGTGGCAATATGTACTGGAAAAAGTATAGAGGAAGTAAGGGAAAGACCATACAAGGAGGTTATGGATGAATATAACAAATTAAAAAAGGCCGGAAGAATTGTATTTACTACCTTCCATCAGTCATATGGATACGAAGAATTTATCGAAGGAATAAAACCTATTGTAGATCAGACAAAGAAAGAAGTTGGATATACAGTAGAGCCTGGTGTATTCAAAAAATTTTGTGATGATGCAAAGACGATCCAGAGTAATGAAACAGGCACCTTAGTAAATGCACAGGCTCAGATTTGGAAGCTCACAATAATGAGTGGGGAGATGAATCCAGTGAAGCAGGAATGCTTCCATGAAGGTAACGCCAGAATGGGCTTTGATTATGACACTTCAGATGCTAGAGCTTTTGTTGAGGATGTGGCTATTGGTGATATTATTCTGTCATTTAAGACTAGAAAAACGATTGATGGTATTGGTGTTGTAACCGGTGATATTGAAGAATTGACTTCAAAGGAAACATATCAGCTATCACGTAAAGTAACCTGGCTTGCAACAAATATTGATGAGAATATTACTAGCATAAATGGAGATAAGCTTCTTCATAGAATGACATTTGCAAAGGCTCCTAACATGCAGTTAAAGGATATTCTTGATGTAGCAAAGAAGTATTCTTTGAATGAAAAAGCAACAGAAGTTGTAGAAAATGAGGAGCCGTATGTCTTTATCATTGATGAAATTAACAGAGGTAATATTTCAAAAATCTTTGGTGAGCTTATTACATTAATTGAAGGAACTAAGCGTGCAGGTATGGAGGAAGCCGCATCAGCAGTTCTTCCTTATTCTGGAGACACGTTTAGCGTACCTTCTAATGTTTATATTCTTGGAACAATGAATACGGCAGACAGATCGATTGCATTGATGGATACAGCTCTTCGTAGACGTTTCCAGTTTATTGAAATGCTGCCGGATGCGAATGTTCTAAGAAAGATTGGTGCAGATAAGGTAGAAGATTTAGATGTTGCAGCAATGCTGGAAACAATAAATGAAAGAATAACATTCTTATATGATCGTGAGCACACTATTGGACATGCGTTCTTTACAAAACTTGCAAAGGATTCGTCAATTCATGTACTCAGCTCCATTTTTGAGAAGTGTGTAATTCCTCTTTTGCAGGAATACTTCTATGAAGACTATCAGAAGATACAGCTTGTTCTCGGAGATAATGGCAAGAAAGAGGATGACACTAAATTCATTCTCGATGAGGACATTAGGGTTAAGGATATTTTTAAAGGTAATGCAGATGATATCGCAGACTTGCCAGAGAAAAAATATTCAATTAATAAAGTGGCTATTGATAACATCAAGGCCTATAAGCAGATTATGTAAGAGTGTGGTGATAACATGGATAAGCTGTTAGAAGTAAGAGAGTTTGAGTCGATTACTGGAAATGCAGATTATAAAGACGATGATAATTATAAATATTTGCCTGAGAAAGCATTTGAAAACCTCGTAGAGTTTATCCATAAGTATACTGGTGATGAGGAGAATACAGATGCACTCGAATTCATGAGAATTGCATATAAGAGAAATGTTGGCAACGTTGTTACAATTAAAAACTATGTTGGCCTGATACAGATGAGAAATGGATATCAGATACAGGTGCTTCCAAAGATTAGCTTTGGCGATGGAGAGGATGTTGGATGTGCAAAAACAAAACGGACATTCCTCAAAATGTTGCGAAGCATGAAGGATTTCCCTAGTAAAGCTTTTAGTGATGCCAGTCTTAAAGTTGATCGAATGAATTTATATGAAATATTCATTAACATGTATCTTCAGGAAGTAAGGCGACTTGTAAAGCATGGAATCAAATCTGCTTATGTTGAACAGGAAGACAACTTGCGGTTCTATAGGGGAAAACTTCAGGTGAGTAAACATATCCGAGCTAATACAGTACATAAGGAAAGATTTTGGGTTGCATTTGATGAATTTCATCCGAATAGGGCAGAAAACAAGCTGATAAAGGCTACCTTGATAAAATTGCAGAAGCTGACCTCCAGTGCAGAGAACTCTAAAGAAATAAGACAGTTATTAATTGCATTTGAGATGGTGGCTCCATCTACAAATTATCAGAAGGACTTTTCGGCTGTTGTAATTGATAGAAGCACCAAGGATTATGAAATGTTGATGCAGTGGTCTAAGGTACTCCTTATGAATAAAAGCTTTACTACTTTTTCTGGAAAGAATAGTTCAAGAGCGCTGCTGTTTCCAATGGAAAGAGTATATGAGCGTTATGTTGCACAGCAGATGAAAAAGGTAGCATGTTCAGATGGGTGGGAGGTTTCAACTCAAGATAAAGGATACTATTTGTTTGTTGAACCGAGGAAACAGTTCTCACTTAGACCGGATATTGTTCTTAAACGTAAAGGGCGCATTGTAATAATGGATACTAAGTGGAAAAGCTTAGTGAATAACGATAGAAAGAATTATGGTATTTCGCAGGAAGATATGTATCAGATGTATGCATACTCAAAGAAATATGGGACATCTGAGATTTGGTTGTTATATCCGTTGAATGATGAAATGAGAGGACACCCAGATATTTCATTTGATTCAGGAGATGGAACAACAGTGCATGTATTCTTTGTTGATGTAGCTAATATTGAAGATAGCTTAATTGAACTTAAGCAGAAGCTTGAGGAGACCCAGCCTGATGAATAATTTTGAAAGAGTAAGAGAACTTGTAAACAAATACGTTTCGGAGAATGGAGCAGGGAAAGAAATAAAGGCAGAATTGTAACAGTTGAGTTTCAGGACCTGCTGATAAGTGGAGTAAGCGTTGAGGATGAAGGATATAAAATATTCAACGCAAGTTCTGAATGGGCTGAAAAGACTACATACCTTTGTGAAGAAGCGAAGGATGGGACATGGTTTTATTATCTTGAGACTATAGATGAGTGTATTGGAGAAATGCAAAGACTCGTAAGGTTGCTTTTGGGATTGCGAAGGAACGGGTAGAAGCAGTTACAGATACGCTTATGACAGATTTATGACCGTTTAAGAAAAAAACAGGCATGGGAATTAAAAATGCTTATAATGATATTAAATCGAAAGGAGGAGCACAGAAATGAAAAAAACGATGGACATTTCATTGTTGGAATTAGTAAAGCTGCTGAAAAAAAGAGAGTTTCTATTAGGTCTGATTATGGTGTTGATTATGGGTGGAGGAATGACATACGGTGCGTATATGTTTCCGGATAGTTTTGGGGTACACAATGTAATCGCATTTTATGGAAATTTTTCCAGTATTTTAATCATGTTTTTAGCGGCAAAGTGTTTAGGGGAAGAATTTGATCTGAAAACAGCGACATTTGTTTTTACATCAAGAAGCAGCAGAATCCAGATTATCACGGCAAAAATTGTGAGCATAGCGCTTGCCAGTATGTTGATTGGATTATGCGGCGGAATTTTTTACGATATCGCATTGACTGTCTGTAAACAGCCATGGACAGCGGCCATGCTGATTGGAACCATTGGAAAAGAAATCCTGATTTATATGATTTATGGTTTTGCCATAGGCGCAACGGCAATCATGATTACATGTTTTCTGAACACAACTATTACGCCTTTTATCTATCTGATCGTACTGTTTTGGATAATGCCGAGTGTTTTGCAACTGATCGGACAGAAAATAACGGCTCTGGGAAAAGTAATGGATTATGTGTTGTTTTGTCTTTCTGATCAGCTCCTGATGTATCAGGATTGGAGTGTCAAAAATATTGCAGTATTTATTATCACAGGTGTTGCATTTTCAATCGCTGGTGTGGCCGTTTTACAGAAAAAAGATTTATAAGGAGCAGACCAATCTTTAACAAAGCAGATATCATAAAAGGCGTACCGATGTACACCTTTTATGATATCTGGACTTGCTGAATGAACAAGCTGTCCTTAATTAAAGCTTCGTGATAAATATTGTCATAGCGGTTCAAGATTTCGGACACATTGTAAAGGCCGAGCCCATGTCCGTCGCCCTTTGTGGTCACGCCCTTTTTATGCATCTGTGCAACGGAAAGCCCTTTGTCAATAAACGTATTCGATATTATAAATACGATATCCTGATTCATTTTGCCCAGATGAAAATTAATGACTGGATGCTCTGCTTCCAGACATGCCTCTATGGCATTATCCAGATAAATTCCAAGCATTCTTGTCATGTCAATGGGCTCCATGTGAATGGAATCAATTTCGTCCGGAATATCAAGGTTCACCTGGATATTCTGATTGACGGCTAAGAGCAGCTTGGTATATAAAATACTTTTTAATTCTAATATCCTGACGCGCAATAAGTTGTTCAACGTTCCGTTTTTTTGCGTAAGGTTTTTCTGCATTGGTAAAATATATTCATAGAAAAAGGTTCCCAGCTCATCATATTTTTTCTCATCAATATAGGCAGCCAGGGAAGCCATAATATTGATGTAGTCATGCTTGAAAGACCGCAGATTATCATATACCATTTCCAAGTTTCTAGTGTATTCATTTAAGTTTTCCAGATATTCCATTTTTTTCTGTGCTTCGTAGCTTTTTCTGGTGGTGTGCAGTACGATAAAAATCATGCTAATTGTAAACAGAAAATAAAGGACAAGAGAAGAAGCCATTAAAAAGTATTCCCTGTGTGTAATATCTATGTTATCAAAAAAAGAAGCCATTGTGAAAACCATAAATGCGCAGAGCAAAAGGGTTAAAGCAATCAAAGAGAGCAGCTTTTTGCTCATTTTTTCAAAAGTATCAATAAGATATTTTTGAAAAAATCGTCTGACCAGATAAAGGATGAGACAACTGGCGGCTAATGTAGAAATGCCATATATGGTTAAATATAATATATCAGCATTTAATTCTTTGACTGAGAGATCCCATATTATATTGGCTGTCAACCCCATTAAATTGCCTAAAACACAGTTAAAAATATAACCAAGCGGAATATAAAAAACAAAATATAATTTCTTAGTAAATATCACTAACAGGATAGAATTTACCACCAGTATAACAAATAACATGGGATAAAAGGTAAAATATATCTGTATATAAAAAAGTGCTGAAAATGAGAAAAAGAAAATAGGGTACTTTTTTAAGGAAAGATGTGGGTGGACCAAAATAAAAATATCACAAGTCAACAAAAAGGCTATAAGTATGGAAGCAATCAAATATTGTGTAAGCATAAAAATCTCCTTTTTACCAGTAAAACCGGCGCAAACCCAAAGCCAAGACTCGCATACGAATCTTGGCTTTGAATTTATTATACTTCATAGCGGGAAAATTGGCAAGAAAAAGCATTTATGATTTAAAAATGGGCATTTATGACAGAAAATGTAAACATAGAGATTTTTGTTTTATAATAAATTTGTTAAGAAAAAACTGAATAACAGGATTAGGAGGAGAAGATTGAAAATGAATCGTGTATTAAGAATTAACAATGTCAGTAAAAGAGCAAAAGATTTTCAGATTTTAAATAAAGTATCCTTTGAGCTTGGAAGCGGTGAGATTGTCGGACTAATTGGGCCCAATGGAGCAGGGAAAACTAGTATTATGAAAATCTTAGTCGGATTGACCAGAAATTATACCGGAGAAGTGGATTTAAGCGGTGTCAGGGATATCGGCTGCATGATTGAGACACCTAGTTTTTATCCATACAACACGGGATATCAGAATCTAATGTACTTTGCCGGACTAAATGGCGTGGGAAAAAAGAAGGTAGGAGAATTGCTGGAATTGTTAGGGCTTATGGATGCTGCGAATAAGAATGTCAAAGCATATTCCCTTGGCATGAGACAGAGATTGGGAATTGCCCAGGCTTTATTAAAGGATCCTGATGTTTTGGTATTAGACGAACCTACCAATGGACTGGACCCGAAAGGTATTTATGAAGTCCGTGAATATATTAGGAAAATCGCAAATGAAAAGAATATCACTGTATTGATTTCAAGTCATTTATTGGGCGAATTGGAAAAAATGTGTGACAGGGCAATTATAATCAAAAAAGGTGAAATCATTCAGTTTATGGATTTCCACGATGATAAGAAAGAAAAACAGATTACTTATGTAATGGAAAGCCTGGATACGGAAGCAGCACAAAAAATTCTTCAGGAAAATGGATACCATGTGGTTTCACAGAATGAGCAGGAGGTACGAATCAGGATTGGCGCAGATGAAAAGAAGGATGTTGCAAAATTACTGGCGTCATATAATGTGGTGATGACAGGGCTTTATGAGGCAAGTGAAACTCTGGAAGATACATTTTTAGAGCTAATGAAGGACTAATACTTTATAGCTGCTTGAAACGAGAGGAGCCTTCTGGCTGCTTTCGTTTTGGCGGTTTATGTAAACATGTGCAAAATGATGGGGATTGGCAATGCTTTTCATTGACAAATTTTAGGCGTTTTGTATAATATCAAAAAAGAAATATCTCTGGTACAGCCGGAAAGCCTTGTATTCGCTATGATAAGGAGTAGATGCAGTATGTTAAAAATATATATATGTGAAGATATAGAAGCGGAGAGAGATAAAATACAGAAGGTGGTTGAAAATATTGTCCTTATGGAAGAATTGGACATGGAACTTTACTGTGTTTCTGAAGATCCCTATAAAATCCTGGAAAAAGTGAAAGAAACAGAGGAGGTTGGAATATATTTTCTGGATATTGCCCTGGGTACAGATATGACAGGACTGATTTTGGCACAGGAAATCAGAAGATATGATCCGAGAGGATTTATTATTTTTGTTACCACCCATTCGGAAATGAGCTACATGACATTTATTTATAAATTAGAGGCATTGGATTTCATTTTGAAGGATGCTCCTGAAGAATTGGGAAAAAGAGTATATGATTGTATTCTCAAGGCGAATCAAAGATTTGCGTCTGTCAATAATAAAGTGCACGCAAATTTTTCTGTGAAAGTGAATGAAAAGGTATTTACAGTAGATTATGATGATATTCTCTTTTTTGAAACGTCTCCGAATGTACACAAAATTATTTTACATTGTAAAAATCGTCAGATGGAATTTTTGGGGAAAATCAAAGAGATTGAAAAAGAGGTGGATAAGCGATTTTACCGATGCCACCGCTCATTTTTGGTGAACAAGGACAATATCAGGGAAATTGATTTCCAGAATCGGGTGATTTACATGGTCAATGGGGATGAATGTCTGCTTTCATCCCGCATGATGAAAGGATTAAAATAAACAATAAGTAAACAAAACAGGTGTATCTGTCGATATAATTTACGAAGCGTTAAATTATATGCGCAGGATAAGACAAGGTATTAAGGAGGCGAGGTCGGCATGAAGTTTGACAGGGGAAGTTAATTCGGTATGTTTACATGGAGGTAAAGAACTGCTTGGACTTATTACAAGGGAGCAGAAAGGGCCCAGACCGACAGATGGGCTGACAGAACAAAGAAAATGGAGGATTTGAAAAATGAGCTTAAATGGAATTGCAGCCATGGGGAATCCGGCATGGTACGGAACAAGGAAAGCAAAGAGTAGTACTGAATCCACAGCTTCGGGATTTATGGAAATAGCAGCAAAAATGGCGGCGCAGGATAAAACAATAGATTATGATGAAAAAGCCTTTGATATGGTTGGCCCCAATGCCCCGCTGGACGTAAAGAATGCGTGGATGGAGGCGGCAAAAGAAGTAAATGCCAATGGTCTTGGGATTAAAAGTAATGGACAGATGACACATATATCGGAGATGATGGTCCAGAGATGCATTAAAACGATGGGAGGGGAAACAGAAAATTTGGATATCCTTGGGAATAGTGTGGAATCTGCAATCCAGGCGACGAAGCAGGCACTGTTTAATTTGGAGCATCCTGCTGTATATACTTCTACAAGCTTAGCGGTTCAGCGGGAGTGTGCCAAAGAAAGAGAATTTTACATTGCGTTTTTAGAGAAGCTTAATCAGTTATAGAATATGAAATGAGATGCCAACCGATATGGGCGGCATCTCATTTTTGACGTGCGTTCTATTTCATGGCGGTAAAAATCAATTCTAATCCTTATTGCCCACAGAAAAGACAGGCTTGAAACTTTAAAGACAGGGGTAGTTTTTGACAGCGTGGTTGAAAAAACATGACCGGAGGTTATAATGATGAGGAAGTGGGGGGGTTTGTGCCAAGAAAAACACAAGTTGAGTTGACCAATATGTGTTTGGTTTATGATGAACATAGAATCCTTGTGCAAGAGAAAAAGGGAACGGGATATGCAGGGGGATTAGTATTCCCAGGCGGACATATAGAGCAAGGCGAGAGCTTAAGAAGGAAAACTTCTTGGGTAAGTGGAGACGGAAGAACGTCTTATTCCTTTCCATTATTGAAAAACCCAAAAAGCCATGATATAATGAAGAAACACGCTAATGCGTGTATTATTAGAATACTGATGGCGAAGGAGAATAAGATGGAGGCATATACAAGTTTTGCTGAGGTATATGATACATTTATGGATAATGTACCTTACGAACAGTGGGCAGATTATCTTCATGATATATTGAAAGAATACGATATCTTCGACGGCCTGGTGTTAGAGCTTGGCTGTGGGACAGGGATCATGACGGAATTACTGGCAAAAAAGGGTTATGACATGATCGGTGTGGACAATTCTGAGTCCATGCTTGAGCTTGCCATGGAGAAACGTATAAAGAGCGGCCATGATATCCTGTATCTTCTTCAGGACATGCAGGCATTTGAACTATATGGTACAGTCAAGGCTGTGGTCAGCGTCTGTGATTCCATTAATTATTTAAAAGATGATGGGGAATTAACAGAAGTGTTCAAGCTTGTGAATAATTACCTGGACCCACAGGGTATATTTATCTTTGATTTTAACACAGAATATAAGTACCGAGAGATACTTGGAGATAGAGTAATTGCAGAGGAACGGGAAGAATGCAGTTTTATCTGGGAGAATGATTACAGGACTGAGGACAAGACGAATGAATATCAGCTTACGCTGTTCGTTCAGAGTCAGGAGGATTCGGACCTTTACCGAAAATATCAGGAGGTTCATCAGCAGAAGGCATACACCCTGGAGAAGATTAAGACTCTGATTGAGAAGGCAGGGCTCCGCTACATTGCGGCGTATGACGCATACACGAAGAAAGCGCCTATGTACACCAGCGGGCGTGTCTGTGTGATTGCCCAGGAGTATGGAAAGTAGTTTTTTAAGGAGAGTTTTGGAATGGAAGATTATATAGTACGAGCCACAGCCGCAGATGGCCAGGTTCGTGGGTTTGCAGCCACCACAAGACAGATGGTGGAGACGGCGAGGCAGCGCCATAACACCAGCCCTGTGGCTACGGCTGCCCTTGGCAGGCTTCTTAGTGCAGGGGCGATGATGGGCAGCATGATGAAGAATGATACGGATATGCTGACCCTTCAGATTCGCGGGGACGGGCCCATTGAAGGGCTTACAGTTACAGCCGACAGTCACGGCAATGTGAAGGGATATGCAGGGAATCCAGAGGTGATGCTTCCGCCAAAGAACGGGAAACTAGATGTGGGCGGCGCTGTCGGAATCGGGCTTCTAAAGGTAATTAAGGATATGGGGTTAAAAGAACCTTATTCGGGGCAGACCATTCTGGTATCCAGTGAGATTGCAGAGGATCTGACCTATTATTTTGCCAATTCAGAGCAGGTGCCCTCCTCCGTGGGGCTTGGCGTTCTGATGGAGAAGGATAACACGGTGGACTGTGCCGGCGGATTTATTATACAGATGATGCCCTTTGCCCAGGAGAAGACCATCTGCAAAGTGGAGGAGAACTTAAAGAAGCTATCTTCTGTGACTTCAATTTTGAAGCAGGGGCATATGCCGGAGGAGCTTTTGGAGATTTTGTTTGAGGGATTAGGATTGGAGATTACCGATACAATGCCAACTCAGTTTTATTGTAATTGCTCTAAGGAGAGAGTAGAGCAGGCGGTTGTGAGTATCGGAAGGAAAGAAATCCAGGCGATGATTGAGGACGGGGAAGATATTGAGGTAAAGTGCCATTTCTGTAATACGGCGTACAAATATACGGTGGAAGAACTTAAGGAGATTATCAAACGCAGTAAATAGTTAAGGAGTGAACCGGCTAGATGAAGGATGGTTTTTTGAAGGTGGCGGCGGTGACGCCGGATATTCGGGTTGCGGATGTGGTTTATAACACAGAGAAGATATGCGGCCTGATTGACGAGGCTGTGGATAGAGGCGCCAAGATTGTGGTATTTCCAGAGCTTTGCGTGACAGGATATACCTGCGGAGATCTTTTTGCACAGGATATTCTTTTGAATGATGCGAGGCTTGCGCTTCACAGGCTTGCAGAGCATACGACTGACAAAGACGCCCTGGTGTTCGTGGGAGTCCCCCTTACCGTGGGCGGAGAGTTATATAATGTGGCGGCAGCATTGAATAGAGGAAAGATTCTGGGCCTTACGACCAAAACCTTTCTGCCGAATTACGGAGAATTTTACGAGATGCGCCAGTTCTGCCAGGGGCCAAAGGAGGCGCGGGAGATTCTGTTTGACGGGGAGAAGGTGCCCTTTGGACCCCAGCTTTTGTTTGCGTCATCAACCATAGAGTCTCTTGTGGTATCTGCGGAGATTTGTGAGGATGCATGGTCGGCCGTACCTCCAAGTATGGAGGCGGCAAGGGAAGGGGCGGTAGTGATTGTCAACTGTTCGGCAAGCGACGAGACCGTGGGGAAGGCTTCTTATCGCAGAAGCCTGATTGAAGGGCAGTCGGCACGTTTGATTTGCGGCTATGTTTACGCCAATGCAGGGGAAGGGGAGTCCACCACAGACCTGGTGTTCGGCGGACATAATCTGATTGCAGAGAACGGAGTAATTCTAAAAGAGAGCAATCGTTTTGTAAATGATGTGATTTACTCGGAGATTGACTGGAAACGGCTGGCGAGCGAGAGAAGAAGAAACACCACCTTCCAGGCGGCAAGGGAGCCGCGGCTTAAGAAGATTTCATTTGACATCCTGATGGAAGATACAAGCCTTACCAGAAGTATTTCCTCACGTCCCTTTGTTCCGGCAGACGGGCAGGAGAGGACGAGACGCTGTGAGGAGATTCTTATGATTCAGGCAATGGGGCTTAAGAAGAGGCTGAGCCATGCCCATGCCAAGAGCGCTGTTGTGGGGATTTCAGGAGGACTAGACTCGACTCTTGCCCTCCTGGTGACTGCCAAGGCCTTTGACATGCTTGGACTTAACCGAGAAGGAATCACGGCTGTGACCATGCCTTGCTTTGGAACTACAGACCGGACTTACCGGAATGCCTGTAAGATGTCAATGAAGCTTGGGGCGAAGCTTAGGGAGATTCCGATTGGAGAAGCTGTCAATCGCCATTTTGAGGATATCGGACATGATCCAAACGACCATAGCGTGACCTTTGAGAATGCGCAGGCGAGGGAGCGCACACAGGTGTTGATGGACGTGGCCAATCAAAATGGAGGCATTGTGATTGGAACTGGGGATATGTCGGAGTTGGCTCTTGGGTGGGCCACCTATAACGGCGACCATATGTCTATGTACGGGGTCAATGGATCTGTGCCAAAGACACTAGTTCGTCATTTGGTGCATTACTATGCGGATACCTGCGGGGATGATGAGTTAAAGGCAGTACTTTATGATGTGCTGGATACACCGGTAAGCCCTGAACTGCTTCCGCCAAAAGATGGGGAGATTGCCCAGAAGACGGAGGACTTGGTGGGGCCTTACGAGCTGCATGATTTCTTCTTGTATTATCTGTTAAGGTTTGGGTATGAGCCTGCCAAGATTTATCGGCTGGCCAGATACGCATTTAACGGTGAATATGATGACCATACGATTTATAAATGGCTTGAGACATTCTTAAGGAGATTCTTTTCGCAGCAGTTTAAGCGGTCCTGTCTGCCAGACGGGCCAAAGGTGGGGACGGTTTCCCTGTCTCCAAGAGGGGATTTAAGGATGCCAAGCGATGCCTGTGGCATAAGCTGGCTTGAGAATCTTAAGTCTGTGAGCGAAAAGTGATGCCTTGGGGACAAGCTGCTTAAGAGAATTGAAAATTGAGAAAAAGAGGAAGGATAGCAATGAAAGCAAATAAGGAAGTGGCAGTTGAGAAATTCAATAAGGGCTATAATTGCTGCCAGGCAGTAATCTGTGCATATTGTGAGGAGTTGGGTGTCAAAGAAGAAGACGTATTCAAGCTCACAGAAGGATTCGGTCTTGGTATGGGAGGATTACGGGATACCTGCGGGGCAGTCACAGGCATGTTTCTGACCATCAGCCTTGCAAACAGCGCGGGAGATATGGAGAATCCACGGAAAACGAAGATGGATACCTATGGAAAATTCCGTGAGGCAGCAGCAAAATATCGTGAAAAGAATGGCTCTATTTACTGCCGCGAGCTTAAGAACATGGACGGTCCTCAGCCTCTTCCATGCTGTATCCAGTGTGTAGAAGATGCCGCGGCCTTAGTTGACGAGTATTTTAAAAGCAAAAAGACTGCTGAAGGGGCGGAAGAGGTCTAATACAGACGAAGAAGTGAGAGTGAAGAATAAAAGTACAGCGGTGCCCGCGTCAATTGACGTTTTTGGTGTTGTATTGCAAATGAACAACACACCGGCGCCGCTGTATCAGTATTTGACCAACGCCTCTTATCATATTAAAATACAAGGAAGATATTTGCTACCCACGGGAAAGGTCAATCTGGTCCCGAATCTTTTGCATCTGATGATCCAGCGCTTCAATGGAATCTGCACATATTCTGAGCTGCTCCACAATCTCGTCGGTATTTTCCACATCTCTTTTATATTTTAATTTGTGTTCCAGGCTTGCCCAGAAATCCATGGCAATGGTGCGGAACTGTACCTCCACCTTCATGTATTTTTTACCGTTGGACAAAAAAATAGGAACGTCCAAAATCAAGTGAAGGCTTCGATAGCCGTTTGCCTTGGGGGTCTTTATGTAGTCCTTCTGGCGCACCAGAACAATGTCGTCCTGTTTGATGAAAAGCTCTGCAAGGCGGTAGATGTCGTCGGGAAAAGAGCAGATTACCCGAAGTCCGGCAACGTCCGACAGATTTTTGCGGATGCTGTCCAGTGTGATGGGATAGCCTTTTCTTTCCAGCTTTTCATAAATGCTTTCCGGTGATTTCAGCCTGCTTTTGATAGCCTCAAAAGGATTCCGGTTATATACCTGTGAGAATTCTGCGTTCAATACCTTAAGCTTTGTCTCCACCTCAAGGATTGCAGAGCTGTATTCCATCATGAGATGCTTAAATGGTCTTGCATCCCTTAGCTGCTCTGCCTGCATCTCAATAATCTGGACTTGCTTTTTCAGTGTCATGGCCTGCTTTTCTACCGTCTGTTCTAACTGATTCTTGCAGGTAAATAATTCAATGGCATTTTTAACCCGATTTATCACAATAGAGCTTTCAAAGGGTTTGTGGATAAAATCCGAAACGCCCAGATTAAAGCATCGGTTTTCAATTTCAATGGCGTGCTCGCTGCTGATAATGAGTACGGGGATGTGTTTAATCCAGCCGTTTCGCCGCATTTCTTCGATTACGGCAAAGCCGTCAAGGTTGGGCATCCGAAGATCCAGAAGCAGGGCGGAAATCTCGGCTTGGTATTTCCTAAGCTTTTCCAGAGCCTCGACTCCGTCAGAAGCCAGCTCAATTGTGTAGTCATCTTCTAATATATCGTATAATAGTTCACGGTTTAATTCCGCATCGTCTACGACCAATATTCTGTCCATGTTTCTTTCCCTCTTTTTCCTGGTGTATTAATTGTCGTTTTCAGATACGCTCTGATCATTTGTGTTACATATAGTATACTTTATTTTTCGTGAAATGAAAAGGAAAAGCATAATATGTGAACAAAAATTTGAATTAAAAAAATATTTTTTGGTAAGATTATGTATTGTATTCAAACATCACATTTAATATAATAGACAAAGTTTTCTTTTTTTACATAGAAATCATTGATGTGATCTGCTTATATGGCGGAGTTTGAAGGATAGAGGAGGAGTGATATGGAGAGAGATATGACCACAGGTAAACCGGCGAAGATTCTGCTGAATTTTACGATTCCTATTTTTATAGGAAACGTATTTCAGCAGTTCTACAGCATGGCGGACACTGTGATTGTGGGAAAATTTGTTGGGAATACGGCGTTGGCGGCTGTTGGAGCCTGCGGGACCCTTACGTTTTTGATTCTGGGGTTTCTGATGGGGATGACGGCAGGATTTACTGTTGTGACTGCACAGCACTATGGGGCAGGAAATAAGAAGGCCATGCGCCAGTCGGTGGCGTGCGCGTCGATTCTGTCGTTGATCGTTTCCGTCATACTCACTGTGCTGAGCATGACGCTGATGAAAAATGTTCTGCATTGGATGAATACGCCGGCGGATATGTATGACCAGGCTTATGCTTATATTATGGTAATCTGTGGAGGAATCGTTGCCCAAGTTTTGTATAACCTGTTGGCAGGAATTTTAAGGGCCATCGGAGACAGCAAAAGACCGCTGTATTTTCTGATTCTTGCCGCCCTTTTGAATATTGTGCTTGACCTGGTATTTATCATAGTATTCCACATGGGTGCAGCGGGGGCAGCTTATGCAACCGTAATCTCCCAGGGAGTGTCAGGACTATTATGTCTGTGCTACATTGTGAAATACGTACCAGAGCTTCATCTTGCCAGAGAGGATTGGAGGGGGGACTGGAATCTGATGAAATGGCAGATGAAGATTGGCTTCCCGATGGCGTTTCAGTTTTCCATCACCGCTATTGGAACGATTGTAGTCCAGACGGCCCTGAATGTGTTTGGCTCTGTGGCTGTGGCAGGATATTCTGCGGCTGCGAAAATCGAACAGATTGTGACGCAGGCATATATCGCGTTGGGAACGGCCATGTCAACCTATTGCGCCCAGAATATGGGGGCGGGAAAGATATTTAGGATTCGCCAGGGATTTAGAAGCGCCACATGGATGGGAGGGATATACGCAGTCTTAACAGGACTTGTGGTATTCTTCTGGGGCAAATCCGTGACCGTATTGTTTGTGTCGGAAAATGTAAGGGAGATTACGGAGTACGTGGACATTAGCCTGCGCTGTACAGCGGCTTCCTTTGTGTTCCTGGCGGTGGTCAGTATTTACCGAAACGGGATCCAGGGCATGGGCTTTGGACTTCTGCCTATGACGGCAGGAATCGCAGAGCTGGCGGGACGAAGTATTGCGGCCCTGGCGGCGTCACAGTTTGGTAGTTTCCTGGGAATCTGTCTTGCAAGTCCGGCAGCGTGGGTTCTGGCGGCAGGGCTTCTGCTTGGGATGTATTTCAGGATTATGCACCAGTATAAGCGAAAAGGAATGATGAAAGAGGAGCCAGAGGAGATGGTTCCTGTGCTGAAGAAAGGATATACGTAGACAAAAAATATGGACAGAAAAGAGGGCTGGTCATTCCTGACAGCCCTCTTTTCTTAGGTAAATGAACGAGAGGTTGCTATTTTTTCACAGTAACACTGTCAAACTCATCAATAATCTCCTGGGAAGGAGCCTTTGTAGCAAGACTTACCACTATAATCGTGATTAGGGACACCAGAAATGCCGGAAGCAGTTCATAGATGTCAAGGATTCCGCCCAGTGGACGAACCATATATTTCCAGATAAATACCATTGCTCCGCCTGCAATCATTCCCGCAAGCGCGCCCTGTAAGGTGGTACGTTTCCAGAATAATGCGCAGATCATGACGCCTGCGAAGGCGGCGCCCATACCAGCCCATGCAAAGGATACGATTCCGAATACGCTGGAGTTAGGGTCTCTAGCTAGGAACAGAGCGATTACGGCGATGCCAAGAATGGTAGCGCGGGCAATGTTAAGCCCCTGCTTCTCCGTAAGCTTCTTGCCGAGGAAATCCTGAACAATGTTCTCGGATACACCGGAGGCTGCAACCAGCATCTGGCTGTCTGCCGTGGACATGGTGGCCGCCAGGATACCTGCAAGGATGACGCCTCCAAGGATAGCCATAAGAACGCCGTTCTGGCTCAGTTCATTGGTAAGTGCGATGATGATACGCTCGCTGTCCTCCAAGGGAGCCATACCGCCAGCATTGACTACTGCAAGACCAACGATACCAATAAAGATTGCGATTCCCATGGCAAATGTCACCCAGATAGAAGCAACGCGTCTGGAAAGCACCAGTTTTTGCTCATCCTCAATGGACATGAACCTTACCAGAATATGGGGCATACCGAAGTATCCGATTCCCCATGCCAGAAGGGATACAGCCGTCAGCGGTGAATATGGAATCGCTGTGCCTGTAACCGCGTCATGGATTGCGGAGAGGGAGAGGTAACCGGACAAGGATTTAGCGTTGTCCATAACAGCTCCCATGCCGCCTGCGTTGCTCACACCAAAGGTTACGATAGAAACCAGCGCAATGGACATGACAATACTCTGAATCAGGTCATTGGTTGCAACTGTGGTAAATCCGCCCATAATCGTATAGATTACGATAATAATTGCAAATACGATAACTCCGGTCATATAGTCCATGCCGAACAAGGAGTTAAACAGCTTGCCGCACGCCGCAAAGCCGGAGGCTACATACGGAACAAAGAAGATTACGATAATGACTGCGGAGATTGCTGTGATGACGTTCTTCTCATCATGGAATCTCTTGGCAAAGAAGGTCGGCACCGTGATTGCGCCGATTCTCTCGGAATATCGTCTCAATCTTCTGGATGTAAAGAGCCAGTTCAGATATGTACCGATTGCCAGACCTGCCGCTGTCCAGAATGCATCTGCCAGGCCGGTCAGATAGGCAACTCCCGGAAGTCCCATCAAAAGCCAGCTTGACATGTCGCTTGCCTCGGCGCTCATAGCAACCACCAGCGCGCCCATCTTCCTGCCGCCCAGATAGAAATCTTCACTGCTGTTGTTCTTCTTTGCATTATATATGCCGACGCCAATCAGCAGACACATATAAGCCAGAATCGTACACAAAATTACAATACTAATACTACTCATAAACTGCACCTCATTCCTTTTTATTGGTTTTACTAAAGCTTATCCTTCCGGTTTGAGGGGCCGGAACAATAAAAAACAAAGGTTAGAGCTTCTGTATGTGTCTTTCCCTTGTATGCAATAGCATCATAACAAAATGTTATGTATCCATAACGAATTGTTATGGTATATTATAGCACTTAGTTAAATTGCTGTCAATTCCAGATGAACAATTTAAGAATTTAATCAATTTCGACGATTTTTGCGTTTGGTGAGAAATTTTGTAAAGATTTAAATGTAAAGTAAGAATCATGTAGAATGTTGGCGGTAGTGTATTCCATTTTTTTTATTCCTATGATATAATTTATCATGTTGAAGGCAGAGGATTCGGAAGTAATCCTCTTTAAAGAGCGGATTTTCGGCTCTGACTGAGTATGTAAAGAATGAAGATTACGAAGAATAAGGAGTATGGACGGATGGAGAGAGTATTGTTAAAGTTAAGTGGGGAGGCTCTCGCAGGCGATAAGAAGACCGGATTTGACGAGGCCACCTGTTTGGGGGTTGCGAAGCAGGTGAAGAAGCTGACGGAGGATGGAATCCAGGTGGCGATTGTGACCGGAGGCGGTAATTTCTGGCGCGGAAGAACCAGCGAGACGATTGACCGTGTGAAGGCAGATCAGATTGGGATGCTTGCAACAGTGATGAACTGTATCTATGTATCGGATATCTTCCGTTATGTAGGGATGAAGACGGAGGTATTTACCCCATTCGTGTGCGGCGCGTTTACCACACTGTTTTCCAAGGACAGAGCAGTAGAGGCTCTTGAGGAGGGGAAGGTCATTTTCTTTGCAGGAGGAACAGGGCACCCTTATTTTTCAACAGATACGGGGGCTGTGCTTAGAGCGATAGAGATTGAGGCGGATGCAATGCTGTTGGCGAAGGCCATTGATGGAATCTATGACAGTGACCCCAAGGTGAATCCACAGGCGAAGAAGTATGATGAGATCTCGATCCAGGAGGTGATTGACCAGAAGCTGATGGCTGTAGATTTGACGGCTTCGATTATGTGCCTGGAGAATAAGATGCCGATGCTGGTGTTTGGGCTGAATGAGGAGAACAGTATCGTAGAGACTATGACAGGAACCTTTACGGGAACTAAGGTGACGGTATAGATACATTTACAAAAATATAGTGTGAGAATAGAATTGTGTGGGTAGAATAAAGGAGGAAGCAATTATGAATGAAAAATTACAGGTGTATAAGGACAAAATGAATAAGACCATGGCGAACCTGGACGGTGAACTGGGGACCATCCGCGCAGGACGCGCCAACCCGAACGTGCTTAATAAGATTAAGGTGGATTATTACGGGACGCCCTCCCCAATCCAGCAGGTAGCGAATGTTTCGGTGCCAGAGCCGCGAATGATTCAGATTCAGCCATGGGAGAAGAACATGCTCAAGGTAATTGAGAAGGCAATCCAGGTATCTGACTTGGGAATCAATCCAACCAATGACGGTACCATGATTCGTCTGGTATTTCCTGAGCTTACGGAGGAGCGCAGAAAAGAGCTGGTGAAGGATGTTAAGAAAAAAGGGGAGGCGGCAAAGGTGGCAATCCGAAACATCCGCAGAGACGGCAATGACGCGTTAAAGAAGCTGAAGGGAACAGAGGTTTCGGAGGATGAGATTAAGGATATGGAGACAGAGCTTCAGAAGCTGACGGATAAGTTTGTAAAGGATGTAGATAAGGCAGTAGACAATAAGTCAAAAGAAGTTATGACGGTTTAATGAGGGAGGGGGCAGACCAGAAGCCTGTGTGTGGGTCTGTCCCCCCATTCATGCTTAATATATTTCCGGAAAGGAGAGAAGTTTATGGTAATACCGCAGCATGTTGCGATTATTTTAGACGGAAATGGAAGATGGGCGAAGTCGAAGGGGATGCCGCGCAATTACGGTCATGCCCAGGGGAGTAAGAATGTAGAGCGCATCTGTGAGGATGCTTATCGCATGGGCGTAAAGTATCTGACTGTGTATGCGTTTTCCACAGAGAACTGGAACAGGCCAAGCGACGAGGTCTCTGCGCTGATGAAGCTTTTGCGCAATTATATGAAGACCTGCCTTAAGACAGCGGCAAAGAATGATATGAAGATCAGGGTAATAGGCGATGTATCCAGGCTGGATGAAGATATTAGAACCAGGATTGGCGAGCTTGAAGAAGCTACCAAGAACAACGGCGGGTTGAATTTTCAGATTGCTATTAACTACGGCAGTCGGGATGAGATGATTCGCGGAATCAGAAGGCTTGCCAGGGACTGTAGAGATGGTAAGGTAGAGCCGGAAGCCATTGATGAAAAGCTGTTTGAGGGCTATCTGGATACCCGCGGACTTCCGGATCCGGATCTGCTGATTCGTACCAGCGGCGAGCTTCGGCTGTCCAATTTCCTTATGTGGCAGCTTGCATATACGGAATTCTATTTTACAGATATTCACTGGCCGGACTTTACGAAGGAAGAACTGATGAAGGCGATTGAACAGTATAACGCCAGGGACAGACGTTTTGGCGGGGTAAAGGAGGAACAGGAATAAAAATGTTTAGGACGAGGCTGTTAAGCGGGATTGTGCTTGTAATCGTGCTGGTGGCGACGGTTGGAACAGGCGGAGAGCTTTTATTTGCGTTTATTGGCGCCATCAGTCTGGTGGGGATGACGGAATTATATAAAGTAGTTGGTGTTCAGGGTAAGGCGTTAGGAATGGTGGGATATCTGGCGGCCTTGGCCTATTATGGACTTTTGTGGTGCCAGGCTGAGGAGTATATGACCATGCTTTCCATCCTGTTCTTGGTGCTTCTGATGGCTGTGTATGTGTTTACATTTCCCACTTTTTTGGCAGAACAGGTTATGACGGTGTTCTTTGGCTTTTTCTATGTGGCTGTTATGCTTTCATACGTGTACCAGACTCGTATGTTGGAGGATGGCAGAGTGGTGGTGTGGCTCATCTTCTTAAGCTCATGGGGATGCGACACCTGTGCTTACTGTGTGGGTGTACTGATTGGGAAGCATAAGATGGCGCCTAAGTTGAGCCCCAAGAAGTCTGTAGAAGGTGGAATTGGCGGAATTGTGGGGGCTGCAATGCTTGGCGTGCTGTTTGCACTTGCCATGAACAAGTGGGGAGGAGCGTCGGCTTCCCCTGTGCATTATGCTGTCATCTGTGCTGCTGGCGGCGCTATTTCCCAGGTGGGAGATCTGGCGGCGTCTGCCATTAAGCGTAATCATGAGATTAAGGATTATGGGAAGCTGATTCCCGGACATGGCGGGATTCTTGACCGATTTGACAGTGTGATTTTTACTGCGCCAATCATCTATTATCTGGCGACGATGCTTGCAGTATAACGTACTGTTTAAAAATAAATGATTCGTTTATTCTATAATGTCGGGAACGGTTCCTGCATATATATAGTACGGCTGGGAGTTGCCTGATAGTCGATGTGTAAATGAGGGCCCTTTGGGGATAAAATATTTAATAATGAGTGAGGTAAATCATGAAGAAAATAGCCATATTAGGTTCAACAGGGTCAATCGGAACCCAAACCCTTGAGGTGGTTAGAGAAAATGGAGACATTGAGGTGCAAGGCATTGCGGCGGGCAGCAATATCCGGCTTTTGGAGAAGCAGATTCGCGAATTTCATCCGCGTATTGCGGCTGTCTGGTCCAAGGAGAAGGCAGGTGAGCTAAAGGCATGCATTTCCGATACGGATACAAAGGTGGTTTCCGGAATGGATGGACTTCTGGAGGTATCAACTCTTGGGAATACGGAGATACTAGTGACAGCGATTGTGGGGATGATTGGGATTCGTCCCACTATTGAAGGGATTAAGGCGGGGAAGGATATCGCCCTTGCCAATAAGGAGACGCTGGTGACAGCAGGACATATCATTATGCCGTTGGCCAGGGAGAATCGGGTGTCTATCCTTCCTGTGGACAGCGAGCACAGCGCTATTTTTCAGTCGCTTCAGGGAAATGAGCAAAAGGCGCTTCACAAGATTCTTTTGACAGCGTCGGGAGGCCCATTCCGTGGGAAGAAGGAGGAGGAGCTTTTAGAAATTCGGGTGGAGGATGCACTAAAGCATCCCAACTGGGCCATGGGGCAGAAGATTACCATTGATTCCTCCACCATGGTTAATAAGGGCCTTGAGGTCATTGAGGCAAAGTGGCTGTTCGGAGTTGACGTGGACCAGGTCCAGGTGGTGGTGCAGCCTCAGAGCATTATCCATTCTATGGTGGAATATGTAGACGGCGCCATTATGGCTCAGCTTGGGACGCCGGATATGAAGCTGCCGATCCAATATGCGCTGTACTATCCCAAGAGAAGATTTCTGCCAGGGGAGAGGATTGATTTCTGGAGTCTTGGTAAGCTGGACTTTGAGAAACCAGACATGGATACATTCTATGGTTTGAAGCTGGCGTATGATGCGGGGCGAAAGGGGGGCACCCTCCCCACGGTCTTTAATGCGGCAAATGAGCTGGCAGTCCGGCAGTTTTTGAATCGGGAGATTAAGTACCTTGAGATTGTGGAGATTATTGAAGACTGCATGCAGGCCCACAAGAATATTGATAACCCTTCTCTCCAGGAGATTCTGGATGCGGAGGCTGCAACTTATGACAGGATCAACAGTAGGAGGTAACTCGTAATTTGGGTATTATATTAGCAATCATTATCTTTAGTTTTATCGTGTTCTTTCATGAATTGGGGCATTTTTTACTGGCGAAGAAGAATGGCATTGATGTAGATGAATTTGCCATCGGAATGGGTCCGACCCTCTATTCACGGGAGTATAAGGGAACCAGGTATGCAGTCCGTATCTTTCCAATCGGCGGCTTCTGCGCCATGGGGGAGGATGAGGAGGCCACGGCTTCGCCCAATAATTTTAATAACAAGTCTGTCTGGGCAAGGATTTCCGTGATTGCGGCGGGACCTGTGTTTAATTTTATCCTGGCGTTTATATTTGCAGTCATCCTGACGGCCATGGTTGGATACGACCGCCCTGTGGCGGCTTCTGTGGAGGAAGGGCTTCCGGCCGCAGAGGCGGGTCTTATGGCAGGCGACAGGATTGAGAAGATGGGAAATAAAAAGATCCGTATTTTCCGAGAGATTACTATATACAATCAGTTCCACCAGGGAGAGGATGTTGAGATTACTTACAGCCGCGACGGAAAAGAATATACTGTAATGGTGTCTCCTAAGATGGACGAGGAGCTGGGGTATTATCGTCTTGGCATTTCCTCCGAGGGATATCAGAAGGCAAATATCCTAAAGGCGGTACAGTACGGCGCCTATTCGGTGAATTATTGGGTCAGCACAACGCTTGAGAGTCTTAAGATGCTGGTTACGGGAAAGGTCAGCATCAATAATCTGACGGGACCTGTGGGAATCGTGGATGTTGTGGAGGACACCTACCAGGAGAGCCGGAATTATGGAGGCTTTGTGGTAGTGGTCGAGCTGTTGAATATTGCCATTATGCTGTCGGCAAATCTGGGAGTCATGAATCTATTGCCCCTTCCGGTTCTGGACGGCGGGCGTCTGGTGTTCTTGTTTGTGGAGGCGATACGCAGAAAACGGGTGCCGCCAGAGAAGGAGGGGTATGTCCATATGATAGGGATTGCGCTGTTGATGGCTCTGATGGTGTTTGTGATGTTCAATGATATCCGCAGGGTATTCTTTTAAAAATGAATTTATTTTAATATTATATATTGACTTAGAGTGAACTCCAGATGATATAGTGGTTATATCAGGTTGCCGCATAACCAGGAAAATTAGGCTTCGAGAGGGAGAGGTGAGGGTATGACCATCTCAGAAGTAAGTAAAAGATATGGAATTTCTCAGGATACTTTGAGATATTATGAACGGATTGGAGTTATTCCTCCGGTACACCGGACCGAGAACGGACTTCGGGATTATACGGAGGAGGACTGTGGTTGGGTCGAGCTTGCGGGCTGTATGCGTTTAGCGGGCCTGCCTCTTTTGACATTGGCGGAGTATGTCCGGTTAAGCCAGAAGGGGGATGAGACGATTCCTGACAGGCATAAGCTTTTGCTAAAGCAGAAGGAGCAGCTTACAGTACAGTTAGAGGCCATCCAAAGAACGATGGAAAGATTGGAGTATAAGATTTCCTGTTATGACAAGGCGATGAAGACAGGCAGACTGGTCTGGGATTAAAGGAGGATAATGGCTATGGTTTATAAGGAGTTTCAAGATTTGAAATTGTCTGCGCTTGGTATGGGCGCAATGCGCCTTCCGGTGATTGACGGCAGGGACGAGGAAATCGACGAGGCGGCGACAGCGAAGATGGTTGAGTATGCCTTCAATCAAGGAATTAATTATTTTGATACGGCGTGGGGTTACCATGCAGGGAATTCAGAGCTTGTGATGGGAAGGGTATTGAGTAAATATCCAAGGGAGAAGTTTTACCTGGCGACTAAGTTTCCAGGATATGACCTTGAAAATATGACGAAGGTGGAAGAAATTTTCGACAAGCAGCTTGAAAAATGCCAGGTTTCATATTTTGATTTCTATCTGTTTCACAATGTCTGTGAGATGAACATTAATGAATATCTGGATGAGCAGTATGGGATTTATGACTATCTGATGAAGCAGAAGGAGAGAGGCAGAATCCATCATTTGGGCTTCTCTGTTCATGGAAGCTATGATGTAATGAAGCGTTTCCTTGACGCCTATGGCAAAGATATGGAGTTTTGTCAGATTCAGCTTAATTACGTGGATTGGGATTTCCAGGAGGCAAAGGCCAAGGTAGATTTGCTGAATGAATACAAGATTCCGATTT
Source organism: Sporofaciens musculi (assembly GCF_009830285.1). Taxonomy (GTDB): domain Bacteria; phylum Bacillota; class Clostridia; order Lachnospirales; family Lachnospiraceae; genus Sporofaciens; species Sporofaciens musculi. The sequence continues at coordinate 2,799,524 of NZ_WUQX01000001.1, read as the reverse complement.
GGGTTATGGAGCCTTTAAGGGGCGGTATGCTGGCTTCTCTTTCTTTGGAGAATGAACAAAAATTAACTGCCCTTCGCCCCAAGGAGGAGATTCCGGCATGGGCGTTCCGTTTCCTGCAGTCGATTCCCAATGTGGTGGTTACGCTGTCCGGAATGTCGAATTATGAGCAGCTTGAAAAGAATATACATACATTTGAGAGTGAAAATCCGCTTAATAAAGAGGAGATGGAGACTCTGCTTGGAATTGCTGACAGTATGGTCAACGGAGTGCCCTGTACGGCATGCCGCTATTGCACCACTCACTGCCCTCAGGGGATTGATATTCCTTCCATGCTGAAGCTGTACAATGAGCATAAATTTACAGGCGGCGGATTTATTGCTCCTATGGCGCTGATGGCGGTACCGGAGGATAAGCTTCCGTCTGCCTGCGTAGGTTGCAGAAGCTGTGAGGCTGTCTGTCCGCAGCAGATTAAGATTTCGGAAAAGCTGGCAGACTTTGCGGAAATGTTAAAATAAGAGATGATGAGAACTATATATGGGGATGTCGGTTGTGTTATTTTCCGACATCCCTGTTTTTATGTGGGAGAGGGTTAGAATATGGCTTCACATTAAGTTAATTCCGCAATCCGTGATACCCCTACGTAGATTTCAGAAATTTTGTACCAGGTTTTATAATCAGCGACTCCTGTTGACGGCAGGCCGAAAACGGATTGGAATTTGCGGACGGCTTCTGCGGTGGCAGGTCCGTAGATTCCATCAACGTTTAATTTGGGAATGGCAGGGTAGGCTGTGGCAATTACATTGATCTGTTCCTGAAGCTGCCGTACCTTGCTTCCGCTGGAGCCATTTTCCAGATTGTATCCAGGCCAGGAGGAGGGAATCCCTGAGATGGCCTCAGCAGTATTGATGTACATGTTGTCTCCGTAGAAGTATCGGAGAATTTCAATAGGGGAATATCCCTGGTCGCCAAGGGATTTGCTTCCCCATTGGGTCATCCAGTTGGGGCATTGGACCTGTCTTCCGTCGCAGTATTGGGTCAGTATTGGCTGCTTTACATTTGGCCGTGACAGATAATCGGCAAAAAGTTCGTCTACAATAACGGAGATGGTATTGAAAATGTTGCGCTCCGGAATCCATTTGTGGTCAAATGCGGTGGAGGAGGTTATGGTGAACTCATAGCCCTGATTTCGATACCACTCCGTAAATACCCGATTTAGGGTAAAGGACATGATTGCCAGCACGTTTGCACGTATGGTATCCGCAGGCCAGGTAGCATAGATTTCGCTGGACGCCACATTCTTAATGTAATCCTTATACTTTACATAATAATTCCTGGCTGTGCTGTCTCTGGGGCTTCCGTCATGTACGACGATGTACTCCGGAACCACCACGCGGCTTAGGACAATCTCGCCTGTCTCGTTCATGGGCTTAATCTCATCCTCTGGTATCTTGGCGGGATATGAGCCATAGAGGGTATGTGCAGGAATGACAAATATTTCTTCGGAGGGGTCGGTGGTATCTAAAGGTCTTAGGGTTATGTTCTGGATTGCGGTGACAGAGGAGAGGATTTCTGCACCGGCGATACTTAGAGGCTCGTATCCTGGAGCTTCGACCTGGAGGGTATACTCAGAGTAGGGCTGAATCTCATTTTCCACATTCAGGCTGTACTCTAAAGGAGGGGCGCTAAGCTCAATAGTTTCAGTCTGGCCGGAAGAATCAGTGCTCAGTTTTTCAAGCTGACTGTCGGGGACTCCGGTGTAGGAGATGGAGACTGTGGCGTCGGCTACGGGATAGGCGGTAATTTCTGACGTGATATTGATTTGCAGCTTTCCTTTATCAGGGGTGTCCTGCTGAGTTGCATTCATAATATTCATGGAAATACCTCATAAAAAGACTCTCTTACAGTTAGAATATGTGGGAGGGGGAGATAGGTTACGGATATTAAAGATATAGAATTGATTCTGATATTTCGCAGAGTAGTTTACTCTGCGAAGAAAGTGGTTGAAATTTTTCTCTCTAACATAGGTATCATCCCAGGCTTTTCCGGCAGGATATCTTTACGAGGATATGATGATTGCCCATTTATTGTTTTATATGGCAGAGACGTTTGAGTATGATGATTTGCCATTATATCGTTATCGAAAAGAAATAAAACGCCGCTTTCTGGTGCGATGACATAAAGCGGCGACACTATAGTATACAGTATTTATTTTTCACCTTCGCGCCGGGTAATTTCCTGTAATAAAGCTTTGTTGTATTCAATATGCTGTATCATGGATTTCTCCGCGCGCAGACCGTCCCCGTCGCTAATAGCTTCTAAAAGCTCCCGATGTCCTACGATTGTTTCTGTTCGCAGACGGCTCTCTGTCAATGAAACAAACAACGTGATGGAATATGTGATAATGGGAATCAGCTTTGGAACCACCAGATTTTGCGTGCATTCCGCGATGGCCACATGGAACTGTACGTCGTTTTGAGAGTGATCGCGCTTATTCAGAATGTCCTGTTCCACTTTAGAGCAGCATTCCCGTAATATTTTGATGTTCTCAGCAGTTGCATGTTCCGCCGCCATGCGGGCAACCCAAGGCTCCAGCTGGCTGCGGATCTCCACCAAATCCATCGCCAGCCGCATCTGATCCGGGTAGTAGGCAAATCCCAGAGGATCCGGAACTTCTCCGGGATTTGGCGCAAGATAGGTACCCTTACCTCTTCGGATTTCCAGAACATTGCGGGCAACCAGCAGTTTGACTGCTTCGCGGATAGTGCCGCGGCCTACGTTCAGCAGTTCCGCCAATTCAAACTCGCTGGGAAGTTTATTCTCGCCGGTCAGGTGATTCTGTATAATTAATTTTGAAATCTGATCCGCCGCCTGTTCAGGCAGAGAACTCTCTTTGTTCTTAATTGATTCAAAATATGTTTCCATAAATAAAAAAGTTCCTTTCCAATTCGATTGCCAGCTAACTGTATTATAGCGAAACAATTGAAAAAAGACAAGGGATTAGCAAAAGCTAATCTAAGTAACAGTTCAGCCTTCCGGCTTCACTGTTACGGAATCCGCCCATTTTAAAGTTTGCCTGCGGCAAAGAGGCGGATTCCCAGCTGCTCCAATTCATTGGCTGCTAACCGCGCAGCAAGTGCGCGGTTGCAGGCTGAACTGTTACTAATCTAAACATAAAGTTGACAATTCAATAGACTTTATACCCTAAGCGTGATATAATAATACCAAGTAAACGGCACTTATAGAAAGTAGGTAAAGATATGACAGGTAAAGAGATTGTTAATCTTATTAGGCAGCTTAGAGAAGCCGGTATGAGCGACACAAAAATACTTGATCTTATAGAGTATATCGAAACTCATGATCCGAAAGAGCAGTCAGAAACTAAATAAACAGCATAAAATCAAGGTGCAAAGTCTTTATTGAATGATGAAAGGCTTTGCACCTTTTTCATCTGAAGCTAAAGCAGACCTGGCAGATACCCCTGGAACAAACTGAGGATACATACAAAAATCAGGATGGACACGCCGGAAACGAAGCCTCCCAAAGACCACCCGCGGATCGTGTCAACTTCATTGAGGTGAAAAAAACGGGAAACCGCCCAGAAGCCTGAGTCGTTAGGCAGGGACAGCCCGATGCCGCCGGCGCATACTGCAATGGCGCACAGGATAGGGGGAAATGCCGGACGCCGCCGCCGCGCCGGATACAATAGCCGCAGTGGTGGTCAAGGCTACGGTAGTAGAACCGGTAGCGATACGCAGGACCTGAGCGATGAAATTTCCGGCGACACATTTGACAGGCTTCACCGCGGCGCTCACTATCTGCTGGATATCCGTCCCGCCGGACGATGGCCGGCTGAGTTCTTTTATTATGCCGGCGGCGTGCCTGCGATTATGGAGGAAATCAAAGACGTTTTACATTTAGACGCTATGACAGTTACCGGAAAAACGCTGGGAGAAAATCTGGAGGAGCTGAAGCAAAACGGTTTTTATGAGCGCTGCCAGGAGTGGCTTCAGAAGGCTAATAAAAAATACGGACTCAGTCTGACACAACAGGATATTATCCGTCCCTATGATCAGGCTCTCGGTACGGAGGGCTCCATTGCAGTGCTTCGGGGCAATTTGGCGCCCGAAGGCGCAGTGATTAAGCATACCGCCTGTCCAGAGGAAATGTTTTCGGCTGTTCTTAACGCCCGTCCTTTTGACAGTGAGGAAGAGTGTATTGAGGCAGTGCTCCGGCACAGGGTTCAGCCGGGCGACGCAGTGTTTATCCGCTATGAGGGTCCCAAAGGATCCGGGATGCCGGAAATGTTTTATACTTCCGAGGCTATCTCATCTGATAAAGAACTGGGGCGGAGCATCGCCCTGATTACAGACGGGCGGTTTTCCGGCGCTTCTACGGGGCCTGTGATTGGACACTGCTCTCCAGAGGCTCAGGCAGGAGGCCCTATCGCTCTGGTAGAGGAGGGAGATCTGATCCATCTGGATGTGCGGGAACGGGTTTTGGAGATTGTCGGAGTGGAAGGACAGAGAAAAACGCCGGAGGAGATAGACGAAATTCTTTCCGAACGGAGAAAACGCTGGCAGCCTAAGCCGGCCAGGTATCAGCGGGGCGTACTGCGGTTATTCTCCGATCTGGCGGCTTCTCCAATGAAAGGCGCGTATCTGGAGTACTAAGGCGGGCGGTATACGTTGTTTGAATTGGCGTTTCGTATCTTTGGAGGGATTATTTTGGAAAAAAGCAGAAATATCTTAGTGTCTGTCCCGGTGGAGGAATCCCATATGCGGCAGCTTCAGGAAGCAGGTCCGGACTGCAGCTTTCGGTTTCGGGATGGAACGGCTCTGTCAGACTTGAAAAGGCAGAAGCTTTCCTTTGAAAATTTGGTGAAAACAGCTCCTGTTTCGCAGGAAGACGTAGACTGGGCGGATATTATTCTGGGGAATGTACCTGCCGGATTTCTTCACGGAGGAGAAAAGCTGAAATGGCTGCAGGCTGAAAGCGCTGGCGTGGAGGCATATATAAGGCCTGGAGCGCTTGCGCCCGGCGCTGTGCTGACAAATGGGACGGGGGCTTATGGGCTTGCTATATCCGAGCATATGCTGGCTCTGACTCTGGCTGTTTTGAAGAAACTGGAATTATACCGTGATAACCAGCGCCTGGAACGATGGGAAAGTCTGGGCGGGGTTCGGTCCATATACAAAAGTACAGTGCTGGTGCTTGGCATGGGGGATATCGGCGGCGCGTTCGGCAAGCAGTGCAAGGCATTAGGAGCTAAGGTAATCGGCGTTCGCAGAACAAACACTGCGAGACCAGATTACGCTGACGAGGTGCATCTGATTGGCAGCCTTGACCGGCTGCTTCCGCAGGCGGATATCGTAGTGGTTACGCCTCATATTTCCGGGTTTTATCATTTGAGGGAAACGCATACGCGTGTGGTAAATCTTTTTGCGGAGAATTTGAGCCGTTTCCTAAACGGCGATCCGCTCAAGAATCAAGTAGATACAGCCATCGGATACAGAAAAACTGTAGCTTAATCAGACGTAAAAAGGAGTGCATTTTGAAGGATTTATTTGATATCAAGGGACGGAAGGCCCTGATTACAGGGGCGACCAGAGGACTGGGGTGGGGAATGGCAGAGGGATTGATGGAATATGGCGTGGAAACGGTGATTTGGGGAACTTCCGAAAAAGTGGAAGCCGTAGCCCAAGAATTTCGGGACAGAGGATTTTGCTGCCACGGGATAACGGCGGATTTGGGAAACAGAGAAAGCCTAAAGGCTGCCTTTGTCCGGTCTATAGAACGATTAGACGGGAAGATTGATATTTTGGTCAACTGTGCCGGGATTCAGCGCCGCTGTCCAAGCGAGGAGTTTCCGATGGAAGACTGGGACGCAGTGCTTGAAATCAATCTGACCGCTCCGTTTGAGCTATGTCAGCTGGCCGGTCGGGAAATGCTGAAAGCCGGTTACGGTAAGATTATTAACATTGCTTCGATGCAGTCGTTTTTCGGTGGTTTTACCATTCCTGCTTATGCTTCAGCCAAAGGCGGCGTCGCGCTGCTGACCAAGGCTCTGTGCAATGAGTGGGCGGGACGGGGGATTAATGTCAACGCAATCGCGCCCGGTTATATGGCTACCGAAATGAATACCGCGCTGCTGGAGCGGATACGGCTATTCGGCTGATGAAGGAAGCGTGCCCTGAGATGATGGTAGGAGCCGGAACGGTTACGGAAACTGCGCAGATTGATGCGGCAATCGCCGCAGGAGGGCAATTCATTGTCACTCCCGGTTTCGATGTGGAGCTGGTGGCTTATGCACAGGAAAAGAACATCCCGATCTATCCGGGGTGTACCACGCCCAGCGATTACCACGCCGCTCTGAAGTTTGGGCTGGAAGTGTTAAAATTCTTTCCAGCGGAGCAGTCCGGCGGCCTGGCGAAGATCAAGGCCATGAGCGCCCCCTTCCCTCAGTTTAAGGTTATGCCTACGGGAGGCATTTCTTTGAAAAATCTGGCGGATTATATTGCTTCGCCGGTCATTGCCGCCTGCGGAGGATCTTATATGGTGACGGCGGAATTGATTGACAGCCAGAATTGGAAAGAAATCAGCAGGCTATGTCAAAAATCCCGGAATATTGTAGACGCTGTCCGGTTGGGAGCCGCAGTAAAAGATATTCCCGACACAGCATTATCTTCTGAGGCTTCGGCATTGAAGCATTCCGTGGAAGATGATTACAATATGGTCACATTGCCGGAGGTAGAAAAACTGGCAGGCGGCGACGGTTCGGGAGGGATTCAAAGGTAAATATTACGAGGGAGGGATGCGTTATGGAACATATGGTTCCTTTCGTTCAGGAAAAAAACAAGAACAGATTCATTACGATGGGTGAAATCATGCTGCGCCTCACGCCGCCTAATTATGGGAAAATACGCGCGGCCCAAAGCTTTGAGGCAAGTTACGGGGGCAGTGAGGCGAACATTGCCTTAGCATTGGCAAATCTGGGAGTGGACAGCACCTTTTTCAGCGTCGTGCCAAATAATTCTCTGGGTAAAAGCGCTGTGCGGATGCTTCGCGCTAATGATGTTCACTGCGCTCCGGTTATTTTCTCCACGCAAGAGGAAACACCGTCCCATCGGTTGGGAAGTTATTATCTGGAAACGGGCTATGGCATCCGTCCCAGTAAAGTCACCTATGACCGGCGGCACAGCGCCATTACGGAATATGACTTTTCCAAAGTGGATCTGGACGCGCTGCTGGAAGGTTTTGGCTGGCTTCATCTCAGCGGCATAACGCCGGCTCTGTCAAAGAGCTGCGCACAATTTGTTCTCAGATGCCTGAAGAAAGCGAAGAAAAAGGGACTGACCGTCAGCTTTGACGGCAATTTCCGCAGCAAGCTTTGGACCTGGGAGGAGGCTCGCGGCTACTGCACCCAATGTTTGCCCTATGTAGATGTATTGTTGGGCATTGAGCCGTATCACCTTTGGAAGGATGAGGAAAACTATGGGAAAGGCGACTGGAAGGACGGACTGCCCCTGCAGCCAGGCTATGAGCAGCAGGATAAAGTATTCCGGAAATTTGTGGAACGCTATCCAAATTTGAAATGTATTGCCCGCCATGTCCGTTTTGTCCACAGCGGAAGCGAGAACAGCCTCATGGCTTATATCTGGTATCAGGGACGCACGTTCGAGAGTAAACGCTTCACCTTTCATATCCTGGATCGGGTGGGCGGCGGAGACGCGTTTGCCAGCGGACTGCTCTATGCAATAATGAATCATTATGAACCGTTGGACATGGCAAACTTTGCGGTGGCCAGCAGTGTGATTAAGCACACCATCCATGGAGACGGGAATATTACAGATGATGTAGAATCCATCCGTAATCTGGTGAATATGAACTATGATATCAAGAGGTAATTTCAAATGCATGGGGATGTTTTTAATTATAAAAATCGCAGAGTAAGATACTCTGCGATTTTTTTGCTTTAACAGCATAATTATTATAACCACCTAAAACTAATAAATCAACACTTAATTTACTTTTGTAAAAATTTGTTGCAAAATCACAAAAGAAAATCAAACAAAAAAGTCTATGTGTTTGAGTCTATTATCAAAAAGAACTGTATTTATCTTTGAAAATCATTTAATTATCTATAAATTTTACCCCAAAATTTTCGCAGAGTATCTTACTCTGCGAAGGAAGTGATTGATATCTGGTATCTGCTTTATTGTCCAAGACAAAATGAACGGAAGATTCTAAACTCCTTCAAACGAAACATGTCCAAGGCAGCGTTAAAGGACGCATTTATTTTCACTTATGACAGAATGCGTAAGTTCCAAGGAAAATGGCATGTAGAAAAACAGTTGATGTTTCCAGGTTATGTATTTCTGGAAAGTGATAACGAAAAAGCGCTGGCAGAAGAATGGCAGCAACATAAAGGAGTGGAGAATTTCCTCCAAGAGAAAAAAGCGATTCTCCATGTCCAGAAGAAGGAAGAATTATTCTTAACCTCTTTGTGCAAAGAAGCGCGCCATCTTGGTATGTCGAAAGGCGTTATACGGGATGGAGTTACCCTGATTACAGAAGGCCCCTTGCAGGGAATGGAGGAAAGAATCTGCCGGATTGACAGGCATAAGCGGCTGGCAAGGTTGAAACCGCCGGAAGGTTCTGTGTCTGGAAGTATTCTGGCAGGGCTTGAGATTGTAGAGAAAAACTAGTGTGCTGCGTCATTTGTCTGAAAGTAAATGTGTCGGCACATTAGGAAAGAAGCAACAAAAACAGGTTCAGAAAATCAGGTTGTGGTTAGTGCCATGATTTGGTGGGAGTCTGTAATAATGGTGCAAAAAAAGAGTTCAGAGCTTTTTTAGCTGTGGATATGGCGAAGCATACCTTAATGGACGCAGTCCGCCCGCCCCGCTAGGGGCATGGATTACGGGATGCCCTTTGGGTATACATTTTTATAAGAAAAACCTGTAAAGAGGTGATGAAATGTGGTATGTAATTCAGACCCGAACAGGGGATGAAGAAAAACTGGTAGGATTAATTGAGAAAATGATTTCCAAAAAGCATTATAAAGAATGTTTTTGTATGAATAGAGAATGTGCCAGAAAGACGGAAAAAGGATATGAGACATTCTTACGTCCCTTGTTTCCGGCATATATTTTTGTAGTGACAGACAGCCCCAGGCAGATGTATTTGGAGTTAAAACGGGTTCCGAAGCTTACAAAGCTGCTGAGTGATGAAGAAGATACATTTTTTTGCGTGTCAAAGGAAGAAGAAATATTTTTAAAAAATGTACAGAATCAAGAGCATATCGTTCGGCGGTCTTTGGTTGAGGTGGATGAAGAAGGGACGATTGTGAGTGCAGACGGCGCTGTGGGAGTGTATCTAAGACATGTAGTCAGGCAGAGGCTCCGGAAACGTTATGTCTGTGTGGAACAGGAGTTTTTAGGGGAGAAGAGGAAGATTTACCTGGGGATAAAACTAAAAGAAGACAGGGAAGCAAACTGAGAAGGGATGACCTTCTTATTTTTGTGGGTAAAAGGGAGAGAAAATAATTATGTTTGTAAATAAGAATTATAGGCCGTTTGAGGAAAAAGTATGGCTTGCAAAGCCGTTTATGCACGGGCCGGAACAAACCTATATGACAGAGGCTTATGAAACAAACTGGATGACCACGGCAGGAAAGAATATCGAAGAAGTGGAACGGCTTACGGCAGGGAAGATTGGAGTAAAGTATTGCGTTGGCTTGTCTGCCGGGACAGCCGCACTACACATGGCCTTGAAGCTGGCTGGAGAGGCTGTCTATGGAAAGCCGAAGATCGGATTTGGCGCCCTGTTCCAGAAAAAAGTTTTTTGCAGTGACTGTACTTTTGACGCCTCATGCAATCCCATTGTCTACGAAGGAGGAATCCCTGTTTTCATTGATACAGAGTATGAGACCTGGAATATGGACCCTGAGGCATTGGCAAAAGCTTTCAAGCTTTATCCGGAGGTAAAAATTGTTGTGATAGCCCATCTTTATGGGACGCCTGCAAAGATGGATGAAATAAAAGCTGTCTGCGACAAAAACGGCGCGGTTATGATAGAAGATGCGGCAGAGTCTTTCGGCGCGGTATATCGGGGAAGGCAAACGGGGTCTTTGGGGATGGCAGGGTGTCTGTCAGCCAATGGAAACAAAATCATAACAGGCACAGCCGGCGGTATGCTGGTGACAAATTCTTTTGAGGCAAGCAGGAAGGTAAAGAAATGGAGTACACAGAGCAGAGAAGATGCGCCGTGGTATCAGCACGAGGAATTAGGATATAACTACCGTATGAGCAATGTAGTTGCCGGAGTGTTAAGAGGGCAGTTTCCATATCTTGAAGAACATATTGCATTGAAAAAGAGGATTTATGAAAGATATAAAAAGGGGCTTGAAGGGCTGCCTGTATCCATGAATCCATATGACGAAAAGAACAGTGAGCCGAACTTTTGGCTGTCATGTATGCTCATTAAACCGGAAGCCATGTGCAGGCAGGTACGGGGAGAACGGGATAGTTGTTATGTACCAGAGCATGGCAAGAGTTGTCCTACGGAAATTCTCGAAGCAATGGGCTTCATCCGTGCGGAAGGGCGGCCAATCTGGAAACCGATGCATATGCAGCCAATCTACAGGAGAAACGAGTTTATCGGCAGGGAGGGTTCCTGTTTGGGAAGCAGCAGTTTGGATGTTGGAATGGATATTTTCAATCGGGGACTGTGCCTTCCAAGCCATGTAAAGATGACGGAGGAAGAACAGAATCGGATTATCGAAGTAATCAGGGCTTGTTTTGAATGAGGCGTCAGTTATGGACAAGTACACACAGAAAAAACAAGGTTTTTATGAAAAGTATGTAAAGCGTGGCTTCGATATCGTATGTTCCTGTCTTGCCCTATTTTGTTTTAGTTGGCTGTATGGGATTGTGGCAGTTTTGGTGCGGATGAAGTTAGGTTCGCCTGTTTTGTTTATACAGCTTCGTCCGGGGATGATGGATTCTGAGACTAAAAGTGAACGGATATTTAAGATGTACAAATTCCGTTCTATGACGGATGAGAGGGATGAAAACGGCGAATTACTGCCGGATGAAGCGAGAATGACATCTTTTGGGAAATGGCTGCGCAGCACCAGCCTAGACGAGTTACCGGAGGTCTTTAATATCCTTAAGGGAGATATGTCGATTTTGGGTCCGCGCCCTCAGCTTATCCGCGATATGGTGTTTATGACAGAAGAACAGAGGTTAAGACATACGGTCCGTCCTGGATTAAGCGGCTTAGCCCAGGTGAATGGCCGTAACAATATAGATTGGGAAGAAAAACTGGAGTGGGATTTGAAATACATAAAAAAAATAACCTTTTTGGGGGACTTAGAGCTCATCTGGCAGACCGTTTTAAAATCCTTTGTGAAGCACGAGGGGATTACCAATGGAGATATGGCGACAGCGGAGGACTTTGGAGATTATCTGCTGCGCAGGGGAAAGGTCAGTAAGAATGAGTATGACAGAAAACAGTTGGAGGCAAGAAGGATGTATAATGCCTTGGCAGCAGAACACATGGACGATGGCGCTAAGCAGGAAAGGAAAATAAGGCGTCAGGAATATCCGCCTTTTTCTGTGGTCATGTCCGTATACGGAAAGGATAAGGCAAATTGGTTTGCCCAGGCGTTGGACAGCGTTGTCAATCAGACGGTCAAACCGGACGAGATTGTTTTGGTGGTTGACGGGCCGATTCCTGAGCCTATTGTGCAGGTTATCCATGAATATAGGGAAAGCTGTTACTTACAGGGAATATTATTCAGGGAAGTGAGGCTTGCCCAAAACCAGGGACTTGGCAATGCTTTAAAAATTGCTGTGGAGCAATGCAGCAATGAGATGATTGCCAGGATGGACAGCGATGATATTGCAGTCCTGACGCGCTTTGAAACTCAGTTACAGATTATGGCGGAGAATCCGGATATAGATATTGTCGGAGGGGATATCGAAGAATTCACAGGCGATATACAGAACAAAATAGGAAAAAGAAGGGTGCCTGCTACGGATGCGGAAATAAAAGAATACATGAAAAAAAGATGCCCCTTTAACCATATGACGGTCATGTACAGAAAATCAGCGGTTTTAAAAGCCGGCGGTTACCGGAATCTCTATTGGAATGAGGACTACTTCCTGTGGATACGTATGGCCTGGCAGGGATGTAAGATGGCGAACACAGGAACGGTACTGGTAAATGTACGTGTGGGAACAGATATGTATAAGCGGCGTGGCGGCAGGAAATATTTTGAAAGCGAGCTTTATCTGCAGAGATATATGCTTAAGAGAAGGATGATTTGCGGCATCGTATTTGCTGAAAACATATGTAAGCGCTTCACAGTTCAAGTGCTGATGCCCAATCAGGTACGAGGATGGGTATTCCGGAAGTTTGCGAGGGAAAAGTGCAGATGATTAGTTTTCATTATTTAATAAATAACTCAAACTTCGCACATAGATTTTAGCTATGCACCTTGAAAATTCAATATCTGGCAGTATTTAGTTGTCAATGTTCAGTCAATTATGCCACTTGCAGCTTCGATTTTAAAAGTGCAGGTATTGCATCCATAAATGCTTTTACCAGCTCGTCGATTTTTTCATCAGATATATCTATCTGATCCACAAGCAGAGTTCTGAACATTTGAAGCAGTATTTGAAAAGCCTGTATCCATGTGATATCAGACATCTCATCAGAAAAGTATAAAAACAGTTCCCCCATAGAACGGGTATCATTAGATTCCCGGTTCTCCAGGGAAAGCATCATATATCTTGTAAAAACGATTGCTGTATGGGCAGTCATTGCATCATAAGATAGGGATCTGCATTCTTTACTTAGATTAAGATAGCTCTTGCAGACTTTAAAGAATACTTCAATATCCCAACGTTTTCCATAAATGCGGATAATCTCTTCTTCACTCAGACTCACGTCTGTGGAAATGAGACAAAGATATTCCTTTCTCTTGTTTTTGTTACGGATATAGACCACTTTGGCAGGGATGGTTTTTCCTTCCTTTACAACATCTACCATGACGGAAAGCAGATACCGGGAACGTCCACGCCGTTTCCTGTTTTTCTTGTAAATAGTTGTCAGCGGCATATCTTCGCTGTTATACCGGAAGAACATTTTAGGTGTTTTCTTTACCATTGCAATTACATCATATCCGATTTCTTTGACAGCATGAAGAGAGCTTGGAGAAGAGAACCAGCTGTCAAACAGAACGTATTTAGCCGGAATACCAGCCTTTTTAGCAGATTTTAAAAGTTCCAGCATGGCGATCGTTCCTTTCTTGACAGCAAGCATACGGCGCTTATATCCAACCGTTCTTTTATCCGTTTCCTTTGCTTCATTGATTCTGTTCTTTTTATTTTCGGTGGAGAGAAGGACACTGTTGACCGGGAGAAAAGTGCTTCCGTCTGACCAGCCTAATGTAAGCATGCGAAAACCAAATTTATAACAATGTTTTGCATGGTCATATACCTTTGCAAGAAGTTCCACTTTTTTGGAACGGTTACGTTCAAACATGGAATCGTCAATGATCAGTACGTTGACACGGTCTGCGGAATCAAGTGGAGCAATGGCATCCCTAATGATTCGGCTGGATAAAACCGTTGTGAACCGAATCCAGTTAATCTGGAGCATTTTCATAAAACGATAAACCGTATCTTTTGCAAAATCCGGTGAGTCTTTTCCAATCAGCAGGTTCATATACATACTTCTGTTTGAAAATATCAAAAGAAACAGATACTGAAAAATCAGTGCTGCAGAAATTCCCTTCTTTTTGTAGGCATTAGCAGTTTTCAATGCAGAAGAAAGATGAAACCGTGTAAAAAATCTTCTGATAGATTTCGAAATCTGGTTATCATTTTGATTGTCTTGTGTTATACTTTTATTCATAGCATGAGCCTCCGGATATATGATTGTTTCTGAACAACTCAATTATATCAAAACCAGACGGTTTCATGCTATTTTTATGTCAGTTATTATTGAATTTTCAAGGTGCATAGGTACTTATTCAAGTGCGAAGTTTGAGTAAATAAAATAAAAGATGTAAAAATAAAAGATTACTTTTCCGTATTTCCGATGATAACTGCTTTGATTTTGAAACCGTTTTATAGAGAAAGGTACCAGGGAACATGGTTGATTTGTGAAGAACCTTACGAAGCAAGGGACAATGGTTATCATTTTTTTCGATATATGTGTGAACGGCAGCCGCAGCAGAAATGTTATTATGCGGTTAAGAAAGAGTCGGTAGATGCGAAAAAAGTACAAAAAATAGGATTAACAGTCGAATACGGAAGTATACAGCATTGGCTTGCTTATTTTTTATGTGCGTATAATATCAGTTCTCAAAAAGGCGGTAAACCCAATCCTGCCATGTGTGCGTTCATGGAGATGAATGGGGTATTTAAACCGCGAAATGTTTTTTTGCAGCACGGAATCACAAAGGATATGGCGGAATGGCTTTTTGCAGATAAATGTAATTTTTATTTTTTTATTACCGCTGCAATACCAGAACACAATATGATTAAAGATTACTATGGATATAAGGATGGTGTGGCCAGGCTTACAGGATTTCCAAGATATGACTCCCTTATCCCAAACCAGACGAATCAAAATCAGATTCTTATTATGCCCACATGGCGGAACTGGTTTAATCTGAAATCGAAGGGTTCACAGGACGTCAAGACCCCGTTTGGCTGTTCTGAATATCTTAAAAAATGGATGGAATTATTGAATTCAAAAGAGCTTGATTATTTGATTATAAATCATAATTTAAAAGTGGTGTTTTTTTTACACAGAAATATGCAGCGTTATATCGAAGCCTTTCAAGGTGTGAATGAAAAAATTGTGATTGCATCATGGAAGGACTATGATATTCAGGAGCTTTTGCTCACATCCAAGCTTATGATTACGGACTATTCCAGCGTATTTTTTGATATGGTTTATATGAAGAAACCCGTCATATTTTATCAATTTGACGAAGAAGAATATCGAAAATATCAATATCAACAGGGATGGTTTGACTATCATAGTAATGCTTTTGGGACGTCATATTCTGCATCTGAGGAAGTGATAGAGGCATTATCACATGAAATAGAAAATGGTTATAAGGTATCAGAGAGATATTTAAATGAATATTCACATATTTTTGCATACAGTGACAGAAGGAATTCGAGAAGAATCTATGAACTGCTTGATAAAGAAAAATCAGATATGTGAAACTGTCCTACTGGCGATTTTAGAAAGGCGGCTAAATATGAAAGATATACAATATATGCTTGCCAAGATACTTGGCAGGCTGAAAAAAGACAGAGAGCAGGAGACGGTTCTTCGTTTTTTCCGTAAAAACGGAATTTCCATAGGGGGGGGTAAGAATTTATTCCAATATACTTACCCCTGAAAGCGAGCTAATCCGAATCGGTTCAGATGTGACCATTTCCAACGGCGTGACATTCGTGACTCATGATAATAGCATTATAAAAGTCCTGCCGGATGCAACGGATTTATTTGGGAGTATTACGATAGGGAATCATTGCTTTATTGGGAGCCATTCGATACTCCTGTATGGGGTTGAGATTGCCGACAATGTGATTATAGCGGCAGGAAGCGTTGTGACCTCCAGCGTGAAAGAAAGCAATGTGATTGTAGGTGGAAATCCTGCAAAGGTAATTTCCACATGGGAGAAATTTGCACATAAGAGCAGAGTCAATGCATGGGATTTGAGCAGAATTCCGTGGGAAGACGTTCTTTGCAGGTTAAAGCAAGGAGAAAGAATTGTGAAGCGATAAAAGGAGAAAACGATTGGAAGAAAAGAAATTATCGGTCATTATCCCCTGTTTTAATGGTTTTCGATATATGGGTAGATGTCTGGAGGCATTTGAAAGCCAAACCAATCATGATTTTGAATTGCTCATCGTTGACGACGGGTCGTCGGACGATACATACGGCAGGCTGATAGATTATCAGAATAAATCTGATTTACAAATAACCGTTATCCGTAACGATAAAAATTACGGGCCCGGAAAGAGCAGAAGAATTGCAGCAGATTATTGTAAAGGAAAATATGTAGGTTTTTGCGACTGTGATGATTGGGTAGACAGGGCATATGTGAAGGAAGTGGTTGAGGAATTAGAAAAAGAAGCCGCGGATTTATGTATGTTTAATAATTACAGAGTCAATGATAACAAATTCACGGTGGATGATGTGATAACAAAACTCGCCGGTGCCGGAAGCAGACGGGAAATCCTTGCCTATGCGCCCATGTCTCTTTGCAGAACAGTGGTCTTAAAGGCCCTGTTGAATCAAGTTACATTCTATGACCTGTATTACGGAGAGGACGGAATGGTTCTTCTGCAGCTTTTGATAAAAGCAAAACACCCGATTTTCTGTAAAAAGCCATATTATTATTACTATATGAGAGAATCCGCGGCGCATGCCAGGCCCTCTAAGCGTAGCTTTTATGACGCTGTGGAAGGGTATTCTATATTAAAACTTCACATGGAGGCAGAGTATAGGGATGAGTTGGTTTTCACAGGGATTAAGAATCTGATTTACGCCGGAACATTGCAGGCGTTTAAGGCAGGAATCAGCAGGAGAGAGATTCTGGCATCCGTAGAAAAATTCAGGAAGGAAAATCCTCAGTATATCAATAACAAGTATTTTGCTTCGCTGAATCGGATAAAGGCCGTATATATCAGGATGGTTTATTACAGGTGTTTTCTCATATGCAGAGTGATGGCTTATTTTCATACTTACATAATGGGAAAATAATTTGATATAGCGAGTGGGGGAAACAGATGGTCTATTTGGGTATGTTTTCGATAATATTACTGTTCTTATTAATCGGAATGGATTATCGAATCTCATTAAAACGATATATGATAATACCTCTTGTCATGATGACATGTATTGTGGGGTTTCGGTATCATACAGGCAGCGATTTAAATAATTATGAGTTTGTTTATTATAGAATCATAAACGGCATTGCAACAGATTATGAGGTGCTGTACAGGGTGATTGTCCATCTGGTGCATTTTCTGCATTTGAATTTCCAGGCTGTTGTGCTGATTCATGCCATAGTCAGTTTTAGTTTTATCTATTTAACCATGAACAATATGTGCAGCAGCAAAATGGAGGCAGCTATATTCATTACTTTTTTTTATGCATTTATGTTCACAACCTATTTTACAATAATGAGACAGTTCATGTCGGCTGCGATTATTGCCTATATTTTTTCAAGAGATTTTAAAAGTAAAAAGGAGTATGTTGAGTTAGGGGTACTGTTTTTGCTTGCATGCCTGTCCCATACAGGCGCCATTGTTTTAATTCCGATTTATTTACTTTTTAAAAGTAAGATTTTTGAGTCCAATGTCACTCGAATCGTCGCTCTGGCTGTGGCATTATTCATAGGAACCAATTCCTATTCCTTAGCAATGATTGGAAGGCTGGTAGAATACTTTAAACGGTATGCCTACTATACTTTAAAGACAAATTTCGGATCCAGCGAGGGCGCGGCAGTTACGGTTATATTTCTATCGGCTATATATGTTTATCTTGTTGCTTCTGCGTATTTTTGTGAGGAACGTTATGAGAAAGCAAAAAAGGTGTCGGATGCTATGGCAATAACGCTATTTGTATATTTTATCACGTTGATAGTGGGATGGTTTCATAGGGCATACTGGTATACGTTTATATTTGCGGCTTTCATACCTTGCTGGTTCAGACGAAGAATCCCCAAAATCGGAAAGTTTGATATTGGATTTCTTTTGATTCTTTTTGCCTGTATGTATGCCGTTTATTTTTATCTGACATTGGAGAATACGCAGCCGAATATGTTTCCATACCAATTTAGAATCAATATCTTTGAGTAGGAGTAATACATGACGTTTTCAATTATCATACCGGTTTATAATGTGGAGGCATATCTGGATGAATGTCTGAATTCCGTATTGCGGCAAAATTACGGCAAAACAGAGTATGAGATCATTCTTGTGGACGATGGTTCCGCAGATGTAAGCGGAAAACTCTGTGACGAATATGCCGCAAAGCATGAGAATATTGTGTCGGTCCATCAGGAGAATCAGGGCTTAAGCGGCGCAAGAAATACGGGTATCAGGTGTGCTAAGGGGAATTACCTGGTTTTTCTGGATTCGGACGATATATTTTATAAAGATTCGTTGGTGCATCTACAGGAATGTCTGGACGGGGAACCGGATGTGATAGTCTGCAATTCTATGAAGTTTGAAGGCAATGCAGATAACTTAGAAAAATATAACTATCTGAGCAATGACAGTGGTTTGATGTTTGATGTTTTGAATGAGTATCAGGGGCTGTTAAATCACAAAGACTTTACAATGACTGCATGGAGTTTGGTGGTCAGAAGGGAATTTTTAGTATATAATAATCTGTTTTTTGAACCTGGAATACTTCATGAAGATGATTTGTGGAGCCATATGATTATGACAAGGGCAGGTTCTATGAGCTATAACCGAAATTTCCTGTGCTGCTACAGGGTGAATAGAGAGGCGTCTATTATGCAGGTTTTATCCTACCGGCATACGGAATCGTATTTAATCATTCTCGATAAGCTAGACTTGCAGAAAGAACGGGCAGGTATTTCTAGGCTTGAGAGAGCAGTTACATTCCGAAAAATGGCGCTGATTTATATTACCCTTTGTTATAATGCTGCAGACTATATAGATACAGAGAAAAAAGACTCTCTGTGCGCTGTTATAAAAAGATATTCATATCTTTTGAAATATGAAGAATTTAAGTTTTCCGTGGTATTCAGGCTTTTCCAGAAGATTTTTGGCGTGTACGGTTCAGAGATGATGATACGGAAATTTAAGAATCGCTAAAAGAAGGGGAAATTGGAAATGATACCTAAAATAATTCACTATTGCTGGTTTGGGAGAAATCCGCTGACGAAAATGGCAAAAAAATGCATTGCTTCCTGGCGAAAGTATTGTCCGGATTATGAGATTATTGAGTGGAATGAGGATAATTTCGACATTGATTATTGTCCGTATGTGAGGGAAGCCTATGACGCGAAGAAATGGGCCTTCGTGTCAGACGTGGCGCGCCTGTATGCTCTGGTGAAGATGGGGGGAATCTACATGGATACGGACGTAGAGGTTATCCGTCCGTTAGATGAAATCCTTCCCTATGACGCGCTGTCTGGATTCGAGTCGCAGACCCGAATCCAGACAGGTCTAATGACCTGTCGGGAGGGGCATGGGCTTTTTACAGAGTTTCTGAACGAGTACCAGGGAATTCATTTTAAAAGGGAGGACGGAAGCCTTGATGTTACCACAAATGTGACAAGGATTACGAATACCTGTTTAAAATATGGGCTAAAGCTCAATAATACAGAACAGACCATACGGGGATTTACGCTGTTGCCTAATGACTATCTGTGTCCGAAAAATGCGGATACAGGGGAGATCTGCATCACTGAGCGCACCGTCTGTATCCATCATTTTGACGCTTCATGGCATACTCCCTTAGAATTGCTGATTGACAGGCTGAACCGTTGCGATCCGGCAAAGCATAGGATTGAATACAGAATCAGAAGATGTATTTCCCTGCCTTTTATTGCCATTAACAGGCTAAGGAGGAGAAGATGAAGATCGGAATAATGACATGGTTTCAATACCATAATTATGGAACCGCACTTCAGTTATATGCGCTGAACGAAAAATGCCGGAATCTTGGGTATGACGCTTATACGATTAACTATTTGGCTAAAAATACTTCCGGCAGGCAGAAAATAGCGGTTAAGATGAAAAATTTGATAAACGGTTATTTTTATAAGAGCGTCTATGGCGACAGCGGCAGGAGGCGCAAGTTTCAGGATTTTCTTGAAAAGAATGTAAAATTTACCGAAAGATGTGCGACCCTTGGCGAGCTGGAGGATCTCAATGACAGCCTTGACGCGTTTATCTGCGGCTCGGATCAGATCTGGTCGCCTCTGTGTTTTGATTCCCACTATTTTCTGGATTTTGTTTCCGACTCAAACAGAATGTTGTCTTATGCGCCTAGTATTGGCACATTTTCCATTAACAATAAAGAAATTGAGAATCGAATAAAAAAGCTGGCGTCACGTTTTAGCCATCTTTCGCTGCGTGAGGCTTCGGGAGCGAGGCTGATTTCAGAGCTGACCGGCAGATCGGCGGCGACGGTCCTTGACCCGACCTTATTATTAGAACGAGACGAATGGATGAAGATAGCAAAAAGGAAGTATATCAAACAAGAGGGATATGGGCTTGTATATATGTTAGGGCAGGAGGAGAGCCATTGGAAACGAATTGGCTCTTTTTCAAAAGAAGCGAGAATTCCTGTTGTGGTTATTCCGGTATATGAAAGAGACTTTAAACGGGCGGGATGCCTGAAAGAGCCGGTTGGCCCTCAGGAGTTTATAGCGCTGATTGACGGCGCGTCTTTTGTGTTTACGGATTCCTTTCACGGGACAATATTTGCTATGAATTTTAACAAGCCGTTTTGTGTGTTTGAACGGTTTAAAAAGAGAGACTCCAACAACCAGAATTCCAGAATCCATCATATACTTGAGCTTACCGGACTTACGGAGAGGATCTTCAAACCAGGCAAAAGATGGGATGACTATGTAAAGAAGATTGATTTTGGGCGAGTGAATCAAGTGATTGGAATGTTAAGAAAAGAGTCTGTCTCTTATTTAAAAGAAGCTTTAGAGCAAATCCAAAGGTATCTGGAAAGCGGAGGGAATCCGAAAAAGAAGAATATCAGGACAAACCATACTCTGTGCTGCGGATGCGGCGTCTGTTCTTGCGTGTGTCCCGCAAATGCCATTTCCATAGAGTATTCCCGCGACGGGTTCAAAGAAGCGGTGATTGACGGCCTTAAGTGTATCTCCTGTGGCAAATGTGAAAAGGTATGTCCTTTTGTGGGCATAAGGGGAGAGGGTATCGAAGGCCATGAAGTATATTCTTATAAGGACTTAAGAAACAGTGTGCTAAGCGTATCGTCCAGCGGCGGGTTAGCCTATGCCCTAAGCGAGCTTGCACTGGATTCTCACTATGACGTATGTGGCTGTGCGTTTGACAGGAGCCGTCAGAATGCAGAGCATATCGTTGTTAGCAGCAGGGAGGAACTTCATCGGTTACAGGGCAGTAAATATATGCAGAGTGATTTTGAGAGGGCTTCAAAGCTTTTGGTAGACAGTAAAAAGGCCGTTATATTTGGCCTGCCCTGTCAGATTAGCGCCGCCAGGAAATTGAGAGGAGGCGATGGGGTTTACATAGATTTAATCTGCCACGGCGTTCCCTCTTACAATCTGTATAAAAAATATCAGGATTACCTGGCCAGGACTTATAGCATGGACACCCGGCATATGGATATCATTTTCAGATATAAGCAAAGTGGCTGGAGAGAGATATATATATATACGGCTGATTCTAGGAAAAAACATATCTGCCATCAGAGTAAAGATCCCTATTTCCTTTCGTTTGAGCATGGAATCTGTTACGCAGAGCAATGTTTTGAATGTCCCTTTAGGGATAAAAGCGAGGCGGACTTAAGAATCGGGGATTTTTGGGGCCCCATGTATGACAGTGATAAAACGGGCGTTAGCATGGCGGTGGTTTTGACGCAGACAGGCAGGGCATGGATGGAGGAGTTGGAAAAGAGCCAAAAAGGACGGATAGAAGCGGCAGGCAGCGAGAACTATTTCCGTTATCAGCAAACGGTAAATGTTCCCAAACCGCTGAATCGGGAGAAATTTTTGGGAGAATTGCAGGAGAACTCTACTAGGCTTGAAAAGCTTGTGAGCGTGTATGTGGCGCCTCTTGAGAAGGAAAGAAGATTCTGTGAAAAGGTGGGGCCTGTTCTGGTTTTCGTAAAGAGGAGATTGAAGAAAGCGTTGTTTAAATGAGAAATTTTATAAAAAATTCTAAATATAAAGATTTGACAAAGAATACACTCCTGTTTACCCTTAGTAATTTTGGTACAAAAATTATTTCGTTTTTACTCGTCCCTTTATATACATATGTATTATCTACTTCTGACTATGGGACTGCGGATTTGATGACAACCACGGTATCGCTTTTGCTTCCTGTGTTTACATTCAATATTCAGGATGCGGTTTTAAGATTCTGCCTGGATAAAGAATATTATTCGGAGCAGGTGATTTCGGTAAGCGTAAAGACGATTTCAATCAACACATGTTTTCTGGGTATTCTCCTTTATCTACTGAAGTTTTTGGGTGTACTTGCAATCGAGGATAAATACCTTGCATTTTTATTTATTAGCTTTGCGGTAGCAGCCTTTTTTAATTCCATTCAAATGTATCTGAAAGCCACAGAAAGAGTGGAGGTCATTGTTGTCAGTTCTCTGCTGACTACGCTGTTGAATTGTATTCTGAATATGCTGTTGCTGTTATATCTGAAAATCGGTGTGAATGGCTATCTTATAGCGCAGGCTGTCAGTTCCCTGGCAGGGGTGGTCTATTGTGTTTTACGCACAAGTATTATTCATACTTTGAAGATAAGATTTGATTTTGTATTGTTAAAAACCATGCTTTTATACAGCACTCCATTAATCTTTAACTCTCTTGCGTGGTGGCTGAATAATGCCAGCG
This sequence comes from Sporofaciens musculi, assembly GCF_009830285.1. Classification (GTDB taxonomy): domain Bacteria; phylum Bacillota; class Clostridia; order Lachnospirales; family Lachnospiraceae; genus Sporofaciens; species Sporofaciens musculi. Next base: position 2,776,882 of record NZ_WUQX01000001.1, on the reverse strand, counting down.
ACAGATATATTCTTAGCTATTTTTGCGGGGCGGGGTCCAATGGAATCTATTCGGTTTCCTACAAGATTCCCACAATATTATCCACATTGCAGGGTGTTTTTTACAACGCATGGTCTGTTTCTGCAATCAAGGAATTCGACAGCCAGGATAAGGATGGGTTTGTCGGCAATATTTATCATCTGTATTGCGGCATCTCAATCCTTGGCTGCTCGGTAATCCTGCTTTTCAACAACGTGATTGCAGGGATTTTATATTCCAATGATTTTTATAAAGCATGGAAATACGTGCCGTTACTCATGATTGGCACAGTGTTTAACGGAATCAGTTTATTTGAGGGGTGTTTATATACTGCTGTAAAGAGGACAAAGAGCGTGTCCAAGACAACAATGGCGGGCGCCCTTGTAAACACCTGTCTGAATTTTCTGCTTATACCTGTTTGGGGAACAATGGGGGCCGCGTTTGCAACGTTTGTGGGATACTTTGTGGTATGGCTGGTAAGAACGTTAGATTTAAGAAATATTATCATGATGAAAGTGAAGTGGAGCAAGCAGATTGTATCCATTATATTGCTTATTCTTCAATGTTTTTTGGCATCTCTTGGAAGGTATGCTTTCATACAAGCCGCCATCTTAATAGTCTTGTGCCAAATACAATATTCACTGATTAGGAAAGGAAATCCACAATGACAAAAAAGATAATGCTGGTCTTTGGCACAAGACCGGAAGCAATAAAGATGTGTCCTTTGATTCGTGAGTTAAAAACTCGAAAAGGGATAGAAACAGTGGTTTGTGTTACCGGCCAGCACAGGCAGATGCTGGATCAGGTGTTAGGGGCTTTTGAGGTTGCGGCGGATTATGATTTATCCATTATGAAGGAAGGACAGACTCTGTTTGACATTACGGAGGCAATATTAGGGAAGGTTAAGACGGTGTTAGAGAAGGTAAATCCGGATGTGGTTTTGGTACATGGGGATACGAGTACAGCATTTGTAACTGCGTTGGCTTGTTTCTATTTGCAGATTCCCGTGGGACATGTGGAGGCAGGCTTAAGGACATATAAGCTTGACTCCCCATATCCGGAAGAATTTAACCGTCAGGCAGTTTCTATCATAAGCCGATATCATTTTGCGCCTACGCAGCTTGCGGCAGAACACTTGATAAGAGAAGGAAAGAATCCGGAACACATCTATATTACAGGCAATACGGTGATTGACGCTATGTCGCATACCGTGAGGGAGGACTATACTCATCCAGAGCTTGATTGGGTTGGACATGATAAACTCATTTTCATAACGGCTCATCGGCGTGAAAATTTAGGCCGCCCGCTTCGTCAGATGTTTCGGGCGATCCGCCGTGTGCTTGACGAGCACTCGGATTGTAAAGCGGTGTATCCCATTCATATGAATCCTGCAGTCAGGAAGGCGGCCGAGGAGGAGCTTGACGGTTGTGACAGAATACATATGATTGAGCCAATCGGAGTATTTGACTGTCATAACTTTGAAGCGCGGTGTTTTCTGTGTCTTACGGATTCAGGAGGGATTCAGGAGGAGGTTCCTTCTTTCGGCAGACCGGTATTGGTGATGAGAGACACTACGGAACGACCGGAAGGGATAGAGGCCGGAACTCTTAAGCTGGTGGGCGTAAAGGAGGAGGTTATCTACGAAAATTTTAAGGAATTATTAGAAAATGAAGAGGCTTACAATCAGATGGCGCAGGCATGTAATCCGTATGGGGACGGCCATGCCAGCAGGAGGATTGGAGACGTACTGGAATATGGCGCTTGTGAGATGTGGAGGGCGAAATAGCAAAATTGGGAGACTGTAGGATGCCGAGGGAGAAATAGAAGGAGAGATTCAGGATGGGCGTAATTAAGAGAAGCGTGAAAAGAGCGCTTGTCTGGCTTTTGGCCGAGTATACCGATATGGCTTATAAATATAAGGGGGGGGATTTTGAGAGAGACTGTGCTATTGAAGCTTTGATAAAAAAGGCGGAAATTCTGGGATATTCTTATCAATTTCCCTATGAATATACATGGAAGAATAGGGAAGTAGATTCACAAGTGGATGTATCCGTGATTGTGCCGGTATATAATATTGAAAAATACATTGGCCAGTGTATTCAGTCATTGATGGACCAAAAGACGGAATTCGTCTATGAAGTGCTTCTGGTGGATGACGGTTCAGTGGATTCGTCGGGGATGATTTGCGATAAGTATGCCGAAAATTATCCAATGGTCAGCGTTGTGCATCAGGAGAATAAGGGGCTTTCCTGTGCAAGAAATGCAGGATTGGAGAAGGTAAGAGGACGGTATATCAGTTTTGTGGATGGGGATGACTGTGTAGAGCAGGATTATATCCAGGTCTTAATGCAGAAAGCGGCACAGGCCAAGGCTGACATTGTAAAGGCTGATTTTTATCAGATGTATTCGGACGGTACGACACTCCCGTCCGGAAGGTACCGACGGGTAAAATCCAGCTATCATAACGGATTAGGGGGAGGATATGCTAAGTTTTACGTATGCGTGGGGTGCGGTTTATAAAAGGGAGATGTGGGAAGAGATTCGTTTTCCGGCAGGGTATCTTTATGAGGATATGATGATTGCACATTTATTGTTCTATATGGCGGAGACGTTTGAGTATGTTGATTTACCCTTATATCGTTATAGGAAAGATAATCCGACATCAATTCTGCATACCTGGGGAACTAAGGAAGTGAATCCCAAGGGGCTTGACCATGTATTCCTTGCGTATGCGACGCTGGAATTTATGTATCGTCAGAAGATAAAGGTTGACGTGAATATTTTGAAGTTGACAATACGCGAGTTTGGGGTGATTGTGTTTTACCGGATGAATAAAAAATATCATCCGTTGGCCTTTGAATTGGGGTGTTATACGGTTAGGCGGCTGCTTTGCAGGATTACCGGGGAATATGAGGTATTCCTCAATGAAAAAGAACGGAAGTATGTGGATGCTTTTTTGAAGGGAAAGTATACGGCCTGGAGGGCGCTGTGCAATATGGAACGATGGAAGGCAAAGTGAGAAGGGACGAACTTTTTCTTGTAAACATCCCATGGCCATGTTATCATCAGTCATAAAGAGGAGGTCTTAAATATGGGGATGTTTTTAGACAGCATTGTTCCGTCAGAGCGTTATAAGGATATTGTGAGGACTCGATTTTTTGTTGATAAATCTTTGATGATTGCAGAGTTAATTTCGGCAGTCAGCATAGACGGGCAGAAATATGTCTGCATTACCAGGCCGAGGAGGTTTGGCAAGAGTGTGATGGCAGATATGGTTGCCGCTTTTTTTGGAAGAACAGCGGACGGGGCGCCCATATTTGAAGGTTTGAATATTCTGTCAGACAGAAAGGAAGGACGGACGGATGGGGACACAAGCACCCCGGCTCAATTCGGCATAGACAAAGAGCAGGTTCGGGAGTGTATGAACAGATATCCGGTGGTCTATATTGATTTTAGTGAGATTCCGGAGAGATGTTCCTGCTTTGATGAATACATTACGAGAATTTTAGAGGGATTAAAGGAAGATTTAAGTTCTGCATATCCGGAAATTGTTTCAGATACATCCAAAGCAGTCTGGGATATCATGACAGAGATTTTTCAGAAGACAAGGCAAAGGTTTGTGTTCGTGTTCGACGAGTGGGATGCTGCATTTCATATGCCGTTTATTTCCGAAGGGGATAGGCAGGAATTCCTGAGGCTTTTGAAGGCTCTGCTTAAGGACAAGGCGTATATAGAATTTGCTTATATGACTGGAGTTCTGCCAATAGCGAAATATTCCAGCGGTTCAGAGATTAACATGTTCAAGGAATATAGTATGGCTGCGTCTGAATTGTATGGTGAATATTTCGGATTCTTGGAAAAAGAGGTTGACCGGCTATTTGAGATATATATACAGACTACAAGGATACCGAAGATTTCGCGGGATGACCTGCGGTTTTGGTATGACGGCTATTATACGGCGGTTGGCGAGAGACTTTATAATCCCCGTTCTGTTGTGTGCGCTTTGACGGATAATCAGTTGAAAAGCTATTGGACGGGTTCCGGTCCGTATGAGGAGTGCTATTACTATATCAAAAATAATGTTAAAGATATCAGAGATGATCTTGTGCTGATGGTGTCCGGGGAAGGTGTGAAGGCCAGGATACAGGAGTACGCGGCGACTGCGGCCAGGTTGGATACAAAAGACCAGATCTATTCAGCTATGGTTGTTTACGGTTTGTTGACTTATGAAGATGGGTCTGGCAGGGTGTTCATTCCCAACAAGGAGCTGATGGACAGATTTGACGAATTGTTATTGTCAAAGGAAAGTCTTGGATACGTTTATAGTCTGGCAAGGCAGTCGGAGAAGATGCTTGCGGCTACGCTGGCAGGCGATACAAAGATAATGGCCCAGATTTTGGAATTTGCACATGATACGGAGTCGCCGATCTTATCGTATAATCACGAGACTGAACTGTCTGCCCTTGTGAATCTGGTCTATCTGTCTGCGAGAGATGAGTATCGTGTGGAGAGAGAGGATAAGGCGGGAAAGGGGTATGTGGATTTTATATTCTATCCGCAGCATAGAAGGGGAGACGCTTTGATTCTGGAATTGAAGGTTGATGGAAAGCCAGAGGAGGCAATTAGGCAGATTAGAGATAAAAGGTATGTCCTTCGTTTTCAGGGGAAATTGGGGGAAAAGCCGAAGTTTGAGGGGAGGGTTTTGGCTGTTGGGATTAGCTATGACAGGAGGATGAAAAAACATTCTTGCAGGGTGGAAGAATTGTAATGTGGAAGACGGTATGATGTCTGATTGTAATAATTATAAAAATCGCAGAGTAGAATACTCTGCGATTTTTTGCTTTAACAGCATAATTATTATAACCACCTAAAACTAATAAATCAACACTTAATTTACTTTTGTAAAAATTTGTTGCAAAATCACAAAAGAAAATCAAACAAAAAGTCTATGTATAGGAATAGAAAAATCAGTTGGATAAAAAGAGTAAGGGAATTCAAAGCCTTTTGCAAAAGATTCAACGCCAGGTATTATGTTTCAAATTATGAGATTACAGGAATAACCATCAAATGGAGAATCATTTTCTGCCTGATTAAAATGGTTGGATAAAGGAGTTTATATGTGTGAAGATAAGAGATATATGCTAGACTTGCTGGAGAGAATGCTTCAGCCTTTTTTTGGACAGGAATTTGATTCATTTGATGAAAAATTTCTTTCTGTTTATGATGAGAAGGTGATTGGATTAGAATGTTTTTCCAGAATGCTGCTTGGACTTGGACCCTTAATTTATAATGCGCCCAACAGAAATCGTCTGAACTATGCCCTTGAGACGATTGCAAAAGGAGTGAATCCTGAAAATAAATATTTTTGGGGAATAAAAGACAATATGGATCAAATGCATGTGGAAATGTTTTCCATAGCATTTTTTTATTTAAAAACAGACGCTTCATTCCAACAGAGTTCTGGAGGAAGAATTCTGAACATATAAGGGAATGGCTCGGTAGTATTGAGAAGGTAGAGCTGCCCAAGAATAACTGGCTTTTCTTCCAACTATTAGTGCATGTACTCTTATACAAATTAGATTTAAGTCCTTTAGACTGGGATAGAATAAAAGGCTGGCAGAAGCAGATTAATGAATTTATAGGGGCGATGGAATTTATAGCGACGGCGAGTCTAGCCGCATTGATTATTATAACAGCTTTGCCTTTCATTTTTATTCTTTGATTTATTGCTCGCTAATGGAAGGAGAAGATACCGAAATATGTGAAGCTTTTTCTTCGAGAGCGAAAAAGTTTGCAGAAATGGCTCTCCTTATTGGGCATTTAAATTTTTTATTTTTCTTTATTTGGATGACGATGACGAGTTTTGGAAAATGAAATATGAGGATATTGAGTGTTATGGGGACGATAAAAAATATGAGTCGAATCATATTTGTGTGGGCAAGTACGGAGGGTATACGTATTTGTATCCCTGTGCATTAAATGCTGCCCAGGTAGAGTTCTCTCATTTTGAGGATAAATATTCTAAGTTCTGTTATACGAACTTATTTGGATTTAATGTTTCCAAAGGAATGGGATGTTTAAAGGAGATTGCCATGAATAAAGGGGAGATCAACAGGTTATCCAGTCTGTTCGTAAACATATATATCATGCAGGTATTGGCAGGAATATTGGTATTATCTGTATATGGCTGGTATTGTGTCAGTATAGCGAAAACGACGGTTTCCTGTGTGTTTGGAGTTTACTTGTTATCATATCTGTTCGATATTAATTGGTTCTTCTTCGGAATGGAGGAATTTAAAATCACGGTTATTCGCAATACGGTGATTAAACTTTGTACTACTGTGTTGATTTTAACTTTTATAAGGGAAAAAGATGACCTGATTATATATGTATGGATTACAGTTGTTTCTTATTTGCTTACGCAGCTTTCAATCTGGCCCTTTTTGAAGGGCAGGATTAGGCTTGTAAAACCTGGTTGGAAAGAGATAAAAAGGCATATTGCCCCAAACTTTATTTTGTTTATTCCTGTTTTGGGGGTCAGCTTATATAATATGATGGACAAGGTGATGATTGGGCTTATTTCTTCTAGCGTTGAAGTTGGTTATTATGAAAGCGCTGATAAATTAAAGGCTATTCCCATTATGTTTGTCACGGCGTTGGGAACCGTTGCCTTGCCCCGCATATCATATTTGAATTCAAAGTCAAAAGAATCAGAAATGGAAAGAGTGTTTTCAAATAGTGTTACGCTGATAAATTTTGTCATGACTAGTATTTGTTTTGGAATCATGGCAGTTTGTTCTGAATTTGTACCGGTATTTTTGGGAGAGGGGTTTGAAAAGAGTATAGATGTTTTATACTTTCTTTTGCCGAGCTGTTTTTTTGTAGGAATTGGAAATGTTATGAAGACTCAGTTTTTAATACCCAAAAAGAGAGACGGTATCTATATTCAGTCTATTTTCATAGGTGCAGGTTTGAATCTGGTTATAAATGCTGTTATGATACCCAGACTAGGCGCAGTTGGCGCTTCAATCGCTACCCTTTTTACAGAGATTGTTGTGTGCGGCTACCAAGTGATTCGGATATCGTCTGACGTTCAAGTGATGAAATATGTCATGAAGGACGGTTATATGTATGTGATTGGGATGATTATGTTTTTAGCAGTTAAAGGCATTCATTTACCCATAGCCTCAGAATTACTGAATGTTATGACAAAGATATTTATAGGAGGGGTTGTGTACGTTGCCTTGCTTGCTGTGATTCAGCAGGCGAAAGGAAGAAAGGGGATAGGAAAGTGAGTCTATTTTTTTTTTTAGTAGTTTTTAGTATACCAAAATCTTTATATTTTAATCTTAAATATTTTCCTGTAAAAACGGCGTTGCTTTTTCCGGTTTTAATAAGTTATAGGACAAAGCTAAAAGCCCTAAACGGAAAAATTATTTTGCCCGCCCAGCATTGCTTTGGATTAATTAAAATAGGTTTTTCCGGTTCATATGCTTTGGGGGGGGATTACTATAACAAAATATTAAATAAAATGTAGAAAAAAATGTAGAAAAAAGAAAAAAGGATATTGACAAGACGGGGCAAAATATTGTATAGTATCAATGTTGCATATCACATGTATGCTGCCTTGGCTCAGTCGGTAGAGCGTCGCCTTGGTAAGGCGGAGGTCGGCGGTTCGATTCCGCTAGGCAGCTTTGAGACTATTAAAGTAAAGATATTTCAAGGAAATGATTCTTTGGAATATCTTTATTTTTATATGTTAAATGTTAGGGTTCTGTGGCAAGCAGTATGTTCCGATAAAGAGTGATAAATTGACAGGATACCTAAGCATGGCATATAATAGCAGATATGTTGATATTGTCGGAGGAGCCGAATATCAGCCATTATAATTAGATTTTAGGAGGATGAGAACCGTGCCATCATTTTTAGAAGATATATCCCGTTTTCGCGGGACCGAAGAACGCAACGCTAAAGGGGAGACTTTGGAGGAATTTCTAAAAGCATATGACCCCACAAAATACGAATCCCCAAGCTGTACAACAGACGCACTTATATTCGCCCATTCGGGAAAGCCTGCCCCATCCTTAGAAAGCTTAAGTCTCCTCATGGTAAAACGGAGTAACCACCCCTGCATCGGAACCTGGGCGCTGCCAGGAGGCTTTGTCAATATGAGGGAGGACTTATCAGATACTGCCAGGAGAGAGCTGGAGGAAGAAACAGGGGTGAAAGGGCTTGTGATGGAGCAGCTTGCCACCTACGGAAGCTATGACAGAGATCCCCGCTCCAGAGTCATCACCACAGCGTATATGGCTCTTGTGAATGAAAAAGACGTGAGGGTCAAAGCAGGAGATGACGCCGCAGACGCCGCATGGTGCAAGGTGGGGCTAAAGCTGGTTTCTTCTAAACAGGAGGGCGGAAAGGTAACGAACAGTTATGCCTTATCTCTGGAAAATGAAGACAAAGGGCTGGCAACGAAAGCCTTGGTTGAGGAACACATCAGAACAGACGGAGTTATTCAGGAACAGAATTATATTGTAATAGAGCAGGGAATGACGGCGGCAGACCACGCGGCAATCATTACCCAGGCATTATTGATTCTGAAGAAGCGGTTAGAAAACCACCTTGTTTCGCCATATTTTTTATGATAAGATAGGGGACAGAATGTAAGTATCTACAAGGAGGAGTAATATGGGAGAAGAAACAGTTTCCAAAAATTTTATTGAGCAGGAGATAGATAAGGATTTAGCCGAGGGAGTTTATTCTGAAGTATGTACCAGGTTCCCGCCAGAGCCAAACGGCTATCTTCACATTGGACATGCCAAGTCCATTCTGCTGAATTCCGGTTTGGCGAAGAAGTATAACGGAACCTTTCATCTGCGGTTTGACGACACGAATCCCACAAAGGAGGATATGGAGTTCGTAGAGTCCATCAAGGAGGATGTAAAATGGCTTGGCGCAGACTGGAAGGACCATCTGTATTTTGCGTCGGATTATTTTGAGGTGATGTACCAATGTGCGGTAAAATTAATCAAGAAGGGGAAAGCTTTTGTCTGTGACTTAAGCGCGGATGAGATTCGGGAATACCGCGGTACATTGACGGAGGCAGGGAAGAACAGCCCCTACCGTGACCGAAGCCCAGAGGAGAATCTGCGTCTGTTTGAGGAAATGAAGGACGGAAAGGTGAAGGACGGGGAGAGGGTCTTGCGGGCCAAGATTGACATGGCGTCCCCCAACATCAACATGCGTGATCCGGTCATTTACCGTGTGGCCCATATGGCGCACCATAATACAGGGGATCAGTGGTGCATCTATCCTATGTATGATTTCGCGCACCCAATTGAGGATGCGGTGGAGAAGATTACCCACTCTATCTGTACATTGGAGTTCGAGGATCACAGACCCCTTTATGACTGGGTGGTAAAGGAGTGTGAATTTAGCCCTGCGCCGCGCCAGATTGAGTTTGCCAAGCTGTATCTGACCAATGTGGTGACTGGAAAGCGATATATTAAGAAGCTGGTAACAGACGGTATTGTGGACGGGTGGGACGACCCAAGGCTTGTGTCAATAGCTGCGCTTAGAAGAAGGGGATTTACGCCGGAATCCCTTCAGATGTTTATCGAGATGTGCGGCGTATCTAAGAGCCAGAGCTCTGTGGATTATGCTATGCTTGAATACTGTATCCGAGAGGATTTGAAGCTTAAGCGTCCCCGCATGATGGCGGTGCTTGACCCTATTAAACTGATTATCGACAATTATCCGGAGGGTGAGACCGAGTATCTGGAGGTGGAGAATAATCTGGAGAATCCAGAGCTTGGTATGCGCAAACTGCCGTTTTGCCGAGAGCTTTATATTGAACGGGAGGACTTTATGATTGAGCCTCCAAAGAAGTATTTCCGTCTGTTTCCGGAAAATGAAGTGCGTCTCATGCACGCTTATTTTGTAAAATGTGTGGGCTATGAGACGGATGAGAAGGGCAATGTGACTGTGGTTCACTGTACTTACGATCCGGAGACGAAGTGCGGTACAGGCTTTACCGGACGGAAGGTGAAGGGAACGATTCACTGGGTAGCGGCGCCTTATGCAAGGCAGGCAGAGGTACGCCTCTATGAGAATCTGGTGGATGAGGAGAAGGGAGTTTACAACAAGGAGGACGGCTCTTTGAATCTGAATCCCAACTCTTTGACTGTCCGCAAGTGTTATGTGGAGGATAGCTTTGCACAGGCAGGAGGGTGCGACAGCTTCCAGTTTGTGAGAAACGGATACTTCTGTATAGACTCTAAGGATTCGACGCCGGAGGCGCTGGTATTTAACCGGATTGTATCTTTGAAGAGTTCGTTTAAGCTGCCAAAATAATATATGTATGAATTGACGATGAATCTTAAGAGCCATTCTAAGATTCCCCTTTACGAACAGATTTACGACTATATTAAGAGGGACATCCAAAGCGGAAGGATTGGATATAAGGAGAAGCTTCCCTCAACCCGTTCCCTGTCCAGACATTTGGAGGTCAGCAGAAGTACGGTGGAGCTTGCCTATGAGCAGCTTTTGTCGGAAGGGTATATTGAGTCAGAGCCATACAGAGGCTTTTTTGTGGCGCAGACGGAGGAGTTGTACCATCTTAAGAGTGAGAAGCCTAAGGCAAAGCCCTCAAAGCAGGAAAAGAAGAAGTTTCAGTTTGATTTTTCGCCAAATGGGGTGGACTTAAGGAGTTTTCCGTATAATGCATGGCGGAAGCTATCCAAAGATATTTTGATGGATGACCGGACGGAATTATTCCGCTGTGGAGATTCCAAAGGAGAGTATGGCTTCCGCTGCGCCATAAGCAGTTATCTTCACCAGGCGAGAGGAGTGAACTGCTCCCCTGAGCAGATTATTGTGGGCGCGGGAAGCGACTATATCTTGATGCTTCTTAGCATGGTTTTAGGGAAAGAGCATAGGATAGCCTTTGAGGATCCTGCCTACAAGCAGGCGTATCATATGGCAAATGCATTAGGCTATGAGACTCATCCCGTGTCTCTGGATAAAAATGGAATAAAGATTCGTGAATTGGAGGAGTCAGGGGCAGATATTGCTTATGTGACTCCTTCTCATCAGTATCCCACAGGGATTGTGATGCCGATTAACCGGAGGATGGAGTTGCTGCGGTGGGCAAAGAAGGGGAAGGGACGGTACATAGTGGAGGATGACTATGACAGTGAGTACCGTTATAAGGGAAAACCCATTCCTGCGCTAAAGGGGTATGATGCCCATGAAAAAGTTATTTATCTAGGGACATTTTCAAGGTCGGTGGCGCCGGCAATCAGGCTTAGCTATATGGTGCTTCCTGAGCCGCTGATGGAGGAATATGAGAGAAAGAATGATTTCATACATACTACCGTTTCCAAGGTAGACCAGTTGATTATGCAGAGATTTCTGGAGGATGGGTATTACGAACGGCATCTCAACAAGACGAGGGCTCTGTATAAGAGCCGCCATGATGTGCTGCTGGAGGGGCTTAAGGGTATGTCGGATATCCTGACGGTTTCAGGGGAACATGCAGGAGTCCATCTTCTTTTGACATTTCAAAATGGGCTGTCGGAGGAAGAACTGATTCAAAGGGCGGCTAAGAAGGACGTACGGGTGTATGGGCTGTCGGATTACCGGATTCTTAAGTCAGGAGAGGAAAAGGCGACGATATTACTGGGATATGCGAATCTGACAGAGGAGCAGATTAGGGAGGCGGTTAAGATCTTGGAGGGGTGTTTTCGGTGTTAGGGCGCTGAAAACATCCCTTTTTTCTGATTTTTCGTTTGTTTTGGAACTTGCTGTCAGCCTCCTTCATAGTTTATATAGTGAAGGAGTGATTTTTTATGAGTATGAATGGAATAGACATCAGCAGATGGCAGGCAGGAATCAACCTGGCGGCAGTTCCCTGCGAGTTTGTGGTTATAAAAGCAACAGAAGGAACCACTTATGTGAACCCTTATTGTGATCAGCATTTTCGGCAGGCAGCAGAGCTTGGAAAGAAGTTAGGAGTCTATCATTTTGCAGGCGGCGGTAATGCGGCGGCTGAAGCCGAATATTTTGTAAGGAATATTAGGGGGTATATTGGAAAAGCGATTCTGGTGCTGGATTTCGAGATACAGAATATGGAAAATGGGGCAATCTGGTCGAAACAGTGGCTAGACAGGGTCTATGAACTGACAAGGGTAAAGCCGTTGATTTATATGAGTAATTATATGGCGAACCATCTTGACTGGAACGCTGTGGCATCAGCGGGATACCCTATGTGGAACGCGTATTATTATGCTTATGGAACGCCGATGGGCTACAATCCCGATGCGCCGCTGCCCCAAAAGCTTGGACCATGGGGAGGGGCGTTACTGTACCAGTATACCTCAGAGGGGAGGCTTCCAGGATATAATGGTTATCTTGACCTGGACGTATTTTATGGAGACTCTGGTGACTGGGATCGCTATGCAAGAGAGGAAGGGAGTGTAGAGCCGCCTTTGCCAGACCCTGTGCCTCAGCCTCAGCCGACGATTACTTACAGGATTAAGCGTGGAGATACCTTAAGCAAAATTGCCGTCAGATATGGGACGACAGTGGCGGTTCTGGCCCAGCTAAATGGAATTGCGAATCCGAACCGAATTTATGTTGGGCAGGTAATCAGGATTCCTGTTGATTCTTCCGGTCCGGTACAGCCGACGTATTATGTGGTGAAGCGGGGGGATACTTTAAGCGGGATTGCCGCTCGGTTCGGTACGACGTATCAACGATTGATGCAGCTTAATGGGATTCGGAATCCTAATCTTATTTATGTGGGGCAAAGATTGAGGATTAATTGACAAGAACTGCGTAATGCATATATTAATGAACTTTTTTCACAATTAGCAGCAATTATATCTGGGGACATGTTGATATTTTCGGATATCGTCATGTCCCTTTTTATGTTCAAAACACAGAAAAACCGCTGATTATCAAGATTCTCCAAATCGGAGAGCCAATCGCCTATTTGGGGATTGAACCATAAGCTAAAATATCATATAGTTTTATCAGCAATAAGAGGGAAAGACGGAGGGAAAGACAATGGACCAGATTAAAATTGGGAAATTTATCGCAGCTATGAGAAAGAAGCAAGAGCTGTCACAGAAGCAGCTTGCACAGAGGCTTGGCGTCACCGATAAAACCATTTCAAAATGGGAGACAGGAAACAGGATGCCGGACGCGTCAGTTCTGCTTAAGCTTAGCATGGAATTGAAGATTGATGTAAACGAATTACTTGCAGGTGAAGAATTTCTGTCAGAAGAATTTTCATCAGAAGAATATGTGAAAAAGTCAGAAAGCAATCTTGTGAAGCTGGTGGATGAACTGAATGAAAATGCCAAAGAGAGAAAGGGCAGAGGCATTGGAACAATACTGGGTATGGCCTGCATTGCTCTGGCTTTTATGGGACTAATAGGTTCTTCGCTGCCCATGGGAAGAATAGCTGATATTTTTGATTTGCCCACATTGTTTTACCTGTTTGGAGCAAAAATTCTGATTCTATCAATTTTTGGCCGATTTCATGATTATTTGAATGCATGGAAGGCATGCTTTGCAGGAACGGAATTGTCAATAAAAGAGATGAAATCAGCCGTACAAGCCGTCAAATACGTGGCCGCGTTATCGCTGACTCTTGGAGGTCTTATGGCGTCGGTTGGATTGTTTTCTCTGTTGAATTATTTAGATGACCTTACCATTATAGGGCCCGGATTAGCCCAGATTGTATTGGCATTTTTTTATACGTCAATCGCAGAGACAAGCTATGTGATTCTGTTATTTCGGATCAAGGGGATGTTTGCTGACAAAGGTACAGATCAAGGGACGTTTGATTAGAATATTTTAAGAAATCAGTATGAGAAATGGAGGAAAACAGGAATGGAAAAACTATTGGAAATTAAAAATCTTACAAAAAAGTACTATGAGGGAACCACGGAAAACAGAGTCGTTGACAATGTAAGCATGGAGGTTAAAAAGGGAGAATTTGTTGTGATTATGGGCGCATCCGGCTCTGGGAAAACAAGCCTTTTACATTTGATCGCGGGAATTGATACTTGTGATGAGGGTACAGTGAAATATTCTATATGTCCAGAGGGGGAGGGCTTCGGTCATATGGGGGAAAAGGCAAAGGCTTTGTTTCGGCGTACAAACATAGGGATTGTTTTTCAGCAGCAATGCCTCATTCCAGATCTTACGGTTTATGAAAATATTATGCTGCCCATGATGCTGGTTCGTCGGCCCACAGGAGAAAAAAGCCATGTAGGACATGGTAGGGGCCAAGACTTTAGGGCTTCCAGGAAGGAAACTATTTTCAATCTGTGCAGCCAGTTTGGATTAAAGGAGCATGTGAGCAAATATCCTTCCCAGTTATCAGGAGGGCAGCAGCAAAGAGCGGCAATCCTGCGTTCTGTCATAAACAAACCGCCGATTTTGCTGTGCGACGAGCCCACGGGGAGCCTTAATTCGGCGCAGACAGAGCTTGTCATGGATTTGTTAAATGAGCTTAACAGACAGGGGCAGACGATTATTCTGGTCACACATGATATGAAGGTTGCCATCAGAGGAGAACGGGTGGTCTATATTGAGGATGGACGTGTGGAGGGAGAACTGAAGTTTGAGAAAAATGAATATGAGGAAACAGAACAGGAAAGAAGGAATGACAGAGAGCAGAAATTAATGAGTTTTCTGGGGAAAAGAGGGTGGTAATATGAGAGCAAGCATAATGTGCGGACTGGCAAAAGTGAAAAGAAGGAAAATCCCCAATCTGCTGATGGGAATCTGTATTATGATTACAGCCGCTTTATTGGTAAATGCCGTTGTCTTTTTGAAGGAATTAGACGTTATATTTAACAGGGCATACGAGGGAATGGAAGGGGCGCAAATGTGCTGCCTGTGGAGTAAAGGAGCCGTCTCCTGTGATGCGGTAGAGGAATATCTGGAAGGGTCGTCCCAGGATTTTCATTACCAGATAACAGAAAATACAAAGACCATAGATTATATTGAAAAGGATGGAGTAAAGCTGAGTAACGGCATATTACTAGAGCTTCCAAAGGACATACATAGGGGATGGGAGTTAGAAGAAAATACTCCAAGCAGCAAAATAAGTTTGCTCTCGCCTAAGATTTTAGAGGATTCTGAGGCAGAGATGCCAAAAAAGGATGAGATATGGATTACTACGAAGATAGCAAATATTCTGGGGCTGAAAGTGGGGGACGAGGTTTCTCTTAAGCTTGCCGATACATCTGTAAAGGTCAAGGTTGCGAAAATAGTCGCGGACCCTGTCTTTGGCGGCAGCAGCACCAACGTATACCGGATGTGGTGTGGGTACAACATGCTTTCAGATTTTCCGCTTTCAGAAAATAATTCGGTGAGCTATCTGGAAATTCGGTTTGGCAAATACAGCCCTTTGACAGAGCAGACATTTATCCGTGAGACAGAGGAATATTTTCAAATGCCATTGGGCGATACGCTCTACACATATGAGCAGATTAAAGGCGGATATATGTCAGTATACCAGATGGCGGGCAAAGTATTGTGCCTTGTGAGCGTCATCCTTTCCGTTACTGTTATCGCGCTGGCCCTGTTTTTGATCAAAAGCGATATGGATGAAGATGTGAGGAATATGGGAATCTATCAATCCTTAGGCATGACAGGGGGACAAATCATAGGCGCATATCTTTTCTGTTACGGAATCATTGGAACGGCAGGAGCAGCCCTGGGAAGCACACTAGGCGGCTGGATGAGCAAGGGGATCATAACAAAAATTTTGGGAGATATGGGAATCTATAATATTTCCTTTAATGGGATAAAATATTATCCGGTTTTGGTATGGTTTATTGTGGTGACAGTGATTATGGTCGCATGTTTTGGAGCTATTTTTAAAATAAGAAGGTTAAATGCCTCCGATGCCATAAGAAATGGAATATGGAAAACAGATAAAAAAGAAAGGAAAGTAGGAGGGCCCACCTACTATGACGGAGGAAGTTCATTTGAATGGTACTATGCTGTCAGAGGGATGGAGAATAAAAAGGTCAGGTATCTGTATATCGCCGGTATTTCAATGATATTTGGGTGTCTGCTTAGCGTTTGTATGGGGTGTCTTCATGCGGTTAAGAATATTGACAGAGAGCCGGAGGCATGGGGGTTTATAAGGACTGATATCTATGTCACCTCCTTAGAAAATACGCCTGTGAGCTCGGTTATAGATGAATTGGAAAAGGACCCAGGGGTGGATTATACATATGGGGTAAATAAAGTATATCCTAAGTATCAGCCCCAGGGGAAAGAAGAATGGCAGAGCATGGTGACTGAGCTCTATGAGCTGCCGTGGAATGAAAAAATTAAGGACAAATCTCTGTATGGCAGACGTCCCAAGGAAGAAAATGAGATTGGGATAGGGCTTACGCTGGCAGAGGAATATGGGCTTAAAATCGGTGATACAA
Organism: Sporofaciens musculi; assembly: GCF_009830285.1. Lineage (GTDB taxonomy): Bacteria > Bacillota > Clostridia > Lachnospirales > Lachnospiraceae > Sporofaciens > Sporofaciens musculi. Next base: position 2,760,401 of record NZ_WUQX01000001.1, on the reverse strand, counting down.
TGGAATTGTTTATAAACGGTGAAAAGAAGGAGTATGAGATTACAGGAATTTTCCAGACCTTATCCAACTCCGGAAAGGTTATACGCATGGTGACCAAGGATTTGGATGAGTTTGTGGAGGCTTCTGGAGGCTTCGGAGATTATATGCTTGTGCTTTCTAAGTCCCAGGATAAATGGAAATACGCGGAGGAATTGAATGAGAAATATGATGGAATGTTTACGTTTATTGCCTCAAAGTCAAACGGGGAGAATATTACAGGGATGTTAGCCCCTGCCGTGGGGACGATACTGGCGGTATTGCTTATGATTTTGGTCCTGGTTACAGAGAATCTTACGTTTTTACTGGTCAGGCGAGAGAAAAAGCTGATTGGGTTATTGAAAGCCGTGGGGATGACCTCCTGGCAGATTTTAAAGATTTATCTGTGGAGAAATTGTCTGGCTGCTGCTTTTGGGAATACTCTGGGGCTTTTGGCGGGGACCTTTATTGTGCCGAGAATGCTGACTCCCTATGCGAAAGGGTTGGGGATTACGGAATTTCCATTTGCTAGTTCATTTTCAGGGGGATTGGCAGGGATTAGTTTACTGCCGGTATGTATATTTATAGGGACATGTGTGGTTGTGAAGGTAATTAACAGAGTGACGGTGAAAGAATTGGTGAGCGAATAGTAACAGTTTTGGTTAAAAGAATAAGGGCTTTACACCAGGAGTACCCATTGATATAATGATTGTACCATATAAAGATCACTTATAGAGAATGGGTGGGGAGAAAATAGATGTTGACCATTGGAACACATATGTCGATTGCCAAGGGGTTGGCGAAGACTGCCGAGAATGTGGTGTGGATGGAAGCAAACACCATGCAGATATTCAGCCGGAACCCCAGAGGCTCCAATTTTAAAGTATATACGGACAAAGAGGTGGAGAAGTTTCAGAAGCTGCGTACAGAGCACCATTTTGGCCCCCTTCTGGCCCACGCCCCTTATACTATGAACCTTGCAAGCGATACAAAGAGGGTGTATGAGTTTGCATGCACCGCTTTGCGGGAGGATGTGGCCAGGATGGATGCCCTTGGTATCGAATACCTGGTATTTCACCCAGGAAGCCATACAGGAATCGGGACCAAGCGGGGAATCCAGAACATTATTCAGGGACTTAACCAGGCGATTACCGGACAGGAGAAGATTACAGTATTACTGGAAACTATGACGGGAAAAGGAACGGAGATTGGCGCAAGGTTTGAACATTTACAAAGTATTCGGGACCAAGTGGCCCATCCGGAGAGAATCGGAATCTGCCTGGATACCTGTCATGTATTTGCAGCAGGGTATGATATTGTAAACGACCTGGAGGGTGTGCTTTTAGAATTTGACCGTGTACTTGGTCTTCATTTGCTGAAAGCCATTCATCTCAATGACAGCATGATGCCCTTAGGCTCTCATAAGGACAGACATGCAGCCGTGGGGGAGGGGGAGATTGGCTTAGAGCCTTTGCTTCGGGTGATGCGCCATCCGGCCCTTAAGGAGTTGCCCTTCTATCTGGAAACGCCTCTTGACGACGAAGGGCATAAGGAGGAGATTTGGATGCTTAAGGAGAGACTGGCCCACTGATGAAAGACAGGAATAGGGATTTACTTAGGGAGAGTACAGAATGGACAGGAGCCTAACATTAGAAGTGATTGCGCATATTCGGACAGATTTTCCGGCGAAGTTTGGGATTCCCAGGCAGAGCGGACTTGCAGATACCAGGGCTGAGATTATATTTGAGCCAAAATACCGCAATCCAGACGCCCTTAGGGGGCTTGATGAATTTTCACACCTCTGGCTGCTCTGGGGATTTTCTAAATCCATCCGGCAAGAATGGAGTCCCACTGTAAGACCCCCAAGGCTTGGCGGCAATAAACGGGTGGGTGTATTTGCCAGTCGCTCGCCCTTTCGTCCCAACCCAATCGGGCTGTCCTGTGTGACCCTTGAGGGGATGGAGAGAAGGGCGGGGAAAGGAATCCTTCTCCATGTCAGAGGCGCTGACCTTATGGACGGGACGCCCATCTACGATATTAAACCCTATCTTCCTTATGTGGACTGCAAAGAAGAAGCGTTAGGGGGATTTGGGGAGAGGCTTAAGGAGTATGAGCTTCAGGTAGAGATTCCCAAGGTGTGGATGGATAAGATACCCACAGAGCACAGGGAGATTCTTAAGCAGGTATTGTCACAGGATCCACGGCCCTCCTATCAGGAGGATGCCCACAGGATTTACGGAATGGAATATGCAGGGATGGAGGTGCGGTTTCAGGTTGAAGAAAATGTACTTCGGGTGTGTGAGATAGAATATTTGGATGTTGACTAAAGGTTACAAAAGAAAAATCCATTGGCAGAAAGGAAATGTTATCCTTAACCAATGGATTTTTTTGTGAATTTATGAATTGCCTCTTGCATTATACCCTGGTGGGGTATATAATATACTTGGAAGCGGGGTGTTGCATATGGAGGAAAGGCAGGAATGCTGTCACAAGACAAAGGAACGATTAGAGAAAGAATACAAGGACCTAATCAATCGTTTGAGCCGGATTGAAGGGCAGGTTCGCGGAATCAAGAAGATGGTGGAGAATGACGCGTATTGTCCGGATATTCTGATTCAGGTATCGGCTGTGAACGCAGCGCTTAACAGCTTCAACAGGGTTTTGCTCGCCAGCCATATCCGTACCTGCGTGACGGAGGATATCCGCCAGGGGAAGGATGAGACGGTGGACGAATTGGTGGCCACCTTGCAGAAGTTGATGAGATGATACCCTGGTATGGTATTTATTGTGTGAATATGGCGTGAACTGGCCTAAAGAATAAAGGAGTGATGACAGATGGAGCAATATACAGTATCAGGCATGAGCTGCGCTGCGTGCAGCGCGCGTGTGGAAAAGGCTGTCTCAAAGCTTGACGGAGTAACCTCCTGCTCGGTTAGCCTTCTGACCAATTCTATGGGAGTAGAGGGGGAGGTTTCCGCCGCTAAGGTAATCGAAGCCGTGGAGGCAGCGGGATACGGGGCTAGTCAGAAAAGGGAAAAGAGCCAAAAGGAGTCGTCTGAGGCAGAGGCAATGGATGAAGGGATGCTTAAGGACATGGAGACGCCTGTGCTTAGGCAGAGGCTTATAGCCTCCTTGTGTTTCCTGATACCGCTTATGTATTTTTCTATGGGGCATATGATGTGGAACTGGCCTGTTCCGAAGTTTTTAGCGGGCAATCATGTGGCAATGGGAATGATACAGCTTTTATTTACGACAGCGGTTATGATGGTCAACCAGAAGTTTTTTTATCAGCGGATTTAAAAGCCTGTGGCATCGTGCGCCGAATATGGATACCCTGGTGGCCTTAGGGGCGGGGGCATCCTATGTGTACAGCACATACGCCTTGTTTGCCATGACGGACGCCCAGATGCATATGGATATGGAGAGGGTTATGTCCCTGATGCATGAGTTTTATTTTGAGTCTGCGGCAATGATTCTGACCCTGATCACTGTAGGGAAGATGCTGGAGGCGCGTTCCAAGGGCAGAACTACGGATGCTCTTAAGAGCCTGATGAAGCTGGCGCCTAAGACTGCGGTTGTGGTAAGGGAGGGGGAAGGAGCAGGAGATTCCCATCCGACAAGTGCTAAAAGGGGATGTGTTCGTGGTAAGGCCAGGAGAGAATATTCCTGTGGACGGTGTGGTTCTGGAAGGGAGCAGCGCGGTAAATGAGTCTGCCCTGACAGGGGAGAGTATCCCTGTGGATAAGGAGGCAGGAAGTCAGGTGTCGGCGGCAACCCTTAATCAGTCTGGTTTCCTTAAGTGTGAGGCAACCAGAGTGGGGGAGGACACCACCCTTTCCCAGATTATCCAGATGGTCAGCGATGCGGCGGCGACAAAAGCTCCCATTGCCAAGATTGCAGACAAGGTGTCAGGGGTGTTCGTACCGGCGGTTATAGCCATTGCCATTGTCACGATCCTTTTGTGGCTTGCAGCAGGGCAGGGGATTGGATTTGCTCTGGCCAGGGGGATTTCTGTGCTGGTTATTAGCTGTCCCTGCGCCCTTGGGCTTGCGACACCGGTTGCCATTATGGTGGGCAATGGAATGGGCGCGAAGAATGGGATTATGTTTAAAACAGCGGTTTCTCTCGAAGAAACAGGGAAGATGCAGATTGTTGCCTTGGATAAGACGGGAACCATCACCAGCGGCGAGCCAAAGGTTACGGATGTGATTGCAAATGGCGTGTCAGAACAAGAGCTACTGGAAATGGCCTATGCCCTGGAGAGAAAGAGCGAGCATCCCTTGGCCAAGGCTATTATTGGGCTTGCGAAGGAGAGGGGGATGGCTTATGAGGATAAGGGCGGCGCTCCGTCTGGTTTGGAGGTGACTGATTTTCAGGCTGTGGCGGGCAACGGGCTTCGCGGGATGCAAAAGGGCGACCTGCTGACAGGCGGGAATTTATCTTTCATAAGCGCCGGCGCAGAGGTTTCAGAGGAAATGAAGCAGAGGGCAATCAGGCTGTCCGAGGAGGGCAAGACGCCTCTGTTCTTTGGGAAAAACGGACGTCTCATGGGTATAATTGCCGTTGCGGACGTAATCAAGGAGGACAGTCCCAAAGCGGTGGAGGAGCTTAAGAATATGGGAATCCATGTAGTCATGCTGACCGGAGACAATGAAAGGACTGCCAGGGCAATCGGAGAGCAGGCGGGGGTTGACGAGGTTATTGCAGGCGTTTTGCCGGATGGAAAAGAGCAGGTAATCAGGAGCCTTTCCCAAAAGGGAAGGACAGCTATGGTGGGAGACGGCATTAACGATGCGCCTGCCCTTACGAGAGCCGACATGGGCATTGCCATCGGCGCAGGTACGGATATCGCCATCGACGCGGCAAACGTTGTGCTGATGAAGAGCCGCTTAAGCGATGTTCCGGCGGCAATCCGCTTAAGCCGCGCCACCCTTCGCAATATTCACGAGAATCTGTTCTGGGCATTTTTCTACAATGTGATTGGAATCCCTCTGGCAGCAGGAGTCTGGTACCCTCTGTTTGGATGGAAGTTAAATCCCATGTTCGGAGCAGCGGCTATGAGTCTGTCCAGCTTCTGTGTGGTGACCAACGCGCTGAGGTTAAACTTGTTTCGGATGTATGACGGGTCAAGGGACAAAAAACGGAAGAACAAAGCTGTAAATCAGAACAGCAGCTTTGAGAATAAATTTGAAAAACAGCAAAAACAGGAGGAAACAAAGATGACAAAGACAATGAAAATCGAAGGAATGATGTGCGGACACTGTGAGGCAAGTGTAAAGAAGTGTTTGGAGGCTCTTACAGAGGTGGAGGAGGCCCAGGTAAGCCATGAGGCAGGGACAGCGGTAGTAACGCTGAATGCCGACGTTTTAGACGAGGTACTGAAAAAGACGGTAGAGGCTTTGGATTACCAGGTGACAGGAATCCAGTAAGGGCAAGAAATGCCTTACAAGTGAAAGGAAAAAGATATGGAGTTCATAGTGGCTGCATCAGAGCATTTAGACAGAATGTGTGAGATTACAGACCAGGCAAAAAGTCAGCTTAGGAGGCTTTCCCTTGACCAGTGGCAAAAAGGGTATCCAAGCCGCCAGGTGTGGCTGTCAGACATTCAAAAAGGCTGCGCTTATCTGGCGGTTGAGGATGGAGAGATTCTGGGAATGTTTGCATTTCAGACGACTCCTGACCCCTCCTACCAGGTAATCGAAGGAAGATGGCTGACCGACGGCGCCTATGCCTCTATGCACAGGGTATGCGTAGCAGACGGCTGTAAGGGAAAAGGTATTGCGGGCAGGATGTTCGCGTATGGTTTTTTGCTGGCAAAAGAAGCAGGTTTTTTGTCAGTCAAAATTGACACTCATCCAGAAAACCTGCCTATGCAGAGGGCTTTGGATAAGGCGGGCTTCAAAGCGTGCGGCAGGCTTCGTCTGGTGGGAGGATGTGAGGATGGTGACGTCCGCATTGGGTTTGAGAAGATCTTGTAAATGAATTTATAAAGAAAAGCATGTAAGACTTGCTGACATTCCAATATATGGTATATAATAGGCTGGAATGTTAGCAAGTCTTAAGTTATTTTAAGGAGGATATATATGTCATTAACCGATTATGCGAAAGCATATAAGCTTGGAAAAAAGAATTATCAATACCGGATGCTTCATGGAGAGCTGCCTACGCTTGAGGTATTAGACGATATCATCCCTTCTAAGGGTACATTTTCTGAGGTGCCGTTAGGCTTGGTTCAGATTCCAATCGACCAGATTGTGGGAACCAAGACCGGAGGAAGGAGTAATGCATTTGCGGCCAACTTCATGCCAATCCTGCGGGAGACCTCGGAATTCGCCATGAAGTGGGCGAAGCTCAGCTCAAGCCATGAGAAGGAGGGAATCCGTGAGCCTATCAAGGCATACGAATATATGAACAAATTCTATGTATTGGAGGGGAATAAACGCGTCAGCGTTATGAAATACTATGGAGTGGTTTCTGTTCCCGGAACTGTGACGCGGATTGTGCCGAAGCGGACCAATGATAAAGAGAATAGGATTTATTTTGAATTTTTGGATTTCTATGAGCTGACCAAGATTAACTATATCTGGTTTTCGGAGGAAGGAAGCTTTAAAGAGCTTCTGGAGGCAGTGGGAAAAGAGCAGGATGAAGAATGGAACGACGACGAGCGGCTGGAGTTCAGCTCGATTTATCGTAGGTTTATGGCAGAATATACTGCACAGGACAAGGGGAAGATGTCGGTTACCGTGGGTGACGCTTTCCTTGCGTTTATCAAGCTGTACGGCTATAAGGAAATCGACGAGCTGACCACAAAGGAGTTAAAAGACCTGGTGGAGAAATCCTGGGAGGAGTTCTCGCTTCTGGAGGAGGACGAGGACGTAGATCTGAAAATGGCCCCCAATACAGAGAAGAAGTCTCTGTTAAGCCTGCTTATGCCCTTCGGACTGTCACGGCTTAAGGTTGCGTTTATCTATGAGAAGACGCCGGGCTCGTCGGCTTGGACCTATGCCCATGAGTTAGGGCGGCTTCACTTAGAGCAGACCTTTCCAGAGGAGGTCAGTACAGTCTATTATGAGAACGTCACTTTAGACAATGCGGAGGAGTGCATAGACGAAGCCATCGCAGACGGCTGCGACATTATATTTACCACGACGCCTTCCTTTGTGCAGGCAAGTGTGAAGGCGGCTATCGCCAATCCGAATGTGCGAATCTTAAATTGCTCGGTTAATACCTCCCACCGGTATATCCGTACTTACTATGCCCGTATGCACGAGGCCAAATTCCTGATGGGAGCCATCGCAGGGGCTATGGCGGACCACAACAGAGTGGCTTACATTGCAGATTATCCCATCTATGGCTCGATTGCGAATATCAATGCATTTGCGCTGGGAGCCAAGATGATTAATCCGAGAGCCCAGGTTTATCTGGAATGGACTGCCAAGAAGGATACGGACGTGATGGAAAATGTGCTAAGGAAGCAGGTGGATTGTATTTCCGGTAAGGATATGGTAATACCGGAGGAGGGGTCAAGGTTCTTTGGAATCTACCATCTGGAAGGAGAGGTTGCCAGAAACCTTGCCATGCCACTGTGGCATTGGGGGAAATTCTATGAGCAGATGATACGTACCATCATGGACGGTACCTGGAAATATGATGATGATCCGTCCTCTAAGAAGGCGATCAATTACTGGTGGGGAATGTCGGCTGGCGTTATCGACGTGGTGTGCTCGCAGAATCTTCCTATTGGGACGAAGCGGCTTATTGAGGTGCTGCGGGAGACCATAACCTTGGGACAGTTTAATCCTTTTTCCGGTATCTTGTATTCCCAGGAGGGAGTCGTGCAGGACGACCCGTCGAAGGTGCTGTCGCCGGAGGAGATTGTTACCATGGACTGGCTGGCGGAAAATGTGATTGGAAGCATACCCAGGGAGGATGAATTGAAGGAGCAGTCCAAACCTGTTGTGTCACAGCAGGGAATTGAGAATAAGAAGGGTTAGAATGGATTTATGAAAATACTTGCGATTGCGGATGAAGAGTCTGCCTATCTGTGGGATTATTTTGAAAAGAGTAAGCTTAAGGGGATTGACCTTATTATTTCCTGCGGCGACTTAGACCCCAGATACCTTTCATTCCTGGCGACATTTACATCTGTGCCCATTCTGTATGTACATGGGAACCACGATGAGAAATACCGGCAGATTCCGCCGGACGGATGTATCTGCATTGATGACAAGATCTATGTTCACCAGGGGGTGCGGATTCTTGGGCTTGGAGGCTCCATGCGTTACCGGCCTGGGGATTATCAGTATACGGAGTGGCAGATGAAGAATCGGGTCAGAAAGCTGTGGTTCCAACTGCTTAAGCACAGGGGATTTGATATTCTGGTTACCCATGCTCCTGCGTATCAGCTCAATGATGGAATGGACCTGCCCCATCAGGGGTTCCAAGTGTTCAGGGCCCTTCTTGAGAAATATAAACCAAAGTTTTTCTTACATGGGCATGTGCATATGTCTTACGGCAGGCGGCATAAGCGGCATGATGTGTACCAGGAAACCCAGATAATCAATGCGTTTGAGCGTTGTGAGATTGATTATGAGAATTTCTCTCCGGATTCTTTGATATAAAATAAAGATTGAGACTTGACTGTACAGTTACCGGATGGTTTATGATGATGTAATAGTAGATAAGTACAATGTGTGAAAGAGAGGTTAGGAAATGCAGACCGATTATAAGAGTAAGGGGCTTAACCTCTTGAAAAAAGGACAAAAAGGGATCATCCATGGGGTGTTCAGCCGTTTTGGACTGATACTGCTTCTTCTGATTATCCAGGTTTTGATGTTGTTTGGCATCTTCCGATGGTTTGAGGAATTTTTACCCCATATCATGGGTGGAACGGCACTGTTTACGGTTGTAATGGTTATTTACCTGCTTAACAGTAAGATTAACCCTACGGCAAAGATTACCTGGCTGATTGCAATCATGCTTGTGCCTGTGTTTGGCGTCCTTTTGTTTGCGTATACCCAAAGCGATATTGGGCATCGGGCCCTTAAGGCGCGTATGAACCAGATTATTGCCAATACCAGGGAGAGTGTGCCACAGTCAGAAGATGTGATGGAGATGCTCACGAGAGAGAATCAGGGCGTGGCGTCACTGGCTCATTATATACAGAGAAGCGGATGCCATCCAGTATATGAGCATACCGCTGTCACATATTTCCCTCTTGGGGAGAATAAGTTTGAGGAAATGCTTAGACAGCTTGAGGCGGCAGAGCATTTTATCTTTATGGAGTATTTTATTGTGGACGAGGGCTTGATGTGGGGCAGGATTCTTGAGATTCTTGCAAGGAAGGCTTCGGCGGGCGTGGATGTCCGCGTCATGTATGACGGTTCCTGTGAGTTCGCCCTGCTGCCAAGGGATTATCCCAAGCGTCTGCGCAAGCTGGGAATTAAGTGCAAGATCTTTGCCCCTGTGACGCCTTTTGTTTCCACTCATTATAATTACAGGGATCACAGGAAGATTCTGGTCATTGACGGGCATACGGCTTTTAACGGCGGGGTGAACCTTGCGGATGAGTATATTAACCAGAAGGAGAAATTCGGCCACTGGAAGGATACTGCTGTCATGCTGAAGGGGGAGGCAGTTAAGAGTTTTACGCTAATGTTTCTGCAGATGTGGGGGATTCTGGAGGAAAAGGAGGAGTATGGACGCTTCTTGGCTTACCCGTCTTTTCCTGTGGAAGCAGCAAAGGGATATGTGATTCCTTACGGCGACTGTCCCCTGGATGAAGACAAGCTGGGAGAGAGGGTGTATATGGATATTTTGAACCGCTCTCTGAAATATGTACATATCATGTCGCCCTATCTGATTCTTGATGGGGAGATGGAGACAGCGCTGAAATTCGCGGCTGAGAGGGGAGTGGATGTGAAGCTGCTTCTGCCGGGGATTCCTGATAAATTTGTGCCCTATGCTCTGGCAAAAACCCACTATGCCTCTTTGCTTGAGTCAGGTGTAAAGATCTATGAGTATACACCGGGCTTCGTCCATGCCAAGGTGTTTGTCAGCGATTCACGGGAGGCGGTGGTAGGCACCATCAATCTGGATTACCGAAGTCTGTACCATCATTTTGAATGTGCCACTTATCTCTATGGTGTGGACTGTATCAAAGAGCTTGAGGAGGATTTCCAGAATACTCTTGGAAAATGCAGACTGGTTACGATGGACATGGTGCGCAGGGAAAAATGGACGGTGAAGCTTACAGGTCGGCTTGTCAAGGCGGCTGCACCCTTGATGTAGAGCTTTTATACAGTCGCAAGGCCTACGGGTATGTTTTTTGATTGATATTGTATATTTTAGAAAAAGTGAATATAATATAGAGTATCGACGGTTGTGTGACTGTTTAGAACAGATACATCAAGGAGTAGATATGAAGAAAAAACGACGAAGAAAAAGAGGATGCCTGCATACCCTTGCGGTGACAAGCGGATTGTTTTGTCTGGCTGTTGCATCCTTTTGTATTGCCTATGGCATCGGATTTAAGCCGGATGTGGTGAAAGAGATTGAACGGGAGCTTACGGGTCCGCAGGAGATTCCCTATCAGCAGGTGGTAATTCAGGAGGAGGAGGTTGGACAGAAATTCTATTACCAGCAGCTAAATGAGGCGGACCGGCTGACCTATCGGGAGATTTTGGAGGGTGTGAACCAAAACACAGAGGAAATCTATATCCATGCATCTGATGCCGAGCGGGCCAACGAGATATTCCAGTATATTTTAAAGGATTGTCCGGAGATTTTTTGGTGTGACGGTACGATTTCTGCCACCAGCTATGAAGGCGCAGAGCCCTATACGGTCTTAAGGCCTACCTATGCATATGCTGGGGAAGAAAAAGAGCGGATGAAGGCGGAGATTGAGGCACAGGCGTTTGAGTGTCTGTCGGGAATCTCGGCAGGCGACTTGGATTACAATAAGATTTTGTATGTCTATGAGTATATTGTGAATACGGTTGATTATGATTTGGAGGCGCCGGATAATCAGAACATTTACAGCGTATTCATGCACCGGCGCTCTGTCTGTGCAGGTTATTCAAAGGCAGCTCAGTATCTTCTTGAACGGCTTGGTGTGTTCTGTACCTATGTGACAGGAACCACCAGCGGCGGGCAGAACCATGCGTGGAATCTGGTGAAATGTGAGGGGGACTATTATTATATGGACGTTACCTGGGGGGATCCGGTTTTTAAGGCCTCCGAGGGAGAGGACGTCAATCAGTTCCAGATGATCAGCTATGATTTTATGCTCTGTGACGACGGGGAGCTTCTGAAAAATCACACTCCAGATCGTGATGTGCCCCTTCCGGCATGTACGACCATGAACCGGAATTACTATATGATGAATAATATGTATTATACCTCCTACGATCCGGATTTGGTGTTGATGCGGATGAATGACGTCATTTCATCTGGAGAGAATCCGGTGGTGCTGAAATTTGCAACCGACGCCCTCTACGATCAGGCTCATGAGGAGGTGCTTAAGGATGTTATAAAAACTGCCGCCCAGAATCTGGCGGACTGGTATGGGCTTACCGAGGTGAGGTATCAGTATATGGATGAGCCTGAGCTTAATAAGATTACGGTTTACTGGCAGTATGACTAGGTCTTGAAAATCCTTGTTTTTTGTAGTATACTTTGTTGGATGAAGTCCGCCCATTAGGGGCGATTACTTTCGGACTTAAGGAGACGATGAGGTCTGCTGCTCCATGTATAATAAGGCAGTTGTGCATGTGCATACTGCCTTTTTTTGCGGGGATGGCAGGAAGTTACCATATGAGAGAAAGGGGACAGGTGGTATATGAAAGCATTTCTTATATTGGAAGACGGGACAGTCTTTACAGGAACCAGCATAGGCTCAGACAGGGAGATGATCAGCGAGATTGTGTTTAACACTTCGATGACAGGTTATCTGGAAGTATTGACAGACCCTTCCTATGCCGGACAGGCGGTGGTGATGACATATCCGTTGATTGGAAATTATGGGGTGACGCCGGATATGGAGTCAAGGCGCGCTTGGCCAGACGGCTATATTGTGCGGGAAATCTCAAGGATGCCAAGTAATTTCCGCTGTGAGGGAAGCCTTACGGATTTCCTAAAAAAGCAGGATATCCCAGGAATTGCCGGAGTTGACACCCGTACATTGACCAAACGTCTGCGGGAGATGGGAACCATGAACGGGATGATTACCACCAACGAAGACTACGACTTAGAAAAAATCCTTCCTCGTCTTAAAGAGTACAGGATTGGCGACGTGGTGTCCGCGGTATCCTGCCAGCAGCGGTACGTCTTAAAGGGAGAAGGGCCGCGGGTTGCCCTTTTGGATTTCGGCGCAAAGAACAATATTGCCAGGTCTTTGAACCGTCGGGGATGTGAGGTGACGGTTTATCCCGCTCATACATATGCAAAGGAGATTATCGCATCGAAGCCGGATGGAGTCATGCTGTCCAACGGACCGGGAAATCCGGAGACGAATACCTCCATCATCCAAGAGATACGAAAATTATATGAAACGGATATCCCTATATTTGCCATCTGCCTTGGCCACCAGCTTATGGCCCTTGCCAATGGGGGAAGGACCTATAAGCTGAAATACGGGCACAGGGGTGGGAACCATCCGGTGAAGGATTTGGAAAATGGCAGGGTCTATATTTCCTCCCAGAACCATGGTTACGCTGTGGATGCCGCCAGTATGGACAGGGCGGTTGCAAGAGAGGCGTTTGTCAATGTGAATGACGGAACAAATGAAGGGCTTGTGTACGAGGGAAAGAAGATTTTTACGGTGCAGTTTCATCCGGAGGCGTGTCCGGGGCCTCAGGATTCAGGGTATCTGTTCGACCGGTTTATGGAAATGATGAAAGGAGCGTAAATTATGCCAAGGAATAATGCAATTAAGAAGGTTCTGGTTATAGGCTCTGGCCCTATTGTTATAGGGCAGGCGGCGGAGTTTGATTATGCGGGCACGCAGGCATGCCGTTCCTTGAAGGAGGAAGGAATTGAGGTGGTTCTTCTCAATTCCAATCCAGCGACCATCATGACGGATAAGGACATTGCAGACCATGTCTACATTGAGCCGCTGACAGCGGAGGTGGTGGAGCAGTTGATTTTAAAGGAGAAGCCAGACAGTGTGCTTCCCACCTTAGGGGGACAGGCAGCCTTGAACCTTGCCATGGAGCTTGAGGAAAAGGGCTTCTTAAAAGAACATGGCGTGGCTTTGATTGGGACTACCTCTGAGACAATCCGAAAAGCGGAGGACCGTCTGGAATTCAAGACCACAATGGAAAAAATCGGGGAGCCATGTGCAGCGTCTCTGGTAGTAGAGTCGGTGGAGGAGGGGGTAAGATTTGCAGAAGAAATCGGCTATCCTGTGGTCCTTCGTCCCGCTTATACTCTTGGGGGCAGCGGCGGCGGTATAGCAGATAACAGAAGGGCGCTTAAGGAGATTCTGGAAAACGGGCTGCGCCTCTCCCGTGTGGGACAGGTTCTGGTGGAGAGGTGTATCGCCGGATGGAAGGAAATTGAGTATGAGGTGGTGCGGGATGGCAAGGGAAACTGCATCACGGTCTGCAACATGGAGAATCTTGATCCGGTGGGCGTACATACAGGGGACAGTATTGTGGTCGCCCCGTCCCAAACCCTTGGGGACAAGGAATACCAGATGCTTAGAACTTCTGCCCTAAATATCATCAGCGAGCTGAACATTACGGGAGGCTGTAATGTTCAGTATGCCCTTAATCCAAAGACCTTTGAGTATTGTGTGATTGAGGTGAATCCCCGTGTCAGCCGTTCTTCTGCTCTGGCCTCCAAGGCCACAGGCTATCCCATTGCCAAGGTTGCGGCCAAGATTGCCCTTGGGTATACTCTGGATGAGATTAAAAATGGGGTTACGAAAAAGACTTATGCCAGCTTTGAGCCTATGCTTGACTACTGTGTGGTGAAGATTCCAAGACTTCCCTTCGATAAATTTATCAGTGCAAAGCGTACTCTGACCACACAGATGAAGGCCACAGGAGAGGTGATGAGTATCTGTGACAATTTTGAAGGGGCGCTGATGAAGGCCATCCGTTCTCTGGAGCAGCATGTGGACAGCCTCATGTCCTATGACTTTTCCCATCTTCATGAGGATGAGCTGCTGGAAGAACTGGGAAGAGTGGACGATACCCGTATCTGGAAGATTGCCGAGGCAGTACGCAGGGGTATTTCCTATGAGGTAATTCATGGAATTACCAAGATTGATCTGTGGTTCATTGATAAGATTGCGATTCTCGTGGAAATGGAAAAGAAGCTTCGCACAGAGCAGTTGGACGAGCAGCTTTTAAAAGAGGCCAAGCGTTTGGAGTTTCCTGACGAGGTTATAGCAAAGCTTACAGAAAGGCCGGTAAGACAGATTCATCAAATGCGCCATCAGTGGGGAATTACTGCGGCTTACCGGATGGTGGATACCTGCGCGGCGGAATTTGAGGCGGAGACGCCTTACTATTATTCTGTGTTCGGGAGTGAAAATGAGGCGGTTTGGGATTCTTTCGCAAATGGGGATGAGAATGAAGGGAAAAGGAAAAAGATTCTGGTGCTTGGTTCAGGTCCTATTCGGATTGGACAGGGGATTGAGTTTGATTTCTGCTCCGTACACTGTACCTGGGCGTTTTCCAAAGAAGGCTATGAAACCATTATTATAAACAACAATCCTGAGACAGTTAGTACGGATTTTGATATTGCAGATAAGTTGTATTTTGAGCCGTTGACACCGGAAGACGTGGAGAGCATTGTGGACGTGGAGAAGCCGGACGGGGCGGTGGTTCAGTTCGGCGGGCAGACAGCCATCAAGCTGACGGAAGCCTTAATGAAGATGGGAGTACCAATTCTTGGGACTTCTGCCCAAAATGTGGATGCGGCGGAGGACAGAGAATTATTTGACGAGATTCTGGAAAAATGCGGTATCCCAAGACCCAGCGGCGGTACGGTATTTACCGCAGACGAGGCCAAGGAGGTTGCCAATCGCCTTGGATATCCGGTGTTGGTAAGACCCTCCTATGTGTTGGGCGGACAGGGAATGCAGATTGCCATCAATGACCATGATGTGGAGGAATTCATGGGAATCATCAACCGGATTGCCCAGGATCACCCAATCCTTGTGGACAAGTATCTGCAGGGCAAGGAGATTGAGGTGGATGCTGTATGTGATGGGGAGGATATTCTGATTCCAGGTATCATGGAGCACATTGAGCGGGCAGGAATCCATTCTGGCGACAGTATTTCCATATATCCGGCAAAGAGTATTTCCGAGAATACGAAGCAAAGACTTGAGGATTATACCAGAAAGCTTGCCCGTTCTCTCCATGTAATCGGACTGATTAATATTCAGTTCATCGTGTGCGGGGAGGAGGTATATGTCATCGAAGTGAATCCCAGATCCAGCCGTACGGTTCCCTATATCAGCAAGGTGACGGGGATACCCATCGTGCCGCTGGCTTCTAAGGTGATGACCGGAAAGAAAATCAGAGAGCTTGGGTATACGCCGGGATTACAGCCGGAGGCAGATTATTATGCAGTAAAGATGCCGGTGTTCTCCTTCGAGAAGATTCGAGGGGCGGATATAAGCTTAGGGCCGGAGATGAAGTCCACCGGAGAATGTCTGGGGATTGCAGGAACATTTGACGAGGCATTATATAAAGCGTTTTTAGGAGCAGGAATCCGCCTGCCAAGGCATAAGAATCTGATTCTGACTGTGCGGAATGAAGATAAGGAGGAGGCTTTGGAGATTGGACGCAGATTCCAAAATATCGGCTATCGGATTTTTGCTACCAAGGGAACAGCGGAGGCGCTGAAGGACAATGGCATAAAAGCTAATATGGTCAGGAAGATTGAGCAGGAGTCGCCAAACCTTATGGACTTGATTCTGGGGCATAAGATTGATCTTGTTATTGATACGCCCCAGCAGGGGGCAGACAGAGCGCGGGATGGGTTTGTGATCCGCAGAAATGCCATTGAGACGGGAGTGAATGTGCTGACGGCTATTGATACGGCGAAGGCGCTGATTACCAGTCTTGAGAATACGGATATTAAGAAATTGACATTGGTTGATATTGCGGGGATATGAGCGGGTAAAACATTCACAGGGCAAACGTCCACATAGAAATATTAAAATGAAGGAGAATTAAATATGCCATTTACTGAAATATGTATTTATCAGGTCAAGCCGCAAAAGGTGGAAGAATTTGAAGCACTGATGCTTGAGGCAAAAAGTTTTTTGGAAAAACAGGAGGGATTGCTTCTGCTTCGGTTTGTCAAAAGAGGGTATCACATAGACATGGCGCAAATTAAGGAGGGGCTTCCACCTCTTAAAATCACCCGTATTGTAAAAAGTGTTAAGTATATGCTTTACTGGGAATTTGATACGAAAGAAAGCTATGGAGTAGCACAAAAAAATCTTTACAATAGTTATTGGAAGTCTATCGAAAAGTGCTTAATAGTTCCACATGACAAATACTTAGGGGAGGAAATATTTTAGTGGATACCGATTATGTTACAAAAGGGGTATGGTGGAGGGCCGTCGCTTTTAAAAGGCTTTTCACTGAATAAAGTTTATTTTACATATCTGCTGCCACAGCAGGCACTGGTAGGAGAAAATCTATTCTCCTGCCAGTACAGATCTTATTTTATCTTTTTGGGTTTCACCCATTTTAAAATTCCATTAAAATTTGAAATCATTTTCTCTTTGTAGTACGTTATCTATTACAGAGAGGGACGCCTCTCATTACAAGGAGGAAGAATTTTGACGCGTGAAAATGAATTACTGCATCGAATTAGAAAGGGAGATACTTTATGTTGGGAGGAATTGGTGTCCATATATTATGAAGATATCTTTAGATACTGTATCTACCATTCGCCGGACATGGAAGGGGCAAGGGATGCAGTACAGGACACATTTCTCAAGGTAATACGCTACTTTCCTCAGTATCAGGACAGGGGGAAATTTCGAGGCTTTTTATATAAGGTGGCGTCCAATACCTGTACGGATTTATGGAGACAGAAAAAGGCGGCAGAGCTTCCGGAAGATATGGAGTTTCTGGAGACGGGGTATGCAAACTCGGAGGCACAGGTGAATTTCCAGCATATGGTACGTAAGCTTCCGGAAGAATTAAGGGAGATTGTATATCTTAAGTATGCCCAGGAATTAAGTTTTAAGGAGATTGCCATGGTGCTGGACCTTCCCATGCGGACGGTGCAGTCTAGGCTTCGGAGAGCGTTGAAGCTTTTGAAACGTGAGATGGAAGGAGAGGTGTGAGGCATTGTGAAGAAAATACATGAAGAATTGGGATGGGCTCTGAAGATTGACGTATCAGATAAGAGTGATGGAAATGAGCATAAAGCAAATCTTCACAGGGAGAGTCTGGAGGGCAAAGGTCTGGAGGAAAATAAGGCCAGGGTGCTTGCATCTGTACGAAAGCTAGAGTCTATTTGGCGGCCTCAAAAAAGAATCGGCTTTTTTGCATTCATGGTAAGGCAGCTTCCATTTATGGGGAAAGAGATGTGGATGACCCAAGGGTTAGCCGCGGCAGTTCTGTTCTTGGTCATATATCGGACGATGGACGGGGAGCTGGAATATTTGAGTATATGTCATATACCGCTGCTTATGGGAATCCTGGCGGTTGTGTTGGTGATGACTTCTGTACCGCTACTGCTGATGTCCTGCCGCTATCAGATGCAAGAGGTTGAATTGGCGTCGCGAATTTCGTTTCCAAGGCTTCTTATGGCGAAGATCATGCTTTTGGCCGTGGAGTATCTGGCAGTTTTTGCTTTTTTTGCGGGCTTGACAACAGGCGTGGCTGGGCTTTCGGCAGGGAGTATGGCTTTGTATTTTCTGCCTCCGCTGTTTTTGGCGTGTACGGGATGTGTGCAGATTATCAGGCGTACGGATGGGTGGGAGGAGGTATCCCAGAGAGTCGGAGTGTGCGTGGGCTATTGCGCCTGTCTTGGGGCGGCGTTAATTATTCTGTATCACAGAATGCCGGTTGTCTATGACAATGTCAGGCTGTGGGCGCTGTTTATGGTATGTATTCTTCCGCTGTTTCTGATATCGGTTTATAGGTGGGTAAAGGAAAGCGGGGAAGTAGGAGAACGAGCTGCTGATTAGTATAAAGAAGGATTGAAAAGAAGGAGAAGAATATGGAACTAGAAATCTGTGGAATTACAAAACAATATAAGGATAAATGTGCCGTTGACCAGGTTTCGCTGACGCTTACCCCTGGAGTATGGGGGCTTTTGGGCGCAAACGGGGCGGGGAAGACGACGCTTATGCGGATGATTGCTGGAATCCAGCGGCCCACATCGGGCTGCGTCCGGTATGATGGAATCGAGATTGGCACACTGAAGGAGGCGTATCGAGATATTTTCGGATATCTGCCCCAGGAGTTCGGCTTTTATCCAAGCTTTAGCATCCAGGACTATCTGGAATACATTGCCGCGCTTAAGGGGCTTACAAAGGCTGAGTCCCTTAAGCGTATTCAGATACTTCTTGAGAGGGTGTCCCTTTCCAATGTCAGAAATAAAAAGATATCCAAGCTCTCCGGCGGTATGAAGCGGCGGGTCGGGATTGCCCAGGCATTGCTTAATGAGCCGGAGGTGCTAGTTCTGGATGAGCCGACCAGCGGGCTTGACCCAGGTGAGAGGGTAAAATTCAGAAACCTTCTGTCAGAATTTGCCCACGACAGGATTGTGCTTATTTCCACTCATATCGTGTCGGATATAGAGTACATTGCCACCTGCAATGCCATCATGAAGGAAGGGAAGATTATTGCCACGGGAAAGACGAAGGAGTTGGTCCAGATGGTGTCAGGGAAGGTCTGGTCAGCCAATATCGACAGCCGAGAGCTTGAGGAGTATGAGCATCGTATTCCCATGGTAAATGTTTACAATGAAGAAAACGGGGATGTGAAGGTGCGTTATCTTGCCGAGACAGAGGTAATTCCTGGGTCTAAGAGTGAAGAACCTCGGATGGAGGATTTGTATCTGTGGCTGTTTCCGGAGAGTGGGAAAGAAGATTGACGGTATGAAAATGTTTGTTATAAGAATGAGGAGGCATATAGATGAAACGATTGATTTATTTGGAATTGAAACGGGTGGTCACAACCAGGTCTACCTGGGTGATGCTGGCATTGCTTCTGCTTTTGTCGGCTGTGCTGGCATATTTGCCCATATCATTTGTAAAAACCTTTGATGTGGATGAACAGGGGAATTTAATTTCCCTGGAAGGGAAGGAGGCAATCGACTGCCTAAAGGAGAAGGAAAAGGGGATAAACGGAGTGCTTACTCAGGAGGAGATTCGTCAGGCAATTACCATATTTCAAGAGTGTTACCGAGAGTACGGCGCAATCTTTCCGCCGGAGATGCCAAGGGAGGAATATGTCCGAAGGATTGAGCCTGTTTATCCTGTGATTTACATGGCTGCCTCAGTACTGCTGCCGGATGGAATCAATCTTTATTCCATGACGGACGAGGAGCTCTCGCCTGAGGACGCCCCGCGGCTTTATGACGAGTATCGAAAGCGGCTGGCTATGATGGGGAACAGTGACGCCGAGCAGGAGAAGATTCAGGAATTGAGCAAGGACATCAAGATGCCCTTTGTGTATATTTCAGGATATGACATAACGTCTTTTGAGTACCTGACCATCTATATTCTGTTGATAATGCTGGTGTTCATGGTGATTATTTCCCCCATATTTTCGGCTGAATACCAGACAGGGGCTGACAGCATCCTGCGCTGCGCCAAGTATGGAAGGGTACATTTGGCTGCTGCGAAGATTGTGACGGCATTAGCGGTATTTACAGTGACTTTTTTGATTGGAATGGCCGTGTTCCTGCTGATTACGGATGTGACGTTCGGCATAGAGGGATTGAAAGCATCAGTGCAGATGTTATATACTGTATTAGTGATTCCGGCTCTTACAATAGGGCAGACCCAGGCGGTGGTGACGGCAGGTATGTTCTTGTCCCTTCTGGCCACGGTATGTTGTACGCTATTTTTGTCCGCAAGATGTAAGAACATTCAGGATTCCTTGAAAATTGCGGTACTGCTAGGTTTACTGCCTACAATTATTTCCA
Organism: Sporofaciens musculi; assembly: GCF_009830285.1. GTDB lineage: Bacteria > Bacillota > Clostridia > Lachnospirales > Lachnospiraceae > Sporofaciens > Sporofaciens musculi. Next base: position 2,740,247 of record NZ_WUQX01000001.1, on the reverse strand, counting down.
TGATTTCATCGGCAAATTTGGCGAAGCTTATCCGGTGTATTCTGCCCTCTGGTGGAATAGGGTTTACAAATTCATTTCTCTTTGAGATTTTGGGGACTGATTTTGTCCATGTGGGGCCTGCGGTAATCTGGACGCCGTATCTTATAGTAGGGGCGGCTGCGATAGAAATTCCGCTGTTTTTGGTTCTGACGGTGAGGATATATTGCAGGCGTGAGAGTGTGTAGGAGAAGATATGGGATTGAAAGTGCGTTATTCATAAGATGTAGTTTTTTATTTTTTGGCAGATATGCAAAAACGGAAGAATTACATATAATAATAAAAATCATTTATAGCATAGAGGAAGAATGAAATATGAAACGATGTGTTCCGTTGGAACCTGCTGCAGAATTTGTCTGCAATAAAAGCTCTGTGCCTCCTCTGATCTTTCAGATGCCGCCAGAGCAAGGCAGGAGGGCATTAGAGGAAATGCAGGATACGTCTGTATATAAATATCCTGCCGATATATCCTCAGTTTGTGTCAATACTGGGATATGGGGAAGCATTCCGGTATATTTTATTGGGCCTAGGGATGGGAAGATCAGAAACATTATATTTTATATCCATGGCGCAGGCTGGGTGTTTGGCAGCTTCCATACACACGAAAAGTTAGTCAGGGAACTTTCCGCAAGGACGGATTCACTGGTCGTTTTCCCCGAATATAGCCGGTCGCCGGAAGCGAAATACCCAACAGCGATAGAACAGTGCTATTTTCTCCTTTCCCATATATGGGAAATCATGGGGAATTGTTTTCCGATGGCAATCGGCGCCCCGCTCACAGTAGCAGGCGACAGTGTTGGTGGGAATATGGCAATCGCTATGGTTCTGATGTCATCTATGCGGCATGGTCCGTGTATCCACAAGCTGCTGTTGTATTATCCAGTAACAAACGCCTGTTTTGACACGCCAAGTTACCGTCAATTTGCAGCGGACTATTATCTATATCGGGAAGGGATGAAATGGTTCTGGCGGCAGTATACAGCATCTATGGAAGATAGAAATCAGATTACTGCATCCCCTCTCCGGACGGATATAGATTGTCTAAAGTGTTTTCCGCCGACGATGATTATAAACGGCCAGGCAGATGTTTTACGCAGCGAAGGGGAAGCATTTGGCGAAAGGCTCCGGTGTGCAGGCGTGGAAGTAACAGCGTTGCGGATACAGGGGACGATTCATGATTTTGTGATGCTGAACGCTCTGGACCAGACGAATGCCTGCCGTACTGCCATGGATGCGTCAACTGAGTGGGTGAACCGTCTGAAGTGAAATCCAATGAAGGAGCTTTACAGGAGGAAACGAAAGCCTTATCTGACATACGGGCCAAAGACGCTGCTTTTAGCGTCACGGAAAAATGGCTGGGTGCATTGCTTCCTGTTTTATATATGATTTTTTGTGTATTCACTCTTTTAATGATGGCAACGGCAGAGTGGGCAGGCTGATTGCTTTAAAAGAGTGCCTGCGTTTCGGGCTTACTCCGTTTATCATTGAAGATGCCAAAAAAATGTATTATTACAGGGGGCTATCTGAATGGGAACGGGAGAAAGGCTATCTGACAGGCACTTGTCTGGATGGACAAGATACCTTCAGAAAACTGATGTCCAAGTTTGAATTAGATAATGAATCTTTTATCTTTAAAAAGAGGTAGGCGATGGGTAACCTACCTCTTACGTGATTTTTGTTACTGTTTTATTGTTAGTTTATACATTCTAAGTAATTCGGTTTATTTTGTATACGAAAGAGTCATCCATAAATTCTTTCCAAATACTCCACCCTTGCGCTCATATTTGTCATCAAAAGGTCTGCAATGGTAATGGCCGCCATAGACTCCACCACCACCACAGCCCTGGGCACAATCACAGGATCGTGGCGTCCGGTAATTGTAATGGGAGTATCCTCCCCATATACATTCACCGTCTCCTGGTCCTGTGAGATGGACGGGGTGGGCTTCACCGCTGCACGAAGCACGATCTGGCTTCCATCGCTTAATCCGCCCAGGGTTCCTCCGGAATGGTTGCTTCGCTTGCAGACCTTTCCTTTCTCCATATAGAATCCGTCGTTATTCTTACTGCCGGCTGCACAGGCGGCCTGAAACCCGTCGCCAATCTCCACACCCTTGACAGCGCCGATGGACATGAGGGCTTTGGATAGAGCAGCGTCTAATTTATGAAATACAGGTTCCCCGATTCCGGCGGGCATACCGTCGATGACACACTCTATGATGCCGCCCATGGAATCCTGGTTTTTCACACATTTTTCCAGACAGTCGGCGGCTTTTTTTGCGTATTCATTGTTTGGCATATACAAGGGATTGTCGTTGATACACCCATAGTCGTATTCCGTCTCTGGAATCGTAATGCTGCCGATGGCTTTGGTATAGGCCATAACACGAATTCCAAGCCTTTGAAGTAACTTGGAGGCCACGGCTCCAGCAGCTACCCGCCCAATGGTCTCGCGGCCGGAGGTTCTTCCGCCGCCCCGATAGTCGCGGATGCCATATTTGGCGTCAAATGTATAATCCGCGTGTCCCGGACGATAGCAGTCCTTAATCTTTTGGTAATCCCGTGAGCGTTGGTCCTGATTATGTACAATCACAGAGATGGGGGTTCCCGTGGTGACGCCTTCAAAAACACCGGAGAGAAGCAAAGCTTTATCGGCTTCGCTGCGGGCGGTGGTATATTTGCTCTGGCCCGGTTTTCTGCGGTTTAAGAATTGTTGTACGTCGTCTTCTGTGAGGGGAAGACCCGCAGGGCAGCCATCAATGACAACTCCGATTGCCGGTCCGTGAGATTCACCCCATGTTGTGATTGAAAATAAGTTCCCATATGTTGATCCAGCCATTTGTAAATCTCCTTTTTATCATTCTGATTCAGAAAAACAGATGTTGTAAAGTAGTTATTTCATTTATTCTAGCATATACTTCTGTCAGATGGAAGAATAATAAATTGTATAATTTTAATATATTTGTAATAAAATTGCAATATCTTCAGGAAATATTCATTATTTTTTTGGTTTTTTTTCCTGTACTTTTGTAAATGTGCATATTATAATGTATAAGTGTACTGTCAGGGTGGCTGTAATGAATATCCTGACGGTGGGATTTTGTCCGACATGATTTGAAATTCGATCAGAGGAGTAAGGTTGATGAGTAGTAGAGATAAAAGGCCGGAGGATATAATCGAAGAATCCATAAAGAGGAGCTTTGAGGACCTTAACCAATCAAAATCTAGGAAAGAAACGGATGGTAGTTATGATATTCCAAGAAAAAAATCTTCCGGTAAAAAGACTCCGCAAAGGAATGGGCAGCCACGAAGGGATAATCAAGCTCAGAGGGAGAATTCCTCCAGGGAGGAAAAGTCTCCCAGAAAGGCTTCGCGGCAGAGCGGGGAAAAGGAGGCGTCTTCAAAAGGGGGCTCTAAGGAAAGAAGGTCTGAAGATGCTTCTGCCAAAGCCCTTTCGCGCAGGGAGGCTAGGGAGGAGAATCGCCCGCCTAAAAGGAAGGCTCGTAAGAAGAACTCTAACCCTTCTAGCGTATCTTCTGACAGAGACGTATCTGGAATGAGAAGACAGGAAGCCAGAGAGGATGTCTCAGATAAGCGCAGGAAGAAAAAAGCATATAGTGAAGATAAGTTGAGAGATCGGGAATCAGAAAAGCTTGATGAGACGGAGCGTGTCAATGATATGGACGATTTTGACGATTTTGACGACCGAGATGAGGATAAGATGAGCAGGAGAGGGAGAAGGAAGAAAAAGGACAAGAATAAGAGTAAGAAGGCCAAGAAGGCGGCGCTTATTGCGGTGGGAAGCGTAGCGGGCGTGCTCTTGGCAGTTTACATAGGTTTTGCCATGTATTTCAACAGTCATTTTATGTTTTTCACGGAGATTAACGGTACAGATTGTTCAATGAAAAGCGTTGACCAGGTGGAAGACGAGATGAAAAAGAAGGTGGGAGATTATACACTGACCCTTAAGGAATCCGGCGGAGGGACAGAGACGATTGTTGGTTCGGATATTTCAATTCAGTATGTGCCAGGCGGGAAGCTTGACGAGATTGTGAAGGAGCAGAATGGATTTTTGTGGCCCAAATCTCTTTGGGACCATCCGAAGATTGAGACGGAGATTGGGGTTCAGTATGACGAGGCGGCGCTGGGTGCATCAATCGCGGCTCTTGGATGTATGAATCCAGAGGCGCAGACGCCCTCCGTGGACGCTCACCCGGAGTTTCAGGAGGGACAGTTTGTGGTGGTGCCGGAGGTGGTGGGAACCCAGATTAACAGCGAGGTATTTAATGCGAAGGTGGCGGAGGCCATCAATGGTTTCCAGCCCACATTGGACCTTTCCGAGACGGGGTGCTATGCCCTGCCAAGGTTTGTGTCTGATTCTCCGGAGGTAACGGCAGCGGCAGCAGCTATGAACAGTTACCTGGGAGCGAATATTACTTATGATTTTAACCCCAATACAGAGGTGGTGGATTCATCCGTAATCTCTCAGTGGGTGAGGGTTGACGGGGAGATGAATGTAACCTTTGACGAGGAAGCAGTCAGGGGGTATATTCAGACCTTGGCTGATAAGTATAATACCAAGGGAGTTCCAAGGCCATTTACCACGGCCAGCGGCAATGTGGTGACGGTGGAAGGCGGCGGCTTCGGATGGAGAATCGACCAGGAGGCGGAGTTTGGCGCGTTATTGGCCAACATCCAGAATGCAGAGACGGTAACCAGAGAGCCCAACTATTCCAGTCGGGGAATCAGCCACGGAGGCACCGATGTGGGCAGTACGTACGCAGAGGTTGATTTGACGAACCAGAGAATGTATTTTATTAAGGACGGTCAGGTGGTACTACAGTCCGATTGTGTTACCGGTAATCCGAATAAAGGGCATGCCACGCCCCAGGGCTACTATTCTCTGGCCTGGAAGCAGAAGAACAGGACGCTTAGAGGAGAAAAACAGCCGGACGGAACCTATGAGTATGAGACGCCGGTTGCGTTCTGGATGCCTTTTAACGGAGGTATTGGATTCCATGACGCGACCTGGCAGTCATCATTTGGCGGCAGAAGATATCAGACCCATGGCTCTCACGGGTGTGTGAACCTGCCCTACAGCATTGCACAGCAGTTATATGATTTGATGTACGATGGTGTGCCAGTAATCTGCCATTATTAAGAGAAGGAGAATAGACCATGTATGAGTTAATCAAACAGGATGGTCTTGCCAAGAGAGGAAGATTGCATACAGTACATGGGGTCGTTGAGACCCCTGTATTTATGAATGTGGGGACGGCCGCTGCTATTAAGGGAGCGGTTTCCACTGATGACCTGAGAGGAATCAAGACTCAGATAGAGCTTTCCAATACCTACCACCTTCATGTCCGTCCGGGGGATGAAGTGGTGAGAAAGCTTGGAGGGCTTCACAGGTTTATGGCGTGGGACAAGCCAATCCTGACGGATTCGGGCGGTTTCCAGGTATTCTCTCTGGCAGGCTTAAGACGAATCAAAGAGGAGGGAGTGTATTTTAACTCCCATATAGACGGAAGAAAGATATTCATGGGGCCGGAGGAGAGTATGCAGATTCAGTCCAATCTGGCCTCCACCATTGCCATGGCATTTGACGAGTGCCCGTCCAGTGTGGCGGACCGAGAGTATATGGAACGGTCGGTGGCTCGAACGGCGCGTTGGCTTAACCGTTGTAAAAAGGAGATGGACAGGCTTAACAGTCTGCCGGATACCATCAATAGGCATCAGATGTTATTTGGGATTAACCAGGGGGGCGTTTATGAGGATATCCGTATCCGCCACGCACAGGAGATTACAGAGCTTAACCTTGATGGTTATGCAGTCGGTGGGCTTGCAGTTGGAGAGTCCCATGAAGAAATGTACCGGATTCTGGAGGCGGTGGTGCCTTATCTGCCCACAGCAAAGCCTACCTATTTGATGGGAGTGGGGACGCCGGCGAATATTCTGGAGGCGGTAGACAAAGGCGTTGATTTCTTTGACTGTGTGTATCCCAGCCGCAACGGGCGTCACGGACATGTGTATACCAATCAAGGGAAGCTGAATCTTTTTAATGCAAAGTATGAGTTAGATGAGCGTCCCGTTGAGGAAGGCTGCCAGTGTCCGGCTTGCCGGACATATTCCAGAGCGTATATCCGTCATCTGTTAAAGGCCAAGGAGATGCTCGGTATGCGTTTGTGCGTACTTCATAATCTGTATTTCTATAATACGATGATGGAGGAGATTAGGGAAGCAATCGAGGAAGGTCGTTATAGAGAGTATAAGGCTAAGAAGCTTAGCGGCATGGCATAAACCATTAAAATATAATGAAAAAAACAAGAATTCTATAAAATTACTTGATGTATGTCTGATTTTTGTGTATGATAGCAATAGTGTTTTTTTAAGACAGAGATTAAGACAGATATTAGGAGGAAGGATTTTATGTACACATTGGCAACGCAGAGTGCTGGGGGAAGCTGGGCATTACTGATTCTGGTTTATGCGGTTATTTTCGGCGGCTTTTATTTTATTTTTTTAAGGCCCCAGAAGAAGGAGCAGAAGCGGGTTCAGGCTATGATCTCAGAGATGGAAGTAGGGGATACGGTTCTCACGACAAGCGGCTTCTACGGTGTGCTCATCGATATCAGTGACAGTGATGTGATTGTTGAGTTTGGAAGTAACAGAAACTGTAGGATTCCGATGCAGAAGTCGTCTATCGCCCAGGTGGAGAAGGCAGCGGCAGAATAATTTTATGTTTTGGGAGAAAAGCGTATGGCAGGAGGAATTCTTGCCCTGCGTTTTTTTTTGAGCAATTCTATTGTTGTGTCAATGCATAGACGGTGTTTTTGAGGGAAATTTTATATCATAGTGGGTGTTTGTCAAAAATTTAGCATATCCTATTAGACAAGAATGGAAACTTATGGTAAAGTAATACTGAAAAAGAGCATGGAAATGGAGGAATATTATGCTTGATTTAGCGACATTTTTACAGAATGAACTGAAAAAGGATGTAAAGGATGCAGGCGACCGTGAGATTTATTATGCTCTGCTTGCATACACAAAGGAGAGATTGAAGGAGACGCCGGATATTACCGGAGATAAGAAGGTATATTATATTTCAGCAGAATTTTTAATCGGTAAATTGTTGTCCAACAATCTGATTAATCTTGGTATCTATGACGAAGTAGCGGAATTGTTGGAGAAAAACGGGAAGAAGCTGTCTGCCATTGAGGAGATGGAGCCAGAGCCATCTCTGGGAAACGGGGGCCTGGGCCGTCTTGCGGCGTGCTTCCTGGATTCTATTGCGTCACTGGGACTTTGCGGAGATGGAATCGGTTTGAACTACCATATGGGGTTGTTCCGTCAGGTGTTTGAGGCCCATAAGCAGAAAGAGATGCCGAACCCATGGATTGAGCCTAAGTCCTGGCTTGAGGATACAGGGATTAGCTTCCAGGTGCCCTTTAAGGATTTCACGCTTAAGTCAAAGCTATATGACATTGATGTGGCAGGATATGAGAATGGAAAGAACAAGCTGCATCTGTTTGATGTGGAGGGTGTGGACGAGAGCATTATCTGGGATGGGATTTCCTTTGATAAGCAGGATATTGGAAGGAATCTGACTCTGTTTTTGTATCCGGACGACAGCGACAGGGCAGGGAATCTGCTTCGGATTTATCAGCAGTATTTCATGGTTTCCAATGGTGCACAGTTAATCTTGAAGGAGTGTGAGGATAAGGGATATGACCTTCGCAAGCTCCACGAGCATGTTGCAATCCAGATTAACGACACCCATCCGTCCATGGTCATTCCAGAATTAATCCGTCTTCTGGTGCAGAAGAATGTGGATTTCAATGAGGCAATCGAGATTGTACAGAAGACCTGTGCCTATACGAACCATACCATTTTGGCAGAGGCGCTTGAGAAGTGGCCTCTTGAATATTTGGAGCAGGTAGCACCACAGATTGTACCGATTATCAAGGATTTGGATATGCGTATGAAGGGCAGATACCAGGATTCCAGGGTTGCGATCATCGACGACCAGAACAGAGTACACATGGCGCACATGGACATCCACTTCGGATACAGTGTCAACGGCGTGGCGGCTCTGCATACGGAGATTTTGAAGAATTCAGAGTTAAAGCCCTTTTATGACATTTATCCTCAGAAGTTTAACAACAAGACCAACGGAATTACCTTCCGCAGATGGCTTCTGCACTGTAACAAGGAGCTGGTAAGCTGGCTGGATGAATATGTCCAAGGGGATTTCCGCAAGGATGCTGGCAAGCTTGAGTCACTGATGAACCAGCTTGACAATGATGCTGCCCTTGAGAAATTGCTTGCAGTTAAGCATACGAAGAAAACAGAGCTTTCAAAATATCTGAAGGAGACCCAGGGGTTAGAGCTGAATCCGGAATCTATCTTCGATATTCAGGTGAAGCGGCTCCATGAGTACAAGCGTCAGCAGATGAACGCCCTGTATGTAATCTATAAATATTTAGAGATTAAGGCGGGAAGGAAGCCCAAGACTCCGATTACCATGATTTTCGGGGCAAAGGCAGCGCCTGCCTACACCATCGCCAAGGATATTATCCATCTGATTCTGTGTCTGCAGGAGTTGACGGCTAATGATCCAGAGGTTGCGCCTTATCTTAAGGTTGTGATGGTGGAGAACTATAATGTAACTATGGCAGAGCATTTAATCCCTGCCTGTGATATTTCCGAGCAGATTTCTCTGGCTTCCAAGGAGGCGTCAGGAACCGGAAACATGAAGTTTATGTTAAACGGTGCGGTGACTCTTGGAACCGAGGATGGTGCTAACGTGGAGATTCACGAGCTGGTGGGAGATGAGAATATCTACATCTTCGGTGAGTCCAGCGAAAAGGTTATTGAGCATTATGCCAAGAGCAGCTATCGGGCGGTGAACTATTATATCGAGGACGAGCAGATTCGCACGCTGGTGAACTTTATCATCAGTCCGGAGATGATGAAGATTGGAGACCCCTATCATCTTCTTCAGATTCATGCAGAGCTGATTTACAAGGATTGGTTCATGACGCTTCTGGATCTGAAGGACTATATTGCGGTGAAGGAGAAGGCATGCGAGGAGTACGAAGACCGGAAGGCATGGAGTAAGAAGATGCTGGTCAATATCGCCAAGGCTGGATACTTCTCATCAGACCGGACGATTGGAGATTATAATAATGATATCTGGCATTTGAAATAAGCCAGAAAAGTAAAAAATGGGATTGTCGGAATTTCAATGTTTTCCGGCAGTCCTTTTTGGTAGGGATTTCCCATGTATTTGGAATGTGGGGAGAAAAATCCGCATATGCTGACTGTAAAAGCAGATACGAAATGTGGGGCATGGGTGGATGAAAAAGCATACGTCAGTGCTGCTTTTATGCATATCCCTTGCTGTTGGCGGACTGTTGACGGCAGAAGGAGAGTACAACTCATCTTTTCGCGGAGAAGGTGTGACGACTATGAAGCCAAGGGGGAAGGAGGGGGCTGGTCAGACAGAGGAGAATGGAAAAGGTTCTGATTCTGACCAGACGAAGGATAATAGGAAAGGTTCTGGCTCTGATGGGATGGAGGAAGAAGAAAATAGCGCTGGCGTCAATCAGGCGGAAAATACAAGAGAGGAATCAGAAGAGACAAAGAAGGATTATATCAAGTGGGTGGAGTTTCATGTGACCTGCGAGGCCATGAAAAAGGCTTACCAGTATGACCTCGATACCTATGGAAAAGACCAGCATCTAAACTGGGTAGAGCTTCTGGCAATCCTTGGGGCAAAATACGGAGGTGATTTTTCCAGATACAAGGAGGAAGACTTAGACGACGTGGCAGAAGTTCTTATGAAAGGGGAGAAGACGCTAAAGGAGTTGACAGCGGGAATGGAGTATTATCCCTATTACCGAGAAGCGTACGGGGCAGTACTTAATGGCATGGTCGGGGCCTATGAAGCGGCCGGCAGGAAAGTATACGGTCTGAAAGCATTTCATCCTATTGCAAAAGGATTTCCCTACAGAGACTATGATGACTTCGGAGTGTCCAGGACTTACGGCTATCGGAGGAACCACTTAGGTCATGATATGATGGGGCAGGTGGGAACGCCGGTTATTGCCGTGGAATCCGGCTATGTGGCAGAGCTTGGCTGGAACCAGTACGGGGGATGGAGGGTAGGAATTAACAGCTTTGACGGGCAGCGCTATTATTACTATGCACATCTTAGACAGGATAGGCCCTATGCAGAGGGACTTGAGAAAGGGGATGTGGTGCAGGCGGGCGATGTGATCGGATATATTGGACGGACGGGTTACAGCAAGGAGGAAAATGTAAACAATATCGACGAATACCATCTGCATTTCGGACTCCAGTTGATTTTTGACGAATCCCAGAGGGATGGGAACAACGAGATATGGGTGAGCTTATATGAACTGGTAAGATTTTTATATCAGCATCAGTCCGAGGTTAAGCGTGACGATAGCACCAAGGAGTGGATGCGGGTGGAGGAGATCAAGGATCCGTCGGCCCTCCAATATGAAAAGGAGAACAAGGACAGGAGAAAAAATAATCAGGGATAAGGCTTGCCTTATCCCTGAAACATATTCTCTACATAATTCTGCATTTCTCTGCGGCTTTTCATCTGGCGGGAGCCGTCCACGATTCGCTGCTGTTCCTCAGGAGAGAGGGAAGCGAACTGAGTCAATACATCTGTGTGCTGCGCCAGCGACATGGTAAAGCCGATTGGAAATTCATCCTGGAACGTCATTGTATCACCCCAATCTTTAGTATGGACTGATTGGGGTGAAATCATACCAGAGACATACTTAATATTTTTCAGAATAGCTGTCTATCACAGAATGTATGACGGAACGGCGTTTTGGCGAAAGGCTCTGATACTTTTCAATCAGTTTTGCTTCATCCTGGTTCAAGGATAATTTGATGGTTGGCTCTATCTTGTGAGGGAGTTCTGTGTAACCAACCACATAATCAATGGAGGTTTCAAAAAAATCTGCAATATTCTTTAGTGTGTCGATATCTGGTGAAGTTATGTCATTTTCGTACTTATATACAGACTGCTGGCTGATGTGTAGTATATCAGCTAGTTTTTGCTGGCTTAATCCTTTTTGGTTTCGTAATAATTTCAGGTTTTTCATGATATCACGCCCTTTCAAGGTTATTTTAACAATAGTTTGTGTATAAAAATAAATCTTTAAAGGTGTTGACAAATAAACTTTATAAGATTATAATCTTATACGATAAGCCAAGCAGTAAGGAGAATGAGTGTGGAAAAATACGTAAAGATAGGAGTCGCAGCAGCGGCGATCGCGGCAATCGCCATAGTGAGTGTTATTTTTTTTGCGGGAACTCCAAAGAATGAGGAAAAGGCCGAGATTCAAGAGTTGAATCTTGACGAGGAGGTTAAGAAAGAAAAGGTTGAAATTCCGGTGGATTTTGATGAGCTAAAGGCTGTCAACAGTGATGTCTATGCCTATATTCAGATTCCGGGGACCAAGGTTGATTATCCCATCCTGCAGAGTGCGGATGGCAGTGTTGATTATCTCAACACTACCCTGGAGAGAACGGAAGGGCTTCCGGGCTCTATTTACACGGAGAGTCTTAACAGCCGTGATTTCCATGAAAATAATACCATTATCTATGGGCATGACATGAACGATGGGACCATGTTTGGAAGCCTTCATGATTATGACGACGAGGCTTTTTTCAGAGAGCATACAGAGATTAATATTTATCTGCCGGATGAGGCAATTAAATACCACGTGTATGCGGCAGTCGTGTTTGACGACCGTTACATACCTAAGAGTTATAATTTCGATACGCTGGCAGAGAGAAGCCGGTTTATCGAGGATATCAGGAATTTCGGGCAGCAGCCGGCGTATTTTAATGAGGAATTCGCACCTACAGATAAGAATTCTATGATTACCCTGTCTACCTGTATCGGTGACCAGCCGTCCAACCGGTGGCTGATTATAGGAGTGCGGGATGATGAAGAATCATAGGAAAATTTATATTTGGGGGATGCTTCTGGCAGGGGTTCTTCTCCTGTCAGGAACCTTTATGTATGTCTTAAGCCAATCAGGCGCCCTTCTTAAACGGGATATGGCTGTGGAGGGCAAGGCGCGGCCGCTTCAATTTGAGGGAGAGCATTATGTATATAACGAGGATTTGATTAACATCCTCTGTCTGGGAATCGACCATGACCATGCCTTGAACCAGGACGTGCTTCCAGGAGAGAGGGGGCAGTCTGACGCTATTTTTCTGATTAGTTTGAATTCAAAGACCAGGGAGATGAAGATTTTAAATATTCCCCGTGATTTGATGATGCCTGTGGATATCTATGACGCAGAAGGAAATTATTTTAATACCAGAACCATGCAGATTACCTTGCAGTATGCCTATGGAATCGACGAGGAGGATAGCTGTAAGAAAACGGCCCAGGATGTGTCCGCGCTTCTGCTGAATATTCCCATCCACAGGTACTGCGCCATTAATTTTAATGCCATTCCCGCCCTAAACGACGCTGTGGGAGGGGTTACGGTTCAGATGGCTTCAGAGTATGTGGACCCTGAGCTTGCAAAGCACAGTCCTATGTTTGTGCCAGGAAATACGGTGCATCTTACAGGCGGACACAGTTTTAATTATCTCCATGTACGGGATATTCATACATATGCGAGCTGTGAGGAAAGGGTAGAGAGGCAGAAGCAGTATATCAAGGGATATATCGGGGCTTTAAAAGAAACGATCAAGACTGACCCTAAGCTGTTGTTTGAGCTTTACTCTATCATGAATGAGAATATGACGACGGATATTGGGAAAATGGAATTGCCGTCTTTTTATTTTTATATAGATAAAATGGATTTTGAAGATATGGTTGTCCAGATTGAGGGAGAACGAGTGATGGGTGAGCTTCATGAAGAATTCTACCCAGATGAGGATGCGCTAAAGCGCTTAACGGTAGAGATGTTCTATAAGCCCCGTTAGAGCAGGAATTTGGATATTAAAGCCTTTATGGGTTTTAATATAGAATAAACAAAAGAAAGGAGGGATATCCGATGGTTAAATTAGGAAAAAAGATAGTTTCTCTTGCACTTGTATTGGGATTGACTCTGAGCATGGGCATGGTAAGCTTTGCTTCTGGCAGTGCGTCTGCTCCGGTATATAAGAGCCCTGCGGTTACAAGTGATGGTACCGTAACAAGCAATTCTACAGAAGTTAAAATTACAGCATATGACCCAGCGTATTACTCTGTGGCAGATGCGAAGCTTAGAACAACAGCAGGACTGAGAAAGATTTTGGGAAGTTACTATAGAGAAGGGATGAACCTTCAACTGTTACACGTAACAGAGGTAGTACCGACCAGAGAAGTGTCAAAGGCGAATCCTCTTACAGTTGGTTTCACTGTACCGAAGGTTTCAGCAGGCGATACGATTTTCGTACTTCACTGCTATGCACCATCATATACAAATTGGGAAGTAATTACTCCGGATGCAGTAGGAGATGAGTTCGTATCAGCAACATTTACAAACTTATCACCAGTTGCATTTGTGAAGGCGACCAGACCCCAGGCATCAGGAAATGATACTGGATTGTCACCAAAAACAGGGATGTAAGCGAAGGATGTTCTGAGGAAGAATCTTCCATGGCAGGCTTAGGCAGGCTATGGAAGATTTTTTGATGTTTGGCCGCAAAAATATTATACAGGAAATCATTTCCACAGGCAGGAAAAACCGTGAAATCTACAGGAATTGACAGGGAATAGGCAATTTGACGAACTAAAGTCTTGAAACCTGTACTAAAATAGGATATCATAGAGGATAAAGTTTGGGGCGGCCGGTATGGGCTTATAATGCAGGAATACCAGTGTGCCATTGCAGGAAGGATGAGGATTATGAATCTGAATATTGGAGTAATTAAGGGAGACGGAATTGGGCCGGAGATTGTGACAGAGGCTATGAAGGTGCTTGACCAGGTTGGAAAGACCTATGGACATACCTGTGACTATACACAGCTTCTCATGGGAGGGGCCTCCATTGATGTACACGGCGTTCCGTTGACAGACGAGACGGTTGCGGCCGCCAAAAGCTGCGACGCAGTATTGATGGGCTCCATCGGAGGAGATGCGAAGACGTCTCCTTGGTATCAGTTAGAGCCATCCAAGAGACCGGAGGCAGGACTGCTTCGGATACGCAAGGAGTTGAATCTTTTTGCAAATTTAAGACCAGCGGTTCTTTATGATGAGCTTAAGGGAGCATGCCCATTAAAAGAGGAGATTACTAAGGGCGGTTTCGACATGATGATTATGCGTGAGCTGACAGGCGGTCTGTACTTTGGAGAGAGAAGGACCGTGGAGGAGAACGGCGTCATGACGGCATACGACTCTCTTACATATAATGAGGAGGAGATTCGCAGGATTGCGAAGCGTGGATTTGATATTGCCATGAAGCGCAGGAAAAAAGTAACCAGCGTGGACAAGGCCAATGTGTTAGATTCCTCCAGGTTGTGGAGAAAGGTTGTGGAGGAGGTGGCGAAAGAGTATCCCAAGGTTACGTTAGAGCATATGCTTGTGGATAACTGCGCCATGCAGTTGGTAAAGGACCCAAAGCAGTTTGATGTGATTCTGACAGAGAATATGTTTGGGGATATCCTGTCTGACGAGGCCAGTATGGTGACAGGCTCCATCGGTATGTTGGCAAGCGCAAGCTTAAATGAGACGAAGTTTGGGTTATATGAGCCAAGCGGCGGCTCTGCACCGGATATTGCTGGCAAGGGAATTGCCAATCCTATTGCCACAATTCTGTCTGCGGCGATGATGCTTCGGTTTAGCTTTGATTTGGACAAAGAGGCGGACGCCATCGAGCAGGCGGTTTCCAGGGTTCTTAAGGAGGGATACCGGACGATTGACATTATGTCCGAGGGAAAACAGCAGGTGGACACAGAGAAGATGGGCAATCTGATAGCCGGATATATTAAGTAGATCATAGGAAGCAGGTAAAAGAAAATTTAGAATAGGGTAAGAAATGTTATGGTATTACCAGGAGGGAAAATCATATGAGAAGCGATACAGTCACAAAAGGAAAGCAGCAGGCGCCCCACAGGTCCTTGTTTAACGCACTGGGGCTTACGCCGGAGGAGATGGAGCGCCCATTGGTGGGAATCGTCAGCTCTTACAACGAGATTGTTCCAGGACACATGAACCTGGATAAGATTGTAAATGCAGTAAAGCAGGGAGTCGCCATGGCAGGGGGAACGCCTGTGGTATTTCCTGCAATCGCAGTATGCGATGGAATTGCCATGGGTCATCTGGGTATGAAATATTCACTCGTAACCAGGGATTTGATTGCAGACTCCACGGAAGCTATGGCCATTGCCCATCAGTTTGACGCGCTGGTCATGGTGCCAAATTGTGATAAGAATGTGCCGGGGCTTTTGATGGCGGCGGCAAGAATTAATGTGCCCACCATCTTTGTCAGCGGCGGTCCTATGCTCGCAGGCCATGTGAAGGGCAAGAAGACCAGCCTTTCCAGCATGTTTGAGGCAGTAGGGGCAAATGCGGCGGGCATACTTACAGATGAGGATTTATGTGAGTTTGAGAACAAGACCTGCCCTACCTGCGGCTCCTGCTCAGGTATGTACACAGCCAACAGCATGAACTGTCTGACTGAGGTGCTGGGAATGGGGCTTGAAGGAAACGGAACCATTCCGGCAGTCTACTCTGCCAGAATTCGTCTTGCCAAGCAGGCAGGCATGAAGGTTATGGAATTGTGGGAGAAGAACCTCTGTCCAAGGGATATTATGACAGAGAAGGCAGTTCTGAACGCATTGACCGTAGACATGGCCCTTGGCTGCTCGACCAACAGTATGCTCCATCTTCCGGCCATTGCCCATGAGATTGGCATGGATTTTGAGATTGATTTTGCAAATGGTATCAGTGAGAAGACACCGAACCTGTGTCACCTTGCGCCGGCAGGCCCAACCTATATGGAGGATCTTAACGAGGCGGGCGGCGTCTATGCGGTGATGGCGGAGTTGAATAAGAAGGGGCTCCTTCATACGGACTGTATGACTGTAACAGGTAAGACGGTAGGGGAAAATATAGCGCATGCAGTTAATAGAAATCCGGAGGTAATTCGTCCTATTGACAATCCTTATACCCCCACCGGCGGTCTTGCGGTGCTTAAGGGCAATCTCGCACCAGACGGAAGTGTGGTGAAGCGCTCTGCCGTGGTGGAGGAAATGCTTGTCCATGAAGGCCCTGCAAGGGTGTTCGACTGTGAGGAGGACGCCATCGACGCAATCAAGGGCGGTAAGATTACAGCAGGGGACGTGGTAGTCATCCGTTACGAGGGGCCAAAAGGCGGTCCTGGTATGAGAGAGATGCTCAATCCAACCTCTGCCATTGCGGGAATGGGGCTTGGCTCCAGCGTGGCGCTAATTACGGACGGACGTTTCAGCGGCGCTTCCAGAGGTGCGTCCATTGGCCATGTGTCACCGGAGGCTGCGGTAGGCGGCCCCATTGCGCTGGTTAAAGAGGGAGATATTATCAAGATTGATATTCCGAACCTGAAATTAGAGCTTGACGTGTCAGAGGAGGAATTGGCAAAGAGAAAAGAAGCATTAAAGCCAAGGCAGCCAAAGGTGACTACAGGCTATCTGGCCAGGTATGCTGCTATGGTGACCTCCGGAAATCGCGGTGCGATTTTGGAGATTCCCAGAAAGTAGGGATTTTTAGGATACAACTTATATATAATAGAAGGAGAATGACGAAAATATGCAGTTGACAGGCTCAGAGATATTGATCGAATGTTTAAAAGAGCAGGGCGTGGACACCGTGTTTGGTTATCCGGGGGGCGCCATCTTAAATGTATATGATGAGTTATATAAGCACAGTGATGAGATTACTCATATCCTGACCTCCCATGAGCAGGGAGCTGCCCATGGGGCCGACGGATATGCAAGGGCTACCGGAAAGGTGGGCGTGTGTTTTGCCACCAGCGGGCCGGGAGCTACGAACCTTGTCACAGGGATTGCCACCGCATATATGGATTCTATCCCGATTGTGGCAATTACCTGTAACGTGGGGGTCAGCCTTCTGGGAAAGGACAGCTTCCAGGAAATCGACATTGCAGGGGTTACAATGCCTATTACCAAGCATAATTATATTGTGAAGGATGTAAATGACCTTGCCGACACCATCAGAAAAGCATTTATCATTGCAAAGAAGGGAAGGCCGGGGCCGGTTCTGATTGATATTCCAAAGGATGTGACGGCCAACAAGGCAGAATACCAGAAGGAGACGCCAAAGCCTTTAAAAGCCTTAAACCAGGTGAGCGAGGCAGAGCTTGCCACAGCCCTTAAGTTGATTGAAGAATGTAAGAAGCCCTATATTTTTGTGGGCGGAGGCGCTATTTTGTCGGATGCCAGCAAGGAGTTAGTTACATTCGTCCGGAAGGTGGATGCGCCGGTGACCGATTCTCTTATGGGAAAAGGAGCATTTCCAGGAACGGATCCTCTCTATACAGGTATGCTTGGGATGCATGGAACCAAGACGTCCAACTATGGAGTCAGTGAGTGCGACCTTTTAATTGTAATCGGAGCAAGGTTCAGCGATCGTGTAACCGGCAATGCGAAGAAATTTGCCAGCAATGCGAAGATTTTACAGTTTGACATTGATCCGGCGGAGATGGATAAGAATGTTTTGATTACAGCCGGAGTTGTGGGAGATATCCGTGAGGTCCTGGGGCTTCTGAATGAGAGACTTTCTAAACAGGAGCACAAAGAATGGATTGAAAAGATTATGGAGTATAAGGGACGCTTCCCCTTAGCCTATCATCCAGATGTGCTGACAGGGCCTTATGTGGTGGAGGAGATTTACCGCCAGACCAAGGGCGAGGCTTTGGTGGTGACCGAGGTAGGGCAGCATCAGATGTGGGCGGCTCAGTTCTACCGCTATACGAAGCCAAGGACCTTTTTGACCTCTGGCGGGCTTGGTACCATGGGATACGGGCTTGGCGCGTCTCTTGGGGCAAAGAAGGGAAGGCCGGATAAGATTGTGGTGAATATTGCAGGCGACGGCTGCTTCCGCATGAATATGAATGAGATTGCAACGGCTGTCCGCCATAATATACCGATTATTCAGGTAGTAATCAATAATCATGTGCTTGGAATGGTGCGTCAGTGGCAGAACCTTTTCTACGGGCAGAGATATTCGGCAACCGTGTTAAATGATGCCGTGGACTTTGTGAAGCTTGCAGAGGCTATGGGCGCAGTCGGAATTCGGGCGGCAACCCAGGAGGAATTTAGAGAGGCATTTGCAAAAGCGCTGACATTAGGAAGGCCGGTGGTGATTGACTGTCAGATTGACTCTGACGACAAGGTGTGGCCTATGGTGGCGCCAGGTAAGGCCATCAGCGAGGTATTTGACGAGAAGGATTTGGAGCAGGGCAAGTAGAGCGAGACATAAGAAAGTGGAGGAATGAGAATGAGCAGAGTGTACAATTTTTCAGCGGGACCAGCCGTATTGCCGGAGGAAGTGTTAAGAGAAGCTGCAGAGGAAATGTTAGATTATAATGGAACCGGAATGTCCGTTATGGAGATGAGTCACCGCTCAAAGGCGTTTCAGGAGATTATAGATACAGCAGAGGCAGATCTGCGTGATTTAATGGGAATTCCAGAGGATTATGCAGTACTGTTCCTGCAGGGAGGGGCGTCGCAGCAGTTTGCTATGATTCCCATGAATCTGATGAAGAATAAGTCCGCGGATTACATCGTAACCGGACAGTGGGCCAAGAAGGCAAGTGAGGAGGCCAAGAAGTATGGCAAGGTGAATATTGTGGCCTCCTCCGCAGACAAGACATTTTCCTATATTCCGGATGTTAGTGATCTGCCGATTTCCGAAGATGCGGACTATGTATATATTTGCGAAAACAATACGATTTACGGGACAAAATATCAAGAGCTGCCTAATACAAAGGGAAAGCTTTTGGTGGCGGACGTATCCTCCTGCTTCCTGTCAGAGCCTGTGGATGTGACGAAGTACGGGGTCATCTATGGCGGCGTACAGAAGAATATTGGGCCGGCAGGGACGGTGATTGTGATTATCCGAAAGGACCTGATTACAGACGACGTGCTTCCTTTAACCCCCACCATGTTAAAATATAAGACACATGCAGACGCAGGCTCTCTTTACAACACGCCTCCCGCATATGGGATTTACATCTGCGGCAAGGTCTTTCGCTGGCTAAAAAAACAGGGAGGCCTTGAGGCTATGAAGGCGCATAATGAGAAGAAGGCGAAGCTTCTGTACGATTATCTGGATGAAAGTAAGATGTTTCGCGGAACCGTAGAGCCAAAGGACCGGTCTTTGATGAATGTGCCTTTTGTTACAGGGGATGATGAGCTGGACGCTAAATTCGTCAAAGAGGCGAAGGCAGCGGGCTTTGAGAATCTTAAAGGACACCGCAGCGTGGGAGGTATGCGCGCGAGTATCTATAACGCCATGCCAATCCAGGGAGTGGAGGCGCTGGTGGCGTTTATGAAGAAGTTTGAGGAGGAGAATCTGTAATCATGTATAAATATTATTGCTTAAATCCAATCTCTGATGTGGGACTTGAAAAATTGACGGAGGAATATGTTCCGGCGGGTACAATGGAAAAGGCGGACGCGGTTCTGGTAAGAAGCGCAAATCTGCACGACACGGAGTTTTCTAAGAACCTTAAGGTGATTGCAAGGGCAGGCGCAGGAGTCAACAATATTCCCCTTGAGAGATGTGCGGAGGAGGGAATTGTTGTATTCAATACGCCGGGAGCCAATGCCAACGGTGTAAAGGAGTTGGTCATTGCAGGCATGTTTCTTGCGTCGCGGGACATTATTGGCGGTATCAACTGGGTACAGGAGAACGAGGAGGACGGCAATATTGCAAAGGACGCTGAGAAGGCAAAGAAAGCATTTGCCGGATGCGAGTTAGAGGGCAAAAAACTGGGCGTCATTGGCCTTGGGGCCATTGGGGTGCTGGTGGCCAATGCTGCAACGAACCTTGGGATGGATGTATACGGCTACGACCCTTATGTCTCCGTGGATTCCGCTTGGAGGCTGTCCAGGAGTATCCATCATGCGAAGACCGTTGATGAGCTGTATCAGGGCTGCGACTATATTACGATTCACGTTCCCGCAATGGAGCAGACCAAGGGAATGATTGATAAGGACGCCATCGGTCTGATGAAAAAGGGCGTAGTGGTGCTGAATTTTGCCAGAGACGTGCTGGTGGACGAGGAGGCCATGGTGGATGCTCTTTTGTCAGGCCATGTGAAGCACTATGTATCGGATTTCCCTACGCCAGTGACGGCAGGGGTTAAGGGTGCGATTGTGATTCCCCACCTTGGGGCGTCCACAGAGGAGTCAGAGGATAACTGTGCCAGGATGGCGGTTAAGCAGCTGCGGGATTATCTGGAGAATGGAAATATTAAGAATTCAGTTAATTATCCCAACTGTGATATGGGCGTTAAGGGGGACAATACCAGAATTTTGCTTCTCCACAGAAACGTGCCCAACATGATTGGACAGTTTACTAAGATTCTGGCAAAGGATAATATGAATATTGCGGATTTGACTAATAAGAGCAAAGGGAAATATGCGTATACTATGATTGATCTTGACAGTCCTGTATCGGACAGTGTGGCTGATGAGCTTTCACAGGTGAAAGAGGTGCTGCGCGTTCGTGTTATTCGATAAGAACAGTAAAACTGCAAAGTTTTGGTATAGATTATTCAGAACTTGATTTTTAATGAGAATGTTAAAGAATAATTAAATATTCTTAACATAATATTTATTGAATTGTTTTTTGATTTCCTGTATACTCAGCTAAAGAACCAAACAGATATATGTGTGGTTTTACCTAAGTGACGCGACAGAATGGCTGGATATACAGGGGAGATATTAGGAATGACGAAAGATAGGAATGAGGAAAGAAGGTTATTGAAGGAGAAAAGGATCCGGAAGGTGAGGAGAGTGAGGATGTGTCTGCGCATTCTTACTCTTTTGATGATTTGTGTGGTTCCACTTCTTTTTTTGACCACGGCAACCGCTTCCAGGCAGGAGGCATCTGTTTATCTGAAGCTCAAGGAGGTATCCATCTTACAGGGGGAAGAACTTCCGGCATTTGAGATTGAGGCGGAGGTGGTTGGTAATCCAGAGACGGTCTTAGACGGGGAATCTAACTATACGGCGGCGAAGCTTTTGAAGGATTTCGAGAGCGGGAAGGGATACACTGTGGCATGTGAGGCGGATACTGCTGTGGAGGGAGAGTATCCTATGCATCTTGTACTTTCGGATGAGATTCAGACAGCTCTTGATAAGGAGTGGGTCGGTCTGGTTAGCATTGATACCCTGGATGGGATGTTGACGGTGAAGAATGCAATGGGAGAGTGGGACGGCGAACGGTTCAAACGCTATGACGGAACCTATGTGACCAATGATTTCGTGGTTTCCAATGGGAACACTTATTATTTTGACAGCGAAGGCAACAAGGCAACCGGCTTCGTGGACGCCGGAGGCCTCCGATATTATATGGATGGAGACGGTGTCCGCAAGACAGGCTTTGTGGAAGTAGACGGCTCCAAATATTACCTTGAGGCTGACGGAAGGATGGTGACCGGCTGGAAGGATATTGACGAGAATACATACTACTTCGACCAGGAGGGGAAGATGGTCAAAGGCGAGATATTCATAGGGATGACCAAGTGCTCCTTTAACAAGGAGGGTGTGCTTAAGTCTATGGAAGCCAGCAGAGTGGATCCGTCAAGGCCGATGGTTGCCTTAACGTTCGACGACGGGCCGGGGAAGCGCACCGGAGAGCTTCTGGAGGCGCTTGCTGCGAACCATGCCCATGCAACTTTCTTTATGCAGGGAAAGAATGTGCCAAGATACCCCAATGAGGTGAAGCGGATGAAGGAGATTGGGTGTGAGCTTGGAAGTCACTCCTTCGACCATCCGGATCTCTCCAAGATGGATGCAGCGGGAATCAGGGATCAGATTGACCGTACGAACCAGAATATAAAGGATGCGTCGGGACAGTCGGCTTCTGTACTTCGTCCGCCCTACGGCGCCATTGGAAGCACTCTTAAGTCCGTGGCAGGGATGCCGCTGATTCTCTGGAATATTGATACTCTGGACTGGAAGACCAGGAATGCCCAGGCTACGATTGATAATGTTATGCAGAAGGTGAAGGACGGGGACATTGTCCTTATGCACGATATCCATACAGAGAGTGTGGATGCGGCCATTGTGCTGATTCCGAAGCTGATTGAGGCAGGCTACCAGTTGGTGACAGTTTCCGAGCTGGCTGCGGCACGGGGGATTGGGATGCAGAACGGAACCAGTTATACGGATTTCTGTAAATAGATGGCAGGCCTTCTCTTGGAAGGATGCCTTGTGATAAGATGAGCGTGTGGTTAGAAAAAGAGGCTGTCAGGGAACCGATATAAGGTTCCTGTCAGTCTCTTTTATCTTAAGAATATTTGTGAGTCTTTTTAGTTAGCCCAAAGACGGTGTGAGCCTCTGGTTGTGCTGTGCAAGAAGTCCATGGATTTTGTCCGTAGGATTCAGGACTTTTCCAATGGTAATATCGTGGTTTAAGGAATCTATAATCAATGCGATGAATTTGCTCATATCTGCCACCACGAAGTAAGGCTTCTCATAAGCTTCCGGAGGAAGATAGGTCAGGTTGGTGGTGATCACACGGTCGATATAGCCTTTGTTGTAATAATCGTCAAAGATTCCGAAGCCTTCTGTAAACAGTCCGAAAGTGGTGCATACAAACACCCGCTTAGCGCCCCGCTCTTTGATCTGTTTTGCCACATCCAGCATACTTTCTCCGGAGGAGATCATGTCGTCCACGATGATTACATCCTTCCCGTGAATGTCGTCCCCAAGAAATTCGTGGGCAACAATAGGGTTCTTTCCCTTGACGACGGTGGAATAGTCACGGCGTTTGTAGAACATCCCCATATTCACGCCGGTTACGTTGGAAAAATAGACGGCTCGGTGCATGGCGCCCTCGTCAGGGCTTACAATCATCAGATGGTCCTTGTCCACAAGCAGATTTGGCTCTGCGCGCAAAAGCGCCTTGATGAACTGGTAAGGCGGATTAAAGCTGTCGAAGCCGTGGAGTGGGATGGAATTCTGCACTCTGGGGTCGTGGGCGTCAAAGGTAATGATATTGTCCACACCCATATCCGTCAATTCCTGGAGAGCCAGAGCGCAGTCCAGGGATTCCCGCTTGGTGCGCTTGTGCTGGCGGCTCTCATACAGGAATGGCATGAG
Organism: Sporofaciens musculi; assembly: GCF_009830285.1. Classification (GTDB taxonomy): domain Bacteria; phylum Bacillota; class Clostridia; order Lachnospirales; family Lachnospiraceae; genus Sporofaciens; species Sporofaciens musculi. The sequence goes on along the minus strand of NZ_WUQX01000001.1, from coordinate 2,716,884 downwards.
AACATTCAGCCGATGTGCTTTGCCGTTGGCTGCTGAGATAATTCGTTTCAAATCCTGGTAATGGTCATCCGGAGACATATGGTTTTTGTGCCCGTTGACTGTGTAAGTCAGGCTGTAGTTGCATACGTCAACGATGATGAACAGGTCTTTGCCTCGGATGGATTCGTGAATCAGACCTTTGGCTTCCCCTGTGCCAAAGCGCGGGCACTGACAGCCTACCAGATAGGTATCCAGTTGATAGCTGGAAAAAAGCGGGGAATCCAGAGACTCCCGCAGCGCATCCTGGCGGAACTGTACAATATATTGGTCCACTTTCTGTCCAAGCTCTTTACAGGAATCAAGAGCAGCAATCTTAAGAGGCGCTATTGGAAGCGCCGTTTCCATTAATTTGATATTTGGCATGGTAATCTCCTAATATGTGTTAATTGATACAATCCTAAGATATTTATAACATTTTTTTGGGAGAGCGGTCAACAATAGATTGTATAAATATATGAAAACATCTCTAAAACAGTAACCTAAACTACATTTTATGGAAATTAAGACAGGGATGTGCTATACTTAAATTGTGAAGATAGAGTTGGGGAGAAGCAGTAAAAGATGAGTATAAAGAAGCATGAGCATGTGATAAAGAGGGTGCTGCCGGACAGTATTGCGAAGGAGATGGGAATTGAGCCAGGAGACAAGCTGATTTCCATCAATGAAAATGAGGTCGAGGATGTGTTTGACTATCATTTTTTTGTAAATGATGAGGAACTGACCCTTCTCATCCAAAAGCCTGACGGTGAGGAATGGGAGCTTGAGATCGAGAAGGATTATGAGGAGGACTTAGGGATAGAATTTGAGCAGGGGCTGATGGATGAGTATCGGTCTTGCAGAAACAAGTGTATGTTCTGCTTCATCGACCAGATGCCCAAGGGGATGAGAGAGACTCTGTATTTTAAGGATGATGATTCCAGGCTGTCTTTCCTCCAGGGGAATTATGTGACTCTTACGAACATGAGCGACCATGATATAGACAGAATCATGAACTACCATCTGGAGCCTATCAATATATCGTTCCATACCATGAACCCAGACCTTCGGTGCAGGATGCTTCACAATCGTTTTGCAGGAGAGGCTTTAAAGAAGGTGGATAAGCTCTATGAGGGCGGCATTCAGATGAATGGTCAGATTGTGCTGTGTAAGGGTGTCAATGACGGTGAGGAATTAGAGCACAGCATTCGTGAACTGACTAAGTATATCCCTTTTTTGCAGAGCGTGTCTGTGGTTCCAGTAGGACTTACAAAGTATCGGGAGGGCCTATACCCTTTACTGCCCTTTGACAGAGAGGATGCGCAAAAAGTCTTAGAAACCATTCACAGGTGGCAGGCTTTGATTTATAAGGAGTATGGAATCCATTTTATTCATGGAGGCGATGAGTGGTATATTCTGGCAGGGCAAGAGCTTCCGAAGGAGGACCAGTACGATGGATATCTTCAGTTGGAAAACGGTGTGGGGATGCTGCGTCTTTTGGAGGATGAATTTTTAAAGGCTTATGACAAGACAAAAGGCGACAACAAGGTGAGAGAGGTTTCTATCGCCACAGGGGTTTTAGCCTATCCCTATATCCGGCGGATGGCAGAAAGGCTAGAGGGCAGGTTCCAAAGGACGAAGATTTATATTTACCCAATCCAAAATGATTTCTTTGGGGAAATGATTACAGTGTCAGGTCTTATTACAGGACAGGATTTGATTGCCCAGCTTCAGGGAAGAAAGTTAGGAGAACGATTGCTTTTGCCCTGCAATATGTTCCGCAGCGGAGAAGATGTGTTCCTGGATGATATTACCCGCTCAGAGGTGGAAGATGCTTTACAAGTACGAGTAGATATTGTAAAATCAAGCGGACGGGATTTCGTGGAGGCTGTGCTGAGTGTCTGAAGGCAGGAGGGCATGGAAGGTTTTAGCTTGGATTTCCGTATGAAGAGAACAGATGAGAATAGGAGATAGAGTATGAGTAAACCAGTAGTGGCGATTGTTGGAAGGCCCAACGTAGGAAAATCGACCCTTTTTAATGCGCTGGCCGGCGGGATGATTTCGATTGTAAAGGATACTCCTGGCGTGACCAGGGACCGTATCTATGCAGATGTTTCCTGGCTTGACAGGGAGTTTACCCTGGTGGATACAGGGGGAATCGAGCCGGAGAGCAAGGATATTATTCTGTCACAGATGCGTGAGCAGGCGCAGATTGCCATTGATACAGCGGATGTCATCCTGTTTCTGACGGATGTACGCCAGGGGTTGGTGGACGCGGACTCGAAGGTGGCGGATATGCTGAGACGGTCGGCAAAACCGGTCCTGCTGGTGGTGAACAAGGTGGACAGCTTCGAGAAGTACATGCCGGATGTGTATGAATTTTACAACCTGGGAATTGGCGAGCCATTGCCTGTTTCATCGGCGTCGCGGCTTGGACTTGGGGATATGCTGGATGAAGTAATCAAGTATTTCCCAAAAGGAGAGGAGAGTGAGGAGGAGGATGAAAGACCGCGGGTGGCGATCATTGGAAAGCCAAACGTGGGGAAATCTTCCATTATCAATAAACTTCTGGGTGAACAGCGTGTGATTGTATCAGACATTGCAGGGACCACCAGGGATGCCATTGACACAGACATTGTTTACAATGGGAAAGAATATGTGTTCATCGATACCGCCGGACTTCGCCGTAAGAGTAAGATTAAGGAGGAGTTAGAGCGTTACAGCATTATACGGGCCGTGTCCGCCGTAGAGCGGGCGGATGTGGTGCTGATGGTTATTGATGCTGTGGAGGGCGTAACCGAGCAGGATGCCAAGATTGCCGGAATTGCCCATGAGCGGGGCAAGGGTATTATTATTGTGGTCAATAAGTGGGACGCCATTGAGAAGAACGATAAGACCATGAGGGAGTATGAGAACGAAGTTCGCCGCGTTTTGTCCTTCATGCCTTATGCAGAGATTATGTATGTATCCGCCCATACAGGACAGCGTCTAATCAAGTTATACGACATGATAGATATGGTGATTGCGAATCAGACCATGCGTGTGGCGACAGGCGTGCTCAATGAGATTATGACGGAGGCTGTGGCAATGCAGCAGCCTCCCTCAGATAAAGGGAAGCGTTTGAAGCTTTACTATATCACCCAGGTATCTGTGAAGCCGCCCACATTTGTGATTTTTGTGAATGATAAGGAGCTGATGCATTTCTCTTATACCAGGTATCTTGAGAATAAGATACGGGAGGCATTTGGCTTCTGTGGAACCTCCCTGAAATTCTTCATCAGGGAGAGAAAGGAGAAGGGGCGTTAGTTATGGAACGTTTGATCAGTGTGTTAATTGGGTATTTATTTGGTCTTTTGCAGACGGGATATCTATATGGGAAGCTGCATCATATAGATATCCGAAGTAAGGGAAGCGGCAATGCGGGAACCACCAACGCGCTCAGGACTATGGGGTGGAGGGCAGGAGTCGTAACCCTTCTTGGAGATGCCTTCAAGTGCGTGTTTGCGGTCCTTTTGGTGCGTTTCATCTATCAGGACAGCCATGGGGATATGCTGCCTCTTTTGTCCATGTACGCAGGCATGGGGGCGGTTCTTGGGCATAACTATCCATTTTATATGAAGTTCAAAGGCGGAAAAGGGATCGCCACGACTGCCGGACTTTTACTTAGCACGACCAATGCCTGGATGGTACTGATCTGCCTTTGTGTATTTCTGGGGATAGTGGCAGGAACAAAATATGTGTCTTTAGGCTCTCTGGTGGTGGTGATTGTCTATCTGGGCGAGATTATCTACCTCGGCCAGAGCGGGGCGTATGGCATAGCTCAGAATTATCTCTATGAGATGTACGGGATTGCTGCGTTTCTGATGGTGTCGGCATTCTTTAAGCATAGGGCGAACATTAAAAGGCTTTTGTCGGGAACAGAGAATAAGCTGAGCGTGGGAAAGAGTCAGTGACGTATACCAAAAGAGAGGTAAAATATTAAGAAAGGATTTGAGGACTATGGCAAATGTAGGAATTATGGGTGCAGGAAGTTGGGGAACAGCGCTGGCGCTTCTTCTCCACAAAAACGGGCACCAGGTTACCGTATGGTCGATTAGTGAAGATGAAGTGAAGATGCTTTCTGAAAAACGTGAGCATGTGAACAAGCTGCCGGGAGTAAAGCTTCCAAAGGATATGATATTTACCACAGATATGGAGGAGGCGGTGAAGGGAAAGGACTTCATCGTGCTGGCGGTGCCGTCTCCGTTTACAAGGAGTACGGCGCGCAACATGAGTCCCTATGTGGCTAAGGGACAGATTATCGTGGATGTGGCCAAGGGAATTGAGGAGAGTACGCTGATGACTCTTTCTCAGCAGATTGAAGAAGAAATACCCAACGCTCAGGTGGCGGTTCTGTCAGGACCAAGCCACGCCGAGGAGGTAGGCAGAGGACTTCCAACGATCGTGGTGATAGGCGCCAGAAAAAAGGAGATTGCCGAGTATCTGCAAGAGATGTTCATGAACGAGGTGTTCCGTGTGTATATTAGCCCTGATATGAGAGGGATGGAGTTAGGAGGTTCTCTTAAGAACGTGATTGCCCTGGCGGCAGGAATCGCGGACGGACTAGGCTATGGAGACAATACCAAGGCTGCGCTTATTACCAGAGGTATTGCCGAGATTGCCAGACTTGGCGTGAAGATGGGCGGCGCGGTGGAGAGCTTCACCGGCCTTACAGGAATCGGGGATCTAATTGTAACCTGTGCCAGCGTTCACAGTCGTAACCGTAAGGCAGGGTATCTCATTGGCCAGGGCAGGACTATGCAGGAGGCCATGGACGAGGTGCAGATGGTGGTGGAAGGCGTGTATTCTGCCAAGGCTGCGGTGAAGCTTGGACAGAAATACGGCGTGTCCCTTCCGATTATTGATAAGGTAAGTGAAGTGCTGTTTGAGGGAAAAGACCCAAGAGAGGCGGTAAATGAGCTGATGCTCAGAGACGGAAGACCTGAGCACCAGGCTTTGCACTGGCAGGAATAGGGCTTGAATATGTGATGAAGGGGTGATTGCGCCCCTTCTTTCTATTTATTTCCTTTCTCTGGGATTGTTTTTAAGGGTTTCAGAATCGTTGCGTGCATGGTCAGATAACAGGCAAGGCCGCCGATGAAGTTTGAAATTGGCTCGGCAAGAAAGACGCCTGTTACCCCAAGGCCTTTAAGACGGGGCAAAAGGAGTGTTAGGGGTACAACAATCACCACTTTACGAAGCATGGAGAAGAATACCGCCTGCTTGGGCTTGTTTAATGCTTTAAACACGCTTTGGCCTGCAAACTGGAATGCCATCATAAAAAATCCGAAGAAGTAGACGTGCATGGAAGGAACAGCCGCTGCAATAAGCTCCTCGTTGTGGTTAAATATTCGGATGAAGAATTCAGGAAAGGCAGAGAAAAGGCCCCAGATTGCCAGCGTGTATGCGAAGCCTAAGCGGGTCATGAAGCGGATTGCCCGCTTCATCAGCCGTGTATTATAAGCTCCGTAGTTGTAGCTGATGATGGGAGAGGAGCCTTCGGAGATTGCCATTACAGGCGTCTGGGCAATCTCACGGACTGAGCTTATGACCGTCATGACGCTGATGTACAGGTCTCCGCCAAAGGTCTGAAGCATAAAGTTGCAGACAATCTGAACCAGTCCATTGGTAAATGCCATGCAGAAGGTGGAGACTCCCAGCTTTGCAACTTCTAAGATACATGAGAAGTCTGGAGAAAATCCACGGAAATCAAGGGTCAGCTCCGCCTGTTTTCCTGTCAGGAAGCGTAGTACCCAGGCGGCGGAGAACAACTGGGAGATGACGGTGGCCAGCGCCGCTCCTCTGACGCCCATATGAAGCAGGAATATGAAAATGGGGTCCAGAACGATATTGATGGCAGCGCCCAACAACACGGTCTTCATGCCCACCCTTGCAAACCCCTGGCTGTTGATGTAGGGGTTCATCCCAAGGGAGACCATCACAAAGATGGTGCCCAGCAGGTAGATGACCATGTAGCCGGAGGCGTAAGGATAGGTGGCTTTACTTGCACCGAACAGAAAGAGCAGGGGTTTGTGGAATGTGATTCCAGTTAAGGTCAGGACAATTCCAATGACAATCAGCATAAAGAAGGCATTGTTCATAATCTTTCTGGCTTTCTTGAGATCATTTTTCCCTCTTGCGATGGCGCACAGAGGTGCGCCGCCCACTCCAAACAGGTTGGAGAAGGCTGTCACCATGGTGATAATCGGAAAACATAAGCCAAGTCCTGCCAGAGCAAGGGTGCCCTCCCCTGGGATTTTTCCTATGTAGATGCGGTCAATGATGTTGTAGAGCAGGTTAATGAGCTGAGCTGCCAGCATGGGCGCAGCTACAGAGAGAATATTGCGGGATACGTTTTCATTTCCAAAATCAACTTGCAAAGACTGCATATAAAATCACTTCTTTCTATCAGGCTTTTAGGAGAAATCTTCCATAAATATATCATAACATATATTGTTGGATGAAGTCCACCTGCCCGAAGGGTAGGTAGGTCTCATTAATCTTATAATATTCTTAATTTCTTTTAAGATTCATAAAAAAATATTTTCAATATCCCTAAAATCATGTATGATATAGAGTATTGTGGTGAAATATTCGCCTGTAGTATGTGAAGGAGGAATTTCTTTTTACGCTTGATGGGTGTACAAAAGAGGAGAGTTATGACTAGAAAAGAGATGAAAGCCAGAGCAAGGCAGACATTAAAAGGACATTATATGATTCTGGTAATGACAGGGCTGATTTCGGTGTTTCTGGGGCTTAGGAATTCCAGTTTTGATAACGCTGTGAGAGCGTATTCGTCGGAGAATGTATCGGCGTATAGTGTGGATATTCCGTCAGATGATGAGGGTGAGGAAGGAATTGAGACAAATACAGGGGGAACCCCTCAATCAGCGGCGGATACCAGAATAGCGGTGGGCAGCGTCGGGCTGCTGGATGTGATACATCATATTATGATGGGCAATCCTGAAAAAGGGCGCGAGCTTTCGGAGAAGCTTAAAGAGGCAGAAATTGAGCGGTCAAAGGAGGGCAATCGAGTATTGGGAAGGAGTAGAGGAGCGCTGTCAAAGCTGGTGAATGGGGTTACCTCTGGCTCGTTTATCGTGATGTTCGTGTCAGGCATCAATTCCCTATTTGGAACGAATAATGTAGGGAGCCTAATCCTGGTTTTGCTGGCTTTTGCTGGAGTGTTCGCCTTCTATCTGCTGGTGGTCAATACCTATACCGTGATTGCTGCAAGAATGTTCCTTGAGAGCAGATGCTATGAAAAGCTTCCTATCCAGCGCTTCGTATTTTTGCTGCGTGTAAAGCGGTGGCTTCAGGTATCACTTGCAATGCTTGTTTATACTGTTTATGAGTTCCTGTGGGCATTAACCATTATCGGAGGCATTATCAAATCTTATTCCTACTTTCTGGTGCCATTTATCCTGGCAGAGAATCCAGATCTTAGCGGACGACAGGCAGTTACCCTCTCCCGTAAAATGATGTACGGACATAAGTGGGAATGCTTTGTGATGGAGTGTTCGTTTCTCGGATGGAGCTTCCTTGGGTCGTTTACCTTCGGGCTTTCTGAGATATTCTACTCCCTTCCCTATCAGTCGGCTACATACTGTGAATTTTATGCGGCCCTTAGGGCTAAGGCAAAGGCGGCGGGTATTCAGGGGGCAGAGCTTCTAAATGATACATATCTGTACGAAAGAGTGTCAGGAGAGCTTCTGGAAGAAGGGTATTCGGATGTGATTGGGTGGAAGAACGAGCAGAAAGACAGCCCTAAAAAGCCGGAGGGGTTAAGAGGAATTCTTTCCGACTGGTTTGGTATTTCCATTGGGGATTCAAAAGAAGTAGGGGGCTACGAAGAAAACAGAGAGCTTCAAGTAAGGATTGGCATGCTTAAGGATGTGGTGGAGGGAAAAGCCTATCCGGCAAGGCTCTCCCGTTTTCCAGACGGGGCAAAGCACAAGCGTATGGATGCGTTTCATTATATGCGCCATTATTCTGTCTGGTCCTTGGTTTTACTTTTCTTCTTTTTCTCCATGCTTGGCTGGTGCTGGGAGGTGAGCATCCATCTGGTGCTGGATGGAGTGTTTGTCAACCGAGGTACGCTCCACGGACCGTGGCTTCCGATTTACGGCGCGGGCGGGGTGATGCTGCTTACCCTTTTAAACAGGGTGCGGAATCATCCGGTAATGCAGTTTTTCAGTATTATTTTTCTGTGCGGAATGGTGGAATACTGGACTTCCTACTATCTTGAGGTGGTCTATGACGGAAAAAAATGGTGGGATTATAGCGGATATTTTCTGAATCTGAATGGAAGAATCTGTGCGGAGGGTCTGCTGGTGTTTGGAATAGGAGGCATGGTTATCGTGTATATTGCGGCGCCCCTTCTGGATAACCGGATACGGGGGATTAGAAAAAATGTGCTTATGTGGTGCTGCGTGATACTAATGTGTCTCTATACGGCAGACTGTGTATATTCCGTCAAATACCCCAATGAGGGAAAGGGAATTACAGATTACCAGCCCTTGTCCTGGGATTTGGGAAATTGGTATGAGTGCAAAGGGAGCAGGAATATCAAGCTGCTTTAAGAATTAATAAAGGTAGGGAGTGAGAGTTATGCTGGCGATATTATTATCTCCACTGTATGTTTTGGTAAATGCTTATATTATCCGTTGGATTATTCGGTGGCTTAGCACCTGTAGACATGAGTTCCGAAGATTTCGGTCCCGTCTTATTGTTTCTATGGTTTACCTATTTTTTGCCAGTGCGATGGGGGTGGGGTTCTTTCTTCCATCGGGAGGGGTAAAGCGCTTTTTTGTAAAGATTGGGAATTACTGGCTTGGAGTTCTTCTGTATACGATTCTTGTGGTGGGAGCGGCAGACGTTATCCATGTTCTTTTGAAAAGGAGCAAGAAGATTAATCAGGAAAAACTGAGGAGTTTTAAGGTGTTTGTGGCGTCAGGGATTATCTGTGCCGTTGGCATTGCGGTGCTCAGTATCTGGGGGATGGTAAATGCAGGGAATATCCGTACCACAAAATATGAGGCTGTCATTGATAAGAAGGCAGGTAATTTGAAGCAGATGAAAGTGGTAATGGCGGCTGACCTCCATATGGGATACAACATCGGGTGCGAGCATATCCAGAAAATGGTTGAAAAGATTAATGCACAGGAGCCTGACCTGGTGGTTTTTGCAGGGGATATTTTTGACAATGAATATGAGGCGTTGGAAGATCCCAAGAAGCTGATTGACATTTTGAAGGGGATTAAGAGCAAATATGGCGTCTATGCCTGCTATGGAAATCACGATATCAAGGAGAAGATTCTTGCCGGATTTACCTTCGGTGGAAGCCAAAAGAAGGAGAGCGATATCAGGATGGATGAGTTTCTTAAGGAGGCGGGGATTACGCTGCTTCGGGATGAATCCGTTTTGATTGGGGACAGCGTTTACCTCTATGGGCGTCCGGACAGACAGCGTCCAGGGCGGGATATTAAGACACGGAAAACGCCAGAGGAGATAACGGCGGGGATGGATTTGTCAAAGCCGGTGTTCGTGATTGACCATCAGCCCAAAGAGCTTCAGGAGCTGGCAGATGCGGGAGTGGATCTGGATTTGTGCGGACATACCCACGACGGGCAGGTGTGGCCGGGGAATCTGACGATTCGTCTGATGTGGGAGAATGCCTGCGGGTATTTGAAAAAAGGTGATATGCATAATATTGTTACATCAGGCGTGGGGATATTTGGGCCGAATATGCGGGTTGGCACGATTGCAGAAATCTGTTCGGTTACGGTGAAGTTTAAAGGGGATGAATAGTAAAAATCGCAGAGTAAGAATATTTCCGAATTTTTAGTAGACATTTCTTTCCAAAGTTTGTATAATTACAGATAGTCTAATTTGTCTGTGAAATAAATACAGACAATACAAATGTAAAATCGTATGGGGAACTAAAGGAGAGAAAAGTAATAATGAGGAACATTGAGATTAAGTCTAAACTGTTTTTACTTGCCTGCTTTATGCTGGCTGGAATGATTGTGTTGGGGGTAGTATCTCTTTCATTTATGGGTAAGATTAACGAGGGAACGACGGATATTTCTGAGAGTTGGATGCCTTCCGTTATAGCGTCGGAGGAGCTTAATACGCTTACGTCTGATTTCCGGAGAGAGGAATATAAGCATATTGTTGCCCAGGATGAGGAGACAATGCAGAGTGCGGAGACGAAGATGGAGAACGCCGGTAAACAGATTAATGAAACGTTTAGCATGTATTTATCCACCTTGATCACAAGTGAAGAGGACCGAAAGCTTATACAGGATGCTCAGAATGCGTGGAATGAGTATCTGCAGAACCATGACCAGCTTATTCTTTTGAGCCGCGATAATAAGACGGATGAGGCTATGGAGATTGTCCTGGGAACCATATCATTGTATGATAATGTGTCGAATCTGCTGCTTGAGGTTGTGCAGTTGAACAAGGATGGAGCAGACGCGGCTAATCTGGAAGGAAATAGACTGTATACCAATGCCGAAAGACTCGTTATTATAGCATTGATTGTCATTGGATTCCTTTCCTTTGCGTTTGCAATTTACATCATCAGGACGATTAACAGACCGGTGAAAGAGCTTGACAATGTGGCAAGGAAGATTGCAGAGGGCGATTTGGATCAGAGTATTACATACAACTCCAGGGATGAATTAGGTACGCTGGCGACCAATTTCAATAAGACGGTAGGACGTCTGCGCAATTATGTAAATTATATTGACGAAATTTCTAATGTATTGAGGCAGATTGCCGGCGGGAATCTGGTATTTGAGCTTACTCTTGATTATGAAGGCGAGTTTGCCAAGGTTAAGCAGGCTCTTGAGGAGATTTCACGTTCTCTCAATGAAACCTTAGGACAGATTAATCAGGCTGCCGACCAGGTTTCATCAGGAAGCGACCAGGTATCCTCTGGCGCTCAGGCTCTTTCTCAAGGGGCAACCGAGCAGGCAAGCTCTATTGAAGAATTGGCGGCAACGATTAATGAGATTTCCACACAGGTTAAGGATACTGCGGCGACTGCCAATGAGGTCCGCCGTCAGACTGATCAGACAGGGGAGCAGGTAGCCACCAGTAATACGCAGATGCAGGAAATGATTGCAGCCATGACGGAGATTAGTGATAAATCAGGGCAAATCAGTAAAATTATTAAAACGATTGAGGACATTGCATTCCAGACCAATATTCTGGCGCTCAACGCCGCAGTTGAGGCGGCTCGTGCCGGTGAAGCGGGTAAGGGATTTGCCGTAGTTGCAGATGAGGTGCGTAATCTGGCAAGTAAATCCTCCGAAGCTTCAAAGAGTACGGCAGGTCTTATTGAAGGCACTGTGCAGGCTGTGGAGAAGGGAACCGAGATTGCCAATGCTACTGCCGAATCTCTGTTTGCTGTTGTAGAAAGTACAAAAGGTGTGGTTGCCTCTGTGGATAAGATTGCTTCCGCAGCAGACCAGCAGGCTGATTCAATCGAACAGGTAACATTAGGGATTGATCAGATTTCCAGTGTGGTTCAGACCAACTCTGCAACAGCCCAGGAGTCTGCTGCTGCCAGCGAGGAGCTTTCCAGCCAGGCTCAGGTGATGAAGAGCCTTGTGGGACGTTTTACATTGCGGGGATAAGGACAGCTTTTGCTACAAGAAGGTTAGGAAATATAATAAAAAAGAAAAGATTAGCCTGGGCTTTAAGCCCAGGTTTTTTTGTCAAAAAATTTCCCATGTGACAAGCTTTCATACCTTTGAGTATATTTTTTTCTGACACCATACATTACATCTTAAGGCTGCCTTAAGGTCCTTTTTAATATGTCTTAAACATGGCCGGCTATACTTAGACATAACCAAAGGGCACCCCGAAGGGCATGTGTTGCGGTGTGCCCTTGGGTATACAAAATGGCAGGAGGAATGAGCATGTTAAAATGTAGGGATTTAAGAAAAATATACCAAAAAAAATGTGTGGTAGACAATCTGAGCTTTTCCGTAAAGGAGGGGGAGGTATTTGCCTTGCTGGGAAGCAACGGCGCAGGGAAAACAACGACCATCAAGATGATTCTTGAATTGATTCCAAAGGACGGAGGAACCGTAAAGAGGGCTCATGGTGTACAGGTGGGCTATTCGCCGGAGACGCCGTACTTTCATCCATTCCTTACCGGACGGGAGGTGCTTGGGTTCTACGGAGGACTACAGGGAATCTCAAAGGAGGATTTAAGGAGGGAGATTCCAGAGCTGCTAAAGCGAGCAGGACTTGAAGAAAGCAATACGAAAGTAAAACATTACTCAAAAGGGATGCTGCAGCGTTTGGCATTGGCCCAGGCCCTTCTGGGAGACCCAAAGCTTTTGATACTGGATGAACCCACAGCGGGTCTGGACGCCATGGGGCGTCTGGAGATGATGCATACAATCCAGGCTTTGAAAAAAGAAGGAAAAACAATCCTTATTAATTCCCACATTTTGAATGACATAGAACGTGTCTGCGACAGGGGAATTATTATGAAGAAGGGACGCCTGATTTACGAGTGGGAGAATGGAAAGAGTGGTAAGAGCCTGGAAGAAATCTTCGTGGAACAGATTGGAGGTATAGAGTAATGTTGGGAATAATGAAGAATGGGCTGCGTGAGCGGCTTCGCAGAAAAGATATTTATGTCATAATGGCGCTTGGCCTGCTGCTTGTCTTCCTATGCATGAGCGGGACAGTGACGCTGTCAATCGACGGAATACCTGTGACGGAAACACGGCTTCTGCTGCCATTTGTCTTAAATGTGGCTTCGGTAATCGGAGGGGGAATGGCGGTTGCACTTAGCCTGCGCACCATTCCCAATGAATACGAGAGAAAAACCAGCCATCTGGTGTGGATGCGGGGAATCAGCCAGTGGAATTACCACGGACAGCTTGCATTGGCAAATGTAATCAGTTCTGTGGCGGCGTTGTTTATCCTGTATGTGGGAGTGATGGCGTATGCCGGAATCAAGGGAGAAACGGGAATCTTGTTAAGGAGTATTCCAGGCTTTCTGGTTTTTGCATCCGGAACGGCGGGAGTCAGCCTGTTTACCAGCGCAATGAGCCTTGCCCTTCCGGAAATGGCGGCAGGAACCCTCTCGGCAATTTTGATGCTGGCAGGGACGATGCAGCCAGTGATTAGAACCCTTTCAGGAATCGTATCCGGTGTATCCAGAGGAATCTTAAGAGGAATTCTTGTGCTGACGCCGGACTTGTATGGGGCTGCGGCCCAGGCAGGTAAATTTTTGCTGGGGGAAAAGGTGGAGGTACACAGCATCCTTGGAGGATTGTTGTTTTTGTATGCAGGGGCTGTGCTGGTGCTTGTGATTCATAGGAAAGAGGCGTAAGGATGAAAAAGCAGAGAAAAGGAATCATCATGACAGGTATTCTTGGCGTTTTTCTTCTGTCTGCATGGCTGTGGACAGGAGGGCAGGGGATTTCAAAGGAGGAGCAAAAGATATATGAAGATGCGGTTTCCATGGAGGAACAGGTGGATAAATTGGGCTTTGAGGGCTTCTGCCTTTCGGATTACCCTGTGGCCATATATGACGGAGTCTCAGATTATGTGTTCTATAAAGGAAAGATAAAAAAGCGTCCACCAGTGATAGAGACATTTGTTGGGACTGCCTATCCTGTGGGGGACCATTTTGAAGTAATTGTGCCCACCCTTGAGCGTTTTGAAAGTCTGATGTCCTTGGCAGGCGGCGCAGAGGGAATGATGACGGGAAGCGGGTACGGCGCCGAAGAACATAAGGGGATGCTCTGGCATGAGGCATTTCATGCGTATCAGTTGACAAACTTTGCAATTTTGGGGGAGAAGGTTACGCCTAAGGAGATGCAGGAAGAACTGGAAGGAGCCGAAGGAAAAGAGGAGAGCGAAATATCCCAGGAGGAACAGTTCGTAACCTGGGTGGATCAAGCACCAGACATCCGAAGTAAGTTAAAGCAGGAGATGGAGCTTTTGAAAAAGACTGTGGAGTTGATACAGAATCAAGATATTTCCGCCATTGACGAGGTTCACCGAATCATATTAGAATATAGTGAACGCCGCAGACAGCGTATGAGTGAGATGTCAGAAGCTCTAAGGGATGCGGAGATTCGATGCGAGGTGACAGAAGGAACGGCGTATTATGTGGAAGCGAAGGTCTATGGCATGATGACCGGCCAAGAGGAATATAAAGAGCGTTATCTTTATAATCTGGGGACATATGAGGGAGGACGGGGAAAATATTACCGCACTGGATTTGCAAAATGTCTAATTTTGGATTTTCTATGTCCTGATTGGAAGGAAACCTTTGATTTTTCCACAGGGTTGGATGAAGTAATTGAGAAATATATAGAAGGAGAATCATAAGGGGAGGATGGAAGATGGATGGGAGCAAATAAGACAGGTTATCAGATTTTGGCAGCCGACGACGAGGCAGAGCTTTTGGATATATTAGAGTTATATCTGGAAAGGGAAGGTATAGGGATAAAAAAGGCGGTGGACGGGATGGAAGCAATGGAGTTATTTAGGCAGGAGGTGTTTCATCTGGTGCTTTTGGATATTATGATGCCAAAGCTTGACGGCTTCGCCGTACTGCGAAAAATTCGGGAGGTTAGCCGTATTCCAGCGATTATGCTGACGGCGAAAGACCAGGACTATGATAAAATCTTAGGGCTTGAGCTTGGGGCGGACGATTATATTACCAAGCCCTACAATCCGCTGGAGGTGGTCGCCAGGATTAAGGCGCAGCTTCGGCGCAATTATGACTACTGGAGAGAGCAAAAGGAGGAGAAACAAGAGCTCTCCTATCGGGGAGTGAAGCTGAATATAATGGAGGGAACCTTAAAGCGCGGTCAGAGAAATATTGAGGTGACATCCACGGAATTTCGCATACTTCAGATGCTGCTTGAGCGTCCCGGAACGATTTTCACAAAACAACAGATCTTTGAACGCGTCTGGGAGGAGCCCTATGCCGGTGATGACAATACGGTGATGGTCCACATCAGCAATCTGAGAAAAAAACTGGAGGAAGGGGAAGAAGGAGAACCCTTCATCCGGACGATTAAGGGACTTGGCTATAAAGTGGAGAAGGGGATTTAAGGAAGCAGTCAGGAAATTGGGGAGGAAGACAAAAGGGGGAAGAATCGCAAAATGAGTAAAAAATCAAATCGGAAAAAGAGCAGCGTATTTCGGCAGCTTGTGGCAAGCTATATTGTGTTTTCCATGGTATCCGTTTTTCTGCTGTATCTGTGTATGTTTGGGATATTGCTCTTTATCGGCGGCGGACAGTTGGAGTCTTTAGCTCCCTATGATTTGGTGGATAAGAAGGGAAATATACGGGATTTGGATTCTTTTAAACGACTTGGGGGATGGATTGAGCAGCTTGACGATTCTTACCATGTGACAAAGGTTTATGGAGAAAAGAAAGATTTGGCTGACTCATATACTATGGAGGAATTAACGGAGTATCTGATAACGGATAATCTGGTGGAGACCACTACCTCTGCCAGTGAATACAGAGGATATCTGAAAGCTGTAAAAACAGAAGAACATACGGTGTATTACCTTATGAAGATTGCCAGGGATGCACTGCAGATGAGCTACACCTACAATGTGGCAAAGGACAGCCAGTCTGTTCGGGTGGCCGTGACGTCGTTTATTTCCTTCGGGCTTTTGTTTTTGCTTAGCTGCCTTACGATGAGCGCCTATCTGTCGCGTAAGATACGGATCCCCCTTAAGAAGATTACAGAGGGGATGGATAAGGTGAGGGCAGGCGACAGCCAGGTACGGCTTGATTTTGAGGCCCAGCGGGAATTTGGGGAAATCAGAGATACCTTTAATATAATGATTAACCAGTTGGAGGAAGAAAAACGAAGGAAACAGCAGGATGAGGAACGGAAAAACCGGATGCTTTTGGAGATTTCCCACGATATCAAGACTCCAGTATCCACCATCAAGAGCAGCGCCAATGTTCTGGAAGAAGGACTGGTAAAGCCTGATGAGCTTTCCAGATATTACCAGATGATTGATAAAAAGGCAGGGCGGGTCAATACTCTGGTCAACGAGCTGTTTCAACTGCTGAAAATGGAGGATAAGGGCTATACGCTGCAGATTGAGAAAACAGACATCTGTGAGCTGGTGCGGCAGCTATGCGCAGAGTTTTATGAGGAAATCACGGGACGGGGGCTGGATTTTCAGATTCAGATACCGGAGGAGCCAATTCATGCAGAGATTGACAGGAAGGAATTTTCACGGGTTATGGAAAATCTTCTTGGAAATGCGGTGAAATATAATCAGACAGGAAGGAGTATTTTGGTAAAAGTGAGGCAGGAGGAGAAAATGGCAGAGATTACTGTGCAAGACGATGGGGAGGAGATTGGGAAAGAATTACGGCCTGTGCTTTTCGACCCCTTTGTACGGGGAGACAGCGCCAGGCAGACAAAGGGTGGAACCGGTCTTGGGCTTGCCATTGCAGGCAAGATCGTAGAGAAGCATGGAGGAGACATTCGGTACGTCAGGCAAGATAATGAGAATATTTTCGTGGTGCGGCTGGCAAACGTGTAAGAGGGGGAAAGAAGGACTCCACGCATTTATTCTTGTTGGATATAAAAAAAGAAGAATAATAGAAAAAAACACTTGCAATTCCTCCCATCATCTGGTAAGATACTAGTGTTGTGAGTCTGTTGGACAGACTATATATGGACGTTAGGAGGTGCAGTCATGGCTAAATGTGCTATTTGTGAAAAGGGTGCTCACTTTGGAAATAATGTAAGCCACTCTCATAGAAAGACACCGAAGATGTGGAAATCCAATGTAAAATCAGTTCGCGTGAAGACAGAGAACGGTGCGACAAAGAAGATGTATGTTTGTACTTCTTGCTTGAAGTCAGGAAAAGTTGAGCGTGCATAGTGTGAGGAAGTGTACAGTTTTTTTTATACGGTTCCTAATGTAAAACTCAGATTTCGATACGGAATCTGAGTTTTTATTGTAATATATGGTAAAACAGGGTATAATAACAGGATAGGGAAACCCATAGAAAGATAGGAGGTATTCAGGTATGAAGGGATGTATGAGTACGGATCTTGGTATTGTTACGATCGATCCGGAGGTGATTGCGAAGTATGCCGGAACGGTTGCGGTCGAGTGTTTCGGGATTGTGGGAATGGCTGCAGTGAATGTAAAAGACGGGCTGGTACATTTGCTGAAGCGGGAGAGCCTGACCAAAGGGATTAGAGTGGCGATATCGGATGAGAATCATATCAGTATTGACTTCCATATTGTTGTTGCATATGGCGTAAGCATTTCAGCCGTTACGGATAACCTGATCAGCAATGTGAAGTATAAAGTAGAAAGATTTTCAGGAATGCCGGTAGATAAGATCAATATCTATATTGAAGGCGTCAGAGTCATCGATTAGTTAAGGAGGACATAAGAAGTGGCTACGAAAACTATAAATGTGGATATGCTTGCAAAGATGTTTTTGGCAGGTGCGCAGAATATTGAAGCGAAGAAGGAGTATATCAATGAACTGAACGTATTTCCCGTACCGGACGGTGACACAGGGACGAATATGTCTCTTACCATCATGGCGGCGGCGAAGGAAGTGACAGCTCTTGAGAATCCGGATATGAAGGATTTGGCGAAGGCGGTTTCCTCCGGTTCTCTGAGGGGTGCGCGGGGAAACTCCGGCGTGATTCTTTCTCAGTTATTAAGAGGCTTCACCAAGTCAATCCGTGAGAATAAAGAGATTGATGTACAAGGACTTGCGGCGGCATGCGCCAGGGCCAGGGATACGGCGTATAAGGCGGTTATGAAGCCGAAGGAGGGTACGATTCTTACGGTTGCAAGCGGCATTGCGGACAAAGCGGCCGAGATGGCTCAGGAGACGGACGATCTGGAGGCGTTTCTTCCGGCTGTGATTGAGCACGCCGAGGAGGTGCTTAAAAAGACGCCAGATATGCTTCCGGTACTTAAGGAGGCAGGGGTCGTGGATTCCGGCGGTCAGGGACTTCTTGAGGTTATAAAGGGCGCTTATGACGCATTTCTTGGAAAAGAGGTGGATTACAGCGCGATTGCACCTAAAGCCAGCGTACAGGTTACGAAGCTTAGTGCCCAGGATACGGCGGATATTAAGTTTGGATATTGTACAGAGTTTATTATCTTGACTGAGAAGGAATTTTCAGATGAGCAGGAGAAGGATTTCAAGGGATATCTGTCTTCCATCGGGGATTCTATCGTCTGTGTGGCTGATGATGATGTGGTGAAGGTGCATGTTCATACCAATGATCCGGGGCTTGCAATTCAGAGAGCCCTGACCTATGGTCAGTTGTCACGGATGAAGATTGACAATATGCGGGAGGAGCATCAAGAGAAGCTGATTAAGGATGCCGAGAAGCTGGCTGCAAGCGAGGCTATGAAGGATGGGGCGAAGGAGTCCGAAGGAGACGGGAAAAAGTCGGATGAGCCGAGAAAGCCCATTGGATTTATTGCGGTTTCCATAGGGGAAGGACTGAACGATATTTTTAAAGAGCTTGGTGTGGACTACATCATTGAAGGCGGGCAGACCATGAATCCCAGTACAGAGGATATGCTAAATGCCATTGACCAGGTGAACGCTGACTGTGTGTTCATTCTTCCGAATAATAAGAATATTGTGCTTGCGGCGAACCAGGCAAAGGATTTGGTGGAGGATAAGGAGATTGTGGTGCTTCCAACCAAGACGGTTCCTCAGGGAATTACAGCAGTCATCAACTTTATGCCAGATGCCAGTGTGAAGGAGAATGAGGAAGCCATGCTGGAGGGAATCAGGAATGTGAAGTCCGGTCAGGTAACTTATGCGGTTAGGGATACCCACATTGATGATAAAGAGATTCACGAGAGTGATATTATGGGAATCGGGGATGCTGGAATCCTGGCGGTTGGCAGAAGCGTGGAGGAGACCACGAAGGACCTGCTTTCACAGTTAGTGGATGAGGATTCTGAACTCATCAGCCTGTATTACGGCGAGGAAGTGAAGGAGGAGGATGCCCAGAGATTCATTGCGGAGATTGAAGGGATTTATCCGGATGTGGATGTGGACGCCCATTACGGCGGTCAGCCGATTTATTATTATGTGCTTGGGGTAGAGTAGAGGATGGACGCCCTTTTGGGATGTGTTTAGAGGATAGAGGAATGACAGAGCCAGATTTTTACGGATTTCCGTATAGAGTCTGGCGTTTCTGTTATTATGGATATAATATTTTTATTTTATTCTTATCATATGGAATAAAATAAAAATATTCATTATATTACGAATAAATATTGGATATTCCATATTGATGTGTTATAATTCCTCTAAGAGAGGAGGCAGACTATGTTTTTATCATTAGAAGGGGTCCCGTTTGTCGCATTAATTGGAGATATCAAAAGTTCAAGAAGCCTGATGATGCGGAATGAGATACAAGAACAGTTAAGCTCTATCTTGGATGAGATTAATATCAGATATAGGAAAAGTATAGCGGCAAAATTTCTTATAACCTTGGGAGATGAATTTCAGGGACTTTTGTTTGATGGAAAAAATATCCTGGAGATTATACAGGATATAAGAATGAAGTTATATCCTGTAGAATTACGATTCGGAATAGGAATCGGGAAGATCTCCACAAGGATTGATACAGAGATGGCATTGGGGGCGGACGGTCCAGGATACTATCATGCGAGAAATGCGATTGATATTTTAAAGGATAATGAGAAAAGGAACAAAAAGGTTGTTGCAGATATCCGTCTGGAAATGGAAGAATCTAATTCTTCTCAGGTTACATTGATTAATACTATTTTCGAGTTGGAGAAATCAATCGAACAGACCTGGACGCAGAGACAGAGGGAGATTATTTGGGACATGATGAAGAATCAGGACGGCCAGAAGGATGTCGCATATAGGATGGGGATTACCCAGTCTTCTGTTCAGAAGAATCTGGCAAAGGGAAGATATTATGTGTATGCGAATGCATTGAAAAATGTTCAGAGTATATTGGGAGAGATTGAAAAATGTTGAGATACACATTTCTAATCCTTCTGGTGATTCATGTTTTGTGTGATTTCTATTTTCGGACTGAAACGGTTGAGTCAAAGATGAAGATAGAGTTACGGCAGGTGCTGTATCATGCCTGTATCTATGGAGTATTTTCTGTTCTGCTTTTTATTCTTTTTTTGCCAGGATTAGAATGGAGATACATCCTGTTTTTTGTCCTTTCACATGGACTAATTGATGTAATAACATATTTTTTTCATTTTCAATCAACGTTCTGGCAGAACGAACGGAATATATTTTTGCTAGATCAGGCGATGCATTTTATGATAGTTTCTATGCTTGTGTACTATACGCGTACATTGGATTTAAGAAATTTATGCAGGGAGGAAGTTTGTCAGTTTTTGGATGTTTTCGGAGTGCCTGAATGCATATTATTGGCTTGGATGGCAAGATTGTTGTTGATACATAAGCCGGCGAATATCTTGATTGTACATATTTTGTCTGTATATAAACCAACAGAAAAGGATGGAGAGGCTCAAAAGGGGAATGATAAAAATGCGGGACGTTTTATTGGAACCCTGGAAAGAATCATCATGGTTATATTTATTGCACTGGAACAGTATTCGGCTGTCGGTCTTGTGTTGACGGCAAAGTCAATCGCACGTTATGAAAGGATTACGAAAGAGCAGGATTTTGCAGAATACTACTTGCTGGGGACATTGTTAAGCACTATAGTTGCTATCTGTGTCTCTGTTTTGATATAATCTAAAGATACGCTTAATATGAAAGAAACGAGTTGAGGTAATCATGATAGATAAGACGAGCATCAGAGAATTGAAGGGAATTGGGGATAAGACCCAGAAATTATTTGAAAAGTTAGGCGTCAGTACTGTAGGCGACTTAATCCGGTACTATCCCAGAGGCTACGACGTCTACGAGGATCCTGTGCCAATCAGTGAGGTAGAGGAGGATAGGACGCAGACAATCAGTGGGGCGATCTACGGGCGGGTTCAGGTGTCTGGAAACGCAAAGATGCAGGTGACCACCCTGTATGTCAAGGATCTGACAGGAACCCTTAAAGTAATCTGGTTTCGGATGCCTTTCCTTCGCAGTACCTTTGCCAGAGGCGGCGCAGTCACCCTTCGGGGAAGAATCGTCCGAAGGCGGGACGGTCTTGTACTAGAGCATCCTGAGATTTTCTACCCTTGTGAAAAATATGGGGACAGGCTCAATACTCTTCAGCCCCTCTATGGTCTGACCTCTGGGCTTACCAACAATGCCGTGGCAAAGGCAGTACGCCAGGCATTGGACGGAATGAATCTTGCCGCAGACCTTCTTCCGAAAGAGCTTCGGCTGCGGTACGGCCTGGCAGAATATAACTATGCAGTTCGGGGAATCCATTTCCCTGAGGATAAGGAAGTATTCTTTCACGCCAGGGACCGTCTGGTGTTCGAGGAATTTCTGGCGTTTATCCTGTCTATCCGCAGGTTGAAGGATAAAAACGAAAAGCTTGCCAATGAATATGTGATAGAGGAAAAACCAGAGACAGGGGCGTTTTTGCAAGGGCTTCCCTTCCGTTTGACGGATGCCCAGCAGAAGGTTTGGAAGGAAATTGGGGAAGATATGGCGGGAGAGACTGTCATGTCCAGGCTGGTGCAGGGGGATGTAGGCTCAGGAAAGACCATTGTGGCCGTCCTCGCTTTATTGAATACTGCGCTGAACGGTTACCAGGGGGCTATGATGGCGCCTACGGAGGTACTTGCAAGGCAGCATTACGAATCCATTACCAGACTGTTCGATACATATGGGATCAAGGTTAAGGTTGAGCTTCTCACCGGCTCAATGACAGCTAAGGAGAAGCGCAGGGCCTATGACCGGATTGAGTGTGGTTATGCCAGGATTATCATCGGCACCCATGCCTTAATCCAGGGTGGAGTGAATTATGACTGCCTTGCCCTTGTGGTGACGGACGAGCAGCACAGGTTCGGGGTAAAGCAAAGGGAAGCATTTGCCAAAAAGGGAAGCGTGCCCCATGTGCTTGTCATGAGCGCCACGCCTATACCAAGGACGCTTGCCATTATCTTATACGGAGATTTGGATATCTCTGTGATTGATGAGCTGCCGGCTAACCGTTTGCCTATAAAAAATTGCGTGGTGGACACTGGATACCGGAAAACGGCGTATTCATTTATGAAAAAACAGGTTGCCGAAGGGCGGCAGTGTTACGTAATCTGTCCCATGGTGGAGGAGAGCGAAACCATGGAGGCGGAAAATGTCGTTGATTATGCGTCCATGCTTCAAGATGAGCTGGGAGGGGAGATTGAGGTGTCTTATCTCCATGGCAAGATGCGCCAGACACAGAAGGACGACATCATGGACCGTTTCGGGAGAAATGAGATTCAGGTGCTTGTCTCCACTACTGTCATCGAGGTGGGAATCGACGTGCCCAACGCCACGGTCATGATGGTGGAGAATTCCGAGCGTTTTGGTCTGGCCCAGCTTCATCAGCTTCGGGGAAGGGTGGGCAGAGGCAAGCACCAGTCCTATTGTATTTTTATGAGCAGTTCAAAATCAAAAGACACCAAGGAACGGCTTGGCATTTTAAACAAGACCAACGACGGCTTTAAGATTGCCAGCGAGGATCTGAGGCTTCGCGGTCCAGGCGACTTATTCGGCATCCGTCAGAGTGGGCTTATGGATTTCAGGCTTGGGGATGTATATCAGGATGCAAAGCTTTTGCAGATGGCAAATGAGGCTGCGGACGAGCTTTTAAATTCAGAAAATGACTGGATGAAGAATCTTCCAGATTATGAAGGAACTTCTAGTGTAATAATTTAAATCCTCCATATACTATCTGCGTAACAAAAAATAAATGTTACAAAGAAACAAAAACGAAAAGTTAGAAGTTACAAAAAGGAGGAGAAAACAATGACAAGTTCATCAAACAGAGCAGCAGTACCAGAGGCAAAGGGAGCATTAGACAAGTTCAAATATGAGGTAGCAAACGAGTTGGGCGTGCCGCTTACAGACGGCTACAACGGAGACCTGACTTCCAGACAGAATGGTTCTGTCGGTGGTTATATGGTTAAGAAGATGATTGAACAGCAGGAGAAGCAGATGGCTGGCAAATAAGCTTCAGCTATTGATGTGAAATGAAATTGGGGCGGGCAGGTCTTAGAGCTGCTTAGCCCCAAATTTCATAGGCGGCATTTGCTTTACAAAATATTTGTAAAAAGGTGTCGAGAAAGGTAAAAAGGTTCTGGAGTTAAAATCAGACATATTATTGCGTCTTCTGTCATAAAGTGATATTATATTTTATAGAAGATACATGAGAGAATTTTCGGAGAAGAAAAATGTATCTGACCGGATTTCCTGTCCGGTTATTCCGTTTTCTACATAACCCGCCAGGCGGGGGACACATCTACGAGAGCAGGCGCGAATGCCTGCCCTTTTTCATTTAAAAAAATATAATTTTTTGCACCCATTTGACCAGTTGGTTCGTCTAATAGATATAATGTGACAACAGGAAGGAGGAAGGACGATGGATGTTTTGCTCGTGAAGCGCGCACAGAGGCGAGACATGGAGGCGTTTGTGGATTTGGTGGAGAAACATAAGACAGGGCTTTATAAGGTGGCAAAGAGCTATTTAAGAAGCGAGGAGGATGTGGCTGACGTGATGCAGGAGACGGTATTATCAGTGTATGAGCACCTTCAGGAGTTGAAAAATGCTTCGTATTTTAAGACCTGGATTACCAGGATTTTGATTAATCATTGTAAGGATCTACTAAAACAGCAGAAACGGTATACTGTTTCAGACCAGTTGCCGGATAAGGCTGATGTTCCCAGGGATGACCGAGAATTTTACAGGCTTATCGGAGAGTTAAATGAGGATTACCGGACTATATTCTTATTGTATTATGGGGAAGGTTTCCATACAAGGGAGATTGCCCAGATCTTAGAGGTAAATGAAAATACAGTGAAGAGTAAGCTGAGAAGATGCAGGGAAAAATTAAAGCAGGTATTGTGCTATTAAGAATTTTTAAGGAGGTTTTGCAGATGAGAGAGACAGAGAAGCAGATGCGGGATATACTAAGACAGGACGTTCAGGTATCGGATGTGGTGAACCAGCGGCTTTGCGATACTTACAAGATTTTGGAGAGAAAGCAGGAAACTTCGGGAAAAAGAAAGCATTTTGGGAAGAACCTGCATGTCGCGGCGGCGGTTGCAGCAGTTGTATGTCTGGCGGTTCCCAGCATGGTGTATGCGTCGGTCAAGACAGGTCTTTTCGAGGGAATGTTTGGAAATTCGACGAAGGAATCATGGGATGTGATTCATAAAGAGGTTGATAACGGCAAAGGAGGTAAGACTCCTGTGGATATTCCGTCTAAGGAATTTGTACCGGTGGATGAAGAAAAGGCTGATGAACAGATCGGCCAGTGGGTGATGGACGAGCCCATTGTCAAGCAGCTCGGAGAGCATACGCTGACGATTGAGAGCTTTGTCTATGACAGCAGCGGGGCGGTGATGTATTATACGCTGGAACGTAAAGGCGGCGTGACGGCTTTGGAAGCTAGTGAGGATACCAATGTGGCAAAAGGCGCGATGTTTACGGATGATGTGGATTTCCGTTTCAGCGTGGAGTGCGGTGGGCGAGAAGATGCCGGCTTCATTTTTGCAGGGGAGAACACTTACGTAGACATGGAAAGGAGTACGGAGGAGTTATTCTACTGTACCTCCTATATGCTCTGGTCAGATATTTTGAAAGAGGGCGATATTCCGAAGCTGGTGATTCAGAAGTATCCCGATACATTGGAGGAAATCTATAAGCTGGCGCCGGATACGACAAACATGTCAAAGGAGGAAGCGGGCGACGAAGCCTTGTGGAAGGAATATGAGGAGGCGATGGCTAAGGTTCAGACAGAGACCATAGACTTATCGGATAAAGGGCAGATTCCTGTCAAAAAGATTGATATGGGCGCCAATGGTTGTCTGGCATATTCTCCCATAGCAATTCGTGTGGATATGTCCAAAGGCATGGGGCTTTCTAAAGATGAGGCGCAGGATCCATATCATATGAAGCATTTAGAGATTAAGTATAAGGACGGAAGCAGTTATATTGTTTCGGATTCAGAAGATTTAATTGAAAACAGCGGTTATGTGTTAGGCGCAGACGTATGGTATAAGACGGTATTCAACCGTCTGGTGGATACTGATGAGATTGCACAGATTATTGTCAATGATGTAAGTTTTCCGGTAGAATAATTGTGTGCGCTAAAGAATTTATGAGGCTATTGTATTAAGCGTAAAAGCTGCAGGATATGGCTTTCCCAGGGAATGGAGGGAAGTCATTTCCGGCAGTTTTTTTGCATAAAGCAGAAGTTCCATTGAATTGGTTATTTAAAATTGTTATGCTGAATATAAAGGCTTTAAAGAGCAGCAGAAAAATGATATCAGAAGAACAGGAGGAGGATATCAAAAAATTAGAGGGGGATGTAAATAATACGATGCTTTTGGCTCTTGACGGGGATGAGATTGTGGGAATTGCGACCATAAGCTCTAGCCATAAGATTAAGTCCCGCCATGAGGGGGAGCTGGGAATAGTTGTGGCAAAAAAATATCAGGGGCAAGGCATCGGCAGCCGCTTAATTGAGATGCTGATTGACTGGTGTAAAGGAAATGGAGTGACCACAAGAATCCGGCTGGATACAAGGACAGATAATACCATGGCGGTTTCTTTGTACCTGAAGTTTGGGTTTGTCGTGGAGGGGTGTCTAAGGAACCAGACCCTTTTATATGGAAAATATTATGACCTCTATATCATGGGGATGATGATAAAATAGAAGGACAGGCACTTGATATTTGTGTGAAGATGGATTATGATAGTCATATAAAATTTTTAGGAGGAACGTAGGATGTACAAGATATTAAAAGCCGAAAAGCTGGCTGATAAGATTTATCTTATGGATGTAGAAGCGCCGCGCGTGGCTAAGCATTGTGAGCCTGGACAGTTTGTAATCGTGAAGATGGATGAAAAGGGTGAGAGGATTCCCCTTACCATCTGTGATTATGACAGGGAAGCTGGAACCATCACGATTGTGTTCCAGGAGATTGGGGCTTCTACCATGAAGATGTCCAAGATGATAGCAGGAGATTATTTCCGTGATTTTATCGGACCTCTGGGGCGTCCGTCAGATTTTGTGGAAGAAGATTTAGAGACCTTGAAGAACAAGAAGATGCTCTTTGTTGCCGGCGGTGTGGGGGCAGCTCCGGTTTATCCTCAGGTTAAATGGCTCAAGGAGCATGGCGTTGAGGTTGATGTAATCGTTGGCTCCAAGACCAAGGACATGTTAATTCTGGAGAAAAAGATGAATGAAGTTGCCGGAAATTACTATCCTTGTACAGATGACGGTACATACGGCCATGCAGGTATGGTTACGACGAAGATTGAGAAGCTGGTAGAAGAAGGCAACAAGTATGATGTCTGCATTGCCATCGGACCGATGATTATGATGAAGTTTACCTGTCTTTTAACCAAGAAGCTTGAGATTCCTACCATCGTCAGCATGAACCCAATTATGGTGGACGGTACGGGTATGTGCGGAGCCTGCCGTGTTATCGTCGGCGGTGAGGTGAAGTTTGCCTGTGTAGACGGACCGGAGTTCGACGGACATCTGGTAGATTTTGACAATGCGATGAAGAGGCAGCAGATGTACAGGACTGAGGAAGGCCGTGCGATTCTGAAGGTACAAGAAGGTGACACCCACCATGGTGGATGCGGTAATTGCGGAGGTGACAACTAATGGCTGATGTATTAAAGAGAATTCCTGTAAGAGAGCAGGATGCGAAGGAAAGAGCAACGAACTTCGAGGAGGTTTGCTACGGATATAACAAAGAAGAAGCAATGGAGGAGGCAGCTCGCTGTCTGAACTGTAAGAATGCCAAGTGTATTGAAGGATGTCCGGTATCCATCAATATCCCTGGATTTATTTCCCAGGTAAAAGAGGGGAATATTGAGGAGGCTTACAAGGTGATTGGAGAGTCTTCCGCGCTTCCGGCAATCTGCGGCCGTGTATGTCCTCAGGAGTCCCAGTGCGAGTGTAAATGTATCCGCGGAATCAAGGGTGATCCGGTATCCATCGGAAAGCTGGAGAGATTTGTTGCAGATTATGCGTTGGAGAATGACATTAAGCCTGTGAAGGCTGAGAAAACCAACGGACATAAGGTTGCGGTGATCGGCTCTGGTCCGTCTGGTCTTACCTGTGCCGGCGACCTTGCGAAGTTAGGTTATGAAGTGACCGTTTTTGAGGCGCTTCATGAGCTTGGCGGCGTGCTGGTATATGGAATTCCTGAGTTCCGTCTTCCGAAGCATAAAGTCGTTAAGAAGGAGATTGAGAAGGTAAAAGAGTTAGGCGTTAAGTTTGAGACCAATGTTGTCATTGGAAAGTCCACCACCATCGACCAGTTGATGGAGGAGGAAGATTTCGAGGCAGTATTTATCGGCTCTGGCGCAGGGCTTCCAATGTTTATGGGAATTCCAGGGGAGACGGCCAACGGCGTGTTCTCTGCCAATGAGTACCTGACCAGAAGCAATCTGATGAAGGCCTTTGACGATTCTTATGATACCCCGATTGTGGCAGGTAAGAAGGTTGCAGTTGTGGGCGGCGGTAACGTGGCTATGGATGCGGCAAGAACGGCTCTGCGTCTGGGCGCGGAGGTACATATCGTATACCGTCGTAGTGAGGCTGAGCTTCCGGCGCGAGTTGAGGAGGTTCATCACGCCAAGGAGGAAGGCGTTATCTTTGACCTTCTGACCAATCCGAAGGAGATTCTTGTGGATGACAACGGATGGGTGAAGGGTATGAAGGTGATTAAGATGGAGCTTGGCGAGCCGGATGCATCTGGAAGAAGGCGTCCGGTGGAGGTTCCTGGTTCTGAGTACGAGATTGAGCTTGACACTGTGATCATGTCTCTTGGAACTTCTCCGAACCCGTTGATTGCGTCTACCACCAAGGGGCTTGAGACTAACAGGAGAAAATGTATCGTTGCTGAGGAAGAAAACGGACAGACCTCCAAGGCGGCTGTATTTGCAGGCGGAGACGCTGTCACAGGCGCAGCTACGGTTATCCTTGCCATGGGTGCGGGAAAAGCCGGCGCCAAGGGAATTCATGAATTATTGAGTAAATAGATTAAGAGCAAGGGACGCGGCAGATTTTGCCGCGTCCCTGATTTTAAGCACAGCCCATACTTTTAGTAATAAGCCTATTTTTCATAAAATACCAACGTGAGTTTATCGTTAATAGCTTTTGTTTTGCCTGTCTTTTGATATCCTAGCTTTTCATACAGATGACAGTTTTTCGGTTCTTGCAGAATCGTGTCCAGTTCCCAGTTGTTACTCCCATGTATTTGTTCGCATAACAGGATTGCCTTTTGTGCAATGCCCTGGCCTTGAAATTCTGGTAATATGAAGATAGGGGAGATTCTCTTATTCGTTTTAGCTTCTTTTGGGTCAACAACACGAACCGCGCCGGCTTTCTGCCCGCCGATACAGATAAAATAGTAAAATGTAAAATCTTGTTTTAAGCGCGTTTCTATTTTTTCCACACCTTCATTTCCAGGATTTGTGTCAAAATCCTGATATTTCTCTAATAATTCTTTGAATGATTTTATCTGCATGGCGTGTAGTTTTGGTACATCGTCAATCGTTACTCTTAATAATTCTACTTCATTTGTCAAGTTCATCAGTTTTATATCTCCATGTTCTCCTAAAATTTTGAATAAATTATCATAATTTTGTTTAAATGTCAAGAAATATTTGGGGAAAATCAGCAGAGCCTATGATGCAACCGGAATTTATGTTATACTAATTGAGTTTAAGAAAATGGATGCTATCAAAAGGAGAATTTATATGATGATTTTCTGGGGACTTATGATTCCTTTTATGGGTACAACGTTAGGCGCGGCATGTGTGCTGTTTATGAGAAATGAGCTGAAGCCTTTAATCCAGAAGGCGCTTCTGGGATTTGCGGCGGGCGTCATGGTTGCGGCCTCTGTGTGGTCACTTTTGATTCCGGCTATGGATATGTCGGAAAATATGGGCAAGTTTGCGTTTGTGCCTGCGGCTGTGGGATTTGTTTTGGGAATCGGCTTCCTCCTGCTTTTGGATCGGGCCATCCCTCATATGCATGTGGGTTCAGACCAGGTTGAGGGGCCAAGGTGTGTGCTGAATAAATCAACCATGCTTGTATTGGCGGTTACGATTCATAATATACCGGAGGGTATCTCAAGCGGCGCCGTGTTTGCAGGGCTGATGACAGGCAATGCAGATGTGACGGTTGCAGGGGCGTTTGCGCTGGCAATCGGAATTGCTGTGCAGAATCTTCCAGAAGGGTTTATCGTGTCTCTGCCTGTCAGGAGTGAAGGACAGGGGCGGTGGAAGGCATTTTTGTACGGGTCTATGTCCGGAATCGTAGAGCCGATTGCAGGAGGGATTACGGTGCTGCTTGCAGCGTATATTACACCGGTTCTGCCGTATCTGCTTGCATTTGCGGCGGGCGCCATGATCTATGTGGTTGTGGAGGAGTTGGTGCCGGAGTCGGCAGAAGGAGAGCATAGCAACATCGGGACGATTGGGTTTGCGGCAGGGTTTGTGCTTATGATGATATTGGATGTGGCGTTGGGATAGGTATATGTATCACGGGAATCTGTGGCATATGCGGTATGTGGTGTGAAAATCGGTATGAAGTGGAAGGAATTACCAGAATGCGGATTACATTGGTGACGGTTGGAAAGATTAAAGAGAAATATCTGCGAGATGCTGTTGCGGAATATGCAAAGCGTCTGGGGAAGTATTGTAAGTTAGAGATAATCGAGGTGGCGGATGAAAAGACGAAGGAGAGCGCCAGTGAAGTGGAGGAGGCTGCTATCCGGTCAAAGGAAGGGGAACGAATCTTAAGACAGGTGAAGGATGAGGCGTATGTGGTTACTCTTGAGATTCAGGGAAAACAGATTACGTCAGAGGAATTGGCGGATAAGCTTGAGAGGCTTGGCGTACAGGGTAAGAGCCATATTGTGTTTATTATTGGAGGGTCTATTGGTCTAGGGAAAGAGGTGCTTGAGAGGTCGGATTATGCGCTGAGCTTTTCGAGGATGACATTTCCACATCAGTTGATGCGGGTGATTTTATTAGAGCAGATTTATAGAGGGTTTCGGATTATAAATGGGGAGCCTTATCATAAGTAAGGACGAAAGTGTCAGTGTTTCTAGGAAAACTTTTAGGGAATTCTATCCACGGAGACAGGTTTACAGGATAAGTGTCAGATATTGGAGGAAGATTTTCATATTAGAATGACTCAGACATTGGAGAGTGAGGTGTCGATTATGTGTAATTTGAGTAAGGGCGTGGAAGAAAAAGGGATTGAAAAGGGAAGACAAGAAGGAAAGAGAAAGTGTTGTAGAAAAATGCCAATGAGTAATATAAAGTTAATCAGTGCTGAAAAGAATCAGAAGAAAAAAACATGTTTTTTCGTAAATCATTTATAGAAGCAGGAGAGAGTACAATCAATGGAAGCCGTGGACTCCATCATTTCGAGCATTATGACGAGTGGGTTCAGAAGGTAAAAGAGTGTGCAATGCCAGAAAATGATATTCTGGGTGTGCAAACGACATTATATATGGCAATGAGAAGAACGGATGAAAAAATAATAGGATGTATTGAGCTTCGCCACACATTAAACGAAGACCTAAAAGTATTAGGTGGGCATGTGGGGTTTAGCGTTGTCCCAGAAGAACGTAAGAAAGGATATGCAACAGAGATGCTTAGTCAAGTGATTGAAAAGGCAAGAGGCTTGGGGATACCTGCGATTTTGTTGACTTGTGATACAGAAAATGCTGCATCTAAGAAGACGATTATAAAATGTGGAGGAGTTTTGGAAAAGGTAAGGTCAATACAGTGTCATGGAGAAGAAAAACGTTGTGAATACTATTGGATTTCACTTTGTTAAGAATATTTATTAGCTTGAGAGGTATGATTCCTAGAAAGGAAGAACATGCCTCTATTTTTATATTGAAAAAATTATGGATTTTTTGCGTTAAGTGTAAGGGGATATTTATGGGAGGGCTATGAAGCGCTGGAAAATTGTAGTTTATCAGAAAAATGTATGGTATAATATGGGAGGATAAAAGTGGACAGAAATCAAACTAATGAGTATTCTGAAGCTGGAAAATTCTATAGATATTAATATTGACTAATCAGTTGAATATTTGATTTTATTGGAGGAATTAGTATGGAATTTGCAAAATATTATGATATTGGTTTGAATCTATTTTGTAAGCAATTTTCTGAACCAGAAAAAATAATTAAGGAGGCAAAAGAAAATGAGATATGTTGTATTTTGACTGGAACAGATATAAAAGAAGATAAGAAAATCAATGAGTTTGTAAAAACACACGATGCTTATGGAACAGCGGGAATACATCCTCATAACGCAGATCGAGCAAAGCAGGCAGATTTTCAGTTTATAGAACAGATTTTGACACAAAATGATAAACTGGTAGCCGTAGGGGAATGTGGCTTGGATTATGATAGAATGTTTTCTACTAAAGAGAACCAAATAAGATGTCTTGAAAAGCAGATTGTTCTTGCAGAAAAGCTAAACAAACCATTGTTTCTTCATGAGCGTAGTGCAACAGATGATTTTATAAAGAGATTTAAAAATCATTTAGATATTTGTAAGAAATCTGTGATTCATTGTTTTACTGGTAATAAAGCAACATTAGACAGATATCTTTCGATGGGATTTTCTATTGGTATCACGGGATGGATTTGTGATGATCGTCGTGCGAAAGAGCTACGAGATGCAGTACATATTATTCCATTAGATCGTGTTTTAGTCGAAACGGATGCACCATATCTGACTCCTAAAAATATTCCAGGATTGAACAGAAGGAATGTGCCGCAGAATATCAAATATGTGGTAAGAGATTTGGCGAAATATATGAAAGTGGAAGAAAATGTCTTGATTGAAAACGCTAAGAAAAATACAATAAGAGTTTTTCAAATAAATGTCTGATTTCAATTTTTGTTAATGATGGAAGCATAGAAAAGTGTATTTATGAAAGAATGAAAGGAGGTTCTCTTAGATATGGAGGAAAATTTAAAAATCCTTCCCCTTCCCAAAGAAGAATGGGAAGGAACCGTGATACCAATGAGGTATACAACAGAGGAATATTATGATGTACAGATAGAAAGGGATGCCAGCGGCTTCCATGTCAATATGCCAAGACGGCGTTTTGACGCACCGGTATCCCATTATCCGGAGGAATACGATTTTCCGGATAAGCTGTATCAGCCCCATTGGGAGAAGGCTTGTGCCTGGGGGATTGTCGAGGAGAAGGAGGGCAAGGTAAAAATGCTTGCCTGTATCGAAACCTGTCCGGAGGAGTGGAGTAACCGATTGATGGTAACGGAATTATGGGTTCATGAAAACTTGAGAAGGCAGGGGATTGGACATCGTCTTATGGAGGTTGCAAAGGCCCAGGCGGTTCGTGAAAAGCGCAGGGCGGTTATTTTGGAAACCCAGTCCTGTAACACGGCGGCGATTCAATTCTATGAGAAGGAAGGCTTTAAGCTGATTGGATTTGATAGTTGCTGCTACTCTAATAATGACAAAGAACGGAAGGAAGTCCGTATAAATATGGGATATTTTTTAAGAGCAGAGGATTAGATGGATAGTTTATTTTGGAAAAGGGATCCCTATGATATTCAAGGCTCAGACGCCCTCTTTATGGGAAAATTAATTAATAATGCGGTGTTTCAATTTGAGTATTGCCAGGAATACCGCAGGCTGTTAATGATGAAGGGATTTACAAAGCTTGTGGTCGGGACTTGGGATGATACTCGCCCTGGGAAGAAGGCATGGAACGAATAGAAAACTGATGCAAAGTCTTGGGAAGCTGGCGTATGCCATTGTGGTTTGGGGAGGGGATGAGGCGATTAGGGCAGTAAGGGAAATGGCTGACCCAGGAACCCGAATCATAAGCTGGGGGCATAAACTGAGCTTTGCATATGCGGTACACAATGCTAATGAGGAAGAATTGCGGAAACTGGCAGGGCATATTTGTGAAACGAATCAGCTTCTATGCAGCTCATGCCAGGGGATTTTTGTGGATACAGAGGATATGGCTGTGGTGAGAGCGTTAGGGAAGCGTTTTCTCGCTTTGCTGGAGGAAGAAAGTCTAAAATATCCCGAACTTTCTTTAGAAATTAGGGGGAAAAGTGGGGATTGTTCTTTATAATGACGAGCTGGAAAATGTGACTTCCAAAAGAGAACTACTTCGTGGGAAAGGGGTAAGCGTCACGTTAGCAGACGACAATGTTTTGGACCGCATTTATCTGGAAAAACAGCTTCTAAAAGCCGGAGTCCTCCGGATTACTAGCTCTGGCGGCATGTCTTCTCTGGCGGCAGGAGGGGCTCATGACGGTGAGTATCCTTTGAGGAGATATTGTAAAATTGTGGAGGTTGAGGCAGAAACAAGTTGATATTTTTCTAAAGATAGAGGATAATATAGAAAAAGAAACCATTTAGAAGCAGGAGGATTAAATGGAACGCAGAGATAAGACAAATTATTACCTGGATCTTGCGGAGATGGTGTCGCAGAGATGTACGTGTCTTAGGAGGCATTATGGCGCGGTGATTGTAAAAAATGACGAGGTTATTTCTACAGGATATGTGGGGGCTCCGCGGGGGCGGAAGAACTGTACAGATATCGGAGAGTGTATCCGCAAGAAGATGGGGGTTCCCAGGGGAGAGCGCTATGAGCTTTGCCGGAGTGTCCATGCCGAGGCCAATGCCATCATCAGCGCGTCCAGGGACAAGATGCTTGGCAGTTCTATGTATTTGATTGGAATTGAGGTGGATACAGGAGAGTATATCGAGAATGCGAATAGCTGTTCTATGTGCAAACGGCTGATTATAAACGCAGGGATTAAGAAGGTATATATCCGTGATACGAAGGAGACATACCGAATGATTCTGGTGAGTGATTGGGTGGAGAATGATGAATCAATCGACGGAAAATTTGGATATTAAGAATAATAAAGTAAAAAGAATAGTCAAAGAATGTTTTGATTTGATTGTGATACCGGTTCTTCTCGCCTTGTTCTGCAGTAAGGTTTTAATTGTGAACGCCACCATTCCCTCCGGATCTATGGAGGATACCATTCTTCCTGGGGACCGGATTATCGGTGCGCGTCTGGCGTATCTGTTTCAGGAGCCGAAGCGGGAGGATATTATTATATTCCGGTTTCCAGACGATGAGTCCCAGGTGTTCATAAAGAGGGTAATTGGTCTGTCGGGAGAGACGATTCAGATTGTGGATGGACGAGTCTATATTGACGGCTCTGATACGCCTCTTGAGGAGGTTTATTTGAAGGAGGCGCCAAAGGGAAGCTTTGGTCCATATAAGGTTCCAGAGGATTCTTATTTTGTGATGGGAGATAACCGGAATCATTCCCATGATTCCCGATATTGGGAGAATCAATTTGTGGAGAAGGACCATATTTTGGCTAAGGCGGTGTTCCAGTATTATCCCAGGCTTGGAATGGTGGACTGACGTACATAATGAAGTAATAGCAGCCGGCACATGCGAGATTCTTTCAAGAGAGGAGTTTTAAAGAGGACTAATGAAGTACATACGACGGGCAGGCTGCGTGTTTTTTCTGTGTGCAGCGGCAAATATACCGTTTCTGTATTATTACAAGATTATACCGGAAAAAGGGGGTATTCTTTTTATACTCCTTTTTGTGTTGGGCGTGATCTTTCTCAATATTTTTCCGGCGTATTCAAATCTAAGGCTTCCTGTAAGGAGGCTTCATGTCTGTGCAGACGGCTGCGAGCTTCTGCTTTATTTTTTGTTGTCAGTGACCATATCGGCCATAGGGCTGGTGATTATGCTGCCGGTATTATTTCCAGGGAATAAATGGGTATGGTTTGCAGACCTTGCCTGTGTCATGCTTGTGGAGGCTTCTGTGTTCTGGTGCGGAATTATCCGTGTGTATCTTACGTCGTCACAGCTTGGAGTAAAATGGAGGACCATTGGGCTCCTGTGCGGATGGATACCGGTTGTTCATCTGGTGGTGCTGGTAAAAATAATCCGCATGGCTATGGAGGAATGGGAGTTTGAGAGTGGGAAGATGATGCAGGCCCAGGAACGAAAGGATGAGAGGCTGTGTCAGACCAGATATCCGATTCTGATGGTGCATGGAGTGTTCTTTCGGGATTTTAAATATTTTAACTATTGGGGGCGGATTCCCAAGGAGTTAGAGGTTCATGGGGCAAAGATTTTCTATGGAAATCATCAGTCTGCGGCATCAGTCGCGGACAGCGGAGGCGAGCTTGCCCGCCGGATTAAGGAGATTGTGGCCGAAACCGGATGCCAGAAGGTGAATATTATCGCCCATTCTAAGGGAGGGCTGGATTCCAGGTATGCCATAAGCCGTCTTGGGATGGCGGAATATGTGGCCTCCCTGACCACTATTAATACGCCCCACAGGGGATGTATTTTTGCGGATTATCTTCTCGATAAGCTTCCCCAGGCGGTAAAGGATAAGGTGGCGGAGGGGTACAATGCTGCCCTTAGAAAACTAGGGGATGAGAAGCCGGATTTTATTGCGGCGGTGACAGACCTTACGGCTTCTGCCTGCAAGAGATTTAACCAGAGTGTGCCGGATATGCAGGGGATTTATTACCAGAGCGTAGGCTCTAAGCTGAATGTGGCGTCGGGAGGAAGATTTCCCCTTAATTTTTCACATCAGCTTGTGAAGTATTTTGACGGGGCCAACGATGGGCTGGTGGCAGAAGGCTCATTTCCATGGGGGAAGGACTATACGTTCCTTACCACAAGCGGGAAGCGGGGGATATCCCACGGAGATATGATTGATTTGAACCGAGAGAATATCAGGGATTTTGATGTGAGGGAGTTCTATGTAGGGCTGGTAAATGGGCTTAAGGAGAGAGGATACTAGAATATACTACTAGAATATACTGTAAGAAGGAGTTGAATTTGCTCTTTGAATTGGTGTATACTAAGGAAAGAAGATTAAAAGTTTAAAAAGAGGTGTTTAGAAATGGATTTATTGGAAGTAATGAGAAACCGCAGAAGTGTAAGAACCTATACAGGAGAAGCAGTTCCAGAGGATAAGGTTGACCAGATTTTGAAGGCAGGGCTTTTGTCTGCATCTGGTAAGAACTTAAAGCCATGGGAGTTTATCGTGGTTCGTGACAAGGAGGTTCTGGCGAAGCTGACAAAGAGCAGGGCAGCAGGGGCCGCTATGATTGAGCATGCGGACTGCGCAATCGTTGTCATTGGCGACACAGAAAAGTCGGATGTATGGACTGAGGATTGTTCGGCTGCCATGACGAATATGCATCTGATGGCAGATTGTCTTGGTGTTGGAAGCTGCTGGGTTCAGGGAAGGCTTCGGGAGGCTTCGGACGGAAGAATGACGGAGGTTTTCATCAGGGATTTGCTTGGAATTCCGGACAAGTATGGTGTGGAGGCGATTCTGTCATTGGGAATGACAAACGACCATCCGGCTGCGTATTCTCTGGACGAGCTTCCGATGGAGAAGGTTCACAGAGAGAGATTTTAAACTGAATTAATCATGGGGCTGTCGCACTAAGTAATAATCTTGATGCAACAGCCTCATTTATTAAAAAGCTGTTGCAAAAAGGGAATGTGTGATGAAAGAGGCAGAAGAAGTAAAGATGATAGATAAAGGTTATGGAAAGATTGTGAAGGATTATTCTTTTGAGGTATTCTGGAAGGATATCCTGACTGCAAGTGTGAGTGTAGAAGGACATCAGGTGAAGGTAGTGCGGCATGTTGAACATCCTTTAAGACAGCTTTTTGCCAGTGAGAATATGACAAGGTATCAGCTGAATAAGATTCTGGAGATGCGGTGTTGGGACAGGGGACGGGAAGATATTAATGAAATTCTGGCGTATCTGGGGTTGAGGGAGTATAATCCTTATGAGATTGTGAAGAAGACCCATGGTGTGTCGTGGAATGATTATATTTGGTTTCGTTTTCCAGGAGAGAATCTGAAGAGTAAAGATGTGCTGGTGAGGTAGAAGAATGTTTCGGGAAGAAATTGAGCAAGAATATATTGTCGCAATGGATGGAACAAGTGAAGGAACCCAGATGAAATATAAGAAAAATAATTATTGGTATAAAAAGGATTGCCGTGGCAGGGAAGGTCTTGCCGAATATCTGATATCTGGTCTGCTCACATATTCGGACTTGAGTTCATCTGAATATGTGATCTATGAGAAAGGTTTGATTAATGAGGTGGAAGGATGCCGAAGCAGGGATTTTCTGAAAGAGGGAGAAGAATTGGTTACGTTTTATCGGTTATATTATAATGAATTTGGGAAAGACCTTTCTCATGTTCTGGTAACTATGGAGACGATGGAGGAAAGGATTGAATACGTTGTAAGATTTGTCTGGCAGAGCTGTGGCGTTGACATTAGAGAATATTTGAAGAAAATATTTACTTTGGATATGATTACTTTGAATGAGGATCGCCATCTGAATAATTTGGCGGTTCTGAGTCAAGGGAATCAGTTTGTACCAGCGCCGATTTTTGATAATGGAGTATCCCTGCTCACAGCAAATCAGAGTGTAAACTGGCATTTTCCGATGGAGGAAAATGTGAGACGTGTGGTGGCAAGACCGTTTTGTGGCTCTCATGAGAGGATGTTTAAGTATTTTGGGGTTGGGTTTCATCTGGATTTTCCTGCAGTAATGAGGTGGCTTAAGAAAGAAGACGAAAGCAGAGAGAAGGATGTGCTGATCTATCAATTACAAAGATATCCGTTTTTGGCAAGATGATAGTTAAAAAGAGGGTATGTGAAAGGAAATATTATGGCGCGCTCTAGTATGCAAAAGAAGAAAATACTGCTGGTCATGAAAGAATTATTAGAAAAAACGGATGAAAGTCATCCATTATCAATGACAGATTTGATTTTCATGTTGTCCAATAATGGAATCTCGGCAGAACGAAAAAGTATTTATCACGATATTGAGGTATTGAGGGACTTTGGAATTGACATTGAGAACAAACGGGAGAAGCCAGCGGGATATTATGTCGCCAGCCGTGATTTTGAACTACCAGAGTTAAAGTTGTTGGTAGATGCTGTGCAATGTACCCGATTTATCACAAAAAAGAAATCAGAAGAATTGATTAAAAAGTTGGAGAATCTCGCAAGCAAATCAGAGGCGGCACAGTTGCAGAGGCAGGTTTTTGTAGTCAACCGCAATAAGACAAAGAATGAGAATATTTACTATAATGTTGATAAGATTCACACAGCAATATCTGAAAATGCCAAAGTACGCTTTCAATATTATGAATGGACGGTCGCCAAGGAGATGCGTCTTAGAAGAGAAGGGATGTTTTATGAGATTAGCCCATGGGCGCTTACCTGGGATGATGAGAATTATTATATGATTGGTTATGATCAAGTCAGTCAGGTAGTCAAGCATTATAGAGTGGATAAGATGGTCAAGTTAGAGGTGATGAAGCGTTCAAGAGAGGGAAAGGAATTATTTGCCAGGTTTGACCTTGCCAGTTATTCTCAGAAAATATTCGGGATGTTTGGCGGCGAAGAAGAAGAAATTCGATTAGTATGCAAAAATGAACTGGCAGGTGTTATGATTGATAGATTTGGAAAGGAAGTTTGCCTTCATCCTGTCAGTGAAGCTTCTTTTGCAGTTACAATCAGGGTCAATGTAAGCCAGCAATTTTTCGGATGGCTGTTTGCATTAGGAGATAAGGTAAGGATTGAGGGGCCAGTTTGGGTTATACAGCAGTTTAAAGAACGAATGAGGGCGGTGCAGGAATGTTACAAATAAATGTTCGGAGGTACAGGCAGGATTATGGGACAGTAAAAATGATAGAATAAGAGAAATAAAAAAGACCTGTCACCAGATCTTAAGGTTCTGCACAATGCAGCAAAAGGATTTGAATAAATTTTTATTTGAACTTGTAGTGTAATCTCGTATGGTAGTGAATCATTCGAGATATTTATACTATAAATGATTAACCGAAATTTGTCAAGTAGTAAAATAGATAAGTATAAGGTTGAGTGTAAGGTGAATATAGAAATTACTATGTAAAAAGACTGATTTAACAGACAGAAGGAGGAAGTTTATGGATGAGAACACAGAAAAGAGGTATTTTTTGGGACTTGATATAGGTACGGATTCTGTCGGATGGGCAGTAACCGATTCAGAATACCATATATTGAGACGCAAAGGGAAAGCAATGTGGGGAGTGAGGCTGTTTGATGCGGCGGAAACTGCGGCGCAGCGTCGGACATTCCGTACAAATCGAAGAAGAATTCAGAGAAGAAAGCAGAGAATCCGGCTGTTACAGCAATTATTTGCAGAGGAAATAGCTAAGATAGATTCAGGTTTTTTCCAGAGAATGTCGGACAGTGCATTCTGGCAGGAGGATAAGAGTGAGCAGCAGATTTATTCTCTGTTTTCAAGTCATCCTCTGGTAGATGAAGCTGTTTCGTATGAAAATATATATAATACAGATGTGGAATATTATAAAGAATTTCCTACTATCTATCATTTGAGAAGCGCGCTAATCAGAGAAAAAAAGAAGTTTGAT
The DNA here is from genome assembly GCF_009830285.1 of Sporofaciens musculi. Classification (GTDB taxonomy): domain Bacteria; phylum Bacillota; class Clostridia; order Lachnospirales; family Lachnospiraceae; genus Sporofaciens; species Sporofaciens musculi. Next base: position 2,677,141 of record NZ_WUQX01000001.1, on the reverse strand, counting down.
CTGCGTCTGATATATCTTGCCATTCACCATTTGATGAAGCATAGAGGACATTTTTTGTTTAGTGGAAGTATCAACAATGTAACGTCATTTCATATGACATTTCAGACGTTTACAGACTGTCTTTTAGATGAGTTTGGGGTGGAATTAGAATGTGATTCGGAGGATAGATTTGCAGAGATTTTAAAGGACAAGCATAGTAGAAAAACTGCAAAGTGTTCTGAGCTTGAGGAACTCTGCCATGTTGAAAAAGCAGATAAACAACTGAAAGAATTATTTAAATTGATTACAGGCATGAAAGCTAACTTAAGTGTCATATTCTCTGAGGATGAACTGGCAGAGATTGAACACAATAAGGTCAGTTTTTCAGAGAGCAGTTATGATGAAGTGCGTCTTGCACTGGAGGATGAGATTCAGGAACGGGCTGGCATTCTGGATATCTTCCATGGGGTGTATAGCTGGGCAATTCTGGCAGAAATCCTGGAAGGCGGCGAGTATGAAGGTAATTCTTATCTGAGTGTGGCAAAGGTTAATTCTTACCAAAAGCATGGAAATGATCTGCGCATATTAAGACGATTAATCCGAGAATACTGTCCGGAGGATTATAAAATCTTTTTTTCATCAGCAGGAAAGGATAACTATTGCGCCTATGTGGGTTCTTTAAAAAAGAACGGAAAAAAGCAGCAGATAAAACGGTGCAGCCAAGAGGATTTCTATAAGGCGTTGAAAAAGATACTGAATAAAATGCCGTCCGAGCATCCGGAGGTGAGGGGGATTTTAGTAGAGGTTGAGAACGGGACGTTTTTACCTCTGCAAGTGAGTAAGGATAATGGGGTAATACCTTATCAGGTAAATAAAATTGAATTAGAAAAAATATTACAGAATGCAGAGGAACATTTTCCGTTCCTTAAAAATATGGATGATGAGTGTGGAAAAACGGTCAGTGAGAAGATTATGAAGCTGTTCGAGTTCCGGATTCCATATTATGTAGGTCCTCTTAATACTGCAGGCGGAGAGAATTGCTGGATGGTCAGAAAAGAAGATGGACGAATATATCCGTGGAATTTTGATGATAAAGTGGATACCGATCGGTCGGCTGAAGAATTTATCCGTCGGATGACAAATCAATGTACTTATCTGCTTCATGAAGATGTTATACCAAAGAATTCTCTGCTTTACTCAGAATTCATGGTGTTAAATGAATTGAATAACATAAAAATACGTTCAGAAAAGCTGTCAGTGGAATTAAAACAGGATATTGTATCCAATTTGTTTAAGCGGCGTAAACAGGTGACTGGCAAAAAATTGATGAATTACTTGAATGCGAATGGATATGATGTGAAAAAGGAAGACTTATCTGGATTTGACGGTAATTTTAAAGCCTCTATGTCTTCATATATTGTATTGAAGGAAAAAGTATTTGGAGAAGACTTAGAAAAATATAGCGTTCAACAGATGGCGGAAGATATTATCCTGTGGATTACTTTATATGGAGAAGACCAGAAGATGCTGCGCAGGGTGATAAAGCGTCATTATGAGAGAGAACTGAGTGAAAAACAGATAGAGGCTCTGGTAAGATTGAAATTCCAAGGATGGGGGAGATTATCGAGGCGGTTTTTGAGTGAGCTTGAAGGCGCTGACCGTGAGACTGGCGAGTGTATGACCATCATGCAAGGGCTTCGGAATACACAGAATAATTTAATGCAGCTTTTAAGCCAGCAGTTTACATTTATGGAAATGATTGAGGAGGAAAATGGAAGTTATCATGTAGATGAGATTACATACGATAGTCTTGTAAAGGATATGGTTATTTCTCCCTCAGTCAAAAGGGCTGTATGGCAGACGGTTCAGATAGTAGAAGAGATACGAGAGATTATGGGAGGCCAGCCAGAGAAGATATTTGTTGAGATGGCCAGGAGTAATGAGGAAAAGAAGCGTACAACCTCCAGAAAGGACAAGTTAATAGAGGCGTATGCAGCGATTAAAGATGAAGCGCGTCAATGGCAGGAAGAACTGCAAAAATATTCTGATGGAGATTTTAAGGCGATTAAACTTTATCTGTATTATACGCAGATGGGGCAATGTATGTACACCGGAAGAAAGATTGATTTGTCACAGTTGAATAATGCCACCATATGGGATCGGGATCACATCTATCCCCAGTCAAAAACCAAAGATGATAGTCTTGATAATCTGGTGCTTGTGGACAGGACAGTAAATGCGAAAAAGAGCGATGGGCTGCTCTCACCTGAAATCCAACAGAGGATGGGCGCTACATGGAAATATTTGAAGGAGAAGAAGCTGATTTCAGAAAAGAAATATGAGAGATTAACCAGGACTTCTCCTTTGAGTGATGAAGAATTGGCAGGCTTTATTAACCGGCAGTTGGTAGAAACCCGTCAGTCCTCCAAGGCAGTAGCCACATTCTTGAAACGAGTGTATGGGGAAGCGGAGATTGTTTATGTTAAGGCAGAAGCAGTTTCAAGTTTTCGGGCGGATCAGAATAAATATAAGACATTGGATTATGTGAAGGTGCGTGATTTGAATGATTATCACCACGCTAAAGACGCCTACCAAAATATTGTAGTGGGGAATGTCTATTTTGAAAAATTTACGAGTAATCCTCTGCGTTGGTTAAAAGAAAATCGTAGTACAGAGTACAGCTTAAATCAAATGTTTAATTTTGATTTGTATAAAAATGGAAGGGTGATATGGAGACGGGGGAAAGATGGAAGTATCAAAGTTGTTGCTGATACATTGTTAAGAAACGATATTCTATTTACCAGATACGCTTTCTGTAATAAAGGCGGCCTATTTCATCAAATGCTTGTTGCAGCGCCGGAGGATCTAAAGAAGGCAAAAGGTTTAGTGCCGATTAAAAAGGGAATGGATACCTTGAAATATGGAGGGTATACATCTGTAACTCCTTCACATTTTATGTTGGTTGCATCGGAAGATAAGAAGGGGAAGGAAATCAGAACGATTGAAGCTGTTCCGTTGTACAGATGGAAAGAATTTGAGAGTAATCCGGAGACATTGCTTCAATATTGTGAGGAGTTCTATGGTTTGAAGAAACCGCGGGTGCTTCTGCCATGTATTAAGAAGAATACCCGATTAATAGTTAATGGATTTCCGATGCATTTGAAAGGAAGTACCGGAAAACAGTTAATTCTTCAAGGTGCGGTTCAGTTGTGTCTGGATAAAGAAATGGCTGTATATTTGAAAAAAGTGACAAAATATCTGGAAGAAAATGCGCAGAGGAGAGATAAAAGAACTTATTTGGAGGTGCGTGCTTTCTCAGGTATCAATGATGAAGAGAATATAGAATTGTATGATTTGTTTATTGATAAATTGAGTCATACAATATATCAGCATCGTCCGGCAAATCCGAAGGATAATCTTGTAAAAGCAAGAAATAGGTTTATGGAGTTAAGTTTGGCTGAACAGTGTATAGTGTTAGGAGAAGTGTTGCATTTGTTTCAGTGTAAACCATTAAGCGCTGATTTAAAACTAATTGGGTTACCTTCACATACTGGAGAAATAATGGTTGGGAAAAAAATTAGTAATTGTCTTTCTGTAAAGTTGGTTAGTCAGTCTGTGACAGGAATCAAAGAACGGGTAATAGACCTGTTGCGTATATGAGTTGGAGAATTATAGTTATATCAAGAAGTGCAAAGTTAGATTATAAACTGGACTATCTGGTAGTGCGGCAGCAAGAGATTACCCGTATCCATCTAAGTGAGATATCGGTTCTTATGATTGAGTCTACGGCAGTATCATTGACTGCCGCGCTGATGAATGAATTGACCAAAAGAAAAATTAAAGTAATCTTTTGTGATGAGAAAAGGAATCCCTCCTCTGAGTTGATTTCTTATTATGGAAGTCATGATACAAGCGCTAAGGTAAAAAAACAGATGGAATGGACAACGGAAATGAAGTCTATGGTTTGGACAGAAATTGTGACAGAAAAAATTAGGAAGCAGATGGAGTTTTTGAAGCATCTGGGAAGGGAGGAATTTCAGCTTTTAGAAGAATATTTGGATGAAATTGAGCTTGGAGATGTAACGAATAGGGAAGGACATGCTGCGAAGGTGTATTTTAATGTATTATTTGGGATGAAATTTACCAGAACAGCGGATAATCCTTTTAATGCGGCGCTGAATTACGGATATAGCCTGCTGTTATCTGCCTGCAATAGAGAGATTACGGCAAATGGATATATTACGCAACTGGGGCTTTTTCATGACAATATGTTTAATCAATTTAACTTTGGGTCAGACCTTATGGAACCGTTCCGGATTCTGGTGGATGAAGAAGTTTACTTGATGAAGCCTGAAAAATTTGAGCATGATGAAAAGATGAGAATGGTTAATGTTTTGAATCGTGAGGTGGTTATTGATGGGAAAAGAAATTATTTGAATTATGCTATTAAGATTTACTGTAAAAGTGTATTTGACGCTATGAATGAACAGGATATATCATTAATCAGGTTTTATAGAAATGAGCTATAGATATATGAGGATTATGGTATTTTTTGATTTGCCAACAATTACGGCGGGGAATCGAAGGGAGTATGTAAAGTTTCGGAAATATTTGATAAAAAGTGGGTTTATTATGCTGCAGGAATCGGTCTATTGTAAACTGACGTTGAACTCGACTGTTTCAGAAGCAGTTGCGCAGGGAATACGCAGGAATAGGCCGCCAGAAGGGCTTGTACAGGTTTTAACATTGACTGAGAAGCAGTTTTCAAAAATGGAAATGATAACTGGGGAGTACAAGTCCGAGGTCCTGCAGAGCGACAAAAGATTGGTGATATTATGAAGTTAGTCCATAAAGATTTTCATTTTGTTTTTCATTTTAAAGAAAATACGAGAAGTCTGTTGGTAATAGAACAGCCAAGAATTTTTTTAAGACTGGTAAGCGAATTGACTGCAAGTGATTGTGAAGAAGAATCAGGATTTGTATTATCAGAGAATGATGAGGTTCTAAAAAAGAAGGATAAATTAGCTTGTATCGTTAATCCGTTGGCAATATCTTTAAATGAACGAAAGTTATTAAGCAAATTGGGTGAGCTGTTGAAGAAGGAGATATTGTCAACGGAATTATTGGTTGAGGGAAATAGGATTATATCTGATTTGGAGAGTTATGTGATTAATATTGTTCAGGGTATGGAGTGGGGATTAGTATATTCTGATAAAATGGATATCCAGAGTTTGTTAAAGCTTGCTGAAATTCGGTTTGATGATATGCATGAGTCATTGGTTGAGAAAATTTTAGACTATATGAAAGTGTCATGTGAATTGCTGGATGTTAAATGTTTTGTGTTTGTACATTTACTTTCTTATTTGACAGAGTATGAGGTTGAAAAATTTTATGAATATGTGCATTATCAAAAGATTTGCGTACTTTTGGTGGAGAATAGACAGCCGGATATGGTAAAAAAGTATTCTGAAACTATAATTATTGATAAAGACTCTTGTGAAATTCATTTGGATGTGTAATGATATAAGATAATACGAAGTTACGATGTTGTAGTGGCATTTTCTACTCGCCCGACAATTTTTTTGTTTTGAGGTTTGAGGTTTGAGAGTAGTGTAATTTCGTATGGTAGTGAAACATATTTCCTTCACCATCCGTCAGGGATATTGTTTGAGAGTAGTGTAATTTCGTATGGTAGTGAAACTTGTTGGCCTGTCTTTGAGTATGAAAGTGGGTTTGAGAGTAGTGTAATTTCGTATGGTAGTGAAACTCTTGGAGAATCATTCCTGCAATTCTTTTAGTTTGAGAGTAGTGTAATTTCGTATGGTAGTGAAACTTGTTGGCCTGTCTTTGAGTATGAAAGTGGGTTTGAGAGTAGTGTAATTTCGTATGGTAGTGAAACTCTTGGAGAATCATTCCTGCAATTCTTTTAGTTTGAGAGTAGTGTAATTTCGTATGGTAGTGAAACGATATATAAACAATGAGAGTTGGAGAACGTGTTTGAGAGTAGTGTAATTTCGTATGGTAGTGAAACTTACCTCCTATATCATCACAATATCTTTCAGTTTGAGAGTAGTGTAATTTCGTATGGTAGTGAAACGGACATTGTTTTTAGTTGGAAGCTGTTCAGGTTTGAGAGTAGTGTAATTTCGTATGGTAGTGAAACGCATCATCTATTATGAATGGTTACACCATTGTTTGAGAGTAGTGTAATTTCGTATGGTAGTGAAACCCAGGATCTACTAATAACTCGCTAGACATAGTTTGAGAGTAGTGTAATTTCGTATGGTAGTGAAACCTCCACAGTGCTGCATTAGGGTTTCGATGAGTTTGAGAGTAGTGTAATTTCGTATGGTAGTGAAACTAGAGGGCAGTTTGATGATTGGTCTTTCGAGTTTGAGAGTAGTGTAATTTCGTATGGTAGTGAAACAACGTCCATTATTCGGCTCGCCTCCTAATCGTTTGAGAGTAGTGTAATTTCGTATGGTAGTGAAACTTGCAAATTTACCGGTAATAGAAGAGAATGGTTTGAGAGTAGTGTAATTTCGTATGGTAGTGAAACAGGGCAATCAAAGCAAAGGTAGATGAAAAGGTTTGAGAGTAGTGTAATTTCGTATGGTAGTGAAACAGGGCAATCAAAGCAAAGGTAGATGAAAAGGTTTGAGAGTAGTGTAATTTCGTATGGTAGTGAAACATGCGATATTGATAATGAAGGTCGTCTATGGTTTGAGAGTAGTGTAATTTCGTATGGTAGTGAAACAAGGGGGAGCTGCACAAGGCCGCCGACGTTGTTTGAGAGTAGTGTAATTTCGTATGGTAGTGAAACCGACATCCCGTCAGCCCCCTGCAACCATTCGTTTGAGAGTAGTGTAATTTCGTATGGTAGTGAAACCATGCAATATGTAGGACAACCAGCGCAAGGTTTGAGAGTAGTGTAATTTCGTATGGTAGTGAAACAAAGAAAGCAATTTGGTAATATGTCAAGAGGAAAATGAAAAAGATTTTCTTGGAAAAGGGTAACCTTAATAGACCTACGGTCTATTAAGAACGTAAGTTCGATATGCAGTATGGATTACCTACTCTTTTCCGGAGAGTAGAGTTGGCCCTTGTCCAGCAGACCAAAGAGCAGACGTATAAATTTACGGGAAGTCAACGCGAGTGCTCGTTTATGCTGATGGTTTCTTGTCTCAGCATATTTTTGTCATAGAAAGCTTTGTATTCAGGACAGTGTCTTATAACACTTCCGGCAGCTTCTATGATGTAGTAGCGCAGATATCTGTTGCCAGCTTTGCTCATGTGTTTGTCTTCGGCTACGAAATCGCCAGAGTCATTATCGTTCCAAACGATACCACAGTATTTTGCGAGGGCATTGGCATTAGGAAAAGCCTTAATGGAACCCATTTCGGCCAAGATACCGGCTGAATAAACTTTACCAATCCCAGGAATGGAATTCAGTACAGTGTACTCGTCAGGGTTTAGTCCCTGAACTGTTTGAAGGACTGCTTTATCAATCGCTTTGAGTTCTCTTTCAAAGGAACTGATACAGTTAAAGGAAGAAGCGATTGAGATAGTAAGCGGCTCATAGAGGCATTTATCAAGCCGGTATGAGTTGCGGGCTGCAGCCTGTAAGATTTTTGCTGTTTCTTCCGGATCAGCAATACGGCCTTTGCTCTTGGAGTTAATAAAAGCAACGAGGTCTTCTACGGATGATTTTGCGATATCTTCATTCGTTGTGTACTCGGTAAGAATGGCTTCGGCTGTAGCACCATATTTGTTTGCGAATGGATGCTGCCCATCACGGAGTAATGCGTATTCACTGAACTTGAGATAAATGTTGTTAAGCATGTAAGTCTTTTCTCTTGCGATACATTCAGTGATGTGCATACGGTGTCTGGTAAGACGCTGTAAGGCAAGGTATTGGGAGCCACGCCAGGGTTTGATTGCAATACGTCCCACACGGGCAAAATCGGCAATCACATAAGAGTCAATGCCATCATTTTTTCCGATATCGTTAAAGGACTTTTTGTAGTTCTTAACTTCTTTCGGATTGAGACAGTAAACTCTGACAGAGAATGGAGCAAGCAGGTCACTGGCAGAAAGATAATTCGCCAGATGGACACCATAGAAACCAGTAGCTTCCATACCGATCATAACGTATTTGAACTGATGGTTGTGTTTTAATACATCAGAAATCATCTGTTCAATAAAAGCTGCACCTTCCTGAGTGTTTTCTACAGATTTCATCCTGATGTAGAATTCCTCGTTGAAATCAAGTGCAGAGATAACATGAACACGGGATGCAATATCAATCCCAACAAACAGTGTTGAGAGGTAATCAATATGTTCTTTCACGGATCATCACCACCTTTCAATAAAAGTGAAGAAGAGTAATCATGGGTTATCCCAGACCACTACGCCGGCCTAAACCTCGCGTTATGAGCATTACCTGGAAGAAATACCCTGCTGGTGGCTAGATACCAGGATGCAGCATTTGTGTAATAAGTCTTAGCGCAGTATTAGGGTTGCATGCTTTCTTGGCAATAGCAAACGCTTTGCAGGAGCGATGAAGCAATGACCATAGCTACAATTCTTATGGAACTTATTGTAACATCTGGGACCATGACTATAAAGTAACTTATTAACCAATAGACAGAGAATGGATGAACCAGCGTGATTGAAGAAGAATCTTCGGAAAGGATGTTTAGAATTATCCTTCTGTCTAATCAAAAAGAATAAGTCTGTAAGCAGTTTTTCTTGCTTACAAACTTATTATACGAGGAGCAATTATTATGAAAGAATGGTTTGAGAGTAGTGTAATTTCGTATGGTAGTGAAACCCTGCGAATCTCGTTCAAAAGAGCGTTCTTGTTTGAGAGTAGTGTAATTTCGTATGGTAGTGAAACTATTTGCGTATAAGAAAAGAGAGAGCGTATGTTTGAGAGTAGTGTAATTTCGTATGGTAGTGAAACGTCCGTTTAGAGTTAAGGATTGTGTACTAAGTTTGAGAGTAGTGTAATTTCGTATGGTAGTGAAACAAATCTATGAGATATCAAGGGCAAACATATGTTTGAGAGTAGTGTAATTTCGTATGGTAGTGAAACAAAGAAGCTAGATGGAATTGCCGCTGGTGCGTTTGAGAGTAGTGAAATTTCGTAAGGTAGTGAAACAGAGGCGAGAGCAACCGCCCCCGTCAAGTGGTTTGAGAGTAGTGAAATTTCGTAAGGTAGTGAAACGTATCCCCCTCATGGCAAAGATAACGGTATGTTTGAGAGTAGTGAAATTTCGTAAGGTAGTGAAACCGTCATACCGTTTGAGAGTAGTGAAATTACATATGGTAGTGGAAGGTGGATGACATACATTGGATCTATGTCAATACTTTAGACAAAAAAAGTTGAAAGATTATGCTGCTTTTTTGAGTTCCTCATCCTCCTTTTGCTGTGGTGTCAGATAACCGATAGAGCTATGGATCCGTTTACGGTTATACCAGCCCTCTATGTATTTAAAGATTGCTCTGCGAGCTTCCCTTAAATCCTGGTAAGTATGAAGATAGATTTCTTCCTTTTTCAGTACGGAATGGAAAGATTCCATACAGGCATTATCGTATGGATTTCCCTTACGACTAAATGAATGCAGGATTCCTTTACTGCCCAGGCAGTCTTCAAATGCCTGGCTCGTATACTGACTTCCAAGATCACTATGAAGGATGATCCCCTCGGTATCCCTGACATTCAGGCATGCGTTTTCTACCGCTTTAACCGCCAGTTCCGCCGTCATAGATGTGCCATAGGCATACCCTATAATCTTTCGGCTGCACAGATCCATGACAGAAGCCAGATAGGTCCATCCTTCTTTCTGTACATGGATGTAAGTGATATCCGTACACCATTTCTGGTTGATGGTCTCCGTCCCAAAATCACGCCTCAGGATATTTTTCTTATCCTCCGGGATGCTGCCATGGTTGGCATGATGATTGTACTTCTTTACTACGATAGAGCGCAGTCCCTGCTCTGCCATATGCCTCTGCACCCTCTTGACGCTGCAAGGTGTACCATTATCATTCAGCACACGGCATATTTTGACAGCCCCATACCTTTGTTTTGAGTCATCATATGCCTGTTTCACTTTCCTGCCGAATTCCGCATATGCCTTCTGCTTATTTGAGGGTACACAAACCAGAGCCTTGTAATAGGTACTCCTTGGGAATTTCAGAGCGCTGCAAAGCTGAGATACACAGTAGCGGGTTAAGTTGTTCTGGATAAAGGAAACAATCTCGGCTATTGTTCTTTCGCGAATATGGCGGTCGCTTTTTTAATATTTCATTCTCAATCTTAAGGCGTTGGATTTCTTTCTGGAGAGCCTTATACTCCTTAAGGGTGACCGTCTCCTCCCGGGATACTTTGATGGGGGAGAGCTGTTTTACCCAGTTGCTGAGTGTGCTTCGATTTACGCCATATTCACGCTCCAGTTGCGGATACGAGGTTCCTCCGGCATTATACAGATCCACGATCTGCTGCTTGAATTCCGGAGTGTAAGATTTCTGGTTTTTCGCCATGTAAAACATCTCCTTTGCTTTTTCACTTGATAGTATAGGTTGTTCAACTTTTCCTGTCCACACTTATATACTAACACCACATGTGTTTATCCATTAATAAACGCAACAATCTATTGAATATCGAGAAAAGGCATGCACGTATGTCAGAATAGTTGAGAAAACAACTTAATTATACGGTTGTCTGTGTAGATGAATATGTAAGTAAAAACAGACTTCATCTAAGAGTGCTCTTTTATATTTTAGTGTGGTATAAAAAAATTAATAGCTTATTCTCAAAAATTTCATGATAAAATTAAGAAAATATAGATAACTCTGCTTACAGAACATGGAAAAGTAAAAGTACAGCTTTCCTACATCCTGCAAACAGAGTTACACACAGCTCCATAAGACAGCCACTTATACACATTCCCACAATGCCCATGATGAAACACGTTCCATTCTTCCATTTTTTACAAATAACAAACAGGGAAAGCATATGTTTGCAAGCTGGATAATAGAGAGATATAGGGACTGTACATTGCGAATTATAAGCTTTTCGGGGCGGAATAACGATATATAATATAAAGCTATGCTTTTGTATGAACAGGATTTCAAATTATAAGGTCAAGAAGGAATGAGCTATTGGACGGCGAAAGGGCTTATATAAAAATGTATGGTGGAATTATATGACTCTGATGGAAATTAATTTGATAAAAATTGGTAATATGCTTGTGAAAAAACCATCTTCGGGTAGTTCAATAAATTTAAGCGCGTAACGAATGAATATATCTACGAATTAGAATCCCTTGACGGGAAACATAAAGGGGAAGCTTTGCAGACAGGAAATTGATACCTATTGTTCTTTTGTCGGCAAGGTAGATCTGTCCGGCACATAAAGCCCGACCTGTCCAGCAGTCAGTCGGATAGGGAACGGCATATTTTTTTACAACCAGGAACCTTTTATTACAGACAGACCAACGAATAGAAGGGAGAATATAGAGAATGAAAATCATCAACTTAATAGAAAACACCCCTGGCATCCAAAACTGTGGATACGAGCATGGGTTAAGCTTCTATATCGAAACAAAGAACCACAGACTTCTTGTAGACAGCGGCGCAACAGATTTATTCCTTTGGAATGCCAAGACACTTGGCATCGATTTAACAAAAGTTGATACCATGATACTAAGCCACGGTCATTATGACCATGGAGGAGGAATACCAGCATTTTTGAGAATTAACCCAGATGCACTCATCTACATGAAGGATTCCTGCCAGGAAGATTACTATCATCTGAAACCAGACGGCGCAAAATACATAGGTATTGATAAATCCATCCTCAAACAAAAGCAATGTATCCAGGTCTGCGGAGACTTAGAGATTGACGACGAATTATTCTTATTCACAGACGTACCTTCCAGGCGATATCCCGCAAAGGGGAATCTTGTCCTTAAAAAGAAGGAATCAGGAGAATATATTCAGGATATATTCTGCCATGAGCAATTTCTTGTGATTACCCAGGGGACTCAGAGAATCCTGCTGTCCGGATGTGCGCACAGCGGAATTCTGAACATTTTGGACCGGTATACGGAGATTTTTCATTCAGAGCCAGACATGGTAATCAGCGGCTTTCATATGATGCAGGATGAACCGTATTCCCAAGAAGAAGTTGAGAACATCAGGCAGATTGCCCATTGCCTGTCTAAGATGGATACAATCTTTTATACAGGCCATTGTACAGGAAAGGCTGCTTTTGATATTATGAAAGAGATTATAGGAGACCAGTTGCGGCTGCTTCACAGCGGACAAACGATTCTGGACGTCTAAAATAGATGGGGACAAACCTACAGCTAAGAGTACAGAAGTAAGAGGTAATATATGGCAAGAGTTTTTAAAAAAAGAAAAAATGCGTCTGCGATCTCCGTTATTGGAGGCGCCGACGGGCCAACAAGCATTTTTATCGCAGGAAAATCAAAAAAGAAAAGTTTAATAGAAAAAATCCGGAGGAGGAGTTACTTAAGAAAAAAGAAGAAGGCGGCTGCTTCCATTCGTGCGGGTGCCCATACTTTTGAAGAAGTAGTGCTGTATCTAAAGAAAAAATATGGAGCAGTTGAGAAGCCGAAAGATAGTGTTTCCTATCAGGAAGAATATAAATGTGTAAAAGAGTCTCTGATTTTGCGTTATCAGCCGGAATTATTGGGAGAACTTGCTGTGGTTTTGGATTTGAAAGGAAGGAACAAGGCTTCCATTCAAGAGCTTCTTAGGCAGACAGAAGCTAGAAGTAAAGCGGCACAGGCAATTTCGGACAAGGAGTTCCCATTGGATTTTCATATTTATAGAGTAAGTACCAAAACAGGGACGATTGAATTCTCAATGGAGAGAAGATGGGGGCTGATTTCCTGTTCCTACAGCGGAAAGAAAGAAGAAATGAAGAAGCTTAAGGCAATCTATAAAGACGTATATCTGTACTATGGAGTCTCAGAGGAAGATATCCGCAATCAGACGGAACGCTTCCAGGAATTAGTGAATGTTCTGGTGATTTAGAAAGCTTCCCTACAGTTTCAAACAAGGAAGTCTAAAGGCTCCTTGCCAGATCCAATATAACAAAAAAACAGCCACTGACGGTATGGCTGTTTTTATTCTCTACATCTATCATTCTCAAGCAACTGCTCTTAAGCAATTCCGTTCACGGCCTTTGCCAGACGGGAAATCTTTCTTGAACAGGTATTCTTGTGATAAACGCCCTTGCTTCCTGCTTTCTTAATCTCAACAGTCGCAACCTTAAGCGCCTCGGCTGCAGCCTGTGCATCCTTGTTCGCAACAGCAGCCTCAACCTTCTTCACGCAAGTCTTTACCTTAGATTTGATTGCTTTGTTTCTTGCAGCTTTTGTTTCGTTCACTAAGATTCTCTTCTTTGCAGATTTGATATTAGCCAATTTGTCCACCTCCAATATCTTATATTTCGATTCATTCGTATCGATGACTGACTTCGTTAGAGCCGGACACGGACGTTCTAACGAAACATACGAGTTTATTTTAGGACAAGGAATGGTTTCTGTCAATACATATTTCTCAAAATATTGTAAAAACTAGCAATAAACCAGTAATAGATTAAGAATAAAGTGAGGATGTAAGGGATGATTGAAAAGTATAGCATCAGAACGGACCTTGCTCTTGAGGATAAGGAGCGGTTTGAATCGGACAATGTGGAGGTTCAGGGCGTTTCCCTGAAGGAAGACTATGACGAGGAACGGGAGATTAAGGTGACGACCGTTAAGATTGAGACGGAGAACGGTGCGAAGGTGATGCGAAAGCCGGTAGGCACCTACATCACCATGGAGGCGCCGAACATGGCGGTTCCCGACGAGGATTATCACGACGAGATTTCTAAGGAGCTAGCCAAGTTCCTTGCCCGCTTTATTAAGAAGGATAAGGAGGACTTCTCCATCCTTGTGGTGGGGCTTGGCAACCGCAAGGTAACGCCAGATGCATTGGGTCCTTATGTGGTGGACAACTTAAACATTACTCGTCATATTGTGAAGGAATACGGCAAATATGCCATGGGCGAGGAGGATGTCCGACTGGTGAGCGCCATCGTTCCAGGAGTCATGGCCCAGACAGGTATGGAGACTGTTGAAATCATTAAGGGAATCGTCCGCGAGACGAAGCCGGATATGATAATTGCAATAGATGCTCTGGCTGCAAGAAGCTCCAAACGTCTGAACCGAACCATTCAGATTACAGACACAGGAATCAATCCAGGCTCCGGTGTTGGAAACCACAGAAACGCCATAACCAAGGATACAGTAGGAATACCGGTTCTGGCAATCGGCGTGCCCACGGTGGTGGACGCGGCAACCATTGTCAATGACACCATGGAAAATCTGATTCTGGCTCTGGAGAGCTCGGAAACTCTGCGAGGGGTGGGCGTTGTGATGCAGGGCTATAATGCGGCAGAAAAATATGAACTGGTAAAGGAGTTGATTTCTCCCCATTTGAATGGCCTGTTCGTGACGCCCAAGGACATTGACGAGACGGTAAAGCGGATTAGCTATACAATCTCGGAGGCTTTGAATATGCTTTTTTCAAGAGGACATGCACATAATCAGGAAATGGGTGTCATATAGTGTAAAGGAATTGATATCCTGTGCGGACGACAGTTCGGGACGCCCCGAAGGAAGGGGAGTCCCTTACTGTTTGTGTAAAGGTGAAATTAATATGCAGATGGAGTGATAATGTGGAACGAAGAAAGCAGCTCAGCCAAATATTGATTGTTGTCATACTGGGAATCCTGGCAGTCTATACCTGCATGAATATTTCCCCGCCGTCAAAACCAGAACAGACGGACCAGACAAAAATAAACAGGCTGTTGATGGAGCATGCCAAGAAAACATTTCTGACAGGCTTCGTCTATGTGGAAAATGGAAACGACGGTTCGTTTGCAGACTGGATTACAGAAACTGCTATGGAGATGATTCCCCTTGGCACATACATAGAGGGGAAATTCTTGGCACATACGGATGTGGAGGATCAGGAGACATACCAGATGATTCTTGCCAATCAGGCGAATGACGAGAACATGGTGGATGAAAACGGAAAACTGGTGAAGAAGGACGGGCAGGAGCCCCAGGTAGTTCAGACATCTGCGCCGCAGATTGATACATCTATGGAGAAAATGATGAATTACGAGTATCTATTAGGTACATTTTATACCGTTGACTCCAGCACCATGGCAGATCCAGAACTTTTGAATGCCAAGGTACTTCTGGAAAAGAATATGAAGATTGACCAGACGAAGAAAGGCCCTAAGGTGCTTATTTACCATACCCACTCCCAGGAGGCGTTCGCAGATTCCGTTCCAGGAGACGAGAGCACAACGATTGTGGGGATGGGGAATCTTTTGACAGAGCTTCTCAATGATACATACGGGATTGAAACCATTCATCACAAAGGTGTGTATGACATGGTGAACGGAAAGCTTGATAGGAGTATGGCTTACGACTTGGCAGAGCCGGAGATACAGAAGATTCTCGACGAGAATCCCAGTATCGAGGTGGTCATAGACCTTCACAGGGACGGTGTGGGCGAGCAGACCCATCTGGTGACAGAGATAAACGGAAAACAAACGGCGCAAATCATGTTTTTTAACGGAATGAGCCGGACCAAGGCCAACGGCAATATCGGTTATCTGGCTAACCCGTATATCCAGGACAATCTGGCATTTTCCCTCCAGATGCAGCTTGCGGCAATCGCGAAGTATCCTGGCTTTACCAGACACATTTATCTAAAAGGCTACCGCTATAATATGCATTTTAAACCGAAGACCCTTCTGATTGAGGCAGGAGCCCAGACCAATACGGTGGATGAGATGCGAAATGCAGTAACATATCTGGCAGACGTACTAGATACTGTGCTTACAAAATAAAATGTATTTGAACAATGCTACATTTTGTGCTAAGATGTGGAAGGTGTGGAAATATTTACGAAGAAAGGATCTGATGATATGGCAAAGAATACATATGATGCAGATAGTATTGCCATACTGGAAGGGCTTGAAGCAGTACGGAAAAGGCCGGGAATGTATATCGGAAGTGTGTCAACGAAGGGGTTGAACCATCTGATTTATGAGATTGTGGATAATGCTGTGGATGAGCATCTGGCTGGCTTCTGTACAGAGATACATGTGATATTGGAAAAAGACGGTTCGGCTACGGTTACCGATAACGGGAGGGGCGTGCCGGTGGGGATGCACGCAGCGGGCGTGTCTGCGGCGCGGGTGGTCTATACCACACTCCATGCAGGGGGCAAGTTTGACGATACCGCTTATAAGACCAGCGGGGGACTCCACGGTGTAGGTTCTTCTGTGGTAAACGCTCTGTCTGTCTATATGGATGTGGAGATCAGCCGCGAGGGTTATATCCATCATGACCGCTATGAGAGAGGAAAGCCGGTCATTGAGCTTGAGGACGGGCTGCTGCCGAAGCTTGGGAAGACGAGAAAAACCGGCACGAAGGTGAATTTCCTGCCGGATGATACTATATTTGAGAAGACGAAATTCCGTTCGGATGAGGTTAAAAGCCGGATGCATGAGACGGCGTATTTAAACCCCACCCTTACGATTGTATTTGACGATAAGCGGGGGAGTGAGACAGAGCATATTGTGTACCATGAGCCGGACGGAATTTTAGGGTTTATCAAGGACTTAAATTCTAAGAAGGAGACAGTTCATGATCCTGTGTATTTCAAAGGAGAGGCGGAAGGTATCGAGGTGGAGGCTGCATTTCAGTATGTAAATGAGTTCCATGAAAATGTGCTGGGCTTCTGCAACAATATCTACAATGCAGAGGGCGGGACTCATCTGACTGGATTTAAGACTACGTTTACCACTGTCATCAACCAGTATGCAAGAGAACTTGGAATCCTGAAGGAGAAGGATACGAATTTTACAGGCGCAGATGTCCGCAACGGAATGACAGCCATCGTCTCGATTAAGCATCCAGACCCAAGGTTTGAGGGGCAGACTAAGACGAAGCTGGACAACCCTGATGCGTCCAAAGCCTGCAGTAAGGTGGTAAGTGATGAGATTATCCGCTATTTTGACCGAAATCTTGAGAATCTTAAGAAGGTGATTGGCTGTGCGGAGAAGGCGGCGAAGATTCGTAAGACGGAGGAAAGGGCCAAGACCAACCTTCTCACTAAGCAAAAGTATTCCTTTGACAGCAACGGCAAGCTTGCCAACTGCGAGAGCAGGGACGCTAAGAAATGTGAGATTTTTATTGTGGAGGGAGATTCCGCCGGCGGCTCTGCCAAGACAGCCAGGGACAGGATGTACCAGGCAATCCTCCCAATCCGCGGTAAGATTCTGAATGTGGAGAAGGCCAGTATTGACAAAGTCCTTGCCAACGCAGAGATTAAAACCATGATTAATGCGTTCGGGTGTGGATTTTCGGAAGGCTTCGGCAATGATTTTGACATCAGTAAGCTTCGTTATGACAAGATTATTATCATGGCGGATGCGGACGTGGACGGAGCCCATATCTCCACTCTGCTTTTGACCCTGTTCTATCGGTTTATGCCGGAGTTAATCTTTGAGGGACATGTCTATATTGCCATGCCGCCTCTTTATAAGGCCATGCCCAAGAAGGGGGAGGAAGAATATCTCTACGACGATAAGGCGCTTGAGAGATACCGAAGAAGCCATGACGGGCCCTTTACCCTTCAGCGGTACAAGGGGTTGGGAGAGATGGACGCAGACCAGTTGTGGGAGACGACCCTAAACCCTGAAACGCGGCTTTTGAAGCTGGTAGAGATTGAGGATGCCAGGATGGCGTCCACAGTAACGGAGATGCTCATGGGGACAGAGGTGCCGCCGAGAAGGACATTTATCTATGAAAATGCCACGGAGGCAGAGTTAGATATTTAAGGTAGGAGAATAAGATGCAGGATTCACAGATTATCAGAACCGAGTATTCGGATGTGATGAAGAAATCATATATAGATTATGCCATGAGCGTTATCATTGCCCGTGCCCTTCCAGATGTACGGGACGGGTTAAAGCCCGTTCAGCGGCGGACCCTCTACGATATGCACGAGCTGGGGATACGCTATGACAGGCCTTACCGGAAATGTGCCCGTATCGTGGGCGATACCATGGGTAAATACCACCCTCACGGCGACAGCTCGATTTATGAGGCTCTTGTGGTTATGGCCCAGGAATTCAAGAAGGGAATGATTCTGGTTGACGGCCACGGGAATTTCGGCTCGATTGAAGGGGACGGCGCGGCGGCCATGCGTTATACAGAGGCCCGTCTTGCCAAGGTTACCCAGGAGGCTTATCTGGCAGATTTGGACAAGGATATTGTGGACTTTGTGCCGAACTTCGACGAGACAGAGAAGGAGCCTGAGGTGCTTCCGGTACGCCTTCCTAATCTCCTGGTCAACGGTGCGGAGGGGATTGCGGTAGGTATGGCCACCAGCATCCCCACCCATAACTTAGGCGAGGTGATTGACGCTGTCAAGGCATACATGAAGAATGACGACATCAGCACCAAGCAGTTGATGAGGTACATTAAAGGGCCAGATTTCCCCACAGGCGGCATTGTGGTGAATAAGGACGACCTTCTGGACATTTATGAAAATGGAGCAGGCAAGATAAAGATTCGGGGCAAGGTGGAGGTTGAGGAGATGAAGGGCGGCAAGAGTCGTCTTGTGATCACCGAGATTCCATATACCATGATTGGCGCGGGGATTGGGAAGTTTTTAAATGATGTCTGCGCTTTAGTGGAATCAAAAAAGACCAGCGATATTGTGGATATCTCCAACCAGTCCTCCAAGGAGGGAATCCGGATTGTCATTGAGCTAAAGAGGGGTGCGGATATTGAGAATCTGACCAACATGCTTTATAAAAAGACCCGCCTTGAGGATACCTTCGGGGTAAATATGCTTGCAGTTGCAAACGGAAGACCGGAAACCATGGGGCTTAAGAAGATTATTGAGCATCATGTGGATTTTCAGTTTGAGATGGCCACCAGAAAGTACCAGAACCTTTTGAATAAGGAGAAGGATAAGAAGGAGATTCAGGAGGGGTTAATCAAGGCATGCGACGTGATTGACCTGATTATAGAGATTCTCAGGGGAAGCCAGTCTGTGAAGGACGCTAAGGCTTGCCTGGTAAGCGGTGTGACTGACAATATCAAGTTTAAGACCAAGATTTCCAAGAAGATGGCGTCCATGCTTCGGTTTACAGAGAGGCAGGCAACGGCAATTCTGGAGATGCGCCTTTATAAGCTGATTGGCCTGGAGATTGAGGCGCTTATGAAGGAGCATGACGAGACTCTTGCAAAGATTGCCCGTTATGAGGAGATTCTGAACAATTATGATTCTATGGCGCAGGTCATTATCGAGGATTTGGACAGGCTTAAGGCTGAATTTGCCCGCAAACGGCGCACCGTGGTGGAGAACGCTCAGGAGGCGGTCTACGAGGAGAAGAAGGTGGAGGAACAGGAAGTGGTGTTCCTGATGGACCGGTTTGGTTATGCAAAGACAGTAGACAGTAATACTTATGGAAGGAACAAGGAGGCAGCGGACGCTGAGAATAAGTATATTATCTCTTGTATGAACACAGGGAAGCTCTGTGTATTTACCAATACAGGGAAGATGCATCAGGTTAAGGTGCTGGATTTACCCTATGGGAAGTTCCGCGATAAGGGAATTCCTATTGACAATGTGAGTAACTATGACAGCACTCAGGAGGAGATTGTATATCTCTGTGACTCTGAGCAGATGCGCTATGCCAGACTGTTCTTTGCAACAAAGCAGGGGATGGTCAAGAAGGTTGACGGTAATGAATTTCAGGTGGCCAAGCGGACCATTGGGGCCACGAAGCTTCAAGCGGACGATATGGTGGTTACCGTTGGGGTCATCTGTGAGGACCAGAGCGTGGTCCTTAGGACAAAGGACGGATATTTCCTGAAATTTTCCGCAGAGGAGGTAGCTGAGAAGAAGAAGGGCGCCATAGGCGTGCGAGGGATGAAGCTTAGGAAGGATGACGAGGTTAAGGAGGCTTATCTTCTTGAGGAAGGGGCTGAGGTGAAGGTCATGGTTGGAGAAAGAGAGGTGTCCCTTGGTCGGCTTAAGATGGGGAAAAGAGACGGGAACGGGACGAAGGTACGGGGGTAGAGGCTTATGCACTACCCCCTTTTTGTCAGTGATAATATAAAGGTGTTCTAAACCATATCCGTTTTCCTCAGAATACGATAGCAGATTCCTGTCATAATCACCGAGACAACCGTAAACGTCAGCATCCCGCGAAAGGGACTTCCGCTGGCAGTTCCCATAATATCCAGCGTATTCATAATCTTCAGCAAAAATTCAGCAAACCTGCGTACAGGCCCCGGAGAAAAGAATGCAATGGCTGAAATGCCAGGGAGTAATCCGCAGAATGCTATCGGCAGCGCAACACAATAAACGGTCCGGAATTTTTTCGGCAGCCTTAAGTAGATTCCGGCAATCAAAAGTCCGAGTACGGCAAACATAAGGCAGATAAAAAATGACATGAAAAACCCCACAGCTATTACAAAAGCTTCATTGCTCCTCTCAAGAAATTTCGGATAGAACAGGAACACAAAGCTGCTGAGGCTAAAATTATTCGTTCCGGCAGAAAACAGGGAAACCTGGCTGATTACCCGAAGAAGCACATCCAGCAGCGCGCACATAAAGCTTATGATTGTGATTACGCAGATGGTGCTTCGGAAGAAATCTTTTCTGGAAATACTGTTCTGTAACGCCAGTTGGCAATGCTCTTTGTATATGGAGATTGTGACCACAAAACAGAAGATTACACTTGAGAAGCCATTACCGTTTACGCTTACATTCACGTTGCTATAATTTATGGAAATAACGGACACAACGGCTGTAAGCAGAATCATGATTAAAGCATAGACAAAGTAGCCAAGCAGCAGGTCCTTTAATTGATATTTCATCATTTTTTTCATAATCAGATACCTCTTTCTATTTGAATCACTGGTTCGTTAGGCGCCATCCGTCAGACGGATGAATAATTTCTGCAGGTCCATTTTGGAAACTTCTGTTCCTGAGGGAAGCTGGGAAGCAGGAGCGCCCATGACATAAGCGGTCTTTAACCCGCCCAAGGTGTCCACTCCGATAACCTCTTTCCCTTCCATATATGCGTCAATCTTTGCCCCAGGCCCGCTGATACAGTAGCCGCTGTCAAGAAGGGTATCCAAGGGTTCATTGCGTATAATCTCCCCATTTTTAATGATAACCACATGCTCGATTAGATTCGCTGCCTCCTCAATTAGATGGGTGGAGATTACAATGGTAAAGGGCTGCTCAGAGTATTTCTCAATCAGAGTTCGGTAGAATAAATCTCTGTGGCAGGCGTCAAGGCCCAGAACCGGTTCGTCCAGGAATACGAAGGGTACGTTCACGGACAAGGCGACAATATTTTGGAAAATGGACCGGTATCCGGTTGACAGGTCTTTGATTTTCTTTTTCACGGGCAGCTTAAAGCTCTCGCAAAGCTTCTTTGCATATTCCCTGTCAAAATCAGGGTAAAATTCCTGGCTCCACTTCAACGCCTGCGAAACCTTCATCCCCTCCGGATACAGGTTGCTTTCATTGGCGAGAAAACATGAGGAGAGCGCGTCGGTATTCTCGGTAAGGCTTTTATTATCGAGGGTGACCCTGCCGCTGTCGGCAAACAGACGGTTGTTGATAATGTTAAGGAGAGTGGACTTGCCGGCGCCGTTTCTTCCAAGGAGGCCGTAGATGGTATTCTCCTCAAAACACAGGTTGACGCAGGAGAGCGCCTGTGTGTCTTTAAATGACTTGGATACGTCTTTTACTTCGATTCTGCTCATTGTACAAATCCCCTTTCAATCATTGCGATAATCTCGTCACTGGTAATTCCCAGTCTCTTAGCTTCCTCTACCAGCCTGCTGATATAATTATTATAGAACTGGTCTTGTCTTTTCTTTTGCAGTTTACTTACGGCTCCCTGTGCTACAAACATGCCGACCCCCCTTTTTTTGAAAATGATTGCTTCATCCACCAGCAGATTGATTCCTTTGAGGGCTGTGGCGGGATTAATCTTATAATTAACGGAAAATTCCGTGATGGAAGGTATCTGACTTTCCTCCGGAAATGCCCCTGTTAAGATTCCGTCCTCAATGCCTTCGGCAATCTGGATGAAAATAGGCTTTTCTTGGTCAAGGTTTAGTTTCATGGAAATCCTCCTTGCTCTATTTGCTAGTTGCTTGAGTGGTTAGTTAGTTGAGTAATTAACTATAAATGTATTAAAGCACAGATATTTAAGAATGTCAATAGGGAATAAATAAAAAAAATCATGCACCCTTTGATGCATGATTTTTTTATTGCTATATTCAGAGCAGGATAAACTTAAATAGCCCTTGTATACTCCTTAAGCCATTCCCTCTCCTCATCATTGAGATGGGGGGGAAACGAGTTCGTATACCTTTGCATGATAAGCGTTCAACTGCTCCTTATCCTCCTGTCTCATCATATCCGGCTTGACCGCGTCCAAATCAATGGGAACATAGGTGATCGGCTCAAAATAAAGGAACTGTCCGTACTCTGTCTTTGGGCCTTTTCTTATCACCAGCTCATTCTCGGTGCGGATACCGTGAGAGCCTTCAATATAAAGCCCTGGTTCATTGGTGATGACCATGCCTGCCTCAAGAGGAGCCTTTTCCTTTTCGCGGACTGCACAGCGGAAACCAGCGGGAGCCTCGTGGATGTTCATCAGATAACCCACGCCGTGGCCTGTTCCGTGATTATAGTCCAGTCCCCGCTCCCAGGCAGGCATCCTTGCCATGGCATCCAGGTTAAAGCCGGAGATACCGTGAGGGAATACGGCGCGGGCCAGATGCAGGTTGCACAGAAGCACTGTCGTGAAATCCTCTTTCATCCGGTCTGTAATCTCTCCGAAGGCAAAGGTTCTTGTAATGTCCGTAGAGCCCTCCATATATCCGCCGCCTGTGTCCGTCAGGAACAAGCCGTTGGTAGTGACTGGAACATTGGTTTCAGGGGTGGCAGCGTAGTGAACGATAGCGGCGTGCTCTCCAGAGCCACAGATTGGCTCAAAGCTCTGCCACAGATAGCCCTCCTGCTCCTTTCGGAAGGAATCAAGCTTTTCGGCGGCGCTGATTTCCGTAATCTTTGTCTTTCCAATATTCTTCTTCAGCCAGTACATGAATCTGGTGACTGCCACACCGTCCTTGATATGGGCATTGATAATGTTCTTAAGCTCAGTGTCATTCTTCATTGCCTTCATCAGCACTTCCGGATTCATCTTCTCAATGACCTTCGCCCCTTTCGGAATATTGTTGTAAAGGGCGTAATTCAGCCTTGACGGGTCAACAAGTACGCTGTCCTCGGCCTTCAAGTTCTTGACATCCTCGTAAACGGCGTTGTACGGGTGGATGGAAATACCATCTTTTGCCAGAGTCTCCTTCATCTCGGCAGTTAGCTTACGTTCGTCTACATAAAGCTTCATATCCTCCATAGTAATGATGGCGTAGGAAAGAAGAAGGGGAAAATACTCGATATCATCGCCTCTTAAGTTGGTGGTCCAGCAGATATCATCCAGCGCAGCAAGGATATGGACGTTGGCTCCCTCCTGCTTCATGGCCTCCCTGATGCGGGTCAGCTTGTCTGCCGTACTCTCGCCTGTATATTCGATTCCCAGGGCAAATGCCGGCTTCTCGGACAACGGCGGACGGTCCTCCCAAATCTTATCTACTAAATCCGCTGAATAGTCAATCTTACCATTCTTGGGAAGGAGTGCGGACATTAAGGCCTGTCCTTCTCCCATGGCCACTACTCGTCCGTCAAATCCCAGCGTGCCTCCTTCTGGAATGACGTCCGCGATATAGTCCTCAAGGGTTGGAACGTCGGGCTGCCCCATCTTAAACAGTGTAACTCCGCTTCCCTCAAGCTGATTTGCCGCCTGAATAAAGTATCTGCCGTCTGTCCAAAGTCCTGCCTCTGTCTTCGTAATAACAGCGGTTCCGGCAGAGCCGGTAAAACCTGTCATAAATGCCCTTGCCTTAAAATGCTCTCCTACATATTCGCTCTGATGATTGTCGTCTGTAGGAATCAGGTATGCGTCGTACCCTTTTTCCTCCATGAGAGCGCGAAGGGCCGAGATCCTTTCTGGTACAGTCATATGAATAAACCTCCCTTAATAAATAATATTTCTTTTAGATTTATTCTAACATATCTATTTGCAAATTGACAGGAATAATTATATAATTATCCAAGATGAAAAGGAGAGAAGAATATTGAGAATATTGATAAAGATAATAGGAGTGTTCATGGTTCTGGCGGTGGGAGAGCTGGCGCGTGAGCTGCGCTGCTTCCATGTGACACGCTATAGGATCATATCCCAAAAGCTTTCCAATCTTAAGAAGCCAAAGAAGATTATTTTTCTAAGCGATCTGCACAACTATTGTTACGGAAAAGAGAATGAGCCTCTTTTTCGCGCCGTTGTCAGGGAGAAGCCGGACTTAATTCTGGTGGGAGGAGATATGCTGCTTCGCAAGGACCATTCCTCCTATGAGCATACGGTGAAATTTTTGTCGCGGCTTCCGGCTGTCTGTCCGGTGTATTATGCCAACGGCAACCACGAGCAGAAGATGAAGGAGCGTCCAAGGAAATATAAGCGTTCCTTTTGGGATTATAAGAGACAGCTTGAGAAGGCGGGGATTCGTTTCCTGGAGAATGAATCCGTGACTCTTTTGTGGGATGAAAACAGAATCCGGATTACAGGTCTTGAGATCCCCCTTCTAGGGTATGAGAGGTGGACGAGGAATCGAATTAGCAAGGCTGACATTGAGGCCAGAATCGGTGAAGCAGGGGAGGCATATGAGATATTGATGGCGCATCATCCGGCCCATATTCCAGCTTACCATGACTGGGGGGCAGATCTTATTCTGTCGGGGCATTACCATGGTGGGGTAATGCGTATTCCGTTTATCGGGGGCGTGGTGGCGCCGGACTTCACCCTGTTTCCCAACTATTCCGGAGGATGTTATGAGATTGGGGATGGGACTGCTGTGGTGAGCAAGGGGCTTGGCGTACATTCTGTCCCAATCCGGCTGTTTAATCCAGCGGAGATTGTGGTGATGGAATTTTAATCTGGAACTTGTGGAAACGGAAATTATCCTGTATAATAGTACGGTTGTAATTTAAGAAGATAATGAGTAATCAGAGGATATATTTAGGAGAGTTCTATGGGGATTCCGGTAAAACTGCAGGTCTTTGAAGGACCGTTGGATTTATTGCTGCATTTAATTGATAAAAATAAGATTGATATCTACGATATTCCGATTGTGGAGATTACAAATCAGTATATGGATTACATCAAGGCCATGGAGAAGGAAGATCTGAACATTATGAGTGAGTTCTTGGTGATGGCGGCGACGCTTTTGGATATCAAGTGCCGGATGCTGCTTCCCAAAGAGGTCAATGAGGAAGGGGAGGAGGAAGACCCGCGCCAGGAGTTGGTTGCTCAGCTATTGGAATATAAGATGTATAAATATATGTCTTATGAGCTGAGAGACAGACAGGTGGAGGGAGAGCAGGTGATGTACAAACTGCCTACCATTCCAGACGAGGTGCGGGAGTACGAGGAGCCAGTGAATCTGGACGAGCTGCTTGGAGAGCTTACCCTTTCCCATCTTCATAAGGTGTTCAGGGAAGTGATGAAAAGGCGGGTGGATAAGATTGACCCTGTTCGGAGTAAGTTTGGAAAGATTGAAAAAGAAGAAGTAACGCTGCCGGATAAACTCCATTATGTAGCGGAATATGCCAAGGGGCATAAAAGATTTTTGTTTCGGGAGCTGCTTGAAAGCCAGGGCTCTAAGATACAGATTGTGGTGACCTTTCTGGCTATCCTACAGTTGATGAAGGAGGGGACCATTGTGATTGAGCAGGAGCATCCTTTTGATGAGATTATGATTCAGTCCAAGGCATTTGCCTAAAAGGGATGACGGGCTTAGGAGTCTAAGAGGTGGAAAGGGATTATGGACGAAGTGGAAATTAGCAGATTAGAGGGAGTTATAGAAGCAGTACTTTTTACCATGGGGAATTCCGTGGAATTGGAGAAGATTGCAGCCGCAATCGGGCATGACAAGGATACGACCCGCAGGATTATACACAGGCTGATGGATAAGTATGAGTCAGAGGACAGGGGAATTCGGGTGATTGAGCTTCAGGACGCGTTTCAGATGTGTACAAAGAAGGAGACTTATGAGTATCTGATTCGCGTGGCAAAGCAGCCGAAAAAGTATGTGCTGACGGATGTTCTTCTTGAGACGCTGTCGATTATTGCATACAAGCAGCCTGTGACCAAGCTGGAGGTTGAGAAGATTCGTGGGGTGAAGTCGGATCATGCCGTCAATAAGCTGGTGGAGTATAATCTGGTGTGTGAGTGCGGAAGGCTTGATGCGCCGGGAAAACCGATTTTGTTTGGGACTACGGAGGAATTTTTAAGGCGTTTCAGCGTCCAGTCTGTGGATGACCTGCCAAGCTTAAACGCCGAGCAGATGGAGAGCTTCAAGGAGGAGGCAGAGGAAGAGGTGCAGCTTAAGCTGGATATCTGATTAAGGCGGCATTGGGAAGACGAGGAGATTTTCAGGAATAGGTGGGAAGATGTTTACATATATTGCAGTAATGTTGTGATATGTGGTGTGGCGGATGAAAAAGAAAATGATAGTATGGAGTCTCGTGATTTGTTTGTTGCTCTCTGGATACGGAAATATTCTGGTGGGGGCAGAGGAACGGGCAAAGGCTCCAACGGAGTTATACGCCCGGTCAGCAGTCTTGATGGATGCTGACAGTGGGCGTGTTTTATTTGGAAAAGAAGAAAATGAGCTTCGGCCTATGGCAAGCACCACCAAGATTATGACCTGTATCCTGGCGCTTGAAAACCAGGAGGAAGGGCAGGTGGTGACGGCTTCGGCTTATGCGGCGGGAAGGCCCAAGGTCAAGCTTGGCGTCAAAGACCAGGAGCAGTTCTATCTTAAGGATCTTTTGTATTCACTGATGCTGGAATCCCACAATGACAGCGCTGTGGTGATTGCGGAGGGCATTTCAGGTACGGTGGAGGAATTTGCGAAGCTGATGAACCAGAAGGCAGAGGAGCTTGGATGTCACGATACCCATTTTGTGACCCCAAACGGGCTGGACGACAGCGACGAGGACGGGATACACTCCACCACGGCAAGAGATTTGGCGACGATTATGCGCTACTGTATTATGCAGTCCCCCAAAAGGGAGGAATTTCTTGAGATTACACGGACAAAGAATTACCAGTTCAGCGATGTGGAAGGGAGCCGCCGCTTTTCCTGTGTCAACCACAATGCGTTCCTGGATATGATGGAGGGGGCGCTGACTGGAAAGACCGGCTTTACTTCGGATGCAGGCTACTGCTATGTGGGGGCGTTAGAACGGGACGGAAGGACCTTTATTGTGGCTCTTTTGGCATGCGGCTGGCCAAATAATAAGAGCTATAAATGGAAGGATACCCGCAAATTGATGGAGTATGGGATTGCCAACTACCAGTACAGGGATGTGTGGGAGGACGTAGCTTTGCCAGAGGTGAAGGTAAAAAATGGCGTGGAGGAGAAAATGCCATATGAGACAGAGCTTTTGGTTCCGGTCCAAGTGGAGGGCAAGGATGAGATTTCTCTGCTTCTTCGGGCAGACGAGGGAGTTCAGGTAAAGACCGAGTTGAAGGATTCCTTAAGGGCGCCTGTGCATGAGGGGGACGTGGTGGGAAGCGTCAGGTATTTCCTTGAAGGGGAGGAGATTGCTTCTTATCAGGTGGTAACCAAAAAGGATGTGAGGGAGAGAGATATGAACTGGGCCCTTCTTTGGATTACGAAGCTGGCGCTGCTTTAACCTGGAAATACAAGATTTGGAAGCCTGTGGTTGACAAAAAGAGAGAAAGTATGGTATTTTAAAAACAGTCAGAGACGTTAGAGTGGTCTGATGAATTTATGTTTTTCTGAACAGTTTCTAAAATGTACGTCTGAATAAGTCCAAAGTTTTTCCTGTATTTTCCTGAATTGGGTGTTGACATTTTGTAACAAGTATACTAGTATATTATTTAGAAAACGAACATTCGTTCGTAGAGCAGAAGGAGATTGTAAGATGGCAAATGAAGATAAGAAAAAGGCATTGGATGCTGCGATAGCGAAGCTTGAGAAGGATTTTGGAAAAGGTACGGTTATGAAGCTTGGTGATCCCAAGGCACAGGTAACGGTGGAGACCATTCCTACAGGCTCCTTAAGTCTTGACCTGGCATTAGGGCTTGGCGGAGTTCCCCGCGGAAGGATTGTGGAGGTATATGGACCGGAATCCAGCGGTAAGACCACGGTTGCGCTACATATGATTGCAGAGGTGCAAAAAAGGGGAGGAATTGCCGGATTTATTGACGCAGAGCATGCGCTGGATCCGGTTTATGCCAAGAATATCGGCGTTGACATTGACGAACTGTATATCTCACAGCCGGACAGCGGTGACCAGGCTCTTGAGATTACGGAGACCATGGTGCGCTCTGGAGCCATGGATATTATCGTTGTGGATTCTGTTGCGGCGCTGGTGCCCAAGCAGGAGATTGAAGGGGATATGGGAGACAGCCATGTGGGGCTTCAGGCGAGGTTGATGTCCCAGGCTCTCCGCAAGCTGACGCCTGTAATCAGTAAGTCCAACTGTGTCGTAATCTTTATTAACCAGCTCCGTGAGAAGGTGGGCGTCATGTTCGGGAATCCGGAGACTACGACGGGAGGACGCGCTCTTAAGTTCTACGCGTCCATACGTATGGATGTCAGAAGGATTGAGACCCTTAAGCAGAGCGGAGACATGGTGGGGAACCGAACCCGTGTGAAGGTGGTGAAGAATAAGATTGCGCCGCCGTTTAAGGAGGCGGAGTTTGACATCATGTTCGGGAAGGGGATTTCCAAGGAAGGTGATATCCTGGATTTAGCCGTGGATTTAAAGCTGGTAAGCAAGAGCGGCGCCTGGTTTGCCTACAATGGAGACAAGATCGGGCAGGGACGAGAGAATGCTAAGACCTATCTGAAGGAGCATCCGGAGGTGATGGAGGAGCTGGAAGCGAAGATACGCAGCCACTATCAGATCGGGGAGGATGCGCCGCTGGAGGACAAGAATGTGAAGCCTATGTTAAAGGACGGCGGCAAGAAGGGCGGCAAGAAGGCGTCTGGGAAGGCCAAGGAGCCGGAGAAGGCAGAAGAAGCGTCAGAGGAGCCTGAGGCAGACGTCAATAACATGTCAAAGGAGTCGGATACAGAGGATGATGATTTAGTTTAGGAAGTATGTGGAACAGATATGACGGTAACGAAGATTGAGCCTGTGACGAAGACCAGGTTCCAGGTATATGTGGACGAGCAGCCCTCATTTGTTTTGTATAAGGGAGAGCTGTCCAGATATCATATAGAGGCAGAGAGGGAACTGGCAGAAGAGGTTTATCAGGAGATTCTTCAGAAGGTGGTTCTAAAAAGGGCTAAGGCCAGAGCTTTGCATCTGTTAAATGACATGGGGCGCACAGAGGCCCAGCTTCGCGGGAAGCTTTTGCAGGGAGGATATCCTGAGAGCGTCGCAAAGGAAGCGCTAGCTTACGTGAAGTCCTTTGGCTATCTGAATGATGTGGAATATGCCCGCAGCTTTATAGAAGGGCGTAAGAACAGGAAGAGTCGAAAAGAGCTCTATGCCGCCCTGTGCCAAAAGGGGATTGCCAGAGAAGATGTAAATCAGGCTTTGGAGGAATACTATGACGGGGAGGCTTCTAAGGCTGCCATTGAGAGTCTTCTGCGTAAGAAGAAGTTCAATTCAGATACGGCGGACTACACCCAGAAGCAAAAGATAGCCGGCTACTTGATGCGCAAGGGGTTTAAGTATGACGAGATTCGTCAGGTGATGGAGATTCATGAACCTTACTGATACATGTTTTGATTGAACAGTAACTGACATATATGCAGATGTTCAAATGTTATGGGCGGAATGCTTGACATCTTCGTCAAAACAGTATAGAATTTAAGTGTTGTAGTTGTACAATGAAAACTGAATAAGGAGGTGCTCCTGTGCCGAATGGAATATGGATTGCTGTAGGAGTTGTGCTGATCGCGGCAGCGGCAGTCATCAGTCATTTCCTGACAGTTTCCAATCTTAAGAAGAATGCAGATTCTAAGATTGGGAATGCGGAGACGAAAGCCAGGGAGATTATTGATGATGCAGTAAAGACGGCTGAGGCAAAGAAGAAGGAGTCTCTCTTGGAGATTAAAGAAGAGTCTATCAGGAACAAGAATGAACTTGAAAAAGAGACTAAGGAACGCAGGAATGAGTTACAACGCTATGAGAAGCGCGTTCTTTCCAAGGAAGAGGCTTTAGATAAGAAAGCAGACGCCATTGAGAAGCGTGAGGCAGGATTTACAGCAAAGGAAGAACAGCTAAGACAGCGCGAAGCGAAAGTGGAAGAGCTGGGCAGCCAGAGAGTACAGGAACTAGAAAGAATCTCAGGACTTACCTCCGAACAAGCAAAAGAATATTTGTTAAAAACTGTTGAAGACGATGTAAAACATGACACCGCTAAGATGATTAAGGAATTAGAGGCGCAGGCGAAGGAAGAAGCAGACAAGAAGGCAAAGGAATATGTCGTGACTGCAATCCAGAGATGTGCGGCAGATCATGTTGCGGAGACTACGATTTCGGTCGTGCAGCTTCCAAGCGATGAGATGAAGGGAAGGATTATTGGGCGTGAGGGGCGCAATATCCGTACATTGGAGACGATGACGGGTGTTGAGCTGATCATTGACGATACACCGGAGGCGGTTGTATTGTCCGGTTTTGATCCAATCCGCAGAGAGGTCGCGAGGATTGCGCTGGAGAAATTGATTGTTGACGGACGAATTCATCCGGCAAGAATTGAGGAGATGGTTGAAAAAGCGCAGAAAGAAGTAGATGCCATGATTCGAGAAGAAGGAGAGGCGGCGGCCCTGGAAGTGGGAGTTCATGGAATCCATCCGGAACTAATCCGATTACTTGGCCGTATGAAGTTTAGAACCAGTTATGGACAGAATGCATTGAAGCATTCGATTGAAGTTTCACAACTGGCTGGGCTTTTGGCTGGCGAGATTGGACTGGATGTCAGAATCGCCAAGCGTGCCGGACTTTTACACGATGTGGGCAAATCTATCGATCATGATGTGGAGGGCTCACATATCCAGATTGGTGTGGATCTTTGCAGAAAGTACAAAGAATCCGCAACGGTTATCAAT
The DNA here is from genome assembly GCF_009830285.1 of Sporofaciens musculi. GTDB lineage: Bacteria > Bacillota > Clostridia > Lachnospirales > Lachnospiraceae > Sporofaciens > Sporofaciens musculi. The sequence goes on along the minus strand of NZ_WUQX01000001.1, from coordinate 2,645,795 downwards.
GCAGTTGAGGCGCATCATGGCGACGTAGAACCAGAAAGTCTGGTTGCCTGTGTGGTACAAGCGGCAGATACGATTTCAGCCGCAAGGCCAGGCGCAAGACGAGAGACATTAGAAACATACACAAACAGGTTAAAACAATTAGAAGATATCACCAACCAGTTCAAGGGGGTTGATAAATCTTTTGCGATTCAAGCAGGTAGAGAGATTCGAGTTATGGTAGTTCCAGAGCAGGTATCTGATGCAGACATGGTATTAATGGCAAGGGATATTGCGAAGCAGATTGAGTATGAGTTAGAATATCCCGGACAGATTAAGGTGAATGTGATTCGTGAATCACGGGTTACAAGCTATGCTAAGTAAGGTTTTGCAGGAAAGATTGATATGAAAACTAAGGAAAGTCTTGAATTGAAAGAGTTTAGGGCTTTCCTTATTTTTATATTTAGGCGTGTATTCAGATGTAATAAAGGTGCAGCAATTTTCGATAAAGGGATGGTAATAAAGCATGAGTGATGAAATTAAACGGACAGGAAGAAAGTTAATCTATAAGGGGGCTATTCTCAGTGTATACAAGGACTATATAGAGTTTCCAAACGGAGGTACGGCAGAATGGGATTTTATTCAGCATGACGGTGCGGCGGCAGTTGTGCCTGTGATGGAGGACGGAAGGATTCTGATGGTACAGCAGTATCGGAACGCACTTGACAGAAAGACCCTTGAGATTCCGGCGGGAAAGCTGGATACACCGGATGAATCGGGGCTTGAGTGTTCAAGAAGGGAGTTGGAGGAAGAAACAGGGTATCGCTCTGAGAAGCTGGAATGGCTGCTTACGCTTAGGACAACGGTTGCCTTCTGTAATGAGAAGATTGAGATTTATGTGGCAAAAGATTTGATCCCTGCGTCCCAGAAGCTGGATGAAGGGGAGTATGTGGAGGTAAAGGCGTATACCATAGATGAATTAAAGGAGATGATCTTCACAGGAAAGATTGAGGATTCCAAGACCATCGCGGCGCTTCTGGCGTACGAGTCGAAGTATCTCAAGTAGTTAAAGATGTCCTAACAGATACACAAGAATGAACGAGACAGAAAAATAAAAGGATATAAATAAAAGAATATAATAGGATACCCGGCATATAATGAAGTATCTTGAACAGAGGGAGGAGCTTTTGTGAGGATACAGGAAAACAAGAAGTTTTTAATCGTGTTTTGTATGCTGGGTTTTTTGATTGGGATTGTCTATGGGAATGTGATGTCCAAGGATTATATTGCCAGCATGGGGATTTTCAATGAATTCTTTCTGACCCAGTACAGTCAGGCGGAGATTGACGTGATGGAATACATGTGGTATGTCATCAGAGTGAGAGTCGTTCCCCTTGTGCTGGTGGCCGCCCTGGGCTGTACCAGACTCCGCAAAGCCGTTGCAGGGACTTTCCTGGCATGGACAGGCTTTTGCGGAGGGATGCTCATGACGTCGGCGGTTTTGAAAATGGGTGTCAAGGGAGTCATTCTCTGCCTGATTGCGCTGACACCCCATTTCGTGTTCTATGGGGCAGGTTATATCGTGCTTTTGTGGTATATCTTTACCTATCCAGAGTCCAAGTGGAACCTGTCCAAGACGGTCAGCATGATTCTGTTTGTCTCTCTAGGGATTCTGCTGGAATGTTATGTGAATCCCATCATCATGGAGTTGTTTATAAAGACCCTCTCATAAATCGAAAGGGCGCAGGTTTTATTCTATGCAAAGATACTGCTGTACTCATACCAGGTTCTGTGTATACGGAAATAGCAATACAGAGAATGGATAAATTGGTATAGCTGGGGGCTTACGGATTGGAGCTTGGCGGGATTAACAATGTAATACCAGAAGCCTTCTGCGAAGAATTCCATCTCGTCTCTTACACAGTCCGTTCCGTATGCCCGAATAAAAGCGGCGCTCTCTTCATTGTAGATTCCTGTAAATATTTCCGTATTAGACGCTAAACCAAGATAGATATCGAACCAATGGCCTACTTCATGAATGGGAGATTCCCGTACCGCATCCATTCTGTCCTCAATCAGAATCCGGCTCTCATCATAGTTGGTGGTAGCCATAACCATATCAAACTGTCCGGGATAATAGGTCTGTCCAATGTCTAGGTCAGTCACATAGACAGACCATCCGTCCTTCACAAACGCATCCTGAAGATATGAGGGAATAACGGATAACTGCTGATTCACAATTTCTACATAGCTGTCGTCCACATACCCGTCTTTTTGGCATTGGATCTGAGACAGAGAAGCTTCGCTAAAATCTTTGCCGGAAAATGCAGCATCTAACTTCCATGGCTCTAGTTTTGCCGCCATAGGTCTTGCCGCCATGGCATCCTTTTGCTGTTTAATCCCCAAAAAAACAAAAATACAAAGAACAAGGACAATCAGAAGAAGCAGATAGACAAGCCCGTTCTTTTTTTTCTTACGTGTACTCATATATGTTATAAACCTCCTGTCTTACACCGTAAATATTTTTATACTGCTCTAAAAGTTATACCGAAAGGGCACACCGTTATGTATGCCCTTTCGTATCTATAATTTTAAAGGATTGTGTCCGTAATGTCTATGAATTCAGAGTATTTTTCACAGATATTTCACTCATTGGTTATGATTTATGCAGTTTTGCGCAGATAATACTTAAGATATGCAAGACAGAAAAGGAAAATACAGACCTGGCTTGCTAACAGTCCCCACAGATATCCCTCGATTCCGAACAAGGGAATCATAAGGAAGACGCTGACGATTCGGATTCCAAGGCTTGAGAAGTTGATACAAAAGGAAAGGGTCGTCTTTCCGATTCCGTTAATCATGCTAATCAGAGTGTTATTCGTATACAGAAAGGGACACATCCAGGCAAGGGTAATGATGTAGTCTCCCGCCATAGGACTGTGGAACAGGATGGCTCCTATCCATTTTCCGAAGCTTAACAGGCTCACACAGCAAATGCTGCCGAGAAAGATACAGGAATAAGTCACCTTCTGAATCAGCGCGGATAACTCCTTTCTGTGGTTGAGGGCCTGGATTTCTGCCACGGTGGGAAGAAGCATGGTTGACACAGAATTTGTGATGGCAGAGGGAAACAGGATACAGGGCAGGGCCATACCTGTAAGTACCCCATAAGTGCTTAAGGATTCCGAAAGGGACATCCCATAGTGCTGCAAGCGGACAGGGATGGACACGGCCTCGATACTCTGTAAGAGGTTTAACAGCACTCGGCTTGCGGTCAGCGGTACAGAGAGGGATAGCAGTTCACGGCTGTGCTTCAAACATCCGCGGAAATGGAAACGGGACAGGGAAGCCAGGACATTTTTGCCAAACAAAGCGTGCAGGCAGAAGATGGAGGAGAAGATTTCTCCTGCAATCATGCCGGCAACTGCGATGGATACGCCGAAATGGATTCCTGAACGAATTCCATACAGGTACAGCAGGTAGACGCTTAAAATCCTTGCCGTCTGCTCTACAAATTGGGAGATAGCAGGAATACCGGTTTGCTTCAGACCGAAATAATACCCGCAGATGCAGCTATGCACCGATGCAAATGGAAATGCATAGGAGAGGATAATCAGCAGGTCGGCGCACCGCGGCTCGTGCAGAAATACTTCAGAAATAGGCATAGCGTATCTTTGCAGAACGAGGGTGACAAGGATAGAGGCTGTGACCGTAAGAAAGAGGCTGGTATAGAGAAGCTCGCGGGCCTCCTTTTGCTTTCCATGGGTCATGCGGGCAGCGATACAGCGGGAGAGAGCAAGCTCAATGCCGACGCAAGTGAGAGAAAAGCACAGTGCGTAGATTGGAAATACAAGCTGATAGAGGCCGACTCCTTCCTCACCGAAGGTATGGCTTAAGAAGATACGATAAAAAAATCCCATAAACCGAGTGGCAAACCCAGTCATTGTTAAGATAAAGGTGCCCTTGAGAATCGTATGTTTTCGTGACATAATAACTCCTGACGCCGGAGGATACCGGCATTGCTGCTGTTTATTAAAACATATTCCGTATTAGGACTTGACAGAACAAAAAAGCGGTGTTATCCTACATATGGAAAATATCCTAGCAATTAACTAGGAATTAAAAAGAAGGTGAGTAAGTGAAGCTTTCTACGAAAGGAAGATACGGGCTTCGTGCGATGATTGATTTGGCCAGGTACAGTGAGGACGAGCCGGTTTCCATCAGTTCGATAGCAGCGCGCCAGGATATCTCGGAGCGTTATCTTGAGCAGTTGGTGGGCCTTCTTAAGAAGGCTGGTCTGGTGCGCAGCATCCGCGGCGCCACAGGCGGGTATGTACTGGCAAGGAATGTCAGGGAGATTTCCGTAGGAGACGTGCTTCGTGCATTGGAGGGTAGTCTTGAGCCGGTAAAGTGCGCGGCGTTTTATTCCGAGGAGGGATGTATGGCGGCGGAGGGATGTGTGACCAAGTATGTATGGCAGAAGATTAACGAGAGTATTAATGAGACGGTAGACCACATGATGTTAGACGAGTTGGTTTTAGAGAGCCGGACGGTGAATCCCAAAGGAGAGCTTGAGAATCCCAAGTGTAACCGGTAGAGCTATATTATGTCGGACTAAGTCCGTCTCCCCGTGAGGGAATAAATAGACGATAAATTGGAAACGGAGGAAAAGAATATTTATGGAAAAACTGATATATTTAGACAATGCGGCAACAACAAAAACGGCGCCAGAGGTGGTAGAAGCAATGCTTCCATATTTTACAGAGAAGTTTGGCAATCCTTCCAGCGTTTACAGCTTTGCAGCCGGCAATAAGGAGGTAATCAGCGGGCAGAGGGATATTATTGCCGGCGTTCTGGGGGCAAAGAGCAACGAGATTTATTTTACAGCAGGAGGCTCGGAGGCTGACAACTGGGCGCTTAAGGCGGCTGCCGAAGCATATGGAGATAAAGGGAATCATATTATTACGACAAAGATTGAGCATCATGCGATCCTCCATACGGCAGAATATCTGGAAAAGAGAGGATTTGAAGTAACATATCTTGATGTGGATGAAGACGGGAAGGTGAAGCTTGATGACTTGAAAAAAGCCATCCGTCCAACTACAATATTGATTTCTGTCATGTTTGCCAACAATGAGATTGGAACCATTCAGCCCATCAGGGAGATTGGCGAGATTGCCCATGAAAAGGGGATTCTTTTCCATACGGACGCGGTTCAGGCCTTTGGACAGGTGCCGATCCATGTTGATGAATATCATATCGACATGTTAAGCGCCAGCGGCCATAAGCTGAATGGACCAAAGGGAATCGGCTTCTTATATATCCGTAAGGGTGTGAAGATTCGCTCATTTGTCCATGGCGGGGCTCAGGAGAGGAAGCGCAGGGCAGGTACGGAGAATGTTCCGGGAATCGTAGGTCTTGGAGCTGCTGTAAAACGTGCGGCGGCAACCATGGCAGAGCGAGCCGAGAAGGAAAGCAAGCTTCGGGATTACCTGATTGAGCGTGTGATGGAGGAGATTCCTTATTGCCGTCTGAACGGTCATAGAACGGACAGGCTTCCCAATAATGGGAATTTTAGCTTCCAGTTCGTGGAGGGAGAATCTCTTTTAATTATGTTGGATGGAAAAGGAATCTGCGCATCCAGCGGCTCGGCCTGTACCTCCGGCTCCTTAGATCCGTCCCATGTACTCCTTGCCATCGGCCTGCCTCATGAGATTGCCCACGGCTCCCTAAGGCTGACTCTGAGTGAGGAGACGACGAAAGAGGATATGGACTATGTGGTGGACTCCCTTAAGGAGATTGTAGGGAAGCTTAGGAATATGTCGCCTTTATATGAAGATTTTATGAAGAAGGAGCAGAAGTAAATCATAGATAACAAATCAGGAGGAAGATAGAATGTATACAGAAAAAGTAATGGATCATTTCCAGAATCCAAGGAATGTAGGAGAGATAGACAATGCCAGCGGAGTCGGCACTGTAGGTAATGCTAAGTGTGGTGACATCATGAGGATTTACCTGGATATTGACGATGAGCAGGTGATAAAGGATGTGAAGTTTAAGACCTTCGGCTGCGGCGCGGCTGTGGCTACAAGCAGTATGGCCACAGAGCTTGTGAAGGGTAAATCCATCTATGACGCTCTTAAGGTAACCAACAAGGCGGTTATGGAGGCATTAGACGGACTTCCGCCAGTCAAGGTCCACTGCTCCTTGCTTGCAGAGGAGGCAATCCACGCCGCACTGTGGGATTATGCAGAAAAGCATGGAATTAAGATTGAAGGCTTAAAAAAGCCAAAGTCTGATATCCACGAGGACGAGGAGGGAGAGGAAGAAGAATATTGATCGAAAAGAAAAAGGTGGTGGTCGGGATGTCCGGAGGAGTAGATTCCTCCGTGGCAGCCTGGCTTTTGAAGGAACAGGGATATGACGTTATGGGCGTCACCATGCAGATTTGGCAGGATGAGGAAAGAGCCTTAGAGGAAGAACAAGGCGGCTGCTGTGGCTTAAGCGCTGTGGAGGATGCGAGAAGAGTGGCCGCTGCACTTGGGATTCCCTACTATGTCATGAATTTTAAGCAGGAGTTCAGGGAAAATGTGATTGACTATTTCATGGACGAGTATCTGAAAGGAAGAACCCCCAATCCTTGTATTGCATGTAACCGTTTAGTCAAATGGGAGGCCCTCCTTAAGAGAAGTCTTAAGATTGGGGCGGATTATATTGCAACCGGACATTATGCGCGGATAGAACATTTGCCTAATGGGAGGTATGCGCTTCGCACTTCCCAGACTGGTGCGAAGGACCAGACTTATGCACTCTACAGTCTGACTCAGGACCAGCTTGCCCATACGCTGATGCCGGTAGGGGAATATACAAAAGAGGAGATTCGTAAGCTGGCAGGTAAGATCGGGCTTCGAGTAGCTGACAAGCCGGATAGCCAGGATATTTGCTTTGTGCCAGACGGGGATTACGCTGCTTATATTGGGGAAAATGTATCAGACGCTGCCAGGGAGAGGATTTCTCCTGGCAATTTTGTGCTGTCTGACGGTACTGTGGTAGGCCGGCATAAAGGAATCATACATTACACCGTAGGACAGCGCAAGGGCTTGGGACTTTCCTTGGGACATCCGGTATTTGTGCTTAAGATTCGTCCAGAGACGAACGAGGTGGTGGTGGGCAGCCATGAGGAAGCCCTGTCTAAGCAGGTAAGGGCCAACAAGGTGAATTTTATGTCGGTTAATGATCTGATGGAAAAGAAGCGAGTCTGGGCAAAGATACGCTATAATCATAAGGGGGCTTGGTGTACCGCAGAAAAGATTGGAGAAGATGAAATACTCTGTGTGTTCGAGGAACCCCAGCGGGCTGTGACCCCAGGCCAGGCGCTGGTGCTCTATGACGGAGATTATGTGCTTGGAGGCGGTACAATCCTTTCCCCAGACACATTATAGAAGAAATAGGAGGGATGAGAAATGTTATCAGACTGCCATATGCATACAGAATTTTCATTGGATTCTGAGGCCAATCCAGAGGCAATGGTGGAGAGTGCTATCCGAAAGGGGCTGGATGCAGTATGCATCACAGACCACGAGGACAAGGACTACATAAGCCAAGGAAACCAGTGGACCTTTGATGTTGCGCAGTATTTTACTAAGTTAAGAAAAATGCAGGAGAAATACAGGGACAAAATTTCACTTCGTATCGGCGTGGAGATTGGTTTACAGCCCCATCTGGGGGAGTATTATCAGAATTACGTCAGTCAGAAGCCCTTTGATTTTGTAATCGGCTCCGTCCATCTGATTAAGGCTAAGGATCCCTATTACCAGGAATTTTTTGAAGGCCGAAGGGATGGGGATGCATACGAGGAAACATTTGCCGAGACCTATGAGAATATTAAGGCTGTGGAGGATTTTGACGTGTTGGGGCATCTGGATTATGTCACGCGTTACGGAAGGCATCAGGCCGAAGAGTATTCTTATGCCAGATTTGCCGACATAATTGACCAGATTCTTCGGTATCTGATTGAACATGGAAAGGGGATTGAGCTGAATACTGCGGGCCTTAAGTACGGACTTCCCTACGCCCATCCCCATATGGATGTGCTGAAGCGATATCGAGGTATGGGAGGAGAGATTCTTACGGTTGGTTCAGACGCCCATAAGCCTGAGCACGTTGCTTACGATTTTCAGAAGGTGCCGGAGTTATTAGAGAGCTGCGGTTTTCGATATTATACGGAATTTGTGGGACGAAAGCCGGTATTTAAGAAGCTTTAGGATTTTATAAGCGTATCATTTTCAGAATATCGAAAATGATACGCTTATTTCAGCATGTATCAAGCCATATTTTCTACTGTGCGACAAATGCTTTCAACAAATAATAAGTGTTCATCATTCCATCCGTATGAGAGCGCTCGTAATTGTGGGAAGCGTACACGCCAGGCCCAATCAGCCCATGGCGAACGTCATACCCGCTTTTTAGCGCGGCGTCGGCATCTGAGGAATAACGAGGATAGATGTCAACAGCATAGTCAAGCTCATGCTCCTTGGCAAGCTCAATCAGCCTGGTGGTAAGCGCATAATCATAAGGTCCGAAGGAATCCTTTGCGCAGATGGAAACCATACGCTCCGTACATTCAAGGTCATCACCAACACATCCCATATCTACGGAAATAACGTCTTTGGTGTCAGACGGAAGACAGGAGGCGCCGTGCCCCACTTCCTCATAAACCGTGAACATAAGGGTCACCTTGCGGCTTAAGGTAATCTCACCTGTCTGTACGGCCTTTGCAAGCCCCAGAAGGATGGCGGCAGAGAGCTTATCGTCTAAGAACCGGCTCTTGATATACCCGCTCTCTGTCACGACTGTACGGGGCTCCATGGCAATAAAGTCCCCATTGCAGATGCCAAGTTGTTTCACTTCTTTGTCAGAGCAGACATTTTCATCCAGTAAAATCTCCATGTTGCCTTCAAGCTTTTCCTGCTTTTTATCTGCTACATGTGCCGAAGGCTCAGTGTTTAAGACCACTCCTGTGTAGGTGCGGCCGTCGCGGGTATGTACCGTACAGTTTTCGCCATCACAGGTGTCCCATTGGTGTCCGCCGATGGTGGTAGGCTTAAGACGCCCATTATCCTTAATCGTCCTTACCATAGCGCCCAGCGTGTCCAGATGGGCTGACAATACCAGCGGATCTTGGGACCCGCCCAAGGTTACCGTTACATTTCCCTTGTTAGAACGCTCCGGCTGAAATCCAAGGTCACGCAGCTTTTCCAGTACGTGGTCTGTAATCCGTTGGGTATATCCGGAGGGACTTGGAATGGATGTTAGTTCTGATAATTGCTCTAAAATATAGTCTTTCATGGTAAAATCCCCCTTTATAAATTTAAAAATAAGAAATATAGTATTTACTATATTAATCGTTTTTTGTGAAATATGCAAGACCTGTTGCGAAAAAATTCAAAAAATAGTATAATTTTCTTATCATGAGAAAGAGCAGGATAAAGGTCGAATGAAAACAGATATCATTATGCGGATTGAGAGGCAGTATCTGTCTATGACTAAGAAGCAGAGACAGATTGCCGATTACATGAAAAAAAATATTGACACAATGGCTTTCATTACCTTGAAGGATATGAGTAAGGAACTGGGAATCACAGAGATTACAATCCTGAATACCTGTAAGGCGCTGGGGTATAACAGCTTTAATGAGGTGAAGTATGAGGTGCGGAAGTACATTAATGCCAACCGGAGGATGACGATGTACCGCCAGAATGAATGTGGTAACACAGTTCTGCCGGAATATGAGCTGAACGATAAGGAACGTCTTCTAAAAGAAATTTGTATGGAAGAAAGAGAGCTTATGGACGAATATGCAAGGAATTTTAATAGCCGGCATATTTTGGAGGCTGCGAGGCTTTTCCTGAAATTTCCCAAAATTATATTATGCGGAAGGGGAATGTCCCATATCCTTTGTCAATGGCTTGCCTCTGCTCTGGCCGGAGTACAGATTTCATCCATGATTACGAATTCTGAGCTGAGCGAAAGTGTCTTTGCGGTTTTGCCTGCCATTAGTGCGGATACGCTGCTTGTGGCGGTTTCGTTTCCGGATTATTATTTTATGACAGGGCAGCTTGCCAGGTATGCGAAGAAGAAGGGAGCAAAGGTTCTAAGTATTACAGACAGTCCTGAGACAGAGGTGGCAAAGTATGGGGATCATCTGCTGACGGTGCGCAGCACCACAAGGATGTTTTTGAATACTGCGTCTGCTCCGATGGCGTTGATTAACCTGCTGGTTTCTGCCATTAAGATTGAAAGCGGTAATGAGGAGAGGAGTATTGGAAAAGAAGTAGACAATTTTTTGTATGATGAATAACTCTCCTCATAAAGTATTGTGTCTATTATAGTGAAATGTTTATTAAATGTTTATTATAAGAATTTTTTTGTGAAATATATCAAATATTGTATTATAAAATATGCAACTTGTACAAAGCTGCATATTTTTTGAATGATTATGCCTGGAAAATATAGTGTTTGCTATAAAATTAACAAAGGAGTATTTTTCATTCCAGTAGGTCTTTAAAGCTTGATGTCGCCTTATGGAAATAATTATGATATACTGATAGTGGGCAGTGTAAAGGGATAGAAAAAGATGGAGGCGATACACAATGCCCAATGGAATTCCTTTAAACTGAGACTTTTTTAGGAGGTATGTTATAAAATGGCAAAACAAGCGAAATTGATCATAGATAAAGAGTATAGAATCGGAGAGGTAGACAAGAGAATCTATGGGTCGTTTATCGAGCATCTTGGACGTGCCGTATATGACGGCATCTACCAGCCAGGTAATTCGATGTCTGATGAAGATGGTTTTCGCAAAGATGTAATTGACATGGTGAAAGAACTGGATGTTCCGATTATCAGATATCCGGGCGGGAATTTTGTCTCTGATTTTGTATGGGAGGACAGCGTTGGCCCTGTGAAGGACAGGCCGAAGAGGCTGGACCTGGCGTGGAGAACCTTAGAGCCCAATAAGATTGGGGTAAATGAGTTCGCAAAATGGCTCAAAAAGGCAAATTCTGAGATGATGATGGCCGTGAATCTGGGAACGAGAGGAATCCCAGATGCATGCAATCTGCTGGAATACTGTAACCATCCAGGGGGAACCAAGTACAGTGATATGCGGATTGCCCATGGAGTGAAGGACCCTCACAACATTAAGGTGTGGTGTCTGGGTAATGAGATGGACGGCCCATGGCAGCTTGGCCACAAGACAATGGAGGAGTATGGCCGGCTGGCGGAGGAAACAGCGAAGGCCATGAAGCTGATTGACCCGTCAATCGAGCTGGTATCCTGCGGGAGCTCGAATCTTGAGATGCCTACATTCGGCAGATGGGAGTCTAAGACGCTGGAATGTACTTATGACCATGTGGATTATGTTTCCCTTCATCAGTACTATGGGAATGAAGCCGATGATACGGCAGATTTCCTTGCAAAATCTGACGATATGGATGAATTCATCCATTCTGTGATTGCAATCTGCGATTACGTGAAGGCGAAAAAGCGGGGTAAGAAGAATATTAATCTAAGCTTTGACGAGTGGAATGTTTGGTTCCATTCCAAAGAGCAGGAATTGGATATTACCCAGAATTCACCATGGCAGTTGGCGCCGGCGCTTTTGGAGGATATTTACACCTTCGAGGATGCCCTTTTGGTAGGCTTGATGCTGATTACGCTGATGAAGCATGCTGACAGGGTGAAGATGGCTTGTCTTGCCCAGTTGGTCAATGTTATTGCGCCGATTATGACCGAGCAGGGCGGAGGCGCGGCATGGAAGCAGACGATCTTCTACCCATTTATGCATGCCTCCAAGTATGGGCGCGGCGTTGTCCTTCGGCCAGTCCTAAAAAGTCCTGTCCACGATACATCCAAGCATGAGAATGTGACGGATGTAGAGAGTATTGTTGTCTATAATGAAGAAAAAGACGAGCTGACTGTATTTGCGGTAAACCGTAATCTAAGCGAGGATATTGAGTTACTCTCAGATGTGAGAGGCTTCGAGGGATATCAGGTGAAGAAGCATATTGTTTTGGAAAATGCTGATTTGAAGCTGTGTAATGGAGCCGGTAAGGAGGCTGTGTGTTCCAAAAGGACAGACCGCTCCAAGCTTGACAAAGGCCGTATGACGAGTATGCTTAATAAGGCTTCCTGGAATGTGATCTGTCTTGGAAAATAGTGGATGGAAAGAGAAAAGGAGTGAAGGTAAGAGATGCATAATTTTGAATATTTTACACCTACAAGAGTGATATTTGGGAAAGAGGCAGAGAAGGAGACCGGAAGACTGGTGAAGGAGCAGAACTGTAAAAAGGTGTTTCTGCATTATGGCGGGAACAGCGCCAAGAAATCCGGACTGTTAGACCGAGTATGCAGGTCGCTGGAGGGGGAAGGAATTGAGTATACGATGCTTGGCGGAGTCATTCCCAATCCCCATCTTTCCCTTGTGAGAGAAGGAATTGAAGTGTGTAAGAAGGAGGGGGTTGATTTTATCCTCGCCGTGGGCGGCGGCAGCGTGATTGATTCAGCGAAGGCAATCGGATACGGGGCTGCTAATGAGGGGGATGTGTGGGATTTTTATGACGAGAAGCGTTCTCCTAAGGCTTGCCTTCCCATTGGAACAATACTGACGATTGCAGCCGCAGGAAGTGAGATGAGCGATTCTTCTGTTATTACCAATGAGGACGGGTGGTTAAAACGTGGGTACAGTAATGACAAGTGCCGCTGTAAATTTGCGATTTTAAATCCAGAGCTTACCTATACATTGCCGGATTATCAGACCCAGTGCGGTTGTGTGGACATTCTGATGCACACTATGGAGAGATATCTGAACCATGGTGAAAATATGGAGATGACGGACGGGATCAGCGAGGCGTTGATGCGGACTGTCATTAAGAACGCGAGAATTCTAAAAAACGAGCCTGAGAATTATGAGGCGCGGGCCGAGGTCATGTGGGCGGGAAGCCTTTCTCATAACGGACTTACCGGCTGCGGAACAGACGGCGGAGACTGGGCCTCTCACCAGATTGAGCATGAACTGGGTGGAATGTTTGATGTGGCCCACGGCGCGGGGCTTGCGGCAGTCTGGGGAAGCTGGGCAAGGTATGTCTACAAGGACAGCATAGAGAGGTTTGTGAAGTTTGCCGAGAATGTTATGGGGATTCCCCACACAGAGAACCAGGAGGAGACTGTTTTGGCAGGGATTGCTGCGATGGAGGATTTCTATCGTTCTGTGAATATGCCTACGTCGCTCAAAGAGCTTGGGATAGAGGTGACGGACGAGCAGATTGGCGAGCTGGCAGAGAAATGTACCTTCTTCGGGAGACGTACGGTGGGGTGCGTGAAGGCTCTGGGAAAGGAAGATATTATAAAGATATATGAGGCTGCGCGGTAGTTTTGTAAGGAGATGTGTACGCTATGGGAATGTACTTGAATCCTGGAAACAGCGGATTTACCGGAATCAGGAATGATATCTATGTTGATAAGAGCGGTTTGATTCATCTGATTAACGATACGATTGAGACTCCAAGACGGTTGACATGTATCAGCAGGCCCCGTCGCTTTGGAAAATCATTTGCAGCTAAAATGCTTTGTGCATATTATGATAAGACCTGTGATTCTTCGGCTTTATTTAAGGACCTGAGGATTGGAACAGATGAGAGTATGAGCGAATCCTACAGGGAGCATTTGAACCGGTATGATGTTATTTATCTCGATATGACAAATGTTTTGGGGAATACAGATTCACGGAATATAGCTGCATTTATAAAGGCGGGTGTTACGGAAGAACTTTTGAGTATGTATCCTGATTTGAAAGAGGGAAATGTTTTTGTTGAAACGCTGATTCGTGCCGTGGAATTGACGGGCAATAAGTTCGTCATGATTATCGACGAATGGGATGCGCCCATAAGAGAAATGCCAAACAACCAGAAAATTTATCTTGAGTTCCTTCGTACATTGTTCAAGGGCAGCGGTACGACAGATCGGATTTTTGCGGCTGTGTATATGACAGGGATTCTTCCCATTAAAAAGGACGGCGCCCAGTCGGCAATTTCGGATTTTAAAGAGTTTACGGTAGTGAAGCCTCGGAAGTTCGGCGGATATGTGGGTTTCACGGAGGAGGAGGTAGAAGGACTCTGCAAGGAGTTTCAGAGTGATTTTGCCATGATGAAACAGTGGTATGATGGATATTCCTTTCGCGGTGTGGGGTCTGTATATAATCCTAATTCTGTGATAGAGGCGATACGTAATGATGATTTTGATTCCTACTGGACGCAGACATCGGCAGCGGAAAATCTGATGGGATATATCAGCCTGGACTTTGACGGACTGTCTGGGATGGTAGCCGAACTAATCGGCGGCGGAGAGGTGAAGGTGGACACGGGAAGGTTTGCCAATGACCTGGTGACATTCCGAAATCGGGATGATGTTCTGACCCTTTTAATTCATCTGGGATATCTGGCTTATGATGAGGAGACGGAGAGAGCACGGATTCCGAACGAGGAGATCCGGATGGAATTTGTAAGGAGTATCAGGGATGTGAAGCGGGATGATACGATTAGGCGGGTTTGGGAGAGCGAGCAGCTCATTTTTGATACGGTTCATGAAAATGCAGAGGCTGTGGCCAGGCAGATTGAGAAGATTCACAGGGAGGAAGCGGCTTTGTATTATAATAGTGAGCAATCCCTTTGCAGCGTAATCAAACGGGCTTATTTTAGTTATGGGGATGAATTTTTGCTATTTGAAGAACTTCCGGCGGGAGATGGGTATGCGGACATTGTGTATCTGCCTAAAAAGCCTTCTTTGATGCCAGCGTTAGTTATTGAACTGAAATGGAATCAGACTGCCAAGGGTGCGATTGGCCAGATTAAGGAGAGGCGGTATCCAGAAGCCATTCGAGAATATGGTGGCGAGATTTTGTTGGTCGGTGTGAATTATAATAAAGATGGGCCGGTGAGGAAGCGAAAGCATACCTGTATAATAGAAAAGTACGATTGTAAGGGCTGTCAATAGGCAGCCCTTTGTGTTACCAGAATGGAAACACGTTGAATCAGGTATGGTGCTTTTATTATGGTTCTGAAAATGCTATACTCTAAGCAGGTTAAGAAGCGGATGTGCTTCGCGGCGTTTGGAGAATTGCCAGTAGAAAAAGAGAGGGGACGAGGATATGGCACTTGGCGAGAATATACGGAAATTAAGAGAAAAGGCGAATCTTACCCAGCAACAGTTGGCGGAGCGATTATATGTATCCCGACAGACGGTATCCCGATGGGAGAGTGGAGTTAGGTGTCCGGATTTGATTACTGCGAAGAAACTGGCAATGGAGCTGGATATATCTCTGGATGAGCTTATATCTGATGAAGAAGTTAAAAATATACCGGAAAATATGTATTTTTGGCGCGGACCAGAATGGGAGAAGAAAAGAAAACTGAAGGAATATAAAAAGGGACTGTATAGATTACTGGACGTTGTTAGCTCAATATTCCTTGTGTTTATGATATTTCAAATGAAGACGGAGGTTCCGATCTGGTGCACCTTGATGGTTGGAGGAATTGTGGGGGTAATATGGCTGTTGATTTTTGCGGTGGATAGGAAGATGGGGGAGTGAAACGTTTAATAAAAATAGCATATAAAAATTGTTGCATATTTTCTGTGAAGATGTATTATAGAGGAGAAGTTAGAATCTTGTTAAATAAGTTCTAAATAAGATGGAGGATAAAGCATGGATTATCAGGAGATAAATGCAGCAACGATTGACCAATGGATTGAGGAAGGATGGGAGTGGGGAATCCCCGTTTCCCATGAAGTGTATATGCGCGCCTTAGAGGGAGACTGGTCAGTTCTGCTGACGCCGAACAAGACGGTTCCAAAAGAATGGTTCGGGAGTCTAAAGGGGAAGAAGGTACTAGGGTTAGCCAGCGGCGGCGGGCAGCAGATGCCGATTTTTACTGCGGCAGGCGCTAAGTGTACGGTGCTGGATTATTCCAAGAAGCAGTTGGCCAGCGAGCGCATGGTTGCCCAAAGAGAAGGGTATGAGATTGAAATCATTCGAGCGGATATGACTAAGGGACTGCCCTTTGAGGACGAAAGTTTTGATATTATTTTTCATCCGGTTTCTAATTGTTATGTGGAAGAAGTGAAGCCGATTTTCAAAGAATGTTATCGTATATTGAAGGACGGAGGGCTTCTGCTTTCGGGGCTTGATAATGGGATGAATTTTATCTTTTCTGAGGATGAGAAGACGCTTGAAAATACGCTGCCCTTTAATCCGCTGAAAAATAAAGAACAGATGCGGCAGCTAGAGAATGAGGACTGCGGTGTACAGTTTTCCCATACCCTGGAGGAACAGATTGGAGGACAGTTGGAGGCTGGATTTATATTGACCCATCTCATGGAGGATACCAATGAGTGCGGGAATTTAAAAGAGCATAATATTCCCAGCTTTATTGCGACGCGGGCTGTGAAGAAGGACGCATATAAAAGAGAACTGACGGAGAAAAATAATTAATATGTGAAAAGAATATGGAGGTTATGGGAATGAAAAAGAAACTTCCAGTTGGTATAGAATTTTTCAGTGATTTCAAAACCAGAGACTATTACTATGTGGATAAGACAGGGTTTATTCGAGAGTTATTGAATGGTTGCGGAAGTGTGAATCTTTTTACAAGACCTCGTCGTTTTGGTAAGAGTCTGAATATGGATATGCTGAAATCTTTTTTTGAGATAGGTACATCTGCTCGCTTATTTGATGGCCTGGAAATCATGGGTGAGACAGAGCTTTGCGAGGAATACATGGGGAAATATCCGGTTATTTCAGTTAGCTTAAAGGATATTGAAGGTGTAGATTTTCAGACAGCATATGATTCGTTATGTATCGTGATGCGCGATGAGGCGGAGAGGTTCGATTTTCTGCTGGAAAGTGAAAAACTTACTTCCTATGATAAAGCAAAGTTGATCCGGCTGCTTGAGGGGAATTTGGAAAAAGCTGCTGATCTCCATAGCAGCTTAAAGGTACTGACTCGATTACTCCATAAACATTATGACAGACGTGTAATTATTTTGATAGACGAATACGATGTGCCGTTGGATAAGGCGTATCAGAACGGTTATTACCAACAAATGGCAGCCCTTATCCGTTCACTGTTTAGTCAAGCGTTGAAAACCAATAAAAGTCTTTATTTTGCAGTTATTACAGGATGTTTAAGGATAGCGAAGGAGAGTATTTTCACAGGACTTAACCATTTTAAGGTTAGGACGATTTCAGATGTGAGTTATGCCGAATACTTTGGATTTACGACATATGAGGTAAAAGAATTGCTTTCTTACTATGAAATGGAGGAAAAATTTGATGAAATAAAGGAATGGTACGATGGATATCATTTTGGAAACTTTGAAGTATACTGTCCATGGGATGTAATAAATCAGTGCGATAAGTTTAGAGATTCAATAGATGCGCCAATGGAAGCTCATTGGGAGAATAGCAGCAGCAATAGTATTGTTCAGGATATTCTTGAAAATGCGACAGCGACAACAAAGGATCAGATTGAGGCGTTAATTTCCTATGAATGTGTAGAGAAAGAATTAGTACCAGAACTGACATATACAGATTTAGATAATGAAGATGTCGATATTCGTCAGACTTATTTGTGGAGTGTTCTGTTTTCTACAGGGTATTTGACAGAAATGGGAAAAACGGAAAAGGGCCTCCATAAGCTGGTGATACCGAACCGAGAGGTACGTGGAATCTATGAGAAAAAAATAAGGTCATGGTATAAGGGTACAGTTACGAGTAATACAGGAAGATGGCAGGAATTTTGTAAGGCTGTAAAGATGGGGGAGGCAGGAGAAGTACAGAAATTATTAAATGAATTTATGGCTGATTCTATTAGTATCCGAGATACATTTGTACAGAAGACAATGAAGGAAAATTTTTACCATGGCATGTTGTTAGGACTTTTGCAGGCGGAAGGAAACTGGATTGTAAAATCTAATTCGGAGACTGGTACAGGATATACAGATATTCGACTGGAGATTCCATCAGAAAAAATTGGATGTGTCATCGAGGTGAAGTATGCCGAGGATGGAAAGTATGAAGATGCCTGCGCGAGAGCAATGAAGCAGATCAACCTTAAGGGTTATGCAGATGGG
This sequence comes from Sporofaciens musculi, assembly GCF_009830285.1. Classification (GTDB taxonomy): domain Bacteria; phylum Bacillota; class Clostridia; order Lachnospirales; family Lachnospiraceae; genus Sporofaciens; species Sporofaciens musculi. The sequence continues at coordinate 2,627,633 of NZ_WUQX01000001.1, read as the reverse complement.
CTTAAAAAGAGTGGGATTGAGGTCATCCACAAATATGGGGTTGCCTGTTATAAAAAAACTTGTAAGGTAATATATAGCAGATAAAGATTTATGCAGTTTTGACAGGAAGGAGGCATCTTTTTGGACAAGTTACATAAAAATGGGAAAAGCACTTGAATTTTTGTATCAGATTTAGTACAATTATTACCAGTTGAGGATTATTTAACAATCTACGTGTTAAAGGCTTCACAACCAATAGGACTGCGTAAACAGTTAATAAAACTTTAGGAGGAATTAATCATGGCAGTAAAAGTAGCGATCAATGGATTCGGACGTATCGGACGTCTTGCATTCAGACAGATGTTTGGAGCAGAGGGATATGAGGTTGTAGCAATCAACGACCTGACATCTCCTAAGATGCTTGCACACCTGTTAAAGTATGACTCTTCACAGGGCAGATACGCTTTATGCGACAAGGTAGAGGCGACAGAGGATTCTATCATTGTTGACGGCAAAGAGATTAAGATTTATGCAAAGGCTAATGCTGAGGAACTTCCATGGGGAGATCTGAAAGTAGACGTTGTTCTGGAGTGTACAGGTTTCTACACATCTAAAGAGAAAGCTTCCGCACATGTTAAGGCAGGTGCAAGAAAAGTTGTTATCTCCGCACCGGCAGGAAATGATCTTCCTACTATCGTTTACAATGTAAATCATGACAAGCTGACAGCAGAGGATACCGTTATTTCTGCAGCTTCCTGTACAACAAACTGTCTGGCGCCTATGGCTAAGGCTCTGAATGACCTTGCAACCATTAAGTCAGGTATTATGTGTACAATCCACGCTTACACAGGCGATCAGATGACACTTGACGGACCGCAGAGAAAGGGTGATTTGAGAAGATCCCGTGCAGCAGCGGTTAATATCGTACCGAACAGCACTGGCGCTGCTAAGGCTATCGGCCTTGTTATCCCAGAGCTTAACGGCAAGCTCATCGGCGCTGCACAGAGAATTCCTACACCTACAGGCTCAACCACTATCCTGACAGCAGTTGTAGAGGGCAATGTAACGGTTGACCAGATCAACGAGGCTATGAAGGCTGCTTCTAACGAGTCCTTTGGATACAACACAGACGAGATCGTATCCAGTGATATCGTTGGTATGAGATATGGTTCATTGTTCGATGCTACACAGACAATGGTTTGCCCATTAGACAACGGAACAACAGAGGTTCAGGTTGTATCATGGTATGACAATGAGAATTCTTACACAAGCCAGATGGTAAGAACAATCAAATACTTCTCTGAATTAGCATAATTCTGGAATACCCAAAGGGTCCGGTCTGATTAAGGACCGGATCCTTTTTTAATATGCGCAGGCTCGTGCAGAGGAAGTAAGCCGCTGAGGCGGCGCACGAGCCGTGCGGCGAGTAGGGAGAAAGTCTTCCCTACTCGACTATGTAATGGGTATAGGGTATTTTTATAATGAAAGAAAGGGGAAAGCTGCCCGCGATATGGGCGGCAGACATTTTTACATGCTCAATAAAAAATCAGTAGATGATATCAATGTAAAAGGAAAAAAGGTGCTGGTAAGATGTGACTTCAACGTACCGTTGATTGACGGTAAGATTACAGACGAGAACCGTCTGGTGGCTGCGCTTCCGACCATCAAGAAGCTGATCGCTGACGGAGGAAAGATTATTCTGTGTTCACACCTTGGAAAGCCAAAGGGAGAGCCGAAGCCGGAGTTATCTCTTGCACCAGTGGCAAAGCGTCTTTCTGAACTTCTCGGACAGGATGTGAAGTTTGCGGCGGATGCAGAGGTTGTAGGCGAGAATGCAAAGGCTGCGGTAGAGGCGATGCAGGATGGAGAAGTAGTACTTCTTGAGAATACTCGATACAGAATCGAGGAGACGAAGAACGGAGAGGCGTTCAGCAAGGACTTGGCTTCTCTGTGTGATGTATTCGTAAATGATGCGTTTGGAACTGCTCACCGTGCACATTGCTCCAATGTGGGCGTGACACAGTTTGTTGACACGGCAGTTGTAGGATACTTAATGCAAAAAGAGATTGATTTCCTTGGAAATGCAGTCAACAATCCGGAGAGACCTTTTGTTGCCATTCTTGGCGGTGCAAAGGTATCCAGCAAGATTTCTGTTATCGAAAACCTTCTTGACAAAGTAGATACCTTGATTATCGGCGGCGGAATGTCTTACACATTCTCAAAGGCACAGGGCGGAAGCGTTGGCGGCTCTCTTCTTGAAGCTGATTACTGCGACTATGCCCTGAATATGCTGAAAAAGGCAGAAGAAAAGGGCGTGAAGCTGCTTCTGCCTGTGGACACGGTGATTGCGGATGATTTCTCCAATGACGCAAACAGCAAGGTTGTGAAGGCAGGCGAGATTCCGGATGGATGGCAGGGACTTGACATTGGACCGGATACAGTGAAGATTTTCTGCGACGCAGTCCAGGATGCCAAGACGGTTGTATGGAACGGACCAATGGGATGCTTCGAGATGCCGAAGTTTGCTAATGGTACAGAGGCGGTTGCTAAGGCATTGGCAGATACAAAGGCTACAACGATTATTGGCGGCGGCGACTCAGCGGCGGCAGTCAACCAGTTGGGATACGGTGACAAGATGACCCACATCTCAACAGGCGGCGGAGCGTCACTGGAGTTCCTTGAAGGCAAAGAGTTACCAGGCGTTGCGGCTGCAAATGATAAGTAAAAGCTTGGCGATGCTCGAATACTTGGTGAGGTATTAGCCTAGAATGGTGAACATACCGATTAAATAAATGATTGATTAAAGGAGATTTTATATCATGGCAAGAAGAAAAATTGTTGCAGGCAACTGGAAGATGAACAAGACTCCCAGCGAGGCGGTTGCATTAGTTGAAGAATTAAAACCATTAGTAGCTAACGACGAGGTTGACGTTGTATTCTGTGTACCTGCAATCGACATTGTTCCGGTTGTTGAGGCAGCAAAGGGAACCAACATCCAGGTTGGGGCAGAGAATATGTATTTCGAGGAAAGCGGAGCTTACACAGGTGAGATTTCTCCTAACATGTTGGTGGATGCAGGCGTGAAATACGTGGTTCTCGGACACTCTGAGAGGAGAGAGTACTTTGGCGAGACCAACGAGGATGTGAATAAGAAGGTCTTAAAGGCATTTGAGCATGGCATCACCCCAATCATGTGCTGCGGCGAGAGCTTAGAGCAGAGAGAGCAGGGCGTGACCATGGATTTCATCCGTCAGCAGGTAAAGGTTGGCTTCCAGAATGTAACGGCAGACCAGGCAAAAACGGCAGTCATCGCTTATGAGCCGATCTGGGCTATTGGAACAGGCAAGACGGCTACCACTGAGCAGGCTCAGGAGGTTTGTGCAGGAATCCGCGCATGTATTGCAGAGGTATATGATGACGCTACAGCAGCAGCAATCCGTATCCAGTACGGCGGTTCTGTCAATGCGGCAACAGCGGCAGATTTGTTCGCCCAGGCTGATATTGATGGAGGTCTTGTAGGCGGCGCTTCTCTGAAGGCTGATTTTGGCAAGATTGTAAACTATAAGTAAGAATCGAAGTAAGATTTATAAAAAGACTGTCTGATCAGAGGAGTATCCGGTCGGACAGTCTTTTGACCGAAGGGGGAAACCTATGATTTACAAAGAAATATCGGTACAGGTGGAAGGGTCTGCAAATTACGCCAGGCTTCAGGTCTACATTCAGGATACGCCCCATGACGGAAGCTTGAAGATTGAAAGGCGTCCTTTGATTATAATCTGTCCCGGAGGCGGCTATGAGCGGACCAGCTACCGAGAGGGAGAGCCCACAGCCCTTCATTTCTTAAGCCAGGGATATCATGCGTGCGTACTGCGCTATTCGGTTGCGCCCATTCATTTTCCGACGCAGGTGTTGGAGGTGGGGAAGGCATTCCAGGTGCTTCGTGAGCATGCCGAGGAATGGAATGTGGATATGGAAAGAATCGTGGTGCAGGGTTCTTCAGCGGGAGGTCATCTTGCCGCATGTTACGGCACATTCTGGAATCAGGATTTTCTGCTCTCCCCCCTTAAGGCGAAAGCAGAGGATATGAGGCCAAAGGGAATCATGCTGAGTTATCCTGTCATTACTTCTGATCCGGCATACGCCCATATGGGAAGCTTTAAGATGCTTCTGGGTGAAAATTATGAGGCAGAGGCCAAGAAGGTATCCATTGAGAAGCAGGTCACAGAGGCAATGCCGCCCTGCTTCATGTGGCATACCATGGAGGATCAGACTGTGCCTGTGGAGAATTCACTGATGCTGACAGCGGCGCTTCGTAAGGAAAGGGTTCCGGCTGAGCTTCACATTTTTCCAGAGGGTGAGCATGGCCTGAGTCTGGCAAGCCCTATCGTAGAACGTGCAAGCGGCGCGGGAGTCCAGGCAGAGTGCGCCCAGTGGGCTGCTCTGGCGGATGCATGGCTTAGAAGATTATTCAGATAAGCAATATCATATTAAGCGAAGGAGTGTTAATATATTATGAACAAGAAACCAACAGTGCTGATGATTTTGGACGGTTATGGACTGAATGAGAAGGCAGAAGGGAATGCAGTTTTAGAGGGAAAGACTCCGGTGATGGACAAACTGATGGCCGAGTGTCCGTTTGTCAGAGGAAATGCAAGCGGCATGGCAGTAGGGCTTCCGGACGGGCAGATGGGAAATTCTGAAGTGGGACATCTGAACATGGGTGCAGGACGTATCGTTTATCAGGATTTAACCAAGATTACGAAGGCCATTCAGGACGGAGATTTCTTTAAGAATCCGGCGCTTCTTGCGGCATGTGAGAATGTGAAGAAGAACAACAGCGCGCTTCATATGTACGGGCTGGTGTCCGACGGTGGTGTACACAGTCACAATACCCACATTTATGGTCTTTTAGAGCTGGCTAAGCGTCAGGGAATTGAGAAGGTGTATGTACACTGTTTCTTAGACGGACGCGATACGCCTCCGGCCTCTGGAAAGGAATATGTAGAGCAGCTTGTTGCCAAGATGGAGGAAATCGGCGTAGGCGAAGTGGCTACTGTTATGGGACGTTATTATGCTATGGACCGCGATAACCGTTGGGACCGCGTGGAGAAGGCTTACCGCGCTATGGTTTATGGGGAAGGCGAGAAGGCGGCAAGCGGACCAGAAGGGATTCAGGCTTCTTATGATAAGGATACCACAGATGAGTTTGTGCTTCCCACGGTTGTGACAAAGGATGGCGCGCCGGTTGCCACCATCAGGGACAATGATTCCATTATCTTCTTTAACTTCCGTCCGGACCGCGCAAGGGAGATTACCAGAACCTTCTGTGACGACGGATTTACCGGATTTGACAGGGGAGAGAGGGTTAAGACCTGTTATGTATGCTTTACCGAGTATGACGTGACCATTAAGAATAAGCAGGTGGCGTTTGTAAAGGAGGAGATTACCAATACTTTCGGCCAGTTCCTTGCTTCTAACGGAAAGAAGCAGGCGCGTATTGCCGAGACAGAGAAGTATGCTCATGTGACCTTCTTCTTTAACGGCGGTGTGGAAGAACCAAACGAAGGGGAGGACAGGATTCTTGTCAATTCTCCTAAGGTTGCGACTTATGATTTAAAGCCGGAGATGAGCGCATATGAGGTATGCGATAAGCTGACAGGCGCCATCCGGTCAGGTAAGTATGATGTGATTATCATTAATTTTGCAAATCCGGATATGGTGGGACATACCGGTGTGGAGTCTGCGGCAATCAAAGCCATTGAGGCTGTGGATGAGTGTGTGGGAAAGGCTTATGAGGCAATAAAGGAAGTAAACGGACAGATGTTTATCTGTGCGGATCATGGAAATGCCGAGCAATTGATTGACGACGAGACGGGCGAGCCGTTTACAGCTCATACCACGAATCCGGTGCCTTTTATTCTGGTAAATGCCGAGCCGGCTTATAAGCTTCGGGAGGGCGGATGCCTGGCAGATATTGCGCCGACGCTGATTGAGCTGATGGGTATGGAGCAGCCAAAGGAGATGACGGGCAAGAGTCTGCTTGTGAAATAGAGATAACAGGGACGTGGTGAGTGAACTGCGTCCCTGATTATTATAGTGAAGGGCGGAGGAAAGAAAGGAGAATGGTATGCATATCGTAATCGTGGAGGATGACGTCATAATCCGGCAGGAATTAAAGCTTTTGCTGGAAAATGCACTCTATCAGGTGACGGCTCTTTGTGAGTTCGGGGACGTGGCCTCTGCCTTGCTGTCTATGAATCCAGACTTGGTGCTTCTGGATTTAAACCTTCCAAATGAGTCTGGCTTTAATATCTGCACGAAAATACGGGCCAAGTCGGAGGTGCCTGTGATTTTTGTGACCAGCAGGACGGATTCCATGGATGAGCTGACAGCAATCCTGAAGGGCGGGGATGATTATATCACAAAGCCATTTCAGGCGCCCATTCTTCTGGCCAGGATTGGGGCTGTCCTAAAGAGGACTCATCGGGAAACGAAGGGAGAGCCTGTGAGATTTACCCATAAGGAGGTAGAACTGGATATCGCCAGAGGTACGGTAAGTTTTCGGGGAAAGCAGACAGAGCTGTCCAAAAATGAGCTTAAGATGATGCATTTGTTGTTTCGGAAGAAGGGAGAGATTGTTTCGCGGGCGGATATGATTGAGTACTTGTGGGATAATCAGGTGTTTATCGACGACAATACTTTGAGTGTGAACATCACGCGTATTCGTGAAAAATTGAAGGCAATCGAAGTTTTTGACCTGATTGAGACGAAACGGGGGATGGGATATCGGATATGAAAATGAGAGAATATTTGATAGATAAGCTCCTGCTTCTGACGCTGCATGTGGGTTGTATGCTGCTTCTGGCAGGTTTTTTGTATGCTACCGGATACGAGCCTCAGTTTTGTGTACTGATTCTTATTTTTTGGATTCTGATTCTGATGTTATGGTTTGGATACGAGTATTACAGCAGGCGGCGCTATTTTCATGAGCTTTGGGAAACATTAAACAAGATGGAGCAGCGGTATCTTCTGGGGGAATTGATGCCAGTTTCCCATAGGCTTGAGGATGGGCTTTACAGAGAAATGCTTCGGATTTCCAACAAGGCTGTGATTGAACGGATTCGACAGATTGAGGATGAACAGAAGGAGTACAGGGAGTATATTGAGAGCTGGGTACATGAGGTAAAGGCGCCGATTACGAGTATTGATTTGATGTGTGAGAATTGTAAGAGTGATGCTCTGGAGAATCGGGGGGGATGCAGTTCGCCGGATTCGTCTGGAAAACCAGAAGATAGAAAATTATGTGGATATGGCGCTCTATTATGCCAGGTCGGAGGATGTGTATAAGGATTATGTAATCCGTAGGACGAATCTGGGGGAGATTGCCGTAGTGGTTCTTAAGAGAAACAAGGGATATCTGATACAGAGCCAGATACAGGCAGAGGTGGATTGTAAGGACATGGCATATACGGATGAGAAATGGATTGCATTTATCCTGAATCAGCTTGTGCTAAACGCTGCGAAATACTGCCGCAAGAAGGGCGGGAAAATCTGGATTTATACTTCCCAAAAGCATAAGAGTGATGCGCTTACAAAGCACAGCCATGGCGTACGGTTGGTGGTAAAAGATAACGGAATTGGGATTAAGGAGGAAGAATTAGGCCGTATCTTTGAGAAAGGGTTTACAGGGAGTAATGGGCGTAAGACAGAACGCTCGACCGGCATGGGACTTTATCTGTGTAAGAAGCTGTGCTTAAAGTTAGGCATTGAGATTTATGCGAGGTCTAAGGCCGGGGAGGGAACGGAGGTAATTTTGGAGTTTCCGATTAGCTCGTATCTTTCAAAAATGTAGATATAAGGAGAACTTTGAAAAATGAAAAGAGCAGTTAAAGAAGTTCTAAAATTTGAAGTGATATTTAAACGGATTACACTATGTCTGGTAAATCCTCTTTTGAATGAGATTTATCAGACTTATGTTTCGTCAAAGGGCGTATCATTTAACAAAGATATGATAGGGACATTTATGAGTGTGAAGGGGGCCTTAATCAGGGAAGCTAGCTGGTGTTCAGCTCTGTCTATTATTTATTGCTTTTGCCCTTAGTCTCTTTGGTATATATTAATTCCCTGGTGCCAAAGATTGAGATTCCCAGATTTATTCTGGGAGAGATGCAGCGGACAGAGATTGGAACAGCAGGCAATGTGATCATGAAGGCAATATTTTATGTGCTCTATCTTCTCTTGTTTTTTGTTCCGATTTATATGGTTTTAAGACAGCAGGAGTGGAAGAATGGGGTAACAGAGAGCGTCAAATGCTTAAAGAGGCTAAAGTGGCGTAATCGGATGCGTATATTTGCATGTTTTGGAAGCTGGATTGCTGTACAGCATGGGCTTACCCTATATTGGAGGAGAAATCGGCTGGAGAATAAGGACTTTGATATTTATTTTTATAAATATCTCATCTATTCCCAGGCATTCCGCAAAGATTTTCTGTTCTGGATTTTTGAAGCTATCCTTTTTTCTGCTGCCATGGCAGTGTGTATTTACATTACTATTACATGTATCATGTCATGTGAAAACCTTCATGCAGAGGTTTCTCCCGTCTGGGAAGGGGACAGCAAAGAGATTGTGTTTATTGTGAAGAAGCACTGGCTGCAGTGGAAAGAGAGATGGAGTAAGCGAATTCATAAAAAACGTTATCAGACGGCAGGCGTGTTTTTATGTATTGCATTTATCGTATATGCAGCGTCCAATTTTTATCAGGTTCCACTTCGGCATAAGCCCTTTGTCATCGGGCATCGGGGAAGTATTTACGGAATTGAGAATACGGTTAAGGCAGTAGAAGAAGCGGATAAAATCGGGGTGGATTTTGCAGAAATTGATGTGCAGCTTACCAAAGACGGGGTTCCGGTTGTGGTGCATGACTCGAATCTGTGGAGGCTTGCGAAAGAGCCGGTAAATGTAAGGGACTTGACCCTTGACGAGATTCAGGCGCTGACTGTCTCAGATTTTTCTCACAAAGATGAGACGGCAAAGATACCGACGCTTGAGGAAATGCTTTCGGCTGCAAAAGAGGCGCCAAACCAGATTGGATTTCTCATAGAATTGAAAGTAAACGGTGATGAAAGAGAAGAACTTGCAGGGGCAGTTGTTGAGCTGGTGGAAGGATATGATTTTGGCGAAAAGGCAATGTTTATGTCCCTGGACTATTTAAGCGTACTGTCTGTCAAGGAGGCACATCCAGAGTGGTGGACAGGGTATTGTATCTTCGGAAGTTCGGGGGAGATTGACGATACTGTGCTTTGGAAGTATGAGATTGATTTTATTGCGGCGGAGGAAAATCAGGTAAGCAACCGGCTTGTGACACAGGCAAGAGAACGTGGGCTTCCCGTCTATGTTTGGACAGTTTCGGATACGGACAGGATGAAGCAGTATTTGGAGATGGGTGTGACAGGGCTTATTGGTGATGTGCCGGATGATATCAAGGAGGTGGTAGAAGAATACAATCAGAAGAATGGGACGACTATGTATGAATGGCAGGGGGAGGGGTATCCGAGAGGGGGAGAGTAAAACTAGGGTTTGCCGCCTTAAGCGAAAAATTAGACCATATCTTGTATTTTTTGCTTAGTGCGGCAGAACTTTTGTGATATTATGTCCAATCTTTTCTCCTGTATAGGACGGCCCCTACAGACGTACATACCATAGCTAATATCCCAAGAATCAGTAATTCCCTTTTGTGAAGGATAAGGCTGTCTCCTGAAAAAATTCCTTGCATCAAATCAACTGCATGGGTCATAGGAAGATAGCTGGAGAGCTTCTTCATAGTATGGGAAAACATCTGATCTGGCATCGTCGCGCCGGACAGGAAAAGCATGATGAAGTAGATAAGATAGCAAAGCATATTCGTACTTTTTAAATCCCGTCCGATTGCCGTGAGAAAAAATCCCATGGAGAACATTGCCCCTATGGAAAGAAATATTCCAACGCAGATGGAAAGAAAATCCCCATTTATCTGTATGTGGTAAAGTATCTTTCCGGCGGCTAATAAAATGGAAATACCAACAAGTGTCATTACAAAATTGATCAATATCTGCGCTGATATAATATTTTTCTTTCCTACCGGCGTAGCATCGAATCGTTTATATATTTTTTTCTCTTTATATCCAGATAATGTCAGGGGAAGGGACATTAGACCAGTGACCCCAGTTACCATTACAGCGTATGCCGGTACGGTAACATCCATGATTCCCATATCTGCCCCGTCGTAAACCGGTGCGTTTCCAAAGATGCCGCCAAACAAAAGAAGCATTAGTACAGGAAATACAAGAGCAAAGAAAAAGCTAAAAAAGTCTCGTACGAATAATCTAAATTCTATATTACAAATCATTGCAAATTGTTTCATAATATTCCCTCCATGGAAAGTCCTGTTGTTTTTGGCGCAATCATTAGATAAAGCTTTTCCAATGAGAAGTTTTCTCCCCATTCGTCTTTGGGAACCCGACCTTTTACATATTCCCGAAATTCCTGCTGCGTCCCAAAGAATTGCTGCTTTCCCCCTTCAAGATAGAGGATTTTGTCGGCAAGAGCCTCTACCTCGTCAAGATAGTGGGAAACCATAACAATGGTAACGCCGCTTTTTTTTATATTTTCAAAGCTAATCCACATATTCTGCCGTACCTCAGGGTCAAGTCCAGTTGTCAGTTCATCCAAGACTAACAACTTTGGACGGCCCATGAGGGAAAGCAGAATCGATAACCGCTGTTTTTCACCGCCGGATAATTTGTGTATCGGACATTTTCTCTTATCCTCAAGCCCCATCTGTGTCAGTAATAAATTCCAGTCAGCGGGTCTTTCGTAAAAGCTTGCAAATAGACGGCATTGTTCCTCTACTCTGATTTTCAGAGGGTATTCTGTTTCCTGTAGCTGGACGCCCATTTCTTTATACACTTCCCTGCGGCAAAGCCAGGGGTCTTTTCCGAAAACCTGTATCAAACCGCTGTCTGGTTTTCGCAGACCTTCTATACATTCCACGGTTGATGTTTTTCCGGAGCCATTTTGACCGATGACTGCCAGAATATCTCCGGCGCTGACTGAGAATGACACATCTTGAACCGCTGGCACCTTTTTATATGCCAGGTTTAGTTTTTCCACTCCTATGATTGCCTGTGACATATGAAGTCCTCCTTGCTTTATGATGGATTTATTCTAGTCCGCACTTGGAAAATATACAACAGGGTTTGGAAAAGCGGCAGGAAACGGTGTGTAAGAGGTCGATTTCCATGTCTGAAATGCACGCCTGCCCACTCACTGTTATGCTATAATGGTTGATGAGAAAGGCAATACCTTAAAAGAGGAGGCACATGCATGAAAGTAGAATGTAAAATCAGTCCGGATTACAAAGAGCCATATGCGGTTCTTTATATAAACAGAATGACCCATGGGATTGCGGGAATTATTTCTTTGTTGGAGAAAGAGGAGATGGACTCGCTGACATTGATTGGGGCAAAGGAAAAGAAAGCTTTTTTTCTGAAACCAGAGGAGATTGTTTTGGTGCGTACTGAAGGCAGGGAGATTGTCTGTTATGATAAACTTAAAAACAGATATATGTTGGATAAGCCTTTGTATGAGTTGGAAAATATACTTGATATTCAGTTTGTACGGATTTCAAAATCATCGATTATTAATATCCATCAAATCAATCATGTGGAGGCAGGGTTTAACGGAACGATGGAGGTGGTAATGAAAAACGGAGTTACGGATTACATTTCCAGGAATTTTCGGAAAGTTTTTAAGGAAAGGTTAGGTTTAAAATGAAACATACTTTAAAATTATTCGTTAAATATATATTATCCGGTATTTCTTTAGGATGTACTTTCTTTGTGATTATGTGCTTGTCTTTTTATGTGGGAGGCGGGGAAGAATTTCTGAAAGAGATTTTCGAGGATTTTGGGAGGCAGGCGGTGGGCTCAATGCTTGTGGGAATTGCATGTGGTGCAACGGCTGTCATCTATCAATTCGATAGATTTTCTGGTTTTGTGAAGACAATCATACATTTTTGCGTCGGAATGGGAGTTTTCTATCCGGTGGCTGTCTCGTTAGGCTGGATTCCTTTTTATCCGGACAGGATTTTGTATACGGTTTTGCAGTTTTTAGTTTCCTGCGGTATTTTTATGACGATCTGGTTAGGATTTTATCTGTTTAACAGGAATGAGGCTAAGAGGATTAATAAAAGGTTGAGGGAAATGGAGAGGGATGGGGACAACGGAGACATTTCTTATAAAGCGCCTTGATGTATTAGAGACAAAGAAATTTAAACATTTATCTTAGAACTTTATTGACAAGAGGAAGTACTATCTATATAATTAAACTATGAGTTTAATTATTGTGAGGAGGAGTACATGGGACGGAGAAAGAAAGAGCCTAGAAGCGTACATCGGGAAAACGTTGTGTCTGCGGCATCCATATTGTTTATGGAAAAAGGAATTGCCGCGACTTCTATGGATGATATAGCGAAAGCCGCAGGATACAGCAAAGCAACATTATATGTATATTTTAAAAATAAAGAGGAGATAGTCAGTATTTTAGTATTGAATAGTATGAAAAAACTTTATGACTATATATCCTCTGCTTTAGCACAGCACGAAAGCACAGAAGCAAGATATAACTTTATCTGTCGCGGGTTGGTACAGTATCAGGAAGAATTTCCTTTTTATTTTAGAATGGTGTTGGATAAAATCAACATTGATTTTGAGAGTCATGATAATCTGCCAGAGGAAAAGGAAACCTTTCAAATTGGGGAAGAAATAAATGAAAAGATAAAACATTTTTTATTATCTGGTATGGAAAAAGGGGATTTAAGGAGTGATTTGGAAATTATACCTGCTATATTTAATTTTTGGGGTATGCTTTCCGGAATCATTCAGCTTGCTGCAAACAAAGAAGAATATATTAAAAAGTCAATGGGTTTATCTAAAAAACAGTTTTTGGATTATGGATTTTCTCTTGTTTATCATTCGATTACGGCTAAGGAGAGAGAATTATGAGAGAGAAATGTGCTTGCAAGCTTGAGAGGTGTCTAAAATGAAACTTTCCCGAAAAAGAATTATTTTGTTTACAGCAATTCTTCTTTTCCTTATTGGTTTGATTTTTACGGCTGCTTATCTGAAAAGTGTGGCAGATTATAAAAAGGCAGTAAAGGAAACAGTTTTTAGCAATTTGGATATTTCTGATGTCCCAGACGGAGTTTATGTGGGAGAATATGATGTGGATTTTATTTATGCAAAAGTGGAGGTAACGGTTCAGAATAGAGTAATCACAAATATTGATATTTTAGAGCATAAAAACGGGCGCGGAAGCCCTGCAGAAATTGTTGTAGATAGAATCATTGAAGAACAGAAAATAGATGTTGACGCAGTATCAGGGGCAACAAATTCAAGTATTGTCATAAAGAAAGCTGTTGAAAATGCCCTAATGGGAGAAAAATAGAAAATGAACACCAAAGTCTGGCAGAGCAAGTGAAAATTACCTGTCAGACTTTTTCTGAATGGCAAAGTTGAAATTTTGACGCGTACATAATTTCCAAAAGATTCTTTTATAATATAGAACTGAGAATATGGGAATTTGTCATTTTACTTGAATGTTAAAATGCGTTGCTTGTGGCAACGGACAGTTTCCCTTACAATAGTGGTAACAACTGAAAGAAGGAGGCTATCCCTAATGCTCAAAGAAAATATTAAAACAATCAGAAAATCAAAAGGACTTTCCCAGCAGGAGCTTGCTGTCAAGCTGAATGTGGTGCGGCAAACAATTTCTAAATGGGAGCAGGGACTGTCAGTTCCCGATTCTGATATGTTGCTTTCCATATCGGAAGTGCTTGAAACACCGGTGAGTACGCTGCTTGGAGAAAACGTTATTGAGCCAGAGGTTGATGACTTAAAGGCGATTTCCGCAAAACTGGAGGTGATAAACTTGCAACTTGCACAGAGAAAAATCACAAGAAAAAGAATTCTACATTGGATTTTTATCTCAATGTGCGTAGTCATAGCAGCAATTTTTGCAATCTTATTGGCATTAGAAAGCTTTTACCTGGGTTGGGATTATAGTGAGCCTGAAACCGCCGTTCTCGGAGTGTTATTTCACTCATTTGAATGGTTGTTTGTCAGAGTAGCACCCATTATGCCCATTGGTGCAATCATTGGAATCTTTTTGACATGGAAGAAAGAATAAAACCAATCTTTTTATAGCTTGATTTAAAAAAGATAAAAAGAAATAATTCATAATTATAATAAAATCAGCATGGAATTTACTTGAGGTGATACAGACTTTACTGCTCGTGCTATCCATATCTATAAAAGGTGCGACAAAATGCATTAACAGATCAGATAGACAATAGGGAAGTTATTATTATGAGGGATATAATACCATTAAGGCAGAAGAATTGATGGATGAAATCTAAGTTTCATAAAAGAAATATGAAGGAAGAAGCGATATGGAATTAAATAAAGTGTTAAACACACTTGAAGTTAAAGATATTAAGGAGGATTTGCAAATGCCTCAAATTTTTAAGTTCGGTGGTTATATTATTTCCTTTTGGTCAAACGAGAATAAACCAACAGAGTCGGTTCATGTTCATATTGCGAAACATAATCCAAGAGCAAATTCAACGAAAATATGGATAACGAAAAGAGGAAAAGCATTTAGTTTGAAACAACAATTCATAAATATCTGCCAAAGATTTAAGAAAGCTGTTAGCATTTATTGAAGCAAACAGTAATGAGATCATGCAAAAGTGGTATGAATATTTTGGGGAAATTAGTTATTATTGCTGATTTATTATAGGGCATATTGGATGTGAAAGTTTGGTATGCCTTATTTTTTTGCGATTTTTGGAGAGTATAAGGTATATTGTAGGTACTTAATTATTTTTGGATGGAAACATATCCCCCTGTGGACTTTTGTACATTTAGTGTTGATACTTGAGACGAATCATATAATTGCTTGATGTATGAAGTTATTGATACTATAATTATAGTATATTTTGTACGAGGGGGATAACATATGAGTATTGCAGTTAGTATCATATCAGCAATAATTAAGTCAGTAGTCAAATGTAAGGTGGAAAATGAGTTATCCAATAAATTGATTGGAATTGCTGTAGATAGTGTTTCAGAAAAAGGTATTAGAAAGATTAATGATTTTATTAACAATGGGAAGTCTAAAATTGAAAATATTCTCTCAGAAGAAAAAATGAGGTCTATGGATATTCAAAAAGATAATATTGCTTATATAGTTGCTGAAATAAAAGAATTGCTTTCATATATTGAAATTACGGATGAAACATTTAGACAATGTAAATATGACAGTTTGAATTTGTGTAGTGTTTTGTGGAATGAATATAATAAAAATAAAACATATATAGAGTGTGAAAGTGATATTAAAAAGTCTTTGCTTTCTGTTTCAGAAATATTAATTGAATTATTACGTGAAAGCGAAGGGTTTGTAGAAGAAATATCGATACAGATAAGTAATACTGTTGATGATACTAGGGAAGAAATGAGAAAGGAGTTTAATATATTAAAAGAGAATTTTAATAAGTTAGATTCTTATAGTCAGATGATTTTAGATATATTATTAAAGATATTAGTGCAAAATCAGATAAGCAATATACAAAAGGAAAACAGAACACAAGAATATGTAGATAAGTGGAATGCGAATATGTTTCTTAATGATTTTGATGAATGGGATGAAAATGATGGTGTAAATGTCAAATTAAGTGACGTGTATCTGGATACTCATTTACCACATTTTATTTATGGGAATAATAAAAAAAAATCTACAGATTTAAAGAAATTTTTGGCAAGGTATATAGAAACGAGAAGCCAAAATGAAATGCTTCTTATTCTGGGGCAACCTGGAATTGGGAAAAGTACACTGATTACGTGGATAACTGCACATTTTATTGAAAAAGTGGATGATATTTTAGTGTATCGTTTTGCTTCTGATTAAAAAAGTAGAATGGAAAAGTGAAAATATAACTGAAAAAATATTAAAGGAATTGGGATTATCAAATGAGGAATTAAATAAGAAAATATTAATTCTTGATGGTTATGATGAAATTAGTGTAAAAGATGATAGGAAAGAAATATTAGATCAACTGTATTGGGAGTTAGTGAAGAATAATACTATTAAATGTTTCTCGTTAATTGTTACTTGTAGAGTAAATTATATTAAGGATATAGAAAGTATTCAATGTAAATATATTACTTTGCAATCATGGAATAAGTATCAGATAAAGAGCTTTTTTACGATTTTTAAAGAAAAAACAGGGAGCAATATAGCTCAATATACTTTAAAAAATATTTATGAGAATCAAGAAGTGCTAGGAATTCCACTCATTTTATATATTGTATTGGCTTTAAATATTTCTATTGAAGATAATTATTCTATTGTAGATGTGTATGACCAGGTTTTTTCGTTAGAAGGGGGAATTTATGGGAGATGTTTTCAAAGAAGACAATATGAAAGTCCACATAGAATAAATGTAATTAAAAAACAAATACATCAACTGTCAAGAAATATTGCATTATGGATGTTTGAAAATAACTCTGATGAAGCATGTATCCCCCAAAAAGAGTACCTTAATCAATGTAAAACTATTCAAAAAAGTATGAATGATAATGAAGATATAGAAAGCGACTTTTTAATTGGGATTTTTTTAATCTAAAACATTGTGAAGGAAAAGAAGGAGAGCAATTATATTTTGTACATCGGTCTATTTATGAATATTTTGTTGCAGAATATATTTTTAGTTTAATATATGAGGCGATAGATTCACAAGAAGATTTGCTACGTGTTTGTGGGAAATTTTTAAAAGGTTATATTTTATCTCCAAATATGTTGGAGTATCTCAAAATCAAAATTTCAAAAAGCAAGCTACGAGATAATTTTGATAAAGTAAAAGAATCATTTCAAATTATGCTACAAGATGGAATGACCTATCATGCAAGTAAATATTTTAAAGAACCTTATAAAAATGTTATGGATTGCGAAATGAATGTTTTTAGAAATATGCTTGAATTTATACATTTGTGGAATAATAATATAGGATTTCACAGTTATATTGAAAAGTATTTAAAATATAATTATCAACTTGTGCTGAATTTAAAAGGAGCAGATTTAAGAGGAACAAATTTAAAAGGAGCAAAGTTAAGGGGAGCAGATTTAAGAGGAGCAAAGTTAATAGGATCAGATATAAGCAAAGCAGATTTAAGCAAAGCAGATTTAAGAAGAGCAGATTTAAGAGAAGCAGATTTAAGAGAAACAGATTTAAGAGGAGCGAAGTTAATGTTTGCAAAATTTGATGAGGAACAAGTTACATATTTAACAAATTGTAATTTATTAAAATCCCTCGTATATGTTGAAGAATGTGATAGACTTATAGATTATTTAGAGTATCAAAATATGAAGGAGGCTTATATCACAACACCCGATCCCCATCATTCACAACATACTGACAAATATCCCATCTATAAATAATTTAAAAATTTGGAGTAAATATTTATGAACAAAAAGGAGAATCATCAATCATAATTTTATTCCATGGGGAATTTATTTCGTTTATTGCTTACACCAGAAATATAATTCATATCCACATTATAGAATTTGGCCAGCTTGATTAAAGCGTCAACGGGAATTCAGGTTTTACCGTATTCATAGTCTGCATAGGTACGTTGACCGATATTTAAGATATTTGCTATTTTTGTTTGAGTATAGTCATTATTTTCACGTAAAGCATGGATACGGTCTTTGTAGTTCATAGTCTCACCTCTGAATTATTGTATCTTAGAGTAATAAACTCTAAAATATTAGAAACGGAGAATGATTCAATGTGGGGTGAGGATAGCGATATTGAGATCTGGTATGCCAAAACCAAGTGAAATATACATGTCAGAAGAACCTTTGCAGAGATTCTTTGACTTTATCATGGGTGACGATTTGGATTTCTATGAGGAATATACAGTAAATCTTACTGAGGAAGAGCAGGAGAGCTTCTTTCGGGATAATCCAGATTTTATGATGGAGGATGGGAGAGAGTACGGGGTGGAGCAAGTCTTTGTATTGTTTCCTGAGTTCGTACAAAGTCTGTACATTCTTAGAATAGGTATTCATGGGTTAAACCAGATAGGGATAAAAATAGATATGTATCGGCAGGAGCATAGATTTTCTCCTGCCACGCCTGTATTTAGGCGGTTTGACGTTTGGTACGCTGCATATATTCCTGTTCCATTTCCCGCATTTCCTGGTCCGTGGGGATGTCCACAATCCCGATATAGGAATAGTAGATGTCGATTTGCTGTGTTCGTTTCCCGTCCTTTTCTCATGCCGGAGTAAGAGCCGACTTCAATATAATTCCTGCCGAAGAGCGATAAGTCTTTGACGATGACCGTTTTTACAAGCCCTTTTTCAATGTCTGCCGACATTTCCTTAAAACTTGGGCGGTCAAAATTCGTACCCGTATAGCCGTCGTCCACGTAGAATTTCGGGTTAGGGAAACCGTGTTCTTTGGCGTATTTCATCAGATATTCTTTCTGGTTTATAATGCTGTTGCTCTCACCTTCCCGCCCATCGTCTTGTGTAAGACGGATTTTGCGGACATTCAAAATAAAAAGAATGTGGAGGTAACAGACAATGGTAAAGACGATTTTTGAGGAACTGGGCGGCAAATACGAACGGCAAGGAGAGTATTAATACCGTGTATAGCTTTACCCGCCGAAGAAGAACAGCCGATAGGCACATAGGGACAGCGGCACTTGGACTATCTGAAACTATACCGTAAGGTTACATACACTAATCTTCTCACAAGCGGCAGGCTGAATACATACCTTGCCGATATCGACAAACAGGCACAGGAACACTTTGAAAGGCTCATGGAGGGCATGAAACAAGCACAGGGTATATAACGAACAGCTAAAGGCAGAAAACACCTTAGAATGGACAGGGAGAATGAATAACATAAGGGCGTGTGCAAGGGAGATTGTGAATGAAGAAATTATATACGCATAGGCAAGGCAACATGGCGGCAGAGGGTAAAAGCTCTGTCGTTTTTCTTTTCGGATAGTTATAATGAATGTTCATATTTATCTACTTGATACAGTTCGTTCAAGTGGCTATACTATATACAGTACGCAATAGGAGGTTAAAAATGTTTGAATATATGACAACACAGGAAGCCGCAGAAAAATGGAACGTATCGCTTAGGTGGGTGCAGCGGTTATGCAAAGAAAATCGTATTGAGGGAGCAATGAACATCAACCGTGTTTGGCTTATACCGATAACTGCCGAGAAGCCTATTGATAGAAGAAAGAAGAAATCCTTAGTGAGTATTAAAGTTTCAGCATGAACAAGGCAAAATAGAAAGGAAAGTTCAAAGCAGAGAGCAAAAAGAAGCTGAAAAAGAGCGACAATACGCTATACGACAAGAAAAGAAAAAAGCCAAGCATAGAGGGAGGTAACATCTATGAATAAAATATATTGGGACAGAGATAAAATCTCAATCATAACAGACCAAATTGAATCTGTCCCACATAAGCATTGGGCAATGCAGTTATTTTTAAGCATAGAAAAAAATTTGAAGATTGGTGTAGAAGATAATAAAATTTCATGTAGATGTATTGTTATAAACCGCGACATATTACATAGTTTTTCAACAGGCAACAAAATGTATTTTACTATGATAATTGAACCGGCTTCAAGTTTAGCCATTCAATTGGAGGAACGAATGGGAGGAATGAAGTATTATATTTTTAATAATCAAGATATTGAATACATCCAAAATTTATTATTTTGCCTTATTGATAGCGATGGAGTGAGAGAATATAGAGAGTTTATGATACAACTATATAAGTTCTTAGGGGTAAAGGAGCAATCTAAAATATATGATGATAGGGTTAAGGATTTATTATACGAAATAGAACGGTGCAATTGCGATATACATTCAATTGCTTCTTTTGCTGATAAAGTGGCATTGTCACCAAGCCGACTGTCGCACTTATTTAAGGAGCAGATGGGGATGCCCTTAAAAAGCTATATTCAGTTTCATCAAATGCAAACAGCCTTTTTAGCATTATTGAATGGTAAAAATATTACGGAAGCGGCAATGCTGTCTGGTTTTGATTCACCATCACATTTTGCAACGGTTACAAAAAAGATGATGGGAATGCCTGCGAGTATTTCTGTGAAGAATAGCGTTTTTTTGAAAGTTACAGAAGAAGTAAACTGATATAATTAAACCAAACAAATAGTCCAGCTAAGAAATGTCAATAGCTAAAATGAAAAATGTTAAAAAGTTTTTCAGAAGCATTTGATGTAAAAAGGGTAACTTTAATAAGCCCACCCATGTGGAACTATTTAAAATTCATAAGACCTGTTAGGCTGCGTTCCGTACCTTGTCAGGCTGCGCTGCCAGATACCGCTCACAGTGTTCCTGAGGAGTGATGATCTCAAATGGTTTATTATCCCGGAGCATGGCAAAAATGATATTGCAGATTTTATGCATGACAGCCCCGACAGCCACGTTTTTCTTCTTGCTTTTGCATTTGTCGGTATAATAGCCGTGGATAACTGGATTTACTGGTGTTTTTGTCCCTTTATCCACCTTAAGATTATTGATAGCCACCATATGCAGGATACGCCTGGCAAGGCTAGAACCCCTCTTGGACATGTGGACTTTATCCCCATTGAACTTGCCGGATTGCTTCACGGCAGGATCCAAGCCGAAGTAAGCATAAAGCTTCTTTGGGGAAGAAAACAGGTCAAAGGAGCCCATTTCAGCGATCAGGACGGCTGCACTGAGAAAACCGACACCACGCAGGGACTGGAGAAGGAAGATACGGTCATAAACCGGCGTCCCTTCCAGCTTATCAACAGCCTTATGCAGGTCCTCAAGTATATTGTCCAGATGCTCCTGGTATTCCCGGTAGGTTTTGATATACAGCCGGATCCGGAGTGCACTGCTTTGAAGCGCACGTCCGAAAACAGCGGCGTCCTTTGCGGCAGCACGTATGGCATCATATTTGGAAACGGCATATTTTTCACCGAAACGTGCGGTTTTGCGTATGGTTTCCACAAGTATGTCTTTTGGGGCGGCAAGCATGTCTGCGGCAAGGGGGTAAGCTTCCAGGAGCTTTAAGGAAGTTTGGGTAGTGACCTTGCTAAACACTTTCCGGTATGCGGGAAAGGACACTTTCAGTTCCGCCGTGAGCTTCAGTACGACAGCGGACTGCAGGTCCTTGAAGTAATAGTAGTCCCGTACCAGGTTGCGCAGGTCAATGACCTCATCATCTGGTATGATGGAAGTCTTCAGGGAAGCATCCAGGCCGACTTTGGCAGCTTTTTTTGAATCAAATTTATCATTATGCAGTTTCCTAACGTTCATATTTGTGCTATTCTTAGTGATGATAGGATTAATGACTGAGCAGTCAAACCCCTTATCACGAAGGAAGTACAGGAGCGGGATGTGGTAGATCCCGGTGGACTCAAGGAAGCAGCGGCTTTCGAGGGAATACATCTCTTGTGCTTCCTTTATTTTTGCGACAGCTTGCTCACGGGACTGCGGATCAGAATGAATGATCTTAAAAGGTTTTCCAGAGAGAATGCCATTGGGCAGCATGATGGACATCCAGGTGAAGTCTGCGCCGACATCAAGCCCGACTGAGAGATAAGGGATGCTTTCAAGCATCATAAGTACTTTTGGTATTTCATGGTTTTATCCTTTCAGGCAGGTATCCATTTCCAGAGGGCGGATACACAACCTAGCGGTTTATACAGGTATAGCCTGGGGCTTCCCAACCAGCCAAAACATAAATCACCACCGAATGGACTGACAGACTTTCTAAGAGGTTTCACCAGCCGGAAGGCCAGTTCCCAAGGAGGCGTCGTCAATGATCCTGCCTCCAGTGATTATACCTCTATGTTTTGTCTGGTGCATTAAGGAAACCTCAGACAGGGTAAATAATGTTGCCTTATAACTTCTGATGGAGGGGGAACTCCTCCTTCTGTTATATCTATATAGATTTATTAGATTGGACTTTGTAACTATTAACCAGTGGTCATTCTTGACTACACCATTATTATACTAGGAGGTTTAATTATGGATATGCAATTTCTTGAAGAAACTAAAATGCTGAATTATCAGTCTGTTGACATACAGAAACTCATCAACGAAAAGCGATGGGGCGAGTTGAGTGAATTTGATAAAATAAAAGCTATTTATGGATTTGTGCAAAATGAAATACATTTGGGTTACAACCGTAATGATACATTAACTGCCGAACAGGTATTAATGGACGGATACGGACAGTGCAATACAAAAGCAACGCTTTTAATGGCATTGTTAAGAGGTGTAAATATTCCGTGCCGTATTCATGGATTTGAAGTATTGACAATATCAGGAGAGAATAAATAATGGTTAAAGAAGTAAAATGGACAAAATATTTATGGCTGAGCTTGCTCTCATTTGGAGCATTTATGCTTGAACTGCTGTCAATATTTGCAATTGAAGTTATATTTCTGCATGTAGATATACAGAATTATACAATGCAGCAAAGAAGTATTCATTGTATCATAATGGTTTTTATGTGGGCGTTTTTCATTGGTGTTCTCCTGCCTTTTTCAAGGAAGCATTATCATTTTCCAGTATGGGGAAGCAAAAGGGGTAAGATTTCCTCGAAAAGTTGGATTGTAACGCTTGCTTGTTTCATTGGCTGCAAAATTATGACTTTCATTGATTGGCATACATTAAAGATTGTCGGCGAAGCACAGGGTAAAACCGTATTCCAATTTTGTGCGCAGTATTTATACTATATATTTGAGGTAATGCTTGTTATTCTAATCATAATATATGGGCAAAAAGCGATTGAAACTCTGTTGAAAAAAGAAAGTCCAATTCCTTTTGGAGGTATTATATTGGCTATGACATGGGGAGCAATGCATTTCGTATCAAGAGGAGTAGGACTTGAAATATGGAACGGAATTTCTACTATGATATTTTCTGTTCTTAGCGGTGTAATGTATTTAAGATTAAACAGGAAATGCTTGTATAGCTATCTTTTTATTGCTATAGGTTATTTACTATAACTTCCTGTTTATAGAGAATGTAAGCAAGGAGTCTGGCAATGAAAAATCTTTTGAAAAGTAACCGATTTGCAGTTTTCATAATCTTAACTTTTTTAATTTATGTAATGTCCAATGGAGAATGGTGTATCCCGATTTTTGCATGGATTTATCCAATTTTGTTTTTACATATGCTTTCTCTCAATCATACCCGAAAAGTATATCTTATAATTGGCTCAATATATGCCATCGGGTTTGTTTTCCAGTTTGAAAAAGTCATCGGAATGGATATAAAAATATGTATAGTGGTAGCTTTTTGGGTAGCTTTTCTGAAAATTTTACCATATATCTATTGGTCTAAATCAAAAATGAGATTTCAGGATACTGCTATTTTTGCAAGTATAATGGTATCAATAGAAAATATCATCTATTTGGTATATCCTATTTTGGGCGGGTTGTCTGACGCTTATACACAATACCAAAATCAATATCTGCTACAAATAGTAACGGTAACAGGGATTTACGGAATCACCTTTTTAATGTATTGGACGGCGGCAATGGTTATATGGATTTTAAACAATAAAAGCAAAAAGGAATACATCAGAAAATACATAATCGTATATGGTTCTGTAATTGGTTTGGTATTTGTCTATGGAGTTGTTATGTTTCATTTTGTAGGAAATTCAGATAAAAGTGTTAGGATCGCTGGAGTAACCGTTCCGATTTCAGAGCTGTTAAATAATGATAAAGATGTATATTCTACATTTTATACCAACACATTTACTGATGAAAACATTACCAATACAAGGAATAAACTATCATCAGTAGCTGATGAACTTTTCCTAAAAACAGAGTTGGAAGCACAAGCAGGTGCAAAGATTGTTTTTTGGTCTGAACTGAATGGAGCGGTTTTAAAACAAGATGAAGATATGCTTTTGCAACGAGCGTCGGATATGGCAAAACAGGAAGAAATTTATTTGATTGTTTCATTACTGGTGAAAACCCCTTACGAGGACTTAAAGGAAAATAAAACGGTAGTATTTAATCCACAAGGAGAACTAATATCAGAATATTTTAAGCATGGACGTTCAATCGGAGAACTGTGCCAAAAAGGAGATGGAATGCTAAAAAGTTTCGATACAGAATATGGTAGAATTGCGCCGTTTATATGTTCTGATATGGCATTTTTGTCTAAAATACAGCAGGCAGGTAGAAATAATGTAGATATACTAATTGTTCCAGCTTCGGATTGGAAAGAAATGACATTATTAGCTGCAAAGACAGCGATTGTGCGTGGGGTTGAAAATGGAAGTAATATAATCAGACATACAAATAACGGAATGTCGATTGTTTCAAATGTTAAGGGCTGTGTGTTGGCACAGACCGATTACTTTCAGTCTGATACAAAGACATTATCAGAACAGGTTGCTATGAAAGGACGCTTTACTCTTTATTCATATATTGGAAATCTATTTGTATATCTGTGTAATTTATATTTGTTAGGGAGTTTCATACTTCCCAAAATTAAACAATTAATTAAGAGGTAGTTAAATTCCAGTTTGTAGGGGAAAACAAATAAACTATCAAAGAGCCAGACGTATAAGACACAGAGCCAATGAACAAGTGAGAAACCACACATTATCGGTTTTTTATCAGAAATTCAATGTAGCGTTTACCATTTCAACGGAACGTTTGTTGAATATAGTATTTCTTGTGGTAATATAAGAGGTAGAAAGAGGGTGTAAAAATTGAATGCTCAAAAAACAGGCAGCTTGATTGCTGCTATCAGAAAAGAACAAAATCATACTCAGCAGGATTTAGCTAACGAATTAGGAGTATCAAGTGCAGCTATTTCAAAATGGGAACGAGGGATTGGATTTCCAGATGTATCTCTTATTGAGCCATTAGCTACATCTTTGGGGATTACCATAGCGGAATTATTAAAGGGCGAAAGGATAGAAAACGGCGATGCTAACGAGTATGAGAACTTGTTATCAGATGTTGTGAAAGTATCAAAGAATGAAATAAGCAAGAAGAAAAAAATATCGAATTGGATTATCGCTATTACTGTCGCTGTCCTTTATTTATTGATTAGTATAATAACACAAAAGTGGGAAATAACTTGGGTGGTCTGGATTGTTTATTGCTTTTATCGGATTTTCACCGAATACATCTATAAGAAATATTAGAAATCGTTGAGCTTACTATATTCATGCGAATTATCATCAAAGAGCCAGACGCATAAGACGCAGAGCCGATGAATTATGAACTTATAATGAAGTCAAAATCAAGTAAAAACAGTAATTTAGGAGTGTGATGAAAATGTTTAATTTAAAGAAAACAAGAATGAAGAAAAATTTATTTTTGCTCTATCCATTATATCAGCGTTTATATTTATAGCAGGTGTAATGTGTACTATAATGGGTGACGATAGCCCAGTTAAGTTTATAGTTAATGAAAGCCCAGTAAAATTAATCGTTCCACCATCATTAGTATTTTTTATAACATTCTCTTTATATAAAAATAGTAAAAAAGTTATAAAAGAAAATACAAAATAATTACCTAATCAACTGATGGTTGAATTGGGTGCAATCAACTGTTAGTTCGTTTCACAATTTGTTTTTAGCTTGTAAAATAACTGCCAGGAGGTGGAACATGGAACAAGCAATGATAGGAAAATTTATATCAGCCTGTCGAAAAGAAAAAGGGCTTACGCAAATGCAGTTGGCTGAAAAATTAAATATTATCAATAGAGCAGTCTCAAAATGGGAAACAGGAAAAAGTATGCCAGATGTTTCGCTAATGCTTGGCTTGAAATAAAGGGCACTGAAAAAGTCTGGTTCTAAAAAAGAATTGGGCTTTTTTAGTATTAGTATTATAATAGAAGTATGGGGAAGGAGGATTCCGAAATGCTGAAAGATCATTCACAGTTGAAACTATCACTATCGCCTTATCAGGGTCGGATGGTCAGGAATTACCGAAATTAATAGAAAAAGCGCAGAAAAATAGAATAAAAGTAACAGAAGTGATAGGCGATATGGCATATGTCAGTGATGATAATCTGGAGGTTTGAGGGAAAGAGATTTCACTGATTGCCCGAACCAATACGGCGGTAGCTGCGGCAGCAAATGGAAATCTTGAGGAAGGGTTCTGTTTCAATAAAGATGCTGGGATGCTGCAGTGTTCCGCCGGAGAGCTTTCCACACGTGTGGAAAGGAGATCGGCAAAAAACGGAAACACCTATTTAAGGTATATATTTAGCAAAGTTAAGTGCCGGAAATGTCCGCAAAGAGAAAACTGCTATGTAGGAAAATCAAACGCAAAAGTGCGAAGTTACAGCATGACGCAAGTAAGTGAGAAGAATCTGGAAAGGCTTAAATTTGAAGAAAGCGATTATTTTCAGGAGCGGATAAAGATCCGGCATAGGATTGAAGAAAAGAATGGGGAATTAAAAGAAGCCCACGGTTTGCGTAAAGCAGATTCAAGAGGGTTATTTGCCATGCACCTGCAAATGTATTTTACCGCATTTACAGCAAATATAAAACGAATCGTAAGATTAAAGGAATTGGCTATGGCGTAAATCATAGCTTATTTCTGTAATCTTCTTAAAAAAGAGTTGAAAATCACATGAAAACGGCATAAAAGAAAAACTTCCACTAAAAAATGGGAGTTTTTCAGTATCCTTAAAAATCAACAAAAACAGGCATAAATTTACACAACAAAATTTACAACACATTTTACAACACTTTGTTGTAAAACTATAAAAAGATATAAGAAGATACGTGCCCATCAGTAATCTTTCAAAACTGTAAGATAAAAAATCCTTGGAAGCCTTGATTTTGCTAGATTTGTGGGATGTCATGTGTTGGATTTACATCACTTTTACAACAGTATTTAAAAAGAGCCTTAATATGAATATGACAATTAAAGATATTCGGACTTTAAAATAAGTCGCACAGTTGATTCTATAGGATTGATTGTGGGGCTTATTTTAGTGCCTGAATTTCTTCATATGGAGAAGTATAGAGTAGATATCCCCAAATGCCTGTATAAGCCATATACAACGTTATAAGGCTATATTAGGTATCAGGATATTCCAGTATCACAAGGCACGACATAAAACATGAATTTCAAAGATTCAATCAAACGACAAAAAATTTAAGGAGGTCATGAAAAATGACAGAGAAAGCTACTAACACAAACAGGATTAACTTTTATGAGGAAAAGAAATGGATTATGGCTTATTGGTTTAAGACAAGACAAAACATTAATTTTTCAGAAAATCAGATGCTTACTCAGTGGAGTATATGGTGGAAAGAAGATTTCGGCAGTAGTTCAGGTCAGATATTCCAAGATACATTTACATGGATCAAACAAATTGTCCGTACCATGTCAAAAGCTGAGATTAAAGCAAAGAGACATGAGGTTGCAGATTTTAGTTCCATGCCGCCATATATTAAGCAGTTGGCGAGCAGAAAAGGCTATTACGTAAAGAAATGCAGTACAAGGAAACACCCGCTTAGAGTAAGTGGCTATGCAATCTTTAAGAATGAGAAAGATAAAAAGCCCATATATGGCAAGAAGTTCAATCTGACAGCACAACAGATAAAAGAGATTTTAGAAGCGAAGGAGGACAAATAGTATGGTTATTTTTAAGCCGGAATTAGTTGACAGGGTATGGAGAAAAGTAAATGTAGGCAGGGAAGGACGCAAGGAAAAGGTGAAAAAAGAGGATATCGAGATTGTTATCAATACATTCCTTGAAGAGATGTCCCAATGTATGATTGACGGTGACGATATCATTTTAAGAGGTTTCGGCAAGTTCATGTCAAAAGTTAGGAAAGCTAGGACTACATATAACTCAATATGCAAAACAGAACTGACATTTCCAGAGAGAAGGATTATCAAATTCAATATTTCTCAAAATGTAGATAAGCATATCAAGGGAGAGGGAAGCCATGAGTAGTTTGATGGATGAATATCTAAGTCAAGACAGAGAATGGGGAGTTATTACTAGATTTGATACAACGAAGGGTTACGGATTTATCAAGTCTAAAAAGGACGGAGCGTCATACTTCGTCCATAAGTCACAGTGTAGAAGCGGATGTCCAGAATACGGATATCTGGTAGAGTTCAGTGTCGGCATTAATAAGAAGACAGGAAAAGAACAGGCAGAGAATATTATTGTAATAGAAACACCGCCATATAGAAAAAGATATAGATAGATTTTGATTCCAATAAAAACTTAATATTTCTTGTCCTGTAATCCTAACAAGTTGGGTATGAAAATTTTTAGGTTTTTAGCCGTCAAATAGAGATAAGCGAACACTTTAAAACGTTTGCTTCTGAACAGGCAGCAGTTGGTTTAAACTAATCGCCTATAAATATTACAACTAAATATACAAACATGTCAGAGAGTCCATTTCTGGATTCTCATTTTTGCGTTCGCATAAAAACGAACGTATCTATTATCACATCGAAAGGAAATATGCAATAGTTAAAAATGAAAGAAATCAAAACATTAGATTTAAAGCGTACGGGTATTGTGCCATTAAATAAACTCGAAACTTTTGTGCTGACAGAAGGAACAAAGCACTATTATATTTCGTCAGAAGGGAGATTAGTTAATGACATAAAAGGTAAATTCTACACTCATAAAGATACATTATCAAAAAGTAACAATAAAGTTCACTGGAAAGTACATTATGAAGATAAAACAGGCGTTGAATATGAAAAAGATGTAAATGCGGATTATTTAGTTGCACAGGCGTTCTTAGAGCCAGTAAAGGGCAAAAACAGAATATATCATATTGATGGTGATAATTCAAACAGCAAATATAATAATCTAATTTATGTATCTGATAGAGAATTGCGTGATTTGAAGAATGGAAGAATTAGTATTGATGATTTGGGCAGAGAACAGGAGTATATCCCATTCTTAAACTATAATCTCATGAAAGCGAAGAGATTATGGAATGACATGTATACACGTTGTTACAATGAAAAATTGCATAATAGATTTCCAAAATATAAAGGTTGTTCCATTTGTGATTATTGGTTAGAGGATAAGGAAAGATTCTATAAATGGGTAGAAGAAAATTATTATATGATTGGTAATGAGCAGATGGATTTAGACAAGGATATCTTGTGTAAGGGTAATAAGGTATACAGTCCTGAGACATGTGTATTTGTTCCACATACAATCAATACCCTTTTGCTGAATTGTAAACGTAAACGTGGCAAATATCCGATTGGCGTAAATTATGAAAAGGCAAAAGGGAAATACCGTGCTGCATTGAATGTTGATGGCAGAACTATAAAATTAGGACATTACAATACAGTGGAAGAATCATTTAGAGATTATAAGAGACATAAAGAAGCTCTTATTATAGTAGTTGCCGACAGATACAAGGGAAAGATTCCTGATTGTGTATATGAAGCAATGATAAACTGGAAGATTGAAATTGATGATTAAAATTAAGGAGGATTTTTACTATGACAAACAATTTAAAGGGAACGCAGGAATTACAAAGAAAGTATGAACATTTATTAGATAAGTACGTAGATAATGCCCATGCTGAGTACAGTATAAAGCAGGAGCGGGAAGAAGAGGCCAGAAACAGATATGGACATCTTCTGGATTATGCAAAACCTGACTATAAGATCTATAAAGATATTATCGGAATAGATGATGTGTGTAGAAGGATGAGACAGCAGAGGGCAGATGATTACGAACAGGCAAATATCAGGATGCAGGAACGCATTGAGAATGAGAGGAGGGAACAGCAGGAGCGCATTGATAGGAATAATGCTTTTGTAAATTCGTATCTGGAAAAGAAAGAAGCGGAACGGAAAGCGGCAGAGGAGAAACGTAAAGAAGCGGAACAGGAACAGAAAATCCTTAATAGTATCCATAGAATGATTGACGTTAAAGATGAGGCATCTGAAATGGTAGCCAGAACAAATGCAATGTTAAAAATTAACGAAGAACGCAGGAAAGCGTATGAAGAAAAGATGGAATGGTATGATAAACAGCGGGAGTGTATGAAGAAACGCCAGTAGTGAGTCAGTGATAATAGGACATATCGGATGTAAAAGTCTGGTATGCCCTATTTTTACGATTAAATAATTATTGTAAGAATATGGAGTTTATGGCATAATTACGAAATAAGAAAATAATTTAATAAATTTATGAATGAGGGGTGGCTGTATGAGAAAACAATTTACTGTATCCAATAAAGAGAACGATAATAATTACATGCTTGATACGTCTGCATACAATCATATTATAATGTCTGATGAAAAAATAAATATTGTAAAAAGTCAGTTTCATATGGATTCTGTTATTATTCAACAGAATTACAAGATATGGAACTTATAGGAAAAGGTGCAAAAACATATAACAGTGAATGTATATCAGAAACAGGCTATATTCCACCACTGGATTTTAAACAAAAAATTGGTGTTGTCAATAAAGAGCTGAATGTACAATTAGTTCCAGAAATTGCTTCTTGTATGCGTGACCACAGTAGATTAGATGGTACAGTTCGTTTTCTTGCACCAGATAGTGTAGAAGGTCAAGTATATAAAGAAATTGTAAGTAAAAATAAAATAAATGGTAAAAGACCATTTGAATTTAGTTATGACGCAATGATAGCAGAGGCTGCAATTCATTATGGATATATCTTAATTTCAGATGATAAGCCTCTAAGAGATGTAGTAAACTCATATTTTTCTGATAGGGCGATTACAACAGATAAGCTTTTAGAAATCATTAATGAATATGAAACAGATATGTAGTTGTAGTGTACTATGTAAAGAGTAAGTTATTTTAGATGAGAAACAATTGGTTTTACAACATTTAATCCTAATCATTTACAACATACTGACAATTATCCCGTATTAGGCAGTCAAGAATCCTACAGAGGTCATTAAGAATAGCGGTGTTCAGAGAGATATTTTTATGTAATTTATCAACAATGAAAAAGTTTTTAAAAGAATAATTAATTACGATAGTAGTCTTTATTTATTATTACAGTCTCTTATTATAAAAAGACGGCTGATTCTGCACACTGTAGTGTGATATACTTTGCCATTTTTTCTTCAAGTATATCACACTCTGATGTGACATACCTTAAGATTTTATTATAATTTCTGGTCATTATCAGAAGCAACATATTTACAGATATCTTCAATTCGACAGTTAAGAATACGGCAAAGGTCATTAAGAGTAGTAGTATTCAGCGGCTTGTTTTTGCGTAATTTGTCAATGGTAGAACTGGATATATGATGTTTATGAATTAAAGTATACGTTGATTCTGTTGAATTTTTCAGTGTTTTCCAGAATGGAGAATAATCAATCATGGTATTACTCCGTAGGAAATATATTTCGTTTATTGCTTACACCAGAAATATAATTCATATCCACATCATAGAATTTAGCCAGCTTGATTAAAGCGTCGACGGGAATTCGGGTTTTACCATATTCATAGTCCGCATAAGTTCGTTGACCGATATTTAAGATATTTGCTATTTTTGTTTGAGTATAGTCATTATCTTCACGTAAAGCACGTATACGCTCCTTGTAGTCCATAATCTCACCTCTGAATTATTGTATCTTAGAGCAATATACGCTATTGACAATTAGAGTAATAAACTCTAAAATATTAGAAGTGGAGGATGATTCAATGTAGAGTGAGGATAGCAATATTGAAATATAGTGTGCCAGAACCAAGTGAAGTATGCATGTCAGTAGAACAGTTGCAGAGATTCTTTGATTTTATTATGGGTGATGATCTGGATTTCTATGATGAATATACGATAAATCTGACTGGGGAAGAGCAGGAGAGGATTTATAGGGAGATTATGAGGAAGATTAGTGAGTTGGAGGATGGAAGTTAGGGGAGGGGTCGATTCGGTTTGCTTAAATAAGGTCGGTGTGTGGATAGAATACATAGCCCGTTTTGTGCGTCAAGATATCTCTCAATTAATGTAAACCTACCCGATATACCCATTAATCTCCTGCCCCTATCTATGCCTTGAAACGCAAAAATTTGACCTTATTTCGATTCAAAATGCCTTCACCCAAGAAGAATATACCTACACATTACAAGCCGAAAATACCCCCTTAAAACGCAAAATAAACCTACCATATAGGACAAAAAATAAGAGCCTGACGGAGCAAGAGAAAATTACCTGTCAGACTCTTTTTTCATTATATAAACTATTCACCAATCACACAAATCATTCAATCAACTGATCCCTCCGGTACACAATATCATCAAAGTAATTGGTATCAGGATTGTAAACAAAAACGCTCCGAATCTTATCACCTTTTGAAAACTGTCCAGTATCATATTTCACATAAAATCCAAACGAATCAGATCCATTTCCATCACCATCTAATACAGTTGCGTCAACCATTTCAATAATAATCCTACCATTCCGATTCTCGATAACAGATGTCAGCCTGTCAAATTCTTCCTTTGTCTTGCTATGTTGAACCTGTACGCTGTTCTTGACCATTTGCATGACACCGATACCAACATTATCATTCATCAAATCATTACTCAATACCTTGCTTGTACTTGCTTCACTTGCATTACATCCCATTATTGCCGCTAATACCACTGATAATATCATATTCACAATTCTTTTCTTCATATCTTTCAATCTCCTTATCTCTGTATATTATGAGGGTGTAGATATGTCCACACCCTTAATAGTTCCTATGCTTCTAACCTTATTCTTCCATTGTTTTCAACTTCTGTACTGCCGTAATAATCACGGATATCATCCATGGATAAGTGTCTATGGCTTTTCTTCCTGAATGATTCAGAATGCCAATACCAACACTTTTTCTGACTTGCAAATTTGAAACCGAGTTCTTTCAATTCTTTCCTGTGATGATAGGTATTGCCCGAAATCCACAGCCATGCCCCAATAATTTCGATGGTGATATCAGATAGGTAAATAACCTTCTGTAACATTTCCCTCAGTAACTCATCTTCTGTAAAATCATATTTCATGTCGTCATATGAATTATTGTATGATGAATGATTGCTGCCTGCATTACCTTCTGTCGTGTCCTGCCGTGAATGGTTATTCTTTAATATCTTGAATAACTTTTCATACTCGACATTGATTGCCTTGGTAGTCTCTTCTGATCCGCCATTATCTGGGTGATACTTCTTGAGTAAGTCTTTGTATTGCTTCCTGAGTTCGTCCAATGTCTGAACATTCTTAAAATAAGTATTCATACCTCAACCTCCATAACCTGTAAATAAAAAGAGTGCAAAGCCCTTGATAATTCAATAAAGACTTTACACCCTTTGGTGATAAGTTGATTTTATTCTTTGATTATATCTAATTCAGTAAGGTTGATACCGGAAGCCGTTAGTATGACTTTTAATGCCGTATAGCGTCTTTTCATTTTTTTGTATGCTTCCGATCCTTTTTCACAAGATATCATATAGTCTTGTAAGCGTTCAAATTCTTCAACATTTTTTTGCAACATTTCTTTTTCGGTCATTTCTAGTACCTCCATATTTTCACCGCCTTTATTAATGAAAGCAACTATTATATATTGTATACTTATTATAGCGGATTAAGTGAAAGGTGTAAAGCCTTTATTGAATTGTCGAGGTGCTTTGTTTTGGTGTTGAGATAATTATACACCCAAAATAGGTGCATGTCTATTCGGAAAAATATACAAAAAATACACTCATTTATAGTGCATAATAAACACTTTAAATGAGTGTATGTAATATTATTTTATTCTTGATCTGAATTTATGTATTCTAATATGTCTCCAGGTTGACAATCTAATAATCTACATATTGTATTTAATGTTTCTTTGCTTGCAATATCTCCGCTTCTAATTTTTGTTAATTGAGCTTCACCAATTAATTTGTCTTTCCTAATTTTATAAGAAGTATATCCTTTCTCTTTTAGAGCTTCTAATATATCTATTCTGTATTTTAACATGTATAACCCTCCTTTTGTAAAAAGTATATCACATTTATACACTTAATTCAAGTGTGTTGATATTACATTATATCATATACATGCACTTGTTTAAAGTGTATAATATGCACAAAAAATAGGTGTATAAATTGGATATAATGTCAATAGACATACACTTATAACGGGTGTACAATACGCTTACAAGGTCAAACAAAGCAAACAAAACAAAAGACCTAATAGCCTGGTTATCGGGGGCTTAAGTTCCGAAAACAGCGATTGCAAGCGGCTGAATACTTGCAAGGTGAAAATCCGATATTTATAGGCTGTCCACTTGAAATAAGAGTGTAGCGTCAAAGCAAAGCAGCCATTTCTATACTACGTCCCTGTGAGCTGACGATCACGAAGGCAATAGACACGCAAGTAGTATAGAAGATATTAAAACAGTTTTCTATTAAAGCACAGCACAAGAAAGGACGGTAAGCAAAATGTTATTTGAAAAAGAGATTAGAGAAGCCGAGAACAAGCTAAATAAAAAAGGTTTCTACGTTTGCAATATGGTAGAGCCTAACAATCAGCAGTATGAAGTTTATAACGGTGATGGCGAAGTCATGATTGACCATTTATCAATAGCACAACTCATTGATTTGTCAAATATGATTTAACCAAATAAATCCCCTGACGAGTCTTTGAGAATTCATATTTAAGGGCAATCGACAAGTCACACGGTCGTAGCATCAAAGCAAAATTGCCCTTTTGGGATAGCAATATCATCCTATATAAAGCAACCGAGCAAGCCGAAAGCACTCACAAACTTAAATCAATATACTGGTGAGCCATCCGAGTATTGGCAATAGTCCAGAAGATTATTTAAGGGTTGCTTCTAACCAAAATAAAGTGAGAAAAGGAGATTGGGATTATGTGCATTTCAAAGAGTGAATTAGAGAGCAAAGTACAGGAGTTAAGGAGCCTTAGGACAATGAAGGACGAACTTGAGGGCGAATTAAAGGCAGTTGAGCGCGAGATTATTTCTTACATGACAGAAAATGGCGTTGATACTGAAACCACTGATACGGCGAAGATTACATATAAACCACAGAGCAGGACAACGCTTGATAAGGACAAATTAAAAGAGATTTTCGGTGAAGATTTGAAACCATTTGAGAAGGTCAGCATTTTCAATGTTTTACGAATCAAATAACAGTGGTCACGGTCACTATAAAAAGGACTTTAAGCTGTGAGCGTTTCCATCCTGCATATTTTACAGGATGGGAGGTAGCCAAAAGAAGGGAGATAGATTTTATGTCATACATAAGGAAAACGAAAGACGAATATCAGTTACTTTGTAATTATGGGTATGATGACGGATGGGAATATGTTCTTGCTGAGGATACGATGAAAGAAGCAAGAGAGCGGAAAAGTGAATACATGAAGAATATGCCAGGATTCTCTTATAAAATCGTCAAAAAGAGAGTACCAATAACAGGGAATGATTAAGACATATTAGGGTGAACGGTTTCTGTAGGGTTCGACTCCCTGCACACCCATTTTTCAATAGGCCATTGAAATAAGCAAATGATCAATATTCCACATCCAGAAAAAGGAGAGACATCATGAATAGCAAGGATTTAGCAGTATTGCAGCCATATTGTGAAAACGACATGAGGCAGTTAAAAAGAATGTCAAGGTCCATCTTCATGCGGTTTAATGAGCCGTTGACTAATGCCGATTATGACGATTTTTATTCAATCGCAAACTTAGTATTATGGAGGGCATTTAATTGTTACGATCCTAATACGGGTGTATGCTTTGAAGGTTTCCTTCATTCCTGTTTGAAAAAGAAATTCAAGTCAGAGCTGACAAGACGGCATAGACAAAGGAGAATCATTAACCTGTTTGCAGTTTCATTAGATTCAGTAAATGAGGACGAGGAAGAATGTAGCCTTCTTGATTATATACCATCTGATTTCGATACATTTGATGAAGTCCTCAAGCGGCAGGAAAGAGGGCAATTTTCAGATAAGGTTCAACAATATACTGCTAAGTTATCAAAAAGGCAAGTGGATATCTTAAACATGCTTATGGATAATTATCAAGCTAAAGAGATACAACAAACACTAGAAATATCGGAAAAAGAATATGCGGATAACCTGCATGTCATGAGGAGCTATGAGAATGTAAAGATTTTATTTTAGGAGGGAAATTTTAATGAAAATCAGGAAACAGACATACAGCTTAGGGCAATATCTGAAATTAATGCAAAAGGAGACGATCCGCACGGATCAGGAAGTACAGCGGCTCAGTGGGCAGTGGAATCATAACATGGTAAATGAACTGATTGCCACAGTCCTGACGGATGGTTATATGCCTCCTATCATTCTCGGTGAAGAAATTTCAAACGATATTTCAAAGTTGTGGCTGATAGACGGCCTTCAGCGTAGCAGTTCGCTTTCTTTATTCAGATATGCAAATACCAGGATTACAAAGAATCTGGATGAGTTTATGATTACATATCAACGCAAAGTCTTGGATGAAAGCGGGAAACCCGAAAGAGACGAACAAGGGGAAATTATTTGGGAATCTGTACAATGTGACATCCGTAATAAAACATATGAACAACTTCCAGAAGAATTACGGGATCGGTTTGATGAATACCAGATTGAAGTTGCAGTACACCAAAACTGCGAAACAACGGAAATTTCTAAATTAGTCCGCAAATACAACAACCATAAGTCAATGAATACGAATCAGCGTGCATTTACTTATATTGATAATTTTGCAACGGATGTAAGGCAGATAACGGAAAACCGTTTCTTTTCAGATATATATTCCGGCAATGCAAAAGGCAAAATGAACGGGACATTTGAGAGGATTGTAGCAGATTCAGTCCTTCTTTGCAGCTATCCTAATGAATACCGGAAGGAATCAAGGAAAAATTTTGAATGGCTGAATGAAAACGCATGTATTTCTGATTTTGAAAATCTCGACAAATTATTTACAAGGCTGACTAACTCACTGGAAATCACAACGGAAACCAAAGATCTGTTTGATGTTAAGCATACACATATTTTTATAGCGTTATTCAAGGCGTTTATAGAGTCAGGAAGGAAAGACAATGAGTTTAGCGGATTCCTTGACTGGTTTGTGAATGGCGGGAAAAAAACCGAAGCCGGTGGTAAGACGTGGGACATGCTGAACTCTACGAATCGCTCAACAAGAGATCCTGGGGTTGTCCGTGGGAAACTTAATTATCTGGTGGCATTAATGGAGCAGTATTTTGAGGAGCTTGTAAAGGCTGCATAGGATAAAGGGGGGATGAATAATCCCCTTTCTACCAAGGGAATCGGAGGAAGAAGTATGAATACAATATCAACCATTCTTGAAGACATAGATAGAAAATGCATGATTAATAATTTGAATGAAAATGCGTTTTCATATCGGATCGTATTCTTTATAAATGAAAGTGGCAAGAGCACCAAGCATTATATTGATACTGGATATTGTGGTTTAAGACAATCACTGGAAAATATCATTCGGGAGAATATTTCATTAACAAACAGTGTAGTAATTGCAGCGATAACAGTATTAAGAAATAGAAAATGTATTCCTTTACAGAGCAGGGCATATTCGTTCAATTTAAATGGATATTTCCGGCAGATAAATGGAAAATGTCAGGATGACAACATGGATATGTGTTTCATGCGTGGAAACATGCGTAATGTGAGACTAAAAATGGGGAACCACCCAATGGGAAGGAGGAATTAAGATATGAATGAACGGGCAATAGTAACGTTTGCGGTTATAAAGAAAAATGGAATTGTTACAAACGTAGGAAGGTCAACAATCTTACAGCCGAAAACGAATTTTAAAGGAGAGTCTACAGTTAAATGGTACAAGGATACTAAAAAGAGAAGTGAATAGTTCTTTTGAGCAGCTACATAAATATCGGGATTGCTATAACGGCAGTCCCCAATAGAATAATGGAGGAAATATAATGGATTTTACTCAGGAAGAATTACAGTTAATTTATACGGCTTGTATGGGTTATGGAGATAAACTATCAGAAATAGTAAAAGGTTTCCCTCATGGGGAAGAACCCATTCGAGATGAAATATCAAAAAAAGCAGATAAGTATTGGAGGGTTGCAAGGAAAGTCACGAAATATATATAGAGGTAGAATTGTGGAAAAATTAGCATATGAATTCAGGGATTTTAATATTGAGAACCATAATATAACGTTTGATACAGACGGCGAAGGTGTCTTGATATCATTTCCTTTTACGGAAAATACACCTGCTATTATTAAAAATAAGCTGAATGGTATGATTAGCCGGGCAATAAATATATATCTGATGAATAGCATAATCGAAGGCTGTATTCCGACAGCGGAAAATTTGTTGCTTAATGCAAGTATGCAGATCAATCAGTGCTATGGTGAGAAACCGCAATATTACATATCATTAACTATTTCAGACTTGTATCCAGAAATAGGGATGGATGTCTGGATTGAGGAAACTTGTAATATCTATTCGGAATCACCGGAGTTTTGTAATGAGTTTATAACTTACTGCCGGTATCAGTTGGACAAGATGTTATTCTGGCAGATGTGATTCAGAAGTGGAAATATTAAATGAGAATAATTCTCAATAAATAACAAAGAAAGGAAAGCACAACGGAAAATAGTTAATCTTCTGATTGTGCTTTTTTCACTTTCTGGGTGGCATGGATTTCTTCTACAGCTTTTTCAAGATATAGTTGTCTCCATTGCTGGCGGATGATCTCTTGTTGTAGTTCCTTAGAACGCTTATTGAGATAGTTTTCAAACCATAACATAATGGATGGCGGAATAATGGCTTGAGGTGTCTTGCGGATCAGGAAAAATAATATGTCCTCTAATTTGTCATGGAGATTTGATAAAAGTTTTTTGAGTGGATTTCGTGGTTTGATTTCAATGTCCATGGTGATTGTCCTCCTGTAATTGATACTATTATATAGGGAGAAACACGGTATGACAATGGGGAAAATGGGATCTGGAAATGTTGTTCAAGAAAACACTTGAAAATGTGAACAGTTGGAAAATAGTCATTTTGGAATGAAAAGTATGGGGAAAATAGCCGATTTTGTTCAAGAAATAGTTTATACCTTTTTGTGAACGATTTTATGGATTCTCTATATTTGGATGGAAGGAGGGAACGGATTTGAAATATGGATATGCAAGAGCCTCAACCAATGAAGATAAGCAAGATATAGGTAGACAGAAAAGAGAACTGGTTGCATTGGGAATTAAGGAACATAATATTTTTTGGGAATATGAAAGTGGATCCCATGAGGACAGGGAAAAACTGCAGCAGCTTCTTGAAACGGTAAAGGAAGGCGATACGATTGCCTGTACAGAGGTAAGCAGGTTATCCCGTTCGACAAAGCAATTATGTGAGATATTGGAAATGGTTCAGAATAGGAATTTGAAATTAGTTGTAGGAGGCTTCATTGTTGATTGTACTGGGAGTAAAATTGATCCTATGACCATGGGAATGTTGCGCATGATGTCAGTATTTGCACAAATGGAGAGGGAAATCACAATCCAAAGAATAAAATCGGGCTTAGAAAACGCAAGAACAAAAGGGAAACATATTGGACGGTATAAAACTAAGATAGAAGATATCCCGCAATCATTTTTTAGGTATTATCCAAAGTTCTCTAATGGTGTAATTAATCTATCAGAATTTGCACGGCTGGCAGGACTTAGCAGGAATTCTGTTTACAAATATTTGCGTATTGTGGAAGGAAAATAGCGGCATAATGGAAAGGATGAAATAAGGTTATGAAGAAGCAGGACATAAACTCAGAAGATCATAAAATAAAGAGCGTATATAAGTTTATTGTAGATTACTTTAAGAAATATGGATTTGCTCCTTCATTCCGGGATATCTCTTCAGGGACAGGTATAAAATCTCCATCAGATGTACGAGAGAAATTAAAGAAGTTGGAACGGGCAGGATTGATTAAGATGAATGATTTTCAACCAAGAACCATATCATTAGCAGGATATAAATGTGTCAAAAGAGGAAGATCTAGGGACGACACCAGAAAAAGTAACCAGGCAAAGAAAGAGGTATGTGATAATATCTTGCTGTCGTTAAGGATGAAGGGGATGCTTTCTGATGAAGAGTTGCAGATAGTGGAGGATGCATTTTATTCTACTGCTGAGCGATATGTGTTCAAGAATAAGCAGGAATGAGGTTGTTGAGATTACATAATGTTCGGTAGAGGCTTGAAGCGGATCATGGAAAATTAAGAAAAGGTAAGAAATATAGGTGTTTATAACGGTTTTCTTGTGTCGTATGGCATGAGGGAGCCGTTATTTTTTTGCCTGATATGGTGGAAAATGTGACTGATTCGGTGGAAGGGATTTATTTTTTGGCGTTGGAGTGGTGTGGGATTGGATTGGTGAGTGGAGTTTTTGGAAAGGGTGAGAGGGATGGAAAGTTTACCATATAAAAATCTATTGATATGGTCAGTAAACGTGATAAAAGGTACTCAAGAAAAATATGTTCGGGAAGTGATTCGGAGGAAGAAACTATTTTGTTTCTTTTTTGTTTGATAGGGTTTAGTGTTGTTGGCTATTGGATTAATGGGAAATAAATTTTTGGAGGTATGAAATTTTAAAACCTACTAACATGATAGGTTTA
This sequence comes from Sporofaciens musculi, assembly GCF_009830285.1. Lineage (GTDB taxonomy): Bacteria > Bacillota > Clostridia > Lachnospirales > Lachnospiraceae > Sporofaciens > Sporofaciens musculi. The sequence goes on along the minus strand of NZ_WUQX01000001.1, from coordinate 2,586,897 downwards.
TATAGTAATTGAGAATGATTATCAATTATTGAATTTGTGTTCGGGAATTTTGTGGGAGAGGGGGAATGTGAATGTACATATAAAATTGTAAGATATGTTGTTTAAAATACTTTATATGATATAGATAAATATAAACGTAGCATAGCCATATTGAAAAATTAAAAAATAGGTGTTACTATTTTAAAGAGATATAAACGACAAATATTTATACACCAGATAAGTGGAAAGGACGGAACATAAAAATGGATATTCGTTTGCTAAAATTATCAAACTATAAAGGAGAAAGGGATTCATTAACTTCTCAGGATATACTGTCAATTCATTTGGGATATTTTCTTATGAATGGGAAAGTAACATACTCTACGGATAAAGCTATTGCAGATCAGCCGGAATATGTAATTTTGGTTCTTGGTAATTTCCCGGTTTGCTATTGGTGTCATGTAGAAGATTATGACTATAAGAGTGGTGAAATATTTAAGACACAAAAAAAGAACTTACAAAAATATACTCCGGATAAATATAAGGAAGATAGTAATATGACGTGGTTGTTAATAGATTCGATGAAAGAAATCCCAAAAGAATTTTTAGATTCTATTGAATGTAATAAAGAAGTTATGGAGTTTATTGGAAATAGAGCTAATCATAAAAAAATAGAATTATAATATTATTGCAACCCGTATTACTACAGAAAACCCACAAAATATAAGAATTTCTGATAGGAATATGGAAATTATTTCAGACCATTGTAATCCATAACAAAAATTTAAAATATCCACAGTAAAGGTTAGCCATGAAACAATAACAAAATGGCTAACCCTTTTACTATTCCTCAAATATCTCCAATCTAAATTTCTCCAGATCATCTTTAATATTATACCTAAATCCATTCTGAATATCCTGTGTATAAGAAATCTTAAAGCTGCTATTCCCGCTCCTATGGGCAGCCTCATTTAGATAAACAGTTATATGCAATTCATTTGGATACCCATTGATATCATAAGAAAACAAAATCCCTTTTAACGAGTTATCTATTATCATTTGAATAACATCTCTGGCAAATTCTTCCTTGTCTGGTATAAAAATCCTGTGTGACAAAATAGAAACTTCTTGAATATATCCATTACTAAAACCTTCGATCGTACTGCTATATCCTTCTATCAGGGGTATATTGTCCTCAGTGGTTTCGGATTTATTTATGGGGTGTTGGGTTAGTGGGGCAAAATGAGGATTAGGGGTTAATATATCCATTATTTTACTTCCCCATTGTAAACAAGCCAGAATACCTATAGTTACAGATATAATAAACAGAGTGATCCATTTCTTTTCATATACATACCTCACTAAAGCCATATTTTATATCTATAAGTCATAGAATATCACATTTCCTGCCATTTTGGAATCACATTTCCTGCCATTTTGGATACAATTTTATCGGGATGGTGGAATATGGAAAGAATAAATCAACGGACAAACCACATAGTAGGGACAAACATCAGAAGGCTAAGGTTGGAAAAAGGGTTGAAAAACAAGGAGATTGTCGCACAGCTTCAATTACATGGAGTGGATATATCTACTGGCACTTATAGTAAGATTGAGACTGGCAGAAATAATCCCAGTGTGGATCTGTTAATTGCATTGACGGATATATTATCATGCAGTTATGATTCATTTTTCCAAAAGTAAAGCTCCCTATTATTATGTGCAAAACTATGGGAAAATATTATCCTGCTATTTTGGAATCACTTTTCCTTCTATTTTAGATATTGTTTTTATAGAGGTGATAGTATGGAAAGGATTAACCAACGGACAAATCATTTGGTGGGAGAAAATATAAAAAGATTAAGGATAGAGAAAGGTTTAAGAAATAAAGATATCGTAGCGAAATTACAGGTAGAGAATGTTGAAATCTCCACAGGCACATATAGCAAGGTTGAAATGGGATTGAATAATCCGAGTGTAGACTTGCTTATAGCTTTAACTAAAATTTTTTCATGTGATTTTAATGCGTTTTTCCAAGGATATGATATCTGAGACTTAGAAAGAAATTTAAACGGATAGAAGCCAAAACGGTTCCATTGATTATTTAGTGGAAAGAACAGATAAGGGGGAAATCAATAAATGAGTTGTATTCTCTGTCCTAGTCCCTTATAATATTAACCAAGATCGGAGGTGTAGCAGATGAATGTAGTAAGAAAAGAAGAGACTTACAAAGAAACCTATACAATAGATGATATATATGCTCTGCCAGACGGGGAGAGGGCAGAATTGATTGACGGACAGATATATTATATGGCTACTCCCAGTATGATACATCAGCGATTAGTAATGGAAATATCTTATAGAATAAGGGATTATATAGGAAGAAAAAAAGGTGATTGTGAAGTATTCCCTTCTCCTTTTGCAGTATTTTTAAATGCAGAGAAGGATATTTACCTTGAACCGGATATTTCTGTTATATGTGATAAAGACAAAATCACGTCAGAAGGTTGCAAGGGATCACCAGATTGGATTATTGAAATTGTATCACCTACAAGCCGACCAATGGATTATTATAAGAAGCTGCTTAAATATAGCACGGCAGGAGTTAAGGAATATTGGATTGTAGATTTTGAAAAGAATAGGATTATGGTATATGATTTCCAACGGGATTCATTAGAGGAATATACTTTTTCTGATAAGGTCAAGGCGGGAATTTATGATGATTTTGAAATTGACTTTTCAGAAATCAGTGTTAATTAGGGGTCTATCAGAGTTTTCATGAGGATATCAATAGATAATGATATTACCATAATAAAGGAAAAGACATAGACACAAAATTAATTGCACTACTAAAAATTATATAAAGTAATGAAAATAAGCCAGTCCTGAATTGAGGTCTGGTTTTTTATATTTAGGTACAAATATCAAATTTATTTCTATAAAGTTCTTAAAAGTAGCTACTCAAGGAAGAATTTCTTCCATAATGATTGAGTAGCTGTTTTAATGCCTTAAATGGGTTTCCCTCATTTCTACACACCTTGTGAAGGAGAACCTGACGAAGGAGAACCTAAGTAGCAATCCCCTACAACGGGTTTATCTCATTTCTACCGTATGCTCTCAGAACCCGCTAAAATCAAGGCTTTCCAGACTCATTTTTGCAGGTATTTATCTGAATATTCTGACAATAACCCTTTTCACCCTGTTTTTTTCTCTTTCCTAAAATTGTACTAAAATAAATACAATTTTATCCTCTAATACACTTCTACCATACCATATATCATACTTTGGTTCAAGTCATTTTATGATATCACATTAGATATAAAATTCCCAATAAAAACCAGAACAAACATTCGATTTTCTTATTGACAAGAACATATATTCGATATATAATAGCAATCAAGGAAACAAAAAGACCTATCCTCAAACGGTGTTGGCGCACCATCGGACAGGTCTAATACATAAACGAGCAGAAACGCTCCACGTTTGTATTATCACATATCTTTCACTGATTTTCAAGCGATATAAGCGTTTCTGCAAAAATTTCCATAGAAATAACTACCATATTGAAAGTGCCGTTTCATCAAACACGATGAAGCATTACTTAGTTTACGCTTTTTGGAGAAATGGATCTAAGGGTATCGGATGTAGAGTGAAAATTTCACAAGGAGGATTTCGATGGAAGAAAAACGGAGAAGTAGTAAAAGAGTGGTAAGTGGAGCATGTTCTTTTATAAGGAAGAAAGTAGTTCCTAATGTAGAAGAATATGATACATCCTAATTGCAAAAGGCTGAAAAGCCTATAATTTTTTTAATTTGGGTGAACTGCTATCTACAAATGAGAATATATGTTGATAACAGGGAAAGGATACCTAAATTGTATGTAACTTACTGGAATATCACAAGAAAGGAGAATTAAATGGAACTGACAAGAGTAGATTATATAATTTTAAGTTTTTTGAGGAAGAGAAATTGTATAAGTCATTTTAAGAGTGCGACATTAAAAGAAATAATGCATATTGCGGGTAATTCAAGACCAACAACATATCGAAGAATGATGAATTTATGTAAATATGGATATGTAGAAAAAGGATGTAAGGATATCAATGCAGATACTTTTTATTTGCTTGATAAAGGAATCAAAATTGTAGAAAGTGGAGGAAAAAACAATGATTAAGGATGATGTATTTGTAGTAGGACTTGGTTTGGGCGGTGAAAGGGTCGGATATGATTTCCAACAGAAAAATTATTCCTCATATCTGATTAATGGATCAGGGCAGGACAATAAAACGCTTCCTGACGCAAAAAATGTGTTAGTGCTAGAAGGATATGACGGATTAGCAGGTGATAGAAAACTTGCGTTTGAAGCATTAAAAAAGAATAAAGATATTATAAAAAAGGTATTAGATATTGAAGAAAAGGTTGTTTTGCTTCTTGCTACAGGTGGGGGGACTACTGGAAGTGGATGTATTACGCATATAGCAAATATCCTTTGTGAAAAATGTCCAGATAAGATTAAATGTGCATGTCTTATGATGCCAAGGGAAGATGAACCTATCCAGAAAAGATTAAATGCCTATAATACGGCGAAAGAGTTAATGGAGATACCAGAAATGGGAGCAATCATTTTTGTAAGTAATGAAGCCTGTGATTCAGATTTGAATAAAATTAATTATAATCTGGTAAATATGTTGGATGCTTTTTTTACGGATGATTCTACATCAAGTATTTCAAATTTTGATGATTCCGAAAAATTGAAGATGTTATCGGATAATGGCGCATTTGTAATTGCTATGCGTTCAGACTATAAGGCGGATGTGCAAGAATCGAATAGAGGGAAAAAGGTGTCTACACAAGATATGATAAATGCTCTAACTGCAAAAAACATATTCCTTCCTATTAGTAATACCGGAATTGTTACACATATTGGAATTATTAACCAGAAAGAGAATCACATGGATGAAAAAGAAATTGTAAAAGCAGTTGGAACACCTGAAAATATTTTTACTGGTAATAATGGGAATGTGAATATTGTTTGTGCATCAGGTCTGGGATTCCCTACAGAATATATTGTGAATATGGGAAAGAAAGCTATGGAAGAACAAAAGGAAAGACTTAAAAAGAAAAATACATCTTCGTTACTTGATGATCTGGAAGAATTGGAATTTGAGTCTCAGATTGAGACAAAGAAATCTACAAGTAGACGAAGAAAGGTCAGCTTAGATTTGTTATGTGAACTGGAATAATCCAGTTATATTGTAAATAATATACTTTTACCTTATTGCTTAAAATAATGTTGGATATTGATTTTTAGCAGTTATGTAATAAGCAGTAGAGAAATGTATAGTGGATATTCAATTATCCACTATACAGACTAAATAGAGAAGAAAGTGAAGGTTACTATATGGGACATACATTTGATTTAAACCGTTTAGAATTTAATATTTTGAAGTGTTTGTATGATAGTGAGTGTACAGATCAATACCATTCAATGACAATCACAGAGTTGTTAAATAAACATACAGAATTAGGCACAAGAATGACTGTATATAAAAAACTGACTAAACTTACAAAGGCAAAATATGTGAAAAAGGGGATTCTTGATAACCATGCCGATTCGTTTTATCTTTTGGAAAAGGCATTGAAAATACTTGAAGAGAAAGAGTCAAACAGTCCAATTCAACAAAAGAAGAATAAAGAAAATATATCCTATGATAGCAATTCAGTAAGAGACAAGCTGATTGAGACTATGGATCGAGGGTTAATGTTGAAGTCAATCGCTGTAAATGCAGGAATAAGCGAAAGTGAATTATCACGTTTTAAGAATGGCGTGGATGCCTTGAAAGAATCAGATATGAAACTTTTAGCGGAGTATTTGAATGCAGTAGTTATTCCTGTATGGAATGTTACAAAAGAATCCGAAAAGCAAATGACTATGAGAGAACGTATATTGGCAAGTACAAATAGGAGTATTGAAAAGAAAAAATCTACAGGAGATTTGCTATTTATGTAGTAACAATTTGTAGAAGTAAATAATGAGTGGATATAAAGCATAAAGCAATATCCACTCACAAAAATAAAAACCAAAGGAGATTAAAGAAAATGATGAACACAACGGAAGCAACAGAAACAAGAGAAGTAACAGTAAAAGAATTAGTAGCTGCATTTAAAGGAAAATATATCAATGTCTCTCCAATGGATCACTATGGGATTTCCATCAACATGCAAAAGGCTACACTTGAATTAGAGGAGGACGATTGTTCAGAACTATATCTTGTGTCCAGAGACGAAGAAAACAGAGTGACAGCTTCCATATGCATTGATGAGGATTCCATTGAAAACATTGAGAAATATGATGGTACATACACGCTTAATTTTGCTTTCTGTATGACAAGCGTTGATATTTCGGAATAGAAAGAGGTTGAAGATATCACAAAACAACATGCTAAATGTTGGATTGCAAAAAACAATTTGATGGAAATAGAAATATATTACAAGGCAGTATCCCTTATAAATGCTGCCTGTCATATAAAAAAGCAAAAATTACATGAAAGAAAAGGAGAAAGAAATTATGAAAGAAATTATGAAAGCAATGACAAAATTTTTCGACAAAACTAAGGGCTGGGGGTTCATTTCATCAAATGCCAAGGATTATTTTGTCCACTATACAGGCATTAAAATGGATGGCTACCGTTATCTGGAAGAAAATGACATTGTGGATTTTGAGGTTGAAACGCTCAAGGATGGCAGAGAAATAGCGGTCAATGTCGTGCCTATTCTTACAATGCAGATGGTAAAGGATGCCTTGAAAGATGAAGGATTGCATATAAAAACGATAAAGGATTCCCATGGTGCCAAGAAGTATCTCGTAGTAGATGGAAAGAATGTGATCCAGTCAGATGAACAAGGCATGTCTTTCCTAGATTTGGCTTTATATGCAGGTTTTTCTACAAGTGAAGAAGTAGCATAAGATTTCTTCACATTTGGAGAAGTAGTTATATAGAATAGCTGAGAGTTGGTGAAAGCTGACTCTCTATAATAAAAATATCAGAATATGGAGGATAAACGAAAATGGAATTAAAAGAATTCTTAGTAGCATTATCAAAACACAACAAAACAAAAAGAGGTTTTCAGCTTCATTTGAACAGTGGAAATCTCGATGAAGAGGAAAGCAGCAAGCACATGGACGTTGAATTTAGCGATATGTATTTCACGAATTGTGAATTACTGAAAACCACGCCATTACTTTGTTTTTCAAACACTGAAAGGAATCCAATAGGACAATCAGAAGATGGGAAACCGCTTTATCCGTGTGAAGTCAACAGTTCCATGTACATAGACCTGTCAAAGATTGAGGCGATTGAGGATGTACAGGATTTTGAGGATTGGTTTGAATTTCCATCTGAGCGGTTAATCAATCTCTATATGTTCCCTGAAGATGATTATTTAGACGGAAATAGGAACGTGGTTTCAATCGGATTCATGGCTTAGGATAAGTCTTAGAGATAAGGTAGTTATTTTGAGAAATGATATTTTAGGCGGTATATCTGCAATTAGGTATATCGCCTTTAGAGAATATAGCTTAAAGGAAAGAAGATTTTACAGAAAAAGTGTAAAAGACATTCTTCAGAAGGAGAATATTTTTATAAAACAACCAAAGAATATGTATTCAAGAAAAAAAGGAAAATAAGGGAGTTGAAATTTATGAAAAATGAATTGACAAGAGAAACAATTAAACAAACAGTAGATGATTTCTTTGGGGAACATGAAGAAAAGGAATTGACAGTAACCGTATCATTGGATTCAAATAACAGGAAAGCAATCTGTAATTTCCATATTGCTTCAGAGATATATGAGATAGTGGAAGATTCTACAAAGACAGAATTGATTATAAGTAACTATGCGTCACCGTTAGTATCACTGATTCCTAACGATGTGACAATAAGATATGAAGAAGTTACAAGGTGTGAAACTACTGCTAGGACAGGAGAAACAAAAGATGATATTTTAGCGGATGTTTTGGAGATTGCATTTAGGAATGGTACAGTTATGGAACTTGGTTTTTTAAGTATTTAGTATGAACTGAAAAGGAGAATGATATTATGGGATTTATTGATGTAAAAGAAAAGGTCATTAAGACATTGGGTGAATTTTTGAATAGAAACAAAGAATATATAGTTGAAGCATACATAAGTAATACTGCTACAAGTCATATAATCGGGAGAATGTATGTTGCGACTGATAGGACATTTAAAACAGATGATAAAGGATTTACGTTGGAATGGGATAATAAGCAGGATATAACATACAATAATTTGTCCGTTTTATATGATGATATTTTGGCTTGCTATGATGAAACAGACGAATACGATCAACAGATGATATTTGTAATTTTGAAATGTGGAATATCCATCGACTTTGGATGTTGTGGAATGAATTGAAAAAGATAAAAGTACTATTCCGTCTTAGATTAGGGAAAAATTGTCAGGTCACTTGAAAATTTGCCTACTAAAATAAGACGGAAATCAGCTACTACTATAATATAACCTTTACTATAATATAACCAATTCTCACCTCAATATAACATTGAGTTGAGAATATATAGTTTTTAAATAATTTTTTACAGATAGGAGTGATTGTTTTTAGTGGATGTTGATATTGGAATACGAAAGGATTTACAACCACAATACACAGGTGAAGAAATTGCAGTATTTTTGATTTTAAATTATCTACAAAATGATAAAAACGAAAATTTATTTATATCTGTTGATGCTATAGGATATTTTCTTACTGGAAAATTTATTGATAGTCAAATTGATAAAAACCTTATTAAAGGTATCAAGAAAGGTTTTGAGGGTTTAAAAAAGGAAGAAGATGTTTCTATATTGGATCAGAACCGTAATAATTACATAATTAACAGTAAATCTTGTCGTGTAGATACTAAGAAAAATAATTTTATAATTGTTCATTTATGGGAAATACAAAAATATTTTCCTCTTTAGGAGCATACGGATTTAACGTATTGCGTTTCTTTGTAAATATAATCGGAACTATTAACAAAAACAGTAAATCATGGCACATGACACAAGATGATATGGTGCTTAATTGGAACTTTAGCAAAAACACGGTAAATGAATACTTGTATAAATTAGAAGAATTAGAACTACTATATACATTCCGTTCAAAAGCTAGAAAAGCTGATGAAACTTTTCATAGAGTAGGTAATGTGTATGGAAGATATTATGATAAAGAATTAGTGATACAAGAAGGAATACAATATCTCTCGACAGTTCCTAATCATCCAATTAAGCCATTTCATTTTAATAGAACATCAGTAAAACTCAAATATAATAATTTTCTACATGGTTCTAAAAATATAATTCCCTTGAAGAAGTAGAAAAACTATATAAAGAATGTATCAGATACAATGAGTCATTTAAAGATTTTCCTAATGATAATATTGATTATCTTGATTTGAGTGTGTTCAAAGAATATGGATTTGATATACCTATTTATGAAAATAAAAATCGAATAAAAACAAAATTACTTCTGATGATGATTGGGGAAAACCTGTTGCAATGGATATAGAAGATAATGATTTCTCTGTAGAAGAAATACTTGATATGCCAATAGAAAGTGATTTGCTATCAGAAGATAAATCTGTTGATGTAGATACCTTCCCTATGAATCCAGTAAAAACGATTACTATTAAAAAGAAAAAACAAAACAGAGAAATACCTTTAGATGTAAAAATTCAACAATATGCAGATTATTTGTACGAGGAACATGGTTATGGTACTGAATATGAAAAATCTATATTTATAGTGGAACTTGCAGAGAAATTTCCTGGACTTGAAGATTATGAAAAGTATTATAACAGTGCAAAAAAGTTACATGATTTGAGCGTGTAAATATAGAAAATGAAGAAGGAGAAAAAGAAGAGTGTTTAAATATGTATATGAGGTAGCACCTATTGACTTTATGGATGGAACAATACCAATCGAAAATTACGTTGATAGTATTATATCTGACTTATCATTGTATAAAGATGATTTGCTTGAAAATGTTTATGATGATGATGGAAATAATATCTGTATGAATGTTTTTGATGATAATTGCTATATGGTCAGTGAACACGCTTTTTGTAAATTACAGAAAATTGGGAAAGATGTAGAAAATATCTGTGAGTATTTTAACAAGAAGAAAATGAAAATAAACAGAAAAAGCATTAGGATATTTTCATCTCCAACAGAAACATATTGTACAGTTTCTTACATGATACAAACAGATAATAATGGAATTACATATATATTCTCTGATCTGTATTTTCCATTTTTGAATAAGAAAGATAATAATGTTGAGAAGTTTGATTGAGTAAAGGAGAATCACGAAATGATAAAAACGAGAAAAGTATATCGTGTATATAACGATGATGAATTATGGAGCAAGAAAAAAATTGATTTCTTTCATGGTATATGGTGTACAGATAATTTTGATTGTAGGAATATGAGTATGAAAGATTCCTTTAGCAATAGTAAATGTATAAGTGGAAGTATTATTGATGAAAGCATAAAGGAATGTTTAATATTCACGTTTTTTGACAAAGTAAATTATCCTGTTAAGAAAGATACGTTTATAGAAATAACATATGAGGATTTGTTGGAATATTGTGAAGAAGTTGAGATGATTGTTATTTAGGAGAGTAAGAGAATACATAAGGAGAACTAAAAATATATGGCATATGTAGATATAAAAGATTTAACGATAGATGAAGAGTTTGAAGATTTATTACCTGTTTTAACACCAGAAGAATTAGAAAAACTTGAAAAAAGCATTTTGCAGTATGGGATGTTAGATCCCATCAAGATATGGGAGGAACCAGATACAGGCGAATGGATTATCATAGATGGGCATAACCGTTACAAGATACTGAAAAAGAATAGTATCAAATGGCATTATTGGCAGGACTACAAAATTATGACCGAATTGGAGACAAGAGAAGATGTTAAACAATGGATGTTAGAGCAACAGCTTGGACGTAGGAATCTAACCGAAACAGAGCGATATGAGATAGTTCAGAAATTTAAAGATTTTTTCAGAGAAAAGCAAAAGAGAATCAATCATCTGGTGGTAAGGGCTTGACAAATCTGTCAAAAGTTAATACCAGGAAGGAAATGGCTAAAGCAACAGGTGTTTCAGAAGGTACATATAATAAGTTGGATAAAATTATGCAATCTGACAACGAGGAGATAAAACAAAAGGTTAGAGAAAAGGAATTATCCATAGACAAAGCCTATCGGATGGTAAAGAATCCAAAGCCAAAAGAAAAAGAATCAATCACACCAGAACAGAAGATTATAGAGTTTGATAATCGGATGAATGAGATCGACAAAGAAATTTCTTCTTTAAAAACTGAAAGAGAAACACTGATGCGTAGGCGTAGTTCTTTGTTTGAAGCATTAGATATTCCATGTGAATTAAAGTATGAGTTTGTGGAAAGAGATAGAATAGGGTTAAGTAGAGATTGTATATTTTATGTGGAGATTGAAGGACGTAAGCAAGTATTTGTAACCACAAGTGTTTATAGTGATGAATCACCCTTGGATTCATGGAGTTTCATAATGAGTAAAGTGCCAGAAAAATATAAAAATGACTTTATTATGTTATGGAAGAAAGCACATCATGAAGAAGTAGAAGAATTTAACAGACGATTAAATGAATTAAATAAAAGACAAAAAGCATCTGAGAAAGATGGTAAGGATTTTTACAAACAATGCTATAAGACATTAGCAAAGAGTGTACATCCAGATGAAGGTGGAAATATAGAAGCTATGCAATGCTTAAATCAGTTGAAAGTTATGTGGGGAATTTGATTGATTTTGGAGAAGTACATGTAGGAGGGAAACGGATATTAATAATTCAAAAATTAAATATTTGAAAGCAATTGATAAAATTTATGAGATAAAAAAATTTCATTTTTCTATATGACAATAGAAGCTGAACAAACGGATTTGACTGTTAATGATGTATCAGAGGATGAAACATGGGATTTGGAAGAATTTAAGCGGTATAAAGTGAAGTTGATTAATGGTAGTGGCAAGGCTGAGATTGTGGAATTTAGTGATTGGGTGAATGGGCGTAAGTGAGGTGGTGGGTGATTATGATAGTGCCTTTGAGTTTGAGGAATCAAAGGCACGGGGATTGTGGATGAATTAGCAGGCTTATTACATATTCTAAACCATATTTACTAATGCATTTATTTTGTTAATTATACTACGTTGTTTATTGCATGTTTTAGAAAGGGAATTATACCTTGCTTGCAAATTAGAAAATTGAGTTTTTAAATCTTCATAATCATAATCTCCACGTATCCAACCATCTAATTGATAATCATTTATAAATTCCTGGATTGTTGCAAAAATAGAAATTTTAATATCTTTTTCATCGTCAACAAATTTAATGATTTTAGACATTACGTGGTTTTTGAATTCATCATATAAATGCGGATTTTCCTGTTCATATACCATTTTACCTAATAAAGAAGTTTTATGAAGAAGAAATGAATCTGTAAGTATTACTGAAAAAACAGGGATATTTTGTGATAAAGCATATTCATATTCTAATTGTGTATAGCTTTTCCCTGATATAGATTCAATTGATCCATAGCGCCCACCTAGAATAAGCATATAAACGTCAGAATCGTTAATCCACTTTTTTATTGTTTCCAACTGTGATAAATTTCCTGCTTTAAATAATTCCATGCCAGCAGGAATATGTCCAGCTTCTAATACGGCTTGTACGGCAGCCTGACGTTCTTCGATAAGATCAGTATATGTAGATGAAACAAAAACTTGTAACTTTTTATTCATGATAGTTCCCTCTTTTTGTAGATGATAAACAAATTGTACCATATTTTGTCTGTAAAAAAAATTGAGTATTAGAAAAAGAGAAAATGTTATTAGATGGAACATTATATCAACAGAGAAAACCAATGAAATCACTCTTTCAAGTGATACAAAAATTGTCCTATGTGTTAGGGGTATATAGCGTTTTAAGGCATGATTTTGAGGGGTAGATTGGGAGGGTATGGAGTTGTTAGGTGGATGGGATTGGAGAAGTTATTAGGATGTGGGTAAGAAATTTTGTGAACGGATATAGGAGCTAAATGAAGAAGATGAGTGATGATAAGAGATACGAAAGGGGAGAGTATGAAGTTATGAAAGTAGATTTATTGCCACATAATCAGGAGGCATATGAGAAGATAAAATTACAAATTGCAGAAGGTAAAAAGAAAATTGCTATTAGTCATGCGACTGGCACTGGAAAATCTTATTTGATTGCTAAATTATTTGAAGATTATAGCGATTATAAGAAACTTGTGTTAGTTCCGTCTACATATATTGGTGACCAGATACAGGGACTTTTTGAAAAGTATAGTATTCAGAATGCGGATGTGGTTCTATACCAGAGATTAATCAGAATGTCGGATGAAGATATTGCTGCTATGGATTATAGTTTGATTTCTTTAGACGAATACCACCATGATATAAGTAAGGTATGGGGAAAGAAAGTAAGAAAATTAATTGACACACATCCAGAATCAATTATTTTCGGCACAAGTGCGACCCCTGTTAGGTCAGATGGCGTAAATACTATTGATGAATTATTTGAGGGGAATTGTGCGAATGATTTGCCCTTATCGGAGAGTATTGCAAAGAAAATCGTGCCACTTCCGAAATATGTCGGCGCATTATATACACTGGACGATGAATTAGAAAGGCTGCGAAAAAAGGTAGAAAATGCTACAAACAGTAAGGAAGAAAAGAAAGAATATTATAAGAAAATTAATACTATGCGTTCACAGATAGAAAAATCTTATGGTATGCCAATCATATTGAATAAGCATATAAAGAATCGGGAAGGGAAATATATTGTGTTTTGCAAGAATAAAACTCATCTTGCTGAAATAAAGGATACTGTGATTGGATGGTTTAGAACGGCAGGATTTAAAGATATTCATGCTTATGAAGTGTATTCAGATTATGAGAATAAGGATGCTGAATATAGGGCATTTTGTGATGATGAGAGTCATTCTTTGAAACTCCTGTTTAGCATAGCTATGTTAAATGAAGGTTTGCATCTTGAAAATATTTCAGGTGTGATATTGCTGCGTCCAACCAAAAGTAGCATTGTATGGCATCAACAGATAGGACGAGCTATTGAAGCTAATAATACAAATACGCCTGTAATCATTGACGCTGTTAATAATTTTTCGGCTGTTAGACAGGGTATGGAATTACTGAATGAAATTAAAAATGCTATTGCAAGAGAGAAAGAAAAAGATCCTAATTTCGATGATACTGGATTTGAGGATATTGATACGTTCTTTGTACTGGAGCAAGTGTTGGAAATCAAAGAAATGTTTGCTGGGATTGAGGGACGATTAGAGGGAAATTGGGATTTGTATATCAGAGCATTGAAGCAATATAGGGAGAGAGAAGGGGATTGTTTAGTGCCAAGAGATCATACTGAAATGGTTGATGATATAAGTGTCGCTTTGTATAATTGGGTGAGCAATGTGAGAATGGTAAAAAAGGGAAAACTAAGAGGTGCGCTTACTGATGAACGAATAAAACAATTGGATGAAATAGGATTTATTTGGGATACACTTTTGTATGAATGGGAAAATGGTTTAAGACATTTTGATAAGTATGTGAAAGAACATAATGGAGATGTGTTAGTGCCAGAAGCGTATGTGGATGAAGAGGATGGTTTTCATACGGGGTATTGGGTGAGGAACAAAAGGTCAGAATTCAAAAATGGGAAGTTAGAAAAAAATAGAATTGTTCAACTTGAAGAAAGGATTTGTATGGGATGTGAAAGAGTATAATTTTTTGTCGAAAGTTAATGATATTAAATTATTTGTTCAAGAGAACAAAAGATTGCCAAATTCAATGTCAAAAGATAAATATGAAAAGAACTTAGCATGTTTTCTTAATAGACAAAGGGATAATAAAAGAAAAATGGAAGGGGAATATCCAAAATGGGAAAAAGAGGCTATTGAATCAATAGATGGATTTGTGTGGAATCCAACACAGAATTATTTTCTTTTGGGTTGTAAACATTACGAAAGATATATAAAAATAAATAATAGTTTTAGTATTCCTAAAGATTACAAAACAGAAGACGGATTTAATTTGGATAGTTGGAATAGTTCCCAAAAAATAAATATAGAAAAAATAGGTTGACTGAAAATGAAAAGAAGACGCTTATGGAAATTGGATATATTTTTTCAGTTAATAATGATAATTTTGATAAAAAATTTGAGGTTTTAAAAGAGTATATGGAGGTTAATAATTGTGATTCAGACATTGCACAAGAAACGATCTTTAAAGGTGAAAAACTCGGTCAATTTGTAAGTAGTATGCGTTCAGCATATAAAAATAATAGTATTTCAGAATATAGAAAAGAAAAATTAGAATCTATTAACTTTATATGGGATGTAAAAGATAAGAAATGGGAGGATAAGTTGAAGTGGTTTAAGAAGAATAAGGACGAAAATGGAAAAATCAACATTTCCAAGAATGATATTAGTGTTAAAAGTTATTATTATTGGTTGATTGATCAGAGAAAGTTATACAAAAAGGGGCAGATGAGAGAAGATAGAAGAAAGTTATTTGAACAAGTAGTAATGAACTGATTTAAGTACAAGCATATATTCAGAGCCGATAGATCAGATTAAGATACTATTTGGCTCTGAGTGTTGCTAGTAGAGAGAAAGGGAATGGAGGGGTTGTTATAAATAAGCGATTATGCAATATCAGAAGTATTAATTTGAGTGAATTAACGCCAGAAAAGAAAGGTAATCTGCTAAGGCATAGTATAACAAAAGATAATGAGTCAAAAGTCATGGTGACAGAGAGTGAATTGTTAAGGATACTGAAACATCTGGAAGGGAAACAAATAACTGATAAAGAAGTTGATTCTATTATTTCCCTCAAAGTCGGTAAAAATACGAAGAAATATGATTACCTCATAGATAGGAACGGATACATAAAATTAGCAAAATATGAATGCAGATATGAAAAGCAATATGATAAAAAATCTGGAAATATTAAAAATGTAAAGAATGGGAAAATAACACATAGACAAGATAAAGAAGTTGAAGTTTTTAAAAGTATGTTGACAGGCGCAGGGCATAGCCGTAACTGTAAGTCACTATATATCAGAACTGATGTAGTGAACAGAATGAATAAGATCCTATTATGTGGTATCCCTCATAATATTTGCTATAAGAATCCTGCAAAATGGAATTCTTACTATGCTATGTGTACAACGGATAGTGAGCCAGTAAAAGAACCGCCTAATATTATAGTCATAGATGATTTTGAAAAATATGTATCGGAATGCATTGATGAAGTAGAAGAATATTTAGATTCTGATGGAAATAAGAAATATGGAGTAAACAATAATGTCAAACAAAAGGTCAAAATAAAGCCATTTGACGGTGCAGGGCTTGTTACTCCGCAATGTGCAGCAAAATGGGCATTGGAACTAAATATTCGTAATAAAAAAGGCAAGAGATATATTCCGGCAGCATTTCAATTTCGGGCGATCCCTGGAATTAAGGGTGAGGTGTTTGTTATTGATATTTATAAATTTATTGAAGAAAATAATGTCCGATTTGTACGTGATATTTGGGGTAAAATTTGGGACTTAAAGAAATACAGAGTAGATTGCATTTTGACGAAATCACAGTTTAAATTCTATGATTTGTATAATAGTTTTGAACATTGGAGAAAAGAATTTCAAAAGGAACTTTATGGATATAGAAGAACATTTAATATCTCGTCTTATGCAGAACATCCAGACGATTTGAAGAATATCACAATGCTTTCATATCAGCCTTTACAGACAGTATGCTTTACGGATGATGAAATACAGAGATTGACGAAATATGGAATTGAATTATATAGAAATATATGTACGGATATCAATGAGTTTATCAAGTATAGAGGAATTTTGATTGATGAAGAAGAACAAGTGAACCAGATATCAGAAGCAGTACCAAGTTATTATAAAGCTCTGCGCAAATGTCCTGAACTGTTTAATGACAAATATATATATGGAAAAGTCGAAGAAGACATTAAAAGATTGAAAAATGATTTGCTAGTTGGAAAGATAATTGTAAAAGGGAATTATCAGACTTTGACCCCAGATATCATAGGTCTATTACAATATGCGTTTAATATGCCTGTAAATGGATTGCTTAGAAAAGGGCAAATTTATTCATCTTATTGGACTATGAAGGGAGAAAAACAAGTTGATATAATACGTTCCCCGCATATTACCCATGAGCATAGGATTGGATATATACGGGAGTCTGAGAAAATGAATAAGTGGTATAAATACCAAACGACAGGTATTATTACCAGTATGTATGATACATATTTATTAGCACTTGGAGGGGCGGATACAGATGGAGATCATGTTTGTTGCACTCCAAATAAAGATATCATTAATGCAGTTAAACGTGAATTGGATAGTGGGCATGGGAGGACGGTAGTATTTAAGCAATGTGCTAGTAAAGGAAAAGATAGGAGCCTGCTAGTCAATGATACGGCTGGCATAATGAAAGTAAATAAAGATTCTTTTTCAAATGATATAGGGACTGTGATTAATGAAATCTCGAAATTATGGGCTATGGATCTGAAGGATGACATCAGAGATTCGATAAAGATTTGCAGTTGTATCGGCGGTCTTGTGATTGATTTCGCAAAAACAGGAGAACGTGCTGAAATTCCAGAGGATATTCAAGAAATTGTAAGTAAGTTAAAGAAGCCCTATTTTATGAAGTATCTACCACAGAATTTAGAACTTGCCGTACAGGAAGAAAATGCAATCAAAAAGCATATTTGAAATTTAATGAAAGCAGCGAAAATATAAAAAGCCTATATAGATTTAGTCCTTTAGGAGAAGGGAATATGGACAGGCTTTGTAAATATATGGAACATGAACTGAATTCCATTGGTAATCTCAATATCCAAATGAATAATAAAGAATTTGATTTTCATATGCTATTACATAATGTTCCTAAAATAAGCCGCAAGGTAAAAAAGATGTTGTATGGATTACAGGAAATGTATCAATATATAGGACAGGAGAAAAACCAAGAGAAAGTCAAAGGCCGTGAGTTGGCAAGGGAATATAGGTCACGATATAGATATTTCTTTGAATACTGTAAATCTGAACTTCTTTCATTAGATATAGATGTCAATGATCTAATTGATATGCTTATCATCATATATTATACGGATAAAGAATTTGTTGCAGAATCTAAGCAGAAGGATATCTTGTGGAATACATTTGGAGAGGAACTTATTAATCGTTGCATGGATGATTATAAAGTGGATGAAGAAAAGATAATATCTTTGAAAAATAGACAATATAAAAACCGCAGATTATATCAGAAGCATGTTTTGAAAAAGCAAAAGTCTAAGCGGATCACTGTCGGCACATTAGATGATTATTTTGATTCTGTTATAACAATAACTGAGGGAGATAGAAAAGTAATTAACCAGTATATAAAGTTAAATCCAAATATAAAAGGAACGAATAAGATTGATGCATGTAGGCTGTTTGCAGTTCTGTTAATGATAGTTAGAAAGACAGGAAATATGAAAATCACTAAATATTATAACAAGCCAAATGATATCACAGATTTATCATTATCAAAGCTGTCAGGGGTTGATAGAAGGAAGATAGAAACCCTATTGCAATGGTATAGACAACAAGGACTGATTGAACTTACTGTAATGCCAAATAGCAATGTTAATATGAAGTTGGACTTTGTTGAATATGGGGGGAAGATTTGGTTACAGGATAGTAATTATAATCATATTTGTGCTGGAATTAGAGATTACTATAGAAAATAAAAATCGTAATATTGAAGTGTTGGAATCCCTTATAAATAGGGCGTTTCAACACTTTTTTAGTTAAGTTTTGCGCAATACGATATTGGGGATAGAGTGACTTTTGAGGGTGAAATAATGAGAAATCTATATGATTGGAATGAAGAAATAAAGTTGGAGTTATGTTGAGGTAATTTGTAATTTGTCGAAAGGAGATGATAAGATGGAAACGTTAAGTCAAGTTGTTCAAAAGTATCTTGAAGCAAACGGTATTGAGGATAGATTTTTTGCAGACTTTATTGGATGTGGAAGAACGAAATGCAGTTTATGGTTCAAGGGAAAGAAAAGATTGACACCAGAACAATTACGGAAAACACATGAATTTCTTGCAGGTAAACATTTAAAAAGTCTGGATGAAATCATGAAATAGTAAAGGAGAGATAATTATAGTTACGATGGAATTGGATGAAGCATTACAAGCATATTTGATACAAATTTTAAATGAGAAATTCTATAGTACAACAGATCTTGAAGAATTAATAAAAATTAATCAGCTTTATCAATTATTAGGTCATAAAACAGAGTCTTGGTTATCAGCAATTCAGCCAAAGGATTCCAAACAAAAAAATTAGACAACTGAATATTGAAAAAACAGAAAACAAAAGGAGAATTTTTATTTGGAAAGTAAAAACAGTGTAGAGTTATTTGAGTATGCAGAGATAGGGAGAACCTATGCAATTCAGTTATCATCGGGTGCTATTATATCTGGTGGATTGGCGGTAAAATATGAGTATCTTACAGAAGAAGGAGTTCAGAAATCATACAGGATTACATTTGGTAATTCAAAGTATATCGACATAATTGAAGATGAGATAGAATCTATTCAACTAATTAAACCTCACAAAACGGTATTGGAATATCTTAAAGAATTTGAGGATAAACATGATGTTAAATGTTTTGATAATGAAGATAATGTATTGCCAAATGATAAAATTTTATCGAATTTATTGTTTGGGAAAGAACAAACATGGGATGATCTCCATGAGGACGAGAAAAGAGATTTTATTTCCTATTTGCAGTTGAGTTCAGATGAGGTTGTTACCTTGATTAATATTCTTGTGGATTATAAAGACGAAAACAAGAAATTGTATGACAAAAGGCAATCTACATTAGATGCTACATTAGAGTTTGTGAATCAGTTTGATGAAATTAAAGAGGTATTCCCTTCATTAGAAGAATTGATTGCATTTGTATATAAGAAGTCAGGAATCGAAACATTGGTTAATTCTATAACTAGATAGCAGTAGCGTAGAAAATAGCACAGAAAATATGTTCGACTTGTATTGCCAAAAGAATTAGAATATGGTAAGATATAGGTAGTTAAATTTGAGGCTTGGAGGTGCTGGTATGGGACGTAAGATCTGTACAGAATGTAATACAGTTTTTGAAGATAAAGTATTGATTGATAAAAATTCAGAAAATTGTTTGGTATGTGGTGCCTCATTACGTGATATGGACGAACCTCAATTAGCACCGGAAGAGAATGATAATTCTTTAATTACTTGGTATTATTATTGCACTGGGAGAGGGTTTTATTTAAGTGATGAACCTTTAGAGGGGTATCGCTTGGAATATAAGTTTAAAGCACCGAAGGATTTAGACAAAGCGAAGGAAATTCTTAGAAAAGAATATGATTCAACAGCTTTTGCGACTCCTTCTGTAAGTACCAAACCAGAACCCGTAGTGCGTTGTCCTCGTTGCGGATGTACTTCAGTACAACTTGTCCCCAAGAAATGGTCGTTTTTAACAGGCTACCGTACAAATTCTGTAAATAGGGTTTGTGTAAATTGTAAGCATAGATGGTAAAATGAATATTTAATATAAAAATGAAAGAATATAGCAAAGAGAGATTATTTCATAGTAGTCTCTCTTTTATTATGCAAAAAAGAAAGGAAATGATATATAGTATATGAGCGAATTTGAAGCAAGAATTAAAGCAACTTTAGATACCAAAGATGTTGAGGCGAAGTTAGACAGTATTACAAAAAAGGAACACGAAGTAAAACTTAAAACAGGTTTTGATGAGAAATCTACACAAAAGGTTTTTGATGAAACACTTAAGAATACACAAAAGAAAACAGAGAAAAATCCTGTTCAAGTACCTATTGATTATAAAGAAAGCAAATCATCAAGCCTATTACAATTAGCAGACAGAGCAAACCGTTTATTTTCCTTATTTTCTAATGCAAATGCAATAGACTGGAGTGCAGATCAGATCCGTGACGCAGTGAGTGAATTGAAAGAGATGGACTCAATCCTTACAGAGATTTCAAAGACATCAGATAGCACAGCATCAGAATTAAAGGCATTGAGCAATGAATCATTTAGCATTGCTTCAGAATACGGTCGTAAAGCTACAGATTATTTAACTGCTGTCCAAGAAATGAGCCGGAGTGGTTTTTATGGCAAACAAGGTGAAGCAATGGCAGAATTATCTATGCTAGGACAAGCAGCCGGAAATATGAGTTCTGATGTGAGTAATTCATATTTATTGGCAACCTCGGCTGCCTATGATTACGCTGGTTCAGTTGAAAAACTCGGCACTGTGCTTGATGGGCAGAACGCTATCACTAATTCCTTTTCCGTCAATATGACCGATATGGGACAAGCAACTTCAAAAGCTGCATCTATGGCTGCACAAACAGGCGTAGAAATTGATGAATTATCTGCGATTATTGGAACAGCAGTAGCCAGAACAAAGCAAAACGGTAATGTGATTGGAACTTCATTGAAGAGCCTTTTTGTAAATCTGCAAGATACATCTAATGAGAAAATAGTAGACACATTTAAAGCATTAAACATTTCACAAACGAAATTTGTAAACGGTTCTGAGCAGTTAAAAACGCCTATTGAGTTATTGAAAGAGCTTTCCGTAGCATATGACAGACTTCCAGAGGGAGATGTCCTTAAAGCAGATATTTTGAGAAATATAGGACAAAAACGACAAGCCAATGTATTAGCGGCAATTCTTAGTGGGATATCTTCTGGTGACTACCAAAAAATGACGGATACTTACTCTCATGGAAAAGGATCTGCTATGGCCGAGGCTGAGAAATCAGCAGAAAATCTTGAGGGAAGGCTAAACAGTCTTTCAAATAGTTGGACAGAGCTTACTAGTAAATTTGCCCAAACAGACGCACTGAAGGGTGGAGTATCTTTTCTTGATGGAATTGTATCTAGCATGACTGATCTTCAAGATAAACAGCTACTTTTACCAACTATGATATCTTCATTTATGGCATTGCGGAACGTATTTACTGGAAAAGGAATTGATATTGGACGTGATAAGAATGGAAAAACGAGTATTGGCGGGGATTTGTTCGGTATTAATCTTTCAGCCATAAAAAATAAAAAAGCTGGAAGGAACATTTTTCAGAATGTAATAGTTTGCTATCTGAGTGGAATGATTTATGCTTAAAAGGAAAAAATGATTTAAATTCTTTTCAAACTGGTTTAAGTAAAAATGATGATGAATTTAGAAAATATATTTCTACAATCCAAGATGGATCCAGTTCACTTGACGGCTACAAAGAACACTTGAAATCAACTGGTGTAGAATTCGAGAAAGCATTTAATCCGAAATCATTTTTTACAAATTTCGCAGTGGGCTTTTTAGCATCGGCTGGAATCGAGTTAGCGTTGGCGGGAATTACAAAATTGGTTGATGATGTAATCCATAGACAAGATCGCCTTGCTGAATCAGCAACAGAAGCAACGTCCGCATGGAAAGAAACAAACAATGCCTTATCTGACCAAATTGCAAAATACAAAGAACTTAAATCAAAATTAGATTCCGGCACACTCTCCCAATCCGAGGAATATGAGACACGTCAACAAATCCTTGATATTCAAATGCAGATAACCGACCAGTATGGAACACAAGCAACTAATATTGATTTAGTGAATGGCAGTCTCCAAACACAGTTAGGGTTATTACAGCAGATTTCGGCTGAAAACGCAAAAGAAACTCTGAATGAGAACAGGGAAGAATACAAGAACGCCAAAGAGCAGATGACAAAAGATAGGAAATATATCCTTGGCAATACGAGAGCTATTAATCAGGATAATCTGCGCAAAGATATTGAAAGTATTGTAAAATCTTTTGAAAAGGAAGGAATTTATTTAGAAGAAACTGATGACGGTTCCGGTACAAAAACAATATTCTTTGATGGTGATGCTTCACAAGCAGATGAATCAATTAATGGTCTTATGAATAAGATCGAGGAATTAAAATCTAAATACACTGATGAAGACAGTATTAATGTTTTAGATTACATATTAAACCAATCTGCCCAGTATTTGAAGCAAAATAAGGAAATCTTAGATAAGAATCAGGAAAACTATAAAACATTTCTTCAAATGGATATGCTATCAAAGGGCACGGGCAAAGGTTCTGTTGCAGATATATTTAACCAATATGCAGAAGCAGTTGATAAATACAATGAAGCCCTTTCCAGTGGTGATAAAGATGGTATCAACAAAGCGCGTTCTGATTTCTCCGCCATGAGTGATGAAGTGGATAAACTTCTCTCTAAAAGTGAAAATAGTTCTTTCAAAACCCTGTTTGATGATGTGGCAGACCAGTTAAATACTGCAAGCATTAAATCAATGGAATTTCAAGAGGCATTATCCGGTACTTCAAATAAGAAAAACCAGTTTCATGATCTGTCAGATGGTATCAAAGACGCTTCGGAAGGGCTAGAATCCTTGAAATTGGATGCGGTTGATGCCATGGATGCCCTTGTAACAGGCGGAAAACAGGCGGGAGAAAATGAATTATGGACACTTGCTAAGGCATGGGGGTTAAGTGCTGAATCTTCCAAGGAAGAGATACAGGGATTTATTGATGTATTAATACAGGCTGGTTTAGTAAGTGGTGAAGTTGCGAACAGTGCAGAAAGTGCTTCTAAATCTTTTGATTCATACTCAACATCCGTACAGAAAGCAAAAGAAGAATTAGAAACCTTGAAATCAATCATGTCCGAATCTGTTTCGGGAGCAGGTATTTCCGCAGATAATGTGGCTGCTTTTCGGGATATGTTCGGTTCAGATGCGGACAAGGCTCTTGAAAAGACGGCAAATGGATACCATCTGAATAAACAAGCATTAGCCGAATTACAAGTACAGATGGACAGAATGACAAAAACGGATTATCTGTCAGCCCTAAGTGACCAATATACAGAGTTACAAAATATAGAAGGTCAGATTGCCGCCGCAGAACTTCTCGGACAGGATACATCAGGATTAGAAGCGTCAAGGAATGGGATACTTGACAATATCGCTTCCCTACAGGATTTGCAGTACCAATATGAGGCAGCTACTTCTGCTTACCAGCAATGGCAGTCTGCTATGTCAGGCGGAGAAGAAGGAGACATGTATGATTCCATATATGGCAATCTTGAAAAGGCAAAGGATTTATATGATAAGGGGCTTACTGGTACAAATGCATTCCGTGAATTTGCTGACCTTATGTCCAACAAAGACTTATCATCTGCATCAAATGAAGAAATTATAGCTGCTTATGAATCTGCAATGCCGGTTATCAAGAGATATTTTACAGAAGGCCAAGAAGGTGCGCAGAACTTTTTGACAGATATCCAGAATATCAATCAAGAATGGGCGCATATGAATAATGATGGTTCGTGGGATATTAACTTTGGTATGGGACAGGATCAAGATATTGCCAATGAGCTTGGCATGGATGTGGAAACCGTACAGGCGATTTTAAGGAAGCTAAGTGACTATGGGTTTGAAATAAATCTTGATGAGCCAACAGCTTCACTGGAGACATTGAAATCACAAGCCGAATCTGCAAATGAAACGTTAAGCAGTTTGGGCGATAATGTAAATATTGACCTTGGGGCAGATTCCTTTGAGGGAGTCGATAGCCAGATTTCTTCTGTAAAAGACTATATAAATGAGATTAAAAATTCCGATTTGGATTTAGATGTGAAGACGGATAAATTGGATGCCGCAAATTCAATCTTGGAATATCTGGTTGCACGAAAGCAGGAGATAGGTAAAAGTGAAAACGTTGATATTACTCTTAATGTAAATGAAGAAGAACTACAAGCCGGATATAATGTTTTGAATCAATTAAAGTCAGATTTATCCAATATCCAGGGCAAAGTAGGAATAGACACAGCAGGGTTACAAACAGATATCAATAATTGTGTTGCTCAGATTGAAAGTATGTCACCAGAGATGAAAGTCGCACTAGGAATTCAGGGAATGTCAGTTGAACAGATCAAAGCAGGTCTATTGGATGGCTCAATACAGGTTCCCGTAAGTGCAGATACCGCACAGGCAAACAGTAATATTGATACTGTAAAGAATAATAAGATAGATGATAAAAAGTTCAATGTTACGGCTAATACGAGTCAGGCATTGGCATCAATAGCGGTTGTCAGGGCTTATTTATCAGGTATTACAAATAAATCCGTTACAGTAACGGTAAATAAAGTTACAAATGAGACTACAAATAAATCAAGTGGAGCAGCCCCCGCTTCGAGTGGTGGCACACATTCAGTAAATGGAACCGCACATGCGCAAGGGACTGCATTTGCAGGTGGCAACTGGGGAAATCCTATAGCTGGTAAAAAGTTAGTAGGGGAGTTGGGTAGAGAAATCGTTGTAGATCCTCACACGGGAAAATGGTATACAGTCGGTGACAATGGTGCAGAATTTATTGAGCTGCCTAAAAATGCGATTGTGTTTAACCATATACAGTCAGAGAATTTATTGAATAATGGACATGTAGTAGGCAGAGGAAAAGCACTTGCAAGTGGCACGGCATTATCAAGTGGAACAGGTAAGTTTAATGTTGGTGGTAGCGGTAGTCAATCTACATCCAAAAAGAAACCATCCTCAAAACCTTCTTCATCCACCAAATCCAACTATTCCAAATCTTCCTCCAATTCATCCGATACATCCGAAAAGGCAGAAGAATTCAAAGAAACCATTGACTATATTGAGATGAAGATTGACCGTATTGAGCGTCAGATCAAAAATCTCGAACGTGTAGCTGGAAGTGCTTATAACACCTTCTCCAAAAGGAACACGGCACTCCGTAACCAGATTTCAAGCATCACTGAAGAAATCTCAACTCAGCAGGCCGGATATGACCGTTATATCCAACAGGCAAATTCTGTATCCTTATCCGAGAATTATAAGAATCAGGTAAGGAATGGCGCGATTGACATTAGTACAATTACTGATGAAACGCTTGCTGAGAATATCAAAGAATATCAAGAGTGGTATGAAAAAGCCCTTGACTGCCGTGACGCAGTTGAGGAATTAAAAGAATCCGTAAGGGATCTCTATACAGAAGCATTTGATAACGTAGTCACCCTATATGACGGTATCCTTGGTCAGCTTGAACACAGGCAGAATATCCTTGAAGGTTACATTGACCAGACTGAAGCACAGGGATATATCATCAGCACGAAGTATTATGATGCTTTAATCTCCAACGAATTAAACAAACTGAAGGATTTAACAAAAGAACGCCAGGACTTAATCAATTCCATGAATGACGCAATCACAAATGGAAATATTGAAGAAGGTTCTGAGCAGTGGTATGAATTCCAGAGTGAAATCAATGACGTAAACGAAGCCATCCAGGAAGCCAATACAAGCCTGATTGAATTTGGTAATTCCATCCGTGACATCGAATGGGAAATCTTTGATAAGATACAGGATCGGATTTCTGGTATTACAGATGAAAGTGATTTCTTGGTGAAACTCCTATCTTCCAACAAACTGTTTGACGATAAAGGACTTATCACGGATGAAGGGAAAGCGACCATGGGACTGCATGGAGTTAATTACAATACTTACATGTCCCAGGCTGACGAATACCGCAAAGAGATGGAGAAGATCCAGGCTGAACTATCAAAAGACCCATACAACCAGACCTTAGTTGACCGCAGGAAGGAATTGCTGGAATTACAGCAGGAATCCATCCTTGCAGCCGAGGATGAAAAAGAAGCAATTAAAGATCTTGTTGAAGATGGAATTAATAAACAGCTAGAATCTTTGCAAGACCTCATTAATAAGTACAATGACATGATGGATGCACAGAAAGACATGTACGACTATCAGAAAGAAATTGCTGAAAAACAAAAGAAAATCAATGAGGTTGAAAAGCAGTTTTTATCATTCCAAGGTGATGATTCCGAAGAAGGTGCTGCTACCCGTCAGGAACTAAAGAATGAACTGAATGAACTCAAAACCGATTTGGAAGATACACAGTATAAGAAAGCGATTGCAGAACAGAGGAAACTTCTGGATGAACTGTATACAGAATATGAAACTGTTTTGAATTTAAGACTTGATAATATTGATCTTCTGATTATGGATGTAATCGGAAATGTCAACTCTGAAGCATCTGCTATTCGTGATACCCTCGTTTCTGAAGCTGAAAGTGTTGGTTATAAGCTGACAGATACCATGACAACGGTATGGACAGACAGCACGAATAAAATTACTGGTGTCATCACCACTTATGGTGATAAGTTTACATCCTCTCTCACTGGTGTTCAGACAGCCATCAATGATTTAAAAAATCTTATCCAGCAAGCCGTAAACGCTTCAAATGAACAGGCAAAGACAAACATTGACAATGCAAATAAGCAACAAACAGAACAGACCTCCAGACCATCCATTTCCACACCATCAGCTCCAAGTGTAAGACCATCTTATTCTAATGGCGGCGGTGATGGTGTCCCAAGAGTTGGTGATGCGGTTACATTTGCAAGCGGGAAATATTTCTATAGTTCTGATGGATTGAATCCTAACGGAAGCCAGATGTTAGGTCAAACTGTATATATCACAAAGATAAATAATAAATCTTGGGCAACGAAACCATATCATATTTCAAGAGGTTCTAGGCTAGGCTCAGGAGATCTTGGATGGGTAAGTCTTAATCAGCTTAAAGGATATAAGAGTGGTACGGAAAGTGTTGACAAAGACCAATGGGCATGGACAAATGAAAATAACCAGCCTGAGACGGTCATTAGAAAATCGGATGGTGCAATCCTTACCAGAGTACACCGTGGCGACCAGATCTATAATAGTGAGGCAGCGAAAAACATTTGGGATTTGGGAAACCGTCCTGGAGAGTTTATCAACAGGTTCCATCCTAATGCCCCATCGGCTGAGAATCTGCAGCCTGTAATACATGAGAAACCTGCTACTACTATTCAGAATGAGATACAGTTTAATGTGAATGTTGACCACGTACAAGATTACAATGATTTTCTTAGGCAGATGCGGAAAGACCGTAAATTTGAAAAGTTGGTACAGATTATAGCATTGAACCCAATATCAGGGGGGTTGCGTAGCTCTTTTGAGAAATTTAGTATCCAAATTTAGAGAGAGTGGTTTCGTTCTTCTAAGTAAAGGTATAACAAAGGGCATTGAAAATTAGTTTTCTCTGCCCTTTTATGTAGTAACACGACAACAATTCATCAAAAAAGATAGTAAAAACTGAATAATCATCAAAAAAGACAGACAATATTTGGAGGTATAATATATATGACACAGGAAAAGACAATCGAAGTATTAAGAAAGAGAAATGCAAAATTACAGGAAGAACTGGACGTATTGAAGGGAAAAAATGCAAAATCCACTGATGAATCTAAGGATAAACGTGTGGATGAACTGCTTTCTGAATTAGAGGGAATCAAGAAGCAATGGCAGGAAGCATTGAAGGATTTAAAGGGCGAAAAAGCGAAATACACAGAACTGATAAGGGATATGAAAAGTATTAAAAAGACCTTCGAGGCGGTTTAGAACTTGGGAATTTAAGAGATTAGAATTCAAGGAACTTGGAACAGAGGATGATATAGCAATAGAACCATACAAAAATAGTAACGTAACCATATAATTTTAGTAGTATGTCGGTCATGCATAGTAAGCAATACCGGCATTTTAATTTGTATAGGCAGTGGACAGTTGTTGTCTGCTGCCACTTTTGAATAAAATTCTATGGAGGTACACAGACATTAGCAAGGAAGATTATACAACGACAAGTTGTCCACTATGGGCAAAACTTAATTTAACTATAAAAGAAGCAGCAGAGTATTCAAATATTGGAGAGAATCGGCTAAGAGAATTAGTAGACAGCCCTAATTGTACCTTTGTGTTATCTGTGGGCAATAAGAAAAAATTGATTAAACGAAGACCATTTGAACAATATATCGAGAGCAAAGATTGGATATAAAAATATAAAGATGAAAAATATAGATTTAAGAATATAGATGCAATAGATTGAAGCAGAGCCTTAAATGTGATAAGATTTACTATCATATTAAGGCTCTTTTTGTGAAAGGAGCTAAGAAATGTCAGATATAAAGCGAAAGGATAACAGAGGAAGAACATTAAAGGGAGGCGAGAGCCAGCGGAGCGACGGGAGATATCAGTATCAGTACATAGGTCTGGACAAAAAGAGACATTCTGTATATAGTTGGAGCCTATTGCCCTCGGATAAAGTGCCGACAGGAAAAAAATCAGATAAATCATTACGTGAGAAAGAAAAAGAGATACAAAAAAGTTTACTGGAAGGAGAAAATATCTTCTATGGCAATATAATTCTAAACGAAATGTTCGATATTTACATTAAGAAGAAAAAGCATAGAGGAAAACCGTTATCCCCCAATACTGTAATGAATTATGTAAGTATGTATAATAAATATATCAAGGAATCACCTATCGGTAAAATGAAAATCCAGGAGATCAAGAAAATTCATATCGTGGAATTATATGTCTCTTTACAAGATAAAGGTTTGTCATATGGAACAATTATATTCTACCAGAAAATGTTATCAGCAATATTTAACATGGCAATAGATGAAGAGTATATTGATAAAAACCCCACAGTGAGGGCATTAGACCAAATCGAAGGATGTAATACAGAAAAACAGGCATTAACAGTCAATGAACAGGAAGCATTATTAAGATATGCTCAGAAATATCATCCTAATATGTATCGCAAGTTAGTATTTTTGGTTGATTCTATGTGTAGGGTAAGTGAATTCGCTGGAATAACCTGGAATGACATTAATATGAAAGAAAGAATTATATCAATCAACCACCAGCTTCAATACAAAAAGTATGTTGGTGAGGAGTGTGCCAGATTCCGTATTATTCCAACTAAAGGAAGAAATGTGAGATATATTCCAATGACGGACAGACTCTACAAAGTGTTAAAAGAGATGAAAAAGAGTTATTTTATCACTCGAAGGGAAGATATAGAAGTAGATAACGTGACCGATTTTATATTCTTCTCTGAATATGGCAGTTTAATTTGTGCGGGTACATTTCGTGCAGAACTGTTACGATTAAAGGATTCTTACAACAGTAAACACCCTAAAAGTAAGATCGGATATTTAACTCCGCACATTCTCCGTCATACCGGATGTACCAGAAATGCAGAGAACGGTATGGATATGAAAGTACTCCAATATCTCATGGGGCATAAATCTTCTAAGATTACAAACGAGGTGTACAACCATATAACTGAAGAAAGAGTTATGGAGGAAATGTTGAAAACCGCTAAAAATCAGCAAAAGCAGGCATAAATTCATACAACAAAATTTACCTCACATCTGTTGTAATTTACAACACATTTTACCTCACTTTGTTGTAAAATTATAAAAAGATATAAGAAGATACGTGAAATGAAAATTCTATAAACCGCGATTTTATCACGTTTTAACAACTTATAAGAAGATACGTGCCCATCAGTAATCTTTCAAAACTGTAAGATTACTGCAAGAAAGGGCAATACTACATAATCCCATAATCTGTTAAAATAAAACTGACAAAAACATCCGGCAAAAGAAAGGAGAGACAATACATGAAGGATTATATCCGAGTTTGTGATGTAGAAAAATATTACGGCAATGCCGAAAATGTGACGAAAGCCATTGACCGTGTCAGTTTTACAGTAGCCCAGGGGGAGTTTGTAGGAGTCATGGGCGCGTCGGGCTCAGGCAAAACCACCCTATTGAACATGATGTCAACCATTGACCGGGTAACAGCAGGGCATATCTGGTATGGGGATACGGATATTGCGGAGATGGAGGAGAGTAAACTTGCCAATTTCCGAAAGGAAAATCTTGGCTTTGTGTTCCAGGACTACAATCTTCTGGACACACTGACTATAGAGGAAAATATCATCCTTGCCATGACTCTGCGCAAGGAGGGAAAAAAAGAAATTCAGAAAAAATGCGACGAGATGCTTCGACTTCTTGACATTGCGGATATTCGGGGCCAGTTTCCCTATCAAGTATCCGGTGGGCAGAAGCAGAGGTGTGCATGTGCCAGGGCGCTGGTGAACCGCCCACGTCTGATTCTGGCGGATGAGCCCACAGGGGCCTTGGATTCTAAGTCTGCCCAGACCTTGCTTGAGACATTTACAGACATGAATCAAAAAATGCAGGCAACCATCCTGATGGTGACCCATGATGCATTTTCCGCAAGCTACTGCGGACGGATTCTGTTTTTAAAGGACGGCCGAATTTTTCATGAGCTGCTGCGCGGCTCAAATGGCAGGCGAGATTTTTTAAATGAAATTCTGGATGTGCTTGCCTTAACAGGAGGTGAGATAAGCGATGCTCAGTAAACTTGCTTTTCGGAATGTGAGGCGCTCGGCAAAAGATTATCTAGTGTACTTTCTCACCATGACCTTTGTGACAGCGCTGATGTTCGCCTTTAACAGCCTGATTTTTACCGAAGATATTGAAGAAATGTTTGATATCGCAGGAATTATGATGGCTCTTGTGGGGCTTGCGACATTTTTTATCGTATTGATTGTAGCATGGCTAATCAATTATATGGTTCGTTTTATGCTGGAGAAACGGAGTCAGGAATTTGGAATCTATCTTCTGATAGGCATGAAGAAGAAGGAGATAGCCCGCCTTTATATTCGAGAAAATGCCTTGCTTGGAGCAGGGGCGTTCCTTATGGGAATGGCTTTGGGCGTCTTTTTGCAGCAGGTGATTATGGCAATTCTCTACAGCATGATTCAGATAAAATACGATATCCATATGGAATTCAACAGCGCCTGTATCCTGCTGACTGTGGGGTGTTATGCAGGATGTTATATCCTTGCTCTTTTCAGAAGCGGCAGGAAATTTCGGAAAATGAATATCCGTGATTTGATGGATGCGCAAAAGAAAAATGAAGAAATAAAAGAGTCCCATGAGCAGTTAAAAAAATGGTTTTTTCCGGCTTCACTTCTGTTTCTTTTAGCCTTTGCAATATTCATTTTCTTTGGGGGAATAAGGAGTGTGGGGCAGGTATTATTTTTTCTTGTGGGTCTTATTCTGGTAATCTATATCTTTTACATCGGCCTTTCCTCCTGGCTGATCTGCTATATACGAAAGAAGAAAAATGGGATCTACCGCGGGCAGAATCTTTTTCTGCTCAGACAGTTTTCTTCAAAGCTAAAGGTCATGAGCTTTACCATGGGGACGCTGACATCTTTATTTACTGTAGCTTTCCTTGGATGTACAGTTGCAATGATGTTTAGTGATTATCAAAACAAACTTCTTGAGACAAAGTTTCCGTTTGACGTTCAGATTTACAGTGATGATATAGAGGAGGATTTTAAGGACGAGCTTGATGTAATTGAAGACGAGGCAAAGGTATTGGATGTATTACCTTATTATATCTATGCAAATGTTCCAGAAGAGTTTTTAGGGGAATCAGTAAATATACAGGAGGATTTAACAGAAAGCCAGGAGAAAGCAGATGTGTCGAAAGAAAGGATGGAGAGGGCGAATCAAGTGAATGTATGGCTGAGTACCCATCTGAAGATTTTTGGAGATACCTATCAGAATGAAGACAAAAGCCCGAATCTTAAAAAAATAGAAAAGGATTCCAGGGACGGCAGCTTTTATTGCAGATATGATACTTATATGAGATTATCAGATTACAATCATCTGCGCAGTATGCTTGGATACAAAAGGGTTTCCCTCAAAGAACAGGAATATCTTATCCATATCAAGGAGAGAATTCACAGTGAGGTAGAATCCATGAAGGATGATATTACCGTAGAAGGAGACGAAGGAGAGCTTCGGTTTGCAGGTTATTATACAGAGCCATTTTCCCAGGATGGTCATAATGGAGGGGATTATGTGATTGTAGTTCCGGATTCGGCGGTTTCATCCCTTACTCCTTACTATGCGGAGCTGGCTGTGGATATTGAGGGCGAAGCACCTGTAGGTCTGGGAAAGAAGCTGGATGCTCTTGTAGAGCCAAAGGATTGGGAGGAGTCGGAAGAAATCAATATGTCAGAAGACGGTGAGGAGGACGAAGACACAGATTTCGCAGGGCATAAGGGAATGGGGGGAAATAGCTGCTGCGGTTCCGATACAATCATAGTGATGTCAGTGTCGAATATGGTGCGGGATAATCTGATTCCAGAGATGAAGTACATACTGTCAACCGTGATTTTCCCCTGTTTTTATATCGGTCTGGTGTTTTTATGCGTGGCGTTGACAGTCCTGTCCGTCCATCAGCTTAGTGATTCGGCAAAATATAAATTCCGCTATTCGGTGCTTAAAAAACTGGGAATGAACAAAAGAGAGATTAGCATGGTCATCTTAAAACAGCTTGTAGGTTACTATCTGTGTCCTGTGCTTCTGGCGTGTGTAATCGGCGGCAGCCTGTCTGTGTTCATGAGCGGCAAATTCATTTTCTATACAGGGATTCATTCGGCTGTAATATATTATTTTGGATTGACATTTTTGTTATTTTTCGGGATATATGGGCTATATTTTATTACAACCTATATAAGCTTTCGGCGAAATGTAGAAATAGATCCTTAGCATATAAGCTGTTATATTTTTAAGGAAGAAGATTACAGACAGTAAAAATTGACCAATTATGCATATGGGATTGAAAAAGAGAGGAAGGGGATGGTATAATGAATAGAAAAATGTAATGGAAAAAGGATGAAAGAGTGAGTCATATGAGTACACGAAAGAAAAAAATGATTGTGGGTATCGTAGGAGGAACCATCGTTTTACTGGCATTGGCATATATAGGAGTCGGTGTTTTCTTTACCAGTCATTTTTTAATAAATACAGAGATTAACGGGAATGATTTTTCAGGAAAGAGTGTATCGGAAGCAGACGAGTTTTTTAAAGAGCAGGTAAAAGATTATACCCTTACCATTCATGACATCAATGGAGCGACAGAGACAATCAACAGCAGTGACATTCTTCTGGTATATAATGAAAATGCAGATCTTGAGAGTATTTTAGAAAAGCAGAATGCATTTCTGTGGCCCAAAGCATTTTTCGAGAAAAATACTGAGGATGTTACGTTTGACTTGTCCTATGATGATACAAAACTTCAGGAGAAGATTAATTCTTTCGGAATCCTGCAGGCAGGGCAGACGCCTGCGCAGTCTGCCTATCCGGCATTTGACGGCAGCCAGTTTGTCATTACGCCGGAGGTCTACGGGATTACTGTGACGCCGGAGACATTGAAGGAGAAGGCGTCGTCGTTTATCAAGCAGCTTTTGCCAGAGATGGATTTGGCAGAACAGGGCTGTTATGAGACGCCTCGATTTTTCTCTGATTCTGAGGAAGTAAAGCAGGCCTGTGATAAGATGAACGAGTATTGTCAGGCCAGTATCACCTACACCATGGATGTCCCTGTGGTAATTGACCGGACGGTGATTTCCACATGGCTGTCAGTGGATGCAGACATGAATGTAATTGTGGACGAGAACGGCATAAGGGCATGGTTAGAGCAGTTCGGAGAACAGTACGATACAACCGGAAAGACCAGGACATTTACCACGCCTACAGGAAAGAGCGCGACGGTGTCCGGAGGAACCTACGGCTGGTCAATTAATGAGGACACAGAGTTTGAAACCATTCGGAATGCGTTGAACAATAAAGAAGTCATTACAAAAGAGCCTGCATACTATATCAGCGGAGTTGCGGCGTCACATTCTATGCCGGATTGGGGCAATACATACGCTGAGGTGGATTTGAGCGCACAGCATATGTGGTATGTTGTGAACGGCGCGGTGGCCCTTGAATCAGACGTAGTGACAGGACTGCCCACGCCTAACAGGGTTACGCCGGAGGGTGTGTACAGTATTGTGGAGAAGAAGCTGGACAAGGTATTGGTGGGAGAGAAGGATCCTGCTACCGGTAAGCCGGAATATGAGACGCCGGTGGATTACTGGATGCGGATCACATGGCAGGGAGTAGGATTTCATGACGCCAGTTGGCAGAGTTCTTTTGGCGGAACCCGCAACCAGATTGCCGGTTCCCATGGATGTGTGAATATGCCGGTGGATAAGGCGGCCGCACTGTACAATATGATTGAGATGGGTACGCCTGTCATCATCCATTATTAGGATATGTTTCTATTAAAAATAATTTAATTTCAGACACTCAGCAGAGTTCAAAGGGGACTGTTGGATTTAGATTTCTGTTTAAATCCACAGTCCCCTTTGAATAGAAAATGCTTTGCATATCATAAAAAATCTCTGGTAATATTCTTAAGCCACTTATAACTCTTATAATGCCGGTACACGAATGGCAACTTCACAAATTCATCGAGATAAATCAGGAAATATACCCACATTGGAGGCAGCTTCAGCACAAACGCACTTATGAAGCCCAGTGGTACTGCAAAGAACCACATATCAATAAAGTCGCATATAAATCCCCAGCGTGAATCTCCTCCAGAGCGGAAGATACCACAGATCACAGTCGAATTCATTGCCTGTCCGATTACGGAATACATGTTGATATACAGCATAATCCGCAGATATCCTTGTGCTGTTGTCGATAAATCGGCCATATTCATAAAGAGAGGCCGCAGCAGAAAGATTAAGATTCCCCCTGCGATTCCGCTTAGCAATGTGATCTTACAGAAGCGGGAGGCGTCCTCCTTTACGCCTTCCATATGGCCGGCTCCTATGGCTTTGCCAAGAAGAATAGTGCCTGCGTTGGCGATTCCGAAGCAGACGACGGTTCCCAGGTTCTTAGCGACAACGGCGACAGCATTTGCCGCTACAACATCATTTCCCAAATGTCCCATGATGACAGAGTACATGGAGAAAGCGACGCCCCAGGAAACCTCGTTTCCAAAAGCAGGGAGAGAGTATTGCAGGAAATCCTGGAACAAAAGCTTATTATGCCGAAACAGAAGCGACGGGCGGAAGCGAATGGTCTGAAACCAGCATGCGTCCAACAGGCATATGGTTAGTTCAACAAAGCGGGCAATGGTGGTTGCAAGAGCGACTCCCATGATTCCCATTTTTGGAAGTCCGAACCAGCCGAAGATGAATACTGCGTTGAGTACAATATTCAGTCCAAGGGCCGAACCGTTGGTGAGGGTAGCGAACATCACCCGCTCAATGGAACGCATTGTACACAGATATACCTGTGAAATACTCATAAACAGGTATGAGATTCCTACAATGCGCAGATATGGGATACCTGTGCGGATTAACTCTGCCTCAGAGGTAAAGATTAACATTAAAAGTCTTGGAAAGAAGCAGGCAAGCACGAAAAACAGGAAGGATACGATTATGGATATCTTCATGCCGATTCCCATGATTTTTTCGATGGTTTTGGTATCCTTCTTACCCCAGTACTGCGCCGCCAGCATCCCGATACCAGAGGAAATGCCAGAGTAGACCAGATTTAGAATGAACATAATCTGGCTCGCAAGGGAACCAGCGGAGAGGGCTGTTTGGCTTACCCACCCAAGCATGATAACGTCGGCAGAGCCAACGGCGGTTGTGATTAAGTTCTGGAATACGATTGGCAGAGCAAGGCGGAACATATCGCGGTAAAAGGTCGAAGGTTTTGTAAGTACTTTGTTCATGAGCGCCTCCTGTAATTTTTCTAAATATGCTTGATATCCTGTCTGCAGGGGATGAAGGAATCAAAGTAAGTAAGGAATAGTATAGATGATTTTTGAGAATTTGTCGTATGATATATTAGGAGAAAACTACGTTATTATGACATTTCGATATATAGACATCCTTTTGGAAAGAGCTTCGTATTATTTTTTATTAAATAAAAAGACTGCCAACAAGTGGCAGGATAGCTCAAGATTTCGCAGAGTAAACTACTCTTAGATTTTTTTCTAAATAGCATATCTATTATAACCATCCCAGATAAATAATTCAATACCTAAATTGTTTTTAGGGTATTTTTGTCAGCATTTGGCAAGAGTTTAGAGAAAAATATTCTCTCTATTTTGTTACAATTATCATATTCTCTGTATTTTTTGAAATTTTTCTTAAAATATTTCAAAGTATCATTTAAAAAGTTTCGCAGAGTAGTTTACTCTGCGAAGGAAGTGGTTGTGATTTGGTATCTGCTTCATTGTCAGAAACAGAATGAATGGAAGGTTTTGGAAGGCTTAAGAAGTAAGTTGTCTAAGACTGCCTTGAAGACTGCCTTCGTCTTTACTTACGACAGAATGCGCAGGTTTGAAGGAGAGTGGCATCTGGAAAGACGATTAATGTTTCCGGACTATGTGTTCCTGGAAACTGGTGATGAAAGGGCGCTGACAAAAGAATTGATGCATGAAGAAATGTCCCTTCTCCATGTAAAAGAAAATGAGAAAATGTTCCTGACATCTCTGTGCGGGGAGGCTCACCATCTTGGCATGTCCAAGGGGATTATCCAAAATGGAGCTACCTGTATTACAGAAGGACCTCTGCGGGGAATGGAGGAACGAATCAGCCGAATTGACAGGCATAAAAGGCTTGCGAGGCTGGCAACTCCTGGGAGGATGGCATC
Source organism: Sporofaciens musculi (assembly GCF_009830285.1). Taxonomy (GTDB): domain Bacteria; phylum Bacillota; class Clostridia; order Lachnospirales; family Lachnospiraceae; genus Sporofaciens; species Sporofaciens musculi. The sequence continues at coordinate 2,549,157 of NZ_WUQX01000001.1, read as the reverse complement.
AGGGAGTATTTTGGCAGGATTGGAAATCATAGAGAAGAGTTAGGGATAACTAAGAAGGAGTATGAAAATCTAAGGGATTGTTAAAAAAGCAGAGTCATAAAATCCGTCTGTGGTCAGTGCCATGGCTGGGTGGGAGTCTGTCATAAGGATATACCCTGGTGGGCGTGTAGGCTTCGCTCAATCAGGTTGGAAGAATAAGGGTTCAGGGCTTGTTTGGTCGTGAATATGGCGAAGCATACCCAAAAAGTACACTTATTTGTACGGAGGATATTTGGGGAGGAATATGAAAAACTCGTAAAGAGGTGAAGGTATGTGGTATGTGATTCAAACCCAGACAGGGGATGAAGAAAAACTGGTAAAGTTAATCGAAAAGATGATTCCGAAAGAGCAGTATGAGGAGTGTTTTTGTATGAACCGAGAGTGTGTCAGAAAGACGGAGAAAGGGTATGAGATCTTCCTTCGCCCGTTGTTTCCTGCATATATCTTTGTGGTAACGGACGACCCAGGAAGATTATTTTTTGAGCTGAAGAGGATACCCAGGCTTACAAAGCTTCTGGGGGATACAAAAGATACGTTTTTCAGTGTCTCCAGGGAGGAAGAAATATTTTTAAAAAATGTACAGAATAAAGACCATGTGGTGAAACGGTCCTTGGTAGAGGTGGATACAGAGGGAACAATCATAAAAGCAGACGGGGCTGTAGGGGTATATCTTAGGCATGTGATAAGGCAGCGGCTTCGGAAGCGGTATGTCTGCGTGGAGAAGGAGTTTCTTGGGGAGAAGAGGAGGATATATCTGGGGATAAAATTAAAGGAAGATGGGGAAGCAAAATGAGAAGGGGGACCTTCTTATTTTTTATGAAGAAATTTAATGGAAAGAGGAATAACAAAAGTATGAATTATTTGGTAGTAGTTGCACATCCAGATGATGAGGTTCTGGGTGCAGGCGCGACGATACATAAACGAATCAGAGACGGACACAAGGTTGCTGTAGCGATTATGGTTTCACAGGCGGCTGCAAGGCAGGGCTTATCATCTACATTATCAAGAGATGAAAAGGAAGCGCTCTCAATGATTGGCGTTGAAAAAACATATCATGCAGATTTTCCCAATATAAAAATGAATACAGTACCGCATCTTGAAATGGTGCAGTTCATAGAAGCCTGTATAGAAGACTGGAAAGCAGAGGCAATTATTACCCATCATCCTGCGGATACTAACATCGACCACATTGAAACATCCAGAGCTGCGCAGGCCGCCAGCCGGTTATTTCAAAGAAGGGACTATATACAGCCTTTGAAAGAATTTATGTATATGGAAATCCCCTCCTCAACAGAGTGGTCGGTAGATTCTTCATCAAACCGCTTCACAGCCAATTATTTTGTAGAGACAGGACGCAAAGGAATCGAGTTGAAAATGAAAGCACTGGCCGCATATAAGGGAGTTATGAGGCCGTATCCTCATCCCAGATCATATGAAGCATTAGAGAGTTTAGCAGCATTTCGAGGCGCACAATCAGGGAGTAATTATGCCGAGGCGTTTGAATGTGTATTTTTTAGAGGATGATATGAAATCAAGGAGAATAAAAAGGTTATTTGATTGTATATTTGGAATAATACTTGGCATTATTGCCATTCCTATTTTAATCATAACAAGTATCTTTGTATTTATATGTTCGCCGGAGGCTTCACCCATTTTCAGGCAAGTGCGTGTAGGCTACAAGGGAAAAGAGTTTGCGATGCTAAAACTCAGAACAATGGATCTATGTCAATACTTTAGACAAAAAAAGTTGAAAGATTATGCTGCTTTTTTGAGTTCCTCATCCTCCTTTTGCTGTGGTGTCAGATAACCGATAGAGCTATGGATCCGTTTACGGTTATACCAGCCCTCTATGTATTTAAAGATTGCTCTGCGAGCTTCCCTTAAATCCTGGTAAGTATGAAGATAGATTTCTTCCTTTTTCAGTACGGAATGGAAAGATTCCATACAGGCATTATCGTATGGATTTCCCTTACGACTAAATGAATGCAGGATTCCTTTACTGCCCAGGCAGTCTTCAAATGCCTGGCTCGTATACTGACTTCCAAGATCACTATGAAGGATGATCCCCTCGGTATCCCTGACATTCAGGCATGCGTTTTCTACCGCTTTAACCGCCAGTTCCGCCGTCATAGATGTGCCATAGGCATACCCTATAATCTTTCGGCTGCACAGATCCATGACAGAAGCCAGATAGGTCCATCCTTCTTTCTGTACATGGATGTAAGTGATATCCGTACACCATTTCTGGTTGATGGTCTCCGTCCCAAAATCACGCCTCAGGATATTTTTCTTATCCTCCGGGATGCTGCCATGGTTGGCATGATGATTGTACTTCTTTACTACGATAGAGCGCAGTCCCTGCTCTGCCATATGCCTCTGCACCCTCTTGACGCTGCAAGGTGTACCATTATCATTCAGCACACGGCATATTTTGACAGCCCCATACCTTTGTTTTGAGTCATCATATGCCTGTTTCACTTTCCTGCCGAATTCCGCATATGCCTTCTGCTTATTTGAGGGTACACAAACCAGAGCCTTGTAATAGGTACTCCTTGGGAATTTCAGAGCGCTGCAAAGCTGAGATACACAGTAGCGGGTTAAGTTGTTCTGGATAAAGGAAACAATCTCGGCTATTGTTCTTTCGCGAATATGGCGGTCGCTTTTTTAATATTTCATTCTCAATCTTAAGGCGTTGGATTTCTTTCTGGAGAGCCTTATACTCCTTAAGGGTGACCGTCTCCTCCCCGGATACTTTGATGGGGAGAGCTGTTTTACCCAGTTGCTGAGTGTGCTTCGATTTACGCCATATTCACGCTCCAGTTGCGGATACGAGGTTCCTCCGGCATTATACAGATCCACGATCTGCTGCTTGAATTCCGGAGTGTAAGATTTCTGGTTTTTCGCCATGTAAAACATCTCCTTTGCTTTTTCACTTGATAGTATAGGTTGTTCAACTTTTCCTGTCCACACTTATATACTAACACCACAATGACAGATCAAAGAGCTTCAAACAAAGAACTGCTTCCCGACGAAGAACGTCTGAAATGGTGGGGGAAATTAATTCGTAAAACAAACATAGATGAACTGACTCAAATACTGCATATATTGGCTGGTCAAATGTCATTCATAGGGCCAAGACCCTTACTGCCCAAAGAAATGTTGGTGATGACGAAAAAGGAGCAGAAAAAACGTCAGTCTGTGCTTCCGGGGATCGTTGGATGGGAAAGCGTAAATGAGGATAAGAGTTCTTCCAGAGCAGAGATGGCTCAGTTTGATCTCTACTATGTAGATAATTGGTCTCTAAGGCTGGATGCAAAGATATTCTTTCTGACAATCTATCATATTTTTTCATTCAGCAGACCGGATGATTCATTAAGAGCGCCGCGATTATCAGAGGAAGAAATTAAAAAAGCGGCGGAGAAAGAGGAGATACATAGATTATGAATAACTCATATAAGGGCCATTTAGTAATCGTCTTTGCATTGGAACATTATAATCCGCTGGGACATATCAGAAGCCTTGGTGAAAATGGGATTAATCCGATTTATATTTCTGTAAAAAGAAGAGGACCGGTGGCATGCTTAAGCAAATATATTTCGACTTGCCATCATGTGGATTCAGTCGAGGAAGGATATAAACTTCTAATCTCTGAATATGGGGGATACGCTCAGGCATACAAGCCATATGTGATTTTTTCAGATGATAAATCCATAGGTTTTTTTGACTTACATTACGATGAGATTAAGGATAAATTTATTTGCTTTAATGCTGGAAAACAGGGAAGAATTAATGAATTCATGGATAAGCAGCGGATACTGGAAATTGCAAAAGCACACGGATTTCAGGTGTTAGATTCATGGGTTGTAAGGCTGGGAGAGATTCCAAAAGGAATCGAGTATCCTGTTATTACAAAGGATATTTCCCCTAATTCCGGAAATTGGAAGTCGGATGTATTTATTTGTGAGAATGAAGAAGAATTAAAAAAGGCTTTTGCCAATATTTCCAGTCCGATTGTGCAGATTCAGAAATATATTGATAAGAAAAACGAATATGCAATTGAAGGCTTCACAATTAATAAAGGTGCACAGATGTTAATTGGTTCAACTCTAAAGTGGAAGTATCTGGTAAAGGGCTATTACAGCTCTTACCATGACGTAACTATGTTGAAGGATTTTAGGATGCGGACCATGCTTAATGAATTATTTTCAGAGATTGGCTTTGAGGGGATTTTTGAGGTGGAATTCCTGATAGATCAAGATGATACGTATTATTTTCTGGAAGTGAATTTTCGAGCGTCAGCATGGAATTATTCTTCGGCAGTTGCAGGTATGCCTCTTGCTTATCTTTGGGTTAAGTCGATGGAAGATGGATTTATTGCAGAAGACGCAGAAAAAGAATTTGAGGATTTTACAGATATGTCTGAGGTGATTGATTATGGAAAGCGTGTGGAGGGAAAAATGGTCAGCCTTGCAGAGTGGCTTCGCGATTTCAAAGAAGCGAAAGGAACCTACTATTATAATAAAAATGATATGGCTCCATTTGAATATTTATTTGAACATTGGGATGAATATAAGTAAGAGGTAGACAAGATGGAAATTGGCAGCTTCATTGAACTAGAGTTTTCAAAAGGAAACGAGCTTTTTAAAGGTGAAAAGAATATTGCAAGACTAAACAGCGGACGCGCTGCCATCTGGCATGCCTTTCGTGTACTTGTCTGTACTGCCATCTGGCTTCCCTATTATCAGTGCGATACGGTACGAAACTTTTTATATAGAAAAAAAGCCAGGGTAAAGTTTTACCATATTGACGCCTCATTTCGCCCCATTGATTTAATTCCTGATGCTGATGAAGCAGTTCTGCTTGTGAACTATTATGGTGTTATGTCACATCAAAGAATGAAAGAACTTGCCTCAAAATATGAAAATGTGATTATTGATAATTCCCAGGCATTGTTTCACCCGCCGATTAAGGGATGTATGAATGTATATTCAGCAAGAAAATTTGTTGGTGTCCCAGACGGGGCATATGTGATTGGAATGGACGCAGAAAAATACATAGACGAGTATGAACAGTGTCATTCATCTGATACGTCCCTTTTTTTGCTTAAGAGAATTGAGTACGGCTGTGAAGGAAAAACCTATCAAGCCAGATTGGAGAATGAAGGGCGTATTGATACAGAAGACATTATGAAAATGTCAAAATTAACCAGGACAATTCTGGATGGAGCAGACTATGAGCTACTCTGCAAAAAAAGAAGGAAAAATTTTGAATATGCATCAGAACTTTTAGGAAAAAAGAACCGGTTAGATCCACTGAAATATTATTCGGATGATTGTGTACCCATGGTTTATCCGTTTGTGCTGGAAGATGACGATTTACTGAAAAAGCTGTTAGACAAAAAGCATTTTCAGGGACATTGGTGGAGCTATCTGCTTCATGAAATGGCAGAAGACAGCTTTGAATACTGGATATCAAGGTATGTAATTCCGATTACCATTGACCAAAGATATGGAGAAAAGGAATTAGAATACATAACAGATATCATTGGATGAGGGAATCAGGTATATGAGTGTAATTCTTGTTACAGCTTCAAAAGATAATAATTTTTATAATTTCAGAAAAGAACTGATACTTAAGCTTCATGAAATGGGACATGAACTGATTATGGTATGTCCATATGGAAGGAAAATAGATTATTTTACCCAGCTTGGATGCCGGTTCGTTGATATGGATATCGACCGCAGAGGCACAAGCGTTGTGAAGGATTTACGATTAGTAATATTTTATAGGAAACTGCTTAAGAGAGAAAAGCCGGATATTGTTTTAACCTATACCACAAAATGTTCAGTGTATTGTGGATTTCAGTGCGGAAGAATGAATATCCCATACATTGTTAATAATGCCGGACTTGTGGAGTCAGAAAAGGAAGCTTCTATATTGCAAAGAATATTAAGAGTCCTGTATCGTATTGGTTTTTATAAAACTAAGTGTATGATGTATCAAAATACGCGGGAGAGGGATTATGTGAATACACTCTTAAAAAATAGAGTACATTATCGAGATATTCCTGGGTCTGGCGTAAATTTAGAGGAGTTTACATATAGAGCTTACCCAAAGAATGATAGATTAATATTTAATTATGTTGCGAGAATCGTAGATTTTAAAGGAATCAAGGAGTTTATAGAATGTGCCAAATATATCAAAGGCCGCTATCCTGATACAAGATTTGTAATATATGGAGATTATGATGATGATTCCTACAGGGACAGGATGAAAGCTCTTATAGAAGGTGGAATTATCGAATACGGTGGAATCCAGATGGATATGAAGCCATATATAGAGCAGGCAAATGCAGTTATCCATGCAAGCTATTATGAGGGAATGACGAATGTTGTTTTAGAACACAGTGCTATGGGAAGACCATGTATCGGCTCGGATATTCCTGGAGTCAGGGAAGGGATTGAAGATGGAAAAACAGGATATTTGTTTGAAGTAAAAAACGTTGATGCATTAATAAAGGCAGTAGAGAAATTTATCTGTCTTTCAGATGAAGAAAGGGCATTAATGGGGAAAGCTGCACGGTTAAAGATGGAAAAAGAGTTTGACAGAAATATGGTGACGGATATTTATATTGAAGAAATAGAGCAGATATTAAGGAAGTGTACATAGTGGAAGTTCATATAGGGGAGTAGCTTAAGATGACTGATAAAGAAAGAAAAAGAGGTATTTGGCGTAAGATTAGAATCGGATTAGAGGCTTTAACAATGCTTTATAAGATAATTCCAGAAGGGATTATAAAAATGAAACTACACAGAAACAGATTTAAAACAGGATGGGTTCCCATGGCCCAAAGATATGCACTGTTAAAAAGTACAGGTATGCAGCATGACGCAGGAAAGGGGTATTGCATCATACAGCCTAATGTATGCATTTTTAATGGAGATAAATTAACGATTGGCAATAATGTATCCATTAATGAAAATTCCTATCTTGAATGTAAAGGTAAAGTTGAAATCGGAAATGATGTTATGATTGGCCATGGAGTTTCTATTTTATCAAATACGCATAATTATAACAGGATTGATTTGCCGATGAATGAACAAGGTGAGTCCTCAGAAAAAATAAGGATTGGCAATAATGTGTGGATTGGGGCAAAGGCAACAATTCTGATGGGGATTCATATAGGGGACAATGCCATAGTAGGAGCACATGCCCTTGTCAATAAAGATGTTCCTCCAAATGCTATCGTTGGCGGTGTGCCGGCCAAAATACTTCGGATGAGAAGGTGAAGTAATCATGAAAAAAGTGTTTATGTATGTCAATTTTACCACCTATGATATGACGATAGGAATTTCAAAAAAGATAAGAAGCGAAATTGATACATTAAGAAAAATGGGGTATGAGGTTTGGTACTGCGGATATATAAAAATGGGAGTGGCTATCTTTAATCATAACGACAGCATTTATATCCAGAAAAAATATCGTATATCGAATAGATTATATATGAGTCTTCGTCGTTTCTTCCTGATACATATAACCAATCAATTCCTGAACCAAGAAAAATTTGACATAGGATATTTGAGGTGGTGTGCATTCGATCCCCCCTATTTAAAGATGCTAAAAAGATTGAAGAATACAGGCGCTACAATATTAATGGAATCCTTAGGATATTTCCCAGGAGTGGTTTTGCATGGCATGAATGGGAAATATGAAAAATTTTGGACAGTACTGAATCAAAAGCTTGCCGCTAAATATATAGATCTTGTTCTTACAGAAGGTAAATTTGATTCAATGTGGGGAAAACCGGCAATGGAATTTGGAATGGGCGTTGATGTGGAAAATATTACGAAACATACTTATACTGGGAAGAATGACGAATACCATTTCATAACTGTTGCGAATGAGACATTATATCATGGATATGACAGATTAATAAAAAGTTTAGACAGGTACTATATGGAAAATAATTTTCCATATATATTCATACATTTTGTAGGAGAAATATCTGAAAATACAAAGGCTTTAGTCAGTGATAAAATAAAAAACTATATAATTTTTCATGGAAAGCTCTCAGGTGAAGCTTTAGATTCTGTATTTGCTGCAGCTAATATAGCCGTTGGACCAGTTGCACAATATAGAGTTGGAGGGAAAAAGGATACAGGATTAAAAACGAAGGAGTACTTCGCAAGAGGTATTCCATATTTTTATTCAGGTAATGAAGAAGAAAAACTAAAGGACTTTAAATACATCTATCAAGTTCCTGATGATCATAGTCTGCTGGACTTTAAGGAGATTATAAATTTTTATCAATCAATAGATACAGATGCTGCGGCTAAAATGATGAGAGAGTATGCATTAAATAATTATTCATGGAATGTAAAATTCCAAAAAGTATTTGCTTATATGAAAGAAAAGGGCTTGAAATATGAATAAACTAATTGAAAGAATTTTTTTCTATAAAGAGAGTAAAGAGTATTTTTGGAAATGTTATTGAATGCAAAATATGCCAGTGGGGGAGGGATAAAATTAATCAGCAAATTGAAGCTGCATAATTTAAACAATAAATTTGGCTGCGGGATTTCACCAATGACTGATATAGAAGCATGCCCTGAGTTTCCCCATGGATTATATGGGATATTTATTTCCAGATATGCAAAAATAGGAAAAGGATGCGTTATATTTCAACAGGTAACTATTGGAAGCAATTCGATTAAAACATCAGGCTCATATGGAGCACCTGTGATCGGGGATTATTGTTATATTGGGTCCGGCGCAAAGATTATCGGCGGCATAAGAATCGGAAACAATGTAAGAATAGGGGCGAATTGTATTGTATGTACAGATGTGCCGGATAATAGTACGGTAGTCTTGGAAAAGGCAAGAATTATACCCCATGATTATAAATTGGATAATAGATTTTATGGCAATATTTAAAATTAACTATAAAAATAGGAGAGCATTTTTATGAAGGCTTTATTTGTATTTTCAAGCAGGGCATATAAGTACAAAGGGAAATACTATACAGTAAATCTTACGCCAAGTACATTGCATAAACTATATTTCCCATATTGTGAGCAATTAGTGCTTTGCCTGAGAGAGAAGAAGGTTGATTCTGTAGATGGACTAACATATGCAGAAGATGAAAATATATCATATGAATGTGCCAAAATAGATTCGTCTATTGACTTTTATTTGTTAAAACGCCCTTTACTTGAAAGAACAATTAAAAATGCTGTCAGGAAATCAGATTATGTCATTGCAAGAATGGGATTAAGTGGAGTAATTGCTGCAAAATATGCCCGAAGATTTCATAAACCCTATGTATGTGAAGTCGTAGGCCCTGCTTATGAAAATCTTTTCTATCATTCCAGTTTAGGAAAAATTGCTGCATCATATATTGAAAAAATGGTAAAACGTGAAATTCGTAAGGCAAAATATGTAATGTATGTCACGGAAAAAACATTGCAGAAGCAATATCCAACCCAAGGTTACACGGTTGGGATTTCTGATGTAGAAATTCTTAATTATAACCCTGCAAACTTAGAGAATAGAATCAATAGAATCAAAAATTATAGACCAGATGAAAGATTAAAACTTGTTACTCTGGGACCCGTGGATAAAGTGATCAAAGGGCAAATTTATGTAATACAGGCAATAGCTGAATTAAAGAAAGAAAATTATATGTTTGAATATCATCTGATTGGCGGCGGGAATCCTGAAAAACTTATGGATTTGGCGAAGGAGCTGGGGGTGGAAGCTCAGTTATTTTTTGCAGGTACAGTAAGCCACAAGAAGGTGTTTGATTATCTTAAGAATATGGATATCTATATACAGCCCTCTTTGGTGGAAGGATTACCTAGAGCAATCATTGAAGCTATGAGCATGGCCCTGCCCTGTGCAGGTTCAAATGTTGACGGTATACCTGAACTGCTGGAGGATGAAATGATCTTTGAGCCAAAAGACGTCCAGGGGATTATGAGAGTGTTAAAAAGTCTCAATAGAGCTTCTATGCTCAGAAATTCTGAATTTGGATTTAGAAAGGCATTTCATTTTACAGAAGATGAAGCGAATAGAAAAAGAAAGGAGTTTTGGGAGAATTTTATAAAAGAAAATTTTATGAAATAGTCTAAAAATATGTGAGCATGGGGGAAAAAATACTATTTTTACACAACAGTGAAAAAGATCAGATGTATTATGAGGGAGACTTGCCAGAGCATTATAAAATTGACACTATTTTTAAAAATGGCTCCAACATTGAGAAAGGGATTCAGAGGATATGGTTTCATGATAAACTGCCGTTTTATAAAGTAATTTCTCTAAGCAACTGGTACAAAGAAGAATTCGATACCATAATAATAGAAGTTTTACAAAGTAAAAAAGATATTATTGCATTTATTAAGAGCCACTATCCAAGATCCAGGATCATCCTGTGGTATTGGAATACTGTTAAAAGCACCCAGGTATATCCAGACGACCCGATATGCAGAGGCTGTGAATTGTGGAGTTTCGATAAAAAGGACTGCAATAAATATGGAATAAAATACAATACACAGTTTTATAACAAAAATATAAAGCTCCCTATGGAGAAAGAAACCACAGATATATTCTTTTTAGGCGCTGATAAGGGGAGAGGAAAACAGCTTGAATCCTTTAAAAAGGAATTAGAAGAAAAAGGATTCAGTTGTTTTTTTCATGTGACGGAAAATGGAAGGACAGCTCAGACCCAGCTTGATTACAAAAAAAGTATTGCCTATGAGAGCGCGCTTAAATATCTTGCAAAATCCAGGGCAATCTTGGATGTGGGAATCCAGGGACAACAAGGACTGACACTTCGGGTCTTAGAGGCTTTGTTTTTTTCAAAGAAATTAATAACGACCAACAAAGATATTAAAAATTATGATTTTTATTTACCGTCTAATATTTTTATTTTAAATGATAATATGGAGTGTATTCCTCAATTTATGGATATTCCTTATGAGCCAGTGAATAAAGAGATAATAGAATATTATGAGTTCTCAAATTGGATACGAAGATTTGAGAATTAAAGGAGAGGTTTTTTTGACGTTTTATACTTATACGCCAGTGTTGATCATTGGATTAGCTTCAAGTGTGATTTCGGGAATTCTTGGTATTTCCAAACAGAAGAAGTATGCCAGGTATGCTTCATTAATTGCAATTATTTGCATTGCAATTCTTTTCTATGTTTCCCATGGAATAGATGTTTATTATGATAAGAGGTTTTATGATTCTGTGATATCATTACAGATTTTAGGCTCACCAGAAATATTCAACGAATGGGTCTGGCGGTTGATGTGTCTCATTGGAAATAAGCTAGGACTGGATTTTTTTACATTTAGACTGTGCGTTTTATTGGTTTTACTTACATTGGTTTACAGCTCAATCAAAAAGTATTGTTCGGACTATGGATGGGTCTTACTGGTTTATTTAACTTATTTTATCTATGTAGATGCAATGCAGCTGCAAAATACCATTGCAATGTGTATTTTTATGATTTCACTTAAATATGTAATAGACAGAGAAAATGGAAGAAATATTTTTAAATTTATGATAGCATTAGCGTTGGCGGCTGAGATACACAGTGCATATTGGGTATCTTTTATTTATTTGATTTTGTTTATCAAGGATAAGAAGACAATATCAAAATTATTGGTTGGACTTGAAGTTTTATTGATAGGTATTACTTACTTGAATAATAATTATGTTCCAATTGTAAGTACAATGATGGCTTCGACAACCGATTCAAGGCTGTCTAACTATTCCAGCAGCGCGACAATAAGGTCGTGGATCGTCATATTTATGTTGTTAATTGTATATACAATCTGTATATATCTCATCCATTATCATAATAAAAAAAATTACGCTTATTATGAAAAGGTAATGAACGAATCTGAGTTAGAAAGATTTCAAAATAAAAATGATTTTCTAAGCCTGGTTCTAATTATTGATATAATATCTTTCCTGATTATTCCAATGAATATGATGATAACACATATGAATCGACTGATTAGAAATATTGCGATGCTACAATATCTATGTATTTTTTCAAATTATAAGTATATTAGTAGAAAGGGAGTACAAAGGGTATTCCTGATGGGTGGAGTCGTTGTAACGGTAATCGTATGGCGTATCTTTGAATTTCATTATAATAGCGATTATGAGCAGGTTGTTGTGCCTGTATTAAGAGGATTGTATTTTTATGAGTAGCAGAACTGAAAACAGCATAAAAAATGTAAAATTTGGTATTTTACTTCAGTTTAGCAATATAATACTGCGTTTTGCCGTAAGAACTGTTTTTGTTTACTCTTTGGGACCTAAATATCTTGGAATTGGCAGCGTTTTTAATAATATTTTCAGTATTCTATCATTGGCAGAGCTTGGCATAGGTACGGCGATTGCTTATGATATGTACAAACCAGTTTCTATTAACGATACATACAAAATCAAACAACTGCTGGATTTTTATCGCAAATTTTACTATGGAATCGGAGGATTGATTATAGCGGCAGGAGTATGTATCCTTCCTTTTTTATTTTATTTTATCTGATGTTCATGATGTAGAGAATATAACCTTGATTTTTATATTACATATTATTTATTCATCATCCAGCTATTTTTTTGCTCATTACAGGTCTTTATTTAGTGCATATCAATTAGAAAGAATTAATTCCAGTAATACCATGTTTTTTTCTTATTTTCAAACAGGCGGCGAGATGATCGCATTAATTACTACACACAGTTATATTTCATATATGCTGATTCAGATTATATGCACTATATTTAGTAATTATATCCTTAGAATTAAGGCAAAGAGAAGATTTGAGTTAATCAATACTAAAGTGAAGCCCTTATCTAAAAGCGAGATAAAAGGAATCATGTCAAACGCTATGAGTATGCTATCAATAAAAATTGGACAAACGGTTATAACATCAACAGATAATTTAGTGATTTCTGCATTGCTCAGTACCGTATTAGTCGGAATTTACGGAAATTACAGTATGATTATATCGGTACTTTTAAGCACTACGTTTGTACTTGAAAATTCAGTGATGGCAAGCATTGGAAATTTGTGTACAGATAATAATGACGTACAGAAATATTCTGTGTTTAAAAAGATACGATGTGGTTACTCATGTCTGTATGGAGTTATGTGCAGTTGTCTGGTGGCGTTGTTAAATCCTTTTATTGAATTATGGCTTGGAAGAAAATATTTGTTAAGTTTTTATATTGTTATTCTGGTTGTACTTAATTTTTATTTGTTAGGTATCAGGCAGCCTTTAGAAGCATATATTTATGCGGATGGTTTATTTAGGCATTTTCGAGTCAAACCGTGGGCAGAAGCGATTATAAATTTGACTGTATCCATTGTACTGGCTCAAAATCTTGGAATAGCCGGTGTTTTTATGGGAACTGCCATAAGTCATTTTTTGACAACCTTTTGGTTCGATGCATATATCGTATATAAATATTCCTTCGGCAAAAAACTTGTAGAGTATATGAAGCTTTATCTCGTGAATATAACATGGACAGTTATTTCTGTCGCAGTTTCATGTGTATTGTTTAATTATATATATGATAGAACAATCCTAAGTTTTATTCTGTCTGCGATGGCTGTATTTATTGCTTCTGTAGGTATATGCTATATATTTAATTGTAGAAATGATGAATTTAATGAATTGCGGAAACGTTTATTGAAAGGTAAAAATTGATATGGAAATGAAACATTTTATAAAAAAGATGATTTATAGAGAACGGGCAAGTTCAGATGATTTAATAGCGTATTACAGGAGAAAGGGAATACGGATAGGCAGTAATTGTACATTTCATGCACCTAGAACGATTAAGATTGATATTACGCAGCCTTTTCTGATTAAGATTGGCAATAATGTTGAGATAACAGATTACGTAAGTATTTTATGCCATGATTTTGCGTGGAGTACATTTAAGACAGAAAAAGGTGAAATTATAGGGTCTAATGGGCCTGTACATATTGGGAATAATGTTTTTATCGGAGAAAAAAGTATTATTATGAAAGGCGTAACTGTTGGAAATAATGTTATTATAGGGGCAGGCAGCGTTGTCAAGCATGATATTCCGGATTGTACGGTTGTAGCAGGAAATCCAGCAAAAATTATTATGACGTATGACGAGTTTTATACAAAAAGGAAAAAGAATATGTTCTGGAGGCGAAAATGCTTGCGAGAGAATATTTTGATAGTAAAGGCGAGCTTCCTCCCAAAGATATATTCAGAGATTTTTTCCACTTTTTTATAGATACAATGAAAAAGACCATTTACCATGTTCATGGCAGAATATAATAAATTGGGGGGGGTAGAATTAAGGAGAAAACCCTTGAAAGTTTGAAGAAAAATGTTCCTTTATATGCCAGCTATGAAGAATTTATAAGGGATGCTTTGGAGGATAAAATTCATTAAATTTGAAAGACCATATTTTCGTGAGATTAACGCCAGTTTTTATCTCGAAAATATGGTCTTTTTTGTATATATATTTTAATTTATAGAAAAAATAATGGAAAGAAATCAGAAGAAGAGGTTGACATATGATGGGTAATATGATTAAAAAAATACCGATTCCCCTATGCGGAGTGATGCTTGGAACAGCGGCTCTGGGGAATCTGCTTCAAAGCTATTCCGAAGGAATCCGATACATCTGCGGAGGAATTGCTGGATTTTTATTCATGTTGGTTTTACTGAAGCTGCTTCTTTATCCGGAGGTAGTCAGGGAGGATTTGAAGAATCCAATCTTGGCAAGTGTTGCAGGAGCGTTTTCCATGTCTTTAATGCTCTTAAGTGTTTACTTTAAGCCATGGCTTGGGGCGGCGGCCTACGGAATCTGGCTGCTTGCCATAGGGCTTCACATCCTGTTGATTCTTTACTTTACGGTAAAATTTATTGTAAAACTGCACATGCCGAAGGTGTTTGCAAGTTATTATATTGTATACGTGGGAATTGTGACTGCATCGGTAACAGCGCCTTCTTATGAAAGAGAGGACGTGGGGAATGTAATATTCTGGTTTGGATTTATTTCCCTGATACTCCTTTTGGTACTTATCACCATTCGCTATATCAAGTACAGGGAGATTGGGGAATCGGAAAAGCCGCTTATATGTATCTATGCCGCTCCCTTCAACCTGTGTATTGTGGGTTATTTACAGTCTGTGGAGCAGAAGAATTATGAATTTTTGATGGGAATGTTTATAGTGGCCTCCATACTTTATGTCTTTGCCCTTGTGAAAGCGGTCAGCTATCTGAGACTGCCTTTTTACCCAAGCTATGCATCCTTTACTTTCCCTTTTGTAATAAGCGCAACCGCGGCAAAACAGATTATGAACGCTTTTGCGGATAGGGGAGATGTTATACCATATCTTCAGTACGTGGTATTAATTGAAACCATCATTGCAACAATATTTGTTGTGTATACGTTGATTCGATTTCTGTGGTTTTTGTCAGTAAGAACATGGAACTGCCAAAAGATGTGAAGCACTACATTTTTCGGCAGTTCTATTAACATTAAATCTACCTTTTTCTTTTTCCTCCTCATCTGGAAAATATTTTTCGCACCTTACATTGAGAAGTTTTTTTGGTCTATGTATGAGCTGAAATTTGTTTTCAGAGCTTTTTCGATTACGGGAATCGACGGTATACTCTTCGACGTTTTCAGTAACCTGCTCTTTATATTTGCAAAAGAAAAAGGAATCTCACAGTATTTGATGATATCGGACGCGCTGCTGATATTACATTCTTTGAGGATAGGCTCCGGACAAGTGAAATGAAAGGCGAACTCGTCGCATTTGTCCGAATCTGCACAGTCATCTGAGAAATGAAATACATTGGGAGTTTTCTTAAGCCTGCCGGACTTGATCAGATAAAGAAGCCTGGCAATGGTCCATCGTATGTCGGAGGGAGAAAGCTCGTCGTTGTACAGAATGATATAATGTCCGGTAGTAGGAGCGTACAGGGCCATGCCGCTTCCAGCATTGGAAAAATAATTTTCCATAAGCCCTTCCTTTCTTGCGACAAACTGCATCGAAAAAATAAAAATGGATGAATTCACGATACGGCAGAAATCATTGGAAAGGACGGGAAGGCTGTGTTCGTTAAATTCCAGCAGAGCGTCGTAAGCCGCAAATATAATATATCTGCGTTCTTCATTTGATATCTTTTCTCTTTTGAAAAAACGCATAATAGCTCCGTCTGTATAAAATGATATATGTTACCGCGCTCTTTTGATGCCGAATTTTTGCATGGCGCGTTCGATTGCGGCGAGATCTTCTTTAGGCAGGGAAGGTTCAGGTATTGCCTGCTGCCTCCTCTCCATAGCAATCTGGTATTCCCGATTCAGGATATAGCCTACGGTCGCTGCACCCTCTGGAGAATATTCGGAAATAAAACGGTATTTTTCAATAATTTTTTTTTCCGCAGGTGTGTATTCGCCAGAGGATGCGTCCAGAAGATAATTAGGCGTTATATCAAGCGCCTTGCACAGTAATTCAATGGTAGCTGCGTCGGGTCTGTTCTTGTCATTTTCCCAATCGCTGACGGAATTATGCTTTGCGTCGATTTGTTGGGCAAGCTGCTTCTGTGTGAGATTTTTTGATTTTCGGGCGTCTTTTATCTTTTCGCCAAAAGTTAGATTCATGATTTCACCTCCTGGTTAAAAGTATAACATTTTGTGTCGAAAAAGTAAATATAATTATCCGAAATAATCGAAATTATAATAATATTTGAAATTTTGGGTAGAATCATGTAGACTAGAAACAGTACAGATCATGTCGGACAGAGTTTGGTAAATATAGGGAAGGAGAGCGGACAATGAGAGTAGGAATGGGATATGACGTCCACCGTCTGGTGGAAGGAAGGGACTTGATACTGGGCGGTGTAAAGATTCCCTATGAGAAAGGGCTTTTGGGTCATTCGGATGCGGATGTGCTTCTCCATGCCATCATGGATGCCCTGCTGGGAGCGGCGGCTCTTGGGGATA
This sequence comes from Sporofaciens musculi, assembly GCF_009830285.1. Lineage (GTDB taxonomy): Bacteria > Bacillota > Clostridia > Lachnospirales > Lachnospiraceae > Sporofaciens > Sporofaciens musculi. Next base: position 2,532,099 of record NZ_WUQX01000001.1, on the reverse strand, counting down.
TCGGAAAGCATTTTCCGGATACAGACCCAGAGTATAAGGGAATCTCCAGCATCCATTTGCTTGCCCATGTGGGGAGTCTGATTGAGAAGGAGCTTTATGTAATTGGGAACATTGACGCAACCATCATCGCACAGCGTCCCAAGATGGCGCCTTATATTGAGCAGATGCGGGCAAACGTGGCCGAGACCCTAAAGCTTCATATCAATCAGGTGAATATCAAGGCGACCACAGAGGAAGGACTGGGATTTACGGGAAATGGCGAGGGAATCTCGGCGCAGGCTGTTGCATGTTTGGATACTATTGAAAATTGCAGCTATGCAGTGGGGCCTGGCGAGGAAAGATGCGCAGGCTGCAGCGGGTGTCCCCATGGAGGGAAGTGATTGTTATGGAGGAATCAATGAAGATTAGAAAACTGGAAAGTCCGAAGCACCAGGACAGCAGGAAGCTCTATGAGGAGGTATTTGATGAGGACAGCCCTTCCTTCGTGGAATACTATTATACGGAGAAGACCAGGGACAACCAAATCTATGTGGTTGAGGAGGATGGAGGAATTCGTTCCATGCTTCATCTGAATCCTTATCGGTTGTATGTGAACGGGAGTGAAAAGGAGGTAAATTACATTGTTGCGGTTGCCACCCAGAAGGAGTACCGTAAGAGAGGATATATGGCGTCTCTGTTAAAGAGGGCTCTTCAGGATATGTATAGGGCAAGGGAGTCATTTACCTTTTTAATGCCAGCCTCAGAGAGTATCTACCTGCCTTTTGATTTTAGGACTGTGTATGAACAGACAGGAAAGTTCTATGAGAAGGGAGACGAACAGGCAGAGGGCGTTACAATTACGGACGCAAAGCCTTCGGACTGTCGGGAAATTTCTGAGTCTGCCAACCGGCATCTGGCAGAAAGGTATCAGGTATTTGCCATTCGGGACGAGGCCTATTATCAGAGGCTGCTTCGGGAATACAAAAGTGACGGCGGAATCCTTAAGATTTACCGAAAAGGCGGGGAAATCGTAGATTGTCGGGGATATTATCCCGAAGAAAATGGAGAGAAGCCGAAGATTATGGTCAGAATTGTGGACGTTCGGCGCATGCTGATGTCATTGGGGCTTCGGTCGCTTACAGGAGTGTGCTTCTGTGTGACGGACCCTGTGGTGGAAGAAAATAACCGATGCATTGTGCTTACAGGGACGGAATATTCCGGCGTGATGCTGATGGACGCAGAGCGGGAGAATGCGGAAGGAACCATCGGCATTGGAGCTTTGACAAGCCTGGTTTTTGGGGCTTTGACGGTAGACGAGGTCTGTATGGAGGAGGATGTCCGCATGTCTGAGAGGATGAAGGAGGAACTAAAGAAATGGATTCCTTTGTCCAGGATTTGCTTGAATGAGACTGTCTGATTCAGAAATAATGTCCTTTTTGAAGGGATGTCGGGAAATATTTTATTTCGGTGTATACGCCGCGAAAACTTGTGTGCGGTTATATCTTAAGAAGTAAATCATATTTCCTTGGCATCCCTTCATGATATCTTTAGAATATCTTTAGATTTTCATATCACCCCTCTTAAGAATTTTTGGGTATGATGTATAACATCAAGAGAACACCAAAGAAACAAAGGAGGAGATGGGTAATGTCAGTTCAGATGCTTACACAGTATTTTACACAATATGGAGCTATCTTTGTGTTTGTAATCGTTCTACTGGAATATATGAATCTTCCAGGCTTTCCGGCGGGGGTGATTATGCCGCTGGCAGGCATCTGGGCGGCTAAGGGGGCAATCAGTTTCCCTATGGTGATGCTTATCTCGGTTGCAGCAGGTCTGCTTGGAAGCTGGATTTTGTATTTTTTTGGAAGACTTGGCGGTGATGCATTTTTCCGGTTTTATGTTAAGAAGTTTCCCAAGCAGAAGGGGTTGATTGAGAAGAATATGGAGACCCTTCGGAAAAGAGGAGCTGTGGGTGTGTTTTTGGGGAAGCTGGTGCCCATGATACGGACGCTGATTTCTATTCCGGCAGGAATGATATCAATGGATTTTGGAAGGTACACCATAAGCTCTGCGTTAGGGGTCCTGGTTTGGAACACGGTGTTTATCGGGGCAGGGTATTTTATGGGTGACGCCGCTTTTCAAGTATTCGCATAGACATTCAAAGACACAAAAAAACAGGTTGACTGCAAATGATAAAGGAGAGGACAATGAGAAAGAAGATTGGGAGATATTTGGCTTACGGCTATTTGAAGTTATTGGAGAAGACAGTACAAATTGAGTGGGAGCAGCCGGAGAATTACAAAGGCAATAACGTGGTGGGATTCTGGCATGAGGACAGCTTGGCCATGAATCTGGTGCTTAAGTCACTGACAAGGGATGCGGCGGTTTCGGTGCTGGTAACGCCGGACGACCAGGGGGAAAATATTCGTTATCTCCTTGAACAGTACGGCGGCGACGCAGTCAAAATCGGTTTTGGATTTTGCAATGCCGGTACATTAAAGGAGATTCTGGAATCCCTGAAGGATAGAAGGAGGAGTGTGGCGATTGCCATGGACGGACCCTTTGGCCCAAGGCATATTCCAAAGAAACTGACCTATTTCCTCTCAGAGAAGAGCAAAACTGAGCTGGTGGGAGTTACGGTGCGTTATTCAAGAGAAATTTCCTTATCTGGACAGTGGGATCACTGCCATATACCGCTGCCATTTTCAAAGATTACGGTGCGGTTCGACAACTATGGTGTGGCGGCGTGTCAATGTCCGCCGCGGATTCGTCTCTATCAGGATGAACGACAATATAGTATAATGGAGTTAGCATCTGGTATGGTACGCCAGAGACAGATGATGTAAATTTTATTTTTCGACATTTATATGGCATAGAAAGGAATCAGACAGTAATGGAGACAAATCAGATTAATCATGTTTTGGTTGTGGAGGATGACAAGGAAATACGTGAGGGCGTAGAGATATACTTAAGAAGCCAGGGCTACCAGGTATTTAAGGCGGCAGACGGTGTTGAAGGCCTTGAGGTCATCGAGAAGGAGGAGATTCATCTGGCGATTGTGGATGTAATGATGCCCAGGATGGATGGGATTCAGATGACCATTAAGTTAAGGGAGAAGCACGATTTTCCAGTAATCTTCCTGTCAGCAAAGTCAGAGGAGGTGGATAAGATTCTGGGACTTAACATGGGGGCAGACGACTATGTGACCAAGCCATTTACTCCTATGGAGTTGCTGGCAAGGGTGAATTCCCAGATGCGCAGATACCGGAAGTTCCTGGAGAAGCTGGGAGGCAAGGATAAGGGTGGCAATGTGCACACTATCGGGGGACTGGAGATTAACGAGGACTCTGTGGAGGCCTTCGTTGACGGGGAAGCTGTGAAGCTTACCCCCATTGAGTATAAGATACTGCTTCTGCTGATGAAGAATCCAGGAAGGGTGTTCTCTGCGGAGGAAATCTACGAACGGGTATGGAATGAGCGGGCGGTGAATACGGATACCATCATGGTTCATGTAAGAAATATAAGAGAGAAGATTGAGATCAATCCAAAAGATCCAAAATATTTGAAGGTGGTGTGGGGAGTTGGGTACAAAATTGAAAAGCAGCCGTAAATTTACGGTCATTTTAATCATTATGTCAATCGTGATACCGGCATTTTTTATGATGAACCAATACTGGAACTGGTATGTGAGCTCCGAGACGGTGGAGGAAAATGCCTGCCATGGGGTGGTGGTATCAGAGGATTTTTTAAGGACATTTCTGGATGCGGGATACATCCTCTACAATACGGAAAATGGGACGGAAAAAGATCCTGAGGAGATGAAGACGGTTCTTCGCCAGAATGGCGCAAAGATATCCTCCTATGAAAGAATCTATCCTTTTCTCGACTATCGTGTGAAGGATGAGAAGGGGAAGGATATTGCGAAAAGCACGGCGGACTCTGAACGGAACGTGACGGAGACGAACCTTTCGTCATTTGCACTGGGAATGGTGATTACCTATGATGAATATGGCGGTATAGACGTCCAGATAAAGGAAGGAAACTATAAGGCAGAGCAGAGCGTCACCTTTCGGGAGGTTATCGGTGAATATGATGATTCAGAATGGGGAGTTGAGACATATACGGAGGATACAGGCGAGTGGGTGTCAATCTATCTTGAGAAACCGAAGAACCGGACTTATATTTATGCCATGACAGCGGAAAATCTCCAGGGCTATATCGATGCTTACGGTTATACGAACTATTATGCGACAGAAGCTATGACAAATCTTGTGATCATTATGGTTCTGGTGGTGGCGGTGCTTGCGTGGCTGCTTCCGGCGCTGCCGGTATGGCAGCTTAAGGAAACGAGGATTTTACGGGCGCCATTGGAGGTTGTGACGATTTTATTCCTTATCATGGTGGAGATTCTTGATAATAATCTGTGGTGGATTGCCAACAGGTCGATGGGAACGCCAGACTTTGCTGATTTTCTCATATGGACGGTTGTATTTACCGTTACATTCTGGGCGGCGACATGCTTAAGGCAGGTGTATACATTGGGAGTAGGAGCATATTTAAAAGAGAGAACCTTGTGTGTTCGATATTGGAAGTATATCCAAAGGGCATGGATATATGTTACAGGAAAAATTAAGGGATGGATTCATTATTGTTACCATTTTATGGACCGCATTGATTTAAGCCAGAGGAATAACCGGACTATTTTCAAGATTGTGGCAGTTAATTTCATTATTTTGGCGTTGATTAGTACCATGTGGGTCGGCGGGATTTTCCTGCTGGTGATCTATTCAGGAGTGCTGTTCTGGCTGCTTCAGAAGTATTTTAATGAGCTGCAGCAAAAATACAGGATTCTTTTAAGGGCAACTGGAGAGATTGCCAAGGGGAATCTGGATGTGGAGATTACAGAGGATTTGGGGATTTTCAGCCCCTTTAAGCAGGAGATTCAGAAGATTCAGACGGGATTTAAGAAGGCTGTGGACGAGGAGGTCAAGAGCCAGCGCATGAAGACAGAGCTGATTACCAATGTCTCCCATGATTTAAAGACGCCGCTTACGGCAATTATTACCTATGTGAATCTGTTAAAGGACGAAAAGGACGAGGAGAAGCGCAAGGATTATATTGAGGTGCTTGAGAGAAAGTCGCTTAGGCTTAAGGTTCTGATTGAGGATTTGTTTGAGGTCAGCAAGGCCAGCAGTAAGAATGTGACCCTGAATATTGTGGATGTGGATGTTGTGAATCTGTTCAAGCAGGTAAAGCTTGAGTTGGAGGATAAGATTGCGGCGGCAGATTTGGATTTCAGGTGTACTTATCCAGATGAGAAGGTATCTGCCCTTCTGGACAGCCAGAAGACATACCGTGTGTTTGAAAATCTGCTGGTTAATATTGTGAAATACGCCATGCCTCATACGCGGGTTTATATTGAGATTGCGAGGGAGGGTGAAGAAGCGGTTATCAGGATGAAAAATGTGTCGGCTTTAGAGCTTAACTTTAACACGGAGGAGATTACGGAGAGATTTGTGCGCGGGGATGCGTCAAGGAATACGGAAGGGTCAGGGCTTGGGCTTGCCATTGTGAAGAACTTCGTTGAGCTGCAGAAAGGGAAGTTTAAGATTGAGACAGAGGCAGATTTGTTTAAGGTAGAGGTAAGGTTCTAAACATATGGAACGCGGCAGACGAAAGGCTTCACTGTTACTTGCCGCGTTCCATGCTTTCCATGTGCATAAATGGGTTGTTAATATTTAGAGAAAATGATAATATATAGAGATAAAATATAATTCTCATTATGTCATTATGCTTGAGGAAAGATTAGGAGATTAGAACATGAAGTCAGTTTTGACTATTGAAAAACTTATAGACTCAGCAAAAATATTTTGTGATATTGAAAGTATGGAAAATCATATCCAACTGATAGGGATAACAGATGGAAAAGCGGTTGGAACATATGTGGAGCATAAGTTTCAGCAGTTTCTTCGAGAGCGATACACCGTTGAAATAGGCAGCAGCGCGAAAGGAATTGATTTGCCAGGTTTTGGAATTGAGACAGATATAAAAGTAACATCAATTACACAGCCTCAATCAAGCTGTCCTTTCAAAAACGCCCGACAAAAAATATTTGGTTTGGGATATAATCTATTAGTATTCGTATATGACAAGCAGGATACGAAAGATTCTTGTATACTGCGTTTCACCCATTGCACATTTATTGGCAAGCAAAGGACAGCCGATTTTACCATTACAAAACGTTTACGGGAAATGGTATATGATGGAGCGAATAAAGAAGATATTATAGGTTTTTTACAGGATAAGAATGTGCCAGGGGATGAGATTATTTATAATGAGCTTGCCGATGAAATCCTTAATAATCCGCCAGAACAAGGATATTTAACCATAAGTAATGCATTACAGTGGCGGCTTCAGTATTCACGAGTGATTGGATTAGAGAATCATGTGGCAGGAGTTAGAAATTATGCGTGGTAAAAGGGAATATGGAGATTATCAGACTCCCTTGGATTTTGCCGAAAAGGTGTGTATCTATCTGAAGAATAACCGTTATATACGTCCCTCTGCAGTAGTTGAACCTACCTGTGGGATTGGGAGTTTTATTCAAAGCAGTCTGGTATTTAATGCGGAGGAGTATTACGGAATAGAAATCAATCCAGATTATTGTAAGATATGTAAAAAAAACATTCAGGATGACAGGGTGAAAATCATTAATTCTGATTTTTTTTCTTACTCATCGAAGGTGCTCATCAAAAATAAATCGCAGGTACTTGTAATTGGTAATCCTCCATGGGTGACAAACAGTACGCTGTCTGTCCTAGGTTCAGATAATTTGCCGATAAAAGGAAATTTCAAAAGGCTTAAAGGGATGGAGGCAATCACTGGAACGAGTAATTTTGATATATGTGAATATATCATTTTGCAGCTCATTCGTGAATATAGAGATTCCAATACGGTCATTTCTATGCTTTGTAAAACATCAGTTGCACGAAATGTATTTAAAGAGTTAAAGAGAAATTATATCAATTTTGAAGTGTGTGATATTCTGGAATTTGACGCGTCAAAAGTATTTGGCATTAATGCAAGTGCTTGTATTTTACTGATTCAGCTTTCAGACAGGCCGGTTTCATCAGACGTCTGCAACGTATATGATTTTGAAGCACCTGTAACTGCGAAGTCTCAGTTTGGGTATTTGAACGGACAGTTTTACAGTAAGTTTGATTCGTCAACAGAATATTTTGATGGCCGTTGTTGTTTTGAATGGCGGCAAGGGGTAAAACATGATTGTTCTAAGGTAATGGAATTGTCTTTGCGTGATGAAAGACTTGAAAATGGAAAAAAAGAATCTGTCGAAATCGAAGCAGATTATATCTTTCCTTTGGTGAAAAGCAGTATGTTTAAAGCACCTGTTATACATAATTTTTCCAAATTTGTGATTGTAACTCAAAGAAAAGCCAGAGAAGAAACAGAACATCTTGAACATGAAGTACCGAAAACATGGAGATATCTTAATGAGAATATAGAACTTTTTGAGAACAGAAAAAGTTCTATCTATCGTGGCGCACCGCCTTTTTCAATGTTCGGAGTAGGCGAGTATTCGTATTCACAATATAAAGTGGGCGTTAGCGGTTTTTATAAGCAACCCATGTTCTCTGTTTTATATTCGGAGGATAAAAAACCTGTTATGACAGACGACACAAGCTATTTTATCTGCTTTGACAGCTATGATATGGCCTATGTCGCCATGCTGTTATTGAATTCAGCCAAAGTGCAGATGTTTTTAAAAAGTATTGCTTTTCTGGATGCAAAAAGGCCGTATACAAAAAAAGTTTTAGAAAGAATCGATTTTGAAAAAATCGTGAAACGTTTATCGTTGGATGAGCTTAGCCAAACGGAACAAGAATTGCAGTTAAATCCCTATGTGACGGACGGCATGTATTGTGATTTTAAGGCAATGCTTGGGACAGGGCAATTAAGTTTTGCTTGACGATTGACAAATCCCTCATTTTCGCATATGATATAACGTACATGGCAAAGATGTTGAACGAAAAGAGTAGCAGGTCAAAAAAACCAACAGAGAGAAGCTGTCGCCGGCTGAAAGCAGCTTTCGGGGAATGGTCTGTGAAGTGCATTCGGGAGTCGATTCGGTGAAAAATGTAGATTTTGCGTAGCCGAATACGGGTTTACACACGTTACGTGTATAAGAGTGGAGGACATTTTTTCTGGAAGTCCTTTACAAGAGTGGAACCGCGGAGTGATGCTTCGTCTCTTGATGTTGATTTAAGAGACGGAGTTTTTTTGTTTTTCTCAAAAGAATGGGAATGAGGAAGGAGTGGCAGGTCTATATGGGAATACTGTCATATATCAGGCAGGAGATACGGGTGGTGCGGGAACGGGATCCGGCAATTAAGTCGAATCTGGAGGTTTTCCTGTATCCAAGCTTCAAGGCGATTCTGCATTACCGCCTGGCGCATAAATTATACTTAAAAAAGCATTATTTTCTTGCGCGCTGGATATCACAGAGAACGGTGCGTAAGACAGGAATTGAGATTCATCCCGGCGCCACCATCGGGAAGGGGCTTTTCATTGACCATGGAAGCGGCGTGATTATCGGGGAGACGGCAGAGCTTGGGGACAATGTGACGCTGTATCAGGGGGTAACCCTTGGGGGTACGGGAAAGGAGAAGGGCAAACGCCATCCCACCCTTGGGGACAACGTCATGGTAAGCGCCGGAGCAAAGGTTCTAGGTTCATTTAAAATCGGAGAGAACTCCAAGATTGGGGCCGGAAGCGTGGTGCTAAAAGAGGTGCCCCCCAACTGTACGGTAGTCGGAGTGCCGGGGCGCATTGTGAAGATGGGGGATCAGAAGATTCCGCGTATGGATATGGATCAGGTACATTTGCCGGACCCCATCAGCAACGATATCCGAGAGCTGCAGGCGGACAACATCAGGCTGCATAAGCGCCTTGTACAGATGGAGAAGCGCATGAGATGTATGAGGACACAGGAGATTGACGTGCTGGATGAGAAGGAAACGAAGCAATCAATAAGTATAGAGAAGGAGAAAAAGTGATTATGAAGCTGTACAACACATTATCTAAGAAAAAAGAAGAATTTATTCCGTTGGAGGAGGGAAAGGTTAGGATGTACGTCTGTGGGCCTACGGTTTATAACTTCATCCATATCGGAAACGCAAGGCCCATGATTGTATTTGACACAGTAAGAAGGTATTTTGAGTACAAGGGATATGACGTGAACTATGTATCAAATTTCACGGACGTGGACGACAAGATTATCAAGAAGGCCATAGAGGAGGGCGTATCTTCAGACGAGATTTCCAAGCGTTACATTGAAGAATGCAAAAAGGATATGGCGGGGATGAACGTATTGCCTGCCACCACCCATCCCCTTGCCACAGAGGAAATCGGCGGAATGATTGATATGATTGGCACGTTGATTGAAAAAGGCTATGCCTACGAGAAAAACGGCACCGTGTATTTCCGTACCCGCCAATTTAAGGATTATGGAAAATTATCCCACAAGAATTTAGACGACCTTCGCTCAGGCGAGCGTTCCCTTTTGGTGACCGGAGAGGATGAGAAGGAGGATGCGCTGGATTTCGTGTTGTGGAAGCCTAAAAAGGAGGGAGAGCCGTCCTGGGAGTCTCCCTGGAGTGACGGCCGGCCGGGCTGGCATATTGAGTGCTCTGAGATGTCCAAGAAGTATCTGGGAGAGCAGATTGACATTCATGCAGGCGGCGAGGATCTGGTGTTCCCTCATCATGAAAATGAGATTGCCCAGAGCGAGGCGGCTAATGGCAAGGAGTTTGCGAAATACTGGATGCACAATGCATTTCTGAATATAGACAACCGCAAGATGAGTAAGTCCCTTGGAAACTTCCGGACAGTCCGTGAAATCAGCAAGCAGTATGACTTACAGGTATTGCGTTTCTTCATGCTGAGCGCCCATTACAGAAGCCCGCTGAATTTCAGCGCAGAGCTGATGGAGGCTTCTAAGAATGGGTTAGAGCGTATCGTCAATGCGGCGGACAGCCTTAAGTTCTTATTGGGAAATGCAAAGACAGAAGAAATGACAGCAGAGGAGAAGGAGGCTTATGAAAAGACTCATGAGTATGTGAAAGCCTTTGAACATGCCATGGAGGATGATTTTAATACAGCGGATGCCGTGGCTTCTGTGTTTGATCTGGTAAAATACTGCAACACAACGGCAAATGCAGACAGTTCAAAAGAATATCTGCAAAAGCTTCTTAAGCTTCTGGTAAGCCTTACGGATGTGTTAGGGCTTGTTGTGGACCGGAAAGAAGAAATGCTGGATGCTGACATCGAGAAGCTGATTGAAGAACGGCAGGCGGCGCGCAAGGCAAAGGATTTTGCAAGGGGGGATGCGATTCGTGACGAGCTGCTGGAAAAAGGAATCGTTCTCAAGGATACGAGAGAGGGTGTGCAATGGAAACGGGCCTAGGGTATATGCAGGAATTATTCCAGATGAAGGAGGTGGATATCAAGGAGTATTCACCTCTTGCCTTGGCGTATATTGGGGACGCTGTCTATGAGTTGATTATCCGTTCCCTGGTGCTTGGCGAGGGGAACCGGCAGGTACAGAAGATGCATAAGAGAACCAGCTCTGTGGTACAGGCATCTGCTCAGGCGCGTATGATAACTGCCTTGAACGACCGGTTGTCACAGGAGGAGCACGCAGTATACAAGCGGGGCCGCAATGCAAAAAGTTTTTCTCCTGCAAAGAACCAGTCTGTGTCCGACTATCACAAGGCAACAGGCTTCGAGGCATTAATCGGATACCTGTATCTGAAAAAAGAATGGAAAAGGATGTTAGACCTTATAAAAGAGGGGCTGGATACGTTGGGGGTTGATGGCTTTCAGTAAAACGACGAGAGAGGTATATAAAATTAGTATGAGAAACGAAAACGAGAATCTGATTGAGGGCCGCAATGCCGTGTTGGAGGCGTTCCGGTCAGGAAAAACCATTGATAAGCTTATGGTGCTGGACGGATGCCAGGATGGGCCAGTGAGAACCATTTTAAGAGAGGCAAAGAAGCAGGATACCTTGGTGCAGTTTGTGTCTAAGGAACGCCTGACACAGATTTCTGAGACGGGAAAGCACCAGGGTGTGGTTGCATATATGGCGGCCTACGCCTACGCAGAGGTGGAGGACATGCTGGCTCTTGCCAGAGAGAAGGGGGAGGACCCTTTCCTGATTCTTTTGGATAATATCGAGGACCCTCACAATCTGGGCGCGATTATCCGTACCGCGAACCAGGCGGGGGTCCATGGCGTCATCATTCCAAAGAGACGGGCGGTGGGGCTTACGGCCACGGTGGCGAGGACTTCGGCAGGCGCTCTTAACTATACGCCTGTGGCAAAGGTTACCAACCTGACCAGAACCATGGAGGAGCTTAAGAAAGAGGGCCTGTGGTTCGTATGCGCGGATATGGGCGGCGAGCAGATGTACCGTCTGAACCTGACAGGACCGATTGGACTTGTCATCGGAAGCGAGGGGGAGGGCGTGAGCAGGCTTGTGAAGGAGAACTGCGATTTGACTGCCTCCATCCCCATGAAGGGGGATATTGATTCTCTCAATGCGTCTGTGGCAGCAGGTGTTTTGGCCTACGAGGTGGTGCGTCAGAGGCTGATGGCATAAGGGATGAGCCTGAATATTAATATGAAAAATGTTCATGATTAAGAACGGAGATATGTATGGCGAACTATGAGCAGATGACGGACGAGCAGTTGATTGGAAAGCTGCGGGGAGGCGACAGCCACATCATTGACTATATTATGGAGAAATATAAGAATCTGGTGCGCAAGGAGGCAAACGCCATGTACCTGCTTGGGGGAGAGAATGACGACTTAATTCAGGAGGGCATGATTGGTCTTTTTAAGGCTGTGCAGGATTATGATACTCAGCAGGAGACTTCCTTTTACAGTTTTGCGAAGCTTTGCATTACCAGGCAGATGTATTCGGCAATCGAGGCGTCCAAACGCAAAAAGCACAGCCCTTTGAATTCCTACATATCTCTCTATGAGTCAAGCGAGGAGCAAGGTTCCTTGATGGAGACAATGGCGGCAGGGCAGGAGAGCAATCCAGAAGAACTGCTGGTCAGCCGAGAATATGCCCAATTACTTGAGATGAAATTGGAGGAAAGCTTAAGTGACCTGGAGAATCGGGTGCTTTATCTCCATCTTTTGGGGACGGACTATCGGACGATTGCACGTTTGCTGGACAAGAGCCCAAAGACCATTGACAACGCGCTTCAGAGGATTAAGGGGAAAACGGAGAAAATATTAAGGGCAGAGAAATAAACGGTAGATAAAATTAATTTGGACTATGGAAAATTTCCTGACAGACCCTATGATAGTAAGATTGCGTGGGGAGATGATGCCAAGATTCAGAAGATTTTGAAAAAACGGAAAGAAGGATAAAAAGGGAGGCTGTTGGTAAAAAAAATACTGGCAGCTTTTTTATATGGTGTGCCTTGCGGCGCACGTTTCTAATGGGTGAAAGTCCCTAATCCGCCTTGGTAGTGGGAAGGATACAGCCAAGACCAAGGGTGACCTATTTAACAAGGATTATGATTAACGCGAGGGGAATCTGAAGGAAAGTGGCGGCAAATCTCTGGTCTGATGTAAGTAAATGAATGTAACCAATGACAGATTTAAGGACAGACAACTTCATAGTGAGGGCGATCTGCAAATGGTATCGACGGAATCGAAAGAGTATGCAGAAGTGCCCGCCTGCCAGAGGATTGCTGAAAATAACCACATCATCACAGACTTTCAGACGGACAGACTGTTGGAGAAGATTTTACAACCGGCTAATCTGAACAATGCATATAAGAAAGTAAAGTCGAACAAAGGGGGAGGAGGTATGGATGGGATGAGCGTGGATGAACTTCTGCTGTTCCTCAGAGATACCCAAAGGAAACTAATCCAGCAGTCAAAGGATGGGAAATACAAACCCAATCCAGTCCGTAGGGTAGAGATACCCAAAGAAACCAAAGGAGAATTTCGGAAACTGGGAGTACCGACAGTAGTTGACAGGGTATTTATTGAAGGAAACCGATAAATGGCTATTTGGGTGCAAATTTTAACGATAGGAATTTCTATTATATTTCTCAAGAAGTCAAAATCAAGATTCGGAAAGCATAAATTGCATTTCTGCATTTTTTGTTCCGAACAGCGAGAAATATTATTCCTTTATAATTGATAATATTCCGAAAAGTCCAGCTAAGAAATGTCAATAGCTAAAATGAAAAATGTTAAAAAGTTTTTCAGAAGCATTTGATGTAAAAAGGGTAACTTTAATAAGCCCACCCATGTGGAACTATTTAAAATTCATAAGACCTGTTAGGCTGCGTTCCGTACCTTGTCAGGCTGCGCTGCCAGATACCGCTCACAGTGTTCCTGAGGAGTGATGATCTCAAATGGTTTATTATCCCGGAGCATGGCAAAAATGATATTGCAGATTTTATGCATGACAGCCCCGACAGCCACGTTTTTCTTCTTGCTTTTGCATTTGTCGGTATAATAGCCGTGGATAACTGGATTTACTGGTGTTTTTGTCCCTTTATCCACCTTAAGATTATTGATAGCCACCATATGCAGGATACGCCTGGCAAGGCTAGAACCCCTCTTGGACATGTGGACTTTATCCCCATTGAACTTGCCGGATTGCTTCACGGCAGGATCCAAGCCGAAGTAAGCATAAAGCTTCTTTGGGGAAGAAAACAGGTCAAAGGAGCCCATTTCAGCGATCAGGACGGCTGCACTGAGAAAACCGACACCACGCAGGGACTGGAGAAGGAAGATACGGTCATAAACCGGCGTCCCTTCCAGCTTATCAACAGCCTTATGCAGGTCCTCAAGTATATTGTCCAGATGCTCCTGGTATTCCCGGTAGGTTTTGATATACAGCCGGATCCGGAGTGCACTGCTTTGAAGCGCACGTCCGAAAACAGCGGCGTCCTTTGCGGCAGCACGTATGGCATCATATTTGGAAACGGCATATTTTTCACCGAAACGTGCGGTTTTGCGTATGGTTTCCACAAGTATGTCTTTTGGGGCGGCAAGCATGTCTGCGGCAAGGGGGTAAGCTTCCAGGAGCTTTAAGGAAGTTTGGGTAGTGACCTTGCTAAACACTTTCCGGTATGCGGGAAAGGACACTTTCAGTTCCGCCGTGAGCTTCAGTACGACAGCGGACTGCAGGTCCTTGAAGTAATAGTAGTCCCGTACCAGGTTGCGCAGGTCAATGACCTCATCATCTGGTATGATGGAAGTCTTCAGGGAAGCATCCAGGCCGACTTTGGCAGCTTTTTTTGAATCAAATTTATCATTATGCAGTTTCCTAACGTTCATATTTGTGCTATTCTTAGTGATGATAGGATTAATGACTGAGCAGTCAAACCCCTTATCACGAAGGAAGTACAGGAGCGGGATGTGGTAGATCCCGGTGGACTCAAGGAAGCAGCGGCTTTCGAGGGAATACATCTCTTGTGCTTCCTTTATTTTTGCGACAGCTTGCTCACGGGACTGCGGATCAGAATGAATGATCTTAAAAGGTTTTCCAGAGAGAATGCCATTGGGCAGCATGATGGACATCCAGGTGAAGTCTGCGCCGACATCAAGCCCGACTGAGAGATAAGGGATGCTTTCAAGCATCATAAGTACTTTTGGTATTTCATGGTTTTATCCTTTCAGGCAGGTATCCATTTCCAGAGGGCGGATACACAACCTAGCGGTTTATACAGGTATAGCCTGGGGCTTCCCAACCAGCCAAAACATAAATCACCACCGAATGGACTGACAGACTTTCTAAGAGGTTTCACCAGCCGGAAGGCCAGTTCCCAAGGAGGCGTCGTCAATGATCCTGCCTCCAGTGATTATACCTCTATGTTTTGTCTGGTGCATTAAGGAAACCTCAGACAGGGTAAATAATGTTGCCTTATAACTTCTGATGGAGGGGGAACTCCTCCTTCTGTTATATCTATATAGATTTATTAGATTGGACTTTGTAACTATTAACCAGTGGTCATTCTTGACTACACCATTATTATACTAGGGGGTATAATGTTTTGGGAAGTGAGGGTTATTATTTATGTATATGACAGTAAAACAGGCTGCAGAGAAATGGGGGATTTCTGACAGGCGTGTGCGCATATTATGCGCAGAAGGAAAAGTTTTTGGTGTCACCCGTGAAGGGCGTAGTTGGATGATTCCAGTAGATGCAAGAAAACCAGAAGATGGGCGGTTTAAAGCAACAGAAAGTTTACTGACGGCTATAGAAAGGAAGAAAAGAGAACTGGATAACAGACGTCCACTGACAGAAGGAGAATTGGAACGTCTGACAGAGGAGTTTATTGTTGAGTACACCTATAATTCCAATGCGATTGAGGGAAATACTCTGACTCTGCGTGAGACGGATATGGTTTTACGTGGTCTGACGATCGACAGGAAGCCGTTAAAAGAGCATATGGAGGCAGTCGGGCATAAAGAGGCATTTGATTTTGTGCGGGATTTAGTAAAAGAGCAGATGCCTTTATCGGAAAGTATCATCAAGCAGGTTCATTATCTTGTATTGGCGGATAAACGGGAGGATCGTGGGGTTTACAGAAGAATTCCCGTCAGGATTATGGGTGCGAAACATGAACCGGTACAGCCATATCTGATCCAGCCTAAGATGGAACAGTTGCTGGGGGTTTATAGAAATAGTGCGGAGCATGTTATTACCAGGCGGAACTGGATGAAAAAGAGAGCCACCGGAAACATAAAATGATGGTCAACCGGACATTGAGCATAGGGATACTGAAAAATGACCTCATCTATATATTACTGGAAACGGACAGGCAGAAACAGGACAGGCTGTTCCAGCAGATCTATGAAGACATCCGTAAAAATCTTGTTCCCGTAAGGCCAGACCGTCATTACCATCGGACAAAAGGGCAGCTTGCGGGAAAATATTCAAACACGCATAAAAGAGCTTACTAAACAATAGTGGAATTACGGGATGCGTGGAAGAACTATGTGATAAATACAGTAAAATGACATAGCTATGAGGATATCATATCCAAAGCAATGCCGAATATCTTTACCCTATATAGCGGTGTAATGATATCCGGCATTGTTCTTTTTCTTAAATTAATGACATTGTGATTTTAGGGTATTTGCAGTAAATGTAAAAATAGATTGCACCCACGCAAAAATTGTATCAATCTGGACATGCAATATGGCTTGCGTACCACAATTTGATACAATGCACCCAAGCGTGAGTTTGGGTGCAAATTTTAACGATAGGAATTTTAGGCATCTATCGGAAAAATATCCGCAGGCGTATGAAAATATCACAACACAAAGGTCAAGCAGGCTGATTTTTTTTGTATATCAGTGGTGGCATTCCATAATATTTCTTGAAAGTTTCGCAGTAATAGCTTGCCCCGCTAAAACCGTATTCATAGGCTATGTCAGCGATGCTGCTGTTTGAGTCAAGCAGCGTGGAAAGGCTTTTCCGCAGCCTGAGCTTCGTGGTATAAGTGATAGGAGTATCGCGCAGATACTTTTTAAAGAGCAGGGAACATTTACTTTTACAGCAGGCGCCGGACAGGGCAATATCTGCCAGAGTGATGTGTTCCATGTAGTGTTCCTCTATGTAGGTCATCATGCTTCTGAGGGAAGACAGGTCGGTAGATTCCGGTTTCCGGGTCTGGCTTCCAATATCAAGATTTTCATACAATATTTTCATGAGCATAAAATAATCTTCCATCAATTCAAAATAGGATAGCGGTTCTGCGGGGACTTTGCCAAAAGAATCATAAATCTCATCCAGCTTTTCCATAACGGATGACATCCAGCCATTACGGCTAAGATACAGGTAAGGATATGCTGAATTTTCAGTGACAGCCTCAATATAGTTCTGATAAAACCAATCGTTCACCTGCAATAATTCCGGGGAGAGCAGGATGCAGACAAATTCACATTCGTTATGTTCTGCAGAAAAGCCATAATGGAGCTGATAGCTGTTTACCATGATCCCGCTGCCTTCCTCCAGTTCAATCAGCCGGCCGTTTACATTATAGGTCATAGTTCCCCTTTTTATCAGAATAAACTCCAGATCCTTGTGCCAGTGACTGACGGAAGAATAGTCCGGATAGGAGGAAAGGAGTCCATATACCACATAGGCGGGGAACAGAGGGTTATTATATGCAACCGTTTCAGAAGAATCCGAATTGAACACGGAGCAGTATTTTGTGTTGTTATCCATAAAATCACCTCATAAATGGAAGATTGTTATATAAAAATAGAGGATACTGGATGATTTTAATGCAAAAACCTGATATTGTCAAACAATAGAATCCTCGATTCGCGAGTCTTCTATTGTCATGAATAAAAAAATATCAGGCGGATGGAAAGATGAAAGAGAAAAAATCGTATGATTTTACAAAAAAGCTGTTGACGCTTGTGTTTCCCATTGCTTTCCAGCAGTTCATGCTGGCGCTGGTCAGTGCGTCTGACGCACTTATGCTCGGTATGCTGACGCAGGATTCCCTGTCGGCGGTATCCCTTGCAGGCCAGGTTACATTTGTTGAAAATTTATTTCTCATGGCCATGACGATAGGGCTTTCCATGTTCGCTGCCCAGTATTGGGGCAAGGGAGATAAAGTGGCCGTTGAACGGATTTTTGCCTATGTCATGAAAGTTACCGCAGCTGTTTCGTTTTTGTTTTTCCTTGCGGGAATGTGCGTTCCGGGATCTTTAATGCGTGTATTTACCAACGAGCTGCCACTGATTGAAGGCGGCAGGGTTTACCTGCGGACGGTCTCCCTGGCGTTCTTGCTGACAGGTATCTCACAGGTGTATCTCTGCATATTGAAGAACACGGGCAAAGCGGCAAAATCCAGCGTGATCAGTTCTGTAAGTGTGGTGGTCAATATCATATTGAACGCAATCCTTATCTTTGGCTGGTTCGGATTACCCCAAATGGGAATTGCGGGTGCGGCGCTGGCCACGGTGATTGCCAGAGTGATAGAGGTGGCGTGGTGTATTTTTGAAACCGTAAAAAAAGACAGCGCTAAGCTGAGGGTATGCCACATCATGCACAATGACAAACGATTGCGGCACGATTATTGGAAATATTCTTCTCCCGTTCTTGGCAACGAGATTGTCTGGGGCGTGGGCTTTACCATGTATTCCGTTATCATGGGGCATCTTGGGTCGGACGCCGTCGCGGCCAATTCGATTGCCAATATTGTGAAAAACCTTGTTGCCTGCTTCTGCCTGGGACTTGGGAGCGGCGGAGGGATCATGGTTGGCAATGAACTGGGCGCTGGCAGGCTGGATAAGGCAAAAGAATATGGAGGCAGGCTGTGCAGATTGTCTGTCCTGTGCGGTGTAGCATCAGGAATCGTGTTGCTTGCCTTAAGTCCTCTGATACTCACGGTAACGGATTTAAGTGTTACTGCAAATGCATATCTCAAATGGATGCTTGTCATGTGTTCCTGCTACATGGTGGGAAATTCCGTGAACGGGACGACAATTGCAGGTATTTTTTGTGCAGGAGGGGATTCCAGATTCGGTTTTCTATGTGATACAGTGACCATGTGGTGTATCACCGTGCCGCTTGGATTTCTGACGGCATTTATGCTGAAACTTCCAGTGCTGGCTGTATATTTTATTGTCAATCTGGATGAGATCGTAAAGCTTCCGGCAGTGTACCGTCATTATAAAAAATATAAATGGGTCAAAGACCTTACGGTGTATGATGGGGCGGAATGAAAATTTAAAAAAGGATACAGATTGGAATTGTGGTAATATAAAACAGCGAAAACGGAGGATAAAGAAAATGACAGAACAGGAAAAAATGAAGAACGGCTATTTATGGGGTGATGACGAGGAGAATATGGCACTGCAGGCACACGCAAAAAAACTTGTGCAGCAGTTCAACGCATTACCGCCGGAGGACATGGACGGACGGGCTGCCCTCCTTCCTAAACTGTTTGGAGAGGTCGGGAAAAATGTCTGGATTGTGCCGCCGCTTACGGCTGCGGTTGGTAAATATGTTTCGATTGGGGACGGCACTTATGCAAACATGAACCTGACCTTGATTGATGACTGGAAAATTACAATAGGGAAAAATGTCCTGATTGGTCCTAATGTGACGTTGTGTACAACAGGGCATCCCGTTCATCCGAAGCACCGGGCAGATGGTATGTATTCCTTCCCTGTCACGATTGGCGATAATGTGTGGATCGGTGCAAACGTGGTTGTCCTGCCGGGGGTTACAATCGGGGAAAATTCTGTAATCGGGGCGGGGTCAGTCGTGACAAAGGATATACCGGCAAATGTGATAGCATTCGGTAGTCCCTGTAAGGTATACAGAGAAATCAATGAGCATGACGAGGAATATTATTTTAAAGACAGGCGGTTCGACAACCAGCCGGAGAAGTAATGCAGGGAGGATGATTGAAAATGGACATGACGAACAGACAGCGCCGGGATGCAGGCATGGCGTATATTTCAGATGATACGATTTTTGAGGAACAGCTTGTATGCAGGAAAATTTTACAGAAACTGAATTTTATGGACCGTTCGGATTTTGCGGGAATCAAGGAGACATTGAAGGAACTTTTCGGGAAATCTGAGGACGCTTTTGTGAACCCGCCGTTCTACTGCGATTATGGGAAGCACATCGAAGTGGGAAAGAATTTTTTTGCAAATTATAACTGTACGCTTTTAGACGTGGCAAAAATCAAGATAGGCGATAACTGCCAGATGGCTCCCAATGTGGCGATCTACACGGCGGGGCATCCGATCCATCCGGTCAGCCGCAATTCGGCATATGAATATGGCAGGGAAGTGACGGTAGGGGATAACGTATGGTTCGGGGGAAACACGGTGGTATGCCCCGGTGTACACATAGGGGATAACGTGGTGATCGGTGCCGGCAGCGTGGTGACAAGAGACATCCCGGACTGGTGTATCGCGGCAGGCAATCCATGCAGGGTTATCCGGAAGATTACGGAAAAGGACAGACGGAAACTTTTCCGTGACGAGGAGATAGACGGGGAGGCATGGCAGGATATCCTGGAGCGGATGGAATTTTAGACTGAAAGGGCGGAAGGATATGTTTGCAGATTATCATGTACATACAGAATTTAGCGACGATTCGGTATATCCGATGGAGCAGGTTGTCAGGGATGCCATAGCCGGGGGAATGGATGAGATCTGTTTTACAGACCATGTGGATTATGGCGTTAAGCAGGATTGGGACTGTGGGAAGCCAATATTGTATCGGGGAGAGGAACCGCTTGCCAATGTGGATTATCCGGTATATATTGCCAGGATTAAAGAATTGCAGGAAAAATACAGGGAGAAAATTCGGATAAAGATTGGAATTGAGTTTGGTATGCAGGTACATACCATTCCGTTATACAGGGCACTGTTTCACAAATATCCTTTTGATTTTGTGATTCTGTCTGTTCATCAGGTGGATGACCAGGAATTTTGGACACAGGATTTTCAGAGAGGGAAAAGCCAGAAGGAATATAATGGGAAATATTATGAGGAAATGCTGAACGTCATAAGGAAATATCGGGATTACAGTGTGTTAGGGCATATGGATCTTATTGCACGGTATGATGAGAAAGGCGAATATCCGTTTGAAAAAGTAAAACCGGTTATTTCAGAGATACTGCGGACCGTGATTTCGGATGGCGGGGGAATAGAGTTCAATACATCATACCACCGGTATGGGCTGAAAAATACAACACCGTCTGTAAATATATTAAAGCTGTACCGGGAGCTGGGAGGCGAAATCATCACGATTGGCAGTGACAGCCACAAGGCGGAACATTTAGGGGCTTATATCAAGGAGGCCGGACATCTGCTGAAAGAGCTGGGATTTCAGTATTTCTGCACCTATGAAAAACAGCAGCCGATATTTCACGGATTATAAATTGGTTTTGGGAAATGGATGAAACAGATGGAAGACTGACGGCAGACTGGCAGTTTTTGTTCAGGGAGGGAATATGACAGAAAGGGAACGTATGATTTCAGGGAAGCTATATAATCCGTATATGATTTCTGATAACCCGTGGGCGGAAATAAGGGCCGCCTGCAAAAAATTTAATGAATCTGATTTTTGGAGTGACAGAAGTGCATTAGATGAATTGAAAGGGCATTTTGCAGAGGCTGGAGAAGATATGGTCCTTACGCCTCCATTTTATTGTGATCATGGGGATAAGATTTATTTTGGAAAACATTTTTATGCGAATACAGGACTGACGATTCTGGATGAAAATGCAGTGATTTTTGGAGATGATGTATTTCTTGGACCGCATGTCAGCATTTATACGGCGGGGCATCCGCTTTCCGTTGAAGTGAGAAATCTGGAACTGGAATATGCAAGGGCGGTTAAAATTGGTGACAGTGTCTGGATTGGGGGAAATGTCGCTATTAATCCGGGCGTAACGATAGGGGATGATGTTGTAATCGGCTCTGGGTCAGTGGTAACAAAGGATATTCCCAACCACGTCATAGCGGCAGGGGTTCCGTGTAAAGTGATAAGGGAAATTACGGAAGACGATATTATTTTTTGGAGGAAAGAGTTAGAAGGATATCAAAATGATGTGGCTTCCAGACAGAATGGGTTAATAGAAAATGCTTGACGGCAATTATTATAATTATTATAATAAATATTATAATAATGTGGGGAGGCGATATTTATGATGGATTCTGCCGGCGTAAAAAGGCAGAATATGGATTTGATCCGCCGTCTTTTGTGGCGGGGAAAACAGCTTACAAAACTGGAAATTTCTAAGAGAACAGGCTTAAGTGTTGCTACTTGTAATACCCTTTTGAATGAATTGGAAAAAAATGGTGAGGTTTTAGGTGAGAAGTCGCAGATTAACGGTGTTGGACGCGCTTCTGTTATTTACCAATACAATGAAGGATTTGAGAGCTATATCTGTGTTAGTTACCAGATGATTGCAGGAGTTAAGACTGTCAGGGTGGCTGTTACTTCCCCACTGGGGAATATTTTAGGGCATTATGAAAGGGATTTCCGGCATCTGGATTATATGGCTATTGAAGGAATGATTGAAAAGGCATTGAAAAAGCATATGAATGCCGCAATGATTTTAGTGGGCACGCCAAGCATAGCGGAAAATGGAATTGTCCGTCACTGTGATATAGCAGAGATGGAGGAGGTACCGCTGGTTCAGCTTTTGGAGCAGAGATTTGGGCTTCCGGTCCATATGGAGAATGATATCCATTATAAAGCCTACGGGTATTATAAAAAGGAGGGGAGGGAGGATGACATTGTTACCCTCTGCTTTTTTCCGGCAAATGTTTTGCCGGGGACGGCCAGCGTTTATCATGGAACGGTTCTGAAAGGAAATAACCAGTTTGCGGGCATGGTCGGCTTTCTTCCTTATGAATTTGACAGGAAAGAGGAATTAAGGCTGTTATCCCCGGAAACGGCACTGCCGATCATCGTAAAGGCAGTGACTTCTTTAATTGTGGCAGTAAATCCTTCCAGCATTCTTTTAGCGGGGGATCTGTTAGATGAGGAAAAGGCAGAACAGGTTTATTTGGGCTGCTTAAAATGGATTCCAAAAGAATATATGCCGGATTTCTGTTATACGGATGATATTGATTTATATTACCAGGAGGGTATGTACCAGAAAGCCCTTGACCAGAAAGGAGTTTTATAAATGACAGAGAAAGAGAAGAGATCACGGGGAGAGCTGTATGACGCAAATTATAACCCGGAGATTGGGAAAGAACTGCTGGAATGTAAGGATAAGTGCTTCCGATACAATCAGATACTGCCATCCCATGAGGAAGAACGGCATACGGCAATGGAAGCTATACTTGGGAAAACCGGGAAGCAATTTACCATCAATGCCCCATTCTGGTGCGACTTTGGCTATAATATTGAAGTTGGCGAGAATTTCTATGCCAATCATGGGTGCGTGATTCTGGATGGTGCAAAGGTAACATTTGGGGATAATGTATTTGTGGCTCCAAACTGTGGTTTCCATACTGCCGGCCATCCTCTGGATATTGAACAGAGGAACCAGGGGCTGGAATATGCTTATCCGATCACGATTGGCGATAATGTCTGGATTGGGGCGGGCGTGACAGTGCTTCCTGGTGTGACCATTGGAAATAATGCGGTTATTGGGGCGGGAAGCGTGGTAAACAGGGATATTCCGGATGGAGTGGTTGCGGCAGGTAATCCGTGCAGGGTAATCCGCAGAATAACGGATGAGGACAGGGAAAAATACAAGATCAGGCATTGATTGGGAGGCGCATAATGACAGAAAGAGAAAAAATGCTGAATGGGGAATGGTATGACACTTCTGACCTATGGCTGGTTTCACAGAGAAATATAGCAAGGGATGTTTCGGAGCAGTACAACCGTACATCGGAAAGTGAAATAGAAATGCGCCGGAGCATCTTAAAAGGCCTTCTTGGATCGATAGGTGAATATACTGAAATTTATCCAACTGTGAAATTTGATTATGGTTGCAATACATATATTGGGGCACGCTGCTATATTAATTTTAACGCAGTGTTTCTGGATTGTGCTGAAATCAGGCTTGGAAACGATGTTTTTGTAGGTCCAAACGTATCATTTCTGACCCCGGTACATCCATTATTGGCAAAGGAACGGAATGTAAGGATGGCACCGGATGGTCATCACTATATGATAGAAACCTGTAGACCTATTACAGTTGAGGACAACGTCTGGTTGGGAGGAGACGTTACGATTCTGCCTGGCGTGACGATAGGCCATGATTCAGTCATTGGAGCAGGCAGTGTTGTAACGAAAAGTATTCCGCCAGAGGTGGTTGCGGCAGGCAACCCATGTAAGGTAATCCGAAAGATAACGGAAAATGATGCGAACAATATTTAGAGGAGGTTCATATGAAATTTGAAAAGAAAAACTTGTTTTGGATCAGGGAAGCAGATCAAAGTGACGTGACAGATGACAGGATCACTATTTACACACAACCAAAAACTGATTTGTGGCAGAGGACCTATTACGGGTTTCAGAATGACAGTGCTCCAGTCCTGCAGATGAAAACGTCGGAAAAGTATTTTTCGTTCATCGTAAAAACAGAATTTGACAGCAAGTCCAGATTTGACCAATGCGGTATTGTAGTGTATCTGGATAGTGAAAATTGGATGAAAGCATCGATTGAATATGAAAATGAGCAGTATCAGAGGCTTGGCAGTGTTGTTACAAACCATGGGTATTCTGACTGGGCAACGACAGATATTGATGCATCGGTGAAATCTATGTGGTACCGGCTTAGCCGAAGGGAATCAGACTATTGTATTGAGTGCAGTACAGATGGCATTACATTCCAGCAGATGCGGATATGCCATTTGTGGGAAGGGGATGGGGATATTTCTTTTGGCGTCTATGCCTGCAGTCCGGAAGAAGGTTCTTTCCAGGCAGAATTTACGAATATGCAGATTACAGAATGTATGTGGGAAGCCCATAAATAGTGGGAGTGTCCATAGTTAGGACTGGTAAAGGTTCTGGTGGATCATTCTTACTTTCGGAGATGTTACTGGCGGCTCATTATATATTAAAACGGAAAAAGAAGTGTGACACATATGTTGGAGGGCGTGCTGCGTTTCACTATAGATGTGGATTGCAGCACGCTCTTTTTGACTCCAAAATAAGTGTTTACGCCCGATAAAGGCAGTCAGGCTGGCTGCACTTTACCGGGTGTTTTCTGTTGTTCAAGGGGTTCCGGGAGGGGGTTCCAGCGGGAGGCACCAGCGGGCACCGGGGAAGCCGGAACAAAATGCTGTCCCCAGGAGAGGGGATATCATGGGCATGGCACGAGCAGGGGACCAGATCCCGGTGCCCGCGGCTAAACATCATTTTTTTTCTGTACATACCGCAGTTCCTTCCAAGGGGACTGCGGGCTTTTTTTATTCGACACATTTCTGTTCGTTTCCCGATAAGAATACAAAAGAATACAGCATTTTCAATATGGGTGTGCCTGCCATTGTGCGGGTGCGCCTTTTTTGCGCTCTGAAACGCCGGCCATATAGAAACCGTGCGCCGCCACTCCGGTCTTGAAAGCCATTCAACCAAATTTCAAGACTGGAGGAAATCTGAATGAAAATTAAATATGAATTTGCAGACGGGACGGTGTCGGAAGTCGAGGTGGAGGATTCCATCGGTGCTTTCATCATTGAGGTGGATCTATGTCAATACTTTAGACAAAAAAAGTTGAAAGATTATGCTGCTTTTTTTAGTTCCTCATCTTCCTTTTGCTGCGGCGTTAGATAACCGATAGAGCTATGTATACGCTTACGGTTATACCAGCCTTCTATGTATTCAAAGATTGCTCTGCGGGCTTCATTTGAATTTTGATAAGTATGAAGATATATTTCTTCTTTTTTCAGTACGGAATGGAACGATTCGATGCAGGCATTATCGTATGGATTTCCCTTACGGCTATACGAATGCAAGATTTCTTTACTGCTCAGACATCCTTCAAACGCCTGGCTCGTATACTGGCTTCCAAGGTCGCTGTGCAAAATGATCCCTTTTGCATCTCTGACATTCAGGCAGGCATTCTCTACCGCCTTAACCGCCAGCTCCGCTGTCATGATGTGCCATAGGCATAGCCGATGATTTTACGGATGCATAAGTCCATGACAGAAGCCAGATAGGTCCATCCTTCTTTCTGCACATGAATGCAGGTGATATCTGTACACCACTTTTGGTTGATGGTTTCCGTCCTAAAATCACGTTTTAAGATATTCACTTTATCATCTGGTACACTGCCATGATTGGCATGGTGGTTGTATTTCTTTACCACGACAGAACGTAACCCCTGATCTTCCATATGCCTTTGGACCCGCTTAACACTGCAGGGTGTTCCGCTGTCATTGAGTATGCGGCATATTTTGACAGCTCCGTACCTTTTCTTTGAATCCTCATATGCCTGTTTCACTTTCCGGCCAAATTTTTCGTACTCTTTCTGCCTGTTTGAAGGCACACAAACCAGAGCTTTGTAATAAGTACTCCTTGGAAATTTCAAAGCACTGCAAAGCTGGGTTATGGTATAGTTGTTTAAATTATGCTGGATAAAAGTGACGATCTCAGCTATTGTTCTTTTGCGAATATGGCGGTGGCTTTTTTTAATATTTCGTTCTCAATCTTAAGACGCTGGTTCTCTATCTGGAGTGCTTTATACTCCTTAAGGGTGATAGTCTCATCATCTGATACCTTGATGGGGGAGAACTGTTTTACCCAACCGCTTATAGTGCTTCTATTTACGCCATATTCACGTTCCAGTTGTGGATACGAGGTTCCTCCGGCATTGTACAGATCCACGATCTGCTGCTTAAATTCCGGAGTATAAGATTTTTGGTTTTTCGCCATGTCCTTCATCTCCTTTGCTCCTTCATTTGATAGTATAGATTGTTCAACTTTTCCTGTCTACACTTATATACTAACACCAGTCCAGAATCTCATGCTCTCGCGAAATAAATTTACGGGAACATGTCACACTTATGCCAGTAGATTCAGAAATTCAATTCGAAAGTATTTCAAATTTACTAAAAAATGACGTTGATTTTTCCGTTGCTGTTTTAAGCATTAAAAATCTATCATCGCAGCTAAGAATAACCTCTCCTGATGCAAAACAGTTAGCTATTACTACTTGGAATGCACAATGGGATTGTATTTTACTTGGAGCTCTTTTTAATTGTGAAGTTATGAGTAATCTTCAATGCAATAAACCGACTTATGATTTAAAAGATGCATCTTATTTAAATATTACAAATTATTCGTTTCACGCATTGTTAACAAAAAGCTATATTTTGTCAGAAATAGATGAAGATTGGATTAATAAATATTATGTTACTGCATCAAAACTGATGACTTACGACATTTACCAAACGGCAGTTCATTCAATGGCAACTTATAGATGGCATTCAATGCCTCGTGTACAATTGGCTATTTTGTGGTCGGGAATAGAATCACTTTTTAATGTTAGCACAGAGGTTAGTTTTAGAGTGAGTCTTTATATTGCTCGTTTCTTGGCTGGTAAAGATGATGTTAAAGCAAGTGAAATATTTAAGAAAACGAAGAAATTATATAATGCAAGGTCTGCTGCTGTTCATGGAAACAAAAGAAAGGATAGTGTATTTTTGTTTGTTGAGGAAACGGCGATGTTGCTTAACCAATTAATTTTGCGTTGTGCAGAAATAGGAGAATTACCTAATATAGATAGGCTTGTTTTTAATGTATAAGAAGTCCAAGAGGAAGTAACTATTGGATGATTGAAAGAATGGAATGATGCGATAATCCTTTGGGTGCAAAAAATAACGATAGCCTCTCTGAAAAACAGGCTATCGTTATTTTTTATACTTTGGAATATCGAAAGTGCGGCAAATTCAATTCAAAAAACGATAGCTGCCCATGCATGGGTGCATCTGCCTTTCTGAAAAGTGTTGATTTTCGGGTATTTGAGATAAATGTAAAAACGATAGCACTAGCTCAAAAATTGTATCAATCTGGACACGCAATATGGTGTGGGAGGTCAGTAGATAAAATAATTATATACCTCCTAGTATAATAATGGTGTAGTCAAGAATGACCACTGGTTAATAGTTACAAAGTCCAATCTAATAAATCTATATAGATATAACAGAAGGAGGAGTTCCCCTTCCATCAGAAGTTATAAGGCAACATTATTTACCCTGTCTGAGGTTTCCTTAATGCACCAGACAAAACATAGAGGTATAATCACTGGAGGCAGGATCATTGACGACGCCTCCTTGGGAACTGGCCTTCCGGCTGGTGAAACCTCTTAGAAAGTCTGTCAGTCCATTCGGTGGTGATTTATGTTTTGGCTGGTTGGGAAGCCCCAGGCTATACCTGTATAAACCGCTAGGTTGTGTATCCGCCCTCTGGAAATGGATACCTGCCTGAAAGGATAAAACCATGAAATACCAAAAGTACTTATGATGCTTGAAAGCATCCCTTATCTCTCAGTCGGGCTTGATGTCGGCGCAGACTTCACCTGGATGTCCATCATGCTGCCCAATGGCATTCTCTCTGGAAAACCTTTTAAGATCATTCATTCTGATCCGCAGTCCCGTGAGCAAGCTGTCGCAAAAATAAAGGAAGCACAAGAGATGTATTCCCTCGAAAGCCGCTGCTTCCTTGAGTCCACCGGGATCTACCACATCCCGCTCCTGTACTTCCTTCGTGATAAGGGGTTTGACTGCTCAGTCATTAATCCTATCATCACTAAGAATAGCACAAATATGAACGTTAGGAAACTGCATAATGATAAATTTGATTCAAAAAAAGCTGCCAAAGTCGGCCTGGATGCTTCCCTGAAGACTTCCATCATACCAGATGATGAGGTCATTGACCTGCGCAACCTGGTACGGGACTACTATTACTTCAAGGACCTGCAGTCCGCTGTCGTACTGAAGCTCACGGCGGAACTGAAAGTGTCCTTTCCCGCATACCGGAAAGTGTTTAGCAAGGTCACTACCCAAACTTCCTTAAAGCTCCTGGAAGCTTACCCCCTTGCCGCAGACATGCTTGCCGCCCCAAAAGACATACTTGTGGAAACCATACGCAAAACCGCACGTTTCGGTGAAAAATATGCCGTTTCCAAATATGATGCCATACGTGCTGCCGCAAAGGACGCCGCTGTTTTCGGACGTGCGCTTCAAAGCAGTGCACTCCGGATCCGGCTGTATATCAAAACCTACCGGGAATACCAGGAGCATCTGGACAATATACTTGAGGACCTGCATAAGGCTGTTGATAAGCTGGAAGGGACGCCGGTTTATGACCGTATCTTCCTTCTCCAGTCCCTGCGTGGTGTCGGTTTTCTCAGTGCAGCCGTCCTGATCGCTGAAATGGGCTCCTTTGACCTGTTTTCTTCCCCAAAGAAGCTTTATGCTTACTTCGGCTTGGATCCTGCCGTGAAGCAATCCGGCAAGTTCAATGGGGATAAAGTCCACATGTCCAAGAGGGGTTCTAGCCTTGCCAGGCGTATCCTGCATATGGTGGCTATCAATAATCTTAAGGTGGATAAAGGGACAAAAACACCAGTAAATCCAGTTATCCACGGCTATTATACCGACAAATGCAAAAGCAAGAAGAAAAACGTGGCTGTCGGGGCTGTCATGCATAAAATCTGCAATATCATTTTTGCCATGCTCCGGGATAATAAACCATTTGAGATCATCACTCCTCAGGAACACTGTGAGCGGTATCTGGCAGCGCAGCCTGACAAGGTACGGAACGCAGCCTAACAGGTCTTATGAATTTTAAATAGTTCCACATGGGTGGGCTTATTAAAGTTACCCTTTTTACATCAAATGCTTCTGAAAAACTTTTTTAACATTTTTCATTTTAGCTATTGACATTTCTTAGCTGGACTATCCGATTTTGCTTATGCTAAAATCTATTTCTTTACCGGTCTCGCCATTGGGCGAAAGGGCGGTAAAACCAAAAGGAGGATGGATAGTTGCACTGTCCAATCAGGTATGCTATACTGTTTACCAACGCAAAAAAGCGGCTATACTATATCTTAGGAGTGTTTCTAAAATTATGTCACAGATTGCAGATGAAATAAAGAATCAGATTAAAAAACGGCGGACCTTTGCTATTATCTCCCATCCGGATGCGGGGAAGACTACTCTAACGGAGAAGTTCCTATTATATGGGGGCGCCATTAACTTAGCGGGCAGCGTAAAAGGCAAGGCCACCGCCCGCCACGCAGTTTCGGACTGGATGGAGATTGAGAAGGAGAGGGGGATCTCCGTCACCTCCTCGGTATTACAGTTTAACTACGGCGGGTACTGTATCAATATTCTGGATACGCCAGGGCATCAGGATTTCTCGGAGGACACCTATCGGACGCTGATGGCGGCAGATTCCGCCGTGATGGTAATCGACGCGTCCAAGGGTGTGGAGGCCCAGACCAGAAAGCTGTTTAAGGTGTGTACTATGCGCCACATCCCCATATTTACATTTATCAATAAGATGGACCGAGAGGCCATGGATACCTTTGAGCTTCTGGACGACATTGAAAATGAGCTGGGTATCGCCACCTGTCCCGTGAACTGGCCCATCGGCTCAGGCAAAGAATTCAGGGGAGTCTATGACCGCAATACGAAGATGGTAGAGCTGTTTTCCGATACCCACAAGGGAACGACCCAGGGGGAGGTAATGAAGATTGCCATTGATGACCCAAAGCTTAAGGAGTGGGTGACGGATACGCAGCTTTCGCAATTAAAGGAGGAAATTGAACTTCAGGATGGTGCAGGCGCAGAGTTTAGCCAGGAGTTGGTGAGCAAGGGAGAACTGTCCCCTGTGTTCTTCGGCTCTGCCCTTACCAATTTCGGTGTTGAGACCTTCCTTTTGCATTTCCTTGGTATGACCACCTCGCCTCTGCCGCGGACATCCGACCAGGGGGCGGTAGACCCCATGGAGGAGAAGGATTTTTCCGCCTTTGTGTTCAAGATTCAGGCTAATATGAATAAGGCGCACAGAGATAGGATTGCGTTTATGCGAATCTGCTCCGGTGAGTTTGAGGCGGGAATGGATGTATACCATATTCAGGGCGGCAAGAAGGTGCGCCTCTCCCAGCCTCAGCAGATGATGGCAAGCGAGCGCAAGATGATTGACAAGGCCTACGGCGGGGATATTATCGGTGTGTTTGATCCAGGGATTTTCTCCATCGGAGATACCCTGACCACTTCCGCCAAGCGTTTTGCCTATGAGGGAATACCTACCTTCGCACCAGAGCATTTTGCGAGAGTCCGTCAGGTAGATACCATGAAGCGTAAGCAGTTTATCAAAGGAATCAACCAGATTGCCCAGGAGGGTGCAATCCAGATTTTCCAGGAGTTCAATACAGGAATGGAGGAGATTATCGTAGGCGTAGTAGGCGTCCTCCAGTTCGACGTTTTAAAGTACCGTCTGGAGAATGAATACAATGTGGATATCCGTCTGGATAACCTGCCCTACGAGTATATCCGGTGGATTGAAAATACAGACATTGATTTAGACAAGCTGACAGGAACGTCTGATATGAAGAAGGTCAAGGATTTAAAGGGGCGTCCCCTTTTGTTGTTTGTCAATGACTGGAGTATCCGCATGACCACAGAGCGCAATGAGGGGCTTAAGCTTTCTGAATTTGGAAGATAGCATTTAATAGGTTGGATTTAAGGGGCGGACAGTAACACAGCGCGTGAGGAAAACAGGAAAAATTTCACAGCGCCTATTTGCAAATTCCTATTAATTTGATATAATAAAAAGAAGTGTATACTTAGAACAGGAGGTTTCTGAATTATGAGTAAAGAAGAACGTAACACATATACCATACAGACTGATGAGAATCTGGGAGAAGTGAAGATTGCGGACGAGGTGGTAGCGATCATTGCGGGCCTTGCTGCCATGGAGGTGGAGGGTGTTTCCTCAATGACTGGCAATGCTACGAGAGAGCTTGTGAGCAAGTTTGGAATGAAGTCTTTGTCAAAAGGCGTAAAGGTTGACGTACTGGACGGAATCGTGACCGTATCCTTAGTATTGAACCTGAACTATGGGTATAGTATTAAGGACACCACTCAGAGAGTACAGGAGAAGGTGAAGGCTGCCATCGAGAACATGACAGGACTTGAGGTTGCTGATGTTAATATCCGTGTTGCCGGAGTGGATATGCCGGAGGAAGCATAAGTGAAGAGGTCAGAGTTAAGAGAACATATCTTTAAGATGGTGTTTGGGATTGAATTTAGGCCGCCAGAGGAGATGCCTGAGCAGTTGGGGCTTTATTTTGAGCAGCTAGAGAATCCAAGGGAGCAGGATCTTGACTATATCCGGCAGAAGGCCCAGAAGGTTGCCAAGAAGGCAGAGGAGATTGACGCCCTTTTGAATACCCACACCACGGGATGGAAGACCAGCCGTATGAACAAGGTGGATCTTACCATCCTTCGTCTTGCTGTGTATGAGATGAAGTGGGATGAGGATGTGCCGGTGGGTGTTGCCATTGACGAGGCCGTTGAGCTTGCCAAGAAGTACAGCAGCGATGAGGGCCCTGCTTTCATTAATGCTGTGCTTGCGAAGCTGGCAGTCTGAAGCTTTGCAAAGGAGATTTATGGCACAAAGTATATATACAGTAAAACAGGTCAATGCTTATATTAAGAATATGTTTACCCAGGATTATATGCTGAACCGTATCTACGTTAAGGGCGAGGTGTCTAACTGTAAGTACCACACATCAGGACATATATATTTTTCACTGAAGGATGAGTCCGGAACGATTGCCTGCGTTATGTTTGCTGGGCAGCGGGGCGGGCTTTCTTTTCGTCTCAGCGACGGACAGCAGGTGGTGGTTCTCGGAGGGGTAAACGTATACGAGAGAAGCGGCTCTTACCAGCTCTATGCGCGGGAGATTCGTCCAGACGGGGACGGAGCTCTCTATGAGCGTTTTCAGATGTTGAAAAAGGAGCTGGAGGAAATGGGAATGTTTGCGCCGGAATACAAGAAGCCTATTCCGGAGTATGCAAGTCGGATCGGGGTTGTGACAGCGCCCACCGGCGCTGCCGTGCGCGATATCATGAATATAGCCGCCCGCAGGAATCCTTATGTCCAGCTAATCCTGTATCCGGCTAAGGTACAGGGGGAAGGCGCCAAGGAGAGCATTGTGCGGGGAATCCGGATGTTAGAAGCTGCGCAGGTGGATGTGATGATTGTAGGACGGGGCGGAGGCTCTATCGAGGATCTGTGGGCTTTTAACGAGGAGGAGGTGGCGCGGGCAATCTTCGACTGTCAGATTCCGATTATCTCGGCGGTGGGACACGAGACAGATACCACCATTGCGGACTATGCGGCGGATCTTCGGGCTCCTACGCCGTCTGCGGCGGCTGAGCTTGCTGTTTATGATTACCGTCAGACACAGATGCGTATGCAGGAATATGGGCTTTCATTAAACCGCCTGCTCACTCAAAAGGTCACCATGAACCGCTTAAGGCTTAAGGAATGTCAGACCAAACTTAAATACCTGCATCCACGCTACAAGCTGCAGGTTCACAGGCAGCGTTTGGATGATTTGGAGGACCGTCTCCGTAAACAGATGGAAAGGCGGCTTACGGACAGCCGGCACAGGCTTGCGCTCTATATGGAGGCCATGAAAGGACTGTCTCCCATACAGAAGCTGAACCAGGGGTACTCTTATGTTGAAGGCAGGGATAAGACGGTGATTAAGAGCATTAAGCAGGTACAGCCAGGAGACAGCCTGTCTGTGTATGTGACGGACGGGGTGATTCATGGAACTGTAACAGACAGGCAGAAGGAAGAAAGGTAGGAGAGGGTATGGCAAAGCAGACAGAAAAGAAGGAAGGGACAAGCCTTGAGGAATTGTTCGTACAGTTGGAGTCCGTAATCCAAAAAATGGAGGGAGAGGACGTGTCCTTGGAGGACTCCTTCCAGCTATACCATAGAGGGATGGATGCATTAAAGCAATGCAGTGAGCGGATTGATGAAGTGGAAAAGAAGATGCTGATATTAGATGAAGAGGGGGGAACACATGAATTCTGACAATGATTTTCAGGTTCAGATAAAGCAGAAGGTACAGAGGATAGAAGGAATACTGCAGGAATATCTTCCAAAGCAGAAGGGCTATCAGAGTGTGATTATGGAGGCTATGGGATACAGTCTTCTGGCAGGGGGCAAACGGCTGCGTCCTCTTATGATGCAGGAGACGTTTCGACTGTATAATGGTACGGCAAAGTCGCTGCGCCCATTTATGGCTGCCATTGAGATGATACATACCTATTCCCTGGTTCACGACGACCTGCCGGCTATGGATAATGATGAATACCGGCGGGGGCGCAGGACTACCCACGTAGTATACGGGGAGGATATGGGTATCCTTACGGGAGACGCCTTGCTAAACTATGCTTTTGAAACTGCATTTAAGGCTTTTGTGATTGAGCCTGAGGACAGCCTTGCCATTGGGAGGGCTCTTACGGTTCTTGGAGATAAGGCGGGAATCTACGGGATGATCGGCGGCCAGGTCATTGATGTGAAGGAGACAGGCCGCAGGGTTTCCCGTGAGGTGCTTTGCACCATTTACCGTCTTAAGACGGCTGCGCTGATTGAGGCGTCCATGATGATTGGGGCAATCCTTGGAGGAGCTTCAGAGGAGGAGGTCCGAAAAGTCGAGAAGATTGCAGGGTATGTGGGGGTGGCGTTCCAGATTCAGGACGACATTCTGGATGTCACCAGTACCAGCGAGACGCTGGGAAAGCCGATCCACAGTGACGAGAGGAATGAAAAGACAACATATGTTACCCTGATGGGGATTCCAGAGGCAAAAAAAGAAGTGGAGAGGCTGTCTAAGGAGGCGATAGGTCTGCTTCATGAGCTGTCGGGAGAGAATGCATTTCTGGAGAAGCTGTTACTCCAACTGATCCACAGGGACAGATAGAGAGGGGACGGACTATGTTAGAGAGGATACAGAAGGAAAACGATATCAAGGCGCTTATGCCCGAAGAACTGGAGCAGCTTGCGCTGGAGATTCGGGAGTTTCTGATTGAGAAGATTAGTAAGAGCGGGGGACATCTTGCGTCGAATCTGGGTGTGGTGGAGCTTACGATGGCCATGCATCTGGTCTTTGACCTGCCCGAAGATAAGATTATCTGGGATGTGGGGCACCAGTCCTACACCCATAAGCTTCTGACCGGAAGGAAGGAGGGCTTCGATGAACTGCGCAAATACGGGGGAATGAGTGGTTTTCCAAAGAGAAAAGAGAGTGCGTGTGATGCATTTGACACAGGACACAGCTCTACGTCCATCTCAGCCGGACTCGGCTATGTTAAAGCCAGGGAGTTAAGAGGAGAGGAGTACAGCGTGGTTTCCGTAATCGGGGATGGTTCCCTAACCGGAGGGATGGCTTACGAGGCTCTTAATAATGCGTCGTCCCTTGACACCAACTTTATTATTGTTCTGAATGACAATAACATGTCGATCTCTGAAAATGTGGGGGGCATGTCCAAGTATCTGGCTGGACTTAGGACTGCGGATTTCTATACGGGCCTGAAGAAAGGGGTCACAACTGCTCTGCATAAGGTTCCTGTAGTTGGGGATTCCATGATTCAAAAGATGCGCAAGACAAAGAGCAGCATCAAACAGCTTGTGGTGCCGGGGATGTTTTTTGAGGATATGGGAATTACCTATCTGGGACCGATTCCGGGACATAATATCCCTGTGCTGTGCAGGGCACTTCGGGAGGCGCGCAGGATGGATGAGCCGGTGCTTCTCCATGTTATGACAGAGAAGGGCAAGGGATATGCGCCTGCGGAGAAGCATCCTGACAAGTTTCACGGTATCGGGCCCTTCCACATTGAGACGGGCGAGCCGGAGACAGAGAAGAAGAAGGACAGCTACACGGATGTTTTTGGCAAGGTGCTCTGTGACGAGGCGAGAAATCATCAGGAGGTGGTGGCCATTACTGCGGCTATGGCAGACGGGACGGGACTTTCCAGATTCCGGAAGCTTTACCCAAATCGGTTCTTTGACGTAGGGATTGCCGAGGCCCATGGAGTTACCTTTGCAGCGGGGCTTGCGGCAGGAGGCGTTCATCCTGTGTTTGCTGTGTATTCTTCGTTTTTGCAGCGGGCCTATGACCAGATGATCCATGACGTGGCTCTTCAGAACCTTCCGGTAGTGCTGGCGGTGGATCGGGCCGGACTGGTGGGAAGCGACGGAGAGACGCATCAGGGTATTTTTGATCTGTCTTATCTGAGCAGCATCCCCAATATGACGGTTATGTCTCCGAAAAATAAATGGGAGCTGGCGGATATGTTAAGGTTTGCTATTTCCTATCAAGGCCCCATTGCCCTGCGCTATCCCAGAGGGGAAGCCTATGATGGATATGGGAATTTCCGCGCTCCTGTGGTGCATGGAAGAAGCGAGATGATATATTTAGAGTCTGAGATTGCTGTCGTGAGTGTGGGGCATATGTTTGAGGCGGCGGCAGAGGTCAGAAATAAGCTAAAAGAGAGAGGATACTGCTGTACTTTGGTCAACGCACGGTTTGTAAAGCCAATCGATGAGGATATGATCGAGGATTTGTGCCGGAATCACAGTCTGATTGTTACGGTGGAGGAGAATGTGCAGACCGGAGGCTTCGGAGAGCATGTGATGGAGTTTGTCAGCCGAAAATGCAGGAAGGTGGGCGTACTGCCTCTGGCCCTTCCTGACGATTATGTAGAGCATGGGAGTATTGAGGCTCTCAGAAAAGAGACGGGGATTGACGTAGGGACAATGACGGAGAAGATTGTAAAAGCCTACAGCCCCAAGACCAGCCAAGAAGGCCGCGTCTGACAAAAATAGGGGAAAGATTATGAAGGAACGTTTAGATTTATTACTGGTAAAGAGAAATCTGGCAGCTTCCCGTGAAAAGGCGAAGGCAGTCATTATGTCTGGCAATGTGTTTGTGGAGGGCCAGAGGGAGGACAAGGCAGGCTCAGTATTTCCAGAGGATTGTGCAATCGAGGTGAGAGGCAATACCCTTCCATATGTAAGCCGCGGGGGGCTCAAGCTTGAGAAGGCCCTTCAGAACTTTGATGTGGATGTTAAGGGGAAGGTCTGTACGGATGTGGGTGCGTCCACAGGCGGTTTTACGGACTGTATGTTAAAGAACGGCGCTGCCAGGGTCTATGCCATTGAT
Organism: Sporofaciens musculi; assembly: GCF_009830285.1. GTDB lineage: Bacteria > Bacillota > Clostridia > Lachnospirales > Lachnospiraceae > Sporofaciens > Sporofaciens musculi. The sequence continues at coordinate 2,495,344 of NZ_WUQX01000001.1, read as the reverse complement.
GTGGGGAGAGGACAGCTTGATTGGAAGCTCAGACAGGATGAGCGGGTGATTTGCATGGAGAAGACCAATATCCGGTATGTGACCCCACAGGATATTGGAGAGCCTGTGGAGTTTTCCTCTGTCGATGTTTCGTTTATCTCACTTTCCAAGGTACTTCCTGCAATTTCCGGATATCTGTGCAGACAGGGGCAGGTGGTTGCGCTGATTAAGCCCCAGTTTGAGGCAGGGCGTGAGAAGGTGGGGAAGAAAGGTGTTGTGCGTGAGAAGAAAACCCATGTGGAGGTAATAGAGGCAGTATTTGGATATGCCGTAAAGGCAGGCTTTGACGTGGTTAAGCTTGATTTTTCTCCAATCCGCGGACCGGAGGGGAATATTGAATATCTGGTGCATCTATTGAAATGCGAAGAAGAACAGGGGAATATTTCAGAGAAGGTAGACATTGGGCTGGTTACAGACCGAGCATTTGACACACTTACAAAGTGTTAGTAGAACGTTTTTAAAAGGGACAAAAATAAATGATGGACAGATTTTTAATTGTTACAAATGACGGAAAGGACACAAAGCAGACTGTGACCAGTGAGGTAAAAGAACTGCTTGAGGCGGCGGGGAAGGTCTGTATCCTATGCAGGAAGGATGAGAATAAAAAGATTATCAAGTCTTCTGTGCCGAATGAGGTGGACTGTGCGATTGTGATTGGAGGGGACGGAAGCCTGATTGAAGTGGCAAGGCTGTTCTGGGAGAAGGATATCCCGATTCTCGGCGTCAATATGGGAACCCTTGGGTATCTCACTGAGGTAGAGGTGGGCGGTATCGATGGAGCGGTTAATCAGCTCATATCGGGAGATTACGTGTTGGAGAGGCGGATGATGCTTGAGGGTATTTTTGAGGATGGAAGGTCAGATGTGTCCCTCAACGATATTGTGGTGTCCAGAAAAGGGGAGCTGCATATTATACATTTCCGGTTATATGTAAATGGAGAGCTTCTGAATGATTACGAGGCGGACGGGGTGGTGCTTTCTACACCTACGGGGTCCACGGCGTACAACCTGTCGGCAGGAGGCCCCATCGTTGAGCCCACAGCGTCCCTCATTGTCATAACGCCGATCTGCTCTCATGCGCTTAACACAAGGAGTATTGTGCTGTCCGCTGAGGATGAGATTGTAATTGAGATTGGACCGGGGCGTAATGGTTCTAAGGAGGAGGTATATGTTGCCTTTGACGGGGCGGATGCTGTTTCTCTTAAAACAGGTGACAAGGTGATGGTGCGAAGGTCAAATGCCTCCACTACGATGATAAAGCTGAGCAAGGTCAGCTTTTTGGAAACATTACGCGGGAAGATGAAAGGAAATTGACACCATGAAAGGGAACAGACATGCGAAGATTATTGAACTGATCCACAAGAATAATATCGAGACTCAGGAGGAGTTGGCGGACTATCTGCATCAGGAGGGATTTAATGTGACACAGGCTACGGTGTCTAGGGACATCCGTGATTTGAAGCTTACGAAGATTCCGGGGCAGAACGGGAAGCAGCGGTATGTAATCCATCAGGACGAGAGTTTTCTGAACGAAAAATATATTCGGGTATTAAAGGATGGGTTTGTTTCAATGGATATGGCACAGAATATTCTGGTTATCAAGACGGTAGCCGGAATGGCGATGGCGGTGTGTGCGTCGATTGACGCCATGAAATGGGGAGAGGTTGTAGGCAGTATTGCAGGGGACGATACGATTATGTGTGCCATTCGGAGCGTGGAGGACACGGCGAAGGTGATGGATAAGATTGGCAGGATTGTCTTATAGGAGGCGGTATGTTACAGAATTTACATGTGAAGAATCTGGCATTAATCGATGAGATTGAGGTAGAGTTTGGAGATGGACTTAATATTTTAACCGGTGAGACAGGCGCTGGAAAGTCTATTATTTTGGGCTCTGTAAACCTTGCTCTTGGAGGAAGGTACTCGAAGGATATCTTGCGCCAGGGTGCGGATTACGGCCTTGTGGAGCTGACATTTTTTGTGGAAAATGAAGCCCAGGTCCGCAAGCTAAAAGAGCTTGACATCTATCCGGAGGAAGGAATGGTACTCTTAAGCAGACGGTTAATGACAGGGAGAAGTGTCAGCCGGATTAACGGAGAGACGGTTCAAATCGGCCTTTTAAAAGAAGTGGCGCAGATTTTGATTGATATCCACGGCCAGCATGAGCACCAGTCCTTATTGTATAAGAAGAACCATCTTGGAATCGTCGATGCATTTGGGCGGGAGAAGGTGGCTGAGGCCAAGAAGAAGGTGCGAGAGGCTTATAGGGAATACAAGGCGTGTGAGAAGGAGTTAAGGGAAAACTTATCAGACGAGGCGCAGCGCGCCAAAGAGCTTTCCTTTCTTAAGTTTGAGGTGGAAGAAATTCGGGAAGCGGATTTAAAAGCCGGTGAGGACGAAGACCTGGAAGCTCTCTATCGCAGAATGTTAAACAGCAAGGAGATTGCAGAAGGCGTAGCCGAGGCTTATATTTATACCAGCGAGGGAAATGACAATGCCAGCGAGAGCCTAAGTCGGGCAATCCACGCCATCTCTGGCATTGCAAAGTATGACGACAGGGCGTCGGGGCTTTACGACCAGTTGGTGGAGATTGACAGCCTGTTAAATGATTTTAACCGTGAGCTTTCGGCTTATGGGAGTGAATGTGAATTTTCCCAGGAGGAATTCCGTGAGACGGAGAACCGTCTCAATGGAATCAACCATCTAAAGACCAAGTACGGCGATACCATCAAGAAAATTCTGGAATATGCAGCCAAACAGGAGAACCGGATTCAGATTTTAGAGGATTATGACAGGTACATGGAGGAGCTGAAAGAAAGGTCTGCTGCCTGGGAGGCAAAGGTAAAGAAGCAAGGAGAGCTTTTATCCTCGCTTCGGAAGAAGCAGGCAAAGGTGCTGGAGAAGGCCATCGAGGAGGGCTTACGGGATTTGAACTTTGAGAATGTTCAGTTTCAGATTCAGTTTTCACAGACAAAGGACTATACGGCGGAGGGGATGGACGAGGTGGAATTTATAATATCCTTAAATCCCGGACAGCCTTTAAAGCCTCTAACAAACGTGGCCTCCGGTGGCGAGCTGTCTCGTATCATGCTGGCAATCAAGTCAGTGATGGCTAAACGGGACGAGATTGAGACGCTGATTTTTGATGAGATTGACGTGGGAATCAGCGGCAGGACGGCGCAGAAGGTTTCTGAGAAGATGGCGGTAATCGGGAGAGGTCATCAGGTCATCTGCATTACCCATCTGGCCCAGATTGCAGCTATGGCGGACCATCATTTTCTGATTGAAAAGGCCACCCATGGCGGAGATACAAAAACAGAGATACGAAAACTGAATGAACAGGAGTCGGTGACGGAGTTGGCCAGGATTTTAGGCGGTGCAAAGATTACGGATACGGTGCGAAAAAGCGCTGTGGAGATGAAGGAGCTGGCGAAACAGTCCTTGTCATGATTTGGGAGGGAATGTAATGAGAACATTTTACTGTAACGGAACAATTATCACAATGAATGAGGCAAATCTATATGCAGAGGCTGTCTGCGTGGAGGATGGGCGTATCACGGCTGTAGGCCCAGAGGATGACGTGATGAAGCTTAGAACAGACGAAGACCAGGTTATTGACCTTAAGGAAAGAACCATGCTTCCGGGATTTTTGGATGCCCATTCACATTTTGTGGCTGCTGCAAATGCAATGACTCAGTGTGATTTATCATCCTGCAGCAATTTTGCTGAGATTGTGGCCGTAATGAAGATGTTTGCCCAAAAGAGGAAGCTTCCAAAGGACGCATGGATTATGGGATGTAATTATGACCAGAATTTTCTTGAGGAGAAGCAGCATCCAAATCGCTATGTGTTAGATGAGATTAGCGACACCAATCCGATCTTATTGATTCATGCTTCTTCCCATATGGGAGTGGCCAACAGTAAAGGGTTAGAGCTTTTGAACATTGATGAGCATACCAAGGACTGTCCAGGGGGAAAATACGGAAGATTAGACTCTGGCGGGATTCCGAATGGATATATGGAAGAAAAAGCGTTCCTGTCATTTCAGGAAAAAGTGCCTATGACTTCAATGGAAGAACTGATAAGTTTGATGCAGGAAGCTCAGGATATGTATGCAAGCTACGGCGTGACCACAGTTCAGGATGGAATGGTAGGAAAGCCTTTATTTCAGCTTTTTAAGCATCTGGCTGAAAATGGACTTTTGAAACTGGATGTGGTGGGATATGCGGATATTATGACCGCGCCAGATTTTAAAGAAGAAGAGCCGGCATATGCCAATCAGTATTCGGGTCATTTTAAACTGGGAGGATATAAGATTTTTCTGGATGGCTCTCCTCAGGGCAGGACTGCGTGGATGACCAGTCCCTATGAAGGAGAAAAGGATTATTGCGGATATCCGATTCATACGGACCAGGAGCTTAGGTGCTATATAGAGCTTGCTTTGGATAAGAAACAGCAGCTTTTGGCACACTGTAATGGAGACGCAGCGGCAGAACAGTATATCGCACAGTTTGAAGGAGCCTTGTCTGAGAGAAAGGAAAAAGATTTATATAGGGCGGTTATGATCCATGCACAGCTTGTGAGAAAAGACCAGCTGCAAAGAATGGCAGATATTGGAATGATACCAAGCTTTTTTGTGGCGCACACTTATTTCTGGGGAGACATCCATATCCAGAATTTTGGAGAGGAGAGAGGAAGCCAGATTTCTCCTGTAAAAAGTGCCATTGATTATGGAATGAAGTATACATTTCATCAGGATACGCCAGTGCTCGCACCGGATATGATGCGTACCGTCTGGAGTGCGGTGAACCGTGTGTCAAGAACAGGAAGGAGCATTGGAGAAAACCAGAGAGTTTCAGTGTTGGATGCTCTGAAAGCCATTACGGTTTATGGGGCCTATCAGTATTTTGAGGAGGAAGAAAAGGGTACCATAGAGTGTAAAAAGCGTGCGGATTTTGTGATACTGGATAGAAATCCTTTAAAGGTATCAAAGGAGGAATTGGCTGATATTAAGGTGGTAATGACAATCAAAGATAATGAGGTCATATACAGAAGAAAGGAAGCTGTCTATGAATAATCGTACGAAGGGGATGGCTCTTGCTATTATTACAGCAGTCATGTGGGGAATCATGGGTGTGTTTGTGAGAACCTTATCACAGTATCAGTTCACCAATCTTGAAATTTCCTTTTTTCGGTGCGCGCTGGCGGGAGTGGCTTATTTCCTGTTTTTAATTTTTACCAACCCCTCTGCCCTAAAAATCGACCTTAAGGGTATATTCATCTGCCTGGCATACGGAGCAGCAGCGTACAGTATCAGTTTTGTGAGCTACAGCGTAGCTGTTTCCAGGATACCTGTGGGCGTGGCGACGGTGCTGATGTTTATGAGTCCCATCTGGGTGGCGATTTTGGGAAGGTTCATGTTTCGGGAGAAGCTAAAAAAGAGCAAGATTATTACCATCTTTGTCTGTCTGATTGGCGCGGTGCTGGTGGCCGACTTAGTGGGAAGCGGCAATATGAGGCTTGATGGACTGGGAATTCTTGCAGGAGTCATTAATGGGGTGGGAGTTGCCCTGCAGATTCTTCTTCCCAAGTTTTTTGCCAAAGACTATGAGAGAGATACCTTGTTAGTCTATGGCTTCTTAGGCGCTGCGCTGGTTCTGCTGTTTGGCATTGACTTTAGCGCCCTCTCCGTACATATGAGCAGCACGCCGGTCTTGTCTTTACTCTGGAATCTGTTTGGAATCGGAATCCTGTGTACCATGGTTGCCAATGTGGCCTGTGTGAAATCAACCCAATATGTGGAGGCAACCACCACTAGTATTCTTTCTGCCCTGGAGGTGGTGGTAGGGACGCTGGTTGGATTTGTTATTTTTCATGAACATATGACCCTGCTGCAGATGCTGGGCGCGGTCATCATTGTTGTTGGGGCTATTGGCTCAGAAATATATCAGCCAAAATCTGAGTAAATTTTCGGGAACTGTCACATAATAAGGAAGTAAGAATTCTGAATGTGAAAGTCGAGGTTTATGAAGATGAGAAAATACTGGTATCGAAGAATCCTGATTATGATCGTTACGTTTCTGATTGCCGTGGGAGGCGGTTATTATCTGATCGAATATCAGCGAAGCAGGCTGGAGGCTGAGGTAAACGCCGCAACATCTTCGGAAAATATGGTCATTCCCGGCGGGATGCCTATTGGAATCTACTTAGAGACAGAGGGAGTCATGGTGCTTGGGACGGATTCCATTACGGCGGAGGACGGCATGGACTATGAGCCGGCGGCAAACCTTGTGAAAGCGGGAGACTATATTGTGGCTCTGAATGAACAGACAATCCATGACAAGAATGAACTTGCGGAGACGGTTAAGAAGTTGGGAAATGAGGATATTATCTTGCGGGTGCGCAGGGATGAGCAGTATATGAATATCCGAATGAAGCCTGTGCGGTTAAATGCCAGGGAGTGCAAGCTTGGAATCTGGGTGCGGGACAATGCCCAGGGACTTGGGACTGTGACATTTCTCAACACAAACAGCCGGTTCGGCGCCTTAGGCCACGGGATTCATGACGTGGATACCAATGCTTTGCTTGAGATTCACAACGGCAGAGTCTACGAGACCAGTATCCGTGATATCCAAAAAGGGCAGGACGGTACTCCCGGTGGAATGGAGGGTATTATCGTCTACAATAATTATAATGTATTGGGGAATATCACCAATAACACTGACTGCGGAATTTTTGGCACCATTGATAGAATTGACGCTTTATTTGCCGACCAAACGCCCATGGAGACGGCGGTAAAGGAGGAGATTGTGGAGGGGCCTGCAACCATCCGCTGCGCCGTGGAGGGGACGGTGAAGGATTATCAGATTCGTGTGACAAAAATCGACAAAAATACCAGTGAGGTCAACAAGGGAATTGTCATTGAAGTGACGGACAACAGGCTGCTTTCTGTGACCGGAGGAATCGTGCAGGGTATGAGCGGAAGCCCGATTATCCAGAATGGAAAGCTAATCGGCGCCGTTACCCATGTGTTTGTCCATGACGCCACCAAGGGATATGGTATATTTATAGAAGATATGATGAAAAATGTCGAATAGTAAAATAGTTGTCGATAATAGTCAAAATTTTACGACAGCAATTTCTTGTTTTTCCATGTGCCAGACTTTATAATCAAACTCGACAGTTTTTGATGTTAGGAAAGGAGGCATTGCGTAAAATGAGAGAGATAAACGTGGCTATAGCCGACGACAATGAAAGAATTCTGGACTTGCTTGGCGAAATCATAAGCAATGACGAGGAATTAAATCTGGTGGGGAAGGCTAACAACGGGGAGGACATGTATCATCTGATTAAAGAGAAGCAGCCCGACGTTGTTTTGCTTGATCTGATTATGCCCAAGATGGACGGCCTTAGCGTAATGGAAATGGTCAGCAATGACAAAGGACTTAAGAAGCATCCTGATTTTATTGTTGTTACAGCAGTGGGACAGGAACGAATTACAGAAGATGCCTTCAAGAAGGGTGCAAGCTATTACATCATGAAACCATTTAACAATGAGATGGTGCTAAACAGGATTAAACATGCCAACCAGGTAATCCGGCATGAACTAAAGCCCCAGGCTTCGGCTGTCGGCGCGGTGATGGATAACCGGTCTGAGCCGAACCTGGAGGGGCGGGTGACAGACATGATTCATGAAATAGGAATTCCTGCGCACATCAAAGGTTATCACTATCTCAGGGATGCGATTATCATGGCGGTGGAGGACATGGACGTACTTAACGCCATCACCAAGGTATTGTATCCCACAGTGGCGAAAAAACATCAGACAACGGCAAGTCGGGTGGAGCGTGCAATCCGTCATGCCATAGAAGTAGCATGGAGTAGAGGAAAACTAGATACGCTGGACGACCTGTTTGGGTACACGGTCAGTAACGGGAAAGGAAAACCGACCAACTCAGAGTTTATTGCGTTGATTGCAGACACCATAAGATTAGAATATAAAAACAGATAAATACTTTTCTTCTGAGCAAAAGTAGGGTATAATAGGAATATATATGTGAGGTTTGGAGGAAAAGAGTATGAAAAAAATACTATTTGCAGCATCAGAATCAGTACCATTTATTAAGACAGGAGGACTTGCGGATGTTGTCGGTTCTCTGCCGAAATATTTTGATAAGGATAAATACGATGTCCGTGTCATGCTGCCAAAATACATGTGCATGAAGGAAGAATGGAAAGGAAAACTCGCTTACCATACGCATTTCTATATGGATTTGAACTGGAGAAAGCAGTATGTAGGCGTACTGACATACGAACACGAGGGAATTACATTCTATTTTATAGATAACGAGTATTATTTTAACGGCTTTGCACCTTATGGAGATATGTATGCTGATATCGAGAAGTTTGCGTTCTTCTCCAAGGCAGTGTTAAGCGCTTTGCCGGTGATTGATTTCCGTCCGGATATCATCCACTGCCACGATTGGCAGACAGGACTGATTCCTATCTATCTTGACAATTTCCGGTTTGGAACCGAGTATTACCGCGGAATTAAGACAATTATGACCATACATAACTTAAAGTTCCAGGGAACCTGGGATACCAAGAGAGTCCGTGACATTACAGGTCTGCCCCAGTATTACTTCGTACCGGACAAGCTAGAGGCGTACAAGGATGCCAACTACTTAAAGGGAGGCATCGTCTATGCCGACAGAGTTACTACGGTTAGTAATTCCTATGCTGAGGAGATTAAGATGCCGTTCTACGGCGAGAAGCTGGACGGGCTTATGAATGCCAAGGCCAACTGTCTCTCCGGTATCGTCAACGGTATCGACTATGACGACTATAATCCTGCCACAGACCCGCATATCGAGAAGAATTATGATATCGATAATTTCCGTAAGGAGAAGGTGAAGAACAAGCTGGCGCTTCAGAGGGAGCTGAATCTGAATCAGGATACTCATACCATGATGATTGGTATTGTGTCCAGGCTTACGGACCAGAAGGGCTTTGACTTGGTTGCCTATGTGATGGATGAGCTTTGCCAGGATGCCATTCAGATTGTGGTGCTCGGCACAGGTGAGGAGAAGTATGAGAACATGTTCCGTCATTTTGAATGGAAGTATCAGGGAAAGGTGTCTGCCAACATTTATTATTCAGACCCATTGTCCCATAGAATCTATGCTTCCTGCGACGCCTTTTTTGATGCCGTCTCTGTTTGAGCCTTGCGGATTGAGCCAGTTGATGAGCTTAAGATACGGCACCCTTCCGATTGTAAGGGAGACGGGTGGACTTAAGGATACGGTTGAGCCATACAATGAATACGAGAAGACGGGTACAGGCTTTAGCTTTACGAATTATAATGCCCATGAGATGATGGCAACGGTTCGTTATGCTGAGAGGATTTATTACGACAGAAAACGGGACTGGAATAAGATGGTGGAACGCGCTATGAGCCAGGATTTCTCATGGGGGAATTCTGCGAAGCAGTATGAGGCTCTCTACGACAGCATGTAGGAGACGCAGTGTTTATGAAGGAAAGATAACTATGAAGATTCGAGATATACTTAAGAGTGAAGAACCGCATATTTCCTTTGAGGTATTTCCGCCAAAGACCGACGCGGGATATGACAGCGTGCTTAGCGCTACGAGGAAGATTGCGGCGTTGAAGCCGTCGTTTATCAGCGTGACTTATGGCGCAGGCGGCGGCACCAGCAAGAATACCGTCAGTATTGCCACCCAGATTGAGAAGGATTTTGGCGTGACGAGCCTGGCACATTTAACCTGTGTTTCCTCCACAAAGGAGGAGGTCCATAGGGTTATAGACCAGTTGAAGGAGAATCAGATTGAGAATATCCTGGCCCTCAGGGGAGATATTCCTTCAGAGAGTGAGTTCCCGCTGCCAAGCCATTATCGCTATGCCAGTGAGCTGATTGAGGATATCCGTAAGCAGGGGGAGTTCTGTATCGGCGCCGCCTGTTATCCGGAGGGCCATGTAGAGACAGAGCATAAGAAGGATGACATCCGGAATTTGAAGCATAAAGTTGACTGCGGAGTGGATTTTTTGACCACCCAGATGTTTTTTGATAACAATATCCTCTATAATTTCCTGTATCGAATCCGTGAAAAAGGCATTACGGTTCCGGTGCTTCCAGGAATCATGCCGGTTACCAACAAGAAGCAGATTGCAAGGATTGGCGGCCTGTCGGGAACCATTCTGCCGGAGAGGTTTCGGGCAATCGTTGACCGGTTCGGTGATGATCCTGGGGCAATGCAGCAGGCAGGGATTGCATATGCTACTGACCAGATTATAGATTTGATTGCAAACGGTGTGAATCATATTCATGTATATTCCATGAACAAGCCGGAGGTTGCCGAGGCAATCATGAGGAACCTGTCAGAGATTGTAGCATAATAAGAGCTTTTTCAATATGGTTTCAGATTCATAAAGAAGGAAAACGTATGGATGTAAGAACAAAAGAGGCAGTTCGTTACTTAGGATACGGAAACCATGCGATAGATGGCCGTACGCTTGCGCTAATCTCCAGTTCTTTTAGGGAATTGGAGGAGGCGGCAGGCAGACGGAGCATTTATCGCATTTTTGACGTGTCCATGGAAGATGAGGGCTGTCTGTCTATCGGAACATTAAAGATCAAAAGCAGGAATCTTTCAAGGAATTTAAAAAGCTGTGAGAAAGCCTTCATCCTTGGCGCGACCCTTGGAGTGGGTGTAGATACCCTTCTTCGCAGGTATACGCTTACCGATATGGCAAGAGTTGTGATTCTGCAGGCATGCGCAGCAGCCATGCTGGAAGAATATCTGGATTGCTGCCAGGAGAAGCTGCGAAGGGAGGAGGAAGAAAATGGGTACTACTTAAGGCCCAGATTCAGTCCTGGTTACGGGGATTTCTCTATTCTTCATCAGGAGCAGATTCTCCGTATGCTGGACGCGCCAAAGAGGATTGGTTTATCCATGACTGAGGGTAATATGCTAACCCCCACAAAATCAGTGACGGCTGTAATCGGACTGAGTAAAATGAATATTCCCTGTCATGTGCAGGGCTGTGAATCCTGCGATAAAATTGACTGTAATTACCGCCGCATTTAAATATGAAGCATTTTAAGGATAAGGTAGATGATATGATACGAAAACGTTTAGGAAAAGACCTGTTATATTTTGACGGAGGTATGGGCACCCTCCTTCAATCGAAAGGACTCAAGGCGGGAGAGCTTCCCGAAACATGGAATCTGACCCACCCCGACGAGATTATTGACATCCATCGCCAATATTTTGAAGCCGGCAGCGATATTGTCCTGACCAATACATTTGGTGCAAATGCCTTGAAATTTCATGGCTCCCAATACTGTTTAAAGGAGATTGTAGAAGCTGCCGTAGCAAACGCAAAGAAGGCGGCAGCCCTTGGCGTGCACGATGAAAGGCGGACCTATATTGCCTTTGATGTAGGCCCTACCGGTAAACTATTAAAGCCTATGGGAGATTTGGAATTTGAAGATGCATATAAGGCATTTGGTCAGGTCATGGGCTACGGAGAGGCTGCCGGTGCGGATTTTATTCATATTGAAACTATGAGCGACACCTATGAAGTGAAGGCAGCGGTATTGGCTGCCAAGGAGAATACAAGCCTTCCAGTCACTGTTACCATGATATTTGACGAGAAGGGGAAACTTCTGACAGGCGGGGATGTGCCTGCGGTGGTGGCCATGCTAGAGGGGCTCCGTGTGGACGCCCTGGGGATTAACTGTGGCTTAGGACCCAGCCAGATGCTTCCGGTGCTAAGACAAATTATGGAGTACACCTCCATACCTGTTATTGTAAAGCCTAACGCGGGGCTTCCAAAACAGAAAAATGGGGAGGTGTATTATGATGTAGCGCCAGAGGAATTTGCAGAAACCATGGGGGAGATTCTGAAGCTTGGCGCGTGTGCCGTTGGAGGCTGCTGCGGAACTACGCCAGACCATATCCGCGCCATGGTAGCGATGGCGGGTAGACGGTCTCCCAAGCCTCCTGTGGTAAAAGAGGATACCATTGTTTCCTCTTATGGCAGGGCAGTTGTGTTGAACCGAAAGCCTGTGATTATCGGTGAACGGATTAATCCAACAGGAAAGAAGAAGTTTAAACAGGCGTTAAAAGACCATGATATGGATTATATTTTAAGGGAGGGTGTCACCCAGCAGGATAAAGGCGCCCATATCCTTGACGTCAATGTAGGGCTTCCGGATATTGACGAGGTGTCTATGATGAGGGAGGCCGTAACGGAATTGCAGAGCGTGACAAGCCTTCCTTTGCAGATTGATACTGTGGATATCCGTGCCATGGAAAGCGCTATGCGTATCTATAATGGAAAGCCCATGATTAATTCTGTTAATGGAAAGCAGGAGGTTATGGATGCTGTTTTCCCCTTGATACAAAGATACGGCGGCGCAGTTGTGGCCCTTACCATCGACGAGGAGGGAATCCCAAAGACTGCGAAAGGTCGATGCCGCATTGCTGGAAGGATAATAGAAGAAGCGGCGAAATACGGGATTGCAAAGAAGGATATCGTAGTGGATGTGCTTGCCATGACAATCAGCTCAGAGCCGGAGGGTGCCAAGACTACCCTTGACGCGCTAAGAATGGTTCGTGAAGCCTATGGTGTTTGTACGGTGTTAGGTGTTTCCAACATTTCCTTTGGTCTTCCCTGCCGTCCTGTGATTAACGCTAATTTCTATACCATGGCGCTGCATAGTGGATTGAGCGCAGGAATTATTAACCCTTCCTCTGAGGATATGATGCGCTCCTATGACTCCTTCTGTGCATTGATGGGCTATGACCCAAATTGTGAAGCCTATATCCGCAAATATGGCGCCTTTACTCATGAAAATTTATCTAACCCTTCCCAAGACAGCGGCCTTACGTTAAGAGTTGCTATTGAAAAGGGATTAAAAGAGGAAGCCCACCATAAAGCATTGGAGCTTCTAAAGACCCAGGAGCCTCTTGAAATTATCAACCGGTATTTGATTCCGGCATTGGATGAGGTGGGGAAGGGCTTCGAGAAAGGGACTGTGTTTCTTCCCCAGCTTCTTATGAGCGCAGATGCTGCTAAGATTGCATTTGCTGTGCTTAAGGATTCTCTTGCACAGAAGGGCGGACAGGTAAAGAACAAAGTAATCCTTGCAACAGTGAAGGGGGATATTCATGATATTGGGAAAAATATTGTAAAGGTGCTGCTTGAGAATTACAGCTTTGACGTAATTGATTTGGGAAAGGATGTTTCGCCGGAGACGATTGTAAAATGTGCTGTCATGGAGGAGGTCCGTTTGGTGGGCCTAAGCGCGCTGATGACCACCACGGTTGTAAGTATGGAGGACACGATAAAACTGTTAAGACAGCAAAAACCAGATTGTAAGGTAATGGTGGGCGGCGCTGTGCTGAATCAGGAGTATGCAGATATGATTGGGGCGGATTTCTATGGAAAGGACGCTATGCAATCTGTTTATTATGCGCAGAAAATATTTGCAAAAGAAAGTTAAACTATGAAAGGAAGAAAAGACATGTCTTTAATATTACCAGAAAATTATGATCCAAGGCTCAGTGTCCGTGAGACGCAAGAAGCCATTAAGTATATTCGTGACACATTCCAGAAGGAGTTTGGGAAAGAGATGAATCTGGAGAGAATCTCAGCCCCGCTGTTTGTGGAGAAAAGCAGCGGTTTGAATGACGACTTAAACGGGGTGGAGCGTCCGGTTAAATTTGATATTGCCGGAATTCCGGATGAGACGGTAGAAGTGGTGCATTCTCTTGCCAAGTGGAAGCGTATGGCGCTGCATGAATACGGCTTTTTGCCAGGAGAAGGGCTGTACACGAATATGAATGCCATCCGCCGCGATGAGGAGCTGGATAATCTTCATTCCTGTTATGTGGACCAGTGGGATTGGGAAAAGGTAATTACGAAGGAGGAACGGACAGAAGAAACGCTAAAAGAGACTGTCCGCAATATTTTCAAGATTATCAAGCATATGCAGCATGAGGTGTGGTACAAATATCCGGATGCTGCCAAGAAGCTTCCAGCGGATGTAACCTTTATCACCTCCCAGGAGTTGGAGGACCGTTATCCGGACAAGACGCCAAAGGAGAGGGAGAACCTGATTACAAAGGAGTATGGTTGTGTATTCCTGATGAAGATTGGGGATAAGCTTGCAAGCGGCAAGCCTCACGACGGGCGGGCGCCGGACTATGACGACTGGCAGTTGAACGGGGATATCCTGTTCTGGTTTGAGCATCTAAAAAGCGCCCTAGAGATCTCTAGTATGGGAATTCGGGTGGATGAGAAATCTCTGGAGGAGCAGCTACAAAAGGCAGGCTGTGAGGAGCGTAAAGAACTTCCCTATCACCAGATGTTGTTAAGGGGAGAGCTTCCATACACTATTGGCGGCGGAATCGGACAGTCAAGGCTTTGTATGCTGCTTTTGGACCGCGCCCATGTGGGGGAGGTTCAGGCAAGCCTTTGGCCCAAGGAGATGCGGGAAACCTGTAAAAAGCATAATATTTTCCTGTTGTAAAGGTTAATAGATTGTTTCAAATATAGAACATTGGAATTGGTTGACAATTATTTAACAATCAAGTATATTTATATCAGATAACAAAAATCTACATATAGTTTAGGAGGAATTGTCTGTATGATAAGAGGATTGGATACCACAGTCAGAAGGATCAGAAGAACCGTATTTGAGGAGGTAGCAAGGCTTGGTTTTAAAGCAGATGCCGATACTTTGCTTAATGACATGGAAGAAATTCCGTACAAGATTGTGAATGAAGATACTATGAAGTACCGCGAGAGCGTTTACCGTGCTCGTGCAGTCGTAAGAGAGCGTTTAAGGCTTGCGATGGGACTTTCTTTAAGACCAGAGAATAAGCCGGTCCACCTGACAATGGGTGTGGAGGCCAGCAACATTTCCGATAAATATTATGAGCCGCCGCTTATGCAGGTCATCCCGTCCGCATGCGAAGGGTGTGAGGAGAAGGGCTACGAGGTGAGCAACGTCTGTAAGGGATGTCTGGCCCATCCTTGTATGGAGGTCTGTCCAAAAGGCGCCATTTCCATGGTAAATGGTCGTTCCTACATAGATCAGTCAAAATGTATTAAGTGTGGAAAATGTAAAGCTGCCTGTCCCTATGACGCCATCTCTAAGAAGGAGCGTCCCTGCGCAAAAGCCTGTGGGGTGGGAGCGATTGAGAC
The DNA here is from genome assembly GCF_009830285.1 of Sporofaciens musculi. GTDB lineage: Bacteria > Bacillota > Clostridia > Lachnospirales > Lachnospiraceae > Sporofaciens > Sporofaciens musculi. The sequence goes on along the minus strand of NZ_WUQX01000001.1, from coordinate 2,480,071 downwards.
AGACAGGCATGGCAGGGCTGTAATTAATAATGAGAAATGTGTTTCCTGCGGTATGTGTATGGTAAGCTGCCCCTTCGGCGCTATTTCCGATAAATCACAGATTTTCCAGCTTGCAAGGGCATTGTCAGAAGGCGACCAGATTATTGCCGAGATTGCGCCTGCATTTGCCGGACAGTTCGGCGACAATATCACTCCGAGAAATCTAAAAGCAGCTCTTCAGGAGCTTGGGTTCTCCGAATTCTATGAGGTTGCCTTGGGAGCGGACATAGGAGCCATCGCGGAGGCGCACCATTATGTAAATAAGGTGACAACAGGAGAGCTTCCGTTCCTTCTAACCTCCTGCTGTCCGTCCTGGGCCATGCTTGCTAAGAAGTATTTTCCGGATTTGGTAGAGCAGGTGTCTCAGGAGCTGACCCCCATGGTTGCCACGGCACGTACCATTAAGAAGGAGCATCCCAATGCAAAGGTGGTGTTCATCGGACCATGTGCGGCCAAGAAGCTGGAGGCTATGCGAAGAACGGTCAGAAGTGATGTGGATTTTGTCATTACCTTTGAAGAACTTCAGGCCATGTTCGATGCAAAGGATATTGACTTGAGTAAGTATGAGGCGGAATCCTCCTTCCACAATGCCACAGGAGCAGGACGCGGGTACGCCTATGCAGGCGGTGTGGCGAACGCCATCGAGAACTGTGTCAAGGAATACTATCCGGGTGTGGATGTTAAGATTGCCCATGCAGAAGGGCTTGCAGAATGTAAGAAGATTCTTTCTCTCGCCAAGGTGGGCCGCATGAACGGCTGCTTGATTGAAGGAATGGGTTGTCCGGGAGGCTGTGTGGCTGGAGCCGGAACCAATCTTCAGGTAGACAAGGCGAAGAAAAAGGTTCAGGAGCTGGTGGCAGGGTCTACGAAAAAGCTGCCGCCAAAGGAGCTTGAAGAGATTGAATTAAAATAATTGTACGAGATTTTTAGACATTTATACAAATTTCCTCTTGTCAATATGGTATGGACGAGAGTATAATAAGAATTGTAGCAGTATGTCAAGATTGATAACACCAATATTTATCGAGGTAGTTTATTGTCGGAGCCTTTTTGTTTTTATGTATTCTGCCCGATAGATTTTGATAAGGGAGGTGGAGAAGTATGGAGTTTAAGAGTGGTTTTTGGGGTCGATTGTTTGGTTTCAAAAGGACAGAGCGGGATGGGGAACATGCTCAGGAACAATCCCAAGAACAATCGTTACCGGATCTGGAACCAATACAGGGAGATCAGACGGTACCTTTGTCAGAGCCCCAGCCTGAACCTGACATAAATCAACTGATATTATCCCATGAGCATCCGTTTATCCTGTTATATGAGAAATGGAGAGAGCAGGTGGGATATGCACCGCTCCCACATCTGCGGTTGGATTACGGAGATGACGACGGGCCTGTGGATGAGAATCTGGAAAAAGAGTTGTCACGGCTTCGCAGAGCGATTACGGCCGTAGCTGCTGACCGTCTGTCACAGATTCCCAAGGAGCCGGAGCCAGAGTCGCCTTCCGAGGAGGAGTCTGAGGCAAAGGAAGATGGGGAGGAGGAAGTGGAAGAAGAACCACCATTCCAACTGGATGCACAGCCTCTTATTTATGTTACCGTTGATCAGTTGGCCGCATGGCTTGTTGTGTTTCCGCCTATAGGAGAAGGAAGGGAACTGGATAAGGAGATGCTGGACGGGATTCTGAAGGAGAGCGGCGTTTCCTATGGACTGAATACGGAGCTTTTAGATGCGCTGCCTGACGCACAAGACCGGTACTTCCATCTGTTCCTGATTGCGCGGGGCAGGGCGGTCGTTCATGGGAAGGACGGCTATATTGAAGACTTCTTCAAGCGTAATGTCAGAAAGAAGTTTGAGGAGGATGAGCACGGCAGGGTGGATTATTTCCACTTGAATATTGTCCAGAATGTGGAAAAGGGGCAGCCCATCTGTCAGATTGTGCCTCCCGTGCCCGGAGTTGCGGGAAGAACGGTATTGGACGAGGAGATTACGTGCAAGGAAGGAAAGACACCGAGTCTTCCTAAAGGACGTAATACTGAGGCCAGTGAGGATGGAATGCAGCTTCTGGCGGTTAAGGCGGGGCGTGTGGAATTCAGCGGACGCAGCTTTGTGGTTAAGTCTGTTCTGGAGATTAGCGGGAATGTAGACTTTTCTACTGGTAATATTAATTTTGTGGGCGATGTACATATTCATGGTGATGTAGGCAGCGGATTTTCGGTTCGTACAATCGGGAATGTTACCATTGACGGAGTCGTGGAGGCTGCCGAGATTGAAGCGGGCGGCGACCTGATTGTAGCCAAGGGAATTCTGGGTGATTCCAGGGCAATGATTCGAGCGCACCATGATGTTTACGCAAAGTATATGGAGAACTGTACGGTTCACTGTCGGGGAAGCCTGCAGACAGATTGTATTGTAAACTGCGACGTATATTGTGACGGTGAGGTGAATGTCCGCAGCGGAAGAGGAACAATTATCGGCGGACGAATTCGAGCGGCCCAGGGGGTAGACGCCAAGGTTGTCGGCTCAAAATCAGAAAGTGTTACTTCTATATTTTTGGGGGGACAGCCCTTTGCGGATTTCGAGAGGGAGACCCTGTTACTGAACATTAAAAAGCAGGAGGCTGAACTTGAAAAGCTTGAACGCCAGCCAGACAGTCCCACAAGAACCCAGCGTATGGGTAAGCTTCGGTTGGATTTGTCCATTGGTCGGATGAAGCTTAGCCAGTTTGATAAAGAGCTTAAGAAGATTAAGGAAAAGCTGGAGGAGCAGGGTGGATGCAGGCTTAAGTGCAGCATTGCCTATCCGGGAGTGGCGCTTACCATCGGGGATCTGACGATGCCATTGGCTAAGGAGACCAGTATGGTGGATGCAAGGCTGGTGGGCGGAGAGATTTGTCTATTGTAGCTCCTGTACTATACGAAAGGGGGATTTACTTGGATACTGTAGTACCCCAGGAGGGATTGAAAGAAATTTTTGATCAGATTACCCGCGGCGTGACGCAGCAGGCAGCCGGAATATCGCTTAAGCAGGGCAATGTCAAGCCGACGGGTGAGATGTATACAGTATATGCGACTTTTGAACGGGGACTCCGCACAAGTGTGTCAATGTGTGCGGAGGCGTCCTTGTTTGCCCGGTTGACAAAGTATATGATGCAGGAAGAAGAAATTACACATCAGGATGTAGAAGATTTTTCAAAAGAGTATTTTAATATGTTGTGCGGACAGATTGCAGCGCGGCTGTACCAGGTAACGAAGGTGGCTTCCCGTTTTGGGATCCCGTCGTTTCATCAGGGACGTTATGTACCGGAGGGGTGTGGCGAGCATTTTGAGCTTGTGTATACCAGCGACGGTAATGAGAATGCAGAGCTGACCTGTCTTGAGCCGAAGGAAAAGTAGGCGTTTTTTTTGCAACATAATATGGAACATGATAATAAGCTTTAAGAAGGAGGCATCTTATGGGAAAGCGACTCATGGTGGTGGATGATTCCCGAGTAATTGAAATGCAGATGCAGAAGCTACTGGCGGGCACAGATTATGAGATTGTAGCTTACTGTCGGGATGGAGAGGAGGCTATCGACCGGTACGGCGAGGTGGATCCGGACCTGGTGACGATGGATATTATTATGCCCGGAATAGACGGCCTGGAGACGGCTGAAGCAATTTTGAAGGATTATCCCTTTGCCAGAATTGTGATGGTATCTTCCCTGGCGTATGACGATACGATTAACGAAGCGGATAATATTGGTGTAAAAGCATTCGTGTACAAGCCGCTGGAACGGGAGATGTTGTTGGAGGCTTTTGAGAAAGCAATGGCACAGTCATAAAAGAGAAGCAGGTGGAACATTGACAAACCGCCTGCTTCTCTTTATAATTATTTCTTAGAGTCTGGTTTGGCCAGAATAAAAACAGGAGGATATCATGCAGAAATACGGAGTAAATGAATTGCGAAGGATGTTTCTTGATTTTTTTGAGAGCAAGGAGCATTTAAAAATGAAAAGCTTTTCGCTGGTGCCGCATAACGATAAGAGTCTGTTGCTGATTAATTCGGGGATGGCGCCGCTGAAGCCTTATTTTACTGGACAGGAGATTCCCCCGAAGAGGCGGGTTGCCACCTGCCAGAAGTGCATCCGCACAGGGGATATTGAGAACGTGGGGAAGACAGCGCGGCACGGTACGTTTTTTGAGATGCTTGGAAACTTCTCCTTTGGAGATTATTTTAAGAGGGAAGCCATCCACTGGACATGGGAATTTTTGACAGAGGTTGTAGGTCTTGACCCTGACAGGCTGTATCCGTCTGTGTATCTGGAGGATGACGAGGCGTGGGAGATCTGGAATAAGGAGATTGGGATTGCGCCGGAGAGAATCTTCCGGTTTGGAAAAGAGGACAACTTCTGGGAGCATGGCGCCGGTCCCTGCGGACCGTGCTCCGAGGTGTACTATGACCGCGGGGAGGCATATGGCTGCGGCAAGGCAGACTGTAGGGTAGGCTGCGACTGTGACCGCTATATGGAGATCTGGAACAATGTATTTACCCAGTTTGACAATGACGGGAACAATCATTATACAGAGCTTGAGCAGAAGAACATTGACACCGGAATGGGTCTTGAACGTCTGGCCTGCATTGTGCAGGATGTAGACTCCATGTTTGACATTGATACCATTAAGGCCCTGAGAACCCATGTCTGTGAACTTGCGGGTGTGGAGTACGGCAAGGATGCTGATACAGATGTATCTATTCGTGTCATTACAGACCATATCCGTTCCGTGACCTTCATGATTTCCGACGGAATCATGCCCTCTAATGAGGGAAGAGGCTATGTGCTGCGCCGCCTTTTGCGCCGTGCCTGCCGCCATGGAAGAATCCTGAATATTCAGGGTGAATTCCTTGTGAAGCTGGCTCAAACAGTGATTGAAGGCTCCAGGGACGGATATCCGGAGTTGGAGGAGAAGAAAGAAATTATTTTCAAAATGGTGGCAAAGGAGGAGGAACAGTTTAGCAAGACCATTGACCAGGGCTTGTCTATCCTGGCTGATATGGTAAAGGAGATGGCTTCTAAGGGAGTTAAGACTCTTAAGGGCCAAAGCGCCTTTAAGCTCTATGATACCTATGGCTTCCCCCTTGACCTGACCCGTGAGATACTGGAAGAAAAAGGAATGTCTGTGGACGAGGAAGGCTTTCAGAAGGCCATGGACCTTCAGAGAGAAACTGCGCGGGGCGCAAGGGCGGTTACGAATTATATGGGTGCGGACGTGACGGTCTATGAGTCTATTGATCCAGCCATTACTACAGAGTTTGTGGGGTATGACAAACTGACCTGTGATTCCAAAGTAACCGTTCTTACGACAGATACAGAAATTGCCGATGCACTCTTGGAGGGCGAGAGAGGAACGATTTTTGTAGAGCAGACGCCCTTCTATGCCACCAGCGGCGGCCAGGAGGCCGATAGAGGGATGATTACGACTGGGGACGGAGAATTTAAGGTTGAGGACGTTGTGAAGCTTTTAGGCGGCAAATTCGGACATATCGGCCATGTGACAAGAGGCATGATTAAGGCAGGGGACACGGTGACGCTTAAGGTGGACCCAAAGAACCGCTCTCTTTCTGCCAATAACCACAGCGCCACCCATCTTCTCCATAAGGCTCTGCGTATGGTTCTGGGAAATCATGTGGAGCAGGCAGGCTCCTCGGTAAATGCGGACAGGCTTCGTTTTGACTTTACCCATTTCTCTGCATTGACTCCAGAGGAATTAGGTCGTGTGGAGGAGATTGTTAATGAGCAGATTCGTAAGTCCCTGACTGTGAAGGCAGAGAATATGCCGATTGAAGAAGCGAGAAAGACAGGAGCGGCGGCTTTGTTTGGTGAGAAGTACGGGGATATCGTGCGGGTTGTCAGCATGGGCGATTTCTCCATTGAGTTCTGCGGCGGCACACACGTAGGAAATACAGGCGCGATACTTGCGTTCAAGATTCTCTTTGAGACGGGCGTTGCCGCCGGTGTGCGAAGGATTGAGGCGCTTACAGCCAAGGGGTTGATGGATTATTATCATGAGCTGGAAAACAAGCTTCTGGAGGCGGCAAAGCTCATAAAGGCGAGGCCGGATAACCTGGCGGAGAAGGTTTCCCATCTGCTTAGCGAAAATAAGGCTCTGCACAGTGAGCTTGAGAGCTTAAAGAGTAAACTTGCCAAGGATGCGGCAAAGGACATTCTAAGCCAGGTGACGGACGTAAAAGGTGTGAAACTCCTTGCCGCAAAGGTGGAGGGCGTTGACATGAACGGGCTTCGGGACCTTGGCGACCAGTTAAAGGAAAAAATGGGCGAGGGCGTAATCCTGCTGGCTTCGGCCGCAGAGGGCAAGGTAAGCCTTATGGCTATGGCCACAAAGGAGGCTATGGACCGCGGGGCACACGCAGGCAATCTGATAAAGGCGGCGGCAGCTTTAGTGGGCGGCGGCGGCGGCGGACGCCCCAACATGGCCCAGGCAGGCGGAAAGAACCCTGAGGGAATCAGCGACGCCCTGGCAAAAGCTGCAGAATTACTTGAAAGTCAGTTAAAATAATAACAAAAAATAAAGATTATGCAGATATTCGAGAAAAAAATATTGACGTTATGGAAATATGTGTTATAATCTTATGTAGTGCAAGAAAAATACCCGAACAGTCGTATAATGCACAATATGGACTGGAGGGGAGGTTAGGTGTGAGAGTATGTCAAATGTAATCGTTAAAGAAAACGAGACGTTAGATAGCGCTTTACGCAGATTCAAAAGAAACTGTGCGAAGGCTGGTATTCAGCAGGAGATTCGTAAGAGAGAACATTACGAGAAGCCAAGCGTAAGACGTAAGAAGAAGTCAGAAGCTGCTAGAAAACGCAAATATAATTAATATGTGCAATGAATAGAGTGTCTATGGACACTCTATTTTTTAGATTCAGATATTTTTTATGGAGAAAATTATGAGAATAAAAGAAAAATGCATCCCTTGTATTGTAAATCAGACAATCAAGGTAGCGGATATGGTGGGATTAAAAGATAAGGATGATTTGTTAAGAAAGGTATTCGCCTATTTAAGCACCGTTGATTTTAAAGGGGCTTCCACCCCTGAATTGATTGGCAGGATTTTTGGGCTGTTAAAAAGGGAAACAGGCTGTGACGACCCTTATAAAGAAACCAGAGAACATTATAACGAGCTGTTCTTAGAACAGCTTCCAAGCTTGGAGCAGGAGATCCATGAATCAAAGAATCCTTTTCTTGAGAGCATCAAATATGCGATAATCGGGAATATCATTGATTTCAACCCCATTCACGCCTTGCTGCCTTCAGATATAGAAGCTTGTTTTAAGAGACTGAAAGAGGAAGCGTTGGAAGTAGACGACTCCCTGCTTTTAAGCCAGGAGATTCGCACAGCACAGACGCTTTTCTATCTGGGAGATAATTGCGGGGAAATCTGTCTTGATAAGCTTCTGATTAAAAAGATTCATGAGCTCAATCCTTGCTGTCAGGTGTTTTTTGCAACGCGGGGAGAGGCCGTTGTGAATGATTCTGTGGAGGAGGATGCCTACAGAGTGGGAATAGATGCTTACGCGGCAGTCTTAAGTAACGGAGATTCCTCATTAGGGACTGTACTTCATCGGACTTCAAAGGAATTTCAGGAAATATATCACAAAGCGGATATTGTGATTGCAAAGGGACAGGCAAATTATGAATGTTTGAGTGATGAGAGAAAGAATATATATTTTCTTCTTATGACCAAATGTAGGGTGATTGCGGATGATATTGGAGTGCCTGAGATGAAAATGCTCTGTATGAAGAATGTAAAAGGAGGAATAAGGAATGCTGACGATTAAAACCGAAAGATTAACCTTAAAACCACTGGGAATGAAATATCTGGAAACAGTGCACGAGTATGCGTCTGATTTAGAAAATACCAAATATATGCTTTTTTTGCCCAATGAATCCATAGAAGAAACCAAGGAATTCCTTCAAATGGCAGATAAGGAATGGGCATTGGATGCACCATCCTTTTATGAGTTTGCCATTATCTATGAGAATCAGCAGGTTGGGGCAGTAAGCTTATATCTGAACGAAGCTTCCTATGGCGAAATGGGATGGATTATTAATAAAAAGTATTGGAGACAGGGGATTGCTTACGAGGCTGCGGCAGCATTGATGGACTATTCCATCAGAGAGCTTCATATTAAGGATTTTATTGCCCACTGTGATGCCGAGAATGTTGCGTCATACAAAATTATGGAAAAGCTTGGAATGTCTCGGACAGGTACATCTGGAGGAAGAAAAAATAAGTCTTCAGAAGTAGAAGGATATGAATATCAATATGAATTACATATTTAAGTAGTATTAAAAAGAGATACTAACCAGAGCTTTGTCCTCCAGATATACTAAATATATGAAAGATAATGTCAATAAAAAGGAGATGACACAATGTCTAAGCATAAAGAATCCAATCGTATGTTGGATTTGCTTCATAGTATGGGAGGATATATTGACGAGAACGGAATGCTTCAACTGAAACATGGATTCTGTGTGGGAGAGAAGGTTCCACCTTATGGAAAAATTTTCCGAGATTTTGCCGCTGATATGGAAAAAATATACGGTGAAACTGGATTAAGCATATTGGGCGACCCAGAGGGCCGAATGCTCCATCAGTTCCGGATGTACATTGACCGGCATAATATTGCATATATCCGAAGAAACTTTAAGAAAGAGGGGATGACAGACGAGGAAGCCCTTAAGGAATATGTGCGCGCTCCCTTAGAGTGGGGCGGGCAAAATGGCGCTAAGATGCTTCGGGAACCAGCAAGGCTGCACAATAAATATCCTTCTGGCTTAAGCTACCGAAAATACCAGAAGGGACATGAGAACAAGAAACGGCTTACACCGGATTTTCATTCAGAATTTATCATTGATAGGGACGGCTCTTTTGTAAGCCAGTGGAATGTGCTTGAGGAGGATGACCATGGAAGGGTGATCAGCGATATTAACTATTACCGGCAGAAATATTTAAAGCAGGGAAAAGAAGCATGGGAGGAGGCCCAGCGGCAGATTATGGATACAGAGTCATTTAATTACGCATCAAAGAATGACAAGGTACATGAGAGGCTGGATATTCAGCCGCCCAAGCTGTTTGACACAGAATTAAGGAAACAGATTGCAAAAGAGTGGAAAAGCCCCTGCAAACATGCAAAGGCTCTGGGAGATATCAAAAACAGGTATTGCTATGGTTCAGATAAAGGGGATGGATATTCGGTCAGCAATTCTTGATAGAGACGGCAGACCGGAAGCCCTACCACATTGTTATAATCCCCATTAATACATTTTACATGGACGGCAAATGGACCCTGTATTCCATAGGCACCCGCCTTGTCCAGCGGGTCGCCTGTCTCTACATAGGTATGAAGGTCTTCTTTGCTTACAGGGCAGAAGGTGACATCCGTTGCTTCATAGAACGTCCTTGTATGCACCCGTCCTTTTTTGGAAATGACTAACGATACGCCAGTATAAACCTGGTGGGTTCTGTCTGCAAGCATGGAGAGCATATCGTATGCCTCTGCTTTGTCCTTAGGCTTCCCCAGAAGCTCATCTCTGTAAACGACAATGGTATCTGCTCCGATTACGACGCAATCCTTTGTGCCGTATCGGCAAAATATATCATTAGCCTTCTGGGATGCAAGCTCCATCACAATTTCGGCGGGCGCTTTTTTGGTAATTTTTTCCTCAATGGAGGAGGGGATTACCTCAAATACAAATCCTGCCTGTGTCAACAGTTCTTTTCTTCTCGGTGAAGCTGATGCAAGTATATATTTCATGATAATTCTCCTTTTTACGTATCCTCCTCCAACATCCGAAGCCCTGCCGTACTTGTGACTGGAAGGGAGAAGATGATTCCGCCTGCAGGGCTTTGGGTCCCCGCCTGCTCCATGATTGCTTTCATAATCCCGTTTTTCTGCTGCTTGCGCACCACGATAAAGATCATCTCTTTTTCCTCCGCAAGAGAAATCCCAAGGAAACGTTTGGCGTGCTTCGCACCAGTTCCCTTGGCGTGGATTACTGTGCCGCCTGGCGCGTTTGCGCTTCTTGCCGCGTCCATGATGGTCTCAATATATCCTGAATTTGCGATGGTAATTAATAATTCATAATCTGTGTTCTGCAATGTGCTTTCCTCCTCGATTGAAAGTTCCTGACCCACTGTAAGGTACTTTAGCCGTGTCTTTCCGCCGATACTGCTTAAGGGAATCAGAAATGCGATTCCCCTGCCAGGGACGTCAATCTTAACCTGGGCGTACAAGTCCTTTTTCAGTAATTTCCAGGTATCCCAGGTGACGAAGGCAAAGTAGAGGGTCTTCTGGGTGGCCTCCATTCCAAGGTAATCGAGGATGGCGCTGTTGGCAGTTCCTTCCCCAAGTACGGTTAGAGTCACATGGATATTGTGAAGTTTAAAAAACTGAATGAATTTCTCGCGTATTCCTCTGTTTGCAATAATGCCAAGCATAAAGACCGAATTCATAAAGATTCCTCCTGCCGGGAGCTAATTGCCGTCTGTAAGCAATTTTCCCTGATTTCTATAACTCTATAATATCATCATCTGCCAGGATATCAAGATAGGATGCTGTTTCTGGTACAGTAATTTCACCTTTACCGGCGCGGAATTTGTAGACAACTCCCTGAATTTGGATTGCAATTAAGGGCGTCATGGCAACCATGGCAACAATCCCAAAGGCATCCCGTACAATATCTCCTCCTACCGCCTGACACGCGCCCATGGCAAAGGGAAGGAGAAAGGTTGCGGTCATAGGGCCGGAGGCCACTCCGCCGGAGTCGAATGCAATGGCAGTAAAAATCTTAGGCACAAAGAAGGACAGGATGATTGCAATCACATATCCCGGAAGAATGAACCAGAAGATGGAGATTCCTGTGAGCACCCGCGTCATGGCAAGGCCGATGGAAACGGCAACGCCCAGAGAAAGGCTCACTCCCATGGAATTGCCGGAGATCGCTCCGGAGGTAATCTCCTCTACCTGCTCCATCAGTACGTAGACCGCAGGCTCCGCCTTTACAATGAAATAGCCGATGATCATGCCGATGGGAATTAAAATCCATCGGTAGGAAAGGGCTGCAATCGTCTGTCCAAGATGGTTTCCGGCAGGCATAAATCCCACGTTTACTCCGGTTAAAAAAAGCACCAGCCCAATGTAAGTATAGGCCACGCCAATGATAATTTTAAGAATCGTTTTTTTCTTTAGTTTCAGCGATACAGCCTGGAAGGCTGCGAAAAATATGGCTATGGGAAGGAGAGATATAAAGATTTCCTTCATGTATTCTGGAATCCCTCTGGCAAAATACTGCCATAGCTCTACGGAATCATGGAGTTTTGGAAGGGGCTTAGGCGTGTAAACGGCGTCGCCTGGATGATACAAAAGTCCAAGCAGCAGCACAGCCAGAATGGGTCCGATAGAGCAGAGGGCCACCAGCCCGAAGCTGTCGTCCTCTGCGTGTTTGTCGCTTCGGACGGCGGCGAAGCCCACACCCATGGACATGATAAAGGGAACGGTCATAGGGCCGGTGGTGACGCCTCCAGAATCAAAAGCTACGGCAAGGAAATCTTTTGGTACAAAAAATGCCAGTACAAATACCATGATATAGCACAGGATTAACAAGGGGGGCAGGGCCCTGGAAAAGAGCATACGCATCATGGCGACCACCAGAAAGAAGCCGACGCCAAAAGCGACCGCCAGGATTAAGACTATATTGGGAATGGAGGGAACCTGCTCTGCCAATACTTGAAGGTCTGGCTCCGAGATGGTAATAACAAAGCCCAGAAAAAAGCAAAGAAAGAATACAATCCAGATTCTTCCAGAATTGGCCATCTTTGTTCCCACCTTTTCCCCCATGGGCGTCATAGCAAGCTCTGCCCCAAGAGTAAAGAGCATCATACCAATGACAAGGAGTACGGCTCCGAACAGAAACAAAAGGAGTATGCTTGGCAAAACCGGCGCGATGGTAAAACTAAGAAGTAATACAAGCCCGATAATGGGAAGTACTGCCTTTAACGCTTCTTCTAATTTTTCAGCGAATTTTGTCTGGTAGAATTCCATGAAATGAATGATCCTTTCTATAAAGATATCTGTTTGTAGATATATTCACTTTAACATGACTGTCAAAAGAACTGCAACTGATTCATTTCTTTTTAACAGGTTCTTAACGTTATTTATTTACAGTTTACAAATGATTCGCTATAATGTTAGGGAATAATAAGGTCAGGCAGCGCTCTGACTTAAGATGGAGGAAAAAGTATGTATATCAGTGAGATCAGAACAACGGCGCCCACAAATGAGAGGATGCCTTTGGAGAGAAAAATGTATGAGACATTGGATAAATTAAAGATACCCTACGAGCAGGTGGATAATGATCCGGCGGCATCCATGGAGGAATGTGCTGCCATTGACGTTGCTATTGGGACGGAGATTCGCAAGAATGTATTTCTGTGCAACCAGAAGAAGACCACCTTCTTTCTTCTGGTGATGCCAGCCAACAAGGCTTTTGATACGGCAGCGTTCAGTAAGAAGCTGGGAGTTTCCCATATGTCTTTTGCTCCTCCAGAGAAGATGATGGAGCATCTGGGAACCACGCCTGGCTCTGCAAGTGTGGCGGGACTTCTGACGGATGAGGACGACTATGTACAGGTAATTGTGGATAAGGAGGTTGCAGAGGCAGAGTGGTTCGGATGTAATCCTGGGATTAATACCAGCCATCTGAAGTTTAAAACCAAAGACCTGCTGAATAAGTTTCTTCCGGCGATTCATCACAGGGCAAGAATTGTGGCGCTGTAGGAAGAAATGGGGTATTGTAGTGAGAAAAATGTCTAAGGGACAGTTAGAAGATATTTTGGCGGGGCAGAAAAGCAATATGAGCCTATCTCTTCGAGAAGCTTCCTTTGAGGATATGGACCTTTCCGGATTTTCTCTGTCAGGGATTGATTTTACCCTTGGCTCATTTCAGAATGTAAGGCTTGACGGCGTGGATTTTAGCGGGTCAATCATAGAAAATGTGCTTCTTGACGGCTGCTCTATGAAGGGGGCCAGCTTCCAGAATGCGAACATGAAGACAGCTTCATTAAGGTATTGTGATATGAGGAATTGCGACATTCGGGGAGCTAGCCTCTTTGGCGCGGTTCTTGAGTATGCCAGGCTTGATGGAATTATTTCCGATGAAAAGACTCAATGGTTTCGGATGCACTGTCCCGAAAAAGGAGCGCTTCTTGGCTATAAAAAATGTGTGAACGACCGGCTTGTACAGCTTTTGATTCCTGCCGATGCAAAGAGGACATCGGCCACACTTCCTTCCTGCCGGTGCAGCAAGGCAAAGGTTTTGACCATCAAAAGCTTTGATTCCACGAAGGAGTTTGACGAAGCATGGTCATTGGTGGATGAAAATTTTGTTTATCATAAAGGCCAATGGGTGGAGGTTTTGGATTTTAATGAAGATCGGTGGATGGATTCAACGACAGGGATTCATTTCTGGATGTCAAGAGAGGAAGCCATTGCCTATTAGCGGTGAAGGGGAATGAACGTAATAAATGTAAAGGAGAGCAGATGAAGACAGCAGAAGATTTAAGACAATTATTAGATAGGATTGACCACAGGGGTTATCCGGCATATAAAGACACGAAGGGAGTTTATCAGTTCCAGAGATATGTATTGTCTATCGACCATGTACAGGGGGATCCTTTTGCGGCGCCCTCCAAATTAAGCCTGCGGGTTCCCGGACGGGCGGCAGGCTTCCTTAAGGAATTGTTTGACAGGAAGCATAAACGGATTGCCCTGCAGGATATGCTGATTCGGAATTTCTATGGACAGATTCAGCAGTATTCCTTCCAGGCAAAAGGCTCAGGCAAGAGTGGGATTATCAATGTAACCAGGTGCTCACAGGAGATTCTGGAGAGGACAGCCTGTGAGATTAACCCGTCAAGCGGTGATGTGACGGTACGGTTTGAGGTGGGATTTCCGGCAAACGGGCGGACCATTAATTCACGTGAGCTTAAGAAGATTCTCTATGATTTCCTTCCGTCTTGTGTGGAGAAGGCTTTGTATTATGGAAGACTTGACAAGGAACGGGTTAAGAAGGTCGTGGAGCTGGCCCAGGACCAGGAGGCCATCAAAAGCCAGTTAGAAGCCATGGGACTGGTTGCCTTTGTGGCAAACGGCTCCATCCTTCCAAGAGAATCTGGCGTGTCACAGCGTCCCATGAAGGGGGCTGTTCCATTTGTGTCGCCTAAGTCCATGGAGGTGACTATGGAGCTTCCTTACAGGGGTAAGATTAGCGGGATGGGGATTAAAAAGGGGGTGACCCTGATTGTGGGCGGCGGCTACCACGGCAAATCCACCTTGCTTAAGGCATTGGAGATGGGCGTGTATCCCCATATTGCCGGAGACGGAAGAGAGTACGTGGTGACAGATCCCACCGCCATGAAGATTCGGGCGGAGGATGGAAGGAGTATTAAGCATACGGATATTTCCATGTTTATCAATGATCTTCCAAACGGAAAGGATACGGCTGCATTCGATACGGAGGATGCCAGCGGCAGCACCTCCCAGGCAGCAAATGTGGTGGAGAGTGTAGAAGCTGGCGCAAAGGTATTTTTAATAGATGAGGATACCAGCGCCACGAACTTTATGGTGCGGGATGAGCTGATGCAGCGGGTAATCCATCGGGATATGGAGCCCATCACGCCTTTTATCGAGAGGGTTAGGGCTCTCTATGAGGAGTTCAAGATTTCCACCGTAATCGTGGCGGGAAGCTCAGGCGCATATTTTCAGGTGGCGGATTCCATTGTGCAGATGGACCGTTATGTGCCAAAGGAGATTACAAAGGAGGCAAAGGCGGCGGCAGAGGATTATCCAAAGCTTGAGCTTCCAAAGGAGGGACCGAAAAAGCCTTCCCTTGACCGAAAGATTCGCAGTTATCCGGCGCTTAAGAGCAAGGGGCGCATTAAGATTAAGACCATGGGGCGCGACGGCGTGACGCTGAACCATGAGACGATTGATTTAAGGTATGTAGAGCAGTTGGTGGACAGCGAGCAGCTTGTCACTCTTGGAAATGTGGTGAAGCATCTGGAGGAAAATGTATTCGACGGAAAAAAGACCCTTAGCCAGACCATCGAAGAACTTTATAAAAGGCTGGATTCTCAGGGACTTGGCGCAGTATGTGACGGCAGCTACCTATCGGGGAACCTGGCGATGCCCAGGAAGCAGGAGATTTACGCCTGCCTGAACCGATACCGCAAGTTAGGGACTGCCAGGAGGTAGACAGATGAGAGTAATCGCAGGTAGTGCAAGAAGGCTACAACTAAAGACATTGGAGGGGATAGAGACGCGCCCCACCACAGACCGCATTAAGGAGACATTGTTTAACATGCTGTCGCCCTATGTGTATGACTGTGTCTTTCTGGACTTGTTTGCAGGAAGCGGCGGTATCGGGATTGAGGCATTGAGCAGGGGCGCTATGGAGGCTGTGTTCGTGGAGAAGAATCCCAGGGCAATGCAGTGTGTAAAGGACAATCTTTCCCACACCCACCTGGAGAGAAAGGGAATGACCATGACTATGGATGTCATGACAGCCCTCTATAAGCTGGAGGGAGAGAAGAAATTCGACTATATTTTCATGGATCCTCCTTACGGGCAGGAGTTAGAACGGCGTGTACTGACCTATCTTTCAGGCTCAGAGCTTCTAGCGCCAGAGGGTGTGATTATTGTAGAAACGGCAAAGGATACGGATTTTGCTTATGCAGAAGAACTGGGATTTACCATCATCAAGAACAAGGTGTACAAGACCAACAAGCATGTGTTTCTTGAGCCGACAGGGAGGAAAGGGATATGTTAAGGGCCATCTATCCGGGGAGTTTTGACCCTGTCACCTATGGGCATATGGATATGATCCTAAGGTCGTCAAAGCTTGTGGACGAATTAATTATTGGGGTATTGAACAATAAAGCAAAAAGTCCGTTGTTTTCCGTAGAAGAACGTGTTAGAATGTTAGAGGAAGTAACGAGTGACATACCGAACGTCAGAATCCTTCCGTTTGGGGGATTGCTGGTAGATTTTGCCCGCAGGGTGGATGCATGTATGATTATCCGCGGACTGAGGGCGATTACGGATTTTGAATACGAACTACAGATGGCACAGACCAACCACAAGATGGCGCCGGATTTGGAGACAGCGTTTTTAACCACCAGACTTGAATATTCTTACCTGAGTTCAACAACAGTGAAGGAAGTGGCAGCTTTTGGGGGAGATATTTCTCAGTTTGTTCCAGCGCCAGTTGCGGACAGGATTACAGAGAAGATGAAGAAAAAGGAGAGTGTAGATTAATGAGCAGCCGTATTGAACAGATTATCGACGAAATCGAGGAGTATATTGACAGTTGTAAGTTTCAACCCTTATCTACTTCCAAGATTATCGTGAATAAAGACCAGATGGACGAGCTTCTTCGAGAGCTTCGGATGAAGACGCCGGATGAGATTAAGCGTTACCAGAAAATCATTGCCAATAAGGATGCCATTTTGGCAGACGCCCAGTCGAAGGCGGACAGTATGATTGAGGAGGCGCAGATTCATACCAGCGAGCTGGTTAGTGAGCATGAGATTATGCAGCAGGCTTATGCCCAGGCCAATGAGATTGTGACTGCGGCCACAGAGCAGGCCCAGGAGATTCTCGACAATGCAACCCGCGACGCCAATGATATCCGAATCGGCGCCATGCAGTATACGGATGATCTATTGGCCAATGCGGAGAGCATTATTGGGCACACCCTTGACAGCTACACCACGAAATATGACGGGCTTGTGAACTCCCTTCAGGAATGTTTTGATATGGTACACAACAATAGAGCAGAGCTTGAGATTCCGGATCAGTCCGCAGCCACGCTGGAGGCGGAGTATGGCAATTCAGAGCCTGAGCCGGAATTCACTGTGAATGAGGAGGATTTAATGTAATACCTGTATTTTATCTGAATGACAGGAAGCACCATGCTAGGAGGCTGGTTACCAATGCGGTAATCAGTTTTTCTGCTATGTAGGGGCCCAAGGGAAGGGAGGTATCCATTATCATTGCACGAGTCTGAGCAGCCGCGCACCATCCCCCAAATGACGTAAGGGCCAGGGCCAGGATGATTTGGTTGTTTAGGGACAGAGGGGAGCTGCAGATCATGGTGATTCCAGTGGTAATCTCCAGAGTAGGCAAAAGGAGGGCGGTAACGGCAGCCGATTTAGCAATAATCAGCTCTGCAAAGGAGATCAGGATGGAGAACAGGATAATGTATCCGCCAATCCGAGTGATGGTCTCAAAGCCGTTCATGATACAAGTATCCAGAGAATCTCTGCCATTTACAGAGAGGGTATCCTGGGAGGTAATATATACTCCCTGCACTGGAATATGGTAGAGACATCGGAAGACGAAGCTTAACAGAACGGGCGCTGCCGTCAGCAGGGTGAGAAGGGGCAGGGTCAGTTCGGGGACATTAAGGTTCTGCCACAGGATGTAGCTGACAATGAACATGGGGCTTGTATTGTTGCAAAAAGACAGCAGATAGCGGGCCTCTTTTTCACAGATCGCCTCCTTTTTCAGCAGGTCTGCGGTTACCTTGCTTCCCATAGGACAGCCACACAGAAATCCAATCAGGATTACAAAGGCGCCGTAGGGAGACACCCGAAAGAACCGGCATAAGATTGGCGCAAGAAGGCGGGAAATCAAATTGATGGCTCCGGTATGTATCAGAAGGTTGGATATAATCAGGAAGGGAAGGAGTGTTGGGAGTACGGTGTGAAACCAGAGCAGCACGCCAGAGCTTGCCCCCTGGAAGGTTTCCTTTGGAAAGATGAGCATAGCGGTAAAGAACAGGAGTACGCACAGGATTGTAAGTAATCGTTTCATGGTAATTCCAATCTTATTTCTCTTAAAATAATTCTATGGATTTTGTTGATTTTTTATGAAGGATGTAACATAATGATAGTAGAAATAACTATTAGAAAAGAGAGGAAAAACAAATGGCAGTTTTAGAGAATTTTGAGCCCCAGAAGGTCTTCCAGTTTTTTGAGGAGATGTGTCAGATTCCCCGCGGAACCTTCGACACGAAGCGCATTAGCGATTATTGCGCTGCATTTGCAAAGGAGAGGGAGCTTTCGTTTATTCAGGACGAGGCCAATAATGTGATTATCAGAAAACCTGGAACCCCAGGCTATGAAAATAGCGAGCCGGTTATCCTTCAGGGGCATCTGGATATGGTGTGTGAGAAGACGGCAGATTCTGACCATGATTTCAAGAAGGACGGTTTAGACCTTTACATCGAGGACGGATATCTGAGAGCGAGGAATACTACCCTTGGAAGCGACAACGGAATCGCTGTTGCTATGGCTATGGCAGTTTTGGACAGCAAGGATATTCCTCATCCTCCCATTGAAGCTCTGTTTACTGTAGACGAGGAGGACGGAATGGGAGGGGCCCACGCCATCGACTTGAACCAGCTTAAAGGAAAGATGCTTATTAATATTGACTCAGAGGAGGAGGGCATCCTGACAACCGGATGTGCAGGGGGAATCCAGTATGAGTCCATTCTTCCCGTACATAAGGAGAAGAAAAGCGGAAGCCTTGTGACATTTAGGCTTCACGGGCTGCTGGGAGGTCACTCTGGCGCAGAGATTCATAAGCAGCGCGGTAATTCAAACAAGATGATGGGACGTTTCCTCTATCGTCTGTCAAAAGAAGTCAGCCTCAATCTGGTCAGCGTCAATGGCGGGTCCAAGGACAATGTAATTACCCTTGACACAACCGCGAAATTTTTGGTTGCAGGGGACGTGCAGTCGCTTGTTCTTGAGAAGGCAAAGGAGATGGAGAAGATCTGGAAGGATGAGTTCATGGGCGAGGAGCCTGGACTTAAAGTGGATACCTCCGTTTCTGAGGAGACAGACTGTGAAGTATTTGACGACAAATCCACACAAAATGTCATCGCTTATCTGGAGCTTTGCCCCAATGGGCTTCAGGAATACAGCCGCAAGCTTAAAGGTGTGGTAGAGACTTCTCTGAACATTGGCGTAGTAGAGACAAGAGAAGATTGCGTAAGGGCACTCTTCCAGATACGAAGCTCAGTTGAAACCAGGAAGCACCAATTAAAAGAGCAGTTGGAGG
This sequence comes from Sporofaciens musculi, assembly GCF_009830285.1. GTDB lineage: Bacteria > Bacillota > Clostridia > Lachnospirales > Lachnospiraceae > Sporofaciens > Sporofaciens musculi. The sequence continues at coordinate 2,460,846 of NZ_WUQX01000001.1, read as the reverse complement.
TGTGCACAAAGCTTACGGGCGGAGAGGGCAGAGTGACCGGCGAGTATCCGGCATGGCAGTACGACCCCAATTCCAGACTGCGTCAGATTATGGTGGATACATACAAGGAGGTTTATGGAGAAGAACCTGTAGTTTCGGCAATCCACGCAGGGCTGGAGTGCGGCCTGTTCCTTGGCAAACGTCCAGATTTGGACTGTGTATCCTTTGGTCCAAACCTTTTGGATGTACACTCAGTTAATGAGGCCCTTGACCTTGCCTCCACAAAAAGATCCTGGGAGTATTTGAAGGCAGTTTTGAAAAATTGTAAATAGACAAATAAATAAACGTTTTCCTGAATCCGCAGAAGTGGTGTGACCTCTGCGGATTTTTTTGCATATAAAGAATAATTGGTTGTAAAAATTTCCATTTTTGGTATAATAAATCTGGAAATAGATTGCAAATATAGTTTACAATATCCGTATTTTTATTCCTGTTGCAAAGAATAATTCGTAAAATTTTTTCGGAATATAGAGATGGCGGGGAGTGTACCATGCTGAGAAAATTGAGTATTAATAATTTTAAATGTTTTAGTAATGAAACAGTTTTTGATTTCAGAAAGACGAATTATAAGTTTTTAGAAAAAAATACGTTTGGAAAAGTATTAAAAGGGGCGTTGTTTGTGGGAGAGCACGCTTCTGGCAAAACCACAATTCTTCAGTCTGTGAAATTGCTGTTAGAGCTTTTATTCCGAGAGAGTACATGTGACCTGGCATCATACCAGTGCCTTTTTTCAAAGGAGAAGGTCAGCCGTCTTTTGTATGAATTTGATATAGACGGACATGAGTTGGTTTATTCCTTTGCATTTTCCGGCAATTCCTTTGTGGAGGAGAATCTAATGGTTGACAATCAAACCGTGATCGGGCGTTTGGGAAAGAAAAGCAAATGGATTGACGGGAAGAAAACCATCCTGTGTGATGTGGAGGACTCGGCTCTTTTTCTAAGACAGGTATCTGTAAAGTCAGAATTTTCCGATCATGATATTCTGGGCAGATGGCTTAATTATTTGAAAAATTCAGTCTACATAGATACTTATTCCAGAAGGATTTCTGCCTTTGACGGCGAGGGCCTGAGCGCGGAAAAATACGTGGAAAAACATGGAACTGAAAAAATAAATGACTTTTTAACGGAATACCAGCTTCATTTCCTGATTCAATACGGTCAGACAGATACAAAAACAGAAGGCGACTCTGAGTCAGAAGGAGAGAAGCGGCTGTTTTTTCGGCAAGAGGGAAGGGATGCTCTGATTCCCCTCTGTATGGAGTCGTCAGGAATCAGAACCCTTATAAATATGCTGCCTGCCTTTTTTTGGATTGCCAATAGGGGAGGAATGTTGATGATTGATCAGTTTGGAGTAGGACTGCACAACAGGGTGGAAGAGCTTCTTGTTAGATATATGATGGAGAAAGAGACTGCCGCCCAGCTTTTTTTGACCTCCCACTCCACGAATCTTCTGTCTAATTCGCTGCTTCGTCCGGATCAGATTTTTGCTGTGGAAAGGGCAGGAGAGCAGGAAATTGGACCGCACCGTTTTTCCGACGAACAGCCCAGGGTTGCACAGAATCTTGAGAAGATGTATCTTAGCGGGGTGTTTGGAGGATTGCCCAGTTATAAAATATAGAATTTATCCATGAGAGACTATATCGACGTATTTTTAAATTAAGAGAAGAACACGAATTCATGTGTTTTTCTCTTTTTTTGTGTTATCGGCTTTAGCCGGTTGAGTGCGGCGGAGTTTTTTCGTGTTCCGAAAAACGGAGGCGTGCGAAACAAAAAACCACCTGCTATGCGGGTGGTGTAGCAAGTGCTTATAGCACAAAAATCACCTTTCCGTTATGATAGAGTTGTTCAAGCTACTACATAACGAAAGGAAAGGTGATTTTTATGGCTAACAAGACGAATAGCATGGCACATACGAAATGGATGTGCAAGTACCATATTGTCTTTACTCCCAAGTATAGACGAAAAGCGATTTATAATCAATACAAAGAAAGTATACGTGACATTATAAAACAGCTCTGCGGATATAAGGGAGTGGAGATTATCGAAGGACATCTGATGCCCGACCATATCCACATGCTGGTAAGTATACCACCCAAGTACAGCGTGTCAAGCTTTATGGGATATCTGAAAGGGAAAAGTGCTCTGATGATATTTGACAAACACGCAAACCTGAAGTACAAATACGGGAACCGGCATTTCTGGGCGGAGGGATATTATGTCAGCACAGTAGGTCTGAACGAGGCAACAATAAAGAAGTATATTCAGGATCAGGAGAAAAGTGACGTTATGCAGGACAAGTTGAGCGTGAAGGAATACGAGGACCCCTTCAAGGGGTAGCCGGTATTACGAACGCCCTTTGAAGGGCGGCGACGAGTCAAGGGCGTAGTGGCTTGAACGAAGTGAAAGCCAGCGTCTTTAGGCGCTGGCCGGTAACAGCGGCTTATAGCCGCAGAGCAAACCACCCGTTTGACGGGTGGTCATGATTTTGTATTACTTTTGACTTATTTTTGGCAACTTATCCACAATGGCTTCAAAAAACAGGCGATAATTCACTCTTTTTTCCACATCTGAAAGGAAAGTTTTCCTGATTTTTTTCATATAGTGAGAAAAAAGGCTTTTTTATGCAGAATCACAGAATCAAAAAAATGTTTGTCTACATATTTCTTCTTGCGTTCTTTACCGTTTTGGGAGTCAATTACCTGAAAGAAAGAGGGCAGTACCATACCCTCCAACAGAAGACTGTGGAGGATCCGGAATTCCGAAGGGATTTTTTCTCAGATTCTATGCGCGAAAATCGGCAGTTATTATCAGATGAGTGTAAAACTTTCCTCGAAAATGTGGAAAAGGATGTGAATTATCATCCAATTCCAGAGTCCATTGTGGATAAATCCCTAAAAATCTCCTATATAGACGGTTGGATGGTAGAGAGGAATTACAAGGGAAAACGGGGACATGAGGGTACGGATGTCATGGCAAACGTTGATAAACGGGGGATTTATCCGGTTCTTTCCATGACAGACGGGGTTATAACGAACCTGGGATGGCTGGAAAAAGGGGGTTATCGTGTCGGAATCACCTCAAATAGTGGTATTTATTATTACTACGCCCATCTGGACTCCTATGCAAATATCACAGAAGGTCAGAACATCAAGGCAGGAGAGCTTCTGGGCTATATGGGAGATTCTGGCTACGGACCAGAAGGGACGAAAGGTCAGTTCGCGGTCCACCTCCATGTGGGAATCTATACCGTCAGGGATGGACAGGAGATTAGCGTAAACCCATACCATGTTCTTAGATTTCTGGAGAATCGGAAATTAAAATATGAATTCAGTCAGTAGAAATACCTTTCTGGATGTGCTATACTATTCTTTGTATGTATATGCCTTGGAAGTCGGGATTATTTAGTAAGGCATACCTGCACCAATTATGAAGGAGGGTTTCATGAAGCTGCCAGTTACATTTGAGGAAAAGATGGGCGGGCTGTTGGGGGATGAGATGGACGCGTATCTGGCCTGTTACGAGGAGCCGAGATATTATGGACTGCGCGTAAATACAGGCAAGATTTCCGTAGAGGAATTTCAAAAGCTCTGTCCCTTTGAGATTACGCCGATTCCATGGATTGAGAATGGGTTTTATTACGATGGAGAGCGTCTGTCGCCTGCAAAGCACCCTTATTATTTTGCCGGACTTTACTATCTCCAAGAGCCAAGTGCTATGACTCCGGCCAATCGCCTGCCTATAGAGCCAGGCGATAAGGTTTTGGACGTCTGCGCGGCGCCTGGGGGGAAGGCGACGGAGATTGGAGCCAGGCTTAAGGGAGAGGGGCTTTTGGTTGCCAATGATATCAGCAGTTCAAGGGCAAAGGGGCTTCTTAAGAATATAGAAGTCTTTGGGATTGGAAATGTGGCGGTTCTGTGTGAGGAGCCAGGGAAGCTTGAGACGTATTTTCCAGAATATTTTGATAAGATATTGATTGACGCCCCCTGCTCAGGGGAAGGGATGTTCCGAAAGGACAAGAAGATGGTGAAAGCCTGGGAGGAGCATGGTCCTGAATATTTTTCCAATATTCAGAGGAATATCATTCTTCAGGCCGCAAGGATGCTTAAAAAGGGCGGTATGCTTTTGTATTCCACTTGTACCTTTGACACCAGGGAGAACGAGCAGATTATTGAGGGACTTAGAAAGGAATATCCTGAATTTCGGATTCTGGATATTTGTCCCTATGAAGGCTTTTGTTCTGGGATTGCCCAGGCAGCCATGCCGCCGGATGAAGAATTGAAGAAGACGGTACGTATCTTCCCACATAAGATGAAGGGGGAGGGACATTACCTGGCGCTGCTTAGGAAAGGGGATGCCCCGCCAAAAAGTTGTTTGGAAAAGGAGCCTGGGCCAAAGAGAAAGACCGGACAAAAGCTACCCAAGGAGGCGGCAGCATTTTTTAAAGACATTTCATGGGAAATGGATGATGGGCGCCTAGAGCTTCGGGGCGAGCGGCTTTACTATATGCCCACAGGGGTTTCAGATGTTCGGGGAATCCGTTTCCTTCGCACTGGTCTTTTGCTTGGGGAGTTGAAAAAGAATCGTTTTGAGCCAAGCCAGGCCCTTGCAATGTGTCTAAAAAGAGAAGATTATGCTCATACCATCAATCTTTCGTCAGAGGATGAACGGGTTTTCCGTTACCTAAAAGGAGAGACTCTGGATGTGGAGAATGTGGAGGGGTTTTGTGACAAGACATGGCAGTTGGTATGTGTAGACGGCTTTCCCCTTGGGTGGGGGAAGGCCTGTGGAGGAGTCCTAAAAAATAAATATCTGCCAGGATGGAGGCTGTGCTGATGATTCGACTGGACAAATATTTAGCGGATATGGGACTTGGAACCCGCCAGGAAGTGAAGAAAAAGATTCGTAAAGGGATGGTTTTGGTCAACCAGGAGACAATCAAATCACCTGATTGTAAGATAAGAGAAGGGGTGGATTTGGTTTCTGTGGAAGGCAGAATAATCAGCTATGTTGCTTATGAATATTATATGCTGAACAAGCCGGCAGGGGTGGTATCTGCAACCGAGGATTCCCGTAATCAGACGGTGGTGGACTTGCTTCAAACGAAAAGGCGTAAGGATTTGTTTCCAGTGGGGAGACTTGACAAAGACACAGAAGGATTGCTTCTGATTACCAACGACGGTGGGCTTGCGCACCGGCTTTTGGCGCCGCGCCGCCATGTGGATAAGACCTATTACGCAGAGATACAAGGCTGTGTTACAAAAGAGGATGTTCGTCTTTTTCGTGAGGGGATTGATATTGGCACAGACGGCAGGGAGGAATTGACCATGCCGGCAATTCTTGAGCTTATCACATCGGGAGAGGAGTCAAAGGTTCGTCTCACCATACAAGAGGGAAAGTACCATCAGGTGAAGAGAATGTTTGAAGCCTTAGGCAAGGAGGTGACTTATCTGAAGCGAGAGAGGATGGGGCCTTTGACTTTGGATGAAAACCTGAAGACGGGAGAGTACAGGCAGCTTACTGATGAAGAATTGGAAGGATTAAAGGAGTTAGAAAATGTTGGAGACAAAAATGCTTGAAGATATAGAGGCAGTAATTTTTGATATGGACGGGACTTTGATTGACTCCATGTGGATCTGGCCCTCCATCGACGAGGATTTCTTTAAAAAATATGACCTGGTGGAGCCAGAGAATTTTCATGAGGATATCGAAGGAATGAGTTATACAGAAGTAGTTCATTTTTTTCTGGAGGTTTTCCCGACCCTTAAGCAGACGCCTGAGCAAATTATGGATGAATGGACGGATATGGCCCGCGACCGCTATATGCATGAAGCGCCGTTAAAAGAGGGGGCCTATGAGTTTATTCTGGAAATGAAGCGTCAGGGAAAAAAGATTGGGATTGCCACCAGTAACGGAAGGGTTTTGGTGGAGGATACGCTGAAATCTCTGGGTGTGGAAGAATATTTTGACGTGGTTAGGACTGCATGTGAGGCGGGAAAGGGCAAGCCGGCTCCAGACGTATATCTGATGGTGGCGGATGAGATGGGGATTTCTCCAAAGCGCTGTTTAGTGTTTGAGGATGTTCCTATGGGAATCCTTGCTGGGAAGAATGCAGGAATGAAGGTATGTGCCATTGACGATGAATTTTCACGTATTCAGGAGGAAAAGAAGAAAAGCCTTGCCGATTATTACATACACAATTATGATGATATCAGAAATGAAACCTATGAGGTGTTATAGATGAATTCGGGATTTTTGCCTGTTTGCAGGCGGGAGATGGAAGAACGGGGATGGGAGTATGTAGATTTTGTCTATGTGTCAGGAGATGCCTACGTGGATCATCCCTCCTTCGGACATGCCATTATCACCAGAGTTCTTGAGGCCCATGGATACAGGGTGGGAATCATTGCACAGCCAAATTGGAGGGACAAGGCAAGTATTACAGAGTTCGGTGAGCCCCGTCTTGGCTTTTTGGTGTCTGCCGGCAACATGGATTCCATGGTGAATCATTATTCCGTGTCAAAGAAGCGTCGGAGGACGGACGCCTTCACTCCAGGGGGCGTGACGGGAAAGAGGCCGGATTATGCGGTGATTGTGTATGGCAATCTGATTCGGCAGGTCTATAAAAAGACGCCCGTAATCCTGGGCGGGATTGAGGCAAGCCTAAGAAGGCTTGCTCATTATGACTACTGGTCGGATCGTCTTCGACGGTCTGTACTTCTTGATTCTGGGGCAGATATGATCTCCTATGGGATGGGGGAACGGTCCATTGTGGAGATTGCAGACGCCCTTGACAGCGGCATCGCCATCAGTGATTTAACCTTTGTTTCAGGAACCGTGTATAAAACCAGGGATTTGGACAGCGTCTATGATGGGGTGATGCTGCCTGGGTACGAAGAAATGAAGGAGGAGCCCCGCATTTATGCCCAAAGTTTTTATACACAGTATTGCAATACAGACGCATTTTCTGCAAAAAGGCTGATTGAGCCTTATGGAGAGCATCTCTTTGTGGTACAGAATATGCCGTCATTGCCTCTTTCCCAGGAGGAAATGGATCAGGTATACAGTTATCCCTATATGCGGACTTACCATCCCTCCTATGAGAAGGAGGGCGGTGTTCCTGCCATTTCCGAGGTGAAGTTCAGTCTTGTCAGTAACCGAGGGTGTTTTGGTGGATGTAATTTCTGTGCTCTGACCTTTCATCAGGGGCGGTTTTTGCAGACCAGAAGCCATGAATCGCTGATTGAGGAGGCAAAGGGGCTTGCGAAGGCTTCCGATTTTAAAGGGTATATCCATGATGTGGGCGGCCCCACAGCGAATTTTCGGCATCCTTCCTGTGACAAGCAGTTGTCTTTAGGGGTATGTAAGGAGAGACAGTGCTTGTTTCCCAAGCCCTGCCCAAATCTTAAGGCAGAGCACAAGGATTATGTGGAGCTGCTTCAAAAGCTGAGAAAGCTGCCTGGAGTGAAAAAGGTGTTTATCCGTTCGGGAATCCGGTTTGATTATTTGATGGCAGATAGAGACGATACTTTTTTTTACGAGCTGTGTAAGCATCATGTGAGCGGGCAGCTTAAGGTTGCTCCTGAGCATGTGTCGGACGTGGTTCTTCAAAAAATGGGGAAACCGGCAGGGGAGGTGTATCATGCTTTTGAAAAAAAGTATCAGGCAATCAATAAGAAGCTGGATAAACGGCAATATTTGGTTCCTTACCTTATGTCCTCCCATCCTGGCTCAACCATGAAGGAGGCAGTAAAGCTTGCGGAGTTTATCCGTGATCTGGGGTATATGCCAGAACAGGTGCAGGATTTTTATCCCACGCCTTCCACCATCTCTACCTGTATGTATTACACAGGGGTGGACCCAAGAGATATGACTCCTGTATATGTACCGAAGAATCCCCATGAGAAGGCGATGCAAAGGGCCTTGATTCAATACCGTGCTCCGAAGAACTATGAGCTGGTGAATGAAGCGTTGAAGATAGCGGGGCGCATGGATTTGGTGGGATATGATTCCCATTGTCTTATACGGCCAAAACACAAGAAGGCAGATAAATACCCAAATCATGGAGATACCAATAAGCTTGAAAAGAAAAAAAAGACAATTCGTAATATTCATAAGAAGAAAGTGAAAAAATAAGAAAAATATAAGAAAAGTAAGGGGAGAGCTTCTATGAGAATTGCAGTTGTGACTGGCGCATCATCTGGAATAGGGAGGGAATTTGCATTGCAGATTCCAAGACTTTACCGGAATTTGGACGAGCTCTGGGTGATGGCAAGAAGGACCGAATATCTGGAGGAACTGAAAAAAAACGTTTCTATACCTGTCAGAATTTTCGACGGAGATATGCAGCGAGACTATATCTTTGAACGATTGGAGAAAGAGCTTGACAGACAAGAGGCTAAGATTCGTATGCTGGTTAATGCTGCCGGCTACGGAAAGGTGGGGGTGTTTTCTGATATTGATCCCAAAGAGCAGTTAGGAATGATTACCTTAAACTGCCATGCTTTGACAAAAATATCACAAATTTGCTTGCCTTATCTGTCAAATGGAAGTAGAATAGTTAATATTGCATCTTCTGCAGCCTTTACGCCCCAGCCAGGATTTGCCGTATATGCTGCGAGCAAGTCCTACGTCTACAGTTTTTCCCAGGCTCTTCGGAGAGAGCTTTTATCTAAGGGAATCTTTGTGACGGTGGTGTGTCCGGGGCCTGTGGATACAGAATTTTTCCGTCGCTGTGGGAAATTACCTAATCCTTTCAAGGATTCTGTTAAGGCAGCCCCAAAGTGTGTGGTCAGGAAGGCTTTGGAGGATTCTGTAAAGAAGAAAAGGGTTTCCGTCTATGGGCCGGCAATGAAGTGTGCCAGGGCAGTCACAAAGATTGTGCCGGATGCACTGACCGTGGACCTTCTTGGACGGTTAAACCAGATCGGCAGATCACTTGACGAGAAATAACAGGTATAAAAGGGGTAATCCAGATGAAAATAGAAAAAGGACAGATTGGATATCTGAACGCATTAAAGAGAAAGTATCTGTTGCGGGCCTTGGTGGAATTCGCCATTGTAGCGGCGGTTTTCCTTCTGGGTTATGTTCAGACAAAGACGAAACAGAATCTTTTTACGATTGTAGCGGTGGTGGGCTGTCTTCCAGCGGCGAAGATGCTGGTAGAATTTATTACCGTTTCCCCACATAATGGAATCGAACAGGAAAAGTTCCACGAGATAGAGGAAAAGGCGCCTCTTGTCATGCGGCTCTATGACATACTGTTTACCAGTGAGCAGAAGGCTATGCCAGTAGATGCTTTGGTCATTTCAGGACATGTTGTCTGTGGTTATGCCAGCAGCCCCCGCACAGACGAGGAGGCCCTTGCAAAGCATATTAAGAGTGTGCTTAAGGATAACCAATACGATAAGATGACTGTCAAGATTTTCCATAATTATACAATGTTTCTGGCAAGGGCAGAGGGAATGAACAATATTGCGGCTGTTGAGCGTCCAGAGGATGACCGAAACGAGCAGAATATTAAAAAGATTTTATTCAATATTTCTATGTAACAGTATGTATTGATAGGAGTGGTTTTAAAAAGAACTACTGACAAAGAAGTGGGGAAATCATGAAAGAAATCATTATCAGACGGAATGAGGCGGGGCAAAGGCTGGATAAGCTTTTGAAAAAGTATTTGAGTGAAGCGCCATCAGGGTTTCTCTATAAGATGCTCCGCAAGAAAAATATTGTATTAAACGGAAAGAAAGCAACTGGAAACGAGAAGCTAACAGAGGGGGATCTGGTCCGCCTCTATCTTGCAGATGAGACCATCTGTAAATTTTCAGCCAGATCAGACAGCGTTTATGGCGGGATGCCAATGGAGGTGATCTACGAGGATGAGGACCTGCTGTTATTAAACAAACCGTCAGGGATGTTGTCCCAGAAAGCAGAGAAAAAGGATACTTCAGTGGTTGAATATGTAATTTCTTATATGCTTGAAAAAAAGGAAATCACAGAAGAAGACCTCCTTCTTTTTAAGCCTGCTGTATGCAATCGTTTGGACAGGAACACCAGCGGTATCATCATTGCCGGAAAGAGTATGCCCGGCTTACAGACCATGGGGCAGTTGTTGAAGGAGCGTACCCTTGGGAAATACTACCTGTGTGCTGTGAAGGGGCAGATTAGGAAGGAGCGGCGAATTCAGGGCTTTTTATGGAAGGATAAAGAACAGAATGTGGTAAAGATTACAAAGGAGGGGGAGGGAGCGCCCATTGAGACAGAGTATCTTCCTCTGGCATGGAATGATTCTGTGACGCTTCTAAAGGTCCATCTGATTACCGGAAAGTCTCACCAGATTCGGGCTCATTTGGCTTCCATCGGGAATCCTCTGGTGGGGGACTATAAATACGGAGACCCTGTCTTTAACGAATTCTATAAAAAGCAGTTTCAGATTACTTCTCAGCTTCTTCATGCGTACCAGATTACATTTCCTACTCTTAGGGGGGAGTGCAAGGCGGTTTCAGGAAAGACGTTTACAGCAAAGACGCCAGAGAAGTTCTGGAGGATGATTAGGGGGACGGCATGGGAACATGGAATTCAAGAGGCCTTAGAGGTTCAACACTAGAAGAAATGGTTAATCGGACCAATGAATGGTATCTGGAGAAGGGGCTTGCCCTCATCCAGAAGATACCTACGCCCATTACTCCTGTGAAGATGGATCAGGAGCATCGGCACATTACCCTTGCCTATTTCGACAAGAGAAGCACCATCGATTATATCGGCGCTGTTCAGGGGCTTCCGATCTGTTTTGATGCTAAGGAGTGTGTGGCGGAAACATTTCCACTGCAGAACATCCACCAGCATCAGGTGAAGTTTATGGAGGAGTTTGAACGCCAGGGAGGGATTGCTTTCATACTCATCTATTATTCTTCTAAGAATATCCTCTATTATATGAGGTTTGCCGAGCTTCAGGTTTTTTGGAACCGTTCAAAGGAGGGCGGGAGAAAAAGCTTCCGTTTTGATGAGCTGGATTCCAGGTTTTTTATGGAATTCCTGCGGGGATGTTACGTTCCCTATTTGGATGCAATGAACCTTGATTTGGAAATCAGGGATGAAAGTTAAAAAATGAGATAAACTTGACAAAAGACAGGAAAATGCTTATAATTCTATACTGTTTAATATGGTAGTATACTAAAGTAGCAGATGCAATCAGGAGGTACTATGAAGAGAGTATTACATACTCCGGAAGGAGTCCGAGATATATATAATGTAGAATGTGGAAAAAAACTTACTCTGGAGGGTCATCTGAAGAAGATTTTCCAGTTATACGGATATCACGATATTCAGCCGCCTACTTTTGAATATTTTGATGTGTTCCGCAAAGAAATCGGAACCATCCCTTCCAAAGATTTGTACAAATTCTTTGACAAGGACGGGAATACTCTGGCGCTGCGGCCGGATATCACGCCGTCCATTGCCAGGGTTTCGGCCACATTGTTAAAGGATGTGATGCTGCCTGTAAGACTGTGTTACACAGGGAATACATTTATCAACCATTCTAATTACCAGGGAAGGCTTCGGGAGACAACCCATATGGGCGCCGAGCTAATGGGAGATCCTTCAGTGGAAGCGGATGCAGAGATGCTGGCGCTGGTAATTGAGTGTCTGCTGACCATTGGTTTAAAGGAATTCCAGCTTAGCGTAGGAAATGTAGATTTCTTTCAGAGTCTCATTGAGGATGCTGATTTGGACGAAGATGCAGAAGAACGGGTGCGGGAGTTGATTAACAACCGGAATTTCTTTGGAGTGGAGGAATTCCTGGACAGTATTCAAGTAAAACGGAGTTCCAAGGAGGCGTTTGCCGCTCTGAATGATTTGGTGGGTGGGATTACCACACTGGCCCAGGCAAAAAATATTGCGCCCAACTCCAAAGGGGTCAAAGCCATCCGGCGTCTGGAAAAAATTTACGATATTCTAAAATTATATGGTGTAGAAAAATTCATCACTTTTGACTTTAGCATGAGTGGTACTTATGGATACTACTCTGGAATTATATTCAGAGTTTATACGTTTGGTACAGGGGATGCCATTGTGAAGGGCGGAAGATACGACCATCTGACAGAGAAGTTTGGAAAGAAATCTCCAGCCATCGGCTTTGCCATTGTGATTGATGAGCTGATGAATGCACTGGTTCGCCAGAAGGTCCGCATTGTTTTTACGAGAAAAAATACCATGATTCTGTATGACCCTGAAAGGAAGCGGGAGGCCATTTCTCTTGCCAGAGATTTTCGGCGAAAGGCAAAGAACACAGAGTTAATCCGCAAAGACAGCGCCCGAAGTTTTGACGAGTATGTGACCTACGGCAATGAATATTATGCCGGAAACTTGATTTATCTGGCCAAATCAGGGGAGATTACCATGGTCAATCTGGTTACAGGCGAGCATAAGATTTTGAACAGCGGCACAGATGGCGGCAATTCGGAAAATAATAGGGAAAATAACACAGAAAACGGCTCAGAAAACACCACAGAATAGGAGTTCATAAGATGAGATACCTGACATTTGCTTTGGGAAAGGGACGTCTGGCAGAACAGACATTAAAATTATTCGAGAAGATTGGGATTACCTGTGAAGAAATGAAGGATAAGGATTCCCGCAAACTGATTTTTGTCAATGAACCGATGAAGCTTAAGTTTTTTCTGGCTAAGGGGCCGGATGTGCCCACCTATGTGGAATATGGGGCTGCGGATATCGGTGTTGTGGGGAAGGATACGATTCTGGAGGAAGGGCGGAAGGTCCATGAAGTTTTGGATTTGGGATATGGAAAATGCAGAATGTGTATCTGCGGCCATCCGGATGCAAGTCCCCTTCTGCGGCACCATGAACTGATTCGGGTTGCTACTAAGTATCCGAATATTACCAAGGATTATTTTTACAACACAAAGCATCAGACGGTGGAGATTATCAAGCTCAACGGCTCCATTGAGCTGGCTCCCATCGTGGGGCTTTCTGAGGTGATCGTTGATATTGTGGAGACGGGAACCACCTTAAAGGAGAACGGACTGGAGGTATTGGAGGAGGTCTGTCCTCTGTCTGCCCGTATGATCGTGAATCCGGTGAGTATGCGTATGGAGAGCGGGCGGATTAAGAGTCTTCTTGCGCAGCTTCGGTCACAGCTTGATTGAAAGGATGAATGTAAATGAAAATACAATATTTAGACAATGATACAAAGCAGAATCTTTTGGAAAACCTTCTAAAGCGCAGCCCCAACCAGTACGGGGAATATGAGAGGGCAGTTCTTAAGATTCTTGACGGAGTAAAAAATGAAGGAGATAAGGCTCTTTTTGCATACACGGAGCAATTTGACGGGGCGCGTCTTGATGAAGGGTGTGTTCGGGTTACGGAGGATGAAATCGAAGAGGCGTACCGCCTTGTTGACCCTAAGCTTCTTGAAATTATCCGCAAGGCCCTTGGCAATATCAGAGAGTATCACGCCAAACAGAAGCAGTATAGTTGGTTTGACAGTAAGCCTAACGGAACCATGCTTGGACAAAAGGTAACGCCCCTTCAAAGGGTGGGCGTATACGTACCAGGCGGAAAGGCTGTGTACCCCTCCTCTGTACTGATGAACATTGCTCCCGCCAAGGTTGCCGGTGTGGAGGAAATCGTTATGGTGACTCCTCCCGCCAAGGATGGAAAGGTAACCGTCAATACCCTGGTAGCTGCAAAGGAAGCGGGGGCGGATGTGATTTATAAAGTCGGCGGCGCTCAGGCGATTGGGGCCCTTGCATACGGAACCGAGAGCATCCCTAAGGTTGACAAGATTGTGGGACCGGGAAATATCTATGTTGCCTTGGCAAAAAAGGCGGTTTACGGCCATGTGAGCATTGACGCTGTGGCAGGGCCCAGCGAGATTCTGGTCATTGCGGACGAGACGGCGAATCCCAGCTTCGTGGCGGCAGATTTGCTTTCACAGGCAGAGCATGACGAGCTGGCATCAGCAATTCTGGTGACTACCAGCGAGACTCTTGCCCATCAGGTGTCAAAAGAGGTTGATTTATTTCTGGAGAAATTGTCAAGAAGGGAGATTATCCAAAAATCCCTGGACCAGTATGGTTATATTTTGGTGGCGGCTTCAATGGAGGACGCCATTTCAGTGGCTAATGACATTGCCTCCGAGCATCTGGAAATCCAGACCAGAGAGCCCTACGACGTGATGATGAAGATTCGCAATGCTGGCGCAATCTTTATTGGGGAGTATTCAAGCGAGCCTTTAGGAGATTATTTTGCAGGGCCGAACCACGTTCTGCCTACCAACGGTACGGCCAGATTCTTCTCTCCTTTGTCTGTGGATGATTTTATGAAAAAATCCAGTATTATTGCCTATTCCAGAGATGCCCTTGAGGCAGTACATGAGGAGATTGAACAGTTTGCCGAGGCTGAAGGGCTAACCGCCCATGCCAACTCTGTCAGGGTGCGTTTTTCGTAAGGAGGGCTTAAGTATGGAGAGAATAGTAACTCTTAACAGGACGACAAAGGAAACAGATATTTCGGTTACCCTAAACCTTGACGGAACCGGAAAGAATGAGATTGATACAGGAATCGGCTTTTTTGACCATATGCTTGACGGCTTTGCAAGACACGGGCTGTTTGATTTAAAGGTAGCGGTAAGAGGCGATTTGAATGTGGACTGTCACCATACAATCGAGGATACGGGAATCGTGCTTGGAGCGGCAATCTTAAAAGCAATCGGAGATAAGGCAGGCATCAAGCGGTACGGGCACTTTATTCTGCCCATGGATGAAACCCTTGCTCTGTGTGCCATAGACCTGTCTGGAAGACCATATCTGAAATTTGACGCAGAATTTACGGCAGACCGCCTTGGAGAGATGGATACTGAGATGGTGCGGGAGTTCTTCTATGCCGTGTCCTACACAGGTATGATGAATCTCCATCTGCGCATCATGGATGGGGAGAACAACCATCATAAGGCAGAGGCCCTGTTTAAGAGCTTTGGAAAAGCCCTGGACATGGCGACTCAGGAGGAGCCGAGGATCAAAGAGGCATGGACCACGAAGGGAACGTTATAAAGGAGATGAAGTGATGAGCTATAAAAGATTGATCCCCTGTATCTTCATTGCAGCGGGAAAAGCGGTAAAGTGGTTTGACGACCATACTGTTATCGCAGAGGACGCTGTGGAGCTTGCGAAACGCTACAGCGACAGCGGCGCGGATGAACTGCTGGTGTTTGACCTGTCGGTCTATGCCAATGAACACGACGAGGCCATTGATGTGATGAAGCGGATGAATCGCGTAATTCGGATTCCCATGGTGGCAGGAGGTAATGTCAAACGTCAGGAGGATGTAAAGAAGATTTTATATGCAGGCTCAAAGCGGGCCATACTGAATTTTTCCAAGCAGGACAGCATTAAGTTGATTGAGGATGCTGCAAAACGATTCGGAAAAGAAAAGCTGGCGGTTTCTCTGAATGATTTTGATTCATTGTTCAAGCATCAACATGTGATTCAGGAATATTGCAGCGAGATTATTTTCATGCACAGACTTGATTTGAATTCTGTTGCAAATATCACCAACATTCCCTGTGTGGTGGTAACAGACACTATGGAAAGAGAAGAACTGTTCAAGATTTTGAAATCTTCGGGTGTGCGGGGTCTATCTGGCCAATTCATCAGCCAGCCGGATATGGATTTTAATCAATTCAAGGAGCAGTGCGAGCAACGTGAGATTCGCATGACTTCTTTTGAGAGTATGATTGAGTTCTCGGAATTTAAAACCAATGAACAGGGCTTGATTCCGGTAATTGTGCAGCATTACAAGACTCAGGAGGTTCTAATGCTGGCTTATATGAACAAAGAGGCGTTCAATAACACCATTAAGACCGGAAGGATGACCTACTATAGCAGAAGCCGGCAGTCTCTTTGGGTGAAGGGGGAAACAAGCGGACATTTCCAGTATGTAAAATCCTTAACCATTGACTGTGACAACGACACTTTGCTTGCCAAGGTGGATCAGGTAGGGGCAGCCTGCCATACTGGTAATCCAACCTGCTTTTTCCAACATATTGCGGGAAATGATTTTGACGAGACCAACCCTCTGCGCGTGTTTGAGTCAGTGTATCAGGTGATTGCGGATAGGAAGGAACACCCCAAGGAGGGTTCCTACACCAATTATCTGTTTGAGAAAGGGATTGACAAGATATTGAAAAAGATTGGCGAGGAGGCCACAGAGGTTGTGATTGCCGCCAAAAATCCCAATGCAGAGGAAATCAAGTATGAATTGTCGGATTTTTTATACCATGCCATGGTATTGATGGTTCTTAAGGGGGTTACATGGGACGACATTGTGATGGAGCTTGCAGACCGGTAGGGGAAGTCACAAGGTATATTTGGGATGGAGACAGCATATATTTTCCTGAGGTGATGAACGTGAATGATTCTGAAAAAAGAAGGCAGAGACTTTTAGAGCAGACCAGGGAGCTATATGGCGAGAAGCGCTCCATCCCTGCAATCCATCCCAGATATGGCGCGGCCTATCATCAGATTTACAGTGATGAGCAGCCTCAGATTCCGCCAAGCACTTTTGGAATCCGACTGTTTCTGTGCCTGCTGTTGTTTGCCGCCTTTGTATCCATGGACAAGAATAAGAGCGAGGTCATGAATGTCAACAGCAGCCGCATTGTTGATGAAATTACAACGAATCTGGATGTGGCAGAAGTCTGGAAGGAACTGTAGCTGATACAGTTCCCAAAAGGCTTCTTATTTTGTTCCGAAAATACGGTCGCCGGCATCCCCAAGTCCCGGCACGATATATTTGTGTTCATTCAAGTGGTCGTCTAATGCGCCGATATAGAGAGCTACGTCTGGATGTTCGGCTTTCATCAGTTCTACGCCTTCAGGAGCGGCAATGATGCACAGAAAACGAATATGCTTCACTCCCTTGTCCTTTAAAAGCTGGATAGCCGCAGCAGAAGATCCTCCTGTTGCCAGCATGGGGTCTACCACGAATACCTCCCGTTCGCTGCAGTCTGCCGGAAGTTTGCAGTAGTATTCTACAGGCTGAAACGTCTTTGGATCACGGTACAGCCCGATATGTCCCACCTTGGCAGCCGGTATCATCTTAAGGATGCCGTCCACCATTCCAAGTCCTGCTCTTAAAATCGGCACTACCGCCATCTTCTTACCGCTCAGCTTTTTCCCTGTCATCTCACAGATAGGCGTCTTTATCTTCACATCCGTTAATTTCAGGTCGCGGGAAGCCTCATAACACATGAGAGAGGCAATCTCGCTTACAATCTCACGGAATTCTTTTGAACCAACATCCTCGCTGCGGATATAGTTAATCTTGTGCTGGATCAACGGGTGATCCATGATCTGTACATTTGGCATATCTTTCATCCTCCTTTGATAAATCATCAGATTATTTGTCTCTATCATACTACAGTACGTGAAAATACGCCATTTATTTCTGCAAAATGTTATGAAATGTCCGGTTGATTTTATTGATAAATGCAGATATACTATAGACGGACATATTTCGACATAATATCCTTAAAGCTTTTTTAAAGCAGCATATTTTGAAGGGGTATGGATGGAAATGAACCAAAAGGTAAGAATAAGACTATAAGAATCAGACGATTTCAATTAAGACAGGAGAGGTACAAATATGACAAACGTTCAGGAATACAGAGGACATATCAGAAATTGGGAGGCGCTCTGCCAGGAGCTTGAGATTTGGCCCGGTCTGCCAAGGGAGGATATGGAGCACCTTATCCTCACAAAAGCTTATAAAAAGTGGGGGTATGACATGGCTGACCATCTGCATGGGATGTTCGCTTTTGCCTTGTGGGATGTGGACCGCCAGCAGCTTTTCTGCCTGCGTGATCATTTTGGAACGAAGCCGTTCTACTATTACCAGACAGCCGACGAAAAGCTGCTCTATGGGACAACTATCCAAAAGATCATGGACCAGCCGGGATTTGTGAAGGAATTAAACCAGGAGATGCTCCAGATCTATCTGACTCTCACATATGGGGCAGGGGAGGACACATTTTTCAAAGGCGTGAAAAAACTGCTTCCCGGACATTACCTAATTTGGAAGGATGGGGAATTGAAGATTGAGCGTTACTGGAAACCAGAGTTTCATCCGGATGAGAGTAAGTCTCTTGAGGACTGGGCAGATGAGATTCACACCACTCTCCAGAAGATTTTGCCGGAGGTGAAGACCGAAAAAGAACAGGCGGAATCCTTTCTTTCCGGCGGCGTAGATTCCTCCTATGTGCTTGCCATGTCTGACATTAAGATGACGGATTCCTGCGGCTATGACGAGGAGCGCTTTGACGAGTCCCATCTTGCGGCAGAGACGGCCCGTATTCTTGGACGTGAGAACAGAAGGCGCTGTATCACGCCAGAGGAATACTTTGATACGGTTTCCTATGTGATGTACCATATGGAGCAGCCTCTTGGGGATGCATCTTCTGTGGTGTTTGCCCTTGCCTGCAAGGCTGCGGCAGAGCATACGGAGATCTGTTATTCAGGAGAGGGCTCGGATGAGTTCTTCGGTGGATACAATATGTACCGCAATGCAGAGCGTTATGGAGAAAATCTTAAGAACTTCTATGTGGGCAATACCAATATCATGAAGGAGGATGAGAAGAAAAAAATCCTTAAGAATTATTCTGAGGATGTGCTCCCGATTCACTTAGTTGAGCATATCTATGAGGAGACCGAAGGACTGGACCCCCTTACCAAGATGTCGGATGTAGATATTCAGTTATGGCTTGAGGGGGATATTTATCTGAATGTGGACAAGATGAGTATGGCCGCAGGGCTGGAAATCAGGATGCCTTTGACGGATAGAAGAATCTTCGATATTGCGTCAAGAATGCCGTCAAAGTACAAGGTAGACAGCGAACAGAATAAAGTTGCGTTTCGTACTGCCGCTGCAAAGGTACTGCCAGAGGAGATTGCATTCCGTAAGAAGCTTGGTTTTATCGTGCCCATTCGTATCTGGATGGCGGACGACAGGTATAACCAGGATGTAAGGGCGAAGTTTCACAGCGAGATAGCAGAAAAGTTCTTCCATGTGGACGAGATTAACGCTATTTTTGACGAGTATGTGGGCGGAAACTCTGACAACTGGAGAAAGGTGTGGACCATCTATGCATTTCTGGTGTGGTACGAAGAGTATTTTGTGAAACGTTAGAAGGGCGCAGAAAAGAGAGCAAGGAAAAAGAGGGCATACAGGACTCTTTTTCCTTATTTTTTTGAACAGTTTATTTCCTTAAAATATTTATGACAGGATCGATTGCTGTACGCAATATTTTGTATATTATTAATATTTAATTAATATATAAAGTGTTTTCGTTTGACAAATATATTTTACCATAGTAAAATATATCTATAAATGTCGAAAAATGGTAATTTATAATATATTTAACAGTAGCATGTGTTACTGTTTTTTAACGGCAGAAAAAAGGTATGAGGGCAATGAGTAGGTATAGGGGCAGATACCGTAATGGTAGAGAATATGATTCCGACATATCTTACCAAGAATACAGCAACAATGATATAGAATCAAGTTATACTACAGATGAATATTTTGATGAGCAGGATTACGGCTATCAGGATTATGAATACCAGGATTCCCAGGAATATGGTTATCAGGATTATGAATACCAGGATTCCCAGGAATATGGTTATCAGGATTATGAATATCAGGATTCCCAAGCTTCCCAAGAGTATGGCTATCAGGACTATGAATACCAGGAGCCCCAAGCTTCCCAGGAATACGGCTATCAGGACTATGAATACCAGGATTCTCAAGCTTCCCAGGAATACGGCTATCAGGATTATGATTTTCAGGAGCCCCAAGAGTCCCAGGAGCAACAGGAGTCCGGCCACCAGGATGAGACGAAGTACAGTTTTCAAAAGTCTGTCTTCCAAAATGACCAGCAGAATCATTTGAGAGAGCGTCAATCACGCCAGCGCAGGCGGATCCGCGAGGAGAAGCGCCGCAGGAGAATAAGACGCCTTAAGATTATTCGTGCAATTCTGGTAGGAGGTATGCTGCTTATTTTGGCTGCTGTAATATTTACAGTCCGCCTGATATTTTTCCAAGGTCCCATCCGTCGAAAGGTTACAGTAGAAGCCGGAACCGAGCTGGATATCAAGGATTTTTTAAGGAAAAAGAATGCAAAAGCCGAGTTTGTGACTGACATCTCCAAAATCAGTCTGGACCATGTGGGCGAGCAGAAGATTGTATTAAAAGTGAAGAAAAAGGAAAAGAAGTCCCGTCTTATTATTCAGGATACCGTAGCCCCAAAAGCCGAGGCGGTCGATGGTATGATTAATGTTGGTGGTGAGCTTGAGCCCAGAGAACTGGTGACAAATATCAAGGATGCAACAGATGTAAAATGTTCGTTCAAAAAGAAGCCAGATTTTTCAAAAGAGGGAACCGTATCCGTCAGCGTTGTTTTGACAGACGAGGGCGGCAATACCGCTGAGGTTGAAGCAAAGGTTCAGGTTATTGTAGATAAAGAGGCCCCTGTGATCGACGGTGTGGCGCCTTTGATTGGTTTTATCGGCGAGCCCATTTCTTATAAGTCGGCCATTACAGTTACAGATAACTGTACAAAAAATATAGAGGTAACTGTGGATAACAGTCAGGTTGATACTAAGACAGAGGGGACCTATGATGTATTTTATTTGGCAGTTGACGGTGCTGGAAATGAAGCAGAGGCGTCCACGACGATTACCATAAAGAGTAAGCCAGAGAATTATATTACACCAGAAGAAGCCTTGGAGGAAGCAGACGAGATACTTAAGGAGATTACCACAAAAGATATGACCTTAAAGGAAAAAGCAAGGGCGATCTATAACTGGACGAGGACGGAGATTGGGTATGTGAACACTTCCGAAAAGGATAGCTGGACCAATGGCGCCCATCAGGGATTTACAGAGAGATCCGGCGACTGTTTTGTATTCTTCTCCACAGCAAAAGCATTATTGACCCAAGCCAAAATCCCTAATCTGGATGTGGTGAAAAGTGACGTCAGTGAGTCCAGCCATTTCTGGAGTTTGATTGATTGCGGCGACGGATGGTACCATTTTGATACTACGCCCCGCTACGGTGGAGGAGATGATTTCTTTATGAAGACGGATGCTGAGATTCTAAAGTATTCCAAGAACCATGGCAACAGTCACATTTTTGACCAGAGCCTGTATCCGCCTACGCCGACTGAGGCTTCCACAGTTGAGTAAGCCCTAACCAGAATTTTTATTGGAGGAAAACAGATATGACTTTAGGCGTAATCGGAGGCTTGGGTCCCATTGCAACCGCATACTTTATGGAGTTGATTATTCAGATGACAGATGCTACAAAGGATCAGGAGCATCTTGCCATGATTATTTATCATTCTCCAGAGATTGCGGACAGAACCTCATATATTCTTGGAAACAGTCCCAAGAATCCGGTCTGGGACATGATTCAGATTGGGCGAAAGCTGGCGGACCAGGAGGTAACCTGCATCAGTATTCCCTGTATTACGGCACACTATTTTCACAAAGAGTTGTCCGAAAATGTACCGGTTCCCATCATCCATGCCATACAGGAGACTGGCATAGAGCTTCGAGAAAATCATATAAAAAGCGCTGGCATTATGGCAACGGACGGAACCATTCACAGCGGTATTTTTCAGAGCCAGTTAGAGGAAATAGGAATTAAAACCTTTGTGCCGACGAAGGATGATCAGAAAATGGTGATGGAGTTAATCTATCAGGAGGTAAAGGCCGGAAAACCGGTGGATTTGGACAAATTCCAAAGAGTATCCCAACACCTGAGGGAACAGGGCGCACAGGTAATTATTCTTGGGTGTACAGAGCTTTCCCTGATTAAGAGAGATTTTCCCATTGGTTCAGGGTATCTGGATACGATGGAGCTTCTGGCACAGAGATCGATTCTGCGGTGTCAGGGCAGATTAAAGAAGGAATATGAACATTTGATTACATAAAGGAAGGAATAATAGAAACAGGGGTAAGTAATATGCAGAGAAATATTTTAGAATATCTGGAAGACACGGTTCAGAGATTTCCAGATAAGACCGCTTTTGCCAATGAGTCTATGGGCATGACCTTTCAGGAGGTTTCCCAGGCTTCCCGAAAGATTGGAACCTGCCTCATTAAGAAGGGGTACCAGCGGGAGCCTGTGGTCATCTATATGAAGAAGCATCCCCATATGATTGCTGCGTTTTGGGGAGTTGTGTACAGCAGCAGCTTCTATGTACCTATTGACGAGGACATGCCTGCCTTTCGCATTTCCTTAATTTTTCAGAACTTAAAGCCAAGGGCAGTCATCTGTGACGAAGCCACCAGAGAGCAGGTAAAGGATTTTAAGGATTTTGACGGCGAGGTTCTGCTCTATGATGAGATTGTCAGTAATAAGGCCGATGACGGGCTGCTGTTGGATGTCCGTGAGCGTTCCATTGATACGGACCCCATCTACATTGTGTTTACATCAGGCTCCACAGGCATCCCGAAAGGAGTCGTGGCATGCCACCGTTCCGTTATTGATTATGTGGAAAATCTCACAGAAGTATTGGGGATTACAAAGGATTCTGTTTTGGCGAACCAGACGCCCTTATACTTTGACGCCTGCTTAAAGGAGTTGTTTTCTAGTTTAAAATGCGGAGCAACCACCTACCTGACTCCCAAGTCGCTGTTCATGTTTCCGGTCAAGTTGGTGGAATTTCTGAATGAATATAAGATTAACACGGTCTGCTGGGTTGTGTCGGCGCTGACCATGATTTCGTCTATGAAGACATTTGACAAGATAAGGCCAAAGTATCTGCATACCATTGCTTTCGGAAGCGAGGTATTCCCAATTAAGCAGTTCCATCTTTGGAGGGAAGCTCTGCCAGAGGCTCGTTTCATCAACCTTTACGGGCCTACAGAGGCAACTGGAATGAGCTGTTACTATGAGGTCAACCGAGAGTTTAAGGAAGGGGAGGCAATTCCCATTGGCCGTCCCTTTAAGAATACGGAAATCCTTCTTCTTGACGAGAATAACAAGATTCCGCCAAAGGGAGAGCCTGGCGAAATATGCATCCGAGGGACAGCCTTAACCTTTGGCTACTATAAGGATGAGGAGCGGACCAATGAGGTCTTTGTCCAGAATCCCTTGAATCATTGTTATCATGAACTGATTTACCGCACAGGAGACATTGGCAGGCTCAACGAATATGGAGAATTGCTGTTTTTGTCCAGGAAGGATTATCAGATTAAGCATATGGGACACCGAATCGAGCTTGGTGAGATTGAGGCCCATGTGAATTTGGTGGAGGGGATTCACAGCGCCTGCTGTATCTATGATAAAGAAAAGGAGAAGATTACCCTTTTCTATACAGGGGACATGGAGTCAAAGGATTTGGTGGTAAATCTTAAGAAAACGCTGCCAAGATACATGCTGCCCAATTACATTCATACACTGAAAACCATGCCACTGACGGCCAATGGAAAGATTGACCGTGTAACCTTAAGACAAATGCTGAATAAGCAGTAAGCTTTATTTTAAAAATAAAAAAGTAAGGAGAAAACCTATATGGAAGCTTTATTAGAAATCTTGACAAATCTGCACCCTGAGGTAGACTTTAAATCCTGCAAAACGCTGGTAGACGACAGAATCATCGATTCCTTCGACATTGTTACCATTATTTCTGAAATCAATGATGAGTATGACGTGGTCATCCCAGCAGAGGAGATTATACCTGACAATTTTAATTCAGCAGAGGCATTGTATGAGCTGATTCTTCGTCTGGAAGACGAGTAGAAGCTGCCATGCTGTTTACATCTTACAGTTTTATTGGATTTATTACAGTCGTATTTTTGCTGTACTACCTGATTCCTAAAAGGTGTCAATGGCCTTTTTTGCTTGCTGCAAGCTATACGTTTTACTATATTGCAAGTCCCTCCTATTTAATTTTTATAGGCGTTACCACAGTTTCCACTTATGTGGTAAGCCTAAGGCTTGACGCGTTGAAGGAAACCCAGGACGCTTACATAAAATCCCACAAAGAAACCCTTAGCAGGGAGGAAAAGAAGGCGTATAAAGCCTCTGTAAAGAAAAAACAGTGGAGATGGCTGTTGCTTTGTCTGTTCTTTAACCTGGGGATTTTGGCAGTATTAAAGTATACGAATTTTATGATTGCCAATTTTAATGGAATCTTGCATGCTCTTGGAAATGGCGGTCAGATTTCGTTCATTGACCTGGTTCTGCCTATGGGAATTTCTTTTTATACCTTCCAGACCATGGGCTATATTATTGACGTATACCGTGGCACGTGCCCTGCACAGAAGAACCTGTTTAAACTTGCCTTGTTTGTGTCCTTCTTCCCGCAGTTGGTACAGGGGCCAATCAGCAGATACAACGACCTTTCCAACTCTCTCTATGAGCGGCATGATTTTGACACAAAGACCATATCCTATGGACTTTACCGAATTCTGTGGGGATTTTTTAAGAAGGCAGTAGTTGCAGACCGCATTTTGACTGCCGTGAATGAGATTATCCAGAATCCGGATACCTACCAGGGGGGATTTGTGTTTGTGGGCATGATGTTTTATGCCCTAGAGTTGTATGCTGACTTTACGGGAGGTATTGACATCACGATTGGTATAGCCGAGACTCTGGGAATTACTGTGACAGAGAACTTCCAACGTCCCTACCTTTCTAAAAATATTAAGGAGTACTGGAAGAGATGGCATATTACCATGGGAACCTGGTTCACGGATTATATTTTCTATCCTATTTCCGTGTGTAAACCGATGCTTAAGATTTCCAAATTTTCCAGGGCAAAGTTTGGCGACGTAATTGGAAAACGGGTACCTGTGTATCTATCTTCCTTTGCTGTATGGTTTACGACAGGAATCTGGCATGGAGCAAGTTGGAATTTTATTGTCTGGGGATTGATGAACTTTGTGGTGATTATGGTATCCCAGGAGTTAGAGCCTCTTTATATGAAATTTCATGGTAAATTCAATGTAAAAGAGAAAAAGTGGTATGGCGCTTTTGAGATTCTGCGGACAATTTTTTTGATGAGCAGTCTGCGAATGTTCGATTGTTATCGCGACGTACCCCTTACATTCCGTATGTTTGGAAATATGTTCACCCATTTCCGGTTACAGGATTTGAATGCGGAAGCATTTCTGGGCCTTGGGCTTACTGTGGCGGATTATCTTTTGCTGTTCATCTGTCTGATTTTGATTGTTACAGTCAGTCTGATACAGGAGAGAAAGGGAAGTGTGCGGGACTTGATATTTGCAGCCCCCGAAATCTGCCGATATGCTGTATTTTTTGTAATGGTACTGGCAGTCATCATATTCGGCGCCTACGGAATCGGCTTCGACCAAAGCCAATTTATCTATAATCAATTTTGAGTCAGAAAGCCAAAATGCAAAGCATTTTTTTCATGCTTTCTGACGACCTGCCGCCGAGCCAAAGGCGAGGGGGCTCTCATTGTAATTAGGAGGAAAGCCAAATGAAAACCAAACATTTCCAAATATGGTTTCCCAAGATTGCCTTATTTCTTGCAGCCTTATTCATTACGTTATTCTTCCTGCAAAGGCTTTTGATGCCCAAATATATGTCAGACATCGTAGAAGGCGCATTGACAGCCGAGTATTATGAAGAAACCACAGACCATCAAGTGCTCTTTGTGGGTGACTGTGAGGTGTACGAGAATTTTTCTCCCATCACCTTGTATCAAGAGTATGGAATCAGCAGTTATATTCGAGGCTCTGCTCAGCAGTTGGCGTGGCAGTCTTACTATATGCTGGAGGATACCCTCCGCTATGAAACCCCAAAAGTGGTTGTATTCAACGTACTGGCTTTAAAATATGACGAGCCTCAGAGTGAGGCCTATAACCGTATGACCATTGATGGAATGAAATTATCTAAGACGAAGCTTGATGCCATCGAAGCATCCATGACAGACCGTGAGAACATGCTGGATTACATATTTCCAATCCTAAGATATCATTCCCGTTGGTCTGAACTGTCGGCGGAGGATTTTCGGTATCTGTTTTGCAAGGATAAGATTTCCCACAACGGTTATTATATGCGGGTGGACGTACGGCCGGCTGAAGGATTCCCTGAACCGGATATATTGGCGGACTACACCTTGGGCAGCTATGCCATGGGGTATTTGGATAAGATGCGCAAACTGTGTGAGGATAAGGGAATCGCACTGGTTCTGGTCAAATCTCCTAGCCTGTTTCCCCATTGGTATGACGAATGGGATGAACAGATTGTTGCATATGCAGAACAACATGGGCTGAATTACTTTAACTATGAGAAGCTGGCAAAGACTGTAGGGATTGATTACAACACAGACACCTATGATGCGGGACTTCACATGAATCTTGCCGGCGCAGAGAAGCTTTCCAGCTATTTTGGCAAATATCTGAAAGAAAATTATGAACTGATAGATTACAGATATGACCCAGATTACCAGAGCGCCTATGCGAAAAAGATTCGTTTTTATGAGGAAATGGAAGCTGCTCAACGTCAGGAGCTTGCAGAATACGGTGAAATCAGAAGTTTTTGATATACTAAAAATATATTTTTATGGAGGAAAAGTAATGAAAAACAGAAAGAGAATTATGACAATGGCAGCTTTAGTGATGGCGCTTGGCCTGACCGCCTGCGGCGGTTCTGATGACAAAGGGGCTTCATCAGGAGGAAGCTCGTCTGGCGGAGGATATTCCTTCACCAGCGGCTCCACAAAGATTGAGATGGGAAAAGACGCCTCAAAGGTTGTAGAAGCCCTTGGAGACGCGGACGAATATTTCGAGTCTGAAAGCTGTGCTTTTGAGGGGCTTGACAAGGTTTATACTTATCCTGGGTTTAAGCTTAACACCTATCCAGAGGGCGATAAGGACTATGTATTGTCCGTTGTATTCATGGATGACACGGTTTCCACAGACAAGGGCATCAGCATTGGAAGTACAAAGGATGCGGTGACAGAAGCCTACGGGGACGCATCAGAGGAATCCGCGTCAAAGCTGGTCTATGAAAGCGGAGATACAGAGCTGACCATTGGCCTTAATGGCGACAGTGTTTCTTCTGTTGAGATTAGCGCGGTAGTGGAAGAATAAAAACAATATGTTTAAGTTTTGCAGCATCTAGGCCAAATGGCTTAGGTGCTGTTTTTTCCTGTGTTCTGTGAAATATCAAATAAATGTTTTGCTGATTTGCCAAATGTAATATATAATAGAAACAGACCTAAAGAGAAATACATATCCGAAAAGAATGGAAGGAGCGTGGAAAGAGATGGAAATGCGAAAGAAAAAGCTTCCGATTGGGATTGAAAATTTTGAAGAAATCAGGAAAGAAGATTTTTACTATATAGATAAAACAGGGCTTATTGTGGAATTACTTCATAACTGGGGAGCGGTGAATCTATTCACTCGTCCCAGAAGATTTGGGAAATCGTTGAATATGAGCATGCTAGAACACTTTTTCTCATTGGATGGAGATAAGAGTATTTTTGATGGACTGGAAATTTCAAAAGAGACTTCGCTTTGTGAAGAATATATGGGTAAATATCCGGTTGTATCCATTTCCCTTAAAGGGATGGATGCGCTTAATTTTGAAAGGGCATTTCGGATGGGAGCCCGGTCTGTGAGGCGGGCAGCATCAAAAGCGCAGTATCTTTTGGAGAGTGATGCGTTAAGTGAGAGTGATAAACTGGAATATCAGAGCCTTTTGAACAGCAATATGGACGAATCTACATTTTGTGACAGCCTGAGAATATTGTCAGAAATGTTGGAAAAGCATCATAATACAAAAGTTATCCTGTTGATTGATGAATATGATGTTCCGTTGGCAAAAGCCCATGCCAACGGATACTACGATCAGATGATCTCCCTGATCCGAAGCCTTCTGGGAGAGGCACTCAAAACAAACGCCAGTCTGAAACTTGCAGTATTGACGGGCTGTCTTCGGATTTCAAAGGAGAGTATTTTTACCGGGCTAAATAATTTGAAGATACGTTCTGTTACAGATGTACGGTTTGATGAGTATTTTGGATTTACGGATACGGAAGTAAAGACGCTATTAGGGTATTATGGATATCCGAATAGCTATGATGTGGCAAAGAAGTGGTATAATGGATACCATTTCGGCAATGTAGATGTATATTGTCCATGGGATGTATTAAATTATTGTGATTCATTATTGGATGATGAAGAAGCACAGCCGGAGAATTACTGGATCAATACCAGCAGCAATGACGCAGTAAAGCGGTTTATTCAGGAATCAGCCAATTATACGACTAAACGGGAGATTGAAAGCCTGGTAGCAGGTGAGGTTATTACAAAGGAGATTCATCAGGAGCTAACATATCCAGAGGTTTACCAGACGATAGACAATATCTGGAGCCTGCTCTTTACCACTGGCTATCTGACCCAGCGGGGGAAAGCAGAGGGAAGGCAGATGAAGTTGGCAATTCCCAATCTGGAGATCCGGGATATTTATGTGACGCAGATCATGGAGTTTTTTAAAGAGAATGTCCAGGAAGACGGCGATACGCTGAACCGTTTCTGTGATGCCCTGCGAAATAAGGATGTGGAAAATGTAGAGAAAATATTCACGGAATATTTAAGAAGAACTATCAGTATCCGGGATACAGCTGTAAGAACAAACATGAAAGAAAACTTTTACCATGGCGTTCTGCTTGGAATTTTAGGTGTGAAGAACCGATGGGGAATTTCTTCCAACAGGGAAATGGGCGAAGGCTATGCCGATATCCTTGCGGAACCGGATACCGGAGATATGGGGATCATCATAGAAGTGAAATATGCACACGACGGAGATTTGGACGCTGCTTGCAAAGAAGCATTAAAGCAGATCGAGTATACCAGATATGAAGATGACCTTAAAGACGACGGGGTAGAGAATATCCTCAAATATGGGATTGCATGTTATAAAAAGCGGTGCAGGGTTATGCTCGCAGAAAAATAATGAAAATATAAACTGAAAGGAAACCTATGAGAAAACTAGCCTTAAATGATGAAATATTACTTAAAATCGAAAAACCTGCCCGTTACATCGGGAATGAAGTAAACAGCGTCATGAAAGACCCTGAAAAAGTGGACATCCGCTTCGCCATGTGTTTTCCCGACGTATACGAAATCGGTATGTCCCACTTAGGCATCCAGATTCTCTACGACATGTTCAACCGTCGGGACGACGTCTGGTGCCAGCGTGTCTACTCCCCTTGGGTAGACCTTGACAAGATTATGAGAGAGGAGCACATCCCCTTATTTGCCCTGGAATCCCAGAAACCTATAAAAGAATTTGATTTCCTTGGAATCACTATTCAGTACGAGATGTGCTACACTAACATTCTCCAAATCCTGGACTTAAGCGGTATCCCCTTATCTGCCTGTGACCGCGGGGAGACTGACCCCATCGTAATCGGCGGAGGTCCCTGCACCTATAATCCAGAGCCTCTGGCAGAATTCTTCGACCTGTTCTATATTGGAGACGGAGAGACGGTTTATGACCAACTGTTGGATGCCTACAAAGAAAACCGAAAAAATGGCGGCTCCAGGAAGGAGTTTTTGGAAAAAGCGGCAAAGCTTAAAGGAATCTACGTACCAGGGTTCTATGAAGTAAGCTACAAAGAAGACGGAACCATCGCCTCCTTTTTGCCTGTAAATCCCCACGCAAAAACCACCATCCAGAAACAGATGGTGAAAAATCTTACGGATACCTATTACCCCAAGGCCCCTGTAGTTCCCTTTATTAAGATCACCCAGGACCGCGTCGTATTAGAGATTCAGAGAGGATGCATCAGGGGATGCCGCTTTTGTCAGGCAGGAATGATTTACCGTCCCACACGGGAGAGGAATGTGGAAATGTTAAAGCAATATGCTTATCAGATGCTTAAGAACACTGGTCATGAGGAGATTTCCTTAAGCTCTCTAAGCTCAAGCGATTACAGCCAGCTAAAAGAGCTGGTAACATTTCTGATTGAGGAGTTCAAAGGGAACGGCATCAATATCAGCCTTCCATCCCTTAGAATCGACGCCTTTTCCCTGGATGTGATGGGCAAGGTACAGGATATCAGAAAGAGCAGCCTTACATTTGCTCCAGAAGCAGGCTCTCAGCGGATGCGGGATGTCATAAACAAAGGACTGACCGAGGAGATGATCCTAGATGGGGCAGGACAGGCTTTCGAGGGTGGCTGGAATAAGGTGAAGCTTTACTTCATGCTGGGGCTTCCCACCGAGACAAAGGAGGACATGAAGGAGATTCCCCGCCTTGCAGATAAGATTGCCAGAAGGTACTATGAGCTTCCCAAGGATAGGCGCAATGGAAAGTGCCAGATTACCACCAGTACCTCCTTCTTTATCCCGAAGCCATTTACGCCCTTCCAATGGGCGAGAATGTACAACAACGACGAATATATCGCCAGAGCAGCCATTGTGAAGCATGAATTTAACGAGCAGTTAAACCGTAAAAGTCTGAAATACCACTGGCACGACGCAGAGGTGACGGTGTTAGAGGGCGTTTTTGCCAGAGGTGACCGGAAGCTTTCTAAGGTAATCAGGGAAGCCTACCGCCTGGGATGTCTCTATGATTCCTGGACAGAAAACTTTGACAATGAGAAATGGATGAAGGCCTTTGAAAATACTGGAATAGAGATTGGCTTCTACAATCTCAGGGAGAGGGACGCAGACGAAATCTTCCCCTGGGATTTCATCGATATCGGCGTAACCAAGGAATTTCTATATCAGGAATGGCAGCATGCCAAAAAAGGCGAGGTGACGCCCAACTGTCGGGTGAAATGCTCTGGCTGCGGAGTCATGAAGTATAAAGGAGGTGTCTGTGTTGAAAGCAAGAATTAAGTTTCGCAAATATGGTGTCATGCGGTTTATTGGCCATCTGGACGTGATGCGGTTCTTCCAGAAGGCCATGCGGCGGGCAGATATTCCCATTGCGTTCACGGGCGGTTACAGCCCCCATATGATTATGTCCTTTGCACAGCCTTTGGGAGTAGGAGTCACCAGTGACGGGGAATATCTGGATATTGAGTTAAAAGAAGACATTGAGCTTGCCGAAGCGGTCAGACGGCTGAATGAGGTGATGGTAGAGGGTATGGAGGTCATAAGCTTTGTCAGAATCCCAGACGACAAAAAGAGCAGCGGTATGACCATTGTTGCAGGCGCACGCTATGGGGTAACGCTTTTGGAATCCGCCAAGTCAGCAGATATTACGAGAGCATTTCCATCCTCCTGGAAAACAAAGCTTGAGGAGTTTATGGGGCAGGAGAGTATAGTAGTCCTAAAAAAAACTAAGCGTAGCGAGATGGAGGTTGACATAAAACCCATGATCTACCAGATGGAATTTAAAGAAGAAGGAATTCATCTGTTTCTGGCGGCAGGAAGCGAGCAGAATCTCAAACCAGACCTTGTAATGGAGTCTTTTGTGAAGTTTATAGGCGAAAATCCAGAGAGTGTTCCTTTTCATTACCACCGTATAGACGTGTATGCGAGAGGGCCCAAAGGGGCTTTTGTACCTTTGGATGAACTAAAGCTATCATAAACATAGGAGTATATTGTTATGAGCAAAAAAGAAGTCAAAACCAATGCCATGCGAATCTTAGATCGCCAGAAGATTCCCTATGAATATGAGGAATACGAGTGTGAAGACTTTACCGACGGCATACAGGTTGCCGACCAGTTAGGCTATGACCATGCCCTGGTCTATAAGACCCTGGTAACCACAGGGAAATCAGGCCAGCACTATGTATTCGTCATCCCAATCGAGGAGGAGATTGATTTCAAGAAAGCCGCAAGGGTGGTGGGGGAAAAATCCTTAGAGCTTTTGCATTTAAAATCTCTGACCCAAGTAACAGGCTATGTGCGGGGCGGCTGCACGGCAATCGGTATGAAGAAGCAGTACCCAACCGTAATCCATGAGGCGGCCTGCGGCCTTGAATATATCCATGTAAGCGGCGGCAAACTTGGAATGCAGTTAAAGTTAAGCCCAGACGACCTTAGGAGAGCTGCGAACGCCCAATATGCAGATGTAATCCACATTTAGAAAGGAATACTTATGAATACAGTAATATTTGACGTGGGAAATGTATTGGCAGGCTATGACTGGAAAAGTTACCTGCGAACCTTCCAGTATCCGGAAGAAATTTACGAAAGAATAGGAAATGCTGTTTTTGACAACGAGGACTGGCTTGAGGGCGACATCGGACGCATTTCCATGGAGGAATGGCTTAAGCTATTTATTGAGAATGCGCCGGATTTAGAACAAGAGATTCGGAAGGTAATCGGCGGATTTGAAGGCACTATTGTACCTTTGTCTTACACAGAGGAGTGGATTGCCTATTTCCGGAGCCTTGGATACAAGCTATACTATCTTTCAAACTATTCAAGAGAGCTTTATGAAAGAACAAGGGACAAGCTAAGCTTCCTTGACACCTTTGACGGCGGGATCTTTTCCTATGAAGTCAAGTGCATCAAACCAGATGAGAGGATTTACAAAATTTTGCTGGACCGTTATTCCATCTGTCCCAAAGACGCAATATTTTACGACGACCGACCGGAGAATGTGGAGGCTGCCGTAAGACTTGGGATGAAGGGGATTGTATTTCGTCAAGATATTCCATTGCAGATGATGGGAAAATGATGTAAGATAGAGAGAGTCTGAAAAAGCAGATACAAAAATGTAGTTTGGAGGATTACATAAGAAGATGAATAAGGTCGTAAAATTCGGTGGAAGTTCACTGGCAAGCGCAGAGCAGTTTAAGAAGGCAGCAAGAATTATCAACAAGGATGAAGCCCGCAGATATGTGATTCCCTCTGCCCCCGGAAAGCGTACGCCAGGAGATACAAAGGTAACGGATATGCTTTACAGGTGCTATAACCTCGCTACAATGGACGATGAGTATGAGGAAGAATTTGAGGAGCAGTTGTCTGCAATTCGGGCACGTTATGACGAAATTATAGCAGGACTTGGACTTTCCATTGACCTGAGTGATGAATTTAAGACCATCCGTACGAAGTTCAGTCAGAAGGCGGGCAGAGACTATGCCGCCTCCAGAGGAGAATATTTGAACGGTATCTTGATGGCAGAGTATCTGGGCTTCGCGTTCGTGGATGCCGCAGAAGTGATTTGTTTCGACGAGGAGGGGAATTTTGACGACGAACGGACAAACGATGTTTTGTCAAAGCGTCTATCAGACACCCCCAAGGCTGTGATTCCCGGCTTCTATGGGTCAATGCCTGGCGGGAAGGTGAAGACATTTTCCAGGGGAGGCTCGGATATTACAGGCTCTATCGTTGCAAAGGCGGTACATGCGGACATGTATGAGAACTGGACGGATGTATCGGGCTTTCTGGTGGCAGACCCAAGCGTGGTTAAAAATCCTAAGGCCATCGACGTGATTACCTACCGTGAGCTTAGAGAGCTTTCCTATATGGGGGCCACTGTTCTCCATGAGGACGCTATTTTCCCTGTGCGCAAGGAAGGGATTCCTATTAATATCCGCAATACCAACTCACCGGAGGATAAGGGGACGTTAATCGTGGAGGGCACCTGTCGAAAGCCAAGGTTCGTCATCACAGGCATTGCTGGAAAGAAGGATTTTGCTTCGATTACGGTAGAGAAAGCCATGATGAACGCGGAGGTGGGCTTCTGCAAGAAGGTGCTGGAGGTATTTGAGGAAAACGAGATTTCCATTGAGCATATGCCCTCAGGAATTGACACCATGACCATTTTTGTCCATCAGGATGAATTTGAAGAAAAGGAGCAGAAGGTCATTGCCGGAATCCACAGAAGTGTAGAGCCGGATTTTCTTGAGCTGGAATCTGACCTTGCCTTAATTGCCGTCGTGGGAAGAGGAATGAAGGCCACCCGTGGAACGTCTGGAAGGATTTTTTCTGCTCTTGCCCATGCCAACGTCAATGTAAAGATGATTGACCAGGGTTCAAGTGAGTTGAACATTATTATTGGCGTCCGCAACCATGATTTTAAAGACGCAATTAATGCCATTTATGATATATTTGTCAATACGATGATATAAGGGAAGGAGCTGCTCATGAATATTTTGTTTTTCTTAAAGCCAAAGAGCGAGCTGGCTTATATTTATGATTATCACACGGTCCGCCAGGCTTTGGAGATTATGGAGTATCACAAATATTCCTCTGTGCCCATTCTGAGTAAAGATGGAAGATACATTGGCTCTATCACAGAGGGGGATTTGCTCTGGTCGCTGAAACGCTGGAATCTTCTGACGATTAAGGATACAGAGGAGATTAGCGTGATGAAGGTAGACCGGAGGCTTTACCACCAGTGCGTGACAGCCAAATCCAAGATGGAGGATTTAATCGGGCGGGCAATGGAGCAGAATTTTGTTCCAGTTGTGGACGACCAGGGACATTTTATTGGAATCATTACCCGACGGGATATTATCGAATACTGCTACAACAGGATGAAAGGATGCGAAGAAAGCCATGATCATTGATTTTCATACACATATATTTCCAGATAAGATTGCGAAAAGCACGCTTGATTTCCTTGTGGGCGTCTGTTGTGGGGTAAAGCCTTATACAGACGCTACATATTCAGGGCTTTTAAACTCCGCTAAGGAGTCGGGTGTTGATTTGTGCGTGGCTCTGCCCGTCGCCACAAAGGTTTCCCAGGCAGAATCCATCAACCGTTTTGCGGCTCAGTACCAGGAGGGCCCCATTCTTTCTTTTGGAGGAATCCATCCGGCATGTGAGAATTATAAGGAGATTCTGCGGCATGTAAAATCTCTTGGAATGAAGGGGATTAAGCTGCATCCGGATTATCAGGATATGTATTTCAACGATATCCGCTATAAGAGGCTGATTGATTATGCGTCAGAGCTGGGACTCATTATCAGCGTCCACGCAGGCATAGACCCCAAATGTCCAGAAGACGTCCATTGTACGCCAAAGATGGCCCGCGAGGTAATTCAGGAGGTACAGCCCCAAAAGCTGGTTCTTGCCCATTTAGGCGGAAATCTGCTCTGGGATGAGGTAGAGCAGGAGCTTGTGGGCCTTGACGTGTTTTTTGATACAGGGGTGGTTCTTCACCTTATTGACAGGGACCAGTTCGTTCGCATCGTCCGAAGCCATGGAGTGGATAAGATTCTCTTTGCCACAGATTCACCGTGGAAGGGACAGAAACAATATATAAAGCTATTGTCAGATATGCCTCTTAAGCCGGAGGAGAAGGAGATGATATTCTCCCAAAACGCATGTCGTCTGTTGGAAATATAATTTTATTGGATTATAGCTTGAATTATGTAAAAATGTATGTTATACTTTACCAGTATGCCGCACAACGAGGTTTAAAAGTTCTCTGTGTAAGAGACACCGCAGTTGGCGAGTAATGATAATAGGAGGTGCCATATGTACGCGATCATAGCAACAGGTGGTAAACAGTACAAAGTAGCCGAAGGCGATATCATTAAAGTAGAAAAACTTGGTGTGGAAGCCGGAGAGACTTATACATTTGACCAGGTGCTTGCAGTCAGTGACAATGGATTAAAGATTGGAAATCCGACTGTAGCAGGGGCAACCGTAGAGGCTTCCGTAGTAGAGAATGGAAAAGCCAGAAAAGTCATTGTCTACAAGTATAAGAGAAAAACAGGATACCACAAAAAGAACGGTCACAGACAGCAGTATACTGCAGTAAAGATCGAAAAAATTCATGCTTAATATTGGAGAACATCCATGATTCATGTAACCATTTACCAGAATGAGAATAGCGAGTGTGTCGGATTCCGAACGGAAGGACATGCAGGATACAGTGAGAAGGGTTCTGATGTTGTGTGTGCGGCGGCTTCTATGCTGGTGATTAACACGATAAATGCAATAGAACGATATGCGAAGGATCCATGTTCTGTAATTAATAACGATGAGGTGGGCTTGATCGCATATTATCTTGTAAACGGATATCCTTCTGCGGATGCTGGTCTGTTGTTGAATACCATGATTCTTGGTCTGGTAAATATGGCGGATGATGACAACTATGCAGAATATATTGATTTAACATTCGAGGAGGTGTGACGATTATGATGCAATTAAACCTTCAGTTTTTCGCTCACAAGAAAGGTGTAGGTTCTACAAAGAACGGCAGAGATTCTGAGTCTAAGAGACTGGGCGCCAAGAGAGCAGACGGACAGTTTGTGAAAGCAGGGAACATCCTTTACAGACAGCGTGGAACGAAGATTCATCCGGGCGTTAATGTTGGACGCGGCGGTGATGATACATTATTTGCACTTGTTGACGGCGTTGTAAGATTTGAAAGAAAAGGAAGAGATAAGAAGCAGGTTTCTATCTATCCGGTAGCTTAAGCAATTGTGATTGTTAGGAGAGTGTTGCGGAATAACTGTTATCAGTTAGATGGCAACACTCTTTTTTCAACCTCTATGATTCAGCCATTTATGTTAGGAAAGGGGAACATTTATGTTTGCAGACAGGGCGAAAATCTTAATACGGTCGGGAAAAGGCGGCGACGGTCACGTCAGCTTTAGGAGGGAATTATATGTTCCCAACGGCGGGCCGGACGGCGGCGACGGCGGGCGCGGCGGCGACGTGATATTTGAGGTGGATGAAGGTCTTAATACTCTGCAGGACTACCGCCACAGAAGGAAATTTGCCGCAAAGGACGGTCAGCCGGGAGGCAAGAGACGCTGCCACGGCGGGGATGCAGAGGATATCGTCTTAAAGGTACCTGAAGGGACTGTTGTAAAGGAGGCGGAGTCTGGCAAAGTGATTGCGGATATGTCCGGCAAAAACCGTCGTCAGATTATCTTAAAAGGCGGAAGAGGCGGCCTTGGTAATCAGCATTACGCTACCTCCACCATGCAGGTTCCCAAATATGCACAGCCAGGACAGCCCTCCCGTGAGCTTTGGGTTACTCTGGAGCTTAAGGTAATCGCAGACGTGGGACTGGTAGGTTTTCCCAATGTGGGCAAGTCTACCCTGCTTTCTCGTGTTACCAATGCACAGCCGAAGATTGCCAACTACCATTTCACTACACTGAATCCCAATCTGGGGGTTGTGGACCTTGAGGACAGCCAGGGCTTCGTCATTGCGGATATTCCTGGGCTGATTGAAGGCGCCTCGGAGGGTGTGGGACTGGGCCATGAGTTTTTGCGCCATATTGAGCGTACGAAGCTGATGATCCATGTGGTGGATGCCGCAGGTACAGAGGGAAGAGACCCTGTGGAGGATATTTACAAGATTAATGCCGAGCTAGAAGCATATAATCCTGAGATTGCCAAAAGACCTCAGATTATAGCAGCTAATAAGATTGACGCAGTCTATCAGGAGGGAGAGGATCCCATTGCCCGCTTAAAGGCAGAATTTGAGCCAAAAGGTGTTAAGGTTTACCCCATTTCAGGCGTGACGGGAGAAGGGCTTAGCAAACTTTTGTATGCCGTATCAAAGGAGCTTCAGGGAATGGATTCCACACCTGTGGTATTTGAGCAGGAGTATTTTCCGGAGGAGGAGTTAATCTATGAAAACCTTCCTTATACGGTTGAAATAGAAGATGGCGTCTACGTTGTGGAGGGGCCCAAGATTGAGAAGATGCTGGGTTATACGAATCTGGATTCGGAAAAAGGGTTCGCCTTCTTCCAGAAATTCTTAAAAAATACTGGGATTCTTGACGAGCTTGAAAAAGCCGGTATAAAGGAGGGGGACACGGTGCGTATGTACGGACTGCAGTTCGATTACTATAAGTAAGCGCCCTGTTTATTTTCTTTGCAATTTGCAGGCAAATGGATTACAATAAAAAGGAGATAAGAAATGACGACAAAGCAGAGAGCCTATCTAAAGGGTCTTGCAATGACTATGGAGCCTATTTTTCAGATCGGAAAGAACAGTATGACGCCAGAGCTTACCAAAGCCATTGAGGAGGCTCTGACAGCGCGTGAGCTTATTAAGATCAGTGTGCTTAAGAATTGTGCCGACGACCCGCGGGAATTGGCCAATATGATTGCAGAGCGTACACACTCGGACGTGGTGCAGGTCATCGGTAAAAAGATTGTCCTATATCGGGAAGGGAAAGATAAGAACCGCAAGATAGAACTTCCGAGACAGAATTAAATAATGGTGAATTTTGGAATGGAGTTGGATAGACTATGAAGATTGGAATTATGGGCGGAACCTTTGATCCCATACACAACGGGCATTTGATGCTTGGGAGGGCTGCCCTGGAAGCATTCGGCCTTGATAAAGTGTGGTATATGCCCAATGGGAATCCGCCTCATAAAGACATTTCCTCCATTGAAACGGATGTGCAGGACAGAGTGGAGATGGTAAGGCTTGCCATATCCTCCTGCAAAGAGTTCCGTCTGGAGCCCTATGAGGCCAAACGAAGGGAAGTATCCTATTCTTATAGTACAATGGAGTATTTCAAGGGAATCTACCCTGAAGATGATTTTTATTTTATTATAGGAGCAGATTCACTGTTTATGATTGACCAGTGGGTGCATCCAGAGAGGATTTTCCCCACGTGTACTGTGCTGGCGGCTTACAGGGATGAGATTAACACCAGGCAGGAGATGGAAGAAAAGATTCGCAAGCTGAACGAGATTTATGGCGCTCGGATTCGGCTGCTGGTGACGCCTCTGGTGCGAATATCCTCCCACGAGCTGAGGAAGGATGTCAGGGAGGGAAGAAGTATTGCCAAATATGTTCCAGAGGCTGTCAACGCTTATATTTTAAGGAAGAATCTATATGTAGGAGAGAATGGCATATGAACCATAAGATTACTAAGATTCGACGGAGACTAATGACAGAGCTTGATAAGGAGCGGTATGAGCATACCCTTGGAGTCATGTACACGGCGGCGGCCCTGGCCATGCGCTATGATGAGGATATTGAGAAGGCCTTGCTGGCCGGACTTCTCCATGACTGTGCAAAATGTCTGGCCGGAGATACCAAGATTAAGCTGTGTAAGAAATATCACTTAAGCGTGTCGGAGATTGAAAGGAGTAATCCCAGCCTTCTCCATGCAAAGCTTGGCGCGTTTCTTGCCGCTAAAAAGTATCATGTGAAGGACAAGGAGATTATGAATGCCATTGCCAGCCATACCACCGGCTGTCCCAATATGTCCCTTTTGGATAAGATTATCTATATTGCAGATTATATGGAGCCTGGACGAAAGGAGCTTCCTAATATGGCAGAGGTACGGAAGCTTGCATTTACCGATATTGATGCTTGTCTGTATCGGATTCTTGAGGATTCCTTAGAGTATCTGAACAGTAAGAATGAACCTGTTGACCCCATGACAAAGAAAACATATCTTTATTATAAAAGCAAAAGAGAAGGAGAGGAGGTGTAGTATGGAGAAGGTAAAAGACATGGCACGTATTGTCTGCCGTGCTCTGGAGGATAAGAAGGGAGAGGATATCTGTATAATTGATATCTCTGGTATCTCCCCACTGGCAGATTATTTTATCATTACCAGCGGTTCCAACGACAGCCAGGTAAAGGCTCTGGTGGATCATGTGGAGGATGAGATGCACAAGGCAGGACATTCGCAGATTCAGCGGGAAGGGCTTCAGACTGGGAACTGGGTGCTTCTGGATTACGGCGACGTGGTTGTCCATGTGTTCGATACGGAGAACCGAGAGTTCTATCATCTGGAGAGAATCTGGAGTGACGGAAAACGGATTGAGAGCATTGATGATCTGTAGGGGAATGTAAGAAAAAGACACTCTTCATAGACGAGACTGTATTTGTCTATGAAGGGTGTCTTTTCATGTTAGATTTTAACCGCAATATTCTCTGTACAGTACCTCCTGAATCAGCTTCGGCTGAATCTCAGGGTAGGTCCACTGGTCGGACTGTACAGGAAGATTATCCATCAAAAGGACCTCCGCCATCTCGCTTTTAAGCTTCTTACGAAAAGTCTTGATATCTGCAAGATACAACATTCCAAAGGCTTCTTCGCCAGACGGGTTCACTCTATTTTGTCCGGTTACAGAATAGACGCATACAGGCTCGATGTGGTAATCTAAAGCGCCGGTTTCCTCCACCAGCTCCCGCTTGGCGGTATCCAAGATCTTCTCACGTCTTTTACGGTGACCGCCAGGACACTCCAGAGTATTCCGCTCTTTATGCCGACAGAGCACCCATTTACCGCCTGATGTAGCGACAATCACGGCAAACTTAAGCAGGTGATCCTCAATATGCTTATAAAATCTGACTTTCATAAAACTTCCTCCAATGATTATGTGATTATGTAATTTTATCTTTAGTTAAAAAATCGAAAAACGCCAATCACTTTACCAAGAATCTGTACATCCACTACAATGATTGGCTCCATCGTATCATTCTCTGGCTGGAGGCGGATATGTCCGTCTTCCTTATAAAATGTCTTCACAGTGGCACCTTCATCAATCAGGGCAACCACCATGTCGCCGTTCTGTGCAATCGAAATCTGCTCCACAAGCACCAAATCACCACTTAGAATGCCTGCGTTAATCATGCTTTCCCCCTTTACCTTGAGCATAAAGGTGGGAGTATTAGGCATATACTCCATCGGAATGGGAAAGTAGTTCTCAATGTTCTGGTCAGCCAATATGGGTTCCCCTGCGGCCACACGTCCGATAATCGGAACATTCACCATCTCACGGCGCATAAAATTAAAGGAATCATCCAATATCTCAATGGCTCTCGGCTTGGTGGGGTCACGGCGGATATAACCGTTCTTCTCAAGGGTCTCAAGATGTGAATGAACCGAGGATGTAGACTTTAGATGAACCGCCTCGCAGATATCCCTGACTGCTGGAGGAAACCCCCGTTCTAATATCTGTGATTTGATATATTCTAATATTTCCTTCTGCTTTGGACTTATCTTACCTTGTCCCATATGAAACCTCCTTTTCGTAATATTTATAAAACTTTCACAAAGAAATCCTGTTCCTTACAAATTTCATAAATATATTTTACCACAAGATATATAAAATAGCAAACAGATGTTTAGAAAATATGTTCGGAAATATTTTCATAGGCAATAAATTACAATTTTTGGGCGGATTGAAGGGGCAATAGCGTCAGATAGATCTATACGACAAATACCGATTTTTCCAAAAGATGTAGACAAAAAGCAACATTTATGTTATAATTATCCATATTATCACATATATTGAGGGTTTGGGAGTTCTTTCAATATATAGTGTATTTAATTAATAAGGGAGGTTTTTTTATGGCAGATACAAGAAATTATCATGAGCAGACGCGTATTGACCAGACCATCCGCCTGCGGGAAGTTCTAAAATCTCTGCCGCCGTTTGCAAAAGATTATTTTCGGGCAATCGAGCCCAAATCCTCGGCAAAGACAAGGATTAACTATGCATACGACGTCCGTATTTTTTTTCATTTTCTAATGGAGAACAATCCTGTATACAAGAATTATTCCATTGAGCAGTTTCGTGTGGATGACCTTGAGAAGTTAGAGCCTGTGGACATTGAGGAATACATGGAATATCTGAAGGTTTATGAGCGGGAAAATGAACTGATTACCAATGGAGAAAAGGGACTTTCCCGCAAGATGTCGGCCCTTCGCAGTTTCTATAATTACTACTATAAGCATCAGATTATCACTAAGAATCCCACTCTTCTGGTGGATATGCCGAAGCTCCACGATAAGGCCATTATAAGGCTGGATACTGATGAAGTGGCGCTGCTCTTAGATTTTGTGGAGAACTGTGGAAGCCAGCTATCTGGTCAAGCCCTTACCTATTATAATAAGACCAGGGACCGAGACTTGGCGATTCTAACCCTGCTCCTTGGAACCGGCATCCGTGTATCAGAATGTGTGGGACTTGACATAAGCGACGTAGATTTTAAGAATAATGGGATTACCGTCACCCGTAAGGGCGGCAACCAGATGACCGTGTATTTTGGCGATGAAGTTGCAGACGCTCTTTCTGCTTATATTGAAGGAAGCCGTAAGTCTGTTGCTCCTCTTTCTGGTCATGAGAACGCCTTGTTTTTATCCACCCAGAAACGCCGTATGGGTATCCAGGCCATTGAGAATATGGTAAAAAAATATGCCCGCCAGGTGACGCCCAATAAGAAGATTACCCCACATAAGCTGCGCAGTACCTATGGTACGACTCTATATAAGGAAACTGGAGACATCTACCTTGTGGCGGACGTACTGGGCCATAAGGATGTGAATACTACGAAGAAGCATTATGCGGCGATTGATGAGGACCGGCGCAGACGGGCTGCATCGGCTGTGAAGCTGCGGGAATGTTAGAAAGGAAAGACAATATATGAAATTACAGCAGCTTTTGAGTTATACGCGAAAAGCCGTTGATGAGTACGCCATGATTCAAGAGGGGGACCATATAGCGGTTGGCATTTCCGGAGGAAAGGACAGCCTGGCGCTTCTCTATGCCATGCATGGTCTGAAAAGGTTCTATCCGAAGCCCTTTGAGTTGTCCGCAGTTACGGTAGACATGGGGTATTCAGAATGTGATTTTTCGCCTGTGGCAAAGCTATGTCAGGAGCTTGGCGTTCCCTACCAGATTGTCAAGACAGATATCGCACATATTTTGTTTGATGAGCGCAAGGAAACCAATCCCTGCTCCCTGTGTGCCAAGATGCGAAAAGGCTCTCTAAATAAGGCGGTAAAAGAGATGGGCTGCAATAAAGTAGCCTATGCACATCACACGGATGATATGATTGAGACGATGCTTCTGTCCATGCTCTTTGAAGGGCGGTTCTACTCTTTCTCACCGCGAAGTTATCTGGACCGTATGGATTTGACCGTTATTCGGCCTATGATGTTCGTTACAGAGGCTGATGTTATTGGATTTAAGAACAAATATAATCTTCCGGTGGTAACCAGCAGATGCCCTATCGACGGATATACAAAGCGGCAGTATGCCAAGGAGCTGGTGGCACAGTTGAATCGCGAGCATCCAGGGGCAAAACAGAGGATGTTTACAGCAATCCTGAATGGCAATATCAAAGGATGGCCGCAGCGAAACCTACACAAGAGATAAACTCTACACTATAAGGGGTTGTGAGAAAATATGGCAGAGACATATTATTTCTCACAACCCCTTTTTACAACGTTGTTACAACTGCTTCTCACAATCCCGCTCTTTAATCTCCACCAGCATCT
Source organism: Sporofaciens musculi (assembly GCF_009830285.1). GTDB lineage: Bacteria > Bacillota > Clostridia > Lachnospirales > Lachnospiraceae > Sporofaciens > Sporofaciens musculi. The sequence continues at coordinate 2,417,613 of NZ_WUQX01000001.1, read as the reverse complement.
TAATCGCATCAGCCGTTCCCTGAATCCCAAGCTTAGAACTGTTCAGACAAAAATCATAACTGTCGGCAGCGCCCCATCTCTTATTACTATAATAATTATAGTAGCTGGCCCTCTTCTTATCCGTCTTCAAAATCAGCTCCTTTGCCTTTGCATCCGTCAAATCATAGATACGGGCAATGCGACGAATACGGACGTCCAAGTCTGCGTGAATAAACAGGCGGATTACATTGTCGCACTCCTCAAGGGCATAATCGGCACAACGTCCAACCAGAATACAGGGGCCCTCATCGGCAATCTTCTTGATTGCGTCAAACTGAGCCAGAAATACCTTATGATTAATCGGCATATCCGTATAACTTCCAGAGGTGTATCCCAGAGAATAAGTATCCATTACCAGAGAATATAAAAAACTATTGGTGGGCTTCTCATCGTGAGTCTCGAACAATTCCTGACAGATTCCGCTCTCCTTGGCGGCGCGGTCAAGCATCTCCTTGTCATACAGTTTAATACCAAGCTCATCTGCAACTTTATAACCAATCTCCCTGCCTGCGCTTCCGTACTGTCTGCCTATTGTGATAATTGTATTTGTTTTTGCCATACGAATCACACTCCTCTAAATTGATGCTTCTATTATATAACAATTTGAGAAAATTGTATATTATTTTCTAAAAATTTTTAATATTTATGTCCGATTCCCCTTTAGAACCTCTCAGTCGTTCTAACAATTCAACGAAATATTCCGGCAACGGCGCCTCTATCTCCAAATATTCTCCTGTTTCTGGATGAATCAGGCCTAAGGTCTTGGCATGCAGCGTTTGCCCTATAAGCTTTGGAAAAGGACATTTTCGGGGACCATAGATGATATCCCCAAGCAGAGGATGGCCAATACTGGCCATGTGTACACGAATCTGGTGGGTGCGTCCAGTTTCCAGCTCGCACTGGATATAAGTGTAATCCCCGAAACGATCCAGAACCTGATAATGGGTAACAGCTTGCTTCCCGTTCTTGGTATGAACGCTCATCTTCTTCCTCTCTGTGGGATGCCTGCCAATGGGGGCATCCACAGTGCCCTTATCCTCCTTAAGATTCCCGTGGACGATTGCAACATAGATTCTTCTAATCGAATGTACCTTTAACTGCTCTGCCAGGCTCTGGTGGGCCTTGTCGTTCTTGCACACCACCAGAGAGCCTGTTGTATCCATATCAATCCGATGTACAATTCCAGGGCGCATTGTACCATTAATTCCAGATAACTCATGTCTACAGTGATACATAAGCCCATTCACCAGAGTACCGCTGTAATGTCCCGCCGCCGGATGCACCACCATTTGCTTAGGCTTATTGACAATGATAAGCTCCGAATCCTCATAGAGAATGTCAAGAGGAATATTTTCTGCCACAATGTCCGGCTCTTGGGCCTCTGGCAGCGTAATATCAAGCCGGTCACCGATTAAGAGCCTGTAACTTGCTTTCACAGGCCCTCCGTTTACCAGTACATTCTGTTCTTTGATAAGCTTCTGGACATAGGACCTGGAACGCTCTGGCATTGCAGCCGCCAGATAACGGTCAAGCCTCTCTCCCTCCTGACTCTCAACGATGAACAATTCTTTCAAGGTCCTCCTCCTTATAATAAAAACAAATAAGTACTGCCAATGAAAATGTAGCCACCGTCACATAAATGTCCGCCACATTGAAAATGGGGAAGTCTATCAGCTTAAAATACAGAAAATCCACCACATAATTTAAAACGATTCGGTCCACACAGTTTCCCCACGCGCCTGCCATGATAAAGACTGCACACATACAAAGGGGCACAAATCTCCCCTCCATAGGAACCTTTAAAAAGAACCAGATAAATGCAATACTGACTAGAAACACGCTTACAAAAAAGAAAAGCCTCTGACCCTGAAATAAGCCGAACGCTGCTCCCCTATTCTCAAGATATTCAAGCTGGAACACCCCGTCCCAGATGATAAAGGGTGGATTCCCCTTAAGCTTTTCCAAAACCAGATGCTTGGTGAACTGGTCCAGACAGACCAGCACAGAAACCGCGGTTACGGCGGCAAGATAATAGATTCCCCTGCCTGATTCCTTCTTAGTAACATTTATTTCTGCCATATTCCTCTCCCTTTTTACAGATGCGCGCCCAGGCGCTATTGCTCTTGTCCCCAAGTGTAATCAAATATATTTACGTACCACAGTGAGATACCGCCCTTTTTTCGTCTCTGACAATACCCCGTCATATACAATTCGTCCCAGTTTGCGAACCGAGATAATGTCTCCCTCCTTGAGACGGTATCCGTTGCTGGTGACAAGCTTTCCATTTACAAATACCTTCCCGCCCTCAATGTAGGCCGTGAGCTTACTCCTTGATATAGGAAACGCCAGGGAAAGCACAGTATCCAACCGGACGGAGGCAACCGTTCCCTTAAATTCTTCATACTTTGGCTCGTAATCTTCAGGAAAATCGTTACTTATGCTGACCGAAACCGAGGTATGCCGGATTCGGGTGAGATTTTCCATGATATAGTCCGCCATTTCCTCTCTTACAAACAACAGCGCCTGAGGGCCATTCACCATAATATCCCCCAGTTTGCACCGTTCAATACCAAGATTCATCAAGGCTCCCAGATAGTCTCTGTGGGTCAGCTCATCACAAAACCGCCTGTTAAGCGGTCTAATCTCCAGAATACGAATGGGATATTTCTTTGAAAACGCATAAAGAGCATCAGGTAGAAAGGCAACCATCTGACGCTCTGATAAACCATACCCTCCATAAGTCTCATACGGAGATTGAAATTGGTGCTTAGGGGTGGTATGCAGAATATTCAATTCATTCAAATTGAGAAAGTCACTAAACGTAACAATCCCACGAATGTACGCAGTCCGTGACAACTCTATCAGTCTCTTTTGCAGTAATGTATCTTCTTTGTTCATTATTCCCAACCTGTATCCTAGAATCTGGAACGCATGGAGGAAGCGTCAAAAGAAGTATTCAGAAGATCCTGGAGATCTCCTGATATATCGACGTTCGTAGGCGTTACCAGGAATATGTAGTTCGATATCTTCTGCAGGTTACCGCTGATGGCAAAAGCGGCTCCTGAAGTAAAGTCAATGATACGCTGAGCAATCTCCAAATCCAGTCCCTCCAGATTCAGGATTACCGTACGCCCGCTTAACAGAGTCTCTGTAATCTCCCTTGCATCCTCCACGGAATTAGGCTTAATTACACAGACCTCCATACTGACGCCATTGTTCCTCCTTGACGCTGGCTGGCGCATCGGAGTTACTTTATTGTTGCTGCTGCTCGGACGTGAAGACCTAGACGAGCGTGCCGGCGGCTCATAGTCGTAATCGTCCTCCTCCATATCATAGGATTCTTCTCTGTTGCGACGGAAAAAGCCCCCCTTTTTCGGCTTCTCCTCATAATCGTCCTCATAATCGTCGTCAAAGAACTCATCATCCTCATAGTCGTCCTCATCAGTCAGTCTCATAATATCTAAAAATTTATCTAATACTCCCATATGATAAAATGCTCCTATCTTCCGTTACTATCTTGAATAATCGCGTGCGCCAAAGATTCCGGTTCCCACCCGTACCATGGTTGCGCCCTCTTCTACGGCAACGGAGTAATCATTCGTCATCCCCATAGACAGAACCCGCATAGTAATATTATCAACTTTTTTTTCCTTAATGTCAACAGATAATTTTCTTAAGCTCTCAAAAATCCCTCTATTTTCCTCTGAATTCTCGACAAAAGGCGCGATTGTCATAAGTCCCTGCACCCTGATATGCGGGAATTTTGCTACCTCCTGAACGAATTTTGGAAGTTCTTCCGGCGACACGCCAAATTTACTCTCCTCTCCCGCAACATTTACCTCAATCAAGATATTTACCTCAATATTTCGCTTGGCAGCCTCCTTTTCAATGGCTTCGGCAAGACGGATTGAATCCACAGAATGGATTAAGTCTACCTTATCAATGATGTATTTTACCTTATTTCGCTGCAGATGACCAATCATATGCCAGTGGATATCTTTTGGCAGCTCCTCGTACTTATCCGCCAACTCCTGAACCTTATTCTCTCCGAATACACGGACTCCCAGGTCATAGGCTTCTCTTAGGGCTTCTACCGGCTTTGTCTTGCTGACTGCAATCAGCGTGACCTCTGAGCTGTCACGTTTGGCGCGTCTGCACGCTTCCTGAATCTCATTTTCCACAAATTCAAGGTTTTCTTTGAGCATTCTTAATCTCCCCTTTCCAAATGCTGCACACTAAAATACCACGTCATTTTCATCAACATCGGCTCCGTTTAGAGCAATATGGTCATAATTGGATAGCCCGTAGTCGCTTCCTGACTCCACAATATAATAATCGTCACTTTCACACAGAATATTAACCTGTTTGAATACGGCATAGCCTTTGTTGATATTGTATACCCCTTTGATACTCTCCGTCCGATTCAGAACACAGGTATCTGTGGAGTCCGGTTTTACCAGGACTGCATCCTCGGCAAAACCATCTGTTCCCAGATATGCCATGCCCGTCTCCTCATCACGGTCGTAGACGTTGACGCTTTGAAACTTGGACTGGCCGTCTTCCGTCTTTACCAACACACCTGTCTCCTTGCTGTTTCCGCCCTGAGTCAGATAGGCTTCTGAGATCAGGTAGAACTTCTTATCCGTAACCGCTGACTTGGGAATCTTAAGTCCGGATTCATCCTCCAGAATAAGCTCTAAGTCCAGATACCGTTCTTTTGCATAACGAATCATAGAGCTGTCAAGGGTCAAAACACCCAGATGGAGCTTACCTGTCTCGTGGATAGAAAATTCTGCGACAGCAGTTTCCTGATCCTTGGAAAAACGAACCCGTACCAGTTCAATCTCCCTCATTTCTTCAACCATCTCGTCCTGCAAAGGAATTACCACAGTCCAGTTATCGTCTTTAATCAGTTTATATACAGGGTCGTTGGCCTTAACTTCCATGTTATTTTTTAAATCCGTCTTCTCATAATTCTCCTTAGAGAAGGTAACCTCGGATATATCTCCCAGAGACGCCGTCTCATATCCGTCTATGGAATAGGCCACAATGCCGTCAGAGGCAGCCTGATAGATTTGGATGCCGTTATTCTCCTGCCCTGCCATGGCGTCTAACTGAGCCTGGCGGTTCTGATTGGAACGACTCTCCAGTACGGTTGCCACCGTATCCTTTAGGCTGTAGACATCATTAAAATGCTCGTCCTTGAACCCTTCAGAAAAAGCCTGAATTCTTACCAGCATTGCTGCCTGCTCCTCCGAGGACAGTTTTCTCGATTCCTCTGAGGTGGTGTCCGCAAAGTCAAGCTCACGGTCAGATAAGGTGTATATTCTGGTTTTTACCCCTACCTTACTGTCCTCCATAGCAAAATAATTCACATACCCGTCGGCTTCTGCCTCAACTACCATCTCATTGCGCAGCACAAATCCAGTGTAGGCATTGTCTCTTAGGATAGAGCCCTCCCGAACCTCATAGGCGGACACATGAGTCCCTGTCAGGTACAGCAGAATCGTAACCACCAGATAAATAAAGATAATCCCGAAGATGGCAAGCCCGATATTCATATGCTTTTTATTGCGATAAGCCTGTATGTGCGTTAATTTATTCCCTGCCAACTAAAAAGCCTCCTGTTCCTATGTTCGTTGCATCTGCTTAAGGGCACTTCCATTCAGGTAATGGAATTTCCTTCCCTGAAAACTCCCCTTTTCCCTCATATACTCCAATAGCTCATCTCTTAGCTTCCACCAGCTCGTTCCCCAGTTACAAAATATTGCATCATCGAAAGGAATACGGCTAAAAAGCCTCTCCACTCCAATTTTAGGAGAAAGATAGTCTAAAAACGACGCCAATCGCTTTAGGTATTCCTCCTTAGAACAAATGGTAACCTCTCCTCTCTCGTAAGCATCACAAAGGGCTGTTCCTTTTGCCAGGTACAGGGAATGAGCCTTTACCGTCTGTACCCGCAGCGCAGATAAGATCTTCGCCGTCTCAATGGTATCTGATAACTCATCGTTTGGAAGATTCAAAATTACATGGGCGCAGACTTCAAAGCCATAGGCTTGAACGGCAAGTACGGCATCGATAAATTCTGCCAGCGTATGCCCTCGGTTCATTCTCATGAGCGTGTGATAGTTGCTGGTCTGAAGCCCAAGCTCTATGGTAATATTGCTTCCATACCGTCTGCGTACATCCAAAAGGGCTTCCAAGTATTCTAAGGAAATACAGTCCGGACGGGTGGATATGGCAAGCTCTACAACATCCTGCACTCCTGCCGCCTCATCCACGTAAGAGCAAAATTGTGTCAGAGGAAGAAACGTATTGGTATAATTCTGAAAATAGGCTATAAACTTGCGGGCATGATATTTTGTCTCAATCCGCTGTCTGGTCTTTTTAAGTTGTTCCTTAACAGGAACACGACAATCCATAGCCTCAAATCCAGCGCCCTTCTCTGAGCAAAACGCACATCCCCTGCCTGTTAATCGGTTAGGACAGCTCACCGGAAGGTTTACAGGTAACTTATATATCTTTTCTCCATACTTGTCCTTAAGATATTCTGAATAAGCATAATAGGGCAATTCCTGCACCATTTGCCGAAAACCTCTCTCTCATATGTATAAATCATTTTTACGGAAGCCATACTAAGTTCAGCAAGACAAAAAGGAGGAACTTAGTATGAAATGGTCTGACAATACAACATTGACAATCGTTATTATAGGCGCGATCAACTGGCTCTTAGTCGGAATCTTCCGTTTTGACCTGGTAGCCTTTCTCTTTGGTAATCTATCATGGCTTTCCCGCATCATCTACACATTGGTAGGTTTATGCGGACTGTATCTGATCAGCATGTACGGCAGGATTCGTTCCTCAGCCGAATAGCTAAACTGCCATTTTGCAAGGCAAGGGGTATCCTTTGGATGCCCCTTGTAAATGTCTTATTCATTTGCCGGTATACCATTAATCAAGGCTGTCATATCCTGGTAAAGAAGCTCCTTTGTATTTGCCCCCATCACTATTGAGATATAGGGGCTCTCGTCAAGGGTCTTATTGAGCAGGATGAGGCAATTTCCAGCTTGATCCGTTGTTCCGGTCTTACCGCCAATTACCGTTGCTGCTGTGGGCGACTCAGCCTTCCCTGTTGCATAGAAATTGGTCTGTGCCCAATTCTCCTGACGGACACTTCCATCATTACCGGTAATCTGGACCGTGTATTGCTTCGTATTAATAATATTAACAAATTCCTCGTGTTTGATACATTCATTAAAAATCAGATATAAATCATATGCAGTCGTATAATGATTCTCATCATGGAGCCCGTTGGAATTGACGAAATTTGTATTCGTCGCCATCAGCCTTTTAGCCTCATCATTCATCATCTGGGAAAACGCATCCGTACTTCCCCCTACATGTACGGCAATAGCTACTGCCGCGTCATTGCCGGATTCCAGCAGAAGTCCGTGTAAGAGGTCCAAAAGGGTGAGCCTGTCTCCCCCTTTTATACCGCAGGTCTTCTCATCCGATGCAAAATTCGATACATCCGCATAGGGCGATACCGTCACAGTTGCGGACAGGTCAGCGTTTTTGATGGCAACCAGGGCGGTCATGATCTTCGTGGTGCTGGCCGGATACAAACGCTCATGGATTCGGCAGGCAAAATCAACGGTTCGGCCGTTCACGTCAAAGAGCGCCGCAGAATTTAATGTGGAGGTATCAACGCCTCCGCCTCCCTCTGGTATGATATCCGTTGTAGCTGTACAGAGATTCTCCGCAAAAAACGAACCTCTGTAAATATCCTTATTGTAGTTCTCCTCCTCATAGGCTACCACCACTTTTTCTGGTCCCTTGCACCCCGACGCCAATACCACACAGGCAGCGGTAACCACGAGCAGACGATAAATCTTATCTGTACATCTCACGCCAATCAAGATCTCCTCTGTCAATCGCTAAAATAATCAGTTCCGCAGTAGCAAGATTGCTTGCCATGGGAATATTATACATGTCACAAAGCTGAATTACATCATTCACATCCGGCTCATGAGGTTTCGGATTTGATGGTTCCCTAAGGAAAATCAGCGCGTCAATATCGTTCTGCGCGATCTGCGCCCCAAGCTGCTGTTTTCCCCCTAAGGGCCCTGCAAGGTATTTGTGTACATTCAGGTTGGTGACTTCTTCAATCAGACGTCCGGTGGTGCCGGTTGCATACAGATTGTGCTTGCTTAAGATCCCCCTATAAGCAATACAAAAATTCTGCATCAAAGTCTTTTTTGAATCATGAGCGATCAGTCCTATATTCATCTTCTTCACTCCTTATTGATATTTTTTCGGCTGTAACCCGACGTTTAAGACAAACCCGACTCCCATGTACAGACTCACCAGCGATGTAAGTCCATAACTGACGAAAGGCAGGGGAACCCCCGTATTCGGCAGAATCTGAGTGGCAACTCCAATATTGATAAAACTCTGAATGCCAATCAATCCGCCGAATCCGCAGCTTACGATCTTACCCGTCAGGTTCTGCGATCGCGTCCCTATTAGAATACATTGTATCACAATTAATAATAATAAAGCAATAACTATACAGCTTCCAATGAAACCAAGTTCTTCACCTATGATTGCAAAGATGAAGTCTGTCTGAGGCTCTGCAATGAAATTACCGTTCTTTACAGAGGTGGTGGTATTATTGTTAAGCCCTTTACCCGTCAACTGTCCGGAGCCGATTGCCATAACTGCGTTTCGCTGCTGGTACGCTGTGTCGTTGGCGTATTTCTCCGGCTCTATAAAAGCCAGGATACGCTGCTGCTGGTAATCCTTTAGAAGCTTCTGATCCGGCTGTACCACAATGCTTAAGAAGATCAGCGCCGTCGGAATCAATATAACGAAAATCGTTCCGATAATACGATATCTGAGTCCTCCGACGAAGATTAGAAGGCAGAGAACTAAAGCGGTACAGATGGTGGTAGAAAGATTCGGCTCTACGACGATCAGCACCAGAGGAATCCCGCAGAGTACGGCATATTTGACAAGAGTAAACTTATCACTAATGTCCTCCGTATGTTCCATGATGAACTTGGCAAAAAACAAGATTAACAGAATCTTGGCAAGCTCGGAGGGCTGGAACGTAGTGAAGCCTAAGTCTATCCATCTTCTCGCACCGTTTACCTTTTCACCAAATGGAATGACGGCGGCGAGGATTGCCACCGCAAAAAGATAAAGCAGCCAGTAAAAATCGCAGACCCATACATAATCAATGAGGGATACGACAATCATCACACAGAATCCAAAAGCTACTCCGAAGATCTGTCTTGGCTGATAGATTGCTTTTGCACTTCCCACAGCCAGAATCCCGATCATGGACAATGCCAGAACAAGGAAAACCAGGCTGAATTTGTAATCTCTTAAATGGTACGGTTTTGTAAATCTAGGTAATCTCACGCTTCTTCTCCTGCAAATGTAATAACGACCTGTGTTCGGTTAATATTTACCTGAAAATCATCTTCTGTAACCTCCATATACTTTGAGAGGGAGGTAAAAAGCTCACGGCAGATATTGTCATAGGCATCCGGCGTACAGTGTACTCTGTCCGAAATAACCAATGCCTTTACCCGATTCCTGGCTATGGAAACCGACGATTTTCTTAACATATCCCTTCCCCCTATTCTTTTCTGAAGAGGCCGGATATTTTAGAAAAAAATCCGGTATTGCTTGTAAGGTCCAGAAAAGGAACCTCCATACCCATTATGCGTTTACAGATATTCATATACGCTGTTCCTGCTTTCGAGTCCATGCCGATGACAGGCTCTCCCTGGTTTGTGCCAATCACCACCTGCTCATCATCCGGCAGCGCGCCAATTAAGGGAATAGATAAAATCTCTGTCACGTCATCCACAGTCATCATATCCCCGCGCTTCACCATGTCCACACGGATTCGGTTGATGATCAGCTCCATTTTTTTTAGTTTTTGGCTCTCCAAAAGACCGATGATACGATCTGCGTCACGGATTGCCGATACCTCCGGAGTGGTGACGATAATAGCTCGGTCTGCGCCTGCAATGGCATTCATGAAGCCCTGCTCGATTCCCGCCGGACAGTCCAGAAGTATGTAGTCAAACTCCTCCTTAAGCTCACTGGTAAGCTTCTTCATCTGCCCAGACGTAATCGCTGTCTTGTCCTTGGTTTGGGCAGAAGGCAGAAGGTAGAGGTTCTCATACCGCTTGTCACGAATCAACGCCTGCTTAAGCCGGCAGGTGCCTTCAATCACATCCACCAGATTGTAGACGATCAGATTCTCAAGGCCCATGACCACATCCAGATTACGAAGGCCCAGATCTGTATCAATCACTACCACTTTCTTGTCATGCTTCGATAACCCTGCTCCCAGATTCGCTGTTGTCGTCGTCTTGCCGACGCCGCCTTTTCCCGATGTAATTACAATAGCTTCGCCCATGAATAACTCCCTCCTATAACTGGTTTGACTTCAATATCTCCGATGCGCAGCTTCTTTGGCGCCATATGAAGCGCTGCGATCACTGCGTCATAATTGCCTGAGGCGCCTGCAATCACTGTCCCGTAAATGGTTCCTGTGACCACTACATTCTGTTTGGACGCCACAATGGCGCCTTCTTCAATATCCCCGACAATCACAATGCTCGTCTCAGATTCCAAGATCTCTTTTCCTCTTAACGTACCTCTATAGAACCGGCCGTCTCTTTCATGGAGCGTTTCCAGGCTTTCATCCAACATTCTTCTGTGGATCTCTTCTGTGTCTGTGTCCTTCTCAATAATACATAATATCTGTATCTTGGCGGCATCCTGAATGACCTCTGCCATCAGCTGCTCCTCTTCTTTTGTGAAAGTACGGCCCTCGAATTCTACCGCCATATCCGCATGACCGAAAAAATGTGCGGAAGACTGGAATTTCTTCTGAACCTCTGTAAGCAACTCCCCGTAGGGCATGTACGGGTCGAAAAAAATCGTAATCCCGTATCTGTTGCTCTTAATGAGCACCGGATCTTTCACATAAACTCATCCTTTCCCTTAATCTCCTCCTGTCGTTTTAAGCTTCACCTGGGCTGCTTTTCCGGTAATCAATTCATCCTCCGGAGTTATCTCATAATAGTATTCCATCACATCGCTGCCAATCTCACAGGCATAGTTCGAACTATAGCCGTTGGCGATACGGATTGCGAATGCCACCTCCGGACTGTCGCTTGGGGCAAATCCTACGAATAACCCGTGGTCCGGATGGGTCTTACTCTGCTGTGCTGTACCTGACTTTCCAGACAGTTTTACATTACTTGCATTTATTGTAGAAAACAAATCACCATGGGAGGTAACCATGTTGCGCATTCCCGTATGGACGGCGGACCAGTAAGAATCCGGCACGTCGGAGATGGTGTTATACACCTTGGGTTCATACTCTTTTATCACATCACCCTCCACAGAAGTGACTTTGTCAAGCAGGCTTAGATCATATACTGTACCTTTATTGGCAATGGCCGTGACATAACGCGCCAACTGGCTGACCGTATAGTTATTGGTACCTTGTCCGATGGATGACGGTACGGACGAATCATCTGAAATCTGAGGTTCAGACTCTGGAATCTCAAGTCCAGACGTCTCGCCTAATCCAAACTGAGTCGCATACTTCTTAAGATTCTCCAACCCCAGATTACTGGAGTAATATACTCCGGTGGATTCACCTTCCCTGTTGTCTGACTCAATCTGGGAGATACCGTTGTCCTGAAGGCTCAGACGATATCCCACCTCATAGTAATAACAGTTACAGGAGTGCTGCAGCGCACCCGCCACATTTAGCCCTCCATGGGAGCTTGGATAAATCCAGCAGGTGGGATTCGGCTCTACCTTCTCGTAGATACCGCTGCAGGGCAGGTAGGTATTCACATTCACAACGCCCTCCATCAGTCCTGCAATCGACACCAAAGGCTTATAGGTGGAGCCAGGGGCCGTCTTCTCCTGAGTCGCATTGTTATAGAAAGGCCTTGCCTGGTCTGTCACCAGTTTCTGATAGTAATTGGAATCCATGGCGTTGGCAAGCCGGTTGTTGTCATATCCCGGATAGGATACACAGGCCAGCACCTTGCCGCTGTTGGTGTCCGTAATCACGATAGAGCCTGTACAGGGCTCTAAGGCAAGCTGTCCTGGCGTAATCTCCAACGTCTCAATCTTGCCTCGAACAAAGTCATAGGCTGAAATGCCTCCGGAATTTAATCCGTTATACTGTGCCTCATCAAATGTAAGGATTCCCTGCTCATAGAGCATTAAACAAATCTGCCGTCCCGTCACCGCGCCGGCTTTAATCATATACCGGTAGATTAGCTTATTAAAGCTGTTGTCAGACTGAATATCTTCGATAATATAATTAATCATTCCCTGATAAAGTTCATTGGAATCGGTATATTCTCCCTTGGCGTCAGCATATTCTTTTAGCAGGGAGGTATCCACCCAGTTCTGAGAAATCGCGTAGGTCAGATAGGTGTAGATATTGATACTCTCATCATCCCTCCATGCCTTGTATGTGGCATCATTGGTGTCGATAGCGTCTGAACGAATGACACCGCCGCCTGTCAATAGGTCCGAGACAATGTAAGTCAGGTACGCTTGTTTTTCTTTTGGGTAGTCTCGGTATGCTTTGGCGTTGGGATCAGTCAAAATCCCAGAAATATCCTGAATCACGCTTTCTTTTCTGGCAGAAAATGCGGCAAAAACCTCCTTCTCCGTAACGCCTGCTTCTTCTTCGCCAAAGTGGTTCATATCAAGAATCTCGTTGTTAATAAATGTGTTATACACATCCCCAATAGGAATGATTACGTCGCTGCCGTCCTTTACCTGGGTGCGGTCATAATCCAGCGCATTCTGAATCCTTGATAACAGAATACCTGCTAACTCCTGCTCAATGATGTGGTATGCCGCCTTTTGCAGATTGGCGTCAATGGACAGGTACACATCATTCCCTGCCTTGGGGTTCTTCTGATTAATCGTCTCAATTACCTTGCCCACACTGTTGACGTATAGCTTAATCTCACCCTTCTTCCCCTGAAGCTCAGAATCCATGGTCTTCTCAAGACCGGATTTTCCAATGGTATCCGTCTTGGAATATTCCTCCTTCTCCTTCTTACTAAGGGCGTCGTACTCCTCCTGAGAAATCTGGCCAATATAGCCGATAATGTTGGCGAAACAATAGCTGTCTGCATACCGCCTCATAGATTCTTCTTCAATATTGACGCCCTGCAGACTGTCCAGGTTCTCCATAACCACAGCCACCGTCTCGTCACTGACATCCTCGGCAATGGTGGTGGCGATGAACTTCTGGTAACTGTTCAGCGAAATAGCGTAGCGGACATTGACCAGCTTAAGGACCTGAGACCGTTCCATAGCGGACTGGTCAATCCCGTATCCGTTTACCTCATCGGTACACAGGTAATTGATAAGCGCTTCGGCAGAGATATTCTTCTGCTTGGCGGAAAGTTCATCAATCGTCCTCTTTCCATATACGTCCGCAACGAATCTGAGCCGCTGAGTTTCGTTCTGGGCAACATACGTATAATTATTATCATTGTCCAGGATAATTCCGAAATTTTTGATTACTGTGTCTCCATTAGATTCCACCATTTGAATCACGCTGGATACGACTCTGTTCAATTCTTCGTTCTTATGCTCACGGTCATCATATTCACCAATATCCTCTATAGTGACAGCATATGCCAGTTCGTTATACGCCAGAAGATACCCGTTGCGGTCATAAATATTCCCGCGGGTTCCCTGTACCTCCTTGGTCTTCTGAATCTGCAGCTTATAATCATCCAGATACTCTTGTCCCTTTACAATCTGTAGATAGAATACCCTCTGGACCAGAATGGCAGACATAATACAGAACATAAGGATGATCACAACGACCCGTGATTGAAAGATTTCTGTAATGCCGGCTTTAAACCGTTCCCATAAACTATACAAATTTACTTGCACTCCTTTGTTCTTCTTCTTCGAGTTTCTTATTGATGTGTAATATAATCTGATAAAGCACCAAAGTCACCAGAATGGTATATACCAGTTCCGGCAGTATAATCTCCATTAAATGGGACCAAAAAGCAAAATCTCCCTGCAGCATGTATAAAAAAGCATATATAAGCAGTCCATACAGGAAATCACTTACACCGATCAACACAATCGGAAGCTTAACGTCATCATCATAGAACATCCGCTTAAATGAGCCGTTAACATATCCAATGAAGGAATACAGCAGCATGTTGAAGCCAAGGGCGCCTCCCCAAAACAAATCAACCAAAAGCCCTGAGGAAAAACCTACGAACAGCCCTGCCTTCTTCCCCCGCATAAAGCCAAAGGAGGAGGTCACCACAATCAGCATGTTGGGTTTGATGGTGGCAAAGGTCAGATATTGAAATACAGTACTCTGAAGCAGAAAGCAGACTAAAATCACGGCAAATGTTATGAACTTTCTCTTCATGAATCATTCTCCTTCTTCGCCATTAGATTCCTGCGGCCCTGAAGCTTCCTCCTGATTGCCTTCTTCTGGATTCTGTGAATCCTGGGAATTGTTATCCTCCAGCATATTCTTCTTGGTGGTGGTAATCACTAACACCTCCTGAAGCTTACTGAAATCCACCGCCGGAGTAATATAGCCGGACCGTGTCAGGTTGTTCGCATCCACTTCGATATCACTGACATATCCGATAAACAGTCCCTGGAGGAAACGGGGACTTACATGAGAAGTCACCACCTGCTCGCCTGGCTCAATCTTGTTATCGTTGTTGGGAAGCTTCTCAAAACGAAGCCTTCCGTCTGCCATCAGCTTCAAATCCCCTCTGACCATACAGGTATCCGAAGTAGAAAGCATCATGGCGCTTACGTTGCTGGCGTCATCTACGATAGAGCGTACCCTGGAATACGTTGGGCCTGCCTCAATGACGATTCCCACAAGACCGCTGCCTGCCAGCACATTGGAATCCACCTGTACTCCGTCACGGGTTCCCTTGTCAATAGTAAAGTCCGTAAACCAGTTGCTTCCGTTATTGGCAACCACATGGGCGCCAATCTTCTTGTAATCCGAGTAATTCTCATCCAGCTTATATAATTCCCGCAGCCTATCCAGCTCGTACTGCTCTTGGCGAAGCTTGGTATTGTCTATGGTCAGTTCATCCACCTTGGTCTGAAGCTTTTGATTCTCCTTCTTCATATCTTCCAACGTCTCGAAATTATCCGACAGGTCGCTCATGAACCTTCCCACATAGCTGATTCCCTCCTGCATGGGGACGACAGTATAGCTGGCTATAAAGCGTAAAGGCCCCTTGCCGTCTGTGAACCGTTCGATTCCCAGCAGAATCACACAGAGAACAGATATGATGATCAGCCAATATTTACTTGAAAAGGACGATTGGTTCTTGTTCTTCATATTATCTCATCCACCTATAGTTTTCATCGATCATGGAAAATGCAAACTTGCGCAATTCCTTCGATTCAATAATCTTCTTCAATCCGGACACCGCACAGATATCCGGCTCTACAGAGGTTCTGGTGGTGATACCCACCATCTCCTCCACATACATCTCAAGACCTGCCGTATGTGCAACGCCGCCGGTCAGGAAGATCCCGTTCTCGTTGATGGCTTTGCGCACCTCAGGCGGCGTCCGGTCAAGAAGGGACTGGATGGCGCTGACACATTGGAACAGCGGGTCCTTCATAGCCAGTCTCACCAGGTTAATGGAGATTCCTTTTCGCATAGGAACGCCTGTAATCAGATCCCGTCCGGCAACAGTAAGCATAGCCTCCACTTCATTGGTGAAGATTCCAAAGCTTTTGCGCAGCACCTCCGCCGTATGCCGTCCAATCAGGAAGTCATGGCTGTGGCGCACCAGATTAATAACCGACTGGTCAAAGGTCGCGCCTCCCACTTTCAGAAGGCGGTTCATAACCATACCTCCTCCTGCGATTACAGAAAGCTCTGTAGTCTCGCCGCCGAAATTCACAATAAACACGCCTCTAGTGTTCTGCACATCCAGATTAAGCCCAATCGCATCTGCAATGGAACGCTCCACAATATTGACCTCCTTGGCCTTTGCCGTGGAGTGGATTACCAGGTCGAAGAACGCCTTCTTCTCCACCTCTGTAACATCCGTCGGTACGGCAACCACATACTCCGAACCACGGGCAAACTGCCGGTCCTTCTTAAGCAGATTCTGCAGAAGGAACTGCATATCATGGAATCTGGATATGACGCCCTCCTTCATGGGAAATACCACTTCAATATTAGAAGGCGCTTTCTCGTACATGGAAAAAGCTTCGTCGCCTACGGCAAAAATCTCCTTCTCATTCCTGAGCGCAATCACATCTTTTTCTTTCCATATGGTATCTTTCTTCTTATCGTAAACCTTAATCTCATAGGAGCCGAGATCGAGGCCGTATACATTCCTCGCCATCTGACATAGATCCTTTCTAAAGTATGCCCTCTTTCCGAAAACTTACATAACAATTATTCCCAATAATGATATGATCTAACAATTCAATTCCAATCAATGCCCCTGCGTCTAGGATTCTCTTAGTTGTCAACATATCCTCTCGGCTTGGAGTCGGGTCACCGCTTGGGTGGTTATGTAAAATCACGATGGAAACAGCATTCTTCTGTAACGCTTCTATAAAAAGTTCTCTGGGCGTGATCAGTGAGGCGTTTACCGTCCCCTTCGATACATTCGTCTCCCCGACCAGTTTTGCTTTTGTATTCAACATCAGAAGTTTCATCAACTCCTGCTTCTCATGACGCATATCCTCCATATAGTATCTGGCAATGGTCTCCGGCTCAGAAAAGCACAAGGCTTCCTGGTATGACGCCTTGGAGAGCCGCTTCGCAAGCTCAGAGATACAGGAAATCTGAATCGCCTTCACCTTACCGATGCCCTTTATCTGCATGAGCCTCTCCCTGCTGAACTGATGGAGGCTTAAGATTCCAGTCTCTCCGGCGTGGTAGAGGATTCTCCTCGCCAGCAAAAGGGCATTCTCCCCTTGAGTGCCTGTACGCAGAAGCACAGCCAACAATTCTTCATCGCTTAAGGCGTGCGCCCCGTTTCGTTCACATTTCTCATAAGGACGTTCCGTTTCCGGTATCTCTTTTATGGTATTTGACTGCTTCATCTCATCTTTGGATTCGTACGACACTTATAACAGACTCTATAAGAAACGATAAATAATGACAGCAAGAATCACACCTACAATACTTGCAATGGTAATCTTGATTGACAGGCCGAATGTCAGCACCAAAATCCCGAAATTCAAGACCACAGGCTCCTGAAGCCCAAAGGACTGACCGTATGCCAACCAGCTTAATGCCGGCACTCCCTCAGCCAGCATACCAATAAAACCTCCAAGTACGATTCCTGTCAGGATAAACAGGAATAAAGCCCAGGAATTCTTGCCTCCTGCTCCCTTCATATGTACTCCTCCTCGTTTTGTCTATCTAAAAACTCAATACATTTTACCATATTTCGGAAACGGTGTATAGGGCTATCACATTAAAAATTTCTTAAACTGCATTAAGGAATGTCGAAAAGGGTGGGATTTTCTGAGTAAAATGAACGCTTCATAGAATTGTAATTGAAGGGGGAAAGTAGTACAATAAATATAGATTTTTAGTTTGTACATGAAAGGGAAATGTTATGAAAAACTTAAGAAGAATTCTTCCCATTATCTTGATTATAGCGCCGTATTTATCGGTCTTTGTTATGGTTTTGCCGGTTCGCAAAACCCTGCCCCTTTATCTTTTGTTCTCTGTCGTTATCTATGGTTTTAACATATGGAACGCATGGTCTTATCCCCATAAGGAGGATGGACGCAGTCTGGCATTCTGGGATATGGTAATCAAGCTGTCTCATATTCCCTTTTATGCCGGAGTGTTTGCTATGGCGCTGCTTTTGATGCTTGCCATGGTGGTGCCTGCGTTTATTATTGTGACGCCGATTCTTGTGTCGGCTCTGGCTGTGGTGGATGTGTGCCTGATACTGACCTCGTCTATGTACGGAATCAGCGCTTCCATGAGATTAAGAAAAGAAGGACGAATCTCAAACCAATCCGCCCTTCTCTATATTATCCTGCATCTGTTTTTTGTGACGGATGTAATCAGCGCGGTCTGTCTGTACTCAAAATGCCGGAAACAGACTTTTCATCCTTAAAAGGGGCTGTATTCTTCAACGATTGTCTGGGCAACCTTAAGACCGTCGATCGCGGCTGAGGTGATTCCTCCTGCGTAGCCCGCGCCTTCACCGCAAGGGTAGAGTCCCTCTGCCTTACTCTGCAAAGTATCGTCCCTTAAGATACGCACCGGAGACGAGGTTCGACTCTCGACGCCGGAAATTAGGGCGTCCGGCCGGTCGTAGCCCTTCAAACGCTTTCCAAAAGAATGGATGCCTTCTTCTATGGCCTTCGCCAGTTCTTCCGGAAAAATGGCCCTTACATTTCCCCATGTGTAACCGCCTTTCATCTGCGGTTCGATCTCCTGGGGACCATGGGATGGACGGTTCTCACAGAAGTCTTTAAAAAGCTGAACCGGAATCTTTCCACCGCCTGCCTGGTATGCGGCTTCTTCAAGCCTACGCTGGAATTCCACGCCCACAAGGGGGGCGTCCATTTCCCAATTCTCTCCTGTCTCTCCTATTAGGGAAGATGTTTCAGATGAAACAAAATTCCTATAATCTTTGGGCGTAACCGTTACCACCACGGCGCTGTTGGCATTCCTTCCGTCTCTTGCACGGTAACTCATGCCGTTCACCGCCAGACGGCCTTCCTCAGAGGAAGCGTTGACCACATAGCCGCCGGGACACATACAGAAGGTGTAAACGCCCCTTCCATCTGAAAGCTTCGCTGTCAATTTATAGGACGCCGCAAATAGCTCACCATCATAAGCCGTTCCGTACTGCGCCAGATTAATCATTTCCTGAGGGTGCTCTATACGAATTCCTACGGCAAATGCTTTTGCCTCCATGGAAATATTGCGATTTCTAAGCATTTTAAAGGTATCACGGGCGCTATGCCCAATGGCAAGCACCGCAAGCTCTGTATTCAGAACATACAAATCCTGTACTGCTTTCTTTTCTGCCTCCTTTGCCCTATTTCTTTCTCTCTTTTCTTTAAGGCTCAAATGTCTGCACACTTTCAATGCAGACAATTTCTCAAGGCCATCCTCCTGTGTTACGACAACATCTGTTACCTGGGAATGAAACCTGACCTCTCCTCCATGGGAAATGATAAATTCCCGCATATTTTGTACCACTTTTACCAGTATATCCGTCCCGATATGGGGCTTATTCTGGTATAAAATATCCTTCGGCGCTCCGTTTTCCACGAAAATCTCCAGAACCCGTTCATTTCTTCCCATAGGGTCGTTGACCAGTGTATTCAGCTTCCCGTCCGAGAACGTCCCTGCCCCGCCCTCTCCAAACTGGACGTTTGAATTGCGCTTAAGAACTCCCAAAGACCAGAATTCCTCCACATCCTTCATCCGTTCTTCTACAGGCGCCCCCCTCTCCAACAGAATTGGACGGTATCCAAGGCGGGCAAGCTCATAACCACAGAATAATCCTGCCGGTCCTGTCCCGATTATCACCGGACGATGAGCCAATGGCCTTGTTCCGCAGGCACACAAAAGATATTCCTTCTCCTCTGGCTGAAACAGGATGTTTGAAATCTTCTGTTTTCGGAAATGCTTTTTTATTCCGTTTTCATTTTTTACTTTCACATCTATGGTATAGACATAAAAAAGCTGAGGCTTTTTTCGGGCATCCAGGGATTGCTTCTTTCGTGTATAGGATATAAGCTCATCCTCCCTGATGCGAAGAAGCCTCAAAAGCTTTGCCCTTAAGTCCGCCTCTGTGTGATGGATATCCAATTTTAACTGACTAATCCGAATCATAATCTCTCACCTGTTAGCTGAACACTATTTTGATAGATATTTTTTGTCCTGCTTTTATCTGCCGCAAAAGCTTGCGTCTTCGTATCCTTTACCGCTTTTTTGGAAACATTGATAAAGCAGAATACAGTCCCATAATCAGTGCGCCGCTGATTAATAAGCCCCCTATAATATCCGTGAACCAATGGGCGCCTGAAATCAGCCGGCCAATTACCATTACTGCCATGATGATAATCGAAACAATTTGGATAATGATATTAATCTGTCTGTCTCTAATCAGAATATTGCACTCCAGCATGGCGGCGGCCATAAAACAGCAGGCCAGCATGGTATGGGAGGAAGGATACGAGGCCTCCAGATACCCGTTAATCAGAATCGGTCTGTAGTTCACGATGTAGAATTCAAAGAGAACATACACCCCTATAGTGGCTGCATAAAAAACGCCAAGGGCGATGATGCTCTTATCCACCTTAAAGAGACTTTTTCTACGGACAAGCTGCATCAAACCGATTACTGCAAAAATCCCCGCTGTGGACAGCGGAACAAAACCGAGCCAATATGTAATCGAATACCAAAGCCTGTGGACTCCCAGTTTTTCATGTACAAGAGCGTTCACAGAGGCGAAGCCTACGCTCGAACTCTTGGGGCCAATGGTATGGACATCCACGGTTTGTACTAAAACTGTGAAAAGAATAAACAGAAGCACCCATATTCCAGTAATAATTAAGTTTCCGGTTTTCTTTTGCATGATATCTTCCTCGTTTCTTTCAGTTTAGTTTCGTGCGCTCGATCACACAAGTATGCTTCTTTGATCTTCTGTCATAACTGATTCCTGCAAGAAGCAGATTTCCCTGGTAATCCTTCAAAGCGTCTACATATTTCCTGTCTTTTATCTGAGCGATTGCACCAGTTACGTCTTTATCCCATTTAAGCTCAATCACCACAGCCGGCTTATCCAGATGCAATTTCCTCGGTATAAGGCAGATATCCGCAAAGCCTTTCCCACCTGGCAGCTCCCGTACAATCGTATAATACTCTCTGGCAAAATAGAACGCCAGGTTAATCGTACAGCTTAGTGAATTCTCATCATTATACTTGAGAAATGAAATCTCTTTATGGGCGTGGTCAATACCATCTGCCACAGCCTGGCTATCCATCTGCCACAGCGCTCTCAGAAGCTTTCGGGAGGCGTTCACCGAATGGATGACCTCGTGCCAGTCCATGGTGCTGATGGCATTCACATACTCCTGTGAAACCTCCTTGTTGGGAATGGAAACCGTTTCCTTTGCGCTGTCATAAGTCAGGTATCCCAGATGCACCAACAGCGTTAAGACATCATCCTTAGTTGCGAATGTAGTCATATCATTTTCAAAGGTCCCTGTGTTAATACGTACTTCTTCTCTTGCCAGCATACGTATCACATCATTCTTTAGGCCGTCCATATCCATCTGGATATAAACCTTAAGGGCCTCATAGGTTTCAGTCTGGTTCCAGTATGTCCCAAATCTATGCCTGAGCATTGCCTCCACCACGGACTTGGGGCTGTACATACAATAATGAAGGTCACCCTTTCTGGTATGGGTTACAAGACGGTAACCGTCGTACCATGCCTTTGTTTCTTCAAAACTCATCTCATACTCTCTGCAAAGGACCTCCACTTCATTTTCAGTGAAGCCGAAATATTCAGCCAGCTCGCCAGGCGCCGTCATGGAATACTCGATAAACATATTAAGGGCAGAGTGAGAGCCGTATTTCTTAATGGGAAGGATTCCGGTCATGTAGGCTAATGCTACGTAATCCTTATCCTTTAGCCATGCCCTGAGGAAATCAAGGTATTTCTTCTGGGCATCTTTGTCTTGCTGGTACTCACGGAACAGACAGTCCCACTCGTCAATTAATATAATAAAAGAATGTTTTGTTTTGGCAAAGATATCCTTCATAACCTGAATCAGATTATCCTCATCCCGAAAGCGCACATTTGCAAAATAATCTTTCAAATCAAAAATAAGATATTCACAAAGTTTAGACAACATTTCATCTACACTGTTAGTTACGCTTAAAAAATCCTGCATATTAATCTGAATCACATCATATTGCTTCAAATGCTTTCTATATGATTCTGAATGGCTGATTTCTAAATTCTCGAATAATTCTGCCGAACCTTCGCTTTGGCCATAGTACGCAGCCAGCATGTCTGCTGCCACCGATTTTCCAAAACGCCTTGGCCGGCTGACACAGATAAACTTCTGCCGTGTATTCAGAAGCCTATTCATTTTTTCAATCAGACCTGTTTTATCTATATAGATTGCGGAATTCAAACTTTCCCGAAAACCCTTGCTTCCTGGATTCAGATAGCTTCCCATAGATGACCTCCATTTTGATTATTCCTAATTATCATGGAGTTTATTATACAACAAAAAGGCTGCCGTATAAAGCGTAAAATATACTTAAAACTGGATTTTGACCTATCATGTAATTTTCTTGGTACTACATTGTTCACCCGATTTTCTTATATAGGACAATCTCTGGGTCTGCCCCTTCGCACCCATATTCACACACAAGAAGATACTGCTCGTCGGCAACCAGGCCATAACATCTGTCACTCTTTGGAATCTCTATCTGATTTCCCAAATATACGTTGTTATCCTTAAGAAATTTTACTAACTGTCCATTGGGAAGCGTATACTCCAGATTAACAAAAAAACCATTCAGCAACTCCAAGTCATTAACCTGCAAATATGGGATACCAAGTGAGTTAATCTCGGCAATCAGGCTATCCTTCAGACGAAAAAATGCCTCTATCCCTTCTTGCTTTATACATTCAGCCGCAACACACCTGCCTCCAAAGGGATGGCCGTCTGTCTTTGTACAGCCGCCGCAATCCTTCTGTCTGTCACATTGATGGCAGCAGTCCATTTTGCATATTGATGACATAAATTACCCTCCTAGTAATCTTCTATTTCATTTGTAAATCATTGTATATTATACAGCATCTATCTGCAATATGGAAGAAAGCAACTGTCAAGAGCCTAAATACATCCGCAGAAAATCACAGATTTTGAGCAAATATCTTCCGTACCAGATGATGATATGTCAATCATAAACTCAAATCCTTTTTCATATAAATAGACGTATCCATTGGACTGTCATTATAGCTCTCAATCTCATAAAATCCATACTCCTGATAAAGATGGATTGCACTCTTAAGAAAAGGCAATGTATCTAACAGCATATGGGAATACTTTTCCCTTCGTGCATCATCTATGATCCTTTGGACAAGCTGATTCCCGATCTGCTTTCCGCGAAACTTTGGCCTTACATACAGCCGCTTCATCTCACAATTTCTATCATCAAGCCTCCTAAGCCCAATGCACCCCGCCAGCTCATGGTCATAATACACCAGATACAGCCTGCCATAAGGAAGCCCGTATTTACTCTCCAAATGCTCTAATTCTTCGTCATAATTCTGAATGTCAAGATATTCCTTAAACGAAGGATCACCGGCAATCAGCATATCCGTATACTCTGAAAAAAGCTCTCCCACCTCCTTCGGATACCCGTAGGCAGGAACAAATTCTAATCCCATAATATTCACCTCACAACCTCTATTGTATTTTCATTGTCGGGAACGCAAAAAGTACAACGTAATCCCAAGGGTAATCCCTTCTGTCACAGGCGCGGCCAGCCACACCCCTGTCATTCCAAACAGAAACGGCAGAGTGAAGATACATGCCAGCAGAACCACCAGCCCACGGGACGCAGAAATCACAGCAGACTCAAAAGCGCGGCCTGTGGCAGTATAATAAAACGATGTAATAGCATTTACACCTGAAAAGAAAAATGAAGTCATAAAAATCAGCATCCCCGATTGAATCATTCCTTCTACACGTTCATTTTGCACGAATAACCTGCTGTACCATTCCATTCCTGCCGCCATCAGAAGGAAAACAACTATTCCTGCGCAGCAGACATAGCGATTCGTCCGCCTCCGGATATGGGCGGCAAGTATCTTCTCCTTAGCGCCATAGGCAAAACTAATCAGCGGGCTTGTGCCCTGCCCGAATCCCACAATCACCATACTAAACGCATACGCCACATATCCTGCAATCGTAATCAGAGAAGTAAGAACCATGGAGATGATCGCCGGAATCGAAAACTGCCATATCATCTTTGTTGTGTCCTGTTTTAACTGCTCCAAGTTCATAAAAAATTCCTCCTTTAATCATGTAATACACATCCATTATAAGAAGGAACCTAATAATATACTTCTGAATTCTTGCCCTATTCTTTCACAGGAATACAGATATCCAACTCCATATACATCGTCTCACTATCTACCGCATGGTAAATGTCAAACAGACTTTTCGTCGCGTCCAGTTCATAAGAGGTCTTTGGCAGCCATACCAGAAATATGGTCTGATATGCCGCATAAATCTGCTTTGCGTGTCCCTTAAAATGATACACAATACATCTTCCGCCCTGAATCTTTGCCGTATTTTTAAGGGCACAATCCTCACCGACGCTCATACAGACATCATACAGACAGTGTCCGGCGCTTGTCACAGCCGGATCGTCATACGTTCTCTCCAGAAGCTTAGTCTTTGCTGTGATATACTCCTGATATTTTTCGATAAAACCATCCCAATCTCTTCTGAGATCCTCATAACTGCCAAAACGCCTCTCATAAATCACATAATAATCCGGAATATTTTCAATGGTTATCTTGCTGTCACAGACTTCAAAGCTCTCCGCCTGCCAGCTTTCGTGATGAAAGAAGGGATGGGCCATGGAGGAAAAACAGCTCTGTCTTCTCCAATCAACGGGCGTCATGCTATAATGCTTGCGAAACGCCCAACTGTAATTGGACGAGCTGTAGCCATAGTCTGCACCAATCTCCGTAATCCTTCGTTCCTGCTCTGTCTTGAGCCGAAACGCGCTCTGCTCAAGCTTCACCCGTTTGATAAACCCGTAGACACTCTCCCCTGTCTGCTCTTTGAAAAGGCGGCTAAAATAATACTTTGAAAAATGACTATATTCTGCCACATCCTCAAGGGTTATATCTTCTTCGATATGTTGTAAAATATAGTCGATGGCCTGGTTGATTACTTCTTTTGTAATCATTTTTTCTTCCTCATAACAGACGCTTTTCCTGCGATACATCCGGTAGCCCACGCCCACTGCAGGTTAAACCCTCCGCAGATACCGTCCACATCCAACAATTCCCCCGTAAGATATACGCCTTTCGTACGCAGAGATTCCATTGTCTGAGGACAGACCTCCTTCGTCCGCACTCCTCCGGCGCAGACCTGGGCGTTTTCAAATCCATTGGTGTCCTGAATCGTAAGGATAATCCGCTTACACTTCTTTGCAACCGTCTGAAGCTGGCCTTCACTCAACTTTGATACTCTCGTCTGCATTTTTACTCCTGCCATCTCCAATATCCGCGGGACTAATTTCTGGTTAAATATTCCCGTAAGCCATTCTTTCGCAGTCAAATCATCTCGCTTATCCCCCATTTTCACAAGTAACCTGTATACCTCATCTTCTGAATATTCCGGAAGTAAATCAAGCAAAACCTCAGAACGCTTCTTTTGATGAAGCCCTAACGCAATAAAACGACTGATCTGGAATACTGGAATACCAGAGATCCCATATGCGGTAATCTGCACTTCACCCGTATCCGACGCAGCCTCTTTACCGTCTATAAGGGCCGTCACCTTTGCCTCTGTGCGTACGCCTGACGCCTTGGCAAAAGGATGAGCCTTTACTTTTAGCTGTACCAGTGCAGGTACAATGCAAGTGACGCTATGCTTCAGAGCCTTAGCCAGTCCATATCCGCTGCCGTCCGAGCCAAGAGAAGAAGCCGCCTGCCCGCCGCTGGCAAGAATCAATCGGTCTGCCTTAAACGACTTAACTGAGCAAGTCTCCTCTGTCCTGATACAAAAATTCTTACCCTCCCACGCAATAGACGCCACCTTGACGTTACAATAAACCTCCACTCCAAGACGTTTTAATTCCAACTCAAGAAGCTCAAGCACAGCCGAAGCCTGGTCAGAACGGGGGTAAACATAATCTCCCCGCAGCTTTACCACAAGCCCGATAGATTCAAAGAATTTTAATGTATCTTCATAACTAAACGCTCTTAAAACTTCCTCCACAAACTGGATATTTCCTCCGCGGTAACAGACTTTTGCACAGGAAGGCACAGCCTGACGGTTCGTCAGATTACACCGACCGTTTCCCGTAGCAAGAAGCTTTCTGCCGATTTTCTCCTTCTGCTCTAAGATAAATACTTGGGCCTTTCTGTCGTTTCTTGCCGCCGTAATTGCCGCGGCAATCCCAGAAGCGCCTCCTCCGATAATACCAATCCTTCTCATGATACCCGCCTAATTATAAGATTTAATCTTTTTTTTGAACATGATATAATAACAGTTTAACTCAAAATCACTGCATTCTCTTTTCTTTTCCGGTAAACAGTTAAGCAGCATTTCTTTCACAGCCCCATCCTCAAGTTCTTTTCTCAGTTCATTCTGAAGTCCATTCACCTCAAAAAAAATTCGGATTTCTTCCATAGCAGCATCCAATTTCCGTTTCTCCACAAGAAAATCCATATCATATCGAGTCTGGGCTTCCCACTCGCTCAACATTTCTGAATGCTCGTCAATCCAGTCTGTAAGAGTAAGATTCGCCCCATTGTCATATACCATTTTTACCAGTTTGGAGATTCTATGTGTATTGGGAACCGTCACGCCTACACACTCTAACGCGCCCTTTAATATCTTCTCAACTGCCTGCTGTAAATGGTATGCCGCATTATTTAGAATCATTTCATCATGATAGGGATGCTTCCAAATCATTGCCGCTGTCTCATAATCCAGCTTCGCACTCCGAAACAGTCTGACATCACACATCTTCTCACCTCTCAAATAACAGTAATCCTGTCTGTTCAATTTCATGATATAATCTATTATCATGAGATAGGTTTGTAACAATATCTATTTCACAGTCTAATTCAGGAACATATTCGAGCTTTTTTCCAGAATCAAATTTTTCAATATAAATATCCATATCACTGGCACTGTTGCATCTAAATTCCAGAGAACTCCCAAACAGTACTACTCTACGGATATTTTGGTCTTTTGCAAGTTCATAAATCAGTTTCTCTACCCTGCCCTGCATCAATGGATGCACTCGATTGGCATCTGGAAAAGCAATTCCTTCCATAACCGGAAAATCCCACATATCCTTGGTCTGCTTCATAATACCACCACGCCCTTCCGCACCAGATACTCAAGCGACATTAAGATTCCAAGCCTGCCATGATGCCATGTAAGCCCGCCCTGAAAATAGACTGCATAAGGCGGCTTAATCGGCCCGTCTGCACTCAGTTCTATGGAGGACCCTTGTACAAACGCCCCCGCCGCCATAATCACATCACTGTCATAACCAGGCATTGCCCAGGGAATAGGCGTCACGAAGGAATCCACAGGCGCCGCCGCCTGGATTCCCTTACAGAACTCAATGACTCCCTCCGGCTTTCCAAAGGTCACGGCCTGAATAATGTCATGTCTGCTCTCACTTCCATTAGGCACCACGAAAAACCCAAGCTTCTCATATATATTTGCCGCAAAAATCGCCGCCTTAAGGGCACTGGCCGTCACAGTGGGCGCAAGAAACAGCCCCTGATAAAAAGACTGCATCACGCCAAGGGAAGCCCCTACCTCCTTTCCAAGTCCAGGAGAAGTCAAACGGTATCCGCAAGCCTCAATCAAATCCTTCCTGCCTGCAATATAACCGCCGATTGGCGCAAGGCCGCCGCCGGGATTCTTAATCAAGGACCCCACCACCAGATCCGCGCCCACATCGCTTGGCTCAATGGTTTCCACAAACTCCCCGTAACAGTTATCCACCATACAGATGATATCCGGACGAATCTCCTTGACAAATGAAATCAGCTCGCCAATCTGCTTTACGGAAAAGCTGGGTCTGGTCTGATAGCCCTTTGACCTCTGAATCGTCACCAGCTTTGTGTTCTCATGAATTGCTTTGCGTATATTTTCATAGTCGAATGTACCGTCCGAAAGAAGCTCAACCTGGGAATAGGAAATTCCATATTCTGCAAGAGAGCCCTTGGAGGGACGGATGCCAATGACCTCCTCTAAGGTGTCGTAGGGCTTCCCAACAGGCGACAGCAATTCATCCCCAGGTCTTAAATTGGCGCTTAAAGCAAGGGCAAGGGCATGGGTTCCGCAAGTAATCTGTGGACGCACCAGCGCGCTCTGCGTATGAAATACGGAAGCATACACATCCTCCAGGGTGTCTCGTCCCGCGTCATTATAGCCGTAGCCGCTGGCATAGTGGAAACATCCTTCGCTGACCTGGTTCTTCTGCATGGCGTGAATCACCTTAAGCTGGTTATACTCCGCCACCTCATCAATGGCGGCAAACCTCTCTTTAAGCCCTGCTTCTATCTCTCTGCCAAATTTAAGAACCTCTTTTCGGATTCCTAATTCTTTATATAGTGAAGTAATACTCGTATCATGGGTTTCATTTATCATATCGTCAATTTCCTCCTCTATGTATGTAATATTTATTTTAACCAGTTATTATATAGTTTTTTAATAATAATTATTTTTCAAAGAAAACAGTAAAATGAGCAGGTTTAATGTACTCTTGAAGCGGACCATATGGAATTCTCTTTAGTTTACCGAAATTTGTATCTTCATTCAAATCTTTTCCTTCATTTTCTTTTCGCCCATATGATGAATAATCAACAGGCTGACATAGGTTCATTTTTCTCTTTCCTTGTTTGCTAAGTATTGTCGGTGTTTCAAATTGGCCAAACCAGCCGCCATGAGAAGCATACATGCGACGATCTCTTGCCAAAATACATTCATATATAGGAAATACATCAAAATCAATAATTGTAGGAGAAAAAAAGTCTGGTTTTGCTCTATTTTCCATCAGTGCATAAGCGATCACCAATAATAAATCCTTATCCGCCTGTATATTCTTAAAGGTTACTTTCCCTGTTAATCGGGCAGAAGGCTCTCTTGGCGTAGGAGGCTTCTTCATCTTAACATTGGGGTTATCTACAAATAAAAGCTTCAACTCAAGTCTTTTTCCAGAAGTGTGCAAATAATCAGGATATCCTTCTCTTTCTCCGAGAATCCCCTCGTTTTTATACAATCCTACGGTATCAAATGTGTTCGATTCTGTAATTTTAGAAAGTTGGGGAATACAAGCATCCATCAGAGTTCCGATTATTGTTCCGATCTGAGATGGTTCAAATGCCAGCAAAATCTCCTTTGGGATAGACAGTATATGAAACTGTACTCCAATTAATGGCTGCAATGCAATTTTTATATGTGCAATATCTTCAGCATTCACCACAGACGAAGCATGGTCTTTAACATATGCCTCGTATTCCACTTTGGTCATAAAAGCCATTAGCTGTTCCCTCCTAAATATTTTTCTGGTAAAATATCAGACACCGATACACCAAGCGCATCAATCCATGAAAGTAATTCAACAACATCCAACCGACGTTCTCGGTTCTCAACTTTTGAAATAAATGACTGCGTTACATTTAGCAAATTCGCCATTTCTGCCTGTGTTATATTTTTGTTTATGCGGATGGCTCGTAAGACAGAAATAATATTAATGTAATCATCTGTATAGATACTTTTCATACAAGTCCTCCTTTTTATGTATTATATATTCTAAAACAGAATATTCCAAATTAGAATATAATATATACTAAAGACCATTGTCTTTACTTTTTTGAGATAACATGTTATTCTTAATTTCTAAGAAGGAGAGTTCACTATGGCGAAAAGAAAAACAACACATATTGAGACATTCGCTGCTGCATATAAACGTTTAGAAGAAGTCATGTTGGCAAACTCTGGCGAGAATGAGTTTGAAGAAATATTTAAAATCATTCTTATTAAATTGTGGGAAGGTCTGCATAATACGAATAATATACATACTTTAGATAAAGCTAATGGTTTGTTGACAATCATTGACGCCAACTGGCCTGGAGTCCTTATTGACACAAAACTTAAGATCTTAGATGAGCAATTTTCTGTATGCATTGACATTATTAAAAATTTCTCATTTACAGAAGATGGATATGAAGGAATTGACAGCATTTTCGA
This sequence comes from Sporofaciens musculi, assembly GCF_009830285.1. Classification (GTDB taxonomy): domain Bacteria; phylum Bacillota; class Clostridia; order Lachnospirales; family Lachnospiraceae; genus Sporofaciens; species Sporofaciens musculi. Next base: position 2,387,493 of record NZ_WUQX01000001.1, on the reverse strand, counting down.
GTATATTATTTCTCGTGAAAAAAAAGGGACCAAAGGACAATTTTTTACCCCCCGATACCTGGTTGACTTTTGTGTTGATATACTGAATCCCAAACCTAATGAGAGTATTTTAGACCCTGCTGCGGGCTCAGGCTCATTTCTCTACCACGCTTATTTACATGGTAAGATTAACGGCACAGATTTATGGGGATTTGATTTTGATAATACGGCTGTAAGAATTGCTCGGCTGTTGATGCATGTTGGTTCAGTCAAAGGCGCCCACATCCATAAACTAAACAGCCTTCTAAAAAATGACGTACGGGTATCACTTTTTGAGAAAGGTAGCTGTGAACCTTCTACAACCATAGAAGATATTTTAAGAATCGAAAAGAAAAAAGATTTATTTGATATCATTATTACAAATCCCCCCTTTGCCGGTGAAATCATTGAACCTGATCTTTTGAAAAGTTACAATATCTCTTATGGAAAAGCAAGAATTGAGAGAGATGTTCTTTTTGTGGAAAGATGTATCAGTCTGCTAAAATTGGGGGGACGGATGGCAATCATCCTTCCCGACAATATTTTTGGCAGTAAGGACAATGAAGTATTGCGACGCTGGATCTATGACACATGCCGAGTCATTGGAGTCATCGGTATACCAAGAAATGCTTTTATGCCGCACACGGCCATAAAAACAAGCATCCTGTTCTTACAGAAGCGAGAACAGAAAAGAAAATTTTCAGAAGAAGTGTTTTTCGGAATCAGCGAACAATCCGGAAAAGACAGCCGAGGCAATCTGTTATTCAAAGATGAAAAATCAAGAACATGGAAAAATGTTGAACATGACTTAGACCAAATTGCTTCCGAGTTTAAAACATTTCTCATGACTGAAGGAATTAGGTGGTAATGAATATGGCTATATGTGTAATCAAAAAAACAACTCACTTAGGGCCTCTATTTGTATTGACTCCAGAAAGATATAATCCTAAAAGACATATGAATTTACCGGATGAAAATAATGGCGTTCTACTGTCTGAAATCATTACATTAGAAAATGATATTGTTACATCTAAAAAGAATTCGTCTGATTGGCATCAGATAAATACCTCCGATGCAATGAGTGGATATTTAAGAATTCCATCCAAGCCAGGTAAACTAAACAGCAATAAAAAAATTCTAAAGCATGGAGACGTTATCATCTCACGCCTGCGCCCTTATCTTCGTCAGGTTGCGTATGTCGATATAGACACAGACGAGCCGATTTGCGCTTCAACAGAATTCTATATACTGAGAGCAAGAAATCATGAATCCATTGCTTTTTTAGTTCCTTTTTTGCTTTCCAAAGCGGTTCAGATTGTTTTTGCAAATTCTGTAGAAGGAAGCCAGCATCCCAGATTCAAGGAAAATGATCTCTTGAACTTGGTTGTCCCCTCCCAGTTATTTGAGGAAAGGGAGAAAATTTCACAAGATATTGAGAAGGCTATTACCCGATATAGAGAATATGAAAAATCATTAGAAGCAACAATTAGACATGTTAATAATATAATGCCTATATAAGATAAAAATCCTCCAAGCTTCCACTTCCTGGAGGATTTTATTTAAAATTATGATATTTACAGTTTACACCCACGAATCCAAAATCTTTGTCCTCACAACCGCACATTTTGCGTCAAACACAGGATTCAGCGGTTTGATCTGCATAATTACCTCCGCCGCCTCCTTATACTTCTTCATATCATAAAGCAGCGACGCCCTATTCAGCTCAAACAAAGCCTCCTCCCCCTTATCCCGAATCAAAGGTTTAAGAGCCATCAATTCCCGATAAGTAGCCTCCGCATTCTGAGAACGGGCATAGACCATCAGCAAAGTATTCATTTTCTTAATAAACTTACTCCGAAATAATTTTCTCAACCCAGTTCGCCCCTTACATATCTTATCATATCGTGGAGGATTCTGTCTTCGTCATAACCATATTCATCCTTATTAAGCCAGATAACCTCACGTTCCCTCTTAAACCATGTAATCTGCCGCTTTGCAAAATGTCTGGTGTCCCGTTTCAGCCGGTAGATTGCTTCCTTGAGACTTAACTCCCCCTCCAGATAGGCAAGAATTTCCTTATATCCAAGCCCCTGCATGGACACCATGTCCCTGGTGCAGCCCATGCTCTTAAGAGCCTCCACCTCCTTTACAAGCCCATCCTTTAGCATCTGATCCACCCGTCTGTCAATTCGTTCATACAATCGATTCCTGTCATCATTTAGCACAAAATAGACAAATTGGTACGGCGATTCCTTCTGCCGTTCCCTTTCGTTATGCTCAGAAATCCGTTGTCCTGTCTGGTGATAGAACTCCAGGGCGCGGATGATCCGCTTCACATTATTGGCATGAATCTGCTCTGCCGCCATTTTATCAACTAAGCGCAATTTCTCGTGAAGAACCTGCCCTCCCTCCTTACGGGCAATTTCTTCAAGCTCATGGCGGTAGGAAGCGTCCCCGTCATTTTCCGAAAAATCAACGTCATAAAGCAATGCCTGAATATAAAATCCTGTCCCGCCTACCACAATAGGGATATGCCGACGAGCGTAAATTTTTTCCATTGCTGCCTTTGCCATCTGTTGAAAACGTACGACGTGAAATTCCTCAAAGGGCTCCAACTCATCCACCAGAAAATGAGGAATCCCTGCCATCTCCTCAGGACGAATCTTGGCAGAGCCGATATCCATATGCTTATAAACCTGCATGGAATCCGCGGAAATAATTTCCCCGCCGATTTCTTTGGCAAGCTTAATGGAGATTTCCGTCTTCCCGACAGCCGTAGGCCCTGTCAGAACTACTAATGGTTTCTTCATAATTTACACAATCCTTTTAAATTTCTTCTCCAACTCCCGCCGGCTCATGGCAATGATGGTGGGCCTCCCGTGAGGACAGTGATAAGGATTCTCAAGGGTGAGAAGCTCTCCAATGAGCGTATCTACCTCTGCGGCTGTCAGCTTCATATTCCCCTTTACAGCCGCCTTACAGGACATGGAAGCAATCTTCTCATCAATCAACTCCGGAGAAAGATTCCGGTTCACCTCGTCCGACAGGCTGTCTAGCATCTGCAAAAGCAACTCCTTCTTCGCAATACTGAACAGGTTGTCCGGAACCGCCCGAATCACAAACGACTCCTGCCCGAAATCCTCAAACTCAAACCCAATCCGTAGGAACTGCTCTTTATATTGGTTAAAAAGCTCTGCCTCCTGCATACTCAACTCAAGAATCAACGGCGGCGTAATCATCTGAGAGGTAAACTCTCTGGTTTTCATACTTTTTAAGGTTCGCTCATACAAAACCCGTTCGTGGGCGGCATGTTGGTCGATAATATAGAGGTTGTCGCGGTACTCCACCAGCCAGAACGTCTCAAAAATCTGCCCGATCAGATGATACTCGTCCTTGGCCTCTCTTGTGAGCAGCTTTTCCTCAAATAAATTTAACTGCTTTGGTTCTTCTGTCTTTTTAGCATATTTCACAGTCTCGCGGATACGGTCAGACTGTACCTCTGGCTTAAAAATCCCGTTTCGGCAAGTAACCTTAGCAGATGCTCTCTGGCTGTGGTACGCCTTTACTCTCTCCTGCATCTTCCCCATAAAATAATCCAGATTCCGTTCTGACGGAGGCGGCAAAGCCTGTTCCCTCGCCTTAGTCTGAACTGTACCCAAACTGGCGCCAATGCTCTCAACCGGTTTACCGCCATCCTTCAAAGCCTGCGGTTCAACCGGATTTTGCACATTCTCCTGCCCTCTTGCGCCGTCAATACCAGACATCCGTTTAAGCCCCTCGAATGGAAGCCGATTTTCTTTAACCTTCTCTATCCTATTATTATTTCCAGAATCAGTTCCCTGATTCCCTTTCGGCGCATCCAGCTCTACATGAGGAATCAACTCCTCTGCATGAAGCCCTTTATTTACCGCCTCATACACCCGATTATAGACCTCCTGCTGGTTATGGAAACGAATCTCCATCTTGGCCGGATGCACATTGACATCCACGCCCTCCCCGTCGATTTCCATATGAAGTACTACGAAAGGATACTTATGCTGCATGGAGAAATCCTTGTAGGCGTCCTCAATGGCTTTTGAAACAATTTGATTCTTCACATAACGTCCATTAATAAAATAATTTTCAAAATTCCGGTTTCCTCTGGAAATAAGGGGCTTTCCCAGGAATCCGGTAATCCGTATTCCCTGACTCGAAAACTCTGAGCGAAGGAGGTTAGAGGCAATTTCCCGCCCATAGACGTGATAAATCACATCCTTAAGGCTTCCATTTCCTGAAGTATGAAGTTTTGACTGTCCGTTATTAATAAACTGAAAAGAAATCTCTGGATGGGACAGGGCAAGCCTTGTCATCAAATCCCCCACATGGCTTGCCTCCGTCATAGGTGTTTTCAAAAACTTCCTTCTGGCAGGCACATTATAAAACAACTGCCGAATCAGAAACGTAGTTCCGTCCCTGGCCCCTGTATCCTCAATATCCACTTTGCGCCCGCCGTCAATCCGGTATCTCGTCCCAAAGGTCTGCTCTCCTGTCTTTGTGATTAACTCCACCTGGGAAACCGCCGCAATACTGGAGAGCGCCTCGCCGCGAAAGCCTAAAGAGCCAATATGAACCAAATCCTCCACAGAACGAATCTTGCTGGTAGAATGGCGCAAAAACGCATTGGGAACCTCCTCTCTTGCAATGCCGCACCCATTGTCCGCAATACGAATCAGAGATATTCCACCGTCCTGAATCTCCACCACAATGGCTGTTGCCCCAGCGTCAATGGCGTTCTCTGCTAACTCCTTGACCACAGAGGCCGGACGCTCAATGACCTCGCCCGCCGCAATCTTATCTATTGTAACCGTATCCAAAACCTGTATCTTACCCATCGCTAATCCTGCTCACCTCCTGCCAAAATAACAATCCCGTTTACCAACGATTCTTAAGCTTATTCTGTAACTGATACAAGGTATTGAGTGCATCAATCGGCGTCAGATTCCCAAGGTCCAGATTCTTAATCTCATCAATCACGTCATCATCCCTTACCGTATCAAACAGCGACATCTGCGCCAAATCCACCTCGTCATAATGCTTAGGTTTATCCGGCTTTTCATGGCCGTGGTTTGCAATATCCTTAATCTTTTCCGTGATATCCGCCTGCACCAGTTCTTCTACAATCTCCTTTGCACGGAGGATGACAGACTCCGGCACCCCTGCAAGCCTGGCAACTTGAATTCCGTAGCTCTTGTCCGCGCCGCCTTTTACAATCTTGCGCAGGAAAATGATATCGTCACCCTTCTCCTTCACGGCGATACAATAGTTATTGACATTGTGAATCTTCCCCTCAAGCTCAGTCAGCTCATGGTAGTGGGTGGCAAACAAAGTCTTTGCCCCAAGAAGCTTACTGTTGCTGATGTGCTCAATCACAGCCCAGGCAATACTTAAGCCGTCAAAGGTGCTGGTTCCCCGTCCAATCTCATCCAGAATCAAAAGACTTCTGCTGGTGGCATTGCGCAGAATATTCGCAACCTCCGTCATTTCCACCATAAACGTACTCTGTCCGCTGGCCAGATCGTCAGACGCGCCCACCCTGGTGAAAATCCGGTCCACCAGCCCCATATCTGCACTGGCGGCAGGAACAAAGGAGCCAATCTGGGCCATCAGGACAATCAGCGCAGTCTGGCGCATATAGGTAGATTTCCCCGCCATATTCGGCCCTGTAATTACAGAAATCCGGTTCTTCTTATCATTCAAAAAGGTATCGTTTGCAATAAACATATCATTGGGAATCATTCTCTCCACCACAGGATGACGCCCATCCTTGATGTCGATAACGCCCTTTTCATTGATACTTGGACGCACATACTGATTCCTTTCCGCCACCAGCGCCAGAGACGAAAAAGCGTCCAACTGAGCCACGGCCCTTGCGCTTGACTGGATTCTTAAAATCTCAGCTCCGATTTTATCCCGCACCTCGCAGTAAAGCTGATACTCCAATGCATATAATTTATCCTCCGCCCCAAGGATGGTATCCTCAAGCTCCTTCAGCTCTGGAATGATAAAACGCTCTGCATTGGCAAGGGTCTGTTTGCGGGTATAGTAATCCGGCACCAGATTCTTAAAGGAATTGGTCACCTCAAGATAATAGCCAAACACTTTATTAAAACGAATCTTCAGATTCTTAATGCCTGTCTTTTCACGCTCGTTTGCCTCAAGCTTTGCAAGCCACTCCTTTCCGTCCGACTTCGCCAAGCGAAGCTGGTCCACCTCTTTATCGTATCCCTCTCGGATAATGCCTCCCTCTCTCATGGCAATGGGCGGCTCATCCTTAATGGCGCTTTTTACAAGCTCGCAGAGATCCTCCAATGTGTCCATGCTCTCATACAATTCCCGAAGAAGGGGCGATTTCATTTCCTGTAAAATATATTTGATATGGGGCAGCATAGCCAGAGAATGTTCAAATGCAATCAGATCCCGCGGATTTGCCGACTGATATGTAATCCGGCACACCAGACGCTCTAAGTCATAGATAGAAGAAAGATATTCCCGAATCTCCTCGCGGGAAATGGCGTTGTCCTTTAACTCCTCCACGGCATCTAGGCGGCGTTCAATCTCCTTTTTGTCGATCAAGGGCTGCTCGATATGCCTGCGCAGCGCCCTGGCCCCCATAGCCGTCTTTGTCTTGTCCAGCACCCAGAGTAAAGACCCCCTTTTTTGCTTCTCACGAAGGGTCTCGCAAAGCTCAAGATTCCTTCTGGTAGAACTGTCAAGGAGCATATATTTCCCTGTAGCATAGACCGAAAGCCTGGTAATGTGGGACAAATCCCTCTTCTGGGTCTCAATCAGATACTTAAGCAGCGCCCCCGCTGCAATTACGCCGCAGTCATAGTCCGAAAGCCCCAGACCCTCAAGGCCCTTTACATGGAAATGGTCTGTAAGGGTCCTCTGGCAGATGGTATCGTCAAAATACCATGCCTCCAGGGAATACAACGTAATCCCCAGCTTTTCCTTTAACAATTCCAAATCCATGCCACTCATATAGAAAGCCTCGTTGCACACAAGCTCTGAAGGCATAAACTTGTAAATCTCGTCGAACAACTTCTCCGCCTCTGTAAGCTCTGTGACCATATATTCCCCAGTAGTCACGTCCGCAACTGAAAGCCCGTAATGGTCTGCAAGGTAGACCACGCACATGATATAGTTATTCTTGGTCTCATCCAATGCCTGGACATCCAGGTTCGTCCCTGGCGTCACAATCCGCACCACGTCCCGCTTTACCAGCCCCTTTGCGGTGGCCGCATCCTCCATCTGCTCACAGATTGCCACCTTATATCCCTTGGAAACCAGACGATTTAAATAAGCGTCTACCGCATGGAAAGGAACGCCGCACATGGGTGCGCGTTCCTCAAGTCCGCAGTTCTTTCCGGTCAGGGTAATCTCCAACTCCTTCGACGCAGTCAGAGCGTCGTCAAAAAACATCTCGTAAAAGTCTCCCAATCTATAAAACAGGATGCAGTCCGGATACTCCTTCTTTGTCTCCACATATTGCTGCATCATTGGTGTTAATTCCGCCACTGTTGTACCTCTCTTTTGTAGTATTCTGCTCATTTGCTTATTCATTATAGCATTATTCCCTATAATAAAAAAGATAAATTTTTATTTCATTCCCCTACTTTATCTGTGACAGAATATTAGGGTCTTTGATCTTTGTATCCTCTGCAAAAAGAAGAAGCTTGGACATAATCTCCGCAGTTTTTGGGTCATCGTCAATAAACGGAAGGAAAATCCGCCCTCTGTGCTGTGAATGTACAGGCACCACAAACAGCATAGAATTCCCAACCTGATGCACCACGCCGCTTCCCAGGTGAATGGAATACTGCCCAAGCTTTCCGTCGATCATAGCATGATTCCCCTTAAGACGGACATTCTTAAGCCCGAACAGCTCAAGATTACATCTGGCAATGTCCCTTCGCATCTCAATGGTGGAATGGCTGGTCTCAGGGTCCACGCTGCCTGCATGGGCCACGCTTACGGCCAGGTCCACATCCCGCATGACTTCACTGTAAATGACATCCGGAATCTCTTTAAGCTTTAGCTGCTTTCCCGTTTTCCTGTGGGAGAATACCACCCACTCAAGAGTAGGGGCCTCCACATCGCTGGGGGTAAACCAATCCGTCATGGCATAGATACAGGCAATGATATTTTCCTTATAGTAAATCTTCTGAAGGCCATCCTCATAATCCGCAACCCACCTGCGGCCCTTGAGGGCGCCTACCGTCTTCTGAGGCTCTATCTGGTTGCCGGAGAAGATTCTGGATTCACATTTTTCCATTTCCTCGTCAAGTTTTAAGTACAGCTCACGGAACACCTGCTTAAATGGCTGCTTAATCTGCTTATCAAACAATAGCTTCTGGTATTCATGCCAATGGCCGCTTATGTACAAATCAAAGGGATGGGCAATCCACACCTTATCGTCCGGCTTAATGGGACTTACATTTCCTGTGTCGTCCACAATCCCCTCTTCTGTCAAAAATCCTATTTTAAACCGGTCTGCCCCCTCTTTCTTTGAGCCAGGCCCTTTTCCTTCTGCCAAGACATTTTCTAAAACGGTTCGCACAACCAGAAATTCCACAATGGGACGGGCCACAGGATTGGACTTCAACTCCCGCAATTCCCATACCTGGAATTCTGTCCGATCCTCCATGGCCTGCTCCATCATTTGTTTTGTACGGCTATACTGTTCCTTTAACTTTTTAGTGACCTCCTGGTATCTAAGAACCGTCTCGTTCTTCTTATACTTCGACGGAACAGACTTTAAGAGCTTATCATTCTTCCTACATTTCAGCGAGCTCCTTCCGTTCTCATCCACAGACACCATCAACTCAATGCCATCCTCCACAGGCTGCCATTCAAAATAGGCCGAAGACTGTTCCGTAAGCTTCCCCTCCATCCGCAGTACAAGGCGGGTCACATCCGTAAAGCCGGCGTTTACGCTTAAGTTGCGAAGCGCAAGCTCTGCGGCGCGCCCCTCGCTTGCCCGACGCTGCGCCCCAAACTGCCTGCTCTCCTTCTTAAACTTCTGAATAAACTGGTAGCGGTCTAAAAGCTCGTTTTCCCGATCTGCTTTCAGGTTTCCAAGGGGAAGAAGCCCTATACTCATCAACAAATCTTTATTTCGTTTCGCGTCTATCTCTGCTTTCAAATCCTCCTTCTCAACATTTCCGAGGGCGGCGTTTGCATATTTGCGCGCCCTTGTGTGAGCCGCGCCGCTTGAGGAATATTTTGCCGCGTCATAGATGAGTTTAAAATCCTTCTCCCCCACATTTTCATAGGCTTCAAAAAACCAATGAATATCGAACGCCCCATCCCTAAGTTCTTCTGGGGAAAGTGGTGTGTATTTCGCAATCACACTGGTAACCTGGTCGTCAAACCCTTCGCTGGTATGTGCCATAAAATAATAACATGTGCTTGCAAAGCCTGAAATTCCCAGATAATCTTCAATCATCGGAATCCATTGCTGCGCATACATGGCAAGCTCGACTAGCCGCTTTTTGGTAATATCCGTCCCCTTAAGAGCCTTCTTCAAATCTTTGGCAGTTTCCTCTGGCTTAGGCATACAGACCTTAAGCAGATGACTTAGCACAGACCCCCTATCGCTGCTTGAAAAATAGTAACTGAATCCCCGCTTTAACGTTTCCTTCCCCAACGCCGTCAAAATCTGAATCATATAGTCAATGCCATAGATGACCCGTATCTTATGGATATGCTCAGAAAAGGCTGTGGGCTGCTCTCCCCTCTTTAACTCCACACTTAAGATCAGGGGTATGAGTTCCCCATATAGCTCATGGGCAAAGGCCATCTCTGCCATATCCCCCAAGACATCAAAACGATATTTCCCGTCAACAGGCTTGATAACATTGTACCCAAAGAATGAATTCAATGCATACACCCGCGCCGTTCGTAAGGAAACCGCCCCCTTTTGTTCTACGGTACTAATTGGCTCTAACAGGCTTCCCAAATCTGAAAACATGAAAATCGCCTTATAAAATAACTCCTTATCCCATACCTTCTTCACATAGCATTTTACATAATCGGAAATCCCAAGATAACATTTCACAGTACTTTGGTAGGAATACTGCTGGTTCTTCTCTCTGTCCCCTTGCTCTAAATAGTGTTTCTGAAGCCGGAATCTCAAGGTGAATGCGCTTCCCCAATCCTTCTCCTCTGTCAAAGAAAGACAATGAAGCATATTGGCAAAGATAGGAAGCTCCACCGCCCGCTTGGTATAAACAATGTTTTCTCCATTCCAGTGCCTGTGCTTCACCGGAAAAATATCGTTAGAGGTATTCAGTATAGAGAGGAATTTTGTCATTCCTTTAAGCGCAAAATCAGCCTTTAAGGAATCCGGAATATACTGGTTAGCCAACACAGAAATCACCGTCCATGTCTGGCTCATATAGGGAAGCTCACTCACAAAATTTTTAAAAATCTGCTTCCCTCCGAATACCTGCTGATACAGCTCATAGTTGTACTTATAAAAACTACTCTGTATACAGCACTGACGGTATAGCTCTACCTCCAAGAGAAGCTTGGGATTACCAATCTCCTTTTGGTAGAATTCCTCCCACATCTCACGAAAGGGGTATTCCTCCAGAGGCTTTGCATTGGGGTCGTCGTGAATATACCTTGACTTTTTCAGCTCATTTCCAAGAAGCTCATCCTGGTCCCAGGCAGTCTTATAGGACAGCGTGGCATGATCTTCAATCAACTGAGACAGCTTCTGGCACACGCGGATACATGCTTTTTCTCCATAGGTAAACAACTGGTCTGCCTGGTTGGAAGGAATCTCTAAAGGCGGCAGAACCCAATCCTTCTCAGGGTCATACAAGCCATACCCCGGCGTGTTCAGGATATCCTGCGCCTTGCTTGCGCCCTCTAAAATTTCCCCTAAAAGCACCTGCTCTTTTCCGGTAGGATTGGGAAAATCCCGCAGATGGGGAAGGATTTCCTCCAGACATTTTCTGTCCTTATTTTTCAAATATAGCGCAAGGTCCAGGGCGCCCATACGGCATTCCTCGGATTTTAACCCAAGGTTCCTTACGATACAGGCGGCCAGACTTTTTCCATCCTGCTTCCGCAAAAGAGCCAGAGTCCCCTGCCGACCCTTCTTATACTTGAGATTTTTTTCAATGGAAATATAATCCTCCGACGCCAACTCCATATCATCCGCCAGATGATAGGCCTCCTCGTTGGTATATTCCTCTGCGTTATGTAAAAGCTCAAACAAGACCTTTTTTCTTGCCGCAGACTTGGGACGATAAAGCAGAAGCCTGGCGGCCGCCGACCTGGACATGCTGTAATAACAATATCCCTCGCCCTGTCCAATCAAGGGAATAAAACCTGCCGCTTCATCCAACACCTCATCCTCCTGGAGCATCCATGCAATCAAACAAAGCCTGGCGGCAATCCCAGACGGACCTAAGGATACCTGGTGCCAGGGAAAGATACATGGGGAAAGAACCAATCCCTTTTTAGGTATCTTTTTTAACATCTCCTTCAAAATCCCATAGCAAAGCCTGGCCTCCTCCTTGCCTTCAAAGAATTCCTTGGGATTAAGCTTCTTAGGCTCAATGACCTTGCCCCTTCGGTAAGAATAAGAGTTGCTGTCCTCATCCTTTACAAGACTGTAAAAATAGGAATTTACAGTCTCCATAAAGCTGGGCATAAAGCAAGCCGCCAACTCCAAATCCTCAGGATAACTAAAAATCACCTCTTTCGCGGCCCTCATCTTCAATTTTGTATCCTGAATGGACATAATAAAGTAAGAGGCAGTCATCTTCTGGTGCTTCGTGCCATGGATTATGAGACGACGCACAGAGTCCACAGCCTTTTCGGCGTCATAGAACCCCTTTGCCCAGAGGGCGCAGCTAATGGCTACTGAATCCTCTGTGGATAGCTGTTCATCACAGAAGGCAGCATCCCCAAGACATTTCCCCATCAAGCCAAGAAGCTTCTCACTCATCCTTTCTGCGCTTTTCTCATTGAAAATCCCAATCCAGGTGGCGGCCGCCCGTTTTACCGATGAATAACGGATGAGGTTATGCTCCTCAATGACATGAAACAGATGAAGAAATGCCTCAGGACGTCCCGCGTCCATGGTCTCGCAGACTGCCTGACGCGCCCCCTCCTGGAGTCTGGCCGCCACAAGGAACTTGCCAAGAAGGTCGTACAACTCCTGGTTTTTGCTCATCACGATTCCGCAGATAAGGTTGTGGCTAATCATGGCCGTGTTCCCTTCCCCAAGGAGAATCTCCCTGACAGCCTTGATTGTCTCCTCATTTCCCCTGTCAATCTGTGCTGCCAGTATTTCTGCATAAGAAAAAAACGTGTTTCTTACTTGGTCGTAAATCATTGGGTGGACATTTCCCATTAGAAAATCTGCCAGGCTGATTCCATAAAAATCTAACAGCCCGTAGGTACGTAGCACTTTGATGCTCTGCTCTACAAAAGGCACATAGCTTTTGGAGCGCAGACTTCTTCTGTACCACCCTGCCGTCATCTGGTACTGGTTCATTGCGTCTAGGGCTTCGTAGAATTCCTCTCGGCTGCTTTTTGGAACGCAGGCCTTTACCACTTCAGAAAACTCCCCCTTATAGAGCCCGCTTAATGTGTGGTAAGCTCCTTTTTCCAGAAGCTTCTCCATAGAACGGCAGACCTCCTGGGGCGCGAAATAACAGTAGAAAGCCGGAAGCATCTCCTTCTCCTCATTGGAAAGGCGCTTTCCCTTCTTCTCAAAATGCTTTTCCCATGCTTCTTTTAATTTTTCTTTTGTCTCATATGTAAATTCCGCCATGACCTTTCCTTTCTGGGTTTTTCAACCGTTTTGCTCTGCATTTTCTTATTCTTGGCCTAACCAGATAACATGGTAAGGCGTATCAGTGTAAATACCAGGCCCTCCTTCCAGGGTACCTTGTCATCAAGCCCTGTCATCTCCTCATTTCCGGCAAAAACACGGTAGATTCCGTCCTCAAAGCTTTGAATTGTATTCTCCACCGCCTGAGTGGCATTGGCTTTTGCCCCGCCGTGAACGCCAAAAGATACCTTTCCTTGTACTGCCTGATTTGCAATCGCCTCTTTTGTCAGAAAAGGCAGCAGCCCTCCTTCGTCTTTTCTTGCGTTATAGTCCTTTACGCCAAGCTCTGTCAGCCCAACCAGCAGTTCTCTTAGGGTTTCCGGCTTTTCATTCAAAACGAAGGGCGTGGGGGGCAGCTCTTTCAGCATCCGTCTGCCTGGCTTCTTCATTCTTACATAAATGGTAAATGACATGTTGTTTCCTCCGCTTTTGTGTTATATATTTAAGTATACTTAGGAAGACTTAAAATGGCAACTTCTTCTTTGGGATTCTTTGCTGTGGGTTGCCTATTTTACAGGGGGATGGTAAAATAAAATCAAGAACAACTGCTTTTTGTGAACTTGCAGATTGGAGGTGACAGCCCTTGGCAGAGCATTTAGAAACCATGGCGATTCAATGGCATTTGGGCTTTTTGGGCGCCGCTGAGATTGAGTTAATATCCAATAAGGAGGATTTGGAATTCCTGCGTGAATTTCAATTAAGCAAAGAGCCTCTGCGCATGGATTTGCTGATTATTAAAAAGCCGGATAAAGTCCGGATTCACAATGAAATCGGACATATTTTCAAAAGATATAATGTCATTGAGTACAAAAGCCCAGATGACGGACTGTCCATCGACGATTTTTATAAGACCATTGGTTATGCCTGTCTCTATAAGGGACTCGGTGAAAGCGTTAATGAGATTCCTGCCGAAGAACTGACGGTTTCCGTCTTTCGGGAAACCTATCCAAGAGAATTATTTAAGGCTTTGAAAAATCTGGGGCTAATATTGAACTGCACTCTCAGGGAATCTATTATATAAAAGGGCAGATGCTTTTTGACACCCAGGTCGTTGTGACTGGTCAGCTTAAAAATGAAGCCCACCGCAGTCTGCGAATTCTTTCCAAACACGCCCAAAAAGAGGATGTCCAGGCATTTATTGCAGAATCTATGAGGCTTACTGCACCAGGAGACAGGAATAATATTCGCCATTTTACAGGTAAGCGCATCTGCAAACCGTGCATTGTATGAAGAAGTAAGGAGGGATTCAAATATGTGTGAAGCGTTAAAAGAACTGATGAAAGATGAGATTGAAAAAGAACGGCAGGAAGCGGCTCAGGATACTATACTTGAAAATATTAAAAGCCTGATGCACAACTTAAATTTTTCGGCTGAACAGGCTATGGCTGCCTTAAATATCCCTGTCCCCAACCGTTCAGGATATATTTCAAGACTGTGATTTTGCTAATCCATTACATTTACAACTGCTTTTTGTGAACTTGCAGATTGGAGGTGACAGCCCTTGGCAGAGCATTTAGAAACCATGGCGATTCAATGGCATTTGGGCTTTTTGGGCGCCACTGAGATTGAGTTAATATCCAATAAGGAGGATTTGGAATTCCTGCGTGAATTTCAATTAAGCAAAGAGCCTCTGCGCATGGATTTGCTGATTATTAAAAAGCCAGATAAAGTCCGGATTCAATGATGAAATCGGACATATTTTCAAAAGATATAATGTCATTGAGTACAAAAGCCCAGACGACGGACTGTCCATCGACGATTTTTATAAGACCATTGGTTATGCCTGTCTCTATAAGGGACTCGGTGAAAGCGTTAATGAGATTCCTGCCGAAGAACTGACGGTTTCCGTCTTTCGGGAAACCTATCCAAGAGAATTATTTAAGGCTTTGAAAAAATCTGGGGTTAATATTGAACTGCACTCTCAGGGAATCTATTATATAAAAGGGCAGATGCTTTTTGACACCCAGGTCGTTGTGACTGGTCAGCTTAAGAATGAAGCCCACCGCAGTCTGCGAATTCTTTCCAAACACGCCCAAAAAGAGGATGTCCAGGCATTTATTGCAGAATCTATGAGGCTTACTGCACCAGGAGACAGGAATAATATTGACGCCATTTTACAGGTAAGCGCATCTGCAAACCGTGCATTGTATGAAGAAGTAAGGAGGGATTCAAATATGTGTGAAGCGTTAAAAGAACTGATGAAAGACGAGATTGAAAAAGAACGGCAGGAAGCGGCTCAGGCTGCGGCTCAGATTGCAACGCAGGATACCATACTTGAAAATATTAAAAGCCTGATGCACAACTTGAATTGGTCGGCTGAACAGGCTATGGCTGCCTTAAATATCCCTGTCCCTAACCGTTCAGGATATATTTCAAGACTGTGATTTTGCTAATCCATTACATTTACAACTGCTTTTTGTGAACTTGCAAGAAGTAAGGAGGGATTCCAATATGTGTGAAGCGTTAAAAGAACTGATGAAAGATGAGATTGATAAGGAAAGGCAGGAAGCGGCTCAGATTGCAACGCAGGATACCATACTTGAAAATATTAAAAGCCTGATGCACAACTTAAATTTTTCGGCTGAACAGGCCATGGCTGCCTTAAATATCCCTGTCCCTAACCGTTCAGGATATATTTCAAGACTGTGATTTAGGTGAACCATTAGCTAAAACTTTGGTAATTTCTTATAAAACAGCAGAGTCCAAATTTTTATTTGGTTACTCTGCTGTATATTTTTGAGCTGGCAATCTACATTACCATTGAATTAGAATTTTCTTTTTCCTTCCTGTATAACTCAAAAAAATAGCTGTTACTTTCCAACAATTCCTCAAAAGTTCCGCTACCGACAATTTTTCCATTTCTAAATATAACGATACGGTCAAATTCCCTAATGGAAGACAGACGGTGGGCAACAGCAATCACTGTAGCATGATTTATCTGCTCTAAAACATTTTTCATAACGATACCTTCGGTCACATTATCCAGCGCTGATGTTGCTTCATCTAAAACGACTATATCGGGATTATCAAACCAAAGTCGGGCTAATGCCAAGCGCTGCTTTTCCCCTCCCGATAAACAAGTTCCTTTCTCACCAATTCTTGTTTCTACTCCTTTATCCAATGTTGCAAGCATTGATAATAGTTGTGTTTTTTCAAGGCTTACATGAATATCGGCTTCTGAAGCTTCATTATCAAACACCAGATTTTCTTTAATTGTCCCATCAAAAACAGGAGTGTCTTGTGATAAATAGGATACTTTTTCATACAGTGATTCCAGCGAAATATCTTTGAGAGGTTTGTCATCAAAAAGAATATTTCCATCATTATACTTGAGTAATCCGAGTAAGATTTTTATCAATGTTGATTTTCCCGAACCCGATTCACCGACAAATGCTATTTTTTCGCCCCCTTTAATTGTCAGATTGACACATTTAAGCACTTCTTTGCTTCCGTAGGAAAATGATACGTCCTCAATACGAATTTCATTTAAGGGTTCTGCAAAATCCATGCCTTGTTCAAGCTGCGTATCTTCTTTCAGATCTAAAAGCCCCGTAAATCGCAACCAAGCCGTTTTGTTCAGTTTATATTGAACATAAATAACGTTAAAAATTGCGATAGGAGTATACGCATTATCAATCAATGTGATTAAAGCGACCACAGAGCCAATAGATAAATGATTATTTTTCCACACATAGGTTAAAATCCCAATATCTAAACAGGCAACTAATAATGCAAATATTGTAAAAAACGCTTCATGTATCATAGTCATTTTTACTTTTGATGATACAATAACACGCTTGGCTTCCAATGCTTTTTTTACTTCATTTGGGAATTGATGCTTCATACGGAAAACTGGCATTTCCATAAAACCACGCACAAGAAAATGATTTAATTCTTCCTCGCCTGTCAGTATCTTTTCCTTTATCTGATACAATCCATTCAGCAGCAGATTCGTTACCAAAAATACAACAATATATCCTGCAAAAAGAAAATAGGTAATGGTTCTGTCTATTTTCCAAATAAAATACAGGCTGAAAAGAATTGTAGGAAGTAAATTCCTAGCAACGCAAAACCAAAAATCATAGAGAACGTTTTTTCCTGCATTGGCACCATTTTCAATCTGCTGTACCAGCTTTCCAGTCCCTAAGGTTTGGTATTCAGAATAATCCATTCTGCCTATTGTACGCAATGCTAATAACTTGAAATCTAAGTAAATCTCATTCCCCAGTTTTGCAGACGGATATTCGTCCAAATAGTTCATTCCATAATCTACAAAAAGAACGGCACCATAAAACAAAATTCCATAAACTGTTATTGTCCTGTCTGTCAGTCCGTCTACAATCTTTTGAAAATAGTCCGCCTTGTAGTTTGCCATAAAAGCATTGAATAAGCCTATGAACAGATAGACAACTATCCATATCTTGTTGTTTCTCAATACTTCTTTCATATAACGCATAACTGTACTCCTTTTCTAATGATAATATTTTCATTGGAACAGTACAGTTGCATCTGTCAGCATATTCAATTATCCTCAGCACAATCTGCCAACAGCTATATCAACTGTACTGAGTAATTACCTCGGATATATTTCATAAATAAATTCACCTCCACTCTTATCACAAAAATTTCACTATACCAAATCCCCCCCTACAGCACATGATAATGGGGCTTTTCTTCCCCATACAGCCAATAAGCAAGATATCCTCCAAGAAAAATGCCCAATGCGCACAATCCGGAAAATATGATCATAAAGGGCAGGCAAATCTGGCCAAACAATTGGAACGGCTGGTTACTATAATCCCACACAGCCAAATGCAGCCATTTATTGACAATAATTCCAGTAATAAACTCCATTGCTGTCACAAAAATAATACACCGTAATATCTGCCTCCACAGAGGGTCCTCCCAATGCACCATCTGCCCCTGTATTGTGAAAAATACCATACAAATCCCGCCAAGTACAAACATAGACCAATGGGAAAAGCCACGGAAAAAGATTTCAAAAAAATAATAAAGGCACCCGCCAAGTGTCCACAGCAATAAATATTCGCTCAGTTTCTTCATGTAAATACGCCCTCACTTATGTTATTCATACATAGTGTGAACATTTTTTGGCCATATTATAGGTGGTATTTATTTCTCTTTCAAAAGTATTTGTCATCTCTCAATCACAATGAACGGAATCGTCATCTCATCCTCCGTAAATCCTGCATGTACACCAATCACAGTCTCCGCCTCCTTTCGTGTATTGAAAATTGTCAAATCATCTACTGCCACAGCCAGATAATCGCCAAGCATTTCCCGAAAATCTGGATGCTCATCCCCCGTCCCAAAAATCTTACGGCTTAATACCTCCTCCTTTGTCCACAGAAGGAACTTCTCTCCAAATTCTTTTTGGAATTCCTCCTCAAACTGTGCCTTTTTCTCCTCCCTGACGAACAGATTCAAAGCCCTCGGCTCAATGGACGGCATACGCACCAGACACTCCATAATCTTCGGATAATCCGTAATCGCCACACATTGAGAATCCATATGCCCATGGTCAGCCGTCACAATCACCAATGTATCCTTAAGGTCATTGCACAATTCCTGCACCTGGCCTTCAAGCCTCCTCACAACCTGCCTGGCCTGATTGCTATAACAGCCCTTGTCATGCATTGTTGCATCCGGCTCATTCCAGTAGCAATAGATATATTTCTTTCCCGATTTTTTGCACAGCGTCTTAACCTGCTCACAGAGTTCATCAAACGTTTTGGGAAATGGCTCTGCAAACGGCGTAACCTCATAAGCCTGCCCTCCGTTTGCGCAGATTCTTGACACCACGCTCTCATATCCGCAGAACGTATGGGCGGCATGATATGGGGCCGCAAAAGTCTTCGTCCCTGTCTCTGTATTCAGGAAAACAGTGACATTTTTATTAAGCTTTGGAAAATAACAATCCCACCCAAGCCAGCCATGGAAGCAGGGCATAGAGCCGCTGCTCATAGACGTAGTGGCAGCTACGGTGGTAGGCGGAAACACAGAACTGTAGCTGTTCTTAAAATGTGTCCGGAAAAATCCATTTTCATCCAAATTCTTCTCCATAATGGCCGTCCCCATTCCATCCAGAAGAATCACCACAATATTCTCATAATTCTTTGCCAGATATGAAGCAAATCCCTTTAAGCCTTGCCTCCCTACTTCTGGGAGAGTAAACTCGTTCAAAATAGAATTCGCTAAATTAACGATACAATTATCATAATCTGGAAATTTTTGTTTCATAATCTTTCCTTATTCAAAACAATCATAAAGTTTACATTGTTTTCTCCTTCTCTCTCCTATATAATCTATCATAGTAGGAAAGAATTTTACACAAATTTTTTTTAATGACAATCTATTCACAGGAGGTTTTCTTACATGTCTACAACAGCAAATACAACTGCTCACTATGATTTCTCTAAGGTCAGCAGCACCATTGTTCCAGATCTGACTGGAAACGGATATGCAGGCGTTATTCGGGGCTGTGACCGAGGTGGTGCCTATATGGATACAGCTTCCGTATTTGGACACGAGCTTCCGGTTCTTACCCTTACTGGCGGGAAAGAAGGAGGCTTTCTTCAACTGCCGGATGGAATCCTGAACACTAATGAGGGCTTTACCCTCAGTTTTTATGCAAAACTTTCCCCCTTGTCCGAATACGGGGTTCTGTTTTCCTTTGGCATGGACGAATGCTTCTATCTTTCTGCCATGCCAAAGCCAGACGAAAAGGAACTAATTCTTTTGTCCCCCTGCGCCACAGGAGGCGGACGAAGCCAGGAGAGAAGCCTTACCCCCTGGTTTCCGATTCCTGCCAATCAATGGTTCCATGCTGCCGTTTCCTTTTCCTCTGGTCTTCCTTCCCATCTGACGCTCTATATAGACGGGAAATTCTGCGGCTCTTTTGAACATCCGCGGATGGAGGCTTCGGCGCTCAATCACTGTAAGGAATGTTACTTTGGATACGGAGTTTTTGCCCCAATCCCTCTTGCAGCGTCTTTTTCCCATATCCGCATCTTCTCCCAGGTGCTTAAGGCAGAGGAGATTGAAGCCTTGTTCCAGATTACACCAATGATGCGCCTTAAGCTTGAAGCCAAGCGCCTTGAACCTCTGTTTGCAGAGCCACTAGAGAATATCATTACGCTTCCGTCAGAGGGACAGATGGGCGCAAAGATTAGGTGGAGGAGTCTGACACCCCATGTCATCTCAGACTGCGGAGAATTCACCCGCCCCAAAGCTAAAGAACCTGCTCTTACTGGAGCTTTGGAGGCAACTTTTTTTTATGACGACTGCCAAATCACACAAGTCTTTCAGTGCCAAATCAAACCTCTACCTGAGGATTTTGTGATTGCCCGCACAGATGCCAAACAGGTGGTTCTTCCATTTCCTAAGCATGTCACAGAGAGCTTTACGCTTCCCCTTAACGGAGAGAAGGGTTCCTCCTTCCAATGGGTAAGCAGCCGTCCGGATTGGCTGAATCATCAGGGGCAGCTTCAAAAAAGACCGGACAGAGCACCCGAAAAGCTGACTCTGACCCTGACCTCATCCTATGGAAGTGCATCCGTTACACGGGAATTTCCGGTCACAATCCTTGCCGATTGCTGCCGAAGCCTTCCTGTAAGGGAGTATATTCCTGCTGCCCCGACTACAGATGGTGTTCCAAAAACCCAGGTAAAGCCTGCTTTTATAAAACAGCTTCGGCTGACCGACAGCGGCGTGTTCTATGATAATCAGAAGCGCTGCCTGAACTACCTTTTATTCCTGGACCCTGACCGTATGCTCTATAATTTCCGCAAAGCCTTTGGCTTTGATACCAAGGGAGCCGTTCCGCCAGGAGGTTGGGAGGAGCCCTCTGGACTTTTGCGCGGGCACTCCACGGGCCACTATCTGTCCGCCCTTGCCCATGCATTTGCCTCCACAGGCGACTGCCGTTTTCGCCGCAGGGCAGATGAGATCATCACAGAGCTTCGCAGGCTTCAAAAGACCTGCCATGGAGAACCTGAAGACTTTCACACAGACTGCACCCCAAACAATGCGGGACAGTCCCTTTGGAGCCGCACACCAGACACCTGGGGAGAAGGTTATTTAAGCGCATACTCTCCCGACCAGTTCGATCTTCTGGAGAAATTTACGCCCTATGCCACCATCTGGGCCCCTTACTATACACTCCACAAAATCCTGGCAGGGCTTTTGGACTGTTTCCTTCTCCTTCAAAGCGATGAGGCTCTCTTTTGTGCCCGCGGTATTGGAGACTGGGTCTGCCGCCGCCTTTCTGCAACGACAAAGGAACAGCGCGCCGCTATGTGGAAGCTTTACATTGCAGGCGAATACGGCGGAATCAATGAATCCCTTGCAGCCTTGTATAAAGTCACTGGCAACCCTGCTTACCTCAAAACGGCACAGATGTTCGACAATCCGCCTTTATTTGACGGGCTTATCCATGGACGGGACCCTTTAAAGGGAATCCATGCTAACCAGCACATCCCCCAGATTATTGGCGCAATGGAAATCTTTCGCTCCACAGAGGATGTACGTTATTACCATCTGGCAAAGAATTTCTGGGAGCTGACTGTGAACCGGTATATGTACTCCATCGGAGGCGTGGGACGGGGAGAAAATTTCCGAGAGGCGGACATCCTGGCCAACCACATTGAGAGCGGGCGCAACTGCGAGACCTGCGCCACCTACAATATGCTTAAGCTTACTGGAATGTTATACCAATATGCCCCAGAGCACAGCCCTTATATGGACTACTACGAGCGCGGGCTTTTAAACCATATTGCCGCCAGCCAGAATCCTGTCACAAAGGAAGGGGCTCTTAACGGCGTTACCTACATGCTTCCCATCGGGCCAGGAGCCCAGAAGGAATACAGCAATGACTATGAAGATTTTACCTGCTGTCACGGAACCGGAATGGAGAACCATGTGCGGTACACAGAACACATTTACCATCATGGGGAGGATGACAGCCTGTACCTGAACCTATTTTTACCTTCTGTCTATCATTGGGAGGAAAAAGGCGTCACCCTTTCCCTGGAAGGCGATTTTCCGTCCGAGTCCTTCCGGCTTAAAATCAATACAGATGAACCAGGCGGGACGATTCTTCTGAATCTGAACATCCGTATCCCTTACTGGTGTCAAAAAACGTTTCGGGTGGCAGCTTCCAATGAACCCCTTCCCCCAATGTCAGGAGATGGAGGATATTATAGAATCAACAGGACATTTGCCGACGGAGACTTTCTTACTGTTTCCACCCCCTATGCCCTGCATCTGTGTTATACTAATGACGCTTATGAGGGGTATCCTGCTGCCAGCCTCATGTATGGGCCTTTGGTTATGACCGCGCTAAGCGCTTCGACGGACTGGATTACACTAAAGCTTCCTCCGGTTCTTGAGGATGCATTTGACATCCAATGGAAGAAATTACCCACTCTCTGG
This sequence comes from Sporofaciens musculi, assembly GCF_009830285.1. Classification (GTDB taxonomy): domain Bacteria; phylum Bacillota; class Clostridia; order Lachnospirales; family Lachnospiraceae; genus Sporofaciens; species Sporofaciens musculi. Next base: position 2,365,127 of record NZ_WUQX01000001.1, on the reverse strand, counting down.
TATGATGATTTGGAGTTTATTCCCTCCTATGCAGCCCATAACAGGCCCTATCATACTTATTTTAAAATCCATCTTGCTTAAATTGGTGGAATGTTGATATAAGTAAACAGACTTTCATATAAAATATGGCACGCTTTGGAAAATATAGAAGCATCCCTTTTCCAAACGTGCCCTATTTTATGTTCTATGAAGCTTTTCCTGCCTCAGCCATTTCCCCAATATAATAAAACCCTCTGCACTCCTTAAGCAGTACGTCCACATAGGTTCCAATCAATTCCTTCCCCCCGTAAAAATGAACCAGCAGGTTATTACTAAGCCTCCCTGTTACCATCTTGGGGTCATGGTCGCAAATATCCTCCACCAATACCTCCTTAACCGTACCTTCATGGACTGCGCAGGCTTTAGCCGCAATAGTCTGCACCTCTTTAAGCAGCCGATCGAACCGGTTCTTAATTACCTCCTCTGGCACCTGGTTCTCCATCACAGCAGCAGGGGTCCCTGTCCGCTTGGAGTAGATAAATGTAAATGCGCTGTCATATTGAACTTTCCTGACAACATCAAGGGTTTCTTCAAAATCTGCCTCCGTCTCCCCTGGAAATCCCACAATAATATCCGTTGTAAGGGAAATGTCTGGCACAGCCTTACGGATTTTCTCCACCAGGCTAAGATACTGCTCTTTTGTGTACCGACGGTTCATCTTCGTCAGGATATCCGTACTTCCCGACTGCACAGGTAGATGGAGATGCTTACAGATTTTCTTTGAATTCCCCATCACCTCAATCAATTCATCCGACAGGTCCTTGGGATGGGAGGTCATAAACCGAATCCTCTGAAGGCCGTCAACCTTCTCAATCTCCTGTAACAGCTTGGCAAATGTCATGGGAGTATTAAGCGTCTTTCCATAGGAGTTCACATTCTGCCCAAGAAGCATCACTTCGCTGACTCCGTCTGCAACAAGCCTCTTGATTTCTCCAATAATCTCCTGGGGCGCTCTGCTTCTCTCCCTGCCGCGCACATAGGGCACGATACAATAGCTGCAGAAATTATTGCAGCCGAACATAATATTGATTCCAGATTTAAACCCATATTTTCTCTGGTTGGGAAGGTTCTCCACAATCTTGTCCGTATCCTTCCAGATATCAACTACCATACGTTCTGATTCAAGTCGGGTTGAAAGCAGCTCTGCAAACTTATAGATATTGTGCGTCCCGAAAATGATATCCACAAACCGGTAACTTTTCTTTAATTTCTCCACCACCTCCGGCTCCTGCATCATACAGCCGCAAAGCCCAATCATCATATGGGGATTCTTTTTCTTTCTGGGCTTTAGCTGCCCAAGCCTTCCATATACGCGGGTATTCGCATTCTCGCGGACCGTACAGGTGTTATAAATGACAAAATCCGCCTCATCCTCGGCTGTCTCTATATAGCCAATCTCTCTTAAGATTCCCCGCAGCTTCTCGGAGTCGCGGGCATTCATCTGGCAGCCAAAATTGAGTACACAAGATTTTGGTAAGTGACCATTTCTTTGTTCAAAGCCTTTTACCCATTTTCTACATTTTGCCATAAAGTAGTATTGCCTGGCCGGTTCTTCTATTGGCGGCTCTGCATGAATGTCTATTTTATCTAAATCAATTTCCAAATCAATTTCCTGATACATTTCTATTGACTTTACTCCCTTTCTGTCATATAATAAAAATTAAGAAATGAGTTTTTAACCGTACAGTCTTATGGCTCAAGCGGGGTACTCGTTTCTTTTTTTATGTTTATAATATCATATAGATACAATTTCCTATCCACTGCATGTCTTATAACAAGCTCCACATGAAAAACATTATAACGCAAAACTTCTCCATCGTCATCAAAAATCGGAAGGGCAAATCGGGAATCATATCGATACCATCCAAATCTGGCATTTTTATCATGCTTTTTCGCTAGATTTTCTCGGAATCTCTTATTTTCCGCAATTTCAATCATCTCAGGAATTCCCTGTGTAGCATTTGCTTTCGCCTTTGCAAGAGCACCTTTCAACTTTGCCGTATAATTGGAACCTGTGTATTCATCAGGAAGATCATTGCCTATATATATGATTTCTTTACTTTCAGCAATTTCTACAAATTCTCCGACATATTGCTTTAAATACTGTTCAACCTCATTCCAGTCAATATTCTGTCTACCTTTAAAACATATGTCATTTATTACCACAATCTGTTTCCCATTCACATCCTTTATAACACTTATGTTCCTTTCCATATTCCCTCCCTATCCGCCCTCCTCTCGTATTTTTTCAGAATCTTGTTTACTCACACGAACGGGCTAGCCGAAGGTGGTTACACAGGAGGTAGGAATACGCCCGTTTTCCTGTTTAAAGTTCTCCACCCATTTCCGACACTTCGCCATGAAGTAATATTGTCTGGCCGGTTCTGCCTGTGGTGGCTCTTGGCTTAAATCTATTTTATCAAAATCGAATTCATTATACATTTTGCTTGACTTTTCCCTTTCTCTTATAAAGTATACCCAAAGGGCACCCCGTAATGCATGCCCCTAGCGGGGCGGGTGGACTGCGTCCATTTAGGTATATAAAAAGAAACGGGTTTTTACCATACAGCTTTAAGGCTTAAGCGGGATACTCGTTTCTTTTTTAGATTCAATCCCAGTTTATAGCTTCATGTGATATATTTCATCACTCAAACAAACTGCCTTCGCCCCTCGTCATACTCATACCCAATCCCCTTTAATTTACCTGTAATATCATCTCTTTCCACATCCATATCCTCACACAGCTCATCCAACGTATGATAAACATCCCTAAGCTTCGTATTCACCACACTGAGCAGCAATACGGGATCCTTCGGTAATCCTGTCAACATAAAATCTCCTCCCTCTATCTCTTAATCCCCTCCGCTTCAATAACTCTTTGCTCAGTAATCAGAATCTCCGGACAGATATCATATTCTTCATAAGGCACCTCCCCAAAGACCTGAAATTCAAACCCAACTGCCATCCTGCGCAGATTCTTATGGCTCTCAATATACCTGTCATAAAAACCTTTGCCATAACCAATACGGTGGCATTTTTCATCAAAAGCCACCCCTGGCATTATCATAAGCCCCTGCTTTCCATCCCCAATTTCTTTTCCTGTGGGCTCAAGAATCCCATATGCGCCAGGCTTTAAATCATCCTTCCCTTGTATACGGCAAAAAAGCATGGTATCCCCCGTCACACGGGGAACCCACACATTCATTCCTCTCCTATATGCTTCCTCCATAATCGTCCTCGTCCCCACCTCATTGTTATAATCCACATAAATATAAAGGTCACTCTCGGTAACAAACCAAGGATGGTTTATAACGGCGGCGGCGATTCTCTGGGTATCCAAAATCCAGCGGGCCTTAACCATCTTCGCTCGTTCCCGCCGGATTCTCTGTCTAATTTCCTTCTTTGATTCCAAATTTTTCCCCCAGATTTGTAATCGAACCGTCTGCTTCCTGAATCGAAATCTGATCTAACTGCCCACGCAGATTCCTTTTAAACGAATCCACATACTCCCGCCGTAAGAGCTGCTGCTCTTTGCACTCATCCTCCGTCAGCCCCTCAGCCTTGGACTTGTGGTATAATTCATTAATCCTGGCAATTTTCTGATTGTCCATAGCTCATTTCCTTCCCCTGAAGCGCAGGCACATATCTTCCCCATTCCGTTAGCCACGTGCCTTAGCCTCCTTCGTATTTTTCCAGATTATCTTCCTTAAAGCTTCACCTTATCTTACACTATCTTCCCCTGAATGTCTACAAAGGATTTACAATAACTTGCATATTTCTTAACTAGAATAATTTTCCAGAAATCCATACAGGGATTTTGCATCCTCCATATATTTTCCGTTGCGAATCTCATCCCGAAGCTCTGCCGGAAGGTCGTCATACTTAATATCCGTATATTCATAAGGCGTCTTCTTGTCGCTTAAGTAAACCACGACATAGCCATTTACCTCCATCAGATAATAGCAATCCTCCTTCAAAGCCTGTCCGTCCGCAGCAACTGTAGCCGGATCTGGGGTGGCTGCTTTCGTCTCCTCCCCTGGGCTTCCTTCTGTTTGGGTCTCCTTTGCAACTTTAAGCTTGACCTCCATATTCTCCTTAGCCCTCTGGTAGCTTAACTGGTAAGCCCCTGTAACCAGCATCAACGCCACAATCATAACCCCAAAAAAACCGATACCTAACTTATTTCTCATAAGGACAACTCCTTTTTTAGTTCAGTATCGGTCATTTTTCATGATTTTATACAGATTCCATCATTTTTTCGTCAACATCTTTAGGTAACATTTGGCAAATTAGCGATAAACATCCCGAAACAGATGCATTTTCCGGCAAATAGATAAAAGCAGGGCGCCCTTTGGCATATTCTCAATCTCATCCTCCGTCACACCCCCAAGGAGTACCAGAGCGATCCCATAAGTTGGAACTGCTGCCAACAGTGCAAATACGGTGGCAATTCGGGTTCCTGCAAATAGTTCAAAGAGCAGGTGCACAATTACAGCCACAGCCCCCATGATTCCGGCTGCAATGGTGGGCAGAATAAACGTCCGCTTCCTCTCCTGCACATATCCGATTCTCTCCCGCAGAGCGTGAGAGTTCAGCATATAAACTGTGGCGGCAAAAATCGTCCTGCTCATTACCACAGCGTAAATATTCCATTTAAACGCCACCAGCATCACAAGCAGCGAAAGTACATGGACCGCCAGCGCAATGGAAGAATTCTTCACAGGCGTCATCATGTCGTCCAATCCCTGAAGAACGGAGTTCGTTAGTGTGGAGGGACAGAAAAATACCACGGAAACGGCTCCAAGCTGCAGCATCAGTGCAGCCGTCGTATTATCCTCCGTATAAAACAGAAGATCCATCAGCGGTTTTGCCAGGATGGTAAGTCCCACGGCACATGGAATTGCAATCATCATATTAAAACGGATTGCAGTATCAATCTTATTATGTACCTGCTTACGGCTGCCTGTCTGAACAGTTGCAACAAGGCTTGGAATCAGCGACGACGCCAGAGCCGTTGCCACGGACAGAGGCACATTGATTAGTGTATTAAACTGGCTCCCAAAGATACCCATAAGACTGGCATACTCCGTCTTTGAAACGCCCTGGGCAGCCATAATATTGTTAAAAATAGCGGTATCCAAAAAGTCGCTGATATTATAAACCGTCGCGCTTAAGATCACCGGCGCAATGGTCATTAACAGAATCCGGTAAATCTTGCGGTAGCTCTCCCGCTTCCGGCTTCTGTCCCTTCTCATCTTCCTGCGGAATAATTGGTAATAGGCAATAAACACCACGAACACAAACAAGAGCGCCACAAACGCGCCCATGATGGTTCCCACCGTACCTCCGGCCGCCGCAAAAGCCGGACCGTAGGAGTCGTCCCCTCTCGTCTTTGCAATCTCCTTGCCTGTCTGGAGTAAAAGATATGCTCCCACAATAGAAGCTACTGCATTGACAATCTGCTCGATTACCTGAGAAAACGCAGTAGGCATCATAGAGCCATTTCCCTGGAAAAAACCTCGGATGACGCCAAGCAGCGCCACCACGAAAATACAGGGCGCAAGGATACGCAGGGCATAGACGCTCAAATCCATGGACATCAACGTATTTGCGATGAATTCCGCCCCAAAAAAGATTGCAAGGGAAACGATGCCGCTTGCAACGATTGCAAACATCAGGGCGCATTTGAACACCTTGTAGGCATTCCGATACTGACCGATGGCCACCCGCGCCGACACAAGCTTTGAGACGGCAAGTGGAAGGCTGTAGGAGGTAAGCATCAAAGCAATGGTGTAGATGGAAAAGGCCACGTTATAGTAACCCATTCCCTCCGTCCCCACCGTATTGGTAAGCGGAATTCTGTAAACAGCGCCTATAATCTTCGTAATCACCCCTGCAAATGCCAGTATAGAGCCCTGCACAAGAAAATTCTTATCTCTTTTTCTTCGTCGTTCAGCCATAAATTGCTCCCTCTTATCGTATTATATTCAGGACTTCCATAATCTCATCCTGCTTTGCTTCCATAATCCGGCGTTCGTCCTCTTCTATATGGTCGTATCCGGTCAGATGCAGGATAGAATGTACAATCAGGAACGCATATTCCCGCAGAATGGAATGTCCGTATTCTTTTGCCTGGGCTATCACCTTTTCTTTGGAAATGACGATGTCCCCCAGGGAAAGCTCGCCTGTTTCTGGGTCAAAGCAGTCGTCCCTCTCCTCAAGGAAATCAAATTCACCCGACGCAGGGTATTCAATCATGGGAAATGACAGCACATCCGTAGGCTTTTCTATGTCTCGGAACCTTGCGTTCATCTCCTGAATCTGTGTATTCATAGTAAGCAGAAGGCTTAACTGGGCATCATAAGGGCAGCCCACAGCGTCAAGGGCTGACTCAATTACCTTCTTTGCAATCTCGCGGCACTTTAAAGGGAGGCTTAAGTCCCCTTCTTCTTCAAAATAAAGTGTCATGATTTTCTCCTTTTGTTTATCTCTTTTTGACTCTGTCCGGTTTCTTTCTGCTGTCTCTGCCCCGATTCCGGCTGCGGCTCTCATACTCCTCGTATGCCTTTACAATCTTTTGTACCAAGGGATGGCGCACCACATCCTTGCTGGTCAGACTACAGATTGCAATATCGTCAATATTCTTAAGAACAGAAATCGCCACGTCAAGACCTGATACCTGTCCGGCAGGTAAATCCTTCTGTGAGGTATCCCCTGTGACAGCCACCTTAGAGCCAAAACCAATTCTGGTCAGAAACATCTTCATCTGAGCAGGTGTGGTATTCTGCGCCTCGTCTAATATAATATAGGCATTATCCAACGTCCGTCCCCTCATATATGCCAGCGGCGCAACCTCAATCAGCCCCCGCTCTGAATTCTTAAGGAAGCTCTCCGCCCCCATAATCTGATACAGAGCATCATACAATGGCCGAAGATAGGGGTCAATCTTGCTTTGCAAATCTCCTGGCAGAAATCCTAACTTCTCCCCTGCCTCTATGGCGGGTCTTGTCAAAATAATTCTTCCCACCTCATTGTTGCGAAATGCCGTAATCGCCATAGCCATGGCAAGGTAGGTCTTGCCCGTACCTGCCGGCCCTAAACCAAATACAATCATCTTCCTTCGCAAAGCGTCTACGTAAGCCTTCTGTCCCAGAGTCTTGGGCTTAATAGGCTTGCCCTGCAGGGTATGACAGATAATCTCTCCGTCCAGCTTAAGTATACTCTCTTTACTGTCCTCCAGCACAAGGGCAAGGGTATAGTCCACATTCTGCTCATTGATTGCGGTGCCCCGTTTGGACAACTCTGCAAGCTGCATAAGAACCTTTTTCGCCTTCTCTACGTTCGCCGCTTCCCCCATAATCTTCACGCTCTCGCCCCTTGCGATCAGTGTAACGTGAAGCGTCCGTTCTATCTTCTTCGCAAAAACATCAAACTGGCCGAACACATTTGCCTCATGCTCAGCCGGAATGTCGATGACTGCCTCCATCAATCCCATCCGCTATTCTCCTGTCTCGTCTTGTTCTTCGATTACCGGAATCTCCAGTAATTGAGATTGGGTCAAGGTTCCGATGGGCGTTAAGACTGTAAGTCTGCCTTTCGCCTCAGCTTTTTCTGACCCTGTGTATATTTTAACATTATTCTCAATAATTTCTACCCCCTTTTTATCCAAATCTTTACAATATCGCTGAAAACTTTTACTTAATATCCTTTGAAGCTCATTTTTCGTGTATTTTTTCTCCAAAGGACGGTAAGGCTTCGCGATTCTCTTCTCATAACAGATGGGAAGATAGAAATTATCTCCGATGCACAACTGCTTTGCGAAGCCGTACATTTCCCATGCCTCGTAGGAATTTCGGATTGAACCAAGCCTCAGATAGTAACTCCCTATTTTCAGGGTATATTCCTTTTTTTCAATGTCCGCATACTCTTTTTCCTCATAAGTCAGGCTAATCTCATTCTGATATTCTATGGAGGTCCGTCCCTGGATATCTGCATCCGCCTTATGGTACTGATAGCCGATTACAGTGCCCGAATCGTCCAGCACCGGAACCTGGCCGGAAACCAGAATCTCCCCTGCCTTCACCTGCTGCCCTTCTTTCACCATGGGAATCCCATTTCTCGGCACAATCTTAGTAATGATGCAGTCCTGGTCAGCAACGATATCCATGGCCTTATCTTCCTGTAGCTGTTCCCCTGCCGGCTCTGGATTAACTTCATCCATGGCAGGAAGGGAATCCTCGTTCTCCTTCACCTGTATAATCAGCCGTGTCCCCTTTATTGAGGCGGAAACCCAGATGATGTCATTATATTCCTTTCGGATATCTTTTACAATCCTTGCACAGTCCACCTCAGATACAGGCATTCCGTTTGTCACCTGGGTACTTTCAAGGAAACGAAGCAGCGTCTCGTCTGTGTAGGAAAGATTTCCTTGAATGTCAATATTCCAGATATACCTGGACAAAAGAAATACAAGAGCCAGGGAAAGAAGGGCCCCTGCAAAAAATAATTTCCGTTTACGGTATTTATGTAAAAAAAAAGGAAGACCGAACCGCCCTACAATAACCACCTTCGTTCCCGTCTTCCTGATGATTGGTTTTAACTGCCGGAAGCCCTTAACCTGGATATTCATCTCGTATGCTCGGTTTACCGGCGTAAGCCCCCACAACACAATCCCCTTATGGCTGCACGCATTTAAGAATCTCTCCGTCGAGTACCCTGTAATCCGAATACGGATGTATCCTTTTATGTATCGGATGATCTTTAACAGCAATGTCGTACCTCCTCGCTAATGCTGATATTCAATAGACTGTATATGGCCGTTCACTTTCATCTCATCATTGGTATAATAGACTACCTGAAGCTTCTGCCCTGTAATCCGAATCTGTCCGGTTCTGGTCTGGATACGCACCAGAGTGTCGGTGTATTCAAGAATCCCTCTATAATTCTCAAGACACAACTCCATCTGCCCGATAACGGTTAAGATTGGCATGCCCAAGGCAACGTCTTTAGGCAGCTCTGACAATTCTGCGATTTTATTCCTAAAAGGATGACTTTCTTCTTCCTGTCTCTGTCTTTTCGGTCTCATAAAAATGCCATTCATGGATTTTACAGTAGTTTATGCGGGGACAGAAGGGAATATGCATAGGAATATTTTGTTAAATCCCCAGCGCCGATTAACGATATCAATCCTCTGTCATTGCCCCAATAAGTGTACTGGCAGAAGCTTAAACAATGTGGAGGACAACACCATCCCCCATAGAATTCCCCGCCTCTGTCTCCTGCTGCTTTTTATCTTTTCCAGATTCCGGTAGCTTTCATTAAGCCTTGACTTCCCCTTCTGTAAATCCGCCAATATCTTAAGTCCTGCCCATGATTGAAAAACTGTGAGCAGGAATACGCCGCTGCTTCTCCAAAACCGCTGCTTTCCCGCAAATAAATAGTATATCCCTTCCGATATCCCAAGCAATGTTGCTATATGATGAATCCCGATACAAACTGATAATTCTTTCTCACCCATTTTCCCTTATCCCCCTTAAATAATTCTGTATCTATTGTACAAGATTTTACTGTCGGAATATAGTAAAAAAATTCGCAATTTTCTACATTTTTCGTGTCGCAAAAAAAAGAGGTCTGCGAACATGATTCTCATAATCTTCGCAGACCTCTTTTCTTAGTCTTACCTCTATGTAAGACTAATTCATCTTAACATACGAAATTAAACCAATATATCAAGATTCTCTCCCAATCCTGGTATCGCCGCGCCGCCAGAAACCTGGGCCGCTGCATCCATCATCTCAGCCATAGCCTCAGTTGACATCTCCATTGCGTCCATAACCTTGGACATCATGGCAAATCCCACATTCATCTGCAGCTTTTCCATGGACATAACTGATGATAATCCTGCAATATCCATATATTCTTCTCCTTTCCCATATCAAGAGTATACTTCCGCAGGGCATACATTATGGTGCGCCCTGCAGGTATATATTTATATATCGGCTTTATCTGTACATACTTAACTCTAAAATTAAGAATACGCACATCCCCCATTCTCTCAGGGATGCGCGTATTTTTAAAATAATCACAGCAGCCAAATATTTAATTGTTCACCAGCTTATCCTCATCACTCCAGCTATACAGCTTACGTAACTCCTCGCCAATCTTTTCACACTCATGCTCTGCAGCATTTCTTCTCATAGCGCGGAAATGAGGTGCGCCTACCTTGTTCTCTGTCAGCCACTCCTTGGCAAAGCTTCCGTCCTGAATGTCGGAGAGAATCTTCTTCATAGCCTTCTTGGTATCCTCTGTAATAATCTTTGGTCCAGTAATATAATCGCCGTACTCTGCTGTATTGGAGATGGAATATCTCATTCCTGCAAAACCAGACTGGTAAATCAGGTCAACAATCAGCTTCATCTCATGGATACACTCAAAGTAAGCGTTTCTCGGATCATATCCAGCCTCCACCAGAGTCTCAAAACCTGCCTGCATCAGCGCACAGACACCTCCGCACAGAACTGCCTGCTCGCCAAAAAGGTCTGTCTCTGTCTCTGTACGGAAATCTGTCTCAAGAACCCCTGCCCTTGCACCACCGATTGCCAGGGCGTATGCTAAAGCCTTGTCAAGAGCCTTGCCGGAGGCATCCTGCTCTACAGCCACCAGACAAGGAACACCCTTACCTGCCTGATACTCGCTTCTTACCGTATGTCCAGGTCCCTTTGGTGCAATCATCGTAACATCCACACCTGACGGCGGAACAATCTGTCCAAAATGGATTGCAAAGCCATGGGCAAACATCAGCATATTGCCTTCCTCAAGGTTCGGTGCAATATCCTTCTCATACATAGCAGCCTGCAGCTCATCATTAATCAGAATCATGATGATATCTGCCTTCTTTGCCGCCTCAGCAGCCGTATAAACCTCGAAGCCCTGGGCCTCTGCCTTTGCCCAAGACTTACTGCCCTCATACAGACCGATAATCACATGGCAGCCGGACTCCTTTGCATTCAGGGCATGTGCGTGTCCCTGACTTCCATATCCGATTACAGCGATTGTCTTTCCTTCCAGTAATGATAAATTACAATCCTCCTGGTAATAAATTTTTGCCATCTTAACTTTCCTCCTACATTTTAAATGTGTAAAAATATGTTGATTTCATATTGTAAAACGGAGGGCAGACAAACTACCCTCTGTTTACCTGCTAGTCAATATATGTAACATTCTTGCTTCCACGGGATAGTCCGGTAATTCCTGTCCTGGCAAGCTCTAAAATCTCATACCCATCCAACAGATTCATAAATGCCTCCAGCTTGGACTGGTTTCCTGTAAGCTCAATCATAAGAGAGCCATTCTCCACATCCACGATCTTGGCTCGAAAAATATCAGCCACAGAGATAATCTCTGACCTTTCTGACGCATTCGCCCGCACCTTGATCATAATCAGCTCACGGTACACCGATTCCTCTGGCTTTAACACCTTAATCTCGATTACATCCTCTAACTTCCTTACCTGCTTCTCAATCTGAGCCAGAATCAGCTCGTCTCCTGACGCAACAATGGTAATCCTGGTAAATCTGGGATCTGCCGTCACACCGGCTGTAATACTGTCAATACTATACCCCCGTCTGCTGAAAAGTCCGGAAATCCGGCTTAAAACGCCTGTGGTATTATCAACGATCAATGAATAAACTCTCTGCATATTGCACCTCTTTCTTTTATTTTCATTTTAATATCCAGCATAGACATGAAAAATGATAATATTTCAAAAAACAGAGTGCGTTCTGTTTTTTAATCATAACAACATCTTTTCTCTTTGTCAAGTAAAATATCAATATTTACATTTTCCTTTTTCATTCTTATGCAAATCCAAGAATCTCCTCCACCGTCTCTACAATATAATCTGCTCCGGCTTTTTCAAGCTCGTCTCGGCATCCAAATCCATATAAAATCCCCAGACAGTCAATCCCTAAAGCCTGCGCTCCAATCACGTCATACTCACGGTCACCCACCATCAACACTTTGGACTTGTCCGTAATTCTACAGGTATCCAGGGCATAGCGGATTACCTCCTCCTTGGTTTGGCGTCTTCCGTCCATCTCCATCCCCGCCACATAATCAAAGAATTGCATTAGATGAAAATGCTCTATAATCTGCCGCGCAAAAGGTTCTGGCTTGGAAGTTGCCACCACCAGAAGCTTTCCCTGATTTTTCAATTCCTTTAACACATTTTCCATTCCATCGTACACACGGTTCTCAAAGATCCCCCTGTCACAGTAGTACTCCCTATAATACCTGACTGCATCCATTGACTGTTCTTTTGAGAAGCCATAAAATTTCTCAAAAGACAGCAGAAGGGGCGGCCCGATAAATGAATAAAGCTTACTGCGGTCCGTCTCTTCAATCCCAAATTTCTTCAAGGCATAAATTACAGAATTGGTTATGCCAAGGGAGGAATCCGTTAATGTACCATCCAAATCAAAGAAAAAAATATCATAACTTTTATTCTTATTATTCATAAGATTTATCCCCTTAACTCGTAACGTATTTGGCGTCAGTCTTTTCCTCACGCGATACGCAGAAATATTTCCATATACATCTCTTGTCCTCCTCTCTGCTGCTGAACAGGTACGGAACCCAGTCGTCGTCATACACCAGCACAGAGCCATGGATGATATACATCTGATACTGTCTGCCATAACCAAATAAAATCTCCCCGTCTTCATCATAAATATTGACATACGAGATCACATCCATCTCACAGGGCCACCTGTCGTGGTTCCTTCGGTTAAGCTCCATGATGCACATTCGGTAAGTACAATCTGCGCGGAATATCTCGTCTTTATCCCTGCTTGCGTATATAAACAACTGGCATAGTTGAGTATCAGTATACTTTTGAAGTTGTATCAATGATATACAGTAATCAATCTCCAACACGATAAAAATCCTTTCCTAACTGCTCTTTTTCTAAAAGCGCTGTCATTTTATCCAATATTTTGTTCATCTAGTATACTTTTCATGCATCTGGCTTCAAAATAATCCGCTGGTCATCTTTTCGTGCAGGAAACCACCAAAAGGCTACATGCACTATAATGCACATAGCCTGTAATCTGCTACGATTATTTACAGCATCTTTTCCTCTATCGTAATAGAATCCCCTTCCCGTAGCTTCTGCTGGAACATCCCCGGCTCTCCGTTCACAACCAGTTCAATCGAACCTTTAGGATTATTGAGATTAATTCCAGAATACTGAAGCAGATCCATCAGGTAATAGGACCCTCCATTTTCTTTACGCGGCAGCCGCAAAGGAGAGCCATTAAGCTGAAAGAGGATGCTGCCTCCCGCGCCCATACGGGAGGGTTGAGGCGATATTCCCGCTGAAGCTATTCCCGTTGTCCTTGGCGCTTGTGGCGGCGATATTCCCGATATATTATTGGATATGTTCGTTCCGCCCTTACCAAAATCTAACTCTAACTGCCCCTCCTCCATGTAACCGTTTCTTGGTCTGCTTGCTGCTGCCGCATTGGGCACTCCTGATGCCGGTGATATGGTGTTCCTTTTCAGGGATACCTGTTGTGTCACAGCATCTATCGCCTCACTTTTTACCGGTTCTGTCCTGCTTTTCATATCTGGAGGCGCCGCCGTAACCTCCTGATGCCTGATTTCCCTCTCAGACTCCAACCCCCCTTGTTTTATCGGCTTCACATCCTCTATTTTTAAGTCAGCTTTTGCCGTATCTATTACTTCCTCTTTTTCCCTTACGTCGGCAGTCTCACTGGCATCGAAATTCTTTTTGTCCTCTTTGCCAGATACAGCTTCTTCCTTCTTCTCATCGGCGTCATTCCCAGACAGCTTGCCATCCGTCACATGTTTGGCGCCATCTCCTTCGCCTGCGCCATCTTCATTTTTGTCCCCATCTCCCAAAGATGGCTCTTCTAAAATATCTTCCTCGTCTTTCTCATCTTCCTCACTCTTCGGCATCCGGATTCGGATTACATCCCCTATTTTAAGGGGAGTCTCCAAAGGCATAAACACCCCATTCAGGGTGATTTCCAGACATTCAGAAGCCCCTTCAATATCTCCCAGACATGGACTTGCCGGAATTCCTGGAATTGAGGGAACGAAATCAATACAATCCCCTGCATTGATTACGGTAGAAAGCTTTCCCTCTTTCTTATTGATAAACAGTGACGCCGGCTGCGCCGCCGTACCGTAGAATACCTTGCGCTTTCCGTTGACTGTCACTGGCAGGCTAGTGCCTGGGCGTCCCAGAATATCCTGGAAGCTATAGCCATTCATCATCAGAAGGTTTAAAGCTGTAAAGCTTCCGCTGCGGAAAAGTTTGGCTGGTCTTCCGTTTAACGTCACACGAAAGCTGTCATTAATCAGGTTCAGGCCGGATGAAATCGTAATTCCTAGAGGAGTCGCATATTCTGGATTGTTCAGATCGTATTCATCAGAAAATGCACTGATACGGAAATTATTTCCAGCAACTGCCACACGGTTAGCATCCATCTGAAGCGCCGCCGTAATTCCTTCCCGAAGCCCTGTAAGCTTGCTTCCGCCTCCCGCAAGGAACAAGGCGGACGGCGCGCCGCCGTTGACCTCTAACACCTTGGCCGCAATCTCTTTACAGAGTACCTCTGAGGTGCTCTGGATACACTGTAAAACCTCCTCCCGTGACGCCTTCCGCTCGAATCCAAGGATATCCGTAAATGTAATGACCTCCTCCTGTTCAATCTGCGCCTTCATGGCTTCCGCTGTCCCAAAATCCACCAAATATTCCCGCATAACTGCTTCCGTGACTTCGTCTCCTGCCACAGTCGCCATGGTATAACCAGTCACGCTTCCGCCGGTACACGCGGCAATATCAGAAGTCCCTGCCCCAATGTCTACCATGACAAGGTTCAGAAGCCGCAAATTCTCCGGAATCGCGGCATTGATTGCCGCAATCGGCTCCAAGGTCACGCTGACTACCTCAAGGCCAATTTTGTTCATGGTCGTATAAAGACTCTCCACCACCTCACTGGGCAGGAAGGTGGCAATCAAATCTACCTTTACATCCTGTCCCCTGTGATCCTTTAAACTGGAAATCCTGTACTCATCCAAATAATACTGGCACACTGTATAACCTACCAGATAGAAACGGCGCATATCCTCCCTGGCGCTGTTCTCCGCGTCAAAGGCTTCCTCCACCTTGCTGATGGCCCCTGCCTCAAGACGGCTTATGATCTCGTCGTCAATCACCTGTTTGCCTGGAAGGTTAATCTCAAACTCCGCGCGCTTCGTCCGCAGGGCTCTCCCTGCCGCGGCAACGCAGACACGCTCTAACTGGAAATTCACTTTTTCCTCAAGACGCTTCTTCACCTTCCTCGCCAATGTGGTTACCTTCTCTATGTTCTCAATCTGCCCATCGATCATCGCACGCTCTGTATGTTCTTCCTTATCAATGGCAATGATCCTGACCTTGTCTTCTTCCACGATTCCTACCATTCCAATAATACTCCGAGTTCCGATATCCAGAGCAAATATGGCATTTTCAGCCTGAGCCTGCAACTTTTGAACCTTCTGAATCTGTGCCTTTTTAACTTGTCCCTTTGCCATGTCCGTCCTCCTGTGTAATATGGGCATACTTATCCCACCCCAAAATTTTCACTATAGACTATTATAATAAACTTCTATTTCAATGTAAATATTTTTCTGTTGGAAACCTTTTGAAATCTGAGATAACTGTAAATTTAACAGAGGTATTCATCCAGTCAAACCTATGAATACCTCTGTGCCATGGCTTCTATTTAATGATTACTTCCCTTCTGTACTCACCGGCGTAATCACAATATTCTGGGCCGCCACTCCGGTCTTTCGCGCCACAATATCCTCAATCTGCGCTCGATTGGCGTCGCTTAAGTCTGCCGCATTCACCACCACATCTGCCGTGTCCGCCGTAAGGCTTATCACCACTTCATCGAAGCCCTTAGAGGCAAGAAGCGTCTCTGCCGCAGCCTCCTTCTCCGCCAGATCCGTCATTGCCACCATCTGGTTGACGGCATCCTGTTTCTGGGCGTCGCTCAATGTCTCATTGTCAATAATCTCAAGCAGGGACTCTTTATTCTTTGCACGAACCTGCTCTCTTGCCACCTTTGCCTCAGCCACCACTGCGCTGGCCTCGCCGCCAGTGAGCACAGCCTCGCCCGGCGTGCCGTCCACGCTTCCGTCAGAGCCTTCCCCGTCCTGGCTTTCAATATCCTTTGACGCGCTGGCAAGATCCTCCTCTGAAATATCCAGAAGCTCCTGGTTGGCAAGTTCAGCATTGGTAGCTTCCGCCTCTTTCTTGTCCCCAAAGATTTTCCCTGAATAATTCAGGTATCCTGCCGCCGCAATCATGACGGCCAAAGCCGCAATAATGATCTGGTTCTTCTTCACAATCTGTTTCACTGTTCTTCCTCCTACTTCTGCCACATTATTTTGAACTCTTCTTCATTATCCTAATCTTATGCGTGTCTATCCCAAATAATGCCTGAACTGCCTCAGTTATATTCTGTTTGACCACTGAATTTCCTCCGCCCTCGGCAATGACCACCACGCCCTCAATCTGAGGGCTTAATTCTTTGCTGACATAGGGTTCTCCTGATGTGCCTCCATCATGATATACGGTCGTCTCCCCATGGCTGTTGATCTGGCTCGCTCTTGCCC
Source organism: Sporofaciens musculi (assembly GCF_009830285.1). GTDB lineage: Bacteria > Bacillota > Clostridia > Lachnospirales > Lachnospiraceae > Sporofaciens > Sporofaciens musculi. The sequence goes on along the minus strand of NZ_WUQX01000001.1, from coordinate 2,348,399 downwards.
CACCCTGGCTGTCCGACTCTGTCACCGCCTCGTCTGTCACCTCCAAATCTTTTTCCACCACCTTCTCCGCTGAGGATTTCAGCGTAATCATCACCGTCACATCGCCCACCCCTGCCATCTGGGAGAGGGCCGCCTCAAGCCGGCTCTCCAGGTTAAAGAGATATTCATCCTGGCTTACTTCCTTCTTTCCCTCGCTGACGCCTAAGCCCGTTTCTGTTTTTCCCTTCTCAACCCCTTTCTTTTCCGTAGGAAGCGCTATGATAAGCAGGAGAATCCCTGCAAGTACGAGAATCAGAAGCTGGTCTTTTTTTAGCTTTTTGAGGGAAATCTTCCTGGAAATCTTGAATAACTGCTCTTTTCCTCCTTCCAAATTCATCTTCATCATCTCCCTATTTTGATTTCATCCACGCCTATGGATGTACTGTCATCATCCTTAAGCCAAACATCTTCAAATTCCTTCTCCACATCCTTTGACATCTCCTTTAAATACTGGGCCCCCTCTTCCATTTTCTCCACCTGCTCCCGATATACGGGGCTTTCATATAGATTCTGCCACAACTGCCCCATGCCCAGAAGACGAAAAAAGGGATCTGTAAGCATCACCGTAAGCACCAGTCCGGTAAAGAACCGAATATACCTCTTATAATCGGAATTAGGAACCACATGGAGGACCATTGTTACCATAACCATGTAAAACGACAGCTTCATAATCCACTCATACAAATAAGAAAACATCCTTACACCTCATACATTTCCTGTGACGGCCGCCACTACCACGATTGTCAGAAGGAACAGAAATCCTGTGGTAAAAATTACGCCAAGCAGCATTCTGCACCCTTCCCCTACAGTCTCGATGCATCCAACAATCCTCTTGTCTGAGACAGGCTGTATGATTGCGGCGGCCAGTTTGTAGAGAAGAACGATACAAGCTACCTGTGCCAAGGGAACCACACACAGAGCGATGGATATGACTGCCCCTGCCATGCCGATCCCATTTTTTACAAGAACAGCGGTACCAATAGCTACTTCCGCCATACCTCCTATGGCATCCCCGATTCCAGGGATTGCCTCGGCGCTTCGGGTGATTACGCTTCGTTTTACAGTGTCTATGGCAGGGCTGATTAAGCCTTGGATTACATTTAACCCTACAATACAGGCGAGAACTGTCTTTAGAAGCCAGGACACCGCCATCTCGATTAACTCCGCAAATTTACTCAAATAATCTTCATCTGACAGGTAATTCAGCACCCGCACAATCATGTAGATATGAAGCATGGGCAGAAGAAAATTCAGGATAACTACCTCTGTCAGAAAGATTAAAAACAACACCAGATGGTAGAAGGCTACGGAGGTAGCGCTTCCTTTTGCCACGGAGACTGCCAGAAAATACAGCGGGCAGAATACGCCCATAAAGGCAGTCAGCGCTTCAATCCCTCCCCGTACCCAGTTGACCACAGCTTCAAATGAGCTGATGGCCAGAGCAATGAGCAGCAGGTACAGGCCGTAGAAGCTGATATCAGAAATTTGGCGGCTCTGAAACACCTTGGAGAAATTACTGAACACGGCGGCAAGCAATGCTATAAGCAGCATATGAATCAAATTGCTCCGACTGCTTTGAAACGCATATCCAAGCTGGTCTGCCGCCAGTTCTCCCAGTAACTGAAGGGAAAAATCCAAGTCGCCGGACAGGATGCCCATTAGAGTTTCCTTGAAATCAAGCTGTTCGTCTGGGAACAATTCCTTAAGCGAGCCATCTATTTCCTCAAAATCGTACTGACTGACCAGCTTGTCTCTGATATCTGAAAATGTGGCGGCTTCTGATGCCGCTGTTTTCATAGGCGAAAAGAAAACGAGCGTTGCTACAGCCACGGCTAATACCAGTAAGGCACATTTCCTTTTTCTCATGACAGAAATTCCCTAATCGTATTCAGCAGAGTCATGAGAATGGGAAGGCTTAGAAGCATGACCGCCAGCTTTCCAAAAATTTCAATCTGGGACGCAATGGTCTGATATCCGGCATCCTTGCAGATTCCCGATGAAAATTCTGCAATATATGTAATGCCCAGCATCTTGATTAATGTTCCGATGTAAGCCTGGTCCATCTGGATAAATCTGCCAATGCCCTTCATCGCCTCCACGATGGTCCCAATATGCCCCAGTACGCTAAAGAAAATAATCAGGCTTAGAACCACAGTAATGTAGATTCCATACTCGGATTTTCCGCTTTTAAACTGTATGGCAAGAAGTGTTCCGGCTACGCCCATGATTCCGATACGCAACATGTCCATGGTAATCCCTTCTTTCTACTGTCGGATATTCTTATAATGAAAACAGCCGTTTCATGGATTCAAACAAATCGTAAATGTACGGCACAATCCAGAACAGAACCAGTAAAAGCCCTGCAAGGCTTGTAAGAAACGCCTGTTCTTCTCTCCCACTGTGCTTTAAGACCTGGCTTAACACAGAGACCAGGATTCCCACAGCCGCAATTTTGAATATCAGGTTCACACTCATGTACTCCTCCCTCTATATCAATAAGACCGTAATAAAGATTCCGCTCATTACTCCAAGGCAATGGCATATCCTTATCTTCGTCCGCATTTCCTCCCGCAGCTCATCCATAGTCAACCTGAGCTCATCCAGATATAAATCCAAAAGCTTAACCTGCATCTCGGCATCTGCGATTCCAAGCTGGCTTCCAAAGGCGGCAAGGCGGAGAAGCTCACTTTCCAAAAGCCCTGAATCCTTAAGGCCGGCTTTTGTACTTACCTCCCACATTTCGGCAAATGTGCCGCCCCTTTCTCCCTCCATCTGGCTGCACAGCCCAAGGAGCCATTCACGGTAGGGGCTTTTTGCCTTCTGTCCAATCTGTAGAAATGCCTCTCCTAAATAAGACCTGGCATATAAAATCTCACTCCTTAACAGATACAAAAGCTTTTGCAGATATTGAAGCTGGTCATAACTATTCTTCACCCTCTCTGCCGCAGCGTGCCCCCACATAGATGTGGCTGCAATGACCAGCACACCACCCATGGTTTTCAGCAGCATGATGCACTCACTGTCTCACTGTAGAGAAGGCTTCCCCGACTGTCGAACAGTCCGTTAATCTGCCCGACGCGCTCACGGTTTCCCAGCAGAATATACCTCTCAAACCATTTCTTTGCCACCATGCAGTCAATCAGCGGTTTCCTGCGAAGCTCCTCCATGGAATTTGCATGAATCGTGGCAAGCATCCGGCAGCCACAGTGCATAGCGTGTTCAATGGCATGTACATCCTTCGCTGACCCAATCTCGTCCACAGCCAGAACTGCCGGACTCATAGAGCGAAGCAGCATGGTCATTCCTTCTGCCTTCGGGCATCCGTCCAGAATATCGGTACGAAGCCCCAGCTCATTTTGCGCAACGCCCCTTAAGCATCCGCCAATCTCCGACCGTTCATCCACCACCCCCACCGTCATGCCCGAAATCCAGCGGTTCCCGTCGGAAATCTGGCGTATCATGTCCCGAAGCAGCGTCGTTTTACCGCACCCTGGCGGAGAGACGATTAGTGTATGGCATAGCCTTCCCTCCTGTGTGATATATGGAAATACGGAATCCGCACACCCTAAAACCTCATGGGACATCCGAAGATTAATGGAAGATATATAGCGCAGATTCTTCACCGTTCCATTCTCTATGATTGCCTGACCTGTAATCCCCACTCTATGCCCTCCCTCAATCGTAATAAATCCCTGCTTCATTTCCTGCTCGTATGCATATAAGGAAAAATTGCTGACATACTCAAGCATTTCCCTTACGTCCTCCTTGGTAACCGTATATGGCCCGTCCCGTTCATTTCCAATCATTCGCTCACCACCTTTGCAAATCACAAGAAGGGGCTTTCCCACCCGAAGCCTGAGCTCGTGTATATCGGAAGCAATAAACCGTTCCCTATTTAGCGCAAGCCGGACATTTCGGGGCAGGACTCTTAAAATTCTGTCATTTAACATATCTGTCCACCTCTTAATTCCAATATATGTACAGGCATCGCATTTATGAATAAAATTCTCTTTGGATTGATGGGGTAAACAAAAAAAGAGATGCTACAGAATTATCATCAAATTAATAATCCTGCAGCATCCCTCTATCGGTATGTCCCTATTCTACTCAGCAACGTCCTTCATACTAAATGAAATCCGTCCCATCTTATCCTTGCCCAAGCAGACTACCTTCACCACGTCTCCCAGTGTCAGTACATCCTCCACCTGTCTTACTCTCTCCTTGGCAATCTTGGAAATGTGCACCATTCCCTCCTTGCCCGGTGCGAATTCGATAAACGCGCCAAACTCCTTGATGCTGACAACCTTTCCTTCCAAAACCTGTCCAGCCTCGAAGTCAGTGACAATGATATAAATCAGCTTTCTCGCCTCGTCCATACTCTGGGCATCCGTTCCGCAGATAGACACAGAACCATCGTCCGTAATGTCAATCTTCACACCAGTCTGCTCAATAATCGCATTGATGGTCTTGCCCCGCTGTCCCACAACATCTCCAATCTTCTGTGGGTCAATCTGCATCTGGATAATCTTTGGCGCATAAGGCCCTACCTCCGGTCTTGGCTTGTCAATGGTCTTTTCCATCACCTCGTCAAGAATATAGGTTCTCGCCTTCTTGGTGGCCGCGATTGCCTCCTCAATAATCGGTCTTGTCAGACCATGAATTTTGATATCCATCTGAATCGCCGTGATTCCCTTATGGGTTCCGGCAACCTTAAAATCCATATCTCCAAAGAAATCCTCAAGTCCCTGAATATCCGTAAGCACCAGATAATCGTCGTCCGTCTCACCGGTCACCAGACCTGCGGAGATACCTGCAACCGCCGCCTTAATGGGCACTCCAGCCGTCATCAGCGACATGGAGGAGGCACAGATACTTGCCTGTGACGTAGAGCCGTTGGACTCAAAAGTCTCAGACACGGTACGGATTGCATAAGGGAATTCCGTCTCACTTGGAAGTACGGGAATCAGCGCCCTCTCCGCCAGCGCCCCATGGCCGATCTCACGGCGTCCCGGTCCTCTTGAGGGCCTTGTCTCTCCCACGGAATAAGACGGGAAATTATAGTGGTGCATATATCTCTTGGAAGTCTCTGTTTCGTCAAGCCCGTCAAGCCTTTGTGCCTCCGCAAGGGGAGCTAAGGTTGTAATGGTACAGATTTGGGTCTGTCCGCGGGTAAACATTGCAGAGCCGTGAACCCTTGGAATCAGGTCAATCTCAGCCGCCAGCGGACGAATCTGGTCGATGGCCCTTCCGTCAGGACGCTTATGATCCTTCAAGATCATCTTGCGCACCGTCTTTTTCTGGTACTGGTATACCGCTTCCCCAAGGAGGGCAAGCCATTCTTCTTTTTCTGCAAATGCTTCCTTAAGCTTCTCAGTAATCTGGCGGATGTTTTCTTCACGCACCTGCTTCTCATCTGTAAATACGGCTTCCTCCATTGCCTCCGGAGAAACAATCTCACGGATTGCCGCAAACAACTCCTCTGGAACCGCGCAGCTCTCATATTCATGCTTGTCCTTGCCGCACTCTGCCACGATGGTGTCGATAAATGCAATCACCTTCTGGTTCATCTCATGGGCAGCAAAAATCGCCTCAATCATCTGCTGTTCAGGAACTTCATTGGCTCCTGCCTCAATCATGATAACCTTTTCCTTGGTGGACGCCACAGTCAGCGCAAGGTCGGATACCTCCTTTTGGGCCACCGTTGGGTTAAACACAAACTCACCCTCTACCAGTCCCACCTGAGTGGTGGAAATCGGCCCGTCAAAAGGAATATCAGAAATACTGGTTGCAATGGCAGCTCCCAACATGGCCGTAAGCTCTGGCGAGCAGTCTTGATCCACAGACAGCACCAGATTCTCAAGAGTCACATCATTTCGGTAATCCTTAGGGAACAAAGGACGCATAGGACGGTCAATAACACGGCAGGTAAGAATCGCATTCTCAGAAGCTTTCCCCTCTCTCTTATTGAATCCGCCAGGAATCTTTCCTACGGAATACAGTCTCTCGTTATATTCTACGCTTAAGGGGAAGAAATCAATTCCCTCTCTTGGCTTCTCAGAAGCCGTAGCCGTACACAGTACGGTGGTATCCCCGTAATGCATCAGTACGGCGCCATTTGCCTGCTTCGCCACTCTGTCCACATCTACACAGAGCTTTCTTCCGGCTAACTCCATCTCAAATTTTTTGTACATACATTTTCTCCTTTTTATGATACATTTCCGTGAATGAAAGATGCCGAAACTACTGAAAAACACATTTACACAGATACAAATATGCTTTTCAGTGGTCTCGGATAATACTTCCATCCACTAATTAACTGCCGAAATACAACTGATACAGGTATACCAGCCATTTTCCGACAGTTTTTAATGAAGGACGCAGCAAAATCAATCTGCGCCCTTCCATATAACTATTTTCTAAGTCCCAATCTCTCGATTAGTGTACGATATCTCTCGATATCCGTCTTCTTCAGATATGCAAGCAGTCCTCTTCTCTGTCCAACCATCTTAAGAAGACCTCTTCTTGAATGATGATCCTTCGGATTGCTCTTGAAATGCTCGGTTAAGTCGTTAATCCTTGCTGTCAGGATTGCGATCTGTACCTCCGGAGAACCGGTATCCCCCTGTGACCTTCCATAGTCTGCTACAATCTGTTCTTTCCTCTCTTTGGAAATCATGTTCTTATCCTCCTTTTAATTCAATAAACGCCTGATATTAAGTAAGGGTTGGAGCTTCCATTTACCGAACATCGGCTTTCACACCAGTCAAGTATAGCACAGTGCATGGCACATGTAAAGAATTATTTTAGTTGCTGTGAATACGGCTCTAACAGTAACTATTCGTCTTCATCATCATCCACAGAGTCCACAGACTCTGCCGGCTCCAAGATTGCAAAGGCAATGTTGGTGGCGTGGTCGCCCACACGCTCTAAGCCAGAAACCGTATCTGAGAACATCATTCCCGCTTTTGGAGTACACTTATTCTTGGTCAGACGTTTTACGTGGGAATTCTGTAATTTCTTCTCCATCTCATCAATCTCGTCCTCCAGCCGCAGAATCTCCGCCATATGCTTGTAGTTTCGATTCTTGAACATTTCCAGTGAATACTCCATAATCATGACAGCCTTTTCGTTCATCTCCTGAAGCTGGCGCTTTGCCTTTTCACTGAAATCAATCCCCCTATCAAGCCTTGTCTTTGCCGAATCTGCAATATTCTCTGCATGGTCGCCTACACGCTCGATATCATTGACCACATGGAACAGTCCGCCGATTAGACGCTCATCCGCAATCGGCAGCACAAGCTCATTTGCCTGGACCAGATAATCCGTAATCTTACTGTTCATATAATCAATGTACTTCTCCCGCTGGTAGACCTCCTGAATCTTCTCCTCGTCGGGATTACACAAAACCTCCATGGCAACCCGCAGATTTTCTGTGGCTACCTTTCCCATATGCTCGATTTCCGCGATTCCGTTTACCACAGCCGTGGTTGTAGACAGAATCTTTCCAGTACCGATGAACGGCAGCTCGTACTCATCCTCCGCCGTCTCATCCTCGCCCGGAACAATCCGGTAAGTAGCCTTTACAATCCATCCCATGAACGGGAACAGCATCGCCACTTCAAAGACCTTCATCAAGGTATGTACATTGGCAACCGACCTGGCAAGATTGCCGCCGGAGATATAGAGCATCATGTCTGTAAACGGCTCAATGGCAATCCAAAGGATGATAAACATCACGGCAGACCCAATCACATTGAACAAAAAATGAATCAGAGCCGCCCGCTTTGCGTCCTTCTTGCCGCTTAAGCTTGCCACCAGCGCAGACACGCAGGCGCCAATGTTACAGCCAAGTATCATAAACGGACAAATGGCAAATTCCAAAAGGTTCTGAGATACCATCAGCAGGATGATACCCACAGTGGCAGATGAACTCTGCAGCACAGCCGTAATGGCAAATCCCGTCAGAATCGCCGCAAAGGGGTTTGTCAGAGACGAAAGGAATTCAATAACCCTTGGGGATTCCTTGACCGCCTCCATGCTGTCTCCCATGATGCTTAAGCCCATAAACAGGATACCAAAGCCTAAGATAACCTCCCCAATTTTCTTAATCCCCTGCTTCTTGCAAAACATGACCATCACCACGCCAATGATGACAATCAAAGGCGCAATGTCCGACAGGTTAAAGGCAATCAACTGCCCTGTGATGGTTGTCCCGATATTCGCACCTAAGATAACTCCCGACGCCTGCATGAGATTCATCAGCCCCGAATTCACAAAACTAACGACCATAACCGTGGTTGCATTGGATGACTGTATGATTGCGGTAAACACAATTCCAACCATCATACCGATAAACCGGTTCTTGGTAAAGAATTCCAATATGCTGCGCATCTTTGCACCGGCTGCCTTTTCGAGTCCCTCACTCATCATCTTCATCCCGTACAGGAAGAATCCCAGTCCTCCGAGCAGCATAAAAATTGTCGTGATCCTCATTCGTATTCTCCTTTACTCTACATTCCAAAGAAACGTTTTCCGTACTCAATATCCCTGTCAATGCATGCTTTCAACTCGGAAACGCTTCCAAACACACACTCCGGTCTCCGAAAAGCAAGGAGCTCGATGGTCACTTCCTTCCCATAGGCATCCCCGTCGTAACCAAACAGAAAACTTTCTATCAATACCCTTTCCTCTTTGCTGACCGTCGGCTTCACACCCACATTGGAGATTCCGTGAAACCACTGTCCGTCCACCTGTACATTGCTCAGATACACCCCGCGGGGCGGCACAAGCTTTCCCTTCTGCCACGCCACGTTAAGGGTTGGAAAACCTAAGGTTCTCCCAAGCTTTTTCCCATGCTCTACCTGTCCGGTGATTCCGTAGGAATATCCCAGAAGCCGGTTTGCAAGGGCAAGGTCTCCCCCGCTTATAAGCTCCTTAATATAAGTGCTGCTGATGACACGGTCCTCATATCGTTCCTTCTCGATTACAATCAAGCGATATCCGTAGACCTCCTCAAACTGCCGAAGCATATGGATATCTCCCTGTTTTTCATAACCAAACTGAAAATCTGTCCCGACTACCACGTATCTGGCGCAAAGCCTTTTGCTTACAATATCACGTATAAATTCTTCTGCGTGAATTTTACTGAACTCCAAGGTAAAGGGACATTCCACCAGAACATTCACCTTTTCTGAAAGCTGCCTCTGTCTTTCCCTGCCTGTCATCAGCATACGCGGCGTCTTTCCAATCCTCTCCCACAAAGGGTGCATGTCAAATGCGCACACGATCCTAACAAGCCCTTCGGCTTCCCCCAAGCTCTGAACCTGCTCTATAAGCTTTTGATGCCCTGTGTGCAGGCCGTCGAATTTGCCAAAGGTTACTGCTGATTCCCTCCTGCCCTCATAATCAGACAGTCTATTGATGTATTGCATATCTGTTCCTCTTTACTCTACCACTGCTGTTATTCTCCGCTTATATAGAACATCTTCACAATCCGATATTCCTCCTTCTGCCAACGGCAGACTGCAATGAACTGCCCCTTCTCGTCATAGATTCGGACATATTCAGGATGCTCCTGCGCCTTCCCGTCTTTCCATCCCCTGGGGTCTGAAGCGTCAAGAAACGCATGTCCTGGAAGCGGATTGCCGTTCTTTGCCAGAGAATCCCATCTTCCCCCAACAGTCAGCCCTGGATACTCCTTAAACATTCCATCCATAGGAAGCAATAGCTTTCCAAGGCATCCCTCCTTATATTTCTCTGCCAGCGTATCAAGAGTTACGCTGTCCTCCAATAAAAACCGACCTACGCGTATGCGTACCAGTTCTTCCATACAACCGCCGCACCCAAGCTTATCTCCGATATCGTGGCACAGGGTACGGATATAGGTTCCCTTCGAGCAGGTTACTCTCATATGCACCCTGGGAAGCTGGATTTTAAGAAGCTCGATACCAAGAAGCTGAACCTGCCTTGCCTTTCTTACGACTTCTTTTCCCTCACGGGCAAGCTCGTAAAGCTTCCTGCCGTTCACCTTAAGAGCCGAGTACATGGGCGGTATCTGATCATAGTCTCCCACAAATCCCATGACTGCTTCTCTCACCTCATCTTCCGTAAGGTGAGACGTATCTCCCATCCGAATCGTCTGTCCGCTGGTATCCTGAGTGTCTGTCGCCCGTCCAAGAAGCAGCACAGTTTCATAGGTCTTATCTCTGTCTGTAATTAGATCACACAGCCTGGTTGCCCGTCCAAGACACACCGGCAGAACCCCGACCGCATCCGGATCAAGGGTTCCTGTATGGCCAATTTTTTTCTGATGGGTAATTCCCCGTATCTTCGCCACCACGTCATGGGACGTATAGCCCTTCTCCTTTCGCACATTCAGAATTCCATGTATCATATGTATCCCCGCCATCTTTATTTTTGCATCATCTGGGCCTCAATCTGCCTGGACAGATTATTGAGCACATCGTAGTACGTCCCCGCCATAGTAAGTCCGGCAGCCTTCTTGTGGCCGCCGCCGCCGAAATACTTTGCAACCTTGCTCACGTCCACTCTCTCCTTGGAGCGTAAGCTTACCTTGAAAACATTCGTCTCCAGCTCATACATGAAGATTGCTACCTCAACATCCTTTGTGACCCGAAGCTGGCTTACGATTCCGTCTAAATCCTTTACCTTCACACCATAGAAATCCATGGTCTTCTTGGTCACGTAGGACGCGATACAGGTCTTATCCATAAACAGTATGCTCTCAAGGAGGGTACGTCCCAAAATCTGGTTCTGGGCATAGGTCTTCTCATAATATGTGTCCTGAATAAGTCTGGCGCCATCCACCCCCTTCTCCAGAAGGCTTGCCGCCATTCGGAACGTGGAGGGAGTCGCACAGGTATACTGAAATACACCCGTATCATGCACAATACCCAGGTAGAGGGCCTCCGCCGTATCCAGGGAAATCTTATCATACTCCATGAGCTGGTAGACCAGCTCACAGGTGGAGCTGGCGTCCGCCACAGTATATTCATCCTGAGCAAATCCCGTGTTGCTGATATGATGGTCAATACAATAGGTTCTCTTGGCCTTGTCAAAAAGAGAGGCAGAGAATCCCAGACGCTCCTTATCGCCACAGTCCAGACTGATAAACAGGTCGTACTCTTTATCTTCTGCAATCTCATGCCGGATGAGTTCCGTGGATTTCAGGCAGTAGAATTTATCTGGTATCTCCTCCAGATACACGTCCACTTTTTTATCGTTGTAATTATCCCTAATATAATGGTACAATCCCATACTTGATCCTACACAATCCCCATCCGGACGGATATGACCGCCGATAGCGATTGTCACGGCATTTTTCAGAATCTTATTCAGCATCAGCATCCCCTTCCGTTGAAATATTCCTGGTCACTTCGTCAATCTTCCTGGACATATTTACCCCATACTCAATGGACTGGTCCAACACAAAATGTATCTCCGGCGTGTTCCGCATATTCAGCGTACGGGCAAGCTCACGCCGGATGAACCCCTCCCCATTGGTAAGACCCGCAATGGTATCCTCCTGCTCCTTCTTACCGCCAAGCACACTGATATACGCCTTACAGGTCTTAAGATCCGGCGCAACCTCCGCCGCGACCACGGAGGTCCATGGCGCGACGCGGGGGTCCTTCATATTCCTGATAATATCACTGAGTTCTCTCTGGACCTCGGTATTGACCCTGGTATTCTTTATGCTTCTCTTTCTCATTTTCTTACACCCCTATCTATCTTGGGATTTCTACCATCTTGAATGCTTCTACAAGGTCGCCTTCCTTAATATCGTTAAAGTTAGCGAACACAAATCCGCACTCGTATCCCGCTCTGACTTCTTTTACATCATCCTTGAATCGTCTAAGGGATGCAAGAGGTCCTTCAAAGATCACAATTCCATCTCTGGTCAGGCGTACAGAACAGTCTCTCTCGAAGGTTCCATCCAGTACATAAGAACCGGCAATGGTTCCCACTCCGGACGCCTTGAAGGTCTGACGTACTTCTGCGTGGCCAAGCACCTTCTCCTCAAAGATCGGGTCTAACATACCCTTCATTGCTGCCTCTACGTCTTCAATCGCATTATAGATAACGCGGTACAGCCGGATATCCACGCCTTCTCTGTCCGCCGTCTCCTTCGCTGTCGCATCAGGACGCACGTTGAATCCAATGATGATTGCGTTGGAGGCAGACGCAAGGCTTACGTCGGACTCGTTGATGGCGCCCACGCCGCCATGGATGATCTTCACCACAACCTCCTCGTTGGTCAGCTTCAGAAGGCTCTGTTTCATAGCCTCCACGGAGCCCTGTACATCCGCCTTTACGACGATTCCCAACTCTTTTAAATTACCCTCCTGAATCTGGCTGAACAAATCATCCAGAGACAGCTTTGACTTCGTATCCTCAATCAGCTTCGCCTTGCTCTGTGAGATAAACGTCTCCGCAAAGCTTCTAGCCTCTTTATCATTCTCGCACGCTACAAACACTTCTCCTGCGTTGGGCACGTCATTTAAGCCCAGAATCTCCACTGGCATGGAAGGACCCGCCTCTTTTACACGTCTGCCCTTATCATCCATCATAGCTCTTACCTTACCATAGGCTGAGCCTGCCGCAATGGAATCTCCTACCCGCAGAATACCCTTCTGTACCAGGACGGTGGCCACTGAGCCTCTTCCCTTGTCAAGCTGAGCCTCCAGCACAAGCCCTCTGGCGCGGCGGTCAGAATTAGCCTTAAGCTCAAGCACCTCTGCAGTCAGGACAATCATCTCCATCAGGTCTTCAAGCCCCTGTCCGGTCTTAGCTGATACTGGCACAAACACTGTGCTTCCGCCCCAGTCCTCCGGAATTAGTTCATACTCGGTGAGCTCCTGCTTCACACGCTCAATATTGGCGCTGGGCTTATCAATCTTATTGACTGCAACCACAATCTCAACGCCTGCCGCTTTTGCATGGTTAATCGCCTCCACAGTCTGAGGCATCACGCCGTCATCCGCAGCAACCACCAGGATTGCGATATCCGTAGAGCTGGCTCCGCGCATACGCATGGCAGTAAATGCCTCATGTCCCGGCGTATCCAGGAAGGTAATCTTTTCACCATTTACATCCACCACATAAGCGCCGATGTGCTGTGTAATGCCGCCTGCCTCTTTGTCAATGACATTCGTATGACGGATCGCATCCAGAAGGGAGGTCTTGCCATGGTCAACATGACCCATAACACAGACTACAGGCGGACGCTTCTTCATGGTGCTTTCATCCTCCTCGTCCTCCTTAAGAAGCTCCTCGATTACGTCTACGACCTCCTCCTTCTCACAGAGTACATCGAACTCCAACGCAATTCCTTCCGCAGTCTCATAGTCAATCTCCTGGTTCACAGTCACAATTTTGCCCTGCATAAACAATTTCTTGACGATGACAGAAGGCACGATCTTCATCTTATCTGACAGCTCTTTGATGGTCAAAACCTCAGGAATCACGATAGATTTAATTTCTTCCTCCACCTTCTGCTCACGCTGCTGAGGCTTCTGGAACTGCTGCTTTGTGTCATTCTTTTTCTTGCCCTTAAGATTCCTGTCTTCCTCCTCCTCACGGCGGTATTCCTTTTTCTTATGGTCTTCCTTACCTTTTCCCTTGCTGCGCTGAGGCTTCTGCCCTTCCACAGCAGGAGACGGGATACTGGAATTGCCGCTTCTTTTTTCGCCTCCGCGGCGGTCGCCTCTTTCTCCGGGTCTGCGTCCCTGTACTCTATCTCGATCTCTGTCACGATCTCCTCCCTGGAAACGGTTATCGCGGTTCCTGTCTCTGTCACGATCCCCTCCCTGGAAGCGGTTATCGCGGTCGCGATCTCTGTCGCGGTCTCCTCCCTGGAAACGATTGTCGCGATTTCTGTCTCTGTCGCGGTCCCCTCCCTGGAAGCGGTTATCGCGGTTTCTATCTCTGTCGCGGTCTCCTCCCTGGAAGCGATTGTCGCGATTTCTGTCTCTGTCGCGGTCCCCTCCCTGGAAGCGGTTGTCACGATTTCTGTCGCGGTCTCCTCCCTGGAAACGATTGTCGCGTCCCTCCTGAGAGCGTTCCCCGCGCTGGGGCCTTGGGCCTCTGGAATCTGTACGTCTGTCCTGTCCCCGTTCAAAACGCTCACCGCGCTCAGAACGCTCCTGACGCCTTGGCGCCGGCTTCCTCTCGGAAGCTGCCGGACGGTCTGGGCCTCTGTCTGCTGGCTTTTCTGCCTCTCTGGCCGTCTGCTGTACATTCTGCGGCTTTTCTGCCGGCGCTGCTGGACGCTTCATTGGTTCTGCCGCCTCCGTTGCCGCCACGATGTCGGACGCTGCCGGACGCTTCGCCGGTTCTGCCGGACGTGCCATAACCGACTTAGCCGAAGCCGATGGAGCCCCTGCCGGACGCGCCATAGCTGACTTAGCTGGACGGCCATTGTTCACCTGCATAGGTTTCCCCTGTGTCTGAGCCCCCCGTCCGCTGCCTGCCGGAGCCGTTCTTCCTGTTGTTCTCTTTCCCTGCCTGGCTCCGTTCTGGGTATTCTGCGGACGAAAAACGTGAACAATATTCTTCTTCTTTGGAGCATCCTGCTCTTGCTTTAACGCTGCCGGCTCGCCTTTTGCCATGCCTTTTCTTACCACATTAGCATCTGCCTCCTCCAGCGCGCTCATATGATTCTTTACTTCTATATTTTTTCCGCCAAGGAACTCAAGTACCTCCTTACTTGGAACACCCAATTCCTTCGCCAACTCATATACTTTGATTTTTGCCATATTTACTACCTCCTCTATGCAACTGTGTTATCTTCTGCATCCATACTCTCTCTGATTCCCTTTGCAAACCCCTGATCTAATATTGCCAGAGATGCCCGGAACTGTTTCCCCATTGCATGCCCCAAGGTATCTTTGTCTCTATAAAAACAGATCGGCACGTGATAAAACTCACACATATTCTTAAACTTTTTCTTTGTATTATCAGACGCATCATTAGCTATGACAACCAACGCGGCGGCGCCGGACTTCACTTCTTTCTCCGTACAAAACTCCCCGCTGACCGTCTTTTGGGCCTTCGTAGCCAAACTAATGAGCGACAACGCTTTACTCCTTTGACCCAAGTAATCCCATCTCCTTTTCCAATGCCTCATATACTTCTGCCGGAATGGACTGCTTAAATGAACGTTCAAGTCCCTTATTCAAAACCGCCTTCTTAAGACACTCTCCAGATGGGCAGATATATGCGCCCCTTCCGTTTTTCTTGCCTGTAGCATCCAGCATAAACTGGCCCTCCTTCGTCCGAATCACTCGAATCATCTCTTTTTTACCCTTCATCTCCTGACAGCCTACGCATCTGCGAACGGGTACTTTTTTATTTGCACTCAAATAATCACCTAATCCTCTACTTCCTGAAATATAATCTCGTCTTCCTCGCCATAATCGTCCTGTGAAAATTCCTCTGCATTGTCCCCGTCATAACCGTCGGCCTCAGAATCATGAACTCCCTCGTCTTCCCAAGGAGCAGCCTGCCCTTCATCCTCTGCGTATTCTTCTATATGCTCCTCAGGATAGGTCTCCTCGTATTCTTCTTCGTAAACGCCCTCACTCAGCTCAAGATAATTCTCCGGAAGATCACCGGACTCAATCGCCTGGGTCTCGCTCTTAATATCAATCTTATAGCCAGTCAGCCTGGCGGCAAGCCTGGCATTCTGTCCCTCCTTGCCGATGGCAAGGGACAACTGGTAATCTGGTACGATTACGCCCGCCGTCTTGTCATCCGGATCCGCCATAACCGAAATGACCTTGGCAGGACTTAAGGCATTCTCAATTAAAATCGCCGGATTATCACTCCAGTTGATAATATCAATCTTCTCGCCTCTCAGCTCATTGACAATGGCATTGACACGGCTTCCGTTCATACCCACGCAGGCTCCCACAGGATCCACATCCGGATCATTGGACCACACGGCAATCTTGGTTCTGCTTCCCGCCTCTCTGGCAATGCTCTTAATCTCTACCACGCCGTCCTTAACCTCTGTAACCTCCGCCTCAAAGAGACGCTTCACAAGCTCCGGATGGGTACGGGAAACCAGAATCTTCGGCCCCTTGGTAGTATTTTTAACCTCCACAATGTAAAGCTTCACACGTTCGGTGGGTTTAAATACCTCCCCCTTCACCTGCTCATTCTCCGTCAGCATTGCATCTGCTTTCCCAAGGTTGATGCTGACGTTCCTTCCAATATATCTCTGTACAATACCGGTGACGATATCCTTCTCCTTCTCGAAATACTGGTCATAGACCACCTTTCGCTCCTCCTCACGAATCTTCTGAAGAATCAGATTCTTCGCATTCTGAGTCGCAATACGGCCGAAAGACTTGGACTCAATAGGAATCTGCACAATATCCCCAAGCTCATACTTGCCGTCAATACCTCTGGCATCTTCTAAGCTGATCTCCTCCAGCTTATCCTCCACTTCTTCCACCACCGTCTTTTCCGCAAACAGTCTGTAGTCACAGGTCGTTCTGTCCATAATCACCCTGATATTGTCAGCTTTTCCAAAATGATTCTTACAGGCATTCAGTAAGGAATTTTCAATGGCATCCATCAGCGTCTCTTTGCTGATCTCCTTTTCCTTTTCTAATATATTCAACGCTTCTAACAATTCCGTATTCATCGTATCATCCTCCTATCTAAAAAATCAAACGCGAAAGCTTTGCCAATCTCTTAAAAATCAAACGCAAGACGTATCAGCGCAATATCAGCCTTCTCAAATGTTCTCACATTCCCGCCGTCCTCTTCGATGGTTACCGTCGTCTCGTCATATTCCTTCAAAATTCCAGTAAATTCCTTCTGCTTCTCAATCATACGGTAAGTCCGAATCTCCACTTCTTTTCCCAGACTCCGCTTATAATCCTTCTCCTTTTTAAGAGGCCTGCCAAGTCCGGGAGAGCTTACCTCCAGGATGTATGCCTCATCTATATAATCCTTCTCATCCAGGATATCCGAAAGTCTGCGGCTCACAGCTTCGCAATCGTCAATACTGATTCCATCAGGCTTATCAATATATGCCCTGAGATACCAGGTACTGCCTTCCTTTACATATTCCACATCCACGAGTTCAAATCCGTACTCATCCACTATGGGATTCAGGATATCTTCTGTCTTCTGTTCATAGCTCTCTCTCTTTGTCAACGGCAAATTCCTCCTTACCAACAAATAAGAGTGAACATCCGTCCACTCTTATGCCGATTTCCTTATGTAACTGTTACACAGTATAGCACCAAATCCCTGTAAAATCAAGGCTTTTTTCTAAATAATTCCTTTCGTGCACTGACCTATTTGTTTTTATCTAAAGCGTACTAGCCCTGTACCTGCAAAAGCTTTGTCTTCAGCTCATGCTCCAAACGCACCATCTCCTGCTCTGCCTCTGCCCGCTTCTTCCTTCCCTCTCTCTGAATCTGCATCACCTCATCAAGAGTAGAGATTAAAGTCTCGTTGGTATGCTTAAGAGTCTCAATCTCCACGATGCCCCTCTCCGACTCCCTGGCCGTCTCTGTGACCGCCAGCTTGAGCTTATCTGCATTCCTTCGCAGAAGCTCATTGGTCATATCCGTCACTTCACGCTGAGCGGCGGCAGCCTGGGCAGAATGCTCTACGCCAAGGGTCAGCACCATCTGGCTTTTCCAGAGAGGAATGGTATTGACAATGGTAGACTGAATCTTCTCCACCATCAAAGTATCGTTGCCCTGGACCAGCCGTATCTGGGGAGCCGTCTGCATGGAAACCGTTCGAGTCAGCTCCAGATCATGAATCTTCTTCTCGAACCGGTTGCACATGGCATCTAAATCCCTTGCCGCCTGGGCATCCTCTGCAAGCCCTGAGCGCGACGCCTTAGAAAGAAGTTCGGGAAGCTTAGTGCTTCGCACCTCGGCAAGCTTCTTCTTTCCTGCCAGGATATACATGGACAACTCTTTAAAATATGTCAGATTCAGCTCATACATCTTATCCAGCACCGCAACATCCTTAAGAAGCTGCACCTGATGGGATTCCAGTACTCTGCAAATCTGGTTGATATTCGTCTCTGCCTTGGCATACTTAGCTTTCATGGCCTGGATTCTGCCAGAGCCCTTCTTGAAGATTCCAAAGATGCCCTTTTCCTCCTCCTCGTCAAAACTGCGAAGCTCCTTCACCACTCCTTGAAGCAGCTCGCCCACTTCTCCCAGATCCTTTGTCCGCACATTCTCCAACGCCGCCTCGGAAAAATCCGCCATCTTCTTCTGGGTCCCAGCCCCATACTGTAAGATCGCATTGGAGTTCATCAAGTCAATCTGTGCGGCAAAGGCATCCACCGCCCGCCGTTCCTCCTCTGATAAAATATTCTCATCCAGCACAGGCGCTTTTTCTTCTGTCACTATCTGAGGTTTTGGCTCGTCCTGAAACGGGTTAAGCGTCAACTTTGGAGTCGCCTGAAAGTTCTCAAATTCGTTCTTCATCTTATCTCCCATCCTTCACAATCAATTCGGCTTGTGCAAGCCGTCGTCCGTAAGCCCCTCCTGGGCAAGCATGGTATGCAATACCGATATATCCGAGGAAACGTCCCACGCCGTCTCCTGGAATAAGCCGTCCAACAGCTTCTCAAACGCCAGGTTCAGCGTATCCAACGTGGCCTCAATCTCCCGTTTAGAGGAACGGATATTCTCGCCGTCGATTGGCTGTGCATCCAGCTCTCGGTACGCCTCCAAAAGCTTCACGGTGGTGGGCAGATAATATTCCATCAGCCTGCGGATGTCGTCCACAGCTTCAGGCTCCTGCTCTACCCTGTCGAAAATCTTATCCACCAGCATCTCCATGTGGGAAATCTTCGCAGATATCTCTGCGCCGGAGATAGCGTCATTGCAGGCGTGAATCTTCCGGATATAGGCATCCCCCTCACCCACCACCTTCTGTACCTCTGGCGGCAGCTTAGAATGTCCGCCTTCTGTACCCCGATTGTTCTGCGGGATGCTCTCGTCCTCTGCCCGCTGCTGCTTTGCCGCCTTTTCCTGTTCAGCTACCCTTCTGTCCGCCTGTATCTGCTTGTACTGCTGATACATCCCATGGCTTGTGATTAGACAGGTCTTTTCATCATCCAGATGCCCCTCCAGAAACCATCCCTTGGCAAACATATATTCCAAATCCTTGACTACAAATTTGACGCTCTTATGAACCTTCTCTGAAAGCTCACGGATATTGCAATACTCACGCATACCGAGAACCTGCACGTATGTGCGGAACCTTTTCACCCTGCCTTGTATACCGGCGCCGCACCCAAAGGCCACAAATCCCGCGACTGCAAATATCAAAAACAGCGCTGTAACCATAATCTCCGGAATCCCGAATGCTCCGGCCATCAATGCTGTGATAACGAAAAACACCAGGGCTACGGAGAACATACTGCCTGCGACTGCCCCAAATACCGTCGTAAGCGTGCCGCCCACCTGCACACCGGCGGGTTTGCGGTACAACACCGGAAGCTGCTTCTTCCTCCCGCTGCCATAGCCATACTCCTGCCCCAAATGTCCATTCCTTCTGTTATCTCTCCCACGAACAGTATCCTGTGAACCAAAGCTTCTGTTCACAGGACCTCTGCCTCTTGACTGAAATTGCTGCGCTTCCTGAGCGTTCCGGATATTTCTGGAAACGCTGTCAACCGCATTATTAATCGTATTCGTAATCGTCTGATTCAATTTCCCGAAGTCCTGGGCATCAATGGCATCCTGCACCGTCTTACGGATATCCTCCCCAAACTTCTCCCAATCCCGATTTATCATCTTGTCCTCCAAATCTGCTGTACGTATTCAAAGTCCCATGTAAATTACATAAGACTCTTTCGTTCAGGATGGGATTATTGTATCACATTCATTTCCCGACAGCAAGATTTTCAAAAGATTTCCGAAACGGAATCTGCCTAAAAGGAAAATTGACTGACTGTCTGGGTTGGTTTTACTTCTTTTTCAGCCGTTCCTGCACAAAATATATACTCCTCCCCTACCGACAGGTTTGGAGATGATATTGCAAACCACTGGGCGGTTTTCTCTGTAACCGTCTCGGCAAGCGTATTCCCCTCTTTGTCTTTCAGGGAAATAACGGCTCCCGCCTCGATTGCCTTGTCCGTTTGAAATACCAGCGACACCTGCGTGGAATCCTCGCTTGGCTTCTGAGCCATTCCAATGCTTCCGATGGCAACCAATGTGCCGCCTGTTATCCTGCAGGAGGCCGCATAGTCCAGGGTACCGTTTCCACCGTCAGCCGGCCCGTGTACCGTGACCTCGCCTCCATCTATAAAAATGTCTCCATTAGCGTCCAATCCGTCACCATTGGCGTTGACGTATATAATGCCTCCGTTGATGGTCATAGAGGCGCCTTGATCCTCGTCTGCCATAAAATCCTTCTTCTTTTCTTCCGTAACGGCTTCAGAGTCTCCTGCAGCGTTGATTCCGTCGTCTGAGGCTTCAATCTTTATATCCCCATCTTTAATGACAATATCAAATCCCTCCAATCCTTCGTAGCTTTTCTGAATGTCTATACTTCCGCCATCTACAATCAACGTTTTCTCAGCGTGAATTCCGTCGTCTCCGGTGGAAACGGTGATTGAGCCTCCCTGAACCGTAACATTTTGATTACTGTGGATTCCGTCATCCTGTGTGTCCAGATTAAATTCTCCTCCTGCAATAATTAATTCTACATAGGATTTTAACCCTTTTGTGCTGACAGTCTCAGATTCCCCATCTTCGTGAGCCGGCATATCTCCTTTCGGCGGCGTCATTCCCCCTTCTGGTATGTCTCCTTCTGGCGGCGCCATTCCCCCTTCTGGTATGTCTCCTTCTGGCGGCGTCATTCCCCCTTCTGGTATGTCTCCTTCTGGCGGCGTCATTCCCCCTTCTGGTATTTGCCCCTCCATCTCTGCCCCTTTATCACCCAACATTCCAGTTTTGCTTCCTTGTCTGGCGTCAGGGCTATGCATATCAGAGACTGTCTTCACATTCTGGCTTCCATCTCCTGTGGTAATCTCAAAATCACCGCCGTTTATCCGAAGAAGCGTCTCTGCCTGAATTCCATCGCCATCGGCCATTATCTGGAAAAACCCATTTTCAATGAGAACATAACCCTTATCCGAATCTTCGGTGTTAGAAGCCTTGATTCCGTCGTCGCCGCTTTCTATGGTAAAATGTCCATCCCGAATGGATACGCTGTCTTTTCCCACAATCCCGTCATTGACTGCTGAGATGATGTAGGTGCCGCTGATAAATTTCAAATCGTCCTTACACTGAATCCCATGACAATAATTTCCGATTACATGAAGCGTCCCTGTTCCGTTAAAAGTTAAATCGTCTTTTGAAAAAACCGCTGCTTTTGGTTCTTTTGCCCCTTCATCTTCAAACTCATAAACGCTGCCGTCCAAAAGAGTATTCTCTGTCCCCTCTGTCAGTGTGATGATGACGTTGCCGCCCTTTAAGTAAACAGGCGCTAAACTAGTGCAGGTCAGAGAGACTCCGTTAAAAACCAACCTGACCGTTTCCTCCTTATCCCCATCTACAATGATCTGACCATCCTTTAACGTTCCAGAAAAAACATAGGTTCCTGCACTTTTGATGACAACGGTGCTCTTAGTAACCTCCACTTTATCCTTAAGGGCAGCCCCATCTCCCTTCTCCAAGCCAGTACGTTCCTCTATAGTAATCTTATCATTTTCAAGGCATAAATAGACTGCCTGGTTTTCATCCCAAGTATCATCCAGCTTTTCTTCACTATATTTCCCTTCTGTAAGGGTCACCGTACTTACAGACGCGTGGGAAGACGTATCTGCTGCTTTGGCAATACCTGTTTCTGTCTCACCGCCGTCCCGCCTGCATCCTGACATGGTGCAAATAAGCAGCACGCCAAGTAATACGGCCAAAATCTTCCTTTTTCCCGTCTCCATCTTTCCCAACTCCAATCTTTTTTTGATTCTTTGTCTGCCTTCATTTCCAGTATTCATTTCCGCTACGCCCTTTATCACTACAACTCCTCCTGACCCGTCGCCCGTCGTCCGCAGATTACGGTCAGGTTCCCGTTTCTGCATCGTATTTCATCCAGCATCTCCTTCTCCTGTCTGACGTCTTTTAACGTAATGTGATAATCCAGCTCATACATACTGCCAAGATTCGTGGTCTTCACCTTCTGAAGACAGCATACGCTGGTGTATTTCTGAAAAATATCATCAAAAATCTCCGTATAATCCAGATGCTCTGCAATGGTGATTCTAAGATCCTTTCTCTCCTGCTTCCATTCACCGAAGCGAGACTTCTCCAACGCCAGAAGCGCCATTCCCACCACAAGGGTCATGACAGCGGCAAATCCTAAGAAGCCTGTTCCTGTGGCCAAGCCTACTGCCATAGCAAAAAAGATAACGGCCATCTCCTTCGATGTACCAGGAACAGACCGGAACCTGACCAGACTAAAGGCGCCAAGTACCGCAACACTGGTACCAAGATTTCCATTTACCAGCATAATAACCATCTGTACCAGTACGGGAAGCATTACAAGTGTCACCATAAAATTCTTGCTGCCGGCTCCCTGCAGGCCATAAATTAAGGCAATCACGAACCCCAGAGCCAGGGATACAAAGGCGCACAGCAGCGCGTTTTGAATAGTGAGGCTTCCTTCCATGTTATTTAGTATACTTGTAAACATATCCTTTTTTCCTCTCTTTCTGCTTCATTTCTCATTGCCTGGGCATATACGGCTCCGTATTTGGAGAAGGAGACAGGGTAAATCTCCAGTTTCCCCAACAAATCCGCAAGCCACATAGGATATGCTTCTTTTACCTTGATTTCCATCAGATACTCTCCTGGATTCAGCATCTTACACTCCCCGTCATAAGACAATTCCAGCCTATGGCTTCGACTTCGGATATTTTGGTCTATAGTGATTCGCAGATTTTCGTCCTCATTTCCCACGAAAGCCTCTCTGTCGTATGCAAGGTAGACTCTTGGCTTTGGACGGTAAAACTTGATAAAATAGTCAATCTCCTTCAAAATCTGATTCTTCTTTGTAATGCTTCCTGATTCCAGATATTCTTGCGCCTGCATAAAGGCCAACTGTGTCCGCCGTTTGTAGACCACACCCTGGTATTTCTTCTTAATCTCAAGAAACACGACGCTTTCATCCTGAATCTCCCCGTACCCCCGCAGGCGAAGCTTCTCCTTGTATTTCGGCTTGTCGATGGAACGGCGGATTAGCTCGTAATTGGGGGTGTCGTAGTAAATGTTTCGGATGGTATGCAGGCCGTATTCATCCATATGAAGCTTTTTGGCTGCTGCATTTCGGAATGAATCGTACTGCTTCTGGTTCAGGCGGTATTTCTTCTCTACTCGCTCAAATACATTCTGGTCACTCATATTTTCTCTCCTTGCTGAAATATTACCTGGTTATTATACGGAGAAAGTGTGGGAGAAATATGGTAAAAATGTGAAAAAATGGTGTAGGGGATAAAAAAGGAGATGTCTGGAATGTGATATTTTCCTGACATCTCCTCTTTTCACATTTTTATGATGTTAAATCTATTTGTTCTCATTCCTTCCGCCATACAAAACGATTCACCGTATCTTTATATGACTGAATAATTTTCACAACCTTTCCACTTACATTTAAATCAACATAATCCGGTACAGGAATACCGTAGTCGCCTTCCTGATTCATCTGTACCGCCAGTTCTACTGACTGAAGCAGCCCTTCCGTATGGATACCGGAAAGAATAAAACATCCTTTATCCAGCGCCTCCGGACGTTCTGTGGAGGTTCTGATACATACGGCTGGAAACGGCATCCCAACTGATGTAAAATATGAACTTTCTTCCGGAAGTGTTCCAGAATCAGAAACAACTGCATATGCATATGCCTGCAGACAATTATAATCATGAAAACCTAAGGGTTCGTGTGCAATCACGCGAGAATCGAGCTGAAAACCCGTATTCTCCAACCTCTTTCTGCTTCTCGGATGACAAGAATATAAAATTGGCATATCATACTTTTTTGCCATAGCATTAACGGCTGTAAATAATGAAGTAAAATTTTCCTCAGTATCTATATTTTCTTCCCGATGGGCCGACATGAGGATATATTTCCCCTTCTCAATCTCATTTTCTGTCTCTACTGATAACCGACTGTGGATATCCGACTTTAAAATTGATCGTAAATTTTGATTCAGCACCTCCGCCATAGGAGAACCTGTAACAAAAGTTCTCTCCTTTGGCAGTCCGCAGTCAGCAAGATATTTTCTGGCATGCTCTGAGTATGCCAGATTCACATCAGAGATGATATCCACAATTCGCCTGTTGGTTTCTTCCGGCAGACATTCATCCTTGCAGCGGTTTCCCGCCTCCATGTGGAAAATCGGAATGTGAAGCCGTTTTGCGCCAACCACAGACAGGCAGGAATTCGTATCGCCAAGAACAAGTACTGCATCCGGGTGCATTGTTTTCATTAACTTATAAGAAGAACTGATGATATTTCCCATTGTAGAACCCAAATCCTCCCCAACTGCTTCCAAATACACCTCCGGTGCATCCAAGCCCAAGTCTTTAAAGAATACCCCATTTAAATTATAGTCATAATTCTGTCCGGTATGAGCAAGAATACAGTCAAAATATTTTCTGCATTTATTAATCACCGCCGACAGACGGATAATCTCAGGCCGTGTCCCGACAATAATGAGCAGCTTAATTCTGCCATTGTTTTGCCATGTGATATTCCCAAAATCGCTGTTCATTGAATCCCTCCCGTTTCTGTTACCTGTTCAAAAAAAGTATCCGGATTTTTTTCATCAAACCTCTCATTCGCCCACATCACTGTAACAAGATTCTCCGAATCAGACAAATTGATGAGATTATGGGTATATCCCGGAAGCATCCGTACCGCCCGCATTTCTTCGCCTGTAACCTCAAATTCGACCAAAGGGTACTCCTTGCCAGTCTCCGGGTTTATGCCAATCCTGCGCTCCTGGATTAGCCCATGGCCTGACACCACAATAAATATTTCCCATTTGGAATTGTGCCAATGCTGTCCCTTTGTGATTCCTGGCTTTGTAATATTAACCGATACCTGCCCGCAGTTTTGTGTACGAATCAGCTCCGTAAAGCTGCCCCTTTCATCCTGATTGGACGTAAGCTTACAGGAAATCTCAGACTCCGGAAGATATGACAAGTACGTACTGTACAGTTTTTTTGCAAATGAATTCGGAGGCATTTCCAGCATTGTAAGAGTTTTTGAAGCTTCTCTGAAAGATTGAAGCAAATCTACAATCTCTCCCAGCGTCACACAATGGGTAACAGGTACGCAGCAATAACGCCCATTGTCCGCCAAAACAGTTTTCAGGCCTTCATATTCGCAATGGTGTTCAAGTCCCTCCAATGCGTCAAGAAATTCCCTTACTAGGTCGTCAATATAAACAAGTTCTAATTCCGTGGAACGGTCGTTTACCGTATATTCCTTCCCATTGGCTACAGCGCTGCAAAACGTTGCCACCGCTGAATTATAATTGGGCCTGCACCATTTTCCAAACAGATTCGGGAATCGGTAAATCAACACTTTTACTCCCATATCTTCTGCATACCGGAAGAATAATTCCTCTCCCGCCAATTTACTTTTTCCATACTCTGAAGCTGCAAACCGCCCGCTTAAGCTTGCCTGAATGGAACTGGAAAGCATCACCGGACATGTGTTTTGATTTCTCTTAAGAGCATCCAGCAAAAGGGATGTAAAGCCATAATTTCCATCCATGAATTCAGAAATATTTTTCGGCCTGTTCACTCCTGCCAGATGAAATACGAAATCACAGTCCCTGCAATATTGGTCTAAGAGGACTTCTTCTGTATCTACATCATACTCATAGATTTCTGTAATGGTAAGGTCAGGTCTTGTCCGATTCTTTCCGTCCCTAATGTTTTTCAAATTCTCCACCAGATTACGTCCAACGAATCCCTTAGAGCCTGTTACAAGTATCTTCATCCTTCTGCCTCCTAAGTTTCTCTTTGACATAATCCGTAGTTAATATTTTTTGTACAGTTTCTTCCACATTCAGTAATTTTGTATTGTGGCTTGTATATGCTTCGTCTGCTTCTGTGGCTACCTGTCCATTGACAAAATAATTATCGTAATTCAAATCTCTATGATCGGCAGATACCCGATAGTAATCCCCCATGTCTTGTGCCCTTAAGCGTTCTTCTTTTGTCATTAGTGTTTCGTACAGTTTTTCCCCATGCCGCGTACCGATGATATGAGTCCCTGTATTTCCAAACAGTCTCTGTACAGCCTCAGCCAGCACGCCGATGGTGCTGGCATCTGCTTTCTGTATAAATAAATCTCCTGAATCCCCATGTTCAAAAGCAAATTTTACAAGCTCTACCGCCTCGTCAAGATTCATCAGAAACCTTGTCATATCTGGATTGGTAATTGTAATGGGGTTCCCATTCTTAATCTGCTCAATAAAAAGCGGGATGACAGAGCCTCTTGAGCACATGACGTTTCCATATCTTGTACAGCAGATAAGTGTTTTGCCTCGCTCTGCCGCCACACGTGCATTTGCCCTTACAATGTGCTCCATCATAGCTTTTGACGTTCCCATTGCATTGATAGGGTATGCGGCTTTGTCTGTACTTAAGCAAACGACCCGTTTTACTCCGGCTTCGATTGCAGCGTGGAGAACATTGTTGGTTCCTTCCACATTCGTATGTACGGCTTCCATAGGGAAGAACTCGCAGGAAGGGACCTGTTTTAAGGCTGCTGCGTGAAATATAAAATCCACACCTGGCATGGCGTCATGCACAGACTGTGGATTGCGAACATCTCCGATATAGAATTTTACTTTTGACGCTGTATCCGGATGATGCACCTGTAACATATGGCGCAGGTCATCCTGTTTTTTTTCATCCCTGCTGAATATACGGATTTCCCGAATGTCTGTATTCAGGAAGCGTTTCAGGACGGTGTGGCCGAAAGAACCAGTGCCTCCTGTGATTAATAAAGTTGAATTATTGAACAATGACATATCACATCTCCTCCAAACTTCTTTCCCTATGTCAATAAACGTTTCTTTCTCACCGATAGTTTTCCAACTGTAACAGTGGAAATATAAGCAAGTATAACTGTAATTAAAACGATGAGCAAAGCATATTCCCATTTACCCCCCATCTAAAATTAACAAAAACATTTACAACCGTCATATGGTATAGGAATAACCCATACGAAATATCTAATGGAACATTTAGCTGCGGGAACCTGTAAGCAAATCCAATAACACCAATAATCAGGAACAAACTCCAGAATAAATAATATCCCGATAAAATATCAATCTTCGACCAAAAGAAAGTATAACTCAATAGTAATGACATCCACCAATATTTCCTACAAATTGGCAACAGAAATTCCTGAAATTCTGCAATAAACATACCAATATAAAAAATCCAAAAATATCGGATAAGAGTTTGGTCATATAGCTTACCGATCACCTCTATTCTTATAAACTCATGCGTAATAGAATTGAATACACAACTAACCATAAAAGAAATGATTAATCCGATCATCCATGTAATCATTTTTCTATTCTTCATTATTTTATAGAAAATCCAGGCCATTATATAGAATTGAATCATCACGCCAATCGTCCACAACGCACCGTTTGGAGTCCCAACACCATAACCCCGCAACGCTTCAGGAGTCCAGAATTGAAAAATAGTTCCTTGGCCAAATCCAAACAAAATAAGACTCTTTATATCCCATCCATGATAGAAAATCATTAAAAAAAGCAGCTCTATCATTACAGCAGCCCAAAGCTCAGGATAAATCCGCAAAAACCTCTTTGTAATATAATGTGAATAGGACTTTGAACTTTCAATGGAGAACCAGATCAAAAAACCACTAATAGCAAAAAAAATAGGAACGCCTCTTAAGAAAGAGGATGCTCGAAAAATATTTTCTTTGATCGGCAATTCCAAATGTTCAACTAAATGTCCAAACATCACTTGAGAAGCCGCGAGTATTCGTATAAAATTCAGACTGTTAGATTGTTTTCTTAAAATTCTCCTATTCATCTTAACCTCCCTATCCACCCTATCACCTACCTAATCTCCCGTAAAATCGATATAGTTCTCTCAACTCCTGACTTCACATCATATCTCGGCCTCCAGCCCAATGTAAGCAGCTTATGTCCATCCAATCGTGCCTTAGTTGCCTTACTGTATCCGGCCGCCTCTACAAAGTCTGGTACCTCAAACACAACTTTTTTCCCATTCAAATCGGCAATAATCGCCGCAAGCTCCTTAAGCATAATATCCGAACTTTCGTCCGAAATATTATACGCCTCCCCGCTTTTTCCACTCAGAAGGATTGTCAGCAAACCGCTGACAGAATCCGACACATATGCATATGAGTAATATTGCATTCCAGCAGATTTTAAGACAATATCTTCACCGTCAATCCCATTCTTGATAAATTGACTGATCGCTTTTGTGTCGGACATTAACATTGTCGGACCGTAGGATCGGGTTAGGCGAGGAATGACCACATCCAATCCTTTCTGGGCTTTGTATGCCTGGCAGAGCGCTTCTCCGCATCTTTTGCTTTCTGGATAGCCGGCTCTCATTGTATTACAATTAATATAACCACAGTAATTCTCATCAAAGAACTCTGCATCTCCCCGATTCTCACCATAGATTTCATTTGAGGATGCAAATGCAAAACGAGCCGCATGATGGGCCACGGCAAATTCAAGCATATTCTGTAAACCGATAATGTTGGTTGTTATCGTTCCAATGGGATCTTTAGAATACTGTATAGGATGTGTATTTGACGCAAGGTGAAGAACATAATCCACAGTACCAATATCGTTACGTACCAAAGGGAGCCTGATATCATAAGGAATAAAAACCAGATGTTTATCACCACAATATCCGGCAAACCGTTCCATGATTTTTTCTTCATTTCTGCTCAGAGCATAAACCGTACAGTTTAAGTCATCCTCCTGATTCTTTCTTAAAATTACATCTACCAAAAAACTGCCTACAAGCCCTGTTGCACCGGATACCAGCATGCATTTATCCCTTAATTTTTCCCATGAAAGGTCTAAGTCAGCTACGGCTACGACATCTTCTATGTATTGTTTACTTTGATATAAGTTCATTTCAATCCCCTATTTTAACCAGTTATCCTTATCTGATCTCAGATAAGCTTTAAACATCTCCAAATCATCTTTGGTAGTCAGCTTTATGTTTTTATCCGAACCTGCTGCAAAATACAGCCGAATTCCAAGCTCAACCATCATTGTATTCGTATAAGAAGAACCATAGATGCCGATTCCTTTTTCATACGCTTCATGGTATTTTGAATCAAGTAAACCAAATTTGTAAGCCTGGGGAGTAGAAACGCGCCGAAGGGTTTCGCGAGGGATATATTTAACAGTACTTTTCTCATCATCAGCTACAAAAATCTGCTCATTATAAGGCAGAGAAGTAACAGCATTTCCATATTGCCGGCATTTTACGATTACATCTGTAAGAACCGTCTCATCAACCAGCGGCCGGATTCCGTCATGAATAATAATAATGTCTTCCTCAGAAGCTTTTCCTTCCAGATTATAGATACCGTTTCTAATGGACTCCTGACCTGTTTCCCCTCCGGAAACCACCCATTTCAGCTTATCTATGCCAAACTGCCTGACATACGCCCAGAGAACATCATGCCAGCCCTCGATACAAACAACCTCAATCGCATCAATCTGAGGATGCTTCTGAAATCCTTCAAGGGTGTATATTAACACAGGCTTATCAAATACGTTGATAAATTGTTTGGGAATGTCCTGTCCCATTCTGCTCCCAGAACCACCTGCAATTACGACTGCTATATTCATCGTTCCTATCTCCTTATAAAAATATATCTTGGGTTTATTGCTTTTATCTGCCACAAAAATACTTCTCTTCCGTCCTTTCCAAACAACAGATTACAAAGCAATAATGAAACGCCTTGGGTAATGACTGTAGCCATTGCCGCCCCATACATACCCATGATTTTGATTCCGAAATAATTCAGAATGATATTCAAAATCACACTGATTATTTGAGAAAACATCAGAATATTTCCTCGGTTAATCAGTGTAAAGTGTCCTGCTCTAAGTACGGCATTATACATAAAAAAAGAACCTAGAACATAGATTTTATATACTCCAAAAGCAGCCCCATATTCTGGCTTTAAGTATTTGAAAGCAACAGGCAGTACAAAAAAAGAAACCATAACGCCGGCTATGTAAAGCCAGGTAAGCATTGAGGATATACGGATATAAAGCTTCTCATATTCCTCTTTGTTGATTTTAAATAATGTGATTAGTTTGGGATACACAGAATTCTGTACAGGCATTATAGCGATCTGCACAATCCCTATTAATTTTACAGCGATTGCATATACTCCTACGTCTGCTACTGAAAGCATACTTCCAAGCATAACGGTATCGCAGCGTTGATAAATTGTCGCACAGGACGCAGCGACAGCCAAAGGAAAACTTTCCGCTATGATTTCCTTTAATAACCCCTTGTCTACCCTGCCAATAATCCCAGAATGAAATGCGCTTCTATACTGAACAAATATGATGAAAAACTGAATGATGGCAGTAATTGTGGCGATAAAAGCTATGGCAATAACTGGCAAATGTACAGCGACAGCCCCCAGTTGAAAAAGGCAGCCAACCGCAGCCGATATATCTGATGCGATCACAACCTTTTTGGATTGAAGAAGATACTCAAAACGATTCTCCATTCCAAATTTACAATTTAATATCACTGCATTCATCAGTAACACCAGGAATATTTCTTTATACTCTCTGCCTTGCCTGGCGAAAATAAGATATATTCCTCCTGCCATACAGGAAATACCAGAGAATAGTAGCCTGGAAAAAGTTGCTGAGATTACCACTTCTTCCGGC
This sequence comes from Sporofaciens musculi, assembly GCF_009830285.1. Lineage (GTDB taxonomy): Bacteria > Bacillota > Clostridia > Lachnospirales > Lachnospiraceae > Sporofaciens > Sporofaciens musculi. Next base: position 2,317,376 of record NZ_WUQX01000001.1, on the reverse strand, counting down.
AAATATTGACTATATCTTTTTTTTACTACTCTCCCGTCTGTAAGCGTTACAAGAATTTCAAAGATAGCCACAACATTCAATGCATATTGATACAGCCCATAGTCTGCTGAACCATAATAATTAGCTACCCGCACTGTAACAAGAAGATTGAGAATCAGATAAAAGACCTTATCAAAAGTCATCCATCCAATATTCTTAGCTATTTTCCTTAAATCACCATTCATTCGGCGTTCTTCCTCTGCCCACTGATTATCTCAACTACTTCTCTAATTACTCCCTTCCCGCCCTTTGCCTCTGTGATATAATCCGCCGCCTCTTTGACCTCCCGCACAGCATCCTTTGGGCAGCAGCCGTATCCTACAGCCTCTATGACTGTAAGATCGTTTACATCGTCTCCAATATAACAGACATTCTGAAGGGATATTCCGTACTGTGAGCAAATTTTTGTAACCGTCTCTAGTTTGTTCTTACAGCCCATTTCAAGAATGTCAAGCTTCAGCTTCTTCCCACGCCGTCTGTTTAAATCCACGTTTTCACTCGTGATAATACCCGTAATAATCCCCATCTTGCGAAGCAGCGCAAAGCCCATACCGTCTCTGGTATTGAATTTCTTTAGTTCATCACCCTTCTCTGAATAATACATTCCTCCGTCGGTCAGACATCCATCACAATCCGTCAAAAACATTTTTATTTCAGGTACTTCAACAAACGCAGCGATACCATTCTTTTTCATCAGAGCCTCAATTATAATCCAGTCACTGGGTTCATCAATCTCAAAAAATGTATCTTCACTCATCTCCACTGCTTTTATGTTTCCGGAAACGCGATTCTTTGATTTCAACAATGCTTTTTTTGAGCTGATATAAAACGCACCGTTTTCTACAAGATATCCGTCAAACTCCTGCCTGCGGGGGCGGCAAAATACATCATAATTCGTCGGATATGTATATCCTTTTTCATCATTTGCCCAGTGGAAGCGCTTCTGCCGGACGACAGAGAGGACGCTGTCTGTCCCCTCAGAATTGAAAATCTGAAACCCGCGATTCAGATCATCACTCCTAAGCAAAGGGGATGTAGCCTGAACAAGCACAATATGATCAAACTCGTAATTCTTAGCAAATTCCAGCATTGCAAACTCTGTGGATGCCGTATCAGAAGCAGATTTTGCAGAACGGCCGATTACTTCTACCTTGTCAAAAAGGCTCCCTTCCATCCCTGCCTGAAAGGACTCTACCGTCCTTTTAATCTGCTCACTGTCAGTTGCAACATAAACCTTATCAATATACTCACATCCGCATGCCGCTTTTATTACCCAATAGACCAATGGCCTGCCGCAAAGATATTTAATATTTTTTAGCGGAATCGACTTACTTCCGCCTCTGACCGGAATAAATGCTACGTTCATAATTCCTCCTATATTTCAAGCCCCAATCTCATATTCTTCCATAAATATCCTCATAGCGGATAATGTCGTCTTCTCCAAGATAATCTCCAATTTGAACTTCGGTAATAATCAGCGACTCCTGTTCGTCTGTATTGAGTACCCTGTGCTTGGCTCCTTTTGGAATAAAAACAGAACTTCCACAGCTTACATGCAAAACAGATTTTTCTAAATGAATTATGCCTGTCCCATGAACCACAATCCAATGTTCTTCTCTATGCTCATGGGATTGAAGACTTAATTGACTTTTGGGTTTTACACAGATTACCTTTGCCTGATAGTAATCATTCAACACAGTTGTCTTATAAAAACCCCACGGTCTTTGAAAAATCTCATAATCAATAACTCCTGTATCTAAGGAGAAAAAATCATATCCCAAATCCGCATGAATATCTTGTAATAACAATGTATGCATCTGATTTTTAGTAATAATATTTACTAAGCAGTTGTTATCATCCACCACAGGTAAGAATTTAATAGCTTGATTCTTGAACAGTCTCGATACAGTCTCGAATCCATCTGATAGAAAAACAGTCTTTGCCTCCTTTGTATATACATCAGAAACGTAGGCTTCTTTATTGCACCCTCGAATAAATGCACGCCTTAAATCCCCGTCCGTCAACACTCCAAGAACTGTTTTCTCCAAATCAACCACAATGACAAATCCTTGCCTGTTTGCGTCAATCTTTTTAAGCGCCTCTATAACACGGTCAGATTCATACACCGTGTAATCTCTAAATCTCTCATCCACAATCAGTTCTCCCTGTATTTCAACTTATCACGCTGTATCTGCTCAATCGGAAGAATTTCTTCTTTCTTATAAGTTAGTGATTCATAAACTGCCTCCAGATTCCTGACAAGCTTTCTGATTCCATCCGGCTCAAGGGACGCGGCGTGATCCGTCCCCTTCCATGTACGGTCAAGCGTATAATGGCGTTCAATATATTCAGCTCCCAACGTATAGGCTGCCACATCCACTGCAATCCCAAGATGATGACCGGAAAAACCAATTGCCTTGACACGCCCTTCGTATCGTTCTCTCATACCAATAATCTCAAGTAAACAGACATCCTTAGAAGGCACCGGATATCCGGAAATACAATTATAGAGAACCAAATCCTTTGCACGGCCATTCTTTTCAAATAGCTGAACAATCTTTTCTTCTTCATCTTTTGTCGTCATTCCAAAGGACAACTGAATCTCTCCTTCATAGTTATCACATAACCACTGAAGCATCTCATAATGGGTATTGCATGCAGACGGAATCTTAATAAACTTAGGATGAAGACAAGATATTTCCTTGGCGCTGGTCAGATCCCATACTGAAGTTGAATAGATAATGCCTGCATCTTCACACCACTTTTTTAACTGTGCGTGCTGCTTCACATCGAATTCCAAAAACTCACGGTGCTCACCGTAGGTTGCGCCATAGGAGTTCGCAGGATTAGGGTGGGGCGCATTGTATTGTTCTAAAGTCAGCAGCTCCTTTGGGCAGCGTTTTTGAAACTTGATGGAATCAGCTTTACAGAAATGTGCCGCCGTTTCAATGAGATCCTTTGCAATCTCCATTCGCCCCATATGGTTACAGCCTGCTTCGGCAATAATAAATGGTTTTTTGTACATATTTTTATTCTCCCTTTTTAAACTATCTCTATATATTTTCTACGCTTATGATTCGTAAATATAATGTCATAAAACTTATATACCAAAATAAAATAAAATATATATCTTGGTATCCGAAACGGATAAGAGCGAACAGTATAGATCAATTCAATAATCAAAAAAATCAAAAATGAATTCTGGGCATATCTCCCTGTCCGTATATTTTGAAATATACGCTTATCAAGCATACCGACTATGATTCCCTGGAAAAAACAGGCAATTAAACCGCCTGTATAACCAAAATCAAAATAATATTCAATCGGGAATGCAGACCCCAAAGGTTCAAAATCAAACGCAAAATATGTGTAATATTTATTTATCAGATCATCTCCGAAAATGTATGTCCATCCAGGTATAATAGAAAGTATAGAGGATATGGTTACCATTCCATTTGCTGTTTCACGGAAATCTCTAAACCCTTTTGAAATTACATTGATAGTTCCTCCAAACTCTTTCATCGTTTCTGTTGCCAAAAAATAGACTCCATTAAATTCCCATGAATATGTTCCGAAGTATCTGCCATTTCTGATAACTATGAGTACATTTAAAAGTACAAATCCTCCGAAGGAGATAAGCAGGAATTTTTTTATATTTAACTTTTCGACAACATGATAATATAAAACCGTGATAACAATAATTCCCAAAACCGAATACGCTCTGGCACCCCCAAACATTTTTATCAGTTCATATATTATAAACAAATAATATATTTTCTTAGCTTTTTCTTATCCTCTTTATATATGACAAGGGCAAGATAAACTGCTACCGGAAAAAACTGTGTAAATGTTTGAAAAATATTAATAAAATTACCTGCTCCATGAGCTTCCTCATATCCAGATGTAAGATTGATGGTAATTCGTATAGCCGTCTGAATTAAATCCAAAATAAGAGAAATAATTAGCAATGGGTATACATATTGTTTTGTTGGGATTACTTTTTCAAATTGATTGACAACATGATTGACAACATTCACCTGTGTGCCAAATAACACTCCGACAAACACGATTGAAACTGCTATTGTCGAATATTTAATAGCCTGAACATATGCATTATATCCGTAATTAAAATAAGCTACATAGGTTATTTTGTTTCCAAAGTCAAAATTTAGAAACAGTAATATATTTTGCGATAACCAAAACAAATAACAACACCAAATAAATATCATTGAGAAATTAATTTCTTTGCTAATTGACAAATAGAGTATTGTCTGTATAGTAAACAATAAAATAATAATACAAGATAGTTTTGTCTTTACATCAGTAAAATTAGTTATACCATTGATAATATACACATTTATTATTATTGTAAAAATACAATATGTAAAAATCAAAACCACATTATTTTTTCTAATTTCAATCATATAATCCTCTCAATCATTATCTTTTAATCCCGTATATCATTCAGAAAATTGCGCAATTCAGATAAATTTTGAGGCTTCATAAACCGAGATGAATCGGAAAACAAATCACTACATCCCTGATTAAAAGCCTTCACTCTGCCGTCTCTTATTCCTTCTTTGTTATATAGTAAATCTTCATCTCCAAATAATTCATTGAGCAGAATAACAAATGGTTCTTTACCAAGCATAATTTTAGTAGTAAATATAGCCGTACTTGCAACCGTTATAATTACTTTATTTTCAATCATCGAATTAATCTCCACAATTTCAAACGGAATATCTTGAGTCTTATAAACATTATATTTTTCATCTACCGTATCATTATCTCTTGGATGTTTTTTAATTATGAGATTTTCTCCCCACTAATTGACATATTAAACCATATATTTTTTCTAATTTTCTTCTTCCTTTTTCTGTAAATCTTATATTCTTGATTACATCAAGGATAATAAATTTCTCTTTTATTGCTTTATCTTTTTGAAAATCAAAAACAAAATTAATTTGCCTAGCAAAACTAACTTCATTAAATAAATTTTTAATTTTATCTACTCTATATCCTTTTCCGTTAATATTAATAAAAAGTTCAGGTGAATACAGCAATCTTTTAAAATCATATGAAGAAAAGTTATACCCAAAGAACAGTCGTCGGACAAGAGCATCCGCTTTTGACAATTTACCTATAATATATGGGTCATCATAACTTCCCTCACCATCGTCAAACAGAATAATTTCTGTCTTTTTAGAATATCTATAAAAATATAACTGAATTAGTTTAGAGTACGGCGTAACACTAGAAAAATAAAATTTATCATACGAAGCGTCAACAGATATCATCTTACTTACTATTTTTTTAATATTCAGATAACACAAAAAGGAGTTTATATTATATCGCAAAGCGCTCTGTTTCTTATATAAACAAGACAAGCTGTCACCGTCAATAACAGAAACTTTATGAAACAGTTTCACCTCAATGATTCTGTCTCTATATACACTTCCATTGGGACATAAAGGGAGAATATATAAATCCGCCTTTTCCCTTCTCCCATAGCAGATCTGCATAGCTGTAATAAGCTGAAATGTGGTGCTGCACAGAAAACAGCTTTTTGATTCACTCATATTAACATCACCTATCGTTACGGCTGAAAGCATCTGTCATAGATTTTCCTGCATACTAATTCAGTTGCCCTTCCAGTCTCACATCCTCCAAGTAATTCATAGTGTTTCTTACAAGCATCCATATAACTCTTTTCTTCAAAATTTAAAATATTCTCAGCCAATTCCTCATTAGACCTTGCTTTTGAAAATGGCCACTCATTAAGGGGCGTATATAACTTTGTTGTCTCTACATAATGATCCATATCTAATGCGAAGGTAAAACAGGGCTTTCCCGTCAACATAAAATCCCACATGGAAGAAGAAAAGTCATTAATCATTACATCAGCAGCCAACAGCAATTCCTGCATATCCTCATAATCTGACAAATCTATGACATTTCCCTTTGGAAGCTGGTCCCGATTGACCACGCAAGGGTGAAGCCTGAAGCCAAATTTCCAATTCCCGCCAAAGCGGTCATGCAACGCCTCGCGCACCTTTTCACAGTCTATTCCATAGGAAACTGCAATGGACTCTTTAAAATAATTATCATCCGGTTTTCTGTATGTGGGGGCATATAACACCAGCTTGTCTCCCTCCCTTATTCCCAGTTTCTCTCTCACATGATTCCGTAAGGAGGCATTCCCATTGAGCAGCATATCATTGCGAGGCATTCCAATCTCCCAAAACTTTTCTTTTGGCAGCAAAATAGATTGGACATTAACCTTCGTAAACCTGTGGCAAGTTGATAAAAAATAATCCGTCTGTTTGGATGCAAGCATCAAATCTTTTCTGAATATCCAGGTATCCTCAAACATATCTCTTCCATTCGTTTTATACGCGCCGCCGCCATGATGAGTATTAATAAATAATTGTTGTTTTCTTTTCGGGATATAGGAGTGGCCTCCGCTATTGGTCACAAAAACCTTTGTGGTCATCATGTAATAAAAATACTGTAATGAATCAAACCGAATCGTTTTTATTCCCTTTTTACCCAAATCAGTAAACTTCACCGGAGCATCTACCGCAAGAACAATTTCAAATTTACCTGGATAATGAGCAAGCAAATATTCAATAATATATTTCGGACTGTCTGAATAATTCAATGCCTGGTTATTTAACAACAGGATTCTGTTGTGCTTAATCGGAATCAGTTTAAACGGACATAATATAATTCTCATGCAATACTTTCCTATGAGTCTTAAAATTGCATCCATATCCTTACCTCCCCCATAGATGTTGTATATTAATTATTTTCTTGAAAATGCCTGACTATTAACTCATAAGATGTCTGTACCGTGTAATGATTTACAAAATAGGAATGAGCTTCTCGGCCCATGGAACTTCGCAGCGATTTTTCGCATAGCTTACGGACGCACTTCACAAAATCATCTGTTTGATTACTCTCGCACCATAATCCATATCCATTCTCCACCCCAATCTTTCCCACATCTGTGTAAGTATCTGTGGCGCAGATTACCGGAAGCGCAGCTTGCATATAAGAAAGCAGTCTTGAGGGATAATTGGGCGCCAGACACTCATGATTTAAGAAAATCAATCCTACGTCGCAGGCATATACCAGTTGTTCATAATCATCCTTTGGCATTGCAGGAAGAAAAATGAGATTCTTAAAATCAGAAGAATTTTCAGCCTTCTTAACCTTTGCCTTTGCCGTACCGCCTCCTACAAACACAAAACAGGCCTCCTCCACCGTTTCAGATGCTTTCACCGCCTTTAAGGCAAAGTCTATTCCCTGGGCAATCCCAAGATTACCGCCGTAAATGAAAATAACCTTATCACATGGTAATCCGTTTTGTATCCTCATTGCTTCCCTTTTTTCATCTGTAAGAGCCCAACCAAAGGGTTTGACACTATTGGGATTAATCTCTATTTTTTTCTTAGAAAGCCATGGCTCGTTATCAAGAAGAAATCGGATATTTGCAGGAGACATACACCCAATATAATCTGAAGCCCTATATAGTCTTCTTGCCATTAATTTTAAAATATAGAATGCAATTCCCTTCCATCCGTGTGTGGTAAGAACATTCCCAAAAACACAATCATAGGGCCATATATCTTTGAGAAGAAGATAACTGTACGCCCCCTGCCTTTTTTTCACCAACTCAACAGCACCATAAACCGTAACCGGAGGAGAGCCATAGAGAACCAGGTCATACTTCCGTTTTTTCATTGCTTTTACGGCTGCTTTCTGAAACAAATAATTGAATCTGACAAGAGAAATACCCTTTTGAATATAATTTTCTACTTTCGTCACATTAGGAACCAGGACTTTGATTACCTCGCCCCCATCTACTTCAAAATAAACAGATGAGTTTCGTCTTTGTTCCCTCTGCTCGCAGGCAGATAAAACGGTTACATAGCATCCTTTTTCTATAAACTGATTAACCAAATCTATATAAATAGACCTGTCGGAAAATGATGTAACATGGTCGATTGTCAAAAAAAGAACGTTCATTTTCAGTTCTCCCAAAATCAGATGTTAATTAGCTCCCCTTTGGAATTGGTATAGATTTCTCCGTATCGTCTTTTCAGTCTCGTCCCATAATCAATCTGACACTCTGGTAATGTCTCCCCTAACAACTGCTTTACTCTCAGGTATGGCAGATTCACCCCTGCTGCCGCGATTACAGAAACTGTTGCCGTAATTCTCGGATTAATATCCATAAGTACCGGATTGCCATTTGCATCCTTCATGAAGTCAAAACCAATGTTACCGTCAAGTTCTAAGGCTTTGACGATTTTTCGGCACATTTCATAAGCAGAATCTATCTTGGACACAACGCTTTCCTGGGCTATACTCATCATACTGACTACATTTTCCCTACCTGCCATATATAAAATATTTCCATGGTCGGCAAGAAGGTCAACCGTATATTCATTTCCGGACATATACTCAACAAGCATCATTTCATCGAGAGCCTCCGTACTGCTTAGGATGCTTAGCATATCATCATAAGAGGTAAAAAAACTATTGGGCTTTTCATGTGCAAAGATTTGATATCGGTTCCTTGCGGCATCTATAATCCTTACGCCCCTGCTCCCGCTTTCTTCTGTAATCTTCAAACATACGGGGCGGTTTGGATAGCCTAATTTTCGGCATCCTTTCACAAAATCCTTTGCACTATATACCGGATAAAAATCAGGAACCCCTATGCCTCTTGTTTTGAAAAAACGATAAGCGGACAATTTATTATTTGTAATTTCCACAGCCTTTTGATCTGCAATGGAAACAATCGTCCCTATCGCTTCAAATTCGCCAAGCCTCAAAGCAACTGCGCTCACCTCAGCCGAAATGTTGGGAAAATAGATATCAATTCCTTCTTTTTTACATATATCAAGCACAATGTCACAGTAACATTTCTCTGATGCCGCAGGCACTTGATAAAACGTATCTACCAAATATCTGGCGCTTGGCTCGTCACTCATATCCATACCCACAATCCTGATATTCCGTTCACCATTCCTGCGGAAACACTCTAGTTGTCCGGGCATGGAAGGAGAGCCGGAAGCAGATAATAATATTGTCAAATCTTTTCGCATCATATCTCCCACCTAAAAGTCTTAAAAATATCCTCAAACGTCTCTGCCCGTTTGATTAACTCTTGTTTTCCTTCCTTTATGGCAATCATCGGACAATCAGGCTGAATGAAAGGAGGCTTGTCAACCAGGGAATATCCTCCAACATTTCCAAATTCAATGTAGTCGCCTACGGATAGCTCTCCACAAAAATCTCTGTAGAGAACATCCTGCTCTAAGCATGTGTAACCAACCAATCTGGCATTTGTAAGGGACGTCAGACCCCCTCCCTGGTGGAACACCCTAATTGGTAAATTCTTCATCTGGCATGTTTCGCCAAGATTATGAAAACTACAATTCAGTAAGACAAACTCTCTGCCCCGCACTGTCTTGATTCCTTCCACCTTTGCCAGAAAATCTACGTATTTTGATATTAACGTTGTTCCCGGCTCGGTAAAAAGTGTTGGCTTAATCTCCTTATCCTTGTAGAACTCAGCAAACTGCCCAACCACTCCATTTCCATACTCTGTATAATCAGGAATATCACAAGGAAACTGAACCTGCAATTCACAATCCATTTTGCCAAACATACCGCTGCCAAGACTAATGTATTCTAATTCATATAAATGGTATCGTTCCACCAATCCTAACATTGTCTTTGCCCGAAGCCTCCAAGGCTCTATTCCTCTTGCTCTGCTCATATGACAATGAAGTCCATTTACCGTGACATGATGTGTCTGAAACAGGAGCAGCAATTCTCCCAGAAGATTAAGATCAATACCAAATCTCGATGTATAACCTGCATCAAGGTCAAAATTGACTCGTATTCCTGTTTTTATATTTTTGTCAGGATTCTCATCTGCAAACCTACAGATTCTCTCTGCTTCTTCCACACGGTCAACATTGTTTATGCCATTCTCAAGCAGATGCGCTTCAAGATATTTTCCTTTGCAGGGACCGTTATAAACAATCTTCTTTGCAGAATATCCTAATTTTTTTGCAAGTTCATATTCCATATCAGAAACAACCTCAGCATACCCGCCTAGCTGCTTAACCATACGGCAAATAGTTGGCGTATAGTTTGTCTTATAAGAGTAACAAATCTGATATTGAGGATAAATCTTTTGAAATGTGTTTTCTAATTCCTTGTAGTTTTCCACGAACTCATCACTGTGGAAGATGTATACCGGAACTCCAAACTTTGATTCTATTTCTTCGATTTGCTGTGCTGATAATCCAATCATTTTTTCACTTCCTTACCCAATCGCTGCGTTCTACATCCAGGGGATTACGAACTTGCGAGCCATAGTCATTTTCTACCCTTTTGAAGATGATTTTCACAGTATTCCAGATAATTTTTATGTCCAGCAAGAAGCTGATGTTTTTTGTATAATCTACCTCATAAGAAAACTGCTCCTCCCATGTAGGCGCCACATCTCCATATACCACCTCCGGCACCGTAAGTCCGCCTCTAACAGAATGTCTAAGCCTTTCTTCTTCCGTATAGTAGGGAAGATAAGATACTAACAGTGGCCGCGGACCTACAATCGCAATGTCACCCTTAAGGATATTTATCAATTCAGGCAGCTCGTCAAGGCTTGTTGATCTGAGAAAATCGCCTAACCTTGTCTGTCTGTAAATGTCAGGCAGCAGTTCTCCATTTTTATCTCTTTTGTCATTCATAGTCCGAAACTTATACATCGTGAAAATCTTTTCATTAAGCCCTATACGTTCTTGTTTGAATATTACTGGCGCCCCAAGATTGATTTTCACCAAAACGGCAATTACGAGAAGCAGCGGGGAAAAAACGATGACAGCAATAAAAGACAGAATAAAATCTATGATCCGTTTTATGTATTTTGCGTACATGCCATCTCCTATTTAATCTCTCTCACAATTCCAAATGCTTCTGCGGCTTCCAAAGTGACTGTACTTCCTCTGAATCTGGCCAATGCCTCAATGGCGCCAATAGACCTGGCATTAGGGAACGAAGCCAGTTGAGACTGGAAGATATTCATTGCTTCTATCTTCTTATTGATGGTATCACTGATATCCTCATATACTGTGGGAATGAACTCATTCATTACATTCGGAATATCCCATCCTGTCTCTGACAACGTCTCATATGCATAGATACGCTTTACCTTATGACTATATTTAGGTCTGAGTGCGACCATGGCCGCGTCAACCACAATCTTATGGTCAATCTGCATATCCCCGCGGTGAGGCACATATACTTCCTCCGGCTTTATCCTCTGTATAACACCAAGGATTCCATCATTCAATTCATATCTTGGAACTTCTTCAAGCATCACCGCTGGAAAATCCAGGAATATTGTCTCTTTCACACCAAGATATTCATCTGCCTTCCTACATTCCGAACGACCCTTTTCTACATATTTCTCATGAAATAATGGCTCGCAGCCCTTAGTAACAATGCATACGTATACATCATGCCCCTGGGCTGCTCTCTTAGCGATTGTCCCTCCGGTCCCCAGAATTTCATCATCCGGATGAGGTGCTATCACAAGAACATTCATAGGTTACTCCTTATAAAAACTTTAGTTCATTGATATTGTTTATAGTCCATTGAGCTGACTGATGACGTGGATACAATCCGTCAATATTTTTGAAGTAAATACTTTTCATACCTAACTGCCTGGGCGCCTGAAAATCTTTTGCGAAATTGTCTCCTACATATACTATTTGTCCCGCAGGCAGCCTCCAGCGTGTCTGCATGATACGGAATGCGATATCACAGGGCTTGCGGAACTGTATCCCGCCTAATTCGTCTGTTATGATGATATCATTAACAAGCTTCCCAAGGCCGAGGCCTGCAATTTTCATCTTCTGCCCCTCTGGCCTGCCATCAGTGATAATCCCTGTCTTTATACCTTTTTGATTCAGCTTTGTAAGCAATTCTACAACCCCTTCATAGAGGTGAATATCCGGCTTATGTGTACGATATACATTCAATACAGACTCTTTTTCATCTTCTCTTTTAAGTGTTTTTAGCAGCTCATCAATAGGAGGTAATCCACTCTCATAATACTCCCATAAACACTCTGCGTAAGACAGGTTTCCTAAATATTCCGCCACTGCCCTGTATCCTGACTTCACATATTCCTTTTCTGAATACAACGTATCATCCAAATCAAAGATAATGCCCTTCACCTTGCTTTGTTCCTCTGTAATGCATACAGATTGGTCAAATCTGCTGTAGATAGCTTTGTCCTCTATTTTTTTATAATACTCAGTCTTTTCTCCGTCCAGCATCTTAAGCACAGCTTCTGGGCTTCTTGCACCAGCCTTCATGGATAGGGGTGCGCCTCCGCCAAACCGAGGATTAATCTCGATAAAATAATCTTCCCCTGTGTGGTTGTCACGAATCAACTGTACCGTTATGGCGCCGCATGGCCGAAACGCCTTACATATCATATTCGCCTCTGCAATCATCTTTTCATCCATGCATATCTGAGTCTTTAGGACTTCTCCTGCTCTGACCTGAATCCGTTCACGGGGAACGATGCTAATAGGCTCTCCCTTCCAATCACAGAAAATATCAATTGTATATTCTCTGCCTTCGACAAATGGCTGGACAATATAATCCTTAATCTGTGCGGCAAAAATTTCAAGCTCTCTTACATTCATAACCTTAAATGCATTGATTGAGCTGCTTCCATCTCTCTCTTTGATAAAAGCGGGATATCCTGCCTGATACTTTTTCCACTCATTCACAGGCATTGGAGCTTTAAGCCCGCAGTCCGAAAAAAATTGTGATGTTTGGGTCTTATCTCTACATATCCGAATTTTATCAGCAGATGAAATCATCACCTGAGTACCTGCTTCTTCAAACAAGTCCTTGTTCTCAGATAGAATCAAAAGATCTGTGTCAATCGTTGGGATTAGGAGCGCTATCCTGTCTTCTTTACATATTCTTAAGAGATTGTCTATGTATCCAGGCTCCGTCATAGCTGTAACTTTTCTTGTGTAATCACAATATGCCAATGCCGGCGCTGTCCCTGTCATATCTGCGCCATAGATTTTTAAATCCTTATTTAAAACGAGAGCAGCGTTCCTAAAAGCCTGAAGAAGTTCAATCCTTCTTCCTACTCCTGTGAATAAGATTTTCTTCATGCTGTCCTCCTATGCCGCTGTATGGAATTGTCTGTATAGAGTGAGGACCTTGTATATAAAGCTATCCAGCAGGATACCCCCCCCCCTCAATTTTTGTAGTTCATTCATCATCCTTGCCGGCACTCCTATATGAGTCCCCTTCTCCTTTATATCTTTAATCACTACGGCGCCGGCACCTATTGTACATCCGCCGCAAATACTGACATTGTTAGAAACAATACTACCAGCGCCAATCCATGTCTCATCGCCTACCGTAACGGTTCCGCACAGATGAGCCCCCACTGCTACGTGTACATAATTCCCTATCGAAGAATCATGATCGACGGAGGCACATGTATTGATAATACATCCCTCGCCCGTCTTAATTCCCGGATTCAGCACTGCTCCGGCCATAATAACCGTACCTGCACCTATCTTTGCATCTTTTGCCACTACTGCGTCAGGATGAACAAGGATTGGGAGATATTTATCTCTATTCATTCTAAACAGCTTCTTCCTATGGTTGGCGTTACCTATGGCAATAAAAATATCGTTTTCAATCTCTGATGCCTTCATACACGTGCCAACAACAGGATATAAGCCGCACAATGAGATTGACCTATCGTCATCAAGAAATTCAATCTCCTCATATCCGTTTAGACTTGCAATATCCGCTACGACCTTTCCATGGCCAGAAGCGCCAATGATTGTTAGCTTTTTCACTTCTGACAATCCTCCTTATCTGAAACATCTATGGATAATATCTATAATCATATCCTGTTCCCTGGCAGACATTTTATTATCACTCGGCAGACACAATCCTCTGTTAAAGACATCCTTGCCATGAGCAACTGCTATTTCCTTCTCAATGTAGGCGTTGCTCCTTCCTCTGACCACCCCATCCACAGTCACAAACACATTATTCCTGTAAATTGGCTGCATATGCATCGGCTTCCATATATAACGACTTTCTGCGTTAAACGAGGTAATGGCGGTATGAATTTCTGTTGGACATGACTTACCGGATTCTGTATGAAAAAGCGCATGTTTTTCTGACCTTACTTGGGCACACATTCTATCTTCATCTATCAAAAGGCAGGATAACCAGTAGTTGGGATTCACATTTTCCGGAACGGGATTCATACTCACAGGTAAGTCTGAAAGCCCTTCTTTGTAACGGAAATAGATTTTCTTTTTGGCTTCAATATGTTTCTCTAAATATGGGAGCTGTCCCCTGACAATACCGGCAACAATATTTGACATTCTATAGTTGTATCCAAGTTCTTCATGCTGATACCAGGCAGCGGCTTCTCTTGCCTGGGTAGACCATTTCCGCACCTTATGGGCATCTTCTTCGTCGTCTGTCATCAACATTCCGCCAGAACTTCCTGTCACAATCTTGTTGCCGTTGAAACTGAAAATCGAATAATCTCCAAAGCATCCTGTCTGGACCCATTTCTTTTTACCATCTGCACAATCGGATGCTCCATAAAAAGCTGAGGAAGGATGAATCAGAACAGACGCACCTAACGATTCAGCCGCATCTTCCACAATCAACGCACCGTATCTATCGGCTATCGCCCGAATTTCTTCTACTTTCCCTGGAGTTCCATACAGATGTGCCATCACAATCAGCTTTACATCCGGATAAATCTGAAAAGCTTTTTCAAGCGCCTTCGGACTCATATTCCAGCTATCCATCTCCATATCAATGAAAACTGCTTCGCCTCCCTCATATGCCACCGGATTCACTGTGGCATCAAAGGTACAGTCAGAGCAAAATACCTTCTTTCCCTTAAGCACCCCCACATTCGCAGGCTTCGGTCCATACAGCCTCTCACCCGCAAGACGAACAGCCATATGAAGCGCAGCTGTACCGGCGCTGAGCGCAACTGCGTACTGCCTTCCAACCTTCTTAGCAGTCATCCTCTCCACAGCGTCTACATTCTCTCCAAGTGTCGTCACCCAGTTGGAAAGGATTGCCTCATCTACCCATCTCTGCTCGTCTCCATGCATGGTGGGTGACGACAGCCAAACTTTTTCGGGGAATGGCTTTATACCTGCAAATCTTTGACCAGAAATAAATTCATCCTTTTTTTCCATCATCTATTCTCCTGAAATACTATTTCCTCATTTACAATCTCAATCCCTAGATGTATCATCGACCGGCTTCCCATAAATTCTGTTTCTACTATTGCTATTCTCTTATGCAGGTTTACCTTTTTAATCTGTCCCTCCAGATTCGTAAGCGGTCCAGAGAGAATCTGTATTTGCCTGTTATCTTTCACAACCACTTTCGATAATTCAACTGTAGGTGTCTCTGATTGTTCTTGATACTCTTTGGGATTAATATTCTTTTCTTCTAATGTGTTCTGTAAAAAGTGTATATCCGATTTTGACAATGGGGTAAAATACTCCTCGCAGCTTCCCAACAGCTTTGTCAACGTCGGAATTTTCTCCAATTCATCGTACAATAACTGTGGCTGTCCAGAGATTAAAAAAACATAACCTGGAAACAGCTTTTCGGTTATTTCCTGCCATTTCCCTTTATATTTTTTCTTAAGTCTGCGTATCGGAATAAAACAATTTTCTAAAACATCGCAGGAAAGAATTTGTTTCATCATCATAACAGTTTTTCTTTCCTTGCCAGAAATTACCTGCATTACATACCACATATATCCTCCCAACACATGTTTAAACAGCTTGCCAACCTTCGCCATCCTATAAGGCAGGCTTCGCCATCCATACCTGTGCAGATCTGCACAGCCACAGTCATGATCCTTTATGTCCGTCATTCATATCATCAAGTGCCAATGCTTCAAGAGATATTCCTGATTTTCTGATTCTGCTTTGCCTCTACGCCGGATCTCCCTCCATCCGAATCCCAAACAGCACCTCCTCCTGCCGATTAAATAGCTGCACTCTCGCCATCACATACCGGTGCCTAAGTCTCTGTCTGGTAATCTGATTCAGATATGGCGCTAACACTCCGGCAGCGCTTTTCACCTGTCCTTTTTCATCTACTTCCACGGTAGACAGCTTCATATCCTGCGCAAGCTTCCTGCCGCATACATTTATAAGAAACCTCAAATCCTCCGGCTCTATGGATACAAGCTCTGCTCTACCGCTTCCAATTAGCTGCGGAAATTGCCTTGCTTTCTGCAATTCTTCTGCCAGCTCTCCAGGAAATCTTGTCTCTACAAAAATATAGCCTGGGAACATCTCTTTTCTGCAAAGCAGATATCTTCCCTGTGTTCGGAACAACTGCTGCTTCTTAAGGATTCTGCAGCATTCCCACAAGCTTTGGTCAATCTTCTTTTCCACAAGTGCGCAAGCTTCCTGCTCTTTCCCCAAAACTGTACGCATTACATACCAGCTAATACGCTCTGTCATACAACCTTCTCCATAATCTCTAATCCAGCCAATACGTATCTGACATTCTCACCTTGCGGCGTTTCAAGCCTTGCCAGCCGCTTATGTCGGTCAATCTTACAAATCTGCGCTTCTAACCCTTTAAGCGGTCCCTCTGTCACTTTTGTAACTCCTTCAAAAATCACGCCTCTGGACATTCCCACATGCTTTTTGTCTCCGCACAGAAATCTAAGAAAATTTTCTTCATCCGGACTGATTTTGAGGATTTCTCTGCTTTTTCCAATCTCATCACGACCCTGTCTAATCTCATATTCCAGAAGTTTCTCATTTTTGCTCTCCAGAACCACATTTGCCGGAAAGATCAGCTTCTTCTCCAAATGCCACGTTCCTTGATAGCGGCGCATACAGTCATAGGTTAGAAGAAATGTGTCCTGTAACGCTTCTTGTGAAAAACATCTTCTGCACAAATTCAGAGTCTTTTGTTCTTCCTGCTTACGGCAGGGAAATAAATACCAGATATGAATCCCTCCAACTTCGCAGAGTATCATCCTCTGCGAAAATTTTGTGTTTATTCGGCCGGAAAATTATCTGATTCAATCTATAAATTTCTTAAATTACTCAATAAATTTATAAAATAATTGGAACTTATCCTATGTTTTACATACAAAATTTCTCCAAATTATTACAAAAATATTTTAGGTATTGACTTATTTGCCTTAGATAGTTACAATAAATAATGTTCTTTTTAAAATAAATTTCGCAGAGGATGATACTCTGCGAAATTTGCTTTTAAACCTTCTGTGATTTGTCCCCAAAATAACCTAAAAATGTAACAGTTCAGCCTTCCGGCTTCACTGTTACCTAAAAATCCCCAATTCCCGATTTATCCATTGCTAAACCCTCAAAAAAAGATTATACTTATGTCTAGTACAAAAATACTAAATCAGCAACATTTCAGGAGGTGTACCATGCATTTCATCAATGCACAGATAACGAATTTTAGAGGAATTGAACAGTTGCGTCTGGAATTTAAGCCAGGCTTTCATTTAATAAAAGGAACCAACGGAAAAGGGAAGACCTCTATCCTCAATGCCCTGTCCTCTGGCCTTACTGCAATACTTTCGGGAATCGAAGGCTTTTCCGTCACACATTTTACCAGAGACGAGATCAGCAAAGTGTACAGCACATCTGCCGAGGGCACATTAGAGTGCAGTTACTCCGTTCCGGTTGAAGTCACTCTGGTTGCGAGTGTCGAAGGAATTAATATACCCGTCCGCTGGATTATGAGCCGAACCAGCATCCATGCCTCCAAAAGCTCGATTCAGCCCAAAGATACTGCGGCCATCCTGCGGCGGCTTTCTAAGAAAGCGGAGTTAGACCTGCCCTTATTAAGTTTTCAGGGAGTGGGAAGGGCCTGCTCATTGAGATTAGAAAAGACGGAAAATATATTTCGTAAAAAATATGCAAGAACAGTGGGATATATGGGTGCTTTATCGGAAGAAACCAATCAAAGGTTTCTGTTTAACTGGTGCTCTAAGATGGAAAATACCAAAGAATATGAAGCAGTCATGAATACAGCGGCTGATTTCGCAAACCGGATGAACGGCAAAGAATCATGTAAATTCTTTTACGATAAAAAATTAGACGATTTCATGTATCAGGATGGACAGCGCATCCTGCCGGTGGGACATCAAAGCGCAGGCTTCCAGTCCCTAATCTGGATGGTTTTTGATATTGCCTGCCGGATGGCTATGCTAAATCCCCATAAACAGGAGGAGATTGCCAAGACAAAAGGAATTGTATTGATTGATGAGCTGGATATGCATTTAGATTCCCAGTGGCAGGGAAAAGTGATCGACGCACTTCGCGGAGTATTTCCCAATGTTCAGTTTATCGCTGCCACACATTCCCAGGAATTAATCGCCTCTGCAAAAGACGTCCGAATCATTGATATCGAGCATGAGGAACCGGAATATAGCTATTTGAAGGAAGCCCAGGAGTAACTGACTATACCGTCAATATATTTCGTATTTTATGACAAAAAAGGGCGTCTGAAAAAATGCTGTTTTATAACATTTTTCAGGCGTCCCTTTTTCATCATTTCTAATTGTAAATCACAGCAGCCATTCCTCAATCGTATCTACAAGCGCACTCTGGTAACTGATTGCATCCACATTCTCAGAGGCGATCAGCTCCCTGCTGCCTACCTCCTGGCCATTCAGATAATATTTCACAACGCCTACCTTATCGCCTTTTTTGATTGGAGCCTGTAATTTCTTACTGACTTTTACCTTCCGCTCCATTCCTTTCAAATCTGCTCCCGTTGTGTCTATGTATGTAAACGGTTCTTTCTGCGCCGCCTTGACCGTCTCCTTCACCCCTCTTGCAAGCTTCACAGGTTTTACAGGTTTTGTCCCCTTCTCTTGGTATTTGTTGCATTTCCCAAATCCATAATTGCAAAGGGCAATGGCGTCTCTCACACGCGCCTTGCTGTCGTCCGCGGCCATGATAACAGCAATCAGCTCCGTATCATCCTTTTTTGCCGTGGCTGACACACAGAACTTTGCTTTGCTGGTAGAGCCTGTTTTCAGACCGGTGGCATATTCATACTGCCGAATCAGTTTATTCGTGTTGGACAGCCCGAATTCAGACGTCCCTTTTTTCGTCGTGTGGGTAATATTCTCCATCCAGATGGTACAGTAATCATGAATCTGAGGGTACATTGTAATCAGCTCTCTTGACATCAGGGCAATATCTTTAGCCGTTGTCAGATGCCCGTCAGCATCAAGGCCGTTGCAGTTGATAAAATGGGTATTCTTCATTCCAAGACCCTCGGCTCTTTTGTTCATCTGTGCCACGAATTCCTCTTCACTGCCGCAGATGTGTTCTGCCATTGCCACACATGCGTCGTTCGCACTTGCCACAGAGATACACTTAATCAATGTATCCACCGTCTGCACCTCCCCCGGCTCTAAAAACACCTGGGACCCGCCCATAGACGCCGCATACTCAGAAGTCGTAACCGAATCCTCCAGCTTAATCTTCCCATCCGCCAGCGCATCAAAAATCAGAAGAAGGGTCATAACCTTTGTCACACTGGCTGGAGGACGCTGTGTATCCGCGTCTTTCTCATAAATTACCTGCCCTGTGGAGGATTCCATCAGAATCGCGGAGGGCGCAGAAACCTCCACCTGCCCCGCCGCTGCGCTGCCCGAATCCCCTTCTTCCTGGGCAGCTTCATCTTCATTCTGAACCGCTTCTTCTGCTTCCTTCTGGGCTTCAGCAGCTTCCTGACTCTCCATCTTCTCCTTTGTGTCTTCGCTCTCCTTCGTCTCATCTCTTTGTACATCCGTATACAGAATCGTCTCCTTCGCCTCCATACCATGCACTGGCTGTACAAACAGCAAGACGGCAAGCAGCATTGCCACAATAGATTTCATACACTGACTCCTCATAATTTGCTCTATTACTATCATTGTAATAAGCATCTATAAGAAATATGACAATCCATTCGCCTGATGATCATGAAATCAACCTTAAATAACAGCAAAAAGCAAGGGACAAAAAGCGAAACCTCCTATCCCCTGCTTTTTCTGATGATTGTTCACATCTACAGTGCTACAACAGCCTTATCTTACTCTGATCCCTGTGCCATATTATACCTCAGAAAATTGATCCTTTCCAACCATACACAGCGGACACAAGAAATCCTCAGGCACATCCTCCCACTTAGTTCCCGGCTCGATATTTCCCTCCGGATAACCTACTTCTTCATCATACTCCCATCCACATACATCACATACATACTTCATAAGCTTTTTCTCCTTTCTTATCTATAAACGCTCCGTTAAAGAGCGTTCATTTCCTGAAAAAATCCATGTCTACTGCGTCTCAAGCACATAATTCCTGGTGGTAACTCCGCTGGACCTTCCTTTTCCATTTACAAGGATTGCCTTAAACAAAGTCTCGCCCTCCGGCATGTCTATAGGTCCTATATACTTACTGGACGCCGTAGAAGGCTCCTCTCCGGACGTGGTATAATAAGCCGTATACCCTTCCGGCACCTTAATCTCAATCTGGACTGCCGAACTATACTGACCGGTAGACGGGGACACGGCCGGAGCATCCACAATAGGAAGCTCTACTGTATAAGTCTTCTTTACCGGCAGTCCCGGAACTCCTTTATCGTCAACGGCAAGGGCAGAGATCTCGTTTACTCCTTCACCAAGCTGAATTGGTTCAGTATATTCCTTGCTGCGGATTGTCGCCTCGGTTCCGTCATCTGTATAATAAATCTTGTAACCCTCCTCCGTAGTAAGGGACAACTCCTGGACATCCTCGTAGACCTCATCGTCGTCCAGACTGAATTGGGGACTGGCAACAATGTAGCCTGCCAGCCGCTCAGCCACATCTCCGTCCACATCTTCAAGAAGCAGCGGAATCTTCTCCTTCTGCTCCGTATCCATATAGAATTCCACATATGCCTGATATATATTCGCATTTTTCGGCTGTTTTTTTATCGCCTCTGAGAAAATGGATTCTGCCCAGTCTAAGTCCTTCTTTGCAATATAGACCTTGGACAATCCCACATAGGCATCCTTTTTCGCCTCGTCTTTTCGGATGCCCCGCTCAAAATATGCGATTGCCTGATTCAATTCTCCTGCCTTTAACGCCTTGTTTCCCCTGCTTACAATTCCCTGATAGGAATTCATATACAGATAGACCATACCTCCGGCAATCGCCGCAATGATTAAGAACAAGACCAACAGACATCCCGTCCTTTTGCGCCGCTTTGCTTTTTTGCGCTCTGCCTGCCTGCGCTTCCGGTCGCGCTCAGACATATTTTCGGTTACATTACCCCGACGGGGACCTGTATTCCGGCTTACTCCGCCGCCCATGTCCCGACTGGTGCTTCGGCTCGCTCCATTTCTCATGTCCCGACTAGTGCTTCGGCTCACTCCGCCGCCCATGTCCCGACTGGTGCTTCGGCTCGCTCCATTTCTCATGTCCCGACTAGTGCTTCGGCTCACTCCGCCGCCCATGTCCCGACTGGTGCTTCGTCCCACTCCGCCCATGTCTCGGTTCGTCCCCCGTCCGGTATTCCTGCCTGTACTGCTCCTTGTGGATTTCGTATCCCTTATAGAGCCATAGTCAATATAATCATCCTCGCCGTTAATGGCACCCCTTATCTGCTCAGTAAGCATGTCATCCAAGGGATTGTAATCTGGAACAATGCGTACTTCCCTGCCGCATGATTCACAGTACAACATCCCCTCCGGTATCTCATATCCGCAATACTCGCATTTCATCTTAAGAGACCCCCCTACTTACTGCCGTTACCCTAACAGATTCCGGCAGGTTTTTCTTAAAACAATCCGGTGATCTTCCCATCGTCTGATACATCAATCCCATTGGCTGCCGGAACCTTCGGCAAGCCCGGCATGGTCATAATGGCGCCTGTAAGCGCAACTACAAATCCTGCTCCGGCGCTGACATACACTTCTCTGATATGAATGTCAAAATCCGTAGGACGTCCCAGCTTCTTGGCGTCGTCAGACAGGGAGTACTGATTCTTCGCCATACAGACAGGAAGGCTTCCAAAGCCCATGGAGGTAATCTTTCCAAGCTGCTTCTTTGCAGCCGGCTCATAGACAACCCCTCTTGCACCATAGATTTCCTTCGCGATTGTCTCAATCTTCTCCTCCAAAGACAACTCATCCGGATACAGGGTATGGAAATGGCTCTCCTTATGCTCCAGGGTATCAAGAACCTTTTGCGCCAGGGCGATTCCTCCCTCGCCTCCCTTCTCCCACACTTCAGAGAGAGCAAACTCACAGCCCTTCTCCTCGCAGAACTTACGGATATATTCATTCTCCTTATCCGTATCCGTCACGAAGGAATTCAAGGTTACCACAACCGGAACATCATATTTCTTGATATTCTCAATATGCTTCTCCAGATTCACAATCCCTCTTTTAAGGGCCTCAAGGTTTTCCTTCCCAAGATCCTCCTTCAAAACTCCGCCATTATATTTCAAAGCGCGCACCGTCGCAACCAGAACCACGGCATCCGGTCGAAAGCCTGCCTTGCGGCACTTGATATCCAAAAACTTTTCCGCCCCCAGGTCTGCCCCGAAGCCAGCCTCAGTGACGGTAATATCGCAAAGCTTCAGCGCCATTCTGGTGGCTCTTACACTGTTGCAGCCATGGGCAATATTAGCAAAAGGTCCTCCGTGAACCAGTGCGGGCGTATGCTCTAAGGTCTGAATCAGATTGGGCTTGATGGCATCCTTTAAAAGAGCCGTCATGGCGCCTGTTGCCTCAAGCTCATCTGCCGTTACAGGATCACCGTTAAAATTATATGCCACAATAATCCTTCCAAGACGTTTTTTCAGATCCTGTATATCCTCTGCCAGACAGAGAATCGCCATAATCTCCGACGCCACTGTGATGACAAAATGGTCTTCCCTTACCATGCCGTCCATCTTATTTCCAAGACCAACCACGATATTGCGCAGATTCCGGTCATTCATATCCAGACAGCGTTTCCAGACTACCTGTCTTGGATCAATCTGAAGCGCGTTGCCCTGCTGGATATGGTTGTCAAGCATGGCTGCCAGCAGGTTATTTGCCGACGTAATGGCGTGGAAATCTCCCGTAAAATGAAGATTCAAATCCTCCATTGGCACTACCTGAGCATATCCGCCTCCAGCCGCGCCTCCCTTGATTCCAAAACAGGGTCCAAGAGAAGGCTCCCGAAGGGCAATGATTGCCTTTTTATTAAGTTTTGCCAAAGCCTGCCCTAAACCAACCGTGGTGGTAGTCTTTCCTTCCCCTGCAGGGGTAGGGTTGATTGCCGTCACAAGCACCAGCTTTCCATTCGGCCTGTCCTTAATCCTCTCCCATACCTCGTCAGAGAGCTTTGCTTTATACTTCCCGTAAAACTCAAGCTCCTCCTCATTGATTCCTACGACTTTAGCCACATCCTTAATATGGGCCATCTGTGCCTCCTGTGCAATCTGGATATCTGTTTTCATCGCATTCCCCATCCTTTCTTTTATCTGTTATGTATATTAAGCTTCGTTACCTGATACAAACTGGTCGAACTCCTCTGGCGCCATCAGCACCTTTCTCGGTTTCGTCCCTTCTTCCGGTCCTACGACCCCTGCCTCGGCAAGCTGGTCCATAATCCTTGCCGCCCGATTAAAGCCAATCTTAAATGCCCGCTGCAGCATCCCGATAGACGCCTTATCTTTATCTATGATGAGCCGTCCCGCCTCTACGAAATAGGCGTCGTGGGCATCCTCCTCCACGGAAGCGCCCGCGGCCGGTATACTGCCGCCTTGGTTGGTATTCACATGGTTCACCACTTCTTCGTCGTATGTAACCGCTTCACTGTTTTCCTTCAGGAAATCCACCACATCCTGAACCTCTTTATCCGAGACGAAGGCCCCCTGCACCCTGGCAGGCTTCAGATAACCCGCAGGGTAGAACAGCATATCGCCCTTTCCCAAAAGTCGTTCAGCTCCGTTCATGTCGATAATGGTACGGGAATCTACGCCCTGCGACACGGAAAACGCAATTCGGGAAGGCATGTTTGCCTTAATCAGTCCTGTAATAACATTGACCGACGGCCTCTGGGTCGCAATAACCAGATGAATTCCCGCTGCTCTGGCAAGCTGTGCCAAACGGCAGATGGCTCCTTCCACCTCGCCTGGCGCGGTCATCATCAAGTCCGCCAGCTCATCCACGATTACAATAATCTGAGGCAAAGGCTCCTTTTGTGTGCCGTTTTCCGGCGGCGCGGACATCACCTTCTCATTGTACCCCTTCATGTCCCGCACACCATACTCTGCAAATTCCCGATAACGCCTGTCCATCTCTGCAACCGCCCAATTAAGGGCGCCTGCCGCCTTCTTCGGGTCCGTCACCACCGGAATCAACAGATGGGGAATCCCGTTATAAACGCTTAACTCCACCACCTTGGGGTCAATCATAATCAGCTTGACCTCATCCGGCAGCGCTTTATATAGAATACTCATAATCAGCGTATTGATGCACACCGACTTACCGGAGCCAGTCTGACCGGCAATCAGCACATGGGGCATCTTCCCGATATCTGACACCACAGTCTTGCCCCCAATATCTTTTCCCACAGCAAATGAAATCTTAGAGCTGCTGTTTTTGAATTCCATAGACTCCAGAAGCTCCCGAAACATGACCGGAGAATTCTCCTTGTTGGGCACTTCGATGCCTACCGCAGCCTTGCCTGGAATCGGCGCTTCGATTCGGATATCAGCCGCAGCCAGATTAAGCTTTATATCATCTGAAAGACCTACAATCTTGCTGACCTTTACCCCCATCTCCGGCTGCAGCTCATAACGGGTAACAGAAGGGCCGCAGCTTACATTGGTCACAGTAACCTTTACCCCAAAATTCTGTAGAATCTGCTGAAGCTTCATGGCAGTCTCCCGAAGACTGGCATCCGATTCCCCTTTCTGTTTGACTCCCTTTTTAAGCAAGGAAATAGGGGGCATCCGATATGCCTTCTTTGGCTTCTGATTCTCAGAAGCAATGGCAGACGCCACAGCCGCCGTTTCGTCCGCGGCATCCTCTTTTGCCTTTGAGTTCTTCCTTTGGCTTTTAGCCACAGCCGCTTCTAGTCCTTCTGCTTCCTCCTCCGGCTTATGCGCACCCACATCTAAGGAAACCTCCGCTTCTTTCGATAACGTCATGTCATTTTCCATAGCTTCCTCTATAGGTTCGTCGCCGCCGCGGTTGATGACAAATTCCATTCCCTTATGGGGCTCATTCTTCGTCTGCATTCCCTCTGTCTGCCAATCCTCCGGCTCGACCACCGATGGTTGTACCGGCTTCTTTCCAATCTCCGTATTAAAAGAAACTCCCTCCACATGGCGGTCGCTTCTTTTGCGGGACTTTTTTGCCGCCTCCTTCTTCATTTCCATCAGAGAAGTTTCCCTCATCTTCCGCCGTTCCTCTGCCGTCTCACGCCTGCGAAGCGCATCCTGCTTCGCCCTGTCGTACACCTTCCCACCGTGATTCTTAACGCCTTTAAGGGCAGACTTACCTGTGATAATCACCAGACAGATAATCATCAGGATAATATCCACCACATAGGCTCCGGCGACTCCGATTGCCGGCGTCAGAATACCCGCCAGCAGTTCACCCAAAAGCCCGCCCTTTTTGTCAACCAGTTGAAGAAATGTACAGGCAAGAACCATAAGACATAAGACTGCCCCCACCTTCACATAAGCGTTGGGGTTCCCCCGATTGGATATGATAAATGTTACGGAGCCGAACAGGACAAACGGAATCACAAATGCCGCCCACCCAAAGACATCCTCCATCATACCGGCCAGCAGCTTCCCTACGAAGCCGCCGACGCCAAAGTTACTGATCATCAGAAGGATACTTACGGCAAGCGTCATCCATATGACGATCTCCGTCCCTACAAAGCTCGTCTCCACGTTCTTCTTTTTCGTCGATTTTTTGCTCCCCTGTTTTTTTGCTTTAGCTGCCATCATACTCTCCCCCTTATTCTGGCAAAATAATGCAATAATAGTATATCATTTTTGAAAAGGGCTGTCATTACATATTTTCACTCTTTTTCCTTCGGCACTCGTCAATCATTTCGTGCAATTTATTCAACGCGTCGCTCATACCGCCCACCTCGTCGATTAAACCTTCCCTCACAGCGTCCTTTCCCTCCAAAAGCGTTCCCACATCCTTGACCAGCTCCCTTTGGTTCAGCATCAGCTCCTCGATACGCTTCTGGGTCATATGAGAATGGTCAGCAAGAAACCTTGTAATCCGGTCCTGAGTCTTAATCATATTGCGCAGGCTCTGGGTTATGCCGATAAACATTCCGTTAGAGCGCACAGGATGGATGATCATGGTTCCGCTTGGAACAATGAAGGAGTATTTGGCTGAAACAGCCAAGGGCCCTCCGATCGAATGGCTTCCGCCAAGCACCAGAGAAACCGTAGGCTTACTTAAGGAAGCAATCATCTCCGCGATGGAAAGCCCTGCCTCCACGTCTCCCCCCCAGGGTATTCAGAAGGATTAAAAGCCCTTCAATCTCGTCACTGTCCTCCACCTCGGCAAGCAGGGGGAAGATGCTCGTACTTGGTGGCCTTGGCATTGCCGGAAACCGCCTCATGCCCCTCAATCTCCCCAATCACGGTCAGCAGCTTAATCTTGTGCCGATTCTTGCTCCCTTCCAAATCCACACTTCCCATTTCCTTAATCTGTTCCCGCTTTTGTTCTTCACGTACTCCGTCTGACATAAAAAAACACCTCCATACATATTTTCCTATCCTTCATTAGTATGGAAGTGTTTTACAAATCTTATACCTTTATACCTGTTCTAATGCCTGTGAAAGATCTGCAATAATATCGTCAATATGCTCAATCCCTACGCTGAACCGGATTAAATCTGGCTGTACGCCTGCCTCCATAAGCTCTTGATCATTCATCTGACGGTGGGTATGGCTTGCCGGATGAAGCACACAGCTTCTCGCATCCGCCACATGGGTCACAATGGCAATCATCTTTAAGCTGTCCATCATCCGAACTGCCGCCTCCCTGCCGCCTTTTAGCCCAAAGGTAATCACCCCGCAGGTTCCCTTAGGCATATACTTCTTGGCAAGCTCATAGTACCGATCACCCGGCAGAGACGGACAGTTTACCCACGCAACTTTATCATGCTTGCGTAAAAACTCTGCGGCCCTCTTTCCATTTTCACAGTGTCTCTCCATGCGCAGATGCAGCGTCTCAAGCCCCATATTTAACAAAAATGCATTCTGGGGGGACTGAATGGAGCCCAAATCCCGCATAAGCTGGGCCGTCGCCTTGGTAATATACGCGCCCTTGCCGAATCTCTCTGTATAGACGATTCCATGATAGGTCTCATCCGGCGTGGTAAGCCCTCCAAACTTCTCCTTATGAGCCTCCCAATCAAAATTCCCGCTGTCCACAATGGCGCCTCCCACACAGGACGCATGGCCGTCCATGTATTTGGTGGTGGAATGGGTCACAATATCCGCCCCCCACTCAAAGGGCCTGCAGTTTACAGGCGTTGCAAAGGTGTTATCTACAATAAACGGAACCCCATGGGCATGGGCAGCCTTGGCAAACTTCTCAAAATCCAGAACCACCAGCGCCGGATTTGCAATACTCTCTCCAAATACAGCCTTGGTATTCTCCTGAAAAGCCCCATTAAGCTCCTCCTCTGTACAGTCCGGCTCCACAAATGTGGCCTCCACACCCATCTTTCGGATTGTGTGAGCAAAGAGGTTGTAGGTTCCCCCGTAGATTGCAGAAGCGCACACCACATGGTCGCCCGCCTGTGCAATATTCATCACCGCATAAAAATTCGCCGCCTGTCCGGAAGATGTCAGCATAGCCGCCACGCCGCCCTCCAAGTCGCAGATCTTAGCCGCCACAGCATCATTGGTGGGATTCTGGAGGCGTGTGTAAAAATACCCTGATTCCTCCAAATCAAACAGACGTCCCATCTGCTCGCTGGAGCTGTATTTGAACGTGGTGCTCTGGTAGATGGGCACCACCCTTGGTTCCCCGTTGTCCGGCGTATATCCCGACTGGATACATTTGGTTTCTGTCTTATAATTACTCATAATGCCTTATCTCTCCTTTGTTCTTAAGGATATGTAATTACCCTAGTGTACTGACACATTTACATTACACTAGTTTAAATAGTGGGACGGCGCGAATCTCTGTCTCAGACTGCCCACCATATCCCCATACAATTCTCTGCATTTTACATTTTCTTCATTCTTGGCATATTCTACACAAGGGCATAAATAATCCTCATATATCTCCTGATATATCTTCCATGGCTCCTTATGCATCCCTATGGAAAGCACCAGCGCCGGCGCAATCTCATAGTATTCCTCCACCATGGCGCGCCCCTCCTTTGACTGCATCAAATAATCATCTCTGTATCTGCGAAGGATGGTAAGCTCCCTGCAGTCATCTGATTTTCCCTGACACTCACACACAGCCGTTGTAATATAGCACAAGCCCTTCCGAAAGCCTCCGGCAATCTTCTCATAATCCGACTTCTGAAGCCGAAGTCCCGTTACCTGGCTTTCATTCCAAATCTCAACCATCTGCTGGGCAATCTGTTCATTGACAGGCTCATGCTGATAAACCAGCATCGGCACCACATATACCGCCATTGCCATATTATAATCAATCCCCACAGGCTCTTTCTTTTGCTTTGGCACATCAAGAAATTTTCTTCTGGCATACATGGGAATCACAGAAGCCAGCTCCTCAATCGCTGCCGAAGCTGTCTCCTCCTCCCCCTCGCACAGAGCCGGAAGCGACATGAACAAATCTCTGTACTTTTCATAGGTATCTTTAAAATACTGCTCATAGGACTTCTTCTTAAAATATTTCATAGACTTAACCATCTCGTCAAAAAAATCCTCAAGCTTCTTCCTGGTCTCCTCCATTAATCTCCCTTCCGCAGAACGTCCCTCACTTTTCACCTGTACTGTCCGTCATTCGTCCCAGTTATGATACACATCCTGCACATCATCATCGTCATCCAGCATATCCAACGTCTTTTGAATACTTGCAATATCCTTCTCGTCCGTAAGCTCCACATAAGTCTGAGGAATCATCGTCACCTCAGCGGCAGCCATCTTGATTCCTGCTTCCTCAAGCGCCACCCGAACGGCGCTGAAATCATCAGGAGCCGTCAGAATCTCGAAGCTGTCCTCCTCCTCTACGAAGTCCTCCGCCCCTGCATCTAAGGCCATCATCATCAGTTCATCTGAATCTCCCTCATATTCTTCCTTGTCCACCACAATCTGACCCTTCTTGTCAAACATAAAGGAAACACATCCCGGCGTCCCCACATTCCCGTTTCCCTTGGTAAATGCGTTCTTTACGTTGGAGGCAGTACGGTTCTTGTTATCCGTCAGCGTCTCCACAATAATCGCCGTACCGTTAGGCCCATACCCTTCATATGTAATATGCTCATAATTGGCGGCGTTGGCGTCGCTGTCCGCCCGCTTAATATTGCGGTCAATGGTATCGTTAGGCATATTATTCGCCTTGGCCTTGGCAATCACATCCCGAAGGCGGCTGTTATTGGCCGGATCTGCGCTTCCTCCTTCTTTTACCGCAACTGCAAGCTCCTTCCCAATCTTCGTGAAAATCTTCCCTTTCGCTGCGTCGTTTTTCTCTTTTTTATGCTTGATATTGGCAAATTTTGAATGTCCTGACATATTTCCTACCTCTCTCTTATTCTAATCTAAATTATTTTATCATTCTTCCCACCGTTTTTCAATCCTAACCCTTTGGATTGTGTTATTATCCACCAGAAGAACTGTAAAGCGATATCCCCCATAGTCAACGATGCACTGCTCGTCCTCCCCTGGAATCCGGTCCAGCTGCTGGATTAAGAAGCCGTTCAGCGTCTCAAACTCATCCTTCTCAAACACGATGGGTAGAATGTCCTCCAAATCCTCCAAATCCACCATCCCATTGACCAGAAGATTTCCGTTCTGAAGCCTTCTGATGCGCTCGTCCTCCTCGTCATGCTCGTCAAGAATATTTCCTACGATTTCCTCCAAAATATCCTCCATGGTCACAAGCCCTGAGGTCTGTCCATACTCGTCCAGCACAATGCGGATATGGTTCTGGTCCGCCTGCATTTCCTTAAATAACGTGTCAATACTCTTTGTCTCCGGTATAAACGCCGCAGACCTTATGTAGCCCGTCAGGTCCTTGAGGGGAACCTTCCTTAGCTTTTCATCCAGATAACATGACATGGCCTCCCTCAGATGGATAATTCCAATAATCTCGTCAATGTCTCCCTTACAGATGGGAAATCTGGAAAAATTCTCCTTAAGCATAAACTTAAGCGCATCCTCAAGCAGCTCCCCGCTGTCAATCGTTACAATATGCTTCCGGTGAGTCATAATATCCTTTGCATCCTTATCCAAATAGCGGATAATATTGTGGATTAGTCCCGCCGCTTCCTTCTGCGCATCCTCTGCAAGCTCATCCTCACCCTTTAACAGATATTTCATCCGTTGGAACAAACTGCCTTCTTCCATAACTGATGTCTCTTACTCCTTTACTATTTTTGAGCGCCCTATGTATGAAGCTCAAAACTAACCTTCAGCGCTTCATCTACTCTGTTCATAATCTCCTTGTCCAGATGGCACACCAGATCCCGAAGCCGCTGTTTATCTATCGTCCGTACCTGCTCCAACAACACCACAGAGTTCTTGACGATCTGATACCGCCTCGCATCAATCTCTACATGAGTCGGCAGCTTCGCCTTATTCATCCTTGACGTGATGGCGGCACAGATCACAGTCGGGCTGTGTCTGTTGCCCACGTCGTTCTGTATAATCAGCACTGGCCTTACGCCTCCCTGCTCTGAACCCACCACAGGGCTTAAATCTGCATAATAGATATCTCCACGTCTTACCTGCACACTTTTTCACACTCCGATTTCTTAAAGATAAGATGAGTATTTCCATCTTTTGTCGGATGTATTCTATCTTTTATGCAAAATAATCCATCTGCTCCACAACTTTTCCGTGCCGCAGAAACTCCCTTGGAACCCGCTTGCCAAAATTGCAGATAAACTCGTACCGCAACTTCTTTGCCAGGCTGCTTAGCATTTCCACCGTGACCCATGCATCGCCGTTTCGCCCTACCAGTGTCACCAAATCTCCAAATTCCACATCGTCAATGTCCGTCACATCCACCATAAACTGGTCCATACATACACGGCCTAAGATTGGCGCCTTTTTCCCATGTATCAGGACATAACCCTTGTTGGAGAGGCTTCTTGGATACCCGTCCCCATAGCCCACAGGGATGGTTGCAATCCTGGTGGGCCTTGAGGTGACAAAGGTTCCTCCGTAGCTTACAGGCGTTTGCGCCTCCACCCATTTTACATGAACCACATGGCTAATTATTTCCATTGCCGGACGCAAGGGAACCAGGTCCTTTTTGACCTCGTCAGAAGGGTACAGACCATAGGTGGCGATTCCCGCCCGCACCATACTAAGAGACGCCTCCCTTAAATCAATGATCCCCGCACTGTTGGAGCAATGATAATAGGAAGCCGTAACCCCAAGCTTGGCAAGTCTGCCCTTCATCCACATAAATTTGGCAAGCTGGCTTTTGGCATCCGTCTTGTCAGTCTCATCAGCCCTGGCGAAATGGGTGTACATGCCCTCAATAACCAGGTTCGGCATACGGCTGATTTCCTCTATCCTGCCAATACTATCCTCCTGAGCCAAAAATCCCAGACGGGACATTCCCGTATCAATTTTCACATGAATGTACGCCTTTTTTCCCATTTTTACGGCAAATTCGGACACCCGCCTTGCCGTCTTAACGTCATAAATGGTCATGTGTATCTCATGGAGCAGCATTTCCTCCCACTGTTCCGGAAAAATACAGCCCATCACCAGGATTGGCTTCTCAATCCCACCTTTTCGCAGAATCATTCCTTCGTCAAGGGCTGCGACTGCATAGCCCCAGATATACTCCTTCTTGGCCAGGAATCTTGCTACCTGTAAGGCGCCATGCCCATAACCGTCGGATTTGATTACAGACAATATCTTCACGCCTTCGTCAAGGTTTTTCCTCATCATCTCCATGTTATATTCTATTGCATCAAGGTCAATCCTTGCACAAACTCTGCTATAATTCTTCATTTTCTGCCTCCAGTCTCTTAAATGCCTCACTCAAATATAATAGCAGATCCTGAGCCATTACGCTATAACTTCCTTTCGCCGCCTTAGCATAATCCCCCGCCCGACCATGGAGATACACTCCAAGCACAGCCGCCTTGTGACAGCCAAGCCCTTGTACCAGAAGTCCGGCTATGATTCCTGAAAGGACGTCGCCAGAGCCAGCCTTCGCCATCGACGGGTTTCCAGATTGATTGACATAAAATCCCTCTCCTGGGGTGGCGACTACAGTGCGGGAATCCTTAAGGACGCAGGTACATCCTCTGCTCTTGGTATAACTCCTTAGAAGATTAATACGGTTTGTTTTCAATTCGTCTACCTTTTGATTAACCAGACGGGACATTTCCTTCATATGAGGGGTTAGCACGATCTGCCGTTCTTTTGCAGCTTCAGATAAATCCAAATATTCTTCATGCTCTGCCAGCAGATTCAGCCCGTCTGCATCAATCAGACAAGGACCCTTTCCCCTCTCTAACGTTGTCTTTAACAGCTTGCAAGCCGTCTTGCCAGTCCCAAGCCCTGAGCCGATACAGACCCCGTCCGCCCAGGAAAGAAGATTAAGCAGATCTTCCTCCTCATACTCTGTGTAATCATTGATAATCGCCTCTGGAAGAAGCTGCTGTAAGATTTCTCTGTTCTCCTTTGGCGTATAGATTCGTACCAGCCCTGCGCCGGACAGGTACGCCGCCTTTGCGTTGAAAAAAGCCGCGCCGGACATCCCCTTACTGCCGGCGATTACCAATAGCTTCCCGTAAGTCCCCTTATGAGAATCTGCCTTGCGCATAGGAAGCAGCCTCCTTAAGTCCGTCTCATCACAGCAATATGCAAGACTTGAATCCTTCAAAAGCGCCTCTGTATGAATTCCAATATCCTCTATGCGCACCTTTCCTGCGTACTCCTTCCCCGGATACAGCACAAGTCCCAGTTTTTCCAACTGAAATGTTACAGTCACATCCGCACGAAATGCAGTACCTAGCACCCTGCCTGTGTCCGCAGAAATACCGGAGGGCATGTCAACGGCAAACTTCACTCCTTTTGCCTCGTTCATCTGGGTAAGCAGGGTTAAATACTTCCCTTCAATCTTACGGCTAAGCCCCACGCCGAACACTGCGTCTATGATGATACTATATTCACCAGCCTTGAATTCGTTGCATATCTCTCCGCCGATTTTAGTGAACCACTCCATCTGCTGTGTCGTCTCCTCAGTACAATGAGCCATATTGCCTGGGAAACAGACCACGGGACGCAGCTCCTTCCGCCACAAAAGCCTTGCGATTGCAAAACCGTCGCCTCCGTTATTTCCAGAACCGCAGACGATACAGGGCTTAGACAAGTCAAGACCTTCCTCCTCCATCACTCTCACACAGGAGGCAGCCGCCCTCTCCATCAACTCAAGAGAAGGAATTCCCACCTTCTCTATCGTATATTGATCCGCCTTCTTCATCTGAAGGCCGTCCACCAGATATTGCATATCTTATCTCCTCCCATACCTTTTTAAAGATATCCTTTGGATAAAATCAACAAACTGTATGAAAAATACTTTTTCGTAAAAGTTATTTCCATACAGTCCTTAAATAATTACTTTTTGTGCTCCTTATTGAACCGGTTAATCTTATAGGACAACTGCATCAGACTCTCCGACAGATGCACATTCTCAACGATAACGTGCTCTGGCAGATTCAAGTCCGTGTGGGCAAAATTCCAGATTGCCCTTACACCGTTGACAACCAAAAACTCCGCCACCTCAATCGCCTTGTCCTTGGGGATGGTAAGAGCCGCAATCTCCACCTCATTATCCTTCACAAACTCGCCAAGCTCCTCAATCATCCGCACAGGAACTCCCCGTATCGTCATGCCTGCGAGCCTGGGGTTTACGTCAAAAATTCCTTTCAGTATGAATCCCCGTTTTTCAAATGCTGCATAATTCGCCAATGCCTGTCCCAGATTACCTGCACCGATGATAATCATACGGTGATCCTCCTCCAGCCCCAGAATCTTGCCGATCTCCGTATACAGATACTTGACATTATATCCATATCCCTGCTGCCCAAATCCGCCAAAATTGTTAAGATCCTGACGAATCTGAGATGCAGTCACCTTCATCCGCCTGCTCAGGTCATTGGAGGAGATCCTCTCTACCCCGTGCTCCAATAACTCACCAAGATATCTGTAATACCTGGGCAACCTTCGTATGACTGCCTGGGAAATCTCTCTTTCTTCCAATTTAAACTCACCTTCCATTTCCTTTCTAATACTCAATTATATAGAATTGTAAGTTTAAAGTCAAACTTTTAGTTGTATTTTGTATATTTTTCGTTATAATGAAAGAAACCACTGAACAAGGAGGAGCATCATGATACTGGCATGTCACGGAATCAGCAAGTCCTTCGGGGAAAATGTTATTGTCACCGAAGGCTCTTTTCATATAGAAGAACACGAAAAAGCAGCCCTTGTAGGGCCAAACGGCGCAGGTAAGACCACGCTGTTTAAAATGATTGTAGGAGAACTTTCCTCCGACGCCGGAGAGATTATTCTCACCAAAGGTAAGACATTAGGCTATCTTGCTCAACATCAGGACATGGTAAGCGGCGGCACCATTTATGAAGAGGTGAAGCTAGCCAAAGCAGATATTATCGCCATGGAGGCGCAGCTTCGCTCCATTGAATGTGAGCTTAAGCATCTAAAGGGGGACGCCTTAACCGCCCGCCTGGAGACTTACCACCGCCTGACGGCAGCTTTTGAGCGGGAAAACGGATACGCCTACGAAAGTGAGATTACGGGCGTCTTAAAGGGACTGGGCTTTCGGGAGGAGGATTTCTCCAAGCCTGTATCCACCCTCTCAGGAGGCCAGAAGACACGGGTTTCCCTGGGAAAGCTTTTGCTCACAAAGCCGGATATCCTGCTCCTTGACGAGCCCACCAACCACTTAGACTTAAACTCCATCGCCTGGCTTGAGACCTATCTACTTAACTATTCCGGCGCTGTACTGATCGTCTCTCACGACCGCTATTTCCTTGACCGTGTCGTAACAAAGATATTGGAAATTGAGCTTGGAAGCCTTATGACCTACATGGGCAACTACAGCGCCTATGCTGAGAAAAAACGCAGGCTTCGGGAGGCCAAGCTTAAAGAGTACTTAAATCAGCAGCAGGAAATCAAACACCATGAGGCAGTCATTGAAAAGCTGCGCTCATTTAACCGTGAAAAATCCATCAAGCGGGCGGAGAGCCGTGAAAAGATGTTGGAAAAAATCAAGCCGGTGGAAAAACCGGTGGAGATGAATACAGAGATTCACTTAAACCTAGAGCCCTCCCGTCAAAGCGGCAACGACGTGCTTACCGTTGAAGCTCTAGGCAAATCCTTCCCAAACCAGGTATTGTTCCAGAACGTAAGCTTTGAAATCAAACGGGGAGAGCATATTGCGATAATCGGGGACAATGGAACAGGAAAGACTACCCTCCTTAAGATACTTAACCAGGTGCTTCTTGCCGATACAGGAGCTTTTACCCTTGGGGCCAACGTAGAGATTGGCTACTATGACCAGGAGCACCATGTACTCCATATGGACAAGACCATTTTCGACGAGATATCTGACGACTATCCTGAGCTTACCAACACCAAGATTCGTAATATGCTGGCAGCGTTCCTTTTTACAGGGGATGATGTGTTCAAACGGATTGGGGACTTAAGCGGCGGTGAGAGGGGACGTGTCTCTCTGGCGAAGCTGATGCTTTCACGGGCGAATTTCCTGATTCTGGACGAGCCTACCAACCACCTAGACATCTCCTCCAAGGAGATTCTGGAGAAGGCGTTAAACGACTATACAGGAACTCTGCTCTATGTTTCCCATGACAGGTATTTTATCAACCAGACAGCCACACGGATTCTGGATTTGGTCAACCATACCTTCGTCAACTACATTGGAAACTACGACTATTATCTGGAAAAGAGAGACGAGCTGACCGCCGCTTATGCTGGCAGAGAGGAAACCATTTCTTCCTCTGTGGAAGTCGTATCTGAGGCAAAATTAAGCTGGCAGGAGCAGAAGGAGGCCCAGGCACGGGAGCGCAAACGCTTAAATGAACTGAAAAAGACTGAGGAATGTATTACGGGTCTGGAGGAACGGGACGCAGAGATTGACGGGCTTATGATGCAGGAGGAGGTTTTTACCAACTCTCTCCGGTGCCAGGAGTTGGCCAATGAGAAGGCCGCCATTGCAGCAAAATTAGAGGAATTGTATGAGCGCTGGGAAGAATTAGGGACGTAGTAAAATATATTACTACGCCCCGTCTCTTTTCATTAATTTTCCTGTCCTGTCTTCTGCGCCGCCTTCTTCCACGGGCGCGCCTTCCCAAGCCATCCCTTTTCCTTCCAGTAAGCGACATCCGGAAGGTGTTTCCCGTTCTGCTGTATATGTCTCATGATATAGAATAAAATCTTCGTCTTCAACGCCGGAGTCACAGAAGCCGTATCCCTGGTAAGCTTAAGAGCAAGCTGGTCCACATCATTGACAATCTTCTCCTTTATGGACATCTCCACATCCTCCCACCGTATGGCAGACACGGCAATCCCGTATGTATAAATCCTTGCCACACCCCAGAAGAACAAGCTGCTCTTAATATCCTTAAGCGTGGATCTCATGCCGCCTCCTGCACCGGTGGTCACACACACGGCCTGCTTGCTAAACATACTCTCCTCTGGTCTGTGCACCATAAAACGATATCCGTAATGATCCAGCAAAACCTTCAAAGCCCCTGTCACATGGAGTACATGAACCGGCGACGTAAATACCAACAGGTCCGCCTCGTCGATCATCCGTGTCACCCGCTTCATATACATCAGATAATCTGGACACTTCTTCTCACTCTCCATTATACAGGTAGCACACCCACGACAATATTCCGGCATGTCCT
Organism: Sporofaciens musculi; assembly: GCF_009830285.1. Taxonomy (GTDB): domain Bacteria; phylum Bacillota; class Clostridia; order Lachnospirales; family Lachnospiraceae; genus Sporofaciens; species Sporofaciens musculi. The sequence goes on along the minus strand of NZ_WUQX01000001.1, from coordinate 2,280,072 downwards.
TTGGAAGAAATAACTCAATGACCTGATCCTCTTCCCTCGCAATCTTCTCAATCACCATCTTTCCGATATGGTAGCTTGAGCCGTGTCTCATGGTGCCATTAATCATCAGTATCTTCATCTTGTCCTTGTTCTCCCTTCTCTTTTACATATCTATGTAATGTGGGCAGACGCTATGGAACATATCCAGACCCACAGAATTTGATGATATTTGGTTTTATTATACCATTTTCCATATAAAAATGGTATGGTTTTCACAGATAAATTTAACGATATCTTCATACTGCCAGTACTCACCCTTTCCTACCCAAATTTATGGAAAGCGAACTTGACATTACTGTGATTCTTGTTTATAATAATCATATGGAAAATATACTTTACATTTTATATTCTATAGCTTTAAGGAGGGAACAGTCATGACAACCAAAAAGAAAAAACAAATCTTTATCTTCGTCGGATTTCCCATGCATGTCATAGCCTTTATGGTGAAATCCCTCCACCTCTTCGACAGCCTGCCAATCACCATCTGTCTGACTCTCATCCAGTACACAGGCGCCCTTCTGTTTTTGAACGGAATTCATTACTTTGGAACCACCTACCAGTACGAGAAATACCCCGAAGAAAGCCGACAGACCGTCATTGACCAGAATGACGAGCGCACCAGAACCATCCATGATCTGGCGAAAGCCCGTACATTTGACATTATAACCTATGTGCTGATTATTCTGCCCTTCCTTCTAATTGAGACAAAGACAGATTTGACTGGAATCCTCTGCTCCTTCGCAGCGTTAATCATATTAGGCGTCTCCTACGGGTACTATTATAGAAAATTTTCCAAAGAATTGTAGATAGCTGATGTCAAAAAAGGGGCCGTCCTTTTGACAGCCCCCAAATATTATAATCTCTTTGCAATCGCCTTGATAAACTCCTCACTGTTTAACACAGTAGGGTTCTCAATGGTTGTAATCAAGGCAAGATCTTTCGTCATTTCCCCATCTTCAATGGTATCAATAGTAGCCTTCTCAAGCTTGTCTGCGAAATCCATTAATTCCTGATTTCCATCCAGCTCTCCCCGTTTCTTAAGCGCCCCTGTCCATGCAAATATGGTCGCCACAGAGTTTGTAGATGTCTCCTCTTTGTTAAGATGCTTATAATAATGTCTCTGCACCGTTCCATGGGCCGCCTCATACTCGTAATACCCGTCTGGAGATACCAGAACGGAGGTCATCATGGCAAGGGAGCCAAAGGCAGAAGAAACCATGTCGCTCATCACATCCCCGTCATAATTCTTACATGCCCAGATATAGCCGCCCTCAGACTTCATCACACGGGCCACGGCGTCATCAATCAGCGTGTAGAAATACGTAATTCCCGCCTCTTTAAATTTCTCCTGATACTCTGCATCAAAGATATCCTGAAAAATATCTTTAAAGGTATGGTCATATTTCTTAGAAATCGTATCCTTGGTGGCAAACCACAGATCCTGCTTAAGATCCAGCGCATAGTTAAAACAGCTTCTGGCAAAACTCTCGATGGACTGGTCTACATTGTGCATCCCCTGAACAATCCCTGAGCCCTCAAACTCATGCACCAATTCTCTTGTCTCCGCCCCGTCCTTAGCCGTATACACCAGCTCCACCTTACCGGCATTTGGAATCTTAAGCTCTGAGCCCTTGTACACATCTCCGTAAGCATGTCTTGCAATCGTAATCGGCTTCTTCCAGTTCCTTACGCAAGGCTCAATTCCCTTAACTACAATAGGCGTACGGAAAACGGTTCCGTCCAGAATCGCCCGTATGGTTCCGTTGGGACTCTTCCACATTTCTTTCAAATGATATTCCTTCATACGTGCCCCATTGGGCGTGATTGTCGCACATTTCACAGCAACCTTGTACTTCTTCGTGGCATTTGCAGAGTCGATAGTCACCTGGTCATCCGTCTCATTCCTATGCTCAAGCCCCAGGTCATAGTACTCTGTATTCAGCTCAATAAAGGGCTCTAGCAGATTGTCTTTGATCATCTTCCACAGGATGCGCGTCATCTCGTCGCCGTCCATCTCTACGATTGGTGTTGTCATCTTAATCTTTGTCATGATATATTACCTCCTGATTTTTGTCATTTATTATCTTTCGGGACCCATTTAGCCCGTCTATTTTGTCAGATGCAGATTCTCCATCACATTTAAAATATGCCGGTTAGCCAGCTTTTCCGCCAGCTTTCCATCCTGCTTTTTTATGGCCTCCAGAATCTCACGATGCTCTTGTATGGACTTCTCTGCCCGATTCTTCTCTCCCACTGACATCGCCCTGGCCATCTGCACATATTTATGGAAATCCGACAGCACATGCTCCAAAATCCTGCTGTTGGAGGCCTCGTACAAAATCTTATGGAACTTCCCGTCAAGCTCTGTCACCTGCTCCGCCTGACCCTCGCTTTTCTTACGCAGATGAAACTCCGACAAAAGCAATACCTCCTCCAGTTCTTCAATCTGTTTCTCTGTAATATGCTCCGTCGCCCATCTGGCGCACATTCCTTCCAACATCGAACGAATCTTATAAATGTCTGCAACATCCTTGCGGGAAATACCCGTTACATATGCGCCCTTGTTGGGAATAATCGTAACCAAGCCCTCTAGCTCCAACTGTCTAAGGGCCTCCCTTACCGGAGTCCTGCTGACTCCAAGCTCCTCTCCAAGCGTAATTTCCCGCAGTTCATCCCGTTCCTTATAGACCCCTGACAGAATATCCTCCCGAAGCCGCTGAAAGACCCTGCCCCGCAATGAACGGTCTTGATACTCTTCCATTCCTTTTCTCCTATTCTATCCTTACATCAGCTCACATCCTAACCGCTTCCTTGCAGCTTCAATCACTTCAAGCAATTCTTCATCCGTCAAAACCGTCATGCGGCCTTCCTCATATTCCTTATCCACCCAAGCCTTCACCATTGCAACCATTTCTGTATTCTTATCTACCTGCTTTCCTTCCGGCAGATGGAAATATGTATTAATCCAGTGGGCAATCCCTGCAAGTCCAGATGTATTGGACACAGCCACAAGGGGCGGTCGGTTCAGGAATTTATCCGTATCAAATACATTGTATATTTCTTCATTCTTAAGCAGCCCGTCCGCATGGATTCCCGCCCGTGTAACATTAAAATTCCTTCCCACAAAGGGTGTTCTTGACGGCACTGTGTATCCAATCTCCTTCTCGTAATACTCCGCCAGCTCTGTAATCACAGCAGTATCCATGTTATCCAGCGTTCCCCGAAGCTGGGCATATTCAAACACCATTGCCTCCAGCGGCGTATTGCCTGTGCGCTCACCGATTCCAAACAGAGAACAGTTTACCCCGCTTGCCCCATAGAGCCACGCCGTAGACGAGTTGCTGACCGCTTTATAGAAATCATTGTGACCATGAAATTCAATCAGTTCACTGGGCACTCCTGCATGAACGCGTATGCCATAGATGATTCCTGGAATGGACCTTGGTATCACAGCCCCCGGATAATTCACCCCATATCCCATGGTATCACAGACACGAACTTTAACCGGAATCTGGTATTCCTCCTTAAGCTTCATCAATTCAAGACAGAACGGAATCACAAAGCCATAGATATCTGACCTGGTAATATCCTCCAGATGGCATCTTGGGCTCACTCCCGTCTCCAGGCACTCCCGAACCACCGATAGATAATGCTCCATACATTCCCGCCTTGTCATCTTTAACTTATAAAAGATATGGTAATCAGAACAACTAACCAGAATCCCTGTCTCCTTCATCCCAATCTCCTTCACCAGCTCAAAATCCTTCTTGCTGGCCCGAATCCAACTGGTAATCTCCGGAAACTCATACCCCTTCTCCATACACTGATATACGGCGTCCCGATCCTTCTTGCTGTATAAGAAGAACTCGCACTGGCGTATCTTCCCTTTCGGCCCTCCAAGCCTGTGAAAATACTCATAGATCTTCACGATCTGCTCTGGACTGTAAGGCGCCCTGGACTGCTGACCGTCCCGAAACGTAGTATCCGTAATCCAAATCTCATCCGGCATACTGTGGGGCACGATTCGGTCATTGAACGCAATCTTAGGAATCTCGTCATAACGGAACAGGTTGCGAAATACGTTCGGCTTCTCCACATCCACCAGAGGATACATATGCTCCTCCAACTGCAAGAGATTGCTGTGCTTGTCTAGGTATACTTTTCTGTTTTCCATCCGATGTCCTCTCCTTCATGTCATATCTTTTCATTTGTCCTAATCTATTAACGTGTATAATTGTATACAATTATACATTTATTGTCAAGAAAAATTCCCAAAATTTTAAATTTTGCATATAGATTTCACTCCTAACAACTTACTCTTTATTTAATTCTTTCGATTAGCATTTCTTGCAAACAATGAATATACGCATACAAGTATAATCCAGAAACCGATACCAAACATAAATATCATATTATTATCTGAAAAAAATAATACGAGTAAACATTGTATAATACCTAATGGAATTGCCGTATATCCTGCAAACCTATGTGTTTTTTGCCAACATAGCTTGTCTTTTAATATCCACGGTAATTTAAAACCAATACGACTGCGAAAAGGCATTTGTGGCAAAAAATTTCCTATCAAAATCATCAAAATTCCAATAATAAGAGCCACTACTTTCAAATAATCTATTTGAAAGCCATTGTACTTTGCTATGACAGCGAAATAATAAAGAAATATACCAGTTCCCAAAAGATTTAAAACAACTATTGTAAGTTCATTTCTTACTTGATTACTGCTTCTTGATATTTTTTGTGGATATAATGAAACAAACGCCAGTGCTAAGAGAATGACGAAATTAATTAAAACGAAAACCTCTCGGCTAGGACTTTGCATAAACAATTCAATTTTATAAGGTAGATTTTCGTAGGAGAAAATTGTCCCTATAATGAAAATAATCAACAAAAGTATATTCAAATATTTATATATTTTCATTTTCACTATCCTCTTTTCCAGTTGGTTTATTGTCAAAAAAATCTAAAAAAGCGCCTAATGTTGTTTGTAAAACAGAAGCATTAAGGGAGTACGTAACCGACATACCTGTTCGCTCACTTGTTACTAACCTAGCTTCTTTCAAAATATCAAGATGTTTTGATATGGCAGGTTTTGATATTGAAAAATTTTCGGAAATTTCCTTTGCTGTCATATCGCCATTGGCAAGCAATTTTAAAATTTGCCGCCTTGTATCATCAGATAAAGCCTTAAATACAGTAGTCATTAATGACAATCTCCTTTCTAAATGTTACCGTATTCATTTTTTCTTGTGCGTAAATTGATGATAAATTAAATACGGAACTGGCGTAAGTAATAAAATAAAATATTTACTTGCATACCAGCCAGCTTCTCCATTAGCGTCAAAATGGAATGGTATCTTTTCTGGAAGAAAAAAAGTCGCCGCAAGCAAAACTATAAATGTCCCAATTAATAATACAGAAGTAATCAAATTCTTTTTACTCATAAATCATTCCTCCTTTAATGTGTATATATGAAAGGTCATTACTCTTTATTTGATGTAATACCTTTGCACACAAGAAATATCAAAGCAAACAAACTACAAAATGTAAAGCATATAATTGTATAGATAGGTAAAGCATTTTGTATCATCTTCAATGTAACAAAACAAAATCCTATACAAATAGAGATACATAAAATAATAGATAGAATTACATTGATATTTTGCTTGATTGCTTCTGCTTCATTTGTCCAGTCTAATTTAGGACGTTTCATATCAATAAATACTCCTATTAAATTCCACAGGATAGCAAATAATGTACTAACTAAAACAATCCACCCTATTTGAATAAATCCATAATGAAAATAGAATTTAAATATAAAGCAGTTTATAATAATTCCAGTAATGGATATACTTGTAGAAAATAAAACTTTAATAAAAGCCTGTTGTTTCAATGAATAAGGAATTATTTCAGCTATCCAAAAATTTGTCCCCTCTCTGGAGAAACTACTGGAAGCGACCACATTAATTGACAACGTAAATATAATTACTGCAAGTGCAAATAGTACGGCATAAAACGAAAACTCTGGCGTTATCACTAGTGTCCTTATTTGTTCCAAACTTTTGGCGGCAGCGGTTAGTCGAAAAAACAGCGGTAATAAAAATGGTGTAATAAAAATCCCGAATAATCCATTTATTACATATACAGGGTTACGAAAAAATGTTTTATACTCTTTTTTAAATAACTTTTCAACTTTGTTGATGAATGAAATGCTATCTTTTCCAATTTGATTTTTACTTCTTTATCATAAAGAGCATATTTTTCCCCAAGTATAAAGTTGCTTAAATAATAATAGCTTACAACTGATAATAAAGCGAATATAATACAGAATAGCTTTAATCCTATATGTAAACTAATATATTGTTCAAAGAATGGAAACGGTGCAAGTAAATCATTTATCATAGTTAGAAAATCCTGTTTAGACGACATGATCTGCTTTATGGACAATGCCTTGTAAACGATTATCCCTGTAAAATATATAATTATTCCTGTAATAACAAAAAGCGTTTTCGGACGCTTGAAAATCATAGAAATTTTCAAGCAAATCGTAATAATAACTGATAGTGGAAGCGCTACAATATGCGGAAGTATCAGCGCAATAGAAAGATAAGTAATGATAACAGAAAATTCACCTACATATTGAATTTGAATAATACATATAGGAAATAATAATAGGGTTTCTATTCCGTAACAAAATAGAATTACTACTATATATTTACTTGCAAAAAAATCGCATGGTTCCACAGGAAATAATTGCAGATTTTCTATATCTTTTGAAAAACAAAAAATATTGATCAACAAAAAGATACTTATTATTGTGAGCACAATAGATATTCCACATGATACAAGGTGGTAGAACCATGCGTTTATCCCTAATACTTCCAGTTCAATGTAAACTTGATTAACTATTTGAAAGTAATAATAATAAATCACGCCTGCAAGACTTAGAATAAAACAAGTAAGGACTACGAAATACATATCGAGACGCTCTTTGAATTTATATCGAAAATTCAAAAAGCTAAAATTTATCTTCCCAAGATTTCTACTTAATTGAAAAATTTTTATCCAGTGCTTCATCATTAACCACCTCTTTATAAGTTTGTAGTCAAGAAAAATCAGGTTACAGACTCTATATAAATATCTTCTAATGTAATATTAAGAGGATTTTCATGGAGTGTAATTGTTTTCTTAATCGTCCCAGATTGCATAATAGCAACTTTATCGCACACTTTCTCGCAAATTTCCAATATATGAGATGAAAACAAAACAGACTTTTGACTATCTTTCCTAGATTTAATTAATTTTTTTAGGGCTTGAACAGCTTCTACATCTAACCCCGTCATAGGTTCGTCTAATACCCAAAGTTGTGGGTCATTGACTAGTGAAGATATAATAGCAATTTTTTGTTTTGTCCCATGAGATAATTTTTTTATTGGCTGGTTTAGATATTTTTCAACTTGAAATACTTTAATTAGTGGAGCGTAAATTTTAGTCCTAGTTTCAGTTGATACCTCATACATGTCTGCTATAAAATTTAGATATTCTTTCCCAGTAAGATTATTATATATCTCGTGATTGTCAGAAACATAATTAATTCGTTTTTTGTATTGTAAAGGGTGTGTATCCAATGAATATTTTTCGAGAGTAAGAGTTCCTTTTTCTATCGGCAACAATCCTAAAATTAATTTTAAAGTAGTAGTTTTACCAACGCCATTTTTTCCTAATAATCCTACTATTTCTCCATCTGGGACAGAAAATGTAAGATTAGTCAGAACTGGAACATTAGGTTGATAATGAAACGAAAGATTGGACACTTGCAACATACTAAATCCCTTCTCCTCTATGCTTTTAACCTTTTAGTTAATAGGTTGATTCTATTGTATTCTTATTTTTGAAAAATGTCAATAGAAACCGTAGACAAGCTTAAACTATTTTGTTAGAATGTCTATGGTTTTAAATTAGCCGCTTGGAGGAATAAAAAATGATTACACATAAAGGAACACAAACGATACATACCGAAAGACTTATACTGCGGAAATTTACCGTTGAGGATGCTCAAGCAATGTTTGAGAATTGGGCAAACGATGAGAGAGTTACACGCTTCCTAACTTGGTGTCCTCACGAGTCACCTGAAGCAACAAAACAACTCTTGGAACTTTGGTGTGCCGCCTACGAGAACCCCAACACATATAATTGGGTTATAGAACATGAAGGGACACCTATTGGCAATATCTGCGTTGTACGGTTGAGTGAAAGATGCGAATATGCAGAGCTTGGCTACTGTATGGGCTATGCTTATTGGAATAAAGGCTTTATGCCTGAAGCCGCAAAAGCAGTCATTGACTATCTCTTTGCTGAAATTGGTGTAAACCGTGTTGGCATATCCCACGCCGTTAAAAACCCTGCTTCTGGTAGAGTTGCTCAAAAATGCGGTCTAACCTTTGAAGGAACAAAGCGTGAATACTTCAAAGCCTCCACCGGAGAGTTTCTTGATATATCCGATTACGGTATCATCAGGAGTGAATGGGAACCCATAAGGCAGGAAAAATAATTGTATTTAAATAAGGATGGCGGCAAGAAGAAACATTCTCCTTGCCGCCTATAAAGACTAATACACCAAGATGTACTAATATAACTTCGCCCCAATCTCCCTTGGCCTAAAGCCCTCATCCTCCAACGCCTTCATAATCTCATTCTTATGCTCGGTTCCAAACGCCTCCATAGTAATACGGAGCTCCACAGCCGCATTGCGGTTTGTGCTGACAAACTGGTTATGCTCCAGCTTAATTACATTCCCCTGAGCGTCTGCAATGGTAGCCGCAACCCTTACAAGCTCGCCTGGCTTATCCGGCAGCAGCACAGACACAGAAAAGATTCTGTCACGTTGAATCAGGCCATGCTGTACAATAGACGACATGGTAATCACATCCATATTACCGCCGCTTAAAATCGCCACAGCCTTCTTTCCCTTCAGATCAAGCTGCTTCAAGGCCGCAACCGTTAAAAGCCCTGAATTCTCCACCACCATCTTGTGGTTCTCCACCAAGTCAAGGAACGCGCCAATGAGCTCGTCATCCTCCACCGTCAGCATCCGGTCAATATTCTCCTGAGCATAGGGGAAAATCTTCTCTCCCACCCGCTTAACCGCAGTACCGTCCGCAATGGTATTGGCACTGTCAAGGGTAACCGGCTCCCCTGAGGCCAGTGCCATGGTCATACTTGCCGCCTGGGACGGCTCCACTCCAATGACCTGAATCTTCGGATTCAGCATCTTAGCAAGTGTAGAAACCCCCGTAATCAGACCGCCGCCGCCCACAGGCGCAAGAATATAGTCCACAGTCGGCAATTCCTGTACAATCTCCATGGCAATCGTACCTTGTCCAGTAGCAATATCTGGGTCGTCAAAAGGATGTACAAAGGTATATCCCTTTTCTTCAGCCATCTTAATCGCATACTCACAGGCATCGTCGTAGACATCCCCATGGAGGATTACCTCTGCGCCATAATTCTTCGTACGGTTCACCTTAATCAGTGGCGTAACTGTAGGCATAACAATAATCACCTTACAGCCAAACTTCTGGGCTGCATAAGCGACGCCCTGGGCATGATTCCCCGCTGAAGCAGTAATCAACCCCTTTGCCCGCGCTTCCTCGCTCATAGTACTAATCTTATAGTATGCACCCCGCACCTTGTACGCGCCAGTCTCCTGCATATTCTCCGGCTTCAGGTAAATCCTGCCGCCTGTCTCTTTGCTTAAATACTCACTGTACACTAATTTCGTGGGATTTGTAACTTTCTTTACAAGCTCGCTGGCCTGCTCAAATTTTTCAAGCGTAAACATGCTTCCTTCCTCCTTAAAAGTCAAACCTAAGAATTCTCTCCTTCTTCCCCGTCCCCAGTCGTAAACAACGCCCGAACGAAGGTATCTGCATCAAACTTCTGCAGGTCGTCAATGGACTCTCCTACACCAATATATTTTACAGGAATCCCAAGCTCTGCATGAATTGCCACGGCAATGCCGCCCTTTGCCGTCCCGTCCATCTTCGTCAGGACAATCCCTGTAATATCCGCGACCTCGTTAAACTCCTTGGCCTGCTGCATGGCATTCTGCCCCGTAGTCGCATCCAATACCACCAGCGTTTCTCGATATGCCTCAGGGAATTCTCTGTCAATGATCCGATTCATCTTTTTTAACTCTTCCATCAGATTCTTTTTATTATGAAGTCTGCCCGCTGTATCGCACAACAGCACGTCTGCATGCCTTGCCTTGGCAGAAGCTACGGCATCATAGACCACAGAGGCAGGATCTGAGCCCTCCTGTCCTCCGATTAAGTCTGCCTGGGCGCGGTTCGCCCACTCCTTAAGCTGCTCCCCTGCCGCAGCGCGGAATGTATCTGCTGCCGCAAGCACCACCTTCTTATTCTGCGCCTTAAGTTTTCCAGCAAGCTTCCCTATGGTGGTAGTCTTTCCGACGCCGTTTACCCCGATTACCAGCACCACCGACGTCTTTTCCTCAAATTCATAGGCAGTCTCGCCTACATCCATCTGCTCCTTAATACTCTCAATCAAAAGCTCTCTGCACTGCATTGGCTCCTTAATATGCTCTGCCTTCACCTTCCCTTTCAGATCATCCAGAATATCATAAGTGGCCTGCACTCCCAGGTCCCCCATAATCAGGACCTCCTCAAGCTCCTCATAAAAATCGTCGTCAATATGTGAAAACCCGTTAAAAATACTGTCCATTCCGGACACAATATTATCTCTCGTCTTTCCAAGCCCCTGAACCAGACGCTTAAAAAAACCAACCTTTTCCTCTGCCATCAAAAACCTCCTTATCCACTCTGCAATCTTCCTGGTGTACTCTCGCCTGAAATGCATCCCTGCTATAGCTATGCATCCAGCTCATCCTCCAAAAGACTCACCGACACCAGCGTAGAGATTCCCTTCTCCTGCATGGTAATCCCATACAGCCTGTCCGCCGCCGTCATGGTACCTCTTCTATGGGTAATCACAATGAACTGGGTACTCTTAGTCAGTTTGTGCAGATACCCCGCAAATCTGACCACATTATTATCATCCAGCGCCGCCTCAATCTCATCCAGCAGACAAAATGGGGACGGTTTCAGATTCTGGATGGCAAACAGTAGAGAAATGGCCGTCAGCGCCTTCTCCCCGCCAGAGAGCTGCATCATATTCTGCAGCTTCTTCCCCGGCGGCTGGGCAATGATCCGTACACCTGCCTCAAGGATATCCTCATCCTCCATCAGCTCAAGCGTACCCTTGCCCCCGCCAAACAACTCCTTGAACACCTGATCAAACTCACTGGCAATCCGAGCAAACTGCTCGCGAAACTGCTTGCGCATGGCCCCGTCCAACTCCTCGATAATCTGCTCAAGGGTGGCTTCCGCTTCCACCAGGTCATCATGCTGGCCCTTAAGAAATTCATACCGGTCAGAAACACTTTTAAACTCCTCAATGGCGTTGACATTAACATTTCCAAGTCCTCGTATTTCCCCCTTAAGCTCCTGAATCCGCTTCTTCATCTTTGCCAAATCCGTAAGGCTTTCATCCCGCAGCTCCTTTGCCCGAATGAGCGTAATCTCATACTCCTCCCACATATAATTGATCTGCTTGTCTGAAGCTGACTCAAAATTCTCCTTCTGGCTCTCCAGACGGAAAATCTCCTTATCCAGATCCCCCATATGCTTTGACAGTTCTTCCCTTTTCAGAAGAAAATCTTTATGCTTCTGGTTCAGAGCCTCCCGCTCCTTCTTAAACCGTTCGATCTCCTCTTCTATCTCCACAAACAATTCTCCAGAATTCTCTATGGTATCCTTAAGTTCACTAATCTGTTTTTCCTTCTCCTCTATCTCCTTAGAAGTGCCCCCTTTATTCTTCTTAAGCTCCTCAAGCTCCTCCTGAAACTTTAAGATCTCCTCGCGAATACGGTTCTCATTCTCGTCAACAAAGGTAAACTTCTGCTCTAAGCTTGCAAATTCCAGGTGGATTTCCTCTGTCCGCTTCACCTTTTTCGCTTCTTCCTCATGGTCCGCATCCAAAAGCTTCTGCTCCTGCTCAATCTTTTCGGTCAACTCCTGCTCCAGTCTCTCTGAGGTATCCAGCTCAACATTAATAGACTCCTGATTATCTGCGATATCTGTAATCTGATCATCCAGCGCCTTAGCCTCTGTTCCCATATTCTCGGCAATCTCCCTGGCATTTTGAATCTTCGCCGCCGCCTGGTCCGCGTTCATTTTCGCCGTATTCTGGATGACGTAAGCCTTCTGAAGCTTTGCGCTGATCTCGTCCATTTTCTCATAGTATCCGGCCCTCTCCTTTCGCAAAAGCTTTGAAGAAGCCTCCACCTCATCCATCTCGCGCTTTAACTGCTTGACTGTCCGCTCAAATTCCTCCATCTCACGCCTTCTGCTTAACAGATTACTGGAATTCTTAAACGCACCGCCGGTCATGGAGCCCCCTGGATTAATCAACTCCCCCTCAAGGGTAACAATCCGGATGGACTGCTTATATTTCTTCGCAATGGCAAGGCCGTCATCAATGTGTCCCACCACCAGCGTCCTCCCAAGGAGGTTATCCGCCAGCGTCCGGTACTTTTCCTCCACCTTCACCAGAGAATTGGCAGTTCCTACCACTCCAGTCTCTTTTAGGGCATCTTCCTTGATACTCCCCGCATAAGAACGGATATTCGTAAGCGGAAGAAAGGTGGCTCGTCCAAATCGGTTCTTTTTTAAAAAGCTGATCATCCGTTTCGCCGTCTCGTCATCTGAAGTCACAATATTCTGGATATTTCCGCCAAGGGCCGTCTCAACGGCAATCTCGTAATCCTTCTCCACCTTTATGAGATCTGCAACCACACCAAGTATTCCCTTCTCACGGCTTCTTAAGTCCATTACCTTCCGGATACTGTTGCCATATCCGTCATATCTCTCCGTAAGATTCTTCAAAGACTCCAATCGAGACTCCTCACGATGGTATGCAGTCTGTCCAATCCTAAACTGCTCTGTCTGCTTTTCCAACTGCTTCTGTAATACGGCAATCTTCTCCTCATACTGGCTGTTTTCTTCTGATAACTGGATAATCTTACCGGAAATGTCCTTAAGCTCCTGCTGATATTTAAGAAGCTCTTTCCCTTGAACCTCCTCCTCCTCACGGGCCTCTATAATCTGGCGGTTCATCCCTGCTCTGCGAACCTGAATCTGCTCAAGCATTGTATCATACTTCTGAATCTTCGCCTTCGTAGAAGCACGATTATTCAAAAGCTCCATGATCTCCTCCTTGTGCTGCTCCATGGAGGCCGTGACAGAGGCAATGCGAGACTGGACATTAATCAGCTCCGCCTTCGCCTGATTCTCAAGCCTGGTCTGCTCATCAAGCTGTCGTTTTAACTCCTCCTCCTCACGCTTTAACTCATCTAACTGTCCTTCCCGCGCCTCTATCTCAGAAGCAATGGTTCTGGCACGCTGGTCATAATGGGCGTCGTTCATGTGCATACTGTTAATCTGCTCCTTAAGCAGCTCAATCTGGTTCTCCAACTGCTGCTTTAAGAGATTCGTCTCATTAAGCTGCCCCTTCGCCTTCTCAATCGACGCATCAAGCCCGTCAACCTGCTCCTCCACCGTCTCGTACTCCGTCTTCATATCGTCATACCTTTGGCTCGCCTCCTCAAGCTCAGCCCTGGTAAGGTAAAGTTTACTGGTAATCACATTCACCTGTTCCTCAAGACGCTCCGTCTCCAGCAGAAACATGTTGATATCGTAAGTCTTAAGTTCTTCCTTTTTCTTCAAATACTCTCTGGCAGTCTCCGCCTGACGCTCAAGGGGCCCTACCTGCTTTTCAAGCTCTGCTAAAATGTCATTGACCCTCAGAAGGTTCTGACGCTCCTCCTCTAGCTTCTTCACAGACATGTTCTTCCGGCGCTTAAACTTCACGATTCCTGCTGCCTCGTCAAAAAGCTCACGACGTTCCTCTGGTTTTCCACTCAAAATCCGGTCAATCTGCCCCTGCCCAATGATAGAATATCCCTCCTTGCCGATACCTGTATCATAGAACAGCTCATTAACATCCTTAAGCCGGCAGGCGCTCCCGTTAATCAGATACTCACTCTCCCCCGACCGATAGAGCTTTCTCGTCACGGTCACCTCCTGGAAATCAATGGAGAGCTGATGATCGGAATTATCCAGCGTAATGGCCACCGACGCATAGCTTAGAGGCTTACGGTTCTCCGTTCCCGAAAAGATCACGTCCTGCATGGTGCCCCCACGAAGCTGCTTGACCCTCTGCTCACCTAAAACCCACCGCACAGCGTCCGCAACATTGCTCTTGCCGCTGCCGTTGGGCCCTACAATCCCCGTGATCCCATTGTGGAAATCGAATTTAATCTTATGTGCAAACGACTTAAAGCCCTGCACTTCAATACTCTTTAGATACATTCTACACCTACTTTATATTCAGGCTGCGCAGCTTTAAAATACTCTGATAAGCTGCCACCTGCTCCGCCCCTTTCTTCGTGCGGCCCATGCCCACGCCGTATTCCTTATCACCAATCAGCACAGACACATGAAAGGATTTATCATGATCTGGTCCTTCCTCTCCCACCAAATGGTAAGTAATCGTCTCTTTAGTATTCGCCTGCACAATCTCCTGCAAGATAGTCTTGCTATCAAAAAAGAGCGTCTTATTCTCAAGGTCATTCAGAATAAAACGATGAATAAACTCTTTTGCATTAGCAAACCCACCATCCATATAAATCGCCCCAATCAGCGCCTCCAGCGCATCCGAGGTAATCGAATCCCGCTTCCTTCCGCCGGTTGCATCCTCACCCTTGCCAAGCAGCAGGTATCTGCCAAGCTCCAAGTCTTTTGCGCAGAACGCAAGAGCCGGCTCGCAGACCATACTGGCTCTCGTCTTAGTCAGCTCCCCCTCCGGCATCTGCTCATGTTCAAAAAACAGAAATTCACTGCTGACCAGCTCCAGTACCGCATCCCCCAGAAACTCCAGACGCTCGTTACATTCATGTTTGGATAAATGCTTCTCATTTGCATAGGAGCTATGAATCATCGCCTGCCTAAGCAACTCAAAATCCTTAAACCTGTAACCTATCTTCCCCTCTAATACCTTTAATTCCTGATTCATTCTATCGCCTCACAAACCGAATCCAAGAGCCTGCCGACGCAAGCCCGTCCTATGCTGCTGCCAAAAACGAAAAAGCCCTGACGGGCTTTTTCTAACCTTCTATCGCCTAGTGGTTTAAATGCCTAGTTGTTTGTCGCATTCTTAATCTGCTCCACAGCATCTCCCACTGTGACGATCTTCTCCGCTTCTTCATTGTCAATCTCGATATCGTAAGTCTCCTCTATTCCCATGATGATCTGAAAGATGTCCAGAGAATCCGCCCCCAGGTCATCCACGAAAGTTGTATCTTCCGTAATCTCATCTGCATTCACATTCAATACATCTGCAATAATCTCTTTCAACTTTTCAAATTCCATACCATCTCTTCTCCTTTTCTGTTAATCATTTTCTGATACACAATGTTCTTCTTTTATTCAGCGGATACTGCATCCGTTTGAATACACTCTCTGATCTTCTCGTTGATTTTCTGCTTCTTAAAGGTCACACACTGAAGCAGGGTATTGCTGACCTCCTTCGCCTTCGCGCTTCCGTGAGTCTTCACCACCAGGCCGTTAAGCCCCAAAAGGGGCGCCCCGCCGTATTCACTGGCATCAAAAGCCTTAAGCGTCTGCTTAAGAGCTGGTTTGATCAACAGCGCGCCAAGCTTACTTCTTAGGGAAGACATAAGACCCTCCTTCACCTTGCTGATCAGGACTGCGCCCACTCCTTCGTATAATTTCAGAATGATATTTCCCGAAAAAGCTTCACAGACCACCACATCCACCTGGCCGTGGGGAATCTCCCTGGCCTCCACGCTTCCGGTGAAATTAATCTCGCTTAACTCCTTGAGAAGTGGAAATGTCTCCTTCACCAGCGCGTTTCCCTTTTCTTCCTCTGCACCGATATTGACAATCCCCACCTTCGGGTTCTTCACCCCAAGAACATGCTCCATATAGATGGAGCCCATCTTGGCAAACTGTACAAGATGGGAGGACCTGGCGTCCACATTCGCCCCGCAGTCAAGCAAAAGGGATACCCCCTTCTTAGTTGGAACAAGGGATGCAAGGGGCGGACGCTCCACTCCCTTGATGCGCCCTACCAGCGTCTGGCCCCCAACCAAAATGGCGCCTGAGCTTCCCGCCGACACGAATGCATCCGCTTTGCCTGCCTTCACCATCTTCATGCCGACTACAATAGACGAATCCTTCTTCCTGCGGATGGCGTTCACAGGCGGCTCCGCCGTCTCGATTACCTCAGAAGCAGGAATCACCTCAATCTGCTCCTTCTGAAACTGATACTTGGCAAGCTCTTTCTCAATAACCTCTTTTTGCCCAACCAGGAATACCTTCATGGCAGGCTCCTTACGAACGGCATCCACCGCTCCTTTTACCATCTCAGACGGGGCGTTGTCCCCGCCCATGGCGTCTAATGCTATATTCGTAATCTCCGTCATCTGTCTTCCTCCTGACATTACCCGCACATCGTCCATTAAATAACCAGCCATACCTCTCTTATTGATAGCCATTTATTTAATCTACGATGCACTAGACTAATTTTACTAGACATTATAGGAAAAAGCAATACCCCATTCTGTCCAACATGCAAAAACATGAATGAAGATATAAAAAAACGCCGCACAGTCAGATTTCTCCTCCTGTGCAGCGTCCTGTCACTTCTTAATATAAACAGATGTAATTAAATCAGATAATTCATCATCATGCCCACAGCATAATAATTACTCATATTGTATGCTCCGCCCCTGGAGTACATTCCCAGTACACTGTACGGATTCGTCGCCATACTCTCCAGTGAAGATGAACTGCTGGACGTACCAGAAAATGACTTCTGGCTGCTTCCATTAACCAGAGAACTTGAGCTTACATTCATAGCGCTGGTTGCCTTGTTGAACATACGGTCTGCAACTCCGCCCATGCCGGAAACCAACTCTTTTGTCAGAGATGGGTTCTTCTGCATGTTCGTCTCAAACGTGCTCTTGCTAAAGCTTAAGGTTGCATCCTTATTAACTGTAATTCCAAGCTGCTTTAATGACTGCTCTGAACCGATACCTGAAATCATATTGCGAAGCTGTCTGCTGACACCGCTTCCCTTGTCATAATTATCATTGAGGAACTTCAATGATGAATTATAAGCATCAACCAGATTGCCAAGTGCAGAAGCTACACTGCCGGAATCCACACCAGCCTTAAGGGTAGCCTCACCGGCTTTCTTAAGCTCAACGCTTACGCCGTAGTAACCGATTGAAACATTGTTCTTATCAGTCTCATATTCTGTAGTCTTACCGTCTGCGGTTACGGAATACTTTGCATTCGCTGACTCTGTCTTTACATTTTCAACTCCTGCTGCTGCTCCAAGCTGCTCTCCGCTGACTGTAAATGTCTTGCCTTCGCCTGTTTCCTTGCCTTCCAACTGAAGAGAAGCAACTCCATCCTTCTCCACAACGCTGGCTGTCACGCCAACCTTGCTCTTATTGATCTGGTCTGCCGCCTCCTTCAGCATCTGGGCATTGGTCTTGGAACCTCCATTCGCCTTCACGGTGCCCACTGATACGTTTACGGAATTTTTACCATCTCCTACGGTAAAATTCATCGCTGATTTTGCATAATCAGATGCTTTCACGCCTTCGCTTGCATTAACCTGAGCCTGGGCTATCTGAGTAACGTCAAGCTTATACTCTTTGTCATTCTTAACCAGTAATTTGCCGCTTGCTGTCGCAACGTCATTGTTGGTGCTTGTAATCGCAAGATCACTCATAGCGCCGCTCCTGTTAGAGCTTTTCAGCTCGTTGGCTGCATTCATCAAGTTCGTCATCTTACTGCTGTAATCCTTAACAAAGCTGATATCTGCATTCATCGCTGCCTTACGTGATGGATATGACGACGAATATGACTGATTCAGCTTCGTATTCCGGGAAAGAGCCTGGGACAGGCGAAGACTGTTAATGGATGACTGATAGCTGTAAAGGCTATTCAACCCATAGGAACCGATTCCATTGATTGCCATACTTCTTCCTCCTTTCTTAACATTATATATTTCATTCCACGTTTCCACATCCATTTCGGATATGAAAATCGTTGGAATACCAGTTGTATAAGAATGGTTCTTCCATCCTTCAATATTATATCGACAAACTGGATATAAATGTTAATAGTAGAAGCCCTATCTTTCTCTTCCTATTAAAACCTCGGCTATTCTCCGAAACATATTTGCCGCGTCCAAGGGCTTTGCTATATGACCGTCCATTCCTGCCTCGGCTGCCTTCTCTCGGTCCTCCTTGAATGCGTTTGCCGTCATGGCAAGAATCGGGACTGCCGCCTTCTTTTCATCCCCAAAGGACCGAATAGCCCGCGCCGCCTGATAACCGTCCATGACCGGCATCTGGATATCCATAAGAACAAGGTCATAGTATCCGTCCTCTGCTTTCAGCAGCATATTCACGCACTCCACGCCGTCCTTTGCCCGTTCCACAATAAAGCCCTTACTGGACAGAAGTTTTGTGGCGATTATAGCATTGACGTCAATATCCTCTGCCAGCAAGATGTGCCTGCCGTCAAATCTCAGATGCTCCCAGGCACTTGTCTCTCCTTCTGTCTTCTCTGCCAAACCTTCACCAAACCTGTGAGGCAGACGGATTGTTACCCTTGTTCCTATTCCCTGCCTGCTCTCAATGGTAATACTTCCGTTCATCAATTTAACCAGATTCTTCACGATTGCAAGCCCAAGCCCAGTTCCCTGGATACCGCTGACCGTAGAAGTCCTCTCTCTGGAAAATGACTCATAGGCATGGGCAAGAAAATCTTCAGACATTCCAATTCCATTGTCCTCAATCACAGTTTCCACAAAACAGGTATCCTCCCTGTCCCCTAAAAGCTCTCGAAACGAAAGGATAATCGTACCGCCATCAGGCGTATATTTCACAGCATTGCTCACTATATTCAGGAATACCTGGGAATAATGGGTCGTATCCACATAGAGCTTTTTATGCCTGATATCCATATTCACCCTGCATGTCAGATTCTTTTTCTTCAAATCGCTGCTGAATATGGTACAAAGCTTACGGCAAGTCTCTTTTACATCCACCAATTCTTCCTCGACAATAATCTTATGATTCTCGATTCTTGCAAGCTCTAAGATATTGTTGATCAGATCCAAGAGCTGTTTTGACGAAACGTCAATATTTTCCAGATACTCTCTTTGCATATCCGGATCATTGCTTTCCAGAGCAAAATTCGTAAAGCCCAGAATCGCGTTCATAGGTGTGCGGATGTCGTGGGACATGTTAAACAAGAATTCAGACTTGGCCTTGTTTGCCGCCTCCGCCCGCTTGACCGCAATCTCAAGCTGCTCATGCTGCTTTTCTAATTTCTCTTTCTGTTCCCTAATCTTCTCGCTCATTTCCAACTTTTCTGAGCTTTTAAGCAGGCTTTCAACCATACTGTTAATATGTGTGCTAAGCTCCAGAAACTCTTTACTGTCCGAAACGTCCACCCGCGTCATTAAATCCCCGTCCTGAATTGACCAGAGCTTGTCATTAATCCTCTTAATCTGGTCAATCACAGTCCTATTCATGCTGTCCGTCACAGCATAGACCAGAATCAGAGAGATCAGAACCAATCCCGCCAGAAGCAAAAACTCATTAACTATAATCGAGTGGTAAAATCCAGAGACCGGAGACGCCCAAAGGATATAATTATCACCAATCTTTTTTGACAGACAGTAATTAAACGAGCCGTCCGTCTTTGCATGAAACCCTTTGTCAGACTCTATCTGACGAGCCTGAATCCCAATCTCCTGAATATCCTTCCCCACATCCGATACAACCGTTGCCCCTACCACCTTTTTCGTGTCCGAATCCACGGCATACAACTGATATCCAACTCCTGTTCTTAACAAAGAGAAAATATAAGACAACTCATTTTTCTCCGTTGCACGAACCACATTGGACGGCTTCATCCCCACCTGCAGGATAAAACTTTTGTCTTCACTCCAAAGAGCCGAATACTGAACCAACTTCCCTTCCGCCGTGTTTGGCGTCATCTCCTGCACAAGCTCCAAAGAGCAATCCTTAAGCAGAGGTTTGAAGAAACCGATCTGCTCTCCGGAATCAAAAGAATAACCCAAATATTCTGGATGAGTTCCCCCAACAATCACGCCTTCAGTATCAAAAATATGGATCTCATCCACCTCCACATTAGCCGCAATCTTCCTAAGCTCCTCCACATCCTCTTTTATCTTTGGATTGTTCTCAAGAATGTAGGCAACCACCCTCGCGTCGTTTAGGCACATGGCATTATACTCGTCTTGGACCAGCTTAAGTTCTCTCGAATTCTCATCCAGAATCTGTTCCACCTGCTCAAAGATCTGCCAAGCGTTCTCCCTGCCGATTTGGTGCATACTGAATATCTGTATCACTGTAGAAATAAAAAGTATAATCACCACCATGAGTAGCGTGATCTTCTTCATATTCTTCACAACAATGCTCTTTATGGTCAGAATGGCACTTCCCCTCCTTCCTTATCTCCTAAGGTGCTTATCAATAATCAGTATACCTGTCTTTGTATATAAAATCAACCTGTTGGCGCCCATCCGTACCAGTAACGCAAAATCTTTACATTTTCAAATTGCAAGCCCTAGCCCATGCCCCTTTTCGTAAGCACAAGACCAAAGAACCGATTCATAAATTTCTCTCCGTCATATACCGAAAATATGCCTCCCGTATGGCACGGCGCTCCCTGACCCGAATGGGGACCAAATCCCCCGTCTCCATGTGAAATACATCTTTTGCCCCATAGACCCTGTCCATATTCACAAGAAAACTCTGGTGACAGCGCAAGAATGATTTCTCTGGAAGTATCTTCTCTATCTCATCCAACCGTCCATAGTAAAAAATGGTTTCCTTGACAGTGTGGATTGACAATCGGTTTCGGTTGCTTTCAATATACACAATCTCAGACGGTGCAAACGTATAAACCTTGTTTCCCTGACGCAGTGTAATGAGCGCTGGTTTTTCCCGTTTAAACAAGCGTTTTAATAGCTGCCGCAGTTTTATCTTCTCCAGGGGCTTTAACAGATAGCCTGCTGCGTCCACCTCATACCCCTCTATTGCGAAGTCCTGTGTTGTCGTAAGAAAAATAATCGCCTCCTTATATCCCGAAGCCCTCAGGCGGCGCGCCGTCTCTATACCGTCTAGTCCTTCCATAAAAATATCTAAAAAGACAATATGAAAATCTATTTTCTTCTTTTCCCAAGCCTTCAGCAAAGCATTACCGCTTCCGAATTTTATAAACCTGGCATCTGCATCAAAAGCTTCCAGTTCTTCTTTCAGGACAAGACATATTTCCTCCCTGTCCCTCTGTAAGTCGTCGCAAACTGCAATGTGGAACATGCAATACCTCCTCCGTCCTTTAGCGAAATCCTGTATATTATATAATTTTTCATATCTCTAATAAAGCAAAACAGGAGATTCCTCAGACTTTTGAGGAAAATCGACATTATTCGCTTTTGTTCGCGGTTCTCCTTTCCCGTCATCTTACATTTGCTTTCGTACTATCATACTTTATTCATATAAGATGAAAAAAGGTTCCCGATTACTCGGAAACCCTTTCTTTTCTCGATTAGTCCTGTGGAATGATTTCTTTTTTGTTGTATGATCCACAAGCCTTGCAAACTCTGTGAGGCATCATTAACTCGCCGCATCTGCTGCACTTAACAAGATTCGGTGCGCTCATCTTCCAGTTTGCTCTTCTTTTGTCTCTTCTTCCCTTAGAAGACTTATTCTTTGGACAAATTGACATAGGTTACACCTCCTTAAAATTCTTAAACACATCACGGATAACTGACATTCTAGGGTCAAGACCTGTATCTTCACAGTCACAAGCCCCTTTATTTAAGTTTTGACCACACACGCTGCAAATACCCTTACAGTCTTCGCTACACAGAATTTTCGTTGGCCACCCTGCTAATAACTCGTTGTAGATCAACTGTTCTACGTCAAAGTTATATCCGTCAATATAATTTGATTCGTCTAAATCATCTGCCTCCACATAAGTATCCGGATTCACATTCACCTTCCTGCGAAATGAAAGAGAAATGTCCACCTTTACATCCGCAAGGCAGCGGTCACACGGAATCACAGCCGTCACTTCTCCCTTGCCGAAAATCTCTAGCTTCTTGTCCCCTGCATACGCAATACACAGTGACAAGTCTGACTTCCTTACAAGTTCATAACTGCCTGTCTCACATTGGAATACATCCATCTCAACAGGAACGGTCTGCTCGATTGTATTATGCTGTTCCGACAGAACGCTGGATAGGTCTAATATCATAGTTAAACTCCTATTCACACCTAGACTATTATATCACGTAAAATAAATTTGTCAACACCCATCTTCTAAACTTCTATACTAATGCGTAACAGTTCAGCCTTCCGGCTTCACTGTTACGGAATCCGCCCATTTTAAAGTTTGCCTGCGGCAAAGAGGCGGATTCCCAGCTACTCCAATTCATTGGCTGCTAACCGCGCAGCAAGTGCGCGGTTGCAGGCTGAACTGTTACACTAATGCAACGGTTTCACGGGCGATCGCCAACTCCTCATTGGTGGGGATTACCATAACCTTTACTTTGGAATCCGCCGTAGAGATTGCAATCTCCTCCCCGCGCTTCTTATTCGCATCTTCATCCACACTGATTCCCAGATATCCAAGATATTTCAGTACAGAAGAACGTACAGTGCCGGAATTCTCTCCGATACCTGCCGTAAATGCGATTACATCCACGCCGTTCATGGCTGCAACGTAGCTTCCCACATATTTTGCAACACGGTAAGCGAAGACCTCCAATGCGATTCTTGCCTCGTTATTGCCGGAATTGGCTCCGTCCTCTAAGTCACGGAAATCGCTGGATAAGTTGTTGGAAAGCCCGAATACACCTGATTTCTTATTCAGCATATTCATAAGCCCTGCAATATCCAGTCCTTCCTTCTTGGAAATGAACTCTAAAATCGCTGGGTCAATGTCTCCTGAACGGGTTCCCATTACAAGTCCCTCCAAAGGTGTCAGTCCCATGGACGTATCCACAGACTTGCCGTTCTCCACTGCGCAGATGCTGGCGCCATTTCCCAGATGACACACAATGGTCTTTACCTGGTCGTAAGGCTTCTCTAAAAGCTCTGCCGCCCTCTTGGAAACAAAGCTGTGGCTTGTACCGTGGAAACCGTATCTTCTTACTTTATATTTGTCATAGTACTCATATGGAAGACCATACATATATGCTTTCTCCGGCATGGTCTGATGGAAAGCAGTATCGAATACGGCTACCATCGGTGTGTTTGGCATCAGCTTCTGACATGCGTTAATACCGATTAAGTTTGCCGGATTGTGAAGAGGCGCAAGGTCGTTGCAGTCTTCGATTGCCTGCTTCACTTCGTCTGTAATCACGACTGAGCTTGCGAACTTCTCTCCGCCATGTACCACACGATGTCCTACTGCCCCAATCTCGCTTAAGCTCTTAACAACCCCTGTCTCGGCGTCTGTCAGAGCGTCTATTACGAACTGGATTGCCTCTGTATGCGTAGGCATAGCCTTGTCAGACTTTACCTTCTCCCCACCCTCTGGCTGGTAAGTAAGGCTTCCGTCAATCCCGATTCTCTCGCAAAGTCCCTTTGCAAGTACCTGCTCGGAATCAGAATTAATTAACTGAAATTTTAAAGATGAACTTCCACAGTTGATAACTAATACATTCATTTGTTTTCCCTCTCTTGTTTTTTATTGAAAAGAACTAACCTTCCGTCATGCACTGAACAGCCGTGATTGCCACCACGCCCTCAATATCCTGTGCGCTGCAGCCTCTGGACAAATCATTCACCGGCGCTGCAATTCCCTGTGTAAGCGGTCCGTATGCTTCTGCCTTAGCAAGTCTCTGCACCAGCTTATATCCAATGTTACCTGCGTCTAAGTCTGGGAATACCAGCACATTCGCTTTTCCAGCTACGGGACTTCCCGGCGCCTTGGATGCTCCAATCTCCGGCACAATCGCTGCGTCTAATTGGAATTCTCCGTCAAGCAAAAGACCCTCTGGCGCGTTCTCCTTGGCGATGCGTGTAGCCTCCACCACCTTGTCCACATCCGCGTGCTTCGCGCTTCCCTTGGTAGAATGGGAAAGCATTGCCACAACCGGCTCCTTTCCTGTCAGCGTCCTAAAGGACTCTGCAGAGGAGAGTGCGATTGCCGCTAACTTCTCTGGATCTGGGTTCTGCTCAAGACCAGAATCTGCAAAGATAAAGGTTCCGTCTGCGCCCATGTCACAATCTGGCACCACCATCACGAAGAACGCAGAAACCAGCTTGGTTCCTGGCTTCGTCTTCAAAATCTGAAGACATGGTCTTAAAGTATCCGCGGTAGAATGACACGCACCACTTACCACACCGTCTGCATCCTTCATCTTCACCATCATAACGCCATAATAGAGATAGTTGCTCAGAAGAAGTTCTCTTGCCTGTTCTTCTGTCATACCTTTTTTCTGTCTTAACTCCACAAGCTTTGCGATGTAGGCGTCCGTCTTCTCACTGGTAGCCGGATCAACAATCGTTGCGCCGCTTATGTCAAATGAGCCTTTGTTCTTCGCAATCTCCTCTTCGCTTCCCACAAGAATCAGGTTCGCGGTTCCTTCCTTAAGTACCGCCTGGGCTGCCTCATATGTCCTGATATCCTCAGTCTCCGGCAGAACGATGGTCTTCTTGTTTGTCTTGGCCTTTGCCTTGATCTCATCTATAAATCCCATGATTATAGACTCCTTTCCATATATTCTCAATATTTTTATTATAATACAAAGAATCCTTGCGGACAAGGTCTCTTACCCAATCTTATGTCTATTTTTTCGTACATTACTGGACAAAGTCCACCCAACCCGTCAGAGGCCTGTATTGCGGTGTGCCCTTTGGGTATACTTATAGTGCGAATACTGCGCTTACAATGGCAAAATACACACTAATCGTACTGATATCTACCAGCGTTGAGATTAAGGGCGTCGCCATAATCGCCGGATCAAGCCCCACCTTCTCCGCTACCAGCGGCAGGGTACATCCCACCACCTTTGCAATAATAATCGTACAAGCCATGGTAACCCCAATCGTAAAGGCCATGGTAGCATTCCCCTGCCCCATCAGCATAATACGGATACCATTGACCACTGAGAGCGCCGCACTGATTAAAATGGCAATCCGCACCTCTTTCCAGATTACCTTCAAAATGTCGGCAAATTCAATCTCCTCCACCGCAAGACCTCGGATGACCAGGGTAGAGCTCTGAGAACCGCAGTTTCCGCCCGTACCCGTCAGCATGGGGATGAAGCCCGCAAGCTGCGGCATCACGGCAAGGGCGCTCTCATAGCTGTTCATAATCATCTGAGTGACAGTGGCAGAGAGCATGAGAAACAGAAGCCAGGGAATACGACTCTTCACATGCTCGATTACCGTAGTGCCAAAATAGGATTCTTCACTGGGATGAACACCTGCCATGATACTGATATCCTCTGTAGTCTCCTCCTGGAGAACCAGCATGGCGTCATCAACCGTGACGATTCCCACCATACACATCTCATGATCCACAATCGGCAGTGCAATCAGGCCGTATTTCGTAATGGTCCACGCCACATCCTCCTGATCGTCCGTAGTACGGGCATAGAGCATGTTCGTCTCCATGATTTCCTCAATGAGTTTGGATTCACTGGTGGTCAATAACTCCTTCACATCCACCTGTCCAATCAGCTTCTTCTTCTCCGTCACGTAACAGGTGTAAATCGTCTCCCGATTCAGCCCCACCTGCCGAATCTTAAGAATGGCCTCTGCAACCGTCATTTCTTTGCGAAGGGCGATGTAATCCACATTCATCACACTTCCGGCGCTGTCGTCAGGATACTGTAACAGTAGGTTAATCTGCCTGCGCTTCTCTTCATCCGTAGCCATCAAAAGCCGGTCCACCACATTGGCGGGCATCTCCTCAAGCACATCCACCGTATCATCCAGATACATTTCTTCCATGACCTCCTCAAGCTCGGAGTCCGTCAAAGAGTTAATCAAAAGCTCCCTTAGGTCACTGTTCATATAGGCAAATGTCTCCGCAGCCTCCTCCTTGGCCAGAAGGCGGAAAACCATCACCATCTGCTTTTGCTCAAATCCCTCAAGTATATCCGCCAGGTCAACCGGATACATATTGTTCTCTAATTCTTCTTTTAATTCCTTATACTGGCGTTCCTCCAGAAGCTGCAAAATCCGCTCGTCCGTCAGCTCCTCCTTCTGTTCTTCTACCCATTCTTCACTCATCATGTATCCCTCCCTCCTGACATATCATCCCATGTAAATGTAAAGACAAAAAGTTCTACCCCAACATACATTTGCACATACAACTTTAATATAGTATAATCAATTTCAGAAAGATATACAAGGAGATTCTTTATGAAAATAGTCGGACTCATCACAGAATACAACCCGTTTCACAACGGGCATTTATACCATATTGAGAAAGCAAAAGAAATCACAGGCGCAGATTTTGTCATCGTAGTCATGAGCGGCAACTATGTACAGAGGGGCGCCCCTGCCATTATGCCAAAGCATCTGCGGGCAGAGGTTGCTTTGGAAGCAGGGGTAGACATTCTTATGGAGCTGCCGGTATGCTACGCTGTGGGAAGCGCAGAATATTTCGCCGCAGGAGCCATTGATTTGTTTGAGCAGCTTGGCTGCGTAGATTCCATCTGCTTTGGCAGCGAATGCGGCGACTACGGACTTCTTGCCAGAGTCGCTCACATCCTTGCCGATGAGCCGGAGGGGTATCGCCAGTCTCTGAAGGAGGCCCTGAAAAACGGCATGTCCTTCCCCCTGGCCCGCCAGACGGCGCTCACGGAATATTTACAGGACGACACGCTGGATTCGGTTCTTGCACAGCCCAACAACATCTTGGGAATCGAATACATTAAGGCTTTGTACCAGCGGCACAGCCCTATGAAGTCCTACACCATCAAGCGCATGATTTCCGGCTACCACGACACAGATCTTACTGGCTCCTACAGCTCAGCCTCCGCCATCCGAAGGCTTCTAAGCTACACCAGCCAGTCTGTTCTACTGGACAAGGACGGCATGTTCGACGAGCCCTCCATGTCCGAAGTCCTAAGCCGCCTGGAGGGACAAGTTCCTCCCTCCTGTATCCGAATGCTTGAGGAAACCCACCACAGCCGCTACCCTGTATACGCTAATGATTTTTCCCTGCTGTTAAAATACCGTCTTCTGACCGAGACCAAAGAATCTCTGACAGAATATCTGGATATCTCAGAAGATTTGGCAAACCGTATCATTAACAATGCCAACGACTTTATTTCCTTCGACCAGTTTAGCGACCAGTTAAAGACCCGCGACATGACACTAAGCCGCATCTGCCGCTGCCTGTTCCACATCCTTCTGAACATCAGGAAGGAGGATTTACTTACCTATCAGGAACATGGTTACTGCCAGTATGCCCGTATCTTGGGCTTTCGCAAGGACGCGCGCAGGCTGTTTGCCTTGCTGAAAAACCGCTCCCAAGTCCCTCTGGTGACAAAACTGACCCAGACAGAAAAGTTAAGCCGTACAGGGCTGTCCATGCTGAAAACGGACATCTTTGCCGCCAACCTCTATGAAAGTATCATTACCAACAAATATAAAATGCCCTTTATTAACGAATACCAGCAGCAGATCTTAAGAATCTGATGCTGGTATCCTGCAAATTAATATTCCGCCTTCTTAATACAGGCAATCGCTTTCGAGCCTGCCCCGATATGGCAGGACACGCTTAAGGACAGCTTGTCCATATGGATATCATAGCCTGGGAACTTCGCCTCAATCTCACTTTTCCACTCTTTCGCTTCTTCGTCAGAGCAGGTATAGGCTGCATGGACATACATCTCTTTGCCTTTGAATCTCCCCGTCAAATCCTTCTGCGCTGCATCCAGCATAGCCTTTTTTGCCGCCTTCCAGCCACGCACTTTTGCAAATGAATCCAGCTTCTCTCCCTGGATTTGAAGCACCGGCTTTAGATTCAGCACCGTACCAATGGCCGCTGCCGCCGGAGTAATTCGTCCGCCCTTTTTCAAATATTTCAGCGTATCCACCGTAATATAAATGCTGGCTTCTAATTTTTCACGCATGAGCACATCGTCAATCTCCTGGGCGCTCATACCCTTTTTCGCCATCTCAAGGGCATCCAGCACAGACTGACGCTGAGATATGGAAATCCTTTGGTTATCAATGACATGCACTTTTCCGTCATAATCCTTAGAAAGCCCTATTGCAGTCTCACATGAGCTGCTTAAGCCGCTGGACATGGGAATATAGACAATCTCATCATACTCCTTTAAAATCTCGTCCCACAAATCAATTACATCCCCCGGCGACGGCTGAGAAGTGGAAATATCCGCATCCTCTAAAAGTCTCTGGTAAAACTCCTCCTGTGTCAGCGTGATATCCTCAAGATACAGCTCTCCGTTAATAAAAAACGGCATGGGCAGCACCCGTATTCCAAGCTCCTTTGCCTCCTCCTGTGTAATTCCACTGTTACTGTCTGTCGCAATCGCTACTTTTCCCATACTAATACCTCACATGTCTTATAACGTAATAACCTCTGACACGGTATCCCTCTTTGCCACCATCATGGGGATATCCTCCCCCTTATAGGGATTGTCGCCGAAGCTTACCTCCAGCTTCACCGTCTCATAGGCCAGTTCTTCATAGTTATTCTCCTTACTTAGATGGCCTAAAACCACATACTGTAAATTATCATGCAGAATGTCGCAAAGAAGCCTTCCCGACAATTCGTTGGACAGATGCCCCTCATCTCCCATGACCCGCCTTTTCAGCGTATAGGGATAAGGTCCCACCTCCAGCATATGGATATCATGATTTGCCTCCAATACCAGTGCATTTAAGTTCTTAAGATGCTCTACTATATATCCGTCATATTTTCCCAAATCCGTTGCTACAGCCACGGATTTCTCCTGATTCTCAATCCGGTAGCCCGACGGCTCCCTCGCGTCATGAGAAATGGTGAAGGGACAAATCCTCATGCCGCCTAAGGCAAACGGCTCGTCCGCCCTGATCTCATTCAATAGCCCGTCCGGCATCTTCCCCAATGTATGGCAGCAGCGGATTCCCTCCAATGTTCCTTTCGTCCCATAAATAGGAATCTTATATTTCCTGCTGAATACACCAAGCCCCTGAATGTGGTCTATGTGCTCGTGGGTAACCAGAATCCCACTTAGCTCATCACCTTTAACATCCAGCGTATGTAACCCCTGCTCTATACGTTTCCTGCTGATTCCAGCATCCACCAGCAGATGGGTCTTGTCATCCCCCACATAGATACAGTTGCCGCTGCTTCCGCTGGCAATGCTGCATAGTCTCATCATTTCTTCTGCCCTTCCTACAAATCTGCCATAATCTCGTCAAGCTGCGCCTGGGTCTCTTCAAATGTATTACTATTGTCAATCACCCTGTCACAGTGCTTCATGAACTCATCCTTGGGAAGCTGGGCAGCAATAATATCGTCCACCTTCTTGGCGTCATAGCCCCTTGCATAGACCAGCCGTTTCTTGCGGATGGACGCCTCCACGTAAACGTACCAGACTTCGTCACAGATCTGGTCATAATGGGTCTCAATCAAAAGAGCTGACTCGATCATAAACAGATTGGTATTCCTCCGTTCCTCCTTACCAATCTTTTTGCGGATCTCCTCCTCCACCGCAGGATGGACGATTCCGTTAAGTTCTTCTCGCCTGGCGCTGTCGGAAAACACAATACCAGCCAGTTTATCCCTGTCAAGCTCTCCTTTTTCATCCAGTATCTCCGTCCCGAAGCTCTCCACGATAGCATCAAAACACTTCGTTCCCTTCTTCTGAAGCTTTCTCCCTACTGCATCCGTCTGGCAGACGGTGGCGCCGTATCGATTGTTCAAGTATTCCAAAATCTGTGTCTTTCCTGCGCCTACACCGCCTGTAATTCCTATAATCTTCATGACCTTACACCTCTATTTCGCTTCGTACCAATTCTCTCCCGTGTGCATATCCACTTCCAGCGGTACATCTAAAGAAACAGCCTTCTCCATTTCTTCTCTGAGAATCTCCTTAACTTCCGAAAGCTCCGGCTGATATGCTTCGATTAGCAGCTCATCATGAACCTGTAAAACCAGCCTTGACTTCATCTGCCTGCCCTTAAGTCTTTTGTGTACGCCAATCATGGCAATCTTGATAATATCGGCAGCCGTTCCCTGAATGGGAGCATTCATCGCCACACGCTCACCGAAGGAGCGCTGCATGAAATTGCTGGAGGACAACTCCGGCACAGGACGCCTTCTCCCAAACAGAGTCACCACATACCCCATCTCCTTGGCGTGCTTTACCGTGTCATCAAGAAAGCTTTTGATTCCAGGATAGGTTTTAAAATAATCCTCAATATACTGGGCCGCCTCTTTTCGGGTAATGCTTAAGTCCTGGCTCAGCCCGAAGGAGCTGATTCCATACACAATCCCAAAATTAACTGCCTTGGCATTGCGCCTCTGCTGTGAGGTCACCTCCTCAAAGGGCACATGGAACACCTGGGAAGCTGTAATCCTGTGGATATCCTCCGCCTCCCTGTACGCCTCAATCAGATTCTGATCGCCGGAGCAGTGTGCAAGAACCCTAAGCTCAATCTGGGAATAATCCGCATCCACGAACACGTATCCATCCTCCGGTATAAATACCTTCCGGATCAGTCTTCCTAACTCCATGCGCACAGGAATATTCTGAAGATTGGGCTCCGTACTGCTAAGCCGCCCCGTGGCCGTGATTGTCTGGTTAAACTTACTGTGGATTCTTTTGTCCTCACCAATATAGTTCGCAAGCCCGTCCGCATATGTGGACTTTAGTTTTGAATATTGGCGGTATTCCAGAATCTTGGCGACAATCGGATAGTCGGGCGCCAGCTTCTCCAACACGTCTGCAGCCGTGGAATATCCTGTCTTGGTCTTCTTACCGCCAGGAAGCTTCATATTCTCAAAAAGGACGACCCCAAGCTGCTTGGGTGAATTGATGTTAAAGGTCTCGCCTGCATCCTCATAGATCTCTTTTTCCAGCTCCGCAATCTTACTGCCAAGCTGGCTTCCGTAGAACTTTAAGGCTTCCGCCTCCACCTTGACACCGTTTTTCTCCATATCGTACAGCGTAAATACAAGCGGCATCTCAATGTCTGCAAACAGCCTGTCCATCTGACACTCTTTAAGCTTATCCCAAAGGAGTGAGGAAGCCCTATAGGCCGTATAGGCCTCGTAGCATACTTTTACCTGTTCCTTTGCCTTCTCATCAATCAAAATCTCCAACTGTTCCCGCGCCACATCCTCATAAGTATAATTATTCTTTAACGGGTTCAGAAGATAAGCTGCCACAGTAGCGTCAAAGCAATTCTTCGGATCTTCAAGCCTAAGATATGCCAAAGCCTCCTTCAAATCAAACATCACGAACCGCCCTGCACTTCCTGCCGTCTCAGACAATCGCTCAAGAAGCCATTTCTCGGAAATCCCTTCTCCGGTTCGGATACAATAGCTCTTATCCTTCTGAAAACACAGTCCGATTCCCCCCATCTGGGCCTGGTCAGCAAAAAGTGGAAGCACGTCTTTCCCATTTTTGAAAATGCAGGCTCCCACGCACTCTGCCCCTGCCGCCTCCAAAAAGACCTGTTTTGCTGTGTACAAATCAGAAATCTCTAGGAACCCTTCCTCAACCTTTTCCGCGGCTTTCGTTACGTCGAATCGAGACAAGAGATTCTTAAACTGAAGCTTCTGGAAATAATCATAGGCCTCCTCTGTATACAGGCTGCCAAGCTTTGCCTCGTAAAGCTCATAGGGGAAATCTGCGGTCACATTGATGGTGGCAAGCTTCTTACTCATAACCGCCATATCCCAGTGCTCACGAAGGGCCTTAGAAGCCCTGGGGGGCTTTAATTCCTCCACATGGTCGTGAGCATTTTCAATGGAATGGTACTCTGCAATAATCTTTGTTGCAGTCTTCTCCCCAATGGATGGAACTCCCGGAATATTGTCAGAGGCATCTCCCATAAGAGCCTTTAGGTCAATAAACTCTTGGGGTGTCACCTGATATTTCTCCTTCACATCCTTGGCATAGTAATCCTCCACCTCAGTACGCCCCTGTTTGGTCTTGGGGATTCGGATTTTCACATGGTCTGTCGCAAGCTGCAAGAGGTCGCGGTCGCCGGAAATGACGGACACCTCCATCCCCTTCTCCTCACATCGTTTGGACAAGGTTCCTAAAAGGTCATCCGCCTCAAGGCCGGCACACTCAATGGTCAAAACCCCCATGGCATGAAGAACCTCTTTAATCACCGGCACCTGCTGACGCAGCTCCTCCGCCATGGGCTTTCTGGTTCCCTTATATTCCGCGTACATCTTGTGGCGGAACGTAGGCGCATGGACGTCGAAGGCCACTGTCAGATATTCCGGCTTCTCCTCCTCTAGTATCTTAAACATGATGGTCAGAAAACCGTAAATTGCATTGGTGTGCAGCCCCTCTGAATTCGTCAGGTCCGGCAGCCCGTAAAATGCACGGTTTAAAATACTATGTCCGTCTATTAACACGATTTTATTGCTCATATCAGATTCCCCCTGTTTTTCCTACAGTCCAGAATACAGCTGCTAATCTACTCTGCAATCTCCTTAAGCCTCTTTATAATGGGAAGATGCTGTGTACAGTGACGTTCACATCTGCCGCAGCCAATACAATCTTTCGCCTTATCCTTCGTAATGCCCCAGTGGTTTTCGATTCGGTCCAAAATAGCGCCTTTATCTCCTGTCAAAATCATCTGGTTATATGCATCCATATATTTGGCAATGGGAATCTGCTTTGGACACACCTTGCAGTAAGAGCACCCTGTACACAGATTATTCAGCGCCACGCCTTTTCCCTCGTATTTCTTCACAATTTCACTGGTAGGCTTCTCTTCAAGGTTCTCAACAGCCTTCACTGCGTCGTCAACATGCTCTTTCTTGGTACAGCCTGCCAGGGTCACCGTAATCTCCTTATGGGAGGCCACGAATCTTAGGGCCGCCTGAGGTACGGTCAAATCCGTCCCTTCCGTCAGATAGGAAAATGCATCAGGATTCTCTGGAATCATGCCCCCGCCCAGAGGATTCATGACCACCACGCCCATTCCGTTCTGATAAGCCGCCTCAATCCCGATCTGGCGGAAACGGTAATTCAGCGCATTGTACCCAATCAGCATACCGCGAAATTTTCCCGTTTCAACCACTGTCTCAATCTCGTCTCCCTGCATATGGGAAGAAAAAACGATATTGCGGATTAGCCCTTCCCGCTTCGCATCCTCAAAAAACCCGTAGAGAGCATCCATATGCTTCTCCCAGGACTTAAGGCTTAACATACACCACATATGGTAAAAATCAATATAATCCGTCTTAAGCCTGTCAAGAGACATTTCAAGCCTTTTCCTAAAGTCCTCCTTCTTCGGATGGTCGCCTGCATCTATTGTGCCCAAATTTGTCTTAGAAGTTACATAGACTTCGCTTCTTTTTACCTGGGACAAAGCGATTCCTGTCACAATCTCGCTCTTGTCTTCGCAATAGAAGGGTGCTGTATCCCAGTAGTTAATCCCTTTCTCAAAAGCATAAAGAGGAATCTCCGCACATTTCTCCAAGCGGTCTGCCTTAATATCCTCCTCATCATAACGCATGGTGCCAAGGCCGATTGCCGACACCTTCATATCCGTGCTGCCATACTGTTTATAGTACATATGCTCTTATCCTCCTGGTATTTTCCTTTTCTAGTCCTTTGTATCTTTGGTTACTACCTTAATCCGTTTAAGCAATCTAAGTTGATCGATAAGATAACCGTTATATTCTTTTTCATTGTTCGGCATATTTTTCACCTCTCTTTTTAAAACGCCGTTTTCTTAGTACTTTTATTATATCAATCGGTGATTGCAGTGTAAAGCCCTTATTACGCCGACCCATATTTTACGGTTCTGTCAAAGTTACTGTTCACACCCATGATGTTCACAGTAACCCGTCAAATTCAAATAAAAAAAGATACTTAGATAAATGAACAAACTCACCTTATCTAAATACCTCTTAGTACTGCGGATGGTGGGACTTGAACCCACACGAGGTCGCCCCCGCAAGATTTTGAGTCTTGTGCGTCTGCCATTCCGCCACATCCGCTTATCGTTGCCGATAATCACCGGCAACATGGTAAATTATAACTGCTAATGCAGCTAATGTCAATGCTTTTATTAAAAAAATTTAGAAGCAAAGATTTTAGAAAGCATCTGACGGGAATAAAGCGTCATCCAATGCTGTCATATCGGTCTGATCGATAAAGTACACACCGTCAGAATCCGGCTTAAC
Organism: Sporofaciens musculi; assembly: GCF_009830285.1. GTDB lineage: Bacteria > Bacillota > Clostridia > Lachnospirales > Lachnospiraceae > Sporofaciens > Sporofaciens musculi. Next base: position 2,245,441 of record NZ_WUQX01000001.1, on the reverse strand, counting down.
GGTAATGGTCACTGTAGTAGGATCTCCGTAAGTAGGAGACGCTATCTTTGCAGCCATGATCTCATACATCTTCTGGAATACCAGCTCATTGACTGCATTCTGGTCATTCACATCAATATTCTCCACCTCTGCCATTGTAGCAGCCTCTACTTCTGCCTGAAGCCCGTCAAAACCAGTAAAAGGCTTCACTGTCACATCGACTGTATAAGCCTTGTCTCCCGCTTCCTTCGCTTCACCAACTTCATAGTTCGCCTGTTTAATCATGTCCAGGAATAACTGTCTGTAATTAGCGTTCAGCTCCTCAGACAGACCAAGCTGTGAAAATCCCGCTTCCTGCATGGTGGTATCAACATTGCTCTCATAAAGCTTCTGGGCTTCTTCCTTTGATGACTTCGTCCATTCAACGTACTTGTCAAACTCTCCCTTATAGCTTGCGTCCATGATAGACTTAGCATAAGACTGTGCGTCCTCCGCACTCATACCTCCACAGCCACATAACAACGCCATGACTGCAATGAGTAATACTGCCAGCAATCCTCTTTTTTTCATGATTATTCCTCCTTCACAAAATAATGCGCCGGCATCTGGCAAATGCCTGCACCTGTGACCTCAACGCCTCTCTATTACGTTGATATTTCGCACATAAACTATATTACTCTCATTATTGTACAAAATCAACTCTTGACAGAGGAATTATTTCATCAAATTTTTAGCAACCTCAAAACAATCGAAGGTAGCAAAATAGTCGGCAGGCGTTTCAGCCCTTCGGATTAACTGTACACCGCCGTCCTCCTTTAACAAAAGCTCTGCGGACTTTAGCTTTCCGTTGTAATTATATCCCATGGAAAAACCGTGAGCCCCTGTATCGTGAATCACAAGGAGATCACCCATGTCAATCTTTGGCAGCATACGGTCAATGGCGAATTTATCATTGTTTTCGCACAGAGAGCCCACAATGTCGTACTTGTGGTCCAGAGCTTTTTTCTCTTTGCCCATAACCGTAATATGGTGGTAAGCGCCGTACATGGCCGGACGCATCAGGTTGACTGCGCAGGCGTCCACGCCTATATATTCTTTATGAGTGTGCTTCTGGTGAATGGCTTTTGTAACCAGACAGCCATAAGGTCCCATCATAAAACGTCCAAGCTCTGTATAAATGGCCACGTCGTCCATCCCCTCCGGCGTAAGCACCTCCTCATATACCCGACGGACTCCGTCACCGATCATACGGATATCATTGGGCTCCTGGTCTGGAGTATAGGGAATCCCGATTCCACCTGACAGGTTGATAAACTTAATATGGACTCCGGTTTCCTGTTTTAGTTTAACGGCAACTTCAAACAGCACCTTGGCAAGCATGGGGTAATATTCGTTGGTCACCGTGTTGCTTGCTAGAAATGCATGGATTCCAAACTCCTTAGCGCCCTTTTCTTTCAGTATTTTAAATGCATCAAACAACTGCTCAGTGGTCATGCCGTATTTAGAATCCCCAGGATTATCCATGATATCGTTGCTGATCTTAAATAAACCGCCGGGATTATAACGGCAACTAATAGTCTCCGGAATATGACCGATTACATTTTCCAGAAAATCAATATGGGTAATATCATCCAGGTTAATGATTGCGCCCAGACGGTCTGCATAGGCAAACTCCTCTGCCGGGGTATCATTGGAGGAAAACATGATATCCTCCTTAAGAGCCCCTACCGCCTCAGAGAGCATAAGCTCTGTGTAGGAGGAGCAGTCACAGCCGCAGCCGTATTCCCTCAATATATTAATCAGAAAGGGATTGGGCGTCGCTTTGACGGCAAAATATTCCTTATACCCTTTGTTCCAGGAAAACGCTTCCTTAAGCGCCCTAATATTCCTGCGAATCCCCTTTTCATCGTACAGATGGAACGGTGTCGGATATTCCTTCACAATTTCTTCTAACTGATCTTTTGTCACAAATGTCTCTTTCTTCATTGTTACTGATTCTCCTCTCGCATGGATAGTAATTTAATCTCATTGGAAAGCGCAGTCTTATATAATTCTACGAAATTCTTCTGTCCGGAATACAGGCAGGTGTTCATACTCCCTTCCCCGTATTCTCCTGTAAGGACATAGCGTGAATCTGCAATTACACCGATACGCATGCCCCGATCCTCTCCTATGTATACCTTTGCCCTTGGAAAAGCAGTAGGCTGGTCTGTAATGATAACCACCCGCTTCATGTCCATGATAAGCTCCTGCAGCTCCTTAATCAAAAGCAGCAGATAGTTCCTGGTCAGGCTGATGTAAACCTGCCCCTCTACTTTTTTTAGAATATTACGCATCTTGTCCAGGATATGCTCAGAACCCTCAATGGTAATATATCCCTCCACATATGTTTTCTCTGAAGGCATATGCTCGCCAAGCCAATTCTTGGTTTCCGTAAGCTTCCGAATCCGGTTTTTGCAGAATTCATCCAGAGGCACAGGAACATATTTGCGGGTATGTCCCTCCTCCACCAGATAGGAAGCGCCTTTTTCTGTCATGTTTGCCAAGGAATTGTACGCATTAGATCTGGAAATCCCTGTCTGCTTCGCCACCTCATAGCCTGTCACTTTCCCCTCAGTGAGCAGACAATGATAGATGTTGGCCTCCTGACGCGTAAGCCCAAACTCCATCAGGCGTTCTGTAAATGATACTTGCTCCAATTCTTCACTCCTCATCCCCGTAGTTCTCACAAGGAACACTATACTTGATTCCTAGGGCATGTGTCAACATTTTTTTACAATAAATTCTAATTCTAATAATATTATATGCCAAACCAAAACAAGATATGGCAAAATCTGATTCTCAGAAAATACCATATCTTGTATATTGACACCTAATTTAACTGATTGGTCCGTCGTTTCTCCTTATGCTTACTCAATCACAGTAATCCGCATAATATTGCTGGCTCCGCCCCGCTCTGCGGTCACATTGGCAGCCGGAATTCCCGCAGTCAGCACCACGATATCCCCTGCTTCCGCCATCTGCTTTGCACATACCAAATCAATGGCTCCGTTGCAGACGTCCTCCATGGAGCTAAGAGGAATGGATTTTAGCGGAATAATTCCCCAATAGAGCTGCATCCTGCGAAGCGCAGCCTCATTTGGAGTCACGCCTATGATATCCATACGCGGCTTGAACTTTGACACTACCCTTGCCGTCACACCGGATACTGTGGGCGTAATGATACATTTGGCTCTCAAATTATTTGCCGTCGTCACCGCCGCATGGCACAGAGCGCTGGAGGTACTCTTCATATGATGAGCCTCCGTCTTTTTCATCATCAATTCATAATCCAGATGCTGCTCCGTATCCTTTACAATGTGCACCATCATCCGTAATGCCTCCACAGGATACTTGCCCTGAGCCGTCTCGCCGGAGAGCATTACGGCATCCGTACCGTCATAGACCGCATTGGCCACATCCGTCACCTCCGCCCTGGTAGGACGCGGATTGCGCATCATGGAATCCAGCATCTGGGTGGCAGTAATAACCGGCTTATAATTCTCATTGCACTTCTGAATAATCATCTTCTGCAGATAAGGAACCTCCTCTGCTGGAATCTCCACACCCAAGTCACCGCGGGCAATCATAATACCGTCTGCGCAGCGAATAATCTCATCAATGTTCTTAATCCCTTCTGCATTCTCAATCTTAGCAATAATCGGGATATTCGGCGCATTGCACTCCTTAAGGAAAGCACGAATCTCAAGGATACACTCTGCATTGCGCACAAAAGACGCTGCAATAAAATCAATCTCCTGCTTGGCGCCAAACCGGATATCCTCCCGATCCTTCTGCGTGATTGCCGGAAGCCTTACCGGAACATTGGGGACATTGACGCCTTTCCGCTCGCCAAGCTCACCTCCATTCACAACTGTACAGATGATCTCCCTGCCATTCTTCGCCTTGACCTTAAGGCCTATCAGCCCGTCGTCAATCAGAATGGTACTTCCGACCTGAACATCATCCACAAGACCTTCATATGTAATGGATACCTTTTCGGCATCTCCCGTCAACTCTTCCGCTGTCAGAACAAAAGTATCTCCCTCATTCAGCGTAACCTTCTTCCCGTCCTTTAAGGTACCCGTCCGAATCTCCGGTCCCTTGGTATCCAAAAGTATGGCAATAGGCTTTCCTTCCTCGTCGCGAATTCTCTTAAGTCTGTCCATTCGCTCCTTTTGTTCTTCATGGGTTCCATGGGAAAAGTTGAATCTGGCAATATCCATACCTTTTTGAACCAGAATCCTCATCAGCTCGTCATCGTCGGTCCTTGGTCCAAGCGTACATATGATCTTTGTCTTCTTCATCGTTTCGTCTTCCTCCTGCTATATAATTTGTGACTGTCCTGACAGCAGCCTTAATACAGGTAATCCTCTTAAATTACTGCTGTCATTTGACATGTGTATGTGTGAACAGATGATCCTGACAATATTCATAATTGCCGTTGCATTTCGAGCAATATCTGAATTCCAGGTTGGGATCATCCAGTTCAGTCCTCTTACAGATTGCGCACATATGCTTCGCACCGTTGGCATAATTCTGAACCGGACGCTGCGCCCTCCGTATATTCTGCTGAAACTCCTTCTTCCTCCTGCGCTGCTTGGGCGTATACGGTCTCATATTCCTTGACCCAAGGAAAAAGATCAGGAAATTAAGAAGAGACACCACCGATTCCACCGCCGCCGCTTTGTAGAAGCCGCCCACCAGCGCATGCCCCCCGTAGGCTGGAAGAAATGCCTGGATAATGGGATAGATAAAATACAGCGCGTCAATCAAAGCAAGGTATTTTACCTTGACAGGGATCACAAAAAACACCAGAAACTGCACATCCGGATACAGGGCGGCATAGGCAAAGAACAGAGACATGTTCAGATACCACACGGACATTGGCAATATCATCCCTGTAATCACGTACAATAGAATGGCCGCTACTATATGGAACAGCATTCCGGAAAAGAAGTACAGGTTAAACCGAAACGCACCCCAGGCATTCTCTAACTGCTGGCCAATCATATAATAGAGATACAGGGCAAACACGATAAAAATCAGACTGTTTGAAGGGGGCTGGATGATAAATGTCACCACCCTCCAAATCTGCCCGTTCAGGATTGCCTGGGCATTAAGACTCAGATACCGATAATAAAATTCAGGATTCAATATATTTAATACGAATCCAGCCGCATACAATATAATAATATAGTACATGAGGTTGGGAATGGCGTACCTGCCAAACCTTCTCTCCAGCTTTGAAAGCCAATTTTCCATAAGACAAACTCCTTAAATTCCAATATTTTACACTAGATGAAGATATCTGAACATTCTCTTAACATCATTTTTATACTGTAGTAATTCTACCGTTTTACGCACTGTTTGTCAATTCTGCTATGGAACTTTACAACTTTTTTATATTTCTATAGCACTTTCTTAATTGTTATTTTAAAAATTTTGTCGTATAATGTTACAGGCTGTAATAAGACAGCCGTAAAGGAGTGTTATTATTATTATGAGTAAAAACGAATTGTATACACTGGGCATTGACATCGGTTCAACCACTGTGAAAATCGCTATACTCGACAAGGACAACGATGTCGCCTTTTCCGATTACGAAAGGCATTATGCTAATATCCAGGAAACTTTGTCCGACCTTCTGGGACGGGCAATCTATAAATTAGGGGGAATCTACGCCTATCCGGTAATCACCGGCTCCGGCGGCCTGACTCTCGCCAAGCACTTAGACGTCCCCTTCGTTCAAGAGGTGATTGCCGTATCCACAGCCCTTCAGGACTATGCTCCCCAGACAGACGTGGCCATCGAGCTGGGCGGTGAAGATGCCAAAATCATCTATTTTGAAGGCGGTAACGTAGAGCAGCGCATGAACGGTGTCTGCGCTGGCGGTACAGGCTCTTTTATCGACCAGATGGCGTCCCTTCTTCAGACCGACGCATCTGGACTTAACGAATACGCCAAGAATTACAAGTCCCTCTACTCCATTGCCGCAAGGTGCGGAGTATTTGCCAAATCCGATATCCAGCCTCTCATAAACGACGGCGCTTCCAAGGAGGACTTAGCCGCCTCCATCTTTCAGGCGGTGGTAAACCAGACCATCAGCGGTCTGGCCTGCGGCAAACCAATCCGCGGCCATGTAGCGTTCTTAGGCGGCCCCTTACATTTCCTCTCTGAATTAAAAGAGGCATTTGTCCGGACTCTAAAGCTGGATGACAGACATACCATTGCTCCAAACCACTCTCATCTGTTTGCAGCCATTGGGTCTGCCATGAATTCAAAAAGGGAACGTCAGGTATCCTTACAGGAGATGCAGAGCCGCTTAGAGAAACGGATTAAGATGGAATTCGAGGTTGACCGGATGGAGCCTTTGTTCACAAGCGAGGCAGATTTTCATGGGTTTGAAAAACGCCACGCAAGACACCAGGTTCCGGTAAAAGATCTGGCAAGCTACACCGGCAAGGCCTTTCTTGGGATTGACGCCGGCTCTACCACCACAAAAGCCGCTTTAGTGGGAGACGACGGCACTCTTTTGTATTCCTTCTACCACAACAACGAGGGCGACCCCCTTGGAACCACCATCATGGCCATTAAGGACATTTACAGCAAGCTGCCAGAGGGTGTCCAAATCGTCCACTCCTGTTCTACCGGTTATGGGGAGGCATTAATAAAATCTGCCCTTCTGCTGGACGAAGGAGAGGTTGAGACGGTTTCCCACTACTATGCGGCTTCTTATTTCGAGCCGGATGTAGACTGTATCCTGGACATTGGCGGACAGGATATGAAATGTATTAAGATTAAGAACCAGACCGTTGACAACGTGCTTCTAAATGAAGCCTGCTCGTCGGGGTGCGGTTCTTTCATTGAGACGTTCGCCAAGTCTCTGAATTACTCTGTGGAGGATTTTGCCCATGAGGCTTTATTTGCCCACAACCCCATTGACCTTGGCACACGCTGTACGGTATTCATGAACTCAAAGGTCAAGCAGGCCCAAAAAGAGGGGGCCGAGGTTGCGGACATTTCCGCCGGCCTTGCCTATTCTGTCATAAAAAATGCCCTGTTTAAAGTGATTAAGGTATCCGACGCCTCCGAGCTTGGAAACCATATCGTGGTGCAGGGAGGTACGTTTTACAATAATGCGGTGCTTAGAAGCTTCGAGAAGATTGCCGGCTGCGAGGCCATTCGTCCGGATATAGCCGGAATCATGGGGGCTTTCGGTGCTGCTCTCATTGCCCGTGAGCGTTATATGGACTGTCAAGGAACCACCATGCTTTCCATCGAGGATATTGAGGCCCTTGAATACTCCACCACCATGGCCAAATGCAAGGGCTGCACCAACAACTGCCGCTTAACCATTAATCATTTCAGCGGCGGAAGAAAATTTATCACCGGAAATCGCTGCGAGCGGGGACTTGGAAAGGAAAAAGCCGACAACAAGCTGCCCAACCTGTTTGAATACAAGCTTCACCGGTATTTTGACTACACCCCCTTAGAAGGGTACGAGGCCACAAGGGGTGTAATTGGTATCCCGCGGGTGCTGAACATGTATGAAAACTATCCCTTCTGGTTTACATTTTTCCATACTCTGGGCTTCCAGGTGGTACTGTCCCCTGCTTCTACCCGCAAGATTTATGAGCTGGGGATTGAATCTATTCCCAGTGAGTCTGAGTGCTATCCGGCCAAGCTGGCCCACGGCCATGTACAATGGCTGATTAATCAGGGAATACACCGTATTTTCTACCCCAGTATTCCCTATGAGAGAAATGAATTTCAGGAGGCTAACAATCACTATAACTGCCCTATTGTTACCTCCTATCCGGAGAATATTAAGAATAATATCGACGCCATCGTAAACGGCGAGGTGGAATTCCTCCATCCCTTCCTGTCGCTAAAAAGCGAGGAGACCATTTCCTACCGTCTGGTGGAGGAGTTGTCAGAAAAGTTCTCCATACCCGCATCCGAAATCCGCTCTGCCGTACATAGGGCCTGGGATGAGCTTTTAGCATGCCGCGAGGACATGAAAAAGAAGGGTGAGGAAACCATTGAATTTTTGAACCGCACCGGCAATCGGGGAATCGTTCTTGCCGGACGCCCCTACCACATTGACCCTGAGGTGAACCACGGAATTCCGGAGCTTGTCAACTCCTACAATATTGCGGTACTGACAGAGGATTCTGTTTCCCATCTGCATCCTGCCGAGCATCCGTTAAATGTGATGGACCAGTGGATGTACCACTCCAGGCTCTATGGGGCAGCCAACTTTGTAAAAACCAGGGATAATCTGGATTTAATCCAGCTTAATTCTTTTGGCTGCGGGCTGGACGCCGTCACCACAGACCAGGTGGCCTCCATCCTCAACGATTCAGACAAAATCTACACCTCTCTGAAAATCGACGAGGTGAATAACTTAGGGGCAGCAAGAATTCGGGTGCGCTCTCTTCTTGCCGCCATCCGCGTTCGGGAAAAGAGGAATGAGAAACGGACCATTCAGTCTTCTGCTGTCACAAAGGTTCCGTTTACCCAGGAAATGCGAAAAGACTATACCATCCTCTGCCCCCAGATGTCACCCATACATTTTGATTTGTTAGAGCCTGCTTTTGCAGCCTCTGGCTACAACATTGAAATCCTGCCCAATGACAATAAGCAGGCGGTGGACGTGGGGCTTAAGTATGTCAATAACGACGCCTGCTATCCCTCCCTGATGGTGGTGGGACAGATTATGGACGCCATCCTCTCCGGCCGGTACGACACAGACAAGATTGCCGTGATTATCAGCCAGACCGGCGGCGGCTGCCGTGCCTCCAACTATATCGGCTTCATCCGCAGAGCCCTTAAAAAAGCTGGATACGAGCATATACCAGTTATCTCTGTGAATTTAAGCGGACTGGAGGGGAACCCCGGCTTTAAGCTGACGCCCCGCCTTATCATGCGCAGCATGTATGCAATCGTGTTGGGAGATATCTTCATGAAATGCGTGTACCGCATCCGCCCCTATGAGGCGGTCAAAGGCTCTGCCGACGCTATGCATGAAAAATGGGTGAAGGTCTGTAAAGAGTTCTTGTCAAAGGGATATCCTTCCAGACACAGGTTCAAACGGCTCTGCAAAGAGATTATTGAGGATTTCGATAAAAACATTGAGCTTTTGGATGTAAAAAAACCCCGTGTGGGGGTGGTCGGTGAGATTCTGGTCAAATTCCTGCCTGCCGCCAATAACTATCTGGTGGAGTTGCTGGAAAGCGAGGGCGCAGAGGCAGTAGTGCCGGATCTTCTGGACTTCCTTTTGTACTGCTTCTATAACCAGAACTTTAAGGTGTCCCATCTGGGAATGAAAAAATCCAAGGCCACTGTAGGAAACTTAGGCATCAAGGCTCTGGAATGGTTTCGTGCGCCGGCAAGCAAGGCATTTAAGGAGAGCAGGCATTTTGACCCTCCGGCAGATATTAAAGAGCTTGGGAAGATGGCCTCTGATATCGTGTCTCTTGGCAACCAGACCGGAGAAGGGTGGTTTCTCACCGGCGAGATGCTTGAATTGATACACAGCGGCGCGCCGAATATTGTGTGTACGCAGCCCTTCGCCTGCCTGCCCAATCATGTGGTGGGGAAAGGCGTGATCAAGGAGTTAAGAAGGCGGTATCCGGAATCGAATATTGTGGCAATCGACTTCGACCCTGGTGCAAGCGAGGTGAACCAGTTGAACCGGATTAAACTTATGCTTTCTACGGCAAATAAGAATATGAAGGCTTGACTTTCATAACCGATTATAATATAAAAACAGCATGGTTTCCGGATGAAAGGCCGAAAGACCATGCTGTTTTTCTGCAAAAATCAATGTATCTGAACAAAAATACTCACCTTCGCCCCATGGTTTTCTGCATTTTCAATCGCCAGATATCCTCCCTGTGCTCTCACAAATTTTTCAGCCGTATGAAGCCCTATCCCGTAATGGTTCTTTCTGCTGCGGCTGTCGTCCCCTTGATAGAACCGGTCTGTTGCATGCTTTAAATCCTGGGCCGTAAAACCTGGGCCCTCGTCTACAACGGTTATAACCAAATATTCTCCCTTATGTTCTCTTTTTATCTCCAGCGAAACTTTGATTTCCCCCTTAGCCGGACTGTAATCCATAGCATTGCTCAAAATATTATTAAACGCCCGCAGAAGCTGGCTGACGCTACACCAGACCTCCCCATGGACAGCCTTTGCGTCAAAAACCACGGGATACTGCCTTGCAGACGAAAGAAGCCTTCCCTGCTCCATAAACAGCTCTAAAAGAGCGTCGCAGGAAATTGTCTGATTCTGGACGCCAGACTCTCCCTCGTCCTCTGCTAAAATCTCGTTCAATGTCACAAGATATTCTTCAATCATTGACACACTCTGGAGAATGTCCTGGTTATACTCCCTTTCCTCCTTCCCAAGCTCTGCCTCTGCCAACAGCTCCCCATTGCCCCGTATGACCGTAAGAGGCGTCTTAATATCATGGGCAAGGGCGGCGATCTGTTCCTCCCTGCTCTTTTCCAGGCTCCACTGTCTGTAAAGAGAAGCCTTAAGGGCCTCCCTCATTTGGTTTAGGGAATTTAGAACTTCATCCACTTCCTTTAACTCAGAATGTTCTTCCTCAAATTCCAGATTCTGATTCCTGATTTTTGCCGTAACCTCATTGAGAACCACCAGCCTGTTCTTCATATATTTTCCAAAACGGCGTGACATAAGGACCGTATGAAGCAGAAACAGCACGATAAATGAACAGACCATCAACAGGTCCGGACTGGGCAAAAATTTCTCCAGAAATCCGTTTTGAAACTGTGTCCTAATCTCATACCTTGCAATGCATACCTCCCCTGAATCGCAAACAAAAAACCGATAATATCCACTTCCATGGGTATAGATGTCATTCCTTTGGTATTTCTCCCAGGCCTGCTTAATCTCCTCTGAGGGAAACGTACCATAAAGCCAACTGCCATCCCCTTCATACACTCCATATATACACCCCTCTGGAAGCATTTCCTTTGTAATTCTCGGCGCTTTTCGTATTTGATCTGCGGCTTCATTAAGCCTTATCTCCATATGGTTCGCCGGAAGGATTTCTCCGGTCACCTCCAGCACAAACCAGATAAGGAACAATAAAAATATCAAAAATAAGACGCCGGCTGTGTAGAAGCAGGCATACCTGAAAAACACCGACGTAACGGTCTTCTTTTTTCCTTTTATCTCCATCGATATCCAATCCCCCAGACCGTCTCAATGGGTTGAAAACCAGCCTTCTGGCATTTTGCCCGAATATTCTTTACATGCTCTGTAATCACAGAAGGATCGCTCTCCTTGTCATACCCGAATACATGCTCGTAGATTCTGTCCTTGGAAAACACCTGTCCGCGATTCATGGCAAGATACTCGCAGATGGCATACTCGCTCTTGGTAAATCCAAGCTCCATCTCTCCATAGCGCACCTTCTTCTCCATCAGATAGAACATTGCGCCGTCTACGGTCACCGCATGCTTTTTCTCTCTCGTCTCCCTTCGCAGATGGGCCGCCACCCTGGCGCGCAATTCCCCGATTCCAAAAGGCTTGGTGATATAATCGTCCCCGCCGACGCCAAGTCCCTTCATAATATCCGCCTCATTCGTCTTTGCTGTCAAAAATAAGATGGGACAGTCCACGCTGTCACGTATTTCCTCGCACAGCGCAAAGCCGTCAAGTCCAGGCATCATTACATCCAGAAGGATTAACTGGTAATCCGTAAGCTTCAGGTTTTTAAGTTTACGAGGGTCACCTTGCACCGTCACCTGGTAACCCTCCTTCTCCAATGCATTTCTGATTAGCTTCAAAATCTGCTCATCATCATCTACTGCCAATATCCTCATTTTACTGCCTTCCCTCATAGTAATGAAACCAGAGCAGCGCCCCACACCAGAACAGAATTGTAACAACTGCTCCCACAACCAGGCTGTTTGCCACATATTCTCCTGATACACTCTCGTTTCCCTTCCAATATTGTAACAGATATCCACTCCACCTGCCACCCCATGCGCAGGGAAAAAACTGCCACCTTCCCTCCCCAAGCCCTGTCAGAAACAGTGCAGAAACCGCCAACTGTGCAGTTCCCACACACAGGGAAATGGTCTTAGAAAAGGCAAGATTCAAAAAGAGATGGAGAAGATATAAGTTCATACTCCCAAGCCACAAAACCACTGCCAAAACCAAATACTCTCCCACTGAGAGCACCGTCCTCCCTGTCTGGATGCCAAAACACACTCCAAAACCTAGAACCGCCAGAAGGATTGCAGCAAATCCCATACTCCACAATACCATCCACTTGGCAATCAGGGGATTCCTCTTATACACCGTCACTGTGAAAAGAGCTTGAAAATGCCCCTTCTCCTCCAACTCCACAGACATTGCGCTGACCACGCTGACGATTAGGGGCAGCACAATGGAAAGTACCTCCATGTATCCGTACACTTTCCCCTGGTCACTCCATCCTGAAAAGGAATAGTAGGAAAGGAATACTAAAATTCCGAGCAAGGGAATCATCAGATGCAGCCATTTAAGCAGAGTATGGCGCATTTTCCACATCTCTCCTCTCATATTCCGGTACAATTCCTCCACATTTCTCTTTAAGTTTTCCATTTCTATCTTTCCACCTGCCTCTCAAACCACTTACGGCCTGCCCTCCAAAGCAGCACGAACCATAGAGCAGAAGCGGCAATTCCTACAGGCAGCCCTCTCCATTCCAACAACTCCTGTGTAAATGTCACGTTCCCTGGCTCTGCCACCAGCCCATTGGGAAGTATTTTTAAGATGATACACATCAGCCTTGCCGTAATTCCGCCAGGCAGGGCCATAAAAAATGGGTGAAGCGCTAACTCCACTGAAAGCAATGTATAACTGCCCATATGAAGCAGCAGCATAGGGAATACGCCCATAAGCTGCTGCAAAAGCAGACAGAAGGGAATCTGCCACAGAGACGTCACAAATAAGACTACTACCGCCAGAAGCTGTTCGCCCACCGATGGATTAATGGGAAATACCTGTTGTATATGTTCAAGCCATGTGCCGACTGCAAGCGTCATACCCAAAAAAACCAGCAGGGCAATCCCCATGCACTGGATGCCGTACAATACTTTTGCATCCCAGACTGCCCCCATTTTTACAGGCAGTACACGGATTGTACGGTTTCCCATCTTCTTATCTCGGTTTCCTACAGAGGCGCCAACAAGAGCAACCATTGATGGAAACAGGACCATATACCACCAGTTGTAACTGTCAATCATGAAATAATCCGTCGCAAGCCAGGCGGACAGACACACCACTGCCACAGGCATGAGCACCATCAATTTTTGCAGATAGGTATGACGGTTCTTCATCTTTTCTGCAAGAAAATATTCTCTCATCTATCTCCCCTCCTTCCGATTTTTTCCCAGACTCTCATGGCTTTCCTGCGCCGCAGTCTTCAAGAATAACTCCTCCAGACGGTCGGCCTCTGGCATACTGCCCTGGTATCCCAGCACACCGTTTACAATGATTCCAATATGGTCGGCTGTCTTTGCAATCTCGCTTAGGATATGGCTTGAGACAATGACCGTGATTCCTTCTTCGGGGAAATTACGAAGCATTTGCCGCAGCTCCTGAATGCCAATGGGATCAAGTCCGTTGGTGGGTTCGTCAAGAATTAAAAGCCTTGGATTGGCAAGAAGGGCAATCCCGATTCCAAGCCGCTGCTTCATTCCCATGGAAAATGCGCCCGCCTTCTTCTTCCCTGTATCTGCCAAATCCACCAAGTCCAATACTTCCTGGATTCTCTCATCTGGTATGCCAAGCAGCAGCCCGCGGACTTTTAGGTTCTCCCATGCCGACAGGTTCTCGTACACTGGCGGCGTCTCGATTAGGGCTCCAATATCCCCAAGGTCTTTCCTGGTCCATGTATGACCGTCAAAGAGAATCTGCCCGTCTGTGGGGCGCAGGATTCCCGTCATCATTTTTAAGAGGGTGGATTTTCCTGCGCCGTTGGGGCCTAGAAGTCCGTATACACAATGCTTGGGTACTGCCAAAGAAATATGATTAACAGCATGGTGATTTCCAAAAGATTTGGTTAGACATTTTGTTTCTAAGATGTTTTGATTCATGTTGATTCCTCCTTATTTCCTCCTTGTTCATGTTCTCTTACTGAACTACAAAACAAGTATAAGGCAGGATTATAAGGAAAGTATAAGGAATTAAAACAAAGTATTAAAACTGCAGTTCCCGAATCCTCTGCAGCGTCTCTCCATACGGCTTAGCCTTTCCAAACAGAAGCGTCGTTCCAAGGACAAATCCTCGTACCCCTTTCGGTGCAAATTCAAGAATCTTGTCTGCGCTGCAGGCCCCGTCCCAGTATAATTCAAAATCCATATCTTCCTTCATTGACAGCAGCTTCGTAATCTTCTTCCCTACATATGGAAGAAACATTTGTCCTGCATTCCCCGGATTCACCGACATCACAAGCACCTTTTTAACAATCCTGAGCATCTCCATCACAGTCTCCACACTGGTTCCTGGATTAATTGCAATGCCAGGAATCATTCCCGCATTGATAATACTCTGCAGCGTTGTAGACGGATGATATTCCGCCTCCGGATGGATATATACCGTATCTCCTTTGCGCAGATTATTCAGAAACAAGTCAATCCGGTTATTCGGATGCTCAATCATTAAATGTACATCCAAAGGCTTTGGAGACACTGAAGCTATGTATCTCATATCATTCAATGACATTGCGAAATTGGGCACATAACGTCCATCCATAATATCGATATGAAAGGAATCAATACCTCCCTCTGCCAAATTTTTTACTTCCTTCTCCAGATTGCCAAAATCGGCGCACATCATGGAAGCTGTTAATTCAAAATTCATATCTGCTACACTCCTTATCTAAAATCCTCTTCCATACAAAATCACTCTTTATAAAAATATTTTCAAACTCGCTAATTTCATAGATATCAATTCCCTTCCACTTTGTATCGCAATAATTGTAATCTGGATAAAGTGCAATCTTTCGGCACTTTGCCGTCCGAATCACATCACACATGCCGCTGCGAATCCCAATAAAAGTCCCTGCTCTTTCTACCACTGATTTCATCTCACAGATTAAGGGACTAATGGGTATGGTTCCTCTAAGGGGTTTTTCATCTCCTGCAACATTTGTAAAAACCTGCCGCCCTTGCTCCTTTTGGAAGTCCAAATACACCGCAACAGTATATCTTTTCTAAGGGGATTTTTTTAATATATAGCGCTTTTGCTAAATTCACAACATAGGGTCTGTCCTGACGGGCAATAAAAGCCTTGTCATCTTGCAGGTATAATTCCGCCTGAATAGCAGCATCTAATTCTTTTTGCTCAATAATTTCAACCGGACAATGAGCAAAAAGCGCCGCCACCAAACGTTGCCCTTTTTCTATACGTTTCCATT
Organism: Sporofaciens musculi; assembly: GCF_009830285.1. Classification (GTDB taxonomy): domain Bacteria; phylum Bacillota; class Clostridia; order Lachnospirales; family Lachnospiraceae; genus Sporofaciens; species Sporofaciens musculi. The sequence goes on along the minus strand of NZ_WUQX01000001.1, from coordinate 2,229,978 downwards.
TTCTCCCTATGGTTTCATTAGAAAGCGAATATTCAGCATATGTATTATAATCAACCATTTTTCGTATTTCACCTGGAAATCCAAGCTTCCTGAGCTGAGAATACATTGATTCATAAAACCGTGCTGCAATACATACAATTACTTCTTCAGGATTCTCAGACAAGATTGAATTAGGTGGAGCAATCGGAATTCCCTGATACACTTTACCATGCTTGGAGGTGTTATTATCTAAAATTGACGTTATAGAAAATCCGCCTTCTGCAAAACATTTTACCAGCTCCTCCGTGGCATTACAATGCCCAAAGAGAAAAATTTTTTTATTTTTAAGAATACCGCATTGCCTTAGTTTACTATAACTTTCTGTCATTTCTCTATAATATTGTATCTCCAATTTCACTCCCCCTGTCCATAGTACACCAAAACGCCGCCGCTTCCCCCAGAACGCTTCCATTGGTCCGTTATCAATACATCTGGATACTCTTGATATACTTTGCATCATTCCTGCTTTGTTAAACTTTTTGCGGAAGGATTTTGAGATGTATTGGTATCCATGGTCACTGTGGAATAAAGGCTTTGCATCTGGATCGTTTTCATGGGCAATATCAAAGGTTTAAAAACAAGGGGAAATCGGCTCATGCCGATTTCCCCTTTGGTATCTTGTATTTATAGATAAATTATCTTGCTGTTCACAACCTCCCTCGCACAAACCCTTATGTCATTCATTCTTCCTGTCTAATCTAAGCCATTTTCTTCCTCTAGCTGTCGTTCTGTTTCATGCCCACTATGAGCCTTTCAAAGCGTTCCTGTGCCTGCCTGTTGATGTTGGCAAGGTAAGTATTCAGCCTGCCTCTTGTGAGAAGAAAAAATCAGCTTTTCCCCCATAAAAAACCATCCTTTACAACAAGATTTCTCCAGCCATCAATGGCATACATATCAATCGCCTTCCACTTCGTATCACAGTAATGATAATCTGGGAAAAGCGCCGTCTTATCACAAGCCGCATATTTCAGGACATCACACAGCCCACTGCGGATTCCCACAAACGTGCCCGCCCACTCCACCAGGGACTGCACCTGCGACAGCGTCGGGCTGATTCCTGTCGTTCCAGCCAATGGCTTCTCCTCTCCTGCCACGTTTGTAAAACACTGGTATCCCTTGGCTTTATAGTAAGAAACGATTGCAGCCCACACATCCTTTGGCAATGATGTGACAGACTTTGCATAAGGTGAAAAAACAACCGCGTTCCCTTTTTTAATCTGCTCCAATCCGGGATATACTTGCAGATTTTCCGGCTTTACCGGCTCCGTGCCTATTGGCAGCCCGAAAACCCCACATCGATAAATGATTTCAAGCGGAATGCATTTCAAATATAATGCCTTATGCAGATTTACCATATAGGGGCGATCCTGATGGGCGATAAAGGAAGTCTCGTCCTCCGTATACAGGCACGCCTGCACCAGCTCATCCATATCCTTCTGCGAAAAACACTCCACACGCTTGTCCGCCCCAAATAGGCTTACTACCTGCCTGCAAGCAGAGCCAATTACGCAATAGACAATATCTTTCCCGTCTATCCAACGCTTCCCCGCAAAATACGGCAGATAGGACATGGTAAGGAAAACGTCGCCCAACGCGCAGAAGGGGCAAAGCACCTTGAAAGCTCCCGGATATTTTTGCTCCATCTCCTCCTTCAGTCGGATTCCCCTCTCCACACGCTGCCACATTCTCAGCATAGTATCCCCTGAAAGGGAATATTCTGCATAGCTGTTATAATTCACCAGCTTTACCACATTCCCGGAAAACCCAAGCTCCCTAAGCTGCGCATTCATCGCCGCATACGCCCTTGCCACAATGCAGACAATCGTATGCGTGGCATCTTCCGACAATATAGTTTCTGGCGGAGTGATGGGTATGCCCCGATAACTGCTTCCATGCTTCGCCGTGTTGTTATCCAGAATCGCCTTTACCGTAAAATTTTTCTTCATTAGCAGATCGGCAAGCTCCTCCGTGGCATTACAATGCCCAAACACATAAATTTTTCTATCCTGCAGCAAATAATGTGCTGTCAGTCCATCTATTGCTTTCACCATTTCTTCATAATGCGCTTTATCCATACCATATCCCCATCGTTCCTACATCAACGCAGCTTCCTCTGCCTCCTTTGGCGTCAAAATCCCTGTCTTTACATAATTGTCAAGGCCTCCATAGCAGCTATTCTCCATAATAACCTGAAAACGGTCGGAAAATTCGTATGTGTGGTATAGCTTTAAGAGTTCCTCACATTGTATTTCGTCAATCGTAATGAAATCAAACTGCATATCTTTCGTTGGGGAAATTGGCAGCAATACAATGACCTTTCCGGCATCTCCTGCATCTTCTTCCAACATCTTTATGTATCTGCTCTCTGTTATCAAAAAAACTTTGTCATAATCACGCAATAAATCTTCTATATCATGCACTCTCATATTCTTTTCCGATTTACTGTTAAGTTAATTGACATTTGGCTCCAATGGGAGTTCATATTCCGAAACGTCCATTGTCCTGCCATCAAAAACGCTTGCTTTCCTATTATAATCCATGTGGGAAAACCGATGACATATTTTTATCCTAGCTCGATAATCCTGATAATAGAGCGACTCAGGGGAGATTTTTATCTGACTGTTGCTTTCATTAAATTCCTTTATCGCCAGACTTTCCCCTTGAAACTCATATCCCACAATGATATCATCCCAATACATATAGATTCTGGGCATAAAAGCTGAATCTTGGTTTTTCAAAAAACTTAGTATCGGAAGAGTGGATGAATAATAATCAACATCCACCAATACACAACCTATCGGTGCGGGGCAGTACTTGTCCAAAAAATCTTCTGTCGTATCCTGGAAGCTTCCCAAAACCAGCTTTGCTCTGCGCAGACGTTCCTCCAGCTTCTTTTTATCCATTTTATAGCTTCCTCCCGGCCAGAGATTCACCATGTCCTTATAACCCATATTCTTTTCTGGAAGCCCCTCACCAGAATCAAATCCATATATCTCAATGCCGATATTGAATAGCCTCTCTATCTCCCTTGCATGAAACTCACAATTTACAAGACCGTTGCCGCCAGCAACACCAAACTCCAGAACGCTGAATTTATCATATCCCAGTGCCTTAGCCTCCTGCGCAGCATTATAGATGCAATAAGCGTAGTGCATACGGGGAAGCCTTGCCTGTACATAATAGGTTTTCCAAAACGCCCGTTCCCTCGATATGATGTCCCAGACATGTTTTTCCCTATCGATAATTGGAATATGAAAAATATTCGGAAAATCAAGGAACAGGCTTCTTGCCTTTAAAAAGTCCAATTCCTCATTCTCATGGACTATGTACTTGCAGTTGGCATTATAAATATCCTCGACTTTCCGCAATGTTCTGTCCACGTAGGTGCGCCTCAGTTCTCGGAAAGTAGTAACGCCCTGGAAATCACCATTTCCATCAAGGACAAGCAGAATCGCCCCATTTTTATGCAACTTCCAATGTGCAAAAAAAATATCGTCTTTCAAATTTACCAAATAGTCATCAAGCTTTCTCACCATTCATACTCCTTTCTAAATTGTTTTGGTTTCATTATTTCATTATCAAAAAGATTGTACCTTTTTCAGAATATAACTTAGATATCCTTTCAATGGAAAAATATTACTTTCCGCAAACATCTGCATTTTATTATGAACGATATTTTTTCCCATATTACGGGCAAAATTTTCCGAAACAGTGACAGCAAATGATTTTTCAAAGACACCATTCTGTTGAAAAACATCTATTTCCCCAGTAAAATTATTCATGCAATACAGTTTCCGGTTATATACCCACGCACGGCGCACGGCAATATCCTTGCTTTCACCGCGATCTTCGTCATAATTTTTTATTAGAAGGATTTCTCCATCCGTAGGTATAATCCGAAGCAGCATATTGGCCCATAATGGAATTGCAAAGATACTATCTCCCATCTGCAGAAAATCCAAAAAACCAATTAGCTGCTCTGTTTTGAATCCCTCTGGCATCTTCCCATAGGGCATGAGTCTGTTCTGCAATAAATCCAGCAGTTTCAATCTCCCACTATTACGTTCAGACAGCAATATGCCGTCCTGTATTTCTGATATGCTAGAATAGCAGGTTGGTTGATTTCCGCTGTATATCAGACTAAAATTTTTAGTAATTATATCAAATGAAAAAACCATATTGGCAATCGCTGATGGCAAGATTAAGCGATTGCTTTTAACAACACAGTCCGACCAAAAAAGCGCATCCCTGTTCACAGTTTTCCCTTGGATATAAGAAAGCCACTGCGTATGATACGTCAACTGATGCGTAATAAGATCCATTTCAATGATTGCAGGATAACTTCGCGGAAGCATATACAGACTTTCACCGACAATTACTGACTTTATAAATTTCAACCATGCTACATATGGATTCGGGGCAAATGAAGAAGGCTTATTCAATGGAATTGTCTGAAACTCTCCTGTTTCAATACAATAAACGGCAATATGCTCTGCGCCAAGAGGCGTCAGGTACAATTTCCCATGGAAATACTGGATATCCGCATATAAATACCTCCCAAATATATCCTCGTCTGGTATTGAACCCATATAATGTGTTTTGCCATCTTCATCCACACAGCAAAGCGCATTAAATTCGTTTGCTGCAAACCATACTCCCGCTTCTGCCTGACAGCATCCATCAAAAGTCAGCTTACAATCGCTTAGCTCCAGATAATGCTCCATTCTAACCTCCCAGTCCCAACTATTTCAAATCACGGTCTAATGCCGCATACAAAACTTTATCCCACTCAAATTTTGTATGGTGACGGACAAACAGCTTATATTCTGGTACCAGTTCCTTAATCATAAGCGGTATTTCCCATAAATCCTCTATATCATGATAAATACTCAGCGCCAGCTTTGGCTTATTCTTCCTAATTGTTTCCGAAGCTCCCACAATCGCTGGAATATCTGCACCCTCTAAATCAAATTTAATAAATGTAACTTTTTCATCTCCTATGACACTATCCAGACGCATAGTTGGAATTTTATCTGCTCCATATCCGTTTTCCTCAAATCTTGAGCAATGCATTCCATATGCAATAAAATCCGCCCTGTCGTCCTTATCATACAATCCAGACCGATAAACCGTCATGTGTCCACAATGCGCCATATCTCCGTTACCGCTTATCTCGACGCCAAAGTATTTCTGAAAGTTCGTACATGTCCTTGAGAAATTACCTCCATCTGGTTCAAAACAATATGCTTTCTCCAAATGTTTTCCTTCCTGTTTCAACTGCTCTGCAAACCATATGGAATCATCCCCATCATACGCTCCCCCGTCAACAAAATACTCCTGATCCGAATACCGAAAAATGTTATCACTGAAATAATGCTCATAAAGATTATCCGCAATGTCATCGTAGTTTTTCACATTGTACTGAACCTTTTCAATATATGCATCAAAGACTTCTACGGATTTCTGGTCACAAAGCATCTCCCTGACCTGTAAGAGCTTATCCATATTATCCTGTATTACCTGAAATGTATGAAATTCGTGGTACTTCTTATTTCCATCCGTGTCATACCGCTCAATCATATTGACAAAATCTAAGATTGCCGCCGGATAGTAATGCCTGATTTTCATTTCCTCTAACTGCTGGGAAATCCTTTTCACCGCAAAAGCCTCCATTACCGTAATCAGTACCACATATCCATCCGGATTCTCCCTAAGCTTTTCCGGTGTGCAAATCGGAATATTCAGAATACTTCCTCCCTGTTTCTCTGTACTATTATCACATATGAAAGAAATCTCCTCATTCAGATAATAATCATATATTATTTCAAATGCTCTCCTACCTGCCCCAAAAAGTACAAGCTTCCTTCCCTGATGATAGCTTTCCACATAATCCTTATACTGGTTGTAATAAATTCCATTCATTTTAATACCTTCCTTATTCACACTAATTCAATCACTAAAAAGTAACCATAAACTGATGCTCCCCAATATACTCTTCCAGAAAAAGGAAACTGGAATAATAATGACTGATTCCCATCCCTTCCAACTGCTCCTCAATACGGAAAGGATACCTACTTGTAATTAGGACAACTGTCTGCTCCGCATTTTCTGTTGCCAGCCTATTCGGCTCGCATATCCTGATGCCAAAATATCTTGCATACCATTTACGAAAATCATTGTCAACTGCATAAGATACCTCCAAGCAATTCGGCAATATGATTTTTTTCATAGCCTGCGACATTTCATATCCTGCCCCAAACAAGACAAGTTTTTTATTCCCCCCCCCGTACACAGGAGATAAAATTCTCCTCTGTATTACGCATAAAATGAAAATTTTCAGATATCATCCTTATCCCTCCTAAGCTAAAATTGGACGTGAGCGCAACAAATCACAACTCTTACAAAACTCCGGAATATGATCGTAATCCTGTGAAAAACTCCTGTGGAGCTCAACAAAACGCGGTGAATTTAAAATTTCATTCAGGGAACTATCCCAGAGATTTCCAAGTATTGTTTCTTCCTGATAAGCACAGTTGCAATAACCAATCCTGCCGTCAGTAAAGACATTCATAACCTTTCCAAAACAGGTACAGCAGCTCTCCCACCACTGCTGGGCATTTTCATCAATATATGTACGAAAATCCTGCTTAGGACGGGAAAACCCTTTATCAAGTATCCTTGTGTCTACATAATTCACACCCAGCTCCCTCCAGTATGACAATGCCGGAAAATAATCATCCCTTGAACTTTCCGCAAGGATATAACTGATGCCAATCTGTGTGCCGGATTGCATTTCGTTGCGCACATCTATCAATGCCGCAACATTCTGTTTAACAGTTTCATATTGATTTTCCGGATTAACTGTTTTCCTCCCACTTCCTTGGTATTTTTTGTACACATCTGAACTGTTTCCTGTAACACTGACCACAATATGATCAATGTTTGCTTCCAGTAATTGCCGAGAGATATCTTTAGTCAGTAAAACGCCGTTTGTGACGATGCTCACCTGTGGCACATATTTCTTAGTTTCCCTCACAATCTCTGTCAATCGACGATAAATCAGAGGCTCCCCTGAACCGCAAAAGCAAACTGCACCAAGAGGGATAGGCGGCGGACAATCTTTAAGCTGCCGAAGCATTGCAACAAATTTATCATAATCAATTTCATCTCCTGCCCTAAAATCTGGTCGTTTTGCAAGTAAGCAAAAACTACAGTCAAGATTACAGGCATCAACCAATGTAACGAATAAACCAATAGAATGAATCATGTGTTTTCCTCCCAAACTATTAAGACTCTAAAATGTAAAATTATCCGGATCCGCTCCTATCCTATGCCCTGTATCCATCCTGCCAATCCTCTCCATATCCGCATCATCCAGTGCAAAGTCAAACAGCTCCTTATTATCCCTCTGCCGTACTGGATTCCCGGAGCGCGGGATCATCCACACGCCGCGCTGCAGATGCCATCTCAATATAACCTGCGCTGGCGTTTTCCCATACTTTTTAGCAAGCTCTCCAAATACCGGCTCCTCCGTCAGCTTACTGTAAGAACCACCCAACGGACACCATGCCTGCGCTAATACGCCTCTCCCTTTGCAATACTGAATCAGCTCTGTATTTTGGAAGTATGGGTGCGATTCTATTTGGTTTAAAACCGGCACAATCCCGGAAACCCTTTCCAACTCCCCAAAATGGTGCGGTTCAAAATTACACACACCGATTTCCCTGACCTTGCCTTCTTCCTTGAGCCGTGCCATTGTTTCCCATGCCCGCTCAAATCCGATGGCTGGCCAGTGGATTAAATACAGATCCACATAATCTGTTTGGAGCGCTTTCAGGCTTTCCTCTAGTTCTTCCCTCACCCTGCCCCGGCGGATATCCTCTGTCCACACCTTGGTAGAAATAGCAACCTCCTCCCGCCGAATTCCGCTTTTCCTCACCGCGCAGCCAACTTCACCCTCATTGCGATACTGCCACGCAGTATCAAGAAGCGTGTAGCCCGCCCTGATTGCATTACATATCGCATCCGCTTTCAAATCATAGGTTCCCAGACCAATCTGCGGTATTTTAAGCCCCAATCCCGTTTCAAAACATTCCATAGATATCCCTCCAAATCAGACATATTCATTTATCTGCTTAGTGCTCGGCTTCCACTGTGACGCATGCCCCCAATGCTTTAAATCGCAATAGCTGCAAAACGGCACATAATTAGAGCTGAACGCAGCGATCTCTTTCCAACTGTCTATCTTGTATATGTCTATGGAATCTTCCTCCAAAAGCTCAAGGCTCTGCTGAAAGCTTTGGTTGAAAATATCAATATGCGCCGCCACCGGGCACATATAGATCCGTCCGTCCTTCAATACATTGAACTTGTTATAATACAGGCAGTTCACACAGTAAAACTTATCAACGCCTTTCCCCAAGTCAAGAGTATGCTTGTCGGAAATTTTCACAATCTTTGTCGGATCTGCAGCGTGGATATCCGATGACATCTTTAAAGACACTCCATACTCCGCAGCCTTTCTCTCAAGCGCCTCATAATCCAAATGGATGGGATATATCGTCACCGTGATATGGACATTGTAATCCCTGCATGCCTGCCACAGATTTCCTTCCGGCATATCCTCCCATTTCAGCAGGAGCGTACCGTTCGTCAGTATAATCAGTTCACAGTCTGGAAACTCCCTGCGCACCGCCTTAATAATGGGGATAATGTCATGATTAAGCAAGGGTTCGCCGCCCAAAAGCGCAATGTATCCCAAATCATGGTCATACAATTCTCCCAGACGATGAATATCCTTCTCAAATTGTACAAAATCCAAAAAATGCGGCTCGGAAAGCTGCGAATAGTGGTCGCACATCTGGCAGGACATATTGCAATGATCCGCCAAACTGATTTCAAACGCCATCTCCTCCCGTTCTCTCGGTCTGACCTGGTTGGCAATCGCACGCTTATTGAACTCCGACATGATAAAGTAATCCTGAAACCCTTTTTCCCGGAATTTGGGGATAATCCTATTAAAATATCGGTCTGACAACGCAACGATAATCCCTGCTCCTTTCTCCTGTATCACATCCTCCATCAGCTTTACTGGCATTTCCCTATAACAAAAACAGGGAGGTTCCTTCGGAGCCCATGTCGCAACATATCCTTCAATCCTTATACCACACATATCAAAATACTTCAGCAGCATTTCCTGATTAAACGCATATCCATAAATATACAATTTTTGATACCTTCCGCAAAATTCCATCATATCTTCCAGTTCGTAAATATGTGGCAGTTCATTAATCACATGCAAATGTTTTCTGTTCATTCACCCATTCCTCCGTTTTAAAATAAATTTATGATTTCAGTGCACAGCCTTTGAAAATCCTCCTCATATTCCAGCTCAACCGCGTCATTGCACAGTCCCATGTCATTCAAGCTGAAATATTTATATGCGCTGCAATTATAAAACCAATTATTTTTATCATATAGAATCACCTTTCTCGCTTTCGCACGGCTTATCACATCGCAGAATCCGCTCCTGACACCGACAAATGTTCCCGCTGCCTCCACCACTTGCGGGGCAATATTCAATGGGAAAAAAACTGCATCTGTTCCCGCTATGGCAGGTTCTTTTTCCCCGCAGCTATTGGTGCATACAGAATACCCTTTTTTTTGCAGAGCCACTACGAGCTCCTCCCAAAAGGGATTCGGCAAATTCGCAAGAGTCATTGCATAAGGAGAGAGGATAACGGTTTTTCCCCTAACAAGCCCTTGCCCTGTGAAAATTCTGTCTATCTGATCGTCCGCATTTTTCAATGTTGGTGGCTGCGGCATTGTATCATCCGAAAGCCGAAACACATATTTTCGGAACATCTCCGTAAAATTATGTCCCTTATATCCCCGAATCCACTGTGTTGGATTTGTATAGATTTCTCCCCAACTGTCATTAAGGATTTCCATATCACATTGCTCTGGTTCCGCCATATAATAGGAAATAAGCCTTGAACAGACATCCGTGGAAGGAAGCTGTTCAATATTTTTTATATCAAACAAATCCGCAACTTTTTTACAGGCTGTACTGACAACAACAAGCACGTAATTTTCTATTTGCTTTTGTCTGATATATTGCTGCAAAAATGTCCCGATCAGGTAAATATCACCCGTTCCTGTATAGGGGCAGAGAAATATTTTTGCGTTGATGCCATACTTCTTCCTGATCGCTCCATAAACCGCTTTCCCCATATGGACATGTAGACTCCTCATAACAAAGACCGTTTGAATTCTCTTGATAGCTTTAATCACATATATGTGTCGTTTTTGTAAGCCTGTTTCCATAAGCTGTTTTTCCATTTCCCGCCAAAATGGGGACATGATGAAAACATCCACTCTGGATTTTCCTTCCTTTTCGATTGCATTCACTGATACAACCGGAATCCCGCAGCAATGCATTCCCTGCTTTTTTCTGTCATTGTCGAGCACACCTTTCACTTTGATTCCCTTCCATGACAATTCCCTTATGATGTGATATGTCCGCTCACTGACGCCGAAAACGTAAACGGGGGTATGCAGGGAACCATGTCCTTGTTTCGTTTCTACGTACTTTTGCACCGTTTTTTTTACAAGCTTCCACTCATATTCATACATAGACCGTTCCCTCCGCTTTGCCGTCCGGAACACACCGCAAACAATAAAACCCCAGACATATCAATTCCTCTTTCGTGATTTCCTCATGGGACAGAATCTCCCTGCTATTATTGTCCTTCGGTTCTTCCAATGAAAAGAAAACAACATTGTCAAAGAAACGATATAGGCAATAATAGCGGAGCAATCGCCGTACTTGCAGTTCTTTCATTTTGAACGTCTGAATATTGTCTGTCATATAAGGCTCCAAATATTTTAATGTGCAATTTTCCGTATAAAATACCAAGGCTTTTTTAGCGCTCTTTCGTTTCATATAATCTGGAAGATACTTTAACGCCGTTTTATTCCATTCCTCATCCTGCTCTGTCAGAATGATTACAACACAGTCATAGTTAATCCGATATTTTATTTTTAGCCTTCTCCAGATATTCCTTCCCTGCCATGCACAAATCAGCCATTCCATAATAGCCATTCACCTCAATTTCTGTCCGATCGCCCCTCCCGGATGGTTCTTCCTAAAATCCTCAATCGGGATCTCCAGTGTCGAGGCCATCTTCATCACCAACCCCTGCAACACAATCAGATTCAGCGTCGTGGAGTTGTTTGGCATGATGTTCCACATATCCCCTTCGTGCCGTAAATCCAGCACGACACTATTAGGAATCTCGCATGTGAGTATGCTGTCCTTATTAAAAGTCAGGAGCCACATATCCACATTTCTCTCCTGTAAAAGCCTTGCAAGGTAAATGGATTCCTCCGTTTCCCCGCTTTTTGTAAGGATAATCACCATATCCCCTTCCTTTACTACGCCCATATCGCCATGCACGGCAGAGTTGGTGTTGAGGAAACATGCCTCTAGCCCAAGCGACTGCATAGAACCCACGAATTTCTCGCAGACGGGAACATTCTTTCCTAAGCCGGAGGCAATAATTTTATGCCCGTTTTTTAAGGTTTCTGCCCCTTCCTTTACCCACCGTTCAAACAGTTCCATATCCATAGAATGGATAGCGTGGTCAAATTCCTTTAATTGCCGTTCAAAGTATGTTGTCATAACACTTCCTCCAGATAATATAGCCCGTTGTAAAATGCGCCGCATATCGAATCATAGTCCTGCCACGCATATGTTGTCAGTGACAGCCAGATAACCCCATGGAGCAGCCTGATCTCCTCTGGTTTCGTTCCTGTCATTGCAAAGAAGTCTGCTTCCATATCCTCCCAATGGTTCGATTCAATCTGAAGCCCTACGCCCTCCTCTGCGTCCTGCCCGATGGAGAGCCGGAACCGCTTCAGGTTAAACTGGTCATAATTTCCGACAATGGAATAATACAGTTTCGCCCAGTCATACAGCGGATCACCATACAGCTCCTTGTAACCAAAATATCCCCTCGGATCAATCAGAACGGGGCTTCCGTCCTCCCGCAGCATCAGGTTTGAAAAGGTACAGTCACCGTGGATAAAACAAAAATTATTACAAGACAGCCCTGCCAGTTTTTCTTCCAGCTCTCTTTTATGGAAAAATACATTCCTGCATTTCCTTCCGTTTACCGCAATGATCTTCTCATTGGCAAACGGCACTAAATCCCTGATTTTTATGATCCGTTCAAAGGTCTTGTTGAAATATGACTCCCTTAAGCTAAAGCTGTCTGCCGGAATTTTTTCAGAGGCATGAAGCTGTTTTAGAGCATCTGTCAGCTTCAGTAAAATCTCCTGCTTTTGTCCATATGCAGGCTGGTATTCGTAAATGTTTTTCCCATTGATGCGCTCCATTTCTAAGGGGTTTACTGAATATATCTCTGGCAATGCTTTAACGCCTAACTGCTTTGCCTTCCCATACCATGCACATTCCCTTGCTGCCAGCCGCTTACCCTGTTCATCAATGCCTTCCTTGATAACCCGGTTTTCCTTTATGGTTATACGGTTGAACGGGCGGCATTTTTCGGTTTCTAATTTCTCATATTCCTCTATTAAGCCAAACTCTCTTGTCCCTGCAAGCCCGAATTTTTCAAATTCCATCTGCCTTCCCTGCATCCAGCGTACCAGTTCCCCGCTTTCCGGCACATCCGCTATCTTTGCTTTTTCCGTAAAAAGAAAAAAACCTGCCACGCCGTATTCCAGGCTGCTTTCTTCTATAAACCGTCCATTCCTGTACGACCAGCGGCAGGGAAATGTCTGCGAGACACCTATGTAATCCTTTTGCAGCGTTGTATTTATTCCGCTGGCATCGTATCCCTCTGGCATCTTCAGGTCTGCCGGGAGTATCAAATCCGACCATACCAGCAGGAAAGGCTCTCCGTCCGGAATTAAATCTGCCGCCTGCCTTATTCCTGCGCATGTGCCTGTCCCTGCTGCGTCCACGATCTGGTATTTTACAGCCGCAAACGCTTCCAGATATTCGTGCATGACTTCCTTCTTATAATCTGCTATGATAACAAAACGCTTATCCGGATACCTGCCAAACAGATAGAACAGCATCGGCAGATTCCCTACAGGAACAAGCGCTTTCGGTTTATTTTCAGTTAAATGCTTCAGGCGGGTACCCTTGCCCCCTGCCTGCACAATAATATAATTCATATCATCAGACTCCTGTTTATGTTATATAATAAGGCATATATAACAAACTACTTTCATTGTGAAAACGATTTATAAATTATTAAATAAGGTACATTGGTCATCTATTCTCTCTTACAATAATCTCCAACCAGACACAATTCATGTCTCCTGGACAACTACCAAAAAACAGATGATGCAGATATATTCTGCTTCGCTCCCAGGTACATCACAGCCTCCCATGTTCCCCAGGTCCTGGCATACCCAATACGCAATCTCTTTGCCTTCTAATGCCGTTCATTATTTTTTTATATCAGGAACATCTTCTTCAGTCCTCTTACTCTATACAGGTAAAATCCCGGCTCATCGCCGGCATTTATCTGAATCAATGTTCTTATGACCTATTTCACCGTCCTTCCAGACCTTCCCCTCATCAGCACATTCCTTGCTGTATTCGTCTTTTCTTCTATACGGCAGCCGCAATTAGAGCAGATAAAATACCCCTCCTTCTTTTTTCCTACCTGGCCGCACCCGCTGCATTCTTTACTGATATCTTTACCTAGAACCTGTATCAGCTCTATCGACTGTTCCTTACATTTCTGCATCAGGCGTTTTCGGATATATCCCCTCTGCCACTGTGCCATGGAATGGTTAATCTTCTTATTCACACCCCCTGCCTGGGGCTTAGGCAGCTTTACAATGTAAACGGCCTGTGGCTTTTCTTCTCTTAAGAAGCGGTTCAATTCCTGATTGATATAGCTGTGCAGGTGTTCCTCCAGACGCTTCTTCTTCGCATTGTACTTCTTCCTTCCGGGATTCTCATTCCTGTTACGGTTATATATCCTCGTCTGCTCACGAATCCAGTCTGCGTATTCAATCTGATATCTGCCCAACTCCTCACCATAACGACGGCCTTCATCTGTCGTCAGCATCGTGTAAACCCCTGCTGAAACCCCTACCTGCTTCCGATAATCTGCATGTTCGCGGACCGCGACATTTACCGGTACCTTGATGGTGATACTGCTCTCTTTCGGATACAGCTTGATATAGAGCTGGCTCTTATAACGGTTATTATCTGTCAGCAGTACAAAGACTCGTTTCCGCTTTTCTTTTACGGAAATATAGACTCCATGATCCCCATAGCGATACGCTCTCTCTGCTATGGCAAAACCGTCTGCTCTGTCCGTATGCAGCTTTACGTGATGCTTTCTCACCTGCCTGCACAGATAACGGTGAAGCTTTTTTGTATCAACCTTCGCCGCCACTTCAAGATACTGTTTCTGCAGCGCCTTGGGCAGTTCAACCGGCCTCTGATTTAAAACTTCTTCAAATGCGCTGCTAACCTTAAGCAAAAACCGCAGATAATGTTTATCTTCCTCCGTAAAGCCTTTATTCTGGTTAATCAGCTTCGTTAGCTTCGATTTTGTCCTGGTCCACTGGCTCTTAATCTCACCCAATGCATCAAAAATCGCCAGATAGAAGTAGACTGACGGCATCCCTAATGTTTCGCGGTAACCGCTGGCCGTCATTTCATTCTGCACCGTGTAGCCCGGATAGAGCTTTGACAGGCTATGGAGTCCTCCGAAGCGTGAATATACATAGTTTTTCACCTTTTTGTAATCCTCGGCAATCTCTAAAAGCTTCTGCATATCTGCTTCTTTGAGCGGTTCTTTACTATACTGATGAATGGTTTTACATACTTTGTCTACTGGCATATGATTCCGTCCAATAAGATATACCCAAAGGGCATCCCGTAATCCATGCCCCTAGCGGGGCGGGCGGACTGCGTCCATTAAGGTATACATTTTCGTAATGATTTTTATGGAAAATTTTTTAGACATATACTACAAAAAATAGAGATTAAGTTTATTGACTTTTTGTCGATAATATATTAGAATGGTTGAGAATTTATTTTAAATGTACCATTACGAAAAAGTATACTTTTCCGTAACGTCTTTTTTCAAATTTAGTTATATTATAACATAAGCGTTATGGCAAGCCCTCACAACACGATTCCAATCCTCTGCTTCATTCCGAAGGAAGATACGTCTGCCTTCTTTTTCCCTGTAAAAGATTTGGTTAGACATTTTGTCTCTAAGATGTTTGATTCATGTGGTTTCCTCCTTACTTAGAACTACAAGATAAGAATTAAGAAGGAAACCAAAGAGTTTATTTGACTTTTCATCTATATGAACTTATTTATAGATACTGCTTGCAAAAGTTACTCCTCTGGAGAATAAGGTCATTCATTCTCTGGAGAAACCTCTTTTTAATGAGCCCGGACTTAAAATATTAAGAGGAAATCAGATTGGTGCCTTGATCGGCACCGGAGGACAGGCCGCCACACAGCTAGAAGCAATGATAGCGGTAAGAAAATTAGAAACGTTACGGGTATATGACCTCAATTACAATAGAACCGCCAGCTTCGCCTCGTGTATGCAGGAGGAATTACAATCCTATGGAACAAAGATTACAGCAGTAAAATCCTCAGATGAAGCTATTAATGATGCAGACCTTCTAATTACGGTCACACCCTTCCTCCAAGCCTGTATTTGACGGGACAAAAATTAAAAAGGGCTGTACCATCAGCTGCGTAGGCGCATACCAACATCATATGCAGGAGATGGACCCTGCCATACTTCCGAGAGTCTCCAAGATTTATTTTGACTCGCAGGAGGCGGTTCTCTCGGAATCCGGAGATATCTTACTGCCTCTTGAGGGGGCATCATTACCGAAGACGATTTTACCGGTAATATCGGAGATATCATCAACGGAAAAGGTATCCAACGTTTATTTTCGGCGGTATTGACCTTGCCACCGCGCCGGCTCCCGCCGTTTCCATCCTCAATGAATTGAAAAAAGAGGTTGAACCTGCTGGAGAGATACGGAAAACAGCACCAGAAAAATAACATAAATGATTTACCAATATACGCGCGTACAGAATTCACTGTTAATTACGTAATTCTGTACTAGCTACTTCTGCTCTGATAATTTCTGAGCCTCTCTTTCAAATACATGCGAGATATCATAAAGCTCTGGTACGTCAGAAATTGTACATACATTCACACAATAATTTAACCACGGTATTTCTTTTGTCATCTGATAGATAACTGCCATCGCTTTTGCCTCCGACATTGCCTTTACAGAATGATATCCAGAACCTTGTATATGTTCAAATCCATTTTTCTCAAAATATAAACGGACGTCATAGTAAGCGTTATGCCAGTCCCCTTTCGGATAATATTCTTTCAAAGCCTCTGTATCAAGGTCAAAATTAATACCTTTTCTCTGCGTGCTGTCCATTAATTTAAATTCTCATGAAATCAGTGAGCAGATTTTCTTTCTCGTCTCCATTATACCAGAAGCATTCCTGCAGATGCTTTGAAATTCCTGCCGCGCTTTTCAACGCAAAAATAGCGGCCCAAAATCTCCCGTAATCCTGTTTATGCCCCCGGTCAAGATAAACTCTGCGCCCTGGCGTTCTGTCTGCGCAATTCAAATCCTCCTTCTCAAAAATCTCATCTGTCTGCTCACATATTTTGTCCATATCATGCTGTGTCAGATTACTGGAATCAAATTTTATCTCTACTTTATACACTATGTTCATCCTTTCAATTACTGGAATAGGAAACTATATGTTTTCTTTTATAGTTTAACATAAACAGCCCAAAAAGTCATTTCCTTTTTACTGTACTTTGACACTGCATTTCATGTCCGCCAGGTTTATCACAATATCGGCGGATTTCCTCTACGACTTCCTTATAAGGTTTCCTTTTCCGAACAAAAGGGTTGTTCCAAACACAAAACCATCCATTTCCATGGGCGCAAACTTTAAAATTTTGTCTGCGCTGCACGCACCGTACCAATAAGTCCTGAATTTCATCTCATTCTTTAAGCTCAGTAAGCGTTTCACCTTTTCCCCGTGTACGGCATGTACATCTGCCCTGCATTGCCAGGGTTGACAGCCATAACCAATCGATACCACCCTCGTCAAGCCTTATATGTAACAGTTTTCAAATTATTCATTTTATACTATCAAACGGCATTCTGCATGAACAATATTTAAACATTTGCTTTTTTTTACAAAATAAAGTGTCTCCAATGTCTCTCCCATATAGCCAATATAACGGTCTCTCCTCTCGTTTCCCCTTGGCACCGATAATTCCTCTGCTCGTTCCAGTATCGGAAACAGCCACTCGCAATATTCACGTAATACTATTTTTTTTTTTGCAAGAATTATGTTGTAATTATAAAAATATTGTTGTTCCAGAATTTCCGAGAAAGCATCCGCATATTCCGGCTGCAATTCTTTCAAAGCAGCAAGCAGTGCATTCCAATCCTCCTCTTTGAGATACCTCTCATGATGTGCATGAATGTTCGGCTCATAGGGCATCGGATAGGGCAGAACAACATCTACATCGTTATCAGCCAAACGTAACAAATCGTCCGCCGAGAAGTCAAACATCCGTCGATATTGTACCAATCCATAATATTGCCTATTATCCCCATCACCAGTCCCCCTGCAGCAAAGTTTGTTTTTCCATATCCAATATAATCCTGTCAATTCTGAGTAATTTCCATTCTTATATGAAATATTCTCGCCTTTGTTATCCAAAAGGTCTGCTATTCTCGTACTGCAATTATCAGCTCCTACCTGTATCGGAAATACAATTTCCTTTACCTTCCAGACCTTATACTCTAATCCCTGATATTCAAAGTGTGCACCAACATAGGGCTTCGCCAAAGCTCTCACCAGATTATAAATTGCCCTGACGGACATTCTCCAGTCAATCTTCCCGTCTGTTTTCCCTCTTTTTCTCCAACTGTTTCCCACAGAAATGTTTTGCTGTAATGAAATCAGCTCCCCATTATTGAAACCACTCACTATTTCTTCAAGCTGCGTACAACCAGCCTCCAATGTCTTCGCATATAAGGCTGCTGCATCATCTTCATACTTGATGGCTATTTTTTTCTGTGATATGATATCCCCTGTATCTGCTCCCTCATTCATTAAAAAAATGTTGATGCCGTTTCCTGCAAGCCCAATGCTAACGCCCAAATAAGCGGATGTCTTCCTCTGTTGTAAGGCAGCGCAGCCGGGTGAAATCCCACAGTACCACGCTTTGGAATTTTCAGAATTTGCTGCTTAACTAACTGTGACCATCCCAAACAGAAAATAATGTCTGGTTTTTTATCTTCTATATATGTAACACAATCTTTATCATTTATGTTTTCTGTAAAAATATAATCTATTCCATTCTCCCTGCACAAAATGCTTAAATCCGCAAAATCCGAATTATAATTCGACTGCTCTTTTGTAATAACGCCAACTATATTTATGTCCAATTCACACAATTTTTTCAAAAAGATTTCTGAAGATTTTACACATCCTATAAATACAGCATCCATCGTCTTTATCCTATATCCAAGTCATAAAATTTCTTTTTTAGATCAATACCATTCTGCAAATTTCCGTTATAGGTATATTCTATAACCTCTACTATAGTATCCTAAGTATTTACAAAAAATCCCTTTTCACTTTTTCCAACTACTTGCCCCACTGTATTCTTGTAAGGATGGGCGCCTTCTACTATTTTAACCTTATTAATTAATATCTTTTCTCCGCGAATGAAGGAGGTTGCCTGAGGTCCCGGCCTGCAAATTGCACGAACAAAGTTAAAAATATCCCGACTGGACTGATTCCAATCTTTACTAAGCTTATTTATTTCAATACATCCATCATTATATAATATTATATATATACTTTTAGATTTAAATCTATCTCTAAATGGAGCTTCCCTGGCTCATTACCCGTAAAACACATTGCTAATATTTACAAACCTGCTTTTAATTAAAATCAGACTGGTATCACATGCTGTCTGCATTCCATATATAGGCAGCCAGGGAGATTTCATCCATTAGAGTATACATTCCTATGATGATATATCTTAAATAAATTCCCGTTCATTCTAATATATTATCGACAAAAAGTCAATAAACTTAATCTCTATATTTATGAATAAGATATCAAATGCTTGCACTGTCCTTAATGAGTTGGGAATACATATCCTCCAAATCCTCCTCAGGCCTCCACCCCAAAGACATAAGTTTTTCTCCTGACAGACGAAGCGCCGTGTCAGCCGCATAACCATATCGTTCATCATCTGCTACATCGTATACCACCTTAATCCTGCCATCTGCCATTTTGTCCGCTACAAGCTTTGCCATCTGCCGGATTGTCATGGTATTGGATTCATTCACCACATTGTATGCTTCCCCGCTGGTTCCTTTTTCCAAAATAGTTATGATTCCTGATATGGCATCATGAATCCCGCAGTAATTTCCCATCGAAAGTCCCCATGTATGAAGCACAATATCACAATTTTCTCTGACTGCCTTAGCAAATTGGGAAAAGACACGTTTGTCTGATGACGGAACCCCTTCTCCGAACGTCTGTGATAGACGTGCAATTTTAACCGGAACACCATATTCTTTATAATAAGAATAACAGATATTTTCCGCCATGCGCTTTCCCAAAGGATAACAACTGCGGGAAGCCAATAGCTCCACTGCCCCCCGCGAAACCTCTTTCTCCGTAACACGGTGTCCGATTGGACAGTCAATGTTTCCATATACCTCCATGCTCGAAAGGTATACCATACTTTTAAGCTGACATCGCCTTGCAAGCTCTAATACATTCTGCGTCGTGTTGATAATGCTTTCTGTAACCTCTACAGGATGGGCGAGCATTTCAGCAGACCCTGTAATAGAAGCGCAGTGAATCAGATAATCGCAGTCCAGATTTAACGATGCCGCTTTTTTCCCATCAGTTAAATCTACCTCTGCAATCTGCACATTATAAGGAAGTACTTTCTCCGCTTTCGCTTTGTTCCGCACAAGAGCCGTTATATCTGCCTTTTCGTCAATCATTCTTATGTATTTTACTATCATAGCGCCTATATAACCGGCTGCACCTGTAATTAGATATGTATTCATGCTGTTTCCTTCCGCAATACTTGTTCAAAATAACCTATTGTTCGCTTCAATCCATCCTCCAGCATGACAAAGGGCTCCCAACTAAGTTCTTTCTTTGCCAGATCGATAATAGGTTTTCTCTGCGTCGGGTCATCCAATGGCAGCGGTCTATGCACTATCCTTGAACTACTACCTGTAAGGTCAATAACTTTTTTCGCCAGTTCCAACATAGTAAACTCCCCTGGATTTCCAAGATTCACCGGTCCGGTAAATCCATCCCTGCTGTCCATCATCCGGCACATCCCGTCCACCAAATCATCTACATAGCAGAAACTCCGTGTCTGACTGCCATCTCCATAAACGGTAATATCCTCCCCTTTCAAAGCCTGCACAATAAAATTGGAAACAACTCTGCCATCATTTGGGTTCATATTTGGTCCATAGGTATTGAAGATACGTATAACTTTGATATCTATATTATGCTGCCTGTGATAGTCAAAGAAAAGTGTCTCTGCCATCCGCTTCCCTTCATCGTAACATGAACGGATACCAATAGGATTGACACAGCCACGGTATACTTCCGGCTGCGGATGCACCTCTGGGTCTCCGTACACTTCACTGGTACTAGCCTGTAGTATCTTTGCATTGACTCTCTTTGCAAGTCCAAGCATATTCATTGCTCCCCATACAGAAGTCTTTGCTGTTTTAATTGGATTATACTGATAATGCACGGGGCTGGCAGGACATGCCAGATTGTAAATCTGGTCAACCTCGACATATAATTTTTCAGTCACATCATGACGGATCAATTCAAAATTCTTATAATCCATTAGGTTCCAAATATTATCTTTTGAACCAGTAAAAAAGTTATCCAGACAAATGACATCATTTCCCTCATCTGCCAGTTTCTTACAAAGATGAGATCCAATAAATCCCGCGCCTCCTGTCACTAAAATACGTTTCATGCTGTTACCTCCACACTGGGTCTCACACCAATCTGATAATAATCCAATCCATATTTTGCCAAACTTTTTGCACTGTACTGATTTCTTCCATCAAAAATAACCGGATTCCTTAATCGTTCCTTTATCTCATAAAAATCAGGACTACGGAATTCCTTCCATTCTGTCACCAGTACAAGCGCATCCGCACCTTTCAGTGCATCATATTTGCTCTCACAGTATGTAACTCTTTCATTGCCCTTTAAATAACATTCTCTTGCCTCGTCCATTGCTTTCGGATCATAAGCCTGTATTTCTGCTCCCAGTTCCGTCAGCTCCTCTATAATGGTGATTGCTGCTGATTCCCTCATATCATCTGTATCTGGCTTAAAGGCAAGGCCCCATACCGCAAATACTTTCCCTAATAAATTTGTACTAAAACGCTGTTTTACTTTTTCCACAAGCACCAGTTTTTGTGTATTGTTGACTTCCTCAACAGACTGTAATAGCGGTGCGCCGTAGCCATATTCATCGGCTGTTTTAATCAGAGCTTTCACATCTTTTGGGAAACAGCTTCCTCCATAACCGCACCCAGGGTAAATGAAAGAATAACCAATACGTTTATCACTTCCGATTCCTTTACGTATTTTATTAATATCTGCCCCAACCCGCTCACAAATATTGGAAATCTCATTCATAAAAGAAATCTTTGTGGCAAGCATTGAATTAGCTGCATACTTTGTCATTTCAGCGCTTGCAATATCCATTACGATAAAGTTCTCTGTATTCATCAGATATGGCTTGTACAATTCACGCATTATTTCTTCTGCATCTTCATTGTTAATGCCAATTACAATTCTATCCGGCTTCATGCAGTCAGAAATGGCATTTCCCTCTTTCAAAAACTCTGGATTAGAAATAACATCAAAGGTCAGATTGCTCTCCCGTTTACTAAGTTCCTCCTGTATACGGGTATACACCTTCTCTGCAGTCCCCACTGGAACAGTGGACTTATCTACAACATACATATGATGAGACATATATTTACCGATACTCTCAGCTACGTCAAGAACATAATGCAGGTCGGCGCTTCCATCCTCGCCCATTGGCGTTCCAACTGCTATGAAGCAAATATTACAAACCTCCAATGCCTCCTGTATTTTTGTTGTAAAATTTAGATTCCTCTGTTTGAAATTATTTAAAACCATCTCGGACAATCCTGGTTCATAAATCGGGATAATGCCTCTTTTCAGGTTTTCGATTTTCTTTTCATCCACATCCACGCACCAGACTGTATTTCCCATGTTTGCAAAGCAAGTTCCTGTTACCAGTCCAACATATCCTGTGCCGATAACTGCAATTTTCATTTGTTTATTTCCCTCCAATTTACTTACTCGATAAGTTCCTATTTTTCATATAACCGTTCCCTTTTCTTAACCCTCCATTCTTACAAAGGCCATTTCCAAATCATACAGCAGATTTTCTACTGCCTCCACTTCCATCGTTTCCCTGCAATAGCTGTTATAGGTCGCAATATGCGGCGTTAAAATCGCATTCTCTATATTTTGGAGCTTTCCCTCATAAGGCTCCTGCCAAAATACATCTCCCCAAAAATAGGATACCCTTCCGCTCTCTAATGCTTCCACTAACGCCTGCTCATTAAGCAATGCTCCCCTCGCACTATTTAGTATCACAACGCCATTCTTCATTTTTCCAAATCGCTCTGGTGTTAGAACTTCTTTGTTTCCCGAAGCATGAAGTGAAATCACATCCGCCCACGCCAATTTTTGTTCCAAATCCGTATCATATCCCGACAGGTATTCATCATACGCCTTTATGTTACTTCCAAAAACATTCAGCATACATTTTACTCGCTTTCCAATCCTCCCATATCCGATCAACAGCACGTTAAGGTTTTTCAGAGAAAATCCGATATGCTTTTTCCAAATGTTGCGGTGCATCTCATCATTGCACTGGATGAGCTTATGGCCAATCGCCAATAACGCCGCCATAGTCATCTCTGCTACAGCCTCCGTCGGTGCATCCGGAGTGTTTGACAGTGCGATTTTTCTTCGCTTTACCGCCTCTATATCCACATTGTCCATTCCGATACCAATCCTGGCAATGGCTTTCAACGTAGGGGCTTTGCTTAACACATCTTCATTTAGGAGCTCCAAGCCTGCTAAAAGTCCATCTGCACCTTGTAGATGCCGTATAGTCTCATCCACTGTCATTTTTCTTCCATAAGGGTTTTTTACAACCTCAATTCCTTTATCCGTCAATAAACGAAGCGCTCTGTCACTGCTCTGAGAAAAAGATGATGCACCTACTGCCACTTTCATCAATGCCGCCCTCCTTCCATCTCATCTAAAAATAGATCCAACGCGCTATGAAGCAGAACTGCATGTGCTGATTCTACCATTCCATATGTGTCTAACGGGACATAAAAATTGAGATTCCCCATCTGCCTTGACAAATTATCCTTTTTCTTTCCAGAAAGAGTCACTACAAACGCGCTTTTTTCCTTTGCCGCTTTTATTGCTTCTATTACACTTGGAGAATTTCCTGACGAAGATACTGTAATTAATAGATCCTTCTCACAAATCAGGCGTTCAATTCGATAGGCAAACACCCTCTCGTAACCGATATCGTTACTGATCGCCGTTATATGAGCCGTCTCGGAACACGTATCTGTACGTATTTTTCCATTTTGGAAAAAATCGTGTGAAAAATGCTCCGCTATCGCCGCACTTGCTCCATTCCCACACAAAAATATACAGCCGGAAGCTTCCCTCACCTTCTTAATACGCTCAATCCATTTTCTCATCCCTTCATCTTGAGCCATCTCTTTCCCCACCCCGTCCGTCACAATCAACGAACAAAGCGCCGAATGAATATCCGAAAAATATTCCCGCAATTGTTGTCCCATTTCCATTCTCCTTTACCCAACTCCATTTAATCCCAGACTACAAAAATCATTCCATAGCTCCTTATTTGCAAATGCTTTATAATTACATTTATTATCATTCAATAAAACCAGATTCGTAATTCCGCCTGCCGCATCTACGATTGCTTTTGCCGCAGCAACATCCCATAGCATGATCTCATCTTCAAAGTACGCATCTATGCGCCCATCCGCAACGAAAGAGCTCATTATCGCCGCTGTGCCCAGCATACGCACTTTTTTAAACTTTTGCACCTGTTGTATAAAAGAGGAAAGGCTCTTCGTGCTGTAATCTCTTTTTACCGGAAAACCGGTCGCCATCACTGCCTGAGCCACCCTTTTTTCTGATGACGGAAGAATCCTTTCTTCATTCTTAAACGCACCTTGACCAACAACCCCATAGATAAGCTCATCCGACATAAACCGATATACAACGCCAAACACTGGCTGTATATTTTGATACAGTGCGATGGAAACACAGGCCAATTCATCCATTCCTTTTATATAGTTCACAGTTCCATCCAAAGGATCAATAATCCACCGATAGTCTTGATTTCCCTCTATTATGCCGGCTTCTTCCGACAAGATTGAATAGTCTGTCGCTCTCAATATATCTACGATGATTTTTTCGCTCATCTGATCGGCTACTGTCTTTAAATCTTTGTCCATAGAATTCTTGATACCCATGCATGTTTTTTCCTTCAAAGCTTTTCCTGCCTTTATCGCCGCCTGTTTTGCCAGAACCAACTCTCTCTCATACATGGCAATTCCTTTCATATGGCAACTTATCTTCCGTAAATCCGCTTTCTTTCAGCCACACTTCCACCTGCGGAACCTGCCACGAAAAATCAACGTCCAATCCCGCCCAATTCATGATGGGATAGGACTTCTGCCCCATCCACTGATAAGGGAGCATTCCTTCTTCTATCTTTTCCAGGCAACGAGGGCGAACAATAAAGGTTCCATCCGTAAAATACACAGCGCCCTGTGAATCCTTATCGCAATTGATTCTATCAAGGTCATAAAGCGATTCTAATGGAGCAAACGAATGAATCAAACCATCCTCACCGATTCTTCTTGCTCTGGTTGGCGAAAACATATTGTATTTTGAAACAGTGGCTGCCGAATCAAGTTCCTCATTGGCTCTCAAAACACGGATTCCCTCTTTTAACTGTTCCGGTAATATAAACGGCGCATTGCACTGCATCAGTACAATAAATTCGATTTCCTTGCCCTGATTCTTAATGAAATGATATCCATGTACCATTGCATCCTGATGCAGCGCCTCTTTTGTACACAGGTAATCCGGCCTGTCAATAATATGTACCCCATATTTTCTGGCAATCGCCTTTATTTCCTCCGAATCCGTTGATACATAAATCTCATCAATTTCCTCCGTATGGAGCGCAGACAAAACCACATATTCCATCATAGCCCTTCCCATTACAGGGTATACATTTTTATTTGGAAATCCAACACTACCGCCCCTTCCCAAAATCAACGCAACAACCATTTCTTTCCTCCTGTTATCCTTTTTTCTCCGCAAGTTTATAGATATCTGTCACAATTTGCATGGTTTTCACTGCATCATCCATCGTTCCATGCACAATTGGTTTTTGATTTGTCACAGCCTCATAAAATTCATCCATCTCTTTATCCCAGGAAAAATCCTCATTAAAACACATTGTATGCTCTTTCGGCCTTCCCAGCTTTCCGCTCTCCGCCAGCAAATCCTTTTTATAATATGTAATAGATTCCTCACCATAGCTTTTTGAATTCGTCAGAAGTCCGTTCAGCGCTATATATCCGTTTGTGCATAAAATATCCATATCAAACTTATGACGCCACTGCAGGACGCTGGAATGGATAGAAGCAATCTGATGACGCTCCGTCTCCAATAAGGCAATAGCCGAATCCTCTGTCTCCAATTCTTTCCATACAAGATTATTTACTATACCACTCTTTACATACAACTCGCTCCCTAGAAGATAACGCATCAAGTCAAGCATATGGATTCCCTGATCTAACAGAATCCCTCCCCCCGAAATCTCCTTATTATTTCTCCATTCCTCGGCAAAATGTTCATTGCCTGCCTTTCCATAGACCCCCCGCACACACACAGCCTCTCCAAGCAAGCCTGAATCGAGCAAAGCTTTCGCCTCGATAACGGAATTATGATATCGATGGTTAAAACCAAATTTTAATGTTATCCCACATTCGTTATACACCTTCTGTATCTTAAGCGCGTCCTCTAATGTCCTTCCGGGAGGTTTTTCAGAAAAAACCGCACAGCCTCTTTTCAGCGCATAACACACAATTTCCGGTATCATTTTATTGACCGCGCATACAATGACCACTTTGGGCTCCTGCTCATCTATACATGTCCTCCAATCTGAGTAGACAAAAAGTCCGTCTGGCATCTGTTCCCTCACCTCGGACCTGATATCACATATAGCCCTTATCTCATACCCACCATGCCGCTGCATTGCGTGATACCGGATCCTTCCCATTATCCCAAACCCGATAATCACGCTTGATAGTTTTGTCTCCATTTACTTCTCCTTTCTGGCTACTAACTGGGCATAAGAACTCAGGCCGCTTTTCTGTAAAAAGCGTTGGAACTCTGCCAATTCAGCAGCTCCAGCCGTTTTCAGGAAATAATAGAGGAAAGCATTCTCATTCTCCAAAGAGTTTACCTGCTCATGCAGATAGCTCACATCCATTGTTCCGGGAGTCGTCAGTTCTAAAACCTCGAATCCAGCCTGTTCCAAAAGAATACGTAATCCCTTCGGGGTTGGAAGCAAGTTGAACTCATATGGAAATATACTTTTGTTATTTTCTTTTAAGGCCAGTACATCTATTCCGCTGCCCATTCGGATGCTGAAGAATAAGAGTCCGTTGTCTTTCAGACTTTTATGAACCTCTTTTAGAAATTGCAGAGGAACAAATTCCATCTGTATGTAATCCATACATAAAACCACATCCGCAGATTCTGTTTTTTCATCTGCATTGATGGAAAGAATTGAATTTCTAAGCTCATAGCTGTGAACCAGACCCGAATTCTTTATAAGCCGTATCAGTTCCCGATATCTCGTTCCAAAATCAAGGATTTTTAGATTCTGATTTTTTCCAAGGTATCGGAAACACCGAAAGCGATACCAGTCAAGCAAATCATTCCACAATATCGTTCTGCGGTTACTGGTGTCCGACTGATATTCCCAGTCCAAGCGAAGGGCGGCCAGCGCCTCATTTTTCTTGTATCGCTTTAGTTCCTCGCCGTCTATACCAGCATATATACTGAAGCAATTGGGACATTTATAATAGGGTACCTTCCATTTAGTAAAAAAGAGTTTGTATTCCTTCTCTTTGCAAAAAGGACATCCCGTATTCCAATCTTCTACTGTATGCGCACTCTCTGCAAAATTCTTTATAATATTCTGTTCCCGTTCAAACAGGGATGGATTTTTTAGAGGTGGGACCAGCTTTTCTGCTTGTTCGTAATAATCAAATGAAGTGAACATCTTACTCTCCTTTCTGATTCTATAGGCAGGCTGTCTTGTAAGCTTCTGTTCCCACCCTATCTTCCAGGGCATCCTTTTTTCCGAATTGTAGCCGCTTATCCTTGATCATATCCAAAAAACATGAAATATCCCATTCTACTGTTTCTTCACTTCTTAACGAACGTGACCGTATCCGTAGAAGATTACTGTCTTTTTTTGATAAAAGCTGCTTTTTTTCTGCACTATGACCTTGCTTCGTGTCTAACAAAAGGATACTATTACCCTTTTCAGTCCATATCCCGATTTTTCCATCATTTGTTACAAACTGCGTTAATATATAATTGCCATCCACATCTTTTGAAGAAATGAACGGCATTGCCTTAAACGATAAACTGGACTCTTCAAACATAATCACATCCTGCAGCCTCAAAGGATTCGCATAGGCTGGAATATAGCATACCCATCCATTCACATATCTGCTCTGCAAAAAAGGACCGTCTATTTTCTGCTTACAGCCCAATGCAGAACTAAACGGCAAAATATCCGTTCGCGTTGTATGCCGTAAAACTGTATCCCAACATACGATTTTTCCAGTACGGTCACTTAACCAGAGCTCCCTTCCTGCATCGCAAACGGTTTCTATGCCTCCGTCCAGCTCATCAATATTATAGAAGCCGCATTGGTTTCTTCCCGTATCAAATACATAAATGATATGATCTTGCGAGGAGGCCATATAAATATACCCCTCCTTATATACTGTTTCAATACATAGACCACCTTCCATAATACTTCCGCTCCATCCATACTGATGGGTTCTTGCGTTCACATGCAAAATCTGTGGTTCAAACACACCAAACCGTCCGCATACAGGAAACCATATATCATCCCCTTGTATCATCGGACTGCGTGATTCATACCGCTTTGCTCTACGCTTTCCAATAGAAATCTTAGAAAACTCTTTTGACTCCATATGATAGACCCATACATCTTCTCCTATATCAGGAAAAGCAAAAATATCATTTTTCCATTTCACACATGTTGGATGGCTCTTAAAACTTGATTCTTCAAAAGGGAAACGAACAATCCAAGATAACCGTCCGGATTCTAAATTCCACACATATAAATCATTCGTATGAAAATCAATAAACCATGCTTTTTCTTGTTCTAAAAAATATCCCATACTCCACAGCCGATGTTCATCCATATCCATCTCCATCCTTTATCCACCCATTAGACAATATTTTCAACTTACTCTTATAATTCATTAGATAGCCCTATTAAATAATCTCTCAAACCTACAACTTCTATATTTAAAGGCATTGATTTAGCAAGGACATCCACAAATTCGCACTGGTTCTTTATCGGTGTCACAATAATCTTGCTTTTCTTCCCTGCAATATGCTCCAAGACATCCGTTTTTTTCATTATTTCTAAGCCATGAAACATTCCACTCTTTTTTTCATCAATCACACCGACAAGCTTTCCCTGTAAATTTACAGATTTGAGTAGCTTGTAAAAGCGCTCTCCCATTTCACCCATCCCCCACAGATATAGCGCCGCTTTTTCTTCATTTAATAATCGTTTCAAATCTTCTGTTCCCTTAAAACGAAACAGCAAAGAAAGTGTCTGCACGTCAATCTCTTGATCCACATCCTTGCTTTTTTTACTTATATATGCCTCCGTCCTCTCAAGCTGTTCTTCCAAAAAAGCATAGTAATAGGGAGTCTCCTTTGCATAATCCCACCAAAGAGAAAAACTCTTATCCTTTGCCCCCGTTTCCCAGGGATTTAGCCCAGCATAATGAACAATCGAACAGCCACTCTTTAATTCCTCCAGTGATTCATATTTTTTAAAATTAGGTTTAATAAACTTGTTCACACGAGTTGAAATATAATCCCATTTAAGAGGATCCAATGCAAGGATATCCTTTTCACCAAACTCTATATTAAATAATTCCTCTTCAAAAGTAGAGATTTCTATTTTGTACTTAAATGCCATCTGAAACAAGTAATCTCTTGGATAAATCTCCCTGATTCTTTTCAAATTCCACAGCAGAATTCCTGTATTATAATGAATCCAATGTGTGCGCTCTTTCGGATACCATTTTCTGAAATTTTTATCAACTATAAAATTAGCGCACATGTTAGGAGCAGCGCCCAAACACTTCTCTCCCATATCCATCGCAAACAATTCTTTTATACTGTGATTGACAACAACATCAACATCCAGCATCAAAATCCTGTCTACAGTATCGGGTATAAGCTCAGGAATCAACAGCCGAAAATAGATTTCCAGCGACAGGTTCTCTCTATCTTCCCTATGGGCAGGCATAGAATCAAACTTGTGTTCATCTACCCAGATATATTCCACGTGGTTACCGTATTTTTCTGTCAAATCCAAGATATCTTTTTTGTCCTTCTCCGTAAAATCACGTTGAATCACATAAAGGAAAATACTTCCTTTATTATTATTTTTATACAGAGACAATAGCATTGTATACAAGTATCTCATATACTTTGAATTGACTGTTACACAAACATTCATTACCGCCATCTTCAAATCTCCTTTTGCTTTATATTTTGTCGGTTCACCTGTATTAATTCCTCATAACAGGGATATGCCAAGCACTTAATCTGCAGATAACAGTCATTCGTAAGCAAGTAAACCTCTTTGCAGCCCCGGTCATATAACTCCGTCAGCCAACCGGCATGGAACCGGTCGTTCACAGCAAGTAAGACAGATTGAGCGCTGTTCTGAAACTCATCTAAAGCCTGCATCTCAATTCCCATTATTTCTTTCAACTCATTCAAATGCACAGGTATTAAAATCTTTGTTACTTTTTTCTGAAGGGAATGTCTCTCAAAAGTCATCAGACATGCCATTGTAACCTTATCTAATCCACAGACCACCATTCGGTCGATTTTTAAGATATATTGTTTCCATTGCTCATATGTTTCCAACTTATTGACCTTCATGGGCAGAACCGGACAATTCCATAGAATTTTATCGGATGGAATCCCCATTCCCCCCAATTCTTCCTTTATATTATCTGCCATGGACTTTGCCGAAACAGCAATCAATATCCAGTCATAATCTATGTCCAAAAGCACAGCAGGCGGCAGAACCTGCTCTCCATATATCACTTTGCCGAAATTATAATCGACCCAGGACACTATCTTGCAAAAACCGCATCTCATATTTTGCAGATAATATGCCTTTCCAAACTGACCGGCTCCATAAAGCACAATCCGGCTATTTGACGGCACAAGTTGGAATGGAAAGCTTAGACGTGATGATTTATTTATCTTCATCTCCCTATCATAGTATGGGGTGTCTTTTCTGTACTCCAAATACAGTGATTGGAATTCACTGATAGAATTTTTAAACCAAGGCTTGAATAATTGCGAACCTGTATAATGCACAATAATTGGATTCTCTTTTTCCCATTGCTCTGGTAATAGCGTATCCAGCCATACATTCCACTTTGAATGAAATTTTTTCACCCTTCCTGAGAGTATTGCGTTCAATGCATCCTGATCCCATCTTGGTAAAATATCCGGATGCAGTTTTATGAAATTCAGTATTCTCTTTGCAATATCATTCTCCCTCCACCATACCAGATTAATTAACATAACGCCTGCTTGGAAATAAAAGTCCTGCTCCTTCATCCCTAAGTTACGCTTCCTGTATGCTGGAACCGGTGCTTCCCGGCTGGCCGCCGCATACCCATCGAGCTCTGTTTCCCAAAGCTCTGTCAGATCTCCAAGGCAAATCGTATCACCGTCCACATATAAAATTTTATTCAATTCACAAGGCAGTTGCTCGGCAGCCAGAATTCGGAAATAAGTTTCACAAGAAATGGTATCCCCCGGCTTCACTGGAAAAAAGTAAGAATCCGGATGAATAAAATAAAACGAAATTTCCGCCAGATTAGACTCCCTTTGTATCCAAATTTTGACCTGTTCCAATATTTCATTTTCTATTTCACTGTGTAAAATATGGAAATGAAGATTCCTTCCCTGATTATTCCGTAAAATAGAACTCATACATACAACGCTCTGCTCCATAAAGGATTTATTCGCAGACAACAATAAATGGAATGTTTCACTCATGTATCTCTACTCCTTTAACAGTTTCCCTATAACAGCAGCACAGCAAAGAAGCTGTCCCTATGTCCACACTATCGTGTCTCTGGCAATTCCTAATTTGCTTAACGTTTCGATGATTTCCCTAACAATTCCTCTGTCTTTCACCGCAACTAAGACATAATCGAACTCAACTGATTGAATCTTCTCAACTGCTGAAACAGGTAATCCGTTTTGTACACACTGCTCATATTTTTGATCGACCCATAAAATAATCTTGCAGTCGCCCATCTGTTGTAGTTGTTTATAATAATGCTTTCCTACAGCTCCTGCCCCATATAACACAATCTGCGTACCTTTCTTAAAATACGCCTGCGGGAACTTAGGCCTATAAATTGCTATGTCTGAAGAACATCCACGTTCTTGTGCCGAGTATTTTAAAAAATCCATAGTGTTAAGATAATTCCATTTTGCACAAATAGTGTATTGCCCTTTTATTTGAAAAGAAACCTTCAGCATCTCCGACGGCAGCATATACTCAACCCCAGAAATCGTCTTCTCATATGCCACTGTACCCTCTGTGTCATAAATGCAAATTTTGAAACTCCGAATATATGCTCCCACTCCTCCCATCAAATCAATGGAAAAATATGGCATCTCATCCGCCGCATCCACATGCCAAGTGCTATGGATGAATCCATCCTGACTGATATTCCGGCAATAGTACTTCCTGGCTCCCAAAAGAAGCAGCGATACAGGCATATAATAGTCTACCTGCTGATTCTCGCTATATGTACAGATATCATTAATCAGATATTCATCGCATCCTCTTAAACGCAATAGATACCGCATTCGTTCGTCATGACTAAGCTTAAAAATCTCTCTTGTAATTCCCGCCTTTTCCAGACATATTTCCAAATGCTTTTTATAGATTTCGCTCTCAGCAGGATAGGTGAAACGCCATTCCCAATAGTCCTGATTGAAAAACAACTCAAAACCTGGAACTTGAAACGCAAAAATTAAATAGTTCAGAAATTTTAAATCCACAACCTTCTCCGATTGAAAATCCTTCTCAGCCATAAAGGAGCCAGACAGTAGGTTTTCCTTGCAACACGCTACTCGGTTCCACATCATTGCTGTTATCAGAGCATTAGAGCTCACACTCGTTACCCGTTTGCAGCTTAAGACAAAGGAATCTATATCTGCACGGTTGTCTAACGATTCTGCTGCTGAAAACTTATACCGGTGCGGTCGAATTGCAATATCACCCCGCCCATAGAGTCGTTCGCATTCCCACTCAAGATCTTCATCTATTGTTCTAGTCTCCGTGAAAATATGCGGAATAAAAGACATACCCGTCTGCGCGATCCCTATTTCATACTTCGGTTGCGCCCGCATCAAAGGAATCATCGGAAGCGCTTCTTCTTGCACGAACAATGCCAGCAATTCTTCTCTTGAAAAAATCGGGATATCTGATCTTTCCGCTAAAAATCGTTCATATCTTCGCTGGCATTCATCGGAATGATATAATTTCCCCTCCATATTTGCCCAAAACAAAGTCTGCGTACACCCTTGCCGTTCCCTGATCGGAGAAATATCTTCTTTAATGATTTTAATTCCTTTTCTTTCAGCAATGGTATTCAAACTCATATACCCCTGACCAAAACAAATCATTCCTTTGATAGGCATCTTCTTTTCTGCTTCCTCGATAATTGGAACCAAATAATTTTCAAATCTTAAATCTCTTTTTTTCAAATAAATGCAGAAAAAACTCCGTGTCTCCTCCATAATTCTTCCTTCCATCTTCGTAAAATTGATCTGGCAGATAGTGAATAAAAATCGTATCATGTAATTCTGATTCGTCCACATTCAGTTCCAACGATAATCTCAGTATGCTGTCTTTCACCTCATCCTGATACCATTCATTTGTAATCAAAAGTCCTCTAAAACGATAACAAAATCTGAGATAATGAATGACATACCATTTCAGATTTTCATTATAAAAATTCTGTAATAAAAACAATAGAAACATTACAATCCTCTCTCAAAACAACTTCACTTTGTTATTCCAACAAGTTTTTTAATGTAAGCACCTCTAGCCGTCCCTGCATTCTTTTAAGTAATTCTTCTTTTATTTCATCCGCTTCATAGGATGGTGTGACAAGGACAATGATCTCTTTATCTTCATGGAGATCTTCTATGTTCTGAAATGATTTAGCGTCTGGATATTCAATAGACATGTCTTGAAATTTACCTTGCTTTCTCTTATCATAAACGCCTGCAACATAATTCTGAGCCTGCTCCGCACATAATGCGGCATAAAACAATTCCGCCATTACTCCCGCCCCATACAAATAAATATACTGAATCCCCCTTTTTCTGATAATTTCTTCTAATTCGCCGGTTCCTTTCAACCGAAACAATTTCTCAAGAACAGTCGTTTTATATTCCAAAGATATTTTTTCTTTTGACTGGCCAAACTCCATTCTCTCAATCTGTTCTTTACACAAATTATGATAATACGGTGTTCTCTCTGCGTACTCCCACCACAGACGGTAACTATCATTTTTGAATCCGGTACCCCAGGGATTGCTCGCCAAAAAATGAATGACTGTATGCTTCCTGCGCAGTTCTTCCTTTGTTTCTTCCAGATGGTGACGGAACTTTCCACGAAAAATATCTTCATACGTTGTAATATAGTTCCATTTAAGCGGATCTAATTCCAAAATTTTGTCTTCTCCAAACAATACATTGAACAGTTCCTCTTCAAAAGCCATGGTTTCGATCTTTTTTGTTTGCGCTTGTTTAAAAATATATTCTCTGGGATAATTCTCCCTGAAATATTTCAAATTCCACAAAAGTATGCCTGTATTAAAATGAGTCCACCTGGTTCTGCTCTTTGGATACCAGGAGCGGAAGCTTACAGGAACTTGCTGCCCTGTACATAAATTAGGCGCAGCAGCCAGGCAGACGCCATCCAAATCCATATCATACAGCTCTTTCAAGCTTCCATTAATTACAATATCTACATCCAGCATCAATACCTTGTCCAGCATTGGAAAGACCTCTGGTATCAGCAAACGAAAAAATATTTCCATCGAAAGAGTGGTTCCTTCAATTAGGTTTATTGGCATTGTATTAAACTGTTCTGGATCCATCCAAACAAAATGTACCCGATTATCATATTTCACTGAAATATCTTTTATCGCTTCTTTATCCTCTGGAGTAAAATCCCTCTGTAATACATACAGCTCAATACTCCCTCTCTCATTATTCTCATATAACGACTGCAACATAACGTATGTATATTTCATATATTTTGAATTAACCGTTACACAAATATTCATTTCTACCCCTTCTGTTTATGACGTCAAAATTTATATTTTATTACCACAATCCAAAGACCTTTCTTATTCCAGACCTGAAACAGAATCTGCCCTATTCTAAAAAAAGATAATCTGTCACAGCAATTTTTAAATCATCCTTATGAAAGGAAAAATACAAAGACGTTAAAAGCTCTGCTGCAAAAGCAATATGCCTGTCATTTTTAACAACATGATTTTTTAAATCATTTTGTTCCATACAAAACAAAATTGAAAAAATCCAATTGCAATAGTCATTAAATATCTTTTCTTTTGCAATTAACATATTATTAGGATAATAAAAGAAACCGTCAAAGTACCTTTTTGCATAATCCGCATACGTGTTCCCCGCCATATCTTGCAGCGAATTCATCATATTCTCAAATACATCCTCCTTTACCGGCGTATCAGAAAGAAACATTTCCTTTATCCCATTCAATACAAGTCTGGGAGTAGTAAGTACCACGTCAATATTGTTTCGTTCTAATTCCTCTGCTTGTTTCTCATTCATCACAAAATGTCTGCGATAATGACACAATCCTTTATACTTCGTGGACGGTGCATTCTTCCAAATCCAGTACATAGCTGTCATTTCTGCAAACGACATATTTTTCTCTGAGATATTCTCTCCCATATCGTCTGCCAATCGTGTTCTTTGTATATCAACCAATACCGCCCCAGCCTGCAAAGGATGTACATACCGATATGGCTGATATTTTGCTTTAAGCGCCTTATCCTTTTGACAAGTTACCATATAAACAGCCACATGGCTCTCGTCCAGACCAATACTTTTGTCGTCGGCTGTTTCTAATTGTTCCAGACTGAGATACGGACCAAGAAGCCTCTCGTAATCTTTCCTAAAATCTAGTTTTTCCAATTTTTCCAGCAACCCCGTATCTGACAGTCTAGTCAGAATCGTAAATTTGTAATGCCTATCCTCTTTTTTATTTCCAAATCCATCTTTTTCAAAAATATCCAGCCAACTATAATCATATAAACTTTCTGCAAGAAAAAACTTCTTACTGTTTTTATTTATATCCTGTATCATGTCTTTTCCCTTTAAAATTGAAACCTTCTTCAAGCCAATTTTTTCAAAGTCCATAAAGCCCAGAGTTTCAAGTGTGCGAATCGCTTCTTCATGATATTTTTCCGGCATAGCAATCAATATATATGGATACGGATGAGCCTCCAAATCTGAAATTCTCTTAACAACTATTCCCTCTAAAACATCCGGATTATCTTCCACATCTGTGACCGCAAATGTCTCGACTTTGATGTCTGGCCTGTGTTTCCGTAAACACTGATACACTTCACTTGCCACAAGATGCGCACCATAAATGATTACACGTTTTTTTACTATTTTCTTGTTAAATATCGTATTTCCCATCTCCATTCCTCACACCCTCCATATCTTTTCAGCATGAGCAATCTTCCATTTCTTCATATTTTGCATAAAATACAGAGATGTCAACACCTCTCCTATTCTGCCAATATATCTTGACAGACGTTTTTCCCTTTGCATCTCGCACCGATATGCCGTCTCTTTTAAAATCGGGAACAACCAACTGCAATAATCATCAAATACCTCTTTTCTTGCAATCAACATATTATAATTATACAGATAAGGTATTTTCAAAATATCCAATATTTCTTTAAAATGCTCTCTATCCCGTTCTTTTATTACTTCCAGCATAATGTCAATATCAGCCTGCAGAAGATATCTTCTGTATTGACCTGATGCATCAGGATAACAAACAAATGGCAACGGCAATATTACATCTATCTTTCTGTCTTTCAGCAACTGCATCTGTTCTCCAGTAACCTTAAGAATCCTCCGGTAATGAAATATTCCTGTCACATCATATATGCCATACTTCCATGCATAATAAGTTGCTGACAATTCCCCATATAACGCATTTTGTTCTGAAAGGCTACCACATCTTTCGTCCGTAATGTCCGCGAGCCTTTCCTTTGTCAGGACAGTTCCCACTTGAATTTCTTTTATCCAGGATGCTTCTCTATATGCTCTGATTAATTTTCTGTCCATATGGCTGACTACTTTATATATGCCTATGGACGTGAAAGTATCTATCTCGTATGTCTGATAATCTTCTATCAGCTTGAGTCCGCAAACCTTTTTCATATACTTACCCATCAGAACATATTCCATATGGGAATCCAGCTTAATATAATTTAAAATTCCCTGTTTCTGTAATGCCTGTTCGATGCTGTCATGATATTCTTCTGGCGTGGCAATCATGATCAAATTGTCATTTCCTATCTGCATTTCTTTAAATGCATGAATCGGTATATCATCAATTCGCTCCAACTGATTATCCTTGTCTGTCACCAAAAATCCATTTACTTTTATTCCAAAAAGTTCCTGTATCGCCTTATACGCACCGTAAGCTACCACCCCTGCGCCATAAAGATATATTGAATCTAATTTATTGAAGTTATCTATTAATTCTTGATATACCATTTACTCTAATACCTTTTAATGCAATACCACTTCCATGCATGTTCCATGATTGTATTTATATCCCTATACTGCGGCTTCCACCCTAAAACCCTTTCCGCTTTATTTGCACTACCAACCAATATCGGCGGATCACCCTGACGCCTTTCATCAAATACCGCAGGAATATCCTTTCCTGTTATTTCTTTTGCAGCTCCTATCACTTCCAGAACAGAGTTTCCAGTACAATTACCAAGATTAAAACAGGTACTTTCTCCTCCATTTTTTAAATAGTCCATCGCCTTTACATGGGCATCAGCAAGATCTGTCACATGAATATAATCCCTTATGCAGCTTCCATCCCTTGTAGGATAGTCTGTACCGAATACCCTAATATTCTCTCTGTCCCCTGCCGCCGCAGCAAGAATCAGCGGAATCAGATGGGTCTCCGGTGTGTGACTTTCCCCGATTTCGCTCTCAGGATCTGCCCCTGCTGCATTAAAGTAACGCAGGCAACAATAATTCAACTCATATGCTCTATGATAATCTTCCAATATTCTTTCAATCATCAGCTTCGATACTCCATAAGGATTTATAGGTATTTGCTTCATTTCCTCAGTTATCGGCAGTTCTTCTGGTACACCGTATGTTGCACAGGTTGATGAAAAAATAAAATGCTTCACGTTATATTTCACCATTGTATCTAAGAGATGCAGCGTGTTTACCACATTATTGTTATAATACTTCTGTGGATTTTTGACGGACTCCCCTACATAAGCATACGCCGCAAAATGAAACACTGCGTCTATATTGTATTTCATAAAAATATCTTCCAGCTTGTCTGTATCCGATAAGTCTCCGACTTCCAGGGTTCCCCACTTTACGGCTTCCCTATGTCCATAAACCAAATTATCAAACACTACTGTTCCATACCCATTCTGATGAAGCTTTTTATTAATATGACTGCCGATATACCCGGCACCGCCCGTAACAAGTATCATATCTGTTCTCCATTTCCAAAATTTAAATATGCTTCTTTTTCTGCAGTCTTTAAAACGTCTGCAATTACCTTGTCCATATCATAATACTGATATTTTCCCAATCGCCCTGCAAAAATGACATGTCTATCTTTTTTGCTTTCTTTTAGATATTTTTCATATATCCTGATATTTTTCTCATCATTTACTGGATAATAAGGCTCTTTGCCATTCTCCCACTGTTCAGAATACTCTCTTGTAATAACTGTCTTTTTCGGATTACCTTTTCCAAATTCAAAATGTTTATGTTCAATAATCCTTGTATAGGGTATTATTGCATCTGTATAATTCATCCCTGCTACACCCTGATAATTGTCCGTATCAAGCGTTTCTGTCTCAAAGCGCAAACTCCTATATTCCAGTTCTCCAAAACGATAACCAAAATATTCATCAATAGGACCCGTATAAATAATTTTTTTCGCTGCGCCTTTATATACCGCTCTCTCTGCCAAATAATCTGTTCCGAGTCTAACTTCAATCCCTGCAAGGATTTTCTCCACCATTTTTGTATATCCGCCAATTGGAATCCCCTGGTAGGGATGGTTAAAGTAATTATTGTCAAAGGTAAACCGTACTGGAAGCCTTTTTATGATAAATGATGGAAGTTCCTTGCATGGTCTCCCCCATTGCTTCTCGGTATATCCTCTAACAAGCTTTTCGTAAATATCCCTTCCAACAAGCATAATTGCCTGTTCCTCTAAATTGGTCGGTGTTTTTATTCCACTTTCCTTCTTATGAAGCTCAATTCTCTCTCTTGCTTCTTTGGGCGTGCGTACACCCCATAATTCATGGAAAGTATTCATGTTAAAAGGAAGATTGTAAAGTTCGCCTTTATAATTTGCCAATGGACTGTATATAAAATGGTTAAACGATATAAATCGATTTACAAATTCCCATATTTTATCATTATCCGTGTGAAAAATATGCGGACCGTATTTGTGAACTTCTATTCCCTCCATCTGTTCACTGTATATATTCCCTGCTATATGTTTCCGTCTGTCTATCACAAGGCATTTTTTCCCTTTATCTGTCATGAATCTGGCAAAAACGCTTCCCGCCAGCCCTGCACCTACAACAAGATAATCATACATTTTCTATTTCCTCGCAGTTCTGTATCATAATTGGTTCTCCTGTCACTTTCAAATCGTACTTGTCTATATTCCAAATACCTGCTGTCCCTCCTGTGCATCATACAAAGCGCGACATATATAAAAATCTGCTGGCTCTGTTATTTTCATATTATTGCTGGTACTTTTCACCATATATAACTCCTTATGATACAGACTGCAAAGCTGCGCAGAATCAATGCTTTTTATCCCGTCTTTCTCCGCCATCTCATACAGCATTTTAATGGCGCCATAATAAAATGACTGCGGCGCCTTGGCTGTATACATCTGCTCCCTTGGCGGCATCTCGAATACAGTTCTTCCATCCAGACTCCTTATCTGACTCTCTTTATCTGCTTCGCATGTAATAGCATTTCCGTATTTCCTTACTGTATCAATATTCAATGTAATCAGTTCTTCATCAATTAATGGACGTACTCCGTCATGTATCAATACAATATCGTCCTTTTGAGTAAAGTTTCCCATTGCCAAAAGACCCTGATAAATTGAATCATGACCGGTCTCTCCTCCTGGAACGATTTTCTTTACCTTTGTAATATCAAACCGTTTCAATAATCCTTTTAATTCCTCAATATATTCTTTTACACAGACAACTAAAATGCTCTCTATACCTTCATGGTATTCAAAATGTTCCAGGGTATATATAATAACTGGTTTCCCGTGAATCTCCAAAAACTGTTTCGGCTTTGAACGGGTATTCATTCTTTTTCCCGTCCCACCGGCAAATATTAACGCTATTGCCATATTTTTCTCCCCCTATATGTTATTAGTCATACTGACCTTCATAACTGTGTAGACGCCGACGCCTTTATACAGAAATAATATTAATAAATAAGGCACATATACTTTAAATGCCTTGCACTATTTTTAAATAAGATACATTGGTCATCTGTTCACTCCTGCAATTCTCTAAATGGATATACTTGCATACCCTCTTAATCTTATTGCCTTTATAACAGACGATGCAGCTTCTCTTTCTGCTTCGCTCCCAGGTACATCACAGCCTCCTATGTTCCCCAGGTCCTGGCATACCCAATACGCAATATTTTTGCCTTCTAATGCCGTTCATTATTTTTTATATCAGGAACATTTTCTTCAGTCCTCATACTTCACACAGGTAAAATTCCGGCTCATCACCGGCATTTATCTGAATCAATGTTCTTATGACTTAATTCACCGTCTTTCCCGACGCTCCCCTCATCAGCACATTCCTTGCCGTATTCGTCTTTTCTTCTATGCGACAGCCGCAATTTGAGCAGATAAAATATCCGTCTCTCTTTTTTCCTGCTGCGCCGCACCCGCTGCATTCATTACTGATCTCCTTACCCAAAACCTGTACCAGCTCTACCCCATGCTCCTTACATTTCTGTGCCAGGCGTTTCCTGATATAGCCTCTCTGCCACTGCGTTATGGAGTGATTAATCCTCTTATTCACGCCGCCTGCCTGGGGCTTCGGCAGCTTTACAATATAGACGGTCCGCGGCTTCTCGTCTCTTAGGAAACGGTTTAACTCTTGATTGATGTAACTGTGCAGTTGTTCTTCCAAGCGCTTCTTCTTTCCATAGTACTTCTTCCTTCCACAGTTCTCATTCTTGTTACGGTTATAAATCCTTGTCTGCTCACGAATCCAGTCTGCATATTCAATCTGATACCTTCCCAGCTCATCGCCATAATGATGGCCTTCATCTGTTGTCAGCATCGTATAAAGCCCTAACGACACTCCTACCTGGTTCCTGTAATCCTCATGTTCGCGAACCGCAACATTCACCGGTACTTTAATTTTAATGCAACTCTCTTTTGGATATAGCTTAATATAGAGCTGACTTTTATACTGGTTATGGTCTGTCAGCGGTACAAAGATTCTTTTCCGTTTCTCTTTTATGGAAATATAGATTCCATGATCTGCATAACGATAAGCCCTCTCCGCTATAGCGAAGCCGTCTGCTCTGTCCGTATGCAGCTTTACGTGATGCTTTCTCACCTGCCTGCACAGATAACGGTTAAGCCTTTCTGCGTCAACTTTCGCCGCCAATTCACTATACTGCTTCTGTAGTGTCCTGGGCAGTTCAACCGTTTTCTGGTTCAGAACTTCTTCAAACCCATTGCTCACCTTAATCAAAAACCTCAGATAATGCTTATCCTCCTCTGTAAAGCTTTCATTCTGATTCATCAGCTTGGAAATCTTCGTTTTTGTTCTGGTCCACTGAAGCTTGATATCGCCCAACGCATCGAAAATCGCCAGATAGAAGTATACTGACGGCATCCCTAATGCTTCGCGATATCCACTGTTTGTCATTTCATTCTGCACCGTATATCCTGGATAGAGCTTGGATAAGCCATTGATACCTCCAAAGCGTGAATATACATAGTTCTTCACCTTCTTGTAATCCTTAGCAATCTCCAGAAGCTTCTCCATATCTGCCTCTTTAATCGGTTCTTTATTATACTGATGAATGGTCTTACATACTCTGTCTGTTGGCATATTTTATTCGGACTCCGTCCAGTAAGGTATACTTTTTCGTAATCTTTTCCATGGGAAATTATTTAGACATATACTACAAAAAATAGAGATTAAGTTTATTGACTTTTTGTCGATAATATATTAGAATAGTTGAGAATTTATGTGAAATGTACCATTACGAAAAAGTATACATTTTCGTAATCTCTTTTACTTCTTAAGTAAACCTGGGTTCCCGGACTGCCTTTCTTACTTTAAGCACCATAGACGACGCCGCAGGAATTCCTCCATAAGCGTATGATCTATGCTCCTCTACCTCCCCGCAGATATCGGTTCATTTTATATCAGGTCATGAAAAGCCCTGAAACAAACCTGCCCCAGAGCTTTCATATATTTTCATTTAATTTATTTTTGTTCCAACATTACCTTGCACCGCTTTTTTTATAACATGCAAAGCTGTATTTCAGAATATTCTTTGCTCCATCGTCCTCTAGGTAACATTTCCGACAACAGTTTCAAACTGCTGCCAATCATACCCTCATTTACATTTTTATCCTGGAGGATGATTTCATTGTAGTTTCCTCCGGTATATTTAGTTTGCCCCAATCAATACTTCACTCCCCCGAAAAGCAAATCCGTACCTGCGTATCCGCTCTTTTGCAATCCCCTTAGCAACTAAAACCGCCTCATACTTTTGAGCTTCAATCTGCTTTAAGGCCGCTTCTACCGTATCTGACAAAGCTTCTTCATATCTATTATTCTGTACTTTAAATTCCAGAATCATTGCGTCGTCATTTTGCTGTTTTGGCTCCATCATAACATCATACCGTCCAAAACCGCTCTCCCTGTTGGAAGTAATGATATATCTATCAGCAAGCTCTACCAT
This sequence comes from Sporofaciens musculi, assembly GCF_009830285.1. GTDB lineage: Bacteria > Bacillota > Clostridia > Lachnospirales > Lachnospiraceae > Sporofaciens > Sporofaciens musculi. Next base: position 2,186,987 of record NZ_WUQX01000001.1, on the reverse strand, counting down.
AAGTCCCAACACAAATCCATGGTAGAATCTCTCCGGTTCCTTTTTTGATGGATTTTTGCCCGTATCAAAATAACTAAACATAGCCTGTGTAACTTCATTCATATAATCATTCATTGCATCTATATCACCCAGAAGCAGCGCTTTAATAAAAGCATTATAATTTGACAGATTTCCAGCAAACCACCCATGTATCATTCCGCCAAACATCAGCCTTACTTCAAGATTTGTGATTGCCAGCTCGCAGTTAAGGGCAGTACTGCTAAATCCTGTTTCTGAATGTTCTCCCACTTTAATGACCTTCAGATACCCACCGGCAAGCAACAGACTCCAGATTGCCGCTTCATCTTCATCCAGCATGTTATATACAATCTGCTCATCAATCTGTGTATACAAATGCTCACCGGAAAAAAGCTTCTCAAATGACACCTTTACATCTTTCGTTCCCTCCTGGATTAATTTTCCAACCAGACTGTTTGAGCTGGTGTTTGCCCAATAAGCGCGAAGCTTTCCTTTACTCAGATAATTAATCACAGACCATGGGTTGTAAATATCTGTCCTGTTTCCAAATGTAAAACCATCATACCATCTCTTTACATCCACCTGCCTATCTGACATTCCATATTCATCCAATGCTGCAAAGACTTCTTCTTCCGTAAAGCCAAAGGCGACTTCATATTTATCTGAGGTTGTCGTAACTACCTCCAGATTGTTCAAATCAGAGAAGATGGACTCCTTACTGACTCTCGTAATCCCTGTCATAACCGCCCGTTCGAGATATGGATTGCTCTTAAACGCAGCATTTAGCATACTTCTGATTAGGCTGGCCATTTCATCCCAATATCCATTTACATATGACTCCTGCAAGGGTGTGTCATATTCATCCAATAGGATAATCACCCTTTTTCCATAATATCTGCTCAAAAAATCTGTTAGTGAACGCAGCGCCGCAGAAGCAGTACTATCCGACATATATGCCGTAACTTCCTGATAGAATTCCTTCTCTTTTTCATTCAGCAAACAACCTTTTAGCAAGTAGTCATGCTTATTAAACTGTTCTTCTATTGTCCGGCATATACTTTTTCTAGCCTCTGCAAAGGTATTTTCCTTAATACTGGCAAAACTAAGAAGCACCACAGGATATGTTCCCTGCAGCCTCCTGTACTCCTCCTCCTTCCATATGGACAGCCCTTCAAACAACTCATTTCGTCCGGCATATTTAACAGAAAAAAACTTCTCCAGCATACTCATATTCAAAGTTTTCCCGAATCTTCTTGGACGGGCAATCAATGTCACATCGTCATTTGCTTCCCACCATTCTTTGATAAAATGCGTTTTATCTATATAAAATATTTTCTTCATCCGCACCTTTTCAAAATCCTGCAGTCCAATCCCTACGGTTCTGTCCATACATTCACATCCTTTTTATAGCTTTCACATTGTATCTTGATTTTCTCAATCTGTACTGCATCTATATCCGATTATAGCCTATCTGCTGCTCATTGTATACTATAAAATAAGGTTTTCTTTGTCATGCTTAAAGCCTAATTAATTACGAATTAACGCCATACTGCATCCATCTCCAATCGGAGTCTTTATTATATTGATTCCTCTTTCCTGTTCAAACATATCTACCGCCTGTCTGACTCCTGTAAAAACATCAGAAAAATAATCGTGCAGCAAGATACAGCCGTTATAAACCATCTTATCCCCAAAAAATCTTAAACCATTTAGCATTGGAATATACAAGTCCATATCAAGATTCACAAAACAGAAGCGATCCTTAACATCAAGTACACTTTCTGGAAAATATCCCTTTTTTATTACAACTTTCTCTGGGTATATCATCTTACTCATGACAAAATCAACTCCCGTCTCTGCGAAAAAAGATTGGTCTGCAAATTTGCTTTGATTAAAGCTTTGATTATTCTCTCCTTTTTCATATTGCAGATCACCATAATCAAATCCCTCAAAAGTATCGCATAAATATAACTTTCTGTTTGGGAAATAACGGTTTATAAATTTGGCAGAATCACCTCTGAATACGCCGCATTCCGCAACATTTCCTTCTATATTTCTGCTGTTTATCCATTCTGCATACCCTTTCATGAAAGAAATCCTTTGGTCAACAAAAAAACATCTATTACTTTTTCTTTCGGAATATTTAACCGTAATGCGTAGTCTTTGATCTGTTTCACAGAACAAGAGCTACTCACTACAATCATTAATACATCAAAACTACCTCATACTCCTCCTGCGCTATTAGATTTGGCAGCACCCTCCTGCCAAAATCTCCGCATCCCCATATAATTGCCTTCATATATTCTCCTGTATCCAAATACTAAAACTTGCCGTAATATATCGTCTTCATTCCAATATTCCACATTCCTATGACAGAAATCTGCATCCTGTATGTACAATATTGAGTTTGTTTTTATTTGACATAAAATAAAACGTAGACAGCGTCTCTCCTATATAACCAATATATCGATCATTTCGGTCTGTTCCTTTTGGAGTACTTAGTTCTTCTAAGTTCTCCAAAATAGGAAATAACCACCTGCAATAATCGTTTAGAACCTCTTTCCGCGCAATTATGATATTGTAATTATAAAAATATGGCTGAAGCATTATATCCGTAAACATTGACATATTTTCAGGATACAGCCTTTCTAAAATCTCAATTAATGTGCGCCAGTCTTCATCCTTTACATACCGTTTGTGATGTTCTTCAATATTCGGCTCATACAGCATTGGAAAAGGCAGAACCACATCTACGTCATTGTCTGTTAATCTAAGTACGTCGTCATCAGACAGATTTAATATTCTCCTATAATGACATAATCCATAGTACTCTTGCTTCTCCTCCCCAGCCTCTCTGTTAATACAGTTTTTCCATATCCAATACAATGCAGTCAATTCTGAATAATTTCCATTTTTATAAGATATATGATCTCCGCTATTATCCGAAAAACCTGAAGCCGATTGGCTTAATAACGCCGTTCCAACTTGTATAGGCTTAATCCATTCAGATAACTCATATTTATTTGACAATGGCTTGTCTTTACAGGATTTTGCCATAAAAACACACAGCTTTGCCCTATGATATCCTATGGGAAACGCTGATAAAGGCATAAACTTTTTATTTTTTACAGTATGATATCCCATAAGCTCTGCCCACCGGAGGGAAGTTAATCTAACATGACAGCATAGCCCTATTTCATCCAAACATTTTTCTATCTCTGGCATAACATCTTCGGGAGTTGCAATCAGAATCTCAATTTCTGTCTTTTCTTTATCGGAAAGAGTTTGTGCAAAATTTTTTAACTCCAAAACAGGAAGCCCTAATAGCGTCTTCGCATTAATCCCCTGTTCTGTTACTAAAAAGCATTTAATCACCCTTGATGGTAATAAATCGGATATCGCCTGATAAGCTCCAAGCGCCAGTCCCTGAGCGCCATAGATTGCTAATTCCATATTCTTATCCTAACCTTATTATTGCTAATTTTTTCTCTCATCTGCCCCATCTAACAATTCAAAAATTCACATATCTGCTTATCCATACACTTTTTGATATCTCCGCCTGTTATCCAGCATTTACTCCATTCAACAACCTTATCTACAGCAGTATTTAAATTCCAAACAGGTCTCCAATCAAATGTATTTCTCAGCTTACTACAGTCAAGCTTCAAGTAATTTGCTTCGTGAGGTCCGTCATCCTTTTGACTGATCCATTTTATTCCCTCTCCCCATTTATTTACAAACAAATCAACTAATTCCCCTGTCTGACAGCAATCTTCATCTGACGGACCAACATTGTAACTCCCTGCATATTTAGGCTTTGCCTCCTGCATAGCTGCAATCATCAGATATGCATAAAGAGGTTCTAATACATGTTGATAAGGACGCGTAGAATATGGATTCCTCACAATGATATCATCATGGTCCATAGCCGCCTTTACACAATCCGGTATAATTCGGTCGTTTGCAAAATCACCGCCGCCTATTACATTGCCTGCCCTTGCCGTTGAGATACCCACGCCGCAAGCTGAAAAAAAGCTATTTTTATAGGCATGTGTAACTAACTCGGAGCAGGATTTTGAATTGCTATAGGGATCATACCCGTTAAGCTCCTCGTTCTCTCTGTATCCCCATATCCATTCTTTATTTTGATACACTTTATCTGTAGTTATATTTAAAAAGGATTTCGTCCTGTCGCTTTGACGGACGCACTCTAAAATATTGACGGTTCCCATAACATTCGTTTCATATGTATATGCTGGATTCTGATAAGAAGCTCTTACCAAGGGCTGAGCAGCCAAATGCAGAACAATCTCTGGCTTTGAATCATTAAATACCTTCATAAGGTAATCCCTGTCGCGTATATCACCAATAATGGAACAAATGTCATGGTTCAACTGCAGGAGAGAAAACAAAGAGGGATTTGTAGGCGGCTCCAAGCTATACCCAATCACTTCTGCGCCAACATAAGAAAGCAGCTTACAAAGCCATGCTCCCTTAAACCCCGTATGCCCTGTTATAAATATTCTTTTTCCTTTATAACACCCTATATCAAATTTCATACCTTTCACCTTGTCCTATATTGTAAACTCTATCAATTCTTGAATATTTCCGTTTTCTGCCCACTCACAGGCCTTCTCATAATCCTCATTCGTATCAAATTCAATCCAACCGTTACAAAACCTTTTTGCCTCAACCTTCTTCCCTGACTCAATAAGCGCGTTCAATAAGTCCGTCATATAGGCTTTCCTCACTGGTTTTCCTGACTGCTGCCATGGCTCATCTTCATATTTACGATAAGCATTTTCCATCAGCGCTTCTATGCTCTTTAGACCTTCCTTTGAAAACTTAAGCAGCCCCACATATCTTGCATCTATGTCCTGAACCTTAGGGTTCTCTAACCCCAGTTCTACGATATGATTGTTCTCATCAATAGACAGGCTTTCTGTATCATAATCTATTCTTCCATAACGCTTTTTCCAGTACTCTTTCCAGTTGTCGTCAACTGCTACCACGTAATCTGCTGATGCTTTCATCATTGTCCTCAGCATCTCCTCCTCAAACAAGATGTCCGAATAGCTGACGAGCATATCCTCATCAAATTCTATTTTCGCCGTCATCAAGGATTCCACCATATTCGTATTGGCATAATCCTCATTCGTATAATACCGGACTCCTTCATAGCTAATCTTCTCTGCTGCAAATCCACGCACTACAATGATATCCTCTATGCCGCATTTTCGATACATCTCGATCTGACGCGAAATAATGGTCTTTCCCATAAATGTCAGCATCCCTTTAGGCAGATTCTCTGTGTACTTTTTTAATCTTGTCCCCTGGCCCGCTGCCAAAATAACCGCCTTCACTTATCCTTTTCTCCTCCCTGTGACCCTTCCTAAAGCAATTCCTTCAATTCCTTCCACTGGCCCTTTTCAATACCTTCGATCTGGATACTTTTGTCAATACACGACTCATACCGGGCTATAAATTCATCCAATACCTCCTGGCTTTTTGCAATCCCAATCGACGCCCTTACTGTGCCCTCCCCGTCCTTATTATGCTGCATATTCGCTGTGCAGTATTTTGCGTAAAGCCCTTTTTCTTCGATTCCCTTCACCAGTTTAGGCAGTGAAACAATATAAACACTTTTCCCTGTTCCATACACTGTCGCCAACGTTTCCTCCCCATAAGTCATGCTTAATCTGTTATACACACACAACTCTGACGCTTCTGCCGCCTCGATTAAGTCTTCTGAACCCCTCACTGCATATCGCACGCTTACACTCAGCCCATAAAAAAGCGCCAGTTTTTTCCCATAATTTTTCTTTATCTCTTTTACCACTCCCAAAATCGTATCCTGCGTGGAAAAATCCATTTTAATATCACTGTGAAAATTTGCGGCTCCCTCATTCATCAGCTCTGAAATGTCACTTCCAATATAATGAAATCCCTTAATCTTACTTAAGTTTTCTCCCTTTGCATATACATAGTCGCAGGCCAACGCCTCGTCAATCCATCCGTATAAGGAGCTCCCACATTCACAGACCATCCCCTTTTCCTCTACAGCAAGCATGCCTGCATACTTAAACAGATAATCCATAAGTTTATTATGTGCCGATTTCAATATATACTCATTCAGCTTTTCCGCTGTTTTTTCCTTCTCCTTAAAAAACCTCCTGAATGCAAATAAATCCCTTGAATATCTTGCAAACATATACAGGTCGTACGCATCCTGGTCCTGCCAGTAATTCCATATTTTCTTCTCGCCCTTTACAAGATTAACCGAACCAAATTCCAAATAACTTACTGATTCCGGAGTTTCACATCCATAATACTTCCTGTTATCCATTCTTTCTCCCCCTGAATAATACTTTTATCCTTCCTATATCCTGAGCCGCAAACTCTTTTTCCCGCTCCGGATGCCACATGGTCCCAACAATCGGCAAACATTGGTGACAAACTGCCTCAATGACACCGTCCTCTGCCTGCGACATGCTTCTCAAGCCACAGCTCCTCTCTAATTCTACGCATGCCTGATTATGATAACTGTTTACTTCATATGTCTTTTCTCCTTCATATACCAAATGGCGTACTGCCACATGGCCTTTCACCTCCATAAGCTGGTTTCCAAAATAATCCAGAATTGACTGCATCCCCCTGCAGAAGCCGTAAAGAGGTATCCGTCGCCTAATGCCAAGCTCAATCAGCGCCCGGTCCATACCGTCACGCTCCGGCGCGTTTCCTCCATATTTCTCAAGACTGTTTCCGCCTGTCAGTATAATTCCTGCAGGCTTTATACTGCTGACCATCTCTGCTGCCAGTTCCCTTTTATTTGGAAGGGGGAGAGGGAGAAAACCACATTCCCTGATAAAATCAGCGATTCTCTGATCCGCACAATCCCTTCTCTCCTCATAAGCGTCAACGATTTCCACCCTCTGTGTATATATGACTGCTCTCATACTTGTTCCTTCTTCATTCCAAGTAACGCAATATGCTTAAGCACCGGATGAATAATAAAATATGTTTCCGCACCCTCCATACTCTGTGCACAGCCAGTAAGTTCACCGTCTGAAAGATACTTTTCCAGCACTTTTATCAGCACTCTGGAGCGAATATAAGGCTCATAGATATAATCTATATCCACAGAAGCCCTTGGCGCTTCAAAGGTATCCCAGGCAAGCATCTCCCCCTCATCAATGCCCTCGCTTAAAAAGATTCCAGTGGCGCCCAAGCTTCTTTCCTGTAAAAAACTATAATAAGCCGTGGTGCTTCCCCGATATTTTGGCAAAAGACCAGCGTGCACATGGATATATTTTTTACCGAACTGAAACAGATGAGGCCTTAAAATGTATCCTCCATATCCCGAATAAATAAGGTATTTTTGCTGCAAATTCTGTATAACGCTTTTAATCTCCTCCGAGTTAATATCCTTATTCTCGACTAACACATATGGAATATCCCCCTCCTGTATGAAGGATAACACCGGTCTTTGAAGGTCAAAGTACTGCTCCTTAACGCCACATTTTAAGTACGTCTTTGCATCTTTTTGCATCTTAGAAATATTTTCCGAATACACAATACACATTGCCGGCAGCAGCTTCCTTTGAAGCATTGCATGAAGATAGGCTTTTGTTCTTGCCGTATCTGCTGCAAGCAGCGCAAAGTCTTTTAATACCATGTCATTCCTCCAAACCAATTCCATTTTCTTCTGCCAACTGATAAAAAATGTCAAGCTCACTTTTTATAATGTTATACAAGGCTTTCTTTAACCTGATATCCAGCTTATCCTGTACAGACAAAAGGGTATCGTCAACCTTCAGCAGACAACTGAAATATTTCAAACACTTTGTATACCTGAACGTAAACACTAAACATTCAGCAAATATGATATATGCCTCATAATCCTCAAACTCCATATTTCCGGTTGGTTTCCAATTATTATCATATTCCCTGTAAATTCGTTTTCGCACTTCAAAGCTTTTCGTATATCCCTTCACCGAATCTATCGTCTTCCCATTCTGCCTATTCTCTATAAAAGCCTGTCTTATATTCTGCAAATCTTGTCCCGCATCTTGAAGCCCTGACGCTTCCTTCACACACTCAATTTCCCTGTCCTTTTGCCTCTCCCACCTATTCAGGTATTCCCGTCTTGAAGCCACGTACTCTTTTAAAAATTCAATTCCTCCATATTCGCTGTACATATAGGACTGTTTATGATACAGATTATTTTCCGTGATGTATTTATACGCCATAACCCTTCTCCTGCAAATATGTCATAATCCGGTCAACTGCCTCATGTACGGATTCCTTTTCCGTATCAATCACAATATCGCTATTTAACGGTATCTCATAAATATCATCCGCACCATTTAAATTCTCCATCTTCCCATTCTGCTGTTTCTGATAATATCCCTTTACATCCCTTCGGGCACATTCTTCATAAGAACATTTAATATATACTTCTATATATTCGTTTTCAAACTGGCTTCTGACCAAATTCCTTATTTCCTCATAAGGCGCCACCTGGGCAAGTATTACGGAAATATGGTGCTTCAGCAGGTAGCTTACCACCACCCTCACCGCCTGATTGCATTTTAACCGTTCCTCTCTCGTGTATCCAAATATTCCTCCAAATTGCTTCCTAATCACATCCCCGTCGATCACCTGCAGATTCTTTATTCCCTCCTGTACAAGCCTTTCCTCAAGCGCGCCTGCTATGGTGGTTTTACCGCTTCCACTTCGCCCAATCATATACATCATAAATATGTTCTGCATCCTGTGACTCCTTATTACTTAATCTTTATGACCTGTTTTTTCAGACAATCAATCGTCACTTTTTTATACCTGCTCCACTCCGTATAGTTCTGCTCGCCCACTCCAATGACTGCCGGAATTGCCAGTTCGGCGCATCTCACCGCCATATGGGAATTCGCGCCGCCAAACTGGGTAACAAGTCCGGCGATTCCTTTTGAAAAAAGAAAATCATATCCCGGATCAGCAGCCCTTATAAACACAATCTTCCCTTTTAAATCCTGCCCGTCAGAGCTATCCAGCACCAAAAGGTCCGACGTGATACTTTTTTGTGTAATAAAATTAGGTTCCTCACCAAGTAAATAAAAGGAATAAATATCTTCCGGCGCTACAATAATACTTGGCAATTTAATCTGCATCGCATTCTGGTATTGTACTCGATTAGCCCTAATATTTTCTTCAAATACAGTTTTGATATCGCCTGTATACAAATCCGCATAAAGCCTCTTAACCACCGAAATATCCAAATATGCCATATCCTTTTCAGAAATGCCGACTCTGCCCCCAAGCTCTCCTATAAGCTGTAATATCTTACTGACAGACTTTGTAAATACGAACTTTAAATACTCTCTTCCTTCCATCGATTCCCTGATAAACACCATCAGCTCGTTTGCAGTTATCCCCAATCCATTTTCCTCAAGTTCAAGCTGCATACGCTCCATCTGTTCTTTGGAAAATGAAAATACCTCCTCAGGTTTTGGAAGATCCTCCATACTATTCCCATCAAAATATTCATCAAACGCCTCATCATACCGCTTCGATAAGATATCATATGTACCTGGCCGGATATGACCGTATGTTTCAAGGAACTCCTCCTTTGTAAGAACGCCCTTGTATAATTTATTCAAATCCCTGTTCATTTTTCTGTTCACTGTATCAAGGGAATTCATATAGGCGTCATATTCTTTTCTGTCTATCATACCTATATTGACAAAGGATTTCAGGAACTGCACTGCAATAAATCCTGCCCGCGCCACCCCCGCAAAGGGGAGTGTTCCATACGCTTTGCACTCCTCAATCAGCCAATATATCTTATCAATAATCGAAATATCAGACTGAACAATTTTGCTGTAATTCTTTTCTAAAAGGGATATTTTTGCTATATCCTCTTTGTACAGGCCCTTTTCAGGATTTATGATCTGATTAGTCAGCTCTAAAAGAGAAAACTCAATTCTCGTAATCTCATTTTCATTAAATCCACAGTCAAGCAGTTCTTTTAGTTTGTCATGTAAACCAAGATAATAACAGGAATAGACAATTTCAAACTCAATTTTGTCGTGGTATTTGGGATATCTGGATAATTTACTCAGGTAATGATTGACCAGTTTCTCGGATATTTTTGTATTCAGGTTCTTTGGAATAAATGAATTAAACGTGATTCTCGTGTCAATATAAGGCACGCCGCAAAATGAAATCATAAGGGGATGCATTGTCAAATCCCTATACCCGTAATCGTAGCGCTGATGGGCCCATACATCATCCGTAATCAACTCCTTGTATAAAGAAATCGCAAGTTTTTTGGGTCTGATTCCAAGAATTTCCGCAGGATTCCAGTCAGGCATCACACCGAAGCAGGTGGTACGGCCTAACAAAAAGGGATGGACAGCCGAAAGTTTTTTTACCTTTTTATATATCCTGTTTAACGCCGGTTTTAAATCAAGCTTTTCGCCCACTTCACGATTTCCCTTTGCAATCGGTCTTACCTGAAAGATAAATACCTTTCCTTCACGATTGACTGCAAACTCAATGTCAAGAGAATCGTTTTTCAAAAACTTTTCTATCTGCCGACAGGCCGTAATCAGGCTGTTCATATCTCTATCCCTGATTGGCTTTTCACTGTATTTATACTGCACAAATGTCTTTAATTCGTTAGAATATCCAGACGTTACTGCAGAAGAGTCGTCTCCCTCGTAAAAATTCACTGTATAATAATCTGCAAAGGTATTCATATCTACAGTGAAGGCTACGCCCGATTTCTTTACATTTTCCAGCATGGGCTGGATTAAGATTTCTTCGTCCCCATCCGTTTGATATGACTGGTATACCTTTTCAACTGCCTCCCTCACCGCATTATGCGTAGGGGAAACATTTAAAAAAGACTCAAACTTTCCTGCATTGGAGTATTCCCAGGTATCCTCCATTGATGAGGAAGAACGGATCGCTAAGGGACAATTTTCTGCAAACATAAGGATTGCATTAACCGCCTTTTCCTCCTCCATCCGAAAATCTCTACTCCTTAAGACCATTAAGGGCAGAATATTTATGGATGATAAGTTTTCTTTTAAATACTTTAACATTCCTGCTTTCGTATGATTCATCATTTCTTTTCACCTAATCAAATCATCCAATTTGGTTCGGATACTATTTTCTGTCAATCTGTAATACTCCATTTTCTCCTGGTACGTCCCGTAATTCCTGAATATTTCATGGGGAAAGCCTACTGTATCTATCTGAAGCGGCACGCTCCCCATTCCATGATGAATATCATACAACAGGCTTCCCTCATACTCTGGTTCCACAACCAATATCTTTTTACTGGGACAATGCTTAGAAAGTGTTTCATAGTCAAAAGGCTCCAAGGTTGTATAGTATAAAACCGTCACATCCTGATCTGCGCACACACTCATAACCATATCCAGCATAACAGACACAGCGATAACCGTAGCCTTTTTCCCTTCTTTCATAACTTTTGCTTGTCCAAAGCATACATCTGGATCATAAACACTGTTGGGATGATCAGAAATTCTATAAAAAGTAGGTTTTCCATCACGATAAGCAGCGTTAAACAGTTGTAAAAACTGTTTTGCAGATCCAGGAGCCACAAACTCGCATCCTGGTATCATCTTCACCAGTTGAACATCCTCCGGGCAATAATGGGAATATCCATATTTGGAATAATCAACCGCAGCGCCTGTCCCAACGATATTGACGCCTAGCTTCTGGTAGGCAAAATCCATCTTAATCTGCTCCAAAGTACGGTCAATCAGATATGGCTGAATACCAAATATGGTTGCAACAATACCTCTTTTACTCATGCCCGCGACCATACTTAACATTCCGTCTTCAAATATACCAATATTTTTACAACGTTCTGGAAAATCTTTTAATTCTTCCCTTAAAGCCCACATTCCCATATCCACCGTATAAAATACGGTATCCTCTTCGTTTCGTATCATTTCTCCAACACGCTTCAAAAATGTTCTTCTCAAAAGCTGTCTACCTCCTTCTGAAGCATTTCTAACTCCTCAGCATTCGGGGCTTTATGAAACCATATATCATGCTGTGTCATCGTATCACTTCCATATCCTCGAACAGTTTTTGCTATTACTGCTTTCGGTCTTTTGTTTTTCATTCCCCTAAGCTTTAAAAATACTTCCTTAAGCTCCTTGTGGTCATGCCCGTTGACGGCCATCGTATCAAATCCAAAGGCTTTAAGTCTCTGGTCCATATTTTGCATATTGACCATTGCCCCCACAGAAGCGTTGTCGTCAATTATGACGCACAAATTGTCCAACTGATGGGTGCTTGCAAGAATACACGCTTCCCACATAGTCCCTTCGCAAAACTCACCGTCCCCGCATAATACATAAACCTGGGAAGGGGATTTTTTTATCTTATTTGCATTGGCAATCCCTACTGCAAAAGGAAGTCCATGTCCCAATGAGCCTGCGTTATTCTCAATGCCTCCGTCAAATTTCGTAAGGTCTGTCTGGATGCAATAGCGGCTGTGAAACGCTCCGATCTCTTTGCCGAGCTCGTCCATATCAAAAAAACCTTTTTCAATCAGAACCGGATATAAAGCCAGCGTCGCCTGTCCTTTACTGATAATAAAAAAATCCCTGTCCGGATCTTCCGCCCTCGTCGGCTCCCAATTCATAACTTTATCGTACAGCGTCCATATAATATCTAAACATGAAAAAACGCTTTGGAGATTTCCGTCTTGGCATTGATGTGAAAGATACAACGCCTCCTTACGGAGTTTTCTGGAAATATCATTCATGTCTAACAGCCTCCCTAATCGTCTTTGCCATATAATCTAACATTTCGTCTGTCATTCCTGGATATACTCCAACCCAGAAAGAATCTCTCATGATGCGATCCGTCGTTTTTAGATCTCCTGAGATGCGATATCCTCGTCCGGTTTGCCTCATCTGATTAAAACAGGGGTGTCTGGTCAGATTTCCTGCAAAAAGCATTCTCGTCTGAATGCCATGTTCTTCAATATAAGAGACAACATGTTTTCTATCCGTATTTTCCTTGCAGGTCAGCAAAAAACCAAACCAACTAGGATCAGAATTTGGACACTTTTCAGGCAGAAGCAACTCTTTTGTACAATCTGACAAATGATTCCATAAACGCATAAAATTATGTTTTCTTCGTTTTACGAATAAGGGAAATTTCTTTAGTTGAGCAACCCCTATCGCTGCCTGCATATCTGTAGCTTTCAGATTATATCCAAAGTGAGAATACACATATTTGTGATCATATCCTTCCGGCAATTCTCCATATACCCCCTGAAAACGGCGTCCGCAGCGATTGTCCTCACCAGAGTCACATACGCAGTCGCGTCCCCAATCACGAAATGAACGAATACATTTATTCAAGAGAGGATTGTTGGTATAGACTGCGCCCCCTTCTCCCATGGTCATGTGATGAGGCGGATAAAAGGAAGATGTCCCAATATCCCCTATCGTTCCTGTCAGATATACCTTGCCGTCCATCTCATATGTAGAGCCCAATGCGTCACAGTTATCCTCAATCAGCCACAAATGATGCCTGTCACAAAATTCCTTTACTGCTTTTAAATCAAAGGGATTCCCCAGCGTATGGGCCGCCATCACGAGTTTCGTTTTATGGGACAAGGCATTCTCTAATTGCTCCACATCCAAATTATATTGGGGCATGGTGACGTCAATGAAAACCGGCACAACTCCGTATTGAATAGCAGGCGTAACTGTAGTGGGAAATCCTGCCGCCACAGTAATCATCTCATCTCCCGGCAATACCTGGCGTTCTCCCAATAAGGGCGACGTAAGCGCCATAAATGCCAAAAGATTGGCAGACGACCCTGAATTTACCAAAGAACAATATCTTACTCCCAGATACTTAGAAAAATCAGCTTCAAATTTCTTTGTGTATCTCCCGGATGTCAGCCAAAATTCCAGCGCAGAATCCACAAGATTACACATTTCCTCATGATCATATACTCTTGATGCATAAGGAAGCTTCTCTCCCGGATGAAATTCCTTTTTTACACCGTGAAATGTATCGCAATATTCCCTCACATACCTGACAATCTGCTCTCTGGCTGCTTCTTCCAACATATTCTCAAACATTTTCGTATTCTCTCCTCTTTATCAGTTTATAAAAAACTCATATATATTTTTTCCCCGATACCAGATATTTCTTTTATATCACTGTTATTCGCGTCAAAGCTTTTAAATCCATTCAACCAGCCTGACAATGGGAGATATTCATTTTCTGTATAAATCAAAACATAATCTATCACATATCGAAACCGGACCAATTCCTGATAGCTCATTATGCTCTGTGCCATCTTTTGTTCTGAAGTATCTTGGGGCAGCGGCAGTTCTCTCTCAGAAATACGGTTATGCATCCAATCATATTCGACAAATATAAGCTCGTCAGAGAAAAAAATATCCTGTCCTGACGATACCATTGCATAAACATGCTTTCCGTTTTGTGAAATCAAACTCCATTTAATGTATTTCTTATACTTCTCAAATATTGATATCTCCTTAACCTGCCCTGTCAATAAATCCACCCAAAATGCTCTACCATTTTTTCCCTGGGTATCTAATCCCGGAAAAATATGAATGCTATTCCCTGATTTTCTAATCCAATACCCTTGTTCATATGTAATCGACTCCAATGGAAGTTGCGTTTCGTTTATCGCCTCATTTGTCCACGGATTCCAACTTAACACAAAAGGCTCTTTGCAGGTCAGCAAATAGAGTCTGCCATCGTCGTCTAAATCAAAAGAACAGCAAGAATCATCTGAATTGATTGGCAAATCTCTGATTTCTATTGTCTCCTCCTTCATATTCAGAAACAGTATTTTGTTTCGGTTAATAATCGGTGAAATGAGGAAATCTCCAAAAATGCAATAATCCATTCCAAGAAAAGAAACATCCCCTGTTTCTTTACATGTAATGTAAGAAATACTCTCATGCTCTAAATCCATCACCACGCAAAACGGTGTACTTCGATAAACAAAAAAAGCTTTCTTCTCTTGATATTTTACAGATATGAAGCCTGTATCATTTGGTGTAAACCTCTCTTTTTCTCCTGCTATTTCTGCATAAATATCTTTTGTCCGAAACTCCTTTTTTTCTATATCATAGATTCCCATTCTTGCTGCCATTCTTGGCGGAAAATAAAGTTTATTCTGATAGATCACGCCTCCGCGAAACAACTGGTTAGATACGGGCATATGGGGAAACGCCCCTAACGATTTGACACTGTTCTTTTCCAAGTCATATTGATAGAGCATGTTCAAATTCGCTCCGCAAAAGTACGCTTTTTGTGCCTTTTCATCCAAAATCCACTCTAAAAACCAATATTTATAATGTTTCATGCTACACTCCAAATAAAGTAACAGAATACTTAAATTTTCTTTTCTTCAATTCTTTTTTCATCTCATCTGCCGCCGCTGGAAGCGCGCATACAATGGTGAATATTTCTTCTTTTTCCCGTACAAAGTAATCAATATCATGAACTGGGATTTTCTCAAGCTCTGAAACATTCCCTTTTGTTTCTGTTACTGCAACGCCGATCATCTGATTCCCATATCCATCTGACTTTAATTTTTGTATCACTTTCTCTCCATAGAGACCGGCTCCATAAATTAAAATCTTTTTTCCTTTGATCTGTTCCTCAATTCGGTTCAGATTTTCCTGCCACTCCTCCTCTACTGCCAGCAAATTTGCATATTTCCACCTCAGAAAAGCCTGCGGCAGTACTGCAAGGACAAAACAGCTTTTTAAAGCTTCTCTCGTAATATATTTGAAATATTTTCTATACTTTTTGTATACAGAATAACTATATAAACCACTTAGTCTGTAATGGATTAACATAGATCTTGAAAATCTTCCCGGCGAAAGATTGTCAGATTTCCTTATTACATCCTCCTTATCTGTATAACACTTTGGAAGCTTCAATATTGTCTCCGGATAACTTCTTGCCCACGCTTGAAACACATAATCTCTCCAGTATATCTGCCTTTTTTTCAGCGGACTGTCTCTTCGCCATTTTATCCGATTTCCAATAAATATTCCTGTGAAATGCTCCAATTTTAGAATTTGCTCCAGATAAAACGCTACCATAAAAAAATATCCGTGATTATCATCCAGCTCATTATTTCCTACATATTTTTCTCTCAGCCAATCCCAATCATGGCGGGCTTGCCTAAGAAGTGAAAAGTTCATAACCGTTGAAGCCATATGGGCCATTCCCTGGGAACACTCGTGGAACCACTCGTTGGGATCTGTCGTTACAACATCTTCCGCCGCCCCTTTACCAGCCAGCGGAAGCCTTATCAAATCATATCCACCCTCCGATATTCCACTGACATACTCAAGCATTTCTTCTTTTATGGATATAGAGTCGTTTATCAGCCATAGATAATCATAGTCTTCCTTTTCCATATCTTTAAGAATCTCTATCAGCTTATAATCCAAACACAAGGCCGGATCACTTCTACGGTATTGAATATCCGCGGAATATTTGCTGTTTATTTCCTCTATTACCTTCCAGGTTTCCTCTCCGTCACTGGAATCATAGTAACAAAGGCTAACCCCGCAGTGCTTATAATATTCCATTTCATATTCAAGCACTTCTTTCACCATTTCTGCCCTGTTTCTTGTGGGAATACACATCAGAATATTCATCAGACAGACATTCCTCCGTCAACCGTCAACACAGCCCCATTAATATACCCGGCATCATCAGAAACAAGAAAATTGGCCACCTTTGCAACCTCTTTTGAAGTTCCTACCCGGCCCATGGGAATACTATCGAAATATCTGGAGAAATCTCTGTTTACAAAAATCGGCGTGTCAATCACTCCCGGACATATACAGTTTGCACGTACTTTCTCTCCGTACACCTTAGCTATCATTCTCGTAAATTGTATCACCGCAGCTTTAGAGGCGCTGTATGCATAGGTCTTTCCACTTGCAAATGAATGCATTCCTGCCACAGAAGCGTTATTCAAAATGACTCCATGGCTTTCCTGTAAATAGGGCATCGCATGTTTGGTCATATGTACGACGCCGGAGGCATTGATATTCATGATCTTATCCCAATCCGACATTTCCATATCCTCCAAGGAAGCGGTTACCGGAAAGATTCCCGCATTATTAAACAGGATATCAATCTTATGATATTTTTTATCCACCTGGGCTATCAAAGCCTTTACTTCCTTCTCATCTGCCACATCTGCCTGGAAGAAAACCGACGCCCCTTTGTTTTTACGTATATCTTCTGCTACCTTCTCTCCTCTTTCACGATTACGCCCAACAACCACAACATAAGCTCCTGCCTCTGCAAATCGCTTTGCGCTGGCTTCCCCCATTCCTGAAGTGCCTCCCGTAATAATCGCAACCTTCCCATCCAGCCGATTCATCAGTCTACCTCCCTGTGTTCTTTCCATTAAGCAGCTTTTTTACTCTCTCTATGATTTCTTCTATAGTAAGTGAATACTGTTCCCTCAAAAATTCTTCATTTCCAACCTGTCCAAATTGATCCTTGACTCCCACCCGTTCAATGGGCACAGGATAACTTTCAGACAAAATCTCTGCTACAGCGCTTCCAAGCCCTCCGATTATGCTATGGTTTTCTACGGTTACGATTGCTTTTGTCCTCCTTGCAAGCATTTCAATCAATTCTGTATCTAATGGTTTTACTGTTACTGGATCCACTACGTTTACTTCAAGCCCCATTTCATGTAAAGCTTTTGCTGCCTGCAGCGCAGTTGAAACCATAATACCGCTGGATATAATGGTTACATCATTTCCTTCACGAAGCAGCTTCCCTTTTCCTACCTCAAAAACCGTCTCCGATGGATAAATATCCAAAAGCCCCCTTCTAGGCGTTCTAAAATAAGTAACGCCTTTTCTCTCTTTTGTCTTCTTCAATAATTGCCGAAACATTTTTGCATCGCTTACGTCAATCACGCATGCTTCAGGAATCGTCCGAATGAGCGCCATATCTTCAAAAGTCATATGCGTCCCGCCGTTATCTGTTGCACAAATTCCAGGCTCGCTTCCTATTATCCGCACACTTTTATGTGCGTAGCCTGCCGTAACATATATTTGGTCAAAACATCTCCTGACTGCAAAAGGCGCAAAGGAATGAATATATGGCTTTAATCCAGCCAGATTCATTCCACCTGCAACACCTACCATATTGGCTTCCTGTATTCCGGTATTAAACACATTTTTAGGGTACTTCTCCCATAAATCTTTTGTCCTCATAGATGCCATCAGATCCGCATCAATATAAGCTACAGATGAATCCTCCCGGAACAATTCCTCCATTGTCTCCGAAAAAACTTCAAATATCTCTTTTTCCGGCTTCCCTCCGGTATATATAATCCGTTCCATAATTAAGACTCTCCATATCTTATTTTTAATTGCATCCGTATTGCTTCCAATTCTTCAAGGCTTTCCTTCACCAAACTGTCCGGCACACCGATACAGTGATTATTTTCTATTTTTTCAATACAAGAAATACCCGCTCCCTTTACTGTATCCAGCAAAATCATGGTAGGATGTCCGTTTCTTATATCAACCGCCTTATGTATGCTTTGACGGATTTCTGCTATGTCCTGACCGTTTATAACAGAACTGTTCCAGCCAAATGCACGGTATTTTTCTGCCAGGTCGCCTAACTGCATTACCTCTTTGTTCCAACCGTCAATCTGCTTTTTATTCCAGTCAAGAAACATAATCAGATTCTCCAAATGATAGTGTGAAGCATAAGCAGCCGCTTCCCAGATTTGGCCCTCGTCGTTCTCTCCGTCCCCGGTAATACAAAACACGTATTGATTCTTCCCCTGCACTTTTAAACCATGGGCAATTCCGCATGCAATAGATAATCCCTGTCCCAAAGAACCTGTTGTGGCGTCAATGCCCGGTACTTTTCGGTCGCTGTGACCTGGCAGATTAGTACCGGCCCTGTTGAGCTCTTTTAGCCATTCCATCGGGAAAAAGCCTTTTAGCGCCAGCGCAGCATAAAGGGCAGGCGCGGCATGTCCTTTTGAGCACACAAGATAATCTCTTTCCTGCCAGTTGGGAGTATTGGGGTCATAATTCATTACTTCTCCATAAAGAACCGCTATCAAATCGCAAATCGAAAGGCACCCTCCTATATGTCCGCCTCCCTTTGACCCAATAGCCCATACTAAGTTCCTGCGTATATCGTTTGCGAACAATTCAATTTCCTTAATGCTCATACTATCTCCTTCTGATATCTTTGGGCCAGCTCTGATGTATACAGAACCTTGTCATACTCTGTCATACTCTGGAAGGCTTTCTTCATCTGCACCACAGAAAGCACCTGAGCAAAATATGACGCGTAATTGGGATTTGCTCCATAGGCCGCAGACACAGTAAAGGGCATACTGCTTCCCCATACATATTTTTTTCTTAAATCTCTTAAATAGTCGTCATAAATTTCAAGTATTGGATCAATCAGATACTGACTGCCATGTATTTCATTCAGATATTTCGTTATCAATTCAAGATTTAAATTCCCCGCTCCACGGCCAATTCCATATACGCTTGCATCCAAAATAATGTTTCTGTCATATCCGCGTTCCACTATTTTCTCTGCTGTTCCAAATACCTGCATCATATTATTATGTCCATGGAATCCGATTGAAATATTTTTTTCCAATATATTGTCAGCCAAATCCATATAGTGAAGTACTTGATTGGAATACATTGTCCCCCAGCTATCCACCACATAGATTGCCATTGGTGACAATTCACGAAACATCTTCACCATATCTTCAAATTCTGTATCACTATACTGGTCGGTACGATTTGGCTGTATACATAATTGATAGCCCTTTTTTACAATTTCTTTGCAATATGCATAACTGTCCTGAAGGGCATCCACCGTCTTTCCGTTGATATGCTTTGATTTCCAAACAATCACCCTGATAATGTCAATATCATTCATTTCGGAGGGTTCAATCATATCAAGAGGAATCGGATGGGCAATTTCCGCCATAACCGCCAGTTTGGGTCTGCTTCCCTTTCGTTTAAGTTTACCGCTGAGTTTTTGAACCTGCTCCATAGAAGGAAATACAACTCGATTAGGGTTATAAGGCTCATTTCTCAAAAAACCTATCTCCAAAATATCCACATTGGTTCTGCAAAGTTTATGTAAAATATCCTCTATAACATTCTCCCCAAAACGCCAGTCATTCACATAACCGCCATCCCGCAAGGTACAGTCCAGTACACTGATATTGTTCATGAATAAAATCTCCTCTTAATATTTGTCCCAAAACACACGATCCTTGTCATGCACATATACTCCGACTCTTGACGGAAGCCTCATGATATCGCCATACCCTTCCCCCTTTAGCCATGCTTCGGTACATTGTGAGGCATACCACTCATAACCTTCAAAGGAAAGCTTCTGTAAAGGAAATAAAACCTCTGCATTCCAAATCTTTGTGTCAAATTTTCTTCCATTGATATCATGCTGAGATTTCAAAAAACTAGTCAGATCATGCCCTAATCCAACCCGTTCGCTTTTATTGCATATAATTCCAGACGACGTCATTTCCCTTAAATACAGCTTATCAACCTCATCGAAATTTTCCTCCCTCCTGCGATACCATTTCTTTAAATCTCTTGCATAATTCTCCTTTGTATATCCGTTCTCAAAATAGTACACAGGAAAAATATCCATAATAAACGGATTCTCCTTCACATGAGACGCCCCAGTATTCAGATAAATCTGCATATATCCAAGTCCGTATGCCGCAACATATTGAACCTCCAAGGGACAAGAACAATTTCCCTCTTTTGTCTCCCAAATATTATTTCCACGATGATAAAAGATCTTACCCTTTTCTTCCATGTATTGTATAAGCCGTATGTATTCATCGTACATAAGCCCAAAATCCAAATCGTCGTCCCAAGGAATAAAGCCTTTGTGCCTTACGGCACCTAACAAAGTACCGGCAATCATAAAGGGCGCAATCTCTAACTCTTGTATCCATGTAAAAAACTCATTGGCTCTGTCCGCCGTATTTAATTGGGCTTCTCTAAGAGAGCCGGTTGCCGGAAGAAGATGGGCGGCATCTGTATGACGCATCAGATAATCAAACTGCACCTGATAGATTTCAAGTATGGTTTCCTGTTCATAAGGATATCTGAAGCGGTCCCTTTGCATGAATGTACTTCCGGTTTTCCACCTTTTTCGTACATCCATATAAATGCTATAATCATCAATCCCTATCCCCTGTAATTGATTGACAATCGCCAATGTAGCCCATCTTGTTTTTGAAACAGAAACGATTACTTCATAGCTTTGTTCAAATTTCTCTTCTAATTTTTCTTTTAATTCCTTCAATTCGTTAAAAGAAATAATCTTCTTGTCATGGAGCTTCGTGCCAACCATTTTTTCATTATTATCCACAAAGCACAAAATATTTTCTCCGCCAAAAAAATGATATGCATCATCCCCGTTTCTGCCTGCGCCAAAAATAATCAATCGCTTATGCATCCGCTTCACCTTTATTGATTAAAATATACTGATTAACACCCTCCTTCCTTAATAACTCCATCATGTCATGTTCAAAATTTGGATTGGTTGTCGCAAGTATAAACACACTTTCTTTCCTGTCTTCTATACAATCAAACTGCATAACAGGATATCCCATATAAAAATTAGGAGTACCCTCCTTACAGCTTACAGCAAACCCAGCTATAGGAACCGCCTTCTCTCCCGACGTAAGCTTTTCTAACAAGATTTTGCCAATTTTTCCAACTCCAAACAGATAAAGCTTTCTATCTTTGTATTTTGCTATATCCTCCTCTAACCTGCAAAGTAGCCCGTCTATGTATGTAAGAAACGTCTTGTCGCCTTCTACCTGCCGCTTCATCTCAAGTGTTGGGAAGGATATTGGCTCCTGCTTTTCTTCAAATCCCCAATTAAATACTCTTTTATCCTTACACAATGGATGCTGGATGATCTCAAGGTATTCCTGGTAATATGGATGACATGGATTCAGAACATTTTTATATAACACCTCATCCTCATTCATACCGAACCATTGGAAGATGGGCCTTAACACAATATCATCAGCATCATACTCAATACATCTTTGAATAAACTCAGGAATCTGCCTGAAATTACTGTCCTGAATTACCATAATCATTCGTATTCTTGATATCGCACCCTGGTGTTTCAGTTCGGTAATAAACGCCATGCTTTCTTCAAACTTTTCCAAGTCATCCTTCCCTGCCAAGTATCTGTATGTCTCCCTGTCGAAGCTATTTGGTGTGACAGAAACAGTGATGTTTTTTCCGGCAAGATTTTTTATCTTATCCCAATTATTTTTAAACAGTACACCATTCGTTTCAATAAAAATTGAGAATTCGGGATTATTGGGCTTAAGACGTGACAGCATATCTACAATTTCCGTAGCAACAAAAAGTTCTCCGATTCCGTTCGTTGCTATTCCCCTTACATTACTTAAATATGGCTCAATATTTTTTGTTATGACCTCAAGATGAT
The DNA here is from genome assembly GCF_009830285.1 of Sporofaciens musculi. Taxonomy (GTDB): domain Bacteria; phylum Bacillota; class Clostridia; order Lachnospirales; family Lachnospiraceae; genus Sporofaciens; species Sporofaciens musculi. Next base: position 2,164,379 of record NZ_WUQX01000001.1, on the reverse strand, counting down.
TAAGATACTCTTTATCAGGTGAAAAGATACCGTGACGGCAGGACGGACATGCATGATTACACCTTTCATCGTATGCCAGGCTAATCTGAACCGGAAGATTTGGCATTTCTTCATACATCTTATTAAGCTCCTCCTGCTCGATTTCCAAAGTGGTACTATTATTAATACAGTCCGGACAATATCGCTCGCTGCATCCTAATAATTCTCCCCTTAGAAATGCCTGCCTAATTTCTTCTGCCTGGGGACTTTTCCAAATCTCTTCCAGTGTATTCTCACGGAGATTTCCTATAACAATTCCATTCCAGGGACACATACGTACATCCCCACCGACAAACACATATGCATATTCAAAACATTTTCTACATGATCGCATTCTTTTTCTCCTCCAAATCATTAAAGTAAATTAATTACCGATTTCAGTCCCTTACTTTTTAATACGGCATTCATTTCTGATTGATACTGCCATATCTCTGTAGCCGTAATAACAGTAATTCTGTCCTTCTTACTCTCTATATCATCTATACAGCAAATGGGAATTCCCTTTATATTTCCGTGGGCATCCTTGGGATTGCTCACAACGCAGCTTATGATTTGTATTTTTTTATATCGACTCTTCAGTAATGGAATCACTACTTTTGAAACTCCCCCTGCGCCATATATTACAATCTTCTCTCCCTTATCTACTGCATTTCTAATATTTTCTTCCTGTATTTCCACAAGATTTTCTATCATCTCGCAATATCCGCCAGAATGATGTACAATGTTAAAACATCCCATTACAGCACGAAAGGCTAAAAGCTTAAGCCCCCTAGTCTTCTTAGGCTGATATATGGCATTAAGCTCCCTTTCCTTCACCTTTTCATCACTATATCGAGAAAGACCAACACAATAATTTTGCAGATTTTTATTCAAAAGGTCTCTTGCTATTTTTCCCCATATGCCTGCCCATATATTTTTGCTATACATATATTCCCGAAAATCCACCATTGCAGCGTATATTTTTAAAACCGTAGCTTTCTTCATAGATTCATTGTTCTGAAATCTGTAATATCCCATTATTTTGGGCGCCATATATACCCCGTATTTTCCGGCCAGCTTATAAGGTGTAATAATATCCTCGCATATTCCCAGGTCCTTGTTGAAGCCTCCCTCTTGTATCATTATTTTCCTGTTCATGATTGTTCCAAAAGAAGGAACCGCCCCAAAAAAACCTGTCAAAATTCCTTTCCTCTGGCTTTCTCTCATTAACTTCTTTCTCTTGCCATCTTTGAGAAATATGACGCCCAACTTTTTGTTCGTCTGTGCTGCAAGCGCTCTGTCAAGCTGTACTTCTTCCTCATCCGAAAATTCTAAATATCTCTGACAAATGTAAGCCAGCGGGTATCGTTTTTTTCTGACGTCTTTTGAACGAATCAGCTTTCCCATTTCATATAAATGGTCGTTCATAATCAAATCATCACCATGCAGCATTGCAATCCATTTTCCCCGCGCCGTTTCAATACAACGATTATAATTTCCATCCACACCTATATTTTCTTGGTTTCTATAATATAAAATCCTTGCGTTCTTAAGCTTACGTATTAATTTCTCTGTATCATTTTCCCCGCCAGACTCATTATCAACCACTACAATATCCCACTCAAAATCAACTTTTTTTTGCTGTAATACGCTCTCCAAAGTTTTTTCAAGCAAATCTGCCCTTCTATATACTGGAATCACATAACTGATAAAAGGTTTGGTTACAAATGATAAGTCTCCGTATATCAAATCTGTCTTAATATGATTCAACTGCGCAAAGCAGTCTACTTTTTGGTTATAATCAATTTTATATCTTCTTTTCACCTTTGCTCCTTCACAAGTATATTACGGCATTAATCCGTATCGCTTAAAAACATCCTGATAAACCTCGTGAATCGGAAGAATATCCTCTGGTATTGCTTCAAACCACTGTAAATAGCCTGGTGTACCTTTGCTTTTTTTATCATTGTCTATGACAAATTGGTCAGGCAGCCTACATTTATACAGAATTGCAAGATGATGCGCCCGTTCTCTTACCTTAGCGTTATCCCTTCCCATAATCACATCCTTAACAGCTATTGGTTCTGAAGCTGCAATAACCCTTGTACCTATTTCATTCATCGCCGTCTTCTGAATACGCTGTGCCATCGTTTCCTTATACCGGATGCAGCCCCCTGGAAGATGCCACCCCTTTCCAAAATACACATCATCTCTCCATGAAAGAAGAATATGATTTTGACTGTCCAATATCAGCAAATCAACATTAACGATAGGTATAATCGTTGATACGGCAATAAATATTTCTTCCTCAAGCCCTTCTCTACCGTCAATCTTCATGAACTGCTCCAAAATATTTTGATTGTCCTTCATTTTTTCATTCCCAAACCTTCCATGGCGCCTGATTGTCCTGCCAAAGCATTTCTAACTTTTCCTTATCCCGCTGTGTGTCCATGCACTGCCAAAATCCGTCATGTCTAAATCCTGCCACCTCCCTATCCCTGACCAGCCTTTCCAACGGCTCTTTTTCTAAAAAAGTAGAATCTCCATCTATGTAATCAAATATTTGGGGTTCTGCTACCATAAACCCTCCATTAATTAACTCCGCATCTTTACTTCTCTTTTCATGAAACCGGCTGACATTCCCTTCTCTGTCAAGGCCTAATACGCCAAAACGCTGGCCGGGATTAACAGCCGTCACAGTAAGAATCTTTTTATGTGCATTGTGATATTCTAACAACTTATTTATATTGACATCGGCAACACCATCCCCATATGTCAGAAAAAAGGTTTCATTTTCTACATATTTTGCTATTCTTTTAATACGTCCTCCTGTCATCGTATGATATCCGGTATCTACAATCGTAACCTTCCATTGCTCGGATGCATTATTATGTACAATCATATTGCCGCCCTTTGCAAAATCAAATGTCACATCACTTTTATGTAAATAATAGTTTGCAAAATATTCCTTAATTATCTGTTGTTTGTAGCCTGCACAAATCAAGAAATCATGAAATCCATAAAAAGAAAATATCTTCATGATATGCCATAGAATTGGTGCATCTCCTATTTCAATCATTGGTTTGGGTTTTAAGTAGCTTTCCTCGCTAATTCTTGTTCCAAAACCGCCTGCTAAAATCACTACCTTCATATGGTATACCCCCATTAAAAATCTCACATTCGTAATACCTCACCTATTAAATCCTTTTTGACATATATTACGTTGTGAGCGGTTGAAAAATACTGTATATATCCTTGAGACAGCATCTGTCTGCATACCGACGCGCTATGTGATTCCACACACATAATTTTAGGGCCATTGTGTGCAAAATCATAACTTGCCACCACCTCGTCATCCAGCCCTTCCACATCCAAATCAAAATAATCGGGGAATATGCCTCCACAATACATCTCAATTATGTCTGTCAGCAAAAGACACTGTACCTTAATCGTTTTTGCGCCCTCATGTTCCACATTATGCCGTTTTTCATAGTCTTTTATGTACTCTTGAGAAAAGGAATTTAATGCGTCATAATCACCTAACATATAAAATTCTTTTTCACAGGATACCCCCCCCGCATACTCCGACACATACATTCACATCGTCCGGCCGTTCTATATTCATCAACTGTATACAGTTAGGATTTGCATCTATATTCACACCAGAAGCCCCCGTCAGATACAGCAAGGCTGTATTGTTTCCCTCATAGGGGTGATTACATCCCACATCCAGATATGTTGGCTTGTCTACCCCCATACATTTAAACAATCCTGACACAATTAAGTCCTCGCCAAACCAACTAAAAGAAGGATTATGCCACGGATAAAGTTCAGGTGCTCGCAAATATTTTCTGCTGTCATAATAATCTATGTAATAAATTATTTTTTCCTCAGGGATTCCCAATTGTATGATAAATTCCTTAATGTCTTTTGCATTTTCGTCGTGATCCATTGCAATTACTATATAGTCAAATTGATGGTCTTCTAATTCACTAATTTTCTTCGGGTTGTATACCTGAACGTCGTGCATTTTTACAAAAGAAAGTTCATTGTGACCATCTACCGCAAACAATACCTTAATATGTGATGACATACACTGTGCTAAATACTGTTTGCCAACATTTCCCATACCATATAGAATAATCCTCGCATTGTCCTTTTTTACTTTTTCAAATGGAAATTTATAAATTCTCATCCTGCTGCCTCCTTAATTTATATTGACTTTCAATCATCTAATATCATTAATCCTATTTAAAATGTTCGTGCCAGATTAATATTATTAAATAAGGCACATATACTTCATTTAATATATTTTAAAAGTTTTGCACTCTTTGTTCATATTTTTTAAATAAGATACATTGGTCATCTGCTCACTCCTGCAATATTCTCTAAATGGATATGCTTACATACCCTCTTAATCTTATTGCCTTTAAAACAGACGATGCAGCTTCTCTTTCTGCTTCGCTCCCAGGTACATCACAGCCTCCCATGTTCCCCAGGTCCTGGCATACCCAATACGCAATATTTTTGCCTTCTAATGCCGTTCATTATTTTTTTATATCAGGAACATTTTCTTCAGTCCTCATACTTCACACAGGTAAAATTCCGGCTCATCACCGGCATTTATCTGAATCAATGTTCTTATGACTTAATTCACCGTCTTTCCCGACGCTCCCCTCATCAGCACATTCCTTGCCGTATTTGTCTTTTCTTCTATGCGACAGCCGCAATTAGAGCAGATAAAATATCCGTCTCTCTTTTTTCCTGCTGCTCCGCACCCGCTGCATTCATTACTGATCTCCTTACCCAAAACCTGTACCAGCTCTACCCCATGCTCCTTACATTTCTGTGTCAGGCGTTTCCTGATATAGCCTCTCTGCCATTGCGTCATGGAGTGATTAATCCTCTTATTCACGCCGCCTGCCTGGGGCTTCGGCAGCTTTACAATATAGACGGTCCGCGGCTTCTCGTCTCTTAGGAAACGGTTCAACTCTTGATTGATGTAACTGTGCAGTTGTTCTTCCAAGCGCTTCTTCTTTCCATAGTACTTCTTCCTTCCACAGTTCTCATTCTTGTTACGGTTATAAATCCTTGTCTGCTCACGAATCCAGTCTGCATATTCAATCTGATACCTTCCCAGCTCATCGCCATAATGATGGCCTTGATCTGTTGTCAGCATCGTATAAAGCCCTAACGACACTCCTACCTGGTTCCTGTAATCCTCATGTTCGCGAACCGCAACATTCACCGGTACTTTAATTTTAATGCAACTCTCTTTTGGATATAGCTTAATATAGAGCTGACTTTTATACTGGTTATGGTCTGTCAGCGGTACAAAGATTCTTTTCCGTTTCTCTTTTATGGAAATATAGATTCCATGATCTGCATAACGATAAGCCCTCTCCGCTATAGCGAAGCCGTCTGCTCTGTCCGTATGCAGCTTTACGTGATGCTTTCTCACCTGCCTGCACAGATAACGGTTAAGCCTTTCTGCGTCAACTTTCGCCGCCAATTCACTATACTGCTTCTGTAGTGTCCTGGGCAGTTCGACCGGTTTCTGGTTCAGAACTTCTTCAAACCCATTGCTCACCTTAATCAAAAACCTCAGATAATGCTTATCCTCCTCTGTAAAGCTTTCATTCTGATTCATCAGCTTGGAAATCTTCGTTTTTGTTCTGGTCCACTGAAGCTTGATATCGCCCAACGCATCGAAAATCGCCAGATAGAAGTATACTGACGGCATCCCTAATGTTTCGCGGTAACCGCTGGCCGTCATTTCATTCTGCACCGTGTAGCCCGGATAGAGCTTTGACAGGCTATGGAGTCCTCCGAAGCGTGAATATACATAGTTTTTCACCTTTTTGTAATCCTCGGCAATCTCTAAAAGCTTCTGCATATCTGCTTCTTTGAGCGGTTCTTTACTATACTGATGAATGGTTTTACATACTTTGTCTACTGGCATATGATTCCGTCCAATAAGATATACCCAAAGGGCATCCTGTAATCCATGCCCCTAGCGGGGCGGGCGGACTGCGTCCATTAAGGTATACTTTTTCGTAACGATTTCTATGGAAAATTTTTTAGACATATGCTACAAAAAATAGAGATTAAGTTTATTGACTTTTTGTCGATAATATATTAGAATGGTTGAGAATTTATTTTAAATGTACCATTATGAAAAAGTATACTTTTTCGTAACGTCTTTTTTCAAATATAAACAGGCACAAGATACTTCCAAAATCACGGAGATACCTTGCGCCTGTTTTTTATCTTCAATTTTCTTGATTACATAAAAGTCTTGGCAAACCCCTCAGCCAATCAGGGCTGCCCCTGCCCCCTTACCATAAGTCCAGGCAGTTATCCCAAAACATGAGACATTTCTATACCCAAAGGGCATCCCGTAATTTCACAGCCTGCCACAGCAGAAATCCGCATACCCTAATGGACGCAGTCCACCCGCCCCGCCAGGGGCATGCATCACGGGATGCCCTAAGGGTATACTTTCTCTCCGCCTTTCTGCCGCCTCCTCACTGAGCCTCTGATACTCTCTTTTCCTCTTTGCCTTAGCTTCATCCTCGGCTCTAATCTGGGCTTCGATCTTCGCCCTCACCTCCGGCTTTAAATCACCAGTGACATAATAGGTTACCGTTCCGTCCGGATGAATCACAACACCCGACGAGTGAATTTCGTGCCCCATAGCGGAAAGCTGCGCTTCACACGCGGGCAGAGTCTGGAAGTAATGTTGTATCTTCCCTTCATAATAGGCTGCTTTTTCCGGATTGCTCGCCATCTGCTCTAAAATGTTGGGCGCTATTACCACATTCCCTGTTCCAAACGTTGCTCCTCCGATTCTATCCATACTTTTCTGGTCGTTCATGACACTTTGGACCATCACATTTCCATACCTTCTCTCCAGATACTTCTGATATGCCTCCACCGGCGAAGAACCCGTTGTTTCGCTGATACTCTGTAATTGCTCTATAAAACTTATACCTCCGTCAGCCTTTTTCTGTGTTTTCCCCACAAATGAAGACACATCAGCCAAATCACCCTTTACAGTTAAAACGTTCATAGTTACAGCAATACCTCCTGTCTTATGCGCTGGCTCTGAAAGAAACGTAACGCCTCCAGTTCCTTTTGTATCTTACTTTCAGCTCCATCCTCCATAATCTTAATATACTTCACACGCAGTCTCCATTTCCTTTCCTGTTCAGCCTCAAACTGCCTTCTTTCTTCCTCTGTAGGCCCCGTAATCTCTCCGCCGCTGCTGGTAACAGTACAATTCCTCACATCTCCGTTTTCATCCAGATCAAACACATAACTTTTGCTCGCCTGATGCTCTGCTACATTCCCTCCGTAGGATGCAGCCACCGTATTGTCCCATCTGTCATAATCCTCCTTCCATTCCCTTAGCTTCGCCACAATCTTTCTCGCATAGGCAGGATCTGCGTCCATCTTTTTTTGCAGACTCTCCGGGATGAGAATTGCAATTCGGCCAGGGCCGATACTGCCATAGTTTCTCTGCAAATCACCGCGGGTCTGAGGTGGATTCTCACCTAAAGGTCTCCAGTCATTTAAAGCGTCTGCACTGGTATCTCTTTTAAAATACTCCCAAAAGGGGAAATCATTTCTCTGCCAGTTAGCAGAAGAAATATCTGCATTTCCCACATGGGTGATGACGTCATACTGGGGGAAGGCATCTGCAAAATTATCCGCGCCTACATATCCGGTGTTAAATAATTGACTAATGGCTGAAACATAATCCACAGAACCCGCCATTTTCTTCGCATAAGCATCCCGAAAGGCATTGGCCGAATTTTTATCCCCAATTTTATTAAGGCGTTCCTCATATGTTTCACCCATAAAAAGTCCGGTTTTCGTTCCTTCCAAAGTATCCGGCTGCTTTGCCGATTCCTCTGCTGATTTTGCAGCCGCAAGCTCTGCAAAACTCATGCCATCATTCTTACCCGCTCCTTCTTTTTTCAGAAACAGCTCCGTTAAATTGTACCCTTTTGATTTGCCTGTCACTTCAAACTCCATCTTCATTCCTCCTATTTTGTTCTGGTCATAGACAAATAGCTTCCGCTTACGATGTGCCCTATAAGTATATCGACAAAGAATTCTGATTTTCAATCATAATGGAATGAAATGGTGGGTTTTCGGGAATAAAAGTGATATACATTCATCTGCTTACTGCTGCCCCAATCCACATACATGCCATGAGCTAAAAAAGCCGCCCCACAAAGCATAAAGCACAAGATATAGTAAAATCCAAATCATAGACAATACCATACCTTGCGCAATTTCACTTCATAGAACAGTCTCTTTCAACAGCAAAATAAATTATATCCCGCCAGGATACACAAGATGATACACAACACCGCCACAAACATGTTCGGCAGAATAAGTGCCAGAACCATTCCAAGCGCCACACAGAACAGGGCAAATCCTATAACTCGCTTCATCACAGCCACCCTTGCCCGCATTTTTTATATCATATGTGCCGTCCCTTAAAAAAATGCCTCCGTTCTTCTAAATACCTGGCAATATTATAAAACCTACTGGTCATCCTGTGCCGAATCTAAGATGTCCATCACCTCATCCTCTGTCATCTTATCTTCTTTTTTGGACCCAAAACGGTCAATCATATCCGGCACCATGTCCAAAATCTTCGTCATGGTATCCTGATTCTTGACATTCACAAGCTTCGTATGTCCATTCTGAATTACAAGCACCGCACTGGGAGTAATCTTACCGCCAAGCCCGCCTGCGCCCTTCTCCTTCTTGTCCCCGTTGAATGCTCCTGCGCCCACGGCAAAAGACACATCCACCAGAGGAAGGATGATGGTATCCCCGATATGGATTGCTTCTCCTACCACAGTCTTAGATGAGATTACCCCATCCATTCCGTTAAACAAAGCCTCCACTGTTCCCTTAAATTGATGATCCGTCATAATCCGATTCCTCCTACTGCTTATAATTCAAAATTTCTCACATGACGGTAGGTCATGCGCACTTCCTTACTCCACACAAGTTTCCACAAAAGCTTCAAAAAATAGCTTGCCCGAAGCCGCCCTGCAATCTTTAGCTGCCCGTCAAACACCCTTTTCTCAAAATCCGGATGAATATCCACATCGTCGCCCAAGAAGGGATAACACATGCTAAGTCCAGCCAGAACCTTACCAGTCAGGGACGGATCGTCAAATCCATAGCGGATATCCGCCTGAATTGTCCCAGGCTTCAGCCTGCGAAGCAGGAAAAGCACTTCATCCCTTGCCTTCATAAATGCTGTCTGATGAATCTCATCCGAGAGAAACTCTATGATCTTATCCTTCTTTTCCAGCAATCCCTGAACCTTTTGGATAAGCCCCTCTACGGTACTGCCAATCTTCTCCGGTATCCCAGCAATCTTGCGGTACAGATTGGCTATCTTCTGGTAAATGCTTTGACAGATGCCTGCAGCCTTCTGCCATATTCCGGTCCCTTCTTCTTCAGTTCCCTCATAATCCGTTTCCCGTTCTTCCCCGCTGTCTTCAGAAACAATCTTCCATTCCTGCTGGTCAGCTTCCCAATCTTCCTGCCGTTCCTTACAATCAGCGGACTCTTCTTCCTCCATATCTTTTTCGGCCTCAAGGACCCGTTCCATCTCCCGTTCCAGCTCGTCCACCAGCCGTTCCGGCTCTTTGGACGAATTCCGCACATCTCTGCCAGACGCTCCCCAAACCTTTTGTTTTTCTTCAAGCCCTTCCACAGAACCTTCCCGTTTTTCTTCAGGCTCTTTAACGGGCTTACCCTTTTCTTCTTCCAGAACTTCCCGATGCCTCTTACCGGCTTCTTCCGAACCAGACCCAAAAGAGACCGGCTCTTGTTGAAGTTCTTCTTCCCAATCCTCGTCCACTTCTTCATCATATGTCTTCACCTCTGCTTCTATAGTCTTTTTTTCTTCCTGACCGCTTTGTATCTTCTTCCACCCAACCCGAACCTGCCAGGAAAACACCTTGTCCTCATAGCACAGATTCACTCTGACCAGATGTAAAAGCCACGTCACTTTGGCTTTCATACAGGTTTTGGCAAATGTGCCCTTTGATACGGCCTTCATGTCATACCTGACCGGAACAAAAAGAACGACACAAACCAGTAATACAAGTATCCCCAGTATTACTGCAATTATAATCCCTATGATTTTCAAGATAAGCAATAGAATATGTAGCATCTTACTCTTCCTGTTCTCTCTCTAATATATAGGAACGAATGTCTGCCCCTTTTGTCTTATTATACACTTCCTGAGCGATTTCTTCCACCATTTCTACCGCATCTTCATAACCTTTTGCAAGTCCGACCACAAATAAGTCGTCATGAGGAAAATTCGGCTGTAAAAAGACCATGGAATGATAGATCTCCAACTGATTCTTCTCATTATTCGCCAAAGTTATGACATGGATATTCATTTGCAGTTTATTATTGTTAAGCTTACGGATGATCTTCTCCTTTTTCCGAAGCCCCTCCGCCACATATAGATGTTTATAGTATCTCATATTCCGCCCCTCTTGTACACTAAAATATCAAAAAACTTAATAATAGGCGTCAAATACCTGCTTCGCCACATTGACGGCTTTCCCTTCCCCATCAGAGGATTCGATAATCACACTGATTACCAGCTCAGGGTTGTCCACATTGGTTAAACCAATATACCAGGAATGGTCCTTTTCCTTGTCAGAGCTGTATTCCGCCGTTCCGGTCTTTCCTGCCGCCGTGTAGCTTTGGCCCCGAAGCACCGTCGCCGTCCCGTACTCCACCACACCCGTCATATACTGCTTAAGCTGCGCTGCCTCGTCCGCCGTCATCAGCGTCTTATACTCTTCCGGAAGGTTCTTATCCACCTCCTGTCCAGTATAGTTCGTAATCGAATCCACAAGATACGGCTTCATGAGAATCCCGCCGTTGGCGATGGCGCATGTCACCAATGCCATATGATAGGGGCTAACCTGGGTCTTGCCCTGGCCCATGGCAGTCATCATCTTATCCGCGCTGGTGGCCCCTGTATCCAGCATAAACTTACTCTTACTATAAGGCAGAACAGAAGGAAGCTTTGAGTCGAACAACAATTCCTTAGATGTCTTCTTAAATCTGCCCATATCTAACGAAAGCCCAATATTACAAAAAGAGGTATTACAGGAGTATGCAATACTGTCCGCAAAAGACACCTGCCCATGGACATTTCCGCCGAAGCAATGGATTGTCGTCCCGTCCTGCTCAATGGCCCCGCCGCAGTTATAGCTGTAACTCGAAGCTCCCAGATTCTCCCGCATATACTCAAGGGCTGTAATCACCTTGAAGGTAGAGCCAGGCGCGTACTGCCCCTGGGTGGCGCGATTCAGAAGCGCACTATTAACATCTGTATTCAAGTATTCCCAATCCTCCGACAGCCTATTCGGGTCAAAATCCGGCTTTGAGAGCATCACCAGTATCTTGCCTGTACTCGGCTCCATCACCACAACTGCTCCCTTAGCGTTCCCCATGGCCTGATATGCCGTTTGCTGCAGATTTGCGTCCAGCGTGGTAACCACGCTGTCCCCCATATTCTTCTTGTCCTGGAACTCATTTTTTAATTTCTCAAGAAAAAATGCATTGGATGTCAAAAGTTCAAAATTCGTCACAGATTCGAGCCCTGATTTGCCGTGGTCGCTGTAGCCCACCGTATGGGCAAACATATTGCCATAAGGGTACTCCCTCGTCTCGGTTCCGTCCTCAGATACCAGCGTCCTGGCCAGTACGTTCCCGCTCCTGTCCAGAATATTTCCCCGCACCACCCGCTCCGCATAGGAATCTTTTCTGGCATTGTAGGGGCTTTGGATGTACTCCTTACTCCTTGTAACCTGGAAATAGCTGATATATCCCATCATAGCCAGAAACAGCGCGACGAAAATATACGTGACCCTAGCGAACTCTTTGTTCCTTGCGCGCTTTGCCTTGTTCTTTTTCCGGTCTTGGCGGTCGGCTTCTTTTCTCTCTTTCCGGGACATCTCTTGTCTTTCTCGGTCTGCCCACACCCGCTTCTGGGCCTCTCTTTGCTCGTAGCCTTTCCTTTTTTCTTCTCTCAATATCCTCTTCCTCGTCTTCCCTTACTATATATAATCCCTGGATAATAGCAAACATAACCAGCGTGCTAAGCAGCGAGCTTCCTCCATAGCTTACAAGCGGCAGCGTCACTCCCGTAGACGGGATGAACTTGGTCACTCCCCCAATATTCAGGAAAGCCTGGAAAATATAACAGGTCCCAAGTCCAAGAGCCACCATCTTGTAGAACATATTGTGAAGCTGCATGGCAATATTTAGGAACATTACATAACAACTGACACAGATGAGAATGATGCACAGGGCAAATATTAATCCCATCTCCTCTGATATGGCGGAAAAGATAAAATCCTCATCCGCAACAGGAATCTTCTCCGGCATCCCCTGGAACAGCCCCATTCCAAACCATCCGCCTGTACCGATGGCAAAAAGGGACTGGGCAACCTGATATCCTCCGTTGTCATAGACCGCAAAGGGATCTCTCCATGCCTCTACCCTGGTTCTCACATGGTTGAACAAGTAATAGGCCCCCACTGACGCCACGCTGCCCGCGCCAAGTCCGGCGGCAACATACAGGAACTGATGGGTCGCCACATAGAGCATGGCCAGATACACCACGAAAATAATCAAGGCTGCCCCCAGATCCTTAGACACCACGAGAATCAGCACATGGAAGGCTGCAAGAGCCGTGGTTATCACAATATTCTTAAATTCCAGCGACATCTTGAAGCTGGATGCCACAAAAAACACGAAAATAATCTTCACCAGCTCTGACGGCTGGATGCTGATTCCTGCAACCGTGAACCCAAGCTTCGCCCCGTAGGACACCCGCCCAACTACCACGACAATGGCAAGGGATGCAATTCCGGCAACGGCATACAGATTTCTCCATTCTGACAGCTTCTTAAACTTCCGGATTATGACCGGAACCGCCATACTGACCGCAATCGCCCCTGCTGCAATGACGTACTGCTTCACAGCCTTCTCATAATTCAGCCTGGCCAGTATAATCATACCGATACAAAGCAGCATACACATATTATTCACCACCAGCCTGGAGGACTTGGGATAAATATTCGTATACAGCGTTATAGTTGTGATAAATAATATCACCTGTATCACATAAAATGCAAGAATCTTGATGTCCTCCTTTTCAAGATACATCACCATAAATGCATTGATATGGATCATAAACATCAGAACATTCTGCCTTCTTAGCATACTTCTCTGCCTGTCCGGATCACTATACCCAAAAATGCTGAAACACAGATATGTATACATGGTAAGCAGCACGATCATTAAATATTTTGATAATTCAACAATAATATTTACCAAATCTTCACCTACTTTACTCCCCTTTTAAAATGCCCTCTCGTATATTCCCCCTGGGGCGGCGCCACATCCTGGCAAAAAAGGAATGCCTCCTCATAAAGCCTCGTGATTTCCCGCACCTGCACCTTTGTTTCTATGGTAAAATCAAGCCTAAGTTCTTCCGGCATAAGCCCTCTGATCTCTGGCTCCTTATCCGCAAGGAACAAAGGGGCGCTGTTGTAAATCACATTATAGCAATAGCGGCAGCACCGCCTTACCGCAAACCGTTTCTGATAGCGGTCAGTCAGAAAAGCTACCCCTTCCTCCTTTTGACATCTTCCTGTTGTCTTCTGGATACAGTTTGCCGTCACCATGACTGGCTGATATCCATAGACCTGTAATGCTGCTTCTTGGATTCCAAGCTTCTTAAGCTCTCTTACGTTTAGCTCAGCCGAAGCCGTGAACCGGCTAATTCCCTGCTTCTTCATAAAAGTCTTGCCATATCTGTTAAATACATACAGGTTAGAGTCAGAACAAATGTCTTTCTTATAACCACGACTCAAAAGCCACTGGTAGCTTTCCCAGTTGCGAAGCAGAACACCGTCATAAAAGCTCTCCATCTCGCCATAAAAATCCTCCCAGCCCTTCATATCCGCCATACGGAAAATGTGGGGCATTGCCAGAAAATACCGATGGGCCTTTCTGTACTTGGACAGATATTGCCTAACCGGCTCCTGCACGCCAAGTTCATCATCTATGTATATCGTCCCTATATTTCCACAGTCAATGACAGCCTTAAGCTGAGGGAAGGTCAAAACAACACAGGACAGATATGGCTTGTACTCTTTCTGTACTCCAAGGTGCGAATCTTCATCCTTGATTTCACATAGGCCAAGCCTTCTGCCATCCTCCTTACAGCCTTTCAATTCTAAGTCCAAACCTTGTCCACCCGTTTTACAGGCAGGCGCTTCTGACTCCTTCCTGTGGTGTTTGTCCAGAATCGCCTCCGTAAGCCTTTGAAGCCCATCCCTTCGCAGCTCATTTAACGCCTGCACAGGAAGGAAGCACTCCCCGTCCATCTCTACCCAAAACTTCTCAAACCGAAATTCTGTGCCGCCGGTCTTTCGCATCTGTTTTTCCGTTCTCTCCACATCCAAGGGCTGCCGCATGGCAGGCTGTACTGTCCCGCCTTTGCACTCTACCTCTAAATCATGATAGGTTAATACCAGTTTAGCACGCTCTCCCACAGAAAGTATTAAATTACCATTAATTTTTTTCTTGTATTTTAAATTCCTGAAGGTGGTTTTCCTCCTTCTCCCCTGACATACGCTGAAAGGAAACCATCTCTTTTCCGTTATGCCGCCCATAATATCCATCCGTATACCCTCTGCGCTGATAAGCGCCATAGAGCCTGTCTCGGTCAGCCTTCTCCACCTTATAACCTTTTATGCCCTTCTCAAGATAAAGATCTGCATATTTCCGGTAAATGCTTGTCACAGTGTACACGTAATCCGGCTGCTTCATCCTGCCCTCAATCTTGAAGGAATCAATCCCCCCCTTCAATAAGCTTTGGAAGCATGTCAATAGTACACAGATCCTTAAGGCTCATCAAATCTTCAGCCTTTCTCCCCTCTGCCTGCCAGGGAAGTCGGCAAGGCTGAGCGCACTGTCCCCGATTGCCACTTCTGCCGCCGATCATGCTGCTTAAAAGGCACTGTCCTGAATAACAGTAGCACAAGGCTCCATGGACGAAGCACTCAATCTCTATCCCCGTCTGCTCCTTCATACGGCGAATCTCATTAAGGGATAATTCTCTTGCAGGCACAACCCGCACCACGCCCTGTCTTTTTAAAAATTCCGCCCCGTCCGCCCCTGTAATGGTCATCTGGGTACTCCCATGGACATTAAGGTCTGGAAAATATCTGCGCAAATACTCCAACACCCCCATATCCTGGACGATTACACCGTCAAGCCCCTTAAGATAATAGGGAAGGAGATATTCATAAAGCTCCTCTGTCTCGGAATCTTTCAACAGCGTATTCACGGTCAGATAAATACGCCTCCCATGAATATGTACATAATCAATGGCCCAAAGCAGCTCGTCCTCGGTCAAATTCTTCGCATATGCTCTCGCTCCAAACCTTGTCCCCCGATATAGACTGCGTCCGCCCCCGCACAGACGGCAGCCTTTAAGCTCTCCAAGGAGCCGGCCGGCGCAAGTATCTCAATCTGTCTGTCAATCATATACCCTCCCTTAAACTTGTCCTAAAAGTCCTTTCCTTCACCCCATATAAGCCTGGTTTAAGACTCGTTACCACTTCCTTAAAAAAGGCTGTCAAAAGACAGCCTATTTCTTACGATTATTCTTTATCTCCGTTTCAAGCTGGACAATCTTCATCTGAAATTCCTTATTTTCTTCCTTGAGCTTGTCCATAGACTTTTCTGCATTTTCCAGCTTGATCTGAACAGAAATCAATTCATGCTTCAGATCATACATCTCTTTATCCTTTGCCTCTATATCACTTTCCAGTGTGCCGCCCTGCTTCTTTGCCTTAAAATAATCATCTGCAATATTCAGCGCCAGCAAAATGCTTCTGGTCTCGGCACTCTGCTTCCGGTATCCGTCGCTGTTACTGCACTCCTCAATCTTATGATTCAGATAGGTCGATACTTTCTGCAGATATTCTTCACTCTCAAAACCGCTCAGGGTGAATACCTTGCCCCCTATTAATACTTCTGTAAAGTTTTTTGATGATGCCATTAGAAGCCTCCTCGAAATTCTTATGCCTTAGTATACGAAAAACTGTCAGCCACAGTTTTTCGACTCTCACTCTATTATAAACGATACTTCTCCAAAAACCAACTATTTTTCAATAATTTCGCGGGAAATTCCAAGATGGCGGTATGCATGGTCCGTCACAATCCTTCCTCTCGGCGTCCGCTGAATGAATCCGTTCATCAGAAGGTATGGTTCATAGACATCCTCAATGGTTCCTGCATCCTCTCCGATGGCAGCAGCCAGGGTATCAAGCCCCACAGGTCCCCCTAAGAACTTTTCAATCATTACCAGCAATAGCCGCCTGTCCGTCTGGTCCAGCCCCTCCTTATCCACATCCAGAAGATCCAGGGCATAGTTCGCCACCTCCTCTGTAATGTAGCCGTCATACTTGACCTGTGCAAAATCCCGCACACGCTTTAGAAGCCTGTTGGCAAGCCGCGGCGTCCCTCTTGAGCGCCTGGCCAGCGCATCTGCTCCCTTACTGTCAATGCCCACCTCCAACACCTTTGCAGAGCGCAAAAGAATGGTCTTTAACTCCTCCACTGTATAGAACTCCATTCGGTTCACCACACCAAAACGGTCCCTAAGGGGCGCCGTCAGCATCCCCGCCCTGGTGGTGGCGCCCACAAGGGTGAACTTCGGAAGCTCTAAGCGGATAGACCTTGCACTGGCTCCCTTCCCAATCATAATGTCAATAGCGTAATCCTCCATTGCCGGATAGAGCACTTCTTCCACCTGCCGGTTTAAGCGGTGTATCTCGTCCACAAACAACACGTCGCCCTCCTGCAGGTTATTCAGAATCGCGGCCATCTCCCCTGGCTTCTCGATGGCAGGACCGGAAGTAATCTTAAGATTCACATCCATCTCGTTGGCAATGATTCCCGCAAGGGTGGTCTTTCCAAGCCCCGGCGGACCATAGAACAGCACATGATCCAAAGGCTCCTCCCTTGCCTTTGCCGCCTCAATATAGATCTTAAGCGTCTCCTTCGCCTTCTCCTGTCCGATATAATCCGCAAGCATCTGCGGACGCAGATGATTCTCAATCTTAACATCCTCATCCAGATTCTCCGTCGTAATAATTCGTCTGCCCATTTTCAAAACTCACCCTCATTATTTTTACTTTGAAGCGCCTGCTCCATGATGTGCCTTCCATAAGCTCTGCATTTAAAGAGACATATACTTTAATGCCAGCTTCAGCACGTCCTCCGCCTCCATAGCTTCCCCCACTTCCACCTTCTTGACTGCCCTCAATGCCTCTGTACTGCCATATCCAAGGGCCACAAGAGCCTGGACAGCCTCGCCCTGAACCTGGCCATATGTTTCTGTCCCCCCAGACACATCAGAAGCAGAAGCAATATGCTCTAAAGCATCCGAAAGCTCAAGCTTGTCCCTAAGCTCTAAAATCAGCTTCTCCGCCGTCTTCTTCCCTATCCCTGGTGCGGCACAGATTGCCTTCACATCATTGGCCAGCACCGCAAACCGCAGATCATCAGGACTTAACGCTGACAAGACTCCAAGCCCTCCCTTGGGCCCAATCCCATTAACCCCAATCAGCAGCTTAAACACAGACAAATCATCCCGTGAAAGAAACCCATACAACTGCATGGCATCCTCCTTCACATTAAGATATGTATGAAGCTTCACTTCACTTCCCACAGACGGCAGGCGCCCCATGGACGAACCGGACATAAAAACTCCATAGCCAACGCCACCCACATCTATGATTACTTTATCCTCCTCCAACGCAGCAAGCGTCCCTCTTAGATATGATATCATACCATTCCTCCCTCTTTTTAACCAGTAAAAGCAGCAGACGCATATCATAACTTAAGATTCTTAAGCCTCTCCAACATCTCATTCGCCGCAATCCCTATCAGAAGTCCTGTCACAAGTCCGGCAATCAGAAGCACCGGCACATAGTAGATTACGCTGAACGTCTCCACCACCAGCATCGCCACAATAAGCTGTCCAATATTATGGAACACACCTCCGCCAACGCTCACCCCCATTACGCTAAACCCGCGTGCCCGCTTAAGCCCTGCCATCACCAAAAGGCTTAAGAAAGCCCCTGCCAGGCTGTAAATAATGCTGAAATAATTTCCAAACAAAAAGCCGGTAAGGAGCACCCGCACTATGGACAAAAGGAAGGCCTCCCAAAAGCCCATCTTATACAGCGCAATCACGATGATCAGGTTCGCAAGCCCAAGCTTCATCCCCGGAACGCCGAAATGAAACGGTATCAGCGTCTCCACATAGCTAAAGATTAACGCCAGCGCCGTAAATACCCCCAAATATGCCACCTTGCTTTTCAAAAATGTCCCTCCTATGTGAAAACCGTATATATGAAAACCTTCCTACTGCAAAACCGAAAATCTCATCAGTTCGTCACAGCGTCAAATTCCCTGTTCCCACTGGACTCCACCTCCACAACCACCTTATTGGGAAGACAGATAATACTCTCACGGTTCAAAGATACTGGCTTCTGGTGAACGCACAGTTGGTCTGGACAGTCTGCCCAGCTCATAGACGCCTCCCCATTCTTAATCTTCAGCAGGTTCGTGCCTCCATTTATCTCTACCTCCCTGTCTTCCGACAGGCTGTATATTCCTTCAATCGCACCCTCTATCTTAACGATCACCCTGTTGGCGCCCGCACCGCCGATAAATGTATGGACAAGGACGGTAAGCCCCGCCACACACAGGATCACCGCAATCAGAATCCAGTCCTTTTTCTTCAAACCATTCTTCATAAACATCAACCTCATTATTTTCTCTATAACATTCTAACACAAGAAATCCTGTTCTGCAACCACATGTTCGATTTTATGAGAGATTTCCCTTATACATATGAATATTTATGCAATCTTGTACCATGCAATTCAATAATTAGATTTCATATAAAAAAGAGTTTGATTGAAGCCCTCACCTACGCTATAATGATTTATGAAACGAGGTGTATTTATGAAATATAAAAAACTTACCGCATTGCTTGTATCCGCCGCCCTTCTTCTATCTGGCTGTTCGGGACTTAAGAAAGAGCAAAATCAAGTCTATACCGACACTCTCTTTGATACAGTGGTCCGAATCGAGATTCTTGACAGAGCCGATGAAGAAGTGCTGAAGGGCTGTGAAAATATTTGCAAAAAGTATCACGCCATGTTCTCGAACAAGATAGAAGACAGTGAGATTTCCCGTATTAACAGCGCCGGTGGCAATTCCGTAGAAGTCTCCGACGAGACTGTCACTCTCTTGAGGAAAGCAATCTACTACGGTGATCTGTCCAACGGCGCCTTTGACGTCACCATCGCCCCTGTATCCAACCTGTGGGATTTTCATGCAGAAGCCCCTGCTTTGCCGGCTCCGGAGGCGATCTACGAGGCAGCAAGCCATGTAGATTACAAAAATATCCTCATAGACGGCAACACAGTCCGTCTCCTGGACCCTTACGCCTCAATCGACGTGGGCGGTATTGCCAAGGGCTACATCGCAGATATCTTGAAAAAGTATCTCAAAGAGCAGGGGGTCAAACACGCTGTCATTAATCTCGGTGGAAATGTTCTCGCTATGGGAAGCCGGCTGGACGGTTCTGACTACAACATCGGTATCCAGAAGCCCTTTGACATGACTGGAGAACCCATTACCTCTGTACGGATTTCCAACAAATCTGTCGTTACCTCCGGCACATACCAGCGCTATTTCGAGGCAGACGGCAAGCTGTATCACCACATACTGGATCCGAACACAGGTTATCCCTGCGAAAATAACTTAACCAGCGTCACCATTATTACCAATTCCTCCCTCACAGCCGACGCCTTAAGCACCACCTGTTTCCTGCTGGGCTACGACAAGAGTATGCGGCTGATTGAACAGTTAGACAATGTGGACGCCGTCTTTATTACCAATGACAATAAGATTCACTACTCCAAGAATTTTCAGCATAAGCTAAAATAGCAGAATATTGTCTGGATTTTCCCAGATATGACAAAAAACCTTCACAGATTTCTCTGGGAAGGTTTTTGCATGCAAATGTTTAATAATACCAGCTTCCAGCGCTAAAAAGCACAGAGCCAAACAGCGCAAAGAAAATAATGTAGATAACCAGCACCACACCCATGATGACCAACTGAGCCCGACAGAAATTCCTGCGGTTCACATTCGTGGTCTTGCTGAACGCCCACACAAAATATAATATGATGCCCACACATGGAATCATGGCCGCCAAAAGAGTAAGAAGCCAGTCTCCCATGGTCATGGGAGTCGTATCCTGCCCCGGCTCATACATCTGATTGTGCTGATTGCCCGTATTGTAGCTATAGTTGTCCTGATAATTATAATTGTTATTCTGATTATAATTCTGATACTGACTATAATTCTGGTTCTGGTTATAATTATAACCACTGTTCTGACCATTCTGGCCATACTGATAACCATTGTTCTGCTGATTGTAGTTATAGTTATTCTGATTGCTGTATGGATATTGCTGAGAATGATCAGGCTGCGCTCCTGCATTAGGATCTGTATACTGGCCCTTCGTATCTGCGCCTTTGTCCTGCTGACTGACCGTCAAGTCTGAATTCAACTGTCCTCCATTGGAATCACTAACAGGCTGGCTGGAGCTGTCATTCTCTTTTGGTGTATTATCATAATTATTTTCCATCGTACATCCTCCTCGTACTGCTCTGATTACTGTTAATATTCATTTTACCACGGAAACAGCATAATTTCAATCAGTAAACAGCTTTGTGAAAAAACCTTAATAAATTCCTTCCATAATAACTCATAGGCGGCTCTTGGGGAAAATAACACACCATTCTCCAGATATAAAACAAAATCATCAGAATACAAATAATCGCTGACAAAAGCTTAAGCCCTGTCCCCATCCTGCGATTCCTGATATAACGATTCCACCCAAGGATTCCCAAACAGACCACAATAGGATAAATGAAAGGATGGATTTGAAACGCTCCTGCAAAATCCAGCCGAAGGAGCCTAACCCCCGCCCTGGTAAGTCCGCATCCCGGACATGGGAAGCCTGTAATAACCACCATCGGACACAAGCTGTACAGATAATTTTTCGCCAATACAAAATAGGCGATTACTACAATAATCGCCCATTTTATATCTTTGATATCTTTCCATAACAATCTGAAAGCGTTTTGCACTGTCTGTATGAAAGTTCTTTTCATCGGCTGCTGTTCTATTCTCCTCATCATCGAAAGATTTTACATAATAATCTTCTTTGGACACTTCTCAGCACACTTGCCGCAGTCTGTACATTTCTCCGGATCAATATGGGCAACGTTGCCCTCCACCTTAATTGCATCAGACTCACAGACCTTCTCGCACATCTTACATCCAATACACCCAACAGAACAAGCCTTCATCACGTCTTTGCCCTTATCCCTTGAGCTGCACTGTACCAGATGCTTCTGGTCATAAGGAACAAGCTCAATAAGCTTCTTTGGACATGCCGCGATACACTTGCCGCAGGCTTTACATGCGTCCTTATCCACAAGGGCAACCCCGTCCACGATATGGATGGCGTCAAAAGGACAAGCCTTCACACAGCTTCCCTCGCCAAGACACCCGTAATTACAGGACTTCGGGCCTCCTGCCTGCATCATATTCACCATAACACAGTCATTCAGGCCATAATACTCATAGTCTTTTCCTGCCTTATCACAGGTTCCCCCACATTTGACAAACGCAACCTGACGTGCCGCAGCGCCTGCCTCCACGCCCATAATAGCGCCGATCTTCTCCGCCACCGGCGCGCCGCCTACCGGACATCCGCTAATCTCCGCCTCGCCTTTAACGATAGCTGCCGCAAGGCCGGAGCATCCTGCGTATCCGCAGCCGCCGCAGTTATTTCCAGGAAGCACACCTGTGATGGCTTCTTCTCTCTCGTCTACTTCTACCGCAAATTTCTTGCCTGCAACTCCCAGGAACACACCAATGAATAAACCGGTGCCGCCCACGATCACAGCAGCAATTATAATACCTGTAACACTCATTGTCTGCCCCTCCTATATCAGTCCTGAGAATCCACAGAACGCAATCGCCATAAGGGTGGCTGTTACCAGCACGATGGGCGTTCCCTGGAAGGACTCTGAAATGTCATTGTACTCAATCTTTTCACGGATTCCAGCCATAATTACAATGGCGATTAAGAATCCGACAGATGTTCCGATACCGTTAATCACACCCTGAAGAACGCTGTATTCCTTCTGTACGTTGGTCAAAGCCACACCGAGTACCGCACAGTTTGTTGTGATAAGCGGCAGATACACGCCCAACGCATTGTAGAGGGGCGGCATTGCCTTCTTTAAGAACATCTCAACAAACTGAACCAAAGCCGCAATAATCAAAATGAATACAATCGTCTGTAAGTATTCAAATCCCAAGGGCATCAGGATAAATTTGTAGATTAAGCTAGTAACAAGTGACGCTATCGTGATAACGAATACTACCGCACCGCCCATTCCGGCCGCTGTATCCACCTTCTTGGATACGCCCAGGAAGGGACAGATTCCCAGGAACTGGCTGAGTACAACGTTATTCACGAGAGCAGATCCGATTGCAATAATCAATAATTCTTTCATCTATGTACCCCTCCTACTTTTCATTTCCTGTCGGGAAAACTTTTCCGCTGCACGCGCCATTACCGCAGGATGCACAGCCTTCTCCACAGCCTGCTGCTTCTACCACCTTCTTGCCCTTACGAGCCGCATTATTCCTTACCTTATTCTGTAATGCAACCAGGAATGCAAGCACCAGGAATGCTCCCGGAGGAAGGATGAAGATGGTAACTGGCACATAGCCTCCTTTTCCTGCCGCAGCATCTGCAAGAGGAAGAAGCTGCTGTCCAAAGATCGCGCCCGTACCAATCACCTCACGGACAATACCGATGGCAGTTAGGCCCACGGTAAATCCCAGACCCATACCGATACCATCGAAGATGGACGGCATAACTGGATTCTTAGACGCATAACTCTCAGCACGGCCAAGGATGATACAGTTTACAACAATCAGCGGAATGTAAAGTCCCAAGGACGCATAGAGGCTGGGAACAAAGCCTTCTAAAAGGAACTGTACAATCGTTACAAATGAAGCCACCACTACGATGAACGCCGGCATTCTGACGGAATCCGGAATAATCTTACGCAGCATGGAAATCAGCATATTAGACAGTACAAGTACGACCGTCGTAGACAGGCCCATACCTACACCGTTAATGGCGGACGTGGTTACCGCCAGGGTCGGACACATACCCAACATCAGGACGAAGGTAGGGTTTTCTTTGACCAGACCGTTATAGATTCTTTCGGTACAATTATTCATCTTTCTACCTCCTATTGAAATGCAGCCTGATAATATCCAAGAGCCGCATTGACTGCGCCTGTCACAGACCTGGACGTGATGGTTGCGCCGCTTAACGCGTCGATCGGCTCTCCGTCCCCGCCGTCCTTGGATACCACAAACTTCTCTGTCTGTTTTCCTTCATACTGTCCATAGAATGAGCTTTCTGTGGCCTTCATTCCAAGACCCGCCGTCTCGTTGATGGACAGGATTGATACTCCGTTCACTGTGCCGTCGCTGGTAATGCCCACAGTTACCTGGATGCTTCCACCAAAGCCATTCTTATCCGTAGCCGTAACAACATAGCCCAAATCACCTACGGTACAAGCCTCATCCACGGTTCCGTTTACACCCATATCGGCAAGGGCCTGGTCTGCCGCAGCCTGGTCAATCTCTATCTGCTCAAAATCGTTGATGTCCGCCTCTGGAAATACCTTCTGCCACGCCTCTTTCTTGGCAGTCTCCTGAGCCTGGGCAATAGGAGCCTTGGTGACCTCGTACACCAATCCGAGTCCCAGCCCTGCAACCAATGTAATCGCTGTCAGAATCAATGTATTCTTTAATATTTTATTCATTATTTCTCTCCTCCTTTACCAAATGGTTTTGGAAGAGTAACCCTTTCGATTAACGGCACTAAAAGGTTACTGATAATAATCGCATAAGATACACCCTCCGCAGAACCGCCAAAGAGACGGAATAAACCTGTCAGAATACCAAGAAGGGCGCCATACACAAGCTGTCCCTTCTTCGTGATGGGTGAAGTTACGTAATCGGTCGCCATGAACCATGCGCCAAGCATCAAACCGCCTCCGCAAAGATGCGCGGTAATATACTGTGGATCAAAGAAGCCCACGTCGGGATTCGCAAAATGTCCGAAAATACCGATAAATACCACAAAGGTCGCGATATAAGTCCCTGGAATCCGAAGATCAATGATTCCCATAAGAATCAGGAATATAGCGCCGACCACAATGGCAATTACGGACGTCTCACCAATGGTTCCTGGAATCCGTCCAATCAGCATGCTCATGCTGTCTACCATCTCGCCGCTCTTTAACTGAGCAAGCGGGGTAGGACCCGTCACGCCGTCATAGATGAAGGTGGTCATCTGGCTGGTAAATGAAATCAGCAGGAAGCACCTTGCGCCAAGAGCCGGATTCATGAAGTTCTGACCCAGACCTCCAAAAAGCTGCTTCACGATCAGGATTGCGAAGATGCCCCCCAGTACGCCCATCCACCAGGGTGCGGACGCCGGCATGTTAAGGCCAAGCAGCAATCCGGTAACCACCGCACTGTAATCGTTAATCGTGATCTTCTTGTGCATTAATTTCTCATATATGTATTCCGTCAGGACCGCGGACGCTGTGGTACAGATCAGCATCACGAGGGCTGACACTCCAAAGTTCCATACACCGAAAGCAGAAGCCGGCAGCAGCGCAATCGTCACATAGAGCATAATATTGCTTGAAGTAACTTTGGAACGAATGTGTGGTGAAGATGACATTTTCAACTTGTTCTCACTCACGTTTGTTCACCTCTTCCTCTTCTATTAAATTCTTTATTTCTTCTTGCGGTTTGCCAGCGCAATCTTTCTCATCGAGCCAATAGCCTGCTTTAAGGGCCGCTTCGCCGGACATACAAAGCTACAGGAGCCACATTCCATACACTCTAAGCCTTCATGCTTCGTGAATGCCTCCTCGTTATGATGCTCTGCGTAATCCGCAAGCCTTGACGGAATCAGACGGCTGGGACAGGCATCCACACATCGTCCGCAGTTGATACACGCCGTCGGCTCAAACTTTGCTACCTCATCCTTTGTAAGACAGAGGATTGATGAGGACGTCTTCGTTATCGGAACCTCCAATGAAAACATGGAAAAGCCCATCATCGGACCGCCGGAAATTACTTTCTCAGGCTCGCTCTTATAGCCCCCTGCAGCCTCAATCAGCTCTGCCTGGTTCAGACCAAAAGGAACCTTAAAATTCCCAGGCGCGTTCACAGCGTCGCCGCTTACGGTTGTCACACGGCTCATAGACGGCTTTCCTTCTGCCACAGCCTCATAGATACTGATCATCGTCGCCACGTTATCCACCACGCATCCCGCATCCGCAGGAAGCATTGCGGAGTTAATGGCCCTCCCCGTGGTCGCGTAGATTAACTGACGCTCACCGCCCTGAGGATACTTGGTCTTAAGAGCAAGGACTTCCATTCGGGGCTCATCCTTGGTCAGTTCTTTTAATTTCTCGATACAATCCGGCTTATTATCCTCCACTCCAAAGATACCCTTTGCATTGTCAAAGAGCTTGAGGATAATCTTCATGCCGCCTACCAGCTTCTCCGGTATCTCCAGCATACACCTGTAATCCGCCGTAATGTATGGTTCACATTCCGCACAGTTTGCTATAATATAGTCAATCTTATCCGGCTCCTTCGGTGAAAGCTTCACCCTTGTGGGGAAACCGGCGCCTCCCATACCAACCACTCCGGCAGCGCCAATCGTGTTCAGTATCTCCTCTTTTGTCATCTCCTCCAAAGGCTTTACAGCCGGATACTCCACTTCTTCATACTCGCCGTCGTTCTCAATCACGATGCTGTTCACAGTGCCTCCTGTGGGGTTCAAGTGGGGTGCGATTGCTTTCACCTTCCCTGAAACCGATGCATAGATCGGCGCCGACACAAACCCTCCGGCTTCCGCGATCATCTGACCTTTTAAGACACGGTCTCCAACTGCTACTACCGGATTGGCAGGAGCGCCTATGTGTTGAGAAACCGGATACACCAGATCCCCTTTGGGTTTTACTTCGACAATCGCCTTATCCTTCGCCAGGCTCTTGCCGTCATCCGGGTGGATTCCACCCTTAAACGTTAACAATGCCATCCCTTTATCCTTCCTTCCTATTTTCTCTTTATCTACTATACAACAAAATCCCCTAATTATCTAGTAGATTCCAGTATTTCCTTGTATATTTCCCCGAACATCTTGTCGAAATTTTAACGGAACCTTGCTATCTGTCTTGCGTAAAACAGGGTAGAAATCCCGATGGATCTCTACCCTTAATCTTATACACAATTCAGTTTTTTATTACTGCCCATCATCAGAAGAATCTTCGGAAGAATTCTCCAGAACCTTCATGCTAAGGCTGATCTTCTTCTCCGCAACATTCAGATCTACAATCTTCGCCGTAATCTCCTGACCTACGGAAAGCACGTCTGACGGCTTATCCACATGCGCCCTTGCAATCTGGGAAACATGGAGCAGCGCATCAACTCCTGGTGCAAGCTCAATAAATGCACCAAAATCTGTCATCCTGGCTACTTTTCCATCAATCACCGTACCTACAGCAAAATTCTCCCCTGCATTCGCCCACGGATTGCTCTCTGGGAACTTCAGGCTCAAGGCAATCTTAGTGTCATGAATCTCTTTAATCATAACCTCCAGCTTCTCGCCAACCTTGAATACCTTCTTCGGATTCTCAACACGTCCCCAGGACATCTCTGAGATATGAAGAAGCCCGTCAACTCCTCCAAGATCCACAAACGCGCCAAAATCCGTTACATTCTTAACAGTTCCTTCCATCCGGTCGCCTGCCTGAATCCTTGCAAAAAGCTCTCTCTGCTTCTCCGCACGCTCTGCAACAAGAAGCTGTCTTCTGTCACCGATCACACGGTTCCTTCTTGGATTGAACTCACTAATCACAAACTCAATCTCCTGACCCTGATACTTTGTAAGATCCTTCTCGTAAGTATCGGAAACCAGGCTGGCAGGGATGAACACCCTTGCTTCTTCCACTACGACACTCAATCCGCCTCCGAGAATCTGTGCAACAGGAGCCTTCAATACTTCATGATTCTCATATGCTTCTCTTAATCTTTCATTGCCCTTCTCGGCAGCAAGCCTCTTATACGTCAATAACACCTGACCTTCGCCATCATTAACCTTCAAGACCTTTGCAGTCATGGCATCCCCCACTGACACCATTGTAGTCAGATCTGCATTCGCCTCGTTCGTATACTCGCTTCTTGTGATGATACCGTCTGCCTTGTAACCTATATTCAAGATGATTTCATCGGGCTTCACATCGATGACAGTACCATCCACAACCTCTCCATTTCTTATTGTCTTGAAAGACTCTTCCAACATTTGTTCAAAAGTTAATTCTGACATAATTTTGAACCTCCTCAATTATAATATTGGGCGTGGATGCCCCTGCTGTAATACCTACTGTTTCCACGGACCTTAATTGATTCATATCCAAATCGTCAAGTGTCTGTATATAGTACGTATTCAAACATTCATTCTTACATATTTCAAATAACTTCTGAGTATTAGAGCTACGCTTATCCCCTATTACTACCATAGCATCTACTCTCCCTGCAATCCGGCGCGCCTCTTCCTGGCGTTCTTTCGTCGCATTGCAAATCGTATTTAAAACAATTATATCATAACCCTTTTTATCAATAATTTCAACTAATTCTTTGAATTTATTGTAATTAAATGTCGTCTGGGCCACAATGCACACTTTCTGACCCTCTTTCTCAGCCTGAAAATGCTCTGCCTCCTCTGCTGACTGGATGACACTCACCTGGTCTTTCGCCCATCCTCGAATCCCCTCCACCTCTGGATGGACGCTGTTTCCAATGATAACAATATGGGAGCCTTTTTCGCTTTCCTCGGCCACGATTCTGTGAATCTTTTTCACAAAGGGGCAGGTGGCGTCAACGCAGGTAATGTTCCTTTTCTTTAGCAAGTCATAAATATGTCGAGGTACTCCATGGGAACGGATAATTACCACCCCGTCCTCTATCTTTAAAAGTTCTTCCTCAGAATGGAGTACCGAGACCCCCTGCTTCTTAAGGTCCTTTATGACCTCCTCGTTGTGGATGATGGGACCGTAAGTATAAATTCGGCGGCTCTTATGGCATCTAACCTGCTCATAGACCGTCTCCACCGCGCGTTTTACGCCGAAGCAGAAGCCGGCTGTTTTCGCTAATTCAATATGCATGGTTTTCTCCTTCAACCTGTTTTTATCTGCACAGCTTAGCAATGGTCTCTACTACTTCCTCGATTGACATGTCCGAGCTGTCCACCAAGACAGCGTCCTTGGCTTGCTTAAGGGGCGCTGTCGCCCGATTCATGTCTCGTTCATCCCTCTCCTTAATATCCTTTGCAATCTCGTCAAAGTCGCAGCTCTCTCCTTTTGCAGTCAGCTCATCATAGCGGCGTTTTGCACGGGTCTTGACGCTTGCAGTCAGATAAACCTTTACATCTGCGTCAGGAAGCACGCAGGTTCCAATGTCTCTCCCGTCCATGATTACATCCTGGGTTCTGGCAAGTTCCCTTTGAAGGTCTAAAAGTTTTTCACGGACCGCCGGAATCACGGAGCACTTTGATGTCATCCGGCCCACGGCCTCATCCCTGAGCCTTCCGGTAATATTCGTACCGTTTAAATAGACTTGCTGCACACCATTTTCATAGCAAATCCTTACGTTCGCATCCTTGCAGGCTTCAATCACCTTTTCTGTCTCCTCTGCCTTTATCCCTCTGTCAAGGAAATGAATGGCAAGACCACGGTACATGGCTCCTGTATCAACATAAATATACCCTTTTTTTTCTGCCACCAGCTTGGCGATGGTACTCTTCCCCGCACCAGCCGGTCCGTCTACTGCTACATTGTATCCCATCTTCTTTTTCTCCTGTTCCGACATATTGTCTGTTTGAATATCTTTACTTAAGCTTAATTACTGACCGGATGCCCCGCCAGTCTGGGGGATGCTGCTTCCCGCCGCATATCCCGTTGACCACGCAATCTGCAGGTTAAATCCTCCCGTAAGCGCGTCCAAATCCAGCACCTCCCCTGCAAAGTACAGCCCCTTCACATACTTGGACTCCATGGTCCTTGGCTCTACCTCCTTCGTCTTAACGCCTCCCCTGGTAATGATGGCCTCATTAAAATCCCGAAGCCCCGAAAGGGTCATCGTCAGATGCTTGATCAGACGTACGAATCTCATCCGTTCATCCTTTGATATGACATTAACCTTTTTCTCTGGAGCAATTCCGCTTAATTCTACCATAACCGGAAGCAATTTGGAAGGGAACAATTTTCCAAGTGCATTCTTAAACTGCCGGTTACAGTTCTCCTCAAAGTCCCTTCGCACCCTCTGGTCCAACTGCTCCTCACTTAGAGCAGGCTTTAAATCAATCTCAAGCCTTAATTCCTCATCTTTAAGCTTCTGTCCCACATAGCTGCTGGCGCTGATCATCAATGGGCCGCTGACTCCATAATGGGTAAACAGCATCTCCCCGAACTCCTGGAACAGCCGTTTCTTTCCCTGATAAATGGATGCTGATACATTTCTAAGAGAAAGGCCCATCAGACTGCCGGCCCAGCTCTCCCTTACCTCCATCGGCACAAGGGCCGGCATACACGGAGTAATCGTATGCCCACATTCTCTGGCAAAACGATATCCGTCCCCTGTAGAGCCGGTGGTCGGATAAGAAAGGCCGCCTGTCGCCACAATACAGGCATCCCCTCCAAGCTTTTCCCCACATGCCAGCTCTGCCTCTACGAATCTTCCGTCTCTGACACAGAGCCCTACAACCTCCGTATGGAGTCTGACCTGAACATGAAGCCGCTTCATCTCCTTTTCCATGGCTCGAAGCACGTCCGAGGAATGGTCGGATACAGGAAATACTCTCTCTCCCCGTTCTATCTTCGTAGGCACCCCAAGGCCTTCAAAAAATTGAATCACATCCTGGTTTGTATATCCATAGAAGCTGCTGTACAGAAACCTTGGATTGCTGATTACAGAGGAAAACAAGGTCTCCATATCGCATGCGTTGGTAATATTGCATCTCCCTTTTCCTGTGATAAAGAGTTTTTTCCCCAATTTCTCATTCTTTTCAAGAAGGCAGACCCTGTGTTTGTTCCTTGCCGCCGCAATGGCGGCAAACATACCTGCTGCGCCGCCGCCTATCACCAAAACCTCACTCATATCTTACTCCTCCCCAACGCCTGACATCTCCATTTTCTCCCCCACCAGATTCAGCTCATCCTTATTGTATACCTGGTACTCGTCCCAAATCTCCTCTAACGTCTCAAGGGTGGTAATCACTTCCTTCTGCTTCTTCATACACAAGGCTACCACCAGCGCGTTTACCACGCTTAAGGGCGCAACCAGTGAGTCCACGATGGAAGCCATATCGCTTCTTGCAATCAGATTACAAGAGGAGTAAAGCGTCATGGGCGAATGGACGCTGTCTGTCAGGGTGATTACCTTGGCTTTCCGATTGCTGGCGTATTCCAGGGCTTTTAGGGTACGCATGGAATACCTTGGAAAACTGATGCCGATAATGGCATCCTCCTCATTGATTCTGAGCATTTGCTCAAAAATCTCGCTGGGACTGCTGGTATTTACCGCAACCACTCCGTCACATACCAAATTCAGATAAAAACAGAGGAAGCTGGCAAGGGGAGCACAGCTTCTGATTCCCACCACATAAATCTTTCTTGCGTTAAGTATGGTATCCACAGCCATCTCAAAGGTCTCTCTGTCGATGGCTTCCATGGTCAGCTTAATTTTTTCAATATCTGAATGTAACACGGTTGCCAGAATCTCCCCCTGGCTGATTCTGCCGTAGGTCACCTCCATGCGCTGGATGGAATTCAGCTTTGTCCGCACCATTTCCCCAAGGGCTTTCTGGAAAGCCGGATACCCGTCATAGCCAAGGGCCATGGCAAACCGTACCACAGTGGATTCACTAACGCCCACCTCTTCTCCCATCTTAGCCGCTGTCAGAAAAGCCGCTTTGTCATAATCCTTCCTAATAAAGTCAGCAAGCTTTCTCTGGCCTTTACTGAACTTCGGATATCCGTCCTCGATCTTATTCAACAACTCATTCTTGCTTCGCATAGCATTAAGGCCTCTTTCCTACATCTATTACACCGTTACTATTATATAGCCTGTCTCCCAAACATTCAAGAGAGTTTTCCGGCAACAGAATTTTATGTTGACGAGCTTTTTCCGATCTACAATGCAATTTCCCAAAATCCGGACAAAACAGCCCAGGAGGTCTATGAATTAGTATTTGAAAAGGGACCGCAATAGCAGTCCCTTTCCCCATCTCTCTATATCCTAATTTAAACCGGATAACTTCCATTCTTCGTATCCGCCATGGTCTGGTCAATCTTCGTCTGCTGCGCCTCCCTGTACTTAAAGAAGTCCGTAGCGACCTGCGGGAACAGTGCATAAGAGAGCACATCCTCATCCTGCTGACTCCACTGAGCGCACTCTTTTCGCAGAGTATCAAGCTCATCAGGAATCAAGTCCGCAGGACGGCAGGTGATAACCTCCGGATTCTCACCCAGAACCTTCTTCTTCACTTCCTCGTCAAATGGCTTAACGGTTGCGCCGTACTTGCCGCTTAAGATATCCTTCGTCTCCTTAGTGGCCATCTTATAACGCTCGCCCATCAGTACATTGAACACTGCCTGAGTACCAACAATCTGTGAGGACGGTGTAACAAGAGGCGGCTCTCCTAAGTCTTTACGCACTCTCGGAACCTCCTCCAGAACGTCGTAATACTTGTCCTCTGCATTCTGCTCCTTAAGCTGAGAGGTCAGGTTGGAAAGCATACCGCCCGGAACCTGGTAAAGCAGCGTCTTGATATTGACGCCCATGTTCTTCGGATTCAAAAGCCCACTCTCAAGAGCAGCGTCCCGAATCGGACGGAAATGGTCTGCAATCTCTGAGAGAAGTCCCTGGTCAAAGCCTGTGTCATAAGGCGTACCCTTAAACGTCTCAACCATAACCTCTGTGGCAGGCTGTGAAGTACCAAGGGCAAAGGGCGACATGGCTGTATCAATGACATCCACCCCTGCTTCTACTGCCTTTAAATAGGTCATGGAAGCAACGCCGGAGGTATAGTGGGTGTGAAGCTGAATCGGAAGGCTGGTTGCCTCCTTAAGCGCCTCAATCATCTCCGTCGCCTTATAGGGAACTAAAAGCCCCGCCATATCCTTAAGACAGATGGAGGTTGCGCCCATATCCTCAATCTTCTTAGCAATGTCAACCCAGTAATCCAATGTATAAGCATCACCCAGCGTATAGGACAACGCCACCTGTGCGTCCGCCTTCTCCTTTACTGCCGCCGTAACCGCTGTCTGCAGGTTACGAAGGTCATTGAGACAGTCAAAGATACGAATCACATCGATTCCGTTTGCCACAGACTTCTGAACAAAATACTCTACCACGTCATCCGCATAGGGACGGTATCCCAGAATATTCTGTCCACGGAATAACATTTGAAGCTTGGTGTTCTTGAACCCGTCGCGGAACTTGCGGAGTCTCTCCCATGGATCCTCCTTTAAGAAACGAAGCGACGCGTCAAAGGTGGCGCCGCCCCAACACTCTACGGAGTGGTACCCCACCTTGTCCATCTTCTCGACAATGGGAAGCATCTGTTCCGTCGTCATACGTGTGGCAATCAGAGACTGGTGCGCGTCACGCAGAATGGTTTCTGTTATTTTAATTGGTTTTTTTCTCTGCCATTTTCTATCCTCCATATTTTAATAGATGTTCTAATTACCTTACATCACTCCAAAAAATCGCCATAAACGTTCCTGCCGCTACCGCTGTGCCGATAACTCCGGCTACATTAGGCCCCATGGCATGCATCAAAAGGAAGTTGGTCGGATCAGCCTCCGCCCCCACCTTCTGGGATACCCTTGCCGCCATCGGAACCGCAGATACGCCGGCAGAACCAATCAGAGGATTCACCTTGCCGCCTGTAGCGACACACATGATCTTCCCAAACAGGACGCCTGCCGCTGTACCGAACATGAATGCAGCCAGACCAAGAATGACGATCTTAATCGTATCTCCGTTCAGAAATGCCTCCGCACTGGTGGTGGCGCCTACGGAAGTACCAAGCAAAATAACTACGATATACATCAGGGCGTTGCTTGCCGTATCCGTCAACTGTCTTACCACACCGGACTCACGGAACAGGTTTCCAAGCATCAGCATACCAACCAGGGGAGCCGTGGTAGGGAGAATCACACAGACTACAATCGTAACGATAATCGGGAACAGGATTCTCTCAAGCTTGGTAACCGGTCTTAACTGCTCCATCTTAATCTTACGCTCCTTCTCCGTGGTCAGAAGCTTCATAATGGGCGGCTGGATAATCGGCACCAGAGACATATAGGAATATGCCGCTACTGCGATTGGGCCCATAATCGCCGTCTGTGACAGCTTACCTGCAAGGAAAATAGAAGTCGGTCCGTCCGCACCGCCAATGATTGAAATCGCTGCCGCCGCCTTGTCTGAGAACCCCATTGCCATGGCTCCCAAATATGCCGCAAAGATACCGAACTGCGCCGCCGCACCCAGAAGAAAACTCTTCGGGTTGGCAATCAGCGGCCCGAAGTCTGTCATTGCGCCTACTCCAAGGAATATCAGGGAAGGCAGAATCGACCACTCATCCAGCATATAGAAATAGTAGAGCAGACCGCCCGTCCCATTTGCCGCATCCTCTGCATGCAGCATGATATCCGGAAAAATATTCACCAGAAGCATACCGAACGCAATCGGCACAAGGAGAAGCGGTTCAAACCCATGCCTGATCGCTAAATACAGGAAAAAACATGCAACCACAATCATCGCCAGATTGCCCAGTGTAAGACTGAAAAATGCCGTCTGCTGCACGAGGTTTCCTAATGTCGTTGTTATATATTCCATCTTTTAACCTCCAGTCGTGTCAGATAATCAAAAAGATTATCCTAATTTAATGTGGCAAGAACAGCGCCTGATTCAATCGCATCTCCAACTGCCACATTGATGCTGGCCACAGTTCCATCCTCTGGCGCCACAACCGGAATCTCCATCTTCATTGCCTCAATGATTACTACGGCATCGCCCTTCTTCACACTCTGTCCCACGCTTGCCTCAAGCTTGAACACCTTTCCTGCCGCGCCTGCCTTCACTTCAACAGAGCCTGCGCCTGCCGCCGGCGCTGCTTTTGGAGCCGGAGCCGCTGCCTTTGGCGCCGCTGCCGCCCTTGGCGCTGCCGCCGCTGCCGGCGCTGTGCCTGCGCCGTTTTCTTCTACCGTAACATCATATACATTGCCATTTACTGTAATCGTATAATTTTTCATTTTAAAAAATCCTCCTTCTACGTCTTATGCTTTCCATTTATTTGCCGGACGGCGCCTGATGCTTCTCACAAAGAAACCGCCCGCACAAGCTTCATCCATGCCTGCTTCTTCCCTAGCCGCCGCAATCGCCGCCGCAATTACAGCAATCAACTCCGTATCGTCCGTCTCCTGCGTCTCAACCGTTTCCAAAACGCTTGAAGGCCCGCTCACAACTGGCGCGCTTGCCGGTTCTTCTTTCTTCTTAGAGCCAAACAACGCCGGAATGACCTTAAACTGGGAGATTAAAAAAGAGATAAATATCAATACCACGAACACGGTTCCCATTCCAAGGACAGTATTCATCCCTGCTTTTGCAAGAATCTCTCCCATGGAATACTTTGCGTCAACCGTCATTGACTCCATATAAGACTTATCGTCAAAGATAAAGCTAATCGTCGCTTCCCTGTCCGCAAACTTGGCGTTAGCAGAGAGCTTATATCCTTCGTTGGTAATCTCCGAAGTAAAATCACCGTGGCTTTTATACTCTCCACATTCCTCCTCAGCAGCTTCCCATGCATTCAGGGCGCCAAGGAAGCTCTCCGCCGTAATGGGAATCCCTGACTGCATCAACTGGAAATCCAGTTTCAGCTCTTTCATGTTTCGGAATTCTTTTCGCATGGCCTCGTCAGCATTGGTGCAATATTGAATCATGAACTCTGTGGTCTGCTCGATCGCCGATTCGTTATACTCAGTCTCATCATCCTTCTGAGCGCTTCCGCATGCGGTAAAGCAGAGCATGACAGCCACAGCACAGAGTAATAAGCTAATTTTTTTCCTCACTTTGCCTCACCTCTCTAAACCGACCCGTGTTTTTTCATTGGACGGTCTTCTCTCTTCGTGAATAACATCTCGAAGGCGCCGATCACATACTTCCTGGTCTCACTCGGCTCAATGATGGTATCCACATAGCCTCTTCTTGCAGCAGATAACGGGCTTGACTGCAGCTCTCTATATTCCGCAGTTTTCTCTTTTAACGTATCGGCGTCTGCTCCTGCATACATAATCTTAGCGGCAAGGTTCGCCTCCATCATTCCAATCTCAGCCGCCGGCCATGCATACACCATGTCAGCTCCAATGGACTTGCTGTTCATGGTGACATAAGCGCTTCCAAAAGCCTTGCCAATCACTACATTCACCTTGGGCACCGTTGCGTTGGCAAATGCATAGGTAAGCTTAGCCGCCTCCCTTGCAAGGTTCTTCTCCTCATACTCACATGCCGCGAAACCTGTCACATTGGTAAGGGTCAGCACCGGAATGTTAAAAGCGTCACAGAAGTTTACGAATTCTGCCGCCTTCTTTGCACCGTCAGCAGATAAAGAACCGTCAAACTGAGCCGTAACCTCAGACTCCTCATTATATACCTTGGTACGGTTGGCAACCGCGCCAACAGTCATGCCGTTCAAACGAATGAAGCCTGTCACCATATCCTTGGCATAATCACGCTTCGTCTCGAAAAATACATTGTCATCCGCAATCATGGAAAGGGCAATGGACGTATCCTCCGCAGCATTCTCGATCCCGTCTAAGAGACGGTTTAAGCTGTCCTGGCAGTCCTCGTAAGAGCCGTTCTCCTCATTGTTGCCCGGAATCATGCACACCAGGGCACGGATATTGGCAAGAATCTCCTCCTGGGTCCCTACAGCGTCCACAAGACCTGCTTCCTCGCTCTGGTACTTCGCACATGAAGTGTCAAGCTTGGAAATATTGTTGCCTGGAAGGGCATTGGGAGAATTTACGAACAGCTTTGCCTTTTCAGCCTCCATAAACGTAAAATCTGTCAGTGCAGGAACAACGGATAAGCCGCCGCCGCATGTCCCAAAAATTGCCGTAATCTGCGGGATTACCCCAGAAGCCATAGTCTGTTTCAAATAAAGATTTCCAAACGCATGCAGCGCGTCCGTCGCCTCCTGAAGCCTAAGTCCCGCACAGTCCACCAGACCGATTACAGGCGCTCCCATCTTCATTGCCATATCATAGATGTTCGCAATCTTCCTGGCATGCATCTCGCCTACTGCACCGTTCAATACGGACACGTCCTGGCTGTACACATACACCAAATTCCCATCAATTACTCCATAACCGGTGATCACGCCATCGGCAGGAGTCTCTTTTTCCTGCATGTTGAAATCCGTGTTCCTGGCAGTAACCGCCCCGCCGATCTCAACAAAGCTTCCTGCATCAAGTAAGTCAGTTACCCTAACACTTGCTGCACTCTCTGTTGCCATGTTGCCCATAGTCAAGCCCTCCATTTTCTTTCATATTAAAATAGGTCTTACTCGTAACAGTAAAAAAGCAAAACCAAATTTTTGCCAATTATATTATATCCCTTTTGTTGCTTTCCTGCAATACTTTTTTTGACTGTAGAAATGCAGGGCAGAATCTATAAAATACTTCCATTTATTTCTATAAAAAATGTAAAATTACTTAAAAATTTCTTAAATTGCCAGTTGTACTTTGGTCTGTTTTATGATATATTTACTGTAGATTTTCACAAGAATACATATATCTATATGTACATATTTTGTGGAATAAACTATATTAATTGGAGGGTGAATTTTATGGAAACAGCAAAAAAACGCAGACCATTTGGCTTTTACGTGTGTTCAATGGGGTTTACATTTGAGCGTCTCGCATTCTACACGGTAAAATACCTGTTAGCCATTTGGATTGCAACTGATGTTGCAGCCGGCGGACTTGGTCTTAGCGACAGCGAAGGTGTAGCTCTTTCTGCAAACTTTGTTGCAATGACCTACATCACACCTATGATTGGTGGTTACATCGCTGACTACTGGTTAAGTCCAAAGCTTTGCGTAGCAGTAGGCATGATTCTTATGGGAATAGGATACCTGTGTACATGGCAGGCTCATTCATTAGGTCTGGTCTGGGCAATGATTATTTTGGTATCTATTGGTACCGGTTTGTTTAAGGGTAACTTATCCGGTGTAAACGGCCTTTTGTTCCACGACAAAGAAGAACTTGACGCCGCCTTCTCAATCCAGTATTCCTTTGTTAATATTGGATCATTCGTTGGAACCACCTTTATTGCAATCCTTGCAACAACAGGTCTCTTTGGTATTAAATGCAGCTTTAATACTGTATTCCTGATTTGTGCGATTTTCTTGTTCATTGACGCCGCATGGTTTATCCTGAACGGCAAATCTCTGGGTGAAGCCGGCAAGAAGCCGTTCAAGCACGACCAGAGAGAATTTGTATCTGCCGAGAAGAAAGCAAAGGCAGAAGCTGCGCCTCTTACATCCGGCGACAAGAAGAAGATTGCGGTTATCGTTCTGATTACCATCTTCTCCGTAGTATTCTGGGCATTGTGGTATATGACTTATATGCCTGCATATTACCGTTTCGGATATGGCGACGGTTCAGACTTCATGAACAAGGCAAACTGGTATATCGGAAGCTTCCAGATACCTACGTCATGGTTTGATTCCATCAATGCCCTTACCTGTATTATCCTTGGACCGGTTCTTGCCGGTGTGTGGGCAAAATTAGCGAACAGGCCTCAGGGCGATATGAGCATGTATCAGAAGACAGGGCTTGGTATGATCCTTCTCGGTATCTCCTACGTAGTAATGGTAGTTGCCGACATGGTTGCAGGGGACGGACAGTGTTCTATTATCTTCCTTCTGTTGGTATGTGTCCTGATGTCTGTAGGTGAGATGGTCTTCTCTCCACTTGGGAATTCATTTATTTCCAAGCTGGCGCCGGCGAAGGTTCTGGGACTGCTGTTAGGCTTCTGGCCAATCGCGGTATTCTTCTCTAACAAGATTTATCCGCCGGTATACGACTACTTGAAGACAGTGAATTTCGCAGTTGGATACGGCGCTCTTGCAGCAATCGTTATTGTATTCGGCGTAGTTCTATGGGCGATCAGCGGTAAACTTGAAAAGATGGAGACCGAGGAATAGACATATGAAAAGGTCATTGAGTTAAAAGTAAAATACAAGATATGGCAGAATCCAAACGCCATATCTTGTATTTTTTAATGCAGCACTATTTTCCTCAATCGGCATCTGTCTGCCCTTCCATCTGCTCCATCATTCTTAATATCTCTCGATAAAATTGTGCCGAATCCCCATCCCTCTTTTCCAGAACAGCGGCAATTACTCCGTCGTCAATAAAAAATATCTTGCTGCTTCTGCAGGCAATCTTCGGATCATGGGTTACCAGGATGATATTCTTTTTCATACCCTGATTAATCTCGTCAAATGTCTCCATCAGACGGCGGCTGGATTTGGCATCCAGATTTCCGGTAGGCTCATCTGCCATAATTACGTCTGGATCATTAATTAATGCGCGGCAGATTGCAATCCTCTGCTTCTCCCCTCCAGACAACTCCTTCGGCGCTTTATCCAGCAGCTTTTCCACTCCGAACCGCTTGGCCAGACCCTGCATCTTCTCTTTCATCTCCGAAGCCAAAGCTTTGTCAAGAATCATTGGCACCATAATATTCTCTCCCACGGACAGGCTGTCCATAAGATAGAAATCCTGGAATACAAAGCCAATCTCCCGTCTGCGGATGTCTGCAAGCTCATCTTTCCAAAGGTCGGAGGCATCCCTTCCCTTAAAGTAAAACTTACCGTCAGTGATTGCTTCCATCATTCCGAATATCTTAAGGAGAGTGGTTTTACCTCCCCCAGAGCTCCCCATAATACATACGTATTCCCCTTCATTTACGGTAATATCCAAGCCCTTCAACACTTCTATCCTTGCTTCTGGATTCTTTGTATCATTATTTCTATAATAATTTTTTACCAGTTTTTCCGTTCTTATGATTTCTGTCACAATTTCTTCCCCTTCCTGAAAACATACTTAATAATCTTACCCAGAAGCACTCTTTTGAGCACCTGATAAACTGCTGCCTGTATCAGCCAGTAGAGCAGCCAGACAGGCAAGGCATAGCACAGATACTTCATGATTTCTTCACCCGTATACATTCTGACTTTAAAAGTAAGGGCCGAAAAGATTACAGCCGAGCCGCCCCCTGCTATAAACGGCAAGGCAAAAAACGGCAGCATTTCCCTGCGCAGCGTCTTTTTTAATGTATTCTCATGCATCCCCATGCAGTCCAGAAAACGGTAACGTTCTACGATTTCATCCATCTCAAAGCAAAATTTAATGAAGATCAGATAGATTCCGCATATGCCGGTCATCACCGTCATAAACAGCCAGATTACCTGTTTTAGATACCGCTCTGTCTCCATATCCTGTATGCTCGACTTTCTGCCATAAAAGCTTATAGTTTCCTCCTCAACTGCCTTTTCTGTCAACAGGTCGCCGACTTTGTCATAGGCTTCCCCCGTATTCAGCAGATACATCCTCTCTCCCTGAAAAAGCTCTTGAAAATACTCGTCTGAAAATACAATGAGATTCTGCCACATTCCATTACTGCATACGCCGGTTAGGATATCCCGTTCTTCTTTTTGTACCTTCTTTGCCTGATAAGCCTCAAACCCATTAAGCTCTAAATCTGGATTTAAGGTCTGGAGATGGATTCCCTCCTCTGGTCTTAACCAATCCAGAATATGGGCCTTGACAGAAGTATCCTCCTGATAGACCACAGCAATCTCCTCTCCGGTCAGGCCCAGAGCTTCTGGTTTCTCCCCGTACTTTTTTTCCTTAAGCTCTATATAAACGGATTCCGGTATTCCAATCTGTACCGGCAGCACCGGCAGTACCTCCCGACCGTTGCTTACCGCCGTATATCGAAGGGTCAGTATCCCTTTTATGGTTTCTAAGACTGAAACCTTATTGGGCTTGGAGGTAAATGTGGTTACCATGGGATAATCATACATCTCCCCCTCATTTTCTCTGCCAAGCTCTGTGAAAAATTCCTCCTCCCCCATAACCGAGGTACAAACATAGTCATAAGGATACTGTTCTTCTCCCGACGGCGCTGCGGCAATACCAATATAAATCGAGGAAAACGTATACATAACAAAAAATGCAATCAAGGTCAATAAATAAACCTTCTTAAGATTCTCCCGAAACCTGGTAAGAAATGTAAGATTGCCAAACACTTGTCCATAATAACGATTCTCATCCGCCTTCAGACGCTTCATCTGGGCCGACAGAATACACAGAATCAGCCAATACACTCCAATCAGATACCACCCTTGGAGTCCCACATCCTCTCCGCCGCTTCTCTTAGACAGTCCCAACAGCGCCACGCAGATAAGTACTGCGCCTAATCCTCCTCTGATCCACCCTGATAATCCAGGTATCCGATTCTTTTTAGGCTCCAGAAGCCCTGCCGCTGACCATCGCATATGCTCGTAGACATGTCCGTTTACCGCGGCAGCCACAAGAGCTGCTACCAAAAAGATGGTAAGCATTAGAAGATACGTGGAGGGGGGCATCCACTGAAAGGTGAAGTCAAACCTTTTTTGCAGCATGGAAATCAAAAACCTGAACAATAGACTTCCAAGCCCAATCCCCAGAACAACGGAACACATAAGGCAGCCGACGTACTCCATCATCATAATCGAAGTCAGCGACTTACTGCGGATTCCCAGAAGCACAAGCGCCTTTTCCTCCTGCATCTTGTTGCGGATATAGTAAGAAAAGGAAAATCCCATGAGCACAGCATTCAACAGAAGGCCGATCCAGACGGCGCTCAGCATAATCGCCTGAATCTCGCCTCCAATCACCGCCTCCTTTGTATGGACTCCCTGAAATGCGCGCCAGAGTGCGAATACCAGATACAAAAATATCATCAAAAATGTTCCGCTCAGTATAAGCATCACATAATTGCGAATGTGGTATTTTACATTTTTCAGGATCATCTTATAGTAATAGATACTGTATCTGCCCGGAAAGTACAGCCTTCTCTTTCGCTCATCTTTCTCAAGCCGGTCACGCTCTGCACGAATCCTTGCCTCACGCAGTATCTCATCTCTCTGCTCTGCATACTGTGATATTACGAATTCAGCCAAACAGAGAATGGGGAGCACATATGTCCATCCCATGGGCACCATGGGAAAAAGAATGATTGCCGTAACTGTATACAAGAATTCACACCACTGAACCAGCCTCCAGAAAAGCCTTACATTTTTTTTGG
The DNA here is from genome assembly GCF_009830285.1 of Sporofaciens musculi. Taxonomy (GTDB): domain Bacteria; phylum Bacillota; class Clostridia; order Lachnospirales; family Lachnospiraceae; genus Sporofaciens; species Sporofaciens musculi. The sequence goes on along the minus strand of NZ_WUQX01000001.1, from coordinate 2,122,571 downwards.
CAAGGCCTCCGATTATGTAAATCACCGCAAACGCAGACCCAAGCAATGGTACAAAAAAAGGTAGTAGGAGGCTACCCAAGACGGGTCTCCATTAGTAATGTCCACAATTCCGCCCGCCTCATTTACCATCCTGATGTATGCGGGCAGACAGTAACTCTTACCGCCATAGGTAACCCAGGGAAGCCATATGGCGGTAAAGAGAAAGGTATAGACAAGGATGGAAATTATTTTATATATTTTGCCTAATCTTTTCATTATTTCCTCACTTTCTATTTCATTCAAATTTCTCCATTAAGCTTCCCTTTAAAACATATATCATATCCCTTCGTAGTATGAACTTACTTTAAATAGGCCTTGTATACTCCTTAAGCCACTCTCGTTCTTCCTCTGTCAAACGGGGACCAATCTTCTCATAGACCTGCTCATGATAATGGTTCAGCCACTCCCGCTCATCTCGGCTCATCTCCTCTGGGTCAATTCCGTCCAAGTCAATGGGGGCAAACGTAATGGTCTCGAAATACATAAACTGCCCGTACTTATTCTTCACGCCTTTTTTCACCACGAACTCATTCTCAATGCGAATTCCAAACTGCCCGTCCTCATAGATTCCCGGCTCGTCGGTAATGACCATGCCCTCCTCTAACTGATGGTGTTCGTTCTTGCTTGGAACCACATACCAGCGGAAACCTGTGGGCGGCTCATGAACATTGGCAAGATATCCCACGCCATGGCCTGTACCGCACTGATAATCCAAATCCAAATCCCAGATTGGCCCCCTGGCCAGCACATCCAAATTATAACCATAGCAGCCATAAAGGAAACGAGCCCTGGACAGGCGCATCATAGCCCTTACCACAGCCGTAAAATACCGCTTCATCTGCGCGTCCACAGAGCCAAGGACAAAGGTTCTGGTGATATCGGTAGAGCCTTCATAATAACCGCCTCCTGTATCATTTAAGAAGAACGCGCCAGAAGACAGGGGTACATCCGTCTCCTCACATGGAGAATAGTGCATCATGGCCCCATGATCTGCAAAGGCGCACAAAGGCTCGAAGCTGTCCCTGATATACCCCTCCTGGGCGGCGCGAAACTCCGTAAGCCTTGCGGCAGAGCTAAGCTCTGTAATCGTCTCCTTGTCATAGCGGGTCTTAATCCAGTGCATGAACTTGGTAACAGCCACCCCGTCCTTAATATGTGCCTTGCGGATATTCTCAAGCTCTACCTCATTCTTCATGGCTTTCATGAGAATAGTGGGGTTAGCAGCTTCTACAATCTTACAGGGAATATTTTTATAGAGGGCATAATTCATTTTCATTGGATCAATCAGCACAGTCCCTGAAGCATCCATTTTCTTTACATCCTCATATATGTCATTATAAGGATGAACCGTCACGTGGTTTTTATTAAGCTCATCGAGAATCCTGTCATCCAGCTTAGAAGCATCCACATATAACTCCACCCTGTCCTGCTTTACAATGGCATAGGAAAGAAGGAGGGGGAAGAAATCAATATCATCTCCTCTCACATTCAAAAGCCAGCAAACATCATCCAGTGACGCAATAATATGGGAATCGGCCCCATACTCCTCCATAGCCTTACGCACGCGCATAAGCTTTGACGAAGTACTCTCACCTGAATATTTCTCCTCCAGGAAAAATGCCGGTTTGTCAGAAAGAGGCGGGCGGTCCTCCCAGATGTCGTCAACCAAGTCAATGGAATAGTGAATACGAATCTTCTTCTTACTAAGCACCTCCTCGTATTCCTGCCCCTCTCCCATAGACAGCACGCGCCCGTCAAACGCAACCGTCCCGCCCTTAGGCACACGGTCGCACAGATATTCCGTAATCGACGGCGTATCGCCTACAAACATCTTCATCAAACGAAGCCCGCTGTCCTTAAGCTCATTCTCCGCCTGGAAGAAATATCTTCCGTCTGTCCAGAGTCCCCCATCGTCTTTGGTTACGACTACCGTTCCATAAGAGCCGCTAAAGCCGGAAATATACTTTCTTGCCTTAAAATGCTCTCCTACATATTCACTCTGGTGAAAGTCGGCAGTCGGCACAACATATGCGTCAATCCCTTTTTCTTTCATGAGTGACCGGAGAGCAAAAATCCTTTCTGCTACGTTCATAAACGAAACCTCCTACATAAAAAATAATATATGGATACTGTAACATAAAACAGGCTAAAGCACAATTTTTATATTGAATCCCAATAAAAATTATGCTATGCTTTGTCGGAAACTTTCGGATATTATTAAAGAAGAGGTAAGATGATGGCAGCACACATCAAAAACATGACGGAAGGGAAGCCCGCTTCCCTGATTTTCACATTTGCCCTCCCCTTAATGGTAGGCAATGTATTTCAACAACTGTATACTGTGGTGGACACTATGGTGGTAGGAAAGGCTCTTGGCGTGGGCGCCCTTGCCGCCTTAGGCGCCGCCGACTGGCTGAACTGGATGATGCTTGGAATTATCCAGGGCTTTACCCAGGGCTTTGGAATCCTGATGGCACAGGAGTTCGGCGCAGGCCGATATGATAACCTGCGTAAATCTGTCGGCCATTCCGCCGTTCTGTCCCTTTTATCCGCCCTGGTGCTTCTCATAGCTGGACAACTGCTGGCCCATCCGGTTTTAAATCTCCTTAAGACACCGCCAAAGATTCTTCCCGACACTTTGCTGTACCTGCGCATCATGTATCTTGGCATCCCGATTGTAATGGCGTACAATCTGTTGGCATCCATCCTTCGTTCCCTTGGGGACGGCAAGACGCCTTTACATGCCATGATTGTCGCCGCAATCACCAATATCGCCCTTGACCTTCTGTTCGTCCTGGTCTTTGGGTTCGGGATTGCCGGAGCCGCCGTCGCAACCTTGATTGCACAGTTGATTTCCAGTCTGTTCTGCCTGTACCACATCCGCAAGCTTGAGCTTTTAAGGCTGGCGGCTTCTGATTTTTGCATAACAGACAGACGGCTTCCCTTACGCCTTCTGATGCTTGGATTTCCCATGGCCTTTCAGAATGCTATCATATCCGTTGGGGGCATGATCGTACAATTCGTGGTAAATGGGTTCGGCGTCATCTTTATTGCCGGATTTACTGCCACCAACAAGCTGTACGGCGTGCTGGAGGTGGCCGCCACCTCCTACGGCTATTCCATGGTTACATACGCCGGACAAAATCTCGGCGCGGGAAGGACGGACCGCATCCGCAAAGGAGTGAAGTCCGCCGTACTCATTGCCCTTTTAACTTCTCTGGTCATTGCCCTTTTGATGCTGTTTGCCGGAAAGATGATTCTTGGGTGGTTCATCTCCGGCACCCAGGAGGAATTCATACAGACACTTAACATCGCATATTATTATCTGGCCGTCATGAGCGTATGTCTGCCCATTCTGTATATCCTTCACATCACACGTTCTGCAATACAGGGAATGGGCAACACAGTTCTTCCACTGGTCTCCGGCGTCGCGGAATTCGTTATGCGTGCCATGACCGCCATCCTCCTCCCTATGCTCATTGGGGAAAAGGGGATTTTCTATGCGGAGATTATGGCTTGGACGGGGGCAACCATTATACTGGTCATCAGTTACTTTATAGTCATACGGAAAACTGAAAGGATGCTTCAGGGAACCAATGGATAGTAGTATATAGATTTGATAAGCTTACACAACAGGGGCTTATTTCCCAAACAGATCTGCATGGGTACCAGTTGCAGTAGCCGAAAGGATAAGAGTATCTTCATAAATCTGGTACATAAGCAACCAGTCGGGTTCTATATGACATTCCCTGAAGTCATGTAGATTTCCAGTTAAAGAGTGGTCTTTATACTGGACAGGTAAAGAATTGCCATTAGCCAGCATTGAAAGCACGTTGACAAGTTTTTGCATATCCTTGCCCCGCTTTTTCATTAATTTGGCATCCTTTTTCATACGATTCGTGTAGACAATCTTATACATAGGTTAATCCTCCAGCATGGAGGCAACGGCATCTTGTGCTTGATCAAAAGGACCATTAAGATTTCTTCGGAAACGGCTATCATAAACAGCCTCCTCAAGCTGATAGGGGATTGTCTTATGTTGCACAGAAAAAGGGATACCTGCGTTTTCGATAGCGGCATTTAAAAAAATACGGATTGCTGTTGATGTGTCCAGCCCCAAACTGGAAAATAAAGTATCAGCCTGTTTTTTAATTGTATCATCAATACGTATTTGTAATGTAGCCATAATGCACCTCCAATATATTTGTATTAAAATTGTATCATATTTGTCATATAAAAACAACGATAATTTAATAGCTCAAGATTGAAAATTACAATATTAGTTTGTATAATTCTTAAAGAAATCATCCGATTCAATAATATATGAAAGCCCTTCAGTCTTGCGGTTCTGCGGGCAAGGAGCAAGGCGCTCATGCGCTGCGAAAGAAGTGCACCGGCGGATGTCTTCGAGGAAGGGGCTTTTTATTTTGACTAAGGCAGAGTGACAGACTGGGAAATGACCGAGCTTCTCAAAATCGGGATTTAATCCTATGGATGTAAAAAGGACGCTCCCCCTTGCCTTAGGAATGTCCTTTTTACATTCAACAGTATTGCTTATCTATTTAGCCAAGTTTCCCCAAGCTTTGGCAGATTACATGGTCAGATTACCAGTCCCCACATAGCGGATTCCATTTTCAAATACCCTCTTTCCGCCAAGAGTAACCAGCTTCACGTCGCCCAGTCTGGTAATGTCCTTACTCAAGTCCCCGCCTACCACTAGTAGATCCGCGTCAAGCCCTTCCTTCACCAGACCTCTCTCCTCCTCCACACCAAGAACCTTGGCCGGATTGGAGGTGGCTGTCTGAATGGCCTGGACAGGCGTAATACCATACTCCACCATATACTTAAGTTCCCGATTCAGAGGCAAAAGGGGCGACTGGTACATCACCATATCCGTTCCCGCAATCACCGTCACGCCTGTATCATAGAATTCTTTAAAATGGTCCCGATATGCCTTATATGCAGGCTCAAAATACTGGTAATCCTTCATCTCCTTCTGCATCACCGGATCTCCGGCAGGCGCGCCTGCATGCTTCTCCATATTCTCCTTACAGATATCATAAAGCAAGGTATAGGCCATGATGGTGGGCGTCCAGGCAATCCCCTTTTCTGCCATCTGCTTCGCATGGTCAAGGGTCATGAAGGTTGCATGTTCAATGGTGTCAAATCCGGCGTCAATACACATCTGGATTCCCGGATTGGTTCCCGCATGGACGCCGCACTTGATTCCCCTTCTGTGGCACTCGTCCACAGCCGCATCAAGCTCCTCCTGGGTCAACTCCGGCGTGTGGGTTCGATGGGTGGTCAAGACCTTCACCCATTCAGCCCCGTCGCGTATCTGTCTGCGTATCTCCTTTCTGACCTCCCAGGGTCCGTCAACCTGCTCCACCTCCTCCCAGGCATGGCCGCCGGTCATACAGATTCCGGTATCCGTGTGGGTAATCCTGGGAATGGTGACAAATCCCTTCTCCGCCGCCAGCTTTAAGTTCTTACAGACGCCGTGGGCAGAGGACATATCCCTGACAGACGTAATCCCCCGTTCAAACGCCGCCTGAGCATGCTGAAGGGCATAGAGCATAATCAACTGGGACCCATAGTTGAAGCCGTCCGGCTGAGAATACCAGTAGCCCAGATGAACGTGCATATCGCATAGGCCCGGAAGAAGGGTCCCATCGCCATAGTCCTTCACCTCCTCCTTGGGATATTCCCTAGTAATGTCTGTAAGGGGTGCGATTTTCTGAATCTTTCCGTCTGCACCCGTAAGCACCGCCTGGTTCTCAAGTACAGTCTTTCCGTCCCCTGTTATTAAATATCTTGCCGCTATAATCATCCTTTTATCTCCTTTGGGCCTACTTCTGATTCCGAAACTGCATCGGCGTGGTATTATAAGCCTTCTTAAACATCCGGTTAAAATGCTCTACATTCTGATAGCCTACGGACAGCGCAATATTCTCCACCGTCATATTGCTGCTCTTAAGCAGCGCCTTTGCCTTCTTCATCCGAATTTTCTTCACCAGCTCTCCGAAGGTCAGACCGGATTTTTCCTTAATATACTTGGAAATATAAGGCTTTGACAGATAAAACTTCTCCGCTAAATCATCCAGTGTGATATCAATATAATTTGCCTGGATATAATTCATGATCTCAATCATCCTCTCATCCTTACATCCGTCAGCGCTGCCAATCTCCTCAATCTTATTTACAGCCACCGTCAGCGCCTCCATGGAGGACTTGATAATATCCGCGTCGATTCCCACGCCCCAGAAGGTCTTACCGCTGCACACAATCCCTACATAGGCGACTGCCTTGGAGGAGGAGCCTCTGGTCAGGGAATGTTCCTCGTAAAAACGAAGCTCATAGCTGATATTGAAATACTGCTTTATGGCATTGCTGACCGCATCCAGACGTCCGTTTCCCATAGCAGTAATCACCCTTGCCTCGCCGCCATGGTTGATGGTCACATCCGCCGTAATACCGTCCACCTGCCTGAAATGGCACTCGTCGATATGGAATACAGGTCTGGTGTTGATATAGTGGTCTGAGAAAATCTGATATACCCAGTCCGGCGTCAACTCCTTGTGCGCCTTATCCGACACATCCTTCACCAGATATCCCACCTCTTCCCGCATCTTCTGCGGCAGATTGATGCCATGGCTCTGCTTCAGAATATAATTAACGCCACCCTTACCAGACTGGCTGTTGATACGAATTACATCTGAATCATATCTTCTTCCCACATCCTGAGGGTCAATGGGAAGGTACGGAACCGTCCATGTCTCGCACTCCTTCTCCTCCCTCCAGGTCATGCCCTTGGCAATAGCATCCTGATGCGAGCCGGAAAATGCGGTAAACACCAAATCTCCGGCGTAAGGCTGCCGTTCGTACACATGCATCCTGGTAAGGCGCTCATAGGTCTCTCGGATGTGCTTCATGTCTGAGAAATCCAATCCAGGATCTACGCCGTGGGAGTACATATTCATTCCCATGGTCACAATATCCACATTACCAGTACGCTCTCCGTTTCCAAACAACGTTCCCTCAATTCGATCTGCTCCCGCCAGGATTCCAAGCTCTGCCGTGGCAACGCCGCATCCCCTGTCATTGTGAGGATGAAGACAGAGAATCACATTGTCCCTGTAATTAAGATGCTTATTCACATATTCCAACTGGCAGGCAAATACATGGGGCATGGCATTCTCCACAGTGGTGGGAATATTGATAATGGCCTTATTGTCTGCCGTTGGCTTCCACACATCCAGAACCGCATTGCAGACCTCCACCGCATAATCCACCTCAGTCCCCGGAAAACTCTCCGGACTGTACTGGAAGGTAAAATTCCCGTCCGTCTCAGACGCCAGCTCTAACAGAAGACGGGCCCCTTCAATGGCAATCTGTTTAATCTCCTCCTTGCTCTTTCTAAATACCTGCTCACGCTGAGCAACCGACGTGGAGTTATACAGATGCACCACCGCATGCGGCGCTCCCTTAACCGCCTCGAAGGTCTTCTTAATGATGTGCTCGCGGGCCTGGGTCAACACTTGCACCGTCACATCGTCTGGTATCATATCCTTTTCAATCAGCGTCCGCATAAACTGGTATTCTGTCTCAGACGCCGCCGGAAATCCTACTTCAATCTCCTTAAACCCAATATCCACCAACATCTGGAAGAACTCAAGCTTCTCCTCAAGGCTCATTGGCTCAATCAAAGCCTGGTTCCCGTCACGCAAATCCACGCTGCACCACATAGGCGGTTTGTCAACGTACTCCTTCTTCACCCAGTCGTAAGTTACCTCTGGCGGCATAAAATAGGTTCTCTCATATTTCTTACAATTCTTCATAACTATTGCTCTCTCCTTGTATAATATTAATCAAAACTATTGCTCTTTTTTAACACACTCTTATCCTAACATAAGTACAACAAAAAGGAAAGTGCTGATTTTAATCACTTTCCTTGATATATTTTATCCTATTAATCTTACTCCTGAAGTGAAGACTTCTTGGTAATCGTCACCATCTCATCATAGCAGGCGAAAATCTTCCCAAGTTCTTCCCCGTCCTGCTTCTTGGTAAATAAACTGATCACAGGGACAAGTACCAATCCTCCCACCATTGCAATTACACCTGAATTGATGGAGGATTTAAAAATATATCCAAGCACCATACCCCATCCGGTGACATCAACCCCACCTAATGTCACAAACAACTGCAAAAGCGCAATCCCGCAGCCCCAGAAAAAGCATATTACCACGGAAATCTTGGTAATCCCCTTCCAGTACAAGCCATATAAAAACGGTGCAAGAAAGGCCCCTGCAAGCGCCCCCCAGGACACGCCCATCATCTGGGCAATAAACGTCACCTCTGGATGTGCGTCCTTAAAAATAGCTATCACAGCCGATACTAGAATAAAGAACACGATAAAAATCCGCATAATCATGACCTGCTTCTTATCCGACATCCCCTGCTTTACTGCCGGTTTAATCACATCCAAAGTGAAGGTAGAGCTTGAGGTCAGCACCAGCGAAGACAGAGTGGACATGGACGCTGACAAAACCAGCACGATTACCACCGCAATCACCACCGACGGCAGAGTAGACAGCATGGTAGGAACAATGGTGTCGAACAATGGTTTTCCCGTCGCCTCGTTCATCACCACTTGATCACCGTACAGTCGCCCGAAGCCCCCCAGGAAATAACATCCTCCTGCCACGATGATGGCGAACACCGTGGAAATCACCGTTCCCTTATGTATATCCTTCTCACTCTTAATGGCATAGAACTTACCCACCATCTGAGGCAGCCCCCACGTACCAAGGGAGGTTAAGACTACCACAAACAGAAGCGCCAGAGGGTCCGGTCCAAGGAAAGCCGAATACGCCCCCTCCCATCCTGCGTCGCCTGTAATGGACGCAAGAGTTTTCGTGGCCTCAAGCAAGCCGCCGTTTTCGGACAACACAGCCCCAATCACGGCGCAGATGCCAAACAGCATAATAATTCCCTGAATAAAATCATTAATCGCCGTAGCCATGTATCCCCCGAAAATCACGTAAAATCCCGTAAGCACAGCCATCACCGCAATTACCACCCAGTAGGGGATATCAAAAACCAGCCCAAACAGGCTTGATAACCCATTGTAGAGAGAGGCAGTATAGGGAATCAGAAAAATAAATACGATAACCGAAGCTGCTACCTTAAGGGGAACGGAATCAAACCGTTTTCCAAAAAAATCCGGCATGGTCTTAGCATCCAAATGCTGGGTCATGACACGGGTTCTTCTTCCAAGAATGTTCCACGCAAGCAGCGAACCGATAAAGGCATTGCCAAGGCCCGCCCAGGTAGCGGACATTCCAAAGTTCCAGCCAAATTGTCCGGCATATCCCACGAAGATAACCGCCGAAAAGTAAGACGTTCCGAAGGCAAACGCAGTCAGCCAGGGGCCGACGCCTCTGCCCCCCAGCACAAACCCGTCTACATCTGTTGCATGCTTCCTTGAGTAGAACCCTACATAGATCATGACGGCAAAGAATATAACCAACATAATCAGACACAATATTTCCTTTGACATCTCTCATTTCCTCCAAGCCATATATTTAGTTTTACTTTAAAGCGTAACGCTTTAAAGTACTAAATTATTCCTGATTATATTAGCATACATGCTTATATCTGTCAACCTGTTTTCAAAAAATATTAGGTAATGAAATCAGGTACTGGTTTCTCAGTGTATGATGGTTATAATAGACATGCTGTTTACAACAAAATCGCAGAGTACATTACTCTGCGATTTTGTTGTACCATATTCTCTAATTCTTTTTTCATACAATACATAATCCTAAACTATGGCCAATACTTAGCCGGCTCATCCGTATATTGATCTGCTTATTTAGCTGCTACTCTTTAATATAATCGAGTTCTGATATGTTGATGCCTGAAGCCGTAAGAATAACTTTTAATTCAATATAACGCCGTTTCATTCTTTTATATGCGTTAGAATCTTTGTCGGATTCTATCATATAATCTTGTAACCTTGAGAACTCTTCGACTGAGAGTTTTAACATCTCTTTTTCCGTTATATCCTCACCACCTTTTATAAGTGCCATTTACTTGCTACTTTTATTATATCAATCGGTGATTGTGGTGTAAAGCATTTGTTGCTAAGGAAAACCCTCAGAATCTTCACTCCAAGGGTTTCCCTTTCTTCTTACTATTTGATACGCTTCTTACTAAATAAATACATAGAAATCATTCCAAAGGACAGCGTTAGCAGTACTCCCCACAGCACAGCCTGGCTTTCATCTCCTGTCACCGGCGCTCTCCTTACGGCTTGGGCCTCTTGAGGCTTCTGCTCTGCCTTGGGAGAAGAAGCAGGCGGCGCTTCATCTAACGCTACCACAAATGGTGAGAAACCAGAAACCCTAACAACCACTTCTCCGTTCTCCACCACAGGTGTAAACCTCTCCAATCCCTTACTGCTGTCATAATGCAGAACAACCGTCTTCTTTCCATTGTATTGTTCCCCGACAGGAATACCAACCTCTGTCGTTTCACCTTCTGCCAGACCTATTGTCAAACTAATGTCATAGACTCCAAGAATAACTTTATCTTTGACTGGCTCTATGTAGGTATGGTAAGGCTCGGAATCCTTCGCAACCACTTCAACCATACACGCAACTCCTTCACTGGTTCCGCCGCGAACCCAGATACCTGTACTGTCATTCTTAACTGAAGGTGTCAAAGTTGCCTCCGGTGTGGAAGTGTCTCCTGTATTTCCGTCCTCTTCTGTGTCTAATTTCGTGTCAGAGACGGATATCGGATTCAAATTGTCCTCTGCGCCTGGCGTCGGACTCGGCGTAGAATCTGTCCCTGCCGTAGAATCTGTCCCTGGTATCGGGGGCGTTACTCCGTCTGGTGTCGGTTCTGGCGTCGGAGTCGTTACCGGCGGCGTCACTTCGTCTGGTGTCGGCTCTGGCGTCGGAGTCGTTACCGGTGGCGTCACTTCGTCCGGTGTTGGGGTCGTTACCGGCGGCTGACCCTCATCCGGCTCTGGCGTTGCCGCAGACTCGTTCACAGTAATTGCCTGCTCCGCTGACATAACAGTTTCTTCATATGTATAAGATACCGTGATACTTCCCGTACCTGCCTGCAGCGGTTCCTGGCTATACGTAATCACCGACGTCACATCTTCCTGTGAACCGTCACTGAACCCTGCCGTCACGACCATGCCTGCCGGATCAAATACTTCGCCTGCTGTATATACAGTCTTTGCAGGAGCCTGACTGATGGTGACAGACTGAAGCTCTTTCTTCGCCGCAACAGTTCCTCCCTGATTCACAACCGCCACATAATCTGAGTGTATGTAGGCAAACATTTGCTCAAACTGATACTCTCCTGCTTTGGTATTCAGTCCAGAACGATCACCACTTAGCACACCGTCGCTCTGAATCCTGTAATATCCATTCTCTGCTGCCATATCCTGAAGCAACACGGCATAGTTGGAGGACGCACCGGTCTTATAAAGGCTGGCTGACGACTGGCTGCTTCCATTGCGCACATTTACACTAGTATGGCCCGTGGCAATGGTATCCTTGATACCGATGGTATAGGCATAGGCATCTCTGCCGCCTCCGTTCCCATCCAGAAGCCAGATAATATTCGCCGCCTTCTCGCCCCAGTAAGGGTCAGAGGCGTATTTTACATTCACTCCGCTGGCCTTATTGCCAAGAAAGCCGCCTTTGTAGGTCCAGCCGTTGGGATTCAGATATTTTCTGGACATCCATCCGTCTGCAAACTGGCGGATACATTCCTCCACGCTTGCATAGGTGTTGGCGCTGGTTCCCGGAGACGCGTCCACTGCATTAAGCCCAAACAGGTTATTCTTATTCTGGCAGATACTGCTTGTCCCCCATCCGCTTTCATTTGCCGCAATACCGGTCATAATGAGTGCATTCACCCCGTAGGTATTCTGGCTGTTGGTAAAATAATCTCCGGTGTTATTTAACTTCGACGAACCATTTATCTTTCCTATCATCAGGCTGTTAAGCTCTTGCCCGCTGTATGAGGTTCTGCTGCGAAACGGCAGATATTGGTAATAGTTGTAATAGGGATTTCCCGAATTCACAGAAGCTGCTCTTGTCTCATTCTGGTAATCCCCTATCATAGTTCCATAATCTGTATAGAAATAATGTCCGTCATAGCTATAATAGGTTACCCCTGCCTGCAGGTATGTAGGCGCGCTGCCGTTATCCAGAGAAGTGGCGTGCTTTTCTAACGACATGTCCTGAGTAATATAATGGCGCAGCCTTCCTCCCTCCACGGCATAATAACTAATCGACTTGGCATTTGAAAAATCCACCACCTGGACCTCGTCTGCGGACACCTCCCCCACAACGCCTGACAGCATGAAACGAACCTTACCGCCGTTCGTCCCAAGGTAAGCGGCATCCGCGCCATATGCGCCGTTGGTATAGCCTGCCGCCCCTGTTTTATATTCCGTATAATTTGTAACTGCATTGCCCTTTGTCCGGAAATTGACCACCTTCACAGAAATGTCCCGTGAATATGCGGCAATCCCTGGATCGTTAAGCTCTCCTCCCTCCTCGTCCACTTCAAAAATGTTACCGGCTTCATCCATAGCCGTAACCGCATCCAGACGCTGAGAGTTCTCATCCTCTAATCCTGATCCTGCAGATGTCTGCTCCCCTGACATTTCCTCTGCATGACTCATTATGTCCGGCAGCGTCGCGCCAAGACATACAAGAAGTGTAAGTACCAGGAATCTTCTTATTCTTTGCAATTTAACTCCTCCTTTGCCCCTTATTAATCAAAATGTGTCTGCTGGTACATAAATAATTTTATCACTTATTGGTAAATTTTTCAATATATTAAGGAATTGTTAAGAGATGTTAAGTTATTGACACACGTAATATTACGTATTATAATAAATACATGATAAGGAAAGGAGATTCAATAGATGCCATTAACACCAAAGGAAATCATTAAAATGTTGAAGCAAAATGGTTTTATAGCTGTCAGTCAAAACGGTTCCCACGTAAAATTAAGGAATCCCGAAACTGGAAAACAGGTAATCGTTCCTTATCATTCACAGGCCATGAAAAAAGGATTAGAGCAAGCAATATTAAAGCAGGCGGGGCTAAAGTAGCTCTGTCATTAAAAATGGAGGTATCTGCATGAATAGATTAGTATTTTATCCCGCTATTTTTCACAAAGCCGAGGAAGGAGGCTTCTGGATTACCTTCCCAGATATTCCAGAATGTCTTACTGAGGGAGACAATATGACACAAGCATATGAAATGGCTGTCAATGCTCTCGGCCTAGCGCTCACATCACGCGAAGCTGAAAGCGAAGCCTTACCAGAACCATCAGACCCTACTGATATAACCGTCGAAAAAGATGCTTTCCTTGTTGTAATCGAATTCGACCTACTGGCATATAAAAAAAGAACCAGCCCCCGATCTGTTAAAAAAACGCTTAGTATTCCAGAATGGCTCAACGAGGAAGCTACGTCCATTGGCATAAATTTCTCTCAGGTTTTACAAGAGGCTCTTATGCAGAAATTGCAGATCAAGTTCTGAAATTCTTGGAAACAGCAGGGTTCATCTCCCTTCTGTTTCCAGGTCACATCTTATCGTAATGGTTTATAAGATAATCAAATCTCCGCCCTCTCAGACAGCCCCGTGGTTTCCTGCATTTTTTTCTGTATAATAAACTTTATTTTCGCGCCAAGTTGCTTTCTTAACATATGGTTTGATAATTTCATACATCATTCTCTTTAAAATACTCAGACAACAGCTCGCACGCCCTGCGTATTCTGTATTTGACAAGTGAAATACTATTTTCCACGTACATATTATTTTAACATTGTTGCTATTATATAATTTCTAACTTCATCATCATTCGTTAAAGTTTTAAGATGTGCAATAAATTCTTGACAAAGTGATATATTTTTTATTTTTTTTGCAACAAAAGGTATCATTGGTGAAGGAATAGAAAAATTTTTAAATCCTAATTGTATTAATGTCTGTAACATGTATGGATAAATAGGCAACTGCCCACATATTCTAGTTTTATTAAGAAGATTTGAAGGATATAATTGCCAAAAATCTATTAACGCTTTAGAATACGGATTTATATAATTTATTTCTTTACTTATAGAATCTCTATCACATGCAAAAAAATATTGTAAAAGATCATTTGTTCCAATAGAAAAAGAATTTACATATTCAGCAAATTCTTTCACTGATAAATATGATGCAGGATTTTCTATCATCACACATACAGGAATATTACTATCATATTCTTTTAACTTATTTTTTATTGTAATTATATCTTGAATGTTTGTTACAAATGGAATTACAATTTCTATAGAATAATTTTTACTTAAATATACACACCCTTTCAATTGAGCATCTATTATTTGTCGAACCTTTTTACTTTCATATGCTCTTATTCCCCTTTCAAATTTATTATTTTCAAAAAAGTAACTTTTATTTTGATCATAATCAAATAACCGTATTGCTGAGACACCATCATTAAAATATTCACAAATATCCCTTAGACTCTGCATACGATTTTTCAAAAGAATCTATTGGCTGAAAAAACTCTGTACTTATAAGACCTGCCGATTTAATCCCAACTTGATTTGCATAAATAGCATTTGATTTATTTTTAACTGTCGCAAATAACTTTATTGGAACACCATCTTTAGTTTCGATTACATTCAAATTCTTGATATCAATCAAATTGTCAGTGTGTTTTTCTTATTTTTATTGATTCACATAAAGTTTTAAGAGATAATTTATAGTCTTCTATGTCAATATTATTTACTTTACTTCTAGCACCAATTACATTATTTGATTCATTGGCAATAATAATTTCTATTGTTTTATTCTTATCTTCCCATATAGACGGATATATACATGTAACCACACATTCATCATCATCCTCTAAATTACAATTTCTATAAAAATTATTAATTTTTTTAGAATGATATTCCCTGTTCTACTTTATGCCTGTACCGGATTTGGGACATATTGACCTAAACCATTATAACGTCATTTAATTTCCATGTGGCAATTATCACATAAAACCGTTTCTGATATGAATTATTCGTTTAAATTTATATATTGTTAAAACCTTCTATAATAAAATATGAATTAATTATACTATTGGAACATCTTTATGTAAATATTTTCTCAAATATAGGATAATTGATTAAGAGAGGCTCAAACCTCCCTCCTCCCCATAAGAAAATCAATAAACTGCTGCGCCGTTCTCCCCGACAGCCCGCCATGGCTTAACTCCCACTTATTTGCCTCAAGCAAAAGCTCATCCTCTGGCATCTCAATCCCGTTTCGCCTGGCAAGCTGCCGCACAATCTCCTGAAACTCCTTCTTCTCCGGCTTTCCGAAATAAATGGTCACTCCAAACCTTGCCACTAAAGACAGCTTCTCCTGCACCGTATCATTGGTATGCAGCTCCTCGTCTCGATCCGCCTTATCTCGAAAAGTCTCACGAACCAGATGTCTTCGGTTGGACGTGGCGTAGATTAAGATATTATCCGGCTTCCTCTCCAATCCGCCCTCAATCACAGCCTTCAGATACTTATATTCTATCTCAAATTCCTCAAAGGAAAGATCATCCATATAGATAATAAACTTGTAATTGCGATTCTTAATCTGGGAAATAATATCATTCAGGTCCTGAAACTGGTGCTTATATACCTCAATCATGCGAAGCCCTTTATCATAATATTGATTCAAAACCGCCTTAATGGAGGAGGATTTCCCTGTTCCGGCATCACCGAACAAAAGGCAGTTATTTGCCCTTCTTCCCGCCACAAACGCCTCCGTATTGGCAATCAGCTTCTCCTTGGCAATCTCATACCCAACCAAGTCGTCAAGATGCACATGGGCAATCTTCGTAATCGGAACAATCCTGGCCATACCGTCCCCATGCTCTACCCGAAACGCTTTGTGAAGCCCCAGCTTTCCCACGCCAAATTCCTTGTAAAACTGAGTCAGAGTATCCTTAAACTCCCTAGCATCCTCTGTGTCCGCTAGGTTCTTGCTTAAATCACAGATTCTATCCCGAAGCCTTTTGTTAAACACCTTCCCGTGTCCCTCCATTCCCCGATAGTCAAGAAGCACAGACATACACCCAGCCTTAAGCGCATCCTTCATTTCCCCGAAATCATAGTCAAACAATTCCTTGAAAATCCCGAAATCATGCTCTGCAATCTCATTGATGCTGCCTGACACCTGACCCACAATCTCGCAGGAGGTACTATAAGCATTCTCATGGCTGGCCAGAAGATAGGTCAGATAATTATGCCATAGATTTCCCTCAAACCCATGGCTGACCCCCATCTCCAGAAGCTCATTTACACAGTCAAACAATAGCCCCTTTAAATCCTCAGAATTATAATAAGTATTGTCATAATTCTCCATAAGAAAGGTCATATCCCAAAGCAGCTTTCCTTCCTCCATATGCTTATATAAGATTAATTCATTGATTCTCATTTACTCACTCCTAAACACAACATATTAGTAGTTCCCAAGTATCCGCAGGCTCCTGCTCTCCTCCCTAAGCCCGCGAATCGCATTCTTTACCGCCGGTTCTGCAAGATTCCCCTCAAAATCCACAAAAAACCGATACTCCCAGTTTCTCCCCTCCACTGGCCTTGACTCAATCTTTGTCATATTCAGATCATTGTAAATAAAGTGAGACAGCAGGTGATATAAAGAACCGCTCTCATGGGGCACCTCAAAGCAAATGCTGATTTTCTTGGCGTCCTTATGAAAAATCTTCTGGTTTGTCACCACGATAAAACGAGTGGAATTATTGGGATCATCATTAATATTATCAACAAGCACCTCAAGCCCGTGAATCTTCGCAGCATTGGCGCTGCAGACTGCCGCCTGACTCTTATCCTTATCCTCCATAATCTTCTTTGCTGCAATCGCCGTATTCGCCACGCTAATCTGCTGCCATCCGCTATGCTCGTCCAGAAAACGGGACGCCTGCATCAACGCAACCCCCTTGGAATACACGCGCTCTATGTCCGAAAGCTCTGTTCCAGGAAGCCCCGCCAACGTATGAGTAATGGGAATAATCGTCTCCCCCACGATATAATTTTCAAATTCAACCAAAAGGTCGTACATTTCGTCCACAGCCCCCGCCGTTGAATTCTCAATGGGAAGCACAGCAAAATCTGCCGCCCCCTCCTCAATGGACTCCATGGCATCCCGAAATGTTCGGACATAGAAGCTGTTGCATTTCTCACCGAAATAATACTCCATCGCTGCCTGGCTGTAGGCCCCTTCTGTCCCAGGAAATACCACTCTTGCATTCTGGGTATCCAACTCCTTTACTCCGATAAAGGGCAGGCGCCCAAGGGCTCCCGCCTCCACAAGCTTTTGGTACTGAACCTTCCGGCTCATTGCCATCAACTGTTCAAATAATTCCTGCACACCTTTCTTGTTAAACTCTGTACTTGCCTTTTCTGCCACATCCTTAAGCTTCTCCCGCTCTCTTTGACGGTCAAATATCTTCATTCCGTTCTGAATCTTATAATCCCCCACCTGGCCGCCTAAACGCACTCTTTCCTCAAACAGCCTTACAAGCTCGTCATCTACCGCATCTATCTGTACCCTTAATTCCGCCAATGTTGCCATATTATTTTCTCCTTGATTTTTATTTTTGTAAATTAAGTCTTCAAAGAAGAAGACCGCCTGCCCCAAGATAAACCGTTACAGCATCCCCCCCTGGGTGTAACTATAAGGTATTATAATATATTTTCTGTATAAAATCCACATTCCTTTGCCATACTTAATTCTATGAAGCATAATTTCCTAACCTGCGGGACCACAGGATGGTGCATGGAAATCCTTTTCACAGGACTTCACTCCCTGCAGGACGAAAACCCAAAACTAACAGGGAACACTTCCATCTGGATGTTCCCTATCTACGGCATGGCAAGCTTTTTGGCGCCCGTCTGCCGGCTGCTCAAGGGAAAAAGCCTGTTTTTGCGAGGAGGCGTATACACCTGCTGCATTTTCTGCGGCGAATATTTGACCGGCTCTTTCCTGAAAAAATTTGATGCATGCCCCTGGGACTACAGCGAAGCCCCCTTGAATATCAGAGGCTTAATTCGCCTGGATTACGCGCCCCTTTGGTTCGGCGCTGGATTATTGTTTGAAAAAATCCTCATAAAACATTGAAAATCTTTCCTATTTGTTATATTATAATATGAAAGATTTTCAAGTAGGGAGGACAAGGCATGAATATCCAAGAATGTAACAGCAGCGCAGACTGCCTCTATATAGACAAGCCGTGCTTTATCATTCATATTTTATATGGATGGCTGGTTATATTCATTTCGTTTCTTATTGATAATTTTTTATTTAAGTTAATTCATATTCTTCCTTTCTTGCTCTATTCATTCAAACATTCATATTTACAAATACTCACTATTTTCATTGATATATTTTCAATATTATATTTTCATCAGAATCATACTCTACAGGCGGCAGACGCCCCACTTACCTGACATCACGCGGTTATGGCCAAGGGCCGAAGCCGTTGATGATATACATACATTTTTATATTTTTCATTTACATCATAAGGAGGTTTTTATGAGACACTTAATGAGTCCGCTTGATTTTTCCGTAGAAGAATTGGATCGACTGATGAACCTGGCCGTTGACATTGAAGCCAACCCAGCCAAGTACGCCCATGCCTGCCAGGGGAAGAAGCTGGCAACCCTTTTCTATGAGCCAAGCACACGGACAAGACTGAGCCATGAGGCCGCAATGCTGAACTTAGGCGGAAGCGTCCTTGGATTCTCATCCGCAGAGTCCAGCTCTGCCGCCAAAGGGGAGAGCGTTTCCGACACCATCCGCACCGTTTCCTGTTATGCGGATATCTGTGCTATGCGCCATCCCAAAGAAGGCGCGCCCATGGTTGCCTGCCAGCATTCGTCTATTCCGGTAATTAACGCCGGAGACGGAGGGCACCAGCACCCAACCCAGACATTGACTGACTTACTTACAATCCGCAACTTAAAAGGCCGTCTGGACAACATGGTTATCGGTCTGTGCGGGGATTTGAAATTTGGTCGTACCGTCCATTCATTGATCCACGCCCTGGTGAGATACTCAGGGATTAAGTTCATCTTAATCTCTCCGGAAGAATTAAGGCTTCCCGGCTACATGCGCTTTGATGTACTGGATAAGGGGAATATCCCGTACAAAGAAGTTGTTCGTCTTGAGGATGCGCTGCCGAAGCTGGATCTGCTCTACATGACCCGCGTACAGAAGGAGCGCTTCTTCAACGAGGAAGACTACGTGCGTATGAAGGATTTCTACATCTTAGACTCCAAGAAAATGGAGCTGGCTCCTAAGGATATGTATGTCCTTCACCCGCTTCCGCGTGTCAACGAGATTTCTGTTGAGGTAGACAACGACCCCAGGGCGGCTTATTTCAAACAGACTAAGTACGGCGTCTATATTCGGATGGCGCTCATTCTGACGCTGCTTAATATCGAAGTGTAGGAGGGAAGATCATGTTGAAAAATACACTGAATGTAGGACGTATCGAGGAAGGTTTCGTATTAGACCATATACAGGCAGGCCGCAGCATGGACATCTACAAGTATCTCCATCTGGACAAATTAGACTGCTGCGTTGCCATTATCAAGAATGCCAAGAGCAACAAGATGGGCAAGAAAGATATCATGAAGATCGAGTGCCCCATTGATTTTATTGATTTGGATGTTCTGGGATTTATTGATCACAATATTACCATTAATCTCATCAAAGATTCCAAGATTGTGGCAAAGAAGTGCCTGCATCTCCCGAAGGAGATTACCAATATTATCCGCTGCAAGAATCCAAGGTGCATCACCTCCATCGAGCAGGGGTTAGATCACGTATTCGTACTGACTGACCCAGACAAAGAGATCTATCGCTGCAAATACTGTGAAGAAAAGTATCACGGTAAATTAAAATAATAACCAGACTTATATTTTATTAATTAATGCTGCAAGCAAGACGATAAGCCGGGTTATGTCGTTGGGTAATCATCTATCTAGCCCCGCCGTTACCGGCGGGGTCAAGCAACCTACCTAAGACGTGACGGGCCGCCACATTGTCTTTTTCCGGTCTTGCTTCGGATGGGGTTTACATGTGCCCCCACTGTTACCAGCAGGGCGGTAGTCTCTTACACTGCCCTTCCACCCTTACCATATACATGGCGGTTCATTTCTGTTGCACTTTCCTTGGAGTCGCCTCCACCGGACGTTATCCGGCATCCTGCCCTGTGAAGCCCGGACTTTCCTCATCTGCTGCCTTTCGGCCTGACAGCCTTTAGGACTTGTCATTTACAGACGCGATTACCTGTCTTACTTGCAATGCATCTAATATAACATAGAATCCTTAAAAAAACAATCACCGAAAACTCTTAATCCAGTTAATCAGGGAATCATGGTACACATTATCCATGACGTCTTTCTTCATCTGGTCTGTAACCGGACCGTTCTTCTCCATCATGGCAAGAATCGCCTCCTGAAGCCCTGTAATCCTTCCCTTCTCAAAAGCCTCCTGGCAGCATTCCCTTTTATCTTCCTTCGGCTTCTTCTGAGCAGCGTCAGACTGTGCAAGGTTCTCCATAGCCTCATCAATCATCTTCTCAGCCACAGCGTCCAAGGTATCCCTAGATTCCAGCTTCGCCTTCTTCTCCTCCACAGACTCCATCATGACCTCTGCCACCTTCTCGTCTACAATCTCCACCGCAGCGTTGGCATTCTCATCAGTCACAATCCGCTTGGCTGTTCCTGCTGATGATTTTCCCACCTTCTCTGTGGCCTTCTCGACAGCCTCTACCTTTGCATCGGCATCAACCTTGCCTAAATCAGCCATAACACCCGCATTCAAAGCCTGTCCCTTGGATAAGGGAATCCAAATCTCACCGGAATTGGCCTTCACACTGACCGAAATACGGCCGCTGTTCACATCCACCTTTTCTCCTGACAGCGCTCCTACATAGGCCGCTGCGTCTCCCGCCGGAAGATTCATGGTAAAGTCGTTGTCGTCATTATTGACTGTAACGATTACTGATTCTCCCTCATAGTCTCTGGAAAATGCGTACTGCCGGTTCGTCAGCGTCAACTCTTTATAATCCCCGTAGGAGAGGGCAGGCGTACTCTGGCGTACCTTCCCAAGGGCTCCAATCAGCCTGGTATATGGATTCTCCTCCCTGGCATGTTCATACTCATCAAAAGACAGCGCAGGTCTTAAGGAATCGTCAGAGTGCTTCTCCTTGCGCCCTTCAATCCCAAACTCTGAGCCGTAATAGATAGACGGAACTCCCGGAAGGGTATATAACAGGACGTGCACCGGTGCAAAATGGGCCTTCTGGATAAGCTTCGTATAAATTCTCTCCACATCATGGTTGTCTACAAAATTATAGAGCTTAAGTCCATCTGGACGGTTTCCCCCCATGCCGTAAAGACGCTTCACCGTATGGGCAATCTCAAAATAATTGTGGTCGTTATGGCCCGAATACAGAGCCTTGTGCAAATGATAATTGGTAACAGAATGTAGTGTCCCCTCATTCACCCAGCGGTTGTAATCTCCATGTATCACCTCTCCCATCAGCCAGAAATCAGGCTTCACCTCATTGGCCACCCGTCGAAGCTCCTTCATATATTCAAAATCCAGCACATCTGCCGCATCCAGACGGATTCCATCCACGTCGAATTCTTTTACCCAGAAGCGGATTACATCCCCAATATAATTCCGTACCTCCTGATTCTGCTGGTTCAGCTTCGCAAGAAGATCGTAGCCTCCCCAGTTCTCGTAGGAAAACCCATCGTTAAACTCATTATTTCCCCAAAAATTCACGTTTCGATACCAATCCTTGTAGCGAGAATTCTCTCTGTTCTTCTTGATATCCTGAAACGCAAAAAAATCCCGTCCCGTATGGTTGAACACTCCGTCGAAAATGACCTTCACTCCCTGCCTGTGGCACTCCTTAACAAACGCGGTCAAATCCTCATTGGTTCCAAGACGGCTATCCAGCTTCTTGTAATCCGTAGTCTCATATCCATGGCCCACTGATTCAAACAAGGGACCAATATAAATTGCATTACATCCAATATCCTTAATATGAGCAATCCACGGCAACAAGGTGTTTAGACGGTGCTTCGGCTCCCCGTAGGTATTCTGCTTCGGCGCGCCCGTAAGCCCCAACGGATAAATGTGATAAAATACTGCCTCATCATACCATGCCATCGTTATCCGTACCTCCTAAAAAATATTTCCGGTATCACATTTTCTGTGTGACACTTCTATAGTTTACCATAAAATCCCTCTGTCTGCCACAGAAAATACAGATATCACCCATTCTGGTATGTGGCACTCAAGCATCCATGACGGTATCCTCCATCAGATTCTCACCGTCCGCAGCCCCTGTGGCCAGGGCATCACAGCGCTCATTCTGAGGATGCCCGTCATGGCCCTTGACCCAGATAAACGTTACCTGATGCTTCTCCTTCGCCTCCAAAAGCTGTTTCCACAAATCCACATTCTTTACCGGCTCATTCTTCCCCCGCTTCCAGCCCTTTTTAATCCATCCGTCAATCCAATGTTTATTAAATGCATTGACCACGTACTGAGAATCGGAATAAAGCTCTACCTCACAAGGCCGGTTTAAGGCTTTAAGCCCCGCAATCACGGCCATCAACTCCATCCGGTTGTTGGTAGTCTTTTTGTATCCCTGGGACAACTCCTTTGTGTGCAGCTCTCCCTTTGTATCCACATATTCCAGCACGGCTCCATAGCCGCCCGGACCGTCTGGATTCCCTCTGGCAGCTCCGTCTGTATAAATCTTCACCTTCATCCTTCTTCTCCTTTATACCTCAAAGCTCTGCTGAGGCTTCGACACCTTCATCACTCGCTGGCGATAGGGCTCTGATCTCGTATCCTCAATCAATCGGTCGTAAACTTCATATTCTTCCCAGAAATGCATGGGAAAAGCACAGCCTGTCCGAGTATGGCGCATAAAATAGTCGAACCCCCAAGCATACTGCTCCTCCTGCCTAGGGTCCAAAGGCAGAAACGCTACATCCACAGACTCTCCTTCTAGCTTCTCCATCTCATGGAGGAACCTTCTGCGCATCATCTCATTATACACCCTGCTTTCCTCCTCCCAGTGCCACCAGTTCAGATCTCCCCCATGGTAAATCCTTCGTTCTCCTGCCTGCACCAGAAATGCCACGCCCTCGTCTGTGGACCTAAGAGTTCTAATCTTAATCCCGTCAAGAACCACCTCCTGACCAGGGCCCACAAAGGTACAGCTCTCCTTAAAACCTTTCTCCTCAATATCATTTGACAAAATATATTGAATATCAGGATATTGATCTTTCCACTGAAAAATCTGAGGATTAAAATGGTCATAGTGGACATGGCTTACAAATACATAGAGCTTTACTGCCTCTAAGAAATCAGGAAGATTTCCCTCATAATAATCGAAAACCATTGCCCTGCCGGCATCCTCCACCACGTACCCACTGTGCTTCAGATATGTAATCTTCATATGTCTGTACTCCTTATTACGCCTCGCCCTGAATCACCTCTACCGCATGAACTAACTCCGGTATCAGATATTTAAGAGTTTCCCGAACCGCCTGAGCCTTTCCTGGCAGGTTCACAATCAGTACCTCCTTACGGATTCCGGCAACGCTGCGATTCAGCATGGCACGCTTAGTCATCTTCATGGTATGGGCGCGCATGGCCTCTGGAATACCTAAGATTGGCTTTTCTATAATATCCGTGGTGGCCTCCGGCGTACAGTCAAAAGGTCCGCAGCCTGCTCCTCCTGTGGTCAGAACAAGATCTGTCACGAACGTGTCAGCCAAACTCGCCATTATCCTGGACAGCACCTCTCTGTCGTTGGGAAGGGCACGCATGAATACAATCTCAAAGCCTGCCTCCTCCATCATCTCCATGATTGCCTCCCCACTCTCATTCTCTGTAGTTCCCCTGTATACATCTGTACTCGCCGTAATAATTGCAACTCTCATATCATACCTCCGCTATTTGCCGGAAATCCTTTTATTTACCAGAATCTCCTTTTTATCTATAGAACCTTGTCAGGAAAAGGCATAAAGCCCATGAACGGCTCACGGACTTTACCCTGTGTTTTCCAAAACAATCATAGCAAATAATACCAGAGGTGTAAAGCATTTTACGTCAGATAATGATGCAGACCAAGCCTCCGTTGCTGTCATTTACAATCTTCTGCATGGTATCCTGAAGCTTCTCCTGGCTCTCGTCATTAATCATCGCCATCTTATTCTGCATTCCGTCCATCACCAGCTCCTCAATGGATTTGCCAAAGATATTCGTGCCCCAGATTCCCTCCTCACTTTCCTTGGCGTCCTTAATATAGCGAATCAAGTCCTGAGCCTGCTGCTCATTTCCTACAATCGGTGCAATCTCCGTCTCAATATTTGCGCGGATCAGATGAATGGAGGGAGCCTCCGAATGAATCTTAACCCCATATTTGTTGCCCTGCTTGATGATGGTTGGCTCCTCTAAAGTAATCTCGTCTTTCTGAGGACTGACCACACCGTAACCACGCATCCGTACCGAGGCAAATGCATCCCGTACCCCTTCGTACTCTTTTTTCAGCTCCGACAGGTTCTTCATAGCTGCCACCAGCTCATACTGCCCCGCAATATGGGTTCCGGTCAGCTCGCTTAACATCTCATAGTAGAATTTTTCTGCTACCTGTATGCGCACCTTCACACAACCGGTATCCATCTCAATATGGTCTACCTTCATTTCCTCTATGTACATGCACTCCGGCAGCTCGATTCCTGCGACTGCGTCTCGGATTTCTCCAAAGCGGTTCAGGATATCCTTGATATGTACCAACAGCTCCTGCTTAATCTTGTGGTCCCTTGGAAGCATTTCCACCCACTTCGGAATAAAGAACTGCACCTCGGAAACCGGAAATTCGTACAGTACTGCTTCCATGATTCGTGTGATATCCTCCTCCTTTAGCTGCTCACAGTTAATGGGAATTGCCTTGGTGCCATACTGCTGTTCACATTCCTGGGCCACCTGCTTCGCCTCGTCTCCAAAGGGCTTCTTGGAATTTACCAGCACCACAAAAGGCTTTCCAATGCTCTGAAGCTCACGGATGGTTTTCTCAGTTCCCTCTCGGTAATTCTCCCTGGGAATATCTGTGATACTGCCGTCCGTCGTAACCACGATACCAATGGTTGAATGGTCATGGATGACCTTCCTGGTTCCGATTGCCGCCGCCTTGGTAAAGGGTATCTCATGGTCGAACCAGGGGGTTTTCACCTGGCGTTCCTCCCCGCCCTCCACGTGGCCGGAGGCCCCCTCTACCATGTAACCCACACAGTCAATCAGCCTGACCCGTACCTTCACATCCTCCGAAAGCTTTATCTCTGCCGCCTCCTTGGGGACGAATTTTGGCTCAGTGGTCATAATCGTCCGTCCGGACGCAGACTGGGGAAGTTCATCCTTTGTCCTCGCCTTTTTGTGCTCATCCTCCATGGCTGGCAGCACCAGCACATCCATAAACCGCTTGATAAATGTAGATTTTCCCGTTCTGACGGGACCTACGACTCCCATGTATATCTCTCCGTTTGTTCTGGCTTGTATATCTTTGTATAAATGATATTTCTCCATGCTCTTGCCCCTTCCGTCTGTGCTGTTAGAATATATGCGCACTATATATGGTTTAGAATACTTTTTCGTATTTGCTTCTTTTTTTTATTTTTGTTAAAATAGGTCCAAAAGACACAATCACAAGGAGAATAGACCGCCTATGAATACATTGAAAGTAAGGAGCCTTGTTCTTGGGGAAGGCATCCCCGCCATCTGTATCCCCAATGTGGGTAAGACTCGTGAAGAAATCATTTCCCTCACCAAAAAGTATATGGATATGCCCATGAATCTGATGGAATGGCGCGCCGACTGGTTTGAAGACGTGGAAAATATAGAAAAGGTGACAGAGGTTTTGGCAGAAGTGCGCAAAACTCTTGGGGACACCCCCCTTTTATTTACCTTCCGCACGAAACGGGAGGGAGGCGTCTCAGAGCTTGATACAAAATCCTACGTTTCTCTTAACAAGGCTGTGGCAGCCTTAGGCCTGGCAGACCTTATTGACGTAGAGATTTTCACCGGAGACGCCGTTGTGACGGACTTAATCTCTGCCATACATAACTGTAATACAAAGGTCGTGGCCTCCAACCACGATTTTCACAAAACGCCTGCCAAGTCTGAGCTTATATACCGGCTGCGCAAGATGCAGGACATGGGCGCAGACATTCCTAAGATTGCAGTAATGCCAAGGAGTAGGAAAGATGTCCTTACTCTCCTTGCGGCTACAGAGGAGATGGCGTCTAACTATGCCGACCGCCCCATCATCACCATGTCCATGTCTGGTATGGGAAGCATCAGCCGTATTGCCTGCGAGGCGTTTGGCTCCTGCCTCACCTTCGGCTCCGGCGACAAAGCCTCCGCCCCAGGGCAGATTCATGCCCAGGAATTACACGGCCTTCTAAAAAAGCATACATCAGGCCTTGTAACGGCTGCCATACGGCAAGACAGGCTCTTATAAACTTGACGAAAATCATGGATTTTCTTTATGAATCCCCCCTGCTGTAAAACCGTCGGTTTTGGCAGGGGTTCACAGTCTAAAATATCTTCCATGCGTATCCGTGTTCCATCCTCTAAAATCACTGTCCGTTCATACTCGTCTATCTTCCTCACATATCCTGTAGCCGTCACATAGGAGCCTCCCTCCTTGTGAGGATCCGGCACAAAGTAGGTGATGGATACTTCCGGCCGTATCCCCTGAACCCCCCTGATCTCCCTAAACCTCCTGTCTAAATCCGACTGCCAATATTCATCCAGTTCATGTCTCTCATCCGTAAGCCTCTCCGTCTCCTTCACAGCCTCATAATGTCCGGTCAGGGCGGCGAAGGGGGCAAACTGGGCGGCTCTGTCCTCCACCGGCATGTGGGCGTGGGTCTTGGATACATGATGAGGAAGCTCAATCATATCCTGATACTTATATAGCTCGCTATTGTTCAAGAAGCTTTTCCCGTTCTTACTCATGCCCGATGCCCTCCAATCTGTCGATTCCTCTCCATGGCTGTCGCGCCCTCCATCAGACTCGTTCCTTTCAAAATCGCGTTCTTTCCATACTTCTTCTTAATGTTCAGCATGGCCCGCTGCAGATTCTTCTCCCGCTGCAAACTTGCTTCTTCGGCCTCCTGCTCTTTTTTAAGAGCTGCATAATCTGTGAATAAGTCCAGTTGTTCAAACACAGGCTCGTTCCTGACCCTATTCTCATCCACCACATGGTTCGCGGTTACCGTAATCCTCCGAATGAGAAAATCCTTCTGAATAATGTCGTCATATAGCTGAAGCACCGCCTCCACAATCCTCCTGGAAGAAGACGTCTGCCTTTTAAGGTTCACAGTGCCGTGGGCATGTTTGGGAACACTCCTCCCGTAGCGGTCTGTGGTAATCTCCCCTTTTAAGGACTTCCTCTTTCTGGAATCTGACAGGTTCTCCCTGTCATAACCTACAGTCAAAACCATCTGGTCTGTCACCAGACACTTATCTACTAAATCTAATACCAAAGCTTCCGTCATCTCACGAACCACCAGCCGCGCCTTTTTCGCCGTATAGGGACACCGAAGCACCTGGCCTGCCCCCATACTGTTGGCGCTGGGCTTATAAGACTTAATATCCGCCATGGTACAAGGCTCCCATCCCCAGGCATGGTCAATCAGAAGCTCTGCATTTACCCCAAATAACTTGTATAGCAGCTCCTCGTTATGATATTCTCCCGCCCTTCCAAGGGAACATCTGGCCACATCTCCCATGGTATACATGCCGTACTCCTTAAGCTTCTTCGCGTACCCATGCCCCACCCGCCAGAAATCTGTAATGGGCTGATGGGCCCACAGAATCCGGCGGTAACTTTTCTCCGTCAGGTTCGCAATGCGCACCCCGTTCTTATCCGGCGGGATATGCTTTGCCACAATGTCCATGGCAACCTTGCACAGATACAGGTTACTCCCAATCCCCGCTGTCGCCGTAATGCCCGTCGTAGAATGAATGTCCCTGATTATCTTCCCTGCCAGCTTACGCGCCGACATCCCATAAGTGGCCAGGTAATGGGTGACATCCATCATAATCTCGTCGATAGAGTATACATGGCAGTCCTCCGGCGCCACATATTTTAGATAAATCTCATAGATTCTTGTACTGTAATCAATATAGTGCGCCATCCTGGGCTTTGCCACGATGTAGTCAAGAGCCTTAGAGGGCGAGGCCTTAAGCTCAGTATCATCATAAGACGCTCCGTCAAACCGGCGGTTGGGCGCCATGCTCTGTCTCATGGCGTTGACCTCCTTAACCCTCTGTACCACCTCGAACAGCCTTGCCCTCCCTGAAATTCCATAGGCCTTCAGAGAAGGGGATACTGCCAGACAGATCGTCTTCTCTGTACGGCTTAAATCGGCAACCACCAGATTCGTTGTCATGGGATCTAAGTTACGCTCTACACATTCTACCGAGGCGTAGAAGGACTTTAAATCGATTGCGATATAGGTATGCTTATTCTCCTCCATATCCGTCACCTCTTTATATCGTCTGCACATCCTGTCACCAGAAAAAACAACAAACGTAAGTTCTTTTTAATTATATCAGAACTTACGTTTGTTTTCAACTGTAAAAAAATTCTTGTTTTTCTTAATACTGATACCTTTTTCGATATTTCACAAACATCCCTCCCGTAAGGGCCAGCGCCATAAGCTCTGCCACAGGAGTTGCCAGCCAGATTCCATTTACCCCCAAAACCGCGGGAAGAGTCAGCATGGCAATCATCATGAAAACAAATGACCGTGAAAACGCCAGCACCGCCGACACCAGGCCGTTAGACAACGCAGTAAACATACCGCTAGCAAAAATATTAAAGCCGATAAAGCATAAGGCCGCCGTACAGATTCGATTTCCTGTAAAAGCCAGCTCGTATACTGGATTAGCTGGTCTGGCAAATATGGATACCAAAGGTTTTGTCAGTACAAATGAGCCTGCCACCGTCAAAAGGGAGATTCCCCCAATGATTTTCAGACTACTCCTCACCAGCTTCCTAAGTTTTTCATAGCTCTGCTCACCGTAATAATAACTGAGCATAGGCGCTACCCCGTAAGAATATCCCGTATACAGAGAGCTTGCAAACATCAGGACATACATGATGATGGTAACGGCGGCAACGCCATTTTCTCCAACATAGGTCAGCATGGTCCAGTTGAACATCATAGTGACAATGCCGGTAACCAGTGTTGTGGCCATCTCAGAGCATCCGTTTGAAGCTGCGTTTTTTAGAACCTCCAGTCGAAAGACGGGCCTCCTGAAATGTAAAAGATTCTCTTTCCTGTTAAACACCAATAACCCCACAACCGCTGTCACAGAATACCCCAATCCTGTTGCCGCTGCCGCTCCGCCAATTCCCATGTCAAAGCAGGCAATGAATACATAATCCAGCGCCATATTCAACACTCCTCCCGCCACAGAACAGATGAGGGAAAGAGCCGCCTTCTCACTGGCAATCATATAGAGGGTAAAATTATTCATCAACAGAATTGGAACTGTAAAGAGCAGGTAACGGCTCAGATATTCCACGCAATACCCTTCTACGGCCAGAGATAGGTTCATGCCGGCGAAGATCGAGCCCATGGACAAAAAACCCAAGGCGCACATGATAATTCCTACCGCCACATTTACCAGAATCAAGGAGGTAAAATCCTCCCTGGCCTCTTCCTTTTTTTGTTCTCCTATCTTCTTCATGATTACAGCGCTGCCTCCGGTGGCAAGCATGGTGGAGATTGCGGTCACAAGCTGGATGACCGGCGCTGTCAGGTTGATGGCGGATAAGGCGTCTGTTCCAATCAGGTTAGAGACGAACAACCCGTCAACCATGGTATAAAATGACATGAATATTGTCATAACAATGGTTGGCATTGCAAATTTTAAAATATTTTTTATTGTAACCGGTTTGTTGTATACACTTTGTTTTTCCATCGTTTTTCTCCTCTTACCTTGGAAACTTACCTTGCATTTTGCTTCTGTACAGAGTATGATAAACTATACAGTAACAGTATGGTCAATAGAGGATTTGAAAATGAATGAAAAAAATAAACTGCTTACCATCGGACAGTTTGCAAAGCTCCACGGCATCAACAAAAAAACCTTGATGTGGTACGATGAGATCGGGCTTTTTAAGCCTGCTTACATCAATCCAGAAAACGGATACCGCTATTATAATTATAGGCAAAGCTCGGTGTTAGAGACGATTCTCCTGCTGCGTGAGCTGGACGTATCCATTGATGAGATACAGACATTTATGAAGCGTCGTTCTGCCCTAAGCCTCAAATGTCTTCTGGACGAAAGGATTAAAGAGCTTAACAGACAGATCGACCATATGAGCAGACTTAGGGAGACTCTGTGCAGCCATCACAGAAATATGGTTACATTGCTGACCATGGATTTGTCAGAGATTCGTGTAGTGGAAAAAAGAGAATGCCGCCTGGTGACATTAAAGATTGACGCTTCAACTTCCTTTGACAAAGAGGTGGAAATGATTGCTGCCGAAACACAGAAATATCAGCTTCGTCGTCTGCACGACGCTTCCTATGGAACCATGATTTCCGTTGATTGTCTGTATCAAGGAAATTTCCACGAGTACTCTATGCTATTTATTGAAATTCCGGCTTTTTCCCAAGGGGAGCAAAAGCTGTCCAAAAATCCAAATAAAACCGGAATTCACATACAATCCGGCGGAAAATATATCAGAGCTTTCCACAAGGGAGCCTGGGAGAAGATTCCGGAAAAATATCAGGAGATTCTGGCTTATGCCGACGGACAAGGAATAAAACTGCATGGATTTTCCTATGAAATGGGAATGAATGAGAATGTTATTGACAGGATTGAGGATTATATTACACAGATTGAAATTCCTATACTGTGATTTACATCCGAACTACTTTGAATGCCCACATTCTTTATGTGCCTGGTGCTGAAAAATTCAAAAAAACCTGCGTATGCAGGTTTATCTAATAAATAGCGGGAACTGGATTTGAACCAGCGACACCACGGGTATGAACCGTGTGCTCTAGCCAACTGAGCTATCCCGCCAAATATGATTCTGTATTCACAGAACCATCTGCAACAATCTTTGTTGCAATGGGACCTATAGGGCTCGAACCTATGACCCTCTGCTTGTAAGGCAGATGCTCTCCCAGCTGAGCTAAGATCCCTTCTCTACAAGTTCCTATCTCGAACCTGCTTCGCTATTATACTATCAAATACTATAGCTTGTCAACACATTTTTACAAATTTTTCAAAAAGTTTTTTTACTCTATTTATTTCAATTTAAAATACGAAATTTGAAAGCAATAAAAACTTTATTCTACAAAAATAATCACGAAAAAAATCACAAAATTTTCAAACAAAATACACTGAAACTCTTTACTCTTTTGTCAATGAATGATATCTTTATAGTGTAAACTAATAATTATGGAGGTCGTTTAAAATGGCGAGAAGAAAGGTAGAAGAAAAGAATTATCCGGAATTAATTGAGATGGCAGAGGAAAGAATCGAAGCATTATCTGCAGAACTGAAGCAGGAAAAAGCGAACCTCAAACAGTTAAAAAAAGACCAGGTTCGTTATGATGCTATGGTTGAAAAGCAAAGGAAACAAGCTGAGGTTCAGAAAGCTGCAGAGTTGCTTGTTGCATCTGGAAAGAGCCTGGAAGAAATCGAAGAATTTCTTGCAAACTAATAGTCAAACGAAGCTCAAAAAGAATTGCCGGCGGCATATTTTTGCGGCTCTAACGTATCAATAAGCCTGCCTTGAATCGAGTATCAAGGTAGGCTTATTGATATATTAATATTATATTTTCTTAACTATTTCACCAATTTTATACAATTCCCTGAGCTGTCATCGCATCTACAACTTTCTCAAATCCTGCAATATTCGCTCCTGCCACATAGTTGCCCTCCATACCGTAGCGCTTAGCAGCATCAACCATATTGTGACAGATTTTCACCATAATACCCTTAAGCTTGGCATCCACTTCCTCAAAGGACCAGCTCAGCCTCTCGCTATTCTGAGACATCTCAAGAGCAGACGTTGCCACCCCTCCGGCATTGGCCGCTTTTCCTGGTGCAAACAATACGCCCTTCTCCTGTAAATACTCTGTGGCCTCTAAGGTTGTAGGCATATTAGCGCCTTCTGCGACAGCCATACAGCCGTTCTCTACCAGTATCTTCGCATCCTCCAGATGAAGCTCGTTCTGCGTCGCACAGGGCAGAGCTATGTCCACCTTCACAGACCATACGCCCCGTCCCTCATGGTACTCAGAATTCGGACGATACTTCTTATACTCAGTCAGCCTCGCGCGGTTGACTTCCTTAATCTCCTTCAACGCCGCAACGTCAATCCCCTCTGGATCATAAACCCATCCGTTAGAGTCGCTGGCTGTCACTACCTTCGCACCCAATTCCTGTGCCTTCTGTGTGGCATAAATCGCCACGTTTCCGGAACCGGATACTGCAACCGTCTTCCCTGCCAGCTCTTTTCCGTTAAGCTTCAGCATCTCCTCTGTCAGATACAGAAGACCATATCCTGTAGCCTCCGCCCTGGCAAGAGAACCGCCGTAGCTTAAGCCCTTTCCAGTCAGCACGCCTTCGTATAAGCCGCGAATCCTTTTATACTGGCCAAACAGATAACCAATCTCTCTCGCTCCTGTTCCAATATCTCCTGCCGGTACATCTGTATCTGCACCGATATATTTACAAAGCTCTGTCATAAAGCTCTGGCAGAATGCCATCACTTCCCTGTCTGACTTGCCCTTCGGGTCGAAATCAGAACCGCCCTTTCCTCCTCCAATGGGAAGACCTGTCAAGGAGTTCTTGAAAATCTGCTCAAATCCCAGGAACTTAATGATTCCAAGATTCACAGACGGGTGAAGACGAAGTCCTCCCTTGTATGGGCCGATTGCGCTGTTAAACTGTACACGGTAACCTGTATTCACTTGAACCTGTCCCTTGTCGTCTACCCAGGGTACACGGAACTTAATCTGTCTCTCTGGCTCTACCAGTCTCTCAAGCAAGGCGTCTCTCCTAAACTTGTCTTCGTTCGCCTCAACCACCACTCTCAATGACTCCAATACTTCCTTTACTGCCTGGTGGAATTCTGGTTCAGCAGGGTTCTTTGCCACAACTTTTTCCAGGACTTCATCAACATATGACATACCTTTCTACCTCCTAAATATAATCTTCTCCTTTATTTTAAAGGTTTTTTGTCTGGAACACAAGTTTTTTTTCGTAAATTTTATATTTTTTTGCAATTTTACTTTTGTTTTCCTTCATTTCTATACAAATATTGTAGATTTTATACGAGTTATAACCAGCATACATGCAACAGAGCACACTCTAAATTTCATTTTATCAAAAACAATATCACAAAAATACGCCTGATATACTGCCATGTACAAACAGTATATCAGACGTACTCTCATCACGCCAGCTTACGAATACAATCCATCGCAAGTGTATAGTCCTTCTTTACCTGTTCCAAAAGGGGCTCTACGTCCTCTCCATACTCCTGACTTCCCCTTAAACGGTCAGCAAGCTCTGCCGATGAATGATAGAGCGCTGTGATTGACAGATTCTGGCACACACCCTTCAATGTATGTGCCGCCCGAAATGCCTCGTCCATATTTCCAGTTTCCATGGAATTCATCAGCAGTTCATAACTCTTATCGTTCAGCAGCTTCAACACGAATTTCTGAATTCTCTCATCCTTGCGGAGTCTTCCAAACACATCCTCATAGTCCGCAC
The DNA here is from genome assembly GCF_009830285.1 of Sporofaciens musculi. Taxonomy (GTDB): domain Bacteria; phylum Bacillota; class Clostridia; order Lachnospirales; family Lachnospiraceae; genus Sporofaciens; species Sporofaciens musculi. Next base: position 2,088,560 of record NZ_WUQX01000001.1, on the reverse strand, counting down.
CCATCGCCTCATAACATTCTCTTACCGTCATTGTGGTTTTCCTCCTTTCTATCTTCTGAACATTCTATTTCTGGTAAAAACAATAGTTATTCCTGCCGCTTCTCTTAACCTCATATAATGCCTCGTCCGCCATATGGAATAAGGTGTCATAATTGCCGCCGCAATCCTTCGCACAGGCAATCCCCATGCTGACACTGATGTTGAACTTCTCATAACGGGTAGACAACAAACGGAAAATGCGCTTCACAGGAGGCTCCACCTCATCCTTATAGGGCATAAAAATCAAAAACTCATCGCCGCCCATTCGTGCAACAATATCAATGGATCTCGTGTTGGTCCGCAGCTTATCAGACACGAATTTAAGCACCTCATCACCAAACAGATGGCCGTATGTATCGTTGGCCAGTTTGAAATGATCCAGGTCAAACAAAAGCAAAAGAAACTTCTTTTCTTCATCCTCGTCAAGACGGGCGATGATCTGAGATTTTGCCGCCTTGTGGTTCAAAAGTCCGGTCAGGGAATCATGGGCCGCCATGACCTCCAGATGGTTCATCTTCTCCATGTCCTCATGAATATCTACGATCTTGCCAATGGCTCCTATGTACTCCGGCGGCTCCCAGCTTCCCCACATAGAGCGGGCGATGACCCTACTCCATCTCTCCTGTCCGTTAATGTTCAGCACATACCGCTCCTCCACCACAGGCTCCTGAGGTGTAGTCTTCTCAAGCCTATTAAGCAGATGCTCAAAATCATTCTGGGTAAATACATCCGTACCAAAACAATCCTTTCGGGGATTCATGATGGTCTCAGGCATATTCAGATAGTTTGCTCCCCACTCTGACAGAATCAGCATCTCCGGCGACACAGTATACTCAAACTGAATCTCCTGGGATAGTTCCGCAAAGAACTGGTACTTGACACGTTCACGCTCCAGAAGCTTCAATGTACGGTCTGAAACATCTAGCTCTCCCTTCTCCACCATCTGCTCTACTGCATCCAGAACCTCCTCCTGCATCTTCTTGCCTTCTGAACGTACCCGCATTTCTTCTTTCAATGCATCAGAGATCTCTCTTAGACACTCCATAAGAGTCGGATTAAACACACCACATTCGCCGTTGAGAATCATCTCAACAGCTTTGTCATGAGAGTATGCGTCCTTATAAACACGCTTGCTGGTCAGTGCATCGTACACGTCCGCCAGGGCCACGACCTGGGCCGCAATCGGGATCTCGTCACCCTCCAATCCGTCCGGATACCCTCTCCCGTCAAACCGCTCATGATGCCACCTGCATATCTGAAAGCCTAACCGAATCAGCGGTTCATTCTCTCGGAACGGAATATTACTCAGCAATCTGGCGCCTTCTGCCGCATGCTCCCGCATAATCTCATATTCTTCATCCGTCAGCCGCCCCGGCTTGTTCAGCACCTCCGAGGGAATAGAAATCTTGCCAATATCATGGAGCGCCGATGCGTTGCAGATCAGCGAAATATCCTCTGTAGAAATACCATAAAGCTTCTTCTTAATGAGCCACTTTAAAATCAACTCCGTAAACATCCGAATATGTAACACATGAAGACCGCTCTCGCCGTTACGAAACTCCACAATATTTGACAGAATCTCTATCATGAGCTTGTTGTCATTTTCCTTCTCCATGATCTGGTTTGTCACCATATGGGACAATTCTTTCTGTTTGGTAAAAAGAATAATCGTGTTGATTACCCGCCGCCTTACAGTACGCTCGTCAAAGGGCCTGCTGATATAGTCCTGCACCCCCAGATCATAGGCCCTATCCACATATGCCGGAACATTCTCCGCCGATATCATAATGACCGGAACATCCTTGATCCATCCATTTTTATTCATAACCACCAGCGTCTCGAACCCGTCCATAACCGGCATCATAATATCCAACAGGACCAACGCGATCTCCTGCTCTCTGTCATGCAGGATCGCTGACGCCTCCATACCGTTCTCCGCCTCCAATATCTCATATTCATCAGAAAGCATATCCGACAACAGCGAACGGTTAATCTCCGAATCATCAACGATCAAAATCTTTTTCATTTCAAAAATATTCTTCTTTTTACTCATCGAAATCTCTTCCTCAATCTTCTGCTTTCAATTATTGAACTTACTCCTATTTTAGATAGGATTTTAAAAGCTTCATAAGTTTCTGTATGTCAATAGGCTTTGCCACATGTTCATTCATGCCGCACTCCAGACATTGCTGAATATCCTCCGAAAATGCATCCGCTGTCATGGCAATAATCGGCAGGTTAGCATCCGGACGCTCTAAGGCGCGCAGAGCCTTTGCCGCCTCGTAACCGTTCATAATCGGCATACGGATATCCATCAGCACAGCATCGTAATATCCTTCTTCAGACTGTTTAAACTTATCCACACAGATCTGTCCGTTCTCTGCCCAGTCCACTTCAAATCCAGCATCGGTAAGAATCTCATATGCAATCTCCCAATTCAGCTCGTTATCCTCTGCCAGCAAAATATGAAGTCCTTCAAAATGCACACTCTCCGACTCAAGCTTTTCTTCTGGAACCCCGCCTCCCATATATTGACTAAGTCCCAGATACAGATTGGATTTGAACAGCGGCTTGGAGATAAATCCATGGGCTCCGGCGGCACGCGCCTCATCCTCAATGTCCGTCCAGTCATAAGCCGAAATAATCAGAATCGGCAGAGCGTCCCCTACAATCTTTCGTATAGCCTTAGTGGTCTCAAGCCCGTTCATCCCAGGCATCTTCCAATCTAACAGCACGACATCATAAGCCGTATGCTTTTTATAGTGCTCCTCCACCATCTGAACGGCACGTTCTCCATTCAAGGCCCACTGTGCGTCCACACCAATCTCCTTCAATGCAGACGCCGCGCTGCGGCACAAATCCTCATTATTGTCAACCACCAGCAGGCGCCACGGCGGAAGCGCCATATCTTCTTCAACGGCCGCCTTCTCAAAGTCCACTACAATATGGAACTCGCTTCCTACCCCCTGCTCACTATTAACCTCGATGGTGCCTCCCATCATATCCACAATAACCTTGGTGATGGACATTCCAAGACCAGTTCCCTCAATCTTCTGCACCTTTGAGTCTTCTCTGGAAAATGTCTCAAATATCTTCTTCTGAAACTCAGGCGACATACCGATTCCCGAATCCTTCACCCGAAAATGACAGCGTACATGGCTGCTTCCCAGAGGAGAATCCTCCTGTATTAAATAAACATTAATCCTGCCGCCTGTGGGCGTAAATTTAATCGCATTGGAAAGCAGATTAATAAGCACCTGGTTTAAACGCACACTGTCACAGTATACGTTCTCAGTCTGGATATCCCGTATAAAGATATCAAAATGCTGCTCTCTTTCTCGTATCTGCGGCTGAACGATATTCACAATACTCTCCATGGTCTCCCTTAAGGAGAGGATATCCATATTCAAAGACAGCTTTCCGCTCTCAATCTTGGACATGTCCAGGACATCGTTAATCAGCCCTAACAAATGCCTGCTTGAAAGTCCAATCTTCTTTAGACAGTCGTGAACCCGTACAGGGTCATTTACATTTGCCAAAGCGATTGCCGTCATTCCTACAATCCCGTTCATGGGCGTACGGATGTCATGACTCATGCTGGATAAAAATTCGCTCTTTGCCTGGTTTGCCCTAAAGGCCTTCTTCTCCGCCTTTTCAAGCTCACGTAACTGCTGTTGGGACAGCCTGTAATACCGGATAAAAATAATCGCCAAAGCAATAAGAATCATGCCGCAGGCAACAAGCACCGTAATTTGCTGAACATGGTTCAGATTCATAATCACACCGTCCAAAACACCGTAAGGCATGACAGATACCAGATACCAGTCAGACCCCTTTAGAGGAGCTGCATACATATGCTGGTGGATTCCCGTTTTATCGATGATCAGCGTAGAATAATTTTCTCCTTTTTGGATCGAATCCTTAAACTGACTTATATATTCCTCTGGACTTTGCTGACTTTTTTCCGAAACCGTCTCCTTAATACGTGCAAAATAATTCTCACGGAACGCATTGCCTGTACGTACCACAAACTCTCCGTCCCCGCGGATAATGTGGGAATAAACCATGGTGCCGTCCCCTTCCAGAACAAGGGCATCCTCCAAATATTCCATAGGTATCCCTGCCACCACCACGTCGCTGACACCGCCGTCTCCCATGGGATAGCTGGCATCCACCACCAATAAAAGCAGCTTTGTTCCACTCTTACTGTAACCACTTGTGATAAATATTTCTTCGTTATTTAAAGTATCCTGGAATTCTTCTTCATTTAGGAAATCAGCTTCTTCCCCGTAAATCGTCTCATGGCCGCCATCCTTCCGATACATGCCAAAATGCACAAACTCCCTGACCTCGGCGCTACGATACAGCTCCGTAAGCATCTCCTCCCCATAGACGGCGTCCTGAGGCGGCGTACGCTTAACCACAGCCTCCACCCTTGAAACCTGAAGTTCTATTACGGCGTTGAACTTCTGCTGTAGCTGCACGCTCATCTCGGACATGTAAAGCAGACCGACTTCATTAATGGCATCAAAGCTCTTTTGGCCCATTGCCGAGCCAAGCCAGAAAAATATTACGATACACAGTACCACCAGACTGCACACACTACTTATCAGAAACTTTTTTGTCTTTTTAAACATGCTTATATCCCTCTTCTTAGTTCCTATATTCTGCGGACAGCCCGCACTCCCGGACCTTACCATGCAACATTTTATCTTATATAAAAGCATAAATACCTGCATCTTACCAGATTCATTATAAACAATCCTACCAGTGAAATCAATTCATTTCTGAAATTTCTCTGTTTCTTATCTATTTCTTATGTTTTTCCTATTGTTTAGCCTCTACAATTCGTCACCATTATTTTAAAATGTCATTGCAATTCACGAATCATCATGATAGAATAAGTCTAGTCGATGGATTTATTTCTATGAAGGAGGAATTTTTCAAGTTATGATCCTAAAGAATTGCAACTCATGCATCATCTATGAGCCCGACTCCGAATCGGAGATTCTGCTGAAAGCAAGAGTCAGATGTATGGAGGATAAGATTACTCTTCATTTTGAGGATGAGAATGGGCTAAGCGAACATACGGATCGGCTTCGGATTGATTTCTGTGACAGCCAGATTGGTTATATCAAGACATTCAGTGAACTTGAAGTCCGGAAGAATTCAGACCCATACATATTGGAGCCGTGGATCGCTGACTGTAAGATTCTTGAGACCATTGAGATTCTTCAGCGTCAGCAAGAGCTCAGGGTACGAATGGCCAAAGAAGTTGGTTTTATGTCCGAGAACCATGGACGCTTCACAGGCACTGTCCAGAACATCAGTGTGGGCGGCTTTTACCTTACTACGAATAAGCACTTGGGTGTGGGGGATCACGTTGAATTTGAGTACAGCTTCATGAAGAAGCCCCAGGAGGTGCAGGCATCCATCTTACGTGAGACGGTTATCAAAGATGGTTATTTCGGTTATGGATGCCAGTTTGCGAATCTGCCCAAGGGTGCAGAGAGAGATATTCGTCAGTTTGTATATCGTCAACAGTTGAATAAGATGAGCTGATCCAAAAACTGCCTAAGGCAGTTTTTTTATTACCATATTTTATTTTTAAGAGGCTGTTGGGAAAATATGATAATTCCCCAATACAGCCTCTTTTCTTCTTTCTTCTATTTAAAGTAAGCCACTCCTGACTCGAAAATCTTAAGATCCTGTTCTCCGTAGATATTCATTGCCACAGACCTTGCCCGTCTCTCTGAGTGGGCCATCTTACCGAACACCCTTCCGTCTGGACTTGTAATCCCCTCAATCCCACAGTAGGAGCCGTTGACGTTCCATTCCTCGTCCATGGTGATGCAGCCATCCGGATCACAATACTGTGTCGCCACCTGTCCGTTGGCAAACAGCTTATCAAGCCACTCTTGATTCGCCACAAACCGCCCCTCTCCATGGGACGTCGGATTCGTATAGACGCCGCCCAGCTCTGCCATCTGAAGCCATGGGGATTTGTTCGACACAACCTTCGTGTACACCATCTTAGATATATGGCGTCCAATCGTGTTGTAGGTCAGAGTCGGAGAATCCTCATTCTGTCCTGTGATCTCTCCACCTGGCATCAGCCCAAGTTTTACCAGGGTCTGGAAGCCGTTACAGATTCCAAGCGCCAGCCCGTCACGCTCATTCAAAAGACGCTCTACCGCTTCCTTCATCTTCGCATTCTGGAATGCCGTTGCAAAAAACTTCGCCGAGCCGTCTGGTTCATCACCTGCACTAAAGCCACCTGGAAACATAATAATCTGAGACTGATCAATGGCTTTCTCGAAGATAGACACAGAGTCCAGAATATCCTCTGCACTCATATTCCGAAACACCCGAACAAGGGTCTTGGCTCCCGCCCGCTCAAATGCCTTGGCGCTGTCATACTCACAGTTCGTTCCCGGAAAGACGGGAATAAATACAGTAGGCTGCCCAATCTTGTAGGTACAGATATGGACATCCTTCGTCTCATACAGCCCCTTATCAATCTTCACATCCTGTCCCTCTGAGTTGGAATTCGTGGGAAATACCTTCTCAAGAGTTCCCTTCCATGCCGCTTCTGCTTCAGGCAGCTCAATCCTCACATTACGGTAAGAGAATGCAGCGTCATCCGTCACCTCTCCAATCACAGTATAGGTAATGCTAAGCTCTCCCACCTTCTCTGCCGGAACCTCCGCAACAAGATCTCCAAAGGCCGGCGTAAACAGATCTCTTTCATCCACATTATGCTCAATCTTCACACCCATCCGGTTGCCGAACGCCATCTTGCTGACTGCCGCCGCAATTCCATGTCTGTCAAGCGCGTACGCAGATAAGATTCTGCCTTCGCGGATATCCTGAGTAAATTTGCCGTATTGCTCCATCACCTGTCCATATACCGGAATATCATACGCATCCGTCATCATGCGCAGCCAAACCAGCTTACTGCCCGCCCGCTTAAGCTCCGGCGTAATAATATCCTTCTCCTGCGCCACATCTACAGCAAATGAAACCAACGTAGGCGGTACATCAATATCCTCAAAGGTTCCCGACATACTATCCTTTCCCCCGATGGAGGGAAGCCCAAAACCAAGCTGTGCGTCATATGCTCCCAGAAGGGCCGCAAAAGGCTGACTCCACCTGTGGGGATCTTCCGTCATACGGCGGAAATACTCCTGGAAGGTAAAGCGAATCTTGTTGCAATCACCGCCGGCGGCAACAATCTTCGCCATAGATTCCGTCACAGCATAAATCGCGCCATGGAAGGGACTCCAAGTGGACAGATAGGGGTCAAACCCATAGCTCATCATGGTCACAGTATCACAGTCTCCCGTCTGTACCGGCAGCTTCGCCACCATAGCCTGGGTCTCCGTCAACTGGTACTTACCCCCATGAGGCATGAACACAGACGCCGCCCCAATGGAGCCATCGAACATCTCCACAAGCCCCTTTTGGGAGCACACATTGAGATCTTTTAACATAGACATCCAGCGTTCCCTCACATCTCCGATTTCTTCTCTCACCAGGATGCTGTCTTTCCTCCTTGGGATATCCACCGCAACCTTGGTCTCCTGATGAGCCCCGTTTGTATCCAAAAATTCACGGGAAAGATTCACAATCTCTTTGCCTCTCCATGACAATACAAGTCTCGGCTCCTCTGTCACGACAGCGACGCAGGTAGACTCCAGGTTTTCTTCTCTGGCATATGCCATAAATTCCTCTACATCCTTCGGCGCCACAACCACCGCCATACGCTCCTGGGATTCCGAGATGGCAATCTCTGTCCCGTCAAGCCCTGCATACTTTTTGGGCACCTTATCAAGATCCACCCTAAGGCCGTCCGCCAGCTCTCCAATGGCTACAGACACTCCGCCGGCTCCGAAATCATTACACTTCTTAATGAGCCTGCTGACCTCCTCCCTGCGGAACAAGCGCTGAAGCTTACGCTCTGTAGGCGGATTTCCCTTCTGAACCTCCGCTCCGCAGGTCTTGGTGGATTCCTCTGTATGCACCTTGGATGAGCCGGTTGCGCCGCCGCATCCGTCCCGTCCGGTACGTCCCCCAAGCAGAATAATGATATCGTCGGGGTCAGAAGTCTCACGGATAACTGCCCGTCTGGGCGCAGCCCCTAATACGGCTCCAATCTCCATTCGCTTCGCCACATAATTCGGATGATAGATCTCCTTCACAGCACCCGTCGCAAGCCCGATCTGGTTGCCATAAGAGCTGTAGCCCAAGGCCGCCTCACGTACCAGCTTCTTCTGAGGCAGTTTTCCCTTCATGGTGTCGTTGACAGACACAGTGGGGTCTGCCGCACCTGTCACACGCATTGCCTGGTAGACATAAGTACGTCCAGACAGCGGATCTCTGATTGCGCCTCCAAGACAGGTGGCCGCACCTCCGAAGGGTTCAATCTCTGTCGGATGGTTGTGAGTCTCATTCTTAAAATTCACAAGCCATTCTTCTTCCACACCGTCTACCTTGACAGGTACAACGATACTGCAGGCATTAATCTCGTCGGACTCCTCCTGGTCGTCTAATTTTCCTTCCCGCTTAAGCTTTCTCATTGCCATCAGGGCCAAATCCATCAGACATATAAACTTGTCCTCCCGCCCTTTAAATATCTCACTGTGATCCGCCAGATACTGACGATAGGCCGCCTCCATAGGCTTGCGGTAATCTCCGTCTCCAAAAGACACCTCTGTAAGCTCTGTTGAAAATGTGGTGTGGCGGCAGTGGTCAGACCAGTAAGTATCAAGGACGCGAATCTCTGTCATAGTGGGATCTCTGTCCTCCTGCTCTTTAAAATACTTCTGGATATGCAGAAAATCCTTAAAAGTCATGGCAAGGCCCAGCGAAGCATATAATTCCTTTAATCTGCCTTCCTCCATATCTTTAAAACCGTCAAAGGTCTTCACATCCTCTGGCTCGTCAAACATGGCAACCAAGGTTTCTGGCTTCTCCATTCCAGTCTCCCTGGAATCAACCGGATTGATACAGTGCGCCTTAATTCTCTCAAACTCCTCCAAAGGAATGAGCCCGTCCTTTCCCTCAATCACATACGTGGTGGCCGTCTTAATCACAGGCTGCTCATCTTCCCTTATGAACTGGACGCACTGAACGGCAGAATCTGCCCGCTGGTCAAACTGTCCCGGCAAAAACTCCACAGAAAATACCCTGCATGCGTCAGTCATTGGAAATTCTTCTTGAAACAGCGTATCAACCGGAGGCTCCGCAAAGACACCCCTGCATGCCTTCTTAAATGTCTCGTCCGAAATATTCTCCACGTCATAACGGATTAGGACACGCACGTCCTCTACATCACAGATGCCAAGATAACTGCTAATCTCATGCCGCAACTCCTGTGCCTGCACTCTAAAGCCGTCTTTTTTCTCTACATACACTCGTCTTACTTTGCCCATACCTTCTCCTCCATACCTAGTACATCGAATATTAATTATGCTAATTCATTGTAACATATTTTTGTGCAATATCAAATGAATATCTTTTCTCCAAATGATAAATATTACGCCTAAGACCGTCACCATTCCCAAAAACATGGTCCCGATTCTTACCACCATATCCGAAAAGAACCCTTCCGGAAGCATACGGATCATATAGTCTTCACTGGGATTAAACATCCACAGATCGTTGTCGAAAAAAATCTCATGGAAAATGGTAAAACATTGTGTAAAGTTCACAGTAAATGCAACTGCTAAAAAGACGCTCACAATTAACAGTACAAGAACAGCCCGCAAGTAAGCCTTTGGAAGAAGGCGCTTCCAATCTGCCTTCATGACAATCAGCCCAAGGAGTAGCAGTAACGCAATTACCACACAAATATTCCGAAGCCTTAGCCCTCCCAGAAACAGCTCTCGCACCTCTCCCATATGAAAACGATCCTGATCATTGAAAAAATCCTGGGTCCTGCCGTCCACCTCTGTTACGATAGACAATTCTTCTTCCCTTCCAATCAGATAATCCATCATATAATCCGTCACCTTCATGACATCTTCAAGACTCATATGAAGGGACTCTGTAACCTGATATTTCTGATATTCCTTCTCATAAAATCTATAATCGGGATCTCCATAAATCGCCAGTTGAAAACTGGTAAGCAGCATTGCAAGGATGACCAGCAGCATCGAAAGGGATGCCGCCAGATGAGCTGCAAAACATTTCTCTGTTCCTTCTATCTTCGCCATTCTTCGTACTCTCCTATTCCGTCCTGCCTGTTGGCTGCCCCACAGCAAAACTCTCCCAAAACTCCTTCATCTGCCCTGCCGCATGATCTACGGTGCATCTTCCATACTCCTTCCATTCCCGCGGAAACGTCTCCTGATACCTCCCGTCGCTAAATCGCTCATCCAGCAAAAGAATAACCCCTCGGTCCTCGTCAGTACGAATAACCCTTCCTGCCGACTGGAGAACCTTATTCATACCCGGATAGAGATAAGCATAGTCAAACCCCCTGTAGCCCAGACCGTCGAAATAGGACTTCAACAATTCTCTCTCCCGACACACCTGGGGCAAGCCTGTTCCTACAATCACGGCTCCAATCAGTTTATCCTGTGCAAGATCTATACCCTCTGAAAAAATTCCACCCATCACACAGAACCCCAGGAAGCTATTTGGGTGAGCTTCTCCGAAATTCTCAAGAAAAATCTCCCTTGCCTCCTCCGACATATGGCGGGACTGCATTACATACTCAATCTCTTGTGCCTCCTTACCTTCTTCCTTAAGAAGCTCAAGAAACTCCTCATATACCTCCTCCATAAATTGATAGGAAGGAAAAAACGCCATATAATTGCCTGCCTTTGCATATGCTACCTGAAGAAGATATCTTGCATATCGCCTGTACATCTGCCTGCTTCGCCTTGTATACTTTGTACTGACATCCATCCCAAGAAGAAGCAGTCTGTTTTTAGGCTCAAAAGGTGACTGTGCGTAAATGGCATAGTCCTCCTTGGTTGTACTAAGAAGCTGTCTATAGTAATGAATGGGCAGCAAAGTGGCGGAAAAAAACACAGTGCTGTTCCCCTTATCCAGATATTCCTTCAGACAGTTTGCCGGATTCACACAGAACAGGCACACCTTGAATCTCCCCGTATCCTCAAGCTCCGAGTAAATCAGATAATTTTCATCCAAACCATCATGAATATTAAGAAACCTTCTTACAGTAAAGTACAGCTCAAGTACCTCCTTACGAATCTCCTCCTCCCTACATTCCTCAAGAAAACGCTCAAGCTCAGTCATCAGGGACATTAATTTCAGATAAACATGGGAGACGCTGTTTAAAACCTGATATCCCTCACAGTCCCTCTTTAAAGCAAGAAGCTGGCTGTTACAATCCTTAAGCCTCTCCGTTAGTCTCTCATCCCTTAACTTCACCAGCTTCTTAATCTTTAGGAAGTCCTCCTTGTAAATCTCGGCACTGTACATCTTCCTTCCTCTCTCCACCAGATTATGGGCCTCATCAATTAAAAAGAGATATTCCCCTTTATTTCCCTCGCCAAAGAATCTCCTTAGATGGGCATTGGGGTCAAACACATAATTGTAGTCACAGATTATAGCGTCCGCCCACTCTGACACGTCAAGGCTCATCTCATGGGGACATACCCTCCACTTCTTGGCCTGCTCCTCCAAAATCTCCCGATTCAGCTCATCAGAGGTTGTAATCAGTTCATATACCGCGTCATTCACCCTGTCATAATGACCCTTGGCATAGGGACAGGCATCCGGATTACAGTTTGTTTCTTCGCAGAAACAGATCTTATCCTTCGCCGTAAGTACAATGACCTTCATGCGCAGGCATTGCTCTCTCAGCGTCTCAAAAGCCTGCCATGCCACGGTTCGGGTAATCGTCTTTGCCGTCAGATAAAAAATCTTCTCTCCCAAGCCCTCCCCAACTGCCTTCACAGCGGGAAACACGGTAGAGATGGTCTTCCCCACCCCTGTTGGCGCCTGGATAAATAATTTCTTCTTCCGAAGAAGCGTCCGGTACACGGAAGAAGCCAACTCCTTCTGCCCCTCCCTGTAGGCGAACGGAAACACCACCTGCTTGATGGACCCATCCCGCTTCTTCTTCCACTCAAGCTGATATCTTGCCCACTTCTCGTAGCGTCCAAGCACATCAAAGAACCAGGCCTTCAAGGTCTCAAAGGTATACACACTCTGAAAACGCTTAATCTCCTCCGTCTCCAGATTACAATAGGTCATCTGTATTCCAATCTCCATAAGCCCGTGATCATATGCGTAGATATATCCATAACACTTGGCCTGCGCCAGATGAACCTCCACCGGCTCCTCTAAATGATTAATGTCTCTGAAAATACCCTTAATCTCATCAATCACGACCCCTTCCTTCTGCTGTATTACCCCGTCTGCCCGCCCCTCCACAGACAATGTAAATCCTTGGCAGGTAACCTCATGCTTTAACGGCACCTCCGCCTGATACCCTGCTCCCATCTTCCTCTGAAGCTTTCTATGAATCTTCCCTCCAAGCAGCATGGCATCCCTGTCCACTCCTGCTGCACGATTGTCGATATCTCCACTCCGAAGAACAAACTCCACCAGATTCCGCACTGAGATACGAATCAACGGCTGCTCCTTGTCCATATGCACCAATTCCATCCTCTCTGACTCTTCCCCAAAGAAACATAGGAATGTCTTCTCTGCCAATTATTATACCATGGCATAACTGTTTACAGTGCACTTTTTTTCGTCCATTGCTGCTAGTGTAGTGCGGTCAGCACACTAGCGTCTAAACGCTCATTGTGAATTCCACCATATTCCCACGAAAACGGTAAGGAAGATTCTTTTGCTGACACTTGGGATTGATACGGGACTCAACGGCAATCGTCCGACAGAAGCCTGTCCACAGCTTAGCGTACTTTTCTTCCTTCTCAGACACATCCTGAAATGTCTCCTCATCAAAACTCTCTCCCCAGACAATCACCCACTGTTTCCCAGCCTCGTGAACTGCGAACGACTTATGAGGCTTGTCATGAATCATCCAGTTCTCCACAGGAAGCCGTTCAGCAAAATGAGGCGCCAGACAGGTTAAGACTTGGTTCTTCGGCGTAATCTCTGCATACAGCACACCGTTCTTAAGCTCCCGAAACCTTAGAAATCCCTTGTAGCTGTGGGCCTCTCCAAACACATTTCTGGCAAGCTCAAAGACCTTCTCCACCTTCGGGTGTCCTAGATGGTCCATAATCTTTGTACTGTCTTTAAGCTGCCTGGCGGCAAGCATCGTCCCAAGAACAGCGTCCCCTTTCTTCTGATCCGCTGACATTAAGGCATGATAGATAGCCCCATACGCCCGTTCTCCCAGGTGCCTGCGAATCAATGACTCCACAGCCATTGCCTTATGCTCTGTCTCCTCCACCTCCACATAATCGCAAAACAACTGGAAATCCAACATTCCCCCCAGCACAATCTCACAATCTGTTTCTCCCTTTCCTGATTTCCAGGCATCATAAATACCGGAAAAAATCCCTGTAACCGTATCGTTACACACAAAAACTGTCTTCATATCCATTCCCCTAAACATAATTTTCACGGCAATTCCCAAATCTTACATCATCAAACAGAGAAATCTGCCGATATCCCATACCTGTTACCTCAAAGGGCAGCTTCTCCCCTGCGCTCAGCAGATTCCTTGTTATATAGTCCTCGTCCATCTTCGTGGGATACATCATCCGGCCATTACAGGTAATAAAGTATAGCGCCCGCTTAAGCACCACCCCAATCTTTTTAAGGTCCCCAAAATCTAAACGCCCAAGCCTCCTCGCCTTCACAATCCGTACCGCCGATTTATAGCCTATCCCCGGCACACGGAGCAGCATCTTATAGTCTGCCAGATTCACCTCCACCGGAAACTCCTCCAAATGCTTCAAGGCCCAGTTGCATTTTGGGTCAAACACCACGTTAAAATTAGGGTTCTCATTGGACAGAAGCTCATCCGCCTGAAAATGATAATATCTTAGCAGCCAGTCTGCCTGATACAGACGGTGCTCCCGCAAAAGAGGTGGCCCCTCCCCTGTCCTGGCAGGCAGGGCGGCATCCTCGTTGACATGCACGAAGGCCGAGTAGAATACCCTCTTTAGCTCAAACTTCTGATATAGAGATTCCGCCACCTTCACAATCTGGTAGTCTGTCTCCGGCGTCGCCCCTATAATCATCTGGGTGCTCTGTCCAGCCGGCACAAAGCGGGGAGCATTCCGGTACAGCCTTATCTCATGCCTATTCTCCGTCATCTTATTCTGCACAAGACGCATGGGCGTTAAAATATTCTTCCTGGTCTTGTTCGGCGCCAAAGCCTTAAGGCTCTCTGCTGTGGGAAGCTCTAAGTTGACGCTCATTCTGTCCGCCAGAAAACCCGTCATCTGAATCAACTCCTGACTTGCCCCCGGTATGGATTTCACATGAATATAACCTTGAAAATGGTGCTTGTGTCTCAGCCGATAAAGAGTGGCGTAGAGCAGCTCCATTGTATAGTCTGGACTGTTCAGGATACCAGAGCTTAGGAACAAGCCTTCAATATAATTCCTGCGGTAGAACTCCATTGTAAGCGTACATACCTCATCCGGCGTAAAAGAAGCCCGCTTCACATCATTACTCCTGCGATTAATACAATACTTGCAGTCATAGATGCACTCATTGGTAAAGAGAATCTTAAGCAGAGAGATACATCTGCCATCTGCTGAAAAACTGTGACAGATTCCTGAAAGCTCACAGCTTCCAATACCTGTGCCGTCGCTCTTGCGCTCTGTCCCGCTGGAGGTGCATGCCACGTCATACTTAGCCGCATCCGTCAGAATATTTAATTTATCATATATTGACATGCTTTGTCGGACAACGTCTGCCCTCCCTAAATGAGCGGGTATCACACTTTGTTGGGTGGATTCCCTCCTGCCTTTTGGGGCGTATATTATGGGGCAGTCCTTGGACATAGCTTCTTGATTTCTCATATCTTCTTCCCTTACTTTCCAATCAAAAAGAACATCTGTTCTTTTTATATTATACAAACAAACGTTCCTCTTGTCAATCTATATTTTAACAAAATTTTCTTGATTCCCCAACCCAAAGGGCACCCCGTAATGCATACCCCTAGCGGGGCGGGTGGACTGCGTCCATTAAGGTATACCCAAAGGGCATCCCGTAATGCATACCCCTAGCGGGGCGGGTGGACTGCGTCCATTAAGGTATATTCATACACTCCTTTCACCCCTTCTGTAAGCCTCCCGATTACCTCTATCAAGGTATTCATATCCCCCTCTCTGTTCCTCTGAAACGTATGGTAAGCTCCCTGAATACAATAACTCAGCACAATATTCCAAACTGCATCCTCCCTGCAGTCCGGATATTTCTGAAACACCATCTCCTTAATACTTGTCTCGATTCTGTCCACCAGGTTATTCCTTTGGCTTCCAGAAAATATAATCATCGTCAAGGTGTTCTGCGACAAATAAGCGAAACATAATTCCTTCGTAAATTCTGCCGGATGCTCCATAATATATTCCGGATGGGAAATACTGTTGATGATTGACCGCACCAACTCTTCCTCCATATTGTCCGACAAATCATAGATATCCCTGTAATGGGAATAAAAAGTAGACTTATTGATGCACGCCAGCTCACACAGCTCTCGAACCGTAATCTTCTCCAAAGGCTTTTTAGAGCGCAGTTGGATAAATGCATTCTTAATCCCTCTCTCTGTCTTCTCAATCCGCAAATCCATCTCTTTTCTCTCCCTTATGTATCTCTATTTCACCACCAGTACGATCCTCCGTCAAGAACCTTCTCCGACATTTTCCTTAAAACGTCGTTTATCCGCCTATCCGTCCGTATTGACGGTGGATGTCCTCCTTGTTTGTCGGTATAATAATTATAAAACAGATAAACAACTACTGTCCATTATTTTTTACAATTTGGAGGAGACATTATGGATTTTTATGGATTTTACACAGGAAAAATATTTGATGCCTACCGGTTTCTCGGCGCACACCCAGAGGCAGAGGGCGTCACATTTCGCACATTTGCACCAGGCGCGTTAAGAATTGCACTAATCGGAGAATTTACCGGCTGGCAGGAATGGGAGATGCACAAAGTCTATGACGGCAACTTCTGGGAATGTTATGCAAAAGAGGCCAAACCAGGAATGATGTACAAGTACCGCATTTACAAGCAGGACCACTCCTGCATGGACCACTGTGACCCCTATGGCTTCGGCATGGAGCTTCGCCCAAATACAGCCTCCATTGTACGAAGGCTTGCTGGGAATGCCTCAACAGACTTAAGCTATGCCTTTCAGGACGCCTCCTGGATGCAGAAGCGCTCTGACTGTAAGGATAAGCCGCTGAACATCTACGAACTCCATTTCGGCTCTTTTCGTAAGCCTTCAGATGCGGCGGATGACTGGTATACCTATGCAGAGCTGGCAGATCTCCTGATTCCCTACCTGAAGGAATACGGATACAATTACGTGGAGCTTATGCCCTTAAGCGAGCACCCCTGCGATGAATCCTGGGGATACCAGAATACCGGCTTCTTCAGCCCCACCTCCCGTTACGGTACTGGGGCGGAATTGATGGAATTCGTAGATAAATGCCACCTAAATAACATAGGCGTAATCCTGGATTTCGTCCCTGTCCACTTCGCTGTAGACGGGTACGCACTGGCAAACTATGATGGTACAGCCCTCTATGAGTATCCCCACCACGACGTAGGCGTCAGCGAATGGGGAAGCTGCAATTTCATGCATTCCCGCGGAGAGGTCCGAAGCTTCCTCCAATCCGCCGCCAACTATTGGCTCACAGAATATCACATGGACGGAATCCGCATGGACGCCATAAGCCGGATGATTTACTGGCAGGGTGAACCGGCAAGAGGAGTGAATCATACTGCCGTTGACTTTATCCGTGAGATGAACAGAGGCTTAAAGGAGCTTCACCCCACAGTCATGCTTTTTGCCGAGGATTCCACCTCCTACCCCGACGTCACCTGTCCGGTCAGTGAGGGAGGACTTGGTTTTGATTACAAATGGGATATGGGATGGATGAACGATACTCTGGATTATTTCCGCACAGGACCAGAATACCGCCAAGAAAGCTACCACAAGCTGACCTTTTCCATGATGTATTTTTATAATGACTCCTTCCTTCTCCCCCTCTCCCACGACGAGGTGGTTCACGGCAAAGCAACCATCATGCAGAAGATGCATGGAGACTACGACGAGAAATTCCCCCAGGCAAGGGCCTTCTATATGTACATGTACGCCCATCCCGGCAAGAAGCTGAATTTTATGGGAAATGAATTCGGCCAGCTTCGGGAATGGGATGAAAAACGCCAGCAGGACTGGGACATTCTCTCCTATCCGATTCACGATGCCTTTCATCGATTCATGAAGGATTTAAACCGGCTCTATCTTAAGCATCCGGCGTTCTATGAAAAAGATTACGAAGCCGACGGTTTCCGCTGGATTGACTGCCATCAGGAGCCGCGGTGCATCTATGCATTCCAGCGTTTCGCCAAGAAGGAACGAATCCTGGCTGTCTTTAACTTTTCTGACCAGGAACAGAAAAATTATAAGCTTGAGATAACGGAAACTAAGAAGCTGACCCTATTACTGGCAAGCGATTCCCAAGAGTATGGGGGAGTTAAGAAATATAATAAGACGGAAATCATATTAAAAAATGGACAGGCAGTTTTTAATCTAAGCCCCTATTCAGCCGTTTATTATAAACTCGTATAAAATTTTCATGTCAAATTACAGACTAAAATAAGTTCAGCCGTTTCAAAGCCCAATCAAAATCCGGACTTTAAACGGCTGAATAAATTCTCCTTTATTAATGAAAATAGTGTGCTCCAATCTTCGTCCCATATCCTCCCTGGTCGAAATACAGGCATCCGCCAATGGGATTGGCCCCTGCCAGAGCGTCATTTGCAGCCTGCATGGCGCTGGCCGTATAACCGCGGGTGCTTCTGACTCTGTCAAGCCATCCTGTAGACGCCGGCCCAAACTGTCCTGACTGATAGATTACACCTTCAATGCTGTTGGGATACGCGCTGCTTCTCACTCGATTCATGATGACAGCTCCAACCGCAACCTGGCCTTCATAGGGCTGGTTGCCCGCCTCGCAGAAAATAATGGAAGCCATCAATTCCTGATACTGTGACTGAAGCGCCGCGGCCTTCTCCCTCGCTTCACGTTCTGCCTTCTCCTTTGCTTCACGCTCTCTTCGCTCAATCTCCTCTATCTTCAGTCTCTGCTGCTCCTCTATCTTCTCCTTCGTTGATACCATAAGTGTATCCGGTGTGACCTGAAAACTTTCCCGCTGCAATTTCACCAGCTGCTGGGTATCCATCCCGCTGATTGCCAGGCTTGCCTCAGGCTTGGCTGAAGCCGCCTCGCTGGTAAATCCTACGGTCATAAGCGAACAAGCTGAAACTACTGCCACCACCGAATTAAATTTTTTGTTTTTTATCATAAATACTTCCCTCCTATTGTTACAATACATGAACTATGTTTTAATAAAGTATATTCAATAATTTCAACTTTATTACAATTATTACAAATTTGTTACATGTATTGTGCAACGAAGGGTATGGTATCACAACTTTACCCACCTGTCAATAAAATATCAACTATGGGTTCAACTCCCATTTTTGCAGTTTTTTTCAAATTCTATTTAATCCCTCTGGAAAATATCACGGGTATATACTCTGTCCTTTACGTCGTCCAGACAACAATCATACCTGTTTGCAACAATGGCCTGACTCATCTCCTTGAATTTCGCCAGGTCGTTTACCACCTTGCTTCCAAAAAATGTGCTTCCGTCCTCCAGTGAGGGCTCATAGATCACAACCGTCGCGCCCTTTGCCTTGATTCGCTTCATCACGCCCTGAATAGAGCTCTGACGGAAATTATCAGAATTGGATTTCATGGTCAGCCGGTAAACCCCCACCACGACTTCTCCCTCCATTCCTGCGTTATACTCGCCGTTTGCCCCATAGCCTCCGGCAATCTCCAGCACACTGTCCGCAATGAAATCCTTCCTCGTGCGATTGCTTTCTACGATTGCTGACATCATGTTCTGGGGCACATCAGCATAGTTCGCCAGAAGCTGCTTGGTATCCTTTGGCAGACAGTAGCCGCCATACCCGAAGGAAGGATTGTTGTAATGAGTCCCGATACGCGGGTCAAGACAGACACCGTCAATAATCTGATGGGTATCCAACCCCTTCATCTGCGCATAGGTATCCAGCTCGTTAAAGTAGGATACGCGAAGGGCCAGATAGGTATTTGCAAATAATTTTACTGCCTCCGCCTCGGTAAATCCCATAATCAGAGTGTCGATTTCTTCTTTAATCGCCCCTTCTTTTAACAAGGACGCAAATGTGTTGGCAGCCTTCACCAGACGGGCATTCATCACATCTGTGCCCACGATAATACGGCTGGGATAGAGATTGTCGTAAAGAGCCTTGGATTCCCGCAGAAACTCCGGACTGAAAATAATATTGTCACAATGGTACTTCTCACGGACAGACGCTGTAAATCCTACTGGTATGGTG
The DNA here is from genome assembly GCF_009830285.1 of Sporofaciens musculi. Taxonomy (GTDB): domain Bacteria; phylum Bacillota; class Clostridia; order Lachnospirales; family Lachnospiraceae; genus Sporofaciens; species Sporofaciens musculi. The sequence continues at coordinate 2,068,931 of NZ_WUQX01000001.1, read as the reverse complement.
GACTTGATGACCTGCACCGCGTCCGGATTATATTGAATTGCCTGCTGAATCACAGCCTCCACAGCGCTGGTATCGAAGAAATTCTTCTTGCTGTCATAATTGGTGGGAGCTGCAATGACTACGAAATCCGCATTGGTATATGCCTCCTCTGCATCTAATGTGGCAGTCAGCTTCAAATCTTTTTCTGCCAGATATTTCTCGATATACTCGTCCTGAATGGGAGATTTTCTCTGATTAATCAGCTCTACCTTCTCCGGTATGATATCCACGGCTGTTACTTCATGATTCTGTGATAACAGGGTGGCAATGGAAAGCCCCACGTATCCTGTTCCTGCTACTGCTATTTTCATTTGATTTTCACCTTTCTTTTCGTAAAATTTTAAATATTTTAAATTTATATCATATGTATGAATAATCCGCTTCGCAGCTTAGGCTCAAACCAGGTGGATTTGGGCGGCATAAGCCTGCCACAGTCTGCCACGGCCAGCAATTCCTCCATGGAGGTGGGATACATTGCAAAGGCAATTTTTTCTTCTCCTGCCTGCCCTGCCTCATCCACCAGCCGCTTTAGCTCATCAAGTCCTCTGATTCCGCCGACAAATGTAAGCCTTGGCTCTGCCTTAGGATTCAGGATTCCAAGCAAAGGCTCTAAAATCTTATTCTGCAGAACCGACACATCCAAATCCTCCACCGGATCCCCTGTGTACAACTCCTCATGGGCAGAAAGCCGATACCATCTGCCGTTGCCATACATTCCAATATCGCCCTTATGGGCCGGCCGAAACATGGAGGCCTGTTCTTCTATATGGAAATTCTTTTGAATACCTTCCAGCAATTCCTGAAACGTAAGTCCGTTTTGTCCCGTCACAACTCGGTTATAGTCAAAAATCCTAAGCTCATTTTCCGGAAAAAGTACGGAGAGAAAATAATTAAACTCCTCTGTCCCGTCGTAATCCGGATACTCCCTGCGGCGTTTCAGCCCTACCTTCACAGCCGACGCTGCCCTGTGGTGCCCGTCTGCAATATAGACACGGTCAAGCCTTGAAAATATCTCTCCAATCCGTTCTGTCGCCTCTGAAGCCGCCTCAAGCCTCCATACCTGATGACGGATGCCGTCCTCTGACGTAAAATCATAGAGGGGCTGCCCCTCCTTCACTTTACAGACAATGTCCTCCAATTCCTGCTGCCTGCGATATGCCAGGAAGATTGGCCCTGTCTGGGCGTTCATCGTATCCACATGACGAATCCGATCCTGCTCCTTGTCTTCCTTCGTATTCTCATGCCTGCATATCTTTCCATTCAGATAATCGTCAACCGACGCACAGCCTACGATACCGGTCTGCGTCTGCCCATCGTAAGTTAGGGCATACAGAAAATAGCAGGCTTCCTCCTCCATCACAAAGGAACCCTCCTTAAGCATCTCCTCAAGGGTCTGTCTGGCTCGCTCGTACACCAGCGTGGAATACATATCCACATCGTCCGGAAACTGGGTCTCCCCACGGTCTATTTTCAAAAATGAAAGAGCGTTGTTCTTTACAACCTCTTTCGCCTCTTTTCGGTTATACACATCATATGGAAGTGCGGCAATGGCAGAAGCCTTATCCTCTGCCGGACGCACACATTTAAAAGGCCGGATTACTGGCATGTGATCACTCCTAGTCTTCTTAAAATTTTATCTTACTGTGCAGCCATATAACTGCACTAAATATCAGTATAACACAAAAAATATTTGATTGCGAACGTTTGATTCTATAAATTTTTATAATATTTTTAAAGAATCTCTTGACATTCCAATATTTTCCAGTACTATTTTTAACATACATATAGTATCATCTTATATACGGAGGATCGTTATGGATAAATTAGAAAAAAATATGAAAAGCTGCTTTTTGGATGAAGCACAAAGCCTTGAAGATGAATTAGAAGATGAAACCCTAAAACCTGCTGACGGAATCAAGGAAAAAATTTTACGAAAAATTGCTCATAATATAGAACTTAGGGATTAAAAATTACCTTTTAAGGGGCGATCGGCACAGATACCGACAGCCCCCATTGTATTATTCCAATTTATTTCATCTTTTCCACACGCTCTTGAACCGTCTTGTTGAAATTCTCCACCCTTCGGTTGTAAGTATCGTCCATATATTTAGAATTCAGCATGAAATCCGCCGTTGCCAGATTATTTGCAATCGGGATATCATACACCACCGCAATACGCAATAGCGCCTTTACATCCGGATCATGAGGCTGTGCTTCCAACGGGTCCCACAGAAAAATCATAAAATCAATCTGTCCCTCAACAATCTTCGCTCCAATCTGCTGATCCCCGCCTAAAGGACCGCTGTTATATCCCTTCACCGGAAGTCCGGTCTTCTCTGCAATCAGCCTTGAGGTCGTGCCTGTTCCGCACAGGAAATGTCCTTTTAAGATTTCCTTATTCTTGTCGCACCACTCTACCAACTCTTTCTTCTTGCCATCATGAGCCACCAGCGCAATATGCTTGGTCTTTCCAATCTCAAACGTTACAAAATTCTCACTTGCCATTCTTTTCTCCTTGTATAATGTATTTAGGTTGTTCGAGGGATACCTATAAACCCTTAGACCTACTTCTTTACATCTCCAGTCTGATAGGAGATAATTGTTTTATTAGATTGAGAGGATGATCGTTTTCTCCTTGAGCGATTCTGCTCGTACTTGAAAGACTGATCCCTCTCTCTAATAAGCTTTCCGCGTATGAGTTGGATGTTGGTTGCCTTATGGCTTCTCTCCGTATTTAGCACAAGGTAGTGGCGCTTATTAGATGAGTGGTCTCCCAATCTGAAATCTTTTTTCGAGGTGTTCTTATGTTTTTTGTGGGCATTGATATTGGTAAAAATAATCATGTTGCTTCCATGATGGATGATACTGGCAAAGTAGTATTCAAAGCTTTTTCCTTTCCCAATACTTCGGATGGCGGAAATGCGTTGTTTTCCAAACTCGCTTCTTATTCTTTAAACCCCTCTGATTTTGAGATCGGTATGGAAGCTACTGGCCACTACTGGCTTTCCGTTTACTCTTTCCTCTTTGAGAAAAGTTTCCTTCTCCATGTTATCAACCCTATCCAAACCGATGGATGGCGCAGGGGAACAGAAATCCGCAAACGCAAAAATGACATCATTGATTCCCTCCTGATCGCTGACCTGATCCGGTATGGGCAGTTCGTGGAAACCAGGCTTGCAGACGAAGCTCTGTTTTCTCTGCGTACCCTGACTCGCTTCCGCACTTATCTTGTGGAATCCATCAGTGATTTAAAACGGAAAGTTGTCTGTGTTCTGGATCAGGTATTCCCCGAATACCAGTCCATCTTTTCCGACATTTTCGGCAAGACCTCAAAAGAAATCCTTCTCCAGTTTTCTTCACCGATTGATTTTGAATCGGTTTCATCTGAAACCTTGGCGGAACTTCTTGCACAACTTAGCAGACAGAAAGTCGGCGCTGCGAAAGCGGAACAGTTAAAAGCTGCTGCATCCTCTTCTTTCGGCGTTACCTTTGCCAAAAACAGCTTCACGTTCCAGCTCAAATCACTGATCGAGCAGATTTCTTTTATTGAAAAACAGGTAACAGAAACGGAAGCGGAAATTTCCAGTATCATGGAAAAACTGGAATCCCCCATTACTACCATTACTGGAATTGGCACTGTCACAGGAGCGACCATTCTTAGCGAGATAGGCGATATCTCCAAATTTGACAGCCCCAGAAAGCTGGTGGCTTTTGCCGGTCTCGATGCCACTGTTACACAATCCGGTGAATTTTGAAGCAGCCCACAATGTAATGAGCAAACGCGGATCACCTTATTTGCGGAAAGCCATTTTTCAGTCCGCTCTAATCGCTTCTTTTAGAGACCCCGTATTAAGTGTCTATTACCAGAAAAAGAGGGCAGAAGGCAAACATCATTTGACATGTGTTGGAGCTGTTGCTAGAAAAATGTGCAACATCATTTATGCCGTCCTAAAAAACAATCGGCCTTACGTTCCAAAAGTGTAAATCCTTTTAACCCATGCCGGCTTGCCTGACAGCAGGCCTTATTGTCATACTCTTTTTTACAAAATTTCTTTTGAATTTTTTCAATTATCTACTTGACTTTTAATAGTTGGTCTTTCAATGGGAAGTTTCATCTTCCCCGTCGTCCATAGTCTCCTCGTAGTATTTCATCAATGCCTGGGTTCCAAGGTCGCCGTATCCCTCTGCCGCCAGTTCTTCATAATTGGCCAGGACCTGGCTTAACACATCCAGACACAGACCGCTCATATTCGCCCCTGTAAGGGCAAGCTTCATATCCTTGATAAAATGCTTCATAAAGAAGCCCGGCGCAAAATCCCCTGCCAGAAGCTTCGGTCCGAAGGTATCCAACTGCCTGCTGCCCGCCGCGCCGGTGGAAACAGAGTCAAGCAGCACCTGAAGATCAAGCCCCTTAGCCTTTGCATAGGTCAAAGCCTCACAGACCCCTGACAGCGTCCCTGCAATCATAATCTGATTGGCCAGCTTAGCATGCTGCCCGCATCCTGCCTCTCCCTGATAGTTAATATTAGTGCCCATTGCTTCAAACAGCGGCATACATACCTGGTAGTCCTCTTTCTTACCACCAACGAGAATAGACAGGGTTCCAGCCTTCGCCCCTGTATCTCCGCCGGTCACAGGCGCATCCAGCACATGGAAGCCTCTTTTGTTTCCATCTTCCCAAATCTTCTCGGCAAGCATGGGGCTTGTGGTGGTCATATCAATCAGGTAAGCGCCTTCCTTTGCGCTATCCAGAATGTTTCCCGTATCAAAATATACTTCCTCCACATCCTGCGGAAAACCAACGATTGTAATCACAGCCTCACAGCCCTCTACGCAGTCCTTTATGGACTCATGGAAAATTGCCCCCTCGCTGACCACATCCTCAACCTTTGCCCTTGTTCTGGCAAAAATATGAAGTTCAAATCCAGCCTTCATCAGATTGCGGACCATGGATTTCCCCATGATTCCTACTCCAATAAACCCAATTTTATGCATCCTCTTCCTCCCGTTCTTCTGTGTCTGTTACTCCATCTTCTCCACAACCTCGCCCTGCTTCTTATAGATACTTCCTGCCGGAACGTATCCTCTCACACAGGAAAGGGGATAAATATTGGTGCGGCTTCCAACGACGCTTCCCGGATTTAGGACAGTTCCGCAGCCCACCTCCACCTCGTCGCCAAGCATTGCGCCAAATTTCTTCATACCCGTCTCAATATTGCCCTTAGGCGTCTTGACCACCACCAGCTTTTTATCTGACTTCACATTAGACGTAATGGAGCCTGCGCCCATGTGCGCCTTATAGCCAAGAACAGAATCGCCCACATAATTATAGTGAGGCACCTGAACCTTATTAAACAGAATTACGTTCTTAAGCTCAGTAGAATTGCCAACCACGGCTTTCTCACCAACGATTGCATTTCCTCGGATAAACGCACAGTGCCTTACTTCTGCATCCCTTCCGATAATCGCAGGCCCGTGGATATACGCAGACTCAAACACCTTTGCCGACTTTGCAATCCACACGTCTTCACCGACCTTGTCATACTCCTCCTCAGAAAGTGTTTCTCCAAGCCGGAGGATGAATTCACTAATCTTCGGAAGCACCTCCCAGGGATAAGTAACACCCTTAAAGATATCCTTTGCAATCGTCTCATCCAATGTGTACAACTCTTTGACTGTTAATTCCTGCATTCTGCCTGTCTTCCTTTCTTTATGCTTTCTGAGTATCCACTTAATATTCTACCACATCTTCTATACTGCCACATTACTTTTTCAGCATATTAAGAAATTTCTTACAAATTTTTTTCTTTTTTGTTCCCCTTCTTCTTCTCCTTCTCCGGCTTTCGATAGGCTTCTGCCGCCTTATCATAGCACGCATAAAGCTGGCTCTGGTTATACAGCCCCTTAACCCCCTGCGTCCTGCTTATGATAAAATGGCTAAGCTTCTCCATGTATTCCTTTGGCGTAATCTCTCCATCGGCAACATAGTTAAGCCCCTTCTCCCAGCTCGCCGTAAGCTCAGGGTTTAGCAGCGACTTAATGGAATGTTCTACCACGTCAAAAATCATTTCCCCAAGGAGAGTCGGCGTGACAGTCTGGGTCTTCTTATTCAGGGCAAGATACTCGATGGCAAACAGCTTCTTTAAAATCTCCCCTCTGGTGGCGCTGGTTCCGATTCCGCTGCCCTTAATCTGGGCCCTTAGCTCCTCATCCTCAATCAACTGTCCGGCGTTCTCCATGGCAAGAATCATGGAGCCAGAATTATACCGCTTCGGCGGTGAGGTTTTCCCTTCCTTAATCTCCAAAGACTGGACGGGAAGCGTCATACCTTTTTTAAGGGCCTGAAGCTTTTGAAAAAATGCGGTGTCCGTACCTCCCTCTACTTCATTTTCTTCCTTTTCCCCATCTCCGTCCTGATGCTTCGCCCCTAAAGACGCCTCCTTCTTCTGCCCAGGGATTCCCGAAACCTTCAGGTACCCTTCCTCTGCAAGCACCTTAAAGCTGGAAAAAAATGACTCCTCCTTCATCTTCGTGACAATCTGTATCTTCTGATAAACCGCCGGAGGATAGAATATGCTGAGAAATCTTCGGACAATCAAATCATACACCTTTCCCGACAGATGGGGCAGGGAATTCAAAACATTTATCCCCTGGCCCGTAGGAATAATCGCGTAATGGTCTGTAATCTGCTTGTCATTGACATAGCGGGTCTTCAAAAGTCCCTTATGGCTTTTGAAGACCACAATATCCTGAAGAAAGGGCACAGCCGGTTCATATTTCATCAGACCGTTCAAATTCTTATGGATCTCTTTGGCCACAGCCGCAGACAGCACTCTGGCATCGGTTCTGGGATAGGTTACCAGCTTCTTCTCATACATCTCCTGTATGATGCGAAGAGTCTCATCTGGACTAATCTTAAACCGCTTAGAGCACTCATTCTGCAATTCTGCCAGATTGAACAAAAGGGGCGCATTCTTCTTCTCCTTCTTTTTTTCAATCGAAATAATCTGGCAGGACAGCGGCGGCTGGTCGCTGAGATAAGCAAGCAATTCCTCCGCCTTTTTTCTCTCCTTGAAGCCATTTTCTTTATAGAGGTCAAATGATTCAAACCAGCGGGAGCCCTTGACTGCCCGCCACTCACCCTCAAAGGTTTCCCCTGGCTCTCCGTTTGTGCTCACCACCCGATAAAAGGGGGTTTCCACAAATTCCCGAATCTCCCTCTCCCTCCTGACCACCATACCAAGCACACAGGTCATCACCCTTCCTACGGAGATTACAGAGCGGTCCAGCTTAAGATAATTTGCAATGCTGTTCCCATATTTTAAGGTTAATAGACGGGAAAAATTAATCCCCATCAGATAATCCTCCTTCGCCCGAAGATAGGCGGATGCAGACAGGTTATCATATTCCTTTAACTCCTTCGCCTCACGGATGCCGCGCAGTATCTCCTCCTCCGTCTGGGAATCAATCCATACCCTGCGTCGTTCCTTTCCCTTCACATTCGCCTGCTGCTCCACCAGCCGATAGATGTACTCTCCCTCCCGTCCGGAGTCTGTACACACGTAGATTGTCTCCACGTCCTTCCGGTTCAAAAGCCCTGAAACAATCCGAAACTGTTTGGCCACAGCCGGAATCACCTCATACTTAAACTCCCCTGGTATAAAAGGCAGAGTCTCAAGACTCCACCTCTTAAGGCTCGGATCATACACCTCCGGATAACTCATGGTCACCAGATGCCCCACACACCAGGTAACCACAGCCTCCTCTGACTCCAGGTATCCGTCCCCCCTTCTCCCATTCATTTTAAGCGCCTTGGCAAACTCCTGCGCCACACTTGGTTTCTCCGCAATATAAAGTGATTTCCCCATATTAATGATAACTCTCCTCTAATTCTTCACAATTCCATAGCAATAATCGGACATAACGCCAAAATCTTATGGCCGCCCTACTTCCGAATACTGCCGATCAGCTCCTTCACCCACTCGCCAAATCGCCTCTCCTCCTTGGGAGCCACTCTCTTGGCGTGGATTGCCTCCTCCATAAAGACTGCCTGAGAGTCCACCTGGGACTCGGCTGTTTTCTTCACATAAGAGCCGTCGCAAAGCATGACTCTTGCCTTTACATTATCGCTGAGCATGACCTTAAGGTAATGGTTAATCTGACGGCGGATGCTGTCATCCAAAATCGGACATGCAACCTCCACACGCTTCTGTGTGTTCCTTGTCATCATGTCAGCCGAACCAATATAAACCTTCTGCTCCGCACCCGTTCCGAAGCTGAAAATACGGGCATGCTCCAGATATCTTCCCACAATACTCATAATACGGACATTCTCCGTGTATTCCGGTATTCCCGGAAGGATACAGCAGATTCCCCTCACAATCAGGTCCACCCTGACTCCGGCCTTAGAAGCCTCGCAAACCTTCCTGATATAATCCACGTCTGTAAGCGAATTCATCTTCATAATAACCCGTCCGCCGCTTCCCTTCTTAATCTCTTCATCCATGAGATACAGTACCTTCCGTTTCAGGCTGGTAGGCGCCACAATCAGGTGCTCGTAGGTCCCGTCCAGGTTCCCGATCGACATGTTCTTAAAAAACTCCGCAGCATCCTTTCCGATGGCCGGATTTGCGGTCATCAGCGACAAATCCGTATACATGGCCGCCGTCTTTTCGTTATAATTGCCAGTTCCAATCTGTGTAATATATTGAATCTCATTCCGGTTGCGGTAAGTGATCAGACATATCTTGGAATGAACCTTGTAGGATTCAAAGCCATAGATTACCCGACATCCTGCCTCCTCCATACGCTCAGACCAGTCAATATTATTCTGCTCGTCGAACCTGGCCCGAAGCTCAATCAACACGGTAACATCCTTTCCATTCTCCGCCGCTGCGCACAGGTATTCCACCAGCCTGGCCTTCTTGGCAAGGCGATAGATGGTAATCTTAATTGTCATCACATTGGGGTCCACAGAAGCCTCTTTAATCATCTTAAGAAAGGGATTCATACTCTCAAAGGGATAATAAAGAAGGATATCCCGCTTCTTAACCTGACGCATGACATTCCCCTCCTGCACATGGGCCGAATTCTGGGGCGTAAAGGGATGGTAAATAAGCGAGCGCTTCATAGACTCCGGCAGCTTGTCACTGATTGCAAATATAAACGCCAGCTTCATGGGAATCTTTGTGCGGAAAATCTGATGGGGCTCAATATTGAACTTCTCACAGAAATATGCCTCAATATCTGGCTTCATCTTCTCCGCAATCTCCAGACGAACCACAGCCATCCGGCGCCTCTTATGTAACGTCTCCTTCATCAAGTAACGGAAGTCGTCGCTGACGTCCAACGCCTCATCATCCGGCGCAATATCCGCATTCCTTGTCACGCAAATGTAATTGGCGTCCGATACCTCGTATTTTGAAAAAACAAGATCCAGATACTCCAGGATAACCTTCTCCATACGGATATAGCGGATGTCGTGACCCGGAAGATACAAGACATCCGACACAAACTGGGGAATCGGCACAAGACCCATCATAGATTTGGAGTTCGCCTTCTCTTTGAATTTTAAGTTGGCCGTCACATAGACCTCTTTATTGAGCAGATGGGGAAATGGATGATTAGCGTCTACAATCTGGGGAGAGAGAACAGGCAGAATCTGTTCTTTAAAATATTTCTTTACATACTTCTTCTCGTTCTGTTCCAACTCCTTGAAGTTCAGGCCGCAGATCCCATATGGGCCAAGCTGCTTCTTAATCTCTGCATATGCCTTATCCCTTTCTTTATAGAGGGGCGCGACAGCCTCAAAAATCTTGTCAAGCTGCTCCTTGGCAGTCAGGCCAGAACGACTATCACGTCTGCTGGCATCTGTGTGCGCCATGTCAAACAGGCTTCCCACACGAATCATAAAGAATTCATCCAGGTTGCTGCTGAAAATCGCAACAAATTTCATACGCTCCAGGAGAGGAACCGTAGAGTCTTTAGCTTCCTCAAGGACTCTCTTGTTGAATTTCAGCCATGATAACTCTCTGTTCTGGGTATATCCAAGGGCGCACTGCAATTCGTGGTCTTCGGGCTTTTGGACTCTGTCCATCAAGGTATAATTTAGTATCTTTTTATCCATATCTGCTACCTCACGTCTTTGCTTTTATCTATTTATTTTACCACCTGGGAGGAGGAAATGAAAGAAGGAATTTTGACAAAACAATGCCTCCGGAAAATAAAAGAAGCGGGAAATCCCCGCTCTTTTCATTCTGTCTATTTTGCCTTAATATATCCCTTCGATGTCAATGCCTCCGCACAGAGCACCGCGCCGCCTGCCGCGCCGCGCACCGTATTGTGGGACAGGCCAATAAACTTATAGTCGTAAATGCTGTCTTCTCTAAGACGTCCGATGGAAACGCCCATGCCCTTCTCAAAATCCACATCTAACTTAACCTGGGGACGGTTATCCTCCTCCAGATATTGAATAAACTGCTTCGGCGCGCTTGGAAGCTTTGCCTCCTGGGGATATCCCTTGTAGCTTAAAAGCTTCTCAATCAACTGGTCCTTAGTTGGCTTCTTCTCAAAATTAATAAATACTGCCGCCGTATGACCGTCCAGCACCGGAACACGGACACACTGACAGGTAATCTTCGGAAAGCTTGCCTTCACAATCTGGCCATCCTTTACATGCCCCAGCACGCGCAAAGGCTCCTGCTCGCTCTTTTCTTCCTCCCCGCCGATATAAGGAATTATATTTCCTTCCATCTCCGGCCAATCCTCAAACGTCTTGCCTGCGCCTGAGATTGCCTGATAGGTGGTCGCAACCACCTCCTTGGGGCCAAATTCCTTCCATGCTGCAAGACAGGGCGCATAACTTTGAATCGAGCAGTTCGGTTTTACCGCAATGAAGCCCCGCGTCGTTCCAAGACGCTTCTTCTGGGCTTCGATTACCTCAAAATGTTCGGAGTTAATTTCAGGCACCACCATGGGCACATCCGGCGTCCAGCGGTGGGCGCTGTTGTTGGATACCACAGGAGTCTCTGTCTTTGCATATTCCTCCTCAATGGCCCGAATCTCATCCTTCGTCATATCCACGGCGCTGAACACAAAATCAACGGTAGCGGCAACCTTTTCTACCTCATTGACATTCAAAACGGTAAGCCCTTTCACACTCTCTGGCATAGGTGAAGCCATCTTCCAGCGGTCTAAAACTGCGCTCTCATAAGTCTTTCCCGCCGATCTTTCGCTTGCCGCCACAGTCACAACCTCAAACCATGGGTGGTCTTCAAGCAGCGATATGAATCGCTGTCCGACCATTCCGGTTGCGCCTAAGACACCTACTCTTAATTTCTGTTCCATGCTTCTCCACTCCTCTTATCCTGAATTCTATAAAACTTTGTATGTATATCTTAATACTCTCCAAGATACTTCCTGCATTCAGCAATCTCCGCCTCCATGGCCGCCCTTCCCGGCGCCCCTTTTGTAACCCGCTTATTGACGCAGGTTTCCATGCTGACTGCCTGATAGATATCCTCCTCAAACACAGGCGATATCTTCTGATATTCCTCAAGGGGAAGTTCAGAAAGGGTCATATCCTTCTCAATGCAAAGAAGCACCAACTGTCCCACAATCCCATGGGCATCTCGAAACGCAACGCCATGGTTCACCAAATAATCCGCTGCATCCGTGGCATTGGTAAATCCAAGCTTCGCACTTTCCTCCATCCGTTCTTTCTTAAAGCCCATGGTCCTAAGCATACCGGTAAACAGCCCAAGGCAGCCCTTTGCCGTGTCAATGGCGTCAAACGCCACCTCCTTGTCCTCCTGCATATCTTTATTATAGGCAAGAGGAATTCCCTTCATGGCAACCAGAAGTCCCTGAAGGGCCCCATAGACCCGTCCGGTCTTGCCGCGGACTAACTCCGCAATATCCGGATTCTTCTTCTGGGGCATAATACTGCTGCCTGTGCTGTAGGCGTCGTCAATCTCCACAAACTGATACTCGTTGGAATTCCAGATGATGACCTCCTCGGAAAAACGGCTCAGATGCATCATCAAAATCGAAAGGGCTGACAGAAGCTCTAAAAGATAATCCCTGTCAGACACTCCGTCCATACTGTTCCTTGTGGGTCCCTTGAAGCCAAGAAGGCTCGCCGTGTAATCCCGATCCAGCGGATAGGTGGTTCCAGCCAGCGCCCCAGAACCTAAGGGGCAGGTATCCATCCTTCCATAAATATCCTTAAGCCTCTCATGGTCTCTACAAAACATTTCAAAATATGCACCCATATGATGGGCAAGGGTGACCGGCTGCGCCTTCTGCAAATGAGTAAACCCAGGCATGTATGTATCCACATGCTCCTCCATGATTACAAGGATTGCCTGAAGAAGCTCCTTTACAAGCTGGTTCAGCATATGTACCTCGTCCCGCGTATAAAGCTTCATGTCCAGCGCCACCTGGTCATTACGGCTGCGCCCTGTATGTAACTTCTTTCCCGGCTCCCCGATTCTGTCAATCAGCGTCGCCTCCACAAAGCTGTGGATATCTTCATACTGCTCTGTAATCTCAAGCCTTCCGTTGTCCACGTCGCTTAAGATTCCCTCCAGTCCCTCTATAATCTTCTCCTTCTCTGTATCCGTAAGGATTCCCTGTCTTGCCAGCATCATCACATGGGCAATACTGCCGCGGATATCCTGGGCATAGAATCTCTTATCAAATGAGATTGATGCGTTAAACTGATAAACAAGCTGATCCGTTTCCTTTGTGAAACGTCCGCCCCATAACTGTGCCATTTCTTCATCTCCCTTGTATTTCATCACTTTTAGGCTGGTGAATTTATCTTCTAAGCCCTGCGCGACAGGGCTACGGAAAATTCACACCCGCAATAATCCTGCCGATACAGCCCATACTTCTTCGACAGCTCAATCGAGCGTTTATATCCATTCTTCTTCTTGAAATCAGACGGCAGATACGCCACCCCAAACTCCTTAGAAAGCCGCAGCCCAATCTCATTTAACCGGACGGCATTCTTAAGAGGGCTGATGCTCAGCGTCGTTGCAAAATAATCAAAACCGCACTTTTTCGCAACCTCCGCCGCTTCCCGAAGCCTTAGCTCATAACATCTAAAACAACGTTCCCCGCCCTCCTTTAGATGCTCCATTCCTCTCGCCATCTCATAAAAACGGTCTTTATCATAAGCTCCTGCCATAAACGCAATCGGATGCTGGGTCCTCATCTTCGCAATCAAAGTCTGCTGCTCTAAAATCCGTTTGGTATATTCGCTCTCCGGATAAATATTGGGGTTATAATAGAAGGTGGTAATCTCGAAATAATTACTCAGATATTCCAGCACATAACTGCTGCATGGCGCACAGCAACTATGCAGCAGAAGGCTTGGCACCTTCTGTTCCTTTCCCAGACCCTCAATCAACTTCTCCAGTTCTTTCTGATAATTCATCTGAACTCTTCTCCTCTAAAAATGACTATGTACTTCGTCTTTATGTGGCATACCTTTTGAATTATAACTGCTTTCACCGTTTCTGGCAAGATTAATCCTTCACTAATTTATGATATTTACATAAAATAATGTAACGGTAGCTGAATCTTATATAAAATACAGGAGGTTCCTATGGAACAAGTATTAGAACTCAAACATATTCATTACGCCTATCACACCCTGGAAGGGGAAACTCCTGCTCTTACGGACATATCCTTTGCGCTGAACAAGGGAGAATTTGTATCCATAGTAGGACCTTCGGGCTGCGGCAATGGGATGGCTGACCAATGGAAACAAAGCCTGGGGCTGCCACAGATATTTCTCCGCCCATTCCCCGTCAATGGCTGCCACAAATAAAAATATGGGCCTGTTCCCCGTCCCATACAACCTTGTCTAATATCATACGCAAGTATTCCCTCTTTTCAATTACCGTTAAAGAGTCAAAGAGCTTTTGAAACGATTGAAGCTGGTGAATAAGAACATCTAGCTGCTGTCTGTTCCCCTGAACCAGACAGCCCTCCTCTAAAGCCTCGCCCTTTTCCTTTTCTAACGCCGCACATTCATCGTTCAGTCTCGTTATTTCCTGCTCAATCTGGCTGATAAACGCCTCGTTGCCCTCCGATTTGGCAAGGGCGGTAATCAGGTTCTTTACCTCTTTTTTTCGTTTCTGTATCTCCCAATCCAGAATATCCGCTGCATTTACCTTATCTTCTTTTGTATTTATAATCTTCTCTTTCATCTCCTCCAGCATTTGGTAAACGCTGGAGTTCTCGTCTGCATACCGCAAAATTTCCTCACATACTAACCGGTCCAAAGTATTGCCCTGTACGTTCGCTGTCGAACACTTTTTCCCGTTAGTCTTATCCTTATAAGTACACAGGTAGGAAAACTTCCGTTCACCGTCTTCTGTCAGTTGTTTAGAAGAATAATTCTTCGGACGCATATAGTGACCGCAGGAACAATATAGCAGTCCTGATAATAAAGCAACCTGATTCTGGGGCTTATGCCAGCGATCCCCCTTAGAACTATTATATTTCAGCACCTTCTGGATTTTCACAAAATCCTTTCCCAATACAATACCCCGATGCCTGCCCAGTGCAATTACCCATTTTTCTGGCGCATTATCTTTGTTTTTATATTGAGAAGAAGATGTTTTTGCGTAGCTAATCAAACCGTATTTTCCGTCTGCCTCCTCCTCCTCCAGACATACCTGACATCCCAGATTCCAGAAATAATCGTAGGCTTCTTTATCGGCAATACAGTATACCGGATTGGTCAGAATATCCTTGACTGCCGTTGTGGAATACTCATAACCTCTCTTTGTCATGATGTCATGGCTTAGAAAATACTTTACAATGCCCACCAAAGACTGTTTTTCTAAATACTCCTGAAAAATAAACTGCACTACCTTAATTTCTTCTTCATCCATGACCAGACGAAAGGATTTTTTATTTTTACCGTTGATTGATATTTTTTCTTCTGCCTCAGCCCGAAATCCTAACGGCGTATTGCCGCCAAGCCATCTTCCTTTTCTCGCCAGCATAATCATATTATCCCTGACACGCTCTGCAATCTGTTCCCGTTCCATCTGAGCCAATACCCCTGCAAAATAAATCATTGCTTTTCCGATGGGCGTTGATGTGTCAAATCTTTCCTTAATACTCACAAAAGAGACGTTCAGCTTATTCAGCGTCTCAATTAGATTCGCCAAATCTGCGATATTTCTCCCTAACCGGTCTAATTTATAACATACCAGATAATTGCACCCTCCTTGCTTGATGTCGCTCATCATTTTCTGAAACTGGGGTCGGTTGGTATTTTTCCCTGAATATCCTTCGTCTTCATATTCCACAATCTCCGCCTTATCTGCCCCTTCAAGGTTATATTGTATGTATTCCCTGCACATGGTAAGCTGGTTCTCTACGCTCTCGCCCCTGCCTGTCCATTTAGATTTCCTGCTGTATATGAATATCTTCATAGCCCGTCTCCATAATTTAGTAAGCCCTAGGATAACTGCTCTTTTGCCTGCTCTAATATCATTTGCTCTACATTTCCGCTAATATAAAATCCTTTCCTCTTCATGCTCTCCAAAACAGGACGTATTTCTGGAAGTATTCCCCTCTTTTTGGCTTTTAGCAGCACCCCCACCGTACCTGTGACCGTAAGCCCCAAATATTTTGCTGTCTTTTTTGCCGCATTGTCATCAATCACTACCAGAGCCTCTTTCCCAGTCTCCTGTGCAAGCATCATGACCTCAACTTCCCCTTCATGAAGTTTCGCCTTATACATCTTCTTCTCAGAGTGGTCCTTCACCTGCTCTACATGAATCCAGTCTGCCGATACCACCTGCTGACAGGCAGAATCCTTTTTTACAGTTACTTCCGTATATACTGCCTGGGGAATCACAACTTCACCATACATCTCCTTCAATATCTCCAGCTTCCCTATATTGCATAGTATAATCAGCGGTGTTGAATTCACAATCACCTTACGCATGCTCCAGCTCCTCCAGAAATTCTTCTTCATTGTCAAACTGGATAATTGAAACTTGATTTTTACCCAGATACTTGATAAAATCTTCTTCCGTCATTTCCGCAATCTGCGCACAGTATCCGATCGATACTCCACTCTGGGAATAGTATCCAAGGGCTACTGCCCGCTTTGCAAATTTACATGCTTCCTCCTGGCTCATACGTGTATCGTACAAAACCGCTTCCGGTATATCTATCGATACCTGACCCATATCCTACCTCCTGCACAGACTCTTGTATCTTTCTCATGAATGTTAAAATTTTTTTATCTATGAAATATTATACTTGAAATCCTTATTTTTTAACACCCTCTTTCCAAATTTTCTCTTTGAAGCTTACAGTAACTACGGCCGCCACATTTCAAATACTAACCGAAACTTGTTCCAATAATCGAAGGTAATCTTGTTCTGTGAGACTAAAGGCTCTCACCTTTGCCAAAATTTTTTCTTCCCAAAATTCTGTAACCTGCGGTGCATTGTACACCTTTGATAAATCTGTTGGTTTATGTAAAACAATCTCGATGTTCTGCTTTTTTCTTGACATAACAACCCGCTTTCTTGTAGTCAGGTTTCATAATATATTTATGAAGCTGCTGGCAAATTATTCTTTATGGGTTGTTAATGTGAGAGCCTTCTGAGATAGATTGTGATATATACAAATGTAGAGAAATCGTTTATAATCATACATAAGAAAGGGGAACCATATGATGACTGACAGAAAATCCGTTCTAAAATATTGCCTGACTCTGCCGGACACCTACCAGGATGCTCCGTTCCATGACGAGAACTGGCAGTTAGTTCGGTACAGAAAGAATAAGAAAGCATTTGCCTGGACATATGAATGGGAGGACGGGACCATACGAGTAAATGTCAAGGTGGACCCTCAATGGCGTGATTTTTGGCGGCAGGCTTACCCGTCTGTAATCCCAGGGTATCATCAGAATAAAGAGCATTGGAATACGGTGATTCTGGATGGAAGTATACCGGATAAAGATATTAAACGTATGATTTTGGAAAGCTATGACCTTATAACAGGGAAAATCAGATCTTGAAGTAAGAGTTTATAACAGTGTTCACACGCTTGGAAATCCTGAGACACTACCTGTAAATTATTTATGAATAACAGATTGGGGCAATTTCTATTAAGATAATTTTAGAAAGCTATGTTATATTAAATAGGGAAAGGAAGATCCTGAAAAAGATATTCAATTATATATAAATAGTCCAGGGGGCTCTGTTTCGTCAGGTTTTGCTATTTATGATACAATGCAGTATATCAAATGTGATGTTTCAACAATATGTATAGGTCTTGCCGCCAGTTTTGGAGCCTTTTTATTGGCAGGAGGTGCAAAAGGAAAGCGCCTTGCTTTGCCCAATGCAGAAATTATGATACATCAGCCTGCTATTCATGGAAATGGGATTCAAGGACAGGCAGCCGATATAAAAATTACATCTGACCACATACAAAAGACCAAAGAACGCTTAAATACCATTTTATCAGAAAATACAGATAGAAGTATTGATGAGATTGCCATTGCTACGGAACGCGATAATTATATGACAGCAAAAGAAGCAATGGATTTTGGCTTGATTGATAAAATTATAGATAAACGTTGATTTTATATAGAAAAAGTAATTTGGTTTTAAAAAAATCAATATCTTTACAAAGACGAAAAAATAAAGCCGCAGTTGGGTGGTATTGATATGCCCCTTGTCAAGTAGACAGGTGAAATATCTAAAATTTAGCGCAGATGATGCCTACATTTCAGTTTGGAGTGTAGGCATTTTCTATGCACACCATTTCTCTTAATAAATATTCAACTCCGATTGCTATATTGATTCGGAATATTATGATTGTACGATAAGAAAATGTATGCTATACTTCCTTTATGGGAAAACCATAGAGCCAACGGCGGCTTTGCCCCTCTTTTATTTTCGGAGGGTATAACAGCCCTCCAGACGAAAGAAAGGAGGGCGATACAATGTATGTTACATATGCTGATTTAATTCAGATCGGAATACTCATTGTTGCCCTTGCTAATTTGATTTATCAGATTTACAAGGGAAAAAAGAAATAGCCGCCACTACTCACAATAGTGACGGCTTGCCTCTTTTGAGGTAAAAAATTATTGTTCGGGGTAGAGCCGCTTCTGTGGCTTTCCCTTTTCTATAATATAGCATATCTGGCAGCTTAGCGCAAGAGGTAAAAATGCGGGTGCATTTGTGCTGTAATAGATAGCATCGCTTTCAAAAGCCATTTTTGAGTCTGCATATTTATCGCCTTTCAGACGAAGTAATGGTTATCTATGCGCTTTTAGAGATTTCTTTGTGGCAACTAAAATCTTGAGTTTTCATAATTGTAGGGAATACTTGTGCCGACAACAACATCTTCAATCTTATTTAAGATTAACCAATCGTCCATATTTCCCTGATGTTCAAAACTAAGAGGCTCTATTTCCTCAACATTTTCAAATTCCACTAAACACAAACATTTCTTATGCCAGCGTGTTTTTTGCTTTTCAGACAGATTTAATTTGTTTTGATTTTCTTTCAGTATTTTTGTAATTTCGTAATCCGTCAGTTTCACATAATTTTGAACCGACTTTACAATGGCTGTTGCTGTTATTAACCCACTTCCTTTTTCCATGAAATAAAGACGCTCTCCCTCAAAAACTCGACTGTGGGGAAGCTTTCTGCCTGCGGCCCCACGAACAACCATACTCTTTGTCCCTGCAAGGATTTTGTCCAATACTTTTTCTCCCCTTTTTCCTGCATTATCACAATAAACTAAATGTACCATTTTTCTAGTCCTCCTCTATAATTGGTATCCATATTTGACTTAAATAATTTGCGTCGTAAGAATTGCCATCGCTATACCACTCTACTTCTGGACAAGGCGCGTGTTTGAAAGGATATTTTATCAACCACTCTTCATGTAGATATTTCCAGCCCTTGTGAATAGACAGAGGTATCATACCTATACAGTCAAATATTGCCCAGGTTGCTTCTGGCAACTCAATTTTTGTAAATCCGTCTGGTAAATCTGCATCTGATATAACCATAATAGAATATTCTATTTCATTAGAATTTTCATCATAATAACCAAATAGTCCGAACATACCTTTGGGATTTCCTCTATCCAAAGATATTAAATTTGCATAAAGGCCATTTTTTTGGCAATCACTCCAAAATTCAGGGATTTTTGAAAAATGCTCATTGTTCACACATGAAATCTTGGTAGTCTTTCCAATTAAATGTAAACTTGGCTTTCGTTCTAATTTCCATGAATATTTTTGTTTATCTTCAATTTGCATTTTAGGCATAACAGCTAATTCAATATCTTTTTCCCTTGCTTCTTTAGGAGAAACACCATGAAATTGCTGAAATGCTTTTGTGAATGAGGTTGGCGAATTATAGCCATATTTATAACTTATATCTATAATACGTAAATCTGTACTTTTTAAATCATATCCAGCTAAAGTTAATTTCCTAGAGCGGACATACTCAGCAAAGCTGATACCATTCATATAAGAAAATACTTTTTGAAAGAACCCAAAGGAGCAACCTGCCATTTTTGCTATTTCATCATTGCTGACAGGTTCTTCTTTCCTTTGTAAATGATTTTCAACATAATCAATAATATTTTGTAATTTTTTATTCCACTCCATGGCTTCAGAGCTCCCCTTTCCTGAATCATATTTTATCATGTATACCATTGACTTTCAGCTCATTTTAGGTACTATCTGGATAGCATTTAGTTTCCACTGCTATACCATCGGCAAATCCACACTGCTTTCCTTAATCGCAGGACTTCTCGAACCGGAAAAGGGCCTGATCAAGATTAATGGAAAATACTTAAAAGAAAGCACCACAAATGTAGGCTACATGCTTCAGCACGACGAACTTTTTGAATGGAGAACCATCTACAGCAATGTAATCCTTGGACTGGAGGTTCAACATATGCTGACCGCCCGCACCAAAGAGCGGGCCCACGAGCTTTTAGACCTCTATGGGCTCCGCCAGTTTGAGACCTCCCGTCCCTCGGAGCTGTCCGGCGGGATGCGCCAGCGGGCAGCCCTAATCCGTACCCTGGTGCTGGAGCCGGAGCTTCTTCTCCTGGATGAACCCTTTTCTGCCCTGGACTACCAGACACGGCTGACTGTGGGGGACGATATCGGTCAAATCATACGCAAAGAAGGAAAATCTGCACTGCTTGTAACCCATGACCTGTCAGAAGCCATATCTCTGGCTGACCGAGTCATCATTCTTTCAGGTCGTCCCGCAACCATTAAGCAGACCATCCCGCTGATTTTTGACCTTGACACAGATACACCCCTAAACCGGCGTAACGCACCGGAATTTAAAACATATTTTAATCTCATATGGAAGGAGTTGAATACAGATGAGTAACCTGTCAGCAGGACAACAGAAATATCTTCTCATGCACCGCCGACATAAACGAATTGTCAGGATATCACGAATATTAATACTGCTAAGTTTTTTATTTATCTGGGAATTCACAGCCAATGTAGGGATAATTGATTCTTTTATCTTCAGCAGTCCCTCCAAGATTGCACTTTGTTTCTGGGAAATGCTTTTGGATAAGAGCATCTTTCTCCATCTTGGAGTCACCTTATACGAAACGATTTTAAGTTTCCTGCTTGTAATTGCCATCAGCATTCTGGTGGCAGTTGCCCTGTGGTTCAGCAGCAAACTCTCCGAAATCCTAGACCCCTACCTGGTGGTGCTCAACAGCCTGCCCAAATCTGCGTTAGCCCCGCTTCTAATTGTGTGGCTTGGCGCAACCAAAACCACCATTATTGTTGCTGGAATGTCGGTGGCCATTTTCGGAAGCATCTTAAGTCTTTACACCAGCTTCACTACCGTCGATCCAGGTAAGATAAAACTAATTTACACCCTGGGAGGCAACCAGTTTCACGCCTTGTCAAAAGTGGTTCTGCCAAGCTCCATTCCGGCAATCATAAGCAATATGAAGGTCAATATCGGACTGTGTCTGGTGGGGGTAATCATCGGTGAATTCCTGGCGGCGAGAGACGGGCTTGGATATCTCATTATATATTCCAGCCAGGTATTTAAAATGGATTGGCTTCTTATGAGCATCGTCCTCCTATGCATCATGGCAATGCTTCTTTACTCCTTAATCAGCCTCCTGGAAAAATGGTGCCGGCGCCGTTTCTAAAATCCCTCATACGTTTTCGGCAAAATCACTGTCGAAAAACACATCAGGAGATGCAAATAGCACCTCCTGCGTACATACTTATCCTTATCACACCCACAGGCCATTGCCTGACCCATACCTTACCTTACTTCAACTTTTCCCACAGGTTACTGCCTGACCCATACTCACCCATCTCCTCAAAGGTAAAGGGAGCAGTCACCCACACATACCCTCTGTTATTTTCATCATCGCTGGCATAGTTCAAATCAAAGCCAATCTCAATTCCATCGGCATCCAGAAAGAAGCTCACATCATATACACCGTTCTGGCTGTCTCCCTCCAGCGCCTTCTTCAAAGTATTCATATCCGCCTCTGACAGAAAACTATCATCTCCCGCCTCGCTTCTCATTCTGACCAGCCATTCCTCCAAAAATTTGTCGCTAAGCTCTACGATCTCCTTTACCTCATACACCTTCCCGTCCTTCAAGCTGATATTACAGGTACGCAGATGCTGGACATAGTAATCCTGCCCGCCCTCGTAACAGTAGTCCTCGTACACCACACTGAGCACATCCTCAGACGCATAGCAGACTTTATAATCCACATAGTCGATTAATATGGCATATTCCTCTCCAAGTACTCTCTCCTTAATCTCTGGAGCAGGGTCGTCATAAATCCGCTTCACTGACTCCATGGCCCGCGCCTTTAAGATATCATTGACCTTCTTCTCTACAGAGGCATCCGAAAGCCCGCTGAGCTTAGGATAAGCCACCTGGAATTGAATCATCATAGACTGTTTCTCTTCATCTGAAAATTCATACACATCCTCTTCAATCTCATAGGTAAGCCCATCGTCAATCATCTCCGGAATCGTCCATATTCCCGACATTTCCTCTGATTCATCATATCCGTCGCCGCCATAGCCCTCCGGAAATTCTTCTGAGCCAAAGCCATTATCATAATCATAGTCATAGTTATCATCATAATCATAATCTGGCTCATCATACACCCAGTCCCTCTGATGGACAATCTCTCTTCGGATATCATTGAACGCATTGACGCCTATAAACGTCAACAGCAGCACCAGAACCACCCCAAATGCCCCAAGGGCGATCCACGGAGCCTTCGACCGCTGGCCTTTGGGAGACACCACACTTAAGTTCACATACATTTCCATAGGGACGTAGCGCATCCCTTCCCTCTCCTGTTCTCCGGAAATAGGACGCATTCCCATATGTACATACCTCTCCACCGCATCCGGCGCAGCATTGACCGTCAACCTGCCTGCATTAAGATACTGGGCACAGTAATGATAGGCATGCTGGAAGAGCATACGCCCGATTCCCTGTCCCTGACGGTCCTTATCCACGAAGAAAAGAGCAATGTGACCATCCGGTCTTAGAGCAAGGGTGCCCAACAGGCTTTCTCCCTCGTATGCGCCAAAGAAAATCAACTCTCCCCGCTGCCATACCTGGCTGATATAATCGTATTTAATAAATTTCTGAAATGATGCCACACCCTCTGGAGTACTGGTCGGTGCAATCGTATCCGCATAGACCTCCCACACAAGATGCAGCGCCGGAAGCAACTCCGGCTGCTGTAACATCCTTATTTCCATATCAAAGCCTCCTAGCTTTTTTATCGGTTAGCACAGCAAACAGACTGCCTGCTTACCTACTTTCTCCCAATCAGTTCCTCTCGAAGAAGAGTCAATGCCCTTGCCACGGCAAATTCCCTGTTCTTATCTCTGTTTCCTGTGAAGTGAAACTCCTCCACACGGACGTGCCCCTTCACATAACAGCCCACGTACACAAGCCCTACCGGCTTTTCCGGCGTACCGCCTGCCGGCCCTGCAATCCCTGTCACACTAAGGGCGGCATCCGCACCGGCAGCCTTGGCCGCGCCCCGCGCCATCTCCTCAGCGGTCTGTGCACTTACCGCGCCGTACTGCATCAAGGTTTCCCGCTTTACCCCAAGGAGACGCTCCTTGGCATCATTGGAGTAAGTGATATATCCCTCCCGATATACGTTTGAAGCCCCTGCCACATTCATAATCCTGCCTGCCAGAAGTCCTCCTGTACAGGATTCTGCTGTCGTCAAGGTCATCTTATCATCCTCAAGAAGACTGACGATAGCCGCCTCAAGGGTAACCTCCTCCTCAGTGGTATAAATCTTATCTCCGAAACGGCCAAACAATTCGTCCATGAGAGGCGCAAACAGCTTTTTTGCCTCCTTGGGACTAGCAGCCTTGGCCGTCACGCGGAAATGTACCTCTCCCGTCTTTGCATAGGGCGCAATAGTAGGATTCGTCTGTGCGTCCATCAAATCAGCAACCATGGTCTCAGCCTTACTCTCCCCGATCGAACAAATCTTCACCATCTTCGAGTAAATTCCCTCTGGCTGCAAACGGTTCAGATAAGGCGCAATATCCCTCTCAAACATGGGCTTAATCTCGTTTGGCGGGCCTGGAAGCAGGATGGCAGTCTTCCCGTCCTCCTCCATAATCAGTCCGGGAGCCGTTCCGTTATGATTATCCACCACCTTAGCTCCCTCTGGCACCATGGCCTGTTTCCAGTTGTTGGGCGTTACCTGCTCGCTGCGTACTCTTTTAAAATACGCCTCAATCCTCTCTTTTGTGTGAGTATCCTCATACAATTCCTTTCCAAAGACCTTCGCCACAACCTCCTTGGTTAAGTCGTCCTTCGTAGGGCCAAGGCCGCCGCTTAAAATCAGAATATCAGACCTTGAAAGGGCCTGTCTTACGGCCTCCTCCAAACGCTCCTCGTTATCCCCCACCACGCTCTGGTGATAGCAGGAAAGACCTAGAGCCGCGCACTGCTCCGACAGATACGCCGCATTGGTATTTACAATATTTCCCAATAAAATCTCTGTACCTACAGAAATAAATTCCACTGTCATCCGTTACATACCCCCTTGTGTCAGCACCTGTACATTCTTGGCAACATAATCGATTAAAGAAACAACCGTCAAGATTAAGGATACCCAGATTAACGCTGTTCCAATCATATCAAATACGCCGCCAAAGTCGGCAATCAGCACAATAATCATCGCCATCTGGGATACTGTCTTGAATTTCCCCCAGTAGCTTGCCGCAATGACGATTCCGTTATCCGACGCAACCAGCCTAAAGCCGCTGATGATAAACTCTCTCGCAATAATCAAAATGACAATCCACGCCTCCAAATCCCCTGATGGAATCAGACAAATCATGGCAGAACATACCAGCAGTTTATCTGCCAGCGGGTCCATAAATTTCCCGAAATTTGTTACCAGGTTCCTTGCCCGCGCAATCTTCCCATCCAGCATATCCGTAAGGCTCGCCACACAGAAGATCACAAGGGCAATCCATTTATTCAAAGGGCCTCCTACATCTGTCAGCATAAAAAAAACAAAAAAAGGCACCATAATCACTCGAAGCACCGTCAGTTTATTTGGTAAATTCATACGCTCAACTCTCCTATCAAATCATATTCCAAAGCGCCGGTCACTCTCACTCTTGCAAAGTCTCCGGTCACCATCTCCTCCTCTGTCTGTACGAAGATCAGCCCGTCAACGTTGGGGGCGTCCCGATAAGTCCTCCCCACGTAGGCAGCTTCATCCGCCACTTTACCCTCAATCAGCACCAGCACTTCCCGTCCTATCATGTCCTCTGCCTGATCAAAGGCAATCTCCTGCTGCAACTCCATAAGCTCTGCCTGCCGTTCCTCCTTGACATCTTCTGCCACCTGGTTTGGCAGCATGGCGGCCGGCGTGTCCTCCTCCGGCGAATAGGTAAATACGCCCAGACGGTCAAACTCCATCTCGTCCACAAACTCCATAAGCTCATCATGCTGCTCCTTCGTCTCCCCTGGGAAACCAGTAATCAGCGTGGTACGGATGGTAATGTCCGGTATCTCCTTTCTGAGCCTTGCCACAATCTCCTTAAGCTGCCCTTTGGAGGTTCTTCTTCCCATCTTCTTCAAAATCTCGTCGCTGGCATGCTGAATGGGAAGATCCAGATAATGACAGATTTTTTTTTCTTCCTTTATCACCTGAATCAGCTCATCATCCACCTCCTCCGGATAACAGTACAAGAGACGAATCCAGCGGATTCCTCTGATCTTGCATAATTCCCGCAGCAGTCTGTGAAGCGACTTTTCTCCATAAAGATCCTTCCCATAGAGGGTGGTTTCCTGAGCCACCAGGATTAGTTCCTTCACGCCTTGGTCTGCAAGCTCCCTGGCTTCCTTCAATAGCCTCTCCATAGGCACACTCCTATAATTCCCCCGAATCTTCGGAATGATGCAGTAGGTACAGTGTTTGTCGCACCCTTCTGCGATTTTCAGATAGGCGTAATGTCCGCCTGTCGTCACCAAACGCTTTTCCTCCACCAAAGGAAGGGCATCCAGCCCTCCAATCTCCATATAGCCCTTTGAAGAAAGAGCTTCCTCCACCGTATGAACAATCCGGTCATAGGCGGTGGTCCCAAGAACTGCATCCACCTCCGGAATCTCCTTAAGAATCTCCTGCTGATACCGCTGTGCAAGACATCCGGTCACCACTAGAGCCTTAAGCCTTCCGGTTTCTTTATACTCCGCCATCTGAAGAATAGTCTGGATGCTTTCCTCCTTTGCGTCATGGATGAAGCAGCAGGTATTGATTACGATCACATCTGCCTGGGTCTCGTCATCTACAATCTGATATCCCTTCCCATCTAATAGACCTAACATGACCTCCGAGTCTACCAGATTCTTGTCACATCCCAGAGAGATAAATAATATATTCATCCTATCCTCCTTCCAAATTTATACACAGTTTCATAAAACTCATGCTATGTCAAGAAAGGGCTGTCGGAAAACGAAATATCTCAACAATATATACCATCCTTCTTGGCAGAAAATGTCTATATATTGTGTGAAAATGTCATTTTCCGATAGCCCCTCATTGCCTGTATCTATGCCGAACAGTTCCTCAAAAATTCCTGTGCTTACTCTAAAACCTCTTCCGGCACCCTCTGCTCCTTATCTTCCTGTATATCCTCTGCTTCCTGCGCTTTTATCTCTTTTGGTTCTTCCTCTGCGGCGACTTTGATCTTAGCCTGATTCAGCTCGTCGATGGCAACCGAAAGCGGCTTCTCACCGTTCTTTACAGGCACCAGCGGCATATTGCCGTCTATAATCTCCCTCGCCCTTTTCGCAGTCGCCATAACGATGGAATACCGGCTATTGACAATCTTAGTCTCGCCTTCCTCTACATCCTTATTCACTACTTTCATTAAATCTGTGTAAGATGGGTGCAGCATACACTATTCTCCTTTCAGTTCTTCCTTCATACACTCTATAAACGCCTGATTGCGGTAACTTCTTCTGTGTTCTCCCTGAATGATCTGATGCACCTGCGCCACACATTCCTCAAGCACATCGTTGACGATCAGGTAATCGTACTGATTCATTCCCTCGGCTTCTTCCTTCGCCCGATTCATGCGGAAATCAATCACATCCTTCGTCTCGGTTCCCCGTCCCTCAAGACGCGACCTTAACTCTCTGGCCGTAGGCGGAGTCACGAACAACAATAAGGTCTCTGGAAACTTCTCCTTCACCTTAAGGGCCCCCTGGATTTCAATCTCCAGGATTACATCCTTCCCAGCAGCTAACTGCTCCTCCACATAGACCTTTGGCGTCCCATAGTAATTGTCCACATATCTAGCATACTCTATCAGTTCATCTTTCGCAATCATTTTTTCAAATTCTTCTGTGGATTTAAAGAAATATTCCCGTCCTTCTTCCTCCCCCGCCCTTGGTTTTCTGGTTGTCGCGGAAATGGACAGCGCATAATTATCATACTGCCCCATAATCTCTTTCATAACCGTACCCTTGCCGGCTCCGGAGAAGCCGGATACCACAATCAAAATACCTCTCTCGCCCATGAGCTTATCCTCTCTCTGCCTTTATTCAATATTCTGAATCTGCTCCCTAACCTTCTCAATCTCTGTTTTCAGATCAATCCCCGCATTGGAAACCTCCAGGTCATTTGCCTTGGAAAGAATGGTGTTCGCCTCTCGGTTCATCTCCTGAGCTATAAAATCTAATTTGCGTCCAATCCCGCTTTCCTTGGATTCCAACGTTTCCTTCATATGTACCACGTGGCTTCTAAGCCTTACAAGCTCCTCGTCTGTACAAATCTTGTCCGCAAAGATTACCACCTCTGCCGCAAGCCTTCCTTCTTCTATCTGGGTATCTGAAAGAAGCTCACGAACCTTATTCTGAAGCTTCTCCCGATACTCCGCCACAATCTGGGGTGAACGTTCTTCAATATAGTCCACCAGCTTTTGAATCCCGCTAAGCTTCTTAAGAATGTCCTCCTTCAGACTGTCCCCTTCCTGGGCCCTTGTCTCTACAAACTGCCGGATAGCGCCAGACAGCGCCTTTTTAAGCCCATTCCACAGCTCGTCCTCGTCCATCGTCTGTTCTTCCATGATCAGCACCTCTGGACAACGCAGAAGCGTGGAGACCCGAACGTCATTCCCAAGAGAGAATTTTTCCTCCATCTGTCTGAAATATGAAAGATACTCCCCTGCAAGCTGTTCATTATACTTAAGTGACGCCTGGTTCTCAGACAAATCCTCGTATGTGACAAAAATATCGACTTTTCCTCTCTGGATACTCTGCTTTAAAAGATTACGAATTGCAGTCTCGAATAAATTAAATTTCTTTGGCATACGGATATTCACATCCAGATAGCGGTGATTCACACCCTTCATCTCGACGGTAAACTTCCGGTCTCCGTCCGAACTCTCACAGCGTCCGAAACCTGTCATACTGTTTATCATGATATGAACCTCTATTCCTATATTCAAATTTATTGTAACAGTTCAGCCTTCCGGCTTCACTGTTACGGAATCCGCCTATTTTAAAGTTTGCCTGCGGCAAAGAGGCGGATTCCCAGCTGCTCCAATTCATTGGCTGCTAACCACGCAGCAAGTGCGCGGTTGCAGGCTGAACTGTTACAATTTATTGTCTCATTCATTATAAGACATTTGGCAAAATGAGTCAACCATGTTATACTATTGCGGTAACGATGAAAAAAGAAAGGAGATTCAGATTATGGCATTTGACGGAATCACAGTTGCAGCAATCGCAAAAGAGCTTAAAGAAGCTCTGACAGGCGGCCGTATTACCAAGATTGCTCAGCCAGAGACGGACGAGCTGCTGCTGACCATCAAAACCCTTGACGGGGCGTTAAGGCTCTATATTTCTGCCAGCGCATCCCTTCCTTTGATATATCTGACAGACGAGAATAAGCCAAGCCCTATGACTGCCCCCAATTTCTGTATGCTGCTTCGCAAGCATATCGGAAACGGACGGATTACAGGAGTCTCACAGCCTGGGCTTGAGCGCATTATCCATCTGGATATTGAACATCTGGATGAACTTGGAGATCTGTGTAAGAAAAAGCTGATTGTTGAGATTATGGGGAAACACAGTAATATCATTTTCTGTGATGAAACCTACAGGATCATTGACAGTATCAAACACGTCAATGCACAGATGAGCTCCATCCGAGAGGTGCTTCCCGGACGGGAGTATTTTATACCGGATACCATGGCTAAACTTAATCCGCTGACCGCTGCCCAGGAGGAATTTATCCAGACCTTAAGGGATAAGCCGTCTCCTCTTGGCAAAGCCATCTATACCAGCTTCACAGGAATCAGCCCTGTGGCGGCCGAGGAAATCTGCTGGCTTTCCGGACTGGAATCCCATATGACCGCCAAAGACCTTTCTTTGGATATGCTTGCCCATCTCTACCGGCAGTTCTCTTATTATATGGAAAATGTAAGGCTCGGAAGATTCCAGCCTCTCATTTACTACGATAAAAATGCGCCAAAGGAATTCTCTGCCATTCCATTGTCCCATTTCACTGAGTATACCTTTCAGGAATACGACTCCATTTCCCAGGTGCTTAAGTGCTATTATGCCACGAAAAATACGCTGACGCGAATCCGGCAGAAAAGTACAGACCTGCGCCATGTGGTACAGATTTCCCTGGAGCGGAACCGCAAGAAATACGACTTGCAGACAAGGCAGCTTAAAGATACCGAGAATCGGGACAAGTACAAGGTCTATGGCGAGCTGATCAATATCTACGGCTACAGCCTCCCTGCTGGCTCAAAGGAATTAACTGCCCTGAATTATTACACAGATCAGGAGATTACCATCCCCCTGGACCCTACCATGACGCCTCAGGAAAATTCGCAGAAATATTTTGCAAGATATAATAAGCAGAAACGGACTTTTGAGGCACTTACAGAATTAATAAAAGAGACTGCTGACGATATTCAATATCTGGAATCCATCAGCAACGCTTTGGATATTGCCATGAGCGAAGCGGACCTGGCCCAGATTAAAGAAGAATTGATGCAAAGCGGATACATCAAAAGAAAATTTACCAAGAAAAAAGTAAAGCTCACCAGTAAGCCCATGCACTACATTTCCGGCGACGGGTATCACATGTATGTGGGGAAGAATAATCTCCAGAATGATGAGTTGACCTTCTCCTTTGCCAGCGGAAATGACTGGTGGTTTCACGCCAAGGGCGCGCCTGGCTCCCATGTCATTGTAAAAACCAACGGAGATGAGCTTCCTGACCGGACCTTCGAGGATGCGGGACGGCTTGCGGCTTATTATTCCAAAAACCGCGGCAGCGACAAGGTAGAGATTGACTATGTGGAGAAAAAACACGTAAAGAAGCCTAACGGTGCAAAGCCTGGCTTTGTCGTGTACTATACAAACTATTCACTGGTCATTGATTCTGACATCTCTGAAATAGAAAACGTGCAGGACTAAACCTGCACGTTTTCTATGCTAAGAATAATTCTACTCCACCACACCGTCTCTCTACAAATGAGTATCTACCAAACACCCGAAAAACGACTACTTCTCCCATAGCTTCTCACACAGACCATTATACTCCGGCAACTGATCTGTGTAAGGCTTTAGACGCTTCTTAATCCTGGCACGCTCATCCGCATCCGCTTCATATGTGGCATGGTCATTCTGGGTCCTCTCAAGAACATCATCTGCAATCTCGTTAAACAGAATCCAGCAGAGCTTTCCGGCATCCGTAATCACATGACTCTCCATGATCTCCTGACGCTCAAGGTTAATCTGCATCAGGACATATCCCAGCTTGTCCGACCAAAGCCATTCAAGATAGGGGCTGGCTTTTATGTAGTCGCCAAATACCCTGCAGACCTTCTCCACGTCTGCATCTCTTTTCGCCTCTTGAAACATTGTGTCTTCCTCCTCCTGTTCCTAATTCTATAGATACATAACTATTCTATCACAGGATACAGGGGGAAATGTTAATGTAAATATTGGTATATTTTATTTGTTCGCCATTTCACTAAGCTCTGTAAGCATGTTGGGAAGTTCTTCCTCCATGTTCTCCGCCGTAAACTGGCAGGTTCCCACCTTCCGATGGCCTCCGCCATGGTATTTCAGCATCAGGCTTCCCACGTCAATACTTGCAGTCTTATTTAAAATACTGTAGCCTACCGCTGCAGAACAACCCCGTCCTCCCCGTCCGCTGACAATCCATACAGAAAGGTTCTGCTGCGGATACATGCTGTAAATCATAAAACGATTGCCTGTATAAATGGGCTCCACACCTCTTAAGTCCGTGACAATGACATTTCCATCCACCACAGTATGCTCTGTGATCATCTTCCTAAACTTCACCGTCTGCTCAATGTACGTCTCAATTCTCTCCTGAACATCCGGCAGGGCAAGTATCTCCTCGGTTCTTAAGGTACGGCAGGCATCCATCAGCTTCTCCATCAACTGATAATTGGAAATAGAGAACTGTCTCCATCTTCCCAAGCCTGTCCGCGGGTCCATCAGAAAACCAATCAGAATCCATCCTGATGGATTCATAATCTCTTTCACGGACAGATTACCCGAATCTACCTTATCAACCGCTTCCATCAAGTCATCAAACTGAGGAAACGTCTTTTTTCCTCCGTAATACTCATATATAATTCTTGCACATGACGGGCTGATGCGGCTCTCCCCATTATACCGCCCCTCAAGCTCCATTCTCTCATGCTCGCTGGAATGATGGTCAAACCATAATCCGCAGCCATCCACAAAAGGCACATTGGCAAGACAGTCATTCTCATCAATCTCAAGCAGACCGTCCTGTATATCCTTTGGATGTGCAAACTTCCAACTGTCTATGATGCCTGCCTCCAGAAGCAATGCCCCGCATGCCAAACCATCAAAATCTGAACGTGTAACTAGTCTCATGAATCTTCCTCCTACTTATAATATATTATGCTCTACGGACAATAATGTATTATGTCAGCTCTCTTTGTGGTTAGTATAGCATATTCGGTGTATTCAGGCAAATATAATTTACAGATATTACTGAACTAGGTTCTTATTTTCCAGATATTCTAAAAGGATGAGCAGGAAAGTATTCTCAATTATAACGCAGGAAAACAGACAGTCACTTTCTATACAAGATTTCTTGCATAATTTACGAGTTCCAACTTGCCTATACCCTCTCCACTCGACTTCCCAATCTGCTTAAAATCTCATTAGAAATCGTTCCCGCACGTTCTGCCGCCTCGCAGGCCAGTATCTCCTGTTCCCCGCTTTTCCCGATAAACACCGCCTCATCTCCGGCAGATACCTTCGGAACATCCGACACATCCAGAAGCAGTTGGTCCATACAGACCCGTCCAACCACAGCCGCCCTGTATCCATTTACCAAAGCATACCCTTTATTAGACAATTCCCTGGGAATTCCGTCCGCATAGCCAATGGAAGCCGCCGCAATGCGCATCTCCCTGTCCGCCCGAAAGGCAAGGCCGTAACCAGCCGCCTCATTTTCATGCAATGCCTTCACACATGTAATCCGCGCTTTCAGAGACAGCACCGGCCTTAGCTCTGCATCAGCCTTAATCCGATCTGACGACATACTAAGGGTCCCATAAAGGGCAATCCCCACCCGCGCATAGTCAAATTCAAGCTCTGGATAATTCAGCACCCCATAACTCCCCTGTAAATGGGTCTTAAAACCAACAATCCCTCTCTGGTTAAGAGCCTTTACTACTTCCTGAAATTCTGTAATCTGTTTCCTGGTAAATGTAATCTCTGCCTCAGAATTCCCATCCGACGCACTTAGGTGGGAGTACACTCCTGTAATCTTTAAATGCTCAAGCCTCCAGATTTCACAGATATTTTCCACATCCTCGCTTCGCTCTCCAAGACGATGCATCCCTGTATCAATACCCACATGAACCCATAAGGGATGACCATAATCATTCAGCGCCCTGGCATAAGCCAAGTCCACTACCGTCTGTGTCAACTGATAGTTTACCAAGTCCTGAAACTGACAAGGGGACGTATATCCCAGAATCAAAATCTGCCCTGTAATCCCTGCCCTGCGAAGCTCTATCGCCTCACTTGCAGAAGCCACGCAGTAATCCTTGATTCCCATCTCCGCCAGTTTAAGCCCAATACGCACAGCGCCGTGGCCATAGGCATTTGCCTTGACTGCCGGCATTAACGCACAGCCCTTTGGAAGAAGCTTCTGAAGCTGCTTCACATTATGGGTCAGATTGTCCATATTCAGTTCAATCCAGGCCCTCCCTTTTTGATATTTATCATGATTGCTTCCCATTCCAAACCTCCTCATAACCTTATTACATAACGTCCGTAAGCTGGATTACGGCATGCCCTTTGGGTATATCTTCACACCGTCTTTTAACCGGACAAATAAAAACGCCCCAAGCAATGACACCCCGCAAACCGAGACATACTGTACAAAAGTATTGTCAACCAGCACTTTTGTAAGCCCTAACCCTTTCGCAAGCCCGCGAAGCACCACAATCACCGCCGGATGAAGCACATAGAGAACCAACGACCCTTTTCGTGTAAATGCCGGCGCTTTCCCTGGAACCATCAGCAATAACTGAAACAGAAAAAACATAGTCGGAAGGAGAGAAAAATACATACTGTTATGCCTCTGCCATTTCAGGCTGTAAGTAAGGAAGCCCTCTCCCACAAGAAGCAGCGCCGACAGTGCCAGTCCACACACACAGACCCTTTTTGGACACATCCGCTCTATACAGGCAATCCCTGTTCCAAGCAAGAGGAAGACTGGCGCGAAGAATATTCCGTTTCGTGTGTAACTGCTAATCTGAAAGATGCCTTGATACGCCGCCTCCATCCACCCGATTCCCTGGATTGCCCCATAGTAACTGTCACCGAACAGTCCAATTATGTACGCAATCACTGTGATAACCACCGCCGTCCCAAGGGTAATCCTAAAATTTCGATTCCCCTCACATTTTCCAGTTAAATCACCAAAGCGTAAGCCTCTCCTCCCTGGGCCAAGCAGCGCCGCCACCAGCAGACATCCAACCAAAACCGCCGGAAAATACCACAGATGGTAAAAGGTTCCGTCAAACAAAAGGCCTTTCATCCATCCAAAGAAGCCTTGGGGCAGATTTCCTGAGTAAATAGTAAGCGGCAGATACAACGCTGTGACCGCCAGATACAACGCTGTATTCTTCACCATAAATTTATAGAAGGAACGTTTCCTGCGAAATCCGCTTTTCACATAAGGAGCAAGGACAAAATACCCTGTTGTCATAAAGAAAAATGGAACCGCTACCCTAAAAAGACAATAGGTCAGCAAAAAATCTAAGTCTCTATTCCAATAGGAAAAGGGTGCGATATGGATTGCGATCACCATAAATGCGGCTGCCATCCGAAAATAGTCTATTCCGGCGGACCGTACCGAACACATTTTCCTTTCGCTGCTCATACATGCTTCACGATTTCCGTTTCTCATGCAGTTTCCCTCCAAAGGCTCAACACAACGCCCCCTTCATTAGTTCCCGAAGCCTGGCAGCCTGCCCCTTCCGGCACATCAAGAATCATGGTTCTGTTATTTTCCAAAGAAAGGTAAGTAATCTCAACCCAATTTCCGGCTTCTCTGAAAATATACGGACGTCCCCATCCGGTGTCATTTTTTAAGAACCCTATATACTCCTCCAAAGCCATTCCTTCATGAGTCATAATCACAGAATGGGGGTATCCCACATAACGGAAATGCCATGGCTCTGCCCCGATTCCCGTGATCCCTTCCTTTAAGGCCGCGTATCGCTCTACAAATCCGAAATCTGCCATCCTCTCCCGAAATCTCTGAAAGATTCCCCTATATGGGAATCGGGGACAGATAAAATCAATCTTGGGAGAATTCTCTGCCAGGTCAATCGCATATCCACTTTGATGCTCGCTGTGTCCTGGTACTGCTACGAACTTTCGGGTAAATATTTCCCCGTTCTGAGCCATGGACTCCTCCCATATTTTCTCCTGCTCACCCTGGGTCCGATAGCCGCTGACTGCAACAATCTCATCCTTACATCCAATGTCTGCCAGCAATCCCTGTAACGCTTCGGCCGCCTGCTTCTCTAGCAAAATATCCGGCTGGCTGGACACTCTGGGCAGAAACGGCGCTTTCATTTCCGGATTAGGAAAAATCGACTGCAAACTTAGCCTATCCCTTATCCTGCCCAACGAAAACTCTGGCGTTACCAGAATCAGGCTTCCACTATAGGTATGTTCCTTCGTAAATGTAATCTTTTCCATCCTCATACCCCCTGTCCAAGCAGACGCTCTATCACCTCAGCAAAGGACAAGCCGGCCTCTTTTAGCATATTGGGATATCGGCTATGGGAGGTAAAGCCTGGAATTGTGTTCACCTCATTAAAATAGATTTCTCCCTCAGGCGTGAGAAACATGTCTACTCTTGCGAATCCGCTGCACCGAAGCAGCCGGTAGATTTGAAGCGCTGTCTCCTTAATTTCTTCTGCCTTTTCGGCCGTAATCCGCGCCGGCACATGGATACTGGAGGTTTTCAGCGTATATTTCTCCGTGAAATCGAAAAACCCGTCAGATAACTCAATCTCATCCACCTCTCCAATGACTGGCTCACTCGTTCCAAGCACCGCGCAGCCCACCTCAAACCCCTCAATCATTTCTTCGAGAATCACTGTAGAATCATGCTGAAACGCCTCCCAAATCGCAGGAATTAATTGTTCCTTACTCTGCACCTTTGTGATTCCAAAGGAAGAACCAGAGCGGACTGGCTTCACGAATAAGGGATACCTAATCTCTCGCGCCTTTTCCCAGATGTCTTCCTTTTCTTCTATTTGACAGGAATCCTCAAGCACCACCGAACGCGCCGCCTTTATTCCCCCCATCCGTACAATCTGGTGAGCCAAATCCTTATCCATGCATAACGCTGAGGACAACAGACCGCATCCAATCACAGGCACTCCCATCAATTCCAGCAGCCCTTGAAGGGTTCCATCCTCCCCATTCTTTCCATGCAGGATTGGCAAGGCCCCTGAAAGAGAAATGGTCTTGATTTCTGTTCCCTCTGCATAACAGATACCATGGACGGTTCTGTCAAGAGAGGGGAATACTGGCCTGCAATTTTCTTTGGTCTGCCAGCGGTCTAATGCAATATCCTCGATACTGCCCTGATACCAGAACCATTTTCCTGTATTGCGGTCAATGCCAATCAGGATGACACTGTATTTTTCTGGATTAATATTTTGAATCACGGAACAGGCTGACTGCAGAGACACTTCATACTCCGTGGAACAGCCGCCGAAGAATACGGCTATGTTTTCGTCCCTTTTTGCCGCTTTAGAATCACTCATTTTACATTTCCTCCTTATTGGATGTTATCTTAATCTTACAGTAAAATAAGTCTCTTTACTTTGCTATTCCGTTGTTTTTTTCCTAAGATATCATGAATAGTTATTAAGAATTTATTTACACTTTTCGTAACACGCTCTTTGGCCGGAGTTACAATCCAATCTTTTTTGCCCTGCATAATGTTTTGACAAATCACGAGTGTGTCAAGTAAATGCCTTAAATGAACAGGAACGTTTTCAGCGGTTTTACCGATATTCTATTCATTGGGGGCTCAAACAAAAAAAGCTACTCCACCAATTCCATCTTGATAAAGATGTACGTCCTCATATCTTGTATGAAATTCTGCTAATACGGAAATCAATTCATTACTAACCTGAAATTATATTCTGCGATAAAATAAATACAAGTATTTAACACCCAAATAAATCCCGTTATATTATCTTTACTTGCTAAATTCTGCACTTTTAATATTTCAGTTAAATCCAGTCTTTCAAAATATTCTTTATATTTGTGCTTCGGGATCTGATATTGTCCGTATTGAATTCTATTAGCTTTAGAAATATTCTGATATATAACCTGCTTAAATATACCTCTTATATACTCCCAATACGTTAGATTCATATGAACATATTCCTGTTTTGCAACCTAATCTACCAACTGATATTTTGCTGTCGGTAAAATATGCTCTGCAACCACTTCTTGTAAAGCATTATCAATAACATATTCCATGCTGTTTACTGAAGATATTTCTAAAATTTCACCACAGCACTTTTTCCTTTTTTCTATATCACTTACTTCAAATCGCTTTTCAAGCAAGTCATCTATTCGATGTGGAAAATCAACCTTTGAACCCAATATAGTTTCTTGTTCTACTAATGCTTTATATTCCTTTCCTGGCTGCAATGATACTGGAATCTTCCGTTCAGCAAAATCATCATCTGGCAATTGACATAAATGCAGGTATGATTCAATCATAGGATAATTAATATACAGCTTTCCCATGTCAGCAGCATCAACAAAACATCATTGCATTTTTAAAATCTTTTCTTCCGAGAAATTTGTATCATGTCGCTCATAATCAAATACTAAAACTATATTTGTGAAATCTTCTTTATACTGAAGTTTATCTGGGTATTGTTTCTTACTAATAACAAAGGGCAAATCAATATCCATATTTTCCTCTGCCCACTCCTCACCATACTCTTTCACTATATCGTTATATAACTGATAGATATTTGTTCCATAAATCCAAATTTCATCCATGTTGATATTGATTTCAGGAAAACATTTAAAAATCAACCAAAATAACTTATTTTTTTCATGATGCCCCTCTACGATCAAAAGGTTCTGGCTTCGCTTTCTTACCCTGCCCCGATAATTATTCATATTTATCAAACTCCCCACTGATGTACATCTTTTCAAGATTGTGTCCTTCTCGCAGTTCTCTTTTCGTCGCATTACTAAGTGCAGTCAATGTACCTGCTCTTGATAAAATAAACAAACAATCTGGCCGCATCAAACGATTTGTCATCAGATTCGTATTATGAGAAGTCATAACAATCTGACATTTAGGATATCTTCTCTTAAAAAGTTTATGACTTTCTCTGACATTTCATAATGATAAAATGCGTCAAATTCATCTAAATATATAAAAGATGGATCCCAATTTTTAGGAATCAATCGCCTATATAGATCAACTAATGCTAAAGTTCCACTGGATGCAGTTTCATAAAAAGGTACTAATTTCTCATGTCCAAAATATAATTCTCTCTGACCATCTGGTAATCTTTGTAAGATCAATTTACATTCTATACCCATTTCATTAAGAAAATCTTCTAAATCTTTTAGTCTATTTGAATCCTCCAGCAACTCATAAAAATATCATTTATTCTCCTTGGAAGACTTAACCTTGCATCTTCGCTTGTAATTATAAGCATTCTTCTGACATAATTAGCTAATTTAATTAAAATAGAATCATTACTCAATGCAACATTACTTATCAACCATCTCAAAAATGGTAGCTTAGGCTCTTGAAGTTCTTCTTCATCACCAATATCTACTGATTGCAAATATCTATCTTTACTAGCTGTTTCTGCATTTATATAGTTAAGATTCTCAAAATTAAATTTATTATTTTCAAAATCACAGCTAAAAATAGTTTTTTTGTCAATGTGCAATTCTTCATTCCTAAGTTCTTGATTAGAAAATCTAGCATAGCGATATATTAATTCACTATTTTCAAACCTAAATTCATATGAAAAAACCGCCGTCTCGTCTATTGAATCTGCATTGAGAAATACTCCTGTATCAATATAACGCCGCCCACCAAACATTGTTGTACATATATCAATTAACGCCTTTCCCAAATTTGTTTTTCCTGTCGCATTTCTACCATAAATCAACATTTTGCTGATCATTCCATCAGTGATACAATCTGTACTAAATTGATACCCCGCAGTATTTGCAAAATCTATAGCTATTTCATTTTTAAAATTTTTAAAATTTTTCAATGTAAATTTCTTTAACATTTTCCTGCCATCCTTTCCTAAAGATTATTTGCACACAAATCTATGATTACAGTATAACCATTTTTGCAACCTTTCACAATAGATTCCCGTAATTTTTTTACGGGAAGTTTGTATTATTGTTTTTTATATAAAAAAGACATCCACCTAAATAAAAGATGAAATGTCCTTTAATATATAGTTTGCCGCTGTTACGCTGCTTTCTGTTGGTGTCTCAATGTTACGTTTCCATCAGGCAATACCACATTGAGACCCCGCAAGAAAGCGATAGTTAATTTCTACTTTTTGCTTGCGATCTTTGCCGGTTCCCTCTGCCTGATACACATAAATGCTATCAATCAGTTCTACCAGCATAGAACGGTTCAGCTCTGTTACAGTTTCATACTTGCGTATGGTTTCCAAAAATTGATTGGTGCTCTGGGTTTTCTTTTCCTCGGCTATGATCCTTGCTTTCAAATCATCCCTCTTTTGGGTGAGCTCTTTCTGCTCGTTCTCATAAGCCGATGACATTTTCTCGAAACGTTCGTCTGAAATCTTCCCCAAAGCATTCTGCTCAAATAGCTTCATAATTACACTGTCAATTTCCGCAATCCGTTTTTCAGCTATTTCCAAGTCCTGCCTGAATTGCTTGATTTTCTGGCCACCGCCCTTTTCGCTCAATTCGTGCATTTCTTCAATGAACTGATCGCCCAGGGCTTCCATGCTCTTAATGTGTTTCTGAATATCGCCCATAACAATCTGCTGTAATGCGTCATACGAAATTGCGTGCGTCGTACAAAGATTGCTGTTTCTCGCATAGGTCCTGCAGCGGAATCGCGGCTCCCTTCCATTTGGATTTGAGAACGCCATATTGCGGCCGCAATCCGGGCATTTCACAAGTCCTACAAACATGTTAGGGCGTCCTGTCTTGTTGGGGCGTTTCTTCACGCTGATAAATTTCTGTACCAGCTCAAAGGTTTCCTCGTCCACGATAGCCTCATGGGTATTTCGGACTATGATCCATTCCTCTTTAGGAACCGATACCAGCTTTTTGTTCTTAAATGATTTTGTCTGTGTTTTATGGGACACCATGTGGCCCAGGTACACTTGATTCTCCAAAATCATTTTTACATTTTTCCCTACCCAGTCTGTCGGAAACTTGAATCCGGTGCTTGTGTCCAGTGTGCCGTTCTTCATTGCCCGGTATGCCCGCGGGATTAAAATTCCATCCTCGCATAGAGCCCTTGCAATCTGATGTACGCTGTTGCCTTGCTTCGATAATTCAAAAATACGCTTGACGGTAGGCGCTGTTTCCGGGTCAACCAGTAATTGGCGTTTGTTCTTTGGATCGACCATATAACCATATGGGGCAAAGGAACCGCAAAACCCGCCATTCAAAGCCATTGTTTTCTTGACGCTGCGGATTTTCTTTGATGTGTCACGGGCATAATATGGTGTTAGTATATAAGTGTGGACAGGAAAAGTTGAACAACCTATACTATCAAGTGAAAAAGCAAAGGAGATGTTTTACATGGCGAAAAACCAGAAATCTTACACTCCGGAATTCAAGCAGCAGATCGTGGATCTGTATAATGCCGGAGGAACCTCGTATCCGCAACTGGAGCGTGAATATGGCGTAAATCGAAGCACACTCAGCAACTGGGTAAAACAGCTCTCCCCATCAAAGTATCCGGGGAGGAGACGGTCACCCTTAAGGAGTATAAGGCTCTCCAGAAAGAAATCCAACGCCTTAAGATTGAGAATGAAATATTAAAAAAGCGACCGCCATATTCGCGAAAGAACAATAGCCGAGATTGTTTCCTTTATCCAGAACAACTTAACCCGCTACTGTGTATCTCAGCTTTGCAGCGCTCTGAAATTCCCAAGGAGTACCTATTACAAGGCTCTGGTTTGTGTACCCTCAAATAAGCAGAAGGCATATGCGGAATTCGGCAGGAAAGTGAAACAGGCATATGATGACTCAAAACAAAGGTATGGGGCTGTCAAAATATGCCGTGTGCTGAATGATAATGGTACACCTTGCAGCGTCAAGAGGGTGCAGAGGCATATGGCAGAGCAGGGACTGCGCTCTATCGTAGTAAAGAAGTACAATCATCATGCCAACCATGGCAGCATCCCGGAGGATAAGAAAAATATCCTGAGGCGTGATTTTGGGACGGAGACCATCAACCAGAAATGGTGTACGGATATCACTTACATCCATGTACAGAAAGAAGGATGGACCTATCTGGCTTCTGTCATGGATCTGTGCAGCCGAAAGATTATAGGGTATGCCTATGGCACATCTATGACGGCGGAACTGGCGGTTAAAGCGGTAGAAAACGCATGCCTGAATGTCAGGGATACCGAGGGGATCATCCTTCATAGTGATCTTGGAAGTCAGTATACGAGCCAGGCATTTGAAGACTGCCTGGGCAGTAAAGGAATCCTGCATTCATTTAGTCGTAAGGGAAATCCATACGATAATGCCTGTATGGAATCTTTCCATTCCGTACTGAAAAAGGAAGAAATCTATCTTCATACTTACCAGGATTTAAGGGAAGCTCGCAGAGCAATCTTTAAATACATAGAGGGCTGGTATAACCGTAAACGGATCCATAGCTCTATCGGTTATCTGACACCACAGCAAAAGGAGGATGAGGAACTCAAAAAAGCAGCATAATCTTTCAACTTTTTTTGTCTAAAGTATTGACATAGATCCAATACTCATTCATAATGGATTTGAACGGCATCATTTCATTTTCATCAAACCTTGTGTCAACATCGTCATTCAGGGCAATAAACAAAATGTCATTGTTTGGGAAGATTTCTTCCACATAGTACATGAACATGGCATTGTTTCGCCCGAAACGCGACATATCCTTGACCATGATACCGGTTGGCCTTGTATCTTCCATAGCATCCTTAATCATACGGTTCAGGTCTGGTCTGTCAAAGGTAGTTCCAGAAATGCCATCGTCCACATATTCGCCGATCACTTCAAATCCTTTTTCCTTTGCATGATACCTTAACATCTGCAACTGGTTGGTAATGCTGTTGCTTTCCTTATCAGCATCCCCGTCATCTTTGGATAAACGTGCATATAATCTAACTGGAAGTTTTGTCTGCTGTTTTAACATTTCTGCTCCTTTCCAACAGCAAACAAACTACTCTGTACTCTATGATTATACCATGTTTCCAAACTTTTTTCAGCCATTTGCTGCGTTGTTTTTTCGGCTAACCGGCACTGTTTTCCTGCTCAATTTCCTTTTGTATCAGTCTTTTTATCAAATGCTGCAACTGGACCGTTCCAGAAAAAGTTGCGGTTACATAAAATGTCGTATTCCCTATCTGGATCGTGTCTGACTGTTTTTGGTTCTCCATGTTCCACCTCATTTCCGGGTAACAAAAAAGCACCATCGCTGGCGCTTTCCTGTCATTTTACATTTATAACTTTCCGCGAATACTCCCTGCCCTGCAGGTCAAGCTCCGCATAGACCATATTGTTGTCGTTAAGTTCTGTCTGGCCCGTCTGAATACAGGCCGTGTCAAGTATCTGGTTTATCCATTTCCCTTTTTCCGTATCAGGGCTTTCGTGGATATGCCCGTGTAAGGAGAGCAGCGGCTGTTTCTCTTTCAGGAAATCATAAATATCCACAGAGCCTATATCCAAATCCTGATACAAAAGCTGCCCCAGCCTCAATCCGGCAGGAGGCATGTGCATCACATAGACTGTCTGCCTGGGATTTTCCGGTTCCGGCAAATCTTTCAGAATATCGCACATAAGTGGAAGTTCTGTCCTTGAATACTCCAACCAGTTATATATCCTGTCATAGCCGTATTCATTGGAAATACCCGCGACAGGGCTTAGCTGCCTCTGCGGAATATAATGCGTTTCTGTGACAACCCTGTCCTTGCACCCGAAAGGATGGTCTAAAATATAGTTCATTCCAATAAACTCATATTCACCGATACGGACCTTTTTACCGGCTATATTATGGATATTTCCAAATTCCCCGCAGACTGTATCAAACAGTCCATCCACTGACAGAAGATCGTCATTCCCCAGCATGGCAAGATATGTAATGCCGTGCTTTTCAAGTTCCGAAAAATAGTCCCTTAAAAATCCATTGATAAACGAAGGCTGCTCCAGATGTCTTTCACCGAGTTTAGGAAGCATATCCCCGCCATTCACAATGACGCCGATATTTTTCTTAATGGCAATGTCCAGCGTTTTACTGTATTTGTTCTTGTCTCCATGCAAATCTGTAACATATAATATTTTCATGCTGCATACCGCCTCTTGTACTAATTTCAAAAATCTATCTTTCTGATTATACCATATCATGGGATAACTTTCAGCGCGTTACTTTGTCTTTTGTCGGAGATACTTTGTATTGATACCCCCTTTCCGTGATTTCCATATTCCTTCATCAAAACCACATGAATAGGTCGGACCTGCAGTATCTAAGACCACAGACCCGGCCCATTATATCTGATTTCGATTAGCTGCCGTATTTGCCACGCCCCCCGGCAAGCCCTGATCTACCAGGGCGGGGCTGTTACAGGCTGCGGAGAGCTTATCCGCATCATAGCCCCGCATACGCCGCCGCTTTGCCAGAGCAGACGCACGCCGCAGGAACTCTCCCCAAGTCCTTAGGGAGCCGTGAAGAAGTACCATTATGATCTGTGCCGTCATCGCGTCCAGCCTGCCACAGCCGTTTTCGTGAGTTGCGTTTATCGCTCGGACAGCCTGATTCATCACCTCCCTGGCTGTCTGTCACCGCGCCGCCCCATCTGCCGCTCGGAACATAGAATAAAGTACCTGTAACAGCGTATATTCGGTTGTCAAGGAGCAAGCGAGGGGCGTGGCAGTTATGACATTATTTCAGTTGGGCGGGCCGGAGCGTGTGCTGCCGTCCACACCCGTCAGGCTTGTCCCGCCGAATATGTCCCTCTATTATTCATTTCATTTTCGGGCATTATTTTCGGGGGCTGTTTCCATTTTTTCTAAAACTTTTTTCAGACGCCGGAGTCCGCGCTGGATTCCTTCATGCACAGAGCTGACGCCAGAACCCTCGCTTTTTGCAATTTCCGATATGCTCATGCCGAGCAGGAAATGCGAGGTGATCCGGTTTCGCTGTTTCTCCGGCAGGGAAGCAAGTGCCTGATACAGCCGGGCATTTTCCTCCTTTTGTTCAAGAATTTCGGCCGGTGTCAAGACGATCACCAGCGCATCACGCTCCACATTGGCATCATAGTCAAGAGAAAAATATGCCTTATGACGGTATGTACGTAGGATATAGGCGGCTTCAGCCAGCTTATACTCTCGGAGCAGATTAGCCACCTCGTCCGGCACTTCAACAATAACGTCCTGTGTATAAAATGGGTAGTAATCCCGCAGATTGATTTCTTTCATGGGTAATTCCTCCAATTTCGATTTTTAGGTTGGTAAGCAAAATCGAAATCAGAGGGTGGGGAGCGGCAGTGCGGATAACCCTTGTTGTAACAGCCGCTTATATATGAAATGCGCGCCCATAAAAGATTAGGCGCGCAGAAAGATGTATGATAATGTATTTCTTCAAATACGATCAAACTTAAAAACGCCGCAATCCACACCACATGGATTACGGCGCATAAAGCTCTATATGCAAAATAACCTTTCTGTTGAACATTCCCCTTTGGCAGCATTTATCAGCCCTCCCCGAAAAGGAAGCGCAGAAGGCTTATCCTTCATCAGCCTCCTTTTGGGGAGATTATACAGGAGCAAATTCTGTATTTTTCCTTGAAACATCATAGTTCTGGTAAGGCTTATATAAAGTGTGTTTTTAGAAAATACCGGTTACCAACGGATTTTGTAAAAGAATTCTTTATTATAATAAAGACCATAAGACAAATAAAAATTGCCTCATGGTCTTTATCACAATACTTCAAATTTGTAACCAACGCCAATAACACTTTTAATGTAGTCTGGAGAACCAGGTGTAGTTTTCAGTTTCTTCCGTAGATTACTCACATGGTTATTAACTGCTTTGCGGGAGTAGTAGGAATAATCCTCATTCC
Source organism: Sporofaciens musculi (assembly GCF_009830285.1). Lineage (GTDB taxonomy): Bacteria > Bacillota > Clostridia > Lachnospirales > Lachnospiraceae > Sporofaciens > Sporofaciens musculi. Next base: position 2,024,398 of record NZ_WUQX01000001.1, on the reverse strand, counting down.
AGACCAATTCCATAATCAGTTCATAAGTAAATACCCGCTTCGGGTGTGTAATTAACAAAGCAAGGATGTCAAATTCCTTAGCCGTTAATTTGATTACCTGCTCGCCAATACATACAAGTCGTTGTTCTTGGCAGAAATATAAATCGTCCATTTGAATTTCTGTAAATGGTTCATCAATGGCTGTCTGCACCCTATAATTTTCGGAAATGGCGCATGGGCTGTTAGCCAGATTATTCTGTTGCTTTTCGGAATCAAGAAGATAATTTACTAATTCCTGCCGCTGACGGGTGTTTAACAGCACAAGTAGCTTTTCCGCAATTCTACCGCCCGGTTCAGATATATCAAATACAGCTAATTTCCCATATCGCCACCTCCTTTCCGTCAGCGAGGGTATTTATTCTTTTACCATCAACTAATACTCCTGTTGTGTTCCTGTGCTCTATGCCGAAAGTTCCTTTTAAGCGTTATATAATTTTCTATATTGTTTCGGAGTCACCCTGATATATTTTTTGAAAAAATTAGTAAAGTGACTTTGGCTGCTAAAACCAAGCTGATAGGTGATATTTGATAAAGCCTCCCCGGCTTTCAGCTACACTATTACATATGGGGCAGTACAACCATACCCATTCAGACATTAAACCACCTCGCCTTCCGGCTTGTTGTACACAATTTCATATTTGATACCCTCTAAATCTTTGAAGAACATTGCATAATAGTAAGGCCCATGTTCTTCAAAAATTTGTGGAGCGTAAACTATATTTGCACCTATTTCTTTGATACGCAGAAAGAGTTCATCCACTTCTTTCCTTGAATTTGCTCTAAAAGCCATATGATGAAATGCGCCTGGCTTTCTTCGGTGAATAGTATCACCCCTAAAGGTTGTGCGAGGAGAACATATACCGAAATCAAAACTTTCGTTTAAATATTCAACTACATATAAATCATGTTCTTCGATAACAGCACTTATTTTATCCTCCAGATTAAAGCCCAAAATCGGCATAAGTTTGTCATAAAACGGCTCTGCAACTTTCATATTCTTAACTGTAATTTGAATATGGTCAATAATCGGTTCCATTCTTTTCTCCCTTCAATTTGTAAGCCAATATTGTCGGCCATCTTTAGTACGCTCCATAAACCCATACATAATTAGGTAGCGTCGAATTGTCATATAATCTTCATAAATCGGTCTGAGAATTTCATTCACTTCCTGTTCACTGTATTTTTTTCCATACTCAAATTGCTCTGCTATTTTCCCAAGAATAACAACCTTTTTCTTTTCCTTTGACGAAAAAGATTTTAAAACAAGAGGATGGGTTGTGGAAAAAAAGGTTTTAATAATGTGTTGCTTTTCATCCTCTGTAATAAGGTAGCGATCATCAACATAAATTGCATTGTTATGAATAGGAATAATCTGTTCAGCGGTTGCTGGTTCATCCTCAAATGCTAACTCATACATAGCCAAATAGAATTTAGCCTGCTTTGCCTTTTCACGGAATGTAAAGCGTTGCCTGCGAATTGTGGCTTCTGTTACATTTAGCTTTTTTGCCATATCCTTATCAGACATTTTTGAATAGAACATAGCAAGTAAGTCTCTTTGATTTTGAGTTAAAGTATTATACTTTGATTCTGAGTGCAATAACTGTGTCAAATTACCACTATGAATCTGTCTGATATGTTTTATCACGGCAGATTCAGCCATAAAAAAACCTCCATCAATTTGAAATATTTGTCCGGCATTAAATACCTGTCCACAATGATTGCAAACATAAGCGTCCTGCTCTTTTTCATATTTGTACCCATTCTTAATTTCATCAACTGTCATTTTTCCGTAGTCCATAATTTTTCTCCTTTCAGTAAACATATTATATATTTGTTTACTGTATTTGTCAACGGATAAAAGATGGGATGAAATAGAACACTACATAAACTCTAATTATCTTCATCAGGGCTTGTCGAATATTGTGTTTTCATTTCCTGCTATGACGGTATACGCTTTCTGAGATTGATGAGGCTAAATACATCATCCATAATTCCTCTATCCCTTACATCCAGCATCAACCATTTCTGTCCATTACCGGTTTTCGTGTTTTTGAATACTGTCTGCACATAGTCGGAACATTGCGGCATAAGAAACTCTGCCTCCGTAAGTTCATGACTTCCTACAACCACGAGAGCGATAAAATAGCCTTGCATCGGATAGAGCGTACAAAGAGACTTTCCACCTTTTTTATACTTAATATTCCAGCCTGCCTGCATGGAACAGCGGCTGTGCTCCATGCAGGGCCTGGTCCGATAGGTGGACTGGATATGGTTATTAAAATCTATCCATAACGGATTGTTAATGTATTCCGTGACTTGCTCCAACGATGGAGGTTGTTCATTTGAATATAGCGAATTCCAATCCATCATAAATTCTTCCTTAGCTTTTATTTTTCAGCGGTAGAGGCTTAACCCAAATTTCCATACAAGCCATACCCTCTGAGTCACGATAATACTTTTCTGCCGAAAAAGGCTCCGTGGTTAAGTTGTGATGAGGCAACCATATACCAAAAAGATATTTGCTGGCCTGGTCTAAAGCAACCGTTACCAAATCCTCAAAATTTTCTGCTTCGACTCTGCAAACGATATATTCTCCTGCCGCGAGTTCTCTCTTAACAAAACCATCTTGCAGCCGGTCCGGATTATTTTGAACAAGTCCGCCTGCAAAATAAGTGAAAAGGTTTTGTGCAGTACCTTTCGCATGGGACATTCCCATTTCTACAGTAGTATTTAGAGTGGCTGCGATTGAAGCCTTCTCCATGTGGTAGCGCTTCCAAAGCTGTCCTGGCACATCTACACCTGTGCTTTCACCAACCGGCATTTGCTCGGAAATGCGAACTTCCGTTTCCAGACCGAGGTAAATTTCCGGTTTTTCCAATGTCTTTTTATGGATTTCCAAGACGATATTTCCTACCACTAGCGGAACCCCTTCGTCTACCAAAACGTAATTCATAGAAACTTCCGGCTTGTCGAATGTATTGAGCATTGGTAAATCCCTCCTGTAGTTTTCAGGCGTAATCCCATACGTTTCCTTGAAAGCCCGTGTAAAATTCGCATGGCTTGAAAAACCATAGTCCAAGGCAACGTCAAGAATCCTCTGATCGGTACTTTTCAGATTTTCAATAACCTTTGCCAAACGGCGGAGTTTCACATATTCCTGAACCGTTTTATTTACCAGCCGCTTGAACAAGCGCTGAAAATAAAAGGGAGACAGGCCGACAGTATTTGCCAGTTCTTCCGTTGAAATTTCTTTTGTCAGGTGTTCCTCGATAAAAGTCAAGGATTGTTCGATTGCTTCATATGCGTGCATTGCGGCACCTCCTATATTTGATATTCAAATTATATCATTTTATTTTTTGCCGGGCTTTTCACGCAATGCGCTTTTTGATTAGGAAAATGCAGCGTGTAATAAATGAACAGGCGCTTCGTCAACAGTCCCACTTTGTCCAAAAGTAGCCTTAATCAATTTGATGCTTTTTTGCTTCTAAAGAGATAAGAAGAAAAAACAACGCAAAGTACAATAAGAATGACCCATACAATTACACAAACAATCTTTTTCTCTATCAGTAAACCAAAAATATTATAGAAATCAGACATACTAAAAAGGCGATCTATGGCTCCAATTATATTTATCGGTAGTAGTTGCATAAATCGGTGTATTGTAGGGGACAGTTCTGCAAAACTTACTACTGGCACTATATATCCAACAAGTGAGGGAATAAACGCCACAAAAGCATTTGGACTAGCCGCTGAAATTAGCAATGCTCCAGCCGCAGTCACCAAAGCAGCTCCCCATCCTAACAGGCCCCATAAAATGAGTGCAACGCCAATAGAAAGGTTATATGGGGACAAAGTGCAATGTGCGACTAATTGAATACTGGCCTTTAGGCCGGATGTTCCATATGCTGCTATACACACAAATACAGAACAAGCAAAAAAAAGGACAAAAACAAATGTTGCAAATAAGAAGCAAGCCACAATTTTGTCTCGGATTAACTTGCTTTTTCCATATTGTGTTGTCAGTAACACTTTGTCAGAGCCAGAATGTCTTTCCTCGGCAAATATAGGGGAAACTCCAATAAGAATGATTAACCCCACAATGTATTGAAAAAATATAGGAACAGTATTAAAAAACGACTCCCAGCCATCGAGATATTCGCCATAAAAGGAAGTGTTCAAGTTATCATACATTCCTAATACTTTTTGGACAATAGGATTTTCTAAATCAACAGGAGGTACAAGATTATCCTCCGCCGATGACTGAACGATTGAACCCTCATAAAGTTCTGCCACACTTCCAGATATTTTTGCATCTTCTATATACAAAGGTAATGCGTTTGCACGATTGCCAATTTTGGCAATCACTCCATACCGATTAAGATATTTATAATAAGCTTCATCGGTTAGTGGAGTAGTGTTTTGATCCGATAGAGAAAAGGAATACCCATCCCCATTGTCTGAACGCTGGTAGTCTGGGTTATTATATATTTTTTTATATTCTGCATACAATGGTGCAAATTCATCTGCTGTATATTGTCCAGCATACAGATTTTGCAAATCCCGATCATAATGAATAGCCTCTATTCCAGTCAAAGGCTCCATTTGTTCAGTAAATGTTCTGTATTGCAAGACTGGAAGTAATATAGAAAGGGAAAGCCATAATAACCCTACACCAATAAAAATTAGTACAATCTTCTTTTTAAAAATTTTATACAGTTCAAATTTCATAATTCACCGCCTCTTTCTCCTGTGTGGAACAAATACGCATCCTCCAAAGTGGGCGTAATTGCTTTCGCTTGCTGAAAGGGCTTGTGGTCTGAAATAATACGCAATATAGCTCCTTGCGGAGTATGGTGCATATTACTAACCATATAATCTTGTGCGATCTTGTTAGCCTGCTGGTTTTCAACAAGCACCTCCCAAACTTTCCCTTCAACTGCTGTTGTAAGTTGTTGGACATCTCCAAAATATTGCAATTCTCCATGCTGGACTAAAAGAATATCATCGGCAATATAAGAAACATCTGAAACAATATGAGTGGACAAAATAGTTATTTTTCCCTGTGAAATTGTGCTGATTAAATTTCTAAATTTCACACGTTCAGTAGGATCAAGCCCCACCGTGGGTTCGTCCAAAATAAGAACATCAGGGTCATTCAGCATAGATTGAGCAATTCCTAACCTTTGACGCATCCCGCCAGATAAGGAAGAAATTTTAGCTTTTGGAGCTTCCTGCAATCCGACAATTTCTAAAAGTTCACTAATTTTACGCTTGCTAAAATTCCTATTTAACCCTTTCAATGAAGCAATATATTCCATATACCGCTGGACAGTAAAATTCGGATAGTAACCGAAATTTTGTGGCAGGTATCCTAAAATTTTTCGGTATTGTTCCCCTAAATCATGAATTGGTTTCCCGTCATAAAATATACTCCCGCTATCTGGTCTGGTAAGTCCGCAGACTATTCTCAAAAGAGTTGTTTTTCCTGCGCCATTTGGTCCCAAAAGACCATACACACCTGGGAGCAAGGAAACAGAAAAACGGTTAATTGCGATTTTGTCTTTATATCGCTTACTAATTTTATCTATATCAAGCACCATAACAACGCTCCTCCATATGTTTGAACTGGATCACCATTATTCCAATAGCTAACAGTATCAAGAGAACACTTCCGAAGTAAACACCAAGCCATGTATTATCCAGTAGAAAAGAGAAATTACGCATCTGGATTAACGCCAAAGTTAAAAATGCAGATATAGATAACATAGCATACGGCGAAGTGACTTTTATAAAATCAAAGACTATAATAGTTAGAGCAATCGAAATATTAAATGGAATTAGTCCACGGCACAACAATTCTAAAATATCAAGTTGATGATAAATGCCAAACGCCAATGACATAATTCCAATAATTAAAAAGTTACAACTACTTACTAATGTCATTTTTACTGCCAGTGTTTTGAACGGGCTAAAAAAACAGACCGCCTCTATTTCTTCCATGTTATAAAACTGGGTTTTAAACAGTTCTGGTAGAATATAAAAAGTCATTACCGGGACTATTGTTAGGAAAAGTATTTGAATATCTTTTAATCTTTGTGTAGTCGTAAAGTTTACGAGGAATAGCAAAAAACAAATAAATTGTATTAACCAAAACACCTTTGAAATACTCTTGAATTGATTTAGTACAAAATTTTGCTTTGCACCTACATATTTTGTCTGTTGCGATAACAATTCTGCCGCTTTCTTGATTGTGTCTTGCTTGACACAATCTTTTGCTTCAACTATCGGATAAGCGGATATAAAATCGTAAAATGATTGATTATCTTTCACTCGGATTCGTCCTCCAACAATATTATTTTTAATTTATTTAGACCCTGACTAATGCGTGATTTTACAGTCGATGGATTTGTTCCTGTTATTTTTGCAATATTCTTAATTTTCATGTTGTGAAAGTAGCGGAGAAGGATTGCATCTTTCTGCATATCAGGTAATTTTCCTAACGCTTCTTTCAAACGAATGTGTTGTTCTTGTTCAATCAAAATCCCCTCAATATCTATCCCTGCATCAATATCTATTGAATTGAGTTCCTCATGTATAAATAATTTATTTTTTCTAAAATAATCATTTGCTGCATTTACTGCAATCGTAAATACATAGTTAGAAAACTTCCCCGTAGGACGATAACGCGATAGTGTTTTAACCAGTCGTAGAAAAACTTCCTGGGTCAAATCTTCTGCAAGTTCTATGCTTCCGACCTTGCGAAATAAATACGAAAAAATATTGTCATAGTATCGGTCAATAAGCTTTTCTAACGCTTCTGTATCGCCCTTTTGAGCTTTTTGGATAAGTGCAAATTCTGTGATATAACTTTCCCCCTCTTTTTGTGGCATAGATACATTCTAATCAATCACAAACATTAAAGAAAAATTTCATATTCATCATTAGTATTATCCTTTCCATATAATTTTATAGAAGAAGTCATATCATCAAGATTAATACCAGCAGGTAAATATAACTCGCTTCCAACTTCCAAACAGTTTGAAGCGTTATTGCTTTCTACTGGTTCTGTTTTTGAAAGTAAAGTTTCTACTGTTCCAATGGAGATGTAACCATCCGGGAGAGTATCACTGCTAACTCCAGTTGAAATAAAAAGATGATCGCTTACATAAACACGATCTGAATATACCTTAACTTCTGGTGTGTCGTCCTCACAGGCAGCTAAACTGAACAATAGTGTGGAAACAACTATCAGAGCAAGCGCGCTTTTTTTTGTAAAAAATTTCATTGTATTGCCTCCTGTTTTGGTGTCCTACTTATATTAACGCAATTTTTCCAAAAAGGACTTAGAATATCAGAAAAATTTTTTGAAAGTAATTATAGTGCGTAAAACACGAAACGGCAAGCAGGGCAAGTTTGGACATACTTGCTATTTTTGCGTGGCCAGAGTCCGCAAAAATGCTTGTTAGGGAACTCCCCACGCCGGGGGACGGGGACTCGTCAAGGGCCGCCTTGTCAACCTTGGCCGGGCGGCTCTTGCGAGGCTCCGGCCCCTTTTCCGCTTTGCCTCCCTGGGGGCAGCCCCGGCGCTTTGTAGCCTTTTCTGCCAGCTCCGCCGTTTTATCCTGCGCGGGGGATTTCTCCACTTTTTCGGGCTCAGCCTGCGGAGCAGGCCGGGCTGGAGCATCCTTGCCCATACCGGGGATCACGGACTGTTCCGGCTGGGGTGCTGGGATTTATCCATCGCCTCAATGTAATCATCTTTTGTCATGCCATATAAATAATAATCGCAGTAGATGTTTACCATTTTTCCCTCACGAATAAGCCCTTCACGCTTGAAGCCCGCTTTTTCAAGAGTTTTGAATGACGCAATGTTACAGATATGAACATCAGCCCAAAGACGCTGCAATTCTGTTTCTTCAAAGCAGAAGATAGCTACTCTCGCCAACGCTTCTGCCATAAGTCGGTTGCCTTGATAGGCAGGAGAAAGGCGAAATGCCACTTTTGCCATGCGGTCATTTTCAATGAGATACACCCACATATCCCCGATAACTTTATAATCCTGTTTGTGAACAATACCCCAATGAAAACTTTTTGTGGATTTCTCCGGCTTTTGAAAAAGCAATTCCGGGTTTAAATCACTTTTTCCTGGGCGTTTTCCCCAATACTGATAAATAGAACTGTCACCCATCCATTCTTTCAAATCTGAAACATCTTCTTTTCGCAGAGGGCGCAGGATAAGTTGTTCCGTTTCAAGAACAGGTTTATTCTGAACAAAATCCTGTAATTTCATAAGCCACTCCCCTCTTAAAATTTGAATACCTGTCCCCAATCAAAATAGCCGGACGCTTCTGTACTTTTCGGCCATTCGCTGCACCATGCGGGAACACCGGGTGTTTCAACCTTGTCAAAACTCGGAGTGTACGGCTTGATGTCAAGTACGGGCGTATTGTCATTTGCGTCAATGAATGTAACACGAATCATGCCGTTGGTGAAATCAATGTTAATAATTTCAGACGCTGTTAATGCAATAGGGTTCGGACGCGCAGGAGATCGTGTCGCAAATACACCCATGACTTCGGGTGCGCCTTTATAGGGCTGTTCTGTCTGTAATTCATTCCGGTCTGCGTCGTTATCGCAATCGCTGAACCACCAAAGGACATTGATGTGGCTGAAGCCCTCTAAGGCCTGCAGTCCGGGAATGTACTCCGGCTCTAGCTGAATAAATGTGCTGTTTTCATCATTCTTTACTTTGCCAATGGCTTTTAATTGATAGGTCATATTTTTCCTCCTTGCTTTGTTGGTAAATCCAGTATAATACCTCACATCATGTGAGATGCAACAGGGAAAAATAAAAAAATGCCCTGCATTTTTAGCGGGACATTTCAAAGTCTGTACAATCATGTGTGTTCCAGCGGTATTTGAAGCTCAATCAAATATTTTTCAGGGTTACTCTCATTCCACGGGCCTCTATGCACAATTTGACGCATAGGATTAGACATTTTGTATTCGCTGTTTTTCTGCAGCCATTCAGCAAAGGCAAGGTAAGCTCCTTTTATATTTGCAAAATCGCCATAGACCATTGTGCAAGCCATATACGGGACTGGTTCTGTCATGCGGAAACAAAATGGATCTTTTGCCTTTCCCATTTTCTTTACCGGAGCGCATAGCTCAATATCAACATCTGTCTCCCGAAATTCAGTATCGTGATAAATGGAAAATGTATTACTCATTATTTCTATTTTTTGCGCACCTGTAAAAGTAGAAAGTTCTTTCCATAAGTCGCCCTCGGAATAGTAGGTTGGTACAGCTTTCCGCAAGGATAGTACCTGATACGAGGGGATCGACTTAACGGAGATGTTATAGTGCAGTTCTCCTTTACCACCCTGTATTTCACTTTTTGCAAGTTCAATCTTCCGCAGTTTTTCTCGTTCGGCCTGTATTGCATTTTCTATCTCTATGCGCTTTTTGTCGAGCTGCGTAAGAAGTGGTTTATCGTCCATCGTCAGGGCAAGCGCGATTTCTGAAACATTTAGTCCACTATCCCGCAAATACAGGATTTTATTTAGGCGCGGTATTTGCTCCACCGAATACAGTCGGTGTCCCGTCCACTTGTCAACCTCTGCGGGCTTCAAAAGCCCCATTTCATCATAATATCGAAGCATACGGATAGATACTTGTGTCAGCTTTGAAAATTCGCCTATTCTAAACATTTTATCACCACCTATCTACCATTATATCCATAGTTTTTGATACTTCAAGCAGAATTTTGCTCTAAATAATATGGAATTATTTCGGCCAACTGATAGAACAATGAAGACACATCCAAGAAGAAAGGTGAACAGTAAAATGCAATAGGGTTAATAACTATGGCCAAAAGACCAGTACCAAAGTATGACTTCAAGGCTTTTGAGGCAGCGAAAAAGCAGTGCGGACAGGACGCAAGGAGGGCCGTAAGAAAGTAAGCGACGAAATGTTTATCTCGCCGCGCTATCTCGCGAATATTGAGGACAAGGGGCAGCACCCACTTAACAGGTGCATGGCAGGTTAAGAATAATGTATTTTATTTAAGCTAACGCTATCTTGGCAATAGCTGTTCTAGCTTCACGGCGGCCCTGGTTTAATCAAAGCCGCCGTAATTAAATCAGGCATGAGAAAAGGGCTGCTGAACGACGGCTTTTTCTTTGGCCGCCGTCCGGCAGATAGCATACTCATATTTTTATTCTGTTTCTCTTTCGGATTATAGATAACACCCCATAAAACCGCGCATATTGAGATAGGCTTAACCTTCTATCATTGTTAATTTGAAAGTTACATAACCATTATCTGGACACGCTAAATTCCTTTTTGACTTAGGGTTTTTCTCAAAGTTAAAAGTCGCTCCATTGTGCAAAGCAACCTGTATTGGAAATAAAGCCATATATGCGCCACCACAAAATGGAACATCAGGAGTATTCATTCCCTCACAATGAAATACATCACCAACTTTATATCCGCAGGAACAGTGTCCAGTTACTGCCTCTACTTGATATTCAAATTTTCTCATTGCTATTTACCCCACACCTTGATTTGCGGCAATATGCTCATTTTGACACTCGCAGGATTGAGCGCTTTCACAAAAGCGGCAGCTTCCGCATCTTGAAACATTTTTTCAGAAGCTGTTTTCAGTTGATCCATAGTCTCCCAATGCTGTACCATAGTCCAATCGCCGCTTTCGTCATCGTAGAGCAGTTCGGTATCAATAAAACCGATTTGTTTGGAGTGGAAGTTCCTTTCGAGTTGATCAACTATGCTTACAAACATCTCCTTCGTAATATCTGGTGCGATTTTCATTGTTACAATTTCAGTAGCAATAGACATAAAAAATACCTCCTGTTTTTTTCATAGTCTACATGAAATAAAACGGGAGGTATAGTAAAAAATCGACTGTTAGAAATAGGTGTATGTAACGTTCTCCTTTACTGATATTTTTTCCATTTGAAATGCACGGGGAGCCACGCCAGAAAAGCGTCTAAAGTCTTTTATAAAATGGGTTTGGTCTGTAAAATTATTGTTGTAGGCGATTTCAACCAAATTAGTTATTCTTTGGTGTGACAGTTGATTACTAGCCATCTGAAAACGTTTAATATTACGTAATAATTTAGGTGTAAAACCTGTATAAAAGAGGACTTTTCTTTCAAATGTTTTTATGTTGATTGCTTGTTGCTCACAAAAATCTTTCACTGTTACATCATCAGCGATTGTTAAGTAATCATTAATTAGTGGAACTTCCCTTAGAAAATTGGGGTCAGCAACTAATTCACTAATAAGAGCATGTTCAATAGATTTTATTATTTCTTCCGAATTGGCACCAGAAACAGCAGATGTAAATTTCTGCTCCAATTCCAAAGACATCTCTCGCAAATCGACTACTTCATCTTGTAAGCATTTTAGCGGTTTGCGGACAAATGGAAATAGACCATATGAGTGAAATGAAATTCCAAAAATAAAAGCATCTCCATTTTGGCGAATAAAACTCGGCTTGCTCCGCAGACCATTGATGTGGAATGGTGGCGCAACAATTTTGCCAGAATCTGTTTCATAGACTATATCGCTTTTCAAATTGAGAACAATATCAATACAGTCTGTTGGCAAAAGTTTATAGTGAAAATCAGCATTTTCAGCGTTAAGTTGCCATATAAATTTTACCCACGGGGTAAGACATTCATTTTTAATTGAATATCGAGTAATTTCAAGTATTTTTCATCACCTCCGAAATGTGTTTGTTATACATACTACTATAACACATTTTTTGATAAATCAAAAGAGCGCTGTCACAGTATAGCCTGTGCAGGATAAACTTATAAACTAAAAATTTTATAAAATCACCGTTTTCTATGGCTTTTTCAGGGCAATTTTTTTGAAATCTTGGAATTTTTGCCCTGAAAATCGCATACAGAAGAGCAATTTAACACTTTTGTAACTTTGTAAGTTTATCCTGATAGCCTGTGTTTTAAGGGTTGCGCTAAATGGCAAGCAATGCAATCTTCCGTAAGATTGCGTATTTTGGCAGGAATCCGTTTCCGGTATTCCTGCCAAAATGCTTGTTGGTGACATGTCCCCAAACCCCTGAGATCATCACCTGCGGTGATGGCTGCGCGTTCCGTTGGAACGCTGAAAACCAAAAGCAGAAGGAAAACTATTGCCGTGACTTCTGCGTTTCCCTCTGTGTTTCCCGCCCGGTGGAAATGTCCAGCAGGTGCTCCACATTCGCCCGGACATTATAGAGTTCCTTCATATCAGATCTGGCCTGCTTATAGGAAGAATAGGCTTTCCGTTTTTGTTCCAGAAGTCCGGCGTATTCCTCCCGCAGAGATTTGACGGAGGGCAGCTTTGTAATACCAACCTCGTCAAAGTGTTTCTTCGCCGCCTGGTGCAGAAGGATTTCCGTCTCATGCGCCGCACGGAATTTTTTGCTGTACCCGGCTTTTCGATACTCCACATAGACTGCCCGCGTCTTGGCATAATTTACGATCTGTTTCTGCAGCTCCCCATTGGCAGCCATCTGTGATTCCAGTTCCTTGATCTTTACCGACTGCGCATTGAAGCTGGCGGTAGCGGCGTCTGATTTTTTCTGCAGGTCCTCATAGCTCATATCGCCATGCTCTTTGAGCCAGATCACCGCCTGAGAGAGCTGTTTCAGATTGAACACTTTCGCCCAGCGTTCATACCCCGGACCTTTGCCGGAACGGACCGCCGCCTCAATATCCACCAGCAGCCCGACTTTGGAAACAGGCTTTTTGGGAAAGGTACGGCGCGGCTTCGCTGTCCGGGTGCCGGCGATCCGTTCTTTGATGGCTTGCTCGGTATAGTCGTCCTTTAGCGTGTCACACCGGGTATATCTATCTTCCGGTGACAGGCGAAAACGAAGGTTCTTTCGTTCCCGGTTGACTTCAATCCCAGCCGCCTCCAGTTTCTTCAAAAGTTCTTCAAAGTCCTTCGGCTTTTCTTCCAGAGCTGCGTCGATAGCCCAACGTAGCTGTTCCTGGTGGGAGGGCTGTTTCTGACTTCCCATCCATGTGCCGTAATGGTCCCGGCTGGGTTTCGGATTCTCCACAATAGAAAGCCCATGTTCCAGGCAGAGCTTGTCATTCATGCGCCGGATCGCCCAGGTAGAACCCCAGAAGTTACGGAATTTTTTCTGACAGTCCAGCGTGGTAGAATTTATGATGATGTGGTTATGGATATGGTGTTTGTCCACATGGGTGCAGACAACAAAAGCATTATTACCTTTTGTCAGCTTCAATGCAAGTTCCCGCCCGATTTGGTTCGCTTCTTCCGGCGTGACCTCGCCGGGCTTAAACGCCTGACGGAGATGGTAGGCAATCACATCATCCGCACCCCGGCTTCTTCCGGTCAGGTTTGTATATTGCCGCTTGGAAAGAAGAAATTCTGCATCAGCAATCCGGGTGTCGCACTCATAGCCATAAATGAATTTTCCAAAATCGGTTTTCTGCGGATTCTCCACATAGTCAATAATATCCGCTATGGCCGTGGTAACATCCCGGCCTTTCCCAACGTGTAGCGGCATGAGCCGTGTGGTTGCCATTCCATCACCCCCTTACTACAAAATCGGCCCTGTTATCGCCTGTTCTTTTTTTATTTTCGGTTTATCACTGTGCGCCGCCTGCTGCCCGGCGCTTTTATTCAGGCTGTCACGGACAGAAGGTTTCTCCTGTGCCAGCGCATACTCCCGTCTTGCCTGGGTGAGAAATAAATCCATCAGCCCTGTATGGCTGCGGTCTACAACAAAGTAAACATTCTGGTCATATCCGAAACCGTCCTTATCCTCACAGACCGGGACCGTTTGCGCCCATGCCTTATTGTCCCGTGAAATGCGCCCGTCGTAATCTTTCTGCCGGACCGTATTGGCAAGCACATAGAAAATCCGACCAGGATCAAATTGCTGTAAGACCTGTTGCACACATGCGGAACCTAAACAGTTATCCCGGTAGTTATCCGCAATGGCCTGTTCGATTGCCTCCTTACACGCAATGTTTGCTTTGTGGGAAGTGTAGTACTGATTTAGTTCCCCATGCTCATGCGCATAGGTGGCAGAATGAAAATAAATTGGCGTTGTATCTTTCAATGAAATTCCTCCAATCAAAAAGCTGCCATAGCCGACAGTCATATTATAGAAAAAGGGCGGGGCTGCCAATGCGCCCCGCCGAAACTGTTTAACCAAATACAAAATCCTTTAATGCGCTGTTTGCATCGCCAATGATCCCCACCAACCAGGCCGCAGCCATTGGCAGACCGTAGGGGCTGATCAGAAACGCAATCACCAACCATGAAAGCCCTGGCCAGAACCCGGCAGTGAAGAACAGCACCAGCGCCGCCAGAAATACAATCCCTGATAGAATCCCCAGCACAGCGCCGGAAATCACCACAAGGAATTTGCACACCAGATAAAGAATCCCCGTAACCAATACAAAGGGAAGTGCCAACAATTTGCCAATCAGACGCATACGTCCGCCTCCTTTCATAGAGAAGCATATTTACCCCTTCATTAAAATTTTACCGTGCCGGTCTACGAAAAGCAACAGCGGTTCTTCCAGTTTACGAAATGTTCGCAAATCCCCGCAGCAGCTTATCCATGCCATCCCACAAACTGTCCAGGCGGGTGCGCAGATCGTCCATATCGGCAGCGTAAATACTGCCGGTATCATTGGCACGTCTGGTATATTGGTTTAAGTTATTGGAGCAGATACGCAGGAGCCGTATCATTTCCTGAATGTCGCTCATATCCAGATGGATAATATAACCGTCTACCGCCATCTTGCGCAGATACGCAGAGAGGTTTGTAATACCAAGTTCTGCCATGCGACCCTTTACCAGCTCTGCCTCCTGTTCAGACATGACGAATTCCACCCGGACGGATTTTTTGTTATGCCCAGCTTTCATCGTTCCGGCTCCTTTTTTGGGGAAGGGGAAGGCGGTTTATGAGCGGAAACGGCAGCTGTCCGAGACTCTTTGAGCTTTCCACGCAGGGTACCTTTTTTCAGACTGTCAATATACTCTTTTATATCACCGTTTGTGGCATGGTAAGAGCGTTTGAGCCGTTCTCGTTTCAGGATCACGGCAAGCTCCCGCTCGTTCTCCGGCAGCTCGGTCATCGTCTTTGGACTTCCATGTACCGGCATCAGCTCATTCATAAGCTGCCTCTGGTTCTGATAAGGGATTGTGATATTGGCTCCGTCCTCAAACAAAACGGCTACTTTTCCAATAGGGCAGGTCAGCAGCTTTACCCGCTCCACATGCGCCCCATAATCCAGTGTATAAATATTGCCGGTCACTTTTCCGTCCTGAACCTCTTTGATAGAGAGGGCATAGGCAAGAACCGAGTCTTTCGTCTGTTCATGGTAAAACTTCCACACTTTATTTGCATGGCTGCCTTCCAGATAGACCTCCCATTCCCGCAGGGTATAGGTGCCGCAGGGCCGCGATAGCCAGAGAAGGCGCCGATCCTCCGGTTCTCCCGATACGGCCAGCTTTGGAATCAGCTCTCTATCTAGGTCAAAATCATCCTTATAATGCTGCGTGTGCAGCTCCATGATCTGCTCCAGGCTGTCCAGTATATCCACACCCTCGAATTTTACCGCCGCCATCAGCGTTCCCTTTCCGGCGCAGGAGGGACAATCTGCCTGGCCTCATGTTCCGGGCGGTCTGCTTTCAGCTTTTCCATGAGAGAGGGTTTTTCTTCCGGCAACGTCTCCGGGGCAAGCTCCTGGATTTCCTCATACGTCTGCCCGTCTGTCAGGTCAGGGCGCACAGGCGGCTCATTATTGAGCCTGCCATCCAGCATATTATAGTTTCCGGTCTGTCCTTCCTCGTAAAGCTCCGCATTACGCAGATAGCTCTCCGGCGGTTGGAAGGGCTGCCCGGCGAACAGGATTTCCCGGCTCGGTGTAAACTGTGAGAGCACGCCGTCCCGAAGCCTTGCAAATTCCTCATACTGGCGCAGGGTAAGGCCGCGCTCCAGCATTTCCGCCTGGGTATGCGCCCAGCCCTCCCCATAGAGAAAATAGTACATATCCGGCTGGTCGCAGACAAAGCACAGGGAGCCGTCCTGATTGTCATAATAAGACGCCTGCATATCCTGATAGTGGCAGCGTTCCTCACGACCCAGGTACACCCGGTTATCCGCGCCCAGCATGGCGACCATGCCCGCATAGTTGCTGTGGACCGCAGAGCGAATTTCCACCAATGGGTCCGCCTCCGGCATGACCTGCCTGCCGGGAATCTCGTTCTGCTTTTCCGTCGCGTCATTTCTCGGCGTCACTTCCGCATAGGCGCGGGCATCCAAATCCGGATGTGCCTGTGCGGAAGTCTTTCTTACCGCGCCCGGCTCCGGTTCTTTCTCCTGTGCGTAATAATGGACATTGGCGGTGGTTTTGCTGTTCATTTCCCTGGCATAAGCCTCCGCAGCCTCGCGGGTGTCAAATTCCAAAGGTTTTCCATCTTCCTTGCACCACGCCTCGGCATGGCCGAAGATAGAAGCGCCGCTGCGCACCGCCCATACGCCGTAGGTTGTTTCTTTTTCCATTCTGATCCTCCTTATCGTTCCTGCTGTTTTGCTGGTTTCTGCTTTTGGGGCGTCTCCGTGTGCTTTGCGTCTTTTATCTGCTGCCGGAGGGAAGGTCTGTGCTCCGGCTCCGCTTCGGAATCCGTGATATTGACATACTCGCCAATGATACAAAGAGCCTCCCCATAACTGCCACAAGCAAACACCCGGTCTTTCATTTCCTTTGCCTGATCCTTTAGGTCATGCTCACGCAGGGTACGGGCCGCAATGCCTACCAAATTGAAGATATTGCCGTCCTGGCCGATCAGCGCACAATCCGGTTTTTCCGGCTCCGGCGAAGGTTCCCCGATAAAGCCGCCCAAACGGTTCGGTACAAAATCGGACAGCCAGGTGCCCCCGAAATTCTCATGGGTCTGCAAACGCCACACAGCAAGTTTCCCGATGTCCAGCTTTACATCCTCGAAAGGATAGAGCAGACAGGTAAGCTCCCCATACTGGAAAGTGAAAACATCCTCAAATTTACTTCCGTCCTTCAAAATCCCCGCCTCGGTGAACATCTCATTGATCCCGTCCACCCATTCCTTCAGATCCCCGCCGCAGCCCTGCAGGATCAGGCCGTCTTTGCCTTCCATGTGCCGCAGGTCATCGGTTGTGATTGTGTTGATATTCAAAAAAAATCGCCTCCTATCGTTCCTGTTGATGATTGGTTTTCTGCCGGCTGGCTTTTGCCTCCGGCTGTTTCTTTAGCTGCTTACGGACAGAGGGTTTCTGCTCTGGTTCCCGCATATCCGTGAAAATATCGGATAACGGCTGCTCCCAGCGTTCCCCGAAGCCACGGATCACCGTGCCCGCCAGTGCGCCGTTTTCCTTGAACATTTCCAGCGTGTCGAACGCCTGGTTAAACAGCTTTATATTTCTTTTGTCCACACAGGGCGCAAAGTGGATCACCCCTTTGGGATAGTCCCCGCCGGTTCCAATCCAGCCCCGGACAAAATCATCATAACCTTTTGTAATCCCAGCTTCGGCCAGTTCGTTGGCATGGTTGGAAACCATTGTACTTGTAGCTGCATACTGATAACCTAAGACCAATATGCCGGTTTTCGGGTTATACATAAAGCGCCGGTTATCAATCTGCTGTATATCAATCACCTGCCTCCTGGTATCAATCCGCATAAGCTCTTTTGTAACCGCTGTCTTTTCTATCTGCATCCCTCCCGTCCGTTGATTTGTCCGCAACTTAGACCCGTTTCGGGGCGTCAGAGTATTCTAATACAGCCGCCCCTCAAACCGGGTTCCGAAAGCCTTGAAAAGCAAGCCCTTTTGGGGTTAAGTTGTGGACATATTACCTCTGATTTTGCCTGATCCGGCGCTTGCGTTCCCGCTCGGATTTCCGTCTGGCAAAGGCGCGGCAGGAATCCGAACAATACGCCTGGCTGGTGGTGGGAAGATATGCCTTGCCACAGACCGGGCATGTTTTCTGCTTTAGGGAAGTGTCCTCACCGGTAATCGCGGATTCCAGCGCCGGGTCCACCGGCAGCACCGCCTCCTGAAAGTACCGGCAGAAAGAGCCGGTCCACCATTTTTGCAGCATATAACAGGGACAGTCTAAGGGGAGGCAGAGCCTATCCTGATTGTCATGGTTGGCGCACAGGTCTGTTACCAGCCTTCGGATTGCTGCCCGTTCCCGCCTGGTTAATTCCCGTGAGGGCTGCCCGGTCATTTCTTCCTGCCTTTCTTAGCCGGAAATTCCAGCTTGAAATTCACATATTTTCCGCCTGTATCATCCAGCAGCACCACCGCGTCATAGGTCTTTCCCGTATTTTCGCTGTAAAGCCCGGATATGGAAACGCGGCCCTCTTTCAGAAGGGCCGCCGCCACAGATTTTGTTATGGATTTTTTCTTTCCGGAAAAGAATTTATTGTCTTTCCACAGCGCAAAGGCACAGTCCCGGTTATCACAAAAGAATCCTTTTTTGCCCTCATATACGGTTCCGCCGCATCGGGGGCAGGTGCCGACAGCCTCACGCCCGCTTCTTTTTGCATCCGGGAACAGGCCGGCAAAGCGTTCCTCCGGGGCGGTATGTTCTTTTACCAGCGTCCGGCTCATATCCGCAATCTGCCCCATAAAGGATTCTGCGGCCAGCTCGCCGCGTTCCACCTGCTTCAACATGGATTCCCATTCTGCGGTGAGCGTAGGCGATTTGATATTGTCCGGCAGGACCAGGATCAGGTTCGTACCTTTTTCCGTTGGAATAAGCTGCTTTTTTTTCCGCTGCACAAATCCGGCAGAGACCAGTTTTTCCAGCGTAGCCGCACGGGTGGCCGGGGTGCCTAATCCCTTGCGCTCGGCATCCTCCGGCATATCCTCGGCACCGGCTGTCTCCATAGCTGCCAGAAGGGAATCCTCCGTATAGTGCTTCGGCGGGGAGGTTTTGCCCTCCCGGACGCTGGCAGAGACCATTTCAAATATCTGCCCCTCCTGCAATATGGGGAGGGCGGCATCCGTATTCTCGTCATCCTCCGGTTTGGATTGTTTCAATCCCATGTGGTAGAGGCGTTCCACTTCCTTCCATCCAGCCTGTAATACTGTCTTTCCTTTTGCCGTGAAGGAATTGCCCCTGCAGTCCAGAACCGCCGTCACCGCCTCGAATCGGTGCACCTGGGCTGTGGCAGAAAGCAGCCTTGCGGCGATCAGCGTCAGTACATCCCGCTCCCCGGAAGGGAGCTCCGATAAATCCGTCCGGGCAATCTCCGCCGTAGGAATAATGGCATGGTGGTCGGTGACTTTGCTGCCATCCGTTACGCGGTCAATATCCGGTTCCCCGGCACAGCCTTTTCCAAATGGCATATGATCCCGCAGCCAGAGAACCAGGGAAGCGGCGGTTGCCTGCATATCCTCGGTCAGATACTGGCTGTCCGTCCGGGGATAGGTCGCCAGCTTTTTCTCATAGAGGGACTGCACATAGTCAAGGGTCTGCTGGGCCGTATAGCCATAGATACGGTTACATTCCCGCTGCAAAGTCGTCAGGTCGTACAGGCGGGGCGGCTGTACCGTCTTGACCTGCTTCTCCACAGACCGCACCGAAGCGGCCTGCCCGTCACAGTCCATACGGATTTTTTCAGCCCCGGCCTTATCCGGCCGCTTTTCACCGGAGGCAGTAAAGCCGCTGCAGGTGATCTCCGGCACAT
The DNA here is from genome assembly GCF_009830285.1 of Sporofaciens musculi. Taxonomy (GTDB): domain Bacteria; phylum Bacillota; class Clostridia; order Lachnospirales; family Lachnospiraceae; genus Sporofaciens; species Sporofaciens musculi. The sequence goes on along the minus strand of NZ_WUQX01000001.1, from coordinate 2,004,610 downwards.
AAAAAGGCTTGCTCGTAAATGCCTGAATATCCGCCTCCCGCTGGACTAAAAGGGCCAGCGTGGGCGACATGACACGCCCCACATTGAGCGTGACGCCATACAGGACAGAGAAAAGCCGGGTGGCGTTAATACCGATCAGCCAGTCGGCCCCGGCCCGGCAGACCGCCGCGTCATAGAGCTTATCGTAGTCGCTGCCAGGGCGCAGGTGTTCAAACCCGTCACGGATCGCCGCATCCTCCATACTGGAAATCCAGAGGCGTTCCATCGGTTTCTTACATCCGGCGTGTTCATAGACCAGACGGAAGATCAGTTCGCCCTCCCGTCCGGCGTCTGTTGGATAGTTGGAATAGGTGACTTAGAAAATATCCATTATTCAAGGGTTTCCAGTGCCCCTATGAACTTGTAATGGATAGTAAGTCGTTGAATTTTCTGCCCGTCAACTTCTACGGGTTCAGAAACAAGAATTTTTTCTATAAGTTGGTTGATTATCTTAAAATTGAGTTCCGTTATTCCTGCATAACCGCTTATCTGCTCTGCAAAATGCTCAATGGAAGATAACTGTTCTTTGTCCGCTATGGCACTTTTTTCAAGTTCCTTTATCTTGGCTGTCAGTTCTTCCTGCTCGCTGTCAAATCGTGCCGACAGCATTTGGAAACGCTTTTCTGTTATCAGTTCCCTTGTCAAGTCCTCATACAGTTTGGCATACAGGTTTTCTATTTCCGACACTCGCTGTTTACATTGCCTTAGTTCCTTTTTCTGCTGTTCCTTATCCGCTGACAGTTGGAGATTAAGACGCTCGGCAATCTCCGTTACCATAGCTTTCCTGTCGGTCAATGCCTGTCCTGCGTGTTTCTGAATGTCCGCAAGCACAACTTCGTGAACCGTCCTCGCCTCAATGGTGTGTGATGAACAGCCCTCTTTCCCAAACTTGCGGTATTTGGTACAGCAGTAGAAAGTCTTGTCTAATACATTGTTCCGCTTTCTTTTCTGCTCGACTTTGGCAAGCATGGCACTCCCACAATCGGCGCACTTGATAACCCCTCGGAAGATGTTGTCATATCCGCTTGAACTTTCCCCGATAACGGGCGGTCGGCTCTGTAAAATCTTCTGCACATTGTTCCAGCGGTTCTGTTCAATGATTGGCTCATGTGTGCCATAAATGACTTCACGCTCTGCAAACGGGATATACTGTCTTTTCTTGGAACGCATGGTCTTGGTTGGTTTGTCCGCAACAGTAAGGTTTCCTGCATAGACGGGATTGTGCAATATCTGACTGACATAGGCAGTATCCCAGTCATACATTTTTTCCTCGTCCATAAAACGCTCAAACAGTTCCTTTTTGTAGAAACTCGGTTTCAGCACTTTCGCCTTACGCAAGCGGTTACAGATAGTGTGAAGCCCTACACCCTCCTCGGCAATTGAGAAAATCAGTTCCACAACAGGGGCGGTCACTTCATCAATGACAAGGTGGTTATGGTCTTTCTCGTCTTTCTGATAACCGAATGGGGCGGTGGTAGCCATATACTTGCCCTGCATTCTCCTTGCGTGGAGTGCGCTCTTGATTTTCCTTGACGTGTCCTTTGCGTACATTTCATTGATGATGTTACGGAACGGTGTAATATCCATTTGAGCGTTGTCTATGGAGTCCACACCGTCATTGATTGCAATGTAACGTACATTATGGTTTGGGAAAAATACCTCGATATAAGTACCCGTTTCAAGATAATTCCTCCCCAATCGTGACAGGTCTTTTGTGATGAGCGTTGACACTTCCCCGTCCTGTATGTCCTCGATAAGCTGTCGGAAAGCGGGGCGGTCGTAGTTCGTACCGCTGTAACCGTCATCAACGTAAAACTGGCAGTTCAGAAAACCGTTGCGCTTTGCGTAATCTTTCAGCATGGTTTTCTGTGTGCTGATGCTCATGCTCTCGTTGTTCGTGCCGTCGTCTTTGGAAAGCCTGCAATATAAAGCAGTGATTTTGTCGTTATTCAGTTTTGCCCTTTTCATGTCGTCCTCCTTAATGAAAAGGGACTTCCTCAATTCCTATTATACTATATTCCCTTTTCCGTTTCCAGTGCTAATTTACGCTGTTTTCCGCTATTTCCCTAACCTTTTTTGTTATCTGTTCCTCGGCTATCCGTTTGAATACTGTTTCCATTTTTTCAGTGCCTACATAATGCCTTTCCACGATAATTTTTGTGGGTGGGTGCTGTCGGGTGGCTCTATGCCCTGTGTTGCTGTCTTTGCCCATAAATCTGCTCCTTTACAATAAAATAGAGCGCATAGATTTGTTTTCTATACGCTCTGACGCTGTGTAATTATTCTGTTAATGATTGTATAACAATTTTGAAGTTGAAAGACACTATATCGAAATCCAGTACCTTTGAATAATGCCACTTTTACTTAATCCTACTGTATCGACAACTTCATTTTCTAACAATCCGCCATTTTTAATTATCGTTCTTCTCGAAGCTATATTTTCTTTATCACAAGTTAATAAAACCTTACTTTCTCCAAATTCATAACAGATAGGTAAAATCAACTTGAGCATTTCAGACGCATAACCTTTTCGCCTTTCTGACGGACGAATACTATACCCAATATTACCTCCAAAACTTTTAAGAAAATCCGATAGCGGATGTCGAAAATCTATTATACCAACAACAAAATTATCATTTTCCCTTACTGCTAAAAATACTTCTGACGGAACATATCCTGCACCATATTTATTTCTTAATCTTTTTTCAAAATCTATCCATTCATCAAATGAATGAACATCTTCAAGACCTGCACAACCGTCAAAGCTATCTCCGTTCTGAAACATTTCTTCTTTGTAGGACATAACTTGTTTTTCATATATATTTGTTGGTCTAATCAACATCAATTCACACATAAAATTAACCTCGCAATCAATTTGTACTGCTAATAGAATACCACAATCACGCCCATATTTCTATCGAATTTCCATTAAATTTCTTCCTCCCTCCGCTTAGTTTTGTTTTGTTGCTTATTATGCTGTCGGCTCTCGTTCTGAAGCTCCCTCTCAAGGTTCTTTTTATTGTAGCTGATTACCTCGGCATACGCTAATTCTGTGGCGGTCTTGGTCTGCTCCTTGCCGATACTGTCATACTCGGACTGCAAAGACTGTATCTCGGCTTTCCACTGTTTCGGCGTTACCTTTTCGCCGTTCTGTAAAAGGCTCTGCATACGCTCCTTTAATTCGGGGTACTTCGATAAGCTGTCCTTATGCTCCCTATCGTATTTCATCTTAGCAAGTCCTTTGAGTGACTGGCTCTCCTTATAGGTGGCTTGGATCGGCGCAAAGAGGGCATACATTTTTGACAGTTCCTTTAATCGGTTTAGTTTCTGCCCCTTGGAAAGATGTACCGTTTCCAACTGTTGGTATCTCTGTTCCTTATCCGCTGTAAATTTTGCAAGGCTCTCATAGCTGTCTATCTTTCTTGTCGTGATGAACTTCTCCGCATTGTCGGCTGACTGCAAGGCGGTTCTGTCGGATATTCTTCTTAGGTGCTTTCCGCTGACAATCGGCAAGTCAAGTCTGCCTTTGCGCTCCCTCACTTTTGCAATCATCTCCATGACTTCATTCTTTACGCTGACCGCCGTATTTTTAATCTTTTCGTACTGTACGCTGTGAAGTTCCTGTTTGGCAAGCATGAGCATTTCTTTCGCCTGTTCTAACAGCATATTGTTTTTGATGATTTCCCGATTGATGTTTCCCCTCTCGGTCTGTATGCCTTTGCGCTCTAAAGCGTTGGCAACCGCCCCGATATGGATTGTCGGCTCTCTGTCAATTCCCTGTTCCTTAAAAGAACGGTGTTCCCAATGTAACGCAAGCCCCAACTGCCCATTGGTGGCATTGATTGTGTCGGCTAAATCCTTGCGCCACATTTTAGCGTTTTCTCTGCTGTTCCAGTCGGTGCTGTCGGCGGTGTGACATTTCCACTGTTTCCTGTTCCGCTTGTCAACTTTCTGCTGACCTGTCTTCTTATCAATCACTGGTATCTTTTCGCCGTTTTCGTCAAGGTCATAGATTTTCTTCTGTTTCGCTCCCCATTCCCCATTTTCAGTGAGAGGGCGCATTGTGAGTAAAACATGGATATGGAGATTTCGCTGTCCTTTATCATTCTCACTATCGTGTATCGCCCAATCCGCACACATTCCCTTATCAACAAAATTCTGCTGAACGTAGTCCCTCACAACTTCCTCCGCAAGTTCATAACTCCATTCGTTAGGGAGTGACGCTTTTAACATTCTCGCAAGCTGTGATTTCTGCCCTTTCTCTGACAGTTCAACAGCGTTCCATAAGGTAGCTCGGTCTGCATACTCTTTGGGCGCATTGGGTGGGAGAGTGATTTCACTGTGGACTAAATCTTCATGGTATTTTGGTCGATATGTCTGTCCGTCAAATTCACTGACAAGAATACTCCTGCTGATATAGGACGCTTTCTCAACTGCCGACTGCCCCTTGCTCCGCCTGACTATGGAAAAACGTGTGCTTGCCTGTTTCGTGACATTACCCATACGCAACACCTACATTCTGCCGATAAAGTAGTGGAGCGCACTCATAGACTTTGTGGGCAGATAAAAGCCGCACTTTGGCTTTTGTCTGAACGCAAAGTTCACTAAAGGGTAGCAAGCGCAGCTTGCGAAGGGGAATTGTCGTTTCCCCTTTTGGCTGCCGCAAGGCAGACAACGCCCTCCGCAGGAGTCCATGCAAGTGAAACTTGCCCCTCGGAGAGCGCACATACCACCTCTGGTGGTATATCTGTGCGCACCCTGTAAACAGGGTGAATACGTTACCTCGGCTTTCCAGTGTCCTCGCCTTTGTCATTCCGTACCGCCCTCGCTTTCATTTTCGGCATTGGTGGGATTGGATTGTGGGGGAGTGGTTTCTTGGTTTTCCGACTTGATTTTAGAGATAATCTGCTGACACTCCCTTGTCTGCAAGGCAACTGATAAGATACGGTTTAACTCGCCCTCGTCATAGTGGTAGCAGTCGGGGAAATACTTCACGATAATACCGCCCATGATGTACTTGTGGTGGTTCTCGGCTTTGCGTTTCTTCTCGTTCTGTTTTTTCTTTTCGTTGGCTACACGCTGTTGCGCCTGTTTCAATGCCTGCAATGCCTTTTCTAAGTTTTTGCTTGTGTCATTCTTGCTCTCAATCATTTTTGATACCTCATTCTTTCTGTGCTGTGTTGATAGTTTCCGAAAATAAAAAAGGTAGCTGATTTACTGTTAAAATAAATCGCTACCAAAAGGTAAACAATATTCAATTTTTTCTGATTCGATGGAACTACTTAATCTTCAATACCTTCTTCAACCTTATCAAGAATATATGATGTAAATTTACCCTCCACACTATCACTCGGAAAATCTTCTTCCAGTTCTTTCCGTTCTTCCTCAAAATTTTGCCGTACTTCTTCTTGTTCTTCGGGTGTCATGTCGTCCCAATCCTTGTTATTAACATAAACACAACCACTCATTGTTATAGCAATCATGCTAAACAAAAGAATAATGAGAAACAACTTTGAAATTCTTCCTGTTCGCTCCATAATTTTTCCTCCTAAATTCCTAATCGTGAAAGCAATCCTAACGCAGTAATAAATAGCACTGTAACTATTGCTGTTGCCGCTATTATAGCAATTATACCTATTGCTTTTTTGTATTCGTGGCTCAATTCCTTCTTTTCTGGCACTGGAACAGATACTTTTTCAGTACCTAACAGAATATAATCTGCACTTACATTGTAAATTTCTGTTAGTTTAATGATATTGTCAATTTCCGGCTTTCCCTGTCCACTTTCCCATTTGGAAATTGCTTGCCTAGAAAGTCCTAACATCTCGGCAACTTGCTCCTGTGAATAGCCTTCTTTTTTACGTAGCTCTTGAAGCCGTTCCGATATATCCATGTTCATCACCTCCATTTGTACGTTCTCCATTATGTCCATGTTAATTACCTCCTTGTGGACATAATAGAATAATTTGTTAGTTGCATACCACCAACAGCTATTTAATTGGTGTCAACTAATCGTTGCAGTTACGAAAATTTGCGTTGCATTAGGATTTATGGAACGAATTTTCTTGATTATAGCATAATTCTGTGCGAATTTATATAACAAACATACAAATAAAAAATCTGTGAAAACACAATACAAAAACTCAAATTTATTTTGAATTGTTCTGCTTAATCATCATCTGCCTTGCCCGTTCCCTCTGCTCGGTGCTGACTGTCCTTGGCTTGCGGTAGCTGACGTGTGACTTCGGAAAGGAATAGGTCTTAGATACCTCGTCCTGCTCTGTCAGCTTGTATGTATCGGGGAAGTCGGCAACAAGCGTGTCAAGTTTCCGCATGACCGTCTTATCTCTTGTGTAGAGGGTGGCGGTCTGTTCTCCTGCGTTATAATTGAGAATACTTTCCTGCTCGTATCGTGAAAGTTTCATAGTGCTATATCCCCCTTTCCTTTACTGTGGGTTCTGCGCTGTTTTCTCTCGGTAACTGTCGGCTGTTTTGCCTGTTCCTTTGCTTTGGCTAACCTTGTCTTTATGGAGTGGTCACGCTCGGTCAGTTTCCGCCTTTTGGTGGTGGCGGTCAGTTCCGCACACGTTTCTTCTGACAGGGAATTTAATTTCTTTAAGGTAGTATTTACTATCTGCTTTGTGTCGCTGTCTTTTACCTGCGGAAGAATAGCGGATAAACTGGCGCACGTTTCCGCTTTGCTTTGCTCCCCAAACTGATAGATTAAGTTGATTTCATCAGCGTTGAAAGGTATCTGCATAGTTGTTCCCTCGCATAAGCGTTCCACGCCCATGCACTTAGGGAGATTTCTTGTCAGTTCGTAATTATCCCTCGCTGTGATTGTTCCATGACTGTCGGTCTGCCTTACCTCAACTTCACACTGGCTTTTCTGCTCCAGCACAAGCCACTGGTATTTGTCGCTTTCTTTGGTGAATACAGTCTGATGCGCATTGGAGTGTGTCTTGCTACGGATATATTTGTCGGTGGTGCTGTAATAATCTAAAATCTGCTGTTCCTGCTTTTTATTCATGGTCTTTGCCCTCCTGTGATATGGATTGATTGATATGATTGGTTGGTTTCGGTGCTGATATATGGTTTTCTTCCGTTAATTGTCGGGAGATTGGATTGCGGGAATACTGTTGTTGGGTATTTCTCCGCTTGTGGAAATAGGAGTTCATTTTATACGGTAATTACCGCATGAAAAAAGACTATAACCGATAGTGTCATAGCCTTTTAAGGATTGAGGAAGTCCCTTTCTTATTTGTATTTGTTTGTCACCCCTCCGCACTATCCAACATCCGTAGCGCATACCACGGAATCCACCCGTTTGTCTTTCATCAGCCGACAAAGAAGGTCAAGCTGCTTTTTCTTATCCTTCGGCACCTCGTATTTCCATTCTTCCGGCAGGATCGGAAGATCACCATAACGCCATCTGGCATACTGTTCCCCATAAGCCTCCGGCTGTGCCAGTTCCAGAAGGTGCCCCACGCACCAGCTCACCAAGTAGCCGCCGCCCTCCAGGTAGCCGTCTTTTTTCTCATTCGCACCCAGAACCGCCATCAGCGACATGGCGACGGAGTACTTTTCCGCAATCACTAACTTCAATGTTCAGACCTCCTAGTATAATAATGGTGTAGTCAAGAATGACCACTGGTTAATAGTTACAAAGTCCAATCTAATAAATCTATATAGATATAACAGAAGGAGGAGTTCCCCCTCCATCAGAAGTTATAAGGCAACATTATTTACCCTGTCTGAGGTTTCCTTAATGCACCAGACAAAACATAGAGGTATAATCACTGGAGGCAGGATCATTGACGACGCCTCCTTGGGAACTGGCCTTCCGGCTGGTGAAACCTCTTAGAAAGTCTGTCAGTCCATTCGGTGGTGATTTATGTTTTGGCTGGTTGGGAAGCCCCAGGCTATACCTGTATAAACCGCTAGGTTGTGTATCCGCCCTCTGGAAATGGATACCTGCCTGAAAGGATAAAACCATGAAATACCAAAAGTACTTATGATGCTTGAAAGCATCCCTTATCTCTCAGTCGGGCTTGATGTCGGCGCAGACTTCACCTGGATGTCCATCATGCTGCCCAATGGCATTCTCTCTGGAAAACCTTTTAAGATCATTCATTCTGATCCGCAGTCCCGTGAGCAAGCTGTCGCAAAAATAAAGGAAGCACAAGAGATGTATTCCCTCGAAAGCCGCTGCTTCCTTGAGTCCACCGGGATCTACCACATCCCGCTCCTGTACTTCCTTCGTGATAAGGGGTTTGACTGCTCAGTCATTAATCCTATCATCACTAAGAATAGCACAAATATGAACGTTAGGAAACTGCATAATGATAAATTTGATTCAAAAAAAGCTGCCAAAGTCGGCCTGGATGCTTCCCTGAAGACTTCCATCATACCAGATGATGAGGTCATTGACCTGCGCAACCTGGTACGGGACTACTATTACTTCAAGGACCTGCAGTCCGCTGTCGTACTGAAGCTCACGGCGGAACTGAAAGTGTCCTTTCCCGCATACCGGAAAGTGTTTAGCAAGGTCACTACCCAAACTTCCTTAAAGCTCCTGGAAGCTTACCCCCTTGCCGCAGACATGCTTGCCGCCCCAAAAGACATACTTGTGGAAACCATACGCAAAACCGCACGTTTCGGTGAAAAATATGCCGTTTCCAAATATGATGCCATACGTGCTGCCGCAAAGGACGCCGCTGTTTTCGGACGTGCGCTTCAAAGCAGTGCACTCCGGATCCGGCTGTATATCAAAACCTACCGGGAATACCAGGAGCATCTGGACAATATACTTGAGGACCTGCATAAGGCTGTTGATAAGCTGGAAGGGACGCCGGTTTATGACCGTATCTTCCTTCTCCAGTCCCTGCGTGGTGTCGGTTTTCTCAGTGCAGCCGTCCTGATCGCTGAAATGGGCTCCTTTGACCTGTTTTCTTCCCCAAAGAAGCTTTATGCTTACTTCGGCTTGGATCCTGCCGTGAAGCAATCCGGCAAGTTCAATGGGGATAAAGTCCACATGTCCAAGAGGGGTTCTAGCCTTGCCAGGCGTATCCTGCATATGGTGGCTATCAATAATCTTAAGGTGGATAAAGGGACAAAAACACCAGTAAATCCAGTTATCCACGGCTATTATACCGACAAATGCAAAAGCAAGAAGAAAAACGTGGCTGTCGGGGCTGTCATGCATAAAATCTGCAATATCATTTTTGCCATGCTCCGGGATAATAAACCATTTGAGATCATCACTCCTCAGGAACACTGTGAGCGGTATCTGGCAGCGCAGCCTGACAAGGTACGGAACGCAGCCTAACAGGTCTTATGAATTTTAAATAGTTCCACATGGGTGGGCTTATTAAAGTTACCCTTTTTACATCAAATGCTTCTGAAAAACTTTTTTAACATTTTTCATTTTAGCTATTGACATTTCTTAGCTGGACTTTGCATATCTTCAAATTCTTCGTCCGCCTGCTTTCCTGTCTGTAAAAGACACATCAGCACAACGCCGGCAGACATCCCTCCGGTGAATGTAAGAAAGTGTGTAATCATGTTCCACATAAAAATCGCCTCCTTATTGAGTTTGGTTAATAAAAAAAGCAAAGGCTTTCAACATCTTTGCGTTTTATTACAAAGAAAAAGCACCACCAAAAATATGTGGCGCAGTTTCAAAGATATTTAATTGGGGGAAGGGAAGATTAGATGATCTATAAGCATTGATCCATGTGTAAAAATCATAGCATATTCAAATTATCCCTTTTTCTTATGAAGTTTTAAATCAATATTTTTCTCTGCCGCCGCATCCTGCAGTAATCCGGCAACAAATGCGCTTTTTTCTTTGAGCGTCATTGTTTCCATATCAGGTTTACGATCAATTTCTCTAAGTACCGTTTGCAGCTCTTGCAGTTCCAGCAGGTTGACGGCAACACAAAAGAGTGTCTTTTTGCGGCCATCATTATAATTGGATAATAAAACCTCCAGAATGTTGGCCTTCTCCGCCTGCTCTGCATTATAAGCGTCTATCCCGAATTGTTTGGCCTTTTCCATATCAGATCTTCGGTTTCGATGTGTTATAAAGGAATCAAAATCGTCAATATGATCGTATTTTTCGCAAGGGTATTCGCTGCATTGGAAACAGTATTGGGCACCGTTGTGATCCATGCTGCACCTTGCGATTTTGCAGGATTGGTTCCCCCCACCACCGCCGCAACCGGGACAGTATTTATTCAAGAACATAGGGCAAAGCCCACAATTCAAACCGCATAGGGAAAATAATTGATTTGGTCGGTTAAATCCTTTCATGGCAGCTCCTAATGTAAGATAAATTCTAACCTTTGCTAAACGTGACTCTCAGCAGACAGTAATCAAATCCCTGTCTTATGCTTTGCAATATTTCCACATCCACGGGAGCCTCAAAAACAAGTTCAATAAGTTTCTTGCTATATCCTGCAGTACAGTGGCACCAAGTTAGGTATTGTGAAAATGGAAGTTGTTACATTGTAGGGTACGTTCATTATACATGCTTTGTTGTTTTTACTCTTGATTGTGCAATTTCTTCAAATAGCTGTTTTTCGTTTAGGTCTTTAAAAACTCTTTTTGGAATTAACGTATATATTCGTGGTGCTTGAATTAAGTAATAAAAATCATGGCTCTCCCATAGTGCAGAGTAAATGTCCCACTTCATTTCTGATTCAATGCTTTGTGTTTGAAATTTAATGGTTTCCTTAGAAAATACCAGCGTATATTCCTCATGATATTTTGCAGTTTGTTTGAATTTCAGTATAGGCATTAGAATATATAAATAGCTTCCCAATGTAGTTACAACAATTATCAACCAAATATTAAAATACTAAATACGCTAAAAGAGGAGAACAGCATATAAACTACTGACAGCAACAAAAATACAGCGGCTAAAGCAATATCATATTTATGTATAGTTTTACTAGAAATTAAATATTGCCTTACTGCTTTTATATATTCACTTTGAGTATATTGAAATCCTAATTTTACTGTTTCCAAAGGTATACCCCCATTCGTTATATAATCTTTGCTGCAACTTCCAAGTTGTCAAACTGATATGTAATCTATCTCCTCAGATTTTTTAGAGCGTCGGGGTTATTTGAGATGATCATTCCAACCGTCTGACATATTTCCATGTCTGGGCAGTCGCCACATGTCGCCACACCTTTTTTCAATGCACATTGACGAATACCGCAAAGACTATCGCAGTGTACAGTTTTAATCCCATCAACGCGACAGCCTTCACAGTTGATATGTTCAGGCAGAATGGGAGCATTATTTAACTCGGCCCATAGTTTTGCAGTTTTCTCACGTAACGCCTGGTCGTCATTGATTGTTGCGAGATATGCGTCGCATTTTTCACAATCCAGCCCACAGTATGCAATCATATTTCTCATGGTTATGTACCTCCTAAAAATCCTAATTTTTCCCTGTCTTAATAAATTCTATCAACTTTTCCACATCGTCAAAATCATCATAATCGCCAATAATTCCTTTACGATGATACAGGATTCCTCTCTTTTCATTTTCTTCAAGGCAATCAAGAAGATTCTCTATCCCATATCTTTTTATAAATAATGTAAATCCATATGGCTTGATTTTATTCATCAAACCTCTTTTACAATCCATTTCACAGGCATAACAGCCTGGAAGTTTCTTTTCCATGGAGCATTTTCTGTTTTCGCATTGGGTGTAGTCAGGACAGTTATCCGAATAGCAGCCATTGCATTTTTCATTTTCTGAACACAGGCAACAGGCAAGCCCACACCTTGCGATTCCTAATTCTCGTTTCATTCTTTCCCTTCCTTAACTCTCGATTTGTTTGTTAGTCCACCATTCTACAGATCTACTATTCAACCTCCACCTTATTTACAAGGTCCAACTTATAACGCACAGCACCGTGGTCTCTAAATATCGTTGCACTTGTAATACGGATTGCCAAAATAACACAGTTTTCATCCTGCTCATTATTTGCATCATCGTACCAGTCTGCAAATACTTCACGGAGTTTCGTTCTTAGGGCAGCGTTTTGGGGTTCCAAAACCCATCCGAGGTTTTCTCCAATTCCATGTCCGTATATCCCCTCAAAGCAAACAGAAAACGCAACCTCTTTGTTATGAGCGATCTGCTGCATTTTATTTGATTTTGCCGATGTTGTGACGTAAAACACGCCATCTTCATAATAAGCACTTACATCACGGACACTAGGGCGAGGAAATCCATCAGCTCCCGATCCCGTAGCAATAGTTGAGAGTGCAATGGTATTATCTTTTCTGTTGCCACAACTTTCTTCGATTAATTTCATTCCTTCTTCATATCTGTTCATTGTTAATTCCTCCATCAATTCCGATTTGTTCAATTCTATAAACTGGGATTTATTGGTCTTAACTTTTCTGTCGTTATAAAGCTGACTTACGCACATTAACCTCTGCACAGACCAGCCTAGCTATATGCTCCGCTGTTTCATTTGTCAGTAGAAAGAACATTCCGTCATTACGGCATTTTTTATGTGTGTCGCCATTCAAGGCATAAACAAAACCTTTCACACAGGTATCACTACAGGCATTAGGGTCAATCAGTCTCTTGCAGTCACGAGAAGTAGTCATTTTCTTTTGCATATCAGCAGGAAGCGAAGCGATTATATCCTCATACTTGCCAGCATTGTCTCCGTAAATCCGTGCAAAAACACCTGTCTTGCGAAACACCCAATTCATTACTGTTTTCTTCTCTAGTTGGTATGAAGCGGTGTAACCGCTTTTTGCTTCCTTTATTACAAGGTCACAGCCCTGCTCAATAAGTTTCGTATTAAGTTTCTCGACAAACGCTTGGTGTTCTGGCGCGATTGCCGATAGAAATTCTTTGAATGAACCTTTTTCTTTTGCCATTATCTTTTTCCTCCACAAATTTAGATTTGTTTATTCGTCCATCATATACTAGCTATTTAGAAGTTTTGTCAAATCCTCAATAGAAGCGTCCATTTTCACAGAAACCTCTTCCATGGTCATGCCGGAATCAAGAAAACGCTTTATCACCATTTTCATATCCTCGCCAACCTCAATGATGTGTCCGTCCAAATCGTAAAACCGAATCACCCGCTGGCCCCAGCTATGCTCGATCACTTCTCCCAGATATTCAATATCCGGGTATTCCTTCAGCTTGTTCAGAAAACTGTCAAAGTCTTGTTCCTCAAAAACGATTTCCGCATTATTGGATTTTTTTATTACCTTTTCTTTTGGCAGATCTACAAGCCAGTCAAAATCCTGCTGCAATGCCAGGCCGCAGGTAAAAGCAATGTTTCTGCCATAATCCTGGAACACCTCTAATCCAAACAAATCCTCATAAAATTTTCTCGCGGCGTTAATGTCGGCCACCGATATAAGCATACATACATGTTTCATGCAAACACTCCTTTCAAACTGTGGTTTCCCATTTTCACAAAAGGTGAACTATAATTATCTGTAAGTCCAATCAGATTTGTTACTGGCCTTCACGGTTGAACATTTATTATACCATAGAGCAGCCTGTATCTCCACTTTTTCATATCCGGTTTTGTCCAAGATTTGTCCTGTTTTTGTCCAAGATTAACCCTACGGGTATTTCCCGCAGTTCCTTCCGAAATTGGTGCGCAAAGCGGATTGTCTTAACTGTACCGCCTTTTTCCCGTCCGTCATATACTGCAATTACACGGTCTGCATGTTCCACCATGTAGCGGTTGCGTTTGGCATAAACGTTGGGTCTGTATTCTTCCTGAATTATGATAACCTCTGCACAGGCATCCAGCAGGGCGTTTGTGTGTTCCTTCTGGCACAGGCTGTCCTTCCGTTTTCGGTATGGAAGCACCGCGATTAGCTTCAAATTTGGATTTTTATTCTGCAGCTCCAGAACAATCTCTGCAAAGTATTGATCCACGCCATCCGCAAAGCCGGAGACAAAGATAGTGAAACCATCGTTTACTGCTTTTCCAATTTCCTGGCGCAGAGCCACCTTTACATGGGCTGTTTCATCAGCAGGTATATCTCTGTGTCCGGTGACACAGCAAGTCTTTCCTTCCATCAGGTTCCTCCGATTGATAGATTTGTTTTTGTACTTTCAATCATTATAATAGATTTATTTTTTCAAGTCAACGCAAACACCCTTTTTTAATTTGTGAATAATGCGTCTGCGTGAGGTACAATCTATTATAGAATGAGAGGTGAGGGTGATGTATGAAGAATTCATCCCGGAACGGCTGGCAAAGCTGAGATTACAAAAGGGCGTATCTGCACGCGACATGTCATTGTCGTTGGGGCAAGCGAACAACTACATCAATAACATTGAAAACAAAAAGTCACTTCCTGCCATGCAGTCCTTCTTCTATATCTGTGAATATCTCGGCGTAACGCCGAAGGAATTCTTTGACGAAGAAAACCTTTATCCAGAGACCTTGCAGGAATTTATTGCAGAGGCAAAGAAACTGGATTCCAAATCAATGACATATATCCTCGGCATTATGAAAGAATTGAACAACAAGAAGTAAAGCGGTCACGGAAAATGACCGCTTTACTTCTTATTATTTCCCATACTGTCCTAAATTAAGTCTGGAAACACTCTATATTTATCCTGATTTATGCCCCGGTACTTCCAAACCCTCCGGTTCCGCGCTCTACTCCCAAATCCGAAACAAAATCTGCAATTACAACGGGGGTAATCACAAGCTGTCCTATCCGCGCTCCTTTAGAAAGTTCCTGAGGTTTGCTGCTTACATTACTGATAATGGCATGGATTTCCCCACGATAGCCGGAGTCCACAGGAGGCAGCTCACACACCAGACCCTTTATTGCCATGCTGGTGCGTGGAAATACATAACCTGCATATCCGTCCGGCACTTCAATTCCAAATCCGAGAGGAACCTTTGCGATTTCGCCCGGCTGCAAAGTACAGTCATAGGGCATGTAAACATCCGCGCCGGCATCGTTCCCATGCGGACGGAAAGGGCGGCGGCTCTTTGGCACGCCAAAGTCAATCAATTTGATTTTCATGCGCCGCCTCCTTCCGAAAGCGCCGGATAGTCCGCTTTCAGAAGATCCTCCGGCGTCATATCCACACCTATTTTTCTGCCGCATGTCATTTTCCCTTCCAGGCATTTGTCCCGTTGGCAGAACGGGCCTGTAAAACCAGGGGCAAACAGCGCCGGGCTTAAGGTATAAAGCTCCTGCCAGATTTTTAATAGCACGATCCGGGTCTCGTCCGTATTGCGCCGGCATATCCGCTGGCCGATGATGTGTTTCCACTGATAAGGCGTGGCGCTGATAACCAGCACATTCCGAAGCCCCTGGGGTGTGGCATAGCCCGCCGCATCATGGCCAATTCCCTCGGCACACAGCTTTTCGTAACAGTCCATGCCTTCGTGACAGCTTTTTAAGTACAGTTCCCGAACCGCAGCCGGGGCGGTTAGGATCTCATAGGGTACGGCAAAATCTGCCTGCCCCGTATAATTGCTGTACTGTAAGGATGCGCTCATAAACTTTACTTCGTTCTGATGGCGCGTGATCTGCGACAGGAACCGCCTGCTTGCCCCCACAACGGCCACAGTGATTATCGCAAATTTTTGGACCGTGGGATGAGGGAGGCTGCTGATGGCCGCCACGGTATTCTCGCTGAATGACTTCTCATAGAGTGCCAGCAGATCATCCATCGTGGCGATCTTATGCCCCCGCTGGGTAAGCCGCGCTGCAAAGACCATGTTTCTCTCGGCCTCGGCAACCGCCTGGCAGTTCAATATTTTTACTTCAATCCGTTTGATTGGTATGTCCCTCCTTTACAATGGCTTTCAGTAAGAACAGATAGTTGAGACTGTCTGTGATCTTTTCATTCCAAGTGCCTATGTCGTAATCCGTATCACCGTCAAAGCACATGTCATACAGAGAAACGATATGCTTCGCCAGCATCCCGGCAAGGGCGCACTGAGGCGTGGTGTGCTGCAAAGCTGCCGCCGCCTTAAAAGCCCCCAGCCGGTCCGTATCGTCCCCGGTGTATTCCCTGGTTTTCTTTTGCAGAATATCAGCGCAGAGCCGCACCTGCTCGTCAAATACGGCATTGACTTCCTTCTGTGTGATATGGCATCCCTCCTTTGAAAATGAACTGTCCCGAATTTTATCTATTATTCGGAACAAATTTATATAAAGTTCCCAGCATTATGCGCTAGGAAGGTAAATCCAATCGTGCATCAGGCACACGCTGGGTTCGTCCTCCCTGGGTACCATATGGTAGGTACATTCCCCGTACACGGTCCGTTTATCTTCAATCTCCATACCATACGCCTTATAAAAGCGGTATTCCAGATTAGAAATGATACACCGCAGTGTCTGTAGCGCCTCCCGCTGTGAGGTCACGATCAGGTCACGGTCAATGCTGCGCTTTAAGAACAGCAGGGATTTATAAAGCTGCACCTCCGTCCGGTAAGGGCGGCAGTCCTTATGTTCCAGCCAGCCGCTAAAGGCTACCGGCCCGCTCTGGATCACATCACGTTCCGGGTGATAATACTCGTAGCAGTCCAGGTTTGCCGTGTTCAGAAGATAGAGCATTTCCCGGACTTCATTTTCCGGCATATCATAGAACCGCAAAAGGGAGCGGTACAGATGGACATAGCCGGGTATCGAAACAATGGTATTCACCATAGAAAAATCCTCCTAAATAACCGGTGCGGGAGCAGATTGCCCCCGCACCGGTTTCCAATATTCTTGTTAATCGTTTACAGCCGCCAGCTTTCCCATGACGATAAAGCGGCTCGCGCCTCCGGGCGTACAGGTGGAAAGGGTCAGCACCTTATCACTGGAAGTCACCGTAACATCGGTTTCAATGACAGAACGGCCCGCCATTTCAGAAAGCCATGTGGTATAGGTCCCGTCATCTTTCCAGCTAAGCCTCCAGGGGGAGGTGTCGCTGCCAGACTCTCCGGGTTTTGCCACAAACGCCGTGAAAATTTCCACGATATAGCCGCCGTCAGGAGTGACAAGGTACATCTGCGGGTGTCCGTCAAAATAGCTCTGTTCGTCATACTCATTCAGCGTGGCGAACATGGAGCCGTCCCGCATATTGTGGCCGTAGATAATGGTATTGCGGTCCGAAAAATCCTCCTTATTTTCATAGTCTGCAAACAGGCAGCCCGTCTTATTATAGGTGCCGTCATACAGATGGTGCAGGTAATACTCGTTATCATCTGTCTGCGTCACCGGGTAGTTAATGGCCGTATCAGGGAGGGTAAGCCAGCCGATGATGTCCGGCCCGGTTTCCCGGAGCGCATCAAAATCCACTGTGGGGAGGACCACAGAAGTGTCCTCCCCGGCAGGTTCCGTTTCCGTGTTATCGTCCTCCGGCGCTTCGGTCTGCTCCGGCAGCTCTACATGGGAAGCAATGTCCTCATAGGCTCCGGCGCTCTCTGAATACTGGTTAAGGTCGCGTACCATCAGGAACCCGCTGCCAAGTGCCAGTGCCGCACAGAGAGAAACCACCGCAATACCAACAGCTTTTCTCTTTGGGGTATTTCTGCTGTACTTTTCCTTTTTGAAATAGACCACGGCAAACAGCCCACCGCCAATTACAGCCAGCGCCAGAAGCCCGCCATACAGGAAAATGAAATTGTCATCCCCAGTCTGCGGTACCGCTTTATCAGGATTAGACGGTGTGGACGGATTGGACGGTGTTTTCGGATTATCCGGGTTATCCGGGGTAGTCGGTTTCTCCGGCTTTTCATTGAAGAACTGGACCGTTGCGGTTTCGTCCGCCTTGATCTCCACGGTGGCGGCGTCAGGAATGATATAGTCCTTGCTTGCCCGGTTGGAGATTTCCGTTACGGTATAAATGCCAACGCGCAGCCCTTTGACCTCGATCACGCCGGATTTTGGACTGGTAAAGGTCTCACAGTAGGAGCCGTCCGCATTCTTAACTTCAAAAGCGAACCCATCCTTGCGCCCGTCACTGGAATCCTTTGTAATCTTCAGATTTCCGCGGTGCGCCTCATTGGTAAAGCCCCGTCCGGCCTCGCCATTTTCCACAACAGCCACCTGGCCGTCCTCTGTGATGGCAAAGTAGTAGGCGTTCTCGTCAAGCTGGTAGCCCTCCGGTGCCTTGCTTTCCTTCACAAAGTAGCCCTTTGCCAGAAGACCCTCCGCGGTGTGGTAGCCCGCATCCGATTCTTTCAGTGTACCGATCTTCATATCTTCGGAATCAAATTCCTTATTGCCATTGGCGTCCTCATACAGATCGAATACTGCGCCGGAGAGGAAGCGGAGGAAGGTGTTATTATCTTTGTCCTCCTTCTCCACAGAAGAAGGCTCGTCCACCGCCTCGGTTTTCATCACCTGCACGCTGCCGCGGATCAGGGTATTTTCCACTTTGATTTCAATGCTCTGGCCGTCTACACCGATATAGATATGGTGCTGCTGCGGGCTTACCGTATAAAGCGCCGGAGAGGAAATTTCCTTTACGATCCAGTGGCCGTAAGGGATATTCTCAAAAGAAAAGCTGCCATCCTCGGCAGTGGTGACAGTAAGCAGCGCGTTTTTCTCGGTAAATTCTTCGGTATCAGGCTGAAACAGGCCCATGACCGCACCGGACAGCTTCATATCTTCGCCGCCCTCCGGGTTTTCGCCAACCTTTACACCGTCCACACGCCCGCGCAGCAGGTCATTGGAAACAGCCTCGCCCTCATTGACAAGAATCTGCACCAACGCCGCGTCCTGGCCGGCATACTCAAAGATCACCGGATATTCCGTATCAGAGAGGATATAGGCGCTGTTTGTGGTGCGTTCTTTCACATAGTAGCTGCCAAAAGGCAGGTCGGAGACAAAGGAAGCGTCATAGCCACCCGCCTCATTCGGGTCAATGGAAACCACTTCTAAAAGCCCGCCTGCCGGGATCACGCTGCCGTCAAGGGCCGTCAGGTCTGCGGAAGCATAAAGGCCGAAAGAAATATCTTTGTATTCCTCATTCATGCCAAGCCCGAACAGCTCGTCTGTTTCCAGTGCTTTAAGCAGGCTCACAGCCACCTTCTGGCGCTCGTCATAAAGTCCGATGGCGGTCTGCGTCACTTCCACAGTTTCACCCGCATAAGTAAGCTCGGCATATTCCGGCTGGGTATTTAAGACCATCCCCTCCGGCGCCTGGCGTTCTTCCAGACGGTAGCGGCCCAGGTACAAAAGTCCGCTCTGTGCCGTTCCATCCTCCCCTGTGGTAAGGGTTTCCACAACGGTATCTTTTGCCGCCCTGAGCGTCCCGTCGCCGGTATAAATATCTTCATCCGCGATCACGTCATAGACCGCACCCGGAAGCCCGGCCACTTCATACACCGGCTGGTACAGGCCATCGTTCTCCTGGACGGAAGCGAATACCTCGCCGGTCTTGGTGATGGTAAGCTGCCCCTTCTGCGGCATATTATACTGCGTAACCGTGACAACGGCCTCGCTGCCGTCAATGGTAAACGGCACCGGTTCACTGGATAATACATATCCATAAGGCGCCGCCACCTCGTAAAGCTCATAATCGCCAGTGTGCAAAGGCTCCGGCAGCATCAGCCAGCCTTCATCCGATACATAGAAAGTATCAAGGGTTTCCGGGTTCGGATAATAGATTTCCTGGGTGACAAATTCCCCGGTAGACAAATCCTTGATCTGGAAACCAGTGCCCGTCATCGGAATAATATTGCCGGTCTCCGCGTCGCATTTCTCTACACGCAGCCTTGCGGTAATGGTACGGTTATTCAGGATATAGCTGTAAGTCTGTCCGTTGGAAGAAATAAAGACCGTAAAGTCCGGGATAAACGCTTTCCCTTCTTCGCCGACTACCTGGTGCACTGTATAACGGCCATAAGGTAACATTTTGGTGGAAGCAAAGCCGTCCCCATCGGTAGTGAGCAGGTCGCGCTCGCTTTCTTTTGCGCCCTCATAGCTGCCTGCCGCTTTCAGGTAAACCTCAAAGACCGCTCCGGCCTCCGGGCGTTCAATGACGCCCTCATTGGGTTCGTCCGTATTTTCATCCCCGGACACATCCGGGTCCAGATCGTCCGTATGCTTCACAAGCTGGATATTTCCGTAAATGACCGTTTCCTTGACCTGGTTCTCCGTGGTATTCAGTTCCACCTCATATAGTGTCGGGGAAGCGCCCACCTCATAGACTGTATCGTTTAAGAGGTAGCCGGTGCTCGGTTCAATCTCCCGGATAGTCCAGTTATCGCCGCAGACATAGTAGCGGGTCATAAAGCTGCCGTCTGGCCCGGTAGTGTAGGTGTCTACCAGTTCGCCATTGTTATAAATTCCGTAGGTTGCCCCGGCAAGGGTGGCGTCGCCTTGGGCGGTGCCGGTATCAGCGTCACTCTTTACCGCATGGATGCGGAATTTTTTCAGGATATTGCTGAAATGCACCGTGGAGGTCTGTCCGCTTTCAATGGTGACATACTGTGCAGAAGGGGTAACATAACGGTCCACCGGCAGCTCTTTCACTAGATAGGTGCCGGGCAGCAGCTTTTCTTTGATCTGCCCGTTTTTTCCGGTAGTGACAGTTTCATCCACTTTATTTCCCAAAATGTCCGTGCCGGAGATTTGGAAAGGAATCCCCGACACAATGCCGTCCTCGCTGGTCTTGACAATCTTTGCGGTACCGTAGGTTTCGGTTTTGACTTTTGTAAAGAAGGAAACCGGGTCGCTGGCGCCGGTCATCATGGTCTGATAACCGGGACGGCCCCAGATCAGCATATCGTTGGCAACCGGAATATCCTTCCGGAATTCAAAGGTCACAGGGTCCATAATCATGTTCTTACTGGTAAATGTGTACTTGTTCCCGTTTCTTGTGACGGAAACACCACTGCCTTTCAAAGTCTCCAGATTGATTTTCAGGTTATTGGTGTCCGTGACGGTCAGGGTATAAATTTTTTTCTCCGTGTCCCATTTCAGTTCCAGTTCCGGGGCTTTGCTTTTCTTTGTGGAAGTAAAGGAGGGAACTGTGGAATGGGAAGCAACCTGTGACAAAATCCAGTTGTAGGCTTTTTCCGCAGGACGTCCGGCGATCACGCTGAAATACTGGTCTGCGTTTGCATGGCCGTTCCCGTGCCGGCTGTATGGGTCGCTGCGAAGCTGCTGCTGGTACTCCCAGAGGATAATCTGTGTCGCCATTTTATAATCGTCCTCGTTAATGCCGGACACAGGGAGGGAGGCGCCGGGTTTCCAGCCGTAAATCGCCGTGAGGGTGATCCCCCGTCTTGCCTCGGAAGGCAGCAGGTTTAAGTAATTGCTGTTGGTGCCGCTTTCCGATGTATAGGTATTGTCAGAAGTGTTATAGGCAATGCCGCTTTCCACGCAATACACCTGCTGGCTGCTCCCGTCCGAAGCTGTCAGCATATAGTGCCGGTAAGCATTGCCCCCGGAACTGCTGCGCACATCCATCGTTCCATCAGAATTGTAAACAAGGTAGGTGTAAGGCGCCGGCGCATAATAATGCTGTCCGTCAGACCCCACATACTGATCGCCCAGCCAGGAGCTTGCTTTCTGTCCCGGCGAAAATGCGAACGCCTGGGTAGGGATCATCCCAAAGACGCATACTGCGCAAAGCAGAAATGCCAGCAGCCGCTTTACGCCGCTGCGGTAATGGGTATTTGTTTTCTCCATGAAATATCCTCGCTTTCTTAAAATAGTAAAGGACAGCTTTACTCGCTGTCCTCCTGTCCATTATCAATCCTGTCGTCAAAATCATCTTCGGAGAGATATTCCGGTTCCCCATAGGCTTCATCCGGGTCAAAGCCTTCGCCGTAGCCGTCATCCTCGAAATCTTCTTCATCCTCTGCCTGCTGCTTCGGACGGATGATCTTCACATAATAACCAACGCCTCCTACCGCAAGCAGGGCAACGATAATGAAGATAATCGTGCCGGCGCTGCCATTGTCCTTTTTCGGCGGTTCGGTCTGTGCGGGTTCCTCTGTTTCCGCAGGTTTTTCCTTTCCGGTACAGCCTTTGAGGTCGTTCTTGCAGACCGGACAGGCAGTATTGACTTCGCCGACTTCGCATTTATCCGTACAGGTGCAGACGTCCTCTGCCGGAATCACGCTCATGGTGCCCTCGTTCTTTTCCGCCAGGGCCATCAGGTCAGCTTCGGTAACACCGTTCAGGAAGTAGACGTTGTTATCGTCCCGCTTTCCGTCAATGATAAGATAGAATACATTTCCGGCCTCGGTGGTGATGGTATAAAACTGCTTATCGTCACCTTCGCCGGTGGCTGTATCTAACACTGTGCCGGTACCATCCGGGGTAAACGCGCCATCCGGGATAGAGGAAGTGGTTCCTGTTTCCTCCTGGGAATTGGAGCTGCCGTTATTTGTGCCGGAGGCTGTATTGCTACCGCCATTGGCTCCCGTATTCGTACCCGCATTAGAGCCATTCCCGGAAGCATTACTGCCGGAATTGCTGCTTTGGACGTTATGATCGGTACTGCCGGAAGAAGCAGCCTGGGCCTGTGCCGGTTTTACCGGCTTGCTGCTCTGGTTCTGCGGTACCGTGGCAGCAGGTTTTTCCGTGGGCGCCGGTTCCTCATAATAGGGATTTTCAAACTTCACGGTCTTTGAGCGGTTCCCGGCATAATCCTGGGCGTACACGCTTACCTGTTTTCCTGTGCCGGCATAATCCTTTAGGGTGACGGAAGCCGCCCCATTGGTCAGGGAGTTGATACGGTTCCCGTCCACAAAGACTGCCTCCACGCCGGAATGATCGTCGCTGCTTTCTATTTTCAGCGTACCGCCGTCCAGAGAAGCCGTAAGCTCTGGCGGTGTGGTATCTTTTTCCCCGGCGGCATAAGCCGTCAGGGGCAAAGATATGGCGCTTATGACAAGCACAAGCGCCAGTAACAGAGAGATTTTTTTAGTCCTCATTCATGTCCTCCTGTTTCTGCAGAGGGCCATCCACGGACGGGACGGACTGCTGCGATTTCAGAAATTCGGCCAACTGCTGGGGCGTCAGATGGAAGCTGCGGGCAATCGCCACATAATCGGTATTCTCCAGCTCCGTTTTCTGCTTTTCCAGGTCGCGGAGCTTGGCCTGCATCTCCGCGATCCTGGTTTTTGTCTTGTCGATCTCTTTTTCCAGTTTTTCAATCTTAGGGTTCAATTTATTACCTCCAATCTGTCAGGGCAGACGCCCAAATGTATAAAAGTGCTGCTGCCAGTAGCTTGTGTTGATGTTCGCGTAGGAGATCGGGTCCCCGCAATGGATCATCATCCCGTTACCCACATAGATTCCCACATGGCTTGCGCCGCTGGTGTTATAGGTGCCCTGGAAGAAAATCAGGTCGCCGGGACTTGCATCCGCGTTTGATACAGGCGTACACACGCCTAAAAGCCCATCTGCGGTCAGGCGTCCGAAATTCCAGCCCACGCCGCAATGATTGACCACCCAGGAAACATACCCGGAACAGTCAAAGGAAGTGGAAGGGCTTGCGCCGCCCCATACATACGGATAGCCTAAATACTTTTCAGCCTCCGCGAGCATAGCCGCAAATTTTTCATCCGCAAGGGCCTCTGGCGGTACATCATAATTGAAATAATTCCCTCCGCCACCTGCGCCTATTGCCGGCAGATGCCGCTCGCTGGTATCGCCGGTATCGGCGAAATACATGGGATTCATATACTGGCCGTCAACCAGCACCTCCAGGTGCAGGTGCGGCCCGGTGGAATTTCCGGTACTGCCGACCTTCGCAATCACATCCCCGGCTTTTACCTCCTGTCCGGCAGATACTAAGATTTGCGAACAGTGGCCGTATTTGGTGGTAAGGGAGTGCCCCTCGTAAGCCTCGCCCTCAATGGCAACGCACAGGCCATAGCCGCCCGCGTTTCCTGCCAGCGTGACCGTGCCGTCATGCCCGGCCAAAATCTCCGTGCCCTGGGGCATCCCAATGTCAACGCCGGTATGGTAGTTCTTTCCCCCGCTGATTGGGTGTACCCGGTAGCCGTAGTAGCTGGTGACATAGGGCAGCCAGTTCGTGCCAAACACATTTTTCACATACTGCCGGTTGCCTTTGGTCTGCAATAAAATCTCGCAGATTTCCTTCTGGTCTGCGTCCATGCGTGAAACCACCAGGTTTTCAAGCGGCGTGGAAGTAAGCGTTACATTTAAGATGTGCCACTCATAAGGCACTTCTTCCTCCGTTTCCTCACCGGTCTCCGGGTCAATGCTTGTTTCTGTCCGGTAGCGGATTTCCGTTTCTTCTGAAAAAGATAGGGAATACTGCCCGTTAAAAAGCTCTCGGAGGACGCTCTCGATCTGTGCATAGGTGAAATCCTGATACGCAGAGGTGAGATACCCCATTAAAACATAAGGGTCATGCTCAATGGGGCCGATGTTATAGCGGTATTCGTCATAACCGGACCGGTCCGATTCCACACGGTTGATCTGCATTTGCAAGTCCGTTTCCCACTCGGTATAGACAAGCTCCGCATTGTTGATGTCCGCGTCGTCCGCCAGATAAGTAGAGGCAGCAAGGCTCCCCAGCCCTCCGGTTCCCAGATTAGAAAAGGAAGAAAAGAGGGAGGTAATCAGGAAAAATACCAAAAGGAGCAGGATCACGATTCCACATATAACCGGGTGGCGCTTGACAGCGTGAACCACGCCGGCAGCGATCTTCTCCGTGGTAACGGCGGTGTCCTTTGCGCACTTTCCCGCTTTTTTCGCTTCTCTGGCTGCTTTGGCATACTGGCGTTTAATTTTCTGTTTCTGCCACATCCGGGCAAGAAGATTTTTCTTCAGCTCCGGGTTGTCCTGTAATGCCTGCCAGTAGGCAAGCCGGGCATTGGCCCTGGCTGATTTCTGCTGTAATTTTGCCACCCTGCGGTATGGCGCGGTCTTATGCCTGTGGTATGCCATGCGCAGCCCCGACTCGCTTACAAGCTCGGTGCGGTGGGCTGCTTTAATGCCGACATTTTCATTCTCCGCCTGGTAGATTTTTTTGTGGGCGTAGCCAACCGCCATGTTTGTGCCGACCTTTACCGGGCGCATCGGAGCAGGACCCTTTACATGGGTCCTTTGGGATTTCACCTCCTTTTCAAATTTCAGGTGCTTTTTGGCTTTACCCGTATCAGGATCAGAAGATGTTTCCATCCGCAGCTTACGGCGGGCAGGCAGACGATTCTCCGCCTGCTCCAGTTTTTCTGCTGTCCGTTCCGCTTTCCTCCGGGCTTTGGTGAGCTTTGTATCTTTTGCCTCTGGTGGGAGTTCGTCAGCGGTAAATTCCAGCTTGGAAGGCCGTTTTGGTTCTCCTTCGGCTGCCTCCGGTGGCTTGTCCTTTGGTTCCTCGGCCTTTGCCGCCTCCTGGAAACGCTGCTGGTATTTGTTGCCGTGCTGGTGCATCCGGGAACGGCGTTCTGCCTGACCGGGTTCTCCCTGTGTGTGGTGTTCTGTACCAGAATTGCCACTGTCAAAATCCGCACGCCGGGATTCTTCATATCTGAAATCCCTCCGGCGCAGTTCTGGTGCAGAAGGCTCATGGTCCAAATCTTTTCCAGCCAAATGTTCCAGCGTGGAAGTGGCCGCCTGCTGTACATCCGCTGCGGAAGGCTGCATATCATCCGCTGCCTGCTGTGCTGCGGTTTCATACCTCCGGCTCCGGGCCGTTCCCGAAGAAGAAGGGGCGTCCCTGGCCCGAAGCAGGTTAAAATCCTGTTCGCTCTGCCGAGTGTCCATACGTTCCTCCGCATGGGAATCACGGACCGGCATCCGGGCATCTTTCTTTTTCCTCTGAAATTCTTTGTCCCGCGGCACTGTTATCACCTCCAGTCATTTTTATTTTTCGGGAATTTACGCACCTGCCACTTCATCAGGCCGTGTTGTAAGTACGCTGTATAACAGGGTGTCCTTCGGAAAATGATCGACAAAGGGGATAATCACATTCCCGAAAAACAGAAGCCCCTCGCCGGGGCCTGAATGGGTCACATAGGAAAGCTGGTGCGGGGAAATCCCCAACTGCTTCGCCAAAATCTGCCGGTCCCCCTGGGCCTGGTTCAGCATGTAGATAAAATCCGAGTTCTCAAAGATATTCTCAATCTCGCGGGAGGCCAGCAGGTCCTTCACATTCTGCGTCAGGCCCGATGGTATGCCGCCCCATTTACGGAATCTTTTCCAGATTTCCACACTGAAACTTCCGGTCTGGCCTTTCAAAAGGAGGTGGAATTCGTCGATATAGAACCAGGTCGTCTTGTGCTTCGAGCGGTTGGCGGTAACACGGTTCCACACGGCATCCTGCATAATGAGAAGCCCGATCTCTTTCAGGGCCTTGCCCAGAGACTTTAACTGGAAGCAGAGTACCCGGTGGTTGTTCATGTCAATGTTGGAACGGTGATTGAACACATTCAGGGAGCCATTGACGTAGATTTCCAGCGCCGTAGCGATATTCTGCGCCTCCGGCTCCGCCTGTTTCAAAAGCAGCTCATACAAGTCGCCCAGGACCGGCATATTTTCCGGGCGTGGGTCCTGCAAATAATCCCGGTACACAAGCCTCGTGCAACGGTCAATGATGGTCCTCTCAATCGGGGAAAGCCCTTCCTTGCCGCCGATAATCAGGTCACACAGCGACAGGATAAAATCGCTTTTCAGTGTGATGGGGTTTTCATCGTCCGAATAGTCCAGGTTAATGTCCATCGGATTGATATAGTTGGTGGAAGTCGGGGAAATGTCAATGACCTGCCCCTGATCTCCAAACTGCTGTACCAGAGGCCCGTACTCATTTTCCGGGTCTGCAATAATGATGTCATCCTCCGTTAAAAGGAACACGTTGACGATCTCACGCTTGGCAGAGAAGGACTTGCCGCTGCCGGGCGTTCCCAGGAACAGGCCGTTTGGATTCTTTAAGCTCTTGCGGTTCGCCATGATCAGGTTATTGCTTAAAGCGTTCAGGCCATAATAAAGCGCCTCGCCCTCCTGGAACAGCTCGCAGGTCGTAAACGGCACGAAAATGGCGGTGCTGCTTGTCGTAAGCCCACGCTCAATTTCAATCTGGTTCAACCCTAAGGCAAGAGAGGACATAAGCCCCTGTTCCTGCTGGTAGTCCAGACGTTTCAGGGCACAGTTATATTTCTGCGCAATACCGGAGGCAGACAGAATATCATTAAACAGCTTTTGCCGTTTGGAAGCGATATTCTCCACCAGCACCGTCACGAGAAACAT
The DNA here is from genome assembly GCF_009830285.1 of Sporofaciens musculi. Taxonomy (GTDB): domain Bacteria; phylum Bacillota; class Clostridia; order Lachnospirales; family Lachnospiraceae; genus Sporofaciens; species Sporofaciens musculi. The sequence continues at coordinate 1,977,368 of NZ_WUQX01000001.1, read as the reverse complement.
GCGCTCATTCCGGCTCTGCAAATCCTGTAGGAGATTCTTTGCTTCTTCGCCGTAGGTGGCAAGGTCGGTAGGTATGATGTCCATGTCATAACCGGCACGGACCGCTTTCTTCTGTTCTTCAATGGTCATTTTCTGCAAATCGGACATCTTGCGTTTGATGTTCTTGATCGCCTGGGCCTGGTCGATGGACTGGATATGCAGGTTCACCGTCACGGCGTCGTCCAGGTCAAGCAGCTCCGCCAGCAGCCGGTCCGTCAGCTCCGGCGCTAAAATCTGCAAAAAGGACACTGCCCCGGAATGGTCGGCCACCCGGAAGGTCTTTCCGTCATTCGAGAACGACAGGCCGGAGGGCGCAATAAAATCTTTTGTGGAAAGCCCGGTTTTCGGCAGGTCCGCCCAGGCAAAATGAAACTTTTCCTGCCCGTCCGGGTGGAGCTGGCTGTGAAGGAGCTCCAGGCGTTCCTGCCCGTCTAACGGCTTTGCCTGTGCTCCCAGGGCTTTGAAATTCGCCAGCACGTCGGCCTCGATCCGCTCCAGGCGCATCTTTGCAGTGCGAAGGTCGTCAGCCTCAATGCCGAAGGTGATATATTTCCGCTTGGTAAGGCCGTTGTTGCCTTTTTGGAGCTGGCCCTTTAACATATCCCCATATTCCCTGCGGATTCCGTCATATTCGTCGCCGCGGATGGGGATGTCGATACTGCGGGCGAAATCCTGCATGTTGGCCCGCTGGTTGATGAAGGTAAGCTGCACATGGATCGAAGCGTCAAAATAATTGAGGAAATCACAGTAGCCCTCAAAAATCTGCGCTTTGTCATCCGCCTGTGCAAGCTGGTAGTTAATATCAAAAAACTGCACCGTCTTGGTGTAGAGCTTATCCGTCAGCCGGCAGATTCCATCCCGGTACATTTCCTTATAGGGAATACTCTGCTGGACCGTCTGCGGGGCGTCCGTTTTCAGCCCGGCAAAAAAGCCGCCCTTTTTAGGCGGCCTGGTGCGGACAGTCTTATTTCCGCTTGTCTTTGCGTCGGCCCTGGCCGTTTTTGCCTGCCTGATGTTTCTTTGCAGACGTTTTTCCTGGGCTTCCTGCTGTTTGGTTTTTGGCAATCCTCGTAACCTCCTTCTTTGACATGGATTTATACAGGTTTTCCGTCCGGTATGGCCGTTTCTTCGGCCAGAGCTTATAGCGGAGCCTGTTTTTCAGAAGTTTCTCCGCCGGCTGTCCGTCCCGCTCATACATGGCGAAAAAGAAAAAGGGCATCATAAGCCCGATCATCAACAGCACCGCCGCCGAGTTGCCGATAGCGCCGCGGGTAAGGAAATATACCGGCAGCCCCACCAGCGCGGCCAGGCTGAAACAAATAAGCTGGCGCTTCGTCAGGTTAAACGCCAGCTTGGTCTTGACTTTCGTTAAGTCTTTGGGTACGGGTACATAGGGCATGTAAATTCACCTCCATTCATGCTGTATATCACTTCTTCCTTTCCGGCATCGTGATACTGGAATCCACTTCATTTCCCCACACATCCCAGCCGGGGGTCTGCTGCCTTGCGAACAGTTCTACCCTGGGCTGGTCGCCCATGAGCTTCACAATCTTATCCCGTACCTCGTCCGGCTTCTTGCTGTGCTGTTCGATATGGGAGATCACAAACTGGTGGATTCCCGCACACTGGCGTTTGGGGTTTCCCCTGGTCGCCAGTAAGCACACCTCCGCATTAGAGCGGGTCCAGAATCCCATCCCATAAAACCAGGAATCCGCTTTCCGGTTCTGTTTCAGCCACAAAAAGGCCAGCGTCTTATATTTGAAGCCCCATGCTTCGATTACCCGGAAGGCTTCATTGAGCTGCGGGAAGGTGGCCCATAGAAAAAGCGCACTGTCTTTGGCCACAAGGTCTGCAACCGGCAGTGCGCATATTTCTTCTATGCTCATGGTTGGGTAATGGTTTTCCGCCACCCCGTTGCCGCGTTTCATATCATAACGCCAGGGTGGGTCCGCATACACGATGCCATATTTTCCAGCCTCCGGCATTATCGGGCCTGCTCATTCTTGGCGGGAGCAGGCTTTGCCGGCTGCGTCTTGACCTTGCCGGCATTATCCTTCAGGGCGCCGGTCAGGGAAGGTTTCTCCGCCGCTCCCTTTGTCGCTTCAAGGGTGGCCTGCAAATTTTCAATCGCCTGGCCGTACCCTTCAATCAGGGCATCGTTAAGCTGCCTGCGGAAATCCGCCGTCACCGGCCAGCAGACATCCCTCCATTTTCCCTGCTTATCCTGGGTGGAAGGCATATTGACATACAGCCCGTTTTCACCGGAGCAGATACGGAAGCCGTCGATCTTGAAACAGTCCCCAATCGTCACATTGGCGAAAGCCAGAAGGTTCCCCATCGGGGCAATCGGGCGTACATTTACATCCAGTTTCAAGCCTTCGCCCGCCTGAGCCTCCGGCTGCATGGGTTCGTTGTTTGTCTTACTCATATAGGAAAGTCCTCCTTCTTGTTAAAATGTAGGTTGGTTACACGCTAATGCGAGTTAAAAATACTTTTGGATAGCGAGCCTGTCTTAAACAGGGCAAAGGCCAGCAGGACCGTATAGCCTGCCGTACCCCAGATCGCGCCGTGAATGTCACCGGAAGAAGGGATCGACTGGACCAGCACCGCATAAATTGCAACGCAGACCAGGATCAAAAACCCCTGGAAACCTAAAGCAAACAGGGAACGCAGGTAATTTGTCCCCATCTGCCCCCATTCACGGTTTGCCATTGTGGAAAAGGGTATGGGTGCCAGGCTGACCGTAAGATATATTTCAATCATACGGCCATACACAATGACAAAGATCACGATGGACAACACCCACATGCACAGGTTGATGATGTTGGTCTCCAGCCACAGGCCGATCAGTTCCCACATCCCCATTGCTTCAAGCTGCGTTTCCAGGTCGGCCAGCGCAGCGGTAACATCCATGTTCCCGTTTATCACGCCGGCGCTCTGGCTCACCACATTCTGGGCGACGTCAAACACCGCCATGACGATAGTAAAGCAGTTGGTGAGCAGATATGTGGCAACAAAGGTTTTGAAAATCCACTTGAAGATGTTGAACATATCAAAATCGTGCATGTTGTTCTTTTCAAGGATCATCTGGATCAGTTCATAGACAAGAACAAAAGTCAGGATAATTCCCGCAATGGGAATGACGACGGTTTCAGAAAGATTCTGGATCATGCTGAACACGCCGCCATTCCACCCCTGCGGAGTCTGGCCTACCTGCGAGGCCACATCCGAGACCTGGCTGTTGACGGACTCAAAGATACCAGTGTATTGTCCTGTGATCGCTTCGATTAAGCCCTCTTTAATCCAGTCTGTTATCCTTTCAAACAGACTGCCCATCGGCTATTAACCGAACAGGCCGGAGAGCAGCGGGATCAACGTGGCACCCACCAGCACAATACCGCCGCCAGCCATAAGCTGTGTTATCCCCAATTAGTAGGAACAATACAGCTATCTGGCGGGCGGCGGCACGTCAAGAAATATATATGGAGTTTTTAAAGAATCCCCCGGAGCAGGGGAGCGGTCAGCTTGTGACCTGCTCCACTTCCGGTATGGGTTTGAGATTAAAAAGAATTTCGATAGAAATGTGTCTTGTCTTATCGCTGTCTATGGTTTCATGGACAACGATTTCTTTAATCAGACGGTTCAGGATGGAAGCGTCCAGCTCGGTGATGTCCTTATATTCCTGTATGGATTCCACCCACTGCCTTGCGTCCACGGCAAGCCGGATTTCATCGGCAAGGTGTTTCCTGCCTTTCTCAACTTTAGCCTTTAATTCTGCCTGTTCCTTCTGTGTCTTTTCCAGAAGGAGATTGAAGTTTGCTTCTGTGATTCGTCCGGCTACCATGTCCTCATAGAGCCGAAGCACCATTTTTTCCAGCACTTGGATACGTTCCTCGTCTTTGGCAAGGGTGCGTTCCATTGCTTCCTGCTGGTCTTTCTGTTCGGCTTTGCAGGTGTCAGTCAGCCGTCCGGCTACTGCTTCACTGTCGGTCAGGGCAGCGGCGGCGCACTCCCGGATTTTGTTCAGCACAAGAGAATAGAGCGTGTCAAACTCAATCCGGTGCTGTGTGCAGTGCTGCTTCCCATAGGCATTGTAGGTCTTACAGGAGAAAATCCGCTTCGGGAACTTCTCATGCGTGGTGCGGATGGTGAGAGCCTTTCCGCACTCCCCGCATTTTATCAGCCCTGCAAAGAGGTTGATTTCCCCGGATTTGCCCGGTCGTTGGCGGGATTTCAGTTTTTCCTGCACAATCGCAAAGTCCTTTTTGTCCACCAGCGGCTCATGCGTCCCCTCCACCACAATCCAGTCCTCCGGCTTCTTATCCCGGATAGTGCCGATTTTAAAGCGGTACTCGGTCTTTTGGGAAGCGATTGCGCCGGTGTAGACGGGATTCATCAGGATTTCCTTAATCACGGAGAAGTCCCAGACGTACCGCCCGTTTTCCGGGTCTTTCTTTTCCCATTTGGTGCGGATGTTCCGGTGTCCCCGCTTCCGGTTCCACCATGTCGGGCAGGGGTGCTTTTCTTCCTCCAGCCTGCGCCGGATGTAGTTGGGGCCGTGTCCGTCCAGCGCATACCCGAAAATCAGCCTGACAACCGGGGCGGTTTCCCCGTCAATAAGAAGGTGGTTCTTGTCCTCCGGGTCTTTCTTGTAGCCAAACGGGGCGATACAGCCGGTGAACTGGCCTTTCTGCGCCTTCAGCACATAGGAGGAATGGACTTTCTTGGAAATATCCTTGCTGTACATTTCATTCAGGATATTTTTAAAGGGCGCAATGTCGTTGTTGTCCCGCATGGTGTCGATACCGTCATTCATGGCGATGTAGCGCACACCGTTTCTTGGAAAGAAGTCCTCAATAAGCTGCCCGGTCTGCAAGTAGTTCCGTCCTAACCTCGATAAATCCTTTGTAATCACAAGGTTTATCTGCTTCCGCTCGATGGCTTTCAACATCCGTTTCAGGTCGGGGCGTTCCATGTTCAAGCCGGTGAAGCCGTCGTCCTGATAGACTGCCGTAACCTCCCATCCCTGCTTCTGGCAGAACTTTTCCAGCATATCCCGCTGGTTCTCGATACTGGCACTCGTCCCGTCAAGGTCATCGTCCTTGGACAGCCTGCAATAGATAGCTGCCCGGAAGCTTCCGGCAAGAATCGTGTCCATCCCTGTATATTCCATTGTGTTCATCATAACCGTTTACCCGCACAATCCAGACGGAACACGGTCACTTGGAACCTCATCTTTATTATACCCTATTTCTTGTGGTTTAGCAAGATAATCTTTATCTGTTTTTCTGCTGTGTTTCTGTGCGATAAGGCTCACGAAAACGTCCGTAGCGTCCAGTTCGCCGTCAAATATTGTGGTGACATGAATCTCTGTTTTATTTTTCGCCATAGGCAGTTGTCCTCCATAGATGAAAACAGCCAGACAGGGAAGGTCGGCAACGAAGTCCGGCAACGGGCTTCAAAAAACCATGAAACTAATCCTTGTCTGGCGGTTGGGTTATTTTATACTTTTTCTTTTATTTTTCTGTTGTTTTGGTTGTTAAAGGGGAGAAAAGCCGACAGTTACGGGATTTTCCCCGGCAACCGGCCCGGCAACGGGATAGCAACGAAGTGTGCAACGGGCTGTTATTTGCCGGATTTTTTCAGAAGGGAAGCTCCATCTGCTCCGGCACCGGCGTAAATCCCTCCGGGTTTTTTCCCGCTCCGTTGCCAGTGTCCGTTGTCGGCTGCTCCCGTTCCCATCCTTTCTGTCTGCCATATCCGGCAAACATCCGGGGGTTGGAGAAATACTTCCAGCCAGTAACGCACTGGTTCATTATCTCGTTGATTTCCCGTATCTCCCATTGTTTCGGCTCGTCAAAGGCGTGGTTCAGGGCTTCTTTGTATAGCTGTTTGGAGCAGACGGTATCGCCGGGGTAGCTGTCAAGGAAAGCCTGAATCATCCCGGCCTTGGTGTCCTCCGGCATAAAGTCCCGCTGGCGTTCCTTTAGATAGCGCACCATTTCCGGGCTGAATGTCAGCTTCCATCTGCCGCTTTTGTAAATCTCCATCGCTTCCGCCCACACTTGGTTTAAATAGGCTCTGGAAGCGGCTTCGTCCTCTAAGATATGGATTTGCGCCTGTTCCGGGCATACCTGTATGGGAATAAAGCGGCGGTTGCCGGAGCGGTCAAGGGGCAGGAAGTCAAGGGCATTGGACGTACCGCCAAACACGCACTGCCTTGGGCGGTCTGCCGGGTGGGTTTCGTAGGGTATCTTGTAGACTTCCTTCTGGCGGCTCAAAAATGACTTGATTTCCTCTATGCTCTTGGCGTTTGCGGTGGCAATCATCTCCGACATCTCGATTATCCAGTGGCCTTGCAGCTTGCGGTATACGTTGTCATCGTCCAGCTTTCGTAAATCATCGGAAAACCACTCGTCTTTGACCGCCAGCAGGCGGAAGAAGGTGGACTTCCCGGCTCCCTGACCGCCTACCAGACAGAGCATGATTTCAAATTTACAGCCGGGGGCAAATGCCCGGTGGATGGCTCCCAACAGGAACAGGCGCAGGGATTGGTAAGTGTAATCGTCCTCACCGGCTCCCAGAAAGTGCCGCAGGCAGGAGCGTATCCGTTCGGTTCCGTCCCATGTCAGGCTGTTTAAATACTCCCGGACAGGGTGGTAGCTGTTCTCGTTGGCGGCAAGGTCGGCAGCGTCCTGTATCTTCTTTTCACTGGTCAGACCGTAAGTTTCTTCCAGATACAGCCGGATATATTTCATGTCCGTGTCGGTCATGGGGCTGTTTGGGGTTCTTTGGTAGCCGATGGGCTTTAAAATATCGGTGCGGTCGGTCAGCAGGTTATAGGCAACCGCCCCGGAAAGGAGCGGGTCGCACTGAAACACGGTCAGGCAGTTGCGGATACTGTTTCGGAAGCCGCCTTTTTCGGTGGTTTCCAGCAAGGCTTTGACGTCCTCAACGCTCCGGGGCGGCTCGGTGTTTTCTGCCATGTTCTTTACTTCCTGCCGTATCTGGGGCGGTAAGTTCTGCCATTCGTCTTTCAAGGTTCCTCACTTCCTTTCCGTGTCCTGTGATAAGGGCTGCCCGCTCTGGAAGTTCCCCCGATAAAAGTACGTCCATCAGATATTCCAGACGGCTCATGTTTTGCAGGGTTTCTATAAACCGGGGATTCCATGCTTCATCTGGCTGTTTAGGGGCGTATTCTTCCTTCCAGCGGCGCAGGAGATGGTAATAGTCGGACAGTACCCGGAAGCAGTGCCGCTCCATGCGCTTAAATTTCTGTTCTTCGCTTTCCCTCCGTAAGCGTGGCCGGATGGGTTGCTTTCCGGTGTTCTTTCTATCCTCATAGGGGATGGAGAAGTCCTGCGCCAGCATGAGGGCGGCTTCCTTACTGCCGATTCCATAAAGACGTGAAACAAAGTCAATCACGTCCCCGGTGGCTCCGCAGCCGAAACAGTAAAAGCGGCGGTCAACCTTCATGCTTGGGTTCTTATCGTTATGGAACGGGCAGACGCACATCCCATTCCGGTTTACTTTGATTCCGTAACGCTCCGCAGCCTGCCTTGTGGTGACGGACTGCTTCACGGCTTCAAATACGTTCAATAGGCGTTTCCTCCTGATAATCCCAACGTGAGCGACACAATGTCGTTCACGTTGTCTGTAAATCCATTTTGTTTAAAAAGAAAAGGCACCTGCCAGCGATTTCAAATCACAAAACAAGTGCCTGTTTAAAGTTCCATATTCTGTTGTTTCTGTGTCCGGGGCGGCTGGCGTTTCTCTGCCTGCTCCTGCCGGATGCGTTCCTGCCGCCCTTTCAGGTTCCCCTGTACGGACGGTTTCTTCCCCGGCTCGGCGGTCTGTCGGTACTGCTCGGATGGCAACACTTGGTTGAGCCAGCGGCGCACATCCCGCAGCACTTTTACATCTGCCTGAACCGCTTCCAGCTCTTCCCCCTGTTCCGGCAGGGCAGAAGTAAGCTGTTCCCGTTCCGCTTCCAAATCTTTGCGGGAGTAGGAATTGCCTTTCAGGTTGGCTTTCAAATACCGGATGGCGGCATTGTAAGCGTCCAGTTCCTCCCGGTGGCTCTCCGCAAACTGCTCTTTTTTCTTCTTCCAGCCGATGGCGGCGTACTCCTTATGGACTGGCTTGTTGGCTTCGTATTTGTCAATGTAGGACAGCATGGTGTCGATGGCTTTGATACGCTTCTCGCTTTTTTTCACGCTCTCCATGACAGAAACGGCGGTCTGGCTGATTTCGTCCAGCCGGGTGTCAAGGCTTTCCACGGTGGAGATTCCTTTTTCCCGCAGAAAATCCATTGCCGCCTGTACCTTGTTGAAGTCGGCAACTGTGCCTTTGAGCTTCCCTCTGGAAGTCCAGCCGGCACGCTGTCCGCTCCGCAGTTCTAAATACTGTGAGAGCAGCTCCGGTATGGTCGGTTCCTTCGTCTGCTCCAATGCTTCCATCAGGGCGGCTTTTTTCTCTTTTAAATCGGCAATCCAGCCTTTTAAGTGGCGCACCATCTGGCGGATGGACTGCATGAGGGAGTTGGCGGCTTTGATGTCCCGGTTCAGGTTGCCGATGCTGGTCTGGATTCCTTTCTTCTCCATCTGGCAGGCGGCTGGCCCCATGTGGACGGTGGGGATTTTATCAATCCCTTGTCGGGCATAGGAGCGCAGGTCAAGCCGTTCCGGGCGGTGATTGGCTTCTAAGTAACGGTTAGCCGTGTCCGCCCATCCCTGCCGCCAGATTTCAGAGTATTTCTGGTCGTTCCAGTCCACGGTGTTCTCCTTATGGCTTTTCCATCTGCCGGACGGGAGCCGGATTCTTTCGCCGTTTTCGTCAAGGTCGTATACCTTGCGGCATTTGGGGAGCCATTTCCCTTTTTCGTCCATCGCCCGCATGGTGAGCAGGATATGGGCGTGGGGGGTGCCGTCCCCTTTGTCATGGATGGCAAAATCGGCTATCATGCCTTTGGAAACAAAAAACTCCCGGCAGTAGTCACGGATAAGGTCGGCGTGCTGTTCCGATGGGATTTCCCTTGGGATGGCAAGCACGAACCTCCGGGCTAGTTGGGAGTTCCATTGTTTTTCCTGTGCTTCGGCAGAGTTCCATAAGGTATTGCGGTCGGCATATTCCGGCGGCACATGGGGCGGGAGCATGATTTCCTTGTGGGTGACTTCGGTTTTATAGGGATAGTATTTCTGCTGCTGGTCGTATTCAGAAAACAGCTTTTCGCCGCTCTGGTAAGCAGCGGCAGAAACAGCGGATTCGTTCTCGCTCCGCTGGACGATAGTGATTTTACAGTGCGGGCATGGCAAATGTGCGCCCTCCTTTCTCCCGGATTCCGGGCAAAAAAATAGCAGGATACCTTTTCAGATTTCCTGCTTGGGTGTGCCGCTGGTGGGCGGCGGGTTATTTAGTTCTTTGATAGGCTGTTAGTTCGACAAACCGAAAGTTGTTAAACTTTATTTCATCACTTTCTGCATTTTATACTGACCTTCTAACCTGTTTTTAGGATTATCAATTTTAACAATATGAAACCCGCACTTATTGACATAGAAATTATGATTTCTACTCGAAAAAATAGGTGTTTCTGTTTCCCAAATCTCTGTATCAGGATATAATTTTTCAATCATATTCCACACCTTTATTCCCAATCCCTGATTTTCATAAGCCGGGTCAATAAAAATATTCCCCAGAAAGTTGTGATTATTTTCATTTATCCACAAGATTACTCCACCAATCAACTGTTCATTTAGAGAAATACAATATGAAGAAGAATCGTTATGTAATCCCCATTTTCTTAAAAACTCTCCATTGTTATATCCATCTGGTCCGCCTTTTTCCTTACCAAGATGTATTCTTGTATCTTCATCAAAAGCCCGCTCCATTATTTTAGTTAATGTATCTATATGTAATTCCTCTAATCTAATGAGTTTTAGTTCCATATCCGTTCTCCTTTCAGCTTGGTTAATTCCGATTTTTCACTAACTCCATTATACGCTGTCCCATTGAAAAAGTGTAGCTGAATTTCGGAAAACTTGTCGGACGGAAATAGTTTTCAACGCAAGGTAGTTCCGGGCGGCAAGTCTACAAAGGGGTAGCTGGCGGAGCCAGCGCAGGGGAAGGGTAGCTTCCCCTGTGATGATTGGAGCAGATTGAAAATCTACGAAAATCATCTGCTGTCCGCAGGACGCTCCCGGCAGGGCGCAATGCACCACTTCCCTAAGTGGTGTATAATTGCGCCCTCTTTCAGAGGGGGATTTTCCAGCTTGTCATTTTGGAAGCCGTCAACGTGAACGCGCCCGGCTCGTCCACGTTAAAACTTCCCGGCAAAAATCAAGACGCGCCCGGCGCACTTTGATTTTTGAACACGCATTTTTACCGTTCCTGCTGTTTCGGTTTCTTATCTGGATAGAGCTTTCCGTCAACAACGGCGGCATGGCTTTTTATTTTGATTTCTCCCTCCTGCTCGCTGCGCTTTGCGTTCCTGTAGCCTTCATCGGAGAGATAAAAGCGGAACCGCTCCCCTTTAAAGCCAACAAAGCATTGTTTCTGTACTTCCACCATAATCATGTGGCGGGTTTCCGGGCGGAACCGTTCTTTTCCTGACAGGTCATGCCCCTGTAAAATCTGTTCCTGTGCTTTTGCCACCGCAAGCCGCTGACGGATAGAATTGTTGTTTTGTTCTGTCGGGAACTGTGCTTTTACACTGGCAATAAACTGGCTGCACTCTGGTTCTGGTATTCGTTCCAGTCTTCGGATGGCGTTCTCCATGATTAACTTTGTCATTAAATCCGCTGTTACCGATACGATTTCTTTTATGCCTGCAAGAGTTTCCGCCTTGGTCGGTGCGGCATTTTGGCAAATAACATTCAGCTCATTTTTGAAAATTTCATTTCATATCCTCCTTCTGGTTTTCTGCAAGAACCTGTTCCAAAAGACATTTGGTGTCGCTCCGGTGGAACAATACTTTTAAAATGGTGCTGACCTGTTCATCCGTCACGGCTTCCGGGTGGGGGAGATGGCTTTCCAGCATTGCCCCTCTGGTGCAGAGCCGGTGCGTCCGTTCCTTCCGGTTCAGGGTCTTTATCTGGTGTTCCAGCATTTTCTCCTTATGCTGCGCCCGCCGCAGTCTGGCTTCGGTCTTTTCAATCTCCTGATTCAGTTTTTCCAGCTTCTCATTCATGGGCAGCGTCCTCCTTCGGGAGCAGGATATAGATGTGGCTGACCTCCCCGATTCCCTGGCGGACACGCATAATCATTCCCGCCTGTTCTAACTCATTCAGGGAACGCTTGCAGGTCTGGGGGCTTCGGGAGAGTGCCGCCGCTATCTCCATGACGGGGAAGCGGATGAACAGAATCCCGTTGCTGTCCTCGGTTCCCCTTGTCAGGATTTCTTCCAGCAGGCGGGCATACATGACCTTTGCCGTGTTGCTGACCGGAAGCCGGAGCATTGCCTTTGGGAGCGGCATACAGGGCGGCAGGGGCGTACTGGCTATCATAAATTCACAATTCATTGGATGGTGTCCTCCTTTTGGCTCGTTTGGATAGGTAGTGGGGGCAGTCGATAATGACAGCCCGGAAACTCTGCTTGCACCCATGCTGGCATTTCCGGCAAAGTCCGTTGTAGCTTCTGCGCCCCCGGTCGTTCAGGAAGAAAGCAAGCTCTTTCTTCAACTTCTTTGACATTCTCGGCATAGTGCCTCCTCCATAGAAAAACCGCCCGATTCAGCAGGTACAGCCGGAATGGGCGGGCAGTGGTTTTTTGTGTATCGTTTCGGGGCGATTTTCAGAAGAAATACAGCCGTAGAGCCGCCCCAAAATCCCCCTTGGTATTACGGGCAGGGCAGACTATGCCCCGTGAAATTGTTGTGTTTCGGTATCGTTTCGGTGTTCATTTTGCCGGTTCCCTCTGCTGTCGTTCCTGCCCCCGTCTTTGGCGGCGTTTCGCTCTCCTTGGTACGCTCGTTGCGGTCAGGGTTCCTCCGTTTCCCTGCCGGAAGTCGTTGCGTTACATCGCCGGGGAGCATATCCCATACAGGCCGGTCATTCGATTGGAATAATCCATCGATGAACTGCCTATATCATATGACATTTTTGTACCATGTGCCGTATGTCCACGAATCAGGAATAAAGCCCAAAATCTGAAAAATTCCACGATTGCGGAAAAGGCTTTCTGCCGGACGGGTGCAAAATCAGATGTGCATTTTGCACTTCTGAAAATCCGGGCAAATCAAAAGCGCATTTTGCGCCTTTGAAAAGAATCACAAAGGGAAATGCGCCCGGCATGGATATGTGGTACAATGGGGATGGCGGCAAAAGCTGGCCGCAGGGAAGGAGCAGGAAGCCATGAAACAGGGGATAACGATTCAGGAGCGGTTAAAGGATTTAAGGACGGAGCGGCATTTAAAATTAGAGGAACTGGCGGCGGCTACAAAGATTTCCAAATCAGCCTTGGGAAGCTATGAGAATGACGAACTCAAGGAAATCAGCCACAAAAACCTTGTGGAGCTGGCAAAATTTTACAGCGTGTCAACGGATTACCTGCTCTGCCTGACAGAGAACCGGAACCATCCGGGCATGGAACTTACGGAGCTGCATTTGAGTGACAGCATGGTGGAGCTGTTGAAAAGCGGGCGTATCAACAACCGGCTGCTGTGTGAGATTGCCACACATGAGGATTTTGTTACCCTGATGACGGACACGGAGATTTATGTGGATGGTGTGGCAACCGCCCACTTTCAAAACTTCAACAGCCTTCTGGAAGTCCTGCGGGGGCAAGTCCTTTCCCAATATCAGCAGGCGGAGGAAGATGCTGCGTTAAAGGCGTTGGAAGCCATGCAGGTACAGGAAGAAGATTATTTCTGTCAGGTCACGCACCGGACTTGGGACACTATCCTCCATGCCATAAGGGAAGCGCACAAGGACGATACGGACAGTGCGCCGGACGGCTCCAATGGCATAAAGCTAATCAGGGACGCAAAGAAGGCGCTGGCCGTGCCGGGTTCCTATCTGGATGTGTTCACTGCCCTGATGTGTACGCAGCTACAAATCCGGTATGAGAAGCTGTCGGAGCAGGAGCGCACGGTTTTGAAGAATGTTATGAAGAAAACTCCGGCATATAAGGATTCGCCGTTGAGCAGGATGAAGCGGAGATAAGGAAATGCCGTTGCTTGGGATTTTTCCATGCAACGGCATTTTGGGTGGTTCTGATTCAATTTTTAAGCGCACAAACTGGAATTTGTGGTTAGACGATATTCTCACCCAAAATTATTTTAGGCATTGTAGTTAAACATCTGTTCCAACGTTTGTAAAACTTCTCTATACCAAGTTTAGATACTCTTGCATGAGCTTCTTCATTTTCTAACACCCAATACAACACATATGTTACCTTGCCTACATTTCTCGTGAGTCGAACAGGCAATTCCCCCTCTTTAACCGCATTAAAATCTTTTTGTCGATGAGTACGTTTTATATAATGTACATCAATGACCCCATCTTGTTGTAAATAAAATTCGGCAACTTCTTTCATTAGTTCTTCTATTTCATCTAATTTGGTTAATTTCGCTTCATATATGCATATTTCATTAAACATAAAACACCTCCTCAAATTCAGATTTGTCGATAGCTCCATTATACCGCAGTCACTTTCCAGAGGGAATAGATTTTCCGAAAAAATCATTGTGTCATAAACATTATTCTGTTGAATCTGCTCTTTTCCCGTTTTTTGTGATGATAAGCTGCCCCTGCTGGCATTTCACGGTGATTTTGTCCCCTGCGGAGAATCCAGCCTGTTCCAGCCACTTACCTTGTAAAAGAATCTGCGGCGGAGATTGCTTGTAATTGCCACGTCCATAGCATACGGTCAGTTTGCGGTCGTCCATCCGTCCTCCTTTCCCGCTGCCTTCCGGCATACGATTTCAAATACATTCCCGTCCTCTGTCCTGACAATGAACAGATTGTTCCTCTCATCAGCATTCAGGTCGATAATCCCCATTTCCTCGCTGTCATTCAATAAATCAAAAAGTTTGTCCTTAAAATAATCCAGTTCCATTCCTCTTTGCCCTCCTTTGGATTTGTTGCGTTCTGATTCCCAGATTTGCATAAATAGGGAACATACACGCACCATATCATTATAGAACGACACAGCTTAAAATACAAGAGGAAGGAAGTGATAGAATGATAAAATATGACCGGTTATGGGACACATTGAAAGAAAAAGGTATCAGCCAGTACAAACTAATCAAGGACTATGGCATTGATAAAGCCCAACTCCACAGGCTTCGGAAAAATATGGTTGTCAAAACCATGATTCTGAACAACCTGTGCCGGATTCTTGATTGCAGGATTGAGGACATTATGGAGTATGTGTCGGACGATATGGAAAACAAATAGGAGTATCTCAAAACGTGACATATTTGAGATACTCCTATTTTGTCATTCTGCTTTATCTGCAAAATCTTTTTCTTGTTCCAATTCAATTACATCTAATATGCCACAATTCAGGGTTTCGCAAATCTTTGTCAGCGTTTCCATACTGATATGTTTCCCTTTGCCCATATTGGCAATCATATTTGTGGTCAGTCCAGCGGCAAGCCTTAAATCCTCTTTCCTCATGTTTCGCTCTATCAGTGTGTGCCAGAGCGGTTTGTAGCTGATGTGCATTTTTCTCCCTGCCTTTCTGCCCCGGATGGGCGTTTGTACCCATTATATCAGGATTCTTGCTAACTCACAAATATTTCTTGACGGTATCGCCGGTTCCGTCTGGATTGTGCTTTTCCTTTCCTCTTTTGATTACCTCTAATTAGCCATGACCTGTTTCATGCCCTGGGATTTTGCCCCAGGGTTGTCATTGCCATAACCTTCCAGAAGGTTGATGACGCCCCATGCGCCGAGGCCGGCGCCCAGAGCAATAACCAGGATTTTCAGGGTATCAATCGCACTTGCAAAAAAAGCCATATAGTTCCTCCTTTAATTTAAGAAATCATGTTTTTGTAGTGTGGCCGTTTCAGGCCGGAAACGAAAAAACGCCCCTGTGCTTCAGGAAAATTTACATAAAGCACAGGGGCGGCATAGTCCAGGGCGTACCTGGAAAGTATTCAGTTGTCAGGGGAGGGGCACGAATCCTCAAAAGAACCTCCTTTCAGAGTGGTCAAAACTAAGTCCTAGCACTTTGACAGGCAGGGACAGTATTATGTGGTTTGAGCTTTCAAATTTCTAGCCATGACCGCATAATTAGATTATTTTTCTAAAAGTATTGCAATCGTGAAACTGTCTTTGTTATATGGACTGCCTGCTACATCACCAAAAATGCCGCATACCTTAAAGCCAGCTTCTTTTACCTCCTTAATCAATGTTTCTTTTGTAAAACATGTATTCCAAATGTAATAGGTATTTATTTCATTATCTGAAATAATAGATGTCTTCTCTAATGTCACATTATCGGGATATTTATATAATCCATTAAGTTCAAGGTAACTCCCCTCACGCCAAAAGCCGTTATGATTACAGAATTTCCATGTTTGACTTTCAGTGAAAGATTCATATTTTGCTGTTCCGAAAACGTCTAACAGAAATTTCCCACCGTATTTTAAGTGCTGATACACGTTTCTCATAATAATCTGCCTGTCAGATGTTGATAATGCTCCATAGTCACAATATATCATTGTTCCAAAATCAAAATCTTTTTTTAAATTCATTTGCAAATAATCTTGAAACAGATATGTAATACTTAATTCCTGCCGTAATGCAGATTCCAGTGCATAGTCTATTGACCTTTTTGAAAAATCAATGCCTGTTACCTGATAGCCCTCTTTTGTAAATCTTTCCGCATATATCCCTGGCCCACACCCAATATCAAGAAGTGTGGGATAGCAAATCGGGGCCACAAGCTCCTTTATCCATGCGACAGACCTTTCAATAAAATCCAATTTTCTGCTTGCACCCTCAAATTGGGGATCAAGGTGGGCTTTCAGCATTTGCTTTGAAATATACTCATCATTCCAAAAGGCACCCTCTGACTTTTTATAAAGGGGCGGTTTTTCTAAAGCCATACGCATACTGTCTAACATAATTGTTTTCTCCTTTCTTGATGGGAAAAGAAAAAGCCGCAGATTTTACTCTACGACTTATCTTTCCAATGATGAAAACAGTTAAGAGTAAAATAAAATCAAATATAGGTATACAAAATAAACTGCCGAAACAGCTTGTTTTTACCTATTGAATTGATTCTATCTACTCTTTTCCAGTCATACCCATGCCACCGATTTTATGGCATCAAATATGCCGGAGTTTCATCACCTTTTCTATTTAATTTTTACATGTCTATCTTACAGCGTATGACAGGCTTTGTCAATAATACCGCACAAGAAAACCAGACAGGCAGAGACAGCATTATGCAGTTTGTATTTCCTGTTCCAAATCTCCGGTTGTGATTTCATAATTGCGGTACAGCTCGCCGGGACGCACCGGCATTTTTGTAGATAAAAATTTCTCAATGTCAAAAGCGTTCTTCTCATTGAAATCGGAAAGCAGCCGGTAATTTGGGTGTCTGGTAATATCATATTTCCGGGAGAGGAAAGGACGCACGCCTCTGATCTGCAGCAGGCATTTCCCGCCGTCCATCACGGCCAGCTCGTCCACCGACATCAGGTCCTTTCCTAACTTCTGGAAGTTCTGGCCGTGGGATTCCTGATTGCCTTTGGTGACGCTGGTGTTATACATGTCGATGGTCTCTTTCCCAAGCAGGGAATTCCAGCTTTTCAGAGTGGTCTCTTCCTTGCCTCCCAGGAAAAGGGAAGCGTCACAGTTGCCGATGATGGTGTCCATGTTATCCTTATAAAGCGCCTTTAACTGGCTCTGCGCCTGCAGGACCAGACAGGCCGAAATCTCCCTGGAACGGATCGTTGCCATCAGCTTTTCCAGGTTTGGAATCTGCCCGATATTGGCGGCCTCGTCGATCAGGCACCGCACATGTACCGGCAGCCTGCCACCGTACTTGTCATCGGCACGCTCACACAGCAGGTTGAACAACTGCGTATAGGCCATACTGACAAGGAAATTGAACGTCGCATCCGTATCACTGATAATAAAGAACAGCGCCGTTTTCCTGTCCCCGACCAGATCAAGCTCCAGCTCGTCATACATGGTAATCTCCCTCACTTCCTTAATATCAAACGGCGCTAACCTGGCACCGCAGGAAATAAGGATAGATTTTGCGGTCTTGCCCGCCGCAAGTTTGTATTTCTTATACTGCCGGAGGGCGAAGTGGTCCGGGTCTTTCTGCTCCAGCGCATCAAAGAGAAGGTCAACGGCATTTTTGAAGGTCTCGTCATCCTCCCGGACCTCCATTGCATTTATCATTTCTACAAGAGTGGAAAAATTCTGCTCGTCTGCCGGGGCCTCATAATAAATATAGCCGATCAATGCCGTGTAAAGCAAAGTCTCGGCCTTGACCCAGAAGTCGTCGCCGGATTTTCCTTCCCCTTTGGTGTTTGCGATCAGCACCGTCACCAGTTTCAGAATATCCTTCTCGTTGTGAATGTAGGCAAAAGGGTTATAGTGCATACTTTTTGAGAAATTGATCGTATTGAATACCTTGATCTTATAAGGCTCATACACGGTTTTCCCATCCTTCCCCTTTACCGGTTTTCCGTCCTTGTCCAGCTTTGGCGCACCGCGGCTTAACAGCTTTCCCACCTCTATCAAGACCGTACCTTTTGGTAATGTCAAGTAGGGAATAAGAAAAAGTGTATCTTCTTTTCAGTTGGTTACACTGTCCTTGTCATTCTCAATAAGCCGCACTACCTTGTCCGTAAAGGTTTCCCGGCTCGTTTCGCTGAAATGGATATGTATGTCAAAGGTGGTATTCCCTATCCGCTTCACAAGGTCGGGCTTCACGTCCAGAGGGGCGGCGGTGCGGCTGGTCTTGCTGGTGTCATGGTTCATAGGCTCTCCTTTCCGTTCATCAATCCCCTTAACCGTTCCATTTTCCCCTGTGCTGTGGCTTTCCTGATGTTCTCCCCGGTAATGCAGACAGGGCAGCACATTTCAAGCAGACGGTCATAAATCCGGGCATGGGCGGTGTCCTCCGGGTGCTGTAATTCCTCCAGCGTCAAATTCGTTGTGACAATTAGCGGCTTCCGGCTTCGGTATCGGCTGTCAACCACGTTGTAAACCTGTTCAAGCCCGTATTCCGTGCCGCGCTCCATGCCGAAATCGTCAAGGATAAGCAGAGGGAAGCGGCAAAGGCGGTCTATGTATTCGTTCCTGCCCTTGTAGCTGGCGGCAAGGTCATTGAGTATCAAGGCAAAATTTGTCATGCACACGGAAATCTCACGCTCCATAAGGGCGTTGGCGATACACCCGGCAAAATAGCTCTTGCCTGTGCCTACCTTGCCCCATAGCAGATAGCCGATATTTTCCGCTTTCATTTCCTCCCAGTTCGCCGCATAGAATAAAGCCTTATCCATTTGGGGGCATTTGCCGTTGTCATTTTCAAAAGTCCACTGGCGCATGGCGGCGTTGGAAAATCCCCGGCGTTTCAGTTCTTCCACGGTGTCGCGGTGCTTGCGCTCCCGGTCGGCGGCTTCCTGCTTTTCCCGGCGTTTGCGCTGGCAGTCACATTCTTTCGGGTGTCGGTCACGTCCGAAAAGCCCCTTTCCCTCGGTGAAATAGGCTTCTTTGGGCTGGCGGCAGCTCCCGCAATATAAAAGCCCGTCCTCGCCCATGTAGTCCTCCGGCTCTGGCTCTGTTTCTGTGGCAAGCCGGAAAATAGCGTTATCATAATCACACATAAAATCGTCCTCCTTGTTCATGGTCTTATTCACGCCCTGTTTATGGGGCGTTTTATCTCCGCTGTCAAAGGCTCTCGCCCTCTTTGAAAGAATAATCGGGGATTCCCTTTTTCGGGTTCTCCTTTTTCTCCCTGTCCGCCCACCTGTAAAGCGTGGCGGCATGGCTTACATAGTCATTCCCGCTGGAAGCAATATACCGGCTCATTTCCTCGATAAGCCGTTCAAGGCAGTCCGGGTATTCCTGCTTCAGCTCCGCATATTCGCTTTCAGTGAGGAAAACATTCTGGTATTTGCCATAGGGTGCGGGCGGCTCTCCACTCGCTCCCATTCGTTGGCTCTCTTTTAGTTTGTTTATATTTAGTTGGTTAGGGTAAAGTTTTCTTTGTATCATAGGTAAAGTTTTCTTTGTGTCTGATGTACAGTTTTCTTTAGGACTGACATCAAGATTTCTTTGTGTCATATCTAAAGAAACCTTTACTACTTCCGGCACTTTCACATAAAGGCGGTTCGGCGCGGAAAATCCCCGGCGTTCCCTCTCTAAAAGCCCGGCAATATCCAGTTCTTTTAGGGAGTTCTGTATTGTCATGGTGCTTTTATCCAGTATTTCCGCTATCTCTGCTATGGGGTAGACAATATACGTCCTGCCCTCATTGTCCTGCCAGCCGTTCTTCTGTGAGAGGGTGGAACGGTCAAGGAGCAGCGCATAGAGCAGCTTTGCAGTCTGTGACAAGTCCATTTTCAGCAGAAATCGGGGATAGGGGAAAAAGGGCGGCATTGTGGTGTTGGCTGTAATGTATTCGGTTATGGTTTTCGCCTCCTGTCTGTGGCTTCTGTTACGCATTTAAAACGGCTTTTCCGGGGGTAAAGGATAAATGTACCGCATACCCGTTGAGCAGTAGCCGGGAAGCCTTGATTTACGGGGGTTTTGTATTTTCTAAAGCGTGACATTTCCCCCTCTGTTTCCGCTTACGCTGTGCGGCTCTGGTTCTTTTCATGCGTCCGGCACAATCGGGGCAGTATTTCCCCCGGTTGGATTTTGGGAGAAACTGACCGCCGCACTCGGTACAGCGTTTCAGTTCTGCCCGGTGGAGTAGGGCGGCTTCCAGTTTCCAGTCAAGGGGAAGCACGGCGGCAATGAACCAGCGGCAGAGAAGCGAATAGCTGATACTCTGGACGCATACACAAGGCTCGCCGTTATCCAGCACAATACAGTTGCCGTTATCGTAGTTACAGCACTCATGCACAAGGCGGCGGGCGGCTCTGTACTGTGGGTAGTCCATGTAGGGGCGTTTACCGTTCATTTTCCCGCCCCTTTCCCCGTTCCGGCTCCCGGCGCAATATTTTGTCAAGGTTGCCCTTTACGGTCTGCAATTCCCGGACGCTTGCTTTCTTCTCCCGGTACTCGTTGTAAAGGCTGTTCTTCTCTTTGGTAAGCTGCTCAATCTCGGTCTGTAATGCTTTGGACACTGGCAGCTTGGAGATTCCCTTTGCCTTGAAATACCGGGCGGCAGATTCGGAAATGATAAATTCGCTTTCGTGCTGCTCCCGGTAGTTTTTGCGGGCTTTCTCTGTTTTCTGTGCTTTCAGCCCGTCACGGGCTGGCTTGGTCTTGATGTACGCCAATAGCTGTTTCTGTAAGTCCTTTTTCTCCCGCAAAGTGCTTTCCACGGCTTTCAGTTCCGCATGGACGTTTGACAGCTCCGCGCTGGCGGCGGCAAGGGCGGCTTCCAGTTCTTCCGGGGAAGAAAAGCCGGATTCCTCGTAAACGCTCATGGTAGCCGCCATTTGCTTTAGATTGTGGACAGCCGCCCAGCGGTCATATCCTATGCCCTTGCCCTCGGCTAGCTTGGCTTCCCGGTCTACCATGCGCTGTACGCTGTCCTGTTTCGGTGCGTTTATAGCGGCTTTGCCATGCTGTAAGCGGTCTTTTATGCTGCGGGGGTATTCCTGTTTGGGTATGGGCTTTTCGGCAGCTCTGGCGGCGTTCTGTGCGTTTATGGTGAGTGCTTCCAGCACGGCGGCACGGTCAAAATCATCACCTAATTTCCGGGCGGTGATGGGCTTCGTCCTGTCCGGCATGAGATAGGATAGCCGCCCCCGGCTCTCCTTGACGGTCACGCCTTGCTGTAACAGCTTCCCGGAGAAGTCCTCAAAGGAAACGGCAGAGGACAGGGCGGTGCGTATCGTGCGCCGTAACTTCTCCTTGTCCGTTTCAAATTTCGTAAGTTGGGGCGGCTCTCCTATGGCGGCAAGGGAAGCGTTCTCTTTATCCAGTGCGGCTTGTCCTTTCCGCTTCGCCCAATACTCACGCTCGGTAACTCGGTTCTTGCTCCCGTTCAGCAAGTCAATCTGATAGAGGTTTTCCCGGTGGCACATCTCCATGACTTCCGCTTTGAAGTATTCCATAGCTGCGTCTGTACAGCGGTGCTTGCAGCCCTCCCTTGTGTCGGCTGGTCTTTCCATGTAGGGCAATAGCGGCACTTCCGCAATCCGCAAAGAATTGATTACGATATGCACATGAATGTTGCCGCTGTGGTTATGCCCGTCCGGGTGGGTGCAGACAAGGGCTTGGTGTCCGGGAAAATGCGTCTTGCAAAATTCCTCGCCCAACACTTGCGCCCGGTCTACGGTCAAGCCGTTGTCTGGTGCGTCACGGGGGTCAAAACTGATAATGTAGTGGTGGCTCTTTACGTCCTCCCGTTTCTGGTTCTTGCCGTATTTCAGATTGGAGCGCATACAGGCGATTGCAAAATCTTCATCACCGCAATTCAGAGAGGAAATGCGGTAATCGTCACGGAGAACAAGCCGCCCATTTTCATCAAGGGTGGGCTTCATGGTAAACTCGTCATGCTCAAAGGTTAGGTACTGCTCGGCAGCTCCGTAATCGGCATTTTTAGAGCTGATATGTTTGAATGTTGCCAACGGATTCACCTACTTTCTGCAAGACTTCAAACTTCAAGGCGGCAAGCTCGGCTATGGCGGCTCGCACTTCTTGGGAGAGGGCGTTATAAGGTGCGCCGTACTCGTTCAGACAGCGGGCAATCTGGTTCAAGTTGCCGCCGATTTTCCCGTACTCGGCTGTGAGTTTCCCAACGGCAGAAAGCAGTTCATCATTGACCGGGGAAACGGTGATAACCGGGCGTATACTTGACTTAATTAGGGCTTGCCGGATAAACTCGGCTTGGCTCATTTTGCAGAGGGTGACACGCTCGGAAAACTCGGCATATTCTTCCTCGGTCAAGCGTGTTTTGATTACCCGGCTTCGGTGGGGCGTGTTGTATCTTTTCATGGCTGTGAACCTCCTTTCATGGGTGGATTTTTTCAAGCGGCGCAAGCCGCAAAAGGCGGGCTTGGGGTGGCAACCCCAACAAGATTCCCGCAGGACAAAATGAGCGATTAGCGAAATTTGGTACTGTGGTAGAATCTTGCTCTTAGTAACTGACGGACTGCGCTGTGCTGGCTTTTGCCGTTTTCCCCCGGCTTGCATGGCGTGGATTCTGCCAGTTTTGCGGCGGTATTTTCCCATGCAGAAAAGCCGGAAATAAGCAAAATAGGCGTAAAAAAACAGGAAACCTTTTTCCTTGATTTCCTGTTTCGTATCTTCGCCAATAGCGGCGGTTATCCTGTTGTTATTCCCCGGAAGCAAACTTGTAGCCTATGCCTAAAACGGTTTTTATGTAAGTGGGATTCCTGCTGTCCGGCTCTATCTTTTTCCGTAGATTGCATATCACATTTGCCACGTTTGACTGGCAGCTTTCGCTTTCCATACTCCACACGGCTTCAAAGATTTGCGCCTTTGTGAATACCCTCCCCGGACTGGCGGCAAGATAGCAGAGTGCGCCGTATTCCAGACGGGTGAGAGAAATGTCTGTGCCGTTTTTCAGTACCCGGCGTTGGTACAGTCTTATTTCCAATCCCGGAAAAGTAAGTGCCGGAGAACGGGGCGGCTGTATGGTTTCCAACGGTATCATATCCGCAAGGGCAGCTATGGCTTTCTCAACCGCTTTTTCCTCGGTATCATTGAATATCAGCATGGCTATTTTCCCGACAACCCTCACCTCCTGTCATGCCGCCTTTTTCAGTCAAAGCGGAACTGGAACAGGGCAGTAATAAGCCGCCGTTTTATGCTGTCCTCAGTGTCTGTGTTGACGTGCCCGTTTTCAAGGGCGGCAAAGCGGATTCGTTTGCTGTAATGCCGTAAAACCTCGTCCACGGCTTCCGGCTCGCCGTTTGTCGCCCGGACAATGGTTTCATACGGCACAAGGTTAGTATTCCCCATGTGAAAATCCCTCCATTTCTTTCTGCAACATCTGTAATGCGCTGTGGATATAATGCCACGCCGTACTCTTGCAATGCCCGTATAAATCCGCGATTTCCTGCTGTGTGTAATTCCCGAAAAAGTAAAGGTAAATGATTTCCCTCTTTTTCTCCGGCAGGGATAACAGGGCGGCGGCAAGCTCCCCATTGGTGAGGATGATTGTCTGACCGCAGATTGTAACGGGGTATTGTTCGTAAGGTGATTTGAGAAATTCGTCTGATGTGCTTAGAGGGTAGAACTTTTCTTCTGTGAGGTATTCAAAGGATATTTCTTTTTGCCGCCGCCTGTTCCTGTCGCGCCATGCGTTGATGGCGGCATAGCGTATGACGACTTTGCAGAAACCATTAAAAGAATACATGATGTGTTCCCTGTATGCTTCTGTGCAATCCATAGAAATTTCCCCCTTTCTCCCACATGGGGTGCTGCATGGTTTACAGTTGCATTTATAAATCAGAGGGCGGCAGCATTGAACTGTCGCCACTTCTGTTGCATTATTTACTTTTTTCTTTTGTTGAATTTTTCTTTTGCAAAATCATAAGATTCTTGTATCATTGCCTTGAAATCCTCAAAGGTCTTATCAGAGGGATTTAAAACACATGCCCAGCTCATCCATGCGTAGACAGGGTGGGGAATAATGGTATCTAAAATGGTAAAATCATAATCCATTTTTACGATTTTTCCAGCAGGCGGACGCTCTGGAATATACCCAAATTTTTTAATAAAGGTCTGTTTCCTTAAACCGACATTCACACGATATACATTATCACGGTTCAACATAGAGCCTTTATCATTATCACCGTCTTTTTCTTTAACAGTTAAAACATATACTCCCCGTTTCAAAACTCCGTTTGGATTATAAAAAATCCCTCGTTCTCCCCAACTTTCTACTAATACAACATCTTTCAAATTAGACTGGCAGTAGGAAAGAATATCGTTTGGTGTCATGCCATTTCCTCCAAATGGAACATCATTGTTCCCTCGTCTGCTAAAGCAGAACAATACTCCTGAAATTCCGTAACCTGCGGCAACTTTTCCAAAGCCCCCTGTGCTGCCTCCATTGATGCCCACCAAATCATTTCAACCCATTTATCCTGCTTTAAATCCTTTGTTAATGACCGTTTTACAAATCCGGCAATATCTTTTTCAAGCACCTCATTCAATTTGTGATACATTCGTAAAAAATGTTCCTCGGTCACTTCTTGGTTTGTCTGAAAAATAACCATTTCAATCACGTTTTTATTCATAACATCTTGTCCTTTCGTTTGAGTATCATATTGCATTTGGTACATAGATAGTCTATCATGGAATAGTGACAACGGCTGTCACCATTCGGAAAGGAGTTTTTAAAAATGTCAAAAGCAGAACGGCTTATTGAAATGATGATAACGATAAATGCCAAAAAGGATTTTACAGTAGGCGAATTAGCAAAAGAATTTTCTGTGTCAAAGCGAACAATACTCCGTGATTTGCAAGAATTAGAACAGGCTGGATTCCCCCTTTATTCCGAAGTCGGTGCTGCTGGCGGGTATCACATCTTGAAAGAGCGCATTTTGCCGCCTATCACTTTTTCAGAGAATGAAGCCAAAGCTATATTCTTTGCCTGTCAAGCCTTGAAATTCTATCACGATTTACCTTTTGAACAGGAAACAATATCTGTTTTGAAAAAATTTTTGAACTGTCTGCCCTTAGATATACAAAGCAGTATTACACAAATTCAAAATAGTGTAGTATTTTGGATTCCAGACAGGCATTGCGATTCACCACTACTTAAACCAATGTTTCATATTGTCGTTAATCACCATTCAGCAACAATACAGTATTCATCAACACATTCTGAAAGTATACGCACAATTATACCGATTGGGCTATATGCTATGAATGGGCTTTGGTATTGCCCTGCATATTGCACCGTTGCTAATCAAATCAGAGAGTTCCGTATTGACCGTATAAAGGAAATAATAGAGGAAAAACCATATCCTAAAGGGAAATTTCCTGTTCCTGCGTCCATTCAAGAATATCTCGAAAGGTTAGAAATCGGAAATGATTACCACATAAAAATTAAGCTAACAGATATAGGTGCTAAACGCTGCGAAACTGAATTTTTACTGGCAAGGGGATTAAAAACATTCCCAACAGGCGGTGGTATAATCGACATGAAAATACGTCATGCAACTTTGGATTGGGTTGCCAATTACTTCCTGTCATTTGGAAACAACGCAACTGTCTTAGAACCACCAGAACTTGTGGAGCTAATAAAACAAAAGATATACGAATTACATCAGCATTATTGTAGGTAATATTGATGTATGAATGAGAGGGATTCCGTAGTAGTCGGCATTGCTGGTAATGTGTATAACTGGCTGTCTTATGGAATTGTGGGTAACTCTGTTTGCAGGACGTGGGAAAGCTGCTCTTTAGCTTTTCCATGTGCTGTGAATAGAGTTATCCATGATTCCATAGCCTGTTATGCACATTTCCACAATGCGCCCTTGCTTTTCCGTCTTTTGATATTCAGAGAGGGCGGCTATGCGCTTTGCTCTGTTTTCTCGGCGGTGATTTCCTGTTTTTTCCTGTGGTATGCTTCCCTCCTTGCGGCAAGGTAATTCTCATAGCGTTCTACCGCTTCGGGGTTTCCTGTGGCGGCTTCCTCATACATTTTCTGCCGGGATTTCTTGGTGGCTTCGGATTGATATGCCCGCTTCTTTGCCAGTTCTGCCGCCGCTGCCGGGTCGGTTTCGGCTTGCTGTACCAGTTTTTCCCTTGCGATTTTCTTCCGGCTCTTATGGGCTTCCAGCCGTTCTGTTTCTTCCGGCGTTAGGGCTTCCCCCTCTTTCTGGGCGGCGGCAAGCTCTTTGAGTGTCCTTGTTTTTGGCTGTCCGGCTTTCTGCCTTTCGCGCCACGCCTTATGCTGTGCGGCTTTTTTCCGGCGGTGTTCCGCAAGCCGTTCCGCTTCCTCCGGCGTAAGTTCTGCCCCGGTCTTTTCAATCTCCATAAGCTCCTTTAGTGATTTCTTCTTAGGCGGCTTGGGCGGCTCTGTGGCTTTTCGTTTCTCCCGCCATTCCTTTTGCCACTCCCGGTTATGTGCAAGCCGTTTTTCCTCCGCTTCCTGTTCCTCCGGCGTGAGAAGCCCCGCTTTCTTCCTTTCGGTAAATGCCCGTTTCTCTGCCTTGCGTTTCTCATACCGTGCCTTTTCAAGCTCCTTTGACCGGGCTTCCTTTGCCGCCTGTTCCTCCTGCTGGCGGCGTTGTTCCTCTACCTCTGCCGGGGTGACGATATGGGCGGGTACTTCAAATGCGCCGATAAAGTTTAAATAAATGTCTATCCGCTGGTGGCGGTCATTCCCCCGCCCCTCGCCCTCATGCACAATCACTTTCTCGATAAACTCGTTGAGCATGGGCGTTGTCAATTCGGAGAAGTCGGTATAGCGTTTCACAAGCTGGATAAACTGGTCTGTTTTCAGCTTATCAGCGTTCCAGCTTTCAATCTGCCTTTGCCATTCCGCTATGGACGTTTCCAGCCCGGTCTGTTCCTCGTCATATTCAGCAAGAAGCCGGGTAAAATGCTTGTCGGGTATCTTGCCCGTGGCGTTGCCCTCGTACAGCTTTTTTACAAGCCCGTCAAGCTCTCTATGCCGCTTCTGTGCCTTGTTGATTTTCTGTCTGCACTCTTTAACGGTTTTTTCTTGGTTCTGGTCGGACGCTTCCCGGACACGTTCTGTAAACTCCTTTTCATTGTGCCGCACATACCAGCTCACACGCTGGATAACGGCAAGGATAGCGGCTTCAATCTTCGCCGTGGGGATATGGTGCATGGTGCAGTCATGGATTAAGTGGCGGTAGCCGGAGCAGATAAAAGCGTCCTCAATCCATTTTCCTTGCACAAGGTTGTAGCGGTGTGTGAGTTTTGAGCCGCAGTCGGCGCAGTATAAAAGCCCGGTCAAACGGTTCGGGGCGTTCTGCCGCTTCGGGGCGCGGCGCACGGTTTCCCGTATCTTCTGTACGGTCTGCCACGTTTCCACGTCCACAATGGCGGGGATTGCGCCCTCAAAGATATATTGTTCCTCCGGCGTGGTCTTGCGGCTGCTCTTGGTCTTGTAGTTCTCGCATACGGTTTTCCCCAGTACCTTGCGCCCCATATATTCCGGGCGTTTCAGTATGTAGCCGATAGTGGTGGCTGACCATGCGTAGGGGTCTGTGTATTTTGCCGCCCGGACTGGCTCGCCTGTCCGTTTCCAATGCTCGGACGGGATAGGGATTTTCTCGGTGCGGAGTGCTTTTGCTATGCTGGCTACGGTTTCCCCGGCAAGGACGCTCTGGAAGATACGGCGCACAACGGCGGCGGCTTCCTCGTCAATTATCCACTCGCCTTTTTCTTCTTTGGAAGCGCGGTAGCCATAGCAGACACTACCAGAACAGCGCAAGCCTTTTTCCATTCTGGACTTGAAAACAGCCTTGATTTTGCGGCTGGTGTCGGCAACATACCACTCGTTTATCACGTCACGGAAGATAGACATAATATCAAAGCCGTTGGCGGTGTCAAGGTTGTCATTTGCGGCGATAAAACGCACATGGTACTCGTCAAAGGTGCGCTTTAAAAGCCCCACTTCAACCACGTCACGCCCGATTCGGCTCTGGTCTTTGATGATAACCGTTGCCACGTTCCCCGCCCGGATTTCGTCTAACATAGCGTCCAGCCCCGGACGCTTGAAAGTAGTTCCCCGGATTCCGTCATCGGTAAAATGCCGGATATTGGTAAAACCGTTTTTCCTTGCGTAGTCCTCTAAAATCCGTTTTTGGTTCTCAATGCTCACGGATTCCCCTGCCCGTTCATCGTCATGTGAGAGTCTTTCGTATAGGGCGGTGAGTTTGTCTTTCTCTGCCTGCTTCTTCATGGTGTGTAACCTCCTTTCTTTGAGGGTGCGCGCTTCCCTATAACCTTATTATACTTATCTGTTCGGATCGGTAACGACATACGAGCTATGGAGCTGCATGAGGTTGGGTTTAATAAAAAATCTCGTTTTGCCGGAGCCGGAACCGCCGACTACCAGCACATTCTTATTGCGGGCATGGGCCGGATTTTTCGGCCTGCCGGACATCATAAGCCCCTCGGTCTGTGTCAGGATGATGTTGTTTTCCGGTTTCGGGTCCATAAAAGGAGCTATATCTGTTTTATTTCCCCAACGTGCAGAACCGTACTCCACATCCTTGCGGTATTTTTTTGCATTTTTCCCTTTCATATATACCGCCATCCGCACGATCACCGCACCGCATAATCCCACCAGCCAGTCCAGCGCCGCGCCGGGCCACATACTCTGAAAAGCCAGTGAGAAGCCTTCGGAAAGCCCTAACAATTTCTGTGAGGCGTCTGCTCCGGGGGCAAGGCGCACCGCCTCGCCCAGCTTCGCAAAGACCAGAAGGAACAAGAGATAGGGCAGATGGAGGATCACCTGCTTTTTCAGGGCATCGGTATCTATCTTCATCGTTCCGGCCCTCCGTGTTCCTTGTTCTTTACCCGGTCACGGCCAAGCGCCTGCGCCAGCTCCTTGAATTTATGAAGCTGGGAGAGCAGCGACGGCCTGGTGCTCCGGGCAAGGTCTTTTTGGGTATATTCCTTAAAGGCTGCTGTCAGCGCGTCCGCCTGGTTCGCTTTGAAATAGACCGTCCACTTCGGGGGATCGGTCCCCAACTCTTTTTCTATATGGTAGCGGACTTGGTGTTTCCGAGCATACCGCTCAAAGGAGCGGATTCTGCCAGACACTTCAATGGTATTGACTCCGGGGTCTTTGTAGGTCAGCCGTTTCATACTGTTTTGCCCGACTTTCGGGGTAGTGCGTTCCTGTTCCATTTTACGGAGTACCGTGGCAATCGCAGACCGCAGCACCCGCCCGGACAGCTTCGCCGCCTGGATGGAGACCGAAACGGTCCGCTGTTCCAATTCTTCCTGCATGTGCATCCTCCTTCCTGATAAAATCTGTAAATATAAATAGGAAATACCTGTTTAACGGACATCCCCGATCACCTGCTGGCGCGGGGCATGTTCAAAGGCTTTTGCCGCCTGATCCACCTGGATTTTCGCATGTTTCAGAAGCGTTTTAATGATGGTCGCCGGGTGGCTCTGTTCCTCTAAATGCGTCACCATATCCTTACAGCCCTCCGGGATATATTCAGCCATATCCTTACAGGCATCGTCCAGGTCGCCCGTGAAGCCCCAGCAGCTATCCATAAGCTCGCCGTTTTTATAAAGCTCAAAGCCGTAGCACTCGCCCCGCAGGTAGGAATCATAAGCGGCCACTTCGCTGCGCATCAGATCCTCCGCCTTTTTCCGAAGGGCGCCGGTCATTTTTTGGCCGCAAAATTCCTTCAGCGCATCCTCTTTGGAAACATAAATCCATCCCACCTGCCCGCTGTCCCAGGGATCATTGAAACTTGTGGTCTGCATGGCAAGGCCGCTGTGATCCATCAGATAAAGGGGCAGCGTAATGTATTTTTCGGAGATCACCTTCAGCATGGCGTCATCAACCGCCCGTTCCTCCGTCTTTGGACCGTGCCGGAACCGGCTGCTCACAATGTTCACCATGTGTTCATAGCGTTTCAGACCCGCTTCATCATGCCCCACGGTATCTAAATACATCTCCCGCAGAAAATCATCTTTATCCATGTAATTGTGGCTGTCACCCAGCGCATAACGGGAGTGGAAGCAGGCCATTGTCCCAAAATGTTCGTCTACCTCACGGGGAGAGATCAAAATATCGTCCGGCTGCACCATCAGCGCATAGGAGCCTTCCACTGCCATCAGCATAAGCTATCAGCTCCTTTCCGGCTCTCTGGGCCTTTTATCCGATATTTTCGGCTCTGTCTGTGCCGCCTGTTTCCTCGCATTGTCAAGCTGTTTCCGCACCGAAACATCCTGTTTCGCCTCCGGCGCATCTGCACCGAAGAAGCCCGGCAGCTCCTTGAAGCCGATACTGTCCATGTAATATGCGGCGTCCACACCATTCTCATGCAGGACCACCACATCGGAAACGGAAAGGGAATGGCCCCTGAAATCTTCCGGGTGGTCGATATTGAACCGCCTGTAAATATCCTCCAGTGTTTCGCCCGGTTCCCGCTGCATTGCATAGACCATCTGGTAATGATCCCGATCCACGGAAAGCCCTTTACTTTCCAGCCAGTCCAGGGACATAAAACGGAGGTTATCTGTATTGTCCGATAAGTCAAGCTGATAAATAGAATAAGTGCTGATCCCGTACTCTTTTTCATAGGAAGAAATACGCGCTAAAAGCGGCGCTGTTTCTCCCTCCATGTGTTCCTCACGCTCAAATGCCGCCAGCCTCATGCGGATTTTTCCGGTATCTCCTGAAAGCAACTCGTCCGCCATGCGCTCTTTCTCTGCATGGGAATCCAGGTACAGGTCTGCATAGGCCCCGCTGTTCTGCCTGAAAAATTCATCCAGGTCGAAAGCCAGGTTCGTGGATTCGTCAAGCCTTATATCGTCCCCGTCTGGTTTCTCCATGACAGGGGCCGGCTGCTGCTTTTCCTCTGGCGGGAGGGGCTGCTTCACCGCAATAATCTCACCCGCCAGCCGGTAAAATTTTTCCGGGTATTTGAACTGTTCCTTATACTGATCCATAAAGTAATCGGGAAGGTCGGTAAAACTTTCCTCACCGAGACCAGCCATGAAAAAGGTGCCCGCCATGATCTCAATCATTTCGCCGTCCTCATTATAAATTGCCCTGTTCAGGGGCAGCCCGTTTATTTTCCCTTCATCATTGCAGACAATCGCAACAGGTTCCGCATAAGGGTAGTAGCCCTCTATGCCTCCCCCGACTGCCTCCTGCATGGATTCAAGGCTCCCGTCAAGCTCGGCCTCATAAGGCGCTTTCCCAGGCTCTATCATCAACACTTTCAAATCTGCATATCCTCCTTCTTTTTAGTTGGCGCCTTCGGCTCCGCCGCAGCCTTTTCCTGCTCCCTCGCCGCAGACAGCTTTCCCAGCACGGAAGGCTTTTCTTCTTTTCCGGGCGCAGAAATACCGCCCTCCGAAATGCCAGCGGTGGTATGCCCTGCTTTTTCCTGCTCCCGGCCCTCAACACTATATCCGGGGAGAAGCACTCCATAGACTGTAAAACAGTTCTCATGCTCTTTGGGGACAGGCGGCGAAATTTCCGCGAACAGATGGGAATAGGCTTTCTTCCGCCCATCCAGATACTTCACGGCAGCGGCTTTGTCCGTATAGCGTTTCTTGTCCTGCCCTGCAAGATGGATGCTGTAGCCTTCCCTGGGCGAATTCAAATACAAATCCCAGGTCACATACCAGGCAGCCGGGACGCTCCGCCCTGCCGCCCTGTCATATCTGGTTTCTTCCCTGATCCGGCAGAACATCTTATAGACCCGGTTGCTGATCTCCATCCAGTCATTGTTGTTTGAAAAGGGCTGCCAACTGTTCCCTGTATGCTTTACCTCCGGGGTGCGTAAGTATGCCAGTGCCCGGTCAAGCCGCTGCGTGGTCGCCGCCTGCTGTTCCCATTGCTTTGCTGCAGCCACTACGATGTCATAGGCTTTCTTTTCTCCCTCAATGCTGTCCTGGCGCATGGCCTGTATCGTTTCTGCCCCTTGTGCAATCAACGGTGAAATATCTATGTTCTCACATGATACCGCATGTTCCACCTGCAGCTTGTAGCCTTCCGACAGATCCCCGGAGCGGTGAACCCGGTAATCTTTGTTTTCCTCCAATCCTTCCACCTCCTTAAATCTCCGGCGCATGGCTCTTTTTCGGGGCCGCCTGTGCCGGGGTCGTTTTTTCTGCCGGCTTTGCCGCTGCAAGCTGCGCCATGACCGAAGGCCTCTCTGCCGTAAATATGGAAATCTGCTCATTCTCCGCCAACGGCTGCACCGGAAGGGGAAGCGTCACATCCGAATGGGTAAGTATCTGCTCCCGTTTCAGGTCCGCCACAATTTCGTCAAATACCGCATTGATGGCTCTGCGTTCCTCTCCCTCTGGGAAGGCTTTCAAGATTTCCATTTCTCCACTTTTATCTGTCACGAAGGTAACGGCACAATCTGCGTGGCCCGCTAAGTAATCTGATTGATAAGGCAGCTTATCTTTGATGTAACAGGCAAAGGCCCTGGCGGTCATTTCCGTGTTGCTGTCCCAATAACCGCCGTCCTTTTCACATTCCTTACCCATCCGCACGGAATTCCGGTAAAAATCGGTTTCCACCCGTCCAATCTGCGGTGCCTCCTGCATCTGCATCCCGGACAGCATGTGCTCGAATATTTCCAGCCGTTCCCGCTCATTTTTGGGGATCACCCGCCCGGTGACAGACTTCTTAAGGGCGTTGATCTGTTCCACGGAGCCGGTCTCGCCGGACAAAAAAGCCTCCCTGAGAACTGCATAGGCTTCCATCTGTGCCTCATTGCCATGCCGTTTCAGGGAACCGAGCACCGCAGAATCCAGCCAGCTTGCCGCATTTTTCCGGGTGCGTTCCGTCTGTGCTTCGGTACGGGCCGCCGCCTGCTCCGGTGTCTCTGGTTTATATTTCATGGTTTCAATCAGCTTCTGGAATGGGGCATAGAGGCGGGGCTGTTCAGAAAGGAAACCCTTGGCACCTATTTTTACGCCAAGGTAATCGTCAAGTCCATGCCACCATTCATGTGCCAGGGAACCAGCCCCGTGCATCTTCGTAAGGTTGATGACCTTGCGAAGCGGCTCATAATGGGCCGCGGCGTTGCCGCTGCCCCTGGCACCGAAAGCGATGGCAAGCGTTCCCTGATAGGCAATATCTTTATCGCTGACCTGCAGGGCTGCCGCCAAATCCTTGAGCGCTTCAAAACCCATGTTGAGGGAAGCCTGCCGGTCATTCTGGTTCATCCAGTTCCCGAACTCTCCGCCGCGGAATCCGAAGGTATCAAGGTAGTGCTGCCCGGTGATCTCCGCGCCATTCCTGTAATCCGGCCCGGTCCGCTGCACATGGGAGAGCTGGGGAGGCACAAACCGTGTCTTTCCGCTTTTGCTTCGGCCTTTCGCCAGCTCCTGCACCCATTTCAGGGCAGCCTCCCGCGATTCAAAACTTGTCTGTAAGATGGAATAGCCCTTCGTCACATACCAGGTATCAGGTTTCCAGTCATTATTTTTGGAATAAGTATTCTTCCCATCGTTGAAATGGATCGCATAACCTTTCGGCACCTTCTGGTCTTTGGAAACGCCAAACTGCTCCTTCTGCGCTTTCTGTGTGAAATTCCGCTCAAAATACCTCTCCGAGTGGACCATCAGGGCATTGGACAGCTTGTTTGTAATAGCCGGGTTCTCCCTGCCCTTCTCCGTCGCCTGGTAATGGATGCCGCTGCCCCAGCCCTGCACCTGCTCCAGATACCCGTTCTCCACAAAGAAACGGTCATAGACCTCCATTGCGTCCTCCACGGTGCGCACCTCCGAGACCACGCTTTGCAGCTCCCGTACCGTCTGGATATATTCTTTCTGTCTTGCAAGGCGCTTCTCCGGCGTGTCGTCCCTGCGGTAATACTGCGGGGAGGCGTTCAGCCCGTCCCTCGCCTTTTTGATAAAATAGACCACGCCAAGGGGAATCCCGTCATCAAGCATGGCCGTATAATCCGGTTTCTTCCAGATATTATCCTTTTTTACGAATTTTTCGGCTTCACGCTCATTCATGACGTCCAGATCGTTCACATCGAGCCCACGGTCCTTCCATAAATCTTTTTTTGCGCCGCCGATCTTTTCCCCGAAATCTTCATGCTGTATGTTATCCGCCAATCCTTATCACCTCCAGTCTGTCATAAAAAATCACCGCTCCGGGGAAGGGCGGCGTTCCTGTGATTTATCAGGCTGCGGGCGTATTCCCATGATCCGGTCCGTCTCCCTTCGGACCAATCGGTCAAGCGCGCCCAAATCCTCCGGTGTAACGGCGAACTCCCGGTAAAACTCATACCAGAGTCCTGTGACCGCCGCAATGGGCGCGACTTTTTCCGGTCCTCCGGGAAAGAGGCGGTAGACCGGATCGCCGTCAAGGAGCATCTGCTTGGCTGTCCCCAGCGGTATGCGGTACATATCCGTGTCCGGGTTCTCTGCCGCAAGCATATATTCCGTATTCAGCCGTTCCTCCAAATCCTGGGGCATATAGGAAAATGCCTGCTCCCTCCACTGGCTGAATCTGTCCAGATAGGAGTGCTGCCATTCTGTCACCTGCTCCGGCGCATAGAGATAGCGCCAATTTTTTAGGGCGTCCTTTTGGTACAGTTCCATCGCCTCCCATTTTTCAATGCCTGCCTCCGCCTTCGTGCCGTCCCGGTATTCCATGCTGACGCCGTAAGGGTAGAGGGTATTCCTTTCTATGTCCTGCCGCAGCGTGTCAAGGTCCATCATCAGGACATCCCCGTACAGCCGTCCGTCCTCCTTACGCTCCGTGTGGAACAGGAAAGCCCTGGCACCGGGGTATTCCGTCATGGCGGCCACCCGGTAAAGCTCTCCTGTGGGATAGTAGGCAGACAGGGCATCAGCGAACCATATGTGTTTTTTTCCCATGATAGTGATAGAATCCGGCCCGGTGTTGGCTGCCAGTGAGCGCAGATTGAATTCACTTTCCCGCAGAAAATCACCGGCCAGGATATGAAGCTCATAGGCAAATACGCCTAAATCCGTATCACGGACTAAGTGAATCTGCGGAAGTTGTTCCTGTTTCAATTTGATTTCCTCCCTTCATTCTGTTTTTATCACCGGCTGCCTTTGTCATGGGAAGGTGCCGGCTGGTTCTTTGCCGGTTCCAGCTTCGCCGCCTGTTCCCGCATGGACTCCAAAACGGAGGGACGGCGCTCGGCTGCCTGTTCCAGTTTTTTCAGCGCAGCCATTGCCTTTTCTGCGTTTTTCTTCATGGCTCCCATACACGCACGGCTGGCACGGTAGGGGGCCTTGGCATAGTGCGCAATCTCCCCGCCGGTCTTTGCCTGCTGCACCGGTTCCTCTCCCATCAGCGCCAGGCGCATATTTTTCAGGTGTTTTCCTGCCTCATGGTACTCGGACGCGAAAGCATCGATCCTCTCCATTGCCCGGCTGCTGGCCTGCTGGTGGTTTTCCGCCCCTTGACGGATCGCCTCTAACGCCGGTTTCAGGTGAAGGAAATGGGTAATCCCGTTCAAAGCGACGGTACCGCATTCCTTAAAATCCGCCAGGATATGCCTGCAGCCCGCAACAATCTTTCCCTTTAGCCCTGATAATTTCTGCTGCATAGAGGAAATATTGCCTTCCAGTGCTTTGCAGGTCTTTTGGAGTGAGGCTTTCAGGGAGTGATCCTGCATTTTCTGCAAATCCTCCCGCATAGTCGCCAGCTCGCCGACCGCTATGGAAAGACGTTTCTCCATCCCTGTGACAGATTCAATCAGTTCTGCGAAGTCTGCATAGGCGGGGGAATCTTTTTCTTTTAAGAGTGCAAGCAGCGCCCTGACCTGTTCATTTTCCGCAATCGGCGTTTCCGTGCCTAAATCAGTCTGTTTCCTTTCCTCTGCCATTTATGAATCTCTCCCATCTGCCGGCGGCTGCCCTCTGGCAATCTTGCCGACAATCTCCGGCCCGGTCTCGTAAATCTGCATGAGCCGCCTAGCCGTTCCGCTTGGCTGCGCGGCGCCGCTGGTCCAGAGCCGGACCGTGGAAGGGGCGACGTTCATCAGAAGCGCAAAGCCTTTCTCGTTCATATCCAGCTTTTTCATCAGCGCCTTAACCATGTCGGGGCCATAATCCGGGCACCGGGCAGCTTCGGCGATCATCTGTAAAGCCGTGTTCTCTGTGTTCATCATTTCTAAAATCCTCCTTAAATAGAAATTGCCGCCTGTCTATGGCGGCTTTGTTGTTGGCGCTCTTTTATGCGCTCCCTGGCGCAGAGCAGCTTTTCGTTGTAGTCCTTGCCTGTTCGGGGCGGGTTGATCCCCACCCGGATATGCTTAAAGCGCTGGTCCTCATGGAGCATCGCCTTGATCCTCCTGGCATTTTTAAGGCCGCCAAGGTCATTGTCCATGTAGAGACTGACGCGCCGGATTTCCGGGTGGCGTTTCAAAAATGCAATCAGCGCCACATGGGAAGTGCCGCCCAGGGACAGCCGATAGCCGTCCCATTTCCAGCCTTCTAATTCCTGCAGTGTGGCATGGGAGAGGGCGTCAATGGGCGCCTCAAAGACCGCCACATGGCGGCTGCCCGGATTCTTCGGTGGATAGCAGAAGCTGTATTCCTTGTCGCTGCCGTAGACATCTTTCCTGAGGCTGCCGGTAATGCTCCGCATACAGGCAAACTTTGCTTTCCCCGCATCATCCTTTCCCACAAACACACAGACAGGCTCGCCCTTATACCGTGCCTCATAGAACAGCCCTTCCCGGAAACACCGGCTGATAATATTAGAACTGATCCCGCGCCGCTGCAAATAGGAAACGGCAGAAGTGGCGCACCGTCTGGCCCAGGGGAGGGAAAATTTTTTCTTCTCCGGTTCCTTCTGCACATGGGCTGTTACTGTTGTACTCCGATAGGCCGGTGCCTGCTGGATTTCCCCGCCGGCCAGCGTATGGACCGCATCTACCAGCCCATAGCCCCGAATCTGGATCAGGTAATCCAGGGCGTTGATACTCCGGCCCCGGCTGTTCCAGTACCAATACCTTTTTCCGGTCACATAGACCAGGCTGTCATGTTCCTTGTGCCGGTAATTGGGCCCGTCCCGTTTCAGCACCCCAGGTTCATAGAACTGCAGGTATGCGAACAGGTCCGCCTCCCGCGCCGCCTGAATCTGTTCTTTGGTTACGCCGGGCATAGTACCGACACAGTATTTCTTTTCATCGTGCCCCGCCTCCTTTCTGTGGTGAAAAAAGGCACCCGAAGGCGCCTAACAGCCGTACAGGTCATGGTTGACCTCGGCACGGTAATAACTGTCCATGGTTGCCGGGGCATTATACAGCGCCGCCAGCAGGTATGCCTTGATATTCCCGACTTTTGTGGTGTTCCTGTCGATACAGTCAAAGACATACTCCAAGTGGCCGGAATTGATTTTCAGGAAACGGCTCTTTACCACCTCCCTGGGAAAATCATCCCCGGCGATACGGATATATGGTCGTTTGGATAAGACCACTTCAAGCATAAGCTCCATAGTCTCGTCCAGGCGTTCTTTCCCATACCGGGAGACCATACAGTCATATTCAATATTTTCTTTGATGATCTCGCGGTATGCCTCTATCAGCTCAATCCGATCCATCCCATCCGGGCGGCCTGCCGCCTCCGGCTCTGCCGGATAGATTGATTGATGGGTCCTTGATATATCCGTTTTTAATTTTTTAGTTTTTAATGGATTAGTATTTAATTGTGCGGGATTTTCCTGTCCAGGTTCCGCCTGTTCAGGTTTTGCCTGTTTTGGATTTACCTGTCTTGGATTTTCCCGTTTAGGTGGAAAAGCCTGTTTTTCAGCGTTTACAGGCTTTTCATGGATGGTATATTCAATATCTCCGAGCTGCCCATTCTCATAGCGGAGGCGCTGCCTGGTGAGATACCCGTGCCGCTCCAGTTCTTTCAGGGCGGTGGTGATTGAATCCACACCGTCCTTACAGATATGGGCGAGCCCCTTTGTGGTATAGTCCCAATCTTCCGGCAGCGACAGCATGAGGGAGAGAAGCCCCTTTGCCTTTAAGGACAGTTCCGTATTGCGCAGATGGTGGTTGCACATGATCGTGAAGTCCTTCGTTTTTTCTACCCGGAATACAGCCATTTCACAGCCTCCTTTCTCCGGTTATTTCCGTTACAAGGCACGATCCCTGCGGTCATAGTGGAGATGCCCGCCTGAGACCTTCGCATGGTTTTTCAGTTTGACTTCGCCCCGTTCCTGGCTGTCTAAGAGTTTCTGATAGCCGGCATCCGTAAGGAACAGGCGCATCTTATCGCCCTTGTCACCCACAGGGGAATCACCTGAAAGCACATCAAAGACGATCATGTGTCTTACCTCCGGGTCAAAGCGTTCCAGCGCCATGATGTCATGCCCCTTCAATTTCTCTGCGCCGGATTGCTGCCTGGCCTCGGCAATTTTTTCCCCAATCGTCCGGGCCGGGTAGGGCAGATGGTAATTCTTCTGAATATCCCGGACTATGTCCATACACTCGGCATCTGTCAGACCCCGCAGTTTTGCCATCAGACTTTCCGCCGCCTTTCGCTGTTCGGGATTCTTTGTGTACCGGGCAGTCATGTAAAGCTCGTTCAGAACTTTGGATTGATAGTCGCCCTCAACCTGAAACAACAGCCGTTTTTCCATTTCGTTTAATTCCATGTGAATCTCCTTTCTCCTGAAAATGGGTACAAAAAAAGGACATCCACCTAAATAAAAGATGAAATGTCCTTTGGCATATACACTATTCAATTTTATGTACAAAGCAGTCTGCCGCTGTTACGCTGCTTTCTGCTGGTGTCTCTGTGTTACATTTCCATCCTGGAAGGGATGAATACGTTCAAACGCGTAATGGAAGCAAATGATATCATTAATCGTGACAGCAGTTTTGGCTTCATATTCGGAAAGCAGAACTTTTATGCGTGGAGCAACCTCTTTCGGCTTTACCGTTTCATGGCCGCCGACCATATTGGCTCTTTTCTTGTAATCCCCAACGGCAAACCATGCAAGCGTGGAATCCTTTGTGCTTTGCTTCAAAATGCGGTGCAGTTCTTTGATGATATCCTCGGTAAGCGGTTCTTCCGCCACATCTATACAAAAGTCAATGGCTCGAAAATGATTGACAGTTTCGATAATGTCATCAACAGGGATTCCTTCTCCGATGTCTATTGTGTTTGTCTCAAATATCAGCCTAGTCTGATCTTCACTGAGTTTGCTGCCCTCTATGTGGTTGGAGTTATAGGTCATCCGTACTTGAAGTTCATGGTACAACCCCCCCTGACATACGGATGTTTTTCTCATCTCTTAGCGTTTGGAGCAAACTGTTATCCGAAATGGACTGGCATAGTTCATCAGCAGGACAACCGAAAGCAGCCATTTTTTCAAGAACATAATCGGCGATTTTCTCTCTCCGTCCGATTTTTGCCACGGTACGGGAGGAAATACCAAGCTCCTTAGCCAGTGCAGTTTTCGTCAAACCTTTTTCATCCAGTTTTTGCAGCAGACCGGAATATGAAATCATAGCATTCACCTTCTTCCTTTACTTATTATACCCTAAAAAACCGAAAAGTAAAGGTTCCTTTGTGGAAAAGTAAAGGGCAAGACAGTCAAACATTCTGTTCGTTTGGATTTCTCCCTATCCGATTTAACCTATTTATTCCTGCTTAACCTTCTCTCTCACAATCGAAAGCCCCAGTTCCTCAAGCTGCTTTTTATCCACAGCCGTCGGCGCCTCTGTCATCAAATCCGACGCATCCTTCACCTTCGGGAATGCGATTACATCCCTGATACTGTCCTCCTTCGCCATCAGCATTACCAGCCTGTCAAGCCCATAGGCAAGTCCCGCGTGAGGCGGCACGCCATACTTAAAGGCTGTCAGAAGAAAACCGAACTGCTCATTGGCCTGCTCCGGCGTAAACCCAAGCACCTCAAACATCTTGCTCTGAATCTCAGGATTAAAGATTCTCACGCTTCCTCCGCCAATCTCATTGCCGTTCAGCACGATATCATATGCCTTCGCTCGCACTCGGCCAGGCTCACTGTCGATATATACAAGGTCCTCCTCCATAGGCATGGTAAAAGGATGGTGCTTCGCCGTGTACCTATTCTGTTCTTCATTCCACTCTAAAAGCGGGAACTCTGTCACCCACAGGAATTTATACTCACTCTTATCAAGCAGCTCCATCTGACGGGCAAGCTCTAAACGAAGGGCGCCTAAGACGTCCCATACAACCGTATTTTTATCTGCCGCGAACAAAAGAAGATCCCCTTTGTCTGCGCCCATGGCTGTCATCAGGGCAGACATCTCCTCATCCTTCATGAACTTTGAAAAAGACGACTTAGCCGTTCCATCCTCCTGGACAGCAATATAGGCAAGCCCTTTTGCACCGTAATCCTTGGCAAAGGACACCAGCTTGTCAATCTTCTTGCGGGGCATACCTCCCTGCCCTTTGGCGTTAATCCCACGGACAGAACCACCGTTTTCAATAGCGCCTTTAAAAACCGCGAACTCACAGTCCTTCACAACCTCTGTCACATCATGAAGCTCCATTCCAAAACGAATATCCGGCTTATCAGAGCCAAAGCGGTCCATGGCCTCCTGCCAGGTCATCCTCGGAATAGGAAGCGTTACCTCAATATCCAGAACCTCTTTAAACAGCTTCGCCAACAGTCTCTCATTAATCTCAATCACGTCGTCCACATCCACAAAAGACAACTCCATGTCAATCTGGGTAAACTCCGGCTGACGGTCAGCCCTTAAGTCCTCGTCACGGAAGCATTTAGCAATTTGAAAATAGCGGTCATACCCTGCGCACATTAAAAGCTGTTTAAAAAGCTGAGGCGACTGAGGCAGCGCATAGAAATTCCCCTGATGGATACGGCTTGGCACCAGATAATCCCTGGCACCCTCTGGTGTGCTTCCAATCAAAACCGGCGTCTCAATCTCGCAGAAGCCTTCTTCCGACAGAAACTGACGGGTAAGAGTGGCAACGCGGCTTCGCATCATCAGATTTCTCTGAAGATCCGGCCTTCTTAAGTCCAGATACCTGTATTTCAGGCGCACCTCCTCCTTGGTCTTAGAGTTCTCCTCAATCGGAAAGGGCGGTGTCTCGGATTCAGACAGAATCCGCATCTGCTCTGGAATCACCTCAATCTCTCCTGTGGCCAGCTTCTCATTGCCTGCGCCGGAACGCTTTTCAACCCGTCCTACAATAGCAACCACAAACTCAGCCCGAAGCTTCGCCGCCTTCTCGATTAACTCTGCGTCCGACTTTCCTTCCTCAAACACCACCTGGATGATTCCGGAGCGGTCCCTCACATCCACGAACACCAAACCGCCCTTATTCCGGTTCTTCTGCACCCATCCCATAATGGTTACTGTCTCCCCCACATTAGCGGCGGACAATTCTGCGCACCTGTGGGTTCTCTTTAATCCCTGCATTGACTCTGCCATATTTTATCTCCTTTTTTTGTGAAATCGTTTATAACTTGTCGTAAGAATCCTCAAAACAATCGACAATCTCCTGGTATCCTTCCTCTAAAAGCTGCTCCTTCTGAAATTTCTTATTCTTCTTCATATTCACAATCAACACCTGACCCCCTGCTTCTCGGTCTGCCCTCGCAAGGGCAAGAATCTTAAGAAGCCCTTCTCTTGGCATCTTTTTATCCAGCAGATAGGCCTTCTTTAACCCTTGCTTTGGCGCCTCATATCCATTTTCCAGAAGCAGCATGACAATCCGTTCAAAACCAATAGAGAACCCGCATGCTGGCGTGTCCTGTCCGGTAAACTTACCAATCATCTGGTCATAGCGTCCCCCTCCTGCTACAGAACCGCCGAAATCATCCATACGCACCTCAAAAATGGTTCCTGTATAGTAGGACTGTCCCCGAACCAGGGTTGGGTCGAAGCTAATCTTAAACTCACATTCCTTAGCGGCCTCCACGCTTGAAATAATCATCTCCATCCCATCCGCCGTCTTATCCGGCAGACAGTCTCCAAGCTTACCTTTTAAGTAACGAATTCCCTCTACATCCGGAGTCACTTCCCCGAAAAGCTTAAGATAAGCATCCGTCTTCTCCTTGTCATACCCCATCTCCTGAAGCTCTGACGCAACCCCTTGGGCGCCGATTTTATCCATCTTATCCAGGATAATAAATACCTCGTCATAGTCTTCCTCTTTAAAACCACTGTACTTTGCCATAGCTTTTAAAATATTGCGGTCATTGATACAAACCGTAAAATTCTGAAAATCCAGTTTCCCAAGCATTGCCGTAGTGGCAAGAATCAGCTCAATCTCCGCCAAGTTAGAGGCTTCCCCAAGAATGTCGATATCACATTGCATAAACTGGCGAAACCGCCCCTTCTGGGGACGATCGGCACGCCACACATTCCCAATCTGGAGAGCCTTAAAGGGAGAGGGCAGTTCATTGGCATGGTTGGAATAATAACGGGCAAGGGGAACCGTCAGGTCATAGCGAAGCCCGCCGTCCACCAGGTCGTTTTCCTCTTTTGCTGATTCAAGCTTTAACTTCTCGCCCCGTTTTAAAATCTTGAAAATCAGCTTCTCGTTATCTCCTCCCTGTTTGCTGCACAGATTCTCGATGTGCTCCACACAGGGCGTCTCTATGGACATAAAGCCATAGGTCTTATAAGTGTCCTTAATCAGTTGTATCACATAGTCCCGAATCTCCATCTCACGGGGAAGCATGTCCTTCATTCCCGTGACGGGTTTCTTCTTTAACGCCATATTCGTTCTCCTTATTTTTGTGTTTTCATTATATCAAATTTTTCAACTTTTTCAAGCCGTTTCCTTGGGTCTGCTCATGACTCAAAGAACCGCGTTACTGTTCACACCCATGGTGTTCACAGTAACGAATCCGGCCTATTTAAAGTTGCCTTACGGCAAGAGGCCGGATTCTGACCCCATTACCGTACTGGCCTGTAGCCGTGCAGCGTAGTGCACGGCTCAGGAGTGAACAGTAACAGAACCGCTTCCTTACGACTAATCATCTCATCAATTCTCTCAATATACTGTGCCACATCCTTCACATTCTCAATCCGCAAAAGACGGGTCATTTTCTTCTTTTTACTGCCCGGTACTAGAACTGCCTCCTTAAGCGCCAGCTTCGTTTGCGCCCCTGCCCCCGCCGCAATAATGGACTGTTTCTCCTCCATAATCAGAACATTGTAAATGCCTGCCTTGCCCTC
Organism: Sporofaciens musculi; assembly: GCF_009830285.1. Classification (GTDB taxonomy): domain Bacteria; phylum Bacillota; class Clostridia; order Lachnospirales; family Lachnospiraceae; genus Sporofaciens; species Sporofaciens musculi. Next base: position 1,934,373 of record NZ_WUQX01000001.1, on the reverse strand, counting down.
CTTAGCATAGCCAACATTCTCAAAATTCCCCGCAATATTCTTCTGCCTGTACAGATAATAAGGAAAAAGCCCCATCTCGCAGGCCGTCTTTCTGGCCATCCTAATCATTTCTGACAAGGTACATGAAATCTCTTTTGCATCTGCATTCAAATCTCCAAACTCAAGCTTCGCCGCTCTCTTAATGGCCAGAGAATGTACCGTCAGGCTGTCCGGCCCAAGCTCACGGATTTGCTCAAGGGTATCCGCCATGTCCGCTGCCCTCTCTCCTGGAAGACCTGCAATCAAGTCCATATTGATATTGTCAAATCCCACCCGGCGAGCCAGTTCATAGGCTTCTACAATCTCCTCCACCCGATGCCTCCGCCCGATTCTGTCAAGGGTCTTCTGCTGCATACTCTGGGGATTGATGGAAATGCGGGTGACACCATGAGCTTTCAATACCATGAGCTTCTCCTTTGTGATACTGTCCGGCCGTCCCGCCTCCACCGTATATTCTAATAAATGTTCTCTGGAAAAATGTGCGTCAATACAGGCCAAAAGAGACTCAAGCTGTTCTGCCGTCAGCGTGGTAGGCGTGCCGCCGCCTATATAAATGGTATTAAGCTTTTGCCCCTTACACCGCTCCCCAATAAATGACAACTCCTTCTGAAGGGCATGAAGATAATCCCAGATTCTCTCCTTCCAGTCATCTAACGCACCAGAGCTAAAGGAGCAGTAGGCGCACACAGAAGGGCAGAAGGGAATCCCTACATAGAGGCTGTACCCTGTCTCACAGTCCAACAAGCCAAGCAAGCGTCTCTCCCGCCTTGCAACCTCAAAAGAAAGCTCAGCTTTCTGGCGGCTTACCTTACACTCCTCCTGAAACCAGGGAACAAAGCTGTCCCTGTCCCATCCTTCCTCCAGCTTCTGCATAGCAATCTTAGTGGGCCTGACGCCGGTTAGAATTCCCCACGCCAGGGCTTGTCCCGTTAATTTCCTAAGTTCTTCATAAAGGAAGACGTCAATCCAGTACTTTATCTGAGCTTCCGTCTGTTTACCGTCATCTTCGTATTGCCCGCCGGCCGCTTCTTTAAGCTGTTCTTCCCCAATCATAATACACTCTGAATCAGGCAATCTCACCGCAACATAATGAGAGGCTTCCTCCTCCGTCTCAGAAGTAATCTTCTTGGACGGAAAGAAAGCCTTTATCATATGGTACACATTATAAGTATACGCATCACTCTTACAAATCACTTGAATCATTTCTGTTACTCCATTCTACAGAAAGGGATTAAAACCTCTCTCCTGACCGATTGTAGTCTCCCCCATGTGTCCTGGATATACCTGGGTATCATCAGGCAGGGGAAGTAATTTTTCACGAATCGAACGAATCAAATCAGAACCGCTGCTTCCTGGAAAATCTGACCGTCCCACCGAGCCTGCAAACAGCGTATCACCGCTGAAGATCACGCCCTCTGACCTCACATAATAACAGCAGCCTCCCGGCGTATGCCCCGGCGTATGGAGCACCTGGAAGTCGTAGCCTGCAAAGCTTAACGTCTCTCCCCCATGGAGATATTTTGCATCGGAAAAGGTAAAGCCTGACGTATAGCTGGAGGACAGATTAAATCCTGGGTCAGCTAAAATCTCCTTATCTCCCTCATGGACATAGACCGGAACGTCATACTCCTTTAAGAACCCGTCAAGTCCCATGGTATGGTCAAAATGTCCGTGGGTGAGAAGGATTGCCTCTATGGTAAGCCCTTCGCTCTTAATATGGTTCATAAGCGACGACGGGCTGGCTGCAGGGTCGATTACAACCGTCTGTTTTGTCTCCTCATTAATCGCCAGATAACAATTCGTACTGATAATCCCAATTAAAAATCTCTCTACTTTCATCTTCTAATTAACCTGTCGTCCTTTCAATATCAATGATATCCTCCAATTGGAGAAGCTTCTTAATTACCTTGTCAAGTTCTTCCCTTCCGTGTACGATAAAACCAGTCTCAATAGTGGCAGTCCCCTGCTTCTTGCTGGTCCGCACGTTCATAGACTTCACATCCACATTCTGCTCCGTAAAGATTCTGGACATCTCAAGCAGCAAACCCTTTTTGTCATAGGCATATATCTTTACCTCTGCCAGATACTGTCCACCCGCCTGCTCTGCAACTTCGCTCTCCCACTCTGCCTCAATGAGACGAGCCCTCTCCGGCTCTGTTAAATGTAGCATATTCACACAATCCGTCCGGTGAATGGACAAGCCTCTTCCCCTTGTGACAAAACCGACAATCTCATCCCCCGGAACCGGATTACAGCATCTGGAGAACCGCACAGCCACGTCATCGATTCCCTTCACAAGAATCCCACTCTTGGACTTGGCAATATGCACCTTATTTTTGGAGGCTTCTGCGACCTTTCCAAGCACATCCTCATCCGTAAGCTCCTGCTTATGCTCCTTACTGTACTCCTCCACCAAGCGGTTCACCACCTGGCCTTCTTTTAAGCCGCCGTGTCCGATTGCCGCAAGAACAGAATCCCAGTCCTTGAAGCCGTACTTTTTCTGAACGATCTCCTGATATCTGGCAGCCATAATGCTGCTTTGTACAATGGACTTCGTCCTGCAGTAGCTGGCAATCAATTCCTTACCCTTAACGATATTCTCTTCCTTGAACTCCCGCTTAAACCACTGGTTAATCTTATTCTTCGCCTGGGTGCTTTTGACAATGCCAAGCCAGTCTCGGCTTGGTCCCTTAGAATTCTGGGAAGTCAGAATCTCAATCCTGTCGCCGTTCTGTATCTTGTAATCAATATTAACAAGCTTTCCGTTCACCCTTGCGCCCACCATCTTATTGCCCACGGCGCTGTGAATGATATAGGCAAAATCAATGGGCGTAGAGCCATTAGGAAGATTCTTCACATCCCCCTGGGGGGTAAAGCAGTACACGTCCTCCGCGAAAAGGTCCAAATCTCCTTTAATCAGGCTCATGAATTCCCGATTATCCGACATGTCCCTCTGCCACTCCAGAATCTGGCGAAGCCAGCTTAGCTTTTCCTCCTCCTGGGCCTTCACACTCTTTTTGCCGTCTCCGGACTCCTTATATTTCCAGTGGGCGGCAATTCCATACTCGGCAGTCTTGTGCATCTCCTCTGTCCGAATCTGAATCTCAAAGGGCTGCCCAACAGAACTCATCAAGGTAGTGTGCAGGGATTGGTACATATTGGGCTTTGGCATGGCGATATAATCCTTGAAACGCCCCGGAATCGGGGTATACAGCTCATGAATCACACCAAGAGCGGCATAGCAGTCCCTCACCGACTCCACAATGATGCGTACTGCAAAAAGATCATAGATCTGATCCACCGTCTTATCCTGGTTGACCATTTTCTTGTAAATACTGAAGAAATGCTTCACACGTCCGCTGACCTGAGCCTTGATATTAACATTCCCCATGTGGGAGGAAACCTCCTCAACAATCTGCTGAACAAACTCCTCCCGTTCCATCTTTCTGGTGTTGATCTGGTCAACAAGATCGAAAAAGACCTCCGGCTGAGAGTACTTTAACGCCAAATCGTCAAGCTCCGTCTTAATCTTAGAGATACCGAGCCTCTGGGCGATAGGCGCATAGATATCCATGGTCTCTCTGGCCTTCTCCTTCTGCTTTGCCGGCTTCATAAACTGCAGGGTCCTTAAATTGTGCAGGCGGTCGGCAAGCTTGATAATAATAACCCGTATATCCTTCGCCATGGCAAGAAACATCTTGCGCAGATTCTCCGCCTGGACGTCTAATTTGTCTGAAGAATAAGAAAGCCTCCCCAGCTTTGTGACGCCGTCCACCAAAAGAGCCACATCATCCCCAAAATCCTTGCGTATCTCATCCTCACTGATCTGGGTATCCTCTACCACGTCATGAAGGATTCCAGCAGCAATCGTCTCCTTATCCATCTCAAGGTCCGCCAAAATGATTGCGACCCACAAAGGATGGACAATATAGGGCTCCCCTGACTTCCGGCACTGATCCCCATGTGCCTCCTGGGCCAGCTCATAGGCTTTCTTAATCATGGTCACGTCCGTAGATGGATGGTACTTACGAATACGGGCGATTAACATGTCATATAAATGGTCAGGGTCCTCATAGTCTACCGGCGCCTTCACAGCATGGCCGTCCACAATCTCAAGTCCCTGGGAATGATCGGTCATGATGGCATCCGCCGCAATCCGGTCGTCTATTGCTTCATAGGTTGTAACTCCTGACATATTAACGCCTCCTCCCTCTCTGATCTTCCAATTCTCATCTATTTGCCCGGATATGCGATGACAGACTCCACATCATATCCCTTAAGCTTATCTCTCCCTTTCAGTCCGCTAAGCTCCATCAGGAACACCGTCTTAACCACTTTCCCGCCAAGACCTTCAATCAGCTTTACCATGGCCTCGTTAGTGCCGCCGGTAGCGATTAAATCGTCAATAATCACGACCCTCTGTCCCTCTTTGATCGCATCGCGATGAATCTCAAGCTCTGCGGTGCCGTACTCTAACTCATACTGGATGGAAACTGTCTCGCAGGGAAGCTTTCCCTTCTTACGAATAGGGATAAACGGTTTGTGCAGGTTGTAGGCAATGGGAACGCCAAAGATAAAGCCTCTGGATTCCGGCCCAACCACCAAGTCGAACTCAACGCCTTTTAATTTCTCCTGCATTAAGTCTATGGCAAGAGCCAAACCGTCCGCATCTTGCAATACACTGGTCACGTCTCTGAAAATGATTCCCTCCTCCGGAAAATCCGGAATACTTCTTACATATTCTTCAATCTTTTTCATAACAATCTCTCCATTCCTGTATCATTACTTGCTCAAGATAAAATTATAACATTAGTTTGGAGGATTTTCAATCATTATCTGGACTTCGTATATTTCTTGACAATTTCCCAAAAGTGGTGCAAAATAATACCATATAAAACACACAGAAATATGGAAGGGTGATGAAATTGTATCCGGAAGAATTAGAAACCACTGAAGGAACGAGCGTGCAACTGACAACAGGAGAAACAGAGCCTGCATCTTCAACGGATAGTTGGAAATCGATTTATGATATCATTTCCAGCCTGGAAAAGTACAAGACCGAGGAAGTACTGTTCTATGCGGCAGAGATATTGGGAAAAGAGATGGGCAGTAAGAATGTGGCAATCTACAATGTGGCCAACAGAGAATATGCCCGACTTTACTCCTCTACCTCTTTAGAGGCCAGAAGGCTTGGGAATTCCATAAAGTATATAGAGCTTGGAGAGATGTACAGCGAGCTTAAAGCCGGCCGGATTTATGTGAATGAGACCAACGACGCCAATCGTCCGGCGCTGGCCCATGCCATTTATGCTGAAGATGATATACGGGTCATTCTAATGTTCTGGGATGTTTCAAGCAAAAAGCATGGGGTATCGCCGGTAAAACGGCTGACGGTAATCGAAACCCTGCTTCAGAATACTCTGCTTTATGCAAGCCGTTATATGTCAAACTTCAGAAGAAAGAATTATCTGGAGGGTACAAACGTACTGAAGGAGGATACATTCCGAGTTCTTCTAAAAGCATTTCTTGACGCAAAGGAAAAAGGACTGACAGAATGTGTATTAGTAGAATTTGAAATGGGGTATCGCGATTATAAATCTATTTCTATCCAGGCAGCATGTAAGATCCGATTGACCGATTATATGGGAGTGCTGAATGGAGGAAAGTTCTACATACTTCTTGCCAATACAGACATCAAGAGCGCGGAGATCGTTCAGCAAAGGTTTAAGCAGATTGGATTCAGAACCGAATTAAAGGATGTGCACTACAAAGACCTATAACAAAGGTCTGGTCCTATCAAGTAAATTTACATCATGGCGCTGCCGCACAAAGCAAGTATATTTTATGCTTATGCGCCAGCGCCAGCTTGTATATCCCAGTTTACTGGTAATGGGTAATCACAATCTGCGGGGTAACACGTCCCATGTACTCATTCAGCTCTGGATAATAGGTGACAGACAATGTTATAGGGCTTTGCCTTCCACTTAGCATTGCCTCCACCCCTTCTTCCCCGTAACGGTCTTTTAGTACTTTCAGAAACTCCTCCCCATGATTAAAATACATGGCGTCTAAAGTTGTAATGGTAGCATCCCGAACCCTAAGCTTTAAGACATTTCGGTTCTTTCCCAGAATTCTGCCGCTTAAAATCTCTACGTTACGGGCGGCGAATACAGGCTTGGTATTGCCTTTTCCAAAGGGCTCAAGAAGGGACAGCTCTTGGATGAACCTTTCTGTCACACAGGCAAAGGGAAGCTCCATGTCAATGACTACTTTTTCTGTCAGTTCCTCCTGCGTTAAAGTACAGTTTTCGTTGAGCATACGACGGAATGTCTCTATCTTCTCTTTCTCTAAGGAAAAACCTGCCGCCAGCTTGTGCCCGCCGTATTTCTTGAGAAGCTCGCTGCACTTACTAAGCTCCTGGTACATATGATATGCCTCGATGGAACGTCCAGAGCCTTTGACCCCTTCTTTCCCGTCTGTCAGCACAAAAACAGGTCTGTAATAACTTTCCCGAAGTCTGCCTGCCACAATTCCGGCAAGACTCTCATGACACTGTGGAAGATAGATGACCAGCACTCTGTCTTTCTCAATCTCCGTTCCTTCCACCAACTCCTTTGCCTGAACCACCGCCTTCTCCGTCATCTCTTTTCTGCTGTCGTTTAACGCTTTCAAGTCCCCTGCCAGGATATCGGCCTCTCTCTTACTCTTAGCCCTTAAAAGCTCCAATGCCCGTTTGGCCGTATCCAGTCTTCCGCTGGCATTCATACAAGGTCCCAGGATAAAACCAATGTGATACGCACGAATCCGGTCTTTTTCAAGGTTTGTACACTCAATCAGCGCACGAAGGCCCAGGTTCTTGGTAGCGCCAAGCCGCTTAAGCCCCTCCTTTACAATGATACGGTTTTCATCCTCCAAATCCATTACATCCCCCACAGTGGCAATGGCTGCATTTTCCAGCAGATAGTCAAACTCTTTCTTCTTTCTTCCCATGACATCACACAAGGTACGCACGAACTGGTACGCCACAGCCGCGCCGCACAGTCCCGAAAACGGATATTCACAGCCCTGCTGTTTGGGATCAATAACCGCGTCCGCAGGAGGCAGACGATAAATACGCCCTTCCTCCCCCTCCTCATAAGGCACCTCATGATGGTCTGTCACGATAATCGTCATCCCAAGGCTCTTTCCATATGCAATCTCATCTGCCGCCGCAATCCCGTTGTCACAGGTGATAATGGTATCAACTCCATCCTCATGGGCCCGCTTTAAAAGCTCCATGTTAAGACCATAACCGTCTGTAATCCGATCCGGAATATCATAGTCCGCCTCTGCGCCAAGCCCTTCGATTCCCTCCAGCAATATGTAAGCCGCATTAATCCCGTCTATGTCATAGTCCCCGATAATCCGAATCTTCTGGTTATTTTTAATCTTCTTCTTTACAATTAAGGCTGCAGCCTCCATTCCCTTCATCAGCCGTCCATCGTTGATCTCCTCAATGGTTCCGTTCAAAAACTTATGGACTTTAGCTTCCCCAATCACATTCCGATTCCTAATCAGACAAGCAAGTCGGGGACTGATGTTAAATTTCTCCCCCATTGCCTCAAAATCCCCGCCTTTTCTAAGAAGCACCCAACGTTCCATCTATGACTATACCTCCATCCTTACCTAATTTTTATCGGTTTCATTTCCCCGATTTTCTCTACAGCATTTTCTAATACAATATGACGCCAAAAAGCAGCCATGTCATATCATTTATAACAATGGCTGCTTCCTCTTTAAATCTACATATATGAAAGCCTAATCTTCCTTCTTCCCAAGCTTCGCCCGCATCACATACCACAGAGCGCCCGTGATACATACAGAAGAATATGCCCCGCAAATAACGCCCACCATCAGCGGCGCGGCAAACTCACGAATGGAGCTGACACCCATAATGAACAGAATCGCCACCATCACAAAGGTTGTCAGTGATGTGTAGATACTTCTGGTAAGGGTCTGGGTAATACTCTTGTTCACCACATTCATAAGGTCCGTCTTCTTGGTCTGATAATGAAGCTCCTCACGGATACGGTCAAAGATAACGATAGTCGCATTGATGGAGTAACCTACAATCGTCAGCATACAAGCGATAAACGTATTTCCCACGGAAATCCTTGCAATCGCATAGAAGCCGATTACAATTAAAACATCATGCAGAAGAGCCAGAATCGCACTTGCCGCAAAACGGATATCCTTGAACCTGAACCAGATGTAAAGGAGCATACAGATTGTGGAAATGATTACCGCCACAACCGCATCTTTTCGCATCTCATTGCTTACGGTGGAGCTGATATTCTCAGCCGTAATCAGCGACTCGTCAACCTTGAACTCATCCACCATGGCCTGATTCAGCTCCTCACGCTGGTCAAGAGAAAGGGTCACAGTCTTGATGATTACCTGATTTGTTCCCGCAACCTTCTGGGTCTGAACATTATTATCTCCGGTAATTTCTTCCACCACTGGAACAATCTTCTCGTCAATCTCGTCGATGGAATATTCCTCGTTAAAGGTCACATTGGTAGAGGTACCGCCCTCAAACTCAAGGCTATAGGCAAACGCGCCCTTTCCCTGGGAGGCATTCATACCCATCACTGCCAAGCTTGCCACAATCAGGAGAGCTGAAACCGCAAAAAATACCTTTCTTTTCTCCACAAATCCAATCGGCTCACGCTCTTTTTTCGGACGATAGTACAGGCTCTCCTTGCGCATTCCAACTGCAAAGAAGGAAAATACGATAATCCTCGTAACCACAAGAGCGGTAAACATGGACACTATGATACCGATTGCCAGAGTCTGAGCGAATCCCTTAACCGGACCGGAGCCTCTAAACCACAGCACAGCCGCCGCAATCAGAGTGGTTACATTTCCGTCCACAATCGCAGACATTGCTTTCTGAAAGCCTGACTTCAAAGAATTCTTCACCGTCTTCCCCCGTGACATTTCCTCACGCACGCGGGCAAATATAATAACATTCGCATCCACCGCCATACCGATCCCAAGGATGATACCCGCAATACCTGGCAGCGTCAGCGTAACGTTAAACGCATTCAGGATCACCAGAACCAGCTCTGTATAAATCAACAGTGCAAGCCCTGACGCCAATCCTGGGAGATAGTATACAAAAATCATAAATACGATAATCAACCCCAGACCAATCGCTCCTGCCTTCAAACTGGTGCTGATTGCCTGCTCTCCCAACTGGGCTCCCACCACATTGGAGCGAAGCTCCTCAAGCTCTAACTTTAATCCGCCGATACGGATGGTGGAAGCCAGATTCTCCGCCTCCTCAAAGGTAAAGTTACCGGTAATGTACGCCGACCCGCCGGTAATCGCCTGATTAACGATTGGGTCGCTGATTGTCGTTCCGTCATAAACAATATTAATCTTCTTGCCTACATTCTCCTCTGTAGCCTTAGCAAACTTCTCTTTTCCATCTTTGTTCAGCGTCAGCTCAACCGAATATTCACGGTTCTTCATGCTGTCTTCACCGGCTCTCGCCGTTGCTGTCTCCACGTCAGAGCCTGTTATTACAGTCTTGCCGTCCTCTGTCTGAAACTCCAGGGAGCCTGGCTTCCCCAGCTCATCCAGAATCGTATTGGCATCCGTCACACCGGGAATCTCAATATTGATCCTGTCGCTTCCCTCCTGGTAAACGCTTGCCTCCGTACTATACTGCTCCACACGCCTCTGGAGCTTATAGATTGTATCGCTCATCTCCTCATCCGAAGGGTTCTTGTCCTTAACCTGATACGTGATACTGACACCGCCCGCCAGGTCAAGGCCAAGCTTGATATTCTTCATCGCACCGGTTTCGGTCTTACCGAAGCCCACCAGTACGGTAAATCCCATCAGTGCAATCAGAACCACCGTCAGTATCAGGCATATGATACCTCTGTTCTTCTTCATGGTAAACATCCTTTCTACTTATCCGCCAAAGCAGCTTTTATCATAATTGCGCACTCAACACGCTTTCTTTGCATCTCGCATCCGATCTCATAGGTGTCATGGATTGTGCCGTGGAAATTGTAGGCATTAGCCATACATCCGCCGCTGCAGTAAAATTTTGCGAAGCAATCCCTGCATTTTTCCTTGGAATAGACATTACAGCTTCGGAAATCGTCTGCAATCTCCGGTCTTATGATCCCTTGCTCTACATTTCCCATCAGGAAATCTTCCTGACCTACAAACTGATGACACGGATACAAATCCCCCCACGGCGTTACTGCCAGATACTCGGTTCCAGAACCGCATCCTGACAAGCGCTTCGCCACGCAGGGCCCACCGTCTAAGTCTATCATAAAATGAAAGAAATTGAAACCTTTTCCTTCTTTTTCTCGCTCAATCATCACCTTCGCCAGCTTATCGTACTCCTCCATAATCTTTGGAAGATCCTGAGTACGAATGGCGTAAGGGTCGCTCTCAGAGCCCACCACAGGTTCTATAGACATCTGCTTAAACCCAAGCTCTGCAAAATGTAGGATATCCTCCGAAAAGTCCAGGTTATTACGGGTAAATGTCCCACGAATGTAATATCTCTCCTGATTGCGGCTTTCTGCAAGCCGCTGAAACTTGGGAACAATCAGGTCATAGCTTCCCTTTCCATTGCGAAACGGACGCATACGGTCATTGACCTCCTTACGCCCGTCCAGGCTCAGCACCACATTGTCCATCTCCCGATTGACAAATTCCAAAATCTCGTCGTTCAAAAGTACGCCGTTGGTAGTGACCGTAAAACGGAAATGCTTGTCATGAACCTTTTCCTGCCTTCTTCCATAGGCAACCAGGTCTTTTACCACCTGCCAGTTCATCAGCGGCTCGCCGCCAAAGAAATCCACCTCAAGATTCCTGCGGTTACCAGAGCTTGCAATTAAGAAATCCAGCGCCTTCTTCCCCACCTCATAGCTCATTAAAGCCCGCCTGCCATGGTATTCCCCTTCCTCTGCAAAACAGTACCTGCAGGCAAGATTGCAGTCATGGGCTATGTGAAGACACAGGGCTTTCACCACCGTCTTTCGCTTCTTCACAGCTTCAATCATGCTCTCATAAGTATCTTTTACAAATAACTGGCCTGCCTGCGTCAACTCCGTCACGTCCGACAGGGCCTCCATAAGCTCATCCTTTGCATATTTCCCGCCAAGAGCCTGCATTAGCCCGTCCAATACCTGAGGCTTCTTCAACATCTCTAATGTAGGTTCTTCCTGCTCTTTACAAAATTGATCTAATTCAGAAATGACGTCGTAGCAAAGCTGGTCAACCACATGAACCGCACCGCTTACGACATCCATAACAATATTGTATCCATTATTCTGATACTGATGTATCAAGATTATGTACCCCTTTCACATTCTGACACCTATGTCAGCTTCCTTATGTATTACTGTACGCCCTTTTTGGTATGCTTGCGGCAAACAGAAAAAGAATCCCGCTTTACGGGATTCTTGGCCTACGGCAAAACCGCAGCAGCGCCATCATTCCAAATCGACTTATTTCTTCTGCTCACAGGTCTGATTGCCAACTGTACAAGATGTCTTACATGCTGACTGACAAGATGTCTGGCACTCGCCGCATCCGCCCTTTTTCAAACTGTTGTTCATGGTCTGTGTATTTAATGTCTTTACATGCTTCATGGTCATGTTCCTCCTTATTTTTTGCTAGACTTCTGTTATTATAACATTACATCTTCATTTTCGCAATAAGGAAGTGCATAAAATGAAAATCAGGACAGCATTCCGCCTGCCATTCCGCCTCCCGCGCACAGAATCAGCGTGGTTACCAGATTTGCCGCGTCTCCGTTTAACGTGCGGTACACCCCAAGGGTAATCAGCAGAAGCAAGGCAAAATAGCCAATCCCAAGACCCATCCCCCACAGATATCTCCTCACCTTAGCAAACTTCCCGATGATAATCCCGCCAAGCAGAGTTGCTATGATATAGATTGCAACAATAGCTGCGGACACAGCTTTTTCATTCAGCTCAAACCTAAACAGCGCAACCGCCAAAAGCAAAAGCAGGATCCCTGTAATAACATAAGAAACCAGCAGCGATTTTAACACCCACATGATCCACGAATCTTTTTGGAGCTTTCTTTCCATTCCCATCCCTCCTTGTCTATCACAAGGTATGACAGAAATGTTGAATTTATTCCTGGAATCAAAAAGAATCTGAAAACCTATTTGTCCTACTGCTCCATCTGGCTTCCCAAAAAGCCTGCCGCACACATTGCCATCTTCTGCTCTAATTCCGAGAGCTTCTTCTTGGGGTCGCGGGATAACAGGATTACACCGCCGATAATGTCTCCCTCGCAGATGATTGGGCTGATAATCTCATGCTCATAATCCTCATCCTGGGCATCTATAATAGGAATATATCCCTTATCTCCTGCTGAAGCCGCAAGCTGGGTCCTGCTGCCAAGGCTCTTCTCTAACTGTCTGCTGATATACTTGTCCTGAAGCTCTTTTTTCCCATTTCCCGCCGCTGCAATGATCTGATCCATGTCGCAGACGCACACCAGACAGTTGATGGTCTGGGCAAGGCTTTCTGCATACTGTTTTGCAAATGTTGACAGTTCTCCAATGGGAGAATATTTTTTTAAGATGATCTCGCCCTCCCTGTCGGTGAAGATTTCCAAGGGGTCTCCCTCACGAATCCGCAATGTTCTCCGGATCTCCTTTGGAATTACCACCCTGCCCAAATCATCTATTCTACGTACAATTCCTGTTGCTTTCATAGTATCGATTCCTCCATCTGTAGATTTTCATATCACTGTTCGTAATGATACTATTATCTGTAAATGAAGGGATTTTATACCGCAAAACCAGAATTCTTGCATATTCCTACAAATTCTTACAAAATGCCCTGTTCTTCAAAAAGCTGCTTCTGATATTATTTATATCTTCCCCAAATTTAGAAAAATAATGTCAAGACATTTTTTAGAATCTAATGCCAATGGAATTACAGAAATTTTAATGTTATAATGAAAGAAATACATGTCAGGTCGAGGAAAAAGAATGGATTATTATAAAAGAACCGGAGTAGAAAATAAGCTGTGCATATCCAATTTTATCAGCTTTCACTATTTTGAATATGTAAAGGAATTCGAGGGAATCGGGGAAAGCCATAATTTCTGGGAATTGGTATACATTGATTATGGAAATGTAAAGGTGGTATCCAATGATAAGGAGTACTATGTAACCTCCGGCGAAGCATATCTCCACGCCCCTAATGAGCTTCATAATATTTTATCCGTCGGTGATTTTGCCAGCACATTTATTATCAGCTTTGACTGTAAGTGCAAGGAATTGTCCGCCATACAAAGCCGCGTTCTAAAATTTTACGGCGAGGAAACCCAGATTGTCAAACGGCTTTACGCAGCCGGCCAAAAGGTTTTTGAGGGGCCCTATGACATTTTTGACCAGCAAAAGCTTAAACTAAAAGAAGATGCGCCCTACGGCGGATTACAGGAATTAAAAAATCAGCTTGAGCTTCTGCTGCTTACCTTAATTCGCAACAGTTATCTTAAGGATAAGCTTCCGGAAATATACCAGGACCGCGATTTTGCCAACGAGCGAATGATCGTAGATCAGGTAATCGGCATCATCCTGTCTTCCATTTATCAAAAGGTGACCCTGGATGATATCTGCTGCCAGCTCTCCTTCTCCAAAAGCTACATCCTGAAAGTTTTTAAGAAGCAGATGGGCGTAAGCGTGATGGAATATTACAGTCAGATGAAAATCAAAGAAGCCAAGCGGCTGATCAGCGAGGATAAATATACTTATACACAGATTGCAGGGCTATTGAATTATAGCTCGGTACATCATTTTTCCAGTAATTTTAAGCAGATTACAAACATGACTCCAAGCGGTTATCAGCGGTCTGTAAAAAACCGTTCTGTCATATAAAAAGCATTACAGAAGGGCTGTTCTTGTCAAAAATCATACAAGAACAGCTTTTTGTATGTAAATTTTTGTTAATAATATAACATAAATCCAGAAAAACAGGAGAATATTTTGTAAAAATCGAATAATAATCAATAAATACAAAAGAATCAAGAAATTATATAATACATAACAGAAGTTATGCATAACGGACGAAGCACAAAACAACAAAGTGGCATGAAATCAAAGATTGGAGAAAAAGTATGAAAAACAGAACGAAAAAGATATTGTCCTTGATTCTCGCCGGCACAATGACAATGGGGCTTGGAGCCTGCGGCTCTAAGGACAAAAATGAGACGGAGAAGAATAACGGCAGCGGCGGCAAGGAGTTAAGTTTTACGGCAGAGGAGGGAAAGACCTTAGAGGACTGGGGCGCGGCTGTAAAGAAAAATTTTGACGGAGCCGAAATTACGGTAGCCATGGCTTCTCATCCGTCTACGGACGCCTTTAAGAAAATGGAGAAGGAATTTACAGACCTGACCGGCATCAAGGTTGTATGGGATATTGTTGAGGAGACAAACCTTAAAAACAAACAACTCTTAGACGCCCAGGGCGCCGGAAGCTATGACGTATTCATGGTTGACGCGTTCTGGATGAGCGAATATGCTTCCAAAAATGTTCTTGTCCCAATCAGCGACTACGCTGAAAATACGGAAAAAACTCCGGAATGGTTCGACTATGAGGACATTATGCCCGCATACCGCAATGGTATCGCTGGCGCGGGCGGAGTCAATTACGGAATCCCGACTGCCGGCGAGACAAGATTTATTGCTTATAGAACAGACTTGTTTGAAAAATACGATAAAGAAGCGCCAGAGACTATGGATGAATTCTTAGAGCTGGCACAGTTCTTTAACGGAAAAGAGGACGGACTTTACGGCGTAAGCATGAGGGCTCAGAGAGGAATTCATTTCGCATCTGGCTGGATGAGCCTGATGTACAACTTCGGCGGCGGATTTTTGGATCAGGAAACCATTGGCTCTGACGACGAGGTAGTAACCTGCACCACAGACGAGACAAAGGAATCTCTTAAATATTTCGTTGAGTTATTAAAATGCGCGCCTCCGGATGTTGGCTCTTACACCCATGAGGAAGCCTTGGGAGCTTTTATCTCTGGAAAGACAGCCATGTGGCTGGACGCTACCGCCCTTGCAGGACAGATTACAGACCCTGAAGCATCAACCGTATCCGACAAGGTTGCATTCGTTCCCACTCCTACGGGACCGGCAGGAGACGGCGCCGCCCTTGCAGGCTGGAACCTTGGGATTCCGGAAAGTTCTAAGAATAAGGACGCTGCGTGGGCTTTCATCTCTTACATGGCAAGCAGGGAAAAGGTAAAAGAGTATGTGGAAAACGGAGGCGTTGCAACAAGGGCGTCTGCATTTGACGATAGCGAGCTTCAGGAAACCAATCCGTCCTACGAGGCCCAAAAGGCAGCCCTTGAGTCTGCAAACGGTCTGGTAGAAAAGGGACTCTCCTGGATTCCGCAGCACGATTCTATTAACCAGATTCTTGATATTGCAGGCGGTTACGGAAGCTCTGCGCTGACAGGAGACACGACCACCGACAAGGCATGCGAGGATATGCAGAAGGATATTGAGGACTTAATTAAGTAAAGAAAGAGGTAGGTTCATGCGAAGGAAAGAGAAAGAATACTTAAAATACATTGCACCGGCAATGGTGACGATGATCGTGCTTTCCGTAATACCAACGATATTTCTGACAATCATCAGCTTTACAAATTACCAGCTTGGCTGGGACTTTTCCAAAACAGAGTTTGTGGGAATTGAGAATTTTGTAAGACTGTTTTCCGGAGCTGACAGAGATTTCTGGCATTCCGTGTTCATCAGTCTGGCGTTCATGGTTCTGGCTACGGCGGTTGAATTAGTCCTTGGATTTCTGACAGGTTTATGCTTAAACTCCTGGGAGTTTAAGCTAAAGCCTCTCGTAATTGGTATTATGATCATTCCCCTTGTCATCACCCCTTCCATCGCTGCACAGATGTGGAAGCTGATGCTGAATTCGGAATATGGAATCATAAACCATTTTCTGAATACACTCTTTGGACTGAAAGTGACATGGCTTTCCGAGAAAATGGCCTTCTGGTCGATTCTTATGGTGGATGTGTGGCAATATACACCCTTTGTAACGCTGATTGTGTATGCCGGACTTCGCTCTGTACCAGACGAGCCTTACGAATCTGCTGCTATTGACGGTGCAACGAGGATTCAGGAATTATTTTATATCACGATTCCTATGATTAAGAAGCTTGTGTACTTAACCCTTCTGTTTCGGGTGATTGACTGTCTGAAGCTGTTTGACGTCGCATACGTTTTGACTCAGGGCGGGCCCGGAACGGCTACGGAGTTTTTAAGCCTTCATATATTCCGTATGGCTAACGCCCAGAACGGCTTGATTGGACGGGCGGCCGCCATTGCTCTGGTGCTGCTTGTTCTTACAACCTGTATCAGTAAATTCCTGATTAAGAGAATGAGGAAGGAGGAAGCTGTGTAATGAATCGAAAAGGTAAAAGAAAAATCTTAAGTCTTGCCCGCAGCGTCTTTCTGCTTTTGATGTGTATGGCCTGCCTGCTTCCTTTTGTATGGATGATTATGGTAAGCTTTCGGAACAGGGTAGACATTCTTGACCCGTCAAAGATTTTCGTGACGCCGACTCTGAAGAATTATCAGGCTATTATCGAGGACAGCAATATCATTGACTTCTTTCAGAACAGTTTTATAATTGCTGTAATATCTACGCTGATTTCACTGGCGATTGGCAGCTTTGCGGCCTACGGATTTGCAAGATACAAATGGAAAAAGCGGGAAGACCGCGCCTTCTGGGTGCTGAGTCAGAAATTCCTGCCGCCCATGGCAGTCGTGATTCCTTATTTTATGATGGCTTCCATGGCCGGACTTCTGGATACCAGACTGGTGCTCATCATCTGCTATACAACCTTTAATATCCCATTTACCATCTGGATGATGCGGGGCTTCATCGAGGATATGCCCATTGAACTGGAGGAGGCAGGCTGGGTGGACGGCTGCTCAAGGCTTACCGGAATCATTAAAATTCTTCTACCGCTGATTACCCCTGGACTTGTGGCAACGTCCATTTTCTGTGTCATTAACTCGTGGAATGAGTTTGTATTTGCTAATTTCCTGACCAGTATTCAGGCCAAGACCATTCCCACCTCCGTCATGATGTATCTGTCTGTATCAGGGGTAAAATGGGGAGAAATGGCGGCGACAGGCGTAATGGCCGTTCTGCCGGTATTAATTTTTGCAATCATTGTACAAAAGCATATGATCCGCGGCCTGACATTTGGTTCTGTGAAAGGATAGAGTGGGAAGGTCAAGGGGCATTATATTTAGAAGTAGGAGGAATAATCATGAGTTCAAAACTTAAAATGGCTATTGTAGGCGCCGGAATCTGGGGGGAGAACCATGCCAGAATTTACCAGGAGCATCCATTTGCAGAAATAAACGCAATCTGCGACATGAACCGCCAGAAAGCGGAAGCAATGGCCTCTAAACTTGGAATTAAAGAGGTATATGACGATTACAATGAGATGTTTCAAAAGGCAGACTGCGACGCCGTGGCAATCGTAACGCCGGACTTTGCCCATGCCGATATAGCAGAGGCCGCGGCCGAGCATAAAAAGCATATGCTGATTGAAAAGCCTCTTGCCACAACAAGGGAGGATGTGTACCGTATTGTAAATGCGGTGGAAAAGAATCAGGTGCGGGCTATGGTAGATTTACATAACCGCTGGAGTCCGCCGTTTAACGCCGCCCATGAAGCTGTAGACCGGGGCGAGCTTGGCAATCTTTACAGCGCCTACATACGATTGAACGATATCAAATGGGTGGCCACAGATATGCTTCCCTGGGCGGCAAAATCTTCGATTTTATGGTTTTTGGGAAGCCACAGTCTGGATACCCTCCGCTGGTTCTTCCATGACGAAGTGAAGCGGGTATACAGCGTAAGCCGTGAAGGCGTGCTGAAGGGCCAGGGCGTGGATACGGTGGACGAGTATCTGACCACGATTGAATTCTGCAAGGGCGGAATCGCTCAGATGGAAAACGGATGGATTACGCCTAACGCCAATCCCTGTGTAAATGATATTAAGTTTAACGTAATCGGAGATAAGGGTATGATTAGTATTGACGCCAGCAACCACAATATGATTCAGCAGTATACGGACCAAAAGGTAGTGGTGCCGGATGTGATTGTACAGAATAAAATCTTCGGGAAGCATCATGGATTTGCATTCCAGAGTATCAGCGGGTTTGTGGATTGTATGTTGTCTGGGGAGGAATTTCCGGTGACGCTTAAGGATTCGGCTAATACGGTGCTTGCACTCCTTGCGGTTATGGAATCGGCAAAAGTGAGAATGCCGGTGGAGGTTGAATATTAAGAAGGGACTGCACCTTTAAGCAGAACATTCACAAGATATGGCAAATCATGCTTCACATAAATTGCCATATCTTGTGTTTCTATTTGTCAGATAAAATCAGCTTATTTATGATTCAGCCTCTCCCCAATAGCCCCTCCCGGATGGTTAGGCTTAAAATCCCTCTCCAAATCCAGACGAAGCCGCCTTGACAACTCCACCGCAACCGTCTGAAGCACAATCAGATTCAGGGTTGTGGAATTATTCGGAACAATATCCCACAGATCCCCCTCATGTTCCATCTGGATTAATATCTTATTTTCCATGGTGTCCGCCAGCACACTCTGCTGCTCAAAGCTTATAAGCCACAGCTTCACATCCTCCCGCTTCCTCAGCAATTCCACAAGGTACACCGTCTCCGCAGTCGCACCGCTTTTGGTAAGAATAATCACCAAATCTCCCTTATGTACCATTCCCATATCCCCATGCACCGCAGAATTCATATGGAGGAATCCCGCATCCAGCCCAAGGGAAAGCATGGTCCCTACAAACTTATCACAGATAGGCACATTCTTCCCCAATCCAGACGCAATCACCTTATGTCCCTTTCTAATCGTTCTCTCACAGTCAGAAATCAGCCTCTCCATATCATGTTCAGAAATCGAATCCAACGCATTCCCAATAATCCTGCTATTCCTGTCAAAAAATTTATTCATTGTATTCATCTAGCGCCTCCTCCAAATAATAAAGTCCATTATAAAATGCCCCGCAAATCGAATCATAATCCTCCCAGGCATAGGTGGTAAGACTCAACCACGTAATCGCCAGAAACAGCTTCATCTGCCTCCTTGTCACTTCCCCCTCCAAGAGCTCAAAAAAACAGTCCTCCATATCTTCCCAATGGTTTGACGCAATCACAAGTCTCACGCCTTTCTCATCAATATCAAGGGTAAAACGCTTCAAATTAAACTGGTCATAATTACTTACCAGGGAATAATACAGCTTTACCCAGTCATAGGCTGCGTCTCCATAGAGCTTAGTCCTTCCAAAATACCCCCGCGGGTCAAGTAAAACCGGCGTCTTATCCTGCTTAAGCATCATATTGCTGAAGGTACAATCCCCATGAATCAGTCGGAAGCTGTCCGGACAATACTCCATCACCAGCCTCTCCACAATATCCTGACAGCAGAAAATATTTCTGCACCTTCTACCGTTTACCACCACCGCCTCATCATCCCCAAAAGGAACCAGAGGGCGCACCTTCTTAAGCCTCTCATATGTTTTATCCAAATAAGCAATCCTGTAACTCTCCTGGTCAGACGGAACCGACTCCAAACCATGGACTTGCCTCAGACACCCAATCACCTGTTCCAGAATCCCCTTCTTCTCCTCATAGGAAATGGAATCATATTCATAGATATTCCTTCCATCAATGTACTCCATACAAAGAGGCTCATACTCATAGATTACAGGGATATTTTCAAACTTTTCCTCTTTAATCTTTTGATACCAGGCCGCCTCCCGAACTGCCAGCTCTCTGCCCTGCTTATCAACAGGAAGCTTATAGATTCTATCCCCCTCCACTCTCATACTGTTAAAGGGACGGCATCTTGCCTTACTCAACTTCTCCCACTCACTGTACAGCCCGTACTCATGAGTGCGGTACAGCCCTTGTTCTTCAAAATGAAAGCCTTTTGATTGAAGCCAGCGAACAAACTCCCCCTCATCCGGTACATCTTCAAGGCGCTGTTCGTCATGAAAATGAAAAAAAAACCCGCCACGCCAAACTCAGAACTTTTTTCTCACTGAACACCCCGTTCTCATACTTCCACCTGCATGGAAAATCCTTTGACAGACCGATGATATCACCCTTTGAGTTTGGTATTTCATACACATCCGGAAGAATCAAATCGCACCAGATTAGCATGAAACGTTTCTGCCCAGGAATATGAGAAAGAGCCTCCTTTAGTCCCCCGCAGGTGCCCACATGCCCCGTACCGCATACCAGACAATACTCCACCTCTGCAAATTCCCTCAGATAACGTTTTAGCACATCATATTTATAATCCCCGATAATCACATACTTCTTATCCGGAAATTTACGGAACAAATGAAAAAGCATCGGCAGGTTATTCACCGGTACCAATGCTTTTGGTTTATTTTTTGTCAACTCCTTCATGCGCGTTCCCTTGCCGCCTGCCTGAACGATAATATACTCCAACTCTCCCATTATGCAGCCTCCCTTCAAAATCTTAGATAATCTTTATCACCTGCAAAATCCTGGTTTTGAAATAACCTTCTTTGCTGGCTCTGAAAATATCTGGATTTACAGATTCTATTTTCCAGAATCCTCATACCCTCATCCCTCGTGGCTCTCACGTCGATTCTGACCGCATCCGCAATATCCAGACATCCAGCTTCTTTATTGTGATAGATCCCCTCCAAAATCGGATAATGTATCTTCCCATTCTCCCAATAATTTACCCAGGAATAAAAAGGATTGATAAGAGAATTTCCCCAATGGATGAACCAGCACCTTTCTATATAAAAGGTCTCTATCTTTATGTCCTCAAAATCCTTCAGATAAGTAAAAACCAATCCAGGTTAAATGCGGTTTCCATCTCTTGATAATGCTTCATCCATTCTTTAGATACCGTATTCTGAAAAATGTCTATAAATCCTACATTATCATTAATAAAAGTCACGCCAAAGCTCCAATGTTTGCCATGGGTACGGCTAAACCACATATCAAGGGACATGGCAGATACGCCTTTTCCTTTACATACTGTTCCACCTGTATAAGAGCCTGACTCGTTCTTTCATATTCCATCAAAAAAGAAGTATCGTCTGCATCCACACTCCAAAACGACTGATATCCCATTTTTTTCGCATGATAGAAAGGTGTTAAATGGGCATGTGTGGCAAACCTCCAATTTCCTGTATAGAGCCTGTCCGCAGTCTGCCTGAGAGAGCGGCCATAAGAGGGGATGAATTTGATATTACGGTCCTCAAAAAGACAGGTTTTCAAAACCTTGTGCTCCAGCCATTTATTATCACATACAATATAATAATCTGCCCCCATCTGCGCCGCGATGTCCAGCCACATCTGAATACATTCCAGAGTGTACGGGGCCTCTCTGTTAATTTTCAGATAAAATACCGGAGTATTTATACCCCCCCTTACCCTTTTGGCCATCTAATTTACCGCTTACCGTAAAGCCGAAAAATCTGATAATCCGATGGATTTGTCCATTCATATGGACATCTATAGGGCCGGTATCCATACATCTCCATCCCACTTTTTTATACGACTTTATAATCGTTTTAACCATATTTTTTATCTTACTTTTTATCATATTTCCTCCATCCCGCTTAAGGTACATCAATTAAATAACTTTTGAATACAAAAAATTACAGGCTTATAAACCACTTCATTTTTAACAACTACTTCAATCATGAGGTATCCAACCGCACTTAATATGATACTCACACCCAACGCTATATTAGGGTTAATAAAAATATTCTTCAAAGTCACTGAAACAACACACACAAATCCGCTTCCTATCAGACTTTTCAATATAATAGAGTATATCCCTTCTAATTTGACCAATTTTCTTCCATATATGATCGTTAAAAGCGCGGTAAAACCTTCGCTTAACATTGTAGTTATAGCTGCTGCATCTTGTTTTAGAAATGGAATAAGCGCAAAATTTAATACAATATTTATAACCGCACTTATAGAAGTGATATACAGTAATTCTTTTTCTTTTCCGTTTGGAATCAAAATACATTGTCCCCAATAAACGGCCAAAATAAAAAATAAAAGAGCGATTGATAATATGAACAACGACGTATGAGCCTCTGTATATTCCTTACCTCCAACCATACAGATTATTTCTCTGCAATAACAACATACTCCCACGACTACGGGAAATGTTATAGTAAGGATTACTCCGTAAATTTCTTCAGCCAACTGATTGAACTCATACTTTTTACCATTTCCTGAATATTCGCTTAATCTTGCAATTCCTACGCTTGCTGCAGCTATTAATATAGCGCCAATTACATTGTATACTTTTACGGCCGCGCTATATAATCCCACGCTGTAATCTCCGCAGAGAAATCCTAAAATAGTCATATCTGTATGTACATAGATTGTTATCATCATTGAATTTGCAAAAAATAATACTTTTCTGCAAATGGGTTTTCCAATTACCTTTTAGTGTAAATTTCAGATCACAATATTTTTTTGAATGGAATAAATTAAATAAATTTGAACCTGCAGACGCTATGATAGAGATAGCTGCATAGACAAGCAAATCATCTCTGTCGCGAACAAATATAAACATCAATATCATTGATACAAATTGAGTCAAAATTTGCCGTACTGTAATATAAATATAATCTTCATATACGCTATATATCCATTCAACTCCAATCGTTGTAAGTAAGATAGATAATGAACATATAAATACTAACAGCCCGTCTTTTCTCAGCCTACTAATCAAGAGCGTACAAATAAATAGCATAATATATGCAATACTCGTAATAAATAGATTGAATGAAAATATTTCTGATGCAAACAATGAGATTTTTTGTCTGTCGCTCCGGATGATTGCACCGTCACGCCTTCCATAGTCATGCAAACCAAGAATACCAATTAACGTAAAATATCCGATAACAGATAACACAAAATTATAATTCCCTATATTTTCAACACCTAATACACGTAACGCATATGGTAAAGTTATCATTGGAAAAATCACTGTCAATACCCTTTTTAATGCAAAAATAACTGTATTTAACTTTATTGATCTTTTCAATTTGTTACTCATAATTATGTACCATACCTATTCCGTTATTTGCTAATATTAAAATATTTTAACGTATTGTCAACTACCTTTTTTATCAATTCTTCTTCATTTCCATTACATAACCGAATCGTCTTTATCTTATGGTTCTGCTGCCAACAATCTTCCAGTAAAAATAAATCCGAATGTGGATATTCATCACTGTCAATGGAGAGTATTGCCGCATTAGAAAAAGAAACTAAATCCATAAATCCACTTCTCGCTCCAATCACAAAACCAACTGCATTACACAATGGGATTGCCTCATCCAGTGTAAAGTCTAAATGATACGCATTACTTATCCTCCTTTTTCCTTTTTGAGCCGATACAATCACGTTAATCCCCCAATTCGTCAGTTCTTTGACAATTTTCTCAAAAAGGTCTAAAGATAACTCCTTGACACTATTGGCATATGGATTCATCAGTACCGTTCTATTTGGTATAATAACTCCTTCTGCCAATAGTTTTTCTGCAAGTCCTCCTGAACTTAAGCTTACACATTTATCAGGAGTTGTACTTTTAGGTAATTGATATATCACTTTTACCACATCCGAAAATCTTATGATTCTATTATAATCAAATAAATCTGTCCGAACATATGCAAAAATAGTAACCGGAACTAGTTGTGGATATTTTTTCCTAAATTTAAATCCCGCATAGGTAGTATAAAACTTATTCATGATATATATGTGCTTCTCTTTTTCATATATTAATTCGTTTCTTTTCATTCCAAAGCATTGATAAACCGGACTATCCGGATCGCCAGAAATGATTTTAATATTTTTAATATTATGCTGCTTTTGATAGGCTCTAACGTATGCTAACATGAAAACGCGATCTCCAACTCCTCTATATGTTAAAAGTATATTGGAGTCTTTATTTCTTATAATAATTCTTTTGGCATAAATATATCCAAATATAATGTTTCTAAGATAGGTTATCCATTGATACATATTACTCACCTTCTTCTGTTTTTTTCATCATAAGTACAAATGTTTTAGGTAAAAATTCCACAAAATCTTTCCACCAATAGTATTGTTGAATTGCTTTAAAACCTCCTTCTTTATAAAGTTTAAATAATCTTTCACGCTGATGAGTATATACCGACGGAATACATAATTGCCGATGACTTAATTGTACTCTATCCACATCGACCTCATGTACTCGGATGTGTTCCCTGCACTCGTCAATTAATTTCACTCCCTGAGCCGTATGAATAATCACAGAAGATGGATTCCCAACCTTTTCTAAAATCTCCCCCTGCTTAAATAGCTCTGGATAATCTTGATTCACTTCAAAATAATCTCCAAGAGTAATATCGCTTGGCTTATGAACAGAAGAATATTGGCATTGATAACAACAGTCCCGATAACTTTGTTCTTCAAAAAACATTCGATAATATGGTGATTTTTTCCACTGAACCGCTTTCTCCCCGTCTATAAACTGGATTCTCTCGGTAAATAAATCATCTAACTTCTTATTCCGAAAAGAAAATCCTGTGATTTTTGACTTATATTTTTCTTCCAAGTAAGAAATATAATTATGATATAGATATCTGCCTGGTACGCCGTGACAGATCAAGTCTATTGTATATAGATTAGAATATTCTTTACCTTGTAAATATCTTTTTAGTCCCTCTATCTGACAAGACGTTCCACTATAAAGAACCATCCTTCCTTTTTTTAATTCTTTTAGCACCTTGGTATATATTCCGCTGCAATTACTCTCCACATATTTTGAATTCAGAAGCGGATAAAGTTCTTCTTCCGTTTCTGCAGATAAATGCCGAATCTCAATATGATTGTTTTCATACAAAATGCCTGCTCCAAATACGATTCCACCTTTAAGGATGGTATATCTCGCTAAAATTTGAAACATCCCCCCTGAGGCGGAAGAATCTCTAATCATCTTGTCTTTGGCATATGCAACATAAGCGGTTTTCTTAATCTTCTTAAAATTCAGTACAGTGTTACAATACCTTTCACATTTTCCGCAAGAAATGCACCGTTTAACATCAATTTCCGGAATCATGTAACCTTTCGGATGTTCTTTCATCTTAATCGCCCCTGTCGGACAAACTGTTTCACACACACAGCAACCTGTACATAATTCCCTTAATTCAGGTATCCCTTTTTTCCCAATCTTCCCCCTATTGTTATTGCATGATGCAATAGAAGCTTCAAGAAATTTGATTGCTCTATTTCTTTCTTTTTCCAATATCTGACTACAATCATGTAATGGAGTAATCTCTATGTTTTTTGCTGCGTTTTCATTCCAAATCATTCGATTCTCACATTTATATATACGCAGCAAAGTGCGAAGGCGGCTTGTCTGTTCACAGCTATGTCCATAATTTCTGGGAAAAACATAAAAAGAGCGATTAAAAATGATACTAAAAAGCGCTGTGTGGAAAGAATCGGTAAATATAAACTCCGCATGACTAATCAGAGAAAGATAATCCTTAGGTCCTCCCTCTACTGTACGGTATCCTTCTATTTGAAAAAAATTATCATATTTATATACAAAACATAAAGTATCATATTTCTTTTTTTCATAATTAGCTATATTTTGGATTGTTTCTACAACTTTATTGTCTGGTTTATTCAGAAAAAACAGTAATATATAAGGACGAACATGTACGATTCCCCCCTCTGAAAAATCTGTCCACCCTTTTTTATCAATCATAACTACCGGGTCTGAAATACGCTGCGCATATCTGCCAGTCAGACTATGAACATTTTTTATTCCATCCTCCTCCCGTACCGATAAATACCGGAATTTTTTAATCAAATTTTCAAACCTTTTCCGGTTATAATTCATCACTTTGGATGTTCCAAAACTAGGAGCAAACGCAATCTTTTTATTATCTGGAGCAAACGCAAGAAAATAAAAAGAGTCTACTGGCGCCGCTCCGTTCCATATCTGATCTGAACCCGCAATAAACGCAGTATACTCTTGGCTATTTCCTATTTTTTTTAACATTGCTCTGCCGTACCCTCTTGGCTGCAGTACAGACTGGCAAAATAATTCTAAACTAAATTTCACGCTATCCGGCATATCCCGAAATGTATTTTGGGAATTTCTTCTCAATTCTGAATAATGTTTATAAAAACCAGGAGCTGTGATACTTTGCCACAGACGATCAAAAGCCCTTTTCATAAAACTGATATATTTTTCTTTTCCATGAGGTTCATACACTAATACCTCACAATTATATTCCATTTTCTGAATAATTGATTTTGTAGCATAACATTGCAAAGCTGAACCATAATTATCTTTCCAAAATGTTATTAATCCTATCTTTTTCATATAAATTTCCTTTTATCACATCAATAAATTCATTTTCTTTATTATCATCTTTTTCTGCCAAATAAAATAAAAAGGGTATATACAGAACCGCCCTATATGGCACAAACAAATTGGAGCCAATAATGTAAATAATTGCTATAAACACCATAAGAATACAACTTTTATCTCGTCTGTTCCATATCTTTTTCATTAATGCCACACATAACATGCAAAACAATATTCCTCCCAAAATGCCCTGACAATAAAATAACTCTGTTATTGCAGTCATGTAATAGTTCACAACTACTCCATTTCTAATAAAAGTAGGGAAATTTCTATATCCATTTCCAATGACATACTTAATTCCCGATAATTCTCGCACAAATCTCCATGTCCCTAATCTGCCTTCTACTGAATTGTATCCATCATATGAAAATAACATTCTATCTACTGCATTATGAATAAATTCTATCCTGAAATATGCATATAGAGTAGCCGGTATTCCTATGGCCGCAAGCGCCATTATTCCAAATAATGTCTTTTTTTTAATTCCCTTTCCACTTAACAGAAACGCCCCGCCCCAAATAAGAATAACCGAAAAAATACCGATTCCAGATGTAGTCATTATCATCGCAAAGGTCACAATGATTGCTTTCATCCTATATTCCTTCTTCTGGGTCAGAATACTTACCAGCCCTATTGAACAATACTGTGCAAAATTGGCTGGTTCAATGAAAAATGCTCTTGGTCGGAACAAATGATTGTACATCTCCATTGTTCTTATCTCAATATCTCCTGCAATCTCTGTATCCATCATTTCGCGAAACGGAAGATGTATAGCCCATGTTACTTCCACCTGCATATTTAAAATATAATGCATAACACATTGCACTACGACACAGATTGACATGAATATTGTAATACCTTCAACATATTTCCTGAATAAATTCCTTAGCTTTTCATCCATAAAGAGAACAGAACTGAATACCAATGTACCAAAAAATAAAAAGAAATAATATATCTGTCCTGACGTCATATTTATTCCTGTTAAAAAGGGCCTGATTATTCCTGTAATAAATACAAGCCCCATCATTGGCAGCAAAATATCAAGTACATTATTTCCCTTTTTGTAGCTCCAACCTTCTTTTACCAATACAGGAAAAACGGTAAATAAAGATATCAAGAATACCAGAACCACAAATAAATTTTTTCTGATAAAAGGAACGTCATAATATCCCAAAAAAGGCGCCAATGCATAAATAAGTGCTACAAATTTCCTCCAACTAGGGCTCAGCTTAAATCTTTTCTTTTTCAACCGTCAGCATCCTCTCAAACTTATCTATTGCACTTTTCCATGAAAATGCCTGTATATCCTCATTACCCGTTCTAGCCAACCTGATTCTCAGATTGTTGTCCTCCATACATCGCTTTAACGCTTTATACAAAGAATTCTCACTTTTCACATCACAGAGCAAAGAGTTTCTTCCGTCAACGGCATATTCTCGTACTCCTGCATAATTTGTAGAAACCAATGCACACCCACAAGCCATACTCTCTGCACCTGTCAATCCAAATCCTTCCCGTATAGTCGGACATAGAAAAACAGATGAATTATTATATATATAACGTAATTCATCTTTTGATGCTTTCTGTGTATAATCCATCCATTCGGGAAGATTTTTTGGTCTTTTCATTGTTCCAAACATATTTACATGCAATTCTGGTATTTTTTTCTTTAATTTACAAAGGGCACGAATTCCATACTTACTTCCTTTATTGGGTAATTTGTGATAAAGCATGGCCACCGTATACGGATTACGCTTATCTATATCCTTAAGTACATAGAAATCATCAAATTCAATTCCATTCTGAATTAGCATAACCGGAAATTCTGTATACTGTTCTAATAAGGCTTTCAGCCATGCCGATATAGTGACAAAAGTAAAGGGCATTCGATAAGTTGCAATCAAATCTTCTTCTGAGTTGTCCCATTTTTCATAATCTTGTATAAAATAATATTTTTTTCCCTTTTTTGCCGATAGCCTATTTACATCACCGGCAGTAACCGAGGCTGTTGCTACAACCGCGTCTCCATCTGGTACTTTATCCATCTTAAATCCATTTAACATTAAGACTTGATTTATACGTTTATCCAATTTATACCAGCGCGGCTTGAATCCATAGAGGAATATCAGCAATAATATACGAAATAGAAATACTCTGTCAATCCAGCGGCGGCCAGTCAGATTCGTGTTATCATGTACGATCGTAACTTCATGTCCGCGTTCACAAAGGGCATTTGCATAAATATATACCACTTTATATCCTCCTACTGGTCCGCGCTTCAATCCAGGAAGACAAAATGTTATTTTCATAAGACCTCCCTCCTTCTAAAATACTCCTAATAAAATCCTTACAATCAAAATCTCCGGATTTACTTTTACACATTCTCTAATCATATTACTTCTTAAAAGAGCAACTTTGTTTTTCATACTCTTTTTATAATTTGCCATTATCAATAGTTTTCTTTTTTCATCATTATTAAGAAATTCCGGATAAAATTTAAGAAGGTTCTCTGCCGTAAGCCTCATTCCGTTTTTATGGAATCCTCTATTCTTAATTTGCCTAATTTTCTTCACATAAAATTTGTATTTATAATTTAATTTTTTTGAGATGTAAGGCTGTCAGTTGATGTAAACGCTGAATTATGATGTCTGTACTCCATATGAGAAACCGGATCATAGATAACTTTACCTACCGCCTGCGCTACTGCCACAACCCACTCATCATGGATTCTGCTGTCAAAAAACTGCATCTTGGGTCTTCTCTTTTTATCTTGTAAAAGTTCCCATAATATATGGTTCATGACCATAGTGCATCCTGCATAACCATTTGCCAGAATGCCTCCCATTAATCCATGATCCTCATAGTTTTCTGGAAGCCTAAGCGCAACAAATTTTCTATCTGAATCAACAATTTTCTGATTTCCACAATATAAGACAGGGTCTGTTATCTTTGCCTTCTCCTTTATATATTGAATCGCTGACCAGAGTTTATCCGCATCCCATATGTCATCCTGGTCTGAAAATGCATAGTAATCCGCAGGTTCAGCAGAATAGAGCAAGGACATAAAACTTTTACCTACCCCTGCTGCTTCCCCGAAAGTAATATTTACATTATCGTATTTTTCTGCATACGTTTTTAATATCTCTTTCGTTCTGTCATTCGAGCCATCATCTCTTATATGAAGATTTACCTCCACACCTGTTTGATTTAATATTGTCTCAATCTGCTCAGAAAGAAATTTTTCTCCATTATATGTACTCATTAATACGCAAACTTTCACTCTATTTTCCTCTCCATTGTCAGCTTCTTAATCATATATACTCCCCTGCCGTAAGCCTAAAAGTACTCCCCGTCATCATGGCGCTCTCATCCGACATCAGATATATAAGCCCCTCCATGTAATCGCTTCTCTCACACATACGCCCCATCGGAAGAATCCTCGAAGCCCTCCTTCTAAGCTCAGCCTCGCTTTCTCCCTGGCTTCGCCTTAACTCCACTTCTCCCTCCGTGGGCGTCCACCCAAGCGTCAGATAATTCCCTCTGATCTGCTCGCCGGCATACTGATGGGCGATGTGCTCCGTCAAAATCCTAAGCACTCCCTTGCTGCAGGCATATGCAGCCCTGTCCTTCTGCCCTCCCCACGCATGGGCTGAGCCTGTTAGGACAATCGAGCCTCCTCCATTCCTACGCATATACTTCACCGCCTGCTGGCAGCAAAAAAAGGCGGCTTTAAAGTTCACGTCCATAACCCAGTCGAACGTATCCTCATCACAGCTATCCAACGGGCTTACCGGCGTGACTCCCGCATAATTAAAGAAGCCGTCAATCCTCCCATACTTCTCATAAGCCTCATCAAATAAACTCTTACAATCCTCCACCTTCAAAAGATCACAGTGAACAAACATTCCCTCTGAGCCAAAAGTTTTTATATTCCTTACCGTCTCCTTTCCCGCCTTTTCGTCACGTCCTCCAATCACCACCTTCGCTCCCTCACGCCCTGCTACCTCCGCAAAGGCTCGGCCGACCCCTTTTGTGCCTCCTGAAATGACAATCACTTTATTGCTTAGTCTCTTTTCACTCATGAACTTCACCGCCTCATCCTATCCCTTTATCTTCCCAAAAATCCACCGTCAACCGGTATCGTAATTCCATTTACATAATCGCTTGCCGACGAGCATAAGAATACCGTCACTCCCTTAAGGTCCTCACCCGTCCCCCATCTTCCCTGGGGAATCCGGCCAAGAATCTCCTTCGACCGCTTCTGATCAGCAAGAAGCCCAGTATTCAGCTTCGTGGCCATGTAGCCTGGAGCAATACAGTTAATGTTAAGACCCTTTGCCGCCCAGTCGTTTGACAACGTTTTTATCAGTGTTCCAAGCCCTCCCTTTGCCGCTGTGTAGGCCGGAATCGTCACTCCGCCAATAATACTTTGAAGCGACGAAACAGTAACCAGTTTTCCATATCCCTTCGGTATCATAGTATTTGCCGCCATCTGCATGTACATCCAAGGCCCAGTCAGATTGACCGCCAGGACCTTGTCCCAATCCTCCATAGGGAACTCCTCACTGGGATGACGAATCTGGATTCCCGCAGCATTGACCATAATGTCCAGGTCATTGCCAAAAATATCCATTGCCTCTTCATAGGACTCCCTCACCTGCTTTCTGTCAGAGATGTCCCCATGGACCGGATGCGTCCTAAACCCTCTGGAATTCAAGCCCTCGCACACACTTTTAAGCTTTTCATCCACATCAATCACAACACACTGAGCGCCGGCCTCAACAAGCCCCTCCAACATTCCAAAGCCCAGGTCTCCCGCTCCTCCGACAACAATGGCCTTCTTTCCCTTCAAATCAAACATACGCTTCATCTGCCCATCTCCTTTACCCCATAAACATACCGCCGTTTACATCAAGGACTGCCCCTGTGGTAAACGACGACTTTTCACTTGCAAAATAGCAGATGGCATCAGCCACTTCCATTGGTCTTCCCATTCTCCCAACTGGAAATCGTGCAATCAGCTTCTGTTTTGCCTCGTCGTCATAGCCCTCCTCCACCATCTCTGTCACAATGGTTCCGGGAGAAACACAATTTACCGTAATCTTCTTAGACGCAAGCCTCCTTGCCGCCCCGTAAGTCAGCGCAATCACACCGCCCTTTGAGGCAGTATATGCAAGCCCGTTTTCATATCCTCCCATCCGTCCGGCATTGGAGGATATATTAATAATTCTGGGAAAAGCAGCCTTTTCCAGATAAGGGACTGCCTTCTGCATCATAAAGAACGTCCCCTTAAGATTGATATCCAACACTTCATTCCACTCATCTTCAGTCAGAGTATCAAGTCTGGAAGTATCAAGAATTCCCGCACTGTTAATCAACACGTCAATAGAGCCGAAATCCTGGTTAATCCTCTTAAGGGTTTCCTCCGCCTCCTGCACATTAGAGACATCACAGCAATAGCCCTTACAACAGTCCCCAAGCTTTAAGGCCGCTTCCTTAGCCCTGCTGGGATTCCTCCCGATTACAGCAACATGATAGCCCTCTCTAAGTAGAGCCCTTGCAGTTTCAAAACCAATCCCTCTCGTTCCTCCCGTAATCACAGCAGTCCGCTTCCCTGTCTCCTGCCCCTTTCCATATGCCGAAGGATCCAGCTTCAGCCATTCCAAAACCTGATCATTTCCATTCTCGTCAAACACCTTGATTTTTTGTTCACAGGCAAGAAGCGTTTCCCTAAGCTCAGACATACTCTCACAAACAAGGTAAAGCCTGGTCATAACCTGTTTTTCCGTTCCAATCCAGGAGGGCTCCACAGTCATGCCCTCATAAAGCCTCTGCACGTTGTCAACAACCCTTGGGTCATTCTCAATCTTCTCCAAACCGCTGATACTCTTAATCCTCCCCTGTCTTAGCAGAACCCACAGAGTAGCCGCATATTTCCCGCGAAGCGTAACGTCGTCCATCCTCTTAAGGTCTATCTCGCCTTCTGAACCAGTCAATGCAAACCGAATCAGCAGCTTTCTTTGGTCAAAGCCTTGGACAGCCTTCATCAGAAGATGAGGCGCTTCCCCTTGTAAACGAAATCCAGGGTCATAGACATAGAATTCGCCCTTCTCATAAAATGCAGAAATCAGCAGCACCCCGTTTCTGATACCAATCTCACGAAACATACGAACCATATTGTCGTGCATCCTCTTATAATAATCCTCAAGATGCTTAGAGGGATATATGCTTCCAAGATTAACCTTACTGAACCCTGGCTGTTTGTCTGTGGTATACCGGTCATAGATACAGGACACAGAGCACTCGCCATCCTTAAAGGTATAATAGATTCCTACATCCTCACACTCCATATACCTCTCGACAATAAACCGTTTTCTTTTGGAATGTTCCAATGCAAGAGAAACCGCGGCTCTCAATTCTTCCTCGTTATAAGCCACCGTCATACCGACGCCGCCACCGTTGTCCACCGGCTTTACCATAACAGGGTAGACAAGCTTGTCCAAATCCTCCCGTCTCATCTCCCCGTCCAGATAATATTCCGGTATCCCATGAACCCCATAGCGCTCACAGGTGGATTTGAACACATCTTTATACGAAAATACCTCCACAATCTCCTGTGTGGCATAGCAGGGCAGGTCAAGGGCCTTACATACCTTGCAGTAAGCCGGAACAAGGATATCCGCAACGCCAACCAGCACACCGTCTACTTTTTCTTCTTTTGCAAGAGCCACAAGCCCTGCAACGTCCATACCGTCCACATCATAAGATTTCCAGGCCGCTTTCTTGGCGGGGTCTGTATGGCGGGCGGAGGACACAATGGTTTTGATACCCATTTCGTTGGCAATCTCCACCAAAGGCATGGTTTCAGGATTACCTCCAAGAATTAACAGCTTCTTTCCTTCAAATTCTCTCTCCATAGACTCTCCTTTCACATTCAGCCTAAAAGAACTGATGCAAAGGAGACTTACGCACTAGGTAACAGAGCTAAGCTTTAGCGCCTGATCAACATCAAATCCTTTCAGAACCATGTTGTTGCCGTCCTCGTCATAGACTCGGACTTTGTTCATATAATGCTTCAGCCTCTTGGAAAGTTCTGTCTTACTGTCACATACCAGATACATGCGCGTCAAAACCTGCTTCTCCTGTCCTACCCATTCCTTAAGAACAGTGTCGCCCTCGTACAGCCTCTGAATGTTCGCCACCACCTTCGGGTCAGAAGACGCCTCCTCCAGCCCTTCAATTCTCGCAATTTTTCCGGCTTTCAGGAGAAACCAAAGCGTGGCTGCATGTTTGCCCCGCAAGAACACATCGTCCTCCTTCTTAATGTCAATCTCCCCTTCAGAGCCGGTGAGCGCAAATCGAATCAGCATCTTACGCTGGTCAAATCCGTGGATTGCCTTCATCAGAAGATGGGGCGCTTCCCCCTGGAGGCGAAACCCTGTATCGTATACATAGAATTCGCCGTTTTCATAGAACCCCGATAACATCAGCACGCCGTTGGTGATTCCAATATCCTGGAACATCCGAACCGCATTACTGTGCATTCGGCTGAAGTATTCTTCAATATGTTTGGAGGGATATGTCCCTCCCAGGCAGACCCTGCTTACCCCTTTTTGTTCATCCGTAGTATACCGGTCATAGATGCAGGAAGCAGAGCAATACCCATCTTTAAATGTGTAATACATTCCCATATCATCACATTGCATATATTTCTCAACAATGAATCTTTTTTTGTCAGAAGCCGCCAGAGCAGTTTCTACTCCCCTGCAAAGCTCCGACTCATTATACGCAACCGTCATGCCTACACCGCCGCCGTTATCCACCGGCTTTACCATGACAGGGTAGACAATCTGATCAAGGTCCTCACGTTTCATCTCGGCATCCAGATAGAATTCTGGAATCCCATGGATACCGTAACGCTCACAGGTCGCCTTGAAGACATCTTTATATGAAAAGATATTTACAATGTCCTGTGTCGCATAACAGGGCAGATTCAAAGCATCGCAGACTTTGCAATAGGATGGCACAAGAATATCCGCAACGCCGACTAACACGCCGTCAACCTGTTCTTTTTTTGCCAGGGCAATCAAGCCAGGGACGTCCAGCCCGTCTACGTCATAGGATTTACAGGCCGCTTTCTTGGCCGGATCCGTATGGCGCGCAGATGTTACGATTGTAAATACCCCCCCCCATTCGCCAACTCAACCAATGGCGTGGTTTCAGGGTTTCCTCCAAGAATTAATAGCTTTTTTCCTTCAAATTCCTTCATCATTTTCATAACCTCTTAAGTGTATATTGCTCTCCTTGCTGCATAATGTGTATTGGCAGCTTTTTCTTCGTCATAATGTCGTAAAATCTGCCTACATCTCCATGATGGGATGCAAACATTCCATAGTGGCATGGAATGGTAATACCAGGCTTTAAAGCTTCGGCTAGCTGACTTAGTTCTTCTTCATCCATATTTCCATATCTTCCATTGACAGGCCCTATCAGGACATCCAGGGGCTTAGGTATCTCCCCTGCCCTGTCAAGCCTTAAGCAGGTGTCTCCCGCCTCATAGATTCTCTTTCCATCTACCGTAACGAGCACGCCTACCGCATCTGGGGCTCCCTCGCCATGGTCGCAAGGGACGAAATCAATGGAAAAATCTCCTACCCTGGCCCCATCGCCTGGGGTTACATAGGTAATCTGTTCCCTGTAATACTCCATCTGCGTCTGCTTAATCAGCTTCTTGCAGTCTACAGAGCAAAAAAGTTTTGTCTTATGCCTCATTAATTGGGGAACCGTGTCCAGATCGAAATGGTCAAGGTGGGGATGGGTACAGACGACTGCATCAAAATCTAAATCTGATGGACTTAAAAGCTTAGGAAGGAGGCGTTTAAACCCTGTATGCCCCTCCGCGCGCTCCACACAATTTGAGAGATACAGGTCTATGGCAAGAAGCTGGCCTTTTGAACTTTTTATAATGAAGCCTGCCTGACCAACAGAAAATAGATGTGTATTTCCTTTTTCTGCTGTCAAAATTTTTACTGCAAAATCCTTCATGCAATATCCCCTCCCATTCTCTTTTTTTCCGTCTTTAGAGCCTCTACATCCAGGAAGCGTCTGATAAGCCCTTCTTTTTCTTTTGGAACGGACACCGTCAAAAGTTTATCCCCACTTACGCCTAAGTCCAGAAGCCGTTTTACAGCTTCATGAGTAACGCTGGGATCAACGGCGGCAATCAGCACATAGTCAAAAGTAATCGTTGTTATGCTCTCTATCGGGTCAACCTCCAGGCAGCACCGTCTGTATTCCCAGTAATCATCGTCTAACCAGCCAGCTATATTACAACAGCCTTTTTCCTTCAGCCGATGGATTAACTGCTGGCCAAAGGTTCCTGCACTGTAGACTACGACGGATTTTCCAATATATTTCTCATCAAACGCCAGATATGTACATCTTGTATTTGAACAGTCCAACTGTCCTCCAGAACGTATCATGCAAATAGATAAAATAAAGTCCTCTATTTGAGACGATATACGATATGAGCTTTCTGTTTCAGCCCAAGTCTCCATATATTCGTACAAATATTTAAGTTTTAAAATTTCATTACTTAGCAAATTATTCTTCTTTAACATAGAACTATTATGCTGCCTGTAATGATATGCCGTATTATCCGTGATACAGATTCTATTACACTTTAATAAAGCTGGATATGTAACTGCCGCATCTTCACCGATTGAAATTCTGTTATCTACATTCATTTGTACCAAATAAAGAAGCTCTCTTTTAAACAGCTTGTTCCATACATATGTATAAATCCCAGGTCGGTAAAAAGAACCCTCTGAAATCATAGAATCATAGATGTGTTTCAAATTCTCATCATGATAAACCCCTGATGAACAGATATTTAAAAATTGTTCTGATTTATCAAACAGCTCCCTTGTATATCCCGCGCAAACCATATCCGCCTCTGATGCTTTTATAGCGCAATACATGCTTTCATAGAATTCTTTTTCTATCCAATCATCCCCATCTACATAACCTATGTATTGACCCGACGCTATCTGAATCCCTGCTTTTCGTGCAGAAACTAATCCGCCATTATCTTTATGTATCACTTTAATCCTGCTATCTTTCTTTGCATATAAATCACAAATCTCAGGACATAAATCTTTTGAGCCGTCTTCCACAAGGATTATCTCCAAATTTGTATATGTCTGGTTTAAAATACTCTCAATACAAACGCCCAGATATTGTTCAATCATATAGATTGGAACGATAACACTGATGAGTTCTTCTGGTTTTTTTGGTATATTCATTTCTAAAAAACCTGCCTGATCGACATAAATGCTTCTGCATATTTCCGACATATTGTACTTCCTCTGTGCTTTGCCAACGCCTCTATCGCTTCTAATGAACGTGGATGCGGATATTCACACAACTGGCTTTTATGGTATCTCATTGCATCTATTTTTGTATCTATTTCATTCGTAATATCCACATAAACCGTAGGAATAAATACATTGTCTACTGACGGTGTATTCCATTCTGTTTCAGATAATGTTTCGTAAGCATAGATTGCTTTTAAGTTGGGAGACGAAACTGGTCTTAATGCGACCATTATTGCGTCAACTACCATTCTATGATCAATATGCATATCACCCTTATGTGGAATAAAAACAATCTCAGGACTAAGCTCTGTCATTATATTCAAAAAATTCCTGTTAATCTCCGCCGTTCTCATTTCTTTCAATCCAACTACCGGAAGATTCATAAAAATGGTATCTCTGATTCCCATCAATTTATGTGAAGCAACTGCTTCTTTTTTTTGTAACTGTACAATTTCATTATCCAAATCACCCGCCGTAACTTCACAAACAATAACCTCATGGCCCTGTTTGGACAGTTTTGCCATTGTTCCTCCCACACCTAATATTTCATCATCATTATGAGGCGCTACAACTACAATCTTCATCTCTTTTATTCCCACAAATTCCTTCCGTTAAATTCTTCCCTTGTATCATCCACTCTGTCACTCCTTGGCACTAAAACCTCTTTTATAATTGCAAATATCATTTTAATATCTACAAAAAAGCTTACATTTTCCACATACCAAATATCATTTTCAAATTGGGTTCCCCAGGTATATTTACTATATTTCCGTTCATTCTTTGTTTTTTTTATCCAAGGACAAGTTAGTCCGGGACGGATTAATAATCTTCCTCTGTGTCTCTTGCTATATAGCTCTGTATAGTGTGGAAGCAATGGACGCGGACCTATAATAGACATATCTCCTTTGAAAATACAAAACAATTCCGGAAGTTCGTCAATAGACGTCTTGCGAAGCAGTTTACCAAACTTCGTTAATCTTAGATTTCCTGCAAGTAGTTCTCCATTCTCATCAACTTCATTAGTCATTGAACGAAATTTATAAATATTAAAAATAATACCATTTTGTCCTGTACGTTTCTGACAGTATAAAACTGGTTTACCATGAAATATAATTTCTAAAATAGCAATAATAAGAAAAAATGGACTCAGCAATACTAATGCAAATCCACTTAATATTACGTCTAAACACCTTTTTACAATCACGGAATAAAACGTCTTTTTAAGCTTTGGTAATCGTTCTTCCATCAAATTACTCCTCAATCGATATTTATGGCTGGAACACCAAATACTTTATGTCCTTCTCTCACTTTCTTTAACACTACGCTGCCAATACCAACATAACTGTTTTCACCAATATTTACCCCATTATTCAATACAGCGCCAGGTGCAATCCATGAATGTTCTCCTACGGTTGTACTTCCTGCAATCATAACTCCGCAAGTAATCTGAGCGCCTTGCTTAATAAGATCGTTATGGCTGATACATACCAAATCCGCAGTTTTTACATCATCTTCAATGACTGTATCTGCCAGACATCCTCGAATAATTGTATTATTCGCGCCTATTTTTACATGGTTTCCAATCCTTACGCCGCCATAATGAGGAGCGCAGATCTCTCTTTCGTCCAATCCCTTAAAATAACTGAAGCCCTGGGCTCCAATGGTGGTTCCCGACTCTATGATGGTATGATCTCCGATGGAAATAGTCCCTCCCTCAATGGTTACATTATGCATGATTGTCACATTATCGCCTATGCTCACATCGCTTGCAATGTATGTGTGATGTCCGATATAGACATTTTTTCCAATCTGCTTCGTATCTACGACAGCGGTTCTCTCGATCTTTCTTTCCCTGTTCTCTGGATTTAAAAATCCAAAAAACCTCTCTGTCATGAGAAAAAAAGCCCTCTGGGCATTTTCCGCATAAATCACAGGAAATTCTGCTCCCGCTAACTCTTCACCGTATTCAGCAACTAATATTAAGCTTTCTTTTCTATGAACCTCATTCATTTTCTCAATTGGAATCTTATGCAAATGCCGCGCCCATGTGACGCTTCCGGACTTTAATGCATTTAGTGGGCAGAAGGAATGAACCGAAACATCTTCTTCACCTGTTATCCGATATTTAATCCCAATACTCTCATAAAATGATACAATCTCCTTAACTGTTACTTCCATTTTCTTTCTCCTCAACAAGTTCAATCATTCCCAGGGACTTCTTTACAAGAAAGCATACTTTTCTGTTACGAATTGCAGGCGCGCACATTGGTTCCTGTATCACAATATACCCCCCCTCAAAGTAAATGAAGCGATTGCATCTTCCAGATTAGCAACTCCATAACAGATGTGGTAGGGTGCATTTTTATAGGTCTTTAACAGCGGGTATATGGATGAATTCCGGTTAGGCTTGACAAGTTCAATCCGATAAGCTCCATTGCGCAGAAACAAGATATCCAAATCTCTCAGTTCATCCCTGATTGCTTCCTGTTCCACTACGTATCCAAGACTCAAAAAATCCATTTTTGTTTTTTCTATATCTTTACACAGATATCCCACATGATGAATATACATATCCTTCTCACTTCCTGCCAAGAATCAACTCCACAATATCTCCCACACTTTGGATTTTCCGCAATTCGCCCATACTAAAATTGATTGAAAACTCTGCCGCAATCGTTGACATAAGATTCACCATGGATAGGCTGCTAAAGTCCTCCAAATCATCCAATATCATTTCCTCGTCTATTTTCAGACTTTCATCATCAAACTCATCCTGAAATATTTCTATAAGCTCTTTCATGATCTCATCTCTCGTCATGGCTGTATCTCCTTAATCACTGTATTTCTTTTTATGTAAACTTCCGGAATCTCATATTCCCAGACTGTGTCTCCATCTTCCTTTTGAATCGTCTTAAAAAATCCCAGTTCTCCATAAAATTCCCTGACCATTTCATTCTTCTTCGTTGGATGGTAATATCCCACCATCTTATGGATTCCTTGCTCTTTACATCTCTCCACCATATAATCCATCATGGCAAATTCCATATTCCGTTTTAAAACACGGCAGCTCATCAACCACAGACATATGTGACATTCATCACCTTTTATCTCTCCGATTATCACGGATACAACTCCATTATCACCGAAACGGTCCATAAGCTTCCCATAAGCAGTCATAAAATTCTCGTCTGCGCTGATGCTTTCAATCTCGCTCTGGGTATATCTTTTTGCCGTAAGATTGAACTGATTGCTTTTGTTTGTAAGTTGTGTGACTCGTGGAATATAGATAGATGTGAATGGGGCTATTTCTGCGGACATATTAAGGAAACAAAGATACTCATTATAATCCTTGAAGGAAGCTTCTGCCTTGGTTCTCTCTGCATTTTTCCTATACATCTCGTTTCTATATGTATCATCTTCTGACAATGTGGTTACTTCAAAAAAACCAGACCTGTCAATGATTCTGATGTATTCCTGAACATGACCTATTTCCGGCGCGCTTACTCCTTCTATCTGATGTTCTATGATTGCGCGCTCCGCCGGATTATCATCCACAAATACAAGACTCTCAGGCAATAAATTTAGCTCTTTTGCAATTTTTAGGAAATTCTCACTTTTTGGATTCCAATTCGCCTGAATACTGATAAAATCGGATTCTTTTAACAAGGAATTTGGATGCTTAATCCCCAGAAGGGCATTTGCTCTCTCATTTTTTGAATCAATATTTAACAAAATTCCTAAATCCTTGTATTGCTTTAAATATCTCTGAAACTCCCAGTATGCCTCTCCCTCTGGTTCTTCCGGTCCAAGTTTGATTTCTTCAATACCGTCGTCTCCAATGACGCCGCCCCACAGAGTATGGTCAAGGTCCAGAACAAATCCCTTTTTGTTCTTTCCAAAGATAGACTTAATCATATTCGAGACATTAAATGCCAGAGTTGGAATCGCGTCCAAACTGAGGGCATACTTATACATGTACCAATACAATGGATCATGCCATTTTTTCAAACCAAAATCCGCAGAAATATAATTAATATCGCAAATAAAAAAGTCTTTATGATTTTGCGCATACTGGTAAAACTGCTCGTTCACTCTGGACAAAAAATTGACGGCGCCGTGAATATCCCATACTTCTCTGTTTCCGAGCAAACGATAGCAAGGCATCTCAAAATTATTTTGAATAATCGGACAGTGGTATTCTTTAGTAAGACTCTCCCACATATCTGTAAACTTCCTAACCGTATTGTGGATAAGGGTTTCCACCTGCTCATTTGTCATAGAAATATCTGGATACTGATCAATATTACGATTTGTCGTATATATATAGACAATATCGGGATGAAATTCTTTTAAAGCAGGGTTATCAAATACAGCCTCCGTATAATACCCATTGTATTCAGACTCATAGAATTCTGGCCTAATTCCTTGAGCTAACAGGAAAAGTTCAATAATGGCTATGATATCATGTGTGGTAGAGCCTCCTAAAACCGCAACCTTCTTATTCTCAAATTGGTGCCATTCCTTAAGAAGCTCTCGTTTTATTTTTTTCTTTTTAGAAAGAATAAATTGGGGTTGGAATGGATATTCTAAAGTCTTTTTTATGTTTTCTTCCATACTTAACCTCCTAAGCTGTTCATTTATGCAAAACATCTGTGAATAATCTCTATCACAAAATCCTGCTTGGCGTCAGTCATCTTCACATCACTTGGCAGGCATAATCCTCTTGCAAATATGTCTGCACCAACATTTGCTTCATTGCCTTTTTGCCTTTTGCCGCCTTTTGCTGTCACAAACCCATGATTCCTGTATATATTCTGAAGATGCATCGGTTTCCAAATCGGCCTTCCCTCTATATGAAAAGCTTCCAGGGCTTCCAATATCTCTGTCGGACAGCTTTTTCCTGAAGACGTTATGTATGTTGCCGAGCAATCTGATCTTTCTGTTTCGCACATGGCTTCTTTATGAATCAGCAGACAGCTTAACCAATGGTTGGATATCCCTTCTCCCTCTGGATTTACACAAACCGGTAAATCAGAAAGTCCTTTTTTATATCTCTGATAGATTTCTGTTTTTCTCTCTATATGCTCGCCCATAAACTCCCACTGTCCGCGGACTACCCCTGCAACAACGTTGCTAATCCTGTAGTTATATCCCAACTCCTCATGCTGATACCACGGTGCAGGCTCCCGCGACTGTGTACTCCATTTACGCGCTTTATTTGCACTGTATTCGTCATCCACCAGCAGCATACCGCCCGAACTTCCTGTAATAATTTTATTCCCATTAAAACTGATAATCCCATAGTCTCCAAAACTTCCCGTCTGCTGTCCTTTGTATAATGTACCCAGACTCTCTGCCGCATCTTCAATGAGAATGGCGTCATTTTTCTTACATATCTCTCTGATTTCATCTATTTTCGCTGCAATTCCATAAAGATGCACCAGTATCACCAGTTTCACATCTGGATAGAGCCTGAAAGCTTTCTCTAATGCCTCTGGATCCATGTTCCAGGTATCATACTCTGAGTCTATAAACACTGGCTCGCCGCCCTCATAAACTACAGGGTTTACGGTTGCGTCAAAAGTAAGATCTGAACAGAATACACGTTTTCCAAACAATGATCCTCCCGTCCCTAATCCGTTTGGAGTGCTGATTCCTGTAGACGCGTTGTATAACCTTTCTGCTGCCAGCTTTACCGCAAGATGGATGGCGGCTGTTCCGCAAGTAAGAGCCACAGCATGTTTCACTCCCATAAAGCTGCTTGCTAGCTTCTCTATACAATCTATGTTCTCTCCCAAAGTCGTCATCCAGTTTGTCTTATAAGCCTCTGTCATGAATTCCAGCTCTTTTCCATGCATCGTAGGAGATGCGAGCCAGACTTTTTCTTTCAAAGGCTTCAAATCTTTAAAACGTAAATCATTGATGTAATCCTGTACCATAATTCTCATCCTCTGCAATCTCTATCCCCAAATGAAGCAATATGCGATTCCCCATAAACTCTGCCTCCACAACCGCTATCCTTTTATGAAGATTTATCTTCTTAATCTGCCCCTCCAAATTTTTAAGGGGTCCCGATATGATTTTGATTCTTTGGTTCTCTCCCACAGCCACTTTCGACAGTCCCACAAACAACGCATCTGGTTCTTTCCCTTGCCTGAATGAACGAATTCCATCTGCACCCTGGGAACATCTTTGGCTTTTCCCATATCCCCTTGACTGTATACTCTGCAATTTCTTTAAAAAATGCACATCCTTTTCTGACAGCGGCGTAAAATATTCCTCACAGCTTCCCAACAGTTTTGTCAACGCAGGGATCTGCTTCAATTCATCATACAATAACTGGGGTTGTTCTGAGATTAAGAATACATACCCTGGAAACAGCTTCTCTTTAACCTCCTGCCATCTCCCCTCATATTTCTTCTTCATCCTTCGCATGGGAACAAAACAGTTCTCAAGAATCCCCTGAGATAGAATCCTCTCCATCAACAGGACTGTATGTCCTTCCCTTCCCGAAGCCACCTGCATTACATACCACATATATCCTCCTGACCATTGCTGTCTCAGCACCTGCATTTTTACATGGCTTCGCCATCCATACCAGGGAATGGTGGTATATCCCATGTCCTCCCATTCCTACATTTTTACATGGCTTCGCCATCCATACCTGTATGTACATATACCCACAGCCACAGTCATAATTCTTCTATTTCCACCATTCCTACTCCAAGTGCCAATGCTTCAAGAAGTATTCCTGGTTTCCAATCCACCTACTTAGGATCTCCCTCCATCCGTATTCCAAAGAGCACGTCCTCCTGACGGTTAAAGAGTCTAACCCTGGCTGTCACATACCGATGCCTGAGCCTCTGTCTGGTAATCTGGTTTAGGTAGGGCTTTAACACTCCTGCCGCGCTTTTTACCTGCCCCTCATCGTCCACCTGTACCGTAGACAACTTCATATCATGCCCCAAATTCTCGCCGCAGACATTTTTAAGGAATTTTAAATCCTTTTGTTCTACTGGTACAATGTCAATCCCCTGGCCGCCCACCAACTGGGGAAACTGCCTGGATTTCTCCAATTCCTTCCTAAGCTCCTTTGGCGATGTTGTATGCACAAAAATGTACCCTGGAAACATTTCCTTCTTACTCAAGAGATACCTCCCTTTTGTGCGAAATAGCTGCTGCTTCCGAAGTATCCTTAAGGAAGCCCATAGCTTACGGCTGATTTTATCTTCTATCAATGCAGCCGCCTCTGCTTCTTTCCCCGGAATTGTCCGCATTACATACCAGTTCGTATTCATGCAATCCTCTCCCTATTCTTGGCCAACGCTCTATATCTTCTCTGTAATCTCTAATCCCGCCGTGATATAGCCGAGCTTCTGCTCTGTAGGCATCTTAAGCTTTGCAAGCCTTTTATGCCTGTCAATTCTGCAAATCTTATGCTCCATTCCCTTCAAAGGTCCTGCTGTTACTTGGGGAAAACCGCCCTTGACGATCCCCTTTGACATCATAAGATGGCGGCTGTCTCCGTATAAATCCCTTAAAAACTTCTCCT
The DNA here is from genome assembly GCF_009830285.1 of Sporofaciens musculi. Taxonomy (GTDB): domain Bacteria; phylum Bacillota; class Clostridia; order Lachnospirales; family Lachnospiraceae; genus Sporofaciens; species Sporofaciens musculi. Next base: position 1,889,834 of record NZ_WUQX01000001.1, on the reverse strand, counting down.
CAGCCTGTTCGATACAGAGTAATGCTTCCATTCCGCCCTCTTTCAATTCCTTCAAAAGAAGCGTTCTATTCTCACTTTCCACAAACACATAGGAGGGGAATAAGAGTCTCTTTTCCGTATGCCACGTCCCTTCATAGCGGCGCATCCGGTCATATGTCAGCAGGAAAATGTCTTTTGCTGCTTCAGTAGTTAAATATTTTCTATATGAAACAACCGCTTCCGCCTCATTCTGACCGCGGCAGTCTATTAAGTACCAGATACCAATCCCTCCAACTTCGCAGAGTATCTTCCTCTGCGAAAATTTGCTGTTGATTTCATGGGTAAATTAACTGATTTTATTTGAAATAATATATGATTTTTAAAGAATAAAGGAAATAATATAGATATTTTTCTGAGAAACCCGCACCAAATTATTACAAAAATATTTTAGGTATTGACTTCTGCGGGTTGGGTGATTACAATAAATATGTTCTTTAGAGATAATTTTCGCAGAGGAAGATACTCTGCGAAAATTAGGTAATAGAAAAAGATTTTTCTTCTGGAAAGGTATCGCGGTATTCCATATCTAATTCTTCGGCCAAATATAGATCGCTCATACAATGCATATCTGATACTCCTTCACGAATAAGGCAATAAACCTCTGAGTGATAAAAAAAATCCAATGCGGCATCCAATGTGATACAAGCTTTTTTGGCAAATTCTTCAATCACGCGGGCATACTTTTTTTGTAATAAAACAGGATTTGCGTTCATATCCGTTCACTCCCTTCAAAATGTAGCTTTGATAATGCTTCCTTTGTCCGAAAGCAAATCTGCATGTTCGGCTTTTCATAACGCAATCGTTTAATTGCTTCCGTCTTATCAATCAGCCCATCAAAATAAAGCTCTACCGTATTGAACACCTGATCATTGGCTACACCGCCTTCTACGATGTCATAACTCGATACGTCTTTTCCGCTCCGACAGGTTAAAATAAATTCCAACCAATCTTCGGAATAGGCGTCGAATTTCAGTATATTCATATCATTACAAGCATATTCATCAAAGCTATAACAAGAGATTATCCCATCTCTGCCGCGGTGCCTGAACTTACTGCACCATTTGAAAGCCTGCTCATGAATAGGTGTTGTGTAAAATCCTCGTCCAAAATCTACATTCAGACGGGAATATCTAAAATCTGGTTCCGGTATCTCGATATAGGAACCATGATACAAAATCATAATTCTACTCCCCTTTCCTCCATAAGTTCCAGAATTTCATCTACGATATAATCTTTGCTTTGCGTGTGAAGACTCTCATATTCCGGAACAATATAGCCGCTTAATATATCACTTTTCTTTGATAAAGCATCGTAGACACATTTTGCATCTATATTCAGCCGTAAGGAAATATTTTCAATACAAAAAAGCACGAACTCCAACTCTCTGGAATTTGAGATTCCTCCGCCATGCGTCATTTACTACACCTCCATTTCTGCTAAAATCATCTATGCCGTTTTATAATTCTCCCATTAGTCACAACATAAAAATAAATTCATATACAGATAATGAATCAGAATTTGATTACTATTATAATTAAAAATTAAAAAAGTGTAAAGACTTTATTTATTAGCTGTCCACACCAAAGCATGAAATGGAAACCCATATCTCTTTTATGGAAGTGGACGGGAAGATTGTGTTCTTTAACGTAGCATTTCATGTCGGAAGAAGAACTGGAGGAACTGTTCGGGAAAGGCTGCTTTAAACAGTTCCCGGATAAAGTATACCACAGATATGGATTTACCCCGGCGAAAGCTGAGGTGGAGGAACACCATGTAAATGTGTACACCGGGAAGAAGACGGAGGAGATCGTCAGGGCCCCACACCCGAAATGCCTTTTAAGGAGGGAGCTTTGTGTCCCCGTCCATTGAGGCTGCAGTGATAAATGCAAAATATATCAATGTCGTCCCGTTTTACCGGCAGGAGCAGGAGTTTGGGCGGTACGTTCTGCATATTTCAAGGCAGAACATGGCAAACTGGACGATCCAGTGCACGGACAGGTATCTTGCGATCCTCAATGGTTATCTGCATGAAAAAATGTACAGCTACCATATGCTGCAGGCAGATGAGACGCGTGTGCTAGTGAACAAAGACGGCCGCCCTGCCGGGGCAAAAAGCTTCATGTGGGAATTATATACCGGTATAATTATACTGATTGTCAACATGGTGATATCCATCTCCTTAACTCAACTTTTGGTTTCAAAAGTAATCCTATACATTACCTCCCCCCATTTGTAAATTCCAAGCTTATATAGTATTGTTTTTATAATCTGTTTAATATAGTGTTTGGGAAAACATTTTCTTACTGCCTCAGAAACATTATTATTTTTTAGATATGATTGCATAAAAACATCATATTTTTTTGTTTTGACAGATGAATGTTGTAACTGATGATTTGCTTCTACTGCTTTTATTCTGTCTACATTCGCTAGGGATAAGTCTGCAATATCAATTAAATTCTTTCCTTTTAAGGTTTGACAAAGAACAAGTGAAATTCCTCTCTTTTTCTCCTCATCATTCAATTCAGACCCCCATGAATCACCCAAAGTAATATCAGACACCCTATTCCATGACGCATACGCGCAATTATAGCAATTCTCTGTATAGCAAACAGAATTTAGAAAAGCAAGGCTATAAGCATCCATATTAAAAGGGTAAGTAAAACGGGATTTATTTTGAATTAATCCTAAATTACTATTCTTTCTAAATGATATATTTTTAATGTCCCTAATATCAATGCGATGCTCAGCATAATAATCTGTAAGAATGTTGGGACTAGGGGTACCATGGCATATTAAATCGATTGTAAGCAAATTATCAGCATTATGTTCTCCAATATAGTTTAATAATGCAGATACTTGACATGGCAAGCCCAAAAACAGTACTTTCCTTTCCTTTATAATCTCTCGTATCTTCTTATAAATACCTATTGGATTGCTCTTAACATATTTAGACCCTCGAATAGCATCTAGTTCAATGAGATTATCAAACGTCTGAAATTTAAACTCCCCATTGGCAAACACACACGCAGCCACAATACCGCCTTCTTTAATAAATGCACTTGCCAAAGCATATCCCAAGCCGCCTGACGAACTCTTTGATCTATCTAGTTTGTTCGTCCATCCTTGCTTCCAAAAGATCGGCTCTCTCTTTTTTGCAGGATGCAATTCTTGACATACATTTTCGCATGCTTTACAATTAATGCACTTTTCAGCATCAATCACAGCATTGTAGAACTCAATACTATCCACTATTTTAATTGCAGACTTCGGACATATATCTATACATGCCATACATCCAGCACATTTATTTTGTTCACATACACTTCTCATAAAAACTCCTTAACCGCACCACAGTATAGATATATTTATACTTTGAGAGCTGTATCCGTAACACTCCTCTGGAAAGAAAATGCCTTTAATACATCTCCTCCTGGCAACAGAATTTCTCTAATGACATTACAATTATTTTGAAGATCTATTGCGAGCCAAGATTTTCATTGTTGAGAATAATTCCGATAATATTTCTGATCTTCGATAAATAATATACATTGCCAGATTGTAACCGGTGGTGCATATCACAAGATTTAAAACCAGTTTTCCAATTCCATCTCCTTCAATAGCATAACATATTAAATATGGAAATATCGCAGAAATGCTTATAGCACATAACATGTTTATCATCAGCCTAAAATAGTCTCGAAAACGTCCGGGGAAAATAAGAATAAAAACGTTTTTAATAATCCATGGAACACTCACAAAAAAAACACTGATAATAGTTGATAACACAACACCCATAAGATTAAAATAATTTACAAATATCAAATTGAGTCCCAAATTTGTAATACCAGAAGCTAATGGTCTAAATCTATCCTTATGCCAAATACCTGCTGCATCTTTATAAACGCTTAACAACTGTACAATAATGTTTCCGGTTAAATAGATACAAAACAGGATTACAAAATAGAATGGAAGTAAAAGCTCGTCGCCAACCCATACCTTCATAAAAATCTGCATTATACATAGTATGCCTGCACAGCAATAACCTAATAACCAAAACGTTATAAAACTTAGTTTTTTTAAGTCATGATAATTCTTCTCGTTGCTATCAACTATCATACTATTACCGGATCCAGCAACAACCGAATTAAAAAGAATGATTATCATTCCTTGAAGGGCGCTAACTATATAATAGTAGTTTTGATATACCGCTAAAACTTTAAGTCCAAGAAATGCTGAAATGACAATAGTGTCAGCTGAACTTACAATCGTCCATCCTAGTTTTGAAGTGAAAAGATCTCGTATCCTACCATTTATGGTTTTTCGTTCTTCCTTTGGGATAGAACCCGTTGGATTAAGATCTGGATAATACTTCTTGGAAAATAAAAGTATCAATATATTATTAAATACCTGCCCAAGTATTCCAACAATAAAAAATATATAAAAATCATGGAAAACAGCTAGAGCAACTAATTGTCCACAATATTTTACAGTATCTGATATAAGCGTTGTCTTAGTAATAATATCAATTCTTTGAAATGCTTGGAATAAACAATTTCGATAAGCAAAAAGCCAATATGTAAGAATTGTTGCGAGTAGATTAAGGTAATATAATATATAAATGTTAATGCTAGGAGGAACATCCTGTTCAATTAACATCGGAATAATTGGAGATAATATTACTCCCCAAGCAATATTACTAATCCAATAATCCTGTAATATGTTCTATATAACTTCATCAACGAACATATTTTAGAGCTATCATTTCTTGCAATAGGAGCATACATCGAAAACACCATCGCTGAACCAACTCCTAGTTCAGCAAGATTTAATACCTGTAGTATTGAAGAAAACAGACTATTTAACCCTAAGTATTCAACACCCAAGAGATATATAATGGCTGTTCGAATCACAAATGGGAACACTATAGAATAAAATCTATAGAAAATGCCATAAGCAAAATTACGTGATGCATTTTTCGTGCGTTCAATTCTCATTATCTACAAATAATCCTCCATTGATATAAACTAACTAAATAAGGTTTTTTCCAAATAGCGTTCCCCATTCTCCCTCATAAGATGAATCTTTCTCAAAATCGTTTTATATGAGATTTTTTTCGTTAGACATTCTGAAGAATAATCACTCCCATAGTGATCCATGAGTCCTAACTCAGACAACAAATTTTTAACTCTTGACTCCGATTCGTTTCTACCAAAGCTGATAAATCTTTTTTCAAACAAAATAGAAAACACTGTTGCGTGAAATGAATCTGTTAAAATAGCGTTAGAATTATTAATGAACTTCAAGAATTCTCTTGGCCCAATTCCTAACAGATACTTATTCTTATTATGTACAAATTCTCTTATTTTTCTATTGCTGACATAATATATAGGCATATGTGTTTTATTCTGTATATTTATCGCCTCTTTGATTAAATTCTGTGACGTCCCAATATCTCCAAGAATATAAACAAAAATATAATCATTTCTCAGTGCACTTGTTTCTTGTTTGTGCAGATCAAATAAGTCGATATAAAACTTTCCAGGTAATAGTAAAGTGGGGTCACACACATTTATTACATCCTGTCTTATGCCAATACGTTCTTTTAGAATATTAACACTAATGTCTTCTCTTACGGAAACATAGTCTAACCTATTTACTAGTCTTTTTATTTGGTCATAGTATTTTTCTCCTGGGTCTATTGGCATACTAGGTGCATACGCTATCTTCCTTTTATTATCGTCAGCAAAATCCAAAAAAAATGCAGGTACAATTGCTTTTAAACAATTCGGATTCCAAATTTGATCACTTCCGCAAATAAAAGCATCAAATTCCTTGTTTAATTCTGACAAATCATCATTATCATAATATGATTTATTAGTTTTCTTCAGTTTACTATTCGAGAAATCAAGAAAAACCTTTTTCCTTTTTCTTTTCCTATCAAAATACAGAATATCTTTTGCTAAGGATTTAACGAAATATCCAGGAGCTATATAAAAGAGATTATACTGTTTATAATCATTCGTGTAAGTATAATCTATAATATATGCATCATGTCCTTTACTATTAAGATAACTTTGTAATGCAAAAGCTTGCAATATTGAACCGAAATTCTCTGAAGCATGAAGCGTAATAATTCCAATTTTCATGTTAATTTTTCCTTTTTATTATCCTCTTAATTTTAAAAAGAAGTACAATGCTAACGTATTTATTCAGTATATAAAGCTTGAGTATAATCCATTTCCTACTATCATCATGTCTTTTGCTACTAAGACCGATTCTAGTTACTTCTTTCAATCCTGAAGAACTATAATACTTTAAATTCTCCATTGCTTTTTTGATAGGGAGATACTGTTCTTGGCTAATAATTTTATAGGCATTTTGAAAGCATATATTTGAATAGCATTGCTCTTTAACTACATTGCTCAGCTCATCCGCTTTTTTAATAATTTCTTTTACATATTGTAAATAGTACTTATCATTAACAAACAAATCTGTTATATATTCTCTGTGAAGAGCAGAACTGTAATTCAAATCCACTGTATAATGATATAAAGGTCTTTCGATGTATATAACATTTTTTGCATTAATACTGTTAATGTATTCCAATATAAAAACTTGATCCTCATGAATTCGAAGATTTGACTTAAACTCTATTGAGTTTTCTTCTATTACTTTTTTGCAGAAAAGACATCTCCATACTGATCCCCATATGTTATCAGAATATATAGTCCCATCTTTTTCTCTAAGATTTTGTTCTAGAAAAAAAGGGGGCAATATTGCTGAAGCTTTTTAATTCTGGTTCAATTACTGGAAAACAGCTGCCTGTCGAATCAATAAAGTACTGACATAAACATAGTCCCGGATTCGAAAGCTTTGAAAGCTTTGAAAACAGTATTTGAAGATAATCCTTCTCAATATAATCATCTGCATCTACAAAAGCAATATATTCACCGGCTGCAGCTTGTACACCAATATTACGTGATGCACTGACACCTGAGTTATCTTTACGTATATATGTAAATCTGCTATCTTCATTAATATACTTATGGCATATTCCCTGGGAATCGTCCGTGGAACCATCATCTATTAGAATGCATTCAAAATTAGTAAATGTCTGCTGTGTTATGCTTAACAAACATCTTTCGAGATGTCTCTGGGCATTATATATTGGAATAACGACACTTATTACACCCATTTTCATATTATAACTTTAATCCCTCGCTGACTATAATTGTTTAAAGAGCTATATTGTTCATATAGATTTCCATCTCACTGAAAAATGCCTTCTCTTTGTAGAGTAAGAAGCCACTCCAATTCCATAATAACCTGCTGTTTCATCCTTTTGAAGTAGATGAACTAAAAACAATATAGAATAGAACACCAACTGATATGAAACCTCTACAATAGATGCTATTATGAAAGTATATAGTGCCATGTACATTCCCCAATATGCTGTCTTAAAGTTGTTCCTTGTTAAATAAAATGTGCTTATCAGTAAAACAATTACGGTAACGCCCCCATACTCAGCTATCATATGAAGCAAACCATTTTGAAGATTCGTTCCTAAACCAATATTGCTTCTCATTAACTCGCTTGCATATCCGTAACCCCAAAACAAATTGCCATTTTGGATTACAAAAGCAGCCCTATTATAGTATCGAAGTCTGTCCGTTAAAGTCATGTCTTTATGTAGAATGTTAATTATAATATCTTTAACCAGTTCGTTCTGTAAAACTGCTTGTAAAGAAAGAAGGAGTAATAATGCTCCTATCATGCATAGTACGACCACATGTGGTTTTGTAAGTATTCTCTTTATTTGATCTCCTGCGAATGAAAGCACGAAAAAAGCAGCATATGTCACAACCCCTGTTACACAGCCTGTATATGCAATTGATAATCCCACAATTAAGTATATAAATAGATATTTTATTTTATAATAAAGACTCTGCTTAATTCTATCCTCATACAAACAAAACGTTACTCCTGAATAAAAGATCAATAAATATGTGGTAGTATATTTTGATCCAAAAAAGTATAATCCGTTTTGATCTCTCACTACCCAGAATATGGATATAACAGATATTATTGCATAAAGTGAAAGTAATCTATGTAAATAAACCAGCAACGCATGCGCACCTTTTTGCTTCACCACTTTTGAAAACATGATATATAAGCAATATATACACATTGCTCTTAATGTTCCATTAAGAAAATTGCTATAGTTTAATAATCCGTCCTTGTAATTAATAAAACTCGATAGAAAAACACACAGCGACAAGGGCAGAGCCACATTCCAATACTCTCTAATATTTGTTGTCAATAAAATGTAAATCAATGTCAAACCTAAAAATGCAATTCTGAAAACAACCTGCACATTGGGTTGAAGAATCTCAGGTCTAAACATAGCTATGAACATAGCATAGAGCATTATAGTGGTTAAACTAATATTTATCTTTAAACTTTTCATTCTTATTCCCTATCTCATATTCCTCATTAACTTCTTTGTTCTTCTACTTATTTTATACAACTTTGGCGTTGTACATAATAGAAGTCCAATAATCTTCTGACTTTTGCTAATCTTTTTATCAAATAATAGGCAAGGGATTTTTGCACGAAATATAGGTCTGTATTTAAAAAAAGATTACTATATTCTTTCTTCCCCATGCTTTGTTTGTTTAGTATTTGAATTAGCTGTGTTTCATAAAGTAATACTATATACTTGCGATAATCCGGATATGATTCCTGAATATAAGATGCAATATCTTCACATATTTCAAAACAGTGCAAATGCTTCTTTTCGAGTCTCCTATTTAAAATACTTCCCTGTCTTTGTATATATCGGTAATTCTCCCCTCCATCTCCAAACGAAACTTTTGTACATTGACTTAAATATCTGTAAGTTGTTGCAAAATCTTCAAAATACCCTTTAGGGAATTGATTGTTTAATGCTATCTCTTTTCTTATCAGTTTTGAATATGCAGTGTACCTCTCTATTCCTTTAATATATATGTTAAAAAAAGCATCCTTCGATGAATTTACAAAGCATTCTCTGCATGTTGAAATAGATAACTCGGTTCCATTTTCAGCTTCCAATGTAATTCCACAAGAAACCAGATCAACAGTTCCATTATACGATAGATTCCACATATATAGTATGTAATCTTCTCTAACATAATCATCAGAATCAACAAATACAATCCAATCACCTTTAGCCTTATTTACGCCATAGTTCCTCGCATATCCCAGACCTTCATTTTTCTTGTGATAAGTTATTACACACTCATTTTCCACTGAAAGTCTATCACAAATGATGGATGAACTATCTGTCGATCCGTCATCAACCAAGACTACTTCTATATTACTATATGTTTGTTTTAGTAAACTATCGACGCATTTATTAATGTAGTTTTCAACATTGTACACTGGAACCACAATGCTTATTAATGGGCAGCTACTCACTATATCACCTCTTATATCAGCAATAATTCACTAATCTCAAATAATCTATAATTAACATTTATTATTTTAAATTATTCTTATAAGTTAATAACCTCTACTGTTTCTTGAACTACCTTCCTTCTATCAAAAAAATCTTCCATATGCTTTCGCCCAGCTTTTCCCATTTTAATCCTATCACCTTGGTTAAGCTCAAGCATTCTTAGCATTGCTTTATATAAACTATCAAAATTCTTTGGCATACAAGTAAAACCAGTAATTCCTTCAATGACAGCCTCTTTACATCCTGGAATATTACTGGTGATTATTGGTCGTCCAGAACTTGCACATTCAAGGTTTGTGTTTGCCATTCCCTCATGGTATGAAGGCAGAACAAAGCAATCACTTTTTCTTATGAAAGGAATAACATCTTCTTGGTAACCGTGATACTTTAACCAACCTAATTTTTCATACTTATGAAGTATTTCTTCATAGCCTTCTTCACACGGCCCCACTATGTTCAAGAAACAACTCCTACCTTCTGCATTCAACTGTTTCATCGCCGCAAACAATTCGTCAACACCCTTCTCTTTCATCACACGCCCAACAAATAAAAAATTAGGGACGTCATTATTTGGATATTGCTGATAACAAAATCTAGCTAGATTTACTCCGGCACCATTTAGTATATGTGTTTTTCAAAATCACAAATTTTATTCGATACTAATACTTCCCTATTTCCGGTATTCTCAAAAAAAATGTCTTTTGCGTCTTTTAAGGCTATTTTATAAAGACAGGTAACTATTATTTTAATCAAACCTCCATTTTGAAATGATGTGCCAAGACCAGTAATATTGGCCGCATAAGGAATATTTTTCATTCGGCACACCAATCCTCCATATATATTAGGCTTTATAGTATACGTAATTACAATGTCCGGTTGTTCTTGCTTTAATACTCTTAAATATTTTAATATTAGCCTAGCATCTTTAAAGGGATTAATCCCTCTTCTATCTATGCTGACTTCTATAAGTCGTATAGGCATCGAACGAAGCTTTTCCATTTTATCGTCAAAAGGAGTTGCAATAACAACTGAGTTTTTTTTGGACAATTCAGTTATTAGCTCATATCGGAAATCTACCATGGCTCCGCTTTTATTTGAAAGAATCAAGATTTTCATATTTTTCTCTCCCATCAACTAATCATGCATAAATGGATTTTTTCAGAACCTAATTCTCTCTTATTTCTCTAAGATATTTTTTCATTACTTGACTTGTCTTTTATCGCAGGTTAGTTCTTCGCCTATTCATTATTCCAGAAAAGCTATTGCATATCATTTTTTAGAAACTCCTATTATCAAATATACTCCCCAGCAGTCAGCCTGAACGTGCTCCCCGTCATCATCGCGCTTGCATCGCTCATCAGGTAGAGCAGCCCTTCCATGTAGTCATTCCGTTCGCACATCCGCCCCATCGGAAGGATTTCCGCCGCGCGTTTCCGCAACTCCGCCTCACTTTCGCCCTGTGAAATTCTAAGGCTTACCTCGCCCTCAGTCGGGGTCCAGCCAAGCGTCAGATAATTGCATCGGATCAGTTCAGATGCATACTGGTGGGCGATATGCTCCATCAATATCCGCAACACGCCTTTACTGCATGCATAAGCAGCTCTATCCTTCTGTCCTCCCCACCCATGGGCTGAACCGGTGAGGACAATGCTGCCACCGCCATTCATCCGCATATACTTCACGGCTTCCTGACAGCAGAAGAACGCGGCTTTGAAGTTTACATCCATCACCCAGTCAAAGGTTTCCTCATCACAGGCATCCAGAGGACTTACCGGCGTGACTCCGGCATAGTTGAAGAATCCATCGATCTTGCCGAACTTCTCATAACCTGCATCAAACAGATTCCTGCAGTCGTCAACCTTCAGAAGATCACAGTGGACGAACAAGCCCTCTGACCCGAATGTCCTGATATTCCTGACAGCTTCCTTTCCTGCTTTCTCATCACGCCCGCCGATGACAACCCTAGCACCCTCTCTTCCCGCGACTTCAGCGAATGCTCTGCCGACTCCCTTAGTGCCCCCGGATATCACAATCACTTTATCTTTCAGTCGTTTAAATTCCATCTATTTTCTCTTCCTTTCTCTTATCAACTTCCATTTTCGCAGATTCTACAGGCAAATCTATCTTCTCTCACCTGCTAAACAGCGGAAATATGGCGGAAGAGATCATTTAAGTTCCAATGCTTTATTAACATCAAAGCCTTTCAGAAGCAGATTGTTTCCTTCTTCATCCAGCACTTTCACTGTGTTCATGTAATATTTCAATGTATCCGCCAGCTCCATCCTGCTGTTGCAGATAAGGTACATTCTCGTCAGCACCTGTTTTTCGTTTCCGATCCACTCAGGCAGAACAGTGTCGCCTTCATGCAGACGCTGAATGTTAGCAACCACTCTCTCGTCCTGATCCAGCCTGTCCAGACCCTCAATCTTCGCAATCCTGCCTTCCTTCAGCAGGAACCAAAGCGTAGCCGCCCACTTGCCTCGAAGCCTAGTGTCATCTTCCATTTTTAGCTCCACGTCACCCTCAGATCCGGTCAGTGCGAAACGGATCAGCATCTCCCTCTGGTCAAAACCGTGGATTGCCTTCATCAGAAGATGCGGCGCTTCGCCTTGAAGGCGGAAACCGGTGTCATACACATAAAACTCGCCATTTTCATAGAAACCGGAGAGCATTAGCACACCATTTTTAATCCCGATCTCCCTGAAGAGACGCAGAGCATTGGGATGCATCCGTTCAAAATACTCGTCCAGATGCTTGGATGGATAGGTACCGCCGAGGCAGACGCGGGACAGCCCCGGCTGTTCATCGGTGGTATAGCGATCATAAATACAGGAAACGGAGCAATACCCATCCTTAAAGGTATAGTACATACCCATGTCTTCGCACTGCATATACTTCTCAACGATAAAACGTTTGGTGCGGCTGTTTTCCAGTGCCACCGTTACACCCTTTCTCAGTTCTTCCTCGTTGTAGGCAACCGTCATGCCCACGCCGCCGCCATTATCCACGGGCTTCACCATGACGGGGAACTGAATCTTCGCCAGATCTTCCGGGTTCATGCTACTGTCCAGATAGAACTCCGGGATGCCGTGGACACCATACCTCTCACAGGTGGATTTGAAGACATCCTTAAAGCTGAACACATCCACGATTTCCTGTGTCGCATAACAGGGAAGGTCAAGAGCCTCGCAGACCTTGCAATACATGGGAACAAGAATATCCGCCACGCCGACGAGGACGCCGTCCACCTTTTCTTCCGTGGCGATCTTGATGACTGCCCCCGTATCCAATCCTTCAAAATCATATGCTTTCCACGCATAAGTCTTTGCAGGATCGGTATGCCTTGCGGATACGACAATCGTTTTAATCCCCCAGTTATTGGCGATCTCCACCAGCGGAATAGTCTCCGGGTTCCCACCAAGGATAAGAAGCTTCTTCCCTTCAAATTCTCTTGTTTCTTTTGCAACTTTTACTTCTCTTGAATCTTTTGATTCTTTTGCCTCGTTGTTCATTTTCTTTTCCTTCCCGCTCCCTCAGAGCTGATACTGTTCACCCTGCCGCATGAGCAGGAAAGGCAGTTTCTTTTCCGTCATGATGTCATAAAATTTGCCAACATCGCCGTGGTGGGATGCGAACATTCCATAATGGCACGGAATCGTTATTCCCGGTTTCAGGTTCTCGGCCAGAACCGCACAGTCATCTTCATTCAGATTCCCATATGCACCGTTGATTGGAGCGATCAACACGTCAAGCAGCTGTGGGATTTCATTGATCCGGTCTAATCTCAGGCAGGTATCTCCGGCTTCATAGATCGTCTTTCCATCCACCTTTACAACCACACCGACCGCATCCGGTGCGCCAGCTCCGTGATCGCAGTTGACAAACATGATATCGAAATCTCCCTCAATGCAATGGTCTCCCGATTTTACATAGGTGATAGACAGGAAATCATACTCCATCTGCATTTGATGAACCAGCTTCTCACAGTCCGCCGAACAGAACAGCTTTGTCCTGCCGTTACTCAACAGCTCCGGTACTACGTCAATATCAAAATGATCCAGATGCGGGTGTGTGCAGATTACCACATCGAAATCGATATCACTGGGATTCAAAATCTGAGGGAGCAATCTTTTATAGCCCTTATTCCCTTCCACCCGTTCCACACAATTGGAAAGATAGAGGTCTATAGCCAGTAACTGCCCGTTATGGCTTTTGATGATATATCCTGCCTGTCCAACGGCAAGAATGGCGGGGCCTTTGGCAGATAAAATTTCTGTAGTAAAATCACGCATGCGACAATACCTCTCGTTTTCTTTTCGCTTCTTCTACTTTTATGGTGTCTGTGTCAAGGAATCGGCTCATCAGTCCTTCTTTGTCGTCCAGCACCGATACTGTCAGAATCCTTTCAGCACTGATGCCAAGATCCAACAGGCGCTTCTTAACGCTCTTTGCTACACCGGGGTCAACGGCAGCTATGAGAACATAGTCATAATCTATGGATGTAATGCTCTCCACCGGATCGACATCCATGTAGCACCTCCGGTATTCCCAGTAATCATCGTCCAGCCAGGCGACCACATTACAGTGCCCGGTTTCCTTGAACCTTGCGATCAGCTGCTGACCGAACGTCCCTGCGCTGTAGATAACCACATCCTTGCCATAGTAAGCTGTGTCAAAAGTGGAGAAATCATCCTGCGGCAGCCTTCCACCGGAGCGCATGATTGCGATGGAAAGAATATAATCCGTTACCTGAGACGCTATGTCAAGCTCTGGGGCGGTTGACTGACTCCATCTCATCATATAGTCATACAGATATTTCAGCTTCTGTGCTTCCACGCTATAACTGGCGCTCTGCTTCAGCATGGAATCTTCTCTCTGTCTATAATGGTAGGCAACATTGTCTGTCACTACCACCCTTTTGCAGTTCAAAAGAGCCGGGTATGTCACCGCGCCGTCCTCACCAATGGAAATACGGCTGTCCACAGACGACTGCGGAGCCAATAACACTTCTCTCTTGAACAGCTTGTTCCAGACATATGTGGATATCCCCGGACGGTAAAAGGAGCCGAACAAAATCATGTTCTGCCAGAGCCACTTCAACCGTTCCCCTTCATATATCCCCGCAGGGAGAGCATTGGTGAAATGCGCCGATTTGGAAAAGAGATCGCGGGTATGTCCGGCGCAGACCATGTCAGCACCGGAAGTGGATGCCGCAGTATAAAGTCCTTCTATAAATCCCGGACCAATCCAGTCATCGCCATCAACATAGTTTATGTAAGCGCCGTTAGACTGCTGAAGCCCCGCTTTTCTGGCGGATACAAGGCCGCCGTTCGGCTTGTGTATCACCCGGACACGCGGATCCTTTTTCGCATACAGGTCGCATATTTCGGAACATCTGTCCTTGCTGCCATCATCGACCAAAATGATCTCAAGGTTTCTGTATGTCTGGCTGATAATGCTCTCTATGCAAATTCCGATGTATCTGTCTATCATGTAAATTGGTACAATTACGCTGATCAGTGGATCTTTCATTCTTCCACCCCTGTTATCTATAATCTACTCATTGTCTGCCTGCTGCCCACCCCTTCTGGGACTCTGCCAATACTGTCGCAGTAATCTCTAAAATCCTCCATGGTTGCGGAGGTTTCTGAAGCGATTCCCTCCCGCCTGAATACCTTACCGACGGTTTCAAAAATGATCTTCACATCGCCAAGAAATGTAATATTTGAAACGTACTTAACATCCATCTCAAATTTTTCGTCCCAGTTCACTGTATTGCGGCCGTGTACCTGGGCGTAACCAGTCAGTCCCGAACGAACAATGTGGCGTCTGCGCTGTTCTTCTGTGTAATACGGAAGGTACTTCACCAGAAGCGGCCGTGGGCCTACCACCGCCATATCGCCTTTGATGATATTAATCAGCTCTGGCAGTTCATCAAGGGAGGTGGAGCGAAGTGTGCGCCCGAACTTCGTAAGCCTGACTTCATCAGGTAAGGGTTCCCCGTTCTCATCGGTTCCGTCTGCCATTGTCCGAAACTTGTACAGCCTGAATATCTTCTCTTTTCCCGACTTTGGGTCTATCATCCCCGGCCGTTCCTGTGTGAACAACACAGGCGATCCCAGTTTCACTCTCACAAGAATTGCTGTAATCAGCATGACCGGTGACAGGACAATAATCGCCAATAAAGCACATAAAAAATCCTGTGGCCGCTTTATGTATTTCTCATATGGCCCATATGACTTATGCTGCATAAACTACCCCTCTCACATAAGATGTACTAACGCTTTTATCAAATTCCTATTTCCACGGTTTGCAAGGCAGTCCAATTAACTCCTCATGCATATGCAGCCAATGCGCTTCTCCTCACAGAAAACAACGGTGGATGATATCGATAATTATGTTCTGTTCCTCTGGTTTCATCTTATTATCAGACGGCAAACACAGCCCACGGTTGAAAATATCGGCTCCAACATCCGTTCCGGACTCACTTATATACGCATTTGTCCGCCCTCTACCATTGCCATCGGCAGTTATAAACGGGGTCATCCGATACAACGGCTGCATATGCATTGGCTTCCAAATTGGACGGCCTTCCGCATTGAATGCACTCAGAGCAGACAAAATCTCTGTCGGGCAGGATTTCCCAGGCTCTGTCAGATATAAGCTATCCTTTTCCCCTCGCACCTGTTGACACATAGATTCTTCATCTATAGTCATACAACTCATCCAGAAATTAGGTTCACTATTAATTTCATCATACGGATTCATCTTTACAGGAAGATCAGCCAAACCCTCCTTATACCTTTCATAAATCTGCTTCTTCTGAACAATATGCTCATTCAAATATGGCAACTGCCCACGAACGATCCCTGCAATAATGTTACTCATGCGGTAATTATAGCCCATCTCTTCATGCTGGTACCATGCAGCATCCTCTCGGCTCTGTGTGGACCATTTCCTTATCTTATTTGCATCCTCAATTTTATCTGTTAAAAACATTCCACCTGAACTGCCAGTCAGAATTTTATTTCCATTATAGGAAATAATTGATGCAGCGCCAAAATTACCGGTTTGTATACCTTTGTATGTAGCGCCCAATGATTCTGCAGCATCCTCTACAATAAGTGCATCATGCATATCAGCAATCGCCCTAATCTCGTCAATTTTGCCTGGTGTACCATATAAGTGAGCGACTACAATAACTCTCACATCCGGATACAGCTCAAACGCTTTCTCTAAAGCTATTGGATCTATGTTCCACGTATCGTATTCAGTATCGATAAAAACAGGTTCTCCGCCCTCATAGGCAATTGGATTGACTGTAGCATCAAAGGTCATGTCTGATACGAATACTTTACGACCTTCAAGCGTACCATGACCAATCTTTGGCTGACCATAGAGTTTTTCTCCAACCAGTTTGATACCAAGGTGCAATGCCGCCGTTCCAGCAGACAAAGCAACTGCATATTTTCGATTAATTATTTCAGCAGTCATTTTTTCTACTTCATTAATATTTTCCCCAACTGTAGAAACCCAGTTTGTCCGGATTGCTTCATCCACCCATTTTTGCTCGTCACCATGCATGGTAGGGCTGGAGAGACAAATCCTGGATGAAAATGGAACAATATCCTTGAATCTCGAATCAGTTAAAAAATCATTCATCTATGCACACTCTCCCTACCTGGGATCTCCTTCCACTCGTATCCCGAACAGCACGTCCTCCTGGCGGTTAAACAAACGAACCCTGGCCGTCACATACCGATGTCTGAGCCTTTGTCTGGTAATCTGGTTTAGGTAGGGCTTTAACACTCCTGCCGCGCTTTTTACCTGCCCCTCATCGTCCACCTGTACCGTAGACAACTTCATATCATGCCCCAAATTCTCGCCGCAGACATTTTTAAGGAATTTCAAATCCTTTGGCTCCACCGGTACAATGTCAATCCCCTGGCCGCCCACCAACTGGGGAAACTGCCTGGATTTCTCCAATTCCTTCCTAAGCTCCTTTGGCGATGTTGTATGCACAAAAATATACCCTGGAAACATTTCCTTCTTACTCAGGAGATACATCCCTTTTGTGCGGAATAGCTGCTGCTTCCGAAGTATCCTTAAAGAATCCCATAGCTTACGGCTGATTTTCTTTTCCATCAATGCAGCCGCCTCTGCTTCTTTCCCTGGAATTGTCCGCATTACACACCAGTTCGTATTCATGCAATCCTCTCCTTATTTTTAGCCAACTTTCTAAATCTTCTCCGTAATCTCCAACCCCGCCGTAATATAGCCAATACTCTGTTCTGTAGACATCTTAAGCTTTACAAGCCTCTTATGCCTTTCAATCCTGCATATCCTCTTTTCCAATCCCTTCAGAGGTCCTGCTGTTACCTGGGTGACCCCGTTCTTGACGATCCCCCTTGACATTTTCAGATTGCGGCTGTCTCCATATAAATCTTTTAAAAACCTCTCCTCAGCTTGCTTGATACAGAGTAATGGAATACCCTTTTTGGCAGCTTCACTTTTTACGGGTTTCTTGGCAGGAAATGAATTCCTTCTTCTTTCTCCCAATTCATTCAAAAAAAATGCTTCCATCCCACGCTCTCTCAATTCCTCCAAAAGAAGCGTTCTATTCTCACTCTCCACAAACACATAGGAGGGGAATAAGAGTCTCTTTTCCGTATGCCACGCCCCTTCATAACGGCGCATCCGGTCATATGTCAGCAGGAAAATGTCTTTTGCTGCTTCTGTAGTTAAATATTCTCTATATGAAACAACCGCTTCCGCCTCCTCCTGACCGCGGCAGTCTATTAAGTACCAGATACCAATCCCTCCAACTTCGCAGAGTAACTTCCTCTGCGAAAATTTGCTGTTGATTTTCTATATAAATTAACAGTTTTTATTTCAAATATCGAATTATTTTATATATAATATAAGAAATTATATATTTTCTCTCTAAATCTTTGTAAGAAATCTGCACCAAATTATTACAAAAATATTTTAGGTATTGACTTATGGGGGTTGGGTGTTTACAATAAATATGTTCTTTAGAAATAATTTTCGCAGAGGAAGTTACTCTGCGAAAATAAAAAAGGGACTTCTCACAGTTGATTGTTAATCAAGGTAAGTAGTCCCTCTTATTATTGCTCAAAATATTATTCAATTATTTTTTACCATCACTCTTATTTTTCATTTTCCAGTTAAGTTCAATTCCCTCCATTATTTAGAAAGTATTGACGTATAGAATGTATCACCTGATCCGTATTTAATTGACACATAGCATCTAACATAATTACATAATTGACGCACATACATTAAGAGACATTTCTTTTAATTCATTTTCAAGTTGTATCTTATAATCATCAATTATGACCATATTTGACGGAATATTAATATTCCTGATTAAATCGTCATTTTGAGTGCGTATTAAAATTGTTACACTACATTTTTTTTTCTTTCCTGCTGTTTTTAACAAATTCACCGCCTCACTAAGACTTTCTGTTGGTTTTTGGATTTTCACTGCCACAGGTGCATTTTTATAATATTTTTTTAGAAATCCATCAATCCCCCTATTTCTTTGCACCACATCACAATCCAATTGATTTAGAATGGCACTATCAATATCATTTTTTGTCTTGTATGATTCAATACCTAATTTCAGTAATCTGGATTCTGTTTTACATGGATTTTTTAATCTATTTTCAGATATTTCTACTGCATCTTGGCTAATATCAATTCCTATTCCTTTTCTATTAATTAATTCAGCCGCAACTATTGTCGTTCCACTCCCACAAAAAGGATCAAGTACCGTATCACCTGCATCAGTACTAATACGAACTATTCTTTCAAGTAATTCAATAGGTTTTTGTGTCGGATATCCAACTCGTTCTTTAGCTTTGGGATTTAAAAATGGAATCTCCCAAACATCTGACATCGGAACTCCCTTTTTTTCCTTCGACAAAATAACTTCACCATTATTGTCATGTTTATAAATTGTTTTTCCTCTATTATCCCTCACCCTCTCTTGAAGAATTTGGTCAATATTAGTGGTTGGAGAATACTCTGTATAAACAATATTAAATTTATAATCATTTGTTTTTGAATAAAAGAAAATTGTTTGATGCCCTGGCAACAATCCTTTTTTTGAATTAGACCATCTTTTATACGTCCATATAATCTCACTTCTAAAGTTGTCTTCTCCAAAAACATCGTCTAATATTATTCTCAAATAATGTGATGCCTTTTCGTTACAATGCAAAAATATACTTCCTGTATCTTTTAAAACTCGTTTCAATTCATATACACGTACCCTCATATAATCTAAATAATCTTCCCGACTATTCCAAGTATCTCCAAAGGAATACTCATTCCCTTGTGTATCTTTCAAAGACTGTATTTTCTGCGAAAAAAAAGGTGGGTCTAAATAAATCATATCAACTGAATTACGATCCATCTGTTTCAAAACTCCCAAACAATCTCCCTGTATTACCATTTCACTATCACTTCCTTGAATCTGCAATTTTTTGAAGAATATCCAACAAATCAATGTCTGTCATTTCTTTTATATATTCCCAAGCAGTATCACCATAATAATATTGCCCACCAATCCCCTTATACAAGGTTTCTAAAGTTTCTTGAATTTTTTTAGCCTGCGAACGTTGTGGATAATAGAACATAACTCTTATGGGCGTATAACCTTTCTCTTTTATAACTTTAACTCGTGTATGCTCTTTTGTAATATGGTCCCCATCTGTTGTTGCATCTCTCCATTTTATTTCATGTGCCATTCCATCAACCAAACAATCAATTTCAAAAGTCTTGGGGCGACTCCCCAACGTATTTGGAATTCTTATTTTTGCAGCTTTAGAATATTTATGCTTTATGCACATACAGGCAGCTTCTTCCAAAAATGCACCTGCATACTTATATAAAAATCGTCCTTTATTTTGATATAAATCAATAAAACTTCCTTCTTGATTAGTAACCCCTAATACTCTATATATCAAATAATGCGACGTGTCATCACTTTTCATTTCCTCAATTCGAGCATCTACCTGATTTTTAAGCTCTGATGCATATTTATCTGCAAGTTCTTTTATTTTCACATATATGTTCATATCCATATCGTCCTCATAATCATTTAAAAAATTATTTCTACTTGATTTTTCATCAGAAAGTTCCATGATATCACCTATATTTCAGTTCAACGACTTATATATTTTATAAAGACTTTCTAATAATACTGTTTTTCCTACCTTTTACTATACTTACATTAATCAATATTTACAATACATTATAATTAGCAATGTAACAAGTGTAAAGACTTAATCTAAAAGAGATCTGACGATATCTTCATCTGACCCCACCAGCTTTAATCCCTTCCGGCCTTTCCGTTGTATCTCTCATCACCACTTTTAAAAAATTACGAAAAAAGTGACTAGAAACGATTACCTTTGAAAACACATCACTCATGCCTCATCATATTCCTCTGAAGCGACAGATACACCTTCGTCCCCTTTCCCGCCTCAGACTCAATCCAAATCTGGTGCTTAAGCTTATCAATCACCGACTTGCACAGATACAGCCCAATCCCCGTAGACTTTTTATCCTTGCGCCCATTATAACCCGTAAATCCCTTCTCAAATACCCTGGGCAAATCCTCCGGCCAGATTCCGATTCCGGTATCCTCAATCACAAGACAATTTTGCCCTTTCGTATAAACCGATATCTTCCCTGTGGAGGTATATTTCAACGCATTGGACAATATCTGCTCTAACACAAAAACCAGCCACTTCTCATCAGTCAGAACCTTCATCTCAATCGGCGTATATACAAGCTGAATCTTCTTAAGAATAAACATCTGGGAATACTTGCGGACAGCCTGCTTAATAATGGAATCCAGAGAACAGCTTTCAAAAGACAAGTCAGAGGACATCTCCTCCATCCTCAGGTAAGTAAGGACCATCTCCACATACTGCTCAATCTTGAACAATTCCATTTTCATCTCTTTTAGATACCCAAAGGGCGCACCGCAATCCATGCCTACACGGGGCCAATGGGCCTCATCCCTGAAAGGATGCCCAAGGGTGCCCCGTAATTTATCCCCTTCGGGCGTCTGGGCTTCATCCGTCAAGGTATGCTGAGGCGCCCCCTCGTCTTCAAGCTGGCACTCCTCTAAAGCCTGAAGCAGAACATACATTGCCGCGATGGGTGTCTTAATCTGGTGCACCCACATCCCATAATAGTCCACCATCTCCTGCCTGGCGATTCTCCCTGCCGATTCTGCCTCAATCCTCGCCTCATACAGCCTCGTAATAATCCTCTGATAATCCTCCTCCAAAAGAGTACAGGCATCCGGTATTCCATCAATTCCCGACTCCAAGCCCTTCTCTGCCTCAAGCAGTTCCTTATGCCTTCGCACAAACCGCAGATAGTCCGGTATGCCTAAAAGCAGCACCCAGACTGCTGATAACAAAAGGGCATACTCCACCGCATCCATACGGATGCCATACAGATAAGATACTACCGCAAAAGTTCCCAGCAATATGGCGCATAAGCCTAGCTCTCTCTTTCGTTCTCTAAAAAATGCCCTCGTTGTCTTCATTGCTCCACCATATACCCAATCCCTTTTTTCGTCCGTATCATCTGCGTAAGTCCAATCTGCTCTAATTTCTTCCGAAGCCTTGCGACATTTACCGTCAGCGTATTATCGTCAATAAACTCATCGTTCTCCCACAGCCTGGTGATAATACTGTCTCTGGATACAATCCTTCCCACATTCTCCAAAAGCATCTGAAGGATACGGAATTCATTCTTCGTAAGCTCAGTCTTCTGCTCCTTATTTACCAGCGTCGCATCATTTAAGTTCAGGATTGCCCCATGGTATTCCATCACATTGACCGTACCCTGAAAAGAGTAAGACCGCCTTAAGATTGCCTGCACCTTTGCCGTCACCACATTCAAATCAAAAGGCTTCTCGATGAACTCATCACCGCCCATGTTCATGGCCATGACGATGTTCATGTTGTCGTTTGCGGAAGACAGAAAGATAATCGGCACCTCCGACACTTTCCGAATCTCCTGGCACCAGTGGAACCCGTTAAAAAACGGAAGCATGATATCAAGGAGAACCAACTGGGGGTCATACCTGCGGAACTCATCCACTATATTCTTAAAATCATCAACGCATTTTGTCTCATAATTCCATTTGCCCAGATGGGAGGCAAGAGCCTGGGCGATTACCCTATCATCCTCTACAATCAATATCTTATACATCGCAAGCAGTCCTCTCCTTATCATAAGAAATCCCTTCCAACAAGATACAGCGGAATATTTACCATCCAGTCCTGCTCTCTATAATCGGACATAGATGTCCGCACCGCCAGATTAGGATGATATTTTTCACAGAACAGTTTCAAGCTTTTCGCCTGCAGATTTTCCTGCGCCTTCACTTCCACTGGTATGATTCCCTCCTCATTCTGCAAAAGGAAATCAATCTCCGCTGTTCCGTTCTCAGAAGACCAGTAAAACAGATCATTTTCGGGATTAACAACCAACTGCTGCATCACATACTGCTCTGTCAACGCACCCTTAAATTCTTCAAACAAACGACTCTTCTCTAATATAATCTTTGCATTCAGCCCCGACATTGCCCCCAAAAGACCGATATCTAAAACAAACAGTTTAAACGCCTTAAAATCTTGATAAGCACGAAGGGGAAAACCTGGTTTACTTACACGGTTTATTTTATATACCAGCCCGCAGTCAATCAACCAGGTAATCGCCACCTCATATTCCCTGGCTCTCGCCCCATCCCGTATCAGTCCGTATATAAACTTCTTATTCTCCTTGGCAAGCTGTGTCGGAACGGAATTCCATAGCATCCGTATCCGTGTGACAACCTCCTTCGGTGCATGTTTTGAAAAATCATTCTCATAGGCAGCAAGCAAACGCTTCTGAATGACACGAACCTGCTTCATATCCCTTTCCTCTGAAAAAACGGACACTACCTCCGGCATTCCTCCCACATAGTAATAGTACTTCAAATAGTCCATATATTTATTTTTAAAATCAGAGATTAATCCGTAATCTCTTGCAGTTAGTAAATCTGCCAGACCATCCTCGCCGCACGCCTTTAAAAACTCCCAAAAATCCATAGGATATAAGTCGCAGAATTCAACCTTTCCCACAGGGAATGAAGTCCCCTCGTGCAATGCCACACCCAAAAGTGAACCTGCGGCAATCACATGGTATTCTGGCGCATTCTCACAAAAATACTTCAATGCCTTTAACGCTCTTGGTATTTCCTGTACCTCGTCAAATATAATCAATGTATTACCTGGCTCAATCTGAAAGCCCACGGCAATCTCAAGGGCCGTGATAATTCTTGAAATGTCAAATGCATCCCTGAATACTTCCTCCATAACTTCATTTTCATCCATAGAAATATACGCGCACTTTTTATAACAGGTACGGCCAAATTCCTTCATAAGCCATGTTTTTCCCACCTGTCTGGCGCCTCGCAGAATCATGGGCTTACGATTTTGACTTTCTTTCCAGCTTTTTAAATGTTCAATCAATCTGCGATACATATCCTGTCCCCCAAGAATATTTTTCTCTAATAATTATAGATTATTATCTGCATTTTTTCAAGCTATATACACATTTTCCTAAGGACTTTTATCTATATCTCCCACATTTTCCTAAGGACTTTTATCTATATCTCCCACATTTTCCTAAGGACTTTTATCCTTATCCCTCACATTTTCCCTATGAACTCAAAAAATGACGCAGACAGCCCTTCCCTGCCGCCTGCGCCACAATTCCTTCGTCTATATCTGATTCACAGCCGCCTTAAGATACTCGTTGCTGATCTCATGGAACTTCTCATTCTCCACCGCCTCAGCAAGTCTTGCATCTATCGGCATCTTCCCAAGCACCGGAATTCCAAGTTCTTCTGCCGCCTGCTCTACATGACTAACCCCGAACACGGAAATCTGCTTCCCGCAGTCCGGACACACCAGATAGCTATAATTCTCCACAATCCCAAGTACCGGAATATTCATAGCCTTCGCCATATTGAAAGCCTTCTTCACAATCATCTGCACCAAATCCTGTGGAGACGTCACGATTACCACGCCGTCCACCGGAAGAGACTGGAACACCGTCAGTGGCACGTCGCCGGTTCCCGGCGGCATGTCCACGAACAGATAGTCAAGCTCTCCCCACATAACGTCCGTCCAGAACTGGGTCACAACGCCTGCAATCACAGGCCCTCTCCAGATGACAGGATCCGACTCATTCTCAAGAAGCAGGTTCACCGACATAACCCTGGTACCGTCCTTGGCCTCACAGGGAAAGATTCCCGCCTCGTCTCCTTTTGCCTTCTCGTGGATTCCGTACATCTTCGGAATGGAAGGCCCCGTCACGTCGGCATCCAGAATCCCTACCTGAAATCCCTGCTCGCGCATCATTCTTGCCAGGCTTGCAGTCACTAAGGACTTGCCAACACCGCCCTTACCACTGACAACAGCGATTACCTTCTTTATCTTGGAAAATGGATTCGCCGGCTCTCTCAAGTCCTGGGGCTTGCTGCTGCATGACCCTGCATGGGCGCATCCGGCGCAGTCAGACGACGTGCAGCCATTCTGCTGTTCTTCTGCCATAATTCATTACCTCTTTTCTTATTCACTCAAAACCGCAGTCAGTTTCTTTGCTTATTCGCCCACAACTGCAATCAGCTCCACTTCACATTTTACATTCTTCGGCAGAGTCTTTACCGCTACGCAGCTTCTCGCCGGCTTGGATGTAAAATACTTTGCGTACACCTCGTTAAATGCCGCAAAATCTCCCATATCTGCCAGGAAGCAGGTGGTCTTAAGCACCTTATCAAAGGTTGTTCCTGCCTCTGCTAAGACTGCCCCTAAATTCTTGCATACCTGCTCTGTCTGTCCCTCAATGGTGTCCGCCTCTACTTCGCCTGTCTCCGGATTAATCGGAACCTGGCCTGCGGAATAGAAGATTCCGTTGTGCACATACCCCTGTGAATACGGTCCCAATGCTTCCGGCGCTTTCTTTGTTGCTACTACTTTCATAAATCATCTCTCCTTTACTTTTCCCTATATTGTTCTGTATCATACACATATCCTTTTGATATTACCGTCAATTAGCATTGTACTACTACTATAGCCAGATTATCAACAGTTTTTTTGAATCCTAAAAATTAATTCTTTTAAATCTGCCTTACAATACGT
Source organism: Sporofaciens musculi (assembly GCF_009830285.1). Lineage (GTDB taxonomy): Bacteria > Bacillota > Clostridia > Lachnospirales > Lachnospiraceae > Sporofaciens > Sporofaciens musculi. The sequence continues at coordinate 1,864,055 of NZ_WUQX01000001.1, read as the reverse complement.
TTTGTCACTGACGTCAGACAGGCTAAGATGGACTCTGACTACCCCATCCTCCAATACCTTTTCACTGATATTTTCTTTCATCCATTTCTCAATCTCCTCATACCCCTCCCGAAGGCTTTTATCCCATGTATCCTTAGAAATATCCGGCAGATAGAGAACCGGCAGCCAAAGATACATATCCAAGGCTTCGGCAAGCCTCCTGCCAAAGCTTATCTCCAATGCCGCGCTTCCAAAGTCCTGACACAGCTTTCTGATGCTCTGTGTAAAATAAGCCTCATCGAAGCCACCCATTTCAACGCTTTGTTCCCGCAGGATAAAGGGCTTTAACGCCGACGGAAACCGGACTGGCTTCGTGGTAAGCACAAACTCAGGCGCAATATTGGGAATGGTCTGATTCCTCGCCACCCAGACCGTCGTATTCACCTGCCGTACCGGCCCAAGAGGAAGCCCCTGTAAAGTAAAACGATACAGATAGGGCTCTCTTTTAGCGTCTTCGGGAATCTCATATCGATTCCCCTCTCCTTTAAGCGCTGTCCATTCTCCGCTAACCAACTGCATTTCAACTCCTGCGTCTGCGCCCTCCAGAATCAACTCCTCCTTTTGCGGGTCCACCGACAGAACAAATCCAAAACCATCCTCACCATTATAGGCCGCCTGCTTTCCTTCGTCTACTCCCCAGGAATTCAGTATCTCTCGGCTGGCAGAAAGCATACCCCTAGCCGCGCCCTCCCTTGCATTTAAGATATCCTCCCGCAAAAACATGTATTGCCCCAATGCTTCTGGAAGCGTATAGCCCATCCGAATTTTTTTGGTTTTGTCAAACCGAACCTCAATATTCACCCCATCCTGAGCAGCCGTCCTGTGTGAAAAACAGAAGCGATAATCCCACTCAAGAAGCTCCGTTGAAGAAAGGGCTTCATGCCCCATAAGAACTGGAAGGGACGGAAAATAACGGGCTGGAAGGGGCACATTTACCCGAAGCTGCTTCGTCTGTGGAAACAGATAAGAATAGTACCTTGGAAGTCCTCCCTGCCCGTCCTGCCATTCCAAATCCGTAATCTGAAGCCCTACCTTCCCAGTCACCCTCCTGTGACGTTCCCTCCTGCCGCACCGAAGGGAAAGAGCCAGAAGCCCATCCTCCCGAATCTTTCCCAGAGCCAGGCTTACATCGTTGGTTTTATCCTCCATGCCCTTTGTCTGCTTGCCCTTTGCCCCAGGCTCCCTTAAGCCTTGCAGCTCTCCTGGCACGCCCAGATACGCCTGATTCTTCTTAAGAACTGTCGTAGTCCTGTATACTGCCACTACATCCGTCTGCCTCGCCAGATATAAATTCTGCTTCAACTGCTCAGTAAAAAAATCTACCGCCGCCTCTCTCCTTCGTTCCTCCTGTACATCCCTCTCCACAGCAACCGCCTGAGCGCCAAGCCTTTCGGCAAATTCCTCCTTCATCTCAAGCAGCTCCTCCAATTCCTCCTGCTTAAGCTCAAGCATTGAGTCAGGCCCAATGACCCTCTCAAAATCCTGAAAAAATACGTCCGCCCATTCTTCCAAATCTACATCCGAGTAGCTGACAGACGCCTCCTCCCCCGACAGGGTGTACACCTGAAGCTCTGACAAGGATATCAGATTTTTGCTCAGAGGCGCTAAGGAATAAGCAACGGCCCCTTCTTCAATTTCCCATTCTGGAAAATGAAGATGATACAGCTCTCCCGTACTTCCCAATCTGGCAATCTGCGTATCCAAAATCCCATCCTCCATTGGAGGAACCTCCGCTTTTGCCACGGATACCGCCTGCCTTACCCTCTCTGAGGGAAGCAGGGAGGATAAATAGGAGGCGTCCCTCTCAATCACAAGGCACACGTCAACGTAAACCGCCTCATCCAAAGGACGGGGGACAGACTGGCAAAACGTAACTTGGCGCTTTGGCAGATATCCCTTACGCAGCTCATCCAAATAATCCAACAAATCCTTCTTTTCCTGCTTCTGACGATTTCCCATCACCGTAAGCCAAAGCTCTGCATCCCTTTGCAGAAGTTGAAAGTAGGCCTGCCTGGCAAGCAAAATCTCCTCCTCATCCAGACCATCTTCCAGATTCTTACAGGCAACCGTCACCTGAACCTCCAAATTCCCTCCACTGTCACGGAGGCTGTAGCCAAACCAGGTCTTGGGATAAACGCTCGGAGACTCCAAGGGGTCTGTATAGCCTAATTCCACGTCCATCGAAAGCCCCTCTCCGGTTTCATTTCCCGTTACATCCAGCAATGCAAACCGGATTTTTAAACTCTCATAATCCAGAATCCCTCCATAGGGGTCCTCATCATCAGTAAAACACCGATACAAGGGAAGAATCTGCGTAAACCTCGCCCTCTCTCCTTCTGTCAGAGGCACCACCGGAAGGCTTAACCCACTTGGCGTAAATCCCCTTCCTTCCTCCAAGGGTATGCCGTAATGCATAGGATACGAGACGTTCTGCCTCTCTTTCGCTGACTCTACCCTGCTTAGAAGCATCTGAAAGGGTTGGGATAAAAATGTCTCCGGCTCGTCCATCTCAAGGGAAATCCCTGTATGGCCCGAACGATACACCGGCGTGTCATAGGTTTCCTCTGTCATCACCACCGGACGATGGGAGTGCCTCTGGCTGTCCTCATAATCCACCACAAGGCTGTCAGCCTCTCCCTGTGCGTACAGCAAAAACAAAAGCTCTAAAAATCCCTCTTTTACTGCCTCTTCTGGTACGTCACAGGTCAGAAAATATCCTCTGGAATTCACCCTGGACGCATCCTTAAGAAGCCTTAGAAACTCCTGCCGCTGCCCTGACAGATACGCACTGTTCCTGGCGCCGTTGATCTTGCGTCCCTTAAGCGGCTTTTGGGCCTCCATGCTTAGATTCTGCCGGAACAGAAATATTTCCCCATCAACAACCGCAAGACCGCTTCCTTCCTCGCCAGGGGCATTGGCAGCGCGATAGCACTCTGCCATTTCTACCCGTTCAAGGTCTAAGGTATCCAGTATACCAGCAGCCTCCTGCCCCAGACATTCCACGCCAAACTTACCCTTGGCAGCCCAAGTCAGAGGTACGCGCAATATACGGCAAGGCCGCACCCTGCCCTCAATGTCACGTATTTCCTCCCCCTCACAGACTTCCACCCGATATTTCTTCGGTAAAGTTCCGTTTATCGTATAAATGCGGCGCAAAGGAATTCCTTCCACCTCAATTACGCCCTTTAATTCCAGAATCCGTTGTTTGGTCTGGTAATAGGGCAGCACCTTACAGTCCATAGACACTTCCATAGACGAAGGCGGAAATTCCACGTCCTCTGGAGTCAAATGCATCTGTATCTCATCAAGGTCAAACCAGCCTCCAGCTTTGGTGCTCCTTATACAGTAAATCATTTCTTCTGCCGGATTTTCTCCCTGTACAGAAGCTTTCTGACTGTCAGGCTGTCCCCCTACATCATACTGCTGCTTTGCATAGGTAAAAAGGCTCTCTGTCGCCATCTCTCCTCTATCCTCATAGGCAAACCGCATGCCTCCAAGCACACTCCTTGATACAAAGCCGCTGATGGAATTAAGCACCTCCTCTTTTAAGACCTGCTCTGTCAACGCCGAAAGAGACGCCGCCGGTTCCCCTTTTGGATAATGCTGCAATGCCTGAGACACCACAACTTTGGAAAACAGGTAGAAATAATCACAGAACATCCACTTTGCCATTGGAAGTCCATCTCCCCGATTTCTGGCCAGATTCTCCAAAAGTCCTGTCCCTTTTGGACGCAGCATGGAATAATAATCCTCCATTTTCCTAAGCATTTCTGTAGTAATCAGTGGTTCCAAGGACAGGTCATACTGCTGGAAAATATCTCCGCTCTGCCAGCAAACCGCCGCCAAAGGCAGAATCGGAAAGGGAATCCTGTGTTCCTCCTCATTGGTATCCTTACGCTCCCAGGGAAGGAAACGCACATGAAGATTGTCCGTCAGGAATTCCTCCAAAATCTCCCACCCAAAGCCCCTATCAAATACCTCCGGCCTCGCCAGCTCACTGGCCAGCCATTCTAAAGCTTCAAATGGAATCTCCTCCCCCATTCCAAGAGCAAGACAGCAGCGCCGAAGCAATGCCGCTGCCAGCACTCCCACAGGCGACTCACCCAAGCTTTCAAATTGGCAGCGTTTTGCCGTACCGTCCTGGTATCCATACAGCAAAGGCAGAACGGCAACACGACGCAGCACCTCTCCTCCTGAAATCCCGTTTAAAGAAGCCCTCTCCACCCCGCCGTAGGGAGTCAGCATAGCCTCAATCTCCCTTGGATGCTCAAACACTCTGAGCGCCCGAAAGTCCAGAACATACTTTGGCGTCTCCCTTTTAGCCATACGAACCGGCGTCTCCCAAGGCGCCAGGGAATCCTCCCCCAGTGTAAAGACAGGGTTCCACTGAAAGTCAAAACTAAAATGAATCTTGATAAACAAAATTTTGATAAATGCCCGCACCGCTGCCCGTACCTGAAGCCTAAGAAGGGTCTTCCTGTAGCTTTCAATGGTAAGGTCCACAGTCACGGACAGATTTACAGAAAAACTAATCTTCAAAACCACAAAATCCACTTCCCCATACACAGAGGCCGTCACCCCTGCCATGGCCCTCACCTTAAAATACGTGGCGTCCTTTCTATCACACTCCTGGGGTACATACTGTGCAATAACTCCCTGAAAGATTGCAACCATCTGGATACTAGCGCCAAAACGCACTGGCCCTAAGGAAAAATCTCGCTCAAAACCTGCGCTGATCCCCACCCCAAGCTCTAACACCGTGTCAAAATGCCCCCTTGAAGCCTCTGGCACCTGGGCAGACGTCTCGCCGTGAAGAACGCCCAGATAAAAGCCTCCTTTTCCACTGAAAATAAGATAAGTAAGCCCAAAGGAACGGGAGAAATCGCCGCCATGGGGGAACCCAAGGTCAATCTTAAAATCGCCGTTGGTATAAATGGCAACCGCAGCCTCCCCAAGCTGAAGCTTAACTGCGCCAAGCTCGATTTTTCGGAAGGCTTCCGGCAGGGACAACCTGGCATAGAACATACCGATATTCTCTGTTACCTTGCTGTACAGGACGACAAGCTTAAGCCCCGCCAAATCCTTTGTCATGTCACAGCCTTTGCCAATCTCAAGCTGAAGTCCATAAATGCGGGGATCACACAGAAGCACCGTCACATCAATGCTGTCCATCAACGTAAACCAAAGAGCCGCCACCCAGTTATTCTCTGCATCCAGGACAGGGGCGCCGTCCTCTCGAAGCTGTCTGCGAAGCTGCGAAAGGACATCCCTAATCCCAGCCTCGTCAAATGTCCTTGGAACCTCCACCTTAACCCTCTGGCCAATGGCAAGATAGCGAAGGCGGAACTTAGAATTTCCAAGATTGGGAATCGGCGGATATAAGCCTTTTAAGAAATCCATGACGTAGGGCTCTGAATTATCTTCCAATGCCGCCCTCTCTCCCGTTACCAATCCCAAATCCAGCGTCAGGGTAAAATACTCCTCCTGCCCGTTTCGTCCGTCCCCATACTCCAGTACAATACTCTTTAAATGAAATACCAGTATTTTCAGGTCGATTCCATATTTTACCCGCACAATCCCTTTCGTATTGTCAATCATCACCGACAAATCCTTAAGGGTCACCTGCTTTAATATCCCAAAAGGCCAGGGCAGATACCAGCTTGTCCCTGGAATGATACAATCCACCAGAGCTTCTAACAAGCTTCCAAGATTAATCTCGCGAATCTCAAGGCGCAAAACCTGACTACCGCTCTCCTGCTGCTGCCTTGCCGTCAGGTCAAGCCCCGCCATGCGGATTTCAAAGCGCACCCCTTCCATCTCAAGCGTCCCGTCCCTTGAGGTTACATCACAGAGAGCCTTCGCCAGAAAGCCAAAGAATTCCACCTGGGCAGACAGGCTCATCTGAAACTCCTCCTTACGGCTCCATTTAAGTTCAAACACCGTCTTCGCCTTTAAATCAACTGCACTCCAATTAAAATCAATCTCCGCCAAAAATTCAAAATTCCTGACATTCCCCTCTGAAAGCCTGCTCTCCCTCTCCCCTAGTTCCGTCACATATCTAAAGTGAAGCCGTGTAATACTTAAATCAAATTCGTCTCCGCTTAAAGGATTTCCCAGGAGCTCGCCCACAAGCCCTAACAACGACAGCGGGGTATGAAGCTCTCCTAAAAGGGTCATCACCTGACGTTCCCCCTCCTTAGCATAACTGCCTGAAATCCCAAAAACCGCCCCAAGCAAAACCACCTGAAGGTCAAGCCCCAGACCAAGCCCCTCCGGCGTATAGAAGCCCCATCCGCCGATTCGGATAATATCCAACATCCTCCCTGCCAGGGGGAGTTTCTCCTCTTTCGGTTCTGCAAATGTAACCTGGATGGCATAATAGGATTCAGGAAGATTGCCGGCCACACGAAGGTCAGTAAGAACCAGCTTGGAAAAACCTGGAAAAATTCCGTTAGAAGCCCCTGTCTCCAATTTTCCTTCTGCCTCTCGGTAAAGGCGGCCGATAAAGGAAAACTCTGATAAATCCAGATTTAGGTTCACTCCATATCCCTTCCAATGACTCCGAAACGCCAGTGTGGAAGAAGGCATGGGAGAGCTCTGCAAAAGATCCCACTGAAGCATGAAAGCCGCAGCGGCAGGCTCATCCTGATCGGCAAAAAAAGGAATGGGAACCGCTGGCAAAGGCAGCTCGATTACCAGAGCCACGCCCTGAAATACCTCTTTTTTGTTGGCCGGCCATACTGCTTCCACTGCCACCTCCTTCTGCATCCGTAACGCCACATCCGTAAGCTTTACGGAATCCAGAGAAAGCCAGTCCGGCGGCAAAATCATATCTGTCCGTCCAGACAGGACAGATATCAACTCAAACACACGGCCGACCACAAGACCTTCCCCAAATGAAGCCGACAGATTAAACTGCTGTCCATGCATGTACAGCTTTTCTCTCAGCCAGATTTCGGGTAAGCCAAAAGACTCAAGCTTTAAATCAAACGCACCCTCCCAATACGCCTGGCTCATGTATTCCTCCCAAACGGACACGCCGCCGACCTCCCTTGGCAGCGTATAGATATCCTCTGTGTGGCTTTGAAGGGTAAGCCTGCATCTGGTGGTGCTGATATTCCCCTTCCAGAAGGGAAACTGCACAAGACGCTGATATTCCCCTGTCACCTCATAGGAGACTGGATGGGAAGCGGGAAAAATCCTTCCCTCAAAGAGAATCTCTATGTCTGCATCCGGCATCAGTACCGCGAACCGTCTCCACATTGGACAATCTTTTGTAAAACGAAGGCATAACCGGAAGTTAGCCCCTAAGCCCTGTTCTTCTCCTCTGCCGCACAGGAAGCCAATCTCAGAGGACGCCGCATAGATTCCCTCATAAAAATCCTCCCGCTTGACTGCAAAAAAATCATCCGCCAGCCGGACTCCCGCCAGAGGATAGCACTCATCTAAGGACATAGGGCCGCCCTTGTTCTTAAGGTTTAAAGAAACCGAAATACTTTCTCCCATATCCGGCTCCCCTCCCCTTATCTTAATTATGTAATCCCTCCCGTTCCAGACAACATTCCCCTTAGCGGTATAGCCGTCCCTTCTCTCCCAAAACATTGGCTCTGAAACCGCCAAGGCCTCCATCCCCAGCCTGTCCGGAATCCGGCTAAATACCTTCTCAAGCTCTGACTGACCGTCTCGGATTTCTTTTCTAATCAGAATCTCCGGCTGACCAAAGGCAAAAAGCTCTCTGACCCATTGGTATCTTTGATTCATCCTCCTGATCCTCTCTCTTGTACTTAGAATTCATTCCAGGTAATCGTATAACTTCCCTGATTGACACTGTTAAAATCAATATGCACATTTCTTCTCGCAAAAGGCGTTCCCCACGCGGTAGATGTATTATACAAATTCACCATTTCCTCGATAGGATAAAAATTAGAATTCTGGATTCTTATATACCCGTTTCCTCCATTCATCCGGATTCTTGCACGGCTTCCCGTTCCCTGATAAATGGAATTCACATGGGTAGACGCCGCCGGAGGGGGAACAGAATCCGGCAGTACAGCGGGAGCAGGTATCTGAAAGGGGCCTCCTGGATTTCTCAGAGCCTCCCGAAAATAGTACATGGAGTATTTCCCCGGATGCTTGTACCCCATATGATATCCGGCGCTTACCACAGCCGTCGCCGGCTGATAACGGGTCAGCAGATTCGTAAGGTCTGTGTAATTCCCTCCTCTGGAGCGAATGGAGCTGTCCGAGCCGTGGTGGGGAACAGACATCCCTTTCGGCTCGCCAAGGAAGTTGTTTGCAAATGGCAGGCCGTTAAACAACATCAGCGTTTTTGTGGTGGCATCCCCTGTAAATAAAAAAGAGCTCTCTATCATCCGTACATTTCCATTTAACTGGAAGGAATACAAAAGAAGCATGATAGATCCTGTGTTGATAAAATCCGCAGCCCTTCTAGGGGGCGGATTGTACAAATTCTGGGCATTTGCCAGCAATATCTTAAAGCACACATTGTCCTGATTCCCTAATACCCATACACCATCCTCGTTCAGATAAGGGTCGGGGCCATTCTCGGCATACCCGTTAAATTGATGGAAAATATTGTTGAAGGTGATTCCTCCTGCCGCAAGCTGCCCTAGCAGTATTCCAATATTATTTCGGTTTGCATCCTCCCCGCCGATAAACAAATCCTCAATCACGGTTCCTGCCCCCAGATGGCGAAGCAGGGAGTAATGGTCGTCGTCCAGATGGCTTATGGATACCGCGTCGATTACGTTCATTCCCCGCAGGGCCATCAACTGCTGAACGTACTGTACAGAGAAATCGTTCGCCATTCCCGCAGAGCCCTGACATCCAAAATCAACCAGCATAATTCCCACAAGGGACGCGCCCACAGGCAGCGCAGGCACCAATGCGCCTCCGGCAGCGGGAATCGGCGGCACAGGCATAGTTCCGATCAGCCCGTCATAGATTTCAACCACTCCCGCCATCCCCTGATTGACATTGAGGAAGCTGATTCGTACTGTATAAGCCACTTTCTTCACTCTCCTTCGCAAAAAGACCCGTACCACCCCAAGGTCTGATTCTCGTCTGAAATTAAATACATATCATGATTGGTCTGTGGAAACCGAAGCCCCAGAAACCTTAGAGCAAAATTGCGAAACCGGAAATAATATTCCATCCCGCCTGTTTCTTCCCTCTCTCTCGACTTTAGCTCAACGCCCCCAAAGCCCAGGGTCAGCACGCCTTCTAAGGGAATCTCCCACCCGACAGCATTTCCGTTTGCCAAAAGCCGTATCCCTGTGAAATACTTAGGCGTCCCACACAAAAAACTCCCGTCCGCCCCCTTAATTTCATCCTCAGGAGAGGGCTTCCAGGCGGTCAAAAGCTCTAAGGCAAGGGAATACTGCTTTACCAGGCTTCCCATGTTCCCAAGGTCAATCTGCCAAAAGATTCCATACCACTCCTCCTCTATCCCGCTTACCTCCCTTGATACCTTAAGTTCTGCATAGCCCGCCTGCATGGGCGTTCTACCTCTGACATAGGAGATTCCTACAGGCTTTAACGGGAAGCACTGAGCAAAGGAATGCTCCCGTACTGACGCCTCTGACAAATCGAATTGGAGGCTTTCCATATTTACCGTAAAATCATTTTCTCCATCCCTCATATCCAGATTAACCGCCAAGCCATGATACCCAATCCTGTCATAAGAGTAGAGATCCATTTTACCCATATCGTCAAATGTCATGTCTCCATTAAGGACAAAGCTTCCCTTCTGACCGTTTGCCTGCAAAGCGCCGCCGTTTACCAGAAGGCGGCATAAGGCGCAGCCGGAAACAGTGTAGCTCTGCTCCTGCCGAAGCTTAAACACATAATGTCCCCCGCCTTCCTCCCTCTGGTAATATCCGTCAAAAACCAGATTATTACCTGTCTGGCTGTCCTCTCCTGCCTCCGTTCTGCCGCCAAAGATTCGATTTATGAGAAGCTCTGCGCTGGCAGAGAAGCTTTTTGTCCTCCCATTTTCAATCCCCACCCCCAATTCAAGGACTTTGAACCCAAATTCCCTCATATCCGGATAATACTGATGAGCCATATCCTGGTAATCGATGAACGCCTGCCATGTCCCTGACGCAGAGCAGGCCGCATACAATCCCTGCAAAAGCCCTACGCCCAGACCTCCTGCCAGAAACCCAAGCTCAGACGGAAGATTATTTACGTCCACCGGCACATGGAAACACAAAAGGCCCTGCCATTTGGAATCTGTCAGTATCCGAAGAAGCCCTGCATCCTTCAATTCCCAGGCCCTCTCCTTAGCCCTAAGGACAGACCTTTGGGCCAGGTCAATCTGTTTCTTATCGGGTATAAGGCTCCAGCACAGAGGCTCCTTAATCAACTCCAGGACTGAAGAAGCGACACCCATCTTTACCAGAAATATACAATCCTTCTTCCCCCAACTGCCCTCTCCCATCCGAAATGTCCATCCGTCCAGCTCCACTGTAAAATGGTCGCAGGCATTAAGCAAAGCCTCCGAAACCTCCTGTTCCTTCGTCCGTTCTCTTACTGCGCGGCACAATTCCTCCTTAGTCAGATAAGTCGTCCCCACCAACTCCTCAAGCTGCTTACCATAGGGATAACCTCCTTTTTCCGCCCTTTTTAGGCACTCCCTGGTTATGGAATAGGGAGTGCCTGCAAGCCCTGTAATCTGCCGGACGCTTGCCAGAACGAGAAACAGCTCGTTTGTCTGAACCGCGGCCATCAACCTCCTGTGAGGAAGGGTAAATGCCAGACCAGGAAAAGGACAGCCAAAGCTTAAAAGGGAGATCCACTTGACCCTCCCTGATTCAAGCCATACCGCCATGCCGCTTCTGCTGATGAGTAACTGCCCCTCTCTATCCTCTGCAATTCTTATGCAGCGTGAAGGCAAAGGCTCCTCTCCCGCCTTCATTTTCATGCGGTTTGGCGCAAACTCCCCCGCGCCTTCCTCCACAGCTAAGCGCCGAATGTTGCCAAGACAGTTCTGCTCAATGAACTGAGCCACCCCTGCTAAAGAACGGCATCCACTAAACGGAAACACCGAAAGAGGTCCCTCCTCCGATAATGTAAACGCCGGAAGCTCGCAATATCTGTAAACTCCCTCTTTTGCCTTGCAAAAAAAAGGTGCTTCGCTGCTCTGGGAATAATATTGCCCCCCCAGGCATGGCAAGGTAAGCCGTCTGTCCCCGCCTATCCAACTGCCCTATCCCATACCATGCAGGCTGCCCAGGTACAAAGCAAAGGCAAGCTCCCCCCTGACATTCCCACATACTCTGTGCCTGACATTCCTAACTCAAGCTTCTTTACACCATATCCATATGCCCTTCCCCCTGGCGCTAAGTAACACCTTCCTTCTGGTTCTGAAGCCCGCTGAAAGACCAATGGAAACCCTGCCGGAAGCTGAAGGGAAAGCGCATCTCCATAGACAGATGTAAAACTGCTTTTCACCTCCAAAGTCTCCTGCAACTGAAATATGGTTTCCTCCTGTACCAAAGGAGAAAAACACACCCTAAGCGCCGCGCCGGAAGGAAGCTTAAACACCTCTCCTCTGACCTCAACATCTCCCCACCGTCTCAGAAAGGTATCCCACCCTCTGGTAAAATACCGGATTTCCGCAGAAATCCCTTCTTCATCCAATATTGTAATTTCAAACAGGAACCGTCCTCTTTCATCCAGCGAAAGACTGACTCCTGAAAAGAGCTTCTCCTCCTTCCGGAAAGAAAAGCCTCCCTGAAGTCTTCCGCCATTTTCCTGCCTGTGTATCCTGCTGCCTTTATGCACCACAAGCGTCCAGCCCCCATAAGAAAAAGCCGTATCCCTCTCTAACCTCTCACCTGTAAGATATAACTTCTGTATCCTCCAACATCTGTACTGCGAAGAACGGTTGTCTACCCACAGATAATCCGGCGTCCGCCCATTTAAAAGCCCCTGAAGCCGTTCCAAAAATCCACTCTCATCTTGAATCGGAGATGAAGTAAAGATTCTATCCAATAAAAGCCCCATCCTGGCTCACCTCCATTATATCGCCGGAAACCAGACACATACTCCTAAGCTCATCCCCGAACACCGGACAAGGCCCAAAGGAGGTCTGACGCCAAAGTGCGAGCCTTCCCTTTGAAATTCCCAGTGCATCCGCCATATCCCCCGCGGTGGTTCCCATGGATACCCACTGTAAGACCTTATTCACCGTTACCAAAATCCTCACGCGGATGGTAGCGCGCCCCCGCAAATCGGCAAGGGAAACCTCCTCCAGCCGATTTGGCAGCTCTTGGCGCCGCATTGCCTGGGACGCATTTATTAGTGCAGGAAGGCTCTGGCCTGCCGCCAGACAGATATTGTGGAAATACCGCATTTCCCCCTTACTGTTTCTCCCCATACGCTCAATTGGATAGAGCAGCCGCACAAAGGGCGCCGCCATCCCGTCAGCCAGAAAATCCGCCACTCCCGCCCCGCCGTCTAGCTGTGCCTGACTGTCAAGAGGCCCAGACGCCGGAATCACATAGGAGGAGGCCTGAGTAAATCCCTGAATAAACGGCTCTAACACCACCCTTCCGTTTCTTAAAACCACCTGGCAGTCACAGGTTCCGGTTCCCACATAACCATTCCTGTGGGATGCATCTACCGTTCGATCAGACCCAGCATCCCCGCCTAATCTGTCGGATATTCCTACGGGCTGACCGTCCTCCAACAGCATCCTCTGATTCTCCGGTATATTCTGGTAAATAGCATACTCGATCGCCAAAGACAGCCCAGCCTCCAAATCCACTCTCCCTTCGCTCACCCGATATCTGTACCGGAACGCCAGAATATCCTCTGCCCGCAAAGGCGCATGTTCAAGAACCGCCCTGACAAGTATTTCCATGGTTTCATAATCTTTTGCACAGCATCCCAGCATTTCCTCGAACTCATCATAAACGCTGTCGCTGCCAGAGACAAGCCGTTCTGTCAGAAGCGGCTCTATCCTAAGAATACTTTCCAATTCCCCCTGCGTCACCCAAAAAATCTCTCCCTTGTCATAGCCCTCAAGCCACCTTCCAAGAGGCACCGTCACCCTTTCCTTTAGAACTTCCTCCCTTACACGGCACAGGCTGTAAAAGGTATCATTTCCCTGCTTTATACTTAAAAACCGCGGCAGGGCTGTTTTCACATGAAGGGAGGGCCCGTAAGAAATTCCCTGACACATTCGGACATCTATCTCTGTGATTCCGCCAGAAAGGCGTATCTCACTTTCCGACACCAGCCTGTCTTGGCGCCCTTCTGTAACCTCATACTGCATCTCCTCTCCAAGACAGACCACCGTTTCCTCTCCCGAAGCCCTCACACTCTGAACCTTCGGCAGACCAAGAAAAAGCGGATACTCTGGGCCAGGGGCCGACAGGCCTTCACCCTGTTCTCCTGTGAGATAGCGCAAACGCAGAGTATAAACTCCCGACGGGTCTAGTCCCTCACCGGACAAATCCCACCAAAAGCTTAGTGTATTGTTCTGTTCCTCTGCCGTAAGCCTTGCCGTAGCAGCCACCACCATCCCCCTTCGGATTTCCGTCTGTATAACCGTCTCTTTTTCAAAATCTCCCTGCCCTACAAGGACATTTTCTGAAACCTCTAGTCTTATAACCTCCGGTCCCCGAAGCAGCACCTGCGCGCCGGAAAGCTCTGGCCCGCAGATATCCACACCGTCGATACGGCTATGATAAGCCAGTGACAGACAAGCGCAAGCCGCATTTCCCCAGATTCCAAGCTCAGGCAGACGCACACCGCAGGCCGGTAAATCCAGAGATATTTTGGCGCCTTCGTTTCCCACCGCCAACTGACGCGCCAGGCTGTAATCGCTGGTTTTGGTATCCAGCATCAGATAAACCAAGCCCCTCTCCCCCAGTTGATACCCTTTAAGGCAGGGAGTATGAATAAACACCCTCACCACGTTGCTGGCAATCTTCTGGGCATCCACCAGATACAGGTACAGATACGTTACATCTGCTAAAAGCTCTTTTTCGCATCGAACCACGCCGTCCAAACCATGCCACTCCTTCGACACCGCAAGCCGCGCCGCCTCATTCTTCGTATCCCTGGTATTGCTAAGCACAACCAGAATCTCGCCGCCCATAAAGGCTTCCTCCGTAAACGCCTCACAGACATAGGTATCCCTGTCATAGGAAATCTGCACCCGCGAAATATCCTCAACACTTCGTCCCATTATGCATCCCCCTTAAGCATCTCCATAAAACTGTCAAAGTCCTGCCGCCATTCCTCTGCAATCTTTTCCCTCACATTTTCGCCCTTATAAGAATTCTGGCGCCTCATATCTCCGCTGGCGATTCCATTTGCGTAAAAGATCCCCTCCTCCTCCACCTCAAGGTTGTAGACTACAATCTCGCCCAGGAAGTCCGCGTAAGCCTCCGCAACAGGAAGAAAGCCGCCCTCCCTTGTCTTGACAAGCGTTCCTTTCTTAATCTCGTTGGCAGCCATCATTCCCTCCTTTGTAATGAATGGATGGTTGGAAGTGGCCATAACCTTACGTCCGTCCTCAAGCCTGATTACAATCACAGGATTCTTTTCTGTTCCCTTCCAGGTATTACACACACGCCGAAATCCTCCCTCTGACTCTACCATGTGGCCTGTACGGATCTCCTCAATCGCCTTGTCCCCTTCTGCCGTTGAAACCATGGTCCCCGCCCCAAGGCAGCCCCAGCAGAAGCGAAGCATAGGCAGGTTCGAGACGCCCTCCTTATTGGTAACTAGAAACGTATGCCGTTTTTCCCCCATATCCTCCAACAGACATATGATCGACAAGGTGTAGGAGACAAAGCCTGTGTTTGATTTCAAAAGGTCAGAGATTTGCCGCCTCCAGTCCTCCACACCTCCCCACTTAATCCCCTGTTCATGGAAATCCACCTTGCTGATAAAATCTGGATACTCCACCAAGTCATTTTCATTTTCCAGAATCAGGCTCGCGCTCAAAATCTCTCGCACCCCATGCCCTAAAGCCGACGCCGTACCTTCTGATTTGCACATGAGGTTATGGCCGTTTGGATACTTATAATCCACGTATTCCCCATGCTCAGGACTGCGCCAGAAATAATAATTGATATAAGGGTCTTCCTTTGGGTGTCCCTCCTTCCTGCAAGGATGTGCGATATGATATTCATTTTGGAGCAGGTCGTACTCTGCCAGGTCGTACTCCTGGGTCTTAGTGATCACGCCGTTATCCTTTACAATCCCCCACTCAAGGCACACCTTACAGTCCTTTTGGGCCTCCTGGCTAATCTTAAGCCCCATAAGCAAGCCGTTCTTCTCTCCCCCTCTGGTAAAAAATACCACCTGGCGGTTCTGGTCTAAGACCTCTCCCGTACTTTTTCTCACAGCCTTTGCCTCTATGTGGAGATAACCGGAGGTGTGGCGCTCCTTAGTCACGCCTTCAAACAACAGAAATTCCTTCTCCTCCTTTGTAACCCCCAGAAAAGTTGTCCGGACTGCATCCTCTGCGGCCATGGCCCTTCTCATTTTCATTCCTCCGGTATTTTTAAGCGCCTCATATGTCCTTGGGAATCTGAGCTTTAAACTTTCATTATTCTGGAATACGTCCATTATTTTTTCTCCTTTCGCCCTTTTTGCGGATATCTTTTTGTATCATAGAGCTTGCCTTATCTTTCGTCCTCACACATATTTTTTATTGTATCATATATTTTGGGGGAAATTTCAGACAAAATCCTTATTATCAAAATATTATCGTTGTAAATCGACACATTTGAATATAGATTCTAAATTTTCAGAAATTAATGTTTACATAAAAAAACACATTACTCCCTATTACAGAAATAACGTGCTTCCTTTACTATCTTCCTGCTTAGCCAACCGCTTTTTAGCGAATTGCCTTCAAATAATACACCGCCAACTGCGTGCGGTCCCGAAGTCCCATTTTCTCCAGAATATTGCTGATATAGTTGCGCACCGTCCCCTCGCTTAGAAACAGCTCGCCTGCAATCTCCTTGTTGCTAAGCCCCTCCGCCACCAGGGAGATCACCTTCAACTCCTTTGGGCTAATCTCATAGGCCCCCCAGTCAAAGGTTTTCTTCTCCTGTAAAAGCTGGGGAATCTTGGACACAATCTCTGTCCCAAACACCGTCTGGCCTGTACACACCGCCCGAATGGCCGGAAGAATGCTCTGGTAATCCTGCTTAAGCAGATAGCCCTTCACCCCGTATTTTAACGCCTTCACAATGTACTCGTCATCGGCAAACGTTGTCAGAAGCAGTATCTTCGCCTCTGGATATTCCTCCACAATCTGTTTTGCCGCGTCAAGTCCGCTGACATGCCGCATCCGGATATCCATAAGCAGTACGTCCGGCAAATGCTTTCGATATAACGCAAACGCCTCGCTGCCATCCTGTCCGGTGCCCACAACCGTTACATCCTCGCCCGCCTCCAGTATGGTCTTAAGCGCCCCTGCCACCAGCATATCATCATCCACGATTACAATCTTCATAAAGCCATCCTCTCTCTAATTACAGCCAATTTCTCTGCCTTTGCTGACATTCTCCTGTATTCCGGTAAAATCTTGTTATCTTCCCTTATGTCTTCTTCGGTACAGTAATATAGATACGCCAGCCGCCCTGGGTCCGTATCTCCATATTACCGCCAAAGCCGTCCACCCTCTCCTTCATGTTGCGGATTCCGATTCCTTGGCTTCCCTCCTGGTTCTTAGCCGGATACCCCTTTTCTCCTTCTGCCGGACACCCCGTCCCATTATCCTCTATAATCAACTGATATAACCCCGGATGCTCCCTTGCAACTACCTGCACCCATTGAGCGTCACTGTGCTTCGTCACATTATGCAGCGCTTCCTTCACAATCCCAATAAAACCATATCGAAGCTCTTTTGGCACATCATATCCCATGTTATACTCAAGGTCCGCCTGACAGAAGGTAAATTCCCCTACCAGGCTCTCCAAAGCCTCCTTCAGATTAATGGCCTCGTCATGGAGATCATGAACACTCTCCCGTACATTGGTCATTGCCCCATTTAAGGTATCCTCCAACTGACACAGCATGTCCTTAAGATTCCCTTCCCCGTGAACCGCCTTCATAGCGCCCACCAGCAGAATGGAACGAGACAGCATATGCCCCACATTGTCGTGAATCTCCCTTGCAATCCTATTCCTCTCTCTGAGAGTCGCTGTATAGACCTCGTAATCCTGATTTTCCAGAATACTCTGGTTCTTCTCACGAAGCAGCAGATTCTTCTCCACACTGTCATCCCTGATTCTGCGAAACTTCTCATCCAGCAGGTTATATTCCATAGTCTGATATTGGAGCAGGCCCGCAACCACACAGCCCACTGCAGTAAAACACACCGAAGACCTCTTAGAGGCCACATAAAAAGAAACGGCAAAGCAGCAGACAGTCACTCCCAGTACATAATTGCGCTTATTCAATATATCACAACCGTCACCTGCCCCGCAAGCTGCCTCTCCCTTTAGTCCTTCTGCCATAGAAGGCTTGGCGGATGGTTGGACTACGTCCAACAGGGTATATAGGACAAGAGGCGAAAACATTAAAAAATGGGGACATACTAAGGATAAAGAAAGAAACACAACCGTCGCCCCAAACCGTATCCCCCCTGACCTTGCCAGACAACTGCCGCATGCGTACACAACCGCCCCAAGAGCCGATACTACAAAAGGAACATTAACCGGCATGAAAACTGCCGCCACGAGACAATATATCCATAAAACTGTCAAATCTAACGCACGCTTCATTCCATTTCCCCCTCCTTTGGCTTAGGCGGCATATTCCTTCTCATTACATTTGTCACATATCCTTCTGACACCTGACACTACCATTATAAACGTCTAAACTTTATACTACAAGTATCAAATAAGGAGGCGATTCTATGCAGTCAACCAATATCATCCAGATTGAGAACCTGGTAAAAAGATACCAAAACCTAGTGGCCCTTGACCACTTGTCTTTAGACATACAGGAGGGGGAAATCTTCGGACTTCTCGGTCCCAACGGCTCAGGCAAAACCACAGCAATCAACTGCCTGCTTGCTCTGCTTAAATACGACAAAGGCACCATCACTATTTTTGGCAAAAATATGCAGCCAAACAGCTATGACATTAAAAAACAAATCGGCGTGGTGATGCAGAATGTAGCAGTCTTTGAACAAATGTCTGTCCGCGAGAATATCGACTACTTCTGCGGCCTTTACGTCCGCGACAAGGCAAAGCGGGGCCAGCTTGTTAAGGAGGCCATTGCCTTTACGGGACTTGAGGATTTTACAAAAATGCGCCCTAAGAAGCTCTCAGGAGGCCTTCTCAGACGCCTTAACATTGCCTGCGGCATCGTCCATAAGCCAAGGCTGATTATCATGGATGAGCCTACGGTGGCCGTAGACCCTCAAAGCCGCAACAAGATTCTGGAGGGAATCGTAGAGCTGAATCGTCAGGGCTCTACCATTATCTACACTTCTCACTATATGGAGGAGGTAGAGCAAATCTGTACCCGCATCGCCATCATCGACCATGGGCATGTGCTGGCAACGGGTACTACTGAAGAATTGAAGAAAATGATTAAGACAGGGGAAACCATCACCATCGAGGCCATAGCATTGGATGAAGCTCTGCTTGCCAGAATACGGGGACTTCCTCACGTCTTTGACCTAAGCTATGAGGACCAGATTTTAAAAATCAAGCTGGGTACTGCCAGACACAATCTGGTGCGCATCCTGAATTATTTACAGGAAAAGGACGTAAGCTTCGGCCGCGTCTTTTCAGAGCTGCCCACTCTCAACGACGTATTCCTTGAGATTACGGGCAAAGAATTAAGAGATTAGGAGGGATAGGAATGTTACATTTATTCAGATACCGGTTCCTGCAGACAATACGGAACTTTCCAATTATGTTCTGGGCGCTTGTGTTTCCCATCATACTTGGTACCTTTTTCTACATATCCTTCGGAAACGCAGGGCTTGAAAGCACAGGCGAGTCCAGTTGGGATGAGATTAAGGTTTCCGTTGTCAAAGAAGACGTCTCCTCGGAAAATGCCCGCGCCTTTGAAGAATTCCTGGCACAGATGGACGGCGAGACGCTGGATATCCAGGACATTTCCACAGAAGAAAAAGCTCTTAAGGCTCTGGACGAAGAAAAGATTTCCGGAATCTTCTATGTCAAAGAAACTCCTTCTCTCACCGTGGCTAAGAACGGGTTAAACGAGAGTATCCTGACCTCGGTTCTGGAAAGCTTTAACCAGAATTCCGCCATGTTCCAAAAGATTGCCACGACCCATCCGGAAAAGCTTCCTGACGCTATGGAAGCCATGGGCGATTACCGAAGCTCTACCCTGGAGGTATCTTTAGGCGGCAAGGATTTAAACCCCTCTGTCCAGTATTTCTTTGCGCTGGTTGCCTATGCCTGCCTTTCAGGCGCCTTCTTAGGAGTTCAGTCAAGCACAGACGGCCAGGCTAATATATCTGCCCTTGGCGCGAGACGCAGCATTACTCCCACCCATAAACTGACTCTGGTTATGATAGATATGGCTGTGCTTTTTATCATCCATTTCTTTAATATCCTGATTCTGTGTCTGTATATCACACAGGTGCTGAAAATCAGCCTGGGAAACGATATCGGCTCTCTGCTTCTGGTGGATTTCATGGGCAGCATGATCGGCGTCTGCTTAGGGGTTGCAATCGGATGCCTTGCCCGCATGTCCTTTGGGCTTAAGATGGGCGTCTGCGTATTGTTCACACTGTTTCCGGGCTTCCTTGCGGGCCTGATGTTCGGTAACATGAAGAATATCATTGAGCTTCACTGTCCCATTATCAACCGTATCAATCCGGCCGCCGTCTTAAGCGACGCATTCTACTGTATGGGCATCTACAACGATATGGAACGGTTTACCAGATGCCTTTTGATTCTGGCCGTGATGAGCGTGCTGCTTCTGACAGTGGCATTCTTAGGCATAAGGAGGGAACGTTATGACAGTATATAGAGGATTTCTTACCATAACCAAACGGAATATCCATACGATGCTTTTGTATCTTGTAATCTTTCTGTCCATGGCCATTGCCGCACAGAAAATTACAGGAGGGAATACTTCGGGGTTTGAGCAGATAAGCCTGAATATCGCTGTGTTTGACCGAGACAAAGGCGAGCTTGCCAAGGGACTTTCTGACTACTTAAGCCAGTATCATACCCTGGTGGACCTTCCCGACGATCCTTCCATCATCCAGGACCGCATGTTCTACCGAGAGGTCTACTATGTCGTAACGATTCCTGAGGATTTTGAGGAACGATGCCTTGAGGGTGAGGAAATGCTGCCGGTCACCAAGGTTCCCGGAAGCATCAGCGGCTTCTATGTGGACCAGCAGATTAATACCTTTATGAATGACGTCCGGATTATGACAAAAAGCGGGTTCTCTTTGACTGAATCAGTTTCCAGCGTCATGGAAAACTGTAAAGATGAAGCAGAAGTGACTCTCATTGACAAGAACGGCTTTGGCGGGGAACAGCCTCCTCACGCCTTTATGTACCAGTATATGCCTTATATCCTGATTTCCATCCTCTGCTATTCCATGAGCTATATCATGATTGCTTTCCGCAATCCGGATGTGAAGCGCCGGATGACGTGCTCAGCCGTTCCTGCAAGGAGCCAGAACCTCCAGATTGTGCTTGGCTACGCTACGGTGGGGCTTGGCGTCTATGGCGTGTGTACCCTTATGCCGATTTTAATGTATGGGAAATCCTTTATCAATGCCCCAAATATGCCCTACTACCTGCTCAACAGCTTTCTGATGACAATAGTGTCTCTGTCGCTGTCCTTCCTGATTGGTACGCTGGTCAGCAAGGAGGAGGTCGTAAGCGCTGTAGTCAATGTGGTTTCCATTGGAATGTCCTTCCTGTGCGGCGTGTTCGTTGAGTTGGAGATTCTGGGGAAGGGCGTTCGCACGTTCGCACAATTCCTTCCAGCCTATTGGTATGAGGTGGCTAATGGGCTGTTGTCCAATAATAACACCTTCAGCCATGGGCAGCAGATGTCCCTCTATACTTGTTTTGGGCTGCAGGTGCTGTTTGCCGCTGCGATTCTTGGAGTGGCTATGGTAGTGTCCAGGGTGAGGCAGACTGCCTAGAGTTACAAAACGAGACAAAGATAAATATATTTACTAAAAATGTCGAAATTTTTCAGAAAATATGTTAAACTGTAGTCGTTTTTCAATGGTAAGAAAATAAGGAGAAGAAATTCTCCTTGTTTGCTTGCCATTTTTGTTTATATTTGTAAGGTTAGAAATATGAGGGAATGGAGAAATGAACATATGGTAAGTTATTTTAAGGATTGGATGAATGAGAACGGTAGAATACACCAGAAAATTTTGGCGGATTTGCATGAAGAATACCAAAGAGCTGATGGATATTACAGCCTTCGTTTTGACAGCTTTGAAGACGCAACAGTTATTAACAGGCAGCAAGATTTTGAAACCATTCTTAAAAAAATCGGAGAGATAGAACTGGCTCTGAGTGAATTCAAGAAAAAAAACAAAGAAAAAAATAATCCTTACCTTACTTACAAAAAAATGCTGCATCTTACAAAAGGAAATGTTCTTCTCAGATATGGCCAATACATGGGGGAACATTTTTATGACCCTTCAGAATACTATCATCAGGCATGTATTATATTAAAACAGATATACGACCCCGATTCTGATGATTTTCTTGATCTGATGCTCCAATTAAATCTGGGGAAATATTTCCGCAATTTGGGAAAGCATAACCAGAGAAACGATTACTGGCGGGCATTAGATGAATTTGAAGAAGTTGAAAAGAAAATAAAGGCAAAAACAGAGGGAAGATCCATCGGTGAAAATGAGCTTTGGAAGATCCACATTTGGTTAGAAACAAGAATGAATATCGGCAGAGCGCACCGTTATCTATACCATATCCAGAAAGCAAAATCATGTTTCCTGGAAATTACAAAAGGAATCCTAACTGAATGGAATAAAAAGATACCCATAAACAGTGCACTTGATTCCTTTTTAGACAAAGAAAATATTCGCACAGATATTAATTTAGATGCACATACAGACAGAGAACAGATCTATAGGGAATATCTTATTCAAGCCCTGGTTCAGTTAGCTATTGTATATCAGAAAAGTCGCGATTATGACATGTCATTAGATATCTGTAAGGCAATATTAAATTATGACCCTAACAATGTGGATGCAAAAAATAGTAAAGGGGTGTGCCTGTGGAAACAACACCGAGATTTTAAAAATGGAGCTTTTGAAAATGTGGTAGAAACACAGGCAACAGAAGCTCATTTTGACGATAATCTAACCGAATATGAGCAAATATTTAACAGTCTGGCCAGTAATGGAAACCGCTTTGCCGGTCTTTATAAAATAAAATGTGCGATTCAAAAAAATTCTCCAACGGAGAAGATCCAGAAAAGTATTAATGAACTACTGAACCGCAATCCTTCTGACCGAGAGGTGCGTCTGTTATTGGGGCTTTTTCTGCAAAAGCAGGGAAAGTATAAAAAATCAACTTCTGTACTAGAAAAACTGTACGAGGAAAGTCCTCATATCTCAAAAGGTACCATCGGATTAAAAGCATACTACAACATAGCACAAAATCTGTTTTTACAGGAAGATTATCATAATGCAAAGAAATATTATGAAAAAATCCAGGAAGAATGTGGCTCTGACAGCTATCCACAACAAAAGGAAAGGCTTCAAAGCAAACTATTCGCTGATACGAATATGCATTTAGACTCTTTTATGATTGAAAATTTACGTCTGGATGCTCCGCCGATCGGAGATCTGCTTGCAGATATTGGCCAGGGCATATGTTTGATGAAGCTGGGCTATTATAAAAAATCAAAAGACCGCTATGAAATGATATTAGAAAAGTATGGAGGTATGCAAAAACGATTAGGGGAAAAAATAAGGCAAAAATTAAAAAATATCTGGCAATATGTTATCTCCATCTGGCACGTGATCCAAAACAAGGACGAACCTATCTTCAAAAAGCAGAACATATATTAAATTCCATACAAAATACGGAGCCAAGCAACTATACAATGAATCTGCATCAGGGATATTATTTTTATGAGCTTATGCAGCAGACAGTGCTTGGATGGAAACCTAAATTAGAAAAAGCTCTGGAATATTTTGAAAAAGCTGAAACATTTCCCGATAATTACCACAAAAAAGATGTCTACATAAATACAGGATGGGTATCGGCAAGTGTATTTCCCTTGTTGAACGCAAAACAATTAAGGCTAGAAAATAGTGAACGGAAAAAGTATCTTCAAAATATAGAGAATCGACTCCGGTATTCCTCTGGTACTTATTCCATAAAGGCATGTGCGAACCTTGCCTATGCCATAAAAATGATGGAAACCGAGTATAACATAGAACAAATAAGACTGGAAACTATGTATCGGTCACTGGCGAGACTCCAACTGTATGAGAATGAGGAAGGCTATAAATTATTCCAACGTTTACAAAAAAATAATACCTTCAGGAAATTAACGGCGGCTAAACGCGGGGAACTTCTGATGTGCCTTTTCCGCCTTTATAAGCAGATTATCGATATAAAAGATATATGCAAATTTGTTCCAGGTGCTCAGACATCAGGCGCGGGGAATCTCATTCCTGTACATTACACGAAAATCAGTACATTAAAGCGGCTATTGCCCGAAGATTCGGATACACCTGGTAAACTGCGGTTATGGAATACCATTTACATGAACGACTCTTTTGAAGGAGAATGTTTTATTGAAATGATGGAAAAAGCGGCACTACGATTAGAATTTAATTCGCAACAACTAGAAAATACACCAGAACAGCAAAGAAACATATTGGAAAAGATTGAAAGGTATTTTCCACACCCAAACAAAAAATGTATTGATGAAGATACCTTGACTCCAATCAATGAAAATATTTACGTCACCAGTTTTACAAAGCTGGACAATGCCATTCCAATGTGGGTTTCCTATGCGGATGATGCGAAAGGCTGCAGTATTACATTTACGGAAGACTTTCTGGATATTCAGAAAGCCGAGGATACACTGACGGATGTATCCATCTATTCCGACCAAGACTATCCTCTCTATGTGATTCAGTATATTGACCAAGATTCTGACGAAAACATCCAAATCATTCTGAAAATCATGGAGGAAATATGGTGTATTCTCGACGATCTGGAAAAACGTATGGAAGAAACTCCAAACAATACTAAATGGGATACCCATATAGCTGGTCTGGATGAAAAAGGAATCATCCGTAATTTTGTGACTAGCTGCCTGAATGAAGTACGCTTCCTTTTCAAGAGCTCAGAGTACAGCCATGAGAAAGAAGTACGTATGATTCACCATTGTTTTGAACCAAAAATAGATTTGGATAATTTTGATGTCCCCAGACTATATGTGGAGGTAGATAAAGATATTCAGATAGAAAAGGTACAGTTAGGACCGAAAATCGAGGCTTCACAGGCAAACGAAATCGTTACCTGGCTTACGAATACCCAGAAGGTTGCACATATTACAAAATCCGGACGCCACTATAAATAATAAAAACATTTTGCTAATGGAAAAAAATGGTTATCTTTTAGACCAACTGTCAGCAGTTGAACGGATAGAAAGACAGGTAAAAAAAGGCGATCTAAAAGCGATTGTGTAAACCTCCAAACTGATAGAAAAAATTACTCAGTTTGGAGGTTTACTTATGACAGGACATGGAAGAAAAAAGAATATCCATAACACCTTTAATGAAAATGCGAGACTATGCTCACACCTTAAAACACCCGCCCCCAATAAACTCTCTCAGAAGCGAATTGGTAGGGACATTCTCACTCCCAATCCCTACAAAGTAATCTAAGAACTTAAGCAGCCGCTTCGCCTCCAAATATTCTGGACAACTTCTGTCAATCCCAAACAGCAGCGGCTCAACATAAATCTTTAACACAGCCAGCTCATAAATCAGCGCTGAATTAAACATGACATCCGCTTCCTCCTGAAACGGGAAGATGAACTTCTCCTCCCCCCGCCTGACCGACTGCCACATCCGTATGGTACGCTGTGCAGACGACCCTCTGGTACGGGCATCCCTCACAATCCGGCGAAGGAGCCTTCCGTCTGTAGTCGGAATCCGGTCATGCTCGTCAACATTTAACTGGGTCAGGGCGCTGATATAGATTTTGAATTTATTTTCATCCGGCAGATTCATCGTCATTTTGGGATTCAGGCAATGGATTCCTTCAATTACAAGCACATCGTTCTCTCCAAGCTTCATAGCTCGTGTCCCGTATTCCTTATGCCCTGTCACAAAATTAAACGTAGGAAGAACCACCTCCCTGCCCTCAAGCAGCTCATTCAACTGGCTATTGAACAGAGCCACATCCACAGCCTCCAGACACTCAAAATCAAAAGCGCCTGTCTCATCCTTGGGATTCTCCTCCCTCTCCACAAAATAATTGTCCACAGCAATGGGCCTTGGCGTCAGTCCATTTGCCCGAAGCTGGACAGACAGCCTGTGGGAAAATGTGGTCTTTCCAGAAGAGGACGGCCCGGCAATCAAGATAAACTTCAATTCCGGACGTGCGGCAATCTGCGTTGCAATCTCCGCAATCTTCTTCTCCTGCAGCGCCTCCTGTACCAGAACCACATCATGAACCCCATCTGTGGTAATCCTGTCATTTAAGGCGCCTACCGTCTCGATTCCCTGTATATCCCCCCAGTGAACCGACTCCTTCAGCACATGGAACAGCTTGTTCTGAGGCTCAAAAGGAGGCACCTCTTTGGGCGCAGACTTCACCGGCATCTGGACAACGAATCCCTCGTCATACAGATACAATTTAAAATACTTCAAATATCCCGCGCTTGGGACCATATACCCATAATGATAATCCTCAAATTCATTCATGCTGTATATATTTACCTTGGAAACCCTGCGGTAACGGAACAGTCTTTCCTTGTCATACATACCATGGCGCCCGAACAAGGCGATTGCATCATCCGTACGCACAGAGCGCTTATTGATAGGCAAATCCATCTCCACCATCTCGCGCATCCTGGCATCCACCCTGTTAAGAAGCTTCTGGTCCACGGAAATATTTCCCTTGACAGTACAATAATATCCCTTGCTAACGGAAAAATGTATCCTCACCTTCTCTATTGCATCATGCCCCGCCACATCATAGACCGCTTTCACCATCATCAAACTGATGCTGCGCTGGTAAGCCCTGTGTCCAATCTCTCCTGCCGTTGTCTCGAATTCCAACGTACAGTCTGATTTGAGCTTTTTAAATAATTCCTGGAGCTTTCCGTTTACAAATACCAGCACGATATCATTCTCATAATCCTTCTGGTACTCCTTCACAATCTCACGGTATGTAGTCCCTGCCTTATAAAGCCGAGTTTCCTCCCCAATTTTGACCTGATACATCTCCTTTCCCATCATATCATCTGCCATTAAGACACTCCCCTTCCCATCAAACATATCCTTACACGCCTCATTACCCATATGACCACCTCTTTCCCCAAACACAAATCACATTGACCCTCATAACCTCCTGGACAATATCTGTCGGCAGGGTATACAAACCACCTTTGGAATACTCATTTTCCTCTGCTAAATATTCATATAAGGATGTCTCACAGGCGCTGCAATAACCTCCACGCCCGCAAGCTTCTTTGTAAGATACTGCCTCATATCCTCCACGAAAATATGCTCTAACCCGTAATGTCCTGCATCGATCACAGCCATGCCCTGAGCCGCGGCGTCAATCCCTTCATGATGCCCAATATCTCCGATAATCAGAACGTCCGCACCTTTTCTCAGGGCGTCTCGGATTACACTCTTCCCCGAACCTGGACATATTGCCGCCTTTCGGACTGTCCTATGCAAATCCCCGAACACTCGAACTGCCTCAATAGAAAATGCTTTCTTCACGCCCTCACAGCAAGCCTTTAGTGAAACCGGTTCTTCCAAATACCCAATCTGACCGAGCCCTTTTTCTTGTCCCGCTTCCTCACAGGTAACCTCCAGAACCTCCTGTTCTTTCAGTTTTAAATAATCTGCCGAAAGCTGTGCCATCCGAACCACATCATAATTCGTATGCATGGCATAATAAGCCATATCCCGACGGGCCATCAAAAGCACGCGCCTCCCGATAAAGTCCTGGTTGGTAATCTGCTTCATCCCTCCAAAAATCAACGGATGATGGGTCACCAGCATATCCGCCTCCAGATTTACCGCCTCAATAATCACCTCGTCCACAGCGTCCAGCGCCACATAGATACGCCCGATCTCCTTATCGGTCCTTCCCACCAGAAGACCTACATTATCCCATTCCATGGCATATTCCCTGGCATAACTGTCCTCAATCACAGCCATGATATCCTTACATAGCATACAAATCCACCTTTTTTCGTTTTCTTATTCACCAAATCATGCCCTTTAAAACCCGACGGCCTCTTTACAAATTGGGGTGGATACAATAGTATCCAAGAGCTCTGCTGATTATCATCATATCCCTGCGTATCTGCGTCATTCGCATTTTCGCACCTTCACTATCCACATGATGACTCAACTCTTTAAAGACGCCCTCCCGAATCTCCAATTCCCTGTGAAGAAACTTCTCAAGCACCGGATTTCTCTTTTCCAGCAGCCTCTTACCGAAAATATATTCACACTCTGTATACCTTGGCGATTCCCCGTGAATCACCCGCATCATAGGGTAATATTTTCCGTCCTCCTCCACCATATCCTCATCTATTATATCCATATGGTGGTCCAAAAGATACCTGCGTACCCGCCAAACCTCGGACTGAGGCTGAAGGATACACGCCTTAAGACTCTTTACCACTTCTCTGCCATCTTCCAGGATCTTTATTACCAATCCGCCCCCCATACCAGCGGCAATCATGGTATCCACTTCCCCAGGTTTAACCGCCGAAAGCCCGTCGGACAGCCGCGTCTCAATCTGCCCTTTTAAGTTATACCCGATAATGTGCATCCTGGCACGCTCAAGAGGCCCTCCATTGATGTCTAATGCAATTACCTTTGATGCAATGTTCTGCTGCATCAGGTAAATAGGTATGTATCCGTGATCTGTTCCAACATCTGCAACAGAGGCGCCCTCTGTCACAAGACTTGCAACTGCATAAAGTCTTCTTGATAGTTCCATAGGCGCCTCTTTCTTAATCCAGATAATCTCTTAATTTTCTGCTGCGGCTTGGATGGCGGAGCTTTCTCAAGGCTTTGGCCTCAATCTGGCGGATACGCTCTCTTGTTACGTCGAATTCCTTTCCGACCTCCTCAAGCGTACGCGCACGCCCGTCATTCATACCGAACCGTAATCTCAAAACCTTCTGTTCTCTCTCTGTCAGTGTATCCAGAACCTCGTCAAGCTGCTCTTTTAAAAGGGTCTGTGCCGCTGCCTCTGCCGGAACAGGCACGTTGTCGTCCTGGATAAAGTCCCCAAGATGGCTGTCCTCCTCCTCGCCAATAGGCGTCTCTAAGGACACCGGTTCCTGGGAAATCTTAAGGATCTCACGGACTCTCTCTACAGGCATGTCCAGTTCCTCCGCAATCTCCTCCGGCGTGGGTTCACGCCCAAGCTCCTGCAATAACTGTCTGGACACACGGATTAATTTGTTAATCGTCTCAACCATATGAACCGGAATACGGATAGTTCTCGCCTGATCTGCAATCGCGCGGGTAATGGCCTGGCGAATCCACCAAGTCGCATAGGTACTGAACTTAAAGCCCTTGCGGTAGTCGAACTTCTCCACAGCCTTAATCAGTCCCAGATTGCCCTCCTGGATCAGATCCAAAAACAACATACCGCGCCCCACATAACGCTTGGCAATGCTGACAACCAGACGCAGGTTCGCCTCTGCAAGACGTTTCTTGGCATCCTCATCCCCCTCTGCCATCCTGCTTGCCAGATCCACTTCCTCGTCTGCCGTCAAAAGCGGAACCTTTCCGATCTCCTTTAAGTACATGCGTACAGGATCCTCGATGCTGATTCCGTCCGGTACAGACAAATCCAGCTTCTCCATGTCTACCTCATCTTCCTCGGAGATCATAAGATCCACATCGTCGATATCATCGTCATCCCCGCTGATGCGCAGTACGTCGATATTATGGGACTCCAGATACTCAAACACCTTCTCCATGTGATCTGGCTCCAGCTCCATATCTGAAAAGAAATCATTAATTTCCTGTACTTCCAGAATACTCTTCTTCTTTTTTCCCAGAGAGACCAGATCTTTTAATTTCTCTTCAAATTTCACTATGTTTTCTTCCATATAGTGCCCATCCTCTCATTGCTTGCTTATATTTTATCCTTAATTAACAGAAATATGCAGTTTTTGAATATCCTGCATCTTGCTTTTTACTTCCATCAGCCTTTGCAGGCCCTTCATATCCGTTGGCTCCAGGTTTCTCGTCGCCACCTCTATGCTGTGGTTCTTCACACGCAGAACCGTTTCCTTAAGGGCTTTCTCCTGCTCCTTTACAGTCGTAAGCTCACGAATCTTCGTATGGAACAGGCTGGCCACCTCCCTGTGCTCCTCCTCGTCTGTAAAATGATTCATAATCTTCGCCGGATTCACATCTCCCGCCTCATACTGCTCATAGAGAAGCTCTGCAACCGTTCGATACAAATCTCCTGAAAAATCTGACGGTGTAATATACGGCTCAATCTGGCGAAAGATAGAGACATCCTCAATCAGCCAGGTCAACAGGATCTTCTGTGACTTCACAATCCCGTCCTCCTTCCCCTTAGGCTGATGCTTCACAGGCTTAGGCCGCCTGGCTGGACTGGCTTGTCCCGCCTGGATTGCCATTCTTGCCACCAGCTTTTGCAAATCTTCATTGCCTACATGATAGGCCGCCGCTACTGCTTCTATGTAGTTTTTGCGCTCAATTTCTTCATCAAATTCCGTAAGACGCCTGGCCGCCTCCCTCATGAAATCCGTCTTTCCCTCTGGGGTATGCAGATCATAATCCTTCTCCAAGACCTCCAGACTAAACATGAAGCCATTCCTGGCTTTCCCGATTCTCTCCTCAAACGCTTCCGCCCCCAGGTTCTTAATAAACTCGTCTGGGTCTTTGTAAGGCTCCATACGAATGATCCTTGCTGTGATTCCCACATCCTTGAGTATCGGCACAGCGCGAAGCGCCGCCTTCGTCCCTGCTTCGTCACTGTCATAAGTCAGATATACTTCCTGCACATACCGCTTAATCAGCGAGGCATGCCCCGCTGTCAGGGCTGTTCCTAATGAGGCCACCGCATTGGTAAAGCCTGCCTGGTGAAGCGAAATCACATCCATGTATCCTTCACAGAGCAAAAAATAAGGCTTCTTGGTGCTTCTTGCCCTATTAAGACCGTATAGATTACGGCTTTTGTCAAAAATAATCGTCTCCGGAGAATTCAGATACTTTGGTTTTCCGTCCCCCATGACTCTGCCGCCGAATCCTATTACTCGGCTGTTTGCGTCCATAATGGGAAACATCACCCTGTTCCAGAACTTATCATACACTCCCTGCCGCTCGTCCATGCTGACCAGCCCTGCCTTTAAAAGCATCTCTGACTGATAGCCCTTTGACCTCAAATACTGATACAGGTCATTACTGTACTTGTTAGAATATCCAAGCCCGAAAGCCCGTATCGTATCGTCGCTTAACTCCCTGTTCTTTAAATAGGCCAAGGCATGGGCTCCCTGCTCATTCTTCAGTTGTACATAATAATACTGGGCTGCCAGCTTATTAATCTCAAGAAGAATAGCTTTGGTATCTGCCCTCTCCTTTGCCTCCTTGGAGTACTCCTGCTCCGGAAGGTCTACACCTGCCCTGTCTGCCAAATATTTAAGGGCCTCCACGAAGGAATAATTCTCATATTCCATCAGAAAGGTAAATACATTGCCGCCCGCCCCGCAGCCAAAGCAGTAATACATCTGCTTTGGTCTGCTGACGGAAAATGATGGCGACTTCTCGTTATGGAACGGACATAGCCCGAAATAAGAGCTTCCTTTTTTCTGCAGTCTGACATAAGTGGATATGACATCAACTATGTCATTTTTTGATCTTACTTCTTCAATTACTTCATCGGAATAATACATCATTTACACCCTCATATATAATATTCGACAAAAGTACTGGATTTCCTTTATTTTACTTCTTATTTTTTTCCATATCTTTGTCAAGGCGCTTTTCAATGGCGTCTATAACCGTCTCCAACACCTTGATTCTGGCAAAATATTTACAATTTCCCTCTACTACAATCCATGGGGCATAAGGGGTGGAGGTCCGAATCAGCATCTCGTCTACCGCCTCCTCGTACTGCTCCCATTTCTCCCGATTGCGCCAGTCCTCATCCGTAATCTTCCACTGTTTTTCTGGATTCTCCTGTCTTGCTTTAAACCTTCTGGCCTGCTCGTCCTTGTCAATCTGCATCCAGAATTTCAGTACGATTGCCCCTGCATCCGCCAAATCCTTCTCCATGTCGTTAATCTCTTTATATGCCCGCTGCCACTCCTGTCTGGTACAGAAGCCTTCAATCCTCTCGACCATGACTCTGCCGTACCATGTCCTGTCAAATATGGTGACGTGGCCGGCTTTTGGCATATCCACCCAGAATCTCCAAAGATAATGGTGCGCCTTCTCAATATCATTGGGCGAAGCCGTTGGATGAACTACAAACCCTCTGGGGTCCATTTTCTCCGTCAGTCGTTTAATGGCGCCGCCCTTACCGCCGGCGTCCCATCCTTCAAAGCCCAAAACTACTGGTATCCTCCTGCGATAAAGCTCTCCGTGCAGCTTCTCCATCTTCTTCTCAAGCTTTAAAAGACGCGCCTTATACTCCTCCTTCGTATATGTAAGGCTCAAGTCCGCTTTTCCAAGGATGGATTCCTTCATCTTCTTGTCCTGCCCTACATGATTCTCCTGCATAACTTTTCTATCCTTCTGTGAGCCGTCATCGTGCGCCGGCTCTAAAGTATTCTCTTCGATGTCTCTGACTTTCTTTTTCGCCTCCTCCACCTTCTCTGCCAAAGTCTGTACAACGACAGCATAGATCTTCGCCGTCGCAAACCGGCGGTCTACTGCCTCCACAATATTCCACGGCGCATATTCCGTGTCTGTACGTGTCAGCATCTCCTCGTTGACCACCTGATATTTATCAAATGCTTTGTTGCGCTTTAAATCTCCTTCGCTTACCCTCCAAGCCGTTTCCTTAGAAGCCGTTAATTTATCAAAACGCTTCTTTTGCTCTTTTTTGTCAATGGCCAGAAAAATCTTGATAATTACCATCCCATCTGCTGTCATCTGCTCCTCAAAGGCACAGATGGAATGATAAGCGTCCGCAAGCTCACGTTTCTTTGTCTTCTTGTCAAAACGGTCTATCAATACCTTCCGATACCAACTGCTGTCATAGATGGCAAAACGACCTTTTGCCGGCATCTTTGTCCAGAATCTCCACATAAATGGATGCATCTGTTCTTCTTCTGTCTCGTTCTTAACTGCATACACCTCAAAGCCTCGCGGATCAAGGGCCTTTATCAGCTCGCCAATCTGAACTCCCTTGCCGGACGCACCGTATCCCTCAAACGCAATCATAACCGGTATCCCGTATTCTCTGCATTCTCTCTGAAGTTTCCCTAGCCTCGGCATCAATTCCGCCATCTTCTCCTTATACTCCGCCTTACCAAGTGATTTTGTCAAATCCAGCTTCTCTAACATCGTCATTCTCCTCGCTTTTCCTGCAAAATATACCATTATTCATCCGTTTACTGGTTCTGTTTCTATTATACACCAAAATTTCGGTATATATTGAATAATTTCTGAAATTTTCTTCAAGTCTGTTCCGTTTCTTATACAGATAAAAAAAATTGGAAAAAATAGAATTTCTTGTTGACATCTGATAGACTTTGTAGTATTATAATTTTCGGACGGTAGATACGTCGCTTGCGGAAGTGTCGGAACTGGCAGACGAGCAAGACTAAGGATCTTGTAGCTTTCGAGCTGTGTGGGTTCAAGTCCCATCTTCCGCAGGAAAAAAGAAGCCTTGATTTTCAAGGCTTCTTTTGTTTTTCTAGGAAGCTTCTTACGCTGTAAGCAGACAGGTTCTTTTGTATATTAACATCAACTAAATCACAAATACCTAAAATAATCAAAAGAATAGTTTTTAAAATGCTCATACTCCTTTTAAGGGGAGATTATGGGCATTTTTCTTTTAACATGATCTGCTAAAATAGACTTTTATTGTAATAATTTAAATGTGCAGCAGAGATTCTTAAGTTTATGATGTTGCGCAGAGCAGGTGGATTTTTGTTTCGCACGTCTCCGTTTTTCGGAACACGAAAAACTCCACCGTACTCAACCGGCTAAAGCCGATATTAAAAAAGGTGCAAAGCCTTTAATAATTCAATAAAGACTTTACACCTTGGTTGGTAATTACTTGTAAAATTTAAAGTTCAAGTTCTGAATAATCAATACCAAAATTTTGTAATACAATCTTTGCAACTTTGATCTGATATTCAAGCTCTTTATTTTCGCCCGTTTCATGTGCCTTAATTCTCATAAGATTTACATATGTCATTATAGCAGCCTGTCTTTGTTCTTCAAGCGTCATATCTTCACCTACTTTCTATAAGTGCCGTTTACTTTAATACTTTTATTATATCAATCGGTGTTTTAGGTGTAAAGCCTTTATTCGATTATCAAAGAACTTTTGGATGATATTGCTATCCCGATCCCCTGTTATGGGAGTTTCGTCTTAATTCTCAAAGACTCGTCAGAGGATTTATTATGTTACTGATTTTTGAAAACGCATTATATCTTTTACTAGGCTTGATTTACTTGCTTGTGCTACTAATGTAAATGCTACCTGCTCAGGTGTACGATTACCAAATGAGATATTGCAGGAATCACTATTGTAATATATAATTGCTAAATTTAACGTTATAGGCTGTAAGTGTTTAATAGTCATGCTATTTAATTGCTTTTTAGTAAATTTTTTCATATTGTTTGCCGCCTTTTGTTTGGATTGTTGTCCTGTCTGCCTGGTATATCATATTTGATAGTTGAATGTGTTGTGCAACTGATAAATAGTCGATCATAATGTTGTTATTCCCATCAGAAACTTCATAGCAATCGTTATAAGGCTCTGACATATTAGATACATAGTAACTTTTTTTGTGTAGCTTCTCTTGTGCTTCTTTGATCTCCTTTTCAAATAACATTTTATTTACCGTCCTTTCGTTGTTTGGCTTTTTGTGTGGTGTTTTGTTTGAGCTTGTAAGTGTATTATTGTTTATCTTGTACAAGATATTATAATTATCTCAACACAAAACAACAAAGTACCTCGACAATTCAATAAGGCTTTACACCTCTCACTTAATCCGCTATAATAAGTATAACACTTAACGTTTGTTTCAATATGGTAAAGGCGGTGAAAGGATGGTACAAGATAAGTCGCTTGATGAACTAAAACAAATTACGATTGACTATTATGTAAATTTACAGCGTATTAAAAAAGCTGATAAAGGTAATAATCCAGAATTAGAGTATCAGTTAAAAGTATACAAAAACAAACTTGCTTCTTTAGGTATACCATCTGAAGAATATGAAATGTAACAACTAAATCACAACCACTTAATCAAAGGGTGTAAAGTCTATTGAATTATCAAGGGCTTTACACTCTTTTTATTTTATGGAGGTTGAGTTATGAATACCTATTTTAAGAATGTACAGAATTTGGACGAACTCAGGAAACAATACAAAGTCATCAAATCCCGAAAGGAAGACTGGGCGGTATAATTCCAAACTTACTTTTCCTTCTGGCTTAATCTTTCCGTCATTGATAAATACCACTTTTCCATCGCTGTCATGGTAATACAGATTACCGAACTGCCCCGAAGATACTTTCTTCATCCTATTTCTTCTGCAAAAATAAATATTGATGTTCAAATGTAGCGCCCTTATCAGCAATTCCATGCTTTTCTATAGCCGCAACATTTTCTCCCCCTCCATACACTACATCAAAATATTTTACCGATCGTTTAGTCAATTCCTCAGCCATATTGCATACTTTCGAGTTCCCTAAATGTAAAATCATTTTTCCATCAGATTTCAATACATTTGAGCACATTTCAAAAAAATCAAAGTAGATATCCATATTCTTTTTTTGCTTTGCCTCCAAAAAATCCATATCTGCTTGTTTAAAATCTTCATTTTCCCAGCCAACGAACCACAATCTCATCCAGTTTTGTATATAAAATCTAAGAGAACCAGTAAATGGCGGCGACGTAATAATCCAATCAACCGCACCGACATCATTTATTGTTACTCTTGAAAAATCATTGTGAATACTTTTCCCTGTATATGCCTTTGACAAATCAGCTTTTTTATAAGCAATATTTAGCTTGTCATGAATATGTTCGATTACATTTTTGTATACAAATTCACCTGTGGGCGCGTAAGGCGTCAGTGGATGGGAATTTCTCGACAATGCATATGGCCTGTTTCCATGAAGTATATGAAGCATAGCCGCCAAAACCATACACTCCGGCCCAGTAATCTCCTTTCTTTTCATGAAGAATTCTCTTGCCGCTAATATCTCACAATAAGTATTTTTTTCAAAATACGCAGGAATTTTTCCGTTAAATCCAAAATCACTGTAGGGCGGCGGTTCTATATCAAATTTACTTTTATTACCTTCAATATAATCTTCTAATCTCTTTAAAATGATATAGGCATCCTCTTTAACCGGATGCTGAACTTTTGCTTTTGTTACTGCGTATGCCATTCTGCTCAAATCATTTCCAATTCCAACTCGACCTTGGATGCAGGCCTCAAAGGGAATTGTTCCTACGCCGCATAATGGGTCAAAAATCACGTCTTTCGGTTCTGTAAAATCTCTAACCAACATATGTGCAATCGCTGGTTTCAATTTACCATGGTATGAGCATA
Organism: Sporofaciens musculi; assembly: GCF_009830285.1. Classification (GTDB taxonomy): domain Bacteria; phylum Bacillota; class Clostridia; order Lachnospirales; family Lachnospiraceae; genus Sporofaciens; species Sporofaciens musculi. The sequence continues at coordinate 1,828,015 of NZ_WUQX01000001.1, read as the reverse complement.
AGGAATGCCATGGATGGCCCCAATTACGTCCTGCGTACTCCCCCTGTCTATAAGGCAACTCCTCTATAAATTTTCGTGCTTGTTCTTCAAATTCCATTCTATGCACCTTACTTTCTCAGTTCAACCCTCAATACTCTCTGCGGCCATTCCATCCTGTCATAGCCGACCTTAAAAACGCCATCAGATTTACTCCGATAGCGCTGCAAATAAATATTCTGCCATAGTCCTTACGGTTATTTCTTCAAAACCTTCCCTCGTATATAACGAAACGTCTCCTCCTCCCCATCTCTGGCCAACATTTTAAGTAAGGAATGTAAAAGCTGGGCCGTCTCTGGATGAACCATCCGCCCAAGCCTTGCTACGCCCTTCTCATAATATTCCAACGGATAGGAATCCGTATATTTACTCCCACGATAAGTCTTAGCCGCCGCAATCCGGTCAATGAACATCTCAATTACATACCGAACCGGCATCTTCATACCGATGATTCCCTCCTTGGGGTCTGTACTGTAGTCAATCCAATACTCATAGTGATGCCGGTTCCTTCCCTTATGGTGAAGCCATGCCCTGGAATACCCGATCTCCTCCCGCTCCGCATTATTGGGGCTCCTGGTTCCCTGATAATACCTGCATCCCACCAAGAACTCCGAAGGGGAATACTTAGACAGGTCATGGAGAAGGCCCTGCCGGTATAAGCCCACCTTAAAGCACCCCTTCATAACCAAAAACCGGTGATGATTGATTGTCCTGAAATGCTGCCATGCTTTCATACCCATTCATTTTCTCCTTTAAAAACTAAAATACCTATGGACCAGATACAAAACCAACAGATGGGCCGGATAGAAGAAATAAAAGAAATACTTCATTCTCCTTCCCCGCTCTCCGTTATATAAAGCAATCGGAATCATGGCCAGCGCACCGTATCCCTGTATGCTGCCATTCCACAAAAAATTCCAAACACCGCCGCAAACCGTCTTAAGCCACAGATGCTCCCGCAGAAGATAGAACACGGCAATCAGAATAATCCCCTTAAATCCATAGTCCGTCCGCAGAAAATCCGCAGCAACCATAACCACCAGAATCTCCACCACCTTAAGGGGCAGCTCTTTGCTTCTCTTGAGCATATACATCAAAACCACGCCCAAAAAAAGTGTAAAAAATACATTCTGTCGCTCCCAATTCATAACCCCGCCATGGAGCGTAAGGTCATAGGGAACCTCAGACAGCAGCGCAAACCCGCCAAGCCTTACCATATACATCCGGACATCGCGGGTATGTTCAAACCCTTCCGTCAAAAGAAAACAGAATATGGGAAATGAGCATCTGCCCACATACCGGAAAGCCAATATCTGTGGGAATAACACTGCACCGGTATGGTCAATCAACATTGTTATAATTGCAATCCACTTTAGCTGGTAGGACGTCAGCCCTGTTTTTTTCACCACTTCTGTCCCCTTTTTCTCCATCTTCTTCCCTGCCTGCAAACACCATAATCGTCCTCTCCTTTAAAACCACTGTCCTCTGATTCCTGAGACACTGGACTTTATCAAGAACACCCTCTTTTGTGGAGGCAATCATATACCACTTTTTATTCCTTGGAAGCGCCGGAAGAGCAAAGGAATGTTCAATCCAATGCATATTGTAAGCGACAAAACAATCCTCCCCCCCTGCTGCCATCCCGCTGTAATAGACCCCAAGCTGCCGGCTGAACACCTCCGACGGAACCCGCCACGCACTCTCCCCATGGTAGGACACATCTGGAACGCCGCACCTTGCCTCATCCAAGCCGCACATCTCTTTTTTAGGCCAGAATACCGGATGGTTCTTCCTAACTGCAATCAACTGCTTCACAAAATCATGGAGGTCCTTCTTCTGCTCTAAGTGAGTCCAATCCGTCCATCCTACTGGATTATCCTGGCAGTACACGTTGTTGTTCCCCTTCTGTGCATTTCCAAATTCATCCCCTGCAAGGATACAAGGCGTTCCCTGGGCCAGCAAAAGCAGTAAGAATGCATTCCTTATCTGCCCGTCCCGAAGCTTGGCAATGGCCTTCTTCCTGGTGGGTCCTTCCGCCCCACAATTCCAGCTATAATTATATTCTGGACCGTCCTGGTTATTCTCCCCATTTGGCTCATTATGCTTCCTGTCATAAGATACCAGGTCGTTCAAGGTAAATCCATTTTGGTTCGTAATACAGTTAAAGGTTCCGTCTTTCTCGGAAATACGCCGAAGCCAGTACATGACTCCCTCCACCATTCCCTCATCTCCCTTAAGGAAACGGCGCATGACCGTCTGAAAATCAATCCTGTGAGCCATGATCTTCGTCTTCTTCAAAATCGGGTCCGCATAAATTGCCTCCATCGGCGCAATCTGCGGATTCAGGATAAACCCGTCTATATGGTACTCAATCATATAATATCTCAGACATTCCTCCATCGTCTGTTTTGAAACTTCCTCCGTAAATGGCATCTCAAGAACAACCTCTATCCCCTCCCTGTGACATGCCTTTACCATATCCTTTAATTCCTTCACACCGTCTTTCGACTTGGCATAAGAGCTCTTTGGCGCGAACCAGTATGCAGTACCGTATCCCCAGTAATTCCGATACTGCATACACTCCTCAAAATCATAAACAGGCATACACTGAATCTGATTAATTCCCAACTCCTTAAGATAAGGCAGCTTCTCCACCACACCCTGGAACGTTCCTCTGCTTACTACCTTGGAGGAAGCATGCTTCGTATACCCCCTCACATGGAGACTGTAGGCAATCACACTGTTATATGGAAGACACAACGGCATGTCTCCCTCCCAGTCATATTCTTTATCATACAGAATCCCTCTTACCTCATGCTTCTGCACGTCTCGCTTGCGTCCCCAGACCTCCCGTCCGGCGATCGCCTTCACATACGGGTCGATTACAACTTCTCCCCCAATCCTGTAATTGTATTCAAACTTCGATGGTTCTATCCCTTCCAGAGCGAGATAACGTACCTCCCCAAGCTCCCGCTTCATATCATAAACAGCATGGGGTTTCTTCGCCCCAGCACGGTAAATCAATAACTGACACTCCTTCTCCTGAGGCACAGCCACAGAAAAATTCACAATATTTCCTATCATTGTAGTTCCTAACGGTAAAGGTCTCCCCTGTGTTTCCTTCATGCCTTAAATCCTCCTGCTATCTTCCGGAACCATACAGCTATTGCTACAAAATCAGCCTCTCTACTGCCATCCGTCTACTCCATACATCTCAACATTATCCTTATTTATCATAAATACTTCTTCAAAAATCTCCGTCTCATAATCTTCCCCATTCATCATGTCAATCGCCGTCTTAGCCGCCGTCTTCCCAATATTGATGGGCGACTGCGCCGCCGTCCCCGCAATCTGTCCGTCTGCTTTCTTCAATTCCTTCTTTATGTCCGGCGAGCCGTCCACACCATAGATCACCACCGTCTTTAGGCCCGCAAGGTTTACCGCCGTCTTGGCCGCAACCGCAAGCTGGTCGTTGCCGCACATAATGCCCGATACGTCTGGATGCTTTTCCAAAATCTCTTTTGCAGCCCCTAACGCCTTCTCGAACTCTCCGTTGGTGTCCACACGCTCCACAACCTCAAAGCCCTTCTGGGCTTTGGCAATCGCCTCCTCAAATCCCGTAATACGGTCATTGATAGAATTCTGGGTGGGACACTCCAGAATCGCAACCTTTCCTCCCTCCGGACATCTCTCAATCAGATCCTCGCCGCAGATATACCCCGCCTCCACATTGTTGGAGCCAATGTATGCATCCACATACTCCATCTCCTTTACCTGGGTATCCACATTGACAATCTTCACATCCGCCTCCTTCAGAGCGTCAAGGGCCGGTGTAATCGCCTCCCAGTCCACGGGACATAAGAAAATCCCATCGATTCCCTCCTCAATCATCTCCTTAATCTGCGCCTCCTGATCTTCAGGGCTTGAAGCCGGATCCTTTGTAATAAGCTCAAAACCCTCCTTCTCAATCACCTCCCTAATCGCTGATTCCAGTGTTATAAAATAAGGATTCTCCATATCAATCCCTGAAAAACCAAACACATATGTATCGTCCTCCTTCTTTGGAGTTTCCTCCTCCTTTGACTCATCAGACACCGCGTTATCCTCCGGCGTTCCCACATTCTTCTTACAAGCGGACAATACGAAAATGCATACGAGCATCATCAATGCCCTTAACATTTTCCTTTTTCTCATAACAGTATTCCTCCTTACGCCTTTTTCGCATATCCTCCTATTATTCTACAACATTTTTATGTGGCTGTGAATAGTAACTTTCAAAACCTTCTTGCATTTTCCCCTTTCCTTTGGTACAGTTAAAGTATCTAAAAATAAAGGAGACGGATACTATGGATGAATACATGACAGTTGAATTGACACTTGACAATGATGAAGTCGTAAAATGCGCAATTCTCACTCTGTTCGAGGCCGCCGACAAGGAATACATAGCTTTACTCCCCATGGACGAAGATGGGAACACCGAAGAAGGAGACGTTTACCTCTACCGTTATGTGGAGACGCCCGAAGGAGAACCCGAACTTGAGAATATCGTAGATGACGAAGAATACGAGATTGCTGCAGATGCATTTGACGAGTGGATGGACACACAGGAATTTGAGGAACTAGACGAGGAGTAATTCTTCAATAAAGCGGGAAGGACTGAGAGCTTTTCCGTTTTTTTCTTTTACATAACTAAGGATGAGCCTGCTTTTTGCCCTGGTCATCCCAACATAGAACATCCGCCTCTCCTCCTCAATCTCCTCCTTTTGCTTCGCTTTCCGGTAAGGTGTACTTCCCTCATTGGCGGCGATTACGAACACCAGCTCATACTCAAGCCCCTTGGCCCCATGCATGGTCAAAAGTGAAACTCCGCCTCCTTCCTTCGTCTGATTCCATCCCTTAGCCTTCTGCTCGTTTAATACAGTTTTATAATTTTCTGCATGTTCAAACCACTCCTTTGCTGTTCGATATCCCTTTGCGCTCTGCCAGATTTCATCCGCGGTCTCCATAAGATCATCCAGGGAAACCTGATGGCCGACAGCATACTCCTTAAGGAAATCATCATATCCCATTCCTTTTCGGATATACTGAATCGCGGCATAGGGAGACTGACCTTTAAGCATCTTAAGCTCCCACTCCAACTGGTCAATCCGGTCAATCATCCATGCCTTGTCACAATAGAAATTCCGCATAGACTCGAAGCTAACCCTTCCCTCCATACTGTCTCTGCTAAGATAACGTTTGGGCCTGTTGGCAATCCGAAGGAGATGTTTGCGCTCACACCCCTCCCTGGCCAAATGGAGATAGCTCATCAAATCTACAGCTATAAAATGGTCATACAAACAGGTTATTCTTTCCTTCATGATAAAGGGAATCTGTCCCTTTGCCAAGGCTTCTGTCAGGGCTCTGGCATCCAGGCTCGTCCGGTACAGTACAGCCATCTCCTCATAAGGGATTCCCTTCTCTTTATATTCCCGAATCATCTCAAGAACATACTCACCCTCTGCCAAAGGGTCATAGACCTCCTGGACGTGGATGGCTTCACCCTTCCCCTTCTGCGCTCTTAAATTCTTTTCATAACGCTCATCATTGTGATTAATCACCCGAAGAGCTCCGTTTACAATATGAGCGGTGGAGCGGTAATTGAGCTCCAAAAGAATCTGTTCTGCCTTGGGATAATCCTTCATAAACTCCAGCATAATCCCAGGCTTCGCACCCCGAAACCCATAGATAGACTGGTCGTCATCCCCCACTACAAACAGGTTGTCCTTGGGGGCTGCAAGCATTTTCACCACATCATACTGAGCCTGGTTCACATCCTGAAATTCATCTACCAGGATATATTGAAACTTTTCCTGCCATTTCTTTAGGATGTCCGGTCTTTTTAGAAATAATTCCCGACACATGATTAACATGTCTTCAAAATCAATCTTGCGAAGCTTCCTCTTCTCCCTCTCATAGAGCCGGTACAATTCCCGAAACATGGACGTTTTGTAACGCCTGGACTCATATTCCTCAATATCAAGACAATTATTTTTTATATTTCCCACCTCAGCGGCCAACTCCTTAAGAGCATCCCTTTCGTCGCCCAACTCCCCTAAGACATCCCATTCAAGCTGACCCGCAAGCTGACGAAGCAGGGCGTCCTTCTCCTCATCCGTCAGTAGATTCTGCTGGTTCAGCCTGTACGCCCATTTTAAGATACCGTAATAGATTCCATGGAAGGTCCCAAAGGTCACAGGCATCCTTACATTCCCCATGACCTGCCAAAAACGCTCCTTCATCTCATTTGCCGCATATTTTGTAAAGGTAATGACCAGAATTTCTTCTGGTCTTACCTTATACTTTGTAATCAGATATTCAATTCTCTTGGCAATGGTAAGAGTCTTCCCGGAACCGGGACCGGCGAGAACCATACATGGCCCGTCCTTGTGGGCAGCCGCCGTACTCTGAGCACGATTTAAACTCATAGATTCCCCTTATCTGCTTAATAATTCAATCCCTGCTCGGATTCTCCTAAGCGATTCTTCTTTTCCGATAATCTCCATGATCTCCGTTGCGCCGCCTGGGGTGCTCTGTTTGCCGGATACTGCCGTACGTACAGGCCACATAACGAAGCCTGTCTTATACCCCTTCTCGTCCACATATCCCTTAAGGACATTAAACAGCCCGTCATTGCTATAATCCTCCTGGGCTTCCAAAAGGGGCAGCACCTCGTTAAGCACCTCAAGAGCCTTCTCTTCATTGGTCTTCATCTTCTTATGGCAGTACATAGACGGGTCATACTCCGGCAGCTCCTGGAAGAAATCAATCTGTTCGCGAATATCCGGAAATACTTCAATCCTGGTGCGGACAAGAGCCGCTATCTTTTGAAGGTCATAATCTTTAGATACCACCTCCTGAATGTAAGGCTTAGCCATCTCATAGAACCGCTTTTCATCCATGGCCTTAAAATACTCGCCGTTCATCCACTTAAGCTTCACAATATCAAATACGGCCGGAGACTTGCTCATATGCCGGTAATCGAACTCCTTCACCAGCTCATCCAAGGAAAATATCTCCTGATTGCCTGCCGGACACCAGCCAAGCAGCGCCACATAGTTGACCACAGCCTCGGTGATAAATCCCTGATCAATCAAATCTTCATACGAAGAATGTCCGCACCGCTTACTAAGCTTCTTATGATTCTCATCCGTAATCAATGGACAGTGCACATAGGTGGGAACCTCCCACCCAAAGGCCTCGTAAATCTTGTTATACTTCGGCGCGGAAGACAGATATTCATTTCCACGTACCACATGGGTAATCCCCATAAGATGATCGTCAACCACATTGGCAAAATTATAAGTAGGATACCCGTCAGATTTGATTAGAATCAGATCCTCCAGTTCTTCGTTTGGAACTGTAATCTCTCCGTAAATGTCGTCCACAAAGGTGGTTGTCCCTTCTGTGGGCATATTAAAACGAATCACATAAGGCTTGCCCGCCTTAAGGTTCTCCTCAACCTCCTCCTTACTAAGTCCCAGGCAATGCTTGTCATAAACCACAATCTGAGTCCCACCGTCCTCAGACACGCTGCTCTTTAAAGTCTCAAGCCTCTCCTTGTCACAGAAGCAGTAATAAGCATCTCCCTGCTCAATCAACTGCTTCGCATATTTCAAATAGAGCCCTGAAGCATTACGCTCGCTCTGGACATAGGGACCAACCCCTCCGTCCTTATCCGGTCCTTCGTCGTGGACAAGTCCTGTCTCTGCAAGAGTATGGTAAATAATATCCAATGCCCCTTCCACAAAACGCTCCTGGTCCGTATCCTCAATCCGAAGCATAAAGTCCCCCTCCTCATGCTTCGCGATCAGATACGCATAAAGCGCAGTTCTTAAGTTTCCCACATGCATCCTGCCGGTGGGACTCGGCGCAAATCTGGTTCTTACTCTGTTCATGTCTATATCTCCTTAATCTGTCTTAATAACCTTTTTGGGGCAGGGATTCCCCTCGCCTACCCCAGTTTTCTTATAAGCCTTTCCAGCAGATCGTCCACCCTCTCATGGATAACAATATTTGCCAAACGCTCCGCATGATGGGGCGTCTCATTTACCAGAATCAATTTATCCCCTTCATAATAATTGATTAACTGATTACACAGATAAGAGTTCAGGTGGGAGCCAAGCACCAGCAGAACGTCTGCCTTCTGAATCTCCTCTGCCGCTCTGGTAATCACGCCGTTATCCACCATCTCCCCAAACAGGCAGACTCTCGGCCTAACTGGAGTCTTACAGTCTTCACACAAAGGCACTCTGACGGAATCCCTCACGTACTCCATGGGATAAGTCCTTCCACAGTGGGGACAAAAATTATTGTACACATTCCCATGAAGGTCTATCACGTTCCTACATCCTGCTCTCTGAGACAACCCATAAATCCGCCTGGTAATAATGACCTGGAACATCCCCCTTCGCTCAAGCTCAGCCATCTCAGCAAAACCCTTCCCCGGCGGTGTCTTAAGCTGACTGAGCATTTCATTGCGGTAGAATTCATAGAACTGCTCCTTCCGTGTAGAGAAAAATGCACTGGAAAACATTTCTTCCATAGAATATCCGTATTTCTGCTCTATATCGTAGGACACATCGCCGTCTCGGATGGATGGATAGCCGCTCTCAAGAAGCATGCCAAATCCGCTCAGAACCGTAGTATACCGGCTCTCCTTTAAAATCTTTAACAAATTACCTGACATATGCTCACCTTCCTTACATAACTGTAACGGTTCTTGTAGCTGCTAATTGCATCTTTATATTATCTTCATTGTACCATATCTATCAGACATCTATCAACCTTTTCTACTTCTTCTTTGTCCCACAGCCAATGACTGGAATACTGTGCCCGGAACAGCCAGGACAAACACGATTCCCAATACGATTGCAAATGCCACCTTAACCGATTCCATCCCCCGTCTGGAGGCCTCTGCCAACTGGTTCGTTACAAGGTAGTACACAGTATAGTAGATGCCTGCTCCTGGCACCAGCGGCAAAATTCCAGAAACCAGAAAGATTGTAAGGGGGCATTTCTTTCTCACACTGAGCACGCGGGATAAAAATACCACGGCCATGGTTCCCAAAAAGGAGGCGAAGGCCGCTGAAAAAGTACGGCCAACGATTGTATTGTACACAAGCCACCCTGTCATACCTGTGAACCCGCAGCTAAGATAGAACCGCTTAGGAACATGGAACAGCACCGCATATCCCATGGTACCCAGAAACGGGCATATGACATGCATAATAAACTCATGGATCACAGCATCAATCCCCCTCCCATATTATTATACGCGCTGAGCGTAACCCCCACGCCCACGGCAATATAGACGAATACCAGCAGCGCGTCTATCATCCGCACCGTCCCTGACAGAAAATCACTGTCCGCAATATCCCTGATGGCATTCACAAAGGCAAGCCCCGGCACCAGGGGCATAATCGAGCCAATAATCATCCCGCTAAGCGCCACCTCCCCTGGCAGGGGAAGATGATACCCTGCAATCGCAAGAGTCGTGATCATCACGCCTCCCACAATATTTACAATCATCTTTGACAGCTTAAGCTTCTTTGCCGTCAGCACCCATACATACAGGATACATCCGATAAAAAATGCCACTATGCTCTCCAGCGCAGACGCCCCCAGAATATATCCATAACATCCGCTTGAGATACCCGCAGCAAGAACTTGAAAATATCCCCTTTTCTCCGGAAACCTGTCAATCTCCCTAAGACGTTCAGATGCCTCCTCGATACTCACAAGCCCCTCTGCAATCTCCCTTGACAACTCATTTACTTCCGCCACAATCCCAAGGTGAGAGGAGGACAAGGGCACCTGCTTCACCTTCGTATATGCCTCCTCCATGCCGTTCTCCGCACTGATGAAAATAGCATGGCTTAAGATAAACGTATCCACATATTCTACATGGAAACGTTTACAGATTCGGATAATGGTCTCATCCACCCTAAAAATCTCCGCACCGTTTTTTAAGAGAATCCTTCCCGCTTCCAGCGCAAGATCCACCACCTTTTTCACGCTGACCTCTGAATCCAACTGCTTTTTCAGATAAATCTTATCGGTGAGCCTGACTCCCTCCTCATAGATGGGCTCACGGTAATGCTCCGGATAATAGTTCGCCACCATATGAGAGTTGACAAACCCGCATTTCCCCAGGAATTCAAGAGTCTTCTTACAGTTGCCCGTACCGGCATACATGGTATCGCACTGATTGCCATAATGCTCGCAGATGTGGCGAATCATATATTTCGCATAGCCCTTCCCTCGATCCTTCTTTCGGGTCACAATATTTTTCAGTTCGCATTTTCGATTCTTCAACAGCTCAACCACGCAGACTGCGCACACATCTCCCCCATTAATCAAGGCAAACATCTCGCTATTATCAAGATAGCTTTCAATCATGTCTCTTTGTGGGTCTGCCATGAGAAGCATATCTATGTACTCGTCTTTGTCTCTTCTGATCTGCTGAATCTTCATGCCATCGCCTCCTTAAAAAAATCTTTTCTCATTATATCACCTGCTTCCCAAAAATAACAGAATTTTTTTCTATATATAAAAAGAGATGACTCCCCACTGTCTCCATCACAATCCTACTGATTAGTATATTGTGAAAGCAGAGAAATCATCCCTTTCATTTTACTCTTTTATTCAGTTGTTCTCCCCATTGGACAGAAAACTTCTTCTCCGGATACATGGTACAGAAGCCCATTTAAACTGTAATAATAGGGGTTATCCCCTGACACCTCCACAAACATCAGATTCGGGAACACATCGAACGCACCTGGCTCAATATCGCAAAGCTTTGCCGGAAGGTAAACTTCTATGATATTTTCACTCAATCCATGAAAAGCGCCGCTTCTGATTCCGACTAAGCTTTCGCTCTCCGGAATAATCAGTAAGTCATCTCTAATCACGACCCGTTCTGTGTAACCTGTTATGTAGCCTTCTTCGTCCAGAATGAAACCCGCGATTTCGTCCAAAGCTGCTGGCTCCTCTGGAACAGTTGGATTCTCTGGTACCACGTTTTCTTCCGGAATATCTGTTATATCTGGTACAGTTGGATTCTCCGGTACGATATTTTCTTTTGGAGCCTCCGGCACATCAATGGCCGGCAACTCCTCGATGACGACGGATTCTGTTCTTTCTTCGATGATAGCTTCATTGATGAAAGCTTCATCCGGCAAGCCCAAATCTATTTCCGGCAGCGTATATGACTTTGCCAAAGAATTCTGTATCGGGACAGGCTTTACTGCTGCGCTTAAGTCTGTGTCCAAAGCCTTAAGCCTTTTTCTTATATCCATAGCTGTCGGTTTAAAGCTTTCCGTAAAATCTGCCTCAAGCCCAACCGCCACGGTCCTTTGCTTAACCTGGCTGCCTGCGGGCAGTGACTCTACCGCCTCATTTCTCCTAGCGTAATTCTGGACACAGAGACATAAAATACCTAATAACAGGATGACAAGACACCCTCTTATCACTTCTTTCCAAGGCATAACAATGCCCGAAAACCTTACTCTCAAAACCGCTTCCATAAACTATTAACACCTCACGGTTTCATTATAGAACCGGCCTAATGCAAAGGAAAGTGGCATCATGAGACAGACGCCACTTTCCAGTACCTCTCGGTAACCTATATTCAGCTAATTCACTTTGGGTATACTAGTTAATATATCCAGCCTTCTTAAGCTCTTCCTCTGCTTTTGCAAGGTTCGCCTCAGATACTCTGACGATTGGACCCGTACATCCCATTCCACTCTCTGCGTAGATGTTAATCTTCCACAGGGCTTTTACTGCATCCTCTAAGTCCATGACCTCGATTCCTGCAATCTGAGCGGTTACAATCTCCTTCGGCGGCTCCTTCACCTCTTCGGCGGCCCCTGCAGGCTTCTGAGAAGCCTTAAGCGCATCTAAAACATCCTTAAGTCCAGCCTTTTTCGCTGCTGCAAACTCAGCCTTAGCAACCTCGAACACTTTACCTCTTACGAGCTGGCCGGCATAACGGATTGCATTGGCGATTACCGGAGCGCCGCTTGCTCTTGACACAATCATGACTAACTGCTCATAGCCTTCCCCGATTCCAGGTCCATATCCAAAGCCTGTGGCCTCGAAGCTTCCGCCTGTGTTAAAGGAGGACAGCATCTTCACCAGAATATTTCCGGTTAATGAATCCGTTACCATGATATCCGGTGACGCCTGAAGCACATCGTTCCCTCTCATTACACATCCGCCGTCTGCCCTGCCGGACTCAGCAAATGCAATGTCGTATCCCTTTTCCTGTAACTGCTTTAACGCCTTCTCTGTCTGGCGCGCGCCGTCTACATTCAGGATACCCACTGTAGGATTCTTTGTTCCGCAGGCCTTAGCGGTAATGATTCCGTAAATCGCATTCTTAATCATTCCCTCAATACGGTCCGTACTGGAGGTTCCGGTTGTGTTTGCGATAAACATCTCTTTTGCCGTTGCCGGCGTTACACAGCGTCCTACCGTTGAAACGCCGATTGGGAACGGGAAATGCATGGTAACTGCTGCGTCCACCTCGCCGTTTTTCAGCATCTCCTCCATACGGTCGTGACCTTCCTCATCGTTGGCCACTTTGATGGTAGTAACGCCTTCTGCCTCTAATGTTCCGATATAGTAAACGTCGATTCCGTCTTTTGCCGCCTCTACGGCTGCCTTCATGGAGTTTTCCTCTCCATGCTCGCTGCCCATACCAGTGAGGGCTACCTTCGGCCTCTTTCCAAAGCTTCCCGTCTCAAGGCCCTGCGCCATCTCCATAAAGGTATCGGCAATCATTCTCTCAATATTATTTGCCATCGTTACCGTCCCCCTTACTCTGCAATCAGGGAAGCTGCGAAATCCTTCATCGCCTTTGCGATCAATCCCTTTACCTCTTCCTCAGATACGCCGGAAGCTTTCTCAGCCTCTGCCTTTGTATTTGCCTGGATTACGAAGGAAACACCGTCGAACAAGTTGGTCATACGTCCAAGGAACAGACTTCCTTTTCCGATAATCATGGCTGTCTTAATCTTTCCTGCAAGGATATCCTCTCTTGCGAATCCGATGTACGGAACACCTGACGGGATATGTCCCTGTGTCGGCGCCCATCCGGTAAGACCGTGGTTGGTGCTAAAGGAAGCCAGCTCTTTTCTGTCAAGCTCGCCTCTCTTTACAGCCAGAGCCGCAATCATCTTGTAGTTTGCCATCGGCACATCTCCTGCTCCTGCCGGCTTCGTGATATCCGGATTCTGCATCTCAGGAGAGAATTTGTCGATATCTGTAATCTTAAGTCCTGCTCTCTCAAGCGGGTCGGCAACAAGGCTTCCAATTACGTTCTGCGGTGCGCTTCCTGTTCCAACCGTATGGCGTCCCAAAATATCAAGATTAATCTCTGGATTCTCTCCGTCATTCTCGGAAAGGATGACACAGAAGCCTGCCAAACAATCCTCTAAAATCGGAAGTCCCTTCTTCACATGGTCTTTTCCGTTCATACCAAGCTTAGCGGTACATCCGCCTGCTGTTACAGCCACACACTTGTATGCGCCGGATTTTACCAATGCCGCTGCCTCAATAAGCGCATGAGATGGTCCTGCACAGAAGCCACGGCTGTCAGAGCCTGTAGCATTGTTAAGACCTGCGATCTCTGCCGCTGCCTTCGCGAAGTTGCCGCCGCCTCTCTGATTCATATCTCCACATGCTTCCTCTGCACAGTCGATAACATACTCAATGTCGTCCTTGCTGATTCCTGCATTCTTGACGCCGTATAACAGAGCCAGTACGCTTGACGCCTTGCTCATCAGGTTCTCATGCATAACATGAGCGGACAGGTTTACGTCAATATCATGAGCTCTCTTTACGCAAGCTACAAGCTTGCCTGCCACATAGATTCCCTCTGCATGCTCATCCTTTACCGCTGCTTCGATTTCGGACAGCTCTACGCCGGCCTCAACTCTTGCTGCAATATCCTCTGTGATAATCGGGTCCTTGGCAAATGCATCCTTGTGGGCGCTGACGAAATCCTTGTCAATCTTAACGACCTCGAACTGGTCGCATGCCTGTACCAGAAGGATAAACTCCTCCTCTGGCATGATCTCGCCATATTTTCCATATCTCTGGGCGCCCTCTTTTACCTTGTCATAGTATGGGAACTCCACGCCTGCAAGGTCCTCCGGTGTCGCATTACCGATATATACCTGATTTGGCCAGTAGTTTACGCAGTCCTCATAGGAACGTAAATGGCTCTCCAATTCTTTCAGATACTCAGACTCTGGATTTACAATTCTCTCTGTGGTCTGAGTCGTTCCATTATATACCACCATCTGCGGCGTATGCGCAAGCACGTAGCTGGCGCCTTTAATTACACTGTTCATTGCTTTATTTACCACCTTTCATTTCTTCGATACAGAAGGGTTTGTCTCCGCCCTATCAGGCGGATAGAAAAAGGGCAGACCCACGGTGGGTCACCATAGAGTCCGCCCCCTCTTACAATCCTATCTTATAAATACTTACAGAATTCGTCTCTGATAGAACTCATCTCGCTAACGATATCGTCAACGTCAAGTACCATCTCCATCATACTAACCTGTTCATCATAAACAGCGTCGTCGAATTCTTCCTTCATCTCTGGTTCACATACGTGATATACCGTGAGTCCAAGCTGGACCCCTGTCAATGGACCTGCGAATGTCGGGTCTCCTGCTGTTACAGTCTCTGCTGCAAGACCTGCAGCTTCACCTTCTGCTGCACCAAGAACTACTACTAAGTTCTCTGCACCATACTCGTCAGCAAAATCCTTAACCCTCTTCTGATTCTCAAGATCCATTGCGCCTGCGCTCGTTCAGACGAAACATTCCGTTGATGAAAATACTACTTCTGCGCCGGCAGTCTGTACGCACTCAGCGATTGCCGGTCCCGGAATTCCATCACGGTCTCCGATAATTATTGCTTTTTTCCCTTCTAAAATAGCCATAATTATGCTTTCTCCTTTCTTATGTGGTAAAAAACATTTATATGATCAAGAACTATATCAATTAGATATACTTCTGAATCATCGCCTCAATACTCTCTGGTGTCGCATCTTCCTTAACAACCTCTTCCACCTTCTGTCCATCCTTGTAAATAGCCATTACAGGAAGTCCAAGAATCTTCTGTCCGATTGCAAGACGACGTGCCTTGGTGGTGTTAAGAGAAGTAAATTTCATCTTGTCACCATACTTATCAGCGAATTCATGTACCTTTGGCATCAAAGCCTGGCATGGTACGCAGCCGTCACCATAGAAATCTACGAATACATAGCCCTCTGCCTCCAGAACCTCAGTCTGGAATGTATTCTTATCTACATCTATCATTTCTATCATCCTCCTTTATTGATATTATGATATCGAAGCCTAATAGTAAGGCTTCTGTAAACACGCCTACCGCTTGTTACATCTATAAGCGTGTCTATCCCAATCTTAATGCTGCGGATAACCCCCTCATAAGGAGATGCCCCGCGAGACGAAGTCTGCCTGCTTTAGAAGTAGTCTGACATGCTTCTCTCAACCTGAACTGCCGCGATTGCTCCGTCAGCCGCTGCGGTAACTACCTGCCTTAAGCTCTTAATCCGAACGTCGCCGGCAGCATATACACCAGCAATATTGGTGTGCATATCTTCATCTGTCTTAATATATCCACGCTCGTCCATGTCGATGATTCCCTCAAAGATCTTGGAGTTCGGAACCGTACCGATGAAACCAAACAGACCGAACATTCCGTCGTCCTCGTCTGCCGTAACCTTGGTAATCTCCCCTGTCTTAACGTTCTTAACCGTCATCTCAGACAGAATCTCGTCTCCGCCAAGCTCCTCAACGACTGAATCCCACATGAACTCAAGCTTCGGATTCTTAAAGGCCTTCTCCTGGATTGACTTCGCGGCACGAAGCTCATTCCTTCTGTGGATCAGGGTTACTTTCCTTGCGAACTTCGTCAGATACATAGCCTCCTCAACAGCAGAGTCGCCGCCGCCTACTACATATACTTCAAAGTCCTCGAAGAAGTTAGCGTCGCAGGTAGCACAGTAGGATACGCCCTTGCCCATGTACTCTGCCTCGCCCTTACAGCCGATTGGCCTTGCGTGAGCGCCTGTAGCGATGATCACATTCTTTCCCTGATACTCAGCCTTTGCGCTCTTTAACACTTTTACTTCTCCCTCAAGGGAAACCTCTGTAATCGTGTCAGATACACGCTCAGCGCCGAATTTAGCCGCCTGCTCTGTCATTCTTGCAATCAAAGACGGTCCTGACTCACCCTCAACCGTCTGTCCAGGGTAGTTCTCAATCTCATCTGTGATTGCAATCTGTCCGCCGTCCTGCCCTTTTTCAATAATCAAAACAGAAAGACGGCTTCTTCCTGCGTACAGTCCTGCTGCCAAACCTGCAGGACCTGCGCCCAGGACAATTACGTCATAAATTTTGCTCATAACGAAACTTCTCCTTTTTATAGTGGTATAGTGTCATCCTTCTTTGCACTATACCACTTATTAAATGAAAATAAAATACCATCTATATGGACAGTTTTCTAATCTGTCCATATATTTAGAGACTAATCAAAGATTGTCTGTCCCTCAACCTCTGTCTCAAGGGCAACTAACGCCTTCTCAACAATCTTACGTCTGAGGTTCTTCTCCTCATCTGCATCTAATGCAGGATTTCCAAGAGGATGTGGAATAGCGATAGCCGGTACGATTCTGTTCGCGCCAACTGTCATAGAAATAGGAGTTACTGTACAGATGTGTACAACAGGGATTCCTGCTCTCTCTACTTCTTTTACCATCGTTGCACCGCAACGAGTACAGGTACCTCATGTGGAGGTGAGGATTACTGCGTCAACACCGTCGTTCTTAAGCTTCTGAGAGAACTCAGCAGCGAAAGCCTTGGATGATGCAACGGCTGTACCATTACCTGTGGTTGTGTAGAACAGGTGATGCAGCTCCCCAATCTTTCCTTCCTTCTCCATGTCACGAAGTACGTCAACCGGTAATACACGGTCAGAGTCTTCATTTGCATAAACCGGATCATATCCACCGTGGGCTGTCTCGTATGTCGCTTCTGTCAAATCCATAACGCCTGCGATATCATACTCGCCGTAGTGTGAAGCGCTGGAGCTTTCAATGTGGTCCGGATTGCCCTTCGGTACGATACCGCCGGAGGTAACAAGTGCGATCTTCGCATGTGCCAGATCCTTAACCGCCGGATTCGGGTCAACTCTGTCGAAATCAGGCATCGGGAACTCAGTCTCGAACGGCTTGTCATTAAGCTTCTTAATCAACATCTTAACGGCACGAAGGGAACCTCTCTCCTTCTCGAAGAAGTTCACACGAACACCGTTCGGGATATATCCTTCCTCTGAGGAAGCGCCGATTGCCTCGCCCCTTCCTACCTTAACAGCTAACGGAGCCAGCTTCTTAACAGCGTCTCTCATACCTGCCGCACTGTTCTTTGTAGATACAATATAAACCTGAGTCTTAAACATATCAGCGCCTGGGTTCTCTACATACATGCCTGTAACAGCCGGAATACCAAGCTCCTCCTGAACTGCTGCTGCAATCGTACCACAGGCAACGCCGTAACGTCCAGCGTTAAATGCAGGACCTGCCACGAATACATCCGGAGCCTGCTCCTTCACCATAGCAAGAATGTCTGCCTTTGCCTTCTCAAGATTCTCATTGAAATAAGAGTCACCACAAACGATTGTAGCAACAATCTCAGCGTCCTCACCGAACTGCTGTGTCAATGCCTGACCTGGTCCGACAATCTCTCCAACACGAAGCTCTGCCGGATAATCTGCTTTTTCTTCTCCACCAATCTGTGCAAAGAACTGATTGATGTAATGAACTACTTTTAATTTAGCCATGTTCTTATCCTCCCTTCTTATCTCGCACTCAGTTTGTTGAAACCAGTCTCGTTGGTTGCACCTGTAAGTACCTGAAGCTCAACCTCAAGAGAGCCGTCCTCACGAAGCGTCTCCTCACTTGCACCTGCAATCTTCGTTACATAATCCAGAGTTCCAATAACCTTGTCAAGTTTTGGCAGGATAATTACCTGGTTTGCATTACCGCCTGTTACTACTGCGTCTGCCGCCGGATCAGAGTCAGCCAGTGACTGGGACTTTCCGTCGCGTCCTGCGTACTCGTCTGTAATGATAACAGTCTTAACGCCTTCTGCCTCAATCTTCTTGCAGTTCATGATCAGGTCAGTATCCGGATTACCGAAGCCTTCCTGAGAAACGATAACGCCGTCAAGGTCTAACATCTTACATAACTTCGCCGTCCAGTCAGAAGAACGCTGCTTGTCAGCCAGATATACGTTCTCATTGGTAATAATGTGGCAAACGAAGTTAAATGTCTTTCCGTGCTGCTCAAACATATCGTGAACAACAGGATTGTTCAAATGAACATAAGTTGGGTTCTTATCACATGCGGATACACAGTTACCAGATACGATAGCGCCGTCCATAACTTCTGTCGGGCTCATAATCGTCGGAACAATCTTCTTTGCATCTACGCCGTACACATATGTATCATGCAAAAGTCCCTGGCTCTGAAGCATCTGTACATATGCAACTCTCGGAAGGTTCGGATACTTCTCCATACCCTCTTTGATTGTACATGTCTCATATACCTTTGTCTCATCCGGAGTAAGCTCGCGCGCCAGTTCCCCAAGATACACAGCAACTCTGAAGCCTGCGAAACGTACAGCCTTCTCATAATCATGCTGCTTAATGCCATCTACCGGCTCACATACCATAACCAGATTCAGCGTCTTGGAAAATGGTGTGTAGTCAGCTCCCGGACCAGTCATGTCGATGATACCTTCCTGGAAACCTACGATCTTACCAGCCGTAACAACAGCCATACCCTTAAGCGCATATGTCTTGCCTTCGCCTACAGTATCAACCTTAGCGATTACGCCTGGGAAGATTCCACCTCTGCCTTCCACTTTAACTCTTGGCTCGATGACGTCCTTAACCGGTGTGATTCTCACAGACTCACCTGGCTTTGCGATATCAAAAGATACGCTCTTAATCTTCTCGTCCTCAAGAGCAACCGCTTTTACGGCCTCCTCGGATACATAAAGGATACCGTCTTCAATCTTAGACTCAGCCGCGAACTGAATATCCTTAATGTAAATGTGTCCCATTTCTAATCTCACTTTTGGTTCCCTCCTTAGAATATTGATATTATTGTTCAAAGCTTATACGCTTCTACAACCTTTACTTAAGACTACCAGACATCTGCAGATGCCATTCCACTCTCCAGCAGCGTCCAGTCAATCAACTGAAAATCGTCATATACCGATTCTTCATACAAGTCAGACTTGAAGATGAACTTTTGGCACGCTTGTATGGCGTTCTCAATCAACTTAACGGACCCTTCGTCAACCTCCCCCTTTCCTTCTGATATCATAATGGATTTATATGGCGTCTCATTGGGCTTCACGCTTCCGGATAACGGATGCGATAACAATGTGTGCCCCTCGTGAATTCTGTCTCTCACTTCCCTGAGGACCTCCTCATAGGAAATATCCCGATAAACGATATGGTGTGTCTCCTTAAGTCTGTCCAAAACCAGTGGATTATTGGTAATTACCATGTAATCTCTGCTTCCCATCTGCTTTTCTTCTCCCTTGCGGTCATCTGTAAACTTTATTGTAAAAAAAGGACGATTTGAACACAATCATGTGTGCAATCGCCCTTTCTGTCTTTTGCCCTGATAACATATCAATCATCTTTAGAAATTTATCATACAGCACAAGATTCAGAATGTGGTACATCTCCCAGTCCTTTTGCCTGAAAGTTTCGCCTGCGATATAATCTATCTCCGGTTTGCCTCTTCGGCGGCCATTGTTATGACTCTCTCTTGAGAAATATCATCCCACTCTTGTATTCTTTTTACACTCTTTTCAATATTGCTCATAGACAATTTATATATGCTTCATTGCCTATACCTATAATAACCGATTGTTAAAACATTTGCAACCTTTAAATTTAAAATATCTGAATTTGTACATTATAGACAATATTTACCTGTGATTATTGTCTATTTTTTATATCTTACAATCATATTCTGTTTATTCCATAAAAACGCCATGCAGAGAACATTCTTACTGCACGGCGTTACTTTTCCTTATTTAATTTTATTCCAATGTCTTATTTCTTACGGTCCTTGAAAAAGTCATTGTGCACCTGCTTAATAACTCCGCTCAATGCGAACAACGCAAGAATATTCGGGATAACCATCAAAGAGTTGAAAGTATCCTGCATCGTCCAAACAAGCTCGACCTCTGCAAGTGAGCCAAGGAATACGCATACGGCAACGATTACTGAATAAATCTTAACCGCTTTTGAGCCGAACAAATACTTGATATTTGCCTGACCAAAGAAATACCATCCGAGAATCGTGGAAAATGCGAAGAAGAACATACAGATTGCAATAAAGATGTCTCCTCCCTTTCCATACAGTGTAGAAAATGCATACTGGCTAAGCTCAGCCCCTGTCTTCCCTGACGGAATGGAATGTGTCGTAATAATTACCAGTGCAGTAAGATTGAGGATAACGAAGGTATCAATAAATACACCGATCATCGCTACAAATCCCTGCTCTACTGGATGATTAACCTTAGCAACTGCGTGTGCGTGAGGCGTAGAACCCATACCAGCTTCATTGGAGAAAAGTCCACGTGCAACACCCTTAGTAAGAGCCAGCTTAACGGTTGCTCCTGCAGCGCCGCCGACGATTGAGGATGGTGCAAATGCTCCCACAACGATTGCATGGAGCGCATACGGAATCTCCTTAATGTTAAAAATAATTACAACTAAAGAACCAAGTATGTAGAACGCTGCCATAATCGGAACAATCAGCTCTGTAATCTTTGCAATACGTCCTGTACCGCCTAAGAATACGAACAACGCAAGGACTGCAAGGACAGCTCCCATAATCCACTGTGGTACTCCAAATGCAGTATTAAATGCTGCTGCGATGGAGTTAGACTGTACAGCATTACCCATAAATCCAAGAGCCAGAGTAATCAGAACAGCGAAGATACCAGCAAGCACCTTACCGAAGGCTCCTGAAAATGCTGCACGGATATAGTACACAGGTCCTCCGGTTACTTCACCGTCGTCACCCACCTGTTTGTACTTCTGGGCCATAATTGCCTCAGCGTAGATGGTTGCCATTCCAAGGAATGCAGCAATCCACATCCAAAAAATAGCTCCGGGACCACCGATTGCAAGCGCTGTCGCCGCTCCGGCAATGTTACCAGTACCTACCTGGGCTGCAATAGCTGTTGCAAGCGCCTGGAAAGATGACATACCGTCTGCTCCCGCTTTGTCACCCTTCTTGAACATTCCGCCAAAGGTTCTTCTCATTCCTTCGCCAAAACCCTTAACCTGAATGAAACCAAGACTTACTGTAAACCATATGCCGCCGCCAAGAAGCGCTGCGATCAAAATGTAGTTTGACAGATAGCTGCCTAATGTTGAGAAAATATTATTCAACATAGCTTCCATTTACAAATTCCCCCTTTTGCATAGATAAATTGAATATAAGTTATTCATCTCTCCTATCATACCATTAAAAAATGTTTTATTCAATATGCTGTTATTTTTTTCACATTTTTTGTCTATTTTGTACATATATTGTACTACCTTGTCCAATTCTGCAAAAATAACAGGCGGTAATCCTTGATTTTCCGCCTGTTATTTTTATGACATTATTTTCAACCCCAAAATTTTTGGTCATTTTGCCAAATTTTCATTTTATTTTCATATTCTTTTTACTTTTGTTTCAAAAATGCGCCTACTTTTTTATCCTCGCTGCGGATATGATTCACAAGGAGGGCAATATGCATATTCAGACTGCTAAGGTCTGCCACAGAAGGTCCCGCTGCCGGAATCCCCGACACGATCTGCTTTAACTTCTTCTTGTATTCCTCATGAAACACCTTATGGGGAGCCCTGTTTGGGTATCCTCCCATCTGCTGAAGCTGCTCCTCATGAGTAAAATGCTGGTCCACATAATTAGTCAGGAACCTGATTGCAGGCTCCATTGCAGCCCTTCCCTGGCCCTTGTGACAGGAATCCAGAAGCTGGTTCACAGCGCGAAACAACTCCTTATGCTCCTGGTCAATTATCGCATTTCCTGTCTCTAAATCTTTCGTCAATTCATACCTCATAGTCATTTCCCTTTCTAAACTTGCACTATTCTCTCTGGAAAACCAACTCTCTATCCCCAAGGACATGAATGATTGCGTTCTCTTGAGTATGCCATACCGTAAAAGCTTTAGCCTTCTATGTTATACGTTGATTTCAGCCTCCATCCCCAGCAGGTCCTGATTCTTCTTAAGCAGCGGGCGAATCACCTCTGTAAGATACGCCTCCACCTGAACAGGGGCGCGTCCCACGTACTTTGTGGGGTCCATAGTCTCTTTTAATTCCTCCAGAGTCAGATTAAACGCCGGATCTTCTGCAATCAACTCAAGCAGGTTGTTATCAAGCCCCTTAACCTTCACGTTTTGTCCTGCCTCCATGGACAACTCACGAATCCGCTCATGAAGCTCCTGGCGGTCGCCGCCTGCCTTTACAGCATCCATCATAATATTCTCCGTAGCCATGAAGGGCAGCTCGGACATAAGACGTTTCTCAATCACCTTCGGGTACACAACAAGGCCGTCCACCACATTCAGGCACAAATCAAGAATCCCATCGATGGCAAGAAAACCTTCCGGCACGCTGAGCCGCTTGTTGGCCGAGTCGTCCAGGGTCCGCTCAAACCACTGGGTTGCAGACGTGACAGCCGGATTCAAGGCGTCAATCATCACATACCTGGACAAAGACGCAATCCGCTCGCTGCGCATGGGGTTCCGCTTGTACGCCATAGCCGAAGAACCAATCTGGGTCTTCTCAAAGGGCTCCTCCACCTCTTTTAAATGCTGCAGAAGCCGGATATCATTGGAAAACTTGTGGGCGCTGGCCGCAATGCCGGACAGCACATTCAACACCCTGGTATCCACCTTGCGCGAATAAGTCTGACCTGACACCGGATAGCAGGCTTCAAATCCCATCTTCTCGGCAATCATAGGATCAATCCTATCGATTGTCTTCTGGTCTCCCTCAAACAATTCCAGAAAACTTGCCTGGGTTCCCGTAGTCCCCTTGGAACCCAGAAGCTTAAGCGTACTCTTCACATATTCCAGATCCTCCAAATCCATGGCAAACTCCTGTATCCACAAGGTAGCCCTCTTGCCCACTGTCGTTGGCTGGGCCGGCTGGAAATGGGTAAATGCCAGGGTAGGCAAATCCTTATACTCCTCTGCAAACTTCGCAAGCTTGGCAATCACATTCAGAAGCTTTCTTCTCACAATCTCAAGAGCCTCTGACATCACAATCACATCCGTATTATCCCCCACATAACAGGAGGTTGCCCCCAGATGGATGATGCCCTTTGCCTTTGGACACTGCTGTCCATATGCATACACATGGGACATAACATCATGGCGGACGAGCTTCTCCCGTTCCCTTGCCACGTCATAATTAATGTCCTCTGCATGGCTTTTTAACTCCTCAATCTGCTCCTCCGTAATAGGAAGCCCTAACTCCTTCTCCGTCTCTGCAAGGGCAATCCATAACCTTCTCCAAGTCCTGAACTTCTTGTCAGGTGAGAATACATACTGCATCTCCTTGCTTGCATAACGCTCTGAGAGCGGACTTAAATACCTGTCATGACTCATAACCTTTTCCTCCTTTTTATGTTGATCTACTAACTTTTATCAATTCGCCGATATTCCTTCCTCCACTGTTCAAATAACTCCTCCGGTATATCAATATCAATCCCCCTTTGAATCTCACGGATTTCCTCCTTCATAGCAGAATCCATATTCAGAAAAACCGAGTTTCCCGACAACATTTTTACATACTGATCCCCCGGAAGGGCCTTATAGCAGCAGTATAGATACGTCCGAAGCAGCTCCATATCACCGCAGATACGGTACGCCTCCAGATACACCTTGGCCGCCTCCTCATAGAGAAAACGCCTCCCGTAAGCCGCCCCAAGGCTTGCATAAACCCTGCCGTAGAACAACTTACTGATGGAATTGTCCCACTCCCTGTTAATAATAGACTGATACACCAGAATCGCCGTCTCATACTCCCCGCTTTTTTGGAGGCTGTCCGCCTTATACTTCATCCTCTCCACATCCTTAAGATTCTGAAGGTGCTCAAGAATCCCCTGTATCTTATTGATATCTCCGGTGGCATAGATGGTGGACTCCCGAAGAATAGTCAGCACAAACTGTTCCATGGTGCCATTCTGCCGCAATTCCTCACGAAGCTGCTCAGCCAGCTTTGGAAGCTCCAGCTCTTTATCAATCCAGTTGCACAACTGCCTGTTCACCATTGTATAGTCAATAAGATAGAGATTATTGCAGATATAATAACACAATTCCTCAATGGTGTAGATACGCATATGAATCCTGGCTATCTCGTAGGGCTGTCTCGCCCGCTTCCTATGACATAGAATTAAACTGCCCATTGATGCCTCCTAAATGAATGGTCTTCCCCACTTGAAATCCTGTGGATGGAAAAAACTCGCCAAACCCCACGTCCTTAAACATAAGCCGGCAGGTGCGTTCGTCCATAAACAGCACTTCAATCTGAACCCGCAGAGAATAATCCCGCCTGTTGGGAAGCCCCTCCAAAGATACTGTCTCCACCTGAAGTTCTTCCCCAGCCAGACTCTCCACATGAATCTCAATATCCGACGTATCCTCAAGGATTACCTCCCATTGACCGTCCGCCTCGTACCAGTGAGTTCCCCAGGACACAATGGGATACCACCCCTCCTGTCCGTTTACACGCATACGCAGGCAAATCTGCTCAGTCATCTTCGTATCATCCAGATACACCGGCCCTTCGTGATATTCCAGGTATCGTCTCATAGATGTGTAACATGCGCCCTTGCTGTACAGGTTATTGCCGATAAACGCCCTCCTCCCGTTGCACAGCACCTTCAGAGAATTAGGATACCAGTTGTTCTCAAACCCCTCTCCCGTAAGATATACCGAAGAAACCACCTTCTTCTCAAACACACTCTGTATAAACCTCTTAAACCGGTCGTCTGCTGCCTTGGCCTTATCCTTTACCTTCTCCTTCTCCTTGTTAAGAAGGGTATAGATGGCGGCAAGCTCATTCATCTGCGCACTGGCCACCTCCTCCACGGTGACGAACATATCCCGATCCTTCACACCCACCGCATTGAGCCTCCTTAGCATATACGCCCGAATCTCCTGGGCGTCGCAGTAAAACAACGCAGACTCATACTGCCACAGTTCTTTGGGCTGGTAAAACATATACTGACAAAAACTCTCTTTATAATCCTGGACACAGACACATTCCTTCGCCACGCCGAGACGCTGCCCGATTCCTTTGAGCATCTTAGACATATCAATATTCGTAAACGGGACGGAAAAAGTGATAAAAGCGATATCCTCGAAGCCCTCAAGGGTCATGCGGATAAACTTCGCAAGCAGCCAGACTGCATCCCGCTTCTTAGAACCAATCTTTACCTTTTCCCTTCTCACAGCCTTCTCAAACAGGTCACTCACCATGGTTCCCTCCTGGACGGAAGCCAAACGCTTCGCCTCCAGGCCGAATACCCACCGTTCCCTGTAATATCCCAGTATCAGGGGAATCTGAAAATTATCTGCAGCAGCTCCCATCGTCTCCGGTTCTTCCTTCGTCTCGTCATAATAGCTGATCTGACAATTCTTTTCATTCAAATCATACCCCAGGATTCCGCCTTTTCTCATAATTATCCCCTCCCCTCTTTAGACATCTTTAATGAATCTTAAACAAACGCTTGGCCATAATCTCCTCTTCCTCGTACTCCATCATGGCTTTACGTCTCGCCGCAGGCGCCATAGTCGCCATACTGTTCAGACGGCCGTACTTGCCCGATTCCTTAATCTCCCTCACGTTTTTTAAGACCTCTTTCTCTGTGATAATGTCCTCCTTACCCTTAGTCTCTATGAAATAATAACTGATCGACTCGTCACTGTACAGCACAAACTGCCGCACATACAGATTCTCATAGACAGGCATCATCACCTCATTCTGATAACCAAGCTCATCTCTGGCGCCGTGCTTCATCTTATAGTACAGTGTCACACGACTGCCCGGCCTCGCCTGATAAGAAATCATCACCTTGTCATACAACTGCAGCTCTCTAAGCCACTCCTCCTTATACTTCAGGTAATACGGGAAAACAATCTGCTTCTCGCACATCTCCCTGAGAACCTGGTGAAGCACCACCTCCAGAGCCGCCGTATAATCATGGTTTGAAAAATATTTAAGCAATGCAATCTTGCATATATCAGACAAATCCTCCTTCTCATCGCATTCATTTGCAATAATATCGAATACGCTGGCCTCAAGCTCTCTTCCGTAAACCACGTACTCTCTGGATACATAGGCAAGATAGGCCTGTTTTAGACGAAAATAGACATTATCCGACAGATAATAATCCTCAAATATCTTCTCTTCCTGGAATAAATTCTCCGAAAAGAGCATCTGAGTAATAATTCTCTCACCAATCTTATAAGCAGGAATCCCGTTTTCCTTCAGGGTTTTCCAGAGATATTTCATTTCCCGTGTAGGACCACAGTAAAAATTGGCCAGATACATCAGCGTCACCCTGTCAAAATGCTGCCGCTTGAACAGCTCTAAGCACAGATAACTTAAGAAGCTGTCCTCCTCATAGTTCTCCTCCTTAATCCGCCTGGTCACAAGCCTGAATATATCTTTTCCTTCAAATGCCTGAAGCCCTTTTTCCATCAGCCCCTCAAAGGTCGGCAGTTCTTTTTCATTCTCCTGCTCCCATACGCCGGTTGTAGCCGCGTATTTACGGCACATCTCCACAAACCTTGGCTCATAAAAGAGACGTTTTGTCTCATAGACGATAGAATCCGTATAATGGCGTCCCTCCACAGACTCCCACACAACCCTGGCTTCCTTGTCATACAGACGGATTACCGTCCCCTCCTCAGCATCGTAAGGAATTCTCTGGCGAATCTCTCCGTCCTTATCAATAACCAGGACACATTTCATATTCTTTACCCGCGTGGAAATGGAATAGGAATAGCAGATATCCCGCATTGCCTCCATCCTCTCGGCCGTCATCTCCTCCGGCTGACAGAACCTCTTATACAGAATCCTAAGAGACTCCGTAATGTGCCGCTGCATCAACTGCTTCCAGGTAAATACCACCATCTGTTCACGGTAATTCAGATACAGCTCTCCTGCCTGCTCCTCGTAAGTGACCAGATTCGCATAGAGAAAGGCTGCCTTTTTATAATTCAGCGAATTGCCATGCATGAAGTACAAAAGGATAACCTTTGGCAGCGGTCCCCTAAAGCTGTCCTCATCAATCGTCATCATATAATATTCATAGAGCTGTGCAATGCGAAGCTCTGAGTCTACCGCCTTCTTATACCAGGGAAAATGCCGCTTCTTAAGCTTATTGCCCCGAATCAGCAGCGTACAGATGGTATTCAGAATCATCGGCTCGTCATACATCTTATAAATACGCTCTAAAATCCGGAATATATTATCGCTGTATTTCTTCTGCTGACTGGCAAAATTCGCCACATAAAGGGCAAGCTCCTTGGTCATCAGGCGGTATTTGGACGCAAAATTTAACACCTGCATCTCAAAAGGGCCTAATTTCTTAAGAAGTGTGGGCCTGTCCTGATAGCACAGATACGCCTCCAGATAAAAAATCACCCCATGCATCTCATACTGGAACTGCTGCTCTAACAGCTCAATCCTCTTATAAGAGGTCTTATATCTGGTATCCAAATCCATCAGCATATAGAGCAGAAGCAGAGAATCCTGGTGCCGCATGTAGGTCTTACCCACCTCGTCCAGCACACGCTCAGCGTGGATTCCCTTCCCCCTCACCAGTGCGGTCAGATACAGATAATAACAGTTGGTTAAAGGGTCTTTTCCGATAGCAAAACGGTTATAATTATAATTCTCAAGAATCCACTTGGCCTCCTCCACCTTGCTGCCCACCAGATAGACATGAGCCTGCATTAACTGATACAGCTCACTGTGGGGCCTAAGCTTCCGCAGAGAAATCATCTTCTCCACCGCGCTCTCCAGCCAGTTGCCAATCTCGATTCTGCCTGCCACAAGGCCGATATATTCCTTCAATATCTGGGCAAGGAGAAGCTCCGGCTTCCTGTGGTTCTCGTTGTAATCCTGGTTCTGCAGCACCTCAATCTCATAGGTAAGAGTCTCGTAAGGCGTAATAAACTTAAGCAGTCCAAAATTACGCCCTCCATGCAGACGGTCAGGACGAACCACATACTCAATCTCATGGGCATTGCCCACAAAATCGTCCGTACTCGTCTCTGGACGGAGTACCTTAATAAACTCTCCCTCCGCCTCAATACGGATCGGCATATATCCCCAGGTATTCTTAACAATGGTCAGCGTTCCCTTGGTGGGCTCTGAGATGTCCTCAAAAAACATCCCTTCACCGGGAAGGGTCAAAAAAATACACTCCTTCTGCTTAATGCCAACCAGAAACTCCTCCATCGCCTGATCCCCAAGGGACCATTTTCTCATATTATCATACAGATAAAATGTCCGTTCATTCTCATATTTCAAAATCTCGTAGAATTCCCTGGCACGAAACAAACGCCCCGCCTCCGAGAAATCCTTAATTGCCAGTTTACGAAAATCATCTGTACTCTGCACCTTCCCGTAGGAGGTCATGACATAAGGCTTCTCGATAATAGCCGTGACCGCCAGCTCATACTCCCCGCCGCCGCATACCACGGTAAACCATCCTTCTTCCACATGCCCTGGCCGAAGCCCCTTACCCTCATAGGTGAACTCCACCTTCGCAGGATTGCCGTCAAACCCCTGATTCTTAAAATGCACACGAAAAGAAGACGAGTACACCAGTCCCCGTATCTTCTTCCCACTTTCCGTTCTGATTGTAAAACTCCCCCGATATACTTCCCCTTCTCCGATAATGAGCACCAGATTGGTCTCATCAAATATGACATCAGGTTGTGATAACTGAAAATCTCCTTTGGAAAATTTCTGGATTTTATTTTTCAAGTCTGACACCTGCTTCTTTCGTTGCTGATTCGTAAACAATACTACAGAAGATTATAGCATTGTTTGATTGTGAATGGCAATGACATTTTGTGATTTTATGCCAAATACTGTTACTAAATATTCACCTTACCGGTTTCCTCCCACATGCACCGTCAACTGTGGGTAAGGAATCTCAATTCCCTGCTCATCCAGCGAAAGCTTAATCGTTTCCAGAAGCCGCCACCTTGTGGGCCAGAATTCCTCGTTCTTTACCCACGCTCTTGCGCCTAAGATTACCGCGCTGTCAGCCAGCTCATCCACAAACACATTAATCTCCTCATCCTTCATCACACAGGGATCTGTCGTCAGAATCTCCTCTATCAACGCTTTCGCCTTACGAAGCTCCGCCTGATAGGAAATAGATATCTTCAAGTCAAGCCTTCTCTCCGCCTTAGCCGTCGCATTGGTCAGACTGCTGTTGGTCAGCATCCCGTTGGGTATCACAATGGTCTTGTTGTCAATCGTAGACAGCTTGGTATAGAAAATCTGTATCTCCTTCACCGTACCCTCATTTTTATTGGTGTCCTCAACGATGTAGTCTCCCACCTCAAAAGGCTTCAAAATTAGGATGAGCACCCCGCCGGCAAAGTTGGACAGGCTGCCTTGGAGCGCCAAACCGATGGCAACGCCCCCTGACGCCACCAGAGCCGCCACAGAAGCCGTATCCACGCCAAACTTTGCCGCAATGCTGAAAATCAGCAGCGAATAAAGCCCGAACTTCAAAAAGGAGTCTACAAACTGCTCTACCCCTTTATCTGCACTGGAACGCTCAAGAGAGCGGCGCACCAGCTTCTGAATCCATCTGATGACAATTCTTCCGATAAAAAATACCGCCAGGGCAACCAAAACACGCACGCCAAACCCTGCAAGCTTAGGAATACTGTCCTGGATATACTGGGCAAGTCGTCCCATCTCCTCAACCGTATCCTGTGTCACCTCTGCTACCTCTCCCGCGGCTGTCGCAGCCACTTCACCGGCAGTCGTTGTTCCCTGGCCCCCGCTTGGCGGTACCGGTATTACCATAGTCATCCTTCCTTTCTTTACTCTCTACTTAAGTGCAAGAAACGCGCTCAAATTCCCCCTGGCCGTCCCCAGACTCCGATGGGAGAACAAAATCTCTGGATTACAATGTGTACACACATTGGTGACCGCAATCTGTTCTTTGGGAATTCCCGCCTCTGTCAGCACAGCCAGGTTTGCCCTCCACAAATCTAACTGATACTTCCCACCTGCTTTTTCATAAAACAGTTCACTCCACAGCGCTTCATCAAATGTCTCTTTAAATCTTTCAATCACATCCCCACTAACCTCATAACAGTCCTGACAAATGGACGGCCCAATCGCCGCAAACACCTGAGAAGGGTTTGTCTTGTACTGCTTGTGCATCATTTCAAGCGTAACCTTCCCCATCCTTCCAACGGTTCCCCGCCATCCCGAATGGCTAAGCCCAATGGCCCGATGCACTGGGTCCACGAAAAACAGAGGCACGCAGTCCGCATAAAAGGTCACCAGACAGATTCCTGGTACATTTGTCACCATTCCATCCGTGTCTGGAAACTTGCCGCCCCTGTCCTTTTCTTCCACCACAGCCACATTGGTGGTATGGGTCTGATGCGTATAGGTAAAGTCCAGAGGGTCTACCCCAATAGCTTTGGCAATCCTGCGCCGGTTTTCCTCAATAGCCTTCGGCTCATCCCCTCTGGTAGTGCTGATATTCATAGTCCCACAGTGCCCCTTACTGACCCCGCCAAGCCTGGTGGAAAATCCATGCTTCACTATGCCAGTCTTCTCAATGAGCGGAAAAGAAAGGTAAGGGACTCCATCTACCTCTCTCTCGTCAAATATATGCTCTTCATTCTTATATTTTAACCCCAGACTCATATTTCTATCCTCCATACTCAGGCGCCGCTTATCCCTCTATATAGTCAAATGCATTGGAATATAGTGTCACAGTATCCCCTTCAAAGCTCACCACGTCAAAACGGCACGCCGCCTCCCACAGTCCGCGGCTTTTCATATAATAGAGGGCGCACCTGGAGATTACCCTTTGCTTCTTTAAATCCACCGCCTCCGCCGGATGGCCTCTCTTATGGCTTGACCTGTATTTCACCTCACAAAAGACAAGGTACTCCCCGTCTCTGGCAATCAGATCAACCTCGCCCCTTCTGCACCGGAAATTATATTCCAGAATCTCATAACCTTTTTCCTCCAGATATTCTCCTGCCCTGCGCTCATATGCTTCGCCAATTTTTCTCTTATTTCCCGCCATAAACTACCTTGCTGCCCTTAAACAACATATTTCCCAATAAACGTCATCCTATGTATTGGCGACGGTCCAAGCTCTCTAAGCCCTTCAATATGTCTTTTCGTTCCATAACCTTTATTACTTGCAAAATCATATCCAGGAATTACTCCGTCATATTCCGCCATCAACCGGTCTCTTGTGACCTTGGCAATGATACTGGCCGCCGCAATAGACACGCTCTTTTCATCCCCCTTGATAATGGGAACCTGAAAAATATCTACCTTCGGGATTGTGACGGCATCATTCAAAAGCACCTCCGGCCGAACCTTAAGCTGTTCAATAGCCATGCGCATTGCCTCATAGGTAGCGTTTAGAATATTAATCTCATCAATCCTCGCCGGACTTGCCATGCCAATCCCCGTGGCCACTGCCTTTGCCATAATCTCGTCGTACAAGGCCTCCCGTTTCTTCTCTGAAAGCTTCTTTGAATCATTCACCCAGAGAATCTCACAGTCTCTGGGCAGGATTACCGCCCCCGCCACAACCGGTCCTGCAAGCGGCCCCCTGCCCACTTCATCAATCCCACAGATATATTTCCCGTCATACTCCCGCTCATAGGAGCGCATTGCCTCAAGCCTTGCCCTCTCCTTCGCAAGTTTTTCCTCCTGCTTCCTTCGCTTTTCCTCTTCCCGCTTATTCATGCCTGATCACTCCAAGTCTGTCAAAGGGATAAATCCGCACCCAGGCTTTCCCGATTAAATTCTCCCGTTTCAACACTCCGACGCTTGGGTCTCGGCTGTCAGAGCTGTGATTTCTGTTATCCCCAAGCACGAAATATTCATCCTGTGCCAGTTCAATGGGCTCGGCTGCCATCCCAGGAGAATTCATCACCTCCGCACCATAGACGTCACTGGACAGAAGCTCGCCGTTTACATAGGTATAACCGTCCACCACCTGGATTGTCTCCCCTGGAAGGCCCACAATCCGCTTAATGTAAAATGTATTCTCCTCATGCTGATAAGGGAATACGATGACATCATAACGCTTTGGCTCCTGAAAACGATAGGACAGCTTATCCACAATCAGATTATCGCCGTCACTTAAGGTCGTCTCCATCGACGAACCGCTGACCCTCGTTCTCTGTCCCACGAACGTGATAATTAAATATGTCAGCACAATAATAATCAGTATGTATAAGAGCCAGCCTCCCAGTTCTCGGAGTATGCTCTTTTCTTCTTGCCTTGCCATAGCTTACTATCTCCTTCTTTACGTCTGCCACAGATCACCAGCTTATTCCTGCGGATATTCCAGCGTTAGCCTTCCAAGTCTTCCGTTACGAAAATCGTCCAGCAAAAGAAGCGCTGCTTTTTCCGTATCCAGCTCATTTCCTCTCAGAATACAATGCCTGCTGCGCGCAATCTGCTCAAGTATCTGGAAGGGCTTAACAAACACATCTGATTCTGTATCTGCCTCTATCCCGTACTTCTCCTTTAGAACCCCCGCATAATCAGCCTCCAGCACAGAGATTAACTCTGCTGCCAACTCCTCCGTATTCAGAAGCTCATCCTTCATAGACCCAATCAAAGCCATCATAAGCCCAACTCTCTGATCCTCGAACTTAGGCCACAGAATTCCCGGAGTGTCCAGAAGCTCTACCTGTTTATTCAGGCGAATCCACTGCTTCCCCTTCGTAACCCCCGGCTTATTTCCCGTTTTGGCACAGGCCTTGCCTGCCAGAGAATTAATAAAAGTAGACTTCCCCACATTGGGGATTCCCACCACCATGGCCCGCACAGGCCGGTTCAGGATTCCTCTCTTTCTGTCCCTTTCAAGCTTCTCCTTGCATGCCTCCCTGATTACCTCGTTGACAGGCTTCATGCCGCTGTTCTTCCTGGAATTCACCTTTGCCACCAGATAACCCTTTTCCTTAAAATATTCCTCCCAGGCGTCATTCCACCTCTCCTGTGCAAGATCGGCCTTGTTAAGCAGAATCAACCTTGCCTTATTCCTTCCAAGCCAATCGATGTCCGGATTCCGACTGCTTAACGGAATCCTCGCGTCCACAAGCTCGATTACAAGGTCAACCAGCTTCATATTCTCCTGCATCATACGCTTCGCCTTGGTCATATGACCCGGATACCATTGAAAATGCATACTTTCTACTCCTTATGTTTAATCCAGCCAAAATGCTCGCCAAAGGAAATCACGAACCAGGCCTTTCCGTAAATATACTCCCGTTTTACGTTTCCCACATCCGCATTCCGGCTGTCCTCGCTGCTTGCCCGATTGTCCCCAAGGACAAAATACTCATCCCCCGCAAGCTTCACCTTCTCCTTTACAATCCCCACGTCGTCAATATCCGTCGTCTCGTACCTTTCTTCCAACTTCTCACCGTCAATATAAATCCGGTTCTCCATAATCTCCACCGTCTCCCCTGGAAGACCAATGATTCTCTTCGTATAATAATGGACATTCTCATTCCCCTTGGGCTTAAATATAATGATATCTCCCCGCTTCGGTGTGGTGGCATTATAAATAATCCGATTCACCAAAACCACGTCCCCATTGCCAAGGACCGGCTTCATGGAATCACCCACGGTACTGACCTGCTGTCCGAAATACCAGACACTTACAAACGCCAGAAGACACACTACGCCAATCTTGAAGCCCCACTTCCCAATCTCAAACAATTTCTGAAGGTCAATACGGAGCCTGAATTTCTTTCTTCTGATTCTCTTAAATAAACGTTTCTTCCGTCTGCGTCCCATGTACTCCCCTTATAACAGAAAAAGGACAATATACGCTATGTACTTGTCCTTTTTAACCCGTCTCTTATTTTACTAACTCTTTTACCTTCGCCTTCTTGCCGACACGGTCTCTTAAGTAGAACAGTTTTGCCCTTCTTACCTTACCTCTTCTGACAACCTCAACCTTCTCAACGTTCGGTGAGTGAAGGGGCCATGTCTTCTCAACGCCGACACCGTTAGAATTCTTTCTTACGGTAAATGTAGCTCTTGAACCGCCGCCCTGCTTCTTAAGGACTGTTCCCTCAAACACCTGGATTCTCTCACGGTTACCCTCTTTAATCTTGCCGTATACCTTAACGGTATCTCCCACATGGAACTCAGGCGCATTCTCTTTCAACTGCTCTGCTTCAATTTTTTTAATAATATCGTTCATTGTGTGACCTCCTTATATTCTGGATGTTCTTAATACATTCGTACCAGAGGACCATCTCTTTTCTTCACAACGTTTTACATTTTATCACATTTATCGTCTCTTGACAAGAGTTTTCTCTCATTTTCCGTCAACTGGGCTTTTTTAAGCAGGTCTGGACGCAGCTTCGCCGTCCTTAAAATCGACTGCTCTCTGCGCCACTTTTCAATATTGGCATGATGTCCGGAAAGCAGAATCTCTGGAACACGCTTGTCATGCCAGATTTCCGGCCTGGAATACTGAGGATACTCAAGGAGATTGTCCTGAAAGCTCTCAAACTCCGCCGACACATCATTGTGAAGAACTCCCGTCACCAGACGGGAAATGGCGTCAACCATAATCATGGCAGGCAATTCCCCGCCTGTAAGGATGTAATCACCGATGGATACATAATCCGTTACAATCTCCTCCACCACCCGCTCATCGATTCCCTCGTAATGACCGCATAGGAACACTAGCTCTTGTTCTTGTGCCAGTTCCTCTGCCATCTTCTGATTAAACGTCCTTCCCTGGGGAGAGAGGTAGATAACCCGCGGCTTTCCTGCTTCCTTTAGGCTCTCTGCCTGACAGAAAGCATCTTCTTTGGCTTCCTTTAGCCAAGGCTCATTTGGCGCCGCGCCTGCAATCATCCCCTCTACCGCCTTGTACGCCTGGTAAACCGGCTCTGCCTGCATAAGCATCCCAGCGCCGCCGCCATAGGGATAATCGTCCACACTGTTGTGCTTGTTAAAGGCATAGTCCCTGATATTGACTGCGTCAATGGAAAGAAGCCCTTTTTCCATAGCTCTCCCGATAATACTGGTGTTCAATCCCTGCATCACCATTTCCGGAAATAAAGTCATAATATAAAAATGCATCTTCCTACTCCTACCTAATTTTCCAATAAGCCCCCACTGTCAGAGCAGCCCGTCCATGACGTGAAGCTTCATTCTCCTGCCTGGGATATCCACCTCTAAAATACATTCCTTGATGGCCGGTACAAGAACCTCCCCCGCCGACGGATGATCAATCATATACACATCATTGGCGCCTGTGGTCAGCACATCCTTCAGGACGCCAAAATCCTCTCCCTGGTCAGTCACCACCTGCATCCCTATCATATCTGTGATAAAATATTCATCTTCGTCAAGGGGCACCGCGTCACTCCGCTCTACCAGCAGCGGACAGCGTTTGTATCTTTCTACATCATTTATATTATCATAGCCTTTGAATTTCAATATCACAAATTGTTTAAAAAACTTAACATTTTCAATCTCCAAAGACAGTGTATCTTTTCCTGTATCCAGAAGTACATGCTTTAAGTCACGAAACCTGGAGGCGTCATCCGTTGTGGGAAACACCTTCACCTCTCCGCGGATTCCATGTGTCTGGGTAATCACCCCAACCTGCAATAATTCTTCCATATATTAATCTCCCAACATACTTTTTGTCGGACAAATAAGGACAGAGCACAATATCTTGCGTCTGTCCCCATTTAAAATAGGCATACATTACCTTAATCCATAATATCAACGATAACTTTCTTATCCTCTTTTGCGGCCGCAGCCTTCACAACCGAGCGGATTGCCTTGGCAATGCGTCCTTGCTTTCCGATAACCTTTCCCATATCGGAATCAGCCACGTGTACCTCCAGAACGATTGTCTTTTTTTCTTCCCTCTCGGTCACAACAACGCTGTCAGGATCATCAACCAAAGCTTTCGTAATGACTTCAACCAACTCTTTCATAATC
This sequence comes from Sporofaciens musculi, assembly GCF_009830285.1. Classification (GTDB taxonomy): domain Bacteria; phylum Bacillota; class Clostridia; order Lachnospirales; family Lachnospiraceae; genus Sporofaciens; species Sporofaciens musculi. The sequence continues at coordinate 1,791,553 of NZ_WUQX01000001.1, read as the reverse complement.
AAGCTCCTCAATAATAAGATTTAACAGTTATGATTTATTTTTCAATTCCTGCAATCTTGAAGATCTTGCTTACAACTTCTGTTGGCTGTGCGCCATTATTCAGCCATTTCTTTGCTGCTTCCTCGTCAACATGAATCGCACTCGGATCACAATTCGGATCATAAGTACCAATCTCATCAATAAACTTGCCGTCTCTTGGGGATCTTGAATCAGCTACAATAATTCTATAAAAAGGAGCCTTTTTCTGTCCCATTCTTCTTAATCTGATCTTTACTGCCATTGTATTCTACCTCCATAAAATATACTTTTTGTATCTATATAACGCGCTGCGCGCGGTTATATCCTCTCCCTGCCCTCGCACTTTTTGTCAACTGACAGGACTCTTATGTCAGAACGGCAGACGGAGCTTTCCTTTCCTGCCGCCTTTGCCCACCATCTTCATGAGCTTTTTCATCTCAGCGAACTGCTTCACCATACGATTGACCTCACTGATATCCACACCTGCGCCTCTGGCAATTCTGTGCTTTCTCGACGGATTCAAAAGGTCAGGATTCCTTCTCTCCTCCGGCGTCATAGAATAGATCATCGCTTCCATCCTCGCCATACTTTTCTCCGCCTGGGCAGTCTGTTCTTCATCTATGCCCTTCATCCGGCCCATGCCTCCCATGCCGCCAAGACCAGGCATCATACTCATGATGCTGCCAATCCCGCCCATGTTCTTCATCTGGCTCATGCTCTCCAGATAGTCCTCGAAGTCAAACTGGTTCTTCTTCATCTTCTGGGCCATCTGCTTCGCTTTTTCTTCGTCAATCTCAGCCTCCGCCTTCTCAATCAACGTCAGCACATCGCCCATTCCCAGGATACGGGACGCCATTCTGTCTGGATAGAACTGCTCTAAGTCAGACAGCTTCTCTCCCATACCAACATATAGAATCGGCTTTCCTGTAACGGCTTTGACCGATAACGCCGCACCGCCTCTGGTATCACCGTCCAGCTTCGTGACGATAACCCCGTCAATCCCCGCCTTCTCGTGAAATTCCTTAGCCACGTTTACAGCATCCTGTCCTGTCATGGCGTCAATAACCAGAATCGTCTGGTGAACCGTCACCGTATTCTTTATCTCCTGAAGCTCCTCCATCATATCTTCGTCAATGTGAAGACGCCCTGCGGTATCCAGAATCACAATGTTATTCCCGTTCTTCTGGGCATGCTCAAGGGCAGCTTTGGCAATGTTGGCCGGCTTATGGTTCTCTCCCATGGAAAACACTTCCACGCCCTGTTTCTCACCATTCACCTGAAGCTGCTTGATCGCCGCCGGCCTGTACACGTCACATGCAGCCAGAAGCGGCTTCTTGCCCTTTAATTTAAATTTGCCTGCCAGCTTGGCAGTTGTGGTGGTCTTACCAGCGCCCTGAAGACCGGCCATCATAATGACTGTAATGGCGCTTCCTGGCTGAAGCTTTATCTCCGTAGTCTGTGACCCCATCAGCTTAACCAGTTCTTCATTTACAATCTTGATAACCATCTGCCCAGGGTTCAGCCCGTTCATAACGTCCTGCCCTACCGCCCTCTCCTGGACACTCTTGACAAAATCCTTTACCACCTTAAAATTCACGTCCGCCGCAAGCAGCGCCCGCTTAATCTCCTTCAGAGCCTCTTTCACGTCATCCTCAGTGAGACGTCCCTTACTCCTCAGATTCTTAAATATATTCTGAAGCTTTTCTGTCAGACTGTCAAATGCCATACTACAACTCCTCTATAATCTCACCGGATATCTTCCGGATATTGCGAACCAGTTCTTCTGCACCTTCTTCATTATATTGATCTAAAAGCTGCTCGATTCTCTCCACCTTATCTTTTACTGCTAGAAATTTTTCGAGCAAGTGCAGCTTCTCCTCATATCCTCTCAGTGTCTGATTACACCTTTTAATCAGATCATGAACTCCCTGTCGGCTGATGCCCGCTTCCTCGGCAATCTCGCCCAGCGACAAATCCTCCGCAATAAAACGCTCATAAATCTCCTTTTGGTGTTCTGTCAGCAATTCACCATAAAAATCAAACAGTAATGACTGTTCCAGAATCTTATCCACTTTCATCACCTGTGCTATCATACAACAAAAAAAGGGAGGTGTCAAGTATTTTTTCTTGACACCTCCCTTTTTATTCCAACAACCGGTCAATCCGAAGGCACCCCCATCCCTGTCGCGCCTCTTCTTCACACTCACAGGCTTCCCGAAGCTTAAGCTTCACATCAACATTCTTAGCCTGTGGATATTTCGACAGAAAAAGAGCCGCTGCGCCGGATACCACAGGAGTCGCCATGGATGTTCCGCTTTTCCTGACATAAGGAATCTTTGTCTTAAAATATCGGCTGTTGCAAGACGATACATGATACCCTGGTGCTACCAGCTCAGGTTTGACAATACAATAATCCGTAGGACCGACGCCTGAACATCCGTCCTTCACCCCCGGCTCATCCAGCGCACCCACGGTTATGACTTTCCGGCTGTTGCCAGGAACTGCTATACTGCCCGACTCTGGCCCCTGATTCCCCGCAGATACCACAACCGTGATTCCCAGATCCCACAATACCTCCACAGCCTCAATCAAATCCCTCTCCTTTTTTTCATCCAACCCCTTTTTCGCACCCACAGACACATTGGCAACCCGAATGTTATAATGCTCGTGATTATCCTCTATCCACTGGATTCCCTTAAGAATCTGCTCGACGCTTCCCTCCCCTTTGGAATCCAGGACCTTAACAATAACAAGCTCTGCCTTTGGCGCTATCCCTCCATACGCCCCCTTTGACAGCCTGCCGTCCCCCGCAAGAATCCCTCCCACATGGGTTCCATGCCCGCTGTCGTCGTACATTCCATGCCGCCTGTTGACACAGTCGTAAAACGCAAGAATTCTGCCGTTCAGGTCGGGATGGGCCGCCATTCCTGTATCTAGGATAGCAGCCGTTACGTTTTGCCCCTTAATATTTCCCTGCATTGTATCGGCACAACGATAGTGAATCTGCTGTTTTACTCTATTCATTGAAAAAAAACCCTTTTTTACCAGAATATTCGCTTCATGCTAATCCTGTGAAAAACCGTAAAATTTATAATTGATTTCTTTGTAAGATTGTCGTAAGATAATAATGTTTATGTCCATATATTAGCAACAGGAGGATATAATGGAAGATAAAAATTATTACGATATATTAGGCGTCTCAGAAAAAGCTTCATTAGAAGACATTACCGCAGCCAAGAACGAACTGGCAAAGCGGTTCCATCCGGACGTCAACATTAAGAACGGTATCGACACCACTGAGAAGATGCAGGAAATCTTAGAGGCCTACCGCGTTCTGTCTAATCCAGACAAACGCTCTGAGTACGACTGGTCCCATACCCGCAAGCGTCCCGTCATGCAGACCTTTGACCTTCATCATATGGAAGATGACGACGACTCCCTTCCCGACTTCGTGGCCTACTGGAAGGCATCCAACGCACTGTTTGATATCATCCAGAAAAGCGCCCCACTGTTTCGGGATAAGAACTATTCCGAAGAACTGACTCGGTTATCCACAGAAGCCCTTACCCATGTGGTTCTCCTGCGGAATTCATCCATTCCAGAGAGGTACTGGTATCCGGATATTATGAACTGGCTTTTGTTCACTTGGTTCCAGCACAGGAATTATACCGTCTCCTACCTGCTGACCCTATATGACGAGTACGCCAAGGAGAACATTTCCGCACTGGATAAGCTGAAACTCCAGAAAAATACCTACCATTACCAGCACTCCATAAAACGTCTGGTAAAATTTTGATTTTCTTTTTCACACATCTATACCCCTCGCATATTATGTACTGTAAACATCATAAATGGAGGATTTCAATATGAGCGATTTAAGTGCTACAAACTGTGGATGTGGCTGTGAGTCAAATGTAGGTAGAGGTGGAGAGTGTGGCTGCGGCTTTGGCAACAATAGCTGCCTGTGGATCATCCTTCTGCTCTTCTGCTGTGGCGGATGCGGCAGCAACTTTGGCGGCGGATGCGGCAATGATAGTTGTCTGTGGATCATCCTTCTGCTCTTCTGCTGCGGCGGCTTTGGCAGCGGCGGATGCGGCGGCTTTGACTGCGGATGCTAATTCCGTAAAGCTTAAAATGGGGCGGAGTAAAACACTCCGCCTCTTTTCATATTATTTGCTCTCCTTCATCTGATACCCTTCTGTTTCCTGGTTCTTCATCCTGTCCTGCTCCTTCTTCTTTTCTTCCTCTAACTGTTTTTTCAACATGCATGCTTCATCAATCTCGTAAACGGCGTTTCCATCAATAATCAACTTTCTATTCATATCCCTTTTCCTTCCTAAACATATATTTCCCTAATAATATATGAAATGCTTAAGATTTAGTTTTCCCATATCTCATAAAATCCATTCCGCCGTCATATATATTTACAACGTTATGATAAGGAGTGCCTATGGAACAAAATCCGCCGAAACCAATGACACCATTCGACAATCTGGTGACACCGCCTTTTCTATACACGTTAAAACTCATGCTTCCATACACTCCTCCTTCTGTGCAGCGTTTCTTCGGAATCTACATAAAATTTCTGGAGCTGCGCCACACCATGGAATATTTCCAGGGATTTTCCTCCTCTCCTGCCAACATACTGGAGGGATTAAAACCATATATGGGTCCGGCTGAAAAGGAAATGATGGAACAAATGTCAAGCATGATGAATATGATGGAAATGGTACGAGGTATGCAGTCAATGTCAGACGATGCTTCTGATTCGTCATCCCAGGGGTTTGGTTCGTTTAACCCGATGGACATGATGAAGGGCATGTTAAGCCCCGAACAGCAGGAGATGTTTGAGATGTACAATACGATGTTTGAACAGGAATTTGAAAATGAAAACAATTCGCCCGATACGGGCAGCCAGAAAGGAGACACAAAAAATGAATGAATGGATGAATCACCCAGATATGCAGAATATGGACCCGATTAAAATGGAGTTAATCCGCACCGCCGCCGCACAAACCCAGGGCAAAAGCGGGAAATCCCTTGCTCCGATTATGATGGCGCTGATTACCAATGCCAACAAGAAGGGGATACAGTTTACGCCGGATGAATTCTCGCTGGTACTCTCAGTCCTTAAGGACGGAAAATCCAAGGAAGAACAGGACCAGATTGAAGGGATGGTACGGATGGTTTCTTCTTATATGAAGAAATAGGTTTTAGAAACAAGTCTGTCACATAGGTATTCCATGGCATGTATTTTGGCGTACGCTTGGTCATAAAAAATACAAGATATGGCATTTTCTTACAACTGGATTCTGCCATATCTTGTATTTTACTTTCTTCGTTTAATATCTCTAATCAATTCCCAAGGCTTCTGTATCAGATAATTTTAACAATTACCCTACATCCGTTTCAAACGGAACCGGTTCACCAGCTCATGCAGACGCTTGGACTGGTGTGACAATTTTACACTGGTGGAGGCGCTGTTCTGGGCATAAGAAGAATTGGACTGAACCACCTTACCAATTAACTCTACATTCTTAGTAAGTTCTTCCAGCACGTTCTTCTGATTCTGGGAAGCGCTGCTGATCTTATCCATAAAGCTTAAGATCGTCTCCGAACCCTCCACTACTGCTGCAAGGGACTTGGCCGTATTATCCGTAATACCCATACCGTTTTTTACTGCCTGCTGAGAGGTTGCGATTAGAGCTGCCGTCTGGTTGACAGCCTCTGCACTCCTTGTAGCAAGTCCTCTAATCTCATTTGCCACAACAGCAAAACCTTTTCCTGCCACACCTGCTCTGGACGCCTCCACTGAAGCATTCAGCGAAAGAAGATTGGTCTGTTCCGCAATATCCTCGATAGCCTTAACAATCTTCTCAATCTCAACGGAAGATCGGCTGATCTCCGACATTGCACGGATTAACTGCTCCATCTCCTTGTTGCTTTCTTCAATGTTCCTGCCCACCTCCGAAACAGTGATATTGGCAGTACGCGCATCGTTGGCATTTGCCGCCACATCTTTTGACAGGCTCTCAATGGATGCAGCCAACTGTTCAATGGCTGATGTCTGCTCGGCCGCGCCTTCTGAAAGCACCTGTGCGCCGGAGGACACATTATCTGAGCTTGAGGACACCTCATTTGCCGAAAGCACAATCTGATGCAGCGTGTCGTTAAGCGACTGGGAAATCTTCTCGATAGACACCTGAATCGGGATAAAATCACCGATATATTTCTGTCTCATCGTAATATCCATATTATTGTCCGCCATCTGTGAAAGCAGTCCGGAGATATCCTCCACATAATTGCTCATGGTGGCGCTGATATGATTAAACGCCTGTGAAAGTCGTCCCAGCTCGTCGTCGGACTGGATATCTATATGTATGTTCAGATCCCCCGCCTCCAGCCTGGCGGCTCCGTTGGCAATCTGCCGGATGGGACCTAAGGATCTCTTGATGATGCTGTTTACCGCAATCAACAGTATAAAGCCAAGAAGCGTAACCATAAGGGTCAGCTTCCCCGCATCTTTGATAATCGGCCCATAGAACTCGATTGTGTCCACAGTCAGATGCAGCGTCCAACGGGTCTTATCATTTACCGTCAGCGGAATGGCAACAGAGATTCCCTTCTTTCCGCTGCTGAAATTCGTAGTTTCTTTTATCACAGAATTGCTGTTCATGTTCTCGCCTTCCGGCATAGCCTGAACTTCCTTTGCATCCTCCGCCATCTGAGAGTACCCTGCTTCTGAGGCTGTTTTGCCCACTTTATCGGCATTTGCAGAATCTATCAGTATCGTCCCGTCTTCTGCCAGGGCAACCAGGTGGGCGGAATCATAATCCGTGCTCACCAGCATATTCTCCTGCATATTATCCAATCCCACATCAACGCCGGACACGCCAAAGAACTGCCCTTCGGCATTCCACAGCGGTGCAATGATGCTGATCATCATAATATTCTTTCCCATCAGCTCGTATACATAGGGGTCCATAATATATGGCTCTTTCGTCTCCTTAATCTGCATATAATAATCTTTTTCATAATTATCAAATGCATCCTCATGCTTCTCGAATACATACCCTGTCTTGTCCTCATTGGGATAGACGACAGACTCATAGGCAATATCCTTCCCATGGACGCTGTATGGCTGTCCATTAGCATCTGCAATCACATTCTGCTCAAAATAAGCAAATCCTGTTGGGAAGCCATCCCCCTCCTCCAGAAGCCCAACTAAGGCAGTATCAATAGCGCCCCTCTGTTCATTTGGGGGCAGAGTGGAAATGTTCCGCAGGGAACCGGCAAAGCCTACTACTTTTCCATAGGCATTTTCAATGTCATTGACCACCAGAAAAGCATTTTCATAGGCAACCGCCGACAGCTTTTCTCTGTTCACATGAATCAAAGAATTTGCAGCAAGCATGGCGGATGTCAGAACGGTCAGCAAAAAGACTGCTACAACGATCAATGCCATTTTTGAAATAATCTTTTTGCTAAGGCTTTTACTTTTGCCGGAATGGAACGCCTTAGCCTTCTTTTCCTTTTGTAACATAAAATTTCCTCCACAATTACAAATTATTACTCATTTTATCATAACTTCGCTTGCTTATCATGTTAATTTTTTGCTAAAATTTAACAAAAAGAGACCATTATTTATCCCCTTGGGATGGGGGAGCCTTGTCCAAAAAGGCATGATATTTTCCAAATTCTCTTGTGGGAATCCCATTTTAGTGCTATGATTAACATCGACGAAAAATACAAAACGAAAGGAAACGAGAACGTGACCTATAAAGAAGCAAGGGTATATTTGGACAAAGCGTCGAAATACGGAAGTGTACTTGGTCTGGGTACGATTCGCAAGCTGTTGCGGGAACTTGGGAATCCGCAGGATGACCTTAAGTTCATACATCTTGCCGGAACCAACGGCAAAGGCTCTGTACTTGCATACACCTCCACAATATTAAGCAAAGCAGGCTACAGGGTAGGACGATATCTCTCGCCGACAGTGATTTCCTATCTGGAACGGATTCAGGTAGACGCTCAATGGATACCAGAAGACACATTTGCCAGACTGACTACATTAGTCCAGAAAGCTATTGCCCGTATGGAGGCAGCCGGTGAGACGAGCCCGACTGTATTCGAGATGGAGACTGCAATAGCTTTTTTATATTTTAAAGAACAAAGCTGTGACCTTGTTGTGCTGGAGTGCGGCCTTGGCGGCGCCACAGACGCCACCAATATTATTACGAACACCCTCATTTCTGTGTTCACCTCCATCAGTCGGGATCACCTGGGGATTCTCGGAAACTCTCTGGAAAAAATTGCCGCCGTAAAATCGGGTATCATCAAACCAGGCTGTCAGGTGGTTGCCTCAAGCCAGCAGCCAGAGGTGACGCAGATATTGAGAAAACAGGCAGAAACACAGGGCTGTCCTTTTGTAACTGCCGATGAAAACCAGGTAATACTCATTGAAGATGGCTGTCAGGGACAAGTTCTTTCTTATAAAGAGATGACAGATGTTTTCTGTCCCCTTGCCGGACGGCATCAGACGGGGAATGTGGTTACGGCGCTGGAAACCATTTTTACACTTCGGACACTGGGCTATCACATCACCAGTGATGCAATCCGAGAGGGCCTAAGAGAAACCGTCTGGCCCGGCCGCTTCACCTGTCTTAGAGAAAAACCCTTCTTCTTTATAGACGGGGCCCACAATGAAGATGCTGTAAAGAGGCTTCGGGAGTCTCTGGAAATCTATTTTCCAAATAAACATTTTATCTATATCATGGGAGTTTTTCGGGATAAGGAGTATGAGAAAATCGCTGAAATCATGGCTCCTCTGGCAAAATCAGTCCATACCGTGAATCTTCCGGATACAGACCGCACGCTTCCGGCTGCCAAGCTTGCTAAGGTAATGGAACGACATTGCCCAAAGGGTATTCCCATTCAAGCTGAAGAGACGGTAGAAATTGGGGTAAAGAAGGCCCTGATAAACGCCAGAAAGGAGGATGTAATCCTTGCTTTTGGCTCCCTCTCTTATCTTGGCCAGGTAATGACGAGCTTTAAACGAATCTCTACATGAGATATCATTAATTATTGTCAGTTCAAAAATATGATTAAAAGGATAGAAAATTATGATAGATCAAAACAAAATCCGACAGGGAATCTGTCTTTTATTGGAAGGAATCGGCGAAGACATAACCCGCGAAGGGCTTATTGACACGCCGGACCGTATCGCTAGAATGTATACTGAGCTCTTTTCCGGTATGGAGGAGGATGCGGGCGAACACTTGAGCCGAACCTTCCATGTAGACAACAGTGAGATGGTGCTTGAGAAGGATATCGCCTTCCATTCCGTCTGCGAACATCATATGCTGCCCTTCTTCGGGAAAGTGCATATTGCCTACATCCCTAATGGTAAGGTGGTGGGCTTAAGCAAACTTGCCCGAACAGTGGAAGTGTTTGCAAGGCGGCTGCAGCTCCAGGAGCAGTTGACCGAACAAATCGCTGATGCGCTCATGGAGCATATGAAGCCCCAAGGCGTATTGGTAATGGTTAAGGCAGAGCATATGTGCATGACCATGCGCGGGATTAAAAAGCCTGGTAGTCAGACCGTGACGCTGGCGCGGCGGGGTGTTTTTGAGACTGACCATTTGCTTGAGGAGCGTTTTTTCCGATTACTGAAACAAAATTAACAGTACACTATTTGAAGGATGGAATCATCTTATGGCAAAATTACCTGATAATAAAAAACTAAATTTCATACAAAACCACCCTCTCTACCGTTCCTCCTATCAAAAGCTTAAGGAGTTTGAGAAGGCGCGTATATTCTGCTGCCATCAGATGGACCACCTTCTGGATGTTGCCCGAATCGCTTATATCCTGAATCTGGAAATGAACTTAGGGCTTGACCGCGAGCTAATCTATGGGGCGGCTCTTCTCCACGATATTGGCAAAAGCAGGCAGTATGAGGAAGGAATTCCCCACGAATCTGCAGGCGAAGCTCTGGCGGCTCAGATTCTTGCAGATATGCCAAAGGATATTGCATATACCGAAGCAGAAAAACAGCAGATTCTCACAGCAATCCTTGGACACAGGCGGCTGCGGGATAACCCAGAGCCCCTGGAGGCTCTCCTGTATCAAGGCGATAAGCTGTCGCGGGCCTGCTTTGCCTGTCCTTCACAGGCAGAATGTAACTGGAGTATTGAAAAGAAGAATATGGAGATTCGATTATGATTATAGGAAAAAAAGAATTTGACACAAAAAATCACACTTACATCATGGGAATCCTGAATGTCACACCCGACTCCTTTTCTGACGGAGGCAGATACCTTTCTGTGGACGCCGCATTAAAGCATGCGCAGGAAATGATAGACGACGGGGCGGATATTCTGGATATAGGCGGTGAATCCACACGCCCTGGCCACGCTCAGATTACCGAAGAAGAAGAAATTGAGCGCACTGTACCTGTGATTGAAAAACTAAAACAGGAATTTGACATTCCAATTTCTATTGACACCTACAAAAGTTCCGTAGCCAGAGCCGCCCTCCAAGGGGGCGTTGACCTTGTCAACGATATCTGGGGACTGAAATATGATTCCTCTATGGCAGGGCTCGTTGCAGATTACGGCGCAGCCTGCTGTCTGATGCACAATCGCAAAGAGCCTGTTTACCAGGATTTCCTAATAGATTTTATGGAGGATATGAGGGATTGTATCCGGATTGCAAAAGCTTCTGGGATTGGGGATGAGAAGATTATTCTGGACCCTGGAGTCGGATTTGGAAAAACCTATGAGCTGAATCTGGAAATCCTCCGGCATGTGGGCAGGATGCAGGACCTTGGATATCCGGTTCTTCTGGGAACCTCCCGCAAATCCGTTATCGGTCTGACCCTTGACCTTCCCTCAGACCAAAGAGAAGAAGGAACTCTTGCCACCACCGTCTATGGAATGATGAATGGATGTTCTTTTGTGCGTGTCCATGACGTGAAGGCAAACCGCAGGGCAATCCAGATGACAGAGGCAATAATGGGAAGGAGAGCCTATGGATAAGATTACGATTAAAAACCTGGAGGTGTTCGCCCACCATGGCGTATTTCCTGAAGAAAATGCCCTGGGACAAAAATTCATCATAACCGCCCACCTGTACACAGATACAAGAGCTGCCGGAAAGACGGACGAACTGTCTTCTTCCATCGACTATGGCGAACTCAGCCGGCAAATCGAGCATTTTCTTACCACACACACATTTAAGCTGTTGGAGTGTGCTGCGGAAAGCCTGGCAGAAACACTCCTGCTTCAGACCCCTCGTCTTAAGAAGGTCTGCCTGAAGCTTAAAAAGCCCTGGGCTCCTGTGGGCCTTCCTCTGGAAACTGTGTCGGTAGAAATTGAACGGGGATGGCACACAGCCTACATTGCCCTTGGTTCTAATATGGGTGACAAGGAGAATTTTCTAAAACAGGCGGTAAATGCCCTTCATACAACCCCCTCCTGCGAAGTCATCCAGGTATCCTCCTTCCTTTCAACAAAGCCTTACGGCGTTACCGACCAGGATGATTTCCTAAACGGGTGCTTAAAGCTTCGTACCCTGCTGCCCCCGCGTGAATTGCTGGAGGTGCTGCACCGAATCGAACAAGAGGCCAAAAGAGAGCGAATAATCCATTGGGGACCAAGGACTCTGGATTTGGATATTATCTTCTATGATAATCTGATTCTGGAGGATGACGACCTGTGCATTCCCCATGTGGATATGCACCGAAGGGAATTTGTGTTGAAGCCCCTTCATGAGATTGCGCCTTACAAGCATCACCCATGCACCCACAAAACTGTTCGAGAAATGCTGGAGGAGTTGTCATGATTTTGTATGCAGGGATATGAAAGAAAAAGGGATTGGCACCTTAAAACGGCAATGTCATCTGCTCAACTCTGTATGGCCTTTTATACTGGCTGATGATATCCTCCATGCGGTATAAAATATGTCTCTTTTCACACTCCTGTGAGAAATACCCCCACAGCCTTCTGGCCTGTGGGCTGGTACACTCATAGTATCCCCCGTATTTCTTCTGATAGGCTTCTGGTAAACCTTCTCCTTTAAATAATTCATCTAGTTTCTGATAGTACCAGGCCCTCTGATTGCCCCTAAGAGTCATGCCAAATCCAGGATAGATAAATCTTGCGCCTGCGTTCTCGCTCTTTCGGATTATCTCTCCAATGTTTTCCTCATTATCCTCAATAAAAGGAAGGACAGGCATGAGCAGGACTCCTGTGTAAAGTCCTGCTTTCGATAGCTTCTCAATCAGGCGGAACCGTTCTGTTGGACGGGAAACAAAGGGTTCAATCTTTGCCGCCAGTTCATCATCAGAGGTTGTCACCGTAATCTTTAAAAGTACAGGCGAATGTTCACCAATACTTTGCAGAATATCCATGTCCCTCTCCAGCAGAGAGCTTTTCGTTGCAATGGCAGCGCCGAATTCAAATGCATCACACAGCTCCAGTGCGTGGCGGGAAAGCATAAGTTCTTTTTCAAAAGGATTATAGGGGTCGCTCATTGCACCGGTTCCCACCACGCCGGTTCTGGTTTTCCTGCGCAGGTCATCCCGAATAATCTTTAATGCATCCTCCTTGGCGCGCACCCTGTCAAAATCCTCCACACCGTAACAGTCGGAACGGCTGTCACAATAAATACAGCCATGGCAGCAGCCTTTGTAAATGTTCATATTATAGTCAATACCAAACCAATTTCCTGGAGCCTTAACCTTCGTTACGATTGTTTTCGCTGGTATGTATTCCATCTGCTTCCTCCCGATCCCCCAAGTTTTACTTTTTACATTTTAACATTTTAACATATTCAAGCAATGGAGCCAAATATTTTTTATCCGTCCAGTCTTCATTTGGGCCTACCGCACTCATAAGCCCTGCCATCCATGGTTCGTATGTACTGGGATCTTTTTTTGCGATAGACTTCTTAAGCATGGTACATAATGTCCTGTCCACGAAGGTCATTTGATTCAGCTTCCATTGGCCCCGTCCGTAAAAGAGAGGAATATTCTCCAACTCATTTTTCAGATTGTGCTTTTTTAATTCTTCAAATGCATTCTTATCATAGGGGGAAGCGCCCACGCATAGAATGGCGATTTTCCTGCCTCTTAACCTGCCGATATTCTTTTTCAAAAACTTAAGTCCCGCTATGCCTGACCCATAGATTCCGCCGCAAAGGATGATGGTCTGGTATTTTGTCACCTCCTCCAACACCGCTTTCTGTGTTTTTACACAGTCAAACCCTGTCATTTCACGCAGCCAATCTGCATACTTCTGTGTCGCCCCATATTTCGATTGATAGATAATCACTCCTGTTTTCATATTAAATTCCTTTCCGCAAAATCTATTGTCTCCAACGCCTGTTTTAAAAATGCCTCATACGCCCTCTCCTGCTGTGTGTATATCTCGTCCGCTGAAATTCCTGGTGTGGTCACTGAAAAAATGGCGCCGATACCAATGGTATAAATCAGCATATTCAGATGTAACTGTCTTGCCTGTGAAACGCTAACCCCCAATTCTTTTGCAATGGCTATTGCTACCTGTGGATTGGCTTCTCTCTCATATAAATCCTTTAGCGAAGATATCCCCTTCCTCTGGTGCAGAATAAATATCTTAAACAGATATGGTTCTTCTTTTGCCAACTGAATGTACGCCTTGCCTGTACTGGAAAACAGGTTGCTTTTATCAATATGCGCCGCCAAATATTGCTTTATAAAATGTCTGACCTGATCTGCCACATCCTGACGCAACCCCTCCATATTTTTGCAATAGCTGTAAATGGGCTGAACAGAGCATCCTATTTTGTCCGCGATATTTTTAACCAGAACCTTCTCCATACCGCTGCTTCTTGCTATGTCGAAAGCTGCATTGACCACCATTTCTTTTGTGATTCTTTGTTTTGGCATGATGATTCTCCTTTTTATTCTCTGTAATACAGATATCGTTATTGACTATCTGAAGCATTTATATAATTTATTTATATAAGCTCTTTATATAAATAAATTATATATTAGGTATTGGTTTTCGTCAACCTATTTTTTGAATCATGACACACAGTTGTCACAATTGTTTTGATAGAATATTCCCATCAAAAGAAAAGGAGTATCTATAATATGAAGTATGAAATTGTAACATTACAGGAAAAAATCGCCGTGGGCGTCTCTGCCCGAACCAACAATCTGTCTCCTGACATGGGAGCCGTGATTGGCGGGCTTTGGAATCGTTTTTATAATGAGGGAATCTATGCTTCTATTCCGGAAAAGACCAACATGAAGGCCCTTGGAATCTATACGGATTATGAGGGTGATGAGAAAAATGACTACACTACAATCGTAGCCTGTGAGACTGCAAAAGAGCCCAAGGAGGGAGAATATACCGTCTGCCGCGTTCCGGCCGGCAGGTATGCGAAGTTTATTATTCATGGGGACATGGTACAGGCAGTTGCATCGGCATGGCAGGAAATCTGGCAGATGAATCTTCCAAGAACCTTCAAATGTGATTTCGAGGAATACCAGGATGACAGCATGGATAACGCGGAAATCCACATTTATGTGGGCTTAAAGGAAACGTCGGAGATTGAATCAAGATGCGGGCTTCTATGCAGCCAGTGCGCCTACCGTGAACAGATGAACTGCGCAGGGTGCGTTCATATTGAAAAACCATTTTGGGGCGATAGCTGTCCGCTGAAATCTTGTTGTGAGGCAAAGCCCCACAAGCATTGCGGAAGCTGCGACAAGTTCCCCTGCCAGCTTTTGAACCAGTTTGCTTATGACGAAAAGCAGGGGGATAATGGGAAACGAATTGAACAGTGTAGGATTTGGAAAGAGTAAATCCATGTAAAAACACGGGGCTGCTGCATTAAGCGTAAATATGCTTAATGCAGCAGCCCTGATGCTCTTATCGTTCTTTCAAAAAATTTTCAATACTGAATAGACCGGAATCTTCTTCATCTAGTTCTTGAACCTGTACATTACTTGTTCTGGAAAGTTCTTCAAGCATCTTACGTATCTCATTTTGGGTTATGGAGCCAGAACCTTTGACATTTCTTATCCTTCCATCACCTTCACATAAAATCTCCGGTTCCTCGGCCCGTCAAACTCACAGAAATACACATCCTGCCAGATTCCAAGCACCAATTCCCCCTCATGGAGAAGTACTGTCTGTGAGGGCCCCACATAACTTGTCTTAATATGCGCATGAGAATTCCCTTCCATGTGCTGATAATACTCCCTCCGTGTGGGAAAAGCTTCCTCCAGCCCGCACAACATATCATGCACCACGTCTGGGTCAGCATTCTCATTAATCGTAAATCCTGCCGTGGTATGAGGGGAATACACAATCACGATTCCCTCCTTCACCCCGCTTTTCGCAACATCCTGGCGAATCATATCCGTCACCTTCGCCATCTGCTGTGCTTCCCTTGTAGATATCTGATGTTCAAATAGATTCATGCTCTTTCCTCCTTATCTCTCCAGATACGCTTCAAGCTCTGAATATCTCCGTCTGGCCTGCTGATATCCATGCTCGTAGAAATGCAGCAACGCATCATAATCCTTCTCAACCCTGGAAACTGTGGGAATCCTTGGAGCGAAGACGAATATCTTCCCCTCCCGCGAAAGTCTCTCCACCTGCCGAATCTGTCGGTTGTACTCATAATTCCGTCTCACCGTCACACGCACCAACTCAGGATACTTTCGATACGCCCTGCGGTACAAATCCGCCACAGCATGGGACGTGGGCTTCTTTCTATAACCCGGATTCCTGGTCAGTACTACGATAATCTTCTTATTCCCAATCTCAATGGCCCGTCTGACCGGAATAGAGTCTGCAAGTCCTCCGTCCAGATATGGTACGCCGTCCACATTTACGATTGGAGAAACCAATGGCATACTGCAGGATGCACGGCAGACCTTCATAAGCCGCTCTTTTGAATGTCTCTCCGTCATATATTCCGCCTGCCCTGTCTCACAGTTGGTTGTAACCATCTCACACTCCATCTCAGAGGTAAAATAGGTATCATAATCAAATGGAAAGAACTCGTTCGGATACCGGTCGAAAATCATGTCCATATCCATCAGACTCTTTTCCCTGATAAATTTTCGGAATCCGTAATAATAACAGTATTCTCTCTCCTTGTGAATCATGCAGTCCCTGGTCCTTCCAATCTGTCTCGAAACATAATCCACACCGTTACAGGCGCCGGCAGACACACCCACCACATGGGACGTATACACTCCCTTCTCCATTAGATAATCCAGCACCCCAGAAGTGAACACCCCTCTGGTGGAGCCGCCCTCTAATACCATTGTTGCATTTACCATAATTAAAACCCCGCTTTCTCATCTGCTATTATATACCCATTTCCACATCTAGTACAGGGAATACTTGAAAAACCTTGCTATTTCTTTCTTTATTTGGTAAGATATGCAAGGTATACCTTGGTATACCTTTAACTGAAACAAAAATAAGATTCAAATAATAAGGAGTATGATTTACTATGATCAGTACAAGCAATGTTACATTACGCGTAGGGAAAAAGGCCCTGTTTGAAGACGTAAATATCAAATTTACCGAAGGAAACTGCTACGGTCTGATTGGCGCCAATGGCGCCGGAAAGTCCACTTTCCTCAAAATCCTCTCCGGCCAGCTTGAACCAAGCAAAGGCGAGGTTTGCATTACCCCAGGGGAACGGCTCTCCTTTCTGCAGCAGGACCATTTTAAATACGATGAATACCCTGTTCTTGACACGGTCATGATGGGAAATGCAAGACTATACGAGATTATGAAGGAAAAAGAAGCCATTTACGCCAAAGAAGATTTCACTGATGAGGATGGAATCAAGGCCAGTGAGCTGGAAGGAGAATTCGCCGCCATGAACGGGTGGGAGGCGGAGTCTGATGCTGCTACTCTGTTAAATGGTCTTGGAATCCAAACTGAGATGCACTACGAGATTATGCAGAATTTAAACGGTCCGGAGAAGGTAAAGGTTTTGCTTGCCCAGGCCCTTTTTGGCAATCCAGATATTCTTCTTCTGGACGAGCCCACCAACCACCTGGATTTGGATGCGATCGCGTGGCTTGAGGAATTCTTGATTAATTTTGACAACACAGTAATCGTGGTATCCCACGACCGTTATTTTCTGAATAAGGTCTGTACCCAGATTGCGGATATTGACTACGGTAAGATTAAGCTTTACGCTGGAAATTACGACTTCTGGTACGAATCAAGCCAGCTTCTCATCCGTCAGATGAAGGAGGCCAATAAGAAAAAAGAAGAAAAGATTAAGGAGCTTCAGGAATTCATTTCCCGATTCAGCGCCAATGCCTCCAAATCCAAGCAGGCGACCTCCAGGAAACGTGCTCTTGAGAAGATTCAGCTTGACGACATCCAACCATCCAGCCGTAAATACCCTTATATTGATTTCCGCCCCAACCGCGAGATTGGAAATGAAGTCCTTTCTGTAGAAGGCTTAAGCAAAACCATTGACGGGGAAAAGGTTCTGGATAACCTTACATTTACCCTGAACCACGACGACAAGGTGGCTTTCGTCGGAAGCAACGAGCTTGCCAAGACCACCCTTTTCCAGATTCTGACCGGCGAGATGGAGCCGGACGAGGGAACCTACAAATGGGGAATCACCACCTCACAGGCATATTTCCCGCTTGACAGCGGCGATGAATTTGAAAATGACGCAACAATCGTAGAGTGGCTCACCCAGTATTCAGAAGAAAAAGACGTTACCTATGTACGGGGCTTCCTGGGCCGTATGCTGTTCTCCGGCGACGACGGCGTTAAAAAGGTTCGTGTCCTCTCCGGAGGGGAGAAGGTTCGCTGCCTTCTGTCCAAGATGATGATTTCCGGTGCAAATGTACTGATTCTTGACGAGCCCACCAACCATTTAGATATGGAAGCCATTACCGCACTGAACAACGGTATGATTAAGTTCCCAGGTGTTCTTCTGTTTTCATCCAGAGACCATCAGATTGTGCAGACGACGGCGAACCGGATTATGGAGATTGTTCCTGGCGGCAAGCTGATTGATAAGATTACCACTTACGACGAATATCTGGAAAATGATGAGATGGCAAGAAAGAGACAGACTTATACAATCCAGGGAGAGGAAGACGACTAAACTCTCCTTATCTTAGAACATCAACGTTACACTATGTTGAACAAAAACAAATGATTAAATTGTGAGAATGTGTATTATCGGTTTCGTTATGGAGTTTTTCACATCGAAGTCGATGATACACATTCTTCAATTATATTTGGATATATCCCTTTAGGTACACCGCAATTCATCCCCTTCAGTTGGATGGACTGAGTAAAATTTTTTTAACTAAAAGGCAAAATATATTGACCACAAAAAGATGGAATGATATACTATTTGCACAAGGAGGAATTGCTATGATTGAATTGCCTTTAAATACAATTATCAACAGCGAATGTGTGGCTGAAATGAAAAAAATGCCTGACTCTTGTATCGATTTAATTATTGCTGATCCACCATATAATCTTTCAAAAGGCGGGGCTTGGAAATGGGATAATAGCGTTGAACTAAAGGGTATGGGCGGAAATTGGAATAAAGTCATGCAGGAATGGGATGATTATTCATTCAAAGCATACACGGCTTTTACAAACGAGTGGCTATCAGAAACTCAAAGGATTCTGAAACCGACAGGTTCTATGTGGATATTCGGCACATACCATAACATCGGAATCATTAATGTTATGTGTCAACTGCTTGAAATTGAAATAATTAATGAGGTTATTTGGTATAAAAGAAATGCTTTTCCAAATCTCGCAGGCAGACGCTTAACAGCAAGCCATGAAACGATTCTTTGGTGTAATAAGGGCGGTAAAAAAAGAGAGTACTTTTTTGATTACGAATATTCAAAATCCGGAGATTTTTCCTATGATGGATTAAAAGTTCCTGACAAACAAATGCGGACAGTTTGGGATATATCAAATAATAAAGGAAAAATTGAACTTGTGTATGGTAAACATCCAACCCAAAAACCTATTAGAATATTAAAAAGAATGATTAAGCTCTCCTCAAAAGAAGAAGATATAGTATTAACCCCCTTTGCCGGCTCTGGAAGTGAATGTGTAGCAGCAAAAATGACCGGCAGAAAATATATTGGCATAGAAATGGACGAATCATATTGTAAGTTGGCAGAAACTCGTTTAATTCATACAAAAGAAAATGAAGATTCTTTGGGGAAATTAGGTTTAAATATGTCGGGAGGTGCCTCTGCATTATGAAAACACTTATAATTAATGAGAAAGAGATTAGAAAAAGGATGATTGATTTAGAAATAAAAACAATCAATGAGTTGGCGCTAAAATCCGGAGTCTCCAAACCTACAATATATGATTATTTAAATGGAAAGACACCATTATCTGTAGCTTTTATTCGCTTATGTGATTTTTTGGATCTTAATCCTAATGATATTTTAATTGAAGCTGATAAACCAACGGAGGATACTCATGTTTAAACCTGTTATAAAATGGAGCGGAAGTAAGCGCAGCCAAGCAGATATGATCAAAACTTTTCTGCCTGAAAACTACGGAACGTATTTTGAACCCTTTTTAGGCGGAGGGTCTATACTCTATGCAATAACCCCATTAAACGCAGTATGTGGAGATATCTGTACTCCATTAATTGATTTGTGGAATGAAATTAAGAATCATCCGGATGAGCTTGCAGAAGCATATAAAGTCCGCTGGAGTAGATTGCAAGAAGAAGGATATCCAGTCTATTACGAAATTAGAGATGTATTTAATCGTGAACATAAGCCGGAAGATCTATTATTTCTATCAAGAACCTGTGTCAACGGATTGATTCGATTTAATGCAAATGGAGAATTTAACAATTCATTGCATCATACAAGGCCAGGCATCGCGCCAAACAGTTTAGAAAAGATAATTAAAGATTGGTCTAAACATATTCAAAATACAAAATTCGTAGCACAGCAGTATTTTGAAACCACATCGGAAGCAAAAGAAGGAGATTTAATATATTTAGACCCTCCGTACTTTCATACAAAGGGTCGGTATTATGGTAGTATAGATTATAAAACTTTCCTTACGTATCTTGAATCTTTAAACCGTAAGGGAATAAAATATATGCTTTCGTTTGACGGAATTAGAGGCGAAGATAATTATACCGTTGATTTACCCAAAGATTTATACAAAAGGCATGAATTTATCCCATCCGGCAATTCAAGTTTTAAGAAAGTAATGAACAAACAAAACCTCCAAGTATTTGAATCATTGTATTTAAATTGGTAATTAAAGAATATCTATATTGCAAAATTTTAATTCAAACATTTTATCCTTAATAAAGGATTTTAATTTTAATGATTTACTGGTATTGGGGACAATTTCTACTTTCCATCCATATTGTTGAGGTTCCATAATAAAATGCATATCACAATTTGAATTTTGAAATACTATATGGTTGGGTTGCGCAGAAGCTCGTAAGTATGCAGCGGCAGAAATAACTTCAAAATCATCAATATCAACAGATTTTTCGGTCTTATGCCACCATTCCACCTGCGGATAGACCTTACGTTCTACGTTAGGAATATAATTCATTAGCCCAGTAATATAATTTATGAGACCGTTGCCAACATGATATTCCAAGTCAAAAGAGTGTTCTTTTGATTCTATTGATAAAAGAAGCGGTTTATCAAAAACACCAAATAATTCCAAGACATGGTCAGGACGTTTACCATTTATTTCTTTGCTTACACGCGGCAATGAAAGCCATCGTACTTCATAATCTTTATATAATACGGAAAGCCCACTCCAATCCCCGCCAGGCGGATTACACATTCCCTCAAAACAAACCGAGGAAAGAAGATGTGAAAAAATAAAATGGATACCTGTATCTACATCATCTTCATGAAATTCTTGAGGAAAACTGGAAAATACATTTCGAGTTAGTCCTTTATTATTCGTAGCAATGGCAGTATAATCTTTCTTTAAATCAGAAGTGTTTAGTAGTACTTGCGCATCCTCATTTTGTCCGGAAAGGACAGGAACATCAAGAGCAATATAATTGCTTAAAGCAAGTATTGATTTCCAAAATCCATTTGAATGTGCCAAACGTTTCGGCGCCTTTATAAGAGTCTCAAGATTATTTGCAATGACTGGACCATAAATATATGTCATTACTTCCATATTAGTTGAAGATAGCATAGCCACAAAAGGAAGTATTCCTCTATCAGGTCGGTTATCATCACCACGAGGCTTGAAACCCTTAATGATACAAAGAATTAAATCAGAATTGGTATCTCCAATTTGCCTAATTATATTTGAATCATACTCAGGGTAAATACGTTGAATCCCATTTGCGAAAACATCTCGCTTATTTGCAGGTATAATTCCAAAAGGTAAATCTTTCGATGCTAATCCGACACTACAGCCATCAACCAGTTTGAGAAATTCAGGGGATTTACCATGATGTCCTTTGGCTGTTACTATTTTATGATAGTTGAAATCAGAGTTTTCAATAGAAAACTGGATGATTCCTTGTTGATATGTATATAATCTTTTCCATTGAGATGATGTAAAACTTGCAATTGGTCTGGAGAGATTAGCCAAAAACATAACAACATTAAGATTCTTTTGTAAAATTGAATTTTCTTCACTACTAGTATCAAATCCACACATTCGTTTTACTATGTATGCACGAAGTTCAGCTTCAGCGAAATCCTTTTCATCAAAGTTATACAAAAAACAGTCCTCGCATTTATCAAATTCTTCTGAGCGAACATAGATTTGAGCTACAAAATTACCACTTTCTTTTGAAAAGTTTATATAACTGTACGGAACTGCTGGATTAGGAAATCTTAACGCGATACGTTCACGGGTTCTAGGGTCTAACTCATACTTTACAAAATCTACGATATAGAGATAGGGGCATCCTGTACGGCCAGTAGAAAATGCTCGCCCGCTTCTTTGCCACGCTTGATTTCCCGCTTGGAGAGCGCTACAAAATTCTATGGCATAAAGGATAGTTTCCATATCACCATCTACACAGGTTACAATGGCATCTGGTGTTTCATCCAAAAAACTTCCACTCTCTTTAAGCGCGTTAAATATATTCCTTTGCCATCGCTTACGACCAGCTTTATTAAATCCTGGAAGAAGCTCTAACTGCCACCAAAATTCAAAGCCGCAATATCCAAAACTTAAATTGTAAACGATAGTTGATGGCGAAAGAAGTGATATTTCAATACGAGACGGGTTCGTTTCTGCTAATATTATATTGACAATTCGTTCACATTCAACGATATTATCACCATGTATTCTAAATCTATCTGGCATAGATGTAACCTCCTATACACGCTCAATCAATGCGCCGTAAACCTTATCAAACTCCTCCTGCTTCCCGTCATCCTTCATACAGGACATAATCTCATGGCGGGCTCCCTGTCTGTCTGTTAGAAACAGCGTCTTACCCACCTTCCCCTGAATTCCTACCTCCACCTTCTCCATCTCAGAGAAGGGATAGATAAAAACATCCTCCTTCATTTGCAGCACATAATCTTTCATAATAATCAAACGTGGAGCTTTAAACTCAAGTAAGTCCGAAGAAGCCAACTGCCGGAAGAATTCCTCCCTGTCCTCTACCACATTAAGCTTCTCATTCAGCGCTTTCTGGGACTTTAAATTCAATATGGCAAGGGCAGCCCCGACCGCAGCCAGAATAATCGCAAGCAACACGTCTGAAAACATCCCGATCAATGCAACTGCCAGAAGACTTCCCCATACAATCATTCCTGTCCGAAGCTTTTTCACCCGCTCCTCTATAAAATCATAATATTTCTGCTGGCCTTTCGTCTGTATGCTCATACTCTGTCCTTTCTCTTAGATTAATACCTCTTACAGACTATCGAACCCGTTCCGGAAATCCGATTTTCTTTTGTACCTTGCGAAGAGTCTTATTCGCAAAATACTGTGCTTTCTCTGCATTATTCTTAATAATTCCGTCAATATATGCCTTATCCTTCTCAAGCCTTGCAACCTCATCCTGTAAAGGCTTAAGCACAGACACCACTGCTTCTCCAACTGCCGTCTTAAAATCACCGTAACCCCTGCCGTCGAATTCTGCAACCACGTCATTTTGCTTCTTTCCGGTGCAAGCGCTGTAGATGTCAATCAGGTTCTTAACTCCTGGCTGCTCGTCACGATACAAAATCTGCGCCTCCGAATCCGTCACAGCACGTTTACATTTGCGCATAATAACATCCGGAGTGTCCATAAGGTAAATGCTGGCATTGGGATTCTCGTCAGACTTTGACATCTTCTTTGTGGGGTCCTGGAGGCTCATAATCTTGGCGCCTACCTTGCCGATATAAGCCTCTGGTATGGTAAATACATCTCCATAGATATTGTTAAACCTCTCCGCAATATCCCTGGTAATCTCCAAATGCTGCATCTGGTCCACACCCACAGGAACCACGTCTGCCTGGTAAAGCAGGATATCCGCCGCCATCAGCACCGGATAGGTAAATAATCCCGCATTAATATTGTCTGCATGCTTCAAAGACTTGTCTTTAAACTGGGTCATACGGTTTAACTCGCCCATGTATGTGAAGCAGTTCAGAATCCATGAAAGCTCCGCATGTCCGGACACATGAGACTGGTAATAGATACAGTTCTTCTCTGGATCAAGCCCTGCCGCAATGTAAAGGGTCAGAAGGGCCCGCGCCCGCTTTCTCAATGTGGCGGGCTCCTGTCTTACCGTAATGGAATGCATATCCACCACACTATAAAAACATTCGTACTCATCGCTTAGGGTCACCCAATTTTTCAACGCGCCAAGATAGTTGCCAAGGGTAAGATTCCCTGTGGCCTGCATTCCGCTGAATAATACTTTCTTGTCATTCATCATTTTACATTTCCTCCGTCTCTATCCTAGAATAAACGCTACTCCTCCCACGGCTCTACTTCGTCGTCATAGTAAACCACATTTTCTGAAATAATCTTTGGTATGCCGTCAATCACCTCTACCTCAGTCACGGCACAGTTCTTATGTACCCCATCCCCCCAATATTCTGTCAGGGGCCTCCCCTTAATATTGTTCAACATCCCTGCCAGCGCCGCCCCATGGGTAGCAATGAGGATGTTACTGTTCTGATATTCCGCCTTTTTGCAAAGCTCATTTAAAAATTCTCCTGTCCGCTTCTTAACCTGTGCAAAATCCTCCCCGCCTTCTGGCGCCTGATACCGGTCAGGGCCATCGAAAAAGCGGCCAAATTCGTCTGGAAGCTCCCATCCTTTTTTAGAACAGCACCGCCCTTCATACTCTCCAAACGCCATTTCTTCTATCCGCGCATCTTCGATAATCTGCGTCGTCCCTCCTGCAAGAATCAGCTCTGCCGTCTCTCTTGCTCTTACAAGCGGACTGGTATAACACAGGTCAAATTTTATGTCCGCAAGCCCCTTGGCCGTCTTTTTAGCAAGCGTTCTGCCAAACTCATTCAGTGGGATATCCACCTGCCCCTGAATCTTACGAGCCTTATTCCATTCCGTCTCTCCATGTCTTACAATATATAATTTCATCTTCTGCCTCCTCAGAAATTATAAGCTTCCCTCTGGGAATACTTCGTATAGTATACCACATATCCATATATTTTCCATAGGCATTTTCTCGGAAATGTTATGTCCAAGGCAAAGCAGGGGAATGACCAGCTATAATATCCTTCTTACCCGCCGGCATAATATTTGTAACAGTTCAGCCTTCCGGCTTCACTGTTACGGAATCCGCCCATTTTAAAGTTTGCCTGCGGCAAAGAGGCGGATTCCCAGCTGCTCCAATTCATTGGCTGCTAACCGCGCAGCAAGTGCGCGGTTGCAGGCTGAACTGTTACTAATATTTCTTGATTTACACACATTTTCATAGCAAATCCCTAATAAAAGTGATATAATAACCTGGCAAAGAAACTATTACCACAATAACTAGTGTGCCCAAGGGCACACTAAATCAAAAAGGAGTCTATCTATTATGGAAAAGATTACAAGTTTTACAATAGACCATCTGCGTCTCGTTTCGGGACTCTATGTTTCCCGTATTGACCAGGTAGAAGGTCACCCTGTAACTACATTTGACATACGTATGACAAGCCCGAATGATGAGCCTGTCATGAATACTGCGGAGATGCACACCATTGAACATCTGGCCGCTACCTTTTTGCGCAATCATGCGGTCTACGCTGATAAGACCATTTACTTCGGACCCATGGGATGCAGGACAGGCTTCTATCTTCTTCTTGCCGGAGAATATACATCCAAAGATATTGTGCCGCTGATGACCGAGATGTTTACCTTTATTGCCAATTTCGAGGGGGATGTCCCCGGCGCATGTGCAAAAGACTGCGGGAATTACCTGGATATGAACCTTCCTATGGCTAGATATCTTGCGCGGAAGTATCTAAAGGAGGTCCTCACCAACATCACGGACAAGCAGCTTAATTATCCTGCGTAACGTCTTGCATTCTACTGTAAATATACAAGCTTTCCCACTGTGAGCAGAACATTTTTATACTGACCGGCTTCTGTTTTTTACACAGCCAAATCAATCTAAAAAGTTCTGCTCACAGTTACAAACGATATTTACATCATTCTTCACATATAATCTGACACATCTTCATTGCTTCTAATGCATTCT
Organism: Sporofaciens musculi; assembly: GCF_009830285.1. Classification (GTDB taxonomy): domain Bacteria; phylum Bacillota; class Clostridia; order Lachnospirales; family Lachnospiraceae; genus Sporofaciens; species Sporofaciens musculi. The sequence goes on along the minus strand of NZ_WUQX01000001.1, from coordinate 1,765,828 downwards.
TATGACTTTCTGGAGTTACCCCTGCACAACAGGAAGGATCTACAATAATCGGCACTTCTGGAAGGAACGCTTTTGCAATCATGGCGTTTGATATTACACAAATGTCTGTGCAAAGCCCTACGAACGTAATGGCTTCAATCCCACCCTTAGCGCTGGATTGATACTCGTCATCCATACTCCTTAGAAGGCTGCCAAGATGGGGACTCCCAAAGGAAGGTTTATCGATTGGTTCTTTTTTGCGAAGCGCCTCAATCTTTGGATGCAGCTCCCAACCTTTAGTTCCCTTGATACAATGTGCTACCGGAAGCTTCTTGCCCTCCTGGGTATCCAGATAGTTTTCTTCGTGTGTGTCTCTGGTATAGAGTATCTCTCCGTCAAAATTCTGGATTTTCTCCACCACTTTTGGCACAATTGCTGCTGCCTCTTTTGTCCCCAATGCTCCGTCAATGAAATCGTTCTGCATATCTACTACAACTAAAACATTCATACTGTTTCGTCTCCCTATTCCATATTCCCCGCAAATCTCGGAATCCCGTCGAATCCAACCTTAAGTTCTTCATCCGTAGGAACATAATCCTTCATTTCTCCATTGTGGAACTTCTCATAAGCCACCATGTCAAAATATCCTGTACCGGTCAGTCCGAACACGATTGTTTTTTCTTCTCCTGTCTCCTTACACTTCATCGCCTCATCGATTGCCACCTTAATGGCATGGCTGCTCTCCGGCGCCGGCAGGATTCCCTCCACCCTGGCAAACTTCTCAGCCGCCTCAAAAACTGCCGTCTGCTCTACAGACCTTGCCTCCATATATCCGTCTGCATAGAGCTGTGACAGTACTGAGCTCATACCGTGATAGCGAAGCCCTCCTGCATGATTGGCAGAAGGAATAAAGCCGCTTCCTAATGTATACATCTTAGCCAGAGGACATACCATACCCGTATCACAGAAATCATATGCATAAACGCCTCTGGTTAAACTTGGACAAGAGGCTGGTTCTATTGCAATGACATGATAGTTCTTCTCTCCTCTTAATTTCTCTCCCATAAACGGAGATATTAATCCGCCTAAGTTTGAGCCTCCGCCTGCACATCCGATTATAATGTCCGGCGTAATCCCGTATTTATCCAGGGCAGCCTTTGTCTCCATACCAATAATCGACTGATGCAGCAATACCTGATTCAGCACGCTTCCAAGTACATACCGATAACCTTCGCTTCCTACCGCAACCTCTACCGCCTCTGAAATTGCACAGCCAAGGCTTCCCGTGGTTCCCGGATGCTCTGCCAGAATCTTTTTTCCAACCTCTGTCTCCATGGACGGCGATGGTGTAACGCTGGCCCCGTAGGTACGCATTACTTCACGACGGAAGGGCTTCTGCTCATAGGAACATTTTACCATAAATACCTTACAGTCCAAATCCAGATAAGAACATGCCATGGAAAGAGCGGTTCCCCACTGTCCTGCGCCTGTCTCGGTGGTCACGCCTTTCAATCCCTGCTTCTTGGCGTAATAAGCCTGAGCAATGGCAGAATTCAGCTTATGACTGCCGCTGGTATTATTTCCTTCAAATTTATAATAAATCTTCGCCGGTGTTTTAAGCTTCTCCTCCAGACAGTATGCCCGAACAAGGGGCGCCGGACGGTACATCTTATAGAAATCTATAATCTCCTTGGGAATATCAATATAGCGGTTGTCGTTATCCAATTCCTGCTGTACCAGTTCTTCACAGAACACGACGGAAAGTTCTTCTGCTGTCATGGGCTTTAAAGTTTCGGGATTCAGAAGCGGCGCAGGCTTATTCTTCATGTCTGCACGCACATTATACCATTGCTTCGGCATCTCGCTTTCTTCCAGATAGATTTTGTAAGGGATTTTCTGTTCACTCATAGTTTCGTTCTCCTTTCACTCTTTGAAGCTTCGCGGGATATCGTATCTTCCTGTTTTACAACTAAATTGAAAATAAAAAAATACCCTTATCCCACACAATAAATGATTGCTGGGACAAGAGTAATAATCATCAACTCCTGCGGTGCCACCCGGCTTGGTATACGAACCTCATATACCCTCTCATGCGTACCATCATACGCGTACTTTTTTAACGGAGTACCCTCTCCGGCTTGCTTACTGCCATCCCTTCGGACACTTCAGCTCGCCCTCGGAAGCCCATTCCTGACAGCTCTGACTTACCGCATCCCACCATCCGCGGCTCTCTGTAAAGCAGATATCTAACAGTACTCACTCTTCCTCATCGGTTTAATAAAATTTTATCACGGCAGACCGCCGATGTCAAGAAATATTTTCAAAATCTAAATCAGCTTAAGCCAGCTTCGCCTTAGCTGCCTCTGCCAATGCTGCAAATCCAGCCGCGTCATTTACTGCCATCTCTGCCAGCATCTTTCTGTTCATATCCACATTCGCAAGCTTCAGCCCGTGCATAAACTTGCTGTAGGATAATCCGTTCAGTCTTGCAGCCGCGTTGATACGCGCAATCCATAACTGACGCATCTGACGCTTACGCTGCTTTCTTCCTGCATAAGAAGATGTGAGAGCTCTCATAACAGACTGCTTTGCCACTCTGTACTGCTTAGAACGAGCTCCCCTGTATCCTTTCGCTAATTTTAAAACTCTGTTATGCTTCTTTCTAGCGTTCATTCCGCCTTTAATTCTTGCCATGTCTTGTTTCCTCCTTCAATACTTTACTCCGCTCTCTTACAGATACGGTAATACCTTCTTCATGTTCTTTACATTTGTTTCATCAGTAATGATTGATTTCCTAAGATTCCGCTTTCTCTTTGCAGACTTCTTAGTTAAGATATGGCTCTTATACGCTTTATTTCTTTTTAACTTTCCTGTACCTGTCTTTTTGAAGCGCTTTGCAGCTGCTCTATTTGTCTTGATCTTTGGCATGATTATTTCCTCCTTGATTTGTAAATATATTTTTAACGTTTTTCAGTTAAAACCATACTCATGCTTCGGCCTTCCAGCTTCGGCTGTTTCTCCACGACGGCAATATCCTTCAAAAGCTCTGCAAAATCGTCCAGAATATGCTTGCTCTGCTGTACATGTGCCATCTCGCGGCCTCTGAAACGCAGGGTTATCTTTACTTTATTGCCCTTGCTGATAAACTTCTTCGCGTTGTTGACCTTGGTGTTTAAATCATTGGTGTCAATATTGGGTGAAAGACGCACTTCCTTCACTTCAACGGTCTTCTGCTTCTTCTTCGCCTCTTTTTCTTTTCTTGCAAGCTCGTATCTGTACTTACCGTAATCGATAATCTTGCACACCGGCGGCTGAGCCTTTGGAGCGATCTTCACAAGATCTAATTCTGCTTCCTGAGCCAGTCTCATTGCCTCCTTAATCGGCATGATTCCTTTCTGCTCTCCATCTTCTCCAATTAATCTTACTTCCTTGTCTCTGATCTGCCCGTTAATCATTAAATCGCTAATTGTCTTGCACCCCCATCATAAAAATATAAATAAAAATAAGTGAACAGCATTCAGACTATCCACTTAACATATCTGTATAACAGGCTTAACTTCCTGACATTATCACATAATGTCACCAATCATGCCCCTAATACTCAATATCAAACCAATAGTCACCCGATTGTGCTATGGTGAGAGTGGATACTCTACTTTCTTTTTTGCTTCACGCATATAATAATTTAGCATATGTGACCTGTGATGTCAATAGCTGTTTTCTCATTTTCGTCTTAATATGTAACAGTTCAGCCTTCCGGCTTCACTGTTACGGAATCCGCCCATTTTAAAGTTTGCCTGCGGCAAAGAGGCGGATTCCCAGCTGCTCCAATTCATTGGCTGCTAACCGCGCAGCAAGTGCGCGGTTGCAGGCTGAACTGTTACCTTAATATTTCATCTAATGCAATCTGACAACATGGCTTCAAAATATTTGACTTCATCAGCCCCCAAGCAACTGGCGCAGAACCTTAATCTTCTCTCTCCCCACAGGAAGAATCTCCTTCTCATATCCCTCCATCTTAATGGCAAAGCTGTTATTCTTCCACAAAAATAACTCCTTCACCTTATTGAGATTAACGAGAAAACTTTTTTGACTCCGAAAAAATCCCATGTCCCCCAGTTTCTTCTCGAACTCTCCTATGGTCTTTCCTTCAAAGTAATCATTTTCCACTGTATGAATCATACATCCTCTGTTATAGGTCTCTATATATACAATATCCCCCACCTCTTTAAAAATCGTCTTCCCCTCTGTATTGATTGCAATCCGTCTTACGCTGTCCGTCCCCTTCTCCGCCTTCTTCGTTATTTTACATTTTTTCAGCATCTTTTCCAAGCGTTTCTTATCAAAGGGCTTCATGATATAATCCTCTACCTCAAGCTCAAAAGCCTTCACAGCATACTCCGAATAGGCTGTCACAAACACAATTTTCATAGCCGGCTGCATATTTTTAAGTGCGTTTACAAGAACCGTCCCGTTAATATCTCCCAGATTGATATCGAGGAAAAATAAATCATAGCACACCTCCCCCGCCATTTCAAGAGCCTGTGCTCCGCTCTCTCCCTCGTCAATCTGCGCATCTTTAAGCAGCTCCCATAACTGATGCTTCAATTCACTTCTTGCCGGCCTCTCGTCATCGATTACTGCGATTCTCATTTTCCCATCCTCCATTTTTGTAAACTACGGATATCCCCTTCTAAAGCCTGCGTAGGGACTCAGCCCCAAAGCACAGCTTAACGCAAGTTCCCTCTTTTGAGCTTGTGATATGAAGCCCGTTCTCCTCCCCATAGATACTCTTCATCCGCTTGTGCACATTGCTAAGCCCCACGCTGTTCCCAATGGACTCTCCGCTTTTCAGCTTCTTTAGTACCTCCTCTGGCATACCTTTTCCTTCATCACAGATGCATACCTTGCATCCCTTTGGTTCTTCCCTTGCACAAATCGTCACGATCCGCTTTCCCTCTCGGTTGATTCCATAGCGCACAGCATTTTCCACAATAGGCTGAAGAATCAAGGTGGGAATCTCAAGCTCCAAATCTTTTGGAACATCGTAAGTGATGATTAACTTCTCCTCAAATCTTGCCTTCTCAAGCTCAAGATAGTCCCGCACATGCTCCATTTCCTTCTCAAAGGGAACCATATACGCCTCGCTGTTCAAGTTATACCGAAAATAATTGGCAAGAATAATTAAAAGCTCTCTTGCCCGTATAGGATTCTCCCGACAAACACAGGAAACCGTATTCAGTGCATTGAATAGAAAATGGGGGTTTACCTGGAACTGCAATGCCTTAAACTCCGCCTTTTGACGCATATCCTTCTGACGTTCAAGCTCAGAGAGGGCAAGCTGATAGGAGCTTAAGTCCACCAGATGCTGGTGAAGCTCTAACTCACTTTTACGGAACACCCACTGTTTCTTCACCCACACAATAAGACACCCTGCCGCCTGGTCCCGTATCATAAAAGGCGCCGCAACTAAAGAATACTCCTTCATCCACTCATACCAGGGACTCGACAAAGGCACCTGGGACATGGTTTCCATCCTTCCTGTTTCCATGACCCGCACCCCGATATCCGGTATCTTCTCCCCTATCTGAAAGTTCTTGTCGATCTCCTTCTGCCCACATGCAATAATCTGGCTTCTGCTGGTGATAACCACCCCCGCCCAGTCCGTCTCCTCCAATATGGTTTTGGCAAACCTCTCCATGTTGTCACAATCCTCAAGGCCTTTCACCAGCAGGGGCAGACATTTTCGCACAAGTCCTGAAGCCTGCTGAAGCTGGCGGCTCCGCTCGATGTCCTGCTGGATAAACATATGATTAAAGCTGGAAATAAAGATTAGGATTCCGCTGGCATTCAAAAGAATCATGGGCAGCGAAATCTCCAGTATTGTATTTAACGCCATCTCCACCGGAACGGTAAACCGAAGGAGGCACACCATGTCGCACACCTCGGCAAAACAGGTCAGCAAAAACAAGTCCTGGTATTTCCATTTGCCTCGCTGAAAATAGGGGTAGAAGCCGCCTCCTAAAAGTCCAAACATCATCGTGGAAAATGCGGACGCCATGGCAAATGCCTGATGAGCAGAAAACAGGTATACATAGATGGCTCCAATCAAAGATGCATACAGCCCCACAATGGGTCCGCCCAAAAGTCCTGCCGCCATAGCACCAATTACCCGTGTATTTAGACTGTATGAGCCAATATCAATTCCTGTATACGTTGACAGAACCACCATCCCGCCAAAAACCACTGACAGAAACGCCTGGCTTTTAAGGCTTCTATTCTCCTGCAAAATGAGCTTCTGAATCAGCCTGAATTTGGATATCAGATTTGCAATCAGCACCAGAAGGGCAATATTTAAAATCAATTCAAATACCAGCCTGTCTCCCTGCATGTTCTCCCTCCTTACTATTCATCTTATGCATTACGGTGTGCCCTTTGGGTATACCTTGTATTACGGTGTGCCCTTTGGGTATAATCTATCACGAACTCTGTCACAATGTCCAGCATATAATCTCTTAGGAGAAGACATTGTACATGAACAAAAATCCATATTAAGCTATATTTTACAAAAAAAGAACCTCTGGCTATATCCTTCAATACCCAGAGGTTCTCCGAAGCCCTTTGGCTCCTTAAAAGAGATATGTATGTTCAAATAGTGATTTGAAACCTTAATTAATTATATGAGACTTCCTTCTTCTCATTGTATACGTCACGGTCAAGCTCGCCAAGCTTGCTTGCAACAAGCATACCAACCATAACGTCCACATCTACATTCATCAGTGTACGGAACATTCCGGCAAACCAGTCAATACCGATTAATACCGCGATGCTCTCAAGGGGCAGTCCAAGTGAAGACGCCAGGAACGTATAGACGATTACAGAACCGCCAGGTACAGAGATGGTTCCCATACACATTAGACAGGACAACAGAATTGCCATTCCCATCTGGTACACCGTCATCTGGATTCCTGTAGACTGTGCCATGAAGAAGATTGCCGCCACATAGCATTGTGCAGCCCCGCAGCTATTCATGGACATGGTAATCGGTCCAGTAAAATCTGCAACCTTACGGCTGATACCGAATTTGGTTACGGCATCCTCCATCTTTGTGGGAAGGCAGATGGCTCCTGAGGTTGTGGTCACGGCCATGATGGACATCTTAGCGAATTTCTTCGGCATTTTAGCAGGATTCACCTTACACATTGCCGCCGTAAAGGGACCGAACAGCATAAACTGAATTGCATCGCCAATCAAAAGCACTCCTAAGAACTTCATCATCGGAATAATAACCTTAAGGCCCGTAGAGCCGGCCACATTTGCCAGCAGACAAAAGATACCGATTGGCGCAATATGCATAACCGTCTTAATAATGTTGGTGATAATCGTATTAAGACCTGTCACCCACTCTACCATGTTGCGGTTCCCACTCTGCTTCGTATACGCGCCCATTGCCACACCAAAGAACAGTGAAAACACGATACAGGGCACCATTGCGCTCTCTGCCATGGAGCCGATAATATTGGTGGGCACAAAGCCTAACAGCGTTTCCTGAAGGGAGGATGATTCTACCGCCGCATTTGCCACATCCTCTGCGCTTGCAATCTCAATCCCCACGCCTGGCTTAAACAGCATGGATAACGCCACACCGAACCCTGCTGAAACTATGGTAAATGCGATAATCCACTTAAATGTGTGGAAACCCATCTTTCCTACGTCCTGTCCGTCGCCGCTTCCTACCGCCGCCGCTACCGCAGACATAACCAGAAGTACCACGGACATCTGGATTAGCCGAATAAAAATATCGCCGATAAACTTTAAATTCGCCGCCCACGGTCCGATAAACGTACCAAACAGAATACCGCCAACCGTTGCAAGCAGAATCTGCGTCGTAAGAGATATCGAAAATCCCTTTTTCTTTTCTTCCATTTGTTATCCCTCGCTCTTCTATTTTTTCACTACATTCCAAGATGGCCATCTCATATATAATATGAGGATATTTTACCTTTTTTAGAAAAAGAATCAACAGTTTCTGCTTAAAACGTGGTTTTTTCTGTGTTAAATGTTATTTTTCCTGCTTAAAAAATATTCTTGAAAATATTGTCCGTTCATGTAATAATAGAGCATAATCTGTTTTTGGAATGAAACATGAATTGAGGAGGTTAATATGAAAGACAGAAGTAATTTTTCTAACAAGCTTGGATTCGTTCTTGCCGCCGCAGGTTCCGCAGTCGGGCTTGGCAATATCTGGAGGTTTCCCTACCTTGCCGCCCAGTACGGCGGAGGCACGTTCCTTCTGATTTATCTAATCCTTGCAGTCACCTTTGGTTTTACGCTGATGATTGCAGAGATTGCATTGGGGAGAAAGACGGGTTTAAGCGCCATCGGCGCATTCCAGTCATTGGACAAACGTTTCAACTTTTTGGGGATTCTTGCAGTCATCGTTCCAGTTATCATCTTCCCGTACTATTCCGTAATCGGGGGATGGGTGGTGAAGTATTTTACCGTATTCGTCACAGGAGGCGTTAAGGAGTCAGCCAGCGACACCTATTTTACAGACTTTATTAGCGGTACGGGTGAACCCATTGGATGGTTCTTTCTCTTTTTGGCCCTTACGGCCGTTGTAGTTTTATGCGGTGTGGAAAAAGGAATCGAGAAGGTCAGCAAGATCATGATGCCTATTCTTGTAATGCTTACCATAATCATTTCCGTGTACGGGCTGACGCTTAAGGGTTCTATGGAAGGGCTGATATACTACATTAAGCCTCATATGGCGGATGTGTCCATAAAGACCATCCTGGCGGCAATGGGACAGCTTTTTTATTCCATGTCACTGGCCATGGGTATTATGATTACTTATGGTTCTTATATGAAGAAAAGCGACAGTCTGGAAAGCTCTGTCCGCCAGATTGAGTTGTTCGACACAGGGATTGCATTCCTGGCCGGACTGATGATTATTCCGGCAGTATTTGCATTCTCCGGCGGCGACCGTTCTGCGCTGAATGCCGGACCAGGGCTTATGTTTATGACTCTACCGAAAGTATTTGCAAGCATGAAATTTGGAGGAGTGATTGGAACCATCTTCTTCATGCTGGTTTTCTTTGCCGCTCTGACATCCGCAATCTCTCTGATGGAAACCATTGTTTCCGTATTCATGGACAAATTCGGATGGAAACGTCGGTTTACAGGTATTTTTGTAGCTATACTGGCGCTGATTATGGGAATTCCCTCCTCTCTGGGCTTCGGTTCTTTAAGCTTCATAAGCTGGAACGGAATGTCCGTCCTTGATATTATGGATTTTGCAAGCAACAGCGTACTGATGCCGATTGTGGCTCTCTTTACCTGTATTTTTGTAGGCTTTGTCATCAAACCGAAGGCTATTGCTGATGAGGTAAAGGAAACAGACGGAACCTTTAGGTCAGAAGGAATGTTTAACATAATGATTAAATGGGTGGCGCCCCTTTTCCTGTTTATCATTCTTATAAGCTCTGTGGCAAGCGGCCTTGGATTATTCAAGCTGTAATTTAAGGTTTTTCAAGATATTTTAATTTAGAAGGGAATAAAAGCCATGGGGCTTAGAAAATGGAATGTATTCCTTGCAGTAGTAGATTCTGGCAGTTTTACCAAGGCCGGCGAGGAGTTGGGTTATACGCAAGCGGGTATCACCCAGATGATGAAATCCCTTGAAAAAGAAGTGGGGTTTCCTTTATTCCACAAAGGACACCAGGGGGTATCTCTGACCAAGGAGGGAGTTGCGCTTCTTCCCTCCATCAGATATCTCCTTGCCGCCAATGAAGCCTTGAATCAGGAGATTTCTTTTCTGACGGGAGCGCGAAAAGGAACGCTGAAGATTGGAACCTACACAAGCTGCTCTATCCACTGGATTCCTGGAATTATTCATACATTCCGGAAAGAATATCCAGGAATTCATTTTGATATCTCAGAAGGAAATGAAGCCGAGCTTTCCGATTGGATTCGGGATCATAAGGTGGATATCGCATTTACCAGCTATCAGAACAGCGCTTCCTATCATTTTATCCACCTATATGACGATCCCATGCTTGCGGTAATGCCAAAGGGGCATCCTCTTGCCGCATATGATGAGGTTCCGATTGAATTATTTGAGAGCTCTGCTTTCGTTGTGTCTGACTATACTTATCTGAACGACGTCCATCGGATCTTGAAGACCGCAGGTGTGACACCAGATATCAAATATACTTCTCACAATGACTATTCGATCCTGTCCATGGTGGAGCACAATCTTGGTATCAGCATCCTGCCGGAGTTAATTCTTCGGGGGAAAACAGGGAACTTTGAGGCGCGCCCTCTGAAGCCTTACGCGCTTCGCCGGCTTGGAATAGCTGTCGCATCGCCTGGCGATCTGTCGCCGGCTATGAAGATTTTTATCGAATACGCGCAGAATTATCTAAAATAATTTTTTATAAAAAATAAAAAAACGGGCATAATAAGTCTTGATATCTATGAATATTAGGAGGTAAGATTATGCCAGAGTTAAGATGTACCGTACAGACATGTACCCACAACAAGAATTTTTACTGTGATTTGGATGGAATCGTGGTAGGCGGCAACTCTGCCAAGCGTGCCGAGGAGACCTGCTGCGACAGCTTTGAGGAGCGCAAAGGCGATTCCTACAGCAACGTAACCGGCGAGGCGTCTCCCACAAGCACGATTGACTGTAAGGCTACAGACTGCACGTACAACAATGAATGTAAGTGCCATGCCGGAAAGATTAGCGTAGAGGGAAGCAGCGCCTGCCACTGTGACCAGACAGAGTGCGCAACGTTTACTTGCGGCTGCAAATAGCTTAGTCTGCCCAAAATAAGTACAAAAAAGACGAGTAAGAAGCCATTGCTTTTTGCTTGTCTTTTTCATTTTCACGAACCAATTATATCCTGTTTTTATGATTGACGCAAATATACCCCGATAGTATAATAATATTATCTGCAAAGGGAAGAGGTAATAATATGAGCGCCAAAACAACCAAAACAGAGAATCTGGTAAATGATAAAAGTGAGGAGATCAGCCAACAGAAAACCGATACATTTGCGCAGGCAGATACCGACACACAGACAGAGCGGCAGGCTCATTACTTCAGCCGTCCAAGTCTCGGTAAAGGCGGCCCGTCGAAGCTGCGCCAGCAGTTCAGCCGCGGCATGACCTTTTTCCTGGTGATTGCTGCCAGCATCATCTTTTATTTTGCCCTGCTTCGGCTTACGAACATTTCCCATGTATTTCAGGAGGTATTTGGAGTATTAAAACCAGTAATCTATGGTTGCGCACTGGCATACCTTTTGAATCCAATCGTAAAACAGGCAGACAAGTATCTGGTTCCGCTTCTAAAGTTAAAGCTTAAGAAAAAAGGACAGGCAGAGAAGGTTTCCCGCGCAGTCGGCATTCTGGCTGCGGTCGTACTCCTTCTCGTATTAATCGTTACACTGTGTAACCTGCTGATTCCGGAGTTATATTCCAGCATCCGCAATCTGGTGATTACCCTGCCACGACAGTTAGACGATCTGGTTTCTGAGCTAAGCGAAGTGAAGCTGGATGACTCAACGACCAGCACACTAATTAAGACCGCTATCAAAGAGGGAACGGATATGCTCATGGACTGGCTGCGTACGGACCTTATGGCGAAGGCAAACGAGCTGATGTCTAACCTGACGGTGGGCGTTTTGAACATCGTAAGCGAGATTTTCAACGCAGTAATCGGGCTGATTGTTTCAATCTATATTCTGTTCAGCAAGGAAACCTTTGTACGCCAGTCAAAGAAATGTGTTTACGCGGTCCTCTCCGCCAGACATGCCAATATGGTACTCCATCTGACCACCAAGAGCAACGACATTTTCGGCGGTTTTATTATAGGAAAATTAATTGATTCCGCAATTATCGGAGTCTTATGCTTTGTCGGGCTATCTATATTGAAGATGCCCTATGTGATGCTGGTCAGCGTAATCGTTGGCGTTACCAATATCATTCCGTTTTTCGGGCCATACATCGGTGCAGTACCAAGCACCATCCTGATTATGCTTGCCAACCCGATTCAAGGCGTATATTTCGTCATATTTATCCTGCTGCTACAGCAGTTTGACGGCAACATCCTGGGTCCAAAGATTCTTGGAAATTCCACAGGGTTGTCCGCCTTCTGGGTTATCGTTGCAATCCTGCTCGGCGGAGGCTTATTTGGATTCGTGGGGATGGTCATGGGAGTTCCAACATTTGCCGTCCTCTACTACATTGTCCAGATGCTGGTAAACAATCACCTGGAGAGAAAGAGCCTTCCCACAGGCTCAGAATACTATGACACCATGAGTTATGTGGACGACGAGGGAACCTACTACCATTCAGAGGGAGAGACACAGAATGCCGAATAGACATGGCGGCATGCCTTTGGATGTACAATAGCAAAATAGAAAAGGGGAATGATACTATGCCAATCAGAGTTCAAAATAATCTTCCGGTAAAGGAGATACTGGAACATGAAAATATATTCGTCATGGACGAGCATCGGGCCACCCATCAGGATATCCGCCCGATTAAAATCGGGCTGCTTAACCTGATGCCCCTCAAGGAAGACACAGAGCTTCAGATTCTAAGGTCTCTGTCAAACACACCGCTTCAGGTGGACGTGTCCTTTGTCACAGTGTCCACCCATGAGTCCAGGAATACGCCCACCAGCCATTTAAACCAGTTCTATCACCGATTTAACGAGATAAAAGATAAAAAATACGATGGTTTTATCATTACCGGCGCACCGGTGGAGCAGATGCCCTTTGAGGAGGTTGACTACTGGGAGGAATTAAAGGAAATCATGGAATGGAGCAAGACCCATGTAACCTCCACCCTGCACCTTTGTTGGGGCGCACAGGCAGGCATCTACTACCACTACGGAATCGACAAGGTTCCTGTAGAGAACAAAGTATTCGGAATCTTTAAGCACAAGGTAATGAACCGCAAGATTCCCCTGATTCGGGGCTTTGACGACGTGTTCCTTGCTCCCCACTCCCGCCATACGGAGGTGCCCATGGACAAGATTCGTTCTGAAAAACGTCTGACCATACTGGCAGAATCCGAGGAAGCGGGGCTGTTCCTTGCTATGGCAAAAGGCGGCCGCCAGATTTTCGTCATGGGCCATCCTGAGTATGACCGAGTGACGCTGGACGGCGAATACAAGCGGGACTTAAAGAAGGGTCTGCCTATTGAGATTCCGAAGAATTATTATACAGATGATAATCCGCAGAATAAGCCGCTGCTTACCTGGCGGGCTACTGCCAATAACCTTTATACCAACTGGCTCAACTATTATGTGTACCAGGTGACGCCTTATGATTTGTATGGAACGCCATTTTAATACAGATATAAATAAATTTAAAAAAGAGGTGAAATATTCCATACCAAGAAGGTTCAGAAGGAAGTAAACCATTTTTGTGATTTACTTCCTTCATTTAAATTCTGAATAAGTTAATCTTCCTTCACAATCTCCCGCTGAGTCTTACTGGCAATTTCCTCCTTCACAGCCTCGATAAACTCACTGATTCCCTTCTGGCCTTCGTCGCCTGCGAAACGGCTTCTTACAGCCACCAACTCTTGTTCCTCCTCCTTGGCGCCCACAACCAGCATATACGGAATCTTATTCATCTGTGCCTCGCGAATCTTATAGCCAATCTTCTCCGCCCTCTCGTCAATCTCTGCGCGAATTCCTGCGGCTTCTAACTCCTTCAATACCTTCTTGCCATAATCCAGATGCTTCTCTGAAATGGGCAGCACCTTCACCTGAACCGGCGCAAGCCAGGTGGGGAATGCACCTGCAAAATGCTCAATCAGGATACCGATAAACCGTTCAATCGAGCCAAATGCAACCCTGTGAATCATAATGGGCCTGTGCTTCTCTCCATCTGCACCCGTATACTCCAAATCAAATCTCTGAGGCATCTGCATATCCAACTGAATCGTCCCGCACTGCCAGGTTCTTCCGATGGAATCCTCCAGATGGAAATCAATCTTCGGACCGTAGAACGCGCCGTCTCCCTCGTTGACCACATAGTCAAGCCCTAAGTCATCCAGCGCACCCCGAAGACCTTCTGTCGCCATCTCCCAATCCTCGTCGCTTCCCATGCTGTCCTCAGGACGTGTGGACAACTCCACATGGTACTTGAAGCCAAACAGGCTGTACACCTCGTCAATCAGTCTTGCCACACCCTTAATCTCATCTCGAATCTGCTCCGGCATCATGAAAATATGAGCATCATCCTGGTTAAAGCATCTTACACGGAACAGGCCGTGAAGGGCGCCGGACTTCTCATGCCTGTGCACCAGGCCAATCTCACCGGCCCTAAGGGGCAGATCCTTATATGAACGAGGCTCAGACTTATAAACCAGCATCCCCCCTGGACAGTTCATAGGTTTAACAGCAAAATCCTCCTCGTCAATCACCGTTGTATACATATTATCCTTATAGTGGTCCCAATGTCCGGAATTCTCCCACAGATGGCGGCTTAAGATAATCGGCGTGGCAATCTCCACATAACCGTTCCTTTTATGAAGCTCTCTCCAATACTCCATCAGCGTATTCTTAAGCACCATTCCTTTTGGAAGGAAGAAGGGGAAGCCAGGGCCCTCGTCGCACATCATAAACAGCCCCAGTTCACGTCCAAGCTTCCTGTGGTCGCGCTTCTTCGCCTCCTCAAGCCTGTTAAGATATTCCTCAAGCTCTGCCTTCTTCGGATAGGAAATCCCGTAGATTCTGGTAAGCATCTTATTCTTTTCGCTGCCGCGCCAGTATGCGCCTGCAAGGCTTGTAAGCTTTACAGCCTTCACATTCTTGGTTGACAAAAGATGAGGGCCCGCACACAGGTCAACGAACTCGCCCTGCCGATAGAAGCTAATCTCCTCACCCACAGGAAGGTCCTCCACCAGCTCTACTTTGTAAGGCTCGCCGTTTTCCTTAAAATATGCAATGGCATCCTCTCTGGACTTGGTAAATCTCTCAATGGACAGATTCTCCTTTACAATCTTCTTCATCTCTGTCTCAATCTTCTCCAAATCCTCAGCCACAAACGGAGTCTCACGGTCAAGGTCATAGTAAAAGCCATTGTCAATAGACGGCCCGATTGCCAGCTTTGTCTCCGGATACAGACGCTTCACAGCCTGAGCCATGATATGAGAGGTGGTATGCCAGAACGCACCCTTTCCATCCTCAGAGTCAAAGGTCAGAAGCTCAAGCTCACAGTCCTCTGAAATCTCCTTCCTCAAATCCACAATATCGCCGTTCACCTTAGCGCTGGTGGCTGCTCTTGCAAGTCCTTCGCTGATATCCTTTGCAATATCAAGCGCCGACCTGCTGCCTTCGTATTCCTTGACGGAACCGTCCTTCAATGTAATTCTCATAATCTCATACCTCCCTGGTTTATTTATCCTTGTGATCTTCAAGTCCCTGTACAAACATCTGATGATATTCAATACACGCCTGTTTCAGAGACAGAAACTTCCCTTCTCGGTCCAGAAAACAGTGCTTGGTCGTTCCCCGACAGCAAAGCCTCTGATTCTTCTGGTCAATCACCTCATAGCCCACAGTCAGCCGAATCCCGTTGTATTCCTTGATAAACGTCTCGATTGTCACCGTCTCGCCAAACCGGACCATCTGGTGGTAGTCTGCCTCCACAGAAAGCACCGGACTTAAGATGCCCCGCGCCTCCATCTGGTCATATCCCATACCCATCTTTTCCATGTAATCCGTCCGCGCTTCTTCAAACCAGCGGATATAGTTGGAATGATGAACGATTCCCATCTGGTCAGTCTCATAATATTGTACCTTATGCTCATAAGGCTCCCACTCTTTTTTCTGATTCATAACCCAACATAAGCCTCCTTTCTGCAAATAACAAAACGTCCCTTACAGCTTAACCTCACTGTAAGGGACGATATTCTCGCGGTTCCACCCTAATTACTCCGGCAAATGCACCGAAGCCACTTCATTCATGATGATAACGGAATCACCGGACTGTTTTGCAGCCACTCAGAGGTAGTTTTCGCAAAGGTTCCGGAATAAGAAGCTTTCAGCCCATGACTTCTCTCTCTGACATCCCTTTCCCAGTCTACTCGTCTCGTCAACGTGTTCAACATTTTCATAACAAATATTATAACACGGGATTTTTCTTTGTCAATCCTATTTCCCGCAGCATTTCTTATATTTCTTCCCAGAGCCGCATGGACAGGGATCGTTTCGCCCAATCTTCTTCTCCTTACGGATGGTGCCGGACTCCTTCTGCTCTTTGTAGAGCTTCTTTCTCTCCTCCTCCGAATAGATTGCATCCCACTGGGGAAGGTTGTAGAGCCAGTCCGCCTTGGCAGCTACCATATTCTTATACAGCTTCTCCTTGTCAAAACCAAGGCTCACAACTGTATCCTCCTCCATGGTCTCGATGGGGTTCTCCACCTTCAAGCTCTCGTTAATGCCGTCCAGGAACCCAACCATGGTCATAACGTCCTGGCCGTACTTCTCTGCTAACTCTTTTACAGTTCCCTTCACTTCCTCATTCGGATTGGAAAGAAGCTTCTCATAGATGTCCTTCTCAATCTCAAAATATTTGTCCCAGAATCTTTGAAGATTCTGCGCACCTGCTGTCTGGTCGTAAGCCACGCCTCTCCACTGTTCTAACAATGTACCGCTCATAATATATACTACTCCTTTGTATTGCTTTTTTTTTCTGTCACTTATATAATATACTAAAGTCTTATTCAGATGTAAAGGATGATTCTCATGAAAAATAAAAAATCTCATACAATCAAACGTGTTTTAGCGGCATTAGGTGCATTTCTGCTCTTTTCCATGTACGCCCTTACCCTCATCTTCGCGCTGATTGACCACTCCGCCGCCAAAGGTCTTCTGAAAGCCTCCATTGCCTGTACCATCATTCTTCCGGTGCTTCTCTATGCATTTACACTGGTATACCGGCTGGTAAAAGGGAACGGGGACGGCGGCGGCAAAGACGGCTTCTGACAATTCAAAAGGCAGGCTTTCCCGCTGCCTGCCTCTTCTTCTCAGATCTATGATTCCACCGGTATCATGTCTTGTATGTAATAGACAGATGAACCTGCCTAATTACCGACAAGACAGGACACCAGAACCAATGCGTGGTTCTCCTCCGGAATTCCTCCCCATCTCTGGCTTTTATCCAAATTCCTGAGCCTTTTTCTCTTCGTAAGGTATTCTTCTATTGAGATTACTTCCGTGTGGTTTGATTCCTTTTTCTGCTGCATCGTAATACCTCCTATCCTATTCATACCAAAAGGACTGCCTAATCCCTCATTATTATTATATGGGCATACCTGGCATAATATGACTAATCCTTCTGATTTTTTAACGCTCCCCAAAGGGCACACCCTAATTCGTGTCCCTTGGGAGAGGGGTTGGTGGACTTCGTCCATCAAGGTATATACAGAATAACAGGTAAATATGTCCATGCTATGGCAGAATTCTAAAAGAAAGGTTAGATATTTCTTAAGGAAATAGAAATATTCTTAACATCCTATGCCTCAAAGAATACCTGATGCCATACCAGAAACGCATACACAGTCCAAATCTTTCTGCTGTTGTCCTCCCTGCCTGACCGGTGCTCCTCAAGAAGCCTGACCAAACGCTTAGTGCAGAAATATTTTGCAGCCGTCTCACCGGTAAATGCTGTCTTAATCTGCTGATACCAGTCCTCCTCCTTAAACCAGTTGCGGATCGGAATAGGGAAGCCAAGCTTCTTCTTTTTCGCCACCTGCTCTGGAAGATACTCGTCCGCCACCTTGCGCAGCACATATTTGGTGGTATATTTCTTGGTCTTCAGGGAATGAGGAATCCGGCGTGCCACCTCAAACACATCCTTATCCAAAAACGGTACCCGCACCTCAAGGGAGTGGGCCATACTCATCTTATCCGCCTTCAAAAGAATATCCCCTGGAAGCCAGTACACCAAATCCAACGCCTGCATCTGGTCAGAATCAGGAAGCCCTCTCATCTTGTCATACTCCTTCTTAAGCAGCTCATTAGGCTTAGGCCCTTCCTTCTTTCTTCTCAGAAGCCTCTTTCTCTCATCTGCCGTGAAAATATAAGCATTTCCGATATACCGCTCGCTTAAGGGGCGGGCCGCGCGAATCAAATAATTCCTTCCCTTCATGTGTCTTGGAAGACGCTCTGCCGCACTGGCTAACTTTTCTCTAACTTTAAGAGGAATCCACCGGCTCCATCCAAGAGCCTTGGGCTCAAGGTAAATGTTATACCCTCCAAAGATCTCGTCTGCGCCTTCTCCCGACAGCACAACCTTCACCTTTTTAGACGCCTCCTGGGCCAGAAAATAAAGGGCCACCGCAGACGCATCCGCCAAAGGCTCGTCCATATGGTACATAACCTTCGGGATTGCCTCCTTAAACTCCTCCCTGGAAATGTATTTACACTGGTTCTCAATTCCAATCTTCTTAGACAATTCCTTCGCATAGGTAATCTCGTTGTACTTATCTCCCTCATGGGCAAAGCCTACGGTAAACGTCCGGTTACATTTTGACAAAGCGGCAATCAGGCTTGAGTCCACACCGCTTGACAAAAAGCTTCCTACCTCCACGTCGCTGATGAGATGCCTCTTAACAGACTGATTCATAACCTTTCTCGTCTCAGCAATCATGGCACTCTCACTCTCCTTGGCGCCTGGGTCCAAAGTGGGCTCGAAATAGCGTCCTACCTTCAGTTCTTGGTTCTCAAAGGTAAGATAATGTCCGGGCAAGAGTTTATAGATTCCCTTGAAAAATGTCTCCGGAAGGGCTGAATACTGGAAGGAGAGATACTGCTCCAGCGCTTCCTCGTTGACTTTCTTCTGATAGCCAGGATATTCCAGGATACATTTAATCTCAGACGCAAACACCAGGGTATTCTCAACCACGGCATAGTAGAAGGGCTTAATCCCGAAATAATCCCTTGCCGCGAACAATGACTTCTTCTTGTCATCCCAGACTGCAAATCCGAACATGCCCCTTAATTTCCCCAGAAGCTCTTTTTGGTATTCCTCATATCCATGGAGAATCACCTCTGAATCTGATGAATTCCGGAACTCATGGCCCTTCTGCTTCAATACCTTCCTAAGAGTCTGATAGTTATAGATCTCCCCGTTGAACACCAGAGCCATGGAGCCATCCTCGTTGACCATTGGCTGCATCCCTGTATCCAAATCAATAATACTAAGCCTTCGGAAGCCTAACAGGGCACCGTCGGAAGCATAGGTATCTCCTCCGTCTGGCCCGCGGTGCTCCATAACCTTCATCATTCTGGCAAGTACTTTCTCCTTATCTTTCGTCTCTCCGATAATTCCACAAATTCCACACATATTTTACGCCCTTCTTCCGCCTAAATTACTGGAACTGTAAATCACCCCGCCCCATTGCGGAAAACAGATCTACAGTTCCTAATTTTAATTTCCAATATATACTAATTGCGATAGATGATATCATCTCTTCCAGGTCCGTTTGACACCATAGTAATCGGATATCCCAACTGCTCCTCTACAAACTCAATATACTTGCGGCAGTTCTCTGGCAGCTCATCATAATTCTTTATGCCTCTGATGTCACACTTCCATCCCGCCAGCTTCTTAATCACTGGCTTCGCCTTGTCAAGCAGGTGAGTAGTCGGGAATTCTGTCGTTACTTCCCCGTCAACCTCATAGCCAACACACACTGGAATCTCGTCCAGATAACCTAGCACGTCCAATACGGTAAACGCCACATCTGTGGTTCCCTGCATCCTTAAGCCGTATTTGGACGCCACACAGTCGAACCACCCTACTCTCCTTGGGCGTCCCGTCGTGGCTCCGAACTCACCGCCGTCTCCGCCGCGGTTCCTTAACTCGTCCGCTTCGTCTCCGAAAATCTCACTGACAAATGCACCTGCCCCCACAGCGCTGGAATATGCCTTGCAGACCGTAATAATCTGCTTAATCTCATAGGGAGGAATCCCTGCGCCGATGGCGCCGTATGCCGCCAGAGTTGAGGAGGACGTTACCATAGGATAGATACCGTGATCTGGATCCTTAAGAGAGCCTAACTGTCCCTCCAGCAGAATCTCCTTGCCCTCCTTCAGCGCATTGTGCAGATAAAGTGCAGTATCGCACACATAAGGGGCAACCATCTCCTTATATTCCATTAACTCACCATACAGCTCGTCTGGACTGATTAACGGCTTATGGTACAGATGCTCAAGCAAAACATTCTTCTGCTTTGCAATCCTTACTACCTTCTCTTTTAATAACTCATCATCAAAAAGTTCGCTGACTTGAAAACCAATCTTCGCATATTTATCGGAATAGAACGGTGCAATACCGGACTTGGTTGAGCCAAAGGATTTCCCACCGAGCCGTTCCTCCTCATATGCGTCAAAATTCTTATGATAGGACATGACCATCTGGGCGCGGTCCGATACAAGGAGCTTCGGCTTCGGAACTCCCCTGTCAACAATAGACTGGATCTCCCTAAAAAGCACTGGGACATCTAAGGCAACCCCATTGCCAATCATACTCGTCGTGTGACCGTAAAATACACCTGACGGCAGGGTGTGAAGTGCAAACTTCCCATAATCATTAACGATTGTATGCCCTGCATTCGCTCCTCCCTGGAATCTCACGATAATATCCGCTTTCTTTGCAAGCATATCCGTAATCTTTCCCTTGCCTTCATCTCCCCAGTTGGCGCCAACTACTGCTTTTACCATATCAATTCCTCCTGCGTTATCTGCATCATTTACATGAGTCTTAAAACCACTTAGCATTATACTATATTTTTCCACTCCTGTAAAATGCATTTTTTACATTAGGGGTGCAACCAGCCTGAGCACATGCCCTGTAACCTTTGTAAGCATACTTCTCTCCTTCACCTCCACCAGCGTTACCTTATGACATTTTGCCAGTGTCTTCTGGAAATCAGCCTCAATCTTATCCACCTCTGGATTGTTGTAAATAAATACGCCGCACTCGTAATGGAGATACAGGCTTCGGTAATCCAGGTTAATCGTCCCTACCGTCGCCGTGTCGTCATCCGACACAAACACCTTTGCATGGACAAAGCCCGGCGTATACTCGTAAATCTGCACACCGCTTTCAATCAGCTCTTTATAGTATGTCTTGGCAACGGCAAATGCATACCATTTATCGGGAATATGAGGCATAATAATCACAGCCTCGATTCCGCTTTTTGCAACCCTTGTAAGAGTTGTAATCATCTCGTTATCCAGAATCAGATAAGGCGTCATGATATGTACATACTTCTTCGCATGGTTCAAAATATGGAAATACACCTCTTCCCCCACATTTTCATTGTCAAAGGGGCTGTCCCCATAAGGAATCACATATCCCATGCCCCTATGAAGCTCTGACCGCTTAGGCGTCAGATACCGCATATATTTCTCCGGTCTTCGTTCCCCTATGTTCCACATCTGCAGAAAAAGCATGGTAAGGCTCTGTACACCATCCCCCTTAAGCATCACCGCAGTATCCTTCCAATGGCCGAACCTCTCCTTTTGGTTGATATACTCATCCCCCAGATTCACGCCTCCGGTAAAGGCCACCTTTCCGTCGATGACACAGATCTTTCTGTGGTCGCGGTTATTCTGGGTGGTAGACAAAAATGGAACAATAGGATTGGATATTTTACACTGAATTCCCCATTTCTCAAGCTGTCTGGGATAATTATAGGGCAGCATGGAGATGGAGCACATTCCGTCATACATGAATCTGACCTCCACGCCCTGTCCCGCCTTTCGCTTAAGGATATCCAGGATACTCCCCCACATATAACCCATTTCTACAATAAAGTATTCCATGAAAATATATTTCCGTGCCTTTTGAAGTTCATTTAGCATTGCCTTAAACTTATATTCTCCCAAGGGATAATAGTATATCTCCGTGTTGCGGTACGTGGGAAATCCCAACTGCCTGGACAGATAGTAGGACAACTGGGCATTGGCCGACTTACTGGCACGCAGGCAGTCCACAATCTCCTGGTCCTGCTGCATATAGGGAGCCGTCTCAAGCCGCAAGGTAGACAGCCGGTTCTGCATAAACCGCGTCCCCACCTGCATCTGCACGAACACATAGAATAACACGCCAATCAGCGGAAAAACCAGGACACATAAAATCCAAGTCATTTTAAAGGCCGGATTACCCTTGGTGTTGATAATATAAATTACCACAACCGCCTCCAAAATAATCATCGCGCCATATATATAAGGAAGATACTCCCGCAGATAATAAACCGACGAAACCATCATTCCAAACTGTGCCAGAACCAGAAGAAGAATGATTCCTGTCCTGCTGAATATGATGCGGAACAACCCTTTTTTAGCCGTACCAGTCGCTTCATATTTGTTCATTGTACAACCTCTCCTTTTGCTTAAAAATAACAATATCCTACAGTTTAACACAATTTAACAGATTAATCCAGTGCTGCTAACAGGTATACCTTTCGGGCTCATCCATCAATTTCTATACATTTTATGATTATTTTAGAGGAAAAATAATGCAATGTGTGGTATGATATATTTTAGAATACATTTGAAAGGAGTTAAAATGATTATGAAGAAATGGGGCAAAGGTTTATTTGGGCTGGCTGCTGCCGCTGGAACGATTGCAGGCCTTATCTATTATTTAAAGAAAAAAGATTCCAGTGAAGACGATGAATTTGAAGATGAATTTGAAGATAATGACTTTGATCTTGACAGTGACTTAAAGCCTGTAGCAGATCGGGAATACGTTTCTTTGAACGCTTCTGCCAAGGATGAGGCTGCTGAGACTGAGCAGGCTGGCGAAGAAGATACCGACGCGCAAGATGATACTGCCAAAGAAGAAGTGAAGGAAGACTAGCCGACCGTCATTTTGAGTTAGACAGGAAGAAAAGGCGGGAGTATCCCGAAGATTATATAAACCTTCAAACTGATGTAAGATAAAATTACTCAGTTTGGAGGTTTATTCTATATTAGGGAAAAAGAAGCCCCGCAAAACTTTGTGCCGGCTATACCCGACGAAAAATAGTCGTAATCTCAATTACTCCGTCGTTCATTTCGGCAAAAATATCCCCATTCATTTTGTGCATAAGCTGTCTGCAAATATACAGACCAAGGCCGCTTCCTTCCATTTTTTCGGAATTTCTGCCCCGCCAAAAGCTCTCAAAAATATGGGGTAAATCCGATTCAGCAAGAGTACAGCCGCTGTTTTCAACTGAAACAAAAACGCCCTCGTCATCATTGGAAAACCCCAGGGTAATCCTTTTTCCATCACCGTATTTTATTGCATTTTCCATTAAGTTCTGCAGCACCTCGACACTCCGGTCAAAGTCACCAAAAATCAGGCAGTCCTGATATTCTCCGATTATAAATTCTGTCTTGACTAACGCTAATTTTTCACTATAATATGCGGCAATATTTTGTACCAGCTCCCCCAAATAAAACTCCCCGTCCTCTGCTTCAAGACTTAAAAAGTCTTCACGGGAGGCAGTAATAATCCGAGAAACATAGTGTTCTATTTCGTCCGCCTTTTCGTTTATCTTTTCTGCAGTTTCACGCTGCTTTTCCCTATCGGAATACAAATTTCTCGACAGCGCCTTAGCGTATAATTTTATAGCGGAAAGCGGCGTTTTGATGTCGTGGGAGAGGGATAATAAAAGCGTCTTCTTTTCCCTTTCAAGCTCAAGCTCACGCCGTTTCTGCTGTTCCATACTTTCACGCAGCATGTCGATTCCCCACAAAAATTTACCGAAAAACCGATTCTTATTTTCCCTGACCGGAAAGGTCAGGTTCCCCTTTGAAAGCTCATATGGAACATCCTTAAGCCGTTCAAAGGGGCTCAAAATTTCTTTCTGGATATAAAGTAAAATAAGGAACACCAAAGCAGACATTACCGCCAATATCCCATTAACCATAATAACCATTTTCTTATTTCCCGTATCGTTTTTTGCGTCGTAATCAAAGCGATACAGCGTTCCATTTATTTCACAAATCACATAATCGCTGTCAGAATTGTAAAAATCTTCTTGGAACGCCTCAATATAGTTTACATATTCGCACTTGGACAAATCAACGCTTTGAAAACCATTTTTCTCGATTTGAAGGGCAATTCTGTTGATTTCAACCCTGTATGGCCTGCCGCTTTCCACAGCGCTCATATTTTTTAAGAGTAAATTCAAACCAATAAAAATGATAGAAATGCAAAGGAATGCCAACGCAAATAATCTCCTGAAGGCTTTCATATATACTTGTACCCCACTCCCCAAACAGTCAGAATTTTCTGTGGTTTTTTCGGGTCTTCTTCAATTTTTTGCCGCAGCCATTTTATGTGAACCGTAAGGGTCTGCTGCTCGGATAAGCTGTCGCTGCCCCAGATTGTATTGAAAATATATTCTTTGGAAAGGGTGCGTCCCTTGTTTTCAATCAGAAGTATTAATAGCTCGAACTCCTTGGACGTCATTTCAAGGGTTAAATTATTTTTGACTACGGCACGGTTCATTTTATTAATCCGAATATCTCCGTCAATCAGTCCGTCTGCCGAATATCTGCGCTTAAATATTCCGCCGATTTTCGCAAGCATGATGTCAATATCATAGGGCTTTTCCATGTAATCATCTGCGCCAAGATTCAGCCCAAGCAGTTTATCCTCCTTGCCCGTTTTCGCACTTACAATCAGAATCGGCGTGTTGCTCTCCCTGCGGATTTTTTCGCAGATTGAAAATCCATCCTCCCCAGGCAACATGATATCAAGCACCACAAGCCTTGCGCCGTACCTTTGATACAGCGACAAGGCTTTCCTGGCATTTTCGGCAGCAGACACCGTATAGCCTTCCGCTTGCAGGAAATCACACAGGACCATTGACAATTCTTTGTTATCCTCTACAACTAAAACATCTATCAAGCTATCACCAACCCATTTCTATAAGCCAGCCGTTGAGGGCACGTTCCCGCTCACGAAGTTTTAACTTATCATATTTTTCCATTGTGTACTCGCCTCTTATATTTCCGTCAACGATATACAGAACCCTTGTACATTTTGCGGCAACCTTGACATCATGGGTAACAAGCATAATCGTCGTACCCTCACTGTTAAGCCTGGTCAGTTCTTCCATAACCTCATCTGAAGAAGCTCTATTTAACGCGCCTGTGGGCTCATCAGCAAAAATCATCTTCGGCAGGTTTATCATACTCCTGCAAATGCACGCGCGCTGCAGCTGTCCGCCGGACACTTCGTTAATATCGTTGTCCGCAACCTCGATAATTCCAAGCTTGTGCATTAGCTGGCAGCCTCTCTCCACAGTCGTTTTGCGGCTTTCCTTGATTTTATCCGACTGACATGCAGGAAGTATAATATTGTCCAAAATCGAAAGATTCTTAAGCATATACATCTGTTGGAAAATAAATCCCATATCATCAAGCCGAAGCTTCGCAAGCTCCTTTTGGTTTAATTTGGGGATGCTTTTGCCGCAAAACTCCACATCACCGGCAGTAATATGATCCATCCCTGAGACCGCATACAACAGCGTGGATTTTCCTGAACCGGAAGGTCCCATAACCGCAACCATTTCGCCCTCATAAACCACGAAATTCACATTTTTCAGCACATTATTCTGCCTTTTGTTTACTACATAAGTTTTGCAAAGGTCTTTCACTTCAAGAATACTAGTCATAAAAATTCTCCTTTATTCGATATTTGAAATTTCTGATGGTACAATTCTCCTTAAGCCTTGTGCCGATAAAAACGATGCGAAGGACGTCGCTGCAAGAACTATCATCGGGAAGACAATATAAACTTCAACCGTTTTAATCTCATACTTAATGCTGTATGCTCCCATCATTTGAAAAATCGGCGTGATAATCAGCGATGACAACGGTGAAGAAACCAGCACCCCAAAGATTACCGAGGTTAAAAGCACAATTCCAATACGCAGGCTCTGCCACAAAATGAGTGAACGATCTTGAAATCCCATGGCTTTTTGCAGCGCAATTTCACTCTTTTCCTTGATGATAAAGCTCTTCACCATAAGCACAGCCACAAGCGTGTTAATTCCCAAAACAACGATTAGGATTAATACTTTCAAGCGGTCAAGCTGCCCCACAATATCACCAATCATATGGCCGATATACTCGCCGGAGGTGTATATTTTCCCATCAGGAAAAAGTCTCTCAAGCAGCTCTTTTCGTCTTGCAAGCTCCTCCTTATCCGGGTTGTCCTTGTAAATCACCTGAATTCCGAAGCTTCCCGCCGCATATCTGTAATCAAGCTTGGCATCCGGATGAAAACGAACGCCCTCTCCCATATTATTCAGACTCTGGTTTATCGCGGTTACGATATACTCCTTTGTATCTTCGCCCACCTTAATCTCCACCCTGTCTCCAATCTTTGCGCCGATCTGCTCCGCCGTAAGATAGGTTAGCGCAACCTCATGAGCATTCTGAGGAGGCGTGCCTTCTAAATAGATGTACATATCCGCCGTTACCTCGCCCATTCCCTGAAAAGACAAGGAATTTGTAAGTTTATCACCTTTGCGTACATTGCTTCTAAACAATATTTCCTGAAAAACCTTCACATCAATTCTGTTTTGGGCAAACATTTCCCTCACCTTGTAAAACTGCTGCTCAACCTTCTCTACATTGTTCTGGTTTGGATAGAAAAGCAGCTCCTGAGAAATGATGTGATCACTTTTTACCATATTAAACGTTGTGATTAAATCATCGGAGCACAGCGTATTGATTGTGTTCACAGGAATGATTACCAGCAAAGTCCCAAGTAAGAAAATAATAATCATAGAAACGTAATTTTTCATTCCGCTTAAAATATCATTTACCGCTAAAAATAAGACTGCCGGAATTCTTGATTTGCTTAAATGTATAATTCCTTTTTGGGAATAACGCTCCCCCGTCTCGCCGCCGTGTATCCCATCAATGGGTGAAAACCGGCAGATTCTTCGGGTGCAGAGGTAGCTGAACAATACCACACTCATGCCTGCCAAAACCGCGGCTGCAATATTTATCCAAAAATTATCTCTGCTTGAAACTACAATCTTTTGCGAAACTGCGCCGAGCATTATTTTACTAACCGGAAAACTAATGAGCAGTCCAAGGGTCGCACCGATTACGGAAATTGCCAGATATTTTACAATATACAGTCCCCTGATCTGATTGTTATGAATGCCAATCGCCTTCAACACACCAATCTCCCGAAATTCCTCGGTTATCGTAAAATTGATGATAAACCGCAGAACAACCATCGAAATCAATATCAGGCATACACTCACGACTAACAGGATAGCCGCGATAAGTATATCCATAATATAGATCATCTTAACCATCGAACGCTCAATAGACATTACGGTATTTATGCCCAGCTCGTTAAAACGGTTGCGATAGCCAGCGTCATCTGTGTAAATCCCAACTGCGCTGCAAATCGAGGCATCCTTTCCCCTGAACATTGCCGCATCCTTTTCGCTAATGAGAAACCTGGTCATTCCCATCATTTCCGAACTGAAAAGGGCATCCTTAGAGTATCCCTTTATGGTAAATTCCTTTCTCGTTCCATTCTGACTTACCAATATTTTACCACCCTCGTGAAAATCATTTTCCGGCGATACAAAAATAAAGTTAGGGACGTATATCTCACCATCGTTAATGTGGGTAATCTCCTCATTATTTTTATCGAAGGTTTTCATTCCGCCAAGCCCTGAAAGCGCCAGCGTACTGGAATAATAAAGCTTCTTTCCTTCAATAAGGACATTTTTCGGCTCAATCTGAATCATCTGCGAAATATAATAGTCATATCCGTTTTCTTTAGCAAATTCTTCAAACCTTGCGGTATCTGAGGCATTCATTGTAGCAAACCAGTAATCTGGTATTCCCGCCTTCTCAAAATAATTCTCCAGTGCCGTGCTTACTGTAATCAGGTTATTTGCGCTGCTTGCCATGAATGTTACTGCCAAAATCACAAAAATCAGCAGGATGATATTCATAGTTTTCTTGCGCTTAATGTCTTTTTTTAGTATTCGTAAAAACATTTTGCTGCTCCTTTTCATTTTTGTGTTTCCATTATGACATGTAAATTATTAAATAATCCTTAAATACACGAACTTAAAAATATATTTTTATTTTCATTATGCCCTAACAATGAAACGGAGGGGAATCTGTACACAGGTTCTCCTCCGTTTTCTTAAGCTTATGATGCTGCGTATAAACTGTTATATCAGTTATACCCCATCTACCTCTAATACCGATTATGCACATCCTCTGCAAAGCACATCAAATCCTTAACTTCAATCACCTTTCCGTCGTCCAGAACCGCTTGTCCGCTCATACGCCCGAACACTTGATGCTGGTCTGTCTCAATAATCACAGCCTCCGTCTTTGCCTTCCGGTCAAGCACCGGCAGGAAATCCATCTCAAACCTTCCGTCACTGGACGTAAATTTCCAAGGCTTCATATAATCCCCTTTTGGGATATGAAACGTCACATCATCCAGCTTATGCGCCTTTCCGTCATAGTGCAGCACATTCTCAGATGCCGCAGAAGTATCCCCGAACCCGTATCCAATATTGAACCCAAAGGGCTTACCCTCAATCATACAATTACCGGACCCCCAGTACCAGCGGTTATCATAAGTCCACACACCTCTGCCCCAGTCCAGGGTTCCAAAATCCGTCTCAGGACAAAAGGTATATGTCTTCCCATCATACCTCATACTTCCGCTGGCAGACATACAGTTAATCTTCTGGTTATAGTAGAACGCCCTCTTATCTTCCTTCCACGGCGTAGCGATTACCATGGTATCCATCTGGGGCTGCCTCAGAGTAATATTGCATTCAAAATCCTTTCCCTGATAGAAATTCCGAAATTTGCACAGAAGCCTCCGTCTGCCCTCCCCATTGCGAAACTCAATGTGAAGCCTCTTATCATGGTAAATCGTATCCCCCTCCTTTGAGGTGGACGGCATATGAAGCCTTCCCATGGGAAATGGATTAAGAATTGTCTCTGTGTGCTCCCATCCCTCTTTAAAATTCAATAGGGACACAGACTGCAAACCGATGTAACCGTCGTCCGAAACGGTAAACGCGCCTGCAAAATCCTCATTTAACACCAGATAATAATCCCACTCCTTGATACGAAATGCCGGCGCTTTAATCTTGGTACGGTCATAACACTGGACTAACTGTCTGGACCATCCCGCTTCCCGCAGGGAGCCGTCCTCCTTTAATAAGGGCTGCCTCCTTGTTACCTCGTGGTTCCTCATAGTTCTTCTCCTCTCTTTGAACTTCCATTTTCTTAATTGTAGCACAAAAATAGGAGTTGACACAAAAAAGTTTGAAAATTTTTAATTACACAACCACTTTCATACAGATAAAATCCGCCCCGTTCATCTTCTCCATACTCACAACAATCTCCCCATGATACCGTCCAATCAGCATCTTGGCATTATAAAGTCCCAGACCATGGCGGTCAGAATCCGTCTTGGTTGAATAGCCCTTCTCAAAAAATCTGTGGATATTCTTAAGCTTCATGCCCTGCAGCTGATTCTTAATCAGAAAAACCAATCTGTCATTCTCTGAATCCAGTTCCATCACTACACGATTCATTTCCTTTGTACATGCTTCATAAGCATTATCCACCAGCGTACCCACAATCTCAATCAGATGATGCTCTGAGATTCCGGAGATAATCTCAAGGCTCTTTACCTCCACCTCCGTCTTAATAAAGGACGGGGCGCGGACAATCTTACTATAGAGGAAGCCCGCCAGCACCTTATCGCTGATACGAAGAAGGGGCAGATATCTCCTGCTGTCGTCATCCCGAATTACCTCTGTAATATATGCCGACTGACGCGCCACCAGCTCCTCGTAATCGTTCACTGTCAGATGCATATTCAATATTGCATTGACATGGTTATCAAACTCATGCTGCTTGGCCCGTATCTCCTTGACTAACTCCTCCAGGGGACGGATATAATGCTTATAAAGCTTAAGCTCTGATTCCTTCTGCTGCATCAGGAGATAGTTTCTTCTCCAGTCAATAATCCCCCAGATTTCCACCACGGTAAGCAGCAGGAACATAGTAAATATCCGATAGTCAAACGTGCCGCTGACCAGAAAATCCACAATAAGATATACTGACACCAGCATCGCAAGGACACAGAAGATACGGTATAAAAATTTTCTCGCCCAGTTAGCCACTCACAAGCCTCCCTATCTCCGCTTTATATGTGACTCCAATCTCAATCACATCCCCACAGTCCCTAAGCTTCACGATACGGTTTACTGTATCGAAGTACTCCACCTCCCGCCGGTTTACGGCAAATATTCGATGGCATTGCAGAAACATCCCTTCCGGTACCTTTAACAGAATCTGCTTAAGCGTCACATAAGGCACTTTCCAGTCCTCCCCCTTCATATGAAGGCAGACCCCCCTGTGTACTGCCTCTATGTAGCGGATATCCTCGCATCTGACCTGATAATTGACGCCGTCCCGCTTTACCATAATTGAAGGCGGTTCCTCCTGTTTCTCCTGGTCAAGCACCTTCCTCACCACTTCTCTTACCTGTTCTGGATGAAAGGGCTTCATAATGTACTGATAACAGTGTAATTCCCTGTATGCCTGCATTTCCATGGCTCCTACGGAAGTGACCATGACAACCGGAGTAAATGTATAACGGAATTGTTCCCTCAGCTCTCTTGCAAACAAAATTCCTCCAATATCCTCCCGATTCTCACCGCCTAAATTCACGTCCAGCAGGAATAATCCATATCGGATGTTCATAGCCAAAAATTCTTTTGCTTCTTCATAAGAAGAAGCAGCATGAACACAGATATTCTCTGAATACTCTGTCAGTATCTTTTTTAGGGCTTCCAATGAAGCCCTGTCATCCTCCAGAATCAATACGTGTGTCATACTGCCGCCTCCTTCTGCTGCCAAAGACTTACTCTGCCATAACCTCCTTGGCGCTCTTAACCAGTCCTGCAATTCCTTGAATCTCTGACGGGATAATAATCTTCGTCGCTTTACCGTCTGCCGCTTTCTCGAATGCTTCCAAACTCTTCATGGTCAGTACCGCCTCATCCGCTCCTGCTTCCTTCAGGAAACGGATACCGTCTGCATTGGCCTTCTGTACCTTCAAAATAGCTTCCGCCTCACCTTCGGCCTCACGAATCATGGCTTCCTTTTGGGCCTCTGCACGCAGGATGGCCGCCTGCTTCTCCGCCTCTGCATCCAGAATTGCCGACTCCTTGTTACCTTCCGCCACAAGAATGGTTGACTTCTTCTCACCTTCCGCCCTAAGAATTGCCTCACGGCGTTCACGCTCTGCCTTCATCTGCTTCTCCATGGCATCCTGAATCGCTGCCGGCGGAATAATGTTCTTTAACTCTACACGGTTTACCTTGATTCCCCAGGGGTCTGTAGCCACGTCAAGGGATGCGCGCATCTTCGTATTAATGGTCTCTCTGGAGGTCAATGTCTGGTCAAGCTCCAAATCACCGATAATGTTACGCAGGGTCGTTGCCGTCAGATTCTCAATCGCCATAATAGGATTCGCCACACCATAGCAGAACATCTTCGGGTCTGTAATCTGATAGAATACAACCGTGTCAATCCGCATGGTAACATTATCCTTTGTGATTACCGGCTGGGGTGCGAAATCTACAACCTGCTCTTTTAAGTCAACCCGTCTTGCTACCCTGTCGATAATCGGCAGTTTAAAATGAAGTCCTGTACTCCATGTGGCCTGGTAGGCGCCCAGACGCTCTACAACCATTGCCCTCGCCTGAGGTACAATCT
The DNA here is from genome assembly GCF_009830285.1 of Sporofaciens musculi. Classification (GTDB taxonomy): domain Bacteria; phylum Bacillota; class Clostridia; order Lachnospirales; family Lachnospiraceae; genus Sporofaciens; species Sporofaciens musculi. Next base: position 1,734,012 of record NZ_WUQX01000001.1, on the reverse strand, counting down.
TGATACAGGAAATCAGAAGCATCAAAACGATAAGAACCACTATAACTACCACAAATAAACCAATAAAACCATTACTCATTCCTATTCCTCCTCATACTTTCTTACAATCAGTTTCACACCTGATATGTTCACTACCTTGGCCAGCGTCTCAGGCTCAAGAATCTCCTGCTCATCCTCTGCCCGCACGGTCCATTCCTGCCCGTTCACCACAGCCATCCCCGTCTGTCTGATGTTATCCACTCTCTCTGCGATGCGGATGGTCTTACCGATAATCCCCTCGTAATTTGTCTTCTCCCGCTGGGTATTGATGAACCGCACCGCAAAGGGCCTTGTGAAGATAAGAAGAACAAAGGTTACGCCAAAGAATGCGACGACCTGCCACACCAGGGAAAGCCCCAGGATATTCAAGATCAGCGCCGCCAGCGCACCGCCGGCCGCCCAGATACTCGTAAGACCCACGGTGATGATCTCAATAACCAGCAGAATGATCAGAAGCCCAAGCCAGGCAATCGTAATATAACTGTCCTGCATCACCATATATTCACTTCCTTTCTGTTGAACCTATGGTAACAAACTTCCATGGAGTATTCAATAGATATTGCGCGAATACGGTGATTTCGTGATTGAATAACTAATTTTTACTGGATATTTCCCCCATACTTCTGTATAATAATGAGGAACCAAACCAGCAGTCTGTCTGGCAGATTGGCTGCAAATACAAGGAGGGATTCACATGAGTAAAATCGAAGAAGTCCGCGGCGATATGGTCAAGGCCATGAAAGCCGGCGACAAAGAAACCAAGGAAACACTGTCTATGCTGCTTGCCGCCCTTAAGAATAAAGCAATCGACAAACGGGACGACCTGACTGAAGAAGAAGAAACTCAGGTAATCATGAAGGAAATCAAGCAGACGAAGGAAGCTTTGGAGATGACGCCTGCCGACCGCACCGAGATGATTGAGGACTGCAACAAACGGCTCGCTGTCTTAGAGCAGTACGCGCCGAAAATGATGGATGAAGCCGAAATCCGTGATGTAATTTCCGCCACTTTGAAGGAGATAGGAGTGGAAGCCCCCACAGCCAAGGACAAGGGCAAGATTATGAAAGTTCTGATGCCTAAGGTAAAAGGCAAGGCCGACGGCAAACTGGTAAATGAGCTGCTCGCCACCTTTATGCAGTAGCTGCTCATTCCCTGTGTATAAAAATGGAAAGCTCAGTCTGTCCTCCAACAGATTAGCTTTCCATTTTAGTTTCTCTTAATCGGCGTTCTCCTCCGCCTCTTTCTTTGCATCCGCCACGTCGTCCGTCTCTACGTTATTAGAATAAGGGTCTTTTACTTCTTCTCTTATGGTAACCTTAAGATCTTTGAAATCTATCTTCTTCCAGACCTCTTGATCCACCTTAATATCCGCATCCTTGCGCCACTCCTTACAAGTATCGGCATACAACTCCTGCTTTCTGTCGTTCACAATGGTATCCTTCCTTGCGTCCGTCGCCTCACGGTCCAGCATACTTGTGACCTTTGCCACATAACAGCCATAGTCCGACTTTACAACACCGGTAATCTCTCCCTCATTTAGCTTGTCTGCTTCCTTAATCAGAGCCTCCGCCGGACTTTTTGACTCGGAATCAAAGGTGCCTTTTTCTACCTCCAACTCCTTCTCCTTGGCATAGGCTTCAAAATCCTCGGCATCCTTCACGCCCTTGGCAAATTCCTCCGCCTTTTTGTCAACCTCTTTCTTCTCCTTATCGGTCATGTCCTTGGTATTACCGTCCTCATCCTTTGTCTTATAGGAAAATAACACATACTGCATACTCTTCTGTGCAGCTTCCTCGTCTGATACCTCCGTATCAGCGCCCTCCTGAATCTTACTTTGCATCTTCTTCTGAATTGCCATCAGTGTCATGACACGCTTTACCGTCTCCTCAGAGCCAGACACCTTCTCCTTATCCTCCAGCGCGTTCACAGAATCGAACTTCTTGGCAGCATCCTCTATGATCTTCTTTTCTTCATCGGAAAGAGACATGTCATAATCCTTCATATGGGCTTCCAGAACCACCATATCCTCCAGACTCTCAAGCACCGAATCCTTTACAGATTCTTCATAGGTCTTCCCCTCAGCCGCCTCACTGTTCCACATATCCTCTCCCAAATACGCTGAATAGTAAGTCTCATACTGGGCCTGCACATACCTTGCATAAAAATTCGCAATGTCAGCCGTAACCTTCTGTTCTCCCACCGTCATAACTACTTCATCTTCTTCAAATGAACTGCATCCGGCAAGAGAAAATACACCAAGCATCCCTGCCATCAACAGCATCAAAAATTTCTTCTTCATCTCTATATACCTCCTTCGTATCATCCCTTAAAGCCTATCGACATACTTCCACATTATATCCCTTTTTTACTGCTCAATCAATCCCTTCATGCCAATTAACACATTTTTCACAACTGTAAGGGCATCGGGGCTTTTTCCCTTTTGCATCCTTCCCTTTTTCTCATAGATAAAACAGGGCTGGTTTCCGTCTGTCTTAAGGGTCAAATCTCCCCGAAATTCATTTATCAGTAAAGGAATCTTCCCTGGCACAAGCTTCGCCTTCTCATACATGGTAAAATAATATGTCTCGCCTTTTTGCTCCACGGAAGTGACATAGACGCTGTGGGCCAGAGCCTTTAAACCAGCCGCCTCCAAAAGCTTTTCCACCTTCTTTGGAATATCCCCAAAACGGTCCGTCAACTCCTCGGTCATGTCTTCCTTTTCATCTTCATTTTCAATGGCTGCAATCCGCTTATAGATATCTAACTTCTGGTACTCATTGGGGATATAGGAATCTGGGATAAACGCGTCCACGTTCAAATCCAGCGTCGTCACATAGGTTTCCTCCTCCATCTCACCCTTTAAGTGGCGAACCGCCTCGTTCAACATTTTACAGTACATATCATATCCCACGGCCTCCATATGGCCATGCTGCTCTGCCCCCAGAAGATTGCCTGCGCCGCGAATCTCCAAATCTCTCATGGCAATCTTAAACCCAGAGCCAAGGTCTGTAAATTCGCGGATGGCCGCAAGACGTTTTTCCGCAATCTCCTTTAACATCTTGTCTCTGCGGTACAGAAGGAATGCGTACGCCATCCGGTTAGAGCGCCCCACTCTTCCCCTGAGCTGATAGAGCTGTGACAGCCCCAGCCGGTCTGAATCGTGAATAATCATGGTGTTGACGTTGGAAATGTCAAGCCCCGTCTCAATGATGGTGGTGGATACCAGCACGTCGATTTCCCCGTTAATAAATTCATACATAATCTTCTCAAGCTGGTGCTCCTTCATCTGCCCGTGGGCAAACTCCACGGAAACCTCCGGAACCAACTTCTGGATATGAGCCGTGACCTCTGCTATATCCTCCACCCGATTATACACATAGTAGACCTGCCCTTGTCTCGCACATTCCCGCTCAATAGCCTCCCGCACCATCTCGTCATTGTATTCCATCACATAAGTCTGAATCGGCATACGGTCATTGGGCGCCTCCTCCAGAACACTCATATCCCGAATCCCAATCAGGCTCATATGGAGTGTACGGGGAATCGGCGTTGCTGTCAGCGTCAGCACGTCCACATTTTCCTTAAGCTTCTTAATCTTCTCCTTGTGCTGTACGCCGAAGCGCTGTTCCTCGTCGATAATCAAAAGCCCAAGGTCTTTGAACTTCAAGTCGTCTCCCAAAACCCTGTGGGTGCCGACTACAATATCCACCAGCCCCCGCTTCGTATCCTCTATTGTTTTCTTCTGCTGGGCAGGCGTCCGGAAACGGCACATCAAATCCACCCTTACCGGAAAATCCTTCATCCTCTGTAAAAATGTATTATAGTGCTGCTGGGCCAGAATGGTGGTTGGCACCAGATATACCACCTGCTTATCCTCCTGTACTGCCTTAAACGCCGCACGAATGGCAATCTCTGTCTTTCCAAAGCCTACATCCCCGCAAATCAGGCGGTCCATAATCTTATGGCTCTGCATATCCCGCTTTACAGCTTCGATTGCCAAAAGCTGGTCCTCCGTCTCCTCAAATGGAAACATTTCCTCGAATTCCTTCTGCCAGATTGTATCCTCCCCGTACACATAGCCTTCTTGCTTCTGTCTTGCTGCGTACAGCTTTACCAAATCCCTGGCAATCTCCCGCACCGCTCCTTTAACCCGTGTTTTCGTCCGGTTCCACTCCTGGGTTCCAAGACGGTTAAGTTTGGGTTTCTTTGCATCCGCATTGGCATACTTCTGAATCAGATCAAGCTGTGTCGCCGGAATATATAAGTTGCCTCCCTTGGCATAGGAAATCTTCATATAATCCTTGGAAACCTTATCTACCTCAATCTTCTCGATTCCCTGATAGATTCCCAGTCCATGATTCTCATGAACCACATAATCCCCTGGCTTTAACTCGGAAAATTCCTGAATTCTACGCCCCTCGTAGAGCTTGCGTTTTTTCTTCTTTTTTACCTTCCCGAAAATGTCTGTCTCTGAGATCACCGTATACTTAATCATCGGGTACTCATACCCTGTGGCCACATGGCCGTAAGCCGTCATAATCTCGCCAGGCGCAGCCTCCCGATTCAAATCATCACTGTAAAAGCTGCTCAAGTTATAGTCTCTTAAGTCCTCCGCCAACCGCTTCGCCCTGGTACGTGAGCCGGAAAGCAAAACCACCCGATACCCGTTTCTCTTTAACCGCTTCAAATCCCGCGTCAGCATATCGAAGCTGCTGTTATACGGATTGACAGTTTTTGCCTGAAGGCTTAGAGAGCCTCTGGTTTCCAGAACTTTACAGCGCATATCCAGCGCAAAAAATCCGATACTGCTGTAAGCGTTCATCTTGCGCAGAATTTCTTCTGTGCCAAAGAGGAGCACCTCCCCCTCCGTCATCTCGCAGCCGTTCTCCACCCGCTTTTTCTGGGCCTCCATGAACTCTGCTTCCACGCCCTCCCCCTTCTCTCGAAGCCTGACAGGTTCATCCAAAAACAAGATGGTTTCGTCCACAGGGAAATAATCCAGAAATGATACCCGACGTTCCCCATCCTGGGGGAATTCCACCGCCGGACAGATAGAAATCTCCGTCAGATTCTCAATCGACCTCTGAGTCTCAACGTCAAAGGTACGAATGGAGTCCACCTCGTCCCCCCACATCTCGATACGCACAGGAAGTTCTTCTGTCAGAGGGTACACATCCAGGATTCCGCCCCGAATGGCAAACTGCCCAAAGCTCTCAATCTGAACCTCCCTGTCATAACCAAGTTCTATAAGCCGTTTTTGCATCTCCCCAAGGTCCAGAGCGCTGTCATTCCTAATATGAAGAAATCTCTCTCCGATTACCTCCTTGGGAGCCAGAGAATCTAAGAAGGCGTCGAAGCTTGTCACAACCGTCATAGGCTTTTCTTCCTCCAACGCCTGAAGGACCTCCATGCGCTGGCGAAGTAACTCCTTACTGCGAAGATCCGCCTGGTAAAACAGCAAATCCTTCGCCGGATACAGATAGGTCTGAGAATCAAGGAAATGGTATTCCTCATAAATCTGCTTTGCCTTAAGCTCACTGGAGCAAGCGATGACTTTATATTTCAAGCCATCGCCAAGGGCATACATCATATGTGTCTTTTGGGAATTGACGCATCCGCAGACACGTATCATTCCCGATTCCTTTGTCCGGTTCTTATAAAGTTCTTCAAACTCCGCCAACTCATTTAACGGCGCGATTAAGGCTTGCATCCTTATGCCTCCTTCTTCGGCTTTACCTTCCTGTTATATAGGTTCATAGCAGGCTCCATTCCCTCCTCAAGAGTCGTCAAAACCGCACAGACCGCCCGCTGGTAGCCTTCCTCCATAAGTTCTCTCTCTGCTTTGGAAAAATGTCCGAGCACATAATCCGCAAGGTCGTAGTTCTTCGGCTTCTCTCCTACTCCCACCTTGATACGCCCAAACACCTCTGTGCCAAGATTCGAGATAATATTCTTGATTCCATTGTGTCCGCCTGCACTTCCCTTCTTGCGGACACGAATCTGTCCCACATCCAGGCTCACGTCATCATAGATTACCAAAAGCTCATCTTCTGGGTCTGACTTATAATAATCCAAAAGCCCACGGATACTCTCCCCGCTGAGATTCATATAGGTCTGGGGTTTTGCCAGAAGCACCTTCCTGCCGCAGATTATCCCCTTTCCGATATATGCCCGATTTTTTCTAGTATCCACAGAAATATTATATTTGTCCGCAAGGACATCTATGACATTAAAACCCACATTATGCCTGGTTCCTTCATACTGCAATGTAGGATTCCCAAGCCCTGCAATGATATACATGTTTTCTTCACCTCGAATTCCTATTATACAAGAAGCAGGTTCATTTGTCACGCAAAAAGAAATGAATAATTTTCCTTCTTTTCTCATACATTATAGAAAACCAAATATCATACCCAATACAGGAGGCAGTTTATGAGTTCCAGAACAAAAATAGTCGTATTGCATATGAAGGAGATTATCTACACGGCGGTATTTGCAGCTTTGGCAGTCCTTTTGATTGTACTGCTTATGTTCATGTTCCTTCCTAAGAATAAAGAGGCCAGAACCAACGAAGAAAAATACATGCCTGGAGTCTACACCTCCACAGTCACCCTGAATAATACCGCTCTTGAGGTGGAGGTCACAGTGGATGAAGCCCACATCAACTCCATTCGCTTCTCCAACCTGGACGAAACCGTAGCAACCATGTTTCCCTTAATCCAGCCGGCGATAGAAGATATTGCAGAGCAGGTATATGACCATCAGTCCTTAGAAAATATCCAGTATTCCGAAGATAATCCCTATACTTCTCAGGTAATCATCAATGCAATCGAAGAAGCGCTGAAAAAAGCCGAAACTACCAAGTAGTTACGGCTTTTTATTCATGCTATATACATTCCTATCCTTCCACAATCAGATATCTTCCTCCAGAAAGGGCAAATACCTCTGACGCTTCCTCTAACTCCTCGGCAGACATTCCCTCCACATCAGCGCCCTCTTCCTTCAAAAATTCCTTCACTTCCCCGATACTGTCCACAACAACCGCCATACAGTCCTCAAGAAATGCCTCTGCTTCCGCAAGCGTCTCTGCTACCGGCTCGTCAAATAACTGTCCCTGCTTTTTAATAAATGTTTTCAGGCAATCTTCATCATACTCATACATCTTCCTTCTTCCTCCCTTTATGGTATTAAGCTGATGACCTTTCGCACCAACGGATGCTTCTTAAATACTAAGCAGCTCTTCTGGCGCGTCAATAATTGTCTCCGCTTCGGCGTCTGCCAAGACCTCTCTGCTGCGAAATCCCCATGAGACTCCAATGGTCCTGACACCTGCATTCTTCCCTGTACGGATATCTACCTCAGAATCACCCACATACAGACATTCTTCTTTCGCTACGCCAAGCGCCTCCATTAATCGGTACACCCCTTCGGCAGAAGGCTTCCTGGCAATCCCCTCCTGCTGTCCCTGAACGCAGTCAAAGACATCCTCTCCAAAGACCTCTCTGACCACCTTCACTGTCTGCAGATGTGGCTTATTAGACAGGACCCCAAGCCTCATTCCCCGTCTTTTAAGCTCAGCAAGCATTTCCCTGACACCTTCGTAGGGTGTTACATGATATGTACAGTTGGCGTCAAATATACGTCCATAAACCTCCATCCCCTCGTCAAGCCTGCTGCCGTCTGTTTCACCTGCCGCCTTAAGGGCTTTTTCCATCAAAGCCCTGGCGCCGTTGCCTACAAACCTGCGGCATTCATCCGACGTGATAGGCGAAAGTCCCATCTCCTTTAACGTCTCCCCTACCGAGTAAGCTAAAGATTCCAGTGTGTCAGTCAGTGTTCCGTCTAAGTCAAATATGCATGCTTTCATCATATAAATATCCTCCATGCCCTAATCATAGTATAGACCCTGGAAAAATGCAAGTGGGAACGCACTCTTTTTCCAAAGGTAGCGCGTCCCCATGTTACTGTTCACACCCATGGTGTTCACAGTAACGAATCCGGCCTATTTAAGGTTGCCTTACGGCAAGAGGCCGGATTCTGCCCCCATTACCATACTGGCCTGTAGCCGTGCAGCGTAGTGCACGGCTCAGGAGTGAACAGTAACGTCCCCATTACTGTACTGGCCTGTAAAATATAAATTTTAACATATCAGGAGAGATACTGCTTCATTACCCGAAGGGCATTCTTCTCAAGCCTGCTGACCTGGGCCTGGGAAATCTGAATCTGCTCAGCCACCTCCATCTGGGTCTTTCCCTCGAAAAACCGAAGCTTAATGATATACCTTTCCCGCTCTCCAAGATGCTCCATGGCAGCCTCCAAAGACAGGTCCTCCACCCATTTTTCTTCTTTATTTTTCGTATCGCTGATCTGGTCCATCACATAAAGGGCGTCCCCTCCGTCATTATAGACCGGCTCCTGCAGGCTCATAGGCGCCTGGATTGCATCCAGGGCAAACACTATATCCTCCTTGGAAATCCCAATCTCCTCCGCAATCTCCTGAACCGTCGGTTCCTTTAGATTCCGTTTCACATAGTTTTCCTTTGCGTAAATAGCCTTATACGCAGTATCCCGCAAAGAACGGCTGACACGGATGGAATTATTGTCCCTCATATACCGCCTGATTTCACCGATAATCATGGGTACAGCGTAAGTAGAAAACTTCACGTCAAGTTCTGTATTGAAATTATTAATCGCTTTAATCAGACCGATACATCCGATCTGAAACAAATCGTCAGGGTTCTCATTGCTTGCCCCGAAACGCTTAATCACACTCAGCACAAGCCGGAGATTGCCCTTAATATATTCTTCCTTCGCCTCTGCATCCCCCGCCTTGATTCGGGCAATCAAAGCCTCCTTTTCTTCTTCCTTAAGGATTGGTAGCTTCGCCGTATTCACCCCGCATATTTCTACTTTTCCCTGTGCCATAATAAAGAGCCCTCCTACCAGATAAATGATTTTGAATCTTTGTATAGTAAAATGATTCTCACTTGGAGGGCGTCATATTCCCGAAATATAAAAATAAAAAAAGTTTTAGTCCTTGACATGGATAAAATCCATATGCCTTACATTACTTTCAGAGCTGTTTCCTGTCAAAACATACCACAGCCATACACATACACAAAAAAACCAGAAGCCCAGAAGTCACCGCACTGGCAATATAGTCTTCCACTTCACAAACCTGCTGCAAAAGAGCCAGGCCCTCCATCAGCTTCGCCGGAAGAAAAGAGGCGAGCTTTGGGAACATCCCCAAGAGATAGACCCCCATAGCTACGCCCCCAGTTCCCAGAAGTACCTGGGAGCTGCTTTTTGCAAAGGCAGAAAAACAAATCAGAAGCCCAATCACCCACACACCGAACAACCAGGTGCAGGCTGCGGCTGCAAACAGATGCCCTGCAATGCTGTTATCCCAAAAATATTCATTATACCCGTAAGTAATCCCGAAACAAAGCCCATACATTACCGTCCACATGCCATACAGAAGCAGCGCCTTAGCCGCCAGAATCTTTCTGCGCGAAAGCCCTTTGGTCACTACAGGAATGAACGTTCCCTTCTCGTATTCACCGGTAAAACTGCCGCTGCACACCAAGACGAAAATAATCAATGCCATAGGAATATTTTTATAAAACTGCACCCAGGAATCCATAGCATCCACAGTGACCTCCGAAGCCACAAGCCCCATATCCGTCAGGGATTCTGACATAATCTCCACAAGCCATGGGGTAAGCTTCGCAAGCGCTGGATTCATGATTCCGAATACTGTAAAGACTAGCAGCAGAACCAGAAACCGTCCGGTCCTGCTCCATTCCAGCCATTCTTTTTTAAGAAACGCTCTCATTTAATACCACCTCCATAAATAAATCCTCCAATGCTGCCTCCTGCCTTTCTATGCGCAGGATTGCCATGTTCTTATCCGCAATGAAACGCAGAAGGTCTGGCATACCTTTTGTATCCTCCAATAACAAGCTATTTCTTCCTATTCCTTTTAAGAAGGGAAATACAGACCTAAGAGCCTTGGCATCCTGTGCTCTCTCTGTCTCAATCTCCATGGCCGCCTCCTTCTTCCTCTTGCGCACCTCCTCAAGAGAGCCCTGAAGCACAATCCTCCCCTCATGGAGAAATGCGATTTCATCACAGATATGTTCAACATCCGAGAGAATGTGTGTGGAAAAAAGCACCGTAGTCTCCTCCTTTGCCGACTCCAGGATGTGCAGCAGCTCTCTGCGTCCCACAGGGTCAAGGGCAGAGGTGGGCTCATCACAAATCAGCAGCTTGGGACGCCCAAACAACGCCTGGGCAACTCCAAGCCGCTGCTTCATACCGCGGGAAAATCCCTTAATCCGGCGTTTCTCTCCTTTAAGCCCCACCAGACAGAGCATCTCCTCTGTTCGGCTCTTAATCTCCTTCTCTGTCATGCCGGCGATTTTCCCGCAAAACCCTAGATATTCCCCAGGAGTCATGTAGGAATAGAATTCCGGCACGTCCGGCAGATAACCCACATAACGATTCGTGGTCGTATTTCCATAGCGGACAGGCAGCCCGTTTATTCGTATCTCACCGCCGTCCGCACAAAGCAGTCCAAGTATGATCTTCATAGAAGTGGTCTTTCCTGCGCCGTTTTGCCCCACGAATCCGAACACCGTATGCTCCGGAACTGAAAAGGTAACATCTCTTAATACTTGTTTTTCACCAAAATGCTTTTCTACATTGGAAAGGGTCAGCATATCCATATTAACTGTCCTCCTTTCCCAGCAGGAAATACAGAATCGGTCCGATAAACTGCATTCCAACCAATGTGACGACAATCCATAACCCTCGGCTTCCCCGCTTATAAGTCTTATGGGTCAGGATATGGTAAAGCGTATAAGCTAACAGACCAAACTCCGCGATTGCCAGTGGAATAAAAAACGGTAACAATTCATACATATCAGGCATTATTTTTTCCTCCTCTTTTTGAAGCTAAAAATTAGTTATTTGTAAAGCGACGCACAAGCCTTTGAAATTCTTTTCTCTCCCTCATCCCATAAAAAGCCGGATGCCCTAGTGATTCCCCTACATTTTTATAGATAAAACCTCTATCCCTTGGCGCCATATTTCCTAAGGGAAGCCTCTCAATCCACTCATCCAGCAAATCGAAATATTCATCCCCATGGAGTGTAATCTCCTCTGCTTCCAAAAGGCGGCTTATACATTTCTCAAAAGCTCCAAGAGCCTCCAAAGCTTCATCCCACTTCTCATTTACTGCGTAGACCAGGGCTGACTGGAAATAAAACTGTGCAGCCATATTCGGGTGCAGTACCTCCAACTGGTATCCTCTCATCAGACCTTTCAGTCTGTGAATCGTTTCTTCACACCGCGGCAGGTCATCTTCATACAGAGCAAGGGACAGCATCCCATCTCCCACCATGTTTAACAGTCCCAGATATTGTCTCGCCTGGACATAGCTTCTGGCCTTCTCCCTCTCTCCTACCATCTGGTATGCCTGAACTAAAAGGCCGCTATCCTGTCCGGCAAGACGTTCTGGTTCTGCTGCCGGCTCTAACAGCGCAATGGTCTCCGCGGCCCTCCCCATCTGCAGGTTCAGTCCTGCTTTTACCACTAAAGCGCTGCCGCACACTCCTACATCACTGCAATTCTCTAAGATGTGGTCACACCAGGCATCTGCCTCCTCAAGAAGCTTAAGCTGTTCTTCCCTTGTATCTGCCAGCATAAAGTGGTTCCAGTAAAGAATACTAAGCTGTAACAGAAAAGGATAACAGGAGTAATACCGATGTGCCAGACTTCGCACCTTACCCAGAGCCTCATCAAAGGGAAGCTTTGCAAAATCTCCTGATAACTCTCCATAGCGGCGGCGAATCTGCTCACGGGAAAGCTGGGGCTCATACCCAAGCAGTCCGTCTACGGTCACGTCAAAAAATGTCGCCAGCTCAAGCACCATCAACAGATCCGGCGTGCTCTGAGCATTCTCCCACTTAGACACAGAAGCTTTCGTCACCCCCAGAAAATCCGCCAGCTCCTCCTGCGTAATCTTCCGCTCATGCCGTAATCGGGCAATGTTATCTGCCAAATCTAATCCATACATACTATCTTCTCCTATCCAAATGTATTTCTTACATCTCTAATTATAATAAGAGTATCCATGTACAGCAATCGAATGTACCGATACTTTAGGAAATAAAATCAACTGTCAGGAAACACAACTGCATGCTTGCGTAATAGAACATTTTCCCAGAAGCTGGTACCCGAAACGGCAAAATAACACTTGTCCTGCACATATCTAAGTTATATATTTTAATCCACCCAAAATATCTTTAAAAACTTTAACAATATTTATCAAAAATCACATTAAATTACATTTGTAACCTTCTCTATTTTCGTTATTTTGTATAATAATTTATTATCATTTTTTATTTTAATATTCATATTGACGAAACCAAAATGACATGGTATACTCCCTTTAACAACATTAATTCTGACGAACAGAGTCAGACAATCAAAAGGAGGTTTTTTAGTTATGAAAAAGTTGGTAGCATTATCCATGATCCTTTCCATGATGTGTGGATTGGCGGCATGCAGCAACAGTGGATCATCCGATGGGGGATCGGACTCCAAAGATAAGGGGAAATCTGATGGAAAAGTTTCTATTAATGTCATCGCCGCACAGTACGGTCAGAACACAAAGACATGGTGGGAGGATTTCGTTAAGGATTTCAAGGCAGAGCACTCTGACATTGATCTTACGGTAGAGGTTGAATCTTGGAATGATATTTATACAGTAGTGAATACTAGGATTTCCAATAATGATGCGCCTGATATTTTGAATATCGACGTATTTGCCAACTATCAGGCAGACGATCTTCTGCTCCCCGCTGAGGATTTCGTATCCAAGGAGACTTATGACAAGATGTATCCGGCATTCTTAGAGCAGTCTGATGTAGACGGTACAATCTGGGCGATTCCTGATTTGGCTTCCGCTCGTGCGCTGTATTACAATGCTGATATCCTGGAGGCGGCCGGTGTTGAGGTTCCTACCACATGGGATGAGCTGACAGAAGCTTGTAAGAAGATTAAGGAGCACGACTCCAATATCTATCCATGGGGCATTGATATGACCACTGACGAAGGACAGGCGGCTTTTGCTTACTACACATGGAACAACGGCGGCGGCTTTGTAGACGAAGATAATAACTGGGCGCTTAACAGCGACAAGAACGTTGAAGCCATCGAATATGCCGTGAACATGGTGAAGGAAGGATATACCAACAGTGACCCTGCCAACGACACACGTTATGACCTGCAGGATATGTTCGGTGCAGGACAGGTTGCTATGATGATCGGTCCTAACAGTATCCCTACATACATTGCTGACGGCGGTTATTCTATCAATTATGCAGTTGCTCCTATCCCGACGAACGGCGGCGTTGATTCCGTTTCCGCAGGTGTTATGGATCGTTTCATGTGCTTCGACAATGAGTATTCTGACGAGGAACTGGAAGCAATCAAGACATTCTTCGATTTCTTCTATGAAGATGCTCGTTACTCTGAGTGGGTTCTGATGGAAGGTTTCCTTCCCGCAACTTCTACTGGCGGAGAGATTCTTGCAAAAGAAGACGAGAGTATGGCTAGCTGGGTTGATATCGTAGGAAGCTGTAAGTTCTACCCAACCGCAAAGACTGAATGGGATGATGTAAAACAGGGCGTTATCAATGTTGAGCAGCAGGCATTACTTGGGGGCAATGTCAAGGAGCTGTTAGACGAACTTCAGAATGAAATTGCAGAATAAGGATTTCATAATTACCCCGCAGCTTACTGCGGGGTTTTAAATTTAAATTTATTTTCGAGATTAAAAGGGAGGTGTCTCCGTGAAAAACAAAGCATATCGCAAGGTAGAGCCTTATATCTGGATTCTGCCAAGTATCATCCTAATGGCAGTTTTTATCTTAATTCCAATTATCTTCGTCTTTAGGATGTCGTTAAGCGAAGTCAGCAAGGCTGGTATCATCCGAGGATTTTCCGGTTTTGCCAACTTCACCAAAGTAATGAACAGTTCCGCGTTCAAGCTGGTTCTTCGCAACACCATCGTCTGGACCGTTGCTGTTGTGGTTCTGTCCACGGTACTGGGCTTCATACTTGCCCTGATACTGAACAACGAATTCCGCGGACGTAAGATTGCCAGAGCCGTTATGGTTTTCCCGTGGGCCACAACACTGGTTATCCAGGCAAGCGCGTGGAAATTCATCATTGACACTGACTATGGTACATTGAACACTCTGCTGCTCAGGTTTGGTCTGATAGACCATTCTATCAACTGGACTCCTACTGCGGAGGCATATTTTATGTGGGAGATTGCCTGTGGTATCTTTGTAACCATTCCGTTTGTTACGTTCTGCGTCCTCTCCGGTCTGCAAAGTATTGATACCACTTATTATGAGGCTGCAACGGTAGACGGAGCTAATTACTGGCAGCAGCTTTTCCAGATTACCATGCCTCTGGTTCGTTCTTCCCTGACGGTAAGTACGGTGTTGAACATTATCTATGTTTTCAACTCCTTCCCCATCATTTGGACGATTACCAAGGGCGACCCTGCCAACCATACGGACACATTGGTTACATATCTGTATAAACTGGCATTCTACAATGGTAAGCAGGGACAGGCAGCCGCGGTTTCCGTTATCGGCTTTACAATCCTGTTAATCTGCGCCAGTGTATACATGGTCTACACCCTGCGGAAAGGAGATGAATAATATATGGCAAATAAATCAAATTCTCCAAAAAGAATCCTTCTGCGTATCCTGCTGTACATCGTTGTAGTCATAGTCTGCATTGTTACGCTGTATCCTTATTTTGCCATGTTCTGTACTGCTCTTAAGAACAGGGCGGAGATCTTCTCCATGAACGGCACCATACTTCCCATTACGGCGGTTTGGTCCAACTTTATCGATGTTTGGCATCGGGCGCCTATGGCCAATTACATGCTGAACTCACTCATGATTGCCGGCGGCTCTACGATTATTGCCATGCTTTGCGGAATTCCTGCCGCATATGCCCTTGCACGTATGAAGTTCAAAGGCCAGACGATTTTTTTGGGATTTGTCATCGTTTCCCAGATGTTCGCACCTGTGGTACTGTTGATTGGTATCTATAAGGTAATGTCCATCTTAAGTCTGACGGACAGCATCATCGGACTGATTTTCATCAATGCTGCTTTTAACCAGGCGTTTACCATATGGCTGCTGCGCGGAACCTTCATAGGTATTTCCGTAGAGATGGAGCAGGCGGCCACCATCGACGGCTGTAACCGTCTCCAGGGCATGACAAAGGTTCTGCTTCCTGTGGCTGCTCCTGGAATCGTAACCACTTTGATTTTCATCTTTATTAATGCATGGAATGAGTACACGGTTGCGCTGTGTTTGATTTCCACAAGCGAGCGTGAACCTCTGACTGTGGGAATTAATGTATTTAATGGATACAATATGATTGAGTGGCAATATCTGTTTGCAGCGTCACTCTTTGCGATTGTTCCTGTTGTAATCCTGTTTATGGGTATTGAAAAGAATCTGGTCAGCGGACTTGCCTCTGGCGGTGTGAAGGGCTAGAATAACAAATAGTCAACATAAAGACAAAATACATTGGGAAAGGTTAAGTACCTTTCCCAATTTCAACTCTCTTATCCCAATTTCTCTGCAAAATGGCATGCCACAAAATGGTTATCATCCATCTCCCTAAGCTTCGGACATTCTTCCCTACACCTCTCCTTCATATATGGACAGCGCGGTGCAAAATGACATCCCTTGGGCACATCCATAGGACTTGGGAGCTCTCCCGTAAGCTTAATCCGTTCACGTTTGAGCGCTTTCTTAGGATCAGCCACCGGAATCGCGGACAATAAAGCCTGGGTATAGGGATGCATGGGATTCTCATACAATTCATTACTCTTTGTGACCTCCACCAGATTACCCAGATACATCACGCCAATCCTGGTACTGATATAACGCACCATAGACAGGTCGTGGGCCGCAAACAGATAGGTAAGCCCAAACTCCTCCTGCAGATCCTCCAGCATATTCACCACCTGCGCTTGAATGGACACATCCAACGCCGCAATCGGCTCGTCACACATAATAAACTCTGGATTAACCGTCAGCGCCCTTGCAATTCCAATCCTCTGGCGCTGCCCGCCGGAAAACTCATAGGGAAACCGAAGCAGCGCCTCTGACTTCATCCCAACCTTATTTAGAAGATACTCCATCCGTTCTTTCCTCTCTCCCTCGGTCATTCCAATCTGCTTCATGGGTTCACTTAGTATTTCTTCCACATTCCAGAAGGGGTTAAGCGCGGAATAGGGATCCTGGAAAATAATCTGCATCTTGTTCTGGAACTCTTTCAATTCCAAAGCCTTTGCGTGAGTAATGTCCTTACCCTTATAGATAAGCTTTCCGCCCGTCACATCATACATACGAATCAGCGTTCTTCCCAGCGTAGATTTTCCACATCCGGATTCACCCACAAGACCGAAAGTTTCTCCTTTACGAATCTCAAGGTCTATTCCATCTACAGCCTTCACATACCGCGTTTTTCCTCCTAAGAAGCCTTTCACGGGAAAATATTTTTTCAACTCCGATGCAGAAATCAAAATCTCCTGACTCATGCTCTTGCCTCCTCCCGTACATTTAAGAAACACATTGCACTGTGCGTCTCGCTGAATTGCTGATATTTTGGCCTTTCTTCATGACATCGTTTAGACGCATGTTCGCACCGCATAGCAAAGGGGCAGCCATCAGGCGGATTGCTAAGGGAGGGCGGAAGCCCTTCAATGGATTGAAGACGTTCTCCCTCTTTTAAGTCCAAAGAAGGAATCGCCCGAAGAAGGGCCTTTGTATATGGATGCTTTGGCTCGTAAAATATCTCCTCTGATGTTCCGCACTCCATAATCAGCCCTCCATACATAATCGCAACCTTGGTGCAAACCGTCGCCACTACTCCCATATCATGGGTAATGAGCACAATCGACGTTTTATATTCCTCCTTAAGCTCCTTGAGCAAATCTAAAATCTGTGCCTGAATGGTTACGTCAAGGGCCGTCGTCGGTTCATCCGCAATTAAAAGCTTCGGCTCGCACGCAAGAGCCATTGCGATTAGAACCCTCTGGCGCATGCCTCCGGAAAATTCATGAGGGTACTGCTTTAATCTCTGCTCCGGCATAGGAATTCCCACCTTTTTAAGCATCTCAACAGCCCTTCTGCCTGCCTCTGCTTTAGAGCATCTGCTATGACGCATAATTACCTCCTCCAACTGCTTTCCAATCTTAATCAGTGGATTTAACGCAGTCATGGGGTCCTGGAATATCATGGTCATATCCTTTCCCCGCATTTTCCGGTACTCCTCCTCCTTAAGCCCCAAAAGCTCTGTTTCGTTTAACTTCAGACTGTCTCCTGAAACCTCTGCATTTTCCGGAAGAATCCCAAGTACTGCCTTCATAGTTACAGATTTTCCGCTTCCAGACTCTCCAACTAATCCAAGGAGTTCACCCTCCTCAACCGAAAGGCTTACTCCGCGTACGGCATGAACCTCCTGTCCACGGCTTTTGAATACAGTCCTTAAATTCTCCACTTCCAATATCTTTTTCTTATTCATTTTTCTCACCTGCCGTTATCTTAGGTTCTACGAATACACGGAGTACATCCCCTAACTTATTAAAGGAATATACTGTCAAAATAATCAGGATTCCAGGGAGTACCGCCATGTAAGGAGCTTTCTGCAAATACTGTTGTGAGCTTTGCAGAAGGCTTCCCCAGCTTGACATAGGAGCAGCCACGCCGATTCCCAGGAAGCTTAATGCGCTTTCCATCATAATCGCACTGGCAATCTCCGCTGTCGCCGCTGTAATGATGGTCGGAAATATAGAGGGCAGCACATGGTTTGTCATAACCTGGGCGGGATTCCTCCCAATAAATCTTGCATACTGCACATATTCCCTTTCTTTAGCTGATAACACCTCCGAGCGCACCAATCTGGCAATCCCCATCCAACTGAACAGACCAATCACAATAATAATAGAAAAGAGTCCTCGTTTGAACAAAAGCCCGAATACAGTAACCATTATAATCCATGGAATCGATGAAAATACGTCTACCAGCCGCATAAGCAGGCTGTCCAGAAGCCCGCCGAAATATCCTGACATCATTCCCACCGTCACACCGATTACGATGGACGTAACCATTGCCAGCACGCCCACCAGAAGAGATACTCTTCCTCCGTACAATACACGGATAAAATAATCCCGCCCCATCTCATCTGTACCAAACCAGTGGTTTTTAGAAGGATACTCAAGCTTATGGGTTACGTCAATTGCGTCTGGGTCTACATTTACAAATACTACAAATATACTGATACATATGATTAGACAGAGATACACAGCGGCAAAAATCGCCTGCTTGTTATGCTTGAATTCATATATCACATTTTCCAGTCTACGATTCTTTTTCTTCATGCCCTCACCTCTATTTTATCGTCTTGATTCTCGGATCTGTCAGACAGTAGAGAACATCCGAAAGCAGGTTGCCAAGAATTACCAGGGTTCCGGAAAGTACAAGGATACTCATTACAATCGGATAATCCATTGCCGAGATTGCTTTCACAAAATAAGAGCCAATCCCTGGCCATGAAAAAATTGTTTCTGTAATTACCGCCCCTGTCACAAGCATTGGGAGCGCCATACCAAGCTTTGTAATAAGGGGAATCAATACATTTCTCCCCACATGCTTGAATAAAATCTCTGTCTTTTTGGCTCCGAATGCCTGTTGTACAATTACATAATCTTCCTTGAGCTGCCCAATGGTAGAGCCTCTCACATAGCGGGTCAGATCCGGCAGAAAGCCTACTGTCAGCACGATGTAGGGCATGACAAAATGCTTCATAAAATCTGCAAATGAATCCTCCATCCCAATAGTATGCATCCCCATCAACGGGAAAATCTTAAACTTATATCCCAAGAAATACATCACAATCATGGCAAACCAGAAGGTAGGCATAGAGATTCCCACTGAGCAGAAGCCGTCAATCAGTTTGTCCTGCCATTTGTTTTTGTGGCTTCCTGCCAATAGCCCAAGCACGATAGAAAGAAGGTATGCGCTTAGGTAGGACGGCAGCACCAGCTTAATCGTAGCCGGAATCCGTATCTTTAGGTCATACTTAATACTGGTATGGGACAGAAGTGAATATCCGAAATCCCCCTTCAGAATATTTCCCACCCACCGTCCATACTGCACAATCATCGGATCATTCAGACCATAGGCTTCCCTCTTTGCCTCCACTTCTGCCTTGGTCATATCCGGCGTTGTGATGGAGTCAATGGCGTCATAGGGCGCCAGATTAATCAGAGTAAAACAAATGAGAGTGATAAGCAGTAAAAGCGGAATCGCCTGCAAAATACGCTTTACAATGTACTTTAACATATTTCCTCCTACTAATATCTAAAAAAGGGAGACATACTATGCCTCCCTTTCACCATACACTGTTATTTCAGTTCCAGTTTAGACAAATCTCCAAATGTGTAGATTGGTACGAATTTTGCTTCTTCAAGACCGTCTACACGGGCAGTCGTTACAAGCGTCCGTAAGTTGGAGCCAAATGGATAAAAGATTGCTTCTTCTGATACCTTTTTCTGAACTTCATCATAGATTTCTTTTCTTTCGTCCTCATCAAGAGTACCATTTCCATCGGCAAATAACTGGTCAATCTCTGCATTGTTATAATTAATCATATTGTCTTTCGTTGAAACAAACAGAGAAGAATAGATATCCGGATCTACTCCCATAACGTATCCGCCAAGGAAGATATCATATTCTGTATTCTCATTGTCATAGGCCACCTTCATGTATGCCGCCTGGTTCATGCCTGCCAATTCTACCTCAATACCAATCTCTTTCAACTCTGCCTGGATTGTAAGACCTTGGTTTGTCTGAACCGGATCTTCTTCCACATAGCAAAGCTTCAACGCTTTTGAGCCGTCTGCTGTCAACTCCTTTGCCTTGTCCAAATCCTGCTCCCATTTCTCTACATCATCACTGTAATAACTGTTGTTCGGAGGCAGGAAGGAATATCCCAAATCAAAGAACTCCTTGTCCGTATAAGCGGCTACCATGATCTCCTCGCGGTCCATAGCATACAGGATCCCTTCACGATAGGACTTTTCCTGCATATTGGGAGACTTTGGGTTCAGCCTCATATAAGCCACCCGCCCCTCGCTGTAGTTGGTGATATTGAAGCCGTCATTGTCCTGGTATGGGTCTAACAAGTCCGGAAGTCCAATCCATGCGTCAATCTCACCGTTCTGCAGAGCAAGGGTAGCTGTATCATTGTTCTCAATAATCCGGTAAACGATGGTATCAATATTCGCCTCACCATTTGCATAATTGGGGTTTTTCTTGAATTTGAGATGTTGTCCTGTCTGATACTCCTCAAGCACATATGGGCCTGCCCCAACAACCTCCTCCTCAAGCATATTAATATCAAAGGTATTCTTTCCTTCAAAATAATGTTTTGGAAGGATACTCGCCTCAGAGGACAGCATCTCCATAGCGCTGGCGCATACGGAGGGAAGCTTGAATTCTACTGTCAGGTCGTCCACCTTCTGAAACTGAATCGGTTTACCCCCGATGAACAGATTCTCTGTCTGCTTATTCTGTTCCTCATAAGTATAGATAATGTCATCTGCTGTCAACGGCTTCCCATCACTCCATTTCAAGCCTTCCTTTAGCTTCATTGTATAAGTTAGTCCGTCCTCTGAGGGCTCCATACTCTCTGCAAGAATATAGTCAACCGTTCCGTCCGCATAAATATAATATGCCGGTGAGTACAGAAGATGGCAGGTCATCAGTCCCCATCTGTCGTCTGCCGTAAGTGGGTTCAGAGTGTTACCTGTGTCGCCCCCAATAGCGTATGTAAAGACACCCTCTGCTCCCGTTGTTTTCGTTCCTCCTTCTGTGTCGCTGCCTTCTAAAGCCGCTTTTGATTTTGCTTCTTCTTCTGGATCGGAGCTGCCGCAGCCAGTGAAGGCTGTTACAGCCAGAGCGGCGCATAGCAAAATACTTACCAGTTTTTTCTTCATCTTTTCCTCCTTTGAATTTTTCAATACTTCTTAGCTTATCTATTGTATCTTAGATTTACTCTGACTGTCCAATCGTTAAAAAATATGAATGAAGGTCATTTATTTATAAATGCTATACATAGGTTCTCATTTATAATGGCTTCTCCGTCCCTATTGAAAACATTATATCTCTGTCTATTATTTTGCAGCCGGAACCTCTATTTCAAGGTCACTCAGCCCAAAAGTGGCCCACGGATGGATATATCCGTACTTAAGGTCTGCCATGCGGCGCCCGTCAATCTCTTATAGAATTCTATATCTATATCACTACTTTTTAAATAAATATGGGGGTGAATTTATCTATACATTTTTCTTGTATATCAATTACCTATGTTCAAATCAAGAAGAATGACTATACTTTTATTACATTTCAAGATAAGTTCTATAGCTATCTATTAAATATCTTACCTCCAACATGGGAACAACCCAGAGAGGATTACAAGCGAATTCAAAGCTCCTTATGACGAATGGTAAGTTTTACATCGTCAAAAAAAGGTACAAAAGATATAATTGAGCAAACAATGGAGTACAATGGTGAAATACACTGTTATCGTACAGATAGATAGGTAAGGCAATGATATAAGCGAATATAACAAGTATTTTAAGTAGTTATCGGATAATTTAATATATTCCAAGATACAAGTTTATACATACACAAAGGGGTTTGAAATATTTTCAAATAAAGGATATAATGTATATAATCGAATTAGGGGTAAACTTCGGATAGTCCATAATTGCCTTTCCCAGAGAAAGCAATTTGGTAATATGTCAAGAGGAAAATGAAAAAGATTTTCTTGGAAAAGGGTAACCTTAATAGACCTACGGCCTATTTAGAACGTAAGTTCGATATGCGGTATGGATTACCAACTCTTTTCCGGAGAGTAGAGTTGGCCCTTGTCCAGCAGACCAAAGAGCAGACGTATAAATTTACGGGAAGTCAACGCGAGTGCTCGTTTATGCTGATGGTTTCTTGTCTCAGCATATTTTTTGTCATAGAAAGCTTTGTATTCAGGACAGTGTCTTATAACACTTCCGGCAGCTTCTATGATGTAGTCGCAGATATCTGTTGCCAGCTTTGCTCATGTGTTTGTCTTCGGCTACGAAGTCGCCAGAGTCATTATCGTTCCAAACGATACCACAGTATTTTGCGAGGGCATTGGCATTAGGAAAAGCCTTAATGGAACCCATTTCGGCCAAGATACCGGCTGAATAAACTTTACCAATCCCAGGAATGGAATTCAGTACAGTGTACTCGTCAGGGTTTAGTCCCTGAACTGTTTGAAGGACTGCTTTATCAATCGCTTTGAGTTCTCTTTCAAAGGAACTGATACAGTTAAAGGAAGAAGCGATTGAGATAGTAAGCGGCTCATAGAGGCATTTATCAAGCCGGTATGAGTTGCGGGCTGCAGCCTGTAAGATTTTTGCTGTTTCTTCCGGATCAGCAATACGGCCTTTGCTCTTGGAGTTAATAAAAGCAACGAGGTCTTCTACGGATGATTTTGCGATATCTTCATTCGTTGTGTACTCGGTAAGAATGGCTTCGGCTGTGGCACCATATTTGTTTGCGAATGGATGCTGCCCATCACGGAGTAATGCGTATTCACTGAACTTGAGATAAATGTTGTTAAGCATGTAAGTCTTTTCTCTTGCGATACATTCAGTGATGTGCATACGGTGTCTGGTAAGACGCTGTAAGGCAAGGTATTGGGAGCCACGCCAGGGTTTGATTGCAATACGTCCCACACGGGCAAAATCGGCAATCACATAAGAGTCAATGCCATCATTTTTTCCGATATCGTTAAAGGACTTTTTGTAGTTCTTAACTTCTTTCGGATTGAGACAGTAAACTCTGACAGAGAATGGAGCAAGCAGGTCACTGGCAGAAAGATAATTCGCCAGATGGACACCATAGAAACCAGTAGCTTCCATACCGATCATAACGTATTTGAACTGATGGTTGTGTTTTAATACATCAGAAATCATCTGTTCAATAAAAGCTGCACCTTCCTGAGTGTTTTCTACAGATTTCATCCTGATGTAGAATTCCTCGTTGAAATCAAGTGCAGAGATAACATGAACACGGGATGCAATATCAATCCCAACAAACAGTGTTGAGAGGTAATCAATATGTTCTTTCACGGATCATCACCACCTTTCAATAAAAGTGAAGAAGAGTAATCATGGCTTATCCCAGACCACTACGCCGGCCTAAACCTCGCGTTATGAGCATTACCTGGAAGAAATACCCTGCTGGTGGCTAGATACCAGGATGCAGCATTTGTGTAATAAGTCTTAGCGCAGTATTAGGGTTGCATGCTTTCTTGGCAATAGCAAACGCTTTGCAGGAGCGATGAAGCAATGACCATAGCTACAATTCTTATGGAACTTATTGTAACATCTGGGACCATGACTATAAAGTAACTTATTAACCAATAGACAGAGAATGGATGAACCAGCGTGATTGAAGAAGAATCTTCGGAAAGGATGTTTAGAATTATCCTTCTGTCTAATCAAAAAAGAATAAGTCTGTAAGCAGTTTTTCTTGCTTACAAACTTATTATACGAGGAGTAATTTGTATGAATATGAATTTGATTGAGGTATTAACTCTACTCAACGTAATATTTCTAGCCCTTACATACTTAGACAATCATAGAAAAGAAAAATAGGCTAACTTCTACGGCAATAGAATGTTAGCCTAACGGAAAACTACAAAGGCAATCATTGGACACGCCAATATCCTTATGATTACTCCTAATATGATTATAAATCAAAAACTAATCTTTTACAAGTGATTAAATTTAGGGTTTGTATTTTGATATCCTCATTGGTCTTTTCACGGCGGATAGGAAAAAATAATCTTCATTTGCCTTATCCATGCTACTGTACCAGATTGGAAGTCCCGAAAAGAAACACTAAGCAAACTTCTCCCCTTTTCCTAAAAGAACGGGGCAAACTTTCACACACCATTTGGGGGATACCCCTTCCCCCAACTCTTCCCCCAAAAATCGTGGCCTAACAAAAATAAAAACCACTTACTATTTTCCTAGCATTTATGCATCTTTATTGCTTTCATCTAATGCCCCTGCAAAGTAGTGAAAATATACATCTAAAAGATCACGGTCAATTTTGCCCATATTATAAGCATCAACAAATTTTTTAGAAATGTTTTGTTTTACAGAAAATGAACTTGACATATCTTCTAAAAGACGTGACGAACATAATTTAACCCAGTTTATATCAAACAAATCATAATCAAAGTTTTCATAATCCATCAGCCATAACGCAGACTCAATATCCCTTTCTTTCGCAATTTTGATTAAACTCTCTGTATCAATAATACAATCTTTTAAATATAATTCAACAAGATGAAAGATTAATTCATTATCATTTTGAGTTGGTAATATAAACATAGTTTCCTTATCTATTTCAGCCTCTTTCCTTTGTTCTTTATAATAGGAAAAAATTTCTTGTTCAGCGTTCTTATCTGGCACTAATATTCCTAACTCTACTAATGAACAGTAGAAATCAAAATCTTGATTACCGCGCTTTAATTTCCAATCCTTATAAGTCTCACATATTATATTTTTACATGCATTGCCAACATAAGGATATATTTTTATACACAGCATCCTCCCTTCATCAGAAAGTAGTTGTGAAATAGTTTCCTTGTCATCATATGTATGCATATATTTCTGACACAGCCAAGCACTTTGAAGCACAAGGCTAATATGCATTATTGATTCAGTTTTGTCATTACATAAATACTTCATCTCTGTTTTTAAAAATAATTCAATCAATTCAATATTAAAATTATTTATTAAGCCATGAGTTTCCGCATTTTTCAAGAAACGAATTATCACATTTCCATATTCTCTATAATCAAGAATATTTATACATTCATTAATCTTATTAAGGGTTATTTCTACTAATTTCTCATTAAGTTCACAATATCCCAATATTAAAATTGCTTTCCAAAAAAAAAAATTATCTTCTAAAAATATACTTTTGACTGGCCATTTTTCATATCTGCTTATCACAACCATTAGATAATCTATTGCATCCTCTTCCATAGGAAGATTGATAGAAATATTTTTCAGTAATCTCTGTAACTTTTTAAATTCTTCATATTTTAAAGCTACCATCAAATCAAACCGATTTAGCTTATCTGCATGGACATTTCCCACTTTAGCTTTGTGAACGGGATCATAATTTCCCATATTAGCTGCCGTTACTGATCCAATGATACTTTGAAAATATATTCTAAAAATTTTTATATGTTCTGTATATCTATCTACAGCCAATTGATTTAACACAATATAATTATAATAATCCTCCATGCTTCTTCTCATAGAAGAAAAAGCGGATATTCCACTAAAAAATGTATAATTTGAATCTGCCTGTTCTTTTACCTTTTCAGACGTAGAATATGCATCCTGAAACAATGCATGGGCTATATTAAATGTATAAATATCTTTTAATACTTTATTATTGCCACCCATATTTGGCAAACTCCGATATGTTCTATCTAAATCAATTGCATTGATTTCCTCTTTTACTATCTTGACATCGCTATGACCTACACCACTAATGGTGCCATTACTATCAATAACTATCTGTCCAATTAAATATCGATTCGTTTCAGCTATAAAATACTTAATATATTCTCGCTGTCTATAATAAATACTCGTTGCCATCTTAAAACAATTATAAGCAGAAAAGTATTCCTTCAATATATAATACAGATATCCTTGTTCTGCATATAATTGCGGTCTGCTTTCTGCAAGATATGGGATATTCTTATCTACAATATTTTTTAATGCACGATAATCAAAAGTATTTACAGCCTCAACCCAATCTGGAATATCATGATTCATTAATTCTAAAAAATCACGATGCCTCCCAAAATTATTTTCTGATGGAGTATACAATTCTAAACAACAGACACTGCTTTTCTCAAGAATGTCAATAATTATCTTTATCTTTTCTTGATCACATTCTTCAGGTTCCCAATCCTTTAAAAATTTATGGATGCGTTCTTTTTTTCTCTATGTTATTCTTACTATCTTCGTTATCCTCGTTATCAATTTTATTGCTCTCTGCTAAACTAAGTCTTATACATTGCTCATATGCAAGACTTCTAAAAATTTTACTGGATTCTTTATGTTCTCTTATCGATGTAAACTCACTTAAAACGCCCATTTCAATTCTAAGTCCAGCCTTTCTAAAAGCCGTTTCCAAATATCGATCACCAGCAAATCCCATAGACTTGAATAATTTTAAATCATCATATAATTCATCTAATTTCGCAGGTTTTTCTTCCTCTAAAAGCCAGTTAAGCATATTAAGAAGATTTAATGTCAAATCATTCTCTTTAAAATTCTCATTAAGCTGAAGAGACGCATAAAGCACATTAATTCCAAAATTTTCGTAATAATCAGCTTCATTTGAATCGTACTCTTTACCAGATTCAATCAAATATGCTCTCTGAAAATCTCCATGAAGAATATCTTTTGACCAGGAAAATATTTGTTTAATATCTGGATCATTAAAAGAGTACCCTACAAACAGAACGACCTTAGTTCCAATAAGAGATTTCACATAATTCTCAATAAGCCTAAAATTACGTGAATATGAGAGATAATCATCTTCTTTCAATACAAAATTATCGTTCTCAAAATCTCCATGAATTTTGAGAAGTTCTTTTCCGCCTTTCCTATATGGAAGATCCGCATCTTTGCTAACAACACAAATTACCTCACTGTTATCCTCTGCTGCCTTCTCAATTAGACTATCATAATTTGTGGTAATAATTGTATGAGTATTAAACTCAATAATTCTATCGTGAATCTCATGTTTTTGAAGAAAATCTCCATAACGAAATATCTTGCGCATTAATTGCGTATATTCTTTTTTGCCTCTAGCATTAAAGTAATATTGTGGGATGCGCAAAAAATTAAGTTCCTTATCATCAATACCTAAATGAGAGGCAATCGCTCTTATTGCCTGAGACCATGTCGGCATTCCAGAAGATATAGAAGCCCCAGCTCCAACAAATATAACCAACTGTCCATCCTTTCTTGCCTCAGCTATGATCTTTTTCGCTTCAATATAATGATTTAATATTCCATTAGCATTAACCATAATTATGATGCTCCTAACATTAAAATGTTATATTCGTTTATACTTTTTACATATTTTAATTCGACAGCTTTTAAGCTTTCTTCTTACGGTTTCGTTGTACAACCGCACTCTTAAATGCCTTCATCATGGCTGGCGACAATTCCTCACAATCCTCATCGAAGTTAATTGGACTTTTTTTCGCATCTTCAACCTCTTTCAATTGTTCTTCCGTGGGTTTTTGTCCACTCTCAATAATTAAAGTTCTGATCATAATAAAGCTCCTTTTCTGCATTTGTTGCAAGTCTGGCTGAAATTAATCGAATTGTTTCTTTTCGTTCTGTAAATACTACAAACAATACATCTCCAACTTTCCCTATCGCAATATATCTATCTTCTTCAACACTATGCTCAAAATCATACATCTCAATATAATAAGGATCGTCAAACACATATGCTGCTGTTTCAAAAGAAATCTTATGTTTCTCTTTATTTATAAAGTTCTTATGTTCGTCCCACTCAAATTTCATTTTTGACTATTCCTTCATTAATTATTCTATGCTAACAGTATACCATTAAATAGTAAGCCCATCAATTACATTTTTCCTAATCACTTTTCAAATTTGCCAGACATTGTCTGACAAATTTAACAAGGCAAAAACCCCTGCAAATGGTACATATATACCACTTACAAGGGTTCTCATTCTTATCGCTATTCGCCTGATTTCGACAAATTTCTACGCATTCATCTGTTTTGCGAACTTTCCCTTTTTCATGTTCCGGTCATATATCCCCGGAACTATGTATTTTACTGGCTTTCCAGTAATTTTTAACTGCCCTATATCTATTCCTTTTCAACTGCATCCCCCAAATTATATTTTGGGGGAAAATTCATTTTGCTATATAAAAATTCCGATTTCTGATTTTTCAAATTTGGGGGATAGCCATTCTCCATTGGGGGGAATTTGGGGGTAAGGTTCTTCCCCCAAATTTACTCAGCAATGGCTCAAAGCTGTGATTTTTACCTTTTTTACATCAAGTCCGGCATATGCCTCCCGTTCCTGTGTTTTCGCTGAACCAAACTTCTGGAGTTCCTCGTCCATCTTCTTATCCAATACATGGGTATAGATATTCAGGGTAATACTGATACTGGAATGCCCCAACAATGCCTGCACTACTTTTGGCTCCATCTTATTCTCAAAACAGCGAGTAGCAAAAGTATGCCTTAATGTATGCGGATGGAAATCTCTGACAACTCTAGGTTCCCTCTTTTCCTGCACTGCCGCCACTGCTTCTTGCTCTCTCATCCGCTTGACCGCCTTTTTTATCTCCTTTTGCACGATATATCTGCTGCACGGACTTCCCATTCCCGTAGTGAACACTAAATCGTCAAATTCATCTCCGCTCCGCCACCTTGCCCCCAACTCTTTTTTCAGCTTGATTTGCTTTTCTCTCTGTGACTCTAAGATTTCTTCCATTTCACCAAGGAAAGGAACCTGTCTGATTGAATTTACTGTCTTAGGACTTACCAAAATTTCTCTTTTCACCCCATTACAGTAGCTACAGCTTAATGACCGATTGATACAGATGACTTTCTTCTCAAAATCAATATCCGACCATTTCAGCCCTCCAAGTTCTCCCACTCGCACTCCGGTTAAGCACATGAAATAAAACATTTCTTTATACCAACTGTCCTCCACCTCGTCAAGTAGTGCGTTCTGTTCTTCCTGCGTCAGTGCTATCTCCTCCTTTGATTTCTTATATGTCCAGGGAACTTCCACAATCAAGCACGGATTTGTGGGAATCAACTGACTGCCCACTGCAAACTCCATACATTCCCGAAGCCTGCCTAACGCCTCTCGCATTGCACTGTTAGACATTCCATCTTTTTCCATTGCATTGATTGCCTGCTGTACATCCATCGGTCTTATATTTTTGATTTTCATTGTACCAATGTAAAATCCAAATGTCCTTTTAAAATTATTTCTCATGGGACTGATACTTGTTTCTTTTACTTTATGCGCTTTCACATCGGTGAACCATTCTTCAAACCATTCATTTAAGTTCATCTGTGTCCTTTTGTAATCAAGGTTGTTCCTCGCCTGCTGTTTCGCCTGTTCAAATTCTTCTTTCAGTTGATTCAGGTCGGAATTATATAAACAGATTTTCACTCCGTTTACCATTGCCCGTGCCTCGTATGTTCCTTTATTTTCCCTTATTCCTCTGGGTAATTTTACCTTTGCCATAATGCCGTCCTCCTTGAAATTGAAATATTTGCTGGCTTCCCCATGAAAATAACATTTTTCATTTAACAAAACAAAGGTACAAAATCAAAATTTGTACCCTTGACATTTCTCTAATTTTTTATCTGTGCAAGAAGCCATTTATCAAGCAGTGTCTTATGTGCATAATTCCGGTTGCCAATTCGGACAACAAATATTTTTTCATTGTCTTTCATTATTTCCCTTGTCTTTGTCTTTCCTATATTTAAGTATGCCGCTGTTTCCTCCACATTCAATAAAATTTTACTATCTTCCATTTATATATCTCCTTGCCTGCTACCGCTACTGATTGTTGTATTTTTTCCTTATACAATAGTCATACCCTTGTCTGACATTACAGAACATACAGGTTTCCTTCAATTTCTGATTTTTATCTTTTCTCTGCACGAAATGCTCTGTGGATTCAAAAAATGGCTTTGCACATACCGGGCAAAGACACATCAAAATTGGCTTATCTAATTTTCTCATCCCTGTGCTGGAACATAATGCTTTCTCAACTTTTAACATCTGCTGCCTGTCCAATACTCCCACGTAAGCATCCAAACGTTTTTTATCAATGGTTCTCAACTGCTCCAACAACACTACGGAATCCTTTTCTAATCCTACAATCCCTTTTAGCGGTACATGGGTAGGCATCTTATTCTTTGGCCTACTTGTAATCGCAGCGACAACAACCGTTGGACTATGTTTATTCCCTCTATTATTCTGAATCACCAATACTGGACGGTATCCTCCCTGCTCACTTCCCACAACGGGATTTAAATTCGCACGATAAATATCTCCACGCCTGATTTCTCTTTCTTCCATAATAAAAGTATCCTCCACAATCTTTACTTACTGAATCTAGTCTGTTTTTTCTTTTATGGCGAAAATACAAATTTACAAAATACACCTTATCTGCTGAAAAATAAAATACCTCTGCATTTCAGGTATGTATTAGCCGAACACAAAACCAAAGCTTTTTGATTATTCATCAGAATATTTTCATGCTTTATGTCCGGCTGTCATTTTTAGCCTTATAAGCCTATTTGTCCTCGACATCCCGGCTTTCATATCTACCGTTTTCACGATAAATATAGGGAAGTCACCAAACGACTGGCTGCTGGCCAGTTCCACGGGATTCGCACCCCTCCGGGGATCGCCCGGAGCCGCCCTCATTTGTTGCGACGCTTCTAACGCTCGACTTGTGACTGGACGGGAGTATCATTGTCCCTGCTGCCTGTTATCGCCCTATCAGTAGCAAACTGGTAGTTATAGCCCGGTATTTCCCGCTCCTTAGATGGGGATAGGACAGCCGCAAACCATTATCTTTCTGTCTGTGCGATTCCGCTGCTTTTATCCCCATCCAGCTCATGGCGTACCTGCTAACGTGGCTTACGCTCATCACGATAACAACAGGAATGTGCTTGGTGAATGGGTATGAAATTTTCATGGTACAAACCCATTCACCACAAAACGGAAAACAGGCAAGGGATTTTTTATCTCCCTCACCTGTTTCCTCACTTAAACGCAAAAAGTAGCTACCTAATTTTAAATTTTTTTCAATTCTTTTTTCAGACGTTCAACAGCAGCTTCAATAGAACGCTTGACTGGCATTTTCGTACAACCTTCCTTTTTTGCTATCTGCTCATAGGTCATGCCCTCAAAATAATATAACTGCATCCTGCGACGCTGCATTTCCGGCAATATTTTCATTGCTGTATGTAATGCTTCAATCTGAATCTTTTTCAGCACGACTTCTTCTATGCTCTCCGGCTTTTCTATTGCCCTCACATTCAAAGTCGTTTCCCATACCTCGGACTGCTCAATATGCCTGTCCACTACGTTGAGATACACCAGATCATCTAATTCAAAGGAATCAAACGTGTCATACAATGCCCTGCTGATTTCCAGTTTATGTAAAGCTCCTTGTCCGTCTTTAAATGAAATGTAATAATGCTTGTCCTTTTCGTATATATTATAAGGATTATACTTATCCTTTCTTCTTTTTGGGCGGTTACCCTCCATATTCCTTTCCTCCAATCTGAATTTTTTTGTTAAAAATCCAGATTGGAAGGTGGTGAACGCCCGCCACGAAACGACAAATACTGCCTTAATAAGACAAGAAAAGGGCGTATCCGCTCTTGGCTGGATACACCCTCTTGAGATTTCATATATTTATTTGTTAGAATTGGCAAAAATAAGAAAGTATTTGTCGGGCAAAAATAATTTTCATTTCCTCTTGAAATTATTGTAAATCTATATCGGCGCTGTTTCTTATTTAATATGCAAATTACTTTTCGCATTCCTATACTCATATCCTCGTTCTTTACGGGGAATACAAATATCGGCAACACATTCTATAATTCCCATAATTTTAGGCAATAAAAGAATTATACTGTATGCATTTTGGGAATCACCGGATATTAAACTGGTTTTTGTCAAGGAATATCGCAAATTTAGACAAGAAAAACAGCCTGATATTATAATCAGACTGTCTATATAGATTGTATAACATTAACCTCAAAACAATAGCCTACTTCCCTAACACACCGGATTTCAAACGGTGCATCAGGGAAAGCGTCATATAATTTATCTCTTAAGTTGCAGATATGGTATCCAATAGCAGTGCTTTCACCACCCGAAGAAAAATCTCCCCAAACTTTTTCGTAAATTTGCTGATAAGTAAGTACCTGTCCTTTATTTACTGCTAACAACCATAATAGCCTATATTCTTTTGCTGTTAGATGAACTTCCTTACCGTTACAATATACTTTTCTGCGCTCAGGGTAAATTTCAATTCCAGGAAACGATAATTTAGAATCCATTTGCATTTCACACTTTTGAAAATTAGGATGCTTTTTTAAAAGCTCTATCACTTCATCAAAAGTAGAACTTTCATTATCCACAAACTCCATAATAAGCAATCGTCCTATACTACCACCACCTCGCATGATGTTAAAACATATCCTAATCATGACAAAACAAGAATATTTTGAAAAACTTCTTAAAGACTTAATTTTTATCCTTAACCATTTTCAGCAATCTAATCTATCTATCCAAAACCACTTTATGTTTGTAAACAGATATATTCATGCTTATGGAAAAACTATTCTTATAATTTCTGTATTATGTACCTTAGTCCTTTAGAAAAGTAATGGTTCCCCCATACAAACAAAACCATAACCGCCATATAATCTGCCAAAAAGAAAAATAATGGTTCTTCAAAATCAAAAAATGCAAAATGATTTTTTTAAAGCATATACCGACCGATTTCCCGCTGTATGAAAGCATACACGCCATACCCGGCGATAAAAGCGGTAATCCCACGAAGCAGCCATTTTCCTGCTGTTGGAAGTTCTTTTACAAACCGCTTTGCCATCCCCATCATTATGCTCCAATGTAATCCAAGATGAAGTGACATCAACACAAATCCCCAATAAGCGGAAAGCATGTGAACCTCTCTGGCAAAAGCCCGCCCACCCTTGATTGGCAGAAATGACAATGCGTGTTCGGAAAGAATCACTCCGCTATACATAGAACCGATCATGGTAAGCAGGATTCCAATAACAAGAATCGTCTGCCAAATACGGAACAATGTATATTTCCCTTTGAAAACGCACCGGCTCCATTTTCGATTCAAAATATGGTGGATAATGAAAAGACCAAACATCCCGATCCCAAGCCATTCATGCGCCGCCTCACCAATCAGTTCATAAGTCATCAGAAGCAGCAGCATGACCGTCATTCCAATATCGACCACGATTTTCAAAATTGTTTTCCGTTTCATGCTACCCGCCTCCTTTCGCTCTAACGGATAAAATTAGTAAAAATTGGTTCTTCCCGTTCAGGCAGAGGAATCCCTGCTTTACGAGCCGCCTCCTGACATTGGTGTTAGTATATAAGTGTGGACAGGAAAAGTTGAACAACCTATACTATCAAGTGAAAAAGCAAAGGAGATGTTTTACATGGCGAAAAACCAGAAATCTTACACTCCGGAATTCAAGCAGCAGATCGTGGATCTGTATAATGCCGGAGGAACCTCGTATCCGCAACTGGAGCGTGAATATGGCGTAAATCGAAGCACACTCAGCAACTGGGTAAAACAGCTCTCCCCATCAAAGTATCCGGGGAGGAGACGGTCACCCTTAAGGAGTATAAGGCTCTCCAGAAAGAAATCCAACGCCTTAAGATTGAGAATGAAATATTAAAAAAGCGACCGCCTTATTCGCGAAAGAACTATAGCCGAGATTGTTTCCTTTATCCAGAACAACTTAACCCGCTACTGTGTATCTCAGCTTTGCAGCGCTCTGAAATTCCCAAGGAGTACCTATTACAAGGCTCTGGTTTGTGTACCCTCGAATAAGCAGAAGGCATATGCGGAATTCGGCAGGAAAGTGAAACAGGCATATGATGACTCAAAACAAAGGTATGGGGCTGTCAAAATATGCCGTGTGCTGAATGATAATGGTACACCTTGCAGCGTCAAGAGGGTGCAGAGGCATATGGCAGAGCAGGGACTGCGCTCTATCGTAGTAAAGAAGTACAATCATCATGCCAACCATGGCAGCATCCCGGAGGATAAGAAAAATATCCTGAGGCGTGATTTTGGGACGGAGACCATCAACCAGAAATGGTGTACGGATATCACTTACATCCATGTACAGAAAGAAGGATGGACCTATCTGGCTTCTGTCATGGATCTGTGCAGCCGAAAGATTATAGGGTATGCCTATGGCACATCTATGACGGCGGAACTGGCGGTTAAAGCGGTAGAAAACGCATGCCTGAATGTCAGGGATACCGAGGGGATCATCCTTCATAGTGATCTTGGAAGTCAGTATACGAGCCAGGCATTTGAAGACTGCCTGGGCAGTAAAGGAATCCTGCATTCATTTAGTCGTAAGGGAAATCCATACGATAATGCCTGTATGGAATCTTTCCATTCCGTACTGAAAAAGGAAGAAATCTATCTTCATACTTACCAGGATTTAAAGGAAGCTCGCAGAGCAATCTTTAAATACATAGAGGGCTGGTATAACCGTAAACGGATCCATAGCTCTATCGGTTATCTGACACCACAGCAAAAGGAGGATGAGGAACTCAAAAAAGCAGCATAATCTTTCAACTTTTTTTGTCTAAAGTATTGACATAGATCCAGACAACACCATTCACAGCATATGGAAAAGCAAAAGCAGCTTTCCCACATCCTGCAAACAGTGTTGCCCACAGCTCCATAAGACAGGAAGTTATACACATTGCCCACAATGCCGAAGGCGGCGGAATCCCTCCATTCCTTCCTACCTTGTTTTAAAAAACATAAAAAAATCCTTGCAGATAAGACCATGCTCCTGTAATATAGTCTACAAATCTGTAAAAAAATAGGAGTGCCGAAGCACCCCCATTTCCTAAACCCTCTTGCAAAATTCGCAGTGTTGGTTTATAATCATCTTAGAAGCCGGAGGATATGGCGTGTCCGACGGTTGTTCAATCGGAAACAATAACAGTTTAAAAATCAAACGGATTACAAGGCTATCCTCTATTGCAGTAGAAGATAGCCTTTTCCGTTACTTGCGGTTGTGTTTATTGTCTATGTATGTCAAGGCTGCAAAAATCACCAGCACTAACGTAAGCACTTCTAACGTATCCATACCGACCTCCTTTCCGTTTCCAGAAAGGACAACCGCAGACTATCCCTACCTGCTCTAATCTGACTAAGAGAATTATAGCACGTTATGTCGAATAATGCCATAAAAGATTTGCGTTAATCATTCCGCCGCTTCCAATGCCACCTCTGCAAATTCCGCATCGCTCATGGCTTCCAGTTTCCCTAAAACCTGTTCTGCAAGCTCCACCATATCGCTGTCCTGTATGTGGGGGATTATGTTCTTTATATCGGCAATCATGCCCGTTTTGTCCTGCCCCTCAAACACACACATGAAATTGATTTCTTCTACTGTGAATTTATCCATCACTTATATCTCCCTCTCTGATTTTTTCTCTGTTCCCTTTTCCGGGACTTCTCTTTCTGACTTATCCATCTGCTCGATGACCGCCTTTTTCTCCGCCAGTTTTTCCTTTATGGAAACTCTGCCTGCTTGCTTCTCTTCTTTTGGCTTCTCA
This sequence comes from Sporofaciens musculi, assembly GCF_009830285.1. GTDB lineage: Bacteria > Bacillota > Clostridia > Lachnospirales > Lachnospiraceae > Sporofaciens > Sporofaciens musculi. The sequence goes on along the minus strand of NZ_WUQX01000001.1, from coordinate 1,698,326 downwards.
TTGTTCAGGATATTATCAATCATGTTATAGTTACATTCTTCCAGTTCCTCAACCTTTGCAAGCGGCTTGTACTCTGCCAGCTTATCTAACAGTTCCTTCGCCTTCCTTGCTATCTGAACGCTCTCACTGTCATCAAGCTCCGTCCCTTCCCCGAAAATATCCGCCATGCCCTCTCTGATGCTGTCCGAAACAATCGCATTAAGGAAGTCATTCAGATACTTGGTATTTCTGTTTCTGATGTCCTCTGTGATATTTGCTATCTGCGCTTCCCTGTCGTCCACCGTATCTCTGTACTCGTAAGTGTCAAAGTCATAAGATAACTGGTCTATCTCTGCAGCAAGGAAAGCTGCCTGCCACTTCTCCAGAGAACCACGCACCTCAATGTCCGGCAGCTTGTCGATCAGCTCCGCAATAACCTCCACCGCCTTCGGGTTGTCTGTAATATCCGGCACATAATCCAGAAACTCCAAATCCGCAACTCCGCCCGAAACAATATCCATCTGCGTGTCCTCATAACTTTCTGTCCCCTCTGTATGGATATTGATGCCGATGCTTGGGATACCGTTCATCCTCTCTGGTGGTATCTGGTTGAAAATGGCGATTGCTTCCTCCACTCCTGCGATATTCTCATGGTATTCTCCGAAATTGTGGAACTCCCCGCACTCCGCCACTGTAAGGGTAACAACTGTCTGTTTTCCATCCTGTGCCTGCTCTGCCGTTTCCCTGGCATTGACATCTATGTACGGATTCTTCCATTCCACAAAAGGGATATTTTCAAGAACATAATTCTGCTCTCCTTTGGGCATCAGTTTTTCCATTTTCCCCTGTTCATAGAGAGTATCAAACCTGTCCATATAAAGCGAAACATTATTTATACCGCTGGTCTTTAACTGAATCTCAAACAGTTCCTTTACCAAATCCTTTGTTTCCTCCGGCAATCTCTCCCGATAAATCTCTGCCCTGTCAAAGCCAACCTCATAATATAGAGCCTGCAAATCGCTCTTAAACTGGCTATGTTCCACTTCTTTCTGCGTAAATTCCAATGGTACACAGTTCTGGTTGTTTTTCACATGAAGTACATCAAATTCTTTGCCATTGATTCCAAAGCCAAATACCGCCTTCGTCATACCTGTCTGATCGGCATCTTCCCTCTCCCTATATTCCTTAAATCTTCCGATTGCTTCCGCAAGATTGCCAAAACGCTCCACCTCACCTTTTTCCGGATTGTTGCCTACCCTTGCGGATAAATCTTCAATGACATAATAGGTAAATTTATCCGAATCCTGTTCTCCTTGTATGCCACTTTCTACAGTATTCTCTGGCACTTCTGCTGTGCTGTCCATGACCGGAACTTCCCCTATATCTTTACTTCCTCCATTACCATATAAAAGCTGTGCTTCCCGGTTGGCTTCGCTGTCCTCTAATTCCTGCTTCATGGACTGGTATTCCTTATAAGCGTTCCAGTCGCCTTTTTCCACGCCAAACAGTCCATCATGCCCCTCTAATGCCGCCCTGTCCTCCACAAGCGTTTCTGAACCGTCTGCGTGGAGCTGGTACACCGCCACATCCTCCCCGAACAGCTCCGATGCCTTATCCTTTGTCAGAGGGAGCATTTCATCCCATGAATACCCGTATTCGTGCATCTGTGACAGTCCTGCCATTCCGTCCGGGAGCGCATCAATTTCTTCTTCCGCTGTCCTGATCGTTTCCCAAAGCAGAGGTAAATCATCTTTCTGCTCCGCAATGGAATGTGCAAGGGAAGTGGTCTTATACATATCATCCAGCTTATAGGCGTGGTTCATAATCAGGTTGCGCTCATCAGTGTCATACACCGACCTGTGAAATTCCATGCGGTTAATGAGCTGCTCCGCCTGCACCGTTGCCGGAAGTTCCGAAGCGGTATGTACTTCCAATTCGCTCATATCCACATCAAAATCATAGAACTGCGGATAACCGTCATTCAAACCGCCGCTTCTCATAATCGGCACAAACTCAAAACCTTTCTCCTGCAGATAGTCCAGAACATTTCCATTCCACTCATTTTCTTGCAAAAACAGTATGGCATATAAAACGTTTGCTACTTCCGACTGCATATTTGTGATTTTAATGGTTTCATATTCCCCACTGTCCGGTGTGGAGATTCTCACAATCACATCTCCATATTCAACCGGGATATTGGCTTTTTTCCGTTCTTCCTGTAATGCCTTAAAATCCGTTATCTCATGGGTATCCGTATTGTAAGCATAGTCTAAGTGGTATTCCCCCACTTCCTCGCTTCGTTCATTGGCAAGCGGCGTTACCCACGCCCCGGCTCTTTCAAGGTAGGCTTCCATGCTCTGCCTGTCATCGTCTTTCATGGAAAGAAGCGCATTAAGTAAATCTGCCCTCTCCATACCTTTAACATTCAAAAGGTCATATTCGGAACGGTCTGTATTCGCAACTAAAAGCAAAATGTCCTCCTGTGCCTGTTCTGTTGCACGCTCCTTTTCAATCTCTAAAAGCTGTGTTTCAATCCCCTTTATCAGTTCAGAAGAAGTCCGGCGAATGATGTCTAGGGAAGATTTTAACTCCGACATCTCTTTTCCGCTGCTCCACCCGGCGATATACCCGAAAGAATAATCGGACGTGTCAATCCCGAAATGCTGGCATACAGTGTAGGCAACACTCTCGGCTTCCACCTCTTTCGTTTCCCGGTCTTTATAAACTGCTTTTTCTGTATCCTGTTCTACTTCCCTTGCATGGAGTTTAGCGTGTGTCACCTCATGGACTCCTGTTTTTGCGGTCTGTGCTTCACTCATGCCCTCTTTAATGGCGATATGGTGGCTCAAATCAATAAAATAGCCTTTTCTGTCCCCCTCCATGCCCTCATAGCGGATGGGAACAGGGGAAACCCTCTCTAACGCTTCCATAAAATCCCGGTAACGCTCCACATCCCCATGCAGCTCGCTCACGCCAAGTCCGGGAAGTTCTTTCCCATCTGTCTGTGAATAATCAAACACTGTGACAACACGAAAGGCGGGTATCTTTATCTCCACTTCCTCCATGACGGGCATCCCGTCCCGGTCAAGCACAGGCTCATTCGTCACCGGATCAATCTTTTCCTGTTCCTCTTTGATTTTGTAAGGTGCGGGCGCAAGGATACGGATACCCCTCTCGCCCTTGTTTACATGGCGTTCAAAATTCCTCTGCCATGCCTTGTACCCGGCAACGTATGTCGCATCCGGGCATTGCATCTCTATAAGCTGGATATTGTTTGCGCTATAATTGTGGAATTTTGACATGGTGTTCAGATAGCTTTTATATTTCTCCCCCTCAAACAGCTCCTTCAAGCCTTCCTCCAGCCTGTCCGTTATCTCCTTTACTTTCTGTTTTTCAGTTCTTCCATCTGCCATATGGTTATCTCTCCTTTTCCTCCATAAAAACAGGGGACAGATAAGTTTCCCTGTCTGCCCCCGCTTTGGATATTTTTATGTGCTGATAATTTTATAAACATTCCTCTTTGTTTTTTGCCTTGTCCGGCTCCGGCGCTTTTTTCTGCTGTCCTGCTTTTTCCTTCATCTGCGACAGCTTATCCTTTACGGACACCCGCCCTCCTTTCTCCGCTTCCTTCCCGGCATCCAGACGGGCAGAGAGCCGATCCAGCTTTTCAAATGCTTTGTCCGCCCCGTCAATCTTCTTCCGGAGGTTCTCCACTGCCTTTTTTACAGGCGTGTTGACTGCCCTTGTCAGACCGACACCCGGCTTTTCGTCCGATACCTCTTTCGTGCCTTTCCCGGCTAACAGCCTGCCCACGTTGGAAACGCTGTTCCCAATCTGCTTCAATTCATCCCCGATGCTGTCAATCTGGTTGGCTGTCTTTTCACAGTCCGTCATCACGTCAACCAGACGTTCCCGGTAGCCGGAAAGCATGGACTTCATGCCGGAGATTCCTTTCTGGAGAACTTTGCACATCTCCGCCCTGCCTTTTTCCTTAAAGGCGCTGACTGCCTGCGCCGCTGTTTCCACCAGACGGTTTCTTGCTTCTGTCAGGCGTTCCGACAGGCTCGTGATTTTCTCCTGAAGGTGCGACACTTTCTCCATGAGGTTCTCCGTAACAGGCTTCGGCTGTTTCTCCTGCATCTGTGAAAGCTGTTCCCGGACGCCCTGTAATTCATCCACCATTGCGGAAAGCTGTACCTGCATCCCCGCCACATACCAGAAAATCCCCATAAAGTCCTGTGACTGCTCTTTCATGTTCTGCTGGTTAAGCAGCTCCATGAACTGCTTTAATACGCCATTTTCCTCCATGACCTGTTTTGTGTTCTGTCCTGCTGTTTCCATTTTTCTAACCTCCATTTTCCTAATTTTAATCATAATAAAAGACAGCCTTTTTTGACCGCCCTTGTATGCCGGATATTTCCAATATTAGGTTTAATACTCAATCACCTCTTTATCCGGAAACCTCCCAATTATCATCTTTACCGCCGCCTCTACCTCTGGATTCCCACAAAACTCTGGTATAAGGTTGATAAAACCTATGTCTATTTCGTCCCCGGAAAGTAGGTCTGCCTGTACATCCTCCATCTTATCCGTCCCTTCCACATGGAGATTGATACCAATCGAAGGGATACCGTTCATGCGCTCCGGTGGTATCTGCTGATAAAGATTGACCGCTTCCTCCAAAGTTTTAATGCCCTCATAGTATTTTCCGAGGCTGTGGTATTCCCCACATTCTGCCACTGTAAATGTAAGAATCGCTTTCCCTGTTTTCTGATCCCCTGTCTTTCTTCCCATTATGGTTCTCCTTTTCCGTATCCCTGTTTTTATGCTGCAAGATATTTCTCTGTATCTTCCGTCATATACTGTCCAAGATATTCCTCCCGGTGCGGCATGATGATATGCAGCTTTCCATGCACGTTAATCCATTCCACAACAAACCAGAAACCAAGTCCCCGGTTATCCGGCTTCCAAATACCCTTTTCATCAAACGCCCCTCCACGCATCATATAATCTATAAGAGCCGGATTCGAGAGTTTCTCCGCAAGCTCCCACCGGTTCGGCGATTTCTCTCTATGGCATCCAAAACCACAATAAACACACCCCGTCCTGTCACATCCGGTAGTGTCAAATACAGGCTTGCCTATATCAAATATCCCCATATCCATTGTATTTTCTGTCGGTTTTCCTTTCCCGTAGTCTGCCACTACTTCCCCGTACACACTTGCAACCGGGATATGGTTATGGTAAATGTATTCTAAAACGTCCTGCTCTGTCCAGAATGACATTGGGTTGCTGATCGGGCTTTTCATATCAAAACCGTTGCAGCCATTTTTCAGCCAGTTCGTTGTCCGGAGCCTGCTTTCGCTTGCCATTTGTGCTGTCATTGGCATTTTTCCCGTTTTCTTTGCGTAATTGTGCATGGGCGCTTTTTTCATAATGGAACAACAATGGTCTGATATTTCAAAAGGCGCATCAAGAAAGAATTTATATCTCTCTTTATTGTACATCTTGGAATATTCCGATGTTTCCACCCCGTTTTCTTTATGGGGATATTTTCCCTGCAGAATAAGATAGCGGACAGGCGTTTTAATATCCGCACTCGGTATCTCTCCCCGGCTCAGGCTCTGGTAAGCTGCATTTTCCCTGTCCTCCCTCCGGTCTATGCCTACCAAATCCGCCATATAACTGTAATTCGGAATGATTTCTCCACCGCCCGCCTTTTTCTCCCGTTCTGCCAGTTTCTCCACATAACGCCTTGCACCATACACACAGCCTGCCACTTCCTTCCCAATCATTGGGTATCCGTACTTTATGATAATCTGCCGGAAATTCATTTTCGGTCTGATTATCTCCACATTTTCATGCTGTTTTACAAATTCCCTGACCTCCGGGTATTCCAGTCCGGTATCCACATAGACAGCCCCTATGTTCCGATACATTTCCCTTGCGATATGTAATAAAACAGTGCTGTCCTTTCCACCACTGAAACTGACGTAAACTCCATCATCCCCATAATAGTCTACCCACTCCCGGATACGGTACTGTGTCATCCGTATTTTTGCCGAAAGCGGAAGCGACTGCATCTGATATAAATCGCCGATTGTATGTTTGTTCATGTTGCCTCCTTTTTCTAAATAATGGAAACGGGCAGTTTTCCATCGCTGCCCATTTCGCAAAGATGTTATAAAATTTCTTCCTGCCCTTTTCCCTTTAAGATGTCCGGTTTTTCTGGCGCTTTCTGCCCGTATGCCTTCTGGCGCATCTCGGCAAGTTTTTCTTTAATGGAAATACGCCCTCCCGGACTGTCCGCCAGCATACGCTCTTTCCCATGCTCTGCCACTTTTTCCGATACTGCCCGGTTTATCTGGGGCTTAAAAGGCGCATCCGCCACCGCTTCCGCATCAAGTTCCCTTTCCCCGGTATCCAGTTCCTCCTGTTCCCCGTCATTCTCCGGCTCATCATCCATATCAATTCCATCGCCGCCCTTTTCATCCATGTTCAACAGGGCATTTAATTCCGTCAGGCGTTCCAGTTTCTCCGCAAGCTCCGCTTCCTGTGCAAATGGCTTTGTGACCTCCACCTTTGCGGTTTCAAGCTGATGCTCCACGTTCTCCAGCTTCTGTGCCACCGTTTCCATTCTCCCGGTCATGCCCTCTAAAGCATTGCTTAACCTCTGCAAATTCCCCAACGGATCAGTGCCTATTTCCACCTCATGGCTGATGCTGCCCTTTAAATTCACCGTAAACTTGGAAAAGAACGAATCGAAGGAAACGCTCATCTTAAACCCCTGATACTCCCCGATTGTGACCGCCATATTCGGCTGTTTTGCGCTCCGGCACATATCAATCAGCGCTGCCCCGGCTTCCTTTTTGTCCGTATATACCCGGTTCCCGATTTTTATGGAGAAAGTGTCTTTATCCGGGAATTTATTCTGTGCGTAGGTCTGAATGTCGGCACGATACCCCGCAAGGCGTTCTTTCATGGAAGCAATCTGTACCGGGTAATGCTTCACGATGTTGTCCTCCAGACGGTACTTCTGGCTGGTGTGGTTCGCCTTTAACAGCTTCAGCTTGGATACCTGAATATCTAAATCCATCTTTTCTTTTATATAGGGATTGCCCGTTGCCAGAGCCTTCACTTCTGCATAAGTGAGAGCCGCTTCGTCTATGTCCTCACAGCTTCTGACCGGGGATTTGCTCGTCATAATCTGCCCGATAAATTTTTGCTTATTTTCGATAAGCTGCCAACTGTACGAATCGAATGTGCCTTCCGTCACATACCGGAAAATCTTTACCTTGTCATTCATGTTGCCCTGTCTTAAAATCCGCCCTTCCTGCTGTTCAATGTCAGTCGGTCATTTTTTGCGGACAGTTCAATACATTCCTGTCTATTTCGTTCTCTGCTCCTACGTTTCGTTTCTGTCCCTTGAGCCTTTCTTATCTTTCCCCTGCACTCTGGACAATACTTCGATATTGCGGAGTGGGGGACGTATTCAACACCGCACACTGTACAGTGTTTAGCGGATAATGCTGTCCACCGTTTTGTGGGTGTGATATGTAATTCACCGACAAAGCCGATGAATTTATAGTAAATCTTGATTTCCTGCCTAACTGTTCCGTCTGCCATCTTCTCACGCTCCGAAACAAGTATCTTGTCTATCAAGGCGTTTACAATCGTTGCGTCCAGTTCCTTTAATCCTTGATAGTTGCGGATAAGGGAGAGGAAGTCACGGATTCCCTGCGATTTCTCATAGCTTTCATTGAGCGTTTCCGTTACCTCTTTCAGTCTTGCTTCGACTTCAAACTGCTCTTTCTGGTATTTCCCCGACATCATCTCAAAATTCCGCTCGGTGATACGCTCCATGACCTTATCCTCATAGAGAGAGGAAAACAGCCTGTCAAGCTCTGCAAGGCGTTTGTTCAGCTTCTTCCGTTCTTTCTCCATTGCCTTTGCCCTGCTCTGGTCTGTTTCCGTGAGCCGCTTCTCAATCGCCCTCACTGCCCGCTCGTCTTTCACAGCCATATCCGCAAAACGGTTAATATCTGCAAGCACGGCATTGAATAAATCCCTCGCTTCAATGGCGTGTGCGGTACACATGACGTTGCCATACCTGCCATAATTATTGCAGGTGTATTGTACGCAGTCGATGATGTCGGGGCGTTTTCTTCTGTTGGCACTCATAGCCCGAAGAGCGTAGCCGCAGTCCGCACACTTGATAACGCCTGCAAAAATGTTCTCAAAGCCGCCCTTGTTTTCGGGCAGTCTGCGGCTTGTGATAAGCTGCTGTACGGTGTCAAACTCCTCCTGCGTGACTATCCCCTCATGGGTGTCGGGTATCACTTCCCATTCTTCGGGCAGCTTAGAGGGGCGTTTCCTGCTTTTCATGTTGGCGGCAATCCGCTTGTAGCCTGCAAGGTTCCCCGCATATATCGGGCTTCTTAAAATGCCCCTCACGCTGTTCTCGCTCCAGATATAGCGGTTTTCCTCGTTCCCCTCAAAGTACCGCTCATAGCCTGCCGCCCCCTGCTCCACCGCATAAGCGGCAGGGCGTAAGATATGCTGTTTATTGATGTGCTTGCGGATTTTGGAGATTCCATTTCCCTCTAATGCAAGTTCAAATATCTCCCTCACTACATGGGCAACCTTATCATCTATCAGCAGGTGGTTATGGTCGGCGGGGTCTTTGATATACCCATAGGGTGCATACGTCCCCATGAATTTCCCCTGCTGGAACCTCGCACGGTACGCCGATTTTATCTTGACCGACACATCGGCAGAGTACATTTCGTTGAACACAGGTTATTGGGGAAAGGGAAAGCAAACAGGCAAAAACCCAGTATTCATGCGGGTTTGCGGCGAGATGGCTCTCAAAAGCTAACCTCACAAAAGACAGATTATTGCACAATCACATATCGTTTCTAAGGGAGAATGTTGATTCCGGTCACATTCTCCCTTTTTTCATACCAAGAAACGAGGTGATTATCTTGAACACGCAAATCATCGCCATCGCCAACCAAAAGGGAGGTGTGGGCAAGACCACAACCTGTGCCAACTTAGGGATTGGACTGGCGCAGGCCGGAAAGAAAGTGCTTCTCATTGACGGGGACCCGCAAGGGAGCCTGACCATCAGCCTGGGCAATCCCCAGCCGGATAAGCTGCCCTTTACCCTCTCTGACGCGATGGGCCGTATCCTGACCGATCAGCCGGTCCGCCCCGGCGAGGGGATTCTGCGCCACCCGGAGGGTGTGGACCTGATGCCGGCGGATATTCAGCTGTCCGGCATGGAGGTGTCGCTGGTAAACGCTATGAGCCGGGAAACGATTCTGCGGCAATATCTGGACAGTGTAAAGGGGCAGTATTCCCATATCCTCATAGACTGCCAGCCCTCCCTGGGTATGCTCACCGTCAACGCGCTGGCCGCCGCCAACCGGATCATAATCCCCGTCCAGGCGGAGTATCTGCCCGCCAAAGGGCTGGAACAGCTGCTCTCTACGGTAGCCAAAGTCAAGCGACAGATCAACCCGAAACTGCAAATAGACGGTATCCTGCTGACGATGGTGGACAACCGCACCAACTTTGCCAAAGAGATTGCCGCCCTGCTGCGGGAAACCTACGGCAGCAAAATCAAGGTATTCGGCACAGAGATTCCCCATTCTGTCCGGGCAAAGGAAACCAGCGCGGAGGGCAGGAGCATTTTCGCCCATGACCCAGGCGGCAAAGTAGCGGAGGGCTACGCAAATCTGACCAAGGAGGTGTTGAAACTTGAAAAGCAGCGCGAAAAAAGTAGAGCTGGCATCGGTCGATGATCTGTTTACCACCGAGGAAAGCCGCGCCGACGCGGGGCGGGAAAAGGTGGTAGAAATCTCTTTGAGCGAGCTGCACCCGTTCAAGGGACACCCCTTCAAGGTCAAAGATGATGATGCCATGATGGAAACAGCGGACAGCATCCGGCAGTACGGCGTTCTGGTTCCGGCGATTGCCAGACCCGACCCCAGCGGCGGCTATGAGCTGGTAGCCGGACACAGGCGGCATCGGGCCAGTGAACTGGCAGAGAAAGAAACCATGCCGGTCATTGTCCGGGATTTGGACGATGACGCCGCCACGATTATCATGGTTGACAGCAACCTGCAAAGGGAAAGCCTGCTCCCCAGCGAGAGGGCCTTTGCCTACAAGATGAAATTGGAGGCCATCAAACATCAAGGAGAACGGTCGGATTTAACTTCTCGCCAAGTTGGCGAGAAGTCCAGTACTTCTATTCAGCTTGTCGCAAATCAAGCTGGTGAAAGTCAAAGGCAGGTGCAACGCTACATCCGCCTGACCGAGTTAATCCCCGAACTGCTGAACATGGTGGACGAAAAGAAAATTGCCCTGAACCCGGCCTATGAGCTGTCCTTTCTCAAAAAAGAAGAACAGACACAGCTTTTGGACGCGATGGACAGCGAACAGGCCACCCCCTCCCTTTCCCAAGCCCAGCGGCTCAAGAAATTCAGCCAGGAGGGGCGTTTATCCATAGATGTAATGCGGGCGATTATGGGCGAGGAAAAGAAAAGCGATCTGGACAAGGTGACGTTTACCTCCGACACCCTGCGGAAGTATTTTCCCAAAAGCTACACCCCTGCCCGGATGCAGGAAACCATCATCAAACTGCTGGAACAGTGGCAGAAAAAGCGTCAGAGAGATCAGGAACGCTGAAAGGAGCGCCTATGAGAGATCACGTTGCCAGGGAGTTAAAGGGCCACAACATACTGGCTGTGGAACGGTTTCAGGATAAGACCCGCTGGATGGTGGAGTTTTCCGTCCTGCGGCCCCGTACCGCCTACGGCGCACCCGGTGATGAAACGCGCCTGTTTCTGGACGAGGACGGCTACCAGGCCGTTCTCGCCAGCCAGAAACGCCGGGACATCAAAATCAAACGGTATGCCCGCGTCATTGAGGGGCATATCCTGGACTTCAAGCCCAAAAAGAAACGCCACCCGTAAACCCGACAAATTGAGAGGAAGGAATGAATATGTGTACCGTTAAGGAAATCAGAGAAGCCATCCGGGAGGACTGCCGCTCCCAGCGAAACATGGAAACCATTGAGATTGACAGGATTTTTCAAACCCTGACGTTTCCGCAGTTAGAGAGCCTGTTTGACAAACCGCCCATGCCGCCGTTTTTTCACCGGTACAGGCAGAAGTCAGCCAGCAAATGAACGCCGCAATTCTTTTTACGGGATTGTGGCTTTTTTCATGCCCTGGGAAACGAAAGGAGTGCAGAAAATGGCCGTTTTTCGCGTAGAACGCACACAGGGATACACCGTCATGAGCAACTATCATCTGCGGGACAAGAGCCTGAGCCTGAAAGCAAAGGGCCTGCTGTCCCAGATGCTCTCACTGCCGGAGGATTGGGACTACACCCTTTCCGGCCTGGCTGTTATCAACCGGGAAAGCAAGGACGCGATCCGCTCCGCAGTCAATGAGCTGGAAAAGGCGGGGTACATCAAGCGCCGCCAGACCACCGACGCGGGCGGCAAGTTCAGCGCCAACGAGTATGTGATTTATGAGCGTCCGGTAACAGAGGAACCGCCCGCCCAACCGTTGTTGGAAAAACCGTTGTCGGGTTTTCCGACAACGGATAATCCGTCAACGGGAAAACCGTCAACGGAAAATCCAACGCAAATAAATATAGAGAAATTAAATACCCAAAAATCAATTACTGACGGATCAATTACCGATTCCCTTCCCTTCCGGGGAACGGCGGCAAAGCCACCGGAACCGAAACGAAGGGAAACGATGTCGCTCACAGAGATGGAAAGTTATCGGGAGCTGATTTTGGAGAATATCGAGTATGACTGCCTCAAACAGCGGTTTGGGACCTACCGGGAGGATTTGGACGAGATTGTGGAGCTGCTGGTGGAAACGGTCTGCGCGAAGCGTAAGACCACCCGGATTGCCGGGGCGGACTTCCCCCATGAGGTAGTGCGCTCCCGCTTCCTGAAGCTGGACAGCTCCCACATCGAGTTTGTCATGGACTGCCTGCAAAAGAACACCACCGAGGTACGGAACATGAAGCAGTACCTTTTGACGGTGCTGTTCAACGCGCCCACCACCATGAGCAACCATTACACCTCACAGGTCAACCACGATATGTACGGCGGCTTCTGAAAGCTGGCCGTTTTTGTCTGCCCGGAACTGCCGGGAGAAAGGAATCTGTTATGAAACGACCGCTTGCGTATATCACCGCTCCCTGGAGCAAGAACCCCCATGAAAATGCGGCAAACGCCGCCAGCTACTGCCGCCAGGTGTATGACGCCGGATATTCCCCGGTCTGCCCTGTTTTGTTCCTGCCGCTGTTTTTGAAAGATGAAATCCCCCAGGAACACAAGGACGGAATCGACATCGCCAGAGATTACCTGCGCCGATCCCATGTGCTGGTGGTCTGTGGACACTCGACCGATGAAACGGTCAAAAACGATATTGCCACCGCTGAACGCCTGCGGATCACCGCCACCACGCTGGACGGGATTCTGACGGTGAAAGGCCAGGGCCGGGAGAAAGGGGGCGCACACCATGCCTGAGCAAAAGACCATCGGCCAGCTGATGGAGGAAATGCGGCTTAAAGCCGGGGCGCGGGAGTATTCCGGCCATAGTTACATGGACTTAAACCGGTTCGCGGAGGACACCCGGCACATGATTATTTTTGATACCCTGACCGCTGATTCCCCTGTTGGCTGGAAAGGGGAACGCAGCCGCGCCTTTCTCACCGAGGAGGGATATAAAAAGTCCCTGGAACGCCAGGAACAGGGGCATATCAGGATTGTGAGCCATGCGAAGGTCCGAAACGGAAACCTGCGCTATGACCGGCAAGACCAGCTCCGATAGAGAAACCATGCAGAAAATCCATAGAGAGGAGGCGAAACACCCATGCAGGACGAAGTGGAAAGCAAAACCCTGACGCTCATTGTCAGCGGCACAAAGTTCACCGGCAGGCTGTTCAAAGCGGCAATTATGAAGTATCTGGCGCACCTGAAAGAGCAAAAGATGCAGAAACAGCGGGAAAAGGGCGCGGAGGTCAAGCCCCAGGGCAGGCAGACGGTGAAGCAGCTCATCGGGCAGAACCAGGGCGTGTCCAATCTTGAGATCACAGACCCCTCCATCAAGGTGTTTGAACGGGTTGCCCGGAAGTACGGCGTGGATTACGCGGTAAAGAAGGACCGCAGCTGCTCCCCGCCCAAGTACCTGGTCTTTTTCAAGGCCCGCGACGCGGACGCGCTGACCTCCGCGTTTACCGAGTACACCCAGAAGAAGGTCCGCAAGGCGTCCCGCCCGTCTGTGCTGGCGAAGCTGAACCAGTTCAAGGAGCTGGTGAAAAACGCGGTGGTGGACCGCACAAAGCGAAAGGAGCTGGAACGATGAAAAAGCCCCTGAACATCAAGAAGCTCGTTTTGCTGAACCTGCCCTATATCCTGATGGGGCTGTTTTCCACCAACTTCGGGGAGGCGTGGCGGATGGCCCAGGGCGCGGACGCTTCGGAAAAGGTATTGTCTTTAATCTCCGTCCTTCCGGCGGCTCTTGGAAGTTTCTGGCCCAGCTTTCACCCGCTGGACCTGCTGGTCGGGCTGTGCTGCGGCGCGGCGCTCCGGCTGGCTGTTTACCTGAAAGGCAAAAACGCCAAGAAGTACCGCCCGAATATCGAGTACGGTTCTGCGAGATGGGGAAATTCCCAGGACATCGCCCCTTATGTCGATCCGGTATTCCAGAACAATGTGATCCTCACCCAGACGGAACGCCTTACCATGAGCAGCCGCCCCAAGGACCCCAAGACCGCCCGCAACAAAAATGTGCTGGTAATCGGCGGTTCCGGCTCCGGCAAGACCCGGTTCTGGCTCAAGCCCAACCTGATGCAGCTCCATAGCTCGTATGTGGTTACTGATCCGAAAGGCACAATCCTGGTCGAATGTGGAAAGCTGCTCCAACGGGGCGCGCCGAAGCTGGATAAGGACGGAAAGCCCATGAAGGACAAGAACGGCAAAACTATCTATGAACCGTACCGGATCAAGGTGCTGAATACCATCAACTTCAAAAAATCCATGAAATACAATCCTTTCGCCTATATCCACAGCGAAAAGGACATCTTGAAGCTGGTGACAACCTTAATCGCCAACACCAAGGGCGAGGGGAAAGCCAGTGACGATTTCTGGGTCAAAGCGGAAACGCTGCTGTACTGCGCCCTGATTGGATATATCCACTACGAGGCCCCGGTGGAGGAGCAGAACTTCTCCACCCTGATTGAGTTTATTAACGCGATGGAGGTCCGGGAGGACGATGAGGAATACAAAAACCCTGTTGACCTGATGTTTGACGCGCTGGAATCCGAGAAGCCCAACCATTTTGCGGTGCGGCAGTACAAAAAATATAAACTGGCGGCGGGCAAAACCGCGAAGTCGATTCTGATTTCCTGCGGCGCGCGGCTGGCGGTATTCGATATTGCCGAGCTGCGGGAGGTCACAGCCTATGACGAGCTGGAACTGGACACCCTGGGGGACAAAAAAACCGCCTTATTTCTCATTATGAGCGATACCGATGACAGCTTTAACTTCCTGATTTCCATGTGCTATACCCAGCTGTTTAATCTGCTCTGTGAAAAAGCGGACGATGTGTACGGCGGCAGGCTCCCGGTCCATGTGCGCTGCCTGATTGACGAGTGTGCCAACATCGGGCAGATTCCAAAGCTGGAAAAGCTGGTAGCCACCATCCGAAGCCGGGAGATTTCCGCCTGTCTGGTATTGCAGGCGCAGTCCCAGTTAAAGGCCATCTACAAGGACAACGCCGACACCATCATCGGAAATATGGACACTTCCATCTTTCTGGGCGGCAAAGAACCCACCACCTTAAAGGAGTTAGCCGCCGCCCTGGGAAAAGAAACTATTGTGCGCCCGTTAGGGTGTATGCCATAAACCGCCTTTAGCAAGCGGTAGACAAAGATATCAAAGAAAGGACGGTGAAAATTTATAGTCTATCATTCCACGACTTATCCGTGAGGGGAAACCCTCTGGGGAGTGTAGCATGTCGTTGTTATAGCCGCCACTATTAACGCTATAACTGGCATAAAACGGCGCAATCTTCTAACCGCTGTTTTATGTGGGGATGAAAATCCGTGTATGAGGATGAAAGCTAAACTGCTTGATTGGTAGCCGGAGCCTGGGAGTATCTGGCCTACGTGCGAAAGAAGATGAAACGCACGGTGCTTTGGCGTCTGTCGCTCAATCGTCGGCAGACGTGCGATATCCAAAGCAGGGCAAGCCTTAGATTAGGTTGAACGGCGAACGCCACATATCTACAAAGATTACCGACAACACGGAACGCTAAGTATGGCATACGCTACCGGGGATGACCTAAACCCGCCCATATGCGGGCATGGTTACACAGCTCCCATAGTAGCCCGTGGACTCTGGATTTACAGGGATAGCCGTAAAAACGGAAGCGGGAGAGCCGCCCACATGACGAAGGGGAGCAGTATGCTTTTAATACAGAGAAAGAAAGGAAGGTGCGTGAGGCATCATGAGAAATCCAACTGATGTATTGAATAGCCTAAACAAACAGTCTAAAGATTTATCGTATAGGTTCCAAAGGCTCTACCGGAACCTGTACAACCCGGAGTTTTACCTTTTGGCATATAGAAATATCTACGCCAATGAGGGAAGCATGACGCCGGGTGTGGATGGTGAAACACTGGACGGAATGAGCAGTCCGAGAATAGAGCGTATCATCAGCGCATTAAAAGACCGTTCTTACCGCCCAAAACCTGCACGGCGTACATATATTGCAAAGAAAAACAGCAGTAAGAAGCGTCCGCTTGGGATTCCTTCCGGGGATGACAAGCTGGTGCAGGAAGTAGTCCGAATGATATTGGAAAGCATTTATGAGCCAACCTTCTCCGACTATTCCCACGGATTCCGCCCGAAAAGGAGCTGCCATACAGCCCTCGAACAGATACAGCGGACATTTGCGGGGGCAAACTGGTTTGTGGAAGGTGACATTCAGGCATGTTTTGACAGCTTCGACCACCATGTTATCATTGATATTCTGCGCAGGCGCATTGATGACGAAGCTTTTATCTCATTGATGTGGAAATTTGAAAGCCGGATATATGGAACAATGGCAGTACAACAGGACTTACTGCGGCACTCCGCAGGGTTCCGGTATCAGTCCCATATTGGCAAATATTTACCTGCATGAATTGGATATGTATGTGGAGGAATACAAAGAAGGCTTTATAAAAGGGAACCGGGTAAACCGTAAAGTGAACCCGGAATACGCCAGACGGAACCGTGAAGTGCAGAAGTTCATGCGCCAGAACAGGGAAGTATGGGATACGCTTACCGAAGCCGAAAAGAAAGAACGTGCCGGGGAATTACGCAGACTGCGGGAGAAACAGAGGGAAATCCCGTCTAAGCAGTTCAGGGATGAAACCTATAAAAACCTGCAATACGTCCGTTATGCGGATGACTTTATCATAAGCATTATCGGGAGCAAAAGGGATGCGGAAGAATTAAAAGCAGACCTTGCTGTATTCCTCAAAGAAAAATTAAACCTTACGCTGTCAGTGGAGAAAACCAAAATCACCTATGCTACTGACCGGGCGAGATTCCTCGGCTATGATATCTCTATTTCAAAGAGCCGGGAAATCACAAAACGCCAAGGCAGGAAAGTGAAGGGGTACAGCGGCGCAGTAAAGTTATACATGCCGCATGAAAAATGGGAATCAAAACTGTTGGAGTATGGCGCAATCCGTATCAAGAAGGACAAAGTTACACAAAAAGAGCATTGGAAAGCCATTCACAGACCACAGCTCATTAACCGTAAGGATATCGAAATCCTGTCAAAGTACAACTCTGAAATCAGAGGTTTGTACAACTATTACTCACTGGCATGTAATGTATGCGCAATGAGCAAGTATGCGAGTTTAATGCATTATAGTATGTTGAAAACATTCGCAAATAAATACCGCACAAAGACCAGAAAAATCAAAAAGAGATATTTCAGAAATGGACGGTTTACAGTCATTTATAAGACAAAAGGCGGTATGAAGGAGAGCGTATTTTACAGAGGGCCTTTTATCCGCAAGGACAAGCCTAATGTGCCGCAGGCAGATATCCTGCCCGCCTATAAGCGGTATGATAAACCGAACCGCATAGCGGCAAAACTGCGCTCCAAAACCTGTGAACTCTGCGGACAGTACACAAATGACGTGGAGATTCATCAGGTGAAACGGCTGAAAAGCCTTAGCGGTAAATATGAGTGGGAAAAAGTTATGTTAAAGAACCATAGGAAAACGCTGGCAGTATGCCCGGCGTGCCACCGTGAGATACACGGAAAAGACTGATTTTGTTAGTTGATGGCATATGGAGAGCCGTGTGCATCGAGAGGTGCCCGCACGGTTCGGGAGGGAGCGTCCACGAGGCGCTTACCTCATGACACTTACAACACCGGGGAGAGCCGGGGGCGGGAAACCTCCCACTCTCTCAACTATCAGAAATTGGGGAAAGATATGCCATACTTGTTCGTGAAGAGTTCAGTTGCCTAACAAATTCACATGAACAGGGACACGAACAACTGGATTCTGGAAAACTGAATACAGGAGGTCACGAATGAAAGAACTGCCAAAAAGAATCCATGACGATAACAACGGCCTTGACTACGTTCTTGTGGGTGATTATTACATTCCCGCCCTGCGGCTGACGGAGGAATCCCGCCCTATCGGGCATTGGGGGCGCAGGCGTAAAGCCTATCTGGAAGAAGCCCGCCCCGCCCTTTATTGCAGCCTGCTGTTATCCGGGAAACTCTGGACGCACCTTGCCGACGTGGACGAGCAGGCACAGGAACGGCTTGACCTTATCATGGAGCAGATGAAAGCCGCCGAAGGCGTGACGGAGAAATTGAAAGCGGATGACCAGCTTGAATGGGTGCGCCGCTGCAATTCTATCCGCAGCCGGGCGGAGGAAATTATCTATGCGGAACTGGTCTATGTATAATGCGGCTGGCTCCTGTCTGGAAAAAGCGGCTCTAAAGCCGGAAAATTGAACATGGGACACACGATACAGTAAAGAGGACTGCTAACCGGATTTTTCGGGAATGGCAGCCCTTTTTGCGTCATTCTTTCGTCTTTTTCTTCCCAAACAGGGACAGCAGCTTTGATTTTCCACGCTGGCTGGAAGCTGTGGGGAGCAGGGGGGATTTTTTAAACACACGGGCAAGGGTGGCACGTTCCTCTTCCGGGAGGTTCATATAATCAATGCCGAATACCCGGCAGATCGTAAACGCCCGTTTTTCGTCCGCCGTGCCTTTGTGCATGAGGGCGTCCAGCAGTATCACCGGGATGTTCCGGGCAAAATCTGCTGCGGGGGTTTCCAGTTCGGCAGTGGTCTTGTCGGATTCGTGCCGGGTGCGGAGGTCTTTTACAATCCGGTCAAGGTCATCATGGATGACGTGGCTGAAAAACAGTTCCTCGCTGACCTGCCCCAGTTCCAGCGTGCGCATATAGAGGTCGTTTTCCGGGGGCTGCCGCTGTTCCATGACGGACTGCCTTGCCTGTTCCAGAACTAAGTTCATGTCACGGATACGCATATCCGCAATCCGGTCAATGCAGACTTCCATATCCGTCAGCAGGCGCAGGAATCCCGGATGGCAGACAAACTCACAGAGAAGCCGGTTGTTGAGTGCGCCGCTTTTTAACAAATCAACCGTGGAATCATTCAAGTGCAGCTCATGCAGGGCGGTGTTCGGGTGGTTCTTGTTTTCGGTCAGCCCCATGAGGTAATCCATGGAAAGGCCGTAGTATTCCGCCAGCTTTGCAAGGTTGAACGGGCTTATATCCGTGCATTTGTCGGATTCATATTTTCCCAGCGTGGCTCTTGCTATGCCCGTTGCCTTTTCCAGTTCCGCAAGCGTCATGTGGCGGCTGGTTCTCTCGTCTTTCAATTTCTCCTGAAGCGTCAGTTTTATATACATTGCGCCCCTCCTCTCAAAACATGGTTCATGGCCATTATAGCACGGGGCATTTCCGAAAGCGTGGAAATTTTGCGTTTTCGGGAAATTTTCCAGCCTTTCGGACATACGGGGGAAGCCGGTTTATTTTGATAAGATTTCAGTGTCACAGGACATTGAAAACAGAATGACCGGCTGCAAGTGATACCGTTCCCGGAGAAGTAGTGCCATGACAGGAGCATACCAAAGGAACGGAAAACGCTGGGGTGATTCCGGGCAGGAACGGATTGCAGGCAAAACGGCAGGAAAACAAACTATCAATTATGGAGGAAGGAACATGAAGTTAAGCATTGAGGAAAAGAAGATTTTATATGCCTTCGGGTGCGGGAGCCATGAGAACACCGTCCGCAGGCTGAAATGGGTCACTGCCCTGACAGTGGATGAAAAAGTGAAACGCCGGGTGCTGTGCCTGGCAAGGAAGCTGGATGACGGCGGAGCCGGGGAATGGTATCCCTGTTTTTACCGCCATCTCCGTTTGGAAATGGAAGGATATTTTGAAGCAAAGAAGCATATCCGCATGGTTGAAAAAAGCACAGACTGGGAGGGATTTTATGGGAAAGCCGTCTAAGTATGAAAAGGAAACGATTGTCAACTTCAACGAGGGTGAGAAGGAAGCCAGTATTTACACATTCAATGCGGACTTGAAGCGGCGGCTGGCGGAGTTCAGCAAAAAATATCCGCTCCTGTGCCGTTTGGAGAAGTCCACGCCGGAAGGGAGCGTGACCTATGTTCTGGATAAGTCCCGGCTGTCTATCCGGCTGGTTCCGCCTTACAGTGAGGAACGGCGGGCGGCGGCGAGGGCATATGCCAAAGAACACGGCTTCAAGTCCATGCCGGGCGGGAAGGATATTGCCTGATTTGGGGGCGTTTTACGGTCAAAACAACGGGTGCGGAGCCGGTATTTTCCCCGTGGTTCACGGTAGAGGTATCAGACATCAGGGAAGCCCCGGACGGCGGAAATGCCTGTTTTGGGCGTGTTTTTCCGGCTGTCATGGGGAATGGCTGCGGTTTCTGTAGGAAATCAGAACGAGCGCGGCGCGTTCTGATTTTCTGATACGGAAAAAGGGAGCCGTCTTTGACGTGGGCGGGCGCAGCGCACTCACGTTGGCGGCAACCTTTTATGCGGGGTACAGGGGCGCAGCAGCCCTGTTGGGGTCAAGGGGCAACGCCCATTGGCGGGTTAAGGGCGGCAGTCCTTATCGGGTCAAGGGTGAAACGCCTTGCCCAGCTAGAGTTGGCGCTTGCGTCAATTCGTACTGGGTATTACCTGACGCAAGCCCCGCAGGTTCGGCGGCTTCGCAGCCCTCCCGCCAGCCCGGGAATCGGTAAAAAGGAAAGGGGGATTTTGGATTGAAACTGACACGGCACAACGGACGCTCCGGCAAAAACGGCACGTACAACCCACGCCACAATGACCGCCGCTTTGACGTGGAAAACAGCGGTCATATTGATTCGGAGCGGGCAAAGAAAAATGTATACTGGGACTGCTACCGGGGCTATACCACCGCCGGGAGCCGGGAGGATTCTTCCCAGCCGGATTTCAGCTTTGAGCAGATAGAACTGGCTTATTACACCGAGAATTATTCGGATTTCATTGAAGCCCAGAACGCAAGGAATGAGAAGAACCGGCACACGGAACGCAACCGCACGGTGGGGGATTTGTTAAAGAACAATAAGACCTGCCCGGAGGAAAGCATTTACCAGATTGGGACGGTGGAGGAATCCGTCCCGCCGGAAACCTTGTTCCAGATTGTGAATGAGTTTTATGCAGAGTTTGACCGGCGTTTTGGTTCCCACGTGCATCTTCTGGACTGGGCGCTCCATCTGGACGAGGGGACGCCGCATATCCATGAGCGCCATGTATTCGATTGCAAAAACCGGTATGGGGAGTTATGCCCCCAGCAGGAAAAGGCGTTGGAAGAACTGGGAGTGCCGCTCCCTGAACCGGATAAGAAAAAGGGAAGGAACAACAACCGCAAGCAGACTTTTGATGCGGAGTGCCGGAAGATGCTTTTCCGTATCTGCGCCGCACATAACCTTCACTTGCAGGCAGAGCCGTCCTACGGCGGGCGGGATTATCTGGAAAAGCAGGACTTCATCATTGAAAAACAGAAGAAAATACTCTCCGCACAGGGGGAAGCCTTGACGAAAAACACCGTAGCCATAGCGGAGCAGGAAAAGAAGTTTGATAAAGCCGTAAAAGCCGTTTCAGAAAAAGAAAAGGAACTGGAAAAGCAGGAGGGGCTGATTGCGGAAAAAGGGCGGGAACTTTCGGAAAAGCAGGCGGCACTTGCCACTGTCACCATGAAGATTGCAGACATGGAATCGCTGGTGGAGGAAGTGGCGGACACGGCTTATGAGAAAGCCTGCGAAGTTGTGGCGGATACCGTCCGGGCGGAAACGCAGAAGGAGGACATCCGGGCGGTGGAGGATTACAAAAAGTGGCTGGCTTCGCCGGAACGGAAAGCCCCGCAGGAGAAAAGGGATTTCGCCGTGAAGTGCCTGTGTACGGTTCAGGAGCAGATTAAAAATGCGGCGCAGAAAGTGTTAAGGAAAGTCCAGTCTGCGCTCCAAAAGCCGGAGGTGAGCCGTGCAAACAAGGAGCAGATTAAAGAGAAGGCAAGGGAATCCATGAAGGACAGGCTCGCAAGGGGGAAAATAGAAGCTGACCGGGTGAACCGGGAGCGCATGGAGCGCAGGAACGTAAGGGCAGCAACAAAAAAAGATATGGAGATTTGAAGCATTTGCTTTCCGCTGTGGAAATGGCAGATGCTTTTTTATTTCCGGGAAGGGACGGTATGAATGTATTTGAAGCAGTAAAGGAAAATGTAACGGCAAGGCAGGCGGCGGAAATGTACGGCATCCGGGTGAACCGGAACGGCATGGCGTGCTGCCCTTTCCATGATGACAGGAATCCCAGCTTGAAGGTGGATAAGCGGTTCCACTGTTTCGGCTGCCAGGCGGACGGGGACGTGATTGACTTTGTGGCAAGGCTTTACGGGCTGCCCGGTCTGGAAGCGGCGAAAAAGCTGGCTTCGGATTTTGGCATTTCTTATGACAGCCGGGGGCGGGCTTCCCCAAAACCGGCAAGACGGAGCGTGTCGGCAGAACTGCGGTTCTTGCAGGCGGAGCGGAAATGCTTCCGGGTGCTTAGTGATTATCTCCATCTGTTGGAGCGGTGGGAAACGGCATATGCGCCGAAATCGCCGGGGGACGGGTGGAACCCGCTGTTCGTGGAAGCCATGCAGAAACGGGAGTATGTGGGTTATCTTTTAGACACGCTGCTGACCGGGACAAAGGAGGAAAAAGCCGCAGTCATCACGGGGCATGGGAAGGAGGTGGAACGGATTGAGCGGAGGGTATCAAAGTTTGCCGCCAGAGGTCAGGCAAGCCGTGGGAACAGCCGTAGACAGCATGGACGGTGAAAAGACGGTGGGGGAAGTCCGGCAGATGCTGGAAACCACCCAGAAGGGGCAGACCGCCAACACGCCGGGGAATTACAGGGCGGTGTTTTTGCATGACCCGCTGCTTCGAAGGGCGTTCAGTAGCAACCTCCTGACTGACCGGGTTGACATTGTGAAGCCCCTTGGCTGGTATCGGGACGGGAACCGGCTGACGGACGTGGATATTCAATATTTAGTTCTGTATTTGGAGGAACACTACGGGCTGACATCAGAGAAGCGGATTGAGGGGGCTATCAAGGTAGCCGCCAATGAATACCGGTATCACCCTGTCCGTGATTACCTGAACAGCCTGCAATGGGACGGGACGGAGCGGGTGCGCTATGCCCTGCGCCATTTCCTCGGTGCGGAGGTGAGCGATTACAATTACGAAGTCCTCCTGCTGTTCATGCTGGGGGCGGTGGCACGGGTATTCAAGCCGGGGACAAAGTTTGAGGTCATGCTCTGTCTGGTGGGCGGCCAGGGAGCCGGGAAGTCCACCTTCTTCCGGTTCCTTGCTGTCCGTGATGAGTGGTTTTCCGATGACCTGCGGAAGTTAGACGATGATAACGTATACCGGAAGCTGCAAGGGCATTGGATTATTGAAATGTCGGAAATGATTGCCACGGCGAACGCAAAGAGCATTGAGGATATTAAGTCCTTTTTGAGCCGCCAGAAGGAAACCTACAAAGCCCCTTATGAAGTCCACCCAAAAGACCATAAGCGGCAGTGCGTGTTTGCCGGGACTTCCAACACGCTGGACTTCCTGCCCCTTGACCGAACCGGGAACCGGCGTTTCCTGCCGGTGCAGGTGCAGGCGGAAGCGGCGGAGGTTCACATTCTGGAAGATGAAGCCGCTTCCAGAGCCTATATCGGGCAGATGTGGGCGGAGGTCATGGAGGTTTACCGGAAGGGGGATGTAAAGTTGAAATTAAGCCCGGCAATGGAGAAGTATCTGAAAGAACACCAACGGTCATTCATGCCGGAGGACACCCTCGCCACCCGGATTCTGAACTTTTTAGACGGGTACGGCGGGAAGATGGTATGCTCCCTACAAATCTACCATGAAGGGCTGGGACACCCGGCTTATGAGGAACCAAAACAGTATGATATCCGTGATATTAATTCCATTATGAAGAACTATGCGGCGGGCTGGAAAGCCTTTGAGAATCCCCGGCATTTCCCCTCGCCCTATAACCGGCAGAAGGGTTGGGAACGGGTGGAGCCGCCTGACAACGGAGGACATGGAAAATCAGGTTTCCAGCCTTTGCCCGAAGGGGAAGCCGTCCAGCTTGGGCTGCCGGAGGAATGGCTGGAAGCGGGAAAACCGTAGCCGGTTGTCGGCTGGTTGCCCCTCCCGTTGTCAAGCCCGTTGCCGGGAAGCCGCCTAACAAATGCCGTTTTTCAGGGCTTTTTCTTTCCCTGACAACGAAAGCAACGGAAAAACAGAAAGAAAATCAATCAGAACAGAAAACGGAAAGCCGGGTTTTGTGTGCGGAGTTTTTTAACGTCCGTTGTCAGCCCCCGTTGTCAGGCTCCCACCTGCCCGGCAGTCCACACTATCACACCCGGACGGAAACGCTCCGGGTATCTTTATGGAGGGAAATGCATATGGCAAAACAGGCAGATTATCCGGCGCAGAACCGGAAGGAAAATAAAAAAGTACAGTTTATCGTTTCCCGTGAGTTTGCGGGAAGCCAGACCATGCGGGAAGCCTTTGAGCAGCTTATCGAGAGGCAGACCTGTGAGCGGTTCGAGGAATGGCAGAAACGGCAGGCAGGCTAAAGGGCGGAAACCGGAGAAAAACCGGGAATCTTGCAGAAAACAGTTGAACAAATGGCGGGGGCATGGTATTATCATGGTATCGTGTCCCTGTTCATAGAAGGAGAAGCCTATGAGCAGGAAAAATCATCTATCGAATCAGAAAATAACCGCCCTCTATTGCAGGATTTCCCTTGATGACGGCAGCCAGAATGAGAGCATGAGTATCTCGAACCAGAAACTTCTGCTCAAAGATTACGCTGAAAAGAACGGTATGCCCCGGTACGAGTATTACGTGGACGACGGGTATACGGGAAGGAATTTCAACCGCCCTTCGTTTAAGCGTCTGATTGCCGACATTGAAGCGGGGAAGGTGGGCTGCGTGATAACCAAAGACCTTTCAAGGCTTGGGAGGAACTATATTGAAGCGGGCAGTTATATCGAAATCTTTTTCCCGAAACACAATGTAAGGTATATAGCAGTCACGGACGGCGTGGACAGCCTGACAAGGCAGGAAATGGATATTACGCCGTTCAAAAATATCCTGAATGACATGTACAGCCGGGATATTTCAAAGAAAGTGCTGGCTGGTCGCATGACACGCTCACGTCAGGGGAAGTTTGGCGGCGGGCAGCCGCCCCTTGGCTTGATGCGTGACCCGGAGGAAAGGGGACACCTTATCCTTGACCCGGAAACAGCGCCTACTATCCGTAAAATCTATGACCTTGCCTTAAACGGCTGGGGGTGTATGCGGATAGCCAAACAACTGATGGAGGATAAAATCCCCATCACACGGGTAAAAAGCAATACGGAATGTGACGTGAATTATTATTCGTGGGGGAGCGCAAGGATTAGCCATATCCTGCGGAACCCGTTTTACAAGGGCGCACATCTTGTCTGCCGGACGCACCAGAAGGGAATCCGCTCCAATACCTATGACATCATTCCCCGTGAGGAATGGGAAGTCCTTGAGGGCTGCCATGAAGCCATCGTAAGCCCGGAGGACTGGGAGAAGGTGCAGGAACTGATTGACCGCCGCCCTCCCATCATGGAGGGGAACGCCTGCCCCTTCTATAACCTGTTCCACGGCATTATCTACTGTGCCACCTGCGGGAAGTCCATGCAGGTACGCTATGAGAAAGTAGGCAGAACCGGGAAGAACCGCTTTACCGGCGAGGAACGGGAGCCGATAGACAAGGCGTATTATATCTGCCAGACGTATAACCGGCTGGGGAAGAACTCCTGCACCAGCCATAAGGTGGAAGCCAGGGATTTGTACAATCTTGTGTTGAGGGACATTCAGGAACTTGCAACAATGGCGCTTAAAGACGTGGAATCGTTCTACCAGCGGATTAGCAGCCGTATGGAGCGGCGGTATCTGGCGGACGCTTCGGAGATGGAGAAGGAGCGGGGACGGCTGGAAGCAAGGAACCGGGAGATTGACGATATGTTCCTGAACCTGTATACCGACAAGGCAAAGGGAATCCTGTCCGAGCAGCGTTTTGTGAAGCTGACGGCGGTAATGGAGCGGGAACAGGAGGAAAACCAGAAGCAGCTTAAAGAATTGGCACTCTCCCTGCGCCGTTCCAATGAGCAGGAAAGCGATGTCCGCACCTTTATCCGTGAAATCCGGCAGTATGCCACGATACAGGAATTGGACGAGGGTATCTTAAACCGCCTTATCAGCCGGATTCTGGTGGGTGAGGTGAAAAAGGTTGACGGGGAGAAGTTTCAGGAAATCAAAATCATTTATAACTTTGTCGGGGAGATACCGGCGGTAACAGAATAACGGCAATGCCCTTCTCTCTTTTTGGGGGAAGGGTTTTCTTTTTGCCCGTACACGAAAAAGAAGCCGGGTTCCCTATTCTCCGGCTTCCAGAAAAAACTGAGATTTATTTGATAGGTGTCCCAATGCGTTTATCCAATCTCCATTGTGGTGCCATTCCATCATCGGCATAATATTCGTCCATTGCTGTAATTTTATCGTTTTTTGTTTGAATAAACGAAGTCACATGAAAAGAAATACTTCTATCTTTGGGATAGATACGAACAACTGTAATAATTAAATCATTCACAATTTCTACTCTTTCAACGAGTCCGTCCCATTCTCCGGGGTACTCACAATTCGCAACAATATATTCATCCACCGTAAAATGCTCGTTGGTGCAATGCCAATTTACATAGGCTTCTGCATGAAAGTATTTTCTAATTTCTCTTTCATCTTGGGCAAGAACGGCTTTCCAAAATTGTTCTATATTCATAATTTTCTCCTTTAAATTGCGATTTCCCAGTATGTCAAACTGGAAATGGTTGAGAAAGACACTATATTGAAATCCAAAATCTTTGAATAATGCCACTTTTACTTAATCCCACTGTATCAACAATTTCATTTTCCATCACTCCACCGTTTTTAATAATCGTCCTTTGCGAAGCTACATTTCGCTTATCGCAGGTTACTAAAACCTTGCTTTCTCCAAACGCACGGCAAAAAGGTAAAACTAATCCCAGCATTTCAGACGCATAACCTTTTCGTCTTTCTGACGGACGAACACTATATCCAATATTACCCCCAAAATTTTTGAGAAAATCCGATAATGGGTGTCGAAAATCAATCATACCAACAACAAAATCGTCTTTTCGCCTTACCGCTAAAAACACTTCTGATGGAACATATCCGCTTTTATATTTTTCTCTTAATCTTCTCTCAAAGTCAATCCACTCATCAAATGATTGGACATCTTCAAGACCTGCACAACCATCAAAACTATCTCCACATTGTAACATTTCTTCTTTATATGACATGACTTGTTTTGCATATAGTTTAGATGGCCTAACCAACATCAATTCACGCATCACATTCATCCTCACAAATTTGAATTTATCTATACAAGGAAATACAATACCTCTCTTATATCTTTCCCACCGATATTATCATCCCGAAATACTTCTGAATAAATAAATCCGTTTTTTTCATAAAATTTTCTTGCTCTATGATTATCCTCCAAAACCCATAAAAGCACTTTACTAAATCCGCATTGTTTTAATTCTTTAATACACTTGTTAAGCAATAACCTACCGTATCCTTTTCCAATGTAATCAGGCAAAAAATATATGGAAACGATTTCTCCATATTCGCTGTATTTTTCCCATCTTGATTTACAGAAACTTGCAGTACCTATAAGACGCCCATGTTCTATCAGAACAAGGTTATTCATACCAATTTTATTGATACTATTAGCCCATTGCCCCGTTGGAATACTATTAAGATAGTTTTGAGGAATAATGTTTTTATATGCGTATTTCCAACTACTTTCATATATTTTGCTTATTTCAAGAGGATTATCATCTTTGGTGATGTATCTAATCTCCATTTCAACAACTCCTTAAATACCGATTTGTTCAAATCTATAAACTGGAATCTATCTATTTTCCATAATCAATTCTTTGCACTTCCATTCCTCACCCAGAATACAATATCTTTCTGTTGTATCAAGAACTACGTCGCTAAAACCGACTGCCTTATAACAGTAATAAGCTGGAAGATTATTCTCAAAAACACCCAATGATACTTTTTTTGCTCCATATATTTCAAATGCAAATTTTAGACCTAACTGGAGCATAGCTTTTCCATAGCCTTTTCCTCTCTTGTGAGGATTTATAATAACAAATCCAAAGCGTAATTCATCCAAAGATTCATCAGGATTCCTTAGTGTAAAAAAACCAACAATTCCAGTTTCATCAAATGCAGTAAACGGCATTAGAGATTCAACAAAGCAAAATTCATTTTGTGTTATTGGGTAATTACCAAGTACACCTGCTGTCCATTGATAAAATGCTTTTTCATCTTGACACCACGATAATATCGTATCTACATCCGAAGCTTTATATGGTCTTATTCTAATCATATATTTTCCCTCGCAAATTTGAATTATAGCAATCGGCTAACCAAATTAAATGCTGTGACTGCATAAACAAAAATTGCTACTCCGCCAAAAATAGCAGCATCTGTTTTCGATTTTTTATCATAGCATTCTTTCGCATTTAATGACATAACTAATCCCATAAACACAAACATAATAGGTAACGTTATATCATAAGGCAGTAATTTCATCAATCCAATAGAACCAAAAACAACTGTCAGAACCGAAAATATTATTTTCCAAATACGCATATATATTTCTCCTTATATTCTGATTTGCTATAGTTTAGCACATTTATAGAACATCTACAAGATTCCGTGTATGAAAAAGCAAAAGGAATGAATTCTTCACTTGACAATGTGGCAAAGAGTTGATGAGCCAGGATGAGCTTGCGGTGATGGACGGGGGAAAATGTATCCTCCAGCTGCGGGGCGTCCGCCCGTTTTTGTCGGATAAGTATGACATCACCAGGCACCCCAATTTTCAGTACACCGCCGACGCGGACGATAAGAACGCCTTTGACATTGAAGCGTTTCTGTCCACCCGGCTCAAACCAAAACCCAACGAGGTCTACGATGTGTTTGAAGTTGACGTAGACACCGAGGGCGAATAATCCCGTTCCGCGAGAAAGGAGTGATCTTATCTACCCGCCAGGGTCCCTGAAACCTGCCTCGGTTGAGGCCATTGGCGTACAAAGCGGACAGCTCAACAAAAAAATGAAGAAGGAGGATAGCCGGAATCGAGCCGCCCAAAATTCAGGGCGGTTTTGTTGTCCGGCTTTTGTATGCCTATGAACCAACACTAACCACAAAGCGATTCCGGCTAAATTAAAGTATGGAATTTTTCAACAGCGCAATCGACGTTTTGCAGACCCTCGTTATCGCACTGGGAGCCGGCCTTGGAATCTGGGGCGTCATCAACCTGCTGGAAGGTTACGGCAATGATAACCCTGGCGCGAATGCTCATGTACGGTAAAGAAGCAAGCAACCGAAAACAAGAGATAGACCGCCAGTACCACACTATTCCGAACCAAAGACCAAAAGACAAGCACCGTGGAAATGTGTATAACTTGCTATTCCGTCATGGAAAAGTCCGTTCACAGAACATGGAAAAGCTAAAGTGCAGCTTTCCCACATTCTGCAAACAGACTTTCCCACAACTCCATAAGACAGCAAGTTATGCACATTCCCACAGTGCCGACTACTACGGAATCCCTCTTTATCTCCACACAGATTATTTCTTTTATGGCATATTCCAACTTGCGTCAATAGAATAAATAAGCTGGATTATTTTTTCCTTTGGGGTAGAAAAATTATTCTTAATCCAAAGTGAGATTATTGAGAGGCAGCCTTGAATATGATATGTCGCCATATAGAGCATTTCTTCTGAAACGGAAAATATATTTTCTTCTTGCATCCATATTTCAAGATATTTTTCTTCGATGATGTCATACATATGCTCTTGAAATTTGTGGTCAATTCCCTTTCCGAAAAAAAGCAAACGGCTTAGGGCAGGATTTTCATAAATATAATCAATAATGGAATTATAAATATTTTCGTAATGACCTGCTGGATTATCGTTAATAAATTTAGTGAACTCAGATATAGCGTCATGTTCCATTTGCTCATATAAGTCATACACATCATGGTAGTGCGAATAAAAAGTAGCTCTATGTATGTCTGCCTTGTTGACTAATTCCTGTACTGTAATTTTTTGAAGTTCCTTATCAAGCATTGCGTCAGCAAGAGCAGACTGTAATGCTTTTATTGTCTTTTTGACCCGCCTATCATGTTTATTCATAGTTTTCTCCTTTAAACAACAGTTTCGAGCGGCAGTGTCGTTTAGGCAACAATTATAGATAAAATTGAAGATAGAAAAACGACACATGTTATAGTATACTGCTTGTTGTACGGATATGTCAATCTGAATACTATAAAATTCCAAGGCAATGGAGGTAACCATGACACAAAAACAAATTGAACGCAAATCGCTGATAGTAAGCTGCATTGTAAACTTAATAATGGCAATAGGTGGGTTTTGGATTTTTTCGATAACAAATATTCAAGCTCTGTTTTTAGACTGTTCCTTTTCAATGATTGCTTCCTGCTCTTGTTTGGCAGCATTGGAAATTTCAAAAATTAGTAATAAAAAGACAAAGAATTACCCGGACGGTCTTTATTTTTTAGAGCCATTATATTCTATTTTTAGAACTTTATTAACATTGGTGCTGCTGTTTTCTTCTGTTGCTCGTACTGCAAAAGCAGCATGGGGGTATTTTGCATATGGCGTTGGAACCCCTTTGATGATTGAACCTGTAATTCCTTATGAGATACTTATGTGTATCATATGTTTTGGGCTGTCTTTTTTTAACAGAAGCCAGAGCCGTAAAACTAATGATTCCAGTACACTTTTAGCAACAGAATCGAAAGGAAATTTTATCGACGGCATATTATCTTTGGGCGTAGCACTGTCTGCGTTCTTGATAAAACTGATAGATATTAACGGAAGTTTGGGTTTCCTTCATTATACTGGAGATTTTTTCATTACGACAATTATAGTCTTGCCTGCAATAAAAGAACCGATAAGTGTTTTCATATCTTCTTTCCGCGAATTGTCAGGAGGGTTGACAACGAATCAGGAACTAAAAAGAACAGTTTTCCAATTTGTAGAAAAGAATCTTAGCGGTATTATGACATTGCAAAAATGTGACATATATAAAATTGGTATGCACATAAAAGTTTGCATTTATATTACCAATAATATTGATTATAAAAAAATACAAACTGTCAAAAGGAATATCTTGAAAGATATATGTCCTATTTACGAAAATGCTGAAATTGTTTTTTGTGAATGGTAAAATGTGATACCGGGAGAAGATAATTAAAGTAGCGAAATGAGTTAAGACCTGCGCATAGAGTTGTTGTTACTTTGAATTATAAACAAGCAACCATAAACCATGCACCGCCCTATGTGGGAGAAAGGGGGAATCATCTATGCCTTGCACAGAAGCATACAAGGAACATATCATGTATACGTTCAATGGCTTTTGCAAGACCGTCATACGCTTTGCGGCACTCAACGCATGGCGTGATAGGAGCAAACGGCGGCAAAAAGAAATATCCCTTGAATACCTCACAGAAGAAAAGTTTTACCCTTTAGGCACGACAGACGAATATTTTGAAGCACCCTATGAAGAATATCCCATTACGATATGCGGTCAGACAGTTATCCTCACCAATGGGGAACTTGCCGCCGCCCTGTTATCTCTGCCGGAAAGAAAGCGGGAAATTATTTTCCTTTACTTTTTCGGAGATTATACACAACAGGAAATCGGGGAAATGTACGGACGCTGCCGGAGTACGGCGTGGCATCACATACACAGTGCCTTGCAAATGCTGCATAAAGAAATGGAGGTGCTTTTCCGTGAGGAATCCTAAACTTGTGCCGTATGAAACGATTGTCCGGGCGACCAGCGGCGAGCCGGAAGCCATTGACGAGGTTTTGCGGCATTACAGCAAGCGAATCCGGCTTGCTTCCCTTGAAAACGGACAGGTCAACAAGGACACCGAGGACAACATCAAACGGCGGCTTATCGCTGCCCTGTTCCAGTTCCGCTTTGACGGACAGCCTACCTAACAGGAGGTGAGATTTGTCGCAAAAATAGTTATGCTTATGTTTAACGACACCGAAGAAAAAGCGGTTGAGAAAGCCATAGCTGCCCTTGCCGATATGATACCGCTGGAAGCCATGCAGCCGCCCCACTCCCCGGCACTTACTTTTCCGGGATTGGAAATAAAATTGCACCAACGCCGGGTATTAAAAAACGGCACAGATATTCCCCTCACCCGTTTAGAGTATGGCGCACTCTGCTACCTTGCCGCCAGTCCGGGGAGGGTGTTCACAAAGGCGCAAATCTTTGAAGCCGTTTGGAGCATGGAAAGTGAAAGCTGCCAGTCAAACGTGGCGAATGTGATATGCAATCTACGGAAAAAGATAGAGCCGGATAGCGGAAAGCCCACTTACATAAAGACCGTTTTAGGCGTGGGCTACAAGTTTGCTTCCGGGGAATGATAACAGAATAACCGCCGCCCATCAGCGGCAGCCAAAGACAGGAAATCAAGAAAAGGTTTCCTGTTTTTTTGCGCCCAAAACCAAGCCGGATTTTGCACCGTAATAAAATAATTCAACTACTTTCTGAAAACATTGCCTAAATTTCCTTTTTTCCCGTAGTAGGTAATAAGGGGAAAAATAATTGCCGGAAAGTTTGGCGTTTTTTGAAACTGTCCGTATATCACTACAAAACGGAACTGATTTCAAGCCAAAAAAGGCTTCCAGTTTTCCGTTTTTGTCAAATGCTGTTGTGAAAACACGAAAAGAAATTCCGGGGAACTTTGCCAGATTTGCCTTGCCGTGCGTAGTAAGTAATAGAGGGAGAAATACCGCCGCATAGTTGGCAGAATCCACGCCGAGCAAGCCGGGGGTATCAGCAAAAGCCCACACAGAGGAAGCCGCCACTTTCTTAGAGCAAGATTCTACCACAGTACCAAATTTCGCCTATCGGCTCATTTTGTCCTGCGGGAATCTTGTTGGGGTTGCCACCCCAAGCCCGCCTTTTTGCGGCTTGCGCCGCTTGAAAAAATCCACCCACGAAAGGAGGTTCACAGCCATGAAGAAATACAACACACCCCACCGCCACCGGGTAATCAAAACACGCTTGACCGAGGAAGAATACGCCGAGTTTTCCGAGCGTGTTTCCCTCTGCAAAATGAGCCAAGCCGAGTTTATCCGGCAAGCCCTTATCAAGTCAAGCATACGCCCGGTCATTACCGTTTCCCCGGTCAATGATGAATTACTCTCTGCCGTGGGAAAACTCACAGCCGAATACGGGAAAATCGGCGGCAACTTGAACCAGATTGCCCGCTGTCTGAACGAGTACGGCGCACCCTATAACGCCCTCTCCCAAGAGGTACGAGCCGCCACAGCGGAGCTTGCCGCCTTGAAGTTTGAAGTCTTGCAGAAAGTAGGTGAAGCCGTTGGCAACATTCAAACATATCAGCTCTAAAAATGCCGATTATGGGGCGGCTGAACAGTACCTAACCTTTGAGCATGACGAGTTTACCATGAAGCCCACACTGGACGGAAACGGGCGGCTTGTTCTCCGTGACGATTACCGCATTTCCTCTCTGAATTGCGGTGAGGAAGATTTTGCAATCGCCTGTATGCGCTCCAATCTGAAATACGGCAAGAACCAGAAACGGGAGGACGTAAAGAGCCACCATTACATTATCAGTTTTGACCCCCGTGACGCACAGGACAACGGCTTGACCGTAGACCGGGCGCAACGGTTAGGCGAGCAGTTCTGTAAAGAGCATTTCCCCGGACACCAAGCGTTGGTATGCACCCACCCGGACGGGCATAACCACAGCGGCAACATTCATGTGCATATCGTAATCAATTCCCTACGGATTGCGGAAGTGCCGTTATTGCCCTACATGGAAAGACCAGCGGACACAAGGGAGGGCTGCAAGCACCGCTGTACGGACGCAGCTATGGAATATTTCAAAGCGGAAGTAATGGAGATGTGCCACCGGGAAAATCTCTATCAGATTGATTTACTCCACGGGAGCAAGAACCGTGTCACCGAGAGGGAGTATTGGGCGAAACGGAAAGGACAAGCCGCACTGGATAAAGAGAACGCTTCCCAAGCCGCCACAGGAGAGCCGCTCAAACAGACCAAGTTTGAAACCGACAAGGAAAAGCTAAGGCAGACCATACGGAAAGCCCTTGCCGCCGCTGCCACCTTTGACGACTTTTCCTCTCTGCTGCTCCGGGAGGGCGTGACCGTCAAAGAGAGCCGGGGGAGATTATCGTATCTCACGCCGGACAGGACGAAGCCCATCACCGCCCGGAAATTAGGTGATGATTTTGACCGTGCCGCCGTACTGGAAACACTCACCATAAACGCACAGAACGCCGCCAGAGCCGCCGAAACGCCCCTACCCCAACAGGAATACCCCCGCAGCATAAAAGACCGTTTACAGCGTGGCAAAGCCGCCATAAACGCCCCGAAAAATGACGGAGTACAACGCATGGTAGACCGGGAAGCGAAACGAGCCGAGGGAAAGGGTATAGGATATGACCGCTGGGCGGCTGTTCACAATCTAAAGCAAATGGCGGCTACCATGAGCGTTTACGAGGAATCCGGCTTTTCTTCCCCGGAAGAACTGGAAGCCACCCTTGCCGCCGCCAGTGCCAGACTGCATGAAACCACCGGGAAACTGAAAGCCGTGGAAAGCACTTTGCGGGAGAAAAAAGACTTGCAGAAACAGCTATTGGCGTACATCAAGACCAAGCCAGCCCGTGACGGATTGCGGGCGCAGAAAACCGAGAAAGCCCGGAGAGCCTACCGGGAACAGCATGAAAGTGAGTTTATCATTTCCGAATCTGCCGCCCGGTATTTCAAGGCACAGGGCATTACCAAACTGCCAGCTTCCAAGACCTTGCAAATGGAGATTGAGCAGCTTACCAAAGAGAAAAACGCCCTTTACAACGAGTACCGGGAGAAGAAAGAGAACGTCCGGGAATTGCAGACCGTGAAAAGCAATCTTGACAAAATATTGCGCCGTGAGCCGGAACGGGGAAAGGGGCGGGAAAATGAACGGTAAACGCCCCTACATGGACTACCCACAGTACAGAGCCGCCCGCCGCCTTGTACATGAGTGCTGCAACTACGATAACGGCAACTGTATCTTGCTGGATAACGGCGAGCCTTGCGTATGCGTCCAGAGTATCAGCTATTCGCTTATCTGCCGCTGGTTCATTACCGCCGTTCTGCCGCTGGACGGGAAACTAGAAGCCGCCCTACTCCACCGGGCAGACAGGAAACGCTGTACCGAGTGCGGCGGGTATTTTCTCCCCAAGTCAAACCGGGGGAAATACTGCCCGGATTGCGCCGCAAGAGTGCGCCGCCGGAAAGAAGCCGACAGACAGCGGAAAAGATACCACCTTTCTACGCATTTAGGCTATGAAAGAAGCCCGTAAATCAAGGCTTTTTTGACCGCCCTCAAAGGGTAGCCGATACATTTATCCTTTACCCCCGAAAATGCCGTTTTAACTGCGTAACAAGAAGCCACAGACAGGAGGTGAGAACCATAACCGAATACATCACAGCCGACACCATATTGCCCCGTTTTCTGCCCTATCCCTATTTTCTGCTGAAAATGGACTTGTCGCATACCGCAAGGCTGCTCTATGGGCTGCTTCTTAACCGTTCCACCCTCTCACAGAAGAACGGCTGGCAGGACAGCGAGGGCAGGACGTATATTGTCTATCCCGTTTCGGAGATAACGGAAATGCTGGATAAAGGCAGCACCGCCATAAAAAGCGCACTGAACGAGCTGGACGCTGCCGGGCTTCTGGTGAGGGAACGCCGGGGCTTCTCCGCACCGAACCGCCTTTATATAAAAATACCGCAAATGCCAGTGGTACAGTTTTCCGACCATATGACAGCCATACAGCCGGAAAACCGACCCTCTGATAGCCGGAAAAGCGACCCTCATAAGGACGGAAAACCGACCTTTGCGTTGGACGGAAAACCGACCCCTAACCAACTTACTATAAACCAACTAAAAGAGAACCAACGAAAAGGAGTGAGTGGGGAGCAGCCCGCACCCTTTGGCAGATATAAAAACCTTTTCCTCTCCGAATCCGAGTATGCGGAGCTGAAAGGGGAATACCCGGACAGGCTGGAACGGTTCATTGAGGAATTAAGCGAGTACATAGCCGCCTACGGGAAAGTGTACGCCAACCATGCCGCCGCTGTCCGTATGTGGGCAAAACGTGACAGGAAAGGCACAGGAAAGAAAGGAATCCCCGATTATTCCTACAAAGAGGGCGAGAGCCTTTGACCTCATAGACACAACGCCCCGTAAACAGGGCGTAAAAGACCATGAACAAGGAGGAAAATTTTATGAGTGATTACGATAACGCCATTTTTCGGCTTGCCACGTCACAGGAAGCAGAGCCGGAGGACTACACGGGCGAGGACGGGCTTTTATATTGCGGGAGCTGCCGCCAGCCCAAAGAAGCCTACTTCCCGGAGGGCAAGACCTTTTTCGGACGTGACCGATACCCCAAAGAATGTGACTGCCAGAGAAAACGCCGGGAAAAGCTGGAAGCCAGCCGCCGGGAATACAAGCACCGGGAGGAAGTGGAACGGCTGAAACGGACAGGCTTCACCGACCCGGCTATGCGGGAATGGACGTTTGAGAACGACAACGGGAAATGCCCCCAAATGCACAAAGCCCATGCCTATGTAGAGTGTTGGGAGGAAATGAAAGCCGGGAATATCGGCTATCTGTTATGGGGCATGGCAGGCACAGGCAAGAGCTATTTCGCCGGGTGTATCGCCAACGCCCTCATGGAGCAAGAGGTTTCCGTGTGCATGACAAACTTTGCCCTTATCCTCAATGACCTTGCCGCCAGCTACAAGGACAGGAACGAATACATAGCCCGCCTTTGTAGCTTCCCTCTGCTTATCCTTGACGATTTCGGCATGGAGCGTGGCACAGAATACGGGCTTGAACAGGTTTACAACGTGATTGACAGCAGATACCGAAGCGGCAAGCCCTTAATCGTGACAACAAACTTGACGTTGGAGGAATTGCAGAACCCAGAGGACACCGCCCATGCCCGGATATATGACCGCCTTACGGAAATGTGTACCCCCGTCCGCATTACCGGGGAGAATTTCAGAAAAGCCAGAGCAAGGGAAAAAATGGAACAGCTTAAAAAGCTGCTGAACAGAAAGGAGAGCCTATGACCGACACCCCCAACAGAAGCACCGCCACTACCGCCCGCCGCCCGGATTGCGTGACAGAGGTACGCCGGGGGAACACCGTCCTTGTGGTTTCCGGCTACTTCAAGCAAGGCACTACCGTCACCGCCGCCGACAAGATGATGAAAGTGCTGGAAGCCGAAAGCGCAGCCGGACACAAGCCGATTTACAGCGCATGACAACCCGCAGATAAAAACCGTCATTTTGACGGGCGGTAAAGAAGCAGAAAAGACTGTACAGCCAGCCCCGCCCTATGGTATAATAAACCTACGGAATAGTGGGGCTGGCTGTCGGAAACGGAGGACATTATGCCAAGACAGACCACCCAAAAACTCATTACCGCCCTTTATCCGAGATTGTCGCACGAGGACACGCTTCAAGGCGAATCCAACTCCATAAGCAACCAGAAGCGGATTCTGGAAGCCTACGCAAAACAGAACGGCTTTTCCAACCTCAAATGGTACACGGACGACGGATTCTCCGGGGCAAATTTCCAAAGACCCGGCTTCCAGTCCATGCTTGCCGACATTGAAGCGGGGCTTGTGGGAACGGTTATCGTAAAAGATATGTCACGGTTAGGGCGAAACTACTTACAAGTGGGAATGTACACGGAAATGATTTTCCCACAGAACGGCGTCCGTTTCATTGCCATCAATGACGGCGTTGACAGCGCACAGGGCGACAATGATTTTGCCCCCTTGCGTAACATTTTTAACGAATGGCTGGTGAGGGATACGAGCAAGAAAATCAAGGCAGTCAAGAGGTCAAAAGGCATGAGCGGGAAGCCCGTCACAAGCAAGCCCGTATATGGCTACCTCATGGACGAGGACGAAAATTTCATCATTGACGGGGAAGCCGCCCCCGTGGTGAAGCAGATATACAGCCTTTGCCTTGCCGGGAACGGTCCGACCAAGATAGCCCGTATGCTTGCGGAACAGCAAATCCCCACGCCGGGAACACTGGAATACCGCCGGACGGGAAGCACCCGCCGCTACCACCCCGGCTATGAGTGCAGGTGGGCGACAAACACCGTGGCGCACATCCTTGAAAACCGGGAATACACAGGCTGCCTTGTGAACTTCAAGACCGAGAAAGTGTCCTACAAGGTGAAGCAGAGCAAAGAGAACCCCGTGGAAAAACAGGCAATCTTTGAGAACCACCACGAAGCAATCAT
Organism: Sporofaciens musculi; assembly: GCF_009830285.1. Lineage (GTDB taxonomy): Bacteria > Bacillota > Clostridia > Lachnospirales > Lachnospiraceae > Sporofaciens > Sporofaciens musculi. Next base: position 1,660,188 of record NZ_WUQX01000001.1, on the reverse strand, counting down.
TGACCGGGAAACATGGGAGCGTGTGCAGGAGCTACGCAAGCAGCGCAAACGCCCTAACCGCTATGATGAAGTGGGCTTGTTCTCCGGCATACTCTTTTGTGCGGATTGCGGCAGCGTCATGTACCAGCAGAGATACCAGACGGACAAACGGCGGCAGGACTGCTACATATGCGGCAGCTATAAGAAGCGCACGGCAGACTGTACGGCGCACTTTATCCGCACCGACTTGTTGACCGAGGGAGTGACCGAGAATTTACGGAAAGTCACAAGCTACGCCGCCAAGCATGAAGCCCGGTTTATGAAGCTGTTGACCGAGCAGACCGAGGACGGGAGCAAACGCTGGAATGCCGCAAGGAAGAAAGAACTGGAAGCGGCAGAAAAACGGATTGCGGAACTCTCCGCCATCTTCAAGCGGCTGTATGAGGACAGCGTGACCGGGCGCATATCGGACGAGCGTTTCACGGAACTTTCGGCAGACTACGAAGCCGAGCAAAAGGAACTGAAAGAGAAAGCCGCCGCCTTGCAGAGCGAGCTTTCCAAGACGCTGGAAGCCACGGCAAACGCTGAAAAGTTTATGAAAGTGGTACGCAAGTACACCAGCTTTGAGGAACTCACCCCCACCCTGTTGCGGGAGTTTGTGGAGAAAATCATAATCCACGAATCGGAAGCCCTTGACGGGAAACGCCGGGGGAAGCTCCGCAGACAGGAAATCGAAATCTATTACTCTTTTGTCGGCAAGGTAGAATTGCCCGACTAAAGCCCGACCCGTCCGGCAGTCAGCCGGATAGGGAACGGCAAAATTTTTTGCACTTCTTTTACTTCTTTATCTCACATGAGCAAAAAGCCAGGGCATGAAGCAGCTCATGGCGGGCGGCGGCGTTGCCCTCATCGGCATGGTGCTTGTACCCCTGCTCTCCGGTCTGTTCGGCTAATCCCCGCACCAGAAACACCCATACCTTTGCCCCTCCCGCAAACGCGGGAGGGGCGGAAAGGAGGTAGCACTGTATGGATTTTCTGCTGGATGCAATCACCACCTGGCTGAAAGAAATGCTGGTGGGCGGCATAATGAGCAACCTTTCCAGTATGTTCGATTCGGTCAACAACCAGGTGGCGGACATATCGGGGCAGATCGGGCAGACGCCCCAGGGCTGGAACGCGGGTATTTTCAGCATGGTCCAAAGCCTTTCGGAAACGGTCATTCTCCCCATAGCAGGCGTGATCCTGGCCTTTGTAATGACGCTGGAGCTGATTCAGATTATCACCGACAAGAACAACTTCCACGATATTGAAACCGCTGTGTTTTTCAAGTGGATATTCAAGACCGCCTGTGCCATCCTCATTGTCACCAACACCTGGAATATCGTGATGGGCGTGTTTGATGTGGCCCAGGGCATCGTGGCCCAGGCTTCCGGCGTCATCGGCGCGGACGCTTCCATCGACATTTCCTCCGCGATGGCGGATTTGGAGCCAAGGCTCATGGAGATGGATTTGGGGCCGCTGTTCGGGCTGTGGTTCCAGTCCCTGTTTATCGGCCTTACCATGTGGGCGCTGACCATCTGTATTTTTATCGTCATTTATGGCCGTATGCTGGAAATATATCTCGTCACCTCGGTCGCGCCGGTCCCGATGGCCGCTATGATGGGCAGGGAATGGGGCGGCATGGGGCAGAATTACCTGCGTTCCCTAATGGCGTTAGGCTTTCAGGCGTTCCTCATCATGGTCTGCGTGGCAATCTACGCGGTCCTGGTGCAGAACATCGCCACCGACGAGGACACGATTGCCGCCATCTGGTCCTGTGTGGGATATACGGTCCTGCTCTGCCTGACCCTCTTTAAGAGCGGCAGCATGGCCAAGGCGATCTTCCAGGCCCACTGACGAAAGGAGTGTGCAAAAATGGCTTATGTACCCGTACCCAAAGACTTAACGAAGGTCAAGACAAAGGTGGCCTTCAACCTCACCAAACGGCAGTTAGTCTGCTTTGGCGGCGGGGCGCTGATTGGCGTACCGCTTTTCTTTCTGCTTCGGGGGCCAGCCGGGAACAGCGCCGCCGCCCTGTGCATGATGCTTGTCATGCTGCCCTTTTTCCTGCTGGCGATGTACGAGAAGAACGGCCAGCCGCTGGAAAAGATCATCGGCAACATGATCCGGGTATCCTTTCTCCGGCCCCGGCAGCGCCCCTACCAGACCAACAACTTCTATGCCGTATTGGAGCGGCAGGACAAACTCGACAAGGAGGTGTATGACATTGTTTACGGCAAAGAAAAACCGGACAAACGGCAGAGCGCCGGAGGGCGAAGGGCCAATGCCGGTGAAAAAGAAGCTCTCCCGCGCGGATCGGAAGCAGATCGAAGCCGCCATTTCCCGCGCCAGCCGCACTGACCAGAAGGGGATTTCCGCGCAGGACAGCATCCCCTATGAACGGATGTGGCCGGACGGCATCTGCCGCGTGACCGGCTGCTACTATACCAAGACCATTCAGTTTCAGGACATCAATTACCAGCTGTCCCAAAACGAGGATAAGACCGCCATCTTCGAGGGCTGGTGCGATTTCCTCAACTACTTTGACAGCTCCATCCGGTTCCAGCTGTCCTTCCTCAACCTGGCCGCGTCCCAGGAAACCTTTGCCCGGTCCATCACCATCCCGCCCCAGGGGGACGATTTTGACAACATCCGCGGCGAGTACACCCAGATGCTGCAAAACCAGCTGGCAAAGGGGAACAACGGCCTGATTAAGACAAAATACCTGACCTTCGGCATTGACGCGGACAGCATCCGGGCGGCAAAGCCCCGGCTGGAACGGATTGAAACCGACCTGCTCAACAACTTCAAGAGGCTGGGCGTAGTGGCGGAGCCGCTGGACGGGCGGGCGCGGCTGTCCCAGCTGCATGGCGTATTCCACATGGATGAACAGGTTCCCTTTTCCTTTTCGTGGGACTGGCTGGCCCCCTCCGGCCTTTCCACCAAGGATTTTATTGCCCCCACTGCCTTTGAGTTCCGCACCGGCAGGCAGTTCCGCATGGGGAAAAAGTACGGCGCGGTCAGCTTTGTGCAGATTCTCGCGCCGGAATTGAACGACCGGATGCTGGCGGATTTTCTGGATATGGAAAGCTCCCTGATTGTCAGCCTCCATGTGCAGTCCTTAGACCAGGTAAAGGCCATCAAGACGGTCAAGCGCAAAATCACCGACCTGGACCGGGCCAAGATCGAGGAACAGAAAAAGGCGGTCCGGTCAGGGTACGATATGGACATCATTCCCAGCGACCTGGCTACCTACGGAAACGAGGCCAAAAAGCTGTTGCAGGATTTACAGAGCCGCAACGAGCGGATGTTCCTTGTGACCTTTCTGGTGCTGAATACGGCGGACACCGCCAGACAGCTGGGCAACAATGTTTTTCAGGCGTCCAGCATCGCGCAGAAGTACAACTGCCAGCTGGCAAGGCTGGACTTCCAGCAGGAGGAAGGGCTGATGAGCTGCCTGCCTTTGGGACAAAACCAGGTGGAAATCCAGCGGGGCCTGACTACTTCCAGCACCGCCATCTTTATTCCTTTCACCACCCAGGAGCTTTTCCAGAACGGGAAAGAGGCGCTGTACTACGGCATCAACGCCCTGTCCAACAACCTTATCATGGTGGACCGCAAGAAGCTGAAAAACCCCAACGGCCTGATTCTCGGCACTCCCGGCTCCGGCAAGTCCTTTTCCGCCAAGCGGGAAATCGCCAACTGTTTTCTGCTCACTACCGATGACATTATTGTGTGCGACCCGGAGGCGGAGTACGCGCCCCTTGTGGAGCGGCTGCATGGGCAGGTTATCAAGATTTCGCCCACCTCCGGGGACTACATTAACCCGATGGACTTAAACCTGGACTATTCGGATGATGAAAGCCCGCTGTCTTTGAAATCCGACTTCATCCTGTCGCTGTGCGAGCTGATCGTGGGCGGCAAGGAGGGCTTGCAGCCGGTCCAGAAAACCATCATCGACCGCTGTGTGCGGCTGGTCTACCATGATTACCTGAACGACCCCAGGCCGGAAAATATGCCGGTATTGGAGGATTTATACAACCTTCTGCTGACCCAGGAGGAAAAAGAAGCGCAGTACATCGCTACGGCGCTGGAAATCTATGTTTCCGGCTCCCTGAATGTGTTCAACCACCGGACCAATGTAAACATCGACAACCGCATTGTCTGCTATGACATCAAGGAGTTAGGCAAGCAGCTGAAAAAAATCGGTATGCTGGTGGTGCAGGACCAGGTGTGGAACCGCGTCACCATCAACCGCGCCGCCCACAAGTCCACCCGTTACTACATTGACGAGATGCACCTTCTGCTCAAAGAGGACCAGACCGCCGCCTATACCATTGAAATCTGGAAACGGTTTCGGAAGTGGGGCGGGATTCCCACCGGCATCACCCAGAACATCAAGGACCTGCTTGCCAGCCGGGAGATCGAGAACATCTTTGAGAACTCGGACTTTGTATATATGCTCAACCAGGCAAGCGGGGACCGGCAGATTCTGGCAAGACAGCTGGGCATCTCCCCGCACCAGCTGTCCTATGTGACCCACTCCGGCGAGGGCGAAGGGCTGCTGTTCTACGGCAACATCATCCTGCCCTTTATCGACCGGTTCCCCAAGGACACCGAGCTGTACCGCATCATGACCACAAAATTACAGGAATTAAAGGAGGGAAAGCAATCATGACTGCACAGAAAATCAAACACAATCCCCGGCTGTTTTTGAAGCGGGCGATGGACATTCAGCGCCGCCAGCTGCTTCTGGCGATGGCGGACGCGGTAAGCGAGTGCCGTACTGCGGAGAGCATGGCGGCAGAACTGAACCGTGACGGGGAAACGGGCCTGCTCCGCCTTGCGGAAATCTGGTGCTGCCTCTCCCCCGGCACCGGCGGCAGGGTTTTGGAGGGCCGGGGCGCGGAGCTTCTGGCCGATGTGCTGGCACAGGTCTATGCCTGCCTGGTCCTCCGCCCCCTGCACACCCCGGCTGGCATGGGCCTCTATGTGGAACTGCTCTATATGATGGAGGCGCTGATGCTGGGGGAATGGTTTGATTAAGGAGCCGCGCCTGCGCTTTACGAGGGAGGAACAGACCGACCCGGCGCTGGAAAAGCCGATCCGCCGCGCGGAGAAAGCGGCTGTCCGGGCAGACAAGGCGCAGGCCAGGATACCCAAAAAGAAGGTCCGGCAGACCGTTATTGACCCCGATACCGGAAAGAAAACAACGAAACTGACCTTTGAGGAACAGGCAAAGCCGCCCTCCAAGCTGTCCCATGCGGTACGGGGCGCTCCGGCCAACGCGCTGCTTGCCGGGGCGCATAAGGAAATCCGCAAGTCCGAACAGGACAATGTGGGCGTGGAAGGGGCGCACAAGACCGAGCAGGCTGTTGAAGTCAGCGCGCGGCTGGTGCGGGAGGGATACCGCAGCCATAAACTGAAACCCTACCGCGAAGCGGCAAAGGCGGAGCAAAAGCTGGAAAAAGCAAACATCAACGCCCTGTACCAAAAGTCCCTGGCGGAGAACCCCCAGCTTGCCAGCAATCCCCTTTCCCGCTGGCAGCAAAAGCAGGCCATCAAAAAGGAATATGCCGCCGCCAAACGCGCCGGTCAAACGGCTGGGCATACGGCACAGGCCGCAGGCCATACCACCAAGACCGCGCAAAAGACCGGCAAGGCGGCAAAGTCCGTCAAAGAAAAAGCGGAACAGGCAGGCCGGTTTGTCATGCGGCACAAGAAGGGATTCCTGATTGCGCTGGCGCTGTTTCTGCTGGTCTGCCTGCTGATGAATACCCTGTCCTCCTGCTCCATGCTGGCCCAGAGCATCGGCTCGGCGGTGTCCGGCTCCACCTATCCCTCCAAAGACGAGGATATGCTGGGGACGGAAGCGGACTATGCCGCAAAGGAGGCGGAACTGCAAGCCGAACTGGATAACATGGAGAGCCTGCACCCCGGCTATGACGAGTACCGGTACAATCTGGACCCTATCGGCCACAATCCCCATGAGCTTGCGGCTTATTTAAGCGCCCTGCTCCATGAGTACACGCCCCAGAGCGCGGCGGCACAGTTACAGCGGGTCTTTGACCTCCAATATGTCCTGACACTGACCGAGGAGGTGGAAATCCGCTACCGCACCGAAACCAGCACCGACCCGGAAACCGGGGAAACAACCAGCGAGGAAGTCCCCTATGAATACTACATCCTCCATGTGGAGCTTGTGAACACACAGATTTCCGCCCTTGCGCCGGAGCTTCTCACCCCGGATGAATATGAGATGTACCAGGTCTATATCGCCACCAGGGGCAACAAGCCGCTGCTGTTTGGCGGCGGTTCCCCGGATATGGGAAATTCCGAGGATTTGAGCGGCGTGGAGTTTATAAACGGGACCCGCCCCGGCAATCCGGGACTGGTCGATCTGGCAAAGCGTCAGGTGGGAAACGTGGGCGGCTATCCGTATTGGAGCTGGTACGGCTTTAACAGCCGGGTGGAATGGTGCGCCTGCTTCGTGAGCTGGTGCTATAACCAGGCCGGGAAAAGCGAACCGCGCTTTGCGGGCTGCCAGTCCCAGGGCGTACCCTGGTTCCAGTCGCATGGACAATGGGGCGGGCGCGGATATGCCAACATCGCCCCCGGCGACGCCATTTTCTTTGACTGGGATTTGGACGGTTCCGCCGACCATGTCGGCATTGTGATCGGCACAGACGGGAGCCGGGTCTATACGGTGGAGGGCAATTCCGGCGACGCCTGCAAAATCAAAAGCTATGACCTGAATTACCAGTGCATCAAGGGCTACGGCCTGATGAACTGGAACTAAATCATATTGGAGAGGAGTGTTACAGATGGCAACGAACAAAATCGACCGGATTGACCGGGAGATCGCAAAGACCCGCGAAAAGCTGGCGGAATACCAGAACCGGCTGCGGGAATTGGAGGCGCAGAAAACCGAGGCGGAGAACCTGCAAATCGTCCAGCTGGTGCGGGCGGTCCGCATGACCCCGCAGGAGCTGAACGCGCTGCTGTCCGGCGGCGGGATTCCCGGCGTGGGAACGCCTGCGCCAGACGCCCAGGAAAAGGAGGAAAATCACGATGAAATCTAAAAAACTATTGCGGACACTGGCCGCGCTTTGCACCGCCCTGGTTCTTATGGGCGGTTTTTCTGTCCCCGCCTACGCGGGCGGCGGCGGGGAACCGGCTGATGAAACCAACGATTCCAACGTACAGGTGGAGCAGCCGGAGGAAACGCCTCCCCTCACCCCGGATGGCAACGCCACCCTGGTGGACGATTACGGCGGGAACAAGCAGCTGATTACCGTTACCACCAAAAACGGCAACTACTTCTATATCCTGGTGGACCGGGATGACGAGGGGGAAAACACCGTCCATTTTCTGAACCAGGTAGACGAAGCCGACCTGATGGCGCTGATGGAGGACGGGGACAGCGAGGAGCCTCCCGCTGTTTGCAGCTGCACCGAGAAATGTCAGGCAGGCGCAATCAACCGGAACTGCCCGGTCTGCGCCTTTACCATGACAAGCTGCACCGGCAAGGCGGCGGAACCGGAGGAGCCGCCTGCAATGGAGCCGGAACCGGAGAAAAAGTCCGGCATGAATCCGGCTGTCCTGCTTTTGGTTGTGGCCCTGTTAGGCGGCGGGGGCGCGCTCTACTACTTCAAGTTTATGAAGAACAAGCCGAAAACCAAAGGCGCGGACAATCTGGACGATTATGACTACGGCGATGAGGAAGATGAGCTGTGGGAATCCGAGGAGGGCGCGGAGGAGGAACCGGAGGAAAGTGAGGAAGAACCGGAATGACCCGCTTCACCGACAGCCCCTTTGAGCGCATGATGACACAGAAACCGGAGGGCAGGAAGAAAACTTCCCGCCCTCCTTCTTTACCCAAAAGCCACCCCTGCTATGGCTGCGGCAACTACGGGAGGCCCTGTGTGGGATTCTGCCACCGGGAACTGGAAAAGCAGCTGAAAGAAAGGAGAGATCGGAAATGAAGTATCTTATTTTATTTATCAAAATCGTTGCTGTTTTTGACCTGTGCTGTCTGGCGGTGTATCTGGGCGGCGATATTCTGACTGCCCTGACACGCAAACTTCGGAAAAAGCCTGCACAGAGCGACGACCTTTATGACTTTTCTATGGATGGCGACACAGCCGCCCCGCTGTCCATAGATTCCATCCGCCAGCTGTACTCCGGCGATGTGGAAACTTTTGTAGAAGAAAGGCTTCTGCCGGACGCCGCAAAGACGATGGAGGCATTAACGGAACGGGAACAGACAGCGGCCCGCCTGCTTTTATGCGCCCTGATCGGCTATCTGAAAGAAGAAGCCCGCATGGACGAGCAGAGCTTTCCGATGGTGATGGAACTGCTGAAATATATGGAGGGGGAAAAAGAGGAAGGCTGCCAGGACCCGGTAGACTGGCTGCTGGAGGACGCCAACAGCCGCGCGCACCGGCATGAGTCCTATTACAACGATTATCAACGCTACCAGCTGATGCAGGTGGATAAAAAACGTGTCATTCTGGCCTGCCGCATTCTCATCAATGATCTGGTAGGAAAACTGTACCGATATGATTACCGGTTCGGCTATGACCTGATGCTGACAGAGGATAACAGCATTGAGGAAAAACTGCGTACATCTATGCGGGAAGAATGGGAGGATGAAGATTATGAGGTTAGTGATTGCTGAAAAACCGTCGGTGGCCCAAAGCCTGTCCGCTGTGATCGGGGCCAATGCCCGCAGGGACGGGTATCTGGAAGGGAACGGCTGGCGGGTCAGCTGGTGCGTGGGGCATCTGGCGGGGCTTGCCGACGCGGACAGCTATGACCCTAAATACGCCAAGTGGCGCTATGACGATCTGCCGATCCTGCCCTCGGACTGGAAAATGAGCGTGGGGCGGGACAAGAAGAAACAGTTTGATATTCTCAAAAAGCTGCTGTGCGCCCCGGATGTGACCGAGGTGGTAAACGCCTGTGACGCGGGACGGGAGGGCGAACTGATTTTCCGCAACGTCTATGAGCTGGCGGGCTGCAAAAAGCCCATGAAGCGGCTCTGGATTTCCAGCATGGAGGATTCGGCAATCCGGGAGGGCTTTGAAAACCTCCGCCCCGGCGCGGACTATGACGGTCTGCATCAGGCGGCGCTCTGCCGCGCCAAGGCTGACTGGCTGGTGGGCATCAACGCTACCCGGCTGTTTTCAGTGCTGTACCGCCGAACCCTCAACATCGGTCGGGTCATGTCCCCGACACTGGCCCTTATCGTCCAGCGGGAAGCAGAGATTGAAGCCTTCCAGCCGGAGCCGTTCTATACGGTGGCGCTGGAACTGCCCGGATTTACCGCTGTGGGGGCGCGGATGAAAGACAAAACCACCGCGAAAGAGCTGCAAACCGCCTGCCGGGGCGGTTCTGCGGTGGTGAAACAGGCGCAGCGGAAAGAGAAGTCCGAAAAGCCGCCCGCCCTTTATGACCTGACCACCTTACAGCGGGACGCCAACCGCCTGCTGGGGTTTACCGCCCAGCAAACGCTTGATTATCTGCAAAATCTCTATGAGAAAAAGCTGTGTACTTATCCCAGGACGGACAGCCGGTATCTGACCTCGGATATGGCGGAGGGGCTGCCGGTGCTGGTCAACCTCACCGCCAATGCGATGCCGTTCCGAAAGGGGATCGGCATTACCTGCAATCCGGAGGCGGTCATCAACGATAAGAAAGTGACCGACCACCATGCGGTGATCCCCACCCGTAATCTTCGGGATGCGGATTTGTCCGCCCTCCCTGTGGGGGAAAAAGCGGTGCTGGAGCTGGTGGCCGCAAGGCTGCTGTGCGCGGTGGCGGAACCCCATCTCTACGAGGAAACCGCCGCCACGCTGGTCTGCGCCGGTCAGGAGTTTGCCGCAAAAGGGAAAACCATTCAGCGCCCCGGCTGGCGCAGGCTGGATGCCGCTTATCACGCCGGTCTGAAAAATGCCCCGGAGCCGGAGGAAAGACCAGAGGAAAAGACGCTGCCGGAACTCTCCCAGGGACAGTCTTTGCCTGTTTCCAATGCCTCCGTCAAGGAGGGGAAAACCAGCCCGCCAAAACATTTCACCGAAGATACCCTTCTTTCCGCGATGGAGAACGCCGGTAAAGAGGATATGCCGGATACTGCCGAGCGCAAGGGATTGGGTACGCCTGCCACCCGCGCCGGGATTCTGGAAAAGCTGGCCTCCACTGGTTTTCTGGAACGGAAAAAGAGCAAAAAGACGGTCCAGCTGATGCCCTCCCGCGATGCGCGTTCCCTCATTACGGTTCTGCCGGAGCAGTTGCAATCCCCGCTGCTCACCGCCGAGTGGGAGTACCGGCTGGGCGAGATTGAGCGCGGCGAGCTTTCCCCGGAGGAGTTTCTGTCCGGGATTTATGCCATGCTGCGGGAGCTGGCGGCAACCTATCAGGTGGTTAAGGGGACCGAGTACCTGTTCTCCCCGCCCCGCGAAGCAGTAGGCAGATGCCCCCGGTGCGGCGGTGAGGTTACAGAATCGCAAAAGGGATTTTTCTGCCAAAGTGAAACTTGCAGATTTGCCATCTGGAAAGACAGCAAGTGGTGGAGCGCCAAGAAGAAACAGCCCACCAAGGCCATTGTCGCGGCCCTCTTAAAAGACGGGCGGGCAAGGCTCACCGGCTGCTACTCGGAAAAAACCGGAAAAACCTATGACGCGGATGTGCTTTTGGAGGATACCGGCGAGTATGTGAACTTCAAGCTGGACTTTGGCCAGCGGAAAGGAGGCTCGTGATGAAGCTGTCGCTGCTGGAACAGGAAACGGTTCTCCTTTATAACCAGGCCGAGTCTGCGGCAGAGGTCTATACCCATGACCCCAAGCTGATGAAGAAGCTGGAGCAGCTGGCGGAAAAATACCCGGAGCAGATCATCAAGAAGGACGCCCACAACTTCATTGTCCCCAAACGCTGCGTATCGGTCCGGGAGCCGTACAGCGAAAAGCGGCGCAAAGCCGCCAGTGAGCGCGCCAGGGCCGCAGGTTATAAGCCGCCGTTGAAATCCTCCTCCGGTCAATAAGCATGGGCGGGAATGTCTTTGAAACGGTAAAGCAGTCCATCACCACCAGAGAAGCGGCGGAACACTATGGAATCGAGGTAAAGCGGAACGGCATGGCCTGCTGTCCCTTTCACGATGACAGGACGCCCAGCATGAAATTAGACCGCCGCTTTCACTGTTTCGGCTGCGGGGCGGACGGTGATGTGATCGACTTTGCCGCCAAGCTCTATAACCTCTCCCCCAAAGAGGCTGCGGAAAAACTGGCCCAGGATTTTGGACTGCTCTATGACAGCCAGGCGCCCCCGAAGAAAACCTATGTCCGTCAAAAGTCAGAAGCGCAGAAATTCCGGGAATCCAAGCAGCGGTGTTTCCGCGCGCTGGCAGACTACGCCCATCTGCTGCGGGGCTGGGAAACCGGCCTTGCGCCCCTGACCCCGGAGGATGAGCCGCACCCCCTTTTTGTGGAGGCGCTGCACCAAAAGGACTATGTGGAGTATCTTCTGGACTTTCTGATGGAGGATGGCATCGAGGAACAAAAAACATGGATTGCAGAACACCTAACAAAAATCATGGATTTGGAAAGGAGAAACAAGGAAATGGCAGAGAAACCCACCAACCGGGAGCGATTGCGGGAAATCACCGAGGGCATTGAGCAGAACATCAAGGAACTGTTTGAGAGCGAAAAGTATATGCGCTATCTGTCGGTGATGTCCCGGTTCCACCGCTACTCGGTCAATAATACCATGCTGATCTATATGCAGAAGCCGGACGCGACCCTTGTGGCTGGCTATAACAAGTGGAAGAACCAGTTTGAGCGCCATGTGAAGAAGGGCGAGCGCGGCATCACCATCATCGCGCCCACCCCCTATAAGAAGAAAATCGAGGAACAGAAGCTGGACCCGGACACCCATGCACCGGTGCTGGACGCAAACGGCAGGGTGGTCATGGAGGAAAAAGAGGTGGAAATCCCGCTGTTCCGTCCGGTCAAGGTCTTTGATGTGAGCCAGACGGACGGAAAGCCCCTGCCCTCCCTGGCGGCGGACCTGTTCGGGAATGTCCGGCACTTTGAGGCGTTTATGGAGGCGCTGAAACGCTCCGCCCCGGTTCCCCTTGCGTTTGAGGAAATGGACGCGGATACGGACGGATATTTTTCTTCCAGCCAGCAGCGCATCGCCATCCGCCAGGGCATGAGCGAGGTGCAGACGGTTTCCGCCGCTGTCCATGAGATCGCCCACAGCAAGCTGCACAACTTTGATGTGCCGGACAACCCGGACGCGCCCTTGTATCAGGAAGTGGAGCTGTTTGGACAGCCAGCCCTGTTCTCCAATGAGCGGATTGCCGCAGACGATCTGCCGGACGGACTGTTTTGTTATGACCTGCGCGGTTCCGATGATGACCCCGGCGCGCCGGTTGCGGTCGAGGAACGGGTTATCGTCAACCACGCCGGTTCCGTCATAACCGCAAAGCCGCTGGAACTGCCGGAGCAAGGGTATCTCCCCCTGACCGATGAATCCGGCCTGGACTTTAACGGCGGCGAAAAGACCGCCCAGCGGTTTTTGCAGGACCATAAAAAGGACCGGCGCACTGAGGAGGTGGAGGCCGAGAGCATCTCTTACGCGGTCTGCCAATATTTTGGGATTCAGACCGGCGCAAACAGCTTTGGGTACATTGCGAACTGGAGCCAGGGCAAGGAGCTGAAGGAACTGCGGGCCAGCTTGGAAACCATCAACAAGACCGCCGGTACTCTGATTGCCGATATTGACCGCCATTTTCAGGAGGTCTGCAAGGAGCGCGGCATTGATCTGGAATCCGGGCCGGAGCAGGACGCCGGAAAAGAAACCATGCAGCCGGAAAACCCGCAGGCCGATACGGAGAATCAAGAGGTTTCCCCTGAACCGGAACCCTCCTGGAAAATCCCCGCCGAACTGCCGGAGCAGGACCCCTCCATGTTCCGCTATTACATTACCCAGGAATCGCTGGATGTGGGAACCTATCCTTTGATGGACGGGAAAACCATCACTGAACTTGCCGCGCCGGTAAAGGTGGAACAGGATTCCATCACTGCCTTTGGCTGTATCGACTACCCCCAGCCGCTGACCGCCGAACAGGAACGGGAATACGCCCTTTTGCCCGCCAGCCAAAACCCGCGGGCGCTGGATTCCATCGGCCATGCCGCAGAAGCCGCCCCGCTGCCTGACGCGCCGGAGCAGACGCTGGATGAATACCCGATGCCGGACCCTTTGCTGCGGGAGGACGATCTGAAAAACTGCGGCTATCAGGACGGGGACTTGCTGCCCCTCTCCAAAGAGCGGGCGCTGGAACTGTTTGAGCAGGATTTGACGGTGTATGCGGTGGTGGACGGGGGCGGCGCGGAAATGCTCTTTGACCGGGAGGAATTTGAAACCCAGCTGCCCGGTACGGTGTTCGCCCTTTCCCGCGAGGAATGGGAGGAAAGCCCAGCCTTTGACGGGCTGGTGCAGGACCGGCTGAACCGCCAGCAGGAACGGGAGCAGGCGTTTCTCTCTCATGAGGGGGACTGCTTTGCCATCTATCAGGTAAAGGATGATGACAGCCTGCGGGAAATCCGTTTTGAGGGGCTGGACTGGCTCCAATCCATCGGGCGCGAGGTGGAGCGTGAAAACTACGACCTGATCTACACCGCGCCCCTTTCCGGCAAAGATACGCCGGAAGTTGTGGCGGAGCAGCTGTTCTACCGCTTCAACAACGAACACCCCAAGGACTATCACAGCCCCTCCATGAGCGTCAGCGACATCGTTGCCATCCGCAGGGACGGCGCGTTATCCTGTCATTACTGCGATAGCTTTGGCTTTCAGCAGATCACCGGTTTTCTTGACGCGAACCCGCTGAAAAATGCGGAAATGTCTATGGAGGACGATTACGGCATGATTGACGGGATCATCAACAACGGTCCCAAAGAGCCGACCGTAGCCCAGCTGGAACAGCAGGCCAGAAGCGGCCAGCCGATTTCCCTGATGGATTTGGCGGCTGCGGTCCACCGGGAGGACGGGGACAAGCGGAAATCGGTGGTGGAACAGCTCCACCAGCAGCCGAAGCAGGAAAGCAAAAAGACAGCGCCGAAAAAGAGCGCGGAAAGGGAGCTTTGATATGGGACACTTTACCTTTGAAGAAATGAATCTGATGTGCATATACAACACCGGAACCCGCGCCGGACTGATGGAGAGCCTGACCGAGATGCGCGGCTACCTCTCGCCGGAGGAAACGGAGCTGATGGAACTGACCGACAGCGCCCTTCATAAGCTGCGCGCCATGACGGACGCGGAGTTTGACAGTCTGGAACTGTACCCGGACTTTGACGAATAGGAACCAACAGACCGGAGGGGCTAGCGCTGTGCCGCCCCTTCCTTTTATCCAAAACCCGAAAGGAGGGCCGAAAACAATGGCAACCAAAGCGCAGATGTACGCACAAATGGCCGACCATGCGGCGGTGCAGCTTACTTCCAGCTGGAATGAGTGGATGCGGTTTCTCGACACAGCCTCCAGGCTTTACAAATACCCCTTCCACGACCAGCTGATGATCTACGCCCAGCGCCCGGACGCTACCGCCTGCGCGGAGTATGACCTGTGGAATGACAAGATGGGCCGCTATGTCCGGCGCGGTTCCAAGGGCATCGCCCTGGTGGACGATTCCGGGGACCGGACCCGGCTGCGGTATGTCTTTGACATTTCCGATACCGGAACCCGCCCGCACTCCCGCACACCCTGGCTCTGGAAGATGGAGGAACGGCATATAGATTCCATCTCCGCCATGCTGGAAAACCGGTATGGTGTAGGCGGCGATGATTTAGGCGGGCAGCTGACCGAGATCGCCCGCAGGCTGGCCGGTGAATACTGGGCGGACAACGGGCGGGACTTCCTTTACATCGTTGACGATTCCTTTTTGGAGGAGTACGATGAACTTAACATCGAAGTCCAATTCAAAGCCGCCGCCACCGTCAGCATCGCCTATTCCCTGATGTCCCGCTGCGGGCTGGCCCCGGAGCAGTATTTCACCCACGAGGATTTCATGCCGGTTTTCGATTTCAACACACCGGCCACCGTTGGGGCGCTGGGAACGGCGGTCAGCCAGATCAACCAGCAGGTGCTGCGGCAGATCGGCGTAACCATTCTAAATGTGGAACGAGAGGCCAACAAAGAAAGGAGCCAGCAAAATGAACAACACCTTAACTTACATTCAGAACGGGAATTATCTGATTCCCAACCTGCAACTGACAGAACAGCCCGAAACGCCCCTGGGCAAGTACGGCAGGATGCGGAAAACTTACTTGAAGGATCACCGGCCCATCCTTTACAACCGTCTGCTGATGAGCGAGAAGCTGTACCCGCACCTGTTGGAGATCGACCGGACCGCGAACAGCCGATTGGAGCAGCTGATGCCGGAACTGGCGCAGGCGGCGGGCGTGACCGAGGAACTGAAAGCCCGCGACATGATGCAGTGGGTGGGCCTGATGAACAGCTGCAAGGCCCAGGCGGAGGAGATTCTGCTGGCGGAACTTATCAACAGCTGACCTTAAACCTGTTTCTGTCCGAAGCGGAACAGATTCAGAATATTGATGAAGCAGAGAATGTGAAAGCGTCCTCTGCTTTTTCTTTTGCCCAAAAGGACATCGACCATGTGCTGCGGCTGGGCGGCAATACCGACCGTCTGCGGGAGCGCGTGACAGCTGAATTTGAAAAGCAGAAGCCGGTCCCGGAAATAGCTGCCGCCCTGCAATCCCTCTATCATGGCGGTAACGGTTTTACCACCGATGCAGGCCGTATCACAGTCTGGTATGGTGAGGACGGAATCCATCTCTCTTATGGAAAATCCGCCCGTTATGATAAATCCGCGCAGGTCATTTCCTGGGAGGGCGCGGCGGAACGAATTGGCGAGCTGCTGGAATCCGGTCAATTTGCTTCCAATGTGGAGCTTGCCGAGGCGGAGGGTTATGAACGCTCCCTCCTTGCCAACAAGCTCTGGAACCTGTATCACGATTTGAGCGATGAAGCCAGAGAAGCCGGATATTTACCCAGTCTGTCAGAAATCAAGGGCAACGGGTTTCCAGAAGAATCCGCATGGCTCACTGAGCAGCTGCGTGACCCGGCTTTCCGCCAGCCCCTCACAGAAGAATACGCCGCCTTTTGGACTGCCTATACGCAAGACCGTAACTTGCTGCGTTTCCATTACCACAAGCCAAAGGAGATTTGGGAGAACCTGAAAGACCTGTCACTGTCCCACAAAGCCTTTTCATCTGAAATGGCAGAGGTTCCTGCGGTTAAGCAGTTTATTACGGAGGATGTGGATCTATGTCAATACTTTAGACAAAAAAAGTTGAAAGATTATGCTGCTTTTTTGAGTTCCTCATCCTCCTTTTGCTGTGGTGTCAGATAACCGATAGAGCTATGGATCCGTTTACGGTTATACCAGCCCTCTATGTATTTAAAGATTGCTCTGCGAGCTTCCCTTAAATCCTGGTAAGTATGAAGATAGATTTCTTCCTTTTTCAGTACGGAATGGAAAGATTCCATACAGGCATTATCGTATGGATTTCCCTTACGACTAAATGAATGCAGGATTCCTTTACTGCCCAGGCAGTCTTCAAATGCCTGGCTCGTATACTGACTTCCAAGATCACTATGAAGGATGATCCCCTCGGTATCCCTGACATTCAGGCATGCGTTTTCTACCGCTTTAACCGCCAGTTCCGCCGTCATAGATGTGCCATAGGCATACCCTATAATCTTTCGGCTGCACAGATCCATGACAGAAGCCAGATAGGTCCATCCTTCTTTCTGTACATGGATGTAAGTGATATCCGTACACCATTTCTGGTTGATGGTCTCCGTCCCAAAATCACGCCTCAGGATATTTTTCTTATCCTCCGGGATGCTGCCATGGTTGGCATGATGATTGTACTTCTTTACTACGATAGAGCGCAGTCCCTGCTCTGCCATATGCCTCTGCACCCTCTTGACGCTGCAAGGTGTACCATTATCATTCAGCACACGGCATATTTTGACAGCCCCATACCTTTGTTTTGAGTCATCATATGCCTGTTTCACTTTCCTGCCGAATTCCGCATATGCCTTCTGCTTATTTGAGGGTACACAAACCAGAGCCTTGTAATAGGTACTCCTTGGGAATTTCAGAGCGCTGCAAAGCTGAGATACACAGTAGCGGGTTAAGTTGTTCTGGATAAAGGAAACAATCTCGGCTATTGTTCTTTCGCGAATATGGCGGTCGCTTTTTTTAATATTTCATTCTCAATCTTAAGGCGTTGGATTTCTTTCTGGAGAGCCTTATACTCCTTAAGGGTGACCGTCTCCTCCCGGATACTTTGATGGGGAGAGCTGTTTTACCCAGTTGCTGAGTGTGCTTCGATTTACGCCATATTCACGCTCCAGTTGCGGATACGAGGTTCCTCCGGCATTATACAGATCCACGATCTGCTGCTTGAATTCCGGAGTGTAAGATTTCTGGTTTTTCGCCATGTAAAACATCTCCTTTGCTTTTTCACTTGATAGTATAGGTTGTTCAACTTTTCCTGTCCACACTTATATACTAACACCAGATGAGATCGGCGCGGCCCTTTCTGGCGGCAGCGGTTTTGCCGGGGGCAAAGGGCGCATTTATGCCTTTTTCCAGCAGCCCCATACCGACAAGGAAAAAACCGCGTTTCTCCGGCAGGAATACGGAACCGGCGGACGCTCCCACGCACTGTCCGGTGCAACGCACAGTGGCGAAGATCACGATGGAAAGGGCCTGCGCTACCAGAAAAACGGCTGTGACGATGTACGCCTGACCTGGGATAAGGTCGTGAAGCTGGTTGCTGGCCTGATCCAAAAGGACCGTTATCTGACCGAAGCAGAACGGGAACAGTATGAGAAAATCCAGGCAGAAAAGGAACTGGCAGAGGCGGGCATTGTAGAATCACAGAGCCAGCCTGCTCCTGTCCATGAAACCGAAACAGAACCGCCCCAGCCCGCGCTGGAAGAATTGCTGGAACAGTACAAGCCGGTTGTGACCGCCGCCATCATGGAGGATACGGCATACCGCAACGCCTGCGGCCATACTGACCATGAAAACGCTGTGATTGAGGGCAACGCCGCTGTGCGCCGCGCGGTTCTTGGCTCCGGTAATATGCAGCTTCTCAAACAGTATTCGGATGTGCCGGAGTTCCGCCACCGCCTGCATCAAGAGGTGATTGCCGAAACCTATCCAAAGCTCCATGAGCTTCTGCGCCCTCTCTCCCAGGACGATATTGACGAAGCCCTCTGTGCATGGAACGGCGATATGGACAGCAAACGGGCCGTAGTCCGCTATATGAAAGAGCATGGGAGGGAAAAAGACACTGCCGCATGGCTGTCCAGGGAGTACGGCGGTCCTGAACATACAAACCTGTTCATTGTCCGCGCCGGAAGCCCCGAAGAAATGGAACTGCCCTGGCCCAAGGTACAGCGCCGGATCGCCCAGCTTATCAAAGAGGACCGCTTTTTTACAGAGGCTGAACGGGATAATCTGGACGATATAGACCCTATCGCAATCCGGGAAAATCTGGCCCAGCGCGGCATTGTAAACGGGCAGGTAACAGAACCGGAGAAGCTGGACAATGACCCCTTTATCCAGCAGGTCATGGCTGATGTGGAGCAGATTGCCGCCGAAGAAGCAGAACCACGCTTTTCCGTTGTTATGACCAGCGATGCGTTTCCCGACCCGGAAGATGCGTTTGCTGTCTGGGATAATCAGACCAATGATTACTATACCGCCTCCGATGGAACGGTACGGACATTTTCAAGAGAAGAAGCTGCGGAGCAATTCCTGGCCGGGCTGGAACCACAAGAGATAAAGGCGGACCGGCAAGAGGAACCGGCACAGGAAACAGCCGCACCCGCTGCGGACGAACCGGGAACACTTCCCCGCGACCCGCTGGCATCGGCCTATGGCGTAGGGGATTTTGTTTTTCTGGAAAATACCGAGTACCGCATCACCGATTTGCAGCGGGGCTATGTCCAGCTGAATGACCCCGCGCTGGCCTACCCCATTTACCGGACGGAAAGCAAAGAACAGTTTGAACGCGCCATCCGGCAGGACCCGCGCAACAGCGCCATCACCGACTATCTCCCCGCCGATCTGGACCAGTTTTCCCCGGATTTGCGGGAAGTCCTGACCGGGGAGGGCGGTTTGCTGGATACGACTGCAAAGGAGGATATAGCGGTACTGCTCCGAAGCGGCGCAGGCAATCCGGCTGTTGCCCAGCATCTTTCCCAGCGGTTTTCGGGTACAGTGGAAACCATGCAGCTGGAAACCGGGGATACGGCAGATTACAGAACAACCGACAAAGGCATGGAAGTAGAGATTTTGCGGGAGGATGAAACGGTTCTGGCGGCGCTGTATGAAAGCTGGGAACCGGTTGCCGCCGCACTCCGCGCCCTCTACCAGCAGGAACTGGACGGATTCTCCCACGAACCGGCACAGCTAAAGGAACAGCCAGCAGAGAAACAGCCGGATTTGGGGAATCCTCCCGCACCGGAACCAGCGCCGCGAATGACTACCACCCCTGTCACCCGTTATCCGGGCGAACAGAACCATCTGCCCTACGATATAGAGATTCATACGCTGCACTTTGATGAGCCGGAACCCACCCCTCCCCAGCCGACTGCCGGGAACTTCCGTATCACCGACATTCACCTGGGCGAAGGAGGGCCAAAAGCAAAGTTTCGGGCCAATATGGACGCAATCAATCTCCTGAAAGAATTGGAGTTTGAAAACCGGCAGGCCACGCCGGAGGAACAGGAAACCCTTTCCCGGTATGTGGGCTGGGGCGGTCTGTCAGACGCATTTGACGAGAGCAAGCCCGCCTGGTCCAAGGAGTTTGCGGAACTCTATGCAACGCTGTCCCCGGAGGAATATGAAGCCGCCAGAGGAACGACCCTGAACGCCCATTACACCAGCCCTACCGTTATCCAGGCCATTTATGAAGCGGTGGGTAAAATGGGATTCCAGACCGGCAACATCCTGGAACCCTCCTGCGGCGTGGGCAACTTCTTCGGTATGCTGCCGGAGGAAATGCGGGGCAGCAAACTGTACGGCGTGGAACTGGATTCCATCACCGGGCGCATCGCAAAACAGCTCTATCCCAAAGCAGACATCACTATCGCGGGCTTTCAAACCACTGACCGGCGGGATTTTTATGATTTAGCCGTAGGAAACGTGCCGTTTGGCCAGTATTCCGTCAATGACCGGGCCTATAACAAGCTGAACTTCAACATCCACAACTACTTTTTTGCAAAATCGCTGGACCAGGTGCGTCCAGGCGGTGTGGTGGCCTTTGTCACCAGCCGCTACACGATGGATTCCAAGGATTCTACGGTGCGCCGGTATCTGGCACAGCGGGCGGAGCTGTTGGGCGCGATCCGTCTGCCCAACAATGCGTTTAAGGCCAATGCAGGGACAGAGGTGGTATCCGACATCATTTTCCTGCAAAAACGTGACCGCCCGATTGACATTGCCCCGGACTGGACGCAGACCGGACAGACCGAAGATGATTTTACCATCAACCGCTATTTCCTGGACCACCCGGAAATGGTGCTGGGCCGCACTGTTTCAGAAAGCACCCAATACGGAAAACAGGATTACACAGTGGCCCCCATTGAGGGATTGGAACTTTCCGACCAGCTGCACGACGCCATCAAATACATTCGCGGGACCTATCAGGAGGCCGAACTGCCGGAGCTGGGCGAGGGGGAAGAAATTGATACTTCTATCCCCGCTGACCCTGATGTAAAAAACTATTCCTATACCGTTGTGGACGGTGCGGTGTACTATCGGGAAAACAGCCGCATGGTGCGCCCCGACTTAAACGCCACCGCCGAGGCCCGCGTAAAGGGGCTGGTGGAACTGCGGGACTGTGTGCAGAAGCTCATCGCACAGCAGATGGACAGCTTTGTTTCGGATGCGGCAATCCGTGAAACCCAGGCCGAATTGAACCGGCTCTATGACGCATTTTCCGCAAAGTACGGGCTGATCAATGACCGGGGGAACCGGCTGGCCTTTGCCGATGATTCCAGCTATTATCTGCTCTGCGCGCTGGAAGTCATTGACGATGACGGACATCTGAAGCAAAAGGCGGATATGTTCACCAAGCGCACCATCAAGCCCCATCAGGCTGTTACTGCGGTGGACACCGCCAGTGAAGCCCTGGCTGTTTCCATCGCGGAAAAGGCCGAGGTGGATATGGCGTACATGGCCGAACTGAGCGGCAAAACCCAGGAGGAATTGGCGCAGGAGCTGCGGGGCGTGATCTTCCGTCTGCCCGGACCACTGGCGGAGGGGGAATCGCCCCGTTATGTGACAGCGGATGAATACCTCTCCGGCAACGTGCGCCGGAAACTGCGGCAGGCACAGCGGGCGGCGGACAAAGACCCCGCCTTTTCTGTCAATGTGGAGGCGCTGACCGCCGCCCAGCCCAAGGATTTGGACGCATCGGAAATCGAGGTACGCCTGGGCGCTACCTGGATTGACAAAGACTACATCCAGCAATTCATGTACGAAACCTTCCACACCCCGTACTATCTGCAAGGGAAGATTGAGGTCAAGTATGTCCCCTACACCGCCGAGTGGCAGATCACCAGCAAAAACGCCGTTGGGTACGGCGATGTAGCCGCCAACACCACCTACGGAACCGACCGGGCCAACGCCTACAAGATTCTGGAGGACAGCTTAAACCTGCGGGATGTCCGCATCTATGACACCGTTGAGGACGCCGAGGGGCGGGAGCGCCGGGTACTCAACGCCAAAGAAACCACCCTTGCCGCCCAGAAGCAGATGGCGATCCGGGAAGCCTTCCGGGACTGGATTTGGAAGGACCCACAGCGGCGGCAGACGCTGGTGCGCCAGTACAACGAGGAAATGAACAGCATCCGCCCCCGCGAGTATGACGGGCAGCATATCCGGTTTGCGGGCATGAACCCGGAAATTACGTTACGGGAACACCAGAAAAACGCCATCGCCCATGTGCTGTACGGCGGGAACACCCTGCTGGCCCATGAGGTGGGCGCGGGCAAGACCTTTGAAATGGTAGCCGCCGCGATGGAATCCAAGCGGCTGGGCCTGTGCCAGAAATCCCTCTTTGTGGTGCCGAACCACCTGACCGAGCAGTGGGCCTCTGAGTTTTTACGGCTCTACCCTTCCGCGAATATCCTTGTCACCACCAAAAAGGATTTTGAAAGCCACAACCGCAAGAAATTCTGCGCCAGAATCGCCACCGGGGACTATGACGCGGTGATTATCGGACACTCCCAGTTTGAGCGTATTCCCATCAGCCGGGAACGGCAGGAGCGCCTGCTGCGGGAGCAGATCAACGAGATCACCGACGGGATTGCCGAGGTGGAGGCCAGCGGCGGGGAACGCTTTACCGTCAAGCAGCTGGAACGCACCAAAAAATCGTTGGAGGCAAGGCTGGAAAAATTGCAGGCCGAGGGCCGCAAGGACGATGTGATTACCTTTGAGCAGCTGGGCGTGGACCGGCTGTTTGTGGACGAGAGCCACAATTATAAGAACCTCTTTTTATACACCAAAATGCGGAATGTGGCGGGACTTTCTACCACAGACGCGCAGAAATCCTCCGATATGTTTGCCAAATGCCGCTACATGGACGAGATCACCGGCAGCCGGGGCGTTGTGTTCGCCACCGGAACGCCGGTCAGCAACAGTATGACCGAACTTTATACCATCCAACGCTACCTCCAGTATGAGCGGCTCCAGGAATTGAACATGACCCATTTCGACTGCTGGGCCAGCCGGTTCGGGGAAACGGTGACAGCCCTGGAACTGGCCCCGGAGGGGACGGGCTACCGGGCGCGGACAAGATTTTCCAAATTCTTTAACCTGCCGGAACTGATGAACCTGTTCAAAGAGGTTGCGGACATCAAGACCGCCGACCAGCTGGACCTGCCCACCCCGGAGGTGGAATACCACAACATCGTGGCAAAGCCCACCGAACACCAGCAGGATATGGTGAAGGCCCTCTCCGAGCGCGCCGCCAAAGTCCATTCGGGGACTGTTGACCCATCAACCGACAATATGCTGAAAATCACCTCGGATGGCCGAAAGCTGGGGCTGGACCAGCGCATCATCAACCCCATGCTGCCGGACGAACCCGGTACAAAAGTCAACCAGTGCGTGGACAATATCCTGCAAATCTGGCGGGACGGACAGCCGGAAAAGCTGACCCAGCTGGTGTTTTGCGATATTTCCACACCCCAGGCGGCTGGCTCCAAAAAGGTGGCTAAAACGCTGGATAACCCGATACTTCATGCTTTGGAACAAGCGGTTCCAGAGCCGGAGAAACCGCTGGCCTTTACGGTCTATGAGGACATCCGGCAGAAACTCATCGCACAGGGTATGCCCGCCAGCCAGATTGCTTTTATCCATGAAGCAAATACCGAAGTCCGCAAAAAGGAGCTGTTTTCCAAAGTCCGCTCCGGCCAGGTGCGCGTCCTGTTAGGCTCTACCCAGAAGATGGGGGCCGGAACCAACGTACAGGATTTGCTGGTGGCCCTTCACGATCTGGACTGCCCCTGGAGGCCCGGAGATCTGGCCCAGCGAAAAGGGCGTATCGAGCGCCAGGGCAACCAAAACCCGCTGGTCCATGTTTACCGCTATGTGACGGAGGGGACTTTCGACGCATACCTTTGGCAGACAGTGGAGAACAAGCAGAAATTCATCTCGCAGATTATGACTTCAAAATCCCCGGTCCGCAGCTGTGACGATGTGGACGAAACCGCCCTGTCCTTTGCGGAGATCAAGGCCCTGTGCGCCGGGGACCCCCGTATCAAGGAGCGTATGGACCTGGATGTGGAAGTATCCCGCTTAAAGCTGATGAAGGCCGACCACCAGAGCAAGCAGTACCGGCTGGAAGATCAGCTGTTAAAACATTTCCCGGAGGAGATCGAGAAACACAAGGGCTTTATCCAGGGCCTGGAAACAGATATGGAAACCCTGGCGGCACACCCACACCCAACAGACGGATTTACCGGCATGGAAATCCGGGGCGATACGCTCACCGACAAAGAGAACGCCGGAGCCGCCCTTTTGGACGCCTGCAAGGAGGTTAAAGGCTCCGAGCCGGTGCAGGTCGGCAGCTACCGGGGATTTGCTATGCTTGTAACTTTTGACGCTTTTCAGAAGGAATATATGCTCCAACTGAAAGGCCGCATGACCCACCGTACCGCCCTGGGCGCGGACCCGCGCGGCAACCTGACCCGTATTGACAACGCCCTTTCCCAGATGCCCCAGCGGTTGGAAAGCGTCAAAGTCCAGCTGGATAACCTTTACCAGCAGCAGGCCGCCGCAAAGGAGGAAGTGGGCAAAGCCTTCCCCTATGAGGAGGAATTGCGGGTCAAGAACGCCCGTCTGGTAGAGCTGGATATGGAGCTGAACATGGACAGCAAGGGGCAGTCCCGTCCAGAAGCGGCGATTGCCAAACGCGAAAGGCCCTCGGTGCTGGAAGGGCTGAAACGTCCGCTCCCGCCCCGCAGCATGGAAAAGAAACCCAGACAACAGGAACAGGAGGCAAGATAATATGAACAGCAATGAAAAGAATACGGCCCTTTATGAGAAGATGGCCGCTGAACAGGATACCTTCCGTGATTGGCTGAAAAGCCAGTCCCCGGAGGAAGTCTTAAACCATGCTTACGAGTACACCATCCGGGAGGACATCGTGATGGCGATGGAGGTATTGGAGCTGACAGACGCCCAGGCCCAGGCGCTGCTGGATTCCCCTTCGCCGCTGGCTGATGTGTACCGCCATTTTGAAAAGCTGGAAACCGGCTATATGGATGTGATACGGGAAAGCATTGAGGAACGGGCCAATGAGATGCACAGGGTCAAAGAAGAACAGAGGGCCGCCCCGCTCTATCCCCACTCCGCCGCCTATGCGTCCGAGCATGGGGAGATGGCACAGTACCGCGCCTCCCTGCAAGCCAGTCTTGCCTGCAAAGAAGCCATTGAACAGGCCATCAGCGCCCACTATGGGGATAACCGCCTGAATACCGAGGCCGCTGTCAAAGAGGTGCTGGAACAGTTCGGGCCGGAGCGTGTGCAGGTCATCCTTGCCAATACGGTGCTGAAAAAGGAGCATGACGGGCGTATCTCCCGCGACAACAAAGCCTGGGCGAAAACAATCCCCATGCCGGAGGATGGCGGCGATCCCCGCCACAGTTATGCCCTGGTGGTGGATAAGGTCAATCCCGGTCTGACCGATCTGTTTGTGAAGCAGGCGCGGAAAGTCCTTCAACCCCCGGAGAAAGGCTCCGTCCTGGAAAAACTCAAACAGGAGCCGCCGGAACGCAGACCCGTCACCCCTAAGAAACGGGAACCGGAACGATGAGCGCGGCAAAGCGGAAACGGGAAGTACAGGTGAATTTCCGGGTTTCCCCGGAGGAGCTGGCTCTGATTGAGCAGAAAATGTCCCAGCTTGGGACAGTCAACCGGGAAGCCTATCTACGGAAAATGGCGTTGGACGGTTATGTGGTAAAGCTGGATTTGCCGGAGCTGAAGGAGCTGGTGTCCCTGATGCGCTATTCCAGCAACAACTTAAACCAGCTGACCCGTAAAGTGCATGAAACCGGGCGGGTTTATGACGCTGATTTGGAGGATATATCCCAGCGGCAGGAACAGCTTTGGGACGGTGTGCAGAAGATACTGGCCCAGCTTTCCAAGCTCTCCTGACCGGAGAGTTTACCCCATCTGCGGAGGGAGGAACGGCGTTCTTCGCCGCGCCTTCCTCCGCTTTTTCTTTTTGACGGTAAACTTGCCGGATGCGCCGGAATCATGGATAATAGCGGCAGAACAGGGTTTTACGAAAGGAGTGGACTGCTATGACGTCATTTGAACAGGTGATAGACATTTTTGGGGACTATCTGGCATTGGATACAGAAATGGAAGTCTGCAAAAGCCGGTATGGGTATATCCGGGTGGAGTTTCATGGGACAGGGGAATTACCCGGCTATTGCAGCGGCATGGTCTGCCGTACCCCAAAGGAGCTTTTTGACCTTCTGCTTTCCGATTATGAAAGCTATCTGGAAATCCAGCGGACAAAGGGACGCAGGAATGTGACGGAGGAAGATAAAAACGAAATTGCCGCACTGTGCCAATCCCGTTTGGAGAGGTGGGAAAAAGGAAACGCCAGATAGCTTTGGCGATTTACTTTCGGCATAAAATAGGATATACTGATAAAGGCCAAAGCGCAGACAGTCCCCGCAAACGGGCGGGTCTTTTCATAGAGGAGTGGATGTATGGAAAATGCCAGACACCGTCTGTTAAATTGGCGTGGTCACATTATTTCAAGTTTTTTACAATCTCTGATGAGAGAAAGCGCAGCTTTTATGAAAAAGACAGCAAGATTTTTGGGGCATTTGTTTTTTTGTGATTGCGTGGTATAATGTCCATAGGCAAGGAGGGAGCAAAATTGAATCACGATTTGCAAATCAATCAAAATGCGGAACAGACCTATCATTCTATCCGCAATTCGATTGTTTCCGCGCAACACCGTTTAAGCGCGGCGGTAAATTCCACAATGGTAATCACCTACTGGGAAATAGGAGAACAAATCTATAAAGCGTGTGGAGAAAATGACCGGGCCGAGTATGGAAAAAAACTTCTGGATTATTTATCTGAACAGCTGACTGTTGAGTTTGGAAAGGGTTTTACCGTCCGTAATCTTCGGGCAATGCGCCAGTTTTATTGCTTGTTTCCGATTCGGCACACACTGTGTGCCGAATTGAGCTGGTCCCATTATCGGCTTTTAATGCGTGTCCAGGATGAACAGGCAAGGACTTTTTATGCAGAAGAATGTGCAAAATCTGCGTGGAGTGTCCGGCAGCTGGAACGGCAGATTAACACCATGTACTACCAGCGCATTTTAGCAAGTCAGGATAAATCGCTTGTGGCAAAAGAAATCCAGACTACCGAGCCAAAACCGGAATATGAAAAAATAATCAAGGACCCTTATGTAATGGAATTTTTGCAGATCCAGCCGGACACTCATGTGTATGAGGGCGAACTGGAGCAAGCCCTGATCGACCATCTTCAGCACTTCCTTTTAGAGCTTGGACGCGGCTTTTCATTTGTGGCGCGCCAAAAACGGTTTACACTGGATGGGCAGGACTTTTTCATCGACCTGGTTTTTTATAATTATATTCTGAAATGCTTTGTCCTCATAGATTTGAAAATGGGCAAGCTGACCCATCAGGATTTGGGCCAGATGCAGATGTATGTGAATTATTACACTCGTGAGATGATGAATGACGGTGATACGCCGCCGATTGGCATTGTCCTTTGCGCGGACAAAGGAGATTCCATTGTAAAATACACGCTGCCGGAAGATAACCGCCAGATATTCGCGTCGAAGTATTTTACTTATCTGCCATCCGAAGAAGAACTGAAACGGGAGCTGAACTTGGACAGCTTTTATAAGATGGAAGAATAAATATGGGAACCAGTAATAAAGTCTGCCCCGTCTGCGGCAGAAAAATGAAACAGCAGTTTATCGGCTTACAGCATTGTAAATGCGGGATGAGCTGGAAAAAGGACATCGGATTTTTTGAGCGCACCAGCGATATGATTTTTGCGTTAGAACGCCGGACCATTGGAAAAAAGGTCAGACAGATTCCGGTCATCCGATATAAAAATGGTGAATAAAAAGAAACAGGCGGTCTGCATATGCAGGCCGTTTTGTTATGAAGGGAGGATTCCATCATGGCAACCACACGCATCATGCCGCTGCACATTGGCAAAGGCCGCACCGAAAGTCAGGCGGTCAGTGACATTATCGACTATGTATCCAACCCGCAAAAGACAGATAACGGCAGGCTCGTCACCGGCTTTGCGTGTGACAGCCGGGTAGCCGACGCCGAGTTTCTGCTGGCAAAACGGGAGTACATTTCCACCACCGGGCGGGTACGGGGCGCGGACGATGTGCTGGCCTACCATGTCCGGCAGTCCTTTGTCCCCGGCGAGATTACCCCGGAAGAAGCCAACCGGCTGGGCGTGGAGTTTGCAAAGCGGTTCACCAAGGGCAATCACGCCTTTGTGGTCTGCACCCATATCGACAAGTCCCATATCCATAACCACATCATCTGGAACGCGGTCAATCTGAACTGTGACCGGAAATTCCGAAACTTTTGGGGCAGTACCCGCGCGGTCCGGCGGCTCAACGATACTATCTGCGTTGAGAACGGCTATTCCATTGTAGAGGACCCAAAACCGCATGGAAAAAGCTACAACAAATGGCTGGGGGATCGGGCAAAGCCCTCCCACCGGGAACAGCTCCGCGTGATGATTGACCAGGCATTAGAACAGAAACCGGCAGACTTTGACGGGCTGTTAAAACTGCTTACAGAAATGGGCTGTGAAGTGTCGCGCCGGGGACAGGCAATCCGGCTCAAAGCCCCCGGCTGGAAGAATGTTGCCCGCATGGATGAAAAGCTGGGACAAGGGTACAGCGAAGATGAAATACGGGCGGTCCTTGCCGGAGAAAAGCAGCATACGCCCCGCAGAAAAGACGCAGTTTCAACTCCCACTCCGAAGGTCAATCTGATGGTGGATATTCAGGAGAAATTGCAGGCCGGCAAAGGCGCTGGCTACGCGCGCTGGGCAAAGGTATTTAATCTCAAACAGATGGCGCAGACAATGAACTACCTCACCGAGCATGGCCTGCTGGAATACGCAGTCTTGGAAGAAAAAGCGGCTGCTGCTACCACCCGCCACAATGAGCTGTCGGCACAGATCAAGGCGGCGGAAACCCGCATGGCGGAGATTGCCACACTGCGGACCCACATCATCAATTATGTGAAAACCCGCGAGGTCTATGCGGCCTACCGCAAGGCGGGATATTCCAAGAAATTTTTAGCGGAACATGAAGCGGATATTTTGCTCCACAAGGCGGCAAAACAGGCTTTTGACGATTTGGGTATCAAGAAGCTGCCCACCGTCAAGAGCTTGCAGGCCGAGTACGCAACATTGTTGGAAGAAAAGAAAAAAGACTATGCCGAGTACCGGCGATCCCGCGAGGAAATGCGGGAACTGCTGGCCGCAAAAGCCAACGTGGACCGGCTGATGGGATACGGGGAGGAACGCCAGAATGACCGGGAAAAGGAACAGGGGCAGGACCGCTGACGCGCCCGTTTTTTCGTATTTTCTCACCGCCGCAGGCAGGTGAAAAGCGTTCCGCAGGAACGCGCAGCCACAGAATGAAATTCTGTGTTCAAAAGGGGCTTGGGGAATCCCCAACAAGCAGCGCCAGGAGCCGAATGGCTATCCTGGGGCATTGCTTGCCACGGTTATCCCGGAACGGGATAACCTTCTTTTTCTCGAAAAAGAACAAAGCCGGTGAGGAATTTGTTATGAACCGCTCCCTGTCAAGTAGACAGTTAAAAAAATAAAAATTTTTACCTGCCAGTCGCAAAGAGGACTGGCAGAGCTTTTATGCAGCATCTTTCAAATAGTTTCTATATTCTATCGGTGTCATACAGTTTAAGCGTTTCTGATACCGATGATTATTATAATAATCTATGTAATCTGATACAGCCTCCTTTAGCTCCTCATATGTTTGAAATTTCTTCAGGTAATACATTTCTGATTTCAGCATCCCCCAGAACGCTTCCATTGGTCCGTTATCAATACATCTGGATACTCTTGACATGCTTTGTGTCATTCCCGCTTTGTTAAGCTTTTTACGGAAGTATTTTGAGGTGTATTGGTATCCACGGTCACTGTGGAATAAAGGCCTTGCATCTGGATGGTTTTCATGGGCAGTGTCAAAGGTTTCAAAAACAAGGGCATTATTATTGGAATGTCCAATGACAAAGGAAACAATACTTTTATCTGACAAGTCCAGAATGGCGCTCAGGTATGCCTTCCCACTGGCTCCATATTTCATCTCCGTTACATCCGTAAGCCATTTTTCCCCAAAACGTTCCGCATGGAACTCCCGGTTTAAGATGTTTTCGGCAGTAACCTCTGGCGTTGATTTTACATAGTTTCTTCTCCTGCGCCGGCACACAGATTTCAGATGTAAAATCCGCATAAGGCGCAAGATTCTCTTTGCGTTGACTTGAAATTCATTTTCACGGTTTAATTTAATCGTCATCTGCCTGTAACCCAGAATCCCGCTTTTTTCCTCGTACGCATCTCTGATAAGGACACATAATTTCTGGTTGAATTTCTCATTTTCACTTGGTTTTCGGTTCAGCCATTTATAATAAGCAGAACGCGAAATTCCCGCAAATCTGCAGAGTTCTGATATTGAACATCCCTGCTCGTCATATATTTCCTGTATCGCCAGATAAACCGTTTCATTTTGTGTCTGGCTTAGAACCGCCTCCTTTCGATTTCGTCGAGTTTTTTTAGAAAGCAACCTCCAGCTGGGCTCTGCGCTTTTCCGCTTGAAGAAGCTTATTTTCCGCACGCAGCTTCTCCAGTTCCGACATTTCTGTTTCAGATTTTCTTTTCCCTCTTTTGTCAATAAGCCCTTCTACGCCGTTTGACTGGTATTTCCTTGTCCATTGGTAAATCTGTTGGTAGGATACCTGGTATTTTTCTGCTGCCTGGGCATAATCCATTCCATGCTCTATGCAGTATGTTACAATTTCCACCCGTTCCTCATATGAGGTTTTTCTTCCTTTGGTCATGACGCTGGTTCCTCCTGTTCCAGAAGTCTTTAACTTCTCATGACCATTATACTTCATAATCCAGTTGCGAAGCTGCTTATCTGAGCGGATTCCATACTTTTTCTGGATTTCCCTTAATGTTCCTTTGCCGGAAAGGTAATCGGCAACAGCATTTTGTTTTGTTTCGGCGGAATAGATACGGAGTTTTGGAGTTGTTTTTAACCCCTCTATTCCTAAAGACTGATACAAGGTCACCCACTCGACGATACGTGTTCCATTTGTTCCCAGGCTTCGGGCGATACTTTCTGTTGAACAGCTTCCCTCCAAATATTTTGTAACGGCATCTAATTTCATTTCAAAAGAGTATTTTGAATGTTGTCCCATAAAATATGCTCCTCCTTATAGTGACAGTTTTATTATTTCATCTGTCTACCATAAGGGGAGCATATCATTAAATTCACTCACCGGCTCAATTCGTTTTAAATTTCCCGGATAGTTCGGTTAGTTCTTTCATGGTTTCCTGCGTATGGTGCAAGAGGGTTTCACGCATTTCTGACGGGCAGCTGCAATACAGCATCTTCATCTGACCGGCTCCCTCATCTTCCGGGGAAACATCCGGATTGATTAAAGAATCCAGAGAAATCGGCAGTACCTTTGCCAGTGCCTTCAAAATCAAAAAGGACGGATTCATCTGCCCTTTTTCAATCTTGGCAATCTGCTTTACAGATACATGGCTCAAATCAGAAAGCTCCTGCTGTGTCAGGCTTTTTCCTTTTCGGGCTTCCCGCATTTTTTGCCCTAAAGCGGTTAAATCATCAATCGGCATAATCATTCACCTCGAATATATTCTATCGTGCCGATTTACACAAAGGAATAACCTTATTATGCCGACTAACAGGTATGATTATGCTGTTTTTTTAGTGAGATATAAACGCTATCCTTGTATCACTAACCAAATCAAATTATAATAGAGGTGGATATTTTTTTGAAAAAATCTGTCCGCTGTAACATTTCGCGGACATTTGCCTGTTATACTATCTGCAAAAAGCAAAGGAAGTGAGGATATGAAGCAGATTTTAATTGTCGAGGACGACAGTTTTTTGAATAAGATGTTAGCCTATAACCTGACCGCAGACGGGTACGGCTTGACTTCTGCCCTAAATGCCAGAACCGCAGCTGATGTCCTGCGCCAGCGGGAATTTGATTTAGTGCTGCTGGACATCAACCTGCCGGATGGGAACGGTTTTGAACTGTGCAGGCTGATAAAGCCCCAGCACCCGGACACCATTGTAATCTTCCTGACCGCCAACGATCAGGAAAGCGACCAGATACGGGGCTATGAGGTGGGCGCGGTGGACTACATCACAAAGCCCTTTGTGATCGGGGCCTTGCAGCGGAAAATCAAAGCCATGTTCGCCATGCTGGAACACCACAAACCGGCCAAGGACATTTACGACGACGGGCGGCTGTTTCTGGACTTCTCGGAGCAGGCGGCTTCCCTAAACGGCAAGCCCCTGACCTTATCCCCGATGGAATACAAAATGCTGAACCTGTTCCGTAAAAATCCCCGGCAAGTGCTGACCCGTGGGCAGCTTCTGGAAAAGCTGTGGGATATAGACGAGAAATTTGTGGATGAACACACCCTGACAACCTCCATCAGCCGGATTCGCAGCAAGATTGAATCCGACGGTGGCACGCCCTACATCAAGACCGTTTACGGCATGGGCTATCAGTGGACGGGAGGCGAGGCGAAATGAAGTTTCAAAACCTCTCGGTAAAGCGGCTGTTTGGCCGGGTAGCAATAGGACTTGTCCTCTCCATGTCCGGGATTACCATAGCCCTGTTTTTTGTGACAAAACAGGCAGCGGTGCTGCTGACTGGCGGGGCGCTGCTGCTGTGTGCCCTTGTGGGGATTTTTGTACTGACGCAAGCGTTTGGAAAGCGGCTGTCACAGTTTACCGCTGACCTGTGCCAGACTTTAGACCACATGATCGCCGGGAATGAAGCGCCCCAGCGACCAGAGGACAGCGAAACCCAGCTTGCCAGAATCGGACACCGGCTGGCAAGGCTTTATCAGATCATGCAGGAGAACCGTCGTCTTGTGGACGAGGAACGGCAGGAGTTACAGGCCCTTGTATCGGATATTTCCCATCAGGTGAAAACGCCAGTAAGCAATCTGAAAATGGCAGCGGACACCCTTTTGGAAAAGCCCATGACCGAGGCGGAGCGAACCGACTTTATCCGGGGAATCCGCAGCCAGACGGATAAGCTGGACTTTCTCTTTCAAGCCCTTGTGAAAACCTCCCGGCTGGAAACGGGCGTGATCCAGTTGGATAAGAAACCTGGCCACCTTTTTGATACCGTAGCGCAGGCTATGAGTGGGATTGTATATGCAGCGGAGAAAAAAGAAATCGCCGTGTCTGTGGACTGCCCGGAGGATTTGGCCGTTTCCCATGACAGCAAATGGACATCCGAAGCTCTCTTTAACCTGCTGGACAATGCGGTGAAGTACACTCCGGCAGGCGGGAAAATCGCTGTGTCGGTGGTGCTGTGGGAAATGTATGTGGAGATCAAAGTGACCGACACCGGCAAGGGCATTTCCGAAAGCAATCAGGCTGCCATCTTCCGGCGCTTCTATCGTGAGGAAGAAGTACACGAACAGCAGGGCGTGGGCATTGGCCTGTATCTGGCCCGCGAGATCGTAACGCGGCAGGGCGGCTATATCAAAGTGGTTTCGGAGCCGGGCAAGGGTTCGGAATTTTCCATTATGCTGCCTACAAAATAGAACGCGGCGGACGGCCATTTCCGGCTGCCCGCCGTAAATTTTTTTGAAATGTCCGAGCTTTGTAACATTTCACCCCGATTTTCAATGAAATTTTTTGGCCGCTGTAACATTTCGCGGACATTTGGGTTTTACAATAGCCTTATCAAATATGGAGGTGATACAACTATGACATGGCCTTTTGAGAACGATACAAGCGCCATTGTAAAGAAATTAGCAAAACGCAATGTATCTTCAAATCGTATTTTTTGCCTTTTTAATGTTTTGACGATTGCACTGGCAATTAGTTTGATTGTGGGAATCTCCTTATTCCAACAAGGCAGCAAAATTAGTGAACAAAAGATTTTGAATCAAATGCAGCAAGCTACCATCGGGGGGCTTACAGCAGAACAGATAGAAGTTCTGAAAAAAGAACCTGATCTTGAAGATATTGTACCCTATAAGCATAGTGATAGTTTTCTGATGGATGGGATCAAATTTGAAGCGGTTTATATGCCGGCTGGTTTTGGAATTATAAAATCCTATGAATTAGTCAGTGGAACCTGTCCAGAACAGTACAATGAAATTGTAATTGATAAAAATGTTCAGTTAGAGCTGGGGTATCAGCTAAATATAGGAGATACCATCACTTTACCAACGGCTGGGAGCAAAACAGAGGACTTCATCATTACTGGTTTTACTGATAATGTGGAAACAGGAACATTTTACTTTTATGTTTCCCCAGCGTATGCAGAACAGGGAGCGTTATTATCTGATATTCCATATAGTGCCTTGATTCGTATAAATGGCGCCACGGAAATGGGGCTTGTTGATTTTGAGAATACAGTATATCGTCTGGCTTTATCCCAAGACATAAGCAGGAACCAACTTTATTTTAATAGCAAATTCTGTTCCTCACTTATTAGTGGATCAGGAATGGGAGGTGTTCTTTTAGCTACTCTTTTTATTGCATTTTCAAGCGGAATTGTCATATACAGTGTGTTCTACCTTTCGGTATCAAATCAAGTGTCGCAGATTGGACAGCTCAAAACTATTGGCATGACAGAAAAACAGATTAAGCGGATGATTCGTAAAGAGGGGTATCGTTTCTGCCTGTTCGGAATACCTGCCGGTATTACAGTAGGTATCATATTTGCATATTTATTAGAGCCGAATGGGATAACGATTATCAATGCCATAGCCACAAGTATTTTTGCAATAATATTAGGTATTATCATCGTACAAATTTCCGTATACAAGCCCGCACAAATAGCTTCAAATATTTCCCCTATTGAAGCAACAAAATATGTTGGAAACGATCCAGAACTAAAAGAAAGTAGAGTGCGCAACAGGAAAAATCATATTCGTCTCTCACCGTATTCTTTAGCCGTATTGAGCGAAAAGCAGGATCGAAAAAAACACAATCTGACGATTGCCTCGCTTGCAATCGGCGGGATTTTATTTATGGTTGGAGCCACATTTATATCATCATGGAATCCAGATTCCTTTGCGCGGATGGGCAATTTGGAAGATGGAGAATATTATATTGCGATTAACCACAATACATTAGTCAACCCCAAACCGTATGGTATTTCGGAGTATCAAGTTGATACGCCTTTTTCACAGGAACTCATGGAAGAATTGCAACAAATCCCGGAAGTCAAAGAGATTTATACTACGGAGAGAACCGCAGCCATTATTGAGTATCACGATGAACAATTAGAAATTCCCATTATTCCGATTACACCTGATAATCAGGAGGAAATTTTGAAAACGCTTCCTGTCGATTGGACATACGAAACATTGGTGGAACAAGACGCTATGGTTATATTAGGGACAAGCGTACAGAAAGAAGTCTATCATACTTGCCCGTCAATAGGAGAAAAAGTGACATTACGATGGTTTGATGGAACTGAACACAGCATAGATGTTTTAATTGCCGGTACTTCCGAAAAAAGTATGAATGAGGGCTTTTATCTTCCAAAAGAAACCATAGAAAAGTTGTGGGGCGATATGGATTTAACAGCTTCCTTAACTTTGTCCGTACCTGAATATGAAAAAGTGGGTAAATCAGTAGAAAGCAAATTAAATAAAATACTGTCCCGACACCCTGATTTGGTAATGGAAACCTTACAAGAGGTAAAAGCATCTTCGGCAAATACGATTCATAATACCAGCGTACAAGTTTATGGGGTATCTGCCTTTGTCATTATGTTTAGCATTTTTAATCTGACAAACACCTTGATTAGTCGTATCAGCACAAGGAGAAAAGAATTTGGAATATTGGAGTCTATCGGTATGACAAAAAAACAGATAAAGAAAATGCTGCTGCATGAAAGTGTCTTACTGATTATTCCATGCTTGATTATTACGGTTGTGGCAGGAACCTTGATGGGTTGTTTGTTAGTACGGATATTGTCTGCGAATGGATTAACTTATTTTCAATATGCTTTTCCTTTTATTCCATTACTGATTTACGGTGTCTGCTTAATAATAACACCTATTATAATTTCTGCTATCTGTCTAAAAATTCAATGCAGAAATTCATTGGTGGAACGGATCAAAATGGCAGACTGATTTTGAAATGTCCGAGCATTGTAACATTTCACCCCGATTTTCAATGAAATTTTTTGGCCGCTGTAACATTTCGCGGACATTTGGGTTTTACAATGACCTTATCAACAAAAGTGAGGAGGCGACGCAATGGAACTGACCCCGACCTAGATTTTGAATCTGGCGCTGCTGATCGTCCCGCCCGTTGTCCTTGTGCTGGTGTTTCGTCAATGGCTGGCCCGGCATATCCGTTGGACGGTTGCCTTGACTGCTCTCTGTGATGTTCTCCTGTTTTGGGATGAACTATTCTACTATGAGAGCTTCGGCCTGTTCGCTGTGCTGATTCTGGTACAGTTGGCAGCCACCGGCGCAGCAGCGTTCCGCATTTACAACAAACAAAGAAAGGATTGAATTTTATGAGCATTTTACAGACGATCGACCTGAAAAAGTATTACGGCACAGAGCCGAACATCACCCGCGCCCTTGACGGCGTGAACTTCTCCGTAGACGAGGGCGAATTTGTGGCCGTTGTGGGAACCTCCGGCAGCGGCAAGTCTACCCTGCTTCACATGATGGGCGGGCTGGACACTCCCACCAGCGGAACCGTGATTGTCCGGGGCGAAGAACTGGCAAAGAAGAACGACGAACAGCTCACCATCTTCCGCCGCCGCAACATCGGTTTTATCTTCCAGAACTATAACCTTGTTCCCATCCTGAATGTGTATGAGAATATCGTCCTGCCGGTGGAGCTGGACGGGGACACGGTGGATCAAACGTTTTTAGACGAGATTGTTCACCTGCTGGGGCTGGAAGATAAACTGAAGAATATGCCGAACAATCTCTCCGGCGGCCAGCAGCAGCGTGTGGCGATTGCCCGCGCCTTAATTACCAAACCGGCTATCGTGCTGGCCGACGAGCCGACCGGCAACCTTGACAGCAAGACCAGCGCCGAGGTGCTGGGGCTTATCAAACGCACCAGCGCGGAGTTCCGGCAAACTGTCGTGATGATTACCCACAACAATGACATTGCCCGCCTTGCAGATCGGATTGTCCGCATTGAGGATGGCAGGATTGTGGAATAAGGAGGTGGCAGGCTATGACTTGGCCTTTTGAAAATGATACCAGTGGCATATTTTAAAAAGGCCGTTGGCGTTGCGTGGACAATTAGGCGCTTGAAGATCCCGCAATATGCGGGGTTCAGAACGGCCATTGGCAGAGGGTGGCTATACCAAGCCATGCGCCGATCAACCATGCAGAACAGCTTCCGCTCCCTGCTGGAAAGAGCAGCACAGCAGACGCCGAAGGCGGCTTAAAAATCGGGAGCAATGCTCCTGATTTAACAGGGGCTTGGGGGCGGCCAGCCCTCAACAAACGGCTGGTATATCCCCAGACATTGCTAGCCACTACTAGCTGCACCTATAAATGAGAATTGACTATTGTGTATGCCGGTGGTATACTGTGCTCGTCGGCGGTCACAAATCGACAAATTACGATTATTGGAGGTAAATAAAATGGCTGACCAAAAACGATTTAAGAAGGTTTATTCACAGGGGACTTTGGATGTAACGGAGATTTGGATAGATACAGAGACTGGCGTGAATTATGTGTTTCGTAAAGATGGGTATGCGGGAGGAATGACACCGTTACTGGGCAAAGAGGGAAAACCCGTTATTTCTCCGATTGAAAACAACTAACTTTCCTTTTCGCTTGGTAGCACCTGGGCGACGGGATGCTAAGGGACCGGATCTGCCCGGTACTTATGGCAGTCCGTTGCCCAGGTGTTTCGTGCTATATTAAGAGGGGCTTTAGCCCCCTCTTGACTACCAGAGGGTCAAAGCTGTAAGGCTGTCAAGGCCGCCGTAGGCGAGGCGTAGCCAATGCCTTGACAGCCTTGCGCCTTTGTGATACAGGGTTCGTTATTACGAGGCGAGGGTTCACCAAACTGTATCTCAGCAGCTGCTCTGTTATGCCGATTGCAAAAGATTTTGCCTTATATGAAACGCTCCCTTGACAAAAGCTCTCTTCATAGATTTTACGGAATAGGCGGTCAAGTTCTTCCATGCGCTTTTCGTCTTTTTCAATCTGTTTCTGCTTTGCGTATAACTCGTATCGGCGTTCCGCAAGGGTGGCGTCAATCTGCTGTCGGATAAATACCCTTTCAAACTGCTGTAAATAGGACAGGAAATGCTGAAGCTGTTTTAATACCAACTGGTATAGGGCATCTTCCCTGATATAATGCTGTGTGCATACGCCGCTCCTGCTGTTTCCTTTATATTTGGAACAACGGAAATACAGATAGCTCTTTGATGAGCGCAGACTTAGTTTTGTACCGCAGTCAGCACATTCCAATAATCCTGTAAAAATGCTTGTTGCACCATTTTTTGTCGGTCTGCGTTTATTTGCCCGTATCATCTGCACTTTCTCCCATAGTTCCCTGTCAACAAGAGGGGGATGGGCATTTTCAATATACGTCCGCATTTCTTTTACAGTGGGAATGCGCTTTTTGCTTTTAAAACCTAAACGGGTGGACTTAAAGTTCTCCGTAACGCCGATATACGCCACATTTTCAAGAATTAACGCCACCGTGGTGGATTCCCAATTATATGGGTTTCCTGACACGATTGCCGCTTCTAATCCTTTTGAAGCCTTATATGCGGATGGGGTTAATACTTCATCTTCCCAAAGTATATCAGCAATAGCAGATATTCCCTTTCCCTGCATACAGAGTGAATATATCCTGCGGACGACTGCCGCCGCTTCCTCGTCCACAAGCCAACGGGTTTTGTCGTCTGGATTCCGTAAATATCCGTATGGCGGCGGTCCCAGATGTTCTCCTGCAAGCCCTTTCGCTTTCTTGACTTCCTTTACCTTTTTGCTCGTGCTTTTGGGATACCATTCGTTGAAAAGGTTGGTAAAGGCGGCAAATTCGTTGCTTTCAAGGCTGCCCGTGTCCACGTTGTCCATGATGGCAATAAACCTCACACCTGCTTCTGGGTAGATGATTTCGGAGTAAGAGCCGACCTCAATATAGTTCCTGCCGAAGCGTGATTATGCTCCCCTTGACATGCCATAGGCTCGTTACCGCCATATCAAACCGCCTCCTGTTCTGTCAATTCTTCTACGCTAAACCGTTGTGGGAGAGTTGATTTCTGTTGCAGTTCTAAGATAAAATCTTCAATCTCCTTACAGATTTCGGCGGCGGTCGGATAGTAGGGAACACACTTTTTGAAAGCGTCATGCACTTCATAGAGCTTGTTTAAC
Source organism: Sporofaciens musculi (assembly GCF_009830285.1). GTDB lineage: Bacteria > Bacillota > Clostridia > Lachnospirales > Lachnospiraceae > Sporofaciens > Sporofaciens musculi. The sequence goes on along the minus strand of NZ_WUQX01000001.1, from coordinate 1,620,886 downwards.
AGCTCCCAAAACTCGGTTTTAGGCTGTGGCTGCGGGGCGTTTTCTTTGCATAACTGGCGCATAAATTCTGCTGCGGACAGACCGCAAGCGGCGGCGCACTGCTTTAATTTTTCATGTTCTTCTTCGTTCAATCGGACGGTAATCGGGACATTCCGCACGTCCTTTTCTGGTTTTTCTCTGCTCATTTTTCTTATCCTCCAGTCTTGAATTTCATTTTTAACAGGGTATTCAGGGATGTTCCCTGAGTTAGTCCACGCCCACAAGCGGCGTGGATTTGGATTGTGGCTGACACAATCCGATGCTCGCTATCTCTGTGGACAACGCTGCAGAGCATTTTTCCTGTGCAGCGGCATTCTTCCATACCTGTCTTACCCTCCGATAAGAAAATCCTATGTCCCTGCACCTCCGTTCTGGATTTGATTTCTCTTGACTTTTGGATAAATGAAAAAGCCGCTACACCGCATCACGAATGACAGGAGTATTTTCTCCTGCTCGGATTCGCAATGCTATGTAACGGCTTTGGGATTCAAAACCTTGCTGCCATACGCCAGCCGAAAAGGACGGCTTACGTTCGGCGACAGTCAGCTTTATCCATTGGCTGACATTCCATTCTTCCATCTATGTGCTATTTAATTTTCAATCTTCAAGATTACTTCTTTCGTTTCTTAAATTTCTCCCTTGCATACTCGTAGGCTTCTTGGATATATGGTTTCAATTCCTCGAATGTCTGTTCAGAGGGGTTCAATGCACATATCCACGCCATCCATGCGTAAACAGGATGGGGGAGTATCTCATTCAATACGGTAAAGTCATAATCCATATCTACAACACCGCCCGCCGGCGGACGTTTTGGGACTGCCCCAAACAATTCCGCAAAAGTGCTTTTCCGTATTCCCAGATTCACACGGTAGACATTCTCTCTGTTTAAATCAGAACCTTTGTCATTATCACCGTTCTTTTCCTTAACCGTCAATATATAAACGCCACGTTTCAGCACATGGTCTGGGTTATAGAAAATCCCTTTTTCGCCCCAACTCTCAACTAAGACTGTCCCCTCAAGATTTTGAAGGCAGTAATTCAATATTTTATCTGGTGTCATTCTGACATCTCCATTTCTGACTTACTTCTAATTCTCCTATGAGTATTTCAGAATATCATAGCGACTATATTTGTGTCAAGATTTTGGGTAAACTTTTTAGTATTCCCTGTGGACAGGATTTTTATTCATTTAATTTTAAATTGGATGGGAGAATTTTATCTCCCATCCAATAGCCCGCTGAAAAACCGTCTATATTAGATGATTATAAAATCTTCCGTAGCTTTTTCCGCAGATGGTCTAGCCTTGCATAGATAGCCCCTGTTGTCAATCCTACAAGCGGGGAAATCTCCTTTGTGGAATAGCCCTGCATTTTTAGCAGGATAATTTGCAGGGTACGCCTGTCCACCGTAAGCAATGCCCGATACAAGGTTTCGTTCTCAATCTCGTTCAGTAAATCAGCAACGGTCTTTACTAAAGTATCACTTATTATAGCGGGCTTCAACAACTTTCTTTCGGGGTATTGTTGATCGTGGCTGTTATTGTTGTGTGCTTTTCTTTAATCAACCTTGTCAATACGACAATCACCAACTTCTTATCCCGTAGGCAGGAAATTGGAATGTTACAGGCGATTGGTTTGAGTAAAAAGCAGCTTATCAAAATGCTGTGCTATGAGGGGCTAATGTATTCAGTTTTTGCTACGCTGGTAACATTGGTTTTGGGGACTGGACTGGGCTTCCTATCCGTACAGGTAGTTGTGAAAACGATATTACTGATTTACGGTGTCTGCTTAATAATAACACCTATTATAATTTCTGCTATCTGTCTAAAAATTCAATGCAGAAATTCATTGGTGGAACGGATCAAAATGGCAGACTGATTTTGAAATGTCCGAGCATTGTAACATTTCACCCCGATTTTCAATGAATTTTTTGGGCCGCTGTAACATTTCGCGGACATTTGGGTTTTACAATAGCCTTATCAACAGGCAGAAAGCGTTGAAAGGAGCTTTGAATATGAGCGTTTTACAGACGATTGACCTGAAAAAGCATTACGGCGCAGAGCCGAACATTACCCGCGCCCTTGACGGCGTGAACTTCTCCGTAGACGAGGGCGAATTTGTGACCGTTGTGGGAACCTCCGGCAGCGGAAAGTCTACCCTGCTTCACATGATGGGCGGACTGGACACTCCCACCAGCGGAACCGTGATTGTCCGAGGCGAAGAACTGGCAAAGAAGAACGACGAACAGCTCACCATCTTCCGCCGCCGCAACATCGGTTTTATCTTCCAGAACTATAACCTTGTTCCCATCCTGAATGTGTATGAAAACATCGTCCTGCCGGTGGAGCTGGACGGGGACACGGTGGATCAGAAGTTTTTGGACGAGATTGTTCACCTGCTGGGGCTGGAAGATAAACTGAAAAATATGCCGAACAATCTCTCAGGCGGCCAGCAGCAACGTGTGGCGATTGCCCGCGCCCTGATTACCAAACCGGCTATCGTGCTGGCCGACGAGCCGACCGGCAACCTTGACAGCAAGACCAGCGCCGAAGTGCTGGGGCTTATCAAACGCACCAGCGCGGAGTTCCGGCAAACTGTCGTGATGATTACCCACAACAATGACATTGCCCGCCTTGCAGATCGGATTGTCCGCATTGAGGATGGCAAGATTGTGGAATAAGGAGGTGGCAGGCTATGACTTGGCCTTTTGAAAATGATACCAGTGGCATAGTAAAGCGCATATCAAATCGCAGTATATCGGCGAATCGAAAAAGAAATATCTTTATTGTTTTGACGATTGCACTTGCCAGCGCATTGCTGTCTGCTATTGTCCTCTATGGCTTTGGGGTTATGCAGGAAACGCAGAACCGCAACCAAAAAACAGCGCAGATTATGTATCATGCGATTTCTGAACAACAGGGACAGGAACTATACAAGCAAGAAGAAATTGCGTGGGTTGGGGAATTTTTTAACGCATTTTCTGAACAGGTAAACCATTCAACCGTGAATTTTACTTATGCAAATGCAGATATGCTAATATCCCAAAGTATGCCCTATTCGGGAGATTTACCAGCTTCGGAGGATGAAATTGTAGTACAGGAATCCTTTTTGGATAGTTTGGGCTATTCAAATGAATTGGGACAGACAATTCAAATCCCCTTTTCTGACGGCACTACCCATGATTTCAAATTGACGGGAATCTTAAATGTGAAAACCGGCGATATTGGACGCTATACAGCTATTATATCGAAAGAATTAGTAAGACAGCAGTATGGCGACGAGGGCATGATTGATTTTTACATTGGGCTGAAAGACGCTCAAAATATGAGCGAGGAAGAAGCCGCCAACTATGCAAATACTTTGGCACAGCAATTAGAAATTTCCGATGATAATGTGATTGTCCGTTCCACTTATTTCAACTTAAAGGACGAAAATCGTGGAAGTGATATGCTGTTCTACTTCTTGGTCGGTTTTATAACTTTCATTGGTTCCGGCATTGTGATCTATTCGATTTTTTATATTTCAGTAGCAAGCAGTATCCGTAACTATGGACAGCTTCGCACAATCGGAACAACAAAACGACAGATCAAAAAGATGGTTTACCGCGAGGGAAAATTACTTGCTGCCATTGCTATCCCGATTGGTCTGGTTATTGGAAATGTGATTGGGTATTTTCTGGTTCCTGCCGGTTGGTACTGGCTGACTGCTTTATGTGTGACGGTCGGGGTTGGCCTTTTTGCATTTATTATTGTGATGATTGCTATTCATACTCCTGTAAAAAGAGCTGCGGCAGTATCTCCGCTGGAAGCATTGCGATATTCCGATTATCAGGGGAAAATGAAAGAAAGTTCCGTGTTGCACCGTAAAATAACGCCTGCTTCACTTGCTAAAATGAATCTGTCCAGACAAAAGGCAAAGTCCACTTTAACAATACTTTCTCTTTCACTCGGCGGAGTATTGGTTGTATTGATTTCGACAATGTTAGTTTCCTATGATGGCGTTGCAGAGGCAAGAGGCAGGGTGTTCCCTGTCGGTGAATTTAACATCCAGCTCAACGCAAATCAATCGTGGGACACTGCCGGTATTTCTTTGTCTGGATTGCAGCAAAAGAATTTTCTAAATGCCGATTTTGTAAATGCAGTAGAATCTATTGATGGCGTTACAGGAATCAAGCGCTGGTATTACACAGACGCAGAATATCTTGTAAATGGCAATTCTGGAAAATGGATTCAGGGCTTTTGCCGGGATGAGCAGCAGAATTTGGAGAAAGAGCGAATTGCGGGAACGATTGATTATGATGAACTGGTGGCAGGCAATGGAATTGTCTTGCTTCAAGAGCGTGCCGATCTCTATGATATTGAGGCTTCGTTGGGTGATACCGTCGAAGTGGACTATAAAACCGAATCCGGGCAAATTCGCACAAAGACCTATACAGTCATGGGCATTGTAAACGAATATTCTTACTCCGGCTTCTCAAAGTGCTTTACGCTTCCAGAGCAGCTTATGAATGAAGCGACCGGGATAGATTGCACAGGTACGATTTCCGTAATTACCGATATGGAAAAATTTGATACGGTTGAAGCCGCATTAAATCAACGGATAGACGGAAATAGCGATTTGGTTATGGAAACCATAAAAGAAAGTATCACTTATTATAGCGGGCTTCAACAACTTTCTTTCGGGGTATTGTTGATCGTGGCTGTTATTGTTGTGTGCTTTTCTTTAATCAACCTTGTCAATACGACAATCACCAACTTCTTATCCCGTAGGCAGGAAATTGGAATGTTACAGGCGATTGGTTTGAGTAAAAAGCAGCTTATCAAAATGCTGTGCTATGAGGGGCTAATGTATTCAGTTTTTGCTACGCTGGTAACATTGGTTTTGGGGACTGGACTGGGCTTCCTATCCGTACAGGTAGTTGTGAAAACGATGAATCCATACTTTTACTATTCATTTCCGTGGCTGATCGTATTGATATATTTAGCAATCCTGCTGATTGTGCAATTCACCTTGATTTCTTACACAACTGGAAATCTGAAAAAGCAATCTCTTGTTGAGCAAATCAGGACGATGGAATAACCATATGAGATCGGCGGGGCGGCGTATGCTGCCCCGCTTTTTTCGCAATTTCTCAAAAATTTTTTTGAAATGTCCGAGCTTTGTAACAATTCAGCCTGTTTTTCTGCCGAAATCAAAGGCACCTCGGACATTTGTGTAACATTTGTAGTGTATGCTTGTGGTAAATCAATATTGGGGGTGAAGATATATGAAAAAGATACTGCTGATCGATGACAGCGACACCTATACATGGTGTCTGCAAAAATACTTACAGCACCGGGGCTACCCGGTGAAAACGGCTTGTACACTGAAAGAAGCGCGGGCCGCCATCCAAGAGGAAATGCCGCTGGTGGTCTGCTGTAATCTCGATCTGCCGGATGGTTCCGGCATGGACTTTCTGAACGAGGTGCGGGCCGCAGATAAGGAGCTGCCTTTTATTCTGGCGTCCTGCCATGACAAGGACGACTACGAACAAGAGGCTATGCGCCGGGGCGCAACGCTGTGCATGGACAAAATGAAAGGGCTGCTGCTGCAAGATAAGCTGGTGGAATACGCTTACCGGCAGTTATCCGGCGAACCAGATTCAACTTTTCATAAGCTGCTCTTTGTCCATGCGGAAGATACCAGCGCCGGGGCGTTGCAGGCGGCTATGCTGCAAAAGGGCCTTGACCTGATTCTGGTTTCCTCGATAGCAGACGCCAAGTGTCGGATTTTTGAGGATGAAGAAATAGAACTGATCTTGTGCGATCTGGAACTGCCGGACGGCACAGCAATGGAGCTGTTTCATACGCTGCGACGGGTGGCGGGGATGTTCCAAATGAAGAATCCCCCTGTCCGGCTTCTGCCGTTCTTTATCCTCACCGAGAACAACGACCTTGCCACGGAATATGAATACCGGCATGAGGGCGTGAACGACTATATCACCGCCCCGGTCAATATCCCGGAGCTGATCCGGCGGGTTCTGTTCTTTGTGGAATGAAACGAGCCTACATATCCAAACATCTGCCTCCACAGCGGGGAAAAGAAAAAAACCGCTGACGGGCAGAGGATTTCGTGCGCTTTCCTGTATCACTGACGGATACGGCGGTTTTGAGTAGATCAAGGCCGCCGTTTCTTTTTGCTAAAAAGCAGACCTCCAGATGACCCTCAGCAATCAGCATGGGCGGTGTATAGGAGGATACCGCCATGTCTGCAATATTCATTTGTAATAGCTATGACATATATCAATTAAAAAAAGCATAGGCCCTCCTCCGGGATATTATAGTTATCTATCAGTATTATCAATCCATATAAATCAGCATAATCATGGTGTTTTTTGTTGCGCCAGTTTCTCATTGCGAGAAGCTGGCGTTTCTTATTGTCGATTTTTAGGGAAACCTCCCGATGTGTACCGCTGCCGGTCCCCACCTCCATTCGATTCACCCGTCAACCACGCCTGAATCGAAATGGAGGAAAACTATGGGCTTTCACTATGGATATGAGAAAAGGAAGTTTGATGCAGAATGGACCCGGCTGGAACAGGAATACCGCGCAGCCGGTATGGACGATAGGCAGATCGCGGCCATGAAGGAATATGACTGGACCTGGTTTTGCAGCCAGCGGACCTATCAGAACCGCGTACAGGCCCTTCCCAGCGAACAGTGTGAGGACGAGAGCGAGCAGTCCTGCCTGTTCCGAAAATTTGAATCCCTGTCCTGCACCTGGGACACCGGCGATGTGGATTCCCGGCGGTTTGGCTGGCTGTCCTCCCTGGAGGATGAACTGCTGTACCGGCGGCTCTGCAAATTGCCGGAGGACGATCTGGAACTGCTGACCCTGCTCATTGTGGACGGATACCGGCAGGCCGATGTCGCAAGGCTGTGGAACTGTTCCCGGAGTGCAATCACACAGCGAATAAATAAAATCAAGATTTTTTTGAAAAAGGCTTAACAAATCGCCTTTCCCAATGCCTACACATTGAAGGGACAAGTCCTCTTGCCCCTCATTGCAGCTTGACAACTGAATATACGGCATAACAGGTACATAACCCGTATCGAAGCGGAAAAGGCGCGCCGCCAGGACGGTTGCTTGCAGGAGGTGATGACAGACAGGCAATCCGAGCGATCTACGTCCAGCCTTAAACCCGGAGATGGCGTTCCGGGCGCGATGATGGTGCGGGGGCTTAAAGATACTTCCTCACGGCCCGCCAAAGACTTGGGGGGAACCCTGCGGCGCACGAGTAAAACGGCGCTGCGGAGTTATGACAGCTCTGCCGGGAGCGGCCTGTTATGTCCCCATCGTCAGGGGGCGTGGCAAATATGACGAACCATCCAAACAGAATTGCAGCAGCCGTACCGGACGGTATCCAGCGGCAACCGCCGCCCTTATCTTTCGATACGGCTGCTTTTTAACCATAGAGTAAAAACAATTTTTGAACGGAGGTGCGTCTTTATGACCAAACAGACAACCCCGACAAGCTCCTACAAAGAGGTGCGGATCGGGAAAACCATTTATCGCGTCACCAGCTTTTTTTCGGGAGAAAAGGACCTGGGAAAGACGCTGGAACAGCTGGCAGTCAGACGCGCCATGTCGGAAGCCATTCCAGCTGCCAGCGGTTCCAAATAACAGAAAGCCTCGCGGCCTGCCGTTCTCGCCTGTCGGCTCGGTCGGTGCTTCTAACCGCCTTTGGCGCTTAGAGGTCGCCACCGGCGACCCGCACCATTGCGCGGCGGTGGATTCTCCGGTAAGATATTCATGCAGGGTAAAACCTGCGGAGCCATTTTGCCGCACGAGGTATGGATTCTGAGATGGTCGGGAGGTAAAAGAAAGATGATGGATACAACATACAACGTGGGCATCTACTGCCGGTTAAGCAACGACGATGAACGTGACGGGGAATCGGTCAGCATTGAGAACCAGAAGCTGCTGCTTCAAAACTATGTCAGGCAGCGCGGCTGGAATGAGGTCGATGTCTATATTGATGACGGATACTCCGGCACGAACTTCAACCGCCCAGGCGTCAGGCGGTTAATCGAGGACGCAAAGGCAAAGCGGATCAATGTGATTCTGGTAAAGGACCTTTCCCGTTTTGGCCGCAACTACATCGAATTTGGGCAATATACGGATTACCTGTTCCCCTCTCTTGGGTGCCGATTCATCGCGCTGAACAACGGCATTGACACCATGAGCAACAACGGAAGCACCGATGTCATGTGCTTTTTGAACTTATTTAATGAATTTTACAGCCGGGACACCAGCAAGAAGGTCAAGGCGGTCAAGAGAGCCTGTGCCGAAAACGGAAAATTCATGGGGACCTACCCCGCCTATGGCTACCGGCGCGACCCGCTGGATAAGCACCATCTGGTGATTGACGAGGAAACCGCGCCGGTTGTGCGCCGTATCTTTGAAATGCGGGCATCAGGCATGGGATTTCACGCTATCGCGGTGGCGCTCAATGAAGAAGGGATTCATCCGCCCGGTGTGCTGTACTACCAGCGCAAGGGCCAGAGCGACCCCCGCAGGGTCAACCACAAGTGGGCCGACCAGACGGTTAAAAACATGGTCCGCAACGAGGTCTACATCGGGAACATGGTACAGGGCAAAAGCGGCACTCTCTCCTATAAATCCCGCAAGCTCGTCAATAAAGCGGAGGACGAGTGGATTCGGGTGGAGGGGACCCACGAGGCTATTATTTCGCGGGAACTGTGGGATACCGTAGCCAGCATCGGCAAAAAGAAGGTGCGGAAAAGCGCCCCGTCCGATGGCTGCAAGAGCATCTTCACCGGACTTGTGTACTGCGCCGACTGCGGTTTCAAAATGCGGAACCATATCGAAAAATTCACCTATAAGGATGGCAGACCGGGACGGTACAGCTCTTTCATCTGCGGCAACTACTCCCGCAGCGGAAGGGGCGCGTGTACCATCCACACCATCTATGAAACGGTGCTGACCCAGCTGGTATTGGAGGACATCCGGGAAAAGGCCCGCTTTGCGGAATATGACCCGGACCGGCTGATGGGCGAGATTCTCCGGCTGAAGGAGAAAGAATCCCACACCCGGCTTTTCTCCTATGAGCAGGAATTAAAATCCTCCTTAGCCCGTATTTCCGATTTGGAGCGTCTGATGCAGAATCTCTACGAGGACAAATGCACCGGCTCCATCCCGCAGACGGTATTTCAGACCCTGATGCAGAAATATGAAGCGGAACGGGCAGAAAAGGCGGAGGCAGTCCCGGAACTGGAAAGGAAAGTCCGGGCGCACCTGGAAAACCAGGTGGATACCGACCGCTGGCTGGAAATTATTCGGCGCTATACGGAAATCTCGGAACTGGACGAAACCATTCTCTTTGAACTGGTAGACCGGATCGAGGTTGGCGATACCCAGAAGGTCAACGGGCAGCGGATTTGTGAGGTCAAGGTGTACTACCGCTATGTCGGGAATGTGGACGGGGCGCTGGCACAGGAAAGGGGGCGGGATTATGGCGAAGCAATATAAAGTCGGTATCTATTGCCGCCTGAGTGTGGATGACGCCTCCAATTCCGCAAAAGCGAAGGGCTATATTCCCAGCGATGAATCGGTGAGCATTGAGAACCAATATGAAATCCTCTCCAAATTCGTCATGCTGAACGGCTGGATTGAGGTCAAGACTTATCAGGACGATGGGTACAGCGGCGGCAATTTTCAGCGGCCCGGATTTTTGGAAATGCTGGAGGACGCAAGGCATGGCCTGATTAACCTGATTCTGGTAAAGGACCTTTCCCGCCTGGGCAGGGATTTTGTGGAGGTGGGCCGTTATACGGACGTCATTTTCCCCTCCCTCGGATGCCGGTTCGTATCGGTTCTGGACTGCCTGGACAGCGAGGGGGACAACACCGATATGCTGCACTTCCGCAGTCTGATGAATGACTACCATCTCAAGGACCTGTCCAGCAAGGTCAAGTCGGTGCTTCATGCCAAGAAGAAAAGCGGCCAGTATCTTGCCGCCTACGCTCCCTACGGATACCGCAAGAGCGAGGAGGACAGACACAAGCTGGTCATTGACGGGGAATCCGCCGCTGTTGTGCGGCAGATATTCCAGATGCGTCAGTCCGGCATGGCCTATGGGAAAATCGCTGCTGCTTTGAATGAGAAAGGGATTCTCCCTCCCCGCTGGTACTGGGCGGTCCATTACGGAAATGGCAGCTGCAAGTATTCCCGGCTGTGGGCTTACGCAACCGTCCGAAGCCTTCTGAACGATGATGTTTATGCCGGTACGCTCACACAGAATTGCACCGGTTCCCGTTCCTATAAGGATAAGACCATGATAAGGAAACCGGAATCGGAATGGATTTCCCATGAGGGCGTGCACGAGGCGATTATCGGGCCGGAGCTGTGGGAGGCTGTCCAGAAAATCAATCAGGCGGCGAAACAGATTTCCGCTAACAATACGCCGCCCCAAGCATCTCTGTTTACCGGAAAGCTGGTCTGCGCGGACTGCGGGCATCCTCTGGTTGCCGCCCGCGAAACACAGCGCCGGAAAAATGGCACTGTCAAGCACTATACTTCTTATTTCTGCTCCCGGTTTGCCACTACCAGGCACAGCATCTGCTCCTGGCACCGGATTTTTGAGATCAGCCTGAAAAACCTGGTGCTGAGTGAAATCCGGGCGCATGGCAAAGCGGTTGCAGCCGATGAAGCCGCTGTACTGGATAAGCTGAAACAGCACATACAATCCGCAAGCGCCGCGCAACAAGAGGACTGCCGACAGGAAATCAGCCGTTTGCGGCGGCGTTTGGAGGAGCTGGAACAGATCACCGCAAAACTTTATGAAGATAAGGTAAGCGGGGCAATCAGCGGCGATTCCTTCTCGGTTCTGATTCAAAAGAACGAGCAGGAACGCATCCAGAAATCGGAACGCCTGGACAGCCTGTTAGCCGGGGAACGGAAAGCCCAGCAGGACATCGCCAATATCCACCAGTGGGCCGGAACCATCCAGCAGTATCTGGACTTGCAGGAACTGAACCGGGAAATCATTGAGGAACTGATTGACCGCATTGAAGTTGGAGAACGAACCGTCATAGACGGTCAAAGACACCAGGACATTAAAATTTACTACCGCTTTGTTGGGCTGGTGTGATCGGGCAAAAAAAGCGCCTGACCGCATCAGCAGCCAGACGGAAACATTCTGTAACAGCAGCGATATTTGATTGTTGCACACTGATTTGTCGAATTGGAGAGAAATTAGCAGTTTACCCCTCCCAAATGCCTCGTGTTCTTCCTCATATGAGGTTTTTCTTCCTTTGGTCATGACGCTGGTTCCTCCTGTTCCAGAAGCCTTTAACTTCTCATGACCATTATACTTCATAATCCAGTTGCGAAGCTGCTTATCTGAGCGGATTCCATACTTTTTCTGGATTTCCCTTAATGTTCCTTTGCCGGAAAGGTAATCGGCAACAGCATTTTGTTTTGTTTCGGCGGAATAGATACGGAGTTTTGGAGTTGTTTTTAACCCCTCTATTCCTAAAGACTGATACAAGGTCACCCACTCGACGATACGTGTTCCATTTGTTCCCAGGCTTCGGGCGATACTTTCTGTTGAACAGCTTCCCTCCAAATATTTTGTAACGGCATCTAATTTCATTTCAAAAGAGTATTTTGAATGTTGTCCCATAAAATATGCTCCTCCTTATAGTGACAGTTTTATTATTTCATCTGTCTACCATAAGGGGAGCATATCACTACTCACTTGTTCATCGGCTCTGCGTCTTAAGCGTCTGGCTCTTTGATGACTGTTATTTGTAAATTTTTTGCTTCAATCAATGTTTCCTGCTTGCATTTCGGGCAATAGAGAGGATAGTTTTTTAAAATCGTATCTTCTCTAATTTTGTCACGGGTCTTATTTCCGCAAACAGGGCAGCGTATCCAATCACTTTTAGTATTTGCCGTTTCCACTTAACCAAAATTCCTCCATAGCTGCATTAAATTTATTCGGCGTGTCCATATTCACACAGTGTCCAGCTCCCTCGAAAATAATCACACCACATTCTGGTTCATTTTTCTTCCACATTTCTACGGCGGATAGTTCCATTGGAATATCGTACTTTCCGCAGCCAATAAGCAAAGGGTATTTCCTCGGTTCTGTCTGCCGAACATTTATCATACTGCTTAAAGAAGATAAATACATAAATGACTTCTTAGAAAATTGAATATTCATCTCGTAAAAATCCTTTTGAGCCTGTAAAGTATAAGCAGATATTTTTTTATTCGACTTTGCAAACCATTTAATTGAAAATATAGCTTTAAGCATCATAAGTATCTGTGATGCGCTATTTTCCTTCTGCATTTTGACATCGAAATTGTTTATATCATAACCGCCGAAACAAGCAAGTGATTGTACGGCTTCTGGATACTGGTTTGCAAAGTCTTGCGCTAATACAGCCCCCAATGAAATCCCGACAATATGTATCTTTTCTATTTTTTCTGTTTTTAGAATTTTGTTTATCCACGATGACATTTTATCTATACTATCGCCTTTTTGTACTTTTGTTGATTTACCGTGACCGATAATATCAAGGGTAAGAATGTTATATTTATCTTGAAAATAGTCAATTTGTGCTTGAAACATATTGTGGTTTACAAAAGCAGCATGTATAAAAAGTATCCACTCAGCCCTTTCCTTTCTACTGATATAATAAACAATAGGCGATTCTTCTAAATGGTATTGTTTCATATTTCACCGTTCCTCATCTTTCTTAACAAGCTTTCAAACCAGTCGATATTAAATTTAATCAGTTCTTTTCCATAAAGAGCGGAAACAAACTGATAGTTAAGTATATCTTTATTTTCCTCTGAAATTTTGATATTTTCTGCTTCTTCACATATTGCCGATAATACATTATATTTTTCATTCAAAAATATTAAATGCTGTTGTATGCTTATTTCACGATTTTTTTTATCCGAAAATCCCATAAAATAGACCTTTGCCAACTCTGGGCTTTTGGGACTTTGTTCTTCTATGGGTGCATTTATCCATTCGAAAAAATGTTGCCGTCCACTTTCGGTTATGCAATAAACTTTCTTATACTTTCCATTATCAACTATTTCCTCATAGCTGATAAACCCACAATTCAGCAATTTTCTTATAGCTGCCTGTATGCTTCCCATACTACTGCTATACATCAAATTGATTCCTTTATCTATTCTTTCCCTTAGTTGATAGATTGTTCTATTGCACATAAGTAAAAGCCCAAGAATGATATTGTCCATCGTTAACCTCCATATATTCCTATTAGTAACATTACTATTATACGCATCTTGTGTTTAAAAGTCAAGTAGACAGATATTTTTTAACAAATGCACAGCGACAGAGCTTTTACCCTCTGCCGCCTGTCTGTTATGCGTAGATTATTTCCTCGTTTACAATCTCCATTGCACAAGCCCGTATGTTGTTCATCCTCCCGACCCATTCTAAGGCGTTTTCAGCCTTTAGCCGTTCCGTAATGCCCTGTGCCTGTTTCATGCCCTCTATGAGCCTTTCAAAGCGTTCCTGCGCCTGCCTGTCAATGTCGGCAAGGTAGGCGTTGAGCCTGCCGCTTGTGAGAAGATTGGTGTATGTAACCTTTCGATACTGCTTCAGATAGTCCAAGTGCCGCTGTCCCCATATGCCTATGGGCTGTTCTTCTTCGGCGGGTACGATTAAGCACGGTATTAAGTAATCTCCTTGCCGCTCATATTTGCCGCCCAGTTCCTCAAATAATGATTTAGCCATTGTCTGTTACCTCCACATTCTTTTTTATTTTGAATGTCCGCAAAATCCGTCCTACATCTCTCGGACGCCACGGGCAGTCTAAATCATGGCTGGCAATGATTAAATTCTGGACGTTTGTGCCTGCGCCCATCTTAAACGTGCTGCCCATTAGGATGCGGACGGCTCCCCTGCGTACCTTTGAGAATAGCTCCTTTTTCCTCACCTCCGTGTTGGCGTCATGGATAAATTCAATCTCCTGCGGCGGGATTCCTTTCGCAATCAGTTTATCCCGCACGTCATTATAGACGCTGAATGTCCCGTCATTCTTCGGCGTGGACAAATCGCAGAACAATAACTGTGTTAATTTCTGCTCCTTCCCCTCCTCCCAAAAGCGGTAGACTTCGTTGACACAGGCATTGACTTTGCTCTCCGGCTCGTCCGGCAGCATTTCATTCGTAAGCCGCTGGTCTAACGCCAGCTTGCGCCCGTCATTGGTAATCAGCAGCATATTGTCCTGCATGGGGTTCACCATGCCGTTTCGCACACGCTCCGCCCGTTCCCCCAACGTCTGTACCATATCCTTTTGGATCTCGCTGGGCTTTACCGCCACCACCTTGTATTCCGCTTCCGGCACGGGCAGGTTCAGCATATCGGCGGTCTGGATGTCCGCCACTTCTCGGAACATCATCATAAGCTCCGGCAGGTTGTAAAACCGTGCAAACCTCGTTTTCATCCGGTAGCCGCTACCCTCCGGGGCTAATTCTATGGCAGAGACGGTTTCCCCGAAGGTGGACGCCCATGCGTCAAAATGCTGCAAATGGTTCCGCACAAGGGTGTTGTACTGCAAATACCTCTGCATGGTGTAAAGCTCCACCATTGAGTTGCTCACGGGGGTTCCGGTGGCAAATATCACGCCTTTCCCGCCCGTTAGCCCGTCCAGATAGCGGCACTTCATGAACATATCAGATGATTTCTGCGCCTCTGTCTGTGCGATGCCGCCCACGTTCCGCATTTTTGTGTAAAGGTAAAGGTTTTTATAGCCGTCCGCCTCGTCCACAAACAGGCGGTCAACGCCCAGTTCTTCAAAGAAAACAACGTCATCTTTCCGGCTCTGGTCGTTGAGTTTTGACAGTTTGGTTTGCAGGGATTTCTTTGATTTCTCCATCTGCTTGATGGTGAACCTGCTCCCCCCGTTGCGCTTTGCCTCCGCTATCCCGTCTATGATTTCCTCAATCTGCTCCTCCAGCATACGCTGCTGCCTCTCTGTGCTGAGCGGCACTTTCTCAAATTGACTGTGGCCGATAATCACTGCGTCAATGTCGCTGGTCGCAATCCTCGCACAGAATTTCTTCCGGTTCTTGGTTTCAAAATCCTTTTTGGTGGCCACAAGCAGGTTGGCGGCAGGGTAGAGCTGGAGCCACTCGGCGGCAAACTGCTCTATGATGTGGTTTGGAACCACAATCATGGATTTGTTGCAGAGTCCCAACCTTTTGCACTCCATCGCCGCCGCAACCATCGTGTAGGTTTTCCCAGCCCCTACCACATAGGCAAGCAGGCTGTTCCCCCCGTAAATGATGCGGGCAGCCCCGTTTTTCTGGTGCTGCCTTAACTTAATCTCCGGGTTCATGCCATAGAAATTCAAATGGCTCCCGTCATATTCCCTCGGCCGGATGGCGTTGAAATTCTCATTGTAATATGCCGTCAATCTCTGCCTGCGCTCCGGGTTCTGCCAGATCCAGTCCTGGAACGCCTGCTTGATTAAGTCCTGCTTGCCCTGCGCTATGGCGGTTTCCTCTTTGTTTAAGACTGCCTTTTTCTTCCCGTCCTCGGTGGGGATATAGTCATAGACACGGGTGTCACGCAGGTTTAACGTATCCTTGATATTGTCAATATTGGTTGACACTTTTTTTGCAAGGATACTTAATGCCTAAGCTGCAGCATCCAGAGATACATAATACCTCTGTCTTTTGACCATAGGAGGAAGCCCGCCATTGGCTGAGCATATCCTCCTGTTATTCCAGTAGCTGATGAAGTATCTAAAAATGAGTGTCTTTAGTTCCTCAACGGTCATTTTTTCTGTGTTATGGCGGCCATAAAGAAGTTCTTCTTTCATCCGCGCCCACATGCTTTCGCACCTTGCATTGTCATGGCAGCGGCCACCGTCACGGTTCATACTCTGAAGGATTCCGTATTTCGCGATGCTCTTACGATAGATTTCACTGGTATACTGTGATCCCCGGTCAGAGTGGATGACCGCTCCTTTAAGCGCCGGATAGGAGTGGACGGCGTTGGCAAGCGTTCTTTCACATAATACGGCTTTCATGTTTGTATCCATTGCCAAGCCTAGAACTGCTGCATCGAAACAGTCAAATATGGCAGATACATACAGTTTCCCGTCTTTTGCTTTGATTTCAGTTATGTCCGTGACGCATTTTTTAAGTGGCTGTGCAGATCGGAAATCCCCTTTCAGCAGATCATCAGATTTGCATGCTTCACGGTCTGCTTTGGTGATCCCATTCGGTTTGCGTTTCGGACGGTGGCTAAGCCCGATCTTCTCCATGACGCGATAGACCGTCCTCTCGCCGGGAATACGGATACCTTCCGGTTGTTTTAAGAGAAGCGCCTGATACATACGGATTCGTCCATAAGTATCGTTGCATTCATCTTCTGATGCGATTGCCTGCATGATACTGGCTAAATCCTGATATTTCCACGGACGGTCTTTATCTGCCAGATATTTATAAAATCCCTGCCGCGTGACTTTCAGTATCCGGCAGTAGAAAGAAATTTTTCCCTTTATCACGCCGTCTTCCGTTTTTATGGCAAGAAAGATCATTCTTTGTCTTTTGCAGACTTCCGACGGCTGGCGGCGAAAAAAGCGCTAGCTTCCTCAAGAAATTCATTTTCTTCTTTCAAGCGGCGGATTTCTTTTTCCTGCTCTTTAACCTGTCTGCGCAGGAGGGACAATTCCTCTGCGAGACTCATTGCCGTTTGTGGTGTGTGCGAGCCGGGACCGGCATCCAGTCTTCCCTCCCTTGCGGCTTTCGTCCATGCGTACATAGTGTTTTCAGGGATGCCCAGTTCAGAAGCTGCTTTTGCGCCGCCAATTTCCTTTGCCAGCTTTACAGCCTGAATCTTGTATTCCATGTCGTATTTCCGTTGTTTTTTTGTCATATTAGCTGCCTCCTTATTTCTCTTTGATTATACATCAAATCCTTGCGTATAAGGTGTCAACTAAAATGATACAACATCATACCGCTTTTGTCCTGCTCCATGACTATCACTGGTTTTATTCCTTAATTCAGCAATTGCCCTTACTATTCTTTCCAAACCACTAAATAAGCTATTGATTCTGTTGTCAATATCGCTACTTTGATTCAATCCGTACTTCTCTTTTATCTTTCCATAATACTGCGTTAAATCACCATTCATCTTAACGTCAACTTTTTCATTTTCCAAAACATATAAAAATACTTCTTCCATCAACGTTCTCGACTTTGTTATTACACTATCATAATTTCCATTGGATAAATCCTCAGTACATCTTGTCCTTAAACTGTGTATATATTCCATATTCACAATATTAAAAACCGGAGCTTCTATTTGTATATCTTTCTGAAACTCAACAAGATAAAATTTCTCATTGACTACCTTCAATTCATGTTTTCCTAAAAACAGATTTGCATTTATAGCGTCCAATGCCCATTTCTTTGCTTTGTCATATGCCTCCTGAATAGTATTCCTATCACCCAATTCTGTCAAATAATCAAATTGCGTCATTGAAAACATATATGCTAAAACATTAGACACCATTTCACGTTTAATGATATTTAACAGAAATGCTTTAAACATTTCACATCTGGAACTACAGCCTAACTCATCTTCCTTATAAACAATTGGAAATCCGAACCTTGTCGCTAATGAACAAATATCTTGACCTCTTAAATAAGGCAAACCTAATCTATACCCTTCTGATTGACAATCAGCATTATCTCCGATTAATATACGGATGATCTTGTCTGTGCATAATAATTCCCATCTATTTTTCAATGACAACACCCACCCCTATCTATAAAGATACATAATTTCTGATGACATCGTTTTCTTCTTTACTCATTATAGGCCAATTTCACGCCTCTATCAACCAATAATCTCTATCATCACCGTAATTCCTATATGATTAAGATATAACAGCTTACGCACCCTAACACCATTTAGAGAAAATCCATGTAAATCTACGTCCAGAAACGGCAAGCAAACTTCTCCCCTTTTACGAAAAGAACGAGGCAAACTTTCACACACCATTTGGGGGATACCCTTTCCCCCAACTCTTCCCCCAAAAATCCCCCAAATCGGCACTCAAAATACGGTAATTTACGATAAGTTATGAACCTCTCCCAAGAACGCAAAAAACCCCTGAAAATGCCCATTCTATGGGATTTTCAGGGGTTCGTAAATCAATTCTTCTCAGAAGTTTACTGATTCATCTGCGCCGCAACCTCAGCTGCAAAATCCTCATTCTTCTTCTCAAGTCCTTCGCCCGTCTCAAACCGTACGAATCTCTTCAAAGTAACCGCAGAACCAGCCTCCTTAGAAACTGCCTCCAGATACTTAGCAACCGTCTCCTTATTCTCAGCCTTCACATACTCCTGCTCTAACAGGCAGACTTCCTTCAGCTCTTTATTGAGACGTCCGGTAATCATCTTCTCGATAATATTCTCCGGCTTGTTGGCATTCTTAGGATCATTCTTAGCCTGAGCAATCAGAATCTCCTTCTCATGCTCCTTATACTCTTCCGGTACATCATCAGTAGAAACGTACTTAGGATTCAGAGCCGCAATCTGCATAGCCACATTCTTTAACGCTTCCTTCACCGCATCAGAATTACACTCCGTCTCAGCCTCAACCAGAACGCCAATCTTGCCGCCTGCATGGATGTAGGATACCACGATTCCATTCTCGGCAACCACCTTCTCGAATCTTCTGATGTTCATATTCTCGCCAATCTTAGCAATCATAGCCGCCAGCTTATCCTGAACAGTCATAGATGTATCAAGAGCCCATGGCTCTGCCTTAAATCCTTCTACATCTGCCGCATTGGAATCCGCAAGCTGCTCTACTACTTCCTTCACATAAGTCTGGAAAACTTCATTCTTTGCAACGAAATCAGTCTCTGCATTAACCTCAACGATTGCAGCAACCTTGTCGTCGCCCTTGATTGTGGTAGCAACGATACCCTCTGCCGCAATACGTCCAGCCTTCTTCTCAGCCTTCGCCTGTCCGTTCTTTCTCAGGTATTCTACAGCCGCATCCATGTCACCGTTCGTCTCGTTCAGAGCCTTCTTACAGTCCATCATGCCTGCGCCTGTCATCTCTCTTAACTCTTTTACCATACTAGCTGTAATTGCCATGTCTATCTCCTCCAAATGTCTGTCATCTATTCAACAACTTCTGCGTCAGCTTCTGCCTCATCGTACACTCCGTCAACACCTGTCATTCCCTGATTAGCCTCAACTACAGCGTCAGCCATCTTAGAAACAATCAGCTTTACTGCACGAATTGCATCATCATTACCAGGAATCACATAATCCAACTCCTCTGGATCACAGTTAGTATCTGCAATACCAATCAACGGGATTCCAAGAGTATGTGCCTCCTGTACGCAGATTCTCTCCTTCTTCGGATCTACTACGAAAATAGCGTCGGGAAGCTGCTTCATCTCTTTGATTCCGCCTAAGTTCTTCTCCAACTTCTCCCACTCTTTTTTCAACTGGATAACTTCCTTCTTCGGCAGTACGTCGAATGTTCCGTCCTCTGACATTCTTTCAATCTCTTTCAAGCGTGCAACTCTGCTCTTGATGGTCTTAAAGTTAGTCAGCATACCGCCCAGCCATCTCTCATTTACATAGAACATTCCGCAGCGTTCAGCCTCAGTCTTAATAGCATCCTGAGCCTGCTTCTTGGTTCCAACAAACAGAACTGTACCGCCGTCTGCCGCAATATCAGATACTGCCTGATATGCCTCATCTACCTTACCCACAGACTTCTGCAGGTCAATAATATAGATGCCATTCCTCTCCGTGTAAATGTACGGAGCCATCTTAGGATTCCATCTTCTGGTCTGATGTCCAAAATGAACACCTGCTTCTAAAAGTTGCTTCATTGAAATAACACTCATGTTTCTTTCCTCCATTTGGTTTTTTGCTTCCGCATATGTGTAAGTCCTTGAAACCCGCTTGACTATCCACTCGTCTACAAGCTCTGGCACCCTCTTGAACAAACAAATGCGTGATTTTTGCGACTTTTTCATGATAGCATAAAAGCCCTGCATTTGCAAGGCTTTTATCTGCTTAAATTCTACAATATCGTAACAGTTCAGCCTTCCGGCTTCACTGTTACGGAATCCGCCCATTTTAAAGTTTGCCTGCGGCAAAGAGGCGGATTCCCAGCTGCTCCAATTCATTGGCTGCTAACCGCGCAGCAAGTGCGCGGTTGCAGGCTAAACTGTTACACAATATCTGCAATTATATTATAATCACTCCACAATATGTATCATAAACTTCTTACCAGTAACGTCTGTACCACGGAGAGCCATATACAGCGACTTCCTTCACATTCTGTCCCGGTTGAGGCGCATGAACCATCATTCCGCCTCCGGTGTAAATTCCTACATGACCGGAATAGCAAACAATGTCTCCAGGCATCGGACTGCTGACCGGAACTCCTCCTCCGCCCTGTTCGCCTGATGTACGTCCGATACTAATTCCCGCTACTCTGTGAGCATACTGGGTAAGTCCTGAACAGTCGAGCCCTGAACCTGGCTTTGTACCACCCCATACATACGGAACTCCAATCTGGGAACGTGCAGCGCCCACGATTGTCATTCCCACAGATGCGTTGCCGGAGCCTGTATAACCGGAATTGCTACTGCTACTACTGCTATTGCTATTGCTTCCGCTGCTGCTTGAGTTATTTGACGAATGATTTCCGGAACTTCCTGTACTCTGGCTGTTATTGTTACCATTATTGCGGTTTCCGGAATTATTATTAGCTGCCGCCGCTGCTGCTGCCTGACGCGCTGCTTCCTCCTGACGTCTTCTTTCCTCAGCTTCTCTTGCCGCTGCCTCTACCGCCGCCTGAATCTGACCGTCTAAGTCGGCTACCTCTGCCCGCTTCTCCTCAATGGTCGTATTCAGTACATCCTTCTGATCTTCGTATTCAACCTGCAGAGATTCCAGCTTCTTCTGGTCTTCCTCAAGAGTCGTCTTAAGCTCTGAGATCTGATTCTTTGTCTCTACATATTCCTGTAACTGATCTCTGTCATAATCATGTACATTCTGTACATATTCCGCCTTATTCACCAGGTCGGAGAAATTCTCCGCTGTTACCAGAGACTCAAGAGCCGTCGTGTCTCCTTCTTCGTACATATACTTGATACGAAGCTTCATGGCCTCATACTGCTCTCTCTCTCTTACTTCAGCGGCTGCCAAGTCATCCGTTGCCTGGATGATCTCCTCGCCCTTCTTAACCAGATCCTCCTCCAGACCATTAATCTTCGATAGAATCTGCTTCAATTCCTCCTGTAAGGAATTTACTTCACTCTGCTTCTCAGCCTTGTCCTCTTTCAATTCGTCGATTGACGGCGCTGCCATAACCGGCGTTACAATCAGCGAACCAGCAACAATAGCGGCCAAAAGTCTTGCTCCAAATCTTTTCATAGTGAAACCATCCTTTTTATGTATTTTCTGCTTACTATTTACACTCATCTACGTTCTTTCGACATAGTCCCTCTACATCTGGTAACAATTATACCTCAAACCACTAAAACTTGCAACATTTTTTAATAATTTTGTAACAAATGTTTTTAAGAGGAATCTCTATCGACAAGGCGCTTCGTAAAATATAACCAAGAAAATTACTGGATGTTCATATTCGTATATCCCATAAGACTTATATCAATCTCCTGGGCCGCCTCTCTGCCTTCGCGGATTGCCCACACCACCAGGGACTGTCCCCTGTGCATATCGCCAGCCGCAAAAACATTCTGAACATTCGTTCCATAGGTTCCCTGACTTGCGGCCACGTTCGTCCGTCCGTCAACCTCCACGCCAAAGGCCTTCGTCACATAGCTCTCACTTCCAAGGAAGCCCGCCGCAATCAGCACCAAATCCACATCCACCGTATACTCGCTTCCGGCAATCTCTGCCATCACCACCCGTCCGGTTTTCTCCTCTTTCTTAGGCTCAAGCTTCACAAGAACCGCCTTACAGACATTTCCCGCTTTATCCTTCTGAAACTCCTTCACCGTGGTCTGGTACACCCGCGGGTCTTTCCCGAATACAGCAATGGCCTCCTGCTGCCCGTAGTCCGTCTTACACACCTTTGGCCACTCCGGCCACGGATTATCAAAGGCGCGCTCATCCGGCGCCTTGGGAAGCATCTCAAGCTGAAGCACTGACTTGGCTCCATGGCGCATAGATGTACCCACACAGTCGTTTCCCGTATCGCCGCCTCCAATCACCAGCACGTTCTTTCCTTTTGCGGAAATATATTCCCCCTCCTTAAGCTTAAGCTGGTTCGCCCAAAGAGCCTTCGTGGTGGATTTTAGAAAATCTACTGCAAAATGAATTCCATTTGCCTCCCGTCCAGGCACCTTGATATCCCTTGGATTCGATGCTCCGCAGCACAGAAGGACACGGTCATACTCCTTTAAAATCTCCGCCGCCTTCTTGTCCTTTCCAACGTTACAGCCCGTTATGAAGGTAATCCCTTCCGCCTCCATGATACTGACTTTCCTATCAATAATCTGCTTCTCAAGCTTCATGTTAGGAATTCCATACCGAAGAAGGCCTCCCACTCTGTCCTCACGCTCGAACACAGTTATGCTGTGCCCTCTCCGGTTGAGCATATCCGCCGCCGCAAGACCGGCAGGGCCAGAGCCAATAACCGCCACCTTCTTGCCGGTACGCACCTTCACCGGCCTTGCCCCTGCATAGCCCTTCTCATAGGCATTTTCAATAATACCATACTCGTTTGCCTTGGTGGAAACCGCATCTCCGTTCAAAGTACAGGTACATGCGGCTTCACACAGAGCCGGACACACTCTGGATGTAAACTCCGGAAAATTATTGGTCTTTTTAAGCCTGTAATAAGCCTCCTCCCAGTTCCCGTGATAAATCAGGTCATTCCACTCCGGAACCAGATTGTGCAGCGGACATCCGCTGGCCATACCCATAATCATCTGACCAGCCTGGCAGAAAGGCACTCCACAGGACATACATCTGGCCCCCTGGCGTTCCTGCTCCTCCTTTGATAAGGGCGTGTGGAATTCGTGAAAATGCTTTAGTCTCTCCTTCGGCGCCTCCGCCACCTTGTCCTGTCTGTCATATTCCATAAAACCTGTCGCTTTTCCCACTTCTCCACCTCCTATTTCTCGCCCTTCATAGCGTAAAATGCTTCCGTCTTCGCCTGCTCGCTGCTCATACCCTGCTCCTCCAACTGAAGGATTGTGGTCAGCATCCGCTCATAATCTACAGGGATAATCTTCTTAAACTTCGGCAGATATTCCTTAAAATGCTCAAGAATCTCCTTCCCAATCTGAGAATTTGTGCAAGCCACATGCTCCTCAATCATGCCTTTTAACTCATTGACATCAAACTTCGACGAAATACGCTCAATATTTACCATTTGCTTGTTTACATTCCGGTACAAATCACTGTCCATATCCAGCACATACGCTACCCCGCCGCTCATTCCTGCAGCAAAGTTCCTGCCCGTCTTGCCAAGGACAGCCACCCGTCCTCCTGTCATATATTCACATCCATGGTCGCCTACACCCTCCACCACGGCTATGGCGCCTGAGTTGCGTACTGCGAAGCGTTCGCCCGCCACGCCGTTGATGAAGGCCTTGCCGCTGGTTGCCCCATAGAGAGCAACATTTCCTATAATAATGTTCTCGTGATGGCGGTACTTCACTCCCCGCGGCGGATACACAATCAGCTTGCCGCCTGACAGACCTTTCCCAAAGTAATCGTTGCTGTCCCCCACAAGCTCTAAGGTAAGCCCCTTTGGAATAAACGCCCCAAAAGATTGGCCGCCTGCACCTGTACATTTCACCACATAACTGTCCTCGGTAAGCCCATCCGGATGCCGCCTGGTAATCTCGGAGCCAAAAATCGTCCCAAAGGTCCGGTCCGTATTGGTCACGTCTACCTCGATACTGCGCTTCTGTCCCTTTTTCAGAGACGGAAGAAGCTGTCTTACTAAAACCCTCTCATCCAGCGTCTTTTCCAGCTCAAAATCATACACCTTCTTCGGGTTAAATGTTACCGGCGTCTTGCTTCCTTGATGCGGATTATAAAGAATTCGTCCAAGCTTCAGCGTAGCCGCACGGGCGGAGGTGGGCTGTTCCTTCACTCTCAAAAGGTCTGTGCGCCCCACCAGTTCGTCAATCGTGGGAATGCCTAGCTTTGCCATGTACTCTCTTAAATTCTCCGCCATAAACCGCATAAAATTCATCACATACTCCGGCTTGCCGGCAAAATTCTTCCGAAGCCTGGGATTCTGGGTTGCGACCCCCACCGGACAGGTATCCAGATTGCAGACACGCATCATCACGCATCCCAGGGTAATCAGCGGCGCCGTAGCAAATCCAAATTCCTCTGCCCCAAGAATGGCCGCAATGGCAATATCACGCCCGCTCATAAGCTTGCCGTCCGTCTCAAGCCTCACCCGTTCCCTAAGCCCATTCTGGATTAAAGTCTGATGGGTCTCCGCAAGGCCAAGCTCCCAGGGAAGACCGGCATTGTGGATTGAGCTTCTGGGCGCGGCGCCTGTCCCTCCGTCATAGCCGGAAATCAGAATCAACCCTGCGCCCGCTTTGGCCACGCCTGCGGCAACCGTACCCACGCCCGCCTCAGACACCAGCTTCACCGAAATCCTTGCATCCTTGTTGGCATTTTTACAATCATAAATCAACTGTGCCAAATCCTCGATGGAATAAATATCATGGTGAGGCGGCGGAGAAATCAAGCTGACCCCAGGAGTGGAATGGCGGGTATTGGCAATCCAAGGGTACACCTTTCCTCCCGGAAGATGTCCTCCCTCTCCCGGCTTCGCGCCCTGGGCCATCTTAATCTGAATCTCCTTTGCGCTTACCAGATAGCGACTAGTGACGCCAAACCGTCCGGAGGCAACCTGCTTGATGGCAGAACAACGGTCGCTGTCCAGCCGTTCGATTTCTTCTCCTCCTTCTCCGCTGTTGGACTTGCCCTTAAGACGGTTCATGGCAATGGCCAAGGTCTCATGGGCCTCCTTGGAAATAGAGCCGTAGGACATGGCGCCTGTCTTGAACCTTGTCACAATGGAATCCACGCTTTCCACTTCCTCAATGGGAATTCCCTTCTTGGGATAATTGAACTCTAATTGTCCCCGCAGGTTAATATACTGGCCTTCTGTATTAACCATTTCCGTATATTTGCGGAACATCTCATAATCCCCCCGCCTGGTGGACTGCTGAAGCATATGGATGGTCTGGGGATTGTAAAGATGCCTTTCCCCGCCGCTTTTTGACTTGTGCTGCCCGATGCTGTCAAGGGTCATATCCACCTCAAGCCCTAATGGGTCAAACGCCTGGGAGTGACGCGCCACATAGTCCGCCGCAAGCTCGTCTATGCCGATTCCGCCTACGCGGCTTACCGTGTCTGTGAAATATTTCTGGATAAATTCCTCCTTCAATCCAATGGCCTCGAAAATCTTCGCACCCTGGTAGGACTGGATTGTTGAGATTCCCATCTTGGAGGCAATCTTCACAATCCCGCTAAGAACAGCATGGTTATAATCCTCCACAGCCGCATAGTAATCCTTTTTCAGCATATTTGTCTCAATCAGATACCGGATGGATTCATGGGCAAGGTAAGGATTGATGGCACATGCCCCATAGCCCAAAAGAGTTGCAAAGTGATGAACCTCCCTTGGCTCTCCCGTCTCCAAAATGATGGCCACAGACGTACGCTTCTTTGTCCTTACCAAATGCTGCTGCAGTCCCGACAGCGCCAGCAGAGACGGCATAGCAACATGATACTCGTCCACGCCTCTGTCTGTGAGAATTAAAATATTTGCACCCTCTCGAATTGCACGGTCCACCTCGATAAACAGGTAGTCTATGGCCTTTTCAAGACCAGAATTCTTATAGTATATGATAGGAATCTCAACAGGATAAAATCCCTCCTTCTTCATACTCTTAATCTTCAGAAGATCCGTATTGGTCAGAATCGGGTTATCCACCTTGAGCATCCTGCAATTTTCTTCTCTTTCCTCCAGCAGATTCCCATCCGCACCGATATAAACAGTGGTAGAGGTTACCACCTCCTCTCGGATTGAATCGATTGGCGGGTTCGTCACCTGAGCAAAAAGCTGTTTAAAATATCCAAACAAATCCTGATGCTTTTCTGAAAGCACCGAAAGCGGCGCGTCAATTCCCATTGCCGCAGTCCCTTCTGTTCCGTTTTGCGCCATAGCCAGAATCGAAGTCTTTACCTCCTCATAGGAGTAGCCAAATGCTTTCTGGAGCCGTTTACACTCCTCTGCCGTATAGGAGGGCACCTTCTGATTGGGTATCTTAAGACTGCTAAGCTCAATTAAATTACTGTCCAGCCATTCCCCGTAGGGCTGCCTGCCGGCATAGATTTCCTTCAATTCATCATCACCGATTACTTTGCCGGAAATAGTATCCACAAGCAGCATTTTCCCCGGATGGAGACGCTCTTTTACCACGATCTTTTCTGGATTAATGTCAAGGACCCCTACCTCAGAGGACAGAATCAGTGTGTCGTCGTCCGTGATATAGTATCTGGACGGACGAAGCCCGTTCCTGTCAAGGACAGCGCCCATGCAGTCCCCGTCGGAAAACAGTATAGATGCCGGACCGTCCCAAGGCTCCATCATGGTGGCGTAATACTGATAGAAATCCTTCTTCTTCTGGGACATAGTCTTTGCACTTGCCCATGGCTCAGGAATGGCAATCATCACAGCCAGCGGCAAATCCATTCCACTCATGACCATGAACTCAATGGCATTGTCAAGCATGGCAGAATCCGAGCCTGAGCTGTTGATAGCAGGCAGAACCTTATGGAGCTCTCCTTTCAGGTGTTCTGATTCCATATTTTCTTCCCTTGCCTGCATCTTGTCCGCATTGCCCCGAATGGTATTAATCTCCCCGTTATGTACAATAAAACGGTTGGGATGGGCGCGCTCCCAGCTGGGATTGGTGTTGGTGCTGAAACGGGAATGTACCAGCGCAATGGCTGATTCATACTCTGGGCTCTTGAGATCCTCAAAAAACGGCCTGAGCTGTCCTACCAGAAACATTCCCTTATATGCAATGGTTCTGCTGGAGAGTGAGGCCACATAGGTGTCGTCGCTGCTCTGCTCAAAGATTCTGCGCACCACATAAAGCCGCCGGTCAAAATCAATTCCCTGAGGAACCTTCCCTGGACGCTCAATGAAGCCCTGGAGAATACATGGCATACACTCTGCCGCTCGACTTCCCAAGACCTCCTCCCTTACCGGAACCTCACGCCATCCAAGGAAATTCATCCCCTCTTTCCTGACAATCACTTCAAAAATCTTCTTGGCCTGGTTCTTCTTCAATTCATCCTGGGGGAAGAAAAACATCCCCACCCCGTAATCTCTCTCAGAACCTAAAAAAATGCCGAGAGGCTTACAGACTTTGGAAAAAAATCTATGTGAAATCTGCAACAAGATTCCAACTCCATCGCCTGTCTTACCCTCGGCATCCTTGCCGGCCCTATGCTCTAAATTCTCTACAATCTTCAAGGCATCCATCACTGTGCTGTGACTCTTGCGCCCCTTGATATTAACGACCGCACCGATTCCACAGTTGTCATGCTCAAACTGAGGACGATACAGACCTTCGTGATTATTTACAATCTGCGCGTTCATACATTCAGTCCTTTCTTCAGTTTTTCTTACTATACTACTTTTTTTAGGATTTGTAAATAGGGAGTTTAGCCATAATTATCTGATAATCAGATAATTATGTTATATTTAAAAAAGAGTCTGATATCTCTACGAACATCAAACTCTTTTCCACACATCTTATTCATTGTCAACCCTGCAATGTTGTACAGGATTATCTTTTTCCTGGGATGTCCCTGGTATCTCTGGCTTCTCCTCAATCCTCTGAATCAGCACAAACATGGTGGACGCCACAAATGCACAGGCAACCGTCACAATTCCAATCCGCATCTGGTCCTCCATCAGCCAATCGGGCAGTTTGAACTCCGTCGCCAGTATGGACAGCAAATTCATCGCCATATGCGCCGCAATGGGGGCCTTGATAGAACCGTATTTTTCATAGAGATAGGAAAGCATCATTCCCAGAATAAACCCGTAAAGCATCTGCACCAGATTCACATGGGTCAATCCGAACACCACTGCCGAATACAATGCCGCCTGCATATAGGTGGCACGCTCACGCAAACGCCTAAAGAGCAGTCCACGGAATACCAACTCCTCACTCAACGGCACCAGGACAGCAAGGGCAATCACCTGGGTAGCGAGGGGAGACGAATAGAATGCCTCCATCAAAGCCTGATAGGTCTCACTCATATCCGACAGGTTCCCTATAATAATCAGATTATTGATCCCAAGGCTTAAGGCCAGAGCCATGAGAAGCCCAGCGCCGTATTTCCAGAGAGGAGCCTTCCTGTTGGGAATAAAACCGTTCTTCCTCTCCTTCACCCGATCGGAATGGAAAAACCAAAGCATAATCGGAATCGTAATCAGGGCGGCAACACCCACAATCTGAGTAGAAGCATTCAGGTACTGATTCATTATCTCCTCATACAGCTCCATCATCTTCTCTTCACTCTGCATCGCAGCTCTGAAGGCCTCCTGATCCGCCATCATATAGACCATGCTTAAAACTCCCCCTGGCAATCATGCCAACTCCAATCCCCACTACCCATTTTATCACAACCGGTCCCCACAGATGCCAGATACGTTTACCGTAAGTTTCCGGCGTCATAGGCGGTACCTGCCTGTATTGCTGTTCCATATTCATCCTCTCTTTCCTCTGTTGAATGTATTACCGTATACTTTATTCATTCTACTTCTCATTTATGGAACATGCAATTAAAAAAATATTAAATATTATACTTTCTTCTAAAAGCATACATTAATGGACGAAGTCCACCAGCCCGAAGGGCATGTATTGCGGTGTGCCCTTGGGTATAAAAAGATGCAGCAGTTTCTCCCATACTGCCACATCTTTCTTATGCCCCTTGGTTCGAGTCACAATAACTCATCTCTTATCCTTCGGTATACTTCCATTCCATCTTTTCTTCCAAACATCTTAAGCGCCTTCACATACAGCTTTCTCCTACAATCCTTCTCCTTCAGCAGTTCCCACAACTGCTCATTCATCGTCCCATACTTCGTATCCCTAAATATCTCCTCCGTCTTTTCCCGTAATCTTTCTTCATTCCTGTATCTCTCCACATCTTCTTCCATCGAAGTATTCCTCAGTTCTTCTCTTGCTGTTCTTGTCCTGACATTATTCTCATTTGCCGAAGGGATACACCCGCCTATGGTTGAATTCAACACGACCGCCTCTCTATTGGCAGCTCTTTCTCTCAGTATTCCTGTACTGCCTCGTAATGAATGTCATTGTATTGGCAATATCTTATCTATGTATACCCAAAGGGCATCCCGAATGCATGCCCTGTCGGGCGGGTGGACTCCGTCCAGCAAGGTATAACAGGAAATGGGCCTTTACATTTCCTAAAAATAGAATACCAGAACCCTCTGTATTTTGCATCCAGTTACAAACTGATTGACAAAAACTTTATTCCTTCCCTGTACCACATTACCATTTTCCGGCTATCCTTGCGAGGCAGAGCCATAAGCTCGCACACCCGCCCCGTCTCCTCCTGGTCGGAGGTCACTAACAATCTCTCCATCGAAACCTTTAAAAGCCGCGACAGGGCATACAGATTATCCACACTGGGCAGATTCTTCCCATGAAACCAGTCATACACAGACTGGACAGCCGAAAAGCCCATATATTCCTGTATCTCCTTTGCACAAATTCCCTGCCTTACACAAATGTCCCTGATTCGCTTTCCTGTCCTCTCCACGCTAATCACAGGATATCTCATAGCTTTCCCTCCTTAAACTTCCTGATTGTATTCCCAATCTCCGTATAATCCCTCTCAAACAATTCCTGGCTGATCTGCTCATTCAGCGCCGCCTTGGGAACCTTCTCAAGAAGCTTTTCCATGACAAATGCTTTGCTTTTCTGTTTATACTTGGCAAGCCCGTTTATCTCCTGAATGTTCGCAAGCTCTGGCCTCCACAAAAGTGTAAGCTTTTGGCCTAAATCAGCCTTCGGATTCGCTTTTGCCTCCCGCAGCAGATAGAAATCCACCCCATTCTCCACCCACTCCACAGTAATGATCCCCCACCACTCAGGTACATGCTCACTTACGTGCAGTCCATGGCTTCCTCCTGCAACTACATAATTGCAGTCAAAATATCTGTCATAATCTCGCACCTGCCTTTTTAACCGGACATAAGTATCTGCATCACTCTTAATCTCAATTCCAGCCACCCCATTCGGCAGCACCATCATGATATCCGCCCTTGACCTGCCAATCTGCTTTTCCTCAATAATTCGTATTTTTCCATAGTATTCCTCAAGGAAATCGAACAACGGTTCCCGAATATCCTTGTCATACAATTTCTTAGCCATATCTCAAACTCCTAAACGTATATAGAATTCATTTCACAAGTCTTCTTAGAGCAAAACTGCAGGAAATGAAATTCATCAAATCTAAAATAAAATAATAAGTGGAAAGATGGGATAACCCACGAGCTAGAAAAGAACAATGATACCGACCAGATTATTTCACCAGGAATAATCCGGCCAGCACAAAAAAGTAGAAACTAAAGCTTAACCTTAACCACATCCACATCCAAATCCCACAGGAACTTATCCAAATCCTTAAAGGAAAGAAAGACGGTGGCCGTATTCTCTAATGGATGGATTCCAAGGCTCTTACACCTGCTCAAATCCTTATCAATAAAGAACTCTACCACATGGTCCGTATCATTCATCAGTCCGAAGGGAGACACGCTTCCTTGCTTAAGTCCCAGATATTTTTCTAACCGGTCTTCGGAGGCAAAGCTTAGATTTCCTCCTCCAAGCTGTCTGCCAAGAGCCTTCAAATCTACCTTCTTGCTCTCCTCACAGGTCACGAGAAAGTGTCTCTTTCCCTTTGAATCCCGCAGGAAAAGATTCTTACACAGAGTTCCCTTCTCCGGCAGTCCAAGCCTGTCCATATCCTCCATTGTATGTACTGGCTCATGCTCTACAACCTCGTACTTAATCTTCAACTTGTCCAATGCGTCATATACGCGCTGCTTCTGGTCTTCCATCTTACTATAACTCCTTTCTGTTACGGATAATGAACCACGATACACGCAGTCACCATGCCCTCTCCCGTATTCTTGTATACATAATCGTCAAATGCATTGTACGCGGCAGAATCCCCTGCTTTCAGCTCATATTCCCTGTCCTCGAAAATCAGCGTCAGCTCGCCGGAATACACCGTAATAAACTCCCTGGTTCCATGCATCTGCATATGCCCCCGCATCGTGCCGCCCTCATCGAACTCCAGGTCAAAAATCTCAAAATCCTGGCCCTCCCGAAATTCAAAGATTGGGTACAGCCTGTACCTTCCCTCATCTCCCACAAGAGGTATCACATAAGCCTTGCCAGTCCTGGAAAATGGCTTCGGCTGATCCGCCGTAAATGCTGTCACAGGAACCTTAAGCCCCAGAGACAGCTTATATACCGTTGATATGGTAGGATTAACTTCTCCGCGCTCTAACTGGCTCAGCATACTCTTACTGATTGAAGTCAGAACCGACACTTGCTCCAGGCTCAACTCCTTACGCTTCCTAATCTCTTTCAGATTACCTGCAATAATATGATTCAAGTGCTCCAAAGGGGTTCCTCCTTAGAAATTCCTGTATATAGAATTTTTTTCTATTATATTGCATGGCGCCTAAAAAGTAAAGACAAAAATCTTCGCCTTCTCAAAATCTCCCTCTTAAAATACATATTCAAAACACTGGTTCACAACCTCCTCATATCTGTCCAGTCTCTCCGCCTTCCTAATCCGTTTTAAGAGCTTCTCACATCCAGGAAAAGCTTGTCCCAAATAGCACCAGATTTCTTTCATCTTAAACAGAACATTCTTATCCCCCATATGAAGCTCTCTGTATTCTTCATATAACCGGTCATGAAATCTGCGAAGCTGCTTCCGCGAAGCCTCCTCCTGCCCCTTAATCTCGCCCAGAAGCCCAGGATTTGCAATAATCCCTCTACCAATCATACATGCCGTCACCGTTGGAAATCTCCCCTCTATGGCCGCGGCATCCTCTCTGGTGCAAATATCCCCATTATAGCACAATGGACAGGTCATTTTTTCTGCCGCCTCCTCAAATGCCTCCAGCTTCGGTTTATTTTTATAAAAGTCCTTCTGAACCCGCGGATGGATAATCAATTCCTCAAGAGGATACTGTCCATAGATTTCCAAAAGCCTTTGAAATTCCTCAGGTTCATCCCTTCCTATCCTGGTCTTAATGGATATGCGAGCCTTTGTCTTTGAAAAAATTTCATCCAGAAAACGGTCAAGTCCCTCCAAATCTGCCAGAAATCCAGAGCCTCTTCCTTTTGATACCACAGTTTTAGAAGGACATCCCAGATTCAGGTTGATCTCCTCATAGCCGTAATATGCAAGTTTTTCTTCTGTCCTCAAAAAATCCTCCGCCCGATTCGTCAAAATCTGGGGAACCAGATGCATCCCTTGATTATTCTTCGGCAGAAGCTCAGCCTTCTCCTTTGCAGAGAAGCCCTTCTTTAAATGGGGCGACAAAAAAGGGGTAAAATATTTATCCATGGGCGTAAAGCAATCGTGATATACCCTTCGGTAGATCCGTGTCGTAATCCCCTCTAAAGGGGCCAGATAATACTGCATCTCTTATCCTTCCTTCGTGTATGTATTGAAAACTGAATCAATTATATTGAGAGCGTCCCAAAATGTCAATACGCATTTGAAAAAGAGGCTGCCGGAAAATGTAAATTTCCCCAACAACCTCTTTTTTACATTAACTAAAATCCCTCGTCAACAGCCCATCTTCCGTCAACAATTCCTCCACCGTCCGAATCCCTAATTCCTCCAACACTCTCCGCACATAAGGATTCTCCAACGGCGTCCGAAACTTAGCATTACCGCCATATGCGTCCACATGCTTTGTCCCCTCCTCCACGTTCAGAACCGCCTTGGGACCTCCCACACAGCCTCCCACACAGCCCATCCCTTCAAAAAAGTTTGCCTCCGTCCTGCCCTCTTTGATTCTCCTAATCATTTCCATACACGCCTTTGTTCCTTCGGCTTGTTCGGAACGGACACGGATACTCCGATTAGGATGAAGCTGGTTCACCATCTCTGTCACAGCCTGGCTCACCCCTCCGGTTCTGGCATAAAGTCTTCCCGCCCTGGAGGCATGCTCCTTTTCGGCGTCCGCAAGCTCATCCGGATGAATGTCCGCCGCGTCAAAGATATCCTGCACCTCCTGAAATGTAAGCACATAATCCACAGCATCCATGATATCCGGTTCTTTTGCCTCCTTCTTCTTGGCAAGACAAGGCCCGGCAAACACAGTGACCGCATCTGGATGAAGCCTCTTAATCATACGTCCGCAGGCAATCATAGGAGACACGGCAGCCGGAACATGAGGCATTAATTCATGGAAAATCTTCCGTATCATGGCAATCCAAACCGGACAGCAGCAGCTTGTCAACTGGTAGTCCCCCCTCTGCTGCACATGCTGGTCGAACTCCAACGCCTCCTTGAGAGTAAGGATGTCCGCAAAAAGCGCAACCTCCACCATACCAGTGAAGCCCAAAGCCTTAAAAGCCGTGCGCAGCTTTCCGGGAGTAACCCTATCGCTAAACTGCCCCATAAATGCAGGAGCAACCAACATATATACCGGCCCTTTCCCTTCTCTTACCGCCTTCATCGCCGGAATCGCATCTTTACTTGCCGCCAGATTTCCCTTCTTACATGCCTCTATACAGGCTTCACATCCTACGCACAGAGAGCGATTAATCTTAAGCCTCCCATCCTCCGTCCTTTCGATTGCGTCAAAAATACAACTGTTTTGGCATACCTGATCGTAGGCGCATTTCTCACACTCATTAATGTGAATAACTGGCGGGTATTTCTCTGGATGAAGAAGGCAATCCAAATGGAAGGGGTCGTATTCCTTTAGAGGCGTTTCACCCTCTGCATTCTGTCTTATTAACAGCTCATGATAAAGTTCATCAAAGCTTTTCATATTCTTACCGTTTATCCCCGTCTATCCGATCAACCTTCAGTGACACACCCTCTATTTTCACAACATTTTTCTGTGGCTCACGGTTCTTCTTCTCCTTTTCCTTCTGCTGCTCTGCTTTTCGCCTGGCTGCATAGAGATTACCTGGAAGAAGGTCCAGCTTCAACTCCTTCATATCCTATATACTCCTTTCAGCAAGATTGTTTCCTGCTAATAGTATGCATATTCTGGACAAATTTATACCTGCAAATCGGCTGTCAAAAGTTTTCTACTGTAAGCCAAAGATAACGGCTGCCCATAACGGACAGCCGTTCCTTCCTGACTTACAGTCATATTCAATTATCTGATTTTACGTTTCCTGTAAACAGCCGCAGAAATCATACTGATACAAATGACCATAGATATTACATAGATTATCATCTGATTCGTATCCCCTGTCTTAACCCCCTGTACTCTGCTGCCATTCAATTCACGGTTCTTATTATACTGATCTTTCGCAGTACTGCCGCCTATGGTTGAATCTCCAAAATCACCTTCGATGTTATCTCCTTTGTTTCCATCGTCCTCCTCTGGTGGAGTCGGAATCTCCGGCCCTGCCGGTTCATCCAAGTCTGGATCCGGAACCCAAGTCTCCCTGTTGGGAGTCTCAGCGGCTCCCCATCCTCGGACAACTAAAAACGCATCCTCTGTATTCGCCAGCTTAACTTCGCTAAGCTCTACAAGCGCATCATTGGAGTCCTTCATAGATACTGTTCCAACATTAAGAGTATCGTCGTCGTCAAAGAGACCCTTCGTTCCAGCGATATAAATATTCAGCGTATTATGATAACGGGACTCATACACCTTTGCGCTCTCCATAACCTTATTGCTAAATTTAATCTGTGGTTCACCAACCGCCTCCTTAGGAGTCACCTCAAGCTTTAAGCTCAGTGCAGAGATTTCCTCTTTTGCTGCATTTGGAAGATACAGGTCTATGGAATACTCTGTCTTTTTTTCATTCGGAGTACAGGTAGCGCCTATCTCCTTTGTTTCTTCAGCGGATACCCGCAGCGGCAGCATTGCGATAAATGCGAACACTGCCATTATCATACCTAATCTATATTTCTTCATGTTCTACTCCTTTTATCGCTTTATTTCTTCTTGCCACTCAATGTTATATCTGGTAGTGTTTTTGGATATACCTCAAACATACAATCGCTGACCAGTCGCTGACCCTGATTAGTGGTCGCTTCATCCACACGGTACAGCTCTGCCCGTACTTTTTCCAATCCGGTATTCACATCCCCCGGAGCAATCCAGTAGATCCATGTTCCGTCATAGACATTCTGAAGATTTCCGCCTGACTCGTCTACATCTGAGAAGAGTACCTGATATGCCTTCAACGATCCATCCTGGTTCTTGCCGCCAACGATATTTCCGTCCTGGTCGTACAGGATTACCACATTGTATGCAGAGTTTCCTTTGTATCTTCCGGTAAATACAATAGAGCCTGCCGGAATTACATCTTCTTTCTTATCTCCATACTGATAAGCCGCTGCCAGTTTACCAATTGCAGTCGTACCGTCTTCTGATTTACGGAATTCCACATCATCTCCTGTGGTGCTTAATACATCCAACTCAGATATGGAAATCTTGGCGTTTTGCTGGTTCTTAATTGACAGCTTCACCGCAGAGGTCTGGTACAGAGCAATATTGGTGCTGTCCTTGACGCCAAAGTTTACCGTATGAACCCCTGTCTTTCCAAAGGTTCCTGTTGCCGCCTCAATCCATTCATTCTGGTCATTGCGGACAGAGATACTGTAATCCTCAATCGGCGTTCCTTCATTCACGGTGTACTGGAATCCAGATATTGTAAATGTCTGATTCAGCTCAATTACAACTTCTGCATTTACTCCAGCTTCTCCTATATATGTGGTTTCTGTTTTATTGTCAACTGCTGCGCTAATAGGCGCTTCTGCTTCTGGCAGACACGGATCATCTTCGTCAGCATCATCAACAGGAATGCTGCTTACGGCTTTCATATCATTCGTGTCAACACTCCAGTGGGTCTTGTCAATATTACCCTTATGGCTGATCTTCACCGGCTCCAGACGCTTTATGGCAGAACGGTTCAGATGCTGGTCAATCACAGTAACCTCATAGGTCACTACACGATTGTTCATCGTGGTAATTGTATCTGTAAATTCATTTCCGGTAGCAAAACCAGCTACTTCCTTTTCTTCCTCTCCATTTGAGGTGATACAGCGTACAATCTCATATCCAAGGACATCCTCCGGATTCAGCGTAGACGTAAGCTTCAGATTCACCTTATTGGCTGCATTCGTATCCACAGTCGCCGTCGTATCGCTTCCTACCGCCTCTTTCGTTCCATCCGTACCAAGCACGCTGTTGTGACTGATACGGTATACCCTGGATTCATCGTTTACATAGTAGATTGCCCTTGTCTCCTTCGGGAACTGCCCTGCATAGCTGATAGTCTCTGCGTCAGGCGTCTTACCCCAACGAACGAAGAATTCAAGAATATCCTTCTCCGCAGCCGCACATGCAAGACGCATCAAATCCTGCTCACGATCACCGGAAAGGGTCATAACCTTATCACCAGGCGTCGGCGCTTTCGCCGGATTTCTGGAATAGGTATCCACCCTGGCAAAGAACAGATTCGCAAGCTGCTCGTTGTAATCCGAATATGTCTTAAAGTTCAATCCATTGTCATACGCCAGATGTAACTGCCAATACATGCCCAACTGTGTAAATACATTGGTAGCTGGCCCCTTTGTACCTGATGTTACCTTCTCATATACCTTCGGATACTCGAAACGCACGGAATTATTCGTATCCTTTGCCTGGGCAAGTACAGAGAAGTAGTTATTCGTAGTCTCTGCAATGGCATAAGTGCCCTGATTGATACAATGTCCAATCTCATGGGCAATTCCCCATCCGTAATACTGACCGCTCAGATACTTGCCATTCTCATCCGCCTGAACGGTTACGCCGGACATCATTGCCGGAGTTGAACCCCATTCAATACCAATATGGTTACCGGACGCATACATGAACGCCCCTGCAAACATGGTCTGATAACGAATATTCAAATGGTTGGCCGGGAAACGGTCTTTCACATCCTGGGCCGTGTCGTTCAAGCCCTTGTGCTGGTAGAACAGATACATCATGTTCTCCATAGCCTCCATGGAGGTTACCAGCTTCTTGGCCTTATCCTGCACGCTGCCTGCTCCAGTGCCTGCAAGAAT
The DNA here is from genome assembly GCF_009830285.1 of Sporofaciens musculi. Lineage (GTDB taxonomy): Bacteria > Bacillota > Clostridia > Lachnospirales > Lachnospiraceae > Sporofaciens > Sporofaciens musculi. The sequence goes on along the minus strand of NZ_WUQX01000001.1, from coordinate 1,583,411 downwards.
CTGCTGTGCCGGAAGTGACAACATCATCTTATCCAGCATAATGTCAGAAGCTCCAAGGATACAGTCCTCAGCCTTATAAGGATACTTCACCAACCCGTTGTCGGAATTCATATGCACTTCTTCATGCTTCTTCTCAATTTCGGCTACATATGTCTGCAGCTCCTCAATATATGTCTCTGCTCTTTTCTGTCGTTCTGCCGCGCTCTCGGCACCCATCGTCTGATAAAGATCCAGTACTGGCACCTGGACGCCTCCGCTTAAACGTACTGCATATTGGTCATTGGCATTATTGCCCGTATACTGGATATACAATGCTCCGCCAGTTTCCGCTGTCTGTGACCAGAGTTTTGGAATGGTAATGTCATTCTTTCCAATCTTCAGCGTTGCCACTACTTTGAACATTGACGCTGCTTCTGAGTGGTACTGGGTGCTTACCAACTGAAGATTCGTACCGTCACCGGTCCGCTTAGTATTGTGGCCTACATAGACTGAAATCTCCTCGCCTGCCGCTGCCGTCACTCCAAGAGGCTGCCATGCATTCAGACCGCCGAAGCCGCGTCCCACATCCTTTGTATTGATGGTGTTATGAATTTTTACCGTTCTTGTCAGATTGCCATCATTCAGAATCTCCTCTGCTGTGGCAAGCTCCCTCTCCAGATACTCTTTATCCGGATGGTATTCCTTGCTGATTGGATCTACCGTATCAATCCGTTTCCTAAGCTCATCAATCGTTTCCTGAGTTACATCCTCTCTGAGCTCTGTATGGAGATCATCCGTATAGAGCGCCATAATCTCCTCTTCAATAGAGTCATATTCATAGAAATATACCTCTGCTACAGAGATCGTGCCGTTCACGTAAGAACGTGCCAGCGCAAATTGTATCTTCTTTGCCTCAATGGGCTCGGAGAACCGAAGTACATAATAGGTTCGGCCTTCTCCATCCGTTTTTCTCAAAACCCGAATACTGCTTCTTGGAATTGCATGAGCGTTACCGTCGGCATCCCAATACTGTGCCTGGGCATAGCCATAACTCTGACTCTGAGGAGATACCTCCTGCAAAGCGATACGGTCCATCTTATAAACCTTGTCAAATTCATAGGTAATACCATGGACTCCCATTGGATTAAATCCGCCGCCATCCCAGGTATTCATGAAATAATGAGACATTGGGTTATTATCTACCGTTCCCCAAGCCGTACCTGGCTCCGTATCCAGCAAGCTGTCCTGCATAGCGCCCTTTACAATGGTTGCATTGATAATATGCTCGCTGACCTTCCCGTTCTCTGCACGATTCAGCAGCTTGTACTTCGGCATCTGTGCAGGCTCCTGATTCGTTGTCTTCGCTGTGCTCACCTTTGATGGATTACCCTCACCAATCTCGTTCACGCCTGTCACATAGATTTCATAATCTGTCTGATCCTTCAAACCGGAAATCGTATATTTGCTGTCCTTGATTCCTTCATCCTTCGTATATTCCTGGGTACCGGTTTCTCTGTAATATACATTGAAGTAATCCGTATCCTTCATCTTCTTCCAGGATACGTCAATCGCTTTGTATTTACCGACTGCATTTACATAGTCCGGCGCGTCCGGTACTTTGTCAACCTTCGGAATAGCTGTAATAGGGCCGCTGTATCCGCTTCTCCATGCCCCGTTGACAGACTGTACTCTCACCGTGTAGGTGGAGCCATTCTTAAGCTTGCCCTCGCCAAGTGATGATACGGCAAGAGAACATCCTCTTACAGATACAACCTCGTTTACAATTTCTTCCTTTCCATCTTCTCCAACAGGTCCTTCAATCTGCACCTCATATCCCGTTACGTTATTACATTTATCCCATGAAACAACAAAGGTCTTGTTGCCCACCTCTGCCGAAACATTCTGAGGGATGTCCCTTTCAGGCTCCGGAATCCGATTTTCCATGCCGTTTACGAACTCTACTCTGGAAATCTCCGCAAGATTGTTATTCTTTGTGCCTGTAATCGTAAAGATTACTCTCTTTATGGCAATCTGGCTTCCCAGATTAATGGAAATATTTCCATAGATATCCTTGTCAACCGTCACCGTGTCTTTGGACAGCAAAAGATGTACATCCTGCTCTTTGACAATAGGTACACTAAATTTTTCCTCGACTCCGTTTTCCTCGTAGAAAATCTCAAGGTTTCCTTCTTCAACCGGATTCTCCTCTTTAGAATCAATCACAATTCCGTCTGTCTGAGTGCCTTCTGCGAACGTGAACTCCACAGAAACCGGACTATCTGCAAGGGTTCCGCTGGCTGGCTTTAACTCCACGCCTCCCTCGCCTGTTGAAAGATTCTTTAAATCACCCACAACAAGGGTATTCTCACCTGTTTTATGGGAAATGGCAGACGCGGGTACATTGGTCTCAATGCTGGCTCCGGCATAGGGCGGAACCTCATCGCTCCTAAAATATCCCTGTACAAAAAAATTAAGGTCTGCAAGATCAACCTTTCCGTCCAGATTCAGGTCTTCGGCCTTTGCACCTTCCTCCTCCGGTTTGCTGGAATCAATCATATCGATAAGCTGGTCCTTATCAGCGTCGTCAATCTCTCCGTCACCGTTCACATCCCCAATCCGAAGCGCTCCCGGCTGCAATTCACCTTCTTTGTATGTATATCCGCCTAAAAAGCTGGTGGAATAGGTCAGCTTATACGCCAAAGCGTCCACATCAAGCTCACGGGTTCGGGTTCGGTATCCTGGCGCTGAGATTGACAATGTATACTTGCCCTTTTCCAGTCCTTCAAACGTAACTCCGTCCTGCAGCTTGTCGCCCATAAGGCCGCTAAGCGTAATCTGTCTTGGCTCGGTGCTGTATTCCACATCCTTACCTGCAAGATTAACGGTAAATGTGATGTCTTGTTTAAAGTCCAATGCCTGCATAATATGCACGTCTACCTGGCCTTTTACATTCTTGGCCATGGCTGTAATATCCAGCTCCTCCTCCGAAATTACGCCAATACCGTCAAGCTCTCCCTCTCCTGGTATCTCTGAAGGAGTTGTAAACAGAGGATTGTCCTCTCCTCCATTACCGTCGTCTTTATTATCGCCGTCTGGTTCCTTCGGCGTCGTATCGTCCGGTTCACCAGTCGGATTCTTACTGTCTGGCGTTGTATTGCCCACCTCGCCAGCCTCTCCCTCTGCCGGCACACTTGTCCCAGGATCCGTTGCAAAACTCTGCATACACGGCGCCAATACCAGTACTGCTGCCAGCATAAATGAAACTATTCGCTTCATGCTTCTCTCCTTTCCCTTACTCCCCATACTTCTATATTTATAGGTTCATTCGAGCAGTCTCCCACTCTAACTTCCCAGGCATAAATATACCATAAATATCGTCTTGACTTCAACAAAAATTAACGTTAAAATTTACAATTTAATGAATTTTTTGTAAATTATGGATAGGATATGGCCACGCCACTATATATAGTATGTTACCAAAAAAAGACCGGCTCTTAAAGCCACAGCCCAAAGCCAGGATTGGCTTAAGGCGCTGCAAAGAACCGGCCATACATCTTCCTCCTCAGGAAGTAAAATACTTCCACTTATTACTTGTCATCCTTTTTAGACTTAATAATCCTAATCAGCGCCCCCACAATCGCAACTCCTGCTACAGCATAAAATAAGATATCAACCATACTTGTTTCCTCCTGCTTTTTCTTACATTATGTATTTCCTGCCAGATCCTTCCATCTAACAGAATGCATTCGGACGTTCTTGGGACTGCCCAAAAGACCGTCTGACACGTTAGAGTATACACCCTTACAAGGCTTAAGGCAATACAAAATTCATCTATAATTATACCGGCCCGTTGACTTCTCAAGATGCTCCTTCATGGCGTCCGAAGCCCCTTTTGCGTCCTTGGCCAGAATCAGCCCGTAAACCTTCTGGTGCTCCTCATAGATATCTTTAAGCTGTCCCGCGTCTACCATGCCGCTTCCGCTGACATGGCGCATAAGATTGCTGATGGTCTGTATCATACTGTAGATTACGGGATTTCCGGAGCACTCCGCAATACAGATATGGAATTCCAGGTCTTCATTCAGAAATTCCTTAAAATCCTTCTCCATATAAGCCTTATGAAGCCTGTGAGAGATCTCATAAAGCTTACTCATGTTTTCCTCATTCATACATCCGGCCGCCAGATAAGCCGCCTTCACCTCAAGAAGATTGCGCACCTCCACAATGCTGTCAATCTGGCTTCCATTTAAAAAAAGAGACCATGACAGGGGAACGATAAAAAAACTTGCCTCATGACTGCTGATATATGTTCCCTGACCGGGACGGATATCAATCATCCCCAACACCTCCAGCACCTTAAGCGCCTCCCGTATTGCCGAACGCCCGACGCCAAGCTTTGTCGCCAGGCTTCGGTCCGATTCAATCTTGTCGCCCTTTTTCAGCCGCTTTTCAAAAATCTGCTCGGCAAAATACATGGTCAGGCGATTCACCAGATGGTTGATACTGCCCTTCTTTGTATTCCCTCTGCCCCTAGGGTCGCCTGCCCCGTCATCCGACAAAAGCACATGGAGTTTTTCGGCAAATTCCTCCGGCGGCATAGAAAACAGCATGGAGTCAATACCAAGGCGCTCCGACACGGCCAGTATCACCTCATTCATCCTTACCCCGTCCTTGGACTCCAGGTTTGAATAGGTTGCGATGCTCATGGACGGTTTTCCGTCTGCCAAAGGAAGAAAACGCTCAATAAACTCCTTCTGGGTGAGCCTGAGCGCATTTCTAAGCAATCGGAGATTCTCCTTTTTATTTACCGGATTCATTCCTGTCATATACCTCTCCATTTCCAAATATGCTGCCTCACCTTCATGGGTAAGACAGCATATTCTTATTTTATAGACCTATTTGGTAAGCAAATCCTTGGCAAGCTCAGACATAACCACTGATGCCTTGGCAAAATCACTGTATTTTGTAAATTCTACCGGACAGTGGCTTCTCCCTTCCTTACTGGGAACAAACAGCATTACGGTAGGGATTACCTGGCCAATCTCCAGCGCGTCATGGCCGGCGCCGCTTGGCAGCTTCTTGTAGCTGTATCCTCTCGCCTTGCAGCTCTCCTCCATGATGCCTAACATCTCCTCAGACAGCCATACCGGCGTGATTACCAGCTTAGTGTCAATCTCATAGCTTCCGCCCATCTCTTTTACTTCTCGGTCAAGGGCAGCACGGATTCTGTTGGCAATGTCATTGATATTGTCATTATTCTTGGAACGGATATCTACCGTAAACTCTACCTTCTCCGCAACGATATTCATTCCGCCTGGCGTTGTACGGATGAAGCCGGTGGTTGCTACGGTTCCGTCAGCCTTCTCACGAGCCCAGTCCGGAATCTTTGAGATGACCTTTGTAGCTGCGTCCACCGCGTCCATACGCATATCCATCGGAGTGGTTCCCGCATGGTCGGCCCTTCCGTGAACCGTTACCATATAACGCTGGATACCAACGATACAGTCAACCAGTCCAAGCTCAATGTTCTCCGCGTCAAGCACCGGACCCTGCTCAATATGTAACTCAAGGAATCTGCCAATCTTATCAACATCCCACTTGGCATCCTCAATCTTCTCTGGATCCAGTCCGTACTCTTTCATTGCGTCATAGATGGAAACTCCATTGGTGTCCGCAAAGTTCTTGCAGTACTCCACATCCCTGTTGCCAAGCATTGCGCCAGACCCAAAGTAGCCTGTTCCGAAGCGCATACCCTCCTCGTCGCAGAATCCAACTGCAACAAAATCTCTCTTAGGGGTAACTCCCTGCTCCTTTAACTGTCTTGCAACCTCGATGGCGCACACCGCGCCTGCAATACCGTCGAAGTCTCCTCCGTTCACTACTGAATCAAAATGTGAGCCCATCATGATACACGGTGCGTCAGGATCTGTTCCCTTCATCACTCCAATCACATTGCCCGCAGCGTCTTCTCTCACCTCAAGTCCGGCTTCCTCCATAATCTTCTTAAGGTAATTCACTGCCCCTCTTGCCTCCGGAGTAAACGGAAGCCTTGTACAGCCATCTCCCGGTGTGGCTGTAAACTGCTTCAGACTCTCCAGATCCTTGGCTATTCTGCCTGTAATCTCCTCAATCGCCATAATGATATTCTCCTTTCATCTTATTTCTTTGGCTTTATTATAAATGTTTTTACCGGCGAATACAACATAGCGGCTACCATAATTACAAATCCCACCAGGCAAATGGTATCATTTGCGCTGCCAAGACCTGCCAGTATGATAAAGAATGCCACCATAATCACGATAAAAGCGATTGTCAGCCCGCCTTCCTTCGTTTGAAAAAAACTTTTTTTCTCCATAATCTCTTTCGACTCTCCTTCCTACAAGGCTACCAGCACAAACAGGATTGCGCCAATCACAATGGTCGTCGGCACTGTCAGCGCGATAATCTTCTTGAGAACCTCGCCCTCTCTGCCAAGGATGCTTGCCGTCGTGGTTCCAAGGATAATCTTACTTGGGCTTACCGCGCTTCCGATGGCTCCTCCTGCAGACTGCGCCCCTAAGATTGCGGACGGGTCTACATTCAGCAGATTGGCCGTAGTCATCTGGAAGCCGCCGAACAGGATGTTAGAGCTCATATTGCTTCCTGTCATAAAGGTTCCAAGAAGTCCTACGAAGGGCGCCAAAATCACGTAAACTTTACCAAGGACATTAGCGATTCCATTTGCCAGCACCACAGTCTGTCCGGTTCCGTCCATAATCTTTGACATGATAACCAGGCCAATGACCGCAATACCCGACGGCATGGTCATAGAAACGGATTTTACAAAAATGCGCTTCACTCCGCCTTCGCGAATCCAGCCGTGCTTCTTATAATAAAGGAGTCCCACGAGCGCTGATATGAACAGGAACATACTGGCATGGGTGAACGGCGTAAATGCTGAGAAGCTCTCAACCGCTGCATTCACATGCCCATATCCTGTGGATGTCTCCGGAAACGACAAACCAAATGATATCTGTCCCAATAATGCATTGACCGGTTTTACCAGAAGCACAATCAGAGTAAGGGCTGAAAGCAGGAAATAAGGTACGAACGCCTGTACAAGAGTCATATCGGAGGGAGCCTCGCTTCCCCCTGCCTGCTCCTCGAACTCGCGGTTCATAATCGGGCTGTCGGCAATACTCCATTCTTCGTTGTACATCTTAATCCTTCCAAGCAGCAGGATGACAATCAAAGAAACGCATGCCGGAACGAAACAGCAGATGGTCGTATTAACCTGGCTTAACAAAAGCTCTCCGCCGCCCTGGATAACTGCCATAAGGGCAACCGCCGGAAAACCTTTCTTAAGCGCCTTGCCTTTGCCGTAGAACCAACAGGTGGCAAATCCGCCGATGGCATTCCAAAACCAGATAAACGCCGCCGTCCACATTGCCGTCACCAGATATTCCTTACTGCCCGCCGTAAGTCCAGCCGACATTGCAAGGGAATCCCATGCAGCTCCAAGAGTTCCGAAGGTATTGCCCCACGCCTGACCAAGCAGCGGAATGATGACCGCCCACAAGGGCTTCACGCCAATCCCAATAAGAAGCGGCGCGCCCACGGCAACCGGAACCCCAAATCCTGTAATTCCCTGAAGAAAGCTTTCAAATATCCACCCCATCGCAAGCACCAGAAGCAGCTCGTTGGGCAATAACTTCCTCATACCATTGCGGATTACGAGGAACGCCTTCGCCTCGTCACCCACCTGATACATCAGGATTGCCGTCCAGACTATAATTAGGATAATCAGGGCATTCCAGACTCCCTTGGCGCTCTCCGCTGCAATCAGCCGGATATTCGCCTTGAAAAATACAAGACCTGTGAAAATCGTAATCATAAGTCCCACCGGTGCAGCCTCCGTTGCACCCCAGTTAAATTTTATCATCAAAATCAACAGTACGATAATGGGCAGAAACGCCATTATCCACATAAACAGATTAATTGGTATATTCATGTTCCCTCTCCTCAACTACTCATACATTAATGGACGAAGTCCATCAGCCCAAAGGGCATGCATTGCGGTGCGCCCTTGGGGATACATTGCCGGACAAAGTCCATCTACCCGAAGGACATGTATTACGGTGTGCCCTTTGGGTATATATTAGAAAATCTGCCTGCATGTTTTGGTGCCTGCAGGCAGATTCTTGCCAAACCTGTTACCTGACTATGAGTGTATTACGGTTCCGGTTTCTCCTGCAATTCCGGCCGCGGCCTTATCAAGCAGCGTGATTAACGCGTGCCTGCCCTCTCCGGACTGCGCGAAGCGGATTGCCGCCTCCACCTTTGGAAGCATGGAGCCTTTCGCAAACTGTTCCTGGGCGATATACTCCTTTGCCTGTTCTACCGTGAGGTCTGATAACCACTCCTGGTTCTCCTTGCCCCAGTTAATGGCAACCTTCTCTACCGCTGTCAGAATAACCAGATGATCCGCGCCAAGCTGTGACGCCAGAAGGCTGCTGGCATTATCCTTGTCGATAACTGCATTGACTCCCACAAGTCGTCCTTCTTCGTCGCTGACTACCGGTATTCCGCCGCCGCCGCAGGTGATTACGATATGCCCTGCTCCCACCAGCGTCTTAATCGTCTCAAGCTCGCGGATTCTTTTCGGCATGGGGGAAGCCACCACAATACGGTAGCCTCTGCCGGCATCCTCCATGCAGCGGATTCCATTCTTCTCGTTTTCCTGCGCTTCTTCTTTTGTCAGAAATCTTCCGATTGGTTTCGTAGGATTGTTAAATGCAGGGTCGTTCTTATCTACCTCCACCTGTGACAAGATGGTAGACACCTTACCGTCGATCTTACGGCTCAGCAGTTCATATTTAATTGCATTTTGCAGATCAATTCCAATATACCCCTGACTCATAGCAACACTGGTAGGAAGGGGCACCTGCTTATAGTTCTGCTGCATCACAATCAGATTATCCATAGCATTCTGAATCATGCCGACCTGGGGGCCGTTGCCGTGGGTAACAATAATATCCATGCCCTGCTGTGCAAGGTCAACAATTACCTTGGCGGTCTTTGCTACGGCTTCCTTCTGTTCCTCTATATCTTTGCCAAGGGCGTTTCCGCCCAAAGCAATGACAACCTTCTTCTTATCCATAAGATATCTCCTATTCTGCTTATGCCTCGAAGCCAAGCTTCTTAGCGTAGGCCTTTACAGCCTTCTCGAAACATTCGATTGGCGGATGTACCGTACCTGCACCAATCTGTCCCCTTCCTGCAACCTTGTTGGCAATACCGGTGTTGATAACAGGAGTGATTCCCTTCTCTACAACCAGTCTTGCGTCAATGCCTAAGCAGATTCCCTGGAAATTCCATGTAGGAACCGTGAAGTTCGGGTTTCTGTCGATACAGATTTCCGTCATCTCGTTGCTGGTGCGAAGGGCGTCCTCGTAACCGCCGGCGCCTACGAATCTTGTTACTGCCGGCGCTGCAATCATGGCCATACCGCCTACGCCGAAGGTCTCTGTAATCGCGCTGTCTCCCATATCCGGACATGCATCCTCAGCGTCATAACCTGTAAAGTAGAGTCCCTGAGGCGTATTAACCGGACCTGTGAACCACTCGTCTCCCATACCTGCGATACGGATACCAAATTCATAACCATTCCGGCACATAGCGGTAACGATGGTTCCGTCTGTGTCCTTGCGGGCGTCGTCCATAACAGCCTTGCCTGTTGCCATCATAATATTTAAGAAGAACTGGTCTGTATCAGCTAAGAACTTAATCACATCGTAACGGTCCTTCTCGTCCATCTCCATGGCTGTGATAATCGGTGCTACCTCCTTCAAAAATGCAAGAGATGCAGCGATATTTCTCTGATGGAACTCGTCTCCCATTGCTACGGCTTTAGCAATCAGCGGATTGATTGCAAGACCATTCTCCATGGAACGAAGCGCTTTTCCAAGGGTCGGGCCAAGAACGTCTCTCATCCAGCGAAGACGATTTACCACTTCCTCGTCATATGCGCCGAAGCGAAGGACTTTACCGATACCTTCATTCATGGTACAGTATGCCTTGTTGCCGCCTGCCTCGTTCTCTACAACAAAGACTGCCATGTTCGGAGATGTGATGCCTCCCATTGGGCCTACTGCGTTACAGTGGTGACATGGGATAAACTTAATCTCTCCGCCCTCTAACATCTTTCTTGCTTCTTCCTCTGTGGCAGCCCACTCCTCGAACATTACCGCGCCAACGCAAGAACCCTGCATCGGGTCTGGCATATTCTCGTAAGCTACCGGCGGACCTGCGTGAAGGATTACCTTGCCGCCGTTTTCTGCAAACTCTGGAATCACTTCCTTTGCACGTACATTGTCCTTAAGTACCGGCTGACTTGCAACCACCTTGGCGATAACCGCGCGGTTCAGTTCGTCGATTCCCTCGTAATTTCTCAGGAAGTTCAGAGTCTTAATCAGCTCTACATTTCCTCCTGCCGGCGGCATCCAGTCGTACTGTACTACCTCGCATCCGAACTGCTCTACCACTTCCGCGAAGCTCTTAAGACCAATATTGATAATACGCGGCTTCGCAGACAGAAGCTCTCTTAGCTTCTCGGACGGCGCAGCCTTTGTAACCTCTACAACCTTCTTTGGGCGGATCTCTTTTGCCGGCTCGTCAAAATCTCTACCGATTGCGCGGATTGCCGTACGGCAGGCAAGTTTATTGTTCTCACAGACGATTACGCCTGCTTCTTTTAATTTATTTACAGCGTCGTCATACCCCTGATAATCTCTCCTGGTTCCACAGACGGTTGCGATAAAGAATACCTTTCTTCCCGCTGCGTCTGCTTTCGCCTGAAGATCCTTGATGGTGGGAATCAGAGAGCCGGCCATATCTGCATGAGAGCCGTAACCAAGCATGATGTCAAGAAGCACAACGCCTGTGGACTCGTCGTCTACCGCCTCCTGCATACACTCGATACGCTTTGCAGGGTCAATCATTGGGTGCGGCTTGCCCTGTGTATAAGCGTCGTCGCCTAAGTCAACCACTACGTTGCCGTCCAACTGAAGCATGTAGCCTTCAATATCCTCCGGCGGAACTTCACAGTTCATGGCATCCTTAATCAGCATCGCCGCTTCATTTGCAAGGGTTCCGCCTGAATAGTATGCCTTGATGGTCTTCTTATCCTCTGCCTTGTAGAAGGTGGACTCGTCAAGCTCAATCTCTGCCTCCGGCACATCCTTGCCGCGAACCAGGCTCACAGCCAGACGCGCCGCCTCATCCAGCGTGTACGCATGATAGAAGTTCTCCTCATGATACTCCGGCTTCTCGCCTACGAACAGGGTAACAACCGGCTTGCTGAAATCAGACAGCCTGTCGGAGATCATGTCTCTTACCTCTTTTGCCGGCGGCTTGGAAACGATTACCAGCACCTTTACAGCGTCGTCGTCCTCCATGGCGTCGATCATGTCCATCATGGTGATTCCGCCGATCTTTGCATTCAGGTCACGTCCGCCGATACCGATTGCGTTGGTTACACCCTCGCCCAGTCTGTCGATAATGGTGGTTAATTCCTGAATACCTGTTCCTGACGCGCCAATGATTCCGATAGAGCCTGGCGCAACATTGTTGGTAAATGCAACCGGCACGCTCTGGATGATTCCGGTTCCGCAGTCAGGACCCATAACTGCCAGACCTTTTGCGTGAGCCTTCTCTTTCAGAGCCTTCTCATCCTCAATCGTTACGTTATCGCTGAACATGAATACATTCAAGCCCTCGTCCAATGCACGATCTGCCTCCAATGCAGCATATGCCCCAGGAATGGAGATCACTGCAAGGTTCGCCTCCGGCATCTTTGCAAGAGCCTTGTCCCAGGATTTTACGCTCTCTGCGCCCTTCTTTCCTTCGCTTGCGGCGGACTGCTTCTTAAGGAACACCTCCACCTGCTCCATGATGGTATCTAACAGGCTGTCGTCGTCGATATCTGCAACGACTACCATATCGTTGGCGCTGGCGCTCATAAGCTCATCCGTGTCAAGGCCACTCTGCTTAAAGATGTCCTTGTTTGCCGGAGTCGCCATCATAATGGAAACCTTCTTTACTCCCTCGATCGTAGAAATCTCATTGGTCAGAAGCATGAGAACTACTGAGTCCTGATAACTTCCTTTTTTAACAACTGTTTTTAACATGTTTTTTCCCTTTCTGAATCAGAAAATTGATTAATCTGCAAATCTGTTCTTGTGGTCATATCTATTGAAATGAACCGCGTCGCCCTTAAGATATTCAACTAACTCGTCAACGACCTCGATTCCGCCTGATGCATATGCCTTATCTCTCCTCATAACGGCTCTCTCGCCCGGATAATATACCTTGCCGTAGCCCGGAGCTGCCTTCATCTCGCCAAGCTCGTCACAAGTCTGTGACATACTCTTCTTAAACTGCTCTGCGCCGCAGAATCTCTCTGGGTCCATAACGATAATCATCTGTCCAAGCTCACGCCCCTTTGAGCAGTCATGGTACATAGAGCTTACATGCTTTCCAAAGGGAACTCCCAGAAGCACGCCGGAGAACACGTCCACCATCATCATCAGACCGTATCCCTTGGCGCCTGCGATTGGTGTCAGGGCATTTACTTTATGCGGGTCTGTCACAGGCTCACCGTTCTCATCTACTGCCCAGTCAGCCGGAATCTCTGCGCCCTGGGAACGCTTGTCAAGAATCTTGCCCCATGCCTGAACGGTAGTAGCCATATCGAATACCACGTTGCGCTCGTCTGCCGTAGGAGCCGCAAATGAGATTGGATTGGTTCCGTAGTACGGTTCTGTTCCGCCGTATGGAACTGCCATCGGGTCGGACTGGCAGAATGTGATTGCCGCAAGACCTGCCTTTGCGCACATCTCTGTGTAGTAGCCGATAGAACCAGTATGTGAAATATTGGCCATACCAACGATAGCCACACCATTTTCCTTAGCAATCTCGATTGCCTTCTCCGTAGCCTTTGTCGCTACCCAGTAACCGATTCCGTTGTCTCCATCCATGATTCCGGAGCAAGGGCCTGTCTGTTTCCATGTGATGTTCGGGTCGTTTGTGATACCGCCCTTTGCGATTCTCTCGCTGTAATACTCCACACGTACTGCACCGTGGGAGGCATACCCTCTCTCATGTGACCACGTAAGAATCTCTGCTGTCTGCTCGGCATGCTCCTCCTTTAAACCTGCCTGCATCATTTTATTTTTCATTAAACCTTTTAATTCATCCCTTGAAAGCTTCATTGTGTCCCCACCATCCTTATAAATATTTCCGCCTGACTGCGGCAAATGTCCCACGGCTTAAACGCCGTGTTCTGTCGTACTTTACAGCGCCGCGTCTGCGCCGTACTCTTTCGCTTCTTATAATGCAACATCTCTGTTGCAGTCTTTGGAATAGATGTATGTCAGGACCTCCTCGCGTCCCTCGTCGCCTACCGCATAGCATGCCTGAGGGCAGTATGCATCCATAAATACATAGTCGCCCTTCTTAAGCGGCACCCAGTCCTCATCCAATCTGTACATTGCTTTACCAGACAGGAATAACATTCCATGCTCCTGTACGTGGGTCTCAATATAACCGTGAGAAGCGCCAATGTGGAACTTCAGGATATGCATATTCATATCAAATCCAAAATCATCTGTCGGAAGGAAATTCTGAATATAACAGTTCTCCATTCCCTCATAGGAAATCCACTCTAATTCATTGGCATTTCCAACGATGGTGTGGGCGCTAAAGCCTTCTACCTTCTCATATCTGCGTCTGTACAGGTAAATCTTCACGTCTGAATTACCCTTATTCTCGAAAGATACCGGCTTATCCTCTGGTGAGTAAATGTATCCGCCCTGTGTAAGAGCAGCCTCTTTATCTGCATTTTTTACCGTAACCTCGCCCTCGATTACGTAAAGGAACGTCTCGATTCCGTCGCCGCCGATTCCCTCCTTCTTGCCGCCTGCATGTGCGGTTACAAGATAGTCTGCGAAGGAAGCGCCCATTGCAGGAGAACCGAGAATCGTTACATCACAGTTCACATAACCCGGAATTGCATTCTTTACAAGTCCGTCTGGCTCAAGAAGCACCCAGTTCTCTTTCTTGATTATGGAACGTGTCTGTAACAGCTCATCGCGGTATCCAACCTGATTGTTTAAGTAACTCATTGTTAGTCCCTCACTTTCTTAAAATAAAAATTGATAGATTAAATAGTTTTGGTCGTTGTGGTCAACCGGTTTTTATACATACATTATGACATTTTAGACTGAAAATTTCCATTGACATTTTAGACAAAACTGAACCTTTTATTTTGTCTATTTTAGCAGGAGTTTTCTGTGTTTTTTTCTCTTGAACCCAATGGTATTTGTGGTATACTGGTATTTACCGGCAGCATAATTTTCCGCCATTATCTTTGTTAATTTTTAAACAATTAATTTAAAATCAAAGCCTGTGCGTTCAACCACTTTTTAATACCATGAAAGGAGTTGCATCAATGTTACAAAACAGAAAAATATTAATCCCCTGTGAGTATTGCAAAAAACATGCCAATATCTATTATGACACAGACGTAAAGACAAAAGCCTGTATCTTATATTTCCACGGCGGCGGATTATTATACGGCTCAAGGTCTGATCTTCCTGAGCTTCACTTACATTTATTGACGGAAAACGGATACCGAATCATTGCATTCGATTATCCCCTTGCACCGTCGGCCAGGCTGGACCTGATTCTTGAAGACGTCTGCGCCTCCATCAACCATTTTACCAGGAATTTTCCTCTCTACATGGAAGATGGGGCAAACAACTTCTTAGAGCCTCTCCCCTACTTTTTGTGGGGACGTTCTGCGGGAGCTTATCTGTGCCTTTTGGCCGGCGCCCGTGGCAAACTTGACAAAAAACCTGCCGGAATCCTCTCTTATTACGGATACGGCTTTCTGTGCGACGGATGGTTTATGACGCCCAGCAATTACTACAACATGCTTCCCGCTGTCAGCGAGACAGCCCTTAAGGCTGTTCCCCCAGGCATACATACAAACGGAGATCTGGATACCCATTACAGCGTCTACGTGTATGCAAGGCAGAAGGGAAGTTGGATTGACCTAATCTATGCCGGACGACAGAAATTTTTCTATCTTGATTATACCTTACGTACCTGCGAAAAACTGCCTTGTCCCCTGTTCTGCGCCCACAGCACCGGAGATACGGATGTTCCCTATTCTGAATTTCTGGAGTTGTGCAACCGTTTTCGGGCTCAACGGTTTGTGGCGTCCCACAATATGCATGATTTCGACCGTGACGAAAAAAATCCTGTGACATCAAGGCTGCTGGAAGCGACTCTTAAATTTCTGGAGTTAAAGCTTTCCCACGAATAGGCTGCTTAGGGCATATATGCCACAAAAAAAGGAGGGCTCCCCTTGGGAAACTCTCCTTTTTCGCGGTATAACATATTATAAAATGTTCATCTTCTTTAAAATCTGTTTGGCATACCAGTTAATTCCTTTGTGTGCCAGCATCTCGTTATCCATATCATAATTGGGGGCGATCTCCTTCGCCTTCTGCCTTGCCTGTCCCACCGTTAATCTCCCGCTGGAAAAAAGAATCAAAGCATTCGCAAGTTCGCTCTCTACCGTATAGACTTTCCGCATATGAATTGTCCTCCTTTTTCAGAATATCTGTCATTCTAAGCAAATCGCATATCTTCTGGTTCCCAATATACAACTGCCTCATACTGTTCGGCTTCTTTAGTAATTCAAGCGCTCTCTCATAAGACACCACACAGTTCCTGTAATCCAGAACTACTTGATCCGGAAAACTGTCGCTCATCACTCCCCATATAAGGTCGTATCCATGGGGCTTCTGATTATATACGTTATGTACACGGTTCTCAAAAGTAAACTGTGCAAATTCATTGTCATGTTTTGGAAAGCATCTGTATCGGTATGTATTTTCTTCAATGAACAACAGATGGAAGGGATTAAATTCAAATTCCACTACTGCCCAGCCAGTTCTCTTCGTCATCGTACCGTCAAGATTGATTATAGGTATTCTGGAGACATAATCCTGTGCTCTCTGGTATGTATCCGTTAGATAAAAACCCATCCCAAAATCCAGCTCAGCCCCCAGATTATAGGAGGCGATTACGCCCTCTTTCGCAATATTGCAGGCATCCTCAAAGGATGTTCCGTGATACCATCTGTCTCGGTTGAGCCTGTTCAGCTCCTTCACGGATATGCCCGTCTTTTTTGACAATTCTGCAATCTGTTCTTTCTTCATACTACTCTTACCCAGAGTATAACATCCGAGCCAATTAAATGCAATCTTTTTCGGATGTTCATGCCATCCTTTCTTCCTAAATTTTAACTATTACGTGGATTTGCCGCAGAAGACTGCGTATGATTTCCAGATAAATAAAATAATCCTTTCTGAGAGAAGACTCTCTCAGGAATCGTATAAATTCTACCAGAAACTGCCAGAAAAGTCAACAGCCCTGCACTATCGGTGAAGCCAGACGGCTTCACCGATAGTGCAGGGCAATATATCCAAGTCTTATTTTTCAAAAATCGTTCCCTTACAGAACGGCTTCGAAGCCGGCATCATCTTCATCAGCAGATAATAAGCCACTCCTGTCGGAATCAGGCTCACATACCAAGACAACTGCATTACCAGCAGAGAACACAGAGAACCAAAAATGATTGCAATGACCGCCGCCCAGTTGATGCCCTTGAAGCATCCCTGTTTATCATACATATCGTTAATATCCAGCTTCTTCTTGCGAAGGATAAAATAATCTACAGCCATAACAGCGAAGATTGGTCCAAGGAATGCGGAATAGAACTGTGTAAAGAAATTCAGTCCTGCCGCTGACTCATCCGTTACCAGCTTCCAAGGCATTACGCATGCAGAAAGGATACCTACAAGTACAGTAGCATGGGTCCACTTCATCTTAAAGGACTCCATCAATACATAAGCCGGAGGCACGATGTTGTTCAGTACGTTGGTCGTAACCTGGGCAAATGCGATGAACAATAATGTCACGATTGTAAGGAACTTGCTTCCCATTGTGGTAGAGAATACCACTACCGGATCGCTGTTTCCTGTTGCGGCAGTTACAAGGAGTCCAATCAGACCCATGAACAGCGTTACAGGAAGGATTGCGATTGTATAGATGCTTGCTGCCTTTACAGGCTTAATGTCATCCGTCGCATTACGTGAGTAATCAGACGCATTGATGATCATGGTAGAGTAAATTCCAAGGAAGGAGGTGGTCGCAGCCCAGAACGGCATACCCCATGTTCCTTTGATTCCTGAGAATACGTCCCCAATCTCAGATGCAAACTGGGTATTTACCACATACAACATATACACAAGGATTGCAATGATAAATACGCAGGAAATATTCTCCAGCCACTTAATCCCCTCAAATCCCTTAATTGCAAGGGCTACCTGCAGAAGGGTAAACAACGCGTACACAACCGGAAGGTTGCTGACCCCAAACAGGATGTTCATACAACTGTTGATGGCGCCCGCGCCCACCCAGCTCTGGAAGCCAAACCATACAATCGCCGGAAGCCCGCGAAGAACACCAGGAATCTTGACGCCCGTTGTGCCGAAGCTGCTTCTTAACTGCACGGTAAAGGGAATACCATAGGTATGGCCGCACTCACCGATAATCGCAAGTGCGATTGCAATAACCAGACATCCGATCACCATAGCGATAATCGCCTGTGTAACCGTCAGAGCGCCAATTAATCCTGCGCCCATGGAAAATGTACCGATAGACACACAGCCGCCCATAAAACTCGCCGCATAGGATAAGGTTCCCATAATACGTTTTTGCGTTGGCTGAAGATCCGGATCCACGTTCTTAACAAGGTCCGGATTCAGGTTTTTGTTATCAACTATACTCATACTTTCACTCTCTCCTTTTTATTCTCTTTCACGGCGGCAGCCGCCAATATAAGCTTTGCCGCCGCAAAAGCACACGCCTTACTTAAGCTTCTTCACCAGCTCGCCCACACCCTTCTTAGCAATAACCTTACCGTCCTTGGCAATCACATTTCCTCGTACAAGAGTCATAACCGGAAGACCTTTGCCCTTCAGCCCCACAAAAGCTGAAATCTTATTCACATACAGCAGGGATTCTTCTGTAATCTCCCACTCCTTATTCGGGTCTACAATCAAAAGGTCTGCGTCAAATCCTGGCTTAATGTCGCCCTTCTTGCCATAGATGCCGAATGCCTTCGCCGGAAGTACGGACATAGCATTAGCAAGCACTGTCGGGCAAACGCCGCGCTTCACAACACCCTCGCTGAACGCCGCCTGGAAACCGCTCTGGATACCTGAGCATCCGCCCCATACGTCGAATACCGTCTCAATCTTATTGCCAAGAATCTCGTTAAATTTCTCGTCATATGAGCATGGAGAATGGTCGGAAGCGATTCCGCTGAATACGCCGGCCTTCACATACTCCCACATCTCCTCTACCGCCTCTTTTGGCTGAAGGATGGGCGCGCACTTGTAAAGAGGTCCTTTCTCGATTACGTCTTCATTGCTGAAGGTCAGGTAATGAGTACAGGTCTCAGCCGTAATATCGTACCCCTCGTCCTGAGCCGCCTTAATCTTCTTTGCAACCGCCGGATGGGAAACATGGCAGATATGCGCCTTACATCCCGTCGCCTTGGCAATCTCGATAATAGCGTCAGTAGCAACAATCTCCGCAACCACAGGGCGGGACTCAAGGAAGGCTTTCCAGTCGTTGCGTCCGGCTTCCTTCATCCTCTTTTCCTGGTTCTTAATAATCGCATAGTCTTCACAGTGGAAGCCTGCCCGTCCGTCAAACTCCTTGATCATGTCCATGGCCTCCATTGCCTGACCATAATTCAACGACTCATAATCCGGAGAAACCGGTCCGATGAAGGACTTGAAGGATACGCAGCCCTTCTCATCCAAATCCTTTAAGTCTCCAAAATTATAACTTGTAAGTCCGCCCCAGAAGCAGTAATCAACATATGCGTTAGGAGAAACCTTATTCTCTTTAAAGTCAAATGCTTTCGCATCCGTCATACATGGGTCGTTCTGAAGAGGCATGTCGATTACCGTGGTATATCCGCCAAGAGCCGCGGCAGCCGTACCGTGTTCATAATCCTCACGCCACTCAAAACCAGGATCGTTTAAATGAGCATGGGTATCGATTGCCCCTGGGAATACATATTTTCCAGCCGCATCAATAACATTTGTTGCCTCCGGTTCTTCCCCTTTGGTCAGAACTGCGGCAATCCTGCCCTCTTTGATTGCTATATTACCTTCTGTTACGGCATCTGCCGTAACAATCTTACCATTTTTAACTAATACATCATACATTAGCAATACCTCCTGTTTACTCCAACGTTGTTCCTTTTCTGAACCGCTCGCAGGACGGCATCTTTTTCATTAAGAAGTAGAATACAAGCCCTGTCGGAATAGTTGCTGTAAAGAATGAAATATTTACATTAATCAGACCGATAACCGCGCCCACAGCGATTGCGATAATCGCCGCCCAGTTAATGCCCGCATGGTTTCCGCTGTCATTATACAGATCCTTCAATACCTCCTCGGATACATTTCTCTTATGAAGAATGAAGAAGTCTGTAATCAGTACCGCAAAAATCGGTGCGAAGAATGCGGAGTAAATCTTAACGAACAGGTCAAGCCCTGCCGCTGAGCTGTCGTTTGTCAGAATCCACGGGCAGGTAGCTACCGCAAGGATACCAACGATAATAACGGCTGTCCTGTGCTTGATCTTAAATACATCCATGAACGCATATGCTGGCGGGATAACATTACTTGCAAGGTTGGTGGACAACTGAGCAAAGATGATGAAGCCTAACGTTACCAGAAGGACAATCTTGTTGTCTACCATCTGCGCAAATGCATTAATCGGATTGGCGATACCGGTAGCTGTGGAAGCCATAGCGCCAATGAGTCCCAGCAATACGGTTGCAGGAACCATAGCGCAGAAGTAAGACGCCCCACGGGCTACGGAGGTGTATCCTGCCTTCATCTCACGTGAATAATCTCCTGCATTTAACATAACCGTCGTACTGTTACCGAAGAAAGCGATCACAGCGCCGATAAAGGGCATCCCCCAGGTTCCGCCGTGGCTCATCAGCTTGTCGCCAATTACGTCGCCGTACTGTGAGATACAGATATATAACAGATAAATCATAGCGATAGAAATTACCACACCGCCGATATTTCCTACCCATTTTGCTCCCTGGAAGCCCTTGATGGATAACAAAATCTGGATTAACTGGAACAAGATAAAAAATACCCAGATATTGTCAAACCCAAAGAACACGATGGAAATATTGTTAAGAGCCGCGCCTCCAAGCCATGTCTGGAAGCCATACCATACGATAGCCGGAAGTCCTCGAATCAATACCGGAATCGAGCTTCCCTTTGTTCCAAACGCACTCTTTAGCTGAATCGCATAAGGAGCACCCGTCTTATAACTGAACTGATCGTTGGCCGCAATACCGATAATTAGAATCAGCGAACCAATAAATACTGCAAGGAACAACTGAATCAGATTCAAGCCCTTCTCAAGCTGGGCGCTTCCCATGGTCAGCGTTCCGATGGAAATACATCCGCCAAGCCAGAGCATCGTGTTGGACCCCCAGCTCATGATACGGTCTTGAGGCTTAATTGGAGCTAATGAGCTTGCCTCTTTCTTTTCATTGTTTACATCACCCATAATCTCTCTCCTTTATTATTTTACCGGTGTGATATACTCGCCATATCCTACCGCTTCCTCTTTGTACATGCCGTCTAAAGCCACTACCTTACCTCGAATAATCGTACATGTAGGCGCGCCTTTGCCTTCCTGTCCGTCGAAGCAGGATACGTGTCCCTTTGTCAGAAGCTTTGTCTGGTCAACCTTCCATGCCTTATTAGGGTCTACGATTACCACGTCGCCGTCAAATCCAAGCTCAAAAGCGCCCTTACGTCCATACAGTCCGAAAATCTTAGCCGGATTATAGTCCATCACCTTAGCAATCAAAGTAGGACTTAATCCCTTCTTATTCACAACCATATCAAACATCATCGGAAGGAAGAACTGGATTGCATTAAGGCCGCCCCACGCATGCCAGATATCCTTGGTGGCATTGTCCTTCTCCTCATCAGCCGCCGGAGAATGGTCGCTTCCTACGCATGACAAGGTCCCGTCAAGGACATAATCCCACATCTTCTCCATATCCTCTTTTGTACGCATCGGAGGCGTACATTTTGCCGGAGCGCCCTTCTCGAACACGAAGTCCTCTGTAAAACCAAGATAGTGAGGGCAAGTCTCTGCCGTAATGGGGAGCCCTTCATGGATAGCGTCCTTCACAACCTGAGCTACCATGGGATGGCTCACATGACAGATATGTACGCGTCCGCCAGTTGCCCTTGCCATGTCAATGACATTCTTAGTAGCAACATACTCTGTCCAGACGTCATGGGAGTCTAAGAAATCACGAATCTTCTGCTCATTGGTCCGGCCTTCTTTTGCCTTGGCCTCTTTCTCTCTCTCCAATACCTGGCCGTACTCTTCACAATGGAAGCCGCACAGTGCGTTATATGGTTTTAAGACCTCCAATGCCTTGCGCACATTTCCCATGTTTACAGTAGGGAAAAGGTTTCCGTTGGGGCATGTAAAGCCCTTAAACGCCGCAACGCCGCAGTTGTGCAGGTCTACTAGGTCATTCATGTTGTTCTTTACAGAATCCGGCTTATCGTCATAGTCGCCTACAAGCCCGCCCCATAACGCATAATCAATAACAGAGTGCTTGCTGATCTTACCCATCTTCAGATCAAAAATCTCTTTGTTCATCAAAGAGGGGTCGTTATTAAGCGGCATATCGATTAACGTTGTACAGCCTGCAACCGCCGCCGCGCGGGAGCCTGTCTCAAAATCTTCTCTGTACTCAAAACCTGGCTCATTCAAATGTGCATGGCAGTCGATAATGCCTGGAAATACATAATTTCCCTTGGCATCAATGGTTTCCTTCGCCTCTGCCTTCGTTCCTGCTGCCAGGAAAGCCGCATACTTGCCGTCCTGAATCGCAATATCTGCCTCGTAGATACGATCCGGAGTCACAAGCCTGCCGTTTCTAATCACTAAATCATACATAACATACCTCCTAAAATAATTTACCGGTCAACCACATTTTAACTATCTGTATACTATTTTAATCTAAAATGAAATAAATCACAATAGCACAAAACAGAGAATATCTTCCACCATTTTTGTGTAGTTTTCACAAAACCATCCTCTTTTTATCATTAATACATTATCACTATGCACTAAAATTCTAAACCAGATTTTAATTCTTTATGATTGTAATTTTCTGCGTTCTCTGATACCATATACAAAAGACTGGCAAAATACGACTCATTGAAGGAGACTTACCATGGAATATCAGATTAAACAATTATCCTATTATGCCAAAAGCATACTGGAAGCACTCACAACCGGAGCCGTCCATTCTGTATACCGGCGAACCATCAATCTTACGAACGGCAGACAGCTTCTGTCCTTACAGACAGACCGTTCACCCTTGTCCCCCATCAGCCTGATTTCCCAGCTTACTGCTGATGAATTCAGTACACTGTCAGTAAAAACCGGAGACGAGGTACGCTTTCACAAAGACGGGTTCACCATCTGTAATACGGCAAGGAATCCCTGCCCTTCTTACAGCTTCACCTGCAGGGCTTCTGAATATTACGAGCTGAAACTGTCAAAACCACTGGATACACCCTCGCGCCTCACCCTTACTGCCAGTATCCAGGAAGCCATTTTAAACGCAAATACAGGCGGGTTTGCACCTTTATTTAGCGCCAATACCGGCCGGCAGCTTATGCCTGACCCTCTCGCCAACTGGAATGTGGATGCCGATGACTCTTTATCCCTGGTACTGACTGCTGCAAGGAGGTATATTCTTCAATGTAATAACCTGATCCTTGACAGAAAGTATCCTCAGGCAGCCCTTGAGCTTACCCGTCTTCTGGGATTGGGAACCGGCCTCACTCCAAGCGGCGACGATTTTCTCTGCGGGGTTTTGGCAGGCTTTCTTCTCTCTGGCAGTACGGGCCACCCCTTTGCAAAACACTTAAGGGACATGCTGGCAGATAAGCTTACCGATACCATCGACATCAGCGCCGCTTTTCTGTCCTGCGCTCTTAAAAACCAGTTCAGCTTGCCGGTGAACCGTTTGTATGAGCTGCCGTCACCCAAAGAAATCCTTACCTCCTTTGAGACAGTGGGCCACTCTTCTGGTACAGATACCCTCTGCGGTATCCTATGGAGTCTTGCGCATATTTGAATATTTTTATACCAAAAGGAAAAGGGAATTGTACCGGCATCATAAGTTTCGCCTGACAATTCCCTTCTACCTTATGGCGTCATATCAAACCAGCAAAAACCTTCTCTAAAGCTTCAGATAGTTCTCCAAAACATCCTTTAAGTCAGCCGTAATTCCATAATCAGCAACACCATAGATTGCCGCGTCTTCATCCGTATTTACCGCCACGAACAGCTTTGTATCCTTAATGCCCTCCGTGTGCTGAATCGCACCGGACACGCCAAAGGAAATACAGATCTTCGGACGTATGGTAAGGCCGGTCTGCCCAATCTGGTGATTAAACGGAATCATCTCAGAATCTACCATCGGCCTTGTTCCGCCAATGGCTCCGCCAACTTTTTCTGCAAATTTTTCAAGCAGGGCAAAGTTATCATCCTCAAGAACACCTCTGCCGCCAACTACCACGACCTCTGCTCCAAGGATACTTCCTGTCTCGTTCTCTGCTGCTGCCTCCTCAATAATCTCTATCTTGGAATCTCCAACCTTGATATCATCAAAATACTCTATCTTCGCCTGGCCGCCTGCCGATTCTTCCTGGGGTGCATACACGCCTGGCCTTATGGTCATCATCTGGGGATAGTACCCGTCTCTCGTGATAATCGTTACGAAAACATTTTCACCAAAGGAGGGCTTATTCTGCCTGATATAGTAGGAACCGTCTTCCCTTGTTCCCACAAGAACCTCCGTACAGTCCGCCGTCATGCCGCAGCCTAACTTCATTGCCACCCGTGAAAAGATGGAACGTCCCTCTGGAGTCGCTGGAATCAGAACACTGGATGGGTCAATCTTCTTAAGCATTTCTGCGATCGCCTTGCTTACGGCGTCATCCTGCTGGGAACAGTCGCGCCCCGCCTTTACAGCGTAAATCTCCTCCACGCCAAGCTTGTCAAGGTCAGCTATGATACCGTCCGTATCCTCTGCCAGAACGATTGCCTGAATCTTCTCGCCAGTCGTCTTCTTTAACTCCTTAGCCGCTGAAACCAGTTCTGCAGCTACCGGCTCTAATTTACCCTTATAACTTTCTGCATAAACACAAATTCCATTAGCCATTGGTCTACTTTCCTTTCTCATCTTCAATCAGATCCTTAAGCTTCTTAGCAAGCTCTGCCGGCGTTCCACTAAGCATAGTCGCCTTTCTTCCCGCCTTTGGTGAGAATGAATCCACAACCGCTGTTGGGGAACCTGCAATACCAACCTCGTCAAGAGGAAGCCCCAGCTCTGCGTTGGTATAAGTCACAAGGGGCTTAGACTTCGCTGCACGTTTGGTACGAAGAGTTGCAAGACGCGGCTCATTGCAGCCGAAGTTAAATGAAATCATT
Organism: Sporofaciens musculi; assembly: GCF_009830285.1. Taxonomy (GTDB): domain Bacteria; phylum Bacillota; class Clostridia; order Lachnospirales; family Lachnospiraceae; genus Sporofaciens; species Sporofaciens musculi. The sequence continues at coordinate 1,558,736 of NZ_WUQX01000001.1, read as the reverse complement.
GCCGGAAGCGCGCACTTAATGCTCAGCCGTTTGTCATGGAACTTCTTTACCGCCACGATCTTATCTGCCTCTGCCTCGTCATACTTCATTCCCTGCGCCTCTACCACATGAGGAATGTCGAGACAGTCAGCAACCATAGCGCCCACCTGTCCGGTAGCGCCGTCAGCCGACAATGCGCCTCCGAGAATCAGGTCGAATTCACCGTATTTCTTGATTGCCGCTGCCAGTACCTTGGCAGTCGCAACCGTATCTCCGCCCGCAACGGCTCTGTCTGTTACCAGACAAGCTTCGTCGCATCCAAGCGCCATCCCATCTCTTAATGCCTTTTCTGCATCCGGCGGTCCCATGGTAAATACCACAACCTTTCCGCCCGTCTGCTCTTTCAGAAGCATGGCCTCCTCAATGGCATTTAAATCAGCCGGATTCACCATCCCTTCTGAGCTGGCCCGCACAAGTGCATGAGTCTTGGGATCTACGGATACATCATTTGAAACCGGAACCTGTTTAATAAGAACTGCTATATTCATGATTTCCTCCTACAAAAGACGCTTAAATGCCCAATTCTCCAGTAATGGTGTGCTCTCGCCGCGCATAATCAGTTTTGCCAGATCCCTTGTTGCAGCCGGTGCCTCGATAACGCCGTTTCCGCCGTATCCTGTGGAAAGCATGTAACCTTCAACCGGCGTCTCGCCTAAGATTGGCCAAAAGTCCTTCGGCTCTGCACGGTAGGATAACCAGGAGGATACTAATCCGCTGTCTACGATTCCAGGAACCTTTGCCTCTAACTGGTCAAGCAGGAAGTCGATGAAGTAGTCGTCTGTTCCGCCTGTCGCCGGTAATTTATCTGGATCCCACTGTCCAGCATGCATCGGGTTGCTTAAGTCCATAGATAAGTGTGACTTACAGATAAAGATGTTGTCCCCTGCCCGCAGTCCGTAGAACTCTGGATATTTCAGTACAGGGAAGGTGTAGTCAAGCTTCTTTCCCGGAGGGCATAAGAAGAAGGCTTCTGCCTTGGTGTGCCAAATCGGTACGTCTAATCCTACCATCTCGCCTGTAAACTTACTCCAGGGACCTGTACAGTCAACAACTACGTCAAATTCATATTCCTGGCCGTCGTCCGTCTTAAGTCCTTTTACCTTCTTATTCTCTACCACAACCTCTGTCACCTTAACGCCGGTCTTAACCACGCCGCCGTTTTTCTGAAACTTCTTTGCATATGTATTAGAAATCATGGTTCCGTCAAAATATCCGTCGTCTGCAGTATAGCCTGCGCCAAGAATATTGTCTGTGGAGATGTCCGGCAGAATCTCTTTGATGCGGTCTTTGTCTGTTATGTACTCCCCTGTGTAGCCTGCTGCCTTTGCAAGAGCGATACCTGTCTTAATGACTTTTTCTACCTCCTCGTTGGTAGCAACAACCAGCGTTCCAGTCTTATCGAAGCCTGCGGACCCTTTCTCCTCTGCCTCCATCTTGAGGTAAGACTCGAAGCCGTAAAGTCTTACGTCCCAATACCTGTTCTTGAGAGAATCATCAAACAGACATACCGTTCCTGCTGATTTTGCTGTGGAAGCTCCTCCGATGGTATCCTTCTCAAATACGATTACCTCTGCTTCTCCATCATAAAGACTTAAATGATAACCGAGCGCTGTTCCAGAAATGCCTCCGCCGATGATACCTATTTTTTTCTTTGCCATAGTGATTACCTTCCTTCTTTTTTATTTTTAACATGGTTTTTCCATGTTATCTACATTTAAAACAGTCTTTAAAAGTACATTGCATCCATTTTCAATATCCCCATCCTCCGTAAACTCATATCTGGAATGGCTGATTCCTTTTTCGCTTGGGACAAAAATCATTCCTGTGGGGAATACGCTTGTCATAATCAGAGAGTCATGGAAGGCGCCGCTTGGAATCACGCTGTAGTCAATGCCAAGCTCCTTTACCGCCTGCTCTATGCTTCCCTTCACCCACTTTGACATTGGCGCCGGTTCGTGAAAGGATGTGGGGACAAATGTATAGGAAACTCCATATTTCTTACAGATGTCCCCCAGGGATGCCTGCAGTTTTTGTTCGATCAGAGTCATAACTTTTGCGTCTTGATCCCTAATCTCCAGGCTGAATGTGCAGGTGCCTGGAATTACATTAACAGAATGGGGCGTCACTTTTATCGTGCCTACAGTTGCAACGGTAAATTCATTGCCATATTCTGTTGTAACCTCTGGTATGTTGTTAATAAATCCTGCTGCCGCCACCAGCGCGTCTTTGCGGTCAGCCATAGCTGTGCTTCCGGCGTGGTTCGCCTCGCCGGTCACTGTAACGTCGTAACGGTTTACGCCTGCGATGGAGGATACGACTCCCACAGACGTGTGGGTCTTATATAGCCTTGCCCCCTGCTCCACATGGAGTTCTATAAAACAATGAACTGATTCAGGGTCTTTTGCCGCCTTTAGCATATTGGCGCTGGTGATGCCATAAGACTGCATGACCTTTCCTCTTTCTTCTCCGTAAATATCTAACTCTGAATCGCTGACTTCTGGATTCTGACCGCAGATGCCGCTGCTTCCGGTGAGTCCTTTGCCAAAACGGAAGCCTTCCTCATCGGTAAACACAATCACTTCAATAGGATGCTTGGGAACATATCCCTCCTCCTTGAAGGTCTCACAGACCTCAAGACCTCCCACGCAGCCAAGAACCCCGTCATACTTACCTCCATCCGGTACAGTATCTAAGTGAGAGCCCATAAGGATTGCCGGAAGGCTGTCGTCCTGCCCTGCCATACGGCAGATTAGGTTGCCCGCCTCGTCAATCCTGCATGTCATGCCAAGCTTTTGGGCCCAGGAGGCAAAGAGTTTTCTTCCTTTTACATCCTCTGGGGAAAATGCCATTCTTGTAAAGGTTCCATCTTCCTTTTTTCCGCACTGGTAGATCTCCTCTAACCGAGAAACAACTCTTTTTCCATTTGCTTTCATAGTTGCTGCTTCTTCCTCCTTTCCTCATTCAGCACATTTCACAAATTTATATATATAAATATAGTGAAATTGCATAGAAGAATTCTATTAGAACTATAAATCTTATCTATAGTTCACATTATAGATAAATAATTAACAATATACATTGGAGAATCAGGATAAAAAAGGAGATATTCTTTATCCATTTTGGACAAAAAATATCTCCGGTTAATGACCTGTACGGTCTTCTGCGCATTATTTCTTCATATTCTCTATCATTCTATATACAATAAGTCCAATTCTTACCGCCAGCACCTCGCTTGCATTATTCATGTCAATCCCTGTGATTTTAACAATTCTGTCAATACGGTAGGCCGCTGTCTTGTAATGGATAAAAAGCTCCTGGGCCGTCTTCGTCAAGTTCTGGTTCCTATCAAGGTATGTATTCAAAGTAAGAATCAGTTCCTGCCTCTGCTGCTTCTTATAATGAAGCAGCTTCTGGAGCGACTCTGGAATGTATTCATAAAGCTCCTCCGGATTGTCTGCCTTGCATAGAAGCTTAAAGATTCCCATATCGGAGAAAAATACGATATGATGGCTTTGTTCTGCATTTGGTTTCTCGAAAATATTGATAAATTCCAGAGAGTCCCTGGCCTCTTTAAAGCTGTCCGAGAGTTTTAGGACTCCCTCTACTTCCTTTCCAACCCCTGCACGCACCTTAAGATTTTTATTTTTCTGGCAGATTCTCTTTTGAATCTTCTCCACCGTATTTTTCAACTCCTTACGGTAATCCTCCTGCTTCTGCTCTTGACTGATCTGCTGAATGACAATCACCTGATCCACGTCGTTTCTGACTCTGACGTCCTCGAACTCATTTACGACTGCGTCCCGCAGGATACTGTCAAACTTGAACTGCTCGTTAAGCTTCTCGAATGTTCCCGCACCCTCGTTCCACAGCTTAAAGAGCAGTACGCGGTAATTTGCGTCAAGGGGGATACCTAGCTGCTTAACCTCTCTTTCCAGCTCCTTGCGGGTATGAATATTACCATTTAAAATCTGGGTGATAATGTCATTCTGGAACTTTTCTTCTAATTCCTCCACCGAATGTTGGCGAAACATCTCCTGTTTGAGCGCTGTCACCCCATTCTCGATTGCAATATCATCCATATCCCCAAAGGGACTTACGGAGGCTGTTATAACTAGGTAAACCCTGCGATTATACATGACGCGCCACTTTACGATGAATTGCTCATACTCGTCGCAAGCCTCCTTTGTCAGTATAACTTTCTGTTTCAGATACGTATAGTTAGAATAGAACTTTGGCTGGTACTCCTTTGCCCTGTCCGATATAGCCATCTCAGTCTTACACCCTTCCGTTCCCGCCAAATAGTCCATATTCTGGTTAAAGAGCGCCACCGGATTGTCAATCAGCTTCTCAAGGACATCCAGAATCTTCTGGATGCTGTCCTCCCCTGAGCCGCGGGAGAACGCCAACGCCGTAAAGTTGTCATGGGTGGTCTTAAAATACTTAAGCCTGCGGACTTCTTCGTTAAAAAGACGCTCCAGAATAGGTCTTAAGATTTCTCGAAAAGACAGCTCAAAAGCCACCTCCAAAACCGGAACCGCATATTTTTCTGCAAAATCCAGTATATACTTTACCTTTTCTTCAATATGCTCAACATCGTTTCCCCGCTTAATCACAATAGCGCTTACCTTTTTTTGCGCCAGTTCCTGAAAATAACTGTCGAATTCCTCTGCTGTACAGAACTGGAACGCATAGAATCTCGTCAGCAGCACTTCTCCGCCGCTTATAAACTTCACAATGTCCGGCGCTTCTATAATCGTAGCGCCCTTAATCTCATTGCCAAGGCCTGCCGCACCCCCCAGAAGCTTTGCACCGCTGAAAATGTCGATGTTCAGCATTTCTTCTACATTTAATCCCATAATGTACCTTTCTCCTGCCTTGTGAGGTATAGAATCTATATCAATCTGTACATGCTCTATTTTATCACATGGGATGCGGCTCTACAATCGAAAAAACTTTTCTCTTATTTTTCAACGCCCTTTGTTTCAATAATAAACTTGGTGCTTCCGTCCATTCCTTCTCTGATTCCTGCAAAAGACTTATAATTCTTTCCAAGATCTGACATGGCGTCAATCCGAGAGCGTACCGACTGTATATCATTGTCGAACACGTCGGTCAGCTTATCGATGCCGGAGGTCTTGAATTCTGACATTCCGTCGGCAAGCTGTCTGTTTCCGTCAGCTAACGCTCCTGCGCCGTCGGCAAGCTGTTGATTTCCGTCTGCCAGCGTACCTGCGCCTGCAAAAAGCTGCTCATTTCCCTCTGACAGCGCTCCTGCGCCTGCCGCCAAACGCTGGTTTCCGCTAAGCAGCGCTCCTGCGCCTGCAAAAAGCTGCTCATTTCCCTCTGACAGCGCTCCTGCGCCTGCCGCCAACTGCTGGTTTCCATCTGCCAGCGTGTCGGCTCCTACTGAAAGCGCGTTCACTCCATTTGCAAGCCCATTGATTCCGGCAAGCAACTGTGGGCCGCTGTTCTTTAACTGATTGGCTCCGCCCGTCAACTGGTCATTTTTGCTGGTCAATTCTGCCGCCCCCTGGGAAAGCTCTGAAACGCCTCCGGATAACTGTGAAGCCCCTCCGGATAAGGCAGCCGCCCCTTCGTTAATCGCGGCCAATCCATTCTTCAAATCCAAAGAACCAGTATTCAACTGACTCACAAGCCCTCCAAGCGTCGTGGAGGCGTCTGATCCGCCGGCTGCCGAAGCCGCATTGATATAAGACTGAGCGTTATTAATCTCTGACATGGCATAGCTAATCTCTGCCGAAGGGTCAAAGCGGCTTACGGAGACGGCGCTGACGTAGCTGTCAATCATTGCCTGTATTTCTGCCGCGCTCACCTCTGCGCCTACCATGTTTGCAATAGCTGCTGCCGCCTCCGATGTACCGGTAACCGCAAATTGCTGTGACGCTGTGTCCGCACCTGCAAGTGCATTTGCCGCATTGACAAGAGAGCTCTCTGCCGCGCCGAGATTCCCTGCCAGATTACCCGCCGTATTTTCAATATTATTTATGGCCTGAGCCAAAGCCGCGCATCCGTCTGCCAATGTACAGGCGCCAGAATAGGCTGCCTCAACGCTTCCTTTGAGCTTCTCAGCTCCCGCCGCCAACTCCTTTGCGCCATTTTCTGTTTCCCCGATTCCATTTGCCAGACTGCTCACACCGCTGGTATAAGCGTTTACGCCGTCCGCCAGGCTGTTTACGCCAGTCGCAAGCTCACCGCTTTTACTGTTCAGCTCATTTACACCTGCTGACAATGTCTTTGCACCGTCCGCCAACTCCTTCGCGCCTTTTGCGGCGCTCTTTGACCCATCCGCCAATGTCTTAGCGCCGTCAGCAGCCTCCTTTGTTCCCTTAAAAAGCTGATCCGCACCGTCAGACGCTTCCTTCGCGCCGTCCGCCAACTCCTTCGCGCCGTCAGACGCTTCCTTCGCGCCGTCCGCCAACTCCTTCGCGCCGCTTACAGCCATCTTCGTCCCATCAGCAAGCTGACTCGCGCCGTCAGACGCTTCTTTTGAACCCTCCTCAAGCTTTTCGGAAGCATCCTCAAGCTCATGGATGGAATCCTTAAGACTGTCAAAATCATGGACGTCGCTTAAATCAAACTCCTCCATAATCTCTGCGGAAGCCACTGTAACCGTAGGCCCCACAGAGGCATCCTTTACGTCCGCCGTAATGGTGACGCTCTCTGGAATATCCAAATCCAGTTCTTTTAACTTCAGATTTTCAGTAAGCCCTGGGAATCCAAGCCCTACCACAATATTTTTATCCGCGTCCGACATAATCTTTCCGTTGTCGATGGTCACGTTGGTATACTCATCCGTTGGCAGCATCATGGAGGTCACCATGGTAAAGGGAGTATACATCTCCACAGGCTCGCCGTCAATCTCTACCTGCTCTTTTAGGTGGTTCTTGTAATCAATATGAATCTCCAGCTTACCGTCTTTTCCTGCCAAATCCTCCGCTTTGATATCTTTCCCGTCTAATTTGTAGGAAATGCTCACATCAACAGGAAGCTTTTCATCTGTGGTGCCCTGATAATAGATATCGCTGCCCTCTGACCTCCATGTAAGCTCTTGGCCGTTTCCCTTGGCGAATTCCTCCTCGCCCTTGATATTCCTGATATCCTTTAATCCGGAAACATCCGCAAGTTCTCCGTTCTCCGGATTCTTAAGCCACTCGGTCACCGTAGTCTTGCTGACGTTTCCCGCGGTATCTGCTTTCACGTACACAGATTCCTCCTTGAACATTCCGCCCTCCACGCCGCCATCTTCGGTTTGGTTTTCCTCAAGCACGGCATTGGCGGCCCCTTCAAGAGCCTGTGTAGTCTCCTCCTTAGCCATAACTTGTGTACCTGCCTCCTGATATCCATAGGCGCCTGCCACTCCCACTGTCATAACAACTGCCATAGCGCCCGCCATTACCCGTTTTCTGTTTCTATTCATAAATATTACCTCCTAAAATCTACCTTCCTGCATTGTTCTATATACTGCTGTTCGGACATTCCTTCATAGACCCCTTATGCTTACTACTGCCCTTTTCCTCTTTTGGCAGAAAGCCCCGACTGGTCTTTACGATTACCTTATCAAATACCATAAACATTGACGGCAGAATCAGCACAACCACAACCATACTGACGACGGCGCCTCTAGCCATTAAAATGCACAGAGAGCTGATCATATCAATATTTGAAAACAAACCTACTCCCACTGTCGCTGCAAAGAAGCTGAACGCGCTTACCATAATGGACTGGGCCGACGCCTGGTGGGCAATCGTAACTGCATCGTATTTGCTTCTACCCTGACTTCTCTCCCGCTTATACCTTGTAGTCATAAGAATAGCGTAATCCACAGTAGAGCCAAGCTGTATGGTTCCGATTACGATAGACGCCACAAAGGGCAGCGTCGTTCCCGTATAGAAGGGGATTCCCATATTGACAAAGATTGCAAATTCGATTACTCCCACCAAAATAATCGGAAGGGACAAGGACTGGAACAAGAACAATATAATGATGAAAATGATTCCGATGGATACCACGCTCACCGTCTTGAAATCTTTATCCGTAATCGTAATCAAGTCCGCTGTCAGCGGCCCTTCCCCTACCAGCATCGCCCTCTCGTCGTACTCATCCATAATGTCGTTAATCTCGTCAATCTGCCGGTTGACTTCATCGGACGCTACCTTGTATAAGGAATTGACCATCACCATCTGATACTTTTCTGACTTCAGCATACCTGTAATGGATTCTGGAAGCATATCTGAGGGAACCCCAGGTCCTACCAGCTTATCTAACCCTAACGCCCACTTTACTCCGTCCACCATCTCAATCTCTTTCAGCATCCTCCCCACATCCGAGGACGGCACTGAACTGTCCAGCAACAGAATATGAGTGGTATTCATCTCGTAATCTTCCTTTAGCTTCTCATTTGCAATGATACTGGGAAGGTCTTTTGGAAGCGTCTCATCCAGATTATAGTAAACCCCTGTGTGATTATTTCCATATACTGCCGGAACCAGCAGAATGAGAAATGCAGCCACATACCAGAGATAACGCTTTGTAACCTTCTCCGACAGCCTTCCGATATCCGGAAGCAGAGGCTTATGCTTGGTTTTTTCAATGATTTTATCACAACACAGAATCATGGACGGGAGAACCGTAACACAGGCAATCACGCCGAAAACCACGCCCTTGGCCATAACTACTCCGATATCCAGCCCCAACGTAAAGCTCATGAAGCACAGTGCGATAAATCCGGCAACCGTTGTGACCGAGCTTCCTACCACAGAGGAAAACGTATGGGAGATTGCGTGGGCCATCGCCCGTTTCTTATCCCCGTCGAACCGAACCTGCTGTTCCTCGTAGCTGTGCATCAGGAAAATGGAGTAATCCAGTGTGACGCCCAGCTGTAATACTGCTGCCAGAGCCTTCGTAATATAAGAAATCTCCCCCAGGAAATAATTGCTTCCCAGATTATAGAGAATCGCCATTCCGATACTAAGCAGAAACAGAACCGGAACGAAGAAGGATTCCATTGTAATTCCTAAGACCAGTACTGCCAGCACAACCGCAATCAACACGTAGAGAGGAGTTTCCTTCTCCGCAAGATTCTTGGTATCAGTTACAATGGCAGACATTCCGCTTAAGAAGCACTGTTTCCCCGCAAGCTTACGAATCTCCCCGATGGCGTCCATGGTCCCGTCGGAGGAGGTTCCCTCATCAAAGAAGATTGCCATCATCGTCCCTGTATCCGAATTAAAGACCTCATAGAGTTCATCCGGCAGCATACTTTCCGGAACCGAGATATCCATCACAGAGTCATACCACAGGACGTTCTCCACATGGTCAATCTCTTCAATATCTTTCTTCAGCTTCACAATATCCTTATTCTCCATGCCGTCCACAATAAACATGGAAAATGCACCCGTCCCGAAATCTTCTACCATGATATCCTGCCCCTTCATGGTCTCAATATCCTTCGGCAGATACGTCAGAACATCATAATTCACTCTGGTGTTCACATACCCCAGTACAGAAGGAATTAGCAGCAATATACTGACAACTAATATCGGTACTCTAAACTTCACCACTTTTTTACCAAACTGAACCATACTCACCTGCTCCTTTTCTATTTCTGACTAATAGTCATTTCTTACAATATGCACTATACAACAAAAATGACTAATAGTCAATACTTATTTCAAAAAAATTGACTTTTAGTCATTCTATTTAAAAACACTTGAAAATTCACGACTTTTCTGGTTATAATATGAATGAATACTGTTTTATTGGATGTCAAAAGAAAGGATTATCGAATTATAATGGGGAAAATTGACGAGAATAAAAAAAAGAAAAAAGAGACGCTCTTTAACAGCGCCTACGACCTCTTTATCACAAAGGGCATCAACTCCACAGCCATCTCCGATATTGTGGAAAAGGCGGGAGTTGCAAAGGGTACCTTCTACCTGTATTTTAAAGACAAATATGACATCCGCAACAAGCTGATCGCCCACAAGACCCATGAGTTGTTTCATGAAGCCAAAATTGCCCTTGACCACGCGCCAGAGCCGATTACGGGGCTGGACGAGCAGTTAATCTTCATTATCAATCATATTATAGATACTCTGGTTCTCAACACCCCCCTTTTGAATTTTATCTCCAAGAATCTGGTCATGGGGGCGCTGCGGTCTGTACTTTTGACTGGGGAGCATTCTGACACGGACTTTTTTGAACTTTTTCTGGACATGGTGCATCAGGATTCCTATGAGTACGAAGATATTGAAGTCATGCTTTTTACCATTGTAGAGCTTGCAGGGTCCGCCGGCTATAACTCCATTCTATACAAAGAACCCCTTCCTATTGAACAGTATAAGCCGTTTCTTTACCGTTCAGTCCGGCTGATTATCGACAGCCACCGTGTTAAAAATTAATATGGCAAGAAGGAGATTCTCATGCAGCTACTGTCACCCACATTAAAAGAAATCAGCCTCCACGGCACAAAATCATTTCCCTGCGCCATCTACCATACCCGTTCCACTGGCAAAGGAACCCTAGTCAAGCACCACTGGCACGACGAGGTGGAAATCCTATACTTCTCCGATGGGGAATTCCGTCTGGAAATCAACATGGAGCAATATTTTGTCCCTTCGGAGGCGCTGTACTTCATCAACCCTGGCGAACTGCACAGCATTTACACGGAAAAAACAAGCGACTCCGGAGAGGACGCCATCGTCTTTTCTCTGGACACCCTAAGCTTTGACTCTTACGATGCCGCACAGATGCAGCTCATACAGCCCATTCAAAACGGCAAAATGCTGTTTCCACGCTGTCTGCTGCCCGACCATCCCGGCTTCCTCTCTGTACGAAATGCATTCCTTGAAACCATGCATTCCTTTGGGCATACGCCAAGCAAGGAGACCTTCCTGGAAAACGGTGTAGTCACAGACGACCTGACCAACCAGCTATTTATCAAGTCCTCTCTCCTTCGCATCCTGGCCGTCCTGTCACGCTATCAGCTCTTTACGCCTACGGAGAAGAATCTGGACAAACGGGTGGAAGGGATTAAGACTGTCCTTACTTATATCAGGGAGAATTATAAAGAGAAGATCTACATTCAAGACCTGGCGGCGCAGGTGCATATGAACGAGCAGTATTTCTGCCGGTTTTTTAAAAAATCCATCGGGCGCTCCCCCATGGAATATCTCAATGAATACCGCATCAAACAAGCGATGCGGCTTCTGAAGGAGACAGACCTGCCTGTGATGGAGGTCTGCCTGGAATGTGGATATAATAATCTGGGAAATTTTCTCCGCGCCTTTAAGAAGCATACAGAGACGACTCCTCTGAAATACCGGAACCATTCTCATGAGGATGGGAAATCCTTCTGAGCAGAACAAACGTTATCTTCCTGCGTTTATTTTGCTCAGAAGCGCCTCCTGCAATACCTGTGAGAAGTTCACCCCCAATGCCATGGCTTCCTCATTCAGCCATTCTGGTATGGTCAATGTCTTTTTGACAGCTTTATTATTATGCAGCTTTGCATATTCTATGGTGTCGCATGCTATATCATTCACAAAATCTTGCTCCGATTCAAGTTGAAGCATATTCCGCGCGGATGGTTTGGGAATCTCTTTTCCTTCTCTTTCATAATCATACAGTACATATGCAAGGACATCCTCTGCCATAACGATTGCGTCGTTTAAGTCGTCGCCGCAGGTATAACATCCTTCCAAATCCGGAAACCATACCGAAAATCCTGTTTCTTCCTGTGTAAAAATCGCAGGATATACATATTTTGCCATACTTTATGCCTCCTTACTTTAACCCCGCATCTTTTAAAATCCTATTTGCTGTACCACTTGGAATTTCTTTACTTCCATGCCTTGGAATCCTGATATCTCTCCCCGTCTTTGTGCTGTACCATTTATCATGTTCTTTACCATGTTCTACGAAAAAACATCCATTCTTCTTTAAAAGCTTTATAAGTTCCGATGTCTTCATTATATCCTCCTTTCATTATATTATGACACGTATTAACACGTGTGTCAAAGTTTTTTTAACTAATAGTGTGAAGCATCAGTCTAATATCCCTATATCAATCAACAAAAGTCAAAATATCGTAATTTTTAATCAGATAAGTATAAGACATTTTCCCCATATGCGATTATAATGAATTACATAGAATTGATAGTTTTTATGAAATGAAATACAGCAATGACGGAGGTATGGTTATGACGAAAAAATGGTGGCATGATAAGGTAGCCTATCAAATCTATCCAAAGAGCTTCTGCGATTCCAACGGGGACGGAATCGGAGATATTCCTGGAATCATCAGCAAATTAGACTATTTACAAGACTTGGGAGTTGACATTATCTGGCTCTCCCCCTGTTATCCTTCCCCTCTTGCAGACGAAGGGTACGATATTTCTGATTATTATGATATTGACCCCCGCTTCGGCGCCATGGCAGATATGGAGAAGTTGTTGGAGGAAGCAAAAAAACGGAATATGTACATCCTGATGGACCTGGTGGTGAACCACTGCTCCGACGAACACGAGTGGTTCAAGAAGGCCTGCCAGGACCCAGACGGAAAATACGGAAACTTCTTCTACTTAAGAGATAAAAAAGAGGGGGAGCTTCCCACCAACTGGCGCTCTTACTTCGGCGGCCCTGTCTGGGAGGACCTTCCTGGCACAGACAAGCAATACCTTCATGTATTCCACAAGAAGCAGCCGGATTTAAACTGGGAGAACCCCAAGCTTCGCGAGGAGGTCTACAAGAACATCAACTGGTGGCTTGACAAAGGACTTGGCGGCTTCCGTATTGACGCAATCATCAACATCAAGAAGGCTCTGCCTTTTAGAAGCTACGAGCCGGACCGTAAGGACGGGCTGTGCAATATCCAGACCATGCTAAAAGAGGCTAAGGGCATCGGTGAATTTTTAGGAGAGATGCGCGACCGCACCTTCAAAAACTATGACGCCTTTTCCGTAGGCGAGGTATTTAACGAAAAGCCTGAGGAGATTCCTGATTTTATCGGTGAAAACGGCTACTTCTCCAGTATGTTCGATTTTAACGAGACGATTTTCGGAACCAGTGAAAAAGGCTGGTACGACGCAAAGCCAATCACGCCGGACGACTATAAACGGTGCTGCTTCGAGTCACAGGCTAAAATCGGTGACATTGGTTTTCTCTCCAACATCATCGAAAACCACGACGAGCCCCGCGGGGTCAGCCGTTATATCCCTGAGGGAGAATGCTGCCCACAGAGCAAGAAGCTTCTTGCCGCCCTGAACTTTATGTTAAGAGGACTGCCGTTTATCTATCAGGGACAGGAGATTGGAATGGAGAATGTACCCTTCTCCTCCATCGATGAAGTGGACGATATCTCCACGCTGGATGAATACCAGGTTGCTCTGGACGCAGGGTTATCTCCTGCCGACGCCTTAAAGGTGGTAGCAAAATTCAGCCGTGACAACGCCCGTACCCCAATGCAGTGGTCCGACGAAGCAAACGCAGGCTTCACCACAGGTAAGCCCTGGTTAAAGGTGAATCCCAATTACACTGCAATCAATGCCAAGAGCCAGCTTAGCGACCCTGATTCTGTCAGAAGCTTTTACAAGAAACTGATCGCCCTGCGCAAGAATCCAGAGTATAAGGAGACGGTTGTTTACGGCGCTTTAGAACCATATCTTGAAGATACCCATAATCTGATGGCTTATTACCGCAAGGGGGATAAGACTCTCCTGGTAATCGGAAACTATCAGATGGAGGCTCAGGCCGTAGAGCTTCCTTCTGAATATAAGAAGGTGTTGCTGAACAACGATGCCGATCTTGCTTTGGAAGGGTTGACTCTGAAGCTAAAGGGATACCAGGTTATTATTTTAGAAATGTAAAAAATATAAATGCTAGAAAGGAATGAGCTTATGAACAAAACATGGTGGAAAGAGGCTGTAATCTATCAGATTTACCCTCGCAGTTTTATGGACAGCAACGGAGACGGAATCGGAGATATCAAGGGAATCACCAGCCGTCTGGATTATTTGAAATACTTAGGGGTCGATGTGCTCTGGCTCTCCCCCATCTACCAATCGCCAAACGACGACAACGGCTATGATATCAGCGATTACCAGGCAATCATGGACGAATTCGGAACCATGGAGGATTTCGACGAGATGCTCTTGGAAGCCCACAAGAGGGGGCTTCGGGTGGTCATGGACCTGGTGGTAAACCACACCTCCGACGAGCATAAGTGGTTTATGGAAAGCCGTAAGTCAAAGGATAACGAATACCGTGATTACTACATCTGGCGGGAAGGAAAAGACGCCCAGACGCCTCCTAATAACTGGGGCTCATGCTTTAGCGGCTCTGCATGGCAGTATGACGAGCAGACAGCCATGTATTACCTGCACTTGTTTTCCAAGAAGCAGCCGGATTTGAACTGGGATAACGAGACGGTACGCAAGGAGGTCTTTGACATGATGACCTGGTGGTGCGACAAGGGCATTGACGGATTCCGTATGGACGTTATCAGCATGATTTCCAAGACCAAAGAGATACCTGACGGTCCGGTAACGGAATTCTACGGCGACTACTCTCCTTACTGTATACACGGTCCCAATGTCCACAGATACCTAAAGGAGATGAACGAAAAGGTACTGTCCAAATATGATATCATGACCGTGGGCGAGACGCCTGGCGTGACTACAGAAGAAGCCAAAAAGTACGCCGGTGAGGATTCTAATGAGCTTAATATGGTATTCCAGTTTGAACATGTTGATAACCATGGCAAATATGGCAAATGGGACGACAAGAAATGGCAGCTTACCAAGCTTAAAAATATCTTTACCCGCTGGCAGACCGAATTATACGGTCAGGCATGGAACAGTCTGTTCTGGGATAACCACGACCAGCCAAGAGCCGTTTCCCGCTTTGGGGACGACAGGCCAGAATTCAGAGAGGTTTCCGCCAAGATGCTTGCCACCTGCCTTCATATGATGCAAGGTTCTCCCTACATTTACCAGGGAGAAGAACTTGGAATGACCAATTATCCGTTCCAGAAGCCAGAGGAATTCCGCGATATCGAAAGCGTCAATGCTTATCAGGAGTGGTGCTTAAGCGGCGAGGTTTCCCATGAGGAGTTCTGGCCATGTATCATTGCCAGAAGCCGCGACAATGCAAGGACTCCTGTACAGTGGGATGCTTCAGACCAGGCCGGCTTCACCACAGGAACGCCGTGGATTGCCGTGAATCCTAATTACACGGAGATTAACGCTAAGGCTGAGACGGCTGATCCCAACTCTGTGTTCCATTATTACAAGAAGCTCATTGCATTGCGCAAAGAGAATCCCATTATGGTGTACGGCAAATATGAGCCTCTTATGGAGGACAGCGAGGAATTATTCGTCTACACCAGGACTCTTGATGATCAAAAGCTGCTGACGGTCTGCAACTTTACAGACCAAGAGATTGCATTTACCATACCGGAGGAATTCGTCGGTAAATCCTGCTTAATTGCCAATATGGAAAATGACTATGGCAAAAAGGAGATTACGTTAAGACCTTACGAGGCGTTTGTACTAATCTAAGCACGTTTTAATTAATAAGAAGGAAGGCAAGAAAGGTAGTGTAGAATAATTTGTGTCTTTGGAAAAAAATACCTCTTTTTTGGTAAGAATCAAGATATGACAATTCTTATCGAAAAGGAGGATTTTTTATGCCAGCAACAAAAGAACAGATTCGACAGATTATTGCAGATAACAACCTAAACAGCGTAGCTGATGTCTACAGCCTGCTCAGAGACAGCTTCAAGGATATCCTTCAGGAACTCATGGAGGCAGAATTGGATGCGTCTCTCGGTTATGAAAAGAATCAGAAAAGAGAGGCTCCTACATCCAATAAGAGAAATGGACATACCCCTAAAACATTGAAGAGCAGTATGGTGAGTTCCAGATCGATGTCCCAAGGGACAGGGAAGGGGAATTTGAGCCAAAACTGATCCCAAAATACCAGCGGGATATTTCCGGGATAGAGGAAAAAGTGATATCCCTCTACGCAAGGGGCATGAGCACAAGAGACATCCATGACCAGATACAAGATCTTTACGGGATGGAACTGTCAGCAGAAATGGTCAGCAAGATCACAGACAGGGTCCTGCCGGAAATAAAGGAATGGCAGTCACGTCCGTTGAATCCGATCTATCCTTTTGTGTTCATGGACTGCATCCATTACAAGGTCAGGGAGGATGGGCGCATCTTAAGCCGGGCGGCTTATATCGTGCTGGGCATCACAGCAGATGGTTACAAAGATATCCTGAGCATCACAGTAGGAGCTAATGAAACGAGCAAGTTCTGGCTGGGCATGTTAAATGATCTGAAAAACCGCGGTGTACAGGATGTACTGTTCTTCTGCGTGGACGGGCTTCCCGGTTTTAAGGAAGCGATAGGGGCAGTCTATCCGGATGCCCAGATCCAGAGGTGTGTCATCCATATGCTACGCAATTCTTTCAAATATGTCAATTACAGTGACCTGAAGAAATTTTCCTCAGATTTCAAGGCAGTATATAATGCCCCCAATGAAACATCTGCTCTTTCAGAACTGGAAAAGATCAAAGAAAAGTGGGGAAGGAAATACCCCTATGCGATAAGTAACTGGGAGAATAACTGGGAAGACATCAGTTCCTTCTTTCAGTTTTCAGATGATATCCGGCGTATCATGTATACTACAAATATCATAGAAGGACTGAACCGCCAGTATCGGAAAGTGACAAAGACAAAGAGTGTATTCCCCAGCGACAGCGCGTTGGAAAAGATGCTTTATCTTGCCAGTGGAAATGTGATCAAAAATGGACACAGCGTTACAGAAACTGGGACCAGGTGCTGAACCAGCTGATCGTCCTGTACGGGGAGAGGCTTACCCGGTACCTGTAAAATGAAAAGCCGGAACGACATATCGCATCAAAACGTTCCGGCCTTATTTCATCGGCATTAGCAGTATTGCCAGAAATTCCCGGTCTTATTCCGGAGGCCGGGTGTGGGCAGAGCCCACGGAAAGAGTTTCTGCTGCTAATGTCTGATTGGTGTGCCAAAAAATCAATAAATATGTATAAAACCTGACTATCTGGTAATACTATTATCATAAAAAGAATTCGACAACATAAAAGTAATGATATTCGACAGCAGATTTCTACATATCTGATTCCTACCAGTAAAGATTATTTCTCCAAAGACACAAGATTATTTACAGTCTCGCAAGAAATCATATCCCCCGCCTTCCTTCTTATTAATCTGTCATAGCTGCTCTCCAATCAACACTTTATTCCCGCAAAAAGCAAAGCCATACTTACGTATATGCTCTTTTGTAATCCCTCTGGCAAGCAAACCTGCGTCATATTTCATATCCTCAATCTGCTTAAGGGCAGCCTCAACCGTATCTTCCAGGTTCTTCTCTTTTTTGGGCTGAAATACCTTAAATTCTAAAATTATGGCGTCGTCCTTTGGATTTAACGGCTCTAACAATACGTCATATCTCCCAAAGCCGCTTTCACGATTAGATGTCAGCACATACCTTCCCCTCAGTTCTACCATAAGTCCCAGTACAAAGCCATGATAAAACCTTTCCGGCTCTTTTCTTGAAGGATTCTTTCCAGTATCAAAATAACTGAATACGCTCTGTGACACGCCGTTCATATAATCATTCATCGCGTCAATATCTCCCAAAAGTAAAGCCTTGATAAAATCATTATAATCCGAATCAACACAGCTAAACCATCTGCGTATCATATTCCGAAACATGACCTTTACTTCAAAATTCGTAAGCTTAAGGGTATATTCTTTCTTCCAGCCCCCGTATTCATCTGTGACTGTCTCATATTGACTTACTTTTAAATATCCGCTTGCCAGAAGAAGCCCCCATATTGCCTGTTCATCCTGCCCTAACTGCTCATAAATAATCTGTTCATCTATTTCTGCGACAAGCTTACCTCCCTCCAACAAATGCTCAAACGTTCGCTTAATATCTGAGTTACTTTCCCTCAGAAGTTTCCCTACCAGGCTGTTGGAGCTAGTATTTACCCAATACAACCCTTCCTCCTTCTTATCCAGATAGTTGATGATTGACCACGGATTATAAATATCCGGTATTCTGCCAAAAGTAAAACCGTCATACCACTGTTTTACTTCCTTTATTCTATGAGATAATCCAAACTCCTCCAACGCCGCAAAAACTTCTCCTTCTGTAAATCCAAAGGCATCTTCATATTTATTAGAAGTCGTCGTAACCACTTCAAGGTTATTCAAATCCGAAAAAACAGATTCTTTACTGACTCTCGTAATTCCGGTCATAACTGCACGTTCCAGATATGGATTCGTCTTAAAGGCAGAATGAAATAAACTTCTAATAAACCCCGTCATTTCATCCCAATATCCATTCACGTATGCTTCCTGCATGGGAGTATCATACTCATCCAGAAGAAGAAGAACCTTCTTTTCGTAATACCGTGATAGAAAATCTGAAAGCGTTCTCAAGGAAACGGAGGCTGTACTGTCTGACATATCTGTGGAAACTTGCTCATAATACTGTGTTTCCTTTTCATTCAGCAAATTTTGCTTTAGAAGGAAATCGTATTTATTATACTGTTCTTCTACAATTCTACAAATGCTTTTTCTGGCTTCTACAAAAGAATTCTCTTTTATTCCGGCAAAGCTTATAAATATCACCGGATATGTTCCCTGCAATTTCCTATATTTAATGTCTTTCCAAACAGACAATCCTTCAAACAGATCTCCCCTGTCTGCATACTTAACAGAAAAGAATTGTTCCAGCATACTCATATTCAAGGTTTTACCGAATCTTCTTGGACGGGTAATCAATGTGACCTCATCGTCCGATTCCCACCATTCCTTGATAAAATGAGTTTTGTCGATATAAAAGTTATTTTTTAACCTAATTTTTTCAAAATTCTGATGCCCGATTCCAACCGTCCTGGCCAAATACTCACTCCCTTCCCATTTTCCCTGCTTTTATATTTATTATATCCTGAAACCAACACTGATTCAATTAGATAATTTTCAAAAAAACCGCCGACACACTCTCATTTTGTGTATCAGCGGTTTTCCTTTGTCCTAATCTATTTCACTTCTCTCACAAACACAGCCGTTGCCGCCGGAACCATAATCTTTCCGTCTTTTTGCTCAATATCTCCGCCATTCTGGTAGAGCACCTCTCCTAATTTTCCGTCATATGCAAAATCTGCCGCCTTCCCTGACGGATTAACCACAATCAGCACAGACTCTTCGTCATTATACCTTCTGTATGCTAATGGATAAGCATTTTCCTCGCAATACAAAAATTCAATCTTCGCCTCGCTCTGGAGCACCTTTACCGACTGACGGACGCTAATCAGCTTCTTCACCTCATGATAAATGGAATTAGAATCCTCCATCTGCTTCTTAGCTGTGGGGCGGTTCTCATCCGGATCAATAGGAATGTACAGTTCATCCACCTTCGCCTCAGAGAAGCCTGCATTCAAACCGTCGTCCCATTGCATTGGAGAACGGGACCCTGTCCGGATATAGCCACCCTCCACAGACACCACATCCGCCAGATACTTCATTCCGAGCTCATCTCCATAATAGATAAACGGCGCGCCTGGCAATGACAGGATAAATGCAAATACAAGCTTCACTTCCTCCTCGTCCAGCCACTTGGTAAGCCTCTCCATATCGTGATTACCGGAAGGCATACAGATCATGCCCTTACCGTTGGTCGGCTCATAGCATTTCTTATAGTAATCAATAAACGCCTTCGCATTGCCTGTACCCTTGCGTGAAAAGTACGGATTATCTGCATGATACAGCTCTGTATAATGACTCGGTCCGAAATGCAGCATAAAATCCATATGATATCCTGACCGCAGACTCCGATCTGGCTGTCCCCACTCTGATATCATGGCTGCCTCCGGAAACTCCTTATCCAGAAAATCTCTGAAATCTCTCCAAAGGGCGATAGTCCCCTCCTGGTCTGGGTCATTCTTTACCAGAGAGCCAGCCATGTCCACACGGAACCCGTCGCATCCCATCTTAAGCCAGAAGCGCATCACATCCTTAATTGCCTCACGGGTGCTAAGCGCATCCTCGGAATCCATAGGCTGCTGCCAGCTTGGATTCTCAACCTTATAACAACCATAATTCAGACAAGGCTGGTGAGCATAGAAATTCACCGCCACACAGCCGTTGCGCTGGCTCATACCCCGCAGAAATCCGCGGATATTCTCGTCCCCTTCAAACTCTGTCCAGGCGTCGTCTGTCCAGACATAACGTCCGGAATAAGGATTCTTCTCTGGCTTTAAGGATTCCTTGAACCACTCGTGGTCCCAGGAGGTATGACCAGGAACCAGGTCAAGCAATACATGCATATCACGCTTATGCGCCTCGTCAAACAACCGTTTTAAATCAGCATTCGTTCCGTAGCGGGGAGCCACCTTCATATAATCTGACACGTCATATCCTGCATCCAGAAACGGCGACTCAAAACAAGGATTCAGCCAGATAGCATTACATCCAAGCTCTGCGATATAATCCAGATGGTCGATAATTCCCTGCATATCTCCGATTCCGTCCGCATTGGTATCCGCAAAGGACTGGGGATAAATCTCATAAAATACTGCATTTTTTAACCATTCTACCATGTTTATTTTTTCCTTTCCTTAATAACATTTTCTTTGTAAAGACAAGCGGTTCGGGATTTACCCCCGAACCACTGTCCATTGCTATTTAGTGGCAGATTGCCTTTTCCGTATCCTTATCGAAGAAATGAGCCTTATCCATATTAGCTGCAATCTTCGCCGGACCTTTTGGAAGGGGTTCCTCCGATGAAGAAATCTTCATGGTAACCGGTATGTCATCCACAGACAGATGTAAGTGGTAATCTGCGCCCATCAATTCGCTGAAATTCATCTCTGCCTCCAGCGTATTATCCTTTGTCATCTTCTCTTTCGGAAGGAAATCTTCGATACGAAGTCCCATCACAACCGATTTTCCAACATAAGGAGTCATCGCCTCCTTCTTGAAATCCGGTATCGCAAGCTGATTTCCCTTCACAACTGAGTAGAGCTTACCGCCCTCCTGCTTAATCTCTGCGTCCATAAAGTTCATCTGCGGACTGCCGATGAAGCCGGCCACAAACAGGTTATCCGGCGTATCATAAAGCACCTGTGGAGTATCAAACTGCTGAACGATTCCCTCCTTCATGACAACAATACGGTCGCCCATGGTCATTGCCTCTGTCTGGTCATGAGTTACATACACAAAGGTAATATTAAGCCTCTGATGCAGCTTGGCAATCTCTGTCCTCATAGTAGCACGAAGCTTGGCGTCTAGGTTGGACAAAGGCTCGTCAAGAAGGAATACAGCGGGGTTACGAACCATAGCCCTGCCAAGGGCAACTCTCTGCCGCTGACCGCCGGACAACTCCTTCGGCTTACGGCTCAAAAGATGCTCTAAGTCAAGAATCTTCGCCGCTTCATGTACACGGCGGTCAATCTCGGCTTTGTCCTCTTTGCGGAGATTTAAGCCGAAAGAAATATTTTTATACACATTCATATGAGGATAAAGGGCATAGTTCTGGAATACCATCGCTATATCACGGTCCTTAGGCGGAACCTTATTAACGAGCCGATCCCCAATATATACCTCACCCTCTGTAATGGACTCAAGCCCTGCAATCATACGCAGAGTGGTGGACTTCCCACATCCCGACGGACCTACCAGAATAATGAATTCCTTATCCTTAATCTCCAGATTCAGATTCGGGACAACCGGAGATGTCGCTCCATCATAGGTCTTTGTTACATTTTTAAAACTGATTGAAGCCATAATCATTCTCCTCCAAGTTATAATGCTCAACTTTAGTCTGCTTTAGAAATCTGCCTGATACTAACGCCATCCGTTCTTCTTGGCTTTAGGCGCTTTCCCATAGCGTGATTTCTCTATACGGTGTTCTTCATCAATGAACAACGCCTCACTTGGCGCCTCATGGACTGCCTCTAACTTTTCAGGATCAATCATCTGAAAAGCCTTCTTAAAGAAAATACTATTCAGATATGCAATGATACCGAATCCCAACGTTCCCCACAAGAACACGGCTAAACTTACACCGTTGGGATTCATGAAGAACGAAAGATAGACTGCTCCTGCAACCAGCAGAATACTTAAGACCGTCCACGGTAACGCGGCGACGCTAAGCAGCCATGCATTTTTCAATGTATTTTTAATACTGTTTCTGTATCGCGCCTGTAAAGGGAACAGATACTGAAACCCAAACAGGAAGATAAGGCACATCATAAAGAAGCTGACTCTGTATACCCGTCCCACCGTACCTGTCATACTCACCACAATGAAGTAGTAGATACCCAGGAATACAAACGTCAAAAGGCAAAGAAGCCACAGCACAGTCCCCTGCCGGAAATTCTGCTTAAATGCATTCCAGAACTGCTTCGCCATAATATCATCCTCGTCCTCATCCCAGATTGCCTGCATGCAGGCAAACAATGCCGACAACGCTGCACCGATGGTAAACAGCGGCAGGGAAAACAGGCAGAACAACACATTGCACAGGAAGATATTCGCTAATTTCCCAAGATTGTACATCAATGGACCATTCATATCAAACAAATTCATAGCAGACTCCTCCAATACGAAATATTTACTTGATAGCGCCTTCCACCATTCCGTTCATGATCTGTTTCTGGGCAACCAGGAAAATGACAATCATCGGAACGATAGCCAGAAGCGCAGCCGTCAGAATCAGATCCCACTGTTTTACGTAGGAGCCTACAAACGCCTGTACCGCAACCGGAAGGGTCTTCACCTTACCGTTCTGTCCAAGCATCAGCGATGGCAGCAGGTAGTCATTCCAAATCCACATACCATTTAAGATCGTAACAGTGGTAATAACCGGCGTCAGCAGCGGGAAAATAATCCGGAAAAACGTCCCTTCCGGAGAACAGCCGTCAATAGCTGCGGCTTCTTCCAGCTCATAAGGGATACCCTTGATAAAACCGGTCAGAATAAATACGGTCATAGCGCCGCCGAATCCACAGTACGCGAACACGATACCTGGAATAGACTGCAGCATAGAGATACCGATAAACTCACTCACATCACGGAATGTAGAAATCAAAGGCAGCATGACAACCTGGAAAGGTATGATCATGGATGCGATAAATACCATATAAATGGCTGTAGACCATTTGGTCTTATTCCGGCAGATGACCCACGCAGCCATACCGCCAAACAATGCCAGCAGCACCAGGGAAAACACAGTAATCACTACAGAAGTACCGAAGGCATACCAGAAGTTAAAATTCGAGTTATTGACTACAGCGGAAATATTGGCCATCAACTGTGAAAAACTGATTCCGCTGATTCCTACCGGATTAGCCACAATTCCATTGGCATTCTTAAATGTATTTAATACAACCAGATAAAATGGAAACAGAGTATAAATTGCAACAATCGAACCAAGAATCGTGAAAATAATTTTGTTGGATTTTTTCATTCTCATTACAACTCTACCTCCTTGCTGTTGGATATCCGTACCTGAATAATGGATACGGTTGCCAGGATGATGAAGAACAGAACGGCTTTTGCCTGGCCAAGTGCATAACTGTTCTTCGTAATTGCAGTATTGTAGATATTCAGAGCAAGCATCTGTGTACCATTGGTCAGGTAGTTCCCCATAAAGTCTGCTACAGAGCCCGTACCATTGGTCAACGCCATATTTACATCAAACTGCTTGAACGCTGACGTCAGTGTCAGGAACGTACAGATGGTAATCGTAGATGCAATCATCGGAATTTTAATCCGAAACAGGGTTGTCAGTGCATTGGCGCCATCAATCTGGGACGCCTCAAGAACATCCTTCGGAACCGTTGTAAGACCGGTCACGTAAATGAGCATGATATATCCTGCATACTGCCAGATATATACAACTACGATAGCAGCAAACGCTGTCTTTGTGTTGGACAATACAGAGTTCATCATTCCCCACTTAGAGGTAATCTGAATGAGCACGTTATTGAATACAAACTGCCAAATATAACCCAGTACGATACCTCCAATCAGATTCGGCAGGAAATAAGACGCCCGAAAGAAATTAATCCCCCGCATCTTTGATGTACAGAGCAGCGCAAGCATAAAGCCAATCACATTAATCAGCACCATGTTAAAAATAACGAACAAAAATGTAAGCAGCACAGACCATATAAATGCCGGATCTTTGAACATCGTCGTATAATTGGCAAATCCTACTACTCCCGTCAGACGAATCCCGTTCCAGTCTGTGAAGGAGTATATAATACCCAGCCCCAGCGGGATTAAGACCGTTACGGCAAATGAAAATAATAATGGGAATAAGAATATAAAGTTAATGATACTGCGGTGATGTTCAACCGTTGGGAAAAAATACAGTCCTGCCAGGAATAAAATTGCCCCAATCACCAGCAAAGGGCCTCTGTAAGTCGCACTACTGCCGCTGAAATCTAAGACCAGTGCAAACACCATGCCCGCAATTCCTGCCGCCAGAAAAACAAAGGACAACAGTTTTGTATTTTTTGAGTTCTCAGCCATTGTTACAGCTCCTCTCTCTCATATTTTATAGAAAACAAAAAGGACGGCAGCAAGCTACTGCCGTCCACCCCTTGAACAGTGGTCTAATCTCAAGAATAAAACCCTTGAACAATTAGTTCGCATAGCAAGCCTCTGTAACCTGCTGTATTGTCTTTACGAAACCTTCCGTATCCAGACTGCCTGCCGCATAATCAGCAAATACCTGACCTGTATAGTTCATTGCATAGCCTTCCTTTAAGTCAAGCCAGTGCCAGGAGGATGTCTTCTCTTCAGCAATGTAATCTACCATAGCCTGTGCAAACGGGTCAGCCGCAACATAAGTACAGGACTTGAATGGGCTGATAAATCCAGCTTCCTCAACCAGAATCTTCTGAGCTGTGTCTTCTGACATCCACTGTAAGAATGCCTTGGAAGCATCTACATTACCCTCAGAATAGATGGACCACCAGGAAGGTGAATTTGTAAGGATTGTATCAATACCATCCTGGAATGCATATGGGATCATGCCAACTTCAAAATTGCCTGCCGCATCATAAGCATCCTTATCATCTGACGTCATAGTAGCCCCAATCCAAGAACCCTGTGTCACGAAAGCGTATTTACCAGATGCAAAATTCAGAATCTGCTGATCATATGTACCGGAAACCAACAGAGCCGGATCAGAATACTCATTGAGAACACCTACATACTCTGCGAAATCAGTCAGACGTTCTTCATCAAACTTTCCACCGTCGTTTAACAAATCAATGTAAGTTGTATCATCGCGGTCAAGACCTGCATCCAGATAATTGGCGAATAAATGCTGGCCTGTGGACCAGTAGAGGTTGGTAGGCTCTGCACAGTAGCCTACAACTGCCGTAATTCCAAGCTCATCCTTCTTGGAATCCATCTCCTTGAATGCTGCTTCCAGTTTTTCAGTATTCGTTAAAGTTGTCGGATCAATATTGGCTTTCTCTAAGATATCCTTATTATATGCAAGTCCTATACCTTCGACTGTATACGGATATCCTACGACTCCTTCTCCCTCCACGGTATATGCATTATCCGTATCAGACGCCCATTTCTCATCGCTCATATCTACAAGCATTCCGGACCAGTTCGCAAATTCCGGTGCGAGGCCATTTACAAAGATATCCGGCATATTGCCAGCCTGGTAGTAACCCTTGATCGTACCCTGGATATCAACGCCGCCTCCCATAGACTCGATCTCAACCGTAACGCCGGTTTCTTCCTTGTACATCTCAGCCAGCTTTTTCAGAGTTCCGTCAATCTCAATCTTACCGTTGACCAGACGGATTGTCTTGCCGTCTGACTTGGAGGAAGAACCGCCTGATGAACCGCCGTCTTTGGAATCTCCACCTGATGACCCACATGCTGCTAAGCCTAATACCATTGTCGCTGCCAAAAATGCTGCAATAACTTTCCTTTTCATTTTGTCCTCCACAATTTGATTATTTTTGTTATAACAAATGAACTTTCTTTCCTACCTTTTGCGCATAAGGTATCTTGTCTCATATATTAGCACTAAATATTTAAACTAGCAATACCTTTTACGCATAAGTTTTAAATTTTCGTATATAATACGAAAATTTATATAAAATATACAAAATATTATATTTGTTTTTGTTCATTATCACAATACATTTCCTTATGCGAAAAAGGTCGAATTTTGTCCAAAATCACCACTTTACTTTAAATTCTACTATAACAGCATTTTCCATTGGGATATAACAAAAAGAGGACCTATCCCTCAAATTGGATACATCCTCTGACTCTACAGCAAAACCGCTGCTGCTATTCTGTTTTCATCTCTATATGTTCATGGCTTCCATAAGAGGAAATCGTCTTCACACTGTCTCTGACCACAATCTCGACTGGCAGCTTCACATCCCACTTAGGCTGATCCTCCTCCTGAATCATCTTAAGCAGCGTATCCACCGCAAGACATCCCTTCTGGGTGATATTCTGCCGAACTGTAGTAAGCGCCGGACGAACAATCCTGGCTAAGAGAACGTCGTCAAAGCCTGTAAACGACAAATCCTCCGGAATCCGCACTCCTCTGTCGCTGAAATAGCTCATCAAAACCACTGCATGGTAATCCGAGCAGCACATAAACGCCGTATAATTTCTGGACAGGTAATAAAGCTCCTCAAGGCTTGACTCCCTCTCCATCATTCCTGACCGGATGATCAGCAAATCCTTTTCATCCGCTTTCAGTCCATACTTAGCCATAGCCTTCTGATGCCCCACATAACGGGTATAATCCACACCTTCCATGTTATCCGCCAGAAATGCAATCCTGCGGTGTCCTTTCTCCAAGAGGTAGCTGGTCATCTCAAAAGCCCCTCTCTCATCCTCCAGCCCTACATTCACGTAATTCATAATATCCCTGGGGGCGTAACTGTCTATCAGAACCACTGGCTTCTTGTACCTGCTCTTAATCCTCACGAAATCGTCGTGAAGAATGCCAAGCAGCAACAGCCCGTCTACGTTCCACGTCAGGATATTGCGGATTAACTCCGTAAGATCATTGGACGTATAAATCATCATATAGTATCCCCTGCTTCGGATCTCAGCCTCTATCGCACCAATCAATTCGCTGAAAAAGGGATCAGCCAGAATATTATCATACTGCTCCTTCCGACTCTTTAATGCAACGCCAATAATCTTAGAGCAATTCTGGGTCAAAGTCCTTGCGCTGTTGTTTGGAACATAATCATATTCTTCCAAAAGCTTCTCCACTCTCTCCACCGTCTTCTGCGATACCTCGCTCGTCTTTCCATGGATCACATTCGATACAGTCGTTGTACTCGTACCTAACATGTCGGCCATATCTTTGATCGTTATCATCTTACACCTCCGTAACGATTCCATTAAAGGTACGCCCAGCCGGTGTCCATACGCCGCTCCATGAAAACATGACCCAGCACCAAACTGCCGTCCGGGACTTTTTAACACACTATTCTCTGTCACAAATTCCTGCCAAATCTGCTGATATGTCTGCACGTCAATGCAATTTATTATATCATATATTTAAAACTACAACAAGTTTTAGCAATGCATAAACATCCTTTCTATTTGTGTACATTTTGCACAAATTTTTATTTTTTTCTCTAATAATGATACTAAATATCAAATACAGATTGCGTTTTGTCACAAAAAGAGGTACATTTATATTATATATGAGGCGCAGACCCTTGCGTCGGATTTTTTGGACTATTTTCGGAATAAATCCTATTTAGAGATTATATTAGAGATTAATTTCGGATACAAAATTAGGAGGTAACATTTTATGAAACGAAAAGCAGGGATTCTTCTCCCCATTACCAGCCTGCCGTCACGCTATGGTATCGGCTGTTTTTCTCAGAGTGCATATGATTTTATTGACTGGCTTAAGGATGCCGGACAGTCCTACTGGCAGATTCTTCCTCTGGGGCCTACGAGCTACGGGGATTCCCCCTACCAGTCTTTTTCTACCTTTGCCGGCAACCCCTATTTCATCAGCCTGGAGGCTCTAGTTCATGAAGGCGTTCTCCACCAAGAGGAATGTGACGCCGTTGATTTCGGAGATCAGGCTGACACTGTTGACTATGAAAAGATATATAAAAACCGCTACACGCTGCTCTACAAAGCCTATCAAAGAAGCTGGATTACAGAGAACCATGACTATCAGCATTTTGTAAGAAAGAATAAATGGTGGCTCTCGGACTATGCACTGTTCATGGCAATCAAAGAGCAGTACAACAACGTTTCCTGGGAACAGTGGCCCGAAGATATCCGGCTGCGTGAGAGTGCCGCCATGGAGGAATACTATAAGGAGCTGTACCCCTATGTGGAATTCCACCAGTATCTACAGTTCAAGTTCTATGAACAGTGGAGCACATTGAAAGACTATGCCAACCAGAAGGGAATCAGGCTAATCGGAGATATCCCAATCTATGTAGCGATGGACAGCGCCGATACATGGGCACATCCTGAGCTGTTCCAGTTAGATGAGAAGAATGTACCCCTTGCTGTAGCAGGCTGCCCGCCGGATGGCTTCTCTGCCACAGGTCAGCTCTGGGGAAATCCTCTCTACCGCTGGGATTACCACAGGGAGACGAATTATAAATGGTGGATTTCCCGCCTTACCTATTGTTTCCAGTTGTACGATATCCTGCGGATTGATCATTTCCGAGGGTTTGACGAATATTACTCTATCCCTTACGGGGAGGATTCGGCTGTAAACGGTCATTGGGAGAAAGGACCTGGTATTGAATTATTCCAGTGCATGGAGCAGCATCTGGGGCATCATGACGTAATCGCTGAAGATCTGGGATATGTGACGGATTCCGTCCGCTGGCTGGTTCACGAAAGCGGTTTTCCGGGAATGAAGGTGTTAGAGTTCGCATTTGACTCCAGGGATTCTGGTTCCGCCAATGACTACCTTCCCCATAATTATGTGGAGAATAGCGTAGCTTACACAGGAACCCACGACAACGAAACTCTTGTGGGCTGGCTGGATTCTATTAAGAAGGAAGAATTGGAGGCCGCAAGGGACTATATGTGCGACCACCATACCCCCAAGGACCTGCTGTATAAGTCCTTTATCTCTATGGTAATGCGAAGCAATGCCAGGACCTGTATCATTCCGCTTCAGGATTATATGGGGCTTGACAATAGCTGCCGTATGAACCAGCCTTCTACTGTCGGAAAAAATTGGAGATGGAGGCTTACAGAAGCAGATCTGTCTAAAGAACTTAAAGAGGAAATCTTTTCGATTACAAGACGGTATGGACGTTAGGAAACAAGCTTGATTGTCTTGCTTAAATACCGAAAGCCCGTCAAGGCTAACCCCCTTGACGGGCTTTCGGTATTTGGATGGCGCCTTTTACCAAATATGGCGTACTTCACAATGATTAATTTCAAAGGCGAATTCAAAGCCTTTGTATCCTCAATCTGCCCAGCCACAATATCCAGCCCCTCTAACCCATTTTCATCAATCTTCACAGGAGCAATAACTTCATCCGTAACCACAGGGGCATTGACCACATTGATTCCTCTATCCGGTATCTCTCTGTCATATCGTTCCCTCCCACTCCCTTGTTGCAGACGCAGTCTGCTCTGCCTCATAGCGGACAAATATTCGCACATTTAAAAACGCTATCAGACATACTTCGATAGCGTTAAAAATAACTATAAAAAACTATATGACAAACATTTTTCTTGTATTTTCGACTTCTTCTACGCTACAACCAAGTTTCAAGGCTATCTGCTCATTTGCCAAATTAGGATTTTTCTTTACCATCTGAAAAATCTTCCCTGATAAAATAATTCCTTTCTGTATTCCTTGCTGCATGGCCTCCTGCTGTTTCACCTGGATATCTTCATAAATGCGTCTAACAAAGATAATATCTGTTCTAATGGCTGTTCCTTCTCTCCATTATAAAATGTATAAAACTCTGGGGTTGGTATCTTAACCAATGTGGTCCTATAGCGTGCCTTACGATCGACCAACTGCTCATATGCCCTTCCCATATACATCAAACAACGCAGACACATGTTCTTATTCACCGTACTTTGATGTTCCCCAAAGACAAGCACCTGCCCATTCACCTCAAAGGAAATGTCATTTTTGAAATTTTTATATAGGACATCATCAATCTTCACCTTCCGCACCAGAGCCTCATCCTCATACTCCGTGTCATGTAATGCATTATATAAACTCAGCAGATTCTTCTTTGCCGTTTCATCCTGATAAAAGAGGTCAACAAAGACACTGCCCTTATGCTCTCGGTTCTCCTTCTCCATTGCCTGTTTCTGTAATTCGGACATGAAAATCACCTCTCTCCACATTTCTACTATATATCAAATTCTTTCTAAAAATACAACTTCTGTTTTAACACAGAAATCCAAGTAAATTCCAAGTTTGGAAAAGTCTGGTACCCGCCCTCCGGCGACATAAAATATCTCCTCTACAGACAGCGAAAGACCGCTGCCCACAAGGGATAGCGGTCTTCGTTGTTATTATAGTAGTTAAAGGAATGAGAGTTGCCAAGGTACTTTCTTTTATAAGCTTAAATGGTGCAGAAAGTCCATAAAATAAGGGTTTCCAAGGTATCCGTTGATTACGGAAAGCTACTATATTCCAATAAGAGTTTGGTAAAAGTTTGGTACTAATTTAGTATAGAGAGAAGCTCTATCCTTATTCTCTCATCCTAATTTCCGGTATAACTGATTCAATTTCTCCATTTCTGACCATGCTTTTTCCCCGGTAACATGGGTATATAAGTCCATGGTAACAGCGATAGAAGCGTGTCCAAGATAATACTGCACAGTTTTCACGTCAATCCCGGCCTCAAAACACCTTGTTGCAAATGTGTGACGCAGAGAATGCGGATAAAAATGTTCCATTAATTCCGGTTTTTTACCTTCTGATTCTGCTTGTTTTCTCCTGTCCTTATTAATGGCTTCCCTTATTCTCTCTAAATCGTTTAAAAAATCATTGCTTCTTCTGGGATTCCCTGTAATGGTTAAAAATACCAGATTTTCAAATTCCGGCTTCACGTTCCATCTCTTTTCCCGCATTTTCATTTCCGTAATCTGCCATTTCTGACGCTGCAGAGCTTTATATACATCATCCTGCATGGGTATCGTGCGGATACCGCTTTTTGTTTTCGGCACTTGGAACTTGAAAACATATTTCTTCGTCTGCTTATCCCGAACGTATACCAGAGTCCTATTGACATGAATTTCCCGATTCTTAAAGTCAATATCTTTCCACATGAGCCCCTGCAGTTCTCCTGCACGCATACCGGTGCCAAGCGCCACTCTTACAAGCTGCTCACAGAGACGGCCTCTGGAATATTTAACCACAAGCTGCTGTTCTTCTATCGTCAGCACACGCCTTTTACGTTCCTTTGTCTTGGGCAAAACAACTGCATCACATGGATTTCTATATAGAATGTCATTCTGTACTGCCAATTTGAACATACTGTGAAGGATATTATAAGTGTCTGCGATGGTCTTTGTGCTGTAATCTGCGGCTGCCATCTGGTTCAAATGACGCTGTATCATAATCGGCTTAAATTGCGCTATTTTCTTCTGCCCCATCTTTGACTTGATATACATCCTATAATAATCTTCATACCGAACCCTTGTACTTTCCTTGATTGTCTCGCTTTTATAGTCATACAACCATGTCTCAAACCATGCGTTCAGCGACATGTTATCGCCCTTTCCTTTTAAACCATGTTCCACCTCGTAACGCAGCTCCGCAAGGTCTTTTTCCAGTTTCTTGACATTCTTTCCATATATTGTATAAGATTCCCCTTGATACTGGAACCTTCCTTCAAATAATCCATTCGTTTTCAAGTAAATCCCCTTGGGCAGAACTCTAGCATTCGCCATATGTATCCTTTTCTTTCGCCAGTTTGCTATCTTCAATCAGCGCCATAATTTCTTCATGACGCTTTAGAAACTCAGTACTCCCTACACCCAGTTCTTTCATCTCGTTCTCTACTAAAGCCTCCATATTTAACTTTTCTTTCATTCCATAATACCTCTTTAACTTACCGATATTCTTGGAGAGGCATAAGTCTCTCCAAGCTGGCTACTGCTGGTCGCACCATGCGTCGAATTTTATTCGGTCAATCAAAAGGCGACGACCAAACCGGAATACCGCACCGGATTCTTTTGCCAACTGCGTTGCTCGGCTCCTTCCTAAACTTGTGTATACCTGAAATTCTCCAATATCGAGCAGCCTTTTCTCATTTAGTGCAATGTGTTCTATTTCCACAGTTTCTAAATTACTCGCTCTCTCATTTACACTATTGGACCTCTCCTCCTGCCGCTCATATGAATCACTTTATAATAATACTATCCAACTGAATTATATTACCTTTACATAGCCGTTGGCATACGCATTACTGATTCATCAAAACTTTTCCGCCTATGCACCCTTTTTTATTAACCCAGATCCATCTTGGGTATAAACATTCTATATTTACACGGCGTCAAATATTTTCATGATTTTTTCTTTATCATAGAACGCTGCTCTGCCGTCATATAAGTGATACATGCCAGAATCTTCCCCCAGCCCTGCGATATCCTCCGGCGAAGTAAAGCAAGGTTCTTTGTGAATTACATTAATACCCAGCTTACGAAATAAATACATGATAAACTGGGAACAGAACATTCTGTATCCATTCGTTTCCTCTCGTTTTCCCAAAACATAATTAATCAATCCGGCATAATTGTATTCTGTCTGTCTCTGATATTTCATCATTGCAGATATTTCCTGCAAAAGCTGTTTATATTTCTCTGACGTTATTATCATACAGCTTACATGGATATCATAATCATTTTTCTTATAGCTATGTATTTTTTCACAGGTAAATCCGCCTGATAATTTATCCTGCCCGATCTGCGGTGAGAAGGAATACAGGTTCGTCAGCCCTTCATTTAATGAAACCGCCACATGATAGTAATTTGAATTTGTGTATGTCATGATCGCCCTTGCAAAATCTGTACGGGCAGACGATGTAAATACAAAATAGACCTTTTTGCTTTCTGCTATAAGTTTCCTGAGAGTTTCTTTCTGATACAGATCACTGCCTTTTAATGCATCTTCATAATAACAACATTCCTTCCGTTTCTGCAGTTCCTTCTCTCTGTTCTTCCAATCCGCTTTAATAGAGCTAAAAATTTCTTCAATGATACTATATTCTTTTGCTCCATCAATTCTTATAATCCGAAGAATCTCTTCTTTAAGTGATTCTAAATCTTTGAGCAAATACCCGGAATCTTCTTTGCGAGATTCCAACTCATCCTCTTTTATATTGCACTTTTTCTGATTCATCATTTCGTACTTGCTACCTCTGTTTTCCGAATAAATATATAATAATCTACAAGTAAAACATCCTATATCAAATACTGCCTGCCGAATCCTTATCCATTCCTGTCTTTCACCCCTTCCTATTTTTGCCGGTTCTGGCAGCCTATTCGTTCCATTTGAGTTAATAACTGCCAGTCTCCGGTAAGTTTCAGACTCTGCTTCTCATTAATCTTCTTCCGCTATAATCTCCGCCAATTTGATTCCGCATCTGATAACGAATATTGCAATCTCAATTCCCTTCATCATTCGTCCCTCCTTTCATAAAATCAGCAATCTCACTGATTGATTTACTAATGTTCCTTACCGTAGTGATAATTTTCCAGATATGTTATCCCTCCTTCTGAATATAACAAATGGCAGGAAGATGATTTCCTCCTGCCACTTCTATGAATGGTTTCATGATAATAATATATAACTGAGCCTTGTTGCTTTTGCTATCCAGCGACATTTTGTATCCCTTTTCAATATACCCTCAATCATTTTCTCCAGTTTCTATACTACTTTCCTATATTTACTTCTAACATTTTCCCCTTTCTCCTCACCGATCTTCATGTCATCGCCTTTAATAAATTAATTTTCCTTCTTCGTTTATATTAGGATTTTTCAGAGCAGCTAAATGAATAAAATCTACCTCTGCTCCCTGAAGTCCCATCTGCCGAGCGTATCCATTATATTCCAGGGCTTTATCAATATCTACTTCCGTCCCTTTCCCTTTTTCATAGCATTTGTATAATTCACCAGAAGCTAGATAAAACCCCTCTCTGAAAGCTTCAACCAACAATTCAAATGCCTTCTTTTCATCGCTTTCTACACCTATCCCCTCAAGATAAAACTTCGCAACTTCATATTTTGCTTTTGACATCCCTGCCTCTGCACATTTTTCAAAACAACTGAGGGCTTTTTCACAATTTCTCGCTATTTGCGGCTCTCCTGCCAAATACAAATATCCTAATTGAAAAGCAGCTTCTATATGTCCTTCATCTGCAGCTTTCTCAAAATATATCATAGCATCTCTTAAATTGTAGCTATTCGATGTCATCAAGCATCTATGTCCATTTCTATAATCTTCTTCTCCTTTTGTACTAACCATTTTTCGACTCCTCCTTTATGTGAATACCATAAGATTCCGACAATTTTTTCCTAGCATCTTCACTTCCGTTCTCTGCAGCCTTTCTATACCACTTTACTGCTTCATATTCATCTTTTACTAATCCTCCTCTCCCATTAGCATAATAACCTGCCAAATTGCATTGTGCCGATCCATCTCCTTGCTCTACAGCCTTTCTATACCACTTTACTGCTTCATATTCGTCTTTTTCCACTCCTACTCCATCAGAATAACATGTTCCCAAATTATTTTGTCCAGTTGCATCTCCTTGTTCTGCGGCTTTTTTATCCCATCTCACAGCTTCATACCCATTCTTCTCTACTCCTACTCCCAACTTATTACATAGCCCCCAGTTCGCCTGTCCTCTTGCATATCCTCTGTCTGCGGCTTTTTTATACCACTGTGCAGCTTCTCCTTCATCCTTCTTTGTACAGCTTTTTCCATAAACATAACAAGTTCCCAAAAGATTCATTGCTTCGCAACAGCCGCCATCTGCTGATTTCATATAATAATCAAGAGCTGACTCATAATCTACAGGCACTCCATATCCACCTGCAAACATTTCTCCAATTATTCTTTGCGCAAAAATATCTCCCGTCTGTGCCAGATTTAATATTTCTTCCTTTATCTCCTTATATCTCTGCTGCCTTTCTTCTTTTTCTACCTCCATTCTATTTACCCACATATATGCCGCCAGTACATCTCCATTTTTTTCACCCTCACAAAAGTATTTTTTTGCTTTCTCTTTGTCGATATATTTTGTCTCATATCCCCCTTCATAATATAATCCAAGGAAATACATCGCACGTCCGTTCCCTCGTCCTGACAGACTTTCAAAGCATTCCAAAGCTTCTTTGTATCTGCACTCTAAAAATAATTTTTCTGCATCCTCCAACATCATTCCATCTTGGATTTGTTCCGCCGGCAACTGTCTGTCCAACATTTCCATTTTACTTGTTACGAAGTCTTGATAAACCTCTTGCGTAGTCACTCTAATATCCGAATCCAGATTTTCATTCCTGATAATTTCCTCTACAACACTCTGCTTATTTTTTAATTTTCTTGCCATATCAGGCAGAAAGTGGTATCCCTCTATCAGTTTGAGAAGCAGTCCCGCCATATAATTATCTCTTATTGACTCCAGTTCAAGATATATTGCTCCGATTGATTCCATTCCAATCTCTGTAAATTCCAATAAATAATCCCCTAACGGCTTCTCTGTATCATCAAGAATCCCCTGCTGCTGCATCCCTCGATATAAAATATCCCGTTTTCTGTCATCAAGAGCTGTACGCTTATCTAATTGGGCCATTATTTTACAGACAGAAATAATAGCGCTTTCGTCAGAATATACGCCTTGTTCTATCTCTGTCACTAAAATATGAAAGTTGTCTATGCTCTCAATTTTCTCGTTCAATTTACTTGCAAATGCTCCTAACATCTGTTTTAACTGCAGATGTTCTGCATACAGTCCATTAATCTGATTTCCCAGGCTCATCATGATCTGATGATCTATACAGTTTTGCTCATAAAGAGCAGTCATGGCTTGTGACATATAGAGATTCATCCTGTCATGGTTTCTCTGTATTTCCTGCTGTGCCATTTTATTTTTACCAGTGAGTGTCCTTGCCATTCTCTGGAACCAGGTTTGTGATTCCAACATATTTACCTTGTTTTCATTGTCATTTAGTAATGCTGTCATACCTGATAAAATCATATTTAATTTCCCGGCAGACTGCTGTGCCAGATAATTCATATCTTCTCTTGATACAATACTCGCCTCCATTATATCCCTCCTAAATTGATACATATATTTTTTCTAAATCCTGATCTATCGTCTTACTCAAACTATTTAATTCTTTATACCTTGCAGCTTGCCCCTGCATATCAGACATATATTTTACATACTGCTCTGCCGAACGCTCTACGGCACGTAAAAAATCATCATATACTTTCTCTATTTCCAGATAATATCTTGCTTCAGACAAAATCTGTCTATACTTTCCTCTCCCAAAGCAAGGTGCAATTACAGAATTGATTACTTTACCAAAAACGAATACCACAGGGATTGATAAAAGTGTTGAAGCGCCTGCCGCAGTAATTGCTGACTGAACCGGAATCATTGCCGCCGTCGTCAGACCTGCAGTTGCTCCTGCTTCGCCTCCTGCACTGAAAATTTCTTTCAAATAATCTTCGTCGGTTATCTCACCCCTTTTCCATTTTCTATAAGAAGAAATCGTCTCAATAGTAATCCCTATCGCTGCTCCCATCACACCAGCCTTAGCCGAAGTCATCGCAACATTTTTTAGATTATAGGATGTATCTGCCCGCCTTGATAATGCCTTTTGAAATCTTGAATCCCTGACATACGCAATCTCTTTTGCATCCATATACTCTTCCGTTACATAACCCCGTTTCTTGGAATATGATACTTTCTCACTATTAGTAACAACAATCGCATCTTTCGGCGTATTATGGAGATTAGGATTATTGCTGCTCAGATATGCCTTATTCTGATAAGTCATCTTCACAGAATTATCCAGGACTCCCGTTTCCGTAATATCAATCCCCGGCTGTGTCGGACAATCCCCAGCTTCAAATATGGATAATATTTTTGCAGGCTTCATACGCTGCTTAGCCATATAGTCCCATTCATAGCCTTTTCCCTGCAATTGAGTATTCAACCATCTGCTTTTATCAACCGCTGCCCTTCGGATCAACTCAGTATTTGATAAATCCTTCGGATAATTAGCTCCCATCCACTTCCAGAATTCAACCTCATTAGCCAGCTGGGCACTCTCTTTAAAAGCCGTCATCACCTCTCCCAAACTTTCTGCCTTCTCTCTTGCGATTAAATTACTTGTATCCTTCATCATGTCTACATATTCATGTCCTTGATATGTACTTATCTCGCAATCCTTACTACTCATTCTCATTCCCTCCCTTTGTCATCATAAAGTATTTTGAATCACTGAATAAACTAAAGCTTTCCATTCATATAACCTGAAAGCTGCTTTCAATATACAGACCGCTCACTTCCTGTATTTTCCCGAATTATGTCAATATCAGCCGATATTTGTCACATCTTATTATAGTAAATATATTTATTAAAATCAATAGTAAATATATTTACTATGATATATTTTGAAGAGGTGAAAAAATGAACAATCATAATTATATGAAACGATTACGAGATTTAAGAGAAGATCATGATTTGACTCAAAAGGAAATAGCATATTACTTAGGTACATCTCAAACTATGTATGCACGCTATGAGCGTGAAGCAAACGAATTGCCCATTCGGCATTTTATCGCTTTATGCAAATACTATAACGTGTCTGCGGACTATTTGTTTGGATTTACAACCACAAAAAGAAAAATATATTGACTTGCAAGCTTGCTAAAATCAAAGGCAGTTATTCAACCGAGAGTGTCAGATTATGTGAGTAAGTTCTCTGGACTGACATAATGAATTTTATCAAAATGCCAAAAGCCCGTAAAGTCTGGAACCCTTGCCTTGACTGGATTCTGGCATTTTGAGCAAGAAATCAAGTAGTCCAAAGGGCATTTTCAGACAACTTATTTACACAGATTTTATGACACTGCCTAGCAATGATGACGTATATGAACGTGTGTTAGGCTACATTGCGCAAAAAGAATGTATCTGCGGTTATGGCTTTACCTGTAACCCGGATCTGTCAATCATAGAACAATTTAAACTGAGCGAACTCTGTTCCCTTCATAAGAATCCTCAAAAAATCTGGCATTTCTGTATTACCTTCGCATGTCAGCAAGACTTTAACTGGCTGTTACCAATGGCTGTATGGGTTGCAAAATTTTTTTCTCCCGGATACCAAGTATTATACGGTCTGGACATGGAACGGGGCGGACACTCCTATTCACCTACAGGTAAGTACCGTTATCCGTCCAAAAGTTCAAAAGGAAATGCCCCTCATCTGCATTTTGCAGTCAATGCATTCAGTTACCATCCAGAGGCTTCCGTCCTTACGCCTGAGATTATGAAGGACTGCTTAAAACATATCCAAGATAAGCTGTCAGCCATGTATCCAAACATGACAGTGACCTTACAATTCCAAGGAAAGAAGGGATAAGAATGTTTGAACAATACGACGATATCCTGACGATAGAAGAAGTTGCCGAACTACTCCGGATTGGCATGACTCAGGCATACCGGATTGTACAATCAGGCAATTTGAAAGGGTACAAAGAAGGGAAGGACTGGAAGATTCCAAAACAGGCTCTTATCAATTATATGGTATCTCAAAGTCATCTGTAATCAGCTTTACATAAATCAATCTGACCAAAATCAATCATATGATTATAAAAATCAACATAGAAATCTTGATAAAACCTCTGTAGGATAGATTACGCTTCTATCCTACAGGTAAATTATTCCAAACAATGTCCCCTTTACGATATCACTGCCTAATAACACATCCGCCAGAATTTTTGTATCAATGAATATTCGCATATTATTCCTCTCTGACTTTTTCTAATTCAACCTTATAATCAATTTCTACATCAAATCCGTATGATAAGGGGGCAAGTTAATGTAACTCTTTTGATTCTCTGGATACTTTTAATTTATCTCATTTAACACCATGCGTTTAAACATTTACACATAATAAACTCTCCGCTTTTTTATATTCAGTTTCCGTATATCCCATAGATAAAATCTGCTCTTTTGTGATATTAACCCTAATCATTCTCTTAATAGCATCAATTCTTTCCCGTTCTCTAATATTCTCTGACAAATTACACATAATCTGGATTCTCCCTTCTAATTCAGTAGTCATTCTCATTCCATACTCATCTGCCAATATACGTTTCTTTTCTACAGCATCTTTTTCAGAAAGCAACTCTTCCAGCATAGATATCAATACGTTTTGAGATTTCTTTATACCCTCGCCGGAAATACACTTCTCCTCATTCCTTATATTGACAATAATACCTTTCATCAAATCCATATGATATGAGTTTTTCTTATTCCCGAAAACCATTTTTCTATCTAATCCAATTTCCTCAATGGTATCTTCCGTCTCATCATTATCCATACAAATCCAAATACTCCGGACTTTTTTCAAATTATCAAAATCACTGTGAAAAAATTCCGTCTGCTTCTGTGCCGAAATCATTCTTGCAAGATAGAAGATAATTCTATTCTCCAAATGATATCCTAATTTGCTATAACATGATGACTTTTGTGCTTCAATGTTTACCAGAATTTTCATCTCAGCTTCTTTGATGTACGCAGTAAAACGAATATCATAGTAAATGATACCTTCTCCCGGAACACTGTCCTCCGTTTCTGTTCCTTTTACACGCCCAAGATTAGAAAGTCCTGCATCAGTCGGCCTCGTTCCTATCTCGATATCATCGCCAACACATCCAATAATATCCTCAATATCCATTTCCCGAAATTCTTCAACTGTATATTTCAAAATCCATGATAATATCTGCTTGTCCGAAAGCAAATATTTTACATTTGTATCATATGCAGAACCAGAATCGTTCGTGGCATTGACTGTCTGAGATAAATTTGTCTCTATCATTGACTCTTCCTCTTTTCCTCATTATATGCAATATGAATGGTAAAAACAACTGCTTCTCAACAAAACATAGTTACTGTCATACAAAATTCACACTATTCATACCATTCAAACCATTCGCATTTCATTTTATATAGTATAGACAAGCAATATTATATATCAAATTCTTTCTAAAATACAACTGCAGTTTTGACTCAGAAATTCAAGTGAAATCCAAGTTTGGTAAAAGTTTGGTACAGACCTCATAATAACATACACCATCCCTTTTGTAAACAGCGAAAACCCGCCATCCACAAGGGATAACGGGTTTCGTTGTTATTATAGTAGTTAAAGGAATGAGAGTTAAAGTGCGGCACTAGGGGTAACTCCCCTAAGTGCTTTGCTTTATTGAGGGGGGATAGTTGATATCCTAACCAACTATCTGTACTCTAGTATAAACAATAAATATGTCTAAAGTGTGTTCAATCCATTAAAGATATGAAAAGAATCTTAAGAACCTATTAATTTCTATATCTTCTCCAACGCCTCATTGGCGCCAATCAGCATTAAGATCATCCCTTCCTTAAGAGGCATCTCCGGATTTGGCGTAATCTCCACACGCCCTTCCTCCTCCTCCCGAATTCCCACTACATTAACCTCATAAGTCCTTCTGACGTCCAACTCCTTAAGGGTCTTGCCAATCCACCGCTTCGGTATGGCAGTCTCCACAATGCTATAGTCCGGCGACAGCTCAATCCAGTCTGCAAGATTTGCAGACACCAGGTTCTTTGCAATCTTGCGCCCCATTTCCTCCTCTGGAAATACAACTGCATCCGCCCCGATTTTCCTAAGAACCTGGGCATGCCTCTCATTATGCGCCTTGCATAAGATATAAGGAATCCCCATCTCCTTAGCGGCAAGAGTAGCAAGAATACTGCCCTCCAGATTCTCTGATGAAGCCACCACCATTCCGTCAAAATTCCTTGACCCCAAAGATTCCAAAAGCTTTGGATTCTCGATATCCGCCTGCATCGCATAAGTAACCTTCTCCGCTATGTCAGTGACAAGCTCCATATCCTGGTCTACTGCCACGACGTCACAGCCAAGCTTCTGAAGCGTAACTGCCACACTGGCCCCAAAGCTTCCAAGCCCCAATACCACAAACTGCTTATTCATGATTTCCTCCTTTATCTATCCAACCATAATCTGTTCCTTGGGCAGACGCCGCACCTTATCCCTTGGATGGGTCTTCCCCGCAAATATAAGCGCCAGTGTAAGGGGGCCAAGCCGCCCCATATACATCATAACCATGATTACCGCCTGGCTTGCCCTGCCAAGATGAGGCGTCAAATCCGCTGTAAGACCCACAGTTCCCACAGCCGACGCCGTCTCATAGACTATATTTATCATAGGAATACCGTCAGGCTCCATCGCAAGAATTGCGATCGTCCCCGTAATAAATACGGAAAAGGCCACCATCACAACACAGAAGCCAGTCCGGAAATTTGCCACAGAAATTCTCCTGCCCATACATTCCGTATCATTTCCTCCCTTCACGAAGGTAAGGCATGCAAGGAACAACATCGCAAATGTGGTCGTCTTCGTTCCGCCTGCCGTTCCCCCTGGAGAACCGCCGATAAACATAAGAATGGAGCAGAACAGCTTCGACTCATCATGCATCGCCCCCTGGGAAAATGTATAGAATCCTGCCGTCCTTGTAGTCACAGACTGAAACATAGAGGCTAGAAGCTTTTCCCCGAAGCTCATACCGCCGATAGTATTAGGGTTCCCATATTCAGCAAAAAACACAAACACAGTCCCGACAATAATTAGAAGCAGCGTCATAATCAAAGCCAGTTTAGAATGAAGCCTAAGCCTTGTAAACCACCACTTTCCCGGCACTTCCCGATGGATAAGCTTCTTTCCATTCTCCAGCACGTCAAACCAGACTGTAAATCCGATACCACTTAAGATAATCAATAGGATGGTCGTAATATTGATAATCGGATTAGTCACATAATCCGCAAGGCTATTTTCCCCAAGAATATCAATTCCCGCATTACAGAATGCTGAGACTGCATGAAAGACGGAATACCAAAGCCCTTTGACCGGTCCATACTCCGGCACAAACTGGAACGCATACAGCGCCGCACCGCATCCCTCCACCGCCAGCGTTCCAAGGATTATCTTCTTAACCATCCGAACGATACCGCCGAGACGGTCCGCGCCGTAGGATTCCTGAAGCACCAGCCTTTCCCGCAGCGTAATCCGTCTTCTCAGCAGGAAGAAAAATACCGCTGTACATGCAATGACTCCAAGACCGCCAATTTGAATCAGCAACAGTAATATAACCTTTCCGAACAGTGTAAACTGGGAGGCCGGTGTAATCGTCACAAGCCCTGTCACACACACTGATGTTACCGACGTAAACAACGCGTCCATAAACGAGATTGGCCGCGTGTTACTGACAGGCAGGTACAGCAGCGCTCCCCCTATCAATATAATGCCTAAAAATCCAACTGCGGTGATGCGCAGTGTATTCCATCTGATGTTCTTCTTCCTATCCACAACTCATTCTCCATCCATACCACTTCTCTATTGCTCTGCCCCTGTAACCTTCCATTCTCCCACATAACGTGTCACAATCTCAACAAGCAGGAAACCAAAGGCCACAGCAAGACAGGTCTTTGCCAACTGGATTGCCTGCTGGGACGCCAGCTCATAATCTGCCTGGACAAACCCATGCATCATATAGAACAAAGAAGCTCCAGGAATCACAGGCATAATTGATGTTGTCAGGAAAATCGTTGCGGGCGCTCTGTGGACTCTTGACATCCGAAAAGCATAGGCAGCCACAATCGCTGAGCCAGCCATGACCGCCGCAAAATCATTGCCCCAGAGATTCAGCCCCAACACGTAGAAAGCACAGTTAATCGCGCCGCCGATTCCCGCATAGACCGACTGCTTGACCGCCGCCTTAAACACCAGTGCAAACCCCATACTCGCAACTCCGCAGGAAATCAACTGTACGGCAATGCTGGGAGCAATGTACATTTCATACATATCCCCTTTAAAAATCAGCATGGCAAGCCCTGTCCCACAGGCGATTGCAACCGCCCCCAGACAGGCGTTCGTAATGTTCAAAAGCCCAGACAGATACGCTCTCTTTAGCACATCCCGAATTCCATTGGCAACTCCAAGACCGCTAATCAGAACCATGTTAAGCCCCAGCACAATCCGGTCCGGATGATGTCCAAATCCTACCTTTCCCGCCAGCAG
This sequence comes from Sporofaciens musculi, assembly GCF_009830285.1. GTDB lineage: Bacteria > Bacillota > Clostridia > Lachnospirales > Lachnospiraceae > Sporofaciens > Sporofaciens musculi. The sequence continues at coordinate 1,515,269 of NZ_WUQX01000001.1, read as the reverse complement.
AACCGCCGCCGCAGACAAAAATGCAATGATCAGGTTATACACTACAAGGTTATCCTCCTTCTTACTGAGCATATTTCCCAGATAGACCTCAATCACCCCGCAGATAATAACGCCAACAATCGTATCCAGCCAGTCACATCCAAAATATACGCCAAAGCCCACTCCGCCCAGAATCGGCGCAACAAACTGTAGATACCAGGGCAGAGGCTTTCGGTTCATTACCTCATCATACTTTTTGCGAATCTCCTCCACAGACGGAGTGTCCATACAAATCTGCCTGGACAGGTTATTCAGATAATCCAACCTGTCATAGTTAAAGCCTGTCCTGTGAATCCTTCTAATCTGTGTAATAAAATGCCCGCCCTTAGGCTTTATCGTAGCCTGAATGTCACTCTGGATCGCAAAGACGCTGCACTGCTCCAAATCATAGCTTTCCAGCATCCGATACATGCTGTCCTCCGCTCGGTCTGTCTCTGCGCCGCTTTTAATCATCTCTTTTCCTATATTGATAATTTCATTTAACAATAATTCATAATCCCTACTGTTCTCTGTCTGTTCTCCCATTCTTACACATCCTAGTATAATAATGGTGTAGTCAAGAATGACCACTGGTTAATAGTTACAAAGTCCAATCTAATAAATCTATATAGATATAACAGAAGGAGGAGTTCCCCCTCCATCAGAAGTTATAAGGCAACATTATTTACCCTGTCTGAGGTTTCCTTAATGCACCAGACAAAACATAGAGGTATAATCACTGGAGGCAGGATCATTGACGACGCCTCCTTGGGAACTGGCCTTCCGGCTGGTGAAACCTCTTAGAAAGTCTGTCAGTCCATTCGGTGGTGATTTATGTTTTGGCTGGTTGGGAAGCCCCAGGCTATACCTGTATAAACCGCTAGGTTGTGTATCCGCCCTCTGGAAATGGATACCTGCCTGAAAGGATAAAACCATGAAATACCAAAAGTACTTATGATGCTTGAAAGCATCCCTTATCTCTCAGTCGGGCTTGATGTCGGCGCAGACTTCACCTGGATGTCCATCATGCTGCCCAATGGCATTCTCTCTGGAAAACCTTTTAAGATCATTCATTCTGATCCGCAGTCCCGTGAGCAAGCTGTCGCAAAAATAAAGGAAGCACAAGAGATGTATTCCCTCGAAAGCCGCTGCTTCCTTGAGTCCACCGGGATCTACCACATCCCGCTCCTGTACTTCCTTCGTGATAAGGGGTTTGACTGCTCAGTCATTAATCCTATCATCACTAAGAATAGCACAAATATGAACGTTAGGAAACTGCATAATGATAAATTTGATTCAAAAAAAGCTGCTGCCAAAGTCGGCCTGGATGCTTCCCTGAAGACTTCCATCATACCAGATGATGAGGTCATTGACCTGCGCAACCTGGTACGGGACTACTATTACTTCAAGGACCTGCAGTCCGCTGTCGTACTGAAGCTCACGGCGGAACTGAAAGTGTCCTTTCCCGCATACCGGAAAGTGTTTAGCAAGGTCACTACCCAAACTTCCTTAAAGCTCCTGGAAGCTTACCCCCTTGCCGCAGACATGCTTGCCGCCCCAAAAGACATACTTGTGGAAACCATACGCAAAACCGCACGTTTCGGTGAAAAATATGCCGTTTCCAAATATGATGCCATACGTGCTGCCGCAAAGGACGCCGCTGTTTTCGGACGTGCGCTTCAAAGCAGTGCACTCCGGATCCGGCTGTATATCAAAACCTACCGGGAATACCAGGAGCATCTGGACAATATACTTGAGGACCTGCATAAGGCTGTTGATAAGCTGGAAGGGACGCCGGTTTATGACCGTATCTTCCTTCTCCAGTCCCTGCGTGGTGTCGGTTTTCTCAGTGCAGCCGTCCTGATCGCTGAAATGGGCTCCTTTGACCTGTTTTCTTCCCCAAAGAAGCTTTATGCTTACTTCGGCTTGGATCCTGCCGTGAAGCAATCCGGCAAGTTCAATGGGGATAAAGTCCACATGTCCAAGAGGGGTTCTAGCCTTGCCAGGCGTATCCTGCATATGGTGGCTATCAATAATCTTAAGGTGGATAAAGGGACAAAAACACCAGTAAATCCAGTTATCCACGGCTATTATACCGACAAATGCAAAAGCAAGAAGAAAAACGTGGCTGTCGGGGCTGTCATGCATAAAATCTGCAATATCATTTTTGCCATGCTCCGGGATAATAAACCATTTTGAGATCATCACTCCTCAGGAACACTGTGAGCGGTATCTGGCAGCGCAGCCTGACAAGGTACGGAACGCAGCCTAACAGGTCTTATGAATTTTAAATAGTTCCACATGGGTGGGCTTATTAAAGTTACCCTTTTTACATCAAATGCTTCTGAAAAACTTTTTTAACATTTTTCATTTTAGCTATTGACATTTCTTAGCTGGACTTTTTTATGAATAACGCAAGATAACCGGAGCAATCCTGCATGATTGCCCCGATGTTTTCCAAACTACCAGATTACAGTATATCCATTTTTACCCTGAAAATCAATACTGAATATCTATTACTTCTTTCCCCTTCTGACATTAAAAATGCCTCTAAAATTCCCTGTTCTCCAGAAACCGAAGGGAACACAGATAAGAAATCACCATGATGATTCCGCATATTACAGTAATCCCCGCCAGGGCTTTTATTGGCTCTAGCCTATAAACCCAATTAATTGCCGTCTTCCAGTCAATGCCAGAGGCCTCGCATATCTTTATACCTAAATATACCGTTATAATCCCCACACCCCATAAAATCATCATCGCAACCCTGCTCTTATCCGCGCCGAACTTTAGCTGCAAAGGTATTAATATGGACAGGATCACTGTGACCAGCAGGAAACTGATAACTACAGATAATATCCACTCTCCAACAGAGAAATGAATGCCTCTGCTTCTGGATACCACCAGGGAAAAAACAGAAACCGCTGCCAGTCCCGGCAATGTCGTTATAATACTGAACAGATACTTTTCCCCCACATATTCCCTGCGGCTGACCGGAAGCGTAAAAAGATACCCCATCCCATTTTCAAACTCATCATAACTGATGGTCGTCAGCGTCATAATCCCTATCATGATAGTAATATAAGAAATAATAAAGGCAAAATTCGTATATGCTGTCATGAATATCACTGTCATGACCACAATCACAGCAAAAAATTGCTTCTGCCCTTTCAGTAACCCAAAATCCTTCATAAATAATCCTTTCATTATTCTTCACCTCGTATCATCATCATAATCAGTTCATCAATGTTTCCCTTCTCAACCGCTATATCTGGGTAATTCTCCTGATAGAACTGCCTCTGATCCGTCAGACAGCTATAGCCAAATCCTTCCTTCTTGTAGCGCAGGATATGTTCCCGTTCAATCCTTCCGAACTGCTCTGGCGTCGCCTTCAAGATTCCGTAGCAATCTAACAGGACGTCCGTTTCCTCATAGAGTATAATCTTCCCGTCGTCAATCATATAAATATCATCGCACAGACCTTCCAAATCACTGGAAATATGAGAGCTTACCAGAATCGCCCTTCCTTCTTTCTCCATATAGGTTCTCAGCATATCCAAAAGCTCATCTCTTGCGATTATATCAAGCCCTGCCGTGGGCTCATCCAGAAGCAATAGCCTTGCCTCGTGGGAAAGAGCCGCTAAGACCTGCAGCTTACGCTTCATTCCTGTGGAAAACTCCTTAATCTTCTTATTCATAGGAAGCTGGAACTTCTTACATTTTCTCCTAAACTCCTCCTCCTGAAAATTCCGATACATGTTTTTAAGCACTGGAATCAAATCTTGAATCATAAGATAACCGCTAAACCCCGCGTCTGACATGACGACCCCCATATCCTCCTTATCCTGATTCCCAATCTCATGGAGCGGCTTTCCAAGAATCTCAATGCTGCCTCCATCCATCTTAAGCAGTCCCAGAATTGCCTTGAACGTGGTGCTTTTTCCTGCCCCGTTTTTTCCAATCAGTCCCGTTACACATCCTTCCTGGACTTCCAGGGTACAATCCAACTGGAATCCTTTGTACTCTTTCCTTACTTTATTCAATCTCAACATCATGTCAACCCTCCAAACAGTTTTTCATTCTTCAGACTTAATATTAGTCCTCCAAAACCAGCTCAAACAGCATTCGTATCTCCGAATCCGTCATCCCACAGCTTCTCCCTTTCCGAATGGCCCTTTCCAACTCTGCCTCTACTTCCTTCTTCTTCTCCTCAAGCATCAATCCCTGATTGGCAAAGGCTACGAAGCTGCCCTTTCCATGAACCGTGTTCACAAAGCCTTCCTCCTCCAATACGTCATAGGCTTTCTTAACGGTCAGGGCGCTGACCTTAAGCTCCTTAGCCAGCGTCCGTACTGACGGGAGAGCTGTATCTTCTTTAAGTTCTCCATGCATAACCTTATTCTTAATCTGCTCCACAATCTGTTCGTAGATTGGCTGCATGGAAGAATGATTAATGATTAATTTCAATATCATCCCCCCTTCGTTCTAAACAGTATATAACAGTTTAGAACTGTTGTCAACTGTTTTATACTGTTTACTTCTATAATCAAAAAAAGCTCTTGATGACATCCTGCCACCAAAAGCCTTTCATAAACTTAAACATCCATAATAATTGGTAACACCATAGGTTTTCTCTTGGTACGTTTCCAAATAAACTCATTCATGGTATCCCGAATCACCATTTTAATCTTACTCCAGTCCGCATTGCGCTGATGCAGCAGACAGTCCTCCACAGCCTCACTTACCACGTTGCGGGCCTCCTCCATCAGCCCCTCGGACTCCCTAACATAGACGAACCCACGGGACACAATATCCGGTCCGGCAAGTAGCTGGTTGCTTCCCTTCTCAAGAGTCAAAACAACAATCAGAATTCCGTCCTCCGCCAGATGCTGTCTGTCTCGCAGTACAATATTCCCGACATCACCCACGCCAAGACCATCCACCAGAATCTCCCCTGTGTGAACCTTGTCCACAATCTTCGCCTCCTGGGCACACAACTCCAGCACGTCTCCAGAGTGAAGAATAAACACATTCTCCTTAGGTATTCCAAGGGTAGTTGCAATCCCAGCATTTGCCTTCAGATGACGATATTCCCCGTGTACCGGTATCGCATACTTAGGCTTTACCAGAGAATAGATTAACTTAAGCTCCTCCTGGCACGCATGTCCAGATACATGGGCGTCAGAAAAGATTACATCTGCTCCCTTAGCAGACAACTCATTAATAACCCTGGAAACAGATTTCTCATTGCCAGGAATGGGATTGGAGCTGAAAATAACCGTATCGCCTGGCATAATCGAAACCTTCTTATGCACGTCCGCCGCCATACGGGACAACGCCGCCATGGATTCCCCCTGGCTTCCTGTGGTAATCAGCACCGTCTTCTCCGGTGGATAGTTCTTAAGCTGGTCAATCTCAATGAGAGTCTTGTCCGGCACATTCAGATAACCTAATTCCTGGGCAACCTGGATGATATTGACCATGCTGCGTCCTTCCACAACTACCTTTCTGTCATACTTACATGCCGAATTGATGATCTGCTGCACTCGGTCTACATTGGATGCAAAGGTCGCAATAATAATCCTTGTATTCTGATGCTCCGAAAAAATATGGTCAAAGGTAATTCCCACCGTCCGCTCCGACTGGGTAAACCCTTTTCTCTCCGCATTGGTGCTGTCTGACATCAAAGCCAGAACACCCTTCTTACCAATCTCTGCAAACCGCTGCAAATCAATAGCGTCTCCAAATACCGGCGTATAGTCTACCTTAAAGTCTCCCGTATGCACTACGATTCCCGCCGGTGAATAAATCGCCAGCGCCGCCGCATCCTGGATACTATGGTTCGTCTTAATAAACTCAATCCTAAACTGTCCAAGGTTAATCGACTGCCCATGCTTCACAACCTTCCTTCTTGTGCTGCGCAAAAGGTTATGCTCAGTCAATTTCCTCTCAATAATTCCCATAGTCAGTTTTGTTGCATAGATTGGAAGATTCATCTCCCGCAATACATAGCATAATGCGCCGATATGGTCTTCATGTCCATGCGTAATCACGAATCCTTTCACCTTCTGGATATTGTCCTTTAGATAGGTCACATCCGGTATGACAAGATCAATTCCAAGCATGTCATCCTCCGGAAATGCCAGTCCGCAATCCACGACAATAATACTGTCTTCATACTCGAAGGCAGTGATATTCATTCCGATCTTTTCCAGACCTCCAAGGGGAATGATTCGCAATTTTCCATTGTTTTCTTTCTTCAAATTTACACCTCCACGTGCGTCTCCGTTCTATTTTCCTGCCATTTTAAGGCACTCTTGGCATTGTCCGTAGAACTTTAATTCGTGGTCTGACACGCAGAATCCCGTCTCCTGCTCAACAAGACGCTCTAATTCATCTAAGAGGTCTTCTTCAAACGGAACCACTTTCCCACATGTCTTACATATCAAATGATGATGATGATGCTTTGTCTCCCCATCAAACATATCGCTGATCTCATAGCGCAGGCACCCATCATCAAGATTGATCCGATCCACCAACTGCATTTCCCGTAACAACTGCACCGTCCGGTAAATGGTAGCCAGTCCGATATCCGGATAGTCTTCCTTCACCAGTTCGTAAATGTCTTCTGCAGTCATATGCTTATCGCGATGATCTGCAAGTACCTCTAATACAAGCAACCGCTGGTTGGTTACTTTAAGACCCTTTTCTTTCAGCATTTTCTTAAAATTCTCTTTACTGATGGACATAGTATATTACCTTTCGATCTCTACATCTTCGAGCAGCTCCTGGAAAATCTTCGATATAGCCGTAAGCTCCATGTCATCCTCCACAATCTCATAGACACTGTCTGATGACGTCTCCTTTGACGTATCCTTAAGGATCAGACATTCTGCATCTCCTTCCTCTGAATCCGTAACCAGAATATAGGACACACCATTTACCTTTGTCTGTTCCAGCACAAAAAAATCCACTTCCTCCGGAATATCTTCCGACCTGAACCTTATTTTCTCCATATTATTACCTCAAGAATACTTTTTCTGAAACCACACTACATTTTCCTGCTTTGCTGCAAACTCAAGAGCCTGCCGCCGGCAGTCTCCCTCATATGCTATGGCAAACTAACTGCAAAAATCCCGCTGCCATTCCTGATACAGCAAATATTAACGCTTCATCGTACCAGTCCCATTAGCCAAGGCATCCAGATATCCCTGCAATATAATAACAGCCGCAACCTTGTCAATATACTTCTTGCGGTCTTCCCTTCTCACATTATTCTCAATCAATGTCCGTTCCGCTTCTACAGTACTCAAACGCTCGTCCCACATCACGACCTCAAGATTCGTCCGCCTCTCAAGCATCTTCCCAAACTCCATGGATTGTTCCGCCCGATCCCCCATATCATTGTTCATATGCTTCGGAAGTCCAAGCACAATCCGCTCTACCCCGTACTCCTCAATTAATGCCTCGATACGCGCACAGGTCTTGCGAAGCTTGTTCTCCTCCTTACGGCAAATCGTTTCTATCCCCTGGGCAGTAATACCCAGAGCATCACTGATTGCTACGCCTACCGTCTTAGAGCCGTAGTCCAGTCCCATGATTCTCATAGATTATACCCATCTGTTGTGCTCAATATACGTCTTAAGCATCTCTTCTACCAGTTCGTCCCGCTCCATCTTCATGATCAGGCTTCTCGCTCCGTCGTAACTTGTGATATATGTCGGGTCCCCTGACATAATATACCCCACAATCTGGTTCACCGGATTATATCCTTTTTCACTTAATGCCCTGTACACAATCTCAAGTATATCTTTTGCTTGAATCTGTGGACCGCTTTCTACCTGAAAAAATTGTGTGCTGCTTAAATCTCTCATATACTCACGTCCTCCAAAAATACTTCAATGTTATTCTAACCTATTGACGGGAAAAATTCAATGAATTATTTGTAAACGGCTCTCAATTTCTACATTTACCAACTCATTAATCCTGTTTTCGGCTATTTTCTGTCCAACCTTCACATATTCTCTGGTGTGTCCCGTATGGTAACGCTCTCCTTCCACCAGAATTTCTTCCTCAATCAGAACCTCCTTGACTGTTCCAACTAACGCCTCCTCGTAAGCTTCCTGTTTCCTTCTGCTAAGATTAAGAAGCTCATTGCTTCTGAGGGTCTTTACATCCTCCGGCACCTGGTTCTCCATGGAAGCCGCCTTTGTTCCCTCCCGCTTTGAATATTTAAACACATGAGTTTCGTAGAAATTGACTTTGTCGATAAAGGCTTTCGACTGGTCAAATTCTTTCTCCGTCTCACCTGGGAAGCCGACGATTACATCTGTTGTCAATGCGGGGCGGGTAAAATATTTCCTTAAAAGCACACATTTTTCATAGTATTCCTCAGAGGTGTAACGGCGGTTCATCCGCTTCAATGTATCATTACAGCCGCTTTGCAGGGACAGGTGGAAATGAGGGCATAGCTTCGGAAGTGTTGCAAGTGTTTTCACAAATTCTTCAGTTATGATTCTCGGCTCCAGGGAGCCTAAACGGATTCTTTGAATTCCCTTGATTTCGTGTACTGCTTCAATCAGATTTAACAGGCTGTCATTGGTATCCATACCATAAGAGCTTAGATGGATTCCAGTCAGCACCACCTCTTTATAGCCGTTATCCGCAAGCCTTTGTATTTCCTCAAGCACACTGCTCCTTCTTCGGCTTCTGACTCGTCCCCGAACATAAGGGATAATGCAGTAGGTACAGAACTGATTGCACCCATCCTGAACCTTCACATATGCGCGGGTGTGCTCCTTCGTCTGCTCAAGATGTAATTCTTCGTATTCATCTGTGTGGTTAATGTCAACCAATTCTCTCTTACGTTCCTTTTTGCAGCCTTCATATGCTTCCAAAATCTCAATCAAATCCTTCTTCTGGTTATTCCCGACAACAATATCCACACATTCGTCCTGAACTCCATTCTTAGCCTGCACATAACAGCCACAGGCCACCACCACAGCTTCCGGATTCTTTTTTCTTGCCCTGTGCAGCATCTGCCTTGATTTGCGGTCTGCCATATTAGTGACTGTACATGTATTGATAATGTAAACGTCCGCTTTCTCTTTAAACGGTACAATCTCGTATCCATGCCGGACTAACGATTCCTGCATTGCTTCTGTCTCATATGCGTTTACTTTACATCCTAGATTATGTAATGCTGCTTTTTTCATGTTCATGCTGAATCCTTTCTATACATTTATGGACGAAGTCCACCTGCCCGAAGGGCATGTATTTCGGTGTGCCCTTGGGTATACATTTATGGACGAAGTCCACCTGCCCTCCAGGGTAACACTCTCTATGCAGACTGCCAGAAGCCCTCTGACAGAATACTTTATATCTTTGGCAAATTGTTCCTTGACTTTTCTATCACTTCCTCTTAAGATAGGTATAGAACACGAAAACATAAAAGGGAGGTTTTGTCCAATGAAAACAGTTCAGATTTCTTTGAATTCTATTGATAAGGTAAAGTCTTTTGTAAATGATATCACAAAATTTGACCATGATTTCGATCTTGTATCCGGAAGGTACGTGATTGACGCCAAGTCTATTATGGGAATTTTCAGCTTAGACCTTTCCAAGCCGATTGACTTGAATATTCATGCTGATACGGCTGAGATCGATACGATTCTCGATGCGCTTAAGGCTTATATCTGCGAGTAACCGTATTCTGGATATCCGTTTAGGTATTGGGGAACATGCGGGCAGGCTTATGAAAAAGCCCTGCCCTTTTTATTTAGCAAAGTAATGCTTACCCCTATTTCACCTCAATCATCTCCGCCGTCTCAAGGGCCGTCTTCATCAATTCATCAATCTTCTCACTCAGATGCTCCTCCGACCTGCGAATCACCTCTACATTAGGCTTTGTCACCGGATGCTTTGCCACAAAGATGGTACAGCAGTCCTCAAAAGGCTGGATAGACGTCTCATAAGTTCCGATTCTTTCCGCAATATTCACAATCTCCTGCTTGTCAAACCCAATGACGGGCCTATACACCGGCATAGTGCACACATCATTGGTAGCGGCAAGGCTCTGCATAGTCTGGCTCGCCACCTGGCCGATGCTCTCACCCGTAATCAACCCAAGGCACCCATCCTTCTTTGCAAAATACTCTGCAATGCGCATCATATACCGCCTCATAATAATCGTCAGTTCTTCATGAGGGCACTGGTCATAAATATACAACTGAATATCCGTAAAATTTACCACATGAAGTTTAATCGGCCCTGCATATCGGGACACAATCCTGGCCAAATCCACGACCTTCTGCTTGGCCCGCTCACTGGTATAGGGCGGCGCATGGAAATAAGTCGCCTCAATACCCACGCCCCTTTTGGAAATCATATAGCCCGCCACAGGGCTGTCAATCCCACCTGACAACAAAAGCATTGCCTTTCCGTTGGTCCCTACGGGCATTCCGCCTGCCCCTTTTATAATCCGAGAATAAACATAAATCTCGTTTCGTACCTCTACATTCAGCATCACGTCTGGATGGTGCACGTCCACCTTGGTCTCAGGAAATGCGTCAAGAATTGCCTCTCCCAGAGCACAGTTAATCTCCATGGAGGTCAGAGGGTAGGACTTCCTGGCGCGTCTGGCCTCCACCTTAAAGGTCAGGCGCTTATCTGGATATGCCTCGTCCATATATGCGACTATATCCTTCTTCAACTGTTCAAATCCTGCATCCTCCATGCGGACAACCGGACAGATTCCCACAATACCGAACACCCTTTTTAAGTGCTCTATTGTATCCTCATAATCATAGTCTCCCTCACAGTCCACATAGATTCTTGCCTGAGACTTATAGACTTCAAACTGCCCGTCCACGTCCTTCAGTGCGAACCGCACCTGTCTGACGAGCGCATCCTCAAACAGATAACGGTTCTTTCCTTTGATTCCTATCTCTCCGTATTTAATTAAAAAAGTATGATATCTCATCTTCTATCTTCTCTCTCTTATTCATAGATTTTTTTAACGCCTGGTATATTTCCGAAGGTTCGGCACTATATTATAGAGGGTATCTAACGTATAGTCAATCTCCTCTGGCGTTGTAAATTCTGACATACTGAACCGCAAGGTAGCGTCTAAGAATTCCTGGCGTGCCCCGATTCCTTTCAGAACACCGCTGACCTGAGGATGATTCGACGAGCATGCCGAGCCGGAGGATACATAGATGCCTTTTTCCTCCAAGGCATGCAAAAGCACCTCGCTTCGGATTCCCGCAAACCCCACGCTGATAATATGAGGCGCGCTGGTTTCATCGTAAAGCCCGTGAATGGTAGTATCATCAATCTGGCTGACGCCCTTGATAAACTTTTGCTTCAGCCTCCTCATCCGCGCGATCTTCACATCCAAATCCTGGTAAATCATCTTCGCCGCAAGGGATATTCCCGCAATACCAGGAACATTTTCCGTACCTGAGCGAATATTCTTCTGCTGCTCTCCCCCGAATACAATAGGCTTAATCTTCACATTTTCACCTATATATAGGATTCCCGTACCCTTAGGCCCGTGAATCTTGTGGCCGCTGATAGAGCACAGGTCTACCTTAAGCTTCTTCGGGTAAATCCGGTACTTGCCGAAGCCCTGCACCGCGTCCACATGGAACAGGATATTCCGGTTATATGCCTTAACAATACCGGCCGCCTCCTGGATTGGCTGGACGGAGCCCACCTCATTGTTCACATACATAATTGACACAAGGATGGTATCCTCACACAATGCCTCTTTAAGCGCATCTAATTTCACCCTTCCGTAACGGTCCACCGGAAGATAGGTCACACGAAAGCCCTCCTCCTCCAGATGGCGCATGGTATTAATAATTGCCGGATGCTCGATAGCGGTGGTAATCAGATGCTTCCCTGCACGCTGGTTCGCCATGGCCACGCCCCGAAGAGCCAGGTTGTCGCTCTCCGTTCCGCCGGATGTAAAGACGATTTCCTTTGGCTGTACCTTCAGAAGCTTGGCAAACGTCTCTTTTGCTTCTTTTATATACTGCTCTGCCGCAACGCCTTTGGCATGCATGGAGGATGGATTTCCATAATCTTCACACATTACCTTTTTTACCAGTTCACCGACGCAGTCATAGGCGCGGGTTGTTGCGGAGTTGTCTAAATATATTTCTCCCATTCTTTCACTTCCTGATTTTTTATTTTCTTATTAACAGAATATGTGCTTTCTATGTGTTAGGTCACAAATCTATTCCTCCAAATGAAACATCAAAACAGACAGCATGGCAAGTCCCGCCGTCTCTGTCCTTAAAATTCTCCGCCCCAGAGTGACCGCCTTCGCCCCATATTCAAGAGCCAAATCCACTTCCTTCCTCTCAAAGCCTCCCTCCGGCCCGATAAAAATACCCACGGACTGTCCTGGCATAACAGAAGCTATGATTTCCTTTGTCTCCTTCATACCTTCTTTAAGCTCATAGGGAATCAGAAGCACATCCAGCCCCTTTGCCCAGGAAAGAGCCTCCGGATAAGACACCACCTTACCCACTTCGGGAATATAGCCCCTGCCCGCCTGCTTCGCCGCACTCCTGGCAATCTCCTGCCATCTCTCCACCTTTTTTGCAGCCTTCTTTTCATCAAGCTTCACCACCGAACGCCTGGTACTTACCGGTATTACCTGGTACGCCCCTAATTCCACGGCCTTTTGCACAATCAACTCCATCTTGTCCTGCTTGGGAAGTCCCTGAAACAGATAGATTCTGGAGGATAATTCTGTATCCGACTCCATTTCTTCCAGAATCCGAAGAAGGGCTTTTCCTCCTTCATATTCCTCTACCCCACACAGATACTTCAAATTATTGCCGTCGCTTACCATAAGCTTCTCGCCGCAGCCCATCCGAAGCACATTCTTCATATGGTTCACATCAGAACCCTCAATCACGATCCTGTCTCCCTCCACCTGGGAAGGCGTCACAAAAAAATGCTGCATTAATTCTTCCTCGCTGTCACAGATACCCATTCCCCTTGACGGTTCACCTCCAGAACCTCAAGGCCCGCCGCTTCTAAAGCCTTAACCACAACCGCCTCCTTATTGTCTATAATCCCGCTGGTAATATAGACGCCGCCCTGCTTCATCTGGCGGACAATCACAGGAGTCAGGGGAATTAACACATCTGCAAGGATATTTGCAGCCACAATATCATACTTCTCATAACCGACTGCATCCTGTACCGCAGTATCATCAATGATATTTCCAATCATGACCTCATACTGCTCTTTTGAAATGCCGTTGACCTCCATATTCTCATGGGTAGCGTCAATGGCGCAAGGGTCCAAATCCGTTCCCACCGAGTACCCTGCGCCGAACTTTAACGCAAGCATCCCAAGAATCCCGCTTCCGCATCCCACGTCAAGAATACGGGCATCTTTTTTCACATATTTTTTCAACTGACGGATACATAACTGGGTCGTCTCATGGGTTCCTGTACCGAAGGCTGTTCCAGGATCAATATGGATAACCAGTTTATCCTCATCCTTCTCCTCTACCTTCTCCCATGAGGGGATGACAAGGATATCGTCAATATAAAACTGATGAAAATACTGCTTCCAGTTATTCACCCAGTCCACATCCTCTGTCTGGGATTCCTCGATGGTACACTCGCCCACATCCAGATAAGCGCGCATTTCCCGAAGCTCCTTTTGCACGTTCATCAGAATACTCCCCTTATCATCTTCTTCCCCCAGATAAAATGTCAGATACGCCTTGCCGTCATCCTCCGGCAAGTCCGGCAGGATGTCCACAAACATCTGCTCTTTATCCTCCTTGGTCAGAGGCACCCTGTCCTCAATCTGCACACCCTGGATTCCCAAATCCATGAGCATACTGCTGACAATATCCTCCGCCTCTGTCGTCGTCGTCAGCCGAAACTGATTCCATCTCATAACCCTTCTCCTCTCCTAAAAACTCAACTCTTTTTGCCAAGCCCTCTTATCCTCAAACCAAAGCAGAAGCATCACCCTGCAAGCTCCAAAATTCCCAGATGCTCAAGCAGAATCTTAAGCCCCATCAAAATCAAAATAATTCCACCCAAAAGCTCTGCCTTTGCCTGATACTTTGTCCCAAATATATTGCCTATTTTAACACCTGCCACGGATAAAGTAAACGTTATAACGCCAATAAAACAGACAGCCGGAACAATATTTACCTTAAGGAAGGCAAACGTCACCCCGACCGCCAGGGCATCAATACTGGTAGCCACCGCAAGCCCAAGCATGGTTCTTATATCTAAAGCCTCCTCCGCCTCCTGGCAGCAATCCCCTGATGCAAATGCCTCCCGCACCATATTTCCGCCTATAATCCCCAAAAGGACGAATGCAATCCAGTGGTCAACGGACGTAATCACATCCCGAAACTGTACGCCCAGGAAATAGCCTGCAAGGGGCATCCCTGCCTGGAATACCCCAAAATATGCACCCACAAGGGAGGCCTTCCTCCATGTACATTTCTTCATTGACAGTCCCTTACAGACGGACACGGCAAATGCATCCATCGAAAGTCCAACTGCAATCAAAAACAGCTCAATGATTCCCATGAAAGCTTAACCCCTTTCTTTTGTAAAATCTAAACTAATCCCATTTCTGCTTGGCCCATCCGGCAATCCGCCAAAAATCCAGCACTAACTCCCCGCCAAAGATATTGATTGGAATCTGGGCGTCAATGGGATAAATGGCAGCCTCCCCCGCACCCTCCAGAAAATATACCAGCGCCTTTTGGGTATAGGGGTCCACAATCCAGTATTCCCGCACCTTTGCCTGCTCATATTTGGCCAGCTTGACGATATAGTCCCGCCGCTTGGTCCCAGGAGAAACCACCTCCAGCACAAAATCCGGCGCACCCATAATATTTTGCCTGACAATCTTCTTTGGGTCACAGACAATTACCACATCCGGCTGAAGCATGGTCTTTTCGTCGCTGTCTAACTGAACGTCCACAGGGGAGATAAAAGGCGTACACGTTCCGTCACGTTCTATGATATGGTTCGCAATCTGCCGATGAACCTCTGCAGCCATCAACTGGTGAAAGGTGGTAGGCGCCGCCATATCATAAAAATATCCGTCAATCAGCTCGACCCTTACGTCGTCCGGAAGGCTCCGGTAATCCTCAATGGTATATGAGCCTGGCTTACGCTTCACCCCATAGGCAGCAGACGCTTCCTTGACCACCATTTTATCCCGAAAAGCATTTTCCAGCTCATTCCACACCCTGTAATCTACATTTCCCCCATTGCCTTCAAATATCTTCTGTACGGTTTCCTCAGGGATACCGGATAACTCTGCAATCTGAAAATATGTATATCCCCACTCCTGTTTCCTGCGTTTCATTTCCTGAATCGTCATAACTCTTACCTCCTGGCGCCTGCCTTTTATACTCCAAGTCTATGTATTACATTTCAAATACCGCCTTTTTAGCATTCTCTAAAAGCTTCTTTGCTTCATCCTCTGTAAGTCCATATTCCTGTGAAAGCAATGCAAATTCTTTCCCGACCCAGGTATCTGATACCGTCATGTTATCGCTGTTCACCGTCACTTTTATCCCGCGGTTTAAATACTCCCGAAGGGGATACTCCGAAAGACTCCTGACCGCCTTTGTCTGTAAATTGCTGGTAGGACACATCTCCAATACGCAGCCTCTTTTGGCAAGCTCATCCATCAGCCTATGGTCCTTGACCGCGCATACCCCGTGGCCAATCCTTAAGGCGCCCATGTGAAGCGCCTTCCATATACTCTCCGGCCCGTCCGCTTCTCCTGCATGGATGGTAAAGGGCACCTTAAGACTTCTGGCAAGACGAAACTCCTCCTCATAATCCCTGGTGGGATACAAGGCTTCCGCGCCTGCCAGGTCAACCGCCACTACGCCTTTGCCAAGGAAATGGGCCGCTGTCTGCACAGTCTCCATGTTGGCCTCATGAACCTCCTCTCCCCGCATACAGCAAAGGATTGCCTTAAGGCGGATGTTGCTTTCCTTAACTGCCCTGTGAAGCCCTGAAAGCACCGCCTTAACTGCCTCTGCCTGTGTCAACCCTCTCTGCCTGTGAAGCTGGGGCGCAAAACGGATTTCTCCATAGCAAAGACCTTTTTGTGACAGCTCTATTCCAAGCTCATAAGCCGCCAGACTAAGGTTTTTATTGCTCTGTAAAACTGCCAGCGGCAGGTCAAAGCATTTCAGATATTCATTAAGGCTCTCACAATCCCTTTTTACAGTAAGAAAGGGACGAAGCCCCTGCGGTGTGTCCGCCGGAAGCTCTATATCATCTCTTTGCGCCAACTTAAGAAGCGTTTCTGCCGACAAGGAGCCGTCCAGATGGAGATGTAAGTCTATCTTACCATACTCCTCCATTCTCATATCAGCTTCTCCCACTCCTTCTCTCGAAATCCTGTGACCACTGTGTTATCTGTCACCAGAATCGGACGCTTCACCAGCATACCATCCGTGGCCAGCAATTCGTACTGCTCCTCCTCAGTCATATCGGGAAGCTTGTCCTTTAACTGCATCTCCCGATAAATCATACCGCTGGTATTAAAAAACTTCTTCAAAGGCATCCCGCTTTTCTGATGCCAGTTCTTTAATTCCTCTTTGGTGGGATTCTTCTCCTTAATGTCCCGTTCCTCAAACGTTACCCCCTTTTCCTTAAGCCATTTCTTCGCCTTCTGGCATGTGCTGCACTTCGGATAATGCACCAATAACATATTTTCTTCCTCCTTCAATTCATCTCTTTGATTCCTGTATTCAATTCCTGCTCAACCTCATCCAATTCCTTTAGGATTTCCTCCTGCTGCGCCCCGAACAACAGCTTCTTATTATAACGATTGTACCGTTCGCAGTCATTGTCCTTCAAAAATTGAACGCTGTAATAGTTTGTATTTAATTCCGTCACAAAGGCCACCATCTCCTGACTGTCCCCGAAGGCTTCCTCCATAAAATCAAAGGCACTCTGAAGCGCGCCTAAGGTATCTTCTACCATCTTCTCACGAAGTTCAGTCTCCTGTCCAAACATTTCTTTAGTACGGGCAAATGCTTCCTCCCCTGATAAATATTCCTTTTTCTGAACCTGAAGATATTCTTCCAGAGTACATAAGACTTTTCGCCAAATTCCATCCTCCGTCCTGTTAAGCTGCTCGGCTTTCCGAAGCCCAGCGTATTTCTCTGACACCTCCCCAAGCACCTGATTTAAGTCCATGCACTCCTTATATCGAAGCAGTTCTTCATAGAGCAAGGTCACAAATCGTTCTTCTGTAAACCAATCCTTAAACATTCCTCCAAGCTTACCAATCAGCATACTCACAACGCTTAAGCGCTCGTCAAAAGCGGCGTATCGAACCTTCTCTATGGTCTCCTTTGTGTACTTGCCCTCCACAATCCGTTCAAGCCCGTAGTCCCGTTTATATTTATCATATAATTCCAGATAATTGGCAAAATCCTTCGCAATCTTCCAGTGCTGGATATACTGATGGACCACCTCTCGGTCCGCCTGTTTACCCAAGACCTCACAGGCTTTTAAGAATTCCGACAAATCCTCCCAGCCGCGGGCAGTCGCAAATACCTTCCCGTCCACAGTCGTCTCAATCCGGTAGAAATAGTCCCGCCGAAGCTCAAGGTACGCCATGACTGCAGGATGAATTTCCACCTGATAGGCATACTCCTTCCATACCTCATAGTTTTCCTCCACGTCGATTTTACGGATTCTGTCAAGGGTCACGATATCAAAATCCCGCACAGACTTATTATACTCCGGCGGATTGCCCGCCGCCACAATGACCCACCCCTTAGGCACCTCCTGGTTACCAAAGGTCTTGCATTGAAGAAACTGAAGCATAGTTGGGGCAAGCGTCTCGGAGACACAGTTAATCTCGTCGATAAACAGGATTCCCTCTTTGATTCCCGTTGTCTCAATCTTCTCATAGACAGACGCAATAATCTCGCTCATAGTATATTCAGTGGCCGAATAACTACTGCCGCCATAGATTTTCTCACGGATAAAAGGCAGGCCAACGGCGCTCTGCCTGGTGTGGTGGGTAATGGTATAAGCCACCAGCCCAATCTTACATTCCTTGGCAATCTGGCTCATAATCTGGGTCTTTCCAATGCCAGGAGGCCCCATCAGAAGAATAGGCCGCTGCCGGATGGAAGGAATTTTATAGCCTCCGTCCTCATTTTTCAGCAAATATGCTTCGATCGAATCCTTTATCTCCTGCTTCGCACGCTTGATATTCATACTGAATCTCCTTTTTGTACACCTTTATTTTACCAGCTCTTCCTCTGAAAGAATCAGCTTCATGGCCCACGGCGGCACGTCCACATCCTCATAGTCATCCTTAAGAAACACAAACGCCGTCTCAAAGGGAGGCATCTTTGCAGGATACGCCCCTTTTCCGTCGGTAAAATAGATTAGTCCCTTCAACTGCCCGAAGGCATGGCAATGCATCAACTCCTCCACGTATTCAAACGCCGGCCCAAAATCCGTACCGCCCTCGCCCTTAAGCTCTAAGTCCTCCATATATTCCTTAAGCTCCTCCCCACTGGTAATCACCTGGTCCGTCTGCACCTGGTCGTCACATTGGATGATATGAATATTCACCTTCCTGAAAAAACTGTTACTTTCACTGAGCACACTATAAGTCTCCTCCAAAAACTTCCGCACCAGCTCGCCAGAGCAGGACATGGAGGTATCGATTACCACCGCAAATTCCTCCACCTTTCTGGTTTCCTTCCATTCAAGAGGCTCGACCAGGGGCATATTGCCATACAATGAAAGCCCGTAGGTATAGAACACATAGTCAAAAGAATCCTCGTCTACTGCCGTTTCCTCCCGCAGTACCGAGAACTTCCTTAAAAACTGCCGGTAATCAAACCGCTCCCGATTCTCCACCCGAAGCTTTCCAATCAAATCTCCTGTCCCCGATGACATTTCCTTTGAAAATGTCTCCATCTCCGTCTCCATCCGCTGGCTTACATCCTGCCACCGGTTCTCAATCTCCTGCTGCTTCTTCTGTTCATCCTCCCTGGGCCAATAACTGTGGTCATCCACCCTGAATTCTGCCTCCAGTCGAAAAAGCTCATCCTCTGACAACGCCCACCCGTCCAGTACGCCATATACCTTCTCTGACGCCAAAACCTTAAGCTCGCTTAAAAGCCTTCGATAAGTTTCCCGCCGAAGCAGGGAACGGCTCTTAAGGACACAGCGGTGCTGCATATCGTCAATCATGGATTCCGCGGCAATATCGCAGGCAAGGGAGTAGAGACGCTCTTTTCGCCCCTTTCTCCTGGTAATGTGGTGAAAAATTCCATGGAGAACCAGATGAAGATAGATCCGGTTCACCATCACCCTATTTTCTCGGTAAAGTCCGCCCAGGTATTGGGGATGGAAGTACAGAAAAAGCCCGTCCGTCCCAAGCCCTTCTGCCCCCACATCCATCACAAAGGCAAGGCTTGAAAGAGCTACATCCAGAAAACGCATTTTCAGATACAGCTCATTGCGTGACACTGTGAGAATCCTCCTGCCGACTGCTTCCAGTTTTTCTCCTGCTGCCATGCCGTTCTCCATGCTTCACCTTCCTCTACAACTCAAACTTTTTTCGCCCTCTTGGAAACTTCTTATGCTTCTCATCCATCAGAACACTTAAAATCTCCGTTTCCTTACGTTCTGCCGCCGCGCTAATTCCATAGTTAAGGGCCGCCTCTGTCCAGTATCCTCCTGTACCAAGAAAACGAAGTCCCTCCACATCCTCCTGCCCAATGAAATAATCCACCGCAGCTTCCAAATGCTCTCTCACATAAGTCTCGTAACCTTCCCTCGCATTTGACGTCAGCCGAAAGGGATAACGCAGGCGGTTAAGAGCCAGCTCTGCCACAATCTTAGGCTTCTCCTGCACCACTGTATGGAAGAAAAGCTCGTCGTATTTCTTAAAATCCAGCTTTCTGTCATAAAAACATTGACGATAGTAGCCGCCAGCCCCGTGGTGTTGGGTAAACAGAATTCTGGCCGGCGTATTCTCCACCGCCTCCTCATAATGCTCTGGAAATAAAAGGGACGCCATTCCCTCCTCAGAATAAAAAAGCTTCACCCGAATGGCAAAACGCATCTCGTCCAGAATAGATTTCAGACAGCTTCTCTCTCCTCTTTGAAAATGAAGCTCAACCTCTGACAGATTACAGCCGGTAAACGCCCCGCCGCCAATCTCAAGAAGACTGTCTGTCAATACCAGCTTCTTTAGATTCCTACAGCGGTAAAATGCATACCTGCCAATCTCTGTCACCTGGGACGGCAATCGTATCTCCGTCACCATACTGCCGCCAATCCTGACACTCTCGCTCTTGGAAAAACCTTGTCCGGTTTTCAATACCAGAGACTCCTCCTCCTGCTGGTTCTCGGCAAATGTATAGTCCCCAATTCCATTTACCCTGATTCCTTCAATCTCATCCGGAAGCGCTACCCCTCCGTCCATACCGTAACATCCTGTAATCAGGATGCCTTTTTCTGTTTTCTGATAATGAATCTCTGGACAGATCTGTCCCTGGTCTTTTTCTATCATTGCCATTCTTTATCAGTAATATCCTCTCCACATATTTAAATACATCTGAATATTCGTCCGCACATAAAGCCACAATATTTCAAAAAGTCTCTGCTTCTTCGGATTTTTAGCGGCAGCCATCACATAAGGAACCCCTTTGGACCTGGTATAATGGTCTGCCTTTCTCAGATGCCATCCACTGGTCACCACAACGCAGTCATGGAAATTGCAGTTCTGCATCATCCGGCAGGAATACAGCATGTTGTGATAGGTGCTGACCGCCTGCTTCTCCTCCAAAATGTACTCAGCAGGCACTCCAAGCTCTATGGCATACCGCTTCATGGCCTCTGCCTCCACAAAATCACTGTGAACCGCCGCACCCGACATAATCAGATACTTTACCTTCTTCTCCTTCCAAAGCTCTACGCCCTTCTCAACCCTTGCCTTCAGCGTGTCGGACGGCTCGCCGTCCTCCTTCACCCGACAGCCGCAGACGATAGCGCAGTCATAGCTGTCCTGGTCCCACCGCTTTTTGGGTGAACGGAAGATGACACAGAACAAAAATATATGGGCCGCCAGGAATCCGGCCGCCATCCATTTGATTTTCTCCTTTGTTTCCTTCATTATTTTACCTCCGCAACTTCTTTTTTTCGGATACGGGCAATTAATTTGCTTCACATTATTATTTTTATCATATCATGATTTATTATAAATAGCCATACACTTTACACACTCTTTTCACATACATTCCAAGGAAATGCATATACATACTATAACAAACTTAAATGGAGTATCTATGTCATCCTTTCACAAATACCTCAAACCATTCGCAATTACTCTGCTTTTCGTTTTATCTTATTTCGCCGGACGCTTGGTTGCCATTCACTTCTCTCCCGAAGCCTCCTCTCCCTCCGGCTCTCAAACCATTTCTTCCAAAATCACACCAGCCGCAGAAAACTGGGGCCTTAGTTTTCAGGAGGAGGGCAAGACTCCGGTTGGCAACGCAACCTTTGATGAGCTAAAGCAATATGATACCTACTACGCAGAGAATACGGAGGAGAAAAAAATCTATCTGACCTTTGACTGCGGATACGAAAATGGGAATACTGAGCCAATTCTGGACGCTTTAAAGAAGCATAAAGCACAAGCTACTTTTTTCGTTGTGGGAAACTTCATTTCCACAAGTCCAGAACTGGTGAAGCGGATGCACGAGGAAGGGCATATTGTAGGCAACCACACCTATCACCATCCCGATATGTCAAAGATTTCCACGAAGGAGGCCTTTGAAAAAGAGCTGAAGGATGTGGAAAGTCTCTACAAAGAGATTACGGGAAAGGAAATGGTCAAATATTACCGGCCCCCTCAGGGGAAATACAGCACCGATAATCTTAAGATGGCTAAGGATATGGGATATCACACCTTCTTCTGGAGTCTTGCCTATGTTGACTGGTATCAGGACGACCAGCCCTCCCACGACGAGGCTTTTGACAAGCTGCTTGGACGTATCCACCCTGGCGCCATTGTTCTTTTACATAGCACCTCCAGCACCAACGCCGAGATTTTGGATGAATTGTTAGGAAAATGGGAGGACATGGGATATACCTTCCATTCCCTGGATGAGCTGACTCAAAAAAAGAGGTAAATAAAATTTAAGATATTCTCATTGAACGGCTGTATTTCCTGATATAAAAAACCGATTTCGCGGGGCATAACAGGATTAGATAAGGGTATTTCCATCAGACAGCCTGATTTTAACTCATACTCTACAAATTGCCTTACAACGCAGGATATCCCTATCCCCATTTTTGCAAATTCAATCAGCATGTCCATCTCATTTACCTCAAGGATATGCAGGGGCATAATATTATTTTTTGCATAGTAAGCGTTAATATGCTTTCGAGATACATTATCTTGATTAAGAAGCATAATGTTCGCATATTGAAAAATCTCATCATTTTTACAGCTCCATTTTTCTCTATAAGCAGGGGTGCAGACAAAAATATACTCAATCATTCCCATGGGATGATAGACATACTTCCCAAGGCTTTGTGGTTTCACTACCAAAGCCAAGTCAACGCTGCACTCCTTGAGCATCACCTGGGCTTCTGCCGAGGACGTACAGGTAATCGCCAGCTCTGTGTCCGGATATTGTTTTATATATTCCTTTAGATAAGGCATAAGGAAATGTTTGCATAATACATTGCTGGTGGCAATCCTCAGATATCCCGTATAAAAGGGAAACCTAAGACTTTTCTCCGTATCCGTAAGCATATGAAGGGCCTTCTTCACACTGTCGTATAATAATCTTCCCTTTTCTGTCAGCTCTACTCCCTTTGACCTTCTGATAAAAAGTGTGGTGTTAAGATTTTCCTCAAGCTTTTTTATGGTAATACTGACTGCCGGCTGGGAAATGTAGAGGGAAGCCGCTGCCTTGGATATGCTTTTATGTTCTGCAACGGAAAGAAAAATTTTGTATCTTGTAAGATTTTCAAATGTATCCATAGACCCTCCATATAAATATAACTTATATATTTTATAAAAACCATATATTTGAATTATATCATGACGGGAGGTATAATTCTACAAACAATTAATATAACAGGAGGTTTTACATGGGTACATTTGAATTTGACGGAGAAAAATACAAATCCGCTTCCAAACATCAAAAAGAGTGGGGGAACGATCTGATTTCGGAATTTTCGTTCAAGGGAAATGAAGCCGTATTGGATCTTGGATGCGGGGACGGTGTCCTAACTGAGCAATTAGCCTTGCTGGTGCCCCAGGGAAAAGCGCTGGGGATAGACGCTTCTATTCAGATGATTGAAACGGCAGAACAGATTTGCAGAAGCAATCTTACATTTGCACATATGGATATAAATAAGCTGAATTTTGAGAATGAATTTGACCTTATTTTTTCCAATGCAGCCTTACATTGGGTGAAGGACCATAAGCAGCTTTTGAAAAATGCTTACAAAGCCTTAAAAGCCCATGGGAAAATATTGTGGGACTTTGGCGGATTGGGAAATTGTGCTACCTTTATCGACATAATCCAAAGAAAAATATTAGATGAGCAATATTCTAAATATTTTACAGATTACGAATGGCCCTGGTTTTTGCCGTCCAAAGAACAGTATACAGAATTCATTTCTACGGTTGGCTTTTCCTCCTGCACAATTAGATATTTAAACCAAGACAGACATTTTTCTAATGCTTCTGATATCGTTGGATGGGTTGACCAACCCTGTCTGGTGCCGTTTATCAAATATATCCCGCAGAAGCTAAAAGAAACCTTCCGCCAAGAGGTCATAGAAGAAATGTTAAAAAAGACACGACAGCCAGACGGTACTTATTTTGAAATTTTTCGCAGAATCAGGATATGCGCACAAAAATAGTCAGAAATAATGGAAACTCATTCGGTCAGAAATTGGCCTGCGAACTGTCTGATTCGTAAGACCAATTTCTAACCGGATAAACCCACACAGACTCGCCAATAACTGACCGAAGCCTTTATTTTCTCTCCGGCATCCGAAAGTCTGCAAGCGCCCTGTTCAGATAATCATTGAACGGCTTCATAATCTGAAAAATCCTGACAGCGTGGTGTAAAAATGCTTCCCCGTCTCCAAATTCAGCGTCGGCAACCGGATATTCCAGATACCAGCTCTTAAATTTCAAGAATTCTGCCTGGGGATGCTCCCTGTCATACCCCGCGGGAACTCTCTTAAGCGCCGTTCCCTTCACGGTAAAATACTTCTGGAAATCAGGATTACCAAGAATCTCCTCCCACTCCCTGCCGTTGGCCGCAATATAATCCCGCACCATTGCTGTGGCATCCTTAAACATATCCGCAAACAACCCGCCGCCTAAAAATGACTGTCCTTCCGGTTTAATCATCAGATAATATCCCACCGGAACCGGCAGCTTTCCTTTTGAGGAAATGTGAGCGCGGAACGCCGGATTATAAGGCGATTTATCATTACTAAACCGTGTATCCCTCACCAGCTTGAAGGTTAAGTCCTTTGGCTGATTGTGGAGAATACTGCTGTCAAACTCTCCAATCTTCATAATAAGCTCATGCAGCAGTAACTCAAACTCTGCATTGGCCTCCTTATATTCCGTCTTATGTGCATGATACCACTCACGCTCATTATGATTACTCAAATCTTTAAGATAATTCAAAATCAACTGTGTATTCATCTTTCTTCCTCCTTAAGCATTTGTCACCACGGAATATGACGTACCGTCCAGAAAATCTTCAATAAATTTTTTCAGACTCTCCGGCGGCTGGTAAGTCTTACAAAAAGAAAATGTCTGTGACAAATCGTCAATTTCCTCCATAGCCTCTTTTACCTCCATTGCAGTCTGATCTAAGACAGACGCCGATGTGAAGCTTAACTGCTTCGGCATAAGCCTGTGGCTTTGGATTGCATAGTTTACCCGTTCCTTACATCTGCATTTACCCTGTCCATATTCACCGCAGTATTCAGAGAGGAAATCTGCCATCCTCCGCCGTACTCTTACCAAACGCTGTCTATATGCCTCCGGAGTAATCCCCAGAATATCGCCAGCAATCCGGCTGTCAATTTTGAACATTGTACCTAAAATGAAAATACACCGACTCTCGGCGTCAAGACATTGCAGCATTACATTCGTACATGACAGCTTCAATTCCTCTGCCAGAATGGATTTCTCCACATCCTGAGTCAAATCCGGAACGTTGTGGATGTCCGCATTTTTAATGTCGTCTCCATAAAATTCAAAGCTTAGAGGAAACTTCCCAAACATGTGCTTCTTGTAGTCTCTGAGGTGGTTTGCCGCAATGCTGAATACCCAGGTGGAGAAGGCGCTTTCTCCTTTGTAGGATGACAGGTGGGTCATGACCTTTAAAAGTATATCCTGGGACGCATCCTCAGCGTCAGGAAAGGTCCCCAACATTCGCAGAGAAAGGTTAAAGACCAAATCCTGCACACTTGACAGTACCGTCTCAAGAGATTTCTTATCTCCTGCCACAGCCTTTTCAACCAATGCCAATAATTCTTCATTTGTTGATTTACTCATAATCTCCTCTTTTCCGGAGCACCTATATTTTCATACGGAACAATGTAGCAAAAACCCCTGATGTGCTCCTAATCAGAGTATTCCCTTTCATATACCCTTCTACCAGCTATAACATGAAGTATACTTCCATCGGACATCGTTTGCCAGCCTCAAAGCTGCATACATTACGGGATGTCCTTTAGGGATACCTTAATAGACGAAGTCCACTTGTCCGTAGGGCATATATTACGGTATGCCCTTGGATATACCATACTACGACTGTCCTGTGAGTATATATGATTAGACATAAAATTTCCACCTGTGTGACAGAAAAACTTTATTTTTTTACTAATTCCATCACAAAAAGACCACCTTATAAAAGCTGGCTTCAAAAAACATATGTTCTCTATACTTTTTTATGCAGCCCCAATAATTTTCATTTGATTTCTCGGATGCCGCATTTTCAGAATCTCCGCCTGCTTTTTCGCTGCAACATGAATATAAATCTGAGTAGTTTTAATGGAGCTATGACCAAGAATCTGCTGTACACAGCTCACATCTACTCCCTCCTCGATTAAATATGTGGCAAATGAATGTCGAAACATGTGGGGAGTAATATTTCTGGTAATTCCTGCCAATTTTGTGTACTTTTTCAGCATCATCCGGATGGATTGCTCGGTAAAACGTTTTCCTCTACAATTCACAAAAAAATATCCACTTTCTTTTATTACTTTCTTGTTGAGCTGGTAGTATTTTTTCAATAACCTTAAGATGGATTCCTCGCTGATTTGTACATATCTTTCCTTGTCCCCTTTTCCCATAATGCGAATAACGCCTGAATCAATGTCGATACAGTCGGCTTGTATGTTAGAGATTTCGTATACTCTTGCGCCTGTGGCGAAAAATACCTCAACGATTGCTATGTCACGCAGCAGGCAGCGTCCTTGGGGCTTATCTGTTCTGCTTAGTTGAAAAGATGCATACATGGAGTTCAGTAATTTTTCAATCTCACTTCGCGGGATGATTCGCGGCAGTATGACTGTTTCCTTGAATTTTACCCTTATTTTTCTAAAAGGGCTTTCTGTAATTATTTCTTCTCCTTCGAGAAATGCATAAAACGCTTTTACAGATGCGATTTTTCTCTTTACTGTTTTTTGTTTGTATTTCTTATGCAAATCTGTGATGTATATTTCGATTTCATCCTTTTGAGGGTTGTCTGAGTGAACGAAATCGAAATATTGCCTGAGATCAATCCTATAGGCTTTTAGCGTCTTTGCGTCTAATTCTTTGCGGAATTCACAGTATTCTAGGTATTGCTTTACTTTTGACCTTACATTCATATGAGTTAGCCTCCTGTGGTTTTTGTATAGTGTAACACAGAGAGGTGGGGTATTGGGGTGGATAATTCGTAGTTATCCTGTATTAAAAAATGTGCCAAATAATATGGGCCTATTAAATTTACAATCGAAAGATAGTTGGAGAGTAGGGAGTATAAAGTGATTTTTCATATCGAAGAAATAGATAGAATTAGAGAAGTTGAAGAACAAACAGCAAAACAAAATAATGTTCAAGTATTTGATATATCAAACTGGAATTCTGGAGAAGAATATAAAAATTATTTATATCAATATCTTGAACTTCCTTCTATAAACTATTATTTTGACTATATTTATAGTTATGAAATAGATGAAAAAATTCATTCTCAAATACGAAAGAAATTAAATTTCAATTTATCTTCTAATATTTCAGTTTTGTTACCTTCTAGTACTTTGTCTATTGTAAATATTGCTAATTTTTTGCAAAAACAAAAATTAAAAAAATGTGTGTTTTACAACCGTCATATTTTTCTGTAATTCCGTGTCTGCAGGCATTTGGGATATCTGTTTATGATGAACAACTAACATATACTGATGGAAACTTTACAATTCCATTTGAGAGAATAGTAAGAGAAAATTATGATGCTGTATGGCTCACTTCTCCTGTTTTTTGTACTAATATTATATTCAAGAAAACAGAAGCAGATAAATTGAATTTACTTCTAAGAGAAAATATTTATTTAATTTGTGATGAGAGTTTAGCTTCTATATATACTCAATTAAGTACTAATTTAATAAAAAATGAATATTTATTTAGTATATATAGCCCACATAAAGTATTAGGCACAAATGCAATGAAATTTTCATGTATTATTACCCACCAAACCCATCGGGATTTTTTCGATATATGGACGGACTTATTTGCAGGAGGGATGTCATTATCTTCCGAAATGGCAATTACACATTTTTTGTCAGATAATTACGAGTATATGCTCAAAAAAGGTATGGAATATATATATCAAAATTATATTGATGTAAAAAAATTATTACAGAACCATCAAAATTATTGTTCATATACACCTGCATCTGGTATATATATGACAATTATGACAAAAATGTGCCATATGATATTTCAACTCAACATTCATTTATAAAAACACTGATTGAAAAAACAAATGTTTCCTTACTACCAGGTTATCTTGAAGGATTTGGTGAAAACTTTGGGTTCTGCTTTCGTATCAATTTGACATTAGACAGAACCCCGTTACTGTTTTCGTTAGAAAAAGTATTACAATATTTAGAAAAAGTATATTTATAAAATTTCGATTTCCTTAATATTGACATTGTTATACCCTTGGAAGTTATTATTGATATTTATACCATTTATTACAAAAATATTTATTGCCTGATGCACATTCTGTTCTGTCGAAGATGTATTGAGTTGTTTAATAACAGATTCTGGAATCTGAAATGCAATAGGGGTAGTTGATGTATCAACTGCAGAATTATTCTTTTGAATATCAGAATATACATTTTCCGAATCAATATCTTCCTTGTTTGATTTATTCGATTTTGATTTAGTATTTGTTTTTATTGTTTTTACCAAATTTATACTTAATCCTAAAACTGAAACCAAAAGTTGTAGACATTTAAGAATATTGTCATAACATTGAATCCATTCTATAAATGAACCAATTTCTGTTTTAGTACGAATCGGGAAACTCCCTGAAATATTCATCTTACACATCATTTGTCTAAGTAAAGAGCAAATGGGAATAGTCGGTTCTTCATTATAAGTAATTTTCAGTTGAATAGGTTTATTCTCAATTTCGATAACGTGTAATTTGTCATGAAGCTGATTAATTATTTGATGATAATGTTCCATAAGTAAACCTTGTATCTGTTGTATGGCAGATTCGGCTTTTTTAATAGCTATATTATTTTCTATATATTTTGTCTTCTCTAGCAAATTAAGAAGGCCAACTACTGTATATAATGATATTTTGTGTGTCATAAGCAAGTTATCAATTATAGTTTTAAAGAAAAGAAGCTGTTCAACTCGGACTAATATATTATTTTTTAACTGATCAATGATTACTTGCATACATATCCAAATAGAATAATCATAGAAATTTTCATCTATATTAATTGAAATGATAGCTGCACCTATAACATCCTTTTTATAAAGTAGCTTTTGTTGTAGATTCTTAATGCTTATTTTATCCAAAGACAGTTCATCTAAATTTTCTTTGGTAAATCCAACGTTTGAGGATAAAAGGTCTTGCGATATTAGTGTATCTTTAAAACTCGTTTGCAAGAATAAATTATATAAAAAATTTCCTGCTATCTTTGAATTATTGAACATACAATTTTCAAATAAATTTAATGTTGTGGAACTTTGACGCAGTTTTAGATTCGTAAATTGGCAATATACAAAAGTAGATGAACTTAATCCTATATGATTAAAATCACAATCAAAAAATTTACAATTCATAAAAGTGACATCGGTAGCTGTTGTTCCTTTAAAACTTACATTAACAAAAATACAGTTTTCAAAATATGTTGATGTTATATCACTATTTTCAAATGAAATGTTTTTAAAAAAACAAGTTTCTACCTGACAGCTATCCCAATCACTGTCCGCTAATAAAGTACATGTAAAATGGCAGTTCGATAAAATACAGCATTTTAATGTAATAGAATGTAAATCATTTTCTTCATAATTTGTGTTGTTGTTTAATTCATAATGATATGTTTGAGTTGCCTCTAAAGTATTACTTGAATTTTTTTGTAATGTATCCATTTTGCCCTCCATCTTACCTTAGAAAAGAAAGGATTATAGTATGATAACTAATTATTTATTAGATTTACCAACTCCGTGTCACGTTATAGATCTTGATAAAATTGAATCAAATCTTAATGTCTTAGAATATTTATGTAAAAAGACAAATTTATTATTACTTTTTGCTTTAAAAGGGTTTTCTAATCCGCAAATATTAAAGTATTTTATTCTACATTTTGATGGAATAAGCGCCAGTAGTTTATGGGAAGCTCGTTTAGCAAAAGAATTGACCTCCTTGCCGGTTCATACTTTTTCTCCTTCCTATTGCGAAAAAACTTTTTCTTCTATTTGTTCTTTTAGTGACTATATAATTTTTAATTCTATAAGTCAGTGGGAACGATTTAAAACAACAATCATTTCGGAAAAACTAAATTGTGGAATACGAATTAATCCTGAATATTCTGAAATCAAAAAATATGCAATTAATCCATGTCACCCATCATCACGTTTTGGTGTTCATATAGAGGAACTTGAAAAAATAGATTTTTCAAATATAAAAGGTATTCATTTTCATAATATGTGCGAACAATATTCGGACACTTTTCGCAATACTTTAACTGTTATTGAAAAAAATTTGGAATATATTTACATCAAGCGCAATGGTTAAATATTGGTGGCGGTCAATTGTTTTGTGATGAAGATTACAAATTACATGAAAGCATAGAACTTATTAACCGAATACAAAATAAATACAATCTAAAAATTATTGCAGAACCTTGCGAAGCAGTAGTATCGGAAGCAGGTTATTTTGTTGCTACCGTAACTGATATTGTGTACAATAATATCTATACTGCTATTTTAGATGCTTCTGCCATTTGCCATTTGCCAGATATTATACATTCACCGTACAGATGCGAAATAATAAATGGCACACAACCACATGTCAAAAAATATACATATAGATTAGCAGGTTCTACTTGCTATGCAGGAGATATTTTTGGTGATTATTCATTTGATACTCCTTTGGACATTGGATCAAAAATCATTTTTTGTGATACAGCTCCTTATTCTATGGTAAAATCCAATATTTTTAATGGTATTCCACTACCCTCCTATATTTCAATTAGAAAAGGACAAGCCTTTTGTATTGAAAAACAGTACGATTATAATACTTTTTTGTCTCTGATATAAAATTAATAATAGTCTTATATTTTTCGCTGTTGCTAGTGTTTAATGATAGGATAACTACGAATTATCCCCCTTCGCATCCCGTCAAACCAATTTTTTATCCCTACAATAAAAAAATGGTAGACAAATAAGGAGAATCTTCTTCTCCTCATTCACCTTACCATTGATCGACCACCTCTATCTTACCACATATCCCGCCAAATTTCGACCCCTTATTTTAATTTTTTTACTCAAACTTCGCACTTGAATAAGTACCTATGCACCTTGAAAATTCAATAATAACTGACATAAAAATAGCATGAAACCGTCTGGTTTTGATATAATTGAGTTGTTCAGAAACAATCATATATCCGGAGGCTCATGCTATGAATAAAAGTATAACACAAGACAATCAAAATGATAACCAGATTTCAGAATCTATCAGAAGATTTTTTACACGGTTTCATCTTTCTTCTGCATTGAAAACTGCTAATGCCTACAAAAAGAAGGGAATTTCTGCAGCACTGATTTTTCAGTATCTGTTTCTTTTGATATTTTCAAACAGAAGTATGTATATGAACCTGCTGATTGGAAAAGACTCACCGGATTTTGCAAAAGATACGGTTTATCGTTTTATGAAAATGCTCCAGATTAACTGGATTCGGTTCACAACGGTTTTATCCAGCCGAATCATTAGGGATGCCATTGCTCCACTTGATTCCGCAGACCGTGTCAACGTACTGATCATTGACGATTCCATGTTTGAACGTAACCGTTCCAAAAAGTGGAACTTCTTGCAAAGGTATATGACCATGCAAAACATTGTTATAAATTTGGTTTTCGCATGCTTACATTAGGCTGGTCAGACGGAAGCACTTTTCTCCCGGTCAACAGTGTCCTTCTCTCCACCGAAAATAAAAAGAACAGAATCAATGAAGCAAAGGAAACGGATAAAAGAACGGTTGGATATAAGCGCCGTATGCTTGCTGTCAAGAAAGGAACGATCGCCATGCTGGAACTTTTAAAATCTGCTAAAAAGGCTGGTATTCCGGCTAAATACGTTCTGTTTGACAGCTGGTTCTCTTCTCCAAGCTCTTCATGCTGTCAAAGAAATCGGATATGATGTAATTGCAATGGTAAAGAAAACACCTAAAATGTTCTTCCGGTATAACAGCGAAGATATGCCGCTGACAACTATTTACAAGAAAAACAGGAAACGGCGTGGACGTTCCCGGTATCTGCTTTCCGTCATGGTAGATGTTGTAAAGGAAGGAAAAACCATCCCTGCCAAAGTGGTCTATATCCGTAACAAAAACAAGAGAAAGGAATATCTTTGTCTCATTTCCACAGACGTGAGTCTGAGTGAAGAAGAGATTATCCGCATTTATGGAAAACGTTGGGATATTGAAGTATTCTTTAAAGTCTGCAAGAGCTATCTTAATCTAAGTAAAGAATGCAGATCCCTATCTTATGATGCAATGACTGCCCATACAGCAATCGTTTTTACAAGATATATGATGCTTTCCCTGGAGAACCGGGAATCTAATGATACCCGTTCTATGGGGGAACTGTTTTTATACTTTTCTGATGAGATGTCTGATATCACATGGATACAGGCTTTTCAAATACTGCTTCAAATGTTCAGAACTCTGCTTGTGGATCAGATAGATATATCTGATGAAAAAATCGACGAGCTGGTAAAAGCATTTATGGATGCAATACCTGCACTTTTAAAATCGAAGCTGCAAGTGGCATAATTGACTGAACATTGACAACTAAATACTGCCAGATATTGAATTTTCAAGGTGCATAGCTAAAATCTATGTGCGAAGTTTGAGTTTTTTACATTTTCCACCCCCAATACTTATCCTATCTCCTTCCTAATCCTAAGAATATTCTGCCCCTCCCTATACTCATAAGTAATCTCATCCATACTCTTTTTCACCATATAAATCCCAAGCCCCCCAATCTCTCTCTCCTCCAACGACAAGCCCACATTCGGGTCCTCCCTGGCAAGAGGATCATAAGGAACCCCATTATCAATAAAAGACACCACCACTGAAAGAGGCTCATTCACCACCTCCACCCTGACAGTCGCAACCCCGACCTTGGGATTATAAGCATAATGCGCAATATTCCCAAACAGCTCGTCAATCGCAATATCAATCTGCATCTGGGCCTTTATTGGACACCCCAACTCCTCAAGCTGCTCATCCACAAAGGCCGTCACCTGGGTAATATTTTCCACCGTCGCGTCTACGGTTAATTCCTTCATTCCTCCACCTTCATTCTTTCTTTATATTCCAGACACAGCATGGTAATATCGTCAAACTGCAAAGCCTCTCCAACAAAAGCGTCGATATCCTCCTTCACGCTCTCCAAGAGCTTCTGCGGTTTTGCATCCACATTCCTGCATAGAATCTCCCTCAAGCGGTCCATGCCGTACAACTCCTTCTCCTGGTTGGTGGCCTCTGTCACTCCGTCCGTATACTGGAACAGCTTATCTCCTGGCTCTAACTGCATAGAGCCGCACCGATAGCGCATCCCCTCCATGCCGGCAAGCACGAAGCCCGCACGAAGCTTATACGGCTCATATTCATTTCCCTTACAGATATAAGGTATCTCATGCCCTGCATTGACAAACCTAAGCTCGCCCGTCACCAAATCCAGCACTCCCTCAAACGCCGTGATAAACAGCCCCTCGCTGTTGGACTCGCACAACAGCTCATTGACTTCTGTGAACACATCTCCCAAATCTCTCTCCGGCTTCGTATGGTCCTTAATCAGCGTCTTTCCAATCACCATAAATAAAGCCGCCGGAACACCTTTTCCTGACACGTCCGCCACCACGATGGCAAGATGCCTCTCATCCACCATAAAGAAATCATAGAAATCGCCGCCTACCTCCTTGGCAGGGTCCATGGTAGCATAGATATCGAACTCCGTCCGATCCGGAAATGCCGGAAAGATACAAGGCAGCATGGACGCCTGAATATTCTTGGCAATATCCAACTCCGTCCCGATTCTCTCCTTCTCCGCCGTGATACGGGAAAGATTCTTAATATAATCCTTCAGGCTGTCTGTCATATGATTGAACGCCTCTCCAAGCAGCGCCGTTTCATCATCAGCTTCCACTTCAATCCGGTAATCCAGATTACCTCCGCTTATCTGTCCCGCCCCTTCAGTCAGGGTGTAAATGGGCTGTGTCAGACGTCTGGCAAATTTATTTGACAGGAAAATGATGACCACAGTAATCACCAGGGCAATGACCACGAATAAGCCTGCCATCAGCCTGATCTTTACATTAATATCCTCTATGGTCTGTTGGGTAATGGCGCTGATATTTTCCTGCAAATCATTAATATGGGTCACAATCGAGGCGTCATTAAGGCCAATCACCGTCACCACCACCCAACTGGTAGTGGTCAGGGGTGAATACGCAAGATAAGATTCCTTCCCGTCCAGCGTCACCTGAGTGATTCCCGATTCTCCCTCCCTGATTTTTTCCATCACGGCTGTCAGTTCTTCATTTCCTGCGTCCAACAGATTGTCCCTGAAACGATTAATCTCGCTGTCCTCGTCCGGATTGGCATTGGCAATCACATTCATACTGCTGGTATTTAGAAGAAACGCATATCCACTCTCACCGATGCTGGTACTCTGCACCATCTCCTGAATATTTTCTATCAGGCCGCCGCTTCCTGCCACGCCCACCAGCTTGCCGTCCACATACACCGGCATAGAACAGATGAGCGCAACCCCGCGCCCTGACCCGTCCTGAATGGGATGACTCCAATAGACCTCTCCATCCTTTAACTTTGCCGCCTCCTTATACCAGGAGGATTCCCTTGCATCATATTCTACCATAGAAGTAGTCAGCGTGTCTGCCAACACGTCAATTCCCGACGAATCCAGACAGAAATAGGTTGCGCCGATTCCACTGTACGTACCGTCCCCATTGTCAAAATTGCGGATACCCCCCAAAGCATTTTCCAGATAACGGGCAAGGTACAATTCCCGCCTCATCCCATCAGTAAGACGCGTCTCGTCAAGACGTGCCTTTATAATTGTTCCGTCCTCCTCCACAATCGAAGCCGAATCCATCAGGGAACGGGGGGCGCGCAGATGATAGGAAAATGTGCCCAGAGTCTCCGGCGGATAATTACAGGAAAAATCATAGGCATTTACCGGAAGCTCGCTGTCTGGCTGCCCATGGGTATAGAACCCCTGGTTGGAATATACCTCCCGCGCAGCCATAGCCACCAGATTGGTCTGGTTTAAAATCAGGTTTAGGCTGGTATCTGCAAGGCTGCTCTTATTTTCCGCCATTGCCTGAAGCTCCTCCTTCTTCTGGGTACGCAGGGCGTCCGTGGCGTCCATTGTCGCCTGGTCGTTCAAGCCCTTAAGTCCGTCGGTGGTATTCTCTCGTATCCTCCAGATTTCAAAACTCGAAGCCACTCCAAGAAGCAGAATCGAGGCAAGAGAAATCGAGAGCACCAGCCGAACCACCTTATTTTTTATTGTTTTCAATCTTATTAATCCCCCTTTTTGCACTACGGCGGTGCTTCTTTATGTAAGACAATAATTTCTCTCCATTCTCATGCAAATAGATATCCTCATAGCGGATCTTCTGCCCTCCTATATAGGTAAGCAGCATGTATTCCGCATTTTCCTGCAAAGGCTTAAGCCCCGTAAAGAAAAAGCCTGCCCTAAAAAGCGTCTCATATCCGGAAACAGCCGCCAAGTCCCGAAGATTCAGATAGCAGACCACCGTTGCATCCCCATACTCTCCAATCTGCTCCATCCTGACGGACAGCCTTTTCTCAAAATCCTTCCCCATCTTCTGAACCATCAAAATATAAGAATTATGTGCCGCTTCTTCCTTCCATGACATATCGGTTTCTTCCACTTCTGGCATCTTAACCGAGCTGCTGAGCAAACATTCACACCGGCTTTGGCCATCCGCCTGTACACTCACGTCTATTCTGGTCTCCTTAACAATCCCACACTCCACGCCAAGCTCACCATAGATACGCCGTACCTCCTCCACATGCTCGGATGGACAATACAGGATTCCAATCCTATGCACACATCCCCTTCTGCACATGACAGCCTGGCTCATCTTCCCTTCTTTTGCAAGCCCAAGCCCTGGCACCATGACAGGATTCCGGTACAGCATCATCCGTATGCCGCAGAATACGAATCCCCGTCGTGCAAGGCTTCCCTGGCTGATGCTGTTGTGGGTCATCACATCCGCATAGAGAGAATAAACGCCCTCCTGCCTTTCGGCATAGCGAAACAGACACTCCTCCTGGACTTTTCCAATCCCCATTCCCCGATAGGCCTCCTTCACCACCCGCAGCATCAAAAGAGCGCTTCCTCTAAATTCCTCATCCTGCCGGACAGCCGAGGTGCTGATAATCTCACCGTCAGGAGTAACGCCGCACAACACAGTCATTTCCCCAGAAGCACATTTATCCAGAAGAAATTCCTCCTTAAGATATTCCTTATAAGGATAACCGTCGCCATAGAAATCCTCAATACATCGACGAAATTCCTCTCCGTCCCCCCGCCGGAACAAGCGGAAGCCGACAGTCACACGGCTGCCTGATTCCTTCTCTACGAACTCCATGCCGTCGTCCTTAACACCGTCCCTCCCCTTGTCTTCAAATACCATGTCTCTCCCTCCTTATCACCCCGCGCCATTCAAAACTGAATCAGCAGATTATTCATACCAAAAGTCTCCCGAAACTCAATCTTCTTTGCCGTCCCTGCAATCATCTTAATCCCAAGCACCTGGTCCGCCATCTCCTCACACTCCCGATTTTCCTCATAAAAACTCACAGGATCAAATATCTTGCCGGAATTACGGATACGAAGCAGCACGTCCTCCCCCGTTTTCACAATACGGATATCAATAAACTGCTCTTTTTCCCTATCCATACAATAAGTAATAATCACCGTCAGCATTTCCTCAATAGCCAGGCTCACCTGCATGGTCTTTTTTATCCCAATGCCGGAGGACTGACAGAAATCCGTAATCTTATTGGAAGCAAACATAATATCCTCCACCGTATTGCGGACAGAAAATGATATCTCACCCTCACCCTCTATGGAGGTATCAAGAAGATACCTATCAAGACAGGGCGAACGACGCCGGATGGCCTTCACCACCAGCAAAACCGTTCCCAGAGTCAGCATATCCGCCGCCGCAAGGGACGCCCAGATTCCCTTTGCACCTGCAAAAGAGCCAAGCAGAAGAACCGCCGGCCCAAGGTAAATAAAAAGCCGCAGAGACAGAATCAGATTCGACAGCATAGACCTTCGGATGGTATTAAAATAACCGGACATCATCAGATTGGGAAATGCAAACAAAAAACTGACTGCCAGACAAATCATTGCCCCGCGGCTTCCCTCTCTGGCAGACGACTCCGTAATATTAAAAAGAAAACAGAGCATCTGGGGAAACAACGCAATCAAGAAGGACAAGCCCACAGTCAGGATACCGCCAAGCCCCATCGCCCTCTGGCACACACGCCGGATACTCCCTGCGTCCTTCTCTCCCAGAAATACGCCGACAATGGGCATGAGGGCAGAGGCAACCCCTACAATCACACCTGTTACCATGTCGGAAACACTCTTAACCAGTGAGAATACAGGCAGATACACGGCCCCGCCAATCCGAAGAAGCATCCCGTTAATCAGCAGGATTTTCAACGCATTTAACAGATTATTACAGCCGTTCGGACTGCCGCAGACCAGAATCTCTCCCATCATCCGGACTGTGGGACGCATCTTCACCAGACGGATATTGCAAGTCCTGCAAAATAAAAGATAGAGTCCTATCATCGCCGTCAGGCTCATGGAAAGCCCTGTGGCAATGCTGGCGCCCTTCATTCCCATCCCGCATACAGGCGACATAAATAGCCAGGTCAGCGCCACGTTCAAACCGCTGGACATCAAAAACAAGAGGGAGGAGTCTTCTGGCTTTCCCTCACATTTTAAGAAATTCAAAGGAAGATAGATAAACAGCGTACCGCTGCCGCCGATGATATACCAGAACAGATAGTCCGCCGCATATTCCTTTACCAGCCCTTCGCCGCCAAGCAGGGAAAGCAACGGCTCTATGAAAAGCAGCGCTGCGCTCGTAGTCACCACGCACACAACCGCAGTCATCCAGAAGGACAGTGAAAACACCTGCCGGTATGCCTCGTAGTCATTTTTTCCGATATACAGATTCGCCGCAATAGAACCACCCATGCCGATCACCGCGCCGATGGTATAGTAGAACAAATAGACGGGACTGACCAACGACATGGCAGCCAACCCCGTCTCTCCCAAAAACCGTCCCACGATTACCGTGTCAATCATCCCGCCCATACTGGCGGCAAGCATAGAAAGAACCGATGCAATCACATACTTACCGTAGACCGTTTTCAAAAAAAAGTTATTTCTCTTTAGTTCCCGTTCCATAAATAAAACCCTGCTCTGAAAGGTTTTCGGAATTACTTCTCAATGGTGAGAATATCCCC
Source organism: Sporofaciens musculi (assembly GCF_009830285.1). Lineage (GTDB taxonomy): Bacteria > Bacillota > Clostridia > Lachnospirales > Lachnospiraceae > Sporofaciens > Sporofaciens musculi. The sequence goes on along the minus strand of NZ_WUQX01000001.1, from coordinate 1,476,861 downwards.
AAAGCCTGTCACCTCAAAGATTTCCATGATTGTTTCATTTACATTGGTCACCTTCATGCTTCCCTGCTTGTTCATCGTCTTCTGTGCGCCCAGAAGCACACGAAGCCCTGCTGATGAAAGATAGTCAAGCCCTTTCATATCAATAACCAGCTCAGTCACGCCGTCAAGACGGCTCTTTGTCACCTTCTCAAGCTTTGGCGCGGTGGTCGTGTCAAGCCGCCCTTCAAGGGAAAGGCATAGCTGGTTTCCATTCAGATTCTCTGTAATATTCATGATAGTCCTACCTCATTTCTTATATATTAATTTCCTTTATACCCTCACATTCGTATGTATCAGGTTCGCAAGCGGATAGTTCATCGGATTGGTGTACTGCATAATCTTGCTTCTAATCTCGTCCTTTTTCTTCTGCTCCTCGTCCTCCTTCTGGGAGAAATCGTCAATCAGGAATTCAATATTCTTCTGCATCATCCGTACCGTATGCGCCATGTTCTGCATGATATCAATCACATTTCTCGCATTGGTGGCAATAAATTCCTCCAACGAATCACCGGTGACGCGCATAACCAGCACATCATTATAGGCAACCGCCGTGTAGATACAGGGGAGGTCGGAAAATACATTTAACTCTCCAAAACATCTTCCCTTGGAATAGATTCCAATCAGATGCTCATCCTTCTCTCCATAGCGGTTAAATACCGCCACAGATCCGGATAATATCTTGAACATACTGCCGCTTACTTCTCCCTCTTTGAGAATCATATCGTCCGCATGAAACGTCTGCATCCTGGGTTTCTTTGCTTTTTCATCCATAACTGCCCACTAATCTCCTATATCTGTATGACCCTGCTCAAACTCCCACTGAAGGCCATACTTGTCAATAAAATAAAAGTATTTCGTGTTTCCAAGGATATCCGCCGCCTTCTGTTTTCCTTCGGCATCCTTCTCTTTTGCCTCGTCAAAATAGTAGAAATCTGACGGTTCTGTCTTACTGATCTGGTAAACCTTGTAGTCCTCCGTGGTGTTAATCAACGTCACGTCCGGCTGCGCCTTGATATACTCAAAAGCTTCTTCAATATTGATAACCTTTAACGCTACATGTCTTGCGCCGCTGATGTCGTTTGCCTTGAAAATCACCGGTTCCTGACGTCCCTTTGGATTGTGGTAGCACATTAATTCAATGGTGAATTTCGTTCCGGGTACATCCATGAAGCCGATGGATACTTCCGCCTCCTCAGCCTCTTTGACAAATCCGCCTGCCTGGAAGAAGCCTTTATTCTTCCAGTGAGGAATGTGCTGATTAGGAACTGCCCCAAGAATTCTCTCATAATACTTGAATGCCTCTGAAACATCGTCTACAAAGATACAAACATGGGATAATCCCGTAAAATTTGGTTTTTGCATAATGGTATACCTCCTAAATTATATATTATTTATTCCTTATTGGACGAAGCCCGTGTCCGAAGAATACGAATTACTGTATGATGCCGTGGTCACGGCATAATGCTTCGATACTTCTGTCATAGGTTGCCTCAGCCTCTTTGGAAAAGAAACAGCCTGGAACCCCTTCGTCATTGTCGCGGTGATGTGCTACACATTCACAGCATTTGCCATGCCTTGGACAGTCGTAAGTACAAGGACACGGCCTTCGATTTTCACAATGGTTCACTTCCATATTCCTCCTTGTTATTTCTTGCCTCAATCTGAAAAGAGTTATCCCCATTCTTTCCAGACGCTTTCTGCAATTATAACAATTTCATCCCTTGAATTGTTGTGCCTGGGATAATATATACTTATTTTGGGACAATATCTAATTCTGCCACCGTATTGTTCATATTTAACACCCGCATATACTGAAAATCAGACATAATCTTACGAAGCAGACCGATTCCGCCCACTGTCACCTTCTCCTCCTGCTCTTTCGCGCCTGGCTGATACTCCAAAGGATTAAAGGGAATCCCGTCGTCACGGATTCGTAAAATATACTTATCATCCTGAATGGTAAAACTAATGTCCATATAATTTTTCTGGTCAGACCGATAGCCGTACTGCACAATGTTAGCCGCAATCTCCTCCATAGCAAGTCCAAGGATTTTCCCGTCCCTCTCGGTGATGCCGTTTTCCTCGCAGAAGGTAAACAGCTTCTCACGGAAGGCAACCACTTCACTCAAGTCGTTACGGATCGAGCAGTCTAATGTCTTAACCTTTGACACCTGGGGAAGCATATAGACTCCTGCCGCAAATCTTCCCTTGCGCTGTCCCACGCTTCGGTACAGAGCGCTTAACAAGATAGTAACCGCTTCGCTTGCCACCGCCGCCACGCACACGCCCAAAAGCCCCCACAGGAGGATTCCTCCAAGGGTCAGAGGCACGATGACCAGAAATCCCTGAAGCACCGTAATTACCGTAGAAAGTCCAGGCTGTAAGATGGTCTGATAGTAGGACATCAGGAACTTGTTGTACACATAGAACGGAAAACTTAAGGCAAAAATGCGCAGCGCCATATTGCACATGCCAAGCATCTCCCCCTCTGTAATTCCAAAAAGCCCTGCAATAAACTGGGGAATCATAAGGAATAAAAGCAAAAGCGCCCCAATGGCAATGTAGCTGTATGTAAGCACCTTCTTACACAGCGCGCGTATCCCGTAATAATCCCGTTCCCCGTAAAGAATTCCTGCAATATTCTGAACCAGCCCTATGATGCCGCCCACACACAGCTCTGCAATCAGCACAGCGTTGGCGCACACCGAGTAAACCGCCATAGGATCATTTCCCAAAAGCCTTACAATGGCAGAATTGATAATAACCGACTTTAAGGCTGACATCAGGGTAAACGCCGCACTTGGAATCCCCGCCTTTGCCGCCAGACAGGCGTAAGAAAGCGCCTCCCTGTCTGGCTTTACAAGATGCAGCATCCGATGCTTTGACCGAAAATAAATCAGAACCGTCACCATGCCTGTCAAATACCCGATTATAGTGGCAAGGGCGCTCCCTGCCATGCCGATCTTTAACCCCTTTAGAAAAATCAAATCCAAGGCAAGATTCACCACATTCGCAATGATAAAAAGGGCGCTGCCAAGCTGCGGATGATTGTCTGCATTCATAAAATAGCAAAAAATAATCGCAAGGGTCAGAATGGGAATCCCGCCGAAATTCACAGCAATATAAGGCTCAACCAACGCCGCCATTACCCCGTTCCCAGAAAGCGCCATAGCAAGAACCCCAGGCAGAAACGGAGTAAAAAGGGCAAAAATCACGGACAATAGAAGTCCTGCTGCCAATGATGCGCTAAACACACCATCCGCCTCCTGAGTGCTTCGCTTTCCCAACAACACGGCAGCCTCGGCCGCCCCTCCCATTGCCAGCATCATGGCCGGCATCTGAAGGACGAGCAGCACAGGCATAGAAATCTCAATAGCAGCCATAGCGTCCGGTCCAAGGATATTCCCCACAATCATGCCATCCACCACATTCCCAAGCTGCATGGCAACCGTCATCAACACACTCGGCAGAATATACTGATGAATTTTTTTATTAATCAAAAACGCATTTCTCTCCATATCCACCCCTAGATTCTGCCGTCAAAAAATCCCAACGTCTCAAGCGCGGTCAGCGCATTCTTAAGATAATCACCATCCGGCATCGGCCACTTGAACCCAAGCCGGTAAAGGGCTTTGGTGGTAAATCCATTATCCGCGTCAATGTAAACCGAGCTGTTATCCTTGTCACTGGAGGAATATGCAATCAGCCCTGAAATCAGTTCATTCTTCTCCTCATTTTCAAGGGCAGCCTCAAGGGCCTTCTGGAACTCTTCATCACTCACAATCTCAACCTTAATTCCTGACTGGTTCATCTGCTCGATTACGTCCGCCATCTGGATTAAATAACTGCTGTAAGCATGGAACACGGTGAAATCTCCCTCCGACGAAGCCAATCTTACAATCGCCTCTGCCGTGGAGTCAATGGGTGAAAACTCCGCAGGCATATCCAGCATGGATACCGGAAATTTCCCAAGAGCCACATATCCCCGAAGGGTACGCATAAATCCATTGGTCACAGAATTAATCTGGAACTCTCCGTCGCTTACACGGCTCATTAAGTTCCCTACACGTATTACCTTGCCCTTCATCCCTTCCAAAGCCGCCTCAAGCACCGCCTTCTCTGCCCGAAATTTCGTGTCAATATATTTGTTGGTCAGGCTTTGTCCGAAGTACAATTCATTCTCATGGAGACGTTTCTCTACCGGAAACCTTCCGGCCACGTTCTCACCTGCAATGCTCACGGTGGAAATCTGGATTAACTCCCGTCCCGTTTCTTTACACAGATGAATCAGATTCAGCACTCCCTGGTAATTCACCTTCTCAAGCGTATCGTCCGCGGAGAAATGCTTCACACAGGCCGCACAGTTAATAATCTGCTCGAAATCATAGACCTTAAGCCCGTCAACTTTAGCGCTGTCCGTAATATCTCCCTCAATCAGACGAATCCGGCTGCCGAATAATTCCTCATAAGGATTACTGAAATAGTACACCAGCATACTCTTAAGCCGTGTTTCTAAGGATAATGCTTTTCCTTTCCGAAGCAGACAGTAGATCACCTGGTCCCCATTGTCAATCAAGTGCTTCAGAATATGCGCCCCAAGGAAACCGTTTGCCCCTGTCAACAGGATGCTGCCAGCCTTAGACGGACGGATCTCATCCACATACTCTACGCTGTTCCTGCCTAAAATCTTCTCCAGAGAGCCTTCCTTATCCTCGCCGCCCTCTGTCTCGTCCTCGCTCTCTGCCTGATTTAATTCTTGAATATGGCGTTCCAGGCTAAGAGGCGTCTTATAGTCAAACAAATCTGCATAGGATACCGGAAGCCCTGCGCTCATACATTTCATAGCCACCTTGGAAGCTGACAGGGACGTTCCGCCGTTTTCAAAGAAATCATCCTCAATTCCGATTTGCTCGGCGCCCAGAGCCATCTCAAAGATTTCGCAAAGCTTACGCTGTAATTCTGTTCGCGGCTTCACATAATTCTGGTTCTCCGTGGTATACTCCGGCTCAGGAAGGGCCCGCTTATTTACCTTGCCATTGTTGGTAAGGGGCAGCTCAGGAAGCTGCATCAGGACGCTGGGCACCATGTAAGGCGTTAAATATTTCTGCATGAAGCAGGTCAACTTCTGCCTGTCAATCTGGCTCTCCGCCACAAAATATCCGCACAGGAACTGGATAGAATCCTTCTCCTTTACCAGCACCACACTGGATTTTACCGTAGGATACTGGTTCATAACATTCTCAATCTCATCCAACTCCACACGCAGTCCCCTAAGCTTCACCTGATTATCCATGCGCCCCATGAACTCAATCTTTCCATGGTGGTTCCATTTCGCCAAATCACCGCTTCGGTATGCCCTCCTGCCCTCGAACTGAATAAATTTGTCCGCCGTCATCTCCGGCTTCCCAACATAGCCTCTGCCGACGCCGTTTCCGATAATCAGAAGCTCGCCCGGCGCTCCGGCAGGCAGAAGGTTCCTATAACGGTCAATCATCACCATCTTAATATTCGCCATAGGCTTTCCGATGGTAACCTTTTCCCCTGTCATCTGGTCAAAGGCACAGCCAATGGTGGTCTCCGTCGGCCCATACCCGTTGAATATAATAGCCTCTGTCCCCAAAGCCCTGATCTTGTCATAGAGAGCCTCCGGAAATGCCTCTGCGCCCACGTTAAACATCTTAATCTGGGACAGGGATTTCTTCATCTCCGGCATGTCGATAATATTAATCAGGAAGGACGGCGTACAAGTCAGGATATCCACCCCGTTTTTCAAAATCAGACTGGAAAGAGCCAGAGGATTATGGATTTCCTCCTCATTTGCCATGCAGACCGTAATCCCGTGATAAAGGGGGATACATTCCTCCAAAATGGATACGTCGAAGGTAATAGCCGCAAACGCCAGGGATACCGTGGCATTATAGACATACGCCTGCGCCTCCACGTTGAAACGGTTGTCATCCACATAGTTGACCAGATTTTGGTGCTCAATCATTACCCCCTTCGGTTTTCCAGTAGAACCTGAGGTATAGATACAGTAGCACAGATTGTCAGGCCGGATGTCCACATGGGGATTTTCTGTCTTTCCCTCCGAAGAAAGAAGCTGGTCGATGAAAATGGCCTTGACCGACAATTTATCCAGAAGCATTTTGCGCTCTTTCGCCAGACTCTCAGGCAGCAGTAAGAACTCCGCCTTAGAATCCTCCAGGATATAACTGATTCTCTCGTCCGGATATTCAGGATCTATGGGGAGAAATGCGCCTCCCGCCTTCATAATTCCCTGTCTTGCAGCGTAGACCTCCACTGTCCGAGGCAGCATAACGCCCACCATCTGTTCAATCTTTAAGCCCATGTCAATCAGGTAATTAGCAATCTTGTTGGCGTTCTCGTTCAACTGCCTAAAGGTCAGGGACGTACCGCAGGCAATCACAGCCGTCTTGTCCGGATACAGCGCCGCCTGCCGTTCAAAGAGAAGGTTTGCCGTAGTCTGCTCCACCTCATAATCCGTCTCGTTGTAGCTGTCAAGCTCACGGCGGGCCTTCCCGCTTACCATGGAGACCTCCTTCAACTGCTTCTTTGTCTGGAATTCCAAAACCACAGCCGACAGACTCTCCATTAGCCCTGCCACCGTCCGTTCCTCATACATGTCGCTTCGGTACTCTGCCTGGTACACAATTCCCCCGTTTTCCACCAGCACGTCAACAGACAGCGGCGCTTTGGCCGTATCTAAGGAAAGCTCTTGTAAAACCGCCTTCTCTCCGGCAATCTCGTCAAACTGGAAATTGTCCCCCTGGAACGCGAACATAAGGTCAGCCTTGATATTGTAAGCCCTGCTGATTTCCGCAAAGGAGTAGATATCGGAATTCATGCTGTTCATCAACTGCTCGCCAGTTTCCCTCAGATAATCTCCTACCTCCTTCTCCCCATCAAGGTTACAGTACACAGGCAGGGTCTTTACCAGCATATTCATCACAGACGCCAGACGAGAATCATTTCTTCCATTATAAATAGTGGTAAATACTGCCTCGTCTTTATAGACATAACGTCCGACTACAAACCCAAATGCCGCCGTAAACAGGGTATTCATGGTAATCCTTTGTTCTTCGCAGAATTTCTTCAAAGCGTCCAGCTTTAGCGTGTCCGTCCTCTTATATACTCCCAAGCCTGGGGAAGCCTCCCTGTGATCCCTGGCCGGAAGGAAATCCGTATCACAGCCTTCAAATACTGAGTCATAATAACGCTTCGCAAGGACATACTCCTCGCCTTTTAACGCCTTCTGCTCTACAAGCGCCGCCTCAAAGCCGGTGAAGCTCTCTTTCGTAAGCCCGCCGCCTTCATATGCACGATTCATATCCCTAAGGAAGATCCCGCAGGATTCCCCATCGCTGATAATATGGTGGAATTCCAGGAACAAGTATTTCCCCTCCGGCGTATCGAAAAGACAAATTCTAAATAAACGGTCTAAAATAAGCTGATAGGGCTTAACCAAATCCTCCTTACACATAGACTGGCATATTTCTACCTCAAAGGGCAGCTCGTCGTTTCGCTTCTGCCAGATATCGCCGTTATCATCCATATACAGAGTGGTCTTAATATATGGATGAGCCTCCACCGTGTCCTCCAAAGCCTTCTTAAGCCGGCCAAGGTCCACTTTTTCCCCAAGACGGAACAGGAATGGAATGTTGTAAATGGTACTGCCCGGATTGGCGGCGCACTCCACGAAAATGCCGTTCTGGGTCTGGGTCAGAGGATATGCCTCCTGTTTTGTAAAGGCTTCCTCCCCTTGACTTTGTGCAAGGAACTGCTCTAACTTCTCTACCGTGTCATTCTCCTTTAAATCCTTGTTGCGGATAACCGCGCCGTCAAATGCCTGGGAAAGCAGGACATTCAGCTTCACAGCTCCAATAGAGGTAAGCCCTGCCCGATAGATATCCGTGGTTACGCCAAATTCCTTATGGCCGATTACCTCTGCTATGCAGTCGAAAATCTTCTGCTGCGTCTCATTCTTTGGCGGCGCCAATTCCTCCTGCCTGCGCTCAGGTACAGGAAGGGCGCGCTTATTCACCTTCTGGTTCTGATTCAGCGGAATCTTGTCAATCTGCATGGTCACGGCAGGAACCATATAAGGCGGTTTGCTCTCCTCGATAAATGCATTCAGAGCGTCCACATCCACTTCCCCTTCTGACACCACATAAGCGGCAATATATTTTCCGCCTGCCGGCTCGTCAAACGCCGCCACAGTGGCATCCGTAATCCCTGGGAATCTGCGGATAACCTCCTCCACCTCAGAAAGCTCGATACGGAAGCCTCTTACTTTCACCTGGCCGTCACGCCTGCCGATAAACTGGATGCTTCCGTCCGGCAAAAACCGCACGATATCTCCGGTATGATAAAGCCTGTCGTAGCCCTTAAGAGCGCAGAAGGGATTGGAGGAATATACCTCTTTTGTCTTGTCCGGCCTATTCAGATACCCTCGGCTCACCTGATATCCCGCGATACAAAGCTCGCCTGGCATTCCCACAGGCGCGCGTCTTCCCTGGCTGTCCAATACGTAGAGCTTAATATTGGAGATTGCCTTTCCAATAGGGAATTCGTCCTCGTATCTCTCAAGAGGGTAAACAGTCACATTTACCGTACACTCAGTAGGCCCGTAAATATTGTAATACTTCGTATTCCCCTTTGGAGTAAACGGTGCAAGAGCCTCGCCGCCCATGGCCAGATGCATAAGCTTTCCGTTCTTCATGCTAGTGGCAAATGCCCGCCCAATCTGGGTAGTCATAAATATATGGGTAATCCCCTGTTTTTCAAAATACTGATTCAGGCCGTTCAAGTCCAGACGGATATTTTCTTCAATAATATGAGTCTCCGCCCCCACAGTCAGCGCCGGATACATATCCATCATATTCGCGTCAAAACCGTAGCTCGCGTACGCAGCCACCTTACACTCCTTTGTAAGCCCGTAATACTCACTATACCAGTGACAGAACGCGGCGATATTTCCATGCTCTAACATACAGCCCTTGGGCACGCCCGTAGACCCTGAAGTGTATAAAAGGATGAATAAATCCTCCGGCTTCGGCGGCTTCGGAAGCTGTTTTACTTTCGGCAGACTGAAAATATCTTCTGTCAAGAGAACCTTTCCCTGAAAGTTTGGCACCAATGGAAGAAGCTCTTTATCTGCAATGAGCAGCTTCGCGTCCGCATCCTTCATCATGAATTCCAGACGGTCCTTCGGATAGGAGGGGTCCAAAGGCTGATACGCCGCACCCGCCTTGGAAACACCAAGGGAGGCGATGGCCATATACTCGCACCTTGGAATCAGTACGGACACAGCCTGCTCATTGCCAATTCCCATCTCTGCCACATAAGCGGCGAGACGGTCCGTAATCTCATCCACTCCGGCATAGGTATACCTTCTGTTGCAGTAGACCACAGCCGTTCTCTCCGGCGTCTTCTTGGCCTGCTCTCTGAATAAATCAACCACGGTTTTACTTCTGTCATAGAGCTTTTCCGTATCGTTAAACCCATCTAAAACTTGCAAATCAAGCTCAGACGCCAGAGCAATCTCCTTTAACGTCACGCAGGAGAGCATCCCTTGAAGGGTCTGCTGCATCATCCGAAGAAGTCCCCTTGCTGTCTCATCACGGTACAAATCCGTGCGGTATTCCAGGGAAATCTCATAACCCTCCTGATTCTTCATAACCATAACCGAAATATTCGCCTGCACGTCTCCCGCAGGAATTGGCTTGGCCGGATATTTCTCTCCTGCAAAGGTCAAACCGTTTAACATTTCCCCCTGATAGACGAACAGTATATCAGAGGCGATCCCGTAATCCCTTGCCAGCTCTGCGAAGGAAATGCAGTCATGGCTCATCAGCTCATAGAAATCCTCCTGGAAGCCTTTAAGGTATTCGTCTACCGCCATCCGTTCCTCGAAGGAGTGGCTCACCGGAAGGGTACGCACAAACATTCCTGTAGACTGAGCCAGCTTCGTTGTATGCCTTCCGTTGTTTACGGTACAGAAGAAGCTCTTGTTAAGTCCGCTTAACTTAGCCAGAACATAGGAAAACGCACCGAGAAACAGCGTGTTTTCGGAGATTCCCTTCTGCCTTACAAACTGCTCAACGGCCATACAGGAAACTTCTTCGCCGCATGCCTGCCTCACCGCCTTGCTTCGCGGGGTGATTACCTTTTTCCTAAAATCCTTAATCAGCATTTCCTCTATGTCAACGCCTGCAAACCTGCCTTTAAAATACTCTCTCGCAGACTGATACCTGGGCGTTTCCTTAAGCGTTTCCTCGTAAACCGCCAAATCCGTCAGGGAAATCTCCTCCGGCTTTGGTTCTTCTCCCTGATAGAGAAGGGAAACTTCATCCAGAAATACCTTGACCGACGTACCGTCAAAAATCAGATGATGGACGTCGAACAAAAAGTAGCAGCGTCCCTTACACCGATAGAGAGCCATACGGTAAAGAGGCTCTCCCTCCATACAAAACGGGCGGACAAAGGTTTTCTTTACTGCTTCTATGTCCTCCACTTCCCATTCTTTAAGGTCTGCCCTCTGGAATTCAGGATGCAGGCACATCACCGGCGCCCCATTATCAAGCGCAATGTTTACGCCAAAGGAGGTATGCCGCGCCACAGCAAGCCCCACAGCCTCTTTGAATCGATTAAGGTCAATCTTCTTGGGCAATTCACAGCACATGGGGATATTGTACATAGTGGCCTCTGGGTCGTTTACGCACTCCAGATAAACGCCCATCTGGGAATCGGTCAGAGGATAAACATCTCTCTTGCCGCAGGCCTTCTCGATTTTCTCTGCCTCATCTGCATCCAAAAGCTCTGCAATCATCTCAGGCGTCCTACCCCTTAAGACCATCTCAGGCGTCATAGGAAGCTCTGAAACACATTCCAGTAATTGCAGTACATTGATGGAATCTCCGCCCAGACGGAAGAAATCATCCTCCCTGCCCGTTTTACCGCAATGGAGAACCTCCTCAAAGCCGCTGCAAATCCGACGCTCTACATCATTCTTTGGCTCATGATACCTGGCCTTATACTCCTCAGGTCCCGGCGGCAGCAGTACCGTACGGTCCAGTTTGCCGTTGACATTCTTCGGAAGCGCGTCAAGCCGCTTGAAGAAGCGTGGAATCATATACTCCGGCAATGAGTCTCTTAAGAAGGCGCGAAGCTGTTCTGACATGATCTCTGGCTTTGCCACATAGTAGCCGCAGAGATAATTCTGCCCGTTCTCGTCCGAAAATGCCTTCACAACTGCATTTTCCACGCCCTCCATGGAAGACATCTTAATCTCAATCTCTCCCGTCTCTACTCGCTGCCCGTTAATCTTTACCATCCAGTCCTTGCGGTTGACATACAGATAATTCCCGTCCTTAAGCCTTCTTACAATATCTCCTGTATGTATAAGCACCTCCCCGTCCTCTTGCTTCTGAAACGTCCGTGCGCTCTGTTCTTCAAGATTTAAGTAGGCTTCCCCAAGGATACCCTTGATACAAAGCTCGCCGTCTTCTTCGTCTGCCACCTCATTTCCGTTTTCGTCCAGCACGAAAAACTTAAGGCCCTGTGCCGGCTTTCCAATCGGCGTATTCTCCATAGGCTCGTCAATCTTATAGTACGACGCAATCATCGCCGTCTCACTACACCCATAGACGTTATACAGCTCAAATCCATCCCCTGAAAGCCTGGAAACCCGTTCGCTTCCTGTGGCAACCTTCTTAAGGGCTCCTCCTTTATTCTTAAAAAATTTCATGATCTGAGGACTGAAAAAGGCGCAGGTAATATCATACTCCACAAAATAATCCTCAATCATTCTCACATCTTTGCGAATCTCCTCCGGTACGATATGGGTGCACGCGCCGCAGCTTAAGGTGCCAAAATACTCCATAACCAGAACCACAAAGGACATGGGCGCCATTGCAGCTACCACATCCTTATCCTCCAGATACAAAATACTCCTGACTCTCATGATTCCCTGGGTGAGGCTCGCCATACTGTGAACGATTCCCTTGGGCCTTCCGGTAGAGCCGGAGGTATAGATAAGCATTGCCCTGTTTTCATCCGCCACCCTCACAGGGGAAGCCTCCTCATACCGGCCCACATCCCTAAGCCAGTCTGCGTCAATCCGTACGGCCGCCTGGCAATCCTCCTGGATGTAGTCAAGCCTCTCTTTGGGGTATTCCGGCAACACAGGTGCGAAAGCCGCCCCTGCCATCAGAACTCCAATCTCTGCCGCCGCATACTCCATTCTCCTGTCCATGCACACCAGAACCGCCTGTCCGGAAATCTCCCCTGACTGTGCAAGCTTCGCCGCAATCCTGCGGCTTAAAGCGTCTAACTCTCGGTACGTCGTGGTTCTTCTCCCGCCTCGGTCAACGATAGCCGTCTTGTCCGGATACCGGCGCACCATACTTTGAAATTCGTCCAGAAAATTCATATCACTGATTCCTCCTTTTTCTTTTCATACAGTCTCTTATTGCTTCATATAGGCTTGCACCCTTGTCTTGACGTTCTCCCGCAGATTCTCATAATAAAAATCATAATCATGGCCATGCAGGCTCTCCGGTCCGAACAATTCCGCCGGTGAATATTCTACATTCTCGGCTGTACAGATGACCACGCCCCTCTCAGTGTCCACCTGTGCGTCCGCAACCCCTTTCACAATCTCATACTCGCCCGTCTCCTCATTCAGAAGCCTGCTGCCTAAGTTTTCATCAAAATCAGCATAAGTATCGTCCCGTTTCCAGTTAATGGGATTGATACTTAACGCCTCCGGCTCTACCACCAGATTGCTCTGCCCCTGATTTCCCTTCCCCTCGGTATTCCAGGATACAATCACGCCCGTATCATCAGCGCCCTCGGCAAATTTCAGATAAGGATGTTCCAAAAGCCAGTCTTCGGTAATGGAAAATCCAATCGGATATGCCGCAACCATGCGTTCGTAATATTCCGGATGGGCCTGCATGTACTCTCCAAGAACAATCTTCGTCATGATGGAGCCCTGGGAATGGCCTGCAATCATGAAGGGCCTGCCCTCATTATAATTTTCAAAATAATAGTCAAGAGCCGCATACACATCTGTCCTCTGCTCATTCAACTGATATTCCTCCAATTCCTCATGACTTAAGCCTCCCACCGCGTAAATATTGCTCTGTCTGTAATACGGCGCGAATACGTTGGTTGATTCCTCAAAAACCGTCCCCTGGTTTTCATAGATATCCCTGGCACGCGCCCTGACAGCTTCGTTGTCAATATCGCAGATTGGCTTCGCATCTTCAGAATCGTCCAGATAGCAGGTTGGATAGAGATATATGGTATCCACCTCATGGGTAATCTCTGGCAGCCTCATCCAATTCTCCTCCTTGGAGTAATCTGACGGTACTCCCTTCAATTCCGAAATCTCAAATTCCTCCTCTGTTTCCGACTCCGAAGCCTGGGGTTTTTCGCTTTCCTGTACCGTGTCTTTTCCCTGCTGTCCTGTATCCTTTGGTGAATCTGAAGTTTTGCCGCAGCCTGCCATACCGCACAGTGCGATACAGAAAGCCAGAGATAAGAGCCATTTTCTCATGTTGTTCTTCATCTTGGTAATACCTCCTGTACATAACATAATTAAATTCACTATAACATTTTGAAAATATCGATTCTATAAGATGGGATATTTCATAATTTTTCTGGGACAAAAATATTTTAGACAAAAGAGAACAAGAAAAGACGGGAATAAGAAGCCAAAGAATGTTATACTAAAGACGAGCGCTCAAACAAACAGGAATTATTACGACAATCGGAGGAAAAAGCTGTGGACTGGATGACAATTATCACGCAGGCATTGGACTATATTGAAAAGCATATTACAGGAGAACTTACGGTAGACGACGTGGCAGCACACGTCTTTGTCTCTCCCTTTTATTTTCACAAGGGCTTCAGTATGTTATGCGGATGTTCGCTCATGGAATACATCCGAAGCCGCAGGCTTTCCGAAGGGGAAACGCAATGGTGAAAAACTTCGCGCCTCTGAAGCTGACAATATCATTGAAAGGTGGTTATCTCATGGATTACAGGATTACAAAAAAAGAGAGCTTTACCGTTCTCGCATCAGCAAAAGAATTTAAATATGAAAACGCCAAACAGGAGATTCCGGCGTTCTGGAATGAGCACTATACATCCGGAAACGGACGGCATGTAGGCGGGATGTTTGGGATCAATATCGATCCCCAGATGGGACATGAGACTTTTGAGTATCTCATCGCAGACGTCTATCATCCGGCAAAAGACATTCCCCAGGAATTTGTGACAAGGACCATTCCGGCGTTCACATGGGCCGTATTCCCGTGTAAAGGCCCGATGCCGGATTCACTTCAGGATGTGAATATCAAGATTTTTTCGGAATGGCTTCCTGCTTTGAAGGACTACGAATTCGCGGCAGGGTATTGTGTGGAGATGTACGAGAATCCGGAGAAATATCCCAAGGGCGTGCAGGATGAAAATTACTATGCGGAGATATGGATACCGGTAAAGAAAAAATAATATTGCCATGGGTATACTCAAAGGGCACGCCGTAAAGCATACCCTTCGGGTATAATTGGGGGGAAGTCGGCTAATGTCGATTGGTTCCCCTCTTTCTGTTTTAATCCCTCCAAACTTCAAAAACAAAGTTAGAGGGTAATTAAGGTACAGCAATACAGTCCATCGAACATCGTTTTTTTATTCAATGGGCGTATTTGCCTTCTCATAATTTATCTATTGATTATTTAATTTCTCCTTAACAAGTTTTTAGAAATAAAAGTAATTGACATAATTTAATCCCAGTTCATCACAATACGTGTTGAGCAAATCAGCCAACGTATTCCAATATGTATTATCTTTATTTAAATAAATTGCTTCATATTTTTCTTTTAAGTCTGGATAGTGTGTATTGATATAAGAGAGGATGCTGCTTTTGTATTCCCCCCTAAGATTCAGATTTTCAAACCAATATTCACATACATTCTCTTTCGTACTATCAATAATGTCTTTCCATTCTGTGATATACGGAAAAATAGGTGACATAAATAAAACCGTATGAATACCCTCATTATGTAATTTTTCTATTGCATGAAGCCTGTCCTTTATGGAACTGCCTTTATCCATATCCGCCCTAAAATTGTCATCTAAAGTGTTGATTGAAAATGCCACTTTGAGATTGGGCATCCTTTTCAATAATACTATTCCAATCATAGCCCTGTCTAATTCGTGCCAGTTACCGCTTGGATCTTCATAAGTACCATTGCAAAGATACAAAACACTGCTCAACACAACAATGTAATCCCCGTATATATCATCGAATAAAGCGACACAATGCGTATCCATTTTTTCTTATTCATTTTTCTTCACCTATTTAAACCTATCGAATAGCTGAAAAAACATTTTCCCCAGCAGCTTTGCTGCCAGGGATCACTTCCTTCTATGCAGAAACAGAAATATTCGTACCGGATTCCGGCTTGGTGGCTTCTCCGGTTTTCGTATAGATTACCGGCTCTGTTTTAACAACATCTACCGTTTCTGCCGGCATATTGCTGACCGTACCAGCCTGAGCGAGATCAGACCTCTCACCCAGTATTGTCTTCCCATTTTCACTGATGCTGACTGTATCTGTGTTCCCGTTCCTGCTTTCTGCTATTCTCTTTTCCTGTTCCCCGTGTTCTTCTTTCCGCTTCCGGATAGCGTTTTCCTGCTCTGATTTCGCTTTTTCCCGCGCCTCCTTTGCTTCTTCCTTCATTCCCTTTTCAACTTTCTTCTGATAGTCCTCTGCTTTATCTGCGGTCTCACCGACATACCCCATTGCCCGTTCCATGACAGATGTATCGCCTCTCCTTTCTGCTTCTTGGTAGACGCGGAAAGGCGTACTCATCATTTTCATATTCATACTTGCCCCTGCAAGGCCTTCCATCGTTTTCGCATGCATAATGATCCCTCCCTAGTATTTATGTCATCCGGGAAAATTCAGAGTGCTGCTTCCGGTACGTATCATTGTCCTTCTGGCTTAACTCCTGCTCTACCTGCGCCAGTTTTTTCTCCAGCTCCTGGATCTTCCTTTCCACTTTATCGCCGGAGGGCATAGAGTGATACCCGGAGGGTGTTTCATCCCCGAAGGCCGACTGGATCTGCTGCTCCAGCTCCCTTTTCTTCTCTTTCAGTTTTTCGATCTCCCGGTCTACCTTATCTGTATTGCAGACACAAACTTCTGCAGCTTCTTTTGCTTTTTCCGTTCTTAGGGCTGCCTGCTTCTCCTTCACCCTCTCTGCGTAGTCGGTTTTAGACTGCGCGTAATTTCCATTGATTTCCTTGAATCTGCCGTATGGCATAAAGGTATCCTTTAGGGTCTGCATTGCCATAAATATGTTCCTCCTTTCATGTTGCCGGGTGACTGTTTTACATTTGCAAACAGCACCCTTTTTCGATTTTCGGCAGCGAGAAACGGCAGGTTAATCTACTTGCTGTGAGATGCTTTCTGGATGCTGTGGGATGATCAGCAGCACCTGCAGGATAAATACATCCCCCCGTGTCTCTATACTCATGGCGCCGCCATATTTTTCGGCTACCTTTTTTACATTTGACAGACCTGTCCCTTTTTTGAACGTATCTTTTCCATGGAAACTGTTCTCCACTTCTATCATAAGGAAATCTCCCTGGATACGCCCGGACACATGGATATACCCATTCGGGCACCCCGTAATACATTCTCTTATCGGGGTGCACGGACTTCTATCCGGCAAAGTATGCCCATCTGTGCCGTCATCCAGATTTTTACATGCATGGATTGCATTATCCAGCGCATTCGACAGGACAATACAGATATCAATGTCCTTAAGGCTGCAGGGGTAAGGCAGAAGAAGAGAACAGTCCACATCTATTCCCATGCTTTTTGCAATTCCCAGTTTATTTCCTACCAGAATATCCGCTACCGGGTTATTGGTGCTGCAGGGGAATGACATTTTTTCTGCCATATCATCCATATCATCCATATAGCTTACCGCTTCCTCCACGTTCCCTCTCTGCAGGAGATTTTTTACCACTGTGATGTGGTTCCTGATGTCATGGCGGAATGACTTTGTTTCATCGTAACGGGTCTTCGCCTCCTCTACATACCGATTCAGAGAATGTTCTTCCTGCTCCAGTAATGATAATTCTGTGCTAAGGCGGAAATTCTGCTGTAATTTCTTATAAGAGAACAGGATGCAGAACACACTCAAAAGTCCAAAAAACTGCATGACGAGCAACTGCCAGTGGTTGAACAGATATAGGTAAGGTTCTTCCTCCCCTATAAGCTCATACCCGTACTCAAATGCGATCGTATTAATGTACTCACTCATAATAAAGATCATCAAGATCGGGATGAAAACCAGAAACATCTGCTGCATTTCCGCTGCTGTATAATAGGAAAAATAGCGATATACCATATAATAACAAAACCCGGCCAGCAAAAGTGACGCCACCTCGCTGCCCAGCATGACCGCGATGCCGGCCTTACCACAGAAAAAATCCGGCCTCCATGAGTATAAAAGACCCGTCAGGGAGTTCACAATCCCAAAGCAGAGCAGCATGATTTCAGTCATCAAGGCCGCATACAAAATAGAAAACTTAAAATCCGCATGACAGACCAGCATCCCGTATACCGTAAGAAGGAATACAAACACCACGAAACCCATTATCGTGCCGACTGAAACAAAATCGTTGACAACCACCGCACATACTGCAAACAGGAGATAAAAAGGAATCCATAATTTCTTTTTCAGGATTTTTGCCAGAAAATAAAGCTGGATAGATATCTCGATAACACCCATAATATATCTGTTAAAAAAGTCTAAATACTCAGCCATTTTACCTCCCATATGTAAAATCTCCCTATCTGTCCGGCACCCTTTCAGGCAGGCCGGCAATCCGAAGCAGAACCATTTCAAATCTCAAATGTTCTTCATATACTGCAGAACAACGCCGGAGAACTCCCTGCTCCGCAGCCGTGATACGGGAACCTCTTTGCCGTTATCCATATAGGCAGTCCCATTTTTATAACCTTTTAAGTGTTTCAGATTGATGAGATAGCTCCTGTGGCATCGGAAAAAACGGCCTCCCAGTTTTGTTTCCAGATTTTCAATCCGATCATAATAATCAAGAACTTCGCCTGATACCAGGTTGAGATATATTTTCCGGTCTATGATCTCACAAAAGACAATCTCATCCTTTCGGATAATGCGCCCTTCATATCCTTTCTGCACGAGCAGGCTGTCTTCACCGACACTGTGCATAGAAGCTAACAGGCGCTCCATGGTTCTCTCAAACTGTTTTTCTTCCACCGGTTTGACCAGATAATCGTAGGCCTGCACCTCAAAAGACTGGAATACCATCTCTTTCAGTACCGTGATGAAGATCAGAAATCCCTGAAACTTATCCGCCCTCAGTCTCCTTGCTGTTTCCATACCGTCGATATCCTTCATCTGGATATCCAGAAACAGGATGTCGATCTGCCCGTCGTAGTTCAGCAGCTCTTCGCCGCTTAGAAACGTCCGGAGGCTGATCTCCCTGTTCTTTTTATGAAAAAAATCGGAAACAAACGTCCTTATATGATCGGACATCTGTTTTTCATCATCACAGATTGCAATATGGATCAAGGTGCCACCTCCTAAGTCATCATCAGAACAGACATTTTATTATAGCCTGTCCAAAACGCCGAAACAATTTGATTTCCGTGAAATGTTTATCTGCTGCTGTGAAATGCATTATGATGAAGCAAGGGCTTCACTGCAGTGGAATCATTTTCTAACCATCGGAGTAATTTGGTAGAAAATATAACCTGATGGAGATTCTCCTTTACTTCTGTATGCAGTTCATTACTCCAACGCCCGCATCTACTCCACCAGGAATTACATTTTCTGTCTGCGGACCGTCCAGACCGACAGAATCAGTTCCATGCCAAACAACACCAGGATAAACAACCCCATTTCCAGAAATGGAAACTGGTATGGGACAATTTTACCGGCAAAGGATTTTTTACTCACTTCCATACATATTACCACAGAAACCGGTACTCCTACAATTAAGACCGTAAGAGCCGCAAAAAATGCATAGAACATTCCCTCAACAATATTCATCTGGCATAGCTGCTTTCCCGTCAGGCAGGCAAATGTCCACAAAATGTTACAGGAGAAAAAAATTTTTTCCTTAGTATCCATACCTCTTTCTATATTTCAGGAGCATGAAAAATGACAAACTAAGCGCCATCAACTCCGCCACCGGCGTCGCCAGCCAGATTCCATTCACGCCAAGGAGCAAAGGAAGCGCGATCATGGTAATCAGCATAAATACGAACGATCTGGAAAATGCGAGGACAGCCGAAACAATTCCGTTGGATAATGCGGTAAACATCCCGCTGGCAAAAATATTAAATCCAATAAAGAGCAATGCGGCCGTACATATCCGGTTTCCTGTTACCGCCAGATTATACACCGGATTATCCGGTCTGGCAAATACGGATACCAGCGGCCTTGTCATCACAAAGGAAGCCGCAGCCGTAATCACAGAAATCACCGCGATCACTTTCATACTCAACCCAACAAGCTTTTTCAGTTTTTCGTGGTTCTGTTCCCCGTAATAGAAACTCAGCATAGGGGCAACCCCGTAAGAATATCCCGTATACAGGGAGCTTGCAAACATCAGCACATACATGATGATGGTAACAGCCGCAACTCCGTCTTCCCCCACATAATGTAACATTGTCCAGTTGAACATCATTGTAACAATGCCTGTAACAAGTGCCGTCGCCATCTCGGAACACCCATTTGAAGCCGCACTCCCAAGAACCCTGATTCGGAATACCGGTTTCTTAAAATGCAGCAGGCTCTTTTTCCGGCTGAAAACAAACAGACCGGCAAAAATAAAATCCATTGCCAGATACCCGGCCGCGCACATAACAAGTCCCACAATAACATTTACGATAATCAGGAAAGTAAAATCTTCCTTTGCCTCATCCGTTTTCTGCTCTCCCATTTTTTTCATAATGACCGCGCTGCCTCCGGTGGCGAGCATGGTCGAGACTGCCGTGACAAGCTGGATCACTGGCGCCGTGAGATTTATCGCTGAAAGAGCGTCTGTACCGATCAGGTTTGACACAAACAGGCCGTCAACCATTGTATAGAAGGACATAAACACCGTCATGGCAATCGTCGGCACGGCAAATTTTACAATATTTTTCAGAGTTACAGGCTTCTCGTAAGCATTTAAGTTTTCCACAAATTTTTCCTCCAGTCACCTTGTATTTTCTTCCTGTATACGGTATCATAGACCGTACAGTAACAGTACAGTCAAAGACATTTTGAAAATTTAACGGATTTTTATGGAGACAGAGAAATGACTTTGCGGATTTTCCTATGAGATGGGCATAAATGAAAATGTCATTGACCGGATTGAAGATTACATTGTGCAGATTGAAATTCCTGTTCTCTGACATATAAATTTATCATAGAAACAATCTCTTTTTGTATTGCTTCGACTTCCGTGATCCTGACCATCCCAATATGCTCCCTTTGCAATTTATAATCAATATTTTGAAATAATCGTTCCAGTAATTTATTTATCTCTGGCGATGCTCCCATTGAAGCTATGACAAGAGATCGTGCGTCGAACTGCTCTAATACTTCTTTCAGTTCATTTTCCGGAATTTCGGATATTTGTTCAAAATCAGATATCCGTTCCGTCTGTATCGTCGGCTCTAAAATCTCGTTTATTGTAAGCCCATACAATTTAGAAATTTTTAGCAGAACCTCTAAATCAGGAAGGGTGGTTCCTGTTTCCCATTTTGAAACGGCCTGTCTGGATATATCCAGTTTTTTTGCCAATTCCTCTTGTGTATAATTATGGCTTTTGCGCAGCAACTGTAAATATCTTGAAATAATTCTGGTATTCATGAAAATCCTCCTTTTTTGCATTATACAGTATATAAGCGAAAGAATAAAGAGATTGAAAAGTGCTAAAAAGCAATCACAAGTTGCACTCCGACTATTTCAAAGGAAGTTTGACAAAGAATGTAGCCCCTCCCCCATCCGTATCTTCACAGCCTACGTTTCCGTTCATCATTTTTGCAAGTTCATCTGCTATGCTAAGTCCTAATCCAAAATTTGACTTATCTGTCCTTGATTTGTCGGCGCAATAGAAACGGTTAAAAATATACGGCTTATCATCTTCCGGAATGCCCTTTCCGTGATCGGTTACAAAAAATGTGATATATTTTGCCGCTACTGCTGTTTTAATTTCGATTTGCTTATTGTTTATGGAATGGTGAATTGCATTGTCCATAAAAATTGTCAAGATCTGAAAAAGCCGTTCTCCATCTGCACAGAATTTAGGATAACTGCTTTCACTGATTTCCAAGCGCAGACGGATTTTTTTACTGATACAGATTGGTTCATAAGCTTCATATAAGGAGATTAACAATGTATCTATATCAATGATATTTTTACATAATGTCCATGTTTTCGCATCAGAAGAAGCCAGAAGCAGCATATCCTTGACCAGTTTCGACATTCTCATGCATTCATTGTCTAATATTTTAACAGATTTTCTAAATTCAGTATTATCTATTTGTAATTGTTCCAGCTTCTCTGCGTTTGCCAGAATAACGGCAAGCGGCGATTTTAATTCATGCGAAGCGGAAGCGATAAAATCCTTCTGGCTTTTCAACATTACTTCCGTTGGTTCTAATGCTTTCTTTATTAGAAAATAGCTCATAATCGTCACGGCAATAAGGGAAAGAAACCATAAGGAAGCATAGAGGAAAGCCTGTTTTGTTAAAATATCAAATAAGGACTGCTGCCTGTAAATCAGCGACAGGTAGCAAGCCGTGTTATTTGGCATTACAATCGTTGCAAGTATCCCTAAATATTCGTCATTTCTCGTTCCATTAAACTCAAATATGCCGCTTTGGTTTGTAGTCGGCTTATTATCATTTGTGATTATGAAAGTATCTTCTTTTTTAGTCTGTATGCGGAAACGCTCCAAAAGAGTGTCTGCATCAGTAGGAAAGTCAGAATCTGTCTGGTATATCATCTTTCCAGAGGTATCTTGAATATAGCAGAATATAGAGTGTCTGTACTCATGGTAGAAATCCGCAATGGATTCAAAATCCTGGCTGCTATCTTCAAGCTGGTATATCATCTGCGTGACCATTTTCTGAAAAAAAATAATCTCATTCGATTGCTCCATGTGGATATAGTTTTTGCAGAGAATAATCATAATTGATGTAATGATTAACATAATAGTCGTTATAAAAAAGGCGTTTAATTTTTTTGACAATGGTTTCAGCATTTGTGGTCTCCAATCTTATTTCCGTTTCTGGGTTAGAGAATATCCGGCCCCATATACCGTTTTTATTTCGCAGATACTCTTTAATTCCCTTAACCGTTTCCGTAAAAAAGAAATGTAATTATCAACATTCCCCTGTTCAACTTCCGATGATGTACCCCATATTTTCAATATCAATTGTTCTCTTTGGAAAAGTGTTTCCGGACTTTTCATAAGGACATATAACAATTCAGACTCTTTTGCTGTTAAAAAAATAGTCTTTAGGCTGCAAGTCAGTTCACGGTTTGATTTATTAAAACACAAGTCTGCGTAGCAGAGTTTATCTTCTGCTTTTATTTCGCCTGGACGCCTTGTTAAAGCCCTCACACGGGCAAGCAGTTCCTGTATATGGAAAGGCTTGGCTAAATAATCATCAGCCCCTCCGTCCAATCCCTCTATCTTTTCATTAAGGGCGGTCATCCCTGTAATGATAATAACAGGAATCTGGATGCCTTTTTTCCGCATAGCTTTAATAATTGTCAGCCCGTCAATAACAGGGAGCATCCTGTCCACAATAGCTAAATCATAGGAATAATCTGTATGTAAGGCATACAGCATGGCAGTTTCCCCATCATTACAAGCGTCAACCATATAACCGTTTTTTGTTAATTGTGATTGTATCGAGCTGCAAAGCTCTAAATCATCTTCTAAAAGAAGTATTTTCATTTTTTTAATCCTTTCCTGGTTTTGTTTATTCCCGCGAGCAACGAGCCAAGCGGGCATGCTTGCATGCACATTTGGCGACTGCCGCGCTACAAATTTGATGCCCCGTTGCTTGCAGCGGGGTATTTGACTTTCCCAAAGCATGAAAGCATATTAAAATCCGCTTAGTATTAGTATAATATGAAATTCTGTAAAAATCCTCTAAAAAGTCACTTATATCTTTTCGTAATTTACAGGATTTTTAGCAGGGTTTTTAGATACAATGGCTTCGTAATTCTAAATACAAACATATCAAAAAGAAAGGCGGAAAATTATGATGAAGAACAAAAAATTAATGCGGACATTCGTGGTTGGGGCAAGTATTTTTGTTTTGGCAGGCTGCGGTACGCCAAATGGCACAGACACAAACGGAGAAAGAGAAGCGAAGGATATTTATATTGAAAATGGCACAACAGACTCTGACAAAAAAGATAGTTCCAATGAGAACAATTCAAATGATATCGGGAGTATGGATGGCGATGAAATAATTGCGGCATCTGATCTGCAGGGACATGTAATCGAGTTTTCAGATAATGGATGCGTGGTCAACCCAGTAACATCAGATCAAGTTGACGAGGCTGTCGTCTCTGCGGAAGGGTACGAAAATGAGGGGGCAAAAGTAACTATTAAATATGGAGATAACTGCATATTCCAAAAGGCAGTGATAAGCATAGCGACTGGAGAAGCCACGGTCAGTGAAGCCGCCAAAGCGGATATCAAGAAAAAAACATCATTGCTGCTTTATGGGAATTTTGACGACACAGAAAATTTTACAGCTAAAAAAGTAATCATTACCCAATATGAATAGGAGGAAGGCAAATGCGAAGCATTTCTTTCATGCCTTCCGTCGATTTGCCGCCTAACCTGGGGTGAGGGGGCGTTTCCACAGAATAGGAGGAATAGACATGGCGTTTTATCAGCTTGCGTTTCGGTATTTGAAGCGAAAAAAAGCCAAGACAGTCTTATTGTTTTTTGTGCTGCTCATTGTGAGCAGCATGATACTAAGCACAAACATGATTCT
The DNA here is from genome assembly GCF_009830285.1 of Sporofaciens musculi. Lineage (GTDB taxonomy): Bacteria > Bacillota > Clostridia > Lachnospirales > Lachnospiraceae > Sporofaciens > Sporofaciens musculi. The sequence goes on along the minus strand of NZ_WUQX01000001.1, from coordinate 1,452,716 downwards.
CCGTGCAACGGCTGATTCAAAAACGGCAATTGGAGAAAAAACAAAAGCAAAAGTTGTCATGGGGATTTTGAAAGAGGATGACAGGATTACGCCTGATGACGTGGAATGGATAAAGGATTTAGAGGAAGTTTCCACTGTAAATTGTCTGGCAAAAAACGATGCGTTCCCTGTAAATTTCCAATTGGTTACGGGCAGCGATTCTACAGAAGTAACCAATCAGAAAGCATCCCTTCTATCCTACGATAATCTGGAAAATGACAGCGGGTTTTCAGAAGGAGTGTACCGTCTTGTATCTGGCAATTATATTGCGGGGGACATAAAAGGGAGCGTTATCAACTCTTATCTTGCGGATGCCAATCAATTAAAATTAGGAGACTTGATAGAATTAGAAAATACCAATGGAAAGCGGGTTCCCTTGGAAATTGTCGGTATCTTTTTATCTGGAAATGAAAGCAAGCAGCCAGAAGGAATGGATTCTGTAAACCGTATTGAAAACCAGATATTCATAGATAACATTTCCTACTCGGATTTATTTGAAACGGACGGTTACGCCAAAGTTGCTGTTTATTGCAAAAATCCAGAGCAATTAAACGTCTTAGAGGAAGAATTGAACAAATATTTATCTGATAAAGCAGATTCTACGACATCTGATACCTTGTATCAACAAATGGCTCTGCCATTAGAACAGATTACCAGGGCTGCAAAGCTTATGCTTGCCCTAACGCTTCTGGCAGGAACGGTGATCGTATCTCTACTGCTTTGTATGTGGATGCGGACACGGCAGAAAGAAATTGCTATTTTTATCAGTATTGGGAAATCAAAGGCCAGTATTTTTTTACAGGTATTTATGGAATCATTTTTCGTCTTTGCATTCGCTGTCCTTGGCTCATGTTGTCTTGGAAACTTTATGGCGGGCATTTTACAAGGTTTTCTTACGGAATCTGGAACAACAGACATTTCTTTAGAGGTTTTATTACAGTTCAAAGATATAGGCATTCTGGCAGGTTTGGGAAGCCTGCTTGTATTGGCGGCAGTCATAGTCTCCCTGCTCCCGATATTAAGAACGAACCCCAAAGAAACTTTATCAAAAATGGAGGGATAGACAATGAATAGTTTCCAAATGGCGTGGCGTTCGGTCATACGCAAACCAGTCAAAAGCATACTTCTGTTTTTTGTAGTATTTATGATCAGTCTGTTTTTTTTATCGGGCATGGCCAGCCGAAACGCAAGCATCGCCACCCAGAATAAGACAAAGCAGGCAGTAGGGGCTGGATTTGTGATAGAAGCAAACGAAGCAAACAAGCGGAACAGGGCGGATAAAATTCTTGCAAAAAAGACCGAGGGGGAAGAAGGGAATTTCGATGGCGTGAATGTTGAAAAAATAGAAACAAACTATGGTACGTCATGGAGGGTATCGTATGATAATTCGTTCCAGACGGTTTTAATCAATGATATGGAAAAGATTGCCGCTGTGTCTGGAATTTCCGAATATAATATTACAACTGCCGTCACAGCAGTGAATCCTGTGGATTTTTCCAGAATTGAGGATGATGATGTAGACCAGAGTTCTGATTTGCTTTGTGTCAGCTTAATCGGCAATAAGGATATGGCATTGGATGCCAATGTCCTGTCAGGGAATGTAACAATTAAGGATGGGAGAATGATAACGGAGGGAGATGTTGACGTATGCGTGATTTCAGAAGAACTTGCCGAAAAAAACAATCTGTCGGTTGGAAACAGGATACAATTCAATGACCGCCGTAATGTAGAGAATGGAACCGTCTTTGGGGCGGAGATTGTTGGGATTTACAGGGTTCAGCAGAAAATGATGCCTGTTATGGCTGGAGATACTTACCGTTCTGAAAATATTATATTTACAGATTTAGGATTTCCAGAAAAAGCAGAAGGAAGCACATCAGGTGCATTGTACGAAAAAGCATATTTCAAAGTGGCAGACGTGAACCAATACGATGAAATAAAAAAAGAGATACAGAAAGTGGATATTGGTTGGGAACGCTATGATTTGATTGACAACAACGGTAATATTAATAAGATGTCCCAAAATTTCAATGATTTGGAAAATGTCAGCCAGATATTAGTTATTGTAGTTGCAGGAGCCAGCCTGATCATCCTATTTTTAGTATTCGTTTTTTGGATGAAAGGGCGGGTGCAGGAAATTGGGATTCTATTAGCCCTTGGCACACCGAAGATAAAAATATTCGGGCAGATATTATTGGAAGCATCCATGATCGCTGCCGCCGCCCTATTCCTCTCTTTTGCGGCTGCGCCCGCCGCTTCTGATATTACAGCGGATTATCTTGTGCAGCAGCAGGTGCAAAAGGCAACAGAGCAGTCTGTCTTAGAGGAAGGAAAAGTTGCAAAGAATGCGGTGGATTCAGAGGAAACAGTTACAGGTGTTTCCGTCGCCGTTACACCAGAACTCATGCTGTACGATTGGTTCGGCGTAGCGTTGTTAGTTGTAATATCGGTTGGGGCTGCCGGCATTCTGACTGCCCGTAAAAATCCCAAAGATATTTTCAGTGAAATTAGTTAGGAGGACAAAAAGATGGTATTAGAAGTCAAAAATGTGCAGTATTCTTATAAATCACAGAAAGAAAAAGAAATTTTAAAAAATGTTTCCATGCAGTTTGAAGAAAAGAAGTTTTACACGATTGTCGGGGCAAGCGGGGCAGGCAAAACGACATTCCTGTCCCTGCTTGCAGGACTGGATCTGCCTGTGAGAGGAACCATCTTGTATGACGGTGAGGATATACAGAAAAAAGGGCTTAACTACCACAGAAAGCATCATGTTTCATTGGTTTTTCAAAATTATAATTTGATTGATTATCTGACGACAGAGGAAAACGTGCGGCTTGGCGGAACAAAAAAACCCCAGGATTTATTGGAGAAAGTAAACATTCCTTGTGAGGATTGGAAAAGAAATGTTTTACAGCTATCGGGCGGCCAGCAGCAACGGGTTGCCATTGCAAGGGCACTGGCAAGTAACGCGAAATTGCTGCTTGCAGATGAGCCGACGGGTAACCTTGATGAAAACACGGCAGGGGAAATTATAGAATTACTAAAAAGAACGGCGCATGAGCTTGGAAAGTGCGTCATTGTAGTAACGCACAGCAAGTATCTTGCAGCACAGGCAGATGAGATTATCATGATTAAAGATGGCTGTATTGAATCAGTTACAGCGTAGAGAGCCGAATTAACGATTCGGGCAGTGCCACCCTCCACAATAAAAAAATATTGCCACACCAGGCACCTCTCGGACATCTTTTAGAATTGTGACCTGCCCTTTTACCATGACCTTTGCATTGTCAGCAAAAGCGTTTGCTAACTAACAGAAATTACGAGTACAATAAGAAAAGCCAGGAGAATATTTTCCTTCTTTATTCAATTATTTTTACCTCATATACTGCCGGATAATAGTTTCAGTTCCTCGGAATCAGAAGACAGCTCCTTCTTACGGCCTTCGTAGTATTCCCCGTTCCGGTGAAACCGTCTCTGTTGGCGCAGGGGCGGTTTTCTTTATAATAAATCAGACATCTTGATAGTCAGACCATCAAATATGTGGACGGAGATTTCATCATCAAAAGAAAATTGGCTGGAATCTTCTTCGCCATCAAAAGAATATATTTGAACCGTTTTTGTTATCGGGTTCACAATCCAGTATTCCCGAACCCCGGCAGTGCGGTACTTAAATAGCTTGATACTGTAATCCATCCGTTGTGTTGATGGAGAGATAACTTCCACAATCCAATCTGGAGCCCCGTTACATCCCTTATCTTCTAGTTTGCTTTTATCACAGATAACAGATATATCAGGCTCAACATAGTTCTTATCGTCAGCATTTAAAAATACCGCATAAGGAGCAAGATATATTTTGCAGGATCCTTTATTAATATCAATATAGTCTGCAATTTTTCTTGATAATGAAAAAATAATGTCTTGATGTCTTGCATTTGGTGGTGCCATCATATACATCTGCCCGTCGATCAGCTCCGCTCGCTGCCCGTCTGGGAGGGCGTAGATATCATCAATTGTATAAGTAAGCCGTTGTGCTAAAGCCATGGTGTCACATCCTTTCATTTTTGTTCTACTTTGCGGTTCTACGGTGTGTCGGGTATCGGCAGTTGGTCAACACCCTCACTGCCAAGGATGAAGACTCCTGATCCGGCTGATGCGCTGCTATGGTACTCTATGAACCGGGAGTTGTCCTCCAGATGTGGCTGGATGTCTATGACGGTGGCTTGAGAGGTTTCCAGTTCTTTTATACGGTCTTTTTGTTTCTCTAACTGTTCAGCTATGGCGTATTCATTCTCTAGCACTGTGTTAATTCGTGCGGCTTTTAATTTCTCACCAAAAGTCATTGATTTCACCTCTCTTTGTACCCAAATAGTACAATATTATTTAGAAAATGTAAACATAAAATCACAAAATTCTTGAGATGTTTTTAGACAAACTGTTAAATTCACAATATTATTGTAGTATATTACAACTAGCCTCAATAATATTGTGATTCGAGGCGAATATATGCAAACAAATTTGGAAATAAAGAAATATCTTGCAGACAAAGGGATTACGCAAATTTTTGTCAGCAAAAAAATATGTTTTTGAAACCAAAGATTCCAGAGCAGGAGGTGATGTAAAAAAATGAATATACTCGTAAGAAAAAAACCTCGCATTTCTATCAAGCCTTCCAGAAGCAACTATCCGTAAACCGCTTCTTCCTGTCAAGGACAACAGGACGCAAGGTGATAAGATTTTAGATTGTTGCGATTTGATATCAATGCCTGAAGATCTTTATATAGTTAAATGGTTGTGCTTGGCAGTATGATCTCTGGTCTGGCCAGTACGGGATTGTATGAGATGATGGGGAATCTGTTGAATAGGGATGGGAGTTTACCAGGTATGCCGGATAGAAAATAAAAATTGCCAGAAGAACGGCAGAATGATAAATGATAAATTGAATGATATTGCAATGTAAAATTTGGATTGCAGCGGACTGATTACGACAGCGACGGGAGTTATGCGTGGGTCTGTTCAGTATAAATCCACGGTATTAGAGTGTTATCCCTTCAGCCAGCGCGAATCAAATATGCGCGGATGGGCGGTCTGGATGAAGGGACATATCGGGGTATATGATGGGAAAAGCGATTATTACGCCATGGACGGCAGCGCAAGGAACATGGTACACTACCCATTATCCAAGAATAAGTTTACACATATCATTAAGCTGTGTGACATTATATACTTTCCAAAACTACCCGAAATTTCACAGCTCAAATTCCAGACAAGCCTTAAACTGGTCGCAGTCTATCCTGATATCAAACTCTCCGCCTAACGCCTTCGCATAGGTACTCACAATCGCCAGCCCAAGTCCATTTCCCTCGCTGGTTCTCTCCTTGTCCCCCCGTGCAAACCGTTCCACAATATCCTCCTTTGTAAAATCCATAAAATACCCAGCCGTGTTGGTAATCTCTATGCAGATACGGCGCTCATCCTCACCCTCCGGCTCGCCTTTCAAATATGTCCTCACAAACGCACGGGTTCCTTTCGCAGAATATTTCAGCACATTCTCAATCAAATTCTGGCAGATACGGTAAAAATACGTATTGTCCGAATAAATCTTCGTATCCTCCTCCGTAAGCTTAACCACAAACTTAAGGTCACTCTCCTTCACCCTGTCGTCCATGTCTGCAAAAATCTGCTCGATCAGCCGGTTTACCTCAAAATTTTCTTTGTGCAGCTTCACATTGCCGCTGCTGGCCTTTGCCAGTGAAAACAGGCTGTTAATCATCTCCTTAAGCTTCTCCGTCCGCGCCGAAATCACATCAATATAATCCCGCACAACGTCGCTTAACTCCTCCTTCTTAATCAACTCAACATAACCGACGATGGAAGTAAGGGGCGTCTTTAAATCATGGGACACGTTGGTAATCAAGTCCACCCTAAGCTGGTCGCTTCTTGAAACCTTCTCAAGACTTTTCCTTTCGATTTCCAACGCTTCCTTAAGCCGCGCCTGTAAACGCTCGTCCATCCGCGCCATCACACCGTCCATTTCCCCGCGCCAGAAGCTTCCTACCGCCCGCGAAGCCAGCATAAACTGAAGCAAGACCGTCATGAGCATCACATATCCAGTCGAAAAATTATGATACCATCCTCTGCTCAGCCCGCCCCAAGTACCGTCGCCGCAGACAAGGTCGTACAGATACCAGACTGCCGCCAAAGCGCAGACCATTCCAACTTTATTAAGACGCTTAAACGAAAGAGACTCTCTCTGTTTCCATTCCTCATAATCATGCTCTATCTGCCCACGCCAGTCTTGATACCGTTTCTCCATATACCGTTTCAGAAGAAGCTTAAGCCCATAGCCCAGACAACCGTTTCCCAATATCCCAACCATCAGGACTGTTTCAGTGGAATATGAACGGCGATAAGCAATCATCACACCCAAAACAAACACTCCAAAAGCCGTTAGAACCAACCCCGATATGGGAATTTGGTTTTTCTTAAAGAAAATGTAAATCTTATTAACTATATTTTTCCATCTTGTATCCAATGCCCCACACCACCTTTACATATCTTGGTTTCTTTGAATCAATTTCCACCTTCTCTCGGATATGGCGGATATGCACCATAACCGTATTCTCCACCGCATAATCCGCCTGCTCCTTCCACACCATCTCATAAATCTGCTCAGCCGGAAAAATCTGTCCCGGATGCTCCATGAGAAGCTCTAATATCTTGTATTCTGTGGCGGTCAGGCGAACCTCCTCACCCTCCACAATCACTACCCGCTGCTTCTTATCCAGCACCAGCCCTCCGTTGACAATCCGGTCTTCATCCGCCTTGGGCTTTTCTTCCCCCCAGGCATGATACCGCCGCAGATGGGCCTTGATTCTCGCCGTCAGCTCAGCCGGCTGATAAGGCTTCTCCACATAATCATCCGCCCCCAGAACAAGCCCTGACACCTTGTCGCTCTCCTCGGTCTTAGCCGACAGAATAATCACCGGTATTCTGCTTTTCTCCCGCAGCTTCATCAATGCAGACAGCCCGTTAAGCCTTGGCATCATCACATCCAGAAGGATTAAATCAATCTTCTCCCTCTCAAGCGCCTCCAATGCCTCCATGCCGTCATAAGCCTTGACTACCTGATAGCCCTCATATTTTAACAGTTCACTAATCGAGTACACAATCTCTCTATTATCATCCACAACCAATATGGTTTCCGTATCCATGAGCATCCCTCCATCCCTGATCTATCTGCTGTCAAATATCTGTTATCTGGCTTACATCTTATCTGATGTATCTCACATGGTTACTATAATATAGCCGCCTTAAAAGAAACTCAACATAAATCTTAAAAATTTCTTAAATTTTTTCAACGAAAATGGCGTATTTCCGTTAATTTTGTCGCTAACGTGTCACTAACCGTTCGTTTTTACTTGTAATTTTCAGGTATGATTTGTATCAAATTTTGATGGATTCAGCCTTGTATTAAAACAACTGGAATCGGTCAATCGCCGTTCCAAAACTTCCTGTAAATCCATTCTGCCCATTTTGGGTTTCATCGTCGTACTGCCACTTACCGTAGCCCAGGTTAATCTGGCTGGTTCTGTATTGTGCCTGCTGGTATCCTTGGCTACTCACGATATCGTGAGGGGTGTTATAGTATACCCTTACGGCATCAATTACTTTATTGTCACCAGCAAAACCGTTCTCCGGCTCCATCCAGTCACAGCCGGATACTTTCGGAAGCCAATCGCCTCCAAGGATATGTACCTGATACCATAAACTTCCTTTGTCACAGCGGATTGCTATATCCGTAATCCGTTTTCCTCGGATGCCTGCATAATCATTCAGATTCGTTACCTCTGGCAGAATCCTTCCATCCTCAATCCGGACAGAATACATAAAATTCACGATCGCATTATAAGAGCCACCGCTGGCGATCGCAGATGGCACCTTATTTGTGCTAACTCCATTTCCATAATCCACGTCGCACAGCTTAATGATATGTGTAAACTTATTCTTTGACAGTGGATAATGAACCATGTTTCTGGCGCTTCCGTCCATTGCATAATATCCACCATTGCCGTCATATACACCAATATGGCCCTCCATCCATACCGCCCATCCGCGCATATTTGCTTTGCGCTGACTGATGGGATAACACTCTAATGCTGTAGATTTATACTGCGCAGACCCACGCATAACTCCCGTCGCTGTCGTAATCAGTCCGCTGCAATCACAGCATTTGTGTCCTGCCTTATTGCTGTCTGACCACCATACACAATTACTTCCGTACAGATTCCGTAATGCATCAATCTGCGCCCTGCTCAATATGGTTCCTTTTGCACCATAGACATACTGCCAATCTTCTTTTAGCGCCTGCTTGCATTTATCCATTAGCTGGTCAACGGTACAACTCATAATCTACTCCTTCCTGCCTGCTCTTGCGCCGGCGCAAAAAAAAGAAAGCCCGTTCAAATTCCCGGACTCTCCAAATTTCACATTGCAATATCATTCAATTTATCATATAATACAGACAAAGGAGATGACCTCCCACAAAGTGGTTGACCTCCATATGCAAGTTATAATCCTACCTGCACGGCCAAGCACAAGGTAGGATTATTTATTTTCGCTTTTTATTCCTATCTATGTAGGCAAGCAATGCAACGAGGAACGAACCGCCTAAAAATAACAGGCTTAAAACTTCGTATGTACTCATCTGCATCACCTCCCTTCTTTTCTCAAAGTACGGGAGGCTACCACCCTGTAACACGGTTATCTCTCTACTATATTATCATTCTGCCGTTCTTCTGGCAATCTCTATTTTCTATCTGGCATACCTGGTAAACTACCATCCCTATTTAACAGATTCCGCATCATCTCATACAATCCCGTACTGGCCAGACCAGAAATCATCCCGCCAAGTACGACCGCCGCATTAATTCCGGTTTCCAGATTAGTCAGGCTATTAATGATTCCCCCCATCGTTAGTGCCGCCAACGGGATATATTTATTGGGGAACCAGACAAACGCCGTCTTGAGGGAATAACCCACACACAGACAAATCCCCAGAGTTAATAAGTTTACATAGTCAAATAAGTACGTAAGATCCATGATTTTACCTTCCTTTCATTACTTTCTAATCTCAAGTTCCAGTACTTCCTTATACATCTCAGTTACCATGCCATTTCCACCTAAATCATGGTATGCCTCGTACATCTCAATAAAGTTATCTAAGGCATACGAAGGGATATGCTTTAATGCTACATACCTGTCATGATATTCTATTAGCTGGACCCTTAAAAGCAGCATGGTGCCTTTGCTGTTTGCGTCTCGGTCCTTTTTCTGGTTTTTGAGCAGCCAGACGATATATCCAAGCACGATTGGCATTGCCGTCGTGCAGATACTCATAATAAATTGCTGCATCGGAATTAACCTCCTTTTGCGGGGCAGCCATAAAGCCGCCCTATTTCTTACTCTGCAAGTTCCGGCACATCCAGATCAGACAGAATCTCCTTTACCTGCGCCTGGATTCTTTCCGGCACCTGGTCAAATGTCTTTTTCCCCTTCACAATCAGGGTTGCATAAATTACGGCCACTTCGTTTACCTCCTCTCTGAATATTTTTCTTACAAAGAAAAACAGCAACGCCTTAACCAATTTTCTCACTCTCCTAGTTAAGAATCTGCTGCACTTCTGCCATTAACTTTTCCGGTACCTGGTCTATTGTCTTTTCTCCCTTACGCACCAGAATCGCATATACTTTCGCCATGGAACTCATATCTTACACCTCCATCCCTTCATATAGTTCACAAATTGCCATCTGCAGATCCGTTACCTGTGTAGCCGTTTCTGAAGACATTGTTTTCGCTACTTCTGCAACGGAATTGGCCGCGATAGCGTTGGCCTCTGCATCTGCCAACCGCTGTTCTGTCACATTTACAGATTTGGTAAGAATCACCGTCTTTATATCACCCAGGGTCATCACACCGCCATATACTGTCCAACCAGGAACATCACCTGTTTTGTCCTCTGTGTCTGTCAACAGTTCAATGTTTGTGAGCAAGGCCGGTACAGAAAATGTGTCCTGAAGTTCTTCCGCCGTCTTATTCTGGAAGTCTAACTCCAACCGGCCATTGGTTACCTCTGCACGAACTACATCATATACAGATCCGTCAATAAGTTTAATTTTCATATCTTTTATTCCTTTCCTGTTATTATTTGATTGTAATAGATGTAACGCTATCCATATTGTAAAACCCGATCCATTGGTTATCTTTAATCACGATAAAACATTTTCCATCGTACTTATAATCGCTATATTCTTCTTTGGACCATTCGTCCACGCGCCCGTTTTTGAATACTATTTTAATCATTTTACGGCCTCCTTTACTAAAAATTTATTCAGGGTAAAAAATAAGACCTCATGGGTCTGCTCTAATCTCTTTCATTAAATTTCTTCCTTTCTTTTTTTCCTTACTGCACTAAATAGTAATTTGAAGAAACAATATGTTCAGTCTGGCCGAGTAACTACACAAAATGTAAATGGATATTTTCGGGTCGCCCCGATCAATTTCCCCCAGGCGTATAAAACTGTACCTCATGTGGTTGCAAGCATTTTAAATTATCAGACCAACGCTATTGATGTAAGGCTAGGTTGTAGCGTAAAGGATATTACGAAAACCGGTTGTAATGTATATGTTATGGATCCTGAAGGTAATATCGTGGGCCAGGGTTACGAAATAACGTGGATCGCTGCCGGTGAAATTAATTAGTAAGCCAACAAGCAGTTACATATCGTTCAACGTTTCTTGTTTCACCGGATGCAATATCAACACGGCCATCTTTACCTATCCTATATTGAGTTGTGCCGCACTCGGCACCACCTGATATATTTTTGGCAATTATTCGGGAAGTATAAATTGGACGATAGGCTTCTGGGATAACGCCATTTGTGCCAGCATCGTTAGAAGACAACGAGCCTACCGCATCTATAGCGCATTGTACAGTTTTTCCCACTTTAGTGAAATAAAATTTGCAGCTTAAACCATTAATGGTTTGTGTAAGTGTCTGTGTAGATTTACTATTTAATGCAGTAATCTTATCATCCAACGTTTTCCCCTGGCGGGCATCCAACGCATATCCCGCCTGTGTCGTAAGCAGATTATTCACCACATTGGCCGTATTCAGCTTGCTCGCCAGGGAATTCTTAATCGGCAGAACCCCATTCTTCCAGAACCGATTCAGACGGTTTGTTGTTATGACTTTCATTTCCTTTTATCTCCTCTCTTTCTAGGCATATGTACCCGCTATTATCTTGTCAATATCCGCTTCCGGGGTTTCCTCCAGGGCAATCCCATCCAGCTTTTTCTTATCCGCTGCTGACATCAAACCATTAGCAGACTGTGTCGCAGCCCCATGTGTATGCCCTGATGCCGCAGCCCCGATATCCCCTGTGGACGGCTTGTCTATGGTGGTATATATCCTCGCCCATACTCCCCAGGTACCGTTATAATAATTGCGCATATAGGCTTTAAACCCAGATGCCATATACTCCACCACGAGCTGGAATGTCCCCGCATGTTTCCCAACTATCATAAAGAAAGCGTTACCCGTCGGGCGGTTTGATAAGGTTGCCACCGTTGCATTGGCCGGGCAATAATAAAATCCTGGTGTTGTGTAGCTGTTAAGGTTGGCATTGGCTGGTATATTAACCGCATTTAAATAGTTCGCATAATTCGCCGTCCCTCCGTTGGCCGGAAGCGATGAAGGCAATCCCGACACTTGCCCCGCGGTATGGCTGTGGCTTGCCGACGCAGCGCCCAAATTTTCCGGTGTCAGGTTCACATTCCCTGTCCGGTAACTTGACTCCGCGTTTCCTTTTACGGCTACCGCCGCCGGAATACTTGGCCGGTTACTCAGGTCATTATAACTTCCAGAAAAAGCAACCGCTTTAAAATCAGCATACCATTTCATGATTTTACCTAATATTGTGCTCAGCTTCTCCCCGCTGGCTATATTCGCCCTTCCGGCTGCTTGGGTAAATGTCGGCGTTTGGTCGTTGGTCGCAACATCTGGAACATTTGTAATTGCGGAAGGCGTATACCCTAATGCCTTCTCAACCTCCGCTTTGGTCATCTCACCACGGATCTCAGCGCCCGTCTTATCCTCTACATTGCCAAGGCCGACCTGCTCCTTGGTCACTTTATGGGGATTCGATTGGCTATTGGTATGCGCCTGTAAGGCTTCTGCACTGGCCTTTGTGCCAATCGCCGCGTCCAATGCTTCCACGACATCATGATTTGCCGCAAGTGCGTCTGCTACCTCTTTCAACGTATCCAGTGTTTCCGGCGCGCCCCCGATTAAATCCACAATCTTTTTATCCGTATAAGATTTGGCAGAGCCTAAAGCGCTTGCCGCCGAGCCGCTTGCATCTGCCCCTACGTCTGCCGCTGTCAGTGAAATATTCCCTGTTAAGGCGTGCCCATTGACAGTACGGGAGGATGGAACTTTTTGGTTTATTTCACCTTGCAGCCTGTCCGCCTCTGCTTTCACAGCCTTATTCTGGATGGGATTCTCAGAGGTAATATTTAAGACTACATCTGTAACCGTCCGGTTTGCACCCTCTGCAATACCGGACAGCTTCACCTTTTCTTCGTCTGTATAATCGTTCTCGGATAATCCCTTGCCAAACTGCTTCCGGACAAATATGTTGTAGATCGTCTCTGCCAGATATGCGGTAAAGGTGTTCAGATGTTCAATATCTATCTTTCTTGCCATTTTTCTTCACCTTCCTTTACACCTAAAATGACTGCTCTACAATCGCCCGAAGCTCTGCATCCTCTATGACTTCCTCGGATGCTGGTATATCCACGTAGCTGCCGCTTATGATATCATCAATATCCTGTTCGCTTGCCACATCAAAGATAGAGCCTTCATCATCCTCATCCACATAAGAGCCTGCAATAATGCGGTCAATATCCGCATCTGTAGCAATCCGGTACATATCGCTTAAAAGACCTTTAATCTCTAACAGTAAGGAACCATTCTCTGTATCGTTAATGACATCCTTAATATCCCCAAACTCATTCTGTATCTGCTGCATGGCCAAATGAATCGCCGCAATGTTCTCCGCTGTCTGGTCCCTTGCCTGGTTGCCCTGGGCCTTTGCATAGTCGCCCTGGGTCTTCGCATAATTCCCCTGGGCCTTTGCATAATCTCCCTGAGCTGTGGCATAATCCGCCTTTTTTACTGCGTCGATACAGACCAATTCTGCGATATCCGCATAAGTCCTCCGGACCTCCTCCCCATATATGGCAGTACGGAATTCCTGTATCAATGCCCTGATCCGTTGTTCTAATGCCTCTGTCACTTCTATGCACCTCCCTCCAGGGCCTCTAACCTGGTAAGTATCCCCTGTATCCTTTCTTCTAAATTCTGCTTAGCTCCCTCTAAAGTCCCCAGGCGGTCGAGAATCCCCTGTGTCGTTTCCGCAGCTTGCTGGTCTGCCCTCTCAAGCGCATTAAACCGGTCCCGATCCTCATGGATATCCTCTCTCATTCCCTTTATTTTTTCTTCCTGGGCTGTCAGGCTGTTATGGATACCCTGCAGGGTTTTCTGTACATCCGAAGAATTCCCCTCCAAGGTTTGCACCTTTCCTCCCAGCGCAGACACATCCTGTTTTGCAGAATCAACCTCTCCTGCCAAAATAGATACACTTCCGCGGACTTCTTCCACGGAGGCAGAAAAGTGCTTCTGCTTCTCCATGTTTTTCTGCAGAGCCACCTGCTTTTCGGTCAGGGCTGCTATGGTATCGCCTAGCACAATCTTATCCTCCTGCGGATTCACAAGATTGTATTCCCGTTTGGATACCATCATGTATTTATCCAGCTTGTGGGGCGGTGATACTACGCGGATCATATCGCCTAATCTGATCCGGTCTATGTCCACATCAACCAGATGCAGGTCAATGGCTGTCAGTTCAATCGTGGCGGTAAGATTGCGGGCGCCTGCCAGATATTCCTGTCCTTTTGTTTTTAAATTTGCCGGCACCGTCACATCATCCCAGTTCTTAGTCCCGACAATCCGGCCATATAAGGCAACCGCTTCCAAATCTTCCAGGTAGTCCTTACCACCATTTACGGATTCAATGGTCAGCCGTTTTCCGCCTTCCCTGTTCTCCCCCTCTGCCGCCTTACCGAGAGGAATTAGGACGGTAATTACATTTTCCGCGCTGATGTGCTCAGTCAGGTCCAGGATATTTTCCCCGAACCGGATGACCTGGCCGGAGGTCCGGTGATAAGATTCCAGATAATCCAGATAACGGTCATCCCCTTGCTTTCTTACCCTAAGATACCCACCGTTGCTGTCCACCAGCTTATCCATAATAGTATCCAGGGTATTGGTATACTGGTTATCCTCCCTGGCGTCATAATTCATAGTCTGCTTTTCTACGGTTCCCAGAAGGAAGCGCTTCTCGGCACCCACCTGGCTGTTATGCTGTATGAGCTTGTCGTTTAGGTAGGATGCCGGTGTCAGGTTATGATATGCCTTGGGATGTTGGATACTGTCCAACAGGTATGCAAGAGAGCCTTCGCAGGTATAAGTAACTGTATGGTACATATCGGACTTGGAATCCAGCACCCGTCCTTCATACAGGAGTTCCCCACCATCGTAGACCTGCACCACGGAGCTCAGCTTACGGATCAGGTCGATCCCCTTGTGCATGGGCGGCAGGGAAAATGTCAGCTCCCCCCGTTGCATTCACCGTCAAACTCACCTTCCCGGTTAAAATGGGATTGTCTTCGTCCCTGGGATCATATAAGAGTGAATTGTCGCAAAAAATCTGATACATTATAAACTCGCCCCCCCTGTAGTCAACACTCACCTTTCCTGTTCCTCGGAAGGTCAGGAAATGCTCCCCCTCACCTAATTGCAAATCTAAAAGTTTAGACCGGCCAGCCGGAAGATAATAAGTCTGACCGCCGTAACCTAACGACATAGCCGAAGAACAATCAAATACCGGAACAACCTTTTTCCGTCGTCCCGGTATCAGCAATGTCATAGTTCCATTTACTTCCAAATCCCTATAATTACGGATGATACCGCCATTGAACGGAAATACATCCCAGACCCACGGTTCCAGACTGCTGAAACGTTCATACTTATATGGATCTGCTTCCAGTGTTACAAGATAATCACAAAACACATTATTTTCCTTACTGGTCTCAATGATTGCAGTACCGGTATAATAAAATCCCTTGTCAGAGTCCAGGATCAGCTGCACTTCCTGGCCGTGGAACAGGTTCTTTATATTTGAACCATGAAAAGCCCACATATGATAATCATCCCGCTTATCAAAACTTAATACGATATTCCGCCATTCATACTGAATATCCGGGTTTAAGAACTTTGCAAGATTCAGCCGGCTACTGGACATAGGGACAGATACCGTTTCCAGCTTCGGATCAGCCGGATCAATCTGTATTCCGAGAAGGCGAAGCCCCAGATCCTTGTAAGTGTGGATGTCATTCAATAACACCCCTTCTATTTTTCTCATTTAAGGTACCGTCCTTTCTTTACCACGTTATTGCCGATGTTTGCGTCCACATAAGGCGTCGTCACGTCCGCAATCACCCGGCCATCCTGCAGCACCAGGGTCGCTTTCGTCTGTACATACACGGGCAGCACCTGCCTGTCTGCCGCCTGCCCCTGGCTCCGGCCATAAGATACGCCGCTTCCACCAGCCGTACCCATCATTCCCTGTATTGCCTGCCTCTGAAGGGCATTCAACGCCGACACGGTCCCGTTTTCAATGGCTCCCGTCATCCTTCCCACACTGTCAAGAATCCCGGTTATATTTCCGCCAATACCTTTTGCAATCCCGGAATCAAACATTTCACCGATCGACGCCCCGACTTTCGATGGGCTGTTGATATCCAGGTTTTGCTTTGCCGCCTGGACTGCCGCATTGGCAACTTGTGCGGCCGCAGCGGCGATACTGCTCTGCCCGGAAAGAATCCCGTTTGCTATCCCGGCGCTGAACATCTGCCCGGCAGAATATCCGGATCCGGACAGGTCGTTAGCTGCCGCTTTCGCCGCATTCATAACGGCAGTGACAGCAGCCCTCACCGTCCCGGCTCCAGATCTGACTGACGATGAAAGAGCCTGGATAAACTTTGTCCCTTCCTGTTTTGCCTTATCCGGCATCCTTCCAGAAGTCAGACCGGTTATGGCTGCCATAGCAGCGGCTTTTCCTGCACTGTTCACCTGTGGGCTGGACGAAGTGATGGATCCCGCTAAGCTCTGCATGGCCTGCAGGCCGACATTGGAATATGAACCGCTTAAATTTACATTTGATAAAGAACTTTCCGCTGACCCAGCGACCTGGCTTGCAGCAGCGGAAACAGCTCCTGTCTGCCCACTTAACGAAGAACTTAGTTCCTGTCCCGCCTGCGTGCCTTCATTGGAAAATGCGCCCCCCATATTAGCCGCACCAATTCCAGAGTTTGCCGCCGTTCCAATTAACTGCGCCGCCGAAAATGCACCCATGTCATTTACATTCAAGGTAGTAATCAACCCATTCGCCGCATCTTGTGCGTTCATACTGAAGGCTCCTGGAACATTAGCCATCTGCAATCCGTTATTTGCAGTATTTCCCATATTCCAGGTCGCCTGGTTGACCAACTCCCCATTAGAATCCATAGTGAACACAAATGAATCCGTTGCCGCTGTAGCCACAGCCGCAGCAGAAGTTTGTGCCTCAACAGTTGTGCTCTCTACACCCTGCGCATATTTTTGACCTGCATTCCGTCCTTTTTCTTCTGCTTCATTTTCCCCATCATCAAATATTTCTGTAACTGCGTCCCACAGGCTCGTTCCAATACTCTTAATCCCGTCAACGATAGCAGTCAATATCTGCTTCCCAACGCTCAGCCAGTCCACACTCAAAATACCTTCCACAAAAGCTGAAAATACCTCAGGTATCAGGGCAAGCAGTTGTGGAATCGCTTGGACAACCCCATTCACTAGCGCAAGCAATAGCTGAATCCCGACCAAAATAATATTGGGAAGATTCTGCACAATACCTGTAACAAGTGTCCGGATAATTACCGGCGCCGCAGAAATCAACAGAGGAATCGCATTGATTAACCCCTGACCAAGCCCCATTACAAGCTGCAGCCCTGCACTGATTAATTGCGGTAGATTCTGCAATAAGGACTGAACAATCGTCAAAATCATCTGAATCGCCATCGGCACAAGTATTGGTAACTGCTGTGCAATCCCTGTCACCAGGCTGGCAATGATCTGCACGCCACCCGAAATAACTGCGGGAATATTGGCCGTGATTGCCTGCAGCAAATTCTGGATCAATATGGCTCCCTGGGCAATTAACGATGGCAGATTACTGGAAATACCATTACAGAACTGTGTGATTACTTCGGGTCCTTTTTCTGCCGCCGTCTGCAAAAATGCAACTATCTGCTCGCCAAACTGTCCCTGCAGTAATCCAAGTCCTGCAACCAGCGCACCAGCAATCACACCGAATTTCAACATACCGATAAATCCTGGGGCAAAATTCCCAACGCTTTTTACAACTCCCTGGAACGCTTCCCCTACCTTACCGCCCCAGGTCCCAAGATAAGAACTCATATCCGATAATGCAGAAGATATCCCTGGAAATTTACTTTGTAGCGTCGGCCCGATCTTTCCAAATTCCTCGGTCATTTTTCCAGAGACCCCTGACAGGGCATCTATCATCTTACCCCCTGGCCCCGTCTCCCACAACTCTCTCATCCCTTCTGGTATATCTGAAAGGGGAAGTAAGATTGCGTCCTTTAAATTTCCAAAACTTTTTGCTGCAGTTTTCATATCGCTTCCCGTGCGTTTAAATATATCCGGAAGCCCAGTAACTCCCTTTTCCACAGGTGCAATAACCTGCCCCAACAAATCCACTGCATTACCGACTTTGGCGATCCCGCCGCCCACGACAGGAAGCACAGCCCCAGCCGCAGCCATCCCCAGGATCACATCTCCAATCTGTCGCAGCTTCTCTGGTTCTATATCCTCAAGCTTCTCCTGGATCGTCCCAAGGATCCCTCCGACATTCTGCCACTTGCCAGACGCCTCATCAAAAGCCACATTGGCGCCGACTAATTTTTCCAGCAGAATCCCGACACCTTCCGTGACACTGGTAAACAGAGATGACAGGGATGGCAGTATGCCCGCCACAGTAGAAATTGCTGCCGTTAATTGCTGCAGACGTTTCGTGCTTTCCTCATATCCTTCGTCATTTTCCTTCAATGTGGGATTAATCCCTGTCAGATTGAGTGCAAAGGCCCGAAATCCACTGTTCAGAGAATCCAGTGCCCCCGTCAGTGTCTTCCCCTTCATAGCCAGCGACATGCCTTTCATGGCGGCCGTCATGCCATTGACTCCATCCGTACCTTCTTCAATCCCTCCGGCCAGCTTATCCATGGCATCTTTCGCGGGAATCGCGCCATCGGAAATCATATCCCGAATCTCATCCGTCGTCTTTCCATACTGATTCCCCAGAATCTTCAATGCCTGGATTCCATTGTCACTGAGCATATTCACATCTTCCATACTCAAGCGTCCTGCCGTGGATATCTTGGCAAAATTCTCCGCTACATTGGTAAGATTCTCTGACGTACCTCCAAAACCGGCTACGGCGTCCGTAATGGCCTGCATGTATTTTGTCGTATCCTGGGCATTCACCCCCATGCCGACCAGCTTCTTGCCCGCTGTCAGAAACGCTTCCTGCGAAAACGTTGAAGCCTTCGCAATGGAAAGCAGGCTGTCATACAACTCATTCGCCGCATTCTTCCCGCCCAGCATTTTTTCAAAAACGACCATTGTACTCTCATAGAGTTTCGTGAAATCTATGGTGGTTTTTGCCGCGGCGGCCCCCACTCCAGTGACGGCAGCCGTCACTGGCAGGAAGGACTTCCCAAGCGCAGACACCTGACTTCCCGCGCCTTTTACCAGCCTCCCGATGGCAGAAAGCCCTTTGTTAAAACCGTCTGTATTTATCTTTGTATCAAAATTCAAATGTCCGTCAGCCATACAATCCTCCTAATCGACAGGACTGCACGGCTCACAGGCTCACAAATGCTCAAATCCTTACTTCTACTGTTCTTTTGCACTGTCTGCACCGAATATAGATTCCACAGCATTTTGCTGTATTATCATAGATCAGCAGATTCTTACCGCAATGCGGACAAGTATACCATTTTTTCACCATTGGAAAACGCGGTAGCTGAAAATCCCCTATCATCCAAACACATCTCCAATCTGATAATCGTTCATCTTCCGCTGAGAATTCCTGATTACAATCTTTTTTCGGATTTTTTTGATTCTTTCCCGTTCTTCCTTATTTTTGATTGACGTCAGATCAACCGTCCTGTAATGGATACGCTCCTTAATCTCCGTACTAGACGGAAGCCCCCAGAACAGCACAAGAAATTTCCACCAATGCATATATGGAATCGTTTCAATATCAATCCCATATACTTCCATAAACGCACTGTAGATACAAAGTGCATCCTGTCCGAAAGAGAAAGCCTCTACTGATGATTCAGCTCTACCCTCTATATCATCCTCCCAGCCTTGGGCAGTCTGTTCATTCCCCTCTGGATTCATTTCTTCTGCACTAAGAAACTTTTGCAAAGCGGTGAGGGCCGCCGCAATATCATCCGGCCGAGCATCTATATACCATTCCAGAATCATATCTAATATCCTTATATTAAACTGTTCTGTACACCTCAGCAGTTCCGAGAATTTAATCCATTCTCGGAAATCCGTCACAATTTTATACTTCTTTCCCTGAACTTCTACCGTCTCTGGGAACGAGTCAAACAGAACATTCATTCAATCATCCCCTGTTTTTATGATTCTTCTTCTGGCTGTTTCTTCTCTGTTCTCGGTTTCCTGAATGATTTACCACTTTATTTACCCGGAATTTTTCCACTCGTCCATAAAACCGTTCATCTTCCTTAAATCGGAAATCTGCCAGTTGTTCCGCGGCATCAATCCTTTGTTCCAGGCTGTTCGTCTGGAACATCCTGCTGCTTGCCCCTTCCCCCATAAAAGAATCAAAAAAGTCATCATAGACTACATTCTGCGCCTTGATAATCTCTGAAATACGGCCGGTTTTAGGCAGCTTCTTGATATTCTCCTGCATTTTTTCATACGCATCCTCAATCGCCGCCAGCGTATCCGCATCCGTAAAATCCAATTCTATCTCAAACTCCCCATATTTAAAAAGGCTCATAGGCTCTTATCCTCCCTCTTACAATCCCATTACTCTGTCAATCCGCCGGAACTATCTTCCGTAAACTCACACGTTTTCCACTTATCCGTACTGGCAGCAGAGCCCTTTATAATCTCACCGGCTGCTTTCAAGGTTCCGGAATAAATTAAAGCATCCGTTCCATCTCCCGAAGAATCCGGGATTACGCTGTAAACCCGCTTCCTTGCCATGCACGCCCCACCCTGCTTCGTTTCAAAAAGATCCACCGTAACAATTTCTACCTGGGCCTCAGTCCCTACAATCTCATCATCCGAGATCTCAGCCAGCCTTGCATGTACGGGTGTATCTGTATGCCGGTCAAATTCGTAGCTAACGCCGGTTGCATACCCGACCACATCCGACCTCTCCGTAGGTTCATCCACATACTGCCTGGAATATTCCTTTGACTCCTTTGCTTCTGACAGGGATGTAAATTCCGACATCCTCGTATATGTATTACCTTCCGTCTTCATAAAAGACAACCTTTTATGTCTTCCCACTAATTTCCTTGCTGTTTCATTTGCCATCCTACATCATCCTTTCTTCTACCCATAAATCAACCTACAGATAATTTGATATCTTCCTAAATCAGCTTCCGTTGAGAATAGGTACCCGCTTTGCATTATCTCCACTCTGACCGGCGTGTGTCCTTCCAGTTTCGGATAAATATCCAACATGTTATTATCTTCTATCCATTCCTCAAAAAACTGGTAAAATCCACTATTGGCAATTCCTGTCCGTGCATCCCCGTCATATGCCTCCTTCGATGTCAATGCAAACTGGAACTGTTTTAGGCATCCCCCATCCGTATACCGCTTATAGATTGGATCCCCTCCAATAGGGTCTATGGAATAGGACATCTCGTCAGGTAGGTAATCTACATTAACCTTCCCATCCTTTAAAAAATCACAAGTCAGGATATAATTCCGAATACTCTCTATAATTGGCTTAACCGCTGACAATCCGCATCGCTCCTTTCAAAATCGGCTCTTTCCGAGTTGCCTTCATCCGTTCAAACCACCTTGCTTTTTCCTCGTGTTCATAATATTGCCTTCTTGCATAGGGCACCAGATACTCGATTGACCCACTTCCAACCACGGTACCAAGAGTGGCCGACTTTACCATTGCCCCCGTCAGACGCGGCGTCATTGGATTCATGTACCGCAGACATTCTGAGTCAACAAATTCCTGGGCCCGCATGAAGGCTGCCTTTTTCTTCGGCGCAAAATCCTGCGCCCACTTCAGCCGTGTAGTAATGCTTCCGTTCGGGGTTGTGACTGTGTAGACGCATCCCCTGGGAGTCGCTACAACGATATTTCTTTTCTGAGCCATTTACGCACCACCTACCCTCCAATGTGGAAGCCCGCCAAAACGGTTGTCTGACCAGGATGTAACGGTACAATAAGATATGCCTTGTTTTTTCAGGTCGGCAGGCTTTTCGATTTCCAGTTCGCAGATTCCATAGACAATCACATCACCCTTTTGTAACGTCCAACTGTCTGGTTCTTCTTCCACAGATATAAATTCATTTTCCGGAACATAACTTTTCTGACAATTCACCTTTTCAGGTATCCGGAGCTTGTAAACATCTGCGCCATTCAAGCCATTATCCCCGACATTTACCTTATGGTCTACATAAAAATGCACACCTTGAAGCACGGTTCTGTACCATTCACCCAGACGGGTTTCTTTATTCATCCTATGGTTATAAAGTGTGATATCTGCATTGGTTATCATGGACACCTTGCACCTTTCTACTTAAAAGACCAGTTCTAATTAGATATTTTCTTGCAATCTGGTCCGCCTTTCTCGCAAGAAGCTCCTCAATAGCTTCCCCGTCCTTTAGCTCTGTTACAAATGTAACGGAATATCCGTCATTGTTTTCAGATTTCTTCCGGGCCCCGCCCGATGTAAGATGGTTCTTCTCCCGAACATACATCTCAGTAATCGCACAGGCGGCATACCGTAATTCCTCTGGCTGCACGACATCGCTTTTCCCTAACGTCATATACCTAAGATAAAAGGAAGCCTCAAGGACCTCCTTTTCAAAGATATCTCTATCCAGCTTTCCATACGCCTTCTCTACATAGAATTCATAGTCTGCATAGGGAAACATTTTCATCACGCCTCCTGTTGTGCAAGAACCTCAGCAATAATTTCAGCTTTGACGGTCTTCGTAATTGTATAGTCCTTTGCTGATGCTAGATTCTTGATTTGATCAACCGTCATCGCTTCCAGTTCTTCCTGGGCATATATGGATTTCACCGGTTCTGTCAGTGTCAGAATGGAAAACGGACAGCGTTTATTCTTATCTGGAACCATAGCATTAATCGGGTTCGGAATTTCCCAGCCTAAACGCATGACAGCACGCAGGGCAACCATGTCATTCTGCATCAGATTATATAGAATATCGCCTGTTGCCGGATCCTGAACAACTCCCTGGTCGAACAGTTTGAACGTAATATCCTGTCGGATACTGTAGGCCAACTGTGAAAAGTCTCCGGAAATCATGGCTGCTTTCGACTTATCAAACGCACCATTACGCGGGAAATTCATCGGTGAGCCATCCAAGGTATAATTGGTACCTGTCTGCATATCTGATCGGAACACCGGCTGTCCGGTTGTGTCCTTTAAGCCCCTAAGCTTCGCCCGCATCGTGATATCCGCCATATGGCCGTTGACAAAGTATCCACTTTCTTCAACCTTTGCAATCACGCCGTCTTCACCCAGGATCGAAGTATACAGATCAGTCCCTAGCATTACACTGGCGCCTGCGTCAACGGCGGTACTGACTACATCTTTTCTCCATGTAGCGGGCTTATCAATCCCAAATAGAATTGCGCCGTCAATCTTCTGTCCAAACGCCTCTACTAAGCGCGGCCTTACTTCTCCCCAGATATCATAATCTGCATCATCCAAGACAGCCTCAGAAATCGGCACGATAACCGCAATTTCCTCCGCATAAATAACCTTCTTATCCCATGCCATAGTAGTCAACTTCTTTCTCGCCGTGCCTCCCTCACCGTTGACAAAGTACGCCATAGGCAGCATGTCAAGCACCGGCATCCGGTATTGAGCCGCCGTCATATCTGCAAGCCTGCGGCCGCGCTGCAACACGGCGGACTGCTCTACCACACCCTGGATAATCTCATGGCTTTCCTGTACAGGAATCAGTGCTTCTGCATCGCTTCTGGTAATGGATGTACCGCTTCCTGTAAATAACTGTAAGTCAAATAGTTTCCTGTTTCTGTTCATATGCTTTTCTCTCCCTTCTTTATCTTCCAAACGCTGAACGAATGGAGGCATTGATAGAATCATGCGTTGTCTGGCCTGTACCGGATCCGCCGTCTGGCTTGCCGGTAGAGACAACTTTGTAGCCATGTCCCGTAAAGCGCGGGTTTTCCTTCAAGAATGTGTCCGCCGCCTTCTTGAAGTCTGTCTTGTCATCCACCTGTTTCCCGACCTTAAAGAGAACATAATCAAGATCGTCAGACTTCACACCCTTACTGCGTAGGTAATCGGTGTTTTCCATTTCCGTCACCTTGGCGTTGGCTTCATTTAACCGCTTTTCTAATTCCGCTACATTGGGCTGATTAGCAGCCTTTTTTGTTCTGTAATCAGCAATCGCTGCAGTAACCTCCTCCTCGCTCATTCCCTGCCGCTTAAAATAATCCACAAGAGCCGCTTTTGTCGCTCGGTCAGCCCTTGCCTCCGCAATCTGCTCCGCCTGTTCATAACTGTACGTCGCACCGCCTCCCGTTCCTCCGGCATTCCCCCGGCTGACGTTACCATTCCCGGCTGAACCTGTTCCGTCGCCTGTGCCGCCGTTTCCAGCACCGTCTCCACCGCCGTCCGTGAAGATCTGCAAATCAAAATATTTTTTTCTCATTTTTCTCCTCACCTTTCCGTGAAATTCCCGTATTTATTGCCTCGTCAGGCATGAAAAAAGCACCCCTTCTAAAAGGATGCATTAATCACCGTTTATAAAATGAATCCCCTGGTATTCCTCCGCTATCCTGCAGATACCCAAAAACCATGTATCAATCAAAGCCTTGCCCGTATCATTCAAAGTCTGCCACTCAATACAGACGTTTCCCGGTTCTACATTCTCTTGCAACTCCATAAGGGCAATACTCTTTAACCCCTGGATGAGTGTAAGAGTTAATGCTGAAACTGCTGCGCACACAATATCCAATCCCCTCGGTGCACTATTGGCATGGCCTAATACATAGATTCTGTTCAAACTCATAGAAACTTTTATCAATTCCATCACCTCCCCAAAATGGGTATAAAAATACCACGCATTCCATAGAACTCGCGGTACTTAATCTCTATTCGCATGAATAATCTTATCTATATCATCTATATAAACATCAATCGTCTCCCAGTCTTTCGGTGAACTCCCGACATCTGCGATAAACACTTTATTATCAAATGCCTCAACAATGGATGCTTCTCTTCCATCCTTTAACAAAACAGTATCATATTGTTTTACAATCACTTACTTCACCTCTTTAATGTACGCACTCGTCATCACCGTGGATCCATCAGGCGTATTCAACCATCCAACAATCACATTAGCCGGAGTTCCTTTTTCTCCATAAAGAATTATTTTTTGTTCATACCGGTTACCGTAACCGTTATTATCTTTGTATATTGAAGGGTACTGCGGCGCTTTTTTTCTAATTTCATCTTGCAGTTCTTTCCAGTTATCAACGGAATATCCCAGCCTTGAAGTAAAAGCCCTACCTTTTGCAAGTCCTTTCTCATTGTTCCCTGCAAAAAGATACTGTGTAAATTTCCCATCTGGAAGTATCGCGTCTTCCGCATTAGGAAGCTTTAACCCTGGATGCTCTTGAAGCTCTCTGCGCCTTTGATAATCTAACTGCATGAACTCCCACTGCTTAGCATCATTATATTTTATCTTCCCAAAATTAGCAAGGGGACCCACTTCATCTCCAAGAACTTTTTTATATCTTTCATACTCCTTAATATCTTTCCCCGCATTTATAATCATTTCTTTTGGGAAATAGTTCATAACAGATTTATCTGCGGGCGCAATCCTGCCCCTCATATCCATATATATTCTCTCTCGTTCCTGCTTAAGCCCCATCTTTTTGGAAAACCTTGCATACTCATCCAACTGGGCCTGGTATTTACACTTCGCAAGCATGACTTCATCCGGATCAGCGCCGCCCTTTTTCAGAAGCTCCACCTTCTCACGCTGGGCGCGCATAGCCGTCTCCATCTTCCTCTGTCTCTGCTTTGCTTCATACAGGGTATACTCTTTTCCATTAAACTTCTTTGGCGTGTTCTCCTCCAAATCCTTTTCTTCCAGCCATTGCTCTGACCAATTACGTTCCGACAAACCTGGAAAGAACGGATAATATTCATGATAGCAATTAACCCCCAGAAGCCCTGTTACTGTGCCGAGCCCGCAGATACGGTAGAGGTCTGCTTTGGAATATACCCTCCCTTGCCACTCTGCATGTGAGGGCCTTGCGCCCGCGTGCCAAGCAACCTCAAAATACTCTGTACCAAGCTTCTCCGCATTTATTTCAGAAATTCGTCCTGACAGTTGGGAGATTCCTGTCATGACCGCCCGCCTTGCCGCCACCTCTACCCTGTTGCTGTGACCTGAAGCATAATCTATCGTCCGCAGCCCGCCGTTAGTTAGTTGAGTCACGACCCTGCGCAGTACGCTGTTATAATCAAATGCCCCGCTTGTAATATCTAGCATGGCGGCATCCAGATACCCCTGGTATACCTGTGAAAGTGGTGTTAGGACACGCTTGCCATTCCCATAGTCCAGATAAAAGCCAAGCGACTGTGTAATGTTCTCAAGTTCCCCCTGCGTCTGTCGAATATACCCTTCCGTAAGCTGCTTGAGCTGGTCATTTTCCTCGTATGGTATAAACTTCTGGTTAATCTGCTCATAGATGTCCTTATTCCTAACATACTCCCAGTTGATTACCTTGTCATACAACTCGAACATTTCTGGATAAGTGGCGCCCAGAGCCTCTTTAATCATATTTTCTACATCCTCGGAAGAATTCCCCAGGATAATCAGACGGTTAATCTGGTAATCTGCAGTGCTAGTGATCTCCCCCGCTTTGCGTATCCTCCGGATGATGTCCTGCATGATCCGTTCTTCTAATTTCAGGTAATTCTTTTCAATCTGCCTGGACAGCTTTTCTTTATACCCCCCGTTCATCTTGATGCCCGCCCCCGCCGGTATCCTCTCCGCCGCAATAGATTTTATCCCCTCTTATAATAAACATCCTGACTGGAATTTCAGCTTTTATCTGCCCCTCTATTTTCTCTTTTTCTTCTTTACTGACAGGAATGAAATCAAAATATCCGAATACATCTTTCTTTTTCTTCATAAGCCCTTCCCCTACTCTGGCATCACACTGGCCTGCTCAGGAAGGTTTTTCTGTGCCTGCTCTAGCGTCTCTCCGTACCACTTTGCGCGATACTCTGCCAAGCCCATAACTCCCATAGAAACATCCTGGCGGTCGCTCTGCCGTTCCATTGTCTTATCCTCAATGATAGAATCATCAAATGCGATTGTGATATCTGTATTCTCAACCAATCCAGGGATACCGATGCTTATCCCTGCCCGGATAATGGTTTGAATCAGTTGGATTAGTACACGCTCAAGGATTAGCTCATGCTTCGTCAGGGACCGGTACATATCTGAATTCTCACTAATCACCTCTGTCGCTGTTTTTACCCCGCCATTTTCAAACTTATAGCGATCCGTCCCAAAGCCGCATTTTAAAGACAGCCAGTTCAGGTCATCATTGAGAGCCTTGCTATGCTCATCAATCCGCAATTCCATGTTGACCTCATGCATGGCCTCTTTTGATTCCGAATTTTTAAAATAATCTTCTGGCAGCTCATAGAAAACGGTATCTTCCGGATCGAACACAGCGCTTCCATCCTGCATCGTTAAAAATTCCGGCGCTACAAATATCCGCTTGCGCCCTAATGAGAACTCATTTGCATAACTGTCATACTCTAAATCCAGCTTTTTAATCGTATCAATCGCATTGGCAAATAAAGAGACTCCCATTGGATTTGTGCTATCCTCGTCCGCATTGTTCACAAGGTTCAGACGGTCAATGATAAAAAGCGGCTTGTCAGAGTTGGTTTCCATTCGCTCTGCCAAGCCGCAAAAAGCCGGTATCTCGTTCCACTGTTCTGGTTCCAGTTCCTTTCCTGCCCCAGTCGTATTTTCTACGATGCTGTTCTCAATCACATACTGTTTCCTGTTTTCACCCGGCACATCTTCCAGCTTATGATACTGAAAATGGACATATTTCTTTCGATTATGGGTTTTATGAAAGGTAAAAATACAGTCTGTAATTACCTTATTCTGCCAGGAAGTAGGGAAGATATTGGCCGCTTCTACATAATTAATCCCAACCGTTCCGCCCTTCATATTTCCGGCTTCATCTATAACAGAATCGTTAATATGCACCACATACGCTACAGTACCAAGCGCCGATTTCCACTCCTGGTACTCGTTCCCCAGTTCCCAAAAAGTATTGGCCTTTAACACCTGCTTGACAAATTCATCCGTAGTCTCATTTGCTATGGTAATGGTCACACGCTCGTTTAACAGCAGATCCGCCATATCCTCACACACCCGTTTTGCCATACCAAGGGCATACCGAATACAGTTTACAGATGTTCCGTTTCCCCTGTACACTTTATATTTATGGAACTTCCGGACGTTGGAATAATACCAGCTACGCCACACTTCGATTTGCCTGTAAAACTTGGGATCTAACGTATCAATGTCTTTCTGTTTAAAATAAGCAAAAATATTCACAATTAATCCTCTCTTTCCAGCATTGGAAGCCACTGTTTTATCTTCGTCCACATGCCCATGACCAGATATCGGATGCCATCCATGCAATGGTCACCAATCTTAATCGGTTCTTCTTTTCCTTTTTCGATGGAGTCCTTGTCATATTCGTATGTCTGAAATTCATTAATTGCCATTTCCTGTCTAGCCGATACGCTCATCAGATGAAAGGTCAGAGCTTTCTGCACACGGCTAATTCCCAGCTTTACGTCGTTTTCAGCGTTCCGAATAACGACTGGGAGACTCGCTATGAAGCAGGCTCGTTTGATTTCTTCCTGTAAGCCTTGTGCGGAAGGATCTAGGAACAAATAAAAGCGAACATTTTCTGTTCCATACTTTTCCCCTAAACTCGTCACAAACTGAACAAAATCCGCAGCATATTCCGAAGGGCTTTTTTGATGCCCGGATTCTCGGCCACTATGATAATACTCTCCTAAGCCTTTCAACTGCCGGTCTCCCAAATCCAGCCCTGCAGCTTGGAACGTGGTTGCATTTTGCTGGCCGTAATCACCGCCAATGCCAATAATCGAGAAGCGCTGACCTTTCTCCGGTTCTTTGATATGGCTCTGATTAAACATATAATAAACGGCATCATCAATTCCTGTACTTTCTCCAAGCCATACCCAGCGATACATTTTTAAATCCGTTTTTTTCATTTCCTCGGCTGAGTCAATCAAGTCCTGACCAAGCCACGCGATCGGCACGTCTTCATATGTTGTATGGATATGGATGCAGTCGCCCCTTTTCTCCATCTTCTTGCACCACTGGTTAATCTCAGCATTTGGGTTCTTCGGCGGATTGTACAGATAAATCATCTGAAAGCCGCTGCTGTTGCCACGGACGAAGGTTGCCTCGATATTGGTCAGTTCGTCTTCTCCCTCGCCATCGTCAAAGAACTCTGTTCGCTCATCCAGGATCACCAACTTAATGGGCTTGTCTTCGTCAATGATACCCTTTGTGTCGTCAATACCATCCGAACCGGAAAAGTAGATCGTCGTCCCATGCTTCTTATAGGTAATCTCCATGGGTGACCTGGTGATCTTGAAGGCGGTCTTTTTCACCTTCAAGCGATTCAGCCCCCTGAGCATTTCCTTGTACACGGTCTTGCGCAGCTTGTTATGGTGCTTTCTCAGGACAACGACAGAGCCGTGTGGATCCGCAAGAATTTGGTAGTCCGCACGGATAGCCGCGTAGCTGGATTTGGTTCCTGCACGGCCAGAAGTCAGTATAATATGCTTAATCTTCGTGTTATTGAATATCCCCCGATACTTCGGGATGATGATCTCCGATATCCTTACCTGCTGTTTCTTCTTGCTCTGTGTCATTTACAATCTCAACTCCGTCTTCTTCTTCGTCAAAAAAATCTCTCCTGAGCCGTTCTGTATTGGCTCTCATTTGCTCAATTTCCGCCCTCTGCTTTTCGGTAGCAAGGTCCATGTGGTCTGCGATCCAGTCCATTGCTTTGAGTTTGTCCGGCAGCTTGACCTTTACTCCGTCTTTTCCTTTCGATATCTCGGAGATAAGGATACCATCCACTTCTGTATCATTTTTAATGTTTACATTCGATACCTTTATGGTATGCTCATTGCCCTGCTTATCTGTCACGGTGATTTCTTCATTGCCAAATTCGACATAGTCCTTGATGTCTGCTCTCGCTATATCCAGATACCACTGGAATATATCCGACTCATCCAGCATCTCACGGTTTAGACGGTTTTGTTTCAGACGGAGGATTTCTTCCTTTACCTTAGTATTTCTTAATAAGCCAGAACCATTAACCATTGCTGTTTCATAGCTACACTCATACGCTTTTTTGTATGCCTTTGTAGCATTAAAGCACCGGATATAGTACAGACAGAAAAGCTTCTGCTTATCAGTCAATTCCGTATTTTCTACAACCTGCTCAACGGCTGGATCTACCTTGTCATCATTCCTCTGCCGGCCGCCCCGTTTTCGTTTAGTAACGTTACCGTTCGGTTGATTAGTAACGTTACTATTCCATTTATCTAAATTCTTCTACTTCCGTACCTGGGATTCTGATACACCAAGGGCAGAAGCAATGTCTTTTAATTTTGTTTTCCCGTTCGAGTCAAGCCACATCTTATATGCCTCGTCCCGCTTCGGGCTTCTGGCTCTTGGCATATCACCACCTCTCAATTCTAGCCTTATTTTATTGCACGGAAAAGGCACCCTGGAGGGTGACTTATACCAAATATATTCTACTCTTTTCCCCTATATAATTCAATAACTCTTGCTACAGTATGCGCATTAAATAATTGAAAAACATTAAAAATAAAACTTTTTGTTTCCCACAAAATGAATGCATTAAAAACAAAATATAACTCTATCAGAAATGCTGCTATAAAATTATTCCATAAAGAATTGTTACACAAAACAAATTCATCTGGAATAGCTGAAATTGTAATTCTTAACACTACTAATGACATAATAGATACTACATAAAGCATCATCAATTCAACAAAAAATTCATTTGTCTCTTGCAATTTACTTTTCTTTTTTTTTGATATTACTTTCTTCAAGCATATTTAATAGCAATTCATCATTAACTAAAGCTTGAAAAAAGGCGTAGCCTGTAAATATAATTCCAAATAAAGCCAATATTACATCCATAATAATATCCAAAGCTTCTCCAAATAGAGAAACTGTTTCCAATGAAGTACTAATTAAATAAGTCGGAATTCCACACAAAAATAGTATATACAAATATTTTTTCCAATTTCGTTTAGTAGGTTTAAAAATTGTAAATGCAGAAATCAGTCTCTTTTCTGAGGTTCCTACCTTCGCCAATTTTTCAACATTTTTCACTATGCTTTCTTTCAAATTAATTCCCACCTTTTAATGCACCCTAATAAATGGTATAATTTTGGCTTGATTATTTTCATAAATACGACTATTTTCTTCACTAACATATGTTATGCTATCAATTTCTTTACCCTTTTCTATTAATCTATTCATTTCGTCAGAAAAATTTCCACTTTCTATTTCTATCTGCTTCCTTTCTGAAATCATATCGTTTTTTATAGTAGTAGTCGTTTTATCAGGATAGGTTACTTTAAAAACTGGTTCAACAATACCTTCCGACTCAGTAACAACTTTTATGACTCCATTTATATTTTCTGGAGAACGTAATACAATTTCACCACTTTTACTCCCTACAGTAGAACGCAATTTTCCCGTTAGCGACGTAAATAAACCATTATAGTCAATATCTCCGTCCCCATTTAATGGATAAAACTTAAGCTTCAATTCATTAATTCTTGCTACCTTCTTAAGTGTCTCTTCCAGATTTTCTCTCGTCGGTATCCCTACAACATTAATGATCGGTATTGGCAATTCTGCTTTACCCGCTTCTTTTAACCCTACATTATGAATTCTTACATATTTATCAACTATATATTTGATTGTAGCTCTAAAACTTTTAATAGAAGGACTACCTTTTTGATTTTCTGCAAAAATCATTCTATGATTTTTTAAATAAATCACAAATGTTGAATACGGGGCAGATGGATAATGATCATCCTTTTCCACAAGTTCACCAAGCTCATTTAAGTCAGACAATACATCCAATACCGTCTTTTTCACAATATTTCCCACAAGAACATAATCACCTTGTCTATCACGCACGATATTTACATTCAAAAGTAAAAAAGTAGAATTCCCGCTTTTTCTGACATAACCGCTTTTTAAGGCTGGCATAAAAAGCGTATCAAAACATGATAAAAGCGGTAACTCTTTCTGCCCATCAAGAAAAACTACATTAAAATTTGCAACAGATATACGTTTCTTAGCCATATCATTTCCTCCACACACTCTACCCCTACATTGAAAACTATTACCATAATATACTATTATTCGACAACATTCAACGCTTTCGGACAGTGTATGAAAGTATATTTAAATCTGATATTATCACAGAATATTTGTTCTTATATGTCAATCCAAAAATTCTACAGAAAAAGAACGCCCCACCGAAGCAAAGCGCCCTTTCCCAAGTATTAGAGGAAACCCGTGTACGTCAATACACTTTTTTCAGTATATACTATAGCACTTTAAAAACGAAAAAAGCGAAAAAAACGAAATTATTTTTTCATAAAATTATTAAATTCCATTCTCACGCTATCTCCCGTAGCTTTTCGCCCGATCCTGACAGCAACCTGTTCCCAAGTATTCTCCTCAAAAATCTTATACTTAATGATTCTCTGCATCCGGATCGGAACCGTCAGCATCCATTCCTCCACCTGACGCTTAATCTTTTCCGCGTTTTCCTTCCGCTGTCCTAACAATTTTTCTTCCATGCGCAGATTCCCGTCATCCTGGTAGGTAAAGGCCGAGCCCTGAATCCGAAAATGCTGCGCCTGGTAAGGGAATCTTGGATTGCTCCCCTTTACATTTGTCTGGATAACGGTTTTCCGTTTTTTCTTTAACCTCCGGATATCATCTTCCGTATCCTTGACAAGCGCACATGCGTCTATATAATCATTTAGAATCTTCTTGTCCAATTCCAATCTCCCCCTCTTTTATCTCACACTTCCAGGCTCTATATTCTATTACAGTGCTCGTCCATCTTCCAGATAAGAGCCTTCACCGCATTACCTGCCGGCTTTGGCGCTTTCAATTCCTCCGTTCTTCACAATCTCCAATGCGCCTATTGCCGCACAGTTATCACAGTTAATATCATTGTTGCCGACATACGGGCAGCCATTATGGCGTATGCAAATACCATCACTGTACGCATAGGCTTCCATCTTCTCAAGGACTTTATCCAGGTCATAGGCTGTCGGCTGCACGTCAACAATCTGCTTCAAAACGTCAGATTTTGCAAAGTTTCTTTCGAGTACCTCATTCAATCTATCCGCATCAATCAACCTCATTTGCCTCGTCTCCCTTCTGATTCGTCGTTTTGCCGCATACATTTTCTTCCCACTGTTTCAGAATATCCTCGATTACTCTGTCACAGTATTCCTTATTCTCTCCCTTACCCCTGCAGATCACTTTTCCTTACCATTCCTCTCTTTTTGCACTTTTTAAGAAAATCATTACCTTTCCTTTATCAGATGCGCTAATAAACAAAACTTTTCTTGATAAATACTTTTCTGGGAAACGTGACACTTCGTACTCCCGTACATCGCTGTCACAGACCAAAAGCACTTTGGAGCCTTCCATCAAATATTTTGCTTCAAACTCCACTAGATTCATCTTATAATTCTTCATTCCTGTTCTCCCTTGAGAAATTAACCCGTACGCACATTCCTATCATTTTTCCTGATACTAAGCTCTATCCCACACTCCCTGCGCATTTCTTCCCTTAAGTCATCCCAAGAACAGTAATCTTCGACCAGACATTCAGTCTGAAAATTAAACTCCTTGATGAACCGATCTAAACGCACCTTTCCAAAACCAAATTTACAATGCAGAACATATACTGCCATGATTGTGATTGTATCAATTGTATTGAATTTAATATTCTGCAAACATTCATCTATTGCCTTCTTTGATACTGCACATGGAAGGCTGGCGATGTTACGCATCTTAAGCTCCGCCTCCAGACCTTCAATACCCTTCTCCTTTGTCACTCTCAGCGCCTGGGCCATGCCCTCCATACGCGCCTGTTCTTCTTTGTTTCGTCCCATTTTCTTTCCTTCCTTGGTTTCAGTACTCCTGGAAACCATAAAAAAATCCAACCACCAAATACTGATGATTGGAAAAATTTGTATCTACTGCTTTTATCTGATATAATTGTTTTGTGATGGCGGCCAACCTTTTTCTACACGGAGGTTATTATGGCAAACATCATTAGCATTACAGCAGCGTATCTTGGATACTTAATCACAGGTTATGATTTTTTCATCCTGCTGACTTTGATATCCTGTTCGCTTGATATTTACGTATATCTGACAAAACATTAAGATACCAAAGATATACTTGATATACGCTAAGGATAAAACTGCCAGACGGTAGGTATGCACTTCAATACATTTCTGGGACTTACAGGCTTCCAGATAATGCATGGATAAAATAAATGAGTGAATGAAGTCACTACCAACCAATCGGCCGCCATCTACTTTATCTTATCTTGATATACAGCAGCTTCGCAATAAAATTTTACCATCTATTTCAAACAATCATAGATATGATTCGACATTTTATACAAATCCCAATCACCAATATTCAGTTTTCAAAGATCGCCGGCTTCAATACATCGCCGGTATAAATAACGCTCACTTTTTCCGCAACATAAAGATTTTTAAAACCTTTTTCTGCAATGATTATCCTTAGTCCTTTCGTCAAAGGATTATTAGCTTCTGCAATAGTCAATCTGGTTTCCTCCTTTCTACTACCCGTTTAACTGGTACATTTATACAATAAACCTGTTAAACTGGTTTGTCAATACTTTTTATCAGTTTATCTGATTTTTTTATTGACTTTACCATTTTTTCATAGTAATATTTCCATATTAGGAGGTGGAAATATATGAGTTTCGGAACTAGACTCAAAGAAAAAAGAGAAGCACTTGGAATTACTCAACCACAGCTTGCGAAAACACTTGGAGTAAGCCAGAGCGCAGTTGGTAGTTGGGAAACGGATGTAAATTCTCCAAGGGCTACAATTTTATATGATTTATTTGAAATTTTACATTGTGATGCTAATTACCTTTTACAAGATGAAATAAAAGAGTTATACAAAAATGAAGCAACACCAGATGAATTTGAAAACATAATTAAGAAATACCGCTACATAGCTAAACATTTTCCTAATGGTGCAAAAACAATTAACGCAGTATTAGAAAATGAATATTCCATAGCTGAACAGTTAGAGAAACAGAAAGACCGTATAAAAGAACTGGAAACCTCCCAAGCCACCGTCATAGACATCCAGCCCCGTCTGGAGAATAATGCACGGCTCATAGAGTACCACCACAGCGCGTCTGCTGGGACGGGAGTCTTCATCCTTGGCAGTGAGGGCGTTGACCAGTTGCCGATACCAGATACACCAGAAAACCGCAAAGTAGACTATGCGATCAAGGTATCTGGGAACTCCATGGAACCGGACTACTATGACGGCGATATCGTCCTTGTCTCCCAGAAGGTAGAATTAAACCATGGGGACGTAGGTATCTTCATCATAAACAATAACGCTTATATTAAAGAATATGGAGAAACGGAACTCATTTCACGGAACCCGGAAGTGGATAACATCACGATTTCTGAATATGATAATATTGTTTGTATGGGGAAAGTGGTTGGAAAGTATGGGGAATAACCAATAAAGAGGTGACAAACAAAATAATGCGCATAGAATATGAAAAAGAAGCCGCAAAACACATTAACAAAATGGATAAGCCAACAAAATTAAGAGTCAAAAAAGCAATTGAAAAGCTTCCCTCAGGCGATGTCATTAAGCTTCAAAGTTTGACAAACGATTATCGCTTACGTGTAGGTGATCTAAGGGTTTTATTTTCTGTTCAGAATGAAATAATAACCATAAAAGACGTTTTACCAAGAGGGCAAGCATATAAAAGATTATAGGAGATGAAAAGATGAGTAAAGAAATGGTAAAGGGATTAATAGATCTTATTGATGATAGAGATATGGACACGATTTTCAAGGTATTAGTAAGATTTGTTCCTGAAGAAGCCCCACTCCCTGACGAAATAGAAGCTATTGAAAGAGCGAATAAAAGTATAGCTGAACACGGAACTATACCTCATGACGCTATTGACTGGGATTAAAACCTTAAAATATAACCGATCCGGCGTTTATATAATTCTCTCTTAGTAATAATCAACCTTAGGAAAGGACGTGACAAAATGCAAGTACCACAAGAACGCATTTACACATCAGAAGACTACTGGAACCTCCCAGAAGGACAGCGCGCGGAGCTGATCGACGGGAAATTATACGCCATGGCTCCGCCGAACCGGATACACCAAAGGTTAGTCAGTCGATTAACACAAACCATAGGTTCATTCATTGATTCCAACAAAGGAACTTGTGAAGTTTATCCTGCCCCATTTGCCGTCAACCTGAATGCCGACGATAAGGTTTGGGTAGAGCCGGACATTTCTGTCATCTGTGACAAAGATAAGCTGTCAGACCAAGGATGCAAGGGTGCGCCAGATTGGATTATTGAAATCGTTTCACCTAGCAGCACTCGGATGGATTATTCTGTTAAGTTATTCAAATACCGTACTGCAGGAGTCCGGGAATACTGGATCATTAATCCAATGAAAAAAGCTGTCCAGACTTATGTTTTTGAAGGCGAAGAAGATTCAAACTTATTTTCTTTCGATGATGAAATACCTGTTTACATTTTCAATGGTCTGACTATCAGGATTTCTGACCTATTATAGCAAAAACCGCCCCTGAGCCAACAGAGACGGTTTCACATAGATGCAACTCGCAAACCAGAGGTTTACGGTATACATCTGCCCTAAGCAAGTAGATTATACCATAATCCTCCACAATTTACGAGGGTTATTTTTTATACCCATTTTCAAGGAGGATGATACCATGGCAAAACGCAAGAAATACCCCAAGCTCCCCAACGGCTACGGCAGCATTAAACGCCTCTCAGGCAAAAACCGCACCAACCCCTATGGAGTTTACCCTCCCACCAAAGAATTCGATTTAAACGGCATCCCCGTAGCTCAAAAGG
Organism: Sporofaciens musculi; assembly: GCF_009830285.1. Lineage (GTDB taxonomy): Bacteria > Bacillota > Clostridia > Lachnospirales > Lachnospiraceae > Sporofaciens > Sporofaciens musculi. The sequence goes on along the minus strand of NZ_WUQX01000001.1, from coordinate 1,415,830 downwards.
CTATCTGTTATGTAGACGACTGGTATAAAGGTTTCACCGTCCTCACATGGTACCGGAACGGGGAATACTACGAAGGCCGTGAGAAGGAGCTGTCCTCTGATTCCGAAGAACTGAAACACCAGATTATCGGTATTCTGTCAAAGTTCAATCAGAGCCAGCGCGAAGTTGCCGACCAGAAGACGTTTGAAGATATTTATCAGGAATATTACCTTTGGAAGTTCCATAAGCCCTATAACCATGAAGACAAGAAGATTACAATGGAATATAGTATGCGCGCTGCATATAAGAATTGTAAATCAATCCACAGCAAAGCCTTTCGTTCTCTCACTGCCAGCGACCTGCAGGAAGTCGTGGATAGCTGCCCAAAGAAGCATTCCTCTCTGGAACTAATCATCGTCCTCTTTCACCAGATGTATGCCTACGCCGAAGCCAATGACCTGGCGGACAAGGATTACTCCAAATTTGTAAAGATTAATAAATCCGATGATGACGAACATGGCGAACCCTTCTCCGGCTCCGACCTGGAAACTCTGTGGAACCACCAAGACAACGAAACCGTGGAAATGCTCCTCATCATGTGCTATTCTGGCTTCCGGATCTCCGCATACCTGGATATGAAAACGGATCTCGGAGAGGAATACTTCCAGGGCGGGGTAAAGACTGCGGCGGGGAAGGACCGGATTGTCCCGATCCACAGTGCTATCTTGCCTCTCGTGAAAAGAAGATTAGCCCGACAGGAGGTTTATCTGTCTAAAGGAGTCCAGAATTTCCGCACAGACATGTATGAGACATTAAAATCCCTGGGTATTAGGAAACATACTCCCCATGACTGCCGCCACACCTTTTCCATGCTATGTGACAAGTACGGTGTAAATGAGAACGACAAGAAGACCTTGCTCGGCCACGCCTTTTTGGATGTTACCAATAAGGTATACCGGCATCGGGAATTAGACGCACTGAGAGAACAGATTGAGCGGATAAAAATTTGTCGCTAACGTGTCACTAACGGTTCGTATTTATCCGTATTTTTATGGAATATTCTATACCTGTTCAAATCTCTTGAAAGCCTTGAAAACAGAGGGTTTGAAGTACTTTACCCCCTGTTTTCAAGAGCCTCTTTAAATCTTACTTTTTTAAAAATTTCTTAACAAAAAAAGCTGTTGGGAAATGATATAAACACATGCATTTTCCCACAGCCTTTATCAAAATTTTATTACCCCTCTCTCCTTCGGCAATGCTCAAGAAAGCACCCCTCCTCATGGGAATAGATCACCCCAATCGCCTGCAAATAGGCATAGATAATCGTAGTCCCCACAAACTTCATGCCCCGCTTTTTCAGGTCTTTTGATATTGCGTCCGATAGAGCAGAATGAGCCAAGCCCTTCTCATAGACCACCTTCCCATCCGTAAATCCCCAGATATAATCAGAGAAACTCCCGAACTCCTCCTGAATACTGCGAAATACTCTTGCATTTGTCACAGTGCTTTCAATCTTCCGCTTATTACGGATAATGTCAGGATTCCCCCCCAGTTCCTCCATTTTCTCCTGGTCATATGTACATACCTTTTCCAAATCAAAGCCGTCGAACGCCTCTCTAAAGCTCTCCTGCTTATTCAGCACACACTCCCAGCTAAGCCCTGCCTGAAATGACTCTAAGACCAGCATTTCAAACAGTTTATGGTCGTCATACACTGGAACGCCCCACTCCTCATCGTGATACCTGATATACCTCTCGTTCTTAGGATTCGCCCATTGACACCTTGTCTTTCCGTCAGCCCATTCCATATCGATAATTCCTTTCCTCTAAATTAAAGTATACCTTACTGGATGAAGTCCACCAGCCCGAAGGGCATGTATTACGGTGTACCCTTGGGTATAATTATTTTAGCCCCTCTGCTCTCCATTTCCTCAATATACTGCTGCGCCGCCGGAATGATACACAGACGCAGACTCTCCCCAATGGAAAAATAAGGATACAAAGCCACATTTCCCCGACAATACACAGCATAGGGTACAGACTCTGACGTATAGTTTACCGAAGTAAGATGCTCGTACGCCAAATCATTCAGAGTCGCATATAACGTCACAATCTCCTCATCCTCCATGTCGTAAAGCAGGGTCTTCAAGGTGTAGAAGCACATGTCCTCATACGCCTTAAACAACGGCTCTGTGTAACTATGGTCATCAAAATTCAGCGTAATCTCATGTACATTGTCGCTGCCCGCCGGCGTATACACAGAGATGGTGGGAAAGGGCAGAATCGACTCGTCCTTACTGTAATTATAATAACTGCACCCATAGTCCGAATGGATTGCCCTGTCATAATTGTAGGCCCGCCACTCCCAGGAGGGGGCAAGATAGGTATTCCCTCTGTCTGCCTGGTAAATGCTGTTGTACCTGCCAATAAAATCATCAATGGAAAATGTAAACACGAATTCACCTTCCCGATTCTCCACAATCCCAATCTCCAGCTTTTTTTCTGCCGCCTCTTTCACAATCTCCTTAAGCTTTCCATCAAGCAGACTCATAGTCTCTGCCACAGCCTTCACAGAATTGTGCATACCCTTCGGGCTGGTGGACTTCGTCCAGTAAGGTATACCCAAGGGCACACCGTAATGCATGCCCTTCGGGCTGGTGGACTTCGTCCAGTAAGGTATCATAATATATTTTCCGGCAAATGTAAATCTTACGGCACACAAACCGCAAAAAAACAATACTGCCGCTGCAATCACCAATCCTTTTCTGTGTATCTTCAAATAATTTCCTCCCTTGTTCACTTTGCACCTTCAAACTCTCTCCTCGCCCGATACGCCGGAATACAGTATGAGCGTTCCCTGTCCACCCGATTTCCCACATAGACATACCGGCCGTCCTCCCTCCTGCCAAGCGTCACCTCATGGGCGTAATAACAGTCCATCCCCTCCTCAATGGATACCGCCTCCACATAGGCCGTTACCGTCCCGTCCTCATTCTCTGTACATCGGACCACCTCCGGAAAGGAGGGCTGCAGCTGCTGCACTCTGTTCCTAATCCCAATCGCATGAAAGGGATAACTTCCCTTTGCGCTGTCATATCTGCCATATTGTTCTATATCGTCAACCGAGATATCAAAATACTGCCCAATTACAGACTCAAACTCCTGTTTGGGAATCCCGTCCCCATAAGCCTCATTTTCCAGACGTTTTCCGTATTCCTCTGCGTATAGAAACTCAAACAAATCATTGAATTCAAGCTTCTCCAAGCTCGACATATCCCAATCTGTCAGAAACAGGTTATTACAGAAATAGCTGACAGGAACGACATACTCCTGTGTAATCCTCCTGCATTGCTCATCAAGGGGCAGAACCCGACAGAAAATATGCATGTCCATCTCTTGATTTCTGGACAGCGCCTTTTCCCAGATTAGCCACCCCTTAGGCGTGTACTCCCATTGGTACGCCAAAATCTTCTCCAACTGCGAAAGAGCAGGCTTCATTTCCTCTGTGAACACGGCGCTGGCAGACGTTACAAAAAGCTCATTTTTCTTATTAAAAGCAAGATGGTAATACCGAAATACTCCTACCGTATTTACCTGGTAAATCTCCGCCTCTGCCTCCTTACCTGACAGGGCATCCCTCAAAGCAGCGTCCACCTGCTCATAGTTAGACAAGTTATAGTCTCGGTTTCCGCAAGCTACGGAGAGACCCTTCTTAGCCCCAATCTCAATCATTCCATGGAGGGCGTCCTCATCCGTATTGCCTTCCTTAATGGTGCTTTCGTAAATATTTTTGCAGCTCTCCATAAATGAAAATAGCTTCTTAAGGGTTTCTTCCTTTTCCTGCTCGTCCATTTCTATTATTTTAAGCTCATAAGCCTCTTTTTCCGTCTGGTTTTCTGAAGCTTCCCCATCAGCAATGCTTTCAATACTACCGCCGTCACCATCAGAATTATTTCTTTCATTGTCATGCGCCGGCTTCAGACTCCACGCCAACATCCCTGCTATCAGAAGGAATACTCCTGCGGCTATAATACTTGTTCTTTTCTTCATTCTATTCTCCTGCTGTCTGAATCACCTTTAGGCCATTAATTTGCCTGTGTTATATATCTTACACATGTAATATTTATATTATGTATCTTTCTCGTCTCCTTGTCAACCCCCTTTTCAATAAACCCCGCTCAAAGGGTACACCGTATTTCATGCTCTTCGGGCCAACGGACTCTGCCCGACAAAATATAAAGGCAGAGGAAATTCCCGTTAAGTTTATTGTAAACATAAGCTTTTTTCTGTATAATCAAAATATAAGAGACGCCACGTATGTTTGCAGATCAACAGAAGGGAGTGACACGCATGTCCGGCAGACAGGTGAAGCTAGAGCATGCCGAGAACGGCAGTATCCTATACCACTATACCAAAAGTAACGGCATCAACGGCATTATTAACTATAACTGTTTCTGGGCGACTAAGAGTGATTTTTTAAACGACCCCAATGAATTTTCCCATATTCAGGGAATTATAGAGGATGTATGTCGTGAGAATATCAAAAATCCGGCCTTAAGAGAACAATTTTTGAAAGATTCCATATATGCAGTAAGAGAAAAGAACAGAGAATATTTTGTCCTTTCATTTTCAAAATGCAGGGACAGCATTACCATGTGGTCCGAATTCGGCAATAAGACCGGCTACAATATCGGCTTCCGAAGCAACGAGATTATTGCGCGAATCGAAGAAGCTGCCGAGATTGCGTATCACGGACTAGTGGTTTACGATACAAGGCAGCAGAAGCAGTTGATTCGCAGGATTATCTGCGCTTCCCTTCCCCATCTGCTGCACATGCCGCTGGACGCGATTCTGGATGCCGGAAGCCGCGACCCCAGGGACAGCAATTACTTAAAAGCCTGCCGAAAATTCCAGAAAACAGCAGAGGTTTATGCCATGTTCTTTAAGCATGAGGGCTTTGCGCAAGAACAGGAGTATCGGTTTATTTTCAAAAAGCAGAAGGATACCACCGTGTATTTCCGCCCCAAAGACGGTTTCATGCTTCCCTATATTGAGATTCCCTTGAGTGAGCGAAATCTGCCAATCGAGGAGATTATGGTGGCACCCCAGAATCATATTGACCTGGCAAAAAACGGGATGGAATATATGCTGCAGACCAAGGGGTATGACGCTGATGTCTCCCTGTCTAATATCAAACTTAGATATTAAAATCACCCCCGTACAAGGCGGCGGTCAGACGCCGCCTTTTATCTCCATACCCAATTTACAAATCCACGCTCAAACAGTCTGCATATAGAAGCCGTCCCTGTCAATAATTGTCTTGACTTCCTCAAATGAAAGTCGAATACCCAACTGATACTCTAGTCTTCTCAGTAAAATCTTAAGCCCAAGCCTGCCTTGCTGCTCACAGATTGTGACTGTATTCTGATTCCTCTCAAGTCTATAACCGCCTTCATACTTGGAAATCCGAAACAGGAAATCTTTTTGCTTGCTGATTCTGTCATCAAATATTTTCAAGATTTTCTCCAAATTGTCGTCAATTCTGTCCCTACATTCTTCTTTCAACCCTTCCGATATGCCAAAAAAGGCTTCCGCAATGCTTCCCGTAATCGCTGCCAGAGTATCCGTATCACCGCCGAGAGATACGGCATTTCTTACAGCGTCCTCAAAATCATATGCCTCTAAAAAAGCGATAATGGCTTCCGGCACAGTTTCCTGACAACATTCCACATGGCAGTATGAGGGTCTAATCTGCGCTAATGTCCGGTCTAAATCATAAGAAAATTCTCTCTTTACATAATCTTTAATTTCTGCCTTTCCCAAGCCGTTTCGGGCAAGATAAATACAGCTTGCCACGGCGGCCGCCCCCTTAATCCCTTCCGAATGGTTATGCGTCACGCCTGCCGTAGCCGCCGCCACCTCTCTAGTCTGTTCCAATGAGGAATACAGCCATCCTGCCGCCGATACCCGCATTGCAGAACCATTTCCATAACTTCCATATGGCTTTGGTTCTTCTTCATAGAGCCAATCCCTGAATCGCTCCCCATATCCTGCGTTGGGATACCGTCTTCCCCACTCCTGCATTTTCAGACTGACCTCAGCTTTTATCATTCCTGCGTCAGCGTCTTCTCCTGCCTTGAGCAAAGCCTCCCCAACTGCCACTGTCATGACCGTATCGTCTGTAAATCCACAGCCCTCAGTAAACAGTTTAAATACCTTCGTCTTATCCCCTCTGTCAAATTCAAAAGGACTTCCAATAATATCTCCCAAAATTGCACCAAACATCTTTTTCCCCTTTCTAAATTATAAATTTGTTTTATATTGTTCTTATGATGATAGTATATCAAAACATTTCGCCATAAACGGACAATATAATGTCGTCCATATTTAGAAAAAAGAGGAACTGCCGATTGTCAGCATTCCTCTCGTCTATAATGTTTAGCCACGATTATTTTAGAAATTGTTCTTATTCCTTCATGGATGCATAATCTAATTTGATATTGCCTATGCAATTCTTGCTGTCTGTGTCATCATAAGGGAAGTAGGCAAAACGGCAATTTTCACTGATAATAAATTCATTCTTAATGTTCTCAATGGTGTTCATTACTTCATTACGCCCTCCTCCCACAAACAGAAATCCCTGCCAAAGCCTTGGGTTTTCAGAATTCATCATGTGTTTATAATGTGTATCACTGATTAAGCCATATTCCCATAAATACCAGCTTCTTCGTTTCAATTCTTTTACAATTTGGCCGCAGGCCGCAGCATCCTGAATAACTGCCTGGAAATCTTCATAATGCTTTACACAATTTTCTTTACTGTCATTGGCATATTTCAGCTCAATCAAGCCAAAACCATTATCTTTGTCATAAACCACAATATCCGGCTTAAATTGCCTTTTTAACGGACTGATTCTTCTTGAAACTGCATACTCCATATCAATAACACACCAGAGGGATGACGCATCCTTTTTCATATGCTGCCTTGCAATGGCTGTCCGAATCGCCATTTCTCCTAAATCTCCGCTTCCCTTCGTGAACCTCTTTTCAGCAGCCTTTACAATCAATTCCACATACAATGGACTGATATCAAAAAGCAGCCAGCCATCCTGGCCATCCTGTATTTCTTGTAGTTTATTGCTCAATTTTTCACAGAAGTTATCCCCTTTTGTTTTTTCAAATTCTTCTGCATACGTATACTCCATATGCTTCAAATAGACTCCGTCTCTATCCTCTGATAAGTTACGCAAATACCTGGCATAACCTCGATCATTCGATAACCGGTTGCAGTCGTTTTTTCTTGTCGCAATTCGACCAATACAACCGCCATAAGCATATATACGAAGCATTGATTTTTTTGTTCCATCCGGTCCGACAACGACAATCGGACATTGGGCGGCATCACATACCTGATAATTTTGCAAAATGGATATAACCCTGTCGGTATTTAAGTAGCTGTTATAAATACAGAAGCCACACCCACTTGGACTTGGTTCACAGCATAATTTATATTTACCTGCAATTTTATCCATACATGCATTTATGGAATCCGTCTCATCATCATACATGCCAGCGACTCCCGTAGTCCATGCTACACATCCTCTCGTACCAGAAGTAGCGCTACATTCACTCACATCCAATCTCTGATCTTCCTTTAGATTTCTTAAGTAGTGTCTCACACACATTTCCATTGACCAGCCAGAATTGATTAATTTTTTCGCTATTTCTGCCATGGAAAGTGCTTTCTTTCCATAATGCATAACCAAACCTTCCGAGTGGCGTATTTCTATGTTATAATTACATATAACTGTTTTCGTAAATTCCACGGTAAAAGTAATCAGTCTTTCTTCCAATGATTTCCCCATAATACCACCTTTCGCCCTATCCCTATATTTTAATACTTACGGTTCTTCTACATTTGAAATACTTCCCCATCCTGTAACATCTTGAGCTTATCACGGTACATGGCAAAGGTTTCCGTCTCTCCAAAAGCCTCTGCATAGGGCGTTATTCTGATATCGCCAAAAAGAAGTGGTTTAGCTGGATAATAGGGCTTGACTGCCTGCACGCGCGGCAGTCCCTTCTCCGTCACATCAGGCAGCTTATCCAGTCTTTCGGTAATCTGCTCCATGATTTTCTTTGCTGTCTTTCCCAGATAAAGGGGAATCCCTTCCGGAATTTTCCGATACAGACCAATGTGATCGCCGTGGTAATGACTAAACAATACAGCTTCACACGGCTTGCCATTTTGAAAAACCTTTTCCACAAGCTGTTCGTCCGTCAGACCCTTGCCCGACTCACTGTCTGAAAGCTTTGCTCCGAAATCAATAATAACCCGGTGCTTCTCTGTGCTTATTTCTGTAGCACATCCTCCAATCTGATGAGTACCACGATAAATTTTAATCTTCATGGGCTGTCATTCCCTTTCCAGCTCTGTTATACTCAAGCCTCTGATTTTTGCAGCCGCATCGCGCCCCTGCCTTACACCATTACCAGGACGATATAACGACACCCACAATTAAAAACAATTATATCTCCAATCCATATTACGCATCAATTTCCCATTTTCCAAGTAAACGCCAAAATCTTCTCGCAAATTCGTGTTCTCCCACATTTTGTACCGCCTGAAAAAATTATCATAATGTACGAAATAACCGATACGGTTTAACTGTGCAAAATCCCTCTGCCGCATTCGTTCATTGGCATTGGGAAAAAGCTCGTAATAACAGTCTTTGCATGAGTAATAGGCGTCCCCGTCATCCCAATAATTAGAGCTTCGGTCGGTGTAAAGCTCGTTCATCAATCTGGCAATTCGATTTAATTTTGACAAATGTAAATATTTCCTGCCTTTATGCCCAGCAGCGCTCTCTGGCAGCGACCGTGGCTCTACACGCTTTACTATATAAGCCTTTTCTTTGGCGGAATAAGAAGCCTCCAAAAGTCCTGCATCCCTCAGTGTTTTCATATCCCGCTGTATCATTTTTCTGCCAATAGGCAGACGCGATGTGATATCTGCAAGCTCTACCTGGCGGCTTCCTTTGAAAATGTCATACAATAAAAGCTGGCGGTCTGTAGGCGTTAATTCGATTGATTCCATCGTCCTCCACCTTCCCCTCTATCCTGTAAGGCAGGGCTTTTTTATTTCTGAAGCTCTAACACATGTGCCCACGCTTCCTCGTCAAATTCCCGATCTCTAAAGTAGAATTTCCGGTCTGCATCCGTAATCTCTCTTATGACCTTACACGGATTCCCCGCCGCAATCACCCAGTCGGGAATATCCTTCGTGACCACGCTTCCCGCGCCGATTACTGTATTGCTGCCGATATGTACGCCCGGACAGATAACGGTATTGCCGCCAATCCAGACATTATCACCGATTGTCACTTTAATTCCGTATTCATATGCCGTGTTGCGGGTATCCGGATGTACCGGATGGCCTGCCGTATAGATTGCCACATTGGGCGCCATCTGGCAGTTATCTCCGATTACAACCTTTGCCACATCCAGAATCATGCAGTTGTAGTTTGCAAAGAAATTCTTTCCTACTTCTATGTTAAAGCCATAGTCGCAATAAAAGGGCGGATTGATAAACGCGCCGTCGGATTTGCCAAGCAGCTCCTTTACAATCTTACCGATTGCGTCAAAATCCGACCGGTCAGCCGTATTTAGCGCCTGAGTCAGCCTTCTGGCCTTTTTTTGCTCCTCGAAAACATCTTCGTCGGTGATATAGGGGAGTTCTCTGTCCCGTCTTTCTTTATTTGTCATAGATTATGCCTTCCTTTCTTGTAACTTAGAATATCATAATACATTTTATGGCATATTTCTATCACTTTTTATTTATTTCTATTTTGTCCATTCTATTCCTTTTTTTAATACCTGATTATTCCCGCCAATCAAAATATTATTTTCATTAAATTTCTTTGATACCAAACCTCCATAAGCAATTACGCTATCGTCATCAATATAACTGCCTTTCAAGATACTGCTTTTGGCTGCAATCCACACATGATTTCCTATTTCTATTGGAGCAAAAATATCTTCTCTCTCACTAGTTTGTTTGATCATGCGATGTCCGTCCCCATCTATAAGCGTAACATCCCATCCTAATAAAGCATCATCGCCAATGCGAATACTTTTACCAGAATTTATAATACAATTAGCATTGCAATAAAAATTCCTTCCAATAACCAATTCCCCGTCAACAACAACTTGAGAGCCTTTTCCAATAATTACCCCCCTATAACAATATGAGCATTATTGGACACTCTCCAAAATGTCGTGGAGTTTCCCAAACCAAAAGACTGACCAGAGCCTAAATGTATATGTAAATTTTTATCAAGAATTGTAATGCAGTCACGACTTCCCATACAGCCAATTTTTACGCCTTTATAAACACGAAATGGGAACTTAAAAGCATCTTTAAATCTAAGATAGTAAAAGTTAAAGTATAATGTTTTAATTAAACTTATATCCATTCATTTAGTTCCTTTTCTTTTATTTCTGTCAGATGTTGGGTAAGTGGACTCCGTCCATTAAAATAAATCTAATAATAATTTATACCGCTTACTGACCACCAATAATAGAGCATACACAGCAATTAAGTAGATTGTCTTACATCCTGCCGCCATAAGTGTATTTCTGATTTCAAAAGGCCAAAAATATGCTGCTGTAAACAAAACGACCATATGAACCATATCAGGCAGTACTGCTTTTAAGAAATCGAAAAATGAAAAGCCAAATCCTGCATGTATGAGCATCACATAGCAGCAGAAAAATTGCAGTATATAGGCAATCGCTACTCCAAGTGATAAACACTGAATACTTCCGCCTAAGCATATCCCCATAATAATAGCGATTACTGTTATAGCAGTATTAATACATCCGTTTATAAACAATAATTTCGTCTTACCAAGAACCTGGAAAATAGCACCGGCGCTGGAATTCAGCATTTGCGGAAAAATTGCAAATGATAATATCTCAAAGCAAATAACAGACTCTGCCCAGTTACTCCCATACATAAGAACAACAAGTTCATAAGAATTAAACCAACAAAACACTGTAACAAAGCAGGCCAGCGCTGACAGAAAACATACTACTTTCATATATTTTTTATATATAAGCTCATATTGACTCTGATAGTCAGCCAAAACCGGATGCAGCACCGGCGACACCACGCCTGTCAGATTGTTGACTGGATATAGCATTAACGTATATGCTTTATTATAATATCCCAGTTCTGCATTTCCTAGAAGTTTGCCAGTTAATAGATTATCAAGATTTCTGGAAAAATAGTTAATAACATTAAATGCAAACTGGTAGCTTGAGTAATTCATCACTTTTTTAATTGAAAATAAATCAATTCTAATTACAAACTTTAATTTATAATCCACTCTATTCCATATAAATAAGATAAACGACGACAAAATTGATTGCAGAACGAGTGAATAAAAACTCAACCCTATGATGGCAGCCAGAATGGCAATTATGGATGGAATAAGATAAGATAGAATTGTCCTATAAGCAAGTTTAATAAATTGCTTCTCCCTATTAAGCATACCATTGGGAACCATATTCATTGTATTAAATAACAATGATAAGCTCAGTAAAAATCCCAACCTAATGTATACACTGTCATTATAGAAAAAAGAGATCGGAATCGACAATACCTGAAATATCATCATTAATATAACTGATATATAAACAGTAAACGAATATATGTGATTAATATCATACTGTGTCAAATCTTTTTTCTGAATAATGGCAGCGCCAAACCCCATATCAGATAACGTATTAAAAAAAGTAGAAAATACTGTAATTATAGCTATTATTCCAAATTCTTCCGGAGATAATATGCGAGATAAAATCGCATTAACAACGATAGCCAACAATATTCTAATATATTTCCCACTAGAATTAATCAATACTGCTTTTTTTAAAGAAACTTTACTATTACTCATAGCACACTATCTAATCCAATCCGTTAGAAGATTATCCTCAAAGACACATCGGAAAACAGAATCAAAATATACAACATCAGAAGATGTATTTCCATATGCAGTATATATAAATATAAATGTATAGAGGGCAAGAGACAACATAAGACATACTCCGTTTCTTCTCCTGGTCTGTCCAAGAATAGATATTATGACAGCTAGGAAGATAAAATCTATTCTAAACATACGCTGCCATTCAAGTTTTCTAAGCATCATAGGAAGAACCATCATTGTAAGCAGAACACATTTTCCCATTATATCTGTAAGAGCCGATACGTCTGATAGACTTCTATACTTTTTCCCAACCTTTATAAAAATAAAGATACAGCAAATGCATATACATGCCATCAGAAATACCAGAGTTCTCGTATATTCTTGTACCTCTCTGGTAACCCACATAGAAAAACGATCTGATGCAAAAATTGACTGTAAAAGATTAAAAATTTTTGAAAAATAGGAAGATGTAAGAAACAACATCATAATCGTTCCTGCTGACACTGTGAGTAAGCACTTTTTCCAATCAAACAATCTTGCAAGTATAAACACGATATATGCAAAAGCCGACTGATGAATCAAAACAGCTATTGCCCACACACATAAATATATGATAAAACTCTTCTTATTTGATAACTCCATATCAAATAAGAAAGAACATCCATAAAATATGATAACAGTGGACAATCCACTCCTTAACTGTGTGACATCAAGCCATAACGGCATCAAAATAAACAATATTAAAAACCAGTTTACATTTTTAGTAAATCTTATAGCTGCATTATAGAGTATAAAAACATAAATAAAAGCAAAGAACATCAAAAAAGCTCTATAGCTTCCCCCCAAAATATCTGCTATTTTCATCAATAAGACAAAGCCAAACTCATTATCATTTCCTGAGGTATACGCAAGCGTTCTATAAGTGTATGAATAATTTGCCATGTCAGGATTATATGTATTTAAGGCAAATAAAGCCCAAATAAACAAAAGAAGGATTCCTGTCTGTTTTTTGTTTCTCGGTAATATTATTGAAATAAATCCAATAAACAAAGCTATTATATATAACACGTAATTATCCTCTTTTCATGATCAGTTTCAACAACTGCAAATCACTCTTTAATAAATTCTTGTAATAAAATATACGTCTCTTTCTATTACTATCAAATGAGCTGTCAGTAGAAACATCCTCCAAATGAGTAATTCTAAGTTTAGGGCAATATCTCATTTTGTGTTCGTCAGCTCTCAATAAATAGAACAATATATTTTCTTCTCGATAAAGAAAAGTCTTATCAAACATACCATCATATGCCGCTAAATACAAAGGTGTAAAGTATAATGCTGAGCCATGTAACGTCACGTTATCTTGTTCTATTGTATAGTCAAAAACATTCTTACTACGCTTAACAATTGGATTCTTTATTAAATCTTCGATTTTCAAATTCAATGCAACAATATGGCATAGTGAATTTAAAATATTTTTCCCAATATATTTTAAATTATAAGTAATTGTCGGCTGCGGATTCTGGTGAAGCTTCTGTTTAACAGCATAAATGTCTGGGCCTATTACAAATGAACAGGTTCTTTCAAATTCATCTTCAAGAATATCTAACATATCTGCTTGCGCTATAATTGTATCATTATTAATCTGCAATATAAAATCCGCATTTAACTCGTATTTTGCATATTTAAAACCCACATTATTTCCACAAGCAAAGCCCAGATTATCGCTGTTTTTTAATAGTATAAGTTTATCCAGTCTTAATGAATGAATATAATCGTATAATTCATCATATATGGCTTTTGAAGAACCATTATCCACAACGATAATATAATAGTTTTGGTTTTTAATATGCTTAATTATAGACTCTATACAATCTATTGTTTCATTTATTATGTTATAATTCAATATCACAAAGGCATGCAAATATTTACCCATTCAATATCTCCTTATACAGCGCTATAATCTCACTGGCATTTTTTTCGTCAGTAAACATTTCTTTTGCATATTTTTGGCCTCTCTGTGCCGTAATCATTGCACTATTCTTATCACAGATAATTTGCAATAGTACATCTTTCAATGTTAAAGATTTATGATCAAACAGAAAACCATTCCCATTATTTAAAAGCTCACTTGTACCGCCAGTATCATTACCAACAACTACACACCCAGAGAGCATTGCTTCCACAGTTGTTCTGCCAAATGCCTCTTTAGCAGAATTTATAATGACTATGTCTGATATCCGATAATAAGAATGAATATTGCTTACATATCCCATCATAATAACCTTGTCATTCATATGATATTTTTCAATCAACTCGGTTAGCAATTTTGTGTATTCTTCTTCACCATCTCCAAGAATGTACATTTTATAATTGCCGAGCATATCATCCAGTTCTATAAATGTCTGTATAACTTCATACTGTCCCTTGCTTTTCAGCAGCCTTCCAGGAACAGTAACAACGATTTCCTCATTATGAAACAGGACATGTTTATAATAAAATTTATTAATATTAACTCCATTGTAAATACATTTACATTCCCTACGTATCATCATCTGATAGTGCTTCCGAACAGAGTTTGATACTGCAATTCTTGCATCCGCTTTCCTAAATAAACACTTAGAAAAAAATTTTCCGTGAAATCTTGCGCCTAAATCTTCCTCTACAAACTCTCTGAAATGCCAAACCAACTTTTTTCTTGATAGACACGCCGCTATTGCCCCTGTTCCGATTGCAGCAGTATTAATATGAATAATATCTGGATTTTCTTCTTTCATAATCTTGTATACTTTTATCTCTGCATTTATATTCAAAATTATTTTATATATCCATTTAGCCCAATTATATACAGTACCTTTGGGAATATATATCCATTTATAAAAATTTACAAACCTGATTTTTACACCAAATTCATTCCATATATCGGCCCGCAGAATAGACGATGGCAAAATTCCAACAAAATCAACTCCTCGTTTATTAAAATTTTTCATTAAATGACACATTGAAAGAGCTGAACCATAAGCCCCTGCATCTGATCCGATCATCATTATCTTCATGATTTAACTCCTATAAATTTAGTATATTCCCAAATCGAATATGAATATATCTTTATAGTTTCCGCCATTTAAATAAACGGCAGAAATCGATCCTCTGGTAATGGAGGTTACCAGGTATTTACACTTTGACAGCAACGCAATTTTCACCAAATAATCTAATCCAGCCTCTTTCTTTCCTTTTTTTATTGCCCCGCTAAAAGCCAGATAATCTTTTCCATCATATGAAGCGATGAAAGAATCTGCCGAGTACAGTACAATTTCATACCTGTCTTTTTCACAAAACTGCTTAAAAATGCCTGCATCTTCAGTCACCAAAAATATTCTGTTGCAGCCATATTTCTCAACAAATGCGTCTATCTGCTTCTTTACCATTTCAACCGTAGGCTGCCTCGGTTCTCCTTTAGGCTGCAAGGCGATATAATCTGTTCCTCTAAGATAGACTCCTATACATTCTTTTGGTTTTACAGTTTTTATCTCCTTGTCCAGAATACACTTTACCTCATCCGAATAGTCAATATGTCTTAGAATCAGCTTATTTACAGACATAATCAACCTTTGGTCAAAAATACTTTGTATTGAACCAATATCTTTATTCATTTTCCTACGGAGAGAATATCCGCATACAAGGTTCGTTTTATTATTCCTAACGTCTTCAAGATTATACTGCGACGGCTGTGTGAAATACCATTCCCAGACATTATGCTCGCCGTCATAATACTGGGAGTTATAATTCTTCATATCCACTACCGGAATCATACCACATCTGTCAGCATAGTCTATTCTCTGCAAAATATATAGAAACAAAGACATCAGCCCTTCGATTCCATTTCCTCTCGGCCGAATCACATAAAATTTTAAGTCTGTCTTCGCTGCCCTATTGTGAACATAATGTTCTCTTTCTGTATGATGAAAAATGAGAATGTAGATTTGATATAAGTAACGATTCTCCATCAAACCAGGGAATATTTTTTTCAATTTCATTTTTATAAGATTGCTTACCATCATTTTTTCTTATATGTCATTTCAAATCTCCTGTCTTCTCAAGCTTTTTAGGAAATTTTATCTGCTCGAATATCTTTGCATCCACAAGGATTCTGTAATACAAATGGTAAAGGAACGAATATATGAAGCCCTCTTTGCCGTTCAGACAATTACCGCAAAAGATATAGGCATATATAAAATAAAGCCAGCATCTAAGGAACATCGGAAAACGATAATATCTGGTTTTCTTGGCACGAATTGAATTAATCTCTTTGTCAGCACCATCAAATCCGAATTCGTAAAACCTGTCCTCCATATAATCCTGCATCTCCCTGACAGCATACCAGTTCAACTTTTTGACATAGGTGTTCAGATCTTTATAATCATAATGGAGGAACTTTTCTTTTATCTCTTTCGTCCGCCCTTCAGACAGAATCGTGTGCTCGTCCATCTTTCGATCTTCTATGCGTCCTATCCCTGTTTTGAACACCATCAGCTTTTTCTTTCTGCTTCCGCCATATTTCAAACGCCTTCCCATGAAATACAGCCATGCTTCCAGAACAAATCCATTTACATCGTCATGTTCGTGGCTCTTACATTCCTTCTCTAACCGTGTACAAAGTTCTGGTGTAAAACGCTCATCAGCATCCAAACGGAGTACCCACTTCGTATCAATACATGTCTCATCAATTCCCCAGTTAAACTGCCTGGCATAATTCTCGAAGGGATGCTGATAAACGTCTGCTCCATATTTTTTGGCAACCTCCATCGTTCTGTCTGTGCTGCCGCTGTCCACGACAACTATTCTTTTTGCAAACCCCTGAATAGATTTTAAACATTTATCAATATTCTTTTCCTCATCCTTTGTAAGAACGATAGCTGTCAAATCCGCCATATCTTTATTCCTTTTAATCTGATTTCATCCGCAATTTTATTCCGTGTACTCTCCGGTATACAGATATTTCAGCAATTCTTCCTTACTCATGTGTCCAATCCCAAGATAATCCAAGTCGTATTTAGTGTCCGTAAAGAAGTTTTTCTCATGCATAGCGCCGCCAAGAATAATCATGCAATCAATAATCGGTGTCGATACACCAAACTTCACGCCTAGATCATGATATATCTTGCATCCAACCGGAATATCCTCTGTAAAATAACGGTGGTCAATGGTGTTTGGTCCTACATTTCCTTCATTACATGGCTTATCCAGAGGGAACACCACATTGTCCTTGCCGTTTTCATCCAATCCCATGTACTCCTGTGTAAGAATGGTTCTTCTGGAGAAGAACATCTCATACTCATATTTTGGCACTTTGACGCCAATAGCATCAGCGATTGCCTTTTCTTCCTGATAAAACTGGTACTGTACACGTGCAATGGACGGACAAAGACCATGGGAATACATCGAGTAGGAATCTGGCTCATTTCCATACACCGACGACCAGTTCTCCATACTGGAAACACCCAAAATAGATGCCGGAACATGGATTACTGGATTGACATTGGAAAAGCCAATATCGAGCATTGTATCACCGGCTACAGGTCCGTCGCCCTGTGTAATTGCATCCATAGCAGGCAGATA
This sequence comes from Sporofaciens musculi, assembly GCF_009830285.1. Lineage (GTDB taxonomy): Bacteria > Bacillota > Clostridia > Lachnospirales > Lachnospiraceae > Sporofaciens > Sporofaciens musculi. The sequence goes on along the minus strand of NZ_WUQX01000001.1, from coordinate 1,398,247 downwards.
CTTGGCGGACTCCAGAAAATCATCTATGTCTGTCATGGGCTGGCATGCACCGCGCAGAGTAATTGCACGGTACTTAGCACCCACATGTGGCATCATATAACCGCCGATTTTTTCAATACGTGTTCCATAAGGCGCTGAACCCCATCCGCCCACAATAACCTTCTTATTACATCCCATTTCTCTCATATACCTGCGTAGAAGTAAACTGGCGTAATTGTCCGTAAATACATGAATTACTTGTCCGTCTTCCAGAAGGGGAACAAGAGTTTTCAGATAATGCTCATGCCCATGGGCGGGAATACTGATGATAATCAATCCGGCTCCCTTCACAACTTTCTCCATATCTGTGCTGACAACATCCATATAAGCCTTACCGGAACGCTCAAAACCATACAGACTATGCTGTACCCCATCCAACAGAATACCACTCTTTTCAAGCCCTGCAATAGACTTTTCGCTTCGAGAATATAAGCGCACTTCGCGTCCTGCAAGCTTGCAGTCTGCCGCTACTGTCTTCCCAACTGCTCCACCGCCCAATACCGCGATGGGCATCTCCTTCAAATAACTCATGTCGTTTTTCATCTTATTCTTATCTCCTTTAATCTTTTATTTACACAGCCTTTTACTGCGTTTTCTCTAACATCTTTTTTCTATAATCTTTTACACCGCTGATTAAAAATGCTAACCATGGAAGCGGATCATCCCAAAAAAACATCTGCTCTTTTACATGCTTATATCCCAATTTTCTGGGACTTCTCCTAAATCTATCCGGTGACTTCAAAAACCAGAGTATATCTGTCTGACCAATCCTGACCGCTGTGTCTGTCCGATTAATCTTCATTCTCGTTACAGGCAGATCATATGCATCCTCCATCACCTGCCTGGCATTATCGACACCAAAGAAAAATCCAACCGCTACACCGTGAACCGGTCTGACATTAATTTCTATGACTTTACCAATATTGTCCCTGCTGTCAAGCATCAGGTCAACGCCAACCTCTCCACGAAGTTTCATCAGCTTGACTAGCCGTTCACAGTTTTTTCGGATATCATCTCTTTCGAGAATGGCATTAAGCGTACTTGTTCCACCATCCTCTGGATAGACATGTTCGCATATGTAGAGATAGGAGCTCTTAATCTTACCCTCATGGTTAATAAAAATATTTGCCCCCATCACCCTGCTTCCTTCCGGTATAAACTCCTGGACGACATAATCTGAAAGGTTGATTCCTCTTTGCCTCACATATCTGTACATCTCATCTAAACTATCGAATCTGTGGTATCCGCGTGCACCATACATCCGCCTGGGCTTGATAATAATCGGAAACTCCAGATGACCAGCTTCAATCTCCCTCATCGTCTTCACATCAAAAAGCGTCCTCGGACAAGGAATATGATTCTTCATACAGACTCTCATCACTTCATTTTTGTCATTGGCTCTGTCAAATATATCTTTTTCATTCGCATATATGACTGCGTACTTTGATAATTTTTCTTTATTATGAGCAAGAATTCTGGCAGAAAAATCAAACAGAGGGTAAACAAGATCAAATTTTCCAGTCTTGATAAGCTTGATTATATACTGCTCAGATTCTTTCGGCCGTTTTAAATCACAGATTCCAATTATCCTATGATCCGGCAATCTGGACACATATCCACAGTCAAGTTTTGTGTGACATAATACTGTCACTTCACACCCTAATTTCTTAAATCCACGTATAAAAGGGAGACACTGTTTACAATACCCTTCAAGAATCAAAACTCTTTTTCCCTTTGCAATCTCATTAAGGCTCATATTAAATCTTTACTCCCTATCCCGTGTTCTAAGCGGAAACACCGCTTTATTTAATAAATATGTATACTTGTTTTCACCAGTAATTTTCTTAATAAACACATACCCACACCTGGCCATCCATCTTGGCACATAGAGCACTACCTTCGCCCGTCCGGATTTTTTCTCTGCTTTGATATACTCCCTTGTACTCATCCGCTTCTGATCCTTGATAATTCTTATCTTATTTTCCGGCCTTCTGCCACACCAAATGACCATAGACTCCACAGCCCTCTTAATATTCAGTATCTCATACTCGCTTCCTTTACCAATCAGGTATGCGATCTTAGGATATTTCAAATAATACCGTTTCTGGATATCCCGCTTCACCTCGTCTGTGTAGACCGGTGAAAAACGGAAGATATCAAAATTGTCTAACTTCTTACATTCTTCTTCTGCCATCATTTTTGACTTGGCATAAAACGATACCGGACGAGGTTCTGTGTCTGCACTCACAATCCCCCTAGTAAATCCAAACACATCCACTGTACTGATAAACAGCACCGGAATTTGTCCGGCAGCCGAAAAAACATTCTTTGCACAGTCCACATTTAGATATTTGTATCTATCCCAGGTATATTCCTTTCCATCCACAGAATGGGCAAGAGCCGCCAGATGTATAATACGGTCAGGCTGTGAACCGCTTATAATTGCAGTCAAAGCTTCTCTGTCACCAAGGTCAACCATGTGGTGAATATACCTGTCATTCATCATTTTTCTTTTGGACCGTTCTATTCCTATAACATCAAAGCCTTTATCGAGAAGCTCTCGAACAAGATAACTCCCAATCATTCCGGAAGCTCCCGTAACCAATACCTTCACTAAAAATTCTCCCTTAACTCTGAATCGCTCTCCTGCGCCATTTTAACCAACTTCTTAAGCAGTCTTACATTCTCTTTTCCAACCAGGCTGCAAAGAATACACCGCGCAGTCTCAAAAAATATCCAGGTATCAAACATGAATCCCTGCTTCTTCACATACACGATTTCAAGTTCCCTTCTTATTGGCAGAACCTTCTCCATATATTCGTCAATATCTGCCTCCTCAAACTGGTCGCCGTATATGTAATCATATAATGCAGCCGGTCCTGTAATCCCTGGCTTCACTTGTTTTGCAATATCGTATCTGCCAATTCTAAAAATATTCATCTGGTCTTTTGCAACAGGACGAGGTCCCACCACAGACATATCGCCTATAAAGATGTTTAGAAATTGAGGCAGCTCATCAATCTTCAGTTTCCTAATAATCTTACCCCATGGAAAGATTCTGTCTGTCTCCGGCCTAAGGGATGCTTCGCTGCCCCTCTTAGAATTTTTCAAAACTCTCATGGACCTGAACTTGAACATCTTAAATTGTTTATTATTTTTTCCTACCCTGTTCGCCATATAAAAAATTGGCCCAGGATCACTGATTAAAATACCGACGATTCCAATGAGCCATATTGGAGATGACACAATGATTGCGCATACAGAAATCACAATATCAAACACTCTTTTTATTTTTTCATACTCTTTTATTTGCATACCTTACCCTCTGGAAAATGCACATTCAAAAGCCTCTGCATAGTTGCATCCAGCCTGCACTCCGCGATAAGCAGCAAGACCCTCTAACGCTTTTATCGAACGCGGATGCGGATATGGCCTCATAACACCCTTGTAAGCAGAGAGCGCTTTAATCTTGATATCAACTCCCTCTTTGCCGATTTCCACAAAATGATTGGGCGCAAACCTATTAGCCGAGGTATCAAAGGACCACTCTGTTGAGGATAGGACCTCCATATATAAGAGCTGTTTCAATGCCGGAAGATTCTCTCTTCTCTGAAATAGACGACAGGCTGCCTGGACTGCATACGACGTCATAACATGGTCATTATTCGTATCAGCAGGATGATGAGTGAAGATAGCTTCTGCGTTCCAATCCTCTATGCAGGACTCAATAAACTGAACCAGTTCAAAATGTGGAACTGTATTCATTTTGATATTTGGAAAATCAGCAATATATGTCTTTTCTACTCCTAAAATCTCCATCGAAGCTTTCTGATCTTCGCTCAAGGTATCAGAGATATTTGCCCTTGCTGCAGCACGGTTCGCCATTGTAGCGACAGCAACCTCATGCCCTTCTCCAACCAATTTGTGTATGGTCGCGCCTCCGCCTAAAACTTCATCATCAGGATGCGCCACAACAATTAAATATTTCATTTCTATCATCCACCTATATCATATTCTGCCGTTTAGACAGAATATCTTTTCAATTACACCGGATCGCCCTCCATCCGAATCCCAAACAGCACATTCTCCCGTCGATTGAACAACGGCACCTCTGCCGTTACATACCTGTGCCTTAACCTCTGTCTCGTAATCCTGCCCACATAAGGCTTTAACGCACCGCTTGCACTTTGTACACAACCCTCGTCATTCACCCGAACTGTGGACAAAAACATATCATGGGCCAAATCTTTGCCGCATACATTTTCCAAAAAATGAAGGTCCTTATCCTCAACCGGTACAAGGCCGCCCGTCTGGCTGCCAACCATCTGAGGAAACTGCCTTGCCTTCTTAAGCTCATCCGCCAGCTCTGCCGGAAATTCCGTACATACAAAAATATAGCCCGGAAACATGTCTTTCCTGCAAAGCAGGTACTCTCCCTGGGCGCGGAATAACTGCTGTTTTTTTAGAATCCTAAAATCCCGCCACAGCGAACGGTTGATCTTAGACTCCAAAAGCGCAGCCGCTTTTTGTTCTTTGCCTGGAATTGTAAGCATTACATACCAATTCATGCACCCATCCTTGCTCTTTCCAAAACCTTTTTGCTTCATACAACCTTCCCCGTTATCTCAAGTCCCGCCGGAATATAACGATACTCCGGCTTCATCTTCGTTCCGGCTTCCATCCTCTGCTTAAGACAGACCGAAACATCTGGCTTTCCTGCAATCTCAACTCTTGCCAGCCGTTTATGCCTGTCAATCCTGAGGATTCGATTCTCCATTCCTTTCAGCGGCCCCTCTGTAATCTGTGGAACACCTTTACAGATAATCCCTCTGGACATTCCCAGATGGCGCTCTTTGCCGCACAGCCTCCTCAGAAATTCTTTCTCCTCCCGCCCTACTGGAATCAGACAGTCTTTTTGTTCAGTGATTCCGGCGAAATAGCCACAGCGTATAAGCTCTTTTGTTAGAGCCTCCTCCTGTTCGCTTTCCAGAAATATGCACTCCGGAAACAGAAGCTTCCGTTCCAGATGCCAGACTCCCTCATACCGCCGCATCTTGTCATAGGTAAGCACAAATGCGCCGTGCAGTACTTTTTTCGGAAGATTTTCTCTGCATATTGTTAATAATTTTTGTTCTTCCTGTCTTTTGCAGGACAATAAATACCAGATTTTAATCCCCTCTTTTCGCTGAGTAGGTTACTCTGCGAAAATTTTGAAATAATAAATATGAAAAATCAAACGATTATCCAAGATAAATACAGATTATTTTGATAAAAAACTTAAATAAACAGATATTTTATTTGTGATTTTGCACCAAATTTTTACAAAAGTAAATTAAGTATTGATTTATGAGATTGAGGTGGTTATAATAATTATGCTGTTGAACGAAAAAATCGCAGAGTAACCTACTCTGCGATTTTTTATTCATTATGTATTTATTTAAAATATCTAATCCCTTCCCACAATTCCGCTTCACCATATACATCTTAATATATAAACGGTATACTTGAGCTTGAAAGGACAATCCCCTTATTCATAAACCGATGTCTTTTTATATACTTTTTCAATCCTTCACTACATACATCATCTTCCTGGATAAAATTGCACACCTGCTGCATCAGTTCATCAAAGGCAATCTGGGCGGCTTCCAGGCGCATATTTGCAGCTTTGGCATCCATTATATGACGATGCAAATCATCATATATTTTAATCCCCTTCAATTCACCCGCATATGGTTTCCAGTACTCCTCTATACGTTTCAGATAATCCTCTGTATCCCTGATTCCAACTTTAATCTCTACATGGTTAAGAAAATGCTCTACGCTATTATATACTACCTGTTGGTTGAATCCCGGCCCAATCATAATTTCCCATATAGGCCAGCCATCCTTGCATATCATATCCAAATATGGCTTTAATACCTTCTGATCCATTCGATACTGAACCCTAGGATAATACGCAGTCTGTGTCGGCTGGAAGACCAGTCTGCTCTCGGCCTCCTGGTAGAAATCATAACGCTTGACAAAAGTACTCACATATCTCCAGACTTCATCCTTCCCCTCCGTCTGATCTTTGAAATCCCTGGCATACAGCTTGTCCAAAATCAGAAAGGCCTGCCTTTCATACTCATCCTTCTCATCTTCCATCGAATCACGTGTAAAATAAAGCACTTTTTCCGGCGCAAGCTCCCATTGAGATTTTTCCCCCTTCTCCTCACTGTCCGTATAAAAATGGTATAAGTCATTCTCAAAATTCATCTTTATGCTCACTCCGGATTCTTTCGCGTAGATCGCCCATTGACTCAGCAAGTCGTTCTTCTGACAGAAAGAGATGGAGTAATAATCCATATTCCTCCTGCACTTTTCTAAATTTTCCTCGGTAAATGTCTGTTTGATATCTTCTGTGCCGATATCGTTACGGCCCCTGTCATTTAGCCATTTGTTTACCAATTCTTCATTTCCCGCTAATTGAAATAATTCCTCCAAACCATTGGTATACTCCTCCGAATCGTTCATATAGCGGATATTCGTTGCAAAGATATCACCTTTCTCTATGATGTACCTCATAGTGTCTGTTGAGGTATAATAATATAACTCCATAGGTTACACCCCGCCTGCCCCACTTTTTTCTAAAACACGGATAAACTTATCGTCCTCCAAGTCCAGCCGAAGATAATCGATCCCTGATTCCTTCACTCCAAGCACATGCTCCTTCCCCACCAACTCGCACAATATATTATAATTATTGGTTCCTGTACCCGTATAGAACCAAAGTTTATCCGAGTCATTTTTGTTTCTTCTTGCATAGCGGATATTAACCCTGCGCATCGGGACTTCGCCTGAACCGTCCCCGTCCAGTTGGAAATCCATAATAATCACCGAACGCCCTCCGTCAGAATCCTTATATCTGTCCATCGTCTCGTCAAAATTCCACAGAGAAACAGGCAGGACTTCAAATTCTTGCTTTCCGCACTTTTCAATTTCTTCTTTAGCCGCTTCCATATTGGGCTTAAAGTAACATACCGTTGTCACCTTAAATTCTAAATCCGACCGCTTTTTCTCTAACTCCTTAAACTGTTGTGCAAGTGAAATTCCTTTTTTTAGTTTATCTTCTACAATTACTATATCTTTCATTCTGATCCTCCTCCTTGTATAATGTATTTAGGTTGTTCGAGGGATACCTATAACCCCTTAGACCTACTTCTTTACATCTCCAGTCTGATAGGAGATAATTGTTTTATTAGATTGAGAGGATGATCGTTTTCTCCTTGAGCGATTCTGCTCGTACTTGAAAGACTGATCCCTCTCTCTAATAAGCTTTCCGCGTATGAGTTGGATGTTGGTTGCCTTATGGCTTCTCTCCGTATTTAGCACAAGGTAGTGGCGCTTATTAGATGAGTGGTCTCCCAATCTGAAATCTTTTTTCGAGGTGTTCTTATGTTTTTGTGGGCATTGATATTGGTAAAAATAATCATGTTGCTTCCATGATGGATGATACTGGCAAAGTAGTATTCAAAGCTTTTTCCTTTCCCAATACTTCGGATGGCGGAAATGCGTTGTTTTCCAAACTCGCTTCTTATTCTTTAAACCCCTCTGATTTTGAGATCGGTATGGAAGCTACTGGCCACTACTGGCTTTCCGTTTACTCTTTCCTCTTTGAGAAAAGTTTCCTTCTCCATGTTATCAACCCTATCCAAACCGATGGATGGCGCAGGGGAACAGAAATCCGCAAACGCAAAAATGACATCATTGATTCCCTCCTGATCGCTGACCTGATCCGGTATGGGCAGTTCGTGGAAACCAGGCTTGCAGACGAAGCTCTGTTTTCTCTGCGTACCCTGACTCGCTTCCGCACTTATCTTGTGGAATCCATCAGTGATTTAAAACGGAAAGTTGTCTGTGTTCTGGATCAGGTATTCCCCGAATACCAGTCCATCTTTTCCGACATTTTCGGCAAGACCTCAAAAGAAATCCTTCTCCAGTTTTCTTCACCGATTGATTTTGAATCGGTTTCATCTGAAACCTTGGCGGAACTTCTTGCACAACTTAGCAGACAGAAAGTCGGCGCTGCGAAAACGGAACAGTTAAAAGCTGCTGCATCCTCTTCTTTCGGCGTTACCTTTGCCAAAAACAGCTTCACGTTCCAGCTCAAATCACTGATCGAGCAGATTTCTTTTATTGAAAAACAGGTAACAGAAACGGAAGCGGAAATTTCCAGTATCATGGAAAAACTGGAATCCCCCATTACTACCATTACTGGAATTGGCACTGTCACAGGAGCGACCATTCTTAGCGAGATAGGCGATATCTCCAAATTTGACAGCCCCAGAAAGCTGGTGGCTTTTGCCGGTCTCGATGCCACTGTTACACAATCCGGTGAATTTGAAGCAGCCCACAATGTAATGAGCAAACGCGGATCACCTTATTTGCGGAAAGCCATTTTTCAGTCCGCTCTAATCGCTTCTTTTAGAGACCCCGTATTAAGTGTCTATTACCAGAAAAAGAGGGCAGAAGGCAAACATCATTTGACATGTGTTGGAGCTGTTGCTAGAAAAATGTGCAACATCATTTATGCCGTCCTAAAAAACAATCGGCCTTACGTTCCAAAAGTGTAAATCCTTTTAACCCATGCCGGCTTGCCTGACAGCAGGCCTTATTGTCATACTCTTTTTTACAAAATTTCTTTTGAATTTTTTCAATTATCTACTTGACTTTTAATAGTTGGTCTTTCTTTCCGTAATTAATACTGATATTTTTCTATAAAAATCGGAATCTTCACTTTAAAATAATTTCTACCTTCCACTTCATAACCTTCTGACTGAATCTCACATTCTCTGCCAGCCAGCTTCTCAATCCATCTTCCAAGGCTTCGTATCTTTTCCGGCTCTATTTCGCCTCTTTGGATATTTTCTTCTGTTTCTTTCATTTTTGACAATATTAGAGAATTTATGCACTGTTTTATATAACAATTAAAACTCCAGAACGAAATACCGTCCTCCTCTGACTCAGGCACACGATCCTGATACCGTTCTATTTGTTCCGGATGTACAAAATCTTCACATTCATTCTCTATGATAAGATCTCCCCCTTCCTTATATAACTTTACTATAACACATTTCTGTTCTTTTTGCACATGCGGATTGGAGATTTCCTTCTGAATTTCTCTTATTCCCCGTCCCTGCTCTGCCGCATTCAAAATCAAAGAATAGATCAGCAAGGTAAGCTCCTGCACGGAACGGCTGCTGTCTTCACACAAAATACGGGTATATTCGTCTATATCCAGAACCTCAAGCCTGACAGATACCTTTTCGCCGTCGCTCTCACGATACACGAATGTCGTACTGTCTCGAAACACCGCTGAAAGCTATCCCCAAGACGCATGTTTTTCTATCTTTTTCTCATACTTATATATTCTTTTATGTAGTCCATCGCGATAATATCTGCTTACATTAATATCTGCCAGCAGGTTCAAAATATAGGAAGCATAGTTTTCCCCAATGTTTTCCTTCTCATGCCCCTCCATAAAGTATCTGGACGCATGTTCAAACTGCATCTCCTGCTGGTAGTCTTTTGTATGGGTATAAACCTTATTGCTATTATAAATACGCTGTTCCTTGCGGAAACGTGATATCTCATTCAGAAAATCATCGTTCTCCGGATTGAATATCTTTTTCTTCAACTCCTGATAGAATACCATCACCCTCCGCATATCCCGTGCAATCTTAAGTTCTCGGCCCGCTCCATCCCCAGTCCAGCTTTTATTCTCGATACAGATCCAAATACTCCTTTGGCTGTTTTCAAGCTCCCATATCACGATTCCATGTTCCCTGTCCATTCTATAATTGCTCAGTCTGTCTTTGCTTTGAACCATGTCAGACAGTAATATATCCACTTCTTTGGATAAATCAGTATTACCATCTTCATTATCCGCTTTCTCAACAATCACAGAATAGTGTTTTTTCCCTCTTATATGGAGCTCAGGCGGATGTTCACTGCCACACTGTTTCACAATTTAATTATATTTGTTTTCAATATTTCCTTTCCACTCATCCAGATTATTATTGTCCTCATTCTCAATAATAAATTGGACTCTGTCTGCCCTAAGAATAATTTTAAACAACGCCGCAAGTTCCTCTACCTTATCCAGCACTTTTGTCTCCGACTCTCTGCACAGCTTCAGTATCTCCATACAGCACACAATCATATCTGCACCGTCCGAAGAAATTTCCCCGCTATCCATATATTCATCCTGATTTAATACTTTATAAAAATTACCATACTGATAACTGTCACATTCTTGATTGATTAATCTCTTTAACTGTTCGCTTGTGGCATGTTCGTTTTCTTCTTCTATCTCTTCTTCTAACATTGTTTTCTCTGAATAAAAATTCTACTCCAATTCTTATTCCCACATTCAAGGCTATAGGCAGTTTTCCTGAAATCAATTGTCTCAAGTTGGGGCAAGCTTTTTATAAAACGTTGAATCCGTTCCTTAATCTCAAAGATATTTTCATGTTCCAAATCATCTGCGGCTCTTTTGTATGCTTCTAACTCAGCGGCATTTTTATTTTGAAAATCTTCAAACATGGAATATGCCCTATGATAGTCATAACGCTTTTTCAAAACATCTATTCTTTCCTGTGAACTCTGACGAAATTCCTTGGATGCCATGATGTATAATTTTTCAATACCATCGCGGAAAGCCCTTGTATTCTCTAATATTATCCATCTCCTGTAATCCTCATTGACATACTGAAATTCATTGCAAGTTATCTGGTTATCCAGCCAAATACTTTTATTTGTATCAGAACTAGAACTTACCAGGCGGTCAATTAAAGTCATATAATAAATTTCAAACTCTCTCTTTTCGGCATCCATCCCATCCATAAACCGAAAGATTGCTTCCATCTTGTCCGGACGGATAATGTAATTACTCTTTAACTCTGTCAGTTGTTTCATCAGAAGCCTTACCAAATCCCGTTTATCCTTCTTTGTAAGCTCGGCATCATTCAAAATATTCTTGTCAATCCAATTGAATAGAAGAATCAACCGCCTTTGCTTTAAATAAGCTTTCTCACCCTCCACAGTTTTTATCACGTCACGTAATGCTTTCCCTTTTATAACCGTCTCTATTAACAATAGAAGGATATCAAATATTGCCTCCTTAACAGCCCTCCTAAACACCAGAAAAGGACGCGAAATACACTTAAGATACGACAAAAAATACTCATATCTGTCCTTGCTATTTTCTTTTCTGCGGCCTTCATAGTCTTTACACACTAATCTTAAAATCAGATAGATTGTCTGTTCATGGTCGTTTCCATGTTTTTTTTCTTCCAGGATTCTCTGCGCCATATGAGTACAAAATAATCTTCTAAACGCCCTGTCCGAATCTTTTAATGGCTTATTATTGTATTCGTCCAGTTGATAAAGCTGAAACTTTTCTATACAGTGCTTCCAGTATTCTGCAATCTGCTTTGTTGACGCTGTGCTGTAAAGAAGTTCCGCTTCATTTTTCAAGTTGCAAAAAATGCAGGAATCTCCATAATTACGGAGAGATGATATATTAATGTGAATAAACGCATAGAAATCCGCATTACAATTTTTTACATACTGCCTTCTGCTATGCATGGAATTGCGGTCTACTATAACAAATACCTTATCAAAAATTTTTATCTCGATTTTGTACGAATTTTCATCAATTCCCAGTACAGATTCAACCAGGCTTTTTGCCCTGTGATAAGTACGTCCACTGATAATTGCATCATCCACAAAATGAACACGGATAACCCCTTTTTTGTCTTTATAATATAATTGTTCCACATAATTACGCAGATAAGAGAATTTCGTATATGCATTACACCGGTATTCTTTATCAAAATCTATTCTCAGCAGGATAGCGTTCCCACCAAAAGCCTCCTGATTGACCAGTTCTACAAATCCAGCATTGCTAAAATGCATTGGGGCCACAATTATATTATATTGTAGCCGTTCCTCCCGCTTCCATTCCTGCTTCCATTCCCGTAGCGAACCTCTGATCCTTTCCTTTTCACACATCCACAAATTTTCTGTCTTGAAATAATAGAGAAAATGGTTCTCATTTCTCTGTATATGACCATATATGAACTTATCCTTCAGACATTTAAATCGGTCTTCTTCCTTCTTGATTAGCTGATAGTGAAATCTTAGCTCTTTTACTTCTTTTATGATTCCAAATCCCTGATTCGGAATTGTAGATGCCGCGTTTACCTCAATAAGAGGAATCTCTGCCAGGGGATTTTCCGGAAAGCAATAATCACACTCTGACGGCTCCTGGTAATTAGCATGAGCATGGACAAAATATCTCGGCGTTGGATTGATAACTCCATTCACCAGTTTTACCGTCTTATCTTCCAGTGTCCAATAACGGTTCTCCGTTGCATTTCCAATCAGCAACACAGCATAATTACAAAGCAGCCAGTTCTCATCCGGCTCCTCCTTTTTATTCTCCTCTTTAAATAAACTGATTAACCGTAAATGGGTCTTTAATGTTGAATTAATCAATACGATTGTTGCAATCTTACGGTCTTTAAAATAATCTATCCGGTCTTCTTCTGATTGAAACAGCCGGTTATAGCGGATTCTGTCTTTATGGAGAAATCCTCTTTTTTCTTCTTCTCTCTCCAGAATAATATAATCTACATCTATCTCTTTCGGATAAAGGCCCTGAATCATATCAATCATCTGTACAAGGACAGTCTCTGAATAGGTTCCATATCCATACAGAGTCAGTTTTTCAACGCTTTTCAAACTGTCTTTCATATCTTTGACCAGAAGCAATGCAAAACGTGAGACAAATAGTTTATTCTCAAATAAAATCTCGGCTTCATAAAACTCGTCGATATGAATCGTAGAGCCTAGCCTCATATGCGTATTCTCCAGCTTACATCCAAAATCAGGCGTCTGGATACTCTGATTCAATATGACTGCCGTATAATGTTCAAATATTGTCCTTTTCTCATCATCAATCTCGATTTCATGCAGAATATCATACGGTATATAACTGTCTGCCCCTTTACTTAAATCATATCTTTTTTTGTCCTGATTAAAATACCATTCCGTTGAAGTAATACATTTCATATTTGCAATATATGCATTAATGTTATCCGTATTACTTTCACTGCCCAAATCAATAATTAATTCCTCAAACTCTTTAGAATAGAAAGCAATTTGAACTTTCCATTTATAAAACATTTCTTCGATGCTAACATTGTTAAAAAAAATCCTCAAAGTTTCAAACATACTCTTTTTCAGGTAGTCTGAACATTGATAGAGAACTACAGATATATCTCTTTTCAACTGGTAAAACGCCATAATCAACGCTTTCGTCAGAATTTCTCCACTGTTTTCTTCCACCTTTTCCATAGATACGTATACAGTATCAAAAAAATTCTTATTCAAATAACTACATATATAATCCGCCAATTCTACAATCTGTCTATTCTTATTCTCTTGCGTTAAGAACGCCGGAGAGATTCTGGCAATACTCATATCTCCGACACGATATTCCAAAACATTATTTACCAGTTTACCGATATTGATCCCGCTGTCTAAGCTTAAATCCTGTTTCCGGATTACCGTCTGAATCATCTCTAAAGGCATAAGAATATGGTATCGTGTACCTGGCATACATATTTCTGAGCCTTCATCTCGATATGTAAAAAAACAATCTCCTGATTCACATCTATACCCACTATGGCTCTCTGCCTTGAAAAAACCTTTAAACGTTGAAACAACAGACTGGAATATCCGAAGCCCATAATGTTTTCCTATATTTTCCGGATTTCGGTAAAAATATTCCCATGACTTGGCTGCTTCTCCTTCTTTTTCATACCCAAAAAATGAGCTTGGTTTTAACCCGCTAAGTATTTTTTTATCATCTTCATCCTCAAGATTAGAAACGAAATTCTCTGCAATATTTCCTGACAGGTTATTGCCGCAAAAATCGCTAACGATCACCTCCAAAAAAATACGTTCTTTTCCTTTACCAGACACATGATATTTCTGTTTCATATATGAAGAATTCTGCTTGTGTACCCTGACTGCAATGACCCCAAAGCCAGTCTTTGAATGGAACACGATATTCTCCGCCAACTGTCGGATTGCCATAGAATACTGCCGCATCTGAAAGGCATAACGCTCTAACAACAGTGAATCAAAAGCTTCCTTTTGCTTCACGCTGATTACATAACATAATAAATTAAAGGCAAAAATATCCATTTCATGAAAAATCTGGATAGCCTGTTCCTCCGGAATTGCGGACAGTTGTTTTCGGATATCCTTAAGCAGCTTAATTCCCCCTTCTACAAGGTCTCCTTTTTCTCCAAGATCTTCCTTTTTCTCTCTATTGTTAAGTATTCTGTGTAAATACTTTTCACTCAATACTTCTGTGCTGTTCCCGAATAAACGCACCAAATTATCCTGATCCACAACCTGCAACGGGATAAAGCTTCTTGATAACTTTATATTGTTTATCTGCGCCCTCTGTTCTTCTCCGCAGCTCACAAAAAAACAGGAATCATAAAAATCTTTATCATGGCTTGTAATTCGGTATAAAAATTGCGAAATCTTATGATAATTAGCTCTGTCGCATTCCTCAAACAGAATCAAAATCTTAAGCTCAGCGTAATAATGCTTAATCAAAAACAGATTATAAAGTTCTACTATATCACTGTCTTTATTGACCCGTACGCAATATATAATCTCATATTTATCTGTTATATTTTTAATATTTACAGGCTGATTCACAGATTGATATGTCGCTTTGTCTAATGATATTCTCCTTGCCCAACGTTTAATCTTCCTATATGAATTCCCAATATAATATTTATAAGTTACATGCCCCATCTCCTCCTGTGAAAGTCCCATATGATGTTCTCTTTTATAGATAAAATTTGCAAGCAGCGCATAACTTTTTTCATCATCTACATCTATACGAAATACTATCGTATCCTTCATAATTCTCCCATCCCCAAATATTTTTCAACTCTACCAAAAAAATGGTAAGCAAACAAGGGGAATCACTTCCCCTAATTTCCTTACCATTGATAAACCACTTATATATTAGCACATTTTCCGTATATTTTCGACACTTTTCGTAAATTTTGTAAGCTTATTTGTAACAGTTCAGCCTGCAACTGCGTTGCTCACAGTGGCAGGCCGAGCGGTTAGTAGCCAATAAATTGGAGCAGTCAGGAATCCGGAAGGCTGAACTGTTACGCTTATTTCACCTCTTTATCTCCCATACCCTCACAGACATCCGCTTCTACACCAGCTCTACGCCCCCATACTCTCATACGCCACTTTCAGCATCTTAACAATCTGTTCTTTTATAAACCGGCTGCTGTCAATGCATATATCATAGGTACTCATATCCATCCACTTTTCATCTGTAAAATACTCATAGAAGCTGCGCCTCTCCTTATCTGCCTTCTTTACATATGTACGCGCATCCCTCTCCGGAATCTCCATACGCTTGGCAGCCACCTGCACCCTGTATTCAAAGGGCGCATGGATAAAAACTTTCAGACAGTCTTCTCCCAGAATCTGTCCTGCACAGCGCCCAATAAAAATACATTCCTCCCGCTTGGCAATAAACCGGATAATATCCTGCTGCGCCTGAAAGAGCACATCATTCATCGGATAAAAACGGTACTGAGACTCCATCTGTGCAGGCTCCTCCAACGGATAACGCCATTGACTGGCACGCTTCTCATCCACCTTAAGAAGCTCCTCATAGGGAAGCCCCTGCTCTTTGCTTGCAATCTGTATCAAATCCTTGTCATAGCAGTGGATTCCCAACTCCTCAGACAAAGCCTTTCCAATATTCCTTCCATTACTTCCGAACAATCGGTTTATAGAGATGACCCGTTTTGACATAATAAAATCTCCTTCCTGCCATATATTCTATTATTATTATAGCAAAATATTCTGAAAATAGCTACACCAAAACCAGAATCGAACAAAAAATGCCAGAGATTTATTATTATCCTAGCTTCTTAAGCATTTGAAATATCCGGCCCGCACTGCGCCGAATCATTTCTTCAGAAAGCTTCCCATCTTCATAAGCCTTACAGATATTTTCATCATCCTTCTTATTGCCTGGCATAATGATATCATTGCCGGCAGCAATGCATTGCCAGGGTACGCTTCCATCTTCTGGAACCGTTGTATTCCAATCTGACATGATTACACCTTCAAACCCCCATTCCTCACGCGCAACTGCCGTACAGAGCTCCCAACTGTTTGCCGCGTGGATACCGTTGACTAAATTATAGGCAGACATCATAGCCACAGGTCTGCTTTTCTTTACTGCAATCTCAAATCCGCGTAAATAAATTTCCCTGAGAGCCCTCTCAGATACCCGTACATTTACCCCCATTCGATTATCTTCCTGATTATTGCAGGCAAAATGCTTAATCGTCACACCGCATCCTTTATGGCTTTGTACCCCCTCAGTTACACATGCCGCCATAATACCTGACAGTAGCGGGTCCTCCGAATAATATTCAAAATTACGCCCACACAATGGACTCCTATGAATGTTCATACCCGGCGCCAGCCACAGATCAACGTGAAATTCCTCCATCTCAACGGCAATCGCCTCCCCAACTTCCCGCAAAAGCTCTGTATCCCATGACTGTGCCAGAGCTGTTCCAACCGGAAACGCAGTACAATACTGGTAATATATATCTGCATTTTTATGATGCTTTATTTCCTCCAGAAAGCCATTTTCCAATGAGCCAAGGACGCCGGCGCCATATACTGTATCTGTTTCACGGTCTACTTCATAACTTTGCCGCAGGCGTAAGCCTGCCGGTCCGTCCGCCATAATCAAAGAACGTATCCCGTACTTTTCTTCCAGCGCCTCCGTCGTCTCTCCGGCTGAGCCCGGTACCCTCATTCCTGCTGAGCCAAGCGTGCTGGCTCCTTGTGTAATATTTCCGTATAAGAGTGGTATCAGCTCTGTGACCGGCTGTATATCTGCCAGATGCGGCTGGCTACTCCTACTGTTTTCTTCCCAAGGTACAAACACCAGACTTGGTATCTTCTTCTGTTCTGCTATTCTAATCCATTCTTCAGCTTTCCTTCTAGCCGTCTCATCCACAAAAAATTCATCAGAAACTGTATTTGAAGGAAAGACAGCTCTTGTCCGCTTAATGAGAGTCTGCTTCTGCACTATAATCTTAACCACGGGCTGCAGAACATCTGAATGCTCTCCTATCCAGATGCCATACGTTCCCGCGTCAATTCTCCATGCATGCTGTTCTTCCGAATAACTGGCAAGATATGACTGTTCTATCGATATGACAAGCCTTTGGGATTCCTGTGGTTTTAAGTCCTTTGTTTTTGCGAATCCAACCAATCGTTTCAGCTCCTTTGTGCTTTCTGTCTGGGGCAGTGACGCATATACCTGTACTACCTCCCTTCCTGAATAGACAGTCCCCGTATTTTTCACAGAAACTACCAGCTCAACGCCGCGCTCTGTTCTTTTAATACCCTCATATCCCATAGAAAAGGACGTATAAGAAAGTCCATATCCAAAGGAAAAAAGGGGCCTTTTTCCAAAGCTGTCAAAATACCGATATCCGACATAAATTCCTTCCCTATATTCCTCCGTATCTAAATTCCCATTCAAATAGCCGAAATCTTCTGCCGAAGGATAATCTTCATAACGCCTTGCCCAAGTAGCAGTCAATCTTCCTGCCGGTACTGCACGACCTAACAACACGTCTGCGGTTGCCCGTCCCCCCTCCTGTCCGGGCAGAGAAATATTTAAAACCGCCCTGATATTTTCCGCTTCTTCTAAAATATCCGTCAGTTCTATTGGAGCCCCTACGTTTAAAAGCAGCACAATCGGGATACCTGACTGATTCAAAAATAAAATATCTTCCTGCTCACTCCTGCTTAAATAATAATCTCCCTCCTCTTTTCTCCTGTCTTTTCCTTCCCCGCAGATACGGCTGATTACATAAACCGCTACTTGTGCGTCCTTGATATCTTCTTTCAGGATTCTTCTCCCTTCCGGCATTGAAAAAGGATTTGCAGCATATGCATCAAAAGGATTCTCTACATTTTCCGCTGCCTTAAGAATCCTTTTCTTCCACGCTATTCTTGCACTCTCATAACAAATCTCATACTCCATAAGCCAGCTCTCGCTTGTAATCACCGCTCCCGCTTCTTTCATCCCCTGATAAACCGAAATATTCTCCCTGTTATTTACGTCTCCCGAACCAGTTCCTCCTTTTATCGTCTGAACCGCCCCACCTCCGAAAAGTGCAATGGAAGAATCCACATTCAAGGGGAGCACTCCTTCATTCTTTAAGAGAACCATTCCCTCTGCCGCAGCTTTCCTTGCAAACCGGCGGTGCTTTTCCTCCCGTGCAGAAAGCTTTATCTCCAATGTACCGCTGTGTATCTGATTTGTCATAATCTTTCCCTCCTATACTTATTTGGTAGTGTCAAATCCTACCTGATTTTTTGTTACTAAAACCTTGATTTATGGGAGATTGCAAATAAAAAGAGCATTGACCTCCCTTTCTGATGTATAATGAATTCACCACAAACCATTACTCTTCAAAAGGAGCCAATACTCATGGACATTATATACTACCTGTTACAACTTATTCAATACCTTTACCAGCAAAACTGCTGGCTGATCAACTTCATATGCAGATACATCCCCCTCACCGTCATACAAACGGCTTTGACAGCATCGACGGTGCCAAGCGCTCTGGGACGCTTACTATAACTTCCTGCGCCCTTTTCCTGCCATCCGGCGAGGACAGGTGCGGGCAGAGCCCGCTAATGGGTCAAGGGACGAGTCCCTTGTGGGGTTTGGGTCAAAGCTGTAAAATATTTATCAATCATGCCAAAAAGGCTGTCTCGGCAGCCTTTTTTCGCTAAACATGACATTACTATTCCTTGACTCCACCAAGCGTCACACCTGCAATAATAAATTTAGACAACAGCAGGTATACGATAATAATCGGCACGATTGCTACAAGAATCATAGTATAGATCTTACCCATATCAAAATTCATATAATCTGCTCCCCGAAGTGTAGCAATTAAAATCGGTACGGTCATCTTATCCTTAGACTGAATCACCAACGCCGGAACAAAGTAATTATTCCACGAACCCACAAATGAGAAGATTGCCTGTACCGCAATCGCCGGCTTCATAATCGGAAGCACAATCCGGTTAAACGTCATGAATTCCCCTGATCCGTCAATTCTTGCCGCCTCCACAAGCGACAGCGGGAGCGACGACTGCAGATAACTATACATAAAGTAAAATACTGCTGGAGACGCAATAGATGGAATAATCAACGGAAGCAGGGAATCATACATTCCCATATTCGTAATCAACCGCAGGAAGCCCATCGCCGTTACCTGTGTCGGCATAACAAGGATTGCCATGATAAATGTAAACGCAATCTTCTTTAATTTAAAATTATACGCATACAGACCATATGCCGTTAATGCAGAAAAGTATGTACAGATTGCCGCTGAACAGCCTGAAACAATCAAACTGTTGATAATCCCCCTGAACATTGGAAACGTTCCGTCATTCGCAACATTCGTCAGATTTTTAAGCAGATAAGCTCCCGGCAGCGCAGAAAAGCCTTTCTGCAGGTCTGCATGTGAACGGGTCGCATTGACAATCAAAATATAGAAGAAAAACAGGCACATGAATGATAAGATAATCAATACAATATGTGCAATAATACTCCTTAAATGATTTGGCTGTTTCGATTTCATCCCCCTATCTCCTTCCTTGTTTTTTCGCTAGCTTCTTTGCTTTCTTCGCTGCCGCCTTTGAACCGTCCGGATCATCACTATTCGTCATGCGGTACACAAAGAAGCATAAAATACCGCTGACAATAAACAGATATACAGACAACGCGCCGGCCATACCATAGTTCCTGCTCTTTAGGTGGCTATTCAGGAACATAATAAGCGTCATAGACGTACGATCCGGACTCCCCTGGCCATTTGTCAGAATCTGCGGAACATCAAACATCTGCAGACCTCCTATAATTGCCGTAATCAATGTATAAGCAAGAATCGGCCTTATCTGCGGAAGCGTAATATAGAAAAATCTCTGGAAGCTGTTGCAGCCATCCAGTTCAGACGCTTCAAATACGTCCGGACTGATACCCATAATCGCCGCCATGAGCATAATTGTCGAATTCCCAAACCACATCAGAAAATTCATGAACCCGACCAAAGACCTGGTTCCCATAACAGAGCCCAGGAAATCAATCGGCTGACTAATCAGCCCAATGGACATGAGAATCCCGTTCACTGGTCCATTGGTGGAGAACATGGTGAAAAACAGCATTGCAAACGCAGACGCCATGATCAGGTTCGGCAGATAGATCACTACCTTAAAAAACTGTGTCCCATGTATCTTTAAGCGCGCATCTACAAACCATTCGGCAAGCACTAGCGCAATGACGATCTGAGGTATAAATCCTATCACCCATAAAATCATGGTATTGGCTGCGTATTTCAGCATATCCGACCCCAGAAGGCTTATATAATTCGCCATTCCCACAAAGTTAGGCCCGATTTCTTTAATCCCTGAACGGTAATATTCAAAAAAACTATACCGGATAGTATCTACCAGAGGAATAAAAGAAAAGATAAAAAAACTTATAAAAAACGGAAGGATAAAAAAATATCCCCATTTTGAATAGTCAACCTTTTTATTTTTTTGTTTCATAACCTGTCATTCCTTTCTTTCTCAGATACCACGCAAGGGGAAGCAAAATCTCCTTGGCAACAGCCCAATGCACATGCAGGCACATGCACGTCCATCTAGCTAACTGCCCGCGTAAAACCAACGCCCCGAAGTAAGATTTTTCTCTATTCGGGCCACTGAATCTCGGTGATATCCGGATAACGCTCTACAATTGCTGTTTCAAAGTTACTCTTAGCCTTATCATAATCAACCTTACCCTGTAAGTAATCGCTAAAAGAGTTCTGAATCAGTTCCACACATCCCTGGTCATAAGCGGAAAGAGGCGCAATCTCAATCTTCTCAGCAACCGGCGCAAAATATGTAAACGCATTCTGCCCTCCTAAAAACTCTGAAGCAAAAGCTTTATCTTTTGCCGCTTTCTTCATACCGCTTACGGTATTCGTAAAATCTGAATACTCCTTGGAAATCTTCATCAGGTTATCATTATCCACTGTTACCGCAAGTATAATATCCTTAACATGCTCCGGATTATCCGTACCGGTACAAGCATGGACATAGGAGCCGCCCCAGTTATACTCCTGCGGAGGATTGGTAACTCCCCACATGCCGTCTTCACCGTCCCAGTTCGGTTTCAATGTAAAATCAATTCCCCATGCTGGAAAGAGAAAAGCAAATACTTTAGACGCCGAACCCATTGCCTTGTTCCAGTCATCATTCCACTGTCCTTTTACATTCTTGTCAAGATATCCTGCGTCAAGCCACTCTTTTGAATCGTCTACCCAGTCCATAATCTTTTTATCCACCTTAATGGTCGTCTCACCGGGGCTTACCCAAGACTCATCAATACTATTTCCATAGAGGCGGAATGTATCTGCATAAGATGAGAATGTATAGTATCCTTTTGCCTTTAACTCCTCCGCAGTCTTCTTGAGCGTATCCCAGTCTGCTACTTTCTTACCGATTTCTTCCGGATCGTCGGTTCCGAACACGTCTTTGGCAATATCGCGGCGGTACACCAGAAGTCCCGGACAGCATTGCCATGTAGAACCCCTTTGTACACCCTCTGTATCTGAGGCCGTAACTTTTGTAAAATCATACTGGTCTGCCAGGTCCTTATCCGGATTGATTCCAAGGTCTTTAAGAGGCATAGCGGCTTCTGCATCCTTATCCGTATATTTATTTACATAGTCCGTTTCTGACAGGAAGATATCTACCTTATCGTCTGCCGCCGCATCTGCCTGTTTCATCAGCGCCTCGTCCAGTTTCTGCTGGTAAACACCGTCCTGATTCGGATTAATGATCCAGTGAATTTCTGTACCGTCATTCAAAATAGTTACTGTGCCGTCTGAAGACGTTTCCTTTACTTCCGGATAAACTGCCTCCACTCTCTCACGGAATTCATTGTTCCAGCTATAGATGTTGATTACCTTTCCTTCCCCGCCATCACTTCCGGAACCGTCTGGCTTTCCACAACCAACCGCCATACTAGCTGCCATTGCTGTGATCAACAAGATGCTAACAACTCTCTTTTTCATTTTGAAAAATCCTCCTACTTTATTATTTTCCCAAGTTTAACATCCCACTTGTTAAACGAATTATAGCTAAAGATTATTTTTTGATATACTAAGGATTTTACAAAAATATCAAATTCATGACACATTTTAAGTCCCTGCTCCCTCCTGCCATATCAACAGTTTTAATACTATTTTAGGTCATGAATCTGTTATTTTTCACACGTATTTTATTTTTTCATATATGATTTCTTCTATGATGTTTATTACATATATCAATTAAGAAAGGAGCATAAAATTGAATCATTTAAAATTTATTGACGGGCACGGAAGTTTCTTATTAAAACAGCCGGAAAATACAAGTTACTTATATTTTCCTCTTGCTTCAGAAACCGGATTGAAAAGCGCCGTTACACCAAATCTAGGCGGCGATGCCAAGATTAATCAGGAAATCTTCTTATTAGAACCGGTAAGCTCGGAAAATCTGCACAACAACCGTTCTACCCGCAATTTCTGGTTCACTAAAGACGGTATCGGCGCTTACTCCGCCGTCGGTGCGTCCGCCGAACAGGAAAGTGTCAAATTCACCTCCATGCAGGACGAACACGAGCTGACTGCCGGATTCATGTGGCAGACCTTAAAGAGGACTTCCGTAGCCTATCAATTATCCTCTACAGTTACCTCCTTTATTCCAAGAGATGACAATGTAGAAATCATGCATATAACCGTACAGAACCTTTCTGAAACCCCCCAAGAGATAACCGCCTATGCCGCTGTTCCCATCTACGGGCGCAGCGCGGACAACATTCGGGACCACAGGAGCGTAACGTCTATGCTGCATTGTATTGACACAACAGAAAACGGAGTTTTTGTCTGTCCGACCATGTCTTTTGATGAAAAAGGCCACCGCCCCAACAAACAAATCTACTATGTCATGGGCTGTACGGGAAAAGGAAGTAAACCGACTGACTTTTACCCTACCGTAGAAAGCTTTCTTGGAGAAGGAGGAACCTTTACCCATCCTGGCGCTGTATATAAGCAGTATGCGGGAACGTCTGCCTTTTCCCATACTGCCGGAAAAGAAGCGATGGGGGCTTTCCGATTTGAACCGGTTTTGCTTGCCCGCGGCGAAAGCGCGGACTATATCGTGCTCTTGGGAACGGAAGACAACAAGGAGGCAATTTTTAAACTCTTTGAAAAATATAACTCTGCCGAAAAAGTACGACAGGCTCTCCAAGACACCAAAACTTATTGGCAGAACCAAATCGCTGTCCATTTCCATACTGGAGAACACAAGTTTGACTGTTGGATGAAATGGGTCTGCTTTCAGCCTTTTCTTCGCCGGCTGTTTGGCTGCTCTTTTCTTCCCCATCATGATTATGGACGCGGTGGACGTGGTTGGAGAGATTTGTGGCAGGACTGTCTGTCCCTGCTTTTGATGGAACCTGAAAATGTTGGTCATATGATTGCCATGAATTTCGGCGGAGTCCGCATTGACGGGACAAATGCGACCATCATCGGCGATGGAAACGGCAATTTTCTTGCAGACCGGAATGGAATCACAAGAGTCTGGATGGACCATGCACTCTGGCCGTTAATGACAACAAAACTCTATATCGACCAGACCGGAGACTTCGAGATATTAAACCGGCAGATTCCTTATTTTAAAGACTCACAGATCATGCGTGGAACCGAAGCCGACCACTTATGGAAACCGGAGCAGGGCAACAGGCAGCGTACCGTTGAAGATACTGTCTATACCGGAAGTATATTAGAGCATCTTCTTATCCAGCAGCTTACCGCTTTCTATGAGGTTGGAAACCATAATATCTACCGGCTTAGGGACGCAGACTGGAACGACGCCCTGGATATGGCTTCTGAGCATGGGGAAAGCGTTGCTTTTACCTGTGCATATGCGGGAAATTTGCTAGAGCTTGCCTCATTAATCCGCCTTCTGGACGGCCATTCTACTACACATACTGCCGACCTTTTGGAGGAAATAACACTTTTGCTGCAAAATAATACGGAAATATTTGACAACATCAACCAAAAGCATAAAATCCTCTCTGACTATTCCGCCAGATGCAGACATAACATTAGCGGCAGACGAATCAGCCTCTCCCTCTCTGTTCTTGCCGTAGACCTAATTCAAAAGGCAAACTGGCTCATGGAGCATTTAAGGGCACAGGAATGGATTGACATAGACAGCGAAAGGGGATGGTTCAACAGCTATTATGACAACCATGGGAATGCTGTCGAAGGTCTTTACAAAGACCAAATACGGATGATGCTCACCGGCCAGGTATTCGCTGTTATGAGTGGAGTTGCAGAAGAAGAACATATCCGCAAAATAACGTTGAGCGCCGACCGCTATCTCTACCGGAAGGAAATCGGCGGCTACCGTCTGAATACAGACTTTCATGAGCTAAAGTTTGACATGGGCCGTATGTTCGGATTTGCCTATGGCGAAAAAGAAAACGGCGCTGTGTTCTCACATATGACAGTAATGTATGCCAACGCCCTGTACCGCAGAGGATTTGTTCATGAAGGATGGAAAGCATTAAAAACCCTCGCCGATACGGCTCTGGATTTCGATACCAGCCATATTTATCCGGGAATTCCGGAATACTTCCGTTCTGACGGGCGCGGAATGTATCAATACCTAACCGGAGCAGCAAGCTGGTACATGCTGACAATGATAACAGAAGTTTTCGGTGTACGAGGCGAGGCAGGAGATCTGCTTCTCTATCCCAAACTTCTCTCCTGCCAGTTTGACGCAGACGGCGCCGCTTCCATTACCATTCCTTTTGCAGGCAAAAACTTAACCGTTCTCTATCAAAACAGCAACAACAAAGATTTCGGCGACTATATCATTGATTCTGCCTCCTGTGACGGAACTGAGCTTGAAGTAAATGAAGATTCTTTTGTCATTCTTCCAAGAAACATGCTCACTGCCCTGTCAGATACCGCCCACAGAATCATCATAAACTTACTATAAATTACAGAAAGGACATATTTGATATGAGATATGGATATTTTGATGATACAAACCGAGAATACGTGATTGACAGGCCGGATACTCCCGCACCTTGGGTAAACTATCTTGGTTCTCCTGATTATGGTGCAATCATCTCCAATAATGCGGGAGGATACAGCTTCGCAAAGTCCGGCGCAAACGGGCGGATACTCCGCTATATTTTCAACAGCTTCGACCAGCCCGGACGTTACCTTTATATTCGTGATAATGATTCCAAAAACTATTGGTCTGCCTCCTGGCAGCCCGTGGGGAAAAGCCTGGATAGCTATAAAAGCATATGCCGGCATGGTATGGGCTATACTAAAATGACAGCAGACTACGATGGAATTTTCTCCGAGGCAACCTATTATGTACCTCTTGGGAAAACCTACGAGGTATGGGCTCTTTCCGTAAAGAATCAATCTTCGCACACCAGAAATCTTACCCTGACAGGCTATGCTGAATTTACCAACCACAGTAATTACGAACAGGATCAGATAAACTTACAATATTCCCTGTTTATTACAAAAACATTATTTGAAAAGAATCGTCTTATACAACAGATTCATGGGAATCTGGATGCCCTGTCAGAGAATGAAACGGTAGATGAAAAGAATGTTACAGAACGCTTCTTTGGCCTTGCAGGAGTTGATATTTCCTCTTACTGTGGTAAAAAAGAACACTTTCTCGGAAGATATCACGGTTATGGAAATCCCCAGGGAGTTCTGTCAGGGCATCTTGGGAATGTTACAAGCTACAACGAAAATTCCTGTGGCGCCCTTTCCTGCCAGCTTACATTAGCGCCAGAGGAAACAAAAACCATTCTTTTTCTGCTCGGAGCCGGAGGAAGCAGTCAGGCATCCTCCCTCCTTGATACTTATGAAAATCCGGCTACAAAAATCGACGAGGAACTTAAAGAACTTAAAGACTACTGGAATAAGAAGCTTGACCATCTGAAGGTAAAAACGCCCAGTCCGGAATTCAACACTATGCTGAACATCTGGAATGCATACAACTGCTTTATGACATTCATCTGGTCCCGCGCCGCCTCCTTCATTTACTGCGGTCTGCGCAATGGTTACGGCTATCGTGATACGGTGCAGGATATCCAGGGAATCATCCACCTAGCACCAGAAATGGCGGCAGAAAAAATCCGCTTTATGCTTTCCGCGCAGGTAAGTAACGGAGGCGGTCTTCCACTTGTAAAGTTTACCCATAACCCAGGTCAGGAAGATACTCCGGACGACGCATCCTACCGACAGGAAACCGGTCATCCTGCTTATCGCGCTGACGATGCACTGTGGCTCTTTCCGACTATATACAAATATATTGCCGAAACCGGAGACAAAGGATTCCTTGACGAAGTCATTCCTTTTGCGGACAAAGACGAAGCCAGCGTCTATGAGCACCTGAAGCGTGCGATTAAATTCTCACTGAATCATCTTGGCCCTCATAACATGCCTGCCGGACTTTATGCAGACTGGAACGACTGTCTGCGCTTGGGTGTAAACGGTGAATCCTCCTTTGTTGCCCTGCAGTTCTATTATGCAATGACAATCCTGAGGGAATTTGCCGAGTACAAAAAAGACAAAGATTACATGGAATGCTTGAAAGAAAAACAAGAAAAAACCGGTGAGATAATCCAGAAAATGTGTTGGGACCATGACCGCTTTATCCGCGGATACACAGAAGCCGGAGAGCGAATCGGCGCGGCAGGCGACCCTGAAGCCAACCTGTGGCTGAACCCTCAAAGCTGGTCAGTAATCAGCGGGCTTGCATCCGCCAAACAGGCTGATATCTCGCTTACAAACGTATTTGAAAAGCTGAATACAGAATACGGAGTTCTCTTAATGAATCCGCCTTATCATGCCCATGCTTTCGACGGCGCTCTTGCTGTCATCTATAACCAGGGTGCGAAAGAAAATGCAGGAATTTTCTCCCAATCTCAAGGATGGCTGATTCTTGCGGAAGCCCTGCGCGGACACGGGGGGCGGGCATTCACTTACTTCATGGAAAACGCGCCTGCTGCCTGGAATGACAGAGCAGAACTACGCTGCTTAGAGCCCTACTGCTATGGCCAGTTTACGGAAGGAACCTCCAGTAAATATGCGGGACGCTCTCATGTCCATTGGCTGACTGGTACTGCCTCCACAATGATGGTCGGATGCGTAGAAGGAATCTTAGGTCTTCGTCCTGATTTAGACGGAATCACCATTGCCCCATCCATTCCAAAGGACTGGACACATTTGGAAATAGAAAAAGATTTCCGCGGAAAGCATCTGCATATTCTGATTGACAATCCAAACCAACGGGAATCCGGATGGAAAACGTTCACGTTAAATGGCAAAAAAATGGACAGCAATTATATTCCTGCCAAGCTTCTTAGTGAGCATAACGAGATACGCATGATTCTCTAACACAAAGCTTTCTGGGGTGGAATGCTTTTGGGGCAAATTTAGTCGGAGGACACTGCACAGTGTCCTCTTTACTTCTTTCGTATGACCTATGTTTCAATATCCCACTGAATCATATGATTTAAGTCCCTGTATTTTTTAGGAGTTATACCTACATATTCTCTGAATTGTTGTATAAAATGGCTCTGTGAAGAAAAAGACAGCCTGTTTGCAATGTCAATTATCGAATATTCACTATACTGTAAAAGATTTTTCGCCATTTCAATCTTCTGGCGGCGTATATAAGCGCTGACAGAATCGCCGGTTTCTTTCTTAAACAACCGTGACAGATAGCTTGCAGAAACTCCAAGCTCATCCGCCAGATCTTCTATCGTAATCCGTTCTTTCAGATGGGAATAAATATATTCCTTACAGACGCAGATGTGCCTGGAATTCGTATCACTCCCATAAATCTTACGCATTTTGTCCGTATAATCCAGAACCATCTCATCATGCAGATTCCTGATTCCCTGAACCGTATGTACGTCGTCTAATCTCTGAATGTAGAAATCACTCATGCGGAATGCCTGTTCAAGCTCCATGCCTTTCTGTTTACACAGTCTGGTAATCATTGCCGTTGTTATGACGAAATGATATTTTAGATTGGTAATAGGATTTCGTGAAAGTGTTCCTACTCCTTCACTATCCAGAAACCTTTCCTTCTCACAGTTTTCTTTGACAGCCTTCACATCACCCTTCGTTACTGCTTGGTAAAACAAAAATTCTTCTGTTGGCTGTCTGTGTTCTACTTCATCAATATCATCTTCTGCTTCCAGAAGAAGCCATTCATCCTGATATCCCATAGAATACTCCTTTCGTACTGTCCTAATCATTCATACTGTTTACCAAACTCCTTTGTTTCTGCCTACCTATTGAAAAAAACCTAATTCCTTTATAATATACCATTCTTTGTCATGATAGACAATGCTTGAATATACTAAACCTCCTATAAAAAATGAATAATAACTCTGTTTCCCTATTGCAATAATCACCAATCTATATTACACTACAAAATACAAGCCATATCACGCATTCCCTTGGGTATAGTTTTAAGAGAGGTATTTAAAAATGGAAAAAAAAGAATTTACAGAACAGGTTATGAAATTAATCACAGACAATCCGGCGAAATTTATCAAAATCAGAGATACATTTGAAGAAATGTTCGGAAACCGTGACATTAGCAAACCGGAGGCCATCAGCGACCAAGAGTACAAACGGCTTCGTCTCAGGTTTCAGGATATTGACGTCCCTTTCAGTTGGTGTAACACCAAAGAAGCTGTCTGCCAGCTATATATAGCAATGGATAAGCACCGCAACAGACACGGCGATGATAATTATACCATCAAGAAATCCACAAAATCCAAGAAAAAAAGGGCTGTTCGGTATATTCAGATAGCGGATTGCACAAAAAGACGAAGCAGGGGCTTGTACATTAAGTACAGCCCCCTTTTTAGCATATACTGCCATTTTGCTTTAACAGAACAAGATAATCAACTGCGAAGCCAGCACAACTGCAATCAATGCAATGGGATAGGTGGCTGCATATGCAGCCGCAATATCCTCCGTCCCCGCCATATTAATCAGCGTCCCAAGAGCTGGCGTACTGGTCATTCCTCCGGTCAGCGAGCCAAGGTTGTTGAGAAGCGGCAGCTTCAAGATATTCTTCGCAATCACGAACCCGATAATCATAGGGAGAATCGTCATTATCGCCCCATAAAGGAAATAAATTGGCTCGAAGTATTGTACGAATTTCGCGCCTCCAGACACTCCCGCCCCAATCAGGAACAGCATAAGCCCCAGTTCCCGCAACATTTTAAGAGTAGAACTCTTAGGCACAATAGAAATCTTTCCGATATGCCCATAATGCCCGAACACAAGCGCCGTCAACAGACATCCGCCCGTCGTGGTCAGGGAGAAATTTCGGTAACTAATACTTCCCACCAGGATTCCTACCACCGCCGCCAGTGAAAATGCCATGAATCCGAACTCGTCTACCTCTGTCAGAATCAAGTTCTTTCTCTTTGCACTTCCGCCTTCTTTTGTGGCAATCTTTGCCACCTCCTCGTTCATATCCGCCTTCATGACCTTAGGAACAATCTGCACAAACAGCACGACTCCAATCACGCCAAACAGATATGCAATCCCGTATCCAACGGACACTAACGCCTCAAGGTCTGCGCCCACCGCCGCCTTTGACGCGGAGAATGCCGGCGTACTGGTCAACGCGCCTGACAGGATTCCCACCAGAATTGCCTTGAACTGGTCATGGTCAAGATTTGTAAAGTTACCGCCGATAAAAATACATAATACACAAGTTGCCGCAGCCGCAAGGATAATCATTGCGCCAAGCAGAACATAAGACTTAAAATTCCGCTTCAGATTCCCGAAAAAATTCGGTCCTGCAATAAAACCTACGGAAGTCACAAAGAAAACCAGTCCCATATTCTCGACGATTTTCAGCGCATCCGTAGCAAATGACACATCTCCTGCCATCAGGTTATCCGACAGCTTTCCGTATAACAGACACCCATAGACCAGAGCAACGATAAATACTCCGGCAGTTCCAAGGTCGATTCCCTTTACTTCAATCCTGCCGATGGAATAACCGACGGCAGCAATCACGAAGATTGAGAATGTCAGAAATACTACAGCCTTAACTGCCAATATTCCTCCAAATAACTCCATGTCATATGACTCCCTTCTATTGAAAAACGCCCGTTTTAAGCCTCATGCTCTTTTAAATAAGCGGCACGCCCACTCTCATACAGGTTATTTCCCTCGCTGTCAATGATAACCACCAGCGGCATATCCTCTACATACAGCTTCCGAAGTGCCTCTGCTCCTAAGTCTTCATAGGCAATCAGCTCGGCCTTCTTGATACATTTCGCAAGCAAAGCGCCTGCACCGCCGATCGCTCCGAAGTATACGCCAAAATACTTCTTCATCGCGTCCACAACCTCTGGAAGACGCGCGCCTTTTCCAATCATTCCCCTTGCGCCTACAGACATCATGGTCGGCGCATAGGCGTCCATACGCCCGCTGGTAGTGGGTCCCGCAGAACCAATGACCTGTCCTGGCTTTGCCGGAGTCGGTCCCACATAATAGATGGTAGCGTCCGTCGGGTCAAACGGTATCTTCTCACCCTTAGCAAGCGCCTCGCACATCCGCTTGTGTCCTGCGTCGCGGGATGTATAGATGGTTCCTGTCACCAGTACGCTGTCCCCTGCGTGAAGCGTCTTTGCAAGTTCCTCTGTCAATGGTAATGTAATCTTCTTTGCTGCCATCTAAATCACCTCCGTTTTATGGCGTGTCACATGGCAGTTGATATTGACTGCACATGGCATGCCTGCGATATGGGTCGGGAGAGTCTCAATGTTTAATCCGATTGCTGTGGTCTTTCCGCCAAAGCCCTGGGGCCCGATTCCAAGCTTGTTAATCTTATCTAACATCTCTTTCTCCAAATCTGCATAGAATGCATCCGGATTGGAGGAATCGATTGGGCGCATCAGCGCTTTCTTGGCAAGGAGAGCAGCCTTGTCAAAGGTTCCGCCGATTCCCACGCCTACCACCATAGGCGGACATGGGTTCGGTCCTGCCGTCTCTACCACTTCCAGGATGAAATCCTTGATTCCCTGTAACCCATGGGATGGCTTAAACATACGAATCTGGCTCATATTCTCACTTCCGAAGCCCTTTGGCCCTACCGTAACCTTAATCTGCTCGCCTGGAACGATTTCCGTATAGAGCATTGCAGGCGTATTATCCCCTGTGTTTCCACGGCGTACTGGATCTTTTACAACGGATTTGCGAAGGTATCCCTTGTCATAACCACGGCGCACACCTTCGTCCACAGCCTCCGTAAGATTGCCGCCAGTCAGATGTACGTCCTGGCCAATCTCAAGGAATACACATGCCATACCCGTATCCTGGCAGATTGGCACGCACTCATTGTCTGCAATCTCAAAGTTCTCGATAATGTTATCAAGAACACCCTTTGCAATCTCACCGTCCTCGCACGCGCGGCAATCTTTAATCGCACATTTTACGTCCTCCGGAAGATGATTATTTGCTTCGATACACAGCTTTTCTACGACATCCGTAATCTTGCTTACTTCTATCTCACGCATAATCTTGTCTCCTTTATATCTTACTTATTGGATAAAGCTTCTATCTCTCATGCCGAGCATATTTGGGCAGCAGCAGCGGTGATACTTCTCCAGAAGCTGCGCCTGTACTCTTAAGTTCTTCCTCGTAAGCCGCCACATGGTCCATATTCATCGTACCAAGCTCTACTTCTTTTGCTTTTGCCGCCGCCTTCTTACCTGCATTGCGTCCAAATACGATCACGTCAAGAAGGGAATTGCCCATGAGCCTGTTTCTTCCATGAATACCGCCTGCTGCCTCTCCTGCCGCCAAAAGATTCGGGATTGTCTTGGTAAAGCCTTCTCCGTCAATCTCAAGACCGCCGTTCTGGTAATTGCAGCGTCGGATAAATCAGAATCGGAACCTTTCTCATGTCTATTCCATAATTCATATACATACGGAACATAGCAGGAATTCTCTCTTCTCGATGGTTCCCTCTCCGCCTAACAGCTCAATCATAGGCGTATCAAGCCAAACGCCCTTCTGTCCGCCGGGAGCCTCTACGCCTCTGCCTTCCCTGCACTCACGGATAACACCGGAAGCATTGACGTCACGAGTCTCCAACGGATGGATGTATGCCTCGCCCTCAGCGTTGACAAGCTGAGCGCCCACAGAACGAACCTTCTCAGTAACAAGGGCGCCGCGAATCTGAACCGGATGAGCAACACCTGTCGGATGGTACTGGATGGAATCCTGATAAAGAAGGGGTACTCCCGCCCTGTATCCAAGCACCAGACCGTCTGCCGTTGCGCCATAGTGGTTGGAAGTAGGGAAGCCCTGATAATGCATTCTTCCGGCGCCGCCTGTTGCGATTACGACTGTCTTAGCCCTTGCAACAGAGTAGTCGCCTGTCTCCATGTTAAGAAGAATAGCGCCTGCCGCCTGACCCTTCTCGTCCTTGATAATCTCTACTGCGGAAGTAAACTCTACCACCGGAATTTGACGATTCAGCACTTCGTCGCGGAGGGTACGCATAATCTCTGCGCCGGAGTAATCCTTACATGCATGCATTCTCTTTCTGGAGGTACCGCCTCCGTGAGTCGTTACCATGCGTCCGTCTGTATCCTTGTCAAACATAACGCCAAGCTCGTTTAACCATTTGATTGCATCAGGAGCCTCCATGACAAGACGTTTTACCAACTCCGGCCTTGCCGCAAAATGTCCGCCGCCAAAGCAGTCCAGGTAATGCTGTACCGGAGAATCATTTTCCTTATCCGCAGCCTGGATACCGCCCTCCGCCATCATGGTATTAGCGTCACCGATACGAAGTTTTGTAACAATCATAACGTTCGCCCCTGCATTGTGGGCCTCGATGGCACAAGATGAGCCTGCGCCCCCGCCGCCGATGACAAGTACGTCTACGTCGTAGTCGATTTTCGTAATATCAATCTTCTCATTTGCAATACGGCTTGTGGAGTGAAGCATTTTTGTAAGCTCTAAAGGCGCTTTTTGTCCCTTGTTCGCCCCTACTTTGATCTCCGCAAACGCCTCCGGATTATAGTCTGGATGGAATTCTTTCAGGAGGGCGTCTTTTTCATCAGCAGTCAGACGTCTAGGTTCCGTAGACATACGTTTTTCTCTTGTAGCCTCTACCTTTTTAATGGATTCCATCATATTCTCTGGATATGGTGTATACATATTTACGCCTCCCTTACTTTTCAATCTCTCTGGTGTTATAAAGTTCCTGCATCTCTGTGATTGGCTTCTGCATAATCTGCTCAATCAGCCCGTCATACTCGCCTTTGTTAATCTCATCTACACGGTTCGCAAGATGCTCGGTCTTAGGCGCAATGTATTTTCCGGTCAGACGCCTTGCCAGAACACCTACATGGGGATGGGAGATACCTGCCGGACATCTCACGGTACAGCAGCCGCAGCCGATACAGTCGAAGGATTCCTCCGCACACTTCTCGAACTCGCCCCGCTGCGCGTACGCAATATACTGCATCACGTTCAAATCCTGGGTACACGCCTTTGTACAGGCATTACATCCGATACAGCTATAAATTTCCGGATAAAGCTCCATCATAATCTGCTGGGTCGGCTTGATATCCTCAATCTCATAGGTCCTCTTGTCGGTGGGGAAAAATGGGATACTTGCCACGTACATTCCTTCTTCTACCTGAGTCTGGCAGGCAAGGCAGGTCTTTAATTCATTTTTTCCCTTGATACGGTATACGGTCGCACAGGCTCCGCAGAAGCCATGACGGCAGCCGCATCCTCTTTTCCATGTATAGCCGGCGTATTCCATGGCGGTCATGATTGTCAGGTCTGCCGGAACACTGTAACGCTTACCGCTAAAATATACATTTACCATATTTTCCATGTTATTCGTATCCTTTCTATAAGTTAAATGGCTATCGAACGTTTCGCCATGCGCTGCTCAAAACCCCTGCTTCGCAGCTTCTTCGCCATGGCTAAACTGGTGAGCCTTTAATATTCATTGGGAAGTTCGTCAATCTCATCGTACCGGAACACAGGACCGTCTTTGCAGACATACTTTGAGCCGATATTGCAGCGTCCGCATTTGCCGACACCACACTTCATACGCAGCTCTAATGTGGTATAAACCTGCTCTGTGGTAAATCCAAGCTCTTTTAACCCCGCAAGCACGAACTTAATCATAATCGGAGGACCGCAGACCAATGCTGTTCTGTCCGTATCAAATCCAAGCTCTTTTACGTAGTTTGGAACAAATCCCACATGTCCGTCCCAATGATCCTGCTCTCTGTCGATGGTCAGATAGACGTTCACGCCCTCTGTCTTCATCCAGACCTCCTGAATCTCTTTTAACTGCACCAAATCCTCCGCAGAACGTGAGCCATAGACAATATCCACCGTCCCATAATTCTCACGGTTATCCAGCACATAGTTAATCACAGAACGAAGGGGCGCAAGCCCGATACCGCCTGCGATAAACAGAAGGTTCTTCCCCTTAAGCTCTGTTTCTACCGGAAACGAATTGCCGTAAGGTCCCCGAACCGTAATCTCGTCGCCCACCTCAAGGCTGTGAAGATAGTCCGTCAGAATTCCGCACTGTTTAATACTGAATTCCTGATATTCTTTATTGGTCGGAGAAGAAGTAATGGAAAACATACCCTCGCTGATACCAGGCGCGCATACCATGGCGCACTGTCCCGGCATATGCTCGAACAGCTTGCCTCCCTCCGGTGCATTGACCCGAAACGTCTTTACATCCGGCGTCTCCTGGCGGATATCCGTAATCACGCCCACCTGAGGGATGAGAGTATCTAATGTATAATTCTTATGACATGTACATTCACCCATTATTTTTCACCTCCCTGATTCTGAAATGCCTTCACAACCTTCACAATGTTAAGGGCCTGAGGACATTTCTCCACGCAGCGTCCGCAGCCCACGCAGGAGTACATTCCGTCGTTATTGGCAGGATAGTACACCAGCTTGTGCATGAATCTCTGGCGGAATCTCTGCATCTGGCTGGTACGGTTATTGCCGTGAGCCATCATTGTAAAGTCTGAGTACATGCAGGAATCCCAGCATCTATAACGGGATACGCTGCTTCCTGCCGTATAATCCTTGATATCATAACACTGGCAGGTAGGGCACACAAAGGTACAGGTGCCGCATGCCAGACATGGTTTGTATAATTCCTCCCAGATTGGGGAGTCGAACTTCTCGGAAAGAGCGTCTCCGTTCCAGCCCTCCAGAGAAAGGTTCATATATGGCAGCTTCTCCACAATCTTATGGATATTTTCTTTCTCCGCCTCTACTGCCGCCTCGCCGTCTGCGTCGTCTGTAAAAAGCTCTTTCACTGTCTCTGTAAGAGCCTCTCCTTTTTTTGTCAATGCCTTCCAGTAGAGTTCTTCCCCTACGGTCCAGACTGCCACGTCGGAAGCAGGATTTGCCGCGTCCACGCCGAACACCTTACAGAAACAGGTTTCCTCCGGCTCATGGCAGGCAAAAGCAACAATCGTCCCATGGTCCCTTCTCGCCGCATAGAACGTATCCACCGGATCAGATAAGAATACTTTGTCCAGTACCTCAACGCCCTTCACATCGCAGGCTTTCATGCCGAACACTACGAAATCCTGCTCTTTTAAGCTCTCCGGCTCGATGGACATCTTCTTTCCGTCCTTCCGGACAGTGTAAAGCCCTTCGCTCTGCGGGAAAAATGCGTCTTTTGCCGATTTTACGGTCTTTAATGTGTCAAGGTCTACGTCTGCATCTTTACTCCAAACCCCGAAGTTGGTCTGCCCCGCGGTCTTTACCGGAAGATACAGCTCTTGATTATCCGCGATTAACTGGAATAATGCGGAAAGATTCTCTTTGGCTATCTTATACATACATTATCCCCTCTTTCCTACAATACTCGGCTCCGCGTCCTCAAACGTATAGTCGGTAAGCGGCGCTGTTGATTCAGTATCTGCCCCTGCCTGGTATTCGCCGTATAATTCATCAATATCCTTGATAAACTTGCGGTTAAACAGGTGAAGCGGGATTCCCTGAGGACATACACGGCTGCACTCGCCGCAGTCTGTACATCTTCCCGCCACGTGGAACGCGCGGATGATGTGGAACATCTTCTCCTCAAAGGAGTCAACATTGGCTTTCTGTGAGCTGTCAAACTTGTTGCTGTCAAATACACATTTACGGCAGCTACATGCCGGACAGGCATTTCTGCAGGCATTGCAGCGGATACATTTGCTTAATTCACTCTGGAAAAATGCAAATTTCTCCTCCGGACTCATGGCCTCAATCCTTGCAACCTCGTCGAAACGCTCTGCGTCCTTGG
Source organism: Sporofaciens musculi (assembly GCF_009830285.1). Lineage (GTDB taxonomy): Bacteria > Bacillota > Clostridia > Lachnospirales > Lachnospiraceae > Sporofaciens > Sporofaciens musculi. The sequence goes on along the minus strand of NZ_WUQX01000001.1, from coordinate 1,361,566 downwards.
TTTCTTTGGATTCCCCAATCTGCTCGTCAAAAATCATATGGTCTTTGCCTTTGCAGACATGGCATCTCTCTAACATGGCGTCTGCATACGCAAGAGTCTTTTCTCCGTAAATGGTCTGGATTTTCAGAGTATCCGCCTCGTCCGTAATCTCTGCGCCTTCAATATTCTGGATTCCCTTTACTCCCTGCTTCTTAATTCTCTCAATATCCAATTTACCTTTGCACCCTACGCCGACAATGTAAGCCTTCTGTCTGTCTACCCGATGCTCTTTGATTAACTGGTTGAAGCTGTATGTATCGCAGGGCTTTAAACAAACCATGGTCTTTCCGTTAAGCTTAGAAGCCTCAATCATGTATTTGCTTAAATTCGCCCCACAGAAGCCATTATAAACAAAATCTTTCAAATCCTCTTCTGTCTCGAAATAAGCTGGTTCCGGATTGTAAGGCAAGTCTCCGGCCTTCCAGCCGAGAACCCGTGCCACAGTTCCGTCTGCCAGCAACTCTTTTGCACGGTTAATCACCTGCGCCACAACCGCAGGTTGTTTTGCAGTCGCCAAATGTGAGCCAGCTCCCACTTGGCTCGTTGCTTCTACAAATTCTTGCATCTCAAATCCCCCAATCTTACATTCTCACCGAGAGAATAGATTTTCTCTACAAAACTGTTCATGGTATCAGAGAACTTCACACCCTCTGCCGCAGACACCCACTCCACACGGGTACGCCCGTTTTCCACACCAAGATAATCAAGCATGGAGAACAGAAGCGTCATGCGCCTTCTTGCGTAGTAGTTGCCTGTGCTGTAGTGGCAGTCTCCCGGATGGCATCCGCACATGATGACTCCGTCCGCGCCCTTTTCAAATGCCCTTAAAATAAACATAGGATTCACACGACATGAGCATGGCACACGGATAATCTTCACATCAGCAGGATAGGTCAAACGGCTGCTTCCTGCCAAATCGGCTCCCGCATAACTGCACCAATTACAGCAGAACGCTACAATCTTCGGTTTGAATTCTTTCTTTTCTAACGGCATATTGCATCCACCTCCGCTATAATCTGTCTATTTGAGAAGCCCTGCAGATCCATGGCGCCTGAAGGACATGCAACGGTACATGCGCCGCAGCCCTGGCAGAGTGCGTTGTTGACTACTGCCACACGGCGAGTCTCACGGATTCCATGGTCATTGACCTCTTGATCTTCATAAGTAATGGCACCGTAAGGACATACATTCTCACAGGTGGAACATCCGTTACACAGCAAGGTATCTGCCTTAGCGGTACATGGGTTTGTCAAAAGCTTATCCTTTGCAAGCAGTCCAATGGCTTTCACGGCAGCGGCTCCTGCCTGTGCAACCGTCTCCGGAATGTCTTTTGGTCCCTGGCATACTCCTGATAAGAAGATTCCGGCTGTAGGCGATTCTACCGGACGGAGTTTTGCGTGGGCTTCTGTCAGGAAATTGTTGGTATCAATACTTGCGGTCAGCATGGTGGCAATCTTGCGCACGTCTGGATTCGGCTCGATGGCTGTTGCAAGAACTACCATATCTGCCTCTTTCAAAATCTGCCTGTTGTCAAGCAGGTCTGAACCCTGTACCAATAACTTTCCATCAGGCTGTGGAATAACCTTTCCGACCTGTCCCTTAATATAGTTCACTCCATACTGCTCGACTGCCCTTCTGTAGAACTCATCAAAATTCTTACCTGGTGTACGCACATCAATATAGAATACTGTTACATTTACGTCCGGATACTTGTCTCGAATCAGCATCGCGTGTTTTGCTGTGTACATACAGCAAATCTTAGAACAGTAAGGCTTTCCTCTGTCGTCAGAGCAGCGGCTTCCCACACACTGGATAAACACAATCTCCTTAGGCGCTTTTCCGTCGGAGAGGCGCTCTAAATGTCCGTGGGTCGGCCCTGCCGCATTCATCACACGCTCTAACTCCAGGGATGTGATGACATCCTTGCTCTGGCTGTATGCATACTCGTCATATTTGTCAAGATTGATGGTGTCAAATCCTGTGGCAACCACAATCGCACCATATTTCTCTGAGATAATCTCATCCTTCTGCTCATAGTCAATAGCCCCTGCCTGACACACCTTAGAGCAGATTCCGCATTTTCCGGTCTTAAACTTGATACATTCTTCACGGTCAATCACCGGAACGTTGGGGATTGCCTGTGCAAACGGCGTATAGATTGCGCTTCTTGTGTTAAGGCCCCTGTTAAATTCGCTGGGCGCCTTCTTGGACGGACATTTCTCCTGGCAGACACCGCAGCCCGTACATTTGTCCATATCCACGCTTCTTGCCTTCTTGCGGATATCTACGGTGAAATCACCTACGAATCCGCTGACTTTTTCCACTTCACTGTATGTATAGATGGTAATCTTCTCATGGGCTGACGCTTCTACCATCTTAGGCGTCAAGATACATGCAGAGCAGTCCAGTGTAGGGAAGGTCTTGTCAAGCTGTGACATCCGCCCTCCGATACTTGGGGTCTTCTCCACAATATCCACCTCATAGCCTGCGTCTGCAATGTCAAGTGCTGTCTGTATACCTGCGATACCGCCGCCGATAACCAGCGCACGCTTGGTAACTCGGCTCTCTCCCGCCTGAAGGGGTGTGTTTAAGTTCACCTTGGCAACTGCCGCCCGCATCAGGATAACCGCCTTCTTGGTTGCCTCGTCCATATCCTTGTGAATCCATGAACAGTGTTCACGGATATTGGCGATTTCCACCATATACGGATTCAAGCCTGCGCGCTCAGCCGCCTTTCTGAAGGTAGCCTCATGCATACGCGGGGAACAGGAACATACCACGATTCCTGATAAATTCTTTTCCTGAATCGCCGCCGCAATCTTCGCCTGTCCGGCTTCGGAACACATATACTGGTAGTCCTCAGCATGGACAACGCCTGGCTCCATGAGCGCCATCTCTGCTACTTTGTTTACGTCTACCGTAGCGGCAATATTGCTTCCGCAATGGCAGACAAATACTCCGATTCTCTGCACTTTTCTTCTCACCTCCTGTACCTTCTGTATGCACTGACTAACAACTGCTGTGGGAGTTCTGGATCTAATAATTCCGGAATCTCGTCTGCCAGCAGGTAATTCTGACCTTTTTGACGCACCACAACCTGTCTTGCGGCGTCAATCAGCTTCCCTGGTTTTACGTCGCGGGGACATCTCTCCACACATGCGAAGCAGGAAAGACATTTCCACAGGGACTTAGAATTTACCAGGCTGTCAATATCTTCATTTATCACATAGGACACAAACTGATGAGGCTTGATATCCATCTCGTTATAGGATGGGCAGGTGGCAGAACATTTGCCGCACTTCATACATTTTAGCGGATTCACGCCGCTGATTTCCTTAATCAGTTCTGCCTGCTTCTTTTCAGAACTCATGACTTTGCCACCTCCTCTTTTACTCCCAGGGCCTTAGCAAGCAGCTCGGTGAAGTAGACCACCGGAAGCTTCTTTCCTGTACTCTTATTCAGGTTATACAGGCATAAGGGACATGCCGTGGTAAGCATTTCTGCCCCGAAGCCCTCTGCACTTGCCATGATTTTTTCGCACATATTTTTGGACATTTCCTTTTCTTTCAGGGAAATGTAACCGCCGCAGCACTCGTTGCGGTAAGGATAAATGACCGGCTCGGCCCCGATGGCTCGGATAAAGTCTTCGATAATCTTCGGGTTTTCCGGATCGTCAAAGCTTAACAGTTTACTCGGACGAAGAAGGAGACACCCATAGTATGCGCCAATCTTCTTTCCCTTCAGAGGATTCGTCACTTTCTTCTTTAATTCGTCAAATCCTACTTTGTCGCGAAGGACTTCCAGGAAATGAAGAACTTGTGTCTCGCCTGCGTAGGGTTCCTCAAGCTCCATATAATTGTTTGCCCTGGTGCGGATGTCTTCTACATTCTTCATGTCGTCGTTGACACGCTTGATGACATGATGGCATGCGGAACACATGGTTACCAACGCCTGTCCCTTCTCCTTCGCCGCATTCAAGGCGCGCACAGAAGACAACTTCGTAGCAATTTCGTCAGAACCAAGAGGATAGACCCCGCCGCAGCACTGCCAGTCTTCGATTTCCTCTAACTCAATCCCAAGCGCTGCTGCTGAAGCCCTTGCATAAACATCCAGATCCTTTGCCTTTGTTCTCAAAGTGCATCCCGGATAATAACTGTACTTCATAGTTCTCGCTGTCCTTTCTTCATATATTTTGTCGAAACTCCATCCTTTATATTAATATGAAGTTTCCCATAAGTCAATTATTCTGCGGCAGTCACCAATAAAACCCATTCGTACCTGACTGCCCAGAAGAATTTCTTAAATTACAGCTCAATCTGTGCGATGACAGCCTTTAATGCATCCGCACTTGCCTTTAACTTTCCTACCTCCTCCTCGGTAAGCGCCATTGGAATCTTTCCCTGAATACCGTTTGGCCCTACCAATGCCAGCGTACTTAAGCACACATCCTCAATCCCGTATTCTCCATGCATCATAGAAGATACGGTGGTCACGGACTCGGAGGCGGACATCAGGATACTGCATAATCTGCAAACGCCTCTTGTGACTGCATAGAAGGTGGCTCCCTTATTGGCAATAATCTTACCGCCGGACTTCTGTACATAGGTAAGCATTGCATCTTTGTCCAATTCTTTAGCGTCTTTTCCAAGGTGAGGCATCATTGCCACAAAATCGTCTACGTTGACGCCTGCGATTCTTGCAGCAGACCATGGAATAAAGGAGGTATCTCCATGCTCGCCAAATACGTATGCATGAATATTTCTCTGTGCTACATCAAAATGTTCGGAAAGTCCGCAGCGAAGTCTCGCGGAATCTAAGACAGTTCCGGAACCAATAATCTGATTCTCCGGAATACCTGAAATCTTTGTGAATACATAAGTCATAACATCAACCGGATTGCTTACAATGATATAAAGCGCCTTCGGTGCCGCTTTTACAATCTCCGGTGTAATCTGCTTTAAGATATTAACGTTAGTCTGTGTCAGCTCAATTCTTGTCTGTCCCGGTTTACGTGCAATTCCGGATGTGATAATAACAATGTCGGAATCCTTCGCATCCTCATACTCGCCTGCAACGATGGCTACTGGATCTCTGAAGCAGGTTCCCTGCTCAATATCCATGACCTCGCCTTCTACCTTCTCCTTGTTGATGTCGATCAGAACGATCTCAGATGCCATGTCCTCGCCGGACAATGTGTACGCAATTGTGGAGCCTACGCTTCCTGCTCCAATGATTGTGACTTTGCAGCTCATGTTTTCTTCTCCTTCTCTATGCATTTTCTACTGATTCTGGAATACTGGTTCTCTCTAGCTTATGCCAGTACGCCTGGCGTCAGAACATCTGTGTAAATTGTCGTTTCCTGCCGCCGTCTGAAATCATCATAACACATTGATAATAAATTAACAAGCATTTTGCTTGTAGAAATTTTAACAATATATTTCCCTTCTTTTATCCAATTTGACGAAAAACATATATTCTGGTCGAGTTCTGAAGGAAACTCCATCATCACGGCTTAAATAAAAAGATGCAAAGCCTTTGATATTCAATGGACTTTACACCTTTTTGCTGACTACTCTTTTATTTTGTCAATTTCCTGCAGATTGACACCAGCAACAGTGAGGATCACCTTTAATTCCTTGTAACGGTCAAGCATCATTTTATACGTGTCCATGTCACTGTTTTCTTTTGCTGATACCATCCAATTTTGTAACCTTGAAAATTCAACTACGGAATCTTTTACAATGTCGGATATACTTGGCATATTCTCACCTCACTTTTAAAGCGCCGTTTATTATGATATTTTTATTATATCAATAAGTAAATTTGGTGTAAAGCCTTATTCTAATATCTTCTTAAACATCACAGAAAAGAGCTGCTCATCCAGAATCAACCAGAAAAAGCAGCCCATCATTCCTAAAATTATCTCTAATCTCTTACCTTGTCATCATTGACGCCGTCGTCGTTGTTATCCACGTTGTTATTGTCATCATTTCCATCCAAGGCGTCTCCCACATCATCCATACCGTCACGGACATCATCGCCAATCTCATCGGCTATATTGTCGCCGTCGTTACGGTCACGGTCCGTACCATCGGTAGCGCCGTTGGTATTACCATTGTTGGTGCTGCCATTGTTGTTATTGTTGGTGTTACCGTCGTCTGCCGCATTGTTATTAGCTGCATTGTCATCAGCGTTACCGTCGCTGCCGCAGGCAGTCATGCCAAGCATTGCGCCTGTACACATAAGGATCAGTACCATTTTCTTTAACTGTTTCATGTCTAATTCTCCCTTTCATGTATCTTTATCTATAATCAAGTAATACTTGTTACCAGTAATATCTGCAAAAAAGGAAATAGTATACTGGTAGTTTTTTACAAAATATTATGACGCTGTCCTTGAAAGGGTTCTGTTTATATGCTATGATTTTCGTACCTTACAGCGTGCCAAAAGTATATGGAAAGGAGTCCGAAAAAATGCAGAAAATATTCAATGTAACGGGTGTGTGCGTCCCGACTAAACACTATATGGTCGATATCAGCAGACAACTCAGTCAGATACAGGAATTAGTTAAACAGGGCGCATATTTTACCATAAACAGGGCGAGACAGTATGGCAAGACCACCACATTACATGCTCTGACCAAGTTACTTTTAGATGATTACCTGGTGATAAGCCTGGATTTTCAGGCCTTAGACACAGCGAAATTTGCAGACGGCCACATATTCTCCATATCCTTCGCACAGTATTTTTTGCACCGTATCTTACGACAGAATACAGAAATAACGGAGGAATTACATGATACCTTGTCCCTATTAAATACAGAAGTCTCGGAGGATAGAAAGGATTTTTCATTATTTGAGCTTTTTCAACATATGGTCAGGATTTGCCAAATGTCTCCAAAACCCGTCGTCTTAATGATCGACGAAGTGGACAGCGCCGCAGACAACCAGGTATTTCTGGATTTCCTGGCACAGCTAAGGAATTATTATCTGGAGAGGGATACCCTTGGTACGCCCACGTTCCATTCCGTAATCCTTGCCGGCGTCTGTGACATTAAAAACATGAAACGAAAACTTCGTCCGGATGAGGCACACAAAACGAACAGCCCTTGGAATATTGCCACACGGTTCAAAGTAGAGATGAGTTTCTCCAAAAATGATATAGCAGGAATGTTAAGGGCATACAAAGCTGACCAGCATACTGGAATGAACCCTGACGACATGGCAGGGCTGATTTTTGACTACACCTCCGGCTATCCTTATCTGGTGTCTGCATTATGTAAGCTTATAGACGAAGATGTGAGCCAATTAGAGCGCTTCCGCACAAAATCGCCCTGGACAAAAGACGGCTTTTTTGAGGCAGAACGCATACTGCTGTCAGAGAACAACACACTATTTGACTCTTTGATTGGGAAGCTTAATGATTATCCCGAATTGAACACTCTGCTTGAAAATCTACTATTCACAGGCTCTGCCATATCCTACAACGGGGATGAACCTGCTTTTGACATTGCCTCCATGTTTGGATTTATCAGAAACAACCAGGGAACGGTGGAGATATCCAACCGCATCTTTGAGACACGCCTTTATAATCTGTACCTGTCCGGTGCGAAGCTGCAGCGCATGGATATTTATACGGCATCCCAGAAGGACAAGAGCCAGTTTGTTGCTGACGAGCATCAGATTGTAGCCGACAATAAGACAATCCTAGAGGCTGTGGTATAATACCACAGCCTCTAACTCTATCATACCTTCTCCGCAATCCGCCCGCTTCGATACGCCCGAAGAAGTACCTCCAGATCTGCAATCTGCTCTCTTAAGTCCCGTCCTACATCCGTGTCGCCAACAAGCTTTCTCTCCAGCACCCGATTCACGATTACACTGTCTGAATGAATATCGCTCTCCTTCTCAATAGCCGCCTCCGTAGACTCAAAAGGCTCATGGGCAACCAGAATCAAGCCATAGGAATTAGAGATAAGGGTGTACCCTGCAATCCCCGTCTCCTTCTGGTACGCCTTGGAGAATCCGCCGTCAATAACCATAACCTTGCCGCCACATTTCACCGGATTCTCCCCGTTCTTACTCTTGACCGGAACATGGCCGTTGACGATATGGGTTCCCTCTGAAGGCAGTCCGAATTCCCTAAGGATTCCGTTCACCACTTCCTCCTCCTCCAAAAGACTGTAATAGGGATTCTTCTTCTCCTTGTGAGTCTCCTTCTCCGCAAGGAAATATCTCTCAAACGTGGCCATCTTATCCTTTCCAAACAGCGGAGAGCCCTCGCTGAGCCAGATATACCACATCATATCCCTGCCCCTCTCCCGTTCTTCTTCGTCAAGAGCGTGGAAACCCTTTCTCACATAACTCTCCAGAATCTCATACAGGCTCTTTCCCTGATATGACTTTCCATAAACGCTCACGGTCTTTAAGCTTCCGTCCTCGTTTAACGGAACACACCCATGATAGAGCAGGTTATTGTTATACACCTTGTACAACGCGCCTTTATTTAACAGGAAACGCATATGCCGCTGCAATTTCTCGCAGTTTAGAAACGCCTGCTCAAGCCGTTCCATAATGTCTTCTTCTTCCTTTGTCAATCCATAGGGATTCTTCGGATCAATCGTGGGGAAATTCTTATCCAGCATCTCGTAGGTTTTTCCGTCAATCTCAATCGTACCCTTCTCATAGTCAACATGGTGCAAAAGATTCCGATCCTCCATCTTAAAGCCTGGGTTCTTCTGAATAATCTGCCCCTCCACCTTGAACTGAATCACAGAAATCGCCTTATGCATCTTGATATCCATCAGCATCTCATTCTTGCCGTGGCCGGAATCTCCCTTAAGCTGGAAGCATTTGCAGGGATCATCCTTATAGGTATTCAAAGCAAATGTTGCCAGCGGAAGAAGATTAATTCCATACCCCTCCTCTAAGATATCCAGGTTGCCGTATCTTGCACAGATACGAATTACATTGGCGATACATCCCCTCTGGCCTGCCGCAGCCCCCATCCACAGCACGTCATGGTTTCCCCACTGTATATCCACAGAATGGTACTTCATTAATTTATCCATAATAATATGAGGCCCTGGCCCTCTGTCATAGATATCCCCCACAATATGGAGATGATCCACCGTTAATCTCTGAATCAGCTCGCTCAAGGCAATGATAAACTTCTCCGCCTTTCCGATTCTGATAATCGTACTCACGATGGAATTATAGTACGAGCCTTTATCCATAATATCCGCCTTCTCTGTAATCAACTCCTCAATCACATAGGCAAAATCCTCCGGCAGTGATTTCCTCACCTTAGAGCGAGTGTATTTGCTGGCCGCCCGCTTGCTGATCTCAATTAAACGGTACAGAGTAATCTTGTACCAATCCTCCATGTTGTCTTCTTCCCGCTTAATCCTGTCCATCTTCTCTTTCGGATAATAAATAAGAGTAGCAAGAGCCTGTTTGGTCCTGCTACCCATAGTATTCCCGAAGACGTCATCGACTTTGCGGCGTACTGCTCCTGAGCCATTCTTAAGCACATGGGAAAATGCCTCATATTCCCCGTGGATATCCGTTAGGAAATGCTCGGTTCCTTTCGGAAGGTTCAGGATGGCCTGAAGATTAATAATCTCCGTCGATGCCATTGCGATGGTCGGATATAATTGAGAAAGTCGTTCCAGATAACGTTCCTCCAAATCTTTCATGATTATCCTCCCAATGTAAATAAATATATTTTTCTTCTGTATACTATGCATAATTACGGGATACCCTTTGGATATCCCCTGGGGTCAGACGGGCCTCGTCTGTTAAAATTAAAACCGGATGACGTCCGACATATCGTAAGCCCCCGCCGGCTTTCCGGCAAGAAACTTGGCCGCCTCCACGGCTCCCTTGCCAAACACTGTCTTGGAATAAGCCGTGTGTCTGAATTCGATTACCTCATCCGCGCCGGCAAAAATCACCTCATGATCTCCCACAATGGTTCCTCCCCGAACCGCAAAGATGCCAATCTCCTTCTGGTCGCGCTTCCTGCGCACCTGGCTTCTGTCATATACATACTCGTAAGTATGGTCCATGGCTTCATTGATGGAATCCGCCAGCGCAAGGGCTGTCCCGCTGGGCGCGTCCACCTTCTGATTGTGATGCCTCTCCACCAGCTCAATATCGAAGCCTGCCGGTCCAAGGATCTTTGCGGCATCCCGAAGCAATTTCATAAGAAGATTGACTCCAAGAGACATGTTGGCAGATTTCAGCACCGCCGTCTTTTCGGACGCTTTCTTCACCTTCCCAAGCTGCTCCTTAGAAAGCCCCGTGGTACATAGCACCACCGGAACATTCCTGTCTGTGCAGTAGTCAAGCAGGTCGTCCACCGCTTTTGCATTAGAGAAATCGATGATGACATCTGCCTTCACATCGCACTGGTCTATACGCTCAAACACCGGATAATCATTGTCTATCCCTGTATAGGTGTCAATTCCCGCTACTAATTCTATCCCCTCATCGGCTTTGATAAGGCCAGTGATTACCTGCCCCATCTTGCCGTTACATCCATGCATGATTGCACGTACCATCTTTTGTCCTCCTGATTATAAGGTATTTCCACACAAATGTCCTATTTAAGTTTAATTCCAAATTCTTTCATGGCTGCTTTGAGGGTCTCCTCATGGCCTTTCGTAAGCTCTGTAAGCGGCATACGAAGACCGCCGCAGTCCATACCCATTAACTGCATCGCCTTCTTTACTGGAATCGGGTTCACTTCACTGAACAACTGCTCTACCAGCGGAATTGCCTGAAGCTGAAGCCTGGCGCTCTCCTTAACGTCTCCTGCAAAGAACTTAGCGCACATATCATGAGTCTCCTTTGGCGCCACATTAGACAACACAGAGATTACACCCTTGCCGCCAAGAGAAAGTATTGGAACAATCTGGTCGTCATTTCCCGAATATAAATCTATCCTTCCCTCTGTCAGCGTCATAATCTTCGCAACCTGTGAAATATTACCGGAAGCTTCTTTCACGCCCACAATATTGTCCACATCCCTGAAAAGGGCCGCCACCGTCGCCGGCTCAATATTACATCCCGTACGGCTTGCCACGCTATACATGATAATGGGTGCCTTTGCCTCCTTAGCAACCGCCTTATAGTGGGCCATAAGCCCCGCCTGGGTTGCCTTGTTATAGTAGGGCGTCACCACCAAAAGCCCGTCCGCCCCGTACTGCGCTGCCTCCCTAGACATATCAACCGCCGTTCTGGTGCAGTTTGAACCTGTTCCGGCAATCACCGGAATCCGTCCCTTGGCACGCTCAATGGTGAACTTCACACACTCCAGATGTTCCTCCTCCGTCATCGTGGCAGATTCCCCCGTCGTGCCGCAAATGATAATACTGTCCGTCCCGTTCTCACAATGGAAATCGATTAATTCGTCCAGTCTATCATAATTAATACTCTCGTCTTCGTTAAATGGTGTGACAATCGCCACTCCGGCTCCTGTAAAAATAGCCATTCGTAATCCTCCTGACATTCATATTCATTTTATAAAAATTCTATCATTAATCAAATATGATGTCAATGAAAGTTCTCTAATCCTCCAGACATTCCAATTTGCTGACCGATACCTCATAGGCCACCCTTTTTTCTGTCTCCGTCTCCGTCAGCTTCTTTATATATTCCCTGCTCTGAATCCTCCCGATAATCTGGACATGCTCGCCAACCTCAAACCCCGACGCAAATCTGGCGTTCCTTCCCCAACAGATACATGGTATGTAGTCCGACTTCCCGTACGGCCTGTTTACGGCAAGCAGAAGATCTGCAATCTCTCTGCCAAGAGGCGTCTTTCTGTAAACCGGCATCTTACATATGTAACCATCCAGAAAAATGTTGTTTGTCTTGGCCCCGTCAAGCTCCTCCTCAATAAAAGATACCTCTCTTACAAACACCGACAGCACCAGACGGTTCTTCTGCTCATCATGCCGGTTGTAGGACCTGAACTGTCCGTTCACCATGATGAACTCGCCCGTGTAATCCTGTGTCACGTCAATCAGCCTCTCCGATATCATCAGAGGGATATTATCCTCCGAGTTACTCAGACGCTTCACATGCACATCTACCATGTAGAAGCCTTCTCCGTAGACCTCATGGCTGAAAAGAAACGGCGACGCAATCTCTCCCATAATGGTTACCTGGTTGTTTTCAATAATCTTATCTGACATAATTCTACAATCTCCCTTCCTCCGAATCGTATTTTGAGTTGTCAAGCATTCCCGCCCATTATCGCGGGGTCAATACCTATTCTATGACGCTCATTTCTATTTTAGAACCAAAATACTTGTAAATTTTTAAAAATATGGTAAACTAACGTGTGAGTTTTAGTTGCGCATAGAAAAGGATGATGATAATAATATGAAAACAAAACGTGAAGATGTAAGAAATATTGCGATTATCGCACATGTAGACCATGGTAAGACAACCCTGGTGGATGAACTGTTAAAGCAAAGCGGAGTGTTCCGTGAAAATCAGGCCGTGGAGGAACGGGTCATGGATTCCAACGATATTGAGCGGGAACGGGGAATCACAATCCTGTCCAAAAATACTGCCGTCTATTATAAGGGAACCAAGATTAATATCATTGATACGCCGGGACATGCAGACTTCGGCGGAGAGGTAGAGCGCGTGCTCAAGATGGTCAACGGAGTGGTTCTTGTGGTTGACGCTTTCGAGGGCGCTATGCCCCAGACGAAATTCGTCTTACGAAAAGCGCTGGAGTTAAGCCTTCCTGTAATTGTTTGTATCAACAAGATTGACCGTCCTGAGGCAAGGCCCGATGAGGTCATCGATGAAGTGCTGGAATTATTCATGGATCTGGACGCCTCCGACGAGCAGCTTGACTGCCCCTTTGTCTATGCGTCTGCCAAGGCAGGGGTTGCGGTCTTAGACCTCACGGACGAGGAGCGGGACATGCAGCCGCTCTTTGAGACGATCCTTGACTATATACCGGCTCCTGAAGGGGACCCTGACGCCGATACCCAGGTGTTAATCAGCACCATAGATTATAATGAATATGTAGGCCGAATTGGAATCGGAAAAGTAGACAACGGCACCATTAAGGTGGGAATGGATGCAGTAGTGGTGAACGAGCACGAGCCGGACCGCCAGGAAAAAGTACGAATCAGTAAGTTATACGAATTCGACGGACTAAATAAAGTAGATGTAAAGGAAGCCTCCATCGGCTCCATCGTAGCAATCTCCGGAATTGCAGACATCTCCATTGGAGACACCATCTGCTCACCGGAAAATCCGTCGGCAATCCCCTTCCAGAAAATCTCAGAGCCTACGATTGCCATGCAGTTTATCGTAAACGACAGTCCATTTGCAGGATTGGAAGGGAAATACGTCACCTCCCGCCACTTACGCGACCGTCTGTTTAGAGAGCTGAACACGGACGTAAGCCTCAGGGTGGAGGAATCCGAAAGTACGGACAGCTTCAAGGTATCTGGACGAGGCGAGCTCCATTTATCTGTATTAATTGAAAATATGCGGCGGGAAGGCTATGAATTTGCCGTCAGCAAGGCTGAGGTTCTGTATAAACAGGACGAGAACGGCAAACTCCTTGAGCCAATGGAGATTGCTTATATTGATGTCCCCGACGAATTTACCGGAACTGTTATCGAAAAATTAAGCCAGCGCAAGGGCGAGCTTCAGAACATGGGAACCTCCAACGGCGGCTACACCAGGCTTGAATTCCTGATTCCTGCCCGCGGTTTAATAGGATATCGAGGAGAGTTCCTGACCGACACCAAGGGAAATGGAATCATGAATACCGCCTTTGAAGGGTATGCGCCCTATAAAGGTGACATCCAGTACCGGAAAAGCGGCTCATTGATTGCCTTTGAGACAGGCGAATCCGTCACTTACGGGTTATTTGGCGCTCAGGAGCGCGGAATTCTCTTTATCGGACCTGGAGAGAAGGTATATTCCGGCATGGTCATTGGACAAAACGCAAAAACCGATGATATTGAAGTCAATATCTGTAAGACCAAGCATTTGACCAACACCCGTTCCTCCAGTGCGGACGAAGCTCTCCGCCTGACTCCACCGAAGGTCTTAAGCTTGGAGGAGGCTCTTGACTTTATCGACACCGACGAGTTACTGGAGGTCACTCCCAAGTCCTTAAGAATCCGCAAGAAGATTCTGGACGCCAAGATGAGGAAACGAGGAAATCGCTCATGACGTTTTTATGGATTTTAGAAGGGATAAGAACTCCCTTCTTAGATAAACTGATGCAATTCATTACCTATTTCGGACAGGAGCTGATTATCATAGCGGTTATCTGCGCATTTTACTGGTGCGTAGATAAACGCTTTGCTTATCTTCTGGGCTTTACTTATTTTACGGCCGGACTGTGTGTGCAGGCATTAAAAATTACCTTCCGTATCCCCCGGCCCTGGATACTTGACCCAACCTTCAGCCCCGTAGAGAGCGCCCTTGAAGGCGCCACCGGTTATTCGTTCCCAAGCGGACATACACAGAGCGCCACCTGCCTTTTCTTTCCTTTGTCCCTCTATACCTCCAGGACATGGGTAAAAAGTCTATGCGTGTCTGCTTTTCTGCTCATTGGATTTTCAAGGATGTATCTAGGATGCCACACGCCGAAGGATGTCCTTACGTCTATGGGGCTTTCCCTTATAGTTGCCTCTGTCATCTGGAGGTTCCAAGAACTCCTTCTGGATGACTGCCGACATTTGAAGCTGATCGCAGCCATACTGGTATGCCTGTCCCTGGCAACTGCCGCCTATTCTCTTCTGCTTCTTGGCAGCGGCGTTATTGAGACAAAATATGCCATGGACTGCTGTAAGGCCGCCGGCGCAGGATTGGGCTTTTCCATCGGTTGGTATATTGAACGGACAAAGTTGAATTTTGACACACGAACAGGCAGAATCAGGACGCAAATCCTGAAGCTCCTGATAGGGCTTGTTCTGGCTCTCTTAATTAAAGAAGGGTTTTCCCTGATATTCGGAAGTTCCATCTTGGCAAAAATGACGGAATACTTTATACTTGTTTTATGGGTGATTGTTATTTACCCCTGTTTATTCCAAAAAGTGATCAACCGAAATTAGAAAGGAGTCGCATATGCAGCAGATTGTAGCCGGCTTTTTAAAGAAAGTGACAGAGGCTCTGGAATTTGTTATTTCTATTATATTGGCAATCGGAATCATCCTCCTGTGCTTCCGTATGATCGGGGTTATGAGCAACATTCCTAATCTGGAAGTATGGCCTAATTATGATGATTTGCTTGAGACCTGCTTTAACCTGATTATCGGCGTCGAGCTGATCCGCATGATGTATTACCATACGCCGGATACGGTATTCGAGGTTCTGCTTTTTGCTATTGCCCGCCAGATTATCACCGACCACTCCTCTATCTGGGGAAGTTTAGTCGGCGTCACCGCCATTGCGGTCTTATTCGCTACACGGAAATATCTTTTCTGCGAATTTGACATCTCGGATACAATTATATTTCGGGCAAGCGCAAAGGTCAAATCCATAAACAGCCTGTTAAGCCTAGATATTCCCCATGAGCCCAATGAGACACTCATGGATGTGGTAAACCGCCAACTGGCACAGAATGAGCAGACTGCCCGTATCGGCGCATGTGTCTATTTCCACGACTGCGGCCTTCGAGTTGCAAAACTTCACAATGAAAAAATTTCGAGAATTGAGGTAATTCGTTCTATACATTAGTAATCAAACGTGATATACTACATATATCAGATAGATTACCAGTCGGACTAATAATTATCAGACTAATCTTTTTGAAATGCAATCGAAAAGGAGTTGGGCAGTATGAAGTTTATCATTATTGGAAAGAACATCGAGGTAACAGAGGGCTTGAGGGAGGCCGTAGAAAACAAGTTAGGCAAATTAGAGAGGTATTTCACCTCCGACACGGAGATTCACGTGACATTGAGCGTACAGAAAGGGCGTCAGAAGATTGAGGTGACGATTCCTGTCAAGGGCGACATCATCCGTTCGGAACAGGAAAGCAACGATATGTATGTCTCCATTGATCTTGTAGAGGAAGTAATCGAACGCCAGCTTAGAAAATATAAAAACAAGCTGATTGCAAGACATCAGGAGGGCGGTAATTTCAAGCATGAGTTCTACGAAGGGGATGAAGCCTCAGAGGATGATAACGAGATTAAGATCGTCCGCACCAAGCGATTCGGCTTCAAACCTATGTATCCGGAGGATGCCTGCGTACAGATGGAGCTTTTGGGACATGACTTCTACGTATTCTGCAACGCGGAGACTGACGAGGTCAATGTTGTATACCGCAGGAAGAACGGCTCCTTCGGACTGATTGAGCCGGAATTTTCATAAGTGTATGCCAGGAGATGCCGCATTACTGCGGCATCTTGGGTTTGTCAAGTAAAGTGTGTAAGTTTTATAAAATTTCCTTACCGGCAGTTTTCAAAGCTGCCGGTTTTACATGCAGAATCAACACTGCTCATATTTGAGAATGCGTGTCTGCATCTTATCATCCATGGCAAGCTGATTACGTACTAATGCCCAATTGGCTACGGGACGGTCATTCCACTTTTTATACAATTCCACAATCCGCAGATAGAAGGCCTTTCGTACAGCGTCCTCATTGGGGAACGCTCCCTTTTCGTGACTTTCCTCAAACTCGAATTGACAGACTCTATGGCGTTTGTCGTGTACATCACCTTCCTGACCGCGCTCCCATAATTATAAAGCTGGGCTACATGCTGCCAGTTGCGTATCCATACGTCTATTGCTCCGGGATATTTTGACCATGCCTGTTTAAGACGCTCAAATTCAGCTTCCGCTGCTTTCAGACTAGGCGCTCCGTATACTTTCTTTAACTGGGCGCTATATGCCTTATAATCTTTTGATGGTATGTACTTGATAGCATTTCGGATCAGGTGTACGATGCATCTCTGCACGACTACATCCTGGAAGATACTCCTTGCCCCTTCTTCCAGACCGGATACTCCATCCATGCTGATAAACAGCACATCTTCCACACCTCTTGCACGGATCTCGTCAAAGATCTGCATCCAATAGTGTTTTCCTTCTGATTCGCCAATCCACAGCCCCAGCACGTCCTTTCTGCCGTCTGCGTCATAACCCAGCACCACATATACCGCACAATTTTTTGTCTCCATCTCTTTTCGTATGGTAACGTAAATACAATCGACAAACAGGAACGTGTAGAACTTTTTCAGTGGACGGTTCTGCCATTCTTCCGCGGTTCTGATCACCCTATCCGTAATTGTTGAAATGGTTTCATGGGAGATATCAAAACCGTATATATCTTCTACCGTATCTGCGATATCACGCTGGCTCATGCCTCGTGCATACATGGATAATACCTTATCTTCAATCCCGCTGACGTTTTTGGTACGTTTTGGGATTGCTTTCGGTTCAAAGCTGCCATCCCGGTCCCTTGGAACAGCAACATCCAGCTTTCCATAAACAGAATTGACAGATTTATGGGAATAACCATTACGCCTGTTTGTCGTCTCCTTTTCCCCGCGCTCATTACGCCCATACCCCAGATGGGAATCCATCTCTCCCTGGAGCATAGCCTCAAACATCGGCCCAAAGACGTCTTTGATAGCATCCTGCATTTCTTCCCTTGTCTGTGGCTGGTATTCTTCCATAATAGCCTTTGCGATTGCAGCCCCTCTAGTATTCTGACTATTTTTACGTGCCATAAGTGCTGTACCCATCCTTTTCTTCATCCTTTCTGTGAGTGTAGCACACTTTATATAGAAAAATAAAGTATGCAGTTAGATTTGTTGTATTTCTAACTTACACACTTTATTTTACACTCCCGGCATCTTTTTTCCTTTTGATACTATACCATCTGCATTTTCCCGTCAATCTCCGCCAGATAACAGGAATCTCCCTCCTCAAGCACAGCCTGTCCGTTCGTTCCTTCTGTAATCTCTGCCTTTACTGCGTCCGTCTCCTTCTGAGGCGTCAAAACCACCATTTCCACCTTATCCGTATAGACCGTATCCAAAACAGTAAGCCCCCTCTGTCCCAGGATATACTGAATCTTCCCTAAGCCCGTATAATCCGTTGTAATATGAAGCTTAAGTCCTGGAAACTTGCTTATGACCACCGACGCGGCAAGCCCCGCTTTCGCCGCCGCCCCGTATGCCCGAACCAATCCTCCGGTTCCTAAAAGCGTGCCTCCAAAATATCTGGTCACTACGATTAGAGTATTGCTAAGCCCTTCCCCTGTCAGAACCTCCAGAATCGGCTTCCCCGCCGTCCCGTTCGGCTCTCCGTCGTCACTGAACCTCTTAAGCTCTCCCCTCTCTCCGATTACATATGCAAAACAATTGTGCCTGGCATCCCAATACTTTTTACGGGCTGCCTCCAGCAGCTCCAATACCTCCTCCTCTGATGCTACTGGCGCTACGTTTGCAATAAATCTTGACTTCTTCTCAGTAATTTCTCCTTCTCCGCCTCTATATACAGTCTTATATTCCGGTAACATTCTTCCTCATCCTTTCCATACTGTTACATTCTTATATACTACTATAACGAATTTCTTAAGATTTTCCTACTGAAATATGAAGTTTTCATTTTTTTCTTTATTTCGCTACATTTGTTTGTTATAATAACGTGGTATAAAGGAGGCTTAACATATGAACTATGGTAAGAAAAAAGCTTCACAAAAGCAAAAAAAGATAACGTCCAAGTCCACCATGCAGGGGAAGCGGATCGGTGTACGGCTTTTTAAGGCATTTCTTCTCTGCCTGATTGTGGTTGCAGTCGTTGGCGTCGCCGGAGTCGGTGTATTTGCCAAGAAGATTATTGACAACAGCCCAGAGATTACGCCCGACGACGTTAAACCTAAGGGATTTACCTCTATCGTATTTGCGGATGACGGTACCACAGAGATTGCCCGTTTCGTAAAATCAGGCGCTAATCGTACCTCCAAGTCCATAAGTGAGATTCCGGAGAACCTGCAGCATGCCTTTGTTGCAGTCGAGGATGAACGTTTTTATGACCACAACGGAATTGACTTGCAGGGAATCATCCGTGCCGGAGTGATTGGTATCACCACCGGAGACTTTTCCCAGGGTGCAAGTACGCTGACCCAGCAGTTGATTAAGAACAACGTCTTTCCGGATTTCGTGAATGAGGAGACCTTTTACGACAGGCTGGAGCGAAAGCTTCAGGAGCAGTTCCTTGCAGTCCAGATTGAAAAACAGATGGACAAGAACGCCATCATGGAGAGCTATCTGAACACCATTAACTTAGGTCAGAACTGTCTGGGTGTACAAGCTGCCGCCAAGCGGTATTTCGGCAAAGAGGTGAACGACCTGTCTCTGTCAGAATGTGCCGTCATCGCCGGCATTACCCAGAGCCCCTCAAGGCTGAATCCCATCACCAATCCGGAGGACAACGCCAAGCGAAGGAAAAAAGTACTGGATGATATGCTGGAGCAGGGATATATCGACCAGGCAGCCCACGACGAGGCTATGGCGGATGACGTCTATTCCAGAATCCAGACCGTCAACAGCGTTACCAATGATAACAGCCCTTACAGTTACTTTGTGGACGCCCTTGTCTTACAGGTGATTGACGATCTTATGGAACAGCTTGGTTATACTGAGACACAGGCTTACAACGCTGTGTACAGCGGAGGCTTGAGTATTTACTCTACCCAAAACCTGATGATGCAGCAGATTTGCGACGAGGAGGCCAATAATGACGCCAACTATCCAAACCTTAAGGAATATGGTCTGGACTGCGCCATCACCGTAACCCGCGCCGACGGGACTGTGGAGAATTTCAGCTCCGGACACATCAAGCAATATGTGAAGAACACACGGGGAGACCCCCAGGGGCTTGTCTACTCCAGCGAGGAGGCTGCACGGGCCATGGTGGAGGAATGGAAATCAACCATCGCCAGGGAAGGGGACACATACGATGAAAATATTAACATCACGCCGCAGCCCCAGGCTTCTGTAACTATTATTGATCAGAACACAGGCCAGATTAAGGCAATGGTGGGCGGACGCGGTGCGAAGGCAACCAGCTTGGGACTGAACCGTGCTTACCAGGGCTCAAAAAGACAGCCTGGTTCCTGTTTTAAGATCCTTGCCGCTTATGGCCCTGGTATGGATTCCTGCGGGAAGACTCTTGCCACTGTCATTAAGGACGAGCCTTACACCTTGAGGAACGGTAAAGTCTTAAGGAATGCCAACGGCCGTTACGGCGGAGACACCACCATCCGAAAAGCGATTACCTGGTCCAACAACGTATGTGCAGTCAAGTTAAGCGACGAGATTACTCAGCAGTTAGGTTTTGAATACTGTGAAAAATTCGGCATCTCAACGCTGGTTAAGAGTAAGACGACGGATGCCGGCGTATTCAGCGATTTGGATAACCAGACCCTTGCACTGGGCGGTCTTACAGACGGCGTCTATAATTACGAGATCTGTTCCGCTTACGCGTCAATCGCTAATGGAGGTGTGTACAACTCACCTACCTTATATACGAAGATACTGGACCACGACGGCAATGTGCTGTTAGAGGGAACCGGCGAGACCCGTACCGTAATCAAGGACAGTACGGCAGCTCTTCTTACCAGCGCCATGCAGGATGTAGTGAACGGCGGTACTGGCTCCCGCGCACAGCTTCCCAACATGCCTGTGGCAGGTAAGACCGGTACAACAAGCGATAATAAGGATATTTGGTTCTGTGCATTTACACCATACTATACCTGTGCTGTGTGGAGTGGATATGACGATAACAAAGAACTGAACAACACTGTTTTCCATCTGCAGCTCTGGAAAAGTATTATGAGCAGGATTCATGCGCCTTTGGAAAGAAAGGAATTCACCATGCCTCCATCGGTAGAGCAGAAGACTGTGTGCTCCATCAGCGGCATGCTGGCCGTACCAGGAAGCTGTCCAGGAATTACAGAGTATTTTGCTACGGATATCCTGCCGACGGAGCGATGCACCGGACATGGCTACAGTTACGATGACAGCGACGAAGGCGAAGAAGATGAAGAAGAAGAAGATACAACGGATCCTGGTACATCCATGTTTCCAGATCTTGTAGATCCAACGCCGACTCCGACACCTGATCCGACGCCAACGCCTGACCCGACGCCAACGCCTGATCCACCGGACACACCAGACCCAGTAGTACCCGTTGAATGATAAAATACCGGCAAGAGTATGAATCTATACTCTGCCGGTATTTTTAATCTTTTAATCTTTTACAAGATCAGCTTCGCCGCTCCGCAGATTCCCGCATCATTTCCCAACTCTGCCAGAACAAACTTCGTCTCCTTATTGGCAAAAAAAGCTTTTTCCGTAAAATATTTTTCAATATATTTAAGCAGGATACTCCCAGCCTTAGACACTCCGCCTCCAATCACAATCACAGTAGGGTCTGTTACTACTGCAATATTGGCCAATGCATGTCCCAGGTAAGAGCCAAATTCTTCCACAATCTCCTCAGACACTTGATCCCCTTCTTTCAGAGCATCAAATACTGCCTTTGCATCCACCTTCTCCATATCCCGCAAGGAGGAGGGTGCATCATCCTTTGCCAACCGCTTTCTTGCAAGACGGGCAATCCCCGTTGCCGACCCATACTGCTCTAAGCATCCCTGCTTCCCGCATCCGCATCTTTCTGTTTCTTCGTAGTTCACACACAGATGGCCAATCTCACCGCCTGCGCCGTGGGCACCTGTCAACGGCTGTCCGTTCACAATCACTCCCCCTCCCACGCCGGTACCAAGGGTGACCATAATCATATTCTTATGTCCTTTGCCCGCACCTAACCACATCTCTCCAAGGGCCGCTACATTGGCGTCATTGCCTGCCGCCACCTTCATACCGGTCAATTCCTTCATCTCTCGGCTTACCTCTTTATAGCCCCATCCCAGATTCGCCGTATTCTGTACGATTCCCTCTTCATCAACAGGAGCCGGTATTCCAATTCCGATCCCTGACATCTGTGAAGATGTCAGCCCCTTCTCCTCCATCTTCTTTTTCAAGGCTTCTGCCACATCTGGAAGGATTGCCTCCCCCTCATTTTCGGTACGGGTCTTAATCTCCCATTTATCCAGCAGCACTCCGTCAGTCTGAAAAAGTCCAATCTTCACCGTAGTTCCCCCGATATCAACACCAAAACAATAATCCATCCTTTTGCCCTCTCCTCCTATTTTTTTGTAAGATTCTGCTGTACCCGCTTATACAACTCCTGAGCCGCATTGTAGCCCATCTTCTTCTGCCGGTAATTAATTGCCGCCGTCTCCACAATAATCGCCAGATTCCGTCCAGGACGGATGGGAAGCTGGTGGCATACGATTTTATTTCCCAAAAACTCCGTATACTCCTCCTCCATACCAAGCCGGTCGTACTTCTTATCCTTATCCCAGTCCTCAAGCGTAATGACCAAATCAATGTTCTGCGTCTCACGTACACTCTGAACACCGTAAAGAGTCTTGACATCCACAATGCCAATCCCTCGCAGCTCAATGAAATGCCTTGTAATATCCGGTGCTGTCCCTACCAGAGTAGCATCGCTGACCTTGCGAATCTCCACCACGTCGTCGCTGACCAGACGGTGTCCCCTCTTGATTAACTCCAGGGCAGCCTCGCTCTTTCCAATTCCGCTCTCCCCCATAATCAAAACTCCCACGCCATATACATCCACCAGGACCCCGTGGATAGAGATACAGGGTGCCAGCTCGACATTCAGCCACCGGATAATCTCCGCCGTAAACTGGGCGGTCTTCTTCTCTGTATTAAAGACCGGGATATTCGCCGCCTCCGCCATCTCAAGCAGCATCTCCTCCGGCTTTAAACTCCTTGAGAAAACAATACATGGAATCGGATAGGACAATAACTGGGTGTAAATCTCCCGTTTATGTTCCTCATCCATCTTTTCCAGAAATGTATACTCCACATACCCAATCAGTTGTACCCGATCAGAATCAAAATGTTCAAAATATCCTGTAAGCTGCAGCGCCGGACGGTTAATGTCCGGTATCTCGATGGTCTTATCTCCGATATCCACATTAGGGGTAAGATTCTTAAGATCCATCTTCTCTACAACCTTCTTTAACTCAACTCTACCTGCCATAATCTTCTCCTTTCTTGGTAAGATTATATCACATCAATGAAAAAAGTCATAGACATCCTGTGCAGATTTTTCATTCATTGACGGAAGTTCCTTTAGCTCCTCGACCGTAGCATTCTTAATGGCGTCGATATTCTCGAAATGGCGCATCAGAGCCTTACGTCTTGCAGGTCCTACCCCTTTAATATCATCCAGAATAGAATGTACCTGGTTCTTTCCCCGCAGCTGCCTGTGAAATGTTATGGCAAATCTGTGGGCTTCATCCTGAATCCTGGTAATGAGCCGGAAGCTCTCGGAATTCTTATCAATGGAAATCTCCTCATTCTGATAGTACAAGCCCCTGGTACGGTGATTGTCGTCCTTGACCATGCCGCATACAGGAATATCCAGTTGAAGCTTTTCAAGCACCTTAAGGGCAACGTTCACCTGCCCCTTTCCTCCGTCCATGAGAAGCAGATCCGGAAATGCGGTAAAGCCTCCCATATCCTTTCCTTCCTCCTGCTCACGCATCCCATGCTGGAAACGACGGGTCAGCACCTCCTCCATGCTGGCGTAATCGTCCGCCCCCTTTACTCCCTTAATCTTAAACTTCCGGTAGTCATTGCGCTTGGGCTTCCCTCTCTCATAGACCACCATAGAGCCTACCGACGCAAACCCACTGGTATTGGAAATATCAAAGGCCTCCATCCGCACAATCCCGTGAAGCCCCAACATTTTTTCAAGCTCTTTGACCGCGCCGATGGTCCTGCCCTCCTCACGCTTTAACCTCTCCTTGTCTGTGCTCAATACCAGCGCCGCGTTTTTCCTTGCCAGCTCTACCAGCTTTTCCTTGGTTCCCTTCTTAGGAATCCGCAAATGTACGCGGTGTCCCCGCCTTTTTGTCAGCCATTCCTCAATGACCTCCATATCCTCCACCGCCTCCGGCAGCATCAGCTCGGCAGGAATATAAGGCGTTCCTGCATAAAACTGTTTGATAAAGCTGGATAAAATCTCACTCTCCTTCTCACCCTTCACGATTTTAAGATAGAAGTGATCCCTTCCAATCAGACGGCCGCCACGAATGAAGAATACCTGAACTACCGCATCCTCCTCCTCAACTGCAGCCGCAAGGATATCCCGATCGTCGCCCGCCGTGTCTGTAATCTTCTGCTTCTGGGCAATCTTGCGCACACTTAAGAGCAGTTCGCGGTACTCAATCGCCTTCTCAAACTCCATGGCCTCTGACGCCTCCTGCATCTTCCCCTCCAGCTCTTTTAAAATAATATCATAATTTCCGTTCAGGAAATGTACCACCTCATGAATGGACTGACGGTAATCCTCCTGAGAAATATACCCCTGGCAGGGCGCCTTGCACTGATGAATGTGGTAATTCAGACAGGGCCTTTCCTTCCCAATATCCTTAGGCAGCTTCCTGTTGCAGCTTCGGATGCTGTACAGCTTGCGAATTAACTCTATGGTATCCTTCACAGCCCCTGCGCTGGTGTAGGGCCCAAAATATTTGGCTTTGTCCTTTGCCATCA
This sequence comes from Sporofaciens musculi, assembly GCF_009830285.1. Classification (GTDB taxonomy): domain Bacteria; phylum Bacillota; class Clostridia; order Lachnospirales; family Lachnospiraceae; genus Sporofaciens; species Sporofaciens musculi. Next base: position 1,336,866 of record NZ_WUQX01000001.1, on the reverse strand, counting down.
TTCTCGCCAGCATAATCCGTGGAAAGGGCTCGTCTACCGTCACCTTGATAAACGGATAACTCTTATCATCCATCAGCATCGTGTTATATTTGGGCCGGTGCTCTTTAATCAGATTGCACTCCAACACTAACGCCTCAAGTTCAGAGTCTGTAACGATATACTCAAAACGGACAATATGAGTCACCATCTGCTCAATCTTAACGCCCTTAGTGCGGCTGCTCTGAAAATACTGGCGGACCCTGTTCTTCAGACTAATCGCCTTTCCCACATAGATGATGTCGTCCCTTTCATCATGCATAATATATACGCCAGGTTTGCCTGGCAGCTTCTTCAATTCCTCCTGAATATCAAACATGAGAACTCCTTATCATTTCATAATTTTGCAGAAAGCTTCTGACGCATAAAAGCCCGGAATGGTGAGATTCCGGGGCTTTTTATTATTTTTCATTGGTTTATACCGGATTCATAGCAATCCGTTCTTCTGTCTTTTCCTTCTTGTCTTCCGGATTGATTCCTTCTACTTCGTGGAAAATCTCCATGAATTCCTTTCCGGTAATCGTCTCTTTTTCTATGAGAAACGCCGCTATTTTATCCAATGCCTTCCTGTGGCCAGAAAGGAGTTTCTTAGCCGACTCGTAGGAATCCTTCAAAAGCTTCATCACTTCCTTATCAATCTCAGAAGCCGTCTTCTGTCCGCAGTTGGATACTGCCCTTCCGTCCAGATAACGGTTCTGAATAGATTCAAGGCCAATTAACCCGAACTTCTCGCTCATACCGTACTGGGTCACCATCGCACGCGCCACTTTGGTAGCTTTCTCAATGTCATTGGAGGCGCCTGTGGTCACAGTGTCAAAAACAATCTCCTCCGCAGCCCGCCCTGCCAATAAGCCTACTAGCATTGCGTCTAACTCCTTCTTGGTATTCAAAAACTTTTCTTCCTCCGGAGTCTGCATCACATATCCCAGAGCGCCCATGGTTCGCGGCACAATGGTAATCTTCTGTACCGGCTCTGCATCCTTCTGCAATGCGCTCACCAGCGCATGGCCCACCTCATGATAGGAAACAATACGTCTCTCCTCCTGGCTCATGATGCGATCCTTCTTCTCTTTTCCTACCAGCACAACCTCCACCGCTTCAAAAAGATCCGCCTGTGATACGGCAGTTCTTCCGTTCTTAACTGCATTAATCGCCGCCTCGTTAATCATGTTGGCAAGGTCAGACCCTACGGCGCCGCTTGTGGCCAGTGCAATGGCCTCCAAATCCACCGTCTCGTCCATGCGCACGTCCTTGGAATGTACCTTAAGAACGTCCACCCTGCCCTTAAGATCCGGCTTCTCCACAATGATACGCCGGTCAAAACGTCCCGGACGAAGAAGGGCCGGGTCCAGAATCTCCGGTCTGTTGGTTGCCGCCAAAAGCACAAGTCCTTTATTGCTCTCAAAACCATCCATCTCCGCCAGTAGCTGGTTTAAGGTCTGCTCACGCTCGTCGTTGCTGTTCAACTGATTGTCACGGCTCTTTCCGATCGCGTCAATCTCGTCGATGAAAATGATACAAGGCGCCATCTGCTGTGCCTGCTTGAACAGGTCCCGGACTCTGGACGCACCTACGCCCACATACATTTCCACAAAGGCAGAGCCACTCAAAGAAAAGAAGGGCACCTTCGCCTCTCCGGCAACCGCCTTGGCAAGCAGGGTCTTACCAGTTCCCGGCGGCCCCACCAGAAGGGCTCCCTTGGGAAGCTTGGCGCCTACGCTGGTATATTTTCCAGGATTGTGGAGGAAATCCACAACCTCCTGTAAGGACTCCTTGGCTTCATCCTGACCTGCCACATCCTTGAAGGTAACGCCGGTCTGCTTCTCCACATACATCTTGGCATTGCTCTTGCCAATTCCCATCATTCCGCCGCCTTTTGCCATCTTTCGAGTCATCCAGACGAAAACGCCTACAAGCACCGCAATCGGCAAAAGCGTTAGCAAGGTCTGGGCCACGACGGCAGACGTGGTATCCGGAATCTGCTGGCTGAACTTCACTCCAGCCTTGTCAAGACGCTCTGGAAGGGACTCGTCACGGACCACTCCGGTATAGTATTCCTTGGCAATCTTCTGCCCCTTCTCCTTCTTCTCTGTAATCACGATTCGGGTGCTGTGGATCACCACTTCCTCTACCTTCTTATCGTCTACCATCTCAAGGAACTCATCATAACTGATCTCGTTATCATCTCCCATTCCCTGAAACTGGAACAATGCCATGACCATGACTGACGTAACCAGTGTCACCAATATGATAAACGATAAGCCCTGCTTATTATTTCTATTATTCTGATTTCTGTTATTCTGGTTATTATTATTCTGGTTGTCCATCTTCTTCCTCCTGTACTACCCTTACATTATACGGACAGCCTGACCGGAAATCAATACAAACATTGCCTGTGACTGCTTTTTTAATGGTTTTTATGGAATTTTTACAATTAAATTGTTTTTCAAATTAAATTATGTTAATATCAAATCAGTTCTGAACATTCGAGTCAAACATAAAGTAAGGGGAATCATCTATGAAAATCGGATTTGACAATGAAAAGTATCTCAAGACACAGTCTGCCCATATACAGGAACGCATTGAGCAGTTCGGCCAGAAGCTCTATCTGGAATTCGGCGGCAAATTATTCGACGATTATCACGCCTCGCGGGTTCTTCCGGGCTTTCAGCCGGACAGCAAGTTAAGGATGCTAAAGCAGCTTTCCGACCAGGCGGAGATTATCATCGCCATCAGCGCTGAGGATATCGAAAAAAACAAGGTCAGGGGTGACTTGGGAATCACCTACGATTCAGACGTGCTAAGGCTGATGAACGCATACCATGAGCAGGGTCTCTATGTGGGAAGCGTAGTAATCACCAAATACAGCGGCCAGGAAAGCGCAAGCCTGTTCAAAAGCCGTCTGGAAAAACTGGGAATCAAGGTGTACAGGCACTATGTTATTCCCGGCTATCCCTCCAACGTACCCTTTATCGTAAGCGACGAGGGCTACGGCAAGAATGATTATATCGAGACATCAAGACCCCTTGCCGTCGTGACCGCCCCAGGTCCCGGAAGCGGCAAGATGGCGGTCTGCTTATCCCAGCTCTATCAGGAGCACCGGCGCGGTATCTCCGCCGGCTACGCCAAGTTTGAGACGTTTCCAATCTGGAATATTCCGCTTAAACATCCGGTGAATCTGGCCTATGAGGCTGCCACGGCAGATTTGAACGATGTAAATATGATTGACCCCTTCCATCTGGAGGCTTACGGGGAGACTACGGTAAACTACAACCGAGATGTGGAGATATTCCCTGTGCTAAACGCCATGTTCCAGCGCATTTACGGGGAAAGCCCCTACAAATCTCCCACTGACATGGGCGTTAATATGGCCGGAAGCTGCATCTGCGACGATGAGGCATGTAAGGAGGCTTCCCGCCAGGAGATTATCCGAAGATATTACGACTCGTTAAAGAGACTGCTTTTTGGAACCTGCTCAGACTCTGAGGTCATGAAAATCGAGATGCTCATGAACCAGGCAGGAATCAATGTCCATGACCGTCCGGTTGTAGATGCGGCCTTAGAACGGGCAAAGGAAACACAAGCTCCTGCAGCCGCTTTGCAGCTTCGCGACGGACGCATCATTACCGGTAAGACCTCCAATCTTCTGGGAGCCTCCGCCGCCCTGCTTTTAAACGCACTGAAGGAGTTGGCAGGGCTTGAACATGAACGCCACGTTATCTCTCCGGAGGCTATTGAACCCATACAGAAGCTTAAGACACTGTACCAGGGCAGCAAGAATCCCAGGCTTCACACAGATGAAGTCTTGATTGCTCTCTCGGTCAGCGCTGCGACAGACCCATCGGCCAAGCTTGCCTTAGATCAGCTTCCCAAGTTAAGAGGGTGTCAGGTTCATACCTCCGTTATGGTAAGCTCGGTTGACATGAAGCAGTTTAAGAAATTATCCATCCAGGCAACCTTCGAGGCAAAGTATGAAAAAAACTCTGTATTTTTCGGCGGCAAAGGTGTATAATTCAAAAGTATTTTTTTGAACCATATTCAACTTGGAGGTGGATGCCATGGCAGTAAAGTATGTATTTGTAACTGGCGGTGTTGTTTCAGGACTTGGGAAAGGGATTACGGCCGCATCACTGGGCAGACTCTTAAAAGCCCGTGGTTATACGGTAACCATGCAGAAGTTTGATCCTTATATTAATATTGACCCAGGCACCATGAATCCCGTTCAGCACGGCGAGGTTTTCGTAACCGACGACGGTGCGGAGACGGATTTAGACCTGGGGCATTATGAGCGCTTCATTGACGAAAGCCTGAGTAAGAATTCCAACGTTACCACCGGTAAAATCTACTGGTCGGTTCTTCAAAAGGAGCGAAGGGGCGATTTTGGCGGTGGAACGGTACAGGTTATCCCTCATATCACCAATGAGATTAAGAATCGCTTCTACCGCAACCCTTCCGCAGAACACACGGAGATTGCTATTATTGAGGTGGGCGGTACGGTGGGCGATATCGAGAGCCAGCCCTTCTTAGAGGCCATCCGACAGTTCCAGCATGAGAAAGGCCACGAGAATGTCATCCTGATCCATGTGACCTTAATTCCCTATCTGCGGGCATCCCAGGAGATGAAGACCAAGCCCACCCAGGCAAGCGTCAAGGACCTTCAGGGAATGGGAATCTGGCCGGACATTTTAGTATGCCGTTCCGAGCACCCTCTCGACGTGGGAATCAAGGACAAGATTGCCCTGTTCTGCAATGTTCCCTCCAATCGGGTACTGCAAAACCTTGATGTTGAGTATCTGTATGAGGCGCCGCTGGCAATGGAGGAGGAAAATCTGGCTGGCGTTGTCTGTGAATGTCTGCACCTTGACTGTCCTGAACCTGATCTTAAGGATTGGACTGAGATGGTGGACTATCTGAAGCATCCCAATGCCGAGATTACAGTCGCATTAGTAGGTAAATACATCCAACTCCACGACGCCTACATCAGTGTGGTGGAGGCCCTAAAGCACGGCGGAATCTTCAGTCGGGCGACCGTGAATATCAAATGGATTGATTCTGAGACTGTGACTTCTGAAAATATTGCCTCTGTCATGGAAAAGGTCAGCGGAATCCTGGTTCCCGGCGGCTTCGGACACCGAGGCGTTGACGGCAAATTAGAGGCCATCCGCTATGCCCGCACCCACGGCGTCCCGTTTCTGGGACTGTGTCTGGGAATGCAGCTCGCCATCGTGGAATTTGCCAGAAACGTACTGGGATACAACGACGCCCACAGCGCAGAATTAGACCCAGGCACCACCCATCCGGTCATTCATATCATGCCTGAGCAGATTGGAGTGGAGGAAATTGGCGGCACCCTGCGCCTTGGCTCATACCCTTGCGTTCTCGCTGAAAACTCCAGGGCTTATCAGTTGTACGGATGCAAAGAGATAAAGGAACGCCACAGACACCGGTACGAAGTCAATAACGATTACCGCGAAAAACTGACGGCCAACGGAATGAAGCTCTCCGGTCTGTCGCCGGATGGGAATATTGTGGAAATGATTGAACTAACGGAGCACCCATGGTTCATTGCCACACAGGCACATCCGGAATTAAAATCCAGACCGAACCGCCCCCACCCGCTGTTTCGCGGATTTATTGAGGCGGCCCTTAAATACAGAGACCAGTAAACTGTCTCATTCACATTTCGCTAAAATGCCTATAATGTTGCCTTAACAGAAAAACTACAAGATATGATTTCATTTGTCATATCCTGTAGTTTTTGTATTGTAAGTCCCTAACCTATATTTTCTCTCACACATGCAAGTGCTGCTGCCACAACCTGATGCATATCATAGTAGCGATACATGCCCAGACGTCCGCCGAAGATAACCCCCTCCTCTTTGTCCGCCAGCGCTTTATATTTCTCATAGAGAGCGTTATTCTTCTCATCATTCATAGGGTAGTATGGCTCAGCTTTCTTTGTCCAGGATGCCGGATATTCTCTAGTAATCACCGTCTTGGGATTTATTGCCCCTGTATTGCCATATCCGCCCTGGCATCCGTACTCAAAATGCTTATGCTCGATAATCCGTGTGTACGGAATCTCATATTCTGTGTAATTCACCACAGCATTTCCCTGATAATTCTCCATATCCAGTGTTTCCGTCTCGAATCTTAAGCTTCTGTATTCCAGCTCTCCATAACAGTAATCATAATAAGCGTCAATCATTCCGGTAAATACAAGCTTGTCCGCCTGCTGCTTAAGCGCGTCACGCTCATCAAAAAAGTCCGTATTCAGGCGTACCTCAATCCCGTCCAGCATCTTCTCAATTATCTGGGTATAGCCCCCAATAGGAATTCCCTGATACTTGTCGTTAAAATAGTTATTGTCATACACGAAGCGCACCGGAAGCCGACGGATAATAAAGCTTGGAAGCTCAGTCGCCCTCTTTCCCCACTGTTTCTCCGTGTAGCCCTTCACCAGCTTCTCATAGATATCCTTCCCCACCAGTGAAATCGCCTGCTCCTCCAGATTTTTCGGCTCAGTGATTCCTGCTTCCTCTATCTGTCTGTCAATGATCTCCTTCGCTTCCCCAGGCGTCTTGGCGCCCCACATCTTACTGAACGTATTCATGTTAAATGGAAGATTGTATAATTCATCCCCATATCTTGCCACCGGACTGTTGGTATAGCGGTTAAATTCTGCAAACTGCTGCACATAATCCCACACAGCTTTGTCCGACGTGTGGAAAATATGGGCGCCGTACTCATGTACCTGAATTCCCTCCACTTCTTTCGTATAAATATTTCCTCCAATATGATTCCTTCGGTCAATCACAAGTACACGCTTGCCCGCCTTGTTTGCTTCATACGCAAAGATTGCGCCAAAAAGACCGGCGCCTACAATCAAATAATCATACTTCATTTCGTTTTCTCCTCTCTCTTTCTAATAATATATCCTTTTTTGCCGGTATTTTCAACTCTTTGTCAAAAATCACCTGTCATGCCGTAACAGTTGAGCCTTCCAGCTTCACTGTTACGTCATGCCCACTTTGCCTTACTCCCTTTCTCCGACTTGCTGACCAGCAGTTTACATTCAATCTGCTCCTTTAATTCATTTACATGGGAAATGATTCCAACCAGCATCTTCTCATCTGCAAGCTCTGTCAAAATCCGAATAGCCTGCCCTCTTGCCGAATCATCCAGAGAGCCAAAGCCTTCGTCTACGAACATGGTATCCAGACGAATGGCACCCGCCGCGTTCTGGACGATATCCGAAAGCCCTAGCGCCATAGACAGAGACGCCATAAAGGATTCTCCGCCGGACAATGTCTTAACGTCCCGCACAGAATCGCTTGCCATATGGTAGATATCCAGATTAAGGCCAGCCTGTCCCTGGCTTGCCAAAGCCTTCAGTTCCCGACACTGAAGAATAAATTCCCCTGACGTCATACGGATAAGCCTTCTGTTGGCTGCATGTATGATTTGTTTAAAATACTGTCTCTGCACATACGTCTCAAAATCCAGCTTCACCGCGCCGCTTAAAGTGCCATTGGCCGTCTTGCTTAGATTCCCAATCATCTCATACTGCCGCTTAAATTCTCCATCCTTCTTAAGATAGGCCATTAACCGATTTTGAACCTCCCGATTCTTCTGATTCCCAGTATAGAGCCGGATATATTCCTCCTGAGTCTTCTTCTGTGCCTTCTCTGCCACCTCAATTTCTCCCTCAAGCTGGGAAAGCTTTGCTCTTTCCTTCCCCTCCAACTGCTCATTAAGAGACTTTTTCCTGCCGGCAGTCTCGTTTACCAGTGTGTGGAATTCCTTAATCCTCCCCTCTAACTCCTCCATATACTCCGGTGATAATTTCCCTTCCAAATATGCCTTCTCATCCCCAAAGCCCTGCTCATTAAGGGACGACTCATAATTCACCTGGCACGACTTTACTTCCTCCTCCTGCTGCCAAAGAGTCTCCCTGCAGCTTGTCCTCTGGCCCTCCAGCTTCTTCAATTCTTCTACAGACTCACGCTCCTTCTTCTCTGCCTGATCATAAGACGCTCTGGCTGTCTCAAGTATATTCTTCAATTCATCTATCCGTTCCTTTGCCTGTAGCTCTGAAGGAAAGGGCAAGCTCTCCTCCTTCATTCGGATTTCTGTCTCCAAACGCTTTCCCTCCATCAAGAGCTTTTCATACTCTGATTTTGCCTGCTCATAAGACTTTTTAAGACCTTCAAGTTTTTCCTTCAGTCCCTTTTCCGCCTCCGCCGCCTGTCTGTAGCTTTCTGTCTCTCGCTTCACCTGCTTAAGCTCTGCCCTCGTTTTCTCTGCTGCACGCTCATTCTCTGCAAGTGCCTCCTGTATTGATGCCCGAAGCATACCGTCGCCGTCTTTGAAGGACGCCTGCTCCTTCTCCCCCATAACTCTTTCATATTCTCTGGCAAATGCCCCTCTTGCCGCCTCACATCTTGCTGCCTGCTCATGAAGCCGCGCCACAGACTGTTCTCTTTTCTCCTCAGCCAAATCTCTTTCCTTCTTCGCCTTCTCTACCTCAGCCTGGGTCGGCGCTCCCTCTGTCAGCTTACGGATATTGGGATGCTCCCATGAGCCGCATACAGGGCATGGCCTTCCAGGCTCCAACTGACCCGCAAGAATCCCCGCCTGTTCCGCAAGAAATGCCTGATACCGTTCCTCGTAATCCTGAAGCACAGCCAGATATGATTGCTGGGCCTTCTCTGCCTGCCTCCTTCTTGTCTGCCCTTCTTTTTCTTCTTCCACAAGCTGGCTCCACTGGCTTTCCAACTGTTGAAGGTCACGGCTCCTTTCGGTCTGCTGCGCCTCCCTTAGAAGCAGTCCATCCATCTTTCCAGGACTCTGGGCATATTTTTCCTGAAGTCCTCTGGTACGCTCTATGTTTTTCTTCAAATCATCAAGAGACTCCTTCTGCCTTTCCTGCTCTCCATGCTTCTTCTGAAGCCTGTCGTCCTCCAAAACAAAGGTCTGCCGGAGTTTAAGAAGCTGCCCGTATTGGGGCAGCACCTCCTCAAGCCTTAAAAGCTCGGCATTAGAGGTTTTCTCCTGCCATAAAAGTTCCTCCTTTAGCCTTACCTTTTCCTCTTTGGCTTCCTTCGCACAAGCCTGCAAGGCTTCCCATCCTCTCTCAAGCTCGTCTATATTTTTCTTAAGCTTTTTTGCTGCTTCCCTACTTTCGGCAAGCTTAGTCTCATAAGCCTTCACCTTTTCCGCCCTCTGCCCAGTCTTAAGCTTTGCTTCCCACTCCTTACACTCCTGCTCTTTTCCTGCGATTTCCTCTGCATCACGGCAAATCTTATCAAATGCGTCAAACAAACGATTTAAAGTCTCTCCCTCTTTTTTCCTCCCGTTTAACTCCTCCAACTTCTTCTGCAAGGCTTCCGCCTGCTTCTTTTTCTCCTTTTCCAATGAAACTCCCGCTTTTATAAGCTCTTTTAATGCCTCAAGCCCTTCTTCGTAGGGAATCATATCGTAATTTATTAACTCTCTCCACCGTTCCACAAAGGCGCCCTCGTCTAAAAACGCAAGATTTCCTGCAAATTCAACCCTTTCCATCTCCTGTCTTGCAGACCGAAGGTTACTCTCCAACTGCGTATACAGCTCGCCTGCACGCCTTTTTAACTCCTCCTGCACCCGATTATACAGTTTGGTCTTAAAAATCTTTGAAAATATCTTTCTGCGCTCCTTTGATTCTGCGTGAAGCAGTCTCAAGAAATCTCCCTGGGCAATCATGGCAATCTGGGTAAACTGCTCGGCATCCATGCCCATAATCTCCACAAGCTTCTGGTCCGTCTCCCGCTTTTTCCCACGATACACGCTTCCATCTGGCAGGATCAGCTCAACCTTCGCAGCCTCCTTTACGTATCTTGGAGAGCCGTCTGCATACCGCCTCTTTCCAAGCCTAAGATATTCCGGATTCCGGCGTACCGTATATATTTCCTCACGGTAGGAAAAGGTAAGCTCCACATAAGTATCTGCATCCTCCGACGCATACTGGCTTCTCATCATATTCCCGTCACGGGCTTTGCCGCTGGTCTTGTCGTACAGGGCGTAGGTAATCGCGTCAAATACCGTCGTCTTTCCTGCACCCGTATCCCCTGTAATGAGAAACAGGCCATGACTTACCCCTTGAAAATCAATCTCTGTCTTTTCCCCATATGAGCCAAATGCCGACATGATTAATCTGACTGGTTTCAAATCTTATTCCTCCTTTGCCTGCTCAAAGATCTGGCGCATCATCTCCACTTCCTCATCCTTAAGCCTCGTCCCCTGAATCTCCTCGTAAAAATCTTCAAAAATCTCAAGGGGGTCCTTCATGGCCAATTCCTCATCCATCTCACGAAGCTTTTGTCTGGTTCTGGCATTATCCACACGCACCTCCAGGATATGGTCAAACACCTTCTCAAGCTGCTCTTTGGGCTTATACGGCTCTATCTCATCCTTAAGCGTCACGCTGATAAAATCTTCCCTCTCGCCTGCTTCTGCCTGCTTTATAATGTCCTCAAGCTTCCCTGTCTTTTTCTTCACATCCCGCAGAGGATGTAATGGAAGCAGGTCAATCAAGGGCGGCTGTCCCTTCTCCAAAAGGGTCACCACAGTCAGCGTCTTTACATGGCTGCACTCACTGACAGAATATTTCAGAAGCGTCCCGCAATAACGGATATGGGGGCTTCCCACGCTTTGAGGACTGTGCAGGTGGCCAAGAGCCACATAATCAAAATCCTTCACCACACGGATATCTACATTTTCAAGCCCGCCCACGCAAAAGATTTCTGAATCACACGTCATAGGACAGGCGCCAGACATATTACCTGTATAAAACTGGTGGGAAACCAATACATTTCTTCGGTTCTGATAATCAATTTCTTCTCTCTCAAGGATTCTTTGGACTGCATCCGTATATCCAGGGGGACGCTGTAATGCATCCCCTTGGTCATTCGTCTTTAGCGGTTCTCCTTCAAACACATTTCTCACATAAGAAGGCTTCATAAAGGGCAAAAGATAGAAATCAACCTGGCCAAAATCATCCTTAAGCGTCACTTTTCTAAGCCTCTCCTCTCTGTCCCCCAAAACATTTCCTGCCAGATGGATATGATGCTTCTCCAGAATATGAGACGCGTACATAAGCCTCTCCCCAGAGTCATGATTTCCGCTGATAATCAATACCGGAATTGCAGGGACAAGCTCTGACAACTGTGTGAGAAACCAGTCAAAGACCGTCACAGCCTCCGCAGACGGAACAGACCGGTCATAGATGTCGCCTGCAATCACCACAGCATCCGGCTTGATGGCCTTCGCATAGTCCACCACCTCCCTAAGAATCGCCTCCTGCTCCTCCTTTAAGCTATAATGATGAAGCTGTTTGCCAATATGTAAGTCCGACAGGTGAAAAAATTTCATAAAATCTGTTCCTTTCTATTTACATGTGAAGTCAATGTACTTTATAATTTTGGATACTATACAATGAAAAGGAGAAACGATATGTTACGAGATATTGACCTTGATAAAGTGTCAGACGGGAAGCTTTACAGCAGTAATGATATGGCAAAGACAGACTGCAACGGATGCAAGGGCTGCTCCTCCTGCTGTCGTGGCATGGGCAGCTCTATTGTCTTAGATCCTCTGGACACATACAGACTTTGCACAGGACTTAAGAAATCCTTTGAAGAATTATTGAGCACATGCCTTGAGCTAAATGTAGTAGACGGCATCATTCTCCCTAATCTTCGGATGACCGAAAAGGAGGAGGCCTGTGTGTTTCTAAGTGGCGGCCGCTGCAGCATCCACTCCTTACGCCCTGGCATGTGCCGCATCTTTCCTCTGGGACGCTTCTATGAGAACCATTCATTCCAGTATTTTCTGCAGATACATGAGTGTCCTGCCCCTGGTAAGAGCAAGGTCAAGATACGCAAATGGATTGACACCCCTGATATCAAACGCTATGAAGCATTCATTGCAGACTGGCACTATTATCTGAAGCCTCTGCAGGAATACGCCATGGATTTTGAACACGGAGAAAATATCCCAAAACTGAATATGTATATTTTAAAGCAGTTTTATCTGAAACCCTATAGTAAAGAAGGAGATTTTTATCAGGAATTTTATGAAAGGCTTCTGACTGCCAAGGATTTTCTTTTAGGATAGCCAGCCTCAAGGGCATACATTACCATGTGCCCTTTTATATACCCTCTGACAGCCTCATAGCCTCCTGCACGCACCACATACGGTTCCCGTTGTCAACCACATACTTAAGACAGAGTTTAGCGCTCTCCTTTTCACCCAGTCCAAGATAAATCTGAGCCTCCTTCAAGGCAAAGATTACACGGGTCCACGGCCTGCTGGCGTTTCCATTCAGGGCGATCCTATCCCCAAGAAAACCTGCCGCCGCTTGGTAGTCCTGATTCTCAAGGGCTCTGGTCAGATTATTGCCGGCACAGAGGGTCTCAAAATACTTCCATTCTCTCTTATTCTTTGCTCTCACGCTTTGACGGAATCTCTCCTCTAATTCATGAACCTGTTGACCCATCCCTCTTTTAAAATACTGGTCAGACATTAGAATATAATAATTCGCCCTGTGTATCCCTCTAAGCTTATAGACGTTAATCTCCTGAAGCGTCTCCCATGCCCTGTCAAAATTACCCTGGTAATGCTGCGCCAGCGCAATGCTGCACAGTAGTCTGTCCTTATGCAAAAGTCTGCTGCTCTTTTGGAGGCATGCCTCATATAAGAAGGGGTCACATTCTGTCGCAAGAATCTCTGCAATCTTGAGCGAGCCAAAACGCATGATAAGACATGCAACAGCAACCAGCAGCGCATACACAAGACAGATGCTTATTGAAATCAACGCAGAGATTCCTATGCCAAATTTCCACCGTATAAAATCAGAATCGATTTCCCATACCATATAAGACAGATAGGCCACCGCAAGAATGCAGATTCCAATCCCCACTCCCTGATACCGATATAGTTGTGTCCTTCTCTTTCTTACCTCTAACTCCACTATAAATCTCCTCCTGAAGCTCAAATAATCCGTTTTTCCAGATAGACGGCTACGCCATCCTCCTCATTAGTGAGTGTGATATCATCAGCAATGTCTTTGACCTCTTGTATTGCATTGCCCATCGCTACGCCTATCCCACACATCTTTAACATGCCTATATCTGCATAATCATCTCCAAAGGCAATGATTTCTGATACATCAACATGGCAGGCTTCACATACTGCTAATATTGCCTTTTCCTTTGTAATCTCACTTTTCGTAAACTTATACCAATCGCCATCCGAAAAACGCTGACTGTCAAGCTCTGGAAAATGTCCGCATAATTTCTGTGCCAGATTAGAATTGGGTATCTCAACACATATCTTCAAAGCTTCGTACTTAAAGTCTTTAAAATCCGTATATATGCTGTTGCCCCAGCTTTTGTCCTGCTTCGTTGGATTGGTTTTATAATTCCAGTAATGTGCGTCTAATGTGTCAACCGTAATCTCACAATTCATACCGCATATATTTCTTGCTGTTTCAATAAAGCTTCTTGTCTCTGCGGCTGAAAAAGAAGAACAGAGCATTTTTCCCTTTACCCGTATCAATGCCCCGCCGCTGGAAATAAGAATATCCGGCTTCATGTCTCTTAAGAAGCCCAAACAATTTTGCTCACTTCTTGATGTTGAAATACCAATCAAATATCCTTGCTTTCTACATTTGGATAATATTTCCAAAGTATGTTCAGATAGTGTCTTATCATTTCTTAATAAGGTTCCGTCCAAATCAAAAAGCAAGATTCTTTTTGTGTTTTCCATGATGTGTTCCTTTCCTACTTCTTCGGACTCCTGTTCTTCTTCATCAATTTCCTGAACTTGCGCATAACTTGTTTCTGAAAAAGCTTCTAGCATCTTGCGTATCTCATTTTGGACTATGGCGCCTGAACCCAAAGACAGAGTCACCATTAAGATGAGAATTAATTTATATATCTTTTCTTTCATCCATTTCTCCAATTCAATGCAAGAATAGCGTAGATAATGTTCCCACTCCCTACGCTATTTTCATTACACTCTGAAATTATTTCTGCACAATATTAATAATCTTCTTCGGAACATAGATTTCTTTCACAATCGTCCCCGTCAGTTTATCCGCGATTGCCGCCTTACCCGCCGCAATGGCATCCTCCTTGGAGATATCCGCCGCCACAGAAATCACGGCTCTGGTCTTGCCGTTAATCTGTACAGGCACTTCAATCTCGTCATCCTTCATCATCTCTTCATCATAGGTGGGCCATCCCGCAGTAAATACGCTACCCTCGTGTCCTAACTGTTCCCAAATCTCCTCCGCAATATGAGGGGCAAAGGGTGACAGAAGTACCGCCATGGTTGAAAGTGTCTCTTTGTCAATACCGCCCTCTTTCTTTGCAATCTCAATCAGGTTGTTGTTATGCTCCATGAAACCAGAGATTGCTGTGTTAAGGCTAAAGCTTTCCAGACGCTTGGTAATATCGCACACCAATCTGTGACGCTCCTTAACCATTGCCTTGGACGCCTTGATATCTCCATCCTTATTGTCCATTACAAGATTCCACACACGCTTCAGGAAACGGTTCACACCGTCAATTCCACGGTCATCCCACTCGGCATCCAACTCCGGCGGTCCTACGAACAGCTCGTACATCCGCAGAGAATCACATCCATAATCCCGCACCAAATCATCCGGCGAAACCACGTTGCCCTTGGACTTACTCATCTTAATCCCATTCTTGCCTGTAATCATCCCCTGATTAAACAGCTTCTGGAACGGCTCGTCAAAATCAACCGCCCCGATATCACACAAAAACTTGGTATAGAAACGTGAATACAGAAGGTGCAGCACCGCATGCTCCACGCCGCCAATATACATATCCACAGGAAGCAGCGCGTCTGCCTTCTCCCTGGAAACTAATTCTTTGTCGTTATGATTATCCACATACCGCAGGAAATACCAGGAGGACCCTGCCCATTGGGGCATGGTGTTCGTCTCACGCTTCGCCGCCTTTCCACAAACTGGACACTTGCAGTTCACCCACTCCTCGATTCCAGCAAGAGGCGACTCGCCGGTTCCTGTAGGCTCATAAGACTCTACCTCCGGCAGACGAAGCGGCAGCTCATCCTCCGGCACCGGAACATTGCCGCAGTCCGGACAGTGGACAATCGGAATCGGTTCTCCCCAGTAACGCTGGCGGGAGAATACCCAATCGCGCAGCTTATAATTCACAGTGGCACGGCCAATTCCCCTCTCCTCGATGATATGGGGCGCCTCCTTTTTAAGAACCGCAGACTCCATCCCGTTCCATTCTCCGGAATTAATCATGGTTCCGCTGGCCTCTGTATATGCCTCAGTCATATGTTCAATCGCTTTCCCGTCCTTGGCAATAACCTGCACAATGGGAATTCCAAACTTGGTCGCAAACTCAAAGTCCCTGTCATCATGGGCCGGTACGCACATAATCGCCCCCGTACCATAGTCAGCCAGTACATAATCCGACAGCCAGATTGGCGTCTTTTCGCCATTCAATGGGTTGACGGCATAGCTTCCGGTAAACACGCCCGTCTTTTCCTTATCCTGCATACGGTCAACATTGGACTTCATGGACGCCTCGAAAATATATTTCTCCACAGCCTCCCTCGTCTCCTCCGTCGCCAGACTCTTAGCCAGCTCATGCTCAGGCGCCAGCACCATAAAGGTGGCGCCAAACAAGGTATCCGGCCTTGTGGTATAAACCGTAATCTTCTCGTCCCTTCCCTCTATGGGGAAATCTACTTCCGCGCCGTAGGATTTGCCGATCCAGTCTGACTGCATCTTCTTAACCTTCTCCGGCCAGTCTAATTTATCCAAATCATTCAGCAAACGCTCCGCATACGCCGTAATCTTCAGCATCCACTGGCGGAGGTTCTTCTTCGTAACCTCTGCCCCGCAGCGCTCACATTTCCCGTTCACCACTTCTTCATTGGCAAGTCCAGTCTTACAGGAGGGACACCAGTTAATGGGAAATTCCTTCTCGTAGGCAAGCCCTTCCTTAAACATCTTCACAAAAATCCACTGGGTCCACTTATAGAACTTGGGATCAGTAGTATTCACCTCGCGGTCCCAGTCGTAAAGAGCCGCAATCTCATTAATCTGCTTCTTGATGTTCTTCACATTCTCTGCCGTGGAAATCGCTGGATGCACACCCATCTTGATGGCATAATTCTCAGCCGGAAGGCCGAACGCATCCCATCCCATGGGATGAATGATATAATATCCCTGCTGCAGCTTATACCTACTCCACACATCAGAGATTACATACCCTCTCCAGTGGCCAACATGAAGCCCGTTCCCCGAAGGATAAGGAAACATGTCCAGACAATAGTACTTCTGGCGTTCCTTCCCGTTCTCATCCACCTTGACATTGACTGGATTCTTCTCCCAATTCTCACGCCATTTTTTCTCAATCGCTTTATGATTATAAGGTATCTTCGACATAATATTCATACCTCTCTAGTATAATAATGGTGTAGTCAAGAATGACCACTGGTTAATAGTTACAAAGTCCAATCTAATAAATCTATATAGATATAACAGAAGGAGGAGTTCCCCTTCCATCAGAAGTTATAAGGCAACATTATTTACCCTGTCTGAGGTTTCCTTAATGCACCAGACAAAACATAGAGGTATAATCACTGGAGGCAGGATCATTGACGACGCCTCCTTGGGAACTGGCCTTCCGGCTGGTGAAACCTCTTAGAAAGTCTGTCAGTCCATTCGGTGGTGATTTATGTTTTGGCTGGTTGGGAAGCCCCAGGCTATACCTGTATAAACCGCTAGGTTGTGTATCCGCCCTCTGGAAATGGATACCTGCCTGAAAGGATAAAACCATGAAATACCAAAAGTACTTATGATGCTTGAAAGCATCCCTTATCTCTCAGTCGGGCTTGATGTCGGCGCAGACTTCACCTGGATGTCCATCATGCTGCCCAATGGCATTCTCTCTGGAAAACCTTTTAAGATCATTCATTCTGATCCGCAGTCCCGTGAGCAAGCTGTCGCAAAAATAAAGGAAGCACAAGAGATGTATTCCCTCGAAAGCCGCTGCTTCCTTGAGTCCACCGGGATCTACCACATCCCGCTCCTGTACTTCCTTCGTGATAAGGGGTTTGACTGCTCAGTCATTAATCCTATCATCACTAAGAATAGCACAAATATGAACGTTAGGAAACTGCATAATGATAAATTTGATTCAAAAAAAGCTGCCAAAGTCGGCCTGGATGCTTCCCTGAAGACTTCCATCATACCAGATGATGAGGTCATTGACCTGCGCAACCTGGTACGGGACTACTATTACTTCAAGGACCTGCAGTCCGCTGTCGTACTGAAGCTCACGGCGGAACTGAAAGTGTCCTTTCCCGCATACCGGAAAGTGTTTAGCAAGGTCACTACCCAAACTTCCTTAAAGCTCCTGGAAGCTTACCCCCTTGCCGCAGACATGCTTGCCGCCCCAAAAGACATACTTGTGGAAACCATACGCAAAACCGCACGTTTCGGTGAAAAATATGCCGTTTCCAAATATGATGCCATACGTGCTGCCGCAAAGGACGCCGCTGTTTTCGGACGTGCGCTTCAAAGCAGTGCACTCCGGATCCGGCTGTATATCAAAACCTACCGGGAATACCAGGAGCATCTGGACAATATACTTGAGGACCTGCATAAGGCTGTTGATAAGCTGGAAGGGACGCCGGTTTATGACCGTATCTTCCTTCTCCAGTCCCTGCGTGGTGTCGGTTTTCTCAGTGCAGCCGTCCTGATCGCTGAAATGGGCTCCTTTGACCTGTTTTCTTCCCCAAAGAAGCTTTATGCTTACTTCGGCTTGGATCCTGCCGTGAAGCAATCCGGCAAGTTCAATGGGGATAAAGTCCACATGTCCAAGAGGGGTTCTAGCCTTGCCAGGCGTATCCTGCATATGGTGGCTATCAATAATCTTAAGGTGGATAAAGGGACAAAAACACCAGTAAATCCAGTTATCCACGGCTATTATACCGACAAATGCAAAAGCAAGAAGAAAAACGTGGCTGTCGGGGCTGTCATGCATAAAATCTGCAATATCATTTTTGCCATGCTCCGGGATAATAAACCATTTGAGATCATCACTCCTCAGGAACACTGTGAGCGGTATCTGGCAGCGCAGCCTGACAAGGTACGGAACGCAGCCTAACAGGTCTTATGAATTTTAAATAGTTCCACATGGGTGGGCTTATTAAAGTTACCCTTTTTACATCAAATGCTTCTGAAAAACTTTTTTAACATTTTTCATTTTAGCTATTGACATTTCTTAGCTGGACTTTCTGAAAAATGAGTTTCTTACTTATTATATGAAGAATGTAAAAATAAGTCAAGTAATATTTTCTTATACAAAAGTCACAATTTTAGTTGTTCCAACTCCCTGTTTAGTGTATAATAGTTGTACACAGATCATACTGATGATTTCAGTAAATGAATAATACATAAAGGAGAGGTTTACGATGGTAAATTTATTGACTGGCCCAAAAGGGAGTGGAAAGACACAGAAAATGATCGAGCTTGCGAATAAGAAAGCAAAAGAATGTAACGGTAACGTAGTATTTATCAAGAAAACCCATAGAGACACGGCAAGTGTTACGTTTGACATCCGTACAATCTGTATGGATGATTTTACCTCCATCACGAACACGGACGAATACATAGGCTTTTTATATGGCATGTATAGTTCTAACCATGATATTGAGTGCGTCTTCATTGACGGAGTTATGAAGCACGCCGACATCTCCCTTGAGAATGTGCCGGATTTTGTTGAGAGGCTGAAGAAGATTTCGACTGAATGCGGGATTGAGTTCTTTGTGAGCTTAAGCGCAGACAAGAGCGAACTTACTGATATCCGCGAGGGCGGCTACAGCTATCTGAATTAAGGCAACACGAAGGAGTATCACGGCAATGGGTGGGAATCTGCCGTGATACTTTTTTATACCTTGGTGGACGAAGTCCACCAGCCCGAAGGGCATGTATTACGGTGTGCCCTTGGGTATACACTTAAACTTTTATCCAATTTCTGCATCTCTTTTTTAGAATTCCGTATGCCGAGCCAACTGTTCTACCATTTTGAAGCAGCGTCTTAACCCTTTTCTGTAAACTGGTCACAGAAGGAAGGTTACTATACTCTGTATCTGCCGGAGCTTGAAACAACCATTCCAGGAATTCTTTATCATCCTGATTTTCTTCTATAATATCAAATCTCTCCTGAAAAGATAAGATATTAGACTCTCTTGACAACAATGGCTTCAAAACTGGCGACAGCAGCCAGGAATTGCAGGTATACTTACAAAATTGGTAATCACTGTAATAAGCTTTAAAAAACTTTTCTGCCTGCTCCATGGATTGACTCACGGAAGCCAGCGACAAATCCGCATCTGAAGGGATATGGACTGCGATTACATTTTCACGGTTATACTCCTTGAATTCATATTCCAGCGCCCCAATTCTAAACAGACTCATACTGACCTGCCTGTAGGTCCACCACCCTCTGTCAAAAAACATGCGGCCGTTTTTCTTCTTACATTCCTCCATAAATCTTGTAAAACATTTCATGGTGTCTATGTAAATGTTCACTGGAATATTCTTCTCCACATATTTCTCATATATGCGGCAGGCACATTCCAACTGGCAATAGAGCATTCTCAGATGTTCTTCATCTTCCTGAAAAATAGTTTTAAGACGCTGGTAAGCCTCCCAGGATGATTTTCTGTCAACCATTTGATTCAACTCATTTTCCACCGCTTTCATATCCATATGACTGTCCATTAATTTCAACTTTTGAATTATTTCAGGCTGTAATTGAATCAGATTATATAATTTTTCCTGGGTCATTCCCATTATAACCACACCTCTCCATCCTATTTTACCTAGATTTTTAATATCTTCATTATAACGCAAGAGTTTTTTTCTTGACAACCTTATATTTATCAATTACACTTTATTTACAGACAATGGTAGCTATATGGCAGAACTGTCTTTTTGATATGAAACCTTCAGATATCTTTTATTAAATCATTAGTCCAATCTTTTATTGAATCCTCCTTATATTTCAGGATATTTTCAAAAGCGTTACTATTCATTTTTATTTTGTAAATCCATTGTCTTACCAGTTAATTTTTGATATAGTGATATCAGATAGTTCTCTATATAGTTTTACAGGAAGGGAGACTATATGGAAATTTCTATCCCTCATGAGGCATGGTTAGAAACTACTTCTGCTGCCGCCCAACATGAAGACGCGGCTATGAAGCTCATGGCTCAATTTTTCGCAGATGAACTGATTCCTTACTTTGGAATTTCAGGTAAAGTACGTTCCCTTGCACCAACAGAGCTGGTGCAGCTTGAGATAAAGAAGTTATTCCAAGATTTTAATTTCGTGATGGAGGATGGCTCGTGGATACACTTTGAATTTCAGAGCACCAATGAAGGGATTGCTGGTTTGCGGCGTTTTCGCAATTATGAAGCAACGGCCAGCTATTATCACAAGGTTCCGGTCACCACATATGTTCTTTATTCTGGAAGTATTAAGAGGCCGGTCACAGAACTGCATGAAGGCGTGAACACTTATCGGGTGATACTTATTATCATGAAGGATAGAAATGCTGATGAATTGTTCAGAGACCTGGCAGAAAAGCTCAGGCAGGGGATACCCGTAACCCGACAGGATCTCGTACAATTAGCCCTGTCTCCCTTAATGAACGGTAAAACCTCTCAGAAAGATCGGATTCTCACTGCATTTTCCATTACAAAAGATATTACATCCATCAATCATGAAGATATTCAAAGATTTGAGGCGGTGATTTATGCCATGGCAGAAAAGTTTTTAGATTCAGTAGAATTAAAAGAAGTTAAGGAGGCGATGCGCATGACCAGGGTTGGACAGATGTTATATAATGACGGATTTTCCCAAGGTATTTCTCAGGGCAGCGCGAAACAGAAATTACAGATTGCGAAAAATCTGATTGATATTCTTGATGAAAATATCATTGCAGAACGCATTGGCCTGCCCCTTAAAACGGTTCAGCAGTTGAAAAAGGAGCATTTAAAATCCCATTCTGAATTTACAGGTGAATAACACATGATTTATACACAATTTGGAATTATTGACGACATAAAAGAAGCTCAACAATATTCTTACAATCCCGAAAAATACCATAATACTGCCAGAATCCCTTCCGGCTTTTTAAGATATCGTACTTTCTGACCAGCGAATACACAAAGACGCATGCCTGGTTAAATTAGCTGAGCAGAAAAGGGATGCCATCTTTCGACATCCCTTTTCTATCCTCTATCCCTTGATGAACGAACTCCACCTGCCCGTCAGCATGCATTTCTGAGCGCCCCTTGGGGTACACCCAAAGAGCCTGGATCAATCCTCAACTGCCTCGATCTGGCTTCCACGAATCTCAAGGGACATGACAAGATTAGCCCTCTCATCCTTTTTATACTCCATGACTATCTCCTGTCCTTCTTCACAGCGGACCACATCAATAAAATCAACCACAGAAATGTCGAAGATATCCTGTGAACTATCCACCATAATATAGTAATGAGACGTTCCGTCAATGACCGCCTGGGCAATCTTCGTTATTTTTCCGGTAATCTTCTTGACCTCCCGTGTGTCCTTCTCTGTCTCCTTAACCCCATTGCTAAACAACAGCTCAAGATAATTCTCCTCACACTGGCTCACACTGTCGCCAATGGCAACAATTTGGTACTTCTGCACGTTGACCATGGCATATTTCTTTACCAGCCCCGCATCATCCTTCAACGCGATAAAATATGTGGGCTCATCTGAAATGTTAAGCAGCAGCGGAAACGTGGCCTTATACTTTAGGTTCTGCACCTGTCCTTCCGCAGAAGACATGGCAGAAGCCTCCGTCGCACCCTCCACCTTGTAATACTTTGTCTCCATGGTTCTCTGATTGGACAGCACGAAACCAACATTCGACTGGTCGCCGTTTACCGAGGTTACACCCGTATACATCCACACATCATCATCCAACGCCAGATAATTATACCCATCCGTGGTCTTTAAGCAATCCTTCTGGCTTAACACACTGTTGAAAAACCCATGCTTCAAAGTACCGTAGTAGTCAAACAACTGCACCAAAAGGTCTGCCGAGTAAGCCCTGTCCACCCATTGCGGAACCTCCTCGATATCATAGGTCTTCATATCCCCTGTCACAGCATTGCACAATACCACCTTGCCCACCGTCTCACCGCCAAAAAGACCGATATTGAACTTCTTAACCGGCGCAATCCAGTAAGGGATTCCCTCCTCATCTATCTCAAAACTCAGCTCGCCATAAATATAAGTGGGATGGGCAAACCGCAGATGCCGGTAAATATTCCGGTTAAAGTGCTCGCTGGTCGTATATCGAATACCTTTCTCAAGCTTTACAAGCTCTGTGGTCTGAGTCGCCATATTGATACGGATATATGCCGGAATACCATTCGAGCGATTAGTAAACCATTTGATCAGGCTGGCATACCTAAGTGGAGACACCCTAACCGGATTATCCTTATAGTTAATCTGACTGTAAATATTGTCCACCTCAAACTGAGAAACCATATCCACCATGCTTCCCATCTTCCGGTCACCGAGGATCTCAGCAGTCCCCTTATCCAGAAGCGGAATCTTATCGAAAGAAAGCTCCTCTATATCCTCTGTAAATTCTCCCTCTTCTACTGTTAGCAGCTTCTGGTATTTCTTCGCATTGACAATGGGTGATGACAACAACGAGCCAAGGAGATACACGATTCCCGCCCCCAGTATCAGCACGCCAAAAAATTTCATTACCTTGCTCTGTTTTAACTCTTTCCTGCCAAGTTTTCTGCGCAGAGCATAGGCAGCCGCGAGAGCAACCAGCAAAAACATCCCAAAGAACCACGTTTCAGACGAATGGATATTAATCGCAGGCAGCGCCGCATAATAATATCCTCCCGCCGCCACAATCACGGCTAACACAATCAATAACTTTTTCTTAAAATTCATATAATCTCCTTTTTAAAATTTCCTGTTCCACGCCGAAGCGGTAAACAGCATCAGGAAGGGGAAAATCTCCAGACGCCCCGCCAGCATGTCGCAGCAGAACACCAGCTTCGACAACGGCGAAAATCCTGCAAAATTCCCATTAGGACCCACATCATTAATTCCAGGTCCAATGTTGTTAAGCGTAGTCAGTACCGAACTAAACGTTGTACCAAAATCCATATTATCAATAGATACCAGCAGTACCGAACCTGCAATAATCCCGATATACGCCATCAGATAGACATTCAAGGTTCTCAATACATCTTCATCTACCTTCTTCCCATTCATACGGATGATGCTGACAGACTTTGGATGTACCATCTGCATAATCTCACGCTTAATACATTTCATCATCATCATAAAACGAGCAACCTTCATACCTCCGCCAGTGGAGGAGGCACAAGCGCCAACCATCATCAGAAACAGCAGTACACACTGGGAAAACATGGGCCACAGCGTATGATCCGCCGTCGCATAACCAGTCGTAGTGATGATGGACGCCACCTGAAAAATCGCGTACCGGAAGGCATGCAAAGGATTGCCATACAAATGGTTAATATTAAGGGTAATCAGGCAGGCCGCTGACAGTATCATCAAAAGATAAGTCTTCAACTCCTCATTCTTCCAGACTGGTTTGAAGTCCCTAAGCAGCAGGAAAAAATACAAGTTAAAGTTAATTCCAAACAATATCATAAATACCGTAATCACACCGTCAATATATGCGCTGTCAAAGTGCCCTACACTTGACGAATAGTTGGCAAATCCTCCTGTCCCTGCCGTACCAAAGGAAAAAATCAGGCTGTCGTACAGGTTCATCCCTCCCAGCAGAAGAAGAAGCACTTCAATGGCCGTCAGCCCGAAATACATTCCATACAGGATTCTAGCCGTGGACATGGTCTTTGGCACCAGCTTATCCTTCTCCGGTCCTGGCACCTCCGCCCGTATCAGATACATGGTATTTTTCTTGTCCAGCTTGGTGAGCACCAAGACAAACACCAGCACTCCCATACCGCCGATCCAGTGTGTAAAGCTTCTCCAAAACAGCATCCCCTGAGGCAAGGCTTCAATATCCGGCAAAATAGTAGAGCCTGTGGTAGTAAATCCGGATACCGTTTCAAAAAATGCATCCACATAATCTGGAATACTTCCAGAAAGGGTAAAGGGCAGAGCCCCCACCAGCGACCAAAGAATCCAGGCGCTGGCCACAATGATCATGCCTTCTTTCCCGTAAATGTTTCTGTTCTCAGGCTTCTTCACCCCTGCCAGCAGAAAAACCACCCCTGCAATGGCTGCCGAAATCAGGAAAAACACACCGCTAAATTCTCGGTAGATTAGGGACACCAACGCCGGAAGCAGCAAAAGCACCGCCTCCACCCCCAGCATTTTCCCCAGAATATACCGTATCATCTTTGTATTCATAACTAATTCCCGTCTCCCCTACGCAAGTATGTCAGTAAATTTATTGATAATATGCTCTTTCGTAACTACGATAACACTGTCGCCCACCTCCAGATGGTCATCACCGCCTGGAATGATAATCTTCCGTTTTCTGCCAATACACGCAATCAGATGGTTTGGCTTGGTGGGCAGATTCTTTAGGGGAACATTGGTAAAATCACAGGCTTTCTTGATGATAAACTCCATTGCCTCAACCTTGCCGCCAAGCAGTCGGTAAATGGTCTCCACGTCTGCATTGCTGTAAGAATTCTTCCTGGCACGTACATAATTCACAATTTCATCCGCCGCCGCGCCTTTTACGGAAACGATACTGTCAATTCCAAGACCCTCCACCATCTGGGCCCGTGAATCCTCATTTACCTTGGCGACAATCTTATCCACCCCCTGTGCCTTGGCAAACAGGGACATGATGATATTCTCCTCATCCATACCCGTCAGCGCAACTACTGCATCCGTATTCTGGATTCCCTCCTCCACAAGCAGGTCGTGATCTGCCGCATCACCATGTATGATGGTGGCTTTGGGAAGCATCTCACACAGGTACTCACATTTCTCCTTATTCCGTTCAATAATCTTCACCTGCATCCCTGCCTCAAGTAGCTGGCGCGTAAGATAGAAGCATAGGTTTCCGCCGCCGCAGATCAAAACCCGCCGAATCTTGGTGCTCTTACGTCCCAGAGACTTAAAAAATGACCGGAGGTTCTGGTGTCCCGCTGCAATATGCAGTCTATCATCCTCCTGCACCACGAAATCTCCATCTGGAATATAGACAGAGGCTCCCCTCTTAACAGCACAGACCAGGATATTGATACCGAATTTGCGCCCAATGTCTGCCAGGGAAAGTCCCGCCAAGGGGCTGCCCTGCTTTAAAACATGCTCTACCAGCTCTACCCTGCCCTTCATAAAAGTCTCCACCTTGCTGGCCTCAGGGAATAAAAGAATTCTGGCGATTTCATTTGCCGCCGACAATTCCGGATTGACCGCCATACTTAAGTGCAGATCCTCCTTAAAGAAATCAATCTGCCTGTAATAAATGGGGTTACGCACCCTGGCAATGGTATGCTTCGCGCCTAACCTCTTGGCAAGGAGACAGCTTAACATATTCATCTCATCCATAGACGCACATGCAATCACCAAATCAGCATGGGGAACATCCGCCTGCTTCTGCACCTCTATATCTGCTCCGTTTCCAGGAATACAGAAAATATCGAGCTGATTCACCGCATCTTTTAGTTTTCCCGTATTCTGATCAATTAAAACAATATCATAGTCTTCCTCTGATAACTGGGCTGTCAGTTTATGCCCAACCTTACCGTCACCAATAATTACTATCTTCATTTTTTTGATCCTCATTCATGTCTCTCTCGTATTTGCCATAAGTACCGTAGTATTATTATATTCATTCCATACACTACTATGGCAAAAGAGATTATAGCACTTTTACTATAAGAAAAAAAGCCCTTACGGGCTTTTCTTCTATTCTTAAGTATTTTGTTTTTATTCCTCAGCAGCTCTCTTGGCAATCTCTGCCTCCTGGACATCAGACGGTGCCTGCTCGTAGCGTGCAAACTCATAGGAGTAAGTTCCCCTTCCACCCGTCATAGAACGAAGTACTGTACAATAGCCAAATACGCCTGTCATCGGGATATCTGCCACGATCTCCTGCAATCCTCCTGCAATGGGATTCATGCCAAGCACACGTCCGCGGCGCTTATTCAGATCCCCCATTACATCTCCGGTATAATCATCTGGAACAACTACTTTAATAGATGCGATTGGCTCTAAGAGAACAGGCCCTGCCTCCATGAAGCCTTTCTTAAATGCCTGGATGGTTGCCGTCTTAAACGCCATCTCGGAAGAGTCTACCGGATGATAGGAGCCGTCGTACAGCGTAGCTTTTACACCTACAACTGGATATCCGGCGAGAGGTCCCTTAACCACAGATTCCTGAAGCCCCTTCTCTACTGCCGGAAAATAGTTCTTCGGAACCGCGCCGCCAACTACCGTCTCTTCAAAAATATACGGTGTATCCAAATCACCGGAGGAAGCGAACTTCATCTTAACGTGACCGTACTGTCCGTGTCCGCCGGACTGCTTCTTATACTTGGTATCCACATCAGAATTCTTCTTAATGGTCTCACGGAATGCAACCTTGGGCGTCTCTAAGGTTACTTCACACTTATATCTCTCAAGCAGCTTGCTTACCGCAATCTCCAAGTGCTGGTCGCCCATACCGTAGATGAGCGTCTGACGATTCTCACTGTCATTTACCGCCTTCAAGGTAATATCCTCTGCCATCATCTTCTGAAGAGCCTGAGATACTTTGTCCTCATCTCCCTTGTTCTTGGTCACATACTTCATATATGTATACGGCTTGGAATACTCAGTCTTTCCAAACAGCACTGGCGTGGTCTTTGCAGAAAGGGTATCGCCTGTCTTCGTATTGGTCAGCTTCGCAATCGCCCCAATATCTCCTGCAAATAACTCCTTAACCTCTACCGGTTTATTTCCAACCATGGTATAAATCTTTCCAAGCTTCTCATCCGTCTCGGAATCTGCATTATAAAGGGTATCCTCGCCCTTCAATACGCCAGAGCATACCTTCACAAAGGAATACTTTCCGATAAACGGGTCTACCATAGTCTTGAACACATAGGCAGACTTAGCCTTGGCAAAGTCATAATTCGCCTCGTAGATCTCATTAGTCTTGCGGTTGATCCCTGCACATTCTCTCCAGTCTGGACTTGGGAAAAATCTTACGATATCTGAAAGCAGGTTCGCAACGCCCTGTGCCTGTACGTTAGAACCCATAGCAACCGGAACAATCCGCCCCTCCATAACCTCAGTACGCATCGCCGCGCGAATCTCCTCCACAGAGAACTCCTCGCCTGCAAAATAACGCTCCATATATTCATCACTGATCTCGGCTACCGCCTCTAACAGCTTCTCACGGTAGGTCTCAAGGTTCGGCTTACAGTAATCCGGAATGTCACATTCCTCTCTCTGCCCGATGCCAGTATAGCGTCTGCCCGCGTTCTTGATAACGTTGACATAGCCTACCAGCTTCTCATTCTCTCTGATTGGCTGGAAATGAGGTGCGATCACCTTGCCGTATCTCTCGTTCAAATCCTCAACCACCTGACGGAAGCTTGCGTCGTCTACGTCCATCTCTGTCACGTAAATCATACGCGGCAGCTTGTACTTGTCGCACAACTCCCATGCCTTCTCTGTCCCGACTTCCACACCAGATTTACCGGAAACTACAATTACCGCCGCATCCGCCGCGCTGACTGCTTCCTCGACCTCTCCTACAAAATCGAAGTAGCCCGGCGTATCTAAAATATTAATCTTCGCCTTCTCCCACTCGATTGGTAACAAAGTCGTGCTGATTGAAAATTCTCTCTTTTGCTCCTCTTTATCGAAATCACTGATCGTATTGTGGTCTGTGATCTTCCCCATACGGTTTGTTGCTCCTGATACATAAGCCATCGCTTCAGCAAGGCTTGTCTTGCCGCTCCCCCCATGTCCTAAGAGAACTACGTTCCTGATCTCGTCAGTTCTGTAAACCTTCATATTTTCGGTGCCTCCTTATATTTGGTAAAATCTCATGTTTACATTGTACTAAAAAATCGGTGGTATTACAACTCTTTTATACATATTTTACAAGGATTTCTTTTCTTTTTCAGAAACTCTTTTACCAAAATATGTGCATTTTTGATATAATAGTAAGTAAGGTCTTAAAATGGAAAGGTAGGTTTTTATGCCAAGACGAGCTAAATACAGCAATGTAAATAAAACAAATCAGATACGTGCTCCCCATGTGAAGGGCATGGGCGATGTATCTTTTAAAGGATTTCAATGTTTAAATCCAAACTGTACATATTTTATATTTGTCAGAAAAGATGATATAACTGAAAATTTTACAGTCAAATGTCCGCAATGTGGTTATGTCCACGAGGCTGGTGGAGAAACCGTTTTTTATGACTACTCTATGGATGTTAATGATGAAAATGGAAATCCTGAATCGGTCGCTACCGGTCAATTTACAATATATCATGACGACTATATTGCTGAAGCTAAAGAGTACAAATATTGTATTGTTTGCAACACTCTGAAACCTATAGAGGACTTTGACAAACATAGCGCAAGAAAAACAGGCCGCCAGGGAGAATGTCGTTTATGTAAAAAAGCATACAATGAGATAAAAAACGGCACAAGGCTAACCGACCAGCACCGAGAAGCGGCTCAGCGCAGGCGGCTACTACTGGATATTACAGGCTCGCCTCGAATAGACAGTGCAGCAATCGAAAACAGATTCCATCATAAGTGTTTCTGCTGCGGCGCCGACTTAAGCCATGTTTCCAGTAATCGTGAAAAACCTCTTGACCACACGCTGCCAGTATACTACCTGTGGCCGCTTAATACTGAGAATGCTACTTTACTCTGTCATGATTGCAACGGACAAAAATCTGGCACCTGGCCTTCCCAATTTTCGGGCTATAGTGACGCAAAACTACACCAATTATCTATTCTTACCGGAATACCATACGACACGTTAGCCGGCCCGCCTACATATAATCCAGATGCCATAGCTGCTTTGCATGATCCAGAAAAGGTCGATTCATTACTTGTTAAATATGCACATTATATGGATGTAGTTATCAGCCTTCGGAACAGGATTCTGCGTGATACTGGTTTCGACTTTTTTAGCGTATCTGCAACCATCTCTGACGCATATGTAAGAAAAGCTAATGAGCTGTATAACAGATAAAGTAAGGGACTACCTATTTCCCGACAGACAATCATGAGAGTATCTCGCCATAATCAATGTAAATGTGTCGGTACACTAGATCGATCACTATAGAGTGGTATACTAAAGGTGCCAAATAAAGTTTGAAGATGATTGGCCTTTCAAGTCCGTCCAACAGACTGATCTTCATCTCCTTTGGTGTACCACTAGAAGCCGTTAGAAACACTAGCAGAAAATTTTTAGGGTAACATGCCCTTTTCCTTGCATTTTATCTGCGCAACCTCCTCGTCTTCATAAATCTCATCGTAAATACTTTTCACTTTTCCAACCTTAATATCTTCCATCAAATCATTGAGGAAATGCTGAAAATCTCGGTTGGCATCTACCAGCCTGTTAATAGTATCCCAATCCAGAGATTCTTTTTCTTTTGCCGAAAATAAGATTTCACTCTGCATAAAGTGTTCTGCATCCAATCGAATTACTCCTATACGAGTAAAATATGCAGGTCACGTTCTTTAAACTTATGTCTGTCCCCAGCTTTCTCCTGTTTTTCTTCATACTGATCCAGACCGGCTATCTTGTCTTTTAGATAAAATTTTGCAGGACGCTTACTTACCTGCGTAAAATAGGAATTCTCATTATTCTTGATATCCACATATATTCTGGCAGAAAGGGTACGGACCGGTGTTTTACCGGAAGAATTTAATCTTTCCCACAATCCCTGTTGTCCTGCAAACTCCCACATTTCTTCTGCCGAAAGCGGAACATTCTTTCGTTCCAGAACTTCCTTTGCCAAGTCTAAAAAACTATAATTCATCATTTGTCACCCCAATTCTAACTTCCATCATTATAATTCTCAAGCAGTTCATTCAGAATAGCAGCTTTCTCGCTCTGTTCCTTCTGATATGCTTTTACGCCGTTTTTCAACTTCTCAAAATCCCAATATCTGTTACGGTATGTAATAAATGAATCAAATTCATCTCCTCCTGGACACTTTTCACATGGAACATAATCCGCAATTCAAACCCCAGAGAGAAAACAACTGATCTTCTCTAGTAAAATTTTTTATAATCCCATTTTCTCCATAGTATGATAGCAAAGATAATCTCCGTTTTCTGTTTTGATCTTTTCAAAAGCAACGATTTCATATCCTCTTTTAAAATACATGTTTTCCGCCGGAAAAGAAGCATCTACATGAACCTTGCCATATTTTTCTAAAATTCTTTTTTCCAATATATCCATTAGCCAGCTTCCATACCCCTTACCCTGATACTCAGGCAGAATAAACAGTCTGCATATTTCATTTTTTCTGATACTTCCTGTCCCTACGATTTCTCCCTGTACCAACACCAGATAAATTTCTTCTTTATTTTTTACTTTTTTAACTTCCTCCTCACTATGAAGCTCTATAAAAAACTCCACAGCTCCAGCGGGATAATACTGAGGATAAATAGCTCGTACTGTTTCTGCTGCGATTCTTGCTACCGTAGCAGAATCTTCTGTCTGCCTTAACTCTATAGTCGAATGAAGCATCTATAACCTCCAAATCAGAAACACTAAGGTTCCCTTTTTCGCTTAAATATATCTTCGGACTTCTTTTATACATAGAATAGCGTGAAAATCTATAAATTCCTTTCGTGTTTAGCCCCTCAGCAGAAGGAGATGAAAAACCAATAATAGAAACTGCACACAGCATTAACCCCAGCAGATAGCATACCGCTCCAATAAAAAACAAACCTGAAAATTATATCCGTACTTTAAAAAAACACAGATAGATAACAATCGCCGTATTGGAAATTTGATAAATCCAATATGCTACCATTTCCAATCATTGGAGCAAAGTGAGCCGCACGCTGGACTGACCCCCTGTCCCGACACCACAGTAAGCCAGACCTAATTAGAAAAAATTTCTATATGCAGAATTATTGGTGTCCTAACAATGTACTCATATCAAAATTTCTTTCCACATTTTGGACAGTATTCAAACTCCTCCTGCGTCTCAAATCCACAGTTACTACATCTTTTGAAGCTGCTTTTGTACCCTGCCTGCACCTTTGTTAAATTCTCTGGCAGTATCTCTGTCTTCTCTCCCCTTACAATCCGCTTTCCGATCTCCGGTTCAAGAGAATAAACTGTGTTGCAGCATGTACTCTGTACATAATACTGCCTGTTCCATTTCAAACAAGGAATGAAAAATAATGACAGACACATATAAGTCATGTACACCTGATATCTCCCATAAGAACCGCAATGTTCACAGACTATCATCTGATCATAGTCAAAATCTTTTCTTCCCTGTGTAATTCCCATAATAAAAAACATCTGAATAATTCCTCTGGCCGTTCCCCAATCAATGAAACACATTCTATTTCTTTACACAGAATGCAACCGCATTACCATTGTATTTGTCAATTTTTCTTTTTATATTCCGTTCCCCATGAAAACATAGCGTCCAAAATAGGTTTTAGACTAAAACCTGTTTCGGTAAGAGTATATTCTACCCTTGGTGGTACTTCTGGATAAACTTTGCGAGTAAGCAGTCCATTATCTTCCATTGAGCGTAAATTAGCAGTCAATACTTTTTGCGAAATGTTTCCAACAGATTTTTTCAACTCTCCAAAACGCTTTGTACCTTCCAGTAGGTCACGGATAATAAGAACTTTCCAGCGGTCACTGATAAGCATTAAAGTGGTTTCTACCGGACAGGCAGGCAAATTTTTATCCATCAAAATCCCCCATTTCTTCACAATAGTTTCTTTTAGGTAACTACGGCACAATAAAGTGCTTACTTTACGTTTTCTCCCTACGGATATATTATAATCTTGCAAGCGGGAAAAAACAAGCCGCAAACAAAATTAAAAAATAGGAGGAACGAAAGTATGAAAATCGCAGTTATTTGTGCAAATGGTAAAGAGGGTAAGTTGATTGTCAGGGAAGCTATTGCAAGAGGGGCAGACGTTACCGCCGTTGTGCGTAGAGAAAACCAGTCAGAAGCAACAAGCGTCATCAAAAAAGACCTGTTTGATTTGACCGCAGCCGATTTGGAGGGCTTTGATGTTGTGATTGACGCTTTTGGCGCATGGACGCCGGAAGCTCTGCCGCAGCACAGCACTTCTCTGAAACATCTTTGCAACCTTGTAAGCGGCACGGAAACAAGACTTCTTGTTGTTGGCGGGGCGGGCAGCCTGTATGTGACCCCTGAGCATACTGTACAGGTCATGGACGGGGCGGACTTTCCGGAGGTGTTCAAGCCGCTTGCTTCCAATATGGGAAAGGCGCTTGATGAGCTTCGCACCAGAACAGATGTAAAATGGACATATATTAGCCCTGCCGGAGATTTTCAGGCAGACGGGGCAAGAACTGGAAAATATATCTTAGGCGGTGAAGAATTAACATTGAACGCGAAAGGAGAAAGCATAATCAGTTATGCTGACTATGCGGTTGCTATGGTTGATGAGGCGTTAAATGGAAGCCACATTCAGCAGAGAATTTCAGTTGTTGCAGAATAAGGTGATTTTTAATGTTTTTAAAGACTGCGACTACAAAATCTACAAACAGTTAAGGATTAAGCTAGTGTGATGACCACATTAGAAATTTACTATTGAGATTATTCTTTCATTAAAATTGCCGATATGAAGATATAAACATTGAATTGATAGGAGATACGAAATCGTGAGAAATATGATTGCATACTGCGGACTGGATTGTGAAAAATGTGATGCATATCTTGCAACGCTCCATAACGACAACGCGTTACGTGCGAAAACCGCAAAACTATGGGCGGAATTGAACCACGCTCCCATTTTGCCTGAACACATCAATTATGAGGGCTGCCGTGTGGGTGGAGTTAAAACGGTATACTGTGAAAGCCTTTGCGAAATTCGCCAGTGCGCTCTAAATAAAGGCGTGACGACATGCGGTGATTGTCCAGATACAGAAACATGTCAGGCGCTTAGTGAGATTGTCTCAAATACTCCAGACGCTCTGAAAAATCTGAAAGGATAAACTTACATAATCGATACAGCTTCCTACTTGCCAGGCAGTTGTATCGATTAAAATCGTTATTAAATGAGGAGAGAAAATGAAAAATCCGTGGATCGAAATTCCATTAGCTGATTATGAAAATCATATGAAACTTGATTCTGTTATGCAGTTACAGGCTATGAATGAAATGATGAAAGGTCAATTCAATACTTACTCCATTTCCAGCGTAATAATATTTGGCCTTGCAGGAGGTAATGGTCTTGAGCATATCCAGAAAGATAAATTCATAAAAGTATATGGAATTGACATCAATTCCTCTTATTTGCAATCCGCCATACAAAGATACCCCCATTTGGACGGACTTCTGGAGTGCATGTGCATCAACTTAATAGATGAAGCGGATAAGCTGCCAAAAGCAGATATGGTTATTGCAAACTTATTGATTGAATATATAGGATACCAGTGCTTTCAGAACGCAATCCGACAAGTACATCCTAAGTATGTTTCGTGTATTATTCAAATCAACATGGAGGAAAATTGGGTGTCCGATTCCCCCTACCTACATGTATTTGACGGACTGGAACAGATACATCATCAAATAAAAGAACAGACATTAGAGAAAGTAATGCACGAAATTGATTATCACGCAATCAGAACTTTAGCGCATAAACTACCTAATGGTAAAAAACTGGTACAGATAGACTTTATTAGTTCATTAGAAGAATAAACCACATTTTATATAGGAGGGACAGATGGCAAAACGACCTGCATTTTTTATTCGTCAAGGAAAAGTTATTAGTGAAATGTATTCGTTTGAATGGTATTCTGGTTTTGCAGTATCTCAAAAACAAAAATCTATAAAAAGTCTGCACAATGCAATTATAAAAGCAGATGTAAACGCTAAGCCATTAGAAATCAGCACTAAGAGTCAGGAAACGATTGGAATTAAATTAAGTGCGTTCAATCTCAAGATAAATAACAATACCCTTGAGAATGTTTTTCAGAGCGCTAAAGTTTTTGAGAATGGTGGTCCTTATCTTGATTTGCTTGATATGCCACCAAAAGAAGCTAAGCGCGATGAAAGATTGCATAAATCAGGAAGCCTAAAAGCGTTTCGTTACCAAAATGAAGATTTTCCTTTAATTCCCCAAACGGTATTCTATGATTTTATCTATATTACCGCTATCAAAAAATCGTTTACAACAGATGAAATCAATGCAATTTTAAGTTATAATTATTTTACTGATATAGAATTTAATCCTACCAAAAGCATCAATACTCAAGCAAGATCTGCCGCAATTCTTAAGTTGATTGTAGATGAATATGGGTATCTGCCATCTTTTAGTAAAGAGGATTTTATTCAATATCACAAAGAACATATTTCTTATTGATAAATTCTAGTTTCTCAGACAATTATATGGATTAACAATCGAAATAGGTAAAGGAGAAGATCATATGAGTGATAAGATTATATTTAGTCCGGGTTCATTTTTTCATGGAACAAAAGCCGATTTAAATATTGGTGATTTCTTGGTTACAGGAATGAAAAAAAATTATAACGATGATAGAAAATCAGGATATGTTTATTTTGCCGGAACATTGGATGCTGCAATCTGGGGCGCAGAATTGGCAGAGGGAGACGGTACGCAGCGGATATATGTTGTTGAACCAACCGGAGATTTTGAAGATGACCCCAACCTTACTGACAATAAATTTCCTGGTAATCCTACAAAATCTTATCGAACAAAGCAGCCATTAAAAATTATCGCAGAGGTAACGAAATGGGAGGGGCACCCTTCGGAAGTGATAAATAGTATGCTTGAAAATCTTAGACAGTTATCTGAAAAGGGAATCAAAGCAATAGACTGATTAAAGACAAATCCATTGGGAATCTTTGACGTCTTTCTTCTGTGCGTGGAGCCCAGATCATTAATTTAACTTCCAGTTATCTCCTGGAATAACTGCGCTTACTGCTGAATTTTAAGTTTTAATTTCGCAAACCGCATGAGCATATGCGGCGAGGGTCCTGGGATCAAACAGTACAAATCTTACAATGTCAATTTTGTCCATATGCTCTTCGCAGAACTTTTGGACTGTTCTGGCTGCCACAAGCGCAGCCTGCTCTACCGGATAACGATACACCCCTGTTGAGATGGAAGGAAATGCGATTGTCCGAATCCCATGCTCAACCGCAACCTTAAGGGAATTCCTATACGCATTTTCAAGAAGCTGTTCTTCTAAAGCATCTCCTCCATGCCAGATGGGCCCTACCGTGTGGATCACATATTTACACGACAGAAGATAAGCTTTGGTAAGCTTTGCCTCTCCTGTCTTACAGCCATGCAGCGTTCTGCATTCAGCCAAAAGCTCGCAACCGGCTGCACGGTGGATGGCACCGTCCACACCTCCTCCTCCAAGCAGGCTGTTGTTCGCCGCATTTACGATTGCCTCCAGATCATCTACTTTCGTAATATCACCCTGAACAGTCTGTATCTGATATCCCATAGCTATATCACCTTTCCCAAAAGATGGTCCATTTCATGCTGCGCAATCTGAGCGGGCCAATCTTTCAGCTTTATTTTCTGTTTTTTCCAATCGAAATCAAAATACTCCACCTCGATTTCCTTATAACGGTTGGTTTTACGAATCCCGTCAAGGGACAGGCAGCCTTCCTCTGTTTCATAAAGTCCGTTTCCCCAAACCAGCACTGGATTGAACATCACAATATCAATAACGCCCATATTTACAATGATGATATTTTTCTTTACGCCGATCATATTGGCAGCCATGCCCACACAACGGTCACGGTTGGCATGTAAGGTATCCTGTAAATCCCTTCCTACTTGTAGGTCCTCCTTAGTTGCCGGTTCTGATTTTTGCCCCAGAAAAAACACGTCCCTTACAATCTGTTTTACCATGCTTCCTTTTCCTCCCTCAAATCCACAGTTACTGCATCTTTTGAAGCTACTCCTGTATCCTGCCCGCACCCGCGTCAGGTTCTCTGGCAGTATTTCTGCCTTCTCTCCTCTTGCAATCTCTTCAATCCCAGATCGCTGGAATCGCATTAGCATAAAGTATTTATAACATTCTGCTCAGTTTCTATTATAGGATTCCTTTATTCAAAATGCAACCAGATTACTATTTCTAGTATATTTGATGGAAAAATTAGGGAGAAATTTGAGAAAGCTTATTCAATCAGTTCTTCCTGTCATATTTATTTTATGTTATAATTTGTAACAGATTTTTCTTTTCCTTATTTTGCTCTTATAATGTTTCATAACATGAGGAAAAGGATATGAATTAAAGTAGTCTGGAAAGATCGCTTTAAAGGCATCTGGCGATTAAGAAGGGAAACTATGGAAATAAAAGTTGTAACAAATAATGATAAAGAATTTGTAATGAGTATTGATAGACATGTCGATGATACAGGATATGCCAATCGGGTATATACAAAATCCGGTTACGTTATATGGGAAGACAGCCAACCCATTGGAATAATCGTACATTGTATCTTATGGGAGCATATTCCATTTATGAATTTTATATTTATTAAAGAGGATTATCGTAGTAAAGGATTTGCAAAGCAGGCTATCATTCGTTGGGAAAACGAAATGAAAAATCAGGGCTACAAAATGACTTTGATTTCAACACAGGCTGATGAAGGTGCACAACATTTATATCGAAAACTAGGATATATAGATTGTGGAGGACTCGTATTTCATAATACGCCCTTCGACCAGCCTATGGAAATATTTTTTAGAAAAGTTTTGTAGAATACGATTTGCCACCGTCACGAACCACTCTACGGTCTGCAAAGTATTTAGTAATTATACACAAAATCAAACACTGGTCTGCCTCTGACAGCCCGTCTATCGTGTCAGTCCTGCGAAGTACGATTCTGTCGTAATCCGGCACAGACCCAGTAAACAGATACCCCTTCTTATCATCCTTATCAACATAGGGGTCTGCCCCCTGAATACTAAATTAAACGGAGAATCCAATTCCATCAGCAATCAGAAATCCATGTTGGAGGACTACGCCAAACGCAACGGTTTTCCCAATCCTACCCACTTTACGGACGATGGAATTTCGGAAACCCACTTTGACCGCGCCAGCTTTAATGCCATGATGGAGGAAGTCGAGGCTGGCCATGTGGAGGCAACTATCATCACGGATATGAGCCGCTTACTCTTTTTCAAGAATAGGATAACTTTTTCCTTGGATATACTCTTTCACTAATTGCTTTTTGAATTCTTCGTTATAGACTTTGTCCATTCTGCTGGTTCCTCCTTTGTTCATTTTTATTATACCTTATCCGAACCATCTGTTACAACTTTAGTATACCAGAACACTGGGGATTCAAAAACGCCCCAGCTTGAAAAGACGGAGGATTTATGGTAGTATGAACATACAGAAATCACAAAGAAAGCAGGTGGGAATTTTGACAGTAACGGAAACAATAGACCGGAAACATCAGGAAGATTTACAGCGCCTTAGAAGTTTTCGTCTTATGGATGATGATTTTCTCACAAAATGCTTTGAGGGAAATACAGAGTGTATTGAATTGGTACTCCGAATTGTTCTGGATATGCCGGATTTGAATGTACTGGACGTCCGCACACAGGTATTTGTGGAAAATCTTCTGAATCGCTCTGTGAGACTGGATGTACTGGCGACCGACAGCGTCGGACGGAAATTCAATATTGAAATCCAGCGTGCGGACAAGGGAGCCGGTCGAAAAAGAGCGCGTTACAACAGCAGCATGATGGACGCAAATCTTCTGAAAAAGGGTGAAGCTTTTGACAATCTCCCGGAAACCTATGTTGTTTTCATAACCGAGAATGATGTAATGGGGAAAGGGAAACCTTTATATCAGATTGAGCGCTGTATACTGGAAACCGGCAAAAGATTTGAGGATGGTACGCACATCCTTTATGTGAACGGAGCATACCGGGATGAAACGCCAATCGGGAAGTTAATGCACGATTTTTCCTGTACGAATCCATCGGATATGTACTATGGCGTATTGGCAGACAGAGTAAAATTTTTCAAAGAAAGTAAGGAGGGAATCGCAGTCATGTGTAAGGCTATGGAAGATATGAGGAACCAAACACTTAAAGAGGGCATGATGGAAGTTGCACTTCGTATGTTGAGAGCTGGGAAATATGCGCTGGATGAGATCGCTTCTATTTCCGGACTTTCTCTTGACGAAGTAAAGAAACTCAATGCAGATAAAACAGCATAAGTAACCGCATTCACACAGACCGAGAATCTGGGAACAGGTTCCCGGTCTTATTTTTTTGCTCTAAATGTATAACTTGATTAAAAAGTCCTTTACAAGTCGTCTCTGGGACGACCCAAAAATGATTACTGACGCATACTGCGCCGATTCCCATGTTCCATATAGTAACGCTTTTTATCCACATACATTCTTTGCTCTGCTGCCTTTATAACGGCTGCAACCTCCCTGTATTCCTCACTCGACGCTGCCCCCACAGAAACATGATACCCTGCCTTTAAAGCCTTTTCTTTGGCCCACGCCGCTTTCTTCAAACCATCCCCTAAATCCATTTCTGCAAACACCAGGAATTCATCGCCGCCAATACGATATACCTTTTCCTTATCAAAGACATCAACCAGTACTGCTGCAACTGTTTGCAGCATTTTATCTCCGGCAGCATGACCTTTGCTGTTGTTCAGCTCATGAAGACCATTCGCATCCGCATAAACACAGGACAGGCTGGCTGGAAGGCTGGCTTCATACCCTGCAAGCGCCTGCTCATAAGCATTTCTGTTCTTAAGGCCAGTCAGAAGATCTGTGGTCGCCATCCTCTCCTTTGCACTTATTTCCTTTCGCGTACGGATAATATCCCATAAAAAATAGGTAATCAGAACAACCGCTTCATAGACGCCCAGCCAAAACAATACCTTCTCAATATACTTTGTCTCACTAAAAACAATACTTTCAGGAACCGTCAGCATAACAAACCAGTCATTTATACCGATTGGCTCGTAAGCAGAATATAAATACTCTTTGATGGACGTAGAAAAATAAGCCGTAATTCCCCCTACTCCATCCTCAAAATCCCTGACAATCTGCCCTTCGTCATATCCCTTTTTTATCTTATGAGCCTTCGATGCGTAATCCTTCTCTGTCCCGCCATGGAGAGTATCCATAATGAACTCCCTGTTCTTAGTATCAACAATGAAAATATCCGCGTTTCCGTCAAAGATGTCCACCTCAAAATAATTAGACAGGTCTTGGGGCTCTATGACACCAAATAGTATTCCTTCTGTCTTCCCTTTTCTTTCAATCGGAACGTTAAAAAATAGGACAAGCCTGTCTGCTTCAAGGTTGTCCGGCTCAATATTTGTAACAAAAACCCCTTTCTTAGCCAGTTCATCAAATGTGATTCCATTTACCGGCGTAGACACAGTTCCGTCCGGCTTAAGAATCCGGTCATCCGGCAGGACAATGCCAAGACGGGACACCATCCCCATATTTTGATTCGACTGTAAGAGGTTAAGCACGCGCTCAGAGGTAATTTCATCTTCCTCTTTTATCACATCAGCCACCATTTCCAGATGATTTTGAATATAGGAAATCTGTAAACAGATATTTTCTCTTACCTCCTGTGCCTCCTGCTCCAAAGTTTTGAGACAAAAATCTACGGAGTAAGACCGTAACATCCACAGCACGGTAAAAAAACCAATTCCCAAGAGGGATTTCAGGATGAAGGCCGCCGCCATATTTTCGATTCCCTGTCTGTTTATTTTTTTCTTAAATTCCATCTCCTAATTCCCCCTAACGAAAAGCTATTGGTATACCTCCAGAACAGCTCTCTTAATCCCTTCTACTCAAGTCCGGCTATGTATTGCTTCTGTTTTTTGCGATTCTTTCCCCTTGTACTCATACGCTTATGTGTTAATTATTTTTTTCTTCCGGTCCGTTTGGAGCTGTATCCTGCACTTTTATGACTGTCACCTCAGGATCTGCAAGATTTCCTGCATATGTAATGGTTACAATATTTCCTACCTGTATTCCATTGGCATATTCATGGGCTGCATCCATAATATTAAGAGTATAAACCTCTCCGTTTACATCAACAGTCAGCGTGTTCATAGACGCCTCTACCACTTTGCCGTTTACCGTCTGCTGCTGTTCTGCCGGCAGACTGTCTGGCTTCTTAACCTTAGCCGGCTCATTCCCCTGCTGCGGAGTTGCCGGAGCTGAACCGTTGGTCTTTGCAGGCTTCTTATCCTTCGCAGGCGCTTTTGTCGTCAGATAGTCTCCATAAATATATGCATCCTGATTGTTATATACAACACGGGACCAGCCGTTGTCACAGACGCCAGTACGCCTGATGGACGCTCCGCTTGCCAGAGAGCCTATCACGTCGGACGTTGTAGAATAAGAAGCCCTTATATGAACGCCTGCAGTTGCATATACCGTCTCATCAACCGCCTTGAGCTTCATTGCCTTTTTCGTCTTCTCGATCTTGTTCTCATCATTGTCCGTTATTTTTATTACAGATGCATTCTGTGTATTATCCCCTTGAATTTCGCCGGTATAGGTGACTACAATCCAATTTCCTTCCCGAAGTCCGTTTTTGAAATTGTGCTCACAATTATTTGAAAGGAACGTAAGCTCTGTCCCGTCGTTCTGCCTGATTGTAATTGTGTTCATCGAAGCGTCTACCAGCGTGCCGACTGCCTCTTTTTCCTCCTTGTCAACCTCATCTGCCTCCTTGTCCTCTGCCTCGTCCACAGACGTTACATTCACCGTAATTTCCTCTTTTTCCTTTTCTTTTTCCTGTTTTGTGCATCCATTCATAAGCATACTCAGACTTGACATACCCAAAAGCAGAAAAATTGTTGATTTTTTCAGTGTGTTCATTTTCTCATCCTCCTAAATATCTTTATCTTTTACTGAAATCATTCTTTACTTTTCTGGCGTAAATCAGATAAATTTTTGTTACACCTCCTCCTTTACCATTATTGTGAGTAAACGTTCATTCACATAATACCAAAAAAAAATAACGCCTGGCAATATGTGAAAGGCGAAATAGTAAATAAACATTCATTCTCTTATGTGTAAAAACAAACCACTCTTTCGTGGAATGTCTTTAGTACTGTTCAA
The DNA here is from genome assembly GCF_009830285.1 of Sporofaciens musculi. Taxonomy (GTDB): domain Bacteria; phylum Bacillota; class Clostridia; order Lachnospirales; family Lachnospiraceae; genus Sporofaciens; species Sporofaciens musculi. The sequence continues at coordinate 1,295,387 of NZ_WUQX01000001.1, read as the reverse complement.
TTTTCATCTTTTCCAAATTCAGATAACCGCTCAGTCCCTCTGTCAGAAACCGGAATACCGTATCTTCGGTCTCCTGATTGTCCGGAATCACTCCCTCCACCACGTATTTGGCGTACATGACGGTGCTGGTAAGCACATGAAGCCACAGCAAATCCTGGTTAATCTGCCTTAACCTTGGAAAAACCTGAAGGAAGATCCGAACCATCCCTGCAAAAGTATCAAAGTAGCTTGCATCTCGGTTCTTGTCGTATGACGGAAAAAAGGCGCTGTCCCGAAACCGATGGTAAAAGACGGTCTCGTCCGGCCTTGCCAGCCAGAATCGGAAGTAAGGAACCCACAGGCTTCTCACCGCTCCAACCGGATCGGTGAGCATGGCCTGAGGATCAAACTTCAAATGTTCAAAAACGGCTGCTGCCTGTCTGTCTATATACGTGAAGCACTCCATCATCAACTGTTCCTTGCCGTTGAAGTAACGGTATAGCGCCCCTGGAGACACCCCTGCCAACTCGCTGATTTTCTGAATTCTCACACCCTCAAGGCCGTACTGCCGTACTGCCTTAATTGCTGCGGAAATGATTTTGATTTTTGTGTCATCCAATAGCGATCACTTCTCCTCAAAATAACCGTTTATTTAACAAGTTATTCAAATTATACACTACTCCGTTTCCGTTGGCAATACTTTTATCCCCCATTAAGTCATCTCATCTCGCAGGGCGTCAATGATATTCTCCTTCCTGATTTTACTGACTGCGTACATCATGGTAACAAATATAATTAAAAATACGCTCAATATACTGATTCCCACGCTGGCCCAGGGCAGAGTAAACTTTACCTCATCCGCCGCCATAACCCGAACAATCAAGGCGGAGAGCAAAAGTGAAAGGGGAATCCCAAGCATCAGCGCTTTCATGCCGTAGAAGGCGCACTCGAACCCCATCATCTTATTGAAATCCTTATCCGACATACCCACAGAGCGCAGCATAGCAAGCTCTCTCTTTCGCAGCCTGATATTAGTAGAAATGGTATTAAATACATTTGCGACCGCAATCAGTGATATGATTGCAATAAAGGTATAGGCAAATACATTTGCAATGAAGATATAATTCCTAAACTGCTCGAAGGCCTCCTTGCTGTTCAGCAGCAAATAAGACGCTGTAATGCCCTCTTCCTGAATTATTTTCCCAAGTTCTGCCGTAGTCTGGGACGGATTGTCTGATAAAAAGCACATTCCTTTGACCTTCACCAAAGTGGTAGGTCCGTCGGGAGCAAGCCTCTCCTTGGCAGACCAGGGGGCAAGTATCTCCAGCGTGTAAGGAAGTTCTTCCTCTTCTCTGGATTCATAGAGAGGCGGAATATCCGGCGGTACGACTTCCGCTACGGTCACGCTTACATTCTGTCCTGGCTCCTTAACGGTCGCTATTTGGCTTACCTCCCCTCCCTCCTGCACTCCTTCCATCTTCGGAGTGATGACAAGCTCTGCCAAAGGCTTCCTAAACATATCCTCAAGGTCCTTTGGCCCTCTTGCCTCGTCACTGTCATTCTTCATCTTGGCAACCGCAATCATTTTCCCGCTCTGCCCTGTATACTCATCCGCCGGCAGCCCGTAGGACTGAACCATTTTCTGATAAAACTCATCGTCAAAAAAATGTACCTCCAAAGGCAGGCTTACTGTTTCCTCTAAAGAGCGTTCCCCATATGCATCCCAGTAGGCGTCTGATAAAGATGATGCCTCCATTGTACCAATACAGGAGATTACCTCCCTTAAGGATTGTTCCGTAACGCCGCTTACCTTCTTCATTTTGTCAAAAAGACGGATTAACTCCTCATCACCCATATCCTGGGTTCCAAAGCCAACGTCATAATCCGAAACTGTTTTAAAGTCACCTGCTGTCTGCTGCATGATGTCAATCAACGCGTTGGTTGCGACAAACAACACGATGCTCAGCACAAGGGACAGCACGATACTGCGGTAACGTTTCCGATTCCTCCTAAAATTCTTAAGGGCCAGCGTCCCTTCAAGTCCGAAGATCCGCTGCTTTCGCCGTGATATTCTCATGCTGCCTGCCTCTGTCTTAATCTCATTGGTCTGGCGGATACATTCCATCACAGGGAGATTGACAGCTCTTCTTGCCGGAATATAGGCGGAAATCAGAATTGTCACCATGCTGACTGCCACAGCAAGGCCTACGGCAAAGCCAGAAATCTTCATATCCAACGCGACTTTGCTGTAGAGGATTGCCCTAAACTTTTCTGAGACAACTGAAAGCACAAGACCGATCCCTCCAAGACCTGCCAGTACGCCCACAGGAATTCCGAGCACACCGATACAGAAGCCTTCAAATAAAACGGAATTGCGAAGCTGCTTTGACGTAGCCCCCACAGAAGCCAGTACGCCAATCTCTCTAATCCTCTTGTTTAAGGAAATGCTGAAGGAATTGTAGATTAAGAAAACAGAGCCTACCATAATAATCATCAACACGATTCCGCCAAAGGAGTATAACAGAGTCATAAAAACTTTGTCTCCAGGATCTTTTGACTGCCCCATAAAACGCAGCACTTCATAATTGAAAATGCAGGTACGCCCGCCCTTTACACGCTCCACATAAGAGTAGACCTTACGGGGGTTTTTCAGGGTAACGAATAGACTGTTTTGGCTTACTTCCCCACTATTTCTTGTAATCAGGGTATAGCCTGGCGAAGCCTCTGTTTCAAATACAGGCGTTCTGCAAATCCCGACGATTGTATATGTCTTTTCCTCCTCTGGTGAAAAAACCTCATTCTCAGGATCAAAAGCATCTGCCTGTGTCAGTCTCCTGCCTTCTCTAATGCGGCTTCCCACGGCAAGGGAAAGGGTGTCGCCAAGCTTATAAGAAGCGCCGTCGTCCACCGCAGCCTTTCCGGAGATAAGAATCTCCCCGTCATTTTCCGGCAGCCTGCCTGACAACAATGTGGTACGCAGCTTGGCAAATGCTTCCTCAGAAAACCCAGCAATAAAAAAATAGGGTCTCTGTGGATTCTGACCTTTGTAAATCCTAGAATATCCAATATTTTCAAAAACTACCGTGTCCTTTGCTTCTTCATCCTTTAACTGTTCCTTTACAAACGAAGGGTCAGAATCCAGAAACGCCACATTCCAGTCTCCATATTTCTCCATGGCTCCCCTTGCCATATAGTCAAGAAGAGACACGCCAAAGGTTGTCACACCTGTAATCATAAGGGAGGACAGGACCACTCCAATTATCGTCACAATCGTCCTTGTACGGTTTTTTCTCAATCCCTGCAGGGCAATCTTGTTAAAAATATTCATGGCTGCTGCACCTGCCTTTCGTCCCGCGTCACTTTTCCGTCGGAAATACAGATAATACGGTCTGCCTGCAAAGCAATATTTTCATCGTGGGTGACCAGGATTAATGTCTGCCCAAACTGTCTGTTGCTTCTTTTCAGCAGCTTGACAATCTCATGGCCATTCTGGCTGTCCAGACTTCCCGTGGGTTCGTCCGCCAGCATGACCTGAGGGGCGTTCATAAGGGCGCGCCCAATGGCCACACGCTGCTGCTGTCCGCCGGAAAGCTGGTTGGGAAGATGGTTCTGCCTCTCCTTAAGACCGAGAAGCTCCAGCAAATCCTCCAACCGCTGCCTGTTCACCCTCCGCTTATCCATCAGCACAGGCAGCGTGATATTTTCTACCACGTTAAGGGTAGGAATCAGATTGTGGAACTGATAGATGAGTCCCACCTGCCGCCTGCGAAAAATGGCCAGCTTTTCATTGGACTGGGCATAGATATCCTGTCCGTTCAGATAGATTTTCCCGCTTGTTGGCACATCCACCCCTGCAATGGCGTGGAGAAGCGTAGATTTTCCAGAGCCAGACGAGCCGATGATTGCGGTAAATCCACCCTTTTCAATAGTAAGGGATACACCGTTAAGGGCTGTCACCTTATTTTCATCTTTTCCATAGACCTTGTACAAATTTTCAACTTTCAAAAATCCCATGATATGAGCCTCCTTTCAATACCCAAAGGCGATGTATAACGGTCTGCCCGCCTTTGCGTTACTCATATCATAGGACTTACCGCTTACTTTTTCGTGACTTTTTTGTGAGAGATTCGTCACTTTGGTATCTGGATAAATATATCTTACCATAAAAGAAAATATAAGCCCACCTGCCCCAAAGGGCTGGCAGACTTCGTCCAACAAAATATTATGTTGTGTACTCTCCATCACCCCAGAAGCTGCACTCCTCCGAGCAATACATAGGAGATAAACCACATAATTACCGTTGCCATGCAGATTCCCAATATAACCGCCGGAAACGCCTTCTTAAATTTCACCCCAAGGAGAGCCGCAATCAGCGAGCCAGTCCATGCGCCGGTTCCTGGAAGCGGGATTCCCACGAAAAGCACCAGTCCCCAGAACTCATACTTCTCAATCTTATCGCTCTTGCTCATGGCCTTTGATTCCAGCTTATCTACCATAGGTTTAAACAGCTTCGTTCCCTTCATCCATTTAAAAATCGGTGTAATCAGAAGTAAAATGAAGGGAACTGGAATGATATTTCCAATGATACATAAGGGTATGGCTTTTGCCACCGGCACACCAAGCAGCGGCCCCGCAACCAAAAGGGCGCCGCGAAGCTCAAGAATTGGAATCATTGATATGATAAACACAATCGCTTCTTTTCCAACGCTTCCGCCCAATGCGTCAATAATACTCTGCACTAATGTTTCTGTCATAGACCTTCTCCTTTATCAACTACTGCTATGAATTCTATTTTCCCACATATTCCTCAAGAAACTCAAAAAGGGCTTCCATCTCCTCCCTGGTTCCTATGGTGATTCGCAGATACTGTTCAATCCTCTCACTTCCCCAGTACCGCACATAGATGCCGTTCTCCTTCAAAGCCTCAAATAATTTTCTGGCATCATACTTCGGGTGCATGGCAAAGATAAAGTTCGCACTGGAATCAAGGCATCTGAAACCAAGCTCTTGAAACCTTTCCTTAGCCCACTCTCGTGTATTTATAATCTTATGGAGTCCTTCCTCAAAATATTCCCTGTCCTTCACAGCCTCCACGCCGCAGACCAGCGCCGCCTGGTTCATGGTATAAGAATTAAAGGAATACTTGGCGTCATTTAGATACTGAATCAACCTTGGGTTACTGATAGCATACCCAATCCGCATTCCCGCCATAGACCTGGCCTTGGAAAAGGTCTGCACCACAATGAGATTCTCATACTGATCAATCAACTCCATGGCAGAACGTCCTGCAAAGTCCACATAAGCCTCGTCCACAATCACGATTACATCCTGATTCTTCCTGAGGATATCCTCCACCAAATCCAGCTCCTCATAAAGTCCTGTGGGCGCATTAGGATTGGGAAAAATAACTCCGCCATTCTCCTTATAATAATCCTCCTTCACAATCCGGAAGTCTTCACCCAGTCTCTGACATTCATAGGGAATCCGGTAAAGCTCTGCCCAGACTTTGTAGAAGGAATATGTAATGTCCGGAAATAAAATCGGCTTCTGTGAATTAAAAAAAGTCAGGAAGCACATAGACAATACATCATCAGAGCCTACTCCCACAAACACCTGGTCATGGTTCACATGATAGAAATCCGCCAACGCATCCCTAAGGGCTTGGCATGCAGGATCTGGATAGAGCCTAAGCCTGTCCGTATCCATTTCCTCCAAAGCCTTCGTAACCCTTTTAGACGGCGGATAAGGGTTCTCATTGGTATTCAGTTTAATCACTTTATTCCGGGGCTGCTCGCCCGGCACGTAAGGCTCTACCTTACGGATATTTTTCTCGAACTCTCTCATAAGCCTCCACCTTGTTTAAAAATATTCTTTGGCTAATTCTTTAAACTTCGGCAATGAATTCACAATCGTCTCATAAGCCACACAGTATGCAAGCCTTACATACCCCGAACAGGCAAAAGAGCTTCCCGGCACCAGCAAAAGGTTATACTTCTTTGCTGCTGCACAGAACTCCTTCTCATCCGCAACCGGAGACTTCACAAAAAGATAGAAGGCTCCCTGGGGCTTAATGCATGTAAATCCACATTCCTTCAAGCCCTGGTACAAAGTCTCCCTGTTCCTGTCATAGTAGGAAATGTCCGTCTTCTCATTGATACATTTGGCAACTAACTTCTGCTGCAGGGTAGGCGCATTGACAAAGCCCAGAATACGCGTCGCCACATTAGCCGCTGCAAGAACCTCGGCGCTGTCCTTCACCTCATCCGGTATTACCAGATAACCGATTCTCTCTCCCGGAAGGGACAGGGATTTACTGTAGGAGTACCCCACAATCGTATTGGCATAATATTTCGTAAGATAGGGTACCTCCACCCCGTCGTAAACCAACTCACGGTAGGGCTCGTCGGAAATCAGATAGAGATCTGTCCCATACTCCTGCTGTTTTGTCTCCATAATTGCCGCCAGCTTCTTAATTGTCTCTTCGGAATAAACCACTCCCGTTGGATTATTGGGAGTGTTTACAATAACTGCCTTTGTCTTAGGCGTAATCTTCTGTTCAAACTCATCAAGCTTCGGCTGAAAATCCACGGTATTCGGTGAGATTTCCACCAGAACGCCGTCATAGTTATTGGTATAAGAACGGTATTCACCGAAATAGGGCGCAAAGGCAATGACCTCATCCCCAGGATTGAGAAGGGTCTTTAGGATGACATTCAATCCCCCTGCCGCCCCCACAGACATTACAATATTCTTTCCTTCAAACTTTGTTCCGAACCGCTTGTTCAGGGAATCCGCCACTGTTTCCCGCACGTCTGCGTAACCGGAATTGCTGTTGGTGTATCCATGAAGAACCACGGGGTCGCTCTCTTCCAGTAATTCCATAATTGCTTTTTTTACCGCCTCCGGAGCCGCCACGTTGGGATTACCGAGGCTAAAATCAAACACATTCTCGGCGCCGTAAATCTGTGCAAGCCGGTTTCCCTCCTCAAACATGGCGCGGATTGCCGAGCTGTTTGCAACCATATTCTTCATTTTCTCTGCTATCATGTTCTTCTCTCCTTCTTTATCCTATCTGACAAAGGTATTGTCACAGACTCCCTCAAGCCGTGCAGCTAATACCCATCACGCATCCTTCTCCGTCACGCGCCCCTTTTCTACCATGAAAACCGGACGATAGGAAAGCTTTGCCTTCCTAAGACCTTCCGCCCCTGTATCCTCCTCACGGTTCACATAAGGATAATCCATACATTCATGCTCGACAAACTGCTGGTTAATCATGGGGTAAGCGCCCTCCACATCCGCAAATGCCTTCTCTATATGAACGACAAAGGTATCTGAGCAAATGGGCTCTCCGATGGTAAACGCTACCACCTCCCCGTCGATCCTCAACACCCCGCCTGTCAGCTCTAATTCCTGAAAAAGACGCAGGGCATTCATCGTCACACAAATCTCTCCGCGCTTCTGGGGATCGTCCTCACATCCGTTTTGCTCCCGCCATTTCAGCGCCATCTGGAAACATTCTTCTGCATTTTCAGGCGTAATAGCCTCATACGACCACCTGTCGCCATACAATGCCTTAAACTTATTGATATGGTTCCGCTTACTGTGGAGCTTCTTTCCTGACAGCGTGGCAAGCTTCTCTGACTCGTAGACATAGTCCGCACTGTCCCTGTCATATTCAATCTGGAACCTTTCCGGATACCATTCCTCTAACTGAGCAAAATGCTCAGGCGTCAGGTTATACATCTGAAAAGGAACGCCCCGCTTTTTACAGAACTCCATCTGCCACTCAATCGCCTTTCGCACATCCTCTGTCTTTCCCGCCGGATACGCAAAGGACAGATTCTCCTCATCCTCGCTTTTGAATACCAGCGCATTTTCTACAATGGCCCATTTTACAGGATACTGGCGCGACCACAGGTACACATTGGCAAATGTCCTCTCACAGCTTCGGCTCGTATGATGTTTGAAATAGTGTGAAATAATATCCTTATCTTCCAACTCTGCTCTCTTAAATTGTATATCATCCATATCATGTCCTTCTCTTTTTTAACATTTTCTTTAGTATCATGCCTCACAGGCAGCATATATATTCATCTTCTATTCTAGTACGACGATTCACAACTCACATAGAGATTCGCTTCCTGCTCAGCTTCTGCCGCCGCAATCTTTTCCTCCCTCGTAAGCACCGTAGATACGCACATCACACAAAACATAATCACAATGAGCATAGAAGCCCTCATTCTGCTGCTAAATTCCATATTTTTCTCTCCCCTTATCATATATTTTACATTTATACAAATAGACTGACCGAAGCACAGCCGCCTTTTTAAGCCCCTTTTCTCAAAAAAGCGGTATTCTACCAGTCTGTATAAATATCAATCGTTCCGCTGGCACAGCCGCTGTCATATACAACTCCCGTACCAAGAGAAGTCTGTACCACCGTCCCCTTGGGATGGTCGCTGCTGGCAAGACACAGATTCCCATTAGCGTCGCGGATTGTACCGTCAGACGCCACATGCCTCCCTGGTATATTCAAGCCGTATCCAGGCAGTACTCTCTGGGAATAATAGGTCTCCCTGTGACCGTTAAAATAGACCACGCCCACCGTAGGATTAAGCTTCCCCGAACCGGACGGGTACACATAGCCTCCCCCTGAAGATTGTGAACCGGAGGACTGTGAACCAGAGGGCTTCGATGAACTCCCGCCGCCTGAGCCTCCTGCTGATGAAGGCGCCTTATCTGCAGCGTCCTTTTTCGCCTGAGCCTCCTGGGCCGCTTTTGCTACTTTCGCCTCCTGGGCTGCTTTCGCCGCCGCCCGCGCCGCTTCAGCCGCCTTCTCCTCCTTAAGCTTCTGAATCTTATCTGATAAAACATTCAAATCCGTGGAGGTTTCTTCTGCTTTAGCGCTCAATTCTTTTTTCTTGGCGCTTAATTCCTCCTCCATTTCAGCATACAACTTTTGTTGTTCACTCAGCCTATCTTCCTCTATCTCGATATTCTCCCGAAGGGTCTGAAGCTCTCTGACCATATTTCGATCATACTCGTTCAGAGTCTGAACAAAATCCACCTTATTGATTAAGTCTGCCAGGCTTTGTGCGGAAAAAATCAACCCCAGCCAGGATTCCCCTTCATTTTCATAGATATACTTAATACGCAGCTTCATATCTTCATACTGCCGTTCCTCGCTTTTTCTTGCGATGGCAAGCTGCTCCTGGTTCTTCTCAATCTCCGCATTCACCTCATCGATGTCCACTTCAATCTCCGCAATCTGACCGCCAATCTTAAGAAGCTCTCCATTAATGCTTTCCAGTTCACTCTTCAATTCCGAAGACTGGCTCTCCATAGTGTCCAGCTCATCTGCATAAACAGTCATTCCCGAACAAATCATAGTCATGGTACAAATACCGGCAGCGCCTGCCTTCACCCATTGTCTTAATTCTGATTTCATGATCACTCACCTTTAAACATTTTCAAAATTACGGTGATACAATGCCTCATAGATTCCTTTCTTCTGAAGCAGCTCATCATGCGTCCCTTCTTCTGCGATTCCGTCTTCTGTCAGTACAAGAATCTTCTGTGCGTTTTGAATCGTAGTCAGCCTGTGGGCAATCACAAAGGTGGTTCTCTCCTTGGCCAGCCCCTCCAGAGACTTCTTTACAATCTGCTCACTCTCATTATCCAGCGCAGACGTAGCCTCGTCAAAAATAAGTATGGGTGGATTCTTAAGAAACACCCGCGCAATAGACAGCCGCTGTTTCTGGCCGCCTGAGAGCTTCACTCCCCGCTGCCCAATATCCGTATGATACCCCTGAGGGAAGCTCATAATAAATTCATGGGCATTGGCATTCTTCGCTGCCCTCACAACCTCCTCGTCCGTAGCGTCCATTCTGCCATAACGGATATTGTCAAGAATCGTTCCTGCAAACAGGTATACATCCTGCTGGACGATTCCCACATTGTTGCGCAGATCATCTAACTTAATGTCACGGATATCAATGCCATCAACCGTAATGGCGCCTGATGAAACATCATAAAATCTCGGTATCAGGCTGCAAAGAGTCGTCTTTCCAACACCGGAGGGTCCTACCAAAGCCATGTAATCTCCTGCATTCACCTTCAGGTTAATGTGGTTTAACACCCTTTCATTCTGCTCCTCATAGCAAAAGGACACGTCCTGAAACTCAATCTCTCCGCGCATCTGTCCCACCGATACTGCGTCCGGCTTATCCTTAATGTCCGGCGCAATGGACAGTATCTCAAGAAATCTCTCGAAGCCTGAATATCCGTTCTGAAACTGCTCGGTAAAGGATACCAGCTTCTTGACCGGATCAGTAAAATTATTAATATAAAGAAGAAAGGTAATCAAGTCCGTCAACGCAACCGTACCCGACAGCATCATGCTGACCCCAACGACCAGCACCACCACCGTAATGAGGGTGCTCATAGCCCCAAGACCGGAATTATAGATTCCCATGTACTTGTAGCTAACCTTCTTTGCTGCCACGAAGTTGTCGTTTCCTTGCTTGAACTTCTTCATCTCCTCTTTTTCGTTGGCAAATGACTTCACCACTCGGATTCCCGACAGACTGTCTTCAATCTGGCTGTTAATCTCCGCAATCTTCTCTCGGTTTCGCTTGAACGCCTTGCCCATCTTCCCGTTAAAGTAGAAAGCAAACACAGCCATAACCGGAATAAATGCAAACGCCACCAGGGCAAGCCTTACATTTACTGCCAGCAAGATGACAAAGGAGCCTATAATCTTAATGACTGAAATGACTAAATCCTCTGGACCATGGTGAAGAAGCTCGCTGATGTCGAACAAATCGCTAGTAATCCTTGACAGGAGATGCCCCACCTTCTGGTTGTCATAAAATGCAAAAGTCAGCTTCTGGTAGTGACCGAAGATATCTCTTCGCATATCTGCTTCCATCTTCGCGCCCATGATATGACCAAAATAGGCAATATAAAAATTACAGAAAATCTCCAACAACACAAGGGCAACCATCAGCCCGCCAAGCATCAGGATGGCTTCTCTGGCCTGCGGCTTCTCAAAGTATACAACCTCGTTGGTGATGTGCCTTACCACCAGCGGGATAACCAGCGTCACCGCCGCGCCCAGTATGGCAAAGAACATGTCGCTGTAGAACAAGCTCTTATATGGGCCATAGTAGGCGAATAATTTCTTTAATTTCTCCTTCATTAATTGTGTATTCCTCTTTCCTCATACAAAAAACCTCCCGAACTGCTTTTGGAAGGTTTAAATTATTCTATTTAGTTTTATTATTGTACCAAGATTCTTACAAGAATACAAGGTAGAAATTTACTATAATCTGTAAATCATGGCTTCTGCCCTTTATATCGCATCTCAAACTACTGCTTCAATCACCCTCTTATCCCCGATTACATGCTCGTATACGCCAACCTTCTTCTTTTTATTAAAACAAAAGCTCAGCATATAACCTGTTGTCTGGCGATAATCCTTAAGATATCCGACAATCTGCTTCTCACCACGATGATTGTATTCCTTACCTCTCCAAATCTTCATTTCTGTAATATATTGTTCTCCCCTGTAATCTACGATTACATCTGTACGCCCCATACTTCTCGTTCGGGATTCGATATAATAATTTCCGGTTCCATTAATGATTGGACGTAAATAAAGCAAGAATAATTTTCTGCCGGATTCCTCAATAAATTTTTCTTCACTATCCTTATATAATTCATCAAAATGTTCTACAAATTTCTCCAGGACCAGACGCATATTCAAATGACCGCCAATAATAAATTGATTTTTATCATAAATAGATGCTCTATATATATCACTTTCCCGCATTTCTTCTACGGATAAAAATCGATTATAAAGACGCATCTCAAAAATCCTGTTGGATAAGGCTACATTTCCACCCCTGTTCTTCACAAATCCAAACATAGCCGCAGACATAATTGACTGATTGTCTGCATTAAAGGGAATATCTTTTCCCACAAATAATAAGGTGTACAACATTCTTTCCAATTCTGGATTGCTGTCTATCTTCCCCATCAGTGATTCAAAAAGCGTATTCCTCTCCATCAGCAATTTTCGGATTGCCGCCTGAATGCCCTCCTTTGTCCATGCCGCACTTTTTCCTGCAAATTCTTCGCTTTCTGCGATTACTTCATCCACCAGTTTACAGATTCTTGAAACAAGAAATGGATATCCTGATGTATAATCGTAAATCATCTCCGAAATTACCTTAATCGACATTCCAGTATGATGATCATTCTCATACATTTGCAGCATATACGCAATACCCTTCACAGACAGGCTCATATCTACCTCAAAATCTGCTGCTATATTCCACGGACTATCCGAAACGCCCTCTTTCTCAGGACGAATCCTCTCCTTTAAATTTTTAATATCGTACACTCCGGCTAAAATTACGGATTGAAATGCCGGTCTTGTATCCCGTTTAAGGTACATATCTCTCAAGACACCAAGAAATGTCGCAAATACCTGATAGTTACCAGCCTGATCCACCTCGTCAATCATAAGCACAACCGGTTTATCCGCATTTTGGCAGATACGTATCAACATATTTGTAAAAATGCGGAAACTCACCTCCTGGGAAACCCCAACGCTTCTCTGGTACAATTCTTCTCTAATATCCTCCGGTATACCTGATACCTCGCCAAAATTCAGAGTATCATGAAGCAGACCGAGCAAACGCACGCAAAAAGAGCCTGTATCTGCAAAAACTTCTTCTTCAATTCCCTCGAAGCTTATCAAAAAAACCGTATATTCATTCTCAAGCTTTCGTTTCAGTGCATTTAGCGTAGTTGTTTTTCCGTACTGTCTTGCCCGATTGACAGTAAAATAAGCGCCATCATCAACGTATATCTTCATAGCTCTCAGACACTCTGATATATCTGACATATAATGTCGGTCTGGCATGCACAAGCCTGTAACATTGAATTTTTTCTTCACTCTGCCACATCCTCTCACCACATCTTCCAAGAACATTATAAGCCCATTTCCCCCAAATGTCACCCTGTTACTTCAACCGATACTTACCAAAAGCCTTCTCCTCATCCAGATGCACATCCCGAAAAAACACCGCCAGCCAGATAAGCAGCGCTATATCCGCCCCATATTTCCACGAAAACAGGCAGGACAGGACGCCGCCGGCTCCAAGAATCATTGCCCACAGGATGAATATATTTCTTTGATCCCTGCTCATTCTCTCCCTGTCATACTGCTGCCTCTGCTCTTTGGGCATCGTATTAAATCCTGCAATCAGGATTGCCGCCTTCCCCTTCAAAATCCCAAACAAAAGCGCCAGACCCAAAAAAACTATACTCATTACCACGCATATCCTTGTATTAATACCCATGTCTCACCTCTATTTAATATAGAAACCGCCCACCTTCATATCCTCGTCAAAGGAAATGGTAAACTGCGCCTTGCGCTTCTCATACTTTCCTATTATAATTGCAACCGCAAATTCCTGCTCCGTATCCTTGTCCTTGTTTCCCGTGACTGCTTCCTTGTCAAATCCCTCAAAAGCGCCTAGTTCTTCCACAATGGGAAGCACATCTTTTTCCATCATATCCTTGTCTGCCATACCCCTCATCGTAGAATTCCATTTCTCCTCTACAAGAGTATCCACGTCCCCGTCATTCAAGATTTCTATCACTTCTTCTGCGGCCGCCTTCACTTCCTCCTCGTCAAATTGCTCCGACAGCTTCTGGCCTCCTACGCACCCCGCCAACATTCCTGCCAGCATAAAAACGCCTAACAAATATCCCATTCTTCCTGTTTTCATAAATCTTTCTCTCCTTCCTCTGAAATCCATTTTCCCACCCTGCCTTGCATCCTTTCACTGTCGTCTGGTATGGTAAGCTTCACAACAAATTCATCCTCTGTTTCTTCGGTCACCATTCCCCCGCCGTATTTCTCCAGCGTATGGCCCACGTTAATAAGACCGATTCCCATGTGCAGCCTTCCTCCCTCCTCCCTGCTTTTATGCCGCGTCCCCATGGTATTTTTAATCCTCACTACCGTAAATTCATGAAATGCATCTGCACGAATCTGAATCCTGCCCTCTCCTTTAGCCTGGCCCGCCGCCTCCAATGCATTGTCCAGAAGGTTGGCAAAAATGGTCGTCATATCCATATCCCGCATATGCCCAAGGTTAATCCTTCCGATTTGGATATCCATCAGAATTCCCGACTCCCTGGCTGCTGCTGCCTTTTCATTCAAAATGATATTCAACATACGGTTATGGGTATAACTTACCAACGTAAGGGAATCCAGCATCTGATGCATATCCCTTAGATATTCCTTCCCCTTGTCCCCGTCCTGTTCTTTTAAGGCCTCAATCGCCTGAAGGTGATTCCTCATGTCATGAATCATCTTGCGGGAAGCCAGATATTGGCCTTCCACCCGCTCATAGTACTGATACTGCATCTCACTGTGCTTCCTCCAAAGCTCAAGCTCTGCCCTTAACTTCTCATTCTTGGACTGGTAAGAAAATAAATACCAGACATAAAGGTTCATAAATACCAGAAAGAAAATATCTATGATAATGAGAAACACTCCGTACATCTGCATAAATACATTTCCGATAAAAATTAGGGAAAATATAATAAATACGCTGACAGCAGGCGGCAGGAACAAGCCGGCAAACCGGACGCCCTTCATATGCTCGTATTTGGACCTGTTCAGCAATACAATCCACACGCCGGTCAGAAGAATTGCCGTCAACTGGCTAATCACTAACACCACGTTTGCCAGATAATAATCGAAAATGATGGTTCCCCACCGAGCCGACATGTAACCATACATTAAATAGCCTATGAAGATTCGGGCAGCTACTATCGTCACAGGAAATAAAAAGTAATAAAAGACATAAATCCTTTGGCGGTTATACAGACTGTAACCTGTCGCCATTGTCATCACAATCATATAGATTGGAAGAAAAAGGTTAATATAGCTATTGTATTTTAAACCAAATGTAATCCCTGCAAAACCAGCCCAGTATAGAAGCAGTAACAGGAAGCGGTATCTCTTTTTCCCTTCAATATTCTGGTCTGTATGGCTCATAAAAAACCAGGTACACAGGGTAATCACAAATGTTTCCAGGATTCTAAGAGTTTCATTTAGCGTAGCCGATTCAGACCAATTCACTCCTTCTCCCCTCCTTTGGGTTGGCACCCACTCATGAAACAGCGTTATCTCCCATTGGGTGTCTCTATCGTTTATAGCCGGTCTGCCTGATATTTTCCCAACAAGCCCCGAAACTCTACCGAGCGTTTCTGGGACAAGGGAATCCTCTCCCCATTCATCATAATAATATCGTATCCCCGTATGGCTTTCACATGGTAGAGATTGACCGCAAAACTCTTGTGGGGCGAAGCAAATCCATAGGCTTCAAGCCTTTCCAGATATTCGGAAATCTTTCCCCGAACCATACTTTCTCCCTTTTTTGTGACGAATCGAAGCTTACGGCTAACATATTCAAGATAATAGATATCCGACGCCCTAAATTCCTCCACACCTTCTGTCGTCTGTAATCGAAGGGGAATCTCCTTTTCTTCTGCTTTACCGTACAGAAGGGCTTCCCTTATCTGCCTGACAATCTCCTCCTTTTTGACGGGTTTGACCAGGAAGGAGAAGGGATGTACTTCAAAAGATTTTCCCATATAATCCTGATAACCTGTAACATAGATAATCTTCACCCTTCGGTCTGTTGTACGAATCTTTTTTGCCGTATCAATCCCATTCATTCGGGGCATATCAATATCCAAAAACAGAATATCAAAGCCTCGTTCTTCTGAAGCCCCCACACATACGTCAGAAGCTGCCCATTGGTTATAGCTTTTAAGCAAATTCACTCCGTCTGAGAATTCATCCACAACACAGGGCGGTCCTTCTTCCTCAATCGTCTGCCGCAAAAACCGGCGAAGTCCGCTGTCGTCATCACATATGGCAATCCGATACATGTTAAATTCACTCCTTGCTTGCTGTCAGATATGACTCATCCTATTTATATTATAAACTTTTTTGCACAAACGGCAATATGAGTTTCCTGTCATATGGTTTTTGAGACATAACATACAGATTTTCATTCTATCGGAATTTAAAAAGCCGCAGCTTTTTTCTGCGGCTTGCGTCATTATTTATTTGCTTTAAAATACCGGAATCCAGGCTTCCTTCATCATAATGATATTAATTCATTACATTCTCAGCAATTCCCCACAAACACATAAGACAGATACTCCCTTGCCTTTTTTGCAAGCTCATACACCCTCTGAACCTCCGTCGCCTCTCTGTCTCTCATATGATACCGCGGGAAAAACCGTGTGACATGTAGGGGAAGCTTCCTGCCGACAGACTCCTCTACAGAAGCAATCCACCGCGCTTCTTCCTCCATCTCCTTTGCAGCATCATTCTCCCCTGGCACAATCAATGTCGTCAATTCCACATGACAAGACCCTGCCGAACGAACAATGAATTCTTTCACCGACTCCAAATCTCCGCCATACTTTTGGTAAGTTTCCCCTGTAAACGCCTTCAAATCAATATTCATAGCGTCCACATAGGGAAGTATTTCCTCCAGAACCTCTCTGGATGCCGTCCCATTGGTGACCAGCACATTAACCATCCCCATGTCCTTAACCAGCTTTGCAGTATCACGGACGTACTCCCATCCCACCAAAGGCTCGTTATAGGTAAATGCCACGCCTATATTTTCCATACTTCGGGCGCACTTTTTCGCTTCCTCTGCCAACGCCTGGGGAGAAATAAAAACTGTCTCCACCGTCTGGGAATCATTTCTCTTAAATGCCATAGAAATCTCATGATTCTGACAGAACGGACACCTCAGATTACAGCCGTAGCTTCCGACAGAAAGAATCTGGCTTCCCTGCCGGAACATCTTAAGCGGCTTTTTCTCAATCGGATCCAGCGAAAGAGAAGTAACCTGCCCATAATTTTCACAGATAATCTTGCCGCCCTCATTCTTTCTGGCTTTGCATATGCCCCGCTGTTCAGGCTTTAGGCTGCACTGATGCATACATGCTCTGCATACTGTCTTCATAATCTCTCTCCTCACTTATAAGATAAGTTTATCACAAAAGTATTTATGTCACAGCCAATATAATACCGCCAAAAGGAATTGGACTTTCTTTTTTCAACAAGGTTTCAATTGCTTTTTGTCCATATATTATGATTAGAATGACAAGCATTACTTCAAATATATAGTATAAATATTGCACACACAATTGGAATACGGTTTTACCCTGTGATTCTTTGATGAGCTTTAATGTATGCCAATCAATGAAAGTGATAATTTTGCAGCCAATGAAGCAGGCAAGCGTTACTATCCAATTTTTCAAAGAAATCTTGTCCCTGTTGTTCCCTCTTTCTGGAAAATGATAATATTTCCTTGAAAAAAACAGAAGAATACCAATGAAAAACGCCCACATAAAAACCATTATGATACAATGAATGCTTCTCTGCTGCATTGTATCATTCTGCATATCTATATGTAGGAATGTAACTTCAATTACGAATATTGACAGATATTCAAGCATAAATGCTCCAAATGAGAGCACGCTCAGCCATAAATATTTTGTCCATTTTACTTCTCTAACCATTATTCTAACCTTATGAAATTCCGATTTCTTTTTATACTTGACTTCCCAACAAACTGGAATTGAGATTTCATATATTTCAAGAAATTTAATAATTGTTATATTTTGTTATTAATCAACTTCTCCATCTCCAGGAAGTCCCAGTTTATCCCTTCCGACTTCCATAATCAGACCATACCATTTTTGATTGTCTGTGTGGCGTAAGACAACATTCCAGTCATTCCACGGATATTCCGGTTCTGTGTTGTACTGTTGTTTACACCAGCTAAATACTTCTTGTCGTGTCATTTTATTTATCCCATTACTTTGGCATCCATTTTACTCCAATATCATTGGATGGAAGATGCTTTGTCTTGTATACGAATGCTACGCTATATCTTGCTCTTGTTACCGCAACATAAAATTTAGAACGGCTTTCATCTTTCATATCTTTGGATTTTCCAGACAACCAGTTTAACATTGGTTGTGTCGGATATATCAAGACCCTATTGAATGTAAGCCCTTTAGCTGAGCCAAAATTCATCGTTTCAAATTGCATATTCACCTTAGTTCTTTTATCATATCGTAGCTGAATGGGATTATATGTATCCATATATCCAGCAATATCATTCTCATGAACCCAGAATTTCCCATCATGTTCTGTCGTTTTATGCATATCAGAATTAATTCTGAATGATTACCTTCTCAATAGCCATTCATGCCCTCCTAATTTATATGCTTACTCAACCCCCAATGCCTTAAACACTGCATCCTCCGCACTCTGATACGGAATCAACTGAAATGCACTCATCAGATCAGCCGGAACACTTGCGAAATCCACAAAAGAGGTACTTGGAATCAAAACTTTCTTCGCACCGCTATCCAGGCACACCTGAAGCGTATTGGCAAGTTCATCCACCTTTATCATCGTGCCGCTGATCGTAATATCGCCCAGCACTGCCAGATTGCTGACTACCGGTTTTCCCAGTGCAATCGAGCAAAGAGCAATCAGTGTAGGAAGTGCCAGCTTGTCTGTCATTCCGATACCCTGCAAGTCCTGATAATTGATGATATAGTCCTTGGTCGAAGTGCTGATAGAGCCGCTAATCCTGTTGCCATTGGCTTTCAGATAGTTAAATGCCGTATTCACAGCTTCCTTGCATTTGGAATCACTGCCCAATCCGATACGCTCAATCTTCCCATTGCCCGGAAGCATCTGGCTTTCCAGACGGAATACGCCAAGCATACCGCTTTTTCCTCTGGATACCGTATAAACCTGTCCCGGATTGCACATTCCATCCGGTATCAGCTTGCCGCCGCCCTGTTCCGGTACAGAAACATAATGTTCTGACATATCATCCATGTCAATATAAGAGAAATTCACATCATAAAACTCCATGCCGCCCAGCTTTTTCAGCTGTTCCTTGACACGGCGACGCATTTCCAGAGCAATCTGAACAATTTCTTCCAGTTCTTCTTTGGTAAACTCACCATTCGGATACATCAGCTTCAAATAGCCATCCACCATATGGCGGACTGCAATCGTATCACGCTGATTTAAGTTCTTGCCAAGACGGAAATAGTGGTCAAGAGCATCACCATACTGGTCTTTTCGCAGTTCCCGGATAAACTCTGCCAGATAATCGCTGATAAACCCGTAATCATCGGTAAAGTGTCCCGGTCGGAACTTTGGAATCTCCCAGCCAGGAAGATAGCAGTGCATACGGTCAAGGAACGCCGTATCAGTTCCCATTTCCGGCGGGAATGGGTCAAACAGGCTGGAGGTTTTCAGAAGTACATCCACGTTCTGATTGATATTACCTACAAAGACCATGGAAGCAGCCGCAACTTTTTCCTCTTTGCCACGGGCAAAAGAACCGGATGCCATGTAGTCTTTCATAATCTGGATTCCGTCTTTATCCTTGAACCGGATACCGGCAACTTCATCAAAAGCCACACAGTCCCATAATCCGACAAGTCCAACAGTCTTGCGTCCCATATTATAAAACAGGTTTGCCACCGTCGTCTGCCCACCGGAAATCAAAATACTGTTTGGAGAAATCTCTTTGTAGAGGTGGGACTTACCAGTGCTTCTCGGCCCCAGCTCACAAAGGTTAAAATTATTCTCAACCAACGGAATCATACGGGTCAAAAGCAGCCATTTCTCACGATATGTAAATTCATCCGGCTCCATACCAATAGAACGCAGAAGTATATCAAGCCATTCATCTTTGGTAAATGCCTTTCGTCCCTGCTTCAATTCATCAATATCAACGTGCGGCATCTGAATCGGTGTCAGCTTTCGGATACTGATCGGAGAAATATCTTTCTGCTTTTTCTGTTTGGAGCGAAGCGGATTTCCGTCGATATCCTCAATGCCAAAATTGTTGTCGCCTTCCACTTCATAGTCCAGCTGAACAATACACCAGATACCACCGCAGAGCAGCCGGTCAAACTTTTCTGGATATTCATCCGCAATCGGCACATTTCCAACTCCCAGATTAGAAAACTCTGCAAAGAAGCAGTCCTTTTTCATATCCAGGCGGACTGTCACCATATCAATGATTGTGTGGCTGCCTTTTTTACGCAGCTGAGAGAGAATTTTCTGCGATTCGTCCGGGCGTACAAAGTTATCCGCAAGAATATGCTTTACATTCTGTACGCCTTTCTCGATGATCGATTCATCATCCGAACTACAATACTGACCTAACAGAAACTCAAGCACATAGACCGGGACATTAGCCCCTTCCTTGATTTTCTTTGTCAGGTCTTTCCGAACAATCTTACGGTCAAAGTTCTGGCGGAGCTTGTTCTTTATCTCTTCACGGGTGCTTTCACCCTCTGTAAATTGCTCCATCTTTCCATCCTCCTACGGTACTTAACTAAAGAAATCAAACTCATCCACCGCAAAAGCGATGTCAATCTGGAATGGCTCACGCTGCGGCATCTGCAATCCCTGTTCATCTGCAATGACCAGATAATAAGCAGCAGTATTGCTGTATTTCAGAGATTTCAGATTAAACTGGCAACGGAAAGTACGCTCTGCACCATTATCGCTTGTCTTATCTGCAATAATCTTCTGAACATCACTAATCTGCCTGCCATTTTCATCCGTAAAGTAAACCTGATAGGCAGCTGCTTCACGGTTGGCGCCAACAGCATCCTTCTGATAGAAATTCAGAGAAAAAATCATATTACTGATTTTACGGTTTGCTGACAACAGATTAACCGTTACCGGCTTAGTATCATATTTCTGCTTATTACGTTTATACTCCATAGAATCGTTGCGGAGATAGAACATCTCCTTTGCTTTTTCACTTGATAGTATAGGTTGTTCAACTTTTCCTGTCCACACTTATATACTAACACCACGGAACACACTGCGTAAAATCTGGTTGGGCTGTGCGTCCTTCAATCCGCAGATTGCCGCCATAACAGCCATATGCAGCTGTGCCGGAGTTGCCGGAACTTTATTCTGAGTGCTGATTTTCAAACGACGGTCTTTCGCGTTGAAATAGGCACGATAATGTTTCACCTGCTTTCTCATGGCCGGATTCGATGCAAGTCCCATCTCATCCATCCAAATAGAAATCAAATCTGCCCGGAACTCCTCGCTGTAAAGCTCTATATCTAAAAGCCAGTTATCATCCGGGCGGTTGTACGCCAACGGACTGTAAACCAGATAGTTTGTGGTCAAATCGTCTACTGAAAGCAGCTTCTTCACAGAAAATGCGTTGTTTCCAGTCAGTGCAACCACCTTTGCATTTTCAAGAACCACCTCGTCCAACTTGTCCTCAAATTCTTTATCTTCATCGTACCAGAAGATGATACGACGCTGATAAAATTCCGGCAAAGGGACAGCAAACCGCCGGTTCAAGTCTTGTATTACTTTGTCGGTATCCATGCCGCGCCTCCTATCTTTTCTTTATAATAAGCCATTTTGCTTTTCTTCTGTTTCCTTGCTGTTCGAGTATGCCTTGTGCTTTTAACTCCGCAAAAATTCTCGAAATTGTTCTTTTTGATATTCCAAGCTTCTCTGCATACTGTGCCTGCGTTTCTGTCGGATTTTCGGCAATGATCTTCAGCAGTTTTTGAATATGATCTGGAAAAACTTTGTCTGTATATGCCACTTCATCAACGTCATTTTTAAAGTCATTAGCGCCAATTCCAACGCCATCAATGCTGTTGGTATCTACATTAACGCCATTTTTGATATTATTGTCGTTATTCTGACCTCGATAAATATTGATACGCAAATCAACCTCACCGCCTATGAACTCCGGCTCCCGCAGTCCGGCAGCTTTTACTTTATCAATAATTCTTGGAATGCCGCTTCCCCAATGCTCGATCAAGTTCATATAAGCAAATGCATGAGCAAGAGCTTCATTTCTGATTTTGGAATACCCTTCTTTCATACGCTCCATCGTCTGTCCCATTGGCAACTTTCCAGGGGAGGTGATTTCCAGTCGGTTGTCATATACCGCAACCTGTATCGTACCATGATCCAGATAGCTGCGATGTACCATAGCATTGATAATCAACTCACGAATAGCATCCGGTGGAATTTCATAAATATCCTGCCGGTAAATTCCCACAAACGCAGCCCCCAAGTGAATGTTTCGCAAGACAAACTGAAATGCTTCATCTATTTGCTCCCAAAGCGGGCCGGGATATTCTCTACGGTCAACAAATACCGCTTTTGTTGTACCTTTGAACACACCACATTGTGTTGTGGCATGAAGTCCTCCGTTGCCAGTCAAAATGGCAAAGGCATTGGACGGATAATCTTTTCCGTCACGCTCAATCAAAACCCCCCAAGAACGCAACTGCTGTCTGCCAACACCTTTGATAGATGCTTTCTGTTCCTCATTATGAGCATTTTTCACTGCCTGTTCCTTCATGGCTTTGCAAAGAGCATCAATATCTTCATCTGTAATCGTTAATCCAGTACACAAAGCTTGATCGAAATAGCGGTTGCTTCCTTCAAACATCAGCTCTTTGATCATGTATTCGTCAGCAAGACGGGTAGTTCCGGCAACACGGACATATACCCCGCCTTCTCTGCCAAGAGCCTTGATATAATACGGACGCTGTCTGCCCTCGAAAATTTCCGCTACAATAACAGTCTTACCGTCAACTGTCCGTAAGGTAATATCTGGAATAATTGCCGGTTCACAACTATCCGACACAGCATTGGCAATGGCATCCATTTTCTTGAATACATCTTCCTTGTTAAAGCCAATCACTTCTCTGGTCTTATCAGCAATTCCGAAAATGATTTTACCTCCGGTTCCATTGGCAAAGGCAACTACAGATTTCATATATTTAATACTTTTCTCCGGCAGGTTCTCTTTGAACTCTACATTCTTCGATTCCCCTGCAAGAATTTCTTCTATGGTCATGATCCTCCTCCCTTCTTTATCCAAAATCTGGTCGTTGACAAAAAATATTTTCCCTTATATAATAAGCATAGGTTTATAGTGCATCCGTGATGGTGTCTGTTTACAGATGCTATGTTGCCTGTATTCCAACTGTCCGAGCCTCCGTGATGGTGTCTGCTTGCAGATGCTTGAATCACGGGGTCTTTTTTTGCCCATATTTTAAGAAATCATATATTCTTATCATTCTATTAAGATTGCTACGATTAGGACTATCCAGTGAGCTCAAAATATTAATATTTTCTCTAAATATAGTTTCCAAAATGTTTTGATATTGTACAATATCTACTTTTTCTTCTGGGATGCAACTTAATAAGCGAATAGCTTTTAACAAATTGTTATTTTCATCTCTCCAAATCTGCCAAGTAGTTCTATTTCCAATTGCAGATCGGGTATTTTTAATCATTGACTCTGTAACAATATCACTATATAAAGTTGGCGCTTTTTCTTCCGCTAATTCGCTTTTGATATTCGCTTTCGAAATGTAATACCATACAGGCAGTTTCCAGGAATTCTGTTTTGCAAGTTCTGGATAAACAAACTCCAATAATTGTTCGCATGAATATAACGAATCATGTAAAATAATGTTTCTATACCATTGTTCAGAATTTACTGCTCTTGCCAAACCATATACGCCTGTCGTTGCCAAACCAATCGACAATGCAAGCATATTTTCGTCAATACGACCATCTTCCAGTGCCTGAAAATGGGAAAAGTTAGCCAGATTTTTCGACAAACGGAAATTTATCTACCTTCTTTAAATTTAATCTTTGAAGAATATCTGCTTTCGTTCAAGTGATAGTTGCTATTATGGGCGAAACCAATGATACATTATTTATTGCATTTGTAATCTTTTTGGTTATTATAAAATTCATCACATACCATTGAGACGAGGCCAGTTCACGAAGTTGTGCTTGCAGACATTCAGAAACACGCATCCTCTTTGTCTTTCAATAATGCCGAACCACCTCAAACCGTTCAAGCTCTACATCCTCCTGCGCCCCGATTCCCGCTTTCTGCTTCGCAATCCTAACCTGCTCATCCACAGTATCTACCCCGTCCAGATTCGGCAGAAGCAGTCCACGCCGATACCCCTTAGTCACAACCACGCCGTATCGTTTGACATCCAACTGAGCCGGTGAAGCAATCTTCTCTGTCTCACCTAATACATCCACACTAATCGAGAGCTTTTCAAGCTCATCCGGCTCAATAGGAGAAAATCTCGGATCCTTCACAGACGCACTGACGGCGTTCTCCCTGATTTCCTCCGCTATTGAAGGCTGTACCGCCTGAATGGTGCCGATACATCCTCGAAGCTGCCCTTCCTTCTTTATGGAAACGAATACCCCTGCTCTCTGGGTATACATCTCCTTTGGCAGATTCTTTGGTATCTCTTTCTTCTTTCCAGTACACACATATTCTTCTATAACCGCCCTGGCAAGGCCTACATAATCATCCTCTCTGGCCCTCTGCTTGCGAATCCGTTCACGCTCTTTTTCTTCGTACTGCTCTTTAAAATTCCGTGTCAAATCCCTGCCACGTATCTCATAAATACAGACGCCGTACCCTACCCCAAAGGGTCCCTCATAGGAAAGACGCTTCGCCTGCACACTGGTTCTATCCAGCACTCCCGCCATTATTGTAAAAGACCTGTGACCACACTCTCCCGCTTTTTCACAGAAATCCTCCGGAAATTCCAAAAGCCGCCCAAAATCGCCGCTTCCCATCACCTCCATAATCCGGTGGTCGTACTTTGGCCCTTCTTCCCTGTATCCGTAAGGTCCCTTTTCGGTAAGCCTGTGAGACAGATCTCCGCTTGCTATCACCACAATATTTCGGCCAAGGACTTCTGCCGTTTCCCTGATACGCCGCCCCAGTTCATAATGTGTTACAAGTGAAAGCCCTGACAGGCCAATCCTGACCAGCTTATAATCCCTCCAATACTGATTTACAAAATAGAGGGGAACCATTGTCCCATGATCTAACCGCCTGTCGCGCTCACCTTCTGTTCCTGCCGGAAGCTCACCTGCCTCTGCCAGTTTGCAGAGATTCTCCACAAACTCTGTATCATAGTTTACCTTTATCTTCACCTGCGGTGCACGGAATTGTCCGAAATCCCCCGTTCCCTCATCTCCTGGTGAAATATGGAAATAATCCGCATACATTATCTGGTGGGGTGAGATTAACACGATTGTCTCCGGCTTCAAATCCCCTATCCTTCGTCCAACCTCATGGTATGCGTCAACCGTGTCCTGAATATTTTCTTCCTCTCCCCTGCCAATCTCCGGTATAATCAGGGGAGGATGAGGAACCATAAAAACTCCTGATATCATAACTGCCGCCTCCCTTACTCTCTGCTAAGAATATCACATTTCACACTTTGTATCAACGCATACCGCTACATTTTCCTGACTCCCATTAGTCTTTCTGGTATTTATTCTTCAATCGGCTTATTCCTTTCCCACAATGGACGAATAAACACACATAAATGACAAAAAGCACATCAAAAATGATTGTGAGAACCCTTGCCCCAATATCTCCATACTCAACCCATCTAATGTATTGGATAAAAAGTTGCGGGACAAGACAGCACAAAAATACGCATAGAAGCGGCACCATCCTTCGTCTGAAAATCCGCCTGACCATCTCAAGCCGCGAGTCATTATCACTGAATATCTCTGTCTCCTCATCAAAACCAGTCGCAGATTTTCGGAAATAACTGAACCCATTCACATCAAACAGATATTCCCATCCATAGTCCTGATACATCTTAAGATATCCCATCTTCTCACCCTTAACCGCCTGATCAAAATCCAGCCTGTACACCATATCCTCTGGAGTACACCTGTCAAATAAATAAAATCCCGGAAGAAAATATCTTTTTAGCCTCCACCCTTCGCGATGCTGTTCTCTTAAAAACTGTTCCTCCTCCTCATAATCCGTAATTGTCCAGAAACGGAACCTGACCCTATCCGCCATAACTGTACTCTCCTTTACTGTTCTGGTATAATCTTTCAATCCTGTGAAGCTCTATGTTCAATACCTCCCACCCAAGCTCTGTAATCACATACAGCTTTCGTTTATCTTCTTCTCTTACAAATCTGATTAATCCGTCCTTCTCCATCTTAGACAGTGTTCCATACATGGTTCCGGGGCTGATGGTCACTTCCCCGCCTGTCATCTGCTTCACCTTCTGCCCGATGTTATACCCATGCATCTCATCTTGCAGACAATATAAAATGTAGAAGCCTGTTTCCGTCATAGGAACATACACTCTTTTGATCCTGTCTGTCATCCCTTCCTCCCATTCTTATAACATTTTAGCTCGATATATCTTATTCCGATATATCGAATCTCACTATATCGCACTTCGTTATATATTTTATATCACACCTCGATATATTTGTCAAGGACATTCCGTGATTTGCATTGACCCTGTTAAAATACTGTGATACTATTTTTTTATCAAAATGTATAGGAGGTTCTATTTGCAATTATGCTAATAAAGAAAAAAATGGATAATTTAGAAGTAACAAAACGAAGACTCCCTGACAATATTCTTGTATTATACATTATTACAATACTGCTCATCCTACTTGGGCAATTTCTGGGAATGTTATTAGGCTTCCTCCCCTTCATGTCAAGTACAGATATTGCAATGACCATCTATATGTATCTGAGTTTTATCGGCATCTGGATATTAACGATACTATATCTGCGGTTTACAAAGAAAAACCGCCCTATCCTGAAAACAATCGGAAGAAGGGCATTCGGCAACAACATGAAGAACCTCCTTATCGGGTTTGTCATGGGCTTTGGTTTGAACGGCGTCTGTATCCTTGCGGCATGGCTTAATAAAGACATTTCACTACAATATGATTCTTTAAAGCCGATTGCTTTTGTACTGATCTTTATCGCAGTCTTTGTACAGTCCTCGGCAGAAGAATTGGTCTGCAGAGGCTTTCTGTACCAACGGTTAAAGAGTAGCTACAAGCATCCGGCAACTGCTATTATAGGAAATTCCCTGCTTTTTGCCATCCTGCACCTGATGAACGAAGGCGTTACGTTTTTGTCCGTACTGAATATATTTATTGTTGGAATTTTATTCTCATTCATGGTCTATTACATGGACAGTATCTGGTGCGCCATGTCCATGCATGCCATGTGGAATTTTACACAGAATATCATTTTTGGACTGCCAAAC
Source organism: Sporofaciens musculi (assembly GCF_009830285.1). Lineage (GTDB taxonomy): Bacteria > Bacillota > Clostridia > Lachnospirales > Lachnospiraceae > Sporofaciens > Sporofaciens musculi. The sequence goes on along the minus strand of NZ_WUQX01000001.1, from coordinate 1,268,150 downwards.
TCCGGTATCGTATCCCCATATTCTGTCTTCCGTCTGGATACCTCCACGGCAAATAACAGTTTCGCATACAACGTAGGTTTTGGCATTGAAGGGACTCTATTTGCTGATATTCTGCTGATAGCGTCGTGTATCTGCCTATATCTGTGGGGGGAAAAGCATTCGCACTCCTAAAACACCACAGCCGACACAACGGGAATCGTCACGACAGACAAAAGCGTGGTAAGCGCCACGCCTTTTGCCGCCTGCTCCGCGCTTTCTTCATCTCCATACTGCTGCGCCAGCATGGCGGTCATGCTCGCCGCCGGAGTCGCAAGCATCACCATACACACCCCGCACAGCATTTCGTTATCAATCACCCTGACAATCACCTGCATGGCAAGAATCGGAATCACCAAAAGCTTTGTCAGAGAATACAAAAGCAGCCTCTTATCCAGAAACAATTCCTTCAACCTGATACTGGTCAGAGAAATGCCAATCACCATCATACTTAAGGGGGCGGTCAGCCCGCTTAACCCACTCACAGTCGTATTGAAGAATTCCGGAGTGGGAATCCCAAGGAGATAAATCGCAATCGCCAAAATACTGCCGATTACCCCTATGTTAAATACCTTTCCCCACTCAATCCCCTTCGTTCCCTTCTGTACAGTCTGAATCCCATAAGTATAGATTAAGACATTAAACAGCATGGAAAATATGGCCGCATACAGAAGCGCCTCCTGCCCATACACCGCCACAATCACCGGAAAACCCATGAAGCCGATATTGTTAAATGCACTCATCAGCCGATAAACGCCCCTCTGTTCTTTCCTGACACGAAATATGAATGGTATTGCAAGCGATAACAATACCATTCCCCCAAGAATCACCAAAGCAATTACCGCAGTCAGAAGAAGCTCTTTTCCCTTAATCGTCCCGTCTCCGTTTACCACAGCAGACAGCGTAAGAGCAGGATTTGCAACATTTACCACCACCCAGGAAATCTTCTTACTGAAAGTCTCATCCATGACCCCCTTTTTTGCCGCCCCATATCCAAGAGCAATATAGATAAACAAAACAATCATCTGTTGTAACAGTAACATTTTTACTCTCCTTTTACCACAGTGCTCTGAATCCTCTCATATACTCTGTGCATAGTCATCCCCTGGACAATCGTTGTAAAGAAAACAATCGCATAGGTTCCGCCAAGAATGATCAGATGAATCTCATCAGAAACCATCCCCTGAGCGCTCATGGCAAGAGCAACCGAAAGCCCTCCCCGAAGCCCTCCCCAGGTCAACAGCTTAATGAACTGCGGCTTGTTATACCCGTCAGGCAGAGGGCCAATGAATATGGATGCAGCTCCAAGGCTTCCCGACCTTGCGACGAGATTCGCAGCAATGGCAAGGAGTGACAAAACCAGAACATGAGGCATCTGTAAAATCCGGATAAATGAAATCCCAAGCATAACATACAAGACGGAATTCAGCAGCGTATCCAATATTCCCCAGAAGATATCAAACTGACGAAGATCAAGAGGCCTCCCTTTATACTCTGAATAATTCCGAAGCGCAGAGAATAAAACTCCGCATACAACCGACGCAATCGCCCCAGAAAATCCAAAACACTCGCACAATACATAGGACATGGACACCGCCAGAAGGCTTGTAAATATCTGCCTGGACTCATCCTTCGTACGGCTGAATATGGCGAAGCATAAGAACGTTACTACAATTCCCACAAACATGGCGCCCAGTATCTCCTTCGCCATCACGGCAATAAAACCACCGCTTTCCTCGGCAGTAACCATTCCCGAAAAAAAGATAAACAATGCCACGCCCATCCCGTCATTCAGCAGAGACTCCCCCTCTATGATGAAGCTAATCCCATCGGGAAGGTGAAACCTCTTTAAAATACTGGTGGCGGCAATCGGGTCCGTAGGCGCAACGATACTGCCGAACATCAGACAGACAGGAAGGGTAAACGAAAGCCCCAGAAGCTTGCCTGCCCCATAGAAAATCAGTCCATAGAACACAGCCCCCAGAAATGTAGCGCCCACAGCCAGCAGCGAAATTGCTCTAGCATACTTCTTAAAATCCAAAAGCCTCATATGGCATGAGCCTGCGAACAGCATAAAGCACAGAACTCCCTCCATCAAAAATCCTTCCAGATTGAAAAACTGTAATTCTTCAAGAACCTGGGATGCCGTCCCCGTACCCCTTAAGACCGCGCTCGCCACCAGCAGCACACCGCCGACAATTACAGTAAACAGCATTAGTGCGATTTCATGGGTAAATTTCGTCACCTTCTCATTAAAAAATCCCAACACTACTACGAGCGCCAATAAAATAACCGTATTTAAAAGAAATGTATCCAACCTTCTTCTCCCTTCAATTTTCTTATTCTCCAGACGGAGTCTGCAGCAAAATCTTAACTGTAAAAATCCCCCCGTCTGTAAGCACCTCCATCATATCGCCATACTTCATGGCAATCATATTAACAGATTCTAACCCCTGGCCAAAACCTTCCCTTTTGGATGAACGGTAATGCCTCCCCTCCTTCTTAATCTCTCCCTGATAAGGGTTCTCCACCTTCACCGCAACCATATTAGACGCCGTCTGCCAAATCTTCAGCCTAATATACGGCTCCTCCATATCTCGAACGCCGTCCATGGCATTTTCCAACAGATTACCAAGCATCACACAGAAATCTTGATCCGACACCTGTTGCTTCTTCGGCAGGGAGACAGCGAAATCCGTCTCGATACCCCTCCTCAGGCAAATGGATTCATAATATGAAATCAGCGCATTCAATGCCGCCGAATAGGAGTACAGCTTCATCTCCGCCTGCTCCTCGTCGATGTATCTGCCCACATACTCCTTTAGCTTCTCGTACTCCTTCTGCCCCACCAACTCGGAAATCACAATGAGCTGATGCCGGAAATCATGGCGGATTCGGCTGTTTTCCTCAACATTCCTTAATAACTGCTGATACTGCGCCCCCTGAATCAAAAGCATCTGATTTGCAATCTCCGTTTTCTGCTTCTCCACAAAAGAATGTGCCACCACATAAAACAGAAAATAAATAAATACTACAAAAAAAGTAAAGAACAGCAAAACAAACGGGTAGAGCTGCCGCACATACCCCACATACATGTTTCGATATACACGCGGGTACATAAAATAGGTAGACGCCAAAAAAAACGCCGGAAAACACCATACCCTTTTCCAAACCGCTTCTTCATGAAAATTTTCCATCACCCAACCCATATATCTGGTAAGAGGCAGATACAGAATAACATCAGCAAACACCAAAAACAAAACCTGCACTCCCAGGGCTTCATAGGAAAAGGCAAGGGCATTTCCAGACGGGTGCATAGTATAATCGAACATTGTAGCATATAACTTTGAAAATCCTCCCACAAGACAGGCAGAAAGAAACGCGAACAACTTCTTAGAAAATGAAAGCCTAACCTCCCTGTTATACAGATAAAGGAAATAAATACCTGCCGGATATATTATGAAATCCGTCACATCTCCCAGAGAATAAATCCTTCCAACCAGCACCACACATGAAACCATAGCCAGAAGCGCTATGACAATCTTACCTGCCAACACGGACAAGCGGTTCTTCACATATCTCTGCACCGGATAAAAACATAAGGGAATCATAGGGAGAATAATCGAACTATATAACAAATCTTCACAGACTTTCGGCAATTTCCTCCACTCCCTTCTCACATTTCGCTGCCCGATACGTAAAATAAATACGTATACGGACTATCTGTCCGCTTTTCTCAGATAAATATACCAGTATACGCACCCGACGCAGACCGCGCCTCCAATGATATTGCCAATGGTTACCGGAAGCAGATTTGCCCCAAAGAAATTCCCCCAGGTAATGGCGCCCATATCCACGCCTGCCGCTGCTGCTGCATCTCCATACTCCTGTATCCCCTTGGCAAAAATCCCTGCGCCTATGTAATACATATTCGCTATGCTGTGTTCAAACCCACAGAGCACAAACATCATAATCGGGAAGAACAGTCCCATAATCTTCCCCGCCGCATCCTTTGCTGCAAAGGAAATCCATACGGCGATACAGACCAGGAAATTACACAGAATTCCCCGAATGAACGCATCCCCAAAAGACAGCGAGCACTTGGCGGCAGCCGTGGAAATGACGGATACCGCCATCTGTTTTCCAAACAAATCCGGCTGATGGGAATATACGACGCCTGCCGCCACTAAAAGGCCGCCGGCTAGATTCCCAAGATATACCACGCCCCAGTTCTTAAGCATCCCTGCCGGAGTAATCTCCTTTTGAAGCAGAGGAATCACCAGCAACGTATTGCCCGTGAATAATTCGCTGCCCGCAAGCAGAACCATGGTAAGGCCGCCCGGAAACACGCACGCACCGACGAACTTTCCCACCGACGCAAGCGGAACCGAGACTGCTACGGTCGTCGCGCCCACACCGCCCATTGCGATGAACGCGCCCGCCAATACCGCCAGAAGAAACATCTTGCTAATCGGCGTGTTTACCTTGGCTTTTCCTGCTCCAATATAGTTTTTCGCCACCTCGGCTGGTGTAAAAAAATTCATCCTCCATCCCCCTTGTATCAATAGCTTTTCCCGCTTACTATCATAACATAAATCTCTTATTCTTGAAACAGGTAAAATACATATATGGAAGGAGTCAATTAATATAAAATGAAAAAAGCTGCGTTATCACGCAGCCATCTTTTCCCGTCGCAAAATCCAACCGCTTTTTGCGGCGGATACCCGTCAAAACCTCAGTTCACGGATATTCTGTAATGTCTCCTTATAAGGCTTCCCTTTCCCGAACAGCAGCGTTGTTCCCAACACGAACCCCCGCACCCCCTTGGGGGCGAATTCCAGGATCTTATCCGCGCTGCACGCCCCGTCCCAATAAATCTCAAACTCCATATCCTCCTTCATTGCCAAAAGCTTTGTTATCTTCTTCCCCACATAGGGCAGATACATCTGACCGGCATTTCCGGGATTCACCGACATCACAAGAACCTTTTTTACAATACGCAGCATCTCCATCACCGTCTCCACCGACGTCCCCGGATTAATGGCAATCCCAGGAATCATATCCGCATGGATGATTCTCTGCAAGGTTGTTGACGGATGGTATTCCGCCTCCGGGTGAATATACACCGTGTCTCCCTTGCGCAGATTATTCAGGAACAGTCCGATATTGTTGATTGGATGTTCAATCATCAGATGTACATCCAAAGGTATCTCCGATGCAGAAGCGATATAGCGCATATCATTCAAAGACATGGCATAATTAGGGACATACCGCCCGTCCATAATATCTATATGGAAAGAGTCGATACCTCCTTCCTCCAGTGACTCGATTTCTTTCTCTAAATATCCATAATCTGCACACATCATGGATGCCATCAACTCAAACTGCATATCCCTTACCTCACTTTTTCATCCTTGTACGATTCACTCCAAACCGGCTGCCAACATAGTTACAGGGATAATGCGTCCACTACCCTTGCGCAGCTTTCATCATCCGAGAACTTATGCATTTTCTCCATAAGCATACGACGTTTTTCCGACGCAGAGTCTACCCCTAACGCCACATTTTCTATGAACCTCTCCATATCCTCCAGGGAAAATATCTCCTCTCCCGGAAGCCACTCCCTGATATTTTCAAATACGAAGCCCCGACTATCCTCATATTCCTCCACGTCATCAAGGGTGAACCCCATGGGCTTGTCAAGGAGCGTATAATCCACGGCCACAGAAGAATAATCACTGATCATACCGTCCGAGCGCCCCAAGATCTGATTAATCTGAATATCCATATTTACGAGCGTTTCATGCTTCAGAAGTACGATACGACTCATGGAAAACCTGATGATTTTATCTCTGTCCTGGAATGGATGCAGCTTCAGAATCAGAACGGCATCCAGCTTTTGCAGCAGTAAATCCAGCTTTTGCAGCTTTTCGCAAGTATCCGCCACGGGCAATCCCGTCTGCCCTTCCATGTCGTATTCGTTTAACTCATTCATTCCCGTCCTCGCCATTCGGAATGTAGGCAGCCAGAAGATGTATTTCTTTGCTTTCGGCAAGCCTAACTCCTGCCATGCCTCTTTTTTAGGGTGAAACAGCCAGTCATTTTTAGGGTATCCTGTCACAATGACCTGCTCTTTACGAAGCCCGTATATTTTCTGATGGATTTTTTTATAAACCTCACTGACCACAATATGATATTCATAACGTCTCTCACAACGGACAAAATTAACCCTCGTCTTAAATCCGCAGCCATGCCACAGTTGAACCCGAACCTGATCCTTCCTTGCATTTCTGCAGAACCCGTAGGCATCCGTCATAAAGATATATTTTGCAAGGCAAAGCGCGTGATAGTATGCGTCCCTCTCTGCTTCTTCATCCGATACGGCCCAGTCATACGAAAGAAATCGGACATTGTCATATTTCTGAACAATATGTACGAATTCAGCCGGCTCTTTTACCAGCCAGACCATCTCATATTTATGGTGATACCCTTCTCTTAACATATGTTCAAATAACGCCCTTGCGTTGTCCGCATAATCCATTCCCTTTACATAAGAAGACGCGTGGGGGCCGCTGCGGAAAATGATAATATCTTTAAGCAGTCTGTCTCTGTATTTTTCACGATAGGATAAGTCGATTTCCGTTTCACGGTCTGCGAAAAAATAGATACAGCCTTTAAAATCATGACGCCACTTTTCCAGTTTTTGGAATGTTTCTTGAAAATAATCATTCAGAATAATAAGGATCGACTGTTCTCCTAATTCGCAGATATACTGATAGGGATAGACCAAAAGCTCAATTTCCCGAAAAACGACCGACCTGCTTCCTTTGGCGACGCTTCCGGACATTCTGTCTAAAGTGTCACACAGAACCCCTGCAAGCCGCCTCCCTATATCGTATTTTGCAAGCAGTTCTTCCATATATTTTTGTGAAAAATCTACAAGATAAATATTACCATCGCCAGCTTCTATCCTGCTTTGCAAATTTTCTGGCTCAAGCCTCCTTAGCTCCATTTATTTCACCCCGCTTATCCCAGAATCCCGTCTGCCTCTGCAAACCGCCAGAACAGCTCCTTTTGCTCAAAATAATAGATTTTAGACGGCTTAATCCCCATCTGGCATAGACCGGAGGATATTTCCTGTGCTTTTACAGAATTTTTAATGGTAATCACAACTACGTCGAACTCTATCTCAGTCCATTCTTCAGGAGGCGTCACTTCAAAAGAACACCCCCTCATCCTCTCGTACCCATAGTCAATACAGCCGGCAAAATCCAGTTTTTCATTGTGCATAATCTGTTGATAATATTTCTCTCCAAGCTCACCCGCCCCATATAGAAGCACCTTAGAATTTTCCGGTATCTCCTCCATCCACAACGGATCAATCCACAGCAGGTTTTTATTCAGAAATCCCATACGTGAATTAATTCCCTTATACAACATCTCCGTGATATAGAGTTCAGCCTGCAGACGCATGGTCTGTGTAAAATCCGGATGCCGGTACAAGCTGATGAAATAATGATATACGGCATTCACCTTGGTCAGATAATGCGGATCGGGCGTATGCACCATAGACTCTTGACGAATGATATAGTGGTAAAATGCTTCTTTTCGTATACTTATCCTGTCGCACGTCAAAATATAGGACAGTATACACAGCTTATCCTCTGACATGGACACCTCGTTTGGAATATTCATCTGTACTTCTTTAAACTTTTCAGCCAGAAATATCTTACAGCACAAGGAGCCCTGTATTCCCACCACCTTTTCCCTGGAATGGTATATTGCGTTTTCCCGCAGATAATCCATTTCATTACCTTCATACAAGCCCTCCGGAATACCATCATAATGAACGGAAATATAATTTCCTTCCAAAAGATAACCGCTGCTTACCATATCCGCATGCTCCTTAACCGCCCATTCATACAGCCTCTCATACATCTGCGGCTCAATCCAGTCGTCGCTGTCCACGTAACCGATATACCTTCCGGACGCTTCTTTTACACCGGCTTTTCTTGCAGAAACCAGCCCGCCGTTTTCTTTCCGAACAATATGTATCCTTTTATCCCTGTCAGCATATTCCTTCAAGATCTTGAAGCTGGAATCTGTGGATCCATCGTCTACACAGATGATTTCAAGCTCTCTCATAGTTTGGTTAATGATACTGTCCAAGCATTTTGACAAATATTTTTCCGTATTATATACCGGAATAATGACGGATAATGGAACCATACTCTCACCCTCCTGTTTCATAATCCTCCGCTGCCCCAAAGTCAGCTCTCCCGTATAACATGAATATCCTCTATCCCGTATCCAAGCAGGCTCTCTAACATCTGGCGCACACACAGACTGGCAATCAGGTAGGTTCCTTGGGGATACCTGCCGGTGGCTTCCAAAAGACTAACAACCAAAACTCCCTCTACGCTGCTTCCCCACATCCGATTGTCATTATCGCAAAAACAGCTCACCCTTCCCAGCCATCCATTTTCCTTTAGGAAGCCCAAAACCTCTTTTCCAACCTTTCCGGCCCCATAGATTACAATCTGGCTTGCACCCTTAAGTTCATTGTCGCGCTCAATTGTCCCTATATATTTCATCCGTCATACCTCCAAAACTGCCAGACTGATTTGCTAAAATCTTCCCCGCTGCAATCCTTAACCTCCATCCGCGGCACGATATATGGATTACACCCTATTTTCCACACACCTCTCAGAGTTGAGGCCGCCTTTTTGATGCCATGTCGGCGGCATGCCTCAAAGGTATTCTGGTTAAAATGCATCCGAGATCCAAAAGGATAAGAGAATACCTCAATCTCCTTCCCTAACTCTCTCTCAAGATATTTTACCGAAGCCCCTATCTCATACTGCTGGCTTTCCAGCGACTTTGCCCCCAGCGACCTGTGGTTCACCGTATGGCCGCCGATCGTAATATATTGTGAGCTGCTCAATTCATGGAGCTGCTCCCGATTCATAGGAAGATTTTCACGTCTTCCTTCAGGTGAAATCCCTGCCCAGCTTCTTAGCTGCGTAATCCATGAATTGGCCCGTTCCACCTCTGACTCCATCCTCAGCAGCCAATGAAGGGATTTTACTAAATCGATCCGCTTTTCATAGCTGTCCGTTTCCCATGTGTAATGATACAGCGAATCCTGTAAATCAAATTGCCTGGGATACTCCCTGTTTCCCGTCAGCACTCTGGCAAGCTCGTCCCACCAGTATTCCTGCTTCCCGTCCACATATCCGGTTGCCACAAATACAGTTGCCGGAGCCTTGTATTTTTCTAAAATAGGAAGCGCATATTCATAGTTATCCTCATAGCCGTCGTCAAAGGTAATGACCACCCCATCCTCCCTTTTCTCTGCCCAATCCTCCTCAAACCGAAATATTGGGAAATGATTTTTCAAATATTTAATCTGCTCCTCGAAATGTTTCGGGGAGACTGTCAGATGATAGATATCATCTCTCACAGGATGAATCCTGTGATAAAGCAAACATAATACTTTCTGCATTCGCATTCTCCTCACTGATGCTTAAGGTCATCTTATCCAAAATGCCCCATATATATTTTGAAACTTTCTTTGATGCAGTTCCATCATCATAATTGCCCATTCCATCCATAAATGTATCCAGCCTCTTTTGATAGGCCGCCATATCGAATTCCTCAATACGCCGAACCAGTTCTTCATTAGAATACGCTTTGATATAAGGAAGCTCCTCCATCGGCACATAAAAATCCCTGTCCTCTTTATATGACTCATAATCCCTCTGATACAAAAATACAGGACGTCTGGTATATGAGAAATCATACATACATCCAGAATAGTCTGAAATCAGGACATCAGCAGCCTTTAACAGTTCTTCAAAATCATCATATCTGTCAACTGCGATAAAATCTTTCTGAGCAAAATCATATTCCAGATAGCGATTATCCGGATGTTTGCTTACAGCAAGAACAAACTCCCTGCCAAACCTTTTTGTCAGCGCCGACAGTACGGCAGTAAAATCAATATCATAATATTGGTTTGTAAAATCTTTGCGGAAAGTAGGCGCATATAATACCATGCATTTTTCTTCCATCAGTCCAAAATGCTGAAAAACTTTCCTGCGTATAACTTCTCCTTTCCAGAAAACATCATGACGCGGAAGCCCCACCTTCAGAATCGGACCATCATACCAAAAAGATTTTCGATACAGTTCTGTATAAAATTTGCTGCCTGACAGAAACACATCCGCCATCTCAGAATCTTTTTTTGCGTTTGCAACATAAGATTTTGGAAGCGAACCTTCCGCATCCTTTTCCACCTTTTTTATGGGCGCCGCCCCATGCCATGTCTGGATGTAATACTGCCCCCTCCTCTTTCTGGCGTCAAAATTCTTCCGCGTATTATCCACCCACATATGCGCTGTGGCTAATTCATAATAATATTCAAAAGTTCCTGTTTCAACCGTCCTTATTCCCTTCGGGAATGAATATTTTTGCTGTGAAACTACCCATACCAAATCCAGTCTTTTTTCCAAATCCGACTTCAATAATTCTTCCGCTATATATTTCGGATTGCCTCCATACCCCATATCTTTCATGTTTGAAAAGATAATCTTATTTTTCTGTATAGGGCTGCGATACAATCTGTCATAAAAAATATGAATCAGGCTTTCTACGTCTATAAATTCATAATTTTCATATTGAAGCGCAGTCAGATATTCTCTGATTGCCTCAGACAATATATTCTGAACACCCACCAGTACCAACGCATCCCGATACAATTGAACTGCGTCTTCTGCTTCCAGCACCTCCAATCCATATTTATAGTAAGGATTATTTTCCCTTTTTGTCACAGCAAAACACTGTATCTTTTCAGACAGTCCTTTTGATTTTAAGTACAAATATAGAATGTTAGAAACCGTACCCGCCCCATAAATGACAAGACGTTTCGTATCTTCACAGAGCTTTCCAATTCTCTCCATGGAAACCAACTTTAATCCCCCCAAAAAACCAAATAATTATAAAATCCTCTGTCTTTTAAGTTTTTTACCATTTCATTTCTAATTCTTTCCTCGAAAGCAGTAACGATTACTGCACAATCAAGACATTCTTTTTTATCCTGAATAGAGGTTACCGCAAGCCCGCAGACCATGCTGCCACCGTCCCTACCGCTGACCAAGAAGCCCTGTGGAAACAGGTTTGCCTCCCGCAGCAAGAAAAAACAGAATCTTCCCATTTCGCCTGCTCCATATAAGTATAAATTCCTGTTTTTTCCTGCAAAGCGAAGCAGTTTTTCTTTATTTATCTTATAAGCCTTCAAATCACTGATACAAGGAACCGGAAAGAAACGCTTTGCTTCCGAAAAAAGAATACTAGTGGAATATTGAAGATAATTAGTCTGTTTTCTGGCATAATCGACCGTCATAACAGTTCCCGTGTCAAATCCTGCATCCTGTGCCACATAGGCAAAGATACGCTCAATTCCGTAACTTAGATAGTCCTGATATCTAAGCTTCCCGTCATCAAAATCTCCATACCGCCATCCAAAATCAAATAATTTCTGTAATGACTGCCTTCTGAACCATAATGCTGTCCCAATCGTGATCGGCGGTTTGTCCGGCGACAGATCAGTATTCAGTTGAAGCATGTCGGCAAGCTCTCTGGTGACGCTATATGATTTATGCCATCCATACCCATACCAAGTACAAAAATTGTCCCCCACAGGCTCTGGCGGCGCCAAGATTCCTAAGCGGCGGTTTTCTTCAAACATTCGGAGAACATTGGCAACATAATCGGAGCCTCCCATAAGATTCCCCCAAAGGTTTTCAATCCACAAATCCGTGTCCTGCTTTACTTTTGCGTTACGCGCTTGCTTATCATGAAGAAAACAGATATATTTGTACGGCTTTATAATCTCGGCGCCCTCAACCAGAAGCGCGCTTACATCCCTCCCCCTGTTTTCCTTCAGAATATATTGAACTCGTTTCCTGCCAGACTGATTCAAATGGGTTCGGACTGCCTCTAACACCTCCTTACGGGAAGAAATAATATAGATATCTATATCCTTAGATACTCCATCCACATAGGGAAGATAGACTGAAAGAGTGTGAAGATAATATAAGTAAAAAATTACCGCCGTTTTCGCATATATATTTTCTGAAACAGTTTCCTTCTCATCGCTGTCGCCATTCGGAGATAATATGTATAATAAATTTTTTTCATGTCTTATATCATATACATTTTTCATCACTGCTCCTTATATTGTGGATAGAATAATTGATTATCCGCCATATCTTTTTTTAACATTGAATAAACTTCATAAAACGTTTTTTCACTCACCGCGAGAATTATTCCATCTTTCCTGTCAAATTTTATATCCGCATACGTATGTACATTTTCTCCGTGTTTTTCATTTTTACTAACAATAAATCCCTCGTATTTCCATCCCATATACTCAAAGTATCTTGCAAGCCCTTTACCACATATACCATACCCAAAAATATATACTCTGCGATGCGTATGATAAAACCGAGATATTTGAACAGGTTCAAACGGTGAGATTGGATTCATAATATTTTCATTACATAAACGTTCTATATGAGAATAAATAAAACTTGTATTATAACCTGTATGATCATTGATATATTCCATTACTTTTTTTACTTCATCCAGGTATGGCAGACATATTACTTTCCGCTTTAACACCGGAAACTTAAACTTCTGGACTAATTCCCGAAAATAACACATAAAAGGATTCTTACCGTATTCAATATTAATAGGTATTTTATCCGTGAGCGCACTGCATCGGTATCCTCTTTTAATAAAATAACTTGAAAAATAGATTTCAAAATTTTCCACAGCTTCCCGATATGTTCTTGGATATTCTAATTCCTCCCAAAACTTCTGCCAGTGAGATGACAAAAATACTGACTTTTTACAAACCAAGAAATATCCTTGAATATGCGGGGGCATTTCTTGGCCTGATGCTAATATGCGGCCCCCGCCAGGATGTCTGCTTAATCCCCAAAAATCAACTTCTTCTTTTTCCATCTCTCTAAAAACACCTTCCCATGGAAATATAGGACCATAAAATGTGTCGTTAAAAAGAAGGATTTCATCCCAGTTTTTCCAGTTTTCTTTATTCATAAAATGCATAAAAACATCTTTATACGCACCGGCGTCATATCCATAATTGTTTCTTTTAAATATACTGTCCGAATATTTTTTTAATTTATTATATCCCGATTTCCCAATTTTTCCATTTATAATAATAATCAACTTCTGCAGAACGCTGTCCGTACTGCTTAAAAGGAATTCTACATATTCATCAACCAGTCCTTGGGCATCATAAAACACAAAAATGCCTGCACGATTCATTTAGGTAATCCTTTCCCTTTCTATTATTGCAATATCTTCTGGATATTGCGCATAAATATATCCATCGTAAAATTTAGCTCATAGGTTTTCCGTGCATTTTGTCCTATTTTTTTAAGCTGCTCCTGGTGCTGATAACACCATGTCATTAAAGAATTAAGTTCTTTATCATTTTCACTCTGGAAGATAAATCCGTTCCTGCCTTGTTCAATATATTCTGCCATGCCCGTTTGATTTGATATGATGCAAACCTTTCCCATCATCATAGACTCTATGGCAGCCATAGAAACCGTTTCCTCGCGGGACGCTACAACCACAACATCCAACATCTGATACAATTTTGTCATCTCCTGCCGTGTACGTTCACCCAGAAGAAAACAATTATTAATCATCGCAGCCCGTTTAACAATCTCTTTACCGAATCCAAAGATATTTTTCTTCCCTGCTAAGAAGAAAAAAGAATCCCTTAATATGTTCTCAGGCAACTGTTCCACCGCAGACATGAAAACGTCCTGCCCTTTCCGTTTCACCAATTCTCCTACCAGCCCATAACAAATCTTTTTATTAATAAAAGTACCGGCATCTCCCCTGTCTTCTATTCCCAGCGGCAAAATCACCGCTTCTTTTTGAGAGCCAAACCACCGTTCAAAATGGTATGCCGCCCGTTTACTGGGTGCATATATTCTAAGCGTCTCTTTTTGAATGCCTGCCTCAATCTCCCTTTTCCAATATCTGATACGCTCATACTCGTCTGGATTCTCATGAATCCAAACATTCACCTCACGTCTCTTGGCAAGCTTTACTGCCAGACGTATCATTGGAAGCGAATTAACCAATATCTTATCGTATCTCTCTGTCCATGAAAGCCTCTGCAACGATGCATTTCTCAGATTATCACAAATAAGCACGTCTATACCATTATTTACTGCCTCCTGAATATATCGGATATCGCCCCCATCTGCCGCTATGGTTACTTCATATCCTAATTGAACGGCAGCTTTAGCAGTTAATAAAGAAACAATCGGCACGCCGGTAAATGATAATGTTACAGAGACAATAAGTAATCTTTTTCCGCTGATTCGATTATCATTTTTTACTCCTGCGTACTTTTTCATCTCACAGGGAAACATACCAAAAAAATCTAAATAGTGAATAATTTTTTTCTCACTATATCCTAATTGTAATAACTGCTCTCCCATTTCAGGGGCGGAATCACTCATCAATACAATATAATCATAATCAAATTTTTCAATCTCCTTAGGGTAACAGACATCAATTCCATCAAGCTTTTTTCCATGAAGCTTTTCATCATGATCTATAATCCCACCGATTTCAACCCCATTTTGAAGCTTGTTTTTATATTTTCTGTAAATGTTTCCGCATCCAAATATAATGATTCTCATCCATTCCTCCCTATTCTTACTGCCCAACCGCCTCTCCTATTTCCTGCGCCAGATAGATGCAGGCGCTGCGATTCATATGCTCTGGCACACATCCATACCTATGAGAAGCTTCTGTATAGAGCAGACTGTCAGGAATCGGCGGAAGCATTTTTATTTCCGGCCATTGCGTACGGATATAATTATATCTTTCTTCCAACATAGAATTTATCCGATTAATCTTATTCTTTTCCTTATATTCATATTTAGGAGCATTAATCCTTCCATATCGGCTGCACAAATAGTTTTCAGCAATCATCATATTGGAAATCGAAAAATATCTCTGTACGAATTCCATAAATTCACAAAATGTTTTTTTCCACATATCGAAGGTTATAAAAACCGGCATCCCCTGTATACCAGTAGTCTCAAAATAGCCCTCGCTTTTCGTGATAATGGTCTGCCCAACAATGAAGCTGTCGTATCTTTCCTCCAACAAATCCATAATGAAAAAATCCGCCTCACTGGCATACTTTTCAATATTGGTACGAAATTCTTTCTCAATATCGTTTCTGAGCATCCGGTTTCTAAAAGGATTGGACGAACCTTTCATATACTGAAGCTGAGTGTTCGGCTCTGACATTAAACTGCATATTGTCGAATTTCTGAATTGAAACTTCAGTTCACAATCCGTATAATCCGAAATAATTCCAATACTGTTTCTTAAATTATAACTCCCCCACATGCCGATATTCTTCCCGGACAAATTTTCCAGATTGCGAATATTTAAGTTTTTCTTTATCAATTCATATACATTGTCAGAGTTTTCTTTGTACTCCTTAAAAAACGTATCTCTATTCCAATGCTGCTGTGAGCCGGATTTCAATAAATACCAGTTTGTATCTGTCTGCTCAGACTCAACTAACATCCGATCAGCCTTAAAACAATTAATTCTATCCTTGATTCTCTGAAACCATTCCTGTCCCTTTTTTGTATAAATAAGAACTTCGGAAATACCAAACGGAATTCTTTCTCCGTCTTCCGATACATCTAACACTTCCGGATACATTTTTTCAATTTCCCAAAAATCACCTAATTGAATATCACTTCCCGACCTGAAATCTTTTGCTTTGCAAGCTGCACAGGAGGGACGCAGATAAAGCTTGTTTAAAAAGCCATTAAAGAACATATTCTCATCACAATATTGATACAAGGTTTTGCTATTATCAAATGCAACATGAAGCGTAAGATTTCTCTGTCCGTTCTTCAAAACAACGCCGTCCGTTTCCTTATGACGGAATATGATCTTTGTGATTTTTCCCTGGTTTTCATTCTCCAACTGCTTCAAATACTTTTTCCAGACTCCGGGGCTGGAAACTCCTACACAGATGACGTCCACTGTATACAGTCCTTCATAATTCTTACCCAAAAATCTATGCAGCGCCAAAATCTGGCAAGGGGTACCTGAAAATAATACTTTCTTCCCAATATCCAGATATCCCTTCACATCCTGATATGTATTCTTCATATTACTCTGGACATATTTGGATTTACGGAACTGAGAAATGCCTTCTTTGCTGTCCGTACAAGAATGTATAATATCACCGTCAGCGCCAACCTTAACACCAAACACAACTCCCCCCTGCTCAATGATATCGTCTGCCAATACGGTAAACAAACCTCCGCTAGAGCTTGAAAATCTTACCTCCTCCTCTGTACACCAAGCGCCATAGACATCTATTTCTTTTTCTTTACCGCATTCCTCTGAGGACATAAAAGGGCATACTATTTCACATTTCCCACAGCTTATACATTCTGCTTCATCCACCATAGGATACCAAAAACCTTCCTCGTCCGTTTTTAGTGAAATACAATTCTGCGGACATATACTGACGCAAGCCTGACATCCGCAGCAATCTTCCTTTTGCATTTTATGTATCATTTTGTACACACTCCATTATTTTTTTGGCTTCCAACCATAGTTTTTCTAAATCAACCTTCTTATAATCAATGAACTCTATCTTCTCCAAATCTCTTATGCATCTGATTCTACGCTGACTAAAAATTCCAACCCTTCGCAATACGCTTTCTTGTCTGGCCATATTGGCTCCCGGATGCCTGTATGGTGTATTTCGCTCAAAAATATAGAATTGCTTTTCATAAATAACAGAAAATATTAATCCATGATAAGAATCTGTACATACTGCCTGTGCATCCCGAATCAACGCCAGAAATTCTGCAGGGCCGGCATGATTCTTTGCACAAAAAAATTCATCTCTATTTAACTCATTCTCCTCTGAATATATCCCAGGGGTCGTAAAAAATATTTTATTAACATGGCAGCTTTTCATAATTTTTTTCAATAATGTTTTATATGGTCTGAATCTTCCCAGAAAGTAACAGAAGATGTATGGTTCTTTTATATTCTGAATAGAAGAAACATCGTTCCATTCTTTTTTTGCGAGCAATAATGTGGGGTCTGCAACAACCTGTATCTTCTGTTTAATATACTTTTTGAAAATATCTGCACTTTCATCCTCACGGACAGATACCACTTGGAAACGCTCAATATATTCCTTTATCTTCTCATAAAATTCTTCTGTCTGCATATTTTCTTTCCAAATCCCGCTGGGGGCAAATGCGACCCGCTTTTGAGTTTTGCTTCCAAAATTCAAAAAAAATACATCATCAAATACCAGAGGATTCCAAATTTGGTCGCTTCCGCAGAATAACACCTTACAATCCTTACATTCCTCTTCGACCTGCTCTTTGGTGTAACATTGTTTTGATAAAGATATATTGTTCTTAATAAAACAAATAAACCTTAAAATACGTATGTCAATTTTGTGTTCTACTTTTGCTAACCGGTACCACAATTCATACCAATCATCCAACCGTTCTGCTTTTCCACTCCCAATTAGATATCTCTTTTCCTCCTGTTTTCTATAACGAATCACCTTAGGCTCATATCCAAACCGGCGGACAAGCTTCTGCATCGCATAACACTGTAAAATCTGCCCATAATTTATCTCTCCGTTATAACACCAAGTCAGAATAGCTGCTTTATTTTCCAAAACAATAATCCACCACATCCTCTATAAAAAGAATTGCAACTTCCTTTCCCATTTTCTTTTGTATTTTCTTTTCTATTTCATAAAATGCAATGGGAGTTACAACAACCGCATCAACCCTCGGAAGCCTATCCTCCAATGTTTTAATATCCAATCCATCCACCTTAATACCGGACGCATTCTGATCTATACCATATTCTATTGAAACTTTTCCTTCCCGAAGCTCCTCATACAAATGTATTCCTAAAGCGCCTAAGCCATAGATTGCAATATTGTATAAATCATTATCTTCAAAGTACATGGTTAATGATTCGCCTCTGTCTCTTAATGTCATCCAGCGATTCAGAACGCGAAAACCCCATATTTCAAAATCTCCCTTTTTATGTTTTTGACGCCTCACTAAACTCTCCTTTTCCTTCGCTTACGATATCATCTATTCCATATCTCCCAAGTTTAAATACATAGATATCTTCATACCGGCTTTGGTTTAACAAAATCGCTACCTGAGTGCCGCTGCAATCCCCCGCCACCAATGCATTACACTTGGATAAAGCGTTCAGCGTTATCCAGTAATCAGCTCCGACTCGATAAAGATTCTGCTCTCTGTACATCGAGCTTTCTGATAAATAGCCTTTCACTGCACATTCCACCCTCTTTGACGGATAATAAAAAACTTTTTTCCCAAATTCCTCATTGAATAGATTTACAACTGCTTCTTCTTCTGTGCATAAATAGATTAAGTCATATCCTCCTGACTCAAATTTTTCTCTGACAACTCTCAGCATGTCGCCAATATCTGGCTGAATACAATGAGCATACGGTTTCATAATCACATAGTCGCTTCCTCTGACTAAAACGCCCAGTATTCGACGGCTGCCTATAAAATAAGTATTACAATATTCGTCTACTTCCTTTTTTAAGATTGGCTGGGCTTCCAGATATTTGTTTAAGTCTTCTTCGTCTATGGTGATATTGGGCCTTTTTACCATACTTTCTACAATATTCTTACTCCTCTGTATATCCCTTACATGCCATTGCCCAGGCTGCTTAAAAAATTTCTCCCATCCACTCTCTTTACCAATTCTATCCTGCG
This sequence comes from Sporofaciens musculi, assembly GCF_009830285.1. GTDB lineage: Bacteria > Bacillota > Clostridia > Lachnospirales > Lachnospiraceae > Sporofaciens > Sporofaciens musculi. The sequence continues at coordinate 1,249,218 of NZ_WUQX01000001.1, read as the reverse complement.
CCACATAACTATTCTTGAAGGACTCCATATCTATAACCGGTATCATACGATTCCTTTTCGCATACACTATATTGGGAATTACCTGTAAGATCACCCCTCCAAGCCCTACTGTACCCACCCCTGGCTTAATTAAAAGGAATACCTGCCTGGGATTTTCCTCTCCCAGAGAATATCTTTTATCCACACTCCAGTATATTCCCGTTACAGAAAAAGTCAGCACAAGCTTCCTGTCAACTCCCCCTGCTTCCACAATCTTTTCAATCAACTTACGTTCAACAATCTCATACCTTTTGTCTGAACTTATATGCCAATATTCAGAAGGCCATGTACAGAGCACGTAATCATACTCCATGCTCTTAAGCTTTTCTACCTGGTTAATCTCAACATATTCTGCTTCTTTAAAAATATATACTCGGCTTAGATTTGTCTCCCTGTTATTCGGATTCCCAACAACCACAATCTTCTTATCGTATATTCTTAATTCATCGTGATAAAAACTGTACATAGCAATTAAAATATCCTTCATTGTCAAAACCATTCCCTGAAATTTTAACTGCTCTCTAATCTGTCGAATAATACTTTTCTCGGCGCTGCAGCAAATTAAGATTACATCAAAAGTATATTCCTCAATCTCATACGGCAGGATAATCTTTTTGTCAAAAAACAGTTTCCCTTTTTTCTTAATATCATTGTCTGCAAATGCAACAATTTCATTACGAAAAAAGAATTCATTAATATGCGTACTTAAAAACAGCTTCGCTATATTTCCTGTTCCCCATATCAGATACTTCTTTTCCATTGCCAGCACTCCTAACCTTCTTTTTGATATTTTTTGATAAACTCTCCGACTGGCAGATAAAAATCTTCATATCTTTCTCTTATTTTCTCATCGCTCCACTCCCACCAACCTATTTTATTTAAACCTTCTATTTCATCGAAGGAATATCTATATCTTATGATTCTTGCCGGCGCTCCGGCTATTACTGCATAATCCGGCACGTCTTTTGTAATAATAGAGCCTGCGCCTGCTATTACTCCATTCCCGATATCGGCATAGTTGGTAATGAGAACATTTCTTCCAAGCCACACGTCGTTCCCGATTCTGATTTTTCTACGCTTCTTTACTCAAACTTCGCACTTGAATAAGTACCTATGCACCTTGAAAATTCAATAATAACTGACATAAAAATAGCATGAAACCGTCTGGTTTTGATATAATTGAGTTGTTCAGAAACAATCATATATCCGGAGGCTCATGCTATGAATAAAAGTATAACACAAGACAATCAAAATGATAACCAGATTTCAGAATCTATCAGAAGATTTTTTACACGGTTTCATCTTTCTTCTGCATTGAAAACTGCTAATGCCTACAAAAAGAAGGGAATTTCTGCAGCACTGATTTTTCAGTATCTGTTTCTTTTGATATTTTCAAACAGAAGTATGTATATGAACCTGCTGATTGGAAAAGACTCACCGGATTTTGCAAAAGATACGGTTTATCGTTTTATGAAAATGCTCCAGATTAACTGGATTCGGTTCACAACGGTTTTATCCAGCCGAATCATTAGGGATGCCATTGCTCCACTTGATTCCGCAGACCGTGTCAACGTACTGATCATTGACGATTCCATGTTTGAACGTAACCGTTCCAAAAAAGTGGAACTTCTTGCAAAGGTATATGACCATGCAAAACATTGTTATAAATTTGGTTTTCGCATGCTTACATTAGGCTGGTCAGACGGAAGCACTTTTCTCCCGGTCAACAGTGTCCTTCTCTCCACCGAAAATAAAAAGAACAGAATCAATGAAGCAAAGGAAACGGATAAAAGAACGGTTGGATATAAGCGCCGTATGCTTGCTGTCAAGAAAGGAACGATCGCCATGCTGGAACTTTTAAAATCTGCTAAAAAGGCTGGTATTCCGGCTAAATACGTTCTGTTTGACAGCTGGTTCTCTTCTCCAAGCTCTTTCATGCTGTCAAAGAAATCGGATATGATGTAATTGCAATGGTAAAGAAAACACCTAAAATGTTCTTCCGGTATAACAGCGAAGATATGCCGCTGACAACTATTTACAAGAAAAACAGGAAACGGCGTGGACGTTCCCGGTATCTGCTTTCCGTCATGGTAGATGTTGTAAAGGAAGGAAAAACCATCCCTGCCAAAGTGGTCTATATCCGTAACAAAAACAAGAGAAAGGAATATCTTTGTCTCATTTCCACAGACGTGAGTCTGAGTGAAGAAGAGATTATCCGCATTTATGGAAAACGTTGGGATATTGAAGTATTCTTTAAAGTCTGCAAGAGCTATCTTAATCTAAGTAAAGAATGCAGATCCCTATCTTATGATGCAATGACTGCCCATACAGCAATCGTTTTTACAAGATATATGATGCTTTCCCTGGAGAACCGGGAATCTAATGATACCCGTTCTATGGGGGAACTGTTTTTATACTTTTCTGATGAGATGTCTGATATCACATGGATACAGGCTTTTCAAATACTGCTTCAAATGTTCAGAACTCTGCTTGTGGATCAGATAGATATATCTGATGAAAAAATCGACGAGCTGGTAAAAGCATTTATGGATGCAATACCTGCACTTTTAAAATCGAAGCTGCAAGTGGCATAATTGACTGAACATTGACAACTAAATACTGCCAGATATTGAATTTTCAAGGTGCATAGCTAAAATCTATGTGCGAAGTTTGAGTCAGTAATTAAATTTTCTATCTTAGTTTCATCAATTGTTCCATCATCCGGCTTAACATCGCAAAAAACGGGCGCCAAACCGTTTCTTACAATTGCATGAGTAGTTGAAATAAACGTAAAAGGTGTCGTTATCACCTCAGTATCCTTTGGAAAATCAAACGCCTGGATCGCAAGTTCCAAAGCCATATGTCCATTAACTGTCAACGATACATCTGGAACTTTCATATATTCTTTCAGCAAAAGTTCTAATTGCTTATGATATATTCCCATATTTGTTAGCCAATGCGTATTCCACAATGGCTTTATCGCTTCAGTATATTCCTTATAATCCGGCATCGACGATCTGGTAACGAATATCTCTTTATCCATATTTAAACCCTAGCCTCTCTCTTTTCACCTTAAACAAAACATAATATATAGATGAATTCGTTTGTAAATTTCTTCAAAAAATAGATACACTCTATCACCAACTATGCTTTATATAATATTATATATATACCTATTATTTAATAAGGCACATTGGATATATTTTAGCCAAACTGCCGATTCCGCCATACCGGCTATAAACATAATTCTTAACCTTTCTGTAGTCCTCTGCAATATTCAGAAGCTTCTGCATATCTCCTTCTGACCACTGGGTTCTTATTATACTGATGGACTGTCTTGCATATCTTATCCGGCGGCATCTTTACTCCTTGATATGAATAATATAAAATCTTCAAGAACACGCACTTTCCTTAAGAATATGATACATTACGAAAAGGTATACTTTTTCGTAATGGCTTTTTCCCGTTGATTTTCTAAACATTCTAATATATTATCGACAATTTGTCAATAAACTTAAACTTCATTTTTTGTAATGGCTTTTTATAACTTAACCAATTCCTGCCAACAGCGCCTCTAAATTCTCAACTTCCTGCCGCATATTAGTATGATAGACTGACATCTCTCCTCCGACAGAGGGCTGATCCAGATTTCTACCTTATATGGCGTCTTACGCGTCCCCTGTACACGCGCAAGAATCTTCCCTATCTGTATTTTGAGGTCAATCACAGCCCCCTGTTCTGACGTAGCGTTTCCCACGGTCCAGACGACTCTCATAATCCGCATATCGCTCCAGATTATCACACCATGCTTTTCCCCACCAGCGCCCCACAATAGTTCTTCCCTTTATTGTAACAGGTTCTAATATCTTCCCTTTGGCTTTCTCCTTCTTTTTACTTTGCGCCGATTTTTCCGCTGTTCAGACACATTAGGCTGACTGTATTGCAGGAAATCTCCCCAGTATTTACTCATCCAGCGCTCTCCTTCAGTTCGTATTTTTTTCAAAACAGTTTCCTACCCAAGTCTCAGCAGAGACATCAGTTCATCGTTTCCAAGCTCCGTAATCCAACTCTCACCGCCGGACCCAATCATTAAGTTCCGCGCCTCCTGAAGCCCACCTTTCGTGGACAGCTTGGACAAGTCCGGAGTAAAACCGTCTGGAGTAAAAAGGAATTGGATTGCCGTTCTGTGATTTGTTCTTGTTGCTATCATCTGTTCTCTCTTTCATAAATCTAAGCTCTTTTAAGCCATTCGGCTAAATTTCTAAAAAGTATAACTCCTTTGATTTTAGTATATAAGATGTTAAGGAAAAATTCAATAACGGCTTCAAATTAGAGCTTGACACAAGTACGAAATCAGACTATAATACCTCTCATAAGCTCACCAAGTACGAAATCAGACCTAAGGAGGATTCTTATGACCATTAACATGCACCCAGGAATGAAGGAATTCAACCGAATCTTCAATGAATATAACCATATTTACCATGATATTGCGCTGAAATTAGGCTTGTCCGACAGCGGCTTCGACATCCTCTACACCATCTGCGATATTGGAAACGGCTGTCTTCAGAAGGATATCTGCGAAGCAACACGCTTAAGCAAACAAACAGTCCACTCCTCCGTCTGCAAGTTGGAAAAGGACGGCTACCTGTTCTTAAAGCCTGGCAAGGGGCGGAATATGCAGATCTTCCTGACACCTTCCGGCAATACACTGATAGAGGAAAAGATTGCCCCCGCCGTTCAGGCAGAGAATCTGGCATTTACCCATATGACCGAAGAAGAACAGGGGGAATTTTTACGTTTGAACAAAAAATACGCAGAGGGTCTGCGCAAATATGCCAGTCAAATCTAATGCTGGCCAAATATATGATCAATAGACAAGGAGGACTCTAAGATGAGAATACAACTATCTGAACATTTTACTTACAAAAAACTAATTCGATTCGTACTGCCTTCCATCATCATGATGATATTCACTTCCATCTACGGCGTGATTGACGGCCTGTTCGTGTCAAACTTCGTAGGCAAGACGGCGTTTGCCTCCATCAACCTGATTATGCCGCTTTTGATGGGGTTAAGCGCTCTGGGATTTATGATTGGAGCAGGCGGAAGTGCAATCGTCTCCAAAGCTCTGGGCGAGGGGAAACATAGGCTGGCTAACCAGTATTTTTCCATGCTGGTCTATGTAGCGATTCTTGGAGGAATGATCCTGGCTGTCATTGGAATGTTCCTGCTTCGCCCCATCGCAATTTTGCTGGGAGCAACAGGGGAAATGGTCGAACTGTGTGTATTATACGGTCGAATCCTGCTGATATCCTTGACGCCATTTCTCTTACAAAATGTGTTCCAAAGCTTCTTCGTAACTGCCGAAAAGCCTCAGCTTGGCCTCAAGGTAACGATTGCTGCCGGACTTACCAACATTGCGCTTGACTACCTGTTTATCGCCGTATTTCACTGGGGAATCGCAGGGGCCGCAGTTGCAACCGCATTCAGCGAAGCAATAGGCGGGCTATTTCCAATTCTGTACTTTGCACGCAAAAACAATAGCCTCCTCAGACTGGTAAAGGCTCGAATTGATTTCAAGGTGCTGTTAAAAGCCTGCGCCAACGGCTCCTCCGAGCTAATGACAAACCTGTCCCTTTCGGTGGTCAACTCACTCTACAATCTACAGTTGATTTCCATTGCAGGAGAAAATGGCGTCGCGGCATACGGTACAATTATGTATGTGAATTTTATATTTATTGCAATATTCCTGGGATATTCCATTGGAAGCGCACCCATTATTGGCTATCATTTCGGCGCAGGGAATCATACTGAACTAAAAAGCCTGCTGCATATGAGCCTGTCGCTGGCAGGCGGCTGCGGAGTGGTGCTTGTGCTTCTAGCCCAAGCACTGGCATCTCCTCTGGCCAATATCTTCGTAGGATATGACAGTGAGCTTGCCGCTATGACCTGCCATGGCTTTCGGCTGTATGCAGTATCCTTTTTGATTTGTGGATTCAACATCTTCGGCTCAGCGTTCTTTACTGCTCTAAGCAATGGCATTGTATCAGCAACGATTTCCTTCCTTCGGACTTTAGTATTTCAGGTGGCAGTAGTACTGACACTTCCAATAGTCCTGGGGATTGACGGAATCTGGTTTGCAGTAACAGCCGCGGAGGCATTGACACTGGTAATAACAGTGGGGTTCCTGGTAAACCGCAGAAATCAATATCATTATGGGTAAAAGTTAAAGGACTGTCAGAAAATTTTCGACAGTCCTCAACCTACCTTTTATCAATCTCACAGGCTTTCATCATGTAGCAAGCCCTTCCATTCTTCTTTGCCTTATATAGCATATTGTCCGTCTCCGTCAGCAAATCCTTCACATTCTGAGGAAACATAAACTGATATGCCCCGATACTGCAGCTCACCTTCTTGTCAGGCAGCGTACCGGAAATAGCATTAAGAAATTGCTCCAGCAGCCGCTTCAGCTCTTGCTGCTCCATCGTTTTTTCAACAATAACGGCAAACTCATCTCCTCCGATTCTCCCTACCTTTCCCTCGTCCCCAAAAATATTGTGCAGGTTCATGGCAATCTCTCTTAAGACCTTATCCCCAACTCCATGACCGAAGGTATCATTAATCTCCTTAAAATAATCCACATCTACAAACAGGAACCAGCCTTTTCTCTGTAAATCCCTGCTGTTGGCTTTCTGCGCTTTTTCACAATGGTATAGAAACATTCTTCTCCCCATTATCCCAGTCAGCTCATCCATCTCTCCCTTATACTCTTTATATGCCATATATTTATAGATCGAAATAATTAAAATAACTGAAATAATATTCAATGACACAAAAGCAATCAAAAACTGTACCTGCAAATGCATCAAATCAAAGGAAATCTTTTTGGACACTTCCACGCCATGCTGCTTAAGCATATAAGATTCTCTATGTGAAAAATAATCTGCCGCACAAAACGCCATGCATAATAAGAAGAACTCAAATGCAGCAAAAAACAGATTCATCTTTCCCGACACATAGGGATTATGAATAGATTGATCCATACTATACTTAATGTTCTGTACGGTATCACTATGATATACTGCCCACAATAACTCTACAGTTACGACGCAGATTACAAGAAAAACCGTATCATTCCACTTCCAATGAAACGCTGAGCTATAACGATATCCAAGCTCTGGAAACAGCATCCCCATGGTGGTATAAACCAAAAGTGAATGTACTTTGGGCGCGATTGCAGAAATTACTCCAATCCAAATCCGATAGTGCTTCCTTTTTTTCGCAAATAAAAACATCCCTCCAATGACAAGCCCGAACAGCGCTCTTACTCCAATACTCAGCATAATGCTGCTTACCGGACTTCCGCTTAAAAAGGGGGAAAACACCGCATCTCCCTGGGCAACGTATGAAGCAGACGCTTTATACATGCTGGCCAGCCCAAACACCAGTCCCAGAATTACGGACTGAATTGGACCAAAAAGACAGCCTGCCGCCAGAATAGGCAGGTATGCTATCGTAATAGAAATAGGCGTTATATGAATGTATCCCAGAAAAGTAAAGGACATTAAAAGCTCAATAGCAATTAAAAGCCAAAAAGAATAACGGTCAAAACAAGAATCCCCCCACAGTTTCTTTGTCATTTTCATCAGATGTCCCCCTCTGATTAGCAGCTATGACCTATCTGACGCTGCCTCTCCCTCATCAATAACCAACAAACTCTAAGATAAATATAGACCCAATGAAATAAAAAGTCAATAATTCAAACCTATTACTAAAAAACATTAGTAACAGTTCAGCCTTGCGATTGACCTAACGGGTATTACACCGGCTAAAATATAGCCGGTGTGCCCATAAATAACATTTTTATATTTTCTATAATCCCCATTTTCCTTTTCTTAAGGGTTTCTATGACTGTCATAATGGAACAGTACATTTCACTGCCGCTTTCCTTGCGAAAACCTCCAGCCATTTTCTGGCGATTTTTTGCTTTCCGTAAATCTCGTTCCGAAATATTGTCATCAAAGGGCACGGAAAAATCATGCAAGAATAAAAGATGGTTATGACTGTATTTATCCATACGGTTAAGTAATGTCTTTTCCTCTTTTTTCGCATATTTATGTCTGGTCGTTTTATTTTCTGCCTCTCCTTTTCGTATCAGGGAAAAATATTTTTCTTCATATTCCCTTAGGATTGCAGGCGGAAATGATGGGAACCCCTGCCCTAGTAATTCTTTCCGTTCCCGATTCATTTCACACAGGAGCGCACTCATCTCCCCGGACCATGCATTCCCTGTTTCCTCCGTATTTTTTCGGAGATAACGCATGATGTGGACATTGCATTCTGCGTGATCCGTGCCAAAGTGGTACAAAGCGGTTTCATGGTCATGCAGAAGAATCCCTGTATAGTGTTTCAAAAAATACAGTCCCTTCAGTGCTTCTATGGATTTGCTGTCCATGGCATGGTATACCACGCTGTTTTTTATGCTGAAATTCCGGATATAATTCTGTTTCCCATTTACTGTTACCACTGTGGCATCGGTTGCAACAACCTTTTGGTTCAACAGTCCGTTTTCCAAATTTGAAATGCTTGTTTGAGAAAACGACGCCAGTTTTTTGCAAAATCCATAGACGCTCCCTTCTGATAATTCGAGTTCTCCGTTACCGGCTGCATTTAAAAAAGAAGCAATCCTGTCGTTTGACATAACCCCTTCGCTATACAGGGATACAGCCAGCGCTTTTACATTTGCTCCATAGGTAACATCACTGCGGTATTCTTTTGGAATGTGTAAAACCCCTTCTTTATCTGCATAGATACGGATTTCTGTAATCATCGGTTCCACAGCTAGATCAACCACATATTTTGTGACGTATTTCTGTCCGGCTGCATTACCAATCATTTTTACTTCATGTCTGCATTTGCCGGAAGCAATTTTTACTTCTATCTCTGCTTTTGTAAGCGTTGTTCCTTTATGCCCTTTTTGTCCGCCTGCTTTACGTTTTGTTTTCTTTCTTCCGTTATAGGTATTTGCAGGTTTTCCGCCTTTTTGATCGGTAGATGGTGGAAGGGAAGTATTGGAGCTGTCATGATTGATAATACTTTTCAGACGTGCATTATCGTCTTTAAGCAGTCGGTTTTCTTGACGTAAGAGCCGGTTCTCTTCTTTTAAATCTGCGATTTCCGCTTTCAATTCCCCAACTTCCTGTTTGTGTTCTTTTTCAACCGTATCCAGACGCCCCATGATTTCCATGAGCTGCTGGTACATTCCATTTTCATAGTTGCTTTTTCTTCCCATGGGGCATCTCCTTCCGTTCATTTCTGATAACCATAGTTTATCAGAAATGAATAGAAAAGAAAAATCCTTTAGAATAGGTTCGTCAAAATGACGGTGGATTATTTTTGTGTATTCCAGAGGTTCTGTGGAATACCGGTCACAAAAACTATGAAAATGGGATTCTGAACAGACATGTTGTTCAAAAGTTATCCACATACTAATCACAAAGCAATAAAATTCGTGAAATTACGTGTTTCCATGTGGATAATCAGAAGAAAAAACTTTTTCAATTTCTCTCTTTTGCCAGTCGCAAGGCTGAACTGTTACAAACATTACTAAAAACAGGACTTAAGGGAATCCAAACATCTCCCTTAAGCCCTGTAGCAGTCATCTCTATAATATTTTCGATAAGAAGTCCTTAAGCCTTGGCTCCTTTGGATTTCCGAAGAATTCCTTAGGACCCCCTTCCTCCTTAATCTGGCCTTCATCCATAAATACTACCCGATTCGCCACTTCTCTGGCAAATCCCATCTCATGGGTCACAACCACCATGGTCATTCCGTCGCGGGCAAGCTGCTTCATCAATTCCAGCACCTCGCCTACCATCTCTGGGTCAAGTGCAGATGTTGGCTCGTCAAATAGTATCACATCAGGGTCCATGGCAAGGGAACGCACAATCGCAATCCGCTGCTTCTGCCCGCCGGACAGCGTGGAGGGATAGACATCCGCCTTATCCTCCAGACCAATCCGCTTAAGCAGGGCCATGGCCTGCTCCTTCACTTCACGCTTAATCTGCTCACTGGTCTGGGTAATCGGAAGCAGCTCCCTCTTACTGCCGCCCCGAAACAGATTGCCGAAACGGATCATGCTGTTCTTACGCTTCGCCTTCTTCAAATCCTTGCATCTCAAATATACCGGCGCCAGCATAATATTCTTAAGCACCGTCTTATTGTTAAACAGATTAAAATGCTGGAATACCATCCCCATATGCCTGCGGTGCACATTGATATCCACGCTCATATCCGCGATATCCACACCCTTAAACACAATACTTCCACCGCTTGGATCCTCCATACAGTTCAGGCAGCGCAAAAATGTACTTTTTCCTGAACCCGACGGGCCGATTACAGCCACAATGTCGCCCTTATTGATGGTAATGTTGATTCCCTTGAGAACCTCCATATCTCCAAAGCTCTTTCTGAGATTAATTACGTCTATCACTCTTTTTAAGGCTCCTTTCCATCAATTTAACAAGCAGCGAAATGAACAGTACAAGCACAATGTAGATTAGAGCCATTACCAGATAAGGAACCATGAACTCATAGCTGTTGCTTCCAATATAGTTAAAGGCCACATACAGGTCCGCCGCACCCACGAAGCTTACTACTGAAGTCTCTTTAATCAAGGAAATGAATTCATTTCCCAAGGTAGGAAGAATATTCTTGACAGCCTGCGGAATGACAATCTTCATCATACTCACGCCGAAGCTTAAGCCCACGGCGCGCCCTGCCTCCATCTGCCCCGTATCAACAGACTGAATCCCGCTTCGCATAATCTCTGATATGTACGCGCCGCTGTTCAGGCCGAATACCAGCATGGAAACCTGGACGCCAGTAATCTTCCAGCCGATAATCGGCAGCAATACATAGTAGAACACAAGCAACTGGACAACAATCGGCGTCCCTCGAAACAACGCTACATAGAAGCTGCAAATTCCATTTAACACCCTTGGCAGGACTTTATATTTAGGCAGCACCCGCACTGTCGCAATGACCGTCCCAATCAAAATACCAATGAGCAGACCCGCCACAGCGATTAAAAGCGTGTTCTGTAATCCTTCGAGTACCTTAACGTAGCCGCCTTCTTCCAGGAAAATCTCTAAAAATTTATTTACCTTTTGCTCAAAATTCCCCATAGTTTTCCGATATCCTACTGCATCTCGTTAATCGATTCTGTAATAGCCGCCGCAGGCGCAGCGTCAATAATTACATATTTAATATTTCCATTCAGCATATCCTGTACGGCAAGAGATCCGCTCTTGTAGGTTACACATTTTGCCGCAAGACCGTCAAATCCCCAATCTTCGTCTCCCTCTACATAATACTGTCCGGTGGTTCCTGCCTGTACGCCGATGGAATCGGAAGCACCCAGCTTAGCCAGAAGCTCAGCCACGGCATCCGCGTCCCCACAATCGTCAAACGCCGTATCACTATTTGGAACGATTAGTCTCTGAGAAGCAGAATAGTAGGAATCTGTGAATGTCACATACTCCTCTCTCTCTGCATTGATGGTCAGACCCGCCATGGCGATATCGCATTTCTGCTGGCTGACAGACAGACAAACAGCGTCAAAATCCATGTTCTGAATAACCAACTCCTTATTCAGCTCCTTGGCAAGCATGGAAGCAATCTCCATATCAATCCCATAGTAGCTCTCGCCTTTGGTATACTCAAAGGGCTCAAATGCTGCATTGGTGGCAACCACAAGCTGCTCCTTGGAATCGTCAAGTTCTGCTGACTCTACTGCCTCTGGCTCTCCGCCTCCAAAATACTTGTCGCAGATCTCGTCTAATGTTCCATCCTCCTTAATCTTCCCCACAAATGCATTAACCTGCTCTAACAACTCTGGCTGAGACTTGTCCACACCAAACGCATACTCCTCATCCGTTAAATCAATATCAATAACCTTGGCTGTAGTAGAAGCAGCCCCTGCGTCGTCCCCTCCTTTAGAATCACTTCCTGAGCCGCTGTCTGAATCACCTTTAGAGCCGCACGCCGCCATAGACATGACACACGCTGCAGTTAATAATATAGCGGTAAATTTCCTGAATTTCATTTTCCATATCCTCCCATAATTTTTTATAAGTTTTCATGCATAAAAATGCACATCTTGTATTTTACCACTTTATCAGCAAAAAGCAAGTATAAAATCTTTTTATTTGCAATAAAATACCCTCTGTATGCAAAAACACATACAGAGGGACATTATTTTTTATGCAAGAAGCAGTTGAACCACGGTCACCACCACGATTAACCCTCCAAGGATAATCCGGTAATATCCGAAAATCTTGAAATCATGCTTCTTAATATATCCCATCAGGAAACGGATGGCAACGACAGACAATCCAAATGACACCACACATCCAAGCATCAAAAGCCCTAATTCTTTGCTGGTAAAATGAAATCCAAACTTCACTAGCTTCAAAAGGCTTGCCCCAAACATGGCCGGTATCGCAAGGAAGAAGGTAAACTCCGCCGCCACCTCTCTGGAGATGCCAATCAACAGAGCCCCCACAATAGTTGCCCCTGACCTTGAGGTCCCCGGAATCAATGCCAGCATCTGGAACACGCCAATAATCAAAAGCATAGGCACCGTCAACTCCGAAATCCGGTTCACTGAAGGCCTGCGGCCCACATTACGGTTTTCTACTATTATAAAGAGCACACCGTACACAATGAGCATAATCGCAACGGGCAGCGGCTTATAGAATAATTTATCCAGAAGGTCATTGAAGGGCAATCCGACAAGTGCCGCCGGAACAGATGCAATCACTACCTTAATCCACATCTGCCAGGTCAGCATCTTCTGTTTCTGGCTCTTTCTTGGGGAAAACGGATTCAGCTTGTGAAAATACAGCACAACCACGGCCATAATCGCCCCCAGTTGAATCACTACATTGAACATCTCCATAAACGCATCGCTCATACTCGGCTTTAACAAATCCCCTACCAGAATGAGATGCCCCGTACTGCTGACTGGAAGCCACTCAGTAATCCCTTCAACAATACCAAGAATAATTACTTTTATGATATCTAACATTTCTTTCCACCTCCTGCTTATTATTATTACCGGCCGGCTGATTGTCAGCTCAGTACATATGTCTCTATGAATCTCGCCACGCCGTCTTTATCATTAGAGCCTGCAATATAATCCGCCGCTTCTTTGAGCTCATCCTTTGCATTTTCCATGGCGACTCCTACGCCAACCTCCTTAATCATCTTCAAATCATTTGCGCCGTCGCCAAAGGCCATAATCTCCTCCCGCCGGATTCCCAGAAGCTCTCCAAGCTTTATAAGAGCCCTTCCCTTGTTGACCCCTGCTGCATTTACCTCAATATTCTTCTTCAACGCACCTGTAATCTCTATCCCTGAAACCTCACGAAGCTCACGGATTGCCATCGCTCTTTCCTCCAGTGAAACGAACAACCCCTGCACCTTGTCAACAGCCCTGTTTTCCTCCTCAAACTTTGCCCATAAATCCGGCACCGGTATCCGCGTCCGCATAATATACTCCATCATAGGCGCTTCTTCCAGATAACGTTCGATATCCTTTAATTTATCTGCCTGTGCATAGCCTGTGCCGTCAAAATAAATCTCTCGAAGCGTATCGTAATGTCCAAGAACCTCCAACACCTTCCTGGCCGTCTCCACAGGCACCAGTTCTTCAAACAGCGCTTCCCCTGTTCTAAGCTTCACCACTCTGCCTCCATTTGCCGTGACTGCATACCGAAACCCTGAAAATTCCAGCAGATCGTCCGTAATTCCTTTAAGGGGCCTTCCTGTGGCCGGCATCACTATAATTCCCTGCTTAACAGCTCGGCTCAAAATCTCTTTTGTATATGCGGTCAGCTCTTTTTTCGAGGTAAGCAGCGTCCCGTCCAAATCCATCCCAATTAGCTTAACCTTCATCATATGCCATCAATTCCTTTCTGTCTTTTGAAAATAGCATCAGCCCCTTGCTAATCTTATCTCTTTCCTGGGCTTGCTGGTATGCCTGCTCTCCATGCTCCTTCATCTTCCCCGCAATCTCCTTCTGTGATGCCGGCGCAAATACAACTGTATCTTTTGTGGGCGCCATAATCAGCAAATCATCCTTTAACTTATCCACACATACCTGCCAGATATGTTTGAAGCACAGGGAGCTGGCCTCATGCCACCCATCGGCCAGTATAGCAAAGCCTCCGTACCATGTATTGGCAATCACAAACTCTACGTCCCTGACCAGATTTTCACAGGATGCATAATACAATGCCTCAACATCACAGTCCAGCGAAAGCATATCGTCTTTTAACACCTCGAATACATCTTCATCCCGTTTTATAACAAATATAATCCTCAAGTCATTAATAAATGACACAACCGGAGAATCTTTTTCGGAAATATCTCCAAGTTCCTTTCTCACCCATGGATAAATCTTATCTCGGATGCTCTCAAACTGGTATTGTTCGTCCTCATATTTCTTCATATTTCGTCTTTTACTGCCTCCCATTCCTCAATTTCTGCATTTTTTTGTACATTTATCCAATATTTTTCTATATTCTATCATAACAAAGTTTGCTTTATAATGCAATTTGTTGTATAATATATTGAGCACATGCTACATAGGAAAGGAAAACTATATGATAACCAAAGAAAAGAAACATATATTACGGTCAGTTTTGGCGGCTGCCGTTTCTGCCGTAACAATAGCTTCTGTGACTGTTCCTGTTTATTCCGCCCCTTCGGCAAAGGAACTGGAGATTACTACCTCTGACTTGAAGGAAGACTTAAACGACATGAACAGCCAGTTGTCATCTTTGAGTGCTGAATTAGATAATGCTTCGGCCCAGATTGAGCAGCTCTCCGCCGAAGTTGAAAAGGCCAAGCTTGACTTGGCAGCGGCTCAGCTTAATGAGGAAGCCCAGTATGATGCCATGAAGAGTCGAATCAAGTTTATGTATGAAGGTGGGAATCTTTCTCTTTTGGAGATTTTGTTTTCATCTGACAATATGGGCGATTTTTTGAATAAGGCCGAGTATGTAACGACTATAAGTGAATACGACCGCGATATGCTTGAGGAGCTGGGTGAAGTCTGTGCCAGTGTGGAGCAGAAACAGAATGACCTAAAGACCAAGCAGGATGAGCTGGCAGCAATGCAGGTGGATTTGAATGCGAAGAAGGATGCACTTACTTCAAAGATTTCTGCTACCTCCAGCCAGTTAGAGGATTATACAGCACAGTTAGAACGTGCCAGGGCAGCGGAGGAGGCTCTTAAGCTTGCTCAGAATAACGCTGTTTCCGGTTCCCTTGTTCCTTCAGGTAATAATGGACGCCCTAACAATAACGGCAATTCCTCTGGTACATCTACTTCTCCTCCGATAGAGGCGAATGTTAGTGATGTAGCTTTATTCGCCGCTCTTCTTGAATGTGAAGCAAGCGGATACGACCCTATGCTTGCAGTAGCTACTGTGGTGATGAACCGTGTTGCAAGCTCAAGTTATCCCAATACATTACGGGGAGTCATCTATCAATCCGGCCAGTTCGCACCTACGTGGAATGGAAGTCTGGAGAAAGCTCTTGCAAGAGGCCCCTCCTCTACTTCGTATTCTGTGGCACAGGCCGCGCTTGGTGGCTCAAGACATGCCTCTGTCATTAACTGTTACCAGTTCCGCTCAGCCTGGACTGGCGTTTCCGGCATCAATATCGGAGGAAACATATTCTTTTAGACAACTACAGCGCCTTAAAGGCGCTGTATCTTTTTTCGATTACTTTCTCTTATGTCTGATGAGCATCTGCACACTTTCCTTTAATCTGCATTTACATGCTCTGTATGCAGCAGCATATGCGCCTTATGGGACATAGGCTTCTCGAAATACTCCTGATACATGACAAGTATATCCTCATTCTCATGGGAGAAACGAAGCTGCGCCTTCTCATCCAGGCAATAGAGGTTCTGTCCGCGGTCAAAGGCAAGCTCCTTGCCGTCGTGAATCGGCTGGCCGCCGCCTCCCACACATCCTCCTGGACATGCCATGACTTCCACAAAATCATAATGCACCTCACCACGCTCAATCTTATCAAGCAGCGCACGTGTATTTCCAAGACCGCTGACTACCGCTGTCCTGACCTTCACATCATCAATAGAAAATTCTGCTTCAGCAACACCGTCATTCGCCTGAAATTCTGGGCTTCTGACCGCCTTAAACGCATCTGCCGGCGGATTCTCCTTCTTGAGCAGATAATAGGCAGAGCGAAGGGCCGCCTCCATAACGCCGCCGGTCACTCCAAAGATTACGCCTGCGCCAGAACCCTGCTGCATTGGGCGGTCACTCTCACGGTCTTTTAGGGTACCCGGACTGATATGTGCAGAGCGAATCATCTTGACAAGCTCTCTCGTGGTGATGACTGCGTCAATATCGTGTCCCGCATACTCACCATGGAACAACTCCATCTCCCGTTCGCCCTTCTTGGCAACGCAAGGCATTACAGACACTGTATAAATCTGCTCAGGTGACACTCCAATCTTATCGGCAAAATAGGTCTTCATGGCAGCTCCAAACATCTGCTGCGGTGATTTCGCTGTTGACAACTGCCTTACCAGATGGGGGTACTGAGACTTAATAAAACGAATCCATCCAGGGCAGCATGACGTGAACATGGGACGCTCCTTTAACTCTCCCTCTGTAAAACGCTTCAGGAATTCGGTTCCCTCCTCCATAATGGTAAGGTCTGCGGAAAATGTGGTGTCAAACACATAATCTGCCCCCATGCGCTTGCATGCATCCAATATCTTTCCTACCGTCGCCTCATCAGGCTTCATGCCCAGTTCCTCTCCCCATGCAGTACGTACCGCCGGCGCCACCTGGACAACCACAGTCTTATTCTTATCTGCAATCGCGCTCCATACCTTCTCCGTATCGTCACGCTCTCTAAGGGCGCCAACCGGACAATGGGTGATGCACTGACCGCACAGAGCGCAGTCCGCCTCATGGATGGTCTTATGTCCAGCTACATTCACAGTCGTACGGGAACCCGTACCTTCCACATCCCACACGCCAAGTCCCTGAATCTTCTCGCAGACCTGAACGCACCGCATACATTTGATACACTTGGAGGAATCACGTATCAGCGGGAAGGACAAATCCCACGGACGTTTTTCCAGTACCTTCTTATAGGGAATATCCAATATATTCAAATCATTGGCCACAGACTGCAAACTGCAGTTACCGCTTCTTGTACAGCTTACACACTGACAATCATGCTGTGCCAAAATCAACTCCACATTTGTCCTTCTGTGACGGCGTACCTTCGGACTGTTGGTGTAAATCACCATGCCCTCCTCCGCCACGTTATTACAGGAGGTAATCAGCTTCTCCTTACCTTCTAACTCTACGACACATACACGGCAGGCGGCAATCTCATTAATCCCTTTCAGATAACATAATTTTGGGATTGGAATCCCATTCTGAGCGGCAGCCTCCATAATGGTAGTATTTTCTTTTACGGATATCTGTTTCCCATCAATCATAAGATTTACCATAATTTCTCTCTGCCTCCTTTAAATATGCCGTAGCCGAAGTGATCGCAGCGCAGGCATCTGCCCGCCTCCTGCTTCGCCTCCTTCTCGGTCATGCAGTTCTCCACGCCCTCAAAATCACAGACTCTCTCACATGCCTCCCGTTCCGTCAGGTTCACCCTTCCGCAAGGCGTACGGTCGTCTAAGCGCGCCTCCGGAATCTCCACGTCACAGGAAATCTCATGGCGGTATCCCAGGTACTCATCAATATTGGCCGCTACAACCTTCGCCGCCGCAATCGCCTTGATTACAGAGGCTGGGCCGCTTGCACAGTCCCCTCCTGCAAATACGCCCGGCATATTCTCAAATGTTCCCGTACTCTTGGTGAGAATCTTACCCCTTTCTACAGGTATTCCTGCTTCTTCAAAATGGCGAGTCTCAATATTCTGTCCGATTGCGACAATCAAAATATCGCATGGTATGTAAATATCATCCTCTCCCGTGGGCTTGATGCTTGCCCTGCCGTCGCGAATCGAGCTTACCATCTGTGGTTTCACATAGATTCCCTCAATATGGTTCTTATCATTGACTTTAATGGAGGATGGCGCCTTCAATGTCTGAAGCTCAATCCCTTCTGCAACCGCCCCCTCAATTTCTCCAGAAAGCGCCGTCATATCAGCAACTCTCCTCCGGTAAACAATACTTACCTTCTTCGCGCCGAGACGTTTTGCTGTACGTACAGCGTCCATGGAGACATTGCCGCCGCCGATGACTGCAACCTCCTTGCCGGACAGATCCATAATCTCGTTTCTTCCTACATTTCTTAAGAACTGAACTGCGGATAACACTCCGTCCGCATCCTCCCCCTCAAGTCCAAGCTTCTTATCCGTACTTGCGCCAATTGTAATCAGAACTGCGTCATACTGCTTGCGCAAATCCTGGATTGTAATATCCTGTCCGATCTTCAGTCCATGCTTCACCTCAACGCCAGTCTTTAAAATACTATTCACATCCTCCTCTAACCGTTCCTTAGGAAGACGGTAGTTTGGAATACCATAGCGCAGCATTCCGCCTAGCTTCGGAAGCATCTCATAAACGGTAGCCTGGTGTCCCATCAACTGAAGATAGTATGCCGCGCTTAAGCCGCCAGGACCGCCCCCAAGGACTGCTATCTTCTTTCCGGTAGAAGGCGCGCACGCCGGCGGGTCCACCTCTCCGGCAAAATCAGCCGCCACACGCTTAAGGCCGCGGATATTGATGGCGTCATCTACCATGTTCCTCCTGCATCGCGCCTCGCATGGATGCTCACAGATAAATCCGCAGGTGGTCGGAAATGGATTGTCTTTGCGGATCAGCCGGATTGCATCCGCATATCTTCCCTCTCTCACCAATGCGATATATCCAGGAATATCCACATGGGCCGGACATAAGGATACACAGGGCACCGGCTGGCTGTATGTACAGGTACACCGCCCGTTCCTGATATGCTCCTCATAATCGTCACGGTATCCAATGAGTCCCTTATATACCATGTGGGCAGCCTCGTATCCGATCGCACAATCGGCTGATTCCATGATAGAAAGCGCCGTCTTCTCCATTATATCCAATGTTTCCATAGTTGCTTTACCATCAAGGACGTCCTTGATGAGATAGCTCAACTGTCCCAGACCAATGCGGCAGGGAACACATTTGCCGCAAGTCTGCGCATGGCATAACTCCAGAAACGCACGGGACATCTCTACGGGACACAGGCCCGGCGGGCTGGACTCAATTCTTCGCTCCAAATCCTTGTATAGTTCTTCCATAACTATCCTGGCTCTTTTGGGCGAGTCAATCTCTAGTCTGCTCATGACTAAACCTCTCTTTTCTTACTTATTTCTACATTTTATTGCAGTTATAGGTATTATATCACCTTCAGAGACGGTTGTAAGCATGTTAAACATAAGTAGATTTTTTAACAGCAACGATATATATTTAACGGAGAAATTCTCTTTCAAAAGTAAAAAAAGGCTGCCGGAAATGACATATTCAACGAAAATATCATCTCCAGACAGCCCTGTCTGTTTTCTATATAGGCCTTAAAAACTATACAAGCTCAATCAATACTTCCATTGCAGCGTCACCCTTACGCTGCCCAATCTTGACGATTCTTGTATATCCACCGTGACGGTTCTCATACTTTGGTGCAATCTCATCAAAAAGCTTTGCCACAAGGTCTACCTGCTTGGTGTTTCTCTTTCTTCCGGCTGCTTTCTCCGGTACATCCTTTACAGGATACAGAACCTTGAGCATCTGACGACGTGCGTGCAGTCTGCTTGGCTTATCCTTTTTAATCTTCTTATCAACTTCGTCGTATACCGTAACCTTCTTGCCGTCAACAACTTCCTTGACTCTCTTGCCATCCTTGTCCTTGCGGGCAACCTTAGCCTTTACAGTAACTTCCTCAAAGTTGTCCTTCTCTTTTACTGCCATGGCAATCAGGCCTTCCGCAATCTTGCGAATCTCTTTTGCCTTTGCCTCGGTAGTAACAATTCTTCCATGGTTAATTAAAGCTGTCACCTGATTTCTCAGTAATGCTTTTCTCTGACTGGACGTTCTGCCCAGCTTTCTATACTTAGCCATCTTTTTAATCCTCCAATTCTACACTTGGTTATACACTTCGGGCTTACTAGCCAAATGCTCTCACAGCACTCTTTGGGTTTATCTGTGAATTTTACTCTTCGCCTCTGCTTAACCCTAATCCCAACTCGTCTAACTTCGCAAGCACTTCCTCCAAAGACTTCCGCCCAAGATTCCGTACTTTCATCATATCCTCCGGCGTTCTGTTGGTCAGTTCTTCCACTGTATTGATTCCAGCACGCTTCAGACAGTTGAAGGAGCGAACCGATAACTCCAGTTCGTCGATACTCATCTCAAGGACCTTCTCCTTCTCATCATCCTCTTTCTCAATCATAACTTCCGCAGCCTGAGCCACCTCAGAGAGATCAATAAAGAGCTTCAGATGCTCGCTCAACACTTTCGCCGCAAGGCTGACTGCCTCGTCTGGAAGCAGAGTACCGTTGGTATATACATCTAACGTCAATTTGTCAAAATCTGTAATCTGTCCAACACGTGTGTTCTCAACCGTAAGGTTCACACGCTCTACCGGCGTATAGATAGAATCAATCGGAATGACTGCGATCGGTAATTCGTCATTCTTATTCTTGTCAGAACTTACATATCCTCTGCCCCTTGTAATGGTCAGCTCCATATATAACTTGCTGTCAGCTCCGCCGTTTAATGTTGCGATAACCGTCTCAGGATTCATAATCTCAATATCCTGATCCACCTGAATATCCGCTGCCGTGACAACGCCTTCTCCCTCAAACTCAATATAGGCAGTCTTCGGTTCATCTGTCTCAGACGTATTCTTGATTGCCAGGGACTTCAAGTTCATGATTATCTCCGTAACATCTTCCTTAACACCCGGAATAGAACTAAACTCATGAAGGACTCCGTCAATCTTCACCTGGCTGATCGCAGCGCCTGGCAAGGAGGAAAGCATAATCCTTCTCAGAGAATTCCCTAATGTCGTACCGTACCCTCTCTCAAGAGGCTCTACAACAAATTTTCCATATTTCTTATCTTCTGAAATCTCAGTTATCTCAATATTGGGTTTATTAAAATCAAACACTAAGTCCACCTCCTGTGGTGTTACGGGTTATTATTTAGAATACAGCTCGACAATCAACATCTCATCTACAGGAACGTCAATCGCATCACGCCTTGGAAGCTCTTTTACAGTTCCCTTAAGATTCTCAAGGTCAGCCTCCAGCCACTCTGGTACAAGGCGACCTCCTGTAACCTCTACAATCTCCTTATATCTTGGAGAGCTTTTGTGCTTCTCTTTGATCTCAATTACATCTCCTGCCTTAATCAGATAAGATGGAATATTAATCTGCTTGCCGTTTACAAGAATATGCTTGTGGTCAACAATCTGTCTTGCCTCACGTCTTGTTCTTGCAAGTCCCAAACGAAATACCACATTATCCAGTCTTGACTCAAGCAGTCTCATCAGATTCTCACCTGTCATACCGCTCATGCGCTGAGCCTTATCGAAGTAGTTTCTGAATGGCTTCTCTAATACGCCGTAGATGAATTTTGCTTTCTGCTTCTCACGTAACTGAAGGCCATACTCGCTCATCTTTCTATTGGTTCTTTTTAACTGTCTGTTAGACTTCTTATCAATTCCCAAATAAACTGGGTCCATGCCAAGAGATCTACATCTCTTAAGGACCGGAACTCTATTTATTGCCATGTTATTTCTCCTCCTAAATCAGACTCTTCTACGCTTCGGTGGACGGCATCCGTTGTGTGGTACCGGAGTAACATCTTTAATGCTTGTCACATCGATTCCGCATGCCTGAAGTGCACGGATCGCTGCCTCTCTACCTGAACCTGGTCCTTTTACCATAACATCAACGGATTTCAGGCCATGTACCAATGCCGCCTTAGCCGCTGTCTCAGCCGCCATCTGTGCTGCATAAGGGGTAGATTTCCTTGAACCTCTAAATCCCAGACCGCCTGCACTTGCCCATGAAAGTGCATTACCCTGTGCATCTGTCAATGTCACAATCGTGTTATTAAAAGATGACTGGATGTGTGCTTGTCCGCGTTCAACGTTTTTCTTGACACGCTTTTTTGTCACTTTCTTTGTAACTTTCTTTGCCATAATAAAACTAACCTACTCTTTCCTTTTTTATTTTTATGAATGAAGTTCTTCTCGCTTTGCTCGAAGAACAAAGAAATAGCTAACGCTATGCTATTTCTTTTTGTTCGCAACAGTTCTCTTTGGTCCTTTTCTGGTTCTTGCATTGGTCTTTGTCTTCTGACCACGAACCGGAAGGCCCTTTCTGTGACGGATTCCTCTGTAGCATCCGATTTCCTGTAATCTCTTGATGTTCAGCGCAATCTCCCGCCTTAAGTCACCTTCTACCATCTGAGTCTCATCGATGACTGCACTGATCTTCTTAACATCATCATCTGTAAGGTCTCTGCAGCGAATATCCGGATTCACTCCTGCCTCAGCCAGAATACGGTTAGAGCTTGCCCTGCCGATTCCGTAGATATAAGTTAATCCGATTTCAACACGTTTGTCTCTTGGTAAATCTACACCTGCAATACGAGCCATGTGAATTTCCTCCATTTTCTCAAAAAATCTTTTACTGTTTACATACTGTCTTTAATAGGGACTTTTAAGGATTTCCCTTTTTGTCCAGGCATGTTTCGGTATCCATGCCCTTTCCGGCCACCGAAATAAAATCCGGTAATGACGGGCCGGCATTAGAAGCAATATACGAAGGATGCTCACCGGCTACAGGTGCTCCTTGTATATCAAATAGTCTACACGCCTCCTGGCGTGTCAGTACTATCAGCCGCCTAATTTGATGCATAAACCATTGTTCAGTGCCTAACCCTGACGCTGCTTATGCTTTGGGTTTTCGCAGATAATGCGAACGCTTCCTTTTCTCTTAATTACTTTGCATTTTTCGCAAATTGGTTTTACTGATGATCTAACCTTCACGTCAAATCCTCCTTTCATCCATTGCTCTGCCAACATTCTACCCACGCATCTTCCAGACACTTCCACAAAATCTTCACAAACTTTATAAAAATGCCCGAAAACACGCTTATATATTATAGCACTTGCTGTCAAGCAAAGTCAATAGACAATTTCATATATTTCCATCTTTATCCGGCGCCTTAGCTGGATCTCTGCTTATTTTTATTTATCTCTCCAGATAATTCTTCCCTTAGACAAATCATATGGCGATAATTCCAGTGTTACCTTGTCTCCAGGCAGAATCTTAATAAAATTCATCCTCAGCTTTCCGCTGATGTGTGCAAGCACCTGATGGCCGTTCTCCAACTCCACCTGGAACATTGCGTTTGGCAATTTCTCTACTACAGTTCCTTCGATTTCGATTACGTCAGCTTTTGACATCTCTCTCTTTCCTCCATACTCCATTCTTTTAAAATCCGTTTGATTGCTGTATCGTCAACTGCGGCGACATCATATTCCTTTAAAATGATCTGGACATGCTTCTTTTTCTTCTTCTTAAGATGCTCCAGTGTTCTAATACTGCCGTCCGCTAAATATATATATGTGTCATCCACTTCAATTATAACATAAACTTTTCCCGTATCGTGACCCGCTTTTGATCTCGCAAGCATTCCTGCTTTATATCTGTCCATTACTAAATCCTTCGTTTTTGATTTCTCTGCGTCCTTCGCCGTTTAAACCGACGCCCTATCATGGCCCGTCAGGGTCAAAAGCTTTGGTTCCCCCTCTGTGATCAATACTGTATTCTCATAATGTGCAGAATACTTATGATCCTTCGTCACAACAGTCCATTTGTCCTCAAGCCATTTCACTTCCCATGTCCCCATATTGATCATAGGTTCAATGGCCAGGGTCATTCCGGCCCTCAGCTTCACACCTTTTCTGTCCATCTTATAATTGGGAATCTGGGGCGGCTCATGCAAGTCCGTTCCGATTCCGTGTCCGCACAGATCCCGAACCACTCCGTACCCGTGCTTTTTGGCATGACTGTCAATCGCTGCCGCAATATCACATAGATGATTGCCATCTTTTGCATACTTTATACCTTCAAAGAAGCATTCTCTGGTCACTCTGATCAGCTCCTCTGCCTCTTTGCTGATTTCACCGATGCCGTAAGTTCTTGCGGCATCGGAATGATATCCTTTATAGATGACTCCTGCATCCAGGCTGACAATATCCCCCTCTTTCAGAATCCGGTGTTTATCCGGTATCCCGTGGACGACTTCATCATTGACCGAAACACAGATTGAAGCCGGATATCCGTCGTAATCAAGGAAGGAGGGGATACACCCGTAACTCCTGATCACTTCCTCCCCAAGCCTGTCTATGTCCAAGGTACTCATTCCCGAATGAAGGGCTTTTGCTAACTCATTGTGAACAATCTCCAATATTCGTCCGGCTTCTGACATTAACTCAATCTCTCTTGCCGATTTGATGGTAATTGCCATATTTCTACTCTCCTAAGATATCCACAATCGTCTGGAATACGTCGTTAATGTCAACAGTTCCGTCCACTGTCTTAAGGATTTTCGCATTTGTATAATAATCAATGAGGGGCTGTGTCTGCTCATGGTAAACGCCAAGACGCTTCTTTACTGTCTCTGGCTTATCATCATCCCGCAGAATTAATTCCTTACCACAGGCATCGCAGATTCCTTCCGTCTTTGTAGGCGCATACTCAAGATGGTATGTAGCGCCGCAGCCCACACATGCGCGCCGTCCAGACATCCTGTGTACAATATTCTCATCCGGAACATTTACGTCAATGGCATAGTCCATCTTCTCTCCAATTGCCGCCAACGCCTTATCTAACGCCTCCGCCTGTGGAATCGTCCTCGGAAAACCGTCCAGCACATATCCCTTTTTACAGTCGTCCTGTTTCACACGGTCTACCACCAGGTCTACCACCAATTCATCTGGTACTAAAAGCCCCTGGTCCATGTATGTTTTTGCCTTATTGCCAAGTTCTGTCCCGTTTTTGATATTTGCCCTAAAAATATCACCGGTAGAGATATGAGGAATGTCGTATTTCGCGGCAATCTTCTTCGCCTGTGTTCCTTTGCCTGCGCCTGGCGCGCCTAACATGATAATTTTCATAAGAAATGTTCCTCCTCTTTATAGCATTTTAACCCGCGAAAATAATTCCGCGAGTTCTACGACAGAAAAGCCGCCACTGACCTTCGGCCAAGTGACTGCTTGTATTGTACAAACAACAGTAAATTCCGTGTGCAGTATCCTCCATCAGCCATAGGTCTGCGAAGGAGCCGCGCAATATACATAAGCCAACTTCGTCCACATACCGATAATGTGGATACCACATACGGAATTCACAGGAATTTGCGCAATACTAGCTATTTAAAAAACCTTTATAGTTACGTACAAGCATCTGTGATTCGATTTGCTTCATCGTTTCTAACACAACACTGACAATAATGATGAGAGAAGTACCGCCAAATGATACGCTCGCTCCAAGCCAGCCGTTAAAGAAGATGGGAACCACCTGGATCACAATCAGTCCGCATGCCCCTATAAAGATGATATTATTTAAGATTTTGGTTAAGTATTCAACCGTTGGCCTGCCTGGTCGTATACCTGGCACAAACCCGCCGTTCTTCTTCATATTATTGGCAATCTCCAATGGATTGAACGTAATAGAAGTATAGAAGTAAGCGAAAAATACTGTCAGGGCAATATACACCAGCAATCCCCAGGAATACTTAAGCTGCTCAGGATTACACCAGTTTCCCTGGTTTAAGCCTCTTAAAATCTCACTGCCGATACCGGAACCTTCTCCCTTCCCCATAAATGATGCAATTACAATTGGGAACTGCATCAGGGATGATGAAAAGATAATCGGAATAACTCCGGCGGTATTGACCTTCAGCGGAATATTTGTGGAGCGGCCGCCATATACTTTCCTTCCCGCCATTTTCTGGGAATAGGAAACTGCGATTCTTCTCTCCCCACCCTGGAGGATGACTACGAATACAACCAGCATGATGATGATTGCCAGAATCACAATAACTGCCAGTCCGGCAGAAGCGATTGGCTTATCCTTCACAAACTGCTCAAACAGCGAAGACATATCGCTTGGCACTCTTGAGATAATATTGATTACTAGGACAATAGAAATACCATTTCCCACGCCCTTCTCCGTAATCCGCTCGCCAATCCACATCAAAAATGCGGAGCCTGCTGTCAGTGTAAGGACAACGATAGCGGCATTCACGAAATTAAACTTCACCAAGAGTCCCTGACGTCCGAAGCCTACCGCCATTGCAGTGGACTCAAACAGTGCAAGTCCTACTGTAAGATATCGGGTAATGGCAGCAATCTTCTTCCGCCCGTCCTCCCCTTCCTTCTGCATCTCCTCAAGTTTTGGGATGGCGATGGTGAGAAGCTGCATGATGATGGAAGACGTAATATACGGCGTAATACTTAATGCAAATACAGACATCTGTTCAAAAGAGCCACCAGTGAAAGCGTTAAACAAGTTAAACGCTTCACCAGTGTTCTGTGCGAAAAATTCTTTAATATAATTGGAATTTACTCCAGGTGTTGGTAATTGGGAGCCAATTCTAATTACAATCAGCATCAAAAACGTGTATGCAATCTTATTGCGGATGTCTTTGACCTGAAATGCTTTCCGAAATGTCTCTAACATTAGATCACCTCTGCTTTTCCACCTACAGCCTCAATCTTCTCTACAGCATTTTTGCTGAATGCGTTGGCCTGTACAGTAAGTTTTTTCGTCAGCTTACCGTTACCAAGAATCTTAACGCCATCTCTTGGATTCTTAACGATTCCCCGCTCAATCAACGTCTCTACAGAAACAACTGCGTCATTATCAAACACTTCAAGAGCATCTACATTAATACCAATGATCGTCTTAGTATTACGATTCGTAAAGCCTCTCTTTGGTATTCTTCTATATAATGGCATCTGACCGCCTTCAAAACCTGGCCTTGTCGCTCCGGAACGAGCCTTCTGACCCTTGTGTCCCTTGCCGGCTGTCTTTCCATTACCAGAACCGTGTCCACGTCCTCTTCTGAAATTATCACTCTGTTTTGCTCCGTCCGCAGGTCTTAAGTTTGATAAATCCATTGTGACACCTCCTTATCCGATATAATTATGCTTCCTCTACTTTTACCAGGTGCGAAACCTGTTTTACCATACCTCTGGTTGCCGCATTGTCCGGAAGTACGACTGTCTTGTTAAGCTTTCTAAGTCCCATTGCCTCTACAGTCTTTTTGTGCTTCGGTACAGCGCCAATCGTGGATTTTACTAATGTAACCTTTAAATCTGCCATCTGAATCTGCCTCCTTAGCCTAAGATCTCTTCAATGGATTTACCGCGAAGACGTGCTACTTCATCCGGAGTTTTGATCTGGCGTAATCCGGCGATGGTAGCAAGAACAACGTTCTGCTTATTGTTGGAGCCAAGAGATTTTGTACGAATATTCTTGATTCCTGCCATCTCGATTACGGCACGCGCCGGTCCACCGGCGATTACTCCTGTACCTTCCGGTGCCTTCTTAAGAAGCACGGAAGCTCCTCCAAACTTGCCGGTAAAGTCGTGTGTGATACTCTCATTATCATCCAATGCAACGGTAATAAGATTCTTCGCTGCATCTTCTTTTCCTTTACGGATTGCTTCCGGAATTTCTGTAGCTTTTCCTAAACCTGCACCAACATGGCCATTTCCATCACCGACAACTACTAAAGCTGTGAATCTCATATTACGGCCACCTTTAACAACTTTGGTTACACGCTTAATTGACACTACTTTCTCATTTAATTCCAGTGAATTAGCATCAATACGTTCTTGTTTCATGTGTGCTCCTCCTTTTAGAAATTCAACCCAGCTTCTCTAGCTGCGTCTGCTAATGCCTGAATCTTACCATGATATATAAAGCCGCCTCTGTCAAAGACTACATCCTTAATACCCTTCTCAACTGCCTTCTCGGCAATCACTTTACCTAAATATGCTGCTGCATCAACGTTGTTAGTCTTTTCTAATTTTGCTTTCACATCTTTCTGAAGAGTGGAAGCGGAAACCAGAGTATTTCCAACTGTATCGTCAATAATTTGAGCATACATATGATTATTGCTTCTAAACACAGCCAAACGCGGGCACTCAGGCGTGCCGCTCAAACGGTTGCGGATTCTTCTGTGTTTTCCTGCGCGAACTTCACTTCTTGATTTTTTGCTAACCATTTTCACACTCTCCTTACTTATTTCTTACCAGTCTTACCAACTTTACGTCTGATTACTTCATCAGCATACTTAATTCCCTTGCCCTTATATGGCTCTGGTCTTCTCTTGTCTCTGATTTCAGCTGCGTATTGGCCTACTTTTTCTTTATCGATACCCTTAACGACGATTTTATTCTGTCCCTCTACTACAGTCTCAACGCCTTCTGGATCTGTCATTTCAACTGGGTGAGAATATCCAAGACTCAATGTAAGCTTGTTTCCGGACTTTGCAGCCCTGTAGCCGACACCGTTTACCTCAAGTATCTTCTGATATCCATCAGTAACGCCCACAACCATGTTATTCACCAGCGTCCTTGTCAGACCATGTAAAGACTTCATCTTCTTTAAATCATTGGGTCTTGTAACAACGACTGTGTCGCCTTCTACCTTGATCTCCATCTCTGTCGGAAGTTCTCTTTCAAGTGTTCCTTTTGGACCTTTTACAGTCACTTTATTATTTTTTGCAATCTCAACGGTTACTCCCGCTGGAATTGTGACCGGCAGTCTTCCTATACGTGACATACCTGTATCCTCCTTAACTTAGATTCTCGGAGCAGATGCTAATGTCTGCTCTGTTTTCAGTTGCTGTGATGTTTCCTTAATTACCAAATATAGCAAAGAACCTCTCCGCCTACACCGAGCTTTCTTGCTTCTTTGTCTGTAATCACGCCCTTGTTTGTGGAAATGATTGCTGTTCCAAGTCCGCCGAATACCTTCGGTACATCAGCGCTTCCTGCATATACACGAAGTCCTGGCTTGGAGATTCTCTTAAGACCTGTGATAACCTTCTCGTTCTTGTCTGCACCGTACTTCAATGTGATGTGGAGTGTCTTGAACACGCCGTCTTCTACGATGTCGTATTTCTCAATGTACCCCTCGTCCAGTAAGATATTCGCTATCGCAAGCTTCATCTTGGAAGATGGCACATCTACTGTATCATGTTTAGCAGTATTTGCATTACGAATTCTTGTAAGCATATCTGCGATTGGATCACTCATAGTCATGATTTATATTTCCTCCTCTTCTAAATGAAGTTCTACCAACTTGCTTTTTTAACGCCTGGAATCTGTCCTTTGTATGCCAGCTCACGGAAGCAAACACGGCAAATTCCATATTTTCTCAAATATGCATGCGGACGTCCACAGATCCTGCAGCGGTTGTATTCTCTGGTTGAGAATTTCTGCTTGCGCTGCTGCTTGATTTTCATTGCTGTCTTAGCCATAATTTACCTCCTCTACTTTTTAAACGGCATATTGAACTGCTTTAACAATTCACGCGCCTCTTCGTCTGTCTTTGCTGTGGTAACAAAGATAACATCCATACCTCTTACCTTGTCAATCTTATCATACTCGATTTCAGGGAAGATTAACTGCTCCTTGATACCAAGAGCATAATTTCCTCTTCCGTCGAATGCGTTAGGATTCACACCTCTGAAGTCACGTACACGAGGTAAAGCAAGGTTGATGAGACGGTCAACGAATTCATACATCTTCTCTCCTCTTAAAGTAACCTTGCATCCGATTGACATTCCTTCTCTTAACTTGAAGTTAGCAACCGATTTCTTTGCTTTACAGATTACAGCCTTCTGGCCTGTAATCCTCTCAAGATCAGCAACCGCTGAATCTAAAACCTTCGCGTTATCCTTTGCCTCGCCGACACCCATGTTGATTACAACCTTGTCAAGCTTTGGCACTTCCATAATATTCTTATAACCGAACTTCTTATTCATTGCGTCAATGATTTCGTTCTTGTACTGTTCTTTCAGTCTACTCAAAGCACTGGCCCTCCTTCCTCAGATTAATCAATCACTTCGCCTGTTGATTTCGCATAACGAACTTTCTTATCTCCATCCATCTTGATGCCTACTCTCGTCGGCTTGCCCTTGTGAACATACATTACGTTGGAAATGTTGATTGGGCCTTCCTGATGGATGATACCGCCGTTCTGATTCGCAGCGCTTGGCTTTGTGTGCTTTGTCAGCATATTGACGCCTTCGACAACAACCTTGCCGTCCTTCTGGTTTACGGCAATAACCTTGCCCTCTTTATCCTTCTGGCTTCCGGCGATTACCTTCACCGTGTCACCTTTTTTAATCTTTAACATTGACATCTCTACGCACCTCCTTAAAGCACTTCCGGAGCCAGAGAAACGATCCTCATGAACTGCTTGTCACGAAGCTCTCTTGCTACTGGTCCAAAAATACGGGTTCCTCTTGGTGTCTTGTCTTCTTTTATAATAACTGCAGCATTCTCGTCAAAGCGAATATATGAGCCGTCTTTACGACGTGTGCTTTTTACGGTACGAACAACAACAGCTTTTACTACATCGCCTTTTTTAACAACGCCGCCTGGTGTTGCATCTTTAACGGTCGCAATAATAATATCGCCGATACTTGCATATCTTCTGGTTGAACCGCCAAGTACGCGGATACACAGTAACTCTTTCGCGCCTGTGTTATCTGCTACTCTCAGTCTGCTTTCTTGCTGTATCATGCAGGTTTCCCTCCTTATACTATTTCACTTTTTCCATGACTTCGACGAGTCTCCATCTCTTATCCTTAGAGAGCGGTCTCGTCTCCATAACTTTAACCTTGTCACCGATATTGCACTCGTTCGCTTCATCGTGTGCTTTTAATTTATAAGTTCTCTTTACAATCTTCTTGTAAAGTGGATGTTTTACATGATCTTCAACCGCAACAACTATGGTCTTATCCATCTTGTTGCTGACAACCTTACCCACACGGGTTTTTCTAAGATTTCTTTCCACGGTCTGTCTCCTTTCTATAATTAAGGAAGTTCTTCTCGCTTTGCTCGAAGAACGGCCAAAAAGCTAAGCTCGTCGATACTCCTCATTCCACTCGGAGTATCCGCTTTCATACTAGGCTCGAAAATACCTCGCCAAGTATTCAATGCGTCGCTAACCTTTTTGTGCCTGTGTGATCACAGTCTGTATCCTTGCGATATTTCTTCTGACTTCCTTGATTCTGCTTGTATTATCTAACTGATTCGTTGCGTTCTGGAATCTCAGATTAAAGAGTTCCTTTTTAGCAGCTACTAATTCTTCGTTCAGCTCTGCAGCTGATTTTGTTTTTAAATCTTCTACAAATGCATTAATTTTCACTGTTATCACCGCCTTCTAAGTCTGCGCGAGAAACTACTTTACATTTACATGGCAGCTTGTGTGTCGCCAGACGAAGTGCCTCTCTTGCAACTTCCTCTGAAACGCCCGCGATCTCGAACATTACGCGGCCTGGCTTCACAACTGCCACCCAGTATTCTAAGGTTCCTTTACCAGAACCCATACGAGTCTCAGCTGGTTTCGTAGTTACAGGTTTATCCGGGAATATCTTAATCCATACTTTACCGCCACGCTTGATATAACGAGTCATAGCAATACGGGCAGCCTCTATCTGATTGGAACGGATCCAACACGGCTCCATTGCCACAATACCATACTCACCGTGAGTAATCTGATTTCCGCGAAGAGCTTTTCCCTTCATAGAACCACGGAATTGTTTACGACGTTTTACTCTCTTTGGCATTAACATGATTTATCTCTCTCCTTCCTTTGCTGCTTTTTCCGGAAGAACTTCGCCTTTATAGATCCATACCTTGACACCAACCTTACCGTAGGTTGTGTCTGCTTCAGCGAATCCGTAGTCAATGTCTGCTCTCAATGTCTGAAGTGGAATTGTCCCTTCGCTGTAGAACTCTGTACGCGCCATATCAGCTCCGCCAAGACGTCCGGATACGGATGTCTTTACACCAAGCGCTCCTGACTTCATGGTTCTTGACATGCAGGATTTCATTGCACGTCTGAAGGAAATACGGTTCTCAAGCTGTAATGCGATATTCTCTGCTACAAGCTGAGCGTCTTTGTCCGGTCTCTTAATCTCCTTAATATCAACAATTAACTTCTTATCGGTAAACTTACCAAGCTCGCCTTTTACCTTCTCGATCTCAGCGCCGCCCTTACCAATTACTACACCAGGCTTTGCTGTGTAGATAATGATTTTAACACGGTCAGACGCTCTCTCAATCTCAATCCGTGAAATACCGGCACTGTATAATCTCTTTTTAAGATATTTTCTGATTTCATGGTCTTCCACTAAGTAATCTGCGAACTCTTTCTCTGCATACCACTTAGAATCCCAGTCTTTGATAATACCGACTCTCAAGCCATGAGGATTAACTTTCTGTCCCATGATTGCCCCTCCTTATCTTTCATCAAGCACCAGTGTAATGTGGCTCATTCTCTTTTCAATCCTGTAAGCCCTTCCCTGTGCCCTCGGTCTGATTCTCTTCATTGTTGGTCCTTTGTTTGCATAAGCCTCTGCAATATAAAGATTCTCAGCATTCATACCGTTGTTGTTCTCAGCGTTTGCAATCGCTGACTCCAGCAGTTTCTTTATCAAACTAGAAGCATATCTTGGATTATAAGTTAAAATACCAAGCGCTGTTGTTACATCCTTGCCTCTGATGGCATCTAATACATAACATGCTTTCTGGACAGAAACCCTCGCATAAGACAACTTAGCAGACGGTCTCTTATCTTTGATCGCATTTCTTTCTCTCTTGATTTGGGATCTGTGTCCTTTTGCCATGGATGAACCCTCCTTTCACAGTGTAATT
The DNA here is from genome assembly GCF_009830285.1 of Sporofaciens musculi. GTDB lineage: Bacteria > Bacillota > Clostridia > Lachnospirales > Lachnospiraceae > Sporofaciens > Sporofaciens musculi. The sequence continues at coordinate 1,216,144 of NZ_WUQX01000001.1, read as the reverse complement.
ATCTGACTCTTGATTTCTTTTCGTCTTTTCCATGTCCTCTATACGTTCTGGTTGCAACAAACTCACCCAGCTTGTGGCCTACCATATCTTCTGTAACGTATACAGGTACATGTTTTCTTCCGTCATGAACGGCAATTGTATGTCCAACCATGCTTGGGAAGATTGTAGAACGGCGGGACCAGGTCTTAATTACAGACTTGTCACCAGAAGCGTTCATTGCATCAATCTTCTTAAGCAGACTCGCATCTGCGAATGGTCCTTTTTTAACTGAACGTGCCATAGGTTATAACCTCCTCCATGAAAATTATTTGATTGCTCTGCCATCTCTTCTTCTTACAATCAACTTGTTAGAAGACTTGTTTTTCTTCCTTGTCTTAAGACCAAGTGCTGGCTTGCCCCAAGGTGTACATGGACCCGGACGTCCGATTCCAGTCTTACCTTCACCACCACCATGCGGATGGTCATTCGGGTTCATAACAGAACCACGAACTGTAGGTCTAATACCCATGTGGCGTTTACGTCCTGCTTTACCGATATTAATCAGATTGTGATCTCCGTTGCCCACAACTCCGATAGATGCACGGCAAACAATCGGAACCATTCTCATTTCTCCTGAAGGGAGTCGAAGCGTCGCATACTTACCCTCTTTTGCCATCAACTGTGCGCTGTTTCCTGCGGAACGTACAAGCTGACCGCCTTTTCCTGGATAGAGCTCGATATTGTGAATCTGAGTACCTACTGGAATCTCAGAAAGGGGAAGGCAGTTACCTACTCTTACCTCGGCTTCCGGTCCGTTCATAACCTTCATGCCATCCTTTAAGCCTTCCGGCGCAAGGATATATGCCTTCTCTCCATCCTCATAACAGATCAGCGCGATGTTCGCCGTCCTGTTCGGATCGTACTCGATACCAACAACTGTTGCGTGGATTCCATCCTTCCTTCTCTTGAAGTCGATGACCCTATATTTTCTCTTAGCGCCGCCTCCGCGGTGTCTAACTGTAATCTTACCTTGATTGTTACGTCCTGCCTGTCTGCTCCTTGGAGCTAACAAAGACTTCTCTGGTGTCTTCTTGGTGATCTCCGAAAAATCAGAACCAGTCATCTGTCTTCTGGAAGGCGTATATGGGCGGTATGTTTTAATTCCCATGGTTACTTCTCCTTTCAATCCTGTTTATTATCACGGTTTTAGAGTCCCTCAAAAATCTCTATCTCAGCGCTGTCAGCCGTCAGCTTTACAATCGCCTTCTTCGTCTTAGCCGTCTTGCCGAACTTCATCGTTCCACGGACTCTCCTTTTCTTGCCAGGGCAGTTCATCGTATTCACGCTCTCCACCTTGGTTCCGCCAAACATCTTCTCAACAGCTTCCTTTACCTGTGACTTTGTCGCTTCCGGATGAACCAGGAATGTATACTTCTTATCTCCCATGAGCTCCATGCTCTTTTCGGTTACAACCGGCTTAAGGATTACATCATAATATTGAATGTTAGCCATTATGCGTACACCTCCTCAATATTGGCAACAGCAGCTTTCGTCGTGATCACTGTGTTGTACTTCAAGATATCGTACACATTGATTGTATTCGTCCTTGCAGTCTTAACATCCGGAATGTTCCTTGCAGAAAGCTCTGCCTTCTCATTGCCGTCCTCCAATACAACCAACGCCTTAGATACATCTAAATTCTTCAGAATATTAGCAAAATTCTTCGTCTTGATTTCATCAAATTTAATCTCATCAACTACGATGAACTTCTTTTCTTCCACTCTGGAGGTCAAAGCAGACTTAAGAGCCGCTCTTTTCTCCTTTTTATTCATCTTAAATGAATAATCTCTCGGTACAGGTGCGAATACAACGCCGCCGCCTGTCCACTGCGGAGCCCTTGTTGAACCCTGTCTTGCATGACCGGTTCCTTTTTGTCTCCATGGTTTTCTTCCACCGCCAGAAACTTCAGAACGTGTCTTCGCTTTCTGTGTTCCCTGACGTTTATTTGCAAGCTGGCTGACAACTGCCATGTGTACAAGGTGCTCATTCACTTCCACACCAAATACAGCATCATTTAAGTCGATTGTCCCAACTTCTTTGCCTTCGATGTTATAAACGGATACGTTTGCCATCTCTAGTGTCCTCCTTCCTTCGTCAAAGCCTAGTTCGCTTTTACCGCTTCCTTAATAGTTACTAAAGATTTCTTCGGTCCGGGTACAGAACCCTTAATCAGAAGCAGGTTGTTCTCAGCATCTACGCGTACAACCTCAAGATTCTGAATTGTAATTCTCTTGTTACCCATCTGTCCGGGCATCTTCTTCCCCTTGAATACCTTACTCGGATCAGAAGCAGCTCCGTTAGAACCTGCGTGACGATGGAACTTAGAACCGTGGGTCATAGGACCTCTGTGCTGGCCGTGTCTCTTAATCGCACCCTGGAATCCCTTACCTTTAGAGATTGCCGTAGCATCAATCTTATCACCTGCTGCGAAGATGTCCGCTTTAATCTCCTGTCCCAATTCATACTCGCCTGCATTCTCAAATTTAAATTCTCTGATAAATCTCTTACTGGAAACACCTGCTTTTGCAAAATGTCCCTGCTCCGCCTTTGTGGCGCCATGACGATGAACAATTTCCTTCTTACCGTTCTTGTCCTTATTGACAATCCGGTTCTTCTTATCAACGAACCCAACCTGAACCGCCTCATATCCGTCGTTCTCAACCGTCTTAATCTGCGTTACCACGCAAGGTCCAGCCTCAAGAACCGTTACTGGTGTCAGTGTTCCGTCTTCGTTGAAGATCTGAGTCATTCCGACTTTTGTAGCTAAAATAGCCTTCTTCATTATAATTACCTCCTGTGATTTACAGCGGAACGCACATGGCGTTCATCCTAAATGATAGGAATACTGTTTACTTGCTCTTCATCTTGATATCAATGTACACACCTGCCGGCATCTCAAGCCTTGACAGAGCGTCAACCGTCTTCTGTGTCGGTGCAATGATATCAATAAGTCTCTTATGAGTCCTTTGCTCAAACTGCTCTCTGGAATCCTTGTACTTGTGAACAGCTCTCAGAATTGTAACAACTTCCTTCTTTGTCGGAAGCGGCACCGGTCCGCTCACCTTAGATCCATTCTTCTTCACAGTTTCGATGATTTTCCTGGCGGATGCATCAACCAACTGATGGTCATACGCCTTCAAAGTGATTCTCATTACTTGACTTGCCATAAAAAAAGTCGCCTCCTTTTCGTACTTTTCAACTCAGTACGACAAGCGGTGACTGTACACTCTCCCGTGTGTGTCGTGAGAACCTCACACGTTGTTACCCGCCGCATTCGCTCTCTACCTTTGAGCCGATTATTCTACAACGGGCTGTTGTGATTCGTACAGTGACTTGTCGCCAGTTTCCTAACTTGACATTCGCTCCACGGAAAACCTGCCACTTACGGGCAGCAACCTCTCGCTTCGTCGCTATCATGTCACAGCTTTTTTAGTATATCTGAGGCAAACGCATTTTTCAAGCCTTTTTTAAGAAATATTGTATTTTTTTTGATACAAATCAACCTGTTTTTACCAGAATCACCTGTTTTTTACTGTTTTTCATCTCCGACAAATAAAAAATATGTGGTATAATATCAAATCGGGAGTATTAGTGAGCCAGAGTGTGTGAATCGTGACATCTATTCACACACTCTGTATACCTTACCGAAGGAGGCATCCTATGACAATAGCACTGGTAGACGATTCTGTCAGCGACCTAAATTTATTACACGATTATCTGTCTCGTTATTGCCATGACCATCATGTGTATATTACAATCGAGAAATTCACAAATGAACATACATTTTTAAACTCCATGCAGGACAAAGTATACGACCTGGTGTTCCTTGATATTTATATGAAGCATATAAACGGAATCCAGCTTGCCTGCGAAATAACCAAACAGGATGCCAAGTGCCAGATTGTCTTCATTACCACAAGCGAAGAACACGCTGTTGCCGCATACCGCGTCCATGCCCTGGACTACCTCGTGAAGCCCTACAGCTATGCTGACCTGGAAGACGCTCTGAATCATTATGAACGGATTGCAGCCAGATTCGCCCGCTACATCGAACTGAAGGAAGGTCGTTACCGCACACGGGTAATGCTCTCTGACATCATGTATACTGACTATTCCAACCACTATATTCAGGTTCATACGGTTTCCTGTATTGTGCGTTCCTATATGTCCTTTGATACGTTCCTCCCAATGCTTTCACCCTACGCAAACTTTTTGTGGTGTTACAGAAACTGTACCGTCAACATGGACTATATCGAATCCTTCTCCCGCAAGGAATTCATCCTAAAAAACAAGGAGCGTATTCCCATAGCATCGGCACGCAGGCAGGAGGTTTTACAGCACTATGCTGACTATATATTTGACCACAAGTCTAAAGGAGACCTTATGTCATGACACTTGCATACATTATTAACAACCTGCTTTTTGTCATCCCCTGCATACTCTTACTGCTTCTGGTCTTCAAAGATCAGTTGAAAAAACCTGAAATCCCTCTAATTCTGGCTGGCATTTTCCTCTTTGTAGCCGCCTCCTTCTGGGGCGCTTACATCTATCTGGCTCTTGGCAGCCCGCTTCAGCGTTTTGTACTCTCCATGATTTCCACGTTTATCGGTGTATTTATCTTTAGCAGTGTTTGCAGATATAACTTTTTACAGAGCTTCTTCATGATAGCCGTGGTAAAATCCTACTCTGAAAATATCCGTTTTCTATCCTCCCATATTTATTTTCTGATTACGGATAAGCTGCCGGAGTATGCCATGCTTCAGATTTCATGCATTACGACCGTACTTACCATACTGACTTTTCCCTTTATCTGGCTGTTCTACAAGAAGATGATGCGACCGGCCTTGGATTATACCATATCCCTCTCGGTCTGGAAATTCATATGGGTAGTTCCCGTGTGCAATAACGCTATTTTTACGCTGATTATTACCACAGATGTTTCCCACTACACCTATTATCCGGAAAATGAATTTTCCCTTATTCCTCCTCTGTGGATTATGCTGACCTTTTCCACCTATATAATCCTGTTAAAAATGGTAATAGATGTAAGCCAAAATGCACAGCTTCAAGAGAATCTCCATCTGTCGGAGACACAAATCGCTGCGCAGCAGAAGCAGATGGAGCTTTTGCAGCACAATATTCAGGAGACAAGCCGATTCCGCCACGACATGCGGCATCATTTCCTAGCCATAGAAGGCTATATCAATAACAAGGATCCAGAAGGGCTACGGGCATACATTCGTCAGTCTATGGTCCTCTTTCCCGTACAGTCCGTCCGTTTTTATTGCAGCAGCGTCGCCGTCAATGCCCTTTTGTGTTATTATCAGGAGAAAACAGAAGCAGAAGGAATCTCCTTGTCCCTGGATATCTCTTTGGACTATCCCCCGCCTGTCACGGATACAGAGTTTTGCATCATACTTGGAAATCTGCTGGAAAATGCCTGCGAAGCCTGTGAGCGCATGAAATCAAAAAAACGCTTCATCAACGTCAAGCTGTCTATGGCAAGCTCATCCATTCTGGTTATCAAGGTCAGCAACAGCTATGAAGGAAGCATTCGCCTGGCGCCTGACGGAACCTTCCTTTCCTCCAAGGTCAGAGACAGGAAGGGAATTGGCCTAGCCTCTGTCCTAAGTACAACAGACAACTATAACGGCATTGCCAGGATTGAATACCCAGAGAATATCTTCAAGGTTTCCCTGCTGTTAAACGGAAAAAGCGAGCCTTCTAAAACCCCAAAAGCAGAGCCGATATCTTAACACAAAAGATACCGGCTCCTTATTATTTCCCTTCTTTTTTCTCATCCATTGCCGCCTGGGCCATCTCCATCCTCTTCTTAAAAAGACGCTGTTTAAAATTAAGATTTACTCCTTCAAACTCTTTACGGGTCGCATTCTGCATAAAATCATAAAACTTCTCCGGATCTCCCGAAACAAAATCTTCCTTGGGAATCGCAAAGAGATCGTCGTCCTCCATGTGGAGAAAATAGATTCCTCCGTCAGAATACAGCTCACGTATCAGATTATATTTGTAGGACTTCTTTTCCCTGCCTCCGTCCTTTACCTCAAATCCCGAATGGCCAAATGACATCTTAATCTTAATCCCGTTCCGGTAATAGGGATCCCGATACAGAAATCCTAGATAGGACAACTGGTTTCTTGTTAATCCTACCACCGCAACAATCACCCCCAACGTCCACCAGACAAGTCTCTCTGTATCCGACACATCAAAGGCTCTGGGTACTGTAAGCAGAATTGCCGCCGCAAAAAAATATCGGAACATAATCTTCTTGGTGTTCTTAGTCTTCTCATTATAAAGCCTTGCAAATGCTTTCAATACCTTACTGGTATGACTGGTCTCAACTTCATATAAAATTGTCATATTCTTCCTTTCCCGACATTCTCTCAATGCCCTGTTTATTTACATATTATCATCTCAATCAATAAGATTGTATGTCCTCTCCTATTATAGAGTGTAACACTCCCATAAGCAAGCTTTGTTTTTTATATTCTTCGTCATTTTCTCCAATTCCACACCAATAAGGTTGACATTTACTATGCAAAACGTTATAATAAACCGTATGAAGGATGACTTGCTACAATCGGGGGTAGCATAAAAAGTCTCCATTCATGGAAACATACTACAATTTAATAATCTGGAGGGATGATTTATGTCATTATTAATTTTGAGAGGATTATGTGTAATCGGTATTATCCTGAACGTATTCCTAATGTGGCGGAAGAACAAAGAACTTCGTGCCAACCCAGAGAAGGATCCTGTAATTGGATTGAATGGTGAGGAACAGTGGCAGGAACAGAAGAAGCACATTATTCCAACCGCAATCATAGGATTTGTGGCAAACTTCCTGGATACTTTAGGTATCGGTTCCTTTGCACCATCTTCCGCGGCTTTCAAGATGACGAAGTCCGTAGACGACGTACTGGTTCCTGGTACACTTAATGTAGGTGATACCGTTCCTGTATGTGTGGAGGCTTTCTTATTCTTCGGTCTTGTAGAGATGGATATCCTTACACTTGTACTTATGATTGCTGCATCTGTAATCGGTTCTTTCCTGATGGCTGGTGTTGTATCCAGATTCGACAGAAAGATGGTACGCTATGCATTGTTCGTTGGTTTGTTTATCCTTGCTTCTGTTATCCTTATGAAGAACCTTGGCGTTGGTCCATTCGGTACGCAGGGTACAGCAACAACATTAAGAGGAGTTAAGCTGATTGTTGCAGTTGTTGGTAACTTCGTATTTGGTGCTCTTATGAGTATCGGTGTTGGTCTTTACGCACCATGTATGGCTATGGTTCTTGCATTAGGAATGGATGCCAACTGTGCATTCCCAGCTATGATGGGTTCCTGTGCATACTTGATGGCATTTGGTAATGGTCCAAAGTTCATTCAGGAAGGCAGATACGATATGGTTGCTTCCTGGACACAGGCAATCTTTGGAGCGATTGGTGTATATGTAGCATATGCATTCGTTAAGAGCTTACCATTGGATGTTCTTACCAAGGTTATCGTTGTTGTCGTATACCTGACAGCTTTCTTATATCTTCGCGATGGTATTAAGAAAGGCTCAGCCGCTTAACATTAATCATAGATTACATAAGCTAAACGATTATACAATTTAATAGAGGATTACAATATGATTAAAACGGTTTCCCAAATTGGGAAACCGTTTTTTTCTCTAAAATTTCAAGTTGCAATAAATTTTTCTGTTTTAGTAATAAATAATATTCACATTGCACAAAAATTATTTCCGTAATATAAATGTATTGACATCCCAAATTAAAGATGATATATTTAACCTATCTTAAATGTGTGTGAAAAATTTCTAAAGAATTTACACAGTTAAGAAGACCGTTGCGGTTGTATTTGCAGTTACACAGTTGCCGATCGTTTCCCCCAAGAACGTTCTTGCGACAGTGGACTCCAATTAATATATACGTCCTCTTTACAGAGGAGCATTCCCCAGCTTTGTATATAAGACAAAACTGCAATGCAACGAGGAAAACCTCTCAATGACATACCAAAAAGAAAGGGCACGACATACAGGTCGTGCCTTTTCTTTATATCTACTTATTTATATAAAAAAGAGATTCTGCATCAGCCTTCCAATGCAAAATCTCTTCTTCAACCTCTCATATCTGTCAGCATGCTTACTTGTTCTGCTGATCCTTCTGGCGCATCTTCAGTTTCAGCAGCGCCATTGCTTTTCTACAATCGAGCGCGACCATGTTGTTTTCCCCCACTACATTGGTCTCCGTCCCATCTGCGCTCTTATTTATATCTACAATACCATCCAGGTATTCATTCACCACCACGAACTGCGCTACCGTACCGCTGAAATTGAGCCCTGTCACTGGAATTCCCCTTATTCCTAATTGCTCGCATGTATTCGTGAAGTCCACATCACTGTTTCCCCAGCCATCAGATGATATGATTACCCCGTCAGCCCTCATTGCCTCTGCCCAAACGGCTGAGCGGGTCCCTACCAACATCTTATCCTTATTGTCATCCGGTGTCCCTACCAGAAGGATACCCATCAGATCAAGGTCCGTATCATTTGACACCACATCCAAAAGCGGATCCCTAAAATGATGCAGTGAAGTTTCTTTGGTTGATGGTCCTATTCCCATATCTTCTACCTCCTTACTGCATAGAGCGGATAATCCCGTCCCGGTACTCATTCGGCGTTACCAGAATCGGCATATTGCCCATATCAATGATTGAGCGTCCTCCCTCTACTCCGGACGGCTCATTTGCAAAAAAGTGTGTATCATACATAGCTCCCTGTCCTGCCACTTGCTTAATGATAAGCACCCTTTTTTTGCCAGGTCTTACAATATCATGGTATTCATGCCTCTCCGTACATTTCTCTCCACGGAATTTTTTCAGCTTATCCCGATAGGTCTGAATAAACTTATCACAGGCGCGGTGTGCTGCCGTCGGTCCTGGTCTTTCCTGCCCCATTCCGGCAGTAAGAGTAACGTCAAAGGAAATAATATAGTCATCATCTCCGGGAGTCCCTGCACGGTTCAGATACAACTGCTCCTTTAGATTTCCTTCCGATGAGCCGAATTCATGGCACTGCTTCCCGTTCACATCCACACCCGTAAGCATTACGTATACTCCGGTGATCGTGTGCGTAATCCCATCCCCAATCTTGCCAAGAACTTTTGTAGAGATTGGTATAATATCCATGATTGTGTTCGTCCACCTGTCATGGTCCCCCGGTTTAATAAGCTGAATATCAATGCTTTCTATGTATTCCTCCTCAGCCACCAGTCCGTTAAGCATCTCTTTGCTGACTGTCATCTTGCCGTCTACTTTAATATCGTTATGCTCGCCCCATTCTACATCATTCATATGGAATGCTTTGATCACAAGTTTTCTTAGGTCCTTTACTTCATCAGCCACCTTCATCACCTCCATCAACGCAGTCTGCAAAATCAGACTACCTCATACCTGTTATACAATATATCGTATGAGTTTCCGATATACTGTTTTATCATTCTTCCAAAAAGGGCAGATAGATGAAATATCTGCCCTTTTCATATCTGTTAAACTTATAAATTATACCTTAGCAATATACTCAAACGGCAACGGAACAATCTTTCCAGGAGTCTGAATCTCTACTAACTGTTCCAGAGTTGCCTTTACAATCTGAGTCTGCTGTTCTACATTGTTCGGAGCGCCTGCATTTGCACCCATAGGAACAAGCGGAGCTACCGCACGAGGTGTACCGGTCTGACGAACAACCGGTGGAAGAGCTGCAATAATAATTGTAGGAATTCCAGCTTCTTCAATCGCTCTCTGCACCAATACTGCAGAGCGGTGGCAGGTACCTCAGCCAGCGGTGAGGACTACTGCGTCAACCTCTTCTTCTTTAAACATCTGTGCAATGGCAGGACCAGTCTCGCCTTTGAACTTCTCCTGGTTTCCGCCGCCGCCCATGAATCCTGCATGTACCGGCGCACAAGCCTTGATAAAGCCTTCTTTTGCCAGCTCATGGATTCTATCAATCGGGAACATACAGTTAATGTCCTTATTAACATCACTGTTATCATATCCGCCGTGTGATACCATCAATTCGTTAGATGGCATGTCATCTGTAACTTTTCTCCAAGTAAAATCACCTGCCAGGTTGAATCTCTCCTGGTCTTTGTGATGAACACCTGCCGCTGTAGCAAGAGCAATCGTCATATCCTTTAACTCTTTCGTAACAGGAGCCCATACAGACGGTGGAGTAATAGGAACAAAAATCTCAGATTGCATTCCCTTAACTAATGTCAAACTCATTGTTATACCTCCTTATTGTTCTGGTTCTTTTCGCGCATCTCCTTCTGACGCCGCGTATACGTATTCAGGTTACTCACATACTTTTCATTGACTTCAGGTCCAAGCTGCTCCACAAAACTCATGTTCCATGCAACCTCCTGACCCACTTTAATGGGATAATCACTGATGAACATCCGCATTGGTACTTTCAGGTAGCCCAGACGACCTTTCAAATCAATCGCCACAGAGCCATCGTGTACCTCTACGATTATACCTTCCATCCGTATAATCTTATCGCCATATTTCAATTCCGCCATGTTCGTTCACCCGTCTTTAGTCATATTTTTCCTTACGCTTCTGGCTCATTGGCAGAGACTGCTCATTCTCAACCAGCTTAAGTCCTTTTCCTGTTACACTCTCGATTGCTTCTACGTTGGAAGACTTCACATTCGGATTCCACTTCTTCTCAGCCGCTTTAACATCTTCTCCGCCCATTGCATTCTTAAGCATCTGTAATGCACGAACAGCATCTTCCGGACAAAGTGTATTACAAGCAAGAACCTCGTTCTCGATACCTGACTCAGACTTATTATTATCAACCATGTGTGTCATATACTTATTACCAACTACCAGCGCTCCCTGAACGGCACAGAAAGACATACCTACTACCGGAATACCTCTCATACCGATCTGCTCATGGTGGCTTGCAAAGTCAATGTGGTTGTTTCCGAAACCTTCTGTTGTAACGAATGCTCCGTCTACATCCAGCATCTCACAAATCTGACCTACACGTTTAGATACATAGAACTTCTCTGCATTAATCTGTGGGCTTCCTACGAAGATAACGCCGCAAAGGTCAATTTCTTCATCATGCAGCGCTTCCAGAACCAATGGCTCTCTCCAGTAATGTCTGGACATCTCTTTTGATGCAGGTCCGATACATGTAAGTGCATGGATACATCCGTCAAGAACCTCCAATGGAGATACAGCTACCGGAACATTACCTAAGTCAACGTTCGGCTTTCCGCCAAGGATACCAACCGGCTCTACAGGAAGAATCAGGTTGTCATGCATAGCTCCCTGTCCCATAATCTCTTTAACGATAACGACCTTCTTCTTGCCAGGTCTTCTGTACTGATCAAACTGCTCTGTGTCTACTACGAGAGACTCATCCAGCTTCTTTAAGCACTCACGGATCTCCTGGGTAATGATATCGCTTGCAGTATGAGCTGCTAACGGACCAGGTCTCTCCATGTTCGTTCCTTCTTTAACCGTAACCTGGGTTTTAATGAAGATCTCACCCTTCTCAGGCGCTCCCGGACGTCCCCACATAATGTTCTCGTCAAGATAACCCTCAGAAGAACCAAACTCACCAATCTGAACTCCGTTAGCATCTGTACCGGTTACCATCATAACAACACCGTCAAGAACTCTCGTAACACCAGATCCAAGCTCATCCTCGCCCTCTTTTGTAGCGATTGGCTGAACATCCATGATTGTCTCGGAATAAGTGTGATACTGCTCTGGTGTGATAATATCAATCTTCAAGTCATAAACTAACGCCTGAGAATCGATACATTCCTTCTCGATACCTTCACGGATATAAAGCGTCGTTCCATCAATCTTCGTCTCCGGTCCTCTCTTAACCTCCGTGATGTTAAAGTGCTTTCTTGTCAAGCTTCTAATCAGCTTCGGCTCCTGCTCTGCAGCCGGTGCCGCTACACCTGCTGCTACTGCCGCTGCACCTGCCGGCGCTTCTGCCACAGCGCTTCCACCGCCAAGAGCTCCAACCGGAATCTCAAGGTCAATATCCTTGCCTTCTCCGATATGGATCTTCAATACTCCGCCTGCCATCGGTGCCGCTGCCGCTGGTGCTGCTGGCGCTGCCGCCGGCGCTACTTCCTCTGCTGCTTCTACTACAGGTGCGCTCGGCGCCTTTGCGCCTTCTACAACGTCTGCAGTAAGTGGGCAGAGAGAATCACAAGTTTTTGTAAGTTTTGCTCCCAGAACTTCCTCAATAGTAAGGCAGCCGTCAAGATTCAATAATCCTGAATCTACCAAATCATCAAAGATTGCCGGATCTTCCAGATTCGCCGGTTCGATTGTAATGCCGCCCTCGGCTCTACAACATAATACCGCTGGATCATGAGCATGAGCTTTCGCTGTTTCAGCTGTGATTGACATATTGTTTTCCCTCCTTAATTTGGTCCGCGCGTTCCACTTTACGGTACGCTTAGATGATTAAGCCCGTTCTGGCGCACACAATCCGTACACCTTGCAGGCCACCGTGGATATCACGGTCTTAAATGTATATATACAATTACATGCAATATGGAGATTACCTCTCTTCCTCCGGACAAAGAAATCGGGGGTCCTTTGCCCTTATTGCCTGCAATAGTAATACCAACATAATTACAGAGTATTATTTGCCGTTCGGAAGCTGGTCTACCTGTTTAGAAACCCTTAACGTCCTGTACAGCCCATGACCAACTGTTCTCATAACATGGTCAGTCTGGTGGAATACCTTAAGCCCCATCTTTGGACCGGATGCCATAACTGTGTTGGAGCAGTCAGAGCAGTTGCCGATAATAATGTATTCGCACTTGTCTTTCTTGAACTGCATGTTGTTCTTAACCTGTCCCGGACAATTCCCCGGTCTCAAGCACTTAAGCGGTGCGCCCGGCTTGTTCTCAATCGCCTGCTTACATCTGCACACAGATACTACCTTACCGTTCATCTTCTGCGCAATCTCACGCATACGTTCTTCACTTCCGCCGCATGCGCAAACCAGAAGTCCTACGTTCGCTCCGTGAAGATCTGGGAATTCGATTGTCACAAGGATGCCGCCCGTCGTCTTGGTAATCGGCGCGTCAAGTTCTGTGGCCTTTCCGGTAAAAGCTCCGCCCATGATAATCTCGCCATATACGCCGTCGATACCGCCTGCTCTCTCAATCAATTCCCCAACGCTTACGCCTACCGGCACATCCATAAATACATGCGCCTGATTACCGCCGTTAATCTTACCACGAACAGTCAGATTCTTCGTGATACAGGGCTTCTTCTCGTCGATTGCCTCTGCAATCTTCGCAGCGGTCTCAAGATTCACAACAACCGACCTTGCCGCTGAAGGAAGCTGCATAGTTGTAAGATTCACACCCAAACATTCTCTCACTACCGCACGCTCCTCACCCATCGGGTAAATATCCGGCAGGAGATGAATTGAAATCTCAGCCTCATTGGCAATCGCTTTTCTCAGAATCTCAATCGCCTTATTGTTCTTCTTCTTGATCGCAAATATTGCCTTATCTGCATGGGTAATCTCCATGCAATACTTTACGCCGCGGACAACCTTGTCGCTCTGTTCTTCAATCTGTCTGATGTTATGCTCAAGTCCTGGCTCACACTCAGCAGCATTGATCAGTATATAGCTGTGCTCAAGCTTGAAATCTGCCGGAAGCTCTGGATTAATCTCTGCATCCAACTCAGCCATCTCCGTCTCCGCCAAGTTAATTCCCAGCTTGATTCCTGTCGGGAATCCAGCGCCGCCCATGCCGACAATACCGGCTTCTTTTACCAGGGCAAGCTTATCGTTCTCATCTTCTACCTCAATCGGTACAAACTCATCCTTCTGTTCTTCATCCGGTCTGATGACGATTCTGTCTTCCAGAACTTCTTCCACCACGCCGTACACACTGGAAAAAATGTTAGCTCCGAGGCCTGTCGGTGTTGCAATCTTCGTACCTTTTTTTACTTCGTCCCCAGCTTTTACGATTGCCGCACAAGGCGCGCCAACATGCTGACGCAACAAAATCTGTACATTTTCCATTGCCATCCTTCTCCTTTTAAAATTTATTAAGTAAAAAACAAAACTTCACAGTTCGTCTACTTACTTCGTATAACTCTGCAATCTATAAATAACATCTATAAATGATTCTTTCTGGCGAGGGCATGTGGGAATCGAACCCACCCAGGACGCTCTTAACGCCCAACACTGGTTTTGAAGACCAGGAGGCACACCAGTCACCCAACTACCCCCATATACATTATCTCATGTGCTTTAACAATAGCATAATTTCCGCCTAATTTCAACACTTTTTTTATATTTTTATAAACCCAAAAAACCATTGACTTTTCAAGGTTTTTCGTACATAATAAGTATAAGAAATTGAACGGCATACTAGAACGTAGTCTAATTTTTATTTCACTGTCGTTTATAGTGAATTTTTTCCGGTATGTTGTAAATATTCTTTTTAAAACACAGAAAAAGTACGGGGACTTTTAAAGTGTTTTTACAGCAAATTTATAGTTTCTATCTATAAATATTTAATTTTCCTAATAGGAGGTACAAGAATTATGGAATTGAAAGCTAATGTGAATTTCAGCCGTTTTGAAAGCGCATTACAGGTAGTTGACTCCCACACTGTAGGAGAATTCTGCCGTATCGTCATCGGTGGTTTTCCGGAGCCGGAAGGCAGCACCATGATTGAGAAGAAGAAATGGATGGAGGAGAACTACGATCAGGTTCGTACCGCTCTGATGTTCGAGCCACGTGGACACCACGATATGTTCGGCGCTTTTCTGTGCGAGCCAGTGAACAAAGAAGCTGATTTTGGTGTTATGTTCATGGACACAGGCGGATACCTGAACATGTGCGGACATTGTACCATCGGCGCTGTTACGGTTGCTATTGAAGCCGGATTGGTAGAGTCTAAAGAAGGCGAGAACGAAGTAGTTCTGGACGCACCGGCAGGACTGATTCGCACAACAGCCATTGTAAAGGACGGAAAGGTAGAGAGCGTAACCTTGACTAACGTACCTGCTTTTGTTTACAAAGAGAACCAGAAGGTAACGATTGACGGAAAAGAAATCGAATTCACTATCTCCTTTGGAGGAAGCTTCTTCGCATTGGTTGACACCACTAAGCTTGACATCGGTGAGATTAATCCCAAGACTGTCCCGCAGTATGCAGACCTTGGTATGAAGATGCTTGATATCATCAATAGAGATATTCCGATTCAGCATCCATTGCTTGACATCACATCTGTTGATTTGGTTGAGTTCTATGGACCGACTCCGAATCCAGGAGAAGCTAACATGAGAAATGTGGTTATCTTCGGTGATGCCATGGCTGACCGTTCACCTTGCGGAACTGGTACAAGCGCAAAGCTTGCTACTCTGCACCACTGGGGCGAGATTAAAGTTGGCGAAGAATTCATTTATGAGAGCTTTATCGGTACACGCTTCAAGGGCGTAATCAAAGAGACCACCAAGGTTGCTGATTACGATGCTGTAATCCCAATGATTACAGGAAGCTGCTACTTAACAGGTGTTGCAACATACCTCATCGATCCGACAGATCCGTTGAAGTATGGTTTCCAGGTAGGTTAATTTGACATAATAAGATTTACATAATAAGATGCGTATTAGTTTTGCATTTTACGACAAGATGTGATATACTGCAATAAGCAAAGAAGCGGGTTACAATAATCCGCTTCTCTTGTTATAAAGTATTAACTTATGGCATGTCCCCTGACTGCATGTCTAAAAAAGGAAAGGAATGATGCCAATGCCGCGTAAAAGGCGATCAACGAAAAGCCGCATTGTAAAAGCCGCATGGAATCTGTTCTACAAGAATGGATACGACAATACCACTGTAGAAGAAATTATCACAGCGTCCAAGACGTCCAAGGGAACTTTCTATCATTATTTCAAAGGAAAAGAAGCGCTTCTTAATTCTCTGTCAGACTTGTTTGACCAAAAGTATGAAGAATTGTATACTGTGGTTGATCCAGATATGTCAGCCTATGACAAGCTGCTGCTGCTTAACCATGAATTATTCTTCATGATAGAAACCAGCGTCGATATCAGCCTTCTCGCCTTCCTCTATTCTTCACAGCTCACGACGAAGGATAAGAAGTCTCTGTCTGACCATAAGCGGTTCTATTTCAGATGGATATCAGAGATTATTGATGACTCACTGAAAAGCGGGGAATTCAGCAATACCAGTACAACCGAAGAATTGATGAACATCTATGCTATGTACGAGCGGGCACTGATCTATGACTGGGCGCTCTTCAATGGGAAATTTTCACTCACAGAATATAGCGACCGATTGCTGCCGCATGTATTAGATCTGTTTATCAAAGGAGTATAGCTATGGATGTTGAACCTTAAAAGACAGGTACGTTTATACATACCTGTCTTTTTTCTGCAAAAAACCTGCATAACATTCCACGCCAGCGCTATACCATGCACTCATGCATCTCCTCCTCCTCGATTCCCGCCTTGCGCATCATAGAAACAATCTGCTCACGGTCCTCAAGGGCTGCGCACCACGACAAGCCACACCCTGCTGAGATTGCCCTTGGAACAGGGATAATCCGCCCAGGCGCCTGGTATTCCTTACATGCCTTCTCCATTGCCATTGCATCTGCAGTTGTATGAAATGTCACGACCAATTTTAATTCTTTTTTTCTCATGTCTACTCAATCACCACTTCAAAATATCCGTCCTTCTCGCTGGCAGTTGATTTCTTACCATGATCCTTAGCGTACTTCTCAACATTCATCTTCTGGTGGGGTTCTGTCACCAGTATCTTGACTGGCCCTGATGCGCCTTTCAGCGCTTCTGCAGTCAACATCAACGGCTCCGGACAAGAAAGACCTCTTGCATCTACTTCCTTCATATTATTACCTTCTTTCATAGAATACTATGTATTGTCTTTAATTTCAACCTATATTTTATTTTGCTTCATCCCGTTTACATGTAAATGCTATTACAAAGCATACGGCAATACAGACGATACACGCCACCTTCCCATGAGGAGGTACGGCGCCTGCCACCAGTTCCTTTGTCTCTGCATTCAGGGCTGTTCCACTTGCTGCAAGTCCCAAATTGTGGCACAGAGCCGCGCCCACAAACATTCCCATCACCGTCACGGCCGAGTCAGAGGACCCCTGCCCTGCAAGAATCAACTGGCGAAGGGGGCATCCTCCGGCAAGTGTCGCGGCGAATCCTACCGTATACATACCAAGAATGTTCCACAGATGCTCTGAATGAGCAATGATTCCTGGTGTATCGAAGCCCACCACAAAACGGCTGGTGGCAATGTTGAACACAAGCATAACTACAAATAAGCCTGCAATCACGCTGAACAAATCAAAGTTCTTCATCAGGATAACATCACGAATACTTCCCGCGAAGCACATCCGAGATTTCTGTGCAACCGCCCCGAATAACAAACCTCCAATTAATGATGCAATCAACGGTGCGTGCATACTTCCCGGTCCTGCCTCACTTGCCTTAAGAACAGATGTACATAATGCAAGAATCAGGATTCCAATCATAATCGCCGGCAGCATTGTTCCGCCCACTTTATTTACAGCATGAGCCCTGCCAAGACTAAAGCCTTTTTTAAGTGCAAACACACCTGTTGCCACTCCAAGAATAAAGCCTACTAACGCGACCCACGCATTCAAATCCCCTGCTGACATACGAATCACCATACGCAGCGGACATCCCAAGAATACAAGAGAGCCAATAACAATAATCATTCCCAAAACAAAGCGTATCATCGGAGATGAGCCTCCTGTAGAACGATATTCCTTTGTTGCGACAGAGATTGCAAATGCACCCAGAACCAGACCGATAATCTCTGGTCTTGCATACTGAACCACCTCTGCCTGATGCATTCCAAGCGCACCGGCAGTATCACGGATAAAACACGCGATACAGAATGCCATGTTTGCCGGATTCCCCATGAATGCAAGACATGCCGCTACAAGTCCGCAGATCACGCCGGCTAACGCCAGTTTTTTCTTTGAATCAGATAAATTCATCTTAGTTCCTCCTAACTTTCCTAAACATTACTAATCTTCCTCTTTAGAAAGCTCTCGGACCGCCTTTATGGCAGCGTCCACTTCTTCATCCGTATTAAAATGTGAAAAGCTGAATCTCACAGCCCCCTGTTCCACTGTTTTAAGGGCCTCGTGCATAAGCGGTGCACAGTGTCCTCCTGACCTTGTAGAAATACCATATTCTGTAAGAAGCTCGTCACTTACTTCTGAAGAATCATAATCCCCGATGTTCAGGGTCACAATCGCACAGCGGTCTTTCGTGCTGAAATCCCCATATACCGTTACGTTTTCAATATCCTTAACGCCCTCGTAGAACCGCCACATCAATTCCTGTTCGCGGTCACGTATCTTGTCCATTCCATATGTCTCGATATAGTCAAGGGCAGCGGAAAGCCCTGCAATTCCATGACCATTCAGAGTCCCCGCCTCAAGAGCCGTAGGCATCTGAACCGGCTGAGATTTACTATAAGTCTGGACACCGGTTCCGCCCGCTTTCAGCGAACGAACCTTTACCCCTTCCCTCACATACATACCGCCGGTTCCCTGGGGGCCCAACAATCCCTTATGTCCGGTAAAACAAAGTACATCTATCTTCATCTTCTCCACATCGATGGGAAATACCCCCGCCGTCTGAGAAGCATCCACCACAAAAAGAATTCCCTTCTTTCGAGCAAATTCACCGATTGGCTGCAAATCCACATAATTGCCTGTCAGGTTCGAGCCGTTTGTACACACAATCACCTTTGTCTCCGGCTTGACAGCGCTCTTAATATCTTCGATATCAAAATTTCCCTTGGAATCACTTTCCACAATCGTAAGGCTTGTCCCATTTGCCTCCAAATCATAGAGAGGCCGAAGCACAGAGTTATGCTCAAGCATGGTTGTGATTACATGATCCCCTGGCTCCAAAAGACCACGAAGGGCAATGTTCAGGCTTTCCGTGGAATTACATGTGAATACAACCTGTCTGGGGTCTGTGCCGCCCACCAGCTTGCATAGCTTCTCCCGCGTATTATAAATGAGCCGAGACGCACTAAGGGAAGCATCGTTTACACCTCTCCCCGCATTCCCCATAGAGCTCATTGCCGCCACTACCGCCTCAATCACTTCCTGCGGCTTATGCATTGTAGTAGCCGCGTTATCCAGATAAATCATTTTTGTTTCCATCCTTTCCACCAGCAAAAAACATCTCCGGAAACAAGTAATTCCGGAGACTGTTTCTTTTTATAGTATATTCCCAATTCTTCATTTCGTCTAATTGAATTCCCTAATATAAGAGAGTATATATAGATATACCCTATATATACTCTCTCCCTTTAAATCTCTGTAAAATCTACCTCTTAATTTGATAAACTTCCCTTACTACCCTAATAAACCGCTCTGCTGACCCTGACAACTGATAATTCTTATTATACACCAGATTAATATCTCTCCCTGCGTCTGCCTTCGGAATTGGAAATGCGAGCACATATCCATCCCTCGTCTCCTCCTCTGTGGCAAGACGGGACAATACGGAAACCCCCATTCCCTGCCGCACAGATTTTTTAATGGTCTCCTGATTCTCAATACTGGCGATAATCTCAAGCTCCGACGGGTTTACTCCTGCCCGCTTCAACTGCTTCTTCGCTTCCTTACGCGTGCCTGAGCCCTCCTCCCGCATAATAACATGCTCCTTCAGCAGCCAGCGAATATCATTGGGCGATTCCTGCATAAGCTTCTGATACTTTTCTGTATTTGGCGTAATGATTACCAGCTCATCTTTGTAAAAGGGAATATATTTACAATGCTTCTTCTCCAGCACAGTACCAGTAAACCCTACATCTGCCATGTGCTCAACAATCTGGGTTACAACCTTTGTACTGTCAGTCTCAATGATCTTAATCTGTTCCTCCGGATGCTTCTCATTAAATCGGATTAGAATCTTTGGCAGAAGATACTGGGCTGGTATCGTAGATGCAGCAATCGTTACACAGTGCTTCTCCCCGCTATCCTTTTCACCAAAACGTTCCTCTATCTTCTTCTCCAAATCAACAATCTGCCTTGCATATTTGTATAAATCTTTCCCGTCGTCTGATAAGCCCACCTCTTTCGTATTTCTAACAAACAGCCTTACGCTCAACTCCTTTTCCAAAGAAGCAATATGGGCGCTTATGGTTGGCTGCGTTAAAAACAGCTCCTTGGCCGCCTTTGAAAAACTGCCGCCCTCCGCCACCTGGACGAAGGCCTCTAACTGTTTCAAATTCATTAGAATGCAATCCTTTCACTCTCTGCCCCCGTCTTCTTGGTTACTTTTATACTGTCCATGTACTCAAGTATAGGTTTGGCGCTTTTTCTACTGGTTTCAAACAAATCCCTGACCTGTGCAATGGTAATCAGCGGGTCCTCCAAAAGCTTCTTCTGAATCGCTTCCTTTGCGCTCTCCATGTATTCCTTTAATGTAAACATATCATCCGTAACTTTCACGATTTTTTGTTCTTCCAGCAAAATATTCAGGATATCATCCGCTGTCATTCTGTCCACACCCTTGAATTCAATCTCCGAATAGCGCACAAAATCATACTTAGCTTTTGTAAAGGTGTCCAGAAGAAGCTTGGATACCTTGTCATAGGTTGTGTCCTTCCTCACCTCATATTCAGGCGTACACAGAAACTCATCCACACGTTTCAGACATCCATCGTCAATGAGCAGATCCAGAATCCTCTCAAAAACATTCGGCTTAATCTTCTGAAAATGAGCTGCCAGGACCTCCGCCTTCTTCATGCCGTAACGATAGGGAAATCTCTCCTCGTAAGCCTTAAGCACGCTCTTAAGAGTCTGCTCTGCACCGCGCCTGCTGTCGCTATGCCATACATAAGTATCCTTACGCATAGGAAATACACACACTATCCCCTGGCTCTCCAAATTCTCTACATCCTCCCGCACCTCGTCCAACGAAAGCGCAGTAAGCTTCGCAAGCTCAGCCAGGGTAATCAACGTATCTCCATGCCCTTTGACATGAAGTTCAATCACGTCTGCCGTTGAACCGGACTCTTTGCGCTCAAGTTCTTCAATAACCTCCTGCTGGAACCGCCGTTTTACTCTTGGATTTGGCTCCAGTATAACGCCTCCTCCAATCGTCTCCATCGGCGAATAGAAACGTACCACAAATTTATCACCGCGCCTTACGGCAACTTCTTCCTCCAGCCGAAGCTGTACAAACCCACTCTCTGCGGGCCCTATCTCCTCCTTGTCAAGCAGAACGGCCCGGCACAGCACCTCGCTTGTGCCTGTAAAAAAATGCAGCCGCATATGGTTCGTCAAAACCCGAACAGAGGAATCCAGAATCCTAATTTTCACGTCCAAAAGGTCTGTGTTCTTCATACTGTTCTTGGGCGCCAGCACACACCCTCTCTTAATTTCCTTCTTTTTCACATTAGACAGATTAATTGCCACACGCTGTCCGGCAAAACATTCCTCCTTGTCCCGCCCATGCACCTGAATGCTGCGAATCTTACATTCCTTGCCTACCGGATACATTTGAAGCGTATCCTCCTTGGAAATCGTTCCAGATACCAGCGTGCCGGTAATAATCGTCCCGAAGCCCGACAGCGTAAACGCCCGATCAACCGGAAGACGCGGAATGGTCTGAACGTCTTTTTCCACTACTTCATCACTGGTCATCCGCTCAATCAGGTTAATCAGGTCCTTTAGACCTTCTCCCGTCGCCGCCGACACCCTGACCGCAGGTGAGTTTTCAAGAAAAGTTCCCTCTAACTCCTCCTTTATTTCTTCTTCCACCAGCTCAAGCCATTCCTCATCCACCAGGTCACATTTATTCAAAACAATAATACTTTTCTCTATCCCAAGCAGATTCAGGATATCCACATGCTCTCTGGTCTGAGGCATAATCCCTTCATCCGCGGCAATCACCAGCAGTACCAAATCCATCCCCACCACGCCGGCAACCATGTTGTTGATGAACCGCTCATGTCCCGGAACATCAATGATGCCTACACGGTCCCCGCATGGAAGGTCAAAATAAGTAAATCCCAGGTCAATGGTAATCCCCCGCCTCTGTTCTTCCTCCCACCGGTCTGTATTACGTCCTGTCAGAGCCTTAATAAGCGTCGTCTTCCCGTGGTCAATATGCCCCGCCGTACCAACGATTATATTTTTCATTTCTCACCTCTTTACAAACTCTATCATCCATTCTGTCTGTTACCGCCCTGCGATTAGGCTGATTTTCTCCAACACGTCCAACTCCTTGAACTGCTCTGCAAGCAGCTTAAAAAAACGCCGCTCAATGGTTCTTACATCCAGAAGCACCGTATCATTAACCGTCCTGGGTATTGCAGGTATGGGCAGGTGCCGCATACGTTCTTCCAGCTCAGCAACACTAATCTTCTGGGGATGGATTGCCACAGCCATACTCGGAATCCGCTCAAGAGGAAGGGAGCCCCCTCCAATCTGGGACTCGCAGGGCACGCACTCAATCTTAGCCGGCAGCTCTTTCTCATTCAAAATCTTACACAGCTCCTCAGCTTCCCACTTCACATCCTCCAATGGACACGTAATCATCCGAAGAACCGGAATATTCTGGATTGCTTTCTCCTCAGACAGATATTCCTGCAGCACCATCT
Organism: Sporofaciens musculi; assembly: GCF_009830285.1. Taxonomy (GTDB): domain Bacteria; phylum Bacillota; class Clostridia; order Lachnospirales; family Lachnospiraceae; genus Sporofaciens; species Sporofaciens musculi. The sequence goes on along the minus strand of NZ_WUQX01000001.1, from coordinate 1,193,343 downwards.
CAAGAGCCGCTGCCGTAAATTTGTCGATCCTAAGCGCTCGTGTCAACTGGTTCTTCTTCATCATGTCAATATATTTCTTCCGTCCAATAATAATTCCTGCCTGGGGGCCACCCAACAGCTTGTCGCCGCTGAAGCATACCACGTCTGCCCCCTTGGCGATGGAATCCTGGACCGTCGGCTCATATGTAATGCCGTATTTACTCAAATCAATGAGCACGCCGCTTCCCAAATCCTCAATTACAGGAATCTCATGCTCCTTGGCAATGGGAATCAATTCGTCGATACCCACGCTCTCCGTAAAACCTACAATCCTGTAATTGCTGGTGTGAACCTTAAGGAGAGCCTTCGTCTCCTCAGTGATTGCATTTTCATAGTCGTCAAAATGGGTCTTATTGGTGGTGCCAACCTCAACCAGCGTAGCGCCGCTTTGCTCCATCACGTCAGGAATCCGAAACTTTCCCCCGATTTCCACCAGCTCACCACGGGAAACGACCACCTGGCCTCCCTTGGCAAGTGAACTCAGAATCAACATGACTGCCGCAGCGTTGTTATTTACCGCCATGGCAGCCTCAGCCCCTGTAATCTTGCATAATAACTTCTCAAAATGGGAATAACGCTCTCCCCTGCGCCCTTCCTTTAGATTGTACTCAAGGTTAGAATATCCCGTTGCGATTGCAGACAGACGCCTCATATGCTCCTGTCCGATGGGCGCACGACCCAGGTTCGTGTGAAGAATAGTGCCCGTACCGTTAATCACCATACACATATTGGGAGTGTGCATAGCGGCAACGGTCATCTCTATATGGGCAAGAAGCAGCTCAATCTGCGCCCTTGCCCTATCCTCCTCCTCACATTGCCCGATAAATTCTCTCAGCTTGTCCATCTCTATATGGATTGCCTCCATCACGGTATCCCTGCTGTAATGGTCAATCAACTTTTGGATGGTTTCATTTTCCAGCAGTACGTCCACCTTCGGAATACTGCGGTACAGCATATTCTTATTCATCTCTCTCATTTCCTAACTATTTTATTTCCAGTCTGCTCTGGCCTTAAAACAGACGTATTAATTTATCGCTCTTGTCTGCTACCTTTCCAATAATCGAGACTGCCGTATCCATGCCTGCCTTTTCAAAGTCTCTTAGCATCTCCTGAACATACTCCGGTGAAACGCTAATCAACAGCCCGCCTGATGTCTGGGGATCATAGAGCAGGTCAAGATAATACTCCTTTACGGCTCCCGCCTCCACCTTACCGATGGAATAGCCTCGATTCTTATAAGCTCCCGCCGGAACCAGTCCCATCTTCGCATAATCAATGGCATCCTCAAAATACGCGATATCCTTTACACGAAGCTCGAATGTCACCTCACTGGCCTGGGCCATCTCCACACAATGTCCAAGAAGCCCAAAGCCCGTAATATCCGTACATGCGGATACGTCGTACTTCTCTACCACCTGCTTGCCCTTCTTGTTCAGGGAAGCCATAACTGTCTGCGCCTCACGAATGGCGGACGGGGATGCCATCTCTGCCTTAATCGCAGTATTTACCACGCCGCTTCCAATCTGCTTCGTGAGCACCAGGATATCTCCCGGCCTGCAGCCATAATTCTTAAATATCTTATCAGGATGCACAAAGCCGGATACACACAGCCCATACTTCGGCTCATCGTCCTGTACGGAATGTCCTCCCACCAGCACAGCTCCTGCTTCTTTCACCTTCATGGCGCCACCCGCCAGGATGTCGCCCAAAATCGCCGGATCCAGACAATTCGGGAAACCGACTATGTTAAGCGCTACTGCCGGCTCTCCCCCCATAGCCCATACGTCGCTTAGAGAGTTTGCCGCTGCGATCTGCCCAAACATATAAGGGTCGTCAACAATCGGAGTAAAGAAATCTACCGTCTGGATCATCGCAATCTCATCAGTAACTTTATAAATGGCTGCGTCGTCGGATGTTTCAATCCCTACTATTAAATTGTCATCATGGAATTGAGGCAGCTTACTCAGTACCTGAGCAAGGGTCTCTGGACCTATCTTAGCCGCTCAGCCAGCCGTCTTACTTAATTGCGTTAATCTAACATCTGATTTCATTTCAAAACCTCCTGAACATCTCTTTTTTCTGATACAAGTACATCATTGCCAGAGCCTCCTGACAATGATGTACTTAAAATTGCAAAATATATACTATGGTCTAATAATCTTTCCTGCTTTCGCCATTGTCTCTACAATGCTGTACATATTCGTCACAGAACCTACAGCCAGCTTATCTTTAAGTCCATAGTAATCCAGACAAGTTCCGCAGGTCATAATCTCCACGCCCTGTGCCTCCAAAGACTTAAGGTCTTCCAGTGAATCAGAGCCTTCAGCCGTCAGGGTCGCTCCGCCATTATAGAAAAGCATGGTCTTAGGCAGAGTGTCAAGCTGCGTAACAGCAAAGATAAAACCTTTCATTAATACTTTACCCAATTCGTCGTTTCCTATACCCATCCTGTCAGATGAAACGACCACCACAGTGTTGTCCCTTGCATCCGGCGCACATACCACATCCTCTGCTGCATCTTGAGCTGCTGCGCCTTCCATCTGGATTGTAATCTTAAACTGCGCATCTCCAAGCTTCTCGGAGGATACCGCTCCTCCTGCGCTTGACGCCATCTTCGTAACGTTCTGTACTGCAATCTCATTGTCCACCAGAACCTCGATTGTCTCCGGCCCTGTAAGCGCCTGCATTGCCTTTTTGGTCTTGATAACCGGAATTGGACAGTTATCTCCCATTGCGTTGACTGTAACCATTTTACATTCCACCTTTCTTCTTCGGTTCGTTTACCTCCAACACATATAGACATATTCTATCATTGTTTGACAAAAAGGTAAACGAATATTTAATATATTATAAAATAGTTTGAGAAATTTCCCAGACTCTTTTACCACTGTAAATCTGTTATGTCCTTACACACGTCGCATAGCAATAGCTTTCCAGATTTTCACGAACGGTGCTGCTTCTGATATCTATGGTATGGTAGGTCTTGCCGTCATAAAGGGCAGGCTTCATCCCTCCCTTTTTAAATATGGAAAGAAACTCTTGCATGGTATGTACTTCTTCAGGGAAATAAGTCGCACAGACGCCAACCTTCTCCGGAACATGGCAGTCGCTTGCGCCCATGGTGAAAAGCCCCAATTCTAGCGCAAATTCTGCCGCCGTCCTGCAAGCTTCCATTGACGTGCTTCCGTTAAGCACTTCCAGACCGTCCAGGCCATGCACCTTTAGGAGATGTTCCTCTAGCCCTCGGTTGTTGTTGCGGAAGGGATGCGCTGCATAGCACACGCCCCCCTGTCCTTTGACCAAATCAATAAACTCCTGGGCAGGTATGCGCTCTTTTGGGTAGTCGTCAATCCCGAATGCAACAATATCGCCCTGCAAAGAGAAGAATTCAATACCCACAAAAATGGGGAAGCCAGTCCTCCTAGAATAGTCTGCGGCATATTCCTTAAGTCCCATGCTGTCATGGTCAGTAATGCAGATTCCTCCAAGCCCTTTTAGCTTTGCAAGCTCTACCATCTGTTCTAGCTTTAGAAAACTGTCCTTTGAGTAAGTCATTTCGTGCATGTGGGTATCTATGAACATATTGTCCTCTCCTTTCGGGTGATTTATGCCCGACATGATTGCCTGCGGCTGTGCCCTTACCTCTATTATATAAATCCATGGCCCAGGCTTCAAATAGACTTTTATAATATATAATTTCTATTTATAGATATACTTTATAGGCAAAAAAAGAGGTCTGAGATTAACTCAGACCCGACATCGCCACACGGCTCGTATGGCTCCTTTCATTTCTCTTTGTACTGATTCTTAACTCTTCTTGTTCTCTTAAGCAATCCAGGATTGCTCTGTTCAGAGACAGCATCTTCTCATCCAGGGATGAAACCATCTCCGCACATTCTCTCAATTCCCGACTTATATATTCGGGAGCATTTCCTTCAAATTTGTAATAGATCTTATGTTCAAGGCTTGCCCAGAAATCCATGGCAATCGTCCGAATCTGAATCTCTACTTTTGTATCTACTACACTGTCCGATAAAAATATCGGCACGGATACCAGCATATGATAGCTCTTATAACCGCTTGTCTTCGGGCGCTTAATGTAATCCTTGATTGCCAGAACCTTCAAATCACTCTGGTTCCCGATCATCTCTCCCAACTGATAAATGTCGGATGTGAAGGAGCAAATAAGCCTCACGCCGGCTATATCGTTGACATGCTTGACCATATTCTCAATCGATATCTCGTACCCGTTCTTCCTTAACTTCTTTACTATACTTTCTGGTGTCTTTACTCTGGTCTTGATATGCTCAATCGGATTATACTTATGTACGTGCTGGAATTCATCGTTCAGTATCTCTAGCTTCGTTCCAACTTCCTTCAATGCTGAGTTATACAGGAACATAATAGTCTTCCAACTGTCTACATCCTCATAATTCTTTATTGCATTCTCCATATAGTATCTCTCCTCTCATATCGAAGAGTTAATTCGTACTGTCCATAGTATACCATATGAATCAAGGTATGTCATGAAATTCACATTTATTTAAGAAACTGATTATATTTGCAAATAACCTAAAAAATAGTCAAGAAAATCTTAGAACTCAATCCCCTGTCTTGCCGACCTGCCTAAGTCAAACTGATGCTTCACCTTCCGTATCTCCGTGGCATAGTCTGCCATCTCAAGCAGATTGTCCGTAACCTCATGACCTGTCATCACAATCTCCAACCCTCTCGGCTTATGCTGGATAAAACTGATAAGCTTGTCCTCACTGATTACGTCAAACTTAAGGGCGCACAGCACCTCGTCCAGCAGCAGCATATCGAATGGAGCGCAGAATTTTATGATCTCGTCCAAAGCCTTATTGTTGTAATGGCGAAGCTGTGCACGCTCGTCTCTGTTCATATTACCCACAAACTTTACCTTCTCCCTTCCCGGAAGGCAGGTAACGTTCGGGAGAACCTCCAATACCTTGCGTTCACTGGAGGAATTGTCCTTTAGAAACTGAAACACCAGCACCTTAAGTCCGGCGCCCACAGCCCGAACGGCCAATCCCACTGCGGCAGTCGTCTTTCCCTTCCCGTCTCCATAGTATACATGTATTCTTCCTGTTCCAATCATATAATCATCCCCGCTTTCATATATACGATTCTTATTATAAGCCCTCATCTTGAATTTGTATAGCTAAGAATTTTTCTCTTTACAGCTACGCAAAAAACAGATATACTTTTCAGTATATTTTATGGAAATGAGGTATGGTTATGTTTCGTTTATGGGGAAAAGAATTTAAGGACAATAGAATGGTTCGGGATACCGTCATCTGTGATGATACGGACGATACCCGAACCCATAAGATATTCAACGCTCTTGATGCCATATGCTATGAATTTGATTTGAGCAAACCAATCTGGCTGGATGCAACGATTGATGAATTCAAACGACATGACAAGACGCGGTTTACACAGGATAACTTCGTGGACTCTATTGACTTTGATTACCTCGAAATCCACATTATTGAAGAATAAGCCCCTTTACTCCTTATTCATTGCGAATTGCCGCAAGGGGACTCAGCTTCATGGCACGAAGGGCGGGGAAATATCCTGCTATTACCCCTACCAGCATAGCGAAGCCCATAGAAAGCAACACCAGCCATGGAGGAATATAGGAGATATTACTTGAAAATCCCATAGATGTCGCACCCTGTCTGGTCAGGAAATTAATGACAGCAGACATCAGGAAGCTCAATACATTCCCCATCATGCCTCCAAGCAGACCGATAAACGCCGCTTCCAGCAGGAACATCTGCTTAATATTCTTTAAACTGCAACCCAATACCTTGATTACTCCGATTTCTTTTGTCCGCTCATAGATGGACATCATCATTGTATTAGCAATACCGATTGCAGCCACGAACAGGGACACCGCTCCAATGCCGCCCAATACTGCCTGAATAATGGCAAACTGGCTTTTCATACTGTTTAAGTACTCTGCATTCGTCTCTACATTGTATCCCTTTTCACGGATGATGGCCGCCACCTTATCTACATTGTCGATATCGTCTACATTAACCTGGGCATAGGTATAACAGAATTCCTTATATGGCTTGCCCGATTTCGTAGTGGGCTGTCCTGGGATCGCTCTTCCTGAGAACTCCTTCTTCAAAATCTGTTTCAGTGTATCCAAATCGCAATATATATAGTAATAATTGGCATTATACTCGTCAGGACCGCCTTGTACCATACCACATGCTCTTACCACATGCTTCTGAACAGTATTAGATTTGGCCTGCTGTCCTCCATTTTCATCTCCTCCCATATCCATTCCGCTTCCCATACTGTTATAGTATCCGTCCTGGTCAAGAATCATAAAAATGGAATCATGGATAAAGTCAATGTCAGGCAGCTCCATCGTCTCGTAATAGCTCTTCCCCGACCCTTTCTCATAAAACATCGTCGGTATTCCATTGCCGTACACCACCTCCAGCGTACTGCCTCCAGAAGCCGGAAGCTTCCCCTCTGCCAGTGGAATATTCTTGGCAACCAGGCCTTCTGGAGTCATTGCAACCAGTTGACCGTTGCCTTCGTACTTACCCTTTATCATATTCACCCACATCTCATACACCGGTGATGCAATGGTTACATTCTCAATCTTTGAAAGCTCGCTGATTACCTGATCATTGATATATTTCTTCGATTCTTCCCCGCTGTCGCCGGATGAATAGGAAACCATAGAGTCTCCCGCATTAGCTCCAGTCACCTTGATGCTGGTTAGACCGCCGGAATTCTCTACCTCCTGGTAGAGAGACTCCTGCAGACCCAATCCCAATGAAATCATGACTACAATGGAGGCCGTACCAATGATCACTCCGAGGACAGTCAGGAAGGTCCGAAGCTTCCGTCGCTTTAAATTGCTACCGCTCATCCTCAGAAGATCTATCCAGCTCATCCAGCAATTCCTCCTCTTCATTCAATCTCTGCCGTTTTTTCCGTTTCTTCCTTATCACCACAATGAGAATGACAATGACGACAATCCCTGCAATAACAGCCACCGGAATCACAGGAAAGGACTTTTCTTCTTCCAGTATCTCCATACCGGACATCATGGATGAATCTTCCATCATCTCCATGACCTCAATCTGCAGCTCCTTCGTGGCAGTTGAAATCTTTCCCGCCTCATCCTCGTAGCTTAAGGTCATTGTTACATTTGCAGGTCCTTGTGTTGCCTGCACACCTTCCAGCATAGCGTCAATTGAAGCCGTTGCACCGGACTCCACATTCCCCAGAAACACTTCTTCCTTTTTGATGCAGGCGCCTTCAAATATCGCTCTCACATTGTAGAGCTTAATCCTGCCCAAATTGTAGAGGTTACACATTACATTTGCCTCGTCTCCCAGTGAAATGCTCTCTGGGCTTATCTCAAATTCACTGAACTCAAATCTTGCATCCTGCTTTACCGGAATGGAGATACTAGAGGCTGCGTCAATCTGCGCGCCGTCGTTGTCCTCGTATTTCATGGACAAATCCACACTGTATGGCTTCTGTAAAAGGTCCGACTTGGCATTGAGCTGAATAGATATGTCTGCCGTTCCATTCGCCTTAATCCCATCCAGGTAAATGGAGCTGGAGCCTGATGCCGGAAGGAATGCCGGCGCTACTGTCTGGGCGTCGGCGCCCTCCGTCGGTGCGCTTAAGTCAAACAGCATGTTACGCACTCTGGTGGCCTTTGACGTATTCTTTAAATGAATTGTCAGGGTAAAATTACTTCCTGCCCGTACCTCTGCTGGGTCCGTGTTGAAGCCTGTGACAATCACTCGCGGAACTGAAACAGAGCCATCTGAGCCAGAACCGCCTCCGCCGCTGAAGGAAGCGCCTCCGTTGCTAAAGCCGCCTGCATCTACTGAGGGGAAGTCCAACCCGTCTCCGACGATCTGGTCTCCTGGATTCGGGACTGGATTATCACCAACGGGAGGCTCCAGATTTTCTATTGGTTTTGCGGTGGTATTCGCATAGAATTTCTGAGAAACTAGTGCATCCTGATATCCCTTTGCGTATATATTGAATTGTAAAGTATGCCTCGAAGTCGGCACATCCTCTCTCTGAGTAAACTCAAAGGAAACGGCCTGCGATTCGCCGTTCTTAATATTCAGTTCCCTTGCATAGCTCTGGTATTCTGTATTAAAAGGCCATTCTTCGTTTTTATCACCCAAGCTTGGAGATAAGACTGCGTTGTTCAAATCTACACCTGAATTATTATGTACAATTAATGTCCAGGTCGTTGATTTGCCTGCCTCAAATGTTGGGACTCGGTTTTCCTCAGATGCAATCGTAATACCATTCCCATTCTTTGCTCCTACACCTACAGCCTCATCGTCCCCTTTCTGCACATCCTCCGCCAACACCCCCGCCGGCGTCATCACTGTGACCAGCAGCGCAGCCAAACATACTCCCATCAGAAGTTTCCTTAATCTTCTCATCCTTTCAGTCCTCCCTGTAATGCAATCTTCCGGTTGTCTTCAATCTTAAGAATCTTTCCATCCCGGATATGAAAGACTCTGTCTGCATAAGTCGCCAGATGCGCGTCATGGGTAACCATGACAAGGGTTTTCTTCTGTTCTCTCACCACCTGCTGCATCAGCCGCATGACCTCCTCTGATGTGTGAGAGTCCAAATTCCCTGTGGGTTCATCTGCAAATATAATCTTCGGGTCCAACACTAATGCCCTGGCAACACCTACTCGCTGCTGCTGCCCGCCGGACATCTGGTTTGGCAGATGCTTCTTATGCTTCTTAAGCTTAACCAAATCCAGCATCTTATCCGCCTTACGCATCCGCACATCCCTGGGCACTCCCCGAAAGCTTAAGGGCAATGCCACATTCTCCACAGCGTTCATGGTTCCCAGCAGATGGAAGGACTGAAAAATAAATCCCACATTCTCCCGCCTGAACCGTACCAACTGTTCCTCTGTCAGATTCTCGATGTGGGACCCCGCAATCACCACGCTGCCTCTGGTCGGCTTCTCAAGTCCCGCCAGCATATTCAGCAGCGTGGATTTGCCGGACCCTGACGTACCAACAATGGCACAGAACTCTCCCTTAAAAATCTCGAATCCTACTCCGTCCAGCGCCCGTACAACCTCGTCGCCAACCCGATACAACTTATAAAGACTTTTTACTTCTATTACTCTCTCCATAGATTCCTCCTAGCATACTCTCATCATTATAAGTCTGAAATCCAAACATTTTCGATAGAAATTATGAATTTTTTCTTAATTTAGAAAAAGAATTGCTTTTTCATCAAATAGGTGATATAATCATTGGCATGCAGATATAGTTCATTGGTAGAATGCTAGCTTCCCAAGCTGGAGAGGCGGGTTCGATTCCCGTTATCTGCTTCTTACCAAAAGCTAAGGATGATGTATATTCTTAGCTTTTTTTGTATATTCTTTCTATTTCAAATGTTCTTTTCTAACCATTATAGCATCTTTTTTGATAATAGCAACATTACTTCACAATTCGCCAAAATTTCTCAAATATTTTTTTACAATTCGGAATGTTTATCAGACAAATAAACAGATGGTCAGATTATGGATGATATACCCAAGGGTATGCATTCCCGTATGCCCTTGGGTATTAAAATCAAAGATTTTTACCTGCGGATACTGATGGCCGTCCCTACGGCGCCAGGTCCGGTATGGCTTCCAATGCTGAAAGACAGCGGATTATAATAGACGATAGCCTTTGGAAATGTCTCTTTTAAAGTATCCGTCCATTCTTTTTCCTCGTCGGCATTAAGCCCTGCACCGGCGCCTCCAATTACAATCTGGCTCATGTCCACATCCTTGAAGCGTGTCGCCAAATCATTTTTCAGCGCCTCTAACATTTTATGTTTACACTTTTTCATTCCACGTACTTTGGCAAATGCATCCAGCCGCTCTCCCTGTATTGTAAGTACGGGTTTGATATTCAGTACTGCACCCAAAGCAGCAGCGGCAGGCGTCACCCTTCCTCCCTTTTTCAAAAACTCCAACGTATCAACCGCGATATAGATGCTGGCTTCATACGCACGAGCTTCCAGCTCTTTCTTAATCTCCTTGGCAGACATGCCCCTGTCAGAAAGCCCCTTGGCCTCCAACACCGACTCTCTAAGGGTCACGGAAATCCTGTGATTGTCCACCACCTCTACTTTTCCGTCATAGTCAGACGCAAGAGAAATGGCTGACTCACAGGAATTGCTCAAACCACTGGACATTGGAATATGGACAATCTCATCATATCCTTTTGCAAGAATCTCATCCCACATCCCCATAACCTCCCCAGGCGACGGCTGAGAGGTGGATACATCCTTTCCTCCCGTCAGGCTGCTGTAGAACATTTCCTGCGTAAGATCCACACCCTCATAACAAATCACTTCATCAATGATTACTGGCATCGGAAGGGAAAAGATTCCTAATTTTTCTGCTTCGCTTTTTGTGATTCCACTGTTACTGTCTGTCATAATCGCTGTCTTCATATGGCAATTCCTCCTGGCAACTCATATATTCTCTCTTTATATCTCTTTGAGATACCATTTCCCTTGAAATTTACAACGTATTTGTCTATAATCAAGTGTGACAAATTGTAACACTTTAAACATTAAAATTCAATATCTTAACATGCAACTGTGACAAACAAGGGGATTTTGTTCATGAGTACAGAAAGAAAGAATCAGGCCAATCAATTAGCCCGTGAGTGTATTGTTACTGCTCTGATGCAGCTATTAAAAGAAAAACCGTTGTCCGCCATATCTATATCCGAGCTTACCCAGAGAGCCGGTGTATCAAGGATGACCTATTACCGGAATTACCAGTCAAAAGAAGATATCTTCTCCTCCTATCTTGATGAGGCGTTAGCCCATTATCAGAGAGAAGCCCGCGAGCTGTCGCTGGACAGGCAAATCTATGATTCCGCCAACCTGTTCCACTGTTTCTCCTACTTTGAGAAACACAAGGAATTTCTTGACAGTCTGTTCAAAAGCGGCTTAGGCCACCTTCTTTTGACAGCCATCAGCAAATACATCGTTGAAGCCTGGTATAAACCGGAAGATGGAATTGAGACCTATTATGGCCTGCAGGCTTTTGCGGGCGCTCTATACAATCTCTACATCTCCTGGTCCTCAAACGGCTCGAAAGAAACGCCTGCAGAGCTTGTTAATCTCTTGCAAAGCATTGCGCCACACACACACAACACTTAATTTTAGCCTGCTCAAGCAATAATTTCAGTATATCTTTTATAGTTATACCAATTTTTCAGTTTTTTTATTATTTCATATATTTTTTTCTGATTATCTATTGACATATTCTGTATCGTGTGATATTATAATGACATCAAAAGAAAAGGAGGACAGACCACCAAAAACTTAAATCTTTAAAGTCAAAAATATATAATAGAAACGAGGTATCGTCCGATGGATACAGAATTTTAAAATCCACTGTACTGAATAGCAGATTCGTACAGTGGATTTTAGTTTCCGTATTTTATTCTCACAAAATAGTAAAATGAAGAAGCTCGTATCCAGAAATATCAATCTTCATCTGACAACCTATGAACCAGACGGCAGATATGGCCTTAATATTCCCGCCACATTACTAATCGGCATCGTCTGAAGCCATACTTTACCAGGCCCGCTGATGACCGTATTAAACAGTCCTTCTCCCCCAAACAACATGTTTTTCACTCCTGGTACACTCTTAATCTCCATCTGGCAGGTAGCCGTCATTGCCGCAAGATGTCCCGTATCTACCACAATCTGCTGCCCTGGCTGAAGCTCGTATTCCACCACATGTCCGTCAAATTCAGCAAACACAGTACCGTACCCGCTAATCTTCTGCATAATGAAGCCTTCTCCGCCAAACAAGCCTGAACTGAACTTCTTATTGAAAAATACAGATAATTGTACTCCTGCTTCTCCAGCAAGAAACGCGCTCTTTTGGAAAATCATCTCCTGACCAGGGGCAATCTCGTACGCCTTGATGGAGCCTGGAAAACTGGATGCGAAAGCAATCATACCGCTGCCGCCCTGCGCTGTATAAACGTTCTGGAACATCTTCTCTCCTGAAAACATCCTGCCAAACGCTTTCCCGATTCCTCCGTTGGTGGTTGTCTCCATCAGCATGTTTGGCGACATCCACGACATGCCGCCTCCTTCTGTAATCATCTTCTCTCCGCCTTCAAGCTGACAGATGACAACCGGAAGCGTCTCTCCCTTAATCTCATATCTCATAAAGTACCTCCTTGTATATCTTTTATATCATAAACCTGTTAAGTCCGCTGCTTTATACCTTAATCTGACTATGTATCCAGCGATTTCGACCCTGCACAGAACAGCACGAAGCCCAAAAACAAGACCGCCGCTGCCATCCAGCCCACCAGCGCCATTGTCCCCTGTCCTGCAAATTTGTCGTAATATCCCTTCAAATAAATCACAATAATAATCAGAGGCAGCACATAAGACACATATCCTTTTAACCCACGGGGAAAACGAATTCCCTCTCCCGCGTTGGCTTCCTCAAGGAAATTCTCCCATCCCCAGCCATTCCTTCTGGTACAGAACAGCACGTAACCAAGACTTCCAAGAGGAAGAAGATTATTGGACACGATAAAATCCTCAAGATCCATGATATTCGTCCCCGCACCCAACGGCTCAAAGCCTGCCAGCACATTGAAGCCCAGTACACACGGCATACTTAAGACTATCAGCAGGACCACATTCACCAGCACACTCTTACTTCTGGGCCAGCCAAGCAGATCAATGGCAAATGAAATAATATTCTCGAATACCGCCACAATCGTCGTAAACGCCGCGAAAGTTAAAAACAGAAAGAACAACGCTCCCCAAAGCCTTCCGCCTGTCATCTGGGCAAATATATTTGGTATCGTAATAAAAATCAGACTCGGCCCCGCCCCCGGCTCGATTCCAAAGGCAAAGCAGGAGGGAATAATGATAAATCCTGCCATCAACGCCACGAAGGTATCAAGGGCTGTAATGCTGACGGCTTCCCCTGTCAAACTCCGCTCTCTGCCGATATAACTTCCAAAGATTAACATTGCCCCAATTCCAATGGAAAGGGTGAAAAACGCCTGGCTCATTGCCCCAAAAATTACATTTCCAATCCCAATCTCCTTCATTCCGGCAAAATCAGGAACCAGATAGAAGCGAATTCCCTCCCCAGCTCCCTTCAAAAATACTGAGTGGACTGCCAACGCTACCATAATGAGCAGAAGGGCAGACATCATAACTTTAGAAACACGCTCAATCCCCTTCTGAATCCCAAAATAACAAACTGCAAAACCCACAATACAAATCAATACGGTCCAGAAGGTCATAACTGGCACATTTCCAAGCATGTCTGAGAATCCAGCCGCCACCATATCAGACGTCGCACCCACGAATTCGCCCTTAATGCTTCGGTAACAGTAGTACATCATCCAGCCGCCGACTGTTGTGTAGAACATCATAAGCAGGTAACACCCAATTACACCAATCCATTTGGTAACATGCCAGCGGGTGCTGCAAGGTTCAAGCTTCTCGAAGCTTACCGCCACACTTCGGCGGCTTCCTCTCCCCACGGCAAACTCACAGACCATGACCGGTATTCCCATGATAAGCAGAAATGCCAGGTAGATGAGAATAAACGCCGCACCTCCAAACTCCCCGCACATATAGGGGAACTTCCACACATTGCCAATCCCGATTGCACATCCGGCCGATACCAGGATGAACCCCATACGCGACCCGAATTTTTCTCTTTTCACGATTCTCTATCCTCTGGAACATCTGAACTTAAGTTCTTCCCATCTGCGGTCTACTTCCTTCTGGAATTCCTCTATCAGATATTCGTTTCCTTTCTTAAATAAATGTTTAAAACGTCCCTGGGGCTTTAGAAAATCTTCGATTGGCAGCTTCTTCTTCGGCTCATAGTTCAAAATCCACTTGCCCTCCACCACCTCGAATAAAGGCCAGTAACAAGTCTCCACGCCCAGCTTACAGATCTCCATAATATCCGGCGTTCGATATCTCCACCCTCTTGGACAGGGCGCCATAATATTTAAAAATGCCGCCCCCGCCGTATAGATTGCTTTCTCAGATTTTACATGGAGGTCCTTAAAATTCTGAATAAATGTAGTCTGCGCCACATAAGGAATATCATGAGCCGCAATAATCGCCGCCAAATCCTTTCTATTCTGGGGCTTTCCGTTACTTGCGCTTCCCACCGGAGTGGTGGTGGTGTCTGCATACATAGGCGTTGCAGAAGAACGCTGGATCCCCGTGTTCATATATGCGCCGTTATCGTAGCAGACATATACCATATCCGTATTCCTCTCCATCGCGCCGGACAATGACTGGAATCCGATATCATAGGTTCCGCCGTCTCCTCCGAAGGTAATAAACTTGTATGTCTCATCTAATTTTCCTTTTCTTTTCAGAGCCTTGTACGCACCCTCCACACCGCTTAAGGTTGCACCTGCATTTTCAAACGCGTTATGGATATAGCTGTCCTCCCACGCTGTATACGGATAGGTAAAAGTGGACACCTCCAGGCAGCCCGTGGCATTTCCGATTACAGCTTTATCTCCTTCATGAAGCCCCCGCAGTACGTTTCTCACCGCAATCGTACCGCCGCAGCCCGCGCACATCCTATGTCCAGGCGCCAGACGTTCCGGTTTGCTCATCGTCTCTTTGAAATTATAACCCATCTTTTGTCCCCCCTATTCTCTGATTCCAAGATATCGGTAAGTCTCTCCTGCATGGCCATCCTCAGCAATCTGTTTCAAAGCTGCAAATACGCCCTCCATGTCCTCCACACGCACATCGCGTCCTCCAAGTCCATAGATGTAATTCACAGCCAAAGCCTTAGACCTTGCCCTGTATAACGCAGACATTACGTCCGCCCCAAGGGGACCTCCATGGTTCGTATAACCCTCCGCCCGATCCATGATGGCAACCGCTTTTACTCCTGTCAGAGCCTCTGCAATGGCTTCTGCCGGAAATGGACGATAAAGCCGAAGCTTCAAAAGCCCAACCTTTACCCCTTTCTTTCTTAAAGCATCAATAGCATCCTTGGTAGTACCTGCCGCTGAACCAATCATAACCACCGCATACTCGGCATCCTCCATACAATACGCCTCAAATAAGCCGTACTCTCTGCCGGAAATCCCCGCAAATTCTTTGGCCACATCAAGCACAACCTGCTCTACATGCTTCATTCCCTCCGCCTGGCTGCGCTTTGCTTCCATATAATAGTCCGTGATTGAATAGGGGCCTACCGCCATAGGGCAGTCCGGATTCAGCAGATAATTCTCAGGTGCATATTCTCCGACAAATTTCTTTACCTCATCATCCTCTAATAGCTCCATATTCTCCACCGCATGGCTGGTAATAAACCCATCCTGGCAAATCATAATCGGAAGCCTTACGTCCTTATGCTCGGAAATACGGTATGCCTGCACCATGTTATCATAGGCTTCCTGATTGTTCTCCGCGTAAATCTGAATCCATCCAGCATCTCTTGCGCCCATGCTGTCCGAATGGTCACAGTTAATATTAATCGGTCCTGACAATGCGCGGTTTACCAATGCCAGCGCCAAAGGAAGCCGGTTGGATGCCGCTATGTACAACTCCTCCCACATATAGGCAAGTCCGCAGGAGGAGGTTGCCGTAAGGCTTCTCGCACCTGCCGCCGACGCGCCGATTGCAGCGCTCATGGAGCTGTGCTCACTCTCCACTGGAATAAATTCTGTGTCTACCTGCCCGTTTGCCACAAAGGAGGCAAAATACTGAGGAATCTCCGTGGACGGTGTGATCGGGAACGCCGGAAATACATCCGGATTAATCTGCCTTAACGCTATCGCTATCGCTTCATTTCCTGATAAACGGTCTCTTTTTGCCATCTTACTCCACCCCTTCCATCGTGATTGCGCCGAATGGGCATGACTTTACACAGATGCCGCATCCCTTACAATGATCATAGTCGAATTCGCCTCTCTTGCCCTCTTTTACCGGAATACAACTGTCCGGACAGACCGGCGTACACAGAAGACACTGTTTACATTTTTCCTCTATGAATACCGGCTTATCCGTAGACCACTCGCCTGTGTTGAACTCCTTCGATGTTCCTGCTTTGGCAATCACCATTCCTTCCGTCAAATCCCTCCAGGAAGCCTTCACACCTAATTTTGTAATATCCGTAGTCATTTACCGCACCTCCTCAAGCGCCATCTTAAGAGCCGCCATATTACCGTCAATCACCTCTGGCTTACTGGCGAACTTATGGGAAAAGGATGAGCGCATCTCTTTTAAAAATGTTTCTTCGTCCATCACATCCGCCACCTTAACGATTGCCGCAAGCAGCGGTGTATTTGGGAAATACTTTCCCATGGCAGCCATGGATACCTTGTGGGCATCGATGGTATATACCTTTCCTTCATATCCCTTCAAATGTGGAATAATCTCCTCCTTCGGACGCGCTGTATTAATAAGTATCGCACCGTCCTTCTTAAGACCGCTGGTTACGTCAACCGCCTCCAAAAGCGATTCATCTACCACCACCACATACTGGGGAGTATAGATATTAGAATGTACGCGAATCTGTGTGTCGCTGATTCGATTGTAAGCCGTAATCGGCGCTCCCATACGCTCTGGTCCGTACTCCGGAAACCCCTGAACATACTTCCCCGTCTGAAACGCCACATCTGCAAGAAGCAGAGCGGCAGTCTTGGCACCCTGGCCGCCACGGCCATGCCATCTGATCTCTGTAAGGTTACTCATCTTCCTTCATCCTTTCTTAAAGTAGAGTGGACTCTGTTTTTTCGTTTTCTCACATCCACTATTGTACTTGAAGATTTCTCTTATGTCTACAATTTTCTTCTCCTTTTTCCTCCTATACTCAACAACGCTGCTGCACTTATCGCAGCTAAAACCACATACACAGGAATTTCTCTCTCAGAGCCGTCTCCTGTCTTTACTCTCCTTGGCGGGCTTGGCTCTCTTACCAGCCTCACAGTCTGATTCTCATCCTCCCAATCTTCATGACTCACAACTTCTTCTCCATTGTCCGTCATATAGAGTTTCTCGAATACCACCAGCTCCTTTTCCTCCATCCCTTTACTTTGAAAGGTAAATTCTACGTCAATACTCCCAGAGGGCTTCTTAGGCTTAAATACCCGCTCTGCCTTAACAGGCAGATCAGCAATTACCAGTGCCTCTCCCGTATTCTTATCCATAACCCTGCCCTCCATCCGATATTCTGTATCCGGAATTAAGTTTTGATACTCCACTTCGTCTGTAAGGGTCACCATGTCCTTAATCACCAATTCCTTATCATCATTTTCCTTATCCCTGGCGCTGGTCTTGATGGATGGGAAATAGATGCTCTGTTTTGTCTCCTCCAAATCCTCATGGCTGGCAACCAAAACATCTTCATATTCAAGTCTTTCGTAGAGCACCGCTGTTTTCCCTGCAAGAGATGCTCCACTCAAAGAAAACTCCACAGGGATCTCTCCCTTGGTTCCCTCTGCCGTAAATGAAGCCTCTGCCGTAACCGCCTCCCCCTTATCATCCTTCAACACTTCTCCGGTCTCATAATCCATCAAAACACCTTTCACCCTATACTCATTTCCAACCAGAACATTCGAGTAATAGACCATATCTGTAACGCCAATCTTTTCGTCTGCTTTCGCCTGATGGGACAAGGTCTCATCATCCAATGCCGTTGTCCAAACCTTGGGGAAATGGATGGTCTGCGCCTCATCCTCCATATCCTTATGTATCGCAACAACCGTCTCCTGAAACCAGGATTGCTCCATTGACAACTCCTCGAACACTACAAACGTATGTCCTTCCAGTCCCTTTCCCGCAAAACAGAAGGACAGCTTCACAGTCCCTTGGGCTTCCTTTGGCACAAAGGTCATATCTGCACGAATCTCATTTCCGTCCGCGTCCAGCGCCGGCTCCTTCGTCTCCAAATCCATCAGCGTACCTTTCAGATGATATTGGTGCTCTGGAATCAGATTCCAGTAGGATACCGTATCCACTATCGTTACTTTCTCAGAAGCCATCGTCATATTCGTTTTTGTCTCCTTGTCGGCAGCCTGCGTCTGAATCCTTGGGAATTTCACTGTTTGGGGCTCATCCTCAATATCCATGTGAACGGCAAGACTCTTTTTCTCCGTAAATAATTCCTCAAAGGCAACCGTCACTTTTCCTGCCAGCACGCTGCCGTCGAATGTAAATACCACAGTCTCATCTCCTTTCGCCTCCTCTGCCGTAAATTCTTTCTCTGCCCTTATCTCCTTTCCCTTGGCGTCCGTAAGAGGCTTGCCTGTGGACTTCTCCATCAGCATTCCCGCTATCGTATATTTTTTCCCTGGAATCAGGTTCTCATAATGTACAACGTCTTCAATCGTCACCTGCTCACCGGCAAATGAGATGCGCTCACCTGTCTTAGTATCCTTGGCGGTCGTGGCTATAGACGGAAAATGGACGGTCTGTTTTTCATCCTTCAGATCCTTATGCTCTGCCACCTTATGCTCCTGACACAGCAGTTCTTCATAGACCACCACCGTCCTTCCTGCCAGTTCTTTCCCGTCAAACCGAAATTCTACCTGTACGCTGCCATCCTTTTTGTCAGGCGTAAATACCGTCTGTGCAGTTATGGGCTTCCCATTTCTGCCTGCCGCTTCCTTCTTCGTCTCGGCATCCATCAGCGTGCCCTTAAGCACATACTCCCTTCCGGCCAGGAGATTCTCATACTCTACATCATCAATCAGTATCACCTCTGAATCTGCCCGCGCCATTCTCATTCCGGTAGCCTTGTCACGAACAGCCGTACCAATCTTAGGAAGATAGATGGTCTGCGCTTCATCCTCCATATCCCGATGTACTGCGACAGTCACATCCTGAAACCAGGACTTCTCCATGGAAAGTTCTTCAAATACCACGAAGGTACGCCCCGCAAGGCCATTTCCCGAAAACTGAAACGTTAATTCCACGGTTCCGTCTTTGTCTTTGGCCGTAAATTTGGTATCCGCCTGAATCCTCTTTCCCTTAGAATCAACTGCCGGTTCCCCCGTCTTCTGATCCATCAGTATCCCCTCCAGGCGATATCCGCACCCTGGAATCAGATGTTGATAAGAAACCCTGTCCACTACCCTAATCTCGTCGGACGCCATAGTCAGATTCATTCCCGACTTTTGGTCCGCTGCCTGCGTCCTAATCTTGGGAAATTCTACTGTCTGGGCCTCATCATGAATATCCGCATGAATAGCGATACTCTTTTTCTCCATAAATAATTCTTCAAAAGCAACTGTTGTCTTTCCTGCAAGTATACTTCCGTCAAACTCAAACACCACAGTCACATCGCCTTTGGCATCCTTCGCCGTAAATTCTTTCTTTGCCGTAACCTCTTTCCCCTTGGCATCCTTAAGGGATTCTTTGGTAGACTGATCTTTCAAAACGCCCTGTACCGTATACTTCTTACCTGGAATCAGGTTCTCATAATGCACCACGTCCTCAATGACCACCCTCTCATTGGCATAAGCAATCCCTCTGCCGGTCTCCCTGTCTGACGCCCTTGTTTCCAGCGAAGGAAAATAAACAGTCTGCCCCTCATCTTTTGCATCTTTATGTTCTGCAAGCAATTTCCCGCCACACAAAAGTTCTTCAAAGATAACATAAGTATCCCCCGCAAGGCTGCTTCCGTCAAATCGAAAGGTCACCTCTGCACTTCCGTTCTTCTTTGACGGTACAAATACAGTCTGTCCGGTAATCGGATTCCCGCCGGCGTCTACCGCTGCCTTCTTCGTCTCTGGATTCACCAGTGTTCCTCTCAGCAGATATTCTCGTCCCGCCAGAAGATTCTCGTATTTCACCTCATCAATTAAAGTCACTTCCTCATCCGCACGGGAAACCTGGGATTTTGTATCACTGTCATACACTTTCGTACTAATCTTTGGAATGTACACAGTCTGGGCCTCATCCTCAATGTCATGATGTACTGCATATTCTTTATTATCCTTCTCTAAAGTCTCAAATGCTACTAGAGTTTTCCCTGCAAGCTTCCTCCCCCCAAACCGAAATACTACCTCAACGGTTCCGCTTGCCCTCTTTGCGGTAAATGTTGTCTCTGCTTCAACTTTACTGCCATTGTCGTCAAGAACGGCGCGTTTCGTGTCCTTATCCATTAAAATTCCGGTAATCTTATATTTCCGTCCAGCACGCAGATTCTCGTAAGATACCGTATCTACAATTACCATATCTTCGTCCGCCTTTGCAGCCCCGCCATTTGTTTCATAGTCAACCGCCCTTGTCCGAATCTCTGGAAAATGGATGGTCTGGGACTCGTCATTAATGTCCGCATGTTCAGCCAGTTTTTCATTCCCAAGATACAGTTCTTCATAGACAACTACGTCATTTCCCTTAAGTCCAAAAGCATCAAAGGTAAATTCCACCTCAACTTCTCCATTGGAATCTTTGGGAGTGAAGGTCTTTGTCACGACAACAGGCTCCCCGTCTTCATCCGTGACCCTGCGTCCTGTCGTCCGATTCATTAACGACCCTGTCAGACGATAGGTTTTCTCCTTCTGAAGCCCAATATATCTTACCGTATCAAGCAGCGTCACATCCCCCGCCGAGGCATAATGGGTGCCCGTAGCTTCGTCCTTTGCCGTCGTCTCAATAGCTACGTCTGCATTCTCCACATTCCCCAGATTGACAATGTAATTCGCCTTTGTGATGGTAAATGAACCGGAATACAGAAATTTCCCCTCATTGGCAGCACATTTTAATTCTTCGATGGTATAGGTATCATAGGGAAGCGCGCCCACACCATCATCCACCAAAACATTTCTTCCGTCTGCATCCAATCCAAACCACAGACCGTCCCCAGCCTGCCCGCCGTTGGTCCGGTAGCTGTGAGCGGCATAAGCTGAGCTTGAAGAATAATGCCCGTTCTCATCTGTCATAATCACATGGGACTCCTTCGTTGTCTTAGACGTAATCCGAAAAGGTACTCCTGCAATGGGTCTTTGGGTGTTCTTGTCAATCTTGGTCAATTCCATATCTGCGCGGATTACACTGTCCGCAACTGTGTATCTAGGACCGTCCTCGACAATCCCCTGATTACCGCTTTGGATAATCTGAGCGACATGCACCCTTTCTTTTTCCCCGCTGTTACCCGTAATGCTCAGATAAGAGCTGTCAAGCTGATACCCTGCCGGCGCTTGTATCTCCTCCACGCTAAGCGTCCCAAGAGGCAGAATAACCTCCTCCCCGACCTGATAAAAAGCATCTCCGGAAACCTTGTCCGGCCTTTCTTCTACTGCGCTTCGGCGTGCTCCTTTGCTGCCTTCTAAAGCAGCGGCCTTGATTACCCAGGAGCGGGTAGCCTTTGCCGGAAGGTTCCCCTTCGTGTAGTGGCCGCTGTAGAAATTCACCCGAAATCGTGTATTTTCCAGGGATGCCGCGCCAAGAGCTTTTGCCCCCTTTGTCTCCCTATCCACCTTATAGATCAAAAGGGCTGGCGCAAGAACCGGTTCGTCACTGACCTTAAGCTCTGCCGTCTGACCTGTCGTAACCTGAATCGGATACACCTGAGAATCAAGGGCATAACCTTTAGCAGCCCTAATCTCCTTCACATAATATGTTCCCTCATTAAGTGTCGCCGTATCTGAATTGCCGGCTGTATCCGTGGTCAGCACAGCCGCCTGCTGTGTACATCCACTGTCACGAAACACGCCATACTGTGCTCCTGCAAGGCTGTAGCAACTGTTTCCATCCGTAATTCCCGTATTCGCTGAAGTTTTCTTAAGTCTGGCATATCCAGCCGGATTCCTTTCAAGCCATACAATATCCTGGTACTTATCATCCCCTGTATAGACGATATAGGCTGTGCACTGTCTCAAACGGTTTTGGAACTCCTCATAACCGGACTCCTGCATCAAGCGATTCAACTTTTCTTCCATACTCCGTATATTTGCAGCCATAAAGGGCCCAAGTCCTTTAAGCGAACCCATATATAAAAAACCGATTAGCGCATGGGCAAAGGCATAGACATTGTTTTTCTCCTCCATATAAATTGACTTCCCATATTCCTCATACATCTGCGGGTCACCGCCAGGCGCAATCATCAATGCCGCTTTAATCAGGTCGTTGTTAAGCACCGAAACTTGGTAAGTCCCATTAGGCGGACTTAAAGTAGGCTGGGCGCAATATCCTAAGAATTGCCCAGAACCGGTAGTCACCGAGAATTCGCTTGTCCCCCATTCCCCGTAATTATGGACAGCTCCCGCTTTTATTACAACGTCTGAGCCTGACGCCAAACGGCGCATACGCCCTGCCGCCTGCTCTCCTACACGTGCACTCCTTTCAGTATCCGTTTTTTCACTGTCTTTTCCCCAGATATAACCCTCTGCCCCAAATCCATACTCTCTATCCGGCGTTTCTTCTGGCTTCTCCTTAGGCGTCTCTGTAAAAGCTTCTTCCTGAGTATTTTTGTTGATTTCCTCAAACTCCGTATGTACAACGATAGACTTCTCTCCCATAATAAAAGAAAAACGGTATTGTTCCCCAAGTCGGTCATCTTCTTTTATTTCTATCTGTAAATCTTCTCCTGTGAGGGCATCCAACATCTGAAGCTTTCCAAGGCTGTAACCATCTTCAGGCTCTGCCTCCAGCGTAACCACATCTCCCTTTAGAAACAGGTTCATAGTCCCGTCAAAATCTGCAAACCTCACCTTACCGTGCTCTGTCTGCTTAAGCTGAACCGTCTGACCATTCGTTTCCATATCTGAGGCAGCCGCCCTCCCCACATAGATTAATCCAGTGGAAATACAGATCATCAGCGCCAGCAAAAAAGAAAGCCCTTTTCTTATTCTTTCCATACATGATACTCCTTTCTATCCATTCCAAAGCAAGGGCATCTACAGTCACTTTCAGCTTTGTTTCCCTCAGACAGAACCCTTCCCTCCTTTCCAAACATATTTTTTTTAATCTTGGGATTTGCTTCATTCATGAATTTGAAGCTTTCAGAATTATTAGAATGTAAGACTCTTGATCGAACTTAAAGAATAGGTCCAACTAAAATGATATAGGTAAAACACGCTATATAAAAAATAATTCCTGGGAATACAAGAACTGATAAGAACTATCAGTCTCCTTCTAAACGACTGCTTTGCGGACAGTCTTCTGCTGTCCGCGCCGCTGCTTGGTAAAATATATTATAGCAAATTAATCCAATCTGTCAATGCCTATTCAAAAAAAGCAGAATTATTTTCAAAACACCTCCCTACAGAGCTTCTCCATCTCATCATGTACTGCCGCAATTTCTCTCTCATTCGTCATTGCCACAATAACATCCCCTGTCCTAAGCTTCGTACTTCCCCTGGGAATAATCTCATCAGAACCTCTCTGCACCGCCACAATCAGGCAGTTTTTCGGCCACTCAATCTCTTTAATTAATGCCTCCTCAAGTCTTGAGCCCTGAAGCACAACAAAATTCTGCAATACCTTTTCTCCGTGGTCCACAGCCTTTTCCTCCCCCCGCTGCTCCAATATCCGTTCCAGAAGACTCTCATAAATCGGCTTCGACCGAAGCAGGGTTGCCACCACGTACGCCACCACAGAAACGATGGACAGCGTCATCATCTGGCTTAGGGACCCTGTCATTTCAAAGATTAGAATAATGCCAGTCAAAGGCGCGCGCACAATTGCCGCAAAATATCCCGCCATTGCAAGCACAACAAAATTATTGATGTACATCATATCCAACCCCATATAATGTACGCCTACCGTCGCAAACGCACCGCCGATAAATCCGCCTAACACCAACAGAGGAAAAAAGATGCCTCCCGGCGCCCCAGAGCCAAAGCAGACCGCCGAGAAAATAAACCTTCCTACCAGAAAAAATAATATGGTTCCAAGCATGACGTCCTCAGTCGTCAGATAGTCAAGCAGCGCATGTCCGCTTCCAAGAAACTCCGGCATGGTAAACCCAAGGACGCCTGCACATAAAAACGGAATCATAAGCTTCTTGGTCACGCTTAAGCCTTTTGCATTGCGGTAAAATGACTGCACCTTTAAAGTAAACCAGTTATAGAACGCCCCAAGGGCTCCAAGCACAATTCCTAAGAGCAGAATCATTCCGTAATATTCCGGCGGCAGCGGCCTGATAATTTGAAACTGAAACACAGAATCCACTCCCATAACCGTGGAAGCCATGAAATCAGCCGATAAGGAGGCAGTCATAACCGACACCAGTACTGATACAGAAAAATTCTTATGCACCTCCTCCAGTGAAAACATCACCCCTGCCAACGGCGCATGAAACGCCGCCGCAAGACCTGCGCTGGCGCCGCAGGTCAGGAGATACTTTTCCTCCGTCACTCCCCGTTCCATTCCTTTGGAAACGCCTTTGCCTACCATTGCCCCTAACTGGATAGACGGGCCCTCTCTCCCCAGAGCCAGACCTCCTAAGAGGCACAAGAAGCCTCCAAGAAATTTCGCAGGAAGAACCCTCCACCATCTCTGATCAAGTTTTCCTGTCATCTCCCCCTCAAGCTGGGGAATTCCGCTGCCTGAAATCATTGGCTCATACTTAAGTAGCTTTCCTACCAGCCATGCCAGCACAAGAAGGACCAAAAACCAGCCTGCAATCCGAATAGGCTTCCCTTTACAGAATTCCAGAAGCATATTCAGCCATTTCCCTGCATATTCCAGAAACATTCTATACAGGACAATGACCAGTCCTGCAATGCCTCCCACTACCAATCCCTCTCCAATCAATATCATCTGAAATTGTTCAGCGCGCCTTATCGTACTGGATGTATCTTTCTCCATATCTCTCCCTCCATCTTCCGTATATTACTCTCTCATTTCTATTATACAAGAAGGAGTGTAATTATCCAGAGTTTTTTCTGCCTGCCCAGTGGAAATCAGCTAACTTTTCCTTGAATCCCGCCTTCATACAAGCTATACTATGTGAAGGGAATCGACAAATATCGATTGCCAATCTATTTTACAGAAAGGATTTATATACCATGAAAATAATGATCGCATCTGACATTCACGGAAGCGCTTACTATCTAAGACAATTACTGGAGCAGTACAAGGCAGAACAACCCGACAAGCTGCTTCTTCTGGGAGACATCCTCTATCACGGACCAAGAAATGATCTTCCCAAAGGCTATGCTCCAAAAGAGGTTATAGACCTTTTAAACCCTATGAAGGAAGATATCCTGTGCGTGCGGGGGAACTGTGACACGGACGTAGACCAGATGGTGTTGGAATTCCCAATCCTTGCGGACTACTGTATCCTATACGAGCAGGGACATATGATATTCGCCACTCACGGACACATTCATAATACCGCCAATCCGCCAATGTTAAAGAAGGGCGATATCCTGCTTCACGGACACACCCATATCCCTGTGGCAGAAGATTTTGACGGCAGATACTACCTGAATCCTGGCTCCATCTCCATCCCGAAGGAGGCAAGCGAGCACAGCTATATGATGCTTGAAAAGGGGGTATTTACATGGAAGACTCTGGCCGGACAGTCTTACCGACACTTTGACCTGGAGAATGGATTAAAAAATGAATCGGAATAAGAACGCATTTGCCAATGGGATACGGGACGGGATTCCCATTGCCTTAGGTTATTTTGCAGTAGCGTTTTCACTTGGAATTGTAGCAAAAAAGGCTGGATTAAACCCCTTTCAAGGATTTCTGTCCAGTATGTTGAACCATGCCTCCGCAGGGGAGTACGCCGAATTCACCGTGATTCTGGCGAATGCGCCTTATATTGAGATGGTCTTCGTCATTCTGGTAACTAATATACGGTATCTGCTGATGAGCTGCGCATTGAGCCAGAAATTTGATCCTGTCACCTCCCTTGCACATAGATTCCTGGTGGGCTTCGGAATAACAGACGAGATTTTCGGGATCAGCATTGGCAGAACCGGAAGGCTGAACCCTTATTATAATTACGGCGCTATGGCTGTCGCGCTGCCAAGCTGGGCTATGGGTACTGCCATAGGGATTGTGGCAGGCAATATTCTGCCGCCCTCTGTTGTCAGCGCTTTGAGCGTCGCATTGTACGGAATGTTTATAGCAATCATTATTCCTGCAGCCAGAACTGATAAAATCGTCGGCGGTGTGGTACTCGTAAGCTTTGCCGCAAGCTTTGCCGCATCAAAGCTTCCTCTGTTTTATCACATGTCCGACAGCATGAAGATCAGCCTGCTTACCGTAATCATTGCCGGACTTGCAGCCATATTATTTCCGGTAAATGATGAGGAAGACAATCATAGAGCGGCTGATTTGGATAAGGAGGCGGCAGAACATGACCCATAATATCTACATTTACATACTGGTGGCAGCGGCAGTATCCTGCCTAATCCGCGTGCTTCCCCTGACGCTGATACGCGGAAAGATTAAAAATCCTCTTATACGCTCATTTCTCTATTACGTGCCTTATGTAACGCTTGCGGTCATGACCTTCCCTGCGATTATCACGGCGCCTCAGATTCCAGTTGCCGGAATTCTGGCTTTAGTTGTGGGAATTATTGCTGCATGGAAGGGCGTCAATATGATGGGGATAGCTGCTCTTTGCTGCTGCGTCGTGTTCGTATGTGAGGCGGCGTCTGCATATCTTATGTAAATAAAGGGGATGCCGCATTATCCCAAAGCGCCATCCCCTTCTATTATATCACTCGTTCTTCATTACAGACAAGCTTCATATCTTCTTCTCAAAATAAGCATCAATCTTCTGCTTAATCTCTGCCGGCTTCAAATATTTCGCCAGATATCCATCCGGTTTTAACGATACCAGCTTCCTCACAGTCCCTGGGTCTGTCCTGCCCGTCAAAAAGATAATCGGAATATCGGCAAACTCCTCCTCCGAGCGGATCATCTCCAATACCTGCTTTCCGTCACAAACCGGCATCTCATAGTCCAACAGCACCAGGTCCGGACGGTCCAAAGCAATGGAGCGGAAGGCAGACATTCCAGAGGATGCCATGGCAATCTCATAATCCTCGCACAATAGCTGCTTCATCCCCTGACGTATCGTCATGGAATCATCTACTATCAGTATCTTCTGCCTCTGTGGTATATCTCGCTTCTTGAGATATTCTTCAACCTCTGCCATGGCGTTCTCCACGCCAATCGGGGTTGCCGCGCCTTTATCCAGCATATGAGGCGCTATTACGCAATAGGCAAAGTATCCCTCCCCTGTATCGAACAACAGACTAACCTGCATCTTTTCCTTTTCAAACACATCCTGGAACTGCTCATATGTAAGAAGGTTTTCTTCCTTAATCTCACATCCTTCTGCATCGGGCAGATGCTCCATTACACGCTTTACAAACTGATGCGCCGTAAATCTGGTAGCATTGACCAGCATGGTATCCAGCTTGTTCGTCTCTATTCCCATAGCCTTTCCAACTGTGTTAATTAACAGCTTTTCTTCAAATGCCAGAAAAATCTCTCTATTTTCTTCCTCCTGTTCCATTCCGTAGACCAGGCGGCAATACAACCCTCTCCCAAACTTCTCCCCGCTGTAACCATCGCTAAGCACATGGGACTCCAGATGAAACATATCATATACCAGTTGAACGATTACCTTCTTCATAGCCTCAAGTTCTTCTTCCGGCAGAAGATCTATCCACTTGCTCATCCCTTCTCCCGTAATCGCACGATCCTCTGTCAAGGTATGCCCAATCAGCCATCCTGCACAGACGCCTAAAAAATGGTCAACCGAATTCTCGGAATAATTCGTCTGTTCCAGCTCCTCCTCAAGCGCAGGCAGCATCTTCTTGCGGAAGCCTTCATGCAGATGTCTGTGGGCGGCATATCCTTCATACCCGATTGACTTCATGTAATTTTCTTCTTCTAAAAAATGCTTCATCGCATGGTCCTTGAAATACTTAATCCCTTCCTGACATGCCCACTGACTTTTCTTCTCCTCTTTCCCAAATGCAAACAACTTATTGATAATCTTAAACAGTCTCTGATGCTCCTTGTCAATAACGTCTACTCCGATATTGTACTCTTCCTTCCATACTAATTGGTTCTCCATATGAAATCCTCCTTTTCCACAGATGTATTCTAATAATTTCTGTGGAACTTCATTCCTTTCCTAAATTTGCAGACCATCATCTGCTAAATGTTGCTTTTCATATAAAGCAGTAAATCTTGAAAAATACTATCTTCGCAAACAGTCTTCCCTGTCTGTCAATCTTTACTATACTACGTATAGTAAAAAATATCAATGTGTATTCCTATACACGTTCATCACAACTACCCTCCTACACATTCTATGTCATTCATTTTATCTCATTCAATAATTATTTTCAATAATGCTTCCAAAAGTCTCTCCGTAAATCCCAATTAACCACGTCAACTAGAGCTGAAACAAATCGTAGAATTTCCTCGATGCAGAATTTACAGAGATTTCATACGGTCACTCGTCACTAACAAGGGCATCCGGACAAACGGAGGCTCTTTTCTTTTTTATTACATCGTCCTGTGCTCCTATGCAAATTACAGGTCATCCTACCGCCGCACAGAAACTATGACTTAGGAAGTTTGAGTTAATTACTGATTTTGTAGTTCTTAGAAATTATGGTGGATTATTTTTTATATTCCTGTTATAATATACAAATCATAATGAAAGGAATGTAAGTTAAAATGAAGTTGATATTTAATCGTTCGGTTAGCGTGATTCTTTCTGCCGTTATGCTGTTTGTGAGCGCCCTTTCCTTGAACGGCTGCGGCGTCAAGGATAATTCGCAGACACTGGAAACGGCTACAACAATTGCAGAAACCACTCAAGCGTCTGACGAACCGCAGCAAAAGCGAAAAATCATTATTGATACCGACACCGCGGGCGACGACGCCTCCGCGTTGATTATCGCGGCAAAAGCTAAAAACATTGATATTCTTGGCGTGACAGTTTCCGCAGGAAACGTCAGTCTCGATCAGGCAGTCAAAAACGCGTTGATGACGCTGGAAATGGCGGGCAGCGACGCCCCTGTTTATGCAGGCGCTTCTACTACATATACCGGCAAGGAACGTGAAACCTTCAGCGTTTACGGCAAGGATGGTATGGGGGATCAAGACCTGATTCATCCCACGCGCAAAGCTGAGGATAAGGGCGCTGTTGATTTTATCGTTGAAGCGGTAAAGGCGAATCCCGACGAGGTGGAAATTGTCGCTCTCGGTCCCGTCACCAATCTTGCGCTCGCATTTGACAAAGATCCCGAAACGATGAAGCGCGTCAAGAAATACTGGTCGATGGGAACCGCGGGCTTTGGACCTGGCAACGCAACGCCTGTTGCGGAGTTCAATGTTTATCATGACGCCGAGGCGTACAAGGTGCTGGTTGATTCGGGTGTGGCGATTACGGCAATCGGCTTCGATATGCTTCCTGAAGAAACTACTTTTTCCAAGGAAGAGCTTGACGAGCTGGAGAAAAAAGGCGGACTGTCGGAATTCTTCGCCAAAGCCTTCAGCGGACTGATAGAATTTAATACAGAAACAAGAGGCTTACCGATTGCCGATGATGCCGACGGAGTCGCTATGGCTTGCGTACTGTGGGACGATTATCTTAAAAAGACCCAACCCTGCCACGCAAGCGTTATGACGGACGACAATGAAGCGTACGGGCAGGTAATTCTGTACAAGGAAGGTTACGGCTACGACTCTCAGATAACCTTTGATAATTACAACTTCTATGTTGCTACCGAAACAGACAGTAAGATATTTAAAGAAAAGCTTATTGCTCTTTTAGATGAGTGATAGTTTATGAAAAGAAGATAATTATGATTGAGGTGCCCCCTTAAAGTTGGACTTTATTAGCGAGACAGTTTCGACTGCCTCGCTAGTTTTATGCAGCCGGAATACTGAGTCTGTATTGCACAGGACTCATCCATCCCAGTTTCTCCTTTATTCTTTGTTCATTGTAATACTTAATATATTTTTCTATTGTAACCTTTAATTCCTCGTAACTGTAATAAACAGTACCGTAATATCTCTCCTGTTTCAGCAACCCGAAGAAGTTTTCCATGACAGAATTGTCATAACAGTTGCCTTTCCGTGACATACTCTGAAAAATCCGTTCCTCCTTGAGCCGATGTGCGTACGCTTTCATCTGGTATGCCCATCCCTGATCGGAATGGAATGTCCTGCGGTAAGGGCAGTCAGCGGTTATTTCAATTGCTTTATTTAAGGCGTTCTTTACATTACATTTACTGCGGAAGGATGCCTGTCAATCCCATAGCTTAAAATCTCACCGTTGTACATATCCATAAAAGGATCAAGATACAGCTTATGCATTGTCATATGCCCTTTGGGATCCACTTCATAGTATTTGAATTCCGTTGTGTCTGTGGTGATCTTCTGGTGCGGTATATGCGTATGGAATCGTCTCTTTATCCTGTTTGGAGCGATAGTGCCAACCCTGCCTTTGTAAGAACTGTATTTGCGGCTCTTTCTGGTAAAGGAAGTTACCTGAAGGTTAAATTTCTGCATGATCCGCTGTACTTTTTTCTTATTAGCTACAATTCCCTGATTCCGCAGTTCACCATACACGCGGCGGTATCCATAATCCCTGTTGGCTTCATGGATCTCCATGATTTTTTCTTCTATCCTGCAATCAGGATTTTCCCTGTCAAATCTTTTTTGCCAGTACATATAGGTTGCTTTTGGAATACCAATTACAGCGCGAATGTCTTTCAATTTGAACTCTCCCCGGAGACTGTGGACGATTCTCGCTGTTTTTTCAGAAGAGTTTTCTCCTCTAAACGCAGCCTCCTCAGTTCTTTTAAATAAGCATTCTCTATCCTTAACTTGAGAAGCTCATCCTCAAGCTGCTTTACATGTTCGGCACTTGTGTCAACTGGTGTCGTTTCTGTCGATTTATTACTTGTTTTTTGTCTGATGCATTCAATGTTTTTTTACGTCCCTTCTTTTTGGGTCTCAAAGCATCAGAGCCAGCAATCCTGAAATCATTAACCCATTTGGTGATCAACGCACTGTTTCTGATCCCCTCAGAAAGAGCCAGCTCCTGATATGATAATTCGCTTGATAAATATAACTCTACCACATGGAGCTTATCTGTTTTCGGGAACGCATTAATCCTTGATCACCATATTTCTCGTAATTATGAACCCAATTAAGCGCCTGCCTTCTGTTGGTTACGCCATATTTTCCTGCCAGATAGGTGTAACCACCCTCACCCCGCAGGTACGCATCTATTACCTGTTTCTTAAACTGAAAGCTATATTTAGCCATAAAATAAACCGACCTCCAATCGTTAGATTTTTGGTCTAACTTTTGGGGGTCGGTTCATTTACAAATCTATTTTGGAATCATCTAATTGTCCCCTAATGTAACTCATCGTTTCTTTTTTCATATATTTTTGAAAACCTTATTTAAGATAATCGAATTTATACATACCAGCAATGGAAGTCCGATATTAAATCTTGATACAGGAAGTTTATATTCTTTCCTTTTTGAGTTCTTCATATGCAATACGTTCTCTGGTAAATCCCTGACCATTCACCTCGTTAATCTGATTAATGGTAAGAAACGCAAACGGATCTGTTTCACAGACCATCTCTTTCAAAGCAAATAGTTTGTGTCTTGGAATCACACACATAACTCCTTTCTGTTCTTCACCGCTATATCCCGTCTGTATGTGAAAAAGCGTCACTCCGGCTTCTATGTCCTGCAATATTTTTTCCTGAATCTTTTTATACTCTCTTGAAATTATCATCACCTGCATAGAGACCTTTCCATTCGGAACAACTTTATCAATCACAACTGTTGCCAGAAGAGTCAGTATAATCCCATAAAGTATTTGCTCCATATCAGAGAAAGAAGCCTGTATGCCTAAAACCACAAAATCTACCATATACACCGTGACGCCGACTGAAAGGGAAGTTTTTTTGTTTGCTATCAGGGCAATAATATCCGTTCCCCCCGTCGATCCTCCGACCCTTACCACAATCCCCATGCTAACGCCTACAAGAAGTCCTCCAAAAATGGCAGACAACAGTATATTGTCTGTCATAGTTGTGATTCCTGGAATTTTCTGTAACAGTTCAAGAAATAAGGGATAGATAAATGTACTCAATAGAGTTTTCTTTACGAATCCTTTTCCCAGAATAAACCATGCTATGATAAGCAATATACTGTTCAAGCTAAAGACGATGATTGAAGTCCGAATTCCCCAAAAATGATTCCCGGCAATTCCCAAGCCGGTAGCTCCTCCCATCGGAATCCCTGCCGGAACAATAAAAGCAACCACGGCAAGGGCCAATATTGCATTCCCGGCTGCAACGCCCAATAAATTTATTAATTTTTCGCTGGTGTTCTTTTTCATTTTATCATCATCTCTATTTACTCCATCAGTACCGTTACATTGTCGAATTGGCCGGCCGCATCTTCGATCTTCGCTCTGTTTCCAAGAACGCAGACGGTTCCCTCTCCGGCAAAGCTCTCCATCACCTGACGCCTGTTTTTCAAATCTTCTTCCGACGCCTTTAACAACCCTTCTCTGACCTTTGCCCTGACCTGCGGTTCTTCCTGCCGCAAATACCAGGAATCCATTCGTTTTGCCTGTACATATGTTTTGGGAGTCCGGTCATATCCGGCAACTGCGCCAATCTTATAATTCAGAAGCTCCTGCTCTCCTAATTCAAGATCTTTCAGCCAACTTGAAGTGTTGCGGAAGGCTTCTATCGTCCTTTTTACGTTCGGATCTCGATAGGAGCTCATGGCCCAGCTTTGATTTGGGAGTACAGACATCTGGCAGCCGTAAGCCCCTCCTTCAGCGCGGATCTTTGCCCACAGATAATCGAAGCTCACCATTCTGCCAAGAAGATAATCCTCACCAGTATATTCCCCGATTCCTCCAAGCGCAACATAGGATACCTCCGACGGAATGATAAATGCCTCTGATTTCCCGGGAAGCAAATTGTCCAGATACCATCCGGGTTCCCTTTCCCTTGCACTGCCGCAGAACCCGGAAGCTGCGATCAACTGGCGGAAATCGCCGTAAGCTTTCTCTGTGCCTGTAAAACTCATCACCAGATTAGATTTACGGCAAAGCTTCTCCTGAATTTCCTTAAGTTCCCGGATCATCTGCCCCTGGTCCGCGTCAAAGTTCTTCAGAAGCTTTCCTAAGAACTGATAATAGTGAATTCCGTTATAGAGTTCCCTTGCCGCTCCTTCCGGTATATAGTGTGCGGCCGCACGTCCGGACGCATAGCTGTTCCCACTGGTAACAAATCCCCTTTCCAGTTCCATCCGGCTCTGCCTGATCCTTTTCAGAATAATCTCCGGATGCTCCAGAATGGTATCATACAGCAGCTCTTCCCCCAGTTTTACCGCTCTCATAAGATTCTGTTCCAGACAGCTGATATCCATCACAAATTTAAGCCTGACATGCCGGATATCATCTGTATTGGTGTACGCTTCCAGATAAGCCCTTATATTTCCAAGCCACATATTCTTCTCAATCACTAATTCTTCCAGGCTGTGCGTTCTCGTAGGAAGACTGCCCAGAAGTTCGGAAAACAGCTTCGCATAAGGAACTTTCTCCGGCTCCAGATCACTGATATCAAAATAGCAGCTTTGATATGCCACTCCTTTTGAAGGGATCTCTTGTTTCAAATATGTAATACCGGATTCTTCCTCTGCCCTTGTGAGCGGCTCCTCCTTCTTATGAAGCAGATCATCCGCAGACAGACCCGGCAGGTCTTCTGTCTCTTCTTCTGTCTGCATCTTCTCTTCGGCCTTTTCAAGAGGTTCCAGGGAAACCTCTGCCTCATGATCATTTTCCAGGAGGATTTCCCTCAGAAGTGACTCAAAGTATCCTTCCTTTACAAGGGTTCTCATTTTCCTATATGTTTCTTCAAATTCTATCATCTCGCAAGGTCCGGTCCCTTGCGCCCATCCGCCGGCAATATCCAGTACATATTCAATTCCCTCCGGCTGGCCCCCGCCTTTTTCCCTCATCCAAAATTCCAGACGGTTGATCGCCGAAACCAATAGATCTTCTCCTATTCCTTCTCTGCAAAGTCTGTCCGCCTGTTCTGTGATAACCGTTTTCAACCGGCCGGCAGTTTCTTTGTCCGTATTCTTTATTTTAACGGCAAGATAGGGCTGTCTGATACCATCCATGATAAAATACTGAATCTCCGGGATCCCAAGGCTCTGAATAAGCCCTTTCTTCATCGGCGCCTCGTCTTCCCCCATAATCGCCTGCATAAGGATATAGACTGCATTCATACGTTCCCGGTTGTCAAAATCACCCAGACTATAGGTGCATGACGCAAACACACCCTGATCGCCGAACTTCTCCTTATCATACAGCTTATTTCGGATTCCCTTTACGGGTTTCTGCAGCATAACCGGCTTCGCAGGTTCTGAGCGTTTCATTTTTCCCAGATAAACTTTGTCAATATACTCAAACAGTTGTTCCGTATTCATTTTCCCATATAGAACAATACAGCAGTTGGAAGCATTATAAAATGTCCTGTAATATTCCAGAAATTCCTCATAAGATAGCGCGGGAATCGTATCCGGAAATCCTCCTGAAACAAAACGATAAGCCGTTTCCGGAAACATTGCCTTAGACATTTCATCCTCTAATATACTGTCCAGGGACGAGAAAACTCCCTTCATCTCATTATAGACAACGCCGTTAATCTCCGGAGCTTTTCCGTCTTCACACTGAAAATGCCAGCCCTCCTGTTCGAAGATCTCTTTATCCGTAAGAACATTCGGACAAAATACCGCGTTTAGGTAAACGTCCGTCAGATTCATAAAATCCTTCTCATTCTCTGTACAAAAGGGATACACCGTATGATCCGGATATGTAATTGCATTGACAAATTCTGCCATGGAATGTTTCATCAGATTGACGAACATCGTTTTATCCGGATATCTGCGGGAACCGTTCAGCACAGAATGCTCCAGAATATGGAAAACTCCCGTGCTGTCCTTTGGTATGGTCCGAAATCCAACCAGAAAGCTCTTTTTAACGTCCTGATTGTCTATGACGACGACCTGCGCTCCGGTTAACAGGTGCTCCATCTGAATAATATCTCCTTCGACCTCCCGCACATACTTCTTTTCTTTAACTTCAAATCCATAGATTTTTTCCCCGATTTCCATATCCGTTCCCTCTTAATACATGAATTCTGTAATCTTCTCTTTTATTTCCTCAACTTCCATCACGCCTACATTCTCAAACTTCTTTTCACCGTCTTTGTAGAATTGAACGGTTGGAACCGCAAAAATACGATTCTCTTTGCCAAGCTTCGGATAATCTGTGGTGTTCACTTTCACGATATTGATAAACGGAAGCTCCGCGTCTAGCTCTTCCAAAATACGGGAAAAGGCTTTACACGGTACGCATGTTGCGGAAAAGAAATCCACGATCACGAACCCTTCCTTAATCTGCTCCTTAAAACTCTCATCATCCGCATATTGAATTGCCATCTACTTTTCCTCCTTAAAAAAATTTTCTGTCACGTATTCTTTTACCTTATTGTAATAATAATTTACATAAAACATAATTTCTGAATATTCATAAGTATTGATTTTTTCTGCATTTTCTTTCGTTTCATGCCAGAATTTCACGTACTCTTCCATATCGTCCCGGTACTGCTCCATCGTATATCCGACGCCGTCTTTTTCTGCGTATTCCCGCCCTAGAAGATAGCCGCAGAGCCTGTCCCATGAATCGTTCTGCACGCTTGCGAATAATTCATGATAGCTTGAGAACGGCATCTTCCCTTCAAATTCCTCTGGCGTCATGGTTTCCAGATTCAATCCCTGTTCTCTGGAGATTTCCTTCAATCTCTTAATTTCATGATCTGTCATTTCTTTCCAGTCAGCCTTCTTAAGATCGAACGTACTGGCCTCAAATACTTTGTCCATCACATATTGAACGGCTTCGTATCCCTCGTTTTCCGCAATCTTTTTTTTCTGTTCCCGGATCAGACGAGCCTCATATTGTTCTACATTGCTCACTCCTTCAATTCCAAGAGCTTCTATCATCCCGTCCGTGATCACAGGAATCTTTTTTTGCTGAATGGAACGAACCGTTACGGTCACTCTCTCCCCGTCGACATCCAGCACACCGGCCGTCCCTTTTTTCAGCCCGACGCACATCGCTTCCAGCTTCTTGTGAAAGAACCCCTGTCCTACCATGATTTTCAGGTCCTCTCTGCTAAAAAACGGATTTGCCGATTCCATGTCGCATACAATAAGCGCTCCGTCCGTAACTTCCCCCGCTTCTTCCCATGTGCTGTTCTTGTTCTTTATAAAATCCATTTCTTTCTTGTACGCCTTCTCGTCAAGCTTGAATACTTTCTTGTACATACTGATATCCACCTGATCATACTCGGCAAACGATAAAACTTTTGACTTCATCTTTCTCCTCCTAAAGCGTAAGCTTCGCATATTTACTTTTTAAAAGCTGGAGCACTTCCGTATATTTCTCGCGGCTCACCATGACTTCCCCCGCATATCCGTCGAAAATCAGAGCAAAATTTTTCGCTTCGTTATCCGCCCGGACATAAGATACTTTGGAAAGATTCACGATAAAAGACTGGTAGCACCGGTAAAAATTATAACCTTCCAGAATCTGTTCCAATTCGTTCATAGAATATCCGGAAAGGAGCATTTCCTTTCCGTCCACCATCACCATCTTGTTCTTTCGGTCCGTCCGTTCGATAAAGAGAACCTTATCAATATCCACAAGCTGATATCCGTTTCTCGTCTTGATCATCATAGAACGGTTCACGGATAACCGTTTGTATTGGAGCAGCTCAAACAAATACTGCAGCCGCTTAACCACCCGCTGAAGCACACGGTTATCAAACGGAAGCCGAAAGTATTCATCGCAGCAGCAGTCAAATACCAGCCCCGCCTCTAACTTTTCTTCCGAATACAGCGCCACCAGGACGTCCGGCTTTATCTGGGACAGATTGTATGCCAGAAAAGAGCCGTCCCCGCTGTATCTTGGATTCCCTGTTTTGATATTGATAAATACCGCGTCCACCTCGTTCAGGCAGATATATTTATTGGCTTCATTTATTCCGTCAAAGGTATGCACAATGTCAAATACATTATAAAACGCCAGTAATTCTTTCAGCTCTGTACACAATGTTTCATCATTTTCTACCAGAACAAGCTTCATTTTCATCAATCAATTCTCCTGACCAAATTCTCCAAACGCTTTTTCTAACGCCTGCACATCGCCTTCATAATAGGTTAATAAAAGTGCAAAAGGCCCGTTTTTCTTCGGCATAATAATCGTACCGGCTCCATATAAATCGATCTCGCCTTTTGTCCTGAGACTCTCATATGCCTGATACTCGTCAGATTCCGGAGCCAGATTCTCCAGATCCCACCAGTATATTTCGGCTCCGTCATACTTTAGAGCAAGTGTACACAGACCTTCCGCACTGAGCGTCACTTTACTGTCTGCATGGATCAGCCCCTTCTCCTCCAGAAATGAGACGAGTTCATCCACCGTCTTATTCCAGACAGGCGCTTCCCTGTCTTCTTCAGGCACGACCGCTTCTTCCTCCTCCTTTGGAGGCGTAAAGTCTTCGGACGACGCCACATATCCCACCATCCCACAAAACAGTAACACGAAAAGCAGGGAAGACACAATCGTAAATTTCTTCATAATCATTCCTTCTTTCTTTTAAGATGCCTCAGTGGACTGCAGATATTCCTGATAAGTCCTGCTTACGGCAAATACTTCTTCATGGGTTCCGCAGGCTTCAAGACGTCCGTGATGCATAACGACCAGATAGTCTGCTTCTGCAATCTCGCGCATATCATGGGCGATGAAAACAATAGTATTGCCTTCCATCTTCTTCCTGATACCATGATAGATCTTCATATATGTGTCATGGTCCAGACTCGCCCCCGCCTCGTCGAGTATCAGATAATCCGGCTTCGCAATCAATGCCCTGGCAATGGCTATCCTCTGTTTCTGACCGCTTGACAAACGATTCCCCGCCTCTCCAAGAGTCGTATCATATCCGTTGGGAAGCGCATCTATAAAAGAATCCGCCCTGGCTTCTCCTGCCGCTTTTTTCATCTCTTCCTCCGGCGTTTCTCCTTCTGTGCCATACAGAATATTATCCCGGATCGTACCTGACATCAGCGGATTGTTCTGAAGTACATAGCCAAATTTTTTATGACATTCCCGGGGACTCGTTTCGCTTATCTTGTTTCCTCCAACCCATATTTCTCCCGAATCAGGCTGGTAGAATCCCTGTATCAGTTTCATGACCGTAGATTTTCCGGAACCGTTATCACCGATCACCGCCGTCGTCTTTCCTCCCGGAATGCAAACGGAAAAGTCATGAAGGATTTCTTTTTCGCTCCCATATCCAAAGTTCACGTTTTTGAACACAATATCTCTGTTCTCGGATTCTGTCCAGGAATTGCCTTTTTCCGTATGCTCCTCTTCCATATCAAGAATATCCCCGACACGGACAAGCGCGCCTTTCGAGCCCATCACGTTCTGCCACACCGTCAAAAGCTCCGCCATATAGAGATTCACCTGCGTCATATAGGTGCTGAACATATTAATCCCTGTCGCTTCCATTTTCCCGGCGTTAATCAATCTGGAACCGCCCACTGCCATTACGACAGTCGTAAGAAGGGAGTAGAGGGAATTGGTCAGAACCTGAATCTGCTCCATGAAAGCATAGTATATATCTGCCTTATACCGTGAATCGATTGCCGCATATCCGCTTTCCAGCTCTTTCTCTTCCATTACCTGCGCTTTTACATATTTCCCGGCCGACAGGTGTTCGGAGAAAAAGGTGGTCATTTCATTCAACGCCGCATAGCGCTTTTTCATTATGGTAAACTGCAGCTTGCCGACGATGACAAACATTGCCACCGCAACCGGTATGCAGAGCAAAAGGTATGCTGCGAGAGGCGAATTGTATTGATACAAGATCATACAGGCGCGGACAAATCCGAACAGCGACGCAGCTCCTGAGAATATTCCGCTGATCACCAGAGTCGCCTGAGTTACGTCGTTCGTAACGGCCGACACCAGCGAAGACGGCTGTTCCTTTCCGAACTGATCCATCGGAAGATGCAGGATCTTCCTCCACATCGAAAACCTTACCCGCAGGATCACTTTTTGATTGGCATACTCTTCCACAAGCGGCCGCAAAAATCCCAGCAATGCATTAAAAATCGTAAAAAAGACATAACCTAAAATAACAGAATTATATAGTTCCCCCTTGTTCACACGGACCAGATACTCCGATACTCTCATTCCGACCTCGGCATAAACCACGCCGCTTCCGAATGCGATCAGGTAGAGCCACCAGGGAATTGAAAGCCTTCTGTAAAAGCTCAGAAAAAACGATATTACATGTTTGTTGTTTTTCATCTGCCCTGTCCCTCACTTCCTATTAATTCTCGGTAATATGTATTCTCGGCATATACTTCCGCCGGTTCTCCCTGACAGATAATCTTTCCGTTATGCATTACTATGATATAATCTGCTTTCTGTACGGTCTGTCTGTCGTGGGCAACCATAAGCACGGTTTTACCTTCCATATGCCGTTTCACACTCTTCCATACCTGATCTTTTCCCCGGATGTCCATAGCCGCGGTCGCCTCATCCATAAACAGATAATCCGATTGTTTTAGAAGCGCCCTCGCAAAAGCAATCCGCTGTTTCTGTCCGCCGGAAAGCTTCTCTCCCTGCTCGCCTACATCCGCCTGGAATCCCTCCGGCTGTTCCCTGATAAAATCCATAATTTCCGCGTCCGTACATGCTTTTTCCAGTTCTTCATCCGTGACTTCTCTCTTAATTCCGAACAGGATATTGTCACGGATCGTTCCTGCAAACAATGTACTTTCCTGCGTTACGTATGAGATCTCGCTTCGGAAGCTCTTGAGCGAATACCGCGCGGTATCTTCGCCCCCAAATAAAATCTTACCTCCCGAAACCGGATACATACGCTCCACCAGATTCAGAAGCGTCGTCTTTCCGCTCCCTGACGGTCCGATAAGCGCCGTCATGCGTCCTGCCGGAATCTTCAGATTGAGTTTGTCGAACAGGAGTTTATCTTCATAAGAGAAATCAACCTCTCTTAATTCAATATCGCCGCAAAGATGCTCCACATGCTCGCCGTTCTCTATATCTTCTTCCATTTCTTCCATAATCTGGGCTACTCTTCTGGTTGCTCCCTGGGAGCCCTTGAAGGTTGTCCAATATACACAGTACGCGCTGAGCTGATTAACGATGTTCACCGCGAATCCATAATAGGCAATCCATTGGGTAAGAGTCAATGCGCCGGATGAATAAAAGCTTCGGCCTACCATCACGATCACAATAAACTGCATAGCGCCCACCAATGCATACATCGGAGTTGCGAATCCCAGCCACGCATTCAGAATCGAACTCTTATAGAACCCTTTCATCTTCTCCTGCCCTGTCTGAAGCTCCTTTTCTTCTTTTCCGTAAGATTTGATGAGAAGAAGATTATTGGTTTTTTCTGCAATCGTCTGTGTCAGCTCTGCATTTTTTTGATTTACCAGATCAAGCACTCCGAACTTCATCTTTCCCATAACAAATGCAATGACTAAATTCAGCGGAAGTACCGCGATCAGAGCAATCATCAGCTTCTGGTCGTAGGAGCCGATTTTTCCAAGCGTAATGACCAGCGTGTACGCGGAAGTGAGAATAGCAACAAATACTTGCATGATTAGCTGACTGATCGCCGTGATATCCGTTGTAATACGGGAAATCATTTCTTTGGGCTTATTTTTTTCGTAATATCGGAGCGGCAGCCTGACGGTCTTACTCCAGATCATTTTCCTGATATTACGGTCAATTCGCGCAACACACAAGTTACTCATAATTTTACTGACCGAACTGATCAGCTGGGATAGTAATGTAAAAGCCAAAAACGGAAGAACCACGGTGCCAAAATTCACATTTCCGGCAAACAGTTCGGCCGTGTATTCCGTTACGCTGATTCCTACGTTGGTAAGAAGAGCTGTAATGGCAATATATGCAAGAATCCACAGATAAGGAAGTCTTGCCTTCTGCAGCATGCGAAAAAAGCTTCCCATGCTGCCCCTGTCTTTTCCAAAAACCCGTTCCATATTGTTTCCCTGCCTTTTCTTAATTTCAGAGCATCTGCTTTTGTACTTTCACAGTTATATTGGAGCTGCTATTCGTTTTCCAGCGTTTCGAACGCTTTGGCCGCGTCCTGTTTCTTTTCATAGTCCTCTGAAAATGCAATCGCATAAGCTCCGTTTGCCGCTTCCGTCTCAAGAACCGCGGCGCCTCCGGCAAGGACTATCGTTCCCTTGTTAGCAGCCATAGACTCATAGTTGCCATATAAATCCGTCTTGTTTTCCTGATCCCACCAGAACAGCCAGAGTCCATCATAATCATATGCTTTATCCGCCACTTTCGTCTCAGTAAACTCTCCGTTTGTATTGTCTGTGAGATATCCTGTTGTTTCATTGATATCAACCGGTTCGCAGTCCTCCAAAATGAATCCTTCCTGCTCAAAATAATCCACCATATCTTCGTATGGAGAAGTGGAGGCATTCACTTCTATTTTTTCTTCTTTCGGCGTACATCCCGCCGTCATTCCACATACGGTTGCTGTTGCAATGATAACTGCCGCAGTCTTCTTCATCTTTTTTGTTCCCATCTCAACAATCTCCTTTTATAAAAATTTTACAATTATGTTACTTTATTTTTACAATAAAATCAGCAGTTTAACAAGAAGGTTATCCTATTCTGTCCCCAATTTCGTTCATAGTGTCTTTTTATCTCTCATCCCACTACTCCAATTGTTTAAAGCGCAGTACAGAAAGACGAACATCAAATCTTAGCATTTCATGATTTGGGACTGCCGACAGATTAGGTGTTCAAAGGTGTTCAAGCATTAGAACATAAAAAAATGAAGGAAACGTTGAATTTCCAACGTTTCCTCCACTTTTTACCAATGCCGCAGACCGGAATCGAACCGGTACGGGAGATTAGTCCCGCAGGATTTTAAGTCCTGTGCGTCTGCCAGTTCCGCCACTGCGGCATTCCTTATGATACTTTTATATCATAAATGGGACCTATAGGGCTCGAACCTATGACCCTCTGCTTGTAAGGCAGATGCTCTCCCAGCTGAGCTAAGATCCCTTTTTATGAAACTGTAACACTTCCCACCAAACAAGTAACTTCTCAATTAAGTGTTCCATGTCAACGACCCAGAAGAGACTCGAACTCTCGACCTCCGCCGTGACAGGGCGGCGCTCTAACCAACTGAGCCACTGGGCCTGATTAAAATAAACATTTATATATCTATTATATGATAAGGAATCCACACACTCTGCGAGTTCCTCCCTACCATAAATAATGGACCTTCGGGGACTCGAACCCAGGACCGATCGGTTATGAGCCGATTGCTCTAACCAACTGAGCTAAAGGTCCAAAATCATTAAGTCCCTTATAGGACTAAGCCGATGATCGGACTCGAACCGATAACCTGCTGATTACAAATCAGCTGCTCTGCCAATTGAGCCACATCGGCAATTACAATGAATATATTCTATAATACATTCACAAATGACTCCAACGGGAATCGAACCCGTGTTACCGCCGTGAAAGGGCGATGTCTTAACCGCTTGACCATGGAGCCATACTCGGCATACACTTTCGTACTGACCGAGATTTATAATAACATAGCCGCCAACAAAATGCAACACTTTTTTCACATTTTTATATATTTTTTTCCTACTCCAACAATTCCAGAAAATCTTCTT
Source organism: Sporofaciens musculi (assembly GCF_009830285.1). Taxonomy (GTDB): domain Bacteria; phylum Bacillota; class Clostridia; order Lachnospirales; family Lachnospiraceae; genus Sporofaciens; species Sporofaciens musculi. The sequence goes on along the minus strand of NZ_WUQX01000001.1, from coordinate 1,150,434 downwards.
TACTCATACTGCCCAACTGCCCTGAGGCGCTGCCGACCACCTGCTCTAACAACTCCCGCTTTGACTCCTGAAGCTTCTGAATCTTCTCCTCCACAGACCCTTTGGCAATCAACTGATAGACCGTGACCCTCTTGTCCTGACCAATCCGATGCGCCCGATCCGTTGCCTGATTCTGAACCGCAAGATTCCACCACGGGTCGTAATGAATCACCACATCCGCCCCTGTCAGGTTCAGCCCCACGCCTCCTGCCTTCAGGGATATCAGAAATACCTGAGTATCATCATCATTAAAATTTTTCACCAGCTTAAGCCTTTTCTCCTTCGCCGTCTCACCGGTAATCATATAGAAGGATATACCGAGCTCGTCAAGCTTCTGCCTTATAATCTCCAACATTGATACAAACTGAGAAAACAAAAGAAGCTTATGTCCTCCCTCTGCCGCCCTCTGAACCAACTCAAGACACGCCTCCAGCTTTGCAGACTCACCCTTATAATTCTCGAAGCACAGCGAAGGGTCACAACAGATCTGGCGCACCTTAACCAACTCCGCAAGAAGCTTAAGCTTATTCTTCTGGAATTCCGCCCCGTCCTGTCCGGCAATCTGCTGCCGCATATGTATCACCTGCGCGTCATACAATTCCTGCTGCTTCTTCTCGAATTTCACAAAATGTGTCTTTTCAATCTTATCCGGAAGGTCTTTGAGCACATCCCCCTTAAGCCGCCGCAGGATAAAGGGCGCGGTCATCTTCTTAAGCCTCTCCATTGCAGACTCGTCCTGGTTCTTCACAATCGGCGTCTCAATCTCCCTCTTGAAAACCTCGTATCTGTACAAAAAGCCTGGCATCAGATAGTCAAAAATACTCCAAATCTCACTGAGCCTGTTCTCAATAGGCGTTCCGGTCAGGGCATACCTGGTCTGGCTCTTAATGACCTTCACAGCCTTTGCCGCCACAGTCTGATGATTCTTGATATACTGGGCCTCATCAATAATCTGGTACAGAAACTCCTTCCCCTCATAGAACACAGCGTCACGCTTCAGCAAATCATAAGAAGTAATCAGCACATCCGCCTCCTGATAATTCTCAAGCCTTTTCCTGCGTTCCTCCTGTGTCCCCGCAATCAGCAAAAACTCAAGCTCTGGCGCGAATTTACGAATCTCCTCACCCCAGTTAAATACCAGTGAAGCCGGCGCTACCACCAGAGACGTGCCTTTCTTCCCCTCCTGCCTTGCCGCAAGGAGTACGGCAATCACCTGCAGGGTCTTCCCAAGCCCCATATCATCCGCCAGAATCCCGCCAAACCGAAACGCCTCCAACGTGCGCAGCCAGCGATACCCATTTTTCTGGTAATTCCTAAGCGCCCTGACAAGAGACTTTGGCGGCTGGAAATCCGAGTCGTTTACCGTCTTGAAGCCTCTCACCAAATTCTTGAAATGGCTGTCCCTCTCACTGTAAATATTTTCATTCTCCTCCAGCATCTTGTCCAGATACAGCGTCCGATACAGTGGAAGCTCTACCTTTCCCTTGACGAAATCCTTTGGCGACAGGTGAAGGGAATCCATCATCTCGCTAAGCATGTCATAGGAATTATCCTCAAGATCCAGGAAATCTCCGTTTTTTAGCCTATGGTACTTCTTCTTGCCGCGGTAGCTGGCAAGAATATCCAAAAGCTCATCCATAGGAAGATCCTCTGTCGATATATCCAGCTTTAAAAGGCCGCTGGAAATAGATACACCCACAGACATGTGCATTTTCCGTGTGATCTTAAGATTGGAGAAACGCTTGGTACACTGGACCTCGCCCAGGTTCAGCAGGGCGTCCACACCCTTAGCCAATACCTGATACATACATTCCTCCTCCTTCCCACAGTGGAGCTCCTGCTTTCCCTCCTCCATATACGGAAACCACTGTCGAATCAGAAACAAAATCTCCTGCTCCTTATGCTCCTCACGGAAAATATTTCCGTTATCCCCGTCATATTTCGGTATGGCAAATTCCATCTCCCCGTAACGCACATGAGGCCTGCAGATAATATTGTCATTCTCTGCGTCCAGATAGAATACAAACTCCGCCTCCGGAGGCAGATATCGGTTAATTTCTTCTCCATCCTCCTCCGTTACATCCACCACATCGCGAATCTGGGGAAGCACAGAATAGTAGAATTCTGACAGCGCGTTTCTGCCAATCCTGAAAGACATCCCCAAGGCTGTCCCCTGCTGTGCCAACGGACGAATCTTTCTTAAAAAATCTTCATCTATACGGTATAAGATATCCTCCTTAATAAAATATGCCGTATGCACACCATAAAATAAATACGGAATATCGCAATCCACAGTAACCCCGTGGAAGGTCTTTCCCTTATACAGACGATTCTTCCGAATCGTCATGGCAATCTTGGGATTCCCTTGGCGGCAGGTCAGCTCGCATTTCTTCTTACCGCCGCCGTCCCTCGCTTCATAGGGCACCGTCTCACCGGAGGCAATCTCATAGAACCGGTCCAGCCTCCAGCCAAACAGTTTCATCTCATTTTTCTTTACCAGTGATTTTCTTGTAAATGCGCCCGATTCAATAATCCGATTGCCGAACTCCATTTCCTCCCTCACAAGACTCCCGATAAACTCAATCCAAAGCCTCCCCTGAGTGGTAAAATTATCCAGACGGTGGTTAAGCTGCATATTCGTGCCGTAACTCCCCATGGCTGAATTCCTTACATTCTCCTCAAATTCAAACAAGTCTTTGATTAGAAGCAGCTTCTTCTGTCCGATCTTAAAAGAGACGGTCAGCTTCCCGTCTTTTTCCACCAGACGCGGCTTGAGTATAATACTGGCATCGCTCCCCATAACATCCGAGATGGTCTGGTTGGCCCGATTCCGCTGAAATGAAAGAAGAATCTCATTTCCCCCAACATCCGTGGCATCCCCGATAGGATTCTTGTCTAAAAACTCTCCAAGTAACTGCATCAGCGCCGCGATATGCTCACAGTTGTCCATCTGCGTATAGTACCGGTAATAATTCCTCGCATACATGCCGCAGCAGCAGTCCGCTGAAACCACCCTGTCCCTGGCAAATACAATCCGAACCGGGAAGCTTGTCTGGTCACTCTCAACCATTCCCTCAATGAACCCAAGCAGTTCATCCCATCCCTCGCAGTAACCGGTATCAATACTTTCCACGGTGACTTTATTCGCCGCCAGAAGTGCCTTTCCCTTCCGCACAGAATCCACCGGCAAATGCAGCGACTCCTTAATTTTCAACTTGTCAAAATATGTATAAGCCTCTATGGCCCCCGTTTTTTGCATCTGTCTATCCTCCCAAGCAAATCTTTCCTTCTGTTCCTCAAACTCCTCAATAGCATACATAACAGCCGCCATATGCTTACAGTAGCTGCCGCTCTTGGCATGAGGACAGTTACAATACATCCTGCACGTCTCAGGATTCCCATATCCGGTAATTCTTACCTCACGCCTTTGCCGCTCAACCACAGACGCCGTATATATACCGTCTGTTTCCTCAAGTTCAAAGACTCTTCCCCTGTCAAAATACTCCTTACCTAGAAGCAGCGTATTTTTTTGAAATTTATCCATCCACTTTTCCATCATAAATCTCACTCTCTTTGATCCGACCTGCATTTGCTCTCTCTTAAATAATAACACATATCTAAGCCGCTGCACACAAAAAAAGAACAAGGCTTCTAATGTCCCTGTTCTTTCTTCCTAAAATAAGAATACTCTTACTCTCCAATCATCATCTTAATAATCTCTTCATTGGTCTCCCTCATGCCTTCTTTACCAAGACGACCGATATTTGTAATCGTGGCCTCCACACCATTGGTCACAATCCCGTCTCCTGCATAGAACTGCTGTCCCCGCAGATACATATTGTAGCCCAGAATCCCTGCGTCCACAGACGCGGCAATCTTCGCCGCACAGGAGGCCTTTGCCCCATCGCAGACCATTCCGGACACGATTGCTAAGGCATTGACTACGGTATGTACTGCCTCCTCATATCCGCCGCCGCACAGGTAGGCAATCCCCGCGCCCGCAGCCGCCCCTGCACTGACAGCTCCGCAGTATGCGGACAGCCTTCCAATACCCGTCTTCTGGTGAATCGCCACCAGATTGGACAGCGTCAGAGCCCGATAGGTCTTCTCCTTCCCTGCTTCCTTCTCCTTGGCATACTCAAGCACCGGAAGGGAACAGGTCATCCCCTGATTCCCGCTTCCTGCATTGATGATCACCGGAAGCTCACATCCGTTCATACGGGCATCTGAACCGGCTGCCGCCATGGCCTTAGCGCGGGTTCTCACATCCGTTCCATAGGTATCTAACAACACGCTGCCGATATTCGCGCCATATTCTCCGTTCAGGCCCTCCTTGGCAATGGCAGTATTATACTCAATCTGACGGTCAAGGACCTCCTTCACATCCTGAATATCCACAGTATTGGCAAAATCCCAGATGCTCTCCATATCCAAAAGGCTTCTGTCTGTCAGTCCTTCTTCATTCTCTCCCTCCACAGGAGCATCCAAAAGCTTCTCACCGTCCTTCTCAATAAGCACAATGTTTGTATGGTAGTTGGCAATCCTAACCTTCGCATAGGAATCACCCTTGGACACGATTACGATAATGTCAAATGTAATTCCATTGTCAATATGCTCTACACTCACCGGAACTGTGTCAAGGAACTTCACCATATCTTTTGTCTGCTCCTGGGTAACCTCTGCGATTACCTCCAACTCCTTCTCGGCTTTTCCAGCAATAATTCCCGCCGTTGCCGCTGCAGGTATTCCCTTCAGGTGATTGGTATTAGGCACAATCACGCTCTTAACATTCTTGATAATACTTCCGCTTGCCCCGATATGCACCTTATCAGGAATCTCTCCCAGCACCTCTCTCGCCTTCGCTGCTGCGTATGCAAGGGCAATGGGCTCTGTGCACCCCATGGCAGGAACCAGTTCTTCCTTCAAAATCTGTACATAAGCCTGGTATTTTTCATCTGATCTTTGCACCTTTATCCTCCTTCGGAAACCGCCTTACCATAGCGATTCCCCACGACATATTTGTCTATATTATAAGAAAATTCGGGACAGGTTGCAACCATTTGCAAAAAAATTTGCCATTATGCACTTATCGAGTTTCCTGTATACAACTGATAATATCTTCCCTTCTCCTCTACCAACTGTTCATGGGTTCCCCGCTCAATGATTCTTCCCTGCTCTAATACCATGATACAATCTGAATTACGGACAGTAGACAGTCTGTGGGCTATTACGAATGTCGTCCGCCCATTCATAAGCTTATCCATTCCATCCTGAACAATCCGCTCTGTCCTGGTATCAATCGAGCTGGTGGCCTCGTCAAGAATCAGTACAGGTGGGTCTGCCACAGCCGCCCTTGCAATGGCAAGAAGCTGTCTCTGTCCCTGACTTAAGTTGGCCCCGTCGCCAGTCAGCATGGTATCGTACCCGTTAGGCAGCCTTCGGATAAACCCGTCTGCATTGGCAAGCCTTGCCGCCGCCACAACCTCCTCGTCTGTAGCGTCCAGCTTCCCAAAGCGTATATTTTCCATCACCGTTCCGGTAAACAGGTGAGTATCCTGCAGTACAATCCCCAGAGAACGCCGCAGATCCCCTTTCTTAATCTTATTAATATTAATCCCGTCATACCGAATCTTACCATCCTGAATATCATAAAAACGGTTAATCAGATTCGTAATAGTAGTCTTACCTGCACCGGTAGAGCCTACAAAGGCAATCTTCTGTCCTGGCTCGGCAAAGAGCTTCACGTCATGGAGAACAATCTTATCGTCATTGTAGCCGAAATCTACGCCGTTAAACACAACGTCGCCTCTTACCTCAACATAGTCCACGCTGCCGTCTGCCTGATGGGTGTGCTTCCACGCCCATCTGCCGGTTCTTTCGGCGCTTTCCCTAAGCTGCCCGTTTTCCTCCACAGCATTGACCAGGGTTACATATCCCTTATCCTCTTCCGCCTTCTCATCCAACAGGCCAAATACCCGCTGGGCGCCTGCCATTGCCATTACCACAGCGTTTAGCTGCTGGCTCACCTGGTTAATCGGCATACTAAAGCTCTTATTAAAGGTAAGAAAACTTGCAAGCCCTCCTAAAGTAAATCCTCCTACATGATGCAGCGCCAGCGCGCCGCCTACGATAGCGCACACCACATAGCTGATATTTCCAAGCTGGGCGTTAATCGGCCCAAGGAAATTGGCAAATGTATTCGCCCGATCTGCGCTTACGAACAATCGGTCATTCAACTCCTTGAACGCCTTTTTATTCTCCTCCTCGTGACAGAAAACCTTGACTACCTTCTGCCCGTTCATCATTTCCTCGATATACCCGTTCACGGCCCCAAGGTTCGCCTGCTGCTCTAAGAAATATTTCCCGCTTCTTCCTGCCGCCGCCTTCGAGCTTAGAATCATCACAGCCACCATGGCGAGAGTTACAGCCGTCAGGGGAATACTCAAAATAACCATACTGACAAATACACTGACAATGGTAATCCCGCTGTTAATCACCTGGGGAATACTCTGGCTGATCATCTGGCGCAGAGTATCAATGTCATTCGTATAGACAGACATAATGTCCCCATGGGCATGGGTATCAAAATACTTAATGGGTAATCTCTCCATATGTGCAAACAAATCGTCCCTAAGGGCTCTAAGCGTCCCCTGAGTCACATTTACCATAATCCGGTTATACGCATAAGTAGAGATAATCCCCACGCCGTAGAACATTGCAATCCTTACAATGGCATTTGCCAGAGGCGTAAAATCCGGCTCATCTGTCATAAGAAACGGCGTTATATAGTCGTCAATCAGATTTTTCATAAACAGCGTCCCCTGTACATTGGCAAGGACGCTCACAAAAATCAGCGCAATCACCGCCAAATAATGGAATTTATAGTACCGGAATACATACTCCATCAGCCGTTTAAATATCTTCATGGGATTCTCAACCTGAGGCTTCACTCCCATTGGTCCTCTATTCATCGGTCCCGCCATCTCTAATCACCTGCCTTCTCATCAAAATCTCCGCCGCCCTTTGTCTGTGATTCATAGACCTCACGGTAAATGGCGTTTTCACGAAGCAGCTCATCATGAGTTCCAAAGGCGTCCACACGCCCATCCTCCATGACGATAATCCGATCCGCATCCTTTACACTTCCGATTCTCTGAGCAATAATCAGCTTCGTCGTGTTCGGAATCTCCTCTCGGAATGCCTTGCGGATTCTGGCGTCAGTCGCCGTGTCCACCGCGCTGGTGCTATCGTCCAGAATAAGAATCTTCGGCTCCTTAAGCAATGCTCTTGCAATACAAAGCCGTTGTCTCTGACCGCCTGATACGTTGCTTCCTCCCTGCTCTATATGTGTCTCATACCCTTCAGGGAGCCGCAAAATAAATTCATCTGCACAAGCCTGGCAGCACGCTCTCTTACATTCCTCCTCCGTCGCTCTCTGATTGCCCCAACGCAGGTTGTCGAAAATCGAGCCGGAGAACAAAACGTTATTCTGGAGAACCACAGACACCTGGTTTCGCAGGGCTTCCATATCGTATTCCTTGACATTCCTTCCCCCTACAAGTATCTCTCCGCCTGTCACGTCGTAGAGACGGCTGATTAAGTTCACAAGGCTGGTCTTTGCGCTTCCGGTTCCTCCAATAATTCCAATCACCTCTCCTGAATGGATTTTGAGATTAATATCTTTTAACACCGGACTTTCACTGTCCCTTCGGTAAGCAAAATCCACGTTCCTGAATTCGATACTTCCGTCCGGCACCTCAAACACTGGTTCAGCCGGATTCTCGATATCGCTGCTTTCATTAAGCACCTCTGAGATACGCCGGATGCTGGCCATACTCATGGATATCATGACAAATACCATGGACAGCATCATCAGACTCATCAGAATATTCATACAGTAGGCAAGCAGACTCATCAACTCTCCTGTGGTAAGGGTGGACGCAACAATCATCTTCGCCCCAATCCAGCTTATTAACAGGATACAACTATACACCGTAAACTGCATCAGAGGCGCATTGTACACCAGATTGCACTCCGCCTTCATAAAAATCCGGTAAATATTCTCGCTTGCCTTCTTAAACTTAGCCGTCTCCTGTTCTTCCCGAACATAAGCCTTTACCACCCGAATAGCAGAAACATTTTCCTGAACAGACGCATTCATATCGTCATACTTGGGAAACGCCTGCTGGAAATACTTGGTGGCATGGCTCATAATCAGCGCCAGCAAGACGCCAAGTATTGCTACGGCGATCAGATAAACACAAGACAGCTTAGCGTTAATGCGAAACGCCATAACCATGGCGCACAGAAGGCTGGCTGGCGCTCGTGTAAACATCCGCAGAGTCATCTGATAGGCGTTCTGTACATTGGTCACGTCCGTCGTAAGCCTTGTCACCAGCCCTGCGGTGCTGTACTTGTCAATATTTGCAAAGGAAAAGGTCTGAATATGGTTGAACATCGTCTCCCTCAGATTCTTCGCAAGTCCGGCGGACGCCTTGGCGCCATACCTTCCGCCTGCCATTCCGGCTAACAGCCCGATGGCCGCAGCCGCCACCATTACCCCTCCGACTTTGTAAATATGATTGATATCTCCCGCATTCACACCGTCGTCAATAATCGAAGCCATTAAGAAGGGTATCATCATCTCCATCAATACCTCAAGAATCATAAACAGCGGCGTCGCGATTGAGGCGCCCTTATATTCCTTTACTTCACGCAATAAAGTTTGGATCATCTATTTCCTCCTTTCCGTCATTGGCACATTCCTTAATCGATTGCGAATTCAGATTTTCCCTTAATTTCTCAATCACAGAATAGAACACTGACAATTCTTCATCCGTAATCCCCTCCACCAGACTGGTATCAAGATGATCAATCAGATTCTCAAGCATTTCATGATTCCTTACACCCTTCTCTGTCAGGACTACTTTCTTAAGGCGGGCATCATACTCCACAGACTGTCGGACAATAAACCCTTTTTTCTCCATCAACTGAATAATATTCGTAACCGTCGATCTGCCTATGGAAAAATACTGCTCCATATCCTTCTGGAAAACATCCTTGTCTCGGTTCGTATACAGATAACGGATAATCCAGCCATGCATCAGCGTAACCTCGTCAATCCCCGCGGCTTTCACACGTGCCTGGAGATTTCTCGCCAGCATATGATCCAGCCTGCGAATCTCGAAACCGATTCTTTCTTCCCGTTTTCTCATATCATCCTCCTTTGAAGCCAGATTGTTCGTTGTAAAACTGTTCGATAACAAACATATTTTATCACATAAAAATAAAATGTCAAGAAGCCTCTATCTAAAAATTTCCACCCAGATACAGCTATTTTTTTAACTGTACGGGTGGAAATTCTCTAAGCAAGTCTCATTTTTAAGATTGGGCTAATCTTCTTATAAATCAACAGTACGATTACAGACACCAGAAACCCTTTCAGAAGATTGAAGGGCGCTACTGCAAATATCGCAAATGTGGCCAGGCTTGTAATATGGCCATTCACAGCCGAGCCCATTCCAATCAACGCGTCCATGGGCATCCCGAAAGCCTTGGCATAGGTTGGCAGTAGTACAAAAGCGTTCAGAAAGCAGCCTACAAAGGTCATGAACAGCGTCCCCGCACCCATGCCTATTACCGCCCCCATCTTGGTTCTTTTTTTCTTGTAAATAACTGCCGCCGGAACCACCAGCGAACATCCAATCAGAAAGTTTGCAAACTCTCCCACGCCTGCCGTGTCCGTCCCATTAATGGCCAGATTCAGCAGAATCTTCAAAAGCTCAATCACCGCCCCTGCAACGGGTCCCATGGTAAAACACCCCACCATTACCGGAACCTCGCTGAAATCAATCTCATAGAATGCAGGCGCAAACGGAAGCGGAATCTCAAATAACATCAATACCACAGATATGGCTGCCAGCATCCCCATCTGCGCCATACGCCTCACGTTCGTCCTTGCCCCTGCCTTTGTATCCATTCCCCTTTTCCTCCTTCTAATGTTTTCCAAATATCAAAACGATTCTTCTTCCACGCTATACATCACTTTACAATTCTTCTTATAACACGCAATGCCATACTTACGGATTGTAGGAATCCCCCTTTGACGGAACACCGCAGCATATCGACTCTCCTCTATCTGCCGCATGGCCTCCTCACATGTTCTGTCAAATGCACCATCCTCTGCATATTTCACCTCAATGATACATCCTATATCCTTAGACGGAATCTCAAGCGTGATATCCGTATATCCAATTCCTGATTCTGCATTAGATTTAACCAGCCATCTTCCATCCGACTTAAGCAGCCCTAACAACATACCATGGTAAAAATTTTCTTTCATTTCTTTTCTTGTAAAAGTATCCCGTATACTGATTGAATCCTCCATGAATTTATTGAATAAATTCTCTATCTCTTTTGCGCAGCCAGTTTCCATAGCCATACAAAACTTCTGCCAATGTTCCCTGTCTCTTGTGACTCTCACCCGAAACCATGAATAGATTCTGTCTCTGTATATTTCAAGAACCTCCTTATTGGGAATAACCAGTTTATGAACCTTGCCGTTAGACGCTTCAAAGTCAGTCAGATAACCGGTAGCATAAAGCACACTCCTCAAATAAGTCTGACGGAGGCTTGGATCCTCACTGTCAAGATCTGTATACGTTAATTCCGGAACGATTGGCTTCTCAACATAATCTCCCGAAATCAATGTTTCTATTTCAGCCTTTGTCGCCTCCGTGGCTTCTTCAATAATATCCCGAACAATCGCATTACTGCTGCTGTTCTCCCAATGAGATTCCATTGGGCTGTCCTTTCTAACCCTCATCTTATCACATTGGTTGATTACATCCCAGGGACAATAAACGTCAACATCTCCAAAACGGTAACCGTCGTACCACTCCTTGACATCCCCAAACCGTTCCTCCACTCCATAGTAGCACAGCATTTCTCTCACTTCATGGTCTGTAAATCCAAAATACTTTGCACATTCTATATCTGAGATTGTCCGTACCTTAAAATTATTAAGCCCCGTAAAAATACTCTCCTTCGCAATTCTCAGACATCCTGTAATAACAGCAAAAAATAAATATTTATTTGTTTTCAATACCTGGCTGAACACAGATCGGATTAGCGTTGCCATCTCCAAATAATAGCCATTCCAATACGCTTTATTTAAAGGAACATCATACTCGTCCAGCAGAACAATGACAGGAATTCCATAATGCTTATAAAGTAATTGGGTCAAAAGCCTTAGACTGCCCTGAAGAGCCCTCGCTTCTCCAAACTCCTCCTCTATAAGATAGCTTAGCTTCTTCTTATCTGCTTTCGTCAGCTTGTCACTCTCCAAAAGGAAACTAAAACGCCCCGCTTCTTCACTGATTACACTTCCAAGCATAGCATATGCCATCTGAAAATCCGTTCCTTCAACGTCCTTCAGGCTAATTGATATAACCGGATATTTACCCATATACTGTTCACAGAGCGCCGTATCTTCTGAAATCTCTAATTCATCGAACAGGGATGGATCTGTCCCAAGCTCAAAAAAAGTCTTCAACATATCCATATTCAGACTCTTACCAAATCGCCGTGGTCTTGTAAATAGATTCACACTTCCCCTTGTATTCAGTAAATCCCGAATAAATCCCGTCTTGTCTACATAGTAAAAATCATCTCGTTTAAAATTATCAAAAAATTCAATCCCGATTGGCAGTTTTTTCATTTCCATCCTTCTCCCTTATATAAATGCCTAAAACATCATGCCAATAGCTCCCCTTTATACTATCATACTTCAATTTTCCTTTCAATTATACATTTACATTTCCCAATCACGCCAAAATGTGGTATACTAAGGACAAGATTTATCAACTTCTGAAGTCTCTTTGGATGTAAGTAAAGGGGGAAATGACAATGACAGGAGAATTAATCAAGGAAGTTAAGCACATTCAGCAATGTCTGGTGAATAAGGACATGGACGGGGAAGAATGGGAAGAAAAAATGGAGATGGTTCATAAGCTGGAGGAGGTAGTCACTTACCTTAAGGATGCCATGGGCCGAGGAATAGAGTTCTAAGTATACAGATTAGGCAAGGGGGTGATGCATTAAGCAACATCCCCTCTTTTATTGCCATTACCGCTCCCATCTTGCAGAAGCCCCACAGGGAAGGCAAAGTCCCGTACTGCTCACAGGAAGCCCAATCTCCTGAGCCGTTACCGTACCCTGGTATCTCTCAAGCTCTACACCAAGCATATAAGTAAGCACAGACGGCGCCAGCCCCGTTGTATAAGAATTGACGAGAAAGAATAAAGGGCTGTCCGATAACAGGTTTGCACATAGCCTAATTAATGGATGAATGGCATCCTCAATCTTCCATATTTCACCCTTTGGCCCTCTGCCGTAAGATGGCGGGTCCATAATAATTCCGTCATAATGATTCCCTCTGCGTATCTCCCGTTCTACAAACTTCACACAGTCGTCCACCAGCCAGCGGACAGGCTTATCCGACAGACCAGAGGAGGCTGCATTCTCCTTTGCCCAGGCAACCATACCTTTAGACGCATCCACATGGGTCACGCTGGCGCCGGCAGCGGCAGCCGCAAGAGTCGCGCCGCCTGTATAGGCAAATAGGTTCAGCGCCTTGACTTTACGCCCTGCATGGCGAATCTTATCCGAAACCCAGTCCCAGTTGGCCGCCTGCTCTGGGAATAGACCAGTATGCTTGAAGCTAAAAGGTTTGAGGTTAAAAGTCAGATTGCGGTAATGAATCTGCCATTGCTCCGGTAATTGGAAGAATTCCCATTCGCCGCCGCCCTTCTGACTTCGGTGATAATGTCCGTTTCTCTGCTTCCACTCCCCCACACTCCTGGGCGTATCCCAAATCACCTGCGGGTCCGGACGAATCAGCAGATACGTTCCCCAACGTTCCAGTTTCTCTCCTTTGCTGCAGTCTATAATCTCATAATCTTTCCAGTTATCCGCTACCCACATAGTCAGAATTCCTTTCTTATCAGTCTCTTAAGTTTCATTGTGTAAATTCTTCGGCATTTCTTAAAAGCATTTCTTCAACCTCTCCCATCTGTACCTTAGTCTGGGGATTAGAATAAGGAATCCTGCGAATCAGCCGCTTTATGTAATCATTTTCCCGTATCATGTCCATAGACACCTTATAATTAATGTCAAAAAAATACGCCAGATAAGACAGCCAATAGTCCATCTTTGTCCTTCTGGCAGAGGAAAGGATGGACTCTTTTCTTTTAAACTGTTCTAAAATCTCACCACTTATCGCCGTCTCTCCTACTTCCCTTGCCGTAACCCCCAATATAGTCTCTATGGTGTCCTCCAGCTTCACGCGGCAGTTATCCAGCTTATCAGCATCCCTGATAATTCGAGCATGCCTCAATGTCCGGTCATCGGTAATCCCCTGAAGCCGAAAATCACTATGCTTTGCAATCGCTGTCCGGATTACCTCATCAAAGGTATCCTCCTTCACAAAATTCCGGATTAATCCCTCCTCAAAAAGTATCCGAACGCCAAAACTTGCGTGATCCATGGTATCCGGCTCGAAGCTGTCGAAGCGTTTCAACTGTTCAAACCTTCCGATATCATGAAGAAGTCCGATTAACTGCGCCAATTCCTGTTCTTCTTTGGGAAGCTGCATCCGTTCTGCAATCTGGCGGCTGCATTTTGCTACCCCATAGGTATGCACAATCTTAAGCCGAACCTTATCATCCTCTCTGTCATATCCGTCCAGATATTGTTCAAATACTTTCTTAGCGTGTAATAAATCCATCTTATCCCCCAATCACCTAGAGCTTATCAAAGTTAAGACGGAGTAACTCATCAAAAGAATGAATGGTCACATAGTCGCCCTTCACATCTCCGAAGCCATATGCCGCATATATCATCGGAACCCCTGCTTTTTTACAGGCATCTGCATCCCCTTGGGTATCACCCACATATACCGCACTCTCGATTCCGTTTCTTTCCATAATAATCCTGATATTATCGCCTTTTAATTGCCCCGTATCCCCAGGACATGTGAAATCTCTAATACAAGCGCCAAGCCCTGTATTTTCCAAAAATGCCTCTATATAGCCAGACTGGCAGTTACTGACAATGAACAGGGGATACTTTTCACTCAGAGTGCGGATAGTCTCCGGCATCTGGTCATAGCAGACACAAGGCGCATCCTTCACATGCTCATTCTCATATTGATACATGTAGTACGCCAATTCATCCTTCTCGCCACGGTTAAGCTCTGGAAACAGGTCGTCCATAATCTCGTCTAAGGGCTTCCCAAACTCCTTCTTCAATTCTTCTCCTGTCAATGTGCGTTCAATCCTGGCATGCTCCCGTATCGCCTGATTCCATGAGACTGCCACTTCATCTGTGGAATCCCACAGTGTTCCATCTACATCAAATATAATGCCTACTGCCATGTATGTTCTTCCCCTTTTCTTATTTTAATTTCATAATCTTCCTGTTTTTTAACTATGAATCCGTTCTGCTTTCCTCAATAGCCATAATCATATCTACCCGTTCCTGATGACGGCCGCCCTCAAACTCAGCGTCTAACCACGCCTTTACAATCTCTTTTGCTGTCTCTATCCCAATAATCCTTGCTCCAAATGCAAGAATGTTCGCATTATTATGCTGTCTCACCAGCCTTGCCGTACAGGACTCCGAGCACACGGCCGCCCTGATTCCCTTCACCTTATTGGCGGCAAGAGAGATTCCCACACCTGTCCCACAGATTAAAACTCCAAGGTCTACCTCCTTCGCTGCGACCGCCCTTGCCACCCTCTCACCATAGGCGGCATAATTACAGCTTTCATTGCTGTCCGTACCATAATTCACAACCTCGTACCCCAATTCCTTCAGATACTCCATAATCTCATTCTTCATCCCAACTGCCGAATGGTCGTTGCCAATACCTATTTTCATCAATCTATCCTCCCTTTCACGTATGATTCTTACATTATAATATCCCCACACATAATTCGCAACATACAACACACCAAATTCACTTGACTTCCACATTTTCACATTTTATAATTCAATAAGGTACTGAACCTGCTAACAGCAAAAAGGAGTAATCTATGATAAAATTAATCTCAAGCGACCTTGACGGTACTATACTTAAAAACGGCGCCCAGGAATTGCCTGCCGGCTTTTGTGATATCGTTAAAAGGTTAAAAGAAAAAGGAATACAATTCGCTGCCGCAAGCGGAAGGCAGTACTACAATCTTCGTCTTCTCTTTGATCCTGTCAAGGATGATATCCACTATATTGCGGAAAATGGCTCTCTGTGTGTCTGCCATAATCAGGTAATTTCCAAAGGTCTGATTGAACGTGATCTGGGATTTCGCATTTTTAAGGCTGTCCGCGAACGGGGCGGCTGCCACTGTCTCTTGTCCTGTGAGTCCGCCTGCTATACGGATTCCAAGGACCCTGCCTTTATCCGGCATATTTTAGATGTTGTACGCTATGATATGAGAATCGTGGACAGACTGGAGGAAATTACAGAACCCTTCCTTAAGATTGCTGTCTGTGATTTTTCGGGTACAGACAATATCATGGCTTATTTTCAGAAAATGTTTGAAGCCGAGATAAAGGTGGTCACCTCTGGGATGATTTGGATTGATTTTATTGCACCTAACGCCAACAAAGGAACCGCCCTCGCGAATCTGGCTGAACATCTGGGGGTTATGCCGGAGGAGTGTATGGCGTTTGGGGATCAGTATAATGATGTGGAGATGCTGAAATTCGCGGGCACCAGCTATGCCATGGCAGACTGTGCGCCTGGGATTTCGCAATACTCCACAGACGTGACGGATTCGGTGGAGGATGTGCTCAAACGGCTGTAGCGATCAGCATTGAGGCAGACGGCCTTTGCCTAAAGAAATATAATCAAAAACAAGGTGCAACGGATTAGGAAGAAGCCCGACGCTTGCACCTTGTTCATATTAATTATTCTTTTATTCTGTCAATCTCTGTAAGATTCACACCTAAACTTGAAAGGGTTACTTTTAATTCCAAATATCTTTTATGCATTGATTCGTAAGTATCTGGCGCAACATCTTTAATCGGCGTCATCCAATCCTGTAACCGCGAAAATTCTGTAACATAATCCTTGATTATATCTGCTGCACTTGGCATATCTATCACCCCGCTTTTTCATGCCATCGATTTGATACCTTCATTATAGCAATAAGCATTTGGTGTGTAAAGCCTCAATTCACTTAGAATAATTCCTTCACCGCTGGATAGATTTTCTTAAACTTCTGATATCTCTCCTCATACTTTGCCACTAACTCTGGCTCTGGCTCTACCGTATCCACAACCTTTACAACCTTCCCTGCAATGGTTTCCACATCTGGATACTCTTTACATCCCACCGCCGCAAGCATGGCGCCGCCGAGGGCGGGCCCCTCCTCGCTCTCAATCACGTCTACTTTCAGATTCATAATATTTGCAAGAATTTTTTTCCAGAGAGAACTCTTAGCGCCGCCGCCGCAAATCTTCGTGCGCTCAATCTGAAGCCCCAGGCTCTTGGCCACCTCTAAGGAATCCCGAAGTCCGAAGGTCACTCCCTCCAGTACCGCCTGGGTCATATCTTCTCTGGCTGTGTCCATGGACATACCGATAAACATGGCTCTGGCATCCGGATTATTATGAGGGGAACGCTCTCCCATGAGATATGGAAGATAGAACACCTGATTCTCCCCAAGCTTAGCAATCTTCGCCTGCTCTGCCCCGAAATCCTTTGTCTTTAGAATCTCCTCACTCCACCACTTGTTACAGGACGCTGCGCTCAGCATACATCCCATCAAATGGTAATGTCCGTCTGCATGGGCAAAAGAATGTAACGCATTATTTTCATCCACCCCAAAGGACTTGCTTGAGATAAAGATGGTTCCTGACGTACCCAGGGAAATGTTGCACATTCCGTCGCCTACGGTTCCGGTGCCAACTGCTGCCGCCGCGTTATCGCCTGCCCCTGCAATGACCTTTACCTTTGCAGAAAGACCTAATTTTCGGGCAACCTCCGGCTTCAAGACGCCGACCACCTCATAGCTTTCATATAATTTTGGAAGCTGCTCTTTCGTAATCCCGCAGATTTTCAGCATTTCCTCAGACCAGCGCCGATTCTTAACATCCATAAGCAGCATACCGGACGCGTCTGAAACGTCCGTACAGAATGAGCCGGACAGACAATATGCCAGATAATCCTTAGGCAGCATAATCTTGCTAATTCTATCAAAATTCTGCGGCTCATGCTTCTTCATCCAGAGAAGCTTAGGCGCCGTAAATCCTGCAAAGGCAATATTCGCCGTATACCGAGACAGCTTGTCCTTACCAATCTCCTGATTCAGATAATCCGTCTCCGCCCCAGTCCTTCCATCGTTCCACAGGATTGCGGGACGAATCACCCGATCTTCTTTATCGAGAGCCACTAATCCATGCATCTGGCCTCCAAAGCTTATGCCTGCCACCTGGCTTCTGTCACACTCGCTGACCAACTCTTTGATGCCCTCCATAGCCTGTGTAAACCAATCCTCCGGCTTTTGCTCAGACCAGCCGGCATGGGGGAAATACAGCGGATATTCCTTTGATACGATTTTGTGAATCTTTCCGTCACCGTCCATCAGTAACAGCTTTACTGCGGACGTTCCTAAATCTACTCCTATGTATAACATACTTCTATCTCCATGGATTCTCGGTCGGGTATCTTACACCTGCAGGCTGGTTGTATCCAATCTCCTCCACCGGCACCCCAATATACTTAAACACTTCAAACAAAGCCTTTCCGTGATGTCCAAACGCTACCGCGCCATGATGGGGATATCCGCCCTCAATCAGCACATGGCGGTAGAATCTTCCCATCTGCGGAATCGCAAATACACCGATGCCTCCGAAGGAGCGTGTTGCAACCGGAAGTACCTCGCCGTGAGCGATATAAGCGCGCAGCTTATTGTCCGCCGTACTTTGCAGGCGGTAGAACGTAATATCCCCCGGTACAATATCTCCCTCCAGAGTTCCCTGGGTCACTTCCTCTGGCAAAGTCCTTGCCATAATCATCTGATATTTCATCTCGCAGAAGGTCAGCTTCTTGGAGGCTGTATTGCCACAGTGGAAGCCCATAAACGTTTCCTGCTGCGTATAGTCATATTTACCCTTAATTTCTTCTTCGTACATATCCTTCGGCACAGAATTATTGATATCCAGAAGGGTTACCACGTCCTTACTTACTACTGCTCCGATAAATTCACTCAAAGTACCGTAAATATCCACCTCACAGGATACCGGTATCCCCTGTGCGGTCAGTCGGCTGTTTACATAGCAGGGCACAAATCCAAACTGAGTCTGGAATGCAGGCCAGCATTTTCCGGCAAGGGCAACGTATTTGCGGTAACCCTTGTGCTCGTCAATCCAATCCTTCAATGTCAGCTCATACTGCGCCAGCTTCTCAAGAATCTCCGGCTTCTTATTCCCTGCTCCAAGTTCATCCTCCATCTCTTTCACGATTGCAGGAATCCTCTCATCACCTGCATGTCTGTTAAATGCCTCGAACAAATCAAGCTCTGAGTTTTCCTCAATCTCAATCCCCAGGTTATAGAGCTGCTTAATGGGTGCGTTACATGCAAGGAAATTAAGCGGCCTTGGCCCGAAGCTGATGATTTTGAGTTCACCAAGTCCTACGATTGCCCTTGCGATTGGGATAAACTCATGAATCATATCCGCACATTCCTCGGCGTCCCCTACGGGATATTCCGGTATGTATGCCTTTACGTTGCGAAGCTTTAAGTTATAGCTTGCGTTGAGCATACCGCAGTATGCGTCGCCCCGTCCCTGTACCAGATTGTCTCCCCGTTCTTCGGCCGCTGCGATAAACATCTTCGGCCCTTCAAAATGCTTAGCAAGAAGCGTCTCTGCTATCTCTGGCCCAAAATTTCCAAGATATACCACCAGCGCGTTACATCCCGCCGCCTTAATATCCTCCAATGCCTGTACCATGTGAAGCTCACTCTCCACGATACAAACCGGACATTCGTAGATTCCTTCCTCACCATATTTCTCCGTATATGCTTTCATTAAGTTTTTCCTTCTTGTCACGGACAGGCTCTCTGGGAAACAGTCACGGCTTACTGCTACTACTCCAATCTTCAATTCTGGTATGTTGTTCATAGTGTTGCTCCTCCTTAAATATACGTTACGTTTTACCATACTAATGTCATTCTATCAATTTTTTTGCCGAGATACAACTCAATAATTAGACTTTATCTTAAACTCAACCTTCGACCCTTCTTCACTTACAGCCATTCCGTCGCTCCAGCTACGGCAACCGCCCTGGCGCCACATTCATTTCCATACTCCGCACATTCCTTAAGTGTGCCTCCTTTAGACAGGGCAAAAATAAATCCCGCCGCAAAGCTGTCTCCCGCGCCTGTCGTATCAACACACGATACCCCCTTTTTCCCAGGCACCATATAAGCTTCCTTCTGATTCATCACCAAAGCTCCCTTCTTGCCACACTTAATCACCACGTTTTTCACACCCGTTTCAAGAATCGCCCTCGCCGCCTCAAAAGCTGTGTCCTTTCCCGTCAGCAGCATTGCCTCCTCATGGTTTGGCAATAAGTAATCAATATAAGAAAATGCCTCTGCCATGTCCTTAAGCGTCTCCCCATTCTTACGCTTCGTCATATCCGCACAAACAATCTTGTTCTGCCTCTTTGCCTGTGCAAATATATGCAAAAGCTCATCTGCGCCGATCTTGGGGAACACGAAGATACTGGCAAAACAGATGATTTTTACACTCTCCGGAAAGGGCATACGAATATCCGAAAGGCTGAGCTTTCTAAGGCTGCCTCTGGCGTTCGTAAGGAAGCTGCGGTTAGCGTCCTTCCCTACCAGCACCACATTAATCCCTGTCACCATTCCTTCCCGCACACAATCATCCCCAAGGAGGATCCCCTCCCGCCTGCAATGCCGCAGAATCCCGTCTCCGGCCTGATCATTACCAATCACCGTAACAAGCCCAACCTTCTTTCCCAGTCGGGCAAGCACCGTGGCCTCGTTCAGCGCATCCGCCCCTACCGACATACGGATGTCCTCGGCCGGATAAGAGCCCGTGTGAAATACCGCCTCATCCGCCGGACGGACTAGCACGTCTATGATTGCCGCGCCAATCACCAATACCTCCGGCTCTCCTGTTTCCATTTACTCCACTCCTCCTTCCATCTCATAGCAGTCCACAACTACAATTCCTCCCACAGCTTCATCCTCAACCTGAACCTCTGCCTCCACGTAAGGTTTTACCGGACAAAGCAAAGGCTGTATCGCCAGATTATCCGGAATCAGCTTTTTACTCCACTGTGCAATATCATTTTCCTTGTCATAAAAATGCACATTTACACCGCCAGAGTACCCCTTGGACATTGGTGTGGAGGTTTGTACCTTCATTGATGCAATCTTATAATCGGCAAGAGATTTATCTGCGTCAACTCCCGCGCCTTCAAGGACCTTTAGGGTCTTCTCAAAGAAGGGATAAATCATTGCCTCCTGATAGATTCCGTCCACCTCGGAAATAATTTCCATACATCCCACGGGAAAATCCGTTTTTAAATCGTCCATCTTAAGCCCTGCAACGTCCTCCTTATAGGCGGCAAGCAACGCCTCCTTCTCCCTCTCCGACATTCCAAGCATCCTCTCGTCTATCCCATCCGACCAGGTAATCTGCCCCTTCTTCACATCCTTTACCTCAATCAGCGGATAAGCCCGTTTCTTATACTCTTTCGTCTCATATACATTTGCAAAAGAATCCAAAGCCTTTTGATTCAGCGGATAACGCCTGTAGCGTCTGCTGCCGTCCTTTAAGCGATAACAAACCGTCGCTGTGGTGACTTTTGAATCTCCCCCATTAAGCACACCCTGGACCCACGTAAACCCTTCGTCAATACTCTCCTCCTCTGCCATAGAATACCACAGCAGCCGTTCCTCTGTCACAGAATTATCCTCTGTTTTTGCACGCCCAAACTGTCTCTGGCTCATATCAATACCGTTGATGCAAAAAGCCATCTCCGCCACCTGTTCTCTTTTTGGTATATAATTATCAAAGCCCGTCTTGTTGGCCAGGAACATGCATCCTGCCGCAAACGCACACACGCTTACCACACACATCTGCCATTTTCTCCTCCAAAGCCCACTCCCCTGTGTCCAAACCAGACACTCTATGAGCAAATGTCCTCCACACGCCCCAACAATCCCACAGACTCCTATCACCAAGACCTCTGCCGCTATGCCGTATTCCTTCACCTGGGTCATATCCAAAAGTAAGATTCCAAAGCCCATCCCTGCAAGTAATGAAACAGCTCCTTCAACCACACGCTCAGCCCAGGCAGATACGAACGCACGCCCTGTCTTCTCCGTTTTTCGTTCTTTGTGCACCAGCAATGCCAATGTCAGAAATACTCCCGCCCAGAGAAACGCCGCCAAAACAGCGCTCCCCTTTGGCTCATACTCCCAAACCTCCTTGCAGTCGTATATCCCTGTTCCCATCAGACTCTTAGCAAGCGCAAACGGCGCCAACAGCTTGCCGGCTTCATCAAAAAGGGGAATCCTGTAAAAATGCAGATAAAATTCCTTAACATATCCATAGAAAATATTCTGTATCATCACCTGAAAATACAAAAGGAACAATACTAGCGCGGCCACAGCCGTAATTATTTTCCCTGAAATGACCACGGCAAGTATGCCCGTATGGTAAAAAATCAGAAAAACCAACAGGGCAGCGCCAACGCTTCTTGCCAGGTAAGCCCCTGCATATGGGGTAAAATTCCGAATATTCACAGCCTCATAGACAGCAAGAAGCATCTGAGTAACCAGAAGCGGAGTAAAAAACTGACAAAGCCCATGAATATATCTGCTGAAAAACACAGTACTTTTCTTCACAGGAAGGCTATAATAGAAGTCCTGCTGCCTGACTTGAAACAGGTAGAAGAATTCAAGACCAGAAAACGCAAGCCCAAGCACTGTGCACAGAATGCATAATTCCATACTCCCAAGCCCGAAAAATACATACTCTGAATCCGCAGAAATATCCACCAGAGTCATAACCATATACAAAGATAAAAACCCCCAGGAAAGAACCGATACCAGATGGGATCGCCCAGCCTCCCGAAACCATCTACTGAAATACTTTGCTGACGTCATAACCGTTCCCCTCCATTTCCGCAAGAAATATCTCCTGAAGCGTCATGGGAACCTCTCGGCAGAACACTGGATTTTCCCGTTGAATCTGCTCTAAAATCTTCTCCTTTTCGCCTCTTACAATCAATGTGGTAAAATATCCCTCCTGCCGAAATCGGACTACATCCAGACAGACGTTCAGATATTCCTGCGCTTTTTCATGCATTTCCCCGTCGAACACACATTGAAGCTTGTAGATTTCCCCTGCCCTCCTGCGCATGTCTCCGGCAAGGAGCATCCCGCCTTTGTGCAGGATTGCGATATCCTGGCAGAACTCCTCCAAATCCTTAAGCTTGTGGGCTGCAACCACAACCGTACGGCTTTGCTCCTCCATTTCCCTTAGAAACAACTTCTTCATAACCTCCGTCACCACAGGGTCAAGCCCGTCAAATACCTCGTCGCATAACAGATAATCTGTATTAGCGCACAATGCCATAATCAGAAACGCCTGCCGCTTCATTCCCTTGGAAAACGTACGCAAGGGTCTTCTGGTGTCCAACTCTAAACGCTCTGCCATGTAGCCCACGGCTTCTGCGCTCATGCCTTTATACTGCCGGCGGTAAAAATCTGTCATCACCTCCATGCTTGCATTGGGGAAATAATAGGGGTCGTCTGGAAGATAAAAGAAGCTTTCCTTGACCTTGGGATTGTCATAACACGCCTCCCCGTCTATCAGAAGCTCCCCCTCGTCGCAGGATAAGATTCCCGCCATTGCCCGAAGCAGCGTGCTTTTTCCCGCGCCGTTGGTGCCAAGCAGCCCGAATATCCTGCCCTTAGGGATGGTAAATGTCACGTCATTCAAAGCGGTAATGCTGTCAAAATGTTTTGTCACATGCCGTATCTCTATCATAATTTCCTCCTCTTGTCCTGCGCTTTTTTACATTATAGGCATGGGGAGGCAAAAATGCAACCAAAGCAGACTATTTTCGATTGTCCCCGTCTGCTTTTCTATGTTAAAATGAGGTCAAAGAAACTAATTATGGAGAACCCTCATGTTAGAAACCAAAGTATTATTAATCGAAGACGACCCGACAATCGTTGAGAATCTGTCGGCATTTTTAAAGGATGAAGGCTTTGAAGTCATTTCCTCAGACGGGCAGCGCAAAGCAATGGAACTACTCGAAGCTGACCGCCCCAAGCTTATTCTGCTGGACGTCACACTTGCAGAGGGCAATGGCTACAGCACCTGCACAGCTATCAAAGCAAAATACGATATCCCTGTTATCTTTCTGACTGCCCTTGGCGATGAATTCTCAGTCGTAACGGGGCTTGACATGGGGGCGGACGACTATATCAGCAAGCCTTTCCGCCCCCGTGAGCTGGTCTCCCGTATGCGTTCCGTACTGAGACGCGCTGGAAAATCCGGCGGCGTCGTACACGCAGGGGATTTGAAGGTGGATACCGAGAAGGGCGTGGTATCCCGCCAGGGGGAAGAAATATTCCTCTCGGCACTGGAATACCGCCTGTTCCTTGTATTCTTAAATAACCGCGGCAAGATTCTCTCCCGCGGACAATTACTTGAAGAAATCTGGGATGTGGTGGGCGAGTATGTGAATGATAATACGCTGACCGTCTATATCAAACGTCTCCGCGATAAGATTGAACGAGATCCACAGAATCCGGAAATCATTAAAACAGTACGGGGACTTGGCTATCGAATGGAGGTATCGTAATATGTGGAGATTTCGTAACAGAGATTTTGTCAGACAGACGTGGCTGTCGGCGGCAGGAACTTTTCTTGCCGGTCTGACCGCGTGGTTCATATTAGGTGAGAACGCTGCGATTGCGGCGTTTTTTTGCAGTATCTTCTGGTGTATCCTGCATCTCTATCGGGAAAGCAGACGTTACCAAGGAATACGGCTGCTTGCAAAGCAGATTGATGAAATTCTTCATGGTAATTCCATGCCGGAATTTAAACATTTTCATGAGGGTGATTTGGAAATTTTGCGGGATGAGATTTATAAAATGACCATCCGTTTAAAGGAGCAGGCGGACCTTCTGCAAAAAGAGAAATCCTCTCTTGCAGATGCCCTTGCAGATATCTCCCACCAGATACGGACGCCCCTTACAGCGCTCCATATCCTTCTGGAACGCATGAGAAGTCCAGAGCTTAATTCAGACGCCAGGAGACGCCTCCTTCGGGATGCGCAGAAGCTGCTTTCCAAAATCGAGTGGCTGGTGACTGCCCTCCTTAAGATGTCAAAGCTGGAAGCCGGAAGCATTTCCCTGCAAAAAGAAAGGATTTCTCTTAAAAATTTCCTGGCAGATGCAGTCTCACCCTTTGAACTTGCCATGGATATCCACAGTAAGACCTGTAAGATCAGCGGCGCGGATAACAAATCATTTATAGGAGACTATGCCTGGACATTGGAGGCTGTGCAGAATGTGATTAAAAATGGGTTGGAATATACGCCGGACGGCAAAGCGCTTACCATCTGCTGTGAGGAAAATCCGCTCTATACAGAGCTTCAGATTACTGATTCCGGTCCTGGAATTCCTAAGACAGACCTTCCCCATCTGTTTGAGCGATTTTACCGCGGGGAAAATGCGGGAAAGGACAGCTTCGGCATTGGGCTGGCTCTGGCACAGATGATTCTTTCGCGGGAAAATGCAGTGATTCAAGCCCAGAATGCTAAGGAGGGCGGCGGACAGTTTCGGATACGTTTTTATAAGACAATGGTGTAAGTGACAGATTTGTTATAGAATAGTCACGGTCGAGTAATATGGATAACATATACTTATACTTACATCAGGATAGATTGTCCTGAAAGTTTATTTGAAGAAGGGGAATCGTATGGAAATATTAAGGATTGAGGAGCTTTGTAAGGTTTATGGGGAGGGTGAAAATGCGGTTCATGCATTGGAGAATGTGTCATTTTCTGCGAACCGCGGAGAATTTATCTCTATTGTCGGTTCCTCCGGTTCTGGCAAATCCACGCTTTTGCATCTGATTGGCGGTGTTGACCGTCCTACCTCTGGAAGAGTGACGGTAGGCGGCGTGGATGTCTACGCTCAGGACGAGGAGGAGCTGGCTATCTTCCGCAGGCGTCAGGTCGGGCTGATTTACCAGTTCTATAATCTGATTCCTGTACTGAATGTGCGTGAAAATATGTCCCTTCCTGTACTGATGGACGGTAGGGATATCAATGAGAAACGATTAGAAGAACTTCTTGACCTTTTGAAGCTTAAAAAACGGGAGGGCCACCTTCCAAACCAACTCTCCGGCGGGCAGCAGCAGAGGGTTTCTATCGGAAGGGCGCTGTTAAACGCACCGGCGCTTCTCCTTGCCGACGAGCCTACCGGCAACCTGGACAGTGAGAACAGTCGAGAGATTATGAAGCTTCTTCGCTATTCTAATGAAGTTTACCACCAAACCATCATTGTAATTACCCATGATGAAAATATCGCCCTTCAGGCAGACCGTATTCTTGCCCTGGAGGATGGGCGGATTGTGAAAGACGAGGTGATCCGGCGATGAATATTTTCTCAAAGATTACAGCGAAAACTATGCGGGCGAACCGTGTCCGAACCATTGTGACGATTATCGGCGTCATTTTATCTACTTCTATGATTACCGCGGTTGCGACTTTTGGCACCAGTTTCCAGAAATTTCTGGTGGATTTCAGCATTTCTACAAACGGAAACTGGCATGTGGCCGTCACGGGTACGGATTCAACTCAGGTAAAAGAGCTGACCGAGCATGAAGATGTGGCAAAGGCGGCGACCCTTAAAACTCTTGGATACGCCTGGTTTGAACCGGCAGCGCTAAATTCGCCCTCCGTCCCTTATCTGTATGTAAGGGCGTTGTCCAAAGAAGCCTTAGAAATGCTGCCTGCCGACATGAAGGAGGGGCGGATGCCTGAGACAGCAGATGAGATTGCTGTCCCTGCATTATTGCTGGCAAATGAAGCAGAGGGTAATCAGACGAAGATTGGCGACGTGCTGACATTAGAGCTTGGCGAGCGTTCCTATCAGGGCGTCCGGCTTTCTCAGAACAATGAATACATGGATGACGAGTACGAGGATGACGAGACATTTACCCCCACAAACACACGGACATTTACCGTGGTCGGTATCTACTCCACCTGGCCGGATGTGTCCTTCTGGGCGCCTGGGTATGATGTGCTGGCAGGCCCCACCTCTGATGAAACCACATATCAGGATGTATTTCTGGAATTGAAGCATCCCCGCCAGGTCTATGATTTTGCAGGTAAAAATCTGGAGCAGGAGGGAACAACAGTAATGTACAACAGCTCTCTCCTTCGGTGGCTTGGAATCGTGGATAACTCCAATTTGACCATTGTACTCACAGGACTTTTGGGCATATTGATTGCAGTTATCATGGCTGGCTCGATTACGCTGATTTACAACGCATTTTCTATTTCTCTGCGTGAAAGAACAGTACAGTTTGGACTTCTTTGCTCTATTGGGGCAACGAAAAAACAGCTTCGGCGCTCCATGCGGTATGAAGCATTTTTCGTAAGCGCTGTCGGCATCCCTCTTGGTCTCCTTGCAGGAGTCGGCGGAATCGGCGTGACCCTTCATTATATCGGCAAAGGGCTGACCAACTGGATTCACGGCACAAAACAGGGAATTCCTCTATATGTCCCTGTCTGGGCTTTGGCTTTGGCGGCTGCCATTGCATTTGTGACGATTATGATTTCTGTGTGGATTCCTTCCAGGAGAATTCGCAAGATTACGCCAATGGAGGCAATCCGTTCCAGTACGGATATCCGTATCAGGCCAAATGAGGTTAAGACGAGAAAATGGGTTTCTGCTGTGTTTGGTCTTGAGGGGATGATGGCACAGAAGAATTATAAGCGGGACCGCAGAAAATATCGGGCAACCGTAATCTCTCTGACCATGAGCATCGGGCTGTTTACGGCTGCCGGACTGTTTAATATGTACCTTCTTAAGACCGGAGCGTTCGTACTAAGCCCACCGGAAACAGATTTGAAGTATACGATTTATGCAGATGTAGACGAAAATGAAGCAGATGTGGAGGATGTAATAAATCATACAGAGGGAATCCACACCGTCTCGAAGCATTATGTCAAAACCGTCTATTTTCCTGTTCCTAAGGAATGGGCTCAGACAGGGCTTCTCAGCGTCTATTCGCAGGAGATTTCTCCGGAAAATGATAGGTACTGGATTCACGGGACCATGCTGATTCTTGGGGATGAGGATTTCAGGAAGTTTGCCAGGGAGCAGAAGGTAAATGTATCCTCTTATCAAAACAGCGGGCACATAAAAGTTTTGTATTTAAATACCGCAAAGAATTTTAACCCTGAAACCGACCGGTATGAAAAGCAGACTATTTTCCCCGAAGAACCTGACCAACTGTTTGACGGGGGATATCTGGAATATGACGACGAGGGACTGGCCGCAGTTTTTAATAAGACCATGGAATTCGAGCTTGCCGATGCAATCAATCAGATGCCTGACTCCTTTGAGGACTATTCAGACCGGATTGTCATGATTCTTCCGGAAAGCATGTACCAGAAATTCTATGACAGTTTTCAGACTGAACTCCTGAACGCGGTGTATGCCATCCAATGTGAAAATTCTACCGAAACCTTCCGTGAGCTGGAAGCTAGAATGGAGGAAAAGCAGTTGTCGGACTGTGGATATCTCCAAAATGTACGGGAAGAATATGAGACAGACAGAAATACAATTATAGCCATGAAGGTGCTGACCTATGGATTTGTGATATTGATTTCCCTGATTGCAGTTGCCAATGTATTCCATACCATTTCCACGAACCTGATGCTTCGTCGGAAAGAATTCGCCATGCTGCGCTCAATGGGAATGTCTCCGAAGGGGTTTCAGAAAATGATGAATTATGAATGTCTGATTTATGGAATACGTTCTTTGATTTATGGCTTCTTATTTACCGGACTGATAAGCGCGGCATTGTACCGAACTCTCGGCGCGGGGGCGGATGTGGAGTTTTTGATTCCCTGGGGATATCTGTCTGTGGCTGCCATTGGGGTGTTCCTGGTGGTGTTCCTGACTATGCTGTATACCATGGGAGTGATTCGGAAGAATAATATTGTGGATGAATTAAAGATGAATTAAAAATAGCAGCAGTAAGGCGTATGGAAGCCCCCATACGCCTTCTTTGCCTTAACGGTCAAAAAACGGTGATTTACCTGACACACTCAATGGGATTCCCACCATCTGGCAAACTCTGTCCCCTAACAGCTTCATCTCCATTGCTGCACGTCCGACGGAGAACATGACACGGTTATCCACGCGGGCATCTGTTGCCACGCTGACTGCCGAGCCGATGGCAATGCCCAAATCCATGGCCGTGTAAGCACAATTAGCGCCTGCCTCCAGACATGCCTTACAGTTCTGAAAGCCGCAGAATTGGCATCCTTCATTCAACCCATGTACCGCATTCTCCTGGCCAATCAGGACTACTGCCTGGGCTGTGCGAAGATTGTCTGCATCTCTATGGAAAAACTGATAATGAAATACATCTGCAAGCCTGTCCATCTCGTCTGCAAGCTTATCCTTTTCTTCTCCGGTCAAAATCGCCGTATGTACATAATCCATTCCTTTTGCCTTCGGCGCTGTCCTTGCCGCCTGACACATGGCTTTTGCAGTCTGGATAACTGCATCTTTTTCTGCCTGCTTTTCCTGAATTAACATTATGAGCCTCCTCCTTAAACATATATATTTTTCGTGTATATACACACTATCACATCTTTTTTGGATAATCAACTTGATAACCGACGATTTTTATAAAATTTTTAGAATATATTTAAAAAAGTATTTGCCAAATGAGAAGTTTTGTGATAGAATAATTTTTGTTAGCGGAGATGGCGGAATGGCAGACGCGCTAGATTCAGGTTCTAGTGGGAGCAATCCTGTGAGGGTTCAAGTCCCTTTCTCCGCATCGGAAGGCGCGAAGCTGAACACAGAGTTCATGTTTCGCGCTATTTTTCAAATTTTGTTATGCACGTAAGAATCCTTAATTTTTATGGGTTCTTTTTTTTAATGTCTGTCAATGGCGGTTTCTGATAAAGTTTTCGATCCGTTATATTCTTTTTCATTTATTAGCATATTCAATAAAGGCTTTACACCTTTTACAAAATCCGCTATACTGACTTTAATACTTAACTTTTGTTTTAATATGGTAAAGGCGGTGAAAGGATGGTACAGGATATGACTGATAAAGAACTAATCACAACAATGATTGACAAATATACTGATTTGCAACGCATTAAAAAAGCAAATGGTGATCATGAAAATTCTGAGCTTGACTATCAACTAAAGGTGATCAAAAATAAGTTATCTGCTTTAGGTATTCCGACTGAAGAATATGAAATGTAACAACTAAGGATGATAATCCCAGAAGCCTTAGAATAAAAGGTTCTGGGATTTATTTCTATTTTACTGTCACTTTTCCCTAAACATTCGTCTAATCGTTATCACAGCCACAGCCGCCAAGATTACTTCTGTCACAAACTGCGCATAAGCCATTCCATACAAAGGAAGCAGCCTGTTCAAAAGATAAATCGCCGGAATCTCCATAATGATTTTCCTGAGAATTGCAAAAGCAAACGCTTTTTTGCCCATTCCCACGGCCTGAAATACGCCGACTGCCAGAAAATTCATATTCAGGAATGGTAATGCCAGGCATAATCCCCTTAGAAATCTTGTCCCATACCCGATTATTTCCCCATTCTGGATAAACATCCCCACGAAGAACTCTGCACCAGCATAAAAGCAAAGCGCAATCAATCCTAGCGCGCCTACAGTAATCTTTGCCGAGCCATAGACGCCACCGCTTTCGGCACCGCTGCTTTTTCAAACAGATATAGTTTTTTATCTTCTAACATATCTTTTCTAATTCAAAAAATTATTTATAATCACATCTTCTGCATCTTCTTCCGTCATCCCCAGAGTACGCAGCTTCACCAACTGCTCGTCGTTAATCCTCCCAATCGCCGCCTCATGGATAATCGCCGCGTCCAGATGCCTTGCATTAATCTCTGGAATAGAACTGACCTCAGCATGGTCCATAATAATGGAATCACACTGTACATGGGCGTGACATCCTGCATTTCCCACAGCCTTGGGGTGAAACACCTGTCGTGAATGCCCCTTGGCAACCGACCTGGATATAATCTGCGCAGAGCTTCCCTCCCCATTCATCTGGACTTCCATATTAGACTCTGCCGTCTGATTATCATGAGTCATTAATTTCTCCACCACATACAGCTTAGAATTGGGCCCCATCTCTACATCCGTCTCGCGAAGAGTCGAATCTACTCCCTTTATCTGAGCCGTATCCAGAGTAAATACCGCATCCTCCTTAAGATAAATCTTCGTGACCGGATTCAGAACCTTCCCGCCGGTCCCTTCGCCCTCTCCGTAATGCTTTTCTTCATAGCGCACATTTGCTCCCTTCCCTACATGAAAGGAATGGATACCGTCATGGCGGCTTTCATTGCATCCGCTGTTATGGATTCCGCATCCGGCAACAATGGTCACATCCGCCCCCTCAGCGATATAAAAGTCATTATAAACCACGTCCCTCATTCCGGAAGCATCCACCACCACTGGAATGTGCACCTGTTCCCCCTTCGTCTCACCGTCTATGAAAATGTCAATGCCCTGTTTACCTTCCTTCTTCTTAATCTTAATATGCTCACTGTCACCATGACAGAGCGCAATACCGTTATGCCGCAGGTTAAACGCGCCCTTCTGTTCAAATCCTGCGCCGTCAATCTGCCGCAGAATCTTTTCTGTAATCTTATCCAATAATTCTCCCATTCTATCCCACTCCTTCCTATTCCCGATTCATGCAGGTACAACTGCCTCCCTTATCCAACAATCTGGGAAGAATCTCATCTCTTGGACCCACTGCTCCGATGGTCCCATTTTCAATCACCATGATTCTGTCAGCCATCTTTATAATACGTTCTTGATGGGAAATCAAAATCAGGCTCTCCGCCTTCTTTCTATGAATCTTTTCAAACTCCTGAATCAACATGGAAAAACTCCACAGATCAATCCCTGCCTCCGGCTCGTCAAAGATACAAAGCTTGTGAGGCTTTGCCAATACCGTCGCAATCTCAAGCCGCTTCATCTCCCCTCCAGAAAGCGTTGCATCCACTTCACGTCTCACATATTCCTGGGCGCACAGTCCCACACGGCTTAAAAGCCCGCAGCACTCCGATTCCTTCAGTTCACGCCCTGCTGCCAGGGATAACAGCCTGATTACCGTCATTCCCTTGAATCTGGGCGGCTGCTGAAATGCATAACCAATTCCCGCATTTGCCCTGTGGTTGATATCATACGCCGTAATATCTTCTCCGTCTAATATAATCTGTCCTTCGTCTGCTTTCTCGATTCCCATCAGCACCTTGGCAAGCGTAGACTTCCCGCCGCCGTTGGGTCCTGTGATTACGAGCATCTCTCCGTCGTCCACACGGAAGCTGATATTCTTAACAATGCTTCTCTCTATTCCATTTTCATTCACCTTGAATGTCAGATTTTTCACTTCAAGCATATCTTCACTCTCCTTTTCTTCCATCACTAAAAAATCTACGCAATTTTTTACTCTCAATGTCACAAGAATCTCGCCTGGAATATTATACTACACGGACAGGAATCTTAAAAGTTATTTTATAGTTCTTTTATAATCTAAAGAAAACCTTATATCTTCGTGAACTTTCTGTGATATGTATTGAGTATTTGAATAAATCATACTACAATAAAAAAACGTTTTATAAGGAGGGATTTTATATGAGTATAAATAAAACCAAAGACATCTTTGACGACGATTTTGAAGTCATTTACCAAGAAGATTATTCCGACCTTCTGCGAGATGCGGCGGATGATGATGACGACGATTACGAGGATGTTCTGTCCACGCTGTCAGAATTAGATGAAAATAGAAATAATAAAGGAAAAAACAGGAAAAAGAAACGGCGTAAAGCGCCGAATCTGGTTTCCCCTGCCGCCAAAACCGTAAAAACAGGTGGCAAGCTCGTTTATAAGCTTGTGAACCTATTGCTTCGCACAGCTACGCTTATCCTGACTGCTGTAATCTTTTATGTGTTGGCAGAGAATTTCTGGAAGCATCACGCCGCTTACGGCGACGTATTCCGCGCCTTTATTGAAAAGAATTATGTGCTTGCCGCATACACCGGAATCGCCCTGTTCCTGCTGTTGTTTGAATTCTTTTCCTTCCTGGTAATACTGACAGGAAGCAAAAAAAGCGACCACAAGGACCGCCGGCTGGACACAGGGAAAGGACTGTTTTCATTCATCTTTATCTATGCCGGCGCCTTCCTGTCCTATCTGCTTTGCGGGCTGATACCGTCTTCTCCGGCTTTTCTTCAGGGGGTACAGGGGGCGCTTAATGTCTATGGCTCGATACATACCACTTTGCTGCCCTTATGTATCGCTGGTATCATAAGCTGCCTAATCCGAAAGTTTCTGGTACGGTAAGCCTGTGCCAATACCCGTAGTAAAGAAAAACCAAAAACCGAGAATCTCTCACCATAAAGTAAGGGCTGCCCCTAAGATACTACTTAAAAGGACAGCCCCTACTTCACTGCTTCATAATCTGCTAACTTAAAAACTCTCTCTGCCTTAAATGATTCGCAAAATATCCGAACGCCAATGTCATAAAGAAAAATTTTATGCCGTTATTCACATACAATAAAGGTCTGTATAATACAAGGTCGGCAATACCGCTGTCACTTAAGAAATCAGGCATAATTCCGAACTGTATTGCCGTCCAAAAATCTATTCTGCCCAAATTCCAAATATAAAATATAGCCCCTATATCGAAAGACACTTCCAGATAATTTATCAAAAGGAAAATCATGGAACGGATTACATTTGCCGAGGGTCTCTGTATATCCGAAAGTACAATCAACAGCACTAAATAAGTAATCGTATCAAGCATAAGATATATGACACCTGCTGTAATGATTGTAATGATCCTTTCACACTCCACACTCAACCCATTCTGCCGAATCCCGAAATAGATTATAACCGGAAATCCTAATTTCAGCAGAGCTGTTATCTCCACAACCACACGTCTTTTGTGCCAATTATAACCGCCCAGTATATCTTTGAATAACAACACAGGTATAAATAATATCCGAATAACAAGAAGCACCAACCGTATACTCCTTGCAACTGCAAAATATCCTCTCTCCCCATCATGTTCTTTTATCTCTAGCAAATAGCTGAAATGTGCCTGCGTGGTAGTCTGATAGACAACCTTATTATTACATTTGATAATCTTACGATATTCGTTCCAAATCTCTGTTGCCTTGTCATAATAAACCTGTCTCGTATCCCGCCCCCTATGATAGATACAAAAATATATCTTTTTCAACGCAGAAAAATCAAAAAATTCCCTATCTCTGTTCTTCCAATCCACCAGCTCATTCGCTACCGTAGCTAACGCTACCCTTACCGCCACCTCATAGGGTATCTCATAATTGCCTGCACCAATAATAGGAATTGCAACTTTCTCAATCCCCTGCCGGCTCTTTATCTCTTTTATGATTTCACGGTAACAGGCTTCCAGCTTCTGTACACATGAGCTTGTACAGAAAATTTTATTATTTTTTCTGTCACCGTCAAATTTAGGACCGACCACATGAAATACTGTTTTACATAGGGAATATCCTTTTGTAACAACTACTTTTCCCCGTTCGCATCGGATTACATCTTCGCCCCATTTATTTTTTCCATCAACTTCTTGTCTAATCTTATCTTTGAATTTCTTCTTTTTCAAATTTTGATTAATTGCTTTATGTATCTCATAATCAACACTGGGTTCGTCCCCGCCCATGAGCGTCGGCTTTGCAGGATTGACAATCGTATCAATATTCTCTCTTTTAACAAACTTTGTGATATCCTCACAGACAATATTTATCATTGCTAAAATATCTTTATCTTTTGTATGCATATCATATTTACTTCAACTTCATAAGCTCCTGTTCAAATTCTTGTTCTGAATCTACAAAACGATACGGCTCATATTCTCCATACGCTGACGGACGGCTTATGGTAACCAACTGTATCTTATCGACGCCTATTCCAGCCAACAATTTTTTTCAACTCTACCAATTCGTGACCATGAGAAGTTTGCAACGCAAGGCATCCTATATCATCAAATCTCTTGGCAATCAGATAACACATTGTTCAAAACCTCCTTAAACTCTTTCTCCGTTCGGACTCTGCCATTTTCATACTCCTTACGCAATGTCCAGCCAACGTTATTATTGTATACCCGTTTATATACATATTTATGCAGCCAGCTATTTAATTGTCTGGCAAAATACTTTCACCTTAATATTTTCACCTTTCACAAATATTCCATCCCGTATATTTTATCACTTTAACTTCCCATATATACAGAGGTCATACACCTTCTCACCCTTTACAACCGCCCGCTTCATAACCCCTTCCAGCTCAAATCCATTCTTCTCCAAAACTCTGCGTGAGGCCACATTCGGCTCATAGATAAGACCGGTGATCCGGATAATGTCAAGCTTCTCAAACGCAATCTCACAAATCTGCCTCACCGCCTCCGTCATAATGCCTTTCGACCAGCTCTCAGTCGCGAGAAAATATCCAATCTCTCCATCTTTTTCATAGACATCCGATTTCTTCTCCACAGAAATATTACCCACAATCTCTCCATCCGCCATAATCGAGCGAAAAACTCCCTCTTTTCCCTCCTGCTTAGACGCCATATTCAGCCACCACTTAGCATCTTCTATTGTGTAGGGACAGGGAAGCCTGTTAGAGAGATAATCCCTCTCCACACTATTGCATATATTTGCCATACTTTCCTTGTCATCCATTGACCATTCTCTTAATTCAATCTTCATAGTAATACCTCCGCAATCTCCAAATCCTCCGGCGTCGTAATCTTTACATTCTGATAGGAGCCTTCAAACATCTTCACCGGAACCTTCATCATCCGTTCTACCGCCATAGCGTCATCCGTCACATCCCGATGCTCACCCTCCATCAGCCGAGAATATGCCTCCACAATCAAAGTCTTCTCGAAAACCTGGGGCGTCTGAATCACCCACACATATTTGCGGTCTGGCGTATTAACCGCAAAGCCTTCATCATCCACCACCTTGATTGTATCCTTACTGGGCATCCCCGCAACACATGCCCGAAACCGTTTCACCGTCTCATATCCCCGCTTAAGGATTCCATTGTCCACAAAGGGACGGGCCCCGTCATGGATAAATATGTAGTAAGCCTCCTCGTCCGAAGCCACAGCCTTCAAGCCCTGCCACACAGAATCATAGCGTTCCTTACCGCCCTCAACAATCGCTCTAACTTTTGAAAAACCATACTTCTCTACAATCTCATGTTCAGCATAAGATATCTGCCCCTTTCCCACCACAAGCACCATCTCGTCGATGATATCCGATTCCTGAAACGTCCTTAACGCATAATAAATCAATGGTTTCCCGTTAAGCTCAATGTACTGCTTCTGGACAGTGGTTCCCATCCGTTTTCCCTGCCCCGCCGCAAGCACCACCGCAACGCATCGCTTTTTATCTTTCGTTGTCACCATCTATCTCTCCCCCAGCTTCAGATTCGGAACAGCGTTCAAATCCCAACCGTGCCTCGTGCCATTGATATATTCATAATAAGCGGCAGCGCCGATCATGGCCGCATTATCTGTACAATAAACCGGCGACGGATAATAGAACTCTACCCCTTTCTTATCACACGCCTCTTTCATTGCCAATCGAAGGGCGCTGTTGGACGCAACTCCCCCTGCGATTGCAAACTGCTTCACATGGTACTCCTCCACGGCATGCATTGCACGTTCCACCAAAGCGTCTGTAACTGCCTTCTGAAATGACGCCGCCACGTCAGCCTGGCTGTATTCTTCTTCCTTCATTTGGCATCCGTTGATATAGTTTAATACTGCTGACTTCACCCCGCTGAAGCTGAAATCATAAGGCGCGTCCGCCACATGGGCGTTTGGAAATGTAATCGCCTTAGGATTCCCTTCCTTTGCCACTTTGTCAATCTTCGGTCCGCCGGGATATCCAAGCCCAATAGCCCGCGCCACCTTGTCAAATGCTTCTCCGGCAGCATCGTCTCTTGTTCGCCCGATAATATCAAATTGCCCATAATCCTTCACCCGCACAAGATGGGTATGGCCTCCGGACACCACCAGACAAAAGAAGGGCGGCTCTAACTTGGGATGCTCGATAAAATTTGCCGCAATATGCCCCTCAATATGGTGGACTCCGATTAAAGGTTTTTTTGCCCCATAAGCAATGGCCTTCGCCTCCGCAACCCCCACCAAAAGGGCTCCCACAAGCCCTGGCCCGTAGGTGACTCCAACCGCGTCTATGTCCTCAAGCGTAACCTCTGCCTCCAAAAGAGCAGATTCAATCACCTGGTTAATCTTCTCGATGTGTTTCCTGGATGCAATCTCCGGAACAACACCCCCATAAAGAGTGTGAAGGGCAATCTGGGAAGATATGATATTCGATTTCACTTCACGTCCGTTCCTGACGACTGCCGCCGCCGTCTCGTCACAGGAGCTTTCAATGGCCAGAATTAATACATCTTCTTTTTCGCACATATCTATGTCCTCTTTCTATTAATCTGAGAAAACCAATTCTATTGACCTTTTATCCTTCGCCGCAACCGAGTGCGGGAAGATTGCCCTCACCTCGTCCATGTACTCCTCCGGCTTTGTCAGCGACGGACTGTAATGAGTCAGCCACATTTCGTCTACATCCGCTTCCTTCGCAAGCTGCGCCGCCTCATAGAAGGTCATATGCTTGTATTCCTTTGCCTTCTTTAGCTTATCCTTCTCTCCATACATTCCCTCACAGACGAAAAGATTCGAGCCTGCCGCATTTTTCCTGATGGAATCCGTGGGTCTTGTATCCGTACAGTATGCAATCTTAAGCCCTTTTCTCGGCGGGCCAAGCACCATGTCCGGCGTATAGCAGTTTCCCTCAACCTCCACAGTCTCGCCTTTTTGTAAGATTCCCCAATACCTCTGAGGAATTCCTGCCCCATTGGCGCGTTCTACGTCGAATTTCCCTGCCCTGTCAATCTCCAGGGTATAGCCATAGCATAGAACATTATGGTTGACCCGAAATGCTTTAAGCCGGTAGCCATTCATCTCGAATGTCTGCTCCGGCTCTGTAATCTCCATATATTTGATAGGGAAGGGAAGCTCTGGGGCAATCACCCTGAGCGCCTTCACCACTCGCTCTAAGCCCTTAGGCCCCACAAGGGTCAGAGGGGCTGTACGTTCTGCATTTCCCATTGTAAGCAGAAGCCCCGGAAGACCGCTGATATGGTCCCCGTGGTAATGGGTGAAGCAGATTACGTCAATCGGCTTGAAACTCCATCCCTTTTCCTTGATTGCAATCTGCGTTCCCTCCCCACAGTCAATCAGCACGCTGCTACCATTATATCGTATCATAAGAGCAGTCAGCCACCGATAGGGCAGCGGCATCATTCCCCCTGTCCCTAACAAACATACATCTAACATATCCTACCTCATATTTTCCTACACTTTAATCAGAAAACTTCCAACCAGCTCGTCATAACAGTCCTCGCACAGATCAAACTGGTCTACCTGGTTGTCTTTTCTGGAATGATATCCCCAACGCTTCTCAACCTCCAGCACATCCTCCTGGGGAACCCCTCTTTGTACCAGAATCTCCTTACCGCATTTATTACAAATGATCTTCTCAACCTTCTCTGTTCTCTCTAACTCAGTTCTATACTGGCGCATACAATTCCTCCTGTCGGTATCTCCTGATCTGCGTGACAGCCCAAAAAAGACAAAACTCTACGCAAGATACTTCTTCTTTCTTGTTACGCCTACATTATATCCTCTATCCGCCCTGTAATCCAGTGGGAACTGCTGTCATACCTGCCATACATCTTCCATAAAACCAAAAATCTCACAGCAGTTTACTCATAAGAATTGCATCCTCACAGGGATTGGTATAGTAGCCCTTGCGGACTCCGTCTTCTGTAAATCCACTCTTTTTATAGAAGGAAATCGCCGCCTCATTGCTTGTTCTGACCTCAAGCATCAGCCGCCTAATCCCCTTTACCTCACAGATTTTCGACAGGCGTTCTAATAACCTGCCGGCCACCCCTTGACGACGGCAGGCAGAATCTATCGCAATCCTGGCAATCTCGCCTTCATCCAACACATAATACAGAATCACATATCCGGCAAGGAACTCCCCCTTCCATATGCCAAGGACGATTCCATTTTCCTGACACAATGTCTCCCGAATTCCATTTTCCGTCCATGCATCTGAAAATATATGTCTCTCCAATGCCGCCACATCTGCGATTTCATTTGCCCATCCAGATTGAACTTCACAAATTCTCCATTCTCCCTGCTGCTTCTGACATTGCTCAGTCTTCGGCATGTCACAGGGCCTCGATATCACGAATCAGCTCGTCCACCGCAGCCTCCTTTGTCGCCCAACTGGTACAGAACCGGACCGCGCTGTGGGAAGCATCCACCTCCTCCCAGAATGCGAAGGAATACTTCTCCTTTAACTTCTCCATATGGTCATTGGGCAGAATCGGGAATTGCTGGTTGGTATAAGAATCATATCTGAGCCTGTACCCCTTCTTCACAAATGCATCCTTAAGCCGCATAGCAAGAGCATCCGCCTGTTTTGCAATCTCAAAATACAGACCATCCGTAAAAAGGGTATCGAACTGGATGCCTAAAAGTCTCCCTTTTGCCAGCATACCGCCGTTCTGTTTGATAAAATACCTAAAATCCTTCCGAAGCAGCGGATTGGCAATCACCACCGCCTCCCCAAACAAAGCTCCCACCTTGGTGCCGCCAATATAGAACACATCTGTAAACTTAGCAATATCCTTAAGCGTCAGTGTGCCCGCCTCCGACATCAAGCCGTATCCCATCCTTGCGCCATCCAAAAACAAGGGCAGCGACAATTCCTGACATACCTCATGCAATGCCTGTAATTCTTCCTTACCGTAAAGAGTTCCATTCTCTGTCGGGTGAGAAATGTACACCATACCTGGCTGCACCATATGTTCATGGTCCTTATCATTCCAATGGGCCTCATAAGCCATGCGCACCTGAGACGCACGAATCTTGCCGTCCTCGCTGGGAAGGGCAAGCACCTTATGGCCAACCGCCTCCACCGCGCCCGTCTCGTGGACGTTAATATGTCCGGTAACTGCCGCCAGCACGCCCTGGTGAGGCCGAAGCGCCGCACTGATTACCGTGAAATTTGTCTGGGTTCCTCCCACAAGGAAGTGAACCTCAACATCTATACCGCCGCAAAGCTTACGAATCTTCTCCTTTGCAGAGGCGCAGAAGGCATCCTCTCCATATCCTGCCGTCTGCTCAAAATTCGTTTCCTCCATTCTCTTTAAAATCAGAGGGTGGGCGCCCTCCAGATAATCACATTCAAATCGTATCATTTCCTAATCTCTCCCTTCTCTCACGCTCTGCCTGGGAAACCCGAAGATAATCCGGCCCATGCTCTGCCGCCGTCTCCGTCCTTCCCTCCCTGTAATATCGAATCGCAAGGGCTCCCACTGACGCCGCCCTCTGCCTGTTCATATGTGCAGGTGCAAAGGAAATCTTATGTCCTGCCATAATCTGTTCTGTAAGCGCTTCGCCAAATACTGGAACACCGTCCCCTAAAAATATTGCCTCTCTGCCATAAGCACAGATCTTTTCTCCCAGTTCTTCGATACTGATTGCCATCTGGTTCTCTATCACTACAAGGTCATTTCCATCAAATTCATAAATCCCTGTATAGACCTGTCCCCTCCGTGCGTCCATTATTGGACATACAAGCTTATCCGAACCGCACAGATTATACGCAAGACCATGAAGGGTAGGCACATGAATCAGCGGCTTCTTAAGAGCAAGCCCCAGTCCCTTCGCCGTAGCCGAGCCGATTCGCAGACCCGTAAAGGAGCCTGGCCCTGCCGCAACCGCTATGGCATCTATGGTATCCAAATCTAATTCGATCATCTTCGCCACATCATCTAACATCGGAAGCAGTGTCTGGGAATGCGTCTTCTTATAATTCACCGTATACTCCGCGACCGTCACTTCTCCAACGGGTCCGTCCTCCACCACAGCCACGCTTGCCACAAGCCCTGAGCTGTCCATCGCTAATATTCGCATATGCTAATCCTCCGATAATCGAATCCCTTTTCAAGCTCCTTCTCAATCTTAATCTCCGTATAGTGAGCTGGAAGAATCTCCCGAATCAAATCCGCCCACTCAATCAGGCTTACACCCTGGCCGTAGATATAATCCTCATAACCAATCTCGTCCATTTCTTCTGCGTCGCCAATTCGATATACATCAAAATGATAAAAGGGCAGCCGCCCTTCCTCGTAAATCTGAACAATGGTAAACGTAGGGCTGCTGACAGGCTCACTAACCCCAAGCCCTAAAGCTAATCCCTTGGTAAACACCGTCTTTCCGACGCCCAAGTCGCCAATCAGCGTATACACCTGCCCAGCCCTGGACTCTTTTCCCATCTTCACACCCAGCTCATGGGTTTCTTGCTCTGAATTTGTTTCTATTATTATAGGAAATGTCTCTATCACATCATTCGCCTCTGTCTCCATAGAAAATATCCTCTCTCTGCTGATTCCCGCCCCGTCATTATAACACATCTTTTCTTCTTTCGCTACTCATGATATACTTATTTTGCAATCGTCAGATTGCCATAGTTACTGCTCACACCCATGGTGTTCACAGTAACGAATCCAGCCTATTTAAAGTTGCCTTACGGCAAGAGGCCGGATTCTGACCCCATTACTGTACTGGCCTGTAGCCGTGCAGCGTAGTGCACGGCTTGGGAGTGAACAGGAACTTGCCATATATCAATATACAGGAGGAGATTTACATGAGATTTACATTCTACCACAATAACATCAACGTACTGGACCTGGAAAAATCGGTCGAATTCTACCAAAAGGCTCTTGGACTTACAATCACCAAGGAGGTGGAAGCAGAAGATAACAGTTTTAAACTGGTATTCCTTGGGGATCAGACCACTCCCCACCTTCTTGAGCTTACCTGGCTGCGGGATATGGACCGTCCTTATAATCTGGGCGATAATGAATTCCATCTGGCAATGCGCGTAGACGACATGGATGCCGCCCTTGCGCTTCACAAAGAAATGGACTGCGTGTGCTTCGAGAATCCGGATATGGGTATTTATTTTATTAATGATCCGGATGGGTACTGGGTTGAAATCTGCCCTGAGGCATAAGTGTACGAAAACGCAAAGGGAGGATATTGATGGTGAGCAGAGTTGCCTTGGTAACAGGCGGAAGCAGAGGCATCGGGAAAGCCGTATGCGAAAAGTTAGAAGGGTTGGGGTATGTAGTAGTGGCGCCGACTCGACAGGAACTGGATTTATCATCTACCGTTTCTGTAGAAGCTTTTTTGGAATTACATAGGAATGATGTTTATGATGTCATAATAAATAATGCAGGGATTAATGATGTCCATGATATTGAAAAAGTAACAGATGATGAGATAGAACAAGCCATGCAAATTAATTTAGTATCACCCTTGAGAATTTTGCGTAAGTTCGTTCCGGCAATGAAGGAAAGGCGTTATGGACGAATTGTCAATATAAGCTCCATCTGGGGAATTGTGTCAAAGAGAGGGCGAGTAGTATACAGTATGACAAAACATGGTATTCATGGTATTACCAAAACGATGGCGGTGGAACTTGCAGAATATAATATCTTAGTAAATAC
Organism: Sporofaciens musculi; assembly: GCF_009830285.1. Taxonomy (GTDB): domain Bacteria; phylum Bacillota; class Clostridia; order Lachnospirales; family Lachnospiraceae; genus Sporofaciens; species Sporofaciens musculi. The sequence goes on along the minus strand of NZ_WUQX01000001.1, from coordinate 1,108,354 downwards.
AATCTGTCCTGGCTTTACACTTACAGAATTGACCTATAAGAACAATTCCAAAGAGCAGATTAAACAGATTGAAAGTGATATTCCTATTCAGCGTATGGCCCAGCCGTCTGAGATTGCGGATGCGATTGTTTTTTTTGCCGAGGACAAAAATACATATATAACCGGACAATTAATAGCTGTAGATGGAGGATTTACGTCAAAATGATGATTCATTCTAAATTAAAGGATTATGAAGTGGTTATTGAGGATAAACTGGAATTCCTGTCAGGCTTTGAGACAGAAAACGTGCAGTTTGTCATAGATAAAAATGTGTATTGCTTATATGAACAATATTTCAAAAATATTCCTGACGGAAGATTGATACTTCTTGAGGCAACGGAAGGAAATAAGGTCATTGAAACGGCTCTTGGTATTTGTGAAGATATGACAGAAATATCGGCAAAAAGAAATATTCACTTAATTTCTATTGGCGGCGGCATTGTTCAGGATATTACAGGATTTGTCGCAAATATATTATACCGCGGAATTAGATGGACGTTTATTCCGACTACGCTTTTAGCGGCATGTGATAGCTGTATTGGCGGAAAAACATCTTTAAATTATCACAAATTCAAAAATTTATTAGGAACTTTTTACCCTCCTGATAAAATTCATATTTGTACAAAATTTTTTAACACCCTAAGTGAGCGCGATTATAAAAGCGGACTAGGAGAAGTTGTGAAGTTTAACATTATGGCAGGAGCAGATGGTTTAGATAACATTGAAAAGGGCATTGAATCACTTTTAAGAAAGGAAGATACCGCGGTTCAGCATTTTGTCTGCTCTAGTCTTTCGTACAAAAAGACGTTTATAGAAATAGATGAGTTTGACAGAGGTGAACGGATTAAACTGAATTTTGCCCACACATTTGGACATGCCGTTGAAGTGGTCTCAAATTATGAAATCCCTCATGGAACTGCAGTAGCGATTGGAATGATTATGGCAGATCGCTTATCCGTAAAAAGAGGATTGTTAAATGAAGATGCTGTAAAGCGAAGTGAAGAAGTTCTAATGAAAATTATTGATATCGACAGCGAGCTGCTGAATGTGGATATTTCCGATATTATTAAGGCAATCAGAAAGGATAAAAAACAGACCAATGACGCGATGACGGCTGTATTAAGAACGGAATCTGATTTAGAAATTATTAAAGATATGACGGACGAGGAAGTTTCATATGCCGTCAGATATTTTAAAGAGTTATACAAAACAAAAAACAATATGTCATAGTGTAAAAGCTAAAAACACGGATAAAAACTAATAGGGAGTATAAAATAAAGTATGTAAGTTAGAAATACAACAAATCTAACTGCATACTTTATTATCCAAGGGCACGCCGCAATACGTGCCAATATTCAAAAATGTTTAATAAAGAAAGAGGTCAGCCATGAAATCAAACGCAGAACGGAAACGCATTGCAGATAAAATATTATACGATATGGGCTTATGGGAACGGCTGTCCAAAATTGGTGCCCCTCATATCATTGGCAGCTATAAGATGGACATGATGGCGTGGAATGATTTGGACATAGATATTGAGAACCAGGATATGTCTATCGAGAAGCTATACGAGCTGACTTACTATATCTTCCAAACCTTCCATCCTCTCTGGTACGAAGCAAAGGAGGAGATAAACGAGGACGGGAAAACTGTCTGGTTCCACGGATTCCATACCATAATTGATGAGGAAATATGGAATCTGGACCTCTGGTTCTTTGACCTAGAAACAATTAACAAGGCAGATGCATATTGCAAAAATATTATGAAAATGGTTAAGCAGACTCCCGAAATCCAGGAACATATTATAAGAATAAAACAAGAACTTCAAAAACGTGGGTTATATGGATTCGAGCAATATTCTAGTATGGATGTCTACCGCGCCGTATTAGAACAGGGAATTGCAGATACCGACGAATTACTCCGCCGATATATCAGAATGGAAAATAAATTATAAAATCAAGGAGATGTCAGCCAAGTGGGAAGCTTGGTAAATCCAGGGCATCAAGCATTTCTTGATGCCATAAATGAAGATATTTATATTGACAAATCATTACTGATTAGCTTTGTAAATCAAAGAATCGGTAAACGCCAAAAATATCTGTACACAAAAATATCTGTACATAAGCAGACCCCGACGGTTGCGAACAGTATCATCAAGACTTTACTGAAGTAAAAAGATGGTACGACGGATATCTCTTTTCCAAGCTGCACATATATAATCCCAAATTAACTACAATTTAAAAAGCAAAAAACATCAATGTATCATCGAAAAATAGACAAAAGACTAACCAAACGTGTAAAGACGGATACCAATTACTTCATTGATATCCGCCTTTACTCGAATCCTTCAATCATTCTCTTTACCTCTTTCTTCCTCGGCTTACAGCTTCTTGATATTTCTTCAATTCACTTTCCGATTATGGTATGTTGAATTCTGAAATAAGTTTAAGTTCTTGGTGGTCCGTACCTCCTTTTCATAAACTCTTTGATTCCTGATACTTAGCGCTTTCTTTCTCAAGAATCTCCTTCCAACACTTGTGTTGCTTCTGAAATAACATCCTATTACTTACAGCTCGCGTCTGTCTTGTAATTCGGCTCTGTTATTTGTTAAATATAAGATATCACACTTATTGTGGTTTGTCAATATGTTTTTTGTATTTTTATTTATTTTTTTACTTTTAATTATTTACTTATTTTTTTCATAAATATTATCAGAATATTCAGTTATTTTAAAACTATATCAAAAAACACTATATAATAAATACCGCCGCATTAAGACAATTTTACCATTATCCTAATACGGCAGCACCCTTATTTCTTTGGATGACTCTCTCTTTCTAACGTAAATCCTCGTCCGCGAACCTCATTAATCTGTGTAATCGTGATAAAAGCCTTTGGGTCAACCGACTGAACCGTCTGGTTAATGGAGTATAGCTTCCGGTTCGGTACGACACACAGCACGCCCTTCTGCTGTTTAGCCCCATACCCAGTCTCAATATGAACCATCGTAACCCCTGCGTCAATCTCTTTAAGCACCTTCTCCTTCACTTCCTCATACTTATCCGTTATGATAAATAACTGAATCTGTGACTGCCCCATCAGCACCACCCGATTCATCATCATGGTGGTCACTACCAACACCAGAATACCATATAGAATCTGCTCAGAAGTAGAGAAAAATACCTGGCACACCAACACAATGAAATCCACGATATACATGAACACCGCCACAGCTATATGAAACCACTTATGAAGCACCAGCGCAAGGATATCGGTTCCTCCCGTGGATGAGCCCACTCTCACCACCAGACCGATTCCCAGTCCCAGCAAAGCTCCCCCATACAAAGACGCAAGCATAATATTGTCCGTAAGCTTCGTAATTCCCGGAATCGTCTGCACGATTGACAGAAAAACCGGATATACAATCGTACTAATTAAAGTCGTCAATGCAAACTTTTTTCCTAATACAATGGTCCCCAATATAAAAAGCATAATATTGACTATAAAGATAATTACAGACAGATTCCCATTGACATAATGGTTAATCGTCAGAGCAACACCCGTCGCCCCGCCCATGATAATTCCGTGGGGCACGACAAATGCCGCCACTGCAACTGCCAGAATGATATTGCCCAGTAACACACATACCACAGTTTCCAGACTCTTTTTCCAACTTTGTTTCATATCCGTTCTTTACCCTCTCTTTGATTCCTTTCTACACTATATCTATGAAATTCCCTTCATGGTAAGCTGGATACGCTTCTTCTTCAAATCCACACTCAGCACCTTAACATCCACAATATCTCCGACGCTCACCACCTCTAATGGATGCTTGATAAACTTCTTGTCCGTAATCTCGGAGATATGCACCAATCCGTCCTGATGAACGCCAATATCCACAAAAACTCCAAAATCAATGACGTTCCTCACCGTGCCCTTAAGCAGCATCCCTTCGGTCAAGTCCTTCATTTCAAGAACATCCGTCCGTAAAATCGGCTTCGGCATCTCGTCGCGGGGGTCCCTGGCAGGCTTTTCCAGCTCTTTTACAATATCCCGCAGGGTAATCTCTCCAATTCCCAATTCTTCTGCCAGTCTCTTGTAATCCTTAATCGTCAGAGACAATCCCACAAGCTTGCCTCCGCTTACAGCCTCCACGGTGAAGCCCTGCCTGGTCAGAAGCTTCACGGCAGCATCATAAGTCTCCGGATGTACGCTGGTTCCATCCAGAGGGTTGTCTCCTCCCTGGATTCTCATGAATCCTGCACACTGTTCAAATGCCTTTGGTCCTAGCTTTGCAACCTTGAGAAGCTGCTTCCGATTGGCAAACTTCCCGTTTTCTTCCCTATATGCCACAATATTTTTTGCAATGGCGCCTGAGATACCAGAAATGTATGAAAGGAGTGGCGCAGAGGCGGTATTTAAATCTACTCCTACTCTGTTTACACAATCCTCAACAACGCCTGACAAAGCTTCGCTTAACTTCTTCTGGTTCATATCATGCTGATACTGTCCCACGCCTATGGATTTTGGGTCTATCTTCACCAACTCTGCCAAAGGATCCTGCAGCCGCCTTGCTATGGAGGCGGCGCTTCTCTGCCCTACGTCGAACTTTGGAAATTCCTCAGAGGCCAGCTTACTTGCAGAATATACGGAGGCCCCAGCCTCGTTGACGATTACATACTGTACCTTCTGAGGAATTTCCTTGAGCAGTTCTACAATAAACATCTCTGATTCGCGGGAGGCAGTACCATTTCCCACAGAAATCAGCGTAATATTATATTTCGCAATAATCTTTTTTAAAAGGTCCTTAGATGCTTTAATCTTCTGAGGCGTAGTCGGCGCCGTGGGATAGATAACTGTAGTTCCAATCACCTTGCCCGTAGGGTCTACAACCGCCAATTTACAACCGGTACGGAACGCAGGGTCCCACCCAAGAACAGTCTGTCCCACAATCGGCGGCTGCATCAAGAGCTGCTCAAGATTCTTCTTAAACACTTCAATCGCACCGTCCTCTGCCTTCTCCGTCAGATCGCTGCGAATTTCCCTCTCGATTGCGGGCGCAATCAACCGCTTATAGCTGTCCTCAACAACGGCTTTCAAGATAGGCGTGGTGTAAGGATTATCCCCATGGATGTTCTTTTTCTCCAGATAACGGATAATGTCCTCCTCTGGCGCCTCAATCTTGACGGATAAAAACTTCTCCTTCTCCCCTCGGTTCAACGCCAGAATCCGATGTCCTGCGAGACGGTTTACAGGTTCTTCAAAATCATAGTACATCTCGTACACGGACTCTGCCTTTTCATCCTTCGCTGCGGAAATGACCCGCCCTTTCTGGGTCGTAATCTTCCGAATCCAGATACGGTAGTCCGCCTCGTCGGAAATGCTCTCTGCAATGATATCTTTGGCGCCTGCAATGGCCTCCTCCACAGTATTGACATCCTTCTCAGGATCTATGTACTCCGCTGCAAGTTCTTCAACAGGCTGCTTCGTCTTCTGCAAAATAATGATTGCCGCCAGCGGCTCTAACCCCTTTTCCTTCGCTATGGTGGCCCTGGTTCTTCGCTTCGGGCGGTAAGGGCGGTATAAGTCCTCCACAACCACCAATGTCTCTGCCGCAAGAATCTGCTTCTTCAATTCCTCTGAAAGTTTTCCCTGCTCCTGTATACTGGATAATACCTGCTCCTTCTTTTCTTCCAGATTGCGAAGATAAGTCAGCCTTTCATGCAGTCTCCGAAGCTGCTCGTCATCCAGGGTTCCCGTTGCTTCTTTCCTGTATCTTGCAATAAACGGAATGGTGTTGCCTTCGTCAATCAGCTTGACCGCTGCATCCACCTGCCATTTCTTCACACCCAGTTCTTCCGTAATTTTCTGATTAATATCCATGCTCTATACCCTTTCTCACTATTCCTTTATCATCAACCGTAAGATGATAGTCTTTGCCCATTTCACAGGCCCCCTCACACTGTTTTTTATTATACCTAAAATCTGCTAAATCTGCAACGAAATACTTAATACAGAGTTCACTCTGTTTGAATTTCTTCCATAATACTTACCCTATAGAGTTCACTCTGTTTTCTTGAAAACCAGAATCCTCTATGCTATAATTGCACTTGAGAACTACACAGTTGCAGTTTCTATGCATAATACTTAAAAAGTAATATTTCCCAAGGAGTTTTATAAATGAATCAAGAGTCACAGGAACTATCCAAACAGCAGCTAAAATCACAGGAGACGAAAGCGAAAATCTTCCGCGCCGCAAAACATATTTTACAAAAAAAAGGCTACGAGCAGCTCTCTATTAAAAATATCTGCGAAGAAGCCGGCGTCTCAAACGGAAGTTTTTACCATCATTTTAAGACCAAGGATGACCTTCTTTCCTACTATATAGAAGAACAGCCGCGCATCAACCCCAATCTTCTGGACATGCCGGCAGATGCGGATGAGGCAAAACAGGCAATCATCTATGTTTACTTGAATTACGTACATTACTGCCAAAAATTAGGCGTAGAATTTATGGCGAATTATTATACGCCCAAGAATCAATCTCTAAATCCACTCATCTGGTCAGAGCGTCCCTATCCCATTGTCACTGTCTCAGATTATCTGCGAAAAGCCATTGACGCAGGGGTGGTATCCCCGTCGGTGGAGCTTAACGACATTGCCACAGATATCCGGATGATTGTCATTGGAAATGTTTTTGAATGGTGTTTAAAAGACGGCAAGACTGATTTTGAGGGAAATATGAAGCGTTCCCTCGAAATCTACTTAAACGGATTATTTTAGCAACGCTTTCACCGCATTTTTTGCTAAAATAAAAATCCTTCGAGCAAGCGGACTCAAAGGATTTTTTAGAAGGGAATATGGTAGTGAAACCATTTACAATAATATCTTGTAAGTGTATTATAACGCTGCCTTTCCAATAAATCCAATCATTATTTATAATATAACTTTTCAATTTATAGGTAATATCTATAAGGAGGTCTTTATGCAGACATTTACCGACGAAATCCGGCTAGACAGCGACACAAATACTGCTGGCTGTCCTGATGAATACACCTTCATCGTCAACCCCAACTCCCGCTCTGGTCTGGGATATCGGATCTGGAATCAGGTAGAGCCCATCTTAAAGGTGCGGGCAATTAAATATAGCGTACACTTTACCAAATATCGCCAGCATGCCGCTAAGCTTGTTCAAGAGCTGACCTCCGATGGTAAATACCACACGCTCGTCGCATTAGGCGGAGACGGAACGATTAATGAAGTAGTGGACGGTATTCGATTTCTGTCCAAAGTCACGCTCGGATATATTCCCACTGGTTCGAGCAATGATTTTGCACGCAGCCTCCATCTTCCCACCGAGCCCCTCCAAGGACTTGACAACATCCTTTCTCCAACCCGCTATCTGCCTGTCAATATTGGAATTCTTACATACAACGGTAAAAAACGGCGTTTTGCCGTGAGCTCAGGAATGGGGTTTGACGCGGGTATCTGCCACGAAGCCATGGTTTCACCCGTGAAGGCGCTATTGAACAGGCTGCACCTTGGGAAATTAACCTACGTAGGAATTGCGCTGCGTCAAATTCTTACTCTGACTCCCCAATGCATTACCCTAACATTGGACGATTCCCGAAAAATCAACTTTAAGAGAGCGTATTTTGCCACGGCCATGAACCTTAAGTTCGAGGGCGGCGGCTTCAAATTCTGTCCCAACGCTAACTGCCAGGACGGGCTTTTGGACGTCATCGTAATCTCCGGCTTATCCAAGCTAAAGATTCTTGCCCTCCTTCCAACTGCGTATAAGGGATGGCATACACGCTTTAGCGGAGTATATATCTATACCTGCAAAAAAATGGAGATTACAAGCAGCATTTCTCTCCCTCTCCATACAGACGGGGAGCCCGTCCTTAAACAGACTAGGGCTTCCATGTCGCTGGAGCCAGAAAAGCTGCGGATTATTGCCGCTCCATAATATATAATTTTAAATTTATCGAGGTCTTTGATATGTTTTTAGCAATTTTATTAACAGCTCTCATTATATTATATTTATTTGCAATATCCCCCCGCTTCACACGCCAAAGGGATATGCGCTGCTATCGGCACACCATGTTTGCCCATCGGGGCTATCACTGTATGGAAAAAGGAATTCCAGAAAACTCCATGGCAGCTTTCCGTGCCGCCTTAAACAAAGGCTATGGGATCGAGATTGACCTTCACTTAACCAGAGACGGACAGCTTGTAGTCTTCCATGACGACACACTGGAGAGAATCTGCGGCCGTCCGGATATCATCGAAAATATGACATACGAAGAATTAAAGGACTGCCGCCTCTGCGGTACTGCTGAGACGATTCCTGCTTTTGATGAGGTTCTGTCTCTTGTAGAAGGACGTGTTCCACTCCTGATTGAGCTTAAGATTCCGGATTCGTCCGTACATATCTGCCGTGAAACTCTTAGGCAGCTTAAGCATTACCAAGGCCCCTGCCTGATACAGTCCTTCAACACCATGGGTATCCGGTGGTTTAGGCTTAATGCGCCCCACATTCTGCGCGGGCAGCTTTCCTCTAATCTGACCCGCGACCCATTAAAGGAGGCATGGCTTTTTCGCTTCATGGTAAAACATTTATTGTCAAATTTTTTAGGAAGGCCTGATTTTATCTCTTATAACCTGAACGATCTTCCCATTGTCAATGTCTGGATACTCAAACATATATTTCATGTGCCTGTCGCTGTATGGACACTAAACACTCCGGACATGCTAAAAAAAGGCTCCCAGTATTTTGATATGCAGATTTTTGAAAAAAGGCATGAAAATTATTAACAAACCGTGAACTTTATTGTTGATTCTTTTCTTTCATGTTATAATTTAGTCTGAACCATGAATACATTGTAGGGACCGCCTACATTTTCAAAATAAGCGGGATAATAGGCTTATAAAGGGGTATGAATTATGAACGCTATTCAACAGACGAAGAACTTTATCAAGAAATATCGGCATGCATGGGTACTGCTCTACGGGTTAATCTACATGCCATGGTTCGTTTATCTGGAGAGAAGGACAGACGTTCATTATTTCGTGATTCACTCGCCCCTCGACGACTATATTCCTTTTGTTGAATATTTTATCGTTCCCTATCTGTTATGGTTCGGGTTTGTGGCTGTGGCAGCCGGATATTTTTTCTTTACGGATAAGAAGGGGTTCTATCGCCTCTGTGCTTTCCTGATTACAGGGATGACGTTTTTCCTGCTTTTATGCACCGTTTTCCCTAATGGTCTGAACCTGCGTCCCATAACTTTTGCACGAGATAATATTTTCGTGGATTTGGTAAAATACATCTATGCAACGGACACACCGACAAATGTGCTGCCAAGTATCCATGTATTTAATTCCATCGGCGTCTGCATTGCCATCTGGCGCAGCGAGGCGTTAAAACGGCGCCGAATGATACAGTGGAGCGCCTATGTGCTGGCTGTGCTGATTATTCTGTCTACCGTATTTTTAAAACAGCATTCGGTAACAGATGTGATTGCGGCATTTGCGCTGGCATGTGTGATTTATCCCTTTGTGTATGCTGCGCAGGAAAAGAAGGCGACAAAATTATCCCATCAGCCAATTTAAAATTTATTTTTATAGATATACTTTTTTAAGAGGAGGATACAGATTATGTATGCAGAATTTAGTGAAAACCTGGTAACTGGCAACGAGATGATTGATTCCCACCACAAGGAGTTGATTGACCGCATCAACAAATTATTGGACAGTTGTGACCAGAGCAACGAGAAGACCGCAGCGATTAAGATGATGGATTATCTTGCGGATTACACAGACTTCCATTTCTCAGCAGAGGAAAAACTTCAGCAGGAGATTGCCTATCCAGGGTATGAACAGCACAAGGCACAGCATGAGACCTTCAAGAACACCATCAAGGACCTTGAGGAGATGCTTGTGGAAGAAGAAGGCCCCTCCAATGCATTTGTAGAAAAAGTACATGAGAACGTAATCAAGTGGTTCTATACACATATCGAGGGCTTTGACAGGTCTGTGGCAGAATATAAATTTATGAAGGATAATAACGAAAGATTATGATTACAAAAGAATTTCATAAGTTAAAGAGAAGCTTATACAGCGATTTACTGGAAGACGGGTCCGTAGGATTCGTCTTTTCTGGCAGAGAAAGGGAGGATCGGGGTGATTTGATGCACCGCTTTACCCCCAATGCTAATTTTTATTACCTTACCGGCTTCACGCAGCCAAAGGCAGTTCTGATGGTTACAAAAACAGCGGGAAAGGTACGGGAGGAATTATTTATCGACCATCCTGACGAAAAGGCAAAACGATGGCTCGGACTTTTCTACACCAAAGAAAGCGTTCAGGAGGATACTGGTATCGAGAACGTGGAATATCTGGAAAAGTTTGAGGAAGCCCTTCCGTTTCTCAGACATCCGGACCGTGTGCGGCACGTTTATATTGACCTTGAAAACTGGGAGGGAACCTTCTCTATGAATGAAGCCCAGAGATTTGCCGCCCGCGTCCTTAAATATAATCCGACGCTTCAGATGCACAATTCCTTTCACCATCTGGCTTTGATGCGGCAAGTGAAGTCTGCCGAGGAGATTGCCCTGCACAGAAAGGCTTGTGACATTACCACAAAAGGAGTTGAGAATATTCTTGCTCATCTCCATCCAGATATGTACGAGTATGAGATTGAGGCATATTTTGACTACACCCTTCGATCTATGAATGCACGTCACGCATTTCCTACGATCGCCGCATCTGGAATCAATGCCTGCTGTATGCATTATGAAGATAATAACCAGAAGCTTCAGGATGGGGATATGATTCTTTTCGACTTAGGCGCCGAATGGGGATATTATGCCTCTGACGTCAGCAGGACATTTCCGGTGAACGGAAGATTTACCCAACAGCAAAAAGAGCTCTATAATGTGGTGCTGAAAGGGCTTGACGCAGCCATTGCCGCCTCAAAACCAGGTCAGCCTAAGGAAGAACTTCAGGAATTGAGCAAATCAGTGATGGCTGATGAGCTAATTCGTCTCGGTTATATGAAGAAGCCTGATGAGATTTCCAAGTATTATTTCCACGGCTCCGGCCACTATATCGGGCTTTATGCTCATGATGTGGGGGAAAATGATGTTCCTTTAGAGGAAAATATGATGTTTACCCTTGAGCCCGGACTGTATTTTGATGACTTGAAGCTTGGAATTCGTATTGAGGATACGCTTCTTGTGACAAGGGACGGTTGCGAGGTGCTGTCAGGAGGAATTCCGAAGACGGTGGAGGAGATTGAAGAATTTATGGCACGCCATAACCTTAGATAGTCGTAAGTCAAATAAAAATTTAAAATACAAGATATGGCATCACACAAACCAGTTTGTGCCATATCTTGTATTTTTTTGACACCATATTCCTAACTCAAACTACCTCTGCCCGTATTTATTCATAAAGAAATCATGAAAGAATTTTATATCCTCCTGGGATATCTCCACCCCGCCGCCAATACTCTGGCAATTAATATAAACCATGGCGGTTTTCTCTAATACCTGAGAGCCTGTATATGCTTCTGCAAGGGTTCTTCCTACCGTAATCGCCCCATGATTGGCAATCAGTGCGCCGGCTCTTTCCTTCAGAGCCTTTACCACCTCGTCGGCCATTTCCTTCGTCCCTGGCATCGTATAGGCTGCAAGCCTCACCTCGCCTCCGAGAATCTGAACCTGGTCGTCGCAGATTGGCGGAATAGTCTTTCTTGCCGCCGCAACCGTAAGGGCATAGGTGGAATGGGTATGCATAATTCCATTGACCTCTGGTCTGTCCTTGTAGATTGCGGAATGGACAATCGCCTCTATGGATGGTTTTAAATTTCCCTCATACTCTAAGGTATTCAGATCTACTACAACCATATCCTCTGGACACAGGCTGTCATAATTCATGCCTGACGGCGTAATTACCATATAATCCTCGTCAATCCTTGCGGAAATATTTCCCCATGTCCCCGCCACAAGACCGCTGTGGTACATAGACTGCGCTGTACTGCACACATCAATCTGCATCAATTTTGCCTTTTCTCTGTTCATTTCATCTTCCTCCTGCCTTTTGCTCTATTGTTGACGGATTACCTGACACTACCTTCGTACCCGTTGTGTCCCTTATCTATATTGATATAATAAGTGCTCTCCGTTTAAGAAACGGCGCACGTCTGCAACAATCTGCTTTGTATGATTGACTAACACATCATCCGTTGCACCGGCAATGTGGGGCGTAATCACCACATTATCCAGCTCTGCCACATATGGATGGTTGCTTGCCAACGGCTCGCTGGCATATACGTCAAACGCCGCGCCGGCAATCCGTTTCTCTCTCAAAGCGTCAATCAACGCTTCTTCATCCAGTATTGCCCCTCTGGACGCATTAATGAAATATGCGGTTTTCTTCATATATGATATCATTTCACGGCTGATACAGCCTTTTGTCTCATCAGTAACCTTCATATGGCATGTCACAAAATCCGACTCCTGCATCAATTGTTTGAGATTCAACGCCTTCCTTACCCCAAACTCCTCTACGTCTACTTCTCCTACGAAGGGATCGTAGATTAAGAGCTCCATACCGATGGCCCTTGCAATCTTGCCTACTCTGCGTCCGATACTGCCGTATCCTACGATTCCAAGGGTTTTACCATGTAATTGTGTTCCTTTAAACACCATATACGGAGAATCCATATTCATATCCCAGATCATATCCACCTTAAGCCCGTCTTTTGTCTCCTTCCTGGCATCAGGATTACCAGTAAACCGCCCCTCCTTCAATGCACAATGAGCCATGGGTATCCGTCTGGCGATAGACAGCATCAGGCCAATGGTCATCTCTGCCGTAGAATCTGAATTTCTGCCTGGCGTATAGAGCACCGGTATTCCCCTCTCCTTGGCCGCCTCCATATCTACATTCACAGGCGTTGCCCTTGTACATGCAATCAGCTTGAGCTTTGGCGCGCTCTCGATGACTTTTCTCGTAATATCGTCATAGCTGGTTATGATCATGTCGGCATCCTTCGTCTTTTCAACCAGTTCTTCTTCCGTCATCTTAGGAAGCCCCAACGCCCAGCCGTCTTTGATTACCTCCCCCATCTCATACAACGGTTTTAATTGTTCTTCATCATATTCTGCCGTAAAAAATATCTTCATGAAATTTCTTCCTCCTTGCTTAACGCTTTAATCTTTTTATTCATCTGATGCCTGTAATCCCAAATCTCCTGGTTATGTATCCGCACCTTACGGTAAAGCTCATAGAGCAGATCATACTTCTTTGTGTTCACCGGATTCGGCTCATAGATATGCCGGAAGGTACAGGCTCTCTCTACCGCTTCTTCATAATTCCGATATAATCCCTGACTCACTCCCACCATCAGAGCCACGCCTTTCGCACCAAGCTCTTTTCCTGATGGAATCATAACCTTCATGCCCAGCACGTCAGCGATCATCTGCGCCCACACCGGACTCTTAGCGCCGCCTCCTGCAAGAAAAATAGTGGCATTCTTATCCACATTCTGCAGACAGTCGCGAATGGACATACTAATTCCTTCATACCCCGCGCGGATTAACATTTCCCGCGTCGTCACCTGACTGATGCCAAAAAAACTTGCGCGGGCATAAGGATGATAGAACGGCGCCCGCTCGCCTGCCACACTGATATACGGATGATAGACCACCCCTCCGCAGCCCACAGGCGCGTCGGCAACCATTTTATCTATCTCATTAAAATCCTTTGTTTTTGCTATATTTTCCAGTATCCAGTCAATGTTGGGTGTCCCGTTTAAGGTTGGCTGCAATTCCACATACAACTCCCCCAGCGGATGCTTCTCATACCTGGAATTCTCTGCCCCAAAATCGCAGTCCTCCTTCTTGAGCACAATCTCATTGGCACAGGTAGTTCCAAGAATCACGCACACATCCTTCTCATGAATCGCCCCCAAGCCTACCGCTGTTGCCGATGTGTCAAGAGCGCCTGCAATCACCGGAAGCCCTCTCTTAAGCCCCGCCTCATCTGCAAAAGAATCAAGAATTGTTCCCACTACCTCGTCAGAACGGACCGGCTCTGGAAGGTAGCTGCGGTATTCCTCAATATCCAGAGCCTTCATAAGCTCTAGTGCAATCTCCCCGCTGTGCACATCAATCAGCGAAGTAAGGCTGTCCGTGATCTCTGTTTTTATCTCACCTGTAATCTTATAGCGTATCCAGTCTTTACAGAATATCATTTTATCTGCGCGGTCCAGGGCTTCCTTCCGATTCTCCTTCATCCACTTAAGCAGCATCATCTGGTTACCCAAAAGAGGGGGCGTTCCGGTGGTCCTGTGGTATAGCCTCCCAATCTTTGGATACTCCTTTGTAATCTCCCCCACCTCGTTTACCGCCCTGCCGTCGCACCACAGGATCGCATTTTGTACCGGCTTCCCTTCCCCATCAACCAGCCAGCAGCCTTCTCCCTGTCCGGTCACGCCAATTCCAATGATACTGTCTTTGACCTCCGGCCTTGAGGCTGCCACATGCTTTACACATGCTTTGACATTCTCCCAGATGACAGTCATATCCTGCTCAGCCTGATTTCCCGTCGCATTGATCGTCTCGCTCTCTTTACTTGCCACACAGATCTCCTGTCCGAACTCGTCGAATAATACCGCCTTCACATTCGATGTTCCAACATCTATCCCAAGCATATATTTCATTCCAGCTTTACCTCCCCCATATCATCCATCACAAGACGAGCCGACGTCTCGTCAATGATTAAAGTATCAATACACCCTGAGCGAAGTACGGCCTGAATCGCTTCCACCTTTTCCTCACCTGTCGCGATAAGCACCACATTCTTAATATTCTTCAGGCAATCCATATCTGCATTCAACAGACGGCCTGTCAGCGGGCAGTTGTCATAGGTTCCATCCTTCCTGACGGGATTCATCGCAATATCTCCCACAAACCCCTGCTCCCTTAATATCTGTACATCCTTTTTTGTGATATGACCTCTGGTACACATGGTAGAGTGCTCCGTCAGCTCACCGACTCCCAGGACAGCAATATCACAGCTTTTCATTAATTCATAGGAAGCCTTGATACTCCTCTCCTGAAGCAGCCACTCCTTCGTCTCCTCATGCTCTACAACGACTGGGGCATAGAGCATATAACTGGGACAATCCAGTTTATTCGCAAACCCTCTGGCAATCTCATCTGACTTTTCCACCAACTGTTCAATATTCTGGGCGCCCATCAACTGCACAACCCGACATGAGCTGCGTCGCTTATAGGACATCTGCTTCGTCACCTCTGCCAGTGTTCTCCCCCATGAAACACCGATAATATCTCCCTGCTGGATAGTCTCATCCAGATATTGGGCCGCCACATTCGCCAATTTATAGATTGCCGTATCCTTTTCCCCATAGTCCGTCGCCACGATGGCTTCTCTAAGCCCGAACTGCTCCTCAAGCTGACTCTCAAGCTCTACATTATCCCTCTCGTACCCATGTATATTCACGGTGACAATTCCCAAATCTGGCAGGGAGTTGACAATTTGATTCACCTTCTGCCGTGTGAAGGATAATCTCTTTGCAATTTCATCCTGAGTCATTCCTAGCGTATGATACCAGTAGGCAATCTTTACGTTTAAATTCCGCCTCATTTTACCTCCAAAAAACGCCAAAAACACGGGGCAAGCCTTACTCGTCCCGTGTTCTATCGCACATTACAGTAATTCCATAATTCCGTCTGCCATAGCTGTCAAAATAATACAACAAGATGTCGCTCCTGCATCCAGAACGCCTCTTGAACGCTCGCCAAGCCGACTGGAACGTCCGAATTTTGCTACCATATCTTTGGTAGAATCACGGCCTTGTGCCGCTGCTGCCTTCATTTCTTCTAATGCTTCTTTATAATCTTTGCCTGCTTCCCCTGCTGCCTTCAACACATCTACCGCCGGAGACAAGGTATCTACCAGTGTCTTATCTCCTACCTGTGCCTCTACAATATCCTGTAACTCCTTCAAGCCATTCTCAAGCATTGCGGCCAAATCTGCTACTCCAATCTCGTCAAAATCTTCGCCGGCATCTGCCATCCCCATTAAAATATTTCCGTAAATCGGACCCATTGAGCCGCCAATCTCAGAAAACAGGATTGTTCCAAGTTCATTCAGCCCTTCCGCGAAGCCGAATTCCTTATCTTTAAAACGGTCTTCAAACAAACTGAACCCCTTGTTCATATTCATACCATGGTCACCGTCTCCAATCAGTCCGTCCACTTCTCCAAGGTATGCTTTATTATCTTGGATGCCTTTTACCATCTTAAGCAGTACCGGTTTGCCGTCTGCGTTCTTAAATGTGCCCATCTTGCACTACCTCCATCCTCTCAGAACTCGTCTAAAACTGCTTTAATCCCATGCTGTTTGCCGGCATATCAATTAATTCCTTCAGCTCGTCGTCCAACTTCATAATTGTAAGGGTTGCGCCCATCATCTCCAATGATGTAAAGTAATTGCCCACATATGCCTTATGTGTCTTAATTCCTTTTTCTGCAAGCAGTTTATCAATCTCATCATAGAGAACATAAAGCTCCATGACCGGTGTTGCCCCAAGACCAGATACCAGTACAACTACCTCATCCCCTGACTCAAAGGGATAATCCGGCACAACTACGTCAACCATTCTCTTTGCCATCTTTTCAGCGGACTCAAGCTCACACACTTCGATTCCAGGCTCTCCGTGATGGCCGATTCCAACTTCCATCGTTCCGTCTTTGATTTCAAAATTCGGATGTCCAACTGCTGGAAGGGTACATGGCGTAAGACCGATTCCAACGGAACGGGTATTGTCAATGGCTTTCTGCGCCGCTGCAATAACCTCGTCAAGATCTCCGCCTTTTGCTGCTTTGGCTCCGCCTACCTTCCACATTAAGACTTCTCCTGCAACACCGCGGCGTTTCTCTCTCTGATCCTTCGGTGCAGAAGCCACATCATCATTCGCCACTACTGTCTTAACAGTAACTCCGGCCTTCTTAGCCATCTTTACTGCCATCTTTACATTCATGTTATCTCCGGAATAATTACCATACAGGCACGCAACACCTTTTCCCTGGTCCGCAACCTTTGCCGCATCCAGAAATGCCTGAGCCGTAGGTGATGAGCAGATCTCGCCTACCGCAACTGCATCACACAGGTTCTTTCCGCAGTAGCCTACAAAGGCCGGCTTGTGTCCAGAGCCTCCTCCGGTAATCACGCCAACTTTTCCTTCTGGAATATCTTTTGCCTTAACAACACGGGGATTCTCAGTTGCCTCCACAATATCGCTGTGGGCCTTCAGGAAACCTTTCAGCATCTCGTCTACAATTATATCTGGGTCATTCATTATACGCTGCATATCTTGTTCCTCCTAAACTACCGATAATTTATTATTTTCCGGTGCCGGACTGATTCTCATGATGAATCAGTCCAAGCTTAAACAGTTGTTTTTACTACTATGCCTCCATATCAGGTACAAGGACAACCTTCAAAGCGCCGCCCTCACCAGTCTTAGCAATGTGGAAGCCCTCCTCCCATTTCTCAAGTGGGAACTTGTGGGTTACAACCCCTTCCGTCGGCAGCTTTCCATTGCCAATCCACTCAATAACTGTGTCATAGCAGAACGGACTTAAATGTACGCCAAGAAGATCCAATTCTTTTCTGTCAGAGATAATACTCCAGTCAACCGTTACAGGAGCCCCGAATACTGAGAACTCAACGAAGCGTCCCATCTTACGGATACAGTCAAGCCCTTGCTGTACACTGGAGGGATGTCCGCTTGCCTCAATATAGATATCACAACCATAACCGCCTGTCATCTCTTTAATCTTTGCCACAACATCCTCTTTTCCAGGATTCATAACAATATCTGCACCGAACTCTTTTGCCTTCTCAAGACGTGCATCATTCATATCCAGAACAACCAGACACTTTGGATTCGCTTGCTTGATTGCCCCAACCATACCAAGTCCAAGGGTTCCTACACCAGACTGTACGACTACATCTGTAGTCTTAATCTGCGCGCGGTCTACACAGTGGAAGGAACAGCCATAAGGCTCAATCAGAGCTGCCTTCTCAATCGGCATATCTGCCGGTACAAGATAAGGGATGGCTTCTTTTGTTAATTTAACATACTCAGCCATACCGCCGTTTACATTGTTCTGGAAGCCAAAGAGGTCATGCTTCTCACACATCCAATGGCGGCCCGTCTTACAGAACATACACTCTCCACATGGAACAATCTGCTCAGGACAGATTCTGTCGCCAATCTTCCAGTTACCTTTTACGTTCGGTCCTATCTCAACAACCTTACCTACAAACTCATGTCCCGGAATCATAGGCTCTTTAATGTACTTCGGCTGTCCGTCAAATCCCCAGAAGCTTGCCGCGCCTGCAAATGCTTTGGTATCTCCTGCACAGATACCACATGCCTCTACCTTCAAGATCATCTCGCCCTCGCCGGCTCTGGGTGTATCCACCATCTCGAATCTGTAGTCTCCAGGTGCATACGCTACGATCGCTTTCATTTTTTCTGGTAAATTGCTCATAATAAACTACCTCCTGCTCTTATGTTGTTTATTTTTTAACCGACACACCGTCGATTTGATACCTTCTTAAATTACTTCTCTCTGATACGATCTCCTGACTCAAGATCAAACAAGTGGGTCTTCTCTCCGCGAACCTCCAGCTTGATGATATCGCCCTGTTTATAACGTGTCTCAGCATCCGTAATCAGCATCAAAAGCGTCTCTCCCACATGGATACCAATACGCCGCTCATCTCCAAGGTTCTCAAAAGTAGCAACCTCCTCTGAGGTACCCTTGGAATCAGGTCCGCCAATCAGCACGTCCATAGGACGAACGCCCATCTTACATTTAAAACCGTCTTTTACAACATTATTATAACGCTTCGGAACCTCAATCTCAAGGTTACTTCCGTCAAATGTAAATACAAAGTGATCCCCTTTGCCTCTGATCGTCGTCTCCAGAATATTCATCGGAGGCTCACCGATAAAGGATGCAACAAATTCATTGACCGGATCATCATATACCTCTGCCGGCGTACCGTACTGCTGAAGAACGCCGAAGTTGATGATCGCAATCTTATCTGCCAGTGACATGGCCTCTAACTGGTCATGTGTAACATAGATGGTGGTACACTTAATATCATTAATCAAACGCTTAATCTCTGTACGCATGGCCTGACGCGCCTTGCCGTCTAAGTGAGACAGCGGCTCATCCATCAGAAGGAGTTCAGGACGGCGGATGATGGCACGGGCAATATTGACACGCTGCTTCTGTCCTCCGGACAGCTTAACAGGCATCTTATCCAGGAGATCATCACACTGCATCAGAGGCGCAATCTCGCGGACACGCTTGTCAATCTCCGCCTTGTCAACCCCCTTGGCCTTCAGGTTAAAGGCAATATTGTTATACACCGTAAGCGGCGGGTACATAGCATAATCCTCAAAAGCCAGACCAATATGCCTATCCTTCGGATGAAGGTTGTTCACCAGAGTATCCCCGATATAGATCTCGCCCTTTGTAATATCCTCAAGTCCGGCCGTCATACGAAGGGTCGTTGTCTTACCGCATCCGGAGGGCCCTAACAGAGCAATAAACTCACCCTGCTCAGCCACGAGATTCAAGTCTTTTACCGCATAATCATTCTGCACAGACTTCTTTTTACCGGAATTCTCATACCGTTTATAAAGATGTTCAATTCTCAATCCTGCCATATTCTTAATCCTCCCGTATCGCAAAAGATCTAATCTCAGCTTCGTTGTATCGGGCTACATATTCTTTCGTGTCAGCATTAAAGAACATTGCATGCTCAAGCTTCATATCCACATAAACGTCCTGGTCAATCTTCACAGACAGTCCGTTCGGTGCAATCATACGAAGCTGCAGTTCACCCATCTCCGCAACAATAACCGACTTGTTACCAATACTCTCATAGCTGTATACAGTACACTTCAGATAGCCTTCCTTGGGTTCAAAAGAATACTTCAAATGCTGCGGCCTCATACCCATCTCAATCTTATCAAGACCAGCCTCGTCAAACTTCTTAAATAAATCCTTATCCATCGGAAGCTTATAAGCCTTGCCGCCGGCATTCATGGTGTAAGTGTAGCCGTCGCCGGACTTGGCCAGTGAGCCGCCGATAATATTAATCTCCGGATCACCCATCAACTGAGCGACAAATTCATTACACGGCATATAATATATCTCATCGCCGGTACCAATCTGGACAATATGTCCCTCGTTCACGATAGCAATTCTGTCACCCAGAGACATTGCCTCCATGAAGTCATGGGTTACGTAGATACTGGTCGTACCAAAATTCGCCTGAATCTCCTTAAGCTCAGTACGCATAGCGTTACGAAGCTTCGCATCCAGATGGGCAAGAGGCTCATCCATCAGATACACTCTTGGAGAACGAACCAGCGCCCGTCCCATAGCGACACGCTGCTTCTGTCCATTGGACAACTGGCTTGGGAGACGCTGCAAGAGATAATCCATCTTCATCATCTCTGCAATCTCCTGAATCTTATTCTTAATGTATTCCTCGTCCTTTTTATACAGATTACTTCTCAGAGGAGACGCCATATTATCATATACGGTCATCTGAGGATACAGGGCATAATTCTCGAATACCATGGCAGTATCCCTATGTGCCGCGTCCACAAGGTTCATAACATCTCCGTCAAATTTTACAACGCCCTCCTCCGGAATCTGGATACCTGCGATACAGTTCAGGATGGTTGTCTTACCGGCGCCGGCAGGCCCGAATAATACGAAGAATTCTTTATCCTTAATATCCAGTGTAACTCCGTCAAGTGCGGTAACTTTTCCAAATTTTTTCGTAACATTTTCCAACTGTATTCTTGACATATTCTCACACCTATCCCTTCACCGCACCGAAACTCAGACCACGAACCAGATGTTTCTGAATACAAAGTGCAAATATAATAGCCGGTAATGCAGATACTGTCGCCGCTACCGCAAGCTGTCCGTAGTGGGCGCTGTCAGTACCCAGGAACTTGGTAATCGCAACCGTAATCGGCTGAACATTGGTACCTGCCAGAATCAACGGGAACGTAAAGCTGTTCCATGCGAAAATAAAGGCAAGGAGGGCCGAGGATACAAGACCCGGCTTAATAAGCGGAATCAGCATCTTGAAGAAAATCTGATACCATGTGTAACCGTCAACCTGGGCCGCATGCTCAATCTCTACGGATATATCCTCAAAATATCCTCTTACAACCCAGATTAAAAGGGGCATAGAAATCAACTGGTATACCCAGATTAATCCAAAGTGGGTATCATAGATCCTAAGCTTCTGGAAAATCATAAACAACGGCAGTACAACCAGAATCTCAGGCGCAAATTTGAAGGAAAGAATCTGGAATGCAATATCCTCCTTCTTTGGGAAATTGTATCTTGCAAGCGCATATGCCGCAGGAACACCTGCAACAACAGATACGATAACCGCGCCTCCCGATACGATCAAACTGTCAATCATGTAACTTACATAATCTGAGTTAAACAATACTTCTTTGTAGTTATCCAGTGTCGGATTAAATACAAATGTTGTGGTGTACATCTGTGTATCCGGCTTAAAAGTAAGGATCACCATCCAAATTAATGGAAACAAAGCAAATATCGCATATATCACTAATAATAAATTCTGAACAACTGCGCTCAATAGCTTTTTATTTGAATTCATGCTTTACATCCTTTCTGACTTATTTTTCTACCATTCCAGTATAAAATTATTCTTCCAGACCAGCCGCCTGCTTCTGAGCTGCACGCTGTCTCTTAACAATCTGCTTCGCAACCATATTGATAAATGCCCAAAGTACAAGAATATACGGAAGCGCATATCCAAATTTCTGGAACTGGAAGCCTGTCTGATAGGAAGTCAGGGATAAGTTCATCAATGTATCTCCAGGGCCTCCCTTGGTCAAACCAAAGATAATCGCATATTCCTGCAGCGCTGCCATCAGACGGAACAACAATGCTATGTACAAACTTGGCTTCAGCATAGGCAATGTCAGATTGCGGAAATTAAACCAGGGACTTCCCCCATCAATCTTTGCTGACTCAAAGGGTGACTTCGGCAAAGACTGTAACCCTGCAAGCACCAATAACATACAAAACGACGTATTTACCCATACATCAATCATAACAACCGTCATCATTGCGGTCGATGCACCCGCAGCCCACGGGAAATTATATACTCCAAAAATATTCAAAAACTTCTCAACAATACCTACGGAGTTGTTCAGCATCAACTGCCAAATGATTGTAGCCGTAATCGGCGCTACCATCAATGGGAAGATTAATACGACTCTGAGAATCTTAGAAAATCTGTTATTAAGATTATTCAGAAGCATCGCAACACCCATTCCAAGTCCCATCTCAAACAGTGTGCTGAAGAACGCGTATCTAAGGGTTACCCAAACTGCCTTCCAGAATCCCGCTGATGAAAGAATGGAGATCCAGTTCTTCAATCCTACGAAACTATAATTCGGTAATCTGAAGGAGTAGCTTGTCAAAGAATAATAAATTGACATTACGAACGGAATCATAATACCAATCGTAATAAGCAATGCAGGAGCTACGATTAAGTATGGACGCATCCTGGTCTTAAACGGCACCACATTCAATTCGCTCACAGCAGCGCTGTTCTTATTCTGCTCTTTCATTATGTTTCCTCCAATTCTGATTTTCTCTTTTCCAAAAACGGTCAATATGAATTCAAAAAATCAAGGAGGGTCAGGTAACCCCTCCTTGCTTTCAACCCATATAACAAATGAATCAATCCCTATAGGGCCACTGTCTATTATTCAGACACTTCCAAATCAGCCACAACTGCATCAAGATCCTTCTTAAGCTGCTTCATAGCTGCCTCTGTGGATTCATATTTATCTGTAAGAACTAAGTCCTGAAGAACTTCTGCCCACTTTGTTGTACACTCGAAGAAATATGGCTGTGGTGTAAACTGGATCGTAGCGTTCTCTGACAGTATTGCGATAGACTCAAGATAATTCTCTGCAGAACCAACAGTCTCTTTGTACTCATCACTGTCCATTACAGACTGACGAGGAGTATCCGGACTAGCGCCTTCTGTACCGGAATACAGCATATACTCTGGGCTTGTAAAGTACTGTAAGAACATCCATGCAGCGTCTTTATTCTTGGAGTCAGCATTCATAGCCATTGACCAAATCCAAACGTTAGCCTTCATATCAGCCTCTGTCTTTCCTTCCGGAAGCGGAATTGTAGACCATGCAATGTTGCCGGACTGATCAGAAGCGCCCTCAAAGTTCTGGAAGTATCCAGCGCTGGTAGCGTCGAACAGCATAGCTGCTTTTCCTGCGCCAAGGTCAGAACTTGCTTCATACCATGTATAGTTGGACCACTGGCTTGGTCCGCCTGCCTTAATAAGCTCAACCCAATAATCAGTCATCTCGATTGCTTCTTTGGAATCAAGCTGGCAAACCAGTTTATCATCTTCGATTGCGAAATCCTGTCCGCCCCATGTTGCAAACAATGACATGTATCCAGGATGAATTGTAGCCCAGTCACGTGTACCACGAACTGCAACGCCGTAAGAACCAGAACCGTTAAACTCCTTAAGCGTCTTTGCCGTCTCTAACAGCTCATCCGTCGTTGTCGGAACTTCAAGTGACTTTTCCTCAAATACGTTCTTATTGTAAGCCAGGTTATTCAATTCCCATCCCATAGGAAGCGCCCACTGAGAGCCTTCACCTACAGCGTGTCCTGGAACCAGGTCCCAACGAAGTGAATCAACGGTTGCTGGAATAAAATCGTCAAAATTGTAATCAGATGCAGTCTTAGCCGGATTATTGATATAATCATCCAACGGCTCCATATAGCCGGCTGACGCATACTCCCATACCTGATAAGCGCCTGTCATGAATACGTCCGGCGTACCAGAACGGCTGCTTAAGGATGTATTCAGCTTATCGAAGTAGTTACCCTCCGGAGTAGATGAATACTCAACGGTGATACCCGTCTTCTCCTCAAACTCGTCAAGCTTAGAGATAACTGCCTTTGAATAATTATGTTCGTTAAACATTACGTTGATGGTCGTGCCGTCACAGTTCTTCCAGTCAAAATCTTCTGCACTACCCTTTTCAGCCTTCGTATCGTCTCCTCCGCCATTGCTGCTGCCGCCGTCTCCTCCGCCACAGCCTGCCAGCATTGTTGCTAACATTGTTGTACAAAGAAGTACGCTTACTAATCTTTTCTTCATTCTCGTTTTTTCCTCCCTTATCATTGTCTTCTGCGCAAAACTTCTTCCGTTCAGTTTACCTGCCCAAAACGAAAGATATGTTTTGTACGATTTGTTTAAATCAATTATATATCTCGCCATTACTTTTGTCAAGTTTTTTTACATTTATCGTTTTTATTATTCTGTCAATGCATTTTTTATATGATTTTTGATAAATTTTTATTAATTTTTTGTTTATTTTTTAACAAACACTATCCGTACCTTGATAAGATATCTTTTTTGGTGTATGATTAAAGCCATTGTATTACTTGCAATACATCAATGCCAATGCATACCTTAAAGGAGGAATCATTCATGAAATTTTTTGACTATAACAGCGGCTTTATGCGCTTCTCGTTACTGTTAAGCCGTCTTACCCTTCTAAATCTCATCTGGCTTTTATGCTGTATCCCGCTTGTTACTGCCGGCGCTTCCACGGCGGCTCAGTATTACAGCATCAAACAGCTTATAAACGGAGACACCGCAGTATTTAAAAACTTTCGCACCGGCATGAAGCTATATTGGAAAGGGGCTACTATTACCTGGCTGATTCTCGCCGTTCTTTCAGGCATTTTCTCCATGGCTTACTACATACTGACAACTGCCGATATACCCGCCCGCGCTGTGCTTCTGTCTGTTGCCGCACTGGCTTTTTTGACTTTGCTACTCACAATGCTCTGGGTATATCCGGTAATGATTAATTTCGTCGGCAATTTACGCGAAATCTTTTTCAATGCATTCATCTTCACTTTTATGTACGCGCCGCTTACCCTGATTGCCGCAGCCTTTTATGTGGCCGCCGGCTTCCTGCTGATCCGTTTTATACTGACGCGCGGACTGGTAATTCTCTTTGGTCAGGCGCTGGTTGTGTACGCGAATCTGAATCTTTTTGATAAAGTATTTCAGAAGTACCGCAAGACAGACGAGGCCTTATAAGTCAAAGGGGTATCGGATATCATATTCCGATACCCCTTTTTACAGTTTCATTAAAACTTGAATGCCACCTTAAAATCTCCGTATTTGCCGGATGCATAGTCGAATGCCTTCTCCCACTCCTCAATGGCAAACATGCTGGATACCACGCCTTCTGTCTTTAAATTGCCCTTCATCATATTCTCAATTACAAACGGATATGCGTATGGGCTCAAATGTGAGCCAAGGATATCAAGCTCTTTGCGGTCCCCGATAATGGACCAGTCTACAGAAGTCTCTGAGCCAAATACGCTGAACTCTACAAAACGTCCAAGCTTACGCGTGATGGTCAGTCCCTGGATAACACTTGAAGGATGTCCGGTCGCTTCAATATATACGTCACATCCATAGTCGTCTGTCAGAGCCTTAATCTCCTTGTCAATGTCACATTTTCCAGGATTGAATACCAGGTCTGCGCCAAATTCCTTGGCCTTCTCAAGACGAACATCCTGCATATCAAGGACGATTAACAGCTTCGGATTCTTCATTCTTGCATATGTAATCATTCCAAGACCAAGAGTTCCCGCGCCGGAGATTACTACCACATCCTCGTTCGTAATGCTGCCTCGGTCTACGGCATGCTTAGAGCATCCATAAGGCTCTACCAGAAGCGCTTGCTCAAGAGTCATATCTTCCGGCACTCTGCTCAATACACAGTTCTTCGGATATCTTACATACTCAGCCATTCCGCCGTTATTGTAAGACTGGAAGCCAAGCATATCGTGAGGCTGGCACATCCAGTAATGTCCATCCTTACAGAATCGGCATTTTCCACAGGGAACAATCTGATCTGCAATAATGCGGTCTCCTAACTCATAGCCTTCCACATTCTCACCCATCTCAACAATACGTCCAAAGAACTCGTGTCCAGGAATGAACGGCGGCTTCACCCAAGAGGGCTGCACCTCGTCTCCCCAGAACATTGCCGCACCATGACTGCACTTCAAATCTCCCGCACAGATTCCACATGCCTCTGTCTTAATAATAATGTCATCCGGCCCACATTCCGGTGTAGGATATTCCGGCTCAAAACGGTAATCATCCTTACTGTACGCTACCAACGCCTTCATTGTCTTTGGAGTACTTCCTTTGTTTGCCATAATTGTTTTCCACCTTTCTTAAAATAAAAATATTTTATACTTCAAACTGTCCCCAGACAGTATCAAGTGCTTTGCTGACTGCACGATATTTTTCGTATTTTTTCTGATAGATTGCAGTCCTCTCCGAATTCGGATAAATACGGTCGGACACATGTACCATATGCTCTGCCGCCTCTTTGTAATCCTTATAGACTCCCGCCGCAATGGCCGCTGCCATGGCGCTGCCAAGGGCTCCTAACTCTTTGGCATTAACCGTCTCAACCGGAAATCCCAACGCGTCTGCAAACATCTGAACCCAGGTCTTGGAATTTACCGCCCCGCCTGCCATACGGATTGCCTCCGGCGGCTTTCTGGATGAAAGCAGCTTCTCGATATGGGTTCTGTGTGAAAATACCACGCCCTCATAAATAGCCCGCAGCATATGGGCCTTGTTATGGTAAGTCGTCAGACCGATAAACGCGCCTTTGCCCAAAGGATGGGCATTAGAGCCATAGAGGAAGGGCAGGAAATACACGTCGCACTCCTCCGGCTTCACGCTCTCCACCTTCTCATTAATCACTCTGTAAAGGCTGCTGCCCTCCGGAATCTGCTCATTCTCCATACAATTCTCCAGGAACCATTCCAGATTGCCGGAGGAGGTGGCGCTGCACTCCTCCACCAGATAATAGCCCGGCATTGCAAAGAGAGAATTCATAGCAATACTTCCATCCATAACAGGCTTTTCGGAAATGTATTCGTTAATACTCCATGTTCCCGCAATGGTGCACAACTCCTTCGGTGATGTAACGTCCACCGCCACAGCGCAGGCATCAATATCAAACATACCGCCCGCAACCGGCGTCCCCTCCGGAAGTCCGGTAAGCCCGGAGGCTTCTTTTGTAATCTTACCGCAAAGATCATAGGAATACTTCACAGGCGCAAGCTTATCATACACCTCCCCGATTCCTAACTTCTCAAGAATCTCCCTGTCAAACCTCGCATGCTTCACGTCCATCAAGCCTGAGCCAGAGATGTCTGTCGCCTCACAGTACGCCTCCCCTGTGAGACGGAACCGTACATAATCTTTTACAGAAAAAACATACTTTATATTGTCGTATACATCTCTGTGATGGTCCTTAAACCATGCAAGCAGCGACACCTGCTGGCAAGCCATAAATTCCTGACAGAGACAGTCGTGGAGCTCCTTATGTACGCCGCTTTCATACCATTTTTGCGGGTACTTCCAGGCCCGACTGTCAGTAGAAATAATACCGTTATATGCAGGCTTATTGTCCTTGCCCCATGGATACAGTCCCTTGCCATGTCCGCATACGGCAATCCCCAGTACATCCTCTCCGTCGATTCCCGCCTTCAAAATCGCATTCTTCACACACTCGCAGTTGGCAAGCCACAATTCCTCCATATCTCTCTCGGTATAGCCTGACTTCGGGGTAATTACTTTCGTCTGCTTTCCCGCTGTCGCAATCTCGTTCCCGCTTAAGTCGAAAATCGCTGCCTTGGTGGATGTACCGCCATTATCCAACCCAATTACATATTGTCCCATATCAAAACACTCCTTTCCTTCGTCCTTAGAATTACAACAACTCTTTTGCCTTCGCAAACTGCTCATCAAGGAAAATGCGGTTTTTCCTTACAATCTCTTTCCAGTTTTCTTCACCCGTATACCAGAATTCCGCTACATATCTGCGGATTCCCTGTTTATATAATTGGACGATTGCCGCGGGGAAATCCACCTGTCCAGTCCCGTAGGGAATCTCACGGAACTTACCTGGTACCGTCTCCTTTAAATGGGCTGCGGCGATATGGCCTTTACCCGTAATAATATCCCCCACCACATCCTTTGTGGCATTGGAAATGTTACCGATATCCGGATATACCTGCAAATAGGGGGAATTCACACGGTTCACAGCATACATCGCCTTCTCCACCGTATTCATAAAATCATTCTCCATCGTCTCCATGGCAAGCATCACGCCATGAGAGGCCGCGAACATGGTTCCCTCCTCCAGATTCCGATAGAACCTCTCCTTCGTCTCCTCATTACTCGTTTCTTCATAGTAACAGTCATACCCTTGGGTCTGGATTATACGGATTCCCATCTTTCTGGCAAAAAGAACACACTTTTCCAGCAGCTCCTTTGCCTCCCTCTCCCACTTTTTACTTCCCAATGGATACTTCCTCTGAGCGCTGAAGCAGATTGTCTCTATGGGAAGCCCCACCTTCTTCTGAGCCTCAAGAAGCTCATAAATCTGCTCATCCGTCCAGTTAAGGCGGGACATACGCATATCGGTCTCATCTATGCTCATCTCTATGTAGTCAAACCCTGCCTCCTTGGCGACGGTAAGCCGTTCCTCCCATGTAAGCTCTACCGGAACTGCCTTCTCGTAAATCCCTATACGATATGTATCCTTAAACCCCATATAGCGCCTCCTTATTCATTCACATTCGTATTTCTTATATAATTTGCACAAATATTATTAGAATCATTATACATTTGTTGAGCAAAAAAGGCAATGACATTTTTCCACTATTTTTACTTTTGTACGAAATTCACCTAAAAAACTTGACTTAGAATTCTACCTCTTATATGATATAGAAAAGAACATGGAATTATCATAAAGGAGGACAAGAGGATCATGAAAATAGCTATTGGTTGTGACCCAAATGCACAGGAAGCAAAAGAACAGCTCATCACATTTATGGAGTCAAAGGGTTATGGTGAGATTACAGACTTTGGAAGCGAGGACCCAATCTACGCCAATACCGCTATCGCAGTTGCAGAGGCAGTTGCCGCTAAGAAATATGACCGTGGAATTCTGCTGTGCGGAACAGGCATCGGCGTATCTCTCGCGGCCAATAAAGTAAAGGGCGCATATGCGGCTCTGATTTCCGACGTATACTCTGCCAAGAGGGCACGTCTGAGCAATGACGCTAATATCGCCTGCCTGGGAGCCTTTACTACCGGAAACAAACTACGCGAAGAATTAATCGACGCATTTCTGACAAACGAATTCGTACCAGGATGCTCGTCACAGCCGAAGGTAGATGCATTTGTAGCATACGAAAAAGAGCACTAGGACAATGGACAAGAAAAGGCTGCCAGGAGATTCTCCCGACAGCCTTGACAATTCTATTCTATTAATCAGCAATCTTAATCATTGCTTTCCCTGCCCGCCGATACTCAGGCTTGGTAAAGACGTCCACAATATCGTCCAACGGAACCACATTCGTAATCAGGCTCTCAAGCTCAATCATTCCAGATTCCAATACACGGATTGCACGCTCAAATGTATAGGGATTAATGAACGATGACGTAATGGTAAGCTCCTTTTTGAACACATCGTCCGGCTTCAGAGGATAGGAATCCTCCGGTGAAGCCAGCCCGAAGTACATAACGGTTGCGCCCTTTCCCGCGAACTTTACTGCATCCGCCTGGGTATGTATGTTGCCCACACATTCGATTACAACATCAACATTCTCACAGTAATCGTTCAATACAGCCTGTACATCCTCCTCTATGGGGTTAATCACCTTCGTTGCGCCAAGCTTTAACGCCTGATTCCGCTTCTCCTCCACAGGCTCGGACATGATTACCCTTGCCGCCCCTGCATTCTTTGCTAACTGCAACATAATCATACCAATGGGGCCTCCGCCCATAACAAGAACTGTACATCCAGACTTGATATTACAGAGATCGATTCCATGAAGACAGCAGGAAATCGGCTCTGCCATCGCCGCCTCCATAAAGCTTAGGCTGTCAGAAAACTTATATACCTGCTTCTCACGCATGATCACATACTCGGCAAAGCCTCCGTCTACCGTTGTTCCCACACCCACATTATTGGTACAAAAATGCTGCATTGCATTCTTACAGAAATAGCACTCCCCACACATATCGTTGGGGTCACCGCTGACTCTGTCACCTACTTTTACCGTCGTAACCGCCGAGCCTACCTTGGCAACAACGCCGGAAAATTCATGCCCTGGGATAAGGGGCGGATTTACTTCAAAGGAACCTCCGTCCCCGTTAAAAATGTGGATGTCTGTACCGCACACTCCACAGTATTTTACCTGAATCATAACTTCGTTGTCTCTAAGCTCTCTTACAGGTACTTCTTCCACCCTCAAATCCTGGGGGCCATGGTATACTGCTGCTTTCATACTAATACCTCCTGTTTTTGCAACCAATTTGCACAGCATTTATATGCCGTTATATTATAAACCATTTTTTTCAAAAAATCTCGGAAAATATACTATTTACCGAGATTTTTCATACCTAAAATTAATTCGCCTGTCTTTTTTTCTGATAGCAGTCAAACCCAACGGCAAGTACAAGTACGATTCCCAACACAATATTCTGTACCCAACTGTTCAGGTTAATCAATACCATACCATTATTCAGAGCGCTGATAATAAACGTACCGGCCACGACTCCTGACATCCTTCCTGAACCGCCAGATACGGATACTCCGCCTAAAACGACGCAGGTAATTACCTTAAATTCATATCCAAGACTTGCGTTTCCCATACCGGAATTCACACGAGACAACAATACAAGGCCTGCTAATCCTGCAAAGAACCCAGAAAGAGCGAATACCAGATACTTTACTCTTCCTGTACGGATACCGGAAAGCCTTGCCGCCTCAATATTACCGCCAACCGCATAAAAATAACGTCCAAAATAGGTCTTGTTCAGAATAAACGCACCAAGGGCAAAACAAATAATCATGATAATAACTGGTACTGGTACAGGGCCAACCTTACCCTGCCCAAATACTTTGAAGGACTCTGTAAAACCATTAATTGGCTGTCCGTCACAGATAATCAAAGCGATACCGGAAAATGCTGTCTGGGTGGCAAATGTGGCAATCAACGCCGGAATCCCTATGGTTGATACCATGAAGCCGTTCAAAATCCCGATCAGCGTAGACGCAGCCAGCGTAATAATAATCGCCAGCGCCATTGGCACGCCCATATGTACCATCAGATAAGAGCATAATACATTTACAAATGTAATAACAGAACCTGTTGCCAGGTCAATATCGCCAAGCAGGATTACGAACGTCATACCTACAGAGGCAATCCCCCATACCGCTACCTGCCGAAGCATGATTAACAGATTGGTTGCCGTAATAAATCTTGGGTTTGCAATGGTAAATCCAACACAAAGTACAATAAACACTACCCATATTGCCTGACTCTTAATTATATTCCCTAATTTATTTTCCTTCATCCTTCTACCCTCCTACTCATTTGACGCCGCAGATGCATATGTCATGATCGTCTCCTGGCTGAATTCTTCCTTATTAAGTTCACCGGTCATATTCCCCTCAGCCAATACAAGAATCCTGTCGGACATACCCATCAATTCTTCCATCTCAGAAGAAATCATCAAAATCGACTTTCCTTCCTTCTCCACAAGATCGTTCATCAATTTGTAAATCTCGTACTTCGCACCAATATCAATCCCTCTGGTGGGTTCATCAAAGATAATCAGCTCTGAGTTCGCTGCCATCCATCTTCCAAGAATTACCTTCTGCTGGTTTCCGCCGCTTAGGTTCTTAATAAGCTGATTCAGGTTTGGCGTCTTTATTGCCATGTTCTTCTGATATTTCTCTGCAATCTCCTGCTCAAGCTTCTCGTCAATGACGCTGAAACGGGAATTCCTCTCATAGATTGGCATATTAATATTATTCTTGATTGATATCCCAAGCATAGCCCCATGGCGTTTTCTGTCCTCCGGCACCAGAGCGATTCCAAGATCAATCGCCTCTCGCGGACTCTTGGGATCAATCTCCTTCCCTTTATAGAACATCTGGCCCGACTTCTTAGGTACAGAGCCAAAAATCATCTCCGCAAGCTCTGTACGCCCTGCGCCCACCAGACCTCCAAGTCCCAGAATCTCACCCTTATGCAGCTTCAAATTAATATTCTTGTCGCCGTTTCCGGTTACATTTTTAAGCTCAAGCACCACTTCATTTTTATCGATACAGTTTCCTCTCGGCGGATATGTCTCCGTCAGTTCCCGACCAACCATAAGCTGAATCAGCTCCTCCACCTGGCTCTCCTTTGTAATCAGCGTCTTCACGTACTCACCGTCGCGAATGACTACAATACGGTCTGAGAGACGGTAGATTTCCTCCAGCCTGTGTGAGATGTAGATAATGGAAACGCCTTTTTTCCTTAACAGCTCCACCACCTCAAACATGCTCTCTACCTCTGCGCTGGTCAGCGGGGCGGAAGGCTCATCCATAACCAAAATCCTTGCATTCTGCTGGATTGCTTTCGCAATCTCAACCATCTGCTGATAACCCACGGTCAAATCCTTCATCATTGCTTTGGGATCAATCTTGATATGTAACTGTTCAAATGCTTTTGCCGCTTCTTCCTCCATGGCTTTCTTGTCAATAACAATGCCTTTTCTGATTGGACGTCCCAGGAACAAATTTTCCGCCGCTGATAATTCCTTTACATTATTAAACTCCTGGTAAATAATGGCAATTCCATTTTCTGACGCAAGCTGAGGCGTCATACTGGAAAATTCTTTCCCGTTCACTATAATCTTACCGGAGGTGGGGATTACCGCTCCGGAGCAGCATTTGATTAACGTAGATTTTCCCGCGCCATTTTCCCCGATTAGTGCAAGAATCTCCCCTGCTTTCAGTTCCAATGTAACATCTTTCAGTGCAACGACACCTGGGTATTCTTTCCTTATATGTTGTAACTGCAATACATATTCTTCGCTCATATTCGTCCCCCGTGACTATACTTTCTATTACATTCCTTTGAGTATCTGATCAACATTGTCCAGCGTAATCGGTCCGATGGCACGGTATATATTCTTGCCTGACGAGAAGTCGTCACCGGATAAGATTCGCTCAAACATGTCGGCGCAGGCCTTTGCCGTATCTTCGTTGGAGCCTTCAAATCCAACAATCGCCCTGACCGCCTCATTTCCTGCTTTCAGTGAATCCAACTGCTGCAGTGTAACGTCCGTGGTAATCACGCCATAGTTTTCCGGAATCTTTCCCTTGCCAAACTCTGCAAGAAGCGCTTCATTCGAGCCAATCATGGCTCCTGCACAGACGCCTACGAATACATTTGCATCCGGATGGGCGGACATAACCGTCTCCACATTCGTCTGAGCCTCAGGCGCCTCAAGGCCATCCACCTCGGCAATAATCTCATAGTTGTCCTCGCAGTTTTCCTCAAGTCCTTCCTTGATGCCATCCGCTCTCTCAAGCAAAACCTTCGTGGACGGATATCCGATTACCGTTACCTGCGCCTTCTCATCCTTGGTGTAGTGCTCATTGATGAACTCTGACGCCGTCTTACCAATCTCTCTTCCAAGTTCTGTGTTATCGAGAACCCAGTTCGCCGTGGTATTCTCCATGGGATCATCCCAACACATAACTTTAATGTCCGCCTCCATCGCTTCACTGCAGATTCCCTCGACGGACTGGGCGTCTGCTGGATGAACCATGATCAAGTCGCATCCCGATATGATGAAATTCTCCACCTGACCTACCTGTGTTCCGGCGTTGTTATCACAGCCCACAATCGTGTACTCCCAGCCTCTTGCCTCCATCTCCTGCTCAAGCTTTCCCATAACGCCTGCCCAGTACGCATTGGACAGATTCTGGATCGTGATACCCACCTTAATGGTACCATCGTCACGCGTGCCCGCACATCCCATCAGCATGAGTCCGACCATGGACACGCACAAAAGCGCTGCCACAATCCTTTTCTTCATACCTTTTCCTCCTTCTTAAAAAATAATATATTTTATATAGCTACGCTATCAGCTATCCCGAATCATAGAATGATTCGTTTATATTTATATCTGCAAACCCCCAGAGCCTTTATCAGACAGCATCTTGGATTCTTGCAGATATAAATATGCCTGTATCTCAGCGTCCTGCCTCATTGTTCTCTGGCAAATCCATGTCGGATTTACTGACGAGCCAATGAGACAAGACCATTTCCCTGCTGGTACTATTAACTAGAAACAAGTAAACGCGCCGTCTACCACAATGTCTGACCCTGTCGTAAAGCTGCTGGTGTCTCCGGCAAGATATACCACTATGGACTGCAGTTCTTCCGGCTTTCCAAGCCTTCCCATAGGAGCCATGTCATTCCACTTGGCAATCAGCGGCTTCAATGCCTCTGAATTAAGCGTCAAATCGGTTCCGATATATCCCGGACTGATGCAGTTTACACGAACCCCTGTCTTTGCCCACTCTACTGCCAGCGACTTCGTCAGCATGATAACTCCTGCCTTCGATGCGTTATATGCGCACTGGGGCTGGGGAACATTTACAATATGTCCAGACATGGAGGCAGTATTGATGATTGAGCCATACCCCTGCTTAAGCATTACCCGCCCTGCTGCCGTTGCACACAAGAATACTCCTGTCAGATTAATGTCAATTACTTTCTTCCACTGTTCAAATGTCATCTCCTCGGCCGGCACATTCAGACAGATTCCTGCATTATTAAAACATGCGTCCAGCTTGCCATATGTATCCACCACTTTTGCGACCATGGCTTCAACCTCATCCTTTTTCGTCACGTCGCACTGGACTGCAATAGTCTTGGAGCCTGTGGCCTGTGCAATCTCCTGAGCCGCTTTTTTAGCGCCTTCAATATTAACATCCACAATCGCTACGTCTGCCCCTGCTTCTGCCAGCGCTGTTGCTACGGATTTACCGATTCCGCTTGCCCCTCCTGTCACATAGATTGCCTTGCCGTCCAGTCTCATTTTCTCAATAATTCCCATCTTGTTTTCCTCCTTGTTAATCTTGTAACCATTTTCATCTCAAATTGATTACACACTTATTTTTGCTTTCGTACATCTCTTTTATAAAACGCTTTTATAAAAGTTGTTTTTATTATAAAACTTTGATGGATTTCTAACAAGACATAAATTCAAACAAATTTTGAAAATTATTTTTTTATCTAATTTGCACAATACCTTTCTATTTATTTTTGTTTTATTCTTTATTAATGTATTTATTTAAGTCTTTTATAAATTGTTTATATATTACCACAGTTCTTCTCAGATTTCAACTAATTTTTAATTTTTTTTGTTTGCAAGTTTTATATTTTATTCGCAAACATAACAAAAAGACGATGCTCATTTTAAAACAACGAGCATCGTCTTGCCTATATTACTCTATATTTTATTTGGCAATCTTTACAACAGCCTTTACAATCTCCGCCTTTTCGTTAATACTTCTGTCCATAGCCGTCTGAATATCATCAAAATCGAAAATATGGGTTGCGATTCCTTTCAGATTCACTTTCCCCTGCTCAACTGCATCAATCGCCATTGGATAGATGTGACGGTAGCGGAATACTGTCTTGAATGTAACCTCTTTATCCAGCGCAAGACTAATCATCAAGTTCATCATGCCTGTCTTACCATAGCCTACCAGTACAATGTTCGCCCCTTTGCGCACCGTCTGGATCGCCTGATTGGTGGTAATCTCTGTACCTGCTGTTTCCACAGCCAGGTCAAAGCCTTCCCCGCCGGTCAATTCCTTTGCCTTCTCTAATACATCAACTTCTTTTCCATTGATAACGCCGTCTGCTCCCAGCTCTAAGGCTTTTTCCAAACGCTTCTCCATAATATCCACCACATAGACTTTGGAAACACCGCATGCCTTTAGCGCCATCATGGATACAAGACCAATACAGCCTGCGCCGAATACCACCGCCGTCTGTCCTGCCTGGGCGCCTCCCTGCTTTGCCGCATGGAAACCAACCGCCAGAGGCTCAATCAGCGCACCCTCCAGCGTGCTTACGTTATCCGGCAGCTTGAAGCACAAATCAGCTTCGTGTGCCACATACTCCTGGAATACACCGTCAACCGGCGGCGTTGCAAAGAACACCACATCCGGACAGAGATTATATTTCCCTTCCCGACAGAACTTGCATTTTCCACAGGTCTTTCCTGGCTCTAATGCAACACGGTCGCCTACCTTCAGATGGGTTACGTCTTTTCCAACCTCCATCACGACTCCACCTGGCTCATGGCCAAGTACGAAGGGTGGTTCTACCACATAATCTCCAATCCTGCCCGTCTCATAATAGTGCATGTCGCTTCCGCAGATTCCTACGTATTCCAGCTTTACCAGAACCTCGTTGTCCTTAGGGGACGGAATCTGCCTCTCGGTGTAGCCCATCTTGCCGATTCCATTCATTACTGCTACCTTCATTGTTCCTTCCATCTCACTTATCCTCCTTATATTTTCGAGATATATTTTTCTATCTGATAAAGTGCGGCTCCGTATGCAGACGCTTCCTCCCGACAACCGCATACCCGAACATATTCCCCGCTTCCGCCAAAAATGTTCTTATTGGCAACGAGGTCTTTAAGCTGTCCAATATAAGGGCCCATGTAATTGCCCACATATCCTCCAAGCACCACCTCGCAGTCAAAACACATTCTCAGATTATCCACCGCAATCGAAAGGTCGCTTAGATACTCGTTCCAAAGCTGCCGGTACTCCTCCCTGCCCGACTCCATTTTCTCAAAAAAAGCGCGCAGATTCCCGTCTTCCAGCTTTGCCAGATTGGACGCCGAGCAATAGGCGTCAAGACACCCCTTCTTACCGCAATAACACATCTTTCCCTCAGGATGGATGACCATATGGCCAAACTCACCGCTTCGCCAGTTATTTCCCATATACATGGAGGCATTCTCTGTGCTGACTTCTGTTCCCCCATTGCTCTTTATCTCATCCGCAAAAATCACCGCGCCTCCTACGGAATTACTGAGAGAAAGATAAATCATATTACTGTCATACCTCTTACAGCACACATCCTCCGTAATGGCGGCCGCGTTCGCGTCGTTGAGCAGCTCACAAGAATAGGGTATATAAGCCGCCCACTTTTCCATGGATACCTCCTTGATTCCCAACACATGGGAATCCGTCAGAAGATTCTTCTGCCTGTCTACAATTCCCGGAAGGGCAATTCCAACTCCTTCTATCTTCTCCTCAGGTATTCGGTTCCTGACTATGAATTCTCTAAGCAGTTCTGCAAGCTCTTGAAAATACAATTCTTCATAGCGAAAAGGCTTGCGGATTCTCTCATGCTCAAGCGCCTTCCTGTCAAGGTCAGTGTAGACGAAACCAACATGATTCTTTGTAATATCCATCCCCACAGCATATCTTACATCCCTGACGCTGGCGATGGCCTTCGCCTTCCTTCCTCCAGTGGACTTAAGCTCTCCTACTTCCTTGACCACTCCGGCACTTTTTAATTCATTTATAATCGTCAAAACCGTAGGCCCGCTGATATCCAACGCAGACGAGATGTCCGGCATACTCGTCTCGCTCTGACTGTGCACATAGCGGAACACTCGGTTTCTGTTTAGTTTTTTTACTTCCAGGCTATTGGTTCCTCGTTTCATCTCTTTGCCTTTCCGCCTTATAAACTTTTTTAACTAGTTTAATCAAGCATTTTCTAAACTATATTTATATTACCATAATTACATGAAAATTTCAACTGTAAAGATTCTACAGATTATATATTTTCTAAAAATTCATCAATATAGAACAACGCCGCACCCGCAGCAGAGGCTTCTACCTTATACTGACATTCCACAAGATAGTCCTTCGCCCTGTCTCCAAAAGGATTCCTCTCATCCACCCGTCTGTATATATCATCCAGATATTTTCCCATATACGCACCCACATATCCGCCCAATATCACCATACCGTCAAACAACATCCGGACATTGTGGATTGCCCTTGACAGGTGGTCAAGATACGTATTCCACAAACTTCTCGCTGTCTCATCCCCATTCTCCAAGAGATGGAAAAATTCTTCCAGGCTTCCCTCCGTATAGTCTGTAAGTTTTCCCGCTCTGCAAACAGTATCAAAACAGCCTCTTCTTCCACAGTAGCACAGCTCGCCGCCCTCCGAAACAACTTCCAAATGTCCGATTTCGCCGCCCTTATGGGTGTTTCCCTCATAGATTGCATCGTCGATAATCACCGAACCGCCCACACTGTTGCTTAAACTGATATAAAATGCATTCTGAAACTTATGGTTTGTCCATGTCTCCCGATATCCTGCCGCGTAAGAATCATGGACCAGGCGGCTTCGGTAGGGCACGTACGCGGCAATTTCTTCCCTCCGCCTCCTGGTAAAGTTCAATGCCTTACCGTACTCTATGTATTCACCATCATTGGAGATTAAGCTCTGTACAGAGATTCCCACCCCTAACAGGTTCGTATCTGCAATCTGGGCATCCCTTTTTACACATTCTACAACTTCACCAATCTCCCGCAGATACAAATCATCCTCCAGGTTGAATTGTATCCGGCGTCTCTCCATACTGACAATCTCTCCGGATAAATCTACCGCCACAGCGGTGATGTGATTCGCAGTTATGTCAACGCCAATGGCTGTCCTTGCATTTTTTATATAAGAAAATGCGGTAGCGTTCCTTCCTCCTGTATGCTTAATTTTACCGGAGGTATCAATCAAACCTTGCTTCTTTAAATAATCCAGATTCGCAGTTACTGTAGGCAGGCTCAACTGCATATCCACAACAATCTCCTGTTTGGATACAGACCCGCGCTCTCTTATATATTGATAAATATTCTGTCTGTTCTTTGCCTTTATTTCATTCGCACTTATTTTATCTGTTCCCATCCGTCTTTCCATCCCATTTCTTCTATAGTTACTGTTCACTCCCAATTATCAATAAATCTCCTTTGACTATCTCTGCTCATATCAGTATAATAATATAGAGTTTTTCACAATGGAGGTATATTAATCTTGAATATGAATTTAAATCAGCTTGCAATGATTCAAAAACTGAAAGGTTGTATGGACCGTTTTCGACTGAACCATCCAAAATTCCCTTTATTTTTAAACGCCGTCTCTCAGGATGCACTGATAGAGGGGGCTGTCGTCGAAATTACTGTTACGACGCCAGAGGGAAAAAATTACTGCTCTAATCTCAAGCTGAAACAGGAGGATCTGGAATTCATCGAGTGTTTGAAAGCACTTCGCCAGAGTTAAATGGAGCCGGCAGGCTCCTTTTCTCTACTCT
Source organism: Sporofaciens musculi (assembly GCF_009830285.1). Lineage (GTDB taxonomy): Bacteria > Bacillota > Clostridia > Lachnospirales > Lachnospiraceae > Sporofaciens > Sporofaciens musculi. The sequence continues at coordinate 1,068,820 of NZ_WUQX01000001.1, read as the reverse complement.
ACACCCTTCTTTCCACAAATATCTGCAAGGCAGCATCTGTCGCAGTACGGCTTCGTCCTTGCTGTACAGACGTCTCTCCCATGGTAGACCAGCCGATGGCAGAAATCACTTCCCTCCTTAGGCGGGATAAGCTTCCACAATTCCATCTCTACTTTCTTCGGGTCTTTGATTCCATCCACAAGACCCATGCGGTTTACCAGGCGGATACAGTGGGTGTCTGTTACGATTGCCGGCTCTCCAAATACATCTCCCATAATCAGATTCGCACTCTTACGTCCTACCCCCGGAAGCTTTAGAAGCGCATTAAAATCCTTGGGAATTTTACCGCCGTATTCCTCTTTCAATATCTTCATACAGCCGCTAATATCCCTTGCCTTGCTCTTTCCAAGACCGCAGGGCCGTACGATTTCCTCGATCTCCTCCGGCTCTGCTGCTGCCAGTGCGTCTACGTCGGGAAACTTCTTATATAAATCCTCCACCACAACGTTTACCCTTGCATCTGTACACTGTGCAGCCAATCGGACGCTGACCAGTAATTTCCAAGCCTGGTCATAGTCCAGCGTACAGCCTGCGTCGGGATATTCCTTTTTCAATCGCTCAATTATCTCAAGAGCCAGTTTCTTTTTTGTCATAAATGCCCTCCTCCTTTGTGCAACGCCCCTTTATCTTCTGAATCTCTTTTATTTTAGTTTGTGCCTTCTTATTTTATCACCTTCACTCCAACATTCCAACCACTTGAATCAATTCTTTCTTTAATATCATTTTAAGAATCTTTCGATTTGTTTAAGGGAATGAACATATTTTAGACACATTTACCTTGTATACTTAGAGTCAGATAGTTGAAGAACATATCAACTATCTTCCCCCCTCACAAAGTATAGCACCTTGGGATTTATCCCAGGTGCCGCACTTTACTCTCATTCCTTTTAGATAACTATAACAACGGCAAGACACCCACATTCCATTGGATTGTGGGTGTCTTGTTGTTCTTTTTCTTATATCATTTCCGTTCTTATTGACATTCATCAGAAACTCAACTAATATTAAAGATAATGTCAATCAATTTAGGAGGAAAACATGTCAAAAAGAACAGACATTCACAAGATACTTATTATCGGCTCAGGCCCCATCATCATCGGTCAGGCATGCGAGTTCGACTATTCCGGAACACAAGCCTGCAAAGCGCTTCGCAGCCTCGGATATGAGATTGTGCTGGTAAATTCCAACCCAGCCACCATCATGACCGACCCTGAGATGGCTGACGTAACTTACATTGAGCCGCTAAATACAGACCGTTTAGAGCAGATTATCGCAAAGGAACGCCCCGACGCACTCCTTCCGAACCTGGGCGGACAGTCCGGACTAAACTTATGCGCCGAGCTTGCCAAGGAAGGAATCCTTGACAAATACCAGGTCAAGGTAATCGGCGTACAGGTGGACGCCATTGAACGGGGTGAGGACCGAATTGAATTCAAGAAGTCCATGGATGCCCTCGGAATCGAGATGGCAAGAAGCGAAGTCGCATATAGTGTGGACGAAGCCCTTAAAATCGCTGATACTCTGGGATACCCTGTGGTTCTTCGTCCTGCCTATACCATGGGCGGCGCTGGCGGCGGACTCGTATATAATAAGGAAGAACTTAAAACCGTCTGCGCCCGCGGCTTACAGGCAAGCCTAGTGGGGCAGGTTCTGGTGGAGGAATCCATCCTTGGATGGGAAGAACTGGAGTTGGAAGTTGTCCGCGACGCCGACAACAATATGATCACCGTATGTTTTATTGAAAATATTGACCCTCTGGGAGTACATACCGGAGACTCCTTCTGCTGCGCGCCAATGCTTACCATATCTGAGGAATGTCAGAGGGAATTACAACGGCAGGCATACAAGATTGTAGAGTCCGTTGAAGTAATCGGCGGAACCAACGTACAATTTGCCCATGATCCAGTGACCGACCGTATCGTGGTTATCGAGATCAACCCCCGTACCTCCCGTTCCTCCGCGCTGGCCTCCAAGGCAACCGGCTTCCCAATCGCCCTGGTGTCTGCCATGCTTGCCTGCGGCCTGACCTTAAAGGACATTCCCTGCGGCAAATACGGCACGTTAGATAAATATGTACCAGACGGCGACTATGTAGTTATCAAATTTGCCCGCTGGGCATTCGAGAAATTCAAAGGCGTTGAGGACAAGCTTGGAACCCAGATGCGTGCCGTCGGAGAGGTCATGAGTATTGGAAAGACCTACAAGGAGGCGTTCCAGAAGGCAATCCGAAGTCTGGAAACCGGACGCTATGGACTGGGAAATGCCAGGGACTACCATACAAAAACCAAAGAAGCCCTGCTTCAAATGTTGATAACACCCTCCAGCGACCGCCATTTTATTATGTATGAAGCGTTACGCAAAGGCGCAACCGTAGAAGAAATCTTTGACATTACAAAGGTAAAGACTTATTTTATCCAACAGATGAAGGAATTGGTAGAAGAAGAAACTGCCATCGCCGCGTTTAAGGGCAGCCTGCCTTCTGATGAGATGTTGATTTCCGCAAAGAAAAATGGTTTCTCAGACAAATATTTAAGCCAGATTCTTGAGGTATCCCAGGATGAAATCCGCAACCGCCGAATCGAGCTTGGCGTAGAAGAAACCTGGGAGGGAGTCCATGTCAGCGGCACACCGGACAGCGCTTACTACTACTCCACTTATAACGGCACAGACAAGAATCCAATCCATACCGACCGGCCAAAGGTCATGATCTTGGGCGGTGGTCCAAACCGTATTGGACAGGGAATCGAATTCGACTATTGCTGCGTCCATGCATCACTGGCGCTGAAAAAACTTGGCTTTGAGACGATTATCGTAAACTGTAATCCAGAAACCGTTTCCACGGACTATGACACCTCCGACAAGTTGTATTTTGAACCGCTGACACTGGAGGATGTGCTGAGCATCTACAAAAAGGAACAGCCAGTGGGCGTCATTGCACAGTTCGGCGGACAGACTCCTCTTAATCTGGCTTCCGACCTTGAGAAGAATGGGGTTAAGATTCTTGGAACCTCTCCTTCTGTCATCGACTTGGCGGAAGACCGCGATCTGTTCCGCGCAATGATGGACAAGCTTGAGATTCCAATGCCGGAATCCGGCATGGCAACCACGGTAGACGAGGCTCTCGCCATTGCAGGAAAGATTGGTTATCCCGTAATGGTGCGTCCTTCTTACGTCCTTGGTGGGCGCGGCATGGAGGTCGTCTATGATGATGACAGCATGGAGGGCTACATGAAAGCTGCTGTGGGCGTGACTCCTGACCGACCAATCCTGATTGACCGATTCCTCAATCACGCCCTGGAATGTGAAGCCGACGCCATCAGCGACGGAAACCATGCATTTGTTCCGGCAGTAATGGAGCATATCGAGCTTGCCGGCGTACACTCCGGAGACTCTGCGTGCATCATCCCCTCCGTACATATTTCCGAGGAAAATGTGCGGACAATCAAGGAATATACCAAGAAGATTGCCGAGGAAATGCATGTCAAGGGTCTGATGAATATGCAGTACGCCATCGAGAACGGCAAGGTTTACGTGCTGGAGGCCAACCCGCGCGCTTCCCGTACCGTACCGCTGGTATCCAAGGTATGCAACATCCGCATGGTGCCCCTTGCAACGGATATCATTACCTCCGAGCTGACGGGCCGCCCGTCTCCGGTAGCTGAATTAAAAGAGAAAGACATTCCTTACTATGGCGTCAAGGAGGCTGTGTTCCCTTTCAACATGTTCCAGGAGGTTGACCCTGTACTTGGGCCGGAAATGCGCTCCACGGGAGAAGTTCTCGGACTATCCTCCTCTTACGGCGAAGCCTTCTACAAGGCCCAGGAGGCCACACAGTCCAAGCTGCCCCTTAAGGGAACCGTGTTGATTTCTGTCAATCGCAAGGACAAGGCTGAGGTAGCTGAGGTGGCAAAAATGTTTGCTGAGGACGGCTTTAAGCTTCTTGCAACCGGAAACACCTATGAGATTATCCGCGAGGCGGGAATTAAGGCCGAGAAGGTAAAGAAGCTGTATGAAGGGCGTCCTAATATCCTGGATCTGATTACCAACGGACAGATTGACCTGATTGTCAATTCGCCGGTAGGCAAAGATAGCATTCACGATGACAGCTATCTTCGGAAAGCAGCTATTAAGGCTAAGATTCCTTATATCACCACCATTGCCGCTGCAAAGGTAACTGCAAGGGGAATTCAACATATGAATGCACATGGCAGAGGGGATGTGAAGTCGCTTCAGCAGCTTCATGGGGAGATTTCGGACAGATTAGGCTAACATATAAATGGGGAAATCGGCATGATCCGATTTCCCCATTATATTTTTTGAAATACAATTCTGGAAGCAATCCTATGATAATTCTTTTGCAGCCTATAACTGACATTCTAGTTGGCAGTCATAAGGCTCTGCTTCTACATGCTGTTGGTTATACTCCTTTGCCTCCACGCACCCCATTGCCTTGTAGAAGGCTTGCGTCTCCACAGCCGAGTGGGCGGAGATGTACAGCTTCTCGGCGCCGTGCTCTTTCGCCCATCTGCCCGCCTCATGAAAAAGTATTTTTCCAATGCCCTTGCCCCTCATATCCTGGGATACATGGAGGCTTGTAAGGTCAAGATACTTTTCGGCAGTTCCGAACAAGGCTTTTTCTACGGAGGTAAATCCCTTCAGAATACCGTCGCAGAAAAAACCATAGACAAAGCCGCCCGTAGCTATCGTATTTTTGAGACAGGTAACCAGAAACTCGTAATCCGATTCTGACCAGTCGTCAATAAATGGGTCGTCCCGTATTACCCACTTTTCGTTTTCTCTCCGCCAACATTCTACAACAATCTGACGGCGGATGAATTGCCGGAATAAACCGCGGCATATCTCTTTTTCGGTTAATTCTCTGTAATGTGTCTCCATTGTTTTTCCATCCATTATATGATTCTGCTTATTTAATGATAATACGATAGCTTCATTATTTTATTCTTCAAAGGCAATTACAGCCCCGTCATACTCTCCATCAATGAATTTCTTGATATCGTCAGACTTCAGCACCTTCACTAACGCCTGGATTGCCTCGTTTTCCTCATTGCCCTCTTTTACTGCAATGACATTTACATAGGTCTTAGCCGCCTCAGAATCAGACGTTTCGTAAGCAATGGCGTCAGACTTCACAGAATACCCCGCCTCAAGGGCATAGTTCCCGTTCAACACCACAAAAGCAACTTCTTCTACAACTCTGGACACCTGCGCTGCCTCAAGCTCTTGAATCTTAACATTCTTTGTATTCTCCGCAATATCATTTACCGTAGCGTTCAGACCCGCGCCGTCTTTGAGCTTAATCACGCCGTTAGCCTCAAGAAGCAGAAGGGCTCTTGCCTCATTGGTGGTGTCGTTGGGAACGGCAATCGTATCTCCCTCCTCCAGCTCGTCCAGGCTTTTCCTGGTTCCCGGATAGATTCCAAAAGGCTCATAGTGAATTCCGCCGGCATTTACCAGATGGGTTCCCTTCTCCTCATTGAAGCTCTCAAGATAAGGGATATGCTGGAAATAATTTGCGTCAAAATCACCGCTTTCCACCACTTCGTTGGGCTGAACATAATCGTTGAACACTGTTACATCTAATTGATATCCTTCTTTCTCCAGAAGCCCCTTGGCCTCCTCCAGAATCTCGGCGTGAGGTGTGGCAGACGCCGCAACCTTAACCACCTTACCTTCCGAGGATGAACCGGAATCAGAACCAGAAGAACCGGAATCAGAATCCTTATCAGAACCGCCGCAGCCTGTTAATGCTGCTGCCGCCAATACTCCTGCCAACAATACTGTCAATACTTTCTTTTTCATCATACATATCCTCCATTTTGTTTATTTATTACTTTCTTTTATCTAAATGAACAGACAGCTTCATACCAACCGTCTGGAATATTTGCACCAGCACAATTAATAAAATAACCGTGACCGCCATAATTCCGGCCTCATACCGATAATATCCGTAACGGATTGCAATATCTCCAAGTCCGCCTCCGCCTAAGGTTCCCGCCATTGCAGAATATCCCAGTATGGTTCCCAGGGAAATCGTAACGCCCACAATCAGGGAGGTCCTGGCCTCCACAAGCATAACCTTGGTCACAATGGTAAATGTTGACGCCCCCATGGACCTGGCCGCCTCAATCACTCCTGCATCCACCTCCCGAAGAGACGACTCTACCATACGCGCTATGTAAGGAATTGCCGCAGCCGCCAGGGACACAATCGTGGCTGAGGAGCCGTAGCTCTTTCCCACAATGAAACGCGCTAACGGAATCAACACAATCAGCAGAATCAGAAAGGGAACGCTTCTCACAATATTTGCAAATATATCCAGTATCTTATAGAGAACTACATTCGGCTTAATTCCTTCTCTGTCGGTTATGGTCAGAAGAATTCCCATAGGAAGCCCAAACAAATACCCGAATAACGTGGATACCAGCGTCATGTACAGCGTCTCTCCGATTCCTTTTATCAACATCTGAATCACTTCAGCACTAAACATCCCCTGTCACCTCCTCAATCTCCAATCCTCTCTCTCTGATATAATCCTCAATCTCCTGCTGCAGGCTCTTGTCGTCAGGAAGCCCCAAAATCATCTCTCCCTTGGCGATTCCTCCCACATTCTTGGTATCCGCACGAAGGATATTCACAGGTCTGCCAGTCTTTAAAACCATATTGGCAATCACAGGCTCGAAGGATGAGTTCTCCGAAAATACAATCCGAATCTTCTTTGCCTCCTTAAGCCTCTCCTGCGGCTTCGCAAGGTTCACCGGTCCCTCGCCCTCCATATCCTTCAGAATCAACTCCCTTGCTTCTTTGGTCTTTGGATGGCTGAAAATCTCGTCCACCCGTCCCTGTTCTTTGATTTCCCCCAGTGACATAATCGCCACATGGCTGCAAATTTTACGAATCACCGACATCTGATGGGTGATAATTACAATAGTAATTCCAAAGCGATTGTTGATATCCTTCAAAAGCTCAAGGATGGAGGCTGTTGTCTGAGGGTCGAGAGCGCTGGTGGCCTCGTCGCACAAAAGAATCCGCGGATCTGACGCCAACGCCCTTGCAATGGCAACCCTCTGCTTCTGTCCGCCGGAAAGCTGTGCAGGATACGCCAGAGCCTTCTCCTCAAGCCCTACGATTCCCAACAATTCCTTCGCCCGCTTCCTAGCCTCCTTCTTCTTGACACCCTGAATCAATAGAGGGAAGCTTACGTTATCCACCACATTTTTCTGCATCAGCAGGTTAAAATGCTGAAAAATCATCGCAATATCCTTCCTCTGTTTCAGAAGCTCTTTCTCCAACATTCCTCCAAGCTCTTTTCCCTCAACCCAAACCTCTCCCACGGTGGGCTTTTCCAGATAATTCAAACACCGTACCAGCGTACTCTTTCCTGCACCGGACATGCCTATGATTCCATAGATGTCTCCCTGTTCTATCTCAAGGTTAATGTCCCTCAATGCATTGACCTTCACATCTTTTGAAGTAAATGTCTTCGACAGATGCCTTACTTCAATCTGCGCCATGTGCTTTTCTCCTCTCTGTTTATTACATTATACTGTTCCCATTGTCTGTATGAACTACAAAAAGGAACAAGTACACGCCGTACCTGCTCCCTACACTCTACCCAATAACAATAGTATGTCAAAAATCAGATAATCAGACGCATACACTAATAAGCCATGTTCATCATGCACATCATGCACATATCAACACAGCCTGTCATCATCATATTCTGGTTCATATTCTGATGAAACGTCGCCTTCATATCTGGTTCTCCTTCCCTGTCATTCTATAGAAACTGTAAAGCCTGACAGTATACAGAGCTCTCTGTCACTTCATTTCTCTACAGCTCTATAGTAGAATAGAACAATCTGAAAGAATTGTCAAGTATTAATGAACTATTTAAAGATAAAAATGTAACAGTTCAGCCTTCCGGCTTCACTGTTACGGAATCCGCCCATTTTAAAGTTTGCCTGCGGCAAAGAGGCTGATTCCCAGCTGCTCCAATTCATTGGCTGCTAACCGCGCAGCAAGTGCGCGGTTGCAGGCTGAACTGTTACCTCTTTTATTCTATGGAGTCCTTCCGCCCAAGCCTAACATCTTCCATCTGTTTGGCCATCTTCTCATCCATATGATCAAACAGATAATTCTTCCCCGCCTCTCTCCTGCTTGCGTATTCCTCCCGAATCAGCCTTCTTACAAGCTCTACTTCTTCCTTGAATTCTCTGGAGGAAATCAGCGTACCACCCTGTCCCAGAGTGACAACCTGCTCTACGCTGTCTGAGGTCACCACGGTTACATGATACTTTCTTCCAATCTGGTGAACCACCTTCTCAATATACTGGTCCGCTGTCTCTGCCTCCTTGGTGTACACTACATGGATATTGTGGTATTTCTGGATTTCAAGCGCATAGCCGTCCACTTTGTAGGCGTCAAACACCAAGATAACGACGCATCTTCGGAATCCCTGATAATTACAAAGAATATCCATCAGTTTATTTCGCGCCGCATCAATGTTTACCTTAGCCAACTCTTTTAAATCATTCCATGCAAATATGACGTTATATCCGTCCACCAGAAGATACTCCTGAACCGCTTCTTCCTTCTTATGCCTCTTTTTCTCCAGCCCGCCTGGGACATATCTGGAATCTGCGGAGGTCCTCCGTTCTATCTTTCCGTAAGTACGGATAAATATCTCCTCTAACTCCTTTTCCTCCTCCTGGGTGAAGCTTGTCCGGCTAAACGCTACTCCATGCTTCATACCTGCTTGCTGCACCATACTCTCTGTGTTCTTTTGTCTTGCCTTTTTCTCAAGCACGCTCTCAATATGCATATACTCCGGCACCTGATTCCATGGCACAACAAATCCTGCCCCATGGGCGCAGAATACCGAACCCGTGGGATTCTCCAAATCCCGTTCCGGCTCATACCCCTTCTCCTCTATGATCTCCTGCGCATTATGGCAAGGCTCATACCCCTTAAACGTACAGGTCAGCCGCCCCCTGCCTCTGGAATAACTGTGAACCTCTATCTGATAATCCCGCATGGTTGCCACCGGCGCTTTTCCCCGAAGTAACGCCGTCTCACCCGCTATCTCCGGCTGCTCAAATTCCCCGCACATCTTGCGGATATCTGTCATTGCCCTCCCCACCATCTCTGACGGCAACTCCAGACAATATTCATAATAGGGCTCCAGCAAAATGCTATCGGCCTGCATCAATCCCTGTCTGACGGCTCGGTATGTCGCCTGCCGGAAATCTCCGCCCTCGGTATGCTTCGGGTGAGCCTGTCCCGCAATCAGAGTGATTCGTATATCCGTAACCGCCGCCCCTGTCAATATGCCGCGGTGCTCTCGTTCCGCCAGATGGGTAAGAACCAACCGCTGCCAGTTTCCATCCAGCTCATCCTCGCTTAAATCTGCCTCCAACACCACTCCGCTTCCTGGCTCTCCTGGCTCTAACAAAAGATGCACCTCTGCATAATGACGGAGAGGCTCAAAATGCCCGACTCCTTCTACGGTATTCCTTATGGTTTCCTTATAGACAATATTTCCTGTATCAAATGTTATTTCTGTATGAAAACGCTCTTTTACCAGGCTTTGCAGAATCTCTATCTGCACCGCCCCCATGAGCTGCGCATAGATTTCCCCTAATTCCTCGTCCCACACAATCCGAAGCATAGGGTCCTCCTCCTCCAACTGCCGGAGGTCTTTAAGCATTGTATGAGCGTCGCATCCTTCCGGCAAACAGACACGGTAATTCAGCACCGGCTCTAATACCGGAGTGCCGGAGGCCTTCTCCCCACCCAGGCCCTCGCCTGGATATGTATGATTAAGCCCAGTGACCGCACATACACATCCTGTTTTTGCCTCTGAAACCATCTCGTATTTTTCTCCGGAATAGATGCGAATCTGGTTGACCTTTTCTTCCCACGGCTCTGGCGCCTCCAAGCCTTGGGTCAAAATATCCTTTACTTTCAGAGTGCCTTGCGTAACCCTCAGATGGGTCAGACGAGTTCCCTGGGTATCTCTGGATATCTTGAACACCTTTGCCCCAAAGCTTTTCTGGCTCTTGCCTGATACTGCCCTGCTTTTTTCGTTTTCCCAGGAAATAAAAGCTCTTGCACGCATATAGTGTTCAAGCCCTTCCATAAATTCCCCCACGCCATAAAGCTTCAATGCAGAACCAAAATAACAGGGGTACACATTTCTCTTAGCAATCAGGCGTATGATGGTCTCCTCCTTAAGTGCGCCGTTTTCCAGATATTCTTCAAGGGCAGCTTCTTCGCACATTGCCAGTTCTTCATGGAGAGCCTCCCCCTCTTGGTCAAAAGCGACGCAGGCGCCGTCCAGATGCTTCTTCAATTCGCAAAGAAGTTTTTCGCGGTTCGTTCCTTCCTGGTCCATCTTATTGATAAATATAAAAACCGGTATTCGGTATCGTCTTAATAGACTCCATAGGGTCCGTGTATGTCCCTGCACACCGTCCGTTCCGCTTATGACGAGAATTGCATAATCTAATACCTGCAAAGTACGCTCCATTTCTGTGGAAAAATCCACATGCCCTGGGGTGTCAAGGAGTGTCACCTGGGTATCTCCAAGGTTGAATACGGCCTGTTTAGAGAAGATTGTAATACCTCGGCTGCGTTCCAACTCATAGGTGTCCAGATATGCGTTCTTATGGTCTACGCGGCCTAATGCTCTGATCTTGCCGCTTAGATATAGCAGGCTCTCCGATAATGTGGTCTTGCCTGCGTCAACGTGCGCAAGTATGCCTATACAGATATGTTCTGATGAATCGTCCATCAAAAATACCCCTTTCTGTCATCTATATTACATAGAAGGATTTTTATTTTTATGTGTCTGTACATCTCATAAGCCCGCTGCTCAATATACACCCCACCATGCAGCCGAACCCATTGTGTATCATATCATCCCACTCAAACAACCCGCGGCAAAATACAAGCTGGCATGTCTCAATCATTCCCGATATCGTAAGACCGATCAAAAGTCCCTTCCACCAGGACGTTTTCCTGTGAAATACAAATGGCAGAAGCAGCCCTGCCGGAAACAATAAAATCATATTCAGCAGGTTCTCTTTTAGCATCTCACGGCTGCCCTGTCGAACGGCTTTCCATGACCAAAACACTTCTAATTCATAGCGGTGAACTCCCGTGGGATTCCGTGTAAACACAGTTGATGCAAATACAATTCCAAGAAAAAGCAGCAAAAGCAATCCCGCAACTGCCTGGGACAGAGCAATTTTGCGCCGCCCCACCAGTCTGAATAAGATAACCGCTACGATGAAGAAAAGTATAGAAAAACAGACGATTTCCCGAATCGTCCATGCACGATTATGCGTAATGAAAATCTGGTATAAATCCAATGCCTAAGTACCTCCGGATGAATTCATTCTTATAATGTCTATTTTACAACACTTTATTCTGATTATAGTACCACAAAGTCTGCATGTTCGCAATATGCAAGACTTCTGGCTTACAGCAATAACCGTTTCTGTTTGAAAATGATTGAGTCAATACAAAACCTAAAATGATACAAAATATTACGATATTAATTAAATACAGATCTGCTCCCCTCTCTTCAAGAAAAATATATATTTTTCTTGAATATAAAACAATTACACACTATAATTAGACTGTCAAAATCTTTTAAAGATTAATTTATGATTACAGGAGGGTAAAATTAAAATGGACATTTGCAAAAAATGCAGGCAAATTGCAGCATTCGTATTTGCAATGCTTTTGCTTCTGGGAAGTACAACCATTGTAACAAATGCTGCAGACGGCACTGTCACAAAGACGCTTAGTGTGCAATACGGACAGACAGAAGCCCGTGAGATGCTGAAAATGGTAAACGATTTCAGAACTGGAGGTGAGAACTGGTATTGGAATGAGGACAATCAGACCAAAAGTAATTGTAAAGGCAGTACGCTTGTCTATGATTACGAGCTAGAAAAGGCTGCAATGCTTCGGGCGGCTGAGATTGCATATAACTATAAACTTCATCATACAAGACCAAATGGAGAAGATTGCTTTACTGCGTATGAAGGAACTACTCGCTATGCCGGAGAGAATATTGCATATGGGTACACAACTTCCGAAGCAGTATTTACAGCATGGCAAGAGAAGAACGACAAATATAATGGTCAGGGACATAGACGTAATATGTTGTCTGACGATTTCACGGCATTTGCTGTCGGCCATGTATATTATAATGGAACACATTACTGGGTGCAGGAATTCAGAAGCCCTGCCTCACAGATGGCAGCAACACCGGCAGACGACTCTACAAGAACTGTCTCGATAGCAGTCAAAGGTCACAATCATGTATGGGATAAAGGGACTGTGACTAAAAAGGCAACCTGTACAGAAGTCGGGGAGAAAAAGTATACCTGTACGGAATGCGACGAAACCAGAACTGAAACCATCCCAAAGACAGGGCATAATGAAGTAGTCGATCCGGCGGTAGCAGCGACCTGTACCACAACAGGCAAGACCGAAGGTTCCCATTGCTCCATATGCAATACTGTCATCAAGGCCCAGACCGAGCTTCCGGCATTAGGACACAAAGAAGAAATAAAAAATAAGAAAAGCGCAACCTGCGAGGAAGACGGATATACCGGCGATAAAGTATGTACCGTTTGCGGCGAGATATTAGAAAAAGGCTCTGCTATTCCGAAAACAGGGCACAAATGGGACTCAGGCAAGCTTGCCGACGGCGCTACCTGTGAGACCGGCGGAGTAATTACTTATTCATGTACTAAATGTGGGGGTACTAAAACAGAGACAATCGGCGCCGCAGAACATAAAACAGAGACGAAAAACAAGACGGAAGCCTCTTGTACTGAAGCTGGATATACCGGTGACGAGGTATGTATCGTCTGTGGCAAAGAAGTTTCAAAAGGAGAAAATATACCAGCATTAGGCCATTCTTTTGGCGAATGGAAGCAGATTGCCTCACCTGATTGCGAGAATACCGGAAGTGATAAAAGAGTATGCTCTGTATGTGCCTTTACAGAGACACGAGGCCTGGTCATCAAAGGACATGTGTGGGAAACTGATTATACGATCGACAAGGAAGCAGCTTGTACAACCGACGGAAGTAAGTCCATCCATTGCAGCAAATGTGATGCTGTAAAAGACAGCCAGGTGATTCCAAAAGGACATCAGCCAATTCTGACAAATCAGAAGGATGCAACTTGTATTGAAGCCGGATATACTGGGGATCAGATTTGTAAACTCTGTAATACCGTTTTAGAAAAAGGTAATATTGTACCGTCAAAGGGGCATGTAAAGGAAAACGTTGCTGCATTAGAAGCAACCTGTACAGAAAGCGGACATGAAGCTGGAATCCGTTGTACTGTATGCGGCGAGACGCTGGAAGGTTTGAAAGTGATTCCGGCAAAGGGGCATCAGTGGGATAATGGTGTTATTACGACTGAACCTACACGACAGACAGAGGGCGTTAAGACCTATACCTGCCAGATATGTAAGATAACAAGGACTGAAATTATTGAAAAGCTGCCGAATTATAAGATAATAAAAGGCGCTGGCAGCACATGGGTTATGAATTCAAACAAAGAGCTGACTTTCTGTGCAGATGCTGATATTTCTCTGTTTGTAGAGGTTAGAATAGACGGCTCTGTTGTAGACCCAATGAATTATAGTGTAACAAGCGGAAGCACAATCGTAACGCTTAAACCTTCTTATCTGAATACCTTAAAAGATGGGGCGCATACAATAGAGATTATATTTAAAGACGGTAAGGCTGCGACAACATTTAAAATTGCGAAACAGTCTTCAAACAGTATGACGACTGCCAAAAACACGACTAGTAGTAACAGCAGCCGTTCACCTAAGACCGGTGATCTCACAGATGCAGGGATATATATTTTGTTGTTAGGAATGTCAGTTATTGCTATTTTGGGTGTTTGGAAACGCAAAATGGTCTAAAATTTGACGTTGCAGAGCAGAGCATGTAAGTGATATATGCTCTGCTCTTTTTATTACGATTCATCTTCCATTAATATTCTCGATAAAAATCCAAATTTTCAAAATTAACTCTGACAGCTTTACATTATATATTCATTTTCTATTAATATGAATAGTAAACGTAGGTGTTTATATTGTTCATCAGAAAAATGTGACTGTAAATATAGACGTCCAGAACTTTGCCAGTATTCCTAATGAATCTGAGAAATATCAATTTCACATTCCTCCAAAGCAGTATAAAAATAGCCTAACCCTTCTCCAATCTGCTTATGAATTTCATAAGATTTCCTAAACTTTTGTATAGCTGTTTCTCGCTTCCCATGCTTTGCGTCTGCGATCGCCAGATAGGTATAAGTTCGGGCAATGCTTTGCATACACTGGGACTTCTTCCCAAATTCCAACGCCAGCATTCCATACAACCTGCCTTTTAGAATTTGGAATATTTTCATATAAGATAGGGAAAAATCATCATCATACCCACTATACCCTAAAAACAACATATTATAATTTTGAATAATATAAGAAAATATCTCCCTAAGATATTGCGAATTACAAAGTTTCGCCACCTTTGTTCGGGTGTAGCAAAGTGTCTGCATCTCTCTACAGCCGCCGTGTGGTTTCCAAATTGTCACTTTTTTCCCTTTTATGGATTGAATCAAGTCCTCTGCCTCTTTGCTTTCACTTTGAATTTTATCAAAAAATTCAAAATCTATGTGTCGTTTCTCAAGAACTTTTTCCAGACAAGGATCAAAATTAGGAGTTACTATACAATTAATCCCCTGATTTATAAGTTCTGCCAACAGATAATGATTTTTGTTCGGGATTGTATATTGAAAACATTCTACTGGATTGAAATTTCCATTTGTATAATCCCATATAATCTGTAAAAGCTGCTCTGGTTTTGTATGGATTCTCTCTAAACTTGCTTTAAACTTTTCCCTCGTTGACAGACATTGATACAAACAAGAAAGCAACATATTATTTAACTCCTGAAAAGACGGCAGACAACTAGGATGCATTATGGAGGCCCCTGCTCCTACGAAAATGCACACTTCCTTTTTATTATGTAGCAGTCTCTTAACATTGTCGATATCAAGTGAACTCAATGCATTTCTCACTTTCTGCAATTTTTTAACAGCTTACGGTTCTTCTGCTTGCTAACACCACAAAAGGAATCACACTATCCCGCTATTATCTCCAATAATATGTAAACTTGGAATACAAGGATGCTTTCTCCGCTTCATGTAGATTATCATCATTTTCCATTATCTTTCTTCCCGTCTAAAAATAATAACACCTTTGGTTCCACACCCCTCAGCTAATTCGCGTACCTGATTCCATATTTTATTATTGTTTTTTTTTACTGAAACAATTCTCAAATTTATTTACCACATCTTTAGCAGAAAAATACTGTCCTATTAATTCATCATCTTTAATCTCCAAAGAATTAAACCCCTGATAGCATTGCCCTCCCATCTGCTGTATACGATAAGAATAACTAAAGTACATTACTCCGTGCTGCTCCAGAATAGAAGCCGATTCACTGGAGGTGGATGTATTATGTTCAGAAGTACCATTTACCTGAATTTTATTCCAAGTCTGTTTGATCGTCATTTTAATTTTAGGCTTATACCTTCCTTTCATCGGAGAACTTACTTCAGCTATCCACTTCCCATTAAGATTTGGAATTTTGTGTATACGGACAAAGCACCCACATTTCCAAAGTATACGGTCATATAACGCATAAAATAACCCTATTCCTATTCCAGGAATAAACGTTGACAAAACAATCTTTATAAAAATTCTGGTTGTACTTAGAGATATCTTGGGAGTCAACTGACTCATCATTTCATTAACAATCTCATTAATTTCATCTTTCAGCCAATTATTCAAACATATCAACGCAATCAGTGCCACCAATATATAAACACCTATAATAATTGCATTCACTGTTCTTCTTTTACCGAAATCTATCGCATAATCATGCATTCTTCTCCCCCTTCCTGAAAACTTTGCAGATTCCCCATCTTCCTGATCTCGTCCAACCATTCATAGATCATTGTGCGGCTGTAAAGAGGCCATCCATTCTCATCCTTTGCCTGCTCTAAGGCACATGCCATTAATGCATATTCATTCGCCAACGAGGTACTGAAACATCCCTTATCATCTGTGTTGATGGAAACTGACAACTGCGGGCATTGCGATAGCTTTTCTGGTTCTTGTACCAGATGATGGTTGTACCATTTTACAATAGGGTGATTTTCGTAACTGTCAAGAACAGAAATCATATAGTTGGATGAAGGATTACTTTCTATTGAAATCCCCCACTTTGCAATATTACGCTGTAACTTCTTCTGAAGTATCTCCACACCATCCACCCAACATTCTGGTACAGAAAACTCCTGCTTCTCCTGTCCACGAAGTTTTACATTCTTGTCATAATGATATGCATAATACAGATACGCGACCGCTTCTGTCTCTCGTATATGAAAATTCTCTGGATACTGATAATTCATAGAATAACTGCCATAAGAACGATATTCCCCTTTTGTCCCCGTCTGCCATGAAGGTTTATCAAATTTTTTGAACTTATAATATTGGGGATTATCTCCCCTTAATTTCCATGCTTCAAAATATGTTCGTATATTATAGTTATGCTTCTGCGAAAGTTCTCCGTAAACCTCACTAAAGTATTTACTGAATTCTCTTTCCACATAATTATGTAAATTATTTAGTTCCACCCCCAGACGATATTTTGTAATTCTGCCAAAAATCCATGCAAGATTGTCAAGATAATCCTGTTTAGGCAAACAGATTACATTTTGCTTTACCTTATAATAGTCCCTTACATCCAGCCCTAATGCAAGCACATGACCAAGACGGTCTCCACAATCCAGATTTAGAAAATGGATAGCTTCTTCAATTGCACGAAGGCCATCAACAATATCCAGGAAATCCTCACCTACATGGTATGTTACTCTTAACTGCGGCAGATTCCTTTCGTCATTATTCTTCCACTTTTCTACCACACAATGATTCTTCAAATATCGAAACGCCTGCGCAAACACTTCAGGTCTGCAGCCGATTTCCATTGAACATGCGTCAATTCCCAAGACACGTTTTGCCACCTGGGGAAAACGTTCCCTAAGACCGGCAATACAACAAGCCTGCTGCCTGATCTGCATCCTTTTCCTCTCATGCCTGCAGGAAGAACGGTATAATTTTTCCGGAGTATCGTCCGGTTCCTTCACAAAATGGTACACAAAATAATATCGCTCTAATAGATTCTTTTGTTTCACATCTGAAAGATCAATTTCTCGGATATACTCTACATTCTTCTTTATCGTATCCTTTGGCACAATCCTGACTTCCAGATGCCTTAGCCATGGGTCGGAGAGCGTATCTTCAATCGCCAATTTAAGCACAGCATTCTCTAAGGGCGAATGATCCATCAGCATCCCTTTTCGTCTGTCATATTTCTGGAAATTCCGAAAGCCAATCCTCTTATTGGATTGAATAAGCTCGCTTCTGAGATTTTCTTTCATCACCAGATATGCATAAAACAGATTCAAGTATCTCTCATCTTTCGGATTTCCCTGATATGCTTTCTGGAACATTGTATAGAGAAAATATCTCTCGCCGCACAATTCCCAGCGGGCTTTGTTTTCCGTCTGATCTCTGGCAGGCACGCCCCACAAAGCATAATCCTGACGCTGTGCTAATCCCCTTCCCCGCCTCAGCGTGTTAATTGCCAGTTGGATATTCCGGCTGTTCACCTGCAGCTGTGCCCCATTCCTCAGCCATGACTCGACAGTTTCATCCGTACATCTTTTCCACATCATAGCATAAACTCTTTCCTGCAGGATTGGCTCTAAAACTGCCAGTGGAATCGTTTCCCTGTCTCCGCACCCATTAAACGCAT
The DNA here is from genome assembly GCF_009830285.1 of Sporofaciens musculi. Taxonomy (GTDB): domain Bacteria; phylum Bacillota; class Clostridia; order Lachnospirales; family Lachnospiraceae; genus Sporofaciens; species Sporofaciens musculi. The sequence continues at coordinate 1,050,840 of NZ_WUQX01000001.1, read as the reverse complement.
GTTCCAGCCATTGCCAGAATGTTATGTCTTCTTCTTTCCCATCCACGAACGGAATCTCTATTCCATTTTCCTCCAATTTTCTCAAAAAGCAATCAATGTCTTTATTCCGTTTTTTACCTGCCTTTTCCCTGTATTGCTGCCGCCACGAATTATTTACCTCCGCTTTCTTCCGTTTTAACTGTGACAGTATCTCCAGATATTCTGGCTTTACGCCTTCTTCAATCTGCTGAAAAATCGTTTTATTAGAAGCCCCATGAAGATAGTATTCTCTCAACCGTATTTCTCTTTCGCTGAACCAGGAATATAAATATAGTCTTATTAACGCTGCCTGCAGGTAGAGAATCTCAAATTTATTCTCTTGATACCCTTGATAATACGCCTGATTTACATTTAGCTTATCATAATTCAGCTCACTCATCTTCTTGCGGATATCACGGTTGTCCGTATCATTCATGATTCGTATCCAACTGAGATTAAAATGCGGCGAAGAAGCCCATAAGTGGAAATGGTTATCTGATAATTCCTGTTGCAATAATTTATTTAAATAGAAATTATTGTGTCTTATTACAGCCGGCCAATCAAAACGCGTTCTCTTTTTTCTGGATTTCAGATCCTCAATCGCACAGAATGCCGTGGTAAATGTGTCCTCACTAATCTGTACCGTCAATTGCCGCCAATCCAACAGATAACGATATTGACATACCACTTCATTACCGTTAAATTGAAGCATCTTTTCCGCCGCGAGTAATAACAGACCAAAAAGATTAAGCGGCTGGCTCTTTGAACCAACCGCTTTCACACTGTTTATAAACTGTTTTTCACATTCTACCTGCACCATATCTTTGATTGCTGCGTAAATATTTTCCAACTCACTTTCTGAATATTCCTTCGTATACGGAAGCGCCAGCTTCAAAAATTGCTGCGTGGAAAGTATATCGTATGGTATAGAATCCTCTAAAATATTCCGAGATGGTATATGCTTTATAAATAATTGCTGTATGGAAAGTATATCATAGGTTATAGAATTCTCTAAAATATCCTGAGATGATACATGTTTTATAAATAATTCAATGATATATCTTACATTTTTCATAGCCTATCTCCAACTATATGTTTCATAACCTAGCTCATCGCTGGTTGTCACCTCGGAATCTCTCCTCTTAGACTTACCGTAACGTTTATTACTTCCGCCATGTTCAGCACAGCAATAAACAATTCTGCCAAACATTTTTTTCGTATACTCATCTGGTTCTTGGGCTTTATTTAAAAACACCTTTATAATCGGGCACTTCTCAAAATTTTCTGCAAATCCAGCGCTTTTCCTCCGACTTTTATTAAGCGAATACCCTTTGTCTTGATTTTCAAGAAATTCTTTTATATCTTGATACACTCCTCTTAATACCGCAAACACACTGTCACTTTCAACCGCTGAATGATTCTTTTCACTCGCTTGTTCCCGAAGCCAGTACAACATATGATAATAGATATCCGTATAGTGAAACGGCACAGCAATCCCTTCACTATCCGATTCCCATTTCTGAAATTCTTTGTATAATGCGGAAGATTGTTTTAATACTTTTCTAACATCATCTATTGTTTCTTTACTGTTTGTTAAATCGATTAAGGCTTTTGCAATAGCTCCATAAAGCTCATGAAAATATTTTCTATAATAATAAGAATGCTTTATAAATGCCAAAATGTTAAAATCAGCCATCTTATTAGTAAACGACCACGTCATTCCACTCTCTGGATCTTCTGGATCTTGTTCAACTATTAAATCAATATTTTCTCTTTCATGTTCAGAAGCAAATTCTTCAAAGAAGATAAACATCCACTCCAAATCCTTAATTTTCTTTCCATTCTTTTTAATCCAATTACATACATGATTAATTTCTTGGTACTCCCATTGGATGTAGGGATGTGCTTTTACAAGTTCAATTCTTTCAATACATCCCCATAGCTGCTCTTTTTCCCTCCTCCTATCACCTGAAGTTTGCTCATCCTTTTCTTCTTTTTTTACTTCTATTTTTCCTTCTATTATTTGGGGAACAAGATAGTTTGACCAACTTCCCGCCCAACTGTCTGGAAATATTTCCGCCATCACATCCATTTTGCCGATGGAACGAGCGCTTTTTTGTAACTTTATCTTTTCTCTCTGTACAAGATACGTATAGAAAATAATAATCGCATCTACAAATAATTTTTCTTCCTGATTATCCCTGCCTGCCAGATATAAATAAAGTAACAATTCACCGTAACTATTCTTAAACCGGCACGGAATCACCCCATATTTTTCATATAAAATATTATTAATTAAATACTCGCTCATGCCTGCATAGTCTAATTCACAAAGAAACAAGATTTTTCTTTTATGTTCATAACTTAATTTTCTATTTGTAATACGATTTAAAAAATCACAGGCAAATTGCTCGATATTATCCTTCACAATTTCTTTTTGATTTTTATTTTCTTTCAAATTCCTGGTCATTAACTGACTGTCTAAGTATCCATAATATCCTCTTAATTCACGCAAAGATTCCGGCTCTAAAAAATGCATCGTCTTCCCACTTATGTAGAAACACATCCCTGTCGCCTCTTTAATCTTACAAAAAATATTTTCTCTTATGGTTTTTCCATTCTCTTGAACATGCCATTTTTCTCGGATTTCTTGATGATGAAGCACCATATCCGGCATATACACTCTATTTTGAATTGGAAGCAGCTTCGCAAGATATTCTTTTGCGTAATTATTGATATACCCCATTTCATTTTTATCCGTATTATTCCAGCTGTCGGAGTAAAGTTTATAACCATTTTTCTCGGCCAGATGCATAATCTGTTCATATTTTACCGCTACTACTACAATAACATTTTTCACAGCCACATAGCGGTAGAGCTGCTCAAGACTTTCAAAACCATTTTCTCCGTTCATATCCAGATCATCGATGGGTACAATCAAATAATTTTTCTGTTCTCTCCATTCACACCCGTTTCTCAACACGATTTCCAAATAGTTGTCAACCAGTTTCTTAAATTTATCATTCATCTCTAAGCTATCCGGCAAGCTGCGAAGTAAAGACAAAGAAGAATAACCTGACATTAAATCCGACTCATTTGTCCTATTCTTTTCCTTCTTAATCATCTGGTGAATTTCATATATCTTATCAAACTCCTGCAAAATATCATATTGAAATTTTCGATTCCTTCTTTCTTCAGCCGCATCCTTTTCCAAATATTCATCCACATTTCTTAACATTCTTGATAATAAAATATCAAAAACATCCTCGCTGGAATCTAACATAGATGCATCCAAACTATCCATCACGCTGAACTGTACGTCATCATACACTTTCTTACTTGTATCTTCACCTATTACCGTTTCCATAAAAGCTTTGTACTTATTGGAAACCAGTGAATTTGCAAAGGATAGCAATAAAGAACTTTTACCGCTTCCCCTGTTTCCAAGAATTGTAATAATATTCCCTCTCTTATTCTGTGTCTCTGTCAAAATCTCATTAAGCACTTTATATAAGCTATTGTAAACATCTTTAAAAATAGAATTGTTAAAGTCTTTAACATCTTCAATATATTCTTCATAATTATTATGCAAATCGATACATATACTACTTGACATAATCTATCTTTCCTCTTTTGTTTATATAATAATCATTATCTATGGTATCCCTCTCATCTTTATAATAAACAAGATTCAGATGACATTTTAATAATCTTCTTTCTTCATCCGCCTTTTCTCCATCTCCGAAGAAATGATCAAAAAAAGCATCCTCATCAATCATCCTCTCCAAATCACAAAGCTCATAAAGCGCCTGCATAGCGCTGCTTTTTCGTTCCATCCAAATATCATAGATATCATACAAATTCTTATATGTTTTTGCCAGGTATTCCAACTGAATCGGTAATAAATTACAATTTTCTATATCGTCATATAAAAGCTCTGGGATTTCCCGAAAGGTACTTATTGATCTTCGTATATACCGGTAATCCATATACATTTCGCCTATACTTAACTCTATAATTGCCACCTTAAACAATGCCCGGTAATTGGATTGATCCATCCTGTATGCCTTCCTATATTCTGTCAGCGCCCTTTCTTCATCATGGTCTATTTTTTCATAGTATCTTCCCTTTCTGTAATGTATATATGCATCTATCTCTTTCTTGCCGGTAAACGCATTATCATAAAAATGAATGCTGTCATTGAGAAACTGCAAATCGCCGTCCGCAACAATACCTGCCAGGAGATATCCCTGAGTATACCCCCTTTCCCTTCCGCACAAATTTAACGCGTCCGCTATTAACATATATCCGCTGTATTCTTTCTCTTTGTGCAATTTGCCCAGTAATACATTGATCTTGTGCTGACAGGAAATCCTAAAATATTTCACATGCCTGCCATTAATCTTAGTTTCCTCCAATTCTCTAACCGCAGCACGAAAATTTGCCAAACTTTCATACACTCTGGAAAAAACCGGTGCATAAAAATATCTTTCCCGCATATTATGAAGCTTTAAATCATGATTGACATAGACAGGTGCAAGATATGAAAGCTCATCCCTGAAAGATCTATTACCTCCATAAACCATTTCTATCGCTTTTTTCAGCATCATTTTCTCATTTTCTTTTTGTACCATCCACCCAAAATTGTGCGTAATGTCTAATTCATAATCTGTATATTCTTCATCATCCTCACTCAGATGTGGTATCTGAGGCTCCGCGCACCTAATCACAAATATCCCGCATAATTTAAAAAACTCCTCAAAAAAAACAAAATCTTCGTTCTGTGATCGTTTGCAAATGATTCTAATACTGTCTATAATCTTAGATTCATGTTCCCACTCCATGACCTACACTCCATTCTATTTTCTCTCCAAATTAATCATTCTGTCAATGTTTCATCTTACCGTTTCCTTATTGCAGAGATTTTCCGGAATCCCGGCTGATGAGATCAAAAATCATCTCATCCTCCATCGCATCCAAATGTAGTGTATACTCATCTTCAGAGCAGTCTCTTAATATTGAAAACAATGCGCTAATCTGCACATTACTTAATTTTCTGTTTGCATTTTTCAGGCTTGCAGCATTAACCGTATAGTAAGTGGTCCCCCGTAGCATATCTGACAAACTGTTTAATAGTTTTCTTGTTTCTTCCGGCACATTTATTTTCTTCAGCGCTTCTGCCTCTATATGCATCTCGCCATTGTCTAATTTCAGCATATGCGCAAGCTGTTGTTCCTGTGAAGATTGAAGCTTTCCCCGATACACTATAATCTTATGTGCCGCCGGCGTCTTTTTCTCACCTGTTGATGTTGTCAGAACTAATCCAAGGCGACATTCCACCCTTTTATAGAAGAATGTCCGATGACGGAATTCCAGAGAGCAGATCTCTCCTAATTTATTATTTGCCAGAAAACAATACGCTATTCCCATCTGCGGCGATACAAAAAAACGTCCCTGATATCTTTTTTCAATTGGCTGCCCATACATATCCGTATCCTCCGTATCCAACGAAAAAAACGCGGAGCAATATGCCTGACTTTCTTTCTTTTTTGCAGACAATTCCAATCTTCCACGCAACAGTTTATCTTCCCGATAATCTGTGGCATAAAATAAAGTGTGGTAAGATCCCAGATAATTCTCAATCTCCGGCCTGTTCGGGTCTGTCACAAACGTACTCTGCGGCAAAAACGTCGTTTCTCTTTTTACTCTGTCGGGATGCACGATCTGGTTGATATCAATGTCTAATGCGTCGCAGATTGCCAATGCTGGATACAGCCCCATGGCTATCTTATGCGAAAGGATACGGGATAATTCAGACTGTGAAACCACATATCCTTTCTCTGCGCATATGTCTAGCAGAGCTTTTTGCTTCATCCGTTTTTCGGCCATCTTTTGCTCTATTACCGCCAATATTCTTTGGATGATCTGCTCCTTCTGTTTTTTTTCATTTTCCATGATTTTGTTGTTCCGTTTCCTCCAAATATGCTAATCTGCATTTTATTTTTTTAGACTGCACTGCGGCCAGCTTTTTGTAGCTTGTTTTATAATTTTTTATGCAAATATACATATTTTGTATGCACTTTTGCATATTTAAGGGGGATATATTAATTTGCAAGAGTTTACAATAAATATGGGTATAATTCAATAGATTTTTGGGAGTTCATTAGAATTAAGAAAATATTTTCAGTACATCTTTTAAGACTAATCTCGATCAAATATGTCTCTTGTATATACCTTGTCTTTCACATCGTCTAAATCTTTCGTATTATAACGATTTGCTATAATTGCATGGCTCTGTTGTTTAAATCCATTCAAATCATTGATAACTGCGCTCCCGAAAAATGTTGTTCCATCTTCAAGTGTCGGTTCATAGATAATAACCTTTACCCCTTTAGATTTCATTCGCTTCATTACCCCTTGAATACTACTCTGTCGAAAATTGTCGCTATTACTTTTCATTGTAAGACGATACACACCTATTACAATTTCTTGCTCCATGGCTGGATTATATGAGTCTGACTCGCCATATGCTCCGGCAAGCGCAAGCACACGATCCGCGATAAAATCCTTTCTTGTCCGGTTACTTTCTACTATAGCGCTCATAATATTCTGGGGAACATCTGAAAAATTAGCTAACAGCTGCTTGCTATCTTTAGGAAGACAATAGCCGCCATATCCAAAAGATGGATTGTTATAAAAGTCTCCAATACGCGGATCCATACATACGCCCTTAATTACATCTTTTGTATTCAAATCCTTTGATTCACAATATGTATCAAGCTCATTAAAATAAGCCACTCGCATACTTAAAAAGCAATTTGCAAAAAGTTTCGTACATTCTGCTTCTGTCACACCTGTAAAGAGTGTGTCAATATCCTTTTTCACCGCGCCTTCCTTCAAAAGCTCTGCAAAAAATTCTGCCTTTGTTTTGGTTCTATCATCACATCCAACAATAATCCGAGATGGATACAGATTATCATACAACGCTTTTGATTCACGCAGAAATTCAGGACTGAAAATAATATTATCTGTTTCATATTTTTTACGAAGTAATTCTGTGTAACCTACTGGAATTGTCGATTTTATTACAATAGTCGGCTTTAAACGATTATTTTCTGTCGCTTTTATAATCATTTCTACTACAGCTTCTACTGCACGTGTATCAAAAAAATTTTCTTTTGGATCATAATTTGTCGGAGCTGTAATAACGATAAAATCCGAAGTTGCATAAGCTTGAACTGCCGGGTTATTAGACATTAATTCACCTGTATTCAAAACAGCCGTAAGATCTAGTGATTCTTCGGATAAGTATTTTTCTATGTACTCATCCTGTATCGGAGAAATACGATTGTTAATCATCACGACTTTTTCTGGTATGATATCTACAGCCGTTACATGATTATGTTGAGATAAAAGAACGGCCATTGAAAGGCCAACATAACCGGTTCCGGCGATTGTTATATTTGTTTTTGACATAGTTCTATTACTCCTGTACTTTTTAATCAGATTACGTGCTTTACTTGATATGATAAACAATACTGCTGCAAGGCATTTTCTTTATAGACCATAAAGCAATATAATATGACAAATAGGCAATGATGCCTAAACTATTTTCTACCCCCCCCCATGTCAAACTGCCATTATCAGAAATTTTATGTGCTGGCACCCCTGCTATTGCTATATTTTTTTCTTCAAAAGATTTATTTACAACTGCATTGGCTCCAACGGCAATTCCATCTGCGATTTTTGCTTTACCTAAGATAGTTGCACCCACCCCTATAACTACATTATTACCTATTATTGGCGTGTCATCGTTATTTCCTCCCGCAACAAAAGAAGTCATAATATGTATCTTTACATTTTCGCCCATTTGAACTCTGCCATTGACTAATATAGGACCCAAATGCATAATTCTAAGCCCCTTTCCACAGACATTGGGAAAAATATGAATACCAGTTTTGTTCATTTTATGATTCAGGCGGATTCGGCTAAATACATAACGCACTTTATGTCCTGCATTTAGATGGTATTCTGTAATTCGCAATCGTCTTTGGTAGTTCCAAAGAATAGAATCCTCAAATCCTCCTATCAGCCGCAGAAAATATTTAAAAAAAGAAGCCTCCTTCAGGTAATTTTTCCGTTCTTCTGATAGCCAATCTTCTAAATCTTGTTTTTTTTCTATCATGTATTATTCCTTTCATTTATCCAATTCCAACATTTTATTTAAATTAGAATGTGAATTATTGTTACTAATTTTTCTGGCAGGCACCCCCCATGTTGTACCCTGTTCATCTATAGATTTGACCACCACGGCATTAGCCCCAATCGCCACATCATCTGCAATATGAATATCACCAATAATTTTTGCTCCTGTAGCAATAAACACATTATTTCCAATTTGAGGTGCATTATTAGAGCCATTTGTAGCTCCTATGGTAACCCCTTCATGAATACGGCAATTCCTTCCTATTCTCGCCATGTTATTCACAACGATTGTACCTTTGTGTGCAACAGAAAGACCTTTTTCAAAGACTCCAACCGGAAAAAAGAATCCACATTTTATAGCAAGTCGGGCCCCTATCATTCTATTCCATGTAGCTGCCGGAAGAAACACCAACCGCTTTAGTCCTTTTAAGGACATATAGTACTCTTTTTTCCTCAGACAAACAATATTTTTCCATATATCATCTCCTAACAGATGAGGTGTAAGAGATTCTCTACCATTTGCTTTAGCATCTTGCATTAAATATTCATATAGCTCCTCTTTATTTTTTATCATCATCACATTCCCTTCTCCTATATTAGGGTTTTAATGTCTCAGCTTGTAAATATATGCCCATACCATTCGCGGATATAATACTAAAATTATAATAATGTAGAAATCATTTTTTCTAATGTCTCAAAAGCCACTTTCGGCCCAAAATGTCTTATTATATGATTCTGGAACATCTTAACATTTGAAATATATCGCTCTTGCGCATACTCTAAAGCACGCTCAACTTCTTGCCCCCATTTTTCCACATCCGAACCGTCTACAACCCAGCTGCCGAGTTCTTCTGGATAATACATCTGAGTGAAATCATACCTGCTTACTAGGCAGGGAACCCCGCTCTGTGCGGATCTGGTAATATTTATCAATCCCGATACTCGGTAAGTGATCAAAGGCATCAAGACAAGATATGCGCCAGCCATCAGCAAATAATATTCGTCAGGAGAAATAGAATAGTATACCTTTACATTTTCTGGCACATCATCCACTTTCGATTTAAAATCATGTTCTAACGCGCAACATACAAAGGAAAGTGTCGGAAACCTGATGGCTATCTGCATCACGAGGCCCCAGTCCCTGTTTGCCATTCCTCCGGTAAATATGTATCTCCCACCATTCTTTTTATAACATGGCTCAACAAAATCAACCGTTGTGTCATATATATCCGGAATGTAATAAATATTATCCCCACTCGCCAGATGAAACTTTTCCAGATATTTTTGCTTCGAGTCTAACGCATTTACAGTAATCAACACATTTTTATTCTGGAACTGCTTCCTATCCAGATACTCCCAATATGACTTTTTATCCCTTGGTGTCAGCCAGTTCATGGATATTATCTTCCGTCTGTTGCCCAATGTCATACTCATGAAATTGATGAACCCAGCAGTAAAATCCGACCAACTGATAATAATATCATTTTCCTTGCTCTTTAAAATAGCTTTGAAAGCATGAGTGAGAATGCGGTAATAATACCTCATTTTCCCCCTAACCCCATCTTGGCACATCACATTAACATATAATTTTGTTTCAATGATCTCAAAATCATATCCTCGTTCTCTTAAGACATCTTCAAGCCATTGCTTATCGTTCTGGCCTGAAGGGCAATTAAATAACAAAAATAATTTTGACATAACATAATCCTACCTTTTAATAATGCCGTGTTATCGCATCCTATGTTTGGTTATTTTCTTAATTGTGTCTCATATCTTAGCCCCTATCGACGTTATAATTATGATATGCATCTGAGACAAAGCAGTATTAGCCGATTTCCTGTAAAACTCCGCTAAGATCACTAAAGATACCCGTGTGCTTATTTAAATTTGTCATTCATTAGAAAACTCGCTCTATCAAAGATCTAAATATTCGTTTTAACAAATCTTCCATCTTAATACATAGGGATGGAATACGAAGAATCTTGAATATCCATCTGCGAATATTTTCTGAAACCATACCCAGAAAATACCCCCCACGCTCAAAATGATAATAATAAAAAGAAAAATACCAGATTTATCCACCTGAGTCAGAAAAATTCTGCCTATAACATACTCACGGATCAACGGTTCCTCATGAAGCAAATATACGCCAAAAGAAGCACCGCTTAAAGTTAAAATTAATTTACGATATTTTTCCTTTACCTCAATTTTTGAAAAACATAGTAAAAGACAAATTGAACCAATTAAAATTGTTGGAGAATTATATGATATCAACCATTCGTCAAATAATATAATACCGGTCAATTCGACAGAAACTTTCCGAATAATAATTCTGCTTAGCCATGTTACACAGCATAAAATAAGATAGCACCATCCATAATACTTATAATTATAGCGATCCAAAAATGTATTATGATTTTTTCTAAAAAGAGCTCCTATCACATAAAGCAGGCAAAGCCATATAGTTGAATATCCTCTATTAAGTCCACCAATATCATAATAAAACATTGTGGGGAAAACAGAATACAGCATAACACATAGTATAATCAACATCTTTCCATGGAACTCATCGATAATCGAAACAACTATATCCATATACGGCATCAGAAAAAACATAAGAAAATATGACGAAAAATACCAATAAACGTTATAAGATATAGGAAATACTGCTTTGAAAACCGTTTTTGCCGTCACCAACTCAGCTGCAAATAAGGAAAATATAAATGTAACGCTTAACGTATAAAACATGACCTGTACGGCTAACCCAATAATATGCCTGTACTTATGCTTTGACCCATAGCCAATATAACCTGATATCAAAGCAAAGCAATCAACACCTCCATAACATAAAATCCTTAGTATCCATAAAACTTCACATTGAACTGTATCTGGCTTCACTGACTCTATAATGCCTCCATGTCCTAAGATATGATGGAGCAAAATCATTACCATTGATAGTATTCTCATCATATCTATGCCATAATTTCTGGATGATCTGTCAATTTCAACATATCCCATATCTAATACCTCTCTAATTAATGAGCTTCTGCTCAGGGAGCGATAATAAATCTCCAAGCTTACTGTCATGTTCATTTTCTCTAAATTCCATAAATCCGCTACATGGCGAGAAAGTCAGTTCAGAAAAATAGATCTGTCCTCTAATGACATACATATCAACTCTTATAAACGGAATTGCTCCGGCAAGACATTTTGCAATCTGCTTCATATCATCAAATAACATGGGCCTTGGTGGTATTTCTTCAAACTGCTTAAAATCGGTTCTTTGAAAGGGTGTTTTTTTCCAATCAAGATCCAAAAATGTCATTTCTGCAGTTGAATGATTTTCCAGTCCTTTAGAAATATATAAAAATTGTGGTTTCCCATTAAAACAAAAAAACTTATAATCCATTAAGGATTTATCATATCCACTATGCTCCTTAGGAACATGAACTATGGAATTGTTATTAAGCGATCTCTCATGTACCCATAAAACATAATTATCTCTCAAAATACCCCCCCCCCTTCGGGAGAGTTATCCAATCCCCAAACTTACGGTCCCACTCTTGTGGCTCAAACGGCGTCATTCCACTCCAGTGATAAAAGGTAATTTCTCCAAAATAAGATCTTCCATTTACCTCATAAAAATCAACTCTTGCGTTTGGAAGATTTTCTGCTATCTTTGATGCAAGCTGCTTCATCTCCATAAATGTCTCAGGTTTTTTCGGAATGACATTGGAATTAGGATGTCCGTTCGTCAAAGGAAGGTGTCTGTATTCCATATCGAAAAAATCAAATTTAGTTTCATCTCCTTTTTTAAACCGATCAGTTGCGATAAACATAGCCTTAACTACTCCATTAAACACAAAAAACTTGTAATCGCGAAGTTCCTCTGTGTTTTTGTCTTCCATATATTTCTCGGCAATGATTCTCGGCTGCACATCTTTGTACGGCCATTCACGTCCAAACCGATAGTAATTCGTCCTAAGACTTTTGCTTAATTTCTTTTTTGCTTTACTTTTATCCAACTTTGTTTTATCTCTGACAATAACAAGCCCTCCCGAATCATGTGTACATTTCAATACGAACTTATTAGGCAGGGTATCAAAATCAATGTCCTCGAACCTATCCCATACCCCCAAAGTGGGTATGATATACTGTTTTCCAATTTTATCGGCAACATATTCTTTGACGGCATATTTATCAACCATCTTCGTATACTCCGGTTTCCTGTCGTATAACTTTAACCATTGCAGTTTCTCATTAAAAGTTTTTGGATTGGCTAAATCTGGATAATATCCCATCCTTGTCTTAAACTTGTGATATAAATATTTTTCGTCTGTATCAAAAGGCATCAATCCTCTCGCTGCAAAGAAAACATATAAATAGTCAGGATCAAAAAATCTAAACATATGCGTCATCCTTTTCTTTTAGCTTTTCAGAAAATCATTCAATTCTTCTGGTGTACCTAACACGTGAACTTTAGATGAATCAACAACACTCATGGTGACAGTAAGTTTCTTTTTAATCATATGATTGTAAAGTGGCGCAATGTACTTTTCGTTCTTTTCTATATGTGAATCATCACTATAATATTCCTCATACATTTCCTTGTACAATGCCGCTGATGAAAAATAATATGCTCCCAATGTGCAATAATCTGATATCCTTTGCTTTTCCCTAACCTCTGTAACGACCCCCATGTCATCCGTCTTAACAAAACTCCAATGTACCCCTTCTGCATGAAAACAAGGAATATGTCCATCACCTGAAATATCATCATATTTCAGATGGAAAGGCTCCACATATGTGTCTATATTATAAACCAAAATTGCATTATTAGAATTGCAATGTGAAATTGCAATCATACAAGTAGCAGCCTGTCCGGCCGTTATGTGATTAATCTCAATGATTTCAATATTATCTATTCCATTTTTTTGACATTTTTTTCTAATAAACTCTTCCGCATTATCATCGTCCCTTACTACAAAAACATATTTATCAACATGTTCATTGTACCCCTTAAGACTATCCATACTCCATTCAAATAATGTTTTTCCTTTCGCTTCAATCTGATATTTAGGGCAAGTATATCCTGCCTTATGGAATCTAGTCCCCATACCAGCCATAGTTATAATAATTGTTATATCTTTTTCCATCATTACTCCTGACTTTATCTATTCTGATTTTTCTCTGGATTTTGTACAAATTTGGTTCAATTCTTCTACTGAACAATTCAAGAATTCATTCGGACGTATGGTTCGATCATCGACGTAAAATCCTTTATGTCCGGGCCAAGGTTTTCCATATATAATTTCATCATATGGAATATCCCATTTATCAAGCCATTCAAGGAGTATTTTTGCTGTGTTTTTATTGATTAAGCCAAGGTTTCCTTGATAAGAATTCATATTTCTGGATGTAAAAAGTACAATTTTAGCCCCATTATCTCTATAATATCTCAACTTCTCCACAATATTTCCATAAGGAATAAGATCCTCGTATTTCTCATCCTTTTCTTTTATCGGACATATAGTGCCGTCAATATCAAATATAAATGAGTATTCCTTAAACATATCTACTCCTTTCCGTATTTTAATCCGTAACATTGATAACTCTATTCAAAATTTCAACTCCGGTAGCCAACATTACCATCTGATGTGACAAATTCTCTTTATGAAGGGGGATCATACTCAAAAAAAGTAATGCTTCTATTAACTCAATTTTTCTCAATTTATCTCCAATTTCTGACTTGAAAGAATCAAGAAATAATTCGTATAAATCAAACGCCCTTGGAGATTCTATAATTTCGTATGATATGACGGCATCTTCACTTGAATACTCCACCTTAAAAGCATCTTTTATGATATAGTCATATTTCCCATCAATACTGTGAAATAATTTTGCAAGCTCATATCGCCTATCGCCATATATATCAAATTTTCCAAATTTTCCTCGTGGATCTATTATCTTCACAAATGAATAATTACTGTCAACCATTATGTTAGAAAAACACAAATCCCCATGTATGATACAAAATTTGTCGCTATCAAATAAAAGCTTTGGAATCTTTTCTTTCAAAATATCTAATATATAATCCATCCCTTTATACTTGATTTTATTAATTGTCATGCTTTTTCAAAAAATGAAATGAATTCTGAACTTTTTTTCAGTTCATTTACTCTCTCTATTGTTTTATTGATATATATATCAGATAATGAATCAAGTATCCCCTCACCCTGAACACTATACCTTGAAAAGTCCTGTAATACAAAACGAATTCTTTTAAATATATCGCTCCACTGATTTCGATTTAGATCACCATAAAGATACAATTCATGTATTGTATGGTACGCATAGTACTCCATAGAAATATAGGGCATAGAATAATCCGTCGAATATTCAAATATTCTAGGACGAACATACTCCACATCCGACGGCAACTTAAGGTACCATTTAATTTCATCTATAAACTTTTCTATATTGTCACTGGTTTTTCTTAATATCCCGCGATTTTTGTCAATGCTAATATGATTAAATTCCCTCGCGTTTACCTCAAGTTTGGAACTATAATATTTATCCGCATGGCCAATATCAAGCCAATGGTCTGTATAGACAAATGAAAAAGGATGACGTCGGCTATATATCTGCAATGCTGTATAAAAGCTGCTGATATCCGTTATAGGATTATCAAATGCATATTCAAGGCTCTCCCTAAAATCCTTTACATTAGAAATCCGAAATACTCCCACAAAGAGCTTCTTCTGAATCTTTTCAGCAATATTTATCTTATCATATATTTGGGTCAGAATGCCTTCTTCTTCTTCAAAAAAAGTCCATGTAGATGAAACGTCATCCAACGCGCAAAATATGGCATCTGTGTTCTTGTCATATACGTCTTCCAATACAATTGTATCACCAAAATTTATCACCACCGTTTCCTGTTCATCTTTCAAGGCCACGTAAACCGTATGACCTAAATCCGATATAGTATCAAGGTTCATGATATCAACTTTGTTTGAATCATATCTGGAAAGCGCCTTGTAGAGCAGACCGCAGTTTTCCCCACCAATAACAGTAAACCTAGAATCGACATTTCTATACTGATTATAAATATAGTCAAATACAATTCTCTGGTTTACAGGATAAATAACTGCCGGTAACTTACCGATTTTCTGAAGCTCCTCTGGAATCAATTTTGCACTTGGAATTATAACATCTAACATTTGTGTTCACATCCTTCCAACCATTGTTTTTTGCAAAACGTTCATAGCTATTATCATAAATAAGATTACCACAATATAATGAAAACCAACTGGAAAAGTCCCAGTTATAAGTTAGTCCATTCTCTGGTGACGCACCGTCATGTAATTCACCTTCTGCAACCGATTCATCATATCTCAATAAATATTTATGCCAATATGCCCCCAATTCCTGTCTGGAAACTACAATAAACCTCTCTTTTACTATTCTCCAATATTCTTCTACTGATATTTCAGGTCTTTTCCCCAACGTTCTTTCCAAGAAGCTTAATACAAGTTCCGATTCTGCTCCCATGTTGTTCTCAATCTGCTCTTTCCAAGAATATTCTTTCTGTTTCATAATCTCTCTGTGCGCCCTTTTATCCAAATTAAAGGAATCCATCGGATGTGACCAGTATTGAATCATATCATCAACCTGACCGTAATTGAACTGATCGGCTAGCCAGAATGGTTTAAACATACTATTCATGATTTCTGATCCGGCCACAATTCTATACTTCTGACAATGTTCAGAATCTTCAAGCGGAAACTGGATGACTAAATTATACAAATAATGAATTAATTCACGTTTATAAAAACGGTAATCACATCTTGTCTTAAATATAAATTCACGTCCTTCGGCTTTTGCCCTTTTTAAACCTGCAACAGTAGTTGTAACCTGATAATTAACATTTAAAAGTCCGCTATGCGAAGGATATTCGCTAAGAACAACAATACAGTTTTTTTTTTCTCTAATTTTTTTATAAGATGTTCATTCTCAGACGCCCAAGTAGAAACAACAACAAGAACTCCTGGATAGAGCTTGTTATACACCTTCAAAGTCTCCAATGTGAACTCGTCCTCTAAAACTCCCTGCATAATTATTGCGCTCTTACGATAAATTTCATCCACTCTCGCCAAGGTATAGATATCATCAGCCTTCTTCGGTCTCCTCTTTATTGAATAAAAATATTGCGTTTTTGATTCCATTATCTCCATACCCCTTTTTAAGGTATTCATAACAGCTTCTTCTTTCATATTCAACCGCGCTGTCAACCGAAAAGGCAAGAGAATAATCTCTCTAGCAAATTCTTTCATATTTGTCTTTATATTCATATGTTTATATTCTCCCTTATCATCAATAAATCAAATCTTTGTAATTTCCACAACTTTCTTAACGATATACAATAATTCAATACGATAAAACAAAAAAGAAAGAAACACCTGTGCCACACTAACTATAACAAAAACTTCTCCGGCTAATAAAATAAGAGCCAGATAACCTTGAGGCTCCCCAATAATTACATAACTGAAATAGGTCATTAAAAGGGAAAATAACCATGAAAACAGCACATAAATCATATCTTTTTTCCACTTTTTAAAAATGACATATTTATTAACAAAATGTATCATTTCTAACGTCCGATACAGTAATGCAATGGTTGTCGCAACTAGAACCCCATATATATCGAACTTAACTGCCAGTGCAACCGATAAGACTAAATTAATCATCATCTCCATAACAGCGGCAAGCGCTGTTTCTTTGAAATGTCCCGTCGTATTAATTCCCAATACCTCCGGCCATCTGACGGTTTCCAGATACATGGCAGATACAAATAGTAAAGGGAGAATCTTATCCACATAGTTTATGTCGTGAAATGTCGAAGTATAAAGCTTTAAAAATGGCAATGTCATAATCCCTGCAGTTGCCATAACTGTTACTGTAAGATACCTGTAAACCACAGCAAAAAGCTTATACATGTTTCCAAATCTCTCTCTGTCTTCATAATATAGCTGCCCAAATGATGCGTTCAAACTATTAGATATTCCTTTTAGAACCTGCGATAATTGAACATAGATCATATTATATACAGTGTACACACTCACCACTTTTAGATTTGTAAACAACGTCAACACAAGTACATCTATGTGTGAAAAAATGGTTGCTGTAACCATATGAACCATTGCGTATTTTTTTTTGCTGATTGCAAGTTCATCCGGTTTCGCCGACAAATCAAGTTTTTTATATCGGTGTTTTATATAAACAAGTATGATAAACATCTGCAATACACTGATAAAAGCACTTACAATCTGAACAGCCAGCACATTGAATCCCAAAATAATCAATACCGCTTTTGATAGATTAGTTGCCAGATTAATAACCAATGTTAATGTATTCAAAACGTATGCACGATTATCCGCATTTAGAAGAATAGTATACTTTCCCTGAAAAAAATATCGAAGCGCTGAAGGCAAGGCAGATAATAAGATCAATACAACTACAAGCAAATAACTGATTTCTGACTCCACACAAACCGGATACAAGATTGCCAAAATGCATACAATTAAAAAAAAAAATATGCCAGTCCTCTTGTAAAATTTATCAGTTGCCGCAAGTATACCGTTTATATCATCTTGTTTTTTTTCTTTAATTGCCTTATACAATGCCTGAGTAGAAGCACTTCCTACCCCCGCTTCAAGCAAATTAATGTATATTAGTATATTGCTTATGGAAGATAAAAGTCCATTTACCTCTGAACCAAACGAATCTATATACAGTTTAGGTAGTATGATACCAATAATTAATGTGACTACTTTGCTAAACATATCTGAAATTATATTAATGGCTGATCTTTTTTACTCATTTTCAAATTCCCTACAATAAAGATCTTCTAATCTTTTCACAATACGTTTAATATCCCATTCCAATATATTCATATATTGAATTTCCTTTTAGTATTGATAATTTCCATTGCCTTCTTTGCCCAATCCTTTTTATCTCTATTTAAGCTAATAAAATGTACCAGATTGGAAATAGAACTCTCTTTGGCAATCGTATCTGACACAAGAGATGGGATCCCAGCAATCTGGGACTCTACCAGAGATACACTCAGCCCCTCCTTAAATGATGGCATAATCAAAATATCCATCATTTTGAGCAATTGAGGTATATCTGTTCTCACCCCCCAAAATATGACTTGTTCCTCCACCCCCATAGACTTTACCTTAGTTTGTATATCTTCCCTTAAACTTCCGTCGCCGATCATCCATAAATATGACCGCTTATGCTTCTCATATATCGAATTAAACACATCAATCAAAAAGTCATGGTTTTTGATATGTGCAAACCTACCGACATGTCCGATGATATAGGCCTCTTTATCTATATTATACTTTTTCCTTAGCGCATATTTTTCACCTGCATCTTGATACTGTTCTATAAATGTGCCGTTATTTAATACGATTGTATTATTAACACGGAATAATTCATTCACTTCATTACACATCTCGTTATGTAATGCTATTAGTATCATTCCCCTCTTTGTTACAAGTCTTTTTGCTGAACGAAAATCCCTTTGTCTGGCATAACTTTTGTTCCAAATTAAGTTGACATCTGTATGAACTGTATGAAATAGCTTCGTATTATTTGGTGCTGCAAACTCTATATAATTGTTTAACGTCAAATGCGAATGGATAATATCAGGCTTCAATCTATGGATTACTGAACGGAGCAGAAGTTTTCCTAAGAGTCGATGAGATATTTTTTTTATTATCATTGGTCCTTTCATAACTGAATCCAATAAATCATAGATATAAATCACTCTAATTCCTTTATCCTTTAATTCCTGATCATAAGGGGAATGGTGATTCATCAGACAGATTACAATAGTCTCTATCTTATCTTTATCAAACAATATACAATAATTTTTTACAAGGGTTTCTGCACCTCCCATTGAAAATCCATGTATGAATTGTATCACTTTAAGTTTTTTCTCCAATTGTTCCATAGCCCTGAGTGCCACCTCTCTTTTTAGAAATCCCAAAAAGAATGATAAATATACTTATATTCGTCGCTGATACAAGTTGCTGAATTGGATTCAATATGTTCATTCTAGGCAAATTAAAAAAATAATAGAAAAAGATAAAGTATATAGCCTGGAAAAACATACTATTTGCTTTGAATCTCGTCAGTTTATACAGAATATAGCCTATTATCAAGTTTCCTGCCATAACACCAATGTACCCAAAATCATATAACAATTCCGCCACATAAGATGTGCCTATTCCATCATATAAATTCAAATAATTATAAGTTTTCGTAAGATATGTCATCACCGTTCCAAATTGATTAGTATTCATTGCCGCCTCAACAGTAAAACTGGCGTAATTATTTCCCAAAATACGGTCAATAAATGGCCCAAATGTATAATTAATACCAGGTAATTTCCCCTCATATCTAACAGCATATCCAACCAAATTAAATGTCCCGCTTTGTTCTGTCATAAATGAAATGGCTCCATCCAGCAAATTTCTCATTTCATAGGACCTATCCGTACGTAAAAAACCCCATGCATAAAGAAACGGCATACCACAGAATATGATAAACGCAACTAAAAAAATATATTTCATCTTTTTATATGTTATTTTATTTTCCAATTTATTCTCTCTATCCGTATAGAGGTAAAAGAAAATAAACATCATTATCATTACAAATTCACTGCGCCCACCTTCTATAAGCTTAATAAACGGAATAACAGCTGAAAATAGTAGTAATTTCTTTGCTAATTTGATGGGTGGATTTGTCGCAAGAGCTATAAAAAGACAAGATCTGCTCATAATCAGCGCACGAATAGCTATGCTAGAGTTTTCATAACTATAATAAAGAGATACATAACCGTTAGCAAGTGCATAAGCCAGCCTTTGCATCTCAAAATAAAGTGCAATTATTGTGCTAAACACACAAAGGTAAAATGAATATGTTCTTAATTTATTTATAGCGAATTTTTCGTCAGCAAAACGACGCGTAAGACCAAAATCACCTATTTGAACTTTAATCTTCCGGCTTCCGGCATGATATCCAAGCGCTAAACAGACAAAAGATAAAAAAATTGCATTAATCGCAGGAATAAATTCTCCCGAAAAAAAACCGCACATCCAATTTTCATCTCTAGTCCAAAAGAAAATTATTGGTCTTGCGCACAAAAAGATTACCATACTCACAAAATACAATGATAATCCTAATTTTCCATCAAAATCTTGTAAACAAAAAACAACAAGCGCTATTAACAAAATGGTCAGACTAATTATTGAAATTTGGGGTGAATCCGTAATATTAGCAACTAACAATAATAATATTGCTATTATATGTCCAACAAATACGATAAATTTATTAATTCTCATTAAAATATTTTTCCTTTATATTCATCTTTCTATAAAATTACTTATAATTCCATAATCTCACTTCAAAAACTTGACATATACTCCAACCATTGTCTTCCTATATTTTCAATATCCAATTTCCCCCTTATCAGTGTCGCTTCTCTCCCTAGACTATCCGCAAAATCTGGCGATTTTAACAATACTCTTAAAGCCTTCTCCAGTGCCTCAATATCCCCAACAGGAATCAATAACCCATTTTTCCCAGTTTCTATCAAACTCCTCGGTCCACCGCACGGGCAATCTGTAGAAATGCACGGCAATCCTAGTGCCATCGCCTCAAGCAATGCATTTGGCATCCCTTCAAAATTTGAAGTCATTACAAAAATAGCAGAAGAATTTATATAATCAAACAAATTAGATACATTTCCTTCCAAAAAATACGTTTTTGCATAGAATAGTTCTCAATTTGCCTTTTAAGCGTATCCCGTAATGGCCCTTCACCATAAAAAATCAGATTATAGTCTGAATATTCTTTTGCAATCCTTGTAAATGCTTCAATCAAAATCTTCTGATTCTTTTGTGAATCGAGCCTTCCGACAGAAACAATATTTTTTTCTCTTTTTCCAATATATACATCAGGTAGTTTTTCATTAAGTAAAGGGTTAAAAATCACAGTTCCACGCCCATTTAAACGCTTCTCATAAAATTTTTTTGCATCTTCCGTCTGAAATATATAACCATCAGCTTTTTCCATCAATTTTCGCGAAATATATTTTACAATTTTCTTTCCCGCGAAATGAGTTGGATCATTACGTTCTGACACAAAAATAGTTGCACCTGTTTTTATACATCCTGGTATAGCATATAAACAAGTGGGAACTCCAATAATTAATACTGTATCTATATTATTTTTTTTAATATATTTCTGTAGATTTTTAATTTGATTTAATATATCTATTTTACTATTTGAAGATGTATTTTCTGACAAGCATATTCGCTGAACCCCACTTGGTAATTCGTACTCATTATCATTTCGTTTACTCGTAATAATCTTTGTAGCAATACCATGCTTTACCATATAATCAGCCAAGTAAATCATCACTCTTTCTGCACCTCCACGAGAAAGAGAGCCTCCGATAATTACTAATCTTTTCATATAATATCATCCTCTTAATATCGGTATTCTTCCAAGAACTGGTCATAAAAATGTCGTCTTCTATCAGCCAATATTTCTTTTGTATATTTTTTTGCCTTCTGAAAATTATATATTGATATTTTTTCCAAATCAGAATGGAGAATATAGACTATAGAATTAGTTACAGCAGAAACACTCCCTTTTTTAAACAGACACTTTTGTTCTATTAACTCCGGAATTCCCGCAATCTTTGTCCCCAACACCGGACACCCTCTGCTCATTGCCTCAATAACAGAGCGCGGAAGTCCTTCTTGCTTGCTTGGCTGTATATAAATATCAAGTGAATCATAAAAATGCGGCATCTCTGCCGCATCTAAACTTCCGCAAAATATAACTCTTTTTTCCACCCCCAGGGAAACTGCTAAATCTTTTAGAAATGTACTCTGCTTACGGTTCCCTCCAGCAAGATAATATTCTAAATCATATCCTTGCTCAACAAGCTTTTTGATCGCTTTTATTACATACTCCTGCCCCTTATATCGTACATCTAAAGCTGCAGCTGTTCCAATTTTTATTTTATTGTCTACATGATAACCGGAAATTTTATCCAGCCTTTTTTTTAGAACAGACTCGTCTACTTTGTCTATTACAACGTTTGAACACCCTATACTTTTTCCCTTTGTAGGATACCGTCTTTGTAAAAATTGATCGGTTACATAATAAACATATGGTGCATTTTTTATTATCTTTTTTTCTATTATAAAAGAAGATGGCGCCATTAGTTTCCCTAAAAGACTATGATTCCACAATCCGTCCCATATACATCCTACACATTCATAGATATAGGGTTTATTATATTTTTTACAATATTTAAGAGCTATTTTAGCACAACTAGACTCCCGCAATACTGCATAATCTGTCTCTCTTATTTGCTTTTCGATATTTTTTTCAGCAATTCTTTTTTTTAAAAAATAGCTAGATGGAGATTTAAAATTAGGAACATTTATCACTTTAATTTCTGCAGGAAGTTTTGTTCCTTTCGTATCTTTTTCTACAGGATAAACCCTCATAATAAACGTTATCTCATCTGCTAAATATTTGTATCGCTCATACAGCCCGTGATAGGAATACTCATAATACTGTCCATCCTTATCTTCAAAAATCGGTCCATCATGTACAAATACTAACTTCATGTCTATAATCCTTCCTCAAACTAATAACTACTGCCTCTAATCTCTGCCACTATAAAGATTCGCTTGAAACCAACTTTATTGCAGAAATAATAACGATGAACATGACTATAGCCAGTGGTAGTCCAATCAGTATAGCAAGAACCTGTACAGCATTAAATCCGCCAACTTGTAACAATACGAATGTAATAATACATGCTATTGCCGCCCAAAACACCCTTATCCATCTTGGTGCCTGGTCATCTTCTGTTTCATGTTTTGTCGTAATCTCTGCCGCAACAAATGAACTGGAATCTACCGTTGTTGCCATAAACATAAAGCATAATATTGCAACTATAGCCATCATTAATTTAGGCATAGGCATATTTTGTAAAATGAGTAATATTCCTTCGGGTTGCCCTTCATAATTAAGAATTTTTGCTACATCTACCCCTGACTGTTGTAATTTAATTGCATGATTTCCAAGCATAGACATTGCAACCCAACACCCCAGGCTACAAAATACCATCTGTCCAACAGCCAATTCTCTCAGAGTTCTTCCTTTTGAAATTCTTGCATTGAATACGCCCATTAAAGGCATGTATACAATCAACCATGCCCAATACCATACTGTCCAGGAACTCACGAAACTTCCATCGCCATATGGATCCGTAAATGTTGCCATGCGGATAAAGTTTTGTATATAAAGCCCCAAAGTATTAATCTCTGCTTTAACAACGTACAGAATTCCACTTAAACCACCAACAAAAAGCATGAATATAAAAGCAAGTAATATATTAATATTACTTAAATTTTTGATTCCTTTGCTCAATCCTAAATAAGTACTTGTTCCAAAAATTAAAATCCATATGAAAAGTATTATAATCTGAAGAAATGCTTTATATTCTTCTCCAATACTAAAAATCTCTTGAAATAATAATGTGAGTAATGGCATCCCCAATCCCATTGATGTCACCGGAGCAACTACTGCTCCAAACACTCCCAAAACATCAACCACCACTCCTGAGGTACCCCTGCTGTGTTTTCCGAGAATTGGTTCACATGCATCACTAATACTTATACTGCTTTGTCTTTTATTATAAAGAGCATAGCCAATCGCTATCGAGGCAGGTACATACAATGTCCATGCATTGAATCCCCAGTGATAATGGGAATACATCTCGGCGTATTCGTATGCCTGTACTGAAAATGGTTCAATTTGGAATGGAGGGGCAGATGCATAAATTATAGCTTCAATAAATCCAAATACAATTAAGCCCGCACTACAGCTTGTTGTAAACATCATTGCAATCCACGAAAAAATATTAAAAGCAGGTTTACACTTTTCTCCGCCAAGCCTAATCTTCCCCTTGGGACTGAATATAATCCATAATGAAAATAAAAAAGCAGACAGATTTGCTAATATAAAAAGCCAGCCAAACTGCCCAGACATAAAGGTATAAATCGAATCTACCAACGACTGTACATTAGATAAATTTGTCGCAACCATAATTAATACTATAAGTATAACCATAACTGTTGGTAAAAATCGTCTTAAATCTAATCTTCCCATTTAATCTACTCCAGTAAACTTTACTTTCAACTGAATTTTTCCCAATTTTTGCACATATGAATAAATGGCTCAGGGTCTTCTTTATTATAGTAAAAAGCACATTTAGCTTCCTTAAAATCTATTAACCACTCACCCAATCCAATCTCTTTTGGTTTTACCCTTTTACCATAATCAATCGGTTCTACCATTGCCATAAAATCTTCTACCCAAATATCTTCCTCTGCTGTTTCTAACTTCCCTGATACCATTGCTTTCGCCCATAAAACTGGAAGATTCATCCCTGCACATGTAGCGGCATAACTCCATGTCGAATTTCTAAAATTAATTTCACTAAAATAATACGTATCGTCCTGATCGATAAGAAATTCAATAGAATAAATACCTTCAAATTCGATTTCTTTCATTATACCTTCCATTGCTTCTCTAAGATCGGGATTATTAAACTTCTTAACTGTCATATATGGACTGTAATATCCAGGTATCAAATAATTATATGTCGATTCAATCGCATTAAACATGATCCTGCCTCTATCAGCACAAAAACCATCTACGCAATATTCATTTTTTTTCTCAATATATTTTTGGAGAATAACTGTTGATGCTTTGATTTTTTCATATGCAATTTTTAACTCATTTTCCGAATGACAAATATGGACATCCGCTTTCCATCCCCCCTCAACAGGAGAAATAGATTTTGTTATAACTGGATATTCTATCCCTTTAGGAATTACATTCTTTTTTACACAAACCGTATCAAGGGTTTTTAATCCATACTTCTTTGCAAGTTCAAGAACTTTATATTTATTCATATATTCTGATATTTTCCCTGATTTCCCAGCATTAAACCCGATAAATCTGTTATTCCACTCATCATATCGTTGATCCAAAAATTCAATGGTTCTATCATCACATGTAATCAGAAAGACTTTTTTTTTTCTTCTGAGTACTTGTTCATTAAATATTTATATCCTTCTTCTGCAGTCTCAACGCGAATATACTCTTTTATATATTTGCTGTATGAAGAAATATCGGTCTTACTCTTTTCTGCTATTACTGTAGCAGCAATACCACTTTCCCCCAAACTTCGTACAACGCCTAACGGATTATAATGATCTAACGCAAAAATTACAAAATCATAATCTCTTAATTCACAATTCATTTTTTCCCCCTTCATTTACAAAAGAAGCCCTTGTTTAAAACTCATTTCAATGCGAAGTACCTCAAAAGCTTCAGCATACTTTTTCCCTATTTCATAACCCCTGAACCCGCATCTACTATGAACCCCCGTTATCCAATCCTCTGCACCGAATTTACTATATTCCGACTTATGTTCACGAAGCGAGGCAATCTTTTTTTCTATCGTACTTTCTATATCTATATATAATTGTGGACGAAAAGCTACGTAAGACCTTCCAGATGGTGTTATTGGCTCATAAAAAAAGACGGTATTTTTCCGTCTTGCTGCTGCTATTGTTGCATTACTTACTCCAACATGTGCTTGATGCGTATCAAATGGATGATGTGTAAAAATAATATCCGGATTATATTTACTCATACAAACATCAATCGTATTCACTACTTCTGACTGAAAAGGAATATCTTTTGTGGGGAAATCAAGCACATCAATATCCGAAATTCCAAGTGCATGTAACGCATTTGTCCCCTCTATGACAGCCACTTCATCCTCTCTTTGAATCTGTCCTTCCTTATCTGTATATCCTGATTTGCTCATAATCAATGCTTTCACTTGATGCCCATTCTCAATCGCTTTGGCAAGCGTACCTCCACATGCAATCTCAATATCGTCTAAATGCGCACCTACTGCTAGTATTTTCATCTTGTTCTACTCCTCTTTATTCTTTGTTGACACTTTATATAAAACAACCTGCTAACTTATATATTTCGAGCATTTCTTTCCTTACATTCGCTAATTGATATTTCATTAGATTAGCATAATTTTCTTCCGTCATATTATTCATATCTGAATTCATGATCTGTCTAATTACGTGCACTAACTCTCCCACTGAGTTTTTATCAAAATAGCTTAATGGTGTAACAACTGTATCAGTATTACCTCTGACATTAGAACATGCAATTGGCAATTTTGCCGCAACAGCTTCCATTAATGCAACCGATAGTCCTTCAAACAAAGAGGGGAACACAAAAACATCCGATGCCTTAAGCAAATCTGTAATATCTTGCCTGTATCCAAGGAATATAACACTATCTGTCAATTTTTCTGATTCCGTAATCTGCTTTAATTCGTCAAGCAATTTCCCCTTTCCTGCTATATAATATTTACACCCTTCTTTAGAAAGCTCTTTCATAGCTTGAATAACTAAAATATGATTTTTTTCCTTATCAAGCTCTCCTATCGAAAAAAGCATTGTATTATCTACAGATAATCCTAATTCTTTACGTTTTGTTTCACGATTCATATCACTGGTCTTAAACTGTTCCAACTCAATTCCAACACCATGAATATGGTATGTTTTCCTAGCCTTAAATTTTGCTTTTGCTCTCATATAATCTTCAGAATTTATTGTTACTAATATATCGGTCCATCTTGATAAAAATTTTTCCACAGGATAATATAGTAACCAATTTCTTAAAGGCGCCCCATTAAAAAAATGAAATCCATGCGCCGTATAGATGACCTTTACATGATTTCTATGACTTACAATTCTTCCAACTAATCCACCAACTGGCGTGTGACAGTGTATAAAATGAAATTTGTTTTTTTTCACAAGTAGATTCAACTGCCTATATGCCTTTACAATGCTGCAAATATGTGACGGCTTTCTATGAAAATCTATTTGATGATATTTTACCCCCATATCCTTCAACTGCTTAACTAATTTTTTTACTTTCTCATCTGTCCAAACAGTCCTATCTTTAAAATTACAAGCCACATGTACCTCATACCCCATTTTTTGTAATATTGACAAATTGTCCAAGTTAAAAGATCCTATCATAGATGCCACTGTAGCAACCATAAGCACTTTTTTCATTTCTTACTTCCTCTCGCCCCAATTATAAATTCCATCCCTATTTCTAAACCAAATACATCGCATACCAAGTTTCTGAGGAGCAATAAAATCTTTACTTATATTATCTCCGACATAACAAGCCTTTGAGAAATCTACCTCCAACTCTTTCATCATTAATCTAAACCCTCTGGGATTTGGCTTTCTAAATTCAATACCACCAAGCTCATCCGTAACAATGACTCTATCAACTACTATATCCAACATTTTGAGCTTTGCCCTTTGTCCCTCCGGCCGGCCATCTGTAATAATCCCAACCTTTTTATTCTTTTTAATACGCTCTATCATCTCAGACACTCCTTGGTAAAGTACTATATCTGGCTTTTGACTGCGATAAATGTGCAGTGCCTCGTTTTTTTTGCTTAAGAAACCATGTTTTTCCAACACATTATCTATTGCTTTACCTCCTGCTTCAAACACATTCCACATTTCATTCTCTATTTCTGGGCATCCAAAATAGTCTGCAATTTTCCGATATCCGCTTCTAACATATTGCCTTTCACTGTATAGGGTGTCATCCAAATCGAATACAACAGCCTCCAAATCATCTATATATTTTTCAACTTCCAATATGTTGCTTACTTCAATCATCACTTCACCCGTATACTCTGATCAAACCTGCTATATACTACTCCGTCTTTTGCCGCATTATCTATATATCTTAGCTTCTCTCCATTTAATAACCGCAGCAAAGCTTCTGCACTATCCGCACCAGCTTTCATGCTAAGCGGTGCTCCCCCTCCAAAACGTGGATTAATTTCAATATAGTAATCCTTCCCAGTTTTTTTTTCTCGAATAAGCTGCACAGTGATTTGTCCGCATGGTTTATAATCTTTAATTAATTTCTTTATTTCATCAATAATCTGTTGATCTTGTTCTATCTGAGTTTTAAGGACCTCTCCCGATCTTACTGCCAATCGGATTCTTGGAGTAATAAATACCGCATTTCCAGTAAAATCGCAAAAAATATCAACCGTATATTCTGTTCCATCAATATACGGCTGAATAATATAATCAGGTACTTGCTCAGCAAACAATTTTAATTCATCTATATTTTCAACCTTATAAGCAAAAATGCTGGAACTTCCATCCTTCGGCTTTATAAATGCCGGATATCCTGCATCGTATACTTTCCAATCATCAATTGGACGAGGACTGTGTAACCCTATAGATGTAAAATATTCTGCCGTAAACCTTTTATCTCTGCATATTGCAACTTTCTCCAGACTGCTAATGATTACCTTGGTCTTACCAAAAGCATTTCTATTTTGTGCCAAAGCCATTAAATCCGTATCAATTGTTGGTATTAGCGCATCTATACCATCTTCTTCACATATTCTCTTTAATTCTGGTATATACTTTTTATTTTTAATTCTTGGCACAATTACTGAATGGTTACAGAATGCCAAAGCGGGTGCAGACTTTTCAGTGTCAGCGCCGTAAATCTCTAACTTAATATTTATTTTCTGTGCAGCTTCGTGAAAAGCTTGCACAAGTTCAACACGCCTGCCGACACTGGTAAATAGTATTTTCATGCTACTTCCTCCTATGCTGCCCAGACGTATTGAATTATATTTTCTATTTTATGGGTTGAGAAATACCCCCCTAATTCTACAGCTTTACTTTCCATATTTACCTTTCTGGCTGGTACTCCAACATATGTACCTGATTCTTCTACATTTTTTATTACTACTGCACCGGCACCAATGATACATTTACGGCAAATTGACACATTATTACTTACTGTGACTCCAGCGCCAATCCAGGTTTCTGTTTCTGCTGTAACCGTTCCACACAAATGACTGCCTACCGCTATATGAACAAAATCCCCTACTCTACAGTCATGATCAACGGAGGAACAAGTATTGATAATACAGCCTTTTCCAATACTTGTACCTGAATTAATAACCACTCCGGCCATAACGACTGTTCCCTCACCGATTATGACGTCATCTGCTACCGTAGCATTGGGATGGATAAGCGTTGCAATTTTCGCGTTTTTAATTGTTTCCTGTATACGTTTCCGAATACCTGCATTACCTATTCCAACAATAATGTCTGCATCCTGTTTTTCTGCGTCAGAACTTTTCCCCACTACAGGATACTCTCCACAGCAATAAATATTTTCATTGTCATCTAAAAAAACTATCTCCTCATATCCATTCTTAACCGCGATATCTGCTACTACTTTTCCATTACCGCTGGCACCAATAATCGCCAATTTCTTCATTCTTAACCCTTCCCATCCATTGTTTCAGACACTTCTGATCCAAAAAACTCCTCCATTGTTTCAGAAGTCTCTGAACTGATTCCTTCTTTCTTTAGAACAGTCATAATTGTTTGGAAAATAATCTTCCAGTCCCCTAAAAAAGTAATATCTTCCACATACTTAATATCCCAATCGAACTTTTCCTCCCAACTAATTGCATTACGTCCATGCACCTGTGCTAATCCCGTGATACCGGGACGTACCTCATGACGACGCATTTGAAAGCTGTTATATCGTACTAGATACTGTACAAGTAACGGCCTGGGACCAACCACACTCATATCGCCTTTTATTATATTGAACACTTCCGGAAGTTCATCCAATGAAGTTGAACGCAAAAATTTTCCAACCTTTGTCATACGCATAGCATCCGGCAGACTGTTTCCATTCTTGTCTTTCGCCTCAGTCATAGTCCGAAATTTGTATATTTTAAATATTTTTCCGTTTAGCCCAGGTCGATCCTGTGTAAAAATTACCGGTGAACCTAGCTTCACTTTTACTATTACTGCCGTAATAAGCATAACTGGCGATAAAACTATCGCAGCTAATAAAGCACAAATAAAATCCTGTAGACGCTTAAAATGTCTTTCATAGATTCCCTTTCTATGGGAAATTTGACATCTTCTATATAATTTATCGTCTTTTTCCATTTTTCCACCATCTACTTTTACTCAAAGCAGGCATTAATAACCTCTATTATTCTATCCTGTTGTTCGGCTGTCATCTTATTGTCACTGGGCAAGCATAATCCTCTATGAAATATATCCATTCCTATATCAAATGGTTTTCCGTCTTCGCTGACTGTACTACCTGAAATATACATATCAGTCCTTGCCCGTCCATTGCCTTCCCTTGTTACATATCCATTTACAATATAAATCGGCTGCATATGCATAGGTTTCCAAATTGGCCTGCCTTCTGCATTAATACTGTTAATAGCATTTAATATTTCTGTTGGACAACTTTTGCCATGCTCCGGATTAAATAATGTCTCACTTTCTCCCCTTACCTGTCTACACATGGCATCTTCATCTATAATTATGCAACTTAACCAATAGTTAGGCACACTGTTTTCCGCATCAAAAGGATTCATACTAATTGGAAGATTCTTGAGCCCTTCCTTATATCTCTCGTAAATTATTCTTTTTTGAGCAATATGTTTCTCTAAGTATGGAATCTGTCCCCTGACTACCCCAGCGATGACATTACTCATCCGATAGTTGTAACCTATTTCTTCATGCTGATACCAAGAAGCCCTTTCCCTCGCCTGTGTCGACCATTTTCTAACCTTATCGGCGTCTTCCTTGCTGTCTGTCAGAAAACATCCTCCTGACGACCCACATATTATTTTGTTACCATTAAAACTAATACAGTTATAGTCACCAAAGGTACCTGTTTCCTTTCCTTTATATGTAGCACCCAGAGATTCTGCGGCATCTTCTATAATCAATGCCTTATATGTTTTACAAATTTCTCTAATTTCATCAATCTTTCCGGGAGTTCCATACAGATGTGCCACAACAACAATTTTTACATCCGGATAAATCTCAAATGCTTTTTTCAAAGCGACTGGATCCATATTCCAAGTATCATATTCTGAATCTATAAAAATTGGCTCAGCCCCTTCATATACTAGGGGGTTAATTGTTGCACAAAATGTCATATCACTTGAAAAGACCTTTTTTCCTTCCAAACAGCCGTGTCCTGGCTTTGGATGTCCATAAACTTTCATCCCTGCTAGTTTTGCGGCTAAATGAAGAGCCGCTGTACCCACGGATAACGCTACCGCATAACCACATCCAACTTTTTTTGCAATTTCTCTTTCTACCTCATTAATATTTTCTCCCACTGTAGACATCCAATTTGTCTCATATGCTTCTGTGATATACTTCAACTCATCACCATGCATTGTCGGACTGGAAAGCCAAACTTTGTCCAAAAATTTTTCAAATCTATGTTTTTTAGTAATATACATAATCTCTCACTGCCCTCTACCATTTTCTTTTTGAAACAAACAGTATCTCACTATTTTTATATAAATCTAACCATAAAAATAAGAAGGTTTTCCCTTCTTATTTCGTTTCCGTGTTATAATTCACTCTAACCCACAATACCTTCCTTCTATCCTAAATATTCCACCCTCACACCTTCGCCACAATCTCCACTCCCACTTGCACAGTCTGTACCCTTCCAAACATAGGCACCTCCAGCCATGCTTTCCTCTTATGACGGTCAATCTTCTTAATCATTCCTTCCTTTCCCATCAGCGGTCCAGACGTAATCTTCACATTCGACTTTACAATCACACCCTCTGACATCTCCACCACCTGATTTTCTCCGCCAATTCCCTGTATAAATGCAATTTCTTCCGCGCAAAGGGGCACAATCTCCTGTCCGGTACCAATAAGCTTAGTAAGTCCAATCACACTATGAAGCTGCTCATAAAGCCTCTCTAATTTTTCTGTAATCATAAAAACGTATCCGGGAAACAAGACTTTTTCTAAAGTAGTCCAATTTCCACGGATACGTTTCGCTTCTTCATAATAAGGGATAAAGCAGCGCTCAAGCACTTCCTCGGACATATGCTTTTCGCATTGAATCCGGATGCTCTCCTCTGTGCCTGTGCGCACCTGCACAACATACCACATGGTAATTCTCCTATCCCCTTGCCTTATTTACATACAATTAGATATAATTAGATTTTGATTTAATCTAACCATATCTAATCATACCTAAATTTCTTTCTTCATTTAAATCTTTTACTACCTGATTACTTTTGAAATCTGCCGTTCGGCTGCTTTCTAAGCAAAATAAAAACTGCCCCCTCCAAGACATCCTTCGCTTTCTTTACCCATTCAAAAAAGGGTATGCTTCGCCATTCTGTCTCTATTTGGGCAGATTTCAATACTACAATCATAACATCCCAACTTTCCAAACGCGGCAAGGCGACGATTTGAAACCTTAAGATTTTGTAAACTCTACTTCTTATTTCTTATAATGATAAGTCGGCACAACCTCCGCCACAATCTCTTTAATCCTGGCAGAATCCTGTCTGCTCACCTTATCCAGCAGCTTTAACTTCTCCTCAAACCACTCATCATCCATCTCAATGGGGTGGCCTATATGAATCATCTCATTTGCTGTATCCTTGAGTCCTTCTTCATCCATAAGCAATTCCTCAAACAGCTTCTCACCAGGTCTTAGACCTGTATATACAATCGGTATATCAACATCCGGCTCATACCCTGACAATCGAATCAGGTTTCTCGCCATATCGTCGATTCTAACCGGATCTCCCATATCCAGTACGAAAATCTCTCCGCCTTCTGCATAATAGGAGGCCTGCAGCACCAAAGCTACCGCTTCCGGAATCGTCATGAAATACCGTATGATATCTTTGTCTGTGACGGTCACAGGACCGCCTTCTGCAATCTGTTTCTTAAAGAGAGGAATTACACTTCCGTTACTCCCCAGAACATTGCCGAACCGTACTGCAACGAAATCAGTATCCGTCTTACGATTCATCATCTGTACAACCATCTCACACAACCGCTTGGAGGCTCCCATAATGTTTGTGGGATTTACTGCTTTGTCTGTGGAAATCAGAACAAATTTCTTCACTCCTACCTTTGCGGCTGCCATTGCTGTCTTGTACGTTCCTAACACATTATTCTTAATTGCTTCGTTGGGGCTGTCCTCCATCAACGGCACATGCTTATGAGCTGCCGCGTGATATACAATATCCGGCTTATAAGTGTGCATAACCTGATTAATTCGATTACTGTTGCGTACTGAGCCAATCAATACCACCAAATCAAGCTGGGGATATGACCGTCTAAGCTCCTGTTGAATCTCATACGCATTATTCTCATAGATATCGAATATAATCAACTGCTTGGGCTTTGCCTTAGCAATCTGTCTGCACAACTCGCTGCCTATAGAGCCTCCGCCTCCGGTAACAAGCACCTTCCGTCTTCGGATTGCTCTGAATATCTCGTCATTATTGACCTTTACCTGAGCCCTTCCAAGCAAATCAGCAATATCCACATCCCGCAGCTTGCTGACACTGACCTCGCCGTTTACCAGTTGATATACCCCCGGTACTGTCTGAAGTCTGCATTTAGTCTCTTTACATATATTCAGAATCTCTTTCTGGTTTTTTCCAGTCGTTGCAGGAATCGCATAGATAATATGATTAATCTTATATCGGTCAACCATAGTCAGAATATCGTCTCGGTTTCCTACAATCGGAATCCCTTCCAGAACTCTTCCTATCTTATTCGGGTTATCATCAATCACACAACATACCTTCGTATGCAGCCTTCTGCTGTTAATCAGTTCTCTGATTAACGTCTGCCCTGCCGCGCCACCGCCAATTACCATGATACGGTTCTGTTCCTCATCTCCTGCCCCTTCTCGGTTGCCGAAATATGTCTGGAACATTCGGTAGGAGAACCGCAGCGCAGTCGTCATACAGAAGCTGATAATAAATCCCATGAAATAATATGCCTTTGGCATCCGAAGATGCATAAAGATAATTCCCAAGCCATATACCGGCAGTAATACAATATACGCAGCAATACTCATCTGCAATTCTGAAATACTTGCCAGTCTCCAAATGCTGTGATAAAGTCGGAATGCATAAAACACTACAATCGTTGATGCAATCCAGAAAGGCATGGACCACAGATATCCACTCCGGTATGCCTCCGGAATAGAGGAAAAAGAAAAGTCAAACCGAAGGATAAGCGCCGCGCCATAAGATATCACAACAAAGAGCGCATCCAGAAATGCCACTAGGATTGCTTGGTGAACCCAGGGCACTCCTCTGCCTTCCCATATCTTATTCATATCTGCTTCTCAACCTGTTTCCAATCATCTTATTATTTCTTACTACAAAGATTACAACACCCACCAGGATTACAATACCGGCAGCAATAATAGCTCTCTGCGGATCAATTACATTCATGATCATCCTTAGTTCTCCCCCTCTATTTTTTTCATCCTTCTTGAAATATCTGAAACAACCGCTTCGTCCGGCCACATTACATACAATAACTGTGAACCTGACGAGAAACATGCCTGCTTGTCTCCGTTTCCTGTTGCTGCTGCTGTCTCAATCTCCCACGAAGCGCGTTCTGAAAGCTGCATGTTAATAAACTTTGCCATCTCATCCCGCGTCATGTTAGTCTCCACACAGTCCGCAACGTTATTCAATATATCATTTGCCTGGAAAAGAATATCGGGAAACATAATTCTATCCAAAATACCCTTCAAAATAGCCTCCTGATTTTTTCCACGCTGATTATCTCCATCCTTAAAACTGTAGCGTTCTCTGGCAAAAGCAAGCGCCTGTTCTCCGTCCAGATGATTCATACCCTTTTTAAAGCTATAACCACCTGCCTCGAATGCATACTCGGATTCCACATCCACTCCTCCCAGAGTATCCACAATCGTAATCAGTGAAGTGAAATTCACTCTTGCAAAATATGAAATATCGATGTCATAAAGGTTCTCCAAGGTTGCCATGGACCTATCCACACCATAGATTCCGGCATGAGTAAGCTTATCCCTTGTCTCACCGGATATCCCTGGAATCTGTACATAATAATCTCGCGGTGTCGTCGTCAAAAGAATCTTCTTTGTACTTGGATTCACCGTCATTATAATGTTTACGTCGCTTCGGCTGTTCTTTGTGATGGAACCAGCCACATCAATTCCACTAATATATATGTTAAACGATTTCTCGATATCTGTCTCATCTATCTCAATCTCTGTCTCAATTCCATATTGATACAGAATTCTCACCTGGTCTGCGTAACCTTCCAAAGCTTCTTCTATCACGCTTCCATAAGCTTCATTATAGATTGCCGCTTCAATCCGGCCATCCAAAAGCGCCTCCGCCTCATCTATGAGCGTTTTGCACTCAATCAGATTTATCTCTCTGCCGACTTTTGATTCAATATCCTTTATCATCAGCGCATTGTTATCCTGATCCAGCGCCGTCTGACATCCAAAACGATAATTCTTTGCGTCCTCAATACCTTCTGCTGGGTCCTCATTCCTAACCACAACAATCATGTTATCCGTCTTATGGGTTGCCCCGCCCACATTCTTAAGAACCGCATCTGTTTTCGCCAGATAAATAATCCCAATTCCAAGAATCAGGTTCACCAGCAAGCTAATTACAACACCTGTGATATTGCCCTTCCTGCCTGCAAACTGATACCCAAAAGCCTCTCCAAGCAATATGAAGATTACTCCAAGTATTGCAAGCAGTACAACCACGGTCACCACCAGAAATTCTCTCGGTATCATGCCGCTCTTCCACAGAATCGCGGCAAATCCTACCGAAATAATCAACTGCAGCAAAAATATCATCTTGCCGATTATACTGTCTCTTTTCCTCCTGGTGAGGTAATACTCCATATACTATCTCCTCTATCCGACCATTAAATTACATATAGCTGGTCTTCGAGTCTGTCGTAATACTTATATATAATCTGTTTCTACTCGACTGTCAAAGTGAATATATGGGGCTCTGAGGCATTCCCATCACTGTCAGTCACATAATAACGAATCTCGTATGTTCCTTTTGTCCTCACATCATATGTTCCATCTGCATGAATATTCTGATATAATGTATTCATATCATCTTTATCATCGACCGCTCCCTGCACTACGCTCAGGGGATCAAATGTCTGTCCAACCTTAATCGTCATCTGATCGGTTGTAAGCGCCATAACCGGTTTGGGGCCATCCGGCTCTAATGCCGTTTCAGACGATGGAATCTGACCGTCCTCACCTTCCATTCCCGCTACTTCTCCAGAGGTCTCATCAACCTGACCCTCTTGAGGTGTATTGGCGCTTCTGTAGGTTACTCTTCTTCTTGCAGTCCCAATATTCTTATGTTCATCCATAACTCCATAATATACGATAGCCGAATCATCACTTGTAAGGACAATCTTACTTACAAATACCTTTCCTGTAAGATTACCGTCAACTTTATCCTCTGCCGACACTCCGTCCATCAGAGCCTCGTGGTCATCTCCCTCTGTATAGGTAATGTCTCTTTCCTCAATCTTAATCTCCGGCGGCGTATTATCCTGCCTAAGATAAATAAATGCTGCTATCACTGTCAAAACCGCACATGCCGCGGCCATCACAAGCGCTAATCCCCGATGCTTCATCGCTCAAACCCTCTATTCCTATTCATCGTCGTCTTTCTTATAATATTCTCCATAATATGCACCATAGTACTTACCATAATATTTGCCGTAATACTTATTCTGCTTCATATTTACTTTGTTAAGTACTACACCCAGAATTGGGCAGCCAGACTTCTCCAACTGATCTTTTACGCTTTTCGCAAATTTATAACTAATCGTGTTTGCTGCGATTACAAGTATAGATGCATCACAGAACTTGGCAATAATCGCACTGTCAATAACGCTTCCAACAGGCGGCGCATCAATAATCACATAGTCATATGCCTTCTTCGCGCCCTCAATGAATGCCTCAAACCGACGATTTCCTAACAGCTCAGCCGGATTCGGCGGCACCACTCCCGCCAGCACACAAAAAAGGCCGTTCGCCTGAGTCTTGGCAATCACATCCTTTGCATCAGCTTGTCCTGACAAAAAGTGGCTAAGCCCTTTAATCTGGCCTTTAATCTGATGACGTCCTACCAACACTGATTTTCGCAGATCGGCATCTACAAACAAGACATTCTTATCACCCTCCGCCAACGACATGGCAAGAGACAGGGACACTGTACTCTTTCCTTCGCTCGGTGTACAGGAGGAGAATACGATTACCTTCTTATCCGCACCGGAAAATTCTACGTTTGTTCGGAGAGTCTTATATGCTTCATTACTTCGATAGTCTTTTTCAACATTCTTTAAAATTACTTCCTGCATCTTCTTCTCTCCTCTATTTCTTCATATTCCGCATAAGTTTTTTGGCAGTTTTTCCTCTTACCTTCTTGGACTTCTTTGCTTTCTCTGTCCCTGCCTGCAGCGGAATGGACGTAAGCACATTCAGTCCCAGATACTGTTCTACGTCATCCGGTGTCTTCACTGTATCATCCAGCACGAATATTAATACAATAATACCTATTGAAACGATCAGTCCCAAGATGCCACCGATCAGTACATTCTTCATAACGCTCGGTGAGGACGGCGCCGTTGCAAGATTACCTTCCTGTACGGTATTAACCGCTTCTGCATCCATGATCTCAGTAATCTGAATTCCTACGGCTTCCCTGACAGCATCGGCAATTTCCTTCGCAACTCTTGGGTCTTCATTCTTGACACTAATATTCAGAACACGGGTGTCCGTCTCCGTCTCAACACTGATCATATCCGCCAGCTTTTCTACTTCTATGTCAAGGTTCAATACCGAGATTACCTGCTCCAATACAGGACGGCTCTTAATCAGAACCATATAGTCCTTAGTAAGCTGTGTACCTGTCTGCAGGTCACTATAGGTAACACTGGAATTACTGTCCTGTTTCGTCAAAACATACATCTGTGTCGTCGATGTATAAAGGGGAGTAATAAACAGCTTCGTCCCCACAAACGCCAATAACGCCATCAGAATTCCCGACAGCAGTATGATATGAATCTCAGACCACAACACCATAAATAGCTCGGTTAAATCTATTGTAATCTCGTCATTATCAAATTCCGGATTCGTCATCTTATCGTAACTCATTCTTCTGTAACTTCTTCAGCATCGTCTTTGCATTGCTAAAGAATATCCTCCTCATATATTCTTCACCGTATTTTTTCTTTACAAACCCCGCCGCTTTCTTCATCCTGGGGGCTCGGTGCCTGCTGCTGTGCGCATCCGTTCCGACACAGAAAAGCATATCTGAATCCATCAGATATTTCACAAACTTCTTGACCTCTCTTCCGTTCTCACCGATAATACTATCCGCGTTCACCTGCAGATGTATTCCCATCTCCCATAGCTGCTCTGCCAGCTCGGCATCTTTCACAATACAGTTATATCTCTCCACATGGGCGAGAATTACTTGATAACCACTAAGCTGCAACTGCTGAAGACTCTGCCTTATATAAGCATAAGTATCGGAAGGTGAAAATTCCACAAGCACATAGTCTCTGCCATTCATAGTCAAAATCTGCCTGGCTTCCAACTTATCTACCACGTCCTGACCGAAGAAAATTTCCGTCCCAAGATAAATACGAAAATGCTCATCAATCTCGTGGGCCGCTTCTCTAAGCAGCTTGGCCTGTCTTCGTAACACTTTTGGATTCTCTTTGCCACGCCTTGGGTGATGATGCGGAGTAGCAATAATACAGCGTATCCCTTCCTCATATGCGATTCTTAACATTTGCCTCGTCTCGTCGATATCTTTCGCGCCGTCATCCACTCCCGGCAATATATGACAATGCATGTCAATAAAGCCTTCCATACCTTCACACCTTTCTTGTTCACATGGCCTGTATTTAATAATACCCTGTCCATGTGGTTTTGTCAACCGCTTTGCGCTAATGCAGATACCTTGAGCCTTGCCATTTTTTTGTTTTTTAATCAATCATTTCCAATTTGTTGTGTATCTGGTATATTGACTGCCTGTTATGCAATCAGCACACCTGTGTATTAGCACACTGATATTCGGATAAATCTTACTCTATCTCTATCAGATGGCATATCAAAGTGCTAATACACTAGACTAGAATACCCCCCACAACATTTGTCAACATATTTCTGCAAGGTCTTTGGGAAATACTGTATTGAGCCATACAAACTCCCCTCAAGATACCAATTACTTCCTATTATATTATTGTGTGAATTTTTTAACTGTTATAGCTTCTATAAGCCAAGTACATCCGCAATCGCTCCCATCTCCTCCAGAGCGACATCAATGAGGTCATCCAAACTCAATCCGGTAAATTCGATTGACTCCATATAATCACGGTTTGCTCCAGACGCAAAACGCAGCTCATTAAAACGCTTCATGACCGACTTATGCTTTACACTCGCAATCTTCTTGTCCGGATAGATCTGTGCAACCGCCTTCACAAAGCCGCTCATCGGATCCGCCGCCAAAACGGCATACTGTAACGGTGTCTTGGCTTTCACACCACTCTTTGGATTGTGCGCGCAAATCGCGTCGAACAATGTCTTGTCCTCAATCCCTTCTTTCTTCAAAATCTCCACGGAGGTCGGGCCATGTACCGCCATATTGTGCTGCCAGTCACATTGCTCCTCATCCAGATCATGAAGCAGTCCAACAATTCCCCAATATTCAACGTCCTTTGGTGCAAGGCGTTTTGCTAAGCCTTTCATAATCGCCTCAACAGCATAAGAATGTGTAATATAGTTCTCTCCCTTCATGTATCTCATTAAGATATCATGTGCCTGCTCTCTATTCATTGCAGCTCCTCCTTTATTCGATTCATTTTATCCGTTTGTATGCGTTCTTTACAAGTCTTTCGTTCAAAATTATAATCTCTTTATACTCAAAGGTCAAGCAATAAAATAAGTTCTTTATATTATCTTTATTCCCTTCTTTCCTATGCCGCCTTTCTTCCATATAATCGTCCTAACATCTGTGCTTCCCGTACGTCAATTTTCCGAAAAATGGCGCCATAGTCTATCTCATTCACTTTCTCCATTGTAACTCCTACCTTGTGTAAAATCAGCACAAGATATCCGGTCATAATATCATCAATACGCCCGCTTTCCGCGATTGCACAAAGCTCATCGTTTGACTTCTCATACATATTCACCATCAATCCAACATACTCGTTCTCCATCTTTCCTCGATTCATCGTATCACTCCTATTCAAAAAGACCTCCTGTCACTACTCCCTGCCTTTAGGGTACAGCAATAAGGCTGTCTTCACCACAAAGGCGGGACACTGACGAAATTAATAATTACACTTGAAAATATTGTCCGAACCGGACAGATTATCCCAGAAACAGACAGCAGCCTACAAGAACTGTATCTCATTCTTCCAAGGGCTAACGATCTGCAATTATAATGACTGGCAAAACACTCACCACTTAACTAATATCCTCACAAGTTTATTTTACCAGATATTTCTTATAAAATACAAGTCCTCCAAGCAAAAAAGCCTGACAATCCTTCGACATGGTTCGACATCTTCTTCTGGTCTGTCAGACATCATATTAAAAAACCTGAGTGCCATTTGGCTGAATAGACATTTAACAAATACATAAAGATGCAGACAAGATATCTTATTCTCCTCATATCCTGTCTGCATCTGCATATTACTGCGGTTCAGACTCAATCACGCTCGTTCGCTTCGCAAATAAGTCTCTACGCCCCTTATTCTTCCGGTACAATAATCAAATCCTTGGTGAAATGATTCAATACCTCGCATCCGTCCTCTGTAATAATTACAAGGTCTTCAATACGTACGCCGATTCCCTCTTCCGCAAGATAGATTCCTGGCTCTACAGAGAAGCACTGTCCAACCTGGATAATATCCTCATTGACAGAAGATACATCACCGAACTCATGATCTTCAAGACCGATAGAGTGCCCCGTCCTGTGCGTAAAATACTGTCCAT
Source organism: Sporofaciens musculi (assembly GCF_009830285.1). Taxonomy (GTDB): domain Bacteria; phylum Bacillota; class Clostridia; order Lachnospirales; family Lachnospiraceae; genus Sporofaciens; species Sporofaciens musculi. The sequence continues at coordinate 1,009,458 of NZ_WUQX01000001.1, read as the reverse complement.
ATCCCTTTTCTTCAATATAATTTCTTGCTGCAAGATCAACGTCACACATTCTGTTGCCTGGCTTCGCAGCCTCAATTCCGCGTCTGTTCGCCTCTACAACAATATCATAAATCTCTTTTGCACGCTCGGACACCTCACCAATAAATACAGTTCTCGTCATATCGGAAGCATAATTATCTTTAAAAGCTCCGATATCAAGGATAACACAATCGCCACGCTTACCCTTGGAATCATCTGTCACATGATGAGGATCTGCTGCACCCTTCGCATACGCTGTAATTGGGTCAAACGACACGTCCTCACATCCAAGCTCTTTGTAGATTTCACGAATCTTGGCGTTCAATTCTTTCTCAGTCAGTCCCTTGGATACCCATGGAATCAATTTCTCCATTGCAATATCGTTAAGCCTTGAAGACTCGCGCATCAGTTCTTTCTCCTTCTCGTCCTTTACCATACGGATATAGTCGATAATCGGAGAACCATTCACGAACTTGCTTCCACCGCCTAATTCCTGAAGCCTAAGAAGGAATCTTGCCGGCCAGGTCTTGTCGATCCCCATTACCTTGTCCTTCTCCACAAATCTGCTCAATATCTCAACGCCGTCCTCGATATCGTCATACCATACCAGCTCTACACCCAAATCCTTCTCCTGAGGGAATAATTTGTTGATTACAAGCTTATGATTACCGCTGACATTCAGATATAACGCCAGAAGTCTCTCGCCTGGTGCAATCCATTTGCCTGTAAGATAGAAAATTGCAACCGGATCTGATACGATCATCTGTGGTATCCCGTGTTCTTCCATTGATTTTAATACTCTTGCCACCTTATTCTGGTCCATTGTCTTCCCCAACCTTTCTGATTACATATTTTTATTCTTAATATAACAGGCATTCTTTGCACCTGATTATATACAAAGAAGCTGTCCGAACTGACAGCCTGACGCCGTCGGTTCCGACAGTTTCATTATAGTATTTCTACTATGAAAAGTCAATTCAATCCCGCCTGTCTGTGTCCATATTTTTACTGGGACACCCTCTGCCACAGCCACTGCAGCCACAGCCGCTGCAGCCTCCTTCTTTCCTCTTTTTCCAAATATTTCTCATCGCCAATATCACGATACATAATACACCGCTTCCCACTATTGACGTAGAGAAAATATTGCCTGCCGCTAATGCCATACCTTCTCCTTCCTATATATAATATAAACTGTAACTCACTACGCCTTCGCACCTCTTACCGCCACACTGGAAAGCTTCACTCTGAGGGTAGTCCTTTCCCTATGGGGACGGAATAACAAATACAAAAATACAACTAACATCAAAATTGCCGCAATCGTACCAACTCCAAAACTGCCGTCAGCAAAAAATACTCCGAACTGATAGATACACATTGACACAGCATAAGCAAATGCACACTGATATCCGATGGCAAACCAAGTCCATTTTCCGTTATTCATCTCTCTTTTAATGGCACCAATCGCCGCAAAACAAGGAGCGCAAAGAAGATTGAACACAAGGAAGGAGTAAGCCGCAAGTCCGGTCATACTGGCTGCAAGAGTTCCCCAAATTTCAGCTCCGTCCTCTGCTACCTCTGCAAATCCATAGAGAACCCCAAAGGTCCCCACCACATTCTCCTTAGCCACAAGCCCTGTAATCGCCGCAACCGCCGCCTGCCAGTCGCCCCATCCCAACGGGATGAAAAGCCATGCAAACATTCTGCCAATTCCTGCCAGGAATCCATCGCTTAAATCTTCTACCATGACAACCTGCCCGTCTACGATACCGAAGCTTGATGTAAACCAGATAAAGATGGTTGACAGGAGAATAACCGTACCAGCTTTCTTAATGAAGGACCAGCCTCTCTCCCACATACTCCTTAGTACATTCCCCGCTGTGGGCATGTGATATGCAGGAAGCTCCATAACAAAGGGCGCCGGATCTCCGGCAAACAATCTTGTTTTCTTCAGAATAATTCCAGAGCAGATAATCGCTGCAATCCCCACAAAATATGCGCTGGGCGCCACCCATGACGCCCCGTCAAACAGAGCGCCTGCAATCAAGGCGATAATTGGTAATTTTGCGCCGCATGGGATGAACGTTGTGGTTATAATGGTCATCTTCCGGTCACGGTCGTTTTCAATCGTGCGGGATGCCATGATTGCCGGAACACCACAGCCAGTCCCGATTAACATGGGAATAAATGATTTGCCGGATAATCCGAATTTACGGAATATTCTATCCATAATAAATGCAATCCTCGCCATATATCCGCAGGCTTCTAAGAAGGCAAGAAAAAGAAACAATACCAGCATCTGGGGGACAAATCCAAGAACCGCCCCTACACCGCCTACAATACCGTCCAGGATTAAACCTTTAAGCCAGTCCGCACAGTTAATGCTCACAAGAAAATTTTCAATAGCCGGCGGAATGATTGCTCCAAACAGCACATCATTAGTCCAGTCAGTAGCAGGTCCTCCCACTGTCGTGACCGATACGTAATACACGAACCACATCACACCTGCAAAAAATGGCAGAGCAAACCACCGGTTTGTAACGATTCTATCAATCTTATCAGAGATTGTCAACTTATCACTATCCGCCTTTTTCAGACATTTATCTATGACAGCGGCAATATATTGATATCGTTCATTTGTGATAATACTCTCTGTATCCTCCTCAAGTTTTTCCTCTGCCCTGGCTATAATATCGGCTGTATCCGGCGCCTCTGACAACTGCTTCAGAATTTTATCATCTCTTTCAAATAATTTCACAGCATAGAAGCGCTTCTGTTCGTCCGGTACACCCCTTAGCATCTTTTGGATTTCTGTGAGATATCCCTCTACTTCTGGTGAAAATTCACGAACATGCGCGGACATGTTTTTATCCTGCGCCGCTGCCACAGCCCTGTCTGCCGCTTCTTTGATTCCATCTCCCTTAAGGGCGGAAATAGATACAACTTCGCACCCCAAGTTTTCTGCAAGCTTTTGCATGTTGATCTGAGCTCCGGATTTTTGTACCACATCCATCATGTTGACTGCCATCACAACCGGAATTCCAAGCTCCATTAACTGTGTACTCAGATAGAGGTTTCGCTCAAGATTTGTACCGTCCACAATGTTCAGAATCACATCCGGACGTTCTTCAATCAGATAATTTCTGGCCACCACTTCCTCCAGGGTATACGGTGATAAGGAATAGATTCCCGGAAGGTCCGTAACCGTAACCTCCTTGTTATCCTTTAATTTTCCCTCCTTCTTCTCAACAGTTACGCCAGGCCAGTTTCCAACGAACTGATTTGAACCTGTAAGCGCATTGAATAATGTGGTCTTTCCGCAATTCGGATTTCCTGCAAGTGCGATTTTCACTCCCATTTTCCAGCCTCCTTGTATCACTTATTTTCTATAATCTGTCTCTGCCTAAAAGCCTTATTGCACCTCTATGGTCTGCGCATCCTCTTTCCTCAGGGAAAGCTCGTATCCCCTGACCCTTACTTCTACAGGGTCCCCAAGGGGCGCAACCCTCCTGACATAGATCGACGTTCCTTTCGTAATGCCCATATCCATAATCCTTCGTTTTATAGCCCCTTCTCCATGCAGCTTTACCACCACTACATTCTGGCCACATTTTACATCCTTTAATGTAAACATTTTCACGTTCCTCCTCCATCTTAATACAGCGTATCCACACGCGTCCAACCGGCAATTCACACCATAATCTTATTGGCAATTCCCTTGCTTACCGCAACCCTGGAGGCCTTAACCTGTACAATCACATTTCCATGATTACTTGACACAATCTTAACCTTCTCTCCCACAGTGAAACCTAGCTTCTCCAGAAAGCGTTTCGCTTCGTCCTTTCCGCCAATCCGCTTAATCGCGGCGTCCTCACCGGAATTCAACATTGTCAGCGGCATCATAAATCCCTCCTTCACAAACGCACAACCATTTCTTTATGTATCAGCTCCATGTCCTCCAATAGCTGTACCATCCGATAGACAGTCGCCAATCCTACATTATGATTCTTTTCTCTTGCGGCAAAATAGATCTCTTTGCAGGAAGAATATTCATTTTCCAGAATAAGTTGAATCAACAGCCTTCTCTGTTCTGTAATCCTATACCCATTTCCCTTTAACTGCCGGATTACGGCTGTGGTTTTTTCTTCCTGACTCATATCTCACCTCGCAAGCAATGATATTGATTATCATTTACAATGGTATTGTATTCCAAATGATATTGATTGTCAATAACGTTATTGATTGTTTTTTCTCAATAAGTAAACAGAACGAAAAAAGAACAGCAAACCATTCAGGTCTGCTGCCCTCTAAAAACTCGCCTTACTATTATTCTTCTACCAACTCCACAAATTCTTCTTCTCCTGCGCTAAAGTCTGCGTCGTCCTCTAAGCCAAGCCCATCGGAATCCTCGTATCCAAGACCAGACTCATCCTCAAGTTCATCTATATCCGTCTCCACATCCAGCATCAGATTATCCTGCAATCTGGAAGCTTCATCCAGCACCAGTTCATCCTCAAGCTCTCTGTCACTGTCCAGACGAATATCACGGTATTTCCTCATACCCGTACCAGCCGGAATATGCTTACCGATGATAACATTCTCCTTCAAGCCAATCAAAGGATCTACCTTACCCTTAATAGCCGCCTCAGTCAGAACCTTCGTGGTCTCCTGGAAGGATGCCGCTGATAAGAAGGAATTGGTTGCCAGGGAAGCCTTGGTAATACCCAACATAATCTGCTCGCCCAGGGCAGGTACAAGGTCTTCACGCTCTAACGCTGCGTTCACATCCTCGAACTCCAGTCTGTCTACATTGGTGCCCGGCAGGAACTCACTGTCTCCCGCCTCCTCGACACGAACCTTCTTAAGCATCTGGCGTACGATAACCTCGATATGCTTATCATTAATCTCAACACCCTGAAGACGGTATACACGCTGTACCTCCTGAATCATATAATCCTGTACAGCCCTAAGGCCCTTAATCTTCAAGATATCGTGAGGATTCACACTACCTTCTGTCAGCTCGTCACCGGCCTCTAGCACAGCACCGTCCTGAATCTTGATCCTAGAGCCATAAGGAATCAGATAAGCCTTTGTCTCGCCCGTCTCATTATTGGTAACGATAATCTCTCGTTTCTTCTTTGTATCATGAATATTCGCCGTTCCGGCAAATTCTGTAATAATCGCAAGTCCCTTCGGCTTTCTCGCCTCAAAAAGCTCCTCGACACGGGGAAGACCCTGTGTGATATCATCACCGGCAACACCGCCTGTATGGAAGGTACGCATAGTAAGCTGTGTACCAGGCTCACCGATGGACTGGGCTGCGATAATACCCACAGCCTCACCCACCTGTACCGGCTCGCCGGTAGCCATGTTAGCGCCGTAACACTTCGCACAGACACCGTTATGGGATTTACAGGTCAGGATGGTCCGAATCTTCACCTGTGTCAGGGTATTTCCGTTCTCATCCACACCCTTTTTCATAATCAGCTCGGCACGCTTCGGCGTTACCATATGGTTGGCTTTCACAAGGATATTGCCGTCTTTGTCAACAATATTTTCACACAGATAACGTCCTGTAATACGCTCCTGAAGACTCTCAATTTCTTCATTGCCATCCATAAATGCTTTGACATACATTCCCGGAAGCTCGGCACCCTTCTCCACACAGTCTACCTCATGGATAATCAACTCCTGGGATACGTCAACCAGACGTCTGGTCAAGTATCCGGAGTCGGCAGTACGAAGGGCTGTATCAGACAGACCTTTACGCGCGCCATGGGCAGACATGAAGTATTCCAGTACGTCCAGACCTTCACGGAAGTTAGACTTAATCGGCAGCTCGATGGTACGTCCCGTCGTATCCGCCATCAGTCCACGCATACCTGCAAGCTGCTTAATCTGCTTGTCAGAACCACGGGCGCCGGAGTCCGCCATCATGAAAATGTTATTATATTTATCCAAACCAGAAAGCAGGGCCTCCGTCAGTGCGTCGTCCGTCGCCTTCCATGTCTCAACAACCTCTTTGTATCGTTCTTCCTCTGTAATCAGACCACGCTTAAAGTTCTTGGTAATCTTATCCACCGTATCCTGGGCCTGCTTAATCATCTCCGGTTTCTGCGGAGGTACAGTCATATCAGAAATCGATACGGTCATGGCAGCTCTTGTGGAATACTTATATCCAATAGATTTAACAGCGTCCAGAACCTCTGCTGTAGCCGTAGAGCCATGGGTATTGATAACCTTCTCAAGAATCTGCTTCAACTGCTTCTTTCCAACGTGGAAATCCACCTCTAAAAGCAGCTCATTCTCTGCTGTCTCACGGTCAACAAAGCCCAGATCCTGTGGTATAATCTCATTAAACAGGAAGCGTCCAAGGGTAGACTCAATATTTCCTCGCTTCACCGTACCATCGGGAAGCATCTTCTTCACACGTACCTTAATACGAGAATGAAGGGTAATCGCCTCATTCTCATAGGCAAGAATTGCCTCATTCACATTCTTAAAGAACTTGCCCTCTCCCTTTGCCCCTGGTCTTTCCTGGGTCAGATAGTAGATACCAAGAACCATATCCTGGGATGGAACCGCAACCGGCCCGCCGTCGGACGGCTTCAACAGGTTATTGGGGGACAGCAGGAGGAAACGGCACTCTGCCTGAGCCTCCACAGACAGCGGCAGATGCACCGCCATCTGGTCTCCATCAAAGTCTGCATTGTAAGCCGTACATACCAACGGGTGCAGCTTAATTGCCTTACCTTCTACCAGAATCGGCTCAAAAGCCTGGATTCCAAGCCTGTGGAGGGTAGGGGCACGGTTCAGCATAACCGGATGCTCTTTGATTACATCCTCCAATACATCCCATACCTCAGGCTGTACCCTCTCTACCATCTTCTTCGCATTCTTAATGTTGTGTGCAGTTCCATTCTGCACCAGCTCTTTCATAACAAAGGGCTTAAAAAGCTCGATTGCCATCTCTTTGGGCAGACCGCACTGGTAAATCTTAAGCTCTGGTCCTACCACGATAACGGAACGGCCGGAGTAATCCACACGTTTTCCAAGCAGATTCTGACGGAAACGGCCGGATTTACCCTTCAGCATATCGGACAGGGACTTTAACGCCCTGTTACCCGGTCCTGTTACCGGACGGCCGCGGCGTCCGTTGTCAATCAATGCGTCCACAGCCTCCTGTAACATTCTCTTCTCATTCCTTACAATAATGTCCGGCGCGCCCAACTCCAACAGACGCTTCAGACGGTTATTACGGTTAATAATCCTACGATACAGGTCATTTAAGTCGGACGTAGCAAAACGTCCGCCATCCAACTGCACCATTGGACGAAGATCCGGCGGAATGACAGGAATCGCTGTCATAATCATCCACTCCGGTTTATTTCCTGATTCACGGAAAGCCTCCACAACCTCCAAACGCTTCACAATCCTTGCACGCTTCTGTCCGGTCGCACCCTTTAAGCCCTCCTGCAGCTCCTCATAATCTTTATCCAAATCAATGGACTGCAAAAGCTCCTTAATGGACTCCGCACCCATTCCCACACGGAAAGCAGAGCCCCACTTCTCTCTTGCCTCCTGATACTCCTGCTCTGACAACACCTGCTTGTACTGAAGGTCACTGTCCCCTCTGTCCAGTACAATATAAGATGCGAAATACAGCACCTTCTCCAATGTCCTTGGGGACAGGTCAAGAATCAGACCCATCCGGCTCGGAATTCCTTTAAAATACCAGATATGAGACACAGGAGCCGCCAAAGCAATATGCCCCATACGCTCGCGTCTTACGCTTGACTTCGTAACCTCTACGCCGCATCGGTCACAGACAACGCCCTTGTAACGGATCTTTTTATATTTACCACAATGACACTCCCAGTCCTTGCTTGGTCCGAAGATCCTCTCACAGAACAATCCGTCCTTCTCCGGCTTCAGCGTACGGTAGTTGATCGTCTCCGGTTTCGTCACTTCTCCCCTGGACCATTCCAGAATCTTCTCCGGCGACGCCAGACCAATCTTGATCGCATCAAAAGTCATTGGCTGATATGCTTGTTCCTTATTGTTTTCCGGCATACTGGCACCCCTTCCTATTCAACATCCGACAAGTCATCATAAAAATCATCATCGGGTTCATATTCCATATCGTCAAAGTCTTCCTCTTCAGGTTCCTCCTCAATATCAATAAGTTCCTCCCCCTGGAATTCCTGTTCGGTATACCCGTGTTCGCCAAGGTCATCATCCTGATGATATTTTCTGTCTCCCTCAATCAATGAGCGGAAATCTGTCTCTCCCATATCTGCTGTCTCTATAATCTCAACCTCTGTGTTATCGTCACGAAGCACGCGCACATCAAGCCCAAGGGACTGCAGCTCCTTTAACAATACTTTGAAGGACTCTGGAATACCCGGCTCTGGAATATTCTCACCCTTGATAATTGCCTCGTAGGTCTTCACACGTCCCACCACATCGTCAGACTTCACAGTCAGAATCTCCTGCAAAGTATAGGACGCGCCGTATGCCTCCAACGCCCATACCTCCATCTCTCCGAAACGCTGTCCGCCAAACTGTGCCTTACCGCCCAAGGGCTGCTGTGTAACCAGAGAGTAAGGACCGGTAGAACGTGCATGAATCTTATCGTCAACCAGATGATGAAGCTTCAGATAATGCATGTGTCCAATAGTAACCGGACTGTCGAAATACTCTCCTGTACGTCCGTCCCGCAGGCGCACCTTCCCATCTCTGGAAATCGGAACGCCCTTCCACAACTCCCTGTGGTCTCTGTTCTCAGACAAATACTCCATAACCTCAGGAAGCAGTTCCTCCTTATGCTTGGCTTCAAAATCTTCCCAGCTCAGATTCACATAATCGTTAGCCAAATCAAGGGTATCCATAATATCATTCTCATCTGCACCGTCGAATACAGGCGTCGCAATATTAAAGCCCAGCGCCTTTGAGGCCAGTGACAGATGAATCTCCAATACCTGTCCGATATTCATACGGGAAGGTACGCCCAGAGGATTCAGCACGATATCCAGCGGACGGCCGTTCGGCAGGAAAGGCATATCCTCCACCGGAAGCACACGGGAAACAACACCCTTGTTACCGTGACGTCCCGCCATCTTGTCGCCTACGGAAATCTTTCTTTTCTGCGCAATGTAGATGCGGACAGCCTGGTTTACGCCCGGAGACAGCTCGTCGCCGTTATCACGGGTAAATACCTTGGCATCCACAACAATACCGTACTCACCGTGGGGTACCTTCAGAGACGTATCTCTTACCTCACGCGCCTTCTCACCGAAGATTGCCCGAAGCAGACGTTCTTCTGCCGTCAGCTCTGTCTCACCCTTAGGAGTTACCTTACCTACCAGGATATCTCCCGCGCGCACTTCAGCACCGATCCGAATGATGCCTCTCTCATCCAGATTCTTAAGGGCGTCGTCGCCCACGCCCGGAATATCCCTTGTAACCTCCTCTGGTCCAAGCTTGGTATCACGGGCTTCCGCCTCATATTCCTCTATATGAACAGATGTATACACATCCTCCTGTACCAGACGCTCGCTCAGCAGGACCGCATCCTCGTAATTATACCCTTCCCAGGTCATGAATCCAATCAGCGGATTCTTGCCAAGAGCCATCTCACCATTAGATGTAGAAGGTCCGTCTGCAATTACATCTCCTGCCTCCACCTTGTCGCCCTTGAATACAATGGGCCTCTGGTTATAGCAGTTGCTCTGGTTACTTCTCAAAAACTTCGTCAGCTTATATCTCTTAAGGTTGCCGTCCTCCTGACGGATTGTAATCTCTGTAGACGTGGCGCGCTCTACCACACCGCTCTTTTCGGCAATCACACACACGCCGGAATCGACTGCGGACTTCTCCTCCATACCGGTTCCGACAACGGGCGCCTCCGTAAGCAGAAGTGGAACCGCCTGACGCTGCATGTTAGATCCCATCAGCGCGCGATTCGCGTCGTCATTCTCCAGGAAAGGAATCAATGCTGTCGCAACGGAGAATACCATCTTCGGGGAAACATCCATGTAATCAAACATACGTCTCTCGTACTCCTGGGTTTCTTCCCTGTAACGACCGGATACATTCTTCCGGATAAAATGTCCTTCCTCATCCAATGCCTCATTGGCCTGAGCTACATGGTAGTTATCCTCTTCGTCCGCCGTCATATAGACAACCTCCTCCGTAACTACCGGATTCGATGGGTCGCTGTGATCAATCCTACGGTACGGCGCCTCAATAAATCCGTACTGATTAATCCTTGCATAAGTAGCAAGAGAGTTAATCAGACCGATATTCGGACCTTCAGGCGTCTCGATCGGGCACATCCTTCCATAGTGTGAATAGTGAACGTCTCGCACCTCGAAGCCCGCACGGTCACGTGACAGACCGCCTGGTCCAAGGGCGGACAGACGCCGCTTATGGGTCAGCTCACCCAACGGATTATTCTGATCCATGAACTGTGACAACTGTGAGGAACCGAAGAACTCCTTTACTGCCGCTGTCACAGGTTTAATATTGATCAATGACTGGGGAGAAATACCCTCAAGGTCCTGAGTGGTCATTCTCTCACGCACCACCCTCTCCAATCTGGACAGACCAATCCTGTACTGATTCTGCAAAAGTTCTCCCACAGAACGGATACGGCGGTTACCCAGATGATCGATATCGTCGTCATTGCCCAATCCATACTCCAGATGGATATTATAGTTAATGGACGCAATAATGTCCTCTTTCGTAATATGCTTTGGAATCAAGTCATGAATATCCCGCCGAATGACATCCTTAAGTTCATCGATGTCACCGCCGGTCTCATCAAGGATTCCCTCAAGAACAGGATAATACACCTGCTCCGTAACCCCTACCTCTTTAGGGTCAATCTCCACGACTGCATCAAGATCCACCATCATATTGGAAATCACCTTGATGCTTCGTTCCTCCTCCGGTCTGTCAATCCACACAAAAGGAACTGCCGAATTCTGAATCTGCTCTGCCATCTCGCGAGTCACCTTCGTTCCCGCCTCGGCAATGACCTCTCCCGTAATCGGGCTTGCAACATCCTGTGCAAGCACCTGTCCGGTGATACGGTTTTTCAGAGCCAGCTTCTTATTAAACTTATATCTTCCTACCTTAGCCAAATCATAGCGCCTGGGGTCAAAGAACATACTCGTAATCAAGCTCTCTGCGCTGTCTACAGCAAGCGGCTCGCCCGGACGAATCTTCTTATATAATTCCAAAAGACCTTCCTGGTAATTGGTCGCGGCATCCTTCTCAAAACTTGCCATGATCTTCGGTTCTTCACCGAACAGCTCTACAATCTCTGGATTAGTCCCAATCCCCAACGCGCGGACTAACACCGTGATCGGCACCTTTCTCGTTCTATCTACACGTACATAAAAAACGTCATTGGAATCCGTCTCATACTCCAGCCATGCACCACGATTGGGGATTACGGTGGAGGAATACAGCTTCTTGCCTAATTTGTCATGTGCGATTGCATAATAGATACCCGGCGAACGCACCAACTGGCTTACGATAACACGTTCTGCCCCGTTAATTACAAACGTACCTGTGCTCGTCATCAACGGCAGGTCACCCATGAAAATCTCGTGCTCGTTGATCTCATCTGTCTCTTTGTTATGAAGCCTCACCCGTACCTTAAGTGGCGCCGCGTAAGTAGCATCACGTTCTTTACACTCTTCGATGGTGTATTTCACGTCTTTCTCGCACAAAGTAAAGTCAACAAATTCCAGGCTCAGATGACCGCTGTAATCGGTAATCGGGGAAATGTCATCAAATACTTCGTTCAGTCCTTCATCCAGAAACCATTGGTAAGAATCCTTCTGGACTTCGATCAAATTCGGCATCTGAAGAACTTCTTTTTGTCTGGAATAACTCATGCGTGAACTTTTTCCGCTTTTGATGGGACGAATTCTGTTTTTCTCCATATTGACGTTTCACTCTCCTCACAATTTTTTGGAAAACAATATTGTAAAACCATTGGAAACAGCGCATTCCCCACTGTCTCCATGCGATATTATGGCAGAACTTTCCACAATAGTGCATTTTTTACTATACCACATAGACATAAGGCTTGTCAACGAAATTTTGGCGATTTTTCACGATTTTTTTGAGGATTTTACAAAAAATTTCTCGAATTTCGTAAGTATGAAAACAATAGACCCATACAAAAAGGCTGCCCATTATAGGACAGCCCTCTCTGAAATCATCTCTTTTGCAGATTTTAGTTCCTTATTTCAAGTTTACCTCTGCGCCTTCAGCCTCAAGTTTAGCCTTGATCTCCTCAGCCTCTGCCTTGGAAACGCCTTCCTTCACTACCTTCGGTGCCTCGTCAACTACTGCCTTAGCCTCTTTCAGACCAAGACCTGTAATCTCACGAACAACCTTGATAACCTTAACCTTAGAAGCGCCTGCGGATACTAATTCTACGTCGAACTCATCCTTTTCTTCCTCTGCCGGACCCTCTGCCGCTGCTGCAACTACTACGCCTGCCGCTGCAGATACACCAAATTCTTCTTCACATGCTTTTACTAACTCATTCAACTCTAATACTGATAATTCTTTGATTGCATCAATAAATTCAGCCGTTGTCAACTTTGCCATTATATTTTCCTCCATTTATTCATATTATTTTTGTATCTTGCCGATACATAAAGTTCCTGAGAACAAAACCGGATGACTACTCTGCCGGTGTCTCTGCCGCTTCTTCTGCCGGAGCCGGTGTGCAGTTCTCTGCTCCGCCCTGCTCTGCAATCTGATTGAGAACGCGGGCAAGATTGGTGATTGGTGACTGCAGGCTTCCAAGCAGCTTGGACAACAACTCCTCCCTTGACGGGATCTTGGATAACTCAGTCAGTGCGGCGCTGTCATATACCGTACCTTCAACCACACCTGCTTTCAGCTCAAGAGCTTTAGCATCCTTTGCAAACTTACAGAGAATTCTTGCCGGAGCCGTTGCATCGTCCTTAGAGATTGCGATTGCGCTTGGGCCTTCCAAATGCTCGTCTAATGCCGCAAAGTCAGTTCCCTCAAAAGCTCTCTTCATCATTGTGTTCTTACAAACCTTGTAGACGATTCCCGCTTCCCTTAACTGCTTACGAAGCTCAGTATCCTGTGCAACAGTAAGACCGCGGTAGTCAACCAGCACGACGCTGGCTGCGTCCTTGACGTCATCTGCAATAGCCTGTACGATTGGCTGTTTTAATTCAACTTTTGCCACGAATGGTGCACCTCCTTATATATTTTGTGCGACTGCGATATGGGAAAAGTGCAATATCTATACTATGGTATGAAAAAACCTCCGCATCAAAGACACAGAGGTATTGTTAATTCATAGTCAACGAATCTAACTTTCCTCGGCAGGCGTTGGTATACTTACGCTCTTATCATCGAGCACCTGCTGTCTTCGGCAGCCTTTTGTTACTATAGCACTCCCAAACGCATCTGTCAACTATTTTTCATAATTCTTTTACTACTCTATTGAGGATAACGTGCGCCTCTCCTACATTCCTCCATCCGGTAATTCAGGGACTTTCATTCCGCCTTCCTTTAGTTCTTTAACATGCTTCTCCGGCACCATGATTTCCAACTGTTTATTCAGATTATCAATCACCACCTCGTCATGCTCGCCGCCAAACTCTCCGTCCAATGTCCATGGAATCTCCTCCAGCGACTCAAAGGTAATGTGTCCCGTCTTAAATGTATACATGTGCTTCGTATCCACCTGTTCAATCAGAAGCGCCGCAATAATCTCCTGCAAGGCAATAGGATTCTTCGGCCTCTTTATAAGCGTAACCTCAAACAGCCCGTCGTCAAACACAACCTGTTTTCCAATCATATTGCGGAAACCACCCACCGAGCGGGAATTCGTTACCATCCCAAAGATGAATTCATCCTCAATCACTTCCCCGTCATGCTCTACCTTAATTCCATAGGAGGGCACATTAAACAGCCGTTTCGTCCCCTCCAGCACATATGCCAAATGGCCAAGGATATTCTTCACCTCCTGCTTTGTCTCATAAGACACGTCCGTAAACATGCCGAACGCCGCTACATACACGAAGATATCCTCATTAAATCGTCCCACGTCACAGGGAAACAGCACGCCGTTCACCGCATTATCTGCCGCTTTCAAAAGACCCTTGGGAATATGCAGACTGTTGGCAAAATCATTAGTTGTACCAGTGGGAATGTATCCTACCGGTGTCCTGACATTCCTGTGCATCATCCCTGTCACAATTTCATCAATCGTACCATCTCCCCCGCTGCAGACCACCAAATCATACTGTTGGGCATCATACTGCTGCACTTTTTTATATGCATCCCGATACTCCTGGGTTGGATATACAACCACTTCATATCCCGCCTTCACGAATATATCTATGATATCTGACAACTGCGGCTTAAGAAGCCCTTTCCCAGCACGGGGATTATAGATAAATAATAACCTTTTCATATCACATGCATCTCCCTGTACGTATTAAGGAACTGCCGCCAATATCCGCAGCAGTCCCCCCGACCAATCTTACTATGTATACTTATTCGGATTCCTCTCAATACACACCTGTTCAGCAAACAGGTCTTCCGATTCCATACAACTAGTTACTTGCGACAAGGAAACCTTCTATCCCTGCCACTGCCTCATGCTCATCCTGTCCTTCAGCCACTACCGTAATACATTCACCTTTTTGTAACTTTAGACTCATCATCCCCATGATACTCTTCGCATTGATCTTCTTGTTATCAATCTCAATGAACACCTGGCTGGCATACTGGCTGGCCTCTTGTACCAGGTGCGCAATTGGACGGTCTTCCATATCCATATTGTTTTGAATAGTAACAGGTCTCTTAGTCATAAAAAATTGCTCCTCCTTGCTAATCCCTTAACTTTACCGCTATCTCACTTAATTTTCTCAGCCTGTGGTTGACTCCGGACTTCCCGACCGGCTCCTTCAAAAGCCCTCCAAGCTCTTTTAAAGTTGCATCCGGGTGTTCAAGACGCGTAAGGGCAACGTCCTTCAAACCTTCGGGCAACTTGTCAAAACCAACCGTATCGCGTATATACTTAATGTCCTCCATCTGCCTGACAGCGGCAGACACAGTCTTATTGATATTCGCTGTCTCACAGTTCACTTTGCGGTTCACACAGTTGCGCATCTCCTTCATGATTCTGACATTCTCAAGCTCTAAAAGCGCCACATGCGCCTCCATCACATTCAGTATGTCCACAATCTGCGAGCCTTCCTTCAGGTATACTACATAGGTCTTCTTCCTTGCTACGATCTTTGCATCCATATCAAATGAATTCACCATTGCCTTAAGATATTCTGCCTCTCCCCGCGTGTCACAGACGATCTCAAAATGATAGGATTTGTCCGGATCGCTCATGGACCCTGCCGCGATAAAGGCGCCGCGGATGTAGGCCCTCTTACAGCAGACAGCCTGTACCATTGCCTTTCTGACTGCAAGTAATTCCTCTCCTTTTGCGTATATATCGTAGCTTGCACTTCCCTTTGTCATATTCCTGCGTATTGCGATACTTATTCCTATATTAAATGTTTTTGTCAATAATGTAAAGCATTTTCTTGCAACAGTATAATTTTCCGTATGGACATGAACGCAGCAGACGCCCCTTCTGTCGTCAGAAAATCCTCCCGCCATATGAATAATTGCAGATAATTCCGCAAGATTACAGTGCCGTGCCTTCGCGTACTGCTCTGCCAATTCTTCCTTTATCTTGCCCGAAAATGACATTTCCTACTCCTATTCTGCCTATGACAGCACATGTTTGCCTTTGTAATTACAACCTCAGAACTGTCCCCCTTCTTACCTGGCCTTTGTAATTGCATCTTTTCCAATGTCACGATGCTCGACACGAATACCGTAATTTTCATTCTTACTCAACGCCTCAAAAAGTTCATTGGCCAGCGTAACCGAACGATGCTTTCCGCCGGTACACCCGATTGCAATCACAAGCTGGGTCTTCCCCTCCTGGACATAGTTAGGGATTAGAAATTCCACCAGCTCTGTCATTTTATCCAGAAATTCTATCGCTTTCTCATTATTCATGACATATTCTCGAACTTCTCTGTCATTACCACTTTGGGGACGTAAATCTTCTATATAATATGGGTTTGGAAGAAACCGTACATCAAACACCAAATCAGAGTCTGGCGGGATTCCATACTTGAAGCCAAAGGAAAGTACAGAGATGTAAAGATTCTTATATTCTTTGTTCTCTACAAAAATCTTATTCAGCTCCCTCTTCAATTCCCTGGTAAGCATATGGCTGGTATCAATTAGATAATCCGCGCGTTTCTTAAGAAACTTTATTCTTTCTCTCTCTTTAGAAATCCCCTCATCCACTCGTCCATCATTGCCCGCCAGCGGGTGAAACCGTCTTGTCTCCTTGTACCTCTTAATCAGAACATGATCGGTGGATTCCAAAAAAAGAATCTCATACTTCATCCCTGCGTTATCCAGTTCTTCTAATACTCTGGCCATCTCTGTAAGACTCTGCCCGCTTCTGATATCCACGCCCAGCGCCGCCTTATTAAGCTCACTTCCCGGCACACGCAGCAGATCTGCCATCTTCGGAATCAAGGGCACCGGAAGATTATCCACACAAAAATATCCCACATCCTCCAGCATCTTAAGGGCCGTACTCTTACCTGCCCCCGACATTCCCGTAACAATCACACATCTCATCTTTAGAACTCTCCCAGTCTTCTCACTTCAGGCTCAAGTCTGACCCCGAACTTCTCCTCCACGATTTCCGATACCCGGCTCATAAGGTCTGCCACGTCTCTCGCCGTCGCATCACCTCTGTTAATCACAAATCCACAGTGCTTCTCGGACACCTGTGCACCTCCCACAGTAAATCCACGAAGCCCTGCATCCTGAATCAGTTTTCCGGCAAAATATCCCTCCGGTCTCTTAAAGGTGCTTCCTGCACTGGGATATTCCAAAGGCTGCTTGCTGACTCTTTTCTCCTTCAGTTCTTCCATTTTTGCCCGAATCTCCTGCCGGTCGCCTTTTTGAAGCTGCATGCGAGCCTCCAGCACAATGTATCCTTTACGAGCAGCGACACTGGTTCGATAGCCAAGCTCCATCTGCTGGCTCGGTATTCTGACAATATCTCCCTCCTGTGTCAGCACAGTAAACTCCGTCAGCACATCTTTCATCTCGCCGCCGTAAGCGCCTGCATTCATGACGCATGCGCCGCCAAGCGTCCCCGGTATTCCAGACGCAAACTCCAAGCCAGTCAGCCCTTCCTCCATCGCTTTATTGGCAGCCACAGACAGAAGAACTCCCGCCTGGGCTGTCACAACGTCTCCCTCAACCCGAATATCGCCAAACTCCTTTCCAATCTGGATAACTATGCCTCTGTATCCCTGGTCAGACACCAGAAGATTACTGCCGTTTCCTACTATATAATAAGAAATATTACGGGTTCTGCAAAGGTTGACCGTTTTCTTCACCTCGTCAAAGGTCTTGGGCATCACTAATACCTCCGCCGGTCCTCCGACCTTGAATGTGGTATGTCTGCTCATGGGTTCTTCCGTCCTGATCCTCTCCTGTGGTATAATCTTCGCCAGTTCATGATACGTGCTCTGTTCCATATAACTCTCCATCTGCTTTCTCATTTTTTGCTGAAACACTATTCTAAAATACACCAGTTCCATATGCGCCAGTCCAGTGAAAATAAGCCTCTTTGCATTGGACACTGCACTAGGGTATCATACACTAATTTTACAATAAATTCAATGTACTCTTGCAAAATCTCTCCAAATGCGTTATATTAAATCCAAAGGAATTTTATTCAAGTAATTTTTAATGTAAAAAAGGAGTGAATTGATCAATTGGACTCGAGTGACGCCACACAACTCATTATTCTGTTTATATTATTATTGTTGTCTGCATTTTTTTCTTCTGCCGAGACAGCGCTGACTACCGTTAATAAGATACGGATGCGAACCCTGGCAGATGAAGGAAGCAAGCGCGCCAGGACAGTTCTTGCAATCACGGATGATTCCGGCAAGATGTTAAGTGCCATACTGATTGGCAACAACATTGTGAACTTGTCGGCAGCATCTCTAACTACCTCACTTGCTTACAGCTTTGGTGGTTCCATGGTTGCAATCGCAAGCGGTATATTGACTATACTGATCCTGTTATTCGGGGAGATTACTCCCAAGACTATGGCTACCATCCATTCCGAGAAGATGTCGCTGTTATATGCCCCGATTATCAGTATGTTTATGAAGATCATGACGCCTGCTATCTTTATCATCAACGGGCTTTCTATCGGTGTACTGTTTCTTCTGCGCGTCGATCCGAATGCCAAGAACAATGTCATGACAGAGACTGAGCTTCGTACGATCGTGGATGTAAGCCATGAGGACGGAGTCATAGAATCTGACGAACGGGAAATGATTAATAACGTGTTTGATCTTGGTGATGCCAGGGCTAAGGATGTCATGGTTCCCCGTGTTCATGTAACATTTGCCGATGTCAACAGTACCTACGACGAGCTAATCGATATCTTCCGCGAAGACAAATTCACAAGGCTTCCGGTATTCAGGGATACGACGGACAATGTGGTTGGTACTATTAATATGAAAGACTTGCTGTTATATGACAATACAAAGGGATTTCAAATTCAGGATATTTTAAGAGAGGCATATTTTACTTATGAGTATAAGAATATCTCCGAGCTTTTGGTGGAGATGCGTAAAGCCTCCTTTAATATTGCCATCGTACTTGACGAATATGGCGAGACTGCCGGATTGATTACGCTGGAGGACATTCTGGAGGAGATCGTCGGCGAGATCCATGACGAGTATGATGAGAATGAAGAAGATTTCATTCAAGAGATTGACGAGCGAGAGTATATTGTAGAAGGCTCTACGAATCTTGACGACTTAAACGATCGGCTGGATTTGGATTTGAATTCAGAGGAATATGATTCGCTGGGCGGATTCATTATCGAACGCCTTGACCGACTTCCGGAGCCCGGCGACAGCATCCACACAGAGGATGGAATTCACATGGTTGTAGAGAAGCTGGATAAGAACAGAATTGAGCTTGTACATTTGTACCTTCCAGAGGCGGCTCCTGACAGTAACGAGACGCCGACGTTTGATATATAGTTTTTGCTGATATCTGACTGCCAGTATATTAAGAGGATTCATATTGGCATATCAGTTTTCAGAACATCCACAATACAGAGATGGCATATCACTGAAAAGGCAGGTTTCTTTGAAACCTGCCTTTTTCATGGGGATACCCCTCTGTCATTATTAGTACAATAATTTTTGAATTCCTTCCTCCTCCAAATTCTTCCTGGTAATCCACACATATCCTGTGTCTACCACCGCCTCATTTCCCATAGAAAGCGCGGCTCTTGCAGAAGCTATCACCGCCGCATATCCCATTCCAAAGGGATTCTGTAAAACCAGCCCTTCCACTCTGCCATCCTTTATTGCTTCAAGTTCTTCTTTATCTGCATCAAAGCCAACGATACGGGCCTCTGCTTCATTGCGCTCTAAGGTTTCTAACGCTTGCTTCACAGCATCCCCGTTCGTTGCATAGATTCCCTTTATCTCCGGATGTTTTTCAAAGAGATAGTCTATGGCATCTTCCTCTGAGATGGTATCTGCGGCAATCGCCTCGCCATCCGCCAAAGCTTCACCTTCATCCTTCTCGCCGCCCTCCCCATTTTCTCCGGCTGTCTCTATCCCGACAGCTTCTGCTGGTTCTATGTCTCCATTCTCATCATTTTCATTCACGCCGTTCATTTCCGCCGCAATCCTTTCCTGCATGTCAGACAATCGGTCCATATAATAGACCTCCGCAATGGTAATTTCAGGATAATTAGCCTCCATTTCTTCCCTGAAGGCCTGCTCACGGCTCATTGCCGACTCAGATTTGGAATCGTGTATGAACAGCATCACTTCGCCTTTCCCACCCACCGATTCCGCTAACTTTTGCGCCGCCTCCCGCGCCGCCGTACGGTTATCTGTAGATACCATTGCCATCAAGCCCTGGTAATCGCTTCCAGAATCAAACGCCACCACCGGAATATCACTCTCCGCCGCCAAGTCAAACTGTACCTCACAAGCCTTAGTATCTGCAATGGAAATACCCAGAGCAGCGGGATACCTGGCCAATTCTTCATCTAAGATATTCACCTGCTCATCCACATTATCCGGTGTACTTGGCGCGCTGTAAGTCACCTTCACCTGCTTCTTTCCCTCATATCCAAGATTATCGTTGATATCCTTAACCGCCTGCTCTGCACCCCGTTTTACCTCATCCCAATATGGCACGCCTTCTGCCTTGCCTATAATAGAAAGGGTTGTACCCTCCTCAAGATTCAGCCCCATTACGTTATCATAAGCTGACGGTTTTACCATGTCCAACTTTTTCTGATACTCTTTCTCCTTCTTCTTAGTCTGCTCCTTCTTCGTCTCTGTGGATACCGGCTTCTCCTGCTCCTGTGCGCTGTCTTCCCCAGAACACCCGCATATACACATCGCTCCGCACAGGAAAACGGCAGCCCATTTTCTAATTTTCTTTAACATAACACTTCTCTCCCAACACTCTGATATTAGTGTGAAACATTTTCATCAAACACTATACACTAATTTTCTAAGAAAATGTTAAATATTTTCTTAATTTTCCGCTACTTTTCTCAATAGCTTTTCATTTGCATTAAAAAGTGATATAATAACTTTCGTATATTTTATTCTTTAGAAACATGAGGATGAGCCGATGTTAGAAAAGAAAAACGAAACTGAAAAGCTGAAGCTGCGAGGACAGTTAAAAATGTATATCCAGTGGCCGTCCATTATGGCTGTTCTCCTTATTGCGATGAATGTCTGGGTCTATATTATCGACCATCGGGCAGGAAGTTTGATGGGAATCTTCGTCCTAATCTACAGCCTGATTGCCCTTGGACTCTATTTCCGCAGTAAGACTGTTCTTTTAAAGGATTTGGTCGAATTTGCCGCACAGTACGGAATCGTCCAGAACACTCTGCTTAAAGAGCTGACCTTACCCTACGCGATTCTGATGAGTGATGGTAAGACAATCTGGATGAACGACCTGTTCAAAGAGCTTCTGGGATGCAAGCCCAGGAGGGATGTTCCCATTAGCAAGTACATCCCTGAACTGAACCGGAGTATTTTTCCAAAGGAGCTTCAAGATACGGTAGAGATGGACGTCTATTTTGCTGACCGAGAATTCAAAGCAGAGCTTCGGCAGGTTTCCGTGGAAGGCTTTAACAATACAGGTCTGCTGCTTCAGATGCCGGCGGAAAAAGAATATTTTATTGCCGTCCATCTTCAGGATGTAACCGATTTAAACCGTTACATCAAGGAGAACGAGGAGCAGCGTTTAGTGGCAGGCTTAATCTATATCGACAACTATGACGAAGTCATCAACAGTGTGGAGGAAGTCCGCCAATCTCTTTTGATGGCGCTGGTGGACCGGAAGATTAACCAGTATATTGCCAAAGTAGACGGCATTGTCAAGAAGATGGAGACGGATAAATATTTCATCGTGCTTAAGAAGCAGTATTTCAAAGAATTAGAGGCTGACAAGTTCTCTCTGCTTGACGATGTGAAGTCCGTGAACATTGGGAATGGAATTCCCGCAACCCTAAGTATCGGTCTTGGACTAAGCAATGACGCGTATTCCCAGGGGTATAACTACGCCAGGGTTGCCATTGACCTTGCTCTTGCAAGAGGCGGCGACCAGGCAGTAATCAAAGACAGCCATGGCATTACATACTATGGCGGAAAACGTGAACAGACCTCTAAGAACACCCGTGTAAAAGCGCGTGTAAAGGCAGAAGCCCTTCGAGAATTTATTACCTTAAAGGACAGGATTTTCGTCATGGGGCATAAGTTGACAGATGCGGATGCTTTCGGGGCAGCCATCGGAATCTGTCGGGCAGCGGCGTCTATGGAGAAAAAAGCCTATGTGGTAATTAACGAAGTATCCGCGTCACTTCGCCCACTGTATGAGTGCTTTATAAAAGATTCCAATTATTCTGAAGGACTGTTTCTCAAATCTGCTCAGGCCATTGAGATGGCTGATGAGAATTCCATGGTAGTCGTGGTTGACACGAACCGGCCCAAGATGACGGAACGTGAAGAATTATTAAAAAAGACAAAAACCATCGTTGTGCTCGACCATCACCGCCAGAGCAGCGATAATATCGAAAATGCCCTGTTGTCCTATATTGAACCCTATGCCTCCTCAGCATGTGAGATGGTGGCAGAAGTTCTGCAATACATTGTGGACGACATCAAGATTCCTAAGATTGAAGCAAGCAGCATGTACGCCGGTATCATGATTGATACCAACAACTTTGTGAACCATACAGGCGTGCGTACCTTTGAGGCAGCGGCATTCCTGCGCAGATGCGGGGCCGACATCACCCATGTCCGCAAGATGTTCCGAGATGATATGGATTCCTATAGAGCTAAGGCAGAGATTATCAGCAGCGCAGAAGTTTACCACAAGAAATTCGCCATCGCGAGAGGAACAGCGCTTAAGATTGAAAGCCCGACTATTATTGGAGCGCAGGCAGCGAACGAACTGTTGGATATCAACAATATCAAGGCATCCTTTGTGCTCACGGAGTATAATGGAAGAATCTATGTAAGCGCAAGGTCCATCGACGAGGTGAATGTTCAGATTATTATGGAACGCCTGGGCGGAGGCGGCCATATGAACGCATCAGGCGCCCAGTTTGACCATACGGACATGAACGAGGCAATCTCAAGCCTTATGAAAGTAATTGACGATATGATAAAAGGAGGAGACATTTAATTATGAAGGTTATATTGACAGAAGACGTAAAATCCCTTGGAAAGAAGGGTGAGATTGTAGAAGTTAGCGACGGCTACGCAAGGAATTTTATTCTTAAGAAGAAAAAAGGGTTGGAGGCTAACAATAAAAACCTCAATGATTTGAAGCTCAAGAAGGCCAATGACGACAAGCTGGCCCAAGAGCAGTACGAGGCGGCAAAGGAGCTTGGTAAGAAGCTTGAAACAGGAAAGGTTGAGATGTCCATCAAGACAGGCGAGGGAGGCAAAGCATTCGGCTCAATCGCTTCTAAGGAGATTGCCGCAGAAGTAAAGGAACAGATGGGACTGGATGTAGACAAAAAGAAGATTCAGCTCAAAGAAGCCATTAAGACCCTGGGCACTCACAATGTACCGATTAAGCTGCACCCAAAGGTAACTGTGGATTTAAAGGTAATTGTAAACGAGGAGGCTTAAGGAGTTTTTCATGGAAGATGCACTTATCAAGCGGGTAATGCCCCACAGCATCGAAGCAGAACAGTCTGTCGTCGGCGCCATGCTGATGGATCGGGACGCTGTCACCACAGCCTCCGAGCTTATCAGCGGCAATGATTTCTATCAGAGCGCCTACGGCGTTGTCTTTGACTCCATGGTGGAGCTGTTTAATGAAGGGCAGCCCGTAGACCTGATTACGCTGCAGGAGCGTCTTCGTTCTAAGGATGTTCCTGCTGAGGTTTCAAGCCTTGAGTTTGTCCGCGATCTTCTGAATATGGTGTCAACCTCGGCAAACGTCAAGTATTACGCACAAATCGTCGCAGACAAGTCTGTGATGCGAAAATTAATCCGCCTGAATGAAGATATTTCCAACGTCTGTTACGCTGGAAACGAATCTCTTGAGGCGATACTGGAAAAGACGGAGAAATCCGTCTTTGAATTATTACAGAGACGAAATTCCGGTGAATTTGTACCGATTAAGCAGGTGGTGTTAAACGCATTGGAGAGAATCGAAAAAGCCTCCAAGAGCAAGGGAACTGTCACTGGAATCCCTACAGGATTCATAGACCTGGATTATAAGCTCTCTGGGCTTCAGCCCTCTGACCTGGTGCTGATTGCAGCAAGGCCCTCTATGGGAAAGACTGCATTCGTCCTGAATATTGCACAGTATATTGCCTTTAAGAAGGACAGAAGCGTTGCCATATTCAGCCTTGAGATGTCTAAGGAGCAGTTGGTGAATCGTCTGTTCTCTCTGGAATCTCAGGTAGATGCACAGGCAATCCGAACCGGCAACATGAAGGATTCTGACTGGGAGAAATTAATAGAAGGCGCTGGAATCATTGGCAAATCCCGCCTGATTATTGACGACACACCTGGTATCTCCATCTCTGAGCTGCGCTCCAAATGCAGAAAATATAAACTTGAACATGGCTTGGACCTTATCATTATCGACTACCTTCAGTTAATGACAGGAAGCGTCGGCAAAAGCCAGGAATCCAGACAGCAGGAGATATCAGAAATCTCCCGCTCATTAAAAGGGCTTGCAAGAGAATTGAATGTGCCAGTAGTCGCTCTGTCTCAGCTAAGCCGTGCCGTAGAAAGCCGGCCTGACAAACGGCCTATGCTCTCCGACCTGCGTGAATCCGGCGCCATTGAGCAGGATGCGGATGTTGTCATGTTCATTTATCGAGACGAATACTACAACAAAGACTCAGAATTTAAGAAGCAGGCAGAGATTATCATAGCAAAACAAAGAAACGGCCCTGTAGGGACCGTTAATCTGGCTTGGTTAGGCGAATACACAAAGTTCGCCAACCTAAGCAGGCAGGAAGAATCTTTTTAATTTTTCCACTGGACCGGCCTCCGCCGCATTTTTCCGATAGGATTGCTGCTGGCGGATTAGCTGGTCCAGTCTGCGGAAGGATTCCTCTTCCCGCCGTTCCTTTGCATCCAGCATAAAAGACATTTCTTTCGTAATCATGGACAGCAAGACTTCATTGTTATTCTCCAGCATCCGTTTCATATGTAGCTGGTCCCGCGTCCTCCTAAGGTCTGGAATCAAGGCCTTTAACTCAGAAAACGGGACTCCCTGTTCGTATAGTTCTTTGATGCAGCCGAAAAGCTTCGCATCATCCTTTGTCTCCCTCTTTAACTGTTCTAATGCGTTACTGCTCATGGTCTATACCCCCTTATCAAAACTTGTCCCATTTATCATAACACGACTGTTCTGCAAAACAAGTAAAACGGTGTCAGGTACATAAAAAAAGCGCTGTAGCTTCTTTGACAGAATATACAACGCTTTTTCGTATGTTTCATTGTCATGTATAACGGAATTGAGAATAAACTCGCCGGCTGTTCCTTCACAATTCCTACTTCCTAGCCCTGGGAGATTGCTCCTGTAGGACACTGTGCTGCACATGCGCCACAATCAACACAAGCGTCAGCATCGATCTCATAATGATCAGCACCCTGGGAGATTGCTCCTACTGGACATTCAGACTCACATGCTCCACAGCTTACACATTCATTACTAATTACGTGTGCCATAGTATGTACCCTCCTTTTTTAATATATAGACTTGAACACAAATCCAGCCTGTTATTATCATAATACAAAAAGACAAAATATACAAGAGCAGATATGCACATATCCTTGAGAAATTTTGCCGTTAAATTACAGTTCCCTGGCCTGCCAGCGAGCTGTAACGAATTCAACTCTATTATGCCACAGGATACTCGTTGCACAGCAGACGGTAAGGCGGTTCATCCTCCTCTACTTCAGGGAAACGTCCAATCGGCTCATAAAACCGATTATCATTCTCGTCGTCATTGCACATGGACACTTCACCCAAAAGAACCGCCCCGCCTGTCTCCGGTACAATGAAATCATGATACATATAGGGCGTAATCGTAATACTCTGTCCTGGCTTCAGCAATACCTTTGTCCCTGCCGGCACAGACTCCGTCTTGCCGTCACAGTGCACCGTAACATCCGTATCCAACATCGAGCCATCCTCCGTCCCATTGTACACGGTAATATAGATATCGTTGCCTCCACGATTGATAATGTCCTCCATCTTATTCCAGTGATAATGCATGGGAGCCGTCTGCCCTTCATAGAGCATAAGCAGCTTCTCCGCATAGGTCTTCGGATATTTTTCAGGCATCTTCTGGTTGCCGTTACGGATGGTAAGGAGAGAAAACCCTACCTTATCGAAATCCCCCAGTCCATAGTCCGTGATATCCCATCCCAGGCAGTTGTCTCGGATCTCGTCATACTCATGACCAATCTTCTGCCAATCCTCGGCGCTCCATTTTGCAAAGGGAGGAATCTCAAACCCATGCTCTTTGATTAAAGCCTCCATATCCCTGATTACTTCATTGATTCTTGACCGCTTCATAAAACATATCTCCTTTATATTGAATGGAGTCATCGAAAAATGCTCTGGTTCTCATTTCCCAACAACTCCATCTAACTCTACATCTTTGTCTCCGACAGCATAATCTCCGGCTTATCCGCATGCTTCGTCTTAATTAATTCTTCGTTCGTTACAAAACTAAGCAGCGCGTCAATCACCGCTGTCTCATATAAATGTGCATAGCTCTTGTAATAACTAAAAGCCTCTTCTTTTCCCGCAGAAGGAAGTACATAATCCGCCAACGCTGCCGCAGGTGATTGGGGGAATGCGGTAATAACCATACTCTTAAGACCCTTTTCCTTCCCAAGCTCCAATCCCTGGATAACCTGCTTCGACGTACCAGACTGTGAAATCCCAATCAGAATATCCTCCTCGTCCGCAAGATTCACATGATTCATAAAATACTCCGGCGCCACATTATATGTACACTTAATCCCAAGGCGTCCCAGACGAAACCCCATATACTGGGCAAGGGGACTTGTATTCCCTACTGCCATAATATGAGCCTGCTTACACGTCTTGAGAAGCTTCACACAATTCCACATGACATCCGAGTCCATATTCCTTCCGATAACAAGCATCTCCTCCGCATACTCCCGAAACCGCTTCTCTACGGCATCCTTGCTCTCCGGAATATTGTCTACCCCATACTGCTTCCTTCCCAAATCGCCGGCCAGCGTAATCCGAAACTGATAATATCCTGCATATCCGATATGATGACACATCCTGATTACAGTGGCGTCGCTCACACCGCTTTTCTTCGCCAGCTCAGACACATTGGAATCCACCGCCTTCTGCGGATTCTTAAGGATAAAATCCGCCACCTTCTTCTCCGCAGAAAAGATCTCGTCATATTTCTCACGGATTACCTCAAGAACTTCCCGTCCTGCAACATCTTCTTTTGCACTACTTTTATCCACCTGTTGATACCTCATGCTATATTATTTTCATATAGTATAGCATAATTTACCAGGATTTTCCATTAGTATAAAGATGCTTTTCCGATGGTCTTAAATAACTCAAGCTTATGCTTTGCAACCTCTTTCATAGCCTCCATACAGATAGGCTCAATCACGTTCGGCTCTCTTACGCTCTGGTCCTTAAGAACCTCGCGCATCTTCTCAAAATAAGCAGCCTTGATATCAGAGGAAATGTTAATTTTATTAATTCCAAGTGTAACAGACTCTCCAATCTCCTTATCCGGATTGTTAGAGCCTCCGTGAAGAACAAGCGGAATATCCACCTTAGAAGCAATATCCTTCAGAATATCCAGCTTAAGCTCTGGCTTCATACCTGCCGGATACAGTCCATGGCATGTCCCGATGGCAACCGCCAGTGTATCAACCCCTGTCTCTGCAACAAACTTCACTGCATCCTCCGGATTGGTGTAAATAATCTTAGCTGAGCCGCCTTCTAAATCCTCCGGATTAGTAGAACCAATCGTACCAAGCTCTGCCTCTACAGATACATTAACCGGATGAGCCGCCTCTACAACCTTCTTCGTTCCTGCAATGTTGTCCTCAAAAGAAAGCTCAGCGCCGTCAAACATAACAGATGTAAATCCGCTCTGGATTGCCCAGATAATCTTACCAAAATCTCCACAGTGGTCAAGATGGATACATACCGGAACTGGTGAACGATAAGCCTTCTCTTTAATCGCTGTCACCATCTCCTGTCCGATAAAGCTTAACTCATCTGGATGAATCTCGATGATGACTGGAGAATTGGTTTCCTCGCACACATCCATGATTCCCAGAAACATGGAATAATCACTGATATTAAATGCCGGAAGCGCGAATCTGTTCTCTTTGGCAACCGCTAAAATGTCCTTCATGTTCATTAACATAGTTCATTCCTCCAAAAATAAAATTTCTTTATATGATATATTTTAGTCTACTTAACCGTTTATGTCAAGATTTTCACGAAATAAAATTTCTTAATACGTAACAGTTCAGCCTTCCGGCTTCACTGTTACCTTAATACTTCAACTCTGACAGCCACATCTCAGGTTCAGATATTTCATCTTTTCCCGCCGCAACCGCCTGAATCAACGCCTCCACCACCGCCATCTCATTCATACGGGAATACTGTGACATTCTGCCGTTCTCACCGTTCTCAAGAGCAGACAACAAAAGATAATCCGCTGAAGCAGACACAGGCGACCGCTGATAAGCTGTTACCGCCACCGTCTTAAGCCCCTTTTCCTTAGCGAGCTTAAGCGCACTCACCACATTCCTGGTCGTTCCAGACCATGAGATTGCCAGCACCACATCCGTTGGCGACGCAAGGCTGATATGATTCATATAATACTCCGGCAGAGCATCATAGGTACAGCGTATACCGATACGCTCAAGCCTGAACCCACAGTACAGACATACCGGACTCGTATTCCCAACGCCCACCAGATGTACCATCGTACTGTTCTTAAGCAACTCCGCGCTCTCGTTAAAAACCGCCTCGTCCACTGCCGCCTCCGTCTGCAGGATTCCTTCTGCAATATCTCGAAAATAATCCATCTTCGTATCCGAAGAATTCCGCCTTCCCAGCAGGATGCTGGTCCCTCCCAAGTCTCCAGATAAGCAGATCTTCATCTGATAATACCCCTCATACCCCAGATGCTTGCACATCCGAATTACTGTCGCATCGCTGACGCCGCTGTAATTCGCCAGCTCAGACACATTGGCATTCACCACCAATTCAGGGTTCTTTCTGACAAAATCCGCTACTTTCCTCTCTGCCTGGAAAATCTTATCATACATCTCATCAATCGTTTCTAACACTGTTTTCTGCACTTCACTTTTCATTATCCACACCTCTTATATGTATGATACCATAAGCTTTTATTCACGTACAATAAGAAAACAGTAGTTTTAGGCTGATATAAGTTGATTAAAATTTACACAATGTCCTCATGCGGCCTTCCACATATGGCTGCAGCTTTGACTGCACATACTCCGGCATATTAATAATCTTAACAGGGTCAGGATTATTTGCATTTTCCGCCGCAAAATCCGACACTGACTGGAAATATTTACCCAGAAATTCTGTTCCTAAGTTAAACTTATTGATTCCTTTTGAGAAGGCAACAAGTAATTGGTCATCCGGTATACCGCTTCCTCCGTGGAGTACCAAAGGTACGCTGGTAGCTGCATGAATATCCTCCAGACGACGAATATCCAGATGTGGTGTATCGCGGTACTCGCCGTGAGCGTTTCCAATAGATATCGCCAGAGAATCTACTCCAGACTCCTTGCAGAACTTCTCTGCCGCCTCTGGCTTTGTGTACAAATCCGTCTTATCATTGTCCGAATCTGCCGCCGTACCCACATGTCCAATCTCGCCCTCCACAAAAACACCTGTCTTGTGAGCCGCTTCTACCACCTTCTTCGTCACCGCAATATTCGTATCCAAGTCATTCATAGAGCCGTCCATCATGACAGATCCAAACCCTGCGCTAATGGTCCTCATGATGGCTTCATAGCTGTAATCATGGTCACAGTGAAGACCGATTGGCGCCTTCACTTCGCCCGCCAACTCCTTCACCATTGCAGCATATTTTTCAAATCCGGTTGTATGCTGGATTGTGACATGCTCTGGAAACAGCATGACAATCGCCGGCGTGTTTGTCGCCTCCGCTGCATAAACCACCGTCCTTGCCATCACATAATCCATACAGATAAATGCAATCGCAGCCGTATTACTCTCTTTTGCCGTCTTTAAAATATTTCCTACTTTTTCGTACATAATCTCTCCTTCTTACTTCTGTCAATCCCACATCTGTCTTAATGGAGAAGCCCCGTCAGGAGTCCTCCTGCAAAAGTATCTCCAAGCCCAACCACCGTCGGGTGTTCTACGAAGCTTAAATCCTTGGACGGAATACAACAGACCTTATTGCCAAGCATTCTTTCCAATTCTTCACAGAATCGGATTCCCTCCGCCTTGTCCTTAATCTTCTTCGTAGCCTCATAATCCTCAACTTTAAAACCATCCCCCATACGGAATCGTGTCGCCGCCGCAATGCTGCCGCCCTCCAACGCCTCTCTCATACCTGACGCATTTTCTCCATATGCTAACGCCCATGCAGCGGAATGAACGATCATCGTCTTAACCCCCGTACTCTCACGGACGTTCTCCAACACCTCCTTTACTGCCTGTGGGTCGAGAATATTGATTCTTCTGCCAATGTAATCCTGTAACTCATCCTCGTTCATACTCAGCACATCTATGACGGATGCAAGCTGCTCATGGACATAGTAACGGAATTCCTTTCTGACATAACAGCCATCCTCAAGCACCACGACTGCATCCTTTTTCAAATGGGAAAGCAATGCCCGTGTCTTTTCCATACATCCCTTAAGCACCTCCTTATCAATCACCTCGCTGAAGCATCCAAGGAGGAATACATCCACATCTGTAATCATTTTCCCGAATTTCTCCGGCAAAATCGGAATGTTCAGGCTGTCAAAATCCCGTGAAACCATAATCCGGTTCTCTCTGGGCGTAACAAAATCAATATCGTTCCCTCGAATCCTTACCCCGCCGCGGCACTGCAGAACAATATGGGGATACACCTTGTTATGTTCTTCGTCTACCCCAGGCAGAGTTCGCACACTCTTGGGCATCAGCCGCTTAACATGCTCATTGTAGCAGCTTGTCTGAAGCATAGTCTCATATCCCAGACCGTCCAGGATAATTGCCGCCCGCGTGGCCGTTCCGCCAAGAGTCACCTTGTACTCAAAATGGCTGGCAAACCTTTCACAATCCTCTGGCTCTAAGGGGACTGCCTCGCCCCCGATTCCTTCCTTAAAATGTGCGAGGCAGACGATCCAGATTGCCCTCTCCGAATCTACTTCAATATCCATCCGCAGCTCGTCGGCCCGAATGTCAAATGCCTTGATCTGTTCCTCTATAACCGTCGTATCCCATACAAGCTCATAATCCACACATGTATGAAATCCCATGGCAATTCTTTCACTCATCCCCAAGTCTCCTTAATGTCTAATTTGCTGTCTTGCTTCTAACCCTTAACACCACCGGATGACATACCGGCAATAAAATACTTCTGGAAGAAAATAAAGAAAATCAATACCGGAATCGAGCCCAATACGCTCATTGCCATCATTTGGCTCCAGTCATATGCATGCTGCCCCATCAGCAGGTTGATACCGATTGGTACTGTCCGCATCTCTGTGGTCTGTGTCAATGCCAACGCGAACAGATACTCATTCCACGCCTGCATGAACGTATACATTCCTACCGAAACCATACCTGGCAGGGAGATGGGTACAAGTACACCCCACAACGCTCTCCACCGTGAACCTCCGTCAATCATTACCGCCTCGTCAAGCTCCTTTGACAAGGTGTTGAAATAACCGGTCATCATCAGGATACAATACGGAAGCGTTGTCACCAGATAAGTAAGGATCAACGCAAAATAGGTATTAAAAAGCTTCATCGCAACAATCATTCCCATATAAGGAATCAAAAGCACGATGGGCGGGATTGCCTGTACGCTGACAATCAGGGAGTTGAAAATCCCTTTCCCCGGAAAATCAAAACGGCTAAACGCATACGCTGCAAGAATTCCAACGAATAATGTAATCAATACGACGGAAGCCGCAACAATATAACTGTTGATAAAGAAACGCACCTTCGACGAATCAGTCAGCACAGCCACATAAGATGAAAGGCTTGCCGTCTCGTCAAAGAACTTCGGCGGCCATGAAAAAATTGCCGAGTTCGCCTTCAGTGAAGAGCAGATCATCCAAATAATCGGGAATCCTGCGAACAAGCCGCCCAAAACCAAAAGAATGGAAAGTAACACCTTCATTGATTTTTTATAACTGCCAACCATGCTCTATTCCCTCACTTTCTTCTGCTGTTTTACATAGAAAATGGCTATA
The DNA here is from genome assembly GCF_009830285.1 of Sporofaciens musculi. Lineage (GTDB taxonomy): Bacteria > Bacillota > Clostridia > Lachnospirales > Lachnospiraceae > Sporofaciens > Sporofaciens musculi. Next base: position 977,281 of record NZ_WUQX01000001.1, on the reverse strand, counting down.
ATCACACATACCACCAAAAGGACTGTGGCCGCCGTACCTGCCATACTATAATCAAGCTTCTGGAACGCCAGTTTATATATGTAGATACTCAAGGTCTCCGTAGCATTAACCGGACCTCCTCCCGTCAGCATCCAGATTACGTTAAAGGACTGTAATGTCCAAATAAAATCCAACATCGCGATACTGATTAAGATTGGCTTTAACTGCGGAATCGTAATATGGAGAAAGCTTTTGGTCATGGTCGCGCCGTCGATGGCCGCGCTCTCATACAAATCACCCGAAATACCCTGAAGTCCTGCAAGAATACTAATCATGTAAAACGGATACCCGCACCAGATATTAATGAAACAGATTACGGTAAGAGCAAGATCCTTATTGCTCAGCCACTCTGAATTTCTTGATACGTTGGGTAAAAATTCCAGCAGATAATTAATGATACCTGATGGCTGTAGCATAAGCTTCCATAAAATAGCCACAACGGACGCTGTAAATACCCATGGCAGGATGTATACCACACGGGCAATCGTCTTAGTCCTGGTTGTAAAATACTTTGAATTCAGCAGCATCGCAAAAATCATTCCGATTACAAGGTGGGCAACCACGCTGACCACTACGAAAATGACTGTGTTGGATGTTGCATTCCAGAATGCACTGTCTGCAAATAGTTCCTTATAATTCCCCATCCCTACAAACGACGGAGTCTTTGAGACAACAGCCTTATCTAAAAATGAGTATCTGATCACCATACAGATGGGCACAACCAAAAATACAATCATTAGTGCCAAAGTCGGGAGCAGATATCTGTATGGAGCTGTTCTCTTTCCAAATATTTTCAAAATCAATCCCTCCTACTCCAAGGAAAATCTTAAGTTTTTAAAAGGGCGAGCCGAAAATCCGACTCGCCCTTCCGAAATAAATCTATTTACCGGCTTCGTCAAGATAACCCTGCCAATTCTTCAACATTGCGTCACATTCCAGATCGCCTTCCAGATATAATACCAGATCATTCGTCATGGAGGTCATAACATCAGAAGCATTTGGAAGACCAATATACTCATTGATAACATAACCCTCTTTATACAACTCATAGAATGACTGGAACTGCTCTGGTGCATCGCTGTAATCCGGCTCTGCAACCGTACTGTTCGGGAATGCAGACATGCTCGCTGCCAATCCTGCTGAAACAGAACCGTCTTTTCCATCGATGCCGCCAAGGAGATAATTCACGAACTTCGCTGCCTCCTCCTTGTTCTCGCTGGCTTCAGAGATACCAACTGCCCAGCTTGCGTAGCAGATTCCCTTTTCGCCTGTATAATCATCCTTTGAAGGAACCGTAACAGCCTCAAAATTAACGTCTGTAAACTGGCTCATAGTAGCTGCGGATGCAAGTGTAAACGCACAGTTGCCTGCTGCAAAGTTACTGGTCATCTCTGACTCCTCCAGTGTGCTCATACCTGGATATAAAGAACCGTCGTCATACATCTGCTTGAATAACTCCGCTAATTCAGCAAGCCCCTTATTGCCGTCTGTCTTATATTCACCGCTGTCGTCTTTTAACTTGATTCCTGAAGCCCATCCGGTTCCGCCAAATACGTTCTGGATTCCGTTGGCATTGGTTGTACCAAGGTTCAACGCAAATGCAGAATGTCCTGCCTCTGTAATCTTCTTACATGCGTCCGTCAATTCCGTCCAGTTTGTCGGAATCTCCGCAACGCCTGCATCTTCTAAGATATCCATATTCACATACATTGGATATGCGAAGTTATTAACTGGAACGACATATTTTGTTCCGTCTACCTCCCACACATCGCTTGCAAGACTGGAATCAAAACCAGCAGCCTCAACATCTGCAAGGATTCCCATGTCAACAAACTCAGAAAGCCATGCACCGTCAACACTGATGATGTCAGCAATCGTATTGTTGGTCGCGCCTGCCGTAATAGCGGTCTTGGTGTCAGCCCATGGAGCTGTAAGAAGCTCAACCTTAACGCCTGTCTCTTTCTCATAATTCTCGACAATCTCGTCTAAGTACCCTTCTGGAAGCTCTGCGCCCCACCACTGCTGGAACTTCAAGGTTACGCCGTCGCTGCTCTCGCTCTTGGAATCATTGCCGCTGTCGGAATCACTTCCAGAGTCCCCGCTGCCACCATTGCCGCCGCATGCTGCCAGTGACAACACCATCGTACCCACCATAGCCGCGGAAAATGTCTTCTTCGCTACTGTTCTGAATTTCATAATTCTTCCTCCTTAAATAAAATTTTTTTCTGCATTTTGTAAATCACGAAATATATTTCTTGAAATGTCATTATTTTTGTTCACTATGACAACTTCATTTTACTTTTTTCGTATTTACTTATGCTATTTGTATATTTACATTATAAAATAAAATTTCATATTGTCAATACTTTTTTTGAAAATAACAATGTAAAAATATATATTTCTTGGAAGAACTTTCCTTTTCTTTTTGAATGACAAAAAACAGCCGCATCTGTGATAAAATTCACAGATGCGGCTGCATCTTTCTATATCTGATTCAATCAGCGCTAACAATTAAACCAATTTCATCGGATTAATCTTAACGCCAGGCCCCATTGTGGAAGTAAGCGTCACGCTCCTTAAGAACTGACCCTTTACTGCCGCTGGTCTTGCCTTAATGATTGCGTCAATAAGCGTCTGGAAGTTGTCCGTAATCTGCTCCTCAGTAAAGGAAGCTTTCCCTAACGGCACATGGATAATGTTTGTCTTGTCAAGTCTGTACTCAATCTTACCTGCTTTGATATCCTGGATTGCCTTTGATACGTCCATGGTAACCGTTCCAGCCTTCGGGTTCGGCATCAAGCCCTTTGGTCCAAGGACACGTCCAAGACGTCCAACGATACCCATCATATCAGGTGTTGCAACTACTACGTCGAACTCAAACCAGTTCTCATTCTGAATCTTTGGAATCAGCTCATCTCCTCCGACATAATCTGCTCCCGCTGCCTTTGCCTCCTCAGCCTTGGCATCCTTCGCAAATACCAAAATACGAACCTTCTTACCTGTTCCGTGGGGAAGTACAACCGCACCACGAATCTGCTGGTCAGCGTGACGTCCATCACATCCTGTTCTGATATGAGCCTCGATTGTCTCATCGAATTTTGCTACTGCAGTCTTTTTAACTAATGTCACCGCATCTGCAACGTCATAGAGTGTTCCTCTGTCAATCGCTTTTGCAGCTTCAACATATTTCTTTCCTCTTTTCATCTAAATAACCTCCTTGTGGTAATGTCGGGATAACCCTCCCACTTACTCGTTTACATTTATAAAAATGAAGTTACGCTCTACGCTTCCTCTACCTTTACACCCATACTGCGGCAAGTACCCGCTACCATACTCATGGCAGCCTCAACAGTTGCTGCGTTCAGATCCGGCATCTTTGTCTCCGCAATCTCTCTGAGCTGAGCCTGCGTGATGGTGGCAACCTTCGTCTTATTCGGAACGCCTGAACCAGACTTAATGTTGCACGCCTTCTTAATCAAAACTGCTGCCGGCGGTGTCTTGGTGATAAAGCTGAAACTTCTGTCACTGTAAACGGTGATAACTACAGGAATAATCAGATCTCCCTGATCTGCCGTCCTTGCATTAAACTGCTTTGTAAACTCAACGATATTCACACCATGCTGACCAAGAGCTGGTCCAACCGGTGGCGCCGGAGTTGCCTTTCCGGCAGGAATCTGCAACTTAATGTAACCTTCTACTTTTTTTGCCATCTCAATTACCTCCTTGTGGTGATGTCGGGAAACGAATCCCTCCCACTGTTTTTGATTTACAACTTTTTAACTTCTGCGAAACTGATCTCAACCGGTGTCTCGCGGCCGAACAGTTCAACATTGATCGTAAGACTCTGCTTGGGCACGTTCATAGCCTGTATAACTCCAACGGTGTCCGCCCACGCTCCGGCAATTACCCGAACCGTATCGCCCTCCTCAAAATCAACCAGAATATTCTCCTGCTGGATTCCAAGGGGCGCCATCTCTGCATCCGTCAGGGGAATCGGCTTGGAGCCCGGACCCACAAAGCCTGTGACGCCTCTGGTATTCCGCACTACATACCATGTATCATCATTCATGATCATATGGATTAGTACATAACCGGGAAACATCTTCTTCTGTGCTGCCTTCTGGACGCCGTTCTTAAGCTCTACAACATCCTGCATCGGAACCCGTACCTCAAGGATCTGTTCTTCCAGATGCCTGTTCTCAATCGTCTTATCAATGTTGGCTTTCACTTTGTTCTCATACCCGGAATAGGTATGCACTACGTACCATTTTGCCTCTGACATAAACTCACCTTTCTTGCCTGCAGATTATCAGTCTTATCTTACCAATAAATCTACTCCGTACTGGGCGATAAAGTCAACGATTGCGATGATCGCTCCCAATATTACGGACACGGAAACAACTGCTGTCGTCTGTTTTGCTACTGTCATCTTGTCTGGCCAAATAATTTTCTTAAATTCTCTGTTAAGACCCTTGAACCAGCTTTTCTTCTGCGTCTTTTCGCTCATGACAACCACTCCTTTACGGCGCCTACTTCGTTTCCTTATGCAATGTGTGTGATTTGCAGAACTTACAATACTTCTTCGTCTCCATACGTTCAGGATGTGATTTCTTATCCTTCGTCATGTTGTAGTTACGCTGCTTACATTCTGTACATTCCAATGTGATTCTTGTACGCACAACTTCCACCTCGCTTTACGTTTTTGCATTGACGTGTTACCTGGTAGCTTGCGAGGCTACCCAAATATTTAGGCATAAAAAAAAGACCTACTTCCATTCGCTAGGATAGCTTACCATAAATAGAAGAAAAATGCAAGTCCTTATCAGCAATTTTTCCTATGTAAATATAACACTTCGCCCATTCTTGGCATATTCTACTGTACACAACATTTTTTCTTTAGTATAATAATATAGGAAATGAAATCTGCCTGCAAGCATCTGCAAAGTTCCCGCAGGCTTGCATCAAGAATGAAAGTTGAGGTATATTAGATATGATTTATAATAATGTATTGGAAGCCATGGGACATACCCCTGTCATACAGTTGAACCGCATGGTTCCTCCAGACTCTGCCAGGATACTGGTGAAGTTCGAGGGATTGAATGTGGGCGGCTCGATTAAAACAAGAACCGCATACAGCATGATCCGCCAGGCTGAGGAGGACGGCATCCTAAAGAAAGACTCCGTTATCGTAGAACCAACCAGCGGCAACCAGGGAATCGGGCTTGCCCTTGTGGGGGCTGTGAAAGGATATGAGACGGTTATCATCATGCCCGATTCTGTCAGCCAGGAGAGACGCTTCCTCGTAGAACATTATGGCGCGAAAGTCATCCTGGTCCATGACGCAGGAAATATCGGTGACTGTATCAATGAATGTGTCAAGACTGCCAATCGAATGGCGGCTGAGAATCCAAAGGTATTCGTACCCCAGCAATTTGAGAACGAGGCAAACCCAACGGCACACCGCCGCCAGACAGCGCTTGAGATTTTAGAACAGGTTGAAGGGCCTATTGACGGCTTTTGTTCTGGAATCGGAACCGGCGGAACCATCACAGGTATTGGTGAAGCCTTGAAAGAGGCGAACCCCAATATCACCATCTGGGCGGTGGAGCCGGAAAATGCGGCGATTCTTGCAGGAGGCAACGTAGGAACCCATATCCAGATGGGAATCGGAGACGGGGTTGTTCCAAAGGTATTGAATCAACACATTTACGAGGATATCACAATCATTTCTGATGAAGAAGCCCTTAACACCTCCAAAGATCTTGCAAGGCTGGAGGGGCTGATGTGCGGAATTTCCAGCGGAACGAATGTGGCCGCGGCTCTGAAGCTGGCAAAGAAGTTAGGGGCAGGAAAGACGGTGGTGACCCTACTTCCTGATACAGCAGAGAGATATTTTTCAACGCCACTGTTTGGGTAAAACCTCCAATCCGATTACGCCGGATGTTTCTGAATTATCTTTCAAGTAAACTCATAGGGGCTGTCGCATTAAGCATAAAATCAATTCATTTGCTTAGTGCAACAGCCCCTTCATTTTACAGTTGTATTAATATTTTTTTGCCACCTTATATGTATAAAAAACATTGATGAGAAGATAGAGTATCAAGACGCCAATAAACCACATAAAGCAGGCAAAACCTTTTGTAAAACAGCAAGCCAATATAAGAAGGATGCCTGCTATTATAGATGATGTTCTACCAAAACGCTGGCTTTTTTCCCACGTTATCTCGTTTTTCATACTCCAATGAGTCCTCAGCCCGATAGCCGAATTCATTTGAAGCTTTGGCATCATATTTCCAATGACAATCATAAATATGCCCAATAGAACGAAAATAAGTTGATATATATCGATAGGAACAGAAGACAAATCTTCTATTTTGTTAAAATCAGTATAAAGAAAATAACCCGTCATGGCATTGAAAATAAGAAGGGAAAAAATACCTGCCGTTATACTGACTTTTTCGTTATCTTCTCCAGCTTTTTCCTGATTGGCAGAAAACTTTGATATCTCAAGCATAAATAAGCCAAAGATAATGGTTACAACCGGAAAAATAAGCGTTTCGTATTTGCTGCCCCAACGAGTTACTTGATTATCAGAACCATAGTGAGCAGGAATTTGATCTGGCAAAAACACCAATGAAATAAGAGTTACAGGCAAAGGTAAAAACATAAGAATATAGAAAATTCTTCTTTGTTTTTCCATGATCAATCTCCTCATGATAGTTTATCATGCATTCAGCAGCTTCTCAATACTCACCAGCTTCACGCTGAGAACGAATATCTTAGACGCAATCTCTAATTCCTCCACTGTAGGGAAGGATGGCGCAATACGGATATTGCAGTCCTTCGGGTCTTTTCCGTAAGGATAGGTAGCTCCTGCGTCCGTCATCACAAGCCCTGCCTCTTTTGCCTTGGCAACAATCGCCTTGGCACATCCCTCCATTGAATCAAAGGAGATAAAATATCCCCCAAGGGGCTTTGTCCACGTCCCTATTCCAAGGCCCCCAAGCTCTTTTGTCAAGACTTCATCCACCTTCTCAAACTTCGGCCGGAGAATTGCAGCATGCTTTCTCATGTGCTCATAGACTCCGAGCATATCCTTGAAATACCGCACATGGCGAAGCTGATTCAGCTTATCATGGCCGATGGTCTGATACTTCATATAACGCCTTGCATCCTCCAGGTTCCCCCTTGAGGCCGCCAACGCCGCAATCCCAGAACCAGGGAAGGAAACCTTTGATGTAGAAATAAACTTAATTACAATGTCCGGATTCCCGACTTTGATACATTCATTTAATAATTCCAGCACAACCACCCGCTTGTCGTCATACAGGTGATGAATGGAATACGCGTTATCCCAGAAAATACGGAAATCCTTAGCCGCCGGCTTTAATCTGGCAAACCGTCTGACCGTCTCGTCAGAGTAGGAAATTCCGGTGGGATTGGAGTATTTCGGCACACACCAGATTCCCTTGATTAATGGGTCTTTGGCTACCAACTCCTCCACCATATCCATATCCGGCCCAGTCTCAAGAAGGGGCACGTTAATCATCTCTATTCCAAAGAACTCCGTGATGGCAAAATGACGGTCATACCCTGGTACCGGACATAAGAACTTCACATGATCAAGCCTCCCCCATGGCGTACTGCCCATAAAACCATGGGTCATAGCGCGGGACATTGTGTCAAACATCACATTCAGGCTGGAATTCCCATATATAATAACGCTGCGCTCAGGAACCTCAGACAGATCCGCCAAAAGCTTCCTTGCATCACTGATTCCGTCAAGGACACCATAATTCCGGCAGTCCACTCCGTCAGAGCTAACCAGGTCTGATTCACTGGTCAGAACATCCATCATCCCGATTCCAATGTCCAACTGTGCCTTGGACGGTTTACCGCGGGACATATCCAGATGCAGCCCCTTTTTCTTAATCTCCTCGAACTGCTTTTCAAGGTCACTCTTCAGATTCTTTAACTTCTCTTTGCTCAACTTGCTGTATGGTGCCATATCGAAACTCCCTTCTGTTCTCATTGACGGCTCATGCCTTTTATTTCCCCACTCAAAAGGGGCATATATCCTAAAATGCCCCTTTTTTGAAAACCTTATCAGGCTGCAAGGTCTTCTTTTATATACAGGAAATCTGTCTGTATTTTTCTTTCCTGTAACAACTATATGTTATTTTACGGAGTATCCACGAAAAAGTCAAGTTGTTTTTGCATTTTAATCTCGTTTTTCTTTCATTTTCATTCTGCTTCAAACGAAACTTTACTACATGAGCATTAAAAAATGCAAGTTATTTTTAAACAACTTGCATTTTAAACTCGTCAACCTCCTACTTCAACAGTTCAAACCGCAACAAAACAGGATTATGGTCGCTATATCCAAAATCTGTATCAATATTCTCTGCCGTTGCCTTCACATTATCAGACACCAGAAATCCGTCCACCACAGTCGTAAAGTTCACCCCTTTTGTATAGGGAAGATCCGCACCGCGGCAGGTCGGCACGTGAAGCTCATTTTCCGCCTGTTGGATTGCAATTCCCTCCGCCATCTCCTCCTGGGTCAGAATAGACACCCATGCCGGAAACTTCTGCTCTGTCGGAAAGCCCTCTGCCACCGCTTCTCCCAAAGCATGGTTAAAGTCTCCTCCTACAATCACATAATTCCCCGCCTGATACTCCTCCTCCATCACAGAATTCAGCAGTTCTAACTGCTGGGCGCGAATCCTGCCGCCCTCGTCATAGGCAGACATATGGCTGTTAATCAGCGCCAATTCTTTCCCACCTTCCACCGGCAGACGCATCACGGCAAAGCACCTGTCCAAATCAGTAAATTTCGTGACAAAACTGTTATCCACCGGATAACTCCTGCGCTTCGCCTCTGCAATCTTATAACGGCTGAAATTCAAAAGTCCTGCCTCTACGGCTCCATGTGGATCTGAAAAAGGATAAAATAAATACGCTGAGTGGAAATTATTTGCAAATACATTTCCATAATCAGAAAACCGTTCAATCAACTCCTCCTTCTGATTGATATGGTAACTCCGGTCAGCGTCAACATCTACTTCCTGAAGAAGCATAAAATCCGCGTCAAGCTTCTCAAGCTCTCCTGCCGCCCCTTTTGTATTCGCCTTCACCGAAGCCTTGCTAATCGCCTTGCCGTATTTTCCCGCAGTCAAAGTACCGTCCTGCATCTCGCCTGTATCCATAAAGAAACTATACTCCGGCCCGTATGCTCCAAAACCGATATTATAAGTCACGGCAGTATACATTTCCTCCAATTTTAAAGTCTTCTCCTGGTTATTCTCTGCCTCTAATGGCGCATGGTCCTCAATCCTGTAATAATTCGCCTGCATATAAATCACATATCCTGCTATACAAACCAAACAGAGCAGAAGTATACCGAGTATAAGCTTTAGAATGATAGATATGTAAAATTTATTAGATTTTGCCGGCCCTTCCTTCATTCTCCCGTACCTCCGTTTTTCAATCTGACACCTCAAATAACATCCCTTGTACAAATATGGTTTTCTATATATAGTATACTGAAAATCCGCACAAATAGCAACTTGAGAACTCTATGAAGCGTATGTACAAATTAAATAATAAAATTAGATAATAAAATTAACTACTCCATATATCAAATGACAGATTGAAAAAATAGAAATCGGGACAACTGCTATCATGTTTTTTCTATCAACAGCAAAAAGCATAAATGCCAAACATGGAAATACAGTCAGGCCTAATATGACGGCTGCATTCACTATGCCGGCATAAACCCTACTCCTTCATTCTTATCTGTAAGATACTAACTGGCTAACAGGTATACGCGTCTGACTGTGACGATTAGGATCAGCGGCTTCTTGGTCCCCATATCCGACAGCCAGAATATTAATCGGTTCTAAATATTTGGGAAGTCCAAATTCCCGACTTATGATATCTGGTTTAAAAGCACAAATCCACACAGAGCCAAGACCTAACTCCGTAGCCTCCAACATCATATGGTCTGTCAGGATGGACGCGTCAATGTCACAGGTCTGCTTCTTATCAAAGGGACGCACCCACGCTTTTTCGTGGTCTGCACAAACGATAATGGCAAGCGGCGCACCAAAAATATTCGCTGCCTTTCCTATTTTTGCAAGTCCTTCCTCACTCTGAACTACGATTAAACGCACAGGCTGTAAATTTGCCGCGGTAGGGGCCGCATGAGCAGCCTCCAGAATTTTGTGAAGCTTTTCCTCCTCCACTGTCTTTTTCTTGTAGCTGCGTACAGAATAACGCTGCTTCGCAATGTTTAAAAAATCCATAGCATCAAATCCTTTCTATATGTTATGATTGCAATCAAGTATATTGTAACATTGAAATAAATTTCCGCAAGAGCGCACTATTTAGGTAGATACTATCTTAAAATATAGTACCCTTGCAGTTAGGAGAACGATAATGAAAATGAAAGAATTTAACTGCCCAGTGGAAGCCACATTGTCCTTAATCGGCGGGAAATATAAACCTTTAATCTTATGGCATCTGATTGGTCATCCCCGCCACTATATGGAGCTGCAAAGACTAATTCCCAAGGCCACCCCGAAAATGCTGTCGGGGCAGCTTCATGACTTGGAGGACTGCGGAATGATTCACAGGGAAGTGATACCTGAGAAGCCTCCTAAGACCATATATTCTCTTACAGCTTTGGGGGAGAGCTTTATTCCGGTTTTGGAAGCCATGTGCGATTGGGGGAAGGATTATCTGACGGCGGAGGGAATGACTGCATGCTCTGAAAATTAACAATCCTTTCTGCACACAAATCAAACGAGACTGCCGCAATACTCTCACTTTATGCGGCAGTCTCGCGCAAAACCTACATAGGCCAGATTTCTTTATCAAATATCTCTTTATTTTTACCCGCAATCACCCAAAGCGCCTTACACACCCTCCTTGATATCTCAATTTCTTTATTCTTCGCTTTCACGACAATATCCACAATCCTAATACAGGTAATATCATCAATTCCAGTATTTAACTGCTTATCTATAATCGGCTGAAGTTCTCTCTCGTCTGTTGCAAATATGGGTATTCCCACTGCTTTTGCATATGCCAGAGAACTAATTTCTCCCCTATTTTTATTTGGTCTTTCTGGATCAAGCATAACCCTTGCCAGATTATAATATGCCCCATCATAAGTTGCCCTCACTTGACAACTGAGACTACTTTCACTAACAAGGCACACTTTTCCTTCAGAAACAAGGGCCCTTAACTGATTGACTGCACTTGACGGCATCATTACTTCACCATAGGCATATGTATGCATATAAATCTCATCCGCAACCAAGGGAAGAACTTCATAAAGATATCTATATTTGTTACTCCCTCCCATTTTAATGCACAAATCGGCATCGATAATTATCTTATCCATCATATTCATTCCTCCATGATGGAATCCAATTCATCATCCGACGGAAATCCATAGACAGCTTTCTTTTCAATGCCAATATCTTTCGGCTCTAACTTACTCATTCTCAATAAATATTCTAGCTTTTCATATGTAATATGGCCAAGCTCATAAGCAGAAACCGCTAAATCCACCAGATTATCTATTGCAACACGCTCATCAGGCTTCTGGTAAGAAATAGAATATCTTTTTCTGTATTTATCAACAGAATCCTCTGTTTCCAAAAGAAATTCATTTAGTTTAGCATCGTTTATTACCTCTGCCTCCCAAAGTCTTTTTACCATGGTTCTATAGGGAACTGTAAATAAATCTGCCAGTCTTAAGATGCTCTCGATTGTAATTTCCCTAATCATGTATAAATCAATCTCCTGATACAACAACTGCTTATCAATAAGAAATTCAGCCGCAAACCTATTCGCTTTCTTTTCACTTACTTCTTTATCCTGTTCATTCAACAAATCCGCCGGCAACAAATCCGGATTCTGTTCATACCAGATGTGATACAACTCATGCGCAGCCGCAAACACCTGGCAATCTACCGGAATTGATGAATTGATTGCAACAAAGGGTTTTTCTAAATAGGCGTCATTGCTCGACCCGCTGATTCTCGTAAATCCCCATGGCGCCTGCTGGCCAAGCGGATAATAGATCACTCGCGCATACAAACTAAGAATAGAAAAAATCTGGGTTCCAATAATATCGTTTCCTTTTCTACATAGTCCCAGTTTTTCCTTTGCCAAATTCTGTACTTCTTTTATTTCCAATTCATTTAATTCATCAGTCATTCAGCAATTCCTCCAGCATATGAATCTCATCAATCGCAGTTCTTATTAGATTCACTTTTTCAAATGTCAACTTATCATGTACCGTTCCCATAAAGCTAAGACTGTCAGTCATTGTCTGCTCTGTTCTGACTGTAAGTAATTCATCTGTGGATGTATTAAAAATTTCTGCTATTTTTGCTAGTTCATTGACATTGATTGCCTTACTGCCCTTAATGATTTTATTCATAACCTGCTTTGAAATACCTAGTGCATCCGCTAGGTTCTGCTGAGTCATACCTTTTATATCTAATTTTTTCTGTATGTTAGCGCCCACTTGGGCAAAATTCATTGCGTACATGAACTCCTCCCCTTTTACTCTTTGACCTTTATTATATCATCTCAAATTTTGCAGGTCAACAAAATGTTGACCTGCAAAATAATCTATCTCCTCATATAAAATTCAATTCCCTTACCGGCGCCTGACAAGCCCCATCCTCACACAGATAGTACAGCACACCTTCCTTTGGCAGCGGATACTCTGACGTAAACGGCGCACATTCCGTCAGAGCATCCGCATTTTCCTTAGTCTTGACCAAAAGATCTATACCATACCTGGGCAGCCTCTCAAGCTGCCTTCTCATCTCCTCTGATACCTCTCCATTAACAGCACACACTAGCTCCCTATGGGGGCAGACCGCCTCAGTCATTGCCAGAAGCGCAAAGCTTAAGCCGGCCGGATATTCCTGGATTTGACGCACACAATAGGCCATCTGCCTTCGGGCCGCCTCCTGCCAGCTCACCTCTCCTGTCAGCGCCGCTAACCTCTGAAGCACCATGAAAGCCACAGAATTACCCGAAGGAATCGCCCCGTCATACATTTCCTTGGGTCGAGCTATCAACTGTTCTGCATCTGCTGCATTGATAAAATATCCTCCGGCTTGATCGTCTTCAAAAAATTGAAGCATCTGTTTGGCCCTGTGTATTGCATTTGAAAGGTATTCCACACGAAAATCAGCTCGGTATAATTCCAGCAATGCAAGGGCATATACCCCATAGTCCTCCAACATTCCCTGATGAGCGGCCTCCCCGTCGCGAAACCGCAGATAAAGTCTTCCATCCTTCCCATTCATACGTTCTTCAATGAATTCCTGCGCTCTTTTCGCCGCTTCCAGATATCGCTTCTCCCTTAATAGAGCGCCCGCCCTTGCAAGCGCAAGTATGGTCCAGGCGTTCCATGAAAGAAGAATCTTATCATCCTTATGAAGACTTGTCCGACTGATACGATACTGGTATAATCTGTCAAGGCAATTCTCTGCCGCTGCCTGTTCTTCTCTTACTTTATTGCTATTTGCGGTTCCTTTGAGCACATCTTCTGTCTGCTCTTGATGAAGCCGGTTAGGAATACTCTTTCCCTCGAAATTCCCCTCCTTTGTAATCCCATACTGACGGCAGAATTCTTTTCCATCGTCCTCCCCTAATACAGATATTACTTCGTCTTGGGTAAATACATAATATTTTCCCTCCACGCCTTCACTGTCTGCATCCTGCCCGCAGTAAAATCCACCCTGCCAATCCGTCAGCTCACGCAGGATATAATCCGCCGTATGCAAAGCCACATCCCTATACTTCTCTTTTCCCGTAATCTGATACGCATCCGTATAGGCCAGAAGCAAAAGCGCATTATCATACAGCATTTTCTCAAAATGAGGGACAAGCCACTGTTCATCCGTAGAATAACGCGAAAAGCCTCCGCCGATATGATCATGAATTCCCCCGTCTGCCATTGCATTCAGAGTGATTTCCGCCATGCGTAAGGCTTCCGGTTCATGCTCGGCCTGCGCATATCTCATTAAAAATAAGAGATTATGGGGCGACGGAAACTTTGGCGCACCGCCAAAGCCTCCCCAAACCGGATCAAACTGCTTTACAAAAATGTGGTATGCCTTGTGAAAAATCTCTTTTTCAGACAATCTATCTTTTAAAGGCTTCTCCCTGAGGGTACATTGATTGTTAATCAATGCCGTAATTTCTTCTCCATCCTTCATTAAGTCCTCCCGCCTGTCTTTCCACAACACAAGGACTTCACTTAAGATGTCCACAAGTCCAGGACGCCCATAATACCGTTCCTTTGGAAAATATGTTCCTGCAAAAAAGGGCTTCTGTTTTGGCGTCATAATGATTGTAAGAGGCCAGCCTCCTTGTCCGGTAACCGCCTGGCATACAGACATATAGACAGCGTCAATATCCGGCCGCTCCTCTCTATCAACCTTGATGCACACAAAGCCCAGATTCAAAAGCTCTGCAACGCCTGCATCCTCGAAGGATTCATGTGCCATCACATGGCACCAGTGGCAGGTAGAATACCCAATACTTAGAAAAATGGGCTTATCCTCCTTCTTGGCCTTTGTAAACGCCTCGTCGCACCAGGGATACCATTCCACCGGATTATCCTTGTGCTGAAGCAAATATGGGGATTTTTCGTCTTTTAATCTATTTGACATTGCTTCTCCTTCCAATGTAAAAATATTGATTCTAAATACCCCTTAGTATCTCCCAAAAGAAGTAAGCCTATTCTTTTGCCCTAAATGCTTTTTCCTAAATGGTGTCCTTACAAAATAAATGTCTGTGCTTCTCAAAGAATTCATAAAAATACCGGATATACTCCAGCTCATACCACTGGGCCTCGTCCATGCATTCAGAGTCCAGATTGTAGATTTTGGCCTGCAAGGTTCCAAGCATAAAGGGGGAGTGCGTTGCAATAATGAACTGACATCCCAGAAAGCGCGCCATCTTATTAATCTCCTCCGCCAGTTTTACTTGATTTTCGGGAGATAACGAAACCTCCGGCTCATCCAGAAGATATAGCTGGTCCGGTATAAACGCATCCAGAAGTAGCTGCATGGTTGTCTCCCCATTGGAGTATTTTTCCTGGGCAAACTGCATAATCTCCTTTCTGGAATAAAAGCTGTTCTCATAACTGACAAAGGACTTCTCTGCCGCCTCTTTGCCTATCCCTTTTTGTTTCATGAGTTCAAAAACATAACCTCTTTCCAGTGCGTCCTCCTGCTGTATCTTCTTGATCTCAAACAAGATATCTTCGCTTTTTATGTAAAGGCTGTCTTTGGGAATATTGACCCGTTTTCCTGAATCATCTTCACCCACGCCAAAGCTGCACTCACGGACAAATTTATCGATATAGTTCTGACCGTATGCGTAGGTTTCACATCATTTGCTCTGCCTCTCGATTTCATCTCTGCAATCTATACAACTGCCTCGATAATTAATTTGCTTCCCACAACAATTTCCTTTACCCCAACCTGCTTGTTTTTATTAAAGTTAAAGCTCAGCATATATCCGGTATCTTTATGGTAATCCTCTAAATAACCCGCCACCTGCAATTCCCCGCGGTTATTATACTCCTGGCCTCTCCAAATCTTGGTTTCAATAATATACTGTTCTTTGTAATAATCTACAATAATATCTGTGCGTCCCATACTTCTCGTCCGCGATTCAATGTAATAATTACCTGTCCCATTGATAATTGGCTGCAAATAAAGAAGAAATAATTTTCGTCCAGACTCTTCAACAAATCTCTCTCCACTGTCAGCATAAAGACTGCTATAATGCTCAACAAATTTTTCCAGCACAAGCCGCATATTGAGATGCCCGCCTATTACAAACTGATTTTTCTCCCTGACCGATGCATTGTAAATCTCGTTTTTCTGTATTTCTTCTTTGGAAAGATACAGATTATAGAGAACCGTCTCGAAAACCCTGTTTGCAATTACCACTTCTCCATCCCTGTTCTTAATAAATCCAAACATAGCCGCCAAACCAATTACTGGATTCAATGGACGAAAGGGCACACTTTTACCTGAAAAAAGTATCTCCAAAATCATCTCATTTAATTCCGGATAATCCTTAAGCTTTCCAGTAAGGGATTCAAACAATGTACTCTTTTCTGCAAGCAGAATACGGATTGCAGATAAAAAACCTTCTTTTGTCCATGCAGACCTTTTATCCAGAAATGTCTTATTTCCTGCAATTTTTTCATCAATCAGCTTACAGATACGAGACACAAGAAATGGATAGCCTGAGGTATAGTCATAAAGCATTTCAGCAATTCTTTCTATATTCATCCCTGTATGATAATCATTTTCATATTCTCTTAGCATCCCAGAAATGCCAATTTTCTGCAAACTCATATCCACATCAAATTCTGCTGCTATATTCCACGGACTATTCTTTTCATGCTCATTTTCTGAACGCATTTTCACTTTTAGACTCTTGATATCTCTGACTCCCGCAAGAATCACAGAACGAAATGTCTGCCTTTTATTCCGCTTCATATACAAATCTCTCAGTTGTCCCAAAAAAGCAGCAAAAATCTCGTTATTGCTTGCCTGGTCCACCTCATCAATCATAAGCACTACTGGACATGGAGACTCTCTGCATATTTTAATGATAATATTTGTCATAGAACGAAAATTCACTCTGCCAGATTCATCCGTGCTGAATTGAAACAATTCTTCTTTCAATCCATCAGAAATGCCTCTGACTTCGCCAAACTCAATCGTATCATAAAGTAAGCCTAAAAAACGCACACAAAAGGTATTCTCATCTGCAAAAATCTCGCTGGTCAGACCTTCAAAGCTGAGAGAAAATACAACATATTCATCTTTAATCCTTTCTTTTAGCGCTTCAAGGGTAGTCGTCTTTCCATACTGCCTTGCACGATTCATTGTAAAATATTCTCCTGCGTCAATATATGTCTTGATTTCCTCCAGCTTATCAGAAATATCTACCATATAGTGATATTTTGGCAGACACAGTCCTGTAACATTGAATTTTTTTGCCATTGCCCCTTATCCTCCAAAACGTCTATTCAGTTTTTTAATTATGCGTCTTAACAAGAGAAACTACACCTGCAATCAATAAAAGGGGTACTGCAAGATAAACCAAACCAGCCACTACAAGCATGATCAGGGCAAGGGGCATAAATATGACTGTAACCAATATTCTGGCCAGGCCCCATGAAGCTCTGATTGCAAATATGAGCAGTTTTCCAAATACGATAAATGTCAGTATTGTAAATAATATTGTGAACATAGCAGACCTCCTTAAATTTTATTCGTCTGATACCACATATCTTCTTCGATAATATTCCATCGTCCGATATTCCAGAATATCCTTCATATGATATTTAAACGCAGCATTTTCAATACATTTTCTCAAATCTTCACGAATCGCAATCGCATATCCATCCTTATCAATAAAGAAACCTTTTCCCGAAGATTTCAAGAATCGAATAGGCATGGATTTAGCCTTAGCAAGATGTTGTTTATCCGTCATCCTCTTATAATCTTCATAAGAAATATCCGCCGCAAAATCCTTCCAGTTCGTCCCTGTATGAAAGAACCTCTTCCAGCTTTCCAGCACTTCTTCCTCGGTCACTTCCATCCGTATATTTCCATGATTATATAAACTGTACAAAATCGGCATTTTATATACCTTCTGCATATCGGTAGTTTCTATGACAGCCAAAAATTCCCGTCCAATCCCTGTATATAAAGCCTCCTCGTCAGCAGAAAGCTCTTGCATATCCTGCAGAAATTCCAAGTATCTGCGAAATGGATTTTCTTTTGCATGCTTCATACAATACTGATAAATATCGTCATCCATATAGGTAAAAAGCTCCATTCTGGAAGGCACTCTGCCGTCCAGTAATTCTTTTACCCTAAAATATTCCCGCCGCACCCGTTCTTTTATAGATAAGGACTTTTTATCCAACTCTTTGAACAAATCTATCAAACGCATGTCAAAATCCACAAGACAATCATCTGGATACTCGATATCTTTGTAATCACAGGCTTTCTTTTCGCTAAACGACGTCCCTCCTAAAAGCAACAGCGGCGCTTTTCCTGCTTTTTCATAATTACCGATAAAATCAAGAACATTTAGATATTCCTTTCCCCTGTAAATACGAAGACCGCGCCCCAACTGCTGCAAAAATACAATCGGTGATTCCGTGGGCCTTAGAAGCATTACCATATCCAGGGATGCAATATCCAATCCCTCATTGAACATATCCACAGAAAAGATTACCCTTATTTCCTGTTTTATTAACCGTTCAATCGCCCTGTCACGTTCCTCTGAAAACTGTCCGTCCGCATTACTGTACACCGCCACAGACGGTATTCCTCTCTTGCAGAATTCCTTAGCCATTTCTTCGGCATGAAGCCTAGAGCAGCAAAAGCCCAAAGCCCGATGTGAACGATATTTCATATAATATTTATAAATCATATCATATCTCTTTGTATTATCTTTGTAGATTTCCGTCAGCTCTTTCTCATCATAACGCCCCTTCACCAAATGCAGACCTGAATAATCCGTCTCGTCATAAACCCCATAATAATGGAACGGAACTAACATTCCCTTGTTAATGGCTTCCTTTAACGAAATCTCGTAAGGCACATTATAATCGCAGATTTCATAGATACTCTTGCCGTCCATCCTCTCTGGGGTAGCGGTGAGGCCAAGCATAAACTTGGGTTTAAAATAATTCACGATCCGTCTGTACTGAGTATTGACAGCGTGATGGAATTCATCAATGATTAGATAATCGAAATAATCTGCCGGAAAATAATCCTGGTTCAAATACTCCTCCCTTCCTAATGTCGCAACCGAAGCAAAAATGACAGATTTATCTGTATCCTTCTGTTTCCCATAAAAGAAGCCATAATCAAAGGATTATTTTTTCCGCAGAATTAAATTGAGCCATTTTTCTTCACCTCGCCCTGCCCGAACATCTGATGTAATCCATTGTTCTTCTTTCTCTATCTGTTGTACTTTATTCAATATAGCCGCAAATGTATCCTCTGTCATATCTGTAAAAAAACGTCCGTTTCTGAAGCCTTCAAAAGTACCGTATTTAAAAGATGTATAAATAATTCCATTATCCTTCAAAGCTGCCGTCATTTTTTCTATAATATCTGCCAGCTCTTGGGACGGCACATGCAGAATAGACGAACATGCCCATATGCCATCATACTTATCTATCTCTGCCAGCTCATGAAAAAACATACGTTTTACTTTTATGCCTGTATAATCACTTGCTATTTTACACAATTCTGCCGAACCGTCTATTGCTTCTACGTTGCAGCCATGAGTAAGGAAAAACTTTGTATCACGGCCAGAGCCGCAGCCGAAATCGAGTATAGCGGCATCTGCCGGTAATTTATTCAAAAAATAGTTTTGCATAGTCCCAAAATCTACAGAAACCGTCCCTTCTGTAAACTTTTTTGCATTTGTATCATAGTACATAATCGTTTTATTCAAATCATTCATCTTCTTCTGTGAATTCATTTTAGCTTATACATCCTTCTCCATCTCTATATCACTTATACTATATTGGTGATTGTATTACGGTCAGTAACTTTAAGTCAATGATAATTAAAGAAAATTTCAAAATACAAATTGACATTTTAATGCATACCTTCTATAATATTTTATTACATATGTAAGATTTGGAGGAAGCAATCATGGCCCCTTTACCGCAGATTTCCGAAGCTGAATACGAAGTTATGAAGGTGGTTTGGAAATACGCACCAATCAATACCAATGAAATCACGGAGAAACTACTAAAAACCACAGCTTGGAGTCCCAAGACCATACAGACCCTGATTAAGCGTCTCGTCACTAAGGGCGCCCTTGCTTATGAGAAGCAGGGACGGATATTTGTATACACTCCTCTTATATTGCAAAACGAATATGTTGGTCAGGAAAGCCGTTCTTTTCTTAAGCGTTTTTACGGCGGTAAAATCACCGACATGCTGTCTGCATATATAGAAAGCGACGGTCTGTCCGATACAGAGCTTGAACAACTTCGCTTTCTTCTTTCTAAAGATAATGACTCAAACTTCGCACTTGAATAAGTACCTATGCACCTTGAAAATTCAATAATAACTGACATAAAAATAGCATGAAACCGTCTGGTTTTGATATAATTGAGTTGTTCAGAAACAATCATATATCCGGAGGCTCATGCTATGAATAAAAGTATAACACAAGACAATCAAAATGATAACCAGATTTCAAATCTATCAGAAGATTTTTTACACGGTTTCATCTTTCTTCTGCATTGAAAACTGCTAATGCCTACAAAAAGAAGGGAATTTCTGCAGCACTGATTTTTCAGTATCTGTTTCTTTTGATATTTTCAAACAGAAGTATGTATATGAACCTGCTGATTGGAAAAGACTCACCGGATTTTGCAAAAGATACGGTTTATCGTTTTATGAAAATGCTCCAGATTAACTGGATTCGGTTCACAACGGTTTTATCCAGCCGAATCATTAGGGATGCCATTGCTCCACTTGATTCCGCAGACCGTGTCAACGTACTGATCATTGACGATTCCATGTTTGAACGTAACCGTTCCAAAAAGTGGAACTTCTTGCAAAGGTATATGACCATGCAAAACATTGTTATAAATTTGGTTTTCGCATGCTTACATTAGGCTGGTCAGACGGAAGCACTTTTCTCCCGGTCAACAGTGTCCTTCTCTCCACCGAAAATAAAAAGAACAGAATCAATGAAGCAAAGGAAACGGATAAAAGAACGGTTGGATATAAGCGCCGTATGCTTGCTGTCAAGAAAGGAACGATCGCCATGCTGGAACTTTTAAAATCTGCTAAAAAGGCTGGTATTCCGGCTAAATACGTTCTGTTTGACAGCTGGTTCTCTTCTCCAAGCTCTTCATGCTGTCAAAGAAATCGGATATGATGTAATTGCAATGGTAAAGAAAACACCTAAAATGTTCTTCCGGTATAACAGCGAAGATATGCCGCTGACAACTATTTACAAGAAAAACAGGAAACGGCGTGGACGTTCCCGGTATCTGCTTTCCGTCATGGTAGATGTTGTAAAGGAAGGAAAAACCATCCCTGCCAAAGTGGTCTATATCCGTAACAAAAACAAGAGAAAGGAATATCTTTGTCTCATTTCCACAGACGTGAGTCTGAGTGAAGAAGAGATTATCCGCATTTATGGAAAACGTTGGGATATTGAAGTATTCTTTAAAGTCTGCAAGAGCTATCTTAATCTAAGTAAAGAATGCAGATCCCTATCTTATGATGCAATGACTGCCCATACAGCAATCGTTTTTACAAGATATATGATGCTTTCCCTGGAGAACCGGGAATCTAATGATACCCGTTCTATGGGGGAACTGTTTTTATACTTTTCTGATGAGATGTCTGATATCACATGGATACAGGCTTTTCAAATACTGCTTCAAATGTTCAGAACTCTGCTTGTGGATCAGATAGATATATCTGATGAAAAAATCGACGAGCTGGTAAAAGCATTTATGGATGCAATACCTGCACTTTTAAAATCGAAGCTGCAAGTGGCATAATTGACTGAACATTGACAACTAAATACTGCCAGATATTGAATTTTCAAGGTGCATAGCTAAAATCTATGTGCGAAGTTTGAGTAATGATAAATAAAAATACAAAAGGAGTCACATATTATGGCTGATTTTATGATCCGATTTCTCATATGCAACCTATTCATCAGCGTTATTGTCGGAGTCCTCCTGACAGCCAAATATTTATTGAGAAATATTCTGTCAAGCCGGATACAGTACCGCATTTTTGAAATCTCCCGTCATAGCAGGATTTCTAAAACCTTGTATCTACCTTCCTATTCACTTAATCTCCGATTACAGTGAGCCGGATATGGAAGTTGCCTGCAAAACCTCCTGTCACTCGTACACCACGACGCTGGACAGGCTTCGCCCAATCAAATATATGTTATTACATGAATTGCAGCACTACAAACACAAAGACATACTTATAGGTTATCTGACGACCATTGCCAAAATCGTCTATTGGTTCAATCCCATAATCTGGTATGCACTGAGAGAAATGCAAAACGACAGAGAAGTTGCCTGCGATACCTCTGTATTAAAGCTGCTCACAGAGGACTCCTATATAGATTATGGAAATACCTTGATTAATTTTGCAGAAAAGCTGTCCCACCCCGTTTTTCCCTTTGCCGCCAGTTTAAGCGGAAGCATGAAGCAGACGAAACGGCGTATTCTCAATATTGCACTCTATGAGAAGCCCAATCGAAGGAAACAACTGGCCGGCATCGTTTCTTTCCTGATGATAACAGTTCTTATCCTGAGATTTGTTCCC
Organism: Sporofaciens musculi; assembly: GCF_009830285.1. Lineage (GTDB taxonomy): Bacteria > Bacillota > Clostridia > Lachnospirales > Lachnospiraceae > Sporofaciens > Sporofaciens musculi. The sequence continues at coordinate 954,827 of NZ_WUQX01000001.1, read as the reverse complement.
CTGTTATCTGTAAATGCAGCAGAATATAACCACAAGCAATGGGATACCTCATCAAAAAATATTTCCCTCATAGACTTGTCCTCCCACTTTAAGGAATATCAGGGAAGCTTCGTCTTATATGATATGGCCGCAGATGCATGGAGTGTCTACGACATGGAGCACGCCTCCTTACGCGTCTCTCCTAACTCTACCTACAAAATCTATGACGCCCTCTTTGGGCTGGAGGCAGGCGTCATTACACTAGAGGATTCCTTCATGAAATGGAGTGGCCAGCTTTATCCATTCCAAGCTTGGAATGTTGACCAGACCTTGCCTTCTGCCATGAAGTCCTCTGTAAATTGGTATTTTCAGGGGATCGACCAACAGCTTGGCGCTTCTGCCATTGACCATTATATCCACGAAATCGGATATGGAAATGAAAACATTGACGGCGGCCTCTCCTCCTACTGGATGGAAGCTTCTTTGAAGATATCCCCCGTCGAGCAGGTAGAGCTTCTGCGAAAATTTTATGAAAACAGCCTCGGCTTTAGCACGAAGAATATCAATGCAGTAAAGGACTCTATCCTCTTGTCATCTTCCGAAGCCGGAAGATTATACGGTAAAACCGGCACCGGATGTATAGACGGCATGGATATAAACGGGTGGTTTGTCGGCTATGTGGAGACCCATGACAATACCTGGTTCTTTGCCGCAAATATTGCCTCTAATAACGAGGCCACAGGCAGCAACGCCGCCAAAATAACATTGGATATTCTATCTCAAATGAATATATGGGACTAACAAGACGTAACCAGAACAACAAGACCTTTAGAATATAAGAAAAATTAATTGCCTTTGTTGACGGATTTGTTACCGATATCCCTGACTTGACGGATGAAATGTATGAAAAAGCCAGTATGCACAACGAACACGGCGCCTGGCAAATGATATTCGGAGTGAATACACTTCCTTCTTATCGGAATCACGGCTTTGCAGGACAATTAATTCAGTGTGCAATCCACAATGCGAAAATACAGGGAGGAAAAGGACTCGTGCTTACCTGCAAAGATAGATTAGTGCCCTATTATGCAAAGTTTGGCTTTAAGAATGAAGGCATTTCAGATAAATCGACCCACGGAAATGTATCGTGGAACCAGATGCGTTTGACATTTTAAAAACCTGGAGCTATCGTTTCCCGATAGCTCCGGAATTTTCCAAACATCTCACCTCTTTGTTTTCTCTATCCTTCTGAACATTTTTTAGTCATCTATCGTGATTTCTTCCTCGATCGTCTTTCCCCTGTCTACTTGGTGCCGCAGCTTTCTATTTTTTACACTGTCAAAAATAATAGAAAAATCGTAATCGTCAGGGTATAATTTTTCCGCAGCCACATAAAGCTTAATTCTTTTGTGATTAATCCATATTTTTCTATCCGCCATCTGCACTCTTAAAACTCCTTTTTCATTAGCTGTCCTGCAGATAATTCCAATCTTTTTGTCCGGATATACCAGAACACTGTCTCCCAGTTGAAATTCCTGGGTTTTTTGTGCCCCTCTGCTCCTTCTTTTTCTTTTTTGAATACCACATACCCTCTTATTTTCTAAATGATTTTTAGAAACCACCTGTTTCAAATCCTCCGGTATCTCATCATTTCCATAAGCCGCCTTCATTGCCGTTTTTAACATTTCCTCTGGCATTCCCATTTTTCCGGCTATATAAAAAGCGCAGCTTTCCCCTGCTTCTCCAATGACTAATTGATAAAGTGGTTTCAGACTTTCTTTGTCAAAGGTCATCTTTGCATTCTTAATCCTTGATTTTTTATCTGCATACTGCTTTACCTCCGGATAATGGGTGGTGACAAGAAATAGACTTTCGCTTCTTTGCAATTCTTCCAATATTGCAACAGCTATTCCCATGCCTTCTGTTGGATCTGTGCCTGAACCAAGCTCATCCATAATTACAAGGCTGTCCTTATTAACTCTTTTTAATATTTCCAACACATTCATCATATGTGCTGAAAATGTAGAAAGGTTCTCTGATATATTTTGTCCGTCCCCTATATCACACAGAAAATTACTGTTCATACAAATTTCCGCTTTTTTACATGCCACATGCAAGCCGCACTGTGCCATCATACAATTTAATGCAACGGTCTTAATCGCCACCGTTTTACCACCCGTATTAGGCCCTGTAATAACCACGCCGTCAAAGCTTTTCCCTATCTCAAATTGAAGCGGCACACATTCTGTCAAAGCCATAAGCGGATGCCGCCCATCTTCTAACCGGATATAGCGTTCTGTATTAATTTTTGGCTCTGTCCCATCGTATTCTAAACTCAGTTTTCCTTTTGAAAAAATAAAATCTAGTTTTTCTATCATACTGATATTTTGTTCCAAAATCTCCCCATAATCGGCTGCCATGGCAGAGAGAGAATAAAGTATCCTATGTTCTTCATTTTCTTCATTTACCCGAAGAACCTGCAATGCCTCATAATATTTCCCCACAGAGCTGGGTTCAATAAATACTGTGCTTCCTGTTGATGATTTATCAATCACATTGCCTTTTATTTTATATTTATATTCTTTTTTAACCGGAATACAAATATGCCCGTTTCTCAAAGTGCTGAAACTATCGGACAGACTTTCTTTATTTGCCCGTATAACCGCATCCGCCCTCTCTCGCATTCTTCTTTCATTTCGCTCAATTTCATCTCTAAATGATTTCAAATCTTTTGACGCATTGTCATCTATCCTGCCATTTCTAATCTGCTGACCGATGGCTTCTTTTAAATTGTCCAGGTAATCCAGATTCTCCTCATAGTATGCCAGCGATATTTCCCATTGCTTAGAACGGCTTAGATAACTCTTTAACCGCATTACAGCAACAAGAGCTTTTTCCACATCTTCAAGCTGTGAGATGGATAAACAGCCTCCTTTAACAGCCGTTTGAACGCACTCTCTAATCCCACTTAAAGAAACCAAGGGCGGATTTCCATTTTTCTCCAACAGCTCTCTGGCTTCGCTTGTTTCCCTCTGCTTTGCCATCAATTCACTCTCCGACATGCAAAGAGAGGTATCCCTAATCTTTTCCTTTGCCCACTCTGTAAGAGCCAGCTCACTCCACATCTTTTTAATTCTATCAAATTCTAATACTTTCTCTGTTTGAATCATTTTATCCCACCTATTCTAAAAATAAATTAACTGCTTGCACTTTCATATCTGTGTACCCCATACTTCCAAAACGTCAATGCTAAAAAAGTAAAAATACATACGATTGCTACTCCGAAAACCAGACCTTTTGCTGACAACTCTCCTATAAATACCTGGGTTGGCAGCGTTGCAATGATCCCGTATGGCAATACACAATAAAAAATAAACTTATAAACTCCATAAAAAGCAATCCCTGGTATTTTCAGACACAATTCAATCGCTGTATCTTCTATTTTCGTCAGATTATTTACAGAAAAAACAAAAAAAGCAAAGCATCGTATCAGCAACTCCATATCATAGTATAAGATCGCCATCAGAAAAATAAGAAACAGATACCCCATGATATTAATCCAAGAATAATTCATGCCAATTTCTTTCATTCCATATGCAATAATACATACGCTGAACGCCAATAGCGGTATAGAGCCTGGATTTATTTTCTCAAAAGTAATCCGCAGCAAAGGATTTACCGGTTTAGTCAGATACAAATCCAACTCCCCTGTCTGTATTTTCTCAGGTATGGAAATCACTCCAAAAAAGTAAATTGTCATGTTCAGAGCATTAATCAAGGAAAATGTACCCACAAAGACGAGTATTTCCCCATGCCCCCAGCCGCGAATATTATCCACATGTCCGTAAATTGCCTCAAAAGCCAAAAGCTGAACCATAAAAAAACTGGCGTCAACAAGAAACGGCCCAAAGAAGCCCAGCCTGAATGTCATGATGTGGGATAACCTTAATTTAATTAATTCCGCTAAAAATCTAAAATTTTCTTTCATATTCCTGCTCCATCATATTTGATTCGATCGTGTTCATAAGTTACTTGATTTAAAATAATAAACAAAATACACCATATACTTAAAACGAATAAGCCTGTAACTGCTTCATCCTCACATTTCCCTATAAACAGCATACTTGGGAGATATGTGACATAATAGAACGGAAAAATTTTCATGCCTGCGATCACCCATTCCGGTAAAAGTGCAAGCGGTATCACAGCTCCTGTCACAATCGCTGAAATATTGTCTTTTATCATGAGAAATATACTGATTTCCTCAAATCTTAAAGTCAAAATCCCAAGGAAGTAATTAAGCTGCGCCATAAACAACAAGCCTAAAGCAACCATGATAATTCCACATAACAATATCTTTGCACTGGCTGTATGTTTAAGTGGAATTCTGAACAAACAAAACCAAAGAAGCATTGTTAAAAAGCCAATGCCTGAAGAAAATGCAATCTTTCCGGCTTCCATCGCCACAAAATATCCTTGGGTCTGTACTGGGATTACCATATATTTTGAAAAAGTACCATTTCTCAACATACTCGCCATCTGCTGGCTGATTTCAGCAGACTTTTCCATCTGAAATAAATAGGAGCTTATGATATAGTAAGAAATCATAGCATGAAATTCCAAGCCTGCAATCTGCTCCTTTCCTTCAAACAAAATCCCCCATAAAATCCATGCAAATAATATCTTGGCCACTGATAGAAGCACATCAACGAATATATCTGACCTCCAGATTAACTGTGCTTTCATGTATGCCTTGGCAATTTCCAAATATTTCTTCACGTTTTACACCCCCTTATAAATACGCTCTACGACAGAGCCTATTTCTTCTTCCTCAATTCCAATATCTCGAATGGGATAATGGCCTATATAGGATTCCAGAACTTTTTCTGTATTCTGTTTTGGTATTTCCAGTACCAGTTTGTCATTGGTTTTTTCTAATATCCTGCAATTTTCTGGCACATCAGGCTCTACACTATGTTCAAAGTATATCGTCATTCTTTTACTCTTCTGGTATTGTTCAAATAGCATTTTCGTATCGCCGTCATATATTTTTCTGCCGTGATTCACCACAATGGAGCGTTTACACAACGCCTTAATATCCTCCATATAATGTGAAGTCAACAGAATGGTCGTTCCTCTTGATTCATTTACATCTTTCAGAAAAGTCCGAATCTGTTTACTTGCCACAGCATCCAGCCCAATTGTGGGCTCGTCTAAAAACAATATTTTGGGATTATGAAGTAATGCAACAATCAATTCCATTTTCATCCTTTCCCCCAATGATAAAGTCCTGACCTGTACATTCATAAGCTCCTGTACCTGAAACATCTCCACAAAAAAGTTTTTGTTTTTCCTATACTCGCCCTCCGGAATACAATATATTTCTTTAAAAAGCCTCAATGTATCCTCTGCTGTCAGTTCAAAAAACAACTGGCTCTTTTGCCCCATGACTACCGCATACTGCTGTTTGAAGGCTTTCTCTAATTTATTAGGATAAAATCCCATAACCTGAAGCTCACCGCTTGTGGGCGCAATAATACCGGTCAGCATCTTCACCAGAGTTGTTTTACCTGCTCCGTTCTGCCCAATCAATCCTATAAACTCACCCTCGTCCACATCCATGTTAAAAGCATCTACTGCAATTTTTTCTTCATACTCTCTGTGGAACAGACCCTTAACACTGCCAATCACTCCCTCTTGCTTCTTATAGCGTTTATACTTTTTCGTTATATTTTTTGTCTGTATCATCTTCATGCCCAAAACCTCCCATATCAATATTATTTTAATTTTTTAAATAAAAAACGTGGCTTCTGCCTATTGTAAATAGACTGAAACCACGAAGCTATATGTCTTAAATGACGTAGCAAAACCTTCCCATAAAAGGATCGCAGCAATGTCTTAAAACATGCACTCCATTTCACGGTTGGCCAAAAACAAAAGAAGCATGACCGCAACAGTCATACCCCTCCTCTTTCTTATTCATCAAAACAAGACATTTATTCTCGGTGTATGCAGTATTCTGTAAGGCAACAACAACCAGCATTCAAGATGCTGAAAAGGGTAACACAAATAAAACACTATTCTTAGTGCTTATGCTCCAAAGCAATTACCCTTTTATTAAATTTTAGTTGTTTTTTGTCATTACAGATACCACCAACATAAAACATATCTACCTTTTCTTCAAAATATGGTTTTATATTAACTTATAACTTTACAAATGTCAACCTCCTTCTCCTTGATTTTTGAATATCTATATGATACTATTGCTCCTGCACTCATCAAAAAGGGCTAAATAACACTTCGCTGCTTCTTCGTTCGCTTTCTTCATCTTTTCGTCAATCCATCCTTCATGAAACCAATGGACAGAATATGTATGCTCTGTTCTGCCCAGAATTCCCGACATATAATCGTAAGGGTGAAAGTAATCGTAGGCATAAATATTCATTCCACAGAGATTCTGCGTTGTACCGTCAACAATGTACCCCGCATCCAGAGCAACTCTGGTATCATAAAATCCGCAGGTATTTTTATTCATCTGACCACTTTTATCAATAAAATCTATCGTTTTTCTCCCATCAAGAAACCGCCTGATCATGGGGTTTCCTTTTACTGCCCCGCTTAAGCCCCCGAAATTTACCGTCTGCCACTTTTCAACCCCGCAAAATGCCTCCTGATATCTAAGTTTATCAATGCTTCTCTTGATTTCCACATCTGTGTCCAGATAAAAGCCTCCATGATGATATAGGATATCAAGCCTTGCATAATCCGGCACAAAACCATACGCCCCGGCTTCATATGCATGCTTCATATAAGAATTTTTAGCAATATCGTAGTTATCTTCATTCCATTGGATAATCTCATAGTCAGGACAAAATCGCCTCCAACTGTCAAGGCATTTTTTAAGTTCTTCGGGGACAGGCTTTCTTCCAAGCCACATATAATGAATCTTTTTGGGGATAACGGGTTCTTCTAAAAGATTTGGCTCTCCCTTTGATGGACTTGAGCAAAAATTATAGATACACAGCATTGGCGTGATATAGCATTCCATTTCCTCGGTACACCCCATTCCCTGAAGTTGCCCGATCACGTCCGGAAACCTGCTGATATTTAAAAGAATAACTGTATTTTTCTTACATTTTTCTAAAAAAAGATGGGGAATTTACAGGAAATGATTTGCCAAACAGTTCAATCCTGCTCCCCCATTTGGTTTTATCATTGTCTAAATAGCACCTGATGAATGGCAAAAGGTCATATTTTAATAAAATCTGCGGCATTGTCACTTGTCCAAGCACACCTGCTCCAAACATGACAATTTCATGATTACCGTCTCTGATTTTTTTATTTAACTCATCAAATGAGCAGCACTGCAATTTCATTTATCCACTTCCTTTTCAGTATGGCTGGCAAATAAAATAAACGCGATGTATCCTACCTTTTTACAACAAGTGTCAGACAATCTATCTCCGGTTTAACCCAATCCACAATTCGCTGTTCTTCTATTTCAAATCCGGCGCGATACGCCAGATAAGCAAAAATGCTTTTACTCATAAAACTTCTCGATTCAACTGCATCGTCATATGAAGCCTTATAATCCGAATCATTATTGGAATGATGAAAGAGTGCTTTTCCTCCTGGTCTGAGTATTCTGTATGTTTCTTTCAGGTAATTCGATATATCTAATAGTTCAAAATGTACCATGGAATCATAGGTGAATAACGATGTATAGTGGTCATCAGGAAGCGCCGACAAATCATATCCGTTGTTTACAACATATGAAATCTTATCTGCGCCCGAAAATCTCATCCTGCATAGGTCTATATTTTTTTCAAGGATATCAACTAATGTAATATGGCCTGCATCATTTATGTAACGCGGCACATGTCTTCCTCTTCCACACGCCAACTCTACTGTATTTTGTAAATCTAATCTGCCAAAAAGTTCACGGCAGATGCCTCCGTCAGCCCAAAAGAATTCAAGAGCGCCCTCGCTTTCTGCAATCTCAAAGTATTGATCCATCGAGTCTATATGTGCTATGGCGCAAATCTCTCGTTCATAATCAATCCTTGACATCAGATGCAGCTCGTCCACAAGCAATTTGTCTAACCCTGCGTAAAATTCCTTTCGATCGTTCTTCAGCCGGCTTACCACCTCGCCCGCCTTCTCATTACGGACAGCAACAATAAACGGAAAGCTGAAGATATGCACGTCCTTTATTTCCTGCTCCATATATGATAATTTCCATCACACTTTCCCTTCACTCAGATATGTTTTTATCTGACCTTCGGTAACGCCGGCCATATCTCCACCATCCGAAAATGCTTTATACCATTGCACGGTTTCTTTAATAGCCCGCTTTACGTCCCATACAGGTCTCCATCCAAGCCTTGACTTTGCCTTTGACGTATCCAGCCTCAGCAGGTTTGCCTCGTGTGGTCCTTGGGTTTCGATTGCCTCCCACCTTGCCTCTCCTCCCCAAAAGCCGCAAAAAAGATCACACACTTCAGATGTCTTGATACAGTCCGAATATTCCGGACCCACGTTATAATTTCCGGCAAGTGAACTGTCATCCATTTGCATCTTTGCCGCTAAGAGATAAAAGTTTACCGCTTCCAAAACATGCTGATATGGCCTTACGGAATTCGGATTCCTCACTGCAATCCCCTTACCGGACACCGTATCCCTATAGCAATCAGGAATGATACGGAAGCCGCTGAAATCTCCGCCCCCAATAACATTGCCTGCCCTGCAGGCAGATACTGCAATATCCCTTCCCTTAAAGAATGCTCTGGCGTAAGAGGCTGTTACAAGCTCACTGCATGACTTACTGTTTGAATAAGGGTCAAAGCCATCCAGACGGTCCGTCTCCCTGTAAGGGAACTCCCACTCATTGTTCTGATATACCTTATCCGTAGTAACATTCACAAAAGACCTTACAGAAGCCGACCTTCGGATGCATTCGCAAATATTAACCGTTCCCATAACATTGACGTCATATGTATACCTTGGCTCCTTGTAGGAAGCAATTACTATGGGCTGCGCCGCAAGATGAAACACAATCTCTGGCTTTTCCTTATGAAAAATATTTAACACCTGTTCAAAATCACGGATATCAACAATATATTCATTAATATTGTTGCCCTGATGTAAAATCTCGTAAAGACTCGGATCTGTCCCAGGGCGAAGCGAAATACCTGTTACATCCGCGCCAAGAAGCAGGAGCATTTGTGTCATCCAGCTCCCCTTAAATCCGGTATTCCCCGTAATCAGAACCTTTTTGTTTTTATAAAAATTCTTCATATAACTTACACTCTTATCGATAAATCATTATTGATTAACGGCTTCCTTAATTATTTTTGACATATATTCCAACTTCTCGTCTGTCATTCCGGGATATACGCCCACCCAAAAAGAATCTCTCATAATACGCTCTGTATTCATTAAATCTCCGACAACGCGATAGCCTGTTCCCTTTTCCCTCATCCCATCAAAACAGGGATGCTTAATCAGATTCCCCGCAAAGAGCATTCTGGTCTGAACCCCATGTTCTTCTATGTAGGATATAACTTTCCTCCTGTCCACACCCTCGCGGCATGTCATCAAAAATCCAAACCAACTCGGTTCAGAGCCAGGGCATTTTTCTGGAAGGATGAGCTTGTCTCCTACGTCCGAAAGTCTCGTATAAAGCTTTTTGAAATTTTCCATTCTCTTCTCTGTAAATCCGGGAAGTTTCTTAAGCTGCGCCACGCCGATTGCCGCCTGCATATCAGTGGCTTTCAGGTTGTACCCAAAATGCGAGTATACATATTTGTGGTCATACCCCACTGGCAGCTCTCCATATTGACCGTCAAAGCGATGCCCACATCGGTTATCTTCACCGGAAACACATATGCAGTCTCTCCCCCAGTCCCGCATGGACCGAATAATCTTATGAAGAAGCGGGTTATTTGTATAAACAGCCCCTCCTTCTCCCATGGTCATATGATGAGGCGGATAAAAGGATGATGTACCAATATCTCCAATGGTTCCTGTCAGTCTCTTTTCTCCATTCATCTCATAAACAGAGCCCAGCGCATCGCAATTATCCTCTATAAGCCATAAATTATGCTTGTCGCAGAACTCCTTTACCGTTTTCAGATTGAAGGGATTCCCTAAGGTATGCGCCGCCATCACAACCTTTGTTTTTTCCGACAGAGCGTCCTCAAGCCTGGCCGTATCAAGGTTGTACTGCGGAATTGTAACATCTATAAACACGGGTATGACGCCATATTGAATGGCAGGAGATACCGTTGTGGGAAATCCTGCCGCAACCGTGATCATCTCATCCCCTGGCTTTAATCTTCTCTCTTTTAAAAGGGGCGATGTAAGAGCCATAAGAGCAAGCAGATTTGCAGATGAGCCTGAATTCACCAATGAGCAGTATCTCACTCCAAGATACTCCCCGAAGTTCTTTTCAAACTCTTTCGTATATCTGCCTGATGTCAGCCAGAATTCCAGCGCCGAATCCACCAGATTACATAATTCTTCTTCATCATAGACACGGGATGCGTAGGGAATACGGTCTCCCGGAGTATATGAATCGTTCCTTTGATGGTATAACCTGGCGTATTCTTTTACTTGAGCTAGTATTCTTGACCGTAATTCATTGTCATCCATTTTAATTTCCCCCTGTTCTGCTGCCGGAATCAATCCACATCTCTCGAACTGTCCTCTGCAATAAATTCCTTTAATGAATAAAATTCGTTTTCAAAAAATCCACCGTCAAACCACTTGTTTGCCAGAGAACTGCGAATCTGTTTTTCAATACCTCTTACATGCCATTTTCTTTTATTTCGCAGTATCTTTTTGTCAAAATCAATCTCTGCGATTGAAAAGTCATAGGGTAATGTTGCAGTAAGAGTATTTTCAAATCCGTTGTAGTGAAGCATCGGAAATATCATGCCATCTCCCCATCTTCTGTAAAAATCATTTTTCCGGTCTAATAGATTGCAATCTGACGCTATTTCTACTCGCTCTGCCTGATTGGTATGCACATCTATCCTTACAAAACAATCTCCCTGTTGCGGAATAATATATAAATCTTCGTAATAATAACAAAAATCAGAAAAGAAATACTTTGCGTTTTCTACACATGGATTTATTGGCAGATTCTTTATTGCATATAACTCTCCCGTTTTAATATTCCATTTATATATCGTTTTCCAATCTCCTGCATCTACCAACTCTGGATTTCCAACAATAAATATCCAGTCTGTTTTTGGAAGTGTAAATGCTGCTTTTACGCCCTTCATCATTGGCCCAATCCTGTGCGTCTTTTTTATAGCCATACTTTCGGCATTGATTTCATAAACAATGTCGTTCGCACTTGAAAAAAACAATACCGAATCCTTATAAGTCGCCATCGAAGAAATATCTATCTGACCTTTTTCAACTTGAAGCTCCTTTACCAAACAGTCATGATATGATACAACACCGGTTTTATAATCCAGTTTTACGACTATTCCGGTCTCTCCCGGCATATATACCACTGAATCTTTTATTGGTCTCCATGAGCATACGAATATCCCATCGTTTTCAGGCAATAACTTTACAGGAATATTTTCATATGAAAACACCTTGGTATCCAAATCATAATATGCCCATCTATGCGCTCTGCACGGCGTAAATACCAATCTATTTCCAATATGAATCGGAGGATGATAAATTCCTCCCTCATTTCTTTCATCGTCAAACCGACATATAAAATCAGCTGTCGCTTTATTGAAATCGACAGAATAAAAAGCATTTAATATTGCCGAGACGCCATAATCATAGTCAGGAATAAAAACATACTGATCTGCCGTGTCCTCTCTACCATATTTATTCCACATCTCGTACCAATCCGGAAACTCGTTCTTAAATTCGCTTATTGGCACCACTTTTCCACCTATATAGATAATGTCTGATTGCAGAATTTCATTTTGAATCATTAATTGTCCTCTTATTGCTTTCTTTCACTTCATAAACCTTTGCTACTGGAAGATCGCATAAAGTACAGTCTCCGTTTGATCTAAATGGTAATTTCTCAAATACAGCTTATATTCTGGCACCAGTGATTTTATAAATCGAGGCAATTCAACAATATCCTCCGGCTTGTGATATATTGATAGCGCCAAAGTCGGATGATATCTCTTAATTGTTTCTTCCGCCCCTTTAAGCGCTTCTAATTCAGCCCCCTCGATATCCATTTTTATAAATGTTACCAGCCCTCCATCCATAATCTCATCAATAGATGCTGTTGGAATAACCTGTTCGTTCCCATCTCCTTTTCTGGTAATAAAGGAAGATGAGCCATAGTTATCAACTTCATTAAATACCAGTTCTGTCTCACTACTCCAAAGCCCCTTTGGAACTAATTGTGTAACTTCTCGGAGCCTTGGCATCTTTTCAAGAACGTCTTCACAGATCTTCACACATCTTCTATCAGGCTCGAATGAGACCACCTTATCGCATTCATAATCGCACCATCTCATAAATTGTGCCGAGGAATATAAATTCATACTGCCTCCATCAACAAATACTTCCTTCTTTCCCTTGGTGTGTCTTGGAACGATGTCTTCGTCAAAATACTGTAGTTCATCCAAATTGCAAAATTGTATAATTTTTTCTTCCGGCACCCCAGCCTCTAAAGCCTTCCTTCTTCTCAGGCCATTAAACACAACCACATACATGTCTTTCATAGACGCCACATAGCTTAGATCTTCGATCGGCTTACCTGATAATTCTGCAATAGAAAAATCATAATGACGATTCGCTCCTCTCATCAGGCTACGAAACAACACACTGTTCCAGTCTGTACCATAAATAATGAAGTGATTGTCCCGATTTTCGATAATCTCCTTTATATCCTTTTTCTCGTTAAACTCATAATCGAAAAGAATTGCAAATGGTATCAAAACATATTGACTGGAATTCCAGCCATGCTCCTCCAAATTTTCTATCATTTCCGGAGAATACGCTCCTTCCGGAACAAGCACCAGATAATATTCTTTTTTATCGCAAAAATCTTCTATTAATTTTGCCCCCCCCTCCTTCCTGGGCATCGCTTACACAGCAGCCTGCGAATTTATTATCTAATGCCATTCTTTCAAGAAAATCCATTGTCAAACCAGCATGCACACCTGCCCCATAAATAAGAAGTCTTCCGTCAAATTCTTTCAGCCTTGCATAGAGTTTTTTTCTTAATTCTACTATCCGTCCTGCAAAATCGTTATACTCCTCTGTCACCATATTCAGAATGTGCTCCATGTTTCCCGTCGTATAATAATTAAATCTGTGTTCAAATATTCCCCTTGACTTTTCGTCCGCAAAATCTTCTCTTCTGATTGTTTCCATCATGATAACTCCTATTTACTTTCTAAGTTTTTCGATTCTGTCAATATCATGCTTACTGACAAATTCTATCTGAAAATCCCAACAAATTCCCATTTCCTGCAGCCTTGCCACCATATAAGTAAACAGACAGAACATCGACTCAGGCATATCGGGGTCTGCTTTGTGTTTAACTCCATCCACGAAGCCTGAAAGATTCTGGGAAAGTGTTACGTGCTGTACCTTAAGCTCGCTGCAGACATCCAAAAATTTGATAATCTCCTCAAGATTGTCATTATATTCAGGAATGAGGATATACTTTAGAAAAATATTACAACCCTTTTCCTTATATTTATGGAGATTCTCAATAACCCTGTCGTAAGTATCCACCCTCTTTATCTTTTTGTATGTTTCCCTGCTGCCAGAGTCCAGTGCTACTGCCATAAAGGATTTTGAATTTGACGCAATCGCGTCCGCCAGCTTTTCCTTATACAAGATGGCATTGGTATTCAACTGTATTGACCAGTTTCTTTCCATAGTCAGATCACATATTTCGTCTATTTTAGGAAGTATTGTAGGCTCCCCATCGGCAAGAATTGTGGTATCCAGCGTGTCGTAATACTCTGCCGAGATACGATGGATATCATAATTACTTAGTTCTTGATTGCTCTTTGTCCGTATTATTGTATTCTGGTTGCAGTAAAAACAATCACAATTACACTTCGTTCCCCCTTTGAAATTAGGTCCAACCCCTAAAATCTCCACATGAGGCTCCTTTGTAAAGAACCCCCAATGCAGGGCAGAACAACCATGGCAGGATGTTTTTTCTCCGTTCTGAAGCTTTTTAATGGTCTCCCTCCGCCAATCCTCTAGCTGGTCAAGTTTATTTATTACATCTTTTTCACTCAAAATCTGTCCCGGCTCAAACATGAAATGGTTGGTATAAGGATAATGGGCGCAGGTTTTCACATTATCAGAACTAATGTATATATAATTCTGCAAATTAAAACACCCCAGTCGGTACTCTCGTTCTCCAAAGAACCGAATCCTCCTCGCTGAAACGCCTTCTCTTTCCGTAAGGCATTTGTACACATCTGCAAGATTGTGCTCCGCCAGCGTCAGCCACAATTCATAATCCGGATATTCTGTTTTTACAGAATTTAGCGAGACAATGTCACAATCTTTCTGCCCCCCTCTCCAAATGTATATTTGATTCCCTGTTTTTGTTCTGATGCATCGCAAATACAGACCGGATACCCTGTCTCTGCCACAAATTCTTTCTCATGATCCCGTAGATTTTTCCCTGCTCCATACCAGATTATTTGACTCATATCTTTCCTCCTCGTAATTTCTACCATATTTTCCAAAGAGCGCCATCGCTCCAAAGCTTCTCCAGATACTCTCTGTCATGTATATTATCCATGGGTGACCAGAATCCAGGGTGCTTATATGCCGCCATCTGACCGTCAGCTACTAGCCTCTCAAACGGTTCCCTTTCAAGCATTTCATTTCCATCCCCCAGATAATCAAATAGCTTTTTATTTGCTACCATAAAACCAATATTGACATAGGACTGGCTTCTTCTTGCCTTTTCCTTGAAGCTCTCTACATTTCCCTTTTTATCGATGCTGATTGCCCCGAACCGTCCCTCTGGACGGGTTGTGGATATCGTAAGGATTTTTCCACGCTCCCGGTGGAAGCTGATGAGCTTGGCTATATTGATATCCGCTACGCCGTCGCCGTATGTAATCATAAATTCCTCATCTTCACCGATATACTTTTTTATTTTCAGGATACGTCCGGCAGTCAGCGTCTCAAGCCCTGTATTGGCACATATCACCTTCCAGTTCTCAGTGCTCTCTTTATCCGTAATATCCTTCGTCTGACCATTCTCATTAAGCTGTGATAAGCTAAATTTCACAGCCGCCTGCTGTAATCCATATCTGACAAAGTATCTTTTAATGTATTCGCCCTTATACCCGCAGCACACAATGAAATCATGAAATCCGTAGCTGCAGTAGATTTTCATTATGTGCCAGAGGATCGGATGTCCTCCTATCGTTACCAACGGCTTAGGGCGCAAGGATGATTCTTCGCTTATCCTTGTCCCTCTTCCGCCTGCTAAAATCACAACCTTCATACAATTCCCATCCAGGGCGCTATCCCCTTATCCCACATTTCCTCCGCAGCCGCTTTATCTCTTAATGTCTCAATCGTACTAAAAAAACCTTCATGCCTATATACTGCCGTGGAGGACTGGGACAGCATGTCCTCTATATCTCCCTTGCAGCATTCGTCGGTAAAAGCCTCTTTTCCCGCCATAAATACCCCTGCGCTTGTCCACGCTTTGTCACTACTCTTCCATTTTGCTTCTTCCCTCATAAAATGTAATGGCATCTTACGTCCGGACGGCTTTGCAACAGCTACTGTGATAGATTTTGCTTCTTTCTTGTGAGCAGCCTGCAGCCTTTCAAGCGAAATATCAGACAGACAATCTCCGTAAGATATCAGGAACTCTTTCCCTGCTATATCTAACACTTTTTTTATACGCTCCACAGGCATGGTCTTTATGCCCGTATCCACAACGGTAACATTCCACTCCTCCGTATTTTTATCGAGAATCTTTACCGTGTTGCTTCCTGTATCCACCTGGATATCAGACTGGTATATGTAAAAATCCAGAAAATAATCCTTAATCGAATCTATCTTATAACCGCCGCATACAATGAATTCTTTTATCCCGCATAATGAAGCGTGCTTCATTATGTGCCACAGAAGCGGCCTGCCTCCTATGGAAAGCATGGGCTTAGGCATGCCTTCAGGTTCCCCGCTGATTGTGCTTTTCTGTCCACCTGCCAATATAATCATCTTCATATCATTTCACCTGACCTGACCCACTCAGCTACATTTAATACCGCCTGATCAAACCCCATCCGAGCAGAATATCCTGTGTCCTTTTCAATCTCCGATATGTCATACCAATCGAACATAAATCGCAAACCGTCGTCAGGACGGCAGCCTATTTTAAGCTCTGTGTCCACCCCCAGGACTTCCTTTGTCCTTTGCAGGTATTCTTTCATGAGCATAGGACTGCCGCTCCCGATATAATATTCCTGCTTTGTCAGAGTTTTTTCCCCAAGGAGCCTCAAGCCATACGCGATATCTTCAACTGCTGTAATGTCATACGGCTCCATTGCCGGTCCAAATTCCGGCGGTTCGCCCTTTAAAAGCCCGTTTATGGTATACGTCATCACCTGTTCTTTTTTGATATATCTTCCGATCGGCTGGAATATTGTTGCCCAGACGAATTCTATATCAAGCTTCCTTGCAAGCTTCAGACACATATAATGGGCGCTTTGCTTTGCTAATAGATAAAAGTCAGCTTTTCTGTGCTCTGAAGCTAAAAGTACTTGGGGGACAAGCTTCTCATACACCGTCCCCAGCGCTACAAATCTCCTACACCCCGCACGTTTTGCCGCTTTTAACGCGGCAACCGTCCACGCGATATTCTTTACTTGTAACTCCTCATCATCCCGTCCGACTCCAGTGGCTCCATCCCAGGCCAGATGATAAAATGTATCTGCGGGTGGTCCCGAAAACGAATCGTAACCGTCCATGCCGCACCACACGATATCTATATCTTTTTTAAGTCTCCCGGTATTTGGGCTGTCATGCCTGGAAAGTCCCGTTACACTGATATTATTTCTTTTCAGTTCCTCGCTAAGATGCGTTCCTATAAAACCGGTTACGCCGGTTACTATGGCTGATTTCATACGTCTGTTACCTCTATTTCAGTGCGGCAATCTCATTAGTGAGCCCCATGTCCCGAATCTGCCTTTCAATAGAGTCATGGTATGGTATTGAAAGAATTAGAATGGTTCCGTCTCCGACGCTTTCCGGAGGTTCAATCACATATGGCTTGCCATTTATATTAAAGGTCAATCCCTGACGGTCTGGATTTTTGTCTATAAGAGCCGTTACATTGCATCCCTTAAAGGACTCAATAAGTATTGCCGTAGACGCTCCTATTCCCCAAAGAATAAGTTTCTCTCCTGATTGCCTTAACGGAGCCAGAAAATGTTCAAGAGTCTTCTGACTTTTTTCTAAATATCTGACCAGTGCCTTTTCCGGCTCATCCGAATAGACCAGTGCCTGTTTTTCTCCTTTTCTCAATACAGCATATATAGACGGATAATTACTCACCTTTTTGTAATAGCAGCCTTTGTCCAAAATCTCAAATCCATATTCTCCCGCAAGATTTTCTATATCATTCATGGACATATGTAAAACATGCTCATATGTAAGAAAATTAAAAGGGGCAGCCGCTTCATCTGCATAGCCCTCTATGTCAGGGACCTCAATAAATAGATACCCCTCGTCCTTTAAGACTCTGGAAATATTTCTCATAGTGCTGTCTACGTCCAGTATATGTTCCAATGAATGATTCAGAATTACCATGTCAAAACTGTTATCCGCAGCATCACCCATGCCCGTACTGTCCGTCAGCAAAGTTTTTACTCCAAATTTATTTGCACTTGAGATGCATTTTTCATTGGGATCCAGAACCGTAACGTCTCTATATCCCAACCTACTCATATACCCTGCAAATTCCCCCCACGCTCCTGCAATGTCAAGCATCCTACTGTCTGTGCCTATGTACGGTTTCATCAATTCATGCAAATGATGATAATACTCATCCGTGTCTTCCTGTCCGAACATATCATAATATTTGGGGGCAACGGCGCCATACATGTAATAAGATAAGAAGTCTTTCTGCGACGCCTTAGTATCCATATATATAAGACCGCATTTTTTACATTTTGCAATAAAGCTAGGGGTTTCCGGAAAGTCTGCACCCATAATCTTCATATTGTCACAGAGCCTGTACAGAATCTTTTTTTCATTACTTTTACAAATTGGGCAGCTCACTATATTTTTCCTCCATTCCAGTATCTGCTGTATATGTTTTTAAGCCTCCTGTCACACTCTGGATTGATCCGCTGCCTCACCTTGTCAGCAAGCAGCCAGGAAACCGTTTCTTCAATGCCTTTAGAAAAACTTATCTTCTGTTTCCATTTCGGTACGGCAGACTTGATTTTCGTATTATCAAAAATATAATGCCACATATGCTGCCGGTTCACGAGCACACTGTAAAAATCCGTTATCCCAACCGCCTCGTCACGAGGTATATGAATGATATTCCCTGCATCAAGCCCTAATGCTGTAAGGATTGTTTCCGCCATCTCGTTCCATGTGATCATCTGCTCTGCGGTTATGTGATAATCCTCTCCTATCGCTTCTTTATTCCCTATCAAACCCACAAAAGCTTTTGCAAAATCTTTTGAATGCATTGGCGCAACAAGGTTTTCCCCATCCCCAGACATCAAAAATGGATATCCATCAATGAGCCTCTGGGGCGCCGTAAAGCAATTCTGCCCCACCGGTACCTGAAGGATGGTATCGTAGGTATATCCAGGTCTTACAATGGTTACAGGGAATCCGTCTGCCCTGTATGCCTGATTGAAAGTCCTCTCCAGCTTAATCTTTCCGGCTATATAAGTATCCTCTACGTCCTCGTCATATTGCGGCGTATCTTCACGAAACGGCAAATATCTGCTCTCTCTCTTGTAAACAGCCTCCGATGATATGACAATATACTGATCTGTTTTCCCCTTAAAAACCTCTATTGCCTGCCTTGCCTGAGCATCATTAAAACAGATAAAATCACATACCACATCGAAGTGCATACCAGAAAGTGCTTTAACTGCTGCCTCCTCATTACGAATGTCTGCAATAATTTCATGCACCTCTGGCTGGACTTTTCTTCTGGTAGCCCTTGTCATTTTGCGGTTAAGCTCATAAACTTCATCTCCGCGCCTTATGGCTTCCTCTACGCACCACCAGCTAATATTTCCATTACCACCTATAAATAAAACCTTCATTGCTTACCGGTCATCCTTTCAAGGAGCATTTCCCTGTATTCGTCTATATTGTCAACCGCTGCAGATTCAATCTCCATACAGTCCTTACATAGAGTAATTTCCCGTCGCCTGCAGTTCAAATGTGCCAGACGGATATCCTGATATTCCTTACTGTTCCATATATCTACAATACTCTGTTTCCTGGCATCCCCTATAATCCCTTTATAATTCCAGTCTACAATGCAATGCGACACAGTGCCGTTGGCATTCACTGTAATTATATAAAAAATTCTAGGACAGACCACATACTCCTTATAGCCTTCACCATGGTATACGTTTACCTGCTCCGTGGTATTTTCAAATCCAGGCCAGCAGTTCGCGATATGCTCTATTGCTATCTCATCACAGATATCACCGAACAGACCATAAAATCTCTGTTCTATGTCCCTGTCAATGTTATCCGCCATAGTCTTTATAAAAATGCGGCAGTTTCCTCTGTGTTCATAAAGATCTCTTATGTTGTCGATAAATCTGTCATAGTCCATCTCCACACCGCTTATTTCCTTATATCCCCTGGCGTCAAGAGCCTCCACGGAAATATTGATTCTTGATAATCCCGCATCTATAAGCTTCCTGTTTAATTCAGGACGAAGCAGTGTTCCATTGGTTGTAAAATCTATTGTTTCAAATTTACCGGATTTGCGCGCATATTCTATCATCTCCGGCAGCCGTTTATTTACAAGAGGTTCTCCCTCCTTATATAGACGCAAAACCTTAATCTTTTCCGGAAATTCCTGACAGTCATCAATGATTTTTTTATACAGATCAAAATCCATAACGCCAATGCTGCCGCGTTTCTCCTCTGTCCATAGGTCCTTATGGGCGCCTCCGCACGGACAGAATTTACAGCTCAGATTGCACGCGCTTGACGGATCCAGATAAAGTATGAATGGCGTGCTTAAAGGAATAACCTTTTGAAGTTCTGTCCTGTTCTTATGGTATCTGGTTCCTATTTTTGCTTTCATATAGACATCTCCTCTGATTTTTTCATAATCTTTGCCAGATTCTTAAGCCTCGTATCTCCAGGGTAATATCTGCCGAACTGCTCTACGGAGCCTTTTGATTGTCCCTTATATATCCCCTCAAATCTGCCGGCCCTTAATACTGCTTCCTCCCACTCTAAGTCTTCCTCTCTGTATTCAGATAATTCTTTTAATCTCTCAGCGTCTTCTTTTCCACAGCCCGACAGAAACCAACTGAACGCATCTTCTCCAAAAACAGATTTAAAATCATGCGTCTTCTTAAGACTTTTCATAACCTTGTTCATCACAGTATTAAATCGTAATCGGTTCCTTTCAGCGTCATATTTTTCAATCATATCCTCTCTTGCCTTCCGTCCCAAAGCCCTTCTAAGTTCTATGTTTTCTGACAGTTCTTTTATCTTTTCTGCAAAGACATTTTTATCTGAAGCAAAAAGACCGTTCTTTCCGTCTTTAATAATTGTTCTCTCAACAGCCCCGTCGCTCGCCACAACAGGAAGACCGCTTGCCATAGCCTCAAGCAAGGCGTTTTCCGTGGTGGCGAAATTAAACGGATTCAACGGATATATGAAAATATCCCATAAGGGAAGCAATTCCTGTATGTCCGTCCGAAATCCGAGAAACTGCACATATTCTGAAATCCCCATCTTCTCCACATCATCTGACAGCGCCTGTGTCAAATCTCCTGCAATCTCAAATCTGATATTTTTATTGCAGTCTATAGCCGCCTTAAGCCATCTGGCAAAATCGGGATGCAGCTTAGCATAATCCAGCGAGCCCACATATCCGATCCTTATGTTATGCCTTATATCATAGCGTTTCTTTGCCAGAAATTCCTGGGGCTTATAATCTCCCATTCCATACACCAGTGCAGAATGTTCTTGTATACCTGCCTTATCTTCATGCTTCCAATCAGGATTTTGGAAAGATGCTTTTGATGTGAACATGCAGGCATCAAAGTCTGCTGCAAATTCAGACTTTAGCCTGGGATAATTGAGACCATTTACATGACTCCACAAAACAATTCTTGTAGGAATTTCTGAAATTTCTACCAAAGCTTTGTATGTGAGAGGATGATGCCACCAATTAACTACCACCACGTCCGCTTCTGACGCTTCTTTTTTCACCTGTTCTTTTTCGATACAGACAAGAACATCTATCCCTCTCTGCCCGCACCTTATGATGTGGTCCGATTTCTCCGGCTTATCCAAAAGAATAATTCTGTGTTTATTCTCCCTATCTGATATAGCCATCCCGGAAATCGCTTTTCCTGCGCCTGCACCCATATGTGCAGCTATATGAAGTATCCTCATCAGCTATCTTTTGTCTCCTATCAGCGACCAAGCGTTGTCCTTTGGGGAAATAACCGATGGGTGCAGCGGCCACTCTATCGAGAACGCCGGGTCATTCCATCTGTATCCTCTCTCAGACTTTGGGTCATATGCCGAAGTCATAAAGTAAATCAGTTGGGAGTTATCTTTAAGTGACACAAACCCATGGGCACATCCTTTCGGTATATAAAATGCCTGACCGTTTTCCCCGGAAAGAACAGCCGAACAATAGTTCAAATATGTAGGCGAGTCTTTCCTTAAATCCAAACATACATCGTAAACCTCACCCTCAACACAGCATACGAATTTTTCTTCTGCCGAAGGTTCAGCCTGCATATGCATTCCCCGCAGCGTTCCTTTTCTGTAATTCTTTGAGAAGGAAATCTGTACAAATTCTCCATTCAAGCCATTTGTCTTGAATTCTTCGACATCGGCAAGCCTCGAAAAACATCCTCTGTTATCCCAAGGTATATTACGCTTAATGAGACAACACCCATCTATGGCCATTTTCTCAAACGTCATACCACACCCCTCTTTCCAGACAAAGCATATACTTTTTCATAGAACTCCCGACAATCTGCTTTCATATACTGCCCCTTGTTTATCAGGATCGATTTAAAAATCTTATCCGATATCATCTCTCTGAAATGGTCTATAACAGCATCCCGATATTTACTGGAATCTACACTATCAAGCATTCCTTTCCGTCCTACCATCCACAGAAGATGTACTTGCAGAAATCCTTTTGAATACGCTTTCGCTTTTTTCTTCCCATAATACGAATAGATTTCATCCTTCAACCCCTTGTATGAATACCATAACGACATAAGCCACTCTATCGGAGCCAATGTAAAGGTTGAATTCTTTTTGGAGTACTGCGAAAAATGCAGAACCTTATCGCTATAAAAAACTCTTTCCGCCATACTTAGAATTCTATATGTCATCGCAGTATCCAATCTGTAATAGAGCTCACGTTCTGCAGCCGGTAAATTGGTGAGATAATCTAAATATCGCTTCATCAGCGTGTTGGTATACAGCTTTCCCCAAAATGTTGAACATATCTTCGATCTGGCATAAGCAAGCATTATATTTTTGTGCCCGATTATATGGCACTGCGGATGCACTACATTAAAATAGAACTTATCGTGCCAGTCATAGTCCAGTCCGGCATCCATGGGGTTATACTCACTATCTGCACAAAAAAGACAGGTGCGCACACATATGATGTCCGCACGATTCCGATCTCCGATTTCTACAGCCTCCTCAAGAAATCTTTCATCATAATAGTCATCAGAATCTAGTTGGCAGCAATAATCGCCCTCAATATTATCCCGGATGGCGTTCAGCAGCTTTATATCCGTCCAGGGCAGATTGCACCCCATATCTATCACACTTATACGGGCATCCATCTTGGCATATTCATTTACTATGCGTGCCGTATCATCTGTGGGCCCATTCAGGATAAAAAGATACTTTATATCTCTTAACGTCTGCCTAAGCACGCTTTCAATCGCCCTTCTTAATAAATTTTCCGGCGTATTATATGCGATGGTCACAAATGTGGCTTTCACTCTTTCCGTTCTGGTCCCACAGTATCCAATATCCGCAGACGGTTTGACTCCATAATGATTTCCATAATCTATGCACATGCTCTCCGTCTTGTAAAAAGACAGTATCAATTTCTCATCCGGAATATTATGCTTCTTCATCCAGTCGTAAATACTGTCGTGTATACTTGGTGAGATCACAATGTATTCGCCTTTATACATCTCAGGCAGAGCTTCGGGATCAACAACTTTTATTCCTTTAAAGGTACGAACCTCATTCCTTGCCTTTACATCTAAATAATATTTTATTTTGACGCCTATATTTTTAAAGAGTCTGTTTATTTCAGCCCCATTATTTCCAATGCCGTATACAATGACCTCGTCTACATTTAACTTTTCAACCTTATTTTTCAAATCATATAAATCTAACTCATAAACATCATATGAAATGATATCTTTATTCTTATCCATGCTGATTCCCTCTATATTTATCACAAACAGGTCTGTTTAAAAAATCTGCGACTCTCTTATTGTCTATATCACCTATCCTAAAATCCGATAAACTATATTCCTCTCTGGGCAGGCTGAATAACCACATCAGCGCTGCTTCCTCAAATACCTGCGCCGCCTCATATTCTACATCGTTTTTTCGCAAATGTTCAAAAGACCAGACGATAGATGAAAGCCACTTTGAACTGTGGTTGTCGGAATGCTCGCTGCTTCCCGGCCTCCAAGTACGGATATGCAATAAGTCATCACACAGAGAAACTCGATTACAGGCCAAAGCCATATAGGTCATCCAGGATATATCGAGACAGAAATTGCAGTCTCTGTCATACTCTGTCTCACAATCCAGCATCATATCTATAAGTTCCTTGAACAAGTCTGATTTATACAGCTTTCCCCACACAGGGACACAAAGGATGCGAAGCATAAAATAGTTTTTCTTCTTATCTCCTTCAATACAGATATTTCTTCCGAAATAATGTGTAAAATAACTGTATCTAAAGCCCTCATGCGCATATGTCAGTGTATTGACCTGAACCATATCTGACGCGTCAGCACGGGAAATACTTATGGTCTTCTCCAAAAAATCCGGCTCATAGTAATCATCAGAATCAACCATAGCTACATAGGTTGTCTTTATGTTGTCTTTAAGTTTTGTAAGAAGTCCCTTTTCTGTCCATGGAACATTCTTCTCAAGACGAATATATGTAATTCTTGCGTCTATTTTCATATATTGCCTGATTGTATCTGCTGAAGCATCTGTTGAGCCGTTATCAATAATAAGGTAAGTAAAGTTTTCAAAACTCTGCTTCAAAACACTTTCTATGGTTCTGCAAAGCATCCCTTTCGGTGTATTGTATAGGATCGTAAAAATAGTCGCCTCCGGGATAACGTCCGCCTGTTCTTTTCTGTTTCTCTTACTGTCTTTCAGATAACACTTAGGCTCGTAATTATCCTCAAGAATTCTTATCTCTTTGTCTACTTTTCTAAATGGACATATGATATTTTTTTCATCGATGCCCTTCTCGGTTAGATACTGTATCACCGGCGCCTGATGATCGGGCGAAACTATGACCCGTATACCATCCGCCAGGCTCAAAAATGTATCTGGCGAAATAACCTTCTTGTCAAGAACGGTAAATTCCCTGCTGTCTGCCTGTCGGTCCACAAAATATTCAATATCCCTGCCAAAAGCTTTTAGATATCTGCAGATTATCTCTCCATTCACTCCGCAGCCATAGATGCATAGCTTAGCGCTGTCATCATAAGCTAAGGTTTGAAGAAATGAAAAGTCCTTGCCATATGCAGTTATTTTTGTGCTGCACATATCTTTATATTTCACCCTGCTCACTCCTGTTACCTGTTCGATTTTCTGCTCTGTTTTCCAAAAGGACAAATCCCCCGGAATTACAGCTTCTATACTTTTTCCATGTACCGCATCTTCCGTCAGAACATTGATATAAACCCGCCGCATATCTTCAGACTGTAGGATTACCTTGTCTGCATTGATCACGCCGGGCGTAGTGCAGAAATGTTTTATGCTCTCTACCGCCTCTTGATTATTGAGAAATATCTTCCCTAATATAAAGCAAGGACTGCAGACAAGCCTTTCTGTAGATTATTTTTAATAATGATTTTTTGTTATTTTTAATAAGGCACATTTTGTCACCCTTACAGGTGATGCCGACAGGTGCTTTTGACCTGCCTGCTTCGCTCCCGGTACTTCTCATACGCAAGAATTCCGCGTCTTGAGTTCCCATGGGTCCTGGCATACCCAATACCCGGCTCCCGCAGGAACCGGCTTCCAATGCCGTCTTTGTTTTTTCTATCAATAGAATTCTTCCGCGTTCCTATTCCCGTTCCCCGGTTTTGGTCAAACGCATCCTCACGGTACGTTCATCCACAGAATTATTCTTAATGAACTTCTTTTTAGAGTTTATTCTCCACAACCCCATCCTCTCGCAGCGCACATCCCCTTTTCAGGACATTCTTTGCGGTGTTCTGCCTTTCCGGCATCTCTATCCCACAGGATGGACAGCGAAACACATCTTTTTCTTTCACCCCGTCGGCTCCGCAACGGCTGCATTGGATGCTGATCCCTTTACCGAATACTTCAACCAATTCAATGGACCGCTCGCGACATTTTTGAAGCAGCCTGCTTTTTACAAAGCCTTTCTGCCACATATTGACGGTAGCGTTTACCTTCCGGTTGAAGCCAGCCTTTGACTTTGGCGGCAGCTTTGGAAGATAGACCACTCCTGGTTTCTCTGTATCCAGCATCCGATTGATCTCCTCATTCACATAATTGTGCATTGCTTCTTCCAATCTCGCCTTGCCTGCGTTGTATTTTTTCATACCGGGATTATTTTTCGCATTCCTCTGGTGGCGGGGCAGCCTTTTCTGCACATAGTCTGTAAGCGCAGACTGGTACTCCAAATATTTTTCTCCATAAGCCCTGCCCCGATTAGTCACAAACATGCATTTAAGCCCCATGGCGAGCCCCATCTCTCCGCTGTATCCAGCAGGATGTCTCTGCTTTACCTCTATGGGCACATTTAACGTAAGCCCTCTTTTCTCAGGATAAAGCCGCACGTAAATCTGGCAGCTGTAACGATTATTGTCTGTCAGAGGGATAAACAGCCTCCTGCGGCTTTCTTTCATAGAGAGGTATATCCCATGGTCTGCATACCGATATCCCTTTGGTGAAGCCAAGAAACCGTCTGCCGCATCGGTATGGGGTTTATTTCTGCATCGCCGCACCTGCCTGCGCAGGTACTGATTCAGTCGATGGGTATCCACGTCCTTTTGGACGTCTGCGTATCTCTCTTTCCAGACACCCACAAGTTTTGGCTCCCCTCCCATTAACACCGACTCAAAACATTGGCTCTGCTTCATGACGAACCGCAGATAATGCCTATCCTCTGGCGACAGGTTCGGATTGTTCCGGATATTTTGTCCCACCCGGCTTTTTGTACGCGTCCACTGACTCTTGATATCCCCTAGTGCGTCAAAAACAGACAGGTAGAAATACACGGACGGAAGACCCAGCTTTTCCCGCAGCCCGCTTTTTGTCATCTCATTCTGAATGGTATAACCTGGATGAAGCTTCGAGAGACTGCGAATCCCACTATAACGGTCATAAACATAATTTTTGACCTGCCGGCAGTCTCTGGCGATTTCCTGTAGCCGTTCTATGTCAGCAGCGGAAAGTGGAATCTGGTTATATTGATAAACGGTCTTATATATGGTATCTTTATGTCCTTTCATACTAATCGACCCTTCCATGCCAGATAAGCCAGGCCAAGCACCAGATGGTCTTGTATACTCCGCAAATCTGCGCACCACAGCATTTCCGGTAGTCTTTTTAATCTCAATATGCGCTCAACGGTTACGCTATAATTCTTTCGCAGATTACTCTAATCTGCGAAATTCTACCATAAACAAAAACATCAATTTTCAAATATAAAATCAGTTTTCGCCTCAATTTACATATGTAATTATAAAGGAGGCATTTTGATTTGTCAACCAAATAATCCTGTTTCTGCCCTATTTCCATGTTTTCCCTTCCATTATTCCCGACTTCAGACATTATAGAATACACATATGGCAGACAAAAGTTTATGAGAAACGTTCCTTTTCCCTGAATCTATTTTATTATGGGTAAAAAAAGTGGTCAGGAGGAATGTTAATATGTCAAGGCGCGGAGAAAATATCAGGAAGAGGAAGGATGGACGCTGGGAGGGACGGTATTCTGCATATGAACCCCAGTCCCAAAAGAATGTGGTTCATTCCATATATGCCAAAAGCTACAGCGAGGTAAAAGAAAAATTATCTGCGGCAAAAATGGATACGCAATATATGTCAAAAATACGGAAATGTGCAGGAGACGTCCCATTTTATCTGGTGGCAGATAAATGGCTTGCCACAGTCAAAAGTACGAAAAAGCATGCTACTTTTATCAAATACCGTTTTATCTACCAAAAACATATTAAAGAAAAAATGGAAAATCTGGTACTGGCAAAGCTTAATGAGGATATTTTGTCACAGATATTTCAGAATGAAAACAACGAGGTTCTGTCGGACAGTGTGCAGAAAAGTATTTCGTGTGTCATGAACCAGATCCTATCTTATGCGGCATCGAATTATCACACAGAAAAAATCAGATATTCAAATCAGCGGCAGAAAACAGGAAATAAGCCGGTCGAGATATTTAGCCAGACAGAACAGACCCGTCTGCTGCACCATCTGTATGACGGAATGGACGTTTTTAAGCTGGGGATTGTGATCTGCATTTCCACCGGTCTGCGTCTGGGTGAGATCTGTGCTTTGAAATGGCAGGATATTGATCTTGAAAGGAAAATGCTGCATGTAAATTCTACGGTACAGAGGATTACCATGGACGGAAAGGAAACCCGGACAGTTCTTTTGGAAGGAGAGCCCAAAAGTGTATATTCAAAGCGTGAAATACCTTTATCGGATGAATTGGTAAAGCTGATTTTTCCATATTACAAAAATGCGGGGAAATATGTGTTACATAACAATAAGCCTTTGGATCCAAGGACCTACCAGAATAAATTTCGGAAATATCTGCTGGCTACAGACATAGGGCATAAAAATTTTCACAGTCTGCGGCACACTTTTGCCACAAACTATATCAACAGCGGAGCGGATATCAAAAGCTTAAGCGAGATATTGGGCCACTCAGATGTAAAGATTACCCTGAATCGTTACGTGCACCCCACCATCGAAACCAAACGGCAGCATATGAACTCGTTAGCAGCTATTTATGGTCAATATTTGGGTCACGAACTTCCATAAAGACCGTATTTGAGGGATAAAAACGTGATTTTTCGCAGATTAGAGTAATCTGTGAAAATAATGAAATGGATATAATAATAAAAAAAGATATGGCTGTCGATAAATAGATAGTCCTAAATTGTGGCAGAGTTGACTTCTATAAGCCAACTCTGCCCCAGAAATTTTTTAACATGTTTATTTGAGCTATAGGTTACCTTCCTCCTTCCATTCCTCAATTTGTGAAAACAACTTTTCCATATTAATTTTTGAGAAATCTGTTGTATCAACTTTAATCTTTTTGCCATCGACCCAAAAGGCATCAAATCCTCTTTTTTCTATTCCACAAACAAAATTTTCATAAGAAATGGTTTCTGTCTTTAGGGCATTTAGATTATCCTTTTCTGGATAACAGTCATTCACAACATGCCCTCTGTGTCTGTCAGGACTGCTTTCTCGTTCCTGAAAACGCTGGTAAATCACTTTGTAATCACCTGTTAATGTGATGGTCAATGCAGAATATTGATATTTTTCTAAAAGATTTTTTATTCCATGTTCTGATGAATATTCAAAATTATTCTCTAATATAAACGGTTGTCCTGCTTTCATAAGCTGACCTGCAGCATAATACATAATTTCCATGCTTGCAATTCCAAGATTTACTTTTTCTGCTCTCGATTGAAAACCAACATGATCAAACAGCAATTCTTTTATGGTATCCTTTGAAATAACAGGCAGCTTCAATCTTTCTGATATGGCTTCTGCCATAGTGCTTTTTCCTGCTGCCGGAATACCTGTCACTAATATAAAATACAATTTCATACTCCCTTCAAATTAACTGTTTCTATAGCCACTCCAAGTTCCCTTATCTGTATCAGAAAATCCTCAGATATATTATTATCCGTAATCAGTAAATCATAATCACTTACCCTGCATACAGAATGAATGGAATTTTTTCCCATCTTTTTAGACGGATATAATCCAATATTCATCCCACTGTTCTTCATAACGACTTTTCCAAATTCCACACCGGCAGGATCGTGAATAGACGCTCCAAAATCCAAAGATAATGCCGCATGGGACATAAAAGCTTTATCCATTCGGATATTTTCTACCATTTGAATGGTATAAAAATCATGGCAGTGACCGCGATGGGACATTTCCCCTCCCAATAATATAACGGATATATTCATTTTTTTCCGCAACACCTCTGCTATACTAACGGAATTAGTTAATACTGTAATTGTAATATCTTCCGGCAAATTTTCAGCCATATAATATCCAACCAAAGATGTGGTAATATAAATGACATCCTTGTTTTCAATATATTCCACCGCCCTTTTGGCAACCGCCAAGTAATCAGTCCGTATTTCTTTTATATCTACAGGATTGTATGTTGTGGCGGGATAAATTTCTTTTGGATTAACTGCAATGGCGCCGCCGTGTGTTCTCTGCAGCAATCCTTTGCTTTCCAATATCCTTAAGTCCCGCCTTGCACAATCTGCAGAAACCTGATAATATTTCTGAATTTCTGAAACCAGGATTCGTCCCGTTTCGTTTATTTTACTTACAATATCCTTTTGACGTTCTTCCATAAACATAATAAATGCCTCAACTTCATGTTTGCAATCGTTTTATCTTGTTTATATTTTATTATACTTGTTTATTCATGAACATGCAAGTTTTTATTCACAAAAATTTGCATATACTCCGCTTTTACTTTATCAATCGTTTTGCCACCGATACCAAAATTTATGTCAGGTACTTCCTTTATAGTTGTCACAAAAAACTCCTGTGGCACTTCCATAATCTCAGAGGATACTTCCGTTAATCTTTTAATCAATTCCTCTTTTTGCTTATCTGATAAAGTTCCACTTTCTACTGTAATATAGGGCATTTTCTTTCTCCTTTGCGATTATACTTTTCTGTCTCCGTGTTTGAACATCTTCCATTCTTCGATATATGTTATTCCCTTATACGAGGGCTCTTTTAATAGTTCTCTGTAAAAAATCTGATCGGTATGAAAGCCCTGTTATTTCTGAAGTCTCCTTTGCTGAATGCATATCATCCCACCTCTCTTTGTGAGCAAATTTTATTGAGCCTTATCATTTTAATTAGTATAAACTATAAAGTGCGCTTTAAGTCAACAAAAAAGCGCCAAACCATTACTCATATTTGCCAACAATACTCCCCTGCTGAATAATATGTCCCTTTGCCATTTTCATAAAACGTTTTTTTGTAGGTAATCCTGTTAAATCTATCTCACTGTCAAGGGCGTACATTGTAAAACGATATAAATGCTGCCTGCCTTTGGGCGGTTTGGGACCGGCATACTTATACAAACCATAACCGATTCCCTGTCTGGCGTTTCCTAAACATGAAAGAATTTTCCCGCCCGGAATATCTCCGTCTATCTTTTCTCTGGCTGGTATATTAAAGATCAGCCAATGAGTAAAATCCTTAAAGACCGGATGCTTTATATCCTCAAGAATTATGGCAAGAGTCTTTGCATATGAAGATAGATTTTGTATGATAAATTCAGGAGAAATATCCCTCCCCCGTCCTGTATGTTCTACCGGAAATTTTTCTCCATTTTTCATATTACTACATTCAAAAATTAAACTATTCATTTCCATACCTCCAACAAACCAGCTATCTGCTTTCAAGCTGCCTGATAAAATCATCTACGATATTAGACAGACTTTCCTCCACTGAAAATTCGTCATCAAAAAATCCTGCTGTTTCCAATGAAACAAAGCCGTGTAAAATGCTATGAAAATATCGGGAATAATAAATAATATTTGTTTTTTCTTTCGTATATTGGGATAGTATTTTAAATAAAATTGATTTAACCTTCCGTCCTGCCTCAACCAAATTTTCTAAATTACTATGAGGAACTTTCATAATAATACGGTACATCTCAGGATTTTGTTTCACATAATCATGATACGAGAAGGCTATCCCTCGAAGCGCTTCTTCCTTTGTCTTTCCTTTCGCCCCACTCAAGAGCTTATCGCTTAACTGACTCAATGCCATATGGCTAAGGGATATATATAATTCATCAATTCCCTTAATATGCGTATATAGTGAAGCTGGCTTTATATTTAGCTTAGCAGCCAATTTGTGCATTGTTAAATTTTCATACCTTTGTTCTTCTACTAATATTGCTGCTGCTTTAACTACCTCCTCTTTCGTAAGTCCGTGTCTTGGCATAGTTTTCCTCCATTCCTAACATCGTTAGGAATAGTGTATCCTAATATCATTAGGAAGTCAATTCGTTTTTAGCCCTATGGAAAATATGATTAGAAACCAAATAGAATGGAAATATCGTCTGGCTTATGATAAGATGATCCATAGAACATAATCGTTTATAAAGCAGATGTAATATAAAACCTTTGCCCGTAAATCCAGGGAGCAAAGCAGAAAAGGAGATGGTTTTATGTGGTTTGTGTTTGCCCTGCTGTCAGCTATTTTTGCGGCTCTCACATCAATACTGGCCAAAATAGGGATTGAGGGTGTAAACTCCAATCTGGCGACAGCAATCCGTACAGTGGTTGTGGTCCTCATGGCATGGGGGATGGTGTTTTTAACAAACGCTCAGGGCGGGATTTCCAGTATTGGGAAAAAAAGCTGGCTGTTTCTAATCCTTTCTGGACTGGCTACAGGCGCATCCTGGCTGTGCTATTATAAAGCCCTCCAAATGGGCGAAGCGTCAAAGGTTGTTCCTATTGATAAATTAAGCGTTGTCATTACGCTTGTGCTTGCATTTATCTTCCTACATGAGAAATTCACACCAAAGTCCATTGCAGGATGTGTCCTAATTGGTGTAGGCACACTACTCATGGTTATATAAAATAGGCTTCAATACGGCACCGTCAATATTTTGCAGGTTTGAAGGTATGCTCTTTCATCTTCTGTTTAACAAGCTCTTTTTTTTGGGTCATTAACATTAGATGGTAATACTGGGAAGAACTGTTCCGGTGCAAAGTGTGGATAATATACTTCTGTTCAAAGGACAACCGCCCACTATCCCTACCTGCTATAAAATGACTAAACGGATTATAGCAGGTTACGTGAATAGTTCTATAAAAGATTTGCACTGATTCTACTGCTAAAAATAAAAAAGGTAGCTGATTTTCCGTTAAGATAAATCGCTACCAAAGGTAAACAATGTACAATTTTTATATTTTACACTACCACTCGCGAAAACTTGAAAGCACTTGAACCAACTTCGGCATAGACGGCTTTAAACTTATATTTTCTTCCGACCACTCCAATGCAAGCTCAGGTTCTAACGTTCCTAAATCATTAATACCCTCAACGACTCTTTTTCCAGAGCAGATAGGACAGTTCTCACCAGAAGAACGGCTTTTTACACTGGCTTGCCATTCATGCCCGCAAGCCCCTTTCCACCATACTTCTTTATTTGAGCCGTAGGTTACTGTATCGGGGGTAAGCGGCAGGTTGCCCTCCGACCATTCGCATACAAGTTCCGGGTGTATGTCTGCTAGACTATTTTTCATATCAAACCTCCTCCTATTTTCCATACAGTATAGAAAATATCTGATATGGAAGATAGTCTGCGGATTACTGTGTATCTCCCCAAACGCAAAAAAAGGCTCTAAGAGTTTCTTTCCTCTTAAAGCCTTTCTAAGTAATTCACTTATTTTTCTATTCAAAATCCCATATTTCTGTATGAAATGTGCGATTTTTACAGCTCTGCATAACATTCTGCATCAAATGATGTAAGTTTGATGTAAAGATGTAAATCAGGGGTCTAACCCCCTTGATGTTTTTTATCCTGCCATCCGCCTTAATACAGCTTCGCCCCCGCCGGAATATGGTCGTCAACCATTAAGAGATTGAGTCCCTCGCCACCGTCTTCTTTGTGTACGGCTGAAATCAGCATACCCTCGGAGTCAATGCCCATCATCTTTCTCGGCGGCAGATTTACGATAGCGATACAAGTCTTACCAACCAACTCCTCCGGCTCGTAATACTCGTGAATACCGCTTAAAATCGTGCGTTCCCTATCCGTTCCATCATCCAGAGTAAACTGTAACAACTTCTTACTCTTAGGCACGGCAACACATTCTTTTACCTTTACCGCCCTGAAATCCGACTTACTAAACGTCTCAAAATCCACACAATCCGAGAACAGCGGCTCGATTTCCACCTTGGAGAAATCAATCACTTCCTTCGCCGCTTCAACAGCCTTCTTCTCCGCCTTCTCTTGACCTTTCTTAACCTCAGAACCACCCAAGGACTTCATTGTGGGGATTAACATTTTATCCATTTTATATCCCTTCGTATTCATTTAAAATCTATTATTTTTCTCCATATATCAAAATAGATTTTTTATAATTATTTATAATTTCTTATATACAATGTTTTTATTGGCGTATGGATTGGCGTAAGTGGTGTAACCAGCTACTTGAGCTATTCTTTATTTCCCTTCTTAAAATACTCATCCAATCCTTTAAACTCTTTATTTTTTAGTTCCTTCGTAACATCTGCATAGATATTCAATGTTGTAGAAATATCTTGATGCCCTAATATGTCTTGAATAACTTTCACATTTATACCCGCTTCACACATCCGTGTCGTAAATGTATGTCGAAGTATATGACAACTAAAGGGGGGCAACAAAATATTTGTATCCTTATTTTTCAATAATTCCTCATCATTACAGTCTCTGATAATTCTACGGATTGCTTTATTAAGCGTCCCTTGATGTTGTGTTGCCCCAAAACGATTTATAAAAATAAAATCGGAGTATCCATCAATCGTTACCTTACATTCTATACCTAATGTGTCTTGATTTTCTTTCTCTTGAAGGAAGGCTTCCTTAACAAACCCCATCATCGGAACTTGCCTATGACTAGCCGTTGTCTTAGGAGTATTCACATTAAAATAGCATCCATTTTTTGCTTTTTCCTGCCTATGGCAGTAATATACCAAAGTATGATTAACATCAATAATCCCTTTTTCAAGGTTTATATCAGACCATCTCAATCCTGTCACCTCCCCTACACGTAGACCTGTTCCAATCATTACTGCAAATATGGGATACCAATGCGAATACGTATGATTACGTTTTAAAAAATTTAACAATAATTCCTGTTCTGGCTTTGTCAATGCACGCTTTTTTTCAATCTGAAATATATGTGATTGCTTCAATTCTTTTAATACATTATCCGAAGGATTATTTCTAATATAATTATCATCAACAGCCATTTCAAAAACTTGATGTAATACCGTATGGATACTATCAATAGTTGACGATTTCAAACCTCTTTCATCCGCAAGATAATTATAGAAACGCTTAACATCTGATTTCTTCAATGTGGAAATCCTTCGTTTTCCTAAATTATTACGCACAAATGTATTATACATATATTGATAATTTTCAAAAGTATTATTCTTCAACCCCCTTTTCAATACCTTCCATAAATCAAATAGTTCATTAACCGTTATGTATCTTGCCTCAGTCTTTATACCATCATTTTTCGCTTTTACAATTTCTTTTTCCTTTTCCCTAAGTTCCTCTAAAGTCTTTGCATAAATACTATAACGTTTCCCTTTGGAATCTGTCCACCTATAACTATACGTACCATTTTTACGCTGACATTCCCCTGTTTTTAAAACAACTCTCCGTTTATCCTTCCTCTTTACTTGTCCTTTTGTAGCCATAAGCACTATCCTCCTTAATGAATTAGGCATTGCCATAGTAAAATTCTACCTTGCCAATGCCTATATGCCAAATGTGCGATTTTCTTATTTATGCATTTACAAAGATTAAAGTGAGAACATTTTTTCAATATGTTCATCTAACAACTTTCGTTTTATTAGCCGCTTACTCCCTATCCAAAGGACAAAAGGACAATTCTCATCATCCGTAAGCTGACGTAGTTTATTTCTCCCAATGCCAGAGTACAAAGCTGCTTCTTCAATCGTAAGTGTACTTTTTTCCCATATTGGAACAAACTTCTTTTCGTTTTGTTTTTCTATACTCTTATTTTTGTCCACTACCTCTACCTCTTTTTCCAAATACTATCCGCTTATCATACACCACGTAATCATACCCCATATTCTGGCACTTATCGCATCTGTCCTTCGTTGATGATAACGGGTCAAGCCTATGCACAATATAATTAGGATTAGACATATAATCTTTCAGACACTTCGGACATAAGCAACGTATATCGCCTTTTCGGTCTTTCTTAACCATCCATAGTCCAAATGCTTTCTTGAGGGCTATGTTAATGCTTATCCAGCTTTTTTCATCATCAATATAGCCTATATAATCCTCCAGCTCATCCTTATTTACCGTACTTATCTGCTCAAGCAGCACCATCGACGGCTTTTGCAGACCAAAATTTTCTCCTAAAACAACATGGGACGGGAGATAACATTTTTTGATTACCGTTGTAATTGCAGCGACAATAATTGTAGGGGCTTTTGCATTAAAATTGTCAGCCTGCAGGACTAATACAGGTCTGCGCCCACTCTGAATCGAGCCTTCTGTAACTCCAAAATCATGATAGTATATTTCGCCACGCCTAATTGTCTTTTTTTCCTGTTCCTTCACTATCTGTACCTCTCTTTCTTAATAATAAGTAAAAAAATCCTTTCACTTATTTGGAATGGGAAATATCAAATGCCACCTCTCGCCAAAAACATTTTTTCATTTTCTTTACTGCCGCATGTATTGACCTGTCTATGACCTGATAACTTACATTTTCTTCCATGCCGATTTTCCTTGAGCTTTTTCCCTGTACATAATGCTGTGTGATACGTTTTTTCTGTTTTGGGGTAAGCTCTAACATTGCTTTGTGCAGACACTCAAATTCGATTCTTTGGGTTTCCATCCGTTCCTGTTCCTCCCAATAATCTTCGGTTATGAGTTCCTTATGGAAACATTCGGTCAATCCTTCTTCATAGCCGTATGCATCTTCATTATTTATAGAACGTTTACGAAATTTATCTTCATTACGGTTATAATCGCCTATTGCTTCGCCTTGTTCAATGGATAAGAGTACAAATGGCGTATAGCCCTTGATTTCCTCTGGGTACTTTTTTATAATTTCCCGTTCGGTCAGTTCGGACACTATCGCCCATTTCTCATTTCCTGTATATCCGTAGTATTCATATCTAAGATTGATTATCCTGCACTCTTTTTTGAATTGTTCCTGTCTTTCTCCATGTATTTTTATCATTCTCATAATCTCCTTTGAATTTTGAAATTTTGTTAAAAAGCCAAAATTCGGAGATTATGGGTATTTTGCCGTCTGGCATTGCCAAACATCGTAAAACATAAAAGCCTTTCCCAAGCAATGCCGGGGAAAGGACTCTATGCAGTATGAAGCAAACCGAAGCAACAAAAAAACGCCGTAGAAATCAGATAATTAAGGTATATCTCCTTTTTATATCTGGCTTCATACGGCGCATGGTAGTCCAACTATCTGTTGTCTCCGCTTGCTCGATTAGAAATCATATCCATTATTTACTTTTTTGATTCTGGTGTTAGAGAACCTATATTTCTCTTGATACGTTTTATCTTGCGGAAGTATGCAAGGTTTAGTATATGGATTCCTTTACATTTCGGGCATTTGACACGCAAATGACCAGAAATATCAGAATATAGTGTCTGTATTCTGAATCCGCATACTGGACAGAGCAAATCTCTTTCCTGCAATGTCTCTGCTTCTATCCGGGATAACAACAATTTTCTGCTGTTGGCGGGGCTTGCCTGTGCCTGCATGGCTACGCACCTCCTAACTTTAATTCCTGCGATATATATTCACTTATATCATGCTTTTCCAACATATTAAGGTGTGTCAGTCTGATTATCAGAGCTTTATAAGACACTCCGAGGTAATTTGCCATATTCCGCATGATGGCTTTCCCGTCTGCGGTAAATGTTGTATCGCCATATAGCTTGATGAGTTTGGAATCGGCAAACTTGTGTAGGGCATTTTCCACAAGAAATCTTGGCATGAGCAGCGATGCCGCCATTGTATCTGCCTGCCATTCGGCTGACTGGAACATTTGCAGGACTTCTTCCTTGCTATATACCCGGTCGTTATCGTATTCTGAATGGAATCGGGCTGTTTCCTGTGTTGTCTGTACTTTGCCTAAGATGTGGTGCGAGGCTTCGTGCGCCATTGTGAACCGCCGTCTGCCATACTCTTTTTCTGCAAGAAGATATTTGTCTAGTACGATAGTATTCTTCGGGAAAACAAAGGGAATAATTTCTCCGTTAGAATGTAGCAGAATCGGTGTTTCCCCGTCCGCCATAAATCCGACTTTGCTGTAGTCATCTTCTGCAAAGGACGTATACTCAATCTTCAACATTAGAAAATCTGTTATAAAGTGTTCTATATCTATAGATTGAACTGCTTTTTTCGGGTTCTGCTTAGCATATACTTCTATGAGTCCATGGCTGATTTCTTCAAGCTCTGCCCTTGATAAATAGTTACTCAAGCTGTTTTCACCTCCAATATAGCCCTCTCGGAAGATACTATGAACCGATTGGGCAATCTTTTATTTCCGCACTATCTGAAATTGGATAGCGAATTCCTTCTATATACTATAATTCTGACTCTAAATCATAATGCCTTTATGACATGACAGGCAATCCCCTGTATATAGCAGTCGCCAACGACAATATCATCCATATTTTTATTTTCAGGATGGAGTATTATCTTTCGGCTCTGCTCGTCACGATAGAATGTTTTCAGCGTATTTTGATTCTCGACAAGTGCGACTACAATATCTCCGTCACTTGCATAATTTTGTTTCCTGATTACTACAAGGTCGCCGTCGTCTATCCCGGCGTCAATCATTGAATTGCCGCTTGCGTGAAGTATGTAGAAGTCTCCTTTGCCAAAAATGGCTGTCGGGAGTGAAATATATTCCTCAATATTTTCTTCTTCATATTGAAGCGAACCACAAGGGACAGAACCAACAATCGCTGTCTGGGAAGTTTCTGTATTTAATTTCCTCGTTACATCTGTCTGGATGTTCTTGCCGTCGTATTCAATCATTCCATTGTCATTCATGGCAACCAGATATTTATATGCAGTTCCCCTTGATACTCCTACCGCGTCTGCTATTTTAGTGGTAGAGGGCGAAATACCCGTCTGGAGGTAATATTGTTCTGCATATTGGCATATGGCTTTCATTAATTCACGGCTTTTGCTTCTCATTGAGATACCTCGCTTTTCTATCCGAAGCAGTTTGCTTCTGATACTTTTATTATATAGCTTTTTCCATTTTTTTCAAGAGCGTATTCCAACGTAAAAGAGAGGTGTTGCGATATCACAACACCTCTGAGGATTTTTATATCTCTTGTTCAATTATATTTTGGCATTACCTATATACTCATTCTCCATATTCTCATTCGCCCTTAATATCATCTGTCGATACTGTTCTTTTACGCTTTCTGGCGCAAGTATCTTGACTTTGCCGCCAAACCCAAATATCCACCCGAAAAAGGTAGGGCTTACCGAAACCTCGACATCCGCTTGAAAAGAAGCTACATCGTGGGAAACCGTAGATATATCTTCTCCAAATCGGTCAATCATTGTTTTCATCAAACTGTTATCACATTGTAAATTAACCGTTGTTACATCTTCCCCATCATACATATAGAATACCTGCTTTGTAAATTCTGCAATATCAAAACCTTCTGGGACAGGTTGCGCATCTATTGTTAATATTTCTGGCTGTGACGCTATGCGGTCAACTCTGAATGTGACTATTTTCTGCCGCTTTTCAGAATAACCTACAACATAATAGTAATCGTCATTCCAAACTAAATGATACGGGCTAATCGTATAGAGTTCCCCTTGGTTTTTCAATACTTTTTCTTTTAATCCTGTGTATTCATAATATTGATAAGAAATCTGCTTTTTTTCATTAATTGCGTCATTTATTGTATCAACAATGTAATAGATTCGTTCATTGTTAGGCTTTATCCGTCCTGAGACGTAATTATTCCGTTTTAATTTCTTTCTCTGCCCGCTGCTTGTGAGCATATGTATTTTCTCTATGAGGGCTTGGCTTTTCTTGCTTGTGATGAACTTTGATGATTCTACTGCATCAATGAGCAGTTTTAATTCTGGCAGTTCAAACTGGCGACTTCCTATAAAATATTTACATTGTGTAGAATGGATGGTAACAATATCTATACCAAATTCCTGCAATGCAGCAATGTCTTTTGCTATCGTTGTCCTATAAGTTGAGATTCCATATTGCTCGTCCAGCATTTCTATTAATTGTTTCGTTGTCAATGGATGTTCTTCGTCGGTAGATTGCTCTAATATCCGCAGCAAATATAATATTCTTGGTTTTGACTCCATATTCCTCGTCCTTTCGGGAAACATTGTCAATTCGACCTTAACCTTTAAATTGATTTTACACATTGTAATCCCTGTTTTCAAGCTAGATATGGAATTTTTTACCAATCATACTAAATCAAGCCCGGAACACCCTATTATATATGCTCAAAAGATAAAAATTGTTTCCGCGATTGCAATCAAGCCAAGCGTAAACAAAAAAGTGGCAAACCTCTATTCTATCGTAATAGTAAATTTCTCAGGATTGTCTTTTATATTGTATTTATATTTGAATTTAGAATCTTGAGAATAAGTTATTCTAAAGGCATTTTCTCGATGCTCAAAGTCAAAACTATTTATATATACATCAATACATAGCTCATTAGGATATCCAGCAATATCATAAGAAAATCTAACTTCTTTCCAAGAATTGTCTACACACTTTTGTATTACTGATTCAGCAAAGTCATATTTGTCAAATATGTAAAGTTTATTTGCTATTAGTGTAACATCCTCAAAATAGGCGTTCTTGGAAGTTTCAGGTCTGGTATTGCAGATTTCCATATCACGCCCCCATTGTAAATAGATAATAGTAAGGGTGAGAAAGCTTAAAATAGTAGTAATGATTATTTTTTTCATTTTAATTGTTCCTTTCTGTATATGTTAAATTATATTATAAAATATATCATAAAAGATATTATATTTCTACCATATAAATAATATCAACAAAATATTATAATAAATATCGAGGTGATAGTATGTTTAAACCCAAAAAGAGTATACAGAATATGAATATAAATCGTTACGTTTACCTAAAGAGTTGGTTGAAAAAGCACAAGAAGTAGCAAAAGAATACGAATTATCGTTTAACAAAATAGTCATTCAGTGTATAGAATATGCTTTGAAAGAGATGAAGAAAGAGGAAATATCTTAAAAATATAACTTATATTGCAAATTTGTCTGACAAATTGAATATTATAATGTTATAAAAAATAAGATAAAATATATTATATATATAGTATAACATTGTGGCAAAAATTATACTATGATAAATATAGAGGTGGTGGTATGTTTGAGCCAAAAAAAGAATATACAGAATATGAGTATAAATCATTACGTTTACCTAAAGAATTAGTTGAAAAAGCCCAAAAGGTTGCGAAAGAGTACGAATTATCATTCAATAAAATAGTAATACAATGTATGGAATATGCTTTAGATAGAGTGAAAGAAATAAAAGATGAGAATAATTCATAGTATTAATTGCGTTGAAGGGTAATCAAAAAGGATTGAAGACTAAGTCTTTCAATCCTTTATTTCTATTATTGATGATGGTTAAATCTAAGTCATCAATGTATATTCTTCGTTTCGATTGATTATTATTATACGTGGTGAGATATTTCCTCAATTTTGGCATTGAGGATATTTATCATTATTCGGTATGTCATTCGTCAAGCATTCTATCCTTATCTGGTATCAACAGAGTTTTCTACTTATCATTTGTAAATCCTAAAATATAATCTGCCGAAACTTTATAATAATCACAAAGTTTCATTAAACATTCGATTGGCATTGGGCGTTTATATAATTCGTATTGTGAATACGTCGTCTGTGCCACACCTAATATTCTTGCTATCTGCCTCTGTTTCAAATCATTGTCTTGTCGCAACGCCTTTATCCGTTCGGGGTACTTGATTTCGAGCGTATTCTTTTTGCAATCCATTTTTTCACCTCTTTGCGACAATTCTAGTGCATAGTTAATGTGAAAACTCACTTTTAGGTCACACCGAGTTAAAACCTTAAAGATATTTATACATTTTACTAATTACAAAAAAGAATAATATACAAGATTTTAGCTTCTTAGTTTGGGGTTATCCGTAAATCCCAATATATAATCTGCTGAGACATTGTAATAATCACAAAGTTTCATTAGACATTCGATTGGCATTGGACGTTTATACAATTCATACTGTGAATAAGTTGTCTGTGCCACACCTAATATCTCCGCTATCTGCTTCTGATTTAAATCATTATCTTGCCGTAATGCTTTTATTCGCTCTGGATATTTGATTTCAAGTGTCAAATCTTTCACCTCTCAGCAACAATTCTAGTATATTGCTCATTTATAGGTTGATTTTTAAGTCTTACCGAGTTAAAATATTTTATTAAGAAAGTAAAAAATTCAAAAAAGGATTAAGGAGACTGATATGCATAGGTATAAAAATTCTTAGTTGTGTGTTTAAGTGTAGTTATTATCATTCTTATTATTTTTATACAGAACAGGGAAGTTACTGTTCATGATTCTTTTTCAGAAACAGGAACAAATCAATATACAGAAGAAATTACTATAATCGCAAATAGATTAATAATTTGGGATACAGAAGAATTTGCTGAGGAAATAATTCAGAAATGTATTGAAAATTCATTCAAAGAAATTAGGTTTTCATACGATTTAAGGGGATATCCAACCGAACTTCGTATTCATGTATATACAAATAAATTATTATGGCATAATCATGTTAAATCGTTTGAGATTATTTATGCACAAGATTCGTCCAATAATCCCCCATATAATATTAAAGACAATCCAGAAAAATTTGAAATGAAAATTATAAAAAACTAATAAATATACAAAAACATATATCCTATAAATTGAAAAATGCTTTTCCCTAAGTGATAACTATTTGGAAATCAAAGATTTTTATTTAGTGACTGCCCATAGAGCAGTCACTATTTCCATCAATATACAGCTACGCCATACCCATAGATTGAGCCGCTGCCTACGGGATAACACTGCTGTCTGCAAACATCGCCTGAGTTCCCTTCGATTGTATACACCATGCCATTCTCACATTTTTCTACAATTCCCACATGGTCTATCGTTCCATCACCGCCCCAGTCAAAGAATATAATATCGCCAGCCGCAGGTTCATAGTTCCTTCCCTGCCATTGTCCATTTCCCCTGAACCAATTCACACCATCCGAACAGAGGGAAAATTTCGGGATAATCCCATTCTCAAGATAACCGCACTGGTCGGCGCACCATGACACGAAACAGGCACACCATTCCACTCGCCCGCCAAAACCGTACCAAGACCAATAAGGCTGACCACCTTCATTACCGAGCTGCGTCAACGCCACCTCTACGATTGCCTGATTACCGCCGCCTGTAAATGCACGTCCATACGGGTAATACCGCAATACATGGGCAACATACTGTGTATCCCCATAACCACTCCAACCATGCTTTTCTGCCTGCATAACGGAAAATTCTAACGCATTGGCATAGGAATAACCGCCATAGTTCGCCTTTGCCCATGTGATATATCCATTTCCAAAATTATAGCCTTGTAACGCAAGTTTGATGTTTTCCATATCCAGAGGATTCTTTACCCCGGCGGCATTTAGGCAGGCGGCAAGATTCTGTATCCCCACATCGACAGAATATTCCGGGTCGGGGATACCGTTCGGTGTATTCGGATATTCGGTATTATAACCACATTCTGCCGCCTGCATGGGGTCACTCCCCCTCCCTCCTGATTCCTGCATCATTACCGCCTTAATAAGCTCTACATATTCAGGAATACCATGTTGCTTCGCATATTTCTGTATCAGCGGCGTATACGCCTGTACTTCTTCACTAACCGGGGTATAGGCGTTGCTGTGGCTGCCGCCGCCAAACAAAGATACGGCACATCCAAACAATATAATGATTAGAATTACCGTTACAGCAATCCAACCGCCTGCGACGAGAGCTGAAATCAGGGCTTTCGTTCCTTCGATAATCGACTTGATACTGGATATGACGGCTTTTCCTGTTGCTTTTGTCGTTTCGGCGGTTGCCTTTGCCGTATTTTTTGCGGTCTGTATAGCCTTCTGGGTGGCTTGGGCGGATGCCTGTACTGTTTTCTGGGCAGCTTGGGCTGTCTCTGGATTGGTCTTAATCGCTGTTTTGGCTGTCGTCCGGGCGGTCTTTACGCCTTTTTCAGCCGTCTTGACTGTTCCTTTCGCCGTAGATTTTATTGAGTTTTCTGCTCTGGTGCTAGTCTTGAGTATCTTTCTTTCCTGCTGACGTGTCTTTATAAGCTGGCTTGCCCCTGTCTGGGGCGTCTCATTCTTGGCTGGCATATCCGGGACGGCAGGGCGGCTTTCTGTTCCGGGATAGGGTTGTGGGCTGACCTGTTCGG
The DNA here is from genome assembly GCF_009830285.1 of Sporofaciens musculi. GTDB lineage: Bacteria > Bacillota > Clostridia > Lachnospirales > Lachnospiraceae > Sporofaciens > Sporofaciens musculi. The sequence goes on along the minus strand of NZ_WUQX01000001.1, from coordinate 910,835 downwards.
CTGTCTCCTGTGCTTTTTTCTGTTCTGCGGCTTTTTTGGCTCTTTTTGCTTTCAAATCCGCAATATTCTTTCTAGTAATCTGAATAGATTTCTGTCCTTTGCTGTTATACTGGTGGATACCCTCCCTTCGGAGACTTCCTATGGCGTGGCACATCCTTCCAGACGCATATTCTGTCGGGGAACGTTCTTCTGCATCATAACCTTGTTCCCCTTTGCCCTTTATTCCCGTATATGCAGACTTCATCCGTTCACTGGTTATGGCGGCTCTATCCAAGGTCTTTATCGTTCCTTTTACCACATCTCTAGTCTTAATATCCGTCATGCACGTCTCCTTTCCCGGATAAATTACTGCCATGTCAGTTTACTTTTTTTGCAACAACAACAAACCTGCCGTTTGGCGCAGAGTATTCGCAGGTGGATAAAGTAATGAGCTTATCTCCATATGCGGCGGTTACACCCGTATCATACAGAGCAAGCTCTTTACATTTCAGGATATAAGTATCAAAGTCTTTTTCGCTTTCTGCGTCCACAAAGTCGTAGTATCGGTAGCCCTCCCCGCTATATGCAACGGTCTTGAATACGGCAATGATTTCATATTCAGCCTGTTCTGTGAGGGTATCAAATCGGATTGTCTTATGGTTTTCGTAAAATCGTTTATCCTTATAGCTCTCCAATGCTCCGAACATCTTGCCGCCTTTTATATGATGACCATAGAGAATGAGGTTGTCGCTTGTTTCGAGGTCGCAGTTTTCTTGGATATAAGGCACGCCTAAGTCGCTGCGCTTCTTTTTGAAGTTATGCTTCAGATAAAAATTAGGCGCTTTCGGGGTCTGCATGACGGGATAATTGATGGTTGTATCTTCAATCGAAATCCAGCCGACCATATTTTCATTCTGTAAATATAATTCTTTATATTTTGCCAGAATGTCCTCCCCTTCGCTCAATGGTTTATCTTCTGGTATCGGCTCGCTGTCGGGAGTATTTTCTACAACCTCAGCGATTTTAGCAAATTCTTTTATCTGCCCGTCTATATGTTTATAGTGACTGCAAATGTGATAAATGCAAAAAGCCGCCGAACCTAATAGGCATACGGCGGCGATGAAACAAATAAGTGATTTCTGCTTTTTCATATTTAAAATCCTTTCCTTTTTTCAATTACGGCAAGATATTGCCTACACCTCGCCAAATTTGGTCGTCATCAATCTATACAGCTCTGTGTTCCTTGGGAACTTATTGACGAACGGAACAAGGGAACTGCCGACTTTAAGCAATCCCTGACCTGCCCCTACATTCGTGATATAGCTCATCTGAAGGTCGGATATATTAAGCAGTTTGGCAAGCTCTATACGGTCTGTGGACGCCTGATTCAACATAATGATAAACTCACTGTTGGCAAGCATTGTCCTCGCCGTATGGCTCTGTAAGAGGTCGTCCACGTTCTGCGTAATCCCCGTACAATATGCCCCATATTTGCGCACACGTTTCCAGAGAGTAAAAAGAAAATTGGCAGAATACTCATGCTGAAAGAGCAGATAAATCTCGTCAATGAATATAAATGTGTTCCTTCCTTTCGCCCTGTTCTGGGTAATACGGTTCAGGATACTGTCAAGAACCACAAGCATACCGATTGGCTGCAACTGTTTCCCCAAGTCCAGAATATCATAACAGATAAGGCGGCTGTGGGTGTCCACATTGGTATGTTTGGCAAAGGTATTAAGAGAGCCGTCTGTGAAAAGTTCTATGGCAAGGGCGATTTCCTGTGCTTCTGGTTCATTCTGTTTCAGCAGTTCTTCACGAAAGTCCTGCAAGGTGGGCGGCGTCCCCATATAGTTACCCTGCTGGAAATAACGGTATACGCTCGCCGTACAGCGGTCTATGATGGATTTCTGCTTTGCCCCCAGACTTGCACCTCCGATAAGTTGTTCACATAAAGATAAAATAAACTCTGATTTCAAAATGACGGGGTTCGCACCGTCGCCGTAATCCGAGTTCATGTCCATTGCGTTGATATGGTTGTTGCTCGTCGCCGAGATATGGACGACCTCGCCCTGCATTGCTTTTACAAGTGGGGCGTACTCTTGTTCGGGGTCTATGATGATTACATCAGCGTTAGGGTCGGTCAGTATAATATTGGTCATTTCTTCTTTTGCTGTAAATGATTTCCCTGCTCCAGACACGCCGAGGATGAATGAATTTCCGTTGAGCAGGTGGCGGCGGTTTGCGATAATCATGTTTTTGGAAATGACATTCTGCCCGTAATATATGCCATCTTTGTGATAGATTTCCTGTACCCTGAATGGAATAAACACCGCAAGACTCTCTGTGGTGAGAGTACGCAAGGCGTCTATTTTTCTCACGCCAAATGGTAAGGCTGTGTTCAGCCCGTCCATCTGCTGGTATTTCAGTACGGCGAACTGACAGAGATGTTTTCTTGCCGTAGTCAAAAGGGCTTCGGTATCGTTGTCAAGCTGTTCTTTCGTCTCGGCGGTATGCACCATCGTAAGTACCGCAAACAACATTCTCTGGTCACGGGTTGTCAAATCATCAAGAAATTCTTTGCTTTCCTTTCTCTGCTGTTCTAAGTCATAAGGGATTACGGCGGAAAAGTTGTTGTTCTGGTTCTGTTTCCTCTGCCAGTTGGTGATATTGGTTTCCACACCAAGAAGGCGGTTCTCCACCTCTCTTACGGCTTCGTCAGTAGGGACTGGTACGACGTCTACGGAGAGCATCATGTTACGGTTCAGTTCACAAAGCTCTGCTACCATGCTGTCCTTGATATATGCGGCATATTCCCGCAGGAATATGACACGACCGTATCTGTCTCCAAGACGGAAATAGTCTTTTTCAAACTCTAATGTGTCGGGACAGATAAAGTCTTTGAAATCGTGTCCTTTCGTCATATTCTGCGCCATGTCAAAATAAAATGCCGTTTCTTCGCCTGTACGGAAAAAGTCATGGATTATCCTCAATTTTTCCGCTGCGTCAAGCTCCGTACATTTTGAACCAAGGCGGTTGAAATGCCCAATCAGGTCTGCCCCGACACGGGCAAAGTAATTTCTTGCTTCTTCAATGTTTTTCTTGCATACAGAGACGGTCATATATTTATCCTGTACGATAGAGTTCGCCCCGGTCGCTTTGTTATAAAGCATTTTGTTATATTCTTTTCGGTATTTATCCAGACCGTCATCAACGGCTTTGCCTTCTTTCTGCGCCATCGGGATTAAGATGGTCTGCTCAAAATCTGCTTTATTCAGACGGCGGTTGTTGATGGTAATTTTCGTGGTTGCGCCGCTGTCAAGGGCGTTTAGTAATTCCGAGTATTCAAGGAACATGGCTTCTTTGTCCTCCCGGCTTGCCACAGCGTAATTAATATCCTCAAATTTGTAGGTCTTTGCGTATTTGTTCCTGCCTACAAGGAATATGCCGTCCTCCCAGACGGTTTTCATCGGGATAACCGCTTGTACCGATTTTGGTACGGTAAATTTTTCTTTGTCCTGCTGGAACAGATTTCTTAATGTCTTAATCATTATTTATCTCCTTGCGTTTGCTTTCTTTGCCTGTTTCCTTCTTTTCCTTGCTGTCTTTCGCCTTGCCGCCCTGCGTTTCCGTTTCCTGCGCTTTTTCTTTGCGGGAGAAAGTTCTTTTTCTTTTGCTTCTATGGTATTTTTCATAGCTTCGTAATATAGATTATCAGGCAGGAACAAAAGTCTTTTCGGTATCATTATTTCTGACTTTATCCATGCCCAGATGAATTGCTCTGCGGTCATGCCATTGTACCTGACGAACCCCATTACTGCAAAGGGCGAAGCGCCTATCATGCACAGCCAACTGGTTGTTTCCATCCCTAATCTCCCTCGAAGCAGGAAGAACAAGCCGACTGCCACGCCGCAGGCAGCCACGGAAAACAAAAACTGACGCATTGACAGACCGAAAAACATAGATTCCGTATAGTTTCGTATTTCCTTATTTATCTTTACTTCCAATCGTCCCCACCTCCCCTTACCGTTCCCGGTCTTTATGTTTCTTTGTACGATTGACTTTCGGGGCATACAGAACCATTACATCTTTGCCGCTATAATTTACTTCTTTTTCCAGCCGTTCTCTTGTGACACCGTTCTGCTTACAATATCCCAGATATTTTTGCATCCCTTTCTCAGATTCAATATCTTCATGGCACTTGTCAATGAAATCCCACACGACTGCATGGCTTTTCATTGACATACCAGCCAACTCATCTCCTTCCTGAAGGCATTCAAACAAATCCCGTTCCAAGTTAAACCCCCAGAGTTCAAGTTCTTCCCTATTCCCATACGGATAGAACAGGATAGCCACATTCTCATATACTGCAACGGCTGCCACATTATTGCCACAGGGATATTTTCCTTCGATTAGAACATAAACCAACTCATAATTTTCCTCCATCTCCCTATAGTTCTGATAACTTTTTGTCCGTTTCAATGCTCTCTGTGCTGACCGCCATATCTTTTCTTTACTTATTTTCATTTCTAAATCCTCTCTTTTCCATAGTTACAAGCCCATCATTTCCCGTACAACCCGGTCTGCCATTTTGACCGCGCCTACAAGCATGAGCATATTAAATATGAGTTCTGCGATATATCCCCATACCATTGTCACCGCCGCCGCATCTGGATTCACTATAGGCGGGGACGCGGCAAATACGGAAAATGTGATACAGGCTAATACAATAACCGCCCCTTCAAGACAGACGGCGGCGTAACTCTTGATAAAGCTCTTTCCCACACTCTGGCTTGGCTCTCCTGCAAAAGAGGACAGCGGCACAGGGGCGATGGCAGTATAGAGATAGAGTTTAAAAAACCTTCCATATACCGACATTATCATAATGAATGATAATACCGTAATGAACAGGCTGCCGATGAGCGTTACCGCCCACAAAGGGATACTCTCAAAAAGCCCGCAATCCTCAACGGCTGTCACGATTTCTTGAGGTAATATGGTCTGCTGTACCAGACCGAAGCCTGCGGCGTTCATGATGGTGGAAATCATGCCTTGCACGATTCTAAATAATGCCATCATCAACTCTAACCCGTATGTGACTGCTCCTTTTGCAAGGGCAAACCGGATGAATAATTTTATGGCATGTTCAGGCTTTTTGACCTGTGCGAAGTCGCCGCAGGTACGCATTACCCCTACAACGAAAAACAGAACCAGCAGGGCAAGCCCGATTGCCTGTAATGCGCTGTTAATGTCAAGCATTACCCTCCATATCGTTCCTCCCTTGAACTGTTCGGGGGACTGGGTGATTAACTGCCATATCTCTTCCAGTTTTTCATTCCATGTGGTAAGGGAGTTCTCTAAATTCTGTACAACCCAATTATCTGACATCGTATCACCTCCAAATTTCTTTTCTGCCTATGGCGCAGATACTTTCTTTCTGCTCCATAGGCATTTTTCATTTTTTTAACCTGTAATCAATGTCAGGATTTCTTTTGCGAAGGTAATCACAACGCCTCCTGCCAATGTGAGGAAACCGTTCGCCCTCTGGGACGGGTCGTGGGATTTCAGCGACAAGCCCACCTGTACAATACCGAAGCCAAGCATAATCATCCCTACTGCCCGTATCAGCCCGAAGATGAAATTGGAAAGGTTATTTACGACTGCAATCGGGTCGCTGGTGGCTAATGCGGTAGCCGCGCCTAACGTCATACAGAGTACAAAGGTGACATAGGCGGCAAATGCTTTTCTGGTCTTTCTGCCCATGGGCAGTTTTTTCTTAAAATGTTTCATGGAAATTCCTCCTTATAAATTGTATATTTCTTCTAAGTCCTGTTCGGACAGAAGTTCATATGACGTGCTGACTCCCGTAATGTTTTCGGCGTTCTCTGGTATGTCCCCGCTAAATCTAAGGGAAGCGGCGGCATATGTCGGCTCGCCATGGACATAAAGGGGCGTCCCTCCGTCGGTCGTCAGCTTTATATTTGGATGTTTCAGGATATCATATTTTAAATCCATGACCGGGCGTTCTCCCCGCACAAAAAGAAGTGCATAGCGGTTATCCAGCATACGCACTTCGTCTGGAGTCAAAAGCTCTCGCCCTGCCATCTGGTAATTTGTGGAATAGTTGCCGCTTCGCCCGGAGCTTTTCCCGTAAGTATTGGTATCTATGGTGGATTTTCCAAGCAGCTCGCTCACGTATTTATGGGTACTCTGCTCGTTGCCGCCCAGATAGAGAAATTCATCGGCATTGCCTACAATGCTTTCCCACTGTTTCTCGAAAAGTGCCTTGAGCTGTGCAAGATTTTGCAGTATGATACTGACAGATACCCCTCTTGACCTCATAACGCTAAGAATCTTGTCGAAATCGTCAGGCAAACTGACGTTCGCAAATTCATCCATGATAAATTGGCAATGAACGGGCAGACTACCTCTGTATTTGTGGTCTGCCAGGTAAAAAAGCTGCTGAAAAAGCTGTGTGTATAATATGGATACAAGAAAATTAAAGCTCGTATCATTGTCTGGTATCAGGGCGAATAGCGCAACTTTTTTCTCTCCTAATGAGGGTAGGTCTAATTCGTCTGTTGCGGTCAGGCTTGCAAGGCTTTCCAGATTGAATTTTTCCAGCTTTGCGGCTAGGGTTATCTGGATGCTTTTTAAGGTTTTTGCGCTTCCGCTGTGGTAATCACGATAGTATTTTAATGCGATATGTTCCGGGTCTGTCATTTCCAGACGGTCGAACAACTCGTCTAACGGGCTTACATAACTATCGTCGTCCTCCCTGACTTCACCTGCCCTTAACAGTTCCATGACCATAGGAAAATTCTGTTCTTCTGACGGGGCTTCATATCGGAGATAGAATATCAACGACAATAGCAGCATACTCGCCGCTGTGTCCCAGAAGGGGTCTTGTGACTGGCTTCCCTTTGGCGTGGTTGCCTTGAATAGATTCGTCACTAATCTTTGTACGTCATTGTCGTTCCTGAGATAGACAAAGGGATTATAACAATGGCTGCGGTGCATGTTGATTAAATCCAGCACCCTTACCTCATACCCTTTCTGTTCAAGCAAGTTTCCTGTATCACGCACTATCTCGCCTTTAGGGTCTAAGATAACCATGGAAGTGTTGCACTGCATGACATTTGGCTTGCAAAAAAACCTTGTCTTTCCCGCCCCTGAACCGCCGACTACCAGAATATTCAAATTCCTGCGGTGTTTCTTCCCGTCAAGCCCGATACGGACGTTCTGAGTCAATAGTTTATTCTTTGCCGGGTCTTTGTCCCGGTATTTTTTGTTCACTGTTCCTGTGCCGCCCCATTTTGCCGAACCATGTTCCTCCCCTTTGCGGTAATTCCTGCGTGTAGAATAATAGACGCCGATTCCCATACCATAAGCAAACAGATAAATAAGGACTGCCTTGATACTGTACCTGCATATCGTTATCTGAAACGGATGATTCAGGGCTTCGGGAAATCTGCTTGTTATCTCTATGATACCGCCGCTGATATAGGGTGCTGTCAGCAAGGCAATCCATATGACAGGAATGATTCCGCAAAGGCAGAAGACTAGCTCCTCCTTTCTGCCGTTATCGTTCTTCATTATTTCTTGACTGCATGACCTTTCTCTTTTTTAACGGGGCTTTGGACACTTTGATTATCAAGTCGTCAACAGGGTCTGTGGGGCGTTCTTCCTTGATTTGCGCACTGCGCAAGGCATTAAGTGCGTGAAACATGATATTCTTTTCATATCTGTCCAGAACCAGATTGTAGCGTTCTTCTTTCATTGGCTGCACCTCCTAGCGTTCCTGCCCTTTGGATTTGGCAGGTTTATTTTTTCCAAGGCTTTTGTACATATCATTCTGGATTTCTCCCAGTACGTCCCGCATTTTTCCAAGCTCTCCCTTGAATGTCTGCATATCCATGTCAGCATATTCTTTCGGGAGCTGACCGAAGTGAAAGGCTTTTGTATCTACGCCATAACGGGAGCTGACCATATAGGCGACGCAGTATGATTTGAACTCAGAATTGTCCCTGCTTTCTTTGTGCTTAAAATCAAAAACTGCCGCCGACACTTCTTTCGCCATGCCCGTGAAAAGCTGTTCTTCGCTGAGTCCTGTCTGGATAAAGATGGTCTGCTGTCCACTGTCATAGAAGGCGGGAAGTTCCAGTTCTTCTATTGGCACAAAAGATACCGGACTCGCATCTATCATTGCCGCTACCAGCTCCCGCATACTTTTTAGTTCCTGCGGCTTCTGCCTGTCTTTCGCTGTGGTCTGGGATATGTCATAGACGACCTTCATCTGACATCCAAATGCCGTTGTCCCATCCTCTCTCTGGTATGGTTTCCCCGGCTCAAGAATGGTAATTTTCTGCGCGCCCTTTTCCACATAGGCATGGCTCTGTTTCCATCCGTTACTGTCTTTCAGTTGCATCGCTTCGGGCATCTGCGCCGTTACTAAGATAGCGTTGTTGACCGAATAGCGGTCAAAATGCCCTTGTATATCAAGATACTGGCGGAAGGCACTGCCGTCTGCCATCATCTTTTTGCAAGTATTGTCAATCTGTTCGTAGATTTCCTCCCTCTGTGCCTGTTTCTGCGCCGCCCATTCTGCTTTGTCAAAGGGTCTGCCGCCGCTGAAAATATCATAGATGCCCATTATCTGTCTCCTTTCGATTTTGGTTTTCTTTTCCGCTTCTGGGGCTGCCTGTGTCTGGTCTGCCCTGTAGACGTTCTGTCTTTCCCGCCAGATATTTTTTCTTTGCTTCGATTCTTGGATGCTTCGGTTTCCTTTTCCTTTCTGCTTGTCTTAATTTTTTGCAGTTCCTCTTTGACCGACGGTTTTTCTGCCTTAGTCATAGTAGCCCCCTCTGCGGATTTCTTTTGCTGCTCTGAGATAGGCTCGGACAGAGGGGATTTTTCTGTCTCTGCCTTTATGGGGTTTGGGGATTTTTCTTCTTTCTGTCCGGGTTTGCCCATGAGGGCGTCAAGCAGCTTATCTTTTTCTTCTTTCTCCTGCGTATCTATTCCCGTCTCTGGCTGGCTTTTTGATGTGTCCTTTACATCTCTTGATTCCTCTGCTTTGGTCACGATTGACGCAGTATCCACGGAAGCAAGATGGAAGCGTTCCACAATACGGTTGATTTTTGCCGCATCTTCCGCACGTGCTATCACATCTACTTCTGCATTGGGGTCTTTGTTTCCCCGGTCTGTAAGGACGCAGTAGAGGACGCCATATTTTTTTGCTTCTTGCGTAAATCTTTTTAAATCGCTGTTTTTTACGGTAAAAACTTTCAGTTCTTTCCCTGAACGGAGCATATTTGTGAGCCTTGCCTTGCCCATTGTTTTTTGTTCTTCTTTTAAGATGGAATATAAGAGAATTGTGATATTCTTCGCGCCTGCCCCGGAGATTCTTGCAGCGACCTCAACTCCTTCTAAGCTCATTTTTACAATTTGTTCTGCCGCTTCGCCGCCTGTGTTCATTTTTCATCGTCTCCTTTCCTTTTTCTTTTGTTTCTTCTGCCCGTATGATTTGCATTTTCTTTCTGAGTGTTTCGCTGCGGGCTTCGATTCCCTCGCATAATCTGACCTCCTTGCGTATGGCTTTCAATCGCTCCGTAATTTCTGTGATTTGAGCCTTGACCGCTTCTTTTTCTCCGTTTTCACTGCCGGGGACAGCGTCGGTTAATTTTCGGGATTGGGCGTATAACCCCTTGCGTTGTTCGGTCAATTCCTCCATCTCTGTTTTCAGAGAACCTTTATATTCGGAAAGCTGCCCTGCCGTTTCTATATGGTTTCGGCAGAGCAGCTTTGTTTCTCTGGTGATTGCATCCATCTTCATCAAATCTTCTTTGAGAAGATAGTGAAGCCTTGCATAATTCTTGTTCTTTCTTTTCGGCAGGATGCCGAGCCTGAAACAATAATGAAGATACAGCCCCCGCAAGCCGCCGATTTTCTTTACTTTTTTGGTGCTGTCATTTACTCGGTATATCTTTACTTGCTTTTTAGGTTCTGCAAGGGCAGTGAATTTTACTGCGTAGGTATTTTCCCGTATGCGCTCTATAATCCTCTCGTTGGTGTAATCGCCGCCGAGCTTGTAAAGCCGCTTGGTTCTTTCCCAACCTTTGCATATAATTGTCCAGTATTTTCGGTTTGGATTCAGATTGATACGGTATCCCATCATTGCTAACTGACGGTCGAAGTCTTTCAGGGTGAATGACTTGCTTATGGCTTCGTCGATTGCCTGCCTTGCCACATTGTCCCGATTGGGTAAACCGTTCTTCTCGGCTTGGCAGAGGGCGTAGGGTTTCTTCCTGCCTATTGGGTCTTCGATGACAGATAGGGCATACTCCCGGCACAATTCATCGGAACGCTGGCGTAATAGCCGTAGATTTTTCTTGTTGTCGTGATAATGCTTTCCATCTGTGAAAGCTCGTTATAGAACATAAAGGAAATATCTCAAACATAAAAACAATAGAATTATCGAACTGTTAGTTATTGAGATGCTTTTCCATTTGCCGAAACTCCATAAAGAACTGTTCTGATACTTCCAACTCGTGATACCCTCCCTGCCATCCTTGAAGCTGATAGAATACCTCGTGCCGCTTTCCGCGGATTCTTCCCGAAGCATGTAAGCCTTAACTCTGTATGCCATCCTGCTTACCTCCCGAAAAATATGAGTGAGAGAATTTCCACCCCTCACCCAGTAGCCCGCAGGACGGCAGGCTGTCTAAGACGCTATAAAATTTTCCGCAGCTTCTTCCGCAAATGGTCTAACCTTGCATAGACAGCTCCCGTCGTCAAATGCACAAGCGGGGCAATCTCCTTTGTGGAATACCCCTGCATTTTCAGCACGATGATTTGTAATGTACGCCTGTCCACTGTGACTAACGCAAAATACAGCGTTTCGCTCTCAATCTCATCCAGTAAATCCATTACCGACCTTACCTCTGCCTGTTTCTCCCTGCCCGCCATTTCCTCAAGGTATTCTCCGAAGTCACTTGTCCATCGGTAAAACCGCCTGTTGGAATTAAAATCTGCCCTGTCGTCTGTGCGGATTTGCTCAATGGTTGCTTCATCAACACCGCACTCACGCAAAACCTTTTCCTCGGCTTCTTTCCAGATACGCCATTTCCTGTCCTCCCGTCCGTGGTTGTATGCCATCCTTATTTCCTCCAATCAGAATTGATTGAGAGGGCAGGAAAAAGCCCCCTCATTTTCCCAAAGGAAAAAATAAGGGGGCTGAACGCCTTAAATTTTGTTTTCGATTATCTTTCTCAGCTTCGCAAGGATTTTGGCTTTGCGTTTATTGACAACGCTCTGTGTCACGCCTAACCGCAATCCGACTTCCCGCTCGGATAGTTCTTCAAAGAAGATGGCGTTTATCAATGTCTGCTCACTACTCGACAATAAAGGCAGGGCGGCTTTCAGCCTGTCCACCATTACCGTATGGACAACGGTTTCCGCAACGTCCACCGCTTCATCAACAATGAAATCAAGCACCTTTCCCTCACTGTCTGTAAATCCCTCCAATGACAGCAGTTTGTGGCTTGTGTCCAGTTTTTTCAGATAACGCCACCGTTCCTTATCCCGATAGAAATCTGTGTACTGTTCCCGCACGACTTCAAGCAGACAGCCCTGCACGGGGATAAACAGCTTGTCCATGTAACTCTGGTCGGCTTGCCTGCGGCGGCAGAAGTCCGTATAGGATAATTCCACATAATCGCTGCTTTCTTTGATATATACTTTTCTTGGTGCGTATCTCACCGTAAGTACCTCCCATCTGAATTTTTGAAATGCTAAAACCCAGATGGGAAAGGCGGCGAACGGCAGCCAACAGCGGAAACAGCGCTGCGGCACATTCCGATAAAAAACGACAAAAGAAAAACCGCAAAGGCTCTGTGACCTCTACGGTTATGAGTGATTCTAATTCTATTAAGTGGAGATTCTACTTCTGGTTTCATGGTAAGAAGTAGCGTTGCATGGGCAGGGATTTTTTTAACTGGCTTTCTGCCAATCCCCGATATGCTATGTATAAGTCAAATCTGCGTTGCATGAGCAGATGGATTACTGCCCGAAAAAAGGACATAAAAAATCCCTCCAAACTTTAAAACAGGTTTGGAGAGTGTCTGTTAAGTCTTTTCGGGCATAGCAATATCGCCCACCGAACCTCGTTTTTTTTATTTGGTGGGCGTTTGCCTTAAAACCTTATGAAATAAAATAGAGCCGACAAACCGTGATTTTATATATCACATGTTCATCGACTTTATATTTTCTCCTTTGTAATAATACTGATTTTTATTTAGAAAAAAATGCTTTATTTATAAAAAATCAACGCTTATCTATAATTTTATCAATCAAGCCGAAATCCATTGCTTCTATTGCCGTCATATAATTATCACGTTCCGTTGCAATAGCAACCTCATCAATACTTTTACCTGTGTTTTCTGATAAAATAGTATTTAATCGCTTTTTGCTTTTTTGTATGTGGTCAGATGTAATTTTTATATCGGTTGCCTGCCCTTGAATCCCATTTCCATGAATAGCAGGCTGATGTATCATAATTTCTGCATTAGGCAAAGCAAGACGTTTTCCTTTTGTACCTCCTGCCAATAAAAAAGCTCCAAAACTTGCAGCAAGACCTACACATATTGTCGAAACATCACATTTGACATATTGCATTGTATCATAAATAGCAAATCCCGCCGAAACAGAACCGCCTGGACTATTTATATATAACTGAATGTCTTTTCCTGGGTCTTGTGATTCTAAAAATAGCATTTGTGCAATAATCAAATTTGCTGAAACATCACTTACTTCTTCTCCTAAAAAAACAATTCTGTCGGACAATAATCTTGAAAAAATATCATAACTTCGTTCTCCTCGACTTGTCTGTTCAATAACATACGGAATTGTACTCATGCTGCCAATTTACCCCCTGCTAAATAATAAATAAATGAGCATCCATCAAACGAACTCATCATGCATATCTTCGATTGTTTAGGATAGAACACACCATTTTTTCGATAAATATTAGGCGTACATTCATATAACTGTTTAAAAGCTAATGTGAAAGCTTGCTGTGAATCATAATGTGCTTCATAAGCAATTTCAACAATGGGCTGCTCTGTTTCTACAAGTTTTTGAGCAGCCAAAGTCAACCTACGCCCCTGTATGTATTTATAAACCGTACATTTTGTTTCTTCAGTAAAAATTCTGGCTATATAGAATTTTGAATAATTTAATGCATTTGCTATTTTATCAAGCGACAAATCCTCGTTAATGTGCGTTTCTATATAGTCTACTATTTTTTCTACAACTGTATTATTGTTCATATATGACACTCCTTTCCCTATTTAATATAACATAACTTTTTTAAATTATCTTAATAGAAATTGCCCTAATTAGAAACCAGAAAAGCGACAGAATATAATCCTGCCGCCATTCTGCTATGCATAAACAATTTCCTCGTTCACAATCTCCCTCGCACACGCCCTTATGTTACCTAGCCGCCCTGTCCATTCTAAGGCGTTTTCTGCCTTTAGCTGTTCCGTTATGCCCTGTGCCTGTTTCATGCCCTCTATGAGCCAATAAAAGCGTTCCTGCGCCTGTCTGTTGATGTCGGCAAGGTATGTATTAAGCTTACCGCTTGTGAGAAGATTCGTGTATGTAACCTTGCGGTACTGCTTCAGATAGTCCAGATGCCGCTGCCCCCATACGCCTATCGGCTGTTCTTCTTCGGCGGGTACAGTTAAGCACGGGATTAAGTAATCTCCTTGCCGCTCGTATTTGCCGTCTAGTTTCTCAAAAATCGTCTTTGCCATTGCAACTACCTCCGTTATCGTATTTTTATTTTGACTTTCTTTGCGTAGACAAATTTCTCAATCAGTCCATCCACGCAGTCGGTATATCTATCTTCGCTATAAGGCTGTTCCATATATCTATAAGGCAAGGAATTGTCAGCCGCCATTCATTATAATCAAGATACAGAGGGTGCTTTTCCATCGCCCGTTCCTTTTCCCAAAGGGTATTTACGCCTCCTGCCATGCCTTATCAGCATGGTTGCCTTAAAACGCCGCTCCTGTATGTAACCGCCGAAGCGGTAGCAGACCTTAATGACCTGTTCTGCCCCTGCTTCGGTTTCCGTCCGCTCAAACACTTCAATCCGCTCCACTAAAAGGTTGAGGTTTTCGGCGGTCAGTTCCTCTATGCCCACAAATTCCGCCATCAAGTCAGCCCATTGTACAGCGTTCTTCTGGCTGTCCCTTACTTCCTGCATGGCATGTTCAATGCCCTCTATCACTTCCAAAAGCTTCTCCTGCTCCGTCTGGTACTTGTCTATCAGACGTGCAAAATTTTCATTGGAGATACGCCCAGAAAGGGAATCCTCATATAAACGGTCAAACAGCCTTGTCACTTCCTCATACCGTTTCTTCGCCTGTTTCAGTCTGTATTCGTTATTTTTCCCCTTATTCCCGTCTGCCTTTGCGTTCATTTTCAACGCCAGGGCTACCGCTTTTTCCCTGTCCTCGAAGGCAAGGTGAGCATGGTACTGGATGTCGGCAAGAACCGCGTTATATAAATCCTCATAGAAAATACGGTGGTCAGAGCAAGCCTTTGTATTCTGGGCGTAAGTGCTGCAAACATAAATATGGTGCTTGTCTTTCCCCCAATACCTAAGCCCCAAAGACTTCCCGCATGTGCCGCACTTTATAAGCCCTGCAAATATGGAAACAAAATTATTTTTCGTGTCACGCCGTCGGCTTTGAATCTTAGCGTTTGCCCCGTCAAAAAGTTCCTGCGACACAAGCGGCTCATGCGTGTTGTCCACCCGTATCTGCTCTGATTCTGGGACGTTCCTGTATTTCCCTACCTTGAAAATCACCTCCGTTTTGCACATCACCGAATGCCCAAGATATATAGGGTTTCCTATTATCCCACGGATGACGCAGGGAGCCCATTCGTATTTGTTTTCTGGGTTCTCAAACCTCCATGAATAATCCTTCTCATTGCGTGTATGAAGCCACCATGACGGGCACGCCACCTTTTCCGTGCGGAAAGCCTTTGCAATCTTCCTCACCCCGAACCCTTTGTTCGCAAGCTCAAATATACGCTTTACCACCCATGCCGTTTCCCCGTCCACAACCAGCTTGTTATGGTTATCTGGTGCTTTGCGGTATCCAAACGGGGCGTAGGAGCAGCGGTAAAGCCCCGCTTTTGACCTCGCCCGAAAAGACGAACGGATTTTCCTTGAAATATCCCTGCTGTAAAATTCGTTCATCACATTCTTTAATGCGGCGATATCGTTATTCCTGTTGGCGGTGTCCACCCCGTCATTGAGGGCGATATACCTTACATTTTTCATTGGGAAATAAATCTCCGTAAAATGCCCGACCTTTAAATGGTCACGCCCCAGACGTGATAAATCCTTTGTGATGACGACATCTATCTTTCCCGCTTCAATGTCATCAAGCATACGGTTAAAGTCTGGCCTTTCAAAATTTAAGCCGCTCCAACCGTCATCCACATAGATTTCCACCACCATAAAGCCGTGTTCCTTTGCATACTGTGTCAGCATGGTTTTCTGTGTCTTAATGCTCTCGCTGTCGCCCTGCGCCATATCGTCTTTCGATAAACGGCAGTACAAGGCAGTCTTTAAAATTCCCATTCATTCCGTCCCCTTTCTCTGTTTTCTGTCTTTATTGTATTGCGTGTCCTTTATTATCTCAAAGGTGCGGGGAGAAGATTTCCCCCTCCGCACTTCGTTTACAAGCAGGGAAATAAATACTTCCCTCATATCCTTACTGCCCGTATAGACAGGCTGAACCGTTATCTTCGGGCGTGTAATTGTCCTTGCCATAGGCGTATATCCTCCCTTAAAGACAGAAAAGGAGCGTCTGAAAACGTCCCTAATCCAGATAAAAATAATTATTGTGTCAACTCTTTTTTCAATGAGGCAAGGAGATTTCCCGCTTCTTTTTCAGTCAGCGTAATGCCCTTTCCGCACTTCTCACGGTTGGGGGAAAAGCTGCGGATGTCATACTTTGGCTCTTTCCCGTTCCATGAGATTAAATTGATTTCCTTTGTGTAGCCGCTGTCACTCGTAGACAATATGGCGATTTCCTTTACAATCTCATACTGAATATCTTTCATTTCCTACCTCAATTCTACATTTTCTTTGCTTGGATACTCTGTGCATTTACTACCCGAAAAGAGAAGATTAGCGGCTTTCCCTGCCCCGTTTCCTCTGCAATTCACGCTCCAAAAGTTTGATGATGGTGTCCTCCATCTGCTTCGGCGTTGTCCCTTTCGGGAAGTATTTCTTTAACCTCTCCATGCCGATTTTCACGGTTTCTTTCTGGTTTCCCTTTTCCTCCGTCATAATCGCAAAGATGGTATCCATGTCAAGCCGCCCGCTCTGGCTTAGGTTTTTCATCCGCTGTGCCTGTGAGAGTGAGGGCGTTGCTTCCTCGCTCTCCATTGTGGCGAATAGGTTTTCCTGCTCGCTTTTCTTCAAAAAGGACAGCTCCACCGCAGGCGTGAGGGCGATTCTCCCCTCGTCCACCATCTGCAAAATAGGCGGTATCAGCTCCGTCAAGCGGATGAATCTCTGCACGGTCATCCTGCCAACGCCGAAGCCCTGCGCCACCTTATCGTCCGTCCGCAACTTCGTCCCAACTTGTGACGAGGTTAAGTCTGTGCGGAAACCCTGCCGCTTCATGGCTTCGGATTTCATCTTGTAGGCAAACGCCCGCTCCGATGGCAGGATATTTTCACGCTGTAAGTTGCTGTCCACAAGGGTGATGATGGCTCGGTCACGGTCTAAAGGCAGGACAAAAGCGGGGACTGTGTTTATCCCTGCAAGCTCCGAAGCACGGACACGCCGCTGTCCCGCAATGATTTCATAGCCATTCCCGTCCTCTTTCGGGCGTGTGATTATCGGTGTTACAATGCCAAATTCCTTAATGCTTTCCGCTAACGCTGACAGCATTTCATCCTCCACCACATGAAACGGGTTGTCGGGAAACGGGTATAAATCTGCTGTCTTTAATACCTTAAAATCCTGTTTCTTCATTCACATTCCTACCTTTCTTTCGCTCTGTTCCGATTGCTTTTCTGTAATTCTTCTATCAATTCTGGCGGTATCTTTTTCAACAGCCTTTCCATCTGCTCGTTGGTTCTCTGCAACTCAAATATCCTCTGGTTGGCTTTCTGTACCTTTCGTTCCTGCTCGTACTTCTCATCACGCATACGCCCCGCATAGTCGGATTCCTGCCCGATTCTCTCTTTCAAGCTGTCGATATACGCCTGCTGTTTGCCGATTTCCTTAGAGAATTTCTCCACGTCTGGAAGCCATGCGGAGAGCAGTTCTAACGCCTTATCTCTTTTCTTTCCTGCGTTAAAAGCGTTAATGTCGGAGAGGGCAGACACGATTTCTGCATACTGTTTATCCAGCCTGCCGCCCAACTTGTAGAGCCATGTGGGGATGTGTTTCCGCTTCGTTTCCATTGAGGACTGACCTCTTTCCAATTCGCTCCACTGTGCGGACATCCGCTCATGGTAGGCGGTCTGCCACTCGGACAGGCTCTTTTGGTTGCCTAAAATGGACTTCGCTGACAGCTTGTTGTCGGGCGTAAGCGGCACAAAGCACAGGTGCATATGGGGTGTTCTCTCGTCCATGTGGACGACTGCGGAGAGGATATTTTTCTTTCCCACACGCTCCGAAATGAAGTCAAGAGCCGTCTGGAAATAGGCTTTTTGTTCTTCGGGCGGTAAGCTGTTCATAAATTCGGGCGAAGCGGTGATAAGCGTTTCCACCATCATCACGCTGTCTTTCCTTACCTTACAGCCCGCTTCTTTTACCATTTGGTTTATCTCTTTCTTGTAGGTGTAGCGGGGCGGCTTCACAAGATGGTAGTTATCTTTGGAGCGTCCCACGTCAATATCTGGGTTGCTTTTATAGGCTTCTTTCTTCCGCTCGTTGTGGCGTTCGCAAGCCGCAACGCCGCCTGCCTTGCGTTTCTGGAAACGCAGGATTGCATAGGGCATAGTCAATCTTCCTTTCTTCGGCGGGTAATCTCCCAAAAGGTGACGGTCATGACGATGATGACGGTGATTTTGGGATACCCCCCTACCGCCTGTCATAGCTGTCACTGTCAAGCCGACATTCTTCCATCCGAAGCCGCAGGGCGCAGGATGGGCAGGGCGTAAGCCCTGCTTTAAGGGAGTCCAGAGGGAACGTCTGGCACACGACTTTGCAGGGCAAAGTGTAGTGTGTTACACCCTGTAAACGCAGTCGGAAAAATCGGGGGGATTTTTCTGACCGCAGGGGTGGCTTTACGAGCCGAAAAGGGCGAGTAATGCCCACGCCTGCATGTTGCGTTTACGGGGTGTTCTCCCGTAAGGGTGACAGCGGCGGGGGTATCCCAATATTGCTGTCATCACCGTCACCGCTGTCACCCGCAGGGCATAACTGTCAATTTTACATACATCCGCTATGACAGTGACAGTGGCAGGGGGTATCCTAAAAACACCGTCATCATCGTCATGACCGTCACGCATGGGGCAGAGCCGCCGATGTCACATAGGTTTAAATGTCGGCGGCAACGGCAAGAGAAATCATCCGCCCGCTGCTCCTGCGGCTGAAATCATAACGGATATGGTTTTCAAGCAGGAAGTCAAGGCGGTACTCATTCATCCACTTTGTTAAAACATTTGCCGCTGTTTCTGTTTCCCCCAGAGCGTCCAATAACTCTGTGGCTGTGCCAGTCCATTCCTCTTTATCCTGCATGAAATTTACAATCCGAAAAAGGACGTCTGGTATCGCTTCTTTGGCAAGCTGTTCCTGCTCTTTCCGCTCCACCAGTTCCCAACTGCAATCACGAAAACGGAGCGTAAACTCCTGATAGGGCGTGTCCCTGCCCGTCACATACAGCTTTGCGGCATTGGACGCACGGCTTTCCTGTTGCAGGACAAAGGTTGCGTCCGCACTCCCCGTCAATCCCGTCGTGCCAGACACTTTGTTGAACACGTCGCTGTCGTTCTGCTTTCGAATATGGTGTACGACAATGACCGCAAGAGAGTGCCTGTCGGCAAAGTCTTTGATAAGGGAGATGTCCCCGTAGTCGCTTGCGTAGGCGTTGTCTTTGGATGCGGTTCGGACTTTCTGCAAGGTGTCAATCACAATAAGCCTGCTGTCGGGGTATTCTTTCAAATAATCCTCCAACTGCACGATAAGACCGTCTGACAGCTTGTCGCTTGCCACCGCAAAGTGAAGCCGCCCGCTCGCTTCATCCGTCAAGCGGAACAGCCTGTCTTGGATGCGGCAGAACGTGTCCTCAAGGCAGAGGTAAAGCACGTCGCCCTCCTGTGTCGGCATATCCCACAAGGGGATTCCCTGCGACACACAAAGGCAGAGCTTTAACATGAGCCAGCTCTTACCGATTTTCTGTGAGCCGCAGAACAGGGTTAAGCCCGTGGGTATCAGACCGTCCACCACAAAGGACGGCTTTTCAAGCGGCTCATAGAGGAGCGTATCGGCGTTGACCGTCTGAAGCTTCTGCATGGGATTCCTCCTTTCGGGCGGTGTCTTTGGTTTTGTTGCACATAGGCATGACCTCCTAAATATATTTACTCCTGCAAGAACAGCAGGAGTATGTAACGCAGTCAGTCCATACAGTTCCACGCTTTCTTTAAGCGGCGTTCTCTCTGCCTGTGCTATGCACGGATTAAGCAGGGGGCAGGATTCGTGTTGTAATCTACTGTCCATTGCGGCAGGTATCCCTCTGGCGGCTGCTATAAAGTTTTCAAGGAGCGGTAATCTATTGTATTGGTTTCATGGCAATAAAAATGGGTGGGAGGATTTGACCTCTCACCCAATAGCCCAAAAAGGGAAGTATATTTTTAGACGTTGTATTCACTTTTTGATAAAATAGAAACACCCATCACTTAACCTTTTTCTTTCGGTCAGTAATGAGTGCTTTGCAATCAGATATTTAATTATAAGGATTAGTATATCTTATGTTCTCTAAAAATGCTTTCCATCTGTATAAGATACCGAGTTTATTACAAAGTGGTTATGCAGACAGTTTGTGTTTAGATGGGTCGCTACGATAGCTTGGAACCTGTCGCCCCACATTTTTTGCGCTAATTTTACGCCGATTTCGTGCGCCTGCTCTGGCGTGACTTCTCCTTGCTTAAAGCTCTGGAATCCGTGGTAGCAGACTATCTTACTTTCATCCTGATACTGTGCTTTTGTTATTGCCATTTCATCCCTTGCGGTTACCGGGTCGCAATTTACTCCTGTGACGAAAAATTGCTGTTCGGTCTTGTCGCTGTTGGCAGCATACTTCATCACATCTCCCATTGCCTGTAAATCAGCGTCGGTATAATCAGGATTGACTGTCTTATCAGGATTCTTGGCATAGTCCAGAGGGTGGTCGAGCCTGCCCCTTACATCCCAGATTTCGCAGACTGCCATTATGTTGCCGCCCGTTTCGGGAGAAGATATTTTTTTCGGACGTCAATCTGGAAATCGTGCCATCGCTTAGCTTCTTCCCGAAGCATCGGTGTGTCTATGAAGCCGAGGGCGTTTGCTTTCGCCGCAAGCTGGTTGATACGGTTTCCGATTGCTGACAGCTCCCGCATTATCTTGTAGAATTCCGGGTCTGGCTTTTGGCAGAGACGGTATCCCATGACCATAGAACGCAGAAGGGCTTCTTTGGAACGTCCTGACTGCCCTACAAGTCTGTATAGGTAATCAGCTTCTTCTTCCGACAGCCGAAAAAGTATCTGCACATTTCTCTTTCTCATGCTCTGTCCCCCTTCTTTCTGACGTTCTGTTTATTTGCAATATGCACATGCTGGCTGCGCCGAACATTCCGCCGAGCATTGTGCCAAGGATAAAAAATATGGCTTCTTTCATGTCTGGATTCCTTTCTTATATTTCTCTTTTGCACGGGGTATTAGGGGATTCCCCTAACAAGCGAATTTGGTTAGCCAAATTCAGTGCTTGGTAAGACGTGTTTTTAACATCCGTCCTCGCTGCAACATCCTCCGCATATCGGACACTGGAAGGTACAGCCCGAACAATAACTGTTCTTTAAGGCTTCGTTCTTCATCCCTGATTCTTTGGGATTGCCCTTGCAGGAATCGGTTATAACGGCTTCTCCGCAAGCAAAATCTTCCTCGGAGAACTGGATTGCATTGCTGTCAAAGAGAATATTTCTCAATTTTTCTGCCGCCTGTTCGGAGTTGTCGGCATAGATAGTGAGGGGTTTTTCATAATGGATATTCAGCTTCACTTTGTATTCTTTCAATGGATTTTCCTCTCTTTCTGTTTTTGTTTGATACATTTTAATGGGATTGGGTTGCTGGTCTTTACCGGGGATTCGCTGATTATTAACGTGCGTCTCTCCTTTCCTGATTAGTTTTGGGTCTTACTATCCCCAGATAGGACAATAAAAAATCGTTGTAGTCCTTACCTACTGGCGGCGGGGAATCAACGATTTGGTATTGTTTCTGTAATAATTCTTTTAGCGCAGCGGTACATAACCGCCCTGCTTTGTCATTATCCAGATGCAGATGGATAGTCTGTATCTGTGGATTAACTTGCAGAAATGTGGTCAAAGCGATAGGAAGTTTACTATCTTTTATTTCTTTTTTAGGCTGATATACGCCTGACAATGAAAGTAAATTTGTTTCATGGTAATCTTTTCCTTCGCATTTTAGATAGGTGGCATAGGACAGCAGGTCAATGGCGGCTTCAAATAAATGCACGGTTTCGCTTGACTCTTTGGGCAAAAGCCGAAACGAATACCGCTTGTCGCTCCCCGATGCGTCTCTCTTAAAGCTGCCAACTATACTTCGGCAGGCTGCATATCTGGGCGTCCCCATTTCATCTTTTCCAATAAATATTGCGTTGTGGTAATCAGCACTTTCAAAGAGTATTCCGTTAGCAATGCACTCTTGGATTAGTGGGTAATCAATGCCCCGTCTGAATAGATACTCTGTTACTCGGTCACAATTTTTATTCTTTGGCGGCAGGAGCAGTATCTTGGGTTCTCTCTTTATTGGGGATGCCGATAGGGGAGCCCAGTCTGCGGCGGTCTGCCCTGTGAGTGTTTCTACAGCTTTGATAAAGTCGTAATCTTTGACTTTGATAAGGTAGTCGAGAGCAGATATGCCGCCGAAACCTCTCGACCACCAATACCATTTTCCGTTGGAAATCTTTAAGCTGTCATGCTCTTTGGTGCAGTAGACATTGCCTGCGACTCTTTTTAGATTGCCCGGTTCGTAACGCTGCAGGTAGGTCAGTAAATCCATTTGCCTAGCCTGTTCGATTACTTCGGGGGCAATCTTTACGTATGATGTGTTACTTTTCATTCCATTCAATCACCTCCTGAAATTGAAAAAGCCAAGGGATTTTCTTAACAGAAAAGCTCTCGGCTATGTAGATACGACGGCAGCACCTTCACGCTGACGTCGTCTTCTCTCAGTCAGTCCATTATAAAATCCCTGCCTTTTTCAGATATCCCACGCTGTCATAACAGCCACGGAAGTAGACTGACTGAATTTCCATGTCTGTAAGTTTGTTTTTCAGCTCCATCACTTTAATCAGTGCCGCACATTCTTCCACGGTCAATTCCTCCTCTGTTTCCGTGTCAAACACGCCTAAGACTTTCGGATATTTCTCATACAATCCCTCAATCTTGGCTTGTACGGCACGGTATTCCTCGTTTTCTCTGGACAGCTTTGCTATGACAGAACCAAGGTATTCATGGAAGATATTGCTGTGGGCATCTACAAAAGTTTCAAATCTAAACGAATCAGACATTCTTCCTCACCTCCTTTTTTTCTAATCCAATTTTATTATACTACCCAAAACAGAGCAATCCAAATGTGTAAACTAGGTTTAACGCTCCCTGTCCATACATTTTTTCTCTGGCTGTTCGCCGTCCTGTTCCTGCCCGTCGTCAATTACAGCGTTGTCCTTTTCATTCAGATTCAGCTCAATATTGAGGGCATTGAGCCGTTCCGTCTTTTCTTTCAGCTCATTTTCAAAAGCAAACGGCTTTTTTACTTCCTCTTTTGCGGTTTCAAGCTGTGCGATAGTTTCCTCCTTTCTGGTCTTGGCGGCTTCCAGCCTTGCGGGGAGTTTGGCGATTTCATTCTCAATTCTGGTAAGATTGCCAAGGGCATCCGCACCTAGCTCCACCTTATATTTCCTCATTCCGCAAATGTTTAGGCAGTAGCAGGTGTTAAAGGTATCATAGAAAACCTCCATCTGAAAGCCACGGTAGCTGCCGATTTGTATCGGCTGTGACAGTGGATTTTCCTTGCAGATGGCAAGCAGCATCCCGCCTGCGTCCGCTTTTTCTTTGTAGGTTACGCCGTTTAAGGTCATCGGGCAGAACTTATTCTCGCCCTGCGGCTTGTGCTGACTGGCAATCTTAACATCGTTCCCATATCCTGCAATGCGTTCCTCATAATCCTTAATCTCCTTCGGGTAGTGCTTCAGTATCCTGTCCTCAAGGTCGTAATGCTCGGAAAGATAACTCTGCTTCAGGACTTTCAGCTTCGCCACCTGCATATCCAAATCCATTTTTTCCTTGAAACGCTCGTCGCCTGTGGCAAGCATTTTCACCTCCGCAAAGGAAAGGGCGACCTCGTCCACGTCCTCGGCAGAACGCACAGGGCTTTTGCTCGTCATTATCTGAGAGATGAATTTCTGTTTTCCCTCCACAAGCTGATAGAGGTAGGCATCAAAGGTTTGTTCCGTCACATATCGGTAGACTTCAACCTCTGGGAACATATTTCCCTGCCTTTCAATCCTCCCTTGACGCTGTTCTAAGCAAGTCGGTCATTTTTTGCGGACAGTTCAATACATATCAAACAATAAACAATCCCAAATATCATCTATATTGTATCGTTGATTGAGTAACTTTTATCTGTGACTGTTTATCATCTTTCCACATTTTATTTCCTTGTTTGTAAATAAAAGATACATAATCTTCAGGATTTTCTATTTTTGCTCCTAATATAACCTCATTAATATATGTCTTAGAATCATTATAAATATATATTTTAGGTATACTGCCAGAAATCACTTTCACATCATCAAGTTCCGCACTTGTTCGATTAGCTATTAATCGAATTTCATTTTCATGCTTATATGACTGATTCTTAAATAAATATGAAATCTGCGAAATGATATATTTTGCTAGAGATTTAATTTCAAGAAAACATTCTTTTCCTTCTTCTGAATTCAAATCAATTTTATGATTGCAGAAAGAAACTAAATCTCGATATGTAAATAAAAATTCATCCAGAAATATTTTTACCTTTTCATCCTTTTTATCACATTTTCCATCATCCGTTAAATATATTATCCTCCGCAAAGAACTATTTTCAAAAGTTTTATTATTTAATACTATACAACATCCTTTAGCATCATCCCCATACTGTACCCACATTGGCAAAAATTCTTTCATAGAATTTTCTTTACTTTTTTAGATAACAAAAAAATGATTTTAAAAAAACATAGTTTTCTTCATACTGATTTCTAGAATCTGAAAAGTCCTCTGTATCAACAGAAGCAAACTTATCATTTTCCAATAAACCTCGAAGAATTTTTCCCTCCTGTGGGTCGTTCATGTGGTAAACATGAAACATTGGTAAACGATAATTACAATTTTCAGAAGTTTCATCCTCTAATAAAAGCCTAAGATGTTCAGCCTTTGTGTAATAAAGAACATCATATTGAGATATATCACGTATTTTGGTTTCATGCCGAATTTCTAAAGCATGGAACAGCAATTGAATTAAACTCTCATAAATCTTTTTATATGCCTCTGAATTATTTTTTAAATACTCATTTGAGTGTACAAAATCCACAATTACTTCATACTCTTTCAATTTCTTATGACTAAAATTATTGTAAAAATACTCAATCCAATCAATTACTAGCTCATGTTTTTCTGGGTTTAAACACATGTATTTCATTAATATCCATAAATGTGTATTAAAATTTGAGTCTTTTTTGTTTCCTCATCTGCTTCATTAAATGCTTCTTCAAAACATTCAAATGCTCCATTATAATCACTTTTTCTGAAAGTAAAAAGATTTTTCTAAAATTACATGATACAGAAATTCTTTATACTCCGTTTTCTGTAACACTTTTGCTTGTAAAATATGTTGCTCAGCCTGAATTATTAATTTATATGCCTCTTCAATGTAAATTTCCCAGTTTACATCATCTTTTTCTTTATAATTCGCCGCCCAAGCATAATATATTGCTCCATTATATAAATCGAAAACATTTTGGGATTCTCCGAATTTATTAATATATTTATTTTGAATATTTTTTGCTTCTTCATATTTCCCTAAATTAAATAAAAGTTCCGCCTTTTGCTTTTCCCAAAATCCTCTAATTTCTAAATCCGATACCCTTCTAAATAAATGTTCACTTTCTTCTAAAAAAGACATAGCATCTTTATATCTCTCTGCGTTTTTAAATTTTTTCAATATTCTAAAAATTCTTTTGCCATAATGCGCTCTGAATCAACTGTATATTTCTCACTTTTATCACAGCATTTCAAATTAGAATGCAATAAATAGGTCAAACAATCATTTTGATTTTCAAGCATAAAAATTTGAGTTAAGAACCTTTTATCTTCCATAGTATAGAAACTGATATTTTTCGGAAAATCTCTCTCATGTTTTTTTCAGTTTCATTTTTATCATATATTTTAGCTTCATGAACAAAATATAATAAATATACAGCTGCTAATATACCTGTTATTCTTTTAACACAATTCCATTCATTACCCACTTTACCTGATTTCCATATAGTATCCAATAAACCATTTAACCCCATAGTTGCTTCAATGCTATATGTACGTAAAAATAGCAAAAATAAATCAACTGCCTTGTCAAGTGTTTTTTCTTCTAATTGTGTATCTGTACTATAATACGAAAGTATTTTTCTTAATTCATATATATTATCTTTGCTCTTTATTCTTTCTTCATCGTTTTTGTTGCCAATAAAATGATTTACTATAATATCCAAATTATTATATTCAACCCCTGAATAGTCATATAGAAAATATTCAAGCTTATCTAAAAGAACCGCATCACTAATTACCAAACAATTTCTTTCCATATTCGTAAAAAACCTTTCTAAAATTTTTCTCTAAAATATTATCAGCATTAAAAACCACCTATATTATACTCGAAAACTAAGACTCTTTCAATTAACTATCAAATAAATTACTTTTCTCAGACAGTTCAATACATGCCATCCTTTTCTGTTCCCTGCTCCTGCGTTTGCTCTCATTTGATTTCTCCCTCTGTATCTTCTTAGCACAAACGGGACAATACTTCGATATGCCAGAGCCAGGGACGTATTCGATGCCGCACACCGTACAGGGTTTAGCGGGCAACGCTGTCCACCGCTTCGTAGGTGTGATATGTAATTCACCGACAAAGCCGATGAATTTATAGTAAATCTTGATTTCCTGTCTAACCGTTCCGTCTGCCATCTTCTCACGCTCCGAAACAAGTATCTTGTCTATCAGTGCATTTACAACCGTTGCGTCCAGTTCCTTTAAGCCTTGATAGTTGCGGAGAAGGGAGAGGAAGTCACGGATTCCCTGCGACTTCTCGTAGCTTTCGTTGAGCGTTTCCGTTACTTCCCTCAGCCGTGCTTCGATTTCAAGCTGTTCTTTCTGGTATTTCCCCGACATCATCTCGAAATTCCGCTCGGTGATACGCTCCATGACCTTATCCTCATAGAGAGAGGAAAACAGCCTGTCAAGCTCCGCAAGGCGTTTGTTCAGCTTCTTTTGTTCTTTCTCCATTGCCTTTGCCTTGCTCTGGTCTGTTTCCGTGAGCCGCTTCTCAATCGCCTTCACCGCCCGCTCGTCATTCACCGCCATATCCGCAAAACGGTTGATGTCGGCAAGAACAGCGTTGAATAAGTCCCTCGCTTCAATGGCGTGTGCGGTACACATGATGTTGCCGTACCTGCCATAATTATTGCAGGTGTATTGTACGCAGTCGATGATGTCGGGGCGTTTCCTCCTGTTTGCGCTCATAGCCCGTAAAGCATAGCCGCAGTCCGCACACTTGATAACGCCTGCAAAGATATTCTCAAATCCCCCTGCGTTCTGTTCCCGCCTGCGGCTCGTCATAAGCTGCTGTACGGTGTCAAATTCCTCCTGCGTGACTATCCCCTCATGGGTGTCGGGTATCACTTCCCATTCTTCGGGCAGCTTAGAGGGGCGTTTCTTGCTTTTCATGTTGGCGGCAATCCGCTTGTAGCCTGCAAGGTTTCCCGCATAGATAGGGCTTCTTAAAATGCCCCTCACGCTGTTCTCGCTCCAAATATAGCGGTTTTCCTCGTTATCCTCAAAGTACCGTTCATAGCCTGCCGCCCCCTGCTCCGCCGCATAAGCGGCAGGGCGCAAGACGTGCTGTTTATTGATGTGTTTGCGGATTTTGGAGATTCCATTTCCCGCAAGCGCAAGGTCGAATATCTCCCTTACAACGTGCGCCACCTTATCATCTATCAACAAATGGTTGTGGTCGGCGGGGTCTTTGATATACCCATAGGGCGCATACGTCCCCATGAATTTCCCCTGTTGAAACCTCGCTCGGTACGCCGATTTTATCTTAACTGATATGTCGGCGGCATACATTTCATTTAGGATATTGCGGAACGGCGTAATGTCCATCACTGATTTATTGAGTGTGTCCACACCGTCATTGACCGCTATATACCGCACGTTATTTTCGGGAAAAAAGACTTCCAGATATAATCCGCAGTCAAGATAATTCCTCCCTAACCTTGATAAATCTTTCGTAATCACGCAATTTATCAGCCCGTTTTCAATGTCCTTAATCATGTTCTGGAAGCTCGGTCTTTGGAAATTCGTACCAGAATAACCGTCGTCCACATACGTTTTTGCTAAGTGCCAGCCCTGCTTTTTCACATAATCCGTAAGGATGGATTTCTGCGTGGCAATGCTCGCACTCTCATTTTCCGTGCCATCATCCTTAGATAACCGGCAGTAAATGCCGACTGAATAGATTTTCTTTTCTTCTTTGATTCCTGCCATACTGTAAAACCTCCGTATCTGCCCTAACTGTTTTCATGTTCCATTGCGTACATTCTAAGCGGACATACCCTCATTGTCGAAGGTGTCATCCTCGGCAATCTTCCTCCGTATATCTTCGGAGATAATTGGGATGAACGCCTCGGCAACGGTCTGTGTGCCGACATATTCACGGCTGACAATCATCTGCACTGGCTGTCTTGCCACAATACGTTTTCTCTTTTTGTTCGCTGTCTTATCCTCGCCCATATTCAAATCTTCCTTTCCAGACAGGACAGGGGGAGCGTCTGGAAACGTCTGGAAACGTCCCCGCCCTGCCTATCAGATACAATCAATCCCCGCTGTTCGATTCTTCCTGCAATGCTTTAAGGAGAGCCGCCGCTTCATCGGCGGTCAACGTGATTCCCTTTCCGCACTTCTCACGGCTGGGGGAAAAGCTGCGGATGTCGTATTTCGGCTCTTTCCCGTTCCATGAGATTAAATTGATTTCCTTTGTATAGCCGCTGTCGCTCGTAGACAATACGGCGATTTCCTTTACAATCTCATACTGTATTTCTTTCATTTCCTACCTCGATTCTACTTTTTCTTTGCTTGGATACTTTGTGCATTTACTATCCGAAAAGAGAAGATTAGCGGCTGTCCCTGCCCCGTTTCCTCTGCAATTCACGCTCCAAAAGTTTGATGATGGTGTCCTCCATCTGCTTCGGCGTTGTTCCTTTCGGGAAGTATTTCTTTAACCGCTCCATGCCGATTTTTACGGTTTCTTTCTGGTTTCCCTTTTCCTCCGTCATAATTGCAAAGATGGTGTCCATGTCAAGCCGCCCGCTCTGGCTCAAGGTTTTCATCCGCTGTGCCTGTGAGAGTGAGGGCGTTGCTTCCTCGCTTTCCATTGTGGCGAATAGGTTTTCCTGCTCGCCTTTCTTCAAAAAGGACAGTTCCACCGCAGGCGTGAGGGCGATTTTCCCCTCGTCCACCATCTGCAAAATTGACGGTATCAGCTCCGTCAATCGGATAAATCTCTGCACGGTCATCCTGCCAACGCCGAAGCCCTGCGCCACTTTATCGTCCGTCCGCAACTTCGTCCCAACTTGGGACGAAGTTAAATCCGTGCGGAAGCCCTGCCGCTTCATGGCTTCGGATTTCATCTTGTAGGCAAATGCCCGCTCCGATGGCAGGATATTTTCACGCTGTAAGTTGCTGTCAACAAGGGTGATGATGGCTCGGTCACGGTCTAAGGGCAGGACAAAAGCGGGGACTGTGTTTATCCCTGCAAGCTCCGAAGCACGGACACGCCGCTGTCCCGCAATGATTTCATAGCCGTCCCCGTCCTCTTTCGGACGTGTGATTATCGGCGTTACGATTCCAAACTCCTTAATGCTTTCCGCTAATTCTGATAACATTTCATCCTCCACTACATGAAACGGGTTGTCGGGAAACGGGTATAAATCTGCGGTCTTTAATACCTTAAAATCCTGTTTCTTCATTCACATTCCTACCTTTCTTTCGCTCTGTTCCGATTACTTTTCTGTAATTCCTCTATCACTTCTGGCGGTATCTTTTTCAATAACCGTTCCATCTGCTGATTGGTTCTCTGCAACTCAAATATCCTCTGGTTGGCTTTCTGTACCTTTAATTCCTGCTCGTACTTCTCATCACGCATACGCCCCGCATAGTCGGATTCCCGCCCGATTCTCTCTTTCAAGCTGTCAATATACGCCTGCTGTTTCCCGATTTCCTTAGAGAATTTCTCCACGTCTGGAAGCCATGCGGAGAGCAGTTCTAACGCCTTATCTCTTTTCTTGCCTGCGTTAAAGGCGTTGATGTCGGAGAGGGCAGACACGATTTCCGCATACTGTTTATCCAGCCTGCCGCCCAACTTATAGAGCCATGTGGGGATGTGTTTCCGCTTCGTTTCCATTGAGGACTGACCTCTTTCCAATTCGCTCCACCGTGCGGACATCCGCTCATGGTAGGCGGTCTGCCACTCGGAAAGGCTCTTTTGGTTGCCTAAAATGGACTTCGCTGACAGCTTGTTGTCGGGCGTAAGCGGCACAAAGCATAGGTGCATATGGGGCGTCCTTTCGTCCATGTGGACGACTGCGGAGAGGATATTCTGCTTTCCCACACGCTCCGAAATGAAGTCAAGAGCCGTCTGGAAATAGGCTTTTTGTTCTTCGGGCGGTAAGCTGTTCATGAATTCTGGCGAAGCGGTGATGAGCGTTTCCACCATCATCACGCTGTCTTTCCTTACCTTACAGCCCGCTTATTTTACCATTCGGTTTATCTCTTTCTTGTAGGTGTAGCGGGGCGGCTTCACAAGATGGTAGTTATCTTTGGAGCGTCCCACGTCAATGTCTGGGTTGCTTTTATAGGCTTCTTTCTTCCGCTCGTTGTGGCGTTCACAAGCCGCAACGCCGCCTGCCTTGCGTTTCTGGAAACGCAGAATTGCATAGGGCATGGCAGGATTCCTCCTTTCTTCGGCGGGTACTCTGTATGCGTGACGGTCATGACGATGATGACGGTGTTTTTGGGATACCCCCTATTGCCAGTCATAGCCGTCACTGTCACGCCGGCATTCTTCCATCCGAAGCCGCAAGGCAGAGGATGGGCAGGGCGTAAGCCCTGCTTTAAGGGAGTCCAGAGGGAACGTCTGGCACACGACTTTGCGGAGCAAAGTGTAGTGTGTTACACCCTGTAAACGCAGTCGGAAAAATCGGTAGATTTTTCCGACCGCAGGGGTGGCTTTACGAGCCGAAAAGGGCGAGTAATGCCCACGCCTGCACTTTGCGTTTACGGGGTGTTCTCCCGAAGGGCAGAGCCGCCGATTTTACATACGTCCGCTATGACGGTGACGATGGCAGGGGGTATCCCAAAAACACCGTCATCATCGTCATGACCGTCACGCATAAGTTAAAGCCGCCGATGTCACATAGGTTTAAATGTCGGTGGCAACGGCAAGGGAAATCATCCGCCCGCTGCTCCTGCGGCTGAAATCATAACGGATATGGTTTTCAAGCAGGAAGCCAAGGCGGTACTCGTTCATCCACTTTGTCAAGACATTCGCCGCTGTTTCCGTTTCCCCCAGAGCGTCCAATAACTCCGTGGCTGTGCCAGTCCATTCCTCCCTGCCCTGCATGAAATCCACTAACCGAAAAAGAACGTCTGGTATCGCTTCTCTGGCAAGCTGTTCCTGCTCCTTACGCTCCACCAGCTCCCAACTGCAATCACGGAAGCGGAGCGTAAACT
The DNA here is from genome assembly GCF_009830285.1 of Sporofaciens musculi. Lineage (GTDB taxonomy): Bacteria > Bacillota > Clostridia > Lachnospirales > Lachnospiraceae > Sporofaciens > Sporofaciens musculi. The sequence continues at coordinate 879,504 of NZ_WUQX01000001.1, read as the reverse complement.
CCTGATAGGGCGTGTCCCTGCCCGTCACATACAGCTTTGCGGCATTGGACGCACGGCTTTCCTGTTGCAGAACAAAGGTAGCGTCCGACTCCCCGTCAATCCCGTCGTGCCAGACACTTTGTTGAACACGTCACTGTCGTTCTGCTTTCGGATATGGTGTACGACAATGACCGCCAGAGAGTGCCTGTCTGCAAAGTCTTTGATAAGGGAAATGTCCCCGTAATCGCTTGCATAGGCGTTGTCTTTGGATGCGGTGCGGACTTTCTGCAAGGTGTCAATCACAATGAGTCTGCTGTCGGGGTATTCTTTCAGATAATCCTCCAACTGCACGATAAGACCGTCTGACAGCTTATCGCTTGCCACGGCGAAGTGAAGTCGCCCGCTTGCTTCGTCCGTCAAGCGGAACAGCCTGTCTTGGATGCGGCAGAACGTGTCCTCCAAACAGAGGTAAAGCACGTCACCCTCCTGTGTCGGCATATCCCACAAGGGGATTCCTTGCGACACGCAGAGGCAGAGTTTTAGCATGAGCCAACTCTTGCCGATTTTCTGTGAGCCGCAGAACAGGGTTAAGCCCGTGGGTATCAGACCGTCCACCACGAAAGACGGCTTCTCAAGCGGCTCATAGAGGAGCGTGTCGGCGTTGACTGTCTGAAGCTTCTGCATGGGATTCCTCCTTTCGGTGGGTGTCTTTGGTTTTGTTGCACATAGGCATTGACCTCCTAAAATAGATTTACTCCCACACAAAGAAGTGAGAGTATGTACTGCCGCCATCCCCACGCCGATAAAAATGGATTTCTTTTTCGGTCAGTAATCGTTAAGATTGGAGATACTTTCTCATTTCCACCTTAACTTTCTCCCTTGCGACTGAAACGGATTTCTGGACAGCGGAAGCGGTGCAATGCTCCATTTCGCCGATTTGGTAAAAATTAAAATCATACTCGTAGTAGAGCAGGAAACGCCGCCTTTGTATCTCTGGCAGTCGGGCAACCGCTTTAGCAAATATTTCATTCCGTTCTTTTTCCATCATTCTTTCATCAAGCGTTTTTGGCACTCTCAGCGCCCGTCTGTAAAGCGTTTCGTCCCACACCTCGTTAAACTCCCTGTGCCGCTGGTTCCATTGCTGAAGGTTTCTGTTCCTGCGCTCCATCTGCCGAAATTCAATGAATAACTGCTCGGACACTTCCAGTTCGTGGTGTTCCCCCTGCCCATCCTTAAAGCTGATAAAATACCTTGTGCCGCTTTCCATGGATTCCTCCCGAAGCGTGTATGTCTTTGCCCCGTATGCCATTTCCTTTCCTCCCGAAAAGAATTGAATGAGGGGATTGCCCCTCACCCGATAGCCCATAGGAAAGCAGGATATATGAGACGCTTATAAAATTTTCCGCAGCTTCTTCCGCAGATGGTTGAGCCTTGCATAAATAGCCCCTGCCGTTAAATGCACAAGCGGGGCAATCTCCTTAGTGGAATAGCCCTGCATTTTCAGCAGGACGATTTGTAACGTGCGCCTGTCCACCGTGATTAAGGCAAGGTACAGATTTTCGTCCTCAATCTCGTCCAGTAAATCAGAAACAGACCTTACCTCCGACTGCTTCTCCCTGTCCGCCATGCCCTCAAGGTATTCGCCGAAGTCGCTCGCCCATCGGTAAAACCGCCTGTTGGAATTAAAATCTGCCCTGTCGTCTGTGCGGATTTGTTCAATGACCGCTTCATCAACGCCGCACTCGCGCAGAACCTTTTCCTCGGCTTCTTTCCAGATGCGCCATTTCCTGTCCTCCCGTCCGTGGTTGTATGCCATCCTTATTTCCTCCTATCAGAATTGATTGAGGGGGCAGGGAAAAGCCCCCTCATTTTTCCAAAGGAAAAAACAAGGGGGCTGAACGCCTTAAATTTTGTTTTCCATTATCTTCCTCAGCTTCGCAAGGATTTTGGCTTTGCGCTTGTTGACAACACTCTGTGTCACGCCTAACCGCAATCCGACTTCCCGCTCGGAAAGTTCCTCAAAGAAGATTGCGTTTATCAATGCCTGCTCATTTCCCGACAATAAGGACATGGCGGCTTTCAGCCTGTCCACCATTACCGCACGGACAACGGTTTCTGCAACGTCCACCGCTTCATCAACAATAAAATCAAGCACATTCCCCTCACTATCCGTAAATCCCTCTAATGACAGCAGCTTGTGATTTGTGTCCAGTTTTTTCAGATAACGCCACCGTTCTTTATCCCGATAGAAATCTGCGTACTGTTCCCGCACCACTTCAAGCAGACAGCCCTGCACGGGGATAAACAGCTTGTCCATGTAACTCTGGTCGGATTCCCTGCGGCGGCAAAAGTCTTTATATGATAGTTCCACATAGACGTTGTTTTCTTTGATATATACCTTTCTTGGTGCATACTTCACCGTATTTTCCTCCCATCTGAATTTTTGAAATGCTAAAATCCAGATGGAGAGGGCGGAGAGCGGCAACGGACACCAGAAACAGCCCTGCGGCACAATCTGATAAAAAACGACAAAAGAAAAACCGCAAAGGCTCTGTGACCTCTACGGTTATAGGAGATACATGTTCTGTTAAGTGGAGATTCTACTTCCGGTTTCATGGTGAGAAGTAGCGTTACATGGGCAGGGATTTTTTTAACTGGCTTCCTGCCATTCCCTGATATGCTATGTATAAGTCAAATATGCGTTGCATGAGCAGATAGATTACTGCCCGAAAAAAGGACATAAAAAACCTCCAAACTTCAAAACAGGTCTGGAGAGTGTCTGTTAAGTCTTTTCGGGCATAGCAATACCGCCCACCATAACACCGTTTTTTTATATGGTGGGCGTTTGCCTTAAAACCTTATGAAATAAAATAGAGCTAACGAACTGTGATTGCTCACTTGTTCATCGGCTCTGCATCTGTGTGTCTGGCTCTGTGATGACTGTTATTTTTAAATTTTTTGCTTCAATCAGCGTTTCCTGTTTACACTTCGGGCAATATAGAGGATAATTTCTCAAAATAGTATCTTGTCTGATTCTGTCACGAGTTTTACTGCCACAAATAGGGCAAAGTATCCATTGTTGTTTTTTCATTTATACTCACCTGTTAAAAATATTTCTTTTAAAATTTTACATTATCATATTGTTTGTACGTCTGATAATACCATAAATAAGAATAATTCCTGTTATGATATTTACAGCAATTCCTAATATAATTATTTTGCTTGTTAATTCTATTCCGTTATATCCTGAAAAAGCATACAGATAATACATAAAGTCTATAAACGAAATGTAACTGCCAAAAAACTGGCTAAATAAATTATTGACTAACAAAATTATCAGAGAAGCGCACATCATACTGGATATATTTGACATATACAAGGACAAAAGCACTAGAAACAGAACCATTGTTGTCTGCGGAAAAGCTAATAATAACATTTGTAACAAATATTCCTGTGCATTATCAAATATATGACTGCCCCATAAAACGAAGCCTGTTACAATACTAACGATTGCCACAAACAAAAAACATATAAGCGCAACTGTGAAAATACTAACAGTTTTTGCTATTAAAAGCTGTCTTTTGGAAACACCATTCAACAAAGGCTGTCGAAACATACCGCTTGCCTTTTCCCCGCATATCAATACTGCACTGATAAAGCTAAGGAATAGTGTACCGACAATATCAATATAGGACTGCATACACATCGTTGGAAATTTACCGCCTGCATAATATCCCATGTCATAATCTTCTGAACTGCCTGCGCACCCCAGCGCATTGGAGATGATAATTACTGCCATCACGACAAAAAATAAGTATAATATCTTTTGCCTTTTCAGCCGTGTAAATTGTATATTTAATAATCTTATAATCATTTTTTACCTCACTCAAAAATCTATTTTTTTTGTTCTGTATAGGGATATTTGAAAAAAAATAATTCCGTACAGTACCATAATGGATATTCCTATCAGTACTTCGCTGAATGGTATTTTCTGATACTCATATGCAAACGTCCAAAGGTTAAGGTAATATCCAACCCATATTTTTTGTAATAATGCAATATTGGAGCTGTAAATAAATTGGTCAATCAATAAATAAATAATCACAAATAATATCGTTTTCCATGCGTTGCGGGTACAGATACAAAGTGTAATGATTCCAAGCGTAATAACCGACATATAGATACCTGATAACAGATATTTTATAACGGTTCTGATGAAAGCTGCCTGTTCAAAGATTTCATAGCCCCAACGCATAAAGGCTGTTGTGTAATTTATAAAAGCTGTCAGTAAAACAAAAATTATTGACATACTAACGGCAACATAAATTTTTGACCGCATCATTCTGCTGCGGTTTTCCCCATGCAATAAAGGCTGATAAAGCATTTTGTTCCTATCTTCCTCACAAATAGACAACGTCAGCAGAAATACATTAAAAAGAATACCCACTGTTCCGACATAAAATCTCATCATAAATTCGGGGAAATTTTTCCTCCCAACAATTCCAATATTGATATTCAGCATGTCTTCCATTTGCGGTGTTGAAATAAGAAAAGCATAAAAGAAAGAAGCTATAAAAAAGCACGCAAAAAAAATGTAAATCAGCTTTTGTCTGTATATTTTTCTCGCATATAATTTTGTTAATGGATACATGGCTCTGCTCCCCCTGTTAATTTTAGAAAGAGATCCTGCAATGAGTGTTTCCGCATGGAAAGATAGCGGATATGCAAATGGTTTGCTACAAGTTTTTTAATAAATTCGTCGAAGCAGATATTTTCAAGTCTGACTGTAAACTGATTTCCGTTCTCTGAAATCAAACTTATTCCTTGGCACTCGAAGAGGATGCTCCTGGCAGTTTTCGTTTCTTCCAGTATACAGTCCACAATGTTTGTCGTTTCAGATAAAATTTCTTCCGTTTTCCCCTGCAAGATACTTTTTCCCTTATCCAAAATTAAAATATCGGTACAGAATTTTTCCATATCATGTAGTTGGTGTGATGAAACGATAAATGTTGTGTTTCGTTCTTTTGCCATATCACAAATCAAACGGTATAGGTTAATCTGTCCCTGCGGGTCTAATCCGTTTGCCGGTTCGTCTAAAATAATCAGTTTTGGCTGCCCTAACATAGCCCTTGCTAATGCCAGTCTTTGTTTCATTCCAAGAGAAAACTTTTTAACTTTCTTTTCAGCCTGTGAACTAAGCCCGACATAATCAAGCAATTCCATGACTTGCCCCTTAGGGATATTTTCATATAGATGTGCAAAACATTCTATATTTTCTCTTGCGGTCAGTTCTTGATAAAAACTGGGTGTGTCAAGTGCAGCCCCAACCTTTGACAATGCCAGTTCAGGGTTTTCGTCTAATGATACATTGTCTATGACAATTTTCCCGTTATTTTTGGAACACAAGTTGGTAATCATCTTTAATGTCGTAGTCTTACCCGCTCCGTTTGTTCCCAATAGTCCCATGATACTTCCAGGTGTAAGGTCAAAGCAGACATTCTCAACGGCGGTTTCCTTTTTATATGTTTTTCTTAGATTTTTTACGCTGATTATTTTCTCCATTTTTTTATCCTCCCTATAAGTCCAAATACTATTATTCCAATCACTTCTCCAAGCGCATTACCTATAAATCCCTGCATATGGAGTACATCATTCCACACATAATCTCCTATGATCAGTTTAGTAACATAGTTTCCTATGATTACCAATAACAGAAACCATGCTATGCAATCCCAAATGTTCCATTTTAGGAATGTTCTTGTAAGCACTGGAAGCCAGAGGACAAGAAGCCATAACAGCAGGATGGGTAAGCCATAACGGAAAAGCCAGACTGTCCCTGTTCCTATAAGATAATATCTGGTAATCTGTATGACAGAAAGCAGGACAAACGACCCAATACTTATAACTGCCATTGCAATACAGCCTTTATTCTTTTTGCAGGTTGATAGAGCATATATCAAAGCGTCCGCAAATAAGCAAGAGCTTCCTGCAATCAAAGACCATGTAATTCCTTTGTTTACTGCCAAATCCACAATCAGACAGACAAGTATTGCAATAAAGCTAAGACCGCCTAACCCATATAGCAGATACATTTTCTTTGTTTTTTTCAAAAATCTTTTTATGTCGGAAACCTCCGTTGGCAAGGTTTCCATTTCCAGATGATAAGCCATATTGTGATATATTTCATTACATTCTGTACAATTCTCTAAATGGCTTTCTATACTCTTTTTGGAAACATCACTTACCATTCCGTCCACATAGAGAGGAAGTAAATCTTTTACAATCTCACAAGCTAATTCTCGTTCCATTCTTTCATTCCTTTCATTATTTTTTGTTTTCCCCTGTAATAAGTTACCCTAGCCCAATTTTCCGTTTTCCCCAAGATAGCCGCAATTTCAGAAAATTGTAATTCTCCTGCCAATCGTAAATACATGACTTCCCTTGTTACATCATCAAGGTTGTGCATTAGGCGGAAAATTTCTACTTTTTCTAAATTATTAAGACTTTTACTTTCAACATTTTCTGTGGAAGGTATCGTATCGTCCAGTGGGGCGGTTTTATGCCTGCTTCCTTTTTCAAGTTCTTTGTACCATAATTTTTTGGCAATTCCGCATAGCCAGACGGAAATTTTACAATCTCCCCTAAACTTGTCAATTCCTTTAATTGCTTGAAAGAATGTTTCCTGCGTCAGTTCCTCGGCAAGTCCGCTGTCCTGCGTTAAGCCACATAGATATTTATATATCATTGCAGCGTTTTCACGATATATTTCATCAATTTTTTCTTTATCCATATCAGCACCTCATATTGTTAGTTCTTTTCAAGTGCGATTCGTTACAATTAATTTTACTTTTTTCAATAGTTTTTTCTGTTCATTCCCCAATTTTTTACTTTAAATGCTTTGCCTACCGTCCATCTAATATTATAATTTGCCTTAGAAACCACATCAACTGTAACTGTACAAATATAAACTTTTGTATCTTACATAAAATAAATCTCCTATATACAGAGATTTTATATCATTTATATAAAACTTTCCCAAAGAAAAACGACAGGGCTTTTACGCTCTGCCGCTTCGTTTACCTATACGAAAATTATTTCCTCATTCACAATCTCCCTCGCACAAGCCCTTATGTTACCTAGTCGCCCTGTCCATTCTAAGGCGTCTTCTGCCTTTAGACGTTCCGTTATGCCCTGTGCCTGTTTCATGCCCTCTATGAGCCTTTCAAAGCGTTCCTGCGCCTGCCTGTTGATGTCGGCAAGGTAAGCATTCAGCCTGCCGCTTGTGAGAAGATTGGTGTATGTAACCTTGCGGTACTGCTTCAGATAGTCCAGATGCCGCTGTCCCCATGTGCCTATCGGCTGTTCTTCTTCGGCGGGTAAAGCTATACATGGAATTAAATAGTCACCTTGCCTTTCGTATCTGCCGCCCATTTCCTCAAAAATTGTCTTTGCCATTGTCTGTACCTCCACATTCATTTTTATTTTGAATGTCCGCAAAATCCGTCCTACTCACGACGGTTTCCACGGGCAATCGAGGTTATGAATCGCAATTAGCCTGTCCTGACAATTTGTACCCGCACCCATCTTCTGGGTAGAGCCAAACAATACACGCACCTCGCCGCTTCTTACCTTGGCAAATAGTTCTTTTTTCTGTGCGTCAGTAGTAGCTTCATGGATAAAACGCACCTGCTCCGCAGGGATTCCACGTTGTATAAGTTTCTTCCTCATATCATCATAGACATTATCAAATTGGTCGGGCAGCATTTCAAAGATATTTTCGCTGACTTCCTGCATTTCTATTATCTTTTTATTAGTAGGTGTCGATAAATCAGAGAATACAAGTTGTGCCGCTTTGGTGTCGGTATGTTCCTCCCAGATACGGTAAATATTGTTCACACAGGCGTTGACTTTGCTGTTCGGGTCGTCTGGCAGCAGCGGGTCAATCAACCTCTGGTCAAGTGCCAGTTTCCGACCGTCATTTGTGATTTTGAGCATATTATCAAATTGTGGCATTACAAGCCTTGCTCTTACTTTTTCGGCTCGCTTGGCAAGCCCCGCCACCATTTCCGTCTGGATTTGGCTCGGCTTTGTCTTGATATTATGGTAATTGACCTTTGGCACGGGCAGTTTTAGCATATCGGCGGTCTGAATGTCCGCAACTTCACGGAACATCTGCATCAATTCTGGCAGGTTGTAGAACTTTGCAAACCTTGTCTTGGCTCGGTAATTCGTGCCTTCGGGGGCGAGTTCCAGAGCCGTAACCGTTTCACCAAACGTGGAAGCCCAACTGTCAAAATGCTGCAATCCGTTCCTTGCAAGGGTGTCATACTGCAAGTACCTCTGCACGGAGTACATCTCGACCATCGAGTTACTGATGGGCGTGCCTGTTGCGAAAACCACGCCGCGGTTTCCCGTAATTTCGTCCAGATAGCGGCATTTCATAAACAAATCGCTTGACTTCTGGGCTTCGGTCTGGGCGATACCGCCAACGTTCCGCATCTTGGTGTAAAGGTAAAGGTTCTTGTAAAAATGACTCTCATCTATAAAGAGCCTGTCTATGCCCAATTCCTCAAAGTTTATCACGCTGTCTTTCCGCTTGGTGTCGTTGAGCTTGTCTAGCTTCGCCTTGATAGCTTTCCTTGTTTTCATGAGTTGCTTAACCGTAAACTGTTCCCCGTTGGATGCCTGCACTTCGTCTATTCCTATCTCTATATCATGAAGCTGCCGCTTGAGCTGTTCCCTCTGTCGTTCCTCGCTGATGGGGATTTTCTCGAACTGCGAATGTCCGATAATCACCGCATCATATGCCCCCGTCGCAATCCTGCCGCAGAACTTCTTGCGGTTTCCCGTTTCAAAATCCCGCTTGGTCGTGACAAGAATGTTAGCAGATGGGTAGAGCCGCAAATACTCCGACGCCCACTGCCCGACAAGATGATTCGGCACGACAAACATGGATTTCTGGCATAGCCCTAACCGTTTGCTTTCCTGCGCAGCGGCGACCATCTCAAAAGTCTTGCCCGCCCCCACTTTGTGTGCAAGAAGCGTATTGCCGCCGTAAAGGATATGGGCAATCGCATTAACTTGGTGCGGTCTTAGCTGAATCTCTGGGCTGATGCCGCCAAATGTGATATGGCTTCCGTCATACTCACGGGGGCGGATAGAGTTAAATGTGTCATTGTAGCAACGTACAAGCCTGTTCCTCCTCTCTGGGTCTTTCCAAATCCAATCTTGAAACGCCTGCTTTATCACCTCCTGCTTTGCCTGTGCCGCCGTGGTTTCCTTATGGTTCAGCACCGCTTTTTTATTGTTGTGTTCGTCATAAATATAGTCAAAAATGCGGGTGTCCCTCAAATTTAATGTGTCTTCTATAATACGGTAGGCACTTGCCCGTTTCGTGCCGTAAGTGCTGTCCGCTTTGATATTTCCCACGTCGGAACTCTTATTCTCGATGAACCAGTCGCCGTTATATGCCGTATAGCGTACTCGCAGCCTGTCTGCCGCATAGCTTGACGGCGTCAAAAGCTCCATCATAAAATGCTGTATATCCTTCTGCGGTATCCATGTCGTACCCAGACGGACGGAGATTTCACTTGCGGGCAAATCCTTTGGGATAACCTTTTTAAGAGCAGCTACATTGACCGCAAGCTTTGGGTCTGACTTTGCCGCTATCTCTGCAATTTTCAGTTTCTCCCGCACATTCCCCGATAAATATTCGTCTGCGGTCACATACCTTGCAGGCTCACAAGACGGCACTTTGTAGATAACTCCCTGCAATTCCTTGATGATTTCTTCCTCCGACCTGCAGGTAAGCCGTGCCATATAAGATAAATCGACACGGGCTTTCTCCCCGATGGAGAGGGCGAGGGCTTCGCTGGCGGTTTCCACAAAGGTCACTTCTCGGTGGGGCTTTATCGTCCGCTTCGTGAACATATCCGCCTTGCGTTTGAATTTTCCCTCATCGTCAAGCACTTCAAGGGAACAAAGTAAAAAATAACTTTCATCTGCCGCAAAAGCAAGATAATTTCCTCTGCTGTTGATTAAACCATACTTTTTAGTAAAGGCATCATATAGGCGGTTTAGGTTTTCCTGCTCGGTCTGTATCATTTCCTCTGGGCAGTCGTCGGTCTGGTACTGGATGAGCTTTCTCACGCAGTCACGGATTTCCAACAGCCCCTTGATGCGGTTCTCCGCCGTCATGGATACGTTCGCAGGGGTCATTTCGTTATTTTCTCGGAAGTAGACCTTTCCTCCCACAAGGGCAAAAGAGAAGTTCCGCACGTTCGGGTCGGCGGGGATAGCTTTCTCCTGCTCGTCAGAAATACGGTCAACCTCATTTTCTATCTCTGGGATTTCGCCGTTTATCCGCTGCACGGCTACGTGGAGAAGCCCCGCAAGCGGCACGTCTGGATAGGCTTTGCAAACGCTGTCCATGCCGAACCTTGTGCTTTCTATCCTCATCTCGCCAAGCACCATCTCTGGATGCTGGACAAAGTAGCTGTTCATCGTGACGCCGTTCCCGTCTGTGTCGAGGTGTACCCACTCTGGCTCTATCTCTATCATGCGGTCACGTTTCTGCAAAATAAGGATGTCGCTCGTGACCTCTGTGCCTGCGTTTGCCCGAAACGTGTTGTCTGGCAAGCGGACAGCACCTAAAAGCTCGGCTCTCTGTGCGATATACTTCCGCACCTCTGGGCTTGTTTTGTCCATCGTCCCCTTAGAGGTGATGAACATCACAACGCCGCCTGAGCGCACCTTGTCCAGTGCCTTTGCGATAAAATAGTCGTGGATTAGGAACTTCTGGGCATTGTAGCGGCTGTCGTTGACTTTGAACTCCCCGAACGGGATGTTGCCAAGCACCACGTCAAAGTGATTGTCTGGGAGCTTCGTTTCCTCAAACCCCTCAATGGCGATACTGGCTTTCTGGTAGAGCTGCTTTGCAATCCTACCCGATAATGGGTCAATCTCAATGCCGTGCAGCTTTGATTTCTCCATGCTGTCGGGCAGCAATCCTAAAAAATTCCCCGTGCCGCAGGACGGCTCCAAGATGTTCCCCTGTGAAAATCCCAAACGGTCAAGTGCTTCGTACATTGCCTTGATGACAATAGGCGGAGTATAAAAAGCGGTCAGCGTGGATTCCATAGCGGCATGGTATTCCTCGTCGGAAAGTGCTGATTTTAATTCCTTATATTCATTTGCCCATGCCGCATTATTCCCGTCAAACGCCATCGACAGACCGCCCCAACCGACGTACTTTGCAAGGGTTTCCTGTTCTTCGGGCATGGCAAGGCGGTTTTCTATCTGAAGGTCGTGGAGAAGCCTTATTGCGGACATATTGTTGCGGAACTTTTCTTTTGCGCCGCCAACGCCTAACGTTTCATCGGTAATGCGGTAGTTATGGCGTTTGGCGGAGAGAGCAGGAGTGGACGGTTTCGCCGTAACGAGCGTTGTCCTCGTCTGCTCTTGCTCTGGCTCGTCAAAGCGTATCTTCTCTACAACAATGTCATAAGGCAGTCCATTCTCCACGGCGGCGTATTCCGCCACGGTTTCCATGGTCGGCTCTGCGGGGGATTCTGTTTTTTCTTCGGTCTGTATTTCTTTTCGTGCCTGTCTTTGCTGTTGTCTCTGTTCTTTTTCCTGCTCTAAAATCCTGCGGACATAGCCGACTTTCTCCACACGGTTTATCGGGAAACCTACGTTGTTCTGAAACGTGATGTCACGCATGGAAACTTCGCCGCTGATTTTTCCGACGCTTTCTATCATATAACGGCGGTTGTCAATGGAGAGTTCCTTTCCGATAAGGTCAGAGTTATCTTGCTTTTCTTCTGTTCCAGATGTGTCAGGCTTGAATCCCTGCTGTTCCTCACATTCCGTATGATTCAAAGTGTCGGCGTATTCCTGCGCTTCTTTCTCGGTAGGTTCTTTTCTTCTGTGAAACCAATCATCCTCGGCAGCCATTATCTCACCCAGACGCTTTTCATCTTCTGGGGTCAGCCCAGTGTGCCGTTCCAAGAACGGGATGAACCTATCACGCCCCAGACGCAAGGATTCCATTTTCTCTTGGTAGTAATCTTCCCCCTGCTGTTTCCATTCTGGAATAAAGGGGCAGTTGGGGGAGAGGGAATATTCATAGAAATTTCGGATATGGGCTACCAAATCCCCCTCGCCGTCCCCAATATCAAACCGTCCTTCGTAGTTAAATTCCTCGCCGTCTATAATGGCATGGATTTCAAAATCGGTCTTATGATACCAGCCGACATGGTTATCCTCGTTCTCCCTTTCACGGTGCTGTTTTTCATCCAAAACGCCGAGCAGTTTATTCCCCAAAGCGAAACTCAAATTTGTAAATCGGTCGTTCAACTCCTTGTCATAAAAGGCGGGATGTTCGGAAAATCCGACAGAAAGGGCAAGGCTGTCTGATTTTTCCTCGGTAGGTGTTCTCGTTTTTTGGTTCTCGGTAACCACTGTTTTTAAATGGTTGTTGGCAGAGTTTTCTTTTAGCTTTTCTTCAAAGTCAACTCGGCTAAACTCCTTTCCGAACAACGGGAACGCTGCATTTCGCAAGGACACAGCGTTCTCATCAAAGGCGATGACCTCATATTTGTCCGCCCCGATATACACCACGTCGCCCTCGTGGTAGAGGTAGCGGAGAGGATATAACTCTGTCAACTCCTGCGAGAAACGCCACGCATTGCTGCGGCTGTAAACATCGCCTGTCTTGCCCTGTACCAGTTTAAGAAAATCAAGAAGCTGCTGCATGGCAGCGGAGTCGGTGATAAGCTGTTCCATCTGTCCCTCGGTCACATCGGCAAGGTCGCTGCGCCCTACGTTTTCAAGCAAGGATTTTTCATAACCGTCCAAATCACGGATGAAATCGGAGAGCCGCAGGGCGAGCGTGTCCCGCTTGTCCGCAGGGGGCAACTCTCTTTTTTCCTCAATAAAACGCTGCCTTGCAAGTTTCTTTTGGGTGTCGATTTCATACTGTGGCGCAGACACGCTTTCCAGATAATCGGCGTAATGGTCTTTCTCTTTTGTATTGAGATAACGGTTATCCTTAATCAGCTCACGCAGGCGTTCTTCCGCTTTAGACCAACTCAACACAAGGTTGCGTTCAGTGGAAATGCCATCACGTTCAATGGCGATGCCCTTCCCGCTATACCACACATATCCTTCCGTGCCGTCTGAAAAGTCTACAAAGAACCCGCCCGTGCCGTATTCCCTTTTCAGAAAATCAATATTATTTTTTTTATCCCTCTGCTTCTGGAGCTGGTGGTAAATACGGTATTTCCCATTCGCAACGCTGTTCCCTTTTACAAGGACGGCGTCAATATCCTCCTGGGAAATGACAAAAGCAGAGGTTTTTTTATCCTCTGCTTCAGCTATCATTTCAATCTGTTCGTCTATGGTCGGGAGATTGGCGGCAACTTCTTCCTCGTTGGCAACGCTGCCCTCGGCAGGCTCTGCTGTCTGTGCCGTAGCCGTTTTTTCTTTCTGCCTGCCGCCGTCCGATTGTGGCTCTGGTTCTGAATTTTCTAATTGTAAATCAGTTCGCTCAAGATGACTTCCTCCGCTTGGCTGCGGATACTGTTCATCATGCCGAGCCACTGCATTGTGGCTTTCTCTTTCAATTCTTCCGTCACTCCCTGCTCTTTGGCGAGCTGTTTTGTCAAAATCTCCAGACGCTGCAATGCCGTCTGCTCGGTCTGGTACAAGTGTGCGTTCAACCTTCCTGTTGTCAGCAGGTTGAGGTATGTCACTTTTTTGTGGTTCTCTAAATAATCCCTGTGCATCAAAGCATATCTGCCAAGGGGAAGTTCTGGCTCTGTCGCTAATGTGAGGTCGGGAATGAGATAATCCCCCTGTCTGCTGTATGTGATTTCGTTCATTCTCTTTACTCCTTTCTTTCCCTGTCTTGCCTGTATCATACTGGTTTGGAAGATTTCCTGCAAATGTGCGGTTCTGCTTATTCGCTTCGATTTGCACATCTCGGATAGTCTGGGAGATTTCCCGCAATGCCATTTCTGAAATATCGCTGGTAACGATTCCAATAGCATTTAAAACCGCAGGTGTGTTGAAATTTACAATATCCGCAAATTCCTCTTTGTCAAAATAGGCGTCTGTTTCCAGACCGCAGCGGCGAAATAACATAAAAGCAACGCTTTTCGCCGCTAATTGCCTGTAAATAACTTCTATATTAAGGTCGTCAAATTCTTCTAAATAGCTGTCTTTCGTGTTTTCTTTTAGCTGTACAAGATAATCGGGCAGGTTATCCGATACGGCGTTTTCTGCTGTTTCCATCAAGACGGAAGCGAAGTCGCTGCACTTTGTTTCTCCGAACCTGCCCGATAATCTTTCTATGACTGGCTGCTCGTACCGCCTGTCCATCTGCCATATGGGAACTGGCTGACTGCCATAATAACCTGCGTGGGTGTCGGAAACATCAAAATAATATTTCAATGTGTTTCTTTGCCCCTTCGTGTCAAATACGACAATCGCTTTGCTGTTTTTGTTTACCCAACGTTTAAATAGTCTGTTCCATGTGCTGATTTCGGCTACGGCAGTCGCGTCCGGGCGTTGGGCATATATCAGAAGTTGTTCATCAAAGCGGCATTTGTAGTTATGGCAGGCTGAAGCCAGAAAGTTCTGCCAAACTTTCGTATTTCTTGTAATCTCAATGCCTGTACGCCGATACAGCTCGGTCATTAACTGATACTTTGCAGCCATCTGCGCTACACCTCCTAATCTTTAATTCTCATTTTTTGTGCTTACAGCCGGATTTGTATCACCTCCCAGAAATGTGATAACTTTGTTTGCCTTGACACTCTTTTGCAGGTCGTTGATAAGCGCAATATCCGCCACTGTGAGTCCCTGCATTGTTAGAATGTCATCCATCGTCATAGCGGCGATGGCTTTTTCATCGGTAAAGCCTGCGTCCAATACCTTGTTTAAGACTTTCACTACTTTGGGGTTGACTGCCATATTCCAATCCTCCTACAGTTATCGTTCGTTTTCTTTGTGCTTCGGGGCTTTCTGTGTGGACGGCGGCTCTTGCGGCTTCGGTACACAACTGTGCCCGTCCTTCTTCATACGCTCGGCAAACTCGCAGATATGGTAGAGATAACCGCCGACCTCGGTGTGGCATTCGTCAATAAAACGGCAGGTCTTTTCCGCCTTTTGCCCCCACTCATAAGTGATAATGATTTTGCCGCCGTCCGGGATGTGGAACTGCTCTTTATATTCAACGTCGATAAAGCGGATGCCTTTCTCGGCATTTTTCATATGCTTATCCAGCCATTCTTTCACATAACAGTAGCAGTAAAAGTTATAGTCGCCCTTTTTCGGGTTACATCGTAACAGGAAAGCATATTTGTCGGTATCCACACGGAAACCGTACTCGGTACAATAGCTGCCCTTAAAAGCACTTTCGGGATTTTTCCTTACAAAAGCCGCCATATCATGGCGGTTATGCAGAAGTCCCTTATCTTCACGTAAGGCATTGATAACCTCGTCCAAACTTGCCTTGAACTCGTCAGTTTTCAATTTCTTTTTAAAATCAAACCAAGACGTATAAAATCCATATCCAGAAGTGCAAAAATCACCTTGGAAATGACCAATAGACCCCGTCTGTTCCTCAAGCTGTATACTCTGGGAATAAGTATATTTCTGTTCAGCCTGTGACAAAGCCCGTATCTCCATTATCGTTCCTCCCTGCTTTTTGCTTTCTTCAATTTTTTCTGCGTCTGGATTTTGGCGAGGGCTTCTTTGGCCCAATCAGGCATTTTTTCTGGCTTGATTTCCCCAAGAATGTCGCTTCGTTCCCATCGGGCATATTTTCCCTCTGCCAGACACGTGCCCATTACCGCCCGTCCCCTTCCGCCTATCGCACCATTTCCGCCCTCTGCCAGCACAAGTTGATAAACCGAATGTCTGTATTCATAACGATTGACCTCAGCATTGACGACAACCACCTTTCCCACAATACTTTTCCCCTTGTCATCGGGGATACAATCCTCTATGGTAAATGGTTTTAAATCACATTTATATTTTTCCTTCTCTGTCTGCGTAATCTTAACCTGTTCCTGTACACGATTCAGAAACTCCTGCATCGCTTCCAGATAATCGTCTGAAATGATTGCCTTCTCTGCCTGTGCCGCTGAAAATATATTGTCGTAGGTACAATAGCAAACTAAAAATGGGTATTCAGACTTCTTATCAACACCGAAAACCACTTCTTTTGTACCAATATGGATACTCTGTTCCACTTCATAAGAATCTATCATCCTCTTTTCTTCATTTTCCATTTAGCCTATCCTTTCTTATTACCGTACACGTCCATTGCTGCTTTTCTGTTTCTTGGCAGAGGGATAGTTGTAGGGCATATGACTCTCTGCCTGATAACGCTCGTTCATCTTTTTACGTGCCGACGATAGTTCGTTGCAATAATAGCCCCAAAAATAATTGTCGCCGCCTTTACAATACCAACATACATAGGGATTTGGAGCTTTGGGATTGTGACCGATAACTAATTCCATTTTCCCAACTGTACGGCTATCTATAATCTTATATCCCTGCTGAGAACGTACTTCCTTATTCACACATCCGCCTCCTGTCCCTTAGCATACCGCCGATAGGCTTTTTCCCCTGCCGTTCGTCTTGCCTGTACAGGCAGACTCCCCAAAAGTTCCGGGTATCGTGCCTGTAACCTTCGCCGTGTTCTGCTGACGCTCTCAAATCCCGGCAATCCGAGGGATTTGTGTCTTGCCATTATCTCGGCAAGGGGTATCTCCCCCGCATTTTCCAAACAGTCGTTACATAGCGCAAGGTATAACACCATGTCGTCATCCCTTGCGTCTTTGTTCTGCTTGAGGAGGGATTTCACCCTCCCCTCAAGCGTTTTCAATTTCTCCATCGCCGCCTCCTTCTTATCTTTTCTTTCCCCATTGATAACCAACTGCGCCGAAGATTCCTGCCCCCAGTGTAAATACTGCTGCAAGGAAAACCCACAAACCGAGAATAAAATCATCCCCTGTTTCCGGGGTTTCACGGAGTTCGTTATGCATGGTAACCGTTGCCGTTTCATCCACTTTAACCAGCACTTTCTGGTCTATAGGCAGAATATAGTTTTCGGATACTTCGTTGCTGACCTCAGACACGGTATATTCGCCAATCCTTAAATCCTCAACAAAGATTTCCCCTTTTTTGTCTGTAATGAATGTCTGGTCATATCCGTCGCCGCCAGTAACACGGAAGGAAATTCCTTCCACCTTCTTATCCGAAGATGTCTTTATAATTTTAAGGCTGCCTTTCTGCGCTTCGTTTAAGAAGCCCTTTCCCGCTTCGTTTTCCACATCGTAAGTCTTGCCGTTTTCCTCAATGGATACGGGATACACATTTTCGTCAAGAACAAATCCCTCTGGGGCTGTTTTTTCTTTGACAAGATATCTGCCATATCTCAGGTCGTCCATCTGGTAAACGCCGTTCTCTGTCTCCCCCATCTCTCCAAGAAGCTCATCGCCCTTATCTATCTTCTCGTTTTCGTTCCTATCGGCGTAAACTTCAAATACTGCGCCTGAAAGCCTCTTTTCCGGGCTGTCCTTATCTCCTTTTGTCAGAGAGAGATTGCCTGTAATAAAGTAGTTTACAAGCTCAATTTCCACAAATTCCCCTGCTTTGCCGATTGTTACAGTAATTTCTTCCTCGGATAGCAGATATCCTTCCGGACTTTCCACTTCATGAATTATCCATGTGCCATATGGGACTTTCACAAAAGAAAAACTGCCGTCATCTTTGGATGTGGCAGTCTGGATTGCATTTTCCTCTGTATATTCTTTTGTACCAGCCTTAAAAATGCCGATAATTGCGCCGCCTAAATCTTTGCCGTCCTCGTCGGACTTTTTACCGCCGACTGAGCCGTAAATTAACTTATTCTTTATGGCTTCGCCTTCATTTGCCGTAATATGGACGATTTCCGTGTCCTGCCCTGCATATTCAAAATCTATCGGATATTTTTTATCATTCTTCTGGTATGCGCAATTTGTACTGATTTCCTGCACATAATATTTTCCTGTCGGCAGGTCGCTTCTCGCTTTCCCGTGACCGCTTTCATCAAGGTCGATTACTTCTAACAATCCGTCTGCCGGGATAACAGAGCCGTCTGCGGCAGTCAGTTCTTTTTCTGCATACAATCCGAAGCTAACCTCTTTGATTTCGCCGTTATTGCCAATCCCATACTCCTGATTCACTTCAAGGCTTTTTACAAGGTCTATTTCCACTCTCTGGCGTTCATTCTGAAAATCTATGGCTGTTTCTGTGACTAAAATATCCTGCCCTGCATACGCAAGTTCAACCATATGGGGAGTCTCATTTACCACCATCCCCTGCGGGGCTGTCACCTCTTTTACTTCATATCTTCCCAGATATAAGTTCTTTGACTTGGCTTCGCCGTCTTTCCCTGTGGTAAGGGTATCCACTATCTCTCCCTTCTTAGCTCTGACTGTGCCGTCTATCGTAACGATATCCTCGGCTGCTGTAACCTCATAGACTGCACCCGCTAAGGAATCTACGGCAAAGATTGGCTGATACACTCCTTGGCTGCTTGATACCCCGCTGAATACTTCGCCGGACTTGGATACGGTAATCGTGCCTTTCTGTGCAATATTGGAACATTCTACCTTGATTACAGGAATACCGCTTTCTTCTTCGGAATTCCTCTGCACAACGTCAAATGGAATGGGATTGGAATCCAATACGTAACCATACGGAGCTTGTACCTCCACAAGCGTATATCCCTCTCCGTATTCAAGGGGCTGCGGCGTAATTAGTTCCCCGTCTGTTGTCGTGTAAAACGTATCAATCGCCGTCACTTCTGGATAGGTGAACGTCATGGATACCTGTTCTCCATTTGGGGCGTAAATCTGGAATCCTGCGCCTGCATATGGTATGGTCTTTCCTGTTTCGATATCTTTTTTCGCAATCTTAATATAGCTCTCAAAGTTTGCGTTGTTGATTAAGTAACGGTAAGTCTGGCTGTTCTGGCTGATAAATACGTCGAAGTCTTTCATAAGCTCACGACCGTCCCACCCGGAAATCTGATGCACAGTATAAATACCGTAAGGCATATATTTAGTCTGGGCGAATCCGTTTGCGTCGCAAGTTAAGATATCCCTCTCGGTTTCTTCTGCCTTTTTGTAACTTCCTGCGGATTTCAGGTATACCTCAAACACTGCCCCTTCTTCTGGCGTTTCAATCTGTGTCCCGCCATTGTCCGTATGCTTGGTAATGGCGATGTTTCCTTTTATGACCTGCTCATTTACGTTATTTCTCGTTGAATTATGCTCAACCGTATAAAGCTGCGGCTCTGCCCCGATATGGTGGATATCGCTGTCCAGAAGATATCCCTCCGAAGGAATCAGCTCCCGGATACTCCAGTCATCGCTGCATATATAATTTTTTGTTGTGAACTGCCCGTTTTCATCGGTTGTATAGGTGTCAAGAAGTTCCTTGCCTTTATAGATACCGTACACTGCGCCTGCAAGTGAAGCGTCGCTTTGTGGCGTTCCTGTCTCTGCGTCTGCCTTAGTTACTGTCACATTGAATTTTTTCAGCACGTTATGGAAACTGCGGTTTGTAACTTTCTTCCATTCAACCGGAGCTGTCTGGGTGGCTGGAATGATATAACGGTCTGCCGTATCCACTTCTTCGAGTATATATGGCGTGTTGCCGCTTATCAGGACATTTTCAAACCTTGCATGTCCATTTCTGTCTGTTACTGCATATTCGTCAACGGCAAGCCCGCTTAGGGATGTCCCGTAAAGGTGAAACCGTATCCCCTCGTTGCAATCGTCCTCGGATGTTTTCACGACTTCAAGGCTCCCCCGCTTTAAAATGTTATTGAAGGTGACTGTTGATGTTTCCCCTCCGATAACCGTCACGGTCTGGGTTTTGGGCTGTTCATAATGGTCTATGGGCTGCTCTGTGACTGTATAAGTTCCGGGAAATAAGTCCTCAACCGTCATATTTCCGTTTGCATCTGTTTCAACAGTCTTTCTGTAATTCTCTCCTTTGATGGTAAAAGAAATGCCTTCCACCACACCATCCTCAGATGTCTTTTTCAGTGCTATTGTTCCGGTGGGTGTTTCCACATTGATATATGCCTTAACTGTATCCACGTTTTCCACGCCTGTGATTACATCCTGCAAATTAGGGTCGCCGTATGCTATCATTTTTGCGCTGCTGCTGACGGTGGGCGTGTTGTTCCTTGCCGCCGTAATCCTTACTGTACCTTTTACTGCCTTTTCAGATGTTACTGTCAGTTTGTCCCCGTTCTTAGATACCCTGATGTTACTGTCGGAACTTGCAAAGTCGTATTCAGAGAGAGTGTTGTTACTATCGGTGAATGTCATGCTGTATCTTCCATCCCTGTAAGAAAGCTCTCTTGTAATGCTGCCCTCGCTGCCCGACATAAAACTTGGAATCGTGTTGTGCTTTGACATCATGGCAATTATCTGGTCATATGCCGCCCTTGCTCCGCTGTTTGGATAATTTGAGCCAAAGTGCAGGTTGTAGATTGTTCCGCCTGTCTGCCGATAAGTTCCTATAGACTCACGGTATCCTGTAACAAACTCCCATACAAGGGTCTGGGTGGCAAGCCATTTTTCATCATCATTCCCCGTTAAATGATTACTGTTTCCCTGATTCCCATAGAGCAGGGCAAGCCCTACCGCTTTTTTCTGATTCCCGGATAGTACGTTCCATGCGCTTGATGAATCTTTTGCCAATATGTTTCCTGTCCTTAAGGGTACTCCCGGCTGAATACAATAGGCATCTTCCCCGTCTACGTACATACGGTTGATATATTCTCCTGTATTGCCCGGAACATGACCGTCAATGTTAGCGGTTGAATTGTATCTCATGGCGTTTCCTGCACCGTCATAGGTATGGTCGAATGAAATCGTCCCTATGCTGCCTGCTGCAAGTACCCTTGATGCAGGAAAGGCGGATAATGCTGTGACCGCCGCAAGAGTATAAGCTACCGCCCTTTTGAATATTTTACGAATCTTCATTGTTTCCTCCTGTTTGTTTGTGTTTAGTGATTTTGTTAGCAGTAAAAAAGCTGCTCATCTTGGCAGCCTTTACGCCTTATAACTTATGACAAGGCATAAGCCATTCGGCTGTCGTGGCAGTCGCCAAATGTCCGTACAAGTACGTCCACTTGGCTTGTTGCCTACGCATATTTCTTTTCTCGGATAGTTACTGGCAGTATTTAGGGGGAGAGGTGTGGAGAGGGGGAGTACAAAAAAATTTGTTGTCCCCAAAAGGGCAGACTTCTCCCTCGGTGTCAGGTTATCTTTCCTTCCCCCGCTGCTTTTGCAGGTGTCGATTATAAAACTCCAACGCCTTGACTACAAAATCTGTCTCTTGTCCTCTGGGGATAGTATTTGGTATGAGCTTCGTTATCCTTTCGTCTTTAAATGCAGGTTTTTCTTTCTGGTTTGGCTTTTCCTCCTGCATGATGGACTGAATAACCTCGTCTGTCAGTTTGTCTTCCTGCATGAACTTTTTCATTTTGATTGCCTGTGCCAATGAGGGCGTGGCGTCGTTGTAGCCCATGGCTTCTAGGAGTGTGTATTGCTGTTCCTCGGACAGATAGGAAATCTCTACCGCAGGACGGAAAGCAATCAGGTGTTCATCGACCATTTCCAAGATTTCGGGTACTAGCTCGGTCAGACGGATATAACGAAAAATTTGATTTTTACTTTCTCCAACCTTTTCTGCAAGTTCATCGCTTGAAGTTGCAAACTCAAAATTATTTCCCACTGGGGAATAATTATCTTTTATAGGTCTGCCTGCCTGTCGCTTCATCGCTTCAAGCCGCATTTTATAAGCAAATGCCTTCTCACTTGGTAGTATGGTGGAGCGTTGCAGATTACTCTCAACCATCACAATGATTGCTTCGTCTCGGCTCAACTCCTTAACTTCACATTTCAGCACGTCAAACCCTGCAAGCTCACAAGCCCTTTTCCGCCTGTGACCGCTGATTAACTCATATCGCCCGTCCTCCTTTTTCCGAACCGTTGCCGGAGTCATTACCCCAATCCTTCTAACGCTGTCAACAAGCTGTTCCATATCCTCATCCATAAGCACCTTAAACGGGTGGTCTGGAAACTCGTCTATTTCGGAAATAGGTATCTCCCTTATCTTACTTAAACTGGCTTCTGCACGGCTAACGTCTGTTTCAAATAGGTCATCGTATGCGGTCAGCTCTATTTTGCTTCTTCTGCTTCTCGCCAATGTCTTCCACCTCCTTTGCAAACTGTCCATATGCCATAGCTACTTTGCTGCCTTTATCATAGGCAAATAAGCTCTTGCCCTCCGCAGTCGCTTCTACGGCTCGGATTGAATGAGGTATCTGGGATTCAAAGATTCTGATTCTCTGTCCATAAGCACTTTTGACCGTAGCTGTAATCTCCTTGGAAATATTTGTGCGCGGCATAACCATTGTCATAAGGATTCCCTCTATCCGCAGTTTGGAATTTATCTGCCGCCTAACTTTGGATACAGAGTGAAGCAGCAGCTCTAAGCCCTTGGCTGAAAGATAATGCGGCTGGGTCGGGATAATGATACTGTCGCTTGCTGCTAGGGCATTGATTGTCAGCATACCTAAGCTCGGCATCGAATCTACCAGTACAATGTCATACTTCTCTTTTACTTGATTAATGCATGTTTTCAACACGCTTTCACGGCTCATGGCATTGATAAGCCTTACTTCTAATCCCGACAGCTCAATGTTGGACGGGAGCAGGTCAACGCCTTCTTCATGGTGCAATATAGCTTTCTGTACGTCAAACGGTTTGTCGTCGATTACGTCCTGCATAATACTTGAAAGGGTGTCAGACAAATCATCTGGTCTGCTGTAGCCAAGGGACATTGTCAGATTTGCCTGTGCGTCGGCATCAATCAAAAGGACTTTTTTTCCTTTCTGTGCCAAGCTCACCCCCAGATTGACCGTCGTAGTGGTTTTTCCGACTCCGCCCTTCTGGTTAGTCAGAGCGATTATTTTGCAATTTGGCATCATCTCCTCTGAGTTCATAAGTACAACCTCCTTTTTCAAAAATTTAGCCACGCTATTTATGTGGCTATGTAAATCCGGGGACAATCTGCCTGTCCCCGACAAAACGAAAACGCAGTATTTGTCCTCAACACCCCCTGCGTAGAAGCGTTATGCTTCGGGAAATCGCTAAGTTACAGACTGTTATCTGCTTCACGGGAATCTCACCCCTCCAAGGAACTCTTGAAGCTGCGTACAGGAGTATCATTATCATTCTGACTGTCATCGCCATACCGGGGACAACCCGATACTGATAGCGGGGATTATCGCTCATTTATTGTATATAAGGTCTTGGCGTACCTGCTAAGGTGGCTAATCATCAGAAATTTTGTCTTAGCGAATGACTGATTCAATTTTCAAACTACAGTAAAGAAGTATCCCTAACTAATGTTAGAAGTCAACCCCTTCACTTATTTGGAATGAAAAAGCAAAATGACACCCTACTTTTTTGAAAAACATTAAAATTTTTTTGTTTTCCCCCGTTTTTTTCATTTAAGCACAAAAAAAACCGCCTATCCCTCCGAAAAGAATAGACGGCAAGCAACAGACTACATCTGTCTCTTTCTCCATTTATAAAAATGCTCTCTTATAGTCATTACATCTTGTTCCACATCTGAAGATATAAAAATATGTATGCTCTGAAACAGCCTTTTTATCTTGTAAGCAAACTCTATTTCATTATCATTTGTACGATAGATAATCTTAACCAACTTAATTCCTTTCTGTTTGCAAATATATTTCTTTACGCCCTCCATCTCCTTTGTCCCTTCAAAAGATTCAACTGCAACTTTTTCTTCGGGTATATAGATTTCAAGCGGGATTCCAAGGGCTGTATCAGAGTGAAACAATACTTTCAGACCTTTCTTCGCCGCATAGTAGCCAACCGCTAATTGCGGAAACACACCCTGATATTCCTTTTCACATTCCCTACATCCCTTCCCGTCTATCGCTCTTTCAGAAATCTTCCCTTTCCACGAATGTCCAAACGGACATTTCCACCACACCTTACGCATGGAATTTCTTGAAATATACTCCGGGGATATATCTGTGTTCTTTTCATAGTCCCATTCTCCAAGCAGATACGAGTCAGTCGAAGCCAAATCATTATATCCAGAAAGTATTGCCCTGTCCGCACATACGGGACATTTTGCGCCTTTTACTCTTGAATGGACGACTGCTTTCCATTCAAATCCACATTTCTGACATTTCCACCATACATTTTTGCGTGATTTCTCATTTATCATGTCCGGGGTCAAGGGAAGATTGCGCTTTGACCATTCCCCGGCAAGCTGTGGCTGTCTTGTCCTAAAATCATTGAAACCACTGAGAAGTATTTCCCCGCTGCAATACGGGCATTTACTTCCATATGAACGGGTCGAAATCTGCGTATTCCACTCATGACCTTCTTTGCACTTCCACCATACTTTACGATTCGTATAGGCTGTAACCATCGTTGGGCGCAGTGGATAATTTTTTTCAGACCATTCAGCGGCTACTTTTGGCATTTGCGAAGCAAGGTCATTGAACCCCTCTAATACCAGATGATGGGAACAGTATGGACAGCCGCTGCCCTTCACCCGGTTTTTCACACTGGCTGACCATTCATGCCCGCATTTGCCTTTCCATATCACTTTTTTGTGAGAGCCTATGCCGACCATAGACGGCTTTAAACTTATATTTTCTTCTGACCATTCCAATGCAAGCTCAGGTTCTAACGTCGCCAAATCATTGATACCCTCAACGACTCTTTTTCCTGAACAGATAGGACAGTTCTCGCCGGAAGAACGGCTTTTTACACTGGCTTGCCATTCATGCCCGCAAGCCCCTTTCCACCATACTTCTTTATTTGAGCCGTAGGTTACTGTATCGGGGGTAAGTGGAAGGTTACTCTCCGACCATTCGCTTACAAGTTCCGGGTGTATGTCTGCTAAACTATTTTTCATATCAATCTCCATTCCGCCGCCTTTCAGTTAGCGGCACAAATACAGTATAGAAAATATCTGATATGAAGGATAGTCTGCGACCTACCGCACATATCCCAAAACGCAAAATAGGCTCTAAGAGTTTCTTTTCTCTTAAAGCCTTTCTCATAATCCATATTTCTTTGTTCAAAATCCAATAGCTCTGTATGAAATTTGCGATTTTTTTACCTCTGCACAACTTTCTGCATCGAATGGCGTAAGTTTGGCGTAAAGGCGTAAATCAGACTCCTAAAAACATTGATGTTTTTTATCCTGCCTTCCGCCTTAATACAACTTCGCCCCTGCCGGGATATGGTCGTCCACCATCAGAAGATGAAGCCTTTCCTCCCCTTCTTCCTCATGGACTGCGCTTATTATCATTCCGCAGGAATCAATCCCCATCATAGCCCTCGGAGGAAGATTTGTAATGGCAATCAACGTCTTACCAATCAACTCCTCCGGCTCATAATAAGGGTGAATCCCGCTTAAAATCGTGCGTTCCGTATCCGTCCCGTCGTCTAAGGTGAACTGTAACAGCTTCTTACTCTTAGGCACGGCGACACATTCTTTTACCTTTACCGCCCTAAAATCCGACTTACTGAACGTCTCAAAATCCACACAATCCGAGAACAACGGCTCGATTTCCACCTTGGAGAAATCAATCACTTCCTTCGCCGCTTCAACAGCCTTCTTCTCCTCCTTTTCTTGACCTTTCTTAACCTCAGAACCACCCAAGGACTTCATTGTGGGGATTTTAAGTCAATTTAATTTAAAATGGCTTATTTCCCTTTAACTAGCCGCTTTTCCGCATCTCCACCACAGCCATATAACGCTATTTCATTGATTAAAACCTTTGAATTTGTCGTACTCTTGTCGTATGGCACACAAGTTGTCGTACCCTCTGTCAGTCCTAGCCGGACTCTTTCCTAAAATACATCCAATTTGTGTGCTAAATTTTCAATCGCTTCCTGTTTCTTTGCATCGGTGACTTCCGCATATATGTCCATCGTGGTTTCAATATTAGCGTGTCCCATTATGGACTGGATCACCTTTAAATTTGTTTCATTCTCGCAAAACCTCGAACAAAAGGTATGCCTCAAATGATGACATGAAAAATGTGGTATTAGCACTGGCTCCCGGTGTTGCTTGGAAGCATTAACCACTTCTTCTGCATTGTACGATTCGTATATACGCTTGATTGCCCGGTTGATAGACTGTGGATTGTGGACGTACCCAAAACGGTTCATAAAGATAAAACCTTTCATCCCGTCAATCTCCGTTTCGTTGAATCCATTTTCCTGTTGGTCTGCAAGCTCCGCCCGGAGTGCATCATAAACCGCATCCATCATCGGAATACTGCGTATACCCGCTTCTGTTTTTGGGAGTGATATAGAAAACGTACACATCGGGTGTTCCTTAAATTCTCTGCTGTAATAAACCAGACTGTGGTTGATGCTGATTACACGTTTTTCAAAATTTACATCTTCCCACCTTATCCCGATTGCTTCCCCAATCCTGCACCCCGTCCCTAATAAGAACTTAAATAAAGATGTCCAACGGTAATATGTAGGATTGCTTTCTATATAGTTTATAAAGGCTCTCTGCTGTTCCAGAGTTAAAGCGTGTCTTACGCCATGATTTCTCCCCGGCTGTTTTTTGATCTGCGCCATAACCCCGTCACTCGGATTGTTGCGGATAATATCATCCCGCACCGCCAACTGGAATGTTGGGTGAAGCACCGTATGGATTGTTTCTAATGTGTTAATCTGCATTTCCTTTTCTTTCAGCAAGTGCTGGTAGAATTGCAACACATCAGAAAACTTTATCGCTGCGATTTTCTTCTTCCCAAACCCATTACGGATAAAACGGTCATACATATATTTGTAGTTCCTCATGGTTGTTCCCCTGAGTTCTGACTTTGTAGATATATACCTGTCAAAAACAAAATTGACCGTTGCACTGCCAGCCACATAAGTATCCAATCCGTCTAACTGGTCTTTAATCAGTTTTTCCTCCCTCTCACGCAGTTCCATAATATCTTTAGAGTAAATGCTCCGGCGTTTTCCTTCCGGATCGGTATAAGTATAAACATACTTGCCATCGCAACTGCGCTGAGTTTCACCCTTCCTTAAAACCCTCCCTTTATTATCCTTTCTTGATTTTGTCATCTCTGCTCCTTTCTCAAGGAAAGAGATTTCGTACTAACTACTTATCGGTTCTTCCATTGCATACTGCAAATCAATCCCCTTTTGTAGCACCTGCGTTATGGTCATGTCATGTTTGGACGCATATTCCCTGAGTTTTGCGGCTTCTTCCTCTGTCAGCTTCAACCCGATAAGGCTTTTTTTCGGATTGTCAGACTTTGGTCTGCCTGTCCTCGCCACAATATACACCTCCATCCATTTCATAATCATTATACTTTCAGTTTAACTAAAAGTCAACACTTATTTTCGGTTATACGAAAAATCTTTCTGCTTTGCATATACGCATCTTGACTATTTCACACGAAATGATTCTAAATACTGGTCAAACGTATCTAAATCAACCAATACCATTCTATCAATTTTCAATATTGCGCCTGCATCTTTCGCCAAAGACTGAAATTTATTCATTCCCATGCTGTACATTTCTGCGCCTTCTTTATATCTGACTAACCTCTTTTTGTTAATCGCCTTCGGTATTCTCTGCATCAAAAATATCCTCCTAATTCTTTGCACAGCTTTATCTGCTAATAAACAGGCAGAATACGCTTCTTCCCATTTATTAGCAGATAAAAACTGCAATACAGGTGGCGGCTCATTACGCCGCCCACATCGGTCTTGCACCGTCATTTCATTGACCGAGCTGCGGCTTCCCCACAGCCCGGAAGTATCATTATCACAGATATGCTTCATCGCCCCATGTAACTGCTACATATTTTGCCCGATCTCACTCGCTCCTTACCTTTGCTTCAATGTCCTGCTTCAACATTTCCTCACGTTTCACCCTGTTATAAATCAGGGCAGGTACGTCATGGCGCATCTGCTTAGTGGCTCTGCATATCCTCACGTCCTGTATGCAATACAGTATTCAGTTGTCAAGGTTCATGTACGCATACCCCGGTCAGACAGCGGAAAGGGACACCGCCGACTTTTTGTTATGCGACTTCAAAAGCCAATATCTTTGTAATCAGCTTCGTTTCCAATCTGCGACGCAAGGTTTCATCAACACAGTAATGCGGTATGCCGCATTCGTCATAGAGTTTTCTTGTAGCCAATGCTGCAATGTAACCCTCATAATGCTTCAGAACCCTGTTGATTGCTTCCACATCGCCGGAAGCCGCTGCCGCTATAATATGGTAGGGCAGCAATTTTGAACACTTACTTGATTTCTCCATTTCTGATTCCTTCCATAATCTTTTTTAATGCCTGTAGTGAGCTGACACGATGATGATGAATGGTACTCCTGACCAGATTCATGTGTTTTGCGATTTCCGTATCAGACATATCCATGAAAAAAGACAAAAGAATTACATTCCGCTTTTTCTCCGGCAGATACTTCAACGCTTCGCTGATAAGCTCGTCCTTTACCTCGATGTCATAATCAAGGACACGAAATATTTCCGATTCATCTATGTACTCATCCACAGTATTCAACCGACTCAACTCCTCCTCCGGCACTTGTGACAAAGAAATTTCATGCCGTCTCCGGTACTCCATTTCCTTTTCATAATTGACCTTTTCACCATGCAATACCATTTTGCAGAAGCTGTCAAACTGATGCCTAACGGTCTGTTTTCTTTCGGAAGAAGATTGCTCCATAAGAGTTCACCTCCTTCCGTATCCAAATGGGACAGAGTGAAATGGTTCTCCCTTTCACCCCATATCCCAATCGGGAATAGGCAAAACGTCGAAAACTTTGCAAATATTTGAAAAAGTTTTCAAATATATAAAAAACGCCCGGACAGGTACAAATCCTGCGGACGTCTTTTATCCCATAATATGAAATTATAGCTACATCTTTGTAATCTCTGACACTACCTTCAAGGGTGTTCTCTACTGCCTCGTCTGTTAAGATTTTTTTAACCGTTTATACCCGGTATCCCCTCTTAGATGTAGTTGTTGCATGGCACTCCCCACGCAATCACAAAGCAAAAAGACACTTGAAAAAGCCTTTGCCGGATTGCGTTTTTTTTACAATCCCAAAGGATTTCAAATGTCTTGGTAGTGTTATACACTATTTAATTTTAATCTCTAACACTTTTCACTTTTTGAAGGTATCGTTATACACTACTTAAAAGAAGTCACAGGAGGTGAAAAAGTGTCAAACATGACTCCCACTTTAGGGCAAATAATGAAAAAAGCTCGCCTTGAGCAGCGATTCACACAAGAAGAAATTGCAGAACGCATCGGCTGTCATCCCCAATATTACAAAAATCTGGAAAATGACAAGGGTACGCCGAGTATTCAGCTTTTTTGTACCATCATGCGTACATTAAACATATCTGCTGATTCATATGTTTACCCAAATCAAAACATAAACGATCCATGTTATCAGAAGATCATACAGTTACTCGGTCAATGCAGCCAGTACCAGCTTTCCGTTCTTCTTGCAACCGCAGAAGCTCTGGTATGGGATAATCCCACAAAGAAAAATGATACATAGAAAACATAGATTTTCTTATACTGAAATGTAACCACTTCTAATTCTTTTATAGTTTTTTTATAGTTTTTCTTGCCTAATTATAGATTTGACTGATATGTTACATTTAAAAGGCTCATATCCGTCTGGAATGAGCCTTTCTTTCATTTTAACTTTTCTATTGCTCTCTCAATTTTTCCGTCCGACTCTAATAGTCCCAAACCTGATAATATCTGCACACAATCTATAATTCCCTGACAATATGCTTCCTGCTGTTCCTCAAAAGACACCGCCTGTATCTGTTCTATATAATTGCAGATTGTTTTCTGTTGCAGTTCAGATAAGTTCTTTTGTTCCTTCTCCCATATTTGCCTAACTATTTTCAGGGCTTTCTTTTCTTTCTGGCAGCTCTCCAAATGAATGACAGAGTTCCTCTTAATGTCCTCACAGCGTAATTCTTTTAGAAATAATGATACTTTTACCCATACCTGATTTTCCATCTTTGATTTCCTCCTGTTCAAAATTTTTATTTTCATATTGTAACGCAAAATGAGCAGATATTACCATCTTGCCCTGTAATATCTGCTCATTTTGTTCTTTCGCTAAATTTGTAACCCACTCCCCATACAGTGATGATATATCTTGGGTGTGCCGGATCAGGCTCTATCTTCCGTCGAATTTTGTTAATGTATGCGGTCATGTTCCGTTCATCAAAAACATATTCATTATTCCAAACAGCATCATAAATCTGCTCTTTGCTGAAAACACGCCCTCTATTCTGTACCAACAGCATAAGTATTTCAAATTCTTTTCCTGTTAATACAATTTCTGTCCCATTACGAAAAACCTGATAATTCTCTGGTACAAGTTTCAGACCATCAAAGGAAAGCAACGTATCTTTTTCAGTTTCCATAGGTAATTGATAGCCATATTCATTCATTAAATGCTGAAGCTTAGATAAAAAACCCTCATCAACATTTTTCATTTGAATAAGCATTATGTCATTGATTTACACCGCCCCCTATCATTTATCTTAATATTTGATTACCAAAACCTGATTCGATCTTTATCTGTAGGAATACCGTTTTCTATTATTTGCCACTCATTATCCCGAAATATCTCATACTGTTCAAAAGCACAAGGCACTCCATTTGCTACACTTATATCACTACTGTCCATAAGCTGAAAATGTAAGTGTGGAGCAAAGGAATTTCCAGAATGACCTACTCTGCCAATAACTTCACCTTTTTTTATCATTTGACCTACTGAAACCTGAATAGAGCCTGTTTGAAGATGACAAAGTGCAGCATATACATTTTCACTATATTTAATAATCACATAGTTTCCTGCGACTGATTGAATATCGTCCTTTTCCGGATCAAAATAATGGGCATTTTTATATGCGTTAGACATATCCGCCAGTAGATTTGTTTTTTCGTTTTCAGCATAACCGTCCTCAGCGCCAACAACAATACCGTCACAAGGAGAATATACTTCTTGTCCCCAACAATAGTAATCGCTCAATTTAACACCCGAAAAAAGATATTGCATTACTCCAACACGATAAGCAGGAGTACCTATTCGATTCCAGTCCACTTGGATAAAATCGTATGCATATCTTGTTCCTAATTGATTTGTACCATGACTGGGTACTTTTGTCCCCGGTGTATTAGGAGAAAGCCATTCTCCCCGTAATGGAAACTCAACAATAATCGGCTCATACATTTCAAGCATAGCGTTCCTCCTATCAATCCATTTCTTTGCGGAATTAAAAAAAATCAGCATAATCACAAAAATACATATTGTTATTTTTTTGTGCTTTAATATGCACTTTTTAAGCATTATGAAAAGATTTTTATATCGCCTACTCATTGCTAACTCCATAAAAGATTTTCTTTAGTTCATCAAAATACCTGTCAAGTTTTTTTAGCAGAACATCAGAATTTACATTTGTTTCATCACTACGAATCTCATGCAATGTTGATTTGTAAATCCGATATTAGACCAAAGAATAATTTGCTTGCACATTTCTATATCCACCCCTTTTCTAAATTTAGTGGTATCTATTTCATCAAACAATTTGGTATAACATTCTAAATGATTTTTCTTTTTTCAAGTTCATTATTGATTTCGTCTGAATTGGTGACACATGAAAGTTTATTAAGCTCCGTTATCCAAGGATATTTTTGTATTAATGCAATCTGCAAAACATATGATTGATGTAACTTATCAAAAACATCTCTTTCCTCATAGTTCATCAGCTCG
The DNA here is from genome assembly GCF_009830285.1 of Sporofaciens musculi. Taxonomy (GTDB): domain Bacteria; phylum Bacillota; class Clostridia; order Lachnospirales; family Lachnospiraceae; genus Sporofaciens; species Sporofaciens musculi. The sequence goes on along the minus strand of NZ_WUQX01000001.1, from coordinate 847,575 downwards.
AAATATTCCTGTTTCATCAAATCTGAAAAAAAGTCATATACCACAAGAAAAAGTTCCTGTTTACTATTCACATAATGAAACATAAGAGCTTTTGAAATCCCTGCTTCCTTTGCAATAACATTTGTTGAAGCGTCATCATATCCCCGTACTGCAAATTCTTTTAAAGCAGCATTAAGGATAGCATCACGTCTTTGGGTATCTAACTCTAATAGCTTTGTCAATGCCTGTTCCCCTTCCTATTGTCAGCATTTACCTAAAAGGTCAATGCTATTATACATCTATTTACCTAAAAGGTCAATACCGATACTTAATATATTTGGACTGCTTAAAGTCTTGTTATGCCGACACACCCTCCGGGAGTGTCGTGGGTAGAATAGCAAGCACTGCTCATGTCCGGACACATGAGCAAAATTCCCCATACTTCCCTGCCGTCCGTATGATGAAATTTCCATAGGGAAGTATCCCTAACCCTCTTTGCTTTTCTTTCCTCTTTTTCTCTGCAAGTCCTTGACCTTCTTCCGCAGATTTGCTACAATAACACATGGATAATTCTATCCAAAACAACTGAACAGACACGAAACCAGACTGTTGTAAACCGAACAAGTTACAGCAGTTTTTTTATGCCCAAATTTAGAAAGGACGATGTAAAAATGGCAAACAGGACACGCACCAACCGGAATGAATTTCACTTAGATGACAAAGAGCAGTACATCCTTGATGAGAAGTTTAAGCTGTCCGGCATGAAAAGCAAATCGGCTTTCATCCGGAAGCTGATTTTATACGGATATGTCTATGACGTGGATTACAGTTTTTTGCGGGAATACAATACGGAGTTGGGGCGGATCAGCTCTAACCTGAACCAGATTGCAAAGAGGATTAACAGCACAAACCACGTCTATCAGGAAGATATGGACGAAGTAAAGGAGTTGATGAAACAGGTATGGCAGTCACAAAAATCCATGCTATCACAGCAACCGTTGATAAAGCGGTAGCCTACATATGCAACCCGGACAAGACAGATGAAAGCATCTACATTTCTTCCTATGCCTGTGCGCCGGAAACCGCAGCGATTGACTTTAAATATACCTTAGACCACTGCCGGGAAAACAGCCCCAATAAAGCCTATCATCTGATACAGGCTTTCGCTCCCGGTGAGGTCAGTTTTGATGAAGCGCACCAGATAGGGAAAGAACTTGCCGACAAGGTTTTAGAGGGAAAATTTTCTTATGTTGTCACCACACATATTGATAAAGGTCACGTCCATAACCATATCATTTTCTGTGCTGCTGACAACATAGAACATGACAAATACCATGATTGCAAGCAGAGCTATTACCGCATCCGAAAATTAAGTGACGAGCTGTGCAGCGAGCATAATCTTTCTGTCATTATCCCCGGTGGGGAGCGTGGAAAAAAATACAACGAATGGCAGGCAGATAAGAACAGCGCCGCATGGAAAACACAGATAAGGAAAGACATCAACGCCGCCATAAAATCATCCTCCACCTATGAAGAATTTCTGCTCCTGATGCGGGCAAAAGGCTATGAGATAAAAGGGGAAACTTTTGGGGAAGACGCCCTCAAATTTATCTCCTTCCGTCCACTCGGCAAAGACCGTTTTGTGCGTGGCAGCATCAAGTCACTCGGAAAGGAATACACAAAGGAGCGCATCAAAGAACGGATTGAACTAAAACGAGAACGGAAGGCAGTTATCCCGAAAAGGGATTACGCAAATAAGAGATTGATTGACACCTCTGATGAGAAATTTCAGAACAGTCCGGGGCTGCAGAGGTGGGCGGCGGTAGAGAATTTAAAGATTGCGGCACAGGCATATAATGAAGCTGGCTCTATAAAAGAACTGGAACAGAAAATCGCCACCACAGCCGCCACCGGGAAGGAAGCAAAGCAGACTGTCCGCAAGCTGGAGAACCGCATCAAAGACCTTGCGGAAATCATCAAATATGCGGAGCAGTACAAGGCAAATAAAGCGTATAATATCGCCTATAAGAAGTCCAAAAATCCTGACGCTTATTTCCGTAAGCATGAGAGCCAGATCATCCTTTATGGCGGCGCAAGGCGTATGCTGGAACAGGCGGGCATCCCCTTAAAAGGCTTGAACATTGACAAGCTGAAAGCGGAGTATCAAGAGCTGACCGCACAGAAAAAAGAACTGACCGTCACATACAAAAACTGTGAAAAAGAGCTGAAATCGCTGAACCGGAAACTGGAGAACCTGAACCAGTATTTAGGGCGCACAGAGCCGACAAAAAGCGCACAGGAACAGCCTGACCGGGATAATAACCCTTCCCGGTAATTCCCTGTCTGAAAAAGACTTTAAAAGCAAAAGAGCATCGTGGAAATGTGCATAACTCCCCATTCCGCTATGGACAACACCATTCACAGCATGTGGAAAAGCAAAGGGCAGCTTTCCCACATCCTGCAAACAGTGTTGCCCACAGCTCCATAAGACGGGGAGTTATACACATTACGCACAATGCCGACTGCGACGGAATCCCACCCATTCCTTCCTACTTTATTATATAAATTTAAAAAAATTCTTGTAAACAAGACCATATTCCTGTAATATAGTCTACAAATCTGCAAAAAAACAGGAGTGCCGAAGCACCCCCATTCCCTAAACCCTCTTGCAAAATTCGCAGTGTTGGTTTATAATCATCTTAGAAGCCGAAGGATATTAGCGTGTCCGACGGTTGCACAATCGGAAACTTATAAAGCGTAAAAAATACGGATTACAAGGCTATCCTCTATGGCAGTAGAAGATAGCCTTTTCCGTTACTTGCGGTTGTGTTTATTGTCTATGTATGTCAAGGCTGCAAAAATCACCAGCACCAACGTAAGCACTTCTAACGTATTCATACCGACCTCCTTTCCGTTTCCAGAAAGGACAACCGCAGACTATCCCTACTCGTTCTAATCTGACTAAGAGAATTATAGCACGTTATGTCGAATAATGCTATAAAAGATTTGCGTCAATCACTCCGCCGCTTCCAATGCCACCTCTGCAAATTCCGCATCGCTCATGGTTTCCAATTTCCCTAAAACCTGTCCGGCAAGCTCCACCATGTCACTGTCCTGTATGTGGGGAATCACATTCTTTATATCAGCAATCATGCCCTTTCTGTCCTGCCCCTCAAACACACACATCAAATTGATTTCTTCCACTGTAAATTTATCCATCGCTTATATCTCCCTCTCTGATTTTTTCTCTGTTCCCTTTTCAGGGACTTCCTTATCTGACTTATCCCTCTGCTCGATGACCGCTTTTTTCTCCGCCAGTTTTTCCTTTATGGAAATTCTGCCTGCTTGCTTTTCTTCTTTTGGCTTCTCATTGTTCAGGACGTTATCAATCATGTTATAGTTACATTCTTCCAGTTCCTCAATCTTTGCAAGCGGCTTGTATTCTGCCAGCTTATCTAACAGCTCCTTCGCCTTCCTTGCGGTCTGTACGCCCTCGCTGTCATCAAGCTCCGTCCCTTTCCCGATAATATCCGTCATGCCTTCCCGGATACTGTCTGAAATGAGCGCATTAAGGAAATCATTCAGATACCCGGTATTCCCGTTCCTGATGTCCTCTGTGATATTCGCTATCTGCGCTTCCCTGTCCTCCACTGTCTGATTGTACTGAACAGTGTCGTAGTTGTAGGAAAGCTGGTCTATCTCCGCAGCAAGGAAAGCCGCCTGCCACTTCTCCAGAGAACCCCTGACCTCTATATCCGGCAGCTTGTCGATCAGCTCCGCAATGACCTCCACCGCCTTCGGATTGTCTGTAATATCCGGCACATAGTCCAGAATCTCCAAATCCGCAACTCTGCCCGAAACAATATCCATCTGCGTGTCCTCATAGCTTTCTGTCCCTTCTGTATGGATATTGATGCCGATGCTTGGGATACCGTTCATCCTCTCCGGCGGTATCCGGTTGAAAATAGCGATTGCTTCCGGGACGTCTGCTATCCCCTCATGGTACTCTCCGAAATTGTGGAATTCCCCGCACTCCGCCACTGTAAGGGTGACAACCGTCTGTTTTTCCTCCTGTGCCTGCTCTGCGGCTTTCTCCTGCAGGGCGGCTCGTTTTTCCTCAAGATAGGCTTCCACACCCGGAAGATACTCCCCAAGCGTCCCGGTCTTGCCCTCTGTAATGGGATTGATGTCTACCTTAACGCCGCCGATTGTAAAACCGTCCTCGTTGAAGGCATTGAACAGGGTATCTTCGTTTTCCCCGCCCCGGTACTCCACAGCCACGTCAAGGTCAGATACAGGTTCTTCCAAACCTCTGCATCTGCTCCCTGTAACCGCCATATCTACAAGCTCTATATCCATTCCATACTCGTCAATTTTGGACTGTAAATAAGCATAAACACTCATTTCTATATCTTCCTGTGTCTGCCCGTTGACAGGGTTAAATAATTCCTCAGTTCTGGCTTTAAAATCGGCTATCACTTTGCTTTCCACCGCTTCCGGCACTTCGGTTCTGATACGTTCCTCAAGATGCTCTTTTGCCGCCTGCTCTGCCTTTTCTATCAATCCGTCATAATCAATCGGTATCAGTTCATCGTCAGTGCGGATACTGCCCTCCAGACTGCTCCTGTGCGCTGGCTCTTTCAAATCCGTCACAATCTCGTCAAGTGCCTGTCTGATTGTTATGTCCGGATTGTCATATACACCCCCGTCCAGTTCCCGGTAGTCCATATCATATATGGTGTAATCATACCCCTCAGTGGCTTCCTGAATACTGATATAACGGTCTGCCAGACGGAAGGCAAGCTCTGTTTCCACCCTGTCCGCTTCCCTAACATTGGCATCTATGTACGGATTTTCCCACTCCGTAAACGGTACATCTTCCACGATATGCTTCTGGTTGGCTGTTGGCATGAGGTGTTCCATTTTCCCCTGTCCATAGAGGGCATCAAACCTGTCCATATAGAGGGAAATATCGTCAAGACCGCTGCTCTTTAGCTGGTATTCAAACCGCTGTTTCACAAAATCCTTTATTTCCTCCGGCGACATTTCCCGGTGAACCCGTACCTTGTCAAAGCCGACCTCGTGATTTAAAGTCTGCAAATCCTCCATGAAGCGACTGCTTTCCTCTGCCGCCTTGCTGTGCGTAAAATCCAGCGACAGACAGTTTTCATGGTTTCTGACGTGGATCAGGTCAAATTCGCTGCCATTGACATGGAAGCCGAAAGTTGCCCTCGCCATATCCGGCTTGTCCTCCGTTTCCTTTCCCCGGTACTCTGTGAATTTCTCCATTGCTTCCGAAAGGCTCTCAAAACGCTCCAGCCTGCTTTTTTCCGGGCTGTTCTCCGCCCATGTGGATAAATCCTCAATGACATAATAGGAAACTTTGTCATTGTCCGGCTCTGCCATTGTATTTTCTGCCGCTGTATGTTCTTCCGCTGCTTCTGCCGGGATTTCCGCTGTTTCCTCCCTGACCGCATCTTTTTCTGTGCTGATTTCCACCGATACTGAAAGCTCCTTTGTAAATTCCGGTATCTCCCTGTAACCAACGGAATCCACATAATGGCTTGTGTTCTCCCCGTCCTGATGCAGCACCACCACATCACTTACGGAAAGGGAATGTCCGGTAAAGTCTGCCGGGTGGTCTATGTTGAACTTGGTATAAATATCTTCAAGGCTCATGCCCTCCGTAAGCTCCCCGGTATAGACAAGGGTGTAATTCTCTCTGGAAACCGGGATACCTTCTTTTTCAAGGTAATCCATATCCATAAAACGAATATCCCTTGTTTCTGCTGAATCTTTAAGCTGGTAGATGCCAAACCTTCCCTCATTGCCATACAAAAGCTGTGCTTCCCGGTTAGGTTCGCTGTCCTCCAATTCCTGCTTCATGGACAGGTATTCCTTATAAGCGTTCCAATCGCCTTTTTCCACGCCGAACAGCCCGTCATGCTCCTGCAATGCCGCCCTGTCCTCTACAAGCGTTTCTGAACCGTCTGCGTGGAGCTGGTACACCGACACATCTTCCCCAAACAGCTCCGATGCCATATCCTTTGTGAGAGGGAGCATTTCATCCCATGAATATCCGTATTCGTGCATTTCCGACAGCCCCACCATTCCGTCCGGGAGAGCGTCAATTTCTTCCTGCGCCACCCTGATCGTTTCCCAAAGCAAGGCTGAATCGTCTTTCTGCTCCGCAATGGAATGTGCAAGGGAAGTGGTCTTATACATATCATCCAGCCTATACGCATGGTTCATAATCAGATTGCGCTCATCGCTGTCATATACCGACCTGTGAAATTCCATGCGGTTAATAAGCTGCTCCGCCTGTACCGTTGCCGGAAGCTCCGAAGCGGTATGCACTTCCCATTCGCTCATATCCACATCAAAATCATAGAACTGCGGATACCCGTCATTCAAACCGCCGCTTCTCATAATCGGCACAAACTCAAAACCTCTCTCCTGCAGATAATCCAGCACATTTCCATTCCACTCATTTTCTTCCAAAAATGGTATGGCATATAAAACATTTGCCACTTCTGACTGCATATCCGCAATTTTAATGGTTTCATATTCCCCACTGTCCGGCGTGGAGATTCTCACAATCACATCGCCATATTCAATCGGAACATTCGCCCTTTCCCGTTCTTCCTGCAATGCCTTGTAATCGGTTATCTCATGGGTATCCGTATCATAGGCATAGTCTAAATGGTATTCCCCTACTTCCTCACTCCGTTCATTGGCAAGCAGCGTTACCCATGCCCCGGCTCTTTCAAGGTAGGCTTCCACATTCTGCCTGTCATCGTCTTTCATAGCGGACAGCAGGTTAAATATTTCCGTCCTCTCCATGCCCTTAACATTCAAAAGGTCATATTCGGAACGGTCTGTATTCGACACAAGCAGGATAATGTCCTCCTGTGACTGTTCTGCGGCACGTTCTTTTTCAATTTCCAATAGCTGTGCTTCAATCCCCTTTATCAGCTCTGAGGAAGTCCGGCGTATCGTGTCAAGGGAAGATTTCAACTCCGGCATTTCTTTTCCGCTGCTCCACCCGGCGATATACCCGAAAGAATAATCGGACGTGTCAATCCCGAAATGCTGACATACGGTATAGGCGATGCTCTCGGCTTCCACTTCTTTGGTTTCCCGGTCTTTATAGACTGCTTTCTCCGTATCCTGCTCCGCTTCCCTTGCATGGAGCTTTGCGTGCGCCACTTCATGGACTCCGGTCTTTGCGGTCTGCGCTTCGCTCATGCCCTCTTTAATGGCGATAGGGCGGCTTAAATCAATAAAATATCCTTTCCTGTCACCCTCCATTTCCTCATATCGGATTGGGACAGGGGAAACCCTCTCTAACGCTTCCATAAAATCCCGGTAACGCTCCACATCCCCATGCAGTTCATTCACGCCAAGTCCGGGAAGCTCTTTCCCGTCCGTCTGCGAATAGTCGAACACTGTCACGACACGAAAGGCGGGTATCTTTATCTCCACTTCCTCCATGACGGGCATCCCGTCCCGGTCAAGCACAGGCTCATTCGTTACCGGATCAATCTTCTCCTGTTCCTCTTTGATTTTATAAGGCGCAGGCGCAAGGATACGGATACCCCTCTCGCCCTTATTTACATGGCGTTCAAAATTCCTCTGCCATGCCCTGTAGCCGGCAACGTATGTCGCATCCGGGCATTGCATCTCTATGAGCTGGATATTGTTTGCGCTGTAATTGTGGAATTTTGACATGGTGTTCAGGTAGCTTTTATATTTCTCCCCTTCAAACAGCTCCTTCAAGCCTTCCTCCAGCCTGTCCGTTATCTCTTTTACTTTCTGTTTTTCAGTTCTTGCATCTGCCATATGGTTATCTCTCCTTTTCCTCCATAAAAACAGAGGGCAGATAAGTTTCCCTGTCTGCCCCCTCTTTGGATATTTTTATTCGCTGATATTTTTATAAACATTCCTCTTTGCTTTTTGCCTTATCCGGCTCCGGCGCTTTTTTCTGCTGTCCCGCCTTTTCCTTCATCTGCGACAGCTTATCCTTTACGGACACCCGCCCTCCTTTCTCCGCTTCCTTCCCGGCATCCAGACGGGCAGAGAGCCGATCCAGCTTTTCAAACGCCTGATCCGCCCCGTTAATCTTCTTCCGCAGGTTCTCCACTGCCTTTTTTACAGGCGTGTTGACCGCCCTCGTCAGACCGACACCCGGCTTTTCGTCCGATGCCTCTTTCGTTCCTTTCCCGGCTAACAGCCTGCCCACGTTGGAAACGCTGTTCCCAATCTGTTTCAATTCATCCCCGATGCTGTCAATCTGGTTGGCTGTCTTTTCACAGTCCGTTATCACGTCAACCAGACGTTCCCGGTAGCCGGAAAGCATGGACTTCACGCCGGAGATTCCTTTCTGGAGAACCTTGCACATCTCCGCCCTGCCTTTTTCCTTAAAAGTGCTGACCGCCTGCGCTGCTGTTTCCACCAGACGGTTTCTTACCGCTGTCAGACGTTCCGACAGGCTTGTGACTTTCTCCTGAAGGTGGGATATTTTCTCCATAAGGTTCTCCGTAACGGACTTCGGCTGTTTCTCCTGCATCTGCGAAAGCTGCTCCCGGACACCCTGTAATTCATCCACCATTGCGGCAAGCTGCACCTGCATACCCGCCACATACCAGAAAACCCCCATAAAATCCTGTGACTGCTCGTTCATGTTCTGCTGGTTCAGCAGCTCCATAAGCTGCTTTAATGCGTCATTTTCCTCCATGACCTGTTTTGTGTTCTGTCCTGCTGTTTCCATTTTGCCCTCCTTATAAACTTTCCTCTTTTCCTTTACCTTTTGAAATATCCGGCTTTTCCGGCTGTTTCTGCCCATATGCCCTCTCACGCATCTCGGCAAGTTTCTCTTTTACGGAAATGCGCCCTCTCGGACTGTCGGCTAACATCCTCTCCTTCCCATGCTCCGCCACCTTCTCCGATACTGCCCGGTTCACCTGCGGTCTGAAAGGCGCATCCGCCACCGCTTCCGCATCACGCCCCATTTCCTCTGTATCAAGTTCCTCCTGTTCCCCGTCATTCTCCGGCTCATCGTCCATATCAATCCCATCGCCGCCCTTTTCGTCCATGTTTAACAGGGCATTTAGCTCTGTCAGGCGTTCCAGTTTCTCCGCAAGCTCCGTTTCCTGTGCGAATGGCTTTGTGACCTCCACCTTTGCGGTTTCAAGCTGATGCTCCACGTTCTCCAGCTTCTGCGCCACCGTTTCCATTTTCCCGGTCATGCCCTCTAAGGCGTTGCTTAACCTCTGCAAATTTCCCAACGGATCAGTGCCGATTTCCACCTCATGGCTGATGCTGCCTTTTAAATTCACCGTAAACTTGGAAAAGAACGAATCGAAGGAAACGCTCATCTTGAACCCCTGATACTCCCCGATTGTGACCGCCATATTCGGCTGTTTTGCGCTCCGGCACATATCAATCAGCGCTGCCCCGGCTTCCTTCTTGTCCGTATATACCCGGTTCCCGATTTTTATGGAGAAAGTGTCTTTATCCGGGAATTTATTCTGTGCGTAGGTCTGAATGTCGGCACGATACCCCGCAAGGCGTTCTTTCATGGAAGCAATCTGCACCGGGTAGTGCTTCACGATGTTGTCCTCTAAGCGGTACTTCTGACTGGTGTGGTTCGCCTTTAACAGCTTTAGCTTGGATATCTGAATATCTAAATCCATCTTTTCTTTAATATAGGGATTGCCTGTTGCCAGAGCCTTCACCTCGGCATAAGTGAGAGCCGCTTCGTCTATGTCCTCACAGCTTCTGACTGGGGATTTGCTCGTCATAATCTGCCCGATGAATTTTTGCTTATTCTCGATAAGCTGCCAACTGTACGAATCGAACGTACCTTCTGTTACATACCGGAATATTTTCACCTTGTCATTCATGTTGCCCTGCCTTAAAATCCGCCCTTCCTGCTGTTCAATGTCGGACGGACGCCAGGGCACATCGAGGTGGTGTAACGCAATCAACCTGTCCTGCACGTTGGTTCCGGCTCCCATTTTTGCGGTTGAGCCTAACAAAAAACGAACCTGCCCGCTTCTTACTTTTGCGAACAGCTCCGCTTTCCTTGTTTCCGTATTGGCGTTATGGATAAAAGCTATCTCCTGCTCCGGCACTCCCTTCGCCATGAGCTTATCCCTGATGTCCTCATATACGTTAAATGTCCCATCTCCCTTCGGTGTGGATAAATCGCAGAAGATAAGCTGCGCCGATTTCTGCTCTTTTGTATGCTCCCAAATCTCAAACGCCTTATCCACACAGGTTGTGGCTTTGGAGTTTTCTTCATCGGGAAGCATATCATTGATGAGCCGCTGGTCTAACGCTAACTTTCTTCCATCGTTGGTGATTTTCAGCATATTGTCGATGTTCGGCTGCACTTTCCTGTCCCTGACCGCCTCCGCCCTGTCCGCAAGTGACTGAACCATGTCCTGCTGGTACTCGCTCGGCTTTAACACGATATTTTCATAATCTGCTTCCGGCACAGGAAGTTTCAGCATATCCGGCGTCTGAATGTCCGCACTCTCCTTAAATAACGCAATCAGCTCCGGAAGATTGAAAAACTTTGCAAACCTTGTTTTTGCCCTGTATCCAGTCCCCTCCGGCGCAAGCTCAATCGCTGTCTGGGTTTCCCCAAATGATGCCGCCCAACTATCGAAATGCCCCAATCCCAAACGCTGTAAGGTATTGTACTGGAGATAACGCATATTAGTGTATAATTCCGTCATGCTATTTGAGATTGGCGTACCCGTCGCAAATGTGATGCCTTTCCCTCCGGTCAGTTCGTCCATATACTGGCACTTGGCAAACATATCCGAAGATTTCTGCGCTTCCGTTTGTGCGATGCCCGCCACGTTCCGCATTTTTGTGTAAAGGAACAGGTTTTTATAATTATGGCTTTCGTCTACAAACAGCCGATCCACGCCCAACTGTTCAAAGGTCACAACATTGTCCTTCCGGCTGGAATCATTTAACCGGCTCAACCTTGCGGACAGTGATTTCTTTGTTTTTTCCATCTGTTTAATGGAGTATCGCTCGCCGTTTTCCGCTTTGAGCGCTTCGATTGCCATTTCAACTTCCGTTATCTGCCTTTCAATCATCGCCATCTGTCTTTCGGTGGAAAGCGGGATTTTCTCGAATTGGGAATGTCCGATAATCACAGCATCGTAATCCCCGGTTGCGATTCTGGAACAGAACTTTTTCCGGTTGGCGGGTTCAAAATCTTTCTTGGTTGCCGCTAAGATATTCGCACCCGGATACAGGCGCAGGAAGTCACTCGCCCACTGCTCCGTCAGGTGGTTCGGCACAACAAATAAACTCTTTTGACACAATCCTAATCTTTTACTTTCCATTGCTGCCGCAATCATTTCAAAGGTCTTGCCTGCCCCCACGCAATGGGCAAGCAGCGTGTTGTCCCCGTATAACTGATGCGCCACAGCGTTAAGCTGGTGCGGTCTGAGTACAATGTCCGGTGTCATGCCGGGGAATTTTAAGTGCGAACCGTCATATTCTCTCGGTCTGGTGGAATTGAAAAGCTCATTATATTTTGCGCATAAATCCTGCCTGCGCTCCGGATCACGAAACACCCAGTCCTTAAAGGCTTCCCGGATTGCTTCCTGCTTCTGGCTTGCAAGCATGGTTTCCTTTTTGTTGAGGACTCTTTTTTCTTTCCCGTCCTCTGTCACAATGTCAAAAATACGGGTGTCACGCAGATTTAAGGAATCCTCTAAAATCCTGTATGCGTTTGCCCGCCCTGTTCCGTAGGTCATATTGACAAGTGCGTTTCCCCTGTCCGCATTTTTCCCCTTCACGTTCCACTGCCCGGTCACGCCTGAATACTGTATGCCCATTGTCTTACGTTCAAGCAGGTATCCCGGCGTTTCAAAAGTTTCACGCATGAAGTCCTCAATATATTTTGTGGAAATCCATGCTGCGCCGATACGCACCTCAATCTCCGATGCGTCAAGCTCCTTCGGCTGTACGCTTTCCAGTGAGGACACGTTAATGGCGTATTCCGGGTGGTTTTCCGCAAAGGTTCTCGCCACTGACAGCTTCTCCCGCACATTCCCGCTTAAATACTCGTCTGCGGTTTCCCATTCCTCTGTGACCGGGTTCTGGAAGATTACCCCGGCAAGCTCTTTTGTGATTTCTTCCTCGCTTTTATCCGCAAGCTGTGACATATAGGCTAAATCCACGCCCGCCTTCTCGCTTAAAGATACCGCCAGCGCTTCACTGGCTGTGTCCACGCTCGTCACAACTTCCTGCTTTTTAATGGTACGCTTCGTGAACATATCCGCCTTGCCAATAAACTTCCCCTCATCGTCCAGATTTTCAAGGGAACATAACAGGCAGTAGCTGGAATCCTGATTGAACGCCCTTTTATTGGTCTGTGAACTGATAAGACCGAATTTTTTGGAGAAATCATCGTATAATTGATTCAACTCCGTCTGTTTATTTTTAATCATTTCATCCGGGTATTCTTCCAACTGGAAGTTTATCAGTTCCTGCGTACAGTCCCGGATTGCCACCATGCCCTTCATGCGCTGCTCCGCTTTCTCCGACACGTCCACAGGCTTCATAATGGAATTTTCCCGGTAATACACTTTATCGTCCACTACGGTATAGCTGTAATTCTTCACGTCCGGATCGGCGGGTATGTTCTCCCTTGCCAGTTCATCTTCAATCTCGTTAAAATCCGCCTGCTCGATGCTGCCCTCCACATGGGAAAGCGCATGGTTAAGCTGTGCCGACAGGGGAAGGGAATCATCCGGCAGACAGGCGCTCTCCATGCCATGCGCCCCTGTAACCATCTCCATTTTTCCAAGCACCATTTCCGGGTGGTCTGCGAAATACTGGTTCATCACGATACCGTCTTTTTCCGTCAGATGCACCCAGTCAGGCTCAATGTCTAACACCCGGTCACGCTTCTTTAAGAACAGAATGTCCGAAGTGACCTCCGTACCCGCATTTTCCTTAAAGGCTGTGTTCGGGAGCCGGACTGCCCCTAAAAGCTCCGCCCGCTGTGCAAGGTATTTCCGCACCTCCGGGTTTTTCTTATCCATCGTTCCCTTTGAAGTGACAAAGGCAACAATGCCGCCCGGACGCACTTTATCCAAAGTCTTTGCGAAAAAATAATCGTGTATCAAAAAATTGTGCTTGTCATACTGCCTGTCAGACACTTTATATTGTCCGAAAGGCACATTTCCTACCGCCACGTCAAAAAAGTCATTGGGATAGGTGGTGTTTTCAAAGCCAGTGATTTGAATGTCCGCATGAGGGTAGAGCTGTTTTGCGATGCGCCCGGTAATCCCGTCAAGCTCCGCCCCGTAGAGCCTGCTTCCCTTCATTTCCTCCGGCAGACAGCCATAGAAATTCCCGATGCCTGCGGCGGGATCTAACACATTCCCTCTGGCAAACCCCATTTTCCCCACTGCGTCATAGATTGCCTGAATGATGACCGGGCTTGTATAATGGGCATTTAAGGTGCTTTCCCTTGCAGAAGCGTATTCCTCCGGGGATAACAGGCTCTTTAACTCCTGATACTCATTCGCCCAGTTCGCTTTGGAAGAATCAAAGGCATCTGCAAGACCGCCCCAACCCACATATTTTGCTAAAACTTCCTGTTCTTCCGGTGTGGCAGTGCGGCGTTCACTTTCAATCTTTTCAAGGGTTCGTATGGCTTCCACGTTCTGCCGGAACTTCTCTTTCGGCGCAAATCCTTTCCCGGTATTCTCTGCTTCGTTGAAAGAGATATGGTAATTCACTGCATTTGATTTATCAATCTCCGACTGTTTTCCTGATGCCTTCCCCGGTTCTGGCGGATTGCCCCCGGTCAGAGTTTCCACATCCCCCATGACCTGCTGGATAAACGGGCTGTTTTCCAAAGCATTTTCGTCTACAACCTGCCCGTCCACAATGCCCGCTTTTTCCAGACCTTCCCGGATAGCCTGTGTGTCAATGTCGGGGAAATCATCTTTTTCAGCAGTATCTTTTGATTCTGAAACAGTTCCCGGCTCTGTAACCATATTTTCTGCTTCTTTCCCCTGTAAATCTCCGTTGAGATTTTGGCAGAAAACATCCGCTTCCTCCGCTGTGCCAAACGTCGGCACTGTGCCATCGCCAGTTATATAATAATCCTGTGCTTCGCTGTCCCATACCGCATAAGGCTCTGTAAAGGCATCCGAAGTTTCCGTAACCGTAAAACGTGTTGTTTCTTCCTGTTCTGGTTCTTCTGTAAGGTTTTCCGGCTCGGCATCCGGGAGAGGTTCTTCCTTCTTTTCTTCTGACAGCTCTGCTTCAGAAACTTCCGCAGCGTGTCTTTCCCTCTGCTGTTCCTGCTCGCTCTCATAACGTGCCGCATACTTCTGAGCCTCCTTCAGCAGAGCATCCATTTCCACCGCTTTTTCCGTATTGCCGCTTAATGACTGCATCAGGACATAATCAGTGGCTTCTAAAAACAGAGCATCATAGACCGCCTTGCCCTCTAACCTCCTGCTGTCATCCTCAATGGCAACCGCCCCGGTATCCTCGTTCCAGCCGACCACATCTTTCATAGAAAGCGCACCGCAGATTTTTACCACAGCGGACATCTCCGCAAGCCTTTCCATCAGCGCTTTTTCATTGTCGCTGGCTTTATTTTCCGGTTCGGGACTTTGGGATTTTTCCCCGGAAATTTCCGCTTCCTGTTCCGGTACAGCAATTTTTTCCGGCTCCCTGTCACGCTCTATGTACCGCCTTGTCTGGTTTGTAAAACCGTCCAGCACAGCCGGGTGGGACGTGACGAGGTAATCCCTGGTCTGCCAGTCAGCGGAAGGGACAAGGCTTTTTGCCCACTCCTTATTGTCGGGGGAAAACCGCCCGTCATGGGATAAGTGCATGATTGTGTTTGCAAGGACGATTTCCACACGTTCCTTCCCATACTGCCGGATAACGCCCTCTGCGGCATCCCCCGGAAGGGTGTAACCGTCAAATTTCTCCGCAATCGCTTTTTCTATGGCATCTTTACATTCTACCCGGACACCATGCTCCAGCTTTTCCTGCTCCCGGCGCATGGCTTCCTCCGCCTGCTCTTTTTTGTACTGTGCAAAGGCTTCCTTGCCCTTCGGCGTAAGGTATTTATCCGCATTGACAAGCTCCCTGATGCGCTTCTCCACCACGTTCCATTTTAAAAGCACTTTTGCGTATGGATCGCCTATCCTGCCTTTCCCCAGTTTGATTCCTTTGGAATCGTGCCATTCATCGCTCCGGTCTGAACCGATTAAGGCGGGAGCGCCGCCGCCCGTCCCGTATTCATTTTTAAGGAAAGCAATATTTTCTTTCTTATCATGCCCTTCCATAAAATACTCATAGATACGGAACTGCCCATGATGATAGTTGCTGCCGCCTGTCAGACGCTCATCTATCTCATCCTGTGTAATAAAATCCTCATGCAGCACCTCCATGCTGTCCTGTACCGGGTATTCCGTTTTCTCTGTACTTAAATCCGCAATCTCTGAAAGCAGATGCTCCGGCTTTTTCACATACCGCCACCTGATCTGCTTTTCCCCGGCTTCAATCTGCTCTTTTGCGTGGGAAAGCTCCCCGGCGATGACATCGCGCCCCTCCTGTGTGGATAAAAGCTCGCACAGGATTGTCATGCTCTCCGGGTGGTTGTGGCTTTTAATCGGTATGCTCTCCGGCGCTTCCCCGATACCGTCCCAAAAGAAATTGAACAGGTCATTTGACACCCTCTGACGTTCCACCGCATCCACAAGGAACACTTCATTTGCGCCCATGTAAGAGCCATTCTCCACCATAGAACGGACAACGCCCTCTATTTCCTGCCATCCCATCACCGCAACCGGGTTTTCCTTTGCGGACATCCCGTAGCCGACGCTCATGCCGGATTCATTGAACCAGACGGAAATGGGATTGCTGCCAAAATCAAAGCCTTTCCCCGTAGTTCGGTACTCATTTTTCAGAAACTCCGCCATTTCCTCCGGCGTTTTGCCCTGCTGGTACTTGGCATAAATGCGGCTCCTGCTGTTATCCCGTCCGCCCCCTGTGCGTAAAATGGCTTCAAGCTGCTCCTTTGGCAGAGAAAAAGCGGCGGGCATGATATATTTCTCTCCTGCCTGCGCCGCTTCTATCGTGCCGATCTGTTCCTCTATGGTGGGGAATAAACTAAGCTGCTGGTAAACTTCCGTTTCCTTCGGTTCTTCCCACTGCGGAATCTGCCCTTCTTTCAGATATTCGCCCTTTTCCATGTAAAAGGCGATACTGTCCCTCACAGCTTCCCATGTAATAACTGCTTCTGCTTTCCGATGTGCATATGTTCCGTTCCAAAGCGTCATACCGCTTTCGTCCGCCCTGTATCCGGCTCTTTCTTTCCCCACATAAAACTCTGTGTTTTCCCCATGCCGGTAACTGTTTTTGATGTATTCCGTCTGTTTATCCTTATCCGGCTCAAAAAGCATTACCCCGGCAATATCCGGGCATTTATGCATCATAAATTCATCAAACTGCAAAATCCCCTTTTCAATCTCTGCCCAATGCCTGTTAATGATTTCCTCGCCAGACAAAGAAAAACCGGATAATGCGCTTTCTCCATTACCCGGCTCTGTCAATTCCTTATTTTCAGTTATTTCTTCCTCATTTACAGGCTGTATACCAGTTCCCTCAGCACGATTTCCTCCGCCGAGTGCCTGATGTTGTTCATCTTCTGAACCCAGAGCATCTGGTTCTCTGCTTTGAGTTTTTCCGTCACTCCCTCCTGCTTCATCATCTGCCCGGTCAGCAGTTCCATCCTCTGCTCCGCCTGCTCCTGAATGGTCAGAAGATGCTCTTTCAGCTTTCCTTTCAGCAGAAGCCCGGTGTAAATCCCCTTCTTGTGTTCCTGTAAGTAATTCTTCCTCATCAGCCCGTATTTCGTGAGCGTCCCCTCCGGCTGCTCGTCCACCTGTAACATCGGTATCATGTAATCCCCGTTCTTCTCGTAGGTCAGATTCATCATTATTTCCCCTTTCCCCGGCATTTCCGGTCTGTGTGGTAGGTTGTACGTCCTCCATTTCGCTTTCACGCTTTAAAGCATTATAGCGTGTGTCAGAGGTATTTGCAAGTCCTTTTTGGGCAAAATTTCTCGCTGCTTCCTTTCCGGCGATTTCCCTGTCATACACCCCGATTGCTTTGCCAATCTCCATAAGCACAGGCTTGGATAAATCGGATATGCTGTCACCGATATGTGACAGGGTTTCTATTGTATTAAACTCATGGATATAGGGGAACTGGATTTCCTCTGCCAGCTCCGCATCTTCCATGCCGCACCGCTTTAAGACGGTGTAGGCGATGCTGTCCGCCAGTGTTTCCCGGACACGAACAGCAATATTCAGTTCGTCCAGTTCCTCCAGAAAACTTCCCTCTTTCAGATATTCCATATCCGAAGCAAGCTCCCCATAACAGTCCTGTGCAATCCGGGAAGCAATCTCCCTGATCCTGTCCGTAAACCCGGCTTCTTTGTCAGTATCCCCGTAAATCCCTTCCAGACGGTTCAGAACCGCTTCCTGATGTTCCTCCCGCATCTCCCAAAGCTGAGGGAAACGCCCGATGCGCCTTGCCTTATGCACGTCCGATATGTCAAAAACGTACCTCAGTCCGGTGTAGGGACTCCCTTCTTCGTCAAGAAGTGCAATCCCCTTTGCGCCCTTGTTTACCCAACAGTGCATTTTTTCATTCCATATCTCTATGGAAGCGCAGGCTGTGGCGTCCGGTCTTTGGGCATAGATAAGGAGCTGGTCTTTGAACGGGTATTTGTAGAGCCTTGATGCTGTGTTCAAATATTTCTTCCAGCTTTCTTCATTTCTCGTCACCCTCCTTGAAGTTTCTTCGGAGAGTATGGAAATTAAGTCATATTTTCTCATGGCAATCCTCCATTTCCTGTTTATTGTTTTTGGGCAATATAAAAGGTGGCTATGGTTCGTTCATAAGCCATTGCCACCAGTGACGGTAAACTTTATTCAATTTTTGTATGCTCCTTTCCTCGGATTTTTAATATAAGAAAAGCACCTAAGATTTCTCCTAAGTGCTACTCCAAATATAATATTCAATATAAAACAAACATCTTTATTGCTTAATGTATAAATCATATACCATTACATTAATCGTCAATGTATCTTTTGAATCAGACTCCTTAGAAAAAATACCTTGCCACTGGTTATGTTCAAGTCGAATGATATTTTTACACCTATCTGATGCGTTCAAAGCCTGATCTATGCTATCAAGCAGCGATTCAAAATCTTTATTTTCCTTATTAAAAATTATAAGTGATGTTTTTGTTTCTCTCCAAGTTGTATAACTGCATAGCTGGTCTATTGCTTCAACAAATTTTTTACTGCCATGCCAAATTTTACATTCAGCTACATATGCTGCCTTATTATCAAATGGAATATAGATGTCAGTTTTTCCAATTTTGTTAAAAGTTTCCCCTGAAGCTGTACCCTGATAATGTGTGTTCAAGTTTGATAAAATAATATCTCTCAATTCTTCTTCCAACAACTTACTAAAAGTACGAGCAGTTTTTTCCATAGATACACACGCTAATGAAATAATACTCTTTATATTTTCGTAATGCGCATCGGAAATCTCATAATTTTTCTCAGGCTCTTTCTTATTTGGAAAAGATATTTCTTTTTTCTTCTTTGCTTTTTTAAAATAACAGGCTTTGTGTTGGGTGCATTATTCAGCTTTAATGGCAATTCCAATCTTTCTCTCATTTGTAAATAATCATTTGTTTTTGTAACCTTGTTTCCAAATATTTGTTTACAATATTTGACAAACCGTTATTATAGCTTCTCACTTCCTGATTTATCGTTTCTATTGTCTTAAAATATGTATCTATTTCACGCTGAAACCCCTTTTGAACAATCTCATTACTATTCTCACTTCTTTGCAATTCACTCTTTGCGTACTCCAGAGAAAATATAATTTTCCCATAATCATCGTCAGTTGGTGCTATTACTCTGTCAACTGGAAAACTTTGCCTATAAAAAGTTGACGGTCTTAAATCCAATAAATCTTTATCGCCATCAAAAGGAATTGTAAAAGTAATTTTATAGCCATCTAACATATGATACTGAGAACCAAATTCACTATATCCGGGGCGATAGAACTGATTATATCTTTGTAATTTTGTTTCGGTAAGCTCTTTCGTTATGTTTTCCGTAAATATCTGAATTTCTTCAATTTGATACTTTGCGAAATAATACTCTGTCAAATCCCCCAAATCGGTGTTACATATTTCTGTATTTGCCAAATTATTTATTTCATTTCTAATATTATCAGATATAGCCCTAAACCATGATGTTGTTTCCCCTTTTTCAAATAAGTTCATCTTTCATAATCTCCCTACTTCATAATAGCACAACCTTTCTCTAATTATATCCTTTAACCACATAAATCTCAACTACTTCTAAATAGACTGCAAAACACTTTTAAATGCTTTACAGTCTATTTTTATCAACTATATTAAATTTTCATTATTCATAAAAGCCATGTTCCTCAATGCCTTTTTCCAGAATGGTATGTATCAGTTCCTCCAGCTCCACACCGTTTATCTCGCTGACCACGATCAGCTTTGCAAGGGTATCTTTCTGTACGGATATGGCATACTGTTCCTCATCGGCACGAAGTTCATGGACGCAGATGCCAAGTCCGTCCGCAATCCTGCATACCACGCCAAGCTCCGGCTCCCTGATGCCCGCCAGAATATCCATGATTATCCTCTCCGGCACTCCCGACATTCTGGAAAGCTCGATAATGCTGATTTCTTCCTCTTTCATCACGTTTAATAACTTATCCCCGGTTGTAAACATCTTTCTTCCTCCCTTATTTCTTCTTCCCGCCAGAAGTTTTCTTTTTCGGAAACTCCATGACAAACTTAAACTGTACCCCGCTTTTTTCTGCCCCGTCTTTGGTGTAATGGTATTCTTCCATCCCACTCGGAATGATATAAGCATCATAGGGCTTGCCCGCCTTGCTCTTTAACCCTTTTAACAGGATTTTCTTTCCGGCAAGCATATCCTTCACCTGTGCATCGGTAAGGGCAGCACCCATTACCCGGCTCACGTTCATACCGCATTTTTTCACGCAGTAAGCGCCGAATTTTCCTTTTACCACCTGACCGCCGCAGTTCGGGCATACCCCAAGAGCCGCCTGCTCCTGTGCGAACATCTTTTTCTGTTCGTCACTGACCTCATGGTAGGTATGTATCAGTTCCGACACCATGTTTTCAATGTCCGCCATGAAGTCCTCCATAGGAAGCTCCCCTTTCGCTACCAGTGTCAGGGCATTTTCCCAATCGGCGGTAAGTTTCGGGGACTTCACCACATCCGGCAGCACCGTAATCAGCTTCATTCCGTCCTCTGTTGGTATGATCTGCTTCTTCTCACGCTTCACAAACCCGTCCCTGACTAACTTCTCAATGATGTCCGCCCTTGTCGCAGGCGTACCCAAGCCTTTTCGTTCCACGTCATCGCCCATATCTTCCGCCCCGGCACGTTCCATTGCCGATAATAATAAATCTTCCGTAAAGTGCTTCGGCGACGAAGTGAAATGCTCGCTGACTTTCGTCTGCACACCGTCAAATGCCTGTCCCTCCGACAGTTCCGGCAGCTTCTTTTCCTCTTTTTCTTCCTCCTGATTCCCGGAGATTTTAAAGGAACGCTTAAAGGCATCCTCAAAGGACTTCCACCCGTTATGCGTGACGGACTTCCCGGAAACCGCAAAAGTATGTCCATTGCAGGAAAACTCCGCCTTTACCGTTTCATACAGATGTTTCTCCCCGGTGGCGCATAACAGGCGGTTCGCAACCAAAGACAGGATTTTACGCTCCGTTTCCGGCAGTGCCGCAAGGTCAGCTTTCGCTATCTCCATTGTGGGGATAATGGCGTGGTGGTCTGTCACCTTTTTACTGTTCAGAATCCGCTTTATGTCTGGTCTGGAAACCTTGTTTTCCTCAAACATCAGGGAACTGAACACTGCTTCAATCACGCCCTCTGCGGTCTGCCCCATGTCATCGGATAAGAACTGGCTGTCCGTCCTCGGATATGTGGCTAACTTTTTCTCATAAAGGCTCTGTGTGTACTCTAAGGTCTGCTTTGCGGTAAATCCAAACAAGCGGTTCGCATCCCTCTGGAGCGTGGTAAGGTCATAGAGCTTCGGCGGCATAACCGTTTTTTCCTCTTTCACAACGGACGTGGTAAGAGCCTGCCCGTTTTGGCAACCCCCCGCAATCTCATCCGCTTCATTTTTATCATCAATACGCCCGGTGGCGGCATCCATCCCGTCCATCAGAATATGTGCCATGTAATATTTTTCCTTCTGGAAATTCATAATCTTTGCTTCCCGGTCTACTAACATCGCAAGGGTGGGTGTCTGCACCCGCCCCACCTTTAAAACCTTTCCGCCATATAAAACCGTAAACAGCCTTGTACCGTTGATGCCCACAAGCCAGTCCGCTTCCTGCCTGCACAGTGCGGAATGGTACAGGTTGTCATAATCGCTCCCCGGCTGTAAATTTTCAAGCCCTTCACGAATGGCGCTTTCCTCCATTGAGGAAATCCACAGGCGTTTGATCGGCTTGTCACAGCCTGCCATTTCATACACAAGGCGGAAGATAAGCTCTCCCTCCCGTCCGGCGTCAGTGGCGCAGATCGTAGCCGAAACGTCCTCCCTGTGCATCAACTGGAAAAGCACGTCATACTGCGCTTTCGTGTCCGGCTTCACCTCATACCGCCATGTTTCCGGCTTGACGGGCAGGCTCTCATACGTCCATTTTTTCCACTGCTCCCCGTAGCTTTCCGGCTGTGCCAGCTCCACCAGATGCCCTACGCACCAGCTCACAACATAACCATTCCCTTCCATATATCCGTCATGGTTCTCTGCTGCGCCGATTACCTCCGCAATGCTCCTTGCTACACTCGGTTTTTCCGCTATCACTAACTGCATTTTTCTTTTCCTCCTATCAACTCAATATCACATTCCACTTCATTTCCCCACACATCAAACCCCTCTGCCTTTCTCCGGGCAAAAAGTTCTATTTTGGGCACACTACCCATTAGCTGATTAATCCGGTGATGTACTTCTTCCGGCTTCCTGCTGTGTTCTTCGATATGGGATACTACTACCTGATGTACCCCTGCATGGACACGCTTTGGTCTGCCCTTTGTTGCCAGTATGCAGATTTCTACATTACTGCGTGTCCAATACCCCATACCCCAAAAAAGCGACTCACTCTTTTTATTCTGTTTTACCCATACAAACGCTACCGTCTTATAAGCAAACCCCCATGCTTTTATCACTTCCAAACCTTCCAAAAGGCATGGGAATGTCACCCAAAGAAATAAGGCGCAGTCCTTGTCCGCAATGCCAGCTACCGGAAGTGCCTTTATATCTTCAATGTTCATGGTGGAATAGTGGCTTTCTGCGGTTCTTCCCGCATCTTTTTTAGAATGTACATAGTAATGCCAAGGGGGATCAGCCAGAATAACTGAATATTTCTTTTCTGCCATATCGCCGTCTACTCCTCCCCGTCATCCTCAAAGAAATCATCCTCTTTTTCCTCATTCTCCTCATCATCTTCGTATTCTTCTTCCTCCTCATCATCGTCCTCGTCAAGAAATTCCTCTTTCTTTTTCTTTGCTACCTTGAAATAATAGCCGCCGCCAATGGCTACAACCGCCACAAGCCCAAGAATGATATAGGTTGCCGCCGGGTTTTCCCCTGTTTTCTCCGACTCCGGTTCGGGTTCTTCGGTATTTTCCTCCCCGTCCTCTGCCGCTTCTTCCGCAGCTTCTTCTTCCGTTTCCTGTTCCCCGTTATTATTGGGAAGTGCGCCCTCCGTCACAGGGATTGCGGATTCCAGTGCGGCGGAATTTTGCGGTAAGGTGTCGCTGTTGTCCGCTGTCACGTTCAACAGGTCATTTTCCGTAACTTCCGTCAGGAAATAAACCACTTCTTCCTCCCCGTCCCGGTCAATGATAAGGTAAAATACTTTTTCCGATGCGGTCTGGATTGTATAAAATTCCTTCCCCGTTTCGCTTTTCTCCTTCTCCCCGGCTTCCTCTTTCTTCTCCGATGCCGCCGCTTCCGCCATTGCCTGCTTTTTCTGCTCTGCAAGGCTGTTTTCGGAAACGGTGTTCCCGTCACTGTCCGTTTTGGTATGTTCCGTTACCTGTGCGGTAGCGGAGGAAGGCTTGGTTGCCTGTGCGTTCACCGGGAGCTGCTCTGCCGGGTTCTTCTCATTCCCGTCCGCCTTTTCCGGATCGGTATAATACGGGTTCGCTGTCTTATAGACTTCTGACATATTCCCGGCATTGTCCATTGCGGAAATGGTGAAATACTGGTAGCCTGCGTCAAACTGCTGCAGGCGGATATTCAACACGCCATTGGTAAGCTCCGTAAATTCATACCCGTTCACATACACCGCCTTGATGCCGGAATCCATATCGTGCGCCTGTACGCTTAACAATCCGTCACTGACCGCAGCGTTTAAGGTAGGCTTCGTGAAGTCAAAGCACCTGATATAGCGGTTTTTCTCATAGGTCTTGCCCCTCTGGTCTGTCACAAGCACATAGACGGTGGCATTTTCTGAAATCTCCACATACATATCCTCTGTGATGTCCGTCCAGCTCCCATTCTGCGCCACTTTCGCCTGCACCGTCTTTATGGAGAAGTTGCCGGAATGTGCCACATCTTCAACGGAGATATGTACCTTTGTGGTGTCATTGTGCCAGCCGGAGGGAGTGGAGATTGTGATTTTTACATTCGGGTTCACATATTCGCATAAGCTGAAATCCCCCTTGCAGACCTCACAATCTTTATCAGCGGAATACTGTGTGCATTTTTCTTTGCAGGTACATTCCGGCTCCGGAACTTCATTCCCGGATACTGTTCCGCCTTCCGTACCTTCCCCACTGCCACCGGATTCTGCTTCGCCTTCATTCTCGCCGGATTCGGATTCTGTTTCCCCAGTTTCACTTTCTCCGGTTTCCGTATTTTCCTCTGTCTCAGTGCTTTCCTCTGTTTCCGCTTCGGTACTGCCTTTCTCTGACGTTTCGCCGCTTTCCTCTGTAAGCGCACCCTCCGCATAGACATCTACCGTATTCCCGCTGTTCGCCATAAACGCCCCTACGGGCATACAGAACAATAATGCCGACAAGAGCAGCGACACCGCCGCCCTAGCTGATAACTTTTTCTTCATTTCCTGCCATCTCCTTTGCATTTTCTTTTTCTTCCAATAACTTCAAAATCTCGTCCTCGCTGAATTTAATGAGTAATTGCAGCTTCTCGGACGAGATTTTATGCTTTTCGATAATATCCATTTTTTCTGTTCTTTCCGCCATGCGCTTCTGTTCTTCCAAATCCTTCTTTTTCGCCTGCAAGGATTCAAGCTGCGCATCCACTTTGGAAAGCTCCTTTTCAATGCGTTCCTTTGTCATAAATGCCTCCTTAATTTAATCTTCCGAAACTGTAAAAATGACTCTGCCAGTAAGACGAGTTGATGCTTGCGTAGCTGATTGGATCTCCGCAGTGAATCATTGTTCCGTTGCCGCAGTAAATCCCCACATGGCTCACCGCCCCGGCAGAATTGTAAGTCCCGGTAAAAAATATGATGTCCCCCGCCTTTGCGTCTGATGCGGAAACCGGAGTACACTGGTCATAAATCCCCTGTGCGGTTGTTCGTGGAAGGTTATGCACCCCGCTGTTAGTAAATACCCAACAGACAAAGCCGGAACAGTCAAAACTTGTGGAAGGGTTTGAGCCGCCCCACACATAAGGGTAGCCGAGGTATTTTGCGGCTTCCTCCATAAGAGCCTGCACTGATGCGTCATCATAGGCATCCGGCGGTATGGCGTTCCCCGGCAGACCGCCCGGTGTTTCCCCGTACAGTGTGCCTTCCCCCACGCCAAAATAAAATAACGGGTTATAATACTCCCCGTCATATAAACATTCGATATGCAAATGGCTTCCTATGCTGCTCCCCGTATTCCCCGTTGTGCCGATGACCGCCCCTTTTTCCACTTCCTGCCCCGCACCCACGCTGATGCTGTCCATGTGGGCATACTTGGTTGTGTAACCGTCTATCTCAATCGCTACATAATTCCCGTAGTGGCTGTCATACGCCGCCGCTGTCACCGTACCGTCATGGGCGGCATAAACGGTTGTGCCTGTCGGTACAGCTATATCCACGCCCCGGTGAAATTCCTCGTTCCCTGTGGCTGGATTTTTCCGGTATCCGTAATAACTTGACACATAATAATACCAGTAAAGGTTAAGCGGCGATGCGAACTCCTGAAGCAGACCGTTTGTTTCCCGGTACATGGCGAAAATCTCCGCCTGCTCCGTATCCATTTTCCCGGAAACAAGGCTTTCAAGCGGTATGACCGTCAGTGTCACCCGGAGGATACTGACCTCATATTCTTCTTCCTCCTCATACTCATATTCTTCCTCTGTTTCCTCCCCTGTGACCGGATCAGTGACCGTCCTCGTTCCTGTCTTTGTGACTGTCCTTGTCCTCGTTTCCGTATCCGGCGTAAGTGTGAGCGTATACATCTCATCAAAAAGAGCCTGTATTTCGCTTTCCACCTCACTTGCGGTAAATTCCGTATGGACTGCCGATAAATAGCCGATAAGGGTAAACGGGTTATGCCCGATTGCCCCAAGATTATAAGAATATTCATCATACCCCGGATAATCCGTTTCCACCCGGTCAATCTCATTCTGCAAGTCAAGCTCCAGACGGGTAAGCTGTAAATCAGCGGTGTCAATCTCTTTCGGCTTGCTTAAATAACTCGCTGCTAAAATCGTGGACTGCGTATCCGCAAACATCGCCCCACAGGACGATACGGAAACCATAATCATCATAAGGAGCAGAGCCATGATGCCCACCGTCACAAGCAAGCCCGCATTTCTCCTTGCGAACTCCTGTAACTTCCTCGCCACAGTGACCGCACCGTTTTTCGTCTTTTCAAACGCCTGCTCCGCTGTTTTTCCTGCCGCTGCTTTCTTCCTCGCCTTGATGTACTCCCGTTTGATGCGCTGTTTCTGTAACCGCTTCTGCAAGGCTTTTTTCTGCATCTGCGGGTTTTCTTCCAAGAATTTCTGGTACTGGAAACTGACTTCCTTTTTAAACTGCTTCTTTTCCAGCTTTGCCACTTTCGCCCGCTGTTTCTGCTCTTTCCCTTTTACCTGCCTTTTGACGAAAGAATAAACCGCTTCCACTTTCTGCTCCGATTTATGTGCGCCCTCTACCGCTGAATTTTCTTTCTCCGTTTCAGCGATTTTCCCATGCACGAAATTCCGGCTCTCATTCTGCATCCGGCGCATGGTGGTTTTGGGTATGCCCTCCTGCTTGAATGGCTTCTCTTTATCCAGAGGGACAACCACATATTTTCCCTTCCCGGTTTTCTCGTCAAACACTCTCTGCAAGGTGTATTCCCTTGTCTTTGGCAGCTTCGCCCTTGCCTTCTGTACTTTTTTTGCGGCTTTTTCTGCCTGCCGCTGTTTCTTTTGCAGCTTTTTACTTCCGGTAAATTCAGAATCCCCTTCCCCCTGAAACAGATTCCCGGTATTCTCCGTAAAAGATTCTTCCGTAAAGGTTTTATTTTCCGCTTTTTCCTTCGTACTTCCTTTATTCCGGTGTTCCCTCTGCACCCGCTTTTTATGGTATTTCCCCTTTTTCTGCGACTGCCTGTAAGTGTCCCTCCGGTGGTAATCTTCCGCATCTGGCTGTTGCTTCTCTCTGTCCTCCGTCTGGTTAAAATTCTCCTGCCCGGTAAATCCACTGCTTTCCTTTACAAAATCCGGTTTTTCTTCCTGCCCCGGCTTCGCTTCGGACTTTTGGACTTTTTGTCCAGAAGTGTTCCGGTACATCTGCTTTTTTGCCTGAACCTTTGAAGCATGGTTCGGTTTACGCTGTCCGGCATCGCTGTTTAGGGAATCCACGCTTTTATTCTCTGTAAACGTGCTGTTTTTTCCCGTCTGGCTCTCTTTGGACTTCTGGACTTTTTGTCCAAAAGTTTCCTGCTGTGCCTGCATACTCTTTTCCGTCTGCCTTTTGCCGCCCGAACCACGCCCCGGCTTCCCTGTGCCGGAATCCCTCGGCTGATAGGCAGCATTGCCGCCGCCCGTAAAAGCATTGTCAGCTCCCTTATGAAACTCCGCATTTGCTTCTTTACGGTAGACGGTATCCTGTTTTTTCTTCCCTTTCTTTTCTGCCATTAACTGTCCTCATCCCCCTTTGTTACGGATTCTTCCGGCTTCGTATTCATAATCGCAAAGGTCTTTGTATCTGCCGGGTACTTATCCACGAAGGGGATAACCACGTTGTCAAACAATATCAGACCGCTTCCCGGCTCGGAATTGGTGACGTGCATGAGCTGTTTCTCCGACAATCCCAACTTATCCGCCAGAATATGCTGGTCTTTGGCGTTCTGGTTTAACAGGTACACAAAATCGCTGTTCCCCAAGATGCCCTCGATTTCCTCCGATTTCAGAAAATCGCCCACGTTCTGCGTCAAGCCTGTCGGGATTCCGCCCCACTTCCGAAACCTTTTCCATATCTCGACCGAGTAAACTGCTGTCTGCTTTTCCTTCAGGAGCAAATGGAACTCATCACAGTAGTATCTTGTGGCAACTTTCCGTTCCCGGTTCTGTGACACCCTGTTCCAGACCGCATCCTGCACAATCAGCATCCCTATCTCTTTTAACTGGTTTCCCAAATCCCGAATGTCAAAGCACATGATCCGGTTGTGTGCGTCCACGTTGGTACGGTGGTTAAAATAATTCTGCGAGCCATGCACATACAGCACTAAGGAATTGGCAATCCGTACCGCCTTCTGCTTCGCTTCCCTCTGCATCTCCGGCGCAACGTCCCTCGGCTCATACTTTAACAGCGCATTATACAAATCTTCCAGTATGGGCATATTCTCCGGCTTCGGGTGCTTGAAATACCCGTCATAAATATGCTTGATGCAGGTGTCAATGATGCCCTTCTCGTCATTCTCCAGACCGTCCTTCCCCCCGGCAATCAAGTCGCACAGGGTAATCAGGAAATCGCTCTTTAACTTCAACGCTTCCTTGTCCCCCTTATGTGAAAGCTGTATGTCCATCGGATTTAAGAAGTCTTTTGAATTGGTGGCAAGCCTTACCACCTGCCCATGAAGTGCCTGCACTAACGGAAAATACTCGCCCTCTGGATCGCAGACAATAATATCGTCCTTTGTGATAAGGAAACAGGAGAGAATCTCCCGCTTTGCGGAGAAAGACTTGCCACTTCCCGGCGTTCCCAAAATCACCCCATTCGGTGTACGCAGCCTTTTTCGGTCTGCCATAATCATGTTATTGCTGAGTGCGTTCAAACCGTAATAAATGGCGGGCGCAGGCATAAAAAGCTCCTGTGTGCAGAAAGGCACAAGGACAGCGGCGCTTTTAGTGGTGAGGTTTCTTTCAATCCCCACCTCATTACAGCCAATCGGCGCACTCGCCATTAACCCCTGTTCCTGTAAATACTGCAAGCATCTGAGGTTGCAGTTTGCCTGCTGGATAATGCCGGACACCCTCTGCGTCAGGTTCTCCAGTTCCCGCTTCGTCCTCCCGTAACAGGCAATGAGGAAGGTCATCTTGATAAGTTTCTGGTTGCTTGTGTTCAAATCGTCCAGAAGCTCTAACGTGTCCTTCTCATAAGTCACGATGTCCGTAGGCAGAATATCCATATCGTAACCGCTTCTGACTGCCTTCTTCTGTTCCTCTATTTTCATTTTCTGAATGTCAGTGAGCGCACGTTTTATCATCTTGATTGCTTCCACCGGATCAATGGTCTGCATATGCATGGTAAGTGTGAGGTTATCGTCAATATCCAGCAGCTTCTTAACCATCTCGTCCGTAAACTTCGGCGCAATCATATCAAGGTAAGACACGCTCCCATAGATGCTGCCGGACTTAAAGCGGCTCGGATAGCGGAAGTCAAACCCCGGCGGGGCGATATAGTCCTTGACCGACTTCCCGGATTCTGACAGCTCCTTAAATGAAAAACGGAAAGGCTCCATTGTACCCTGATTGAAATACTCATGCAGGATACGCAGCCTTTCCTTCCCGTCAAGACCTCTGGCGTTTGTGCCGATACTGTTTAAATTGCGTACCACGTCTTTTTCAATATTGCTTAACTTGCTCTTTGCTTCCCTGTACCCGGCGCTTTCCACGCCGAAAATCAGATACTTGGACTTGATGATTCCGTTGTTGCCTTTTGCCGACTGGTGCTTTAGCATATGCGTGTACTCGTCACGAATATCGTCAAAATCATCCTCCTGCAGAGGAATGTCAAACTGCTCCGCAAGAGCCTGTTCGCTGACCTGCCTGTTGAATAAGAACAGCTGGAACTTTATGGACGGATCGAAGTAGTTAATCAGCTTGCTGTATTCTTCCAGAATATCCGCCTGATCCTCCACCTCCAGCAAGTCATAGTTGATGTCAAAAAACTCCACCATTTTCGTGTAATAACTGTCCGCCACCTGACAGATGCCGTCCCGGTACATTTTTTTGAATGTAATGGTTTTCTGTGCGGTGTCCGGCTTCGCCTGCTCTTTACTGTTCCCGGCAAGCACACGCCGAAGTTCCGCAAGGCGTTTCTTTTCCGATAAAGTCAGTCCCGCTTTTTCCGGTGTCCGCTTATTTTCCTGCGGTTTTGGCTTTGCCGCCCCCGCCTTTTGCTTTTTGTTCAAGGAAACATACCTCCTTCCTGATTTTTTCCCGTTCCTCCAACTGCTTGTAAAGGTTTTCCGATTTATACGGTCTGATTCCCGGCGTAAGTACCTTCTGCCGGAGCATGAAGTATAAAATCTTCTCTGCCGGGAAACCGTCTTTTTCATACATTGCCAAAAAGAAGAATGGCAGCATTGCGCCCACCATGATAAGCGCCGCCCCCTGTGTGCCTAATACTCCTTTTGTAAGGAAATATAATGGCACTCCCACAAGGGCGGCTCCCGAAAAGCAGATAATCTGCCTTCTGGTAAGGTTCAACGCCACTTTTGTCTTGATTCCACTCAGGTCTTTCGGCACTGGTACGGATATTGCCATAGTCTGCTCCTTTCGTGGGAAATGCCCAATAAGTACAGTATTTTCGTACTCAATGGGCATTGAAAATTGATTTTGATAATGAGCCTGTCTTAAATAAGCTGAAACAGAGGATTACGGTATATGCCGCAACCGACCACAATGCACTGTGCAGATTGCCCGCCACTGCGACACTCGCCACAAGCACAGCATAGATCGCCACGCACACCATGATAAAGAACCCCTGAAATGCAAGAGCCACAAGCCCTTTTAAATAATTTGTCCCGATTGTGCCCCATTCCCGGTTGGTAACTGTCGCTGCCGGGATTGGCGCTACTGACACATAAAGGTATATTTCAATCATGCGCCCGTATAGAATGACGGTGATGAGGACGGACATGATTTTCATACATAAGCTGATGACCATAGTTTCCATGCCAAGACCGATAAGCTCCCCTATCCCCATTGTGTCAATCTGGTTGTTGAACATGGTGGTAAGGGTAGCCTGTACGTCAAGGCTTGTGGAGCCGGATATGGAAGATGCCGCCTGTGTCACCACATGGCTTCCCACATCAAACACCGCCATGACTATATCAAAGGTCTTGGAAAGCAGCATGACAGCGATACAAGCCTTAAATAAAAAACGGAAGAACAGGCTTGTATCAAAGTCATGCATATTGTTTTTGTCGATTACCATTGTTATCAGCTCATAGATCAGCACAAAACTGATTATCATGCCTGCTATGGGGACTACCACGTTTTCCGATAATGTCCGTATCATGCTGAATATGCCGGAGTTCCAAGTGCTTGGCGTCTTGCTGACTTCCCCCGCAATCGTGCCGACCTTATCATTGACGTCGGAAAACATGGTATCAAGGTTATTAAGTACCCACCCCTGCAGCATCTCCTTTATGAAATCAGTGATTTTGTCTATGATGCCGCCCATTTATCTTATGAAAACAAGCTGGAGAGCTGTGGAATCACCGTCTGCGCCACAATAATAATGCCCCCTCCACTCATAAGCTGCTTGATGCCCTGCGATTTTGCACCCGATTGCGATAGGTAAGCCTACAGTTTCAAATGTTTCCGGCTTTTCCCCCGCTTAGCACCGTGCGTGCGACTTTCACCGCACACGGCGCCCCATCGACTTTAGAAATTTTACGTTTTAAACATAACTTACACACTTCGTTACAGCATTAAAAAATTGGTTATTCGATTATAGACGTTCCCGCCAGTTTTCGCAGTTTATTCAGTTTTTCCAGTTGTTTTTTGTTCAGTTGGAGTTCCTTTAGGTACTTCTGGATTGTTTCTCCCAAAGTGGCATGGATTAAGATATGTACTGCTTCGGTTACAAGAACAAGGTTGCTGTATTCATCTGTACCACCGTTTTCAAGCGGCACTTTATGGTGACAGCGAATGTCATACGGCATAAGGTCAACGCCAGTTACGGCGCACCTCCCATATTGAGCCGCAAACAGAGAAATCCGGTTGTCTGCAAACTCAATCGTTTTGTCCAACACAAGGTTTTTCATGAGCCATATCATCGTATCGGTATTGATACCAAGATTTTTATGGATTTCTGCCCGTCCCTCCGATGTATACCGATTGATGGTTTTCTTTTTGTGCTGGGCGTTTCTTGTTTGGACATATCCCATTGGAATGAGAGGGTGTCCGTTCAGAAACCTTAGCTGTTTACTCTTGCCATACCGTTCCTTGATAAATCCACGTTCCAGTTTTCCTTTTGATGTCAATTCCCGCAGCCTGTTTGCCATTTGCAGCTTCAGTCCATAGGACAGCTTTGGAAAATCTACGCTGATGTGTGTTGCCAGACGGTAATAATTGTGCAGTCCGGCAACCACGGAATTGTATTGCTGAATGGCGATGTATTGCGCCCGGTCATCTGCCGGATTCTGTATCGCCCGGATAGCGGCAGATATTTTTCCCTTTGCCTGCTTTATGGCTTTATCGCTCATGTGTGAACAGACCACGTATTTTTTCCCTTTGGGGTAGACTTTCATCTTGAATCCCAAAAACTCCGAATACCGCTGTTTTAGATTGATGACTTTAGACTTTTCCGGGCTGATTTCCAGCCCGAGCCGGTCTTTTAGCCATAGCCGCGTTGCTTCAAACGCCTTTTCAGCGTCCTGCCGGCTCCGGCAAAAGATTTTGAAGTCGTCAGCGTACCTCACGATGTACATTTCTTTGAGTCTGCTCCGCCTGAGCGCCCGGTAGGTGTGACTTTTAATATCTGTACCGTGGGCGTTCTGCCGGGTTTTGTACTCGTAATGGGTAGGCATTTCCTCCCACTGGGAAGTCACCCACCAGTCAAGCTCATTCAGCACTATGTTGGAGAGCAGTGGCGACAAAATGCCGCCCTGCGGCGTTCCTTTGGTTGGAGTTGTCCTCGTTCCATCTGGAAGTACCACCTGTGCCTTTAACATCTGCTTGACGATACACAACAGCTTTTTGTCCCGGATACCCATTTCCCACATCTGCCTTATCAGCTTGCCGTGGCTTACATTATCAAAGAAACCACGAATATCAATATCCACCGCATAATGCAAGTGCTGTACCTGCATGAGCCGACAGCATTGTGCTATGGCGTGTTCCGTAGAGCGGTTCGGACGGAAGCCGTTGGAACGCTCATGGAACTTTGCTTCACAGATTGGTTCAAGCACTTGTAAAATACATTGCTGCACTATGCGGTCAACAATTGTAGGAATCCCCAGCGGTCTTGTTTTTCCGTTGGGTTTGGGGATTTCCACCCGTTTCACCGGGCGGGGAGTGTACCAACTGAACTGTTTTTGAATAAGCCGGACGTATTGTTCCTCACGAAGTGCGGCAAGGTCTTTGATTGTCCGCTTATCCACGCCGGGAGTACCGCTTCCTTTGTTGCCCTTAATTGTCCGATATGCCAGTTTGATGTTTTCCTCACTTGCAATCAGGCGCATGAGGTTCTGAAAGGTCTTGCCGTTCAGGCTGTCAGCATACAGACTGTCAAAGATGCTTTGCAGGTCGTAATACTCCGTATAGCGGATTTTGCTTTGTTTTGGTTTGCGCTTTTGCTGCTCCGAAGTCAACACAGGCACCCACCCCTTTCGGTTAGGATTTTCTTTGTCATACTCGAAGCTGTGTTTGTTATGTTTTCAGTTTTTGTTTCTAAATCCGACTGGTGGCTATCCCTCCACGGGCTTTTTATTCCCGCTTCATAGGTACTGTGCCACCACTTTCGCCAGAATTAAGATAAGTTATAGCGATAGTGGAATATCATAACTGATATACCAGCATTCCCTGCTGGTTTTCGCTTTTCCTTATCAGCGTGACATCAGCCTGCAACAGCCTTATCATTCACGTCCCGGTTTACCACGTTCCAACAATCCTATCATTGAATACTTTTAGGCGCTTCCTCTAAGCCTGTGTCCAATTCAAAGAATCTTACCGCCTGTAACGGTATGTGGACGTTCATAACAACCAATCTTACTAATCCACGGACACCCCAATTTAATGGGGAAATGCCTTTCGACAAATCCAAACGTTTAGACCCGTACATTCGGAAGTACGCCAGTATTTTCATACATTCTCACCATGAGTATCCGACACCCGGCATATAGGTGACGCCGTCCACCTCTGGACAGGTTTCGTGCGGTAAAAAAAATCCCGCTTACGGTCACTCTCTGCCGACTTCACCGAGCTTTTGACGGTTAGGCAGTTGCATACCGCCGCCAATCGGAGTATCAGTGTGGGCGTTTCAAGGCGTTACCCTATCATTCCACCCATCGGATTGTCAGTTCTCCTAAGATTTCAGGCTATTTAGCCTTTCGACTTAGTGCGTAACCTTTTCAGT
The DNA here is from genome assembly GCF_009830285.1 of Sporofaciens musculi. Taxonomy (GTDB): domain Bacteria; phylum Bacillota; class Clostridia; order Lachnospirales; family Lachnospiraceae; genus Sporofaciens; species Sporofaciens musculi. The sequence goes on along the minus strand of NZ_WUQX01000001.1, from coordinate 813,653 downwards.
TACGAACGTGTCGCACGATTATCATTTCCATATCCTTCAAGAAGATTGATGACGCCCCATACGCCCACGCCTGCTCCGATTGCTGTTACGACTGTCTTTAATCCTGTTACCGCTGTTGTAAAAAATGCCATGTTTCTACCTCTTTCTTTCTCAAAAATAATTTTGTCTGGTTTCTGAAAGAGTTTTTTCGTGTAAAATTCCCTGCCTTATGGTAAGATAAAGACAGGGCAATCCTTTAGGAAGAACCCTGCGGGCATCCGGCATATTCAGTTTGGCGATTGGCTATGCCGGACGCTTTGTTTTGTCCTTTCCCAAGTACATTCAAAACTCCGTTTCCGTAACTTTTGGACTTTTTGTCCAGAAGTCCTGTTGCTGGTTTACAAGTTCCCTATTCAGTTTTTTCCATATTCAGTTGTCATGCTTCAATCACGCCCGCATCCTCCACCTCATCAATGGTGTCATTGTCCCTGACTCTTGCTTTACACAGGTTTTTCACATATTTTTCGATGTCTAAGGCGTTCTTGTCATCAAAATCGGACAGAAGCCGGTACTGCTTGTGCTTTGTGATGTCAAACTTATTGGAGAAGAATGGTCTAACCCCTCTAAGCTGCATGATACATTTTCCACCATCCATAACCGAAATCTCATCCATCGACATCAATTCTTTTCCGGTCTTTTGATAATTTAAACCGTAGGACTGCGACGTACCCCTTGTGTCAGAGGTATTGTAAAGGTCATGAGGTAAGCGCCTCGTGGACGCTCCCTCCCGAACCGTGCGGGCACCTCTCGATGCACACGGCTCTCCATATGCCATCAACTAACAAAATCAGTCTTTTCCGTGTATCTCACGGTGGCACGCCGGGCATACTGCCAGCGTTTTCCTATGGTTCTTTAACATAACTTTTTCCCACTCATATTTACCGCTAAGGCTTTTCAGCCGTTTCACCTGATGAATCTCCACGTCATTTGTGTACTGTCCGCAGAGTTCACAGGTTTTGGAGCGCAGTTTTGCCGCTATGCGGTTCGGTTTATCATACCGCTTATAGGCGGGCAGGATATCTGCCTGCGGCACATTAGGCTTGTCCTTGCGGATAAAAGGCCCTCTGTAAAATACGCTCTCCTTCATACCGCCTTTTGTCTTATAAATGACTGTAAACCGTCCATTTCTGAAATATCTCTTTTTGATTTTTCTGGTCTTTGTGCGGTATTTATTTGCGAATGTTTTCAACATACTATAATGCATTAAACTCGCATACTTGCTCATTGCGCATACATTACATGCCAGTGAGTAATAGTTGTACAAACCTCTGATTTCAGAGTTGTACTTTGACAGGATTTCGATATCCTTACGGTTAATGAGCTGTGGTCTGTGAATGGCTTTCCAATGCTCTTTTTGTGTAACTTTGTCCTTCTTGATACGGATTGCGCCATACTCCAACAGTTTTGATTCCCATTTTTCATGCGGCATGTATAACTTTACTGCGCCGCTGTACCCTTTCACTTTCCTGCCTTGGCGTTTTGTGATTTCCCGGCTCTTTGAAATAGAGATATCATAGCCGAGGAATCTCGCCCGGTCAGTAGCATAGGTGATTTTGGTTTTCTCCACTGACAGCGTAAGGTTTAATTTTTCTTTGAGGAATACAGCAAGGTCTGCTTTTAATTCTTCCGCATCCCTTTTGCTCCCGATAATGCTTATGATAAAGTCATCCGCATAACGGACGTATTGCAGGTTTTTATAGGTTTCATCCCTGAACTGCTTAGACGGGATTTCCCTCTGTTTCTCCCGCAGTCTGCGTAATTCCCCGGCACGTTCTTTCTTTTCGGCTTCGGTAAGCGTATCCCATACTTCCCTGTTCTGGCGCATGAACTTCTGCACTTCACGGTTCCGTCTGGCGTATTCCGGGTTCACTTTACGGTTTACCCGGTTCCCTTTTATAAAGCCTTCTTTGTATTCCTCCACATACATATCCAATTCATGCAGGTAAATATTTGCCAATATGGGACTGATACCGGAACCCTGCGGAGTGCCGCAGTAAGTCCTGTTGTACTGCCATTGTTCCATATATCCGGCTTTCAGAAATTTCCACATCAATGAGATAAAAGCTTCGTCATCAATGCGCCTGCGCAGAATATCAATGATAACATGGTGGTCGAAGCTGTCAAAACATGCCTGAATGTCACCTTCCACAAACCAGTTTGCCCCCGCAAATGTCCGCTGTATCTGTTCGAGGGCTGTATGGCAGCTCCTTTTCGGGCGGAATCCGTGGGAATAGTCGGAGAAGGTTGGCTCATAAATGCTTTCCAATATCATTCGGACTACTTCCTGCACCAGCTTGTCATCCCCGGAAGGAATCCCAAGCGGACGCTTCTTACTGCTGTTTTTCTTTGCAATATATGTACGCCGTGCAGGTTTTGGGCGGTAAGAACGGTCTTTTAATGCGCTGATGATACGCTCTATTCTCGGACTGCTCATTCCGTCCAGTGTTTCACCATCCACACCCGGCGTCATGCTTCCCTCATTGGCGTAGATATTTCTATATGCCAAAAGGTAAAACTCCGGGTTGTACAGGTTCCGGTAGAGCCTTTGGAACCTATACGATAAATCTTTAGACTGTTTGTTTAGGCTATTCAATACATCAGTTGGATTTCTCATGATGCCTCACGCACCTTCCTTTCTTTCTCTGTATTAAAAGCATACTGCTCCCCTTCGTCATGTGGGCGGCTCTCCCGCTTCCGTTTTTACGGCTATCCCTGTAAATCCAGAGTCCACGGGCTACTATGGGAGCTGTGTAACCATGCCCGCATATGGGCGGGTTTAGGTCATCCCCGGTAGCGTATGCCATACTTAGCGTTCCGTGTTGTCGGTAATCTTTGTAGATATGTGGCGTTCGCCGTTCAACCTAATCTAAGGCTTGCCCTGCTTTGGATATCGCACGTCTGCCGACGATTGAGCGACAGACGCCAAAGCACCGTGCGTTTCATCTTCTTTCGCACGTAGGCCAGATACTCCCAGGCTCCGGCTACCAATCAAGCAGTTTAGCTTTCATCCTCATACACGGATTTTCATCCCCACATAAAACAGCGGTTAGAAGATTGCGCCGTTTTATGCCAGTTATAGCGTTAATAGTGGCGGCTATAACAACGACATGCTACACTCCCCAGAGGGTTTCCCCTCACGGATAAGTCGTGGAATGATAGACTATAAATTTTCACCGTCCTTTCTTTGATATCTTTGTCTACCGCTTGCTAAAGGCGGTTTATGGCATACACCCTAACGGGCGCACTATCGTTTCCTTACCCAAAATTTCCGCCATCTCTTTTAAGGTGGTCTTTTCCTTCCCTCCGAGGAATAAGGTGGTATCACAATTCCCTTCAATGGTGTCGGCATTGTCCTTATAAATCGCTTTAAGCTGCGACTTTGACTGCAAGATAATGGAAGCTGATATTTCCCGGCTTCGGATTGTGGCAATCAGCTTCTCAAATTTTGGTATTTGCCCGATATTGGCAAACTCATCGAGCAAGCAGCGCACATGGACGGGCAGCCTGCCATGATACACATCGTCCGCCCTGTCACAGAGCAGGTTGAAAAGCTGCGTATACATGATAGACACAATAAAATTGAACGTGTCATCGGTATCGGAGATAATGACAAACAGCGCTGTCTTTTCATCCCCAATCATATCCAGTCCCAACTCGTCATAGCTTGTCAGGTCACGCAGCTCCTTGATGTCAAAGGGGGCTAAACGTGCGCCGCAGCTAATTAAGATGCTTTTCGCTGTCTTGCCCGCCGCCAGTTTGTATTTTTTATACTGCTTTACTGCAAAATGCTCCGGCTCTCTTTCCTCCAGCTCATCGAACATCAAATCAACGGGATTTTTAAATTCCTCGTCATCCTCCCTTGCTTCGCTGGCATTTATCATGTCAAGCAGAGTAGTGAAATTCTGTTCTTCCTCCACGCACTCATACCAGATGTACCCGATCAGTGCGGTGTAATAGAGCTTTTCGGCTTTCACCCAAAAATCTTCGCCGGATTGCTGCCCCTCCCCTTTGGTGTTTAAAATGATTGTGTTTACGAGTTTCAAAATGTCCTTCTCGCTCCGGATATAAACGAGAGGGTTATAGTTCATGGACTTTTTAAAGTTAATGGTATTCAGCACTTTCACCCGGTAATTGTTCTTTAAGAGCATTTTTCCGCACTCCACTAACACTGTCCCCTTCGGATCAGTGACAACATACGATGAGTGCATCTGCATCAGGTTCGGTTTTACGAAAAACCTCGTCTTGCCCGAACCAGAACCGCCGATAACAAGGATATTTTTATTCCTCGCATACTTCGGCTGTTTTGGTCTGCCGGACATCATCAGCCTTTCCGTTTCTGTGAGTAACACGTTGTTCTCAAATACCGGATCGACATAAGGCTCAATGTCTTTCGCTGTCCCCCACCTTGCAGAACCGTACTCCATGCCATGCCGGAACTTCTTGGCGTTCTTGGCTTTGAAATACACTATAAGGCGGAGCGCAATGCCACACCCTATCCCTATCAGCAAATCTTTTGGGTGGAAACTTGGTAACGGGTTGGAAAATAAGTCCTCCATCCCCGCCATGACCGCCATCGCCTTTGCGGAAGCATCCTGCCCCGGCGATACCCGCCACAGCCACGCAATTTTGTCGCAGAAATACCCGGCAAGCGCATAGGGGAGGTTCATAAGGAAAAGTTTCTTTTTGTCAACATTCCCCGTCTTTGCCTTGAGCTTTTCAGGGATTGACTTTAGGTCTTTGGCAATGCCCTCTACGATTTTACTCATAATGACTGCCCCCTGTCCTTCTGGTGTTCCCTTGCCCTCTCCCGGTTTTTGTCTTTTCCTAACTGCTCCCGGAACTGCGCCAGCTTCTCCTTTACGGAGATGCGGTTATGCTTTTTCTCATTAACTTTTACAAACTCCTTAAATGCCTGCGTTATTACGTCGGCATCTTTGCCCTTGAATAATACGATGTGCTTCGGCGGCTTTTCCGTCTTATCCTTCTTCACAGCGAACTGCACGTTATACTTCTTTGCCACTCTCTCAAAGGACTTGATGTTGTTATCCGTCACCTCAATGCTCGAAGCGCCCATACCCTGACCGACCAGCTCTTTCACTGATATTTTCCCATGCGGCATCTGCTTTCCCTGTTTCCGGTGTTCCAGATACATCTTCATAGCCTTTTTCAGCACGTCGGCAGTCAGCCGGGAAGATTTAAACACAAGGGCAATGGTTTTCTGTGTCACTTCCTCCTGCATGGTTTTTCCTCCTTCTTTTTTTATTGCTGTACGCCCGTCAGGGTGGGACGTACAGCCTGCGAATTAAATATTTCATAAGCTCTCCTTCCCACTTCTGGACAAAAAGTCCAAAAGCTGTTTTTTATCCTATAAGCACCCGGAACGGATACAGGATTCGTATTCTTCCAGTCCTGCGCCTGCGTCCTCCCCGTATGACAGCTTTATGTCACAGAAGTCATGCAGTGTGCCGGATAACAGGAAATCCTTATAAAACCTTGCAAAATCGCCGCAAAACTTTTCTATGATGCGTGTAAAATCATCATTCTCACGATATTCATAGTAAATCCGCTTCCCGCCAGTGCTGCCAAGCATATCCGTAAGCTGGTAACTAAGCTCCCCTGTCTGCTTGACGGAAATCTGCATCAGGTTATAGTCATTCCGCAGCTTAAAATAGGAACTGTGGAACTTTGACGATACTGTAATGTTGGGATTCTCCCCCAACTCCGCACAGACCGCCGCCAGCCTTTTCAATAGCTCCGCTGTTGCTTTTTTCTGGAACTCTCTTTTTTTCATTACATCCTCCATTCTGCTTCTGGACAAAAAGTCCAAAAGTTACTTAAACGCAAAAAGGGCAGCTACAAACCGCTGTTTACGGTCTATAACTGCCCTCACGCTGTTTCTGGTATTTAATTATCTGTATCGGATTACCGGACACTGCTTTGTCTTTTTCCCTACTTTCCTCCGTTCCAGAGCGAAAACCATATCCCCGGTACGCTCAAAATATCCGATGTCTTTTTTCCAACTTATGCCGCATTTGCAGTGCTGTAACCCGATAAACTGCTGTTTCATCTTCCTTCCGCAGTTCGGGCATACTTTTTTGCTCCTGCCTATCTGCTTTACTTTCGGCTTGTCGGCATCTTCTTTCTTTTTCTCTTTCTTTTCCGGAAGCCCGTTCTCTGCAATCCTCGTTTCATAACGTGGCAGACGGTAAAGGTACAGGCTGTATACTTCATCAAAAGAAGCCTTTTCCGCTATCCCCTTTACCCTCTGGTAAATCTGCCCCACAATTTTTTCACAGTCCTCTCCTTCCGGCATCCTGCCATGCTCCCTGTAATAATCACAGGTCTTTTGGAACATACTGTCTGCTATTCCTGCTTTCTGCTTCTGCTTTAAGTCTTTATATGTCCTGTCTGCCCTTTTCAGGCGCTTCCTGTTTCCCAAACACACCACTCCTTTACCCTGATACGGTCTATTTTAGCAGAAAACGCCCCGAAATTGTAAAAAATATCTGCCACCTAAGCGAAAGCATCTTCACACCGGGAAATAAAATATTTCTTCTTTTCCAAGATTTCCTCCTGCCTGTCTTTGGAAAGCGACCTGAATATCTCGTCATAGTCAAGCTCCGCAAGCGGCGTACCCAAAACAGGCGTTAAGACCTCATGTTCATACCATATCCGCCAGAGTTCCTCAAACAGTTCCATGCTGTCCGAAAATGCCATTGCCGAATCAAAGCCTTCTCCCTCACTGAACCATTGCAGACGGACAAAGCCGAACCTCCCGGCATCCGCCACCATTACATCTGCCAGCTCATACAGTTCCGCAAACGCATCCGCCACTTTCCGGCATTTTGCCCGCTGTTCTTCCGTAATATATTTTTCCGCCATAGCGCACCTCCTAACTCACTTCTGGACAAAAAGTCCAAAAGCTATTGATTCTATTTTAAACAGTAGATTGTGCAAAGGTCAGCGCATAACACGCCTTCCCCATATTTTACAGTGTCAAACAAAAGGCACTGGAACAGCACGTCACGCACACCCGCAAGGCTGACAATGCCCTGTTCTTTTTCTGAAAAGCCTGTGCCGGGAATATCCATATCCGCCGATGCCGCCCGCCTTGCCGAGATACAGTGCGTATAAAGTCCGAGGATATATTTATCCGACATGGGGAAAACAAAGGTTTCCTGCCCGTAATATGTCACCCTGTATTTCTCCTGTTCCCCGTCCGGCAGCTTAAAGAAACACTGCACTGTTTCCAGATAAGTATGCCCGTCAAAATCCGGCTTTATTTTCTTTCCGTAATGACTGATTGCGGAAAAAATGCAGTTCCGGTCAAATATGGAATAAGTTCGCTGAAAATCCGGCTTCCTGCCCCTGATGTTCATATAAACATTGCTCCCCGTCCCATTTACGGCAAATTTCCCATAATCGCCTGTCCGCAGCAGATAGGACAATACCTCCAGCAGCTTTTCTTTTGACGCAATCTCCTGATAGGGGGAATCGCCAAACTCTATCCCCACAAACTTTAACGGGCAGCTCCCCTTTGCGATCTCCCGTTCCATTGCCCGGTCAATATCCCGCATGGATTCCATTTATCCATCTCCTTCCGCTTTGGACTGGAACAGTCCTTTTTCTTCCCAACCGCCGCCATACATATCATGCTGAACTAACTGCTGGTAATAATGGTTCATGGTATTGGGGGCATTATAGAGGGCAGTCACCATGTATGCCCTGATGTTGGCTATTTTTGTTGTGGTTTCCTTCATACACCCAATGACATACTCCAAATGGGAACTGTCCAGCTTTAAAAACTTAGACTTTACAAGCTCATAAGGGTAATCCTCCCCATTCACCTTTACCGTCCTGCGCTTTACACACACAATCTCGCATATCACCTCATACAGTTCCTCATACAGACCTTTTTCACTCCAATCGCCATATTTCATGTGATGCTCATACTCAATATTTTTCTTAATGATTTCCATGTAGGCGCTAGCTTCATCCATCACATCAATCATACCATTATCCAGCTTGCCCGGTTCCTGTTTTTCTGCTTCACTGTCTGATTGATTGATAGGATTGGTATAACTCAGATCAGTATAATTAGTATTGTTATAATTAGGGTTCGATTCCCGAACTTCCGCAAGTTCGGTTTCCGAATTTCTTGAAGTTCGGTTTCCGAACTCCTGCAAGTTCGGTTTCCGAATCTCTTGAAGTTCGATTTCCGAACTTCTTGAAGTTTGATTATCGAACCTCTTGAAGTTCGGTTTCCGAACTTCTGCGGAATTGTCAGCATTATCAGCTTTTTCCGGCTCTCCTCCCGGTTCTTTCCCGGTATCCAGTGTCGCAAAATTCTTCACATAGATGATGTCCGGCTTGCCCAGTCCCCGTCTTTTCTTCTCAATCAGACCGATTCCCTTTTTGCTGTCAAGCTCCGCAATCACTTTGGCGCATTTCTCCCTTGCGCATCCCAAATCCTCCATTATGTTATCCAGGGTGTAATGGATATACACCCTGTTTTCCTCGTCAAGCCAGCCATTCTTGATTGACAATGCCAGCCTGTCAAGCATCAGACCATAAAGGAGCTTTGCATCGCTGGACAACTCTTTAAACCTTGCGTCTTTTATCAGCAGCCTCGGAACCCGGTAAAAAGAAAACTGTTCCGCTTCGATGCCATAATAATAGTCAAATTTTATTGTGCCATCCACGCTGATGCACCTCCCCTCTATTGTCTTTTCTTCCATTCATCCAATAGCTGAATGATGATGCCCTCTATTTCCTCACTGCTGCAATCCTCCGCAAAATATTCGCTGATTTTATCCGCTTTGAGTGTCACTTTCCTTTCCTTCTGCTTTTCCTCCGTCAGTATCAGGCGCACCATTGCAAGGGTAAGCTCCCCGGTCTTGCCATATTCCTTAATTTTTGCCGACTGCACCATGCTGACGTTACAGCCTTTTTCCTCTATGACTGCCTGTACCCACCCTTGCGCTTCTTCCGCAAGAAAGGAAATATCAACGCCCTGTGAGAAGCCGAGCTTCTTACCGTCCACCATAGCAAGGAGTTCATCAGACAGGCGGGAAAGCCAGATATACCGCTGAACCTTTTTAGCGTTCTCCCCGGCAGCTTCCCCGACCTCATCCAGTGTGTTTCTGCCTGACTTTTTCCCCTGATGCTTCATGGCTTCGTATTTCATCTTGTAGGCTCTCGCCTTTTCGCTCGGTAAAATATCTTCCCGCTGGATATTGGAATCCACCATGATTATCGTAGCTTCATCATCGGTGTAGTTGCGGACAACCACAGGCATCTCCGTCTTTCCGGCAAGCTCCGAGCCACGTTTGCGGCGGTGTCCGGCTATGATTTCATAGCCTCCACCCGCCCTCGGTCTTGCAATCCCCGGCACAAGCACCCCATACTGGCGGATACTCTCGGTTGTTTCCTCCATCTTCTCATCGTCCTCCACCCGGAACGGGTGGTCTTTGAACGTGTAAAGCTCTGCCAGTGGCGCATTGATAATCTGCTCTATCCCATTTTCCTGTGCGGTATTTCCACCGAACAAATCATCAAAACTTTCCAGAGCAACCTTTGATGCGCTTCTTGGTTTTGCGTTACTGCCCATCTGCAAGCACCTCCTTTGTCAGAGAATCGTAAGCTGACGCCACTTTCCCCTTTGGATCATGCTTGTAGATGCTGACGCCCTCCGCTGAAATCTCCGCCGCCCGGACGGAAATGGGAATGACATTGGCAAATATCCTCGCCCGGCTTCCATAGGCTTCCTTCAGCATGGCGCTGATGTCCTTTGCGTAGTTCGTTCGGCTGTCTACCATTGTAAGCAGGATCCCTTCAATCTCCAGCTTCGGGTTAATCTGCCGCTTTACCTTTCCCACCGTCTTAATAAGCTGCTGCAAGCCTTTGACGGGCAGGTATGCCGCCTGTACAGGTATCAGGATACTGTCGGCGCAGGCAAAGGCGTTTATGGTAATCATGCCGAGAGAAGGCATACAATCAATTAAAATATAATCGTAACTCTCCCGGACAATCTCTATGTATGACCGGAGTACCGTTTCCCGGCTCATCACATTCACAAGGGAAACCTCCAGACCGGAAAGCTCAATGTTCCCCGGCATTAAGTCTATCCCTTCCTCATGGTGGAGGATACCTTCCCCCGGCTCTACTTCCCCGTCATTGATTAAGTTCCCCATAATGGTTGCAAGCGTGATTTCCAGACTGTCCGGCTCTGTAAAGCCTAAACTTGCGGTCAGACTGCCCTGTGCGTCCGCATCAATCAGAAGCACTTTCTTTCCCTGTTTTGCCAGCCCGATTCCTAAATTGCTTGTGGTGGTGGTCTTGCCCACACCGCCTTTCTGGTTTGCGATTGCGATTATTTTACACATGATGATTCTCCTTTGCTTCTACTAATTTTCTTTTACGTTGCTTTTCCTGACTTCCACATAAGTCCTGTAATATTTCTTTGTCCCTTTGTTTGGGAACATATCGGAAAACTCCGTCACCTCGATTTTCGGGTTACGCTGTAAAATCTTCCCGAACCACTTAATATCGTTCTTCGTTCCCATAAGCCTGACTTTTAACATCAATCCCGTCCTCCAAGCATGGCGTACAAGTTGTGGTTATATGTTACATATTCCGGATAACGAATCTGTACCGCCTGCCAAAAATAAGGCGCATAGGCACAGCAGAACAGTTCTTCCACTGTGTACCGTCTGCACTCGTCCACCTGTTCCTCCGCATCATCATAGTCAAGGACACTCGGCGTACCATTGCAGTAAAGGTTAAACGCCATCCTGACTACTTTTAAGCTCCCGCTGGTCTGCCAGCCTTCGTGCAGGCACTCCGTTTTTACACAGCCTGTCTTAAAGTTATAAATGCTGTTGATATTTCTTCTTGTGTCATCGCTGATACCAAGACAATATACAAGCGCTTTGTGGTACACGTCCTGATACCTGACCTCTTTCAATTTTTCATAGTAGAATTTTTCATGTGCATCACTGATAAAAATAATCGCTTTCTCTGCTCCTAACGCTGTACTACTCATGTTCATTTCCTCCATTTCTTATTTTGTTTTTTGACCATAACAAAAGGACACTTCCCTAAAATTTTCTTTTAGAAAAATGTCCTTATCGTACAAAATATTAACTTGAACTGACACGAGTTTAATTTAAAATCATTTATTTTAACCCGTTAAGAGAGTTTATTTTGTCGTACTCTTGTCGTACCATACTGTCTTTAAGTCCGCAAACCCTTGATTTTACTGGTCTTTTCCGCCAAGCGTTTTCATTGTCGGGAATTTCAAACAAGTTACTTCATTATTCTTCATAACCGCTTATCTCCGCTTTTTTCTTACGCTTCAAACACTTCATTATGATGTGTTATTCTACCAATAAAATTTCAAATTTGATGTAGATTTGTTGTAAACCACACAATTTGCTGTACTCATTTATCCGTTTCGGACTCTTTCCTAAAATACATCAAGATTGCGTGATAAATTTTGTATTGCTTCCTGTTTCTTCATGTCAGTGACTTCGGCATATATGTCCATTGTTGTTTCAATATTTGCGTGTCCCATAATTGCCTGTATCACCTTTACATTTGTTTCCTTCTCGCAGAACCTTGTACAAAAGGTATGCCTTAAATGGTGGCATGAGAAGTGAGGTATTATGACTGGCTGCCTTTTTTCCCTTTTGGCATTTAACACTTCCTCTGCATTGTACGATTCGTATATCCGCTTAATTGCCCTGTTTACAGCTTGCGGATTATGAAGATTTCCAAAACGGTTACTGAAAATAAATCCTGTCATTCCGTCAACCACCGTAGTATTGAAACCTTCTTCTTTCTGCTCGCTGTATTCCTCTTGGAACGCTTCATATACTGCATCCATCATCGGGACAGTACGGATACCCGCTTCTGTTTTCGGGAGGGATACGCCAAATTCACATTTGGTTGTATCATTTCTTCGGGGATAATATGTAACGCTATGGTTAATGCTGATTACCCTTTTCTCTAAATCTATGTCCTCCCATCTAAGTCCAATCGCTTCGCCAATCCTGCACCCTGTCCCTAACAGCACTGTGAAAAACGGTGTCCAATGGCAGAATACCGGACTTTTGGCTGTGTAGTCCATAAAGGCTCTCTGCTGCTCCAAAGTGAGTGCGTGTCGTACACCATGATTTCTCCCCGGCTTCTTCTTGATTTGAGCCATCACGCCATCACTTGGATTATTCCTGATGATGTCATCCCTCACTGCAAGCTGGAAAGTTGGGTGGAGAACCGTATGGATAGTTTCAAGTGTGTTAATCTGTAATCCTTTGTCATTTATCAAATGATAGTAAAAATATAACACATCTGAATACTTTATCGTTCCAATTTTCCTTTTCCCGAACTCATCCCTTACAAATCGGTCATACATATAGGTGTAATTTGTGTAGGTTGTCCGCCTTAATTCTGTTTTCGTTGTAATATACCTGTCAAAAACAAAATTCAAATCTGCGTTGCCTGCCGCATACACATCCAGACCGTCAAGCTGGTCTTTCATCAGACGCTTTTCTTTTTCTCTAAGCTCTACCAAGTCATTCGCATATATGTACCGTCTTTTACCATAAGGATCAGTATAAGTATACATATACGTTTTATCCTTGCGTTGGATTTCCCCTTTCCGTAAAGCTCTCCCTCTATGGTCTTTCCTTGCTTTTGCCATCTCTACTCCTTTCTTAAAAGGAAAGAGATATTTCGTACTGCTACCTGTTTTCTTCCATTGAGTATTGAAGTTCAACACCCTTTTGTAGCACTTGCGTTATGGTCATGTCATGTTTGGCAGCATAGTCTTTTAGTTTCTCATACTCCGCATCATCAACCCGAAGGCTTAATGACCTTTGCTTAGGCGAGTCGGTTTTGGGACGCCCCGTTCTAGGCATTTACTATGCACCTCCTTCATAACTAACACCATTATAGTTTACGTTCTACGAAAAGTCAAGGACTTTTTGTAGAACAATTATTTTTTACGAAATTCTCTTTGCTTTCCTCATTCACTGACTCTAAAAGATTCCAGATATTGCTCGAAAATATCACAATTCACCAATACCAGTTTATCCACCTTATAGATAGCGTTGGCTTGCTTTGCAAGTTCCTGAAATTTGGTTAAACCCATGCTGTATATTTCTGCGCCCTCTTTATATCTGACAAATTTTTTTCTATCTACTTTCTTTACCATAAATTTCTCCTTTTTGCACAGCCTTATCTGCTAATAAATAAGCAGAATACACTTCTCCCCATTTATTAGCAGATAAAAACTGCAATACAGGTGGCAGCTCATTACACTGCCCACATCGGTCTTGCACCGTCATTTTATTGACCGGATTGCGGACTGCTCCGCAACCCGGAAGTATCATTATCACAGATATGCTTCATCGCCCCATGTAACTGCTACACATTTTGCCCGATCTCACTCGCTCCTTACCTTTGCTTCAATATCATTTCCGATATTCCCTCACGTTCACCCCGCCATAAGACAGGGCAGGTACGTCATGGCGCATCTGCTTAGTGGCTCTGCATATCCTCACGTCCTGTATGCAATACAGTATTCAATTTTCAAGGTACACCGCTGAACCTGTCAGCTATGGAAAAGGACAGCGAACCGCCCTCTACACCGCTTCAAACGCCAGTATTTTTGTAATCAGCTTTGTTTCAAGTCTCCGGCGCAGCGTTTCATCAACACAGAAATGAAGCTGCCCGCCCTCGTCATACATCTTCCGGGTGGACAGGGTGATTATGTACCCCTCATAATGCTTCAGGACTTCGTTGATTGCCATTACATCGCCTTCTGATGCTGCCTTTATGATATGGAAAGGCAGCAGATTCTTATCTCCATTACTCTTACATCTCTTTCGCATCTGCTTTTTCCTCCATAATCTTTCTCAAAATCTCAAGTGAGCGTGTCCTGTGTTCATGGATCGTGCTGCGCACAAGGTTCATCTCCCTTGCTATATCCGCATCGCTCATTTCCAGAAAATACGAAAGCAGTATTACATTCCGCTTCCGTTCCGAAAGTGCCTGCAACGCTTCCGCAATCAGGGTGTCCTTCACTTCAATGTCATATCCATGCACTGTGAAATGACTGTTTTCCACTCCATACTCATCCATAACAAACAACTGATTCAGCTCCTTTTCAGACAGTTCAGAAAACATGGCTTCATGCTCCCTGCGGTAATCCATGTGCCGGTAATAGTTAATTGCTTCGCCCTTGAGCGACATCTGGCACAGGCGATCAAAACGATGCCTGATTGTCAGTTCATCATGGCAAGAAGGTTTCTTCATACGAGTTCACCTCCTCCCCGTTGTGACGTGACAAAGGCATACGCCTTCTCCCTTTCCGCAGTATCTGCCAAATAGCGACAGGCTGATGTTCGGGTGGGTGTAAAAATTAAAAAATTTTTGTATATAAAAAACGCCCGGACAGGCAGAATGCCCGCTGGACGTTGTTCATATCTGTTATTCTGTTTTCTCCACAGCTTGCGAGTGCGTATAGTTCACTCTCTAAGGTATATTCTGCTTTACTTCCAGTAAAATACCTTATAAAAGAACCTTTCCACGCCAATAGCCAGACAGGTTCACGAAGTCAAAAAAATACCCTTTAGACCGTTCAGAACACATAAATTCCCTAAACGTACCCAAAGGATAAAATCCACGCAAAAAAACCTCTGGATACTGCGTTTTTTTATATGCAATATCCAAAGTCATTCTATTTTATTGTGTGCATTATGCCCCTCTGTTAAAGTGAATTATTAGTGCATTTCAAAAGTAAAATGTGCAATATACACTATACATGGAGGTGCATATATGGCAAGTAAAAAGAAAATTGACAAGGAAATGGGATTCCGTCTGAAACAGGCTAGAACTGAGCAAAAACTGACCTATGAAGAACTGGCTGAAAAATCCGGCGTTTCCTCACGCTATATCAAAGAAATCGAAAATCATGGAAACGTGCCAAGCCTTGAAAAGCTAGGGCAGCTCATACGAGCCTTACATATTTCCGCCGATCCGTTCTTTTACCCAACTGTCCCGGCAGACAACCTCGACTACCAGCGGCTGTTGGTTTATCTGTCACAATGTACGGAAGAACAGATAACAACCATTCTCGCTATTGTGGAAGCCTATCTCCGGACGTATAAACATCCTAAAGAATAGAATAGCTCCAATGTCTGAATTTTTTCATGAATATTTCTGGATTATTCTGAACTATACAAACAAGGTGGCTCGCCTTCTGTCCTGCCAGCCACCTCTTTGCTTATCTGCTAAATTTTTTAAGAAATTCTTTTATGCGCATACGTTTTTTCACGATGCCCAATCCATCAAGCACCTGTATACCGTCCACAATTCCCTGATAGTACGCCCTCTGCTCCTCCTTGTAATGGACATGATCCACTGTGTCCAGATAGTCCTCTAAAAACTCCCTGTCCTCTTTCGGCAGTCTGGAAAGATATGTTTCAAATGCCTTCTGCTTCTTTTTCAGTTCCCGGCTGGCTTCTTTTGCATCTTCGGTCTGGACGCAATACTCCCTGTCCCCGGATTCGCTGCGCAGTTCCTCAAAGACGTTTGCTAATGTTTCAAAAACTTCATTCATGTTCATTTCCACCTTTCTGTTAAACATAATTTTGCATTTTACAGGCAGTATTATCAATCCCAAGTTTCTTTTTCTCAAGATAATTTCCGTTCACTTCATCTTTAGAAGTATATTATCAACAATATTTCGTAAAATCAATCATACAGGACTTCATCTTTAGAAAGTTGGTGACAGGATATTAAAATCTACTGGAATAAAGAAAGCAACTCTAAAAACCTGATCGGTCAAAAGATCATGGAACTGCGGACAGAAAGAAAGCTGTCACAGAAAGCCCTTGCAGAACAGCTCCAGCTTGCCGGATATGAATTTAGCGACTTGACCGTTTTGCGGATTGAAAAGGGAACAAGGTTTGTTCCTGATTATGAGGTAGTCGCTCTGGCAGAGTTCTTCCATGTATCCTGTGAATACCTCTTAGGCGTACAGGACAAAAAATAGCAGCAATCTGTTTTCCTATCACAGACTGCTGCTTAAATTTTGTTGAACCGATAGCCGATGCCCCATACGGTCTGTATGTAAAGCGGCTTGCCCGGATTATCCTCTATCTTTTCCCTTATATGCCGGATATGGCTCATAACAATGTTGTAATCGCCGGAATACGGTTCTTGCCAGACAATATCATAGATCTGCTCTTTACTGTATATTCTGCCGGGACTCTGCGCCAGCAAATACAGTATTTCAAATTCAATATGAGTAAGTCCAATTTCAATGTTATTTACCGTCACATTCTTTTTATCTGCATCAATTTCCAATGCTCCTATATGGAATGATGTCGCTTTCCCAAGTATATCCGAACAATCATAGCAGAAATCATCATGTATATTGTGCAGTATTCTTTCGCAAGCATCTTCTTCATTATCATTAAATGATAAAATAATCATTTTCCCCATTTATGCCACTTCTTCCTTATATCGCACATCTCCAATCATCTTTTCTATTTCAAAGGAAAAGATGATACATATAATGTTATATACGTTGTTTACTTAAATCCATACACTGCTATTACAATACAAACATTTATTCCAATCACAATAATATGCTTTTTCCATGTCAGACTTAAATATCCAACAAATTCCCGGATAAAAGCATTCAGCGTAAAATACCATTTTGTTTTTGCACCAAAGCCCACACATTTTATGCCCTGCCGCTTTGCGAGTATTAACGCCCTAAGCATGTGATAAGCAGTTGTGACAACTATAATTTGTGGATTCTGTTTCTTTATCAGTTCCCTTGAAAACCGCAGATTCTCCTCCGTGGACACAGATTTTTGTTCCAAAATGACTTTTTCCGCACTTACGCCTTTATCAATCGCATAATCTGCCATAGCTTTACTTTCTGGAATATCCTCTCCTGAACCTTGTCCGCCAGACATAATCAGTACAGCATTTGGATTATAGCACAGCAATTCCATTCCTTTTTCAATCCGTGCTGCAAGTAACGGCGTAACCCTGCTTCCAATAATTCCTGCCCCCAGCACAATAATGTAATCTGCGTTTCTTTTCTTTTTAGGTGAAAAAGATTGAGCACTGCGGAAAGTGAATACACTGCCAGCAACAATAATATATATACCGCTATGAAACTAATAATTTTATAGAGCATTGTACCAAAAGTATTCTTTCCTAAGTTTCCAATTACTGGAAATAGCACAAGATAAATACATAGCAGAACAGAAAACAACATCGACAACAAATTTGTCGGTTTTATTCCTTCATGTCTAATAACCCTTACTCCTTCTATAAAAAACACAAGAATCAGAATTGTCGGAAACAAAACAACACTACTCACTGCCAAAATACATATAACAATCAGTATTCCAATCACTAAATCATGTGCTGCCAGCCATTCTGAACATTGGTATAAGACCAAAAGCAGAAATACCGACAAACATATCATCATAATCAAAAATGAAGCTCCACTCCACAATGTTCTGGAGTCATACAGCATAATCCCCGCAAATATGCAGACCGAAATAAAAAATATAAGAAACGCAAACTGCCACACAACAACCCCTCATCTTTCAAAAAAGGTATTTTTCTTCTGCACGACGGTTTTTCCCTTTTCCGTCGTGCAGCAAATTTTCATAATTTTTTAGCATCATAATTCATTGATCGTTGCCGTAATCGGCATATTTCTAATCCGTTTTGCGGGTGCATATACCGCTAACGCAGCAGAAACAATATCAAATACAAGAATAATAGCAATTAAAACAATCGGCAAACTCCACTGGCTTCCAAAAATCGTGTAACCAATTTCACATACAAAAAGCGGCTTAGGGCAATTCCGATACCACTGCCAACGATAAGACCAGAGACAGCATAAGTAAAGGCTTCCGCACCAATCATTCGGGTAAGCTGATTCCCATCCATGCCAACCGCCCTCATAGCCCCATACTGCTTTATCCGGGCAGTTACACTCATGGAAATGCTGTTGACAATATTAAACAGCGTAATCATGGCAATGATTGCCATAAAACTATACAACAGAAATTTTACAGCCAGATAAGTATTGGCATTTCTCTGATTACTCTGACGCTCGTCAGTAAAAATAACATTGCTTTCCGTAAGACTGTTGATTTGTTTTACTGTTTCATCCGTAGCCTTGCTGCTTAATTGTATTCCAATCATACTGTAATTCTGTTCCCCTGTCAGTCGGGCAAAGGTTTCCTGTGAACAGATCACGCTATATTCGCTGGGATACAGCCCGCTGGATATGCCACATGCAACTTCAACATCCTGTCCCGCTATCTGAATTGTGTCTCCAACTTTTATCGGATTATCTTTATTCAAAACAGTCATAACCTTGTCACTGTCCCCATAGATTTCTGACAAATCTCCCTGCACAAGGCTATCCTTGGCACAGTCAAGCATATACTGGCTATATGACGTTATATTTACATGGTCAATGTCTGGTCGTGAAGAATTAACTGAAACATTCTCCATGTAAGAACTGCCCCAAATATGCTCTACACCTGTAATTCCGCTAATGGCATCACCCAGACGCTGATCCAGTACACGCTCATTTGCATAGCCGTTAAGGGTAATATCCGGCTGCCATGAACGCATTGTTGGGATCAGCTCATGCGCGAAATCCAACCCTACTGAAATGCAAAGAAACAGTATAATGCTGAGTGAAAAGCTGGCTGTCAATAAAAACCAGTTTTTCTTAGATGCTGTTGCATGGTGAATCCCCAATGTCCTTTCAACCTTTCTGATTTTCCGTTTTGTTGCATGCCGTACAGAAAGTGCCGTATCTGCTTCCGGAAACCGCTGCCATCGGAGAAACCTTAGATGCATGTTTTGCAGGTGACTGCGCTGCCAGCAGGACAGTTACAATTCCAACCATCGCCCCACTGATTAGTCCAACAGGGCTGAGGGCAAATACCGGCATAGCGGCAAATTCATCGCCAATCCAAAAGCGGAGCAATGCACAAATGCCCCATTCGATTGCCGTACCTATGATTAACCCAACAGGCACAGCCGTTTTACACCAATTTAACGCTTCCAGCCGTACATACCGGATAATCTGCTGACGGCTTGCACCAATACAGCGCATCATTCCAAAGAATTTTGTCCGCTGCGCTACATTGCTGTTCATACTGCCGGAAATCATCAGTACGCCAGCCAATAATACCAAAATGAACAAGACTGCCGCTATTCCGTAAATATTATGCATAGATTCATTGCTGCTTTGTCCGGCAAGACCCATAATTGCCGTATTTTCCGAAATATCCTCCTCCGGCAAATGATACTGCTGTCTGATTTCCGCAATAATACCGGACGCCTTTGACACATCCTGAAACCGAATGTAACAGACCGGGTTGATTGGGATATTGTTTGGTTCCATGATTGAAATATATGCATCCCGCGTCATATAGGCAGCAACCATATATGTCTGATCCCGATAATACGCTGCATCGTCCGAACCAAAACCGCATACCGTAAAATCCGTATTCCCCGAAGGTGTCTTTACTGTCACAGAATCGCCAATCTTTACATCTAACGCAAGTTTCGCATTGGAACTAAGCATAATGTCATTGTCACTCTGCGGCAGAGAGCCTTCTTCAAGGGCATTCACAAGCTCTGCTAAATAAATACTGTCACTGCCGTAAACGGCAGCCTTTTTTCTCTCCGATATAGTAAGGCTGGTCTGCATCTGCATTAAATATTTCCGACCAGCCGACAGCGGCGACATCCGGACGCCGGCTGATTTCTTCTGCTGTGTCCTGAGAGATATTTTCCAACTGAATATGCCAGTTTCCATGCTTCTGCTTAAGCCCCTCACTTTGATTCCGAATGAACATATCTGCCACACTGAAAATCGTAGTTACAAGCAGTACAGAAATAATAATACAGAAAATCGTCATACGGTTCTGCCGTTTGCGCACCTTTCCCGAAATAGCCACAAGGCTTAAATAACTTCTCATTCCCTGCACCTCCCCAAATCAGTAAGTTCTCCGTCTGACACCTGCAGGATACGATCTGCTGTCTGTGCAATACTGCGGCTGTGTGTAATCATAATAATTGTCTGCTCATACTTTTTTGACGCTTCTTTTAGCAACGCAATCACTTCACTGGTATTCTGCGAGTCTAAATTTCCTGTCGGCTCATCGGCAAGTATCAGAGCCGGGCGGGTAAACAAAGCACGTCCAATCGCTACCCTCTGCTGCTGTCCGCCAGACAACTGGCTGGGCAGATGATTCCGGCGTTCCTTCAAATTCAATATATCCAGTAAATCCTCCAAATATTTTCTGTTTGGCTTCTGGTAATCCAAAAGTACCGGAAAAATTATATTCTGCTCCACCGTCAGTTCGGGAACAAGGTTAAATGCCTGAAAGATAAATCCAATGTTCCGGCGGCGGAACACAGTAAGATGCCTTTCTTTCATGGAAAACGTATCTTTTCCATCAATCATCACTTTGCCGGAAGTAGGCACATCCAATGCGCCCAGCATATTAAGCAGCGTACTTTTGCCGGAACCGGATTCTCCTACTACCGCAACAAATTCTCCTTTCGGAACTGAAAAACTGACATTTTTCAAAGCACGGACAGCGGTTTCCCCTGCCCCATAAGTTTTCAAATTCCTTTCACTTCCAATAAATTCATGTTATGCCTCCTGTTACTTTTTTGATCTGATAAAGTCATGGGTGTTATCCCTCCTTCAGCAAGAAGTATAACACCCAATCCTTACTCTAATATTTCTCTAAACCGACAATTCTGTAATGTTCTCCTCAAAAATAAACAAATTTCTTACAATTTTGTAGTTTCTAATATAGTTATCATAAAAACACTCCCTTTTCCCAAAACACTGTCTACCTTAATATTACCGCCATGCAGTTCAACAATCGTCTTTGACAGCGGCAGTCCAAGCCCAAGCCCCTGTGTATCTTTTGAAAAGCGACTACGGTAAAAACGCTTAAAAATATGATAAATATCTTCGGAATGAATACCGCACCCATTATCTTTCACTACAATCTGTAACATATCCGACATCCGTTTCCATTCAATAAAGATACGCTTTCCTGCATCCGTATGGTCAAAAGCATTTTTTACAAGGTTGCTGACCGCTTCCATCATCCATTCACGGTCACAAAAAAGCATAATATCATCATCTCCAGAAAGGATAAGCTCTTTCTCCTCCTGTTTTGCACGATATGCAAAATGCTGTTCAATGTCATGCATTATGTCGGATACATTTTCAAAATTTCTCTCCAGTATAATCGTTCCGGCATCCAGTCTGGTAATTTTCAGCAGATTTTGTACCAATGATTCAATGCGGTCAAGCTCCTGCTCTGACAAAACGGTAAACTCTTTTAAGTCAGGAAGATTCTCTGTTTCACTCTGTAAAATACCATTATAAATATTAAGAGCGGCAAGCGGCGTTTTCAATTGGTGTGAAATATCCGATATGGTATCCTTCAAAAATTCCTTTGCCCGAAGTTCGCTTTCCATATGTGCGTTCAATACCGCCACTAATGTATTAACCGAATGGAAAAGCCTGTACATTTCACCCTCGTCATCACATTCAATACGGGCATCCGTATTACCCGTAAGGTACTCATCTATTTCTGTCACTGCTGTTTCCATGATTTTATGCTGCTTATGAAAGTAACAAAAGCAGAGAAACAAAATCCCACATCCTATAAACAGAGAAAGAATAAGGAGTACAAGTGGGTAATTTCCGTGAAATTTCCACAATATAACCTGTGACAGAATCGTGTTGCAAAATAGCAATAGAGATACTCCTATAAACAGTATCTTAATATCTTTGTTTGTAAATATTCTCATAAAAACCCCATCAAATAATATTCCATTTATATCCCATACGTCTTACGGTCAAAATCATTTGCGGATCGCTGGGATTGTCCTCAATTTTTGTTCGCAGTCTGCGGATATAGACATTCAGTGTATTGTTATCAATATAATTTCCTTCATTGTCCCACAGATTTTCTAAAATCTGTTCTTTAGAAAGCACCGTACCCGGATTGTTCATAAACAGGCATAACAGTTTATACTCTCCTGCCGTCAAATCCAAAAGCTCTCCATTTTTATAAACCTTTCCTTGCGTCAAAAGAGCTTTTAAGCCATTAGAAACAATTTCTGTATCTGTCTGCCCAAAATCACTCGCACGTCTTAACAACGCATTTATCCGGGATAATAGCACTCCCAATTTAAAAGGCTTTGTAATATAGTCATCACCGCCCATATCCAGTCCCATAATAATATTGACTTCCTCATCCGATGCCGTCAGAAAAATAATGGGCACTTTTGAAGTTTGACGGACTTTTTCGCATATTTCAAAACCAGAACCGTCAGGAAGTGAAACATCTAAGATTAACAAGTCATATTTACCCTCTGCCCAAACAATATCCACTTCTTTTATAGTCCTCGCTACTTCCAATTCATATCCTTGCTTACGAAGTGCAAAAGAAAGCCCGTTAATCAGGCTTAAATCATCTTCCAATAATAATATATTACTCATAGTCTTAATCCTTCCCTTTTCCCACATGCCTATCAATGTGCTTCCTTATAGATAATACAGCCATATCATTTTCCCCTTTTTTCTGAAATCCACAAATATGATTATATATGTTAGAACAAAAATTGACAACCAGACAGAAAACATTACTGCTAAAAGACAAGAACGGCAAGAACCGACACACCCTCCGGGAGTGTTGAAAGGCAAGAATAGCAAGCACTGCCCATGTCCGGACACATGGGCGAAATTTCCCATACTTCCCTACCGTCCATATGATGAAATTTCCATAGGGAAGTATCCCTAACCCTCTTTGGTTTTCTTTGCGTTTTTCTCTGCAAGTCCTTGACCTTCCCCGGAGATTTGCTACAATAACACATGGATAATTCTATCCAAAACAACTGAACAGACACGAAACCAGACTGTTGTAAACCGGACAAGTTACAGCAGTTTTTTTATGCCCAAATTTAGAAAGGACGATGTAAAAATGGCAAACAGGACAAGAACCAACCGGAATGAATTTCACCTGAATGACAAGGAGCAATATATCCTTGACGAGAAGTTTAAGCTGTCTGGCATGAAAAGCAAATCAGCTTTTATCCGGAAACTGATTCTATACGGATATGTCTATGACGTGGATTACAGTTTTTTACGGGAATACAATACGGAGTTGGGGCGGATCAGTTCAAGTTTGAACCAGATTGCGAAAAGAATTAACAGCACAAATCACGTCTATCAAGAAGATATGGACGAAGTAAAGGAGTTGATGAAACAGGTATGGCAGTCAAAAATCCATGCTATCACAGCAACCGTTGATAAAGCGGTAGCCTACATATGCAACCCGGACAAGACAGACGGAAGCATCTATATTTCTTCCTATGCCTGTGCACCGGAAACCGCAGCGATTGACTTCAAATACACCTTAGACCATTGCCGGGAAAACAGCCCTAATAAAGCCTATCATCTGATACAGGCTTTCGCTCCCGGTGAGGTCAGCTTTGACGAAGCGCACCAGATTGGAAAAGAGCTTGCGGACAAAGTTTTAGAAGGGAAATATTCTTATGTTGTCACCACACATATTGATAAAGGTCACGTCCATAACCATATCATTTTCTGTGCCGCCGACAACATAGAGCATGATAAATATCACGACTGTAAGCAGAGCTATTACCGCATCCGAAAATTAAGTGACGAGCTGTGCAGCGAGCATAATCTTTCTGTCATTATCCCCGGTGGGGAGCGTGGGAAAAAATACAACGAATGGCAGGCAGATAAGAACAGTGCCGCATGGAAAACACAGATAAGGAAAGACATCAACGCCGCCATAAAATCATCCTCCACCTATGAAGAATTTCTGCTCCTGATGCGGGCAAAAGGCTATGAGATAAAAGGAGAAACTTTTGGGGAAGATGCCCTCAAATTTATCTCCTTCCGTCCACTCGGCAAAGACCGTTTTGTGCGTGGCAGCATCAAGTCACTCGGAAAGGAATACACAAAGGAGCGCATCAAAGAACGGATTGAACTAAAACGGGAACGGAAGGCAGTTATCCCGAAAAGGGATTACGCAAATAAGAGATTGATTGACACCTCTGATGAGAAATTCCAGAACAGTCCGGGGCTGCAGAGGTGGGCGGCGGTAGAGAATTTAAAGATTGCGGCACAGGCATATAATGAAGCTGGCTCTATAAAAGAACTGGAACAGAAAATCGCCACCACAGCCGCCACCGGGAAGGAAGCAAAGCAGACTGTCCGCAAGCTGGAGAACCGCATCAAAGACCTTGCGGAAATCATCAAGTATGCGGAGCAGTACAAGGCAAATAAAGCGTATCATATCGCCTATAAGAAGTCCAAAAACCCTGACGCCTATTTCCGTAAGCATGAGAGCCAGATCATCCTTTATGGCGGCGCAAGGCGCATGCTGGAACAGGCGGGCATCCCCTTAAAAGGCTTGAACATTGACAAACTGAAAGCAGAGTATCAGGAGCTGACCACACAGAAAAAGAACTGACCGCCACATACAAAAACTGTGAAAAAGAGCTGAAATCGCTGAACCGGAAACTGGAGAACCTGAACCAGTATTTAGGGCGCACAGAGCCGCCAAAAAGCGCACAGGAACAACCAGACCGGAATAATAACCCTTCCCGGTAATTCCTGTCTGAAAAGGGCTTTAAAAGCAAAAGAAGCATCGTGGAAATGTGCATAACTCCCCATTCCGCTATGGACAACACCATTCACAGCATATGGAAAAGCAAAGGGCAGCTTTCCACATCCTGCAAACAGTGTTGCCCACAGCTCCATAAGAAGGGGAGTTATACACATTACGCACAATGCCGACTGCGGCGGAATCCCACCCATTCCTTCCTACCTTATTATAAATCTGAAAAAATCCTTGCAGACAAGACCATATTCCTGTAATATAGTCTACAAATCCACAAAAAAATAGGAGCGCCGAAGCACCCCCATTTCCTAAACCCTCTTGCAAAATTCGCAGTGTTGGTTTATAATCATCTTAGAAGCCGGAGGATTCTAGCACGTCCGACGGTTGTTCAATCGGAAACAATAATCAGTTTAAAAAACAAACGGATCACAGGCTATCCCCTATTGGCAGTAGAGGATAGCCTTTTCCGTTACTTGCGGTTGTGTTTATTGTCTATGTATGTCAAGGCTGCAAAAATCACCAGCACCAACGTAAGCACTTCTAACGTATTCATACCGACCTCCTTTCCGTTTCCAGAAAGGACAACCGCAGACTATCCCTACTCGCTCTAATCTGACTAAGAGAATTATAGCACGTTATGTCGAATAATGCTATAAAAGATTTGCGTTAATCACTCCGCCGCTTCCAATGCCACCTCTGCAAATTCCGCATCACTCATGGCTTCCAGTTTCCCTATGACCTGTCCGGCAAGCTCCACCATATCACTGTCCTGTATATGGGGGATCACGTTCTTTATGTCGGCAATCATGCCCGTCCTGTCCTGCCCCTCAAACACACACATCAAATTGATTTCTTCCACTGTAAATTTATCCATTAGCTCCCTCTCCTTTTCTATGAATTTCCATATAATCAAACTCCAGTTGGTTACTGCATATTCCGCTGCAAATATAGCCGCTTTGAAATGGCACTCTTTCGCTTGCTTTTTCTCCATGCCAATATAGTTTACTCTTGGGCTGAGCCACAACATTTCCACCCGGTTCTGCTTAAACAGCCGAAATCTTTCTTTATGGTCAAATATGCCCTGAAAGTTAATAAGCATTGCAAATGGTTTTCCAATCTCATACAGCCTTTCCAACACCCTGCCTTTTTGACTGTATGGAGGATTACTGATAATGTAGTCACATTCTGGCACTTCCATTAAGAAGAAATCCTGCCCCATTTTTATATGGCTATAAATGACTAAAAAGCCATGCTCCGACAACACTTTCACAAACTGGCTGTTCTCCATATCAAAAGGACACCATACTGTTGTATTCACCTTCAGCCGCTTCATAATCGGATATACCGCATAGGGAGGTGTCAGATATTCATCATTTTTATTGAACTTATATTGTATCTGTGCCATGCTCTTATATCTCCCTCTCTGATTTTTCTCTGTTCCCTTTTCCGGGACTTCCTTCTCCGACTTATCCCTCTGCTCGATAACCGCCTTTTTCTCCGCCAGCTTTTCCTTTATGGAAATTCTGCCTGTCTGTTTTTCCTCCTTCGGCTTCTCATTATTCAAGACGTTATCAATCATGTTATAGTTACATTCTTCCAGTTCCTCAATCTTTGCCAGCGGCTTGTATTCTGCCAGCCAGCTTATCTAACAGCTCCTTCGCCTTCCTTGCGGTCTGTACGCCCTCACTGCCGTCAAGCTCCGTCCCTTTCCCGATAATATCCGTCATGCCTTCCCGGATACTGTCTGAAATGAGCGCATTGAGGAAGTCATTCAGATACCCGGTATTCCCGTTCCTGATGTCCTCTGTGATATTCGCTATCTGCGCTTCCCTATCCTCCACTGTCTGATTGTACTGAACAGTGTCGTAGTTGTAGGAAAGCTGGTCTATCTCCGCAGCAAGGAAAGCCGCCTGCCACTTCTCCAGAGAACCCCTCACCTCTAAATCCGGCAACTTGTCGATCAGCTCCGCAATGACCTCCACCGCCTTCGGATTGTCCGTAATATCCGGCACATAGTCCAGAATCTCCAAATCCGCAACTCTGCCCGAAACAATATCTATCTGCGTGTCCTCATAGCTTTCTGTCCCCTCTGTATGGATATTGATGCCGATGCTTGGGATACCGTTCATCCTCTCCGGCGGTATCCGGTTGAAAATAGCGATTGCTTCCTCAATGCCTGCTATCCCCTCATGGTACTCTCCGAAATTGTGGAATTCCCCGCACTCCGCCACTGTAAGGGTAACAACCGTCTGTTTTTCCTCCTGTATCTCTGTTTCTACCCTATCCGCTTCCCTGGCACTGGCATCTATGTATGGATTCTTCCATTCTGTAAAAGGAATGTTTTCAAGGATACGGTTCTGTTCCCCTTCTGGAATCAAGTGTTCCATTTTCCCCTGTTCATAAAGAGTGTCAAACCTGTCCATATAAAGGGAAACATCATTGATGCCGCTGGTTTTTAGCTGAACCTCAAGCAATTCCTTTACCATATCCTTTGTTTCCTCCGGCGTTCTCTCCCTGTAAACCTCCGCCCGGTCAAAACCGACCTCTTGATACAAAGCCTGCAATTCACTCTTGAACTGACTGTTTTCCACTCCGTTCTGTGTAAATTCAATCGGTACACAGTTCTGGTTGTTTTTCACATGGAGTACGTCAAATTCTTTTCCATTGATGCCAAAGCCAAATACTGCCTTTGTCATGCCTGTCTGATCCGCATCTTCCCTCTCCCGGCACTCCTTAAACTTTGCGATTGCTTCCGAAAGATTGTCAAAACGCTCTACTTCACCTTTTTCCGGATTACTGCCTACTCTTGCGGATAAATCTTCAATGACATAGTAAGTAAATCTATCCGTACCCGGTTCTCCCTGTATGCCGCTTCCTACGGTATTCTCCGGCATTTCTGCCGCCTTATCCATAACCGGGGCTTCCTCTTTGCTTATCTCCGCTGATATGGAAAGCTCCTTTGTAAACTCCGGTATCTCCCTGTAACCAACGGAATCCACATAATGGCTTGTGTTCTCCCCGTCCTGATGCAGCACCACCACATCGCTTACAGAAAGGGATGCCCGGTAAAGTCTGCCGGGTGGTCTATGTTGAACTTGGTATAAATATTTTCAAGGCTCATGCCCTCCTTCAGTTCCCCGACAGACAAGGGTGTAATTCTCTCTGGAAACCGGGATACCTTCTTTTTCGAGGTAATCCATATCCATAAAGCGAATATCCCTTGTTTCCGCTGAATCTTTAAGCTGATAGATGCCAAACTTGCTCTCATTGCCATACAAAAGCTGTGCTTCCTTATTAGGCTCGCTGTCCTCTAATTCCTGCTTCATGGACTGGTATTCCTTATAAGCGTTCCAATCGCCTTTTTCCACGCCGAACAGCCCTTCATGCTCCTGCAATGCCGCCCTGTCCTCTACAAGCGTTTCTGAACCGTCTGCGTGGAGCTGGTACACTGAAACATCTTCCCCGAACAGCTCCGATGCCATATCCTTTGTGAGAGGGAGCATTTCATCCCACGAATACCCGTATTCGTGCATCTCCGACAGCCCCACCATCCCGTCCGGGAGAGCGTCAATTTCTTCCTGCGCCACCCTGATCGTTTCCCAAAGCAAGGCTGAATCGTCTTTCTGCTCCGCAATGGAGTGTGCAAGGGAAGTGGTCTTATACATATCATCCAGCTTATACGCATGGTTCATAATCAGATTGCGCTCATCGCTGTCATATACCGACCTGTGAAATTCCATGCGGTTAATGAGCTGCTCCGCCTGTACCGTTGCCGGAAGCTCCGAAGCGATATAAAGCTCCTTTTCCGTCATATCCATGTCATAATCAAAGAACTGCGGATAACCGTCATTCAAACCGCCGCTTCTCATAATCGGCACAAACTCAAAACCCTTTTCACGCAGATAATCCAGAGCAGTTCCCTCCTGCCCGTCCACTTCACGCATCAGTATGTCATACAGGGTATTCTGCACTTCCGACTGCATATTTGTGATTTTAATGGTTTCATATTCCCCGCTGTCCGGCGTGGAGAATCTCACAACCACATCGCCATATTCAATCGGAATGTTGGCTTTCTCCCGTTCTTCCTGCAATGCCTTGTAATCGGTTATCTCATGGGTATCCGTATCATAGGCATAGTCTAAATGGTATTCCCCTACTTCCTCACTCCGTTCATTGGCAAGCAGCGTTACCCATGCCCCGGCTCTTTCAAGGTAGGCTTCCACGCTCTGCCTGTCATCGTCTTTCATGGCAGACAGCAGATTAAATATTTCCGTCCTCTCCATGCCTTTAACATTCAAAAGGTCATATTCGGAACGGTCTGTATTTGACACAAGCAGGATAATGTCCTCCTGTGACTGTTCTGCAGCACGTTCCTTTTCAATCTCCAGAAGCTGCGCTTCAATCCCCTTTATCAGTTCCGAGGAAGTCCGGCGTATAGTGTCAAGGGAAGATTTCAACTCCGGCATCTCTTTTCCGCTGCTCCACCCGGCGATATACCCGAAAGAATAATCGGACGTGTCAATTCCGAAATGCTGGCATACGGTGTAGGCAACGCTCTCGGCTTCCACCTCTTTCGTTTCCCGGTCTTTGTCAAACCCTGTTTCATGTTCTATCTCCCTTGCATGGAGTTTTGCGTGCGCCACTTCATGGACTCCGGTTTTTGCGGTCTGGGCTTCGCTCATGCCCTCTTTAATGGCGATAGGGCGGCTTAAATCAATAAAATATCCTTTCCTGTCACCCTCCATTTCCTCATATCGGATTGGGACAGGGGAAACCCTCTCCAATGCTTCCATAAAATCCTGATAACGCTCCACATCCCCATGCAGTTCACTCACGCCAAGTCCGGGAAGCTCTTTCCCGTCCGTCTGGGAATAATCGAACACTGTCACGACACGAAAGGCGGGTATCTTTATCTCTACTTCCTCCATGACGGGCATCCCATCCCGGTCAAGCACAGGCTCATTCGTTACTGGATCAATCTTCTCCTGTTCCTCTTTGATTTTATAAGGCGCAGGCGCAAGGATACGGATACCCCTCTCGCCCTTGTTTACATGGCGTTCAAAATTCCTCTGCCATGCCTTGTATCCGGCAACGTATGTCGCATCCGGGCATTGCATCTCTATAAGCTGGATATTGTTTGCGCTGTAATTGTGGAATTTTGACATGGTGTTCAGGTAGCTTTTATATTTCTCCCCTTCAAACAGCTCCTTCAAGCCTTCCTCCAGCCTGTCCGTTATCTCTTTTACTTTCTGTTTTTCAGTTCTTGCATCTGCCATATGGTTATCTCTCCTTTTCCTCCATAAAAACAGAGGGCAGATAAGTTTCCCTGTCTGCCCCCGCTTTGGATATTTTTATTTGCTGATAGTTTTATAAACATTCCTCTTTGTTTTTTGCCTTATCCGGCTCCGGCGCTTTTTTCTGCTGTCCCGCCTTTTCCTTCATCTGCGACAGCTTATCCTTTACGGACACCCGCCCTCCTTTCTCCGCTTCCTTCCCGGCATCCAGACGGGCAGAGAGCCGATCCAGCTTTTCAAACGCCTGATCCGCCCCGTCAATCTTCTTCCGCAGGTTTTCCACCGCCTTTTTTACAGGCGTGTTGACTGCCCTTGTCAGACCGACACCCGGCTTTTCGTCCGATACCTCTTTCGTGCCTTTCCCGGCTAACAGCCTGCCCACGTTGGAAACGCTGTTCCCGATCTGCTTTAACTCGTCCCCGATGCTGTCAATCTGGTTGGCTGTCTTTTCACAGTCCGTCATCACGTCAACCAGACGTTCCCGGTAGCCGGAAAGCATGGACTTCATACCGGAGATTCCTTTCTGGAGAACCTTGCACATCTCCGCCTTGCCTTTTTCCTTAAAAGCGTTGATTGCCTGCGTTGCTGTTTCCACAAGGCGGTTTCTTACCGCTGTCAGGCGTTCCGACAGGCTTGTGACTTTCTCCTGAAGGCGGGATATTTTCTCCATAAGGTTCTCCGTAACGGACTTCGGCTGTTTCTCCTGCATCTGCGAAAGCTGCTCCCGGACGCCCTGTAATTCATCCACCATTGCGGCAAGCTGTACCTGCATACCCGCCACATACCAGAAAACACCCATAAAATCCTGTGACTGCTCTTTCATGTTCTGCTGGTTCAGCAGCTCTATAAGCTGCTTTAATGCGTCATTTTCCTCCATGACCTGTTTTGTGTTATGTCCTGCTGTTTCCATTTTGCCCTCCTTATAAACTTTCCTCTTTCCCTTTACCTTTTGAAATATCCGGCTTTTCCGGCGGTTTCTGCCCGTATGCCCTCTCACGCATCTCGGCAAGTTTCTCTTTTACAGAAATGCGGCATCTCGGACTGTCGGCTAACATCCTCTCCTTCCCATGCTCCGCCACCTTCTCCGATACTGCCCGGTTCACCTGCGGTCTGAAAGGCGCATCCGCCACCGCTTCCGCATCACGCCCCATTTCCTCTGTATCAAGTTCCTCCTGTTCCCCGTCATTCTCCGGCTCATCGTCCATATCAATCCCATCGCCGCCCTTTTCGTCCATATTTAACAGGGCATTTAGCTCTGTCAGGCGTTCCAGCTTCTCCGCAAGTTCCGCTTCCTGTGCGAATGGCTTTGTGACCTCCACCTTTGCGGTTTCAAGCTGATGCTCCACGTTCTCCAGCTTCTGCGCCACCGTTTCCATTTTCCCGGTCATGCCCTCTAAGGCGTTGCTTAACCTCTGCAAATTCCCCAACGGATCAGTGCCGATTTCCACCTCATGGGTGATGCTGCCCTTTAAATTCACCGTAAACTTGGAAAAGAACGAATCGAAGGAAACGCTCATCTTAAATCCCTGATACTCCCCGATTGTGACCGCTATATTCGGCTGTTTTGCGCTCCGGCACATATCAATCAGTGCCGCCCCGGCTTCCTTCTTGTCCGTATATACCCGGTTTCCGATTTTAATGGAGAAAGTATCCTTGTCCGGAAATTTATTCTGTGCGTAGGTCTGAATGTCGGCACGATACCCCGCAAGGCGTTCTTTCATGGAAGCGATCTGCACCGGGTAATGCTTCACGATATTGTCCTCTAAGCGGTATTTCTGGCTGGTGTGGTTTGCCTTTAACAGCTTTAGCTTGGACACCTGAATATCCAAATCCATCTTTTCTTTTATGTAGGGATTGCCCGTTGCCAGAGCCTTTACTTCCGCATAGGTGAGAGCCGCTTCGTCTATGTCCTCACAGCTTCTGACCGGGGATTTGCTCGTCATAATCTGACCGATGAATTTCTGCTTGTTTTCGATGAGCTGCCATGAGTAGCTGTCGAATGTCCCCTCCGTCACATACCGGAATATTTTTACCTTGTCATTCATGTTGCCCTGTCTTAAAATCCGACCTTCCTGCTGTTCAATGTCGGACGGACGCCAGGGCACATCGAGGTGGTGTAACGCAATCAGTCTGTCCTGTACGTTTGTCCCGGCTCCCATTTTTGCGGTTGAGCCTAACAAAAACGAACCTGCCCGCTTCTTACTTTTGCGAACAGCTCCGCTTTCCTTGTTTCCGTATTGGCGTTATGGATAAATGCTATTTCATGTTCCGGCACCCCCTTCGCCATGAGCTTATCCCTGATGTCCTCATATACGTTGAATGTCCCATCTCCTTTCGGTGTGGATAAATCGCAGAAGATAAGCTGCGCCGATTTCTGCTCTTTGGTCTGCTCCCAAATCTCAAACGCCTTCTCCACACAGGTTGTGGCTTTGGAGTTTTCTTCATCGGGAAGCATATCATTGATGAGCCGCTGGTCTAACGCTAACTTTCTCCCGTCATTGGTGATTTTCAGCATATTGTCGATGTTCGGCTGCACTTTCCTGTCCCTGACCGCTTCTGCCCTGTCCGCAAGTGACTGAACCATGTCCTGCTGGTACTCGCTCGGCTTTAACACGATATTTTCATAATCTGCTTCCGGCACAGGCAGCTTTAACATATCCGGTGTCTGTATGTCTGCACTTTCTTTGAATAATGCAATCAGTTCCGGTAAATTAAAAACTTTGCGAACCTTGTTTTTGCCCGGTATCCAGTCCCCTCCGGCGCAAGCTCAATCGCTGTCTGAGTTTCCCCAAACGATGCCGCCCAACTATCGAAATGTCCCAATCCCAAACGCTGTAAGGTATTGTACTGGAGATACCGCATATTGGTGTAAAGTTCCGTCATACTGTTGCTGATCGGAGTACCCGTTGCGAATGTGATTCCCTTCCCTCCGGTTAGCTCGTCCATATACTGGCACTTGGCAAACATATCCGAGGATTTCTGCGCTTCCGTCTGTGCGATGCCCGCCACATTCCGCATTTTTGTGTATAAAAAGAGGTTCTTATAATTATGGCTCTCGTCCACAAACAGCCGATCCACGCCCAACTGTTCAAAGGTCACAACATTGTCCTTCCGACTGGAATCATTCAAGCGGCTTAACCTTGCGGACAGAGATTTCTTCGTCTTTTCCATCTGCTTAATGGAGTAACGCTCGCCATTCTCCGCTTTTAAGGATTCGATAGCCATTTCAATTTCTGCTATCTGTCTTTCAATCATCGCCATCTGCCTTTCGGTGGAAAGCGGGATTTTTCAAACTGACTGTGACCGATAATCACAGCGTCATAATCCCCTGTTGCGATTCTGGAACAGAACTTTTCCGGTTGGCGGGTTCAAAATCCTTCTTGGTTGCCGCTAAGATATTCGCCCCCGGATACAGACGCAGGAAGTCACTCGCCCACTGCTCCGTCAAATGGTTTGGCACGACAAATAAGCTCTTTTGGCACAATCCCAACCTCTTATTTTCCATTGCCGCCGCAATCATTTCAAAGGTCTTTCCTGCACCCACGCAATGGGCGAGCAGTGTGTTGTCCCCGTATAACTGATGCGCCACAGCGTTAAGCTGGTGTGGTCTGAGTACAATGTCCGGCGTCATGCCGGGGAATTTTAAATGCGAACCGTCATATTCCCTCGGTCTGGTGGAATTGAAAAGCTCATTATATTTTACACATAAATCCTGCCTGCGCTCCGGATCACGAAATACCCAATCTTTAAAGGCTTCCCTAATTGCTTCCTGCTTCTGGCTTGCCAGCGTGGTTTCTTTTTTGTTGAGGACTCTTTTTCCTTCCCGTCCTCCGTCACAATGTCAAAAATACGGGTGTCACGCAGGTTTAAGGAATCCTCCAGAATCTTATAGGCGTTTGCCCGCCCTGTCCCGTAAGTCATGTTGACAAGGGCATTTCCCCGGTCTGCGTTTTTCCCCTTCACGTTCCACTGCCCGGTTACATTAGAGTAGAGTACGCCCATTGTGTTACGGTCAAAAAGATACTCCGGCGTTTCAAAGGTTTCACGCATGAAGTCCTCAATATATTTTGGTGAAATCCATGTTGCGCCCACACGCACCTCAATCTCCGATGCGTCCAGCTCCTTCGGCTGTACGCTTTCCAGTGAGGATACGTTAATGGCGTATTCCGGGTGGTTTTCCGCAAAGGTTCTTGCCACTGACAGCTTCTCCCGCACGTTCCCACTTAAATACTCGTCTGCGGTTTCCCATTCCTCTGTGACCGGGTTCTGGAAGATTACCCCCGCAAGCTCCTTCGTGATTTCCTCCACGCTCTTGTCCGCAAGCTGTGACATATAGGCTAAGTCCACGCCCGCCTTCTCACTTAAAGATACCGCCAGCGCTTCACTTGCTGTGTCCACGCTCGTCACAACTTCCTGCTTTTTAATGGTACGTTTGGAGAACATATCCGCCTTGCCGATGAAATTCCCCTCATCGTCCAGATTTTCAAGGGAGCATAACAGGCAGTAGCTGGAATCCTGATTGAACGCCCTCCGGTTGGTCTGGGAATTCAGCAGACCGAATTTCTTGGAGAAACCATCGTATAACTGGTTTAATTCCGCCTGCTTGTTTAAAATCATTTCCTCCGGGTACTCGTCCAACTGGAAGTTTATCAACTCCTGCGTACAGTCCCGGATTGCCACCATGCCCTTCATGCGCTGCTCCGCCTTCTCCGACACGTCCACAGGCTTCATTATGGAATTTTCCCGGTAGTACACTTTATCATCCACAACGGTATAGCTGTAATTCTTTACCTCCGGATCGGCGGGTATGTTCTCCCTTGCCAGCTCGTCATCAATCTCATTGAAATCCGCCTGCTCGATGCTGCCCTCCACATAAGAGAGCGCATTTTTAAGCTGCGCCGACAGGGGAAGGGACGTGTCCGGCAGGCAGGCGCTTTCCATGCCATGCGCCCCGGAAACCATCTCCATTTTTCCGAGTACCATTTCCGGGTGGTCTGCGAAATACTGGTTCATCACGATACCGTCTTTTTCCGTCAGATGCACCCAGTCCGGCTCAATGTCTAACACCCGGTCACGCTTCTTTAAGAATAAAATATCCGAAGTGACCTCCGTACCCGCATTTTCCTTAAACGCTGTGTTCGGGAGCCTGACCGCCCCCAATAGCTCCGCCCGCTGTGCAAGGTATTTCCGCACTTCCGGGTTTTTCTTATCCATAGTCCCCTTTGAAGTGACAAAGGCAACGATGCCGCCCGGACGTACTTTATCCAAAGTCTTTGCGAAAAAATAATCATGTATCAAAAAATTGTGCTTGTCATACTGCCTGTCAGACACTTTATACTGTCCGAAAGGCACATTTCCCACCGCCACGTCAAAAAGTCATTGGGATAACTGGTATTCTCAAATCCTGTGATTTTAATGTCCGCATGAGGGTAAAGCTGTTTTGCGATGCGCCCGGTAATCCCGTCAAGCTCCGCCCCGTAGAGCCTGCTCCCTGCCATTTCCTCCGGCAGACAGCCATAGAAATTCCCAATGCCTGCGGCGGGATCTAACACATTCCCTCTGGTAAATCCCATTTTCCCACAGCGTCATAGATTGCCTGAATGATGACCGGGCTTGTGTAGTGGGCATTTAATGTGCTTTCCCTTGCGGAAGCGTATTCCTCCGGGGATAACAGGCTCTTTAATTCCTGATACTCATTCGCCCAGTTCGCTTTGGAAGAATCAAAGGCATCGGCAAGACCGCCCCAACCTACATATTTTGCTAAGACTTCCTGTTCCTCCGGCGTGGCAGTGCGGCGTTCACCTTCAATCTTTTCAAGGGTTCGTATGGCTTCCACGTTCTGCCGGAATTTCTCTTTCGGCGCAAATCCTTTCCCGGTATTCTCCGCTTCATTGAAAGAGATACGGTAATTAACTGCGCCTGTTTTATCAATCTCCGGCTCCTTTTGCGGTACTTTTTCCGGCTCTGGCGGATTGCCCCCGGTCAGCGTTTCCACATCACCCATGACCTGTTGGATAAACGGATCGTTTTCTAAGGCAGTTTCATCTACTACCTGCCCGTCCACAATCCCGGCTTTTTCCAGACCTTCCCGGACAGCCTGTGTGTCAATGTCGGAGAAATCATCTTTTTCAGCAGAATCTTTTGATTTTGAAACAGTTCCCGGCTCTGTAACAATACTTTCTGCTTCTTTCCCCTGTAAATCTCCGTTGAGATTTTGACAGAAAACATCCGCTTCCTCCGGTGTATCAAATGTCGGCACTGTGCCATCGCCTGTTACATAATAATCCTGTGTTTCGCTGTCCCATACCGCATAAGGCTCTGTAAAGGCATCCGAAGTTTCCGTAACCGTAAAAGCGTACTGTTTCTTCCTGTTCCGGTTCTTCTGTCTGTTTTTCCGGCTCTGCTTCAGATACTTCCGCAGCGTGTCCTTCCCTCTGCTGTCCTTGCTCGTTCTCATAACGTGCCGCATACTTCTGTGCTTCCTTCAGCAGAGCATCCATCTCCACCGCCTTTTCCGCATTGCCGCTTAATGACTGCATCAATACATAATCGGCGGCTTCCAGAAACAGAGTGTCATAAACTGCCTTTCCCTCTAACCTCCTGTCAGCGTCCTCTATGGCAACCGCCCCGGTATCCTCGTTCCAGCCGACCACATCTTTCATGGACAGCGCACCGCAGATTTTTACCACTGCGGACATTTCCGCAAGCCTTTCAATCAGTTCTTTTTCACTTTCACTGGATTTGTTTTCCGGTTCGGGACTCTGAACATTGTCCCCGGAAATTTCCGCTTCCTGCCCCGGTACAGCCATTTTTTCCGGTTCTCTGTCACGCTCTATAAACCGTCTTGCCTGATTGGTGAAACCGTCCAAAACAGCCGGGTGGGACGTGACGATATAATCCCTTGTCTGCCAGTCAGCAGAAGGCACAAGGTTCTTTGCCCATTCCTTATTGTCGGGGGAAAACCGCCCGTCATAGGATAAGTGCGTGATTGTATTGGCAAGGACAATCTCTACACGTTCCTTCCCGTACTGCCGGATAACGCCCTCTGCGGCATCCCCGGAAGGGTGTAACCGTCAAATTTCTCCGCAATCGCTTTTTCTATGGCATCTTTGCACTCCACCCGGATACCATGCTCCAGCTTTTCCTGCTCCCGGCGCATGGCTTCCTCCGCCTGCTCTTTTTGTACTGTGCGAAGGCTTCCTTCCCCTTCGGCGTAAGGTATTTATCCGCATTGACAAGCTCCCTGATGCGCTTCTCCACCACGTTCCATTTTAAAAGCACTTTTGCGTATGGATCGCCTATCCTGCCTTTCCCCAATTTGATTCCTTTGGAATCGTGCCATTCATCGCTCCGGTCTGAACCAATCAAGGCGGGAGAGCCGCCGCCCGTCCCATATTCATTTTTAAGGAAGGCAATGTTTTCTTTCTTGTCATGCCCCTCCATGAAATACTCATAGATACGGAACTGCCCATGATGAACATTGCTGCCGCCTGTCAGACGCTCATCTATCTCATCCTGCGTGATAAAATCCTCATGCAGCACCTCCACGCTGTCCTGTACCGGGTATTCTGTTTTCTCTGTGCTTAAATCCGCAATCTCTGAAAGCAGATGCTCCGGCTTTTTACATACCGCCATCTTATCTGCTTTTCCCCGGCTTCAATCTGCTCCTTTGCGTGGGAAAGCTCCCCGGCGACAACATCACGCCCCTCCTGCGTGGATAAAAGCTCGCAGAGGTTTGTCATGCTCTCCGGGTGGTTGTAAGTCTTAATCGGTATGTTCTCCGGGATTTCCCCGATACCGTCCCGGAAGAAATTGAACAGGTCATTTGACACCCTCTGGCGTTCCACCGCATCCACAAGGAACACTTCATTTGCGCCCATGTAAGAGCCATTCTCCACCATAGAACGGACAACGCCCTCTATTTCCTGCCAGCCCATCACCGCAACCGGGTTTTCCTTTGCGGACATCCCGTAGCCGATACTCATGCCGGATTCATTGAACCAGACGGAAATGGGATTGCTGCCAAAATCAAAACCTTTCCCGGTAGTACGGTACTCATTTTTCAGAAACTCCGCCACTTCCTCCGGCGTTTTGCCCTGCTGGTACTTGGCGTAAATGCGGCTCCTGCTGTTATCCCGTCCGCCTCCTGTGCGTAAAATGGCTTCAAGCTGCTCCTTTGGCAGAGAAAAAGCGGCGGGCATGATATATTTCTCTCCTGCCTGCGCCGCTTCTATCGTGCCGATCTGTTCCTCTATCGTGGAGAATAAACTAAGCTGTTGGTAAACTTCCTTTTCCTTCGGTTCTTCCCATTGCGGAATCTGCCCTTCTTTCAGATATTCGCCCTTTTCCATGTAAAAGGCGATGCTGTCCCTCACAGCTTCCCATGATACAGTTGCTTCCGCTGTCCGGTTTAAATAGCTCCCCTTCCAGACCGTCAGACCGTTCTCGTCCGCCCTGTACCCGGCTCTTTCCTCCCCTACATAAAACTCGGTAAATTCCTTGTGCCTGTAACTGTTTTTGATATACTCCGTCTGTTTATCCTTATCCGGCTCGAAAAGCATTACCCCGGCAATATCCGGGCATTTATGCACCATAAATTCATCAAACTGCAAAATGCCTTTCTCTATTCCGGACAAAGAAAGACCGGGCAATGGTTCTCCACTGTCCGGCTCTGGTAAATCCTTATTTTCAGTTTTTTCAGTCGCTTCTTTACTTACAGGCTGTATACCAGTTCCCTCAGCACGATTTCCTCCGCCGAGTGCCTGATGTTGTTCATCTTCTGAATCCAGAGCATCTGGTTCTCTGCCTTGAGTTTTTCCGTCACTCCCTCCTGCTTCATCATCTGCCCGGTCAGCAGTTCCATCCTCTGCTCCGCCTGCTCCTGAATGGTCAGAAGATGCTCTTTCAGCTTCCCTTTCAGCAGAAGCCCGGTGTAAATCCCCTTCTTGTGTTCCTGTAAGTAATTCTTCCTCATCAGTCCGTATTTCGTGAGCGTCCCCTCCGGCTGCTCGTCCACCTGTAACATCGGTATCATGTAATCCCCGTTCTTCTCGTAGGTCAGATTCATCATTATTTCCCCTTTCCCCGGCATTTCCGGTCTGTGTGGTAGGTTGTACGTCCTTCGCTTCGCTTTCACGCTTTAAAGCATTATAGCGTGTGTCAGAGGTATTTGCAAGTCCTTTTTCGACAAAATTTCTTGATGCTTCCTTTCCGGCAATTTCCCTGTCATACGCCCCGATTGCTTTGCCAATCTCCATAAGCACAGGCTTGGATAAATCGGATATGCTGTCACCGATATGTGACAGGGTTTCTATTGTATTAAACTCATGGATATAAGGGAACTGGATTTCCTCTGCCAACTCCGCATCTTCCATGCCGCACCGCTTTAAGACGGTGTAGGCGATGCTGTCCGCCAGCGTTTCCCGGACACGAACAGCGATATTCAGTTCGTCCAGTTCCTCCAGAAAACTTCCCTCTTTCAGATATTCCATATCCGAAGCAAGCTCCCCATAACAGTCCTGCGCAATCCGGGAAGCAATCTCCCTGATCCTGTCCACAAATCCCGCTTCCTTGTTAGTATCCCCGTAAATCCCTTCCAGACGGTTCAGAACCGCTTCCTGATGTTCCTCCCGCATCTCCCAAAGCTGGGGAAACGCCCGATGCGCCTTGCCTTATGCACGTCCGATATATCAAAGACGTACCGCAGTCCGGTGTAGGGACTCCCTTCTTCATCCAGAAGCGCAATCCCCTTTGCGCCCTTGTTTACCCAACAGTGCATTTTTTCATTCCATATCTCTATGGAAGCGCAGGCTGTGGCGTCCGGTCTTTGGGCATAGATAAGGAGCTGGTCTTTGAACGGGTATTTGTAGAGCCTTGATGCTGTGTTCAGATATTTCTTCCAGCTTTCTTCATTTCTCGTCACTCTCTTTGATGTTTCTTCAGAGAGTGCGGAAATTACATCATATTTCCTCATGGCAATCCTCCATTAAAAATGGCAGCAAAATACAAAAACGTATCTTGCTGCCTGTTTCCTGTTACTCTCTGGCATTATTCGTAGAAACCATGTTCCTCAATGCCCTTTTCCAGAATGGTATGTATCAGTTCCTCCAGCTCCACACCGTTTATCTCGCTGACCACAATCAGCTTTGCAAGGGTATCCTTCTGTACGGATATGGCATACTGTTCCTCATCGGCACGAAGCTCATGGACGCAGATACCAAGCCCGTCCGCAATCCTGCATACCACGCCAAGTTCCGGCTCCCTGATGCCCGCCAGAATATCCATGATTGTCCTCTCCGGCACTCCCGACATTCTGGAAAGCTCCATAATGCTGATTTCTTTCTCTTTCATCACGTTTAATAACTTATCCCCGGTTGTAAACATCTTTCTTCCTCCCTTATTTTTCTTCCCACCAGAAGATTTCTTTTTCGGAAACTCCATGACAAACTTAAACTGTACCCCGCTTTTTTCTGCCCCGTCTTTGGTGTAACGGTATTCTTCCGTCCCACTCGGAATAATATAGGCATCATAGGGCTTGCCCGCCTTGCTCTTTAACCCTTTTAACAGGATTTTCTTCCCGGCAAGCATATCCTTCACCTGTGCATCGGTAAGGGCAGTTCCCATTACCCGGCTCACGTTCATACCGCATTTTTTCACACAATATGCGCCGAATTTCCCTTTACCACCTGACCGCCGCAGTTCGGGCATACCCCAAGAGCCGCCTGCTCCTGTGCAAACATCTTTTTCTGCTCGTCACTGACCTCATGGTAGGTATGTATCAGTTCCGACACCATGTTTTCAATGTCCGCCATGAAGTCCTCCATAGGAAGCTCCCCTTTCGCTACCAGCGTCAGGGCATTTTCCCAATCGGCGGTAAGTTTCGGGGACTTCACCACATCCGGCAGCACCGTAATCAGCTTCATTCCGTCCTCTGTCGGTATGATCTGCTTCTTCTCACGCTTCACAAAAACCGTCCTTGACTAACTTTTCGATAATATCCGCCCTTGTCGCAGGCGTACCCAAGCCTTTCCTCTCCACGTCATCGCCCATATCTTCCGCCCCGGCACGTTCCATTGCCGATAATAATAAATCTTCCGTAAAGTGCTTCGGCGGGGAAGTGAAATGCTCGCTGACTTTCGTCTGCACACCGTCAAATGCCTGTCCCTCCGACAGTTCTGGCAGCTTCTTTTCCTCTTTTTCTTCCTCCTGATTCCCGGAGATTTTAAAGGAACGCTTAAAGGCATCCTCAAAGGACTTCCACCCGTTATGCGTGACGGACTTCCCGGAAACTGCAAAAGTATGTCCATTGCAGGAAAACTCCGCCTTTACCGTTTCATACAAATGTTTCTCCCCGGTGGCGCATAACAGGCGGTTCGCAACCAAAGACAGGATTTTACGCTCCGTTTCCGGCAGTGCCGCAAGGTCAGCTCTCGCTATCTCCATTGTGGGGATAATGGCGTGGTGGTCTGTCACCCTTTTGCTGTTCAGAATCCGCTTGATGTCCGGTCTGGAAGCCTTGTTTTCCTCAAACATCAGGGAACTGAATACTGCTTCAATCACGCCCTCTGCGGTTTGCCCCATGTCATCGGATAAGAACTGGCTGTCCGTCCTCGGATATGTGGCTAACTTTTTTCATAAAGGCTCTGCGTGTACTCTAAAGTCTGCTTTGCGGTAAATCCGAATAAACGGTTCGCATCCCTCTGGAGCGTGGTAAGGTCATAGAGCTTCGGCGGCATAACCGTTTTTTCCTCTTTCACAACGGACGTGGTGAGAGCCTGCCCGTCCCGGCAAGCCCCCGCAATCTCATCCGCTTTATTCTTATCATCAATACGCCCGGTGGCGGCATCCATCCGTCCATCAGGATATGCGCCATGTAATATTTTTCCTTCTGGAAATTCATAATCTTTGCTTCCCGGTCTACTAACATCGCAAGGGTGGGTGTCTGCACCCGCCCCACCTTTAAAACCTTTCCGCCATATAAAACCGTAAACAGCCTTGTACCGTTGATGCCCACAAGCCAGTCCGCTTCCTGCCTGCACAATGCGGAATGGTACAGGTTGTCATAATCACTCCCCGGCTGTAAATTTTCAAACCCTTCACGAATGGCGCTTTCCTCCATTGAGGAAATCCACAGGCGTTTGATCGGCTTGTCACAGCCTGCCATTTCATACACAAGGCGGAAGATAAGCTCTCCCTCCCGTCCGGCGTCAGTGGCGCAGATCGTAGCCGACACATCCTCCCTGTGCATCAATTTAAAAAGAACGTCATACTGCGCTTTCGTGTCCGGCTTCACCTCATACTGCCATGTTTTCGGCTTGACAGGCAGGCTCTCATACGTCCATTTTTTCCACTGCTCCCCGTAGCTTTCCGGCTGTGCCAGCTCCACCAGATGCCCCACGCACCAGCTCACAACATAACCGTTTCCTTCCATATATCCGTCACTGATTTCCGTTGCGCCGATTACCTCCGCAATGCTCCTTGCCACGCTCGGTTTTTCTGCTATGACTAACTGCATTTATTCTTCCTCCCCTTCCTTATCTTCAAAAAAATCATCCTCTGTGTCCTCGTTTTCCTCGTCATCATCGTATTCTTCTTCCTCGTCCTCCTCCTCATCGTCCTCGTCAAGAAATTCCTCTTTCTTTTTCTTGGCTACCTTGAAATAATAGCCGCCGCCAATAGCCGCAACCGCCACAATCCCAAGAATGATATAGGTTGCCGCCGGGTTTTCCTCTGTTTTCTCCGGCTCCGGTTCGGGTTCTTCGGTATTTTCCTCCCCGTCCTCTGCCGCTTCTTCCGCAGGTTCTTCTTCCGTTTCCTGTTCCCCGTTATTGTTGGGAAGTGCGCCCTCCGTCACAGGGATTGCAGATTCCAGTGCGGCGGAATTTTGCGGTAAGGTATCGCTGTTGTCCGCTGTCACGTTCAGCAGGTCATTTTCCGTAACTTCGGTCAGGAAATAAACCACTTCTTCCTCCCCGTCCCGGTCAATGATAAGGTAGAACACTTTTTCCGATGCGGTCTGGATTGTATAAAATTCCTTCCCCGTTTCGCTTTTCTCCTTCTCCCCAGATTCCTCTTTCTTCTCCGATGCCGCCGCTTCCGCCATAGCCTGCTTTTTCTGCTCTGCAAGGCTGTTTTCGGAAACGGTGTTCCCGTCACTGTCCGTCTTGGTATGTTCCGTCACCTGTGCGGTAGCGGAGGAAGGCTTGGTTGCCTGTGCGCTCACCGGGAGCTGCTCTGCCGGGTTCTTCTCATTCCCGTCCGTTTTTTCCGGATCGGTATAATACGGGTTCGCTGTCTTATAGACCTCTGACATATTCCCGGCATTGTCCATTGCGGAAATGGTGAAATACTGGTAGCCTGCGTCAAACTGCTGCAGGCGGATATTCAACACGCCATTGGTAAGCTCCTTAAACTCATACCCGTTCACATACACCGCCTTGATACCGGAATCCGTATCATGCGCCTGAACGGAGAGCAGACCGTCACTGACCGCAGCGTTTAAGGTAGGCTTCGTGAAGTCAAAGCACCTGATATAGCGGTTTTTCTCATAGGTCTTGCCCCTCTGGTCTGTCACAAGCACATAAACGGTGGCATTCTCCGAAATCTCCACATACATATCCTCTGTGATGTCCGTCCAGCTCCCATTCTGCGCCACTTTCGCCTGCACCGTCTTTATGGAGAAGTTGCCGGAATGCGCCACATCTTCAACGGAGATATGTACCTTCGTGGTGTCATTGTGCCAGCCGGACGGAGTGGAGATTGTGATTTTTACATTCGGGTTCACATATTCGCATAAGCTGTAATCCCCCTTGCAGACCTCACAATCTTTATCAGTGGAATACTGTGTGCATTTTTCTTTACAGGTACATTCCGGCTCCGGCACTTCATTCCCGGATACCGTCCCGCCTTCCGTACCTTCCCCACTGCCGCCGGATTCCGTTTCTGTTTCCCCCTCATTCTCACCGGACTCGGCTTCCGTTTCCCCGGTTTCCTTATTTTCCTCTGTTTCCGCTTCGGTACTGCCTTCCTCTGACGCTCCGCTTTCCTCCGCATAGGCATCTACCGTATTCCCGC
Organism: Sporofaciens musculi; assembly: GCF_009830285.1. Lineage (GTDB taxonomy): Bacteria > Bacillota > Clostridia > Lachnospirales > Lachnospiraceae > Sporofaciens > Sporofaciens musculi. The sequence goes on along the minus strand of NZ_WUQX01000001.1, from coordinate 769,495 downwards.
TGTTCGCCATAAACGCCCCTACGGGCATACAGAACAATAATGCTGACAAGAGCAGCGACACCGCCGCCCTAACTGATAACTTTTTCTTCATTTCCTGCCATCTCCTTTGCGTTTTCTTTTTCTTCCAATAACTTCAAAATCTCGTCCTCGCTGAATTTGATGAGTAATTGCAGCTTCTCGGACGAGATTTTATGCTTTTCGATAATATCCATTTTTTCGGCTCTTTCCGCCATGCGCTTCTGTTCTTCCAAATCCTTCTTTTTTGCCTGTAAGGATTCAAGCTGCGCATCCACTTTGGAAAGTGCCTTTTCAATGCGCTCCTTTGTCATAAATTCCTCGCTTTCTGTTTTTTCCGTTTTTCCCACCCGGTTGGATCAAAATCATTAAAATCTAACACTGCCCTGAAAAGCCATTTGTTATTTACCCATCTTTGCAGTTTCCTTGTAACGGGTGGCGCAGTTGGCTTTTCGTATACCATTACATAGGGATCAAATCCCATATCCTGCAGAGTGTATATCCTGTACAAGTCCTGTTCATGGCTACTGTTATAGTTTGTCAACACATACACCCGCCTTTTCCGGTAATCTTTCACAGTTGTAAGTTCTGAAAACCTTTTGAAATACCCTGTCAGGTCATCTTCCGGATTATCCCAAGCGAAGTGCAGCATTTTTGTTTTCACTTTGTTCAGCATCTCCACCTTCTCCGGAGTAATCAGGCGCACATCAAGTCCCTGTGTAAAATCCACCATTGCGCCGCTTTGTGCAAGCTGCTGTAATAACCGTTCCCAATCCGGGCAGGCTAACAGGTTCGCATCAAGCAGCTTTATTTCTTTTTCCCCACGCCAGAACTCGGCAAGGTCAGCGACCGCAACCGTCCTGCGCCCCTCCTTTTCCCCTACAATGCAGAAACCGCATCCACGAGGACACCCTCTTGACAGAAAACCATATGCAGTTCCTTCAAATTTCGGGTATAATGCATAGTCCGGATATATATGCTCCACTTCCTCCGGCAGACGGTTATGAAGCCCATACCCTGTGCCGCCCCTTATAATGCAGTCAGCATGAATTGTACCAGAGTAATCCTTAGAATAGCTGTCCGTAAACACCCGGCTCATATATACAAGGTCATAATGTTTTCGCCCGTCATACCATTCCAATGTATCGCCCCTTGCCTTATGGTAAGCTGACAGCTTCATAAGGCACAAATTGGGGAAGTTATGGCTGTCCACATCAATCAATCCGACTTTGATAATATCACGCTCCCTTCTATGTTATAAAATTGTCCTATCATAAGTTTGTATTGTTATTGAAGGCGACCAAATGCGTAGAAATGGCTCTGCCAGTAGGACGAGTTGATGCTTGCGTAGCTGATTGGATCTCCGCAGTGGATCATTGTCCCGTTACCGCAGTAAATACCCACATGGCTCACCGCCCCGGCAGAATTGTAAGTCCCGGTAAAAAGATAATGTCCCCCGCCTTTGCGTCCGATGCGGAAACAGGCGTACACTGGTCATATATCCCCTGTGCGGTGGTTCGTGGAAGGTTATGCACCCCACTGTTGGTAAAAGTCCAACAAACAAAGCCTGAGCAATCGAAACTTGTGGAAGGGCTTGAGCCGCCCCACACATACGGGAATCCCAAATATTTAGCGGCTTCCTCCATAAGAGCCTGCACCGATGCGTCATCGTAGGCATCCGGCGGTATGGCGTTCCCCGGCAGACCTCCCGGCGTTTCCCCGTAAAGCGTGCCTTCGCCCACATCGAAATAAAATAACGGGTTATAATACTCCCCGTCATACAAACACTCGATATGCAAGTGGCTTCCTGTGCTGCTCCCGGTATTGCCCGTTGTGCCGATAACCGTCCCTTTTTCCACTGTCTGCCCCGCACTCACACTGAGCGTATCCATATGGGCATACTTGGTTGTGTAACCGTCAATCTCAATCACCACATAATTCCCATAGTGGCTGTCATATGCCGCCGCTGTCACCATACCGTCATGGGCAGCATATACGGTTGTGCCTGTGGGAACTGCTATATCCACGCCCCGGTGAAATTCCTCGTTCCCTGTGACCGGGTTCTTCCGGTATCCGTAATAGCTCGACACATAATAATACCAGTAAAGGTCAAGCGGCGAAGCGAACTCCTGAAGCAGACCGTTTGTTTCCCGGTACATGGCAAAAATCTCCGCCTGTTCCGTATCCATTTTCCCAGAAACAAGGCTCTCTAATGATATGACCGTAAGCGTCACTCTGAGGATACTGACCTCGTATTCTTCTTCCTCCTCATACTCATATTCTTCCTCTGTTTCTTCCCCTGTGACCGGATCAGTGACCGTCCTTGTGCCTGTCTTTGTGACCGTCCTTGTCCTCGTTTCCGTATCCGGCGTGAGCGTCAGCGTATACATCTCATCAAATAGAGCCTGTATTTCACTTTCCACCCCGCCTGCGGTAAATTCCGTATGGACTGCGGACAGATAGCTGATAAGGGTAAACGGGTTATGCCCAATTGCCCCAAGATTGTAGGAATATTCGTCATACCCCGGATAGTCTGTTTCCACCCGGTCAATCTCATTCTGCAAGTCAAGCTCCAGACGGGTAAGCTGTAAATCGGCGGCGTCAATCTCCTCCGGCTTGCTTAAATAGCTTGCCGCTAAGATTGTGGACTGCGTATCCGCAAACATCGCCCCGCAGGACGATACGGAAACCATAATCATCATAAGGAGCAGAGCCATGATGCCCACCGTCACAAGCAAGCCCGCATTTCTCCTTGCGAACTCCTGTAACTTCCTCGCCACAGTGACCGCACCGTTTTTCGTCTTTTCAAACGCCTGCTCCGCTGTTTTTCCTGCCGCCGCTTTCTTCCTCGCCTTGATATATTCCCGTTTAATGCGCTGTTTCTGTAACCGCTTTTGCAAGGCTTTTTCTGCATCTGCGGGTTTTCTTCCAAGAACTTCTGGTACTGGAAATTGACTTCCTTTTTAAACTGCTTTTTTCCAGCTTTGCCACCTTCGCCCGCTGTTTCTGCTCTTTTCCTTTATCTGCCTTTTGACGAAAGAATAAACCGTTTCCACTTTCTGCTCCGATTTATGTGCGCCCTCCACCGCTGAATTTTCTTTCTCCGTTTCAGCGATTTTCCCATGCACAAAATTTCTGCCCTCATTCTGCATCCGGCGCATGGTGGTCTTTGATATTCCCTCCTGCTTGAAAGGCTTCTCCTTCTCCAGAGGGACAACTACATATCTTCCCTTCCCGGTTTTCTCGTCAAACACTCTCTGCAAGGTGTATTCCCTTGTCTTTGGCAGCTTCGCCCTTGCTTTCTGTACCTTCTTTGCGGCTTTCTGCGCCTGCCGCTGTTTCTTTTGCAGCTTTTTACTGCCTGTAAATTCAGAACCTCCTTCCCCCTGAAACAGTTTTCCGGTATTCTCCGTAAAAGATTCTTCCGTAAAGGTTTTATTTTCCGCTTTTTCCTTCGTGCCGCCTTTGTTCCGGTGTTCCCTCTGCACCCGCTTTTTATGGTATTTCCCTTTTTTCTGCGACTGCCTGTAAGTGTCCCTCCGGTGGTAATCTTCCGCATCCGGCTGTTTCTTCTCTTGATCCTCCGTCTGGTTAAAACTTTCCTGCCCGGTAAATCCGCTGCTTTCCTTTACAAAATCCGATTTTTCTTCCTGCCCCGGCTTCGCTTCGGACTTTTGGACTTTTTGTCCAGAAGTGTTCCGGTACATCTGCTTTCTTGCCTGAACCTTTGAATCATGGTTCTGTTTACGCTGTCCGGCATCGCTACTCCGGGTATCCATGCTTTTATTCCCTGTAAACGTGCTGTTTTTTCCCGGCTGGCTCTCTTTGGACTTCTGGACTTTTTGTCCAAAAGTTTCCTGCTGTGCCTGCATACTCTTTTCCGTCTGCCTTTTGCCGCCCGAACCACGCCCCGGCTTCCCGATACCGGAATCTCTCGGCTGATAGGCAGCATTGCCGCCGCCCGTAAAAGCATTGCCAGCTCCCTTATGGAACTCTGCATTTGCTTCTTTACGGTAAGCGGTATCCTGTTTTTCTTTCCTTTCTTTTCTGCCATTAACTGTCCTCATCCCCCTTTGTTACAGATTCTTCCGGCTTCGTGTTCATAATCGCAAAGGTCTTTGTATCTGCCGGGTACTTATCTACGAATGGGATAACCACGTTGTCAAACAATATCAGACCGCTTCCCGGCTCGGAATTGGTGACGTGCATGAGCTGTTTCTCCGACAATCCCAACTTATCCGCCAAAATATGCTGGTCTTTGGCGTTCTGGTTTAACAGGTACACAAAATCACTGTTACCCAAGATGCCCTCGATTTCCTCCGATTTCAGAAAATCGCCCACGTTTTGCGTCAAGCCTGTCGGGATTCCGCCCCACTTCCTGAACCTTTTCCAGATTTCCACTGAGTAAATGGCTGTCTGCTTCTCTTTTAAAAGCAAATGGAACTCGTCACAGTAGTACCTTGTGGCAACTTTCCGTTCCCGGTTTTTTGACACCCTGTTCCAGACCGCATCCTGCACAATCAGCATCCCTATCTCTTTTAACTGGTTTCCCAAATCCCGAATGTCAAAGCACATGATCCGGTTGTGTGCGTCCACGTTGGTACGGTGGTTAAAATAATTCTGCGAGCCATGCACATACAATACAAGGCTATTGGCAATCCGTACCGCCTTCTGCTTCGCTTCCCTCTGCATCTCCGGCGCAACGTCCCTCGGCTCATACTTTAACAGCGCATTATACAAATCTTCCAGTATGGGCATATTCTCTGGCTTCGGGTGCTTGAAATACCCGTCATAGATATGCTTGATGCAGGTGTCAATGATGCCCTTCTCGTCATTCTCCAGACCGTCCTTCCCCCGGCAATCAAATCGCACAGGGTAATTAAAAAATCGCTCTTTAACTTCAACGCTTCCTTGTCCCCCTTATGGGAGAGCTGAATGTCCATCGGGTTCAGGTAATCCTTTGAATTAGTGGCAAGCCTTACCACCTGCCCATGAAGCGCCTGCACTAATGGAAAATACTCGCCCTCTGGATCGCAGACGATTATATCGTCCTTTGTGATAAGGAAACAGGATAAAATCTCACGCTTTGCGCTGAATGATTTACCACTGCCGGGTGTGCCTAAAATTACCCCATTCGGTGTACGCAGCCTTTTCCGGTCTGCCATAATCATGTTGTTGGAAAGTGCGTTCAGACCGTAATAAATGGCGGGTGCGGGCATGAAAAGCTCCTGTGTGCAGAAAGGCACAAGGACAGCGGCGCTTTTTGTGGTGAGGTTTCTTTCAATCCCCACATCGTTGCACCCAATCGGCGCACTCGCCATTAACCCCTGTTCCTGTAAATACTGCAAACATCTGAGGTTGCAGTTTGCCTGCTGGATAATGCCGGACACCCTCTGTGTCAGGTTCTCCAGTTCCCGTTTCGTCCGCCCGTAACAGGTAATGAGGAAGGTCATTTTGATAAGTTTCTGGTTGCTTGTGTTCAAATCGTCAAGCAGTTCCAGCGTGTCCTTCTCATAAGTCACGATGTCCGTAGGCAGAATATCCATATCGTAACCGCTTCTTACAGCCTTTTTCTGCTCCTCAATTTTCATTTTCTGAATGTCGGTGAGCGCACGTTTTATCATCTTGATTGCTTCCACCGGATCAATGGTCTGCATATGCATGGTAAGGGTGAGGTTGTCATCAATGTCCAGCAGCTTCTTAACCATCTCGTCCGTAAACTTCGGCGCAATCATGTCAAGGTAAGACACGCTCCCGTAAATACTGCCGGACTTAAAGCGGCTCGGATAGCGGAAGTCAAATCCCGGCGGTGCAATGTAATCTTTAACTGACTTCCCGGATTCTGACAGCTCCTTAAACGAAAACCGGAAAGGCTCCATTGTACCCTGATTAAAATACTCATGCAGGATACGCAGCCTTTCCTTCCCGTCAAGACCTCTGGCGTTCGTGCCGATATTGTTTAAATTGTGTACCACGTCCTTCTCAATATTGCTTAACTTGCTCTTTGCTTCCCTGTACCCGGTGCTTTCCACGCCGAAAATCAGGTACTTAGACTTGATGATTCCATTGTTGCCCTTTGCCGACTGGTGCTTTAACATCTGCGTGTACTCGTCACGAATATCGTCAAACGCATCACCCTGTAAGGAAATATCGAACTGCTCCGCAAGAGCCTGCTCGCTGACCTGCCTGTTAAATAAGAACAACTGGAACTTTATGGACGGATCAAAATAGTTAATCAGCTTGCTGTATTCCTCCAGAATATCCGCCTGATCCTCCACCTCCAGCAGATCATAGTTGATGTCGTAAAACTCCACCATTTTCGTGTAATAACCGTCCGCCACCTGACAGATGCCGTCCCGGTACATTTTTTTGAATGTAATGGTTTTCTGTGCGGTGTCCGGCTTCGCCTGCTCTTTGCTGTTCCCGGCAAGCGCACGTTTCAGCTCCGCAAGGCGTTTCTTTTCCGATAAGGTCAGCCCCGCTTTTTCCGGTGTCCGCTTATTTTCCTGCGGTTTTGGCTTTGCCGCCCCCGCCTTTTGCTTTTTGTTCAAGGAAACATACCTCCCTCCTGATTTTTTCCCTCTCCTCCAACTGCTTGTAGAGGTTTTCCGATTTATACGGTCTGATTCCCGGCGTGAGTACCTTCTGCCGGAGCATGAAGTATAAAATCTTCTCTGCCGGGAAACCGTCTTTTTCATACATTGCCAAAAAGAAGAATGGCAGCATTGCGCCCACCATGATAAGCGCCGCCCCTGTGTCCCCAATACCCCTTTGGTAAGGAAATATAAAGGCACTCCCACAAGTGCTGCGCCGGAAAAGCAGATAATCTGCCTTTTGGTAAGGTTCAACGCCACTTTTGTCTTGATTCCACTCAGGTCTTTTGGCACTGGTACGGATATTGCCATAGTCTGCTCCTTTCGTGGGCAATGCCCGCCAAACCGCCAGCTTCCATGAGTCCGCTGTGTTTAGTGGGCATTGAAAATTGATTTTGATAATGAGCCTGTCTTGAATAAACTGAAACAGAGGATTACGGTATATGCCGCAACCGACCACAATGCGCTGTGTAAATTGCCTGCCACTGCCACGCTTGCCACAAGCACAGCATAGATCGCCACGCAAACCATGATGAAGAACCCCTGAAACGCAAGGGCGACAAGCCCTTTTAAGTAATTCGTCCCGATTGTACCCCATTCCCGGTTGGTAACTGTCGCTGCCGGGATTGGGGCAACTGACACATAAAGGTATATTTCAATCATGCGCCCGTATAGAATGACGGTGATGAGGACGGACATGATTTTCATACATAAGCTGATGACCATAGTTTCCAGACCAAGACCGATAAGCTCCCCTATCCCCATTGTGTCAATCTGGCTGTTGAACATGGTGGTAAGGGTAGCCTGCACGTCAAGGCTTGTAGAGCCGGATATGGAAGATGCCGCCTGTGTCACCACATGGCTTCCCACATCAAACACCGCCATGACTATATCAAAGGTCTTGGAAAGCAGCATGACAGCGATACAAGCCTTGAATAAAAAACGGAAGAACAGGCTTGTATCAAAGTCATGCATATTGTTTTTGTCGATTACCATTGTTATCAGCTCATAGATCAGCACAAAACTGATTATCATGCCTGCTATGGGGACTACCACGTTTTCCGAAAGCGTCCGTATCATGCTGAATATGCTGGAGTTCCAAGTGCTTGGTGTCTTGCTGACCTCCCCCGCAATCGTGCCGACCTTATCATTGACATCGGAAAACATGGTATCAAGGTTATTAAGTACCCACCCCTGCAGCATCTCCTTTATGAAATCAGTGATTTTGTCTATGATGCCGCCCATTTATCTTATGAAAACAAGCTGGAGAGCTGTGGAATCACCGTCTGCGCCACAATAATAATGCCCCCTCCACTCATAAGCTGTGTTATCCCCAATTAGTAGGAACAATACAGCTTTCTGGCGGGCGGCGGCACGTCAAGAAATATATATGGAGTTTTTAAAGAATCCCCCGGAGCAGGGGAGCGGTCAGCCTGTGACCTGCTCCACTTCCGGTATGGGTTTGAGATTAAAATGAATTTCGATAGAAATGTGTCTTGTTTTGTCGCTGTCTATGGTTTCATGGACAACGATTTCTTTAATCAGGCGGTTCAGGATGGAAGCGTCCAGTTCGGTGATGTCCCGGTATTCCTGTATGGATTCCACCCACTGCCTTGCGTCCACGGCAAGCCGGATTTCATTGGCAAGGTGTTTCCTGCCTTTCTCAACTTTAGCCTTTAATTCCGCCTGTTCCTTCTGTGTCTTTTCCAGCAGGAGATTGAAGTTTTCTTCTGTGATTCGTCCGGCTACCATGTCCTCATAGAGCCGCAATACCATCTTTTCCAGCACTTCAATCCGTTCTTCGTCTTTGGCAAGGGTGCGCTCCATCGCTTCCCGCTGGTCTTTCTGCTCGGCCTGGCAGGTGTCGGTCAGCCGTCCGGCCACCGCTTCGCTGTCGGTCAGGGCAGCGGTGGCGCACTCCCGGATTTTGTTCAGCACAAGAGAATAGAGCGTGTCAAATTCAACCCGGTGCTGTGTGCAGTGCTGCTTCCCATAGGCATTGTAGGTCTTACAGGAGAAAATCCGCTTCGGGAACTTCTCATGCGTGGTGCGGATGGTGAGAGCCTTTCCGCACTCCCCACATTTTATCAGCCCTGCAAAGAGGTTGATTTCCCCGGATTTGCCCGGTCGCTGGCGGGATTTCAGTTTTTCCTGCACAATCGCAAAGTCCTTTTTGTCCACCAGCGGCTCATGCGTCCCCTCCACCACAATCCAGTCCTCCGGCTTCTTATCCCGGATAGTGCCGATTTTAAAGCGGTACTCGGTCTTTTGGGAAGCGATTGCGCCGGTGTAGACGGGGTTCATCAGGATTTCCTTAATCACGGAGAAGTCCCAGACGTACCGCCCGTTTTCCGGGTCTTTCTTTTCCCATTTGGTGCGGATGTTCCGGTGTCCCCGCTTCCGGTTCCACCATGTCGGGCAGGGGTGCTTTTCTTCCTCCAGCCTGCGCCGGATGTAGTTGGGGCCGTGGCCGTCCAGCGCATATCCGAAAATCAGCCGGACAACCGGGGCGGTTTCCCCGTCAATGAGAAGGTGGTTCTTGTCCTCCGGGTCTTTCTTGTAGCCAAACGGGGCGATACAGCCGGTGAACTGGCCTTTCTGCGCCTTCAGCACATAGGAAGAATGGACTTTCTTGGAAATATCCTTGCTGTACATCTCATTCAGGATATTTTTAAAGGGCGCAATGTCGTTGTTGTCCCGCATGGTGTCGATACCGTCATTCATGGCGATGTAGCGCACACCGTTTCTTGGGAAGAAGTCCTCGATAAGCTGCCCGGTCTGCAAGTAGTTCCGTCCTAACCTCGATAAATCCTTTGTAATCACAAGGTTTATCTGTTTCCGCTCAATGGCTTTCAACATCCGTTTCAGGTCGGGGCGTTCCATGTTCAGGCCGGTGAAGCCGTCGTCCTGATAGACTGCCGTAACCTCCCATCCCTGCTTCTGGCAGAACTTTTCCAGCATATCCCGCTGGTTCTCGATACTGGCGCTCGTCCCGTCAAGGTCGTCGTCCTTGGACAGCCTGCAATAGATAGCTGCCCGGAAGCTCCCGGCAAGAAGTGTGTCCATCCCTGTATATTCCATTGCGTTCATCATAACCGTTTACCCGCACAATCCAGACGGAACACGGTCACTTGGAACCTCATCTTTATTATACCCTATTTCTTGTGGTTTAGCAAGATATTCTTTATCTGTTTTTCTGCTGTGTTTCTGTGCGATGAGGCTCACGAAAACGTCCGTAGCGTCCAGCTCACCGTCAAATACTGTGGTGACATGAATCTCTGTTTTATTTTTCGCCATAGGCAGTTGTCCTCCATACATGAAAAGGCCAGACAGGGACGGTCGGCAACGAAGTCCGGCAACGGGCTTCAAAAAACCTTGGAACTAATCCTTGTCTGGCGGTTGGGGTATTTTATACTTTTTCTTTTATTTTTCTGTTGCTTTGGTTGTTAAAGGGGAGAAAAGCCCGCAGTTACGGGATTTTGCCCGGCAACCGGCCCGGCAACGGGATAGCAACGAAGTGTGCAACGGGATAGCATTGGGCTGTTATTTGCCGGTTTTTTTCAGAAGGGAAGCTCCATTTGCTCCGGCACTGGCGTAAATCCCTCCGGGGTTTTTCCACGCCCGTTGCTGATGTCCGTTGCCGGTTGCTCCCGTTCCCATCCCTTCTGCCTGCCGTACCCGGCGAACATCCGGGGGTTGGAGAAATAATTCCAGCCGGTGACGCACTGGTTCATTATCTCGTTGATTTCCCGGATTTCCCATTGTTTCGGCTCGTCAAAGGAGTGGTTCAGGGCTTCTTTGTAAAGCTGTTTGGAGCAGACGGTATCGCCGGGGTAGCTGTCAAGGAAAGCCTGAATCATCCCGGCCTTGGTGTCCTCCGGCATGAAGTCCCGCTGGCGTTCCTTTAGGTGGCGCACCATTTCCGGGCTGAATGTCAGCTTCCATCTGCCGCTTTTGTAAATCTCCATCGCTTCTGCCCACACCTGGCTGATATAGGCTCTGGAAGCGGGTTCGTCCTCTAAAATGTGCGTTTCCGCCTGTTCCGGGCATACTTGTATGGGGATAAAGCGGCGGTTGCCGGAGCGGTCAAGGGGCAGGAAGTCAAGGGCGTTGGATGTGCCGCCGAACACACACTGCCTTGGGCGGTCTGCCGGGTGGGTTTCGTAGGGTATCTTGTAGACTTCCTTCTGACGGCTCAAAAGGACTTGATTTCCTCTATGCTCTTTGCATTTGCGGTGGCAATCATCTCCGACATTTCGATTATCCAGTGACCTTGCAGCTTCCGGTATACATTGTCATCGTCAAGCTTCCGCAAATCGTCCGAAAACCACTCGTCTTTGACTGCCAGCAGACGGAAGAAGGTGGACTTCCCGGCTCCCTGCCCGCCCACCAGACAGAGCATGACCTCAAATTTACAGCCGGGGAAAAATGCCCGGTGGATGGCTCCCAACAAAAACAGGCGCAGGGCTTCATAGGTGTACTGGTCTGTGTCTGCCCCTAAAAAATGCCGCAGACAGAAGCGCACCCGCCCGGTTCCGTCCCATGTCAGGCTGTTCAGATACTCCCGGACAGGGTGGTAACTGTTCTCATTGGCGGCAAGGTCGGCGGCGTCCTGTATCTTCTTTTCGCTTGTCAGGCCGTAAGTTTCTTCCAGATACAGCCGGATATATTTCATGTCCGTGTCGGTCATGGGGCTGTTTTGGGGTCTTTTGTAACCGATGGGCTTTAAAATATCGGTGCGGTCGGTCAGCAGGTTATAGGCAACCGCCCCGGACAGGAGCGGGTCGCACTGGAACACGGTCAGGCAGTTGCGGATGCTGTTGCGGAAGCCGCCTTTCTCGGTGGTTTCCAGCATGGCCTTGACTTCCTCAACGCTCCGGGGCGGCTCGGCGCTGTCTGCCATGTTCGCTATTTCCTGCCGTATCTGGGGCGGTAAATTCTGCCATTCGTCTTTCAAGGTTCCTCACTTCCTTTCCGTGTCCTGTAATAAGGGCTGCCCGCTCCTGAATGTCCCCGGAGAGAAGCACGTCCATCAGGTATTCCACCCGGCTCATGTTCTGCAGGGCTTCCACAAACCGGGGATTCCATGCTTCATCGGGCTGCCGTGGGGCATATTCCTCCTTCCAGCGGCGCAGGAGATGGTAATAGTCGGACAGCACCCGGAAACAGTGCCGCTCCATGCGCTTAAATTTCTGTTCCTCGGTTTCCCTCCGCAGGCGTGGACGGATGGGCGGCTTCCCGGCGTTCCTCCCGTCCTCATAAGGGATGGAGAAGTCCTGCGCCAGCATGAGGGCGGCTTCTTTACTGCCGATACCGTGGAGCCGGGAAACAAAGTCAATCACGTCCCCGGTGGCTCCGCAGCCGAAACAGTAAAAGCGGCGGTCAACCTTCATGCTTGGGTTCCTGTCGTTGTGGAACGGGCAGACGCACATCCCATTTCTGTTCACTTTAATTCCATAACGCTCCGCAGCCTGCCTTGTGGTGACGGACTGCTTCACGGCTTCAAATACGTTCAATAGGCGTTCCTCCTGATAATCCCAACGTGGGCGACACAATGTCGCTCACGTTGTCTGTAAATCTTTCCAGTTCAAAATAAAAGGCACTTGTCTGCGGTTTCCAATCACAAAACAAGTGCCTGTTTAAAGTTCCATATTCTGTTGTTTCTGTGTCCGGGGCGGCTGGCGTTTCTCTGCCTTCTCCTGCCGGATGCGTTCCTGCCGCCCTTTCAGGTTCCCCTGTACGGACGGTTTCTTCCCCGGCTCGGCGGTCTGGCGGTACTGCTCGGACGGCAATACCTGATTGAGCCAGCGGCGCACATCCCGCAGAACTTTTACATCTGCCTGCACCGCTTCCAGCTCCTCCCCCTGTTCCGGCAGGGCAGAAGCAAGCTGTTCCCGTTCCGCTTCCAAATCTTTGCGGGAGTAGGTATTGCCTTTCAGGTTGGCTTTCAAATACCGGATAGCGGCATAGTAAGCGTCCAGTTCCTCCCGGTGGCTCTCCGCAAACTGCTCTTTTTTCTTCTTCCAGCCGATAGCGGCATACTCCTTATGGACTGGCTTGCCCGCTTCGTATTTGTCAATGTAGGACAGCATGGTGTTGATGGCTTTGATGCGCTTCTCGCTTTTTTTCACGCTCGCCATGACAGAAACGGCGGTCTGGCTGATTTCATCCAGCCGGGTGTCAAGGCTCTCTACGGTGGAGATTTCTTTTTTCCGCAGAAAATCCATAGCCGCCTGTACCTTGTTGAAGTCGGCAACTGTGCCCTTGAGCTTCCCTCTGGAAGTCCAGTCGGCACGCTGTCCGCTCCGCAGTTCTAAATACTGTGAGAGCAGCTCCGATATGGTCGGCTCCTTCGTCTGTTCCAACGCTTCCATCAGAGCGGCTTTTTTCTCCTTTAAGTCGGCAATCCAGCCTTTTAAGTGGCGCACCATCTGGCGGATGGACTGCATGAGGGAGTTGGCGGCTCTGATGTCCCGGTTCAGGTTGCCGATGCTGGTCTGGATTCCTTTCTTCTCCATCTGGCAGGCGGCAGGCCCCATGTGGACGGTAGGGATTTGGTCAATCCCTTGCCGGGCATAGGAGCGCAGGTCAAGGCGTTCCGGGCGGTCGTTTGCTTCCAGATAGCGGTTAGCCGTGTCCGCCCATCCCTGCCGCCAGATTTCAGCGTACTTCTGGTCGTTCCAGTCCACGGTGTTCTCCTTGTGGCTTTTCCATCTGCCGGACGGGAGCCGGATTCTTTCGCCGTTTCCGTCGAGGTCGTATACCTTGCGGCACTTGGGAAGCCATTTCCCTTTTTCGTCCATCGCCCGCATGGTAAGCAGGATATGGGCGTGAGGGTTGCCATCCCCCTTGTCGTGGATGGCAAAGTCAGCAATCATGCCTTTGGAAACGAAAAACTCCCGGCAGTAGTCACGGATAAGGTCGGCGTACTGTCCCGGCGGGATTTCCCTTGGGATGGCAAGCACGAACCTCCGGGCAAGCTGGGAGTTCCATTGTTTCTCCTGTGCTTCGGCAGAGTTCCATAAGGTATTGCGGTCTGCAAACTCCGGCGGCACATGGGGTGGGAGCATGATTTCTTTGTGGGTGACTTCGTTCTTGTAGGGATAGTATTTCTGCTCTTGGTCGTATTCAGAGAACAGCTTTTCGCCGCTCTGGTAGGCGGCGGCAGAAACAGCGGATTCATTGTTGCTCCGCTTAATGATGGTGATTTTACAGTGCGGGCATGGCAAGTGTGCCCCTCCTTCCTCCCGGATTCCGGGCATAGAAAAAGCAGGATACCTTTTTTTCAGTTTCCTGCTTGCGTTGCCGCTGGTGGGCGGCAGGTATTTAGTTTTTGATGAGTTATCAGTTTGATAAGCTTAAATTTTACAATTTGAATTTATTCCTACAAAAGTACAAATACTCTTTAACGGTTATTTCTTTACTATGTAAAATACCGATGATAACAAATATAATTCCTGCGACTGTAAGGTAACAGTCCTTAATATCAAAAATAAAGAAGTTTGGTATCTGCAAAAAGTCTAAACTTCCTCCCCAAAAAATTTTATCTATTAAGCTACACAAACAACCTGCCAACCCAAAAACTAAAATTATTTTCACTGAAAATTTAGTTTTCTTCGTTTTTGCTCTATACAATAAATATCCTGATAGAATAATATAAATGGCAAGAATGTTAAAAACAACCATAAGAAATGAACTTGAAAAAACATCAGCAAAATTTCCAAACCATGACAAATTTGTATTTTGTTCTGGGTTAAATCGCAACAAATGAAATATTATATCAAACTCGTCTTGCATAAATAACTTTAATATAATTATTTTTATAGTTTGGTCTATCAATGTCAAAAAAAGTACAGGGATAATAAATGGCTTAATCTGTTTGATGATAAAAAACTCCTCCTCTCAAATCCTGATTTATCGCTGGCACTATTATACAGCTTTAACTTGCTAAATGGAATACGCTTTCTGAAAGATTTCCGGGTGGCAAAGCCACAAAGGGGTAGCTGGCAAAGCCAGCGCAGGGGAAGGGTAGCTTCCCCTGTGATGATTGGAGCAGATTGAAAATCTGTGGAAATCATCTGCTGTCCGCAGGACGCTCCCGGCAGGGCGCAATGCACCACTTCCCTAAGTGGTGTATAATTGCGCCCTCTTTCAGAGGGAGATTTTCCAGCTTGTCACTTTGGAAGTAAAAATTGCAAGCGAAATATCTAGAAGTCAGGAATCAGCCGTACCGATTGTGCCATAAGCGGTATAAATCAGAACGCGCCTGGCGCGCTTTGATTCTGGAACAGGCTTTTTATCGTTCCTGCTGTCGGGGCTTCTTGTCAGGATAGAGCTTTCCGTCAACAACGGCGGCATGGCTTTTTATTTTGATTTCTCCCTCCTGCTCGCTGCGCTTTGCGTTCCTGTAGCCTTCATCGGAGAGATAAAAGCGGAACCGTTCCCCTTTTAAAGCCAACAAAGCATTGTTTCTGTACTTCCACCATAATCATGTGGCGGGTTTCCGGGCGGAACCGTTCTTTTCCTGACAGGTCATGCCCCTGTAAAATCTGTTCCTGTGCTTTTGCCGCCGCAAGCCGCTGACGGATAGAATTGTTGTTTTGTTCTGTCGGGAACTGTGCTTTTACACTGGCAATAAACTGGCTGCACTCTGGTTCTGGTATTCGTTCCAGTCTTCGGATGGCGTTCTCCATGATTAACTTTGTCATTAAATCCGCTGTTACCGATACGATTTCTTTTATGCCTGCAAGAGTTTCCGCCTTGGTCGGTGCGGCATTTTGGCAAATAACATTCAGCTCATTTTTTGAAAATTTCATTTCATATCCTCCTTCTGGTTTTCTGCAAGAACCTGTTCCAAAAGACATTTGGTGTCGCTCCGGTGGAACAATACTTTTAAAATGGTGCTGACCTGTTCATCCGTCACGGCTTCCGGGTGGGGGAGATGGCTTTCCAGCATTGCCCCTCTGGTGCAGAGCCGGTGCGTCCGTTCCTTCCGGTTCAGGGTCTTTATCTGGTGTTCCAGCATTTTCTCCTTATGCTGCGCCCGCCGCAGTCTGGCTTCGGTCTTTTCAATCTCCTGATTCAGTTTTTCCAGCTTCTCATTCATGGGCAGCGTCCTCCTTCGGGAGCAGGATATAGATGTGGCTGACCTCCCCGATTCCCTGACGGACACGCATAATCATTCCCGCCTGTTCTAACTCATTCAGGGAACGCTTGCAGGTCTGGGGGCTTCGGGAGAGTGCCGCCGCTATCTCCATGACGGGGAAGCGGATGAACAGAATCCCGTTGCTGTCCTCGGTTCCCCTTGTCAGGATTTCATCCAGCAGGCGGGCATACATGACCTTTGCCGTGTTGCTGACCGGAAGCCGGAGCATTGCCTTTGGGAGTGGCATATAGGGCGGCAGGGGCGTACTGGCTATCATAAATTCACAATTCATTGGATGGTGTCCTCCTTTTGGCTCGTTTGGATAGGTAGTGGGGGCAGTCGATAATGACAGCCCGGAAACTCTGCTTGCACCCATGCTGGCATTTCCGGCAAAGTCCGTTGTAGCTTCTGCGCCCCCGGTCGTTCAGGAAGAAAGCAAGCTCTTTCTTCAACTTCTTTGACATTCTCGGCATAGTGCCTCCTCCATAGAAAAACCGCCCGATTCAGCAGGTACAGCCGGAATGGGCGGGCAGTGGTTTTTTGTGTATCGTTTCGGGGCGATTTTCAGAAGAAATACAGCCGTAGAGCCGCCCCAAAATCCCCCTTGGTATTACGGGCAGGGCAGACTATGCCCCGTGAAATTGTTGTGTTTCGGTATCGTTTCGGTGTTCATTTTGCCGGTTCCCTCTGCTGTCGTTCCTGCCCCCGTCTTTGGCGGCGTTTCGCTCTCCTTGGTACGCTCGTTCCGGTCAGGGTTCCTCCGTTTCCCTGCCGGAAGTCGTTGCGTTACATCGCCGGGGAGCATATCCCATACAGGCCGGTCATTCGATTGGAATAATCCATCGATGAACTGCCTATATCATATGACATTTTTGTACCATGTGCCGTATGTCCACGAATCAGGAATAAAGCCCAAAATCTGAAAAATTCCACGATTGCGGAAAAGGCTTTCTGCCGGACGGGTGCAAAATCAGATGTGCATTTTGCACTTCTGAAAATCCGGGCAAATCAAAAGCGCATTTTGCGCCTTTGAAAAGAATCACAAAGGGAAATGCGCCCGGCATGGATATGTGGTACAATGGGGATGGCGGCAAAAGCTGGCCGCAGGGAAGGAGCAGGAAGCCATGAAACAGGGGATAACGATTCAGGAGCGGTTAAAGGATTTAAGGACGGAGCGGCATTTAAAATTAGAGGAACTGGCGGCGGCTACAAAGATTTCCAAATCAGCCTTGGGAAGCTATGAGAATGACGAACTCAAGGAAATCAGCCACAAAAACCTTGTGGAGCTGGCAAAGTTTTACGGTGTGTCAACGGATTACCTGCTCTGCCTGACAGAGAACCGGAACCATCCGGGCATGGAACTTACGGAGCTGCATTTGAGTGACAGCATGGTGGAGTTGTTGAAAAGCGGGCGTATCAACAACCGGCTGCTGTGTGAGATTGCCACACATGAGGATTTTGTTACCCTGATAACAGACACGGAAATTTATGTAGATGGTGTGGCAACCGCCCACTTCCAAAACTTCAACAGCCTTCTGGAAGTCCTGCGGGGGCAAGTCCTTTCCCAATATCAGCCGGTGGAGGAAGATGCTGCGTTAAAGGCGTTGGAAACCATGCAGGTACAGGAAGAAGATTATTTCTGTCAGGTCACGCACCGGACTTGGGACACTATCCTCCATGCCATAAGGGAAGCGCACAAGAATGATACGGACAGTGCGCCGGACGGCTCCAATGGCATGAAGCTAATCAGGGACGCAAAGAAGGCGCTGGCCGTGCCGGGTTCCTATCTGGATGTGTTCACTGCCCTGATGTGTACGCAGCTACAAATCCGGTATGAGAAGCTGTCGGAGCAGGAGCGCACGGTTTTGAAGAATGTTATGAAGAAAACTCCGGCATATAAGGATTCCCCGTTGAGCAGGATGAAGCGGAGATAAGGAAATGCCGTTACAGGAAATTTAGCGGTTCCTGCAACGGCAGCTTCTTATTCACTGGTATAGTTGATGTCAATTCTGTAGTCACTGTCCTTATATTCAATATCCAGATGGTAATCGCCTATCTGTAATGTCGTACTATCGTCTATCGGAGAGAATGTCCTTTTCTCTGTGTCGAAAATGAAAAATTCTTCTATCAACTGGTGTTCAACTGTGTTCAGTATATCCCAGATACAATCGTCACAAAACAGTGCCTTCATCCTATGGACGCTGACAATGCCACGTCCACGGTCTATCTCCGCATATCCTGTCTTTTGGTCGGGGCTTTTGGTGATATGGACGCTGGTCTGGCTGACTTCATCATAACCAAAATTCATGATGGTTCCCCCTCGGCTGCTGTTGTCCGGGCTTTCTCCTATATCGTACAAATCTAAGGAATAGAACTGTCCTGTATTGGCACAGACAAGGACTGCCTGAGCCGGGTAGCTTTCCATGCAGATACGGCAGGTTTCGGCGGTGTTGGGGATATACTGGATAAAATTCTCTATGTCCTCGCCGTATTCACTGAATACCAAATCATGCCGGATAGTCTGGGCAATCTTGTCATATTCGTCCTTTGTGGCGGATGCCATATAGGTTGCAATCATGCTTATGGCTTCCTCTACGTCTTTTCCGTTCTGACGGGTTACACGGATATTATTGATTCCTATTACTATCATGAAAAGTATTAGCACTCCCATACAGGTCATGAAATTCCAGTACAGGAGCCACCGCTTATCAAATGAGCTTAGCCTTTCTTCTGTGCTGTCGTTTTCGTCCACTTCCCAGAAATACCACCACATTTCTTTCACTTTTTGCCATAAACCTTTCACATTCCATTCCTCCGCTTTAAACTTATATACATTTTTAGTTGATTGACCACTCTTATACTATAAAGTGATGTCACTTACCTGTCAAGTGACTGTATATTATTTGCCGAAATTCGATTACCATTTATACATACCCAAAATGGAGGGCAGGGATATGGCAACCAATAAGAAAGTATTCACTTTGCGTCTGTCAGACGAAGTGTTTGATAAAATCGGTATTTTGGCTACAAGTGAACATCGCTCATTGACCAACTATATTGAATATGTGTTAATCCAGCACTTGGAAAAAGTAGAGAAGGAACATGGCATAATTATAACTGACCAAACTAAAGATTGATTATGGCGTTTCCTGTCTTTAGATATAAAATGCTATCACTTGACTGTCTTGTGAACGTATATATTTTTTCTGATTTGGGCTACCATAAATTCATACCCGGAATGGAGGGGAGAAATATGGCAACCAACAAGCGTGTATTTACCTTGCGTCTATCAGACGAAGTATTTGATAAAATTGGATTTCTGGCAACCAAAGAACATCGCTCAATGACGAATTACATTGAATATGTGCTGATGCAGCATTTGGAACAGATTGAAAGAGAACATGGGGAGATTGAAACCGGGCAGACCGAATAGGAATGGTGCTTTCAACTT
This sequence comes from Sporofaciens musculi, assembly GCF_009830285.1. Classification (GTDB taxonomy): domain Bacteria; phylum Bacillota; class Clostridia; order Lachnospirales; family Lachnospiraceae; genus Sporofaciens; species Sporofaciens musculi. The sequence continues at coordinate 750,291 of NZ_WUQX01000001.1, read as the reverse complement.
AAAATGACCAGCCATTTATATTCTGGCTGGCCATTTTATACCCTGATTACATGGTATAGATAAGTTCACTATTTATGATTTCCTCCGCCCGGCTTCGGATATTGTTCATCCGTCCTACCCATTCAAGCTGGTTCCGGGCTTTTAGTTCCTCGGTCACTTCCTCGGCGGCTTTCATCTGCTCTATAATAAGGTCAAGCCGTTCCTCTGCCTGCTCGTTCAGGTCGGCAAGGTATGTCCACAATTTCCCTGTAAGGATAAGGGAGCTGTACCGTGCCGGGTGTTCCTGTTTGAGATATTCCCGGTGCAGCCGCCCATAGCGTCCGATGGGGCGGTTCTCCTCTGGCAGCTTCAAGTCCGGGATATAGTAGTCGCCTACCAGAATATAATCAATGCCGTTCTCTGTGATTCTTTCTTTCAGTTTTTCCATTGTCGTTCCCTCCTGTGGTGGAAGGCTCGTCACTGGCCAGTTCAATCACGTCCATAATGCCACAATCCAGCGTTTCGCAGATTCGTGCCAGCGTGTCCATGCTGATGTGTTTCCCTTCTTTGCCCATGTTGGCTATCATATTTGTGGTCAGGCCAGCGGCAAGCCTTAAATCCTCTTTCCTCATGTTTCGCTCTATCAGTGTGTGCCAGAGCGGTTTGTAGCTAATGTGCATTTTTCTCCCTGCCTTTCTGCCCCGGATGGGCGCTTATACCCATTATATCAGGATTCTTGCTAACTCACAAATATTTCTTGACTGTACCGCCGGTTCCGTCTGGATTGTGCTTTTCCTTTCCTCTTTTGATTACCTCTAATTCGCCGTGACCTGCTTGATGCCCTGACTTTTCGCACCCGGATTATCATTTCCGTATCCTTCGAGCAGGTTGATGACGCCCCACACGCCCACGCCTGCGCCGATTGCTGTTACGACTGTCTTTAATCCTGTTACTGCTGTTGTAAAAAATGCCATGTTTCTACCTCTTTCTTTCTCAAAAATAATTTTTTGTCTGGTTTCCGAAAGAGTTTTTCATGTTAAAATGCCCTGCCTTATGGTAAGATAAAGACAGGGCAATCCTTTAGGAAGAACCCTGCGGGCATCCGGCATATTCAGTTTGGCGATTGGCTATGCCGGGCGCTTTGTTTTGTCCTTTCCCAAGTACATTCAAAACTCTGTTCCACTTCTGGACTTTTTGTCCAGAAGTCCTGTGGCTGGTTTACGAGTTCCCTATTCAGTTTTTTCCATATTCAGTTGTCATGCTTCAATCACGCCTGCATCCTCCACCTCATCAACGGTGTCATTGTCCCTGACTCTTGCTTTACACAGGTTCTTTACATATTTTTCGATGTCTAAGGCGTTCTTGTCGTCAAAATCGGACAAAAGCCGGTACTGCTTGTGCTTGGTGATGTCAAACTTATTGGAGAAAAATGGTCTAACCCCTCTAAGCTGCATGATGCACTTCCCTCCGTCCATGACCGCAATCTCATCTTGGCTCATCAATTCTTTTCCGGTCTTTTGATAATTTAAACCGTAGGACTGCGACGTACCCCTTGTGTCAGAGGTATTGTAAAGGTCATGAGGTAAGCGCCTCGTGGACGCTCCCTCCCGAACCGTGCGGGCACCTCTCGATGCACACGGCTCTCCATATGCCATCAACTAACAAAATCAGTCTTTTCCGTGTATCTCACGGTGGCACGCCGGGCATACTGCCAGCGTTTTCCTATGGTTCTTTAACATAACTTTTTCCCACTCATATTTACCGCTAAGGCTTTTCAGCCGTTTCACCTGATGAATCTCCACGTCATTTGTGTACTGTCCGCAGAGTTCACAGGTTTTGGAGCGCAGTTTTGCCGCTATGCGGTTCGGTTTATCATACCGCTTATAGGCGGGCAGGATATCTGCCTGCGGCACATTAGGCTTGTCCTTGCGGATAAAAGGCCCTCTGTAAAATACGCTCTCCTTCATACCGCCTTTTGTCTTATAAATGACTGTAAACCGTCCATTTCTGAAATATCTCTTTTTGATTTTTCTGGTCTTTGTGCGGTATTTATTTGCGAATGTTTTCAACATACTATAATGCATTAAACTCGCATACTTGCTCATTGCGCATACATTACATGCCAGTGAGTAATAGTTGTACAAACCTCTGATTTCAGAGTTGTACTTTGACAGGATTTCGATATCCTTACGGTTAATGAGCTGTGGTCTGTGAATGGCTTTCCAATGCTCTTTTTGTGTAACTTTGTCCTTCTTGATACGGATTGCGCCATACTCCAACAGTTTTGATTCCCATTTTTCATGCGGCATGTATAACTTTACTGCGCCGCTGTACCCCTTCACTTTCCTGCCTTGGCGTTTTGTGATTTCCCGGCTCTTTGAAATAGAGATATCATAGCCGAGGAATCTCGCCCGGTCAGTAGCATAGGTGATTTTGGTTTTCTCCACTGACAGCGTAAGGTTTAATTTTTCTTTGAGGAATACAGCAAGGTCTGCTTTTAATTCTTCCGCATCCCTTTTGCTCCCGATAATGCTTATGATAAAGTCATCCGCATAACGGACGTATTGCAGGTTTTTATAGGTTTCATCCCTGAACTGCTTAGACGGGATTTCCCTCTGTTTCTCCCGCAGTCTGCGTAATTCCCCGGCACGTTCTTTCTTTTCGGCTTCGGTAAGCGTATCCCATACTTCCCTGTTCTGGCGCATGAACTTCTGCACTTCACGGTTCCGTCTGGCGTATTCCGGGTTCACTTTACGGTTTACCCGGTTCCCTTTTATAAAGCCTTCTTTGTATTCCTCCACATACATATCCAATTCATGCAGGTAAATATTTGCCAATATGGGACTGATACCGGAACCCTGCGGAGTGCCGCAGTAAGTCCTGTTGTACTGCCATTGTTCCATATATCCGGCTTTCAGAAATTTCCACATCAATGAGATAAAAGCTTCGTCATCAATGCGCCTGCGCAGAATATCAATGATAACATGGTGGTCGAAGCTGTCAAAACATGCCTGAATGTCACCTTCCACAAACCAGTTTGCCCCCGCAAATGTCCGCTGTATCTGTTCGAGGGCTGTATGGCAGCTCCTTTTCGGGCGGAATCCGTGGGAATAGTCGGAGAAGGTTGGCTCATAAATGCTTTCCAATATCATTCGGACTACTTCCTGCACCAGCTTGTCATCCCCGGAAGGAATCCCAAGCGGACGCTTCTTACTGCTGTTTTTCTTTGCAATATATGTACGCCGTGCAGGTTTTGGGCGGTAAGAACGGTCTTTTAATGCGCTGATGATACGCTCTATTCTCGGACTGCTCATTCCGTCCAGTGTTTCACCATCCACACCCGGCGTCATGCTTCCCTCATTGGCGTAGATATTTCTATATGCCAAAAGGTAAAACTCCGGGTTGTACAGGTTCCGGTAGAGCCTTTGGAACCTATACGATAAATCTTTAGACTGTTTGTTTAGGCTATTCAATACATCAGTTGGATTTCTCATGATGCCTCACGCACCTTCCTTTCTTTCTCTGTATTAAAAGCATACTGCTCCCCTTCGTCATGTGGGCGGCTCTCCCGCTTCCGTTTTTACGGCTATCCCTGTAAATCCAGAGTCCACGGGCTACTATGGGAGCTGTGTAACCATGCCCGCATATGGGCGGGTTTAGGTCATCCCCGGTAGCGTATGCCATACTTAGCGTTCCGTGTTGTCGGTAATCTTTGTAGATATGTGGCGTTCGCCGTTCAACCTAATCTAAGGCTTGCCCTGCTTTGGATATCGCACGTCTGCCGACGATTGAGCGACAGACGCCAAAGCACCGTGCGTTTCATCTTCTTTCGCACGTAGGCCAGATACTCCCAGGCTCCGGCTACCAATCAAGCAGTTTAGCTTTCATCCTCATACACGGATTTTCATCCCCACATAAAACAGCGGTTAGAAGATTGCGCCGTTTTATGCCAGTTATAGCGTTAATAGTGGCGGCTATAACAACGACATGCTACACTCCCCAGAGGGTTTCCCCTCACGGATAAGTCGTGGAATGATAGACTATAAATTTTCACCGTCCTTTCTTTGATATCTTTGTCTACCGCTTGCTAAAGGCGGTTTATGGCATACACCCTAACGGGCGCACTATCGTTTCCTTACCCAAAATTTCCGCCATCTCTTTTAAAGTGGTCTTTTCCTTCCCTCCGAGGAATAAGGTGGTATCACAATTCCCTTCAATGGTGTCAGCGTTGTCCTTGTAAATCGCTTTAAGCTGTGACTTTGACTGCAAGATAATGGAAGCCGATATTTCCCGGCTCCTTATGGTGGCAATCAGCTTCTCAAACTTTGGTATCTGCCCGATGTTTGCAAACTCATCGAGTAAGCAGCGCACATGGACGGGCAATCTCCCATGATACACATCGTCCGCCCTGTCACAGAGCAGGTTAAAAAGCTGCGTATACATGATAGACACGATAAAATTAAATGTGTCGTCAGTATCGGAGATAATGACAAACAACGCTGTCTTTTCATCCCCGATCATATCAAGCCCCAACTCGTCATAGCTTGTCAGGTCACGCAGCTCCTTGATGTCAAAGGGGGCTAAACGTGCGCCACAGCTAATTAAAATGCTTTTGGCTGTCTTGCCCGCCGCCAGTTTATATTTTTATACTGCTTTACCGCAAAATGCTCCGGCTCTCTTTCCTCCAGCTCATCGAACATCAAATCAACGGGATTTTTAAATTCCTCATCGTCCTCCCTTGCTTCACTGGCATTTATCATGTCAAGCAAAGTAGTGAAATTCTGTTCTTCCTCCACGCACTCATACCAGATGTACCCGATCAGTGCAGTGTAATAGAGCTTCTCGGCTTTCACCCAAAAATCCTCGCCGGATTGCTGCCCCTCCCCTTTGGTGTTTAAGATGATTGTGTTTACGAGTTTCAAAATGTCCTTCTCGCTCCGGATATAAACGAGAGGTTCCGATAGGTAAGCCTTTGATGTTATCTCCAGCTTTTCCCCGGCTAGCACCGGACATGCGACTTTCACCGCATCCGGCGCCCCATCAAGCATAGTTTCAGCAGTGATACACACTCACTTTTTCACATTAGCTAAATCAGTTTGTTACGATTTACATTGACATTTCTGCCAACCCTGCGGTAACACGCAGTTTGTTTACCTTAGTAATTTGTGCCTTATTCAATTCATACTTCTTTGTCAGTGTAGCGAACTTTATACTGTCTGTTGTTGAGATAAATTCATATCCGGCAGGCGATAAAAGCAACAGATTACGGTAACTGTCTCTGCCATTTTTACACTCATTTGATTTCCTGTAACAAATACAGTGAATCACTTCCAGTTGTTCTCCAGTGATTGCACATTTACCTTCCTGCCCGGCATAGAGAGAGATTCGGTTATCATTGAACTGTACCGTTTCTCCTGTTACCGGGTGGCGCATGAGCCAGAGCATATCTTCAACATTCAGTTTCAGATTGCTGTGGATTTCCATTCTTCCGTCTAGAGTATATAGGTTGATTTTCCTGCTCTTGCGCATTGGTATTTTAAACTGCACATATGCCAGAGGTACTACTGGTGTATCTCCAATCCAGCGCATTTGTTTCGATTTTCCATACCGTTTTTTTATATACTCAAACTTCGCACATAGATTTTAGCTATGCACCTTGAAAATTCAATATCTGGCAGTATTTAGTTGTCAATGTTCAGTCAATTATGCCACTTGCAGCTTCGATTTTAAAAGTGCAGGTATTGCATCCATAAATGCTTTTACCAGCTCGTCGATTTTTTCATCAGATATATCTATCTGATCCACAAGCAGAGTTCTGAACATTTGAAGCAGTATTTGAAAAGCCTGTATCCATGTGATATCAGACATCTCATCAGAAAAGTATAAAAACAGTTCCCCCATAGAACGGGTATCATTAGATTCCCGGTTCTCCAGGGAAAGCATCATATATCTTGTAAAAACGATTGCTGTATGGGCAGTCATTGCATCATAAGATAGGGATCTGCATTCTTTACTTAGATTAAGATAGCTCTTGCAGACTTTAAAGAATACTTCAATATCCCAACGTTTTCCATAAATGCGGATAATCTCTTCTTCACTCAGACTCACGTCTGTGGAAATGAGACAAAGATATTCCTTTCTCTTGTTTTTGTTACGGATATAGACCACTTTGGCAGGGATGGTTTTTCCTTCCTTTACAACATCTACCATGACGGAAAGCAGATACCGGGAACGTCCACGCCGTTTCCTGTTTTTCTTGTAAATAGTTGTCAGCGGCATATCTTCGCTGTTATACCGGAAGAACATTTTAGGTGTTTTCTTTACCATTGCAATTACATCATATCCGATTTCTTTGACAGCATGAAGAGAGCTTGGAGAAGAGAACCAGCTGTCAAACAGAACGTATTTAGCCGGAATACCAGCCTTTTTAGCAGATTTTAAAAGTTCCAGCATGGCGATCGTTCCTTTCTTGACAGCAAGCATACGGCGCTTATATCCAACCGTTCTTTTATCCGTTTCCTTTGCTTCATTGATTCTGTTCTTTTTATTTTCGGTGGAGAGAAGGACACTGTTGACCGGGAGAAAAGTGCTTCCGTCTGACCAGCCTAATGTAAGCATGCGAAAACCAAATTTATAACAATGTTTTGCATGGTCATATACCTTTGCAAGAAGTTCCACTTTTTTGGAACGGTTACGTTCAAACATGGAATCGTCAATGATCAGTACGTTGACACGGTCTGCGGAATCAAGTGGAGCAATGGCATCCCTAATGATTCGGCTGGATAAAACCGTTGTGAACCGAATCCAGTTAATCTGGAGCATTTTCATAAAACGATAAACCGTATCTTTTGCAAAATCCGGTGAGTCTTTTCCAATCAGCAGGTTCATATACATACTTCTGTTTGAAAATATCAAAAGAAACAGATACTGAAAAATCAGTGCTGCAGAAATTCCCTTCTTTTTGTAGGCATTAGCAGTTTTCAATGCAGAAGAAAGATGAAACCGTGTAAAAAATCTTCTGATAGATTTCGAAATCTGGTTATCATTTTGATTGTCTTGTGTTATACTTTTATTCATAGCATGAGCCTCCGGATATATGATTGTTTCTGAACAACTCAATTATATCAAAACCAGACGGTTTCATGCTATTTTTATGTCAGTTATTATTGAATTTTCAAGGTGCATAGGTACTTATTCAAGTGCGAAGTTTGAGTTATATATTTGTTGTTTAATTCGCCCTGCTTTTTATACCCATCTATCCGATGGAGAAAGCGACCATTATTCACATGAGCCATTCGGCTAAAATTCAGATTTATCCTCGTAGCAATACAATAATAGTTCTGCATACCTATGACTTTGGCGTTGTATTCGTGAATGTTGCTCTTTATGTCGCTTGCTGTCTTGCTGTTTTGAATCTCTATAATTGCTTTTGAGAGTTCTTTCTGCATATGCGACATTGCCTTGTCACAGACATTTGAACTGATTACCCATGTCCTGCGTTTCTTTATCAGCCTCATACGGAACCCCAGAAATTCACTATCTCTTTTCCTGAGATTTGTGACCTTTGATTTTTCATCTGAAATTTCCAGTTTGAGCCGCTTTAGCAGCCAGTCCTCAACCGCATGGTATGTTCTGTCAGCGTCCTTACGGTTCCTGCAAAAGATTTTAAAATCATCTGCATACCGGACTATACGCATTTCCTTGAGGTTGCTCTTTTTGAGCGCCGTGTGGCTGTTGCACTTTTTTCTGCCCCGTTCGGATAATATGTGACCTTACAAGGAGACTTCATATGGTCTGCCATACCCTCCCACTGTGACGCTATCCACCAGTCCAGTTCGTTCAGGACAATGTTGGCTAACAGCGGGGAAAGTATGCCGCCCTGAGGGGTTCCCCTATCTGGGTGTAGGATTTCTCCATCTGGCATTTGAATTGGCGCTTTCAGCATTGCTTTGATTATCTGAATCAGTTTGGTATCCCGTATACCCAGCGTCCATATCTGCTGTAACAGCTTTCTATGATTTACGTTGTCAAAGAAACCCTTTATATCCACGTCCACCACATAGTGGAGTTTATTCCTTTGAGCCAGTCCATAAGCGTAGGAGACAGCGTTTTCAGCGCTCCTGCAAGGTCTGAAGCCGTATGAATGTTCATAGAACTTTGCTTCACAGATTGGCTCCATGACTTGTAATATGCATTGCTGTACAATCCGGTCTATGATACACGGTATACCTAACGGTCTTAATTTCCCGTTTGGTTTGGGAATCTCTACCCTCCTTACTGTTTTTGGCACATACCTTGTAAACTGTTTTTGAATAAGGGAGACAAAATCTTCTTCCGGCATATCTGCCAGGGATTCTATCGTTCTCCCGTCTGTACCGGCGGTATGGCTCCCATCATTGCTTTTAATATTTCTGAAAGCAAGCATGATGTTATTTGGTGCCACTATGATTTCTACGAGATTATTAAATATCTCTCCATCTCTGCTTTTTGCATACAGTTCATCAAAGATGTTCTGCATGTCATAGTATTCCGCATGGCGCAGTTTACTTCTTTTTTTAGCTTTCCGTGTCATGTACATCACCCCGTTTCATTGATTCGAGTGACAATTTCTTATTCTTACTCGACTGCATGATTAGAGAGTGTGTACTGCTGATTTTCTGCCTGACTTGTGGCCATTCCTCCGTCACCCTCTTTTTCGCAGGCAACATCGACAGTTCGACCACGACCTTTCAGCAGAGATTCATCCGCTTATTATTCTTCGCCGGATTATCCATAGGATTCTCTGCCTTTCCTTGTTCCGATAATTCTATCTGTGCATATATACCCTTAGGTGTTCCCTCTAAGCCTGACAGCTTGCATGTGCCTGTAACACATCACGGTAGTTCGTAACAACCATTCCTACTAAACCGCACTGTCTGGGCATGAACCCACACATACATTTCTGTATGTGGCACTTTTAGACCTTTACATTCGGGAGTTTCGTCAGGCATTGCTGCCATTCTAACCATAGGTATTTTATAGACCCCCGGCATATGGGGTGCGCTGTCCACCTCTGGACAGGTTTCGTCAGCGTTATCTGTTACGGCACCTTTCTGCCGACTTTACCGGGCTTCACACCTCATCACAGAGTGATGACGCATGCCGGAGTATCAGGGGAGGCGTTTCAAGGCGTTACCCTATCATTCCACCTCTCGAATTATCAGTTCACAGAACTGATTAAAAACAGCGCTGTGCGCCGCCTTTTCAGCGACGAACAAGTCGCACGGTTGTAGTGCATGGATTTCTTGAAGTTAATGGTATTCAGCACTTTCACCCGGTAACTGTTCTTTAAGAGCATTTTTCCGCACTCTACTAATACTGTACCCTTCGGATCAGTGACAACATAGGAACTGTGCATCTGCATAAGGTTCGGTTTTACGAAAAACCTCGTCTTGCCCGAACCAGAACCGCCGATGACAAGGATATTCTTATTCCTCGCATACTTCGGCTGTTTTGGTCTGCCGGACATCATCAGTCTTTCCGTTTCTGTGAGTAACACGTTGTTCTCAAACACCGGATCGACATAAGGCTCAATATCTTTTGCGTTCCCCCATCTCGCAGAACCGTACTCCATGCCATGCCGGAATTTCTTGGCGTTCTTGGCTTTGAAATACACCACAAGGCGGAGCGCAATGCCGCACCCTATCCCTATCAGCAAATCTTTTGGGTGGAAACTTGGTAACGGGTTGGAAAATAAGTCCTCCATCCCCGCCATGACCGCCATCGCTTTTGCGGAAGCGTCCTGCCCCGGCGATACCCGCCACAGCCACGCAATTTTGTCGCAGAAATACCCGGCAAGCGCATAGGGAGGTTCATAAGGAAAAGTTTCTTTTTGTCAATATTCCCCGTCTTTGCCTTCAGCTTTTCAGGGATTGACTTTAGGTCTTTGGCAATGCCCTCTACGATTTTACTCATAATGACTGCCCCCTGTCCTTCTGGTGTTCCCTTGCCCTCTCCCGTTTTTTGTCCTTGCCTAGCTGCTCCCGGAACTGCGCCAGCTTCTCCTTTACGGAGATGCGGTTATGCTTTTTCTCATTAACTTTTACAAACTCCTTAAATGCCTGCGTTATCACGTCGGCATCTTTGCCCTTGAATAATACGATGTGCTTCGGCGGCTTCTCCGTCTTGTCCTTCTTCACAGCGAACTGCACGTTATACTTCTTTGCCACTCTCTCAAAGGACTTGATGTTGTTATCCGTCACCTCAATGCTCGAAGCGCCCATACCCTGACCGACCAGCTCTTTCACTGATATTTTCCCATGCGGCATCTGCTTTCCCTGTTTCCGGTGTTCCAGATACATCTTCATAGCCTTTTTCAGCACGTCGGCAGTCAGCCGGGAAGATTTAAACACAAGGGCAATGGTTTTCTGTGTCACTTCCTCCTGCATGGTTTTCCTCCTTCTTTTTTATTGCTGTACGCCCGTCAGGGTGGGACGTACAGCCTGTGGATCATATATTTCATAAGCTCTCCTTTCTGACCGGATTATGGCAGTTCCGGCTTTCTCCCTTCTTCCAACGCTTTGATAATCTGTGCAAACCCGGATTCCAAATCTTCAAAGCAGATACGAATGTCCCCGGATTTTTGATGTAGGTATCCACAAATCGGTAACTGAGCCGCCCTCCGTCCTTTCCAATACTGACACAATAGACAGATGCAAACTCCCCGTTTTCCAGCATCCATATCTCGCTTTCAAGGCACAGGACAAAGTTGTCCGAAAACAGCTCCTCTATCTCACAGCCTATCTTGCAGGCTGGATAACAGAAAAGAACATCTGTCATGGCGAAGGGTTCTTTCCCCGTACCATCGTCCCCCTCCATCATCATCACGTCTTTCATGTTCCTTTTGATATAAGGGAATAACTGGCTGGAATAGTTCTCCGCTTCATATTCCCTCGGATCGCTCCCATCGCCCAAAAACTCCGCCGAATCATCAAACTCACTGTCCTCATACAGCCGGAACAGGCGGAGAAGGCATTCCCGCATCTTATCCTCTGTCAATCCTTCCTCCTGCACGTCATTTTCCCTCGCTGCTTTGGGTTTCCTTTTCCCTGCCGCATAACGGATTCCGCCCAATACCGCTGCTCCCGCTACCGCCGCAAGGGAAACTGCTGTTGCTTTTTTGTGTTTTCATCTTCCTGATTTCTCCTTTCCGCTTCTGGACTTTTTGTCCAAAAGTTTTCCAAACGCAAAAGGGCAGCTATAAACCGCTGTTTACGGTCTATAACTGCCCTCACGCTGTTTCTGGTATTTAATTATCTGTACCGGATCACCGGACACTGCTTTGTCTTTTTCCCTACTTTCCTCCGTTCCAGAGCGAAAACCATATCCCCGGTACGCTCAAAATATCCTATATCCTTTTTCCAGCTCATGCCGCATTTACAATGCTGCAAGCCGATAAACTGCTGTTTCATCTTCCTTCCGCAGTTCGGGCATATTTTTTTGCTCCTGCCCTTCTGCTTTACTTTCGGCTTGTCGGCATCCTGCTTTTTTTCCTTCTTTTCGGGAAGCCCGTTCTCCGCAATCCTTGTTTCATAACGTGGCAGACGGTAAAGATACAGGCTGTATATTTCATCGAAGGAAGCCTTTTCCGCTATCCCCTTTACCCTCTGGTAAATCTGCCCCGCAATTTTTCACAGTCCTCTCCTTCCGGCATCCTGCCATGCTCCCTGTAATAATCACAGGTCTTTTGGAACATACCGTCTGCTATTCCGGCTTTCTGTTTCTGCTTTAAGTCCTTATATGTCCTGTCCGCCCTCCGCTTCCTGTTTCCCAAACGCACCACTCCTTTATCCTGATACGGTCTATTTTAGCAGAAAACGCCCCGGAATTGTAAAAATATCTGCCGCCTTAACCGAAAGCGTCTTTGCACAGGTCAATGAAATATCTCTTTTTCTCCAATATTTCCTCCTGCCTGTCTTTGGAAAGCGTCTGGAATATCTCGTCATAGTCAAGCTCCGCAAGCGGCGTACCAAGCACTGGCGTTAATACTTCATGTTCATACCATATCCGCCAGAGTTCCTCAAACAGTTCCTCACTGTCCGAAAATGCCATTGCCGAATCAAAACCTTCCCCCTCACTGAACCATTGCAGACGGACAAAGCCGAACCTCCCGGCATCCGCCACCATTACATCGGTCAGCTCATACAGCTCCGCAAACGCATCCGCCACCTTCCGGCATTTTGCCCGCTGTTCTTCCGTAATAAATTTTTCCGCCATAGCGCACCTCCTAACTTACTTCTGGACAAAAAGTCCAAAAGCTATCTATCCTCTTTTAAACAGTAGATTGTGCAGAGGTCAGCGTATAACACGCCTTCCCCGCATTTTATTGTGTCAAACAAAAGGCATTGGAACAATACGTCACGCACATCTTCCAGACTGGCGATGCCCTGTTCCTTCCCCGAAAAGCCTGATCCGGGAATATCCATATCCGCCGATGCCGCCCGCCTTGCCGAGATACAGTGCGTGTAAAGTCCGAGGATATATTTATCGGACATGGGGAAAGCGAAGGCTTCCTGCCCGTCATAGGTTACCCTGTATTTTTCCTGTTCCCCTTCCGGCAGTTCAAAGATACACCATACCGTTTCCAGATAAGTATGCCCGTCAAAATCCGGCTTTATTTTCTTCCCATACCTGCGGATTGCGGAAAATATGCTGTTCCGGTCAAGAAAAGAACGGGTACGCTGAAAAGCTGGCTTCCTGCCCTTAATATCCATGTAAACATTATTCCCTGTCCCCTTCCCGGCAAACCTGCCATAATCGCCTGTCCGCAGCAGATAGGACAATACCTGCAGCAGCTTTTCCCTTGACGCAATCTCCTGATAAGGGGAATCGCCAAACTCTATCCTCACGAACTTTAGCGGGCAGCTCCCCTTTGCGATTTCCCGTTCCATTGTCCGGTCAATATCCCTCATGGACTCCATTTATCCATCTCCTTCCGCTTTGCGCTCAAACATCCCTTTTTCTTCCCAACCGCCGCCATACATATCATGCTGAACCAACTGCTGGTAATAATGGTTCATGGTATTCGGGGCATTGTAGAGGGCTGTCACCATGTACGCCCTGATGTTGGTTATCCTTGTTGTGGTTTCCTTCATGCACCCGATGACATACTCCAAATGGGAGCTGTCCAGCTTTAAAAACTTAGACTTTACAAGCTCATACGGGTAATCTTCCCCGTTGACCTTTACCGTCTTACGCTTCACGCACACAATCTCGCAGATTACCTCATACAGTTCCTCATAAAGACCTTTTTCACTCCAATCGCCATATTTCATGTGATGCTCATACTCAATATTTTTCTTAATGATTTCCATGTAGGCGCTGGCTTCATCCATCACATCAATCATACCATTATCCGGCTTGCCCGGTTTCTGTTTCTCTGTTCCACTATCTGATTGATTGATAGGATTGGTATAACTCAGATCGGTATAATTAGTATTGTTATAATTAGGGTTCGATTCCCGAACTTCCGCAAGTTCGATTTCCGAATTTCTTGAAGTCTGGTTTCCGAACTCCTGCAAGTTCGATTTCCGAATCTCTTGAAGTTCGATTTCCGAACTTCTTGAAGTTTGATTATCGAACCTCTTGAAGTTCGGTTTCCGAACTTCTGCGGAATTGTCAGCATTATCCGGCTTTTCCGGCTCTCCGCCCGGTTCTTTCCCGGTATCCAGTGTCGCAAAATTCTTCACATAGATAATGTCCGGCTTGCCTAGCCCCTGTCTTTTCTTCTCAATCAGACCGATGCCCTTTTTGCTGTCAAGCTCCGCTATCACCTTTGCGCATTTCTCCCTTGCGCATCCCAAATCCTCCATTATGTTATCAAGGGTGTAATGGATATACACCCGGTTTTCTTCGTCAAGCCAGCCATTCTTGATTGACAATGCCAGCCTGTCAAGCATCAGACCATAAAGGAGCTTTGCATCGCTGGACAACTCTTTAAACCTTGCGTCTTTTATCAGAAGCCTCGGAATCCGGTAAAAGGAAAACTGTTCCGCTTCGATGCCATAATAATAGTCGAATTTTATTGTGCCATCCACGCCGATGCACCTCCCCTCTACTGTCTTTTCTTCCATTCATCCAGAAGCTGAATGATGATGACCTCTATTTCCTCACTGCTGCAATCCTCCGCAAAATATTCGCTGATTTTATCCGCTTTCAGCGTCACTTTCCGTTCCTTCGGCTTTTCCTCCGTCAGTATCAGGCGCACCATTGGAAGGGTAAGTTCCCCGGTCTTGCCATATTCCTTAATTTTTGCCGACTGCGCCATGCTGACATTACAGCCTTTTTCCTCTATGACTGCCTGTACCCACCCTTGCGCTTCTTCCGCAAGAAAGGAAATGTCAACGCCCTGTGAGAAACCGAGTTTTTTACCGTCCACCATAGCAAGGAGTTCATCAGACAGGCGGGAGAGCCAGATATACCGCTGAACCTTTTTAGCGTTCTCCCCGGCAGCTTCCCCGACCTCATCCAGCGTGTTTCTGCCTGACTTCTTCCCCTGATGCTTCATGGCTTCATATTTCATCTTGTAGGCTCTCGCCTTTTCGCTTGGCAAGATGTCCTCCCTCTGGATATTGGAATCCACCATGATAATCGTAGCTTCATCATCGGTATAGTTGCGGACAACCACAGGCATCTCCGTCTTTCCGGCAAGCTCCGAGCCACGTTTGCGGCGGTGTCCGGCTATGATTTCATAGCCGCCGCCCGCCCTCGGTCTTGCAATCCCCGGCACAAGCACCCCGTACTGGCGGATACTCTCGGTTGTTTCCTCCATCTTCTCATCGTCCTCCACCCGGAACGGGTGGTCTTTGAACGTATAAAGCTCTGCCAGCGGCGCATTGATAATCTGCTCCACCCCGTTTTCCTGTGCGGTATTTCCGCCGAACAAATCATCAAAACTTTCCAGAGCAACCTTTGATGCGCTTCTTGATTTTATATTACTGCCCATCTGCGCTCACCTCCTTGCTTTGCGGAGCAAAGTGCGAGTCACCCTGACGAGCAGAGGTGATTACCTCCTTTGTCAGAGAATCGTAAGCTGACGCCACTTTTCCCTTTGGATCATGCTTGTAGATGCTGACGCCCTCCGCTGAAATCTCCGCCGCCCGGACGGAAATGGGAATAACATTGGCAAATATCCTTACCCTGCTTCCATAGGCTTCCTTCAGCATGGAGCTGATGTCCTTTGCGTAGTTCGTCCGGCTGTCCACCATTGTAAGCAGAATCCCCTCAATCTCCAGCTTCGGGTTAATCTGCCGCTTTACCTTTCCCACCGTCTTAATAAGCTGCTGTAAGCCTTTGACGGGCAGGTATGCCGCCTGTACGGGTATCAGGATACTGTCGGCGCAGGCAAAGGCGTTTATGGTAATCATGCCGAGGGAAGGCATACAGTCAATCAAGATATAATCGTAACTCTCCCTGACAATCTCTATGTACGACCGGAGTACCGTTTCCCGGCTCATTACATTCACAAGGGAAACCTCCAGACCGGAAAGCTCAATGTTCCCCGGCATTAAGTCTATCCCTTCCTCATGGTGGAGGATACCCTCTCCCGGCTCTACTTCCTCGTCATTGATTAAATCTCCCATAATGGTTGCGAGCGTGACTTCCAGACTGTCCGGCTCTGTAAATCCTAAACTTGCTGTCAGACTGCCCTGTGCATCCGCATCAATCAGAAGCACTTTCTTTCCCTGTTTTGCCAATCCAATTCCTAAGTTGCTTGTGGTGGTGGTCTTGCCGACTCCGCCTTTCTGGTTTGCGATTGCGATTATTTTACACATGATGATTCTCCTTTTCTTCTACTGGTTTTCTTTTACGTTGCTTTTCCTGACTTCCACATAAGTCCGGTAATATTTCTTTGTCCCTTTGTTTGGGAACATATCGGAAAACTCCGTCACTTCGATTTTCGGGTTCCTCTGTAAAATCTTCCCAAACCACTTAATATCGTTCTTCGTCCCCATAAGCCTAACCTTTAACATCAGTCCTGTCCTCCGAACATGGCATACAGATCGTGGTTATACGTTGCGTATTCCGGATACCGAATCTGTATTGCCTGCCAAAAATAGGGCGCATAGGCACAGCAGAACAGTTCTTCCACTGTGTACCGTCTGCACTCGTCCACCTGTTCCTCCGCATCGTCATAGTCAAGGACGCTTGGCGTACCGTTGCAGTAAAGGTTAAACGCCATCCTGACCACTCTTACGCTCCCGCTGGTCTGCCAGCCTTCATGCAGGCACTCCGTTTTCACGCAGCCTGTCTTAAAATCATAAATACTTTTGATATTTCTTCTTGTGTCATCGCTGATACCAAGACAATATACAAGTGCCTTATGGTACACGTCCTGATACCTGACCTCTTTCAATTTCTCGTAGTAGAATTTTTCATGTGCATCGCTGATAAAAATAATCGCTTTCTCTGCTCCTAACGCTGTACTACTCATACATTTTTCCTCCATTTCTTATTTTGTTTTGACCATAACAAAAGGACACTTCCCTAAAATTTTCTTTTAGAAAAATGTCCTTATCGTACAAAATATTGAATTGGATTTATGAGTACAACTATTCATTAACGCTCATCATTCTTTGTTATGCGTTGTAAAATTGTTGTAAATTTGTTGTAGTTTACAAGTCCAAGTACCGCAAACCCTTGATTTTACTGGTTTTCTTTGCCAAGCGTTTTCATCGTCGGGAATAATATTCAGGTTAAAGCATTATCATGTATTATCCCGTATTTACGCCTTTTCCAACAGTTTGCATCAATGCATTATCACGCATTATTATGTACTGTCATTTCAAAATTCGTTGCAATTTTGTTGCAAAACTCTTTTTTTTTTTACATGAGTCCCACCCAAGGACTCTTTCCTAAAATACATCGTATTTTTGTGCTAAATTCT
Source organism: Sporofaciens musculi (assembly GCF_009830285.1). Classification (GTDB taxonomy): domain Bacteria; phylum Bacillota; class Clostridia; order Lachnospirales; family Lachnospiraceae; genus Sporofaciens; species Sporofaciens musculi. The sequence goes on along the minus strand of NZ_WUQX01000001.1, from coordinate 733,388 downwards.
TCATTGATTCCGTTTTTTTCATGTCTGTAACTTCGGCATATATATCCATCGTGGTTTCTATGTTCGCATGTCCCATAATGGACTGGATTACCTTGATATTGGTTTCCTGTTCACAGAACCTTGTGCAAAAGGTATGCCTCAAGTGATGGCAGGAAAAATGTGGCAATATAATCGGCTGCCTTTTCTCTCTTTTCGCTTTCAACACTTCCTCCGCATTATAATTCTCTGAAATACGCCGAATCGTCCGGTTGACTGTCTGGGGATTATGTACGTTCCCAAAACGGTTGCAGAACACAAACCCTGTCATACCGTCAATCTCCGTGCAGTTGAATCCATTCTCTTTCTGTGCTTCGTGTTCCTCCTGAAAAGCATCATACACCGCATCCATCATCGGAATTACCCGGATACCGGCTTCCGTCTTTGGCAAGGACACCTGTAAAACACTCCGTCGCTTTTTTGCACCATCCATTGGATAATACACAACACTGTGATTTATACTTATTGTCCTGTTTTCAAAATCCAGATCCTGCCATCTCAAGCCGATGATCTCACCAATCCGTCCACCTGTTCCAAGTAGCACCGTAAATAAAGGCGCCCAATGGCAATATATCGGATTGTTCCTGGTGTATTCCATAAATGCTCTCTGCTGCTCTAATGACAATGCATGTCTAACACCATGATTCCTTCCCGGTTTCTTCTTGACCTGTGCCATAGCTCCGTCACTGGGATTGACACGGATGATTGCATCCCGGACTGCAAGCTGGAATGTTGGATGTAGCACCGTATGAATGGTTTCCAATGTATTAATCTGCAGATTTTTCTCATTCAGCAGATGATAATAAAAATACAATACATCGGAATACTTAATCTCCCTATCTTCCGTTTCCCAAATTCCGCCCTTACAAAATGGTCATACATATATTTGTAATTCGTATATGTTGTTTTCCGCAAGTCAGTTTTCGTTGATATGTAACGGTCAAAGACAAAATTCAAGTCTGCGTTTCCTGCGGCATAGACATCCAGGCCGTCAAGCTGGTCTTTCAGCAGCTTATCCTCTTTTTCACGAAGCGTCCGCAAATCATTTGCGTAAATGTAACGTCTTTTTCCATAAGGATCAGTATATGTGTACATATACCTCATATCCTCTGTCCGTTGGCTTTCCCCTTTCCTTAAAGCCCTGCCCTTGTTATCTTTTCTTGCTTTTGCCATCTCTGCTCCTTCATTAATGGAAAGAGATTCTGCAGCACTTCAAGCATTACGGATTCTGGTATAATAACTCTATTCCTTTTACCAATGCTTGTGTCATGGTCATATTATGACTGGCAGCATACTTAATGAACTTTTCGTATTCACTATCAGAAAGCCGGATTGTTATTGACTTCAACTTAGGAGACTCTTTTTTAGGTCTCCCGATTTTCGCCATCTATATGCACCTCCATTCATAACTAAGTCTATTATAATTTCTGTAAGACAAAAAGTCAAGTGTTTTTGTCCGACAAAAATATTTTTTCAGAATCTCTTCATTTGACTATCCTCTAACTCTAAATGTTTCTAAATATTCTTCAAAAATATCGCAATTTACCAATACCAGCTTATCCAATTTATAGATTGCATTTGCATCTTTTGCCATCTGCTCGAACTTTCTCTGGCACATACTGTATAACTCCGCGCCCTCTTTGTATCTGACAAATCGTTTCTTATTTATATTTCGTGGCATTTTCTACCCTCCTTCCAAAAAATTTACCCTGCAGGTGGCTGTCAGGAAACAGCTCCATTCGCCATAGAATACAAAAAACTGCTAATAACAGTTTTCATGTAGGAATTGCAATCTTTTCAGACCGGAACAGCTTACTCCGGAAGTATCATTATCAGAAACAGCATCATCGCCGCAAAGTTCCTGTCCCTTTGCCAGTAATCAAATATCTATCGCTCGTATCTTTACTTCAATGTCCGAATCAACATTCCATCGTTTCCAATACCTACCACTTTACGACATGATGTCGCAAAGTGGCAGATACAGATAGTCATGGCGTATTCATTAAATAGCTCCACTGCTCCATACGTCCTGCAGGATTCTCAATATGAACTTGTCAAGGTACAATATTTTTGTCAGCTTCCGAAAGGGTAAGGAAACTATTTGCCGGTTATGCTATTTCAAAATTCAATATTTTTGTAATCAGCTTTGTTTCCAATCTCTTACGCAAGGTTTCATCCACACAATAATGCGGCTGTCCATATTCATCGTACAAACACTGTATAGAAAGCCTTGCTATGTAACCTTCATAATGGCTCAACACTTTATGAATTGCCCCTATATCTCCTTCTGATGCTGCCTTAATAATATGGAACGGCAGCAAATTGACATTCTTAGTCTGTTTACCTTTTCTTTTCATCCGTATGTTCCTCCATAATATTTTTCATCAATTCTAGCGAACGCTTTCTGTGTTCATAGACTGTACTACGGACAAGATTCAATGCCCTGCCAATTTCTGCATCGCTCATATCCATAAAATAAGAAAGCAGAACCACATCCCTTTTCTTTTCAGAAAGTGCCTGCAACGCCTCCGCAATCAACATATCCTTCACTTCTATATCATAGCCAAGTACCTGGAACCATTGATTTTCCACTCCATAGTCATCCACAGTAAAAAGTCTGCCCATATCCTTTTCTGACAATTCCGACAGCATCACCTCATGCTTCTGCCTGTAAGCGATATGTCTGCGGTAGTCTATCTTTTCGCCTTTCAATGCCAGTTTGCATATCCGGTCAAATTGTTTCCGGACTGCCATTTCATCATAGGAAGAAGATTTCCTCATTCGAGTTCACCTCCTTCCCGTCCTGCCGGATTACGGTAGGATTTCTATTTTCCCTTTCATTCAATAGCCCGAATGGGACAATGCGAATGTTCGGGTCTGGAAGAAAATTTTTAATAATCTTTCAGAAATATAAAAAACGCCCAGATGGACAGATGCCCACAGGACGTATTTTAACAACACATAAGTTGTAACCCTAATTTCATTATAAATTTTTACCCTGGATTCAAGGTTAAGAGTGTTAAATGGTCAGTATACTATGTCTCAATCATTTTTTTACTAATACAATTCCCGCTTTTCCTTATGGATATTGGATTTGCATGGTTTTTATAAATCAAAAAAATGATTGAGACGCTATACTAATATAACCCACTGCAAATAAATAAGCTTTGGTACATACCTTTTTATCAATTAATATAGCTATCGCAACACCACATTCCTATACTGTTATTTTGCGTTTTATTTGAGGTCATTTTGAGTCAAATTAGTCGAATTATATAATCCCTTTTTTATGCCTTGCCACAACAATCATTAGATGGCTGATTATTGCTGTGGCAAGGGTTCCAGGGGTTTGGGGATGGAAGACCCCCACGGTAAACGCATATCTCTGTTTTCACAAAATACTCAGAGCAGAACTGATTCAATTTGGCAGATGTGCATAATTGTGCTCTTATAGTAATTGAAGTAATTAAGCTCTGAAAGGTACAAAATTTGTTTTTTCATTACGAAAACTTCATACAGAGCAAAATAAGCAAAAAGCTTGCGTTTACCGTGGAAGACCCCCAAGGTTTTCTTGATAAATTAATTTGCTTGAAACTGGAGCAAATAGCGTGACGTTCTACACTATACCTTTAACCCAAAATTTACCTACATAGCTTAGTATGGTTATACTAGCTTATTTTTCTTAAAATCACTTTAGAAGATTCAATTATTTCTGCAATAATTTTCAATTCTTTCTGACTACAATCTTGTATAATATCCATAATTTCATTCTTCAAGGCAGGTGTTTCAATTTTCATACATTCAGCCAGTACCATCTCTGGTGGTATATTTAATTCATTTACAATTTTAATGAAGGTAGATAAACTTACTTTTGTTTTTCCCGTCTCTATATTACTAATATGTTGACTAGTGACCCCCACTAACTCAGCTAGTATTTCCTGTGTCATGTTACGCCTTTTCCTTATATCTTTTATGTGCGCCCCAAGTACTTTTTCATACTCCATAACTATATGACCTTCTTGAGATTGCAGAATCAAGATGCACAGATAAATCCACCATCTTTTGTACTCAGTATGAACCGGTAGAGTGGTATTCACGCATTACTCCAACAGAGGCTGCTGGAAGTCCTATTTCAGAAGCAATCATGGATCGAATCATTCACAATTCATATGAAGTGTTGATTGATGGTAAGGTATTCATGCGTGAGCGTCACGGATTGAAAGCAGCCCAGAAAGGAGGCATCCATGAATAATTATTGTGCATTCAGTAAAGATCATCATTGTATCAAGTGGCAAGACTATGTGTTAGCTCGTCTTGAACTGGAAGAATGCGATGAATTATGTCATGGCAACTGGATTGAAATAGAATCTCTCCAGCGTCAGGTACATTTCCTGAAAAAGCTTCTGGAAGAAAACGGCATTGTATTACCAGACGATTATTATGACCTATGATTTATTCAGTTGTATTTATAATTAACAGGCAGTTGCCTGATAATTAGCATAAAATAGCATTGGCTCAGTCTCCGTGAGGGTGGCTCTCATCCTCCGTGGGACTGGCTCAGTTTGACCGTGCAAGTGGTTCACTTGGAACGGAATATACACAATTAATGCTGTAGATGCAATATAGAGCACTTTTCCTACAATTTCTTTACTTTTTTTCTTTTTATTTTCGACTACTTCAATACCTTTTAAGATATAATCTGTAGTAACATTAAAATAATCACTCATTATAATTATTTTTTCCACATCGGGCATGCTCTGCTCACTTTCCCATTATACTGACTGCCTGCTATCTATCTCTTTATATTGAAATCCAATATCTACTTCCTGTATCTTTGATTGAAGCTGTTCCTTCCATCCGGCACAGGAACTTCTGTTTTTCACAACAGCAAAGTCAAGAAATGCTGTCTGATTATATGGAAATTCCAGGGTATTATAATCCTCTTCCGAAAGATATTGACTGGTCACATATGCAACTGGATAAACCTCTGAATTTTCATAAATATTCTCTGCGATTTCTTTGTAACCTGGAATATTTTCCTGTGAGACAATATGCTCTTTGTAATCTAACCAGCAGTAAGAGATATTTACTCGACTGTTTGGGGTATGAATCCTATCATAGTAGTACTGGAAATCTGGAAGTGGAATATCCTTCTTTTTAATATTTTTCTGAGGATAAAAAGTAATTCCACCTCTTTTGGTGGCATCATCTGGAGTTCTTCAATCGGAATTCCCCGCGTGATAACGTTCCATAATCAAAGATAATGTTCCGGATCCAATCTTATACCGATCCATGCTAGAACTTCTTAATTTTTATATTATATTTCTTTTAATGTGGCTTGAATCCTTTTCCACGCACTTCATTCGATTCCATTATAACAAGAAACGCTGATGAATCTACTTTCTTTACAGCTTCTTGAATCGTATGCATTTCTTTATTGTTACATGCACACATTAATACTTCTTTTTCACGTCCTGTATAACTTCCTTCTGCCTTAATCAAAGTTGCCCCTCGTTGTGATAGCTCATCAATTTTTGCCGCAATTTGTGGTCCCTTTTCTGTTACAATCAAAGCAAGTTTTCCAGCATCAACGCCATACATTAGCTTATCTACGACAAATGATAGAATATACGTTCCAATTAATCCATAAATAATCTTATCAATGTTTCCACGCATCAGAATTCCACCAATAATTACAATAATAAAATCCATAACAATGATAATTTTTCCTACAGAAATATGTGGCTTTGCCTTGTGTATTGCCATCAAAACAAAATCTGCTCCACCTGTAGAGGTATCTCTCATGTAAATTAATGCATATCCGATTCCTGAGAATACACTCATACAAATACAAGATAACATCATATCACCTTGGTAAACTGGAAACAATGGAACAACCCAGTCCATCAGTATATTAGAAATTAACATTGTCTTTATTGATCTTAAAAAAATTGTTTTCCCAACAACTTGTAACAAATTAAAATAATTGGAATATTCAAAATTGTCGTCATTGTACCAATTGGAATTTTCCAAAAATAATAAAACACGATTGCAATACCTGATATACCTGCTACCGGAAATCCAGATGCCACTGCAAAATTATAGACTCCAATCGCAATGAAACAACCACCTACAATATCAAGTAAAATATCAATTAAAAATGTCTTTGCCTTTGATTTCAATGTGAGCTCCTCCCTATTACGGAATCTTATTTCTTTTGCATCACAATACATTGATATGTTTGCAGTTTTATTGAACCTGTAAGGATTTCATCAGTAATCAAATTTGTATAACATTCATTCAAAACCATCTTCACAGGATGTCTGTTAAAATTCTGAAGAAAATATACATCATCTTTCTGTTCTTTTCCACTTCTTTTTGAAACAGTAACTCCATAAGGTAATGTTTCCGTCAAATTTGCTTCCACATTTGCTTCCTCAATTACATCGCCCAAAAATTCTTTCAAAAATTCCAGATCTGGTTGAACAACAACATAGTAAGCTTTTCCTTTGCCATACGCATTTTCTGTAATTGCTGGAGTATTTACATTGTAATCTTGCAAGTATGTTCCCAACGGCTTTGCAGTTTGAAGTGTCACAACTTCTCTTAACACACCGGCTTTATATACACCATCTTTATAGGAGAAAGTATTTGGAAAATATTCATTCCCCACATCAATCTCATCAACTGATAATCCTAGCAATCTCTCATGTGGTCTCTCTCCAATAAAACATAAATCTGTTTCATTTACTACTCCACTCCAATAAGTTGTTACATATATTCCACCTGCTTCCACGTATGCTTCTACTTTATGAATATACTCTTTTTTATGCAAGTACAAGGTCGGAGCAACCACAAGCTGATAATCTAACAACTCTCGATCCATGGAAATTATATCAACTTCAATTCCTTTTTCCCAAAAAACCCGATAATATTTTAAAAGTTCTTCCGTATAATCAAATTTTCTCGATATTGCTTGTGCGTCAGAAAGAGCCCACCAATTTTCCCAATCCATAATAATAGCTACCTTCGCCCTATTACATGTACTTAGTATTTGACTGCTTAGCTTTTCTAGATCTTTGCCAATCCAAGCAACTTCTTGAAAAACTCTATTCTTTTCTGACGCATCATGATCAACAACCGCTCCATGAAACTTTTCACTCGATCCTCTGCTTTTTCTCCATTGAAAATAAAGAACACTATCCGAACCTAACGCAATTGCCTGCATTGAAGATAAGTAATTCATCCCCGGTCTTTTTACATTATTTTCCTCATCCCAATTCACAAGTGATGGTGTTGATTCCATCATCAAAAATGGCTTCTTCTGAAATCCTCTCATCTGGTTATGCATAAAGGCTGCCCACACAGCAATCGGTACTTCATCTTCTTTTGTATGCCAACTCGGATAAGAGTCCCAAGAAATCACATCCAACTCCTCTGCCCATTTATCATAATCCAATGGTGAAAAATACATCATCATGTTTGTTGTAACTGGAAGATCCGAATATGTTTTAACAGCTCGAATCTCTTCTCTACAAAAGTCCTGTAACTGTTCGCTCACAAATCTTTTCCAGTCCAATTTCAAACCGTGTAATTCATCCTCTCCCCTCGGAGAAGGTGAATGAATCTGTTCCCAATCGGTATAAGTATGACTCCAAAACGCACTCCACCATGCATGATTCAATGCATCCAATGTTTTGTATTTTTTTTCAACCATTTCCGAAATGCTTTTTGACATTCTTCGCAATGACAAGAAGCATCCCTAAAATTTCCTCCGTATTCGTTTGATATATGCCAAAGAATTACTCCTGGATGTTTTCCAAAGCGTTCTGATAATTTCAAATCCAACTTTCTAGTTTTTCTCTCATAACAGCAGACGTGTAACAAAAATTATGCCTTTTTCCTGGTAAATTCTGTATCCCGTTTTCATCTGTCTGCATTACTTCAGGATATTTTTGAGTCATCCAATTTGGCATTGCACCTGTTGGTGTAGCTAGATTTGTATAGATGCCATTGTCATATAAACGGTTAATAATTTCTTCTAAATAGTCAAACTGATATTTTCCTTCTTCTGGCTCTAAAAATGCCCACGAAAATATTCCTAGTGAAACATTATTTACATGCGCTAATTTCATTAACCGGATATCCTCTTCAAGAATATCCGGTCTATCTAACCATTGTTCAGGATTATAATCTCCACCATGCAGAAGACCTGGCATATTTATTTTTTTATATTCCATTTCTAATCCCTTTCTTTATAGATATCATTTATTATTTTACAGCTCCAGTAATACCTTCTGCAAAATTCTTCTGTAAAATAAAGAATACTAAGGCGGTAGGCAATGTACATATTAAGACTGCCAACATAAGCATTCCATAGTCTGTTACATATCCCTCTGTCAGATTTGCTACAACCATTGGCATTGTCATGCTCTTGGATTGTGTCATGATTACTTTCGGCCACATATAACTATTCCAAGCATTCATAAATGTAATAGTCATAGCCGCTGCATATGTTGATTTCATTGTAGGAATAAACATCTGAAAGAAGATTCTAATTTCCGAAAGTCCATCTAATCTGGCAGCTTCAATAATATTATGAGGAAATGATCTTGCACTCTGCCGAAACATCATGATTAAAAATGGGGTTGATACCGTTGGTAAAATGAATCCCAACGTACTATTTAACATTTTCATTTTTGCAACCATCTGAAACAATGGGACCAATATCGTAATAAATGGAACCATCATTGCAAGAAGAATCACACCCATCACGGCATCTTTTGCTTTATCATGATAAATTTCAAATCCATATCCTGCCAAGGAACATATCACCATCGAAACTATTGTAAGTAATATTGCATATTTAAATGAATTGACCAATGCAGCCCCTACATCTTGATTTGCCAGCAGATTTTTCAAGTTTTCTCCCAAATGAGAGCCAAACGATAATACACCTTTTGATACATCCACACTTTTGTTTGTGGATGCACTTACCATCCAGTACAAAGGAAATACTGAAATAAAAGTAACCAAAATCAAGAATGCATACATTCCTATATTTTTCATTTTTTTAATCACGTTTATCACCCACCCTCATTTGTATAAATGCTAATACTGCAACCAACAGTAATATAAAGAAGGACATCGCTGCTGCATATCCAAAATTCGGCACATACTTAAAACATAAATTATATATGTAATGTGACATAGAGATTGAAGCATTCGCAGGACCTCCATCGGTCAAGTTAATTGATTCATCAAATAACTGTAATGTTCCATTTGTTGACATTATTGCTGTCAACAAGATAGTTGGTTTTAATAATGGAACAGTAATCTTAAAAATGTCTGTATTGCTGATGCTCCATCAATTTTTGCAGCTTCGTATACTGAATATTCAATGTTTTGCAATCCAGAAAGGAAAAATACCATATTATATCCTGTCCATCTCCACAAAAGAGCCAATATGATAACCATTTTTGCCGCAAATGGTTGTGTCAAAAAATTATATGGTTTATCCAAAATTCCAAAATTCACTAGAACATAATTTACTAATCCATTATTTGCAAACAAAGACCGAAAAATAATTGAATACGCAACCAATGAAGTTGTACACGGCAAAAAAATCATTGTTCGGAAAAATCCTTTAAACCGTAAGTCTTTTTTATTTAGAATACAAGCTAACACCAACGCTACTGCAAGCATAATGGGCACTTGAAGAATGAAATAAAAAAAATGTTTTTATTGACTGAATAAATACATCATCTTGAAACATTCTGATGTAATTTGTAAATCCAGCCATCTGCATATTTGTACCTTTCCCCGTCTGAAAAGATAAAACTAACGCTTTGATCATTGGCCAAAAACTAAACACCGCAATCAAAAATGTTGCTGGTGCCAAAAAAGCCCATCCTGTTAAATTATGCTTTTTTTCCAACGTCATTTTTCTTGGTTTGTTAGACACAAAAACCCCTCCTCTCTATCCATAAGGGTGATGGTTCTACATTCCATCCCCTTGTATAATAGGAATCTCTCTTACTGTCCCATATTAAAATTAACAGTATCTTCCGCTTTTTTAAGCTCTTCCTCTAAATCTGCACCATTTGTAATATTTGTTGTCGCAACAGAGATTGCGTCTCTTGCTTCATGGAAATATGGTCCCGTAATAATAGAAGGAACTTTTGTTGAATAGTCAACTATTTTTTTAAACACTGCATCACCAGAGAAAAATTCATTCGGTACTGCATATGCATCAGAATCTCCTGCTGGTGTCCATGTAGCAATTGCTCCACAAGAGAGAATATTATCATATAACTCTGTACTTCCAGCAAATGTAGACGCAAGAAAATCTTCTGCTAACTCTACGTTTCCACAATTCCCTGAGATTGCCCAGGAAGAACCTCCAATATTTGAATAGTTTGTGGCACCCTTTACATTTGTAAGTTTTGGAATATTTGTAATAGCCCATTTTCCTGACTGATCCTCAGCTGTCTGAATTGTTCCCATAATCCAACACCCATTAATCACACCTGCAACTTCACTGTCCAACATTGAGCCAGTGTATTCATCCCAGTTATTTACTTCCTGTAACACACCTGAATCTTCCATTTTACAATATGTATCAATTACCTTCTTTAAAGTGTCATTTTTTGCAATATTCGTTGTTCCATCTTCATTAAACAAAGATGCTCCTGCAGACTGTAACATCATCGTAAGCAAATCACATTCGCCTGCTGTCGTTGTCAATAATGGTTTTCCTGTTTTTTCCAGTACTACTTTGCCTTTTTCAACCCACTCATCCCAAGTAATATCTGTAAAATCTTCTAAAGTCATTCCAGCTTCTTGCAAAATATCTGTACGATAACAAGCAATTGCTGCTCCGTTGTCAAAAGGCACTCCATAGTGTTTTCCATCTACAACAGAAAAATCTGTTTTACCAGAAGCAAATTCTGAAAAATCAATTTTCTTTTCAGAAATTTCTGTAAATACATCTGGATAAGATAATACATTTTTTTGAATGCATGGTCTTGCATCAAAAAAATATCTGGTAATGTGCTTAGATCTCCTGATGTACCAGCCGTAGTAAGTCTAGACTGTACATCTACATCTCCAACTTCGACAATATCAATTTTCACATCTTGATGATCTTCTTGATAAATTTTTGCAGCTTCTTCCATTGCAAAAATATTAAATGTTTTGTCCCAACACCATACTGTAATTGTATTATCGTCTTTTTTGTCCCCTGAACCTCCGCATGCTGCAATACCCATTGCCATCGTAGCTATCAATAAAATTGCCACTATTTTTTTTCTCATTTGTTATATTCTCCTTCTACCATGCCCCTTGATACCCTATTGTTACCGCACTATTCTGAGCTCCTGCTTCCATCGAATCTTGAACATTCAATCCATTCAAAATCCCATATAAAAATCCGGCAATAAAACTGTCGCCTGCACCCATTGTATCAACAACTTTACACTCTATGATTCCAAATCGATACCAAGAATTTCCATCATACCCAATGCTTCCATTTTTCCCCAATGTTGCAATAATGACTTTAGGTCCTTTTTGTTGCATTGCTTTCATGAATTCCTTTAATTGTTCCGTACAATTTTCTTTTTCTTTTAAGCCCATGCTATGATATTTCTGTCTAAACTCATTGCGTGATTCCTCGTCAAAAGAGAAGAATGCATATGTCACATATGGAATCGCTTTCTCAACAATTGGATTTGCAAATTTATTGGCAAAATCAAATGCAACTGGAATTTCTTTCAGAAATAAGTGGAAGCTCATCTTCAATCATTCCCCAAATTCCTGTAACCGCTAAATCATGTTTCTTTATAAAGGAAATGTCTTGTTCTCTTAGCTTAAAGTCTGCCAAAACACCTTCTTCATATTTTCCAAACACTCTATCTCCATCTACAATGTCAACATGTGTAACTGCGGTTTTTCCATCCAGCACTTGAATATGAGAAGTATCGACTCCTTTATTTTGAATTGCACTTATCATGATTTTTCCGAATGAATCAGTTCCAACAGCACCTGTATAAGAACTTTCTCCACCTAATCGTTTTATGTATACAGCAACATTCACTGGGTTTCCCCCTGGATAAGATTCATTCAATGAATCATAATAATCAATACAATTATCTCCTATTGCTGCTACTCTTATCTTTCTGTCCATTTTGCCACCTTAATAGTCCAGACATCTGTAATATCTTCTGATTTCCATAGGATGACAATTGACTTTCCATATGTACATCAATTCTCTGTGTTACCGCATGCATCACTAAATGTGATATATATCCTCTGTACTCTGGACTAATTCCTTTTAATTCAAATTTCTTGGTATCAATAATATTGTATTTTCCACAAATGCGTGGCAAGAAGTTTGCAACGCGCTCGCTCAATGATCTCTGAGAATCTTCCCCAATAAATACTGTAACTGGTGTATCTTTGTCAATTATTTCTAACATTCCATGGAAAAATTCTGCACTGTGGATAGATTTTGTACGAATCCAATGCTGTTCTTCCCAATAACACATTGCATAAGAATATGTGGCACCATACTGGTTCCCAGCCCCAACAAAATAATGAATTTTGTCGTCCTTATGACGATTTGCAAATTCTTCTCCGAAAGCATCTGCTTCCTTTTCAACTTCCACAAGTGCAGTTGCCAAATACTGATCCAACTCCTTGTATAAATCCTCATATTCTGGAAATTCTCCTGCATTGTACATAAATCTATCTGCTACCATATAAAATTTCAATTGTTCATTGGCAGGATATGTAATCACATAGTCTACAAGTTTTGCAAGTTCTGCAGTAGCAACATCAATAAAACCAATCACCCTTGCTCCACTCTTCTGTGCTTTTTTACTCCATCTACGATTTCAGAAGTTGTTCCTGTAACAGACGAAATAATTACAATAGTTCCTTCTCCAACTTTTTTATTTCCAGTTGTCAAATACTCTGCTGCGTTTTCAACAAAAAATGAAAGTTTTGATTTTTCTTTCATATGAACCTCTGCCTGGAGGCAAGATGCATATGTTCCACCGATACCGAGCCAACAAATATTCTTGTATCCTTCTTTACAAATTCCATCAATCAATTCATTAATTTGATTTCTCAGAGCAAGCGCTCCATTCACACTTTCAATCTGTTTCTGTTCATTAAATTTCAACATAGTGTTTTCTCCTTTCCCTTCCTTTGTATTGGTGACTATTTTTAAATTTAATATACCACATTTTTTATTTTTTCAATACTTCATGTAAAGAATATTGAATATTGTTGTATTTTTTATAATTTTTTTAAGTATAAATGCATTTATTTATACACAATGCATATATTTCTTTTATTCTGGTATGAAACACATTTCAAATTTACTATACCAGTTTTTATATTTATTTTTTATTTATTCATTTCTTTTTTCCTTTCCATTTGCTTTTTAAGAACTGACAACGTATAATTTGATTATAAGTTACAAGTAAATTATAATATTAGGAGTTCTTATGAAAAAAATTTATTAACTTTAGATGTTGCATTATCAAAAGAAATCAAATACATGCTAAAGGAAGAACACTATCTTCCAGGTGACAAACTGCCTTCGGAACGAAAGCTGGCAGAGCTGTTTCATGTACAACGCTTAACTGTTCGTGGAGCCTTGAATCTGTTACTTCAAGATAAAACAATTATCTCAAAACCACGAAGTGGTTATTACGTAGCGCCTAAACGCATTTTACAATCCATTCGTAATTTTTCCTTACATTCAGAGGAAGATAGCGGACAATTAACTTACGAATTATATGATTTCAAAAAAATAGAAGCAGATAACTATCTTGCAAGCGAAATGTTACTTCCTGAAAAATCGAAAATATACAAAATTGTTTGGCTTTATTCAGATGATACTCAACTAATTTGTATCAATACAACGTATATTCCTGAATATATCTATCCAGATCTCACCCAACAAATTGCTGCTTCTGCTCCTGCAATTGATTTGATTACAAACAATTGTCAAATAACCTTGGCAAAATCGAATCAAAAAGTCACCTTACTTTACGCAGACACAAAGACTGCTCAAATTTTAAATATTCCTGTTGATAGCCCTTTAATGAAATACAAAGGGCTCATGTATGATAAACAAGGACATCTTGCAGTCTTTTTTGAAAATAATATGCTAATTGATCGTTTTGGTTTTATCAGGGAGGTAGTTTTATGAGCAATGATGATGTATTAGCCGCACAAATAAAATCTAGTATCATTACAAAAATTAAAACACAGGAATATCTTCCTGGGGAGTTGCTTCCTAGCGAACGGGATTTTGCAACAATGTATAGTGTAAGTCGGTATTTGATTCATGACATCTTTGACGAATTAATTAGCCAACATTACTTAATTCGCGTTCACGGAAAGGGAACTTTTGTCCGCAAACCCGAACAAAATCGAGTTGCTTTAGGAGTACTAAATGAATCAAAAATGCCAGCTTTACCTCTTTAGTTCGTAACTTTGGTATTGAAATTTCCAATAAATGCTTAGGCACAGGTATAATCAAAAACAGAAAATACTTTGCAGATAAACTTGGACTTTCTGAAGAAGATGAAATATACGGTATTCATCGAATTCGTCTTGGAAACAAGGAACCTCTTGCAATTGAGTTTACCTATGTTCCTATTCATTTTTTTTCAGATATCGATAATTACAATTTTGAGCACATATCGCTTTATGATTATATGAAATCCAAAAATCATTTGCCTGTAAAATTTAATGAGACAATGATGATGGTAGAAGCTGGCGAAAAACTTCAAAAGCACCTTCATCTTCCAAGTGCCACCTCTATCGTCAACTATATTGAATTCATAGGATACGATGAAAATGGTAATTTAGTTGAATATACAGAAAGTTATTCACGCCCTGATAAACTTGAAGTGCGCTTTGTCACAAATGATATCTAAATTCACTTTAATTTTACCGTTTAGTATGTGTATGCACCATAAACAAAACAAGATAGAATATACACAAAATAATACTTTTGTTAGGGGCGGGGAAAATTGACCACCTAAAGCCGCTTAGAATTAACCATTTTTAGTCGGATAGAAAAGTCATTGTATTTTTCTCTTCGTGTTCTAAAATGATGTATGCCAATGCATCAGTAGAAATCACAATGGAAGAAAAATTCAATCCTGATAAAGTTAATCTCGCAGAATTAGAACGCAGGGCAGGAATTTCACGGGCCAAACTACGAAGAATTAAAAATCTGGCTTTATTGACCTTCCGCATGCACTCACCGGCCGTAAAGCCGAACATACTCTTCTGACAGGATTTACAGGGATTATTGATGAATTACTCCGAAAAGGAATTACAAACTCTTCCCTCTGTTATGACAGATTAAAAGAAAATGGGTTCCAGGGTGGTTTAACCATCGTTAAAGACTATATTTCCAAGCATAAGGAACTTGTCCCACCCAAAAGGCAGCTTGTAGTTTCTCAAGGCAGCCGTGGTCAGCGTTACCATACAGCACCGGGAGAATCATACCAGATGGACTGGGGATGAATAATCTGTGCCCAAATGAGCCACCTGTCCGATGAGAGTGAGCCACGATTCCGTTTTGCCGTGAGCCACGATTCCGGTCATAATGAGCCACTTGTTTTATAATAGAATTATGCACAATTATTGTGTAAATCTATTACACAGGAGGTCACCATTTGTAGATTACGCTAAATCGGAACGGCAGTTCCGTGTGAACGGCGCAGCCGTTCCGTTCCCAACAGCGCATCAGCGCCGCTCTCTATTTATCGACTTTATTACACTGGCTCACGCATACTCCGTCCATTCATTTCAAGACGGTAAGAATGCTTTTTGTCAGTGATACGGGCAAGGCAGGCATCTGCATAGGTTCCGTCTGAAAACATATCAAACCAGGACTTGATCGGAAACTGTGAAATAAGGATTGTAGATTTACGTCCATCCCTTGCATCTATTACTTCAGAAAAAATCCCGGCATTTATCCAGATCAAGCGGCATAAGTCCGAAGTCATCCACTGCCAGCAAATCTATCTTTGCCAGCTTCTGGATGTATTCCAGATAGCATCCTTTAATCCGCGATTGTTCTAGCTCACCCATAAGGATACTGGCCCTGATGTACCGCACAGTTTTAAACTGACGGATTGCCGAAATACACAAAGCATTACTCAGATATGTTTTCCCACTGCTGGTCAGACCGGTAATCAACAGGTTTCGGCCTTCTTCCACCCAATGGCAGGTATTCAGCCTCTCGATGGATGCCGTATCCAGCATACGTCCTGGATCATAGATGGATTCATCCAGATCTGCGGCTGGATAACGTAGTTTGGCCTGCTTTAGGAACCGTGAAAATTTCTTGTCGTAACGGTTCTGCCATTCGGTATTGACGATCTCAATGATTCTGTCCATAAATGAGGCGAGATCCGCATTAGGATCCCTGAGTTGGTTTTCTAATGCATCTGCCATACCGGAAAGCTTCATCTGACGGAGCCTTGAAGTGACTTGCAGCTCTTCTTTTGTAAACGCATCTTTTGGAGGCATCATTTGTAAAAATCCCTCCCTCTGATGTTTTCATGTACAGGCATCTGTCCGGTTTGGCATTTCCCATATTTTTCATTACGTACTGTATTGAGTACTTTCTTGAAATAGGTATATTTGCATGCATTTGCTTTTACACAGCGTTCAGCTGCCTCTTCAACGATCGTATGGGAAATGTTTTTGCAGCTGTGCAGGATCCCATTACAGCTGTTGTAGGCTTGCTCCTCGTGTTTTGCTGAACGCAGGATACGGTCAACCAAAATCTCCATATATTCTCCATATACAGATGCCCAGCGTCTGTAGTAAGCACCATCCTTGGAATTTAGCTCCTTGTAATACTGATGATTCGCCGGCATATGGTTCTCTTCGGTAATATATAGCGGAAAGGTTTTATAAGACCGGGCATGCCTGCAGATCAGTTTATTGTTTTTATCGCATATCCTGACTTCGCTTATGGTGGCTTTGAGAACAGCCGGTTCTTTCAGATATCTGTACGGTACGGAGTAGTAATGCCCATCATACTCAAGATGGTAATTATTTGGCACATGCAGGAAATATTTGTAGTCACATAAAGTATAATTTGCACCGGGCAGGGGCTTCATATGCGGTTTGTCGTATTTGGTATATGCATCTTTCCGAGTAAACCGAATGTCGGATTTCTTTTTAAAATTTCTCTGATTGATCCCTGAAACAAGCTCCATAATCCGGTCATTGAGCATCGACAAGTCGGTAAATACACTTTCCTTCAGCTTTTCGACTAAATGTATCTCCAGAAATTTCACGTGGTTTTCCACGGTTGCTTTTCCTTTCGGTTTTCTTGGAGGCGGCGGCAGTACAATCGTATCGTAAAACTCTTCAAGGTCCGCAAAAGCAGAATTTAGGATCAATTCATCCTTTGTATGTCTGGTGACTGCTGTTTTTAAATTATCCGGAACGAGGTATTGTGGTATCGCACCGTAAAAGCTTAGTGCATGGACAACGCCAGAAATAAAGTTCGGCAATTTTTCATCCATAAAAGCCTCTGCATAAATGTAACTGCTAAACCCAAGGGTTGTAGTAAAAAGATGGACTTTATGGATTTCCCCTGTTTCCGGATCGACAAGAAGCTCCGGTTGGTCACCAACCCAGTCAATATACATCTTTTGCCCTGGGATTCGTTCTACTGGCATGGAGGCGTTCCGGCTGCCATAATTTTCTTCCATAAATCGGCGGTATAAATGATAAAACTGCGATTGCTGATATCCATCTGGGTGCTGCTCCTTGTATTCCAACCACAAGAATCCCAGATCCGCATTTTTCCCCATGGCGATCATGCGGTCATGGATTGCTTCAAAATCAGGGAGAGGAATATCTTGATGGCGGAGATTTTCCGGCGGATAAAATGCCTTCTCCACTTTTACAGGTTCCATCCTCTTCAAATCATCGAGAGAAAGTCCTAATTCTTTAAAGCGTTTCATAATGAGTGTCACTGTACTGGATCCGATGGAATAACGCTTTTGTACAGTGGTGTAACTCTGTTTTTGTAGGCGTAGTTCTACAACGCCGATAATAGTAGCGTAACTTTGCATGACATGCTCCTTTCTTTACACTCTGATCTGATTGTTCCATCTCAAAGTATAAAGGAAGATACGCCGTTTGAAGCGGAATTTGCACGCCGTTACTGTGGAATGATTACGCCGCCGGAAGCGGAATGGCTACGCCGTTCGTGCGGAATTTGCAGTCACCATTATGACCAAATATCGAGAAATCCTAAGATTATCCAGCTTAGGATTTAGTAATCGGAGCATAGCATTGAGCGTTCCGTGTTCAAGAAATACCGTAGCAAAGGTCTTAAAACGAGCACAAGAATTAGATGTTTCTTGGCCGCTGGAAGACACTCAAACGGATGAAGTTCTTGAAGGCTTGCTTTATCCAAAACAATGCGACCGCTCTCAAAAGCGTATGCCAGACTATGCCTACATTCACAAGGAGCTGCTCCGTAACGGAGTAAGTAAAAAACTCCTGTGGACAGAATACATGGAGGATTGCCGTGCCAACGGCGATGAACCACTGATGTATTCACAATTCTGCTATCACATCCAACAGGATGAACAGAAACGACGTGCTACCATGCACATCAATCGTAAACCCGGTGAGCAGGTCGAGGTTGACTGGGCAGGGGATCCTGCAACGATTATTGACCCAGATACCGGTGAAAGCTTAAAGTCTTACATATTCGTAGGTGTAATGACTTACAGCCAGTATGCGTATGTAGAAGCCTTTCTGGATATGAAGCAGAAATCATGGATCACTGCCCATGTCCATATGTACGAATTTTTTGGCGGTGTCGCCAGAATTCTCGTACCGGATAACTGCAGGACAGCAGTTGTTCACAATGGTGGATGGAAAGATCAGCAGATCAATGAAACCTATCAGGAAATGGCTGAGCACTATGGCACAGCTATCATCCCTGCCCGTGTCAGGACACCAAAGGATAAGCCGAATGCCGAAGGAACAGTAGGAAATATTTCTACTTAGATAACAGCAGCACTCCGGAATGAACAGTTCTTTTCTCTTGCCGAATTAAACTGTGCAATCAGAGAAAAACTGGAGCAGTTCAATCGAAGGCTCTTTCAAAAGAAAGAGGGCAGCCGGCTGGACTTATTTCTTGAAGATGAAAAGCCATTACTTTCGCCATTACCTACTACCCGCTTTGAACTGAGTGACTGGAAGACAGCCACCGTCCAGTTCAATTATCACATTGGATTTTTCTCCAGTGCCCTTTTTGATGATTGATTTTTCAATTACGTTTATTTATTACCATTGTTATCTGATGGCAGTCTCACTTCTCCGGTCCTTTTCTTCATAATTGAATTCTGTGTTTCCATCTGTGTTAGAATATAATCGCTTTCCTGCAGAAATACACCTGCCGCCTCAGCATATGATTCATATCCAGCTGCTTTCATTCTCTTTAACATTTTTGCCAAAGCACTGTTTTTGTCTCTACTCACCTGACGTGTGCTGATGCCCAGTTCCTCTGCTGTTTCCTTAACCTGTTTTCCCATAATAAAATAATCGCTCACGATTTTCTTTTCTTTCTCTGTCAGATCACTAAAGAGTTCTTTGAAGAAGATCTCGGTTGTGATATCCGATGCAATGTCACGTCCGCTATCTGCGATAAAGTCTGTCGCACAACCGTTTTCTGACTCTAAACCACAAAATAATACTGTATTATTTCTCTGATGCTGCTGATCAAACATATAATGTTCCTTATTATAAGAAATATTAAGAACTTCCAGCTCCTCTGCTGTAATATTAGCGTATTTCACCTTCTGATATCTGTCGTAAAATGTGTATTTTCTTTCTTCCATGATTGTTCCTCCAATTTGTCGTTTTTGTTGGTTTGATTTATGACAAATCAAAAATCATGGATATCTGGCATAATGCCTGCCTCTTCCCTGCATCTTGATATGCTCTTCCTTTCCGGCGTCTACCTGTTAAAAAGGAAGCTTTTTCAAATCAGCAACCTGTTTTTAGGTATAAAAAAAGGCCATGCCCTTCCGGGCACAGCCTGACGCCTTATAATTTGAGAAAAAAAACCTCCGCAAACATTACGTCTGCGAAGGTCTATTTCTCTCAGCATATCAATTCTAACATGCACGTATTTTCATTGTAATACCATTCACATGCCAGTTTACTGTCAGTTCACTGCCACTTTACTTCCACTTTTCTTCCAGTTTATTTCCTCCATCTTATTCTGTATCTTTTCCGGTCGCGTAAATGCCCAGAGCATTGTTGCATACAACCGGATTGCTTTCTTACGGTTTCGATAATAAGTGGTGCTTGGCATATCATCCAGCATCATCATCACATCTTCATTGGTATTTCCTGCTTCAAAATATCTATATTTTAAAAGCCGATAATACAGCTGTCCATTCTTTGGATAATCCCTCAAAGCTATCAGGGAATCTCTCATAATTTCCAGCAAACAGAGATTCATATCATTATTCAGAAGCTTTTCCTGGATTCTGCGTTTCTCTGCAGTCGCATCAAAATCTACCAGATCATATAACATTTCCTTCAGATGCTTCCCTTCTTCTGCATACATTTCATAATCTATATCCACAAGGTTCTTCTCAATACGGAACATTACCTTGGTATACTGACTCAGCAATAATTCCGTATTCTTATAAGCATCCTCTGCCACTTCTTCCATATTGATAAACATATCCTGTATTCTCTGCATAATTGTCCTCCTTCCCGACCGCTTCCGCAGCCAGACCAATCATTGTATTGTTTGTTCCATTCACAGTCTGTCACTGTCCTAACATCTCTTCATGCAGATTCCGCAGAAATATCCGCTGTGGGATAGCTTCTATTTCTGGCTGACCGGCAACTGTATGATCTATTGAAAGCAATCGGTTCTCACGGGAAAGGATGTATCCCCGACTGCTGATGTTCTCATCGAATATCTATCTCTCCAAAGGGGGCCCTGATTCAGTTAATGTCATTAACTTAAGAAAATTTCGATTATTGTAATAAGTGTTCAGATTAGCTTTCTTGAAAAATCACAAGATTTACGCATAACAAATAAACAAACCAAAAGTCTGCTTTTTGCCAGCTATATTCATTTGAATAATTTTTTATCCTATACGGTATGCGAAACTAACCCATCGTTTCTTTATTACTCGACGCTGATATTGTCGGTGTGGTCTTTGGGGTGATAGTTCTTTCTTAATCAGGCCTTCAACATCTATCGTTACAAATGTCTGGCGCAGATAATGCCTGCATATTTGAATTGCCATTGTGTAGTTTAATTGGTATGTGTACTTACGGTTTCTTTCTTCCAGTATGATATTTGCTGAAATAATTTCACAAAAATTATACAGGATCAGTTTTGCGTAAATTTCCTGACAGATATATTCCACATTTTTAGAGTGAAGATTTGTCAGGCCAATCGTATATTTCAGCTCACGGAAAGAAGTTTCGATATCTTACACGAACTTTCGTATAAGATATCTTATACGAACCCTGCTTTTATACGAACTTTTCAGAGGAAGAAGCCCTTTCCCACAGTACTTGTGTATAAGAAAGTTCGTATAAAACCTTAAATTAATATACCATGTTAGTACATACACTTTTATGATAGAAAGGAGACTGACATGGTAAACTTTAAAAACAATGTAATGGTGGTGATTGCTACACTTGAGCGGTACAGATACGGCCCCGAGAGCAATACAAATAAGCCTGGACTGCTACAATGCACTCAACGAAAGCATGGCGCATAACGGAATTCAAAGATTTTCTATGGATTGTGCACTGAAATGGTGTGAAAACAGTGCGGCAAAATATTTAAAGCCACAGTATCAGAATGCTATTTACAGGCTTTGTGATGTGTACGAATATGGGCGGATATTAGGTTCCCATCTTGTGGTCTACGCGCATCCATCGGAGCAGTTTCAAGACAGCATTGAAGGATACCTTTCGGAGATATCGCTTGCCGGTGGCTACACCCAGGCCCACCTGGCTAACATCCGGCACAAAGTCGTTCAGTTCTGCTGTTTTATGCAGTATAATGGCGCTGGCTGCATTGAGGATATTGACTATCCAATGCTTGATGATTACGACCAGTTCCTGAGGGAATCGTCGAAGGCATACTACATCAATGAAGGTCTTGTCAGCGGTTTTTTAGATATATGTCCGCCAGAGGAAGATGCCGGAAGGGTTATTCTCTTTACATCCATTACATGGAATCTGATAAGTGCACATCATTGTCAGATTTAGCAGTTGACGCACAGGCTGTAATCCATGCCCGCCGCAAAGCAGGCGCCTGTTTTCCCGCAGAAGAATTCCATCAGTCCATACATGATTTTGCAGGACGACTGAAATCGGCAGGATATAGCAAGACGGTAACGGATTCCGCGCCATACCACCTTACCTTGTTATATTTGTTTTTGGACAGGGAAAACCTCGGATATGACCGTACAATCACACATATGTGGTTTGAAGCAGTTGGAAAACGCCTCTTTGGAAAAGGCTTATGCATGGCGAGACGTACCTATGAGATGTATGATGACTATGTCCGCGAAGGAGACATCCTGCCCTCTCATTGGTGGAAACATAAGGATACTGAATACGACCGGCTGCCATCATGGTGCCAGGCCGGGATAGCGCCATTTATAGGTGCTAAGGAAAAGGAGGGCTGGGAAAGGAGTACGATCAAAATGTACCGTACCTGCACTACCAGATTCTGCGGCTTTCTCGTATCGTCAGGCTTGACTTCTTTCGCAGAATTGACACCCAGGCTTGTCAAGGAATTTAACCTTTTGATAACGGCCACAAAACGCCGGAAGCAAAGAATGCCTATAACAGCCGTATCAGAAAGTTTCTCATTTATCTTGAAATGAAAGAAGCCATTCCAATGGGGATGTATCTTGCGTTGCCGGGACAGGCGGCAGGCGGTGAAAAGATTGTGGATATCCTGTCGCCGGAAGAAATAGAAACAGTTGAGGTTTACTGTTCAATGCAGCCGCGCCCTCGAACTGAGGGATGCCGCGATCCTTATGGTGGCCCTGAACACGGGTTTCCGGTCAGGTGACATCATCGGAATGAAACTTTCCGACATTGACTGGAAAAACCGGAGTATCCGTATCTTCCAGCAGAAAACCGGGGCAGAACACCACCATCCAATGGACAATAAAACAGGCAATGCGATATACAGATATTTAAAGGATGCAAGACGCAGGGATACTGGCAGCGACAGGTTATTCCTTAGTCTAAAAGCGCCCTATGGTCCTGCCAGCCGTTCCGCATGCAGAAACGCAATGGAACGCGCAGGGATATCCGCAGGCAAAGTGCATATGTTCAGAAGGACCTTTGGCTCTGCTATATTAAACAGCGGCGCAACATTAACGGAGACGGCAGAAATGCTGGGGCATTCAGACACAAAAAGCGTACATAAATATACGTCGCTAGATACGGAAAGGATGCGGCTGTGCCCGCTTTCCCTCTCAGAGACCGGACTGTCAATGGATGAGAGGTACGGGCATGAATAAAGCAATCAAATATAAAAGCACTATTGCCAAGTGGATTACAGGGTTCATTGATGAAAAAAGGCCCTGGGATACAAGTATTATAGTGAATCCAAGTGGATGAGTCAGTTTGATGCATACTGGATTGACCACGGCTATGAAGAAACAGGACTGACTCCTGAGAACCTGTCCGTCCGGGTGGGTCAAAAAAAGGGATACCGAGGGTGAGAAATGCCTTGCGGCAAGGATAAGTGTTATAAGGCAGTTCTCCATATATCTGAATGGCCTAGGGATTTCCAGTTATTATCCTCCGATAGAAGTCCGTCCCCCAAAACCTGTTATCCATCTCCCCGCAGGTGATGAGATTGCAGAACTGTTTGTGGAGATTGACCATTATACACCAAGGAAGGGAAACGCAGATGTCAGACGCATGTCAAATGAGTATCCGGTACTGTTCAGGCTGATCTACCTGAATGGACTCCGAGCGTCAGAAGCCCGTCTTTTATCCATGGATGATGTTGACCCGTATGCCGGCACGATAGTGATACTTGACGGGAAGGGGAACCGGGACCGTATTGTTTATCTTTCGGATGACCTGACAAAACTTTGCAGGGAATACATTTCGTATCTTACAGCGGAACTCGGCAGGAAACCGTCATGGGTTTTCCCTGGGATTGATCCAGATAAGCCGGTGAGCTATGGAAGCATTAGTTCCATGTTCCGGAGGTGCTGGATGAACACATCTTTTGCTTCTGGATGTGACAGAAATCCGACAACGCACTGTCTGAGGCATGCATATGTTGTAAAAAGGATCAATCTATGGCGTGAACAGGGGCTAGACTTTGAACATATGCTTCCATACCTGAGCCGGTTTCTTGGCCACAAGAGTTTTCATGATACGTATTACTACTATCATTATGTTGAAGAGGCTGCGCAGACAATCAGAAAGAGAGATACGGTCACAGGCCGTGTAATCCCGGAGGTGATGCGCAGATGAATAACAACGCCATGCTGTTTTTTTGCAGAACCTATGATTTCCTGTATGTATTTATACCCAAAGAGAAAAACGGCTCCCATCATACAGCCGTTACCTATCGGCAGGGGCTTAAGACATTCCGGAATTATGTGAATAACATCGCGGGAATCCCTACAAACAGGTTCAATTTAAGGATTGCACGTATGATTTTTTATTGGATTACAGGAACCACCTCCATAAAGTGGATAACCTGAAGGCAAAGACGGTCAATAACAAGCTTGCAACAGTGAAGTCCTATGTGGGCTATGCTTCTGCGAGGGATGTAAGTTTACAGCAGTATGCATTTTCCATTGAACAGGTTCCTTATTATAGCGAACCAAAAGAGCGGAAACCGGTCATTGAAGATGTTGATGCGCTTGCGGCTCTGCTGCACATGCCTCCAAATACCCGGAAGGGGTTAAGGGACAAGGTCATCATGTGTGTTTTGTACGATGGCGGAATGCGGGTGGATGAGCTTGTTTCCATGGATGTCAGAAACGTATGTCTTGACTACGATAATGTTAAGTTAAGGATCCACGGAAAAGGCAACAAAGAACGCTGTGTCATAGTGGATTCCAAGACATCGGCATTGATCCAGCAGTATATGGGCGAGTTCCACCTGGAAAGAAACAGGGATGCTCCGTTTATCTATACCGTGATCGGCGGAAAACAGAAATATATGACTGCGCGTAATGTCCAAAAACTTATAAAGAAGTATTCGGACAAGGTCCGGGAAGCCTATGATTTGCCGGAATCTGTCTCACCACATACACTAAGGCGCACAAGGGGAACGCTGTTATATCGTGATGGCGTGGATTTGGCTGCGATATCAGTGCTATTGGGGCATGCAGACATGAAAACAACAAGGGACTACTATACGTCACCATCGTTAGATCAAATGAGAGAAATCGCAAACAGAAGAAACAGTGTGATTCCGGAAGAAGAACCATTATGGCCAGATGACGAAGATGAACTATCGCGGATTCTTGGATTAGACTAAGGACTTTATACGAACTTTTCGTGATTAGATGTTTGGTGTTTAGCGCATTCTCGTCAGGAAAGTTCGTATAAAAGCAGGGTTCGTATAAGATTCCCCATCGCATATGATAAAGTTCCTTGATCTTTTCAGGTGGGAATTCTTCTTTATCCAGGTTGCTGGCTATACATTCATAAACTCCATTTTCCAGCTGAAACTGTGTGAGTCTGAGATGAAGTGTATAAAACAAATTCTCAGAATCAAGAAAGTCAAATGGCGATGAATTTGAGAGATATTTATAACCTTTCGTTTTATAAAACTTTTGTTTACGGGTCATAATCAGTTCGATTTCTTCGTCAAATTCACAGGATACCGGCAAGGAAAGGCTTCCAGAAATGCTGCCTTTTTTCGAGGTATCTTTAATCCGGATTAGATAAAAGAGACCACGTTCCTGAATATTTGCAAAAATGTTATAAGTTTCGTATCCACGATCTGCCATAATGATAGTCTTCTGATTTGCAGTCAGCTTTTTAATCATTTCAATCATGGCAGAGGATTCATTTTCTTCATAAGGCTCCTGAATCAGAGCATCGACATATCGCCTGCTTTGGAGGTCATACAAGGCATTAAGATGCAGTTGATTAAAACCAAAAGTTCCTTCTTTACCAGCAAAATACGTGTGTGGATTTAGTGGATCACGAAATATATTCAAGTCAGAACCATCACAGGCAAGTAACTGGTAGCCTTGGTATTTTTTGTTACATAATATCTGCTCA
Organism: Sporofaciens musculi; assembly: GCF_009830285.1. Lineage (GTDB taxonomy): Bacteria > Bacillota > Clostridia > Lachnospirales > Lachnospiraceae > Sporofaciens > Sporofaciens musculi. Next base: position 707,015 of record NZ_WUQX01000001.1, on the reverse strand, counting down.
TGAAATTTATGAAATAAATATTCCATGGTATCTGGTTTCAATTTGTTCCTTTGTTTTATGAAACCAGAACGGGTTATTTGATTCAGATCATAATTAAAATATTTGTGTAATTCTGAGTTAAGTGAACCACCTTCCATAGTAAGTAGAAAGTTTATTGTCGAGGTAAAGTTCATCTTTCGATTTCTGGTAAAATCATGCCCAGGATTTTTGACGTAATCTTCTATCTGACTGGACATGCTGGAAATGGCAGCGTTGAGTTTGTTGCGGACATAATCAGCGTAAAAGTTCATTAGCAATTCCTCCTAAAATGTATTCATTCAAGGAGGCTTCGCCACATTTTTTCTGACATTTGTCAAGACCTTTTTCTGTTTTATTTTATAAATTTTTTTAAGTTAATGACATTAGTATATTAAGATCTTCCCCATTAAAGTAACTGACAAGAAAGCTCTGGACTATATCACCAATCCAGATAAGACAGATGAAAAAATACTGGTTTCCAGTTTTGGCTGCTCACCGGAAACTGCAGATCTGGAATTTGCTCTCACCAGAGAAAATGCAAAAAGAATGGAATGGATAAGGGCGATAATCTTGCATTTCACTTAATTCAGTCATTTAAGCCTGGAGAAATTGACGCAGAAACCGCACATCGCCTGGGACAACAATTTGCGGATGAAGTGCTAAAAGGAAAATATGAATACGTGATCAGTACCCATGTTGATAAAGACCACATCCACAATCATATCCTCTTCAACGCCGCCAGCTTCGTCTCCAATCACAAGTATGTTTCCAACAAACGCAGCTATCATAAAATCTGTCGGATCAGCAATCGCATCTGCCAGGAAAACGGACTTGCCACCAGTATGCCAACCGGTGAAAAAGGGAAGAGTTATAAAGAAAATATGGAATACCATCGTGGAACCAGCTGGAAAGTCAAACTACGTGTTTCGATTGATAAGGCAATCTGGTCCTCTATCAATTATGAAGAATTTTTACAGAAAATGCAGTTGGCAGGATATGAAATACGACAGGGAAAAAATTTATCCTTCCGGGCACCTGAACAGAAAAATTTCACCTATATGAAATCTCTCGGAAGCTACTATACAGAAGAAAATGTCCGACTCCGCTTAGAGAAAATCGTTATAAGACGAAAACTCCGAAGCCTTTGTCCAGAGAAGCTCGCCTGTATATCAATATCTCCACCTATATCACAACAGGCAATCGTGAATGCTTTGAACGCTGGGCAAAACTGAATAATCTAAAAGAAGCTGCAAAGACGTTCAACTATCTCTCCGAAAATAATCTCTTAAACTACGAGGACTTCCAACAGCATATTTCCAATGTTGAAAATTCCATCAAAGCGGCTGATCAGCACATCCAGAAAATCAGCACTGAGCTAACCACGCAGAAAGTCATTCAAAAACATTGTGACTCTTATCGGCTCTGTCGTAAAGTTATCGAAGATGCAAAATCAGCTCCAAATCCCACAGCATACCGGAGCAGACATCAGGCTGAATATCAGCTCCACGATTCGTTAAAAAAGAGCTTCAGGATTTCGGCATTACCAAAATCCCAAGCTCTGAAAAAATCCAGAAACGAATTGACAATCTTGTATCTGAGAAAGCATCTACTATACGAGAGAAGCAGGAATTGCGGAAAAAGCAACTAACACTGGATATCATTCAGCAAAACTTTTCAGCACTACTCAACACGCAAAATATTGCATTATCCCATCCACTTCACGAAGAAACTTTGTAATCGAATAGGCGGGGATTTTGATTAAATCCCCGCCTATTCGATTATTGAAGAGAAGATGTATCTTTCTACTGTTTGTTAGTCGAACATAATATACTTTACATTGCTTTATGATTACTTACTTTAAATTTTTAGATTTATTTTTCTCTACAAGTAGATGGTTATACCTTAAAAATTGATAAACTTATTTGGAAGCCAGCTAAAATAAAAGTGTGTCTGACTATATAGGTCGTATTACAGATAATTTATTATCTAATATAAGAAAATATGCAGACCCTTTAATTCCTATAGAAATATCTACGCTATATGTAAATCATTATGTAGGCATAAAAATAGAAAATAAAATTGCTGAGCCTTGCCGATATCATGGTTCTGGAATAGGAACTAAAAACATAAAAGCAATGATGCAACAAATGAATGGTTTATGTGAAATTAAATTTGCTTCTGATTATTACTGTATTATTCTCTATTTTCCAATTGACTTATAGATATATTATAAAATCTGTCAAATAAATATTCATACGAATGCAAGCAATTTCATAATCAAACAGAACTTGAGAGACAACCACATTTTCGATTGTCTATCAAGCTCTGTTTATCTCTTAGTACTTCAGATTATTCATTATTACTCTGCCTTTGACTTTGCTAACATAGCAATATCCCCCACACCATTTAAAACCATAGTTGGACGATACGCATAAGTTTTGAGTGTATCCTTCGTTGAACATCCAGAGAGAACCAATACAGTAGACATACCACTTTCCATTCCTGAAATCACATCTGTATCCATACGATCCCCAACCATTACAGCTTCTGCTGAATGACATCCAAGCATATTCAATCCTGTTCTCATCATCAGTGGATTCGGTTTCCCACAGAAATATGCCTGTGTACCTGTTGCCATTTCTATAGGTGCAATCAATGCACGACAAGCAGGAGCAATGCCGTTCTCAATCGGTCCGGAAACATCTGAGTTTGCTCCGATCAGCTTTGCACCTTTCAGAACTAAATTCGTTGCTTTTGTTAATGTATCCAATGAATAGGAGCGTCCCTCTCCCACAACAACATAATCCGGATTTACATCATTCATTGTGATACCTACATCATAAAGTGCATTTAACAGGCCGGCTTCTCCTATCACAAATGCCGAACAGCCTGCCGCCTGTTCTTTTAAAAATGCGGCTGTTGCCAATGCGCTGGTATAAAAATGTTCTTCTGGCACATCAAGTCCCATCCTTGCCAGTTTCTGATTTAATTCCCGTGGTGTATATCCACTATTATTTGTCAAAAATAAATATTCTTTCTTTTCATCATGCAACCACTGGATGAATTCTGGAACACCTGGCAATATCTGATTGTCATGATAAATCACACCATCCATATCACAGATGAATCCTTTTTTTTCATTAAAATCGATTATGGATTTTCTCATGTTCATATGCGCCCTGCCTTTCTTGTTTCTTTAGAATACACCTTGCTCTTTTCATAATAAAATAAAGCGCTATTTTCTACAAATATTTTCATATTATATCATCCACACATAAAATCAAATACATAGTACTGTGAAATCGAAGTAAATATTTCTATCAACAGAACCTTTTATGACAACATCTCTTTCACACAAGTACTCCGATAATCACTCGGTGATATTTTATATCTTTCTTTAAATACTCGGTTAAATGTTCTCTGACTTTCAAATCCACTATCCAGACAAATGTTTGTAATAGAATCACTCGTATTTTCCAAACGCTGGCATGCATAGTTCAGCCTTGCATCGTTAAGATATTGATTAAAGTTTCTATGGAATGTTTTGGAAAAGAGTCTGGATAAAACATATTTGCTCACCCCCAGATCTTTTGCCATCTCTTCCAGCGAAAATTTCTTCTTAAAATTTGCTGATATATAGGAAACTGTCTGGTAAATAAGATCGTTGCTCCCCACATTACTCTTTTCTACCAAATTTAATTTTCCTATGCAGCGTGCCAACACAATTTGAAGATATGCCTGTGCAACAGTAATATCCGACTGTTCTGTCTCTAAAATTGCATTTATAACCCTATATACCTCCGGTTCAACCTTTTCCGCTTTGATGATTGGGTATTCAGGAGCCATGGATTGCATGATATCTGCAAATTTGGCTATCGTAAATGGCGATGCAATCAGATAAGTCGCTTTATTTACACCGGGTGTCAGTACCTGATAGTGATGAATAACATCTGGAAATACAAAGCCTATATCTCCTTTTTCCATATGGTATAGTTCCTGTCCGACACCAAGTTCTAATGCTCCACTTGTTACACAAACGATCTCCAGTGCATTATGAAGATGTGGTTCAATATGTTTTGACTTCCTATTTATTGCTATGATCTCCTCTTTTGTGTCAACATATTTTAACTGCATGAAATACTCCCCTTTGCAACATTTGTCTATATCTTCTTTCGATTTGGCAAGCAATCCTTTTACACCTATCTTATAATCAACTTGTAAATAAGGAAAGGAGGAATTGCAAATGAGCAACCTAAAAAAATATCTGAATGACCTTTTAGTATTCTACACTGAATATTTTGAGCATCCTTACCATGTATAAATACTAAAAGGACTATTTTAGAGAACTGAATATTTTCTTAAGGCCATTTCACAAAAATGAAGTGGTCCTTTTTTATTTTCAAAATACAGTTCAATCACTTTATATATAGAAAAAGCACTGTCTCATCGAGCAATGACCAGACAACGCTTTCTCCTGTCAATTCTAATTTATGTCTGATGCATCTGTTACTTCATCTGCAGCAATTCCTTTTTCTGCTTTCAGTTTTTTATTTGCATCTTCAACATTCATTCTTGAAAGTGCAAACATAATCAATACATCAAAGATTAACGGAAGCCAAAGATACATGAACTGCATCATATCAAGTGCAGACTGTGGCTGAGTTGCATTTGTTCCGACATATCCACTGAGCTCAAGCATCCATCCAACAACAGCGGTTCCAATACCTCCACCGATTTTTACACCAAGAGAAGTACAAGAGTACATCGTTCCATCAATTCTCTTTCCCTGTGTAAGATAAGTGTATTCAGAGCAGGATGCAATAACAGCATTCATATCTCCCTGCCATGGTCCCTGACCTAAGGCTGCAAGAGCTGTAAACGCCATCATCAGCGGAACACTACCCATATATCCGGCAACAACAACAAGTGCTCTACCGATGACTGCTAAGACATAACCTCTTAAGTTCAGTTTATACATGCCTTTCCACTTACCAACTAATGTCGGTGTAAAAATCAGGGCAATGATCAGTGGAATATTTACTGCCCATGCAAATTGTCCAAACAAATTCTTATTTTTCAGTACCCATGTCATGTAATAAATGCCAGCTCCAATCATGGCACCATATAACTGCTGTAAAATATATGTTCCACAAATCATCATGTAATATTTGTTTTTGACAAGAAGCTTGAATGCCTGTACCATTCCATACTTTTCATTATCATTCTTTACTTCTCCTTCATTAAGTTCTTCCTCCGGAAGTTCCTTAACAGAAAGTGCTGAAATCGTATTTACGACCAGACCAATGATTGCATAGATAATAGCAACCGTTCTCCATGCCGCAGCATCTCCACCACATTTATCTACAAATCCAACTGTAATCGCCTGAATCAGAAGACTTGTTGAAAATGCAAAAATAAAACGGTAAGATCCCATCTGTACACGCTCTTTGCTGTTCTTTGTAATCAGTGACGTAAGTGCTGAATAAGCAATATTGTTTGCTGTATAAAACCCACCATTTAACAGTGTATAAGAAATAAAGAACCATGCATATTTAGCCGTTGTTCCCAAACTCACCGGTACTGCAAAGCAGCCGACCAGCGTAATGGCACAACCAATATATCCGTATAGCATCCAGGGTTTCGCTTTTCCCATTTTACTGTGTGTTTTGTCAATCATTGTTCCAAAAATATATCCGTAAAACCATCAAATAGTTTTGATACGGCAATCAGGGTACCCACGACACCTGCAGCAAGTCCTACCGAGTCCGTCAGATAGACCATCATAAAAGATGTCAGGAACGCATAGACTACATTACCTGCAATATCACCTGATCCGTATCCAATTTTGTTATACCATTTCAAATACTTTTTTTCTTCCATCGAATTTCTTTGCTCCTCATCTTCATCGCACTTAGAATCTCAATATGGCTAACCGTATGATATCTAATTCTGTTTTTTTCTCTGATTTTGTCTGATTGCTCTGTATATCCGGACTTTACATTACAATCAGACTCTCTTTCCTTGTTTACGGGTTACATGAAACTTTATTATCCTTTACATACGGTATCAGTGTAAACTGAAACCGGAATAATACATCATCAAATCGGTACTGCTCCAATACAACTGGACCACAACTATTAGAACCAATGCCATTTAATGCGTAGTCAACACAGAATACTACACTATCTGATTCTATTAATTCATAATTATGCGTTTTCTTCTCAAGTTCTTCCTGTGTATAATAAGAAGCATTGAATGAAAATGCCTTTTCTGCGGATGCCACAATTCCATATCGGCTGTTGTTAAGCTCTACATATTCACAATCATAATGGCTTCCATTTTCCTGTGGACGGATATAGTCCTCATGTAAATCCCCTACATCTGCCCGGTACAAACCGTGGCTCGCAGCCTGATGTTTATCACAATAACTTTCCTGTGGTCCCATTCCAAAGTATCTTACAGCTGAAAGTTTTTTATCCAGGAACATCCTCACACCAAATCTCGGAAGATCCGGGAATTCATCGTCTTTTGTTACTGCAATATCTGCATCAATCTTTCCAGCAGCTTCTATTTTCCATGTAATCGTCACATCAAGAATCTTCTGTACTGTCTCTGCCACAACGGAAGCATGGCTTGTAATCTTCACACCATGTTTTCCCTGCACAACCTCTGTCGTATAGGATCTTGTGTAAGCCTTATCATAGTGGGCTTTCTTCCATTCAGACTTGATGTACATATCGTTATCTGTTGGAGCTCTCCAAATATTTAATTCCATCGGATGGTTCAAGTATTCCCGCCCTGCGAATTTCATCTCTGTAAAGAGTGCAGTACGTTTGTCTATGGTATAAGCAAATTCACGCCCCTTGATATGAATCTGTGTATCATTTTCATTTACCTGTAATTCAGAGTCCACTACTGTTTTTGGTATCCATTTCTCTGCAAGTTTACATTTTGTATCCTCTTTACTTACCTCAATTTCATCAAATCCAAGAATATGGTCTTCATCCAACAGTGGCAATTCTTTTTCAGATGGTAAATAAGTTTTAAATAACATTTCCCATTCTCTGGAACATTGATCTTCAGGTTTGTTTTTCCTTCCCCGTGTGGTGCCACAGAAAACTCCGGAAGTATGCCTTTGCTGATCACAAGACCATCCTGTGTCAGCTCATAACTAATCTTCACATAATCTTTCAAGTCATCAAAATCCATGTAGTTATGAAGCACCAGTTCTCCGCTTTCTTTGTTATAGGAAATAACTCTTGCCGGGCGATAAACATTCTTGTATTCAAAAGTCCTGTATGTACCGTTCTGTCCGGATATACTAATCCATCCATACAGAAGTTGCCATCATGAATTTCTTCGCCATGGTCGCCCCCATAAGCATATATAGTCTTTCCATTCTCAGCAGTTCCATGAGCAATCGCATGGTCACACCATTCCCAGACAAAGCCGCCGCACATTTTATCATTATCCTGAATCATCTGGAAGTAATCTTCAAAATCTCCAGGTCCGTTTCCCATGCTGTGACAGTACTCTACCAAAAGGAAGGGTTTGCTTCCATCTTTATCCAGATATTCCTGAATTTCGGAAAGCGCTGGGTACATCCGGCTGTACACATCCAGATTGCTGTAATCATATGTTTCATCATAATTACGGTATCTTGCACTCTCATATTGTGTGATACGGTCTGGATCAAAATTCTTTGTCCATTCCAGTGCTTTTTCAAAGTTGCAGCCATAAGCACTCTCATTTCCCATTGACCACATAACAATACAGAAACGGTTTTTGTCACGTTCCACCATGAGTTTTACGCGATCAACGATTGCCTCTTCCCATACCGGATCATCTGCAATCTTCTCATTCCATCGTTTGAACCGATTGTAATCAGTGTCTTCTTTTCTGTAGATCATAAATGGACCATGAGCTTCAATATCTGCTTCATCTATTACCATGAATCCATACTTGTCACACATTTCATAGAAAAATGGTGCGTTCGGATAGTGGCTGGAACGGATCGCATTAAAATTATGCTGCTTCATTAACGTAAGATCGGTTGTAATCTGTTCCGGATTGATTGTAAATCCAGTAACCGGATCAGAATCATGTCGATTGACACCACGGAATTTAATCTTCTGTCCATTTAAATAAATAACCTGGTCTTTAATCTCTATCTTTCTTAATGCAATGTGATCTACAATTACTTCATTCTCTGTTTCAAGAATCAGTTTATATAGATATGGATTTTCTGTATTCCAAAGTTCCGGACTTGCGATTTCTAATACAGCTGTTCCTTCTTCAGCAATACTTCCTAGTGCTACAACTGCTCCGTTTCTATCTTCAATCGAAATTTTTACATTTAACGGAGAGTAGAATTTCATTTCAATTTCTACTTTCGCAAGCATATCCTCAATTCTTGTTTTAATATGATAATCACTGATTGCCTGTTTTGGGCGTTTCAAAATGTACACATCCCGGAAAATACCACTCATACGGAATTTGTCCTGATCTTCCAAATAGGAACCATCACACCACTTCATTACCAACACTGCCACCGTATTCGTTCCATCCTGAAGTACATCGGTAACATCAAACTCACTGGTCATATGCGAAACCTGGCTGTATCCTATGTAAGAGCCATTGATCCATACGTAAAAGCAACTGTCTACTCCTTCAAAGTTCAAAAAGATTTTGGCGCTTTCTCATCTCTACTGTACTCAAAAGTATGTACATAGGCTCCACACGGAATGTCCTGTGGCACATATGGTGGATCAAACGGAAATGGATACCGGATGTTTGTATACTGGTGTGTATCATATCCAGCCATCTGCCATACACTTGGAACCTGAATCTCATCAAAATTTTCTGTATCATAATTCTTCTCAAAGAAAGAATCCTTAATGTCATAGATGCTGTTAAAATACTGGAATTTCCAAGTTCCATTCAATAACTGCATACGATCTGACTCTTCTCTGTGTTCCACCAAGTTATCCATTCTTCTGGATGCCGGAATATAATAGGCTCTGGCTGGCATTGTGTTTTCGTGCAGTACGCTTAGATTTTCATAATAACGTGGTGCGATCATAAATAGCTCTCCTCCAATACATATACTTTTTTGTTTTTTGTTCTTTGTTTTCCTAAAGCAAACCTTATACTTTACTTTTTGTTTACGTTCCTTAGTTATGCTATATATAGCTTATCCTAATTCGCAAAATATGTCTATGAATTGGATTAGACAAAATATGCACTAAATGATACAATGATAAAAAGTACGAAAAGAGGTGCTGTCCTATGCATTTGAACACCGGTTATTTGAACCACTCACATATGGATTTCAAAGACAAAAGTCGTCCGCTGATTGTCGGTAGCTGTGGTACTTACCGTCTTTCCAGACATCCCAAACTTCCGACCTACCGTCCAAGGGGTCGTCTGGATTATCAGATTATATATATCACTGCTGGTTGTGGGCATTTTCATTTTGATAATGTAAATAACGAAACGATTGTTCCAGCCGGCAACATTGTACTGTACAGACCGAAAGAACTTCAGAAATATGAATATTACGGAGAAGATAAGACAGAAGTATACTGGATTCACTTCACAGGAAGCAATGTGAAAAATATCTTACGTCAATATGGGTTTCCGGATAAAGAACGTGTCTTTCAAGTGGGTACATCTAATGAATATGAACAAATTTTCAAACGTATCATTATCGAGCTCCAACGCTGTCAAGATAATTATGAGGAAATGCTTGTCCTTTTGCTACGTCATCTTCTGATTAGTTTCCACCGTGAACTGACAAGAGAGCACATATTAAAAAATGAATATCTTGATCATGAGATGGATAATGCTGTTACCTTTTTCAGTGAAAACTACAATCAAAATATCAATATTGATGATTATGCTGCCTCACGAGGCATGAGTGTCAGCTGGTTTATCCGAAATTTCAAAAATATACCGGTTCTACACCAATGCAATTCATTGTGGGAATCCGTATCAACAATGCTCAGATGTTACTTGAAACAACAACTTATTCCATCAATGAGATTTCTAAGATTGTCGGATATGATAACCAGCTTTATTTCAGCCGGCTTTTTCACAAGCTGAAAGGATATTCGCCAAGAGAATACCGAAAGCTGAGAAACAAATTCTGAAATCCACAAAGAGGATACCACCGAATTATCAAAACAATGATTTGTAATATCCTCTTCTCACTTTTGCTATTCTTATTTTACAAACTCAGCCGAATAATAATACATATACTCATTATCTGTATCTATGTATTCTCCTGTAATGTCCTGTATCGGCAACGAACTCACTCCTTGTTCGCCATAGATCAGTGCTGCCAATCCTTGCTCTGTTCCGTACTCTATCGTGCTTTTGTTCTCTATAGAGGTCGCAGATCTTCCATAATATTCTCTGTTTGCAACACCTTCCAAGATTGGCGTTTCTGTCATATATTTTGAATATTCATCTGCTGCAATAAGCTTTGCAGTAAAATTATCAAAATCCGGAGTGATGACAATCAATCCATTTTTTGCAGATTTCACGTCCTCATAGGAAAGTTCCAAAACTCGTTTATGAGAAACTCGTTTTCCAGAATGATATTCTGACAAGTAAACGTATAATGCTTGCCTAATATTTCTGTAAATTCCTCTGTGTCACATGACTCAAACATACACAAGATCATCTCCATTGTTGTTTCCAAAACTAAACGATCCATTTTCATTTGCGTCAGCTCTTCCATTGTTTTCATGGCAGTCATAAGTGCATCGCTTGTCATATGTTCTGTATTGATTCTTCCTTCTGAATCAATCAATCCTATTGCAAATAATTCTAAAAAGTATTTTCTCATAAATCTTGTCCTCCTATCGAAATGGCATTTCGTGTTCAAGTTCTTCTGGTATATCAAATGGGATCTTTCTCTTCTCTACTGGTTGAAATCCGTCAGATTCTTCTTTTTTTGTTTTGGCTTCTGCAAACTCCACATTATCCATAATGACTTCGGGATAATAGGATGCAGTTCCAGTCTGTTCATCTTTGATCTGAGAGATTACTAACTCACCGGAAAGAGCAATCTTAATTCCTTTTTCAAGATATTTCTCCACAAATTCTGCATTATTTCCATAAGCTGTGATCATCACTACAAATGCTTTGCTGGTGCGATTTCTTTTTACTACCAATGGAAACCTGGATACTTTGGTTTGTCCCTTTTGCGTAGATGCCAGCTTAGTTTCTGGATCTCTGGCAAGTCTACCTATTAAAACAATCGTGTTCATTCTTCTTGTCCTCCTTATACATTCAGCATTATTTTTACGCTGTATCTACAGTATAAGGTTTAAGTAATTATCCGAGAAGTTTTTGAAAACCACCGATAAACTGCGCTTTTCAGGATATTTCTTTGATAATGAAACTTCTCGGATAATGCTTTTTATTTCAGTTCTGACATAAAGAGCAAGATTCGCCTGAGTTACTCAAAACCCACTTCGTGGATTTTGCTTACCCGGCAAACTTGATGGTGATTCCGCTCCCCATGCCCTCGGTTCTGGCATATTTTTCAAATATGCAGATTGGCTCCTATTAAAAATAGTCGCAGCGTGATAATTCCTATCACGGAAAAATCCAAAAATTTTTATAAATCCCCTCTTTTCCTTTCCCATTCCATTTCCACAATCGGCTTATATTTAGGAACCCCTTTGTATTCCTACATTCAGGAAGATCAAAGTACGAATATATTTTTAACAGGAAGGAAGTACGAAATGGCAAGACCAAAGAAGGACAGGGAACTGCAGCACAAACACCAGATTATGCTCCGTCTCACAGATACGGAATATGAAATCGTGTCTGAAAGCGCAAAAGCCGCACACCTCCCACTGGCAGAGTATGCCCGGAAACAGATTATGCAGCAGAAGGTAACGGCAAAATATGAGATTGTGGCAGACCTGCCGGAGCTGAAAAAATTGATTGCGGAGTTTGGGAAGATCGGCAGCAACTTAAACCAGATTGCAAGGCATTTCAACAGCGGCGGCATCCATTCCCAAAGAATGCTTAAAGCAATCGGCCAAAGCGTAGCCAGAATCTACGAAATGAAGTATGAAGTGTTAAAGATGGCCGGGGATTTCCAGGCGGTTTCCGGAGGACGTTCTCATGGCAATCCTGAAACACATAGCGAGTAAAAATGCCAACTATGCAGAGATACAGCGTTATCTCATGTTTGAACATGATGAAGATACCAACAAGCCGATACTCAATGAAAACGGAGAATTGATTCCTCGCAAAGGATATATCATGGACGGTATAAACTGCGACTCATTCACCTTCGATATGGAGTGCAGGGAACTGAACGCCCTGTACCGTAAAAATGAATCTTATGATGAAATCAAATCCCATCATTACATTATCAGCTTCGACCCGAAGGACACAGATGAAAATGGACTGACCGGGGAACGGGCGCAGAAACTTGGGATGGAGTATGCCCGGAAAAATTTCCCCGGCCACCAGACCCTGGTCTGCACACACATGGACGGGCATAATAAAAGCGGCAACATCCATGTGCATATTGTCATTAACAGCCTGCGGAAATACGATGTGGAACGCCAGGGCTTCATGGATCGGGCCTGCGATTCCCGTGCCGGATATAAGCACCATCTATCGAAAGATTACCTGATCCATCTAAAGCAGTCCCTTATGGATCTGTGCCATCGGGAACATCTGCATCAGGTGGACCTTCTTGCGCCTGCAGAAAAGAAAATTACAGACCGTGAATATCATGTGGGACAGAGGGGGCAAAAGAAACTGGACGAACGCAACCGGCAGATTCTGGCGGACGGCCTTCCCATTCGCAGAACGGCATTCCAGACACAGAAGGATTTCTTACGCTCCGCAATCGAAGCCAGCGCCGTCAGTTCCTGCAGCCGGGAAGAATTTCAAAAACTGCTCCTGGAGAAATACAACATCACGCTCAAAGTCAGCCGTGGAAGGTTCAGCTACCTCCACCCAGAACGAGGAAAATATATTACCGGCAGGATGCTTGGCACACATTATGAAGAAGATTATCTCCTGGAGCTGTTCGGGGAAAATTCAAAAAGTAAAGAATACAGAAAAGAAACCATTGCCAGTGAAACCTTTAATGCAGAATCGGAACAGCCTGCAGACCAGCCATCCGCTCCATTACAGGAAGCTCCTGTATCAATCCTGTTTATCAAGTCAGACCTGCGGCTTGTAACCAACCTGCAGGATTGTGTGAAAGCACAGCAAAATGCCGCTTATGCCACCAATAAAGTAAAACTTTCCAATCTAAAGGAAATGGCTAAGACCGTTGCTTATATACAAGAACGTGGATATGATACAAGAGATTCCCTGGAAGATTCATTTTCAGAGGTTAAGAACCTTGCTTCCAGTTCCAGAAAGGTTTTAAAAGATACGGAAGATAAGCTCCGGATATTAAATGAGCAGATCCATTATACCGGCCAGTACCTTGCCAATAAATCCGTCTACCGGCAGTTTTGCAGAGCAAAACACAAGGGACAGTTCCGGGAAGAACACCCTGCCGAGATTGCGCTTTACGAATCAGCCCGGAAATTCCTGCAAGGGCAGTCAGCAGACGGCAGGCTTCCATCCATCAAACTGCTGAAAGCGGAAAAAGAACAGCTATTGCATAAGAAAAAGGAAGCGCAGAAAACCTACCATTATTACCGGGATTATCAGAAAGAATTAAATACGGTCTGCTCCAATGTCGATAAAATTTTAGGGCAGGCCCGCACCAGACAGCCGGAGAAGCAGAAAGGCGCAGATATTTCCTGATTCTTCCGTCGAAAAACATCCGCAGGATTCTGATTATGGTTCTGCCCAAATTCCTGCGGATGTCATTCATTCCATTCTGATGGCTGCACCTGAAAATTCTGCCAAGCGTCAACTGAGGGTATTACAGAGCCAATGCTTTCGCTTTTCTCACGCATCACCTGGTACATTTCTTCCCGTTTTTCTCTGCATACTTCCGTATTTCCCTCTGCGCCGTCCCAGTCGGCTCAAAGGAAAAATAGAACGGCTTTTCCCATCCCTCCCGGAACGGGTATGGGAAAATATAAATTTTTCTCAATCCCGTCGTATCTAAAAACAACTGGAAAATCTCATAAGGCAGGATTTCCCCGCATACCAGAACAGCTCCTGCATCTTCATAAGAAACCTGTTCCCGGTACACTGGCGAACCCAGGAATGCGAGCTGTTTTAGAGCGTTCATCCGTATCGCTTCTATCTGGGTACGCTGCCCCACACGCCATCTTGTCTGCGGTGCAAGCTCCCCGTAAATCCGGGCAGCTTCTTCGTCCTCCTGGATATCGTTGTCATAGTCATAACTGTAATTTTCCACTTTGATCTGGCCGTATGCCACAAGGCTTGCAAAAAGCGCAAGGGAATCCAGGTCAGTATATACAGACAGATGCCCCCTGCCCTGATAGGAACATAAGATATCCTCTAAAGCATCTATGATCTTTTTCATGGTTTCATATTTTTTATCCGGTTCTTTTTCCATTCCTTCTCCCTCTTTTATGTTTTGCTGCTGCCAGAAATTTTTGTCTCCGGCATATCCGGCGTCTTATCCGTCATTTCATTCTGCGCTTTCGCTGCCGCCTTTCCCAGCTTCTCTTTCTTTCGCTGTTCTGCCCTCCCTAAATCTACATAATGCGTCGCATATGCTTTTTCAATCTCCAGGTTTCCGCTCTTACTGAAACGGAGGGGGATTACTGCCTTATGCCCTTGCTTTTTCTTTACGCCCCAACGCTTGTAATAGCAGAATGACGGTTTTAAGTTTGTTTTCTTCGCATAGGAGCGGATCTGCTTCATAATAAATGAGAGTTTCTTCAAATTGCAGGTACAGACGGCTTCCAGATACTGTACTTTCCCGAATCTCCAGTCCTCATATTTCTGCCGGGGCAGCACCCCTATGTCAACCAGTACGTCTGTCGGGGCGGCATAGCCCCGATGCCGGCACTGATGGCAAACAGCAGAATGTACTTTCCCTATCAGTTCTGATTCCTTCACTTTGCCCTCCATGTAAATACCCCCGGCTGTATTCATTCACAACCGGGGATTCTATTATCTTTCCTCTATGGTATCTGCATAATGGCAACTATTATATCGTTTGAAGCAGTCCTTTTTCAATTTCCCGGACATCTTCCACAGAAAGCTCCGTAAAATACCCGGCGATTTCCTCTGCTGACATTTTTCCAGTCTTTAACATATTTTCTACTGCATCCCTTACTGCCTCACGTCTTTCACTGGCAACATAATTACGCATAATCCTCTCTTCATCAAACAAAGTCATCATGATAGACACAACCTCCTTTTCCCTGCTCTCCAGAAATTCACGGAGCAGATTCCTGTCTTTGCAGATGCGGATGGTTTCCGTGACAGCCTCCCGGCTTCTCCCATACCGCTTTACCTGTTCGTTATATACCTTTGTAAAAGCAACATACTGGCTGATGATGTCATTTCCTTTGCCGTCATAGATTACTTTTACCTTTACTTCAATGGAACATTCTTTTCCCTTGAAAAATTCTTTGGAAAATGAAATCGTTTCCGGCCTGCTGACACGCTCCCCTGTATAGATCATATATATCTCCGGCTCCGGCACATGGACTTTCTTGCTTCCATATAAATCTGCGTCCTGCTCTTCAAAATAATCATGGTAAACCTGCGCCAAATACATCAGCGCACGTATAATGATATTCATCGTCCAGCTCGACTGCTGCTCGACCAGGAATAAAATTTTGTCCCCAACCCGGAAACCCAGGTCATTATAGATTCCGTTGGTAAGCACGTTCCTTATCGTTATATCCGTAAGCGCATCTTCCGTAGTCTCCGTATCCTCCGGATGGAGCGCACGGTATAGCTGTATCAGGTATTTTTTATCCCGAAAGATCGTCGTGAATACGCTGTCTTTCACCGTATATTTGGCAAAGGAATCCTTTTTTCCACTGCTTTCTCTTTTGGCTTCTTCCTGTATTATTCCACCCTGCATAATATCACCCCGGTTCCGGCTTGCGCCTGGCAGTCTGACAGGGAGGTTTCGCCCTGTCTGTTATGGCTTTATTATACAGAGAAACTCCATAATGTTCAAGACATAAAAAGAAGCATCCGGCAATCCCTGCCAGATACTTCCCTTTTCCCTTATTTCCGTCTGCGCTCCATCTGTTCCGGCATTTCCATCTGTTGTGCAGGCTTTCCGTGCCGTTTCGCAATCTCCGCCTGTTTCTGCCGCAGTTTTTTCAGGACAGATTCCCTGCCATGCTTCTTTTTGCCGTTATTTTTATTCCCATCAATGAGGCTGTGATTTTCTTCTTCCCCACTCTCAACGCTGCGGACATACTCCCCGTTTTCCATATATTTCTGCCAATTCTCAAGGGGCGGCTTTTCCCTGTCGCCGCCTTCTGCCGCATCTGCCCCGGAGGGGACAGAAGCCTTCCCAGAGGGGAATTTGATTTCATGCCGCACTGTTTCTTTTTCAGGCTTCGGCGGGTTAAGATAATCCTTAATCTGCTGCTGCACGGATTGGTCAAACCCGTGATAGACTCCCTCGGCAGCCAGCCGCCCGGCTTCATCCACCACAAGCCATTCCGTATCTTTCCCATAGGCTTCATGCTCCATCAGGAAGAACTCCCTGCCGTCTACGATTATGCTGTCAAAAGCGTGCCAGCTCCCTTCTTTCCCCTCGATGTGGAAACCAGAAGTACCGAAAGACACAGGCGCACCGGAAGAACCTGTCCGGATAAACCCGGCTATGGCGGTAAATCCTTCTTTCTCAACATAATAGGCGGCCACAACGCCGCCCTTATTCAGCACAAGCACATCACTAACACTGATTGAATGTCCATGAAATGTCCGTGGCAGTTTCTTGTTAAAACGCCTGCGGATCTGTCCCGGCTCGTCTTCCGGCTGCATCCGTGCCAGATACACCTGCTCATAATCCTTATACTGTATCTGTATCCCCTTCTCCTGCAGTGTGCTGTAAGGCCGGAACCGTATCTGCCTGTTTTCCGGGATATTTTTAGCTGGTACACCGCAAATTGGTTTGCCTCCATCATTCATCCTCCATCGGTTCCTCTTTATACAGTTCCAGATCCAATTCTAAAAATGCTTCCTCTGTAAGGCACCACAGCTTTTCCAGTGTGCTGTTCATGAGGGCAAGCATTTCCTCATCCCTGCCTATGTAGGGGATTGCGTTATGCATCTCCTCAATGGTTGCCTGCCTGCTTTCCTTCTGGAACATTGCTATCAGGAAATATTCATTTTCCTCAAATCTCACCATCATAATTCCTGTTCTCCCTTCTTCTTTGCTTGTGTTTTCTGGCTCTGCTTCCCCCGTTCCAGAGTTTGTTTCTCCTGTGCTTTCATCCTTGCCTGCCGTTCCCGGAGGGCGTTTAGGACGGACTGCTTCTTGCTGCCGCCAGATATGCCCTTGTCTGTTTTCGGGGCATTTTCAACTGATTTTACCGGCTCTGCTGCTTTCGTTTCTGCCCTGGCAGTATCTCTGCCCGATTCATGTGTTGTGATACCTGGGCTTCCTTTTTCATGCGCTTGTACGGTTTGTTGCCTGTTCTCCAATGACACTGGCGGCTGCGGCGGTTCCTGCCCCTTTTCAACCCTGGCCTATTCTTTTCTTTCTGATTCGCAAGGATTTTCTCCATGTCCGCAATCGCCTTCTGCACTAATGGGCTGTCCCGGTATTGGGGAATCTCATTGATAAATTCCGTCTGCATCTCCCCCATCACCATTAAGTCAAAATTCCCGTCATAGATACTGCCGTCCTCCAGGCAGAATCCAATCCCCTTAATGCCGCTCATCCGCTCTGCCGGGATTTTCTCATACAGATCCATCGCTTCCTGCAATGTTTCCAGCCGCTCATGGTATTCCCCCAGAACAGGGAACTCCGTACATTCTGCCACATAGAATGTAATGGTTGCCTCCTGCTCTACGGAAATGTCATGGCTCTCCCCTGTCAATTTCTCCATTAACCCGATTGCATCCCTGACAATCGGGGATTCTTTGTCGCCGGTTTCAATAACCTCCGCTAAGTGCGCCCGGAACTTTTCCGTATCATTTCTTTCAAGCGCATTGCCAATAATCTCATACGCCTGATAGATCGGCTCTGTTTCTATCCGGGCAGCGCCATCCCAAAATCCAAGCAGATCTTCATCATGATCCATACTGAACTTTACAATATCCCCGGTAAGTTCCTGCCTTTCTTTTCCATCCAGATATTTTTCCCATTCTCCATGTATCTCTCCAAAGTTCCTGTCTTTTCCGTAGAGATTGGATTGATGTCAACCGGGATTCCCGCCATCTTAAAATCTCCCTCATGTAACGCATTGAAGAAAACATCCTCTTTCAGATTGCCGCTGTAAGATACCACCACATCTATATCCGAGCCTTCCTGGTACATCCCTTCCCTGGAACGGCTCCCATACACCCTTGCGCCAAGCAGCTCCACTTCCTCCGACAGCCCCATTTCATCAATCTGTGCCTGGGCATAGCAGAGTACGGTTTCCTCTACCCCCGCACGGCTCTGGCCGTTTAAGGCAGGCTCCGGCTCTGTCTGATCAGAAACAAGCGGAAGTCTCTCCGTCTCCGTTTCTTTCGCCTGCGCCTTCTGCAGTTCTTCCTGCGCCACGGTTTCTGTTTTCACCTGCAATTCTCCATAATCCATAACCTTACACGCCGCCAACGGTATGCCTTCATCCGAAAGGATCGCTTCCATCGCCTCACGGATTGACAGATCCGGATCGTCGTACACGCCTCCGTCAATCTCCCTGAAATCCTTACCATAAATCGTATAATCGTAACCGTCAGAAACGGTCTGGATGGAAAAATACCCTTTTTCTGTCTGGTATGCAATCGCAACATCATAGCTATCGAGATACTCCCTTGCTTTCTGTGACGCCGCCATCGTTTCCTCTCGAACCCATTTTTCGCTTAGGGAATTAAATTCTATATCTGTAAGCGTTTCAATTCCATTCTGGCACACAATCAGGGACATCCTGGAGGGTGGCTGTTCCGTGCTTTCCATGCCAAGCTGTTTATTTAGGTGGTTTGGTATCTGCTGATAGGCAGTGACCGCCGCATCCAAATCCGCAAAATACTGATATTCCCTTTCTGCTTTGCTGCCATCGGTGTTCTGTATAAGATAGTATTGTGCAATGAATGACGGCTCCGGTTCCATTTCTACTCCTTTTTCTGAAAAATACTCGCCAATGGCTTCCATTGCCCCCTGATCAAACCCATGCTCCAGATCCTCTGCCACCAGTTCCCCTTCCTGATTGACAATAATAGAGGCCACAGAATCCCCATATTCCTCATGCTCCATTCGGTAAAACAGCTCGCCGCTAATTTCTTTTGCTTCTACCGTATGCCATGTGCCAAAATGCCCATTTGCAATAAACCCTTTCGTTTCCTCATTGATCCGCACGTTTTCTTCCTTCCCTAACTCCTGTTCCTGTATTCCATCCCTTGCCAATCCGATAAACCCGTCCAGTACAGCCGGGTGGCTGCTTACCACATAATCAGCGTTCATATCCATCCCCCGGTTTATGTTTTCCGGTATCTCGTATCCCTTTGCCCATGCCTTATTCCCGATAGAAAACCGCCCGTCATGTTCCAAATGCTGCAACGTATTTGCAAGGATGAATACCACACGTTCTGCGCCATATTCCTCCAGGACTTCCTCTGCGGCATCATGCGCCAGATGCATCCCGTCAAAGTTCTCCCTGATTGCGTCCTCAACCGCTTTTTTGCAGTCCAGGTTCAGCTTTCTTGATTCCAGGTAATCATCTGCCCGGCCATGCTCCATTGCATAGGTAATGGTATGCATATAAAGCGGCGGGTACGTTTTTTCCTCTGGAATCTGCCGTTTTGCTTCTTCCTCCAGTACATGTTTCCTCTGTTCAATAAAACCGGGCAGTTCCACAGGGCCATAATCATCCAAAAATAAGCAGTCACTTTCCCTTTACGGTTCATAACCATCACATCACCGACAGTCGGGTAGTGCCCGGTATAGCCTTCCGGGAGAGAAAATGTTATTTCTGTGCGGACGCTTTCCAAATTATCCCCTAGCTTGAGCCTGCCGCCATAAATCAGGGAATAATCCGCACCATTCACCTCTAAACCATCTTCTTTGATCGTTTCCATACTTAAAAGGAAATAATCCCGGCCTTTCGTATCCTCATTGATCTGAAAAAGAGCGTAACAATCATCTGTACCTGTATATAAAAGCTCCTCATTGGAATGAATGACCACATTCTGTATCCGTTCTTCCAGCTTCCGTTTCTTTTCTTTTGTATTCAGGCTTTCATTGAACGCTATTGCTGATTGCTTTAATTGTTCGATTGTCACCATCCCGCCAGTAAAGTTTAATTCTTCCCCAAGATTCAAATACCTTCTTTCCGGGATAGGCAGATAAAACGAGGACAGGATTGTGCCGGCATGGTTGGCTCCCACATGGTATTCCACAGCGACCGGATCGCCAGGGTCATAATCAGACCCCGCAAATCATAGCGGTAAAGTTCAGATGGCACTTCTTTTTCCGGTATCTTTCCATTAGAAAATAATGCCGGGACTCCAAAAATCTCTACTTCTTGATATTGCTTTTCTGTATCACCCTTTTGTAGTTCCTGCAGGCTGCTTTCCTGTAATTCTGTTCCTTTTTCCTGCTTTATGGTTTTCTCCTTCTGATGAAAAAAACTCCGGCAGTTCCGTATATCCATAAGAATCCACATAATGCGCCGTAATCTCACCGTCTCTTTTTATGGCCACTACATCACTGACAGAGAGGGAATGCCCTTTAAAGTCCAGCGGCTGCCCGATATTGAATTTTTCATACAGGGAATCCAGCGTTTCTTTTCCCCTAGCACATCACCGTAAACCATCCGGTAATCATCATAATCCACGGAAAATCCCTGCTTTCAGATACTCCGTACCCATAAAAAGGTATTCCCGGCTCTTGCTGTCGTCCCGGATCTGGTAGATGGCATAACGATCCTCGTTACTGCTGAAAAGCAATTCTTCGTTTAAATGTTCCTGCTCTGCATTTTCCGCACGTACCGATTCCATCACCTGGTAGCTCTCCCACGCCCTTGCGTCAATGCCAAACATGCCGTCTTCTCCTGTTTCTCTAATATCATCTTCTGTATTCATCAGAATTGAACTTCCGTCTTTCTGTAGGCTGTAGATATGCAGCCCTGCATTGTGCAGCGCAACGGCCCTTTCCATTGTAAGCGGCAGGACGGAATCATTGCGGTAGCCAAATTCATGCATCTGCATAATCCCGACTTTGTTATCAGGCAGAAAATCAATCTCTTCCTGTGCATCCTCCATAATTTCCTGAAGATTATGCATCTTCGGATTTTCCACAGCCTCCGCAAGTTTATTCACCAACTCCCTCGTGTCCCTTGGATTGTCCAGCTTATAGGCATATAAGACAGCCAGGTTATGCGCTTCCTTCCCCAAAGCTGTATGCCCGTACTCCGCACGGCTGATCATCATCTCCACCTGCACCAAAATAGAAAATTCTGCCGCATCCACGATATGGCCTGCATCCATATACAAGGCATCATAGAACTCCGGGATTTCCTGATTCTTCTTTCCATCTTCCGAATCCCGCCATAAATCCAGGTGTACGCCGTGGCTTTTCAGGAACTGCTCCGGTTTCCATTTCCCCCGTCCTGTTCAGCAAAAGTATGTAACAGCCTTAAAAAATCTACCCGCCCGACATTATCTACAAGATAGAACTTTTTTGTATCCTCCCCAAGAGGGGCAAACTGGAATACGAAATCATCTTCTGTCAGCTCCCGTTCTGCCGCTTTTTCTTTCTGCAGCTTCTGGATGTTCTCCACCATGCTGTCAATAAAAGAGCCTGCTGTTTTCCGGATAAAATCCATTGACGTGCGCATCTCCTTCATATCCATGCTGCTTGCCCATCCCGCTAAATATGGGAATGAGTAGTCTGACGTATCTAAATTGAAGAAACTGCAGACAGTAAAGGCTACGCTCTCGGCTTCCGTTTCGATTGTCATCTTGTTTTTATTTTCACCAAGCTCCTCCATCCTATCCCGGTCATGGCACATGGCATGTGTCACTTCATGGACAGCGGTTTTCATGGTCTGCTTCTCGCTCATGCCCTCCTGTATTACGATTTCCTTACTGGCGTTGCTGTAATACCCCTTGGAACTCCCTTCAATCTCCCCATAGCGCATAGGGGATGGGGAAACCATCTGGATTGCTTCCATGAAAATATCAAAATTTTCTACGCTCCCCACTAGCTCCGGCGTGTCCAGTTCCGGAAGCGGATCTCCTTGCGTCTGTGAAATGTCAAATACTGTAGACACACGGAACCGTGGGATGATACGCTCCACTTCCTCTGTCTCCGGCTGTCCGTCCGGGCGCAGCACCGGCTCGTTTGTTTCCGGATCAAATTTCTCTATCTCTTCTTTTTCCTTAATCGGCGCAGGGGCGATGATCTTGATCCCCTTCTCCCCACGTTTTACCCGACGGTTAAATTTCTTGTTCCAGGTAGCCAGCCCTGCAACCAAGGTTGACTCCGGCTTCTGCATCGCGATTAAAAGCGTGTTGTTAAAACTATAATTATGGAACTGCGACATAGTTTTCAAATATTCTGTATATTTTTCCGATGTAAATAAATCCTTGACGCCCTGTTCCAGCCGTTCCGTAATCTCCTTCAACTGTTCTTCCCGTTTTCCGGCCATAAATGATAAATTCCCTCCATTCTTTCCCGGCATATGCCATAGAACTATCCTTATAAATATTGAAATAGGTTTCTGGCAGACCCGGCTAATTCCATGCTCTCACTGGCAGGCTCCGCCTGCCCTGCAAAATACCTTGCAGATAAACAGACGGAAAAACTTATCGCAGCTTTCCCATCTGTCTATGCAAAAATAATGCCACCCCCATCATCTATTGACGGTATGGCCTCCTGCTTATAATTCCTGCTCCTTTTTCTTTACCGGTTTCTGGGTGTTCCCATGATTCCCCATAAGACGCTCTTTTGCTTCTTTCAGCTTCCCAAGCACAGAAGGTTTCCTTACTTCATCTGCAATCCGTGAAGCATCCGACACCCGGCCTGCATAATTAACCGCTTTCCTCGGACAGTCTGCCACTTCCTGCACATCATCGTCCATGCCCAGCGCTTCCGACGGCCCTTTATCGTCCATGTTCAGCAAGGCGTTTAATTCCGACAGGCGTTCCATCTTCTCCGCCAATTCTTCTTCTTTTGCAAAAGGCTTCTCCACTTCCTCCTTTGCCGTGGCAAGCTGCTGCTGAACGGTTTCTAAATTCAGTTCCGATTCCGTCAGTTTCTTCCCAATCCCGGAGAATACGTTGCTGATACGCTGCAAGTTCCCTAACGGGTCTTTCCCCACTTCAACCTGGTAGCTGCACTGCCGCTTGATAGTCAGCTTATATACCTGGTTGAAGCTGTCAAAATCAGAATACAGCCGGAACCCGCAGAATTCCCCGACCTGCCCGGCCGCATCCACCGCTTTCATTCCTGCGCAGGCTGCAATCAGCGCCGTCCCTGCCTCTTTCCGGTCTGTGTAGGTTTTTCCACCGATCAGCATGGAGAAATTGTCTTTTTCCTTTTCTTTTTCAAGGATTGGCTTCACTGCCTCCGCATCCGCCCGCAAGCCTGCAATCCGCTCTTTTAATGCGGTAATCTTCACCGGGTAATTCCTTGCGATCTCCGTTTCCAGCCGGTACTTCTGGCTGGTATGGTTTGCCTTCAAAAGTTTCAGCTTGCTTACCTGGATGTCGAGATCCATCTTCTCTTTTATGTAGGGATTGCCCGTAGCCAGGGCTTTGATCTCCGCATAGCTTAACGCCGTATCGTCCACGTCCTCGCAGGCCCGTACCGGGGATTTACTGGTCATGATCTGGCTGATGAACTTCTGCTGTTCTCCAGGATCTGGTCGAGTAGGTCAGCGGTATTACTACCGCCTTCCCCTCTAAGAACCGTGCATGAGAGTTTCCCCTCACACGGCTCAAGCACTTATAAGCCCTGTGTCACCAGAGCCGGTTCATCATCGTTTTTCGAGTAATGCAGTTTTCTGTGACAGCCTGCGTCTACTAAAATTCTTGTTATCTTATAATCATTCCCCGTGGCTTCATGGATTCTGTACCCTTCCTCTACAGTGATAGCACCGCCGCATATAGGGCATATTCCTTTTTGTGCTTTGTAGAGGGCGTTCAGCTTCTTTCTGCCTTTGATTTCACGAAACATTCTCTCCGTATCTCTCTTCAAAATATCCTGTAAACCTGTTGTCAAATGGCGTCGCTTCTGATTTTGTTTTCAGCCACCTTACGATATTGGTATCCGTGGCATATATCAGGTTGAGTTCAAACGAATCAGGCATTTTAACACTGAACGTCCAGCTTCTTGTGCCAACCCGTCTGAAATATTTCTTTGCTATCCATTTGTGGCTCTTTTAGGGTGTCTGCGTTTGCACCACTGCCATAGGCATCTCCACACATCAAAATCAAACCTTTCAAATGCCTGTGACGAAACATTATACTTTTGGAAATTCACCCACCCACGGATGACCGGATTCAGCTTCCGTATCAAATCTTCCTGCTTCATGGACGGGTTCTTCTTTATTATCTCCCTTATCTTGCTCACTATGGCTTTATAATTCTTTTTGGACGGTTTTGTCAGAAGTTTATCTTTGTACCACCTTATATTGCTTCCGAGAAAATCAAACCCATCTTCGATATGGGTAATGACTGTCTTTTCTTCTGACAGTTCCAACCCTCTCTCCGACAGGAATTCCCGGATAATGGGAAGCACACCGTTTTCCAGAATTTCCTTGCTTTCGCCAGTGACAATAAAATCATCAGCATAACGCACAAAGTTCACTTTTGGAAAATATGCTTTCCCATTTACTTTCGTTTTGTGGTATTTCTTCTTAATCTGGGCTTCCAGACCGTCCAAGACCATGTTGCAGATAGTTGGCGAGATAGATGAACCCTGTGGGCTACCCAAATCAGTCGGGAACAGCTTCCCTGTTTCGATATACCCGCTTTTTAACCATTTCCGCAGAATGTCCTTATCCATTGGGATGTGGCTTAAAATCCACTCATGGCTGATATTGTCAAAACAGCCTTTAATGTCGCCTTCCAGCACCCATTTTGGTGATTTCCCTTTATTCAGACAGGTAAAGCACTGCTCGATAGCGTCCTGCACACATCTTTTTGCCCGGAATCCATAGGAATTCGGGTCTGCTGTGGTTTCTGCAATCGGCTCTAATGCAAATTTATACAGTGTCTGCATTGCCCTGTCCTTCATGCATGGAATGCTTAGCGGGCGCATTTTCCCGTTTTTCTTCGGTATATACACCCTTTTTAGCGGCAGTGGCTTGTAACCCCTGCGTTTCAAGCCGAGAATTGCTTCGTATTTCAGTTTTGGGGTAGACCATAAAACTTTGTCTACGCCTGCTGTCTTTTCACCTTTATTACTCGTTACTCTCCTTACGGCTAAAGCACGTCCATAAAAAGAGTGTGTGAGCAGCCACTGCAAGGATTTCACCTTACCTGTCCTGCCCTGCTGATGAGCCTTTACGATACGCATTTGCAGTTTTTTAACATATGCCTCGGCTTTGTTCCAGTCAATGGAATCCCATGCCTTTGCAACGTCAGAAGTCGCACACGTTTTACCGTTCATTTGCTTTACTCCTTTCAAAAATTCTATAAACTCTCTCGTAATCAAGCACCCTGCGGAATTCTGCCCCCTTTCGGGTGGGGCAAATCTTGAACCCCTATCCGTCCTCATTACAAGGTCGGCATTCGCTTCTTCCGCAATCCCATACCCGCATTCCCAACGGCTTCCCTTACGGTCAGCTTGCCCATATGGGCAGGAATACGGGCTTGACACGTTCCACTTAACCAACAATTATTTTGATAGTTTAGGTTCCACCTCTACTCCGGCAGTCATAATGTCCGTGTACTCCCAAGCGTGGAGAGGAGTAACCGACTGCACACCTTTTGGTTCAAGCCTATCAGCTACTTTGGCTTGTTCAGCCTTAACGAAGCTTGCGGTGATTCAGTTAATTAACCATGCTATCAATAAAAGCCTGCACCCTAACCGCCTTGTAGCTAGCAGTTTCATCCGCCCCTCACGGTTTGGATTCCAAGCAGGGTTACGTTTATATCCGCTTCCGAACAGTGCCATTACTGGCAGAGCCGGGGATAACGGCTTCATCCAACGGAATGGATGGTTTGGTCGGCATTGCCGCCAAACAGTTAAATTAAGCGACTTCGTGTCGCACCCACATGTATGCGTCGAACGTATTTTCGGTAACATATCGGTAGATCTGAACCTTGTCGTTCTGGTTCCCCTGCCTAAGAATACGGCCCTCCTGCTGCTCTAAATCGGCCGGTTTCCAAGGCGCATCCAGGTGGTGTAGGGCAACCAGCCTGTCTTGGATATTTGTCCCTGCGCCTAACTTCGGTGTAGAACCGAGCAGAATACGCACCTGCCCGGAGCGCACCTTTGAAAATAATTCCGCTTTCTTCGTTTCCGTCCCGGCTTCATGGATAAACGCCACTTCCTCCCTGGGGATTCCCTTCGCCACCAGCTTCTCCCGCACGTCGTCATAGACGTTGAACGTGCCGTCGTTTTTCGGCGTAGACAGGTCGCAAAAATTAATTGTGTGCCTTTATCTGCAGAAGTCTTGTCCCAAATGTCAAAAGCATTATTCACACAGCGGTTGACCTTGCTTTCCTCCGCATCCGGCAGCATGTCGTTGATAAGCCGCTGATCCAGGGCGCATTTCCTCCCGTCGTTGGTAATCTTCAACATATTATCTCGTGACGGGTCTACATTCCCGGCTCGGACAATTTCTGCCCGTTCCGCAAAGGAGCTGACTAAATCCTGCTGTTCCCCGCTTGGTTTCAGCACTTCATTGATATATTCCGCTTCGGGAACCGGGAGGTCAAGCATATCTGCAGTCTGGATGTCGGCGCTCTCCTTAAATAATGCAATCAGCTCCGGGAGATTGAAAAACCGGGCAAACCTTGTCTTTGCCCGGTATCCTGTGCCTTCAGGACTTAATTCTATGCTTGTTACCGTCTCGCCAAAAGCCGCCGCCCAGGAATCGAAATGCCCCAGGCCCATCCTCTGTATGGTGTCATACTGAAGGTAGCGCATAATGGTATATAACTCGACCATACTATTCGATACGGGGGTCCCGGTTGCAAAAGTGACGCCCTTCCCGCCGGTAATCTCATCCAGGTACTGGCACTTCATGAACATATCGGAGCTTTTCTGTGCGTCCGTCTGTGAAATCCCGGCAACATTCCGCATCTTTGTGTATAAAAACATATTTTTATAGTTGTGGCTCTCGTCTACAAACAGCCGATCCACGCCTAGCTGCTCGAACGTCACCACGTCGTCCTTCCGGCTCTGGTCATTCAGCTTCGCAAGCCTTGTTTCCAGCGTTTTCTTCGTCTTTTCCATCTGCTTGATGGTGTAGCGTGTGCCTTCTTCCTCCGCCAGCTCTGCAATTGCTGTAGTGATGTCGTTCATCTGCCGCTCGATGGCTGCAATCTGCCGTTCCCTAGAAAGGGGGATGCGCTCAAACTGGCTGTGCCCGATGATGACGGCATCATAATCGCCTGTCGAAATGCGGGAACAGAACTTCTTGCGGTTGGCAGGCTCAAAATCCTTTTTCGTTGCGACTAAGACATTTGCCCCCGGATACAGGCGTAAAAAATCGCTGCCCCACTGTTCGGTCAGATGGTTCGGCACGACATAGAGGTTTTTCTGCGCCAGCCCAAGCCTCCGGCTTTCCATTCCAGCGGCAATCATCTGGAAGGTCTTGCCGGCCCCCACGCAATGCGCAAGCAGCGTGTTATTTCCATATAATATATGCGCCACCGCATTTTTCTGGTGGGGCATCAGGGTAATCTCCGGCGTCATGCCTGCAAACTGGATATGGCTCCCATCGTACTCACGGGGACGGACGCTGTTGAACAGGTCGTTGTATTTCCTGCACAAGTCCTCCCTCCGGTCAATGTCCCGGAAAATCCACTCTTTGAAGGCTTCCTTTATCATCTCCTGCTTCTGCTGTGCGATCATGGTTTCTTTTTTGTTCAGGACACGCTTTTCCTTGCCGTCCTCCACGATTGTATCAAAGATTTTTGTGTCCTTGAGATTCAAGGCATCTTCCAGCAGACGGTAGCCGCTTGCCCGCTGTGTCCCGTAAGTGGCTGTGACAAGGGAATTGCCACGGGAATCCGCACTTTTTCCGGATATATTCCACTGGCCGTTGACTTTCGCATACTTCACGTCAATCTGGTTCCCCAATAAATGGCCCGGCGTATGGAACAGCTCCCCCATGAACTCTGTGATATAAGCCGGGTCTACCCAGGTTGCCCCAAGCCGCACCTCAATCTCCGATGCTTCCAGGTCTTTCGGCTGCACACGCTCCAATGCCTGCACATTAATCCTGTATTCCGGATGATTTTCTGCAAACTGTTTTGCGACCGTAAGTTTCTCCCGGACATTGCCGGATAAATATTCATCCGACGCTTCCCACTGGTCTGTCAGCGGATTTTTAAAGATTACCCCCGCCAGTTCCTCTGTGACTTCGGATTCTGTCTTGCCAGACAGTTCCGCCATAAACGGTACGTCCACCTTTGCCCGCTCCCCAATGGAAACAGCCAGGGCTTCACTGGCAGTATCCACGCTTGTCACCGGCACCGCCTTACGGATTGTCCTTTTGGTAAAAATATCTGCCTTCCGCTTTAGCTTCCTTCCTCGTCCACCAGTTCCAAAGACGCTAACAGACAATAGCTGCTGTCCTGGGAGAACGCCCTCCGGTTAGCATTGCTGCTGATTAGGCCGTATTGTGCCGTAAAGCGGTCATACTGCGTGTTCAATTCTTTCTGCAGCATGGCAACTTCCGCATCACTACCGTCCTCCATCTGGCACTGCAAAAGCAGCTGTGTCAAATTCCGCAGTTCAATCATCCCCAGCACACGCTCTGTTGTTAAAGCGGGCAGTTCCATTAAATTCATAACGGAATTTTCCCGGTAATACACTTTCCCGTCCACGTTTGCAAAGCTGAAATTCTTGATGGATGGGTCTGCCGGGATGGATGGTACGGTTTCCTCTAACTCGGAATCTTCCAGATCCAACTCCGTAATCGTCCCCTGGATATGTTTCACCGCTTCCCTCAACTGCTCCGCAAGGACAGCGCCCCTATCGGTTTTACCGTGGTTTCCTGCTTGCCGTACTGTGTGCTTTCCATAGTAAATTCCCCAAGCACCATTTCCGGGTGTTCTACGAAATAGGAATTGACCGTATGCCCCTCCGGTGTCGTGCCAAGCTCCACCCAGCCCGGCTGCTCCAGGGATGCCCGGTCACGTTTCTGGAAGAATAAAATATCCGCAACAACGCCCGTCCCGGCATTCCTCTGGAACGCATTGTTGGGAAGGCGGACTGCCCCAAGCAGGTCTGCACGGTTGGCTATATACTGGCGAACGGATGCACTTTGCTTATCCATCGTGCCGCTTGACGTCACCACCGCCACCACGCCGCCTGGTCGCACCAAATCCAGCGACTTTGCGATAAAATAATCATGTATCATAAAGTTGTGGCGGTCATACCTGCGGTCTGCCACCTTATAAGCACCGAACGGCACATTGCCGACCACACAGTCAAAGAAGCTGTCCGGGTATGCGGCGGTTTCAAAGCCCTGCACGGAGATATTATTCTTCTGGTAAAGCTGTTTTGCTATCTTCCCGGAAATGCTGTCAATCTCCACGCCGTACATATTCAGCCCGTCCATAGTTTCCGGCACTAATCCCATGAAATTCCCAATCCCGCAGGACGGCTCCAATACGTTGCCCCTCTGTAATCCCATGTTCCCCAATGCCTCATACATTGCTTTAATTACCGTAGGGGAAGTGTAGAACGCATTTAATGTGGACGCCCTTGCCTCCCGGTATTCCTCCGGCGTCAGCGCCGCTTTCAGCTCCGCATACTCCGCCGCCCACGCTTCATTCTTATCGTCAAACGCTGCCGGGATGCCGCCCCATCCGGCAAACCGTGATAAGGTTTCCTGTTCTTCCGTCGTGGCAAGGCGGTTTTCCTGTTCCAGCGTTTTCAGTAGGAGGATTGCGTCCATGTTGGCACGGAACTTCTGCTTCGGGCCGCCTGCGCCTAAATCATCATCGGTGATATGGAAATTTATTTTTCCCTGCGTTCCAGCCCCGGTGACGGTTCTCCCGTCCCGGCGTCCTTTCTGGCCTGCCCGGAAGCCTGCCGGGTAGTGCCGTTTCCAGTCCTTCCGGCTCCATCTATCCCATCTACGGCAACAGGCTCTAAAGGTAATCTGCGGTCTTTTCGGATATGGTTGATTTCCTCTGGGTTCATCACATGGTTTGTCAGAGGATTGATCTCATTCCCAAACGCTGCCTGCTCATTAGCGGCCATCCGCTCCATTACGTCAGCGATCAACTGCATCTGTTCCGGCGGAAACTCCGGGTTCAGCATTGGCACAAGGTTTAAGCCTTTTTCGGCGGCTTCATAAATCACATCCACCTGCTCCGGTGAAAAATCATCCAGATATACGTCCGCTTCCTCCATTGCGAGGAACAGCCTGTTTTCAATCAGATCATATTCCTCAACATCCGGTTCCTCCTGCAATTCTTCCAGATTAGGAGCCGCTGCGCCCGTCTGAGGCAGCTCCGCTTCTTCTTCCTGCGTCTCCTGCTGTATAAAAGGGATAAATTCCCCCACATACTCAAACAGCTCATGCTCCCCTGGGAGATAGTTCTTCCCCGTTTCCACGCACCGGAAAACATCTGCGGTTTTGTCTGTGCTTGCTTCATAAAAGCTGCTGTGCGAATACGGATGCTGCCCATCTTCATAATCAGATATGCCAAGTTCGTTATGCGATCTGGTATTCAGGATAATGTCCTGTGCGTTGAAGTTTTCCTGCAGTTTCCCAACAGCTTCAAAATGGAATCCCCCATACTCAAATATGCCGGGTTCTCTTTGCATAAGATCCGGTTCTGCGGATTTTGCGGAATCTGCGGTTTCTGCTTCTGCCGCCGTTTCCGCTTCCCGCATATTTTCCTTTGCTCCTTCTGGAAATGCCGCAATCTCCTGTAACTCTGCATCCACCGCCATGCCTTTTGCCCACTCCGGCGCATCCGGGTCATTTTCATGCAAGGCAATGGCGTCCCGGCTGTCCACAAGGTAATCCTGGTACGTCCTCTGGAAAATATCTTCCGCCATCCAGTCCCGGAAGTTATCCCAGTTCCCATAGGCTTCTGCCATAACGGGGGCGTTTTCCCTGTTGCGCACCATTAAATTGTCCAATTCTTCCTGGACAATATCATACGCCATATCTTCATCTACGTCCCTGGAACGGATGACATCATAGGCTGCGCTGCTTTTAATGGCGGCAAGGGCAGTATACAGACATTCTTTGTAAATAGCCCGGCTGTCCCTCCCTAATGCATTTCCGCCAATCAGCAGATGCCGGTTCAGTTCCGGGCAGACATCTAATCTCCCATCATACGAATCAAGAAAGATTATACTTTCTTGATGGTCTGGATGTTCCATATCCTTTACCGATATGTGCTGATTCTTAATTTCTGTAATACGGTGTAACTTATCCGTATCCAGATATATAAAGTTCCCTACTGCGTAAGTGTACTTCCCGGTTTCGCCGGAGCCGCTGCTATCTTCTATCGGTTCCGCACTTTTAATTTCTGATTCTTCGTTTTTTTGCGGTTCTTTTGTTTCTTCCTGCTTTCCTGGCGTCTTTTCTGGGGCCATGAAATCAAAGAGGGATAACTGTCCTCCATTTTCAATCTGTACTTCTTCTCTTTTCCTTTCCGGGAAAATCGTATATGTCCCTTCCACATATCCGTGAAGATCAGTAAGGATTTGTACCTTTTTCTCATAATCTTCAAAATCTAATGGCAATTCCGCTATTGCTTCATCCATATGCCGCAATAAGCCTTCCTGCCCTTCTGGATTGTTCAGAAGACTCACCACATCGTCCCGGTGGGTAAACATATCCGGATTTCCCGCCCAGGGACGTATCATATGGTCTGGAAGATGGTGATAGAAATTGACAACACGCCCCGCCATCCTTTCCCGTTCATAAACAGGCATACGGGAATAATCGGACGGCTTTAGGTAATTGCCGTTTTCAATTAAAGCCGCTACCCGTTTTGCCACTTTCGGCCATTTCAATAAGATTTCCACATCTGGCTCACTATAAGAGCCTCTCGCCAGCTTCAACCCCTTCCCGCTGTAATCTGCATGGGAATTGTCAGCGCCGGACAGCGCATGGCTCCGTCCGCCTATCCCATAGCTTTCCATAATAAAATCCGTTTTTTCCTTATCAGTCTTATCCTGTATAAAAAATGCGTAAGTGGAAAGCCGCCCGTCCGAATATGCGCCCCCTCCCTGCAGAAAAGCGTCAATCTCATCCTCTGTGATGAAAACCGGGTGTTCTTCCCATGCAAACCCTTCTCTTGCCTGGTAAGGTACAGCCTCCTTTGCAAACTTCTGGAACTGTGCAAGAATCCGTGTAGGATTATATAATTGGAATCGCATAATCCCATGATTTTCTTCATACGCCTCTGCAAGGCCTTCCAGGCGTTCTATCAGGTCAGAGAGATATTCCGGCTGTGCGATCAGCTCTGACAGCCGTTCCACTTTATCAGGGAATCCGCCATAGAATACCTCCACATCTTCAAATACAAGCTCCGCAACGCCCTCTGCCATATCCTGATACATATAGGCAAGTGCGTTGGCGTGTTCCTTCAAAGCGTTATCCCTTGCGGCATCCAATACCACCTGCGGCGCATACTCCCCCTGTTTTAAAAGCTGGTGGATGCGCCCGCACACATCTTCCCAGGATAAAAATACCTTATCCAGAATCCGGTCTGTCACCGTATGTCCTACGGCAATCTGCATCCCCAGCTCGTCATACCAGACAGAATATTCCTTGCCGTCTATGATAAGCCCGATGCCGCCTTTGCCATATTCCCTCCGGACAAATTCCGTATATTCCTCCGGCATCTGGTCTATCATAAAATTATAGATGATCCGGAGCTGGCTCCCATTCCGGTTGCCGCCGCTGCGCAGGACTTCATCTATCACCTCTGGAGAAATCGCAACCTCCCCGGCATAGAGCGCCTGCATCCGTCCCTCAATCTCCCTCTTCTGCTGTTCCACAGTCGGAAAATCGGGCAAAGATAAAGCAGAGGCTTCTTTCTCCTCTGCTTCACTCAAATCCTGTTCTGTTGATTCCTCATTTAGCTGTATACCAATTCCTTCAAGATGCTCTTTCCGCCATTGCCGTCAGTCCATTCATGTGCGCCGCCCACGCCATCTGGTCTTTCTCCTTGTCCGGGGCCGGGTATTTCAGAAGCAGCCCTTCATCAGGACTTCCATCCTCTCCGTCGCTGCCTGCTCGATCTCCATCAAGTGCCTGTCCAGTTTCCCCGACAGCATCATGCTCTGATACCATCCCTTCCGGTTCTCTTTCAGGTATGTCCGGCGCAGCATCCCGTACTTCCCGATTGCCGCCTCTGGTTTCTCTATGGTCAGGTTCGGGAACAGGTAATCCCCTTTGCGGTGGTAAGTCAGTTCCATGCTCATTTCCTCCTTCTTTGTTTTTGCTTTCACGCTTTAAAGCGTTAAATTCATTATAGCCGATTCCATTCTCTTTTGCAACCGTTTTCTGGGATTCTTCTATGAGAATCTTACGCACTGTCCGTCCAATGTCCACAAGGACAGGCTCCACAAGCTGGCTTGTGGCATTTCCCAGGAAGGTAAGCACAGGCAGCGCATTGTAATCGGTGATTGCCGAAAAATCTTCTTCCTCCAGATACTCCATCGGGTCAAGGCCGCAGCGGACAGCCAGCGTATAAAAAGCGCTGTTCATCAAAAGCCGCCGGAACTCCACACGGATCGTGTCCTCGTCCAGCCCCTCTAAAAATGTCCCCTCTGTTTCATACAGAAGGCCGTCCATCACTTCCTCTAAGTTTTCTTCCGTCAACTGGCGGGATATTTCGGATAAGGCAGACGGCAGGTCTGCGCTGTCTGTCTCTGACAGTCCGTAAGCGTCCGCCAGATGGTCAAGGATATCCTTTTTCTGTGCATCCTCAATCTTCCACAGGTTTGGCGTCCTGCCGCCACGCACCATATGCGTGTCGGAAATATCGAATACATACCGCAGCCTCCGTGTCGGCCCGGTATCGTCAATCAGTGCAATCCCCTTTGCCCCACGGTTCACCCACCGGTTCATCTTCCCATTCCACAGCTCCAGCGACGCACAGGCAGTCGCATCCGGGCGCTGTGCATGGATCAAAAGCGTATCTGGGAAGGAATAACGGTACAGCTTCGCCGCCGTGTCCAGATATCCCATCCAGTCCCATGGGGAACTGGTGACAGCCTTTGCCTCATACTCCGCAAGCCCACGGATTTCATTTAACATTGCCATATAAAACCTCCATATAAAATACCGCCCCTGTGCCTGAAAGTTTTTATCCAACAATACTTTTCCAGACACAAAAGCGGCATGTACCTTTATTCTGCTTTTTATTTTCGTTTTCCACTGCCTTTGCCGGATTTCCCGCTTCCCTTTTTCTTCGGAAATTCCAGGCTGAAATTCGCACGTCCATCCTCTGCCGTCATCAACAGGTCTGCCGCAAAGGTTCTCCCTGTTTTCTGTGAATAGAGATCCTTCACATGGGTACGCCCCTTCTCCAGCAGCTCTGCCGCCATCTTCTTATCCACCAGTTTTTTCATACCGGATAGATAGCGGTTCTCCTTCCACAAGGAGAAAGCACATTCCCGGTTACTGCAGTAAAAGTTCTTCTTTCCCTCATACACAGGATTCCCGCATACCGGGCAGATTCCAACACTTTCCCTCTGATGGAAACGGCCCTGTTCTTCCCCGGATATGGCGCTGCAGCCTGCAATCATCGTATCAATCAAATCTGTAATCTCCCGCAAAAACTCCCGGCTGTCCATCTGCCCTTTCTCAATCAGGAGCAGTTTATTTTCCCATTCCGCAGTCATAGATGCAGACTTTAGGTAATCCGGCAGCGCCGCAATCAGTTCCTTCCGTCTGCAGTCGGGAGGATCTGCTTCCCGTTCCGCTTTGCATAGCCGGAGGAAACCAGCTTTTCCAGAATGGATGCCCTGGTTGCAGGCGTGCCAAGTCCCTTTTTCTCTGTATCTTCATCAAAATCCTGATTCCCGGCCCGTTCCATCGCTAAAAGCAGTGTGTCCTCGCTGTACGGCTTCGGAGCTGATGTGAAATGCCTGCTCTTCTCTGCACGGACTTCTGCAATCTCCATCCCTTCCCGCAATCCTCCCGGAATGGAGAATGTGTCATCTGTTTTGCCTTTATCCGCTGGCTTTCCTTTTTGCACAGCATTACGGAAGGCTTCTTCAATGCCTTTAAACCCTGGCTGGACTGTTGCCTTCCCTTTTGCGGAGAACTCATGCCCCTCACACAATGCTGTGACTGTTGTTTCCTCATAAATGCATTCTTCGGATACTGCCTGTGCCAGACGCTGCCCGATCAGACGGAAGATATTCCGCTGCCGTTCTGATAATTCTTCAAAATCCTGCCCTAGCGCCTCTTTTGTCGGTAACAGTGCATGGTGGTCGGAAACTTTATCATTATTGATAATGCGCCCTATATTCTCCCCGATAGATTCTCCCTGTAAGAAAGGCAGTAACTCAGGTAACAGCTCTAACAATTCTAAAGCTGTCTGCTCCATATCTGCTGTAATGTACTGGCTGTCCGTCCGGGGATAGGTGACTAACTTTGCTTCATACAGTTCCTGCAGCTCCCTTAATGTTTCCTGCGCCGTATATCCAAAGAAACGGTTTGCCTCCCTCTGCAGCGTGGTAAGATCATAGAGTTTCGGCGGCTGGCTCTTCTTCTGGATTTTCTCCACTTTGCGGATAACTGCGGATTTCCCATTGCATTTTTCAGCCAGGGCAATGCTTTCCGCTTCATCCTTAATAGATTCTGATATGACACGAATCCCATCCCCCTCAACCGCCACCTTGTAATAGACTTCCTTCACAAACCCGTCAATGGCATCCTGCCGCTCCACCAGCATTGCCAGCGTGGGTGTCTGGACACGCCCCACCGTCAATCGCTTATAATATTTTGTGGTAAATGCCCTGGTTGCGTTCATTCCGATCAGCCAGTCCGCTTTTGCCCTGCATATGGAGGCTTCGCAAAGGTTCTTGTATTCCTCCCCATCTTTCAGATTGGCAAACCCTTCCCGGATTGCGCTGTCCTCCATAGAACTGATCCACAGCCGCCTGACCGGGATTTTGCTGCCCGACAGGTCATAGACACGCTTGAAGATCAGTTCCCCTTCCCGGCCTGCGTCACAGGCATTCACCACATAATCCAGATTACTCCGGTTCAGCAGCTTTTTTAAGACTGCAAACTGCTTTTTCTTATCTTTTGCAACGGCCAACTCCCACTGCCCCGGCACGATGGGCAGGTCTGCAAACTCCCATTTCCCATATCTGGAATCATAATAATCAGGGAAGCATACTCGGCCAGATGCCCCAGGCACCAGCTTACAATACAGTCTTCCCCTGACAGATAGCCGTCCTCCCGTTCCGTAACGGAAAGAATCCTGGCCAGGCTCTGTGATACGCTCGGTTTTTCGGCAATGACCAAAAACATTATTCATCATCCTCCTCTTCTTCCTCAGAATCGTCCTGCTCCTCATTGATATATGCACCGCCGTAAAATTCCAAATCCTCATTGTCTTCTTCATCCTCGTCCTGCCTTGGTTTCACCACTTTAAAATAATAATATCCGCCGATGCCGCCAGCCAAAAGTACAATCACCGCAAGCAGGGCGCCCGTATTCGTGCCGCCTTCCTTTTCTTTCGGCTCTGTCTCCATTTCTGGTTCTTCCGGTAAAGACGGCTTTTCTGTTTCCGGGATGATTACGGAAGGCTGCTCCTGCTTTGGGTCTTCCTTTGTTTCCCCAATAAATTCTGCCAGGTCATTTTCATCAATCATGGACAGCATATAGACATTCTCCGTATTGTTGGAGCGGTCTAACACCATGAAAAAGGTATTGCCGTTCTTAGTCTGCACAGTTAAAAACTGCTTGCTTTCATCGTCTGCCATATCGTCCACCAACTGCCCGTTCCCAGGCACAGAAAACGGCGTCCCCTGCACCCTGCCCTGTGATTCTTCCTCTTCTGGTTCTTCTGTGTCTGACGGTTCCTCTGCAATCGGCGCATCCTCCGGATCTCCGTTTTCCACGCTGCTATTTCCTGTCGCTGTCCCAACATTTGCGGTGTCGGCTTCCGTCTGCCCTGCACTGTCCGTATAGGCAAATGCAGGCATGGCCGCAGAGAACATCATCCCCACGACCATCGTAATTACCATCAGATATTTTTTAATCTTATCTTTCATTATATAAATCCTCCCTCCGTTGCCGCATCCTCCGGCAGTCCCTGTCCTGCAGATAACTCCCCTGCTATGTTTTCTGTTGTTTCTGCCGCATTCTCCGTTGTTTCCGTCATGCTTTCTGCTGATCCGGCCAGTTTCTCCGATTCCATGCTTTCTTCGCTGCCAGAATCCATATCTGTTCCCGGCTTCTCGGAAAATACCACCGTCCCCTGCTGTATGCCCTCCAGGACAGACAGCAGTTCCCAGCTTCCAAGCCGCATGGAATGGACGCTCTTTAATATCTCCGCATCCTCCAGCATTTCCCTCTGGACGTTCAGCTCTCCCAAATGCTCCTGCCATGCGGCAATCTTCTTTTCCGTTTTCTGGATTTCGTCCAGGACACGCCGCAGCTTTTTGTTCATATCGCCACCCCATTTTCTTTATCAAATATAATTGTCATTGTTCATGCGTTTTTATCAAACTTTATTGTCTCTCCAAAACTGTATTTTTAAGGCAGCCTTCCAAATCCGAGTAGATGTTGCTGCCAGTATGCAGAACTTATGTTTGTATATTGGATTGGGTCGCCGCAGTGGATCATCATGTTGTTGCCAACATAAATCCCCACATGGCTTGCTCCAGATGTCGGGTAGGTGTTCTGGAAAAATATCAGATCACCCGGCTTTGCCTGTGAAGATGGTACATGGGCACAGCACCCTCGCAATCCTTCTGCCGTCTGCCTCCCTACGTTCCATCCATTCCCGCAGTTATTGATGACCCAACTGACAAACCCGGAACAGTCAAACCCGGTACTTGGCGAAGCTCCGCCCCAAACATAAGGACGGCCTAAATATTTTTCCGCCTCATGGATCATCCTTGCAAACTTTTCATCCGACAATGCCTCGGACGGGATTTCATACCCATATCCATCCGCACCGCCGCCACCGGGCAGGCTCCCCACGTCAAATAAGTAATCCCGGTTGCCGTAAGTCCCGTTGTAAAGGTTATACCGCTTTTCCTCATTTTCATCCATACGGCTCCGCAGGACGGCATCAGATTGTGGTTCATAAGCGTCACTTCCAGGCGGTTGATTACTTCCGTCGTGGTCACTTCCACTTCCTGATTGCCGTTATCGTCCGCAATAAACGCTTCCCAGGTCTGATGCCCATGTGCGGACGCAGCGGAATGGCTGTCATAATAAACATCAAACTGCACCCCATACCGGGCAAACGCCCCTGTGTCCTCCACCACATACTCCACGCCGTTCATCACGACCTTCGTACCCATCGGCACAAAGGGACTGGCGGCATCCACCGCTATCGTATGGTTTGCCGTTGGATATACGCCGCTGGCCGTCGGCCCTCCTGACCATACACCGCAGCAGATGGAACAGTTACAATACCCACTCGTCACCACCTGTCCCAGGGATTCCCCGACACGCACGGTTTTTGTCTCCGTCACCGTATCGTTGACTTCGTCCACATACAGGCTGTACTGTTCCCGGAAAATATCTTCCACCTCGTCTTTTACCTGTTCATAAGTAAACTCCCCGTATTTCGCAGTGAAATAGGAGATCAGATGGTAGGGATTGTGGGAAATTTCGTCTACCTGATACCAGTATTCGTCATATCCCGGATGTGTGGATTCCATGTTGTTAATCTGTCTGTTTAAGCCAGCTTCCAATGCCGCATACGCATTTTCCGTCTCATAAATATCTTCATCCGTGCTTGGATAGGTAGAGCCAATAATACTGGAAGATGTTCCCTCAATCATAGCGCTGCAGCTTGACAAGCCTGCAGAAAGCATCAAAAAAGCAGCCCTAAGACTGCCGCTGCCCCAAATATCCCTTTATTATTTTTTAAGACGGACGCCGCCTTACTTTTTATTTTGTCAAATACGGATTGTGTGGCTTTTGCCGCCTCCGCTGTTGTTTTCTCACCCCTCTTTGCCGCCTGGTAGGATTTTTTAATCCGCTGTTTCTGCCAGAATTTTTTCGGATTGTTTTCTCTGCCTGCCCCGTTTCTGCCAACTGCTTCCCCGCCGATTCTGCCGTTTCCTGTGAAGCTTCAAACTGCAGGCGGATTTTCACCCCTTCCCCTTCCGGGGATTCCCTCCAACGGGAGAGCTTCCGCTGCACCATCCGGCGGGAGGTACGCATGGCATTCCGCAAAGAATGTTCCGCCATGACCTCTGCCCGGTGTGCCCCCTCTGCCGCAGAATTATCCTGCTCCGCTTCATGCACCTTCCCGTGTGCATAGGCTGACATGGAATGTGACGCCGCAGACGCAGCTTTTCTACCGATCCCCATACCTGCACCATGCACCATAACACTTTCATCGTCACCGAAGGAAATCCTGGATTCCTGCTTTTTC
Source organism: Sporofaciens musculi (assembly GCF_009830285.1). Classification (GTDB taxonomy): domain Bacteria; phylum Bacillota; class Clostridia; order Lachnospirales; family Lachnospiraceae; genus Sporofaciens; species Sporofaciens musculi. The sequence continues at coordinate 667,154 of NZ_WUQX01000001.1, read as the reverse complement.
TGCTCATTATGCAGCCGCTCCCGCTTCTGCTTTTTCTTAATATTTTCACGGACAGACTCTAAGGTTTTCCCTGCATCTTCCGGCGTCTCCCTGTAATGGGCATCATTTTTCCGAGAATCCTTACTGCCTGCTTCGCCGCCTGCCTGCTGTCCATCCCCTTTACGGAACTGCGCCTGCACCTGCTTTTTCTTCCGGCTGTGGCTTGTCTCTGCCACAGCTTCCACATAGTTCCTTCCGCTGGACGGATGCCCCCGGATACTCTCCATGCGTGAGGAATGTCCCGATAATCCCCTGGCTGATTCTGTCTCCGGGATTTCCGGTTCTGTATCTCCGTTGCCGTCCGGCTCCTGTGCGAAATATGTATGGTTTTCCGGCTGCACGGGCAATCCGGATAACGGATCGCCTGCCTGCTCAGACAAAGGATTCTTTGTATGTGCTTCATACAGCCGCCGCTTTTTTGCGGACTGCCTTTGCTGCCTGCTTGCCTTTGAGGGATTTTCCGCACTGGAAGAAATGCTGTCCTTCTGCCCCCGTCCAATAGAATACGCTTTTTCCCTTTGGAAATTGACAGAATCTGCCGCCTGCCCCGGCAGTGTCAGATTATCCAATTCCCTCTGGCTTATCCGGACAGAATCTTTCTTCTGCAGATTTTCCTCAACCAAACCGTCACGGCTCATTTTATTGACTGTCTTATCTCTTGCTTTAAACTCTTGTTCCCGCATATCGCTGTTCCTTTCACCATCCAAGTTTGCGACACGGTGTCGCAAAGTATCAGGATCTACCAATCTGTTTCTTACTGGCTGATTTTTTCGCCATTACCACAACCCTTCCGTTCCTCTGGGAATACTCACAGGTGGATAACGTCAACAGCTTATCCCCGAAAACTGCTGAAATTCCTGTATCGTACAACGCACGTTCCTTAACTTCTTTGATATATTCCCGATAATCTGCCGCATCCTCCGCCTTTGTAAATGTATAATAGGGAAAATCATTTCCTGTATATACCGGCGTACAGAATACGGCGAAAACCTGATACGTTTCACTGCCATGCAATGTGTCATAGGAAATCAATGGATGTTCCAGATAAAATGCGCTGTCCTTGTACTGTTCCAGTGCCGCAAACATCTTCCCGCTGTTCATATGGTGTCCGTAGATAATCAAGTTATCACTTGTAGCTGGATTGCACAGCTCGGAAAGAAACAGACAGCCGTTTGCAGAATACTCCCCATTAAAATCCCGATGGAGATAATAGTTTTCTTCCGATGGACGGTACATAACCGGATAATCAATCACTGTACCCTCTATCTGAATCCATCCGATACAATCTGGATTTTCCCTGTGCAGCGCAAGCAGGCCCGGATGAACCGGAGAAGAATCTCCCCGGTATCCCTACCTCCATCATTTGTTTCTTCCTCTGATAACCCTTCCGTCTCCCCATTGCCAGACTTTTCATAAATTTCTTTCAACTGCTCTTGCAATGCATCATCCTTCCTCTCCTGCATAAGCATATCTGCGAGAAAATACCCACTGATGCTTAGAAGGAGCAGGGAGCAGAGCAATATTTTTCTTGCAATCCATTGTTTCATGCTTCGCCTTTCTGATCTCTGGCAGGCCGTTTTTCCCGGCTTCCTCCAAATCCGACAATTTTGTTGTCATCAAAGCATAGAGGCGTAACGACTTATCGAATTTATCTTTAAAAGGGATTATGGTACTCCCGTAAAAATCAGTCCTTCACCTTCTCCACTGTTCGTCACATAAGATAACTGATGTGGGGAAATATTGAGCTGCTTCGCCAGTATCTGCCTGTCCCCCGCCGCCTGGTTCAACATATAAATAAAGTCCGAGTTTTCAAAAATGTTCTCAATTTCCCGGCTTGACAGCAAATCTTTAATATTCTGCGTTATTCCCGTCGGAATGCCGCCCCATTTCCTAAAACGCTTCCAGATCTCCACTGAATAAGCCGCCGTCTGTTCTTCTTTTAAAAGCAGATGGAATTCGTCAACATAGTATCTGGTGGATTTTCGTGCAGCACGGTTGACCGTCACCCGGTTCCACACCTGATCCTGGACAATGAGCATCCCCAGCTTCTTCAACTGTTTCCCCAAGTCCTTAATGTCAAAGCAGATGATACGGTTCTCCAATTCCACGTTTGTCCTATGGTTGAATACTTTCAGGGAACCGTTCACATAGATTTCAAGCGCTGTTGCAATCCGCTGTGCCTGCATTTCCTTCTGCTCCCGGAGGCATTGGTACAGATCCCCAAGTACCGGCATATTCTCTGGAATCGGATTCCCAAAATATTTCTGGTACACGATTGGCAGACAGCGGTCAATCACCGATTTTTCCTCCGCTTCAATACCGTTCCTTGCCCCCATGATCAGCTCACACAAGGATAAGATAAAATCACTCTTTACGCCTAGTGGGTTATCATCATCCGAATAGTCCATATTGATGTCCATCGGATTAATATAGTCCCGGCTTGTGGCTGAAATATGGATCACCTGCCCGCCTAACGCATGGACAAGTGGATAATACTCGCCCTCTGGATCTCCAATAATGATGTCGTCCTGGGTGGCAAAGAAAGCATTGGTAATTTCTCGTTTCGCTGAAAAAGATTTTCCAGATCCGGGCGTACCAAGTATCAATCCATTCGGGTTTTTCAGTTTCTTCCGGTCTACCATGATCATGTTGTTGCTCAGCGCATTTAAGCCGTAATACAACGATTCCCCCGCCATAAATAATTCCTGCGTGGTGAACGGGACAAAAATTGCCGTGGATGTGGTAGTAAGCGCACGTTTGATAGGGATTAGATTCAATCCCAATGGGACGCTGCTCATCAACCCCTGCTCCTGCATATAATCTAATCGGCGTAATGAGCAATTGTATTTCTGTGCAATACCCGCCGTCTGGAATACGGCGTTGTCCAGATCCTGTTTTGTCTTTGCCGTGTTTAAGAACAGCACCGTTACAAGGAACATCCGCTCATTCCTGGACTGCAGATCTTCCAACAGCCGCTTCGCTTCCCCTCCGTAGGTATTGAGGTCAGAGGGGATGATGTCCATATCGTACCCTGATCGTACTGCCTTCTTCTGCTCCTCGATTTTCATCCGGTTAATGTCCGTTACCTTGCTTTTCACCAGCTTGATTGCCTTCATCTGGTCTAAGGACTGGATATGCAGATTCACCATCAGGTTCCTGTCCATATCCAGGAACTCCGCAAGCATCTTGTCCGTCAGCTCCGGGGCCAGTATCTGTAAGTAGGATGCCGCCCCAAGGGTATCACCCATCTGGAAGTCCTTCCCATTCTTAAACACAAAACTGGTGGGCGCAATGAAATCCTTCGTCCCCATCCCGGTACGCAGCACACTATCATAAGAAAACTTAAACGGTGTCTTTTCATCCGGGTTAAAGGTTTCATACAGCACCTGCAGGCGTTCCTCTCCATTTAAGGGATAAGCAGATACGCCAAGCACCTTAAAGTTGTTCAGAATATCCGCTTCAATCCGTTCCAGCTTCGGCTTTGCCTCCCGGATGTTGTCCGCTTCAATCCCAAACGTGATATACTTCGTGCGGACAAGCCCGTTGTTGCCCTTCGCAAGCTGGTTTTTCAGCATCTGCGCATACTCCATCCGTACATCGTCAAAATCGTCGTTCTGCGGCTTGATCTGGATAATGGATTCAAACTCTTTCATGTTGCTGTGATGGTTCACGAACGACAACTGAAAATGTATGGTACTGTCAAAATAATTAAGGAAATCGCACCAGTTTTCAAAAATGGCATTTTTATCCTCATTCTGTGCCAACTGGTAATTAATATCATAGAACCGAATGGTCTTGGAATAATATTTATCCTGCACCCGGCAGATCCCGTCCTTCGCCATCTCCCGGTAGGGAATGGACTGCTGTGCGGAAATCTGTTTCTCCCTTGCTTTTTCTCTTTTGCTCTATCCCGGCCTTTGTGTACTGCGGCATTTCTTGTACCATATTTTTGTACTGCCGATTCCTGATGTGCTTTTTTCTTTGAAACCCTTTTCTTTTTCTCCGCTTTCTGCCTTGCTGCCTCCCTCTTTGCCGCTTTTTCTGCTTCACGGGCAGCTTTCAATTCTGCTCTCCAGTCTGCTTCCTCCTGGATCTTCCTTAACTTCTCTGCCTCCTTTGCAGCCTTCTCCATCGCCTTTTTCTCACGGCGGGTGAGCTTCCTGTTTATTCCCATGCTGCCGCCTGTCCTGGAATAAGCGGGATTGTCCTCAAAATCTATATAATCATCCTCCGGCTCATCCAGCCAGTCATCCAGGTGGATCGCACCCTCCTTGCCCGTCACCCGTCCCGGCTGTCTATTTTCTCTTTTTCTTCCCATGCTTTCCTCCCCCTTTCTTCTGTTTCGGCACGGCCTTTCTTTCCTCCATCTCATAGATATTTTTTATCTCATACCGGCGGACTGCCGGCTTTTTCAATTTCACATTGATGATGTTGAAGAAACTTTCTCCAGCGGCATCCCGTCTTTCTCATACATGGCGAACAAAAAAGCCGGGAGCATCAGAAGCACCATTCCCGTTGCCGCATTACTTGTCCCAATATAATTTTTCGTGAGGAAATAAAAAGGCAGCCCTACAGCCGCCGCAGCCACAAGGCAGACAAGCTGCCTCTTTGTAAGGTTTAAGACCACCTTATTCTTAATCTTCGTCAAATCTTTCGGCACACTGACAAATGCCATCTAAACAGCCTCCTTCCTGCCTGCGGCATAATCTGCAAAATCCTTTACTGTATAAAATATCCGCTTGTTATTCACCCAGCGCTGAAGCTGACGGGTAATTTTCGGCGCACTTGGACGGTCATAAACCATCACATATGGCGAAAATCCCATATCACGCAAGGTTTCCACACGGTATAAATCCTGCTCATGGCTGCTCCCATAATTCGTAAGCACGTAGACCTGCCGCTTCCGTTTATCCTTCACTGCCGTCAGTTCCAAAAATCTCTGGAAATATCCTGTCAGATCCTCGTCCGGGTTATCCCATGCAAAATGCACCATCTTTGTGCGTACTTGATTCAGCAGGGAAACATTGTCCGGGTTTATCAGGCGGATGTCCAGCCCCTGGGAGAAATCCACCCAGGCACGGCTTTCTGCAAGCTGCTGTATCAGCTTTTCATGTTCCGGGCAGGCCAGGAGGTTCGCATCCATCAGTTTTATCTCTTTCTGCCCATCCCAAAATTCAGAAAGATCAGCGACCTGTACGCTCCTTCTCCCTTCCTTGCCGCTGACAATACAAAATCCGCAGTTCCGGGGACATCCACGGCTTAAAAAGCCATACGCCGTATCGGGAAACTGCGGATATAAACTATAATCCGGATAACTATGTTCAACGTCATCCGGCAAGTTTTCTTTCAATCCATAGCCTGTGCCGCCACTGATTACCTTCCCGGCGTTTTCAACCATAAATGCATCTTTGGAATATGTGTCTGTAAATACCCTGCTTTTATAAACCACATCATACCGGCCTTCGGGCTTCCACCATTCCACGGAATCCCCTTTTGCCTTATGGTACGCCGATAACTTCATCAGGCACAGGTTTGGCCAGTTATGGGAATCCACATCTATCAGTCCAATCTTCAAAAAATCCTCCTTCCTGCTGTCTAATGTGCATTGAACACTGCCTTGCTTAATCCGCTTGTTTTCATTAGGCTAAAACAGAGGATTACGGTATATGCCGCCACCCCGAACAGCGCCGAGTGCATGTTGTCTGAAATCTGGATGGTTGACACCAGCACCGCATAAATGCCGACGCACACCATCATAAAGAACCCCTGGAACCCAAGCGCCAGAAGCCCACGGAAATAGTTGTTCCCCACCTGCCCCCATTCCCGGTTGGAGAAGGTGGCAAAAGGAATTGGCGCAACCGAAGTGTAAAGGTAGATCTCTATCATACGCCCATACAGAAGCACCGTGATAAGCACGGACATAATCTTCATGCACAGGCTGACCAGCATGGTTTCCAGAGCCAGCACTACAAGCTCCCCGATCTCCATAGATTCCATCGCCGTTTCCATTGCCTCTATCATAGTATCTATGTTGATGGCAGTCTGTGCGTTGATGGCGCCGCCTGCGGCGCTCACCACATGCTGCCCCACGTCAAAGACCGCCATCGCTATGGTAAAGGTATTGCTGACCAGATACACAGCCACCCACATCTTGAAAAAATACTTGAAAAACATCCATGTATCTATTTCATGCATACTGTTTTTCTCCGTCAGCATGGAGATCAGCTCATAGCAGAGGACAAACGTGATAATCATGCCTGCAATCGGCACGATCACCGAATTTGAAAGATTCTGTATCAGGCTGAAAATACTCCCGTTCCATCCCTGCGGCGTCTGTCCAACCTGTGCGGCAATCTCCCCGGTTTTCTCATTGACATCCGAAAACATTTCCGTCAGGTTGGACGTTACCATCCCGGTCAAAAGCTCCCTCATCCACTCCTCGATTGCCTCAAAAATGCCATCGAACATGAATGAATCCCCTTTCCTTTATTAGCTGAACAGATTTCCAAGAAGAGGGATCAACTGTGTACCAATGAGGACAACCCCACCTCCGGCCATAAGTTGCTTGATTCCTTGCGATTTCGCGCCAGGGTTATCATTACCATAACCTTCCAGGAGGTTAATCACGCCCCACACTGCAAGCCCGGCTCCGATCGCCACGACCAATGTTTTTAAGATTCCGATTGCTGATGTAAAAATGCCATATTATACCTGAAACCAAAATCAGAATTTCACGGATTTTACCGTTTTGCACAAACAAAAAAACCGCCAGTATCTCCTGACGGTTCGCCCTTTCCAATTTGGTTTATCCTTTCTTTTTTATTGTTGTATTATTTTCTTTGTGCAATGGGCTGTTTTCCCCAATCATAGGCTCTGCCCGGATTGGCTGCAGGATATATTCCTGACCTACTGCCTTAATAGTAAAAACCATTATCTCCCCTTTCTGACTTTGCGACACGATGTCGCAAACTTTCTCTTCTGGATATGCTTCATACCTGCGCCTTACAAAATCCACTTTACGACACCGTGTCGTAAACTTTTTTGTATGCTTCAAAATCTACCTTGCGACATCGTGTCGTAAAGTTTTCTTCTGCCAAGTTTCAAACGAATATTTCTGCATGGAACCCACTTTGCGACATCGTGTCGCAAAGTTCAAGCCTAACATACAGCAAAAAGAATAGCTTCCCTGTCTATGCCCCCTGCCGATCCCCGTCTGCTGGCTCCGTTGTTCCCTCTGCAGTTTCCTCACTTCCGTCTACTTCATATAGATCAAATTCCTCCTTCATCCTGATTTTTAACTGGTGTTTCATATACGCCTCCACATCAAAGGCATTCTTCTTGTCATAATCCGATAACTGCTTGTACCGCTTATGCCTGGTAATATCGAACTTGTCACTCAGGAACGGGCGAACCCCACGCAGCTGTAGGATGCACTTATTCCCGTCCATAACGGCAAGCTCATCTCTGCTCATCAATTCTTTTCCTGTTTTTTGATAATTTAATCCATAAGAACGGCTCTGCCCACGGGTATCTGACGTGTTGTAAAGATCATGAGGTAAGCGCCTCGTGGACGCTCCCTCCCGAACCGTGCGGGCACCTCTCGATGCACACGGCTCTCCATATGCCATCAACTAACAAAATCAGTCTTTTCCGTGTATCTCACGGTGGCACGCCGGGCATACTGCCAGCGTTTTCCTATGGTTCTTTAACATAACTTTTTCCCACTCATATTTACCGCTAAGGCTTTTCAGCCGTTTCACCTGATGAATCTCCACGTCATTTGTGTACTGTCCGCAGAGTTCACAGGTTTTGGAGCGCAGTTTTGCCGCTATGCGGTTCGGTTTATCATACCGCTTATAGGCGGGCAGGATATCTGCCTGCGGCACATTAGGCTTGTCCTTGCGGATAAAAGGCCCTCTGTAAAATACGCTCTCCTTCATACCGCCTTTTGTCTTATAAATGACTGTAAACCGTCCATTTCTGAAATATCTCTTTTTGATTTTTCTGGTCTTTGTGCGGTATTTATTTGCGAATGTTTTCAACATACTATAATGCATTAAACTCGCATACTTGCTCATTGCGCATACATTACATGCCAGTGAGTAATAGTTGTACAAACCTCTGATTTCAGAGTTGTACTTTGACAGGATTTCGATATCCTTACGGTTAATGAGCTGTGGTCTGTGAATGGCTTTCCAATGCTCTTTTTGTGTAACTTTGTCCTTCTTGATACGGATTGCGCCATACTCCAACAGTTTTGATTCCCATTTTTCATGCGGCATGTATAACTTTACTGCGCCGCTGTACCCTTCACTTTCCTGCCTTGGCGTTTTGTGATTTCCCGGCTCTTTGAAATAGAGATATCATAGCCGAGGAATCTCGCCCGGTCAGTAGCATAGGTGATTTTGGTTTTCTCCACTGACAGCGTAAGGTTTAATTTTTCTTTGAGGAATACAGCAAGGTCTGCTTTTAATTCTTCCGCATCCCTTTTGCTCCCGATAATGCTTATGATAAAGTCATCCGCATAACGGACGTATTGCAGGTTTTTATAGGTTTCATCCCTGAACTGCTTAGACGGGATTTCCCTCTGTTTCTCCCGCAGTCTGCGTAATTCCCCGGCACGTTCTTTCTTTTCGGCTTCGGTAAGCGTATCCCATACTTCCCTGTTCTGGCGCATGAACTTCTGCACTTCACGGTTCCGTCTGGCGTATTCCGGGTTCACTTTACGGTTTACCCGGTTCCCTTTTATAAAGCCTTCTTTGTATTCCTCCACATACATATCCAATTCATGCAGGTAAATATTTGCCAATATGGGACTGATACCGGAACCCTGCGGAGTGCCGCAGTAAGTCCTGTTGTACTGCCATTGTTCCATATATCCGGCTTTCAGAAATTTCCACATCAATGAGATAAAAGCTTCGTCATCAATGCGCCTGCGCAGAATATCAATGATAACATGGTGGTCGAAGCTGTCAAAACATGCCTGAATGTCACCTTCCACAAACCAGTTTGCCCCCGCAAATGTCCGCTGTATCTGTTCGAGGGCTGTATGGCAGCTCCTTTTCGGGCGGAATCCGTGGGAATAGTCGGAGAAGGTTGGCTCATAAATGCTTTCCAATATCATTCGGACTACTTCCTGCACCAGCTTGTCATCCCCGGAAGGAATCCCAAGCGGACGCTTCTTACTGCTGTTTTTCTTTGCAATATATGTACGCCGTGCAGGTTTTGGGCGGTAAGAACGGTCTTTTAATGCGCTGATGATACGCTCTATTCTCGGACTGCTCATTCCGTCCAGTGTTTCACCATCCACACCCGGCGTCATGCTTCCCTCATTGGCGTAGATATTTCTATATGCCAAAAGGTAAAACTCCGGGTTGTACAGGTTCCGGTAGAGCCTTTGGAACCTATACGATAAATCTTTAGACTGTTTGTTTAGGCTATTCAATACATCAGTTGGATTTCTCATGATGCCTCACGCACCTTCCTTTCTTTCTCTGTATTAAAAGCATACTGCTCCCCTTCGTCATGTGGGCGGCTCTCCCGCTTCCGTTTTTACGGCTATCCCTGTAAATCCAGAGTCCACGGGCTACTATGGGAGCTGTGTAACCATGCCCGCATATGGGCGGGTTTAGGTCATCCCCGGTAGCGTATGCCATACTTAGCGTTCCGTGTTGTCGGTAATCTTTGTAGATATGTGGCGTTCGCCGTTCAACCTAATCTAAGGCTTGCCCTGCTTTGGATATCGCACGTCTGCCGACGATTGAGCGACAGACGCCAAAGCACCGTGCGTTTCATCTTCTTTCGCACGTAGGCCAGATACTCCCAGGCTCCGGCTACCAATCAAGCAGTTTAGCTTTCATCCTCATACACGGATTTTCATCCCCACATAAAACAGCGGTTAGAAGATTGCGCCGTTTTATGCCAGTTATAGCGTTAATAGTGGCGGCTATAACAACGACATGCTACACTCCCCAGAGGGTTTCCCCTCACGGATAAGTCGTGGAATGATAGACTATAAATTTTCACCGTCCTTTCTTTGATATCTTTGTCTACCGCTTGCTAAAGGCGGTTTATGGCATACACCCTAACGGGCGCACTATCGTCTCCTTCCCTAAATTTTCAGAAATCTCCTTTAACGTGGAGCCTTCCTTGCCCCCAAGGAATAACATGGTGTCGCAATTACCTAAAATTGTCTCGGCTGCATCTTTATAGATGGTTTTCAACTGGCTCTGCGACTGTAAAATAATAGACGCTGATATTTCCCTGCTCCTTATCGTTGCGATCAGCTTGTCAAACTTTGGGATCTGCCCGATATTGCTGAACTCATCCAACAACAGCCTTACATGGTAAGGAAGCCTGCCACCATGCACATCGTCCGCCCTGTCACACAATAAATTGAATAGCTGGGTATACATGATTGCCACAAGGAAATTGAAGGTATCGTCCGTGTCGGAGATGATAATAAACATTGCCGTTCGCTGATCCCCGATCATATCCAGCTCCATTTCATCGTAAAAAGTCAGCTCCCGCAGTTCCGCAATGTCAAATGGCGCTAATCTGGCTCCGCACGAAATAAGTATGCTTTTTGAGGTTTTGCCCGCCGCAAGCTTGAATTTCTTATATTGCCGTACCGCAAAGTGTTCCGGCTTCTCCTGTTCCAGTTCCTCAAACAGTTCGTCCACAGCATTTTTAAATTCTTCATCGTCCTCCCTCGTCTCCGAAGCATTGATAAACTCCAGTAACGTAGAGAAGTTCTGTTCTTCCTCTGGCGCTTCATAATAGATATAGCCAATCAATGCACAGTACAAAAGCCGCTCTGCTTTCGTCCAGAAATCTTCGGAAGATTTTTCTCCTTCCCCCTTCGTATTTGCAATAATAGTGTTCACCAGCTTCAAAATATCTTTCTCCGAGCGGATATACCGGAACGGATTGTAATGCATACTTTTGTTGAAATTGATGGTATTTAAAACCTTGATCTTATACGGTTCATAAACAACTTTTCCATTCTTATCCCGTACCGCTTTCCCGTCTTTCATTTTCGGTGTGCCACGCCTCAGCATCTCCCCACATTCGACCAGGATTGTGCCTTTCGGATCAGTGACACAATAGCTGACATTCGGCGTCATCTGCATGAGCTGCGGCTTCACATAGAACCGTGTCTTGCCGCTTCCACTTCCTCCAATAATAATTACATTTTTATTCCTGGCATACTTTGGCTGTTTCGGCCTGCTGTTCATGGTAAGGCGTTCCGTCTGCGTCAGGAGAATATTATTCTCAAATACCGGGTCTATGTATGGGGCAATATCTTTCGGCGTTCCCCACCTTGCAGATCCATACTCCACTCCCTGCCGGTATTTCTTCGCATTTTTGCCTTTCAGATATACCATGAGTTTCACAGCCACAGCCCCGGCCACTCCGGCCAGCAGATCACCCCCATGAATACTCGGAATCGGATTTTCAAACGCCAGTTGGAAATTTAAGAACAGCGCCATCGACTTTTCTATCATGGAATCCCCTACACAATGGCGGTACAGCCACGCTAATTTATCCACTAGATAAAACACAATCACATAGGGGATATTCAGCATTGCCAGACGCTTCACATCTACGGGAAGCATTTTCTCCCGGATTATGCTTTTTAATTTTCCAGACAACGGCACGGATTTTTCTCTGCTGCAGGTTTCTTTTTTGGTTTCCCACTCAATGCTCCGGCCTCCGTTCCTTCTGTTTCGTCTTTTCCCGCTCCCTGTGCTTTGCAACCCGCTCCTTCACCAGTTCCAGCTTCCTGCGGACGGATGGTTTCTTGCTTTTATTCAGCGACTTCCCGGTATATTCCTTAAATGCCGCCGTCATGACATCCACATCCTTTGCCTTGAAAAATACAAAATAACGGGGCGGGGAGATGGATGTGTCTTTTTCAAGCTGAAATCAATGCTGTATTTCCGGGCACATTTCTCAAAGGATTTGATATTGCCGTCTGTCACTTCAATATTGGAAAGCTGGCATCCTTGATTCATCAGCTTCTCCATGCTCTGTTTCCCGTGGCTTTTAGCAGCTCCTTTCTCCGCTTTCTGCACTGCCTGTTTCTCCATTTTTTCTGCTTCCCGTTCCGCTTCTCCTGTTCCATCTTTGCCAGCGCTTTCAGCATGGCGGCTTTCAGAATCCTTGCGGAGATCTTGCCGCCATTGACGCACAGCGATACGGTTTTCTCATTTACCTCGTCCTGCAAGTCGTTCCCCCTCCTTTCCTGCGGATTGTTTTTTCTCCCCATCTCCTGTAAAATTTTTTCAGACAGTAACCGATGCATGGGGAATGCCTGCCGTATGGACATCCTTGACAGCCGCCACCGCCATTTCCGCTAAATTCCTGCGGCAGAGGATTTTCGGAAACATCCACTGATGCCGGACTCTCCTTCGGGAGAAGGTAATAACATTCCTCCTGGCTGCAGCCTTTCCGCTTTCCTTTCCAGAAATAACAGTGTTTACAGTCACCCGGCCTGTCCGCCGCATATCTCCTGTTATCCCTCGCCCGGTTCCGGCTGTCTGTCCTTCCTGCCTGCATCCCATTCCCCTCTCTGCCTCATTTCCTCCATCCGCTGGTCCTCCTGCGCCCCTGCCCGGATGCACGAGTACAGCGTGACCGCCACAAATACGCCTGCGGCGGCAATGATTCCTTTCATTCTGCTTCACCCCTTTCCATATGGGGCACTGCCATACATCAATTTCTGAGTGGATACATTCCCATTTAAAACCTGTAATGGACAGTTCCCCATATACAAGCATAAAAAACGCTTACAGATTCTTTCTGCAAACGCCCATATGTCTTATTAAATTATTATTGTGTTGCAATGAGCGTTTTCTTGGATTGCTCCAAACGCTGTCAGTCCTCCTTCCTTTTTCTGCAGAATATAATCACAGAGCTTGCTATCCCGCAGACTGCAATCCCGGCCAAGGCAAGCCATAACCAGAACGGCCTGTCATCCCCTGTTTTCGGAGTCTCAGCAGACGGCGTTTTCGGTTTCGGTGTTTCCTTCGGCTGATCCGGTTCGCCCGGCTCCGCTTCATCCTTCATCGAAACCTTCTGGATCTCCCCGGTATCCTTAACTTCAAACTTCACATCTTCTGCCACAAGATAGCCGTCCGGCGCACTTTCCTCATGCAGTGTGTATTCCCCGATTGGCAGCATTTCCATATAATGCGGCTTATTCCCGGAAGTCCAGCTTTCTACTTCTTTCCCGTCTTTATCCAGAATGGAAAGTTTTGCCCCTGGCAGTTCCTTCCCGGCTATGTCTGTCTTGGAAATCTCCACCTTTGTCACATCATCCTTCATATCCACCTTCTGCACTTCTCCTGTATTCTCCACAACAAACTCAATGCTCTCCGCAGTCACATAGCCGTCTGCAGGCTGTGTCTCTGTCATGGTATATTTCTTACCAACTACTAATTCTTTGATGATATGCGGCTCCTTGCCGGAAACCCACTCATCCACAAGATTGCCGTCTTCATCCGTTACCTTAAGCTTCGCACCCTCTACCTCTTTTCCATCTGTAAGGGATGTTTTGGTAAACTCAAATACCGTAGGAACATTTTCAAAGGCAAATTCATAGGAAATGCTTTCTTGCTCCGCATCTTCATAGGTGAAGTCAAATTCCTTTGTTTCACCTTCGCTGGTAAATCCCGGAGCAGGGGCCGTTTCTTTCACATAATAAGGGAACCCAATCGGGAGGGCAGCCGCAAATGACAGCTTCCCATCTTCGTCCGTGGCTTTTTCCTCAATCACCGTATCCGCCTCCATGATCACTTCGCCATCTTTATTGGTGATGTCCTCTTTCGCACAAAGGGCGAATACCGTCCCTTCCACTGCACGGTCAGAATCTTTCTCCGTCTTTATTACATTGACTTCTGCTTTCTGGCGGTTATTCTGCCAGTCCGTAGAGAACGTGACAACCGCTGTGTCCTGATCACGGTAAGTCAGGTCAATCTCCCGGATTTCCCCGTCAAGAACATAACCCTCTGCTGTTTCTTTCTCCTTCACATAATATTTCCCAAGAGGGAGATTGTCCAGTTTTGCAATCCCGCTATCGTCCGTGGTGATGACAGCTATCAGCTCATCCTTTTTATAATAATCCTCACTCTCCCCATCTGCCGCTTTTATATCCTCCAGGGCATACACTTCAAAGACAACATCTTTCAGTGAGCCGGTGACATACTCAAACAGATGCGTGATCCAGCCGCCAATGCTGTCCAGCAACGATACATTTTCTAAAAACTCCCCTCTTTGTTGATCAGGAGCGTACCTGTCGGCACATCGTCCTTCATCTCCACTTTTTGGATTTCAGCCGTATCTTCCACGGTAAACGTGATTTCTTCTGCCTTTAAATACCCATAAGGCGCTAATTCCTCCCGGAGCGTATAAGTTTCTCCGACGGTCAGCCGCTTAATGATATGTTCCTCTCCTTTGACGGATTTCCATGTATCTACGATATCCCCGTCTTTATCAAGGACAGTCAATGCTGCCCCTTCCAGTTCCACGCCTGTTGCAAGGTCTGTCTTTTTAATGGAAACGGTTGTCGGTTCATTTTTAAATTCAGACACATATTCTGCAACTTCTACATCCTGCCCCTGGTATGCTGCAGATACTTCAATGGTTTCATCGGAAGATACATAGCCTGCAGGAGCCTGTTCCTCCCGGATGTAATATTCCCCGAAAGGCAGATCCAGGTCAAAGACTGCCCTGCCATCTTCCCCTGTCATGGCTTCACCAAGCAGCATATCCGCTTTAACAATCACTTCCCCATGTGCGAAAATATCAGCCTTCGCATACAGTCCAAAGACTGCCCCCGCTACCACAGATTCATTCTCTGCATCTTTCTTCACCACTGCAATCGCCACCTTCTGGCGGTCATTCTCAAATGTGGCTGTCTGTTCAATGATTGGCGTGTTCTGGTCTGTGTAAGCAAAGGTAATGGTCTGCGCCTCTCCATTCAGCACAAACCCTTCCGGGGCTTTTGTTTCTTCTACCCGGTATGTGCCAAGCGGAAGGTTTTCAATCGACGCTTTCCCGTCTTTATCTGTCACCAGCGTATCCACCAATACGCCAGAAGCATATTCAAGAATCCGGTTCCCGTTTTCATCCTTCTGGAAATCAGCGGTGTAAATATCCTCTGCCGCATAAACTTTGAACTCTGCACCCTCTAATGTTTCCACCTCATACCGGAAATCCTTATCATCGTACCGGTTCAGCACTTCACCTTTCTTCACGATATGCAGCTCCCCCTTTACCGGATGGTTTTCATAGACAACATCAATGATAACATCCCCTGACACATCGTCCATCTGGTACAACGTATCTGAATCCACGGACACTTCATAATAATTCTCATTCAGCGTATAGCCAGACGGGGCATTGACTTCCTCTATCCGATAATGACCGATTTTCAGGTTCTGCGGCAAAATCAGATAACCTTCGCTGTCCGTGAAATAGGATTTATGTGTTACCACGGTCGGGTAAGTCGTCACCTGCTCCACATATTTCTCGTTGTCCAGGTCATACACCTTGAACTCTGTATTTTCTGCAAGCACAGCTTTCTTCGTTTCATCGTCCTGCTTCACGATTTTCAGCTTCGCTTCAAATTCATCGTCCAGAAGCACCCGCCATACCTGCGGCGTCGTCGGCTTATGCTCTGTGACATGCACAAGGAAGTCCTTGACCGGCGTATAATTATGCGGCGTGCTCGTTTCTTTCACAATGTACGTCCCAAACGGGAGCGGGATGCTGCAGGCATAGCCCCTTTCATCAGTGAAGATTTCCGTTGCCCCGTTCTCCCCGATTGCCACCGGTTCAGCGGAATCAAAATCATACCAGCCATTTTCTTTCTTATCCAGGGAAGATACCAGCCATGCGGTAAACCCTGCGCCGGATAATAAATCCGCATCGGTTTTCCCATTATCTGCCGCCTTGATGATCTGGAACGGCTGCTTTTTCACCTGTTCCGGGGATGTGCAGTCACGCTCTACCGTAGCAACTAAATCTCCCTCATAGTTACAAACTAAGTCATACTCCGTTTCATCTGCCAGATAACCCGCAGGCGGCGTGACTTCCTTCACAAAATACTCCCCAAGGTATAAATCTGTGATCTCCGCCTTGCCCTCTTTATCCGTAGTCAGCGTTCCCACCTGTTCCCCGGCTTTATAAAGGACGCCTGTCTTTTTATCTGGGTGCAGGATGTCATTCCTTGCATACAGTCCGTAAACGGCGTGTTCCAGTGTTCCGTCCCCCTGCGGGATATTTTTGTTGGTTTCCTTATCCTTCTTCTGCAGCCGGATTGTGGCGTTGACACGCTCATTAGCAAAAGTATGGGAGAATGTCACTTTCGCTTCCTGGTCATTGGTGTAACTAAACCGGAAAGAATACACATCTTCCGTATTCCTAAGATACCCCTCTGGAGCCTGGATTTCTTTTGCCTCATACCCAAACCCAACCGGAAGGTCTGCCAAAATGCTGCATTGCCATCACCATCCGTTGTTGCTTTGTCTATCAGTGCGCCTTTGGATACAACAACATTCCCGTCTGCATTGGTGATATTTTCTGAAGCATACAGTCCGAAAATTCCCCCTGCAAGTCCATTTCCCGTATCCTTATCGTTCTTTACCACACGCACATCCGCTTTCTGCCTGTCATTTAAAAATGTAGCATTGGCAAACGCCGCCTCCGCCATCTGCCCGGCATAGGCAATCGCCACATCCTTTGTTTCCCCTTTGTTATAGAAGTTCTTCGGAGCCTGCATTTCCTTTACCCGGTATGTGCCAAGATGCAGGTTTTTCAGCATCACAGAGCCATTGTCCCCGGTCACAAGGTTTTCCGCCACCAGCTCCCCGGCTTTATAGACTACCGAGCCATACGGCGTGGTAATATCCTTTGCCGCATAGACATTAAATACAGCGCCCTTCTGTCTACGGCTTTCATAACGGAATGCTGTGCCGTTCTCATTGGAATCCGCACCTGTCAGAACCTCGCCTTCCTTGTAAATCGTCAGATTTCCAAGCTGCTCCACATCCGGGACAGTCGTGGAAGCTGTCTGGTTCGCTTCCAAAGCCACACGGTAAGCAGTCGCATTATACCGGTATCCTGCCGGAGCCGTAATCTCTTTCAGATACACCGTATTCTGTGTCATGACAATTTCCGCTTCCGACGCACCATTACTGTCCGTTGCAGACATCCTGGTAATCAAGTCCGTACAGTCCTTATCCCGGTAAATGCCGAATACAGCGCCGGAAAGGTTTGCGTTGGCAATGGAATCCACCTTGATTACCTTCACTTTTGCACGTTCCAGCCAGTCCACGGATAGGCTCACGGAATTGCCGCCTTCTTCCTCATAATAACTCCCAATATCCTGCGTGGCGCTCCCTGTCGGAACGACAAGCGCCTTCCATATCACCCGGATGCTGCCTTTCATTGCTCCGGTATTCCAGTTCCCATTGACCGTCACCGGGGCAGTAAAATAAAAACTTGTCCCACCGGAAACACGGACATTTCCCCCTGTCTGCTTGCTCCCGTCTGTCTTATTATGGAATGTCACATCCTTTGGAAGCTTAATGGTAATGGAATTTCTGGAATCACCGTTCAGCTTCGTTGTCCCCGTCACCTGCTTCGAGCCATCATAGGTTGCTTTCAAAGCGGTCTTGCTCAAACTGATCTGTGGATCGGGCGGCGCAGGCAGGCTTTCCAGATAATTGATCCAACCAAGCACCCCGCACTCCCGCAAATCATCCATCGTGCATCCGGCAAACCCATCCATGCCGCAGTAAAAATAACTGGCCGCGATATGGGTGAACACATACTTTAAATCCTCTCCAAAGGACGGCATATAGCTTGCAGTCACATCCCCTGTGCCGCCATAGCCATAATAAAGCGCTTTCTGCAGGTTCGGATTCCCGTCTATGATCTGGGCGGCGTAGCTCCCGGTATCCGGGGAACCCTTTGCAGACTCCAGGCAATATGCGATCTTCCCATTTACCGTGAAATAACAGGTAGAGTAATTTCCCAGGTTGCCGGGATAATAAATCTTCCTTCCCTTTACCATTGTTGCGGAATCAGAAGCCCTTGCCGTCTGCCTTGCTTCTGCAAACAGAAGGATGCCTTCTTCCTCTGCAATCATTTCCGCATCCTGTCTTGTATCTTCTGCCTGTTCCATGCCCTCTATGACCGCTTCCATCTCGGATTCCGTCATGGATTCCTTTGGGATTTCTTCCCCATCTGCCGTCTGCCCTGGCAAATCTCCTTCCCCATCTGCTTCCGTTCCTTCTGAATCATCGGAATGGCTGTTTTCGCTTCCTTCTCCATCTGCCGTCCGCTTTTCAGAAGATGATACAGACATTTTTTCCTTTACAATAATGTTCCTGCTGATATGGTAAGATGGATTCTTACTGGCCGGCTCTACAAAATAAACCGCTTTGTAAGTCCCTGCCTTCCTGATATCAATCTTTTTCCCACCTTTGTCCGTTGCTTCATAGAATGTGATTTTTACTTTATCCGGCGAAAACTCTATGCCGGAAAAATCATGTTCCACGTCAAAGCCACTGTCAATCTCCACGATATGATCTTTTGCAGC
The DNA here is from genome assembly GCF_009830285.1 of Sporofaciens musculi. Lineage (GTDB taxonomy): Bacteria > Bacillota > Clostridia > Lachnospirales > Lachnospiraceae > Sporofaciens > Sporofaciens musculi. The sequence goes on along the minus strand of NZ_WUQX01000001.1, from coordinate 648,505 downwards.
CACAATTTCATCCGCATCCAGTTTTTCTTTCACCTTCTCAAAAGCCGGGTACTCCGCTTCATAAGCCACAGTCTCCGGCACTGCCGCATAAACTCCCACCGGCTGTAAGAAGGCTGACAAGACCGTGACCGCCGACAGCAGGCCGGATACAATCCTCTTTACATTTCCTTTCAATATATTTTGTCCCTCGCTTTCTTCATTGTGCAGTCCCATAACTGCCATCATCCTGTCTTTTCCGCTTATTTCCTATCTTCCCATATATCTGTCTCCCTTCGTTTTATTTGCACTGCCAGCCGATAACAGCACATCAATACAGGAAAGCCCTCTGGTCCCGGCATATTCAAACACACCGGAACAAAAAGGCTTCCCTGCATGGCATCTGCTGTTATCCAATCCGGTTTCCCGGACTGGCTTTATTTTATATTGAGCGTTTTCCTGTGTTCCTCCCAGACCCGTTCCCTGCCCCGGCTTCTCTTTCCTGGGGCGTTTTCTCCGGCAAGGTACGCTAAGATGCACACTCAATGCCGGGTATCAATCTGGGCAGGATATGAAATTTTCAAGGTACGCTGAAAGGAAAAATTTTTGAATTGTGATAGTGGAAATTTTTCAGAAATGTTACCCTTTCACTAATAGCAGGCTGGAGAGGGCAAAATACAAGCAGATTTGCAAATTTCTTTGATTTTTTAATATAAGATAAAATTGGAATGGAAAAAAAATTTAGATATGATAGAATAACTATTAAGCAGTCAGAATTTTACCCGTTAATAGTTTATTGAAAAAGGAGTGATGAAAATGCATGACTTTAAAATTAGAACCGACCTGGCGCTCTTTTCCATGCTTAATGTTAAACAATTTAGTTTTGAGAGTTTGAATGGCGAAAAAAAGAAAAGAACCAAGAACTGTTTCAACAGGCGGCAATGCACATACCCATAACTGAATTGGATAATGGAATTTATTATAGAGCAAGAATCATTGATCCAGCTGATGGAGAAAATACAGGGATTATTAAAGAAAACGGCATACCAATAAGCGGATATGATGATCTGCATTCTGGTGTAGCGCCTGCATCAGCAATAAAGATAACTGGAAGGGTAAATCATGCCGGCGAACAAGTCCTTTATTTGGCAGAAGATATAAAGACTTCCTGTAAAGAACAAAAAGCTGCTGAAAACGATTATATCTCTGTTTGAATGCACTATAAAAAACAGAATTAGCGTAATGGATTTTACAATCATGGCTTCCGATGGGCTTGACAGCCTGTTTTCAGATGAAACAGTACAGTTTTTCGCCAGCCATTATTCCGTTGATATTAGGGCGTTCTATATCTTCATAAAAGATTATTTAACATCTCCAGCTTATGCAGAACAAAATTATGCCGTACCATTGGATTTTTTAGACATTTTAAAAATAGGAAGGATATTTCCGGCATAAAATATAATTCTTCTTATACCGATAAACATAATATTGCCTTATGGGATGAAAATAAAAATAACAGATGTAAATAGCAAAGTTGTAAAAACAAAAACAACAGGCTCCCCGTCTTCTGCGGGCCAGAATTAAAAACGGATTTAGCTCAATCGAAGAATAGATACACAATCCTGAAAATAATAAAAGGCTATGGTACATGACTTATCCCATAGCCTTTCATTCCCCATATTTTCTTCTATTATCTGTAATCCCCAATATATAATCGACACTGACATCATACCGTTCCGCCAGTTTCATCAATGCCCATAGCGGTATCTCACGTGAACCATTTTCGTATCTTCTGTACACTCCTTCATGGCACCCTAAAAATTCAGCCACATCTATCTGTCTTAAATCATGGTCTGTCCTTAAATCCCTGATCCTCTTGTAATGCATACTACACCTCACCGTTCGGTTTGATCTATATTTCAATCTTATCATCAGATAGGATATTCTAATCAAAACCGTACTATTCGGTTAGGTAAATAGAAGATGGCCAATATTTGAAAATGCTCAAAGTATTAGATATAAAACATCCTGCAGGAGAGCATGATGCAAAAAGAGTTATGGCATGAGAAATTAATGTGCCATAACCCTATTCACCATATTTTCTTCTATTATCTGTAATCCCAAGCATATAATCAACACTGACATCATACCGTTCTGCCAGCTTCAACAATGCCCATAGCGGTATCTCCCGCACCCCATTCTCATACCTTCTGTATACACCTTCATGGCAGCCCAAAAATTCAGCCACATCTATCTGCCGTAAATCATGGTCTGTCCTCAAATCCCTGATCCGCCTGTAATACATATCGCACCTCACCGTTTGGTTAGTTTTACTCTTTCAAATTTTATCACCAGATGTTATACTTTATTCAAAACCAAACCATTTGGTTAGGTAATTGGAGGTGACGGGAAATGAAAAAAACAGGACTCTTAATTTTATTATCATGCGGAATGATATGTGGGTGTTCCAAAGAATATATTGAAATGGACATTCTCTCTTCCAATAACACAACATCCGGTAACTGGTATGAGCTGGATATTGATGTCATTGCCGATAAAGATGACGTATCGGATAAAGAAGCATGTTCCAGGGAAATCATACAGCATATCCTTGACAATGATTTCCACAGTACACGCTTTTCGTTTGATATAAACGGATATCCTAACAATGTATCCGTAGATGTATTCACTTCTGAAAAAATGCACAAAAAGGTAAGGAAGCTTATTCTTTTGAATACGTTACAGAATTTAATACAGAAAACCCTGATGTACAAAATAATATCAAAGACAATCCAGGAGAATTTGAAATACAATACGAATAAAATATACCTGATGGCAGGACTCCGCTTTGCGACACGATGTCGCAAAGTGGAAAACCATGTGCTTTCAGAAATATCCCCCTTGAATTCCCTGATCTTTCATTTTCCGGCATAACTCTTCTAATATCCGTTTCCGGTGGTTCTGTATCGTTTTCCGGCTGCAGCCAAAGAGCTTTGCCGTATCTGTTACCGTAGCTTCCGCAAAATACAGCAGTTCAATCAGCCTGGCGTCCTCTGCAGGCAGTTTTTCCAGAACTTCCCTCACTTTATCCCGGCAGATATTTCGCAAAACCGTCTCCTCCACCCCTCTGCCACATCCTGGAAATGCCCTGAACCATTCCCCCGGACCTCTAAGCTGTCCAGACTGCATATGCCATGTTTCCGGTTCCGCTCCTTCTGATACCGCTCCCTGCGCCGTGACCGATACCATTCTAAATAAACCTCCCTGGTCACATCCACTAATGTACCGTCCGCCATCCGCAGCACATAATGATCCCGTTCCTTCGGCTGTTTCCCTCTCATGCCCGGCCCTCCCCGCAACATATCCTGTAATCAGGGCAATTCTGGGAAGCCTGATAATTTTTACGGATGCTGCGGACTGCCTGGGAAATCATTGCGGATACCGCCTGCTGGCTGATGCCTAATTCCTTTGAAATCTGCTCCTGTGTTTCTTCCTGCAGGTAATATTTTTGAATGACATATTTCTGCCTTGCCGATAAAATCCCCAATATTTCTGCCACCGTCTCTTGCCTTGTCAAATGCTCTAACATGGATTCTGTCAGGTTTTCCATTGCCAGCCAATCTTCGGATACAGCGCTGTAAGAAACATTCCAGCTCCGTTCCTTTTCTTCATGGTTCCGGTTCAGCCGGTCTTCGCCTTCCAGTACAAGCCGCAGATACCATTCCCTGTTTTCAAAAAATGTTCCGGCAGGATAACCGTCTTTCCATCTGCCAGATACAGATAATCCCTGCATGAGTGAAGTAAAAACACTGTGAAATATTTTTCCACCTGATAAAGCACATAGCCACTCTGATAAGCGGATATTTCCGAATCCAAGCCAAGCCTTTCCTGTGCGATTACCGATCTGGATGTCCTTAGCTGCTTTGCCGTTGGAAGTTTTACTCCAAAACCCGGCACATCCACAATTCGTTTCAATTCCTGCAATGTCAGCATATATAGCCGCCTTTCTGCCCGAAGGCTGCGGGCGGCCTGGAAAACTGGCATCACAGGGATTGTCCGATACAGCAGGAAGGCAGTAAAATAACGCTCCCGGCTCACCCGTTTTTTTTAACGGGAGCCAAGAACCCTTTTTACCGCCTTTACCAGTCCATAACTTTATCCTTATATTTTTCTGATAATCCTGGTCTTTTTATCTGCCTTTCTGCTATCCCCCTTCCATCATCGTTTTCTCCTGTGGCTGTTTTCCTCTGATGTATCCAGTTTAACAGCCGGCCCTTCCGTTTACCCCAACATATATGTGGAGATTCCTGGAAAGGGCAACATATTTGTGGAACTTCAAGAACTGTGGTAAATCACATCACCTGCATTGCCGCAGTCCATCGACCAATGCCTCCATCGTCTGTAAAACCACCATCTGCTCACTCTGTTTCAGATGCCGGATGCGGCAGAACATCTTCCGGCACTGCCCATCCTCCTTCGTCTGGCCGCTTACGCCAAGAAGCTCGTTCGCATCCACGCCGAGTATCTGCACCATTTTTATAAATATCTCTATGGACATCGCAGACTGCCCGCCCTCAATGCGGCTGACGGTGTTGGCGCTGATCCCTGCCTGTTCCGCAACCTTCTCCTGTGACATGCTGATCTCATTCCTCCGGTCTCGGATACGGTTGCCCAATTCAATCAAGTCCTGCGACCCTGCACGATTGCCCAATATGCACCTCCTTCCTGGTCTGAATTTTCTCCCGGAACTTTCCGTCATCGTGTCGTAAAGTGCGCAGCCCGCTTTACATCCGCCATTCCGTCAAGCCCTGTCCCCTGACTTTGCGACACCGTGCCGTAAAGTTGGACAACAAAAAAAACAGCCGTGTATCAAGCTGTTTTTACGGATTGTTATTCAATTTATGCCTGTATTGCCTGTCCTTTCTGTTTCTTTCTATTTCTTTCAAACGCCAATCACGCCCTGCAAGGCTTCTTTACAAATTCACTTATTTTCATACCTTCCTCCAATCTGTACCTGCATCCAGTATATCACGCCTGGCACACCGAAACAATTTTATCGCCAATATTCCCCGTGCTTTTTCATCCGCTCCCATATAGGTCATGGTTCACTTCCGCTGTGTAATAATTGCTTATGGTCATCGGGGCATTATACAGCGTTGTCAGAAGATATGCCTTGATATTTCCCACCTTCGTCGTATTTGCGCCCAGGCAGGTAAGGATATACTCAATATGCTCATGGTTCAGCTTCATAAACCGGTTCTTGACAAGCGCCGCCGGCTTTTCCACTCCTGCAACCCGCACTGTGCCATTGTCCGGCAGCATCATCACTTCCACCATCAGCTCCACCAGTTCATCCACGTCCTCCCTCCGGTGATAGCGCCCGTCCTGGAAACACTCGTAAGATATGTGTTCCCGGATGATGTCTCGATAAGCATCCATCTCTCCCATCACATCCGGCTCTGTTCCTGGGATAGATGGATTAGACAGGATAGGATTAGGATGGATAGCAGACACACCGGATTCAGGATCATTAAGATCAGGCTTACTACACTCCGTTTCACTAAATTCAGGCTTACTTAAATCAGTCTTGTTAATATCAGTCTTATTAGATTGTGATTTTGGAAATTCTTGAATTGTGATTCCCACCATTCCAGAAGTATGATTTTCACCATTCTTGAATTGTGATTCTGGAGATTCTTGAATTGTGGTTTTCATCATTCCTGAATTGTGATTTTCACCATTCTTGAATTGTGATTCTGGAAATTCTTGAATTGTGGTTTTCACAACTCTTGAATTGTGATTTTCACTATTCTGTGCATTTATAGGCATTCCACCCTGTTTTTCCTCTCTTTCCTTGCCCTCTGTCTGCCGGATAATGAAATTTTTCACGTATATGACATTCGGCTTTCCAAGCCCCAGGCGTTTCTTTTCAATCAGTCCAATTCCTTTATCTGCATCCAGTTCTTTCAGAAGCCTTACCGCTTTTTGTGTACCACAGTTCATAAGCTCTGCAATTTCTTCCACTGTAAAAATGATATACACCCTGTCCTCTTCATCAAACCACCGGTTCTTTATGCTAAGGCTCATACGGTCTAATAAAAGACCGTATAAAACCTTCGCTTCACAAGAGAGAGACTTGAAGCATTCTGCAGTGAACAGAACCTTCGGAATCCGGTAAAACGTGTACTGCTCCGCTTCCATGCCCCGATAATAATCAAACTGTAATTCCTGCATCCGTTGTCCCTCCCTCCTTCTGCTTCCATTCCTCCAGAAGTGTATAGATCACATCCTCAATCTGCTCTTTGGAATATTCCGTCGGGAAATAATTGCGGATTCTCTTTGCGGAAATCGTCACATTCACATTTTCCTTCTCTTTCCGGATTAAAACTGCATATACATTCCCTTCCGTCAATTCCCCTGTTTCACTGCTTTCCTTTAGCTGTTCTGCCTGCGCTTTCGATGGGAATATGCCGCTGTTGCCGATGGCGTCCACAACCCATGCCTGTTCTTCTGCTTTCAGATAAGACAGTTTCTCCCGGCCACCATAGGGATTTTATTTTCATCCACATAATCCATCAGTTCTTCCGCCAGTTCCGACAGCCGGATATAACGCTGCACTGTCCTCCCGCTGTCCCCGGCAGCTTCCCCGATGGCATCCGCAGTATATTTCTCCCCTTTGCTGCCCTGGTGCTTCATTGCTTCGTATTTCATCCGATATGCCTTCGCCTTCTCACTTGGCAGGATGTCCTCCCTCTGGATATTCGTATCGACCATCAGGACTACCGCTGTATCATCATCCATTTCCCGGATAATGACAGGCATTTCCGTAAGTCCGGCAAGCTCACAGGCCCGCCACCGTCTATGCCCTGCAATAACCTCATAGCCGCCTTCCGGATGCGGGCGCACAATCCCCGGCATCAACACGCCATACTGCTTTACGCTTTCCACCGTTTCCTGCATTTTTCATCATCCAATACCCGGAACGGATGGCCTTTAAACGTATGCAGCTCACTTAGGGAACGGAAGTGACCGTTTCGCCCGTTTCATCTATGCCAAACAAATCATCAAAGCTGTTCAGCTTTACCTTCTCTGCGCTCTTACTTTTCATCCGCAAGCACCTCCTGTGTCAGTGAGTGGTAGCCGCCTGCCACAATCCCCTTCGGATCATGAAGATAGATGCTTTTCCCCTCTGCCGTGGTTTCCGCAGCCTTTACAGATAACGGGATGCAGTTCTCAAAAATATGTACCCGGTTCCCATATACCTCCCGGATCTGCGCTGAAATGTCCCTTGCGAAGTTTGTTCTCCGGTCTACCTTTGTCAGCAGAATCCCCATAATATCAAGCGCTGGGTTTAGCTTTCTATGTACCCGTCCAATCGTCTTAATAAGCTGCTGAAGCCCTTTGACTGGGAGATATGCCGCCTCTACGGGAATCAGTACGCTGTCCGCCGCTACAAGGGCGTTTATCGTAATCATGCCAAGCGAGGGCATACAATCAATAATCGCAAAGTCATACTCCCCTTTTACGCTGTTGAGATACTGGCGCAGTATCGTTTCCCTGCTCATAACATTTACCAAGGCCGTTTCCAAGCCTGCCAGTTCGATATTTGCCGGGATAAAATCAATCCCTTCCTCATGGTGGATAATGCCCTCACCTAACTCTGCATCCTCGTCGTTGATTACCTTTTCCATGATGTTCACTAACGTCACATCCAGCTCGTCCGGCTCCGCAACACCTAAGCTCACCGCCATGCTGCCCTGCGCATCTGCCTCTACCAACAATACTTTCTTGCCTGCCCTGGCAAGCCCAATCCCTAAATTCACACACGTTGTAGTCTTGCCGACTCCGCCTTTCTGGTTTGCTACTGCGATCACTCTGCACATATATACTTTCCTCCTGATTCTCCAATCTATTTTTCTGTTCTTTCCACTTCCGCATATACACGGAAATACTTATTTGTCCCTTTGTTTGCAAATGGTTCCGACACTTCTTTCACATCCACGCCTTCATGCCGCTCCAAAAGCCGCCGGAACCAGTGAAGGTCTTTCTTTGTCCCCTGCATCCTGATTTTAAGCATATAAATCCTCCATATCCACGTAAAAACAGTATTCCGGATAGCGGAGCTTGACTGCCTCCCAAAAGTATCTGGCATAGCCGCAGCAGAATAAATCTTCCACTGTATAACAACGGAACTCCTTTAATTGTTCATCCACATCCTCCGTATCATAGACACTTGGCGTTCCATTACAATAGAGGTTAAATGCCATCCGTACAATTTTCGCACTTCCGCTGGTCTGCCATCCTTCCCGCAGGCATTCCGTTTTCACGCATCCTGTTTTAAAATCATAAATTCTGTTCACATTTACCCTAGTATCCTGACCAATCCCCAGGCAGTACACCAATGCTTTATGGTATACATCCTGGTATCTGCATTTCTGCAGGTACTCCTTATAAAAATCCTTATGTTCTTTGCTCTTGAAAGTAATTGTGCGAGTATCTTTGTTTCCTGCACCTTTCGCTGTATTCGCTGCCATAGCTTGTCCTCCTTATCTTATCTGCTTGTTTTTTATATTCTTGGGAGCTACACTCCCAAACCCTTGTGGATTCGTGCTGCCAGTTACCCAAAATACGGCTAACTGTCAACCCGAATTTGCTTTTGCCCCGGAGAACGGTTTTTCACTCCTGACCTTAACGCTGTGTTTGCCATTTCCTTTTCCTCCAATTCAAATTTATTTTTTGACCATAACAAAAAAGGACACTTCCCTAAAATTTCTTTTAGAAAAATGTCCTTAAAGTGCTTACTGTATTAAGTTGGCTCATGTACCAATCAACGCATTATCAGGCATTATCCCGCATTATGCGTTGCAAATTTGTTGCAATTTTGTTGCAAAATCTGAATCGAAGTACCGCAAACCCTTGAAAATACTGGCTTTATTTGTCCAAAGACTTCATTGTCGGGAACAGCAATACATCACGAATCGCCGCCGAATCCGTCAGCAGCATACACATCCTGTCAATCCCAAACCCAATTCCACCTGTCGGCGGCATTCCAATCTCCAATGCGTTCAGGAAATCCTCATCCGTGGTATTCGCTTCTTCATCCCCCTGAGCCAGCAACTCCTCCTGAGCCTTAAACCTCTCCCTCTGGTCAATAGGGTCATTCAGCTCAGAGTAAGCATTCGCCATCTCCCAACCATTCATAAAGAACTCAAATCTCTCCACATACTCCGGATTCTCCGGCTTCTTCTTCGTAAGCGGTGAAATCTCAATCGGATGGTCCATAACAAACGTCGGCTGAATCAGATGCTCCTCCGCGAACTCCTCAAAGAACAAGCTCAGGATATCTCCCTTCTTATGCCTGTCCTCAAACTCCACATGCTTCTCTCTTGCAAGCGCTCTCGCCTGCTCAAGAGTCTCCACCTCGTTCCAGTCAACACCTGCATACTTCTTCACAGCATCCACCATAGTAATCCGCTCAAACGGCTTCCCAAGATCCATCTCTACGCCATTATAAGTAATGGTGGTCGTACCAAGCACCTCCTGGGCAACATGGCGGTACAGCTTCTCCGTCAAATCCATCATTCCATTGTAATCTGTATACGCCTGATACAACTCCATCAGAGTAAACTCCGGATTATGCCTGGTATCCAGTCCCTCGTTACGGAACACGCGGCCAATCTCGTACACTCTTTCAAGACCGCCCACAATCAGACGCTTCAAATACAATTCCAGAGAAATCCGCAGCTTAAAGTCCTCGTCCAATGCATTAAAATGTGTCTCAAAGGGTCTTGCAGCCGCCCCGCCCGCATTGCTCACAAGCATAGGAGTCTCCACCTCAAGGAAGCCTTGTCCGTCCAGGTATCTCCTAATGGCACTTAAAATCTTTGAACGCTTGATAAATGTATCCCTTGCATCTGGGTTCATAATCAAGTCCACATATCTCTGGCGATAGCGCATATCCGTATTCGTCAGACCATGATACTTCTCCGGAAGTATCTGGAGACTCTTGGACAATAATTTCACAGAAGACGCATGGACAGAAATCTCACCCGTTTTTGTCTTAAAAACTTCTCCTTCCACGCCGACGATATCTCCAATATCCATCTTCTTGAAATCCTTGTACGCCTCCTCGCCAATACTGTCCCTTGCCACATAAGACTGGATATTACCGCTCTGGTCAAGAACATTGCAGAAGGAAGCTTTTCCCATGACACGTTTCTGCATGATACGCCCTGCAAGCGTAACCTGCTTCCCTTCCATTTCCTCATAATTCTCCTTAATATCCATGGCATGGCATGTCACGTCAAACTTTGTGAGCTCAAATGGATTTTTTCCGTTGCTTTGTAAATCAATTAGTTTCTCACGGCGAACCTTCCTCAACTGATTAATGTCCTGTTCCTGTTCTTTCTTCTGCTGTGTGGCCACGTTTTCCTCTCCTTCCCGTTTCTAAGGGCATTTGCTCTACCCATTGAATATACATTCTACAATGAACGGCTGATATGCAATACCTCGTATTCCATAACCCCTGCCTGAGTCTCCACCTGTACTTGGTCGCCTACCTTACAGCCAATAAGCGCCTGTCCAACAGGAGACTCATTAGAAATCTTTCCCTCCAGGCTGTTTGCCTCAGTAGAGCCTACCAGCTTAAACTCCATCTCCTCGTCAAACGTCTTATCATAGACCTTTACTGTACAACCTACGTTAATCTTATCAAAGTCTACCTCATCCTCAACTACAACCTCTGCATTTTTAAGAATGCCTTCCAACTCCTCAATACGCGCCTCGATGTCACGCTGTTCATCCTTCGCAGCATCGTACTCAGCGTTTTCGGACAAATCTCCCTGCTCTCTTGCCTCCTTAATCTTTCCGGCAACCTCTTTCCGCTTTACCACCTTCAAGTGCTCCAGCTCATCCTCCAGTGCCTTAAGTCCCGCATAAGTAAGTAATTTCTTCTTTGCTTCCATGTGTGTTACTTCCTTTCTTTGCAATGATCTTTCCTGTTACAAGCTTTTTTTAAATAACCATTTCATATAGAGATATGATATTTATAAATATTTTTGTATCCATTACCAATATCCGATTTATAATACGCCCTATTTCCACAAATAGAGAAACTTTCACAATTTCATTATTATACCCAAACGGCAAAGTTATGTCAATAATTTTGATACTGAAATATTCCCGCTGCGTAACAGTCCAGCCTTCCGGCTTCACTGTTACCACGCTGCCGACTACATGCCTGTCTTGATAAACCCGTTAAAGTATATGCAGAGAATAGATATATGATACACTTTCTTTGACACCAAATAATCTTTATAGATGGAGATTCAACAATTCCTCAAGTCCACTATAAGACTCCACCCTGTTAATGGCATCCCTAAGCTTCGCCGCTCCTTCCATTCCCTTCGTATACCAGGCCACATGCTTGCGCATCTCGCGTATTCCCAGGAAATCCCCTTTAAAGTCTATCTGTAGTCTGGCATGTCTTAGCATTGCCTCCTTAACCCTACTTCTTGACGGACGCTCTGGCAGCGCTCCTGTCCGGTCATACTCCACAAGCTCTCGGAAAATCCAGGGATTCCCCTGTGCGCCCCGACCAACCATCACGCCGTCGCATCCGGTCTGCTTCAACATAGACAACGCGCTCTCGCTGGAAACCACGTCCCCATTTCCGATTACAGGAATGGAAACAGCCTTCTTCACCTGACGGATAATCTCCCAATCCGCTTTACCGGAATAATACTGCTCCCGCGTCCTGCCATGGACAGCTACCGCAGCGCCTCCTGCTTCCTCTACAATCTTTGCAATCTCTACTGCATTGACATGATTATCGTCAAAGCCTTTGCGTATCTTTACAGTGACTGGTTTCTGAATGGCCCTCACCGTACGGCTGACAATCTCATAAACCAGCTTCGGCTCCTTCATCAACGCAGAGCCTTCCCCGTTCCTCACCACCTTGGGAACCGGACATCCCATATTGATATCAAGAATCTGGAAGGGTAATTCCTCAATCTCCTTCGCCATTTCACTGATAATTTGAGGGTCTGAACCAAAAAGCTGCAAAGATACAGGATACTCATTGGGATGAATCGCCAGCAAAGCCTTCGTATTTTTATTCTTATATTGAAGGGCTTTTGCGCTAATCATCTCCATACATAAAAGGCCCGCCCCCTGCTCATTGCAAAGCAGCCGGAACGGCAGGTCTGTAACTCCCGCCATAGGCGCGAGAATATATGGGTTCTCAAGCTCGACATTTCCAATCCTCATCTCAACTGTGCCCCTCATTTATACAATATTCTCAGAAACATCATTTTTAAACCTCTTTAAATCTCTTTAAACCTATTCAGTTATGCCGTTTATTTTTCTCATAAATAAACCGCAGCCCCTTAAGGGTCAACTGAGAGTCGTAGATATCAATCACATCCGTCTCTGCCGCAATCATTTTCCCTAAACCGCCGCTGGCAACCACCTTTGCATCTGCATATCCGGACTCCTCCTTAATCTTCTTCACAATATACTCCGTCTGACCAATCTGACCGAATACCAGCCCTGCCTGCATACTGGCAACCGTCTCCTTCGCAATAATGGAATCCGGCTTTTTAATCTCAATGGCAGGCAGCATAGCCGCCTGCTCAGTCATAGCCTGTGCCGAGATACGAATCCCCGGCGCAATAACCGCGCCCTCAAAAGTCCCGTCCACGCCCACAATATCATATGTGGTGGCTGTTCCAAAGTCAATCACAATCACAGGACCTCCATACAGGGTATATGCCGCAACCGCATCCACAATCCGGTCTGCGCCCACCTGCTTCGGATTCTCCGTCACAATTCGGATTCCTGTCTTAATCCCCGCCGACACCACCATTGGCTTAATCCCAAAATACTTAATCAGCGCACTCCCAAGGGAATGCATAATATCCGGCACAACAGACGCTACAATCACATCGTCGATATCCCCGCTGTGTATTCCCTGCCGCTCTACCAACTCCTTGAGTGTAATACCATATTCATCCGACGTCCTTGGAAGCTTCGTCGTCATGCGAAATGTGCCTGACAATTCTTTTCCTTTGAATACTCCTAATGTAATGTTCGTATTCCCTACATCTATTACTAATAACATTTTCTCCTCCATCCAACGAGCCCAGCTTTTACTTCCCGCCCGCCTCGCTTCCCTTGAATTGCTATAAGGTACACCCAAAACACACTAATTCTCTAAAAAGAATACCTTATAATACATCTGCAGGGCTTCAAGTAAATCCTGCTTCTCCCTCTGAAGCTCTTTAATCTTTAACTGACTCCCAATCTCGTCAAACATTGGGTCGAATTCCTTTGACGTCACTTCAAAACACAGGTCGCCGTTCTCCTCATAAACCAGGGTCAGAATTCCCCCCACATCATTGACATAGAGCACGCACATAATTTTAAGCTCGTCCTTGACATCACTGGGAAGCTGTTCAAAATCAGGATTCAGATAATACTTCTGCTCATAAGAATTGGCGCCGCAGAGCACCACTTTTCCATCATACATAGCCATATACCCCTCTCACCGACACCTCGCCGGCATAAATTGTCTTCTCTGCATCCTTCGTTCTTACAATCAGCTCTCCCGTATCGTTGATTCCTACTGCGCGGGCCTCATATTCGTTGTCCGGCTCTAAGACCTTCACCTCCTGGCCACGGTTTACCAAAAGCCTGTTATACCGCGCCCGCACAGCGGATAAATCCTCTGTCTTAAGAAACGTCTCATAATACGCCTCAAACCTCTCCATCACGGCCGCGATTAACTCCCCACGGCGAATGCCGGCGCCGGTTTCCAGCTTTAGCGAAGTTGCCTTATCTTTTATTTCCTCCGGAAATGTTTCCTGATTCACATTAATTCCCACGCCTATGACTACATAATTAATAAATCCGATTTCCGTACTCATCTCCGTCAGTATTCCGCACAGCTTCTTTCCATTGAAGACCACATCGTTGGGCCATTTGATTCCTCCTGTAAGCCCTGTAACCTGGCGAATGGCTTCTACCACCGCCACCGCCATCAAAAGGGTCAACTGGGGAGCTTTTACAGGAAGGAACGTTGGCCGCAGCAGAAGCGTCATATAGATGCTGGTTCCGGCAGGCGATTCCCATCCCCTGCCTCTGCGTCCTTTTCCAGCAACCTGCCTCTCCGCCACAAAAAGGCTCCCATGTTCCCCGCCTTTCTCTCCGGCATCCTTGGCCCGTATATTGGTCGAGTCCGTCTCCTCGTAATAAACAACCTGTCTGCCCGCCCATTTGGTCTGAACCATACTCTCAATCTCCGCCTTGGACAACACATCCGGACTGCCCATCAGACGATAGCCCTTGTTGCGTACGGCCTGAATCTGATATCCTTCTTTTTTTAACTGCTCAATCACTTTCCATACAGCCGTCCGCGACACCTGGAAATAGTCGCAAAGCTGCTGGCCTGACAGATAACCGTCAGATTCCTTTAATAACCGCAAAATCTCTGATTTCATACTCTCTCGCCCAACGTTGCCACCATCACAGCCTTAATGGTATGCATCCGGTTCTCCGCCTCGTCAAATACCTTCGACTGTTCTGACTCGAACACCTCGTCCGTCACTTCCATATCCTCAATACCGAACCGCTCATGAATCTCCTTGCCAATCTTGGTCTTTAAATCATGGAACGCCGGCAGACAATGCAGGAATATAGCCCCCTCACTTGCATTTGCCATGACCTCCCTCGTCACCTTATAGGGGGAAAGCTCGCGTATCCTTGCTTCCCATACTTCATCCGGCTCGCCCATGGACACCCATACATCCGTATAGATCACGTCCGCCTCCTTCGTCCCTTCTTTTACGTCTGAGGTCAGCGTAATCGTTGCGCCGCTCTCCTTGGCATACCCTTCGCAAGTCTCCACTAATTCTGCATTCGGAAAATAATTTTCCGTCGTACAAGCCACAAAATCCATTCCCATCTTTGCACAGGCAATCATCAGGGAGTTACCCATGTTGTACCTTGCATCCCCCATGTAAACAAGCTTGATTCCTTTCAGGTATCCGAAATGCTCGCGGATCGTCAGCAAATCCGCCAACATCTGCGTCGGATGATACTCGTTGGTCAAGCCGTTCCAAACTGGTACGCCCGCGTATTTTGCCAACTCCTCCACAATCTCCTGTCCAAAGCCACGGTATTCAATCCCGTCATACATCCTGCCAAGCACTCTCGCCGTATCCTCAATACTCTCCTTCTTCCCAATCTGAGAACCGCTTGGATCAAGGTAGGTAGTTCCCATTCCCATATCGTGTGCCGCCACCTCGAAGGAGCATCTGGTTCTGGTGCTTGTCTTCTCGAAAATAAGGGCGACATTCATTCCTCTGTAATTGTCAACCGGCACGCCGTTTTTCTTCTTTTCCTTCAAATCTGCCGCCAAATCCAGAAGATAGGTAATCTCCTCTGGTGTATAATCCTTTAATGTCAAAAAACTTCTTCCTTTTAAATTCATCGTCAATCCCTCTCTTAATCCTATTAGTACGTGCACAAACCTTGGAAGGTTCATCTGGTCGTTTAACGCTTCGTATTTTTTATATACCATATCATATAATTGGTCAACTGTGTATATCTGATATTTGGGAATCTTAAGTAACTTTGCCGCAGCCTCCAGCATACCCATGAATAAATCCCGCCCCTTAAACCCAAGGGACAGCTTTAGGACAAAGCCTATCTCCGCCTTCTCAATCTCCCGCATCCCTGCCAAAATATCTTCATAATAAGCCTCGTCATGAGTCTGCTCTAAGTAATAAATGGTTCCCTCTAGGCCATAAAGCATTCTTTTGGCGTCATAGTAGCCGATTATGAGATTCTGCCGACTGCGTTTTCCTGAAAATTCAATAATACTCCCAAGCTTCACTCTCGGCGCAATCTCATACTTTACGCTCTCCTTGGGCATCTGAACGCGGGGCTCCCGCCCCGGACCATAGATACGCACAGCGATAATATCCTCATATCCACGCTTCACCAGTGAATTCAATGGTACATTATTCACAACGCCTCCGTCAATATATTTCTTTCCCTGAATTCTCTCATTTTTGAAGCCAATCAAATACGCGCTTGCCAGCAGGAAGTCCTCCAGAAGTCCCTCCGGTATATCGTCAATACTCAAATCCAACTCCCTGAATTCTGACAGAGAAAAAGTAAGCAGACAGAATTCTTTGCCGCAGCCGCGGATTGCTTCTTCGTCTACCGTTTCATGAATCAGCTTTCTAAGCGGCGTAACATCCACGCCTCCGTCTTTCAGCATCTTCCAGCCTTCATTGAGAAACTCCTTCATCGTCGTCTGCTTCTTAAACAGACGCTCCATCCATTCGTCGTCCACATCCATGACTGATGAAAATGTCATCTCTCTCCAAATATTCTCGGCATTCTCAATATCTCCCATGCAGATCAACGCACCGTTGAGCGCTCCTACGGAGGTTCCGGCCACAGCATTTAACTTCACTCCTGCTTCTGCCAGCGCCTTCCATGCACCAATCTGATATGCGCCGCGAGCGCCTCCGCCATCCAACACCAGACCGTACTCCTTCGACATATCAATCACAGGCTCCATACTATCACACCTTTCTATAACCTCTGCCGAACACAAACCCGTCTGCCTCAATAAACGATTCGTTATTTCCGCCGCTGTCTCGCGGCTTCAAACATCAACACCGAAGCCGCAATCGCCGCATTTAACGATTCTACCTGCCCCTTCATAGGTATCTTAATATAAGTATCTGCCAAATCCGCAATTTCCTTCGTAAGTCCGTTTCCTTCATTTCCTATCAGAAACGCACATGGACGGCAATAATTCTCCTCATCATAATCACACATCCCCTCCAGATGCGCCGCATAGGTCTTTATGCCTCTCTCGTTTAAAAATTTGACAGCTTCCGACAGCTTCCTGGCATAGCAAAAGGGCATCCGATAGATTGACCCCATGGTGGAACGAATTGTCTTGGGATTATAGATATCCACACATTCTCGGTCCATGATAATTCCCGTCACCCCTGCCCCTTCTGCTGTCCGAAAAATGGTTCCCAGATTACCAGGGTCCTGGAGATGGTCAAGCGCCACAATATGGGGCAGCTCTCCCCCCGCCACTGTTTCCAGTGTATACTCCATCTGCTTTACTATACACAGAATCCCCTGGGGAGTTCTCGTATCCGATACATAATCAAACACTGTGTCCGACAATACCTCTATGGCTGAGCTTCTTGCGGCGCCGGCAAGAAGCTCAGCCACCACACTCCGTTCTTTTTTATAAAATGTCTCTGATACATATATTTCCCTCAATATATTCTGGGGCACCTCCCGAAACATCCGGATTCCCTCCACCAGAAAAACCTTTTCTTCGTCCCTTGCCTTCCGCTTCTTCTTAAGGTTTACCAGACGTTTTACTTTTGCGTTCGATGTACTTGTAATCTTGTCCATTTCTGCCCTTTCTTATGAAATGAATTTCACACCTGAGACTTTCCATTCATATTTGAGCTCTTTCAAGCCAAATTCATTACGCTATATTATAGCCCATACCGATAACGAATACAACCGTTATATACAGGCTTTTCATCTGTTTCAATTCTGTAGAAAAGAAAGAAAAATTAGGACTGTAAATATAAAAAGCTGCCGGCCCATTAAGGTTGAGAAACTTGACCTTAACGGGTCCGCAGCTTTTACGACTGCAATGCCTTTTTATATTGCTCTGGCTCTCCATAATAATCCAACAGCATTGACGCAAACTTATCATGAACCCCATGCTTCGCCGGCGCCTGTACGATATTCATTCCAGGATTGTGATTTCCTTCAATCAACTCAAGGCGTCCGTCTGACAGAATGGCCACATCCCATCCCACCACACGCAGACAAGGCAGCTCCATGGAAGCCTCCCTGCACAGCTCTACGATTTCCTTCCAATGGGGAATCTTTGTACCTTTAAATTTTACTCCGGTCATAGGATGTGTCACATAACTGTTCGAGCATTCGTCCAGACCATCCGTTATAATCTCACCGTTTGCAGGGTCCATCTCACAGAAAATGCCGCCTCCGTGTGCATTATCCACATGCAGCCCATTGTTGCCCACACGCAGCCCACAGCCGAACACCTCGAATCTCTCGCCGCATCGGAAGGTAATCACCCGCAATGTATTCAGCGAAGACGGATGGAAAACAGCCAGCTCATCACAGGATTCTACGAATTCCTCTGCCAGATATTTGCCGCTGCACATCTTCTCGTAAAACTCCCTTGGATTCTCATTTTCTCGAAGTTCTTCCTCTGTCAGCCTCAAAAACCCGATTCCCCAACTGGAATACTGGGGCTTTAAAGCAACGGTATGGTACTTGTGCACAAATTCACAGAACTCCTCATAACTGGCGTCCGGCACATAAAGCCATCCCCTATGTATAAAACGTGTGAAATTCTTAAGAAAGGTTTCCTTGCTTTTCAGATATGGCTCTGATTCACTGTTATATGGCCGCATCAGACGGGTTGCCTCCACATCAGTAAGGTATTTTTTCTGCTCTTTCTCACTCAGATTGCAGAACCCAAAAATCATGTACTCAGACTGCGACACCCGCTTCTCTGGATTGTGCCTGCGGACCTTGAGATAGTCATGGAACAGTTTATTCTTCGTAAACCCTTCCGGAAATTGGTTCAAGCCCTTAATATAGGACATAAATTTTTTCCTCAGCAGCGGATAGGCTCTTAAATTCTTCACAAGATAATTCTCAGTTAAAATATTCATTTTAAGCACTCCTTTATCAGCGGGTACTTCCCGATTTTATCAAGCTGGATGATGTTGCCGCCCGGCCAGTGACAGTTTCCTTCAATCAATTCCGCACCTTTAGGGGTAACCGCAATATCCCACCCAACATATCCAAGTTCTGGTATCATCTCCATCGCCTGAATCGCACATGCTCTGACCAGCTCCCAATGAGGTATAGCAAAACCTGGCATATAGACAGATGAACCCGAATGATATTCATAATCTTTGATTTCTGTATTGTTTCGCCCTGGTCCTGTAACAACGCCAGTTTCCAGATTAAGGGGATACGCCACTCCTCCTGAATGAAAATTATCTGCAACCGTCCCAGGAGCGCCGCATTTTAAACAGGCTCCAATCAGTCGGACATTCCCCCTTTTGTCTCTTGCAGCATTGATACGCACAGAATTCACACAGGTGCTAATCTGCTCTAAGGCTTCATGCTGCACAATCACCTGCTCTAAGAGACACTTTTTGGCCTTACATTCTTCATATAAAGCTTTAGGCTCCTTTACTTCCCTGGTACACAGTTTTTTAATCCCCTGTCCCATGATTCCCCGATCTGGTTTGACGATAAATATGTCATGAGCGTCGAGAAATGCAGCAAACTCCATGAATGGAAGCTCTGGCACGTATAAAAAGTCCCTATGCACAAAATCAGAAAAACTCTGGTAAAACAAATGCTTATGGGACATAATTTCCTCTTTCTCCCTGGTCATAGACCAATTAAGCGCTCGGTCTGCGCTGGCAGAACGGCCGGAAGTAAGATAGGTCTGTCGTTCTGCATCACTCAGCTCGTAGAAGCGAAGCACAAAATAATTCTCCGGTGAAGCCTGATGCCGGTAGCTTGCGCCCAGAGCATCCAGAAAGTACAAGGCTGCGAAACCGCCCCGCTGTACCTTAAGCCGCCTGGCCATCTGATATATCTTTTTTCCTGCACTCCACCTTGACATCCCACTTCCTCCCTTTTCTAGTGCATATTCAATATCCTGCGTACATTTTCCTCTCCCAAGCGCTTAAGGGTGCGCCCGTCCTTGCGGAAATCTGTCTTAAGAGACGCCGAGGCAAGCTCAATCAACGCCGTACACACAGGAACCGGAATATCAAGGACCTGTCCTAAGGATTCCATCAGCACCAAGCCCTGGGGAACATCCTCCGTAATGTATCTGGAATTCACACTCTGGGGGCCCTTCGCCCTCTGGGGCATGGACGCATACTCAAAAAACACCTCACGGCCTTCCCGCAGTTCGTCCAGACTATTTCGGAATTTACAGGCCTCTGCATAGGCAAGTCTTTCAAAGCCCAGAGCTTCCAGTATGTCCATTTTTTCTCTATCCAGGGCCTCCAAAAGAGTCCACACAGAAGGCGTGAACACCTCATGATACATGCAGTAATCTCCCTTTGTGGCCTCAATTCGCGGAATACTCATGACCGCGCCCACTGTATGTACAATCATATTGGGATTATGCAGAGCCGCCTCTGCCACACTCTTTAAATACACGAAGGGCGTTCCCATCTCATCCAAAACCGCTGCCGCCTGGGCAGTCTTTTGGGCCGGATAGACACCGAGAGGATTGCGCACATTACGAAAGCCCACTTTGAAATGTCCGGGCGACCATATCCGCCCGTCAATAAAGTTACTCTCAGCCTCCGCCACTATGACGCCCTCCTTAAGTCCCAGACCAAGGGCATAAGCTGTGGAGAGATACCCCGGATTAATCAGAAGAATCTGTCCTTCTTCAAGATAGGGAAGCACCCTCTTAAGCACCTCCTGGTGAAATCCCGTCTGGGTAGACAAAAGTACAACCTCATGGCCTCTGACTTCACTGACCTCCCTGGTCAAATGGCTGATTTTGCAGACCTTTTTTGTACCGAATTCATCCATCTCTATTTCTGCACCATTCTCAGTCAGATGGCGGAAGTTATCATCATGGAGGGAGTGGGACGTCTTAATCAGCGTCACCTCATGACCGCGCCATGCGTAGTCTGCTGCCAGCGCACACCCACTGTTCCCTGCCCCTAAAACCGCTATTTTCATAATTTAACTCCTATTTTATAACCAATTCCCGTCTCTTTTATTGATTATTTTACACTACTCTTAATCAAGCTTCCAAAGAGCAGATCTGTCTTTGGAAGCCGTTTATTATCAAGGGCCGCCGCCGGCGTGAAGGTCATTTCCCCAAAACGCACGCCTCGCTGCGTCAGATACAAGTCTACCCGCACAAAGGGAAAGCCCTGACTCAGCCTGTCGGCAATCTGAAATGCCTCCGAAAGCCCCAAAGGCTTAGGGATTGAAAAATCCTTCGGCGCATTTACCGAGTCACGGTTAATCCGCATAAGCCTGAACTCTCTGTCAAAGAAATAAAAACGGGGCCACCCTTCTTCCCGTCCCACGCACACCATGACGCAATAAGCATTGCCGTTAAAGCAATAGAACTTATAATCCTTTGGCGGCGTTCCTCCTTCGCTTCCAATATATTCCTCAACAATAATTTTCTTGTGAACACCACGATACTGCAGCTCAGAAAAATAAGCCCAAAACGGCTCGCGTCCCCATTTTTCCAGCATTTTCTTTGCCGCTGGAACCTCCAGAGCATCCTTAGACGGACAGATGAGATTGTAGCCGCAGCCAAAATTCCATTTCATGGCAAAGCTCTCAGGAAGGCTGTCCCAATCAATCTGCTCTGCCGAGTCATAGACTGCCAGAAGCTCGTTTAGACAATGCCCAAGTCCGCAGTCTTTCACATACTGCCGCACACGAAATTTATCCGCACACTGTCGAACCAGTTCATTTTTTCCAAAGTCTTCTAATTTTAATTTCAGAAGTTTTTCGTTGAGTGTCTGCGGATTTTTAAGATTTGGCAGACGCCCGAATTTCTTGAGAAAAAGAAGATGTGTATTCAAACGGGGCGACACATAAGAAAGGGCGATATAAAACGCCTTGGTTGTCTTGCTGATTCTTTTTTTCTTCACGCCTTTTCCTCCCCGCTGTCTTCAAGAATCAATTCCTCTGCTGCTTTTAGGGAATCTAAGAGACATTCTATCACAAATTTCGAGCGTTTCACAATGGATTTATATTCCTGCTTGGAAGCCACGTACTGGTAATGCAGTACAGAGATTGACGGGTCATAGCGAATTACATTTCCCTCACGGCGGCACAGCCACTCCAGAATCTCCATCTCATAATACATATAAGTCTTAGGAAAGAACGGCTCCGGATGGGCCGCCAGATACCGGTGGGAAAAAATGACACATGAGCCATGAAGGACAACCCCTTCTGCCGAAACCGAAGAGTCAATCTTCTGCTTGGCCCTCTGCCGCCGCTGTACCCGTTTCCAGATTGCGGGGCTGTTCTTCTCACCGCTGCTTAACAAAAGCAGAATGGGATTGCTGCTTTTCTTCACCTTCGCATACTTTCTCCTCACTGATTCCAGAGTACACCCATGAAGGCTTTTCGGACTCTGATGGATACCCGAAAAAACAGAGAGAATGTCCGGCCCAAGAACATCGAAGGGATGCTCTTTAAAAATCTCGCCAATTTGCACAGCGAAATCCTTTTGTACTATCTCCACATCATTGTTGAGCACAACCACAAAATCCGCCTTAAGATGACTGCACACCCAGCAAATTCCAAGGTTATTTCCTCTGGCAAATCCCCCGTTTTCCTGGTTCAATAGGACGGTAATCATCTTCTCTTTTTCATATTCCTTTTCCAAAATCCTGCCTGTGCCGTTGGGCGAAGCATTATCAACGATTACAATATGGCTTTTGCCCTCCAATGCCTTTATTCTCTCCACACAGGTTCTGGTCATCTCTATGGCGCGGTAATGCAGTATTACAAACGCTGTCATGCTTCCTTCTCCCTTTCGCTCATGCTTCCTTTATTCCAAAACATGGCCCGAAAACTATCTGCCATCCAATAGCCAAAATCATAAAAACTGCGGCTTAAACCAAAGCTTTTCTTAAAATGTACCGCCGCCAGAGCCGGATCTGTCTGATGGACCCGCTTTCCCAGACGCCTGTTCATCACCGCATCACTGTTCGGATACTGCCGGTAAAGCTTCTCATGCTTGTTGTGCAGATGAAGCAGATGAGGATAAGACTTTACCCTGGTGGATATACTGTCTAAGCCCACCTCAGACTCCACCAAGGCCTCCGGAAGATAGCACAGTGTAAAACTTCCGGCTGCGCGGATGCCAAAATCCCAATCCTGATAGCGGCGTATATTTTCATCAAACTGAAGCTGCTCCCACACCTTTTTATACATCAGCATCGTCTGAGTGCTGGCTCTGTTCTCGGCAAGAAATTCCTCCAGTGCATTCTCCGGATGAAAGGGATGCACCGGATAATAGAAGCGACTTCCTCCCTCAGACATGCGGTTCATTCCACAGAAGCACATATCTGCCCCGCTAATACAGAGGAATTCATACTGCTTCTTAAGTTTATCCGTATGCCACACATCGTCACTGTCCTGATATGCCAGAAGCTCTCCCTTGGCTCGTTTGGCGCCATAATTTCTGGCATAACATGCCCCTCGGTTCGTTTCATATCTCAGATAATGAAGACGTGAATCCCCAAACTCACGAAACAGTTCTTCCGTACCGTCTGTGGAAGCATCATCCACCACAAGAACCTCTATATTCTTGTAGCTTTGGCTAAGAACGCTTTCGATGCACTTGGGAAGCTTCTCTTTTCTGTTGTATGTAGGAATGACTACTGAAATCATCTTTTGTTCCATCGCTCTTACTCCTTTGTCACTGGAAACGGAAACACTTCCTTAAGTGCCCTCTTTTTCTCTGCAACCGCCTCCTTGCGGATGCTGTATCTATCTTCAACCATGGAAAGCTCTGGAAGCCTTTCCGTCCGCAAATCATAGGGCGTGTGCGTCATACCATAGGCGGAATAATAGTCGTCAAATTTATAGCCGTCGCCAAGAAGCCTGTCGCCAAATACTACGTGCAGATTGGGAATGCCCAGACTGTCTGCCACAATCAGTCCGTGAAGGCTGCTTGAGAGAACACACCTGCATCTTGCAATCTCCTCAATTACCTTCATAGGCTCATCCTTTACATTGATGAATTTGCCGGCATATTTTTCAATAAGCTCTGACACCCTGGGGTCCTTCAAATCACAGAGATGGGGGATAATCCCTACGTCGTAACATTTCTCCGGCTTAACCTCCAAAAGCTCTGACGCCAGAAGTCCCGCGTCGGACGTGGGAATATCCAGTGTTCTCCCTGTCATTTTCTCTACCCTTTTCCTCGTCAATTCTCCCCGAACTGCACAGAAATCCATATCTCTCTTAAAGAATATCCCTTCACAATCCGAGTAATTGATGAAGCCGGTTCCCCAGATTGACACATGAGGGCTGGCAATCCCATTGATTCTCTGTCTGATTCGCATAGGGAAGGTCCCATGCAGGGTATACATCCCCAGACAGCTTCCAATAGCGCACAGCTCTCCCTCCAGAAAAGAACAGCGCACGACCTCATAGCCAAAACATTTCTCAAGAATCAGCTCATTCAACTGATCTCCCATATTGTGGAGTTTGGTATAATAGACCTTAATCTGCTTTGCCATCCTGCGTGCCCTCCTTTCTGTCTTGTCAGAGCTTTAAAACCACCTTCTCATACCGTCCGTCATCCTCAAAGCCAATCCCATGTACCGCGTCAAACAAGGGCTGATATCCATACCCTTGCGTTATCCTGCCAAATCCGGAATACTGCGCGGTAGTAAAGCCCGGAATCGTATTCGCCTCCACAAGCACCGGCCCCTCTCCCGTAATCGCAACATCCCATCCAATATTGGAAATCTTACTTGCCAGAGGAACTACGCGGCGCATCATTCCAATGGTTTCCTCCCAAAAAGGAAGCATCACCCCTTGAAACGCTTTACCGGTAACAGGATGCGTCTCATACTCCACCATCTCATTTTGGTCCACCGCCTGGGTCAGCACCTCCCCTGTCCGTATGTCCACCATGGAGGTCAGCGCGTCCTGACAGCCGTTAGAAATCTCATTCTGATGTGCCACCGTAAGCACAGGCGCGAACAGAAATGCGCCCTGAGGCGAACACACAGAGTAAAAACGAATCACGCTCACAGCCTTGGGGTACAGCTCACTTAAGACCTCATTCTGACAGATGTACTCCTCCACGATTCCGTTTCCTTCGCTGCGGATACATTCCAAGGCTTCGTCAATCTCCTGCTTTGTCGTCACCGGAAGGATGCGAATCCCTTTCCCCATCCCCTTGCAATTCGGTTTGTAGACCACACGGCCGCCATTATCCCCCAGCCTTTTAAGCAAATCCCCATCAACCTCCAATGCCTGTGCGCACCGGCGTCCATAGAACTCTGCGAATACTTTTGAGAAAATGTATTTATTCATAAGCATACCAATATAGCGTCTGTCCGTAAACATTTTGCGGAATTCCATACGAGTCCACAGCGTTGAAACGGTCTTTTTCTGTTCAGCCGTAAGGTCATAGTGACCAATCCACTCATACTCTCCAAAGGAAATATGATTCATCTTCTTTGCCTGAACGATATCCTGCAAAACCTCCCTTGGATTCTTCCCGTATCTCCCTGCGTAATCCTCTGCGAATTCCCGTATGTATTTTCTTGAGGTAATCATCCTTCTTATGTCCGATAGCTGCCCCATCTCATGTCCCTCTTAATTTTCATCTGTCTGTTTCTTAGCGCTGCCAAATTAAGCCTACATCTGTGCAATCAATGCCTCCAACTCATGCTTCCGGCCCTTTTTCTCCACCATCTGCATGGCGCCCATCTGCGCCGTACAGTTGGCCTCCACCATACACCATCCCCTGTCTCTGCTATACGCCAGATCCCAACCACAGTAATGGTTATCCGGAATCATCATTGCCGCTTCCTTTACCATGGACACAGCAGCTTCCCATTCCGGAATCTGGAATCCGCGAAACCTGATTCCACTGTCCGGATGGCACTCAAAACTATGTCCTTTTTTGTCTGCACCATCAGTATATATCATACCGGTTTGCGGGTCAATAAGGGCGCTGACTCCTCCGGCGCTAAAATTATCCACAAAACTTCCATCTCTTCCCATTCTTAATGACGGGTGAAACAACTGAATCTCCGGCTCGCCCTCGGCGTTTTTAATAATCACCGTAGGTATCCGCAGGGTATTGACTGATCCAGGGTGGATACGCGCCATTGCCTCCCCCTGTTCAATTAATTCTTCTATGACAACGCCGTTCTTCCGGTAGCGGACATGGGCGTCCTCCACCGAATCGTACATGGCGATATTTTCGATTCTCACAGCAGTACCAAAAGCCGCATACACCGGCTTCACCACGAAATTCTCGTGACGGGCTGCGAATTCTTCTAAATTCTTTAAATTTTCCTCGGTGGGCTCCTCATTCTTTTTGATGCGGATGACCTCACGCTTGAACATATCCTGGAATTTCTTATAAGTCCTGTATTTATTTTCCAGAAGGTCTGTATTCTTCTTAAGGTTCATGCGGGGGTAGAAGCTCATCCGTATTCCTTCTGTGATAAAAGAGCCTCTATATTCCGGACTCTTTTCTTCATCATACCCAAAGAGAAAATATTCACTGTAATATGAGCCATATTTAAAAAGGCTGCGAATCATATCCCGACGCAGGGACCGCAGATATCTGCGGTCTTCAAACACCTCAGCTCCCTTATATTTCTCAATAATTTCGTCCATTTCATTCCGTTTGCGGTGATAATAATATGCCTTGCGGTACCATGTCTCAAAACGTATTTTTTTGTATATTTTTCTGCGAAGATTGCGCAGCATCCTTCCCGCCCCCTAATCAGATCTATATTTTGTTTCGCAAATATGCCGCCATACCAGACAGGCACAGCGGCATATGTAGCTGTTTACATTAATCTTCTTTTACAGTTTTTCTCTTGGCAATTTTCTTTTTCTTTGTAGACGGGCGGAACATGCTGATTCTTACGCGGTGTGTGGAGTCGCGCTGGAAGGATTCCTCATAAACGCGGATATATCCTGTGTCCTGAATGAACCACTGTCCGTCAATCTTCACATACTTGTCTGTATAGATTGCAGAGCCTTTAATCTCCAACCCCTCATACGGGTCTCCCTTATCGAAAATCAGCTCGTCGCGCAGATACCACTTGCCATACGCAACGGTATCGCTCTCGAACCAAATCTGCGGATTGTGGCCCTGATGTAAGGTAACCTCTGTCTTAGGCATGGTACTGGAAATATAATCCGTTACCTCCTTCGGCCCGTGGAATTTAAGCTTACCATCGGAATATGAGGTCTCAATATCCGGAGCCATGGTAGACGCAAACGTCTCCCAGTCCTTGGTGTCCATAGCATATAAATATTTACTCTTCAATTCTTTAATTGCCTGTACATCTTTTAATTGCTGCAGCTCTTTTTCTAATGCTTCCAAACGTTCTTCAACAGTCATAATCTTTAATCCTTTCTGTGATATTAAACGGTTCTGCCAACTGCGTATGCGTCAGCCGTAGCATCAATACCCATGCCAACCTTCTTAGCGTCGCCAATTACGTCGTAAGCAATACCTAATTCCTCACATTTCGCTGTAAGAGTCTCTGTCGGACGAGATGTGGTTCCAATAGCAATTACGAGTGTATCGAAGTGACGTGTCTTCTCGCTTGTCTTCTTAGATTTATCTGTAAACTTATATGTAATCTCATGATCTCCAATACTTGTCACATTGCTACGGATGCTCTTCTGGATCGTCTTACCCGGATACTCGATATCCATGAACATGGTACGGAGCATACCGCATTTGTTACCTACGCGTTTCTTGTCCATAACACGAACATCCTTAACGCCCTTTTCGATCAGATACTGTGCTGTCTCACAGCCAATCAGACCGCCGCCAAGAATCAGGACTTCGCCCTTTGCCTCTGCCTTTCCATTCAGAACGTCCTCTGCGGAAATTACGTCGGCATTGTCAATTCCTGGAATCTCCGGCTTCACATACTCAGAACCGGTAGCAATGATTACATGGTCTGGCTTCACTTCTGCGATTAACTCAGGTGTTACAGTTGTATTGGTCTTAATCTCAATACCCATTCTCTTGCAGTTTTCAATCTCCCACAGAACAGCGTCTGTAAAGCCCTGCTTCTTAGGAGCCTTACCTGCTGTCACGAATCTTCCGCCAGCGCTCTCTGTTGCTTCGTAAACTGTCGGGTTATGTCCGCGCTCCTTAAGAATCTCAGCCGTAACAAGTCCGCCGATTCCTCCTCCGATTACCATTACGTTCTTTGGAGTCTCAGCCTTTGGCATTCCTTCAAATTCCAGGCAGAGCCGTGGATTACGTGTACAGGTAATGTGTGTAGCCTTGGGGTCAATAACCTTATCGTAGCATCCTTCTGAACATCCGATACAACGACGAATCTCAGCGTCGCGTCCTTCTCTTGCTTTGGTACACCACTGGTTATCAGCCAACTGAGCTCTTCCGACTGCGACCATATCAACCTTGCCGTCACGAATCAGCTCGTCAGCAAGAGCCGGCATATTCACACGTCCAACACCGATAACCGGAATTTTCACACCCTTCTTGATGGCAGTAATATTCTCCATATTAAAGCCTGGCTCAAGGTTGTACGGCGGAACCTCATAAACGGTTGCAAGACTTCTGGCATTTCCTCTTGAAAGATTAACTGCGTCTACGCCTGCCTCCTGCGCCCAGTTGATGAACTCGATTGTTTCTTCAACGGTAGTATTCTTTGGAAGCATCTCGTCGATTGCGTCCAGACGCATAATCAGAGGCATATCCTCCGGCATGTTTGCACGCATCTCACGGATAACCTCCAGACTGAAGCGGCAGCGGTTCTCAAGGCTCTGATTGCCATACTCGTCTGTACGGTTATTCAGCGACGCATTCATGAATTCATGAGGCAGATATGTATGAGCGCTGTGGAACTCCAACGCATCAAATCCTGCTTCTACCGCATACTTAGCGGAAATACCGAACTGCTTTACGATCTCGTGAATACGCTCAACCGTAATATTATCCGGCGTCTCTACCTTGTTTGTCTTGTCAAAGAATTCCTCCGGAACGAATCCGCCGTGCCAGATCTGTACAGCAGCTTTTCCGCCATTATCGTGAATAGCCTTCGTAATCTTCTTAAGCTGCTCTCTGTGATGCTCATTATAAAGTCCAAGATAGATTGTTGCGTGACATTCTGAACAGATAGACGCAATCTCTACAATATTCAGTCCGCATCCCCCTGCCGCTATTGCTGCGTGATACCCCGGAAGATCCTCAGCTACATCATGCTTACCTTTCGCCATCTTTGTGGCCATACCCGGCAGAACAACTCGGTTTTTCAACTCAAGCCCTCTTAATTTAATAGGTGAAAACAATGCGTCATAACTCATTTGCAAAATCATCCTCTCTTTTTTAATTTTTCAACATTCTGACAGCAACGGGAATTTTCTGCCGGAATATATTGAATCGTATCGGTTTTCGTAAACTTTATAGTAAAGTTGTCTAAATTTTAACACTAACCCCCAAACCATGTCGGAACAAAAAGTGAATTATAATGCACAAACAATGTACAAAAAATCAATTTTTCATGTCACTAATATCCAATTTTCTCCATTTGCTTTGTCATTTTGGTAGTAAAATTCAACAAATTGTCCTTCTTTTTAGTAAGATTTTCTAACGATTTCTTTTGAAAATGTAGATTATTTGACAAAAAAATGTGACGCGCCCCCTTTTTTATTCGTTTATAATGAGTTTAACAATAGGTCAGGAGGAATTTATATGATAAGAGATATGAAAGATTCAAAGCTTTTCAGTCCCCTTAAATTAGGGAAAACCACACTGAAGAATCGTGTAGCAATGGCGCCTATGAGTATGGATTATGAAGCTGCTGACGGAAGCGTTCCGAAGAAGCTGGCAGATATTTTTGTCCGTCGTGCTGAGGGGGGCACTGGATATGTTGTAATCGACGCCGTAACTGTTGACCACAAATATCTATATCTTGGCAATACGACTGCATTAGATAAGGATAGTCTGGTTCCACAGTTCAAGGAATTCGCAGACCGCGTCAGAGAGGCAGGAAGCGTATTAATCCCACAGATTATTCATCCGGGACCGGAATCCATCTGCGGATACCGGAAGGTTGCTCCGTTAGGACCATCCACCAATGTAAACGCCAACTGCCATGTAAGCCGTCCAATCACTGTAAAAGAAATTCAGAAAATCGTGAAGCAGTTTGGCCAGGCTGCACGCAGAGCAGAGGAAGCAGGCTGCGGCGGTATCTCCATTCACTGTGCACACGCTTACATGCTGGCAGGCGCATTCCTTTCACCTCTGCGCAATAAGCGGATGGATGAGTACGGCGGCTGCTTAGACAATCGCGCAAGATTTATCTTAGAAATCATTGAGGAGACCAGAAGGAATGTCAGCCCTGATTTCCCATTAATTTTACGTATCTCCGGCGACGAGCGTATGATCGGCGGAAACTCCCTGGAGGACATGCTGTATCTGGCGCCGAAGTTTGAGGCTGCGGGAATTGATATGCTTGAGATTTCTGGAGGTACACAGTACGAAGGATTAGAGCACATTATTCCAAGCCAGAATAAGCACATTGGTGTAAATGTATATGAAGCGTCCGAGATTAAGAAGGTCGTCAATATTCCCGTTTATGTAGCTGGAAAGATTAATGATATCCGCTATGCGGCTGACATCGTGGAGCGTGGTCTGGTAGACGGTGTCTCCATTGGCCGTCCTCTTCTTGCAGATCCGGATTTGTGTAAGAAGGCTCTGGCGAACCAGTTTGACGAGATTACCCCTTGCGGAAGCTGCGGTGGAAGCTGTATCAGCAGAAGCGAGGCGTTCCCGCAATGCAGATGCCACATCAACCCAAGAGTTGGAAAAGAGTATGATTTTCCGGAGGTTCCAGCCGAAAAATCTAAAAAAGTGCTCGTAGTGGGCGCCGGCCCTGCCGGAATGATGGCGGCTGTTACAGCGGCAGAGAGAGGCCATCAGGTTACGGTATGGGAAGCTGACAAGAGAATTGGCGGACAGTTGAATCTTGCCGTAGTAGCGCCTGGTAAGCAGGAGATGACCAAGTGGATGGTTCATTTGAACTATCGCGCCAAGAAGGCAGGCGTAACCTTTGAATTTGGCAAAGAGGGAACCGTAGAGGCTGTTAAGGAGTTCGCGCCAGAGGCTGTTATTGTTGCTACCGGAGCCAGGCCATTAGTTCCGCCAATCAAGGGAACCAAGGAATATCCAGTTCGTACTGCTCATGATTTCCTGAGAGGTAAATTCGTAATTCCAAGAGGACGTGTCTGCGTACTGGGAGGCGGTGCAGTTGCCTGTGAGACAGCAGAGGTTGTTCTTGAGAACGCGCGGCCAAACTCTTATACCAAGGGATTTGAGGCCAGCATTGGCGACGTAGAGGTAACTCTGATTGAGATGCTTCCACAGCTTCTTACCAATGTATGCGCACCAAATCGTACGCCTTTAATCCGCAAATTAAAGAGCAGAGGCGTTAATATTAATGTAAATACCAAGATTCTGGAAGTAACCGACCATGACGTAAAGGTACTGCGCCAGGACGGAACCGAGGAATGGCTTCGCGGCTTTGACTATGTACTTTTCGGTCTTGGCTCCAGGAATTATGATCCTCTTTCAGAAGAACTTAAGACATTTATCCCAGAGGTATATGCAGTCGGTGATTCTGTAAGAGCACGTCAGGCAAGCTTCGCTATGTGGGAAGGTTTTGAGGCTGCATATAAGTTATAGCCGCAAAGACAGGAGGTACGGCAAGATGGCATTCAAGGTACGGAATTTGAAGAAGAAGGAGAGAGACCGGATTTTGGAAGTGGTCTTAAACGCCCGAAGGCAGCAGTATACACCCGAACTTCTCTGTGAATTTCAGAAAATCATCGAGACTAAGTATTATTACTGGTGGCTGATGGATATGAAAAAGGAGGAGTATGCTTTAGAGCTGTTTACAGAGGATTTCCGCTGTTTTCACAACGGGCAGGTAGCGGCAAAAGACCCCTTGACCCAGGCAAGGCACGCCAAATGGAGTAATCTTCCTATGGTAACGTCTCATATGGGGCACCAGCCTCTTGTATGGATTAAAGACAGCCAGCATGCGCGCGGAGTATTTCAGTACGAGGATCATCACGTATACACAGAGGACGGTTACACAGTTGAAACACGGGTAATCTATTGTGATGATTTTGTAAAAGATTCAGAAGGTTTTTGGCGTATTGCGACCATGCGCATGTATCAGTACCAGTCAGATGGGGATTACCGCAATCCGCTTCCGCCAAAAGGGTGGGAGCCAGAGGAATGGGAGCCTTTACCATAAATATCCAGCCAGATAAAAAGACCGCAGATATTCCCGATGTCTGCGGTCTTTTTCGGTCTGACTGTACTTCTAAGAGTTATGAAATTTGTGAAAACTTTCTTACATTTCATTGATTTCCCCACTTTTATGTGATAATCTTTTACTATATCAATGAAGTGACATATTTCGACTTTAAAATCAAGAAATAAAGGAGTACCATCGTTTTGAAAAATAAGATCCGTCCTTTATGTGAGTTACCAAGAGACGGGATTTTCTGTGGCCCTGACAAGTATCTTAAGCTGCAGAAGCATGTAATCAGCAGCGAGATGTTTCCGGTCATGGAATTCGACAGTTATTTTATACTCGTCAAAAAAGGATATGGTAATTTTACTATAAATGGAGAAGAATTTTCGGTTCAACCCGGTTGTGTATCATGGATTCAGTGCTCACAGGTGATTACAATCTGTCCAGATTTCGGCAGTCAGCTTCACCTATGGGTCTGTTCTTATGATTATCAGCTTTTAAATTATTATGCATTTAACAGGATTTCCCCCACTACTGAGCTTGAGGTTGTCAATAACCTTCCCGTTATCGGCCCCGACGGCGCAGAAGTGGAAAAGATCTTACACCTGTTTGAACAATTCCATAAGCTGAGTAAGAAGAATACCTACGGTTCGACCGTAATCCGCAGCTCCTTTCTGCGGCAGATTGAACTGCTTTATAATAGATTTGCCAAAGGCAAGAAGGCAACGTACAAATTCGACTCGTTTCCTTTGAGCCGCAAGACAAGTCTTTATATTGCTGCCCACAGTACCGCGCCCCTGACCATTTCAGATGTTGTGAAGGCTGTATGTCCAACCACGACCGAAGCTTCGCTTAACCACGCGCTTCTTGTAGCAACAGGGCTGAATTTTAACCAATACCTTAATCGGCTGCGCCTGGCTCATGCCATGACGTACTTTTTGTATGACAGCCTTTCGTTTGACTATATATCGTCCATATCCGGCTTTAATGAAGAAATTACTTTCTTCCGCCGTTTCAAAACTATGACGGGCATGACGCCTCAGACCTATCTAAACCAGATGCTAAGCGACGGAAAAGACGGGCGGATTTATCGTGGAACCATTATGAGCGAGACGCTGATTGCAGCCATCAGCTACCTGTATGAGAATATGACCGAGCCAATCGACTCGAAAAGCGTAACACGGGATCTCTACACCTCGAAAAACATTCTGAGGATTCAGTTCAAATCCAGACTGAATTCCAGCTACAAGGAGATTCTGTCGTTGTTTCGGGTACGCTATGCCGAATCCCTTTTGACTACAACGAATCTTCCGATTATGGACATTGCCATCGAATCCGGATTTGGTTCAGACCGTACTATGGCGCGGGTATTTTTCGGTATCAACGGACTTTCCCCTGGAGAGTTCAGAAAGCAGCGAAGCATAAAAGCGACTCAAAAAAAATCAAAAAACCGTTAGAATTTACAAGAAAGCAGGTGATGACTATGCCAAAAAATTCTCTTGCAAAAACAGACGCCGCAAACCGCACCGTTTTCTCCGGCGCCCACGATTATTTTGCCAATAATGTCCTGCCAGAGAACGTATCCGCACATCTTCGCCGTATCAGAACCCCCATGTCCTATACCAATAATCGGGACCAGACTTTTTTTCTGGTTCGGTCTGGTACGGGAACCATAGATGTAAATGGACTGGAATACAAGCTAAGACCAAATACCCTGATTAATCTGGGTCCGTTTCACCGTTACCGCCTGCTGCCCTCCAGACGTGAAGAACTTGAGGTTGCAGAGGCACGTATGAACAGCGGCACCTATATGTATATGGTTGCGAATCCATACTTAAAATATGAGCATTTTTCTGTCCCGTCACAACCTCCGGTCGTCTATCTCAGAGGTCTGTCGGCGCAGATTGCCAATGACTCGATGAACGGACTTTTAAGCGAAGCAAAAAGCGACACAAGCGACGGTATCCAACTTTGCTTCTGCTATATGATGAACTTTTTAGGAATTATCACCGACCATATGGAAAAGGATTTTTTTTCTCCAGTAGAAAAAAGTCTAAATAAATCATGGCTTCTGTTAAAAAATTATTATTAACAGAAGTCATTTTTTTATCATAATTTTATTTGTCCGTCATTTTGACTATATATTTTTACTTTTTGTCCATCTGTATTGTATAAAAAAACAGTTATCCATTTACTGAACCTCTTAAAAAAATGTTAAAATATTACCATTCATTGAGTTGACGTATCGGTGATGTCATTTCCGAAGTAACGGGAATGCTTCGGAAACCCAAAAAAGAAAGGAGATTTAAAAATGTTTGAAAACGAATTTAAAGGAAAAGTGGTATTAGTTACCGGAGGAACTACAGGGATCGGATATGCTACAGTAAAGTCATTTCTTGCAGCAGGCGCAAAGGTTTACTTCTTAGGAAAAGAGGGCGAGGATGTTTCCAAACAGCTTGAGGAGTTAAAGTCCATTAATCCTGACTATGAATTCAAGCACAAAGCAATCACTCTTACCGATTACAAGGCAGCTCAGGAGCTTTATGCTGAGATCGAGGAGATGTGGGGACAGCTTGACGTTCTTGTAAACAACGCAGGCGTTGACAGCAGCGTTCCGATCCATAAAATGAAACAGTCCCAGTGGGATTACGTAATGGACACCAATATCAAAGGTACATTTAACATGACCAAGTATGCAATCAAGATGCTTAAGAAGACCAAAGGCTGTATCGTAAATACTGCTTCTGTAGCAGGTATCTACGGAGCAGGCTGCGGATGCCCATATCCGGTATCTAAGGCTGGCGTTATTGCCTTCACACAGTCTATGGCATGGGAGCAGGCATATGCTGGAATCCGCGTTAATGCTGTTGCACCTGGAGTTATTGATACACAGCTTCTTGCTACTGTTCCGCCGTTTGCTAAGAAGAATCTTGCAGCAGGAATTCCGCTTCGCAAGATTGGTGATCCGCAGGTTATTGCTGATGCAATCCTTTTCCTTTCTTCCAGTGCAGCTTCCTATATCACAGGTGTTACGCTGCCGGTAGATGGCGGATACAGACCAGCTAACGTTGCAGGCTAATTATATACATAAATAGAAAATTGCTCCAAAAAACGGGAGAGAAATGAGAGGGCTAAACGCCGTGTGTACGTCACACTTTAACATTTTCAATCATAGTGAGAACAGTTTTTTTACTCCCGGAGCACAGTTGGCTAATATTGCAAGAGTCAAACCGGATGCTCCCGCAATCGTATACGTCTCACCAAAAAATATAGAATCTGTCATGACCTGGCGGACTCTTGAGACTCTTTCCAATCGTATTGCGTGGTATCTTCTGGAGCAGGGAATCGGGGCTGGGAAGAGTGTTATTGTCGCTCTTCCCAACATTCCCACTCATATTGCTCTTGCTTTTGGCATCTGGAAAACGGGTGCATGTTATGTTCCCATATCAGACAGAGTTCCACGGCGCAACCTCCTTGAGATATGTGAGTGTGTTTCTCCTTCTCTTGTGATTACGAACCGCTGGAAGCCTACTAATTATTTTGCTCTAAGTTCTAATGAGCTAAAAGAGCTATGTAAAAATTATTCGGAAGGTATGCCTCCTGACGTTCTTGCTGTTCCTAATCTTGCGAACTGCACCGGCGGCACGACAGGGAAAACAAAAGTCGTTCAGCAGGATATGCCTGCAGGTGAAAGCGATGAAGGGCTTCAGACATGGTTCACTCTTTCCGGAATGCGTTTTGAAATGCGGCAATTACTGGCAGGACCACTTTTTCACGGCGCGCCTCATTCAGTTGCCTTTAACGGACTTTACTGCGGTAATACTCTTTATATGCCTTCTTGCCTTGACGCAAAATCAATTGTTGCATTAATAAAGAGATATCAGATTGAATATGTGCAGTTAGTTCCAACACTGATGCAGCGCATTGTGAAACTGCCAAACTTCCATCCAGAGGATTTAGGCAGCCTTGAGGTTCTCTGTCATACCGGCGGAGTTTGTTCCGCAGACCTTAAACGAGAATGGTTTGAAATTATTTCGCCGGAAAAAGTTTACGAAATCTACTCCATGACGGAATGCGTAGGAATTACCTATATTCGCGGTGACGAGTGGCTTACCCATGAGGGCAGTATCGGCAGAATGCCCTGCGGCAGTATCTCAATCCGTGACGAGGAAGGCCACGAGCTTCCAATCGGAGAAATTGGCAATATCTATATGTCCTGGAACGGCGATGCCCCCAGGATAAAATACATCAATGTCCCCCCTCTCGAAAGCGATGAGAATGGCTTCAAAAGCGTGGGCGATATCGGATATGTAGACGAGGACGGCTATCTGTACTTTACAGACAGACGCAGCGGTATGATTGTTACCGGCGGCGAGAACGTATTTGCCGCAGAGATTGAAACTGTCTTAAAAAAATCAAAGAAGGTTGTTGAGGCGGTCGTGGTCGGGCTTCCCGATCCGGAATGGGGACACCGCATTCATGCTTTTATTGAAGCAAGCGAGCCCATCCAGGAAAAAACGTTGATAAAATATGCGCTTAATTATCTGCCGCCTTACAAAATACCGAAATCTTTTGAATTCGTGGATGAAATTCCGCGCAACGAAAACGGTAAGATTGTCCGCAGTAAACTCGTAGAGCAACATTTAAATAACAGTTCATATCTGAAAGGAGAAAAAAATGGAGAGTAAAAAGTTCAAAGGCTGGGGGGTTCTTGCTGCAGCTTTCATCCTGTCATTTATACCGACCGGAATCATGGGCAACTGTTTTTCACTGTACATGGCTCCAGTCTGTGAAAACCTGGGATTCAGCGTTACAAGCTGGTCACTGGTAAACCTTATTGCATCCTTTGCCAGCGCAATCGGCGCCATGGTAATTGCAGGATTATACCAGAAAAAAAATATGAAAATGATGATGCTGATTATGAGCATCGGAACATGCCTGTGTTGGGTAGTTGCCACATTCTGTACTGCAATCTGGCAGTTCTACCTGATATTCGGTGTCGCAAATGTATTCCTGGCTGGTCTTACACAGCTTCCGATTTCTATGCTTGTTACCGCATGGTTTGAGGACAAGCGTGCAACCATGATGTCAATCGCCTATGCAGGCGGCGGACTTGGCGGCGCTGTTTGGTCGCCGATTATTTCCGGTTTTATATCTTCCGGTCCTACCGGCTGGAAAACAGCAATGTTATTCTCTGCCGGCGCTGTAGGCGTAGTTATGGTAATTACCTCACTCTTCCTGGTGAAGCGTTCACCGGCAGAATATGGTACAGAGCCATACCGTACCGGCAATAAAGATGCTTCTGCTACAGACAAGCAGGCTCAGTCTAACGCATGGGTTGGCGTATCCAAGAAGGTCGCTACCAAGTCCAGCGCATGGTTCTGCGTACTTGGCGTTGTTATCTGTATCGGAATTCTCTCTGCAGGTGTTACCACACACGTTCCGAACTTTGTTACCTCCATCGCAAAGGATGGCGGAAAACTTCAGGGAACTGTACTTTCCGTTTATTCTGTTGTCTCCATCGTAGGTATGGTGGGCGGCGGCGCTTTAATGGATAAGATGGGCATCCGCAAGACGGTTCTTGGAGCGGCTGTATTGGTTATTGTTGGACTGGCAAGCCTTTATGCTTACTCTGTAACCGGTACTACCATGCTTGTATTCGGATATTCAATCTTCTTTGCCATTGCTATGTTCCTTCCAAAGGTTCTTCCGGCAGTATTGATGTCCAAGGTATTCGGTACAAAAGATTATGCAGGAATTTACGCTTTTGCAAACCTCTTCTTCCTGATTGGCGCAGCGTTCGGTTCTGTACTGACCTCGATTATTCAGGGAATCGCAGGTTACGGCGTTACATGGATTTTCTATATGGTTATAGCTGTACTTCTTTTCCTTGCTGTATCCGGTGCGATCAGCGGCGGCGAGAAGCTTCAGTCTAAGTATCCAGAAGGTGACAATTAAAATAATATAAAGAAAGGAAATCTAACATGAAAGAAATTAACAACAAATTAACTCAGAAATTTGATGAATATCCAGAATTTGGCGTTCTTCAGGGCGTAAAAGTATTCATCACAGGCACCAACATTGCCGGACCGTTCGCTGGCTGCCTTATGGCTGAGATGGGCGCAAAGGTGCTTCAGGCAGAGGCTCCTACGATTGCCTGCCAGACCCGCGGTACTCTCTCATGGTCACAGAATCATCGTAATGAGTATTCCATTACGATTAATACTGCAAAACCTGCGGGAAAGAAGATTTTCTATAAGTGTATCGAGTGGGCAGATATCTGGATTGAGGCCGGAAAGCCTGGCTCCTACAAGAAGCGCGGCATCACAGACGAGTCATGCTGGGAGCGCAATAAAGCCCTTATGATTGTACACGTATCTGGTTACGGTCAGTTTGGTCCTTCCAAGGATAAACCATCCTACGATGTTTCTGGACAGGCAATGGGCGGATATATGTATCTGAACGGCGAGAAGCCTACCTCCAGCCCGCTGAAGGTTAATCCATACCTGTCAGACTTTATAACAGCATACAATACTTGTATGGTTGCCCTGTCCGGTTATATTCACGCTCTGCGTACCGGCGAAGGCGATTCCTGTGATGTTGCACAGTATGACACCATGTTCCGGCTGCTTGACAACTATCCGGCTAAGTGGTTCAACAATGGCTATCCAAAACAGGGCGAGCCAGTTCCGTATCGTACAGGCAACAAGAGCGACCAGGCTGCCTGCTTCTCATTCTACGACACCAAGGACGGCGGTTCTATGTTCGTTGCTATTACAGGTCAGGGACCTGTTACCCGTGGTTTCCCGGTTATCGGCATGGGCAAGCCAGGCGTAGATCCAGACATCCCGAAGGATTGTACAGGCTTCCCGCTCTTCGACCCACGCGGACAAAAAGCAGAGAAGCTGTGTGAAGAGTTCTGCGCTTCTCATACCTGTGACGAGCTTGAGGAAATCTTCGGCAAAGCCGGTGTTCCTTGCCAGAGAGCTTATGGTCCTGCTGATATTGAGAAGGATCCACAGTACGAGGCTCGTGAGAACCTGGTTGAGTGGGAGGATCAGTGCTTCGGTAAGATGAAGGGTATTGGCGTAACCAACATCTTCAAGAAGAATCCGTCCCAGATCGTAGCTTCTGCTCCTTGCTTCGGTGAGCATAACCGCGAAGTACTTCAGAGTTTCGGTTATACCGATGAAGAAATCGATAAGCTTTACAAGAACAAAGAGCTTGCTACATGGACTCCTGCTGAAACAGCAAAGAGAAAACTGTTTGTTGAGTGGGGCTTCTTCTGGGATCCAGAGAGACAGGCAAAACGTCTTGGTCTGGAGTATACACCCAAGAAATAGTATTGTAGAATTGAGAAGGTGTAAAATATGACCGACTTGGAAATTTTAGTTGAGAAGGATAAAATTCGAGATCAAATATATACCTACTGTCGCGCGTTGGACAGGATAGATTTTGAACTGGGATATACTATATTCGCTGAAGATTCTGAAGTGGACTATGGCCCCACCTACAAGGGAACTGGCAGAGGCTTCATTGATATGATGCTGAAGATGCATACAAAACAGATGCTTTCTACCCATCACATGATGACCAACATCTTGATAAAGCTTAATGAGGATGGTACAAAAGCTGTCAGTGAGACGTATATGTATGCAGCCTGCAAATACCGCAACAAAGCAAAGAAACCGACCTTCACCGTAGAGGCCCGCTGCCGCGACATCGACAAATGGGAGAAGCGGGATGGCAAATGGGTAATTGTTAAGCGTATCGTAGCAGGCGACAACTCATTCATTCTTAATAATCCTTCTTATACAGACGACTACAACAATGGCCGCGGTAAGTTGAAAGAGAATGACCCTTCCTACATAATGTTTAGCGAAATCGAATAATTTCAATTAAAAAGCGGTGTAGAATGGCTAAGCTGTTCTACACCGCTTTATTTAATTACACCTTAAACCTGTATCCAACCCCCCATATCGTCTCAATATATTGAGGATTGGAGGTATCCAGCTCTACCTTCTCGCGTATCTTCTTAATATGCACCGTCACAGTCGCAATATCCCCTATGGACTCCATATCCCATATCTCACGGAACAGCTCCTCCTTCGTATACACATGGTTGGGATGGCTTGCAAGAAAGGTCAGAAGGTCGAATTCCTTCGTGGTAAACGTCTTCTCCTCCCCGTTAATCCACACACGTCTCGCCGTGGTATCAATCTTAAGCCCCCGAATCTCAATGACCTTATTGGCCTCCACAGCGCTTCCGGTCAGGCGGTCATATCTCGCCAAATGCGCCTTCACCCTTGCCACCAGCTCGCTGGGGCTGAAGGGCTTCGTCATATAATCATCGGCTCCCAGACCAAGCCCCCGAATCTTATCTATGTCGTCCTTCTTTGCCGAAACCATGATGATTGGCGTATTCTTCACATCCCTGACCTGACGGCAGATGTCAAACCCGTCAACGCCTGGCAGCATTAAATCCAGAATGAACATGTCATAATCCTCTTTTAAAGCCTTTTGAAGCCCGCTCTCCCCATCATTGGCAACCTCTACCTGGAAACCGCTTAATTCCAGATAATCCTTCTCCAAATCCGCAATGGCTTCTTCATCTTCCACAATCAATATCTTACTCATACATCGGTACCTCCTGATATTTTCTAAGAACAAAATACATCGTTGTTCCTGTTTCTTCTCTGCTTGTGGCCCAAATCTTACCGCCATGTTCTTCTATAATCTTCTTCACTATGGAAAGCCCAATACCGCTCCCCCCTTTAGAGGAATTCCTGGAAGCGTCTGTGCGGTAAAAACGGTCAAATATATTTGGCAGATCCTTCGCCGCAATTCCTCTGCCGTTATCCTCCAGTTCAATCTGCACAAAATCTCCCACATCCTTCACCCTCAGGTTAATCTTTCCCTTAGGCTTATCCATATATTTCATAGAATTATTTACAATATTATGAACCACACGCTTAACCTGCTCTGCATCCGCAATAATCTTCACGTCCGCATCCACATAATTAAAATAGCCAAACTCCACGCCTCTGGACTCCAATTCCAGCGACAAATCCTCTGCACAGTCTGCAAAATACGCATCCACAGACAGCGTATTAAAGTTATATGGAATCCGGTTGGTGTCAATCTTGGTATACAGCGTCAGCTCATTTATCAGCGTATCCATCTCACTGGCCTTGTTATAAATCGTCCGGATATAACGCTCCATCTTCTCCGGCGTGTCTGCTACTCCGTCCATAATTCCTTCTGCATAGCCTTTGATTGCCGTAACAGGGGTCTTAAGGTCATGGGAAATGTTACTGATTAGCTCTTTATTCTCCTTGTCAAATCTTATCTTCTCCTCCGCATTATCCTGGAGCCGCTGCCGCATATCCTCAAGACTGTGACAAAGCTCTCCCAGCTCATCCTCCGCCTCGGCCTGAAGTTCAAAATCCAGATTGCCCTCCTTAATCTTCTGGGCCGCAATCTGCATCTTACCAAGGGGCCCCATCACCCCCCGATAAATCCAGAGAATTAATACAGCCGCCGTCAGAATCAGCACAACTATGATTCCAATTAACATTTCCATATATAATCGCTCTACCTCCGGAATCACGCCCCGTACATTCATGACAACAAACGCGCTGCCCTTTTTCTCATCCGGATATAG
This sequence comes from Sporofaciens musculi, assembly GCF_009830285.1. Lineage (GTDB taxonomy): Bacteria > Bacillota > Clostridia > Lachnospirales > Lachnospiraceae > Sporofaciens > Sporofaciens musculi. The sequence continues at coordinate 606,739 of NZ_WUQX01000001.1, read as the reverse complement.
GAAATCCACCTGCTTAACAAGCGCCTGGGCATCACCGCCAAGATACAGACCATTCTCAGGCTCCATCTCTGAATCCCCGTACCCCGGAAGTCCGGCAATAACCGACTCTGCCTCCTCCATGTCTGTACCCACATAGATTAGCATACTTCCCTTGCGGACCAACAGATATGCCTTCTTCTTGGTAAGCTTCTGGTTAAATCCCTCCAGAAACGTGGCGTCCTCCATCTTCGCCGGATTATCCTCCACCATCTGGCTAAGCTCATGATAAAACTTCTCTGTAAGCCTTGACAGCACCGTAACGGAATTCGACAGATTCTCCGTGGTCATTCCAGTAATCTCGTATGTCTTCTCTATGGCGCTCATCTGGTATTTTCCAAACAGACAGGCCATTGTAGCCGTCAATAGAATCGGAATTAAAATAACCGTCAAAAAAGCTATAATCAACCTCGTCTTTAACTTCATCTTCATGCCTCCGTGATATAAAGTATAGCATGAAAAAGGACGCTTCACAGCAAAGCGTCCATAAATTTTTATAAAATTTTTATAAATAATCTGACAACATTAAGGTAAAGTCCTGCCACAATGCAGACGCCTTTACAGATATTTCTTCAAAATATCAACCTTATCTGTCTTCTCCCAGGGCAAATCTAAGTCTGTACGTCCAAAGTGTCCATATGCCGCTGTCTGCTTGTAAATCGGTCTTCTCAGGTCAAGCATCTTTATAATCCCTGCCGGCCGAAGGTCGAAGTTCTCACGAATCAAGTCAACCAGCTTCTCGTTACTGAGCTTACCGGTTCCGAAGGTATCTACCATAATTGAAGTCGGGTGAGCAACGCCGATTGCATAGGACAACTGAATCTCACACTTCTTCGCAAGACCTGCTGCCACAATATTCTTGGCAACATAACGGGCCGCATACGCTGCCGAACGGTCTACCTTGGTGCAGTCCTTTCCAGAAAATGCACCGCCGCCGTGACGCGCCATTCCTCCGTAGGTGTCTACGATAATCTTACGTCCCGTAAGCCCGCTGTCTCCGTGAGGTCCGCCGATAACGAAGCGTCCGGTAGGATTGATGAAGAACTTCGTCTCATCATCTACCATATCTGCCGGAATGACTGCGTCAAAGACATATTTCTTAATATCCTGATGAATCTGCTCCTGTGTAACATCTGGATCATGCTGTGTAGATAATACTACTGCATCCAGACGTACCGGAATTCCCTCCTCGCTATACTCAACGGTTACCTGAGACTTTCCGTCTGGTCTTAAATATGTAAGCGTGCCGTCTTTTCTCACCTCAGCAAGCTTCCTGGACAGCTTATGGGCTAATGCAATCGGATAAGGCATAAGCTCAGGCGTCTCATCAGAAGCATAACCAAACATCATACCCTGGTCGCCAGCGCCGATGGCCGCAATCTCTTCCTCTGACATCTGGTTGTTCTTCGCCTCCAAAGCCTTATCAACGCCCATTGCGATATCGCCTGACTGCTCGTCAATGGCTGTGAGAACGCCGCAGGTCTCTGCGTCAAATCCATACTTACCGCGCACATAGCCAATCTCCTTGATGGTATCCCTTACAATCTTCTGAATGTCTACGTATGCCTTCGTTGTAATCTCTCCCATGACAAGGACAATTCCTGTGGTGGTGCTCGTCTCACAGGCTACACGGCTCATGGGATCCTGCTCCATCAATGCGTCTAAGATTGCGTCTGAGATTGCGTCGCACATCTTATCCGGATGTCCCTCTGTTACTGATTCTGATGTGAATAAATGTCTTTCCATTATGTTCCACTCCTTTTCTTTCCTTCATGATGGCGTACTTTCTCTTCGACCGGACCCATAAGATATTCTTACTGCCTGTATGGTATATAAAAAACAGCCCGCATTAAGCGGACTGTTTTATATCTCATAAACCAATCCTCTTATTGTTCGATTGCTCGCTCAGGTTGGCACCTTCCCATCTAGGGGGTTGCCGCAGCTTCACAGATCCTTTGTATCTCCACTGCTCTGAATAAGAGAAAGTCTTCATGATTAAATTATGTGTTTACATATATGACTATAACCTATTTGGGGATGATTGTCAATATGGAGGTGAAAATTTTATTTTAGGCCGGCTTCATTCAGTAATATGCGGATTTAAGCCAGCAGTTATCCGATCTGCTGTTCGATACAATCAGCTATCATGACTATTCGGAAAGCTTTTATCATGCATTTCTGACTGGATTGTTTTCAGGAACGGAATATGTGGTAGAATCTAATTATGAAAACGGGCTTGGCAGGGCGGATCTTTTAATTAAGGACCGCAGCAACCGACGGGCTGCGGTTATTGAGGCCAAGATTGCCAGATGTGAGGACCGGCTTGAGGCGGAATGTGACGAGGCATTAAAGCAGATTGAGAAGCGGCAGTATGCACGCAGGGTGGAAAGGGCTGGATATCGTAGTATTGTCCGATTTGGGATGGCGTTTTATCGAAAAAGCTGTGTCGTTAAGAGTGGAGAAACTGCTTAATTATCCTGCTAAAATGCCCAAAACCAATGAAGGCTGCAACACGCCTTTACGGTTTTTGGGCATTTTGATGCAGGGCAATCGACGCCATGTCCGACACAATCGCCTCTTTATCTATGGAATATTCTCCCTCACAGCTATCCTCCACAGCCAAACAATCTGCCGGCGCCGGAATCGTACGCAAGAGAATCACAGATATATTATCCCTCTCCCCCCTCTTAATCACCTCTTTCGCAATCTTTTCCCCCTGTCTCACCATAGCCTTTTCATCTGCTAATTCTTTCGGCGCAAACTCCTTCTCCAATTCCTGTATACTGATTTTATGCCTAAATCCGTCCGTACACAGCAGATAAACTGCATTTTCTTTCACATCTTTGCTGTGATAAACCGGTCTGACTGTCTTTGACGCCCCTACCCCCTGCATTAAAATATGCGAAGCAGTATCTTCATCTCTCCCCAGAGAGCCTTTAACTTGATCTTTCGTCAACTGCCTAATCTGCTTTTCTATCTCATAAATACGGCAATCTCCTACATGCGCGATATAAAGACGTTCCTGCCATAAAAGCATTACCGTTGCCGTAGTACCAATTCGTATCCCATGATCTTTTCCATACTTTTTTATTTTCTGGTGTACACTCTGAAAAAGCATTTCCCAGGAATCATACAACTCATCTTCAAATTCTTCCTCCTCTGCCAATGCCGAAAAACTTTCCCGAAGCCATGCGGCAAATGAGCAAACCACCTCAAAACTTGCCGCTTCGCCCCTTTCCAAGCCTCCCATTCCATCACAGATTACCGCAAGAACAACCTCCCGCCCCCGCTTCTTCGCCTTGCTGACCAGCAGAGAATCCTGATTGACGCCTTTTCTTTTTCCTTTATCCGTATAATAAGCTGATAAATATCTCATCCTAGTTCCTTCCATTATTCCCGTATCTGAAACTCCAGTTCTTCATCTCCCAGCCGAATCTTAGAACCTGGCTCCAGCCGACAGGGACGGTCCTGTGGCATAATCTGAACTCCGTTCACGAAAGTACAGTTTTTAGAATGATTATCCTCAATATAGACTTCCCCGTCCTGCACATGCAAGATAGCGTGAACTCTCCCTACACGTTTATTTCCTTCGATTAGTATTTCCGTGGCAGTATGGCTTCTTCCGACTCTTACCACCGTTCCCTCAATCCTAAAACTCTCGTTCGTACTCCTGCGAATCAAGATTAATTCCGGCATAGAATAGTCTTCCATCAAAACCGTTGCTTCCTCATCTTCGGCTTCAAAATATGTTGCTTCTTCCACGTATTGCATCTCTACCGGAACTCGATTCATCCCAACCTTCTGAACCGGAATTGACACATCTTGCTTTGGAAACTTGTCTGCCTTATGATTGGCTCCACCGCCTTCTGAGTAAATTTCATCCTGCCCGCAAACCGGCTGATTCCTCCCAGGTATCTGAAACCCGCCCAATATTGCCTCCATCTCTGGTATTTTTCCTGCATCTTCTTTCCTTTTTTTCCAAAAGCTCTTTTTTTCCGTCTTACCGCTTTTATCAGATTTGTCCTTTTTAAAAAACAATCCTTTTTTCTCCTTCTTCGGAGTTTCCTCATTTGAAAACAGAATATCAAAACAACGCTGCTTATCCGCGTCTAATGAGCTGCCCCGTTCCTTGATATCCGTCTTAGGCTTTTCTTGAACCTGCACTTTAGGCAAAATGTTTTTCTCACGCCGCTGTGATTCCAAAACTGGCTTCTGCCCAGATTTCGCCGAAAATGACTGCCTGGTAATCTGCTCTTTCAACGCGCTTGCCGAAAATGGCTTTAGATTACCCAACAAATTAGAAAACATTGCAACGTAACTGCAATCCTCTGTCTGGTCGTACTTCACATCAATCAGAAGCTGCTTCAAAAACATTTCAAGAGAAAGTTCACTTCGCACAATCGGCAGTACCACCATAAAGACCTTAAATGCAGCCGAATCCACGTACATATAGTCAAGATTCAATACATAAGACGTCAACGTCAGCATATACTCCTCTGCCATCATAACCGCACTAAGGATTGATTCCAGAATAGAAAAAAATTTCTTTCGGTTTACCGGTATCTGAAAGTATTCCCGAAGACTTTGAAGCCCTGTAATATCATACTTCATATAAAAACAGTCGTCAATCTGCGTATGGCTTACGGGAACAAGCCCGTCTATTCTGTTATTGGACATCATTTCCAATGTCAAAATGTCCATACTGTCATCAGGCTTCTTTTCATATACCAGGTATCTCTTATTCCCCTGTTCTTCATATGTAAATGAACACATCTTCCTCCGATTCCTCCCTACCTTTTCAAATCCAGCTGAATCAGCTTCCACACTTCATTTCCGCCCTCGTCAATCTTTACTGCCGCTGTTCCCTCTTTTGTAAAATGCGTTGCTGTTTCAAACCGCGGCGTTATAATCACATTCCCTTCTGTGTCAATATATCCCCACTTTCCGTCTATATATACCGCCGCAAAACCATTACAAAACGATTCGGCGTCCTCGTAGGCGCAATCAATGACCAGTTTCCCTTCCGTATCTACAAATCCCCATTTTCCGTCACGGCAGACGGCCGCATACCCATTCTCGGTAAATGCTTTTGCATCGTCAAACGTCTGCCTGCCTATCTTTTTCTCCTTGGGATTCATCAGATAGTATTCCTTCTTTTCCTTTACAAAGATACACTTCTGGCTTGCACAAAATCCGTTTTCATCTACAATTATATCATTGTATTTTTTCTCACCCTTAGCTTTTCCATCCTGATTTACCAGAATCCATTTTTCATCCTTCTTTCCAAAACCTGTGCTTCCCTCCATTCCGGTCAGCGCGTCCCATGAAAATTTACCCGTCGGCTCCATATTCTCGTCAAGGTAACCATATTTTCCCTCTTTACATGCCACAGCACGGTCAGAACTAATCATTCCAAGCTCACGAAAGGCTCCATCCGGCGCCTTTCGCGTCTGTCCAGCCTTGTCTATATAAATATAGGCGCCATCTTCTTTTCTTGCCAAGGCAAAGCCATCCTCCGAGAATGGATATATTTCCTTATACTCGCATGCAATCATTTCCTGTCCCCTGGCATCCGCAAGCCCGTAGAGTCCGTCCTTCATAACCACCATGGAACCATTGACAATATCTCCCATTTCTTCATAATGGCAATATAATTCTGTATAGCTTCCTTTTAAGTTTGCAAACCATTCCTTCGCTTTTTTATGCTCTGGATGATTCTTCACAAACGCTTCCAGATATTTTACCGCCTGTTCTTCATAACCATTTTCCAGATAATACTCTATCAGAATATTCAACGCCTCTGCATACTCCGGATAAGCTTCTGCAGTCTTTTCACAGATGGAGGTAAACTTGTTACTGTTTCCGCTGTTTAGATATGCCTTTGCCAGCTTTATACGGGTATCTATATTATCAGGATCATATTCCAATGCCTGCTCATACTCTGTTACTGCGTCAACATAGATTTCCTTTTCTTCCAGCTCGGCAGCCTTTTGAATATGTGCTTTCGCATTTTTAGGGCGGTTCACCATATCTGAAATCGCCGTATACCATGACAGCCCCAATAAAACCGCAAACATAAGTATGATATATTTCTTCATCTGTACGCTACATACCGAGCACCATTGTCAGCATTGTTCCGACAAATATAAACGGGGCAAACGGTATCTCCTCCTTCAGTTTTATTTTCTTGAGCAGCAGCATCGAAATACTGTAGACCGCGCCGGACAACGCTGACAGAAAAGCGACTGACATGATACTGCCGCTTCCCACATAGCACCCGATTACCGCAAAAAGCTTTACATCTCCCATCCCTACGCCGCCTTTGGAAATAAAATGAGCCAGCAGAAACATGCCTCCGCCAAGCAGCGCCCCCATTCCGATGGAAAGCAGCATGGCAGTCCCAAGCCCCGGATACGTCAGCCATTCCGGAATAAACAGGATTCCTCTTATTACCATCAGCGCCTTCAATATCTTGTTTGGGATGCGCTTACTGTCATGGTCAATCCATGCAATGAGAAACAGCGCGGCAAACAGGATTAGATAACGCAATATCTTCCAGACGCTATAGGAAAAGGCAAACCATTCTACCGTTAGACCAACGCCTGCCGCCAGAATAAAGAGCGTACCTACCTTAAACCGCTTATTTTCCCATTGCTCGATAAACCATGCCTTTCCCTTCTCCATATCTCACATCCCCTTACCATATCAGCGTATAAGCACACTGGCAGAATTCATGTTGTCCAAAATCAAACTCCGGAAAAAGGATGTTTTTCATAGTATAATTAACCACAATCTTAACTGTTCCTTTTCCCTCCGTATGATCAAGACACTTTGTATGAGAGAACTTTAGTCCGGACAATCCGTCTATAATACCAATATTTTTTAGAAATTCGTCCGGATTATCCGTCATAAGGGAAAGCTCATTCTTAATATTATTCCTCGTCAGCATACCGACGCCTGTTGTTATTGCCATCTGCTGGCCTTTATTCTTCACCAGGCTGAACACACTGTCCACAAGCCCGTCCATATTGATATTGCTGACCTCATTTACAAAACCATCTACCGAGCTTGTCGCCTTCTCTACCGTTACCTTAAGCTCCTCACTTTTCCTGTTGGTTTCCTGGATTCTGTCGCTAATCTCTGCTTTTGTCAGCACGTAACTGTATGTGGATATCTGTTTGGCAGTCTGAGTTACTGCGTGGTGGATTAACATTTCTGCCTGTACGAACCTTGCCGCATTAATCAACGTGCAGAATGCCATGAGAAACGGAATCAGAAACAGCAGCGCTTCTACAGTTAAGGAGCCTTTATCTTTGTAGCCATCTTCTGTCATTTTTCTATATACCTCATATTTTATATGTTTCGCAAGCAGATATGCAGGTCAATAGCCCAGTATACTCTGATAAGAAATCGTATAGGTATCGTCTGGAAATCCCCATGTACTGTTCTCTCCCCAATCTGATATCTTGCGCATGAACGTTGTCCTGGAGCTGACCTTCGCCTGCACCGCAATCATGGTATACCCTTCCAGCAAATTAGCATCAGGCTGATTGGCCTGGATACAATCTGCAATTCTTCCAAGGATACCGGCTTTATTCCCTGTAAGTATGGATATATTGAGGAAAACTCTCAAATACTCAGAATAATCTAACGTTAGCCCTTTATCCGTACTGCTGCCTCCATGGGGAAGGGTAGCCCACGTATTTTTATTTTTCACAACGGCAACGCCATATCCTTGCTTTATCTTGTTGATATCGTCCGCGGTCTCTACCCCTGCAAAACCAAGTAAAATCACAACCTTCACAATCGGCTCCAGATAGGGAGCCGCACTGGTAATAATACTCGCTGCGCTGCCCGCTATATTTCCAATCGTCGTATCTGTAAAAGCGAAAAAAAGAATTAAAAAGCAGCCGGATTCCAAAAAATCATCATAACTGTATTTTTTATGTTTTCCTTAGACGTATCCTTCCCCCACAGAATATACTCGCCCTCCGCCTGATAGGCGGCATGATTGGACAGCTTATAGCCGCTGATTCCGATAATGTCTTCCTGTGCCCTTTCTTGTCCGTCCTCCTTATTTACCGTATAATAAGAGAACATCTGCATGGCATATTCGGCAATATATAGATTCTCTAAGCCTTTTGTCACAATTTCATCTACTTTATCCAGAAAAGATGTGGCGGCATCAATAGATTCTCCGAATTTATCTATTGAATTACGTCTGGCTGAAGAATTACCTACGTCTCCTGCCGCGTCTAAATCCGCCGCTTTGTCATTGGCCTGGGAAGCTGCATTTTCCACCTGGGAGGAGGGCCGCACGTTTACGGTACTCCAGCTAAAATCCGGATATTCGTCCGCCTTTTTCGCATCTTCGCCGGCCGTCTTACTTTGCTCTAAACGGCTGTTTGCCTCCTGCTTTTCCTTTGAGTCTCCGGAATTCGATTCTTTGCAGTATTCCTGAAGCCTTTTGTAAAAAGGATGCTCGCTGATTGATTTGGAACTCCCCGCGCTGTTTATATCTGCATGCTCGTATTTTACAATATACTTCTCTGACCATATCTTTTTTATCGCATAAAACGTTTCATAACCGCTTGTTTTCATTCCCGAAAGACATGTGCCTGCAGCCCTCTTATAACATTCGCTTTGCTCTGGGGCAGATGTTGTGGCGATAGATTTGTCACAGAATTTTTCTTCTTCAAGCACGCCCTTTAATTTCTTAAAATACTCCTGATTTGTCCGCACATCTTCCATCAGGCTCTCTAACTGGCTAGAATCGGCTGCCCCATTTCCATCGTCAAAAAATTTCCTGTATTTCTCTACCTCTGCGTCCATACTCTCTGTATTACTTCCGGCATTTTTTAATTCACGGTTTGCCCTATCCCATTCTGCAAATTTCGTTTTCGCTTTTTCTAATTCCTTCTTTACATCCTTTAATCTGTCGTATGCTGTCTTTGCCGCTTGTTCGGCGCCCTTCGCGCTGTTCCAATATACATTCAACGCCTGATAATGCGAGTCTATACAAGCATTGGCATGAGTAAGCAGTAAGCTCGGATAATCTTTGATTCTTTTCAGTTCCCTCTCATAATCGGTTTTTAATTTCTCAAGGCTTCCCGAATCTGTTCCTGTGTTATCCGTATCTTCCCCTTGGTCTGCCTGATTATTGCTTTCCAGCAATTTCCCGATTCCACCCATATCATCAATCGTATTCTTGTACTTCATACAGGTAAGATAGGCGTTATAAGTCCCTTCATCCAGAGGATTCGCCAAATCTACATACTTTACATTCAAAAGGAACACCTCTGTCGAAGCTTTCATATCGCCTGTCTCCAACTGCGAAAGCCTCTCATCATATTTAAGCGCTCCTTCCCTCAACAGTAACGCCAGCGCGGCAACATACTTATAGTCCTCCTCTGTCTGTGCCAATTCTTTTTCTATTTTCTGGGATTCAAGACTATTGATTACCCCATCTAACGTATCTAACGCTTCTTTTGCTTTTTGAAACTTATCCTGGCAGTCCTCCATGGCTTTTCCGAATTCCATCTGCTTTTTCATAGCTTCCGCCATTTTTTTCGTATTTTTTAGTTCTTTTAATTTATCTACCACCAATTCCGTCAGACATACAGGCGCTCTGTACTTCATGTACTCAAGAATCTGCTGCTTCTCTACTTCCGTCTGATAGATTTCAGAGCCTTGGACATTAATGGTTTTAAAATTTTCTGTTAATAAATCCAGAATCTTCTTATAGCCGTCCGTTCCGTCAAGTCCTGTGCCGTTGAGCGATCCGTCAAAATACTTTTTAAGCTCATCCTTCATACTTTCCGGCGATTGCTTCATTACCAACAATCCATATTCGTCATGCAGTTCCTCATTATACTGTGCCAGACCTGCATTCATCGCCATCTCTCCGGCATCGGAGATTACCACCTTCGACATGCTGATACGCGCCGCGTCTGTGGTCATTCCCCCGAATATCAGCACGGGAACAAGTATAATTGTTAAAAATACAGATATTGTCCCTCTGCTCTTATAAAAAAACTTCAATGCACTTCCTCCCGCTAAAGTATCAGATCAAGAACTTTATTTGTTTTTTCCCAAAATTTATCATAATTGTCTGCAAGTCCAAATTTCTTCATAATATAGGAGACAAAGTCAGCCGCCAGGTCTACGCTCCTGACAAATTCACTTGGATTTACCGAATAATTATAAGCGGCAACACGCAGGGTCATTCCCTGATGATAGCCCAGATACTTTAAAACCCCTGGCACCGGAAGGGAATGTGTAATCGTTACCTCTACATCTGTTCCAAGAAAGCCTCTGTCCACCTGTATCTGGGGATTGCTGATATTTCCAAGCACAATAAGCGTTGATTCCCTCACCCCATCCGAGAACCGAGACTCATAATCTAATCTTGGGCCGTCTGAAAAAAGCCTGCCAATCCCTCTGTATAAACTTCTCAAATTACTGTGATAGGCTTCATAATAGGAATTAACCGTATCTGAAGACGGAATGTTATCTTCTCCCCAAGAAAAATCAATCTCATTATCGCTGCCCATACCGAATTTTTCATATCCCAGATATGCTTCTTCGCGGGAGACGACTGCCGCTGCTCTCTGAGCCTCATACATTAACAAATATTCCTGCATATTGAATAATGCAAGATATAATAAAGCCATCACGGTACAGAGTACAAGCGGCATGTAGATGGACGCTTCAACCATGATGGCGCCGTTTTCATTTTTTATTTTTTTCATTTTTTTAATTTAAGGCGCTGTATTAATAAAATTGGTCAGTTTTGCAAACACCGATTCGACCGCTGTTCGTAACTGCTCCTGAAATACTCCACCTATTATGATTACAATCACAATCAACACAACCACAGCCACCATATTGGAGTCCCCTTCTTCGTCCTCCACAAACTTCTCTATAAACCGGTTCTTCCATGTACAGTATGCGCTTCCCATCCTGTCTGCTACATTCATTTCCCATGCCAAATATGCATCCTCTAATTTTTCTCTCATCGTATCTTCTCCTTTTTTCTTTAAAGTCAACTGATCTCCCATTTGCTTACAGATTCATTCCCATAAATGCAGGCACCATAACCATAATCAGAATCCCGATAAAAATCATGGTCGTAGGAATCAAAAGCTTTGATTTTGCAGCCTCGCCCTTTCGTCTTACCAGGTGCTTCTTTTCTTCCCACATCTCATCCGACAGCTCTTTCAAAAAATATGCCTCCTCCCGATTTCCTCTCAGTTTGTTCTGAATGATTGTAGAAGTAAATCTCCGGACTTCCTTAATTGAACACCTGTCGGCAAAATTCATATACGCTTCAAGCTCATCTTTCCCATTCTGCGTCTCTGCTACCACCTCCCTCATCTCCCTGTAAAGTACCCGTTCGCTTGTTTCCGCTACCTTCTTCCATGCATTGAGTGTAGTCATTCCGGCATTGACGAGCAGCGTCAGCTTAGAAAGCATCTGGGGCAGATCCGCCAATAATTCATCCCGACGTGCATTAAGCTTGTCATTCAGCAGTTCTTCCACATACCACATTACCAGGCCCGCAAGAACTACCCCTAGAAACGCCGCCATAGGAGAATTCCCCAATGCGCCGATTAATACCAGGAATACCAATACCGTAAAACCGTACGTCCACTTCGCGCCATTCATTACGTAGAAATAATACTCCGCATACATCTTTCCCTGAACCTGTGCAATTTCCTTAATTCGTTTCCTCGCCTTCTTACTTTTACTGTCAATCTTCAAAATCTTCATCAACGCCAGTCCAATACAGAACAATTCCGGATATTTATACTGATTTTTATCAATGGTCTGTACCAGGGGCTGAAACACGCTCTCATATTTTACTGCCAGAACCATCCATACAAAGACCAAAACCGTTGCAAGAACCAATATTACTATTCTGCCTATCTCCATATCCCACCTGCCTTATATCTTAATATCCATAATCTTTCTTCCCATTGCATATGCCAGACCAAATATCCCTATACAGACAATCTTGACCATAACCGCTGAAACCGTATTAGCACCCGCCATTCCACTCCCCATTCCTCTAAGCATCAACACCACGATTACCGGCATCACCATCATAATATTCAACTCGTTCTTAGAACCAGATATCATTGTCTCAATCTCCATCTCCACCTCAATCTTGTCATTGATAATCTCTCTGGTATCTGACACAATCTGTTTCATATCACTTCCACCTCGGCTGCAGCTCTCGAACACATTTGCAAAACTCATAACATCCTCCAACATACTCCGATCTGCAAAATCCAGAAGAAGTTTTTCTATCGTAATGTTGTTCTTTAAACCGGTACATATTATCTCTACCTCATGGACAATATCCGCATCCTCCCCATAGATAGAAACCATATCATTTACCGACTCCTCAAATGCTCCTACTGTGTTCTTTCCCGCGGAATATGCAGACGTCAGCGATTCAAGTAAATCCCTAAACTGTGAACGCAGTTCACCAAGCTGCTTCTTTTTCTTATACTCGCAATAATGCTTTGGCATTAGTCTCGCGCCTATCATTCCTCCGGCAAACGCCACAATCGTACTGTTAAAAAAAGCAAACAGCACAACAAATCCCACGGCAAATCCAAGCGCCCATGCAATCAGAACATCCGTCTTTGTCATATGATAGACATGGTAATCTTTCCCGTTTCCCATTAAACCGCGCAGTTCTACATATTCTTCCGCCTGTTTTTTCTTCCGCCCCATAACTATATAACCTCATTTATACCTGCTAATCTCAATTTGTTATCATTTTTAAAAGGATTCTCTGTCCGCACCAGCCTGCCGGACACTTTTTCCAGAGTAGAATGTTCATCTTCCACAAACCGGTAAATGGAATTCACCTGAATCTTCCCCTCCTTATATCCTGTAATCTCACTAATCTCCATGGTCTTCCTGGTCTTATCCCGAAGACGCGACAGATGGATGATAATATCCACTGCGGAGGCAATCTGCTGACGGATGGCTTCTAACGGAAGCCCTTCGGCGCCTTGCAGTACCATGGTTTCCAGACGGCTTAACATATCCTTTGTACTGTTGGCATGGCCGGTACTTAGGGAGCCGTCATGTCCTGTATTCATAGCCTGAAGCATGTCCAACGCCTCGCCGCCCCGCACCTCGCCTACGATAATCCTCTCCGGCCTCATTCTAAGAGAGGATTTGATAAGTTCGCGGATGGTAACCGCGCCGCTTCCTGATGTGTTGGCGTTTCTCGTTTCCATTCTGACCAGGTTATCAATCCCCTCTATCTGAAGTTCCGCAGAGTCTTCGATGGTAATCACACGTTCGTCGCGGGGGATAAAATGAGAAACCGCATTCAAAAACGTGGTCTTTCCGGAACCTGTACCGCCGGAAATGAAGATATTATACTTTGCCTTCACGAGCAGTCCCAGCACATGGGCGACCTCCTTTGTTATAGAGCCATATTTTAATAACTGTTCAATGGTCATCGGATCTTTTGAAAATTTACGGATGGTGACCGTAGCGCCATTAAGAGCAATCGGCGGAAGAACCACATTGACACGGGAACCGTTCGGCAGCCTTGTATCCACAATCGGATTCGCCTGGTTCACTTCCCGTCCCGCCTGACCGACTATTTTCTGGATAATATTTTCCAACTGTTCCTCATCCTCGAAGGTCTGCTCAATCTTTGACAGTTCTCCTGCTTTTTCCACAAATATATTCTTTGGCCCGTTAATCATAATCTCTGTAATCTTCTCATCTTCTATAATGGAATCCAGCGGCCCCAACCCGCGGATCGAATTGAAAACACTCTTTCTGATATCTGCCCGTTCTGCAATGGTCATGTATTCGTCATGAATCGCCTCCATCGTCAGACGGACAATTAATTCATCCAGCCCATCGTCATCCATGGTATTCAGATTATATTTCTCAAAAATGTCCTTTTTTATTTTTTTTATGACTTGTAATTTTTCTCCTCTGTCATTTCCTTCTCCTGACATTTCGCTTAAACATCAGATTGCCCCTAGAAGCTCCGTTCCTGCAACTTCCCTGACCACCCCTTTCCCGTCTACTCCCTGAAACCGATTTATCCCGCCCAGAACCAAGACGGCGGATGTCTTAATCGGCTCGCTAAGCTTTGCACTGTATCGATTATAAAGAAGGCGGGTTTTACCAAGAATATCCCCTCCCTGTCTCTGCTCTAACACACGGGCAGCTTCGCAGAAGCGTTCAAATTTTCCGTTTCCGGCAGCTGTATCGCCTCCGTCCGCCACATAGATAATCTTCTGCGCATAATCCTTCATCAGCATAACCATCCGCTCTGTCAACTCGCCGGAAATGTCAATCACTAATTCTTCATATTTGCCAGTCTGTGAAATTCCCTGTATCAGAAGCCTTATCTCCTCGTCTGTTAATTCAAACATATCATATGCATTTCTGCATGAATGGAAAAACTCCACTCCCGACGGGTCACATTCTGCCACACTCTCTATTTTCATCAAAAGATTGCCTTTTCTGCTTTTCAATGCAAAGATTATGTCCGAAAAACTCAATTTCCCTTCTCCGCTGAAATAAAGTCCACAGTCCCCGAATTTCTCAAGGTTCAGATAGAAAACCCTATTTTTTTCCTCCGCCCTCCTTAACGCATATGCCGCCGCTACCGTGGAGGTTCCGCTGCCTCCCTGTACAGATGTAAACAATACAGTCTTAATGTCTCCCTCGCTCTTTTTCAGTTTTACGTCCGACGTTCCCTCTGCATATAATCCGGCAATCCTCTTATAGATTGCTTCAACTCTCTGGTACTTACAAACAGCCGGCAATCCTTCGATTTCTTCCACATCCGATATGTCGCTTAGATATCCGGCAATCACTTTGTCAGGTATCATCTCCTTCTTAATTTTTATACTTTGGTCAAATAAAATCACATCCATATGCGCCGTTTTCAAATTCTGATACAGGGTATCTTCATTTGTAAACATTGCCAACTCAATCTTTTCCGGATATTTTTGTTGGAATATTTTGGAGAGACGGCTCATAAACTCTATATTAGAAGCTAAAATTGCTGCTTTGATTCTCATTAGATTTCCCCTCTCTCAGTTATCATCGTTATTATTATACGCTTTATCGTAGTAAGTTGCAATATTAATTCCCGTATAATTCAAATATATATATTCATTTCTGGAGGTGATGGCTAACTATGGATATATTAGATAAAATTACTCAGTTCCGCATGGAACGCAATTGGACAGAATATCAATTGGCTGAAAAATCCGGACTGACACAGTCAACAATTTCTTCATGGTACCGTAAACATATGCTTCCCACTATTCCTTCTCTCATGAAAATATGCGATGCGTTTGGAATCACATTATCTCAATTTTTCCTCGAAGATGGTGATAATGTGATTCTTATTAGTGAGCAGCAGCGGCAACTGCTGCATCACGCCGCAAAGCTGAGTCCGCAGCAATATGAAGCGTTACTGCATTTTCTGAAACTGATATAAACTCTAAATGCTAAGGACTCCCATGTTTTTGATTCTTAGTTTCTGTAAAGCCAGGCGGCGACAGCCTCAAAAACGTGCTGTCCTGCCTGGTTATTCTCTAACGAAACTCATTTGCCATACGAATCAGCTCATCCACATTATAAATCCCCGATTCCCGTACACTTCCTGACGGATAATCAAAAATTAACTTATCTCCTATTACGTCGCACAGATGGGGCAGCTCTGCCAGCACTTCACATTTCTTATTAAGCAGTTGGCCTGACCGATATCCGTCCGCCGTGATATACTGTGCTACGATATAATCCCCTGCTTTTTCCACATAGGTAAGATAGGTGTCTTTTTTTAAACGGGCAAGTTCCTTTCCCGTTTTCACATCATATACCGTCGGCGTTCCATGCAGAGGCGACTCAATCCGCAAATTATCCACCAGGAACTCCTCATCCAAATTCTCTGCCGACATTTCTGCGGATTCCTCCCGAAGCAAAGCGCCATCCTTAGCCGAATAGATGTCTGCCTTACCATTATCATATGTGACTTCCAAATAAGACATTCCATCCTCTCTGATAAATTGCTGATCCAGAACATGCTTGGAATCTGGGAGCATTACCTCCTTGAGCACCGTTCCCTCGCGGTCATAGATACGGAAATTCTGGTAAGAAAACAACATAACCGTCTCACCATCCGAACTTACTCTAGCCTCCCTGTGGTCATACTCTGGGTCATAAGTAAACCTCTCTGCTTTTGGATTTTCTTCATACTGCATGATACGAAGTATGGGTCTGTCCATGCTTCCAATTACTGCTGTTCCATTAGCCATACACACTAAATCGCTTTGATATTCTTTCTTGTAACAGGAGGTCTGACGGGCATTTTTATCAAAAAAAGTTATCTCCTTATCTGATGTTACAACCGTATCCTCCCCACTTACGACAAAACGCAGAATATCTTCACCCATAGTCACTACTGGAATCTGCTCTCCTGTAACTGGATTAATTTTTACCAAAATATTTTCTGACTGAACATAGACGCCGCTTCCATCTGCCTGTAAGCCAAAGGCATTTTCCGAACGGAATCCTCCTGCTTCTTCCCCTTTCTCAGTATCAATTACAGCAAACACGGATTTCTCCTTGCCTGCTGCCAGAAATGCAAAATATTTTTCTGAAAATCCACCCTCAAAGTGTGTGTACCCAGAATCTTTCCCGTAGATAACCAGGTCATTCTCAGGCCCTTTCAGACTAAATATCTGAAGTGAACCGTCCTCAAAGCTTACACCCAGCAAAGCTCCATCGTGATTCAGGGCAAAAAGATTGTCTTTGATACCAATATTCTGGCATCTCCCTCCAAAATCAATTCTCTGCTTCACCTCTCCCGTCTCAGCGTCATATACTGTGGCAGACGAATCTCCGTCGAAAATTCCGGCAACACATTTCCCGTCTGCGGAAACACTTATCGCCGTGGCCTTATCTCCCTTCCACAAGTCGCGGCCCGCCTTGATATCATAGGCTGTCATACCGCTATTCCCCGCATATATCAAAGTATCGTTATTCAAGTATTTTATCTGTGATATGGGTGAGGAATCCGTGGGAAGTTCTGCAAGTATCTCTGTATTTTCTGTATCAAAGACTACGACCGTCTGTCCGCATAACGCGGCTCCTGTTTTTCCAGTCGGAGATATCTCCATATAGATTGGGGAGGAAGGCAGTTCTATGGTTCTATATATTTTATAACTGTCTGACAGATCGTATACCCCTAATGACTCTGTGAGAACCTTCTGTATCCCAGGGACATACTGTGGCAGCCATTGCTCCGAGGATTCAGATATTACTTGGAGGGCGTCCTCCAACGCTTCCTCCACATCTCCTCTTTCTAACGCCGCC
Source organism: Sporofaciens musculi (assembly GCF_009830285.1). Taxonomy (GTDB): domain Bacteria; phylum Bacillota; class Clostridia; order Lachnospirales; family Lachnospiraceae; genus Sporofaciens; species Sporofaciens musculi. Next base: position 589,324 of record NZ_WUQX01000001.1, on the reverse strand, counting down.
TGTGAATATTCTGTACGTTTCAGCCAGTTCTCCATCATCTGTATTCGCTTTAATCCTATAAAAGCCAAAAGCCCGCCTATTACAAAAAACGTGGGAAACAGAATCGCGGCTGCACGTCGCCGTCTTTTCCACCGACGAATACGCGGGTCATTTTCCCGAAGATTCAGGAAATCCCGTTTCATTTCCTGGGCTGTCTGATAACGCAGGTCACGGTTGGGATTCATCGCCTTTGAGATGATTCTCACAATCTGAGGGTTAAAGTGTTCTTCGGATAGCCGTTCAACTTCTGTTGCATTTTTCTTTGGACGTTTCCCGCTGAGCAGATGGTATAATGTTGCACCAACGCTATAGATATCTGAACGGACATCCGGAGTTATGAGCCGCCTTTCGGATATACCCGCAGAATGATAATATCCTGGCGTGCCTGATGGAGCACCTGATAAACTCCCATCGAATTCTCCTGCCATCGTCAATGCCTCGGTATCCTCAGTCGCTGTCAAACCTCCTTCTGAAAGCATGGTCTGCGTCAGGTCAGTTTCTTCTTCTGAAAGCATAGTCTGCGTCAAATCAGTTTCTTCTTCTGCAGGCATGGTCTGTGTCAGGTCATCTCCTGCATACGCCGAAGAAAAATCTTGTCCATAATGCTCTGGGGATGCATATCCGGCGCTGAAGCCAATCACGTTTTTTTCTCCTAATGCTCCGGAAATATTAAAATCAATCAGACAAATATCACCATTGGGAGTTCGCATAAGATTCGCCGGCTTGATATCGCTGTGAACATATCCTTTGGGCGGCTCGCCGTGTATGGGAGTATGTAAATAAGCAAGCGCATCTAAAAGCTGAATCGCCCATCGGATAATCTGTGCCTGGGAAAATACTTCTCCTCTTTTTAATGCTTTATCAAGACTCTCCCCCTCTATAAAATCCATAGCAGTATAAATATTTCCATCTTCTATGAAAAAATCATAGACTCTTGGAATGTGGGGATGGCTTAATTCCTTCAGGATATCAACCTCTCGGCGCACCAACTCCTGACTGGCAGTAATCCTGCTTTTGTATGCCTTTAATACCACCTTTTTATTTAGCCGGAGATGCTCGGCAAGGTAGACATTGCCTCCGCTTCCTGAGCCAAGTTTTCTTATAATCTTGTATGTTGAATCCATCTGTGACATATTACCTGTCTCCTGCTATTTTTCTCTTTTTCCGTATTCTTCGTCCATTTGCACATTCATGTGAATCCATTTGATGTGAGAAACCGTAAAATATATGGCTCCTGCTATCACTGAACATGCGGCAATAACGATTCCTCCGTAAAATAAGACTTCATTTGTCAGCCAGCTCATAGTTTATATCAAATCCTTTTCTGCTTATTACTATTTATTATCGTTAATATTATACGATATTATTTCAAATTTCGCAATCTTTTCTTCTAAATTAAAACTGCCGTTGTAAAGAACTAACGCTCTTTTACAACGACAGTTTTTCTAATATTTTTTTATTGTGCAGAACGCTTTCTTAAAATGACCGTTACTCCAATACCTGCCGCAAACATAGCCGCCAGTACCCACAATATGATGGACGCCTGATCTCCTGTCTTTGGAGAAACCAAAGCCTTTGAACCATTTGTTCCATTCGCTGTTCCGTTAGCAGTCCCTTTTCCTGTCGTGTTGCTTCCTGCTGTACCATTTGTTCCTGTGTTTGAGCCTTTCGCCAATACGGTCAGCTCTGTATCAACAGAAGCATAGGTATAATTCAGCGTGACTCTATGCTTTCCCACAGAAAGCGTATCCAGATATTTTGTGGTAAAGGTCAGAATGGTTGAACCTTCTCTCAGCGTATAATTACTTTTATCCACTACTTGGCCGTCCATCATTACATTAACGAAATCCTTCAAATCTCCTGTACAGGTAATCGTTACTCCATCGCCGCTGCCGATGATGTATGTATTGTCCGTTACCTCCGGCACGATTCTAAGTCCCTCTGGCGCAGGATTGTCTGTTTCCTGCGCAACAAATGAAAAGCTGTTCTCCCTGGCATAAGTCTGCGCTGCAGAACCTGACGCTCCGTAAATCGTAAAATCTGACATCTTTTCACTACTATCGCCTGCCACACGGGCATTTCTTACTGCCTGCGCCGCTTCCTTTGTCTTATAGCCTAACGCTTTTTCCCCGATTTCTGTCACGCTGTCCGGAATCACGATGGAAGTCATGGACACACAGTCGTGGAAGGCAAAGTCTCCGATATTGGTTACTGTTTCCGGTATTTTGATTTCCTTTAGATTCTTATCGCCGTAAAATGCATATCCAGCGATTCCAAGAGTTCCGTTTTTCGCTTCTATCACTGTATCAGAGGGCATATCTCCTTTATAGTCGTAGAGTACGTTTCCGGCGTATACAATACCGTCCGCCTGGCTGTTGTACCATGCTGTTTCATACAATGCAAATCCGCCTATCTTATCAAGAGTATCGGGAATATTCACTTTACTCAGCGCAGTACAGTTTCTAAAGGCGCCATATTCCATTTCTGTTATGTTTTTAGGGATATCGATCTCACTTAAATTCACATTTAAAGCATAGGCGCTCTCACCGATTTTTTTAATATTATCTCCAAAGGTCACCGCCGTCAGATTACAATATCCAAATGCAAAATCCGATATATATGCCAGTTTATTTCCAACTGTCACAGAACTTAGATTCTGGCAGCCCCAGAATCCGTAATCTCCAATGCTCGTGACCGACTCCGGTATCTCAATTTTTTCAAGACCGCTGAAGTAAAAAGCTCCCTCTCCGATACTTACAAGACTGCTTGGTAACGTGATTCCTTTCAGGCTCCTGCAATATTCAAAAGCATAGTCGCCAATGCTGACGGTACTGTCAGGCAATATCACTTCTTTTAAATTCCCGCAGTTTCTGAACACCCCGCTCTCAATGACAGAAAGGCTCTGCGGTATCTGAATCGTTAGAAGACCTGTTCTTTCAAACGCCCATCCTTCCAAAGAAGTCAGCTTATCTCCCAAGGTCACAGATGTTAATTCGTCACATCCTCTAAAAGCGCTGTTTCCTATTTCCTGTACAGACGAACAATCTATCTCTGTAAGAGCACATCCAAAAAAGGCGCTGCCGCCAATCTTTTTTAACTGGCTGTCAGCCGGAATAATTACTTTTTCCAGATTGTTACATTTATAAAACGACATATACTGCAGCTCCGTAACCGTAGCGGGAAGCTCCACCTGGGTCACATCTTGATTGCTGCCAAATGCAGACTGGCCAATACTGCTTATACTTTTGCCGTCTATTGTATCCGGAATTTCTACTTGGCCTCCTGCTCCGCTGTATTTGGTGATTTCTACAGTACCGCCGTCCAAAACCTGATACTCGTAATCCCCGAAAGTACCCTCCGCTTGTTCTACGGCTTTTGCATCTTTTTCTGTCTCTGTCTTTTCCTCATCATCTTCCTTCTTCTCTTGACTTCCTTCTGTCACTTCCGGCGGCTCTGCATCGGAAATTTTCGTCTCATCCTCTGTTCCTGTCTGGATCTCGCCGCCTTCTGCGTCCGTATTTTTTTTTACAGCCTCGCCTTTTGCCGTCTCCACAGGACCGTTATCCTCCGCATACGCAACTGTGCTGCCGGAAAATATTACAGACAGACACATCATGGCAGTAAGCAGCCAGGCAACCGCCCGCTTCTCAAATTTTGTAACCATATCTTCCTCCTTTACACTTGATACATTTCGTATTATCGTATTTATTATACGTTATTAAACATCATCTTGCAATATTACATTCACATTTATTCAAATTATTATTCTTTCTATAATATCCCTGTTTTTGTTCTTTACAATATTCATTTGCCAAAAGTCCTGTTTTCAGACAATAGCCCCCTTTCTCCACATTTTCCGACGCCGGATACGCAGCCTCCTTATCATGCTTCAGATTCTCCATAATCTTTCGGAATACTGACGCCGACTCGTTTCCTGCCATCCCGCCCCGAAACTCATACCATACGGCACAGACATATTCCGGCGTCATGCCGATAAACCAATTATCCTTAAAATCATCACTGGTTCCTGTTTTCCCGCATATATCCAGCCCTTCCACTGCTGCAGATCTTCCTGTTCCGCCTTCCTCAACAACTGTTTTCAACATTCGATTCATAATATAAGCTGTGTCCGCCCCAAACACCTGCCTTGCTTCTGATTCTTCGTGATAATAACTTTCACCTGCGCCTGTCTCCATGTCCGTAACCGTATGTATTTTCGTGTAAAGACCTCCGTTGGCGAATGTCTGATATGCCCCCATCATTTCCTGCATGGTAACTCCTTCCTCCAGGTATCCCAATGCAAGATTGGAAAGTACGCTGTCCTCCCCCTTCTCAAGAATCCTTTTCTGTTCTTCCTCTGTACCGATTTCAAACTCATTTTGAAGAAACTTACAAGACTTTTCCACACCATAATCCTTCAATACCTTGACGGCAATTGCATTATTCGATTTCTGCAATGCTTCCTGAACCGTCCACAGGGTATTGGAATATGGATACGAATTTACCGGCCAGTCCGTTTTCTCTTTGTCCTCGCCTGTAATCTGATAATAGGCATTATCCAGATACAGAGACGACCAACAGATTTTATGGTCCTCTATTGCCGGTCCATAAACGCTAACGGGTTTTATGGTAGAACCTGCATAGGTAGGATACATAACGTAATTGCGAAACGGCTCCGCCATGGATTGGCTGTAACATGCCAATAAATGCCCATTTGTATCACTGACAGCAGCGGCCTTTTCCATTGCCTGCCCGCCAAATACCGAATCCTTATCTTCCTTACATGCCTGCAATAATCCTTCCGCCGTATCTGTCCGAAAAGATGTCCGAATACGCATTTCTTCTTCTGCCAGCTTCCCATATGCCTCGGACAGTTCCACATCTTCCCGTTCCTTCATGATTGCAGCCGCTTCTCTGTATGCAAGATCAGCATAAGCTTCATATCCTTCCTTGCAGTCATAATGAACCGCTTGATCTTGATATATAATTTCTGCGATTATGGTTCCCTCCTCGTCAAGAACTTGACATTTCTTCTCTTTACTCAGCGAGCGTCCAACCGCCGCAAGAATTCCACAGGCCAGAACCACTCCTGTTATGCCTGCCATTCGTTTTATGTTCATTTTCCTTTTTTCCACCTGTCTTTCTCACGCGTCTTCATTTTCTTTTCTCCATCCTTACTCATTCTCAATGCGGCTTCTCATCTCCTCAATCCTTTCTAAGTCCTTCTGGGACAATGCAGCCTTTGGCCTGTCCTTAATCCTCCATCCCAGACTGCTGGTTCTTTCTCCTACTTCCTCTAGCATCTTAGGAATCTTCTCCGCCTGCTCTACACAGAATTCTGCGCTTTCCATATCATCTGCCTGGAGATAAAGCTTCGTACAATATACCAGTGAATCCAGATAATCTGTATACTCCTCATATTGATAGGGCGCCATTTGAATTGCAATAAGCTTATACTTGATAAAGGCTTCCACATCCCCTTCTGAAAACGCAGCCCGCGCCTTTGCGCTGTATGCGACAGACACATGGCGGTTGACTTCCAGAATGGAATCTGCAAGTTCAGCCATTTCCTCTGCACTTCCGGATTCCTTCAACAGCTCAATCTTCGCCATGGTATTTCCATCATATGACTGAACGGCTTTTTGGGGATTGCCTTTTATATAGAAGTAATCTGACAAGCCGACAGACGCGAATGCCCAGACAGCTCCAAGCAGCGCCGCTACTGCCGTCGCCTTTGATAAGACGGATATCCGAACCTTCTGAACATTTCTAAGTTCTAAGAAAAGTAACAGCACAAAATACATGACTATAAACTGAAAATCATAGTCAAACAGACTGTGCAGCAGAATAAGCAGCAAGATCAGCCGATTTCTCTCGGAAATCGTTTTGGACAGTACAGAGCGCAGGATGGCTCCATACATCAAGAATGCAGGCGCTATTCCAATGTCCAGTATGAGCTGTATTAATTCGTTATGAACGTTCACCACGGAATAAACGCCTGTCTGCCATTCCTGCTGAACAAAATAGTAGCCATAATACCCCATTCCCAAAGGATATTTTACAATCATTTTCAGCGCGTCTCTGGCATACAAAAGTCTTCCCCAAAAGGTACTGGAATTCTCTGCCATGGAAACAAATCTTGAAAATACGCCTGCTCCATACCCGCAAAGCGCCAAAATTACCGCCAGCGCAATGATTAGTCCTAAACCAATTATTCCGTATTTTAAAAGCTCCCTTCTTGATCCCAATATCAGAAGGATGGCAAATACCGCCAAAACTAAAACTGTACGGCTGCCGCTCAGATAAATTCCCGCTAAAGCGGCAAATATATGAACAGCACACATCCAATCTATCTTTTTCAAATCAAGCATATAAACCGCCGTAACCATACAGACTAACATAAATATTGCATAGGTATTCGGATATTGGAAAAACCCCGCCAGCCTTCCTGCAACAGACACATACATTTGGAATACAGTAAACTGCATCATTACAAAAGAAAACAATGTCATAAGGCTTCCCAATAGGGGAAGCAGGCGAATCAGCTTTTCTCTGCTCTCCAACGACTGACATATGAGGAAGAAAAATAAAAAAACCGGCAGAAATTTGATACCGCCTGTGAGCGCCATCCATGAATCAACTGCCCAAAGGCTGGTCAGGAAGTATCCTGCCGCCAAACTCGCCACAGCCGCCAGATTTATGTCATAGGCAATAAAAAATGAGCCAGATTTTTCCAATATATAAACAATGACTGACATCAACATGACTGACATTAAAATGGATACACAACAAAAATAACCGCCGCCTCCCACACCTGCCAGAATCAGCGTTGAAGCCAGAAAATAGTATAAAAGGTTCTGTTTGTCTTTTGCCATATCAACCTTCCTTTCTTAAATAAAATCTGCCGCTGTCAGACATTCTCCAACAGCGACAGCTCAAATGGCATATCCTATTCAATTAAGCAGAACGTTTTTTTCTAATGACTGCCGCGCTAGCGCCTAAAGAACACATTGCCGCTAATACCCACATCAAAAGGGATGTCTCGTCGCCCGTCTTTGGAGACGAACCTTTCGTAAGACTGGACGCGCCTGACGTATTTCCAGCGCCAGATGTTCCCGCTGCGCCGGTTGTTCCTGCTGCCCCGCCGTTTCCCTCTCCGGGCGCAAGTACAGTCAATTCCGTATCAATCGAACCGTATGTATAATTTAGTGTGACAGTATGTTTTCCAACGGAAAGGGTATCCAAGTACTTTGTTGCGAATGTTAAGATTGTAGACCCTTCGCGTAATGTATAATTACTCTGATCTACTTCCACGCCATCCATATAGACATTTACAAAATCCTTCAATTCTCCGGTACATTTGATAGTCACACCGCCGGAACTGCCAATTACGTAAGTAAAGTCGGTTGCTTCCGGTACAATTTTAAGGGGTGTGGTTTTTTCTGACACCCACACAAGACCTGTTCCCATTGAGCGCATAATCTCGTTTGTCCAGGTTTTGTTCCCTTCCGGACAATATGCGGATGCTCTTACATTATGGAAAGGATCTCCTTTGTAGCTGTCTTTTATAATCTCAGGCGCATTCCCTTCAAAAGTAACCTTATTAAGACCTTTACACTCTGCAAATGCACTGTGACCGATACTCTTTACACTTTTAGGAAGGGTTATTTCCGCCAAACTTGTGCAGTCTGCAAATGCTCTATATTCAATCTTTGTTACGCTATTGGGAATATCCACACTTGTGAGTTCAAAGCACTTATGAAATACATATAGACCTATACTTGTCACTCCGCTTGGTATAGCAATCTTTTTTAAACTCATACAACCACTAAATGCATAGTCTTCTATCTCTGTTACTCCGTTCGGTATAACAATCTCTTTTAAACTCACACAACTATTAAATGCACTTTCTCCTATCTTTGTCACACGATCGGGAATATCCACTCTTGTAAGTCCGTTACATGCGAAAAACAGAGATGACCCTATCTCTGTTACCCCACTCGGTATAACAATCTCTTTTAAACTCATACACTCTTGAAACGCGCTGTCTCCTATCTTTGTCACGCTATTAGGAATATCCACTCTTATAAGTCCTAAGCACCCGTAAAATGCACCATCCCCTATCTCTGTCACTCCGCTTGGTATAGCAATCTCTTTTAAACTCACACAACTACTAAATGCGCTGTCTCCTATCTTTGTCACGCTATCGGAAATATCCACGCTTGTAAGTCCTTCGCAATCGTAAAATATAAAGGCCCCTATCTCTGTTACTCCTTCTCCAACAATGACCTTTCTTATATCTTTATTATTCCATCCAACGTTAGTTATTGCTCCATTCCCTGAAATGGTCAGCACTCCATCCGTCAATTCCCATGTTATTCCATTATCAAGCGTCCCTGAAATCGTTCCCGAATCTGCCGGTTTCTCACCCTCTTTAAGCGTCTTCTCAACTGTATCCGTTTCTTCTGAAACAGCCTCACTATTCTCTGTGTTGTCATCCTCAATCCCCTCTACTTCAACACCAGGTAACACGGACTTTACAGAATCTGCTACTACATCGCCCTCTCCCCCTGACACATTCTCTAAAACATCTGACGAAGTATCTTCTTCCCCCTCAGCCGCCCATGCCAATGTACTGCCCGAAAGTACAAGCGTCATTGCTAAAAATGCGGCCGCCAATCTCCTTTTCATTCGTGACACACTCCTTTTTTATATCCATTTTAGTTTTTATTAACGTTTTTATTATACGTTATATCGTATTGATTTGCAACAATAAAATCTGCCGCTGTCAGACCTTCTCCAACAGCGACAGCTCAAATGGCATATCCTATTCCATTAAATAGAACGTTTTCTTCTAAGGACTGCCGCGCCTATGCCCAAAGAACACATTGCCGCTAATACCCACAGCAAAAAGGAGGCCTCATCGCCTGTCTTCGGAGACGAACCCTTCGTAAGATTGGATGCGCCGATTGTATTTCCAGTGCTAGATGTTCCTACTGCGCCGGTTGTTCCTGCTGTCCCGCTGTTTCCGTCTCCGGACGCAAGCACAGTCAATTCCGTATCAATCGAACCGTATGTATAATTTAGTGTAACAGTATGTTTTCCAACGGAAAGGGTATCCAGGTATTTTGTTGCGAAGGTTAAGATTGTAGAACCTTCACGTAATGTATAATTACTCTTATCTACTTCCACACCATCCATATATACGTTTACAAAATCCTTCAATTCTCCGGTACATTTGATAGTCACGCCGCCGGAACTGCCAATTACGTAAGTAAAGTCGGTTGCTTCCGGTACAATTTTAAGGGGTGTGGTTTTCTCTGACACCCACACAAGACCTGTTCCCATTGAACGCATAATCTCGTTTGTCCAGGTTTTGTTCCCTTCCGGACGATATGCGGATGCTCTTACATTATGGAAAGGTGCTTCTTTTACAAGGGGATCATACGTAAAATAAGGCGCATCCCCCTCAAAGGTAACCTTATCAAGACCCTTACACTCCGCAAATACACCGTGACCTAATTCATTTACACTTTTGGGAATCGTTATTTCCGACAGGCTTTTACATTTTTTAAATGCTCCATATTCAATCGCTCCCACGCCATCGGGAATATCCACACTTGTAAGTGCTTCGCAGGAGCAGAATGAATATGCGCTTATGCGTTTTACTTGCCTTGGAATAGAAATTTCTGTTAAACTTGTACAATTCTCAAACGCATAGGGACCTATCTCTGTTATACCCTCTGGCAATGAAATCTCTGTCATTCCTGAACATCCAAAAAAAGCATGCTCCCCTATCTCTGTTATACCCTCTGGCAATGAAATCTCTGTCATTCCTGAACATCCCGTAAACGCATAGGGGCCTATCTCTGTTACTCCTTCTCCAACAATGATCTTCATTATATCTTTATTATACCATCCTTCTCCATAACCCCAGCTTATTGCCCCATCACCAGAAATGGTCAGCACTCCATCCTTCAACGCCCATGTTCCCCCACTGTTAAGCGTTCCTGAAACCGTCTCTGAATCTACCGCTTTCTCTCCCTCATTAATCGTATTCTCATCTGTGTCTGCTTCTTCTGTAACACCCTCACCATTTTGTGTCTTTTTACTCTCAGTAGCTGCGGCAGGTACAGTACCCTTCTGCGTTGTTTCTACCGGCACAATAGGTTCCGGCAGTACATTGTCGTCTCCTCTGGATACATTATCTAATGTATCCGCCGCAGCATTTTCTTCCCCCTCAACCGCCCATGCCATTGTACTGCCCGAAAATACGAACGCCATTGCTAAAAATGCGGCTGCTAATCTCCTTTTCATTCGTGACACACTCCTTTTTTAATCTCACATTTAGTTTTTATTAACGTTTTTATTATACGTTATATCGTATTCATTTGCAATAAATAATTTAAAACATAAAAGACAGCTACCACCAAAAACTGTGACAACTGCCTTTATCCTTCATCATATATTTATCACCACATCAAATACTGCTCAATCCCATCCGCAATCCCCGACACAAGCTTAACCTGATACTCCTCCGACGCCATCAACTGATCCTCCTGAGGATTCGTCATATACCCCATCTCCAGAATCGTGGTCGGAATCTGCGCCCAGTTAATCCCACTCATGGTATCTGTCTCCCACACACGCTCATAGCGCGCCCCTGTGGCCGCAACCGTACAATTTAACACACAGTCCGCTAAGGCCCTGCTCTGGGCGTAAATTCCCCCGTTATACGGATTTCCTGACGTCTGACAGATAGTCATCATCCCATTTGCGCTTCCGTCCTCTGCCCCGTTGGCATGAATACGGACAAATGCATCCGCCCCTGCATTATTGGCTATCTGCGCCCGTTCTGCATTGGAGATATCCACCTCATTCGTCTCACGAATCATCAGAACTTCATATCCCCTTTTTATAAGCTCATCACGCAATTTCAACGAAACCTGTAAAGTCAGCTCATACTCAGGAAGCCCTGTTGCAACACCGCTGGTTCCTCCTGCAACCTTAGGCTTGGTCTCTGCCGCACCTGGACCGATTGGTTCTTGCCCGCTGTTCCCCCGAATCTGGTGTCCCGCATCAATGGCAATCAGATATCCGTTTTTATCCTTTTCCTGTTCTTCTTCGGCTGCCTCGCCTTCGGAAGTTATTTCCCCCTCCAACTGCCCTTCCGCCTCGTCCTTTTCCCCCAACACATCGCCCTCGCCGTTCTGTGCCTCCTCCTTATCTCCGTCTTCCCAAGCCACTTCTTCCTCCTGCTTTGCTTCCTTTTGAACTTCTTTCTTATCCTCAACAGACTTGACCACATTCTCTTTACCACAGCCCATGCATAAAGCTGTGGCCGCCAATATCCATATTACAGACTTAACAAGCTTCATTTCTCCACTCCTTTTCCCCAAATCTTCAAACTCACTAACCGCTTATCACATCCTTTATTTTATCTTTCTTTATATCAGAAAGCAATCAAAAAACGATACACCTCTCTCAAAATGTATCGTTTTCTTCTCTGTCTCTATCCTATTTTTAATCGAAATTTCTGAGCCTCTTTCTCTGAGCCAACCTTCTCAATAATCGCTCCAATTCCCCGAAGCTTCTCATCAAATCTCTCATATCCCCTCTGGATATACACAATATCATCTACAATCGTAATCCCATCTGTTGCAAGACCGGCAATACAAAGAGCCGCGCCCGCCCGAAGATCTGGTGCACTCACTCTGGCTCCGGAGAAGCGCTTAATCCCTTCAATCGTTGCAGAGTTACCCTCTACTTTAATACACGCTCCCATTCTTGCCAGCTCATCCAAATATTTAAAACGATTCTCAAAAATACTCTCTGTAATCGTACTTGTCCCTCTGCACAGAGCCAAAGTAACTCCGATCTGAGGCTGCATATCCGTCGGAAATCCTGGATATGGAAGTGTTTTAACATGTGTACTGGTCAGATCTCCCTTGGAAACCACACGTACTGCGTCGTCAAACTCCTCCACCTCGCACCCAATCTCCAGAAGCTTCGCAATCGTCGCCTCCAGATGCTTCGGAATCACATTCAAGACTGTGACGTCCCCTCTGGTCGCCGCCGCCGCAAACATAAATGTCCCTGCTTCAATCTGATCCGGAATTACAGAATATTCTGTACGATGCAAATGCTGAACGCCCCGTATTTTAATCACATCTGTTCCCGCGCCTCGAATATTAGCCCCCATACTGTTCAGGAAGTTCGCAACGTCAACTACATGGGGCTCCTTCGCCACATTCTCCATAATCGTTAGACCTTCCGCCATGGTCGCCGCCATCATGACATTGATTGTGGCACCGACACTGACTACGTCAAAATAAATATGTTTTCCCACCAGGCGGTCTGCTTCCGCAATAATCTTCCCGTGCTCAATCTCTACATCCGCACCCAGAGCGCGAAAGCCCTTGAGATGCTGGTCAATCGGTCTGCTTCCGATATTGCATCCACCCGGAAGGGCCACCTCCGCATGTTTATACTTACCAAGGAGTGCGCCCAGCAGGTAATATGACGCACGTATCTTCTTAATATAATCGTACTCTATGTCAACACTGTTAATATTCTTCCCGTTGATCTTCACCGTATGACGGTCAACCCTGCGGACACTCGCACCGATTCCTGTAATTGCATCCAATAATACATTGATATCATTCACATCCGGAAGATTATCAACTAACACCGTATCATCTGTCATAATTGACGCGGCAAGAATCGCAAGTGCGGCATTCTTTGCTCCCCCAATCTCCACTTCTCCTACAAGGGGATGGCCTCCTTTTATGATATATTGTTCCATGTGCTGCACCTCAATGTCTAAAATTTATTACTCTCATCTTTCATCTATACTTTATTATCCGTATTCTTACATATATTAAACTCGGAAAACTCTGGTTTTTCTCTCTGATTTATCCTTAAGTACATATAGCCTGCGTGCTTATTATACCACAGATTTCGGATTTGTAAAATATTTTTTAATAAACATGTAACTTATTCGTAATATTTATAACGAAATGGCTACAGAGCCAAGAACAGAATCCACCGTATCCTCCAGAGACTGCCCGTCTTCACAGATGGTAATATCTGCATATTTTTCAAATAGCCGGACTCTCTCGTCATAAAGAGCTCGCAGAGTCTGATTCGGCTTTAACACAACGCCTCTGTTTTTGGCATCGCTTAATCTCTTATTTATTGTTTCAAAGGAAGCCTGTAAATATACTACTTTCCCAATCTCTTTGTAATGTTTCATGGCATTTTCACAATAGACCACGCTTCCTCCCGGCGAGATTACCGTCCTTCTCGCGGCTATCTTCGCGTTCACACGGTCCTCCACATCCAGAAACCCCTCAATGCCTCTTTCTTTAATGATATCTTTTAATAATTTGCCTTCTTCCTCTTGTATTAACAGGTCTGTATCTATAAAATCATATCCCAGTTGTTTTGCTACAATAACCCCTACTGTACTTTTTCCAACCGCAGGCATGCCAATGAATATAAGATTATCCATCCGCCGTCCTCCCTTTTCTAATGTATCTTCATATACACGGTCAATATTCTAACATATCTTCTTCATTTCGTCCACCCCTTGTATATTTTCAGCAAATGCCCAGAAGATAATTTAGTAAAATCTTCTCCTACAATTTCTATACTCGCATCTTCTCTGGCACAGCTCATGGTAAGTCATTACCTGAATCAACTCCATCAGCCAGTCTCCTGTCTCTCCTTCTTCTTCTGCCATACGGTCATAGATTCTCCTGCACATCATCCGAAGTTGAAGCTGATCTGGATATTCATCATACATCATGCTACCATCATATTCCATACGGTCACATTCTTCCTCCACGTATGGAAGCAGACGTTTTGCGGCATTGGGGTAAATGCTTTTCATGTAGTCTAAGTCCCTTCTCATAACTCTTTCATCATCATACAGTAACGGCATTGGATGTGTCATATAAAAAGGTAATCGATTGTCCATGGAATCTCCACTCCTAAGATAAGTATATATTCTATCATATGCGTAAAATGGAGATATGTGCTATTTTAAGCCTCTACTAGCTTTTATAACTACATTTTGTCAATTCTTGTCGAAGGAAAAAGATTGATTTTAAATGGTTCTTTTTGTATAGTTAATTTAATATCTTTGCCTGTTTCGTCAGGCATACCTTTTAGAAATCCAGAAATATATCTAAGTATAGATTATCCTTGGATAATTCCTTATGTGTCAATTTTCTGACATTTTACCTGTTTTTTATTGCAACAATAATGTCTCTTATATTATACTGAAAGGAGGAACAGACAGTCTATGAATACGCAGGATGGGAGCTTACAGTGGCACCCTGCATTTAGCGCCGTACTGCACATTGAATTTGAGGATGAACTGGAGCACCTTCACTTTCATGATGAATTTCCCCTTGGAAAACAACCTATGCGAATGGACATTCTCATCATTAAAAAGAAGCCTGATATACAGCTCCGAAAAAATATCGGACAGATCTTCCGAACCTATAACATCATAGAATATAAACCTCCCGGTGTTTCTTTGAGCATCAATCATTTTTATAAGGCTTATGGATATGCCTGCTTCTTTCAGTCCGATACAGAAAGGGAGTATGAGATTAATCCAGATGAAATAACCATTACATACGTATGCTATCATTATCCGAGAAAATTGTTAAAACATCTGACAACAGCCAAGGATATAATCATCACAAAGAAAGAATCTGGTATCTATTATTTAGAAGGAACATTTTTCAAAATGCAATTATTGGTTACAAGCAGATTATCCCCCGAACAAAACTACTGGCTGTCACATCTCCGGAATAATCTGAAACCCAAGGGAGAAGTCCGAGATTTATTAGAACATTATGAGATAAAGAGGAGCTCTCCTTATTATCAAGCAGTCGTCACTCTAATCCTACGTGCAAATGAACATCTATTAAAGGAGGATCAAACTATGCTGCCAGTTTTAGAAGAAATATTTGCCGACGAATTAAAGCGTTTGGAGGAACGTGGCAAAATCGCCGGTGAAAAAAAGGGTATAATTATTGGTGAAAAGAAAGGTCTTGACCAGGGAATCGAACTTACCAAAACAGTGCTGAAACTATCCCAGAATGGCATTTCTCCCGCCGAAATCGTAAGCAAATACAATATTACAGAAGATATCGTCAGAAAGGTCTTAAGCTAATCGCCCCTTGAAGAACAAAGTATACCCAAGGGCACACCGTAATTCATGCCCTTTGGGCTGGTGGACTTCGTCCATTAATGTATACCCAAGGGCACACCGTAAAGCATACCCTTCGGGTGGGTGGACTTCGTCCAGCAAGGTATGATAAAATAATAAAAGTACAAAAGATACAGTATTAATCACGTTATAAATAGAACAGAAAATGCCCCGATCCCATACAGGACCAGAGCATTTCAGACTATTCTTTCTCACTATAATGATGCGCTTCCTCCAGCATCATATCTTTCACTTTCATCAGACGAATCTGTGAGCTTCTCTCATTCTCATCCAACTTCATTGTGATATACTTGATTGTTGCCTGAGCATCCGGAATTGTTACGTGCTCTAACGCATTTACACGGCGTCTGGTCTTCTCAATCTCAGCCGCCATAAGCTGACACGCTTTCTCTGTCTCCGCAAGTTTCAGCATATCCGGCAGGATATCTGCCAGAGATTTTACGGCACCATCCAAATCACTGGATGTAAATGCGAAACCATAAGAATAAATATCGTTCGCATCCGCAGTCCTTGTCTTTGTCTCAAAGACAGGAATATTAACGCTCATGACGTTTTTCTGTCCCACCTCAAGATTGACTTCCTGCTTCGGTGTCATAAGTGCTGTATTCAGTGTCGCCTCGTCCATACCGGCTTTGGCAATGACAAAGTTCTTATTCGCAGAGAGGATTCCGGCTTCTACTTTCTGGCGAAGCGCCATGTTCTCCTTAACCAGATCCAGGAATTGACGCATCAGCTCATCACGTTTATCCTTCAGGAGTTTGTGGCCCCTTCTGGCTGTGACGAGCTTCCTCTTGGTCTTCGTCAACTCCATACGGGTAGGAGTTATCTGTTTAGATGCCATTTATATGCCTCCTTATATTTGCAGCTAAAAGCCTTTGCAGCTCGATTTTGCTTCGCTTCTTCTCGCTGCGGGCCTTGCCCTATGCATCTGCATAAAAACAGCCATTTGTATGCAAGCATACATGTATGTTTTTACACAGATGCGCATGGCTTACTGCTTACCATAATACTCATCTAAGAACTTGTCGTCGATACGTTTCAGCTCTGCCCTTGGCAGCATGGACAAAAGCTTCCAGCCAATCGTCAGAGTTTCTTCAATAGACCTGTCATTGGTATATCCCTGAGATACATACTCTTTCTCAAACGCTTCAGCGAATTCCGCATACTTAAGGTCAATCTCCGTCAGAGCCGCTTCACCAAGGATGGTCATAAGCTCTTTCGCATCCTTACCACGAGAGTAAGCTGCAAACAACTGGTTCATAGTATTGGCATGGTCTGCCCTTGTCTTGCCCTCGCCGATACCTTTATCTTTCAGACGTGAAAGTGAAGGCAGTACGTCGATTGGCGGCTGTAAGCCCTTACGATACAGCTCACGGCTTAAGATTACCTGTCCCTCTGTGATGTAGCCTGTAAGGTCAGGAATTGGATGTGTCTTATCATCCTCCGGCATGGTCAGAATCGGAATCATGGTGATACTACCGTTCTTTCCTCTCTGACGTCCGGCTCTCTCATACATGGTTGCAAGGTCGGTGTACATATATCCAGGATATCCACGACGGCCAGGCACCTCTTTCTTAGCAGCGGAAATCTCACGGAGAGCGTCCGCATAGTTTGTAATATCAGTCAGGATAACCAGTACATGCATATCCTTCTCGAAAGCAAGGTACTCTGCTGCGGTCAGCGCCATACGAGGAGTAGAGATACGCTCTACCGCCGGGTCATTCGCCAGATTGATGAACAGAACAGTTCTGTCAATAGCGCCTGTCTCCTTAAAGGACTCGATAAAGTAGTTGGACTCCTCGAAGGTAATACCCATGGCAGCGAATACAACGGCGAAATTCTCGTCTGTTCCGCGAACCTTCGCCTGTCTTGCAATCTGAGCCGCAAGCTGTGAGTGCGGCAGACCTGAACAGGAGAAAATAGGCAGCTTCTGTCCACGTACCAAAGTATTCAGTCCATCAATAGCAGAAACACCTGTCTGGATAAACTCCTCAGGGTATACACGAGCCGCCGGATTCATAGGCAGACCGTTAATATCCCGTCTCTCCTCAGGCAAAATCTCCGGTCCGTCGTCAATCGGACGTCCAAGTCCGTCGAATACACGCCCAAGCATATCGCCAGATACGCCCAACTCCATGCTTCGTCCAAGGAAACGTACTTTACTGTTACTTAAGTTGATACCAGCAGCATTCTCATAGAGCTGTACGACAACTTCACTTCCATCTACTTCCAGTACCTTACAACGACGCTTCTCGCCGCTGGCAAGCTCAATCTCTCCAAGCTCGTCGAATGCGACGCCTTCTACGCCCTTTACCATCATAAGCGGTCCGGCAACTTCCTGTATGGTTCTATACTCTTTTGGCATAATTAGAAGTCCTCCTTCCCAAACGCACCTGCAACCTCTGCGCTTAATTCATTCATAATCTTCTCGTATTCTGCCTCGATATTCTCTGCCGTCGTATATTTATAACGGCCGATACGCTCTCTAACGTCCATTCCAAGGAGAACCTTCATGGATGCGCCTTTTGAAAGAGCCTCTGTCGCCTGCTCGTAGAATGCAAGAACCAGCTTCATCATCAGATACTGCTTCCTAAGAGGTGTATAGGTATCTACCTCATGGAAAGAGTTCTGATGCAGGAAGTCCTCACGGATAGAGCGGGCAGCTTCCATCTTCAGACGATCTCCAGGTGACAGCGCGTCCATACCTACCATCTGTACGATTTCTTCCAATGCCGCTTCTTCTGTCAGAAGGCTCATCATCTTCTGGCGTCCTTCCATCCAATCCTCAGATACCGTTCCGTTGAACCATCCCTGCATATTATCCAAATACAGAGAGTAGCTGGTCAGCCAGTTGATTGCTGGGAAATGTCTCTTGTACGCCAGTGCAGCATCCAGACCCCAGAAGACCTTAACGATACGAAGGGTTGCCTGGGATACAGGCTCAGAGGTATCACCACCCGGAGGGGATACGGCGCCGATTACAGACAGCGCGCCTTCTCTTGCATCTTTACCAAGGGATACTACACGTCCGGCTCTCTCGTAGAACTCAGCAAGACGTGAACCAAGGTATGCAGGATAACCTTCCTCACCAGGCATCTCCTCCAGACGTCCGGACATCTCACGGAGAGCCTCTGCCCAACGTGACGTGGAGTCAGCCATTAACGCTACGGAATATCCCATGTCACGGAAATACTCTGCAATCGTGATACCTGTATAGATAGATGCCTCACGAGCTGCGAAAGGCATATCGGATGTATTTGCAATCAGAACAGTTCTCTCCATCAGGGAACGGCCCGTCTTCGGGTCTTTCAGCTCAGGGAACTCGTTCAAAACGTCCGTCATCTCATTTCCACGCTCGCCGCAGCCAATATATACTACGATGTCAGCCTCAGCCCACTTCGCAAGCTGATGCTGGATAACTGTCTTACCACTTCCGAATGGCCCCGGAACGGCTGCAACACCACCCTTTGCGATTGGGAAGAACATATCTACAACTCTCTGTCCAGTAACCAATGGTGCATCCAGAGGAAGCTTCTTTACATAGGGACGTCCTTTACGAACCGGCCATCTCTGCATCATGGTAAGCTCTTTGTCGCCATCCTTTGTGGCAACTACAGCTACAACCTCCTCGACTGTGAATTCTCCGGACTTAATCTCTTTTACCTTACCGGTTACTCCGTAGGGAACCATAATCTTCTGCTCTACTACCTGAGTCTCCTGTACTGTACCCAGTACGTCACCGGCTTCCACTTCGTCTCCGACTTTTGCCACCGGAACAAATGCCCATTTTTTATCTCTTTTCAGGGAAGCAACCTCAACACCACGCTGAAGGTTATTTCCTGAAATCTTCATAATATCATCAAGAGGACGCTGAATTCCGTCATAAATACTTGTGATAAGGCCAGGTCCCAGTTCAACGGACATAGGCGCGCCCGTAGATTCTACCGGCTCGCCAGGTCCAAGACCTGATGTCTCCTCGTATACCTGGATGGATGCCTCATCTCCATGCATCTCGATGATCTCTCCAATCAGACGCCGCTCGCTGACACGTACAACGTCAGACATGTTCGCATCACGCATACCGGATGCGATGACAAGCGGTCCTGCTACTTTTTTAATCGTACCTGTACTACTCATTGGAACGAATCACCTCTTTCTTAGTTTACTGTTGTGAAAATACGATATCCGAGCCAACGGCAATCTCCACCGACTTCTTGACTCCTGCCACTCCAGCGCCGGTATTGCCTGCAATACCTGGAATCTGGATAATCGCCGGAGTAATCTGCTCCTGATATCTTGAAATCTCATGTTTCAGCTCTGCAGCCCATTTCTCCGTAATATAGATCACTCCATATTTACCGGAGGCAAGCCGTGAAAGCTTCTCTGCCGCTTCTTCACGGGTACTTACTGGGAATGTGTCAAGACCCAGCGTCGCGAAGCCATAGATACTATCATAGTCGCCCAATACTGCAATCCTATACATACATCTCCCTTACCCTTTCTCGGATTGAATCATCAGGCAAATCATTTAATTTGCCGGAAAGTATGATTCGTACCGTTTTAATCTCATTCTGTCTTGCAATTACATATGCCACCACTGGCCCTATGGTAAATGCATTATATTTCTGCGGACTGATTGTCTGGATAATGCGGTTGTCGCACCAACGCTCAAATGCTGACGGAGAATCGGCAAGGGCCTCTGCCCCTTCCGCATAAGCGGTTCCGTTCAGATACTCCCTGATCGCATCCTGACCGCTAAGCGCCGCCTTGGATAACTGATCCACGCTGATACTGCTGCATTCAGCCATCGCCCGTTTCATGAATTCTATTGATTTCGCGGTTTTCTGTGAACGAACGGCAATCTTGATGTTGGCAACTGCTACCGTGGACTCCGCATAATCGCGGATAATCGGCGCTTTTGCTGCTTTTCCGGCCGCATAGACCGCATCAAGCGCTGCCTTATCGATGATCACATCGCACAACTGCCCATCCCTGGTGTGAAGAAGCGCCTCGTACGCTTCTTCCGCCGCATGCTGCATACTAGCAGGAAGCTTCCCGAAGTTCTTTTCCTCGATGATCTCTACCATCTCTTTTCCGGAAATCTCTACATCATCATAGAAGATATGGCGTCCATTTTCACTGGTGCACACTTCCTTGATTGCGGCTTTCAGGTTATGGAAAAGCTTTGGATAAGAAAGGACTGCAAAATTTTCCATATCAATGGACAACTCCTTTACAACCTCCCAGATCTTTTCCTCTTCCCTTGTCAGTATCGCCTCCGCATTTCCCGATGTCTCGCTGTCACCCCATCCGCGTTCCTCCAAAAACTGAAGACACTGCCCGTAGTCCTGGCACGCAATCAACTGGTCTATAACAGCATTCGAGAACAGAGACACCTCTAAAGCACGTATGCGCGCAACCGCGTAGGTATATTGTTCACTCATCAGCGCCTCCTACGAAAATAACATGCGATGAACCTTATCTGACAATTCATCTCTCTTTGCATCAAATATTGCCCTCAATGTGCAGTTTTCTTCAACACCGCCATATACAAGGACGAAACCATTCTCAATATTCTTTCCATTTCTGGATACCTTGAGACTGCCGCCGTTTGCCACTGCCTTCTCCTGGGCATCCTGCTCAAATCCTGTCGGCATCCTCTTAAGATCAGCCGCCCCAAAGAAGATCTCTCCCTCCTGAGGCAATGCATACTTGCCCACCAGCTTAAGGATCAGCTCGAAATATTCCTTATCGTCCAGGTTGGTAACCGTCTCATACGCCTTATCAAGAACCGTGGCGATCAGCTCCTGCTTTGCTCCAAGAATCTTCGTTCTGTGCTGCAGGTCAATAGAAGATACAACACGTTCCTTATAATTAGCCACTTCTGCTGCTGATTTCTGGGAGATGCTGCTTCGTCTCTGCTCTGCCTCGGCCTTCGCTG
The DNA here is from genome assembly GCF_009830285.1 of Sporofaciens musculi. Taxonomy (GTDB): domain Bacteria; phylum Bacillota; class Clostridia; order Lachnospirales; family Lachnospiraceae; genus Sporofaciens; species Sporofaciens musculi. The sequence goes on along the minus strand of NZ_WUQX01000001.1, from coordinate 568,097 downwards.
TACTTAGAATATCTTCTGCCTCGGCATTAGCCTTCGCTGTCTTTGCGTCAGCGGATGCCCTCGCTTCATTCAGGATCTGACTTTTCATCTTATCTAATCCAGCCATAGCTTTAAGCTCTCCTTTTCTTATTTCATTTCTGTAATTCTATCTTCCTATTATAATAATTAAATCTGTACTGCATTTACAGCCAGGATAGAGATCAGAAGTGCAAGGATCGCGTATGTCTCAACCATCGCCGGAAACAGCATAGCTTTACCGAACTGATCTGGTTTCTTAGCTACGATACCGATAGATGCAGCGGATGTCATTCCCTGATACTTACCTGAAATCAGACCTACGATACCGATTGGCATACAAGCTGCAAGAATCAGAAGTCCCGTCTCAGGAGATAATGCAGCAGCGCCGCCGCCAAGAAGTCCTACCTTAGACAATGTAATGAATCCAACCAGCAGACCATAGATACCCTGTGTACCTGGAAGAAGCTGCATAATCAGAACCTTTGCGAATTTGCTTGGGTCCTCTGTTACAACTCCTGCCGCTGCCTGACCTGCGACACCTACTCCGATTGCTGAGCCTGCTCCTGCGAGAAATACTGCTACTGCTGCGCCAAGTAACGCATAAACAAGTCCTAAATTACTCCAAATACTCATGATAAAGTTTCCTCCTTAATATCTACATATTTTGTATCTGATTTGAATGGTTCAAATGGTTTTCCGCCGCCTTCATAGAATTTACCGAAGAACTCTACGAACTGCAGACGGTTCGTGTGTACATACGCACCAAGCAGGTTGATTGCCAGGTTCAGCACGTGTCCCACAATAAATACTGCTATAAACCCGATCACACCTACGATTCCTTTACCAAACATACTTCCCATCTGGTTTACTACGGATGCGATAACTCCCGTAGCAAGCCCAAGCGCCAGCAGACGTGAGTAAGAAAGCACGTCGCTTAGCCATCCTGTAATATTATAAATATCATATGCGCCAAGAGCGATCCGAAGCGCCGGATTCTTACTCTCACGTCCGGACATCAATAGAAGTCCTACTGCACCGCCGATTGCCAATACTTTGGCCAGCATATTCAAAAACGGCGGGAATACGATCTTCGCCTGTGCAATGGATGCAAAGATATCTGATGGAATCAGCAGTAAGAGCAGTCCAATCAAAAACGCAAACCACAGCACAACGTCGCAGAAGAAATCCAATACCTTGCCGTCCTTAAGCTCCATATATCCCTTAATCCCAAGTCCCACAAACAGGTGGACAACTCCGAATGCCAAAGAATATACAAGAAGACGCATCGGGTCATTCAACGGAATAAACCACAGCGCCGGCACTGTAACCGTCTTGCCAAAGAATACTCCTGACACGATATCTACAACGTTTCCAAAGTACCCGCCGAATAAGATACCCCATACCAGTGTAGATACACCACAGTACATAAACATCTTCATCGACTTTCTAAGCCCCGCCTCCATACGCGGGAACTTTTTCAACACCACAAAACATGCAATCGCTATGATTGCACCGTATGCGGCATCTGATAACATCATACCAAAGAAGAACACATAGAAGAACGACATAATCGTCGTTGGGTCAAATTCTCCCTTATGAGGCAATCCATATGAGCCAAGCACGCCTTCCACGCTTGATGAAAATCCATTGTTCTCAAGGATTACCGGCGGCTCCTCATCCTCCTTCAGTTCTTCCACATCGATCACACAGTCAAAAGACTCTCCTATTGCTTTCTGTACTGCCGGCACAGCCTTCACTGCCGCATATCCGCTAATCACGAATGTCCTCTGTGACTGAGGAAGCGTTCCAAGGACTTCGTACTTGTCTGCCCTCATGCGGAAATAATCTCCGATGATCTTTAAGTCTTCCCTTGCGGTCGAATAGCCCTTGATTTCTTCTTCAAGCTTTGTAATCTCATTATTCAGTTCGTTAATCTTTGCCTCCAGATTCCCTTTCTTTACAGAAGGAACCTTACCTGTCACTTGCGAAGGTCTGGCAAAACCTCCGGACCTTAAGGCATCTTCTACCTTTGTATCTTCTTCCCTAAGACAAAAAACGGTCAGATAGGCCGCGTCCTTATCGCTGTTGATGATCTTTACATCAATAGCTTCTACCTGAGGCTCCCGCTCTGCAACCAATCCATACACAGACTCAAGCGTTGTCTCTCCAGGCATTGTCCCTAACAGCATGGATACTTTGTCCGTGCCCTTAAAATTCATCGGCACATCCAATGCAAGCCATGGACGAAGCGACTCAATCTGATTCTCCAGTTTAAGAATATTTGCCTTGTTTTCAGCTATCTCCTTGTTCAAAGACACCAGCCTGTTTGCCTTTGAGATTAGTTCACCCTTACCGTCAGCGATTTCGTTGAACTTTCTCTTATCAACCAGCTTCTTGCCCTCTAAACTTGCCAGCATAGAGCGTTTCTCCGGCGCATATGCTTCAAGTACTGCTAAAGCCTGTTCGGAAACCTGAGCCTGCTTCTCGAAGCTTTGTCTAGCGCCTAAGGTGTCCATCTTCTCGAAGCCGTCTTCATCTTCAGCAACCTGGTTCATCTCAATCACACCCATGGACTGGATCTTCTCTAAGATAGCCTTACGGTCTTTTTTCAGCGCGCAGATACTAATTCTTTGCATCTGCAATACAGCCATAGCCACATCCCTCCTTTACAGTAATTCTCTTGTGTGTCTGATCGCGAAAACTATACCAGTTCTTCAATGACTGCTGATACCACTTCAGACTCTTTCGCCAGCGCATCCTTCTTCAACGTCGCAATCTCTTTCTCTACGCTGTCCATTGCCTCCTGCTCTGACTTTCTTCCGGCTTCTTTCGCCGCTTCAAGAGCCGCTGCCGCTTCGGATTTTGCTTCTGCCTCGGCGCGTCCCACCATCTCGGCAGCTTCGGCTTTAGCATTATCAAGGATCTCGGTACATGCCGCATCTGCTTTTTTTATAATTCCTTCTGCCTCATTCTCCGTCTCCTTGATGGTCCTAATGGTTTCTTCTACCATCTGTTCACCACCTCTCCCTAAATCCTTACTAGTCATACTATCACTAGTTAAAATATTACTATCATAAAAAATTATAATATAATATTTCCCAAAAGTCCACAATATTATGGCTTTTTCTGGCCATTTTTCCATATATAACCCATAGAAGAAAAAATTTTTATCTATTTTCTAACAACTGTACCTTTTTTGATATCAAGCCCATGACATCTCATGAAGTTGTCCGGCAAGCCCCATCCCAGCAAACCCATTCTGCCTAAGCGCCTCGTACAATATGACTGCTACGGAATTACCAAGGTTTAGTGAGCGAATGTCCCCTAACATGGGTATGCGCACACACTCCTCTTTATGATTCACTAAAATCTTTTCTGGTATTCCTGCGCTTTCCTTTCCAAACATAATATAACAGCCCGGCTCATACCGGACCTCTGTATAGACCTTAGGAGCTTTTGTGGTAGCCATGTAAATCTTTGCCCCAGAGTTTTGCTCAAGAAAGTCTTCATAATTAATATATGTAGTTACATCCAGTTTATCCCAGTAATCCATTCCGGCACGCTTCAGGTTCTTCTCATTAAGCTTAAACCCCAAGGGCTCAATTAAGTGCAGCCGTGCCCCCACAGCTACACAAGTTCGCCCGATATTTCCTGTATTTGCCGGAATCTCCGGCTCATGCAATACGATATTCAGCATATCTACCTCTCAATCCTCAGACGTCAAAAAGCGCTATCTCTGTGCCCTCAGCCGTTCAACAAACCTGCCCAGCCGGTTAATTGCTTCCCGCAGGTCATCCAGGGAATAGGCATAGGACACCCTAAGGAACCCTTCCCCACACGCCCCAAACGCAGTTCCCGGCACAGCGGCTACCTTCTCCTCATCCAGAAGCCTTGTGGCAAATTCTTCCGACGTCATACCAAATTCTTTAATACATGGGAATACATAAAACGCCCCAAACGGCTCGAAGCAGTCCAGCTTCATCTTCTTAAATTCATGAAGCAGAAACCGCCTTCTCTGATTGTATGCGCTGCGCATCTCCTGAACCTCGTCCTCACAATTCCTAAGCCCCTCGATTGCCGCATACTGGCTGTTTGTCGGAGCGCACATAATCGCAAACTGATGGATTTTAAGCATCTGTTCCGCAATCTTCTTCTGCCCGCAAATATATCCCAGCCTCCATCCTGTCATGGCAAATGCTTTGGAGAACCCATTGATTACCAGAGTGCGGTCTCTCATCTCCGGCAGAGATGCGATAGACACATGATCATACTTATAAGTAAGTTCTGAATAAATCTCATCCGACAGTACATACAGGTCGTGCTTCTTCACCACCTCTGCAATCGGCTCTAAATCCTCCTTCGTCATAATTGCGCCAGTCGGATTGTTGGGAAACGGCAGTACAAGGAGTTTGGTTTTCGGCGTAATTGCCGCCTCCAACTCCTCTGCCGTCAGCTTGAACTCATTTTCCTGCTTAAGCGGAATCACCACCGGTACTCCATTTGCCAACACAGCACATGGGAGATAGGAAACATAACAGGGCTGCGGAATCAGCACCTCGTCCCCTGGGTCCAGCATGGCCCTAAATGCTATGTCGATTCCTTCGCTTCCCCCTACCGTCACAATAATCTCGCTTGCCGGATCATAGCTGACTTGAATCTTCCGCTGTAAATATTTGCTGATTTCTTCCTTTAACTCCTTAAGTCCCGCATTGGACGTATAGAAAGTCCTTCCCCGTTCAAGGGAATAGATTCCTTCCTCCCGAATTCTCCAGGGCGTATCGAAATCCGGTTCACCGACGCCAAGGGAGATCGCGTCCGGCATCTCACTCACCATGTCGAAGAATTTGCGGATTCCTGACGGTTCTATTTCTACAATTTTTTTAGATAATGGCTCTCTCATTATGGCGTCACTGGCATCCTTTCTGATTTATTCTTGTGGAACATCAGCGTTCCATGGTCTTTGTATTTCTTCAATATAAAATGTGTGGTGGTGCTGATTACGTCCTCGATGGGAGACAGCTTACCTGACACGAACCGCGAAACCTCCATCAGCGTCTTGCCCTCCACCGTCACGATTAGGTCATAGCCTCCAGATGTAAGGTATACTGCCGTTACCTCTGGATAGTTACAGATTCTCTCTGCTGTCTTATCAAAGCCTTTGTCTCTCTGGGGCTTTACGCTGACCTCAATCAGTGCATTCACCCGTTCTTCCCCTGCCTTATCCCAATCAATCAGTGTATGATACCCGCAGATAATCTTTTCCTTCTCCATCTGCGCTATCTCATTAGCAATCGCCGCCTCGTTGGAATCCAGAAGAACCGCTAATTCCCCAAGGTTGGCTCTGCTGTTTTTCTCCAGATATTTTAATATCTGCTTTCTCATGTCTTCCATTTTTGCTTACCTCCATTTTCTACAAAAATATTTTATATATCTCATCTGGCGCGGGGCGGTCAAGATACCGCACGTCTTCGCCATTATGGATGATTTTGTCATTTCCCGCAGTCAAACGCCCAATGACCGACGCCTGAAGCTGGTTCTCGCACAGCGCGTCCGCCAATGCCTTCCCATCGGCAGCCGCCATTAAAAAACTGCCTGCCGACGTTAGCTGATAAGGGTTCAGCCTGTACTGCTCGCAGACTTCTATGGTCTCCTGCAGGACGGACATCCGTTTCATGTCCAGATCAAGCCCGCAGCCAGTCTCCTTTGCCAAATCCCACAGCGCACCAAGAATTCCTCCTTCGGTAATCTGGCGAATGGATACGACGCCCATGCTTCTCGCAATCTCCAATTCCCTTCCGGCAAATAATTCCTTCCTCCAGGATTGTATCTGTCTGATAAACACCGGTGCAAACCGTTGTCTAAGCTCATTCCCCTTCTCGTCGGCAATGCGCAGCATACCTTCCATACCAATCCATTTTACAAGGACAAGCTCATCCCCCGGACCGCCTCTTAGCGCTTCCTCTTGCATTACTGTGTTTCCGGTGTCAAGCCCCATAGCGGTTATCTGCACAACCGGCAGCCCGAATAACGGATTACGGCGGATTACGACCTCCTGCTTCTCAATCCCTCTCTCTTGGCAAACCTTACAAAACGCCTTCTCCAAGGCGTATGCCCCTGAAGAATCTGTACCAGTCGGAAACAAAATCTGTGCCTCTGCCGCAATGCACTCTGCTTCTTTTGCTGCCAGTGCATTGACAGCAGCAGCCAATGCATACGTACAGATATGCTTTGACCAACCACAGGCAAAACTGTTCTTACTCAAGGCTCGACCTGCTTCTGTCTTTATCTCCATACTATTCTCCTGTCAGCTCATCTAGCCTTATCCCATCAGGTAAGGGATAATTGTGGTAGCAACCATGGCTACAATGACCACCATAATTACAATGGCTATAATTCTTTTTGTTTTTTTATCATTAAAATTCATATGCTTACCTTCTTTTCTAATTTTTCGGTATTTCAAACCTTGCCGGACGCAGTCCAAAAGCCCGTCAGGGCATGCCTTTGGGTATATATTCTATACTCTTCGGGGCACTTTTGCAAGTTATTTTATTCCACCCAAAGCGTTGCTGCTGTACATGCATGGGCGAACAGTAATTATTATAATAATGCGTTAAATTTGGCACAAAGACCCGAATGATTTTTAGTTCATACAGAAAGCGTCCCCTACCCGTTTCCTGCCTGTAACTGCATTCAAAGCTCTACCTCGCAAGTCCTGGCATCCTGGCTCAAAGCATCCCGTTCTTTATAATCAAACAACACACATTTCCCTAATTGCACAAAATACTCCAAATGTGTCATTTTACGCATTTGATTCCTGTCGTACGCCCCATACGCGGGCAGATAATTCCGTTCCCTTTCCTCTCTATCATAAAATGTTCTCACCTCCTCCTTAGCAATACGATACTCTCCCGCAAACTTTGGCCGAGTCTTTGCATTTTCACGCAAATAATAATCATAGGTTAAAAGCTCCCGAAAATATTCTCTCTCCTTTGGATAAGCTTCACCTATATATTCCAGCAAAATCTCATACCTCGTACTGCGTTTGTGCAAAAGCCCGCCATAATCATGCTCGTCATAGAACTCATACAGCTTATCATACATTATGAAAGGAGACGGATACTTCTTCTCCAGCTCCTCCAGAGTATGGGTAAACTGCCTGCTGTTATAATAGATCTCCACCATCTCCTCGATTCCCTTCAGTCGTATCACATCCTGGTAAGAAAGCCACCTTGTAAACAGCACCTCATAAGCCGGACGGCTCAGATACGCCAAACCGTAGTTTTCCTTCTGCTCCTCCATATAAGAGCCTTTCAGAACCTTCAGAAAACCTAATTGAAGCTGTTCAGGCTTCAGATTATATACATCGTCAAACGACCTGGCAAAACTGTTGATATCCTCAAAGGGCAGTCCTGCAATCAAATCCAAATGCTGATGGATATTCCCTTTCCTCTTGATTCTGGATACAGCGTTCCTGACTCTGTCAAAGTCCATAGTCCTTCGGATTTCCCGAATCGTATCCGGATTCGTGGATTGAACCCCAATTTCCAGTTGGACTAACCCTGGACGCATCCCCTCCAAAAGCTTCAGTTCTTCGTCGTTCAGAAGGTCGGCCGCTACCTCGAAGTGAAAATTTGTAATCCCCCTGTCATGCTCTGCAATATACCGCCAAATTGCTGTTGCATGCTCGTGCTTACAGTTGAAGGTCCTGTCCACGAATTTCACCTGCAAAACTTTACTGTCAATAAAAAACTGCAATTCTTTTTTTACAAGCTCAAGGTCGCGGAATCTAAGCCGCTTATCTATGGAGGATAAACAATAGCTACAGGAAAACGGACATCCTCTGCTACTCTCATAATAGATGATTCTGTTCTGGAACTCCTCGACATGCTGGTATACAAACGGAAGCTCGCTAAGCTCGATAGCCTGACGCCACGGATTATCATATATTTCACCGTCAGCGTCCCGATATGTAATGCCCTCAAGCTCCCGCAAGCCATGGATGTGAAATTGCCCGCCATATATTCGGCATAACTGTAAAAATGTTTCCTCCCCCTCGCCCTTCATCACGCCCTTTACCTGCGGCAGACGTGCAAGAACCTTAGCCGCATCATAAGATACCTCCGGACCGCCCAGCCAAATAGACATGGACGGCAGTAATTTTGCCAGTTCTCTGACAAGAGCTTCTATATACTCCATACTCCAGATATAGCAGGAAAAACAGAGTATGTCAGGACTTCTCTTGTAAATATCCGTAAGAATATGTGAAAACGGTTGGTTAATTGTATATTCTGCCAGATTTATCTCCATATCCTGCTGACTTACATAATCGAGAGCTTTCTCTAAATATGCATCCGCGTAGACTTTCAGGCTATATATGGCAAGATTGGAATGTATGTATTTGGCGTTTATCGCCGCCAGTAGAATTTTCATCCTGTTCCTCCTCTTTGTCACTCTATCTAATCCGATTATAATAAACAGAATCACAAATCACAAGATAAAACTATTGACAAAGGCAGCAACTTCACATATAATTAAAACAGATGTTTTAATACATCAGTTTCAAAACAATAGTTTTATATTAAGGAGAACGTTATATGCCGCCAAAAGCAAAATTTACACGGGACATCATTATACAGGCCGGCCTAAGCATTGTAAGAGAGAATGGAATAGAGGCTCTGACCGCAAGGGCATTAGGCGCAAAATTAGGGAGCTCCGCAAGACCAATTTTCACAGTATTTCAAAGTATGGACGAGGTGCAGGCAGAGGTTAAAGAGTCAGCAAAATCAATTTATGACGAATATGTCAGAAAAGGTTTAGAACAAGAACTGGCCTTTAAAGGCGTAGGCACTCAATATATCGTTTTTGCGATGCAAGAGCCGAAATTATTTCAACTGCTTTTTATGTCAGAGCAAGAGCAGCCCCCCAAAGTCGTCAATGTAATGCCTATTATAGACGACAATTACGAAGACATTTTGTTATCTGTTCAAAACGGATATCATTTGTCCAAGAGTACGGCGGAGCAGCTATACCGCCACTTGTGGATTTACACACATGGCATAGCGGTGCTTTGCGCAACAAATATGTGTATATTTACCCCAGAAGAAATCAACAAGATGATTTCGCAGGTATTTAAGGGCGTATTGAAGGAAATTATACAGGAAAATGGGATCGGAGATAATTATGAGTAAGAAAAAATGGATGAACATGGCAGCAATTTATTCAATTATATATACGTTAATAACATTGCTGAACAGCGTTTTATATCTCGGCAACGGCATTTATGAAGACCCAAGCGGTAATTGGCATGAATTAGACAGGGCTATGATTCTTTTGATTGGTATTGCGGCATTTGAGCTGTGTACGAATTTGCCTGTTAAGCCTTTGCTTCTTAGATATGTCATTGCATATGTGCCGTCTCAATTATTGGCATTTACATATGTCTGGTTCACCGGACTACGGGAACCATTAGCCAAAACAGCATATAGGGATATCTGGATTAACTTTACGAGCCTGTTTATCATATTGTGTATCATCAACACCATTGTCAGTATTCGTAAAGTAAAACAAAAACCAGCAGAAATATAAAAATCACTTCCCACCCCGTTGACATTTTCCACAATATACAGTAAAATTAATTATTGTGCAGCCGGGGTGCTAGCGGTACCTTGTACCTGCAATCCGCTATAGCAGGGGTGATATTGCGCAGAGGGCACAGGTTTGTAGAGCTGCCCTTGATAAGTGGCGATGAGGCTTGGGTCTTACGCGACGGAAATCTGTGAATCGTGTCAGGTCGGGAACGAAGCAGCACTAAGCAGAACCTTTCGGGTGCCGTGAGGGTGCCTGGGCTGAGTTTACTGTCAAGGTAACGTCTGGGAATCTGCGTTCGGAAGCGCAATGCACAAAAAAATAACAGAATAATAACAGGCAGATGTGCGTTAGTCATCTGCCTGTTTTTTGGCTGCTCTTAATTCCTTAAAAAAATGTTTTCATCATCTGGCTGCAGTCTTCTGCCAACACCCCCGTCTCAAGGTCCACCTGATGGTTAAATTCCTCCATCTGAAGCAGATTCAGTATTGAACCCGCACATCCCGCCTTGGGATTCATACAGCCCACAACCACCCTTGACATTCTGGACTGGACAATGGCGCCTGAGCACATCTGACAGGGCTCCAGCGTCACATACATTGTACAGCCCTCCAGCCGCCAGTCCCCCAGCTTCTTACTCGCTTTACGAATCGCAATTAATTCAGCGTGGGCCAATGTATTCTTATCCGTTGTCCGCCTGTTATACCCCCTGCCTACAATCTTATCCTCAAACACAATCACGCAGCCAATGGGCACCTCTTTGATTGCATACGCTTTCTTTGCCTGTCGAATCGCTTCTTTCATGTATTTCTCGTCTATACTTAAATTCTGCATGTTGCTCTCCATCCATACCGACGTCTTGTCTCATTGAGCATTTTTTCATTGTGTCTTCAGCATCCTCTTAATCGGTCTGCACCAATATCCAAACTGCTCCTGACTGCTTTTCTCTTCGTCCGTCAAATCCATATCCATATCCTTGTGAGGAATAAATTCAGTAAACCCAAAGGTGCTTGCCGCCTTCGCCTCCTGGGGATGATAGATTCCCGGCACTCCAAGCCTGTATCTCTCTCCGTCATCAATAATGGCAAGATGATGGTAATTATAATATCCATGTAACAGAAAACTATTATTCGCCCATTTCCACTCGCATCTTGGCAGTCTTGCCATATCATTCCGCTGAATCTTCGTACACCGGAGATGCTCCTTGGGCATCCGTTCCCTTGTGTCCCCGCATATGTTCCCAATGGGTTCTGCCGTCAACTCCTGACTAAATTCCATCTCGCCGCCGGACTTTGGAAACGCATCTATATTTTCTGCTGCCCTATTCTCTTTGTTAGATATTTCTTCAACAATTCCTTCTCCAACAGCTTCTTCTCTGACAGGCTCATCCTCAGCGGGTTCATCCTCAACGGGTTCATCTCTTATGGACTCCTCGCCTACAGGTATTCCCGCCTGCATCGAATGGCTTGGCAAATCGGACATCTCAGGCTGTACCGGCTCCTCCTGCATGGGAACTTCTTCATCCCGTTCGGGCTCCTGCTGCCGCAGCAACTCCTCACCTACAGAATCCTCTCTAGCTTCAACCTCCATGCTCGGTATCTCTTCCCTCTGCCCCGAAGCCTCACCCGTCACATCTTCCTTTCCCTCGGCATCCGGCTTAAGCACCCGCATACGCCCCACATCAATGACGCCGTCATTCCAGACTGCGGCATACTTACGCCCCGTCTCACTCTCAAGAATAATCCCGTTAATCCTCTGAAAATTCTCTGGCGCAATCACATCCTCCTTGGTATAAAAAAGCCTGTAATTAATGGCTGGGTTTACATTGTCCACAGTTCCCTGCCAGATTCCGACGCATCCATCGCCTTCGTCAAAGAACAAATACAGCTCAAGCTTACGCTCTCCCTTCATATGCAGCCCTTTGCCATGAATATTCAGCGTGCAGTCCTCATCCTTCTGTTCTACTTTAACAAATCCCACATTACGCAGTCTTTTTCCCTGTTCATATTCATACAGATAACGAATAAAACGCTTCAATCCTCCACTTCCAATCCTGGTCTTTTTATCACAATCTATTCCCCAGAACCGGAAAAAATACCATGTCCTTATAAAATTGCCTTCAATTCCTGATATAAACGTTTCGCATAACTGTCTGTCATTCCGCAAATATAATCCGTTGCCAGAAGCAGCCGCAGATACAGTCTCTCGGCCTTTGACCTCCCCCTTGCATGATAATGGTACGCCCTCTTATAATTACTGGAAATAAATGAAACCATACGCTCACTGACAGAATCCATCTCCAGGGACTCATCGTCATATTTTACAACCGCATTCATGAACATGTCCATCAGGAAATCAATCATGGCCCCCTCTGCCACCTCCATCCGGTAAATGGCATCCGAGGTAAACACCTCCCGAAACGCCAGATTTCCTAATAAATCCATCAATGGTTCTGCTGATGTTCCATAAAACAAATCCTTACCATAACTTCCCTCCATGATTGAAGGATAGTTCTCTGTAAACCCATGAGTTGCACAGCCAATCAAAAATCCCTGAACTCTCACAATCCAGTTCTTGACTGCATACTCCTCTGGCTCCTCCACCTGCTTCTCCTTCCCGCTCAAGAACAAATCCTGAAGTCTCCTTGCTGGATAAAATCCTTCCATATCCTTATCAGGGTGCGCCTCCTCAAGCCTTGTCAGCTCGTCAAGAAGTTTATGGTAGCTTAAAAACCCCTTCACATATGCATCCTCAATATCTGCCGTCTTGTAAGCAATATCGTCCGCCGCCTCCAGAATAAACGTCAAAGGATGTCGTTTTCCGTTAGTTCCTGTCTCCCTTGAGATCTCCTCGAAAATATCTCTGTCAGCGTAATAGTACCCCATCTTCTTATCCTTAATATCCTCAGAATGTTCATTAATACCAATGGACGCCACTGGATATTTTATGATTGTACTAAGGAGTGCATAGGTAAGATTCATACCGTTTTCATCCACCAAAAAATGCAATTTGCTCACCAGACGCAATGCCTGGGCATTTCCTTCAAAATGATAGAAGTCCTCTCTCATCTGCATAGTCAGCACTCGGTCAATGGTTTCCCCGTGGTACTCCATAACAGGAAGTTTTCTCCGAAACCAGTCCCTGATGGCGTCCTCACCAAAATGACCAAAAGGCGGATTCCCGATATCGTGAATCAGTCCCGCACACTGTAATATATTGCAGATATCCTCCTTCATCTGTGGGGTGAAACTATTATCTTTCTTATGTACTAAAATATTTTCTCCTATATTCTGTCCCAGAGACTTTGCAAAGGAGGACACCTCCATGGAATGGGTAAGCCTTGTTCGGACAAAGTCACTCCTATCCAGAGGAAACACCTGCGTCTTATCCTGCAAACGCCGAAATGATGCACTTCCTATGATGCGATGATAATCCTTCTCAAATTCACTGCGCAAATCCACATTTTGGCCATCTCTGTGCCTGCGGTTTTTACGGTTTCTCTTTGTTGACAATAATTGTTCCCAATTCACAGTATCTCTCCTAATCCAGATAGATGGGCGGATCATAATCCTTTCCTAGAAGCTGCTTTTTGCGCTCCTGATATCCTAAAAATGCCCACTCCGTCATATCTGTCCACTCGTGGTTCGCCCTGTCGTATACCTGTACATATCCAATCCGTGAAGGATGCATACGGACACTGTTAGACTCGTATTCCTTTCCAGTATATGGATTAACCTCTCCTTTGTCCTCCTCATCCTCCTTGGGTATCTCCTCCTGATATGCCTCCTCAGAATAACCGGCAGCAAGATACCTATCTTCGTATGTCCCGTCAGAATACTCCATCTCCGAGTAGCCTCCTACATAGGCTCTGGCTGAATAATCTCCTTCCCGTCCATCTTCTCCATAAGTCTCCACCGGATATTCTCCTTCTGAATGGTAATCTCTGTATTCCCCTGCCAGATACTCATCTTTCCCATGCTCCTCTCCAGTATAGATATCTCCTGCATATTCATCTATTATATAGCCATCTTCCTGATAAACACTTTCCTGATAATTATCCTTTGGCCTTGCACTCTCAGCCGCCCTTGGCCCTTGTACCGCCGCACTATGCTCTTTTCCTGTATCGGTGGCTTCTTTCTCTATCCGTACCTGTTCTCTGCCAAGCTTCTTAAGCCTTTGTTTTAGATATGCCCTCCAGCCATGGGGCTTTTCCTCCTGTACATTTTCCTTCTTCTCTGCCTTTTCCAGAGACTCTGTCTCCTGTAACAGTCCTTCTATCCCTTCCTTGTCCGAGCCCTCTGTCAAATCTTGCGTCTCATGGTCCTTTGGATAGCCTGTCCACCTTGCTTCTTCATATTCTTCTGAATGACTTGGCATATTCTCTCTGACATAGTCTTCTTTATATCCCGTCAAAGTCCCTTGTGGATATTCTTCCGGATATTCTTTTGCGCCTTTTTGTATAGGCTCTCCCACATTCCCCTGTGTACCTCCTCTGGAGTGATCTAACAGCTTCTCCTGTGGATATTCTTCCTTAGCATCCTTCCTGACAGCCTCTACACTTGTCATCTCTTTACCGTCACTGGTATCAGAAGAAGCCTTATGAATCTCCTCGAACTGAGCCTTCGTATCGTCTTTTTGATTCTCTTTTAATTTTTCCTCCGGCGTCTTTCCCATCGGAGGTTTCCCTGTTGTTTTCTCCATCAGTGCATCCAACTCCTCATGGATGTCCACCAGCTCTCCAATGGTAATATCCCGCTCATGCACCTTGACATTACCTTCAGCTTTCTCTTTCTCTGCTGATTCTTCCGGCGTAATTGCCACAGGTTCTTTTTGTGTCTCCTCTTGTCCTGCCGCCACTTCTTCAACGACTTTTGCAGTCTCTTTTTCCACAGCTTGCTCTGCCTTTGCCAGAGCCTCCTGGGACTTCTGCTCTCCTTGCAGCTCATTCTCGGTTATCACTCTTTCATCCAGAATATTCAACTGAAAAGGACACCCCAGAATCTCTGCAATCATCCGCATATCCCTCTCCTGGAAATTATCCCGTCCAAGCCTCTGCGTCAGATTCTGGCGGGACATCTTCCTCCCTGTACGTGCCTCAACCTTCTTCGCAAGCTCTTTAATCGTCATATCCTTACGGCTTAAGATAATCTTGACCTGCTCTCCAAACGTTAAATCCTGCATCCCTCGTCCTCCTTAACTGAATCAGACTTTTCCAATCTATTGTAAACTCTTTTGTTTCTAGGTAAACCAAAACTTTTCCCTTTGCTTATTCTAACAAATAGTTAAAATCCAGTCAACTAAACTTCCCAACACTCTTAAAGTTTCTGCCATTTCTTCCGATATATTAATATAGTAAGGAGGAATATCACATGAGATTAAATTTTTCACCATCATTACAGATTAACAATCTTTTTCAATCATATCAAATTAACCGAAGCGCAGCCAACAAAGCCGGTGTAAGCACTACCGAATCCTCCGAAGAAGCGCGGAGGGACACTTTTACCCTTTCTGCCAGAGGCAAAACCATGGATTTGATTAACAGCCTTATGAAACAGAAAATGGACATTACTGACCGTAAGAATTCTCTGATTGCCTCAACTATAGAGAAGGGTTCTTCAATGGAAACCATCAAGTCTCAATTAGAGGCCTATGACGAACAGCTTGAGAATATTGATGTGCAGATATCCCAGGCAATGACAAGAGAGCTTGAGAAGAAGGAGGAAAAAGAGAATTCAGATAAAGAGCCCAAGACGCGGGAAGAACTTCAGAATGAACATATGACCGACATTGTGACTCTTTCTGGCGATGTACGTAATATCAATATGCTTGACTCTGTTAAGACCAAAGTAGACAACAGAATCAAGATTCTTGAATCCGAGATATCCCTTGACAACGAACGACAGGGAGCGGCAGATTTCAAAAAGGAAGAACTGTCTGAACTCAAAAAGAAGTCCGCAGAGCTTGCATCCGATATCGGTTCACGGACGGTGGATATTGCGGAGGATATAGATGAGAATAATGAGGAAACGCCTGTAGAGAATTCTGAGGAAAATGATAATACAGACGGTTTGTATAACTGACAATTTATCCAGATTAGAACATCCTTAGCTGTGGGCTGCAACTCATGGCCAGGGATGTTTTTGTATGTTCAATAACTAAAGACGCTGTGACTTTGTCACTGAATAAATAATGATCTATCTGTATACTGAATAACACTGAATAAAAAGAAAAAGGAGATTTGTCATGGCAAAAAGAAAGGCAGTTGTGAGCCTTCAAGACTGTGTCGCCTGTGGATGCTGCATGAAGATTTGTCCAAGAAACGCTATTTCTATTCCAAAAGGCATCTGCGCCGAAATCGACAGCGAGTTATGTGTTGGATGCGGAAAATGTGCGAAGGAATGTCCCGCAAGCATTATTACATTGGAGGTGATGGAGTAATGAAGAAAAAGAAGAAATGGTATGATTATCTCTGGCTCGTTTCCCTTACCTATCTGATTCTGGGATTTTTCAATATCCTTTTTGCATGGCTGGGACTTCTCTGCTTTTTTATCCCGCTTATCATAGCGATTGTAAAAGGCAATAAAGCCTACTGTAATAAATACTGCGGCAGAGGACAGTTATTCTCCCTTATAGGAGGCAGCTTCGGATTATCCCGAAAGAAAGATATTCCCAAGTGGATGAAGTCAAAATATTTCAGGTACGGATTTTTAATTTTCTTCTTTGCCATGTTCTTTCTTATGTTATGGAACACCTGGCTGGTATTTGCAGGAACCAAAGATTTAAAAACTGTGGTAACCCTTCTGTGGACCTTCAAGCTCCCATGGCACTGGGCTTATCATGGCACTCTGTTTTCTGACGGCGCCGCACAGTTTGCCTTCGGTTTCTATAGCGTGATGCTTACCTCCACCGTGCTTGGATTCCTTACCATGCTCTTATTCAAGCCCCGTTCCTGGTGTGTATACTGCCCCATGGGAACAATGACGCAGCTTATATGCAAAGTAAAAAACTAGAGGGTTAATTTACGGAGGCGTTTCTTATCCAGGATTTTAACGCCTCCCCTTAATACCTCCACAATACCTTCGCTGGCAAAATATTTCAACATTCTTGATACAACCTCACGGGCAGAGCCCATATATCTGGCAATCTGCCCGTGGGTCAATGTAATAATATCTGAACCGGTTCTTGCCGATTCGTCTGAAAGAAAAATAGCAAGTCGTTTATCCATGCTCATAAATAAAATCTGCTGCATCACCCACATAACATCTGAAAATCGGCCAACCGCAGTCTCAAGGGCAAATATTTTAACTGCCGGATTACGCTCTGCCACCAGCGCAAAGGCCGGCCCGCTGATAACGCAGCACTTACTGTCTTCTTCCGCATCTACAAACACATCAAAGGTAATAGCATCAAGCACACAGGAGGCAGACAGCATACACATATCCCCTTTGTGCAGACGGTAAAGCGTAATATCCTTTCCCTCATCCGACAACATATATAGTCGAAGGCTTCCTGAATGAACCAGAATTACACCAGAGCATTCACTGCCGTCATGTATATTTTTCCCCTTGGGGTAAGTAAAAATATCGGAATTCTGACATAAATATTCTCTGTCTGCCTCCAAAATACTGCCCCAAAAAGGAAAAACGTCTTTATAGACAGCCTCAAACCTTGCCCTTTTCATAACTTTACACCCTCTCTAAAAAAGCATCCGTTGTTTCATCTTCTCATTCAATCCCCGCACTGTCCCCGCCTTAAGCTTAAGCACCTCTCGGTCATACGTTAAGATTCCGTTGGTTTCCTCCTCTACATCCGACAACTGCGTATACACAATCGCTGATAACCCTTTTTCGATATTCGGAAGTATCTCCCTCTCAATCCACTGTCGATATCCCCTGGTCAACTCCGATTTCTTCCGATAAATCCGGTATCCATAAACCTTCCTGTACATATGATGCCCCTGTATACTTAGGGAATATCCCCCGAACTCGGTTAGCGCCGTTACTCGCTTCTCCGCCTTTATATGCAGCGGAAAGAAATAATCATGGATACTTCTCACATCTCCGCCGCCCTGGTCAAACCAGCCGCTTGCCTGGTCAATCAGCCTGCTTTTGTCCGCCTCCCTGGCAATCTGCGTCACGGCTTCTCCATGAAACTGTCCCCATCCTTCATTAAAAATTACCCATGTCACCACGGACGGATGGTTATAAAGGATGTGTATCGTCTCACGCAGCTCTGAAACAAACTGGCGCCTTCCTCTCTCATCCCTCCTCCCAAGAAGCCCAAGCATGGAATCCTGCATCCGAAGGTGAAAATACTCCATGGCTGTTGCCAGATACGTCACATACCAGGACTGATATCTCCTGCCGCCATTCACCATATCCTGCCACACCAACATTCCGATTCGGTCACAGTGATAATACCACCGCTGGGGCTCAAGCTTGACATGCTTCCTTATCATATTGAAGCCAAGCTCCTTCATAGCTCGGATATCATAAACCATCGCCTCATCACAGGGCGGCGTATACAGTCCCTCCGGCCAGTATCCCTGATCCAGCACTCCACACTGAAAATATGGCTGGTTATTTAGAAATATTCTTGGAATACCTCCTCCATCCTTCTCCACGCTGATCTTGCGCATAGCAGCATAACTTTTGGCGTGGTCCCTGCCTGCCGTAACCTCAATATCATATAGAAATGGGTTTTCCGGACTCCAACTGCGCATATCCGAAATTGGAATCCGAATATCCTGGCCAGCATGCCCTTCTATCTGGAATGGCTGTGTATCTTTGGAGGATATCGTAACTGCAACTTTACTCCCAGACTCCCAAGCCCCCTGGTTCACCAAAGAGCCAGAAGGCAGACGGGTTTCGACCATCTTCACTTTCACAAGAAACGCCGACTCATCATACAGCGGCGTCACCGTAAGCTCCTTAATATATGTATCCGGCACCTTCTCCATCCATACCGTCTGCCAGATACCGCTCTGTGCCGTATAGAACATACCGCCCCGTTTCAGCTTCTGCTTCCCCCTGCTATAGTAGAACGTATCACTGTAATCTCGTACCTGCACTGTAAGTTCGTTCTTCCCCACCTGCAAGAAATCCGTTACATCCACAGAAAAGGGCAGATAACCGCCAAGATGGCGCTTTACCACTTTTCCATTGACAGACACGACGGCATATTGATCCACCGCCCCAAAATGTAAAAGCCACCTTCCTTCTGTCACGGCAAATATCTCCTCAGGCAATGTCCTGTGATACCATAGGCTTTCACGAGGCTTTAACTGCCTTCTTACTCCAGAAAGCCAAGCCTCCGGCGAAAACGGCACCAGAATTCGCCCGTCATAGGATTTAAGCTTCTCCCCTTCCCTTGTAATCCCATAATCCCAATAACCGTTCAGATTCACATAACTCTCTCTTTGAAGGAGAGGGCGTGGATATTCCGCAAGAACATGCTCGCTGTCAATCCTCTCCGCCCACTTTGTTTTTAACTGCCTTGCTCTCATATAGTGCCTCCAATCTACAACCGCAGTACATGAAGCTGCCCGTCAATCTCATGGTCTGTCGTACAGACCGCAATTCGGGCATTGACCGCCTTCTCCCCATACTCCTGGTAAACATACTCCTCAGGATACTCCTTAGGCTTTCGCAAAAGGACTGGCGTATCCGCCTCGTTCCATCCAATCTCAAACGAACGCATATCCATCGCCATCCCCTGCCGCGTCGCCTTCATAAAGCTCTCCTTCAAAACCCAGTACCGATAGAACATTCGTACCCGTTCCTCTCCCTCCTTCCTCATAATATGTTCATACTCACTCTGGCAGAAGAATCTCTTCGCCACTGGCTGCCGGAATTCCTTAATCTCTTCCAGGTCACACCCCACCTTAACCCCAGGCTGGTCGCTAAACGCACAGAGCGCATAGCCTCCTGAATGAGATAGATTAAACACAGCGTCTTCCCCTAATGCATACTGTGCTCTCACCCTTCTCCAGAGACTCCATACCCCCGCGCTCTCCGCTTTGCCCTTCGCAAAGCAATACTTGTCTGCCTTTTTCCTGCGCCAGTCAGGTAATTCCTGATAATACTGCCGATATACGCTCTCCTCCAATAAAGGCGTAATATCCGCAAGCCATACTTTTACCATTGTACATCCATCCTCTCTATTTATTTATTATAACATAGAATCCCATAAAAATATCGAAAAAGTGTTGACAACCACATTTCAATGCGGTAGTATAAATTCTAGTTTCACACTTTAAACAGCTAAAATTTTACAGTATAAATATTTTATTTATTATTCTACATATGGAGGATTACTGATTATGATTATTGTGCTAAAACCCCGTTCTACCCACGACGACCTCATTCGTGTAGAGCAGATGGTAAAAAGAAGGGGACTGGACACCCACATCGTAGAAGGCTCTGACATGACGATTATCGGATGTATCGGAGACACCACACGGATTGACTCTAAACTTTTTGAGGTGGACTCTGCCGTTGAAAAAGTCATGCATGTCCAGGAGCCTTACAAACTGGTGAATCGAGCATTTCACCCTGAAGATTCCATCGTCAACGTCTCCGGCGTGAAGGTGGGAGGCAACAGCCTTGCTATGATTGCCGGCCCCTGCTCTGTAGAATCTTTTGAACAGGTGCTTGAGATTGCAGAATCAGTCAAGGCAAGCGGCGCCAATATGCTAAGAGGCGGTGCATTCAAGCCGCGGACCAGCCCCTATTCGTTCCAGGGCCTGGGTTTAGAAGGGCTTGATATCTTATGTGCGGTGAAAAAAGAAACCGGTCTTCCTATTGTGACAGAGCTAATGTCTCCCGACTATCTGGATGTCTTCAATGAAAAGGTTGACCTGATTCAAATTGGCGCGCGCAACATGCAGAATTTTGACCTATTGAAGCAGTTAGGGCAGTTAGACCGCCCCATCCTGCTAAAAAGAGGGCTGAACGCAACTTATGAGGAATGGGTCATGTCCGCAGAATACATCATGGCCTCCGGCAATGAGAATGTCATCCTTTGCGAACGCGGAGTACGTACCTTTGAGTCCTACACACGGAATACCCTGGATCTTCAAAGCATCCCTGTTGTGCGCAAGCTCACCCACCTGCCGATTATCGTGGATCCAAGTCACGCAGGAGGCAAATGGTGGCTGGTAGAGTCCATGGCAAAGGCCTCCATCGCTGCCGGCGCAGACGGACTTATGATAGAAGTACACAATAATCCTGAGTGCGCCCTATGCGACGGCGCCCAATCCCTCAAACCGGATAAATACGGCTCTATGATTCAGGAAATTACCCAGATTGCAAAAGTAATCGGAAAAACTCTCTAGGAGAAGCCTATGAAATTAACGGTAAATTTAGGAAAAGACAGCTATCCCATTTATATTGAAAATAATCTGTTAAAACATGCCAATTCCTTAATCGGGGAAATATTTTCCGGCAGACGGATTATGATTATTTCGGACGATAATGTTTATCCCCTTTACGGACAAATGCTTACAGAACAATTATCCGCAGACTATGACTTAAGCCATCTTGTACTACCCCACGGGGAAGGAACCAAAAGCTTCCAGACACTTCCTGTCATTTATGGCGCATTACTTAAAGCAAGGATTTCCAGAAGCGACTTGATTATTGCCCTTGGCGGAGGGGTAATCGGAGATTTGGCAGGGTTTGCAGCGTCAAGCTTCTTAAGAGGCGTAAAATTTGTCCAGATCCCCACCTCCCTTCTCGCCCAGGTAGACTCATCTGTAGGCGGCAAGGTGGCGGTAGACCTGCCGGAAGGGAAAAATCTGGTAGGTGCATTTTACCAGCCCAAACTGGTGCTCATTGACCCCTTGGTTCTGGACACGCTGAATCCCCGATTTATCAATGACGGCATGGGAGAAGTAATCAAGTATGGCTGTATCAAGGACTCTGAACTGTTTTGCACACTGGAAGCCCACAGCTCATTCACAGAGCTAAAAGAAGAACTCCCCTCCATCATCCATAGGTGTGTTGATATTAAGCGGGTTGTGGTGGAGCATGACCAGTTCGACACAGGAGAAAGGATGCTTTTGAATTTCGGGCATACCCTTGGACATACGATTGAGCAATATTACCATTACGAACGGGAAAGCCACGGAGAAGCCGTTGCTATTGGCATGTATCAGATTACAAGGCTTTCGGAGGACCTTGGAATAACCGCCGGCAAGACCTCCCTACGTATCCGAAAACTATTAGAGGCTTACGGTCTTCCATATGAATGTGGACTTCCAATTCAAGAATTGCTTCATGCAATCGCAGTTGATAAGAAGAATCTGAATAATAGACTGAATGTGATTCTGCTGCATAACATTGGCTCCAGCTATATCCATCCAACGACATCAGCATTTTTTAGCCGAGAAAGTAACTATATCATCTAGTCCCTATACCAGTTTGGCTATGAATCAGGAGGTATTTATCATGAGATTAGAAGGAAAAATCGCAATTATAACCGGCGCCGGAAAAGGAATTGGGCGCGAGGCGGCATTAGCAATCGCAGCCGAAGGCGCAGTCGTTGTGGCCGTCGCCAGAACCCTGTCAGATTTGGACGAAACCGTAACAATGATTAAAGACAAGGGCGGCTTCGCCATCTCCCTTTCTCACGACCTCACCGTAGGAGCAGAAGTACAGGCAATGGTGGATGAAGTCATGGAAAAATATGGAAAAATAGACATTCTTGTCAACAATGCCGGCGGATACCCGTCAGAGATTTATAAAAATATTGAACATCAGGCGATTAAGCTCTGGGAGTGGTCCGAAGAACAATGGGAGCAGATTATCAAGACAAATCTGCGCATTCCCTTCCTGTGTATGAACAAGGTTCTTCCGGTCATGATTCAGCAGAAGGGCGGAAAGGTTGTTAGCGTTTCCTCACGTATGGGAAGGATTGCCTCCCAGATGGGCGCATACGCCGTAGCTAAAGGGGCCATCATCACCATGACCAAGACTGCCGCTATCCAGACACAGGAATATGGCATCCAGGTAAACGCTGTGTCTCCCGGAATCGTAGACACGCCGGGACAACGGGTGTATAATCATTCCGTCGGGCAGGACGATATAAAAATGGGAAGCGCCGCTGACGTGGCAAAGGCAATCGTGTACCTGTTGTGTGACGCACCTGCGGTTATGACAGGGCAATCTATTGATCTGTTTACAACTGTATAATGTGCTTCAAATTTCGTTCTTGATTTGTTTACAATTAATTCTTATTTTTAACATACTTTCATCACAGTTATCGCCTATACTGTAATTGTTCGATAACACGAACAATAAAATTCTTTTTCATAACTTTTTCCTCAGGACTGCACTCCTCCCAATATGCAGTCCTTTTAAATTGTTCTTTTTGGCATTGAACAGGCCTTATCCGTGACCTGGTAAATTCAAGGGGAAGCGTAAATCTGTTTACAAGGCCCAGAAGGTTCGGGAAAAGCCTGAATATGAATATGCTGAAAAGTTTTTTTGAAATTGGAACAGAGCCTTCTTTATTTGACGGCTTGGAGATTTCAAAAGATATGGCATCATCATAAACCGCCTATACATCAGGGACTGCCGATTCAAGCGACAGTCCCTGATGTATAAGGGATATCATTATGCATTTCTCCTCCGTTGTCCGGACATCCCTACATAAAGCAAAAACCAGACGATACAATGGCTTATTAGAATAACCATATCCTTTACCTTTGCCGGATTGCCGGCTGACAAATCCATAATTCCCTCGAATGCCGCCTGTGAAGGAACCAGATAGCAGACATCAGACAGAAGCGGACGGCTGCCGCCCACAAGAAAGCTTAGAATTGGCACGGCAATAAACAAAAGCATGACAATCTTAATATAGACCATGCCAACCATAAGCCCTTCTGCCGCCCTGCCAATGATTAGGCCAAAAAGCGCCGCCACAAACCCAGAAAGGACAATCAAGGCCAGCATAACCAATGTGTTTTTCCCTGAAAGCCGAAAGCAGATACAGGCAGTAAGAGCTGCCGACAGACATCCGCAGATAAACCCAACGCTAATCTTCTGAAGCAGGTATTGACTGGGGCTCATGGGTAAAATCTCATTGACGCAAGCCACGCCGTCCTCTTTTTCAGAAATCATATTCACAGCATTAAACGTACAGCCCATGAACATTGCGACAATCAGCGTAACAGCTATAAACATATCCTGAAGCCCTGCCAATACCTCAGGCCGTTCTAAAACCTGTGGCTTCGCCTGTGCCAAACGCTTCCGGTGCCGGTAAAGGTCCGGAAGCTTCTCGGCCGTCTGACGGTACAGCTCCAGCTCATCGCCAGACACAATCGTTTTGATTTCATCCCCGTCGGCTTCCACACCAATCACATTGGTTGACGGTTCATTAATCCCATCCTCCATATCTTCTTGCGTCCCATAGACTATAACCGAACCATAGCGTTCCAGCCATGTAACCATATGGTCTGCCCCTTTGTCTTCCACAACGCCGAACTGGAAGCCTCCCAAGGAAGAAAAATCTATCTGCCCCACGAAATTCAAAGCCGCCGCCACAACAATGGGCAGTAAGAAGGTCATCAGGCAGAACTTATCACGAAGCACACTTTTCAACTGATAACGTAAGCCCTTCAAAAGTTATCCCTCCCTTCGCATTTCTCTGGAAAATACACGCTGGGCCCAGAGAAACAACAGCATAATCACCGACAGATAGGCCAGATAGTAATACAAGCTCACAGCAGCAGTCCCAAAGTATGCATTTTTCAATCCCATGTAAATATGGTAAAAGGGATGAAATCGAATCCAATCCCATTTTACCGCCGTATTTGCGGCTAAAAATACAGGCGACGCGGCAAATATGGCAATCACCAGATACGCAAGCGTAAACTGTCTAAAATCCTTCAAAAGAAGCGCACAGACCAATCCGGCCAGCGCCATCATCAAAGATAATAATCCCGTCTGAAGCAATACCTCAGGCAGTATGTACACAGTGTCAGCAGGCCCCACATTAAGCAGGGTAAGCAGCAGGGCAAAAATCAAATCTGACAGGAGAAAAATCACCAGCTTGGACAGCAGAAACACATTTTTCCGTATAGGGAGAATGGCGTGGACTCTGATCACTCCCATACTCTTTTCCTTAAACAGTACAGCGGCAATTCCCAGAAAACCAACGGCGGCAATCTCGAAAAACAAAAGCTCGCAGGTAATCTCTTTGCGCGCCCTTTGCTCAGGCGTACGAAAGCCGATTACCCTGGTATCAGCCTTCCCTGCCGGCAAAAGGAGAGAAAGCGCGTAGTCGGCGCGATGTCGGTCAGTCTCCTTATCCACTTCATAAAAGACCAGCCTCGCCTCTCCTGTACTGGCATCAATCCCCACACTGTTGGAATCATCCAATATCGCCTTCTCCAGCTCTTTCTGTGAGGATACCCTCCGAACCAACGTAGAAACCGTCTCTTGCTCTCCTGCCGGATCATACAGATACACATTGTATAGCTGTGCATCCATAAACCGAACATATCCAAAGTTCACATACAATGTATAAACAATTAAAAATGCCAGCGACATACTGAAAAATTTCCCAGAAGCCATAAGCCGGACATCCTTCTTGAGCAATGAGCAAAAATCTCTCATCCCGCAAGCCCCCTTCCCGTATACCGGATAAACACATCCTCCAAGGTCGGCTCGCCGGAATGAATACTGAGTATTTCATCATGGGGGAAGGATATTCCTGTTTCCAGTTCAGGAAATTTTAGTGATTTTTCTTCCCGCTTCCCCTGATATAGATAACTGACCGCAATACTGCGGCTGCTGTTCTGCTCCTTCAGATGCTTGGGCGTGTCTAACGCAACGATGTTTCCGCCTGATATGAACGCCACGCGGTCGCAAAGCAGATCTGCATCCTGCATATTATGGGTAGTCAGAAATACTGTCGTCCCTTTCTGGCGCTCATCCTCAATGATTTTGCGGAACAATACCGCGCCCGAAGGGTCAAGCCCGCTGGTTGGCTCATCCAGAAACAAAAGCTTCGGATTCCCAAGCAGCGCTCGCGCCATGCTCACACGCTGGCGCATCCCCTTTGAGTACGAAGCTACAGGCTTTTTAAGGAAATCCCGTTTAAACTCAAGCTTCTCCAATAACTCCTCTGCGTCCCGCAGTTGATTTTCAGGATAGAATGAGGAAAAGTATTTCAGATTATCCACAGCGCTCAGATTAGCGTAGAGATACGGGAATTCAAACAGCACACCGATTTTTTGAAAAAATTCCTGGTTATGTACCTCCCCAATATCCTTGCCAAACAGCCTCGCCTGGCCACCGTGCCCTTTCAGAATTCCGGTAAGAAGCTTCTGAGTGGTAGATTTCCCAGAGCCATTAGGCCCAAGGAAGCCAAATATTTCTCCCTCCTCAACCGTAAAATCCAGACCATGCAGCGCCTCTTTATCTTTCCCGTAAGAAAATGTCAGCTTCTTTACTTCAATCATTCCTCATCACCCCATCCTCCGGTCTGGCCGCGCTTCTTCTCTTGCTGTCGGTTACTCCACCATTTCATCCATTTTACCTTCAGTGGAATCACAACAATTAACACAAGCACCATAAGCAGCCACCAATACCACTCCATGCCTAAAAACATAACACCACTCCTTTTCATGAAAATATATTTGTTATAATGGCATTAGATTAAATGGCTGAAGTGAAATAGAAGTGGAGTTGGTGTGAAGCTGGTGTGAAATTATTTTTTAAGAAATGGTGGGAAAATAAAAGAAAAATTCAATTCCGCCTGCAACATTGCGCCCACCGTAATCGACATGATACATAGATAAAATCTGCGCGGTAATGGCAAGCCCTAGTCCTGAGCCTTTACGTTTTTGTTCCGGACTGCGGTAAAATTTATCCCATATTCTTGCAATCTCCTCCTCCTCTAACGGATCGCACTGATTGAAAACCGCAAAATGCAGACAATCCTTCTTGCAGCTCACAGACAGCCGAATCTCGCCGCCTGTCTGCACATATTTCTTTGCATTTCCAATCAGATTATCCAAGACCTGTTCTATCCGCTGTCTGTCAGCAGACACATAAACCTGCCCGTCTGGAAGCTCGTAAGAAAAAATATAGTCTGACTCCGGTACGTCAAGCAGAAGACGGCCGGCCACCGTCTCCACCAGCTCGACAAAATCAAACCGTTCTTCCGAAAGGCTGGCGGCGCCGGATTCTAATGCCGACAAATCCAAAAGGGTAACGAGCATCTGATCCATACGCTCTGTGGCTCTCAGAATCGAATGAATATAACGCTGCCGTTTCTTTGGCTCAGGTTCATCTTCAAGCCCTTCAGCATATGCACGAATCAAGCCGAGAGGTGTTTTCATCTCATGGGACAAGCTGTCAGCCAGCTCCTTCCTCTGTTCAAGCAAGATTCTCTCATACTCCACATCCTTCTCTAAGCGGGCATTTGCCGCCTCCAACCGATGAAGGGCATCCTGCAGATTGGAAAACATGGTATTCAGACTTTGAGACAGCTCGCCGAACTCGTCCCTGGTATTAACATCGCAATATGCCAAAAAATCCAACTCCGCCATCTGTCTCGCCGTATCGTTAATCTTGCTAAGGGGTCTGGAAATCATTTTCCCCAACAAAAAATCCACAGTCATAATTACTGCCACCAATAGCCCGAACCAGAGCCAGAAGCTAATATTCTTATTAACCGGTACCTTCTCCGTGACAAGGTAAAATACCACAATCGCGCCGCCCGACAGCTTAGACAGCGCCATGGTCTTACTGCGTATGGTTCTCAAATCGTTCAATCCTCGCTTCTTCATGCCTTACACCTCGAATTTATAGCCGGAACGAATCAAGGTCACAATATGGCGTCCCTCGGTTTTTAGCTTCTGCCGCAGGGTCTTGATATGCGTGTCCACAGTGCGGGTATTTCCCTCAAAATCATAACCCCAGATACGGTTCAAAAGCTGCTCGCGGGAAAATACCTGATTTTTATTTTGCATAAACAGATACAAAAGTTCAAACTCTTTGTGTGTCAACTCCACCAGAACGTCGTTGACCGTCATTTTCCGTTCGGACGGGTACAGAACAATACCGTCTGCCCGCAGCACATCCTGTGAAATGTTGCCGGAGCGTCGAAGCAGCGCGTTGACCTTCGCAAGCAGTATCTTGAGACTGAAGGGCTTCGTCACATAATCATCCCCGCCATATTCATAACCCCTAAGCTTATCCCCCTCGTCGCTTTTCGCTGTCAGAAACAGAATCGGCAGGTTATTCGCTTCCCTGGCAACCCTGCACACAGAAAAACCGTCCAAATGGGGCATCATAATATCCAGTATCGCCAAATCTACGGCATTATTTTTCAGAGCCAGAAGCGCGTCCATACCGTCGTCTGCCCTAATACACGTATGACCGCTGCGTTTCATATAATCCACAAGTATATTCTGCATCTCTTTTTCGTCTTCTGCAATTAGTATCACAGCCATTTTACATCACCCCTGCTTATTATAATGCACCCTGAAATACCGTGTAAATAAAAATGACCAATTATTCTCTGCTTATGGTATCTACCACGGTCATTCCTTTTATCCGCCTTGCCGGCCCCAGCACCGCCAGACACACAGACGAAGCCATAACCAATACAATCACCGCCATCTCCCAAATCGGAACCGTCCATGCTTCTCCCCACTTATTTGTCACCATGGTCCGAAACATGAACCAATTAAGTGGAACACCTGCCAGACACCCTAAGACAACGCCAAAGACCGTATATGTCAGGGTCTCGGCAAATACCATCCGTATTAGCTGTCTCACGGTCATTCCAATGGCACGCATTGCGCCATATTCCCGCATCTGCGCCGACACGCTCATGGCAATACAGTTAATGATATTAAAAAATGCGATTAAGGCGATAACGCCCAGAAAACCATAGAGAAAAATTGACATAGAATAGTATGCGCCCTTTGTTTCCTGGTTTTTCATTCGTTTATCAGAAAAAGCAATATTACTTCCACATTCCTGTTCAATCGCCCTTCGGATTCCCTTCACCTGCCCGTCGGTAACGTCTTTTTCAAGCTGTATGTCAAGCACCGTGTACCCCTTCTCTCCCGTAATCTCCTGGAACAACTCCTCTGAGCAGATCATTGTATTGGTCTTGTAATCCAGAACATCACTCACACACTCTATGACACCCGACACGCAAATTTCCTGTTCTTTCCCGCCTGCCGATACTAAAAGGCTGCTTCCGATATCAAAAGTATTTTCCTCTAAAAATACAGAAAGTACGCCCTCCCCGTCTATAACCTCCTTAAGCCTGCCTTCAATCAGTAAATCCTCCGCCATTATAAGATTAAGCTCGTCATAAGAGATGGCAACCACCTGCCTTTCGTCCGCCGGCAGCGTAAGAACTGCATAGCCCTTCCTAAATATGTTCTTTATTCCCTCATATTCCTCTAATTCTCTTACAAGCTCTGGGGGAATCTGATTCAGGCCTCCATCTCTGATATTGACGGCTATATCCGGCGCCGACGGACGCAAAGGCGTGACCGCATGGTTCATAAAATCAATAGCCGTACTAAACCCAAGGAATAAAATGATACTGAATGCAAACGAGCCTGTGACCAGAAGGAAATTCTTTTTACTGCCGGATGCATGATGAATTCCCAACGCCATATCAACCTTAAAGAGCCGTGTATGAGCCGCCCGTTTTGCAGCCTTCACCGTCCCCGCATTTCCAGAAACCGCCATAAGCGGCGACACCCCTGCGGCACGCTTGGCCGGAGAACGCGCAGCCAAAAGAACCGTAATAAAGCCCACAACAATCCCGACTCCTATTCCCAGATAACTGATTCCAAATACCGGAAGTCCGTCAAAAAGCCCTGGGCTTAAAAACCGCAGCATCCAGCATAAGCCCCATATCACTACCGTCCCTGCCGCCACCCCCGCAGGTATGGCCCCTTTGCACCAGCCGAGAGCTTCTCTGCGTACAAAGCGGACTACCTGCTTCCTGGTGGCCCCAAGGCAGCGCAGCATCCCGAAAAATTCAGTGCGCCTTACAATACTGCTGTTTATGCTTGCGGTTATCATAAGAATCCCGGCAATCACCACCAGTACCGCCAACATTCCGGCAATCAGGTAGAAGGATAACAGGTAGGAATCCCTGGTCTGAAGCATCATCATAAGAACCTTTACATTCTGCCGCACCTGCTCAGGCGCAAGTCCAAACTGGGCTTCAATCTCATCGATTGCCTTCTGAATATTACAAAACCTCCGAAACCGAACAAAATAAAGCCCTTCCCTGGCTGCCTCTGTTTCTTCTGAATGTAACGCCAGGAATCCGTCTGTGCTAAGAAATACACAGAAAGCATCCAGCTCTGCCGTCAATGCCGTATTCTTTGCAACTCCCGTAATTCGATACTGGCGTCTCTCCCCCTGAGGCGTGGTCATATCCACAGCTTCCCCAATCTGCACCTCCAACTGTTCCATTGCGTTTTCATTAAGAGCGATCTCCTGGGCATTTTCAGGAAACGTTCCCTCCGTAATCTGCGCATCCGGAAGCATTTCCTGAAATTCCCTGTCAAATCCGCAGATTCCTGTTTCGACTCCGCCAAGCTGATAACCGTCCTCTAAGTGGTAATTCAAGGTTCCATACCTTGCGATTTCCTCCACCTCCGGACGCTCTCTAAGCAACGCCCCCTGCTCATCCTCCATAGCAAAGGCCGCGTGCCAGCTTCCGTCCGTCTTAATTGCCTGAATATACTGAGAGCGCATCTCCATATCCGCCATTCCAAAGATAACTGTTACCAGAAATACCGCAAGAACAATGCAAAGCCTGGTCATACGATTCTGTTTCCGGTGCCGCTTTGCCGAGATTTTGATTAAGTCCAGATAATGCTTCATTCTGTCTCACCTCCCAGCTCCTTAAGCTCGCCGTCTGTAACCCGAAACACACGGTCCGCCGATGCCGTAAGCTTCATATTGTGGGTAATCATCAGAACCGTCTGCTGATAGTGGCGGGATGCCTTACACAGTAGGGCCATTACATCCTGGCTGCTCTGGGAATCCAGATTCCCCGTAGGCTCGTCGGCAAGGACCAGCGCCGGATGGGTGATGAGCGCGCGTCCGATTGCCACCCTCTGCTGCTGCCCTCCGGATAACTGCGCTGGCAGATGCCTCCGCCTGTTTTCAAGACCGAGCACCTCCAAAATCTCGTCCACCCGTTCCTGCTCCGGCTTCTTGTAATCCAGCAGAAGGGGGGAAAATAATGTTCTGCTCTACATCAAGCTCTGGAATTAAATGAAAGGACTGAAAGATAAATCCAATGTTCTGCCTGCGAAAGATGGTGCGCTCATTCTCTCCCATCGCGAATAAATCCCTTCCGCTTAAGAATACTTTTCCCTTGTCTGCCTCGTCAAGACCGCCGATACAATTTAAAAGCGTGCTCTTTCCAGAGCCGGAAACTCCTACGACTGCGCCGAACTCTCCTCTCTCCATGGAAAAGGACACCTGCTTTAGCGCTTCAACACGGGCTTCTCCTGTTCCATATACTTTGCTTAGGTTTTCTACTTTTAATATTTCCACTGATTACACCATTTCCTTTCTTAAATACTGCTCTGGAATATGCCCTTACGAACGTTTCACCGTCTTTTTCAGACATACCGCTTTATAGATACAAATAAATCATAGCATCTATCCCTTACATTCCGGTGAATCAGACCTTACAGTTTAGTAAGAATTTTGGCTGCCTTATTATTTGTCAATTATAAACTTAGTATTTTTTACTTGCAACCGTCCGGCAGCGTTGTATAATAAAAGTAGGTCGAAACATACTATTATGCAGAAAGGAAGTTTTATGGCTGAAAAAGATATTGCCGAAAAAACTTTAGAAGCATACAACGACGTATTCGCTGACATTGTCAATGTACTTCTCTTTAGTGGAAAACTTGTGGTAAAAGAGGACGATTTAGAAGAAGAAAGTCCTTATTCCAGTTACAAGGCCGACGGAAAACTCCACGCACAAGAGCGAGACGTTGCAAAGTACTGGCGTTTTGGACTGGTTCGTATTGCGTTTTACGGACTTGAAAACCAAACTGTCATCGATTCCGATATGCCCCTCCGCCTGTTCGGTTATGATGGGGCTGCCTATCGGGCTCAACTTTTAACAAATAAAAAAGCTGCTCGTTATCCAATCATCACATTAGTTCTTTATTTTGGATATGATAAATACTGGAATGTCCCAACAACACTTTATGACAGCTTATCAATTCCGGAAGAATTGAAGCCTTATGTAAATGATTACAAAATGAATCTTTTTCAGATTGCATATTTAAGTGATGAACAGGTGCAAATGTTTCAAAGTGATTTTCATATTGTGGCAGATTATTTTGTACAAATGCGTAAAAATCGCGACTATACTGCCCCTGATACTACAATGAAACATGTACATGAATTGTTGCAATTAATGTCTGTTATGACAAGGGATAACCGTTTCAAAGATGTATACAGTCCGGAGATGGAAGGAGGGAATACAAAAATGTGTGAAGTTCTTGATAAAATTGAAAACAGAGGAATCTCTAAAGGTATTACTAAAGGTGAAAATAATGCTTTCTCACTTGTGAAATTCCTGATTTCAAATAATCGTATAGACGATTTAGAAAAAGCCTCTGAAGATGAAGCTTACCGAAACAAACTTATGGCTGAATTATTCCCTAATAAGCCAGACGACAAATAATTTTACTCAGGAAGCGGCCTTTTCCTGTAAAGGCCAGCCGCTTCCTTCATTAATTGCATCGAAGCCCTTCTATATCAAAAAGTTTATCTTAAATATACTCCCCTCCCCAGGTCGGCTTTCCACAGAAATGCTTCCGCCCTGCCCCTCCACAATCCCTTTTGCAAGAGATAGCCCAAGCCCTGCCCCCTGCCTGTCACTGGAGGTTCTGCTTCGGTAAAACTGCTTGAAAATGTGATGAATATCCTCACTGGCAATACCGCATCCATTGTCCTCCACATTGAAACGAAAAACTGCCGGAGACTGCTTCCAAGATATCCGGATAACGCCTCCTTCTTCTGTATGATCTAACGCATTTTTTATAAGATTGCCGACTGCCTCCTTCGTCCAATCAGAATCACAGAAAAGAACCCCCTGGGGCTCCCCTTCCGTTAAAATCCGTTTCCCCTCCCGCCTTGCCCGTTCCAGCAAGTCACATACCGCCTGCTCAACAATTTCCGACGCAAAACATTTTTGTTTCTCAAATACAATATTTCCCGTATTCAGCCGCGCCATCTTAAGCAGCGACTGAACCAGATGTTCAATTCGTTCCAGAGACTGTGCGGATTTCCTGGAAAATTCCTTCACAACATCTTCATTTCCCGACTCCTCCATAATGATTTCCATATACATACCCAATGCCGCAATCGGCGTTTTTATTTGATGGGAAATATTTGATATCATATCTCTTAAAAACATTTTTGCCTTATACTCCATCTCACTTTTCGCCTGCAAAGACTGAGCAAGCTGTTCAATGCTTCCAAACAACTGGTAGATTGTCCCCGTCTCCCCTGCTGGCAGATGCATGGCGAACTGATTTTGGGCGTACCTGGCAATCACCTTCCCTGCATCTTCATATACTTGTTCTCTGTGCCGAAAAAACCTGGCGGCCCCAATCAATATAACCGCTGCAAATACAAGCCCTACACACAGCAATATCAAAATCAACGGAAGATATGTCTGCTCGGTAAGCAGCAGATAGCTATACGTCTGCTTGGTATGTCCGATTTTGTTAAGTAATTCTACCCCTTCTTCCGTCACCTCCCTGTGATTCCATGCAGCCGCCACTACCTCTGGCGAAACATCTGCCGCAAGCAGATAAGAAGCTGCCGCAAGCTCTCGATCTACAAGTATTCTCCTGATGTCCTGAGCTTGAAAAATACCGCATACTCCCAACAAACAGATTTGTGCTATACACGCTGTTACTAGAAATACATAAAATCTCCGTGTCTGTCTTTCATATAGAAACCTCAAGCCCCTCACTCCTTCCACTGGTAGCCGAAGCCCCGAACCGTTTTCAGATGTTTAGGCTTTGACGGGTCCTTTTCCAGTTTTTCACGAAGTCGGCGTACATATACAGATAAGGTATTGTCATCAACAAAATTTCCGGCCCCATCCCAGAGCTTGTCCAGAATCATACTGCGGGTGAGCACCCTTCCACTGTTTTTCAGAAGCAGGCAGAGAAGCCATCGAAAAAATATACGATCTGGCTGACATATACCACAGCGATAATATTGACGCAGTAAGCGACAGCTTCATCGAAGAAGCTCAACTGCCAGACGGCAGCTTTGACAATATCAAAGCCGCCCAATATGCAATTCCTAGCTATTGGGATATCGGCAAAGTATATAAGCGCCTAATCCTTGGAATATCGAAAGAAAAGGAAATCTCTGTCATAGATGCTCTATTTGAAGCCTACCATTCTTTTGTCAGCGATAAGATTGATGATTATAACAGCAGCTTCTATTATGATGCACCCCAGAATATTCTGTACACATTCCTGGACGGAAAATTAGAATAGCATCCAACAAAAAGAGAGTGTTGGGAACTCCTTGTATTCCCAGACACTCTCCTTTGCTTACTCATTCTCGAATGCTTTATACGCAATCCTATACCCCTTCTCATCGTCCTTCCAAAGCTCGTAGCATCCCGCCGATTCTTCGGACTCTGATTTCATGAACCGATCAAATTTGCCACGCAGCGCAGACATCTCGCCCTCCTCCGTCTGTGTGTCATTGGTCATCCACTCCTCTGCCATCACCCTCCTGCCCGACTGAAGCTCTTTCGTAATCTCCTCCAGCTTTTTCTCCAACACTTCAATACTTTCTTCCGAGGCCCCTGCATCGCCGGAGGTCCCCTTCATAAGCAGCAGAGAATTCTGAAGCGACTGCTTTTCCGTCTCCAGGGATTTGCGTTTCTTTTCTGCCGTTTTCATACCTCCTAAGCCAAGCCGGTTCGTCTGCCCGCCCTTCTTCATCATTTCCAATGGATTAACATAGCCTGGTTTTACGTTTTTTACCATAAACCTCCACCTCCGTATATATTTTCAATAAATATATCGGACAGCATGATATCTTTACAAGCAGGTTCTCGTAAACGGTCACTCTCCCTTCGCAAACGGCTTCATGCACAACAGCACAGTCAGCCTGAACGTGCCGCCGCCAGACTCAATCTCCATTGTTCCCTCGTATTTTTCTACCGTATGTTTTATGTTTTTCAATCCGGTACCATATTCTGGCTTACCATGTTTTAAATTCGTATTTTCAATCTCAATAACAAGAAAATGATACCGCTTCCGAACTATAAGGGAAATCTCTGGCTGTCTATTTTCCTTCATACACGCCTGTATCGCATTATCAAGTGCATTTGCCAGAATAATACACAGATCCATATTTTCCACGACGCAATCTGACGGAAGGTTCACATCATATTTTACTTGAATGCCATTTGACTTGGCAAAGCCTATCTTCTCATTTAACAATATATCTGCCGCTGGATTGCCCGTCTTAATGCCAATCAGCAGACGGTCAGAAACATCATGCAGATGCTCAAAATATTCCCTTGCCTCATCATATTTCTTCTCGCGAAACAGACCAGTCAGAACTAAAAAATGATTGTCAATATCATGCTGGAACCTGCGGTAATGCTCATTCCTCTTTTCTGCCTCCGCTAAATAGATACGCTGCTTCTTCACCTGGTCCTCTAAACTCTTTTGTTCTCTTTCCTGTATGGACAGTACAATAATCTTATGCACCAGCTTCAGAATAATGAAGAATATCACGCATGTCCCCAGAAGCCACGCTACTGCCCATAATACAGACTGTTCCTCAAAGAATCTATTTCCCATGGCTTCAGAATTCATCCACATATCCAGGCCAAGCCCGCTGCGAATTACCCATACAATAAATATACATGGCAGAAGAAGCGTATACAGATAAGATGAGATTCTCTGCTGACCCGTATCCCCATATTTCTTAGAAACATACCTCAATATGGCGGCAAGCATTAAAACCAACATACCGGATATGAGCATTTGAAGTACAATCCCCATACGCTTTTCCATCGTCTGTTCTGACAGCCAACGCATCAGAACCGTCTGAAAACCTTCCATAAAAGTAAAAAGCGTCAAAATAATCAGGGTCGGGGCAACCGCAGCGACCCACTTGAGCTTCAAAACGAATCGTGTAAAACATACAATAATACCTGTATGTAGAAGTAATCTGAGAACTCCCCCGCTTTGGTCATACATTACCCACAATGTAAGCAGGTCGCTTAACAGCACATAGGGCACCATAAACTTTTTCGCCCGAACTTTGGTAAAATTCTGAATGAA
This sequence comes from Sporofaciens musculi, assembly GCF_009830285.1. Taxonomy (GTDB): domain Bacteria; phylum Bacillota; class Clostridia; order Lachnospirales; family Lachnospiraceae; genus Sporofaciens; species Sporofaciens musculi. The sequence goes on along the minus strand of NZ_WUQX01000001.1, from coordinate 532,135 downwards.
ACAAAACTCTGCCAAAAAAAGGCAGCTATTAACGCACAACCACCAGACATAAAATCCGACTGAAAGCATCTGCCCTTGTTCCATCATATCACCTCATTTTTCAGGAACTCTAACAGGCTCTTCATAAATTCTGACTGTTTTCGTCTGGATATCATGATTTGTTCTCCATTTGTCAGAACAGCCGTCCCTTTTTCCTGACCTGCGACACAACTCATATTTACAATAAAACTTCTGTGACATCGAAAAAATCGCTCGTCCAATCTGGTTTCTAATACATCCAGCGTACCAAAATAGTCGAACGTACCTTGCGCCGTATGGATACTGACTCTATGGTTGAGTACCTCGCAATATAAGATATCGCGAACCAAAATCACATGGGCTTCTCCGGCTTTTGTAAGCGTCAATGTCTGATCGTCCACCTGCTTCGACCTTCGTATTGCCCTGTCCATAGCCACATACAGGCGTTCGTCTGTAACCGGCTTAAGCAGATAATGAACTGCTTCAACCTCAAACGCTTCCAGGGCATACTCTTGATAGGAGGTGATAAAAATAATGGGGCTTTTGCCGGAAATCTGCTTTGCCACCTCCATGCCATTAAGCCCCGGAAGCCTCAGATCTAACAGGATAATGTCAAAAGCGGCAGATTCTTTTAGCAGTTCTTCTCCTGACGTATAGGTTTTGATATTCGCAGTTAATCGTCTTTTCTTTATATATCTCTCTGCTTTTTTCCGTAATTCTTCTAATATATATGTCTCATCCTCGCAAATGGCTATCGCAAGCCTTTTGCTTATCTTTACCATCTACTTATTCTCCTCCATCAGGAATTCAATCGCATTCTTGTGGATCATTCCCTCCTGTGAAAAAACCAGCCTGCTGTTTCAGACTGGTTCCTCCTCGTATCTTCTCAATTATTTCCCTGGCTGGCCGTAATACGCATTAGCGCCATGCTTCCGGTAATAATGCTTATCCTGTAACTCCTGTGGCGCCGGCTTATTCTGCGGATTAATCATCTCACACCGCGCGGCCATCTTCGCCACCTCCTCTAATACAACCGCATTATGCACAGCCTCATGTGCATCCTTGCCCCAGGTAAAGGGTCCGTGGTTCTTGCACAGTACCGCCGGAGTAGCATTATAATCCAGCTTTTTCGCCTGGAATTCATCTGCAATCAAAACGCCTGTATTCTTTTCATACGCCTGGTCGATTTCTTCTTTTGTCAGATTCCTTACACAAGGAACCTCTCCGTAGAGATAATCCGCATGGGTTGTCCCGTAACACGGAATCCCTCTCCCTGCCTGCGCCCAGCTTGTGGCCCAGGAGGAATGAGTGTGCACGATGCCGCCCACCTCTGGGAAACGGTTGTACAAAACCACATGAGTATCGGTATCTGAAGAAGGATTGTACTCACCCTCCACCTTATTTCCATTCAAATCAACGACCACCATATCCTCCGGCGTCAGCTTATCATAATCCACGCCGCTTGGCTTAATCACAAACAGCCCCTTCTCGCGGTCAATTCCGCTTACATTTCCCCAGGTAAATGTAACCAGCCCGTATTTTGGAAGCAGCATATTAGCTTCATACACTTCCTTTTTCAGTTGCTCTAGCATAATCTTAACTCCTTTTTTCTAAATCAGGCTTTTAAGCGCCTCTTTCTCGATTGCCACACCCTTTTTGTATCTTTCTGTAAATACCTCGTATCCTTCCACATCCTTCGGGTCTGGTTCCATCCTGCTTCCTGCATTTCCTTCAAATACCTTCTTTGCCAGATAATCCTCCAGGTTCTCTCCCTCTGCCTTATTCTTCATATAAGCCGCCAGAAGCGCCACGCCCCAGGGGCCGCCCTCTCCTGCCGTCTCCATAACAGATACGGGTGCATTAATGGCTGCCGCAAGGATTCTCTGTCCGACGCCCTTTGTCTTAAACAGACCGCCGTGTCCCAGAATCGAATCAATCGCCACATCTTCTTCCTTCATGAGCAAGTCCATACCTACCTTGATTGCCCCTAACGCCGTAAACAGATTCACACGCATGAAGTTAGCCAGATTGAACTTACTCTCTGGTGACCTTACGAACAATGGACGCCCTTCATCCACACCTGTGATAAATTCTCCGGAGAGATAGCCGTAGGATAACAGACCGCCGCAGTCTGCGTCGCCCTCCAAGGCCTTATTGTACAGCGTCCCAAATAGCTGATTCATATCCACTTTTATTCCGAAGCTCTCTGCAAATTCTCGGAAAATCCCCACCCATGCATTCAAATCTGAGGTACAGTTGTTGGCATGTACCATAGCAACCAGGCTTCCATCCGGCGTGGTCACAAGATCAATCTCCGGATATACCTTCTTAAGCTCCTTCTCAAGCACTATCATGGCAAATACGCTGGTTCCGGCAGAAACATTTCCAGTACGCTTGGCAACGCTGTTAGTTGCGGCCATCCCTGTTCCGGCGTCGCCCTCCGGCGGACATAAGGGGATTCCCGCCTCAAGATTACCGCTTTCATCCAGAAGCTTTACGCCTTCTTCTGTCAATACGCCCGCTTCTTCTCCGGCAACCATAACCTTCGGCATAATATCTCTTAATTTCCATGGGAAATTCTTATCAGCCACCAGCTCGTCGAATTTCTGAACCATTTCCTCGTTGAAATCCTTCTTCTCCACATCAATGGGGAACATACCGGATGCGTCCCCGATACCCAGAGCCTTCACGCCTGTCAGCCTCCAGTGAATATAACCTGACAATGTCGTGAAATACGCTACATCCTTCACATGGTCTTCTCCATTCAAAATTGCCTGATACAGATGGGCAATACTCCAGCGAAGGGGAATATTATACTGGAATAAATCAATCAGCTTCTCCGCCGCCGGCCCTGTGGTTGAATTCCTCCAGGTACGGAAGGGAACCAGAAGCTTGCCCTCCTTATCAAATGCCATATATCCATGCATCATTGCGCTGAAGCCAATAGAACCGATCTTCTTAAGCGTTACTCCGTACTTATTCTGCACATCTGCCGCCAGGTTCTTATAGCTGTCCCGAAGCCCTGTCCAGATATCGTCCAACGAATACGTCCAGTTACCATTCTCCAACCGGTTCTCCCACTCGTGGTCCCCTGACGCAATCGGCTTATGGTTCTCGTCGATTAGAACCGCCTTAATCCTGGTTGAGCCTAACTCAATACCAAGGACTGCCCTGCCGCTTTCAATTACTTCTTTTACGTTGCTCATGCGTTGCTCCTCCTATTTGCGGTACGCGACACTGTTCCACACCAAGCTCGTTCTTGAACTGGCGGATTGTCGTGTCTTTGTCGATATAGACAGCCTCAATGCCCATATATACCGCCCAATCGCCCATTTTCTCGGAAGTCAGATCATAAGAGAACGCAGTATGATGCGCGCCGCCTGGAAGAATCCGATCTCGATTCCCTCCTGTACAGCTACATGCACTCTGAATTCCTTCTCACCTCTGAATTCCAAAAGTATCTCATACTTATCATAATATTCTTGAACCCGTTCGTCAATATCTCCTTTGGAAACAGCCTCCACTTCTGCTACGATTTTATTTTAATTTCTCCTTTTAACTTTTAAAAATTAAGGAAAAAGATTAGAAACAAAACCCCCAATTAAGGGATTGACATTCCCGTCCCCTTATGACATACTAATATCAAACCCATTACGGGAGTGGATTTTTCAAGAGCAATCTTTTTTCGCCACACAATTACTGAGAAGTTTTTGTGTGGCGTTTTTATGTTGAAACGGAGGTACATTATGGAGCAAACATTTATGAAAGAAAAGAAGATTCTTCCCCTCGTCCTGTCCATGTCCCTGCCTATGGTCATTTCCATGGCAGTCAATTCCCTGTACAACATCGTGGACAGCTACTTTGTGGCAAAATTAAGCGAGGATGCCATGACCGCGCTGGCCCTGGTCTTCCCCATCCAGAATATGATTAATGCCATTGCAATCGGGTTTGCAATCGGAATCAATGCAACTGTGGCCTATTTTCTCGGTGCAGGCGACCAAGTCAATGCCGACAAATCCGCCTCCCAGGGATGGTTTTTGAATCTTCTTCACGGAATCTTCTTAACCATCCTGTGTATTGCCATCATGCCCCCGTTCCTTAGGATGTTTTCCTCGGATGAAACGGTAATCAAGATGGCGCTTAACTATTCAAACCGTGCATTTTTATTTTCTGCTGTAATTGCTCTTACCTTGGTATATGAGAAGCTATTCCAGGCAGTAGGAAAGATGAAAGTATCCATGTTCTGTATGATGCTTGGATTTGTAACAAATATCATCCTGGACCCGCTGATGATCTTTGGAATCGGCTTCTTTCCCGCAATGGGTATCGCAGGGGCAGCGTATGCAACCGGAATCGGGCAGGTATTAACACTGATTGCATACCTGGTGTTCTGTAAGGCAGACCCTATTCCCGTAAAGGTAAAACGCGAATATCTGAAGCCGGAGAAAAACATAGCAATGAAGCTATACTCTGTGGGGCTGTCGGCAACCTTAAGCCTTGCCCTTCCATCCCTGCTTATTTCGGTTTTAAACGGGATTCTTGCGGCGTTTTCCGAAACCTACGTACTGGTACTTGGCGCTTATTATAAACTACAGACCTTTATCTATCTGACGGCAAACGGAATCATCCAGGGTATCCGCCCCCTGATGGGCTACAATTACGGCGCAGGGGAAAAAGAACGTGTCCGGAGGATTTTCAGGACCACACTTATTCTCACCATGGGCGTCATGTGTATCGGAACAATCCTGTCCTGGCTCATTCCGGCCGAGTTAATCGGTCTGTTTACCTCGAATTCACAGACCATCCAAATCGGTGTGACAGCCCTCCACATTATCAGCCTTGGATTTATCGTATCGGCAGTTTCCGTCACCTGCTCAGGTGCATTAGAAGGATTGGGGAAAGGAACTCCGTCCCTTTGCATCTCGCTGCTTCGCTACGTTATACTGATTATGCCCGCCGCCTTTCTTTTAAGCCGCCTCTTTGGTGCGGACGGCGTCTGGTATTCCTTCTGCTTTACAGAATTTGTATCAGCCGGACTATCCTACCTGATCTATCGGAGGCAGGAAGCGCTGTAACCATATTGACTGTTAGACTCTTTTGAAAAATAACTTGAATCTTGTAATATTTTATAGTATTATCTCATCAGGGATTGCCGTATAACAGGCAGTTCTTGCATATCATTGTGCTTATATAGAAAATCTACGCATATATGCAGCGGGAATCAGGTGAGAATCCTGAGCGATGGGGTCACTGTGAGGGTCATGCCCGAAGCCAGACTACCTGCATACATGTAGAATGGGGCTTCCGTCCAAAGCGAAACATTCTATCTCTATTGCACTATTAAGGGGGAAGTTTGCTTAAATAAGCAAACTTTTTTGTTTCTTTGGAAATTTTACAATGATATTCAGACTTTAAAAAAGAAAGGAACAAAAGAAATGGAACAGAAAACACAAAAACAATCTAACAGAAAAGTAATCCTTCTAATCGCAGCGGTTTTGATCGCCGCAGTTGCCATGTTTGGCATCTACAAGGTATTTATGCCTAAAGGTCAGACCGGCGCCAAGGAGATTACCGTAACCGTGGTACATGCCGATGAAACCTCCAAGGACTTCGTCTACCAGACAGACGCGGCTTATCTTGGAGAAGTATTAAAGAGTGAGGAACTTGTAGAGGGAACTGAGGGCGAATTCGGAATGTTTATCACCTCCGTAGACGGTGAGACAGCCGACGATTCCAAAGAACAATGGTGGTGCATTACCAAGAACGGGGAAGCGCTTAACACCTCTGCTGACCAGACACCGATTGAAGACGGGGAGAAGTTTGAATTAACACTGACAGAGGGATATTAAGAATAACCATGCGTAGAGTCAATACAGAAGAACTGGTGAGCATGGCACTTCTTGGCGCAATCCTGCTCATCGGGCAGGTAGGCATGTCCTACCTGCCAAATATAGAAATTGTGTCCCTTCTGATATACATATATACACAAGTGTATCGAAAGAAGGTTTTCTTAATCATATATGTATTCGTAATCCTGGAGGGCTGTATCTATGGTTTTGGTCTGTGGTGGTTCGGCTATCTGTACATATGGAGTATTTTGGCGCTGATTGTCCTATTAAATAAAAAGCAGCAAACGTCAGTCATTACAACCAGCGCCATTCTTGGGGCATATGGGCTTTCCTTCGGTTTTCTGTACTCCATCCCCTACTTTTTGGCGGGGGGATGGGCAGCCGGCTTCTCCTACTGGGTATCCGGAATCCCCTTCGACCTACTCCACTGTGGTGGAAATATTGCGGTCTCGTTAGTCTGCTATCGTCCCCTTTGCACACTGATTGGGAAGCTGTATCATCTAAGCCCAAAGAGCACACTGTAATTCATGCCCTTTGGGCTGGTGGACGTCGTCTACTAAGATACCAAAACTATGGAGGGGATAATATTACTCACTGAACCGTACCCTGTCAATCAAAGAGTCCTTCCGCACAGACCTTCCGATTCCGACTGCCAGCAAGATCTGAATCAGAATCAGCGCTGCAATTACGATAAGGGCTGCTGCGGCCGGATAATGGTACGTGGTAATATTAAACATTCCATCCCTCTTTGCGTACAGGAATATGGGATATCCGGCGATGCTTCCCAGTCCCACGGATATTAGGAGCGTACCTGCTGTGTAGAAAAGTCCCTCCATCTGAAGCATTTTCATAAGCTGCGAATCAGACATTCCAATGGCCTGCATCATGCCAAGCTCTTTCTTACGCACATGGACGCTGTTTAACATGGTATTAATCAGATTCATCACACTAATCAATGCCAGAATCCCAAGAAACGCATAGGTAGCGCCGCTGGTGGTTGCCATGGCTGATTTCCAGCGGTCATATTCACTTTTCCAAGTCCGCATCTCAATCCTTCCTGAAGCTTTTACGATTTCCTCCAAAGACTCGAAAAGCTTCTGGTCATAATCCTTATCTGCAATTACATGGAAATACAGATTTGCATTATTCTCACATAACCGGTCTGCCGCTTCTTTTGCCATAATCAGCCAGGCATAGTTCGTCATTCCACTTCCATAATTCCCGACTGCCGCAATCTCAACCTCCTTCTCATACTCGCGGTCCCCGTCATGAACCACAAGCTTAAGCTTGCTTCCCACGTCCAAATCTGGATACCAGTGGTTTAGGGCACTGTCCATAATCACCTTATCTCCGGACTTCAATTCCTCATAGGTCACTTTTCCTCTCTCAATCCCTTTTTCCAATTCTTTGGCATATTCCTTTGGAACTCCGTTGATTGCATTAGAATCACCCTCCAGAAACATGTCGCCTGTTACTTTGACTGAGGTAAATGCATCAACCTTCTCTACTCCAGGGAGCTTCTCAATCTGCTGCTTTAATGTCTCATCCAAGGGGTTATCCTTTTGTACCTCCGACCATCTAAGCTCCGGGTGCTCCTTGTCAAACTCCTTTATAATGGGAGAAATTTCATACTGGCCTACCAATGAGCTGTCAGCGCTCTCCCTTGGGTTCGCACAAGATAAGACCGTAGCAACCATCATCAGGAATACACCCGTAGCCGCCATGGAAATGATCGTAATCGCGCTTTTCTTCTTATTATCCATCAGATTCCTTAAGGTCAGCCGTCCAATGGTAATATATTCATACCCTTTTCTGCTGCTGCGAACCTTTTTTCCTGTTCCCTGGGCGCGCATTGCCTCTATCTCAGAAATTTTTGCGGCCTTATGCATGGGAAGAAGCAGAGAAATATATACGGTACATAAGGTCACTGTTATAGCAATAAGATACGCCCACCAATAACAAAGGGATACCTCGCCGTTTCCCACTATTTCTCCCATGGCCCTCATAAAATCGCTCTCCTCACCGAACATATTTATAAAAAGGAACATGACAGCCTTGGCCGACAGCGTGCCGATCACTAAACCAACCGGAATCGCAAAGGCAGCAACGCATAAGCCCTCCCGCAGTACAATCTGCTTAATCTGACGCTTCGTGGCTCCAATCGCCTTAAGCCTTCCAAACTCCTGAATCCTCTGGTTCATGGAAACGTAATAAATACTGTAAATGGTAATTACTCCCGCCAGCATGATAATCGCCATAATCACAATAATCACAGGTATGGTAACCGGATCTACATAGTTAGCTGCCAGATACTCCATATTGATATTCGTTTCATTTTCCGAAATTCCAAATTGGCTGGCAATGTTCTTAATCCTTTCTTCGATATCGTCTGTTGTGGCTTTATCTGTATCATTAATCTGTAAAAGGAAACGATAGGCAATATCCTCTTTAGGAACCTGAGCTTTGATAAATGCTTCTGATACCAGAGACGTATAGATTCGATTCTCCAAATTACTGTCGCTGTCTTCAAAAAATCCGCAAATTTGGAACTCCTTTGTCTCTGTCAAATCCAGCGAACCGCCTCTGTATATCTGGTAAGGAACGGTGATCGTATCTCCAATATCCCCCTGCTGCCCCAGCTCCTTGAGAATTCCCTCTGAAACTACAATCTCATCTTCTCGTTCCGGTAATCTTCCTTTGGCCAACTCCATTTTATATAATTCAAGCCCTTTTGCATCCATAAACATCATAGAAACATCCGCGTCGTCCAAGTTCATATACCCTGCGTCACTTCTAAATCCATATGTGGAGATATCATGATGGGCGGCCAGTTGGCGGACCGTCTCCTCATCCACATTTCGGTAGAGGGCGTGCCAGGATGGATACATCCTTCTTACTGCCGCAAATTGGTAATCTATCATCCCCTTCCCCACCGTAGGAATTACAAATAGTAACAGCGTCGTCAGCACGATGGCAATCCCAATCAATATATTCCTGCTCTTATAGTATTTCATATTGTCATAAGCAACTCTCGTTGTCATTTTCATCAGCAATTCACCGCCTTACCGTCTTCAATCTCAATCATTCGGTCTGACATCTGGGCAATCATTTCGTCATGAGTAATCATAACCAACGTCTGTCCCATATCCTTTACGCAGCTTTTCAAAAGGCTCATCACCTCTAACTCTGTCTGTGAATCAAGATTTCCAGTGGGTTCATCCGCCAGAATCATGGCTGGACTGGTCACCAATGCCCTGGCAATGGCTGTACGCTGCTTCTGTCCGCCTGACAGTGCGTTTGGCATGGCATCTTTTTTGTCCGCAATTCCAATCTTCTCAAGAACCTCCTCCACGTCCTCCCGTCTCACCTTCCGATTGTCAAGCCCTAAGGGAAGCACAATATTTTCCCACACATTCAACGATGGAATCAGATTAAAATCCTGGAAAATAAATCCAATCTTTTTTCTGCGAAACTCTGCCAGCCTGTCGTCCTTAAGGGCAAAGATATCCTTTCCTTCTATCCATACCTTCCCTTCATCCGGTCTGTCCAAGCCTCCAATCAAGTGCAGAAGCGTAGACTTTCCTGAGCCGGAGCGACCTACGATTGCCGTAAATTTTCCCCTCTCTATTTCCATGTCTGTATGGTCTACCGCCCGAACCTGGTTTTCACCTTCTCCATAGTATTTCACCAGATTTTCAACCACTAAAATCTTACTGCTGTCCCTATTCATAGATTACCTCCTGTATATTTATTATTTTCACAGTACAATTATTGTCGCTTATTGTTACAACTCTATACTGTTTATTTCTTATAGTCAGATTATATCTTTCTAACATTGCAAAACCCTTACAAAAACCATAACAGTTTTGTAAGGGTTTTGATATCTTGTTATGTCCGACTTGGAAGCGTAATCCGTAATACCGCGCCTTTTTCCGGCTTCGTCTTGGCAGATATGGTTCCGCCCTGGCGTTCCAGAATCATCCTTGCAAGATACAAGCCCACGCCCGCGCCTTCTTCTGCCATCTTTTTCGCTCTGTCTCCGCGGTAGAATCTATGGTAAATCCTAAACAATTCCTCCTTTTGTATTCCAATTCCCTCATCCTCTATCTCAATCAGGACATTTCGGACCAGCTTCTTTACACGCACCGTTACTTTCGTATGCTCTCCTGAATACTTCACCCCATTATCCAACACATTGACGAGGGCTTCTTCTGTCCATTTCCTGTCGTGACAGATTTCCATATCCTCCTCCATCTCCACCTGAAGCTCAATATTCTTATTTCTGGCCTTCATATAAATCTGGCTCACAGCCCCCGCAATCGTTTTTTTCAGGCTTGCAGGGACAGGCTGAATCTGAATCATACGGGTTTCCAGCCGCGACAGGTTTACCAATTCCTTCAAAAGTATCTCCAGCTTCTCGATTTCTCGTTCTTCCTGCTCATGGAATTCCAGGCGTTCCTTGCTGGTAAGCTGATAATCAGACACCAGCTCATAACTCATCCTAAGGGATGCAAGAGGCGTCTTTAACTGGTGCGAAATGTCCGTGATCAATGCCTTTGTGCTGTCTTCTTCTTCCTTACACGCTCGTTTCAACTCGGCAAAATATACGCCCAACTCTCTCAGAGCCTCCCACACTTTCCTCCATTCTTCCGAATTCACCCTGTAATCCTTTTCGTAATCCGGAATGTCTCCAAATTCCCCTCTCCTGAATTGCTCCAGGCTCTCGTACAGTATGAGAAGATTTTCCTTAGAATCATCCCGCTTCCTACAATTCCAATACCCTGCAAACACAAGCGCCAATACTCCTGCAAACACGCCGGCTCCCCAGAAGCTCCACCATGACTTATGGGCAGCGGTACTGTTCTCCTCATAACCATACTTGTCTTTTAAGATTTTCAGTTGTTCATCGTCGTCCTTATCATTCTCCGGCTTCTCCCACGCCGCTATGATTTCCGCCTCAAGCTCAGGATGAGCCGCTATGAGTCCAAACATCCTCTGCCGGTTATTCACAACCTCATATTTTTCTAATACGAACATAAATACCGAGAAAAGCACAAAGTATACAAGATAAATAATCACATATTTTCTTACTTTCTTACGACTTTTTCGGTCCATATATATCCTAATCCTCTCACATTGGAAATCCCATCTGTCTTTAGCTTATTCTTCAATCTGCTGATATTGACAGTCACCGTGTTCTCATCCACAAACTGTCCATCCACATCCCAAACATGCTCTAAAATACTGTCCTTGGATACAATCTGCCCCCCGTTCTCCCAGAGATAGGTCAATAGCTGCATCTCCTTCTTGCTAAGCGATATCTCCTGGCCGCCTTGATACACCTTCATCTCCCTGCAATTCAGCTCTATATCCCCACATACCATAATGCTGCTGTATTCTTCTGTAATGTTAATCCGCCTCATAAGAGCATTTACCTTAGATACCAGTACCATCAGAGAAAACGGCTTCGTAATATAATCGTCTGCCCCTGTCTCATATCCATTTACAATATCAATCTCTGAATCCATTGCCGTCAAATAAATAAAATATGTGCTGCCAAGCTTACGAATCTTTTGTCCCAGCTCTAAGCCACTTCCATCCGGAAGTGTAATGTCGCAGATAATAAGAGAATAGCTCTCCTCCTCAAGACAGCTCATGGCCTCTGCCAGCGTAAACGCCGAAGTGACTGCGTATCCCGCTTTCTGCAAAGTCAGCGTTATCCCGCGGTTTAAGCTCTTGTCGTCCTCCAGTAACAATATTTTCTGCATGATGTCTATTTCCTTCCTTGTTGTATGTGCTTATTTCGTCTTGCGCTTTTTGGGCTTTGGCTCTGGAAGTTCTTCATACGTTGCTTTTACAAGCTTCGTCAATGCCTCTGCGTCCTCCACATCCTCCACAAGAAAATAGTTTTTTGCCCCTTTGTAGGGCGGCGCCTCCGGCAATTCAGGCCGTATCTCCTGTCCCGCCTTGGTAATCTTAAGAAATAGCTGGTCTTCGCAAATTACGCCGAAAATCTTCCCGTTGCAATAGATGCCATATTCTCCAAACATCTTTCTGTACGTAATGGCTCCGGCCTCGCGAAGCTGGTCTGCAATATATTCTACAAATTCAATTTTTGATGCCATGTCTCTTTCTTCCTTTCCCCAAAAATAAATTTATTAAATAAGCCACTATAGAGGTATCATATCACCTTCCCCTAGTGGCTTATTAAGTATTCCGAGTTATTGTCAGAAAATATATCAGTGATTTAGAGCCTGACAGCTTTTCCTTTAAATGGGTGGGACTTATCATAAGCAACCGCTTCTTCCCTGATTTCTTCTAAATCCACATCTTTAAAATATTCTTTTCTCCAGATTGTATAATCAAAACTATCTCTTTTAATCATTGCAATAAATCGCTCTGCATTTACAACACCCAGTTTCTCGACTAAACATGCAAACCCCTTATCCATAATTTCAACGGCATTATTCATCCCCATTCTCCTCCTTTCTCCTGATAAACTCCACTGGATTCACTATTTCTACCTTTTCAGATTGAAATTTTAGCACTCTATCATCTGTAGTAATAAAAAAATCACTCTCAGAAAAAATTGCACATGCAACATGAAACGCATCCATATCTTTAACTCCTGTTAGCTTAATAGCTTCTGCAATTTCCGCTACTTGTTTATCATTTTCCATCCCGACATAGTATGAGGCATTCGCCTCCATAAATTGTGAAATAGCTTTTCGTTTGTGTGCAAATCGATTTTTTCCATTTTCATAAGTTAGCGCAAATGAAGCAACCAACTCCACTTCTCCTTTTTTTACCATATCCTGAATATGAAGTTTTGCTTCTGTCTCTAAATGAATCCTCATTTGTGATTGATCGTCATAAGGACGATTATAGCAACAATTATCCATATATATTCTCATGACTCAATCTCTCCTACAAAATTATAACTTTTCATTTATTATAAAAAATCCTTGTCTGGAAATCAACCTTTGCAAATATCTTTGTCAAAGATATTTGCTCCGAATTCCTTCCGCAAATTCCAGAACATCCTTCCGAAACTGTGACGGCTCAAGCAGCTCTGCGCCTCCCCCAAAGGAAGCAATCCACCCCACAATGCTTGTCTTATCCACAAACCCGAAAGAAAAGAGCAGCGTGCCGTCCGGCTGTTCGATAAAACTGTCAGGCCCGTATTCTTCCACCAGCCTCCATTTATATTCCGGCTGTATCCTTGCTTTTACCTGGTAAGCATTAGGGAATATCCGTTCAGGGGACAGCTCCGGCAAAGGAGGACTAGATCGCTTCTCAAACTCCTCCCCCATCTGAAGCTCTGTCATCCGACCCAGCTTAAACAGCCGGAAATCCTCTCTTTTTACGCACCAGCCCCATACATACCAACCAGCCCACTGGAACAGCAGGTCATAAGGCTCTATGGTCCGCCTCGATTCCCCTTTCGGCGCATAGTAGCAGAACGAAACCCTCCGACCAGAGATGATTGCGCCGTGCAGCAATTCTATTTTGGGGGAGAGCGTGTCCTTGTACCAGGAGGAAAGGTCAATCAAAATATGCGTATCCCCTGCAAGGAGGTTGGATGCGCCTGCCGATAGCTTCTCCATTAACTGTGCATAACGGTTCGTCCCACACACACTGTCAAGGCTCCGAAGCCCTGCCAGAATTGCCTGCATGTCCGACGTGCTAAGCAGCGTACGCTCAATCTTATACCCTTCCATAATAGAGACACCGCCGTTTACCCCTTGCTCTGTCACCAGAGGAATTCCCGCCATGCACAACGCTTCGATATCCCGATTAATCGTGCGGCGGGAAACCTCGAACTTCTCTGCAAGGTAGGGCGCAGTCACCTTTTCCTGCTGTAAAAGAATCGATAATATCCCAATCATCCGGTCAAGCTTCATCCCGCTGTCTCCTTTCGTGTTAAAGGTTTATGACTTTCACCGGATGCCGGATTACCGTTCTTGAATTCTCCGGCTTACATCTTCGCACATCACTCAGATAAATCTCATGGTGAAAACGCTGTCCCCCCATATCCGGCTGATAACCTTGTGCCCTGGCAAATGTATCCATCGCTTCTATGGTTGCCGGCTCGTCATCATATGCGCCTAAATGCATACACTGTACACATAAGCCCTCATCATAAGTAAAAAATTCCACTTTAGAGAAATCCGTTTTTTTCTTTGCCTCAGCCTCCGCTATCGCCCATTCAAACTCATCCCTTGTCACAAACTCCGGCAGACGAATCATGGATATCCACTCAAAATCTTCTTTTCTGGAATAGTCTATCCCTTCCGTCCCCTCCTGCCACCAAAGCCCTTCCAATGGCGGCACCACATAATCAAAATACCCGTCGATTCTATGGTCGCCCTTCTTGCTCATCTTTATTGTAAATGCGATTCCGTAAAGCAATCCGATTGACTCCTTGTATGCGCCGCCCTCCTCGTTGGGATTCCCCTTGCCACCCACGGCGATAAAATTCATAGGGGGAACTGTTATTAACTCCGGTTTCCTTTTCGGCAGATAAAATTCCTTATACTCTTTTTTATAGTCAAATGCCATGATTTTATTATCCTTTCTACTATTCCCTTATATGTTTTCATCCTGCAGGCTGCTGATAAAATAAGTATACCATAAAATCACGACAAGAGTATGTCATGTTTATAAAAACAAATCTCATGATTTCCACCTTCAATAATTTCATCAATCCTATCACAGTCCTTGACAAATTATCTTTATTTCGTAGAATAGATTCTATAATACTTTACTTTCACCAAATTTACGGAGGTTGAGAAAACCATGAAGCACGAAAAAGTCTATGCAATGAGTTTTTCCAAGATCTATCCCCTCTTAGTGGCAAAAGCAGAGAAAAAGGGACGAACCAAAGACGAAGTAGATGAAATTATCTGCTGGCTTACTGGATACAAAACTGAATACATCCAAAAAGCGGCAGATACTTCCGTCACCTACGGCGATTTTTTCAAAAACGCCCCCAGACTAAATCCAAACAGAAAATTAATCAAGGGAGTCGTATGCAAAGTTCGGGTGGAGGATATCCAAGAACCCTTAATGCAGGAAATCCGCTATCTGGACAAATTAATCGACGAGCTGGCCAAAGGAAAAGCTATGGACAAAATTTTGCGAAAATAAAGGAGAATGATAATGCAAGGTAAAATCTACGAATTTCATGCAGCCATAGAAGCCGTACCAGATAAAGGCGGCGCATATATCCGTTTCCCCCACGATATCAAAAAAGAATTCGGGAAAGGCAGAGTCAAAGTACAAGTCACCTTTGACGGCGAACCCTACTGCGGAAGCATCGTAAACATGGGAGTAAAAAATGCCGATGGTTCCGTCTGCTATATCATCGGAATCCGCAAGGATATCCGCAGTAAAATCGGGAAACAGCCTGGCGACGACGTCTTTGTAACCGTCACCCCACTTCTGGAAACTCCAGTTGAATCGTAAGCATTTGCCCCTTAAGCCAAGCGGCCGCCTGGCCGCCCATCCTTTCCGTCAACTCCTTGACAATAAAAAGCCCAAGTCCGGAGGAGCCCTTCCGGCGGGCCAAATCTGCTTTATAGAAACGGTCAAAAATCTGTTTCGGGTCTGGCAGACTGGTTTCCGACACCAGATTTTCAAAAAAAAGGCTGCATCCTCTCTGGCGAATCACAATCCCGCCCCTGCCATGCACAAGCCCATTCTGGATTAAATTATGAAAAATCCGCCTAAGACATTCCTCATCTGCCCTTACCTGAAACCCCTCCGACTCGAAATCCACCTCCGGAGAAACTCCCTTTTCCTCAAACTGACGGTACAAGCCTACCAGACATTCTGAAAGAAGGGGCAGCACCTGCAGCTGGCACATATTCGGTTCAAACTCAGCGCTGGTAAGCTTGGTATACAGGAACAATTCCTCCAGCATATCTCCCAATTCCATCAACCGGTTATCCGCTGTGTTAAGGTAATGCTCACGTCTTGACGAGTCTTCGCACTCCTGTGCAAGCTGGACATACCCCGCCGCCCCAGTAAGGGGCGTGCGGATATCGTGGGCCAGACTGGTGATATTCTGCTTCAACTGCTTTTCCGCTTTCTCGTACTGTCTCTGATTCTGAAACCAATACTGCCTAAGACGATTTAACTGTCTGCATAACTCCAACACATCCCGCTGACGACACCCTACGCCAATCTCCATATGGCTGCCTCTCTCAATCTCCTCAAGCTGCCTGCGCAGAGAACGGATTGCAAGGATACTGCGGATATACTGCATTGCCACTATGAAACAAAAACCAATCAATACCACCATTACAACAACCATATCTATATGTCCTTCTTCCTCAAAACAATTCCCGAAATCATTGTATATAAAATCAAGAAGCCAAATCCCACCACATATACATAGAGATCCTTCACCGAAGTCAACCTCTGCGGTCCAAGGTCACAAGTAATAACAATCGAGTATTCCAGCCACTCTCCCATATGAAGACTTTCAAGTATGGCACACAGCGGCCTCACAATGGCCCCGCTGCTTAATAGAACCACAGCCACAGAACCTGCCGCCACACTTCTGGTCAGAATACAGATAAAAATAGTCAGTGAAGCAAACGCTGTGGTCAAAAACCACACCCATGATATATAAAATACAATATCCTTCCATCCGGTATAAGGAAGCATATTTCCAAACAGTCTGTTCATCAACATCGTAAACAGCAGATGAAATACCAGATAACAAAAATCAACAATCCACGCTGTTATAACCTTGCTTCCTATATAATTCCATCGGTTCTGATGCAGCGCCATGATATTTTTAATAAAACCACTCTGGAAATCTGCACAGACAAACAGCATCACCCAGATACCGAAAATAAGATTATACGACCCGCCATCCAGACAAATCTGCCGGAAAAAGCGCAGCAAATCCATATCTCCCAACATACCATCTAATTCCTTTGCTTCTTCCAGAGAAATCATTCCAAGCGGCACCGAAATCTCCTGCCCCTGCTTTGTCTCCATCAGCCATGTCAAACCAAAAGTAAACACAGTCCCCAACAAAAGCAGCCCAAAACAGACATAGACAGACTTACTTCTCTTCACCCTATATAAATCCATACGTAACAGATTAAACATACTGCCTTCCCCCTTCCATGCGCTCTAAGAAATACTCCTCCAAATCCATACGGTGGAAGCCCGAAGCATACACCGAAATCTGATTCTCAATTAACATCTGATTAAGCCCAGCGCCATCCTCCAGTCCGTAAATCCGGATTGCTCTGGCGTCTTCCACCTCTGCCTGTACCTGTGGAAATGACTCCTGAATCAAAGCCAATGAACGTTTCACATCCTCCACCTCAAGCTGAAAATAATCCTGACACTTTTCCTCCAATTCTTCTCTGGTAAGCTGCTCAATCAGCTCTCCATCCTTGATAATCCCATAATTCGTAGAAATCTTGCTAAGCTCACCCAAAATATGGGAGCTGATAAGAATCGTCTTCCCTTCTTCATGAAGCTCAAGAATCAGTTGACGAAGCTCTCTGATTCCTTCCGGATCGAGTCCGTTAATTGGTTCGTCTAAGATAAGCAGGTCCGGATTTCCAAGCAGCGCAAGCGCAACGCCAAGCCGCTGCTTCATTCCCATGGAAAAATGCTTCACCTTCTTCTTGCCCGCATCTGCAAGCCCCGTCATCCTCAGCACCTCCTCTACGCTCTTTTCATCTGTAATTCCCATACATTTCGCCTTCATCATCACATTCTGCCTGGCCGTCATATGGAAATACAGCCCCGCCGACTCAATCAGGACTCCCAGCCTGCGTCGTACAACAGGATCGCTGACTGGCTTCTCAAATATCCGAATCTCTCCCTCCGTCGGACTTGCAATACCGCAGAGCATTTTCAGAGTAGTTGATTTTCCTGCGCCGTTTCTGCCGATAAATCCATAGATTTCTCCTTCCCGAACCTTTAAATTTAACCGTTTCACCACAACCTTATTGCCATATTTTTTCGTAAGAGACGTGGTCTCTATGGCAAATGTATTTTTTTCTGCACTCACTTTATCTTTCTCTCCTTTCCAATTTGACTACACTGATAAGTCTAATATAAGAGTTTTCAAAAAGCGCTCAGAAAAGTTTAAGAAAGTTTAAAGCCCATCCCCCATACTGTCTGTATGTAGGAATCTGTACCACTCTTTTTTAATTTGGAACGAATATTACTGATATGTACATTGATGGTCTTATCCTCCGCCAGATATTCTTCTCCCCATGCATACTCATAGATCATCTGCTTCGTAAAGACCCGTTTAGGATTGCGAATCAACAACTCCATAATCAAAAATTCATGCCTCGTCAATTCCACCTGCTCCCCCTTAGCAGTCATCTCCTGAGTATCCGGATTCAGCGTCCACCCGCGGTAGGAATAGACCCTCTGCTCATAATCTGCCTGCCTCGTATTCTCTAAAGATCTTCCGCCCACCCTGTTTTTCCTATCCCAACGGCGGAACTGCACCTGTATCCGCACCAGCAGCTCCGGCAGATCAAAGGGCTTGCAGATATAATCCTCCGCACCTGCTGACAGTACCTCAACCTTACTGTCCAGCCCGCTCTTGGCAGATAAGACGATAACTGGCGATTTTTCTGAAAATATAGACACCAGTTCTTCTCCAGAGATTCCAGGAAGCATCAAATCCAAGAGCACCAGATCATACTCCTCCATAGAAAATAGCAGCTTCGCTTCGCTGCCGGAGAATGCCTGCGTACATGTATATCCATGATTTTCCAGATAGTCTTTAAGCATCTGATTATTCTCTGCATCATCTTCTACAATCAAAATCTTCTGCACATCTCTTACCTCCAAACGAAAATATCATTGTTTTATTATAGTGAATAGACAATGCCGTGTAAAGCCTCCTCCCAAACTAAATAAAGAAGCGGCAAAACCGCTCCTTTATATCTTATTTATATACTAAATTTCTTTCTCTCTGACCTGTTACGCTATCCGCAATGATGCCCGCATCCGCCTTCTCCATGGTGATGCCCATGATGGCTGCATACAGTATCTGGGTCATAGTTAAGCTCTCCCGCCAGATAAGCCTCCACCTGTGCATCCGCATTCCCCTGAGCGCCCGGAAACAGATCAATCCCTGCCTCAGCCAACGCATTGCGCGCTCCGCCGCCGATCCCGCCGCAAATCAGTACGTCAACGTTTCCCTGAAGCAAAAAACCTGCCAGGGCTCCGTGGCCTTGCCCGTTGGTGCCAATCACTTCACTCTTAACCACTTTCCCATCTTCCACATCATATACTTTAAACTGTTCAGAATGTCCAAAGTGCTGAAAAACCTGTCCATTCTCATATGTTACTGCAATCCTCATGACACATTCTCTCCTTTCCATCCTTTGCCTTTTATCTGCATTCCTTCTTCAACTCAATAATCCTCTGGTTGCTGCTCCCTCGAAACGAAAGCGTTACATCCTTAAGCTCCTCCACAAACTCACCGTCTACCAGTACATCAATATAGGACAGCATCTCGTCTGTTACTTCTGTATGAACCTTCCCTCCCTTGACAAGCTCCACATCATACAAATAACCACTGTAACACCAGACATCCTTCTCAGGATATCTCTCCTTAATCTGCCTTAGAAGTCCTGTCAGCACCCCCTGGTTCTCAGGCTCAAAAGGCTCTCCGCCAAGCAACGAAAAGCCCTGGATATACTCAGGCTCAAGAAGCCTGAGCACCTCCTCCTCAGTCTCCTTAGTATAAGGCTGACCGTATTTAAAATCCCATGTTTCGGGATTAAAACACCCTTTACAGTGGTGCCTGCACCCCGAAACAAACAGACTGACCCGAACCCCTGGACCATCTGCAATATCACATTCTTTTATCTTTCCATAATGCATATTCTCACCTACACTCCACAGGATACGGAAGCTTTTCTTATTTTACAGATGCAGTACCCGCTCCTTAATCTCCTGGGTACGTCCCTGATTCCAAAACTGTGTACCGATATATCCGCAAGTCCGACGCGCTACAAACATCTTATCCTGATCCTTATTCTGACAGTTGGGACACTCCCAAATCAGCTTACCCGTTCCATCTTCCCTGATGGCAATCTCACCGTCATATCCACAGCATTCACAATAATCGCTTTTCGTATTCAATTCTGCATACATAATATTATCATAAATGAACTTCATCACAGCCAGAACTGCCGGAATATTATTCTGCATATTCGGCACCTCAATATAGCTGATTGCCCCGCCAGGAGACAATTTCTGAAAATCCGCCTCGAATTTCAGCTTCTTAAAAGCATGTATATCTTCGGACACATGCACATGATAGCTGTTGGTAATATAGTTCTTATCTGTAACACCCTCAATAATGCCAAACCTCTTCTGTAGGCACTTGGCAAACTTATACGTGGTGGACTCCATCGGCGTTCCGTACACAGAATAACTAATATGCTCTGCCTCTCTCCACTCCTTACACTTATCGTTCAGTCTCTGCATAACCGCCAGTGCAAAGGGCCTCGCCTCTGGGTCTGTATGAGACTTTCCAAGCATCCGCATACACATTTCGTAAAGGCCCGCATAGCCAAGGGAAATCGTGGAATAACCGTTATACAGCAAATCGTCGATTACCTGTCCCTTCTTAAGCCGTGCCAGAGCACCGTACTGCCACAGAATCGGCGCCACATCTGAAACCGTTCCCAAAAGCCGCTCATGCCTGCACCTAAGTCCTCTATGACACAACTCCAGACGCTCATCCAGAATCTCCCAGAACTTATCCATGTCTCCCTCGGAGGAGCATGCCACATCCACCAGATTAATCGTCACGACACCCTGGTTAAACCTACCGTAGAACTTGTGGCTTCCGTCCTCGTTCCTCTGGGAATCCTCCACAGTCAGGAAGGAACGACATCCCATACAGGGATAAACGTCTCCCTGCTTCAATTCCTTCATAATCTTCGCGGAAATATAATCCGGAACCATACGCTTTGCCGTACATTCCGCCGCCAGCTCTGTCAGATGCCAATATTTTGTGTTCGCCTTCACATTATCCTCATCCAATACATAAATCAGCTTAGGAAATGCCGGTGTAATCCAAACACCCTTCTCATTCTTAACACCCTGCATCCTCTGAATCAGCACTTCTTCTATAATCAGAGCCAAGTCATCCCTAACCTGGCCTTCCTCAACTTCATCCAGATACATAAATATGGTCACAAAAGGAGCCTGCCCGTTACAGGTCATCAATGTGATTAACTGGTACTGAATTGTCTGAATCCCGCTCTTAACCTCATCCCGCAGCCGACGCTCCGTCACTCTGCTGATAATCTCCTCATCCATGCTCTCGCCGCATTCCTTACGCTCGGCAATCACACTTT
Organism: Sporofaciens musculi; assembly: GCF_009830285.1. Classification (GTDB taxonomy): domain Bacteria; phylum Bacillota; class Clostridia; order Lachnospirales; family Lachnospiraceae; genus Sporofaciens; species Sporofaciens musculi. The sequence goes on along the minus strand of NZ_WUQX01000001.1, from coordinate 510,894 downwards.
TGCGCAGCTTCTGTCTGCTGATATCCACAAACGGAGCCAGATGTGCCAACGTAAACGACTGCCCGCCATACTGATTGCTGGCAACCTGCGCCACAATCTGAGTCGTCACGTTACATGCCGTAAAGAAGCTGTGCGGCTTCTCAATCAGCGTCTCACTAATCACAGTCCCATTCTGGAGCATGTCATCCAGATTAATCAGGTCACAGTTATGCTCCTTCTGGGCAAAATAATCGGAATCATGAAAATGAATGATTCCCTCCTCATGTGCATTCACAATCTCTGCCGGAAGCAGCACACGCTTGGATAAATCCTTGCTCACTTCTCCCGCCATATAATCCCTCTGCGTTGAATTAATCACAGGATTCTTATTAGAATTCTCCTGAGTAACCTCCTCGTTAATATTCTCTATTAAAGAAAGAATACCGTTATCCGTTGTATTCGACTTACGCTTCAATTCCCGTCTGTAACGGTAGCGCACATACTTCTGCGCCACTTCATAACCGCGCATCTCCATAATGCCGCGCTCAACCATATCCTGAATATCTTCTACATTCACGGCATGGGGCAGCTCTCCTACCTTCGATGCAATATTATCTGCAATCGCAATAATCTGGTAGTCGTTCATCTGATGAATCCTGTCCACCTCGCCGTTTGCAGCCTTAACCGCATTCACAATCTTCGACAGATCGAACAGGACTTCCTCCCCATTCCGCTTGATTACATTCGTCTTCACGTCCACACCCATTATATTCCCTCGCTTTCACACATACAAAATATTGATACTCCCTCACAACTCTATACAACATGTTGAGTCACGTACTATAATACACTAAACTCACAAGAAAGGGAAGGGAAAGTTAGAAAAAATTTTCAACAAATATTGCCTGTTTTTTTCTATGTGATTTCTCTATTTAAGATACTTGACATTGCTCTCCTGTGTTTCCCCTAGGAAGACAAATAGCAGCCTTATCCTATACAAGCCCAAGATGACGAAAGGCTTTCCACAGCCCATCCTCCTTGATAGGCGCCGTTACATAATCTGCAATCTCCTTCGCCCATGGCGACCCATTTCCCATTGCAACGCCTGTTCCGGCAAACCGAATCATTTCAATATCATTATCGCCGTCCCCAATCGCCACAGTATCCTCCCTGCCACATTCCCTCATCTTTAAAATCTGTCGAATTGCTTCTGCCTTTGTAATATAATTCGGCGTAATCTCCCCTGCCCACCTCTCAGAATAGGGGAGGCAAAGATGCGTGATATGAAAAGAATACCCCCACTTGGACAAAATCTCCCTGCTTACCTCATCGCGGCTGAACACGACTAACTGTTCCACATCCGGCACCTCCAAAAGCGATTCCACCGGCCTTGGCATCAAAGCCTCCGATTCGTCTACACACAGCTTCTCACATAATTTCGTATAAATCCTACAGTAATCCTCCCAATTCTCCTGTAATACATAGCACTCCTTGTTGTTTCCCATCTCCACAACGCAATCCTGCTCTAAGAGGTCCTTCATAAGCTCAATATACGCCAACTGTGTGAAATACTTATGTCCAATCCTCTCCCCTTGATACTCTATATATCCTCCTGAGCTTGCAACCACTCCGTCAAATCCAATATCCCGTATCTTCTTCTCAATACGACAGTATAACCGCCCAGTATTGAGGAACACCTCATGGCCGTTCTGCCTGGCCTTTCGTATTGCCTCCACCCCAGATTCCAGAACCGTACCGTCAAAATCTCTAATCGTACCGTCAATGTCCAGAAAAATTAATTTCCCCATCAGTCTATCCCTCTCTCACAGATGCCTTCTCTAATCCTGTTGCTACTTTATCATATATTGTACAATATCTGTGTCGGATTTTAAATATAATTTACAATTTCGTTACTATTTTTTCCAAAATGTTTACACATGTAAATTAAAACGGCAGCACCCCGTAATCCTACAGAATACTGCCGTCCTCTTGTTCACTTTCTCCCTCTGTCTCAACCATCTTAAGAATATCGCATACATCACACTCCAGGTAATCGCACATCTTCTCCAGCGTATGCAGATCCACGCGCACTACCTTATTCTTACAGTAATTATTCAACTGAGTGCGCTGCAGCCTACACCAATAGCAGAGCGTTGTCTTGCTGACACCCTTCTCAGCCAGAACCCTCTCAATATCAATCACTATTTTTCTCATATTTCAACCCCACATTACATCTTTTCGATTAGTATACCCAGATTTAACTTGAAAAAATAGATGTAATAAATTACACTGTAAATAAATACACGGTTTCTCTTTGACACAAAAAAGGAGGTATGTACACATGAAGAAAAAGAAATGGATACTGCTCACCCCACTCGTAATCCTGCTTTTGGCCTTCTGTTTGGAGGAAGCTAAACCCTACGAAATCTTTTCCTCTACGGTCGAGTCGTCTCCTAACCTCACCGAGAATGAGATTACCCTCGTAGTCCACAGCCTCCTCCCCATCGACACAGATGAGCTGGCAAAAGAATTCATTGAAAACCATATGCTTTTGAACGGCGGCAGACCCAATCAGTATTTTGAACTAGAGCTTTACCGAACCAGCCTGCATTATAAGTTGGGAAAAATATATGACACAATTCTGTGCAACGAAAAGGGAGAACGTGTATCGGAGGTTCAATTTTAGGACACTACAACTTGCGAAAACAGAAAAGATATAGTAATGTGTAGAGAGAATAAAAAAATCAATGTTTAAAAAGGAGTTTCTTATGATTTTCGATACACATGCTCATTATGATGATGAACAATTTAATAATGACCGAGAAGAATTGCTTTGTTCCATGGCGGACAACAACGTAGGAACGATCGTCAACGTCAGCGCCGCCTGTGATTCCTGTGAGCGGGTCGTAAACATGGTGCAGGATTATCCCTTTATGTATGCCGCAGTCGGCGTCCATCCTGACGAAGTAGGCAGTCTGGACGATGAAGCCTTCGCCCGTATGAAGGAGTTATTCAAAAGAGATAAGGTTGTTGCTGTGGGAGAGATTGGCCTGGATTATTACTGGGACAATGAATCCCACGATATACAGAAGAAATGGTTTATCCGGCAGCTTGAGCTTGCAAGAGAATTAAACCTTCCGGTTCTCATCCACAGCCGAGAGGCGGCTGGCGATACCATGGAGATTATGAAGGAATACGCCAGGGGACTTGACGGCGTAATCCATTGCTATTCTTATTCAAAAGAGATGGCGCAGGAGTACGTGAAGATGGGCTTCTATATTGGAGTAGGCGGGGTGGTCACTTTTAAAAATGCCAGGAAATTAAAGGAAACGGTAGAGGTCCTTCCCCTTACTTCTATCGTTCTTGAGACAGACTGCCCTTATCTGGCTCCTGAGCCATACCGGGGGAAACGGAATCATTCCGCATATATCCGGTATGTGGCAGAGGAGATTGCAAGACTTAAGGGCGTGACCTGCCAGGAAGTGATTGCCAAGACGGAGGATAATGCGAAGAAGCTCTATCGGATTTCATGTTAATCTGATGTAACTCCTTTACCTCTTGTTATACAACCGGCACAAATAGAGTCCCGCCAGCAATAAGACGGGAAATACTACTGCGGCCAGAATACCCATTCTAAGATTATTATTTAAAGCGCCTGAAACCATACCAACGACGGTCGGTCCGCCAGAACATCCCACATCGCCTGCCAACGCAAGCAATGCAAACATCGCTGTCCCGCCTTTATCTTCAAAAGCGGCCGCCTTACTAAAGACCCCCGGCCACATGATACCAACGGACAGACCGCATACCCCGCACCCGATCAAACCAACTACCGGATTTGGTACAAGGGAAATACAAAGATATGAAGCAATACATAAAATGCTGCTTCCAATCATAAAATGCTCCAAATCAATTCGTTCTCCATATTTCCCATAAAAAGCCCTGGCGCTGCCCATTAAAATTGCAAACAACATCGGTCCTGCCAAATCTCCGATTGTCTTGCTTACATTCAGCCCCATTTCCGCAAATGTGGACGCCCACTGGCTCACCGCCTGTTCGCTTGCTCCCGCACATATCATCATTAACATCAGTATCCAGAATATCTTCCTGCCAAAAAGCTGTCCAATCGTTAAGCCTTTTTCCCCTTCATCCATCAACGAGGCAATCGGCACTTTCGCAAAAAGTATCATATTGGCAAACGGAATCAATGACCATATCCATGCCATAATCCTCCAGTTTTCAATTCCAAAGAAATAGAAAAAAACAGTGGATACCAACACTACTGCTACATGCCCCCAACAGTAAAAGGAATGTAACAGACTCATGGCTTTTTCTTTGTTTTCTGTAGGGCAGGCCTCCACGATAGGACTAACCAAAACTTCAAGCAGACCGCCGCCCACCGCATAAACGGCAACAGCAATTAATAACCCTGCAAACGCACTTCCACATATATCCGGCAGAAGCGTCAGTAAAACGAACCCTGTCACAGCACAAAAATGGGCTATGAGCATTGACCTGCGATAGCCTATTCTGTCAACAAACGTAACCGACAAAATATCCACCAACAGCTGCAGCCCAAAGTTAAATGTAATGAGTAAAGTAATCTGCGTCATCGGTATTCCGTAACTGTTATGGAATGTGAGAAAAAGAAGGGGAACAAAATTATTTACAATCGCCTGGACAATATATCCAGTAAAGCAGGCATAAAGTGTTTTATTATAGCTTTTATCCATATTAAAATCTCCCTCTATTTCCGATTTTCATTCATCCATTCCACAGCAAAGTCTACCAACGCCCTCTGGCTCATCATAGAGAGAATCCCATCTCCCAAGGATACATGCCGCACCTGTCCCGTCTGTTCAAATGCTTCTCCGATTGCAGGAAAATCCTCTCCGTCTACAGCTAACGTTTCATAGGATTTCCAAACCCGCTGTCCGTCAACCTGTATGGCGCTGCTCTCAACAACCGTATGCTTACCAGGATACTCAGCCCGTGCATCTGCCAAATGCAGGGAAGTATTCTTGTCATAACCAACGCCAATCAACAATACAGCACCGTCAAGTTCATACAGTCTGCCAATCGGTGAGCCATCTCCAAAAATATCAGACAGACTGTGCTTCTCTGTCAAATACTTTGCATAACGCCCCCACGCTGCAACCGACCTTGCAGGGTGGCCGCTTCTAATCGTTCCCGGCCACTGACGGAACATTTCCGCTACAGCTCCCATGGTATTTGTCGGTGTAATCCTCTCATCATATGCAGGAATATACTCACGTATCACGGGCCACCATTCTTTTGGCTCCTGCCAGTAAACCCCTGTGGTGGGGTCCAAATTTTTCCATGACTGGGTGGGCATCATAATCGTCCCCTCTTGGCCGACACTATGAAGCAGCGCTTCAATAATCGTCTGCGCTCCTCCGCATACATAACCCAGGCTGCTCAGTGACGTATGCACCATAATCGCCTGCCCTCTTTTGACGCCCACATTTCTGAGAGCAGTCTGAACATCTTCTGGAATAACTAATTTCATTATTTTTTCTTCCTTTCATAAAAAATAGCAATTATAATAATCATAGATTAAACTGTGATGGTTTACAAAGGTTAAATGCGTAACCCATCACAAAATTTAACTGTATTTTTTGTGCAGCTTTATATCACACACGCTGCTGCGCTCCATTAATGTTACAGGCAAAATTACATTTTTTTCTCCACAATTTCCATCTCTTAATTGTTTTAGCAGTTTAAGCGCCAAAGCAGCCCTTTCCCTGTAGTCCTGTTTTACCGTAGTCAGCGGCGGCACAAAATTTCCGCAACCCCTCACATTATCAAATCCAACTACAGATATGTCCTCCGGCACGGATAAGCCTGCACGATTCAACACTTGAATTAAATCCATTGCATAATAATCCGATACCGCAAAAACGGCTGAATAATTCTTTATTTCTCCTAAATGTTCCCTATAAAAACGAATCCGCCTTTCCCGTTCCATAGGTATCAAAATAAGTCTTGCACCTGGGAGCTCGCTTTTAAGCCCCATAAACCTCTCCATATCCATACAAACCTTATTATCTGATACGCAAAGCACCTCCCTATGCCCCCTGCTTTTCAAATAACGTCCAACCTGCACCCCACCATCATAATGATTTACTTCAATATTTGCAAGGCTGCCGGCACTTTTCATGTATCCGTCATAAACCACAAAGGGAATATGCATCTGTTCTCTCAGTTTCTTATAATCCTGCTCACAGAAACCAATCAGTACCATACCCTCCATATTCCACATGGAAGCAAATTGGGGAATTTCATTCCATTGAGCCGTAATTTTAACCATAAGGAATTTTCCCGCCCTTTCTGTCTCCCTCGATAGTGCATTCACTGAGGCAGAAATAAACTGATCCTCCAGAGTACGGCCTTCATACTTCTTATGGTCATTGATCACCACCCCAATAATCTTAGAATCGTTCTGTGCCAGAAGTATCCCTGCCATAATGGGAATATATTGCCTCTTTTCTAAAAGCTGTTGTAACCGTTTCACTGTTTCATCTGATACTTTATTTGTTTTTCCATGAATAACATTCGACACGGTAGCAGTACTTACTCCTAATTCTTCAGCAATATCAACAATCCTTATTTTCCTGCTTTCCATATGCATCCATCCCCCTCTGATTTTTATCCCAATAAACATATAAAAAGATTCAGCATCATTACTCAACCGAGTAGCTCCACTGAACCTTTTCAATTACATATTTAATGTCTTTTCATCCGCTGATTTCCTATAAAAGCCCTGCCCTAAGCTCCTCTGGCGTCTTGGCAGACAAAAGCGATGGCGCAATATCAAAAACAGTCCTTGCTCCGCACTCTCCCGCCTTCGCCAGACGGTACGCCGCCCTCGCATAGCAGATTAGCACGCTGGCCGTAAATTCCGGATTAGAATTAAGCTTCAGAGAATACTCAATAATATGCTGATTCCCATCTTCCCCAGTCTCACCGCTGCGAATCACAAACCCGCCGTGAGGCATCTTACTGTGGTTCGCCTTTAATTCCTCCTCCGTGATAAACGTCACCGTTGTCTCATACTCGTCAAAATAATTTGGCATCGTCTTAATGGCCTTCTCAATGGCCTGTAAATCGGCCCCCTCCTCAGGAACCACATAACATTCCCTGAGATGCTTTTCCCGTGTAGTTAAATCAGGCTCGCTTCCACTCCTGACACGCTCTACCGCCGCCTCAATCGGCACCGTATACTGGATGCCGTTTTTCACGCCCTCCACTCTGCGGATTGCATCTGAATGTCCCTGGCTCACGCCCTTGCCCCAGAACGTATACGTACTTCCCTGAGGAAGAATCGCCTCCCCATACAGACGGTTCAGTGAAAACATTCCAGGATCCCATCCAACGGAAATAATCCCAATCTTTCCGCCCGACTTTGCCGCCTTGTCCACATTTCCAAAATACTCCGGAATTCTCGCATGGGTATCAAAGCTGTCAATCGTGTTAAAATTCGCCGCAATCTTAGGCCCCATCACAGGCAGATCCGTCGCTGAACCACCGCAAAGCACCAGAACGTCAACCTCATCCTTCATGGACAGCAGTTCATCCATATGCTTAACAGCCACGCCCTCAGTATGAAGCTTCACAGAAGCCGGCTTACGCCTGGTAAATACAGCCTTCAACTCCATATCCTCATTGCGGGCAACGGCAAGCTCCACGCCCCTTCCGATATTTCCATATCCTACGATTCCAATTCTTATTTTTTCCATACAAGCAACATCCTCCTTTTAGCAAATCTCTGCCCCTGCCGGCATCTCCTTCTCCGGTGTCATCAAAGCCAGATTTCCTTCTGCATCCTCGGCGCACAAAAGCATCCCCTCAGACAGCACGCCAGCCAGCTTCGCCGGTTTCAGATTCACAAGAACCATAACCTTTTTCCCGACCATTTCCTCCGGCTTATAATGAGCCTTGATTCCGGATACAATCTGCTTCACCTGACTGCCCACCTTCACCTGAGAACACAAAAGCTTCTTCGATTTCTTTACCTCCTCACAGGCAATAATCTCGCCAACCTGGAACTGCATTTTTCCAAATTCCTCGAAGGTAATCTCCGGCTTCGCCTCTATATCAATCACAGGCGTGTCCTCCTTCGCGCTTTCCTCCTCTTTCACAGGCGGATGAAGCTCATCCACCTTCTTCATCACCTCATCCACATCAAGCCTTGCAAATAAAATCTCAGGCTTGTCCGTCACCCTGCCGTCGCCAAGCTGAAAAAGAATTTTTTCAGAGGTTTCCGGCATAAACGACTCGATTAAGACTGCCCCTGCCTTGATACTTTCAATCAGATTGTAAAGCACCGTTTCCAGACGTTCCTTCTTAGCCTCATCTTTAGCCAGAGCCCACGGCATAGTTTCGTCGATATATTTATTACAACGCTTAAACAGATTAAAAATCTCTGTAATTGCATCCGCAACCCGTAGGCTTTCCATCTTAGAATCCACAGCCTTCGGCGTATTCTCTGTAACGGCTTTTAAATCTGCATCCACAGCTTTTTCTTCCTCAGTCTCGGCAACGCCCTTATTGGTTACTGCACCGCCGAAATACTTGTTCGTCATAGAAACCGTCCGATTCACCAGATTGCCAAGGGTATTTGCAAGGTCAGAATTCATACGCTCAACCATCAACTCCCAGGTAATCACACCATCATTGTCAAAAGGCATCTCATGAAGCACAAAGTACCGCACAGCGTCCACCCCGAAGAAATCCACCAGCTCATCCGCATACAGCACATTTCCCTTGGACTTGCTCATCTTGCCATCCCCCTGCAAAAGCCAGGGATGACCAAAAATCTGCTTCGGAAGTGGTACATCAAGAGCCATCAGGAAAATCGGCCAGTAAATAGTATGGAACCGGATAATATCCTTTCCAATCAAATGCAAATCTGCCGGCCATTCCTTTTTAAACTGCTCTGTACTCTCTTTGTCACACTCATACCCAATTCCCGTGATATAGTTCGTCAAAGCATCCAGCCACACGTAGACAACATGCTTAGGGTCAAAGTCCACAGGAATTCCCCATTTAAACGAAGTCCTGGACACACACAAATCCTGCAGCCCCGGAAGCAGGAAATTATTCATCATCTCATTTTTCCTTGATACAGGCTGGATGAATTCTGGATGGGCGTTGATATGCTCAATCAGGCGGTCCGCATATTTGCTCATTTTGAAGAAATACGCTTCTTCCTTGGCAGGCAAAACCTCGCGCCCACAGTCCGGACATTTACCGTCCACCAACTGGGACTCTGTAAAGAAAGACTCGCAGGGCGTACAGTACATTCCTTCATAATATCCCTTATAAATATCCCCCTGGTCGTACAATTTCTTGAAAATCTTCTGGACCTGCTTCTCATGATCCTCATCCGTTGTACGGATGAATTTATCATAGGAGGTATTCATCAAATCCCAAATCCGGCGGATTTCTCCTGCAACATTATCTACATATTCCTTTGGGGTAATGCCTGCCTCCTGCGCCTTTAACTCAATCTTCTGGCCATGCTCGTCTGTTCCTGTCTGGAAGAATACGTCATACCCTTTACTTCTCTTGTACCTGGCAATAGCGTCCGCAAGAATAATCTCATAGGTGTTCCCAATGTGAGGCTTTCCTGATGTATAAGCAATCGCTGTCGTAATATAATACTTTGGTTTTTCACTCATTTTCTTTCTCTCCCTTCCTGATAAGTCAATCTACAAAAAACCGCCCTCTCAATATATTTTAAAATATATCAAGAAGACGGAATCTCACTGTGTTACCACTTCTCATTCATCCTGCCCTCACGGACAGAACCTCATTAAGTGCTGTCTGTCTCCTGCAACACTCTTACGCTATAACGGGCGAACCCTTTCATTGATTATGTTCAAAATCCTATCATACACTTGCTCTGCTTGTCAAGTACGGTTTTTATATATTTGGCTTTATCAATTCTGCCATGCAGCTATTTACTGGCCAATATCTGTCAAAGTATCTTCTACTAAAGCAAAATCAATCTCCAATTCACCACCGAAAATCTCAACCGGAATCTTATCCTTCATACCATATATGGCCGGATAAGCATCCTTTTCAAAAAAGTAAACAATGACTTTGCGCCGGTCTGTATCCACCATCCAATATTCCCTGACTCCTGCCGCCTCATACTTGTGAAGCTTCAGATATATATCCTTCTTTTGGGTTGACTCAGACAAGATCTCAATGATAAAATCCGGCGCACCCATGATACATCTTCTGATAATCTTATCTTTGTCACAGATGATCAAAACATCCGGCTGTACCATCGTCTGATCGTCACAGTCAAGCTGCACGTCCACCGGCGCAAACAAAACTCTGCACTGGCCCTTTTTCCTGCTTATGTAATGAAAAATCTGCATAGAAATCTCCATAGACACCGCCTGATGTCCGGTTGTCGGCGCCTTCATCTCGTAGAATTTCCCGTCAATCAATTCCACCCTCTGATCTTCCGGCAGCGCATAATAATCCTCCAGCGTATAGTCCTTCTTCTTTACCCCATATGCGCCCGTCTTCCGTACCTCGTTTCCATAATGCTCTGTCTTCAGCACTTTTTCCAATGCCTGCAATGCTTCACAATCCAGAGAGAACGCCTCTCCCTTAAAAATCTTTTGTACTGTCTCTATCGGAATTCCTGACAATTCCGATAGCTTCTCATATGTATAGCCCTTCAATTCTCGGTAATACTCCATCAATACTATATTCATGTAACCATCCCTTCTTCAAAATATACCAAAATTTAAGGTTGCCTATACATTCATGATTTCCCTCACATCTCTATTATATGGTAAATTTTTCCTGTCTACAAGACAAAATGCCGCCTGGCGTCAGACTTGTCCAAAAATCCTGCATGTCATTGGCATTTCCCGCATATACATATAAAAAACACGGAAGGTTTCTTATGTCAAAAAAACGCTCTGCAATCATTGCCTCCCTGTTTCTGGCGGCCCTTTTTGTATCTGTCGTTCTGTTCCGCCATTTTAGCGGAAATGAAAACCAACGATTTGAAGCCTACACGAAAGAGCTTTTTCGCCAGGAGGTAGCCGGAAGCACGATTTCTCTACACTACACACTCAAGAATCCGAAAAGCTACGGGATTGAACAGGCGCCCATAACCTTCGGATACTGCACAACGGATACCACGGCAATCTGCGCCTCTGCAGAAAATGCAATCGCCCTGCTTCACTCCTTTGACCGAAACCGTTTGTCGAAAAAAAATCGGCTGACCTATGATATCCTTGAAAATTATATGGTATCTGCCCGTGCCCTTGCCCCTTATGGGCTCTATGAGGAACCTCTGGCGCCTTTAACCGGAACCCAAGCCCAGCTTCCCGTTCTGTTGTCAGAATATCAGTTCTACAGCCAGTCGGATATCGACACCTACCTGGAACTGCTGACCAAAACACCTGAATATTTTCACTCTATTCTGGAATTTGAACAGGCAAAATCGGCCTCCGGCCTGTTTATGGCCTCTTATTCAGCCGACGCCATCATAGCCGAGTGTCAGGCCTTCATTGATATGGGCGACCAAAATTATCTCTATTCCTCCTTTGAGGAACGGCTTGCCAACGCAGAACTTCCTGATGAAGCGAAAAAGTCTTACATAGAAACAAATTCTGAGCACATCAAGAATTATATTTTTCCGGCATACGCCGAGCTAAAAGAGGGGCTTACCGCCTTACGTGAAACCGGAAAAAATAATAACGGCCTATGCCATCTTCCCGACGGCAGGAAATTCTATGAGCTTACCGTAGCCTCCGAAACAGGCTCATCCAGAACCATACCAGAGCTACAGCAGTTGACTCAGGGACAGATGTTCAAAGACCTGACAGACATGCAGAAAATCCTATCGCCAACCGCAGAAGGGGCTTCTGTATCCTCTGACCTTTTTAAGACTCAGGGAACCCTTCTTGAGAATCCCGATCCTACGGCAATTCTTAACGACCTGCAAGACAAACTGACAGATAATTTCCCCAAGCCGCCTAAAGTCAACACGGAAATCAAATATGTCCAGAAATCCATGGAGGAATATCTAAGCCCTGCATTCTATATGATACCTGCCATTGACAATCCCGCCGACAATGTCATTTACATTAACCAGGGACACCTGCCGGACGATTTGTCACTCTTTACAACCCTTGCCCATGAAGGTTATCCTGGCCATCTGTATCAGACCACCTACTATGCCAGCAGGAAGCCGGACCTCATCCGAAATCTGCTGAACTACGGCGGATATGTGGAAGGATGGGCAACCTACAGCGAGATGATGAGCTACTATTACGCCCCTGTCTCCAAGGAGCAGGCAACGCTGATGCAGAAAAACACCTCCGTAATCCTGGGACTTTATGCCCTTGCCGATATGGGGATTCATTATGAGGGATGGACGCTTCTGGATGCTGTTTCTTTCTTCCGAAGCTATGGGATTACTGATACAGACACCATTGAAAAGATATATGACTTAATCATTGCCGATCCGGCAAATTACCTGAAATATTACATTGGATATGTAGAATTTCTTGAAATGAAAAAAGAAGCCCTTGAGGCATGGGGAGATGATTTTTCTCAGAAAAAATTCCATAAGGCTGTGCTCGATATTGGACCAGCGCCTTTCGACCTGGTTCGGGAATACGCCTTAAAAAAATAAAAAGCTTTTTACAGCGGACAGCAATTCGGGGCCGCCCCGAATTGCCTGTTTACTGAGATCAGTAAGGCTTCACTCAATCGCAACCTCCATCCTAACCCCGTCCTTTCCGCTCAGGCCGGTCAGGAACTGGTAACACACCTTTTCTTCTATTTCTTCACAGACATAAACATTAAAATAACTCTGTCTCATAAACTCCGAAAGATGTAAAAATATATTTTTTGCCAATACATAGGAAAACTTTTCCAAAAATATATGAATATAAATCTTCTGGTACTTGTCCGCCCCCACACTGTAGTCGCTTACTCCATCTTCAACTCCAAGAAACAAACGAATCTCCTCAAGCATCCCAGGTTCTACACGTGAACGAAATTGTTCAAAAACTTTCATATTGTCTGCCGCCATATTCCTTTTGCTCATCCTACTAATCCAGAAAGGCGGCGTTTCTGCCGCGTTTCCTGTATTTTTCTATCCAAAAAACAGCCGGTAACAAAGATACACAAGTACCATTGCCGCCACGCAGGCGGCTTCTGCCAGGATAAGCTTCTCCTTTCCATTCTTCCCGTCTTTTCTTATCTCCTCAGGCTCCATCAGCATTGCCCAAGGGCTGTGCTTCTGCATGGTCAGCGCAATTCCCTTCTTCTCACTCTCTCCAATGGATTTCAGAAATTCACGCCAGTTCCCTTCTAAAAGCTTCATCCCTCTAATCAAGTCTGCCTGCATATTTTGGCTCTTAAGCAGCGTTTGAAAGAAACCAGCTCTCTCGGAATAGGCTTCCTGCTGTCTGTATGCCCCATCCTCTTTTTTCTCCATAAATATCTTATATGCGTATTGAAGCCCCTCCTGGGCTGCTTTCTGTGGGCTCTTCGTCTTCTCATAGATATTGGTTGTGTAATGATACACTTTATAGACGCCCTTCTGGGCAAGATAATAATCCACCATCTGGTTGACTGCACTCTTTACAGGAGTCTTTAACGCGCTGTCCTTTCCAGAACCAGCCGCATACATCTGCCCTTTGATGGACGTAAGCGCCGCGAGAAGCCCTGTCACTTCCTCATTCTTTGCCGTAATCCCTGGATTCTTAAGTAAGTTTCCGCTCCCGCTTATATGGGCGGCAAAACTGTTGGCTCTTTCCAGTTCTTTTCCCGTAACCGCCGCCTTTCCTCCGGTAACGCCAGGTGTTGCGGCACTTTCTTTTCCAACCTTGCTTAAAACCTGATTCCTTTGGCTGATTTGCTGCTCTCCAGTACGGCTTCTGGCATCGAATTCCTGATTAATCTGGACGTTCCTTCCCTTAGTGACGCTATAGATTCTTCCTTCCTCCTCAGATGCTGCGGACAGACCTCCGGAAGATGCATTAGACACAGAAGCGGTATACATACCTTTCTTGCCTCTGCCGCTTTCATATTCCTGCATCTGTGATTCCGGCATGAAATATCGGGTGTTTCCCGAAGTCTTCATGGTGCCCCGTGTATAAAATCTGTCCGCAGCCCTGGGGGAGATAGACTCACCCGTCGTCTGCTTATATACGCTGGATTTTACAATCTTGACAGCTTCTGTCTGCCCTGCCTTCTCAAGCAATTCCAGAAGCTCATTCAAATCTTCCTCCAGTAAAAGGTTCAATTTTTGGGACAAGACCTGGTTGAGCCGTTCTAGCTGAACCGTCTGCTCATCTCCCAATGTATGTGTCAGAATTGCTTCCAGGAGTGCAAGATAGAGTCTGGACAATTCCTTTAACTGCTCAGAAAGGTTCTCATCCCCAGATGGAAACCAAGCCTGAAACGCTTCCCACAACTCCGTCTCCATCTCAAGGGTCCATTTGATATTCGCATCCTTCAGCAGCTTCCCTTCTATCCCAAACCACTTACTCTGCCTGGAAAGTTCAGGCGTATCCCTTTTCTCCTCTGTACGGTCTTTGCTGCTGTCATCTTCCTTCTCGGCCTTCCTGTCCGCACGCTCCTTCTCTAAAGCCTCCTTCGCCTCCACGGCATGCTTGGCAGCCTCCGTGATTAAGACCTGTCCCGCCTCCATCTGGGCGGTCTTTCTTGCTATCCTGCTCTCTGCCGCCACGGATGCCGCTGTAGGCAAGGCGGAATCTCCTCCTGCTTCTTTCACTCTTGGCATTGCCTATCCCCCTTTGTCACACAGTCTAACCTCTCCCTCTTACAATAACTATCGACGCAATTACGGATGATGTAACCCTAGCATCCTATAATTTCATAAAATAAATCGAAAAAAGGAACGGGTGCTTTCTTCCCGTTCCCTTACTTTCACCAATATTCTGTCCTACTATTGGGAAACTCCAACCTTCTCGTAATAGCTGTCAAACAGATCGCCAATAGCGCTGTGGGTATCCTGACAAATAGACGGAAGCGACTTGCCCCATGACTTGGTAGCCTGCTCAAATCCCTTCTCTATTGCAGCCTGCATCTCCTTCATCTTATCCGGATCATCTCCTGCAAGCGCCTGAGCAAAATCAAAGATTCTCTGTGATGTCTGCTTTACACCCCAGTATCCGTCCTCTGAAATCGCCTGCTGAGCTTCTGCCTTCGTCTGTGCATCTACAGTGAAGTTGCCGCTGGCAATCTTTCTCCACATGTCGTCGCCCTGAGCGCTCACGCCTGTAATTCCCTGCTTCTGGAACATCTGGGTCATCATGTTGGTGAAGCGTGCCATCTGGTTATCCAGATCAGCCTTTAAGCTCTGCACCAGTGAAGCTCTCTCGGAATCACTCATCTTGTTCGTTACTTTTGTGTCTTTACTGAATTCTACGCGGTCTGTATTCGCCTGGGAATTCTTGTTGTCCACAGCGTTCACCGCATCCTTGTTCTGATCCTGTGCAGCCTTATCTGCCGCCGCTGTCTTGTTCGCATTTACAGAAGTATAGCCAGTTGTTGACTGGACATTCTGATAGTAAAGGTCATTGATTTTCACAGCATTTCCTCCTTTTCTTCTTATGATCTAGTACAACACTGCACTAGCGTGCTAAGAAAATCTCATTTATGTTTATATTACTTATATCGACGGCAGCATGAAAAAAATAAGGAACTCCCTGTAAATAACTTCCAGATTTCTGTTATAAAATCTATCTTCCTTTGCTTATCCTGACGCAGCGCTCGCACCACACATACAGATCCTCGTACACCTGCTCACGGATTGTCTCATTCAGAATCTCATGCCGCCCGCCTGCATACAGCTTAATAGCAACCTTCTTAAGCCCTGCGGATTTATACTTCTTATACACCTTCATGACACTCTTGCCAAATGCCCCTACCGGATCATCCGCCCCTGCGGTAAACAAAATCGGCAAATCTTTGGGAATCCGTGCGGTGCTTCCTGCCCTTGCAACAACCTTCATTCCCTCGAACATCTGATAATACCCGCCAACCGTGAACCGGAACATGCACATAGGGTCTTCCACATACCGTCTACGGTGTTCTTCATCCGAAGTAACCCATTCTCTCCCTGTCTCGCCTGGTTCAAATCTCTTATTAAAGCTTCCGAAGCTTAAGTTATCCACAAACTTACTGCGATATCTCCAGCCCTTAAACAGAGCCGTCACGCGGCACACAAGCTGCCCCGCTTCCAAAACTGCCAAAGGCTGATACCCTGTCCCCATTATGACGACACCCGCAAGCCCCATTCCATGCTCGGTCAAATACTGTCTCAACAGGAAGGAGCCCATACTGTGTCCTAACATCAGGTAGGGCACCCTTGGATACTTTTTAGAGGTAATCACACGAAGCTGATGGATGTCTCCAATCACACACTGATTCCCGTTCTTCTTGGGGAAATATCCATAATCCGCCTCATCCTTCACAGATTTGCCATGTCCCAGATGGTCATGCCCTGTCACATAATACCCCCGTCTGCACAGATATTCGGCAAATTCTTGGTAACGTTCAATATATTCCACCATTCCATGGCAAATCTGAATTATTCCCTTGGGCTCATCCTCCGGAATCCATTCCACGGCATGTATCTGTGTCTTCCCATCCCTGGAAAGATAATAAAATTCCTTCTTCATCCTTATCTGTCTTCCATCCTTACATATTCTCTATGCTCAGCCAGCGGCTTATAAGCCGGCCGGATAATCTTGTCAACATTCCTTAACTCCTCCAGTCGATGGGCGCTCCATCCCACAATTCGCGCTGCTGCGAAGATCGGCGTATACAATGCAGGCGGAAGATCAAGCATTGAGTACACAAGACCGCTGTAAAAGTCCACATTCGCATTAACACCCTTATAAATCTTTCTCTTCTCGGCAATCACCTTGGGCGCCATATTCTCAACCATCTCATAGAGCGCATACTCCTCCTCACAGCCCTTCTCCTGGGCGAGCTGTTTTACGAATACCTTGAAGATATCTGCTCTTGGGTCAGATACAGAATAGATGGCATGTCCCATTCCGTAAATCAGCCCTTTACGGTCAAATCCATTCTTCTCCAGAAGGTTGCAGAGATATCGGCGTACCTCGTCCTCATCCTTCCAGTCTTTTACAACCTTCTTCATATCTTCAAACATCTGGGTTACTTTAATATTAGCGCCTCCATGCTTGGGACCTTTCAGAGAAGCCAGCGCAGCCGCAATCGTAGAATATGTATCTGTTCCGGAGGAAGTGACAACATGAGTCGTAAATGTAGAATTATTACCGCCGCCGTGATCCATGTGAAGCACCAGCGCCATATCCAGAATCTTTGCCTCCAGCTCCGTATACTTACGGTCCTCCCGAAGCATCATCAGAATATTCTCAGCCGTAGACAACTCCTGTGACGGTGCATAGATAAACAAATCTTCGCCAAGACGATAATTGTAGGCATGATAGCCGTAAACCATCAACATGGGAAATTCGCTGATCAGGTTCAGACACTGACGCAGTACATTGGGAATCGTCGTATCGTCCGCCTTATCATCATAGGAATAGAGATTCAGAATCGAACGAGACAGACTAATCATCATATCACGGCTCGGCGCCTTCATGATTACGTCTCTTACAAAGGTGGGCGGCAGCGTACGCCGTTCAACCAGCGTATCATGGAACACCCCCAACTCCTTCTCATTCGGCAGCTCCCCAAATAGTAAAAGATATGCAATCTCCTCAAATCCGAAGTGTTTATCCTCAAGAAACCCCTTCACCAAATCCTTGATATTATAGCCTCGATAATACAGATTACCGGCACAGGGAACCTCCACCCCATCTACCAGCTTCTTAGCGCAAACATCCGAAATATTCGTAAGCCCTGCAAGAACCCCCTTCCCGTTCAAGTCACGAAGCCCCCGCTTAACTTCATATTTTGTATAAAGCTCCTTGTCAATCCCATTATTCTGATCGCATAATCGGGCAAAATGTTCAATCTCCGGCGTCACCTCAAACAGAGAAAACTCCTTCTTCTTATCCATATACACCTCTCCTTTCTGTCTCACCGGAACTGCATAGCCTGTACAATCTGCCATCCCTATGCATAACCATTCCCAGAGAACACAAATAACAAAAATACCAACAGTTACCATCTATCATGAAAGGCAAATCCGCAGAACTTCTTATACATGTGTAAAATAATTGCTAAGCTCTGCAAATTCTTCCAGCGTCAGGGACTCCCCTCTGACGCTGGCACCCTTGCCTAGCCTCTCAATCGCCTCCATAATCAATTCTTTTGAAAAATCTAACTTGTCCGAATTCTTAAGACCATTAGCCAGGGTCTTCCTCCTCTGGTTAAACGAAGCGCGGATAATATGAAACATCAGCCTCTCGTCCGCAACCTCCACCGGCGGATGCTTATGACAAGTCAGCCGTATCACAGCAGAACCAACCTTTGGCCGCGGCATGAAGCAATTAGGCGGCACATTGGCTACAATATAAGGGCTTGCATAATACTGTACGGCTAACGACAGCGCGCCGTAATCCTTACTGCCTGGCCCGGTCTGCATCCTGTCCGCAACTTCTTTTTGCACCATGACTGTAATACTCTCTATAGGCACATGCTCCTCGAACAGCCCCATAATAATTGGCGTCGTAATATAGTACGGAAGATTCGCCACCACCTTCACAGGCTTCCCTTTATTTTCATTTTCTACAAGACTTCGGATGTCCAGCTTTAAGACATCTTCATTGATAATCCTCACATTGCCATATCCCTCAAGCGTCTCTGAGAGAATGGGTATCAGATTCTTATCAATCTCCACAGCCACAACCTTTCCTGCCGCCTCGGCAAGATACTGTGTCATCGTTCCGATTCCAGGCCCGATCTCAAGTACCATGTCTTCTTTATTGATGTCTGCCGCACGGATAATCTTATCTAGCACATGGGTATCAATCAGAAAATTCTGACCAAACTTCTTCTGAAATGAAAAGTTATACTTCCGCAGAATCTCTATGGTATTCTGCGGAATTCCTAAGACTGGCTTATTCATATATTTCTCCCGAATTATGGTAATGAACATTATTATACATTATTTTCCCCTTGATGAACATAGCAAAAACATTAAATTAAGATTAAGAAACTATGAATTACCTTCTGACTTTCTTTACCCCAAAGACCGCCAGAGCACACACCGCGATTCCTGCAAGCCCCCACGCCCATAACGGTACATCATGGATATTATAACACCGGACATTAATCCACATCTGGTTAATAGCTCTATTTTGCTCGTCATCAAAGCTTACCATCAGCGCAGACCGTTTCATGGCATCCCCTGTAGGATAACGGGCAAATAACTGACGGTACACCTGATCCGAGGGAGCTGTAATCACATACTCATCCCCCTCATTCCCTTCTCCTTCACAAAAGAAATATCCCAGGTCATACTCAGAAGTATCCGTCTCCTCCTTGGAGGCGCCGTAGCAAAAGTCAGCATACTCGAAGATACGCATATCGTCTCCTCCGGAAATCACTGATGTATACCCCACATAATACATATTCCGAATTACATTATCTGGCCTGGAATTAAAATTGATGAACGCCTCCGCTGCATGCTGCTTCGCAAAATCCCCATTAATCCCATTTTTCAGCATCACCCATCCGTCAAAATAGATATTCGTAGCCTCCTTAGGAACGGCAAACGCAAGTGGAAATCCGTCTTCATCCGCCTGGTCCATGGTATACACACCGTCTCCAGACCACTGATAGTTTGCCGCCACCTTTCCTGTAACCATATCCGCCTTGCCGGAATCAGTCTCAAAGGAATAGGCATTATTCTTCACATCCTGCAGATACTCCTGGGCTTTGGCAATCGTCTCCTTTGACGTATCATTCATCTCCTCCTCCAGCCGCTTCTGGTAATCCGGCGCGCTTAAGAATTCCTCAGAAGTCAAAAGCTCTGATTTAATAGCGCCTACTGCTGCAAAATAAGAATCCCGCACATTATCTTTGAGGGTAATTTTTCTGCGGTATGCCGGATCATTCAGAAGCTTCCAGCTTGAGGCATCCTCCTCGCTTACCAGCTCTGGGTTATACACAATCCCAGTAATTCCCCACATGTAGCCTGCCGCATAGTCTGCCCAGGGCTTGCCTTCGATTTCATTTTCTTCAAAAATGTCTCTGATATAGGGCGACACTCCATTGGTATAATAATTATTCTGGTCCGAAGTATCGAAGAATTCTTCGGACAGCGGCATAAGCTGATCCTCTGTCAGTAATTTCATAATCATATATTCCGATGGGCATACCAGGTCATAGGTATCTCCCAGCGTTAGCATATTGTATAAGTCTTCGTTGGTTCCAAAGGTAGAATACTCAATCTTTACACGGATTCCATAAGTCTCATAATACCATTCAGTGAAATCCTCCATCATGGTATTTTCCCCGATAATATCACCGCTGTCCAGGTCTATTGTCTCCTC
Organism: Sporofaciens musculi; assembly: GCF_009830285.1. Taxonomy (GTDB): domain Bacteria; phylum Bacillota; class Clostridia; order Lachnospirales; family Lachnospiraceae; genus Sporofaciens; species Sporofaciens musculi. Next base: position 490,384 of record NZ_WUQX01000001.1, on the reverse strand, counting down.
CTCGTCCCAGTCTCCAAGGTCAATATATTCCTCCCAGTTGCAGATACGTAAGGTGACTTCTTTTTCATCTTTACTGTCCGAAGCGCTTACCGCCATGGAACAGACAGAGGATGAAATACACAGCGCAATCGCCATACAGACAGCCCTTCCTCTTAACATTCTCACAGTCACACTCCCTTTCTTTCCTGTCCCTGCCCCGCAGCACGGACATTCATCACCACCGAAAATACTACCACAAGAAGGAATATTACCGTAGACAACGCCCACAGGGCAGTCTTAATCGTAGTCTGAGCGCCTTTGGTTGCATTTACCACATAGGTACTGATGGTGTCAAATGTGGCCGGCTTCGTATAGGTTGCCACAAAATAATCGTCCAGAGACAGTGTCACAGCCATGGCAAAGCCAGATATAATCCCTGGAAAAATCTGTGGGATTACCACCTTGGTCAGCGCAACGAGGGGCGTGGCCCCCAAATCTAAAGCAGCCTCGTAGATACTGGAATCCATCTGCTTAAGCTTCGGAATCACAGACAAGAACACAAAGGGCGCGCAGAGTGTCACATGCCCCGCCACCAGCGGAATAAAGGTATCCTTACTGATACCGCAAACCACCACCAGAAGGATGCAGATGGAAAAGCCTGTCACCACATCCGCATTTACAACCGGCACCTGGTTCATCGTCGTAATTGCCGACGCCATCCCCTTTCTGGAATAAAAGGAGCCGATTGCGCCTATGGTTCCAAGAACGGTGGCAATCACAGCCGAGCCCAGAGCCAGAGCTACGGTTCCAAGAATCATATCCACCAGCTCCGGCGTTGTAAAAAGGGTCACATAATTATGCAGGGAAAAACCACGGATTGCACCGATATTCGTGGCATCCGTGAAGCTATATACTGCCAGCACCAGAATCGGCAGATACAGAAACAAAAGGACAACGATAATAACCATCCATTTCCATGCTTTTCTCATCATAGCAGCGCCCCTCCTCTCGTATTGTCTTCTTCCATCCCGCCGGATAGCAGCGTAAACAGACAGATGATTCCCAGAAGGATCAACGCAATCATAGAGCCTCCGTTCCAATTATACGCCGCAAAATAGCTTCCAATCAGACTTCCCATAATGTAGGTGCTGTTGTACAGCATATCCAGCACTACATAATTCGTCATAGCAGGCAGAAAAACCATGGCTACCCCGCTTAAAATCCCTGGCAGAGACAGGGGCAGCGTCACCTTCAAAAATGTCTGGGCTTCTCCCGCCCCTAAATCTCTTGCCGCCTCTAAAAGAGCGCCATCCAGCTTAGAGATGGTCGTATAAATCGGCAAAATCATGAAGGGCAGAAAATCATAGCTCATACCAAGAACAGTGTTGAGAAAAGGATGGTACGCCAGATTCCCCTCAATCCAGGTAAGAATCTCCTTCAATGCTGTAATGCGCAGAGAAAAATTAATCCACATGGGCATAATAAAAATCAATACAATGACTGTCTTGCCCTTCATTCTGCCAGTGGCAAGGACATAGGCCAGGGGATACGCCAGCATAAGGCACATAAGCGTCGTAACTGACGCAACGCCAAAGCTATAACAAAGGGTGCCAAGGGTATTGGGGTCCGTAAAAAAACCCGTCAGATTTTGAATGGTAAACTGCCCCTGTCCGTCTGTAAAGGCATAATAAAGCAGCACAATTAAAGGGGCCGCAACAAAAAGCGCGAGAAAAAGCGCATATGGAATTCCCAGATATTTTCTGGAAAATGTACGTTTCTTCATGTATCCGCCTCCTACTTCTTCACTGTAAAGATCATCTTATCCACAGGCATCAATAACCCGACCTGATCCTCCATATTCCAGAGATACTCATCATTTACCACAAAATCCTGCTCCAAGTCCGTGTGTATCACATAACTGTAATGGTCGCCCTTATAGATCAAGTTGCTGATATATCCCTGCACCAGTCCTTCATCCTGATCATCCGTCAGCTCAATATCCTGAGGCTTGATGGAAATCTTGATTCGCACCTTCTTCGGGTCCAGCTCAAGTCCTTTCCCATCCAGCCAGCTCCCATCCTCCGACATGACGCTTCCCTTGACGATATCCGTCAGGCTCACATCCAGAACCGTACCATTGTACTCCAGCTCATAATTCTTATTAATCTCCGCCGCAAAAATGTTCGTGTGATCCTCTGCAATCATAACATGGATGTTGTCTGGCTCTACCTGCACACCGACGCGATCTCCCACCTTGGCAGCGTGGACCGACTGAGCGACAATCTCATTTTTCCCTGACTCCACGGTAATCTCATAGTGCATGCCTTTAAAAATCACAGAGGTCACAGTTCCCCGAATCCTCCCCGAATCCGGCGCCGTCAGGTTCACATCCTCCGGCCGCACTACAGCCGTAATATGGGTTCCCTCCTCGATATCGTCCACACAGGGAAACTCCCCGCCGCAGAATCTGACTTTCAGTTTTCCCGTCATAATTCCGTTGAAAATATTACTGTCACCGATAAAATCTGCCACAAATGCATTGATGGGCTCATTGTAAATATCCTCCGGCGTGCCAATCTGCTGCATCTTTCCCTCTGACATAACCACAATCTTATCCGACATGGTAAGAGCCTCCTCCTGGTCATGGGTTACGTAGATAAATGTAATTCCAAGCTCTCGGTGCATTTCCTTAAGCTCTAACTGCATCTCCTTTCGCATCTTCAAATCCAGCGCCCCAAGAGGCTCATCCAGGAGGAGAATCTGCGGTTCATTGACCACCGCCCGCGCAATGGCAACTCTCTGCTGCTGCCCGCCGGACAGCGTATCAACCTTTCGGTTCTCGAAGCCCTCCAAATCTACCAGCTCTAAAACTTTCTTCACCTTCTTGGCAATTACCTTCTCCGGCGTCTTCTTCTGGCGCAGCCCAAAAGCGATATTTTCATAGATATTCATATGCGGAAACAGAGCATACCGCTGGAACACAGTATTAATCGGCCTTTTATTCGGCGGCAGACTTGTAATCGGAGCTCCGTTTAACAGAATCTCTCCCTCTGTGGGAATATCAAACCCCGCAATCATCCGCAGAGTCGTAGTCTTCCCGCATCCTGAGGGCCCCAGAAATGTGATGAACTCTCCCTGCTTCACCTCAAGATTAAAATCAGACACAGCAGTATAGCCGTCCTCGTAGGTTTTGGTAATATGCTTTAATTCAATAATGTTTTTTGTCTGTTCCATCTTCATCCCCCAACTTTCATAATATAATAACTTCTCTTTTTGCACCCACGTCAAAATGTAGGCGGTGTGCTGACCCAAATAAATTTTGCCGGTATGATGTCCGGATTTTCGATGTGATGTTTACGCTTCGCCGGATAGTAGAAGCTCTCCCCTGCCTTCACCGAGTAGACTTCTTCCCCCAGATACAACTTAAGCCTTCCCGATATGAGATAACCAAACTCCTCGCCGTCATGGGGTTTATCCTCCTCCAAGCTTTGATGAGGCTGAACCACTACCAGCAAAGGCTCCATCTGATATTTCTGTGCAGTAGGAACAATCCACTGAATACTGTTCCCTGCCTCATCCACCTTCTCAAAGAAGCCTTCTTCCGAAAATACCACGTGTTCCTCTTCCGTCTCCTTAAAAAACTCAGAGGCAGTGGTTCCCAGACACTCGATCAGATCAAGAAGTGTTACAATGGAAGGAGATACCTGCCCCCTCTCCAGTTGGGAAATAAATCCCTTGGTCAGTTCTGTCCTGTCTGCAAGCTCCTGCTGCGTCAATCCATTCCGATTCCTCAAATCCTTAATCTTATTCCCAATGTGTTCATTCACATATTCCAACTCCATAAAATATACCTCTGTTCTTCTCCTGACAATGTAGCTAAACTTAAAATACTTTTTTACTAAACTTACATGCTGAGTTAATTATACTCTTATTAAACATTTTGTCAATTATTTTCATAGAGTTTCTCAACAATTCCAGCTCTCTTTCATATCTATAGGATATAAGAACATATAAAAAGGAGAATATGAAGCCTATGGCGATCGGTTACTTACTTATACAGGCCCGAACAGCCCACGACGCCGTACCTTTAAGCGGCGTACAGGTCCGAATCACGGATATGGATTCCAACACGCTCTACGTACTGACAACCGATGAAAACGGGGAAACTCCCGTCATTTCTCTGGAAACTGCCGATAAAAGTTTTTCACAGACTCCTTACTTTAATGGACTGCCCTTTACAAGCTACTCGGTATTTGCACAAAAAACCGGCTTTGATTCCCTGTTCGTCACAGACATTCCCATCTTTGACGGAGAAACTGCCGTCCTGCCTGCCGCCCTCACTCCAATGCAGCAGACACAGAGGGAGCCTGTCACAAGAGAAATCTTTGTCGGAAAACCTGCAGTCGCCATGAGGGATACCAGCGAACAGGAGGGGACGTATGTTGAACCCCGCATCCTGCGGCAAGTCGTAATCCCGAATCCAATTACAGTCCATCTTGGTACGCCCAGCTCTAATGCACAGAATGTTCGGGTATCCTTTCCCGAATATGTGAAAAATGTTGCAAGCAGCGAAATATATCCCACTTGGCCCGAAGCATCCCTGACCGCAAATATTTACGCTATTATTACGTTCGCTTTAAACAGAGTCTACACGGAATGGTACAGAAGTCGGGGACTGAACTTCGACATTACCAACAGTACTGCCTACGACCAGTATTTTGTGCAGGGACGCCCAATCTATGACTCCATCAGCAGAATCGTAGATAAAATTTTCAACGAATATGTACGCAGGAGGGGACATAACGCTCCTTATTTCACCTCCTTCTGCAATGGAACCACAGCCACCTGCCAGGGCTTATCCCAGTGGGGAACCGTGACTCTGGCAAACCAAGGGCTGACTCCCATACAGATTCTTCGTTCTTACTATCCAAGTGATATAGAAATTGCAGAGACAGAAATCGTCACAGGAATCTTGTCCTCCTACCCTGGAACAGCTCTCAGGGTCGGCAGCACAGGACTTGACGTCCAGACAATCCAGACTTATCTGAACCGCATCCGAAGAAATTACCCTGCAATACCTGCCATTACAGATGAGGCAGGAGTATTTCAAGACAGCACCAGGGCAGCAGTAACAAAATTCCAGAATGTCTTCAACCTTACACCAGACGGAATCGTCGGAAAATCCACCTGGTATAAGATTTCCAGCCTATATACGGCAGTCACCAGACTTGCAGAGCTGGACAGCGAAGGCGGGGCTCTTGGAATCGGAACCGTACCTCCAAATAGCATTCTTAGACAAGGCTCCTCTGGTCCGGACGTTATTACCTTGCAGTACCTTCTGGATATCATTTCTGAGTATTATCCAGAAGTTCCAGGGCTTTCACAGGATGGCATCTTCGGCAGCGGTACGCGGCAGTCGGTTGTTGCCTTCCAGCGGGCTATGAAGCTAAACGCCGATGGCATTGTAGGCCCCCTTACATGGAAAGCGCTGTATAATACTTATCAGGGAATTACTCAGAATGTTCCTTCACAGAAACCAGATGAGACGGATACTTTTCAGTATACTGTTCAGCCAGGAGATACACTCTGGCTTATCTCCAGAAGATATGGCACTACGGTTGATGCAATCAAACGGCTGAATGGATTGACAGGGGATATTCTCTATATCGGTCAGGTGCTTAAAATTCCATCTTCTCAGACCGGCGGCTATCGGGAGTATACCGTCCAGCCAGGGGATAGCCTGTGGCTTATTTCCCGCAGGTTTGGAACTACGGTTGAGGAGATTATGAGGCTAAACGGGCTGACGGGCGATTTGATTAATGTAGGTCAGGTGCTTAAGCTTCCTTATGGGAATTAGACACAAAAAGCCAGCCAACAATATGAGAAGCTTATATACCTCCTTCTCATATTGCCGGCTGGCTTATATTGATCTTATTGATCTAATCCCAACTTCCAATATCATTCAATGATAAAAGGCCCTCCCCGCAGAACGGGCATCGGGTATCTTCATCCTCCTTAAAAATATCCACTGTGCTCCCACAATCAGGACAAGGGGCGAAGTAAGTCTGCTCACTATGATGTAAATAAATGACCGGAACAGCTATTACCTTCTTACATTGCCGACAGACTGCCGGACAAAAATTAAACTCAAAAGAAGGTATCTTCTCATCCTTCGTGTCTGCTAAAATTTTCTGTTGAATATCTGCGGGAAATTCATCCAATACATTTTCTAATGTGGCGTGTCCCATACCATGTCCAAGGAAAAGCTGCCACGACGCGCTGCAGGATGGACATGCAAATTCGCTACTCCTTCCCATATTATCCCTCTCTTTCTAACAAACGCCTTTCTATTTTTCACAAAGTTGTTATGCGCTCAATAATTGCAGAACTGAATTGGGCTGTTGATTAGCCTGGGAAAGCATCGCCTGACTGCTCTGAACCAGAATCTGGTTACGGACATATTCCATCATTGCCATTGCCATATCTGTGTCACGAATTCTGGACTCTGACGCCGACAGATTTTCCACCACATTTCCGAGATTGGAAACCGTATGCTCCAAACGATTCTGCAAAGCCCCGTAGTAACCGCGCAGAGAACTAACCTTATCAATTCCATCATTTATTTCCTGAATAGCAGCACGGGCATCCTCCTGCCCCAATACGTTTGTAACCGCAATTCCCAGCGCATCCGGATTCATTGCAAAAAGCTCAACATTAATCAAATTATCTTTGTTACTGTCTGACCCAACCATTAACTGTATTCCTGTGACACTTACCATCTCCCCTGGCGGAATAGTCGCTTTATCTACCACATGGAAAGCCTGGTCTGTCTTTACACTGTCCCCAATGATGGAATTCCCCCCAACATTCAGTCCGGCTGTTATAACAGAGCCCGCTCCGCCTTTAGACTCAAAGGCCAGTTGTCTTACAAATGTGGTCAAACCTGGATCCGCCTGGCGGAATAACTGCTCCACATCAGCCATACTCTTGATTTTCCCACCTGTATGCTTGGATATTGCATCATACAGACTAGCCTTGTTATTGATAATTTCATCAAATATTTTATCCATACCTGCCGCAATACCCGGTCCGGTAACCGCTCCGCCTCCATTTGCAAGATAACCGATATAGGCGCTGGCAAGATAGCCGTGACCGTAAGGTCTTCCTGCCACAGAATACTTTTTTAGATAATTCCCTACTGCCCCATCCTGTGACCCATCGGTGCTGCTGGTAATCTGCTTCGCAATCTGCTCCAATTCGGAGTTCCAATTTGTGGGGAACCCGCCTCCTGCAAGCTGTGCAGTTCCTTCTGTAAACCATTCAGGAAATTTTTGCGCACCGTTTCGTCCGCTCATACCGTCCGTCATGGTATACTGCATTACAGAATGCATTAATTCGTGGGCGATTGTAGACTCCAACTTTTCCGCATCCGGACTTCCCGCTTCTATGGAGGCATCAGAAAAATCTGCGGCGTCTACTCTGATTTGCATTCCAAAGGGCCTGCCGTCTTTATAAAAAGAAAATTGTGCATAAGCCAGCATGCCATTTTTGCCGTCAATATTCCTTACATGAAGCTCCATTCCAATCTTTTCGCTTCCCACTTCATTTTTTAAGGCCGGAAACGCATCAAAAATCTGAGAAATCGCATTGGGGAAAAATTCTGTTGCAATCTTCTCGGCCAGCGCTTCATGACCGCTGGCAGCCCTGCTTCCCCCAACACCTGAAGCATTGTTAGGCATATTTATATAGTCAACTTCACAAGTTCGGTTCTGCAAATCCAGAGTAATACCATATGTAGCTATCCCCTCCTTTGAACCGTCTCCCTCTCCAGGGAAAAGCCGAATACTATTAAATGTCGTTGTTTTTCCGATTCGGGATATCTCGGTTTTGATCTGCTGTACCTCTGCGTCCATCATGGAGCGTTCTTCGTCTGTATACGTTCCGCTGGCAGACTGCACTGAAAGCTCCATCATACGGTTAAGCATGGTATGCACCTCTGTCATAGCGCCTTCCACTGTCTGCACCAGCGATATACCGTCCTCGGCATTCTGAACGGCTTGATTCAAACTCGTAATCTGTGCCCTCATCTTTTCAGACACAGCCAATCCTGCCGCATCATCTCCGGCGCGGTTAATCTTATACCCTGAACTTAATTTTTCTAAATTCTTCGCAATGGAAGAATTATTGCCGCACAAATTTCTATATACATTTAAAGATGTAATATTATGCTGAATCCTCATATTATACCCCTTCTCTAATATAATCTTAAAACATAATTTTAAAAATTGAATATATTATTATTTTCCAAAGTAACTTTTTAGCTTTAGGTTCTCGTTTCTCTTTATGTCTTCTTAATCAGCAACAACATTCTATAATTCTTTAAAAATATAATATATATTATATTTCGGCATATCCATCTTTTATCTTAATATTAATAACACAGCAGAAACTATGGAGTAATCTATTAAAATTATTCTTGACAAACCAACCAATAGATAGTATGTTAATATCATTACATACTATCGGTATGTTAAGGAGGCAAAGAGACATGGCCAGAAATAAGCATCCACAGGAAACTGTTAATTTAATACTGGATGTTGCTTCCCACCTTTTTATGGAGAAAGGGTATGAACATACTTCAATCCAGGAAATCATTAATAATCTGGGAGGACTTAGCAAAGGTGCAATCTATCATCATTTTAAATCAAAAGACGATATTTTAGTCGCTGTTACAGAAAGGATAACCGCTGAATCTAATCGCCTGCTGGCAGCGATCCGCAACCGCACTGACCTTAACGGCAAAGAGAAGCTGAAAGCTATTTTTAAAGAAGCTCTTAAGAGACCCGTACAGAACCAGCTCTTTACGATGGCTTTGGATTTTCGCAATAACCCCAAGCTTCTTTCCAGTTTTTTGCAGGAAACCGTAGAAAACGCTGCCCCCAACTATATTTTGCCCATTATAAGGCAGGGCATCTCCGATGGCTCTATCGAAACGGATTATCCAAAGGAGCTGGCTGAGCTTATTATCCTTGTTGCAAATATATGGACAAATCCCATGATATTTAACTGCTCTGCCCAAGAGTCTTATCGTAAATTTATGGTGTTTGGTCAGATGCTTAAGGGCTTGGGTCTGGATATTGTGGATGAAGAAATGGCAGAAAGAGTGGAGGAGTTAGCGTCTATCTATCAAAAAAACAATAAAGTCCGTTACCATTCTGCTCTGTAAAATGGGCAGAAATTTTTTAAAGCAGATACATACCGTCGTTCGGTATTGTTCTGATATATATTATGAATATGGAGGTTTGGAACATGAATCAAAAATTATTTTCAAAGGATTTTACCCTGGTTGTCATTGGTCAGATTATCTCACTGTTTGGCAATGCAACCCTGCGGTTTGCGTTACCCCTATACTTACTGAATCTGACAGGTTCTTCGGCTCTATACGGGACAGTGATGGCATGTGCCTTTATTCCGTCTATTCTGCTGTCGCCTGTAGGCGGCATCGTTGCAGACAGGGTGAATAAGAGAAACATAATGGTAATCTTGGATTTCTTTACGGCAGCGGTTATTCTGACATTTTTCCTGCTGATGGATAAGGTCGGCATTGTTGCTCTTTTAACGGTTACACTTATGATTCTGTATGGCATTGCAGGCGCCTACCAGCCTTCTGTTCAGGCAAGCATCCCTGCTCTGGTGAAACAAGAGCATATCATGGCAGCCAATTCAATCATCAATACCATAAGCAGTTTTGCAGCTTTAATCGGTCCGGTGCTTGGGGGCGTCTTATATAGCGCATATGGTTTGAAGCCAGTATTATGGACTTGTACGGTATGCTTTGTCTTATCGGCAGTCATGGAGATTTTTATTCACATACCTTTTCAAAAACCACTCTCCAACGGCAGTATTTGGCGGACAGTAAAGTCTGATTTTTCAGAAAGTATTCGATTTATCCGCAAAGATAAGCCCGTAATCGGGAAAACACTTCTTATCGTATGCGGAATCAATTTGTTTATGTCTGCAATGATCATAGTCGCATTGCCCTATCTGGTTACAGAGGTATTTGATTTGGGCGCAGCCCAGGCAAACAGACTTTATGGCTTTGCTGAGGGCGCCCTGGCGGCCGGAGGACTTACAGGTGGAATCTGTGCAGGCATATTTGCAGATAAACTATCTATTCAAAAAGCTGGAAATCTGATTATAGCCTCTGCTGTATGCTTATTTCCTGTGGCTTTTGCACTAATATTATTTTCGTCCGGTATCATAAACTACATTGTTATTACTGTATGTTGCTTTATCATTATGATATTTTCAACCATTTTTACGGTACAGATGTTGTCTTTTATGCAAAAGGAAACGCCTCAAAATTTAATCGGAAAGGTGATTGCCGTTGCACTTACCATCTCTATGTGCGCGCAGCCTCTGGGCAATGCATTATATGGAGTTCTGTTTGAGTTTTGTAAGGGCTTTGAATATGCTGCAGTTTTATTTTCTGCTGTTGTGTCACTCGTCATTGCTGTAAAAGCAAGAAATATTTTTAAGATATTTACGACAGAATAAAAAGATTATTTGAACAAAAAAACGGATTACCCTTCCATTTTATAGGATGTTTTTGGTAATCCGTTGTTTTGATTTTAAGCTTTACTCCTATCTCATAATCTCCTCAATCTCCTCAACTGTCCTTGGAATATCCTCAGAAAGATTCCTGCAGCCATCCTCCGTAATCAGACAGTTATCCTCCAGACGGAATCCAATTCCCCATTCTTCATGGTAAATGCCAACATCCACACAGAATACCATCCCTGCTGCTGTCATTGCATCGCGCGCCGACACCATATCATGCACGTCAAAACCTATATGATGAGCGCCGCCATGCCACATATAGGTTCCAATCTCATCAAATGCTTTACACACCCCTGCTTCCCGAAGCTGCCTAAAATTATATTCTTTTATCATCTGATCTACATCCATCATGGGAAGTCCTGGCTTCAGGACGCCAAACATATACTGTGAAGTTTGATACGCACACTCATACAACAATTTCTGCCGTTCCGTATATTTTCCATTGCAAGGCCATGCCCTTGAAACATCCGTCACCAAATAATCCCATCGCACACCCACATCATTTAACACCAAGTCCCCATCCTTTGCCTGACCTCTGTAGCTGTCGTAATGAATACAAAAATTATTCTTTCCGGCGCTGATAATTGACGAAAATCCTGGCTCAAGAACACCGTACTGAGCCAACGCATAGTCATACTCTGCCTTATACTGATATTCGTACATTTCCGGTCTTGAATGTTCCATCATGGCAACAATGCCCGCTTTTGTAATCCGCTCAGCCTGCTCAAGGGCCTCTATCTCACAAGGCTTCTTAATCAAGCGCATTTTCTTCAAAATTGGAAGGGCATTTTTCAACTTCATCCAGGGATATCCTGTCTCTATGTACTTCTGCATCCAGTCTGCCCCGTTAAAGTTTCTGCGCCCTTCTTTATGGTCAATGTCAAGATAAATGGTACGAATACGATTCTTTCGGACCATTTCCGCAAGATAAGGCTGCCATTCGTCGAAATATGCAATATCCTTCATTCCAGATTTTTCTGCCGCCACATCAGGCTTGATTCGCGCCCCGTTCCATCTCTCCTCAAATGCATCCGGCGCAAGGATAAACAGCTTCTCCACCAGACGCTCGCCCTCCTTATACAGCATCAGAACGCTGTCTCTCTGCTCAATTCCTGTCAGATAGACAAAATTTCGATTTGCATAAAAGGGATAGTCGTCGTCTGCTGATTTCCGCAATACTTCGCCGCTTAAGAAAACCGCCAGCTCACCCGACTCCATATGATTCCCGAAGGTTCTTCTGTTTTCTACATAAAATGATGTTTTCATAATCTCATGTCTCCTTTGTAAATATATTTTATCTCCCCAAATCTGGACATAAAAAACCACCGCCCCCGGAGTTCTCAAAAGCCTCCAAAAACAGTGATTTTCAAATGCGCGATCAGGGGCTCGAACCCTGGACACCCTGATTAAGAGTCAGGTGCTCTACCAACTGAGCTAATCGCGCATGTTTCTTAAGTTTTCTTTATTATTTCCTTAACACAAATGGTATTATATAACATGTTTTACTGAAATGCAAGAGGTTTTTTCAATTTTTTTTATTTTTTTTAAGTTTTTTTTCAAATTCCTGCTTTTTTTCCTGATTTTTAAGGCATTTTATGGAATTGACGGTGAGACTGCCTCCCACTCTCCCACCGTCCAATCATTCCTTTATCCTAACTGCCTGGCAATCTCCCTCAGCGTACGGTCCACATTATTTCCGTGAACGTACACAACCTTCTGCTCCTTCTTACGCTCATTCATAATCTTATAGTACAAGCCATGCTTCAAAATATCAGTATTCACAATGATATACTTTTTATTATGCAGCACAGACGGGTCGAAATTCATATAGTCCGATGAGAGAAATTGACTGGTCGGCAGACATCTGCGCAGCTTCTTCTGCCAATTTCGATGACCGCCAATCACGATACTTCGCTCTAATCTCCCGACATCAAGCATCTGACTTCCTATGCCGTCTGAAGTACTCTCCGCCTTACCTTCCCCTTTCTTACAGAATACAAACTCTCTTAGTTTATTAAGCTCTGTTTTCTCCCTCTCATGCTGTTCATCCTTCTTCATGCTTTCCCGTCTCAGTCTCTCTATCAGCCGCTCTGCTTCAGCCAGCTCATGCTCCTTATCCGTCTTCTGCCGCTCAAGCTTGTGCAGCCTCTCCTCCATCCGCTTTCTCTCATATTCCATACTCTTTACCGCACTTTCCTCACAGGACCTCTGGTACTGTATCTCTTCCGGTATCTCACTTTCATACATGGCCTCAATCTGCTGAATATATTTGCACAAAGTCCCAAGTAGGAGAACATACTTATATCGCTCCCAATCCTTTTCTTCAAAAATTGTACACAGCATTTCTGCCTCCCACTTTTCCAGATATATTCCATACAAAGCCCGCGTCTCCATACCAAATATATTCAGCAGCTTCTCCATCCTCTCCCATCTCTCACACATTTCCTGGTTTTCCGTCTCCAAAAATTCACTAACATAGTAGGCTCCAGGCTCCCTGTGTTCTCTTAAAAATTTCCTATAGATTCGCTTACCCTCTGCCATATCGGCTTCCATCTCCTGAGGGTTAAGCCGCCTTTCCTCATAGATTTTCAGCATACAAACCACCTGGCAGAATTGATAATCCATAAGCCTTGGAATATCCAGATCCTCTGCGATCACCATCTCGATGACCATCTGACATAAGCTAATCTCTACCATGGCATCTTTTCTCATGAGCTCCTCAAACTGCTTACCTGTTAAATAGTCAAGCTTCTTAACCACGTTCTTTAATGACTTGTAACCCGCATAAATAATATTCATAACCATCCGGTATTGTTCCTCAGACTCCTCCTGCCTTAGCAATAGCAGTAATCCAGTCATTAGCTTCGCCGCCTTCCTCTCATCCAGAAGAAATTTGCGCAGGAAGCCTGCTGACTGGTATTCTGACCCCTGAAACAGCTTCAGACACTCCTTTTCACAGCCCTTTAAGGACTCAAGCAGCATACTTTTGCAGCGGCTGTTTCTCACAACTCCATAGACAATAAACGGTATCACATCAATCTTTGTTTCCTTCTGGTGCATGACTCGTATAGGCTCAAGCAGCCTGCGATGAATCTCCGATAACTCCTGAAACCTCTCCTCCTCCAATTTATCGCCAAATATTTCCTCATATATCTGCTCCCGCTTTTCCTCATTCAATTCCACCCTCAGCGCATACACCCCGCTTTTCTCATTGTCTTCCAGAGAGCATACCTTCCTTTCACACTCCGATCTTACCACCGGACTTGCAAGCATTTTCGACGCCAGGGCGGGCGTTTCCATACACATATCTACAAATGCAGCCTTTGTATTCACCTTGCACCGAAGTCCATTAAATATTATCATATTCTTGTCCATCTAAATCCTCCTGAAAATACATCAAAACCAGTCAATCAACTTCTCTGAACCTGCGACTCTACTGCACCATAGGCATCCCTCCCCAACAAGTACTGCAACTTTTGACATTGAAATAATCTGGCGAACCGCCAAAGATAAAAAATGAAAATCTCAGAATACATGAACATCATATAAACATTTCATTTGATGTGGTTAATTCTAGCACAGCTTTTCCAAAGGTACAAGAAAAACCGTTCGACAAATTTTGCATATATTTTGATTGGTGTTCTCACGTCAGAAGGCTCATATTATCTCCCTAATCAGCATATAATGAAAAATAGAGGTGTCTTTCTATGAAAACTGTAAAATTGAAATCAAACATAAAACGAACGGCTTTATATCTTTTTAGAAAATTATTTGATATAAAAAAATATATTGCTCAAAAGGACAGGCCCTATGCGCTGGCCGCAATTCTTCTGGGCTTTTTGAACCATTTTCTCTACCAGCTATCAAAAGGCTCGGCATTTATCGCACTTATTTGTCCGGTAAACGAGTCTGTGTGGGAACATTTAAAGCTTATATTCTTTCCAATCCTTTTTGTATCCGTAGGGGAATATTTAAGATACCGTCCGGAGCCGGTCCGTTTCTTCTACTGCCGCTTCCTGGCCGTCCTATGTGCCATAGGCGCCACCATTACACTTTTCTACACTTATACCGGTATTACAGGAGAGAATTTTCTTGTCATAGATATTTCAATCTTTCTAATCAGCATCCTTTTCGGATTTTATATGGATGCACACTTTTATCACAAAAGCATGGGCAGGACATCCCAGACAACAACATTTTCATTGTGGATTATCACATCCCTGTTCTATTTTGTATTCACATGCTTTCCGCCGGACATACCCCTCTTTTTTTCTGCGAGCTAGAGGGAGGACATTGGCGTCCTCCCTCTAAATCATTATTTCCATATTCCATCCATCAAAAAGACTTGAATCCTGCCTACTTTCTCCTCTTCCTGAAATTCAGCCCGAAAAACTCCGTCGCGGCAATCCTGATAGAACAGCTTCGTGCCCACAGCCTCCCCGTCGTTTAAATAGACCTCCACAAGCCTTCTGTCCACGAAAATCTCAGCCCTCCTAAGCCGCTCCACCTCTGTTACAAACTGAACCTTCTCCGATTTGACGCCCTTCGTCTTGATTCGTACCTCCATGCCTTCCCGCACCAACCAAATCTCTCCCGCCTCAGAGCTTCCTAACAATATCCGAAAATCTACGCTATCCTCAAAATCAATCCTGGCATAGTAACAATTCCCCTTCAAATTCTCCAAAGACAGACTATGTCCGGCTGTATCACAGACCTTTTCCCGACACAACTGATAGATTTCTTCTACTGGTTTCTGACAGAGACGCCCATTTTGAACGGAAAGCTGTCTTGGAATCGTCATGGCGCCGCATGAGCCATTTACCTCCGGCACATGCTCCTCATAAAAATCCGCCGTCCATCCAATGGCAATCCGCCGCCCTTCATGCTCAAATGACTGCACCGCATAAAAATTACTTCCGAAATCGTAGGTCCCTTTGTTCTTCGGA
Source organism: Sporofaciens musculi (assembly GCF_009830285.1). Taxonomy (GTDB): domain Bacteria; phylum Bacillota; class Clostridia; order Lachnospirales; family Lachnospiraceae; genus Sporofaciens; species Sporofaciens musculi. The sequence goes on along the minus strand of NZ_WUQX01000001.1, from coordinate 474,839 downwards.
TAAAACCTGCCGTCTTTATAATCCCCCATATACCAATATGTGGGCTGATATCTCTGCTGCTCATCCCAATACAGCATCCACGACCCCGCTGCTACAAACTGCCCGTCTAATTCAAAGAAATCTGGACATTCAAATGTCTGAACTCCTTCTGTCCGTTCTTCAACCAGCACACCTTCATAGCTCCATTTTTCCATATCCTCTGAACCAAAACGGGCAAGCGACGGAATTCCCTTTATCTTCGTCCCGATTACCATCTGCCAGCGTCCGTCCTGCCAGTATACCTTGGGGTCGCGGAAATGCTCAAACGCAAAGGTATCGTCTGGCCGTTCTACCACCGTAACCTCTTCGCCAAAGTGAATACTGTCCCTTGACCTTACCATCGTCTGATACTGACGGGTATTCTCCTTGGTTTCCTGGGGCGGCCCTATATGACGCGTCAGATAGAAAACAATCTCCTCCTCAAGGGGCACAGCGCTTCCAGAAAAAGCGCCGCCTCTTAATTCTTTCTGTGCAAGAATCTCCTCCTGGGGCTGCAAAACGTAGGGCAAATGAATCCAATGCACCAAATCCTTGCTTGCCGCATGGCCCCAGTACATCACGTCCCACTCCTGGCTATGAGGATTCGCCTGATAATACAGATGATAATATCCCTTATAATAACACAAGCCGTTAGGATCGTTAATCCAATTCTTATATGCATTAAAATGATACTGCTCTCTGTTTAGCGTGTCGTACCACGCGCCCAGGTCATTGGTTGCCAGCCACCCTCCTGCACCCGAAAACTTAACCTCCCCATCCTCTGAAGCCTTCTTAGCTTCGTCTGTTACATATTCGAGGAAACAGACGCCCTCATCCATCATGTCGTCAGATTCCGACAGATAGGCAATACTTACCTGACAGTCTAAAAGCTCTACTTCATACTCTGTGTCAAGCTTCACAGGAATCCTATGTAACGTATAACGGCAGGCGCCCGCCGAATATTCCATCCATGGCCCTTCGTCCCCTTTCATCCGCAGGCATCCCTGTTTTCCCTCCAATGATTTCAAAAATATTTCCAGACATTTGTAATTTCCTGTATGTATTCTTCCCATTGCTTGTCTCTCCCTTCGCGCCAAGCTTTGACCTTCCTTCAGCGCTGAGAATATTATAATGTGTATCGCCAGAGATTGCAAAAATATTTCATAAAATGCTTGCAATTTATTTTAAAAATGTTATAATAACAATAATCGTTATTATTTTATTTCAACTAAGGAGGATATAAAGCATGGAATTAAAAGGAAGCAAGACAGAGGCTAACCTGCAGGCGGCATTTGCAGGCGAATCTCAGGCAAGGAATAAATACAGCTACTATGCATCCAAGGCAAAGAAGGATGGCTATGTTCAGATTGCCAATATTTTTGAAGAGACTGCGGCGAATGAGAAGGAGCATGCCAAGATTTGGTTTAAGCTGCTTCATGGGGGAGCCGTTCCGTCAACCATGGAGAACCTAAAAGACGCTGCCGACGGCGAGAACTTTGAGTGGACGGATATGTACGCAGCATTTGCCAAAGACGCCAGAGAAGAAGGCTTTGACGATATTGCCTATCTGTTTGAAGAAGTTGGTAAGATTGAAAAGGAGCACGAAGAAAGATATCGCAAACTCCTGTCCAATATCGAAGAGGGGCTTGTCTTTTCAAAGGAAGGAGACTGCATCTGGCAGTGCTCAAACTGCGGTCACATTGCCGTGGGCAAAAAGGCTCCTGAAAAATGTCCGGTGTGTGCCCATCCACAGTCTTATTTCCAGATTAAGGCAGAGAATTACTAAAAAATACAGGGGACTTCCAATCAATGGAAGTCCCCAATAAAATGCTCTAATGCCACTGTGTCGTATGCTCATCAGTTACATCTAATGTAACATGGTCTACAAGAAAGAAGCCTAATATCTGCGTATCCATAACCTTATTTCCATTCTCGTCGCAATACTCCTCCTCATAGACAAACTCGTCCTGTCCCTCATAATTCTTCATATAATCATAGGTAATCTTCTGCACCTTATATCCCTTTACGCCGCCGTCAAATTCGGCTTTTTCCCGATATACTACGGCATAAGGCCATCCCTTCGCGTCCATCATGGGAGTAAACGTCGTATCAATGCTATCAGAAGCCTCAATGTCTGCAAGCATACCATCCGTATAAAGATAATCTGCAACCGCCTGCATCTCCCTGTCGATACGCAAAAAGTCTTCCTCGGCTGTCTCCTCCTCATAACCATCGTCAATTATGTTTGGCTCGTCAAAATCATGATCATAACCTCCCATATCTGACATGACTCTCCTGACAACCCTGGAGCTATACTGGAAGACATAAAACACGCTAAATCCTATATTCACAATCATTGAAATGACAGCAATAGACACAATCAAAATCTTTTTCCATTTATTCATAACCAGTCTATTTTCCCTGCATCTTCTTAATCACCTTAAGTCTGGTAAATTCTTCCCGTTCCTTCTCCTCCAGCGCATTATTAATCGTATACACCAGGTTACTGTACATGGGAATCGTAATATTCTTCAGCGCATTGGCCCGCTTCTGGGTCTTCTTAATATTTGCCGCAAGTCTGTAAGCCGCATTCTCGACCTCCGCCAGCTTAATCGTCAGGTTCTTAACCGCCCTAAACGCCTCCCTGGCAATATCAATCGACTCCTTCGTCGTACCAAACGCATAAGTCAGGTCATTCTGCTTATCATCATACTTAATATGCGGAATCTCCGTCCCCATGATACTTCTGGCCTGAATACGAATCGATTCTTCAATGGGAACAGTAAAGGCAAGCTCCTGCACCTTGCTGATTCCCTGCTCAATATTCGCACGCTGCAGACACGTATATGCCCTGGTAAACGTAATATCAATTTCTTCCTGTATATTCTTTGCCTCGTCAATCAGCTCCATCAATTCCTTTAGAAGAATATTCCGCTTCTTATCCATAAGGTCATACCCCTGATGGGCAAGCGCAAGGGAATTCTTGGCCAGCATCAGATTACCTTTGGTGGGAAATTCTCTTGGGTCCATATACCGCCCTCCTTATCTAACAACCTTCAAAGCAGAACATCTTACCAAACCGCACGAACATATCACTTACTGTCGTCATCATCTGAATCTGCCTTCTGGGGATAATACTTTTCAACCAACTTTGTGTCAATCCTGTCAAGTTCTTCTTTGGGCAGGACTCCCAACAACTCCCATCCAAGGTTCAGAGTATCCTGAATCGACCGGTTCTCTGTGGGCCCCTGGCCAATATAACGCTTCTCGAATTCTTCTCCGAATTTCAGATACTTCTTATCAAGGGGAGACAGTTCATCCTCTCCGATAACCGAAGCCAGATTTCTTGCCTCTCCCACCTTTGCATAAGCAGAAAACAACTGATTGGCAAGCCCCTGGTGGTCTTCCCGCGTATACCCTTCGCCAATCCCGTCCTTCATCAGACGAGACAAAGAGGGCAGAATACTAATGGGCGGATAAACCGACTGGCCGTGAAGATTCCTGTCAAGCACCACCTGCCCCTCCGTAATGTATCCAGTCAAATCCGGAATTGGATGGGTAATATCATCATTAGGCATGGTCAGAATCGGAAGCTGCGTCACAGAACCGTTAGCGCCCTGTACAATCCCCGCACGCTCATAAAGGGTTGCCAGCTCACTATAAAGATAGCCCGGATATCCCTTTCTGGACGGAATCTCCCCTCTTGAAGAAGATACCTCACGCATTGCCTCTGCAAAGGAGGTCATATCCGTCAGAATAACCAGAATATGCATATTACACTCAAATGCAAGATACTCCGCCACAGTAAGCGCAACCTTCGGTGTAATCAGACGCTCTACCACAGGGTCGTTGGCCAGATTCAGGAACATGCACACATGGTCAGAAACTCCGCTCTCCTCAAAGGTTTTACGGAAAAACTCTGCAACGTCATGCTTCACGCCCATCGCGCCAAACACCACGGCAAAATTCTCATTGGTTCCATCCCCCAATGACGCCTGTTTTACAATCTGAGCCGCCAACTGATCATGGGGAAGTCCATTTCCCGAAAAGATGGGAAGCTTCTGCCCCCGAATCAGCGTGGTCAACCCGTCAATCGCAGAGATTCCCGTACGGATATAGTTCCTGGGGTACTCCCTGCGCACAGGGTTCAGAGGCAGGCCGTTTACATCCCTCTTTTCCGACGCCCCGATAGATCCAAGCCCGTCAATCGGCACTCCCACACCGTTAAATGTGCGCCCTAACACCTCCGGCGAAACAGCGACCTCCATGGGATGGCCTGTAAGCCTTGTATGGGTATTGCGAAGCGACATATTCTCCGTCCCTTCAAACACCTGGATCATCGCCTTATCCTCATACAACTCCACAATTCGCCCCATCTTCTTTGTATTGCCGTCTATCACAAACTCCACAATCTCATCAAAAAACGCACCCTGCAGCCCTTCCAGCACAACAAGAGGGCCGTTAATATTACTAAGTCCCAGATATTCTATTGACATGTACGGTTTCCCTCCTTATGCGTTCTTCGCGATTACGCGATTATAGAAGTCATCAATATCTCTTTTATACAAATCCAAAAGCTGTAGGTTATCATTGGGCACATCATACTTAATCGCAATGACCTTTTCAAAAATGCCCTCTGCCTTCAGAACAGACATAGGCTGCCCCATGGCCACCAGATGCCGCGCAGTCTTATAAAGATACAGGATTACATCCATCATCTTAAACTGTTTCTCCATAGATACACAGGTATCATCCTTGTGAAAGGCATTCTGCTGCAGAAAGCCCAGCCGGATTACCTTAGCAATCTCAAGAATCAACTTCTGATCATCCGGCAGCACATCCCCGCCGATTAGTTTTACAATCTCCATCAGACTGCTTTCCTGATTCAAGATCGCCATCATTCGGTTCCTGTAGTCCACAAACTTAGGCGACACATGATCCGCATACCATCCGCTTAAGTCGTTCAGATACTCGCTGTAACTGCTCAGCCAATGAATGGCCGGAAAATGCCTGGAATACGCCAGAGACTTATCAAGCCCCCAGAAGCAACGAACAAACCGCTTTGTATTCTGTGTCACAGGCTCAGAAAAATCTCCTCCCTGGGGAGAAACCGCACCGATAATCGACACAGAACCAGTCTCTCCGTTCAATGTCTGCATCATACCGGCCCTCTCATAGAACGCTGACAGCCTGGACGCCAGATATGCCGGGAAACCTTCCTCCGCAGGCATTTCCTCCAAACGTCCGGAGAGCTCACGCAGAGCCTCCGCCCAACGGGAAGTGGAATCTGCCATAATCGCCACGTCATATCCCATATCTCGATAATACTCCGCCAAAGTAAGCCCTGTATATATGGAAGCCTCACGGGCAGCCACCGGCATATTGGAAGTATTCGCAATCAATGTGGTTCGATCCATCAATGGATTGCCCGTCTTAGGATCCACCAGCTCAGAAAATTCTTCCAATACCTGGGTCATTTCATTTCCACGCTCACCGCATCCAATATATATAATAATATCCGCATCCGCCCACTTGGCAATCTGATGCTGCGTCATAGTCTTTCCTGTTCCGAACCCTCCCGGAATCGCCGCCGTTCCCCCCTTGGCTATGGGGAACATGGTATCCAGAATTCGCTGCCCAGTCACAAGGGGCACTGTAGCCGGAAAACGATGGCTCACCGGACGCGGCACTCGAATCGGCCACCTCTGCATCATGGGAAGCTCCTTCCTGCTGCCATCCGGCATCTCAACCACCACCAGAATATCATGAATGGTATAGTCGCCGTCCGGTACCACCGATACCACAATACCCTCCACGTCCGGCGGCACCATACACTTATGCAGGATCGCCTGGGTTTCCTGCACCTCTGCGATTACGGTCCCTGCGTGAACCGGCTCGCCTACAGCCACGGTAATATGGGTGTCCCACAATCTGTTCATATCCAGAGAATCCACGCTGACACCTCTGGTAATAAACGCGCCGCCGTTATCGGCAATCCTCTCCAGAGGGCGCTCAATCCCATCAAAAATATTATTCAGTATTCCAGGCGCAAGCGTAACAGAAACCGCCGCCCCCGTAGCCTCCACCGTCTCTCCGGGACAGAGACCTGACGTCTCCTCATATACCTGGATGGTGGTCAAATCCTTGTCAAGAGAGATCACCTCGCCCACCAGCTTCTCCTCCCCGACATACACCATCTCTGACATTCTGAATTCCGTCTTATCCTTCAGGTAGATGACAGGCCCGTTGATTCCGTAGATTTTCCCAGTCGTAACACTATCCAACCTGCACACCTCCCTTGAACATGAACTTCCTGTATTCATTCTCAATCGCACCCTTAAAAGCATGGTCAATCAGAATATTCTTCTCCTGAATCACAGCCCGCACGCCGCCGATAAAGTCCTCTTTGCTCACAGTCAGAGCCATACCCGTATGCTCCTCAAGATACTGCTTTTTATCCGCATCTGACGGATTAATATAGATGGTCATCGGCGCTCCATTGGCAAATCCCGTCGCCTTCTCGATATAGGTAATCAAAAGCCGTGTATACTCCTCTGTCTTCATATATTCCTGAACTACTTCACGGACTTCCTCGAACAACTCCGTCTTCAATTCCTTCTGCGTCTTACTCAATTCTCTTTTCAACTCAAGCTGCGCCTTGGACATCGCCATATTAAGCTGCTGCTGAGCGCCGACACGCTCCGCCTTCACCCGCGTCTCCGACTGGCGGAGCAGCTCAGCCCTATGCTGCTCAAACACGCCAAGCAGCGCATCCTCGTGCTGCTTTATGATCGCATTGCCCTCTGCCCTTGCTTCCTCCATGGCCGCCGCCTGCAGATGTGATATCTTCTCATCAATCGTCAAGTATGCCACCCCACATTCTATCTACACCATTTACAGTTTCAGTCCAATCGCCTCATTCACATAAGAAGTGATAAAGTCTTTCTTACGTCCGGTTCCGTGCCTGTCAGGAATCTCAATCAAAAGCGGCATGGTACGTCCAAGCTTAATCTCATCAAGCAAGTCTGGAAATTCCCTTCCGAACTTCTCAGTCAGCAGGATGATACCCACCGTTTTATCGTTCATTGCAGTTTCAATCGCAGCCCGCAGCTCCTCTCTCTCGTGGACAACGATGCCGTCTACTCCCGCAAGTCTCATTCCTGTCAGCGTATCGACATTATCACTAATCAGATACATCTTCATCTTACAATTTACCCAGAATCATGAAGGAGATGATCAGTCCATACAGACAGACACCTTCCGCAAGACCAACGAAAATGAGAGACTTACCCAAAGCGCTGGAATCCTCACTGATTGCTCCAAGAGCAGCGCTTGCGGCGCTTGCAACGGCAATACCACCGCCGACACAGGAAAGACCGGTTGACAGCGCAGCGGCAAGATAACCAAAACCAACAGCATTAGAAGCAGTCTCGGCAACGTCGGCCGCCTGGGCAGGCGCACCGCCGAACATCATAATTCCTGCAATAGCAAACGCCCCAAAATAGAAGAATGCATTTACCCCGATTGCTCTCTTATAACTCTTCTTCGTCTTTTCTCCAATCAAAAAGTATCCAAATGGAATAATGATACTAAGCACCAGCGCCGTAATAAGTAATAATTTTACAGTTAAATTCATGACCTAAATCCTCCTTACATCTATTTACTCTGCTTGTTAAATGGTTTAAATTCTCGTCCGCTTCCTTTATAAAAGCGGCTGAACATCTCATAATATTCCAGACGAAGCACCTGAATTCCAACAATCAAGCCCTCCAACGCACATACGACTATATTTCCTAAAATAATTCCGAACAGATTTGGCGCTCCATCCTCCGCTCCAGAGAGCATCAGCACCACTTCCATAATCGCCGCATGGCTCACAGCAAACGCCCCGATACGCACATAAGAAAGGGTGTTTGAGAAATAACTCAGAAGCGTCTCAAACAGTTCAAAGAAGCCTTGTACCAAAAACATTACCTTGCTTTCTTCCATCTTCTTATGATTATGCTCCACCAGATTCGTAAGCGGCTCCTTGAACACAAAAATCAGAATCGGAATTCCAAGAAACACAGCCATCATTATATTTCCCGGAACCCTATGCCCTGTCATATACAGCACAATCGTCAGCACAAGGAAGCCATAGAATACAAGTCCTGCAACGCCGTTTGTGGAAAACCATAGATTCTCTGTATCATGGGCCTTAGCCGCGTTGACAATCTGGAACAGCATTACCAGAATATTCAGCGCCATACCAAACGCAATTGCAATAATAAACACAGTATTCAACTGCCCAATAAACGGCAGGTCCGTCATTGCGTCCACAGGCCGCATCCATAATGCGGGGATTACATCCTCAAACCCGAAGATACTGCCGAACATTACGCCAAAAATCATCGAGAATATACCCGCAATAGACACAATCCCTGCCAGGCTCATTTTCTTCTTAATATAAATCAGCCCGCCGATTAGAAACAGGCAGAAGCCCTGACCCACATCGCCAAACATCGCGCCAAAGATGAATGTATAAGTAAGCGCCACGAACATGGTCGGGTCCATCTCGTCATGGGCCGGAAGCCCATACATCTTAATGAACAGCTCAAAGGGTTTAAAAAATCTGGGATTCTTAAGCTTGGTTGGAGGGTCTCCAAAGAATTTCTCCCTGTCCTCCTCCACGACGATGAACACCCTGTCATCCTCCTTCGCTTCCTCCATCAGAGCCTGCACGTCTCCTTCTCCCATCCAGCCGCATAAAATATAATAATCCTCCTTGGTATCCCCCACATCCGTCCTTGCCGCCATCTTGCGGACATCAAAATTATTGGACAATTCTTCAAGCCTTTTCCTGACGCCTAAAATCTTGGCGGCATGGCTGCTCACCAACTCCTCGATTTTCCGGTCAATCTCCTCGATCTCTTTTTTGACATCCTCAATCTGCTTCTGCAAGCTGATACAGGCATCCTTCGGGGTCCCGATAAATTCTGATGGAATCGCAATTCGCTCAAAGTGCAGGGAATTAAAGGCCGAATCAACCTTGCTGGTATCTATGTTTGATACAAAGTAGCATCCATAGACATAATTTTCATTCCTGGTTCCCTCCAGAAATACAGCCTGCAAATCGCCAAACAGATATTTTTCGAGCCTTTTGTAATAATCTACGCCGATTCTCCCGAAACGCACCTTCATATACTTGTAATGCATGGTCTTATGCAGCTCCAGGTCGAGAGGGGAGAAGGGCTCCAGAACATTCAGCCTCTCTCTTACTTCATTCTCCTTCTTGTTCAGCAGCTCCTTTTTCTCCTGCAAATCCAGATAATCATGGTTAATCTCTCTGATAAAGGCAAGCATCTCGTCCTTGGACATAGACTGGTCAATATGCTCCACGCTTTCCGACAAAAGAGCCGCGAACTGCTCTGCCTTTGCCAGCGCATCTTTATAGGGGTTCACCTCCACAAATGGCAGAAGATTATCTGTCGTCTTAAGCTCAGTGACTGCATTTTCAAGCTGCATCTCATATTTGGACAGATATTTGTCGCACACACGGTCGATATCCATTCTCGGACCGCTGATGCTCAAAAACTTCATCTTAACAATCATTGCATCACACCTCCTAAGTATCCTAACGTTTCTCTTGAAGATAAACCGTAACGGATACATTCAAGGGCTGTAGTTAGTCTATATATTTCTTCTTCCTTCAAAAACAGATAGGTATTCACCGTTGCTATGGAATAAGGATTCCGTCTTCTGTCACTGATGTACTGACGCTGCAGACACTCCTTGTACGTGGCCTCAAGTGTCATGCCGCTGATGTCTGCGTATTTCCTGGCATAATAGGTCTCCTCCAGACGCTTCTCATATTCCTCCACAGTCGGCGTTTCCACCAGGCTCTTGAATTCCTCCACACTGAGCCTATACTGAACCGGAATCGTCATGGAATAGATGTCAGGCGGAAGTTTATTATAATACTTCTTGGCCCGATAAATCCACTGGATATTCAAAAGATCAATCTTCATGCCAATATCCCGCACATACATTTCCCGTTCCTTACCATGTAAAAGCCGCCGGTTTTTCCTCCACATTTCAGAAAAATAATAAAGGTCAAGAGTCAGGTCATAATCAAACAGCGTCGCCCCTTCCGTCTCCCTGAGAGCCTTAAGCGGTGCATAATATTCCGTATCCCTAAGGTTATCAATCAACTCCTCCACATTTCGGGAGGTGATTAGCCTGTCTATGGATATCTGGGAATATTTATCAAAAAATTCCTTCTTATATGCTATATCAAAGGGCATATCATAATGGTTAAATACGATACGGAGACAGTAGTTAATCAGGTCAATCTCATACCTTTTCCAGTACAGCTTCAAAAACTTCTTCTGCTCCATTCCCGCAAACCGGAAGATTCGCGTATAGTCATCGAACAAAGACTGATACAGTATCTTCTCTATATTTCCCCTGTGATACAGCGATATATCCATCTGTCCCACATATCTTGTATATGCAGGCTTCCCCTTCAGATACTCGATTGCCTCCGGCACGCTCTTTAAGTTAGAAATATTCTCAAAATCCCGCCAAGTTAAGAGCTTTGCCTGCATTGCACGTATCTTCGTGGTTAGTCCGCTGTACGACATCACATTACCCATGCCCTACACCTCTACAATATGCGCCAGAATCTCTCTGGCATATGCGGTATGGTTTTCCTCAAATTCTTTCTTCAGGTTGTCAATCGTGGAGTGGTTCTTCTCCCGCTGCTCCTTGAGAATTCGCTCCATCTTCTCATCCGCCTCCTGCCTGATCTGCGCTAACTGCTTCTGAGTCTCGTCCTCAATCGTCTCATCAAAACGATCCCTATCGGCCTGAATCTTCTTCTCGATCTCACTCTTCTGGGCATGCGCATGCTCCACAATCGCTTCCGCCGTCGCCTCGATGTCTGCCAGTTTTTTTACAACCGTGTTCATTGAGCCGCCTCCATTCCTTTAAGATTTCCTTACTGTTACTCAGGATTTAAAATCATATGTGCAACATACCATACACCAATCAGTTGTAGGTTGATACAGTCTGACAAATATAACATGGTTTTCTGCCGACATTTCCCGCCATTTTGCACACAATTATAATATACTCCGTTTTTATCAAATTTCCATAGTAAAAATCAACAAAAAAACTGCTATTTGTTATCTTTTTCACACGCTTACATTTAATTGACTTTTTTCACCTCTCATTATAAACTAAGAAACATACGAAAATGCTTGAAAACAGGGGGAAATCGCATATGCGTCTGAGAAATATACCGCGCGCAGACAGCGTGTTGAATGAGTGTAAAGAAGTTGTTAAAAATGGGGCCGAATACCGCGGCAGATGGCGGGAGGTGTTTGGGAACTCCAATCCTGTCCACATAGAAATTGGAATGGGGAAAGGCCAGTTTCTTCTGACCCTCGCCAAACAGAATCCAAAGATTAATTATATTGGAATAGAACGGTACTCCAGCGTCCTTTTGCGGGCAGTAGAAAAACTGCAAAACGACAGCGAGATTCCACTCTCTAACATCCGCTTTATCTGCATGGACGCCCGCAGCGTTGCAGATGTATTTGCTTTTGGAGAAATCAACTGCATCTATCTGAACTTCTCCGACCCTTGGCCCAAGGCAAGGCACGCCCCAAGAAGGCTTACCTCCAGGGAGTTTCTTTCGCGCTACCATAAGCTTCTGGCATCTGATGGAGTCATAGAGTTCAAGACAGATAACCGGCTCCTTTTTGACTTCTCGGTTGCGGAAGTAAATGCTTCTTCGGAATTTGATCTAGTGGGAAGCACTTATGATTTACATCATGATATAGAGATGAATCAAGGAAATATAATGACAGAGTATGAGGAAAAATTTTCAGCTCTTGGGAATCCGATTTATAAATTAATAGCCAGCCCAAAGGATCTGCATTAATGCGAGCCAGCTTTATTCCAATCAGGGAACCGACAGAGCATATCCTTTCGGTTCCCTGATCACTGACTTCTTAACGGAGAAGTTGAAGCACAAGTTCAGGACGTTTGCTGGCTTGAGCAATGATGCTTTGCTGGGGCTGGCTTAAGATATCGTTTTTAATCTTTTCCATCATAAGACCTGCCATATCCGCATCCCTGATGCGGCTTTCCGCATCTTTTAAGTTAATGGTAGCGTGATTAAGCGCCTGGTATGCGTGCTCCAGACGGTTGTAGTCTGCCCCCATGACTGCCCTGCTGTCGGCTACACTGTCGTTGGCACAGTCAATCTTCTTAAGCAGGCCTAAAGGCTCCTGATTCTTCTCTGTAAGATCCACCTTCTCCGGCGGGTTCAGCCGTAGCTGCGTCAGAGACAGAAAGGGCAGATGAATCGGAATCAGCTCAGGCTCCGGATTATGTCCCGCATAGATCATGACCTCGCATTGCCGGAAATCCAATAACTGGCCTTCCGGCGGCTCCGACGGGGCGTATTCCTTCTTTGTTACCGTGTAGATAAAATTCGTATACACGCCGCTCTCCACAGAGCCGAAGAATTGCTCGTGTGTGTGAGGATCTTTTACGATTCCCGGTCTTTTGTCCTGGATGACCAGGGAGGTACTCGGATCGCCTACTTTCATGTCCGTATAATGCTTAAGGCTTGGCTTTACCTGATCGACGATGCTCTTTACAATCTGGTCTCCGCTGGTGACCTTAGACAGCTCTACCGGTATATTGTGGATGGTACGCGTCACAGTCTGGCCGTTGATGGTAACATCATGGGTAAAGGACGGAGGCGCGCTGCCGTCGTTTTCCCAGCAAAAATACACGTTGATGTATTCCCCCTCGCAGGTCGCACAATTAACCCGAAATCCCTTGCCCAGCAGACTATCCAGGTTGTTCGTATTGATTGAGGAAAAGTCCAGGGTCTTCTGCTCATGGCCGATGGCGGTGCCTCCGGAAAACTGCACGGGACCGCCCTTTATAATGCCAGACACACCCTCTGCACCATCGGAAACATTGACATCATAGAAGTTGCAATAGCGCTTCCACTGAATAGACAGGGATGCAGGAGTCTTAGCTTCATCTACTATCACTTTACAGTCATTGAACGAGCCTGTGGCCTTGATGGCCGCTTCCATGGCGACGGCTAGATCTGCAAAGCTTTTGCAGGCGGAAATATCGATATCTCTGTAGTCTGAACGGAGACCGGTTCCATCGGTGAATTCCCATTTGACGATACTGTTGCCGTTTCCGTTGCTGATACCGAAGCCTGTACCGATAAGTTTGGAGGCGTCAAAGGGCTTCTCTACGGTAAAGGGAACGGACACGTCCTGGCTAAAATAAAGTGTATTTGACAATACGGATGTACTGGCCGGTATCGCGGCTTTGACCTGAATGGATGCTCCTTCTATCGTAAAACGATAAGCAGATGTATTCGGGTTTGCCGTGAAAATTAATGCATTCCCCTGCTCCTTTACGGTGCCGCTGCCGGCCTTCTTAATCATATCCACCACCTGGGCGCGAATCTGATCGGGACTCTTGCCGTGTACGTCATGAGTATTCGTGTAATATTCTGATGTACTGTACGTGGTAGTTCCGTCCGTTCTTATGGGCGTATTTGGGTTCTGGCTGTCATAAAAAATATGATATTCAGAGCCCAACTTGAAGGAGAACGGCAAATTGAAGGAGCTGGCATCAGGAATCTGTACCGTATATGTGCCGCCTACCTCCGCAGAAGGCGGGGTGGTACTCGTACTGAAGTTAAGCCGGGCAGTCGTCCAGCTCGGCTTGGTAGTATCTTCTTGCTTACCCTCGGTTGATTCCGATATATAGGCTGCATGTTGCGTACCAGAGGATGCGGAAGCAGGAAGACTGACGCTAATCTCCAAATTGGGAGCCGTATACTTGATATTCGTCATGCTGCCAGCAAGAGGAGCTGTGCTCTTAAGCTTGTTTACAACAGCATTGACGAAATCGTCTCTGGTAATCGTATTCGGGGGCTGACTAAAAATATTCTTGTAAGGAATATTAACACTAACCGGACTCAATCCGTTTATGTAGATATTTAATGAATTCCTTCTCAAATTTGCAACGTCAATCGGCTCTTTAATATTGGACATATTGTAGGAAAGGGTCAAATCTGTTCCATACACCGGCGTATTGTTTGTAATGCCACTGCCGTCCACTTCACCAATCGTTTCCTTCCCCGCCGGATTTTCCACCTTCCAGCCATTTTTACCTTCTCCGGTTCCGTCTGGCACCGGGTAATAGGAAGTGGTTCCATTCACCTCAACAGGACACGAATAGGAGTCTAAACTTCCCGTCAGCTTTACTGTTTTAGTCGTTTCATCTACCTCCACCTTGTCGATATCGGGAAACTTGGCAAGCTGTTCCATGGCCTCCTTGACTGTTTGGATATTTTTGAGAGAAACAATGCGCGGATTTGAATTGTAATCGTGTTGGCTGGCATCTTTCCGAAAAGTATAAGTTCTGCCGCCAATTACTATTGATTTCTTGTCCAATAATTCCGCATAGTTCATTACCAGACTGTCCTCAAGTTGAAACGTGGCGGTGGCAGGATTTGCCTCCACAGGCGGAGAGAAATCTTCGCTTTTCACAAAGTCCATCTCTCCCCATAATTGCTTATCCGCGACCTTGTCAAAATCTTCTATGTAGTAATAAATAGGGTCGTCGGAGTCAGTGGGAATACCCCGAAAAAGCGGAATGGTATTGTACTTGCTGGTTGACGTGATGTGCTCAATCTCGCCAAAGAGCTGATTGATCTCCTCACTCATGTAGAGACGCTCCTGGTCGCTGTAGGTGCCGTTGCTTGCCTGCAGGCAGAGTTCTCTGGCACGGCGCAGCATCCCGCTTACCTCCTCCAGTGCGCCGTCTGCGGTCTGCGCAATGTCGATTCCTTCGGAAACATTGAGTTCACAGCGTTCCAGCTCAGTAATCTGAGCGCGCATCTTTTCCGATACGGCAAGCCCTGCCGCATCATCAGCCGCATGTCGAATCCGGAAGCCTGAGGATAGCTTCTGCAGATTCTTTGAAATTGAATTGTCAGTATTCTTCTTCTCACGCAGCGCATGCAAAGCCGGTATGTTGGTTTGGATTATCATATTGCTCTAAACCTTCCTTCCTGCCTTATCCTTGTAAGAAACCGCACGAAAATACTGCTAATGGAACTATTTAAAAATTATTATACTACAAAAAAATTCAATTTTAAAGTGATTTCTACCCTATATCTTTTTACCGTATATCTTTTTTTCTTTTTTATACACAAATTATCCTCTTACCGCATATATAATATAGAAGAATTTATGTCTGGAAGCATGCGTATGGGACGAAAAAAAAGAAAGAAAAATATTCAGCAGAAAATTTGTGAATTTACCTACCACAGAAAAGGACTCCACAAGAAACTGCTCTGCCTAAGAAAATCCATGGCTGAAGTATACCATACCCTTAATCCCGACTGCTAAACTCTGAGCTTGGTATAATCTGACAATAAGGAAGGTATAATCTATGCAACATTTAACATCCCAAAATTTCTCTACAGAAACAACCCGCGGACCACTTCCGGTCGTTGTTATGTTCTACGCCGTATGGTGCGGGAAATGCGCTATGATGAAGCCCATTGTAGAAGATATAGAAAAAAAATACCGCGGACGAATCAAATTCTGTGAAGTAGAAATTGACGAATCCCCTCTGCTTACGGCAGATTACGACGCAGATACCGTTCCAACCTTCGTCTTTTTCCGAAATGGACAATTCCTTGGCAGTATGCAGGGCATCATAGACGAAGACGTGTTTGAACGACGTCTACAAAAAATCTTTAGAAATAGTTAAGGCTTATTTTATTTGCAAATAAAGAAGAATATGTTATATTAGGGGAGATTCAAAGAAGATTACTTAGACAAAAGGGGGTATAGGTGATTAAACACCGAAGAATATGAAGAATATAAAAAAAATCATACCAATTATGATGGCAGCCGCACTCACCTGCACAAGCCTTCCCATGGCAGTACATGCAGATGGAGCGAAGGTTGTCACAATCGGCGCTAACCTGACAGATGAACAGAGAAAATCCATGTACGACTACTTTGGAACCACACCAGAGGCGGTGAATACCATAGAGGTAACAAACACTGACGAGAGAAAATATATGGAAGGAATTGCCTCTGAGGCACAGATTGGAACACAGACATATAGCTGCTCTTACGTGGAGCCCACCACCAGCGGCGGAATCCAGGTCAAAGTAGGGAATCTTACTTTTGTAACAAGCTCTATGATTGCGTCCACTCTGTTGACCTCAGGAGTCGAGAACTGCAACGTAGTTGCAGCCGCCCCCTTCGAGGTATCCGGAACCGGTGCGC
Organism: Sporofaciens musculi; assembly: GCF_009830285.1. Taxonomy (GTDB): domain Bacteria; phylum Bacillota; class Clostridia; order Lachnospirales; family Lachnospiraceae; genus Sporofaciens; species Sporofaciens musculi. Next base: position 458,484 of record NZ_WUQX01000001.1, on the reverse strand, counting down.
TGACCGGAATCATGATGGCCTACGAGAAAGCCAGCGGAGAGACTCTCAGCGAAGAACAGAAGTCCGCCGCCACAGAGGAGCTTGTGACCACAGGCGCACTTGCAGACGCAATCGGCAAGGAAGATGCCGAGAAGCTGATGAACGAGGTAAAAAAAGAGGTTATTGAGAAGGATCTGACTGATACAGATAAGATTCAGGACGCTATTACAGACGCAGCGAACAATTCCAATATTACTTTGACCGAAGAACAGATGTCGCAAATCAACTCACTGATGAAGAACATTTCCCAGTATGATTATGACGTAAAGTCCCTAAAAAAGACACTGGAGAACCTGGAAGGCAAAGTTGAAGACAGCGGCTTCTTCTCCAATCTTTGGACTTCAGTGAAGAACTTCTTTACTGGCGGCTCAGAGGGCGGTGACGGCGGCATCATCAATGACACCAAGGATGAAATTCTTGGAGATAATGCTGTGATTGACAGTACATTGGAGGTTCTCGGCAAAGATAGTGCTTCCGAGGATGATCGCGAGGATGAGGGCGGCTTCTGGGATAAGGTGACAGGCTTCTTCAAGAACATCTTCGGCGGCAGCGACAAAGAAGCTGAGGATTCCAAGGAAGATTCCGGTACCGAAGATAATGTTGAAAACCAAGAGGATGCTGACAATTCTGAGGATACCTCTGGAACTGACAATACAGCGCTTGATGAAAATTCAACGAATGATGGTATGACTCCTGAGGGAACAGAGACAGAAACCACGCTCGGAGATGATGGCACAACCGTAGACTCCAATACTGGGTCTGATTCAACGGAAATGAACAAAGGTACGACCAATACTACCGGCTCAGGTACAGATATTGCCGGCTCTGATACAGATGCCAATACAGGAAGCGCTCAATAAAGAGCAGCAGCCGGAAGCATAGTAAAAAAATACCTCTTAAGTAGATTTGGGTATTTACCTTGTCTGCTTAAGAGGTATTTTTTATCTAAAATTCAAAAATTGCAACTCCATAGGGCGGCAGTTTATAGGCGAAGGAGAAGGGCCTTCCGTCGCATTCCTTCTTCACAGCCTTATAAATCTCCGGTCTTTCTTCACCTTTTCCACCATATTGCTCATCATCACTGTTCATAATCAGCTTATACTGCTTCTTACGTGGCACACCAACGCGATAATCGTCCCGCGCCATAGGAGTAAAGTTGCAAACAAACAGCAGGTTCTTTTTCTTTCCTCTCGAATGTCTCACGAAACTAAAGATACTCCTGCTGGCATCATCTGCATTAATCCACTCGAAGCCATCCCAACTGTCATCCATCTCATACATTGCCTTGTTACGCTTATACAGATGCAGAAGGTCCCTTACCCAGTTCTGAACCTGGCGATGCTCATCCTCCGCAAGTAAGAACCAGTCAAGCTCTCTTTCTTCACTCCACTCCCGAAGCTGGGCAAACTCCTGACCCATGAACAGAAGCTTCTTGCCTGCATGTCCCATCATAAACGCATATCCAACCTTTAGATTCGCATATTTATCGAAACCAAGGCCCGGCATCTTGTTCAACATAGAACATTTCAGATGAACCACCTCATCGTGAGACAATACCAGAATATAATTCTCACTGTGGGCATAGCTCATTGCAAACGTCATCTGATAATGATGATCTTTTCTGAAATAAGGGTCAAGCTTCATATATTCGGTAAAATCATGCATCCAGCCCATGTTCCATTTTAAACTGAATCCAAGTCCGTCATCTTCCACACTTCCGGTCACTTTCGGCCAGGCTGTGGACTCCTCGGCAATCATAAGCGCTCCCGGATTCCTTCCAAGCACAACAGAATTCAGGTGCTTAAAAAAGTCAATCGCTTCCAGATTCTTATTGCCGCCATATTTATTTGCAACCCACTGTCCGTCCTGCTTCCCATAATCCAGATAAAGCATAGATGCCACAGCGTCTACTCTCAGTCCATCCACATGGAACTGCTCTACCCAGAACAGCGCATTAGAAATCAGGAAATTGCGCACCTCATTTTTCCCGTAATCAAATATCTTCGTACCCCAGTCAGGATGCTCTCCCTTCTTGGGGTCTGCATATTCGTAAGTAGGTGTACCGTCAAAATCCGCCAGTCCATGGATATCTCTTGGGAAATGCGCTGGTACCCAATCCAGAATTACTCCAATCTTATTCCGATGGAAATAATTAACCATCCAAGCAAAATCCTCTGGCGTACCATATCTTGAAGTCGGTGCAAAATATCCAATTACCTGATATCCCCAGGAGCCGTCAAATGGATGCTCCGCAATACCAATCAACTCCACATGAGTATATCCCATGTCTTTGAGATAATTGACACACTCCTTCGCAAACTCTCGATAATTGTAGAATCCGTCGTCTTCCCTTCCCGGATGACGTTTCCAAGAACCAATATGTGCTTCATAGATAGACATCGGCTGTTCTGTATGCTTCCATGTCTTGCGGTTCTCCAACCAAACATTGTCCGTCCATGTAATCTTTGTAAGATCTGCAACTCTGGAAGCCGTCCCTGGCCTCAACTCCGCATAATTGCCAAATGGATCTGCCTTAAAAACAAATTCTCCCTGATAAGTCTCTACACAGAACTTGTACAGGTCATACTCTTTCACATCTGGAATAAAACAAGTGTATATGCCAAGAGGTTCTGCCCTCTCCATCGGATTTGCTTCCATATTCCACTCATTAAAATCTCCAACCACGGATACGGAACGCGCATGAGGCGCCCATACTGCAAAGTATACGCCCTCTTTCTTTCCCTTCTTTGCCTTATGGGCGCCGAGTTTTTTATAAATCTCATAATGATTCCCCTGCCCAAAAAGATATTGATCCAGTTCACCGATTTCATATGGTTTTGGTTTTTTTACTGCCATATAGTCATCCCTCACATTCTGTTGCAATATTACTATTATTATACTTTAGTCTGACATAAAAATAAAGGGTTTTGACCAATCTTAACGGTCAAAACCCTTTTTTTCTTACACTATATCCTAAAATCTTCCTCTTTCAGAATGATTCTGTCTGACTCATCCGTACTTTTGCCAAATACTCTCCTTGCCAGATGCTTAACATTCGCCTTCTGGGAATGCTCAATCGCCTCATCCATAATATCCTTAACCTCTGCAACTGAGACTGCATGATCCTCTCTCTGCATCACATCAATCCTGCTGTACAATGCAAGAATTCCCATCTCATCCAGCTTATATCCATTCTCCTTGGCATAAGTCTGCCCAAATGTTACCAGCTCATCATTAATGAATACCGGAAGCTCCAGCCTTGAGGTAAACTTCTTCTTAAACTCCGGATTCGCCGTCAGAATACGCTCTAAAGGTTTTCTCTGATCCTCCAGCACAAAAAGCAGTTCTCCTGTCTTCTTCTCCATCAAGTGATTCAACTCTTTAATAGTCCTGGAATTCAGTTTGCCCGCCTTCTCAATAATAATTGCACCGCCTCGAAGCTTCTGGATAATATTCGTCAGCTCCTTCTTATTCAGGGATTCTCCGGTTACAATGGCAACCTTTCCTTGCTTCAGATTCCTCTGCTTCTGAATTGCCTTTACGATATCTACCGCAAGCACCGTCTTTCCTGAACCCTTTCTTCCGATTACCAGCAGATTGCCCGTCTTGGAGGTTCCCTCTTTTCTTGCCCGTCTGTCATTGTCAAGTACCTCTACAAGCTGCTCACTCATCCCCCTGACCGGAACAAAGTACGAGAACAACTTTTTCTGTTCCTCTGTAAGGCCGGCTTTCAGTCCGATTTCACTTGTCGCGCTCAAATCATATCTGCCTGTAACGACGAAGCCTGTATCAAAGGGAACTCCTTTGCCCTTGGACTTCTTAATTCTGGCCTGAATTTCTTCCTCCGACGGTTCTTCAATCTCAAGGTCGCCTTCATTAAATTCTCCGCTATCAAAGTCGTCTTCCTCGAAGTCATCCTCCTCAAGATCTTCTTCCTCAAAGTCTTCTTCTTCAAAATCGTCCTCAGAGTCCTCCTCAAACTCGTCTTCGTCAAATTCCTCCTCGCCAAAATCATCTTCACCATAATCGGCGTCGGAATCCTCAATATAATCTCCTACATCGTCAAAATCCTCTTCCTCGTATTCTTCTTCCTCAAAGTCTTCTTCCTCAAAACCTTCTTCTTCAAAATCCTCTTCCTCAGAATCTTCTTCCTCAAAGTCATCCTCTTCCTCGAAATCATCTTCCTCCTCGAAATCGTCTTCTTCCGCGAAATCATCTTCCTCCTCAAAATCCTCTTCCTCGTATTCTTCCTCCTCGAAGTCTTCTACCTTATCTTCAAAGTCTTCCTCCTCAAAATCATCTTCTTCCGCTTCTTCAAAGTCTTCTTCCTCAAACTCATCCTCTGCGTCGAAAGTAGCTTCCTCCCCAAAATCCTCTTCCTCAAATTCGTCTTCCTGGAAATCCTCCTCTGTGTCGAAATCTTCTTCCTCAAATTCGTCTGTATCGTCGCTCTCCTTTGAAGCTTCCTCCCCGAAGTCATCCTCAATATCGGCAAAATCTCCTATCGTCCCATCTTCCTCAAAGCCATCCTCTGACGCGCCCTTCTCCTGGAATTCATCTTCCATGAAGTCGTCTGTTCCGTCGCTCTCCTTTGAAGCCTCCTCAAACTCATCTTCTGTATCGCCTAATTCATCCTCCAGCTCGTACTCGCCATAGTCCTCTACATCAAGATCATCCTCATCGAAATCTCCCTCATCAAAGTCTCCTTCTGCATCCTGTCCCTGGTATCTATTCTCAACGATTTCACTGATAAGTTTTTCATCTGCGGCTGGTTCTCCAAATATATCTATATCTCCAAATTCCGCCGAATTACCGCCTAATTCTTCCATAAGCCTAACGATATCGTCTGGAATCCTCTGCGTCTTACCGCCTACCTCAATCACAGGCTTATCCTCCGGCAACTCCGCCGCAATGTTTTCCTTCGTCGTCTGCTTAACTTTTTTCTTAACAGCTTTGTTTTTCAATGCAGCTTTCTTCGCTGTATCTTCTTCCGCTTTCCGTGCTGCTTCCTCCTTTGCGGCCTTTCTCGCTGCTTCTTCCTCTGCTGCAATCCTTGCGGCTTCTTCCTGTATTGCTTTTCTTAATTCTTCCTTCTCCGCGGCCTTTCGCACGGCTTCTTCATCTTCCACTTTTAAAGCGGCTTCTTTCTCTGCGGCCTTTCTCGCTGCTTCCGCCTCTGCCGCTTTTCTAACCACTTCCTCTGCGGCCTTTACTTCTGCCGCCCTTCTGGCAAATTCACGCGCGGCCCTTTCCTTTGCAGCTTTTCTTGCTGCTTCTTCCTCTGCCGCTTTCCTTGCCGCTTCTTCTTCCGCGGCTTTCTCCATAGCTTCTTTTTCTGCGGCTTCTTCCTTGATTCTTCTTGCTGCTTCTTCCTCTGCCGCTTTTCTTACCGCTTCTTCCTCTGCGGCCTTTCTCGCTGCTTCTTCCTCCGCAGCTTTTCTTGCTGCTTCTTCCTCTGCGGCCTTTCTCGCTGCTTCTTCCTCTGCCGCTTTCCTTGCTGCTTCTTCCTCTGCCGCTTTCCTTGCTGCTTCTTCCTTTGCGGCCTTTCTCGCTGCTTCTTCCTCTGCCGCTTTCCTTGCTGCTTCTTCCTTTGCGGCCTTTCTCGCAGCCGCTTCTTCTGCAGCCTTCCTCTCCGCAGCCTTTCTCAACGCTTCCCTCTCTGCAAGCTTCTGTAAACCTTCTGGCGTTATCCTCTGAGTTGCGCCTGCCTCCAACGCTTTCCTTTCTTCTGCGGCCTTTTTCTCTGCCTCACGGCGTTCCAATTCCTTGCGAAGACCAATCTCATCCCGTTCTCTGCGAAGCCTCTCATCGTCTTCCTCTCTCTGACGCTCAATAGCTTCTGCATTGGCCTTCTGCTTTGCTTCCCATTCCTGAAGAATCTCCTCAATTCTCATCTGACCAGTTACGCGAAGTGCGTCCGTCTTCTTATCCAACGGTCTTGGCGCAGGCTTTCTTGAAGCTCTGACAGCGCCCGCAGGCGCAGCCTTAGGCTCCTTCTTTTCCTCTTTTACTTCCACCTTCTCCGGTTCCTTCTTTGGCGCCGGTTCCACCTTTTTCGCATCAGCTCCCCGTTTCTCCACGAGCGCATCCATATGTATCTGGCCGGTCACCTGGCGGATTCCCTCTTTCACCTTTGCAACCGTCTTCTCAACGCTACGGATTCCATTGGCAAGCGCCATTCCATTGGCAAGGGCCTCCTGAAGCGTCGCTCCCTTTACAACCTTAGAAATAGACTGAGTTTTCCCAAAATTAGATGTATTCTGACCTGTACCTGCATCTTCTTCTGCAATACTCTCCTTCTGGGCTTCCTCATCCTCCAACGCCTCCTGGTCAGCCCTAAGAGCAGTCTCCGTAACTCTCCGAAGTACTTCTTTCCTAACCGGAGCCTCCCCGCGGATTACCTCCTCTAACGGAACCGGCGGCTTTGCAGAAGTATTTTTCTTCACTGGACGTGCCTTCCTTGCGGCTCCGGGGCGTGAATCAAACTTCTCCTGCTGAAGTGGAGTCAATGGCTTATACTGCATCTTAAGCTCCATAGCCTGATACACATACCTGCCCTCACTGAACCACAGGATCAGGTCGTCACATTCTTCCAGGCACTCTGCCGTCATCCCCGCCTCATGGTACAGGCGCGCCAGCTCATACGCCCATTTTTCGATATATTCTGCCTTTTTAAAATCCTCCAACGCACTAATCTGATCGCCAATCGGCGCCCCTTGGGCCCTCAATATCTTGTACTTTAATATATACTGATTAGGATCCTTCGGAGCCAGTTTCACAAACTCCTCATAACAATCCGCAGCTTCTTCAATATCACCAATCCGCAGAGCCAGAAGCCCAAGTCGATACGCAATCTTCCTGCTCCCCGGAGACCGATCGAACGCAACAAATAGAATATCCCGACTCTTCTGGTATTCGCCGTTATATTCATAGATTTCACTTACTGTATTCAGAGTAGAAACATTCTTGACCCTGCGCCAGTCAATCGTATCAGCAATCTCCATCGCCTTCTTATACTGCTTCTTCTCCATATGCTCCTGCATCTGCTCTGTTTTCACCCTATATTCATATTTATCCAAACTTCTCACCTCAAAAAATTTGTTAAAACTGCAATATTCTACACTTTTACGTTTATCATTCTAACATACGCCATGTACAATGTCAAAAATATACGAATAAAATTGTCAAAAAACACCCGTTTTTTTCGTATCCTCTTAAAAACCTGCCGGCCTACTATTAAGATATGCTTTACATAGTCCAATGAGACAATTCATTTCACGTAAATAAGGCTGCCGTATCCCTACGACAGCCTTAATCTCTATGAAATTTTATTCTATACATATATAAATATAAAGCGGAGGATTCCTCTCGATTACCGGTTCCCTTTCACTCTCCTTATACCCTTTTTATTCCATATACATCCCACAGGATATTAATGGAAGTACCCCTCTGGTATAAATCTTATTCGTCAGCTAATGTCCCTTCCTGACATATTCTGACATATTATAAATCTTCCCGAACTATAACGTGGTATTTTTTCAATATGCCTGCAAATGTGAATCATCTTCTATATCCGGCCCTTTTCTCTCCGACTTTTTATCTCATTCAAATACCGGCTTATCTCTTATTTCTTTCCTCTATAGTCAAGGCTTATTCTCTGGGAACCTTCATCTGCCATACCACTGACATATTGAGTTATTGTTTCTTTTACGTTGTCCAATGGATTAAGCCTCCTTTACTAATGATTTCCAAAACTATTATCTCTTTCTCGATACTTCCTTTGGATTACTCATATAATATCACTCGCGCCCATATTTGTCAATACTATTTTTACCTTTTTTATATATAAATTTATTATTTTGTTATTCATATATAATTATCTGATTTTTATATATTTTTTCTACAATTAATTCATCTTTCAAAATCTAAATTGTAAACCTTTTATTTTATATAGTTGACAAATATCTTTTTTCCCATATACTTTTTATACAGAAAATCTTCTGTAACTTTACATATGAAAGGAGACATGCTGCCGCCCTATGGCAGCGAAAAACTATGAAAAATATTACAACCACAAACCCAAACAACTCGTCCAGACGTTTTACCACCCGCCGCCTTGTCCTCATTGCCATGGTAACGGCCGTTACTTGTATACTCGCACCATTTTCCATTCCTATACCGGTCAGTCCTGTTCCAATTTCTCTCACCAACCTGGTTCTATTAATCAGTGTCTACGTGCTCGGCTTTAAGGACGCTACCATAAGTTTTCTCATCTATCTGTTGTTGGGTGCCGCCGGACTTCCGGTATTTTCCGGTTTCTCAGGCGGGCTTGGCAAAATTGCCGGACCAACCGGAGGATATCTTGTGGGCTTCATTTTCATGACCATCATTGCTGGAATATTCGTTGAACGCTTTTTGGACAAACGTTTTCTAATTATAATCGGCATGGTGCTCTCAACCGCCGTAACCTACATTTTCGGAACTGCATGGCTGGCATTTCAGATGGAAATCCCCTTCACAGCGGCATTGTCCATCGGTGTGATTCCATATCTTCCAGGAGATACAGCCAAGATTATTCTGGCTGTCATCACAGGACCTATTCTTCGGGCTCGGCTCCATCTCCAAGCATTTAATCCAGCAAAAAAATAACGTCTGTTTTCTAGTACCACATTGTTTAATTAACGGTGAATTCTGCAATGTGGTGCTAGCCGAACACAGTAATATCAATTAAAATACAAATTGCCATTACGAAAAAGTATACTTTTTCGTAATGGCAATTTCCCATTGATTTCTTACTCATTCTAATATATTATCGACAATTCGTCAATAGACTTAACACTGATTTTTTGTAATATATATCTAAAAAATTTTCCAGGAAAATCATTACGAAAAAGTATACTTTTCGATAATCCATCCCTAAGGGTTTCATATTATTCATGTAAAGGAGGGATTGGGGGCTCAAACACAACCCACAATAACCGGAAACAGAATGAAAGAACTAGGAAAGCAGACGGATAAAATATGCAAGACTGTCTGCCAATACAATAAAGAGACTATTTCTTCAGATGACATGAAAAAACTTCAAGAAATTGCAGAAGACTACTGTAAGGTAAAAAATTATATATATACACGTTACAGCGGGAAAGGAAGTCTTGCAAAGCTCTATCCTGGATATACAATCCAGAATGAGATGACGAAAAGCGGTCTGCGGGAAAAAATAGGAATGCCTTCTGTTTATTTCTATCTTGCTGTTTTTGATGCTTTAGGAGATATTAAATGCCAATGGACACGTACGAAATCAAAAGTTTCCGAACTGCTGAATAAAAATGAAACTCTTTCATCTGAAGAAAAACATTATCTACGTTTTTTATTAAAATCACCCAATGCATTTGAAGCTGTATTAAATCACAGGCCGGTTTGCTTGATAAAGGAGATGGAAATAAAACACAATGAACTTGCCGCACAAGTAGATATAAAGAAAATGCACAATTATCTGCGCAGACAGATAAGAAAGTATCAGTCGAGACAATATCATACGGATGTTATTTCGGGTTTCTTTACGACAGAGCGTGCATACCGTTATGCAGACCATGGAATATACATTACTACAAAGCAAAACCGTAAACGTGTTTTTGTGCCATTAACCGACAATAATCAATACAAAAACCAACTTTATGTCAGGCTGTATCCTGAAACCGGAGATATAGAACTCAAAGCGCCAGTCAATGTACAGGTACACTGTCATCCAGATTATATAAATCAGGTTGGTGTGTCTTTAGGTATATATACTATGCTGACTACGGATAAAGGCCATGTCTATGGAGAACATTTGGGAAAATACCAGCTAGAGTATGCTGAGTGGATTCGGGAACAGACAAACAATTACAACCGACATCGCGCAGATAACCCCGGAAGAAAAAAATACAACGCAAAAAGGAAGCGATATGTAGAGCAGCTTCACAGCTATATCAATCATGAACTAAACCGTTTCCTGCAGACAGAAAAACCTAAGACGGTCTATATGGTAAAGCTACCTCGTCCATCCGCAGGCGGCGTAAACAAGAAAATCAACAACTGTATTACACTATGGCAGCGGGGATATATTCGAAAACGGATTCAATTAAAATGTCGGGAACAGTCTGTAGAATTTACAGAAGTTCTTGGGAAAGGTATCAGCAGTGAATGTAGCCGATGCGGAGCTAACGGAATCAAAAAAGATGGAATGTTCCGATGCCCAAACTGCGGCTATGCCGCAGAAGATAAGATGAACACATCAAAAAACGTATTGAAGCGCGGAATAGACGGGAAAATCATTAGGTCATAAGAACAGCGATTCAGATAAATTTTGACGATGAGTCAAGATTTCACCGAAGAAATACTGTGAGTATTTCATTTTAGGATTGAAGCGCATGTTCCTGATATAAAAATCAAATAACGGCATTAGAAGGCAGCAATAAGCTGCGTATTGGGTATGCCAGGACCCAGAGAACACAAAGTATTATCCATTTTTATACCCGATGGGTATGGATATGTGAGGTATCTGGGAGCGAAGCAGAATCATTCTGCAACATTTTTTATAAAAATGTCCAATGTGCCTTATTTTAAATATCCTACAGCTATATACCATTTATTAAATATGGAGAAACCGATTATGACACAAAATATGGAGGTGGAAATACAGTCATGATGAATTATATCATTGTACAAGCAGGAGGAAAAGGAACACGTTTAAAACATCTTACAAAAAATAAACCCAAAGCGCTTGTACCTGTGGCAAACCTTCCGATGCTATTCCACCTATTCCGAAAATATCCAGATAAAAGATTTGTGATTATTACAGACTATAAAAAAGAGGTTATGCATGAATATTTGGAAGCTTTTGCGGATGTGAAATACCAAATTGTAGACGCAGATGGTACGGGTACCTGCGCAGGTGTAAAGCAGGCCATAGAACTGATACCTGAAAAAGAACCTTTTATGCTTATATGGTCGGATCTGATTCTTCCCGTAGAACTAGAACTGCCCGAAGGATATAATAGTTCTGCAACTAAAGTAAAACCAATAGACGATTACATTGGAATATCACAGACATTTTCTTGCAGGTGGTCTTACAAAGATGGAACATTTGTAGAAGATAGTTCTTACGAACATGGCGTGGCTGGATTTTTTTTATTTTCAGAGAAAAAGAAGATAGAAACAGTACCAAAAAGCGGGGAGTTAGTTCGCTGGATGCAGCAGAATCATATGCAATATAGTGAATTCGGGCTTGCAGGCACAAAAGAATTCGGCCTGCTTAGTGAATATAATAAACTTGAACAGGAAAAATGCCGTCCTTTTAATAAAATTACAATAAAATCTGACAGAGTTATTAAGGAGGGAATCGATACTCAAGGCCGGAAACTGGCCCACAGAGAATGTGCATGGTATAACAAAGCAAAAGAACTTGGTATCCCATCCCTGCCAAAGATTTATGGAACATCTCCTCTGGAAATGGAACGAATTAATGGAAAAAATATTTATGAATGCCATTTTCCCTATTCAGAAAAAAGAGAAATTCTAATGAAGCTCACAGAATCCTTACAGATGCTCCACAAAGTAGAAAAAGTTCCGTCAGATACATTCAGCATGAAAGAAGCATATCTCAATAAAACATTTGCCCGCATACGGAGCATTCGGGATATGGTTCCGTTTGCAAATGAGAAATACATAACTGTAAACGGGAAAAAATGTAAAAACATATTTTTTAATAAAAGAAACCTTGAAAAACGGCTGCGTCAGCTTGATTGTGAATACTTTAGCCTGATTCATGGAGATTGTACGTTTTCTAACCTGATGCTGCGTGAAGATGGCAGCCCAGTTATGATTGACCCCAGAGGGTATTTCGGCTATACAGAACTATATGGCGATCCACGTTATGACTGGGCAAAACTCTATTATTCTATTGCAGGAAATTATGACAGCTTTAATCTGAAAAAATTTGAACTACAGATAAGAGACAAAGATGTCCGCCTTGATATTCAGTCAAATCAATGGGAGGACATGGAAAAGGACTTCTTTGAAATGACTGGCTCAGACCCAGAGGAAATCAAACTGTTGCACGCAGTAATCTGGCTTTCACTAACGACTTATGCATGGCAGGATTATGATTCCATTTGCGGGGCTTTTTATAACGGATTGTACTATTTAGAAGAAGTTCTGTAACTGTCCGAAGCAGCAAAAAATATAATTATAATTGAGGGAGACATATGATTCATTATTTTGAAAAACAATTAGCTGAATTTGATCATTCTATCCATTCTTTAGATGAAAAAGAATTTTCAAGATGGGTGAATGACGCAATAGAAACATTAAAAAACGGTCATAAAATCATTGTATCCGGTTTGGGAAAGAACGTCCCAATCTGCGAGAAATTCGTAGGGTCTATGGTCTCAATGGGGCTGGAAGCATCCTTTTTACATACAAACTCTGCGGTACATGGAGATATGGGGATTATCAGGGATGGGGATATGTTAATTCTTCTGACTAAGAGTGGCGAAACAGACGAATCCGTGTACCTTGCAAGGCTGCTAAAAAAAAGAAATATCGGCATGTGGCTACTTACATTTGAGAAAAACAGCATACTTACAAAAGAGATTGACAATGCCATTGTGTTGGATCTGACCCATGAAGGAGATCTTTGGAATGTGATGCCAAATAATTCTACGACGATTAACCTAATCATTCTACAAGGATTAGTTATGATGATAGCAGAACGGATGAAGCTCGATTTAGCACAGTTTAAAAAAAATCATCCTGGCGGACATATTGGAGAAATGTTAAAAAATGTTTAAAAGATGTTTCATAATACTAAAAGAATACTTCCAATGGCTCAGGCTTTCTATAAAATATAAAATTAATTATAAAAAAGTGGTTTTAGTATTAATTAATGAAAATAAAACGTTGGATTATTATGCTATTTCTTACTTAAAATATTTTGTAAAACGAAAATACGCAGATGAGGCTATTATTCTATTTCATGATGCGGAATCTAAGAAAATGTTTGAAATGTTTAATTTTTCATTTAAAGTAACGACAGTCTACTATCCATTAGAAAAAATCAAAAAATTATATGATTATTATTCTTTTGAAAAGTTTTTTGATAATATTGTCTTTACTTATACGTCATTTCCGAAATATAACCTGTTAGGCAGAGTGCTTGATGAAACATCCGTGAATGAGCAGGATACCGTATGTCTGGCTCTCTATCATTTAAGGGAAGTATTAGCGCCAGATGAAACAAATACGGAGAAAATTTATGCTAACTAAGAAATCAAAGCAGGATGAAGAATTAGAATGGATCGACAAACGTGTAAAAAGATTGATTTGGCTAAATAAAATCCCCCAAAAAAACATCTATCTTTTTGGAGTAAGCATACGTACTCGAAAAATTATTCAAGTACTGAGAAAATATGGATTAGAGCCGAAGAATGTTCTGGACAATGATAAGAATAAGCAAAACAGCCATTGCGCGCGAATAAAAGTGATTTCCGTAGATCAAATTGAAAATATATTGGATAGCAAGAATGTTTATATTGTAGGTTCTTCATATTGGAGGGAGATGACTGCGCAGCTTGAAAGAAGAAATGTTAAAAGGAGCAGTATACATCTTTTCTGCGCTCCCAAAAAAGCATTATTGAATCATCTTATTGACGCTGAAAAAGGAAAATATCACTATAGAAAGTTAATAAAAAAATATGGAGATATCCCTATTTTCATATGCCCTTATACAGGAACCGGAGACATTTATCTAATTGGCACTTTTTGGAGACAGTATATAGAACAGAACCGAATCGAGAACTATATTTTTGTGGTTATTAATGAGGCATGCAAAAAAGTAGCAATGATGTTTGGAATAAAGAATATAGAATTGACAAAAAAGAAACGTCATTGTACCTTTTTATTGCATTATTATCTGCTTTGTCCTGATAAAGTAAATATAGTAGTTTTAAATGACAGTTGGCCTCTTATACATTCAAATCCGATTGAGTGGTTCCGTGGATACAAAGGATTACATTTTACAGAAATGTTTCGCAGATATGTATTTGCTCTCCCTGAAAATATCAAACCAGAACACCCTGTTTTCGCGAATGTAGATGATAAGCTGTCGTTATTGTTTGAAAAGGTTCAATTAGTACCTGATAAAACAGTAGTATTATCACCGTATTCAAATACACTTGCTGATTTGCCAGATGTATTTTGGGAAGCTTTAGCAGACGGTCTTAAAAATAAAGGTTTTTCTGTCTGTACAAACAGCAGCGGAGAAAATGAACCGGCAATATTTGGTACAACAGCTATATTTGTGCCATTAAACATTGTTCCCCAATTTATCAGTAAATCAGGCTATTTTATCGGCGTACGCAGCGGTCTTTGCGATGTGATTAGCGCGGCAACAGCAAAAAAGATTATTTTGTATGATGCAGAAGAACGTTTTTTTAATAGCAGTTCATTTGAGTATTTTAGTTTGAAACGTATGGGCTTATCAAACGATGTCGTGGAAATAATCTATAAACACGGGGAACCGGCGATAACTGCATTGGAAATAATTAATTTAATTTGTTATGAGTGAATCATAAAACGCTTAATTTAGGAAGGAAATTAAGATGATAAAACAAGAGAATTTTGAAAAAGTATACGGTATGGACCTGGTTTTGATGATAATTTACTTGCCAAACGTGCGAAAGCCGATGAACTATATTTTATTTTTAACAATATAAATCCGACAAATGTAATGGAAAAAGAAAAGCTATTAAAAGAACTCTTACCAAACATGGGAGAGAACATCGTGATTTTATCGCCCTTCTATACAGATTATGGCTATAACTGTATCATAGGTGATAATACTTTTATAAATCATAATGCCTATCTGATGGACGGTACAAACATTACCATTGGTAAAAACTGTTTTATTGGACCTAATTGTGGAATGTATACCGTAAACCATCCCCTTGCTGCCGAAGAACGTAATAAGGGTTATGAAATAACTGCCCCAATCAGTATCGGTGATAATGTTTGGATTGGTGCAGACGTCACAATCTTACCGGGTGTAGCGATAGGTGATAACAGTGTGATTGGTGCGAAAAGTCTTGTGACAAAAAGTATTCCGGCAAATGTGATTGCAGTAGGAAGTCCTTGCGAAATACTTAGAGCTATCACAGAAAACGATAAAAGGAGGATATCTAAATGAGTACAAAAAAATTACATACAATTAATGAACTGCCTCATATATACGAGCTAGAAGAAATGATTGGCTTCTGCAAAAAATACTCCAAAATATATATTTATGGAGCTTCATTCAATCAGGAAATGCTGTTGAAATATTTTGATATGTGCGATGTAAAAATTACGGGATATGTTGTAACATGGTACCCTGCAGAAATTTGTTTTTCTTATCGGGAGATGCCGATAAGATTGATGGAGGATGTTATTAAAGAAGATGGAATAGGTATCATTGTGGCGTTATCTGACAGGTATTATAAAGATATCATTCCAAGATTCAGAGAAAACCAGTTTCATGACTATTTTATTATGTCTGAGTTTAATAAACGTGCAATTGCCAACCAAGTAAGGCCCAGAGAACATGAGGAAATGGCATTTGAGGTTAATCTGGCAGACCACTGTAACATGTCTTGCCAGATGTGCGATCATTATTCTCAACTTTCAGAACCTTGCTTTTTAAACTTTGAACAGTATCAAAAGGATATCAAGAGATTGGGTGAACTATATGACCATGATTTGTTCTATATTACTCTACTTGGTGGAGAGCCTTTGCTCAATCATGATATTATTAAGATTTTAAAAGTGACTCGTGAAGCCTTTCCTAATACTAATCTATATATATTGACAAATGGTCTATTATTGATGGAGTGGGAAAGCATGCCTGAGGGAAACTTGTGGGATGCCTGCAAAAAATATGATATCGGAATATGGATAACAGTTTATCCAATAAACTTTGATTATGAAGCTATAGAGAAAAAGGCGGAGGAATATGGAGTATCGCTGACAATGTCATCTAATATCCATGCCGAACGAGAAACAAAACGTACAAAAATATCTGATAAACATACCCTGGATTTAAATAAATCAATTGATAAATTTTATTGCGTTAGCTGTCTGTATTATAATAAGTTTAATGTGCTAAAGGATGGACGTATATATATGTGTCCCGTCGCAGCGCACAGTAAGATATTTAATGACAAATTTGGGAAGAATTTAGAGCTTTTAGAAGGAGATTCTATTGATATTTATCAGATAGATAGTTGGAAAGAAATTGCAGAATTCAGTTCAAAATATGTTCCTTTCTGCAGCTATTGTGATTTGAAACACTGGGGTCCTCATTCTGAATGGAAAGCAAGTACAAAGCAAATAGATGAATATATTTAAAAAGAGGGTGTGGTAGAATGAAGTTTTTTAAAACAACTACAGGTTTAAAAATACCTCAGATTGGACTAGGAAGTTTTGATTTAAAAGCAGACGCTATATGTAATGCAATACAAAGCGGCTATACCCTTATAGACACAGCATGGCAGTATGGGAATGAAAAAGAAGTAGGAAAAGCAATAAAGAAAAGTGGAAAAAGTAGAGAGGATATTATTATATCAACTAAATTGTGGACCGAAGATATCCGACAAAATCAGATTCAAAAAGAATTTGACGAAAGCTTACGAAATCTTCAGACCGATTATGTAGATATTTATTTAATTCATTGGCCTGCTGTTGGTTTTGAAAGAGCATGGGAAACAATGGCAATACTAAAGGAAAAAGGAAAGATTAAGGAAATAGGTGTCTGCAATTTTACTCCTCTTCATTTTGATAAACTTGCAAAAGTTTCAGGAATAATACCAATACTGAATCAGATTGAGTCGCATCCATATTATCAAAATGCAAATCTGATAAAGTATTGTAAAGACAGGGGAATTATGCCACAGGCATGGTGTCCTTTGGGAGGATCTTATAGTAAATTGGTTGATGATGATTCCTTTAAGGCAATTTCAAGGAAATATAGAAAAACTTCTGCACAGATTATCCTTAAATGGCATCTACAAAGGGATATATGGATTATACCAAGGTCTGCAAACAAAGAAAGACAAAAAGATAATATAAATCTTTTTGATTTTGAACTCGAAACCGAAGATATGGAAAAAATCAATCAGATGGATACAGGCAATAGAATAGGGCCTGATCCAGATAATTTTAATTTTTAGGAGAATAGTATAATGAATGGTATATTTTATAAAAGTTATAAGGAATATGTAGCAAGCTATCAAGGACGAGAACTCGTTCTTTTTGGAGCAGGAAAAGGAGCTCAAGAGATAATTTTTCATTATTATCCAAATGAGGATATCGCATTTATATGTGATAATAATAAAGAAAAAGTGGGTAAAAAGATTTTTGGTATCCCTGTGTGTTCACCAGAAAAACTTTACGAGAATCCTGATAAATATGTAGTCCTGATTACGGCAAAGGATAACTTTGCTATTAAAAGTATTCTTCAACAGTTAAATACAATGAACGTAACACATTGCTATCCCTCAGCTATTTTACAATTTGCAAACATGGTGACCAGATACATTGATTTAGGAAGTCTCAATAAATATGTTTCAATAGGTGAACGGCAATACCACGAGTTCAATACATATAAAGTCATTCAAGACAATATGGATAAAATTTTAAAGGTACGCGAAATGCTAAGCGACAAAAAATCGATTGAACTTTTCGATAACTATATAGAAAAGCTAAAATACAATGTAAATAATTATGCTGATATTTCAGACGATGTTTATGAACACTATTTTGTAGATGGAATATTTAAATATTCAGATGAAGAAATTCTTGTAGATGGAGGTACTTTTGATGGTGCTGACACAATAAGATTTGCTGAATTACTTAAGCAAGAAGGAAAACTATTAAAAAAAAAAGCGTATTGTTTTGAGCCAGATTGTGAAAATTTTAGAAGATCATGTAATAATTTACAAAAATATTATAATTCTGATATAAATATTGACTATGGAAAACAGATAGCAGAAAGTAACAATTTTACAATTTATCAGGCTGGACTATATGACAGAAATGCCGGAATCGGATTTCGTACCTGTGGCAGCCAAATATCCAGACTTACAGAACAAATAGAATCAGCAGGAAGCGTATCTACTGTCTGCCTGGATGATCTCTTATCAAATAAAAAAGTGTCTTTTATCAAATTCGATTTAGAAGGCGCCGATATACCAGCTATATGGGGGCGGAAAAAACTATTAAAAAAATAAGCCGAAATTAGCTTTAAGTATTTATCATAACATTGAAGATTTATGGGAAATACCATTAATGATTAAAAGTTTTGTACCTGAGTATAAGCTATTTGTAAGGCATCATAGTGCATATTTTTGGGATAAAATTTTGTATGCTGCTTTAGACTGTGATTTGAGGTGATTTTATGCAACACTTCTTCCACTTTGGAACAAATAATTTAACTTTTGAAAGCTGTTGTGAGGCTGAAGGTAAATTATGGTTTTTTGCCAATGAATTTAATGCTTTGTGCAATATGGATATAAATAGTCATAAGGTATATTATATAAGTTCTATACCAAGTGAGGATATATTTACCAAATATCTTTATACAAGTATTAAATATTTCCAAGGGAAATTATTTTTAACACCGCGAGCAGCTAAATGCATTTCTGTCTTTAATATTAAAAAAATAAATTTGAAGAAATAGCGTTATCCCTGCCTGTCCAATATAACGCAAACCTCTATGTAGACTGGCTTAAATTTATATCTTCTATAATAGTAGACGATAAGTTATATTTGATTCCGAGAAGTTATCCGGCTATTATCGAAATGAATTTATGTACATATGAACAGGTATATCATGTTCAATGGTTATTTGATATAAAAAATAAAATACTGGAAAACGACTCGTTTTTCTGGTCGGACTGTATTATTAGAAATAAGGAATTGATTTTGGCCTCATCAATTGCCAATATAATTTTTCTTTTAACGTAGAAACAAAAAGATATAAAGTCTTATATAGCGGAAATATACCACAATCCTATTCTGGAATATCACTGATTGAAAAAAATGTACTGCTGACCGAACGCAAAAGCGGAAAATTAAAACTATGGGATGTGTCTAAAAATAAAATGATCGATTATGGCAGAATGCCAGAGCAGTTTGCCATAAAGAAAGTGATTGGATTTTCCAGTTTAGTACAAATAGGAAATAGTATTTTCGCTATTCCGTTATGGGCAAATATGTTGCTTAGAATTATACCTAGTAATACAGAAATACAAACCGTTAAGAATTATGATGAGGAACGCGGTAATAATGAGGAGATTGCAATATCTTGTGCCTGGACAAAAAATAGAAAATTGTATTGCATGAATAATCTTTCTAAATGTATTGAAGTATATGATGAAAATGGAAATACTGTTGAATTTTTTCATTTAACTTTTGCAAATAATTTTTTTAAACAAATGGAAAAACAAATTTTGCATAATAAGGAAGCGCTGTTTGGAGAAAGTGAGATATTTCCAATAGGATCATACATAAGATATATTTCTGTAAAGGAAAATTAAAATTGACGTGGAAGCAAAAACGATAGAGGGTTACATAAGTCAATATGACAGAATATTTGTACTTGAAAACATTGATTGTACAAGCGAATCTTTTTTCCGACTTATTTCCCTACAAACGGAGAGAAAGATTTTGACACTTGTGTTGGGACAGAGACTGGACAAAACAGACGTATTTCGCCTGAAAAAATATAAAATTGATATTCAGCTAATATCAAGTGAAGAATATTGCTTTATAAAAAATCTGTATTATATGTATGAGTTTTCTGAATGTATACATGTTCTCACTGATAATATTCAATATGGCAGTCTAGTCAATTATGTCACTAATGGTTTGCTGACAAAAGAGGAAGCTTTAAATGCATTTCTCAAATAATCTTACCTTGCCGAACAAAGCTTGTATTGTTTTCTATTCAACAATGTTCTGTGGGGAAAAATTAACTTGTACATAATGTCAATCTGTACAAGTTAATTTTATTTTTTTATGAAAAGGCGGTTTATATGGATCAAACACATTATAAAGAAATGGTATCAAATTTTCATAAATTATTAGTCGCAGATCTAACTCAAGATAAAGCCATTTACTTGTTTGGACACTGCAATGCTACAGAGAAACTGGCAGATCTGTTTTTAGAACTCGGAATTTCTGTCAAAGCTATTCTGGATAATAATATGGCAAAGCATAACAGTACATATCGAAGCATTCCAGTTGTGCCGCCACAAACTATTCTGCATGAGCTGCCAGGACATTCAGCCGTCTATATAGCGGCACGCGCTTACGAGGCAATGAATAAACAGTTAAGAGATCTGGGATATCAAGATGAAATTAAAAAGCTTGTGGATTATAACAGTTATGCAGAATATTCTCTGTCAGAAAACACCATCAAACGTATGCAGGTGCGTGTCCGGCGCGGTATGCTAATAAAGCAGCGTCTGGAACAGAAATATCCCGGTTATTTCAAAATTTTGTGTCCGTTTTCGGCATTGGGAGATGTTTTTTTGACAATGTCTTATCTGCCGTATTTTCTGGAAAAAAAGAATATTGGAAACTGTATCGTAGGAGTGATTGGGATCGCATGTGCGCAGACTGCAGAACTGTTCCGCCCTGTTTCAGAAAATTTAGCCGTTCCACACTCGACTGATTCTCCCTCATCATACAACCAAGCTTCGGGACATTGCGTAATAAAGAAAACCACAATACATCATCAACCACGATTAAGTATAGAAATTTTTTCACAACAGGACATGGATGAATTGATACAAGCCTGTCTTTATACACAGGATACCGCTTCTTTTATTTCCCATCAGGACAGGCCATATGTAATCAATTTGCATAAAGCTTTATATGTAAAATGCATTCCGCTGGAACAGATTTACTGTTGTGGAGTCTTCGGCCTTCCGGCAGATACCGAACCGGTAAAACCAAGGAAGGAGAGACTTCAAATATCCCCTGACCTACGCCATATAAAGAAGGGAAAATCAATCATTTTTTCTCCATATGCGAAATCAATTACTACATTGCCAAAAAGTTTTTGGGAAAGGGTTGTGTTGCAATACCGAAATAAAGGATATGAATGTTTCACAAATATAGCCGGAGACGAACCGCCGCTTAAGGGAACCATCGGAATTAGTCCTAAGATAGCAGAACTGCAGTCTATTGTAGAATACGCCGGTACATTTGTTGGTATCCGTAGTGGATTGTGTGATGTAATAAAATATGCACAATGTAAAAAAACAGTCTTTTACCCAGACTATAATTATAGTGATACCAGATGGAAAGCAATAGACATGTACGCCTTAAAAGGATGGAAAAATATAGTGATAGGAGAATTTGTAAAAGATGTATTTTGAACTGACAGCATCTATGATGTGCGCTGACTATGAGAATCTGGAGAGAGAAGTAAAAAACCTGGATGAGGGAGGGATTGACTCCTTCCATATAGACATAATGGATGGACGTTATGTTCCAAACTTTGCAATGTCATTAAATGATCTGCGCTACATAGCCGGCGCAAC
This sequence comes from Sporofaciens musculi, assembly GCF_009830285.1. GTDB lineage: Bacteria > Bacillota > Clostridia > Lachnospirales > Lachnospiraceae > Sporofaciens > Sporofaciens musculi. The sequence goes on along the minus strand of NZ_WUQX01000001.1, from coordinate 436,825 downwards.
GACTAAACCGCTGGATGTGCATCTAATGATTGAAATCCCATCAACAATGTCAATCTATTTCTTGGAAATCTTCGGAAAGGCGATACGGTCTATATTCATCCGGAAGCAGAGTATCATCCGTCTACCACTTTGCAGGTTATCATTAATTCCGGAATGATACCAGGGATTGCCATCAATCCTGGAACCTCTGTTGAGACAGTCATGGAGATGCTGCGCATTGTGAAAAAAGTTCTCGTGGTGTCTGTAAATCCAGGAAATGCAGGACAAATGTATCTTCCATATGTAGGAAAGAAAATTACAAAACTACTTTCGATGAAAGAAGATATGGATTTTGAGATTTATTGGGACGGTGCCTGTAGTTCAGATAAAATTCTTGAGTTCGCACCAAAAGGCGTACAGGGTTTTGTTCTCGGAACAACACTTTTGTTCGGAAAGGACAAGCCATATGGGGAAACGATACAAGATATTCATGAATTGAAATTTTAATGCAAAGAAGTATACAGAGGTTAATGAATCGGTTATAATTGATATATAAAAACGATATCGTGTGTTCCAGGAAGGTTGGGATTTTATGGCCAGAACAGTTGGAATTGGACATCAGGATTTTGAAACAATCCGTAAGGGAAGATATTTTTATATAGATAAAACCAGATTTATTAAAGAATGGTGGGAACGGGGAGACAGAGTAAGCCTGATTACCCGTCCAAGAAGATTTGGTAAAACTCTGAATATAAGTATGCTTGAACAATTCTTCTCTGCAAATTATGCTGACAGGGGAGACTTATTTAGTGACCTTGTCATATGGAAAGATACTAATTACAGGCAGTTACAGGGAACTTATCCGGTTATCAGCCTTTCCTTCGCCAATATTAAAGAAGATAACTATATAACAGCGCGCAGAAAGATATGTCAAATTTTATCAAACATATACTCAAAAATAATTTTCTGCTTGAAAAAAATATTTTAGATAAAAAGAGAAAAAATATTTTGAAGATGTAACTGTTGACATGGATGATGTGACTGCAACGCTGTCTATTTATCAGTTATCGCTGTACTTGTCAAAATATTATGGAAAAAAAGTTATTATTCTTCTCGACGAGTATGATACTCCAATGCAGGAGGCTTACGTAAACGGATATTGGAATGATTTGGCCGGTTTTATCAGAAACTTATTTAACTCTGCATTTAAGGAGAATCCTTATCTGGAACGTGCAATCATGACTGGTATTACAAGAATCAGTAAGGAATCAATTTTTTCTGATTTGAATAATCTTGAGGTTATAACCACCACATCAGAAGAATATGCGGACGCATTTGGATTTACAGAGGCAGAAGTATTTGCAGCATTAGACGAATTTGGACTAACCGACAAAGCACAGGAAGTAAAGCTATGGTATGACGGATTTACCTTTGGCAGGCTGACAGACATTTATAACCCGTGGTCAATTATAAATTATTTGAGCAAGAAAAAGGCTGGTTTATATTGGGCAAATACCAGTTCAAACCGTTTAATCGGAAAGCTTCTCCAAGAAGGAAACAGAGAGGTAAAAAAAGCCTTTGAAGGTCTTCTTAACGGTCATCATCTGATTACGCCAATAGATGAACAAATTGTATATGACCAATTAGACACGAATGAATGGGCCATCTGGGGTCTTCTGCTTGCCAGCGGTTATTTAAAAGTTGTGAGCTTTGAAAGCTATGAGGAAATAGAAAATGATTTCGATGATGCAAAATACGAACTGGATTTGACGAATCTTGAAGTGCGGCGGATGTTTGGCCAGCTAATAAAAGGATGGTTTGCCGAGAGCAGGGCAGACTATAATGATTTTATCAAGGCATTATTGCTGAATGATCTGAAAGCGATGAATGTCTATATGAACCGCGTAAGCTCAGAAATTTTCAGCTACTTCGATACAGGGAAGAAACCGTCGATACAGGAACCAGAACGTTTCTACCATGGATTTGTTCTTGGCCTTATAGTGGAACTGGCAGACCGCTATATAATTACATCCAACAGAGAAAGTGGATTTGGAAGATATGACGTGATGCTAGAGCCTAAGAAACCGACAGACGATGCTATGATTTTAGAATTTAAAGTTCAGGATACGGAAAACGAGGCAGAGCTTTTCGATACAGTAAAAGCTGCCCTAGAGCAGATAGACAAAAAAGATTATGCCTCAATCCTTGTTTCAAAAGGTATATTACCGGACAAGATACGAAAATATGGTTTTGCTTTTTGGGTAGTGTAGAATAATTTGTGTCTTTGGAAAAAAATACCTCTTTTTTGGTAAGAATCAAGATATGACAATTCTTATCGAAAAGGAGGATTTTTTATGCCAGCAACAAAAGAACAGATTCGACAGATTATTGCAGATAACAACCTAAACAGCGTAGCTGATGTCTACAGCCTGCTCAGAGACAGCTTCAAGGATATCCTTCAGGAACTCATGGAGGCAGAATTGGATGCGTCTCTCGGTTATGAAAAGAATCAGAAAAGAGAGGCTCCTACATCCAATAAGAGAAATGGACATACCCCTAAAACATTGAAGAGTCAGTATGGTGAGTTCCAGATCGATGTCCCAAGGGACAGGGAAGGGGAATTTGAGCCAAAACTGATCCCAAAATACCAGCGGGATATTTCCGGGATAGAGGAAAAAGTGATATCCCTCTACGCAAGGGGCATGAGCACAAGAGACATCCATGACCAGATACAAGATCTTTACGGGATGGAACTGTCAGCAGAAATGGTCAGCAAGATCACAGACAGGGTCCTGCCGGAAATAAAGGAATGGCAGTCACGTCCGTTGAATCCGATCTATCCTTTTGTGTTCATGGACTGCATCCATTACAAGGTCAGGGAGGATGGGCGCATCTTAAGCCGGGCGGCTTATATCGTGCTGGGCATCACAGCAGATGGTTACAAAGATATCCTGAGCATCACAGTAGGAGCTAATGAAACGAGCAAGTTCTGGCTGGGCATGTTAAATGATCTGAAAAACCGCGGTGTACAGGATGTACTGTTCTTCTGCGTGGACGGGCTTCCCGGTTTTAAGGAAGCGATAGGGGCAGTCTATCCGGATGCCCAGATCCAGAGGTGTGTCATCCATATGCTACGCAATTCTTTCAAATATGTCAATTACAGTGACCTGAAGAAATTTTCCTCAGATTTCAAGGCAGTATATAATGCCCCCAATGAAACATCTGCTCTTTCAGAACTGGAAAAGATCAAAGAAAAGTGGGGAAGGAAATACCCCTATGCGATAAGTAACTGGGAGAATAACTGGGAAGACATCAGTTCCTTCTTTCAGTTTTCAGATGATATCCGGCGTATCATGTATACTACAAATATCATAGAAGGACTGAACCGCCAGTATCGGAAAGTGACAAAGACAAAGAGTGTATTCCCCAGCGACAGCGCGTTGGAAAAGATGCTTTATCTTGCCAGTGGAAATGTGATCAAAAATGGACACAGCGTTACAGAAACTGGGACCAGGTGCTGAACCAGCTGATCGTCCTGTACGGGGAGAGGCTTACCCGGTACCTGTAAAATGAAAAGCCGGAACGACATATCGCATCAAAACGTTCCGGCCTTATTTCATCGGCATTAGCAGTATTGCCAGAAATTCCCGGTCTTATTCCGGAGGCCGGGTGTGGGCAGAGCCCACGGAAAGAGTTTCTGCTGCTAATGTCTGATTGGTGTGCCAAAAAATCAATAAATATGTATAAAACCTGACTATCTGGTAATACTATTATCATAAAAAGAATTCGACAACATAAAAGTAATGATATTCGACAGCAGATTTCTACATATCTGATTCCTACCAGTAAAGATTATTTCTCCAAAGACACAAGATTATTTACAGTCTCGCTTTTTGCAAAAAGACTGTACTGATTGGCAGCTAAGTCCAACGAAATTAACGGCGGTTTTGAATTTTCATCCAGACCGCCGTTCTCTTAACCTCCTTTAACGCATTCCCATCCTCTACAAAATCAAATCATCCACCTTCTGATAATCTTTAAGGCTATAAGCCTCTATAATATTCCCCTGAATCACATACAGCGTATCTCCTATATAGATACCTCTTGGAATGCGCATCCCGTTTCCGTTAATATCCTCCTCCATATTGCAGATAAACCCTTTATCCTCATCATACTCAAAGAGAAAATACCTCTGACCGCCCTCCGTATAACCGGAGAAGCCGATAATATTTTTCTTCCAGTCAACCAACGCCGCCTTATAATCATAAGCCACATCCGTACTGTACACATTCTTCAATACATACGTATTCTTCTCCTTCACATCCGTCTTATCCGAGATATCAAACATAGTAATCTTAGCGCCATCCGTAGTCATAGTCTCCTCATCCACATTCATACCAATCCCAAGGAGCCGGTCCTCCCCATAGAAATGAAGGTACTCTGAGAAGCCTGGTATCTTAAGCTCACCGATAATCTTTGGCTTCTTCGGGTCAGAAAAATCCACGCTGAATAAGGGATCAGTCTCCCGAAACGTTACAAAATATCCCGTATCTCCCATGAACCGCGCTGAGTATATCCTCTCATCCTTTGCTAGATTCTCAATCGCACCAATTTCCTCCAATTCTTCATCCAAAACATACACAGAATTGGTATCGTCGTCTGTGGTAACCACTCTGAGATTCCCCTCATACTCGTCAATGGAAAATGAATCATTCAGATAACCGTCAAAACTCCCCTGAGCTTTGGCTTCCAATTTTCCATCCTTGTACGCTACCTTCCGAATCGTCGTAATACATCCACTCCAGTTTCCCCATTCCGTCTCATAGAAATAGATATTCTTATTACTTACATAGACCTGACCGCCCTTAGAGAAAATAGCCTTGCTGTCCTTCGTCTGATCCGGCTTCTTAATATCCACAGACGTAATCACCTCATACATGTTCGCCTGCTTGACCGGCGGAAGGTAAATATCTCTCTCCAAAACAGGCTCGCCATTAATCAATGGCACATACGTCCTGGGCTCGTTTTGCACCACCTCGCCCCAGATATGAACCTCGCTGAACAGATAGAGATAACCGTTCACCATCCTTGACGAACTGTAATTTCCGCTCTGGGTTACATTTCCTTCCTCCTTAGGCTTCTCTGGCTCCTGAATATCATAGGTAACCGCCATTGTCACACCATTGTCCCCCATAGCGCCCTGGGTATAGAAGGGGTCATCCAATATAGCGCCGCCGCTTTGCAGCCCGCAGATGACTACCATCTTCTTCATATCCGGAATGATATAGAATTCCCGAATATACCGATCGTCACCTACCTCAACGGAAGCCACTTTCTTTATACTCTGTCCCATTGTATCAACAACGGCAATCTCATGCTCATTGTCCTCAAGGACATAAAGATATCTTCCATCTGTCTTCGCAATATCTGCCTCATCCACACCCTCCTGCCTTACATTCGTCTGTGAATGCTCCGTTGTGGCGTCTGCTGTATCCGCCGCATCCTCTATGATTGCCATTTCCTCTCCCGAAGATTTCGCACCGCCAGAGCTTCCGTTCATCGCACTTCCCTCGGCGCTCTCGGCAATCATGCTTCTTGCCATGTCGCCGGCGTCCATCTTGTATGACTCCTGTTCTTCTTCCAGCTTCTTTTGGTAAGTTTCATAATACTCAAATACCTGCTCATAGCTTTCTGCCTGTGCAATGGTCTTACTGCTGCTAATTTCCAGCCGTTCTTTCGACCCATTATCATTACTCCCTTTTTCGGGCCTCGACACATTCCACGCGGCAAACCCGACCACCACCGCCAAACAAGCCGCCGCAAGCGCACTTGTCTGACGAACTCCCCACCTTCTATGCCTCTTTCCCAAAGACGCCGCGGATTCCTTCTCCTCTAGCATCTGCCGGATGTTCTCCGGCTCAAGGTTCTCTGGCACTTTAATATCCTCCGTCTTTTGCCTGACCTGCTCTAATACATCCTGTTCTCTCTTATCCATACAGCCGCCTCCTTTGACTCATCTCAATACACATTCCATCTTCTGCAGCGCACGGCTTCTTTTTGACCGTACGGTATTGGGGTTCAGCTTCAGCGCCTCACCAATCTCCTGGCTGTTATATCCTCCAAAAACAGACATACCTACAATCGTCTGTTCTTCTTCTTCCAGAAGAAAAAATGCTTTCCGCACGTCCAACGCAAGCCCTATATCCGTTTCTTCACCGGAAGCCTCATCCAATACTCCCTCAGCGGCATGGCTGCTTTCTTTTGACGCATTGCGCCATTTCTTTTTACAGATGTTGGACAGAATTGTGAATATCCAGCTCCTGAATGCATCCTCCTTCTTAAGCTTTCCAATATTCTCGTATGCTGCCACCACCGCCTCACTTACTGCATCCTCCGCATCCTGCGGATTCCTCATCATACACAGGGCAAACCGGTACAGGTCTTTGTAGACCGTCTCATACATTTGCGCAAATGTCTTTGTGTCGCATCTCATATCTTCTCCTCCCTGTTTAAAACCGCCCGATGATTCCTTTCATAATATAAGAGTCAAAAAAGGGGGCTGCTGTTGCAGCCTCCCCGCAAAAATTTTCATTTGATTATCCTTTATAATAATTAATCAAACAGCCCTTTTCAATAATCTCACGCTCAGCATCCGTCATATCCCCAAGCTTCAGCGTAATCTCCTTCCACATGTCTCCGTTTCCAACCACATAAACCTTGACCTCTGCTGCCTTTTCTTTCACCGCTTTTTTTATCTCCGGCACAAACAGGTAGTCGCCGTTCTTAAAGCTTAACTGTTCATGGTTTTCCTCCGTGATAAACGGAAGCATTCCCCAGTTGATCAGATTCGAGCGATACCGTTTGGTAGCATATTCATTGGCAATATTAGCCCATCCGCCAAGGACCTTCTGGCAGGACGCCGCCTGCTCCCTCGCTGACCCGTCTCCTGGCTTCACAGCAAATATAGTACTTCCGATTCCAAGATTCGTCCGGTCAATATCCGGATAGGTCTCATGAAGCTTCTCCATCACAGGCTTAAGCTCAGCCAACGCCTCAACCGGACACTGCTCTGCTTCGATGGCCTTCTCTGCCTTCTGAACCTCCTTCGCACGTCCCACATAGGCAGGGTCCTTCCTGGACAGGGCAAACTCTGCCAGCCCTAGCGGATTCGAGCGATAGGAGGAAGTCTCTCCAGAAGGAATCAACTCATCCGTGGTGGTAACCGGATCATGAATCTCGGACACCACCTTAAGAAGCAGGTTCTCTGGCAACGCCGCCATCTTGGGCCAGTCCTTGATATTCGGTCCAAACTTAATCTTAACCGACGAATCTGCCTCTCCCTTGCTGTCAAACACACGGTTTGCGTAAATATTCTGGTCAAAATGATATTTTTGTCCTGTGAATTCCACATCCAAGTCTGTCGCTGCTGTAAGGAAGCCCTTATTTGCCGCAGTCGCCGCGATGGAACGGGCATCCATAAGCGCAACCGACGCAATCTGTCCGTTCTGAAGCTTAGAGCCTTCACGATTCGGGAAATTTCTTGTAGAATGGCGGATGGACAGCCCATTGTTTGCCGGAGTATCCCCCGCCCCAAAGCAAGGCCCGCAGAACGCAGTCTTCACAATTGTTCCTGCCTGCATCAAATCTGCAACCGCCCCGTTCTTCACTAACTCCATATAGATTGGAGTACTTGCAGGATACACGCTGAACGTAAATTCATCTGCACCGATATAACGTCCTCTTATAATATCCGCCGCCGCGCAGATATTTTCAAATCCGCCTCCTGCACATCCTGCAATGATTCCCTGCTCTACATATAACCTTCCATTCACAATCTTATCCTGCAGCGTATAGTCCACAGCGCCGTCAAGGCTTACCAGCGCCTTCTGCTCTACGTCGTGGAGTACGTCTTTTAGGTTCGCATTTACATCGTCAATAGTATAGACATTGGACGGATGGAAGGGCATTGCAATCATTGGCTTAATCTCGCTTAAGTTTACATAGACCATGCCGTCATAATATGCCACAGCGCCTGGCTTCAATTCTTTATATTCTTCTGACCTTCCATGAACCTCATAGAACTCCCGAATCTTCTCATCCGTCATCCAGATGGAGGAAAGACAGGTCGTCTCTGTGGTCATAACATCAATTCCAATACGGAAATCAGCGCTCAGCTTTGACACACCAGGCCCCACGAACTCCATAACCTTATTATTCACATAGCCATTGCCAAATGTTGCCCCAATGATCGCAAGCGCCACATCCTGAGGGCCTACCCCTTTCATTGGCTCACCGTCCAGATAGATTCCTACTACGCCAGGCATCTTAATATCATAGGTCTTATTCAGCAGCTGCTTTACAAGCTCTGGTCCGCCCTCACCCATTGCCATGGTTCCCAGCGCCCCATAGCGTGTGTGACTGTCTGAACCAAGTATCATCTTACCGCCGCCAGTAAGCATCTCCCGCGCATACTGATGGATTACTGCCTGGTGAGGCGGCACATACACACCCCCATATCTCTTTGCACAGGTAAGCCCAAACATATGATCATCCTCATTAATGGTTCCTCCTACCGCACAGAGAGAATTATGACAGTTCGTTAATACATAGGGAATGGGGAACCGCTCAAGCCCAGACGCCCTTGCCGTCTGGATAATCCCCACAAATGTAATGTCATGTGAAGTCAGCTTATCAAATTTAATCTGAAGCTGCTCCATATTACCGGATGTATTGTGGTCGGCAAGAATGCCATATGCCATTGTATCCTTTGCCGCCTCCCCAGGAGATACCTCCCGTCCGGTCTTTTCTTTTATCTCACGGGCATCCTCCAAAATCTCTGTTCCATTTAACAGATAGACACCCTTATCGTATAATTTCACCATATTTTTGTCTCCTCCTAAAATTACATACTGTACTGTTTCTATCTGCGCACAACAGAATAGCTCTGCATATACTTCATATGGTCTGCCACCATCATTGCAATCTTGAACGTTAGCGCATCCTCAAACACCCTGACATCTAAGCCTGTCCTTTTCTGAATCTTCTCAAGCCGGTATACCAGGGTATTTCGATGTACATAGAGCTGCCTTGCCGTCTCAGAAATATTCAGATTATTGTCGAAAAATGTGTACACAGTAATTAATTCTTCTTCCTCGAACTGGTCCGCCGTATTTCCCTCAAACACTTCATTAAGGAACATCTCACAAAGAGAAGCCGGCAGTTGATGAATCAGACGTCCAATCCCAAGCTCGTTGTAGGCAAGGATATTCTTGTCCGCATAGAACACCCGTCCCACCTCCAGCGCCATTCCCGCCTCTTTGTAAGACTTGGACACATCCTTTAATTCACTGATAATGGTACCATAAGCAATCCGAACACTGACCATGGCCTCCATATTCAGCGTGTCAACCAATTCCCTTGCCATCTGTTCCAACTGAGGGTAATCGTCTGTATTCTCCAATGCCCTGACCAAAATCACATGCTTCTCATCCACCGCTGTCACAAAATCCTTTGTGCCAGTGGCATACAGTCCCTTCAGCGTCTCAAGAATCAGATTCTCTCCTTCGTTCTTGGACTCCACCAGGAATACCGCCCTTCTTAGCTCAACCGGAATCTTCATCTTCTTGGCCTGATTATACACATCCACCAACAGCATATTGTCCAAAATCAAATTCTGGATAAAACGATTCTTATCCATCTTCTCCTTGTACGCAAAAAGAAGATTCTCTAACTGGCTGACTCCAAGTCTGCCCGCCATCTCCATCTGCGGACATCCTCCTTTCAGCACAAGAACATAACAGGGGTCTTCGTCATCATGTACAAGAAACACCCCCAAATCTTTTTCTATGCGGAAGAGAAGCTCCTCTGCCGCAACGGTGGGCGCCGCCTCGCAAAATGTTGAAACGGCTCCGTCAAACCCTGTCATCCTCTCATTGGTCATGACAAGGCAGATTCCTTTCATATCCCAAATCGCACATTCTAATCCGGTAATCCTCTTAATATCCTGTACTGCTTTATGTAGTATCTGATTCGATAACACTGGAATTCCCTCCTGTTCTTTGATAGGCACATGTTTTATTTTATCATAGGATAAACAGAATGTACAGGCTTACCATTAAAAAGCCAGACACCCAATGGTGTCTGGCCTCCTCGTTATCACTGAAAACTAATTTGTAATTGTTTTCTCTGTCTCTTTATCAAATACATGGATTCTGTCAGCATCCAGTGCAAACTTAACGGTATCGCCTGTTCTTGCTGTAGTTCTTGGATCAACTCTTGCTGTCATAGTAGATCCCTCATAATCGAAGTGCAGGTAAACTTCTGCACCAAGCATCTCGTATACACGAATTGTAGCTTCGATAATCGTGTTCGGAGACTTAGCAAGGAAATCTGGCTCATCATGTACATCCTCTGGACGAATTCCAAGTACAACAGTCTTTCCATCATATCCACCGTCAATCAGCTTCTTAGCCTTAGCTTCTGGAAGCTCGATAGATGCAGGTCCAGCAACGAGAGCTACCTTCTTGCCGTTCACTTTACACTTAGCGTCTACAAAGTTCATCTGCGGTGATCCAATGAATCCTGCAACGAACAGATTACACGGACGATCGTACAATGTCTGAGGAGTATCAACCTGCTGAACAACACCTGCGCTCATAACTACGATTCTTGTACCAAGAGTCATAGCCTCTGTCTGGTCATGTGTTACATAGATGATGGTTGTGCCCAGTCTCTGATGCAGCTTGGAAATCTCAATACGCATCTGTCCACGCAGCTTAGCATCCAAGTTAGAAAGAGGCTCATCCATAAGGAATACCTTAGGATTACGAACGATTGCACGTCCCATAGCAACACGCTGTCTCTGACCACCGGAAAGAGCCTTCGGCTTACGATCTAACAATGCTTCCAAATCAAGAATCTTAGCAGCTTCACGTACCATCTTATCAATCTGGTCCTTTGGAACTTTTCTCAGCTTAAGACCAAAAGCCATATTGTCATATACTGTCATATGTGGATAAAGAGCGTAGTTCTGGAATACCATGGCGATATCTCTGTCCTTAGGCTCTACATCATTGACCATCTTATCTCCGATCCATAATTCTCCGGAAGATATATCCTCCAGACCGGCTACCATACGAAGTGTTGTTGACTTACCACATCCTGAAGGGCCTACGAAGATGACGAATTCCTTATCTTCAATCTCAAGGTTGAAGTCTTTTACAGCTTCAAATCCATTCGGATATGCTTTATTAATGTGTTTTAATGATAAACTTGCCATTTTGGGTTTCCTCCATTTTTAAAAAAAATATTCTTTGTATCTGTGATACCGTCTTGCTTTAATAAAAAGTATATAAAAAAGTTCAGTTTAGGGTATACCCAAGTTGAACAATTTTTTCACAAAATTTTATACAAGTTGACCAAGGATATCCGTTTACTTTGGCAATAGCGCCTGATAGATTTCCCGCTTACTGACTCCTCGGTCTTTCGCCACCTTCTTCATAGCCTCTTTTTTCTCCATTCCTTCGCCCAGATAGAATTCCATATGGTCCCCGATGCTCATTTCCTCCCATTCTTCCCTCTCTCTGGCACAAACCTCCTGGCGGCTTCTTCCTTCTATTATAATGACACATTCTCCTTTTGGCTCATGGGCCTTATAATACAGAACTGCCTCCTCTATAAGCGATGAAAACACGGTCTCATGCTTCTTCGTCAATTCACGGCAAACACTAATCCTTCGATTTCCAAGAGCCTGAAAAAGAGCCTCCAATGTGCGCACCAGCCTGTGGGGCGCCTCATAGAGCACCATGGTGCGTGTCTCATGCTTCATCTCCTCAAGAACTGCTTTCTGCTCTTTCTTATCTGTCGGCAAAAATGCCTCAAACGCGAATCTCCTGGTAGGCAGTCCTGATATAGTAAGCGCTGTGATACATGCCGCCGCGCCCGGAACTGCCGTAACCGTAATCCCTGCCTCACGACACATCCCAACCAGCTCCTCGCCTGGGTCAGAAATCGCCGGTGTTCCCGCATCTGTAATCAGCGCAATATTCTCGCCCCACAGAAGCCTCTCTACCAGCTTTTTCCCTTTCTCTATCTTATTGTACTCATGATAACTGGTCATAGGTTTTTTGATATCAAAATGGTTCAAAAGCTTGATACTATTGCGGGTATCCTCCGCTGCGATTAAATCTACTTCTTTCAGAATTCGGATACAGCGAAACGTCATATCCTCCAAATTACCAATTGGCGTCGCACATAGATATAATGTTCCTGACATGGTCAATCTCCTTCATTCGTCATTATAAATCCTCAGCACTTCTTCCGTATAACTCCCATCTCTCTGATACACAATCAAAGGCGGCTCTACCTTCATACGAGGTTTTCCTCCCCGAAGCCCCTCGATTAAAACCATGTTCGGCTCTTTGTCTACAAAGGGATGTACCATCCTCATCCGCTTCGGCTCTATCCCATATGCCGACATCTTGGCCAGTATCTCCGGCAGGCGGAAGGGCCTATGAACCATATAGAATCTTCCTTTTGGCACCAGAAGCCTTGCGCTCTCCCGCAGTACATCCTCCAATGTGCACAATACCTCATGTCTTGCGATATACAAGGCTTCATTTTCGTTCTTTAGCCCGTGTTCTCCAATCATATAAGGCGGATTCACAGTAATGACCTGAAAAGAAGCCGCGCCAAAGAGCTCAGACCCCTTCCTGATATCTCCTTCCACCACGTCAATCTGCTTCTCAAGCCCATTATATTTTACACTTCTTCGGGCCAGACTGACACTCTCCTTTTGTATCTCCAAACCAGTGTAGTGGGCCCCTTCATTCTTCGCCTCCAACAGAATCGGCAAAATTCCTGTGCCTGTTCCAAGGTCCAACACATGCTCATGGGGCTTTACCTTTGCAAAAGAAGACAGGAGAACCGCATCCATCCCAAAACAGAAGCTTTCGGGGTTCTGTATAATCCCATACCCCTTAATCTGCAAGTCGTCCAGGCGTTCTCCCTCTCTTATATATTCTCTATTCATCATCCAACTTCGACGCCGCGTTCCTTTCTTCCAATGCCTTAAGCTCTGCCATCTCCTCCCGCGACAGTCTCATATCCTTCTTTCTGCGTCTCGATTTAAACCTAAGCTCTTTTGCCTTGTACTCCCGAATCTCCTTCTCATCATTGTCCAGGGTCACGATCACTTTCACAAGCTGACGCAGTACGTTTACTGACTGCACCTCACCTTTCAATCCGTCAGGCGTGGTCACTCGATCCCCGTTAGAAGGCAGGCGGCTGTTCAGTTCTTCGTAAGTCTCCTCCTCGTTGGTCAGACAGCACATAAGCCTCCCGCATACTCCCGATATCTTGGAGGGATTCAGAGACAAATTCTGTTCCTTTGCCATCTTAATAGAAACCGGCGCAAATTCCGTCAAATATGTGTGACAGCATAGCGGGCGTCCGCATATTCCAATTCCTCCGCGAATCTTCGTCTCATCCCGTACTCCAATCTGTCTAAGCTCAATCCTGGTGCGGAACACACTTGCCAGATCTTTCACCAGCTCACGAAAATCAATCCGCCCGTCTGCTGTAAAATAAAAAAGTACTTTGTTATTGTCAAATGTATACTCCGCATCGATTAACTTCATCTCAAGTCCATGCTTGCGGATCTTCTCAAGGCAGATGGAAAATGCCTCCTTTTCCTTCTCACGGTTCTTTTCTTCCTTATATATATCTTCCTGGGTTGCAATCCGGATTACAGACTTCAAGGGCTGTGTAATCTTTCCGTCCTCTATCTCCTTTGGTCCTGTAACCACAGAACCAAACTCCACGCCTCTCGCCGTCTCAACGATTACCTTATCTCCTGTCTTGACCTCATACTTCCCCGGTGCGAAGAAATAGATCTTCCCAGCCGGACGGAACCTTACTCCAATCACTCTCGTCATACGATTAATTCTCCTTCATTGTCAGGAACAAAAGCTCCATGACCAGCTCAAAATTCACATTCGCCTTAAGCCGCGCCTTCGCCTTTTCAAGACTACTGATGATCAACTGAATTCCCTCATAAGAGCTCTTTCTCGCCTGCTCACGAATATCGTTGATCTGGTCCTTGAATACGACCGTATCCATATCCTTGGTTGCCTTGTATAGCAAAACATCCCGATACCATACCGCAATAATATCCAGATAGTCGGTAATCTCTAATTTATATGCAGAAATACTGTTCACAGCCTGTACAATCTCACTTATCTCCATCTCGTGAACATGCCGAAGCAGATGAACGGCTTCCTCGCGTATCTCATTAAAATGCTCTGAATTGGCCAGCATAATTGCATGCCCCATGTTGCCCTGAGCAAATGCTGTACACAGATCTGCCTTGTAATCCGGCACTTTAAGGCTCTCCATAAGATACTTTTTAATCAATTTATCCTTGATATAGCGAAGCCTCAGCATTACACATCTGGAATTTATCGTAGGCAGAAGAACCTCCGCATTCTCAGTCAGCAGCATTATCACCGCATACTGAGGCGGTTCCTCGATTGTCTTAAGCAATGCATTCTGTGCCTGTACAGTCATAAGGTCTGCATGGTCAATAATGTATATCTTATACGGTCCCTGGTAGGGCTTTATCATAATGGTATTATTCACCTGGTCACGAATGTCATCCACACTGATAGAATTAGGCTTCTCGTGGGTTACTCTGATAATATCTGGATGATTTCCAGTCTCCGCCTGCCGGCAGGAGTGACAGGTATTGCAAGGCTCTGGTCCTTTCTTCTCACACAACAATGTCATTGCAAAAAGATATGCCAAAAGCTTCTTTCCGGCGCCTCTCTCTCCGTTTAAAATGTATGCGTGGGATATCTGGTCCATCTTCACAGCATTCTTGATATAATTAATAATGTCTTTGTGGCCTACCACATCTTTAAAGCTTCCCATGTTGTATTTCCCCTATAATCTCTTCTAAGCATCTTGTTCCGTCATTATTCTGGATTCTTCTGGTAATCCCATACTTTAAAAGGTTTTCTTCGGAATAATCCTCTGAATCTGCAAGAAATCTCCTACAAAGCTCCATATAATCCGGAGCCTTTCGTACTTCTTCACGTCCGATTGCACGTTTCAGACGCTCTCCGTCCTCCACCTCAATATAAAGGGGAGTCACGTTATCCCTTCCATAGTATTCCCTCATCCTGCAATAAGATTCCAGCGTCCCAATCACAAGATAATCTGCACTTTTAAGGTCTACCCGCCCGTCGTCAATGGTCGCATATCTCCATACGCCATGAACCGTATTGTATGCCCGCTGCTCGATTACTCTGCCCTGCCGTTCATATGTACTTAATGTATCCTCTGACACAAAAAAGTATTCTACCCCGTCCCGTTCTCCCTCCCGTTTAGGTCTGGTGGTATATGGCGTAATGGTTCTAAGCTTCGGCAAAGCCTCTTTTACTTCTTTCAGCAGGGTATCCTTTCCGGAAGAACTCTTTCCCATCAAATAGTAGATCTTACCCATGTGCCAAAACCTCAATATAAGAATCCCTTTTTAATCCTTCAATAGAAAAACCCATCTCATAATACCATTGTAACATATCTGCCGCCTCTTGTGATACCCTTTCTCCCGGAACAATTAAAGGAATTCCTGGAGGATATAGATATGCATACTCCACGGACACGTATCCTACGCTGTCTCTCCACAGTCTGGCCTCCACCCGATTCACTCCTGTTTCATGAAAATGTTCCAGCATTTCTTCTATTTCCGAACTATTATATACCACATCAGGCGCGGGAAGGCAAGGAATATTCCCTGTTTTTTGCAAACTTTCCCTTCCTCTCCGTCTGTTTTCTTCGTCAATCTCCGATAAAGCACAGCTAAGCCGTCGAAATCCTTCCTGTGTATCCCCAACCGTCGTCATGGCAAGAACATACTTACCAGCCGCCATCTCCATCTGAAGATGATATTTTTCCAGCAGAATCCGATAAAGCATTTTTCCTGTAAGTCCTACATCCTCCCCAGAAATAACCAGTTTTGAAGGGTCGCACCTGTCTGTCCAAACCAGCTTCAGTCCCTTAAGGGCTTGAAGCTCCTCCCGAAGTGCCTGAAGGCTCCTCACATACGGCTCAAACAACTCCTGCCTCCGGTTTTCAAGCATCTCAATACACGAGTCCATACTTGCCATCAGAATATAAGAAGGACTGCTGCTTTGCAGCATATGAATGAACCTGCGTACCTTCTCACGCCTGACAAGTTTTCCATTTATATGCAGAAGTGCAGTCTGGGTCAGCGACGGGAGGGTCTTATGAAGACTGTGTATAACGATGTCTGCACCCTTTTTATTGGAATTTTCTGGAAAATACGAATGAAAACCAAAATGCGCCCCATGGGCTTCGTCAACAATGACTGGTATTCCCTTCTCATGAGCCGCACCCACTATTGCCTCCACATCTGATATCACCCCTTCATAGGTAGGCGACACAATCACAACCGCCCGAATCTTTGGATTCGCTCTCAAAGCCGCCTTGACATCCTCTGCAAAAACCTCGGTATTCATCTGCATAGACGCATGAAATCCCGGTGCCAGATACACCGGGTTCAATCCATTCATCTCTATGGCATGATACACAGACTTGTGGCAATTTCTTGCCACAAGTACTGTATCACCTCTTTTTGTCACACCTGCAACAGCGCTTAGGATTCCTACACTGCTTCCATTAATAAGGAAATGAGTCTCCTCTCCATGGTACACCTTTGCCGCCCGTTCCTGGGCGCTTTTAAGAAGCCCTTCTGCATGGTGAAGGTCGTCAAACCCTTCAATCTCCGTAATATCAATGGAGTAGACAGGCTCTGAGCCTAACATATTAAGCTGCCTCTTATGCCCCGGCATATGGAAACCATAGTAATCCGACCTGCTATATTCCCTAAGCCTGTTATACAAACACCCCATTATAACCTCTTAAGAAGTTCTTCTCTCTCCTTCTCAAATCCTGGTTTTCCAAGAAGCGCGAACATATTCTTCTTATAACTCTCCACGCCTGGCTGGTTAAATGGATTCACTCCCAGAATATATCCACTGACACCGCAGGCAAACTCAAAGAAATAGAACAACTGGCCCAGTGAGAACTCGTCCTGCTTTGGAATCTTAACAACCAGATTCGGAACATTACCATCCGTATGGGCAAGCATGGTTCCGTTCATTGCGCTCTTATTGACAAAATCAACGGTCTTTCCTGTCAGATAATTCAATCCGTCCAGATCAACCGGTTCTTCTTCGATTACAATCTCCTCCGTGGACTCCTCTACGTTCAAAACAGTCTCGAACATGATGCGGTTTCCGTCCTGAATAAACTGTCCCATGGAATGAAGATCTGTTGTAAGGTCAATGGATGCCGGATAGATTCCTTTCTGATCCTTACCTTCACTCTCGCCGTAGAGCTGCTTCCACCACTCAGAAACATAGTGAAGACTTGGCTCATAGTTGGCAAGTATCTCGACTGCTTTGCCCTTGCGAAGCAGAATGTTGCGGATTGCAGCATATGTCACAGCATCATTCTCCTCATAGGAATCATTTAGAGCATGCTCTCTTGCATCTGCCGCGCCCTCCATCAGCTTGTCAATATCTGCACCGCTAACTGCAATCGGAAGAAGTCCTACTGCTGTCAGTACAGAGAAACGACCTCCTACATCATCCGGAACAACGAACGTCTCATATCCTTCCTCTGTGGCCAGATTCTTAAGCGCCCCTCTTGCCTTGTCGGTTGTGGCATAAATTCTCTTTGCAGCCCCATCTTTGCCGTACTTCTTCTCCAACATTCCCTTAAAGATACGGAAAGCAATCGCAGGCTCTGTCGTGGTTCCAGATTTGGAGATGATATTTACGGAGAAATCCCTCTCTCCAATCACGTCAACCAGATGCTTCAAATATGTGCTGCTGATGCTGTTTCCTACAAAATAAATCTCCGGTGTCTTACGAATCTCTTTTGATACCATATTATAGAAATTATGACGCAAAAATTCAATCGCCGCCCTTGCGCCAAGATAAGAGCCTCCAATACCGATTACGAGAAGAACCTCTGAATCTCCTTTAATTCTCTCTGCCGCTTCCTTGATCCTTGCAAATTCTTCCTTATCATAATCCACAGGAAGATCAATCCAGCCAAGGAAATCATTTCCAGCGCCTTCTCTGCCAAGAAGTTCTGCTTTTGCATTCTCTGCAATCTTCTTCATTGATTCAATCTCATGCTCTGAAATAAATGTCTTTGCTTTAGAATAATCAAATGTAACTCTGCTCATATTAGGGCTCCTTCCTTCTATGCGGGAAACTCTGTTTAAAACAGCATTCTCGCTCATTTATGGTAATTTTATACATTTATTATTTTACCAAATCAGACGGTTATAATCAAGCCATAAACTCTTCGAGTATCCTTCGGATTACAACATCTCGGTCTATTTCTTCCTCGGCTTTTTCCCTTCTTTGCATTCTATCTTTCTGTAAGTTCTGGCGTCCCTGTGGGTTCCTGGCGGGATTTGAAGTCTCCGGCGTTTCGATGACTACCTTCTCTATGGTCTCCCTGGCTAGCTCAGGAACTGGAATCTCCACGATATTCTCCTTACGCTTCTCCCTTCCTCTGGGTGCTTCTATTTCCACCGACTCCTTTTGCCTCGCTTCCGATGTCCGAAATGTGTCGGTTCCATCGGTCTTAATTGGCTCTGGCATCCGAAATGCGCTGATTCCGTCATTCTGTCCTGCTTCTTGCAGCCGAAGCTCTGCCGGTCCCTCATTCCGGCTGGTCTCCTGGGTCCGAAACTCATTTCCTCCTTTACTCTGTGCGGATTCCGCCATGCGAAATGCGTTTGCAACTTCATCCACTCTCAAATCCGCAGTACGAAATGCATTGACCGCCTCATCTGGCTCCGTTTCCTGGGTACGGAAAACCGATTCCCCTGCTTTCAATTCTGCTGCGAGAAATGCGCTTACCGCACTCTGTCCCTGTGAAGAATCCCGATTTCTCACGGAGTAAGAATCTTCCGGCTGGTCGTTATATGGCTGTCCCTCCGACTGGCTCTGCCCCTTCGCTGTATATGACTGTCCTTCCGGCTGCCCCTGGCCCTTTGCTGTATATGCCTGCCCTCCCGACTGCCCCTGGCTCTTTGCTGCATATAAATGCTCATCCGCCTGTTCAAGATTTCTTACTGCAAACAAATCCTCCGCCGTCTCCTTCTTCCGGACTGCATATTTATCTCCTGAATTGTCCTGCCCGTCTGCCGGCATAACTCCAAACTCCCCGTACGCTCCATCCTGCGCCAATACTTTAATCTCTTTCTGATTAGATTTCTCGAATCTGTGTTGGCACACATTTTCCAGAAAATCGACCATGTAATTCTGAACGGCCTCTAACTGGTACTTTTCATCTGTCAGCAGATGAACCAGATATACGAAGGCCGCAAGTCCTCCTCCGACTGCACCGGTCTTCCACACCAGATCGCTCATTCCATTTACGGCGTATTCAAGCCCTGCACCCACGGCTCCTGTCAGCAGGCACAACGCTGCCGACGCTTTCTCCATCCTTCTCCAACTGTGAAGCCGTAGTCCCAATACCTTATACTCATACAAGTACTTGTCCACAAATACCTTAACATTTTCAACCTTGTCGCTGACCATGCTGGCATGTTCAAATTTGGCACGTACCAGGCGCATCAGCGGATGGGTGCTTTTATTCATATTTCCCGCTGCACGTACCAAACGTTTCAAAGAGACATTGACAATTAATTTACTCATAATCCCTACGGCTGTCAGGATTCCCATTAGCACAAATATTATGTGCCTGTCCAAAATTGTTTCTAACATAAAAAGCCCTCCTTCTGTATAGAATTATAACTGAAATTCTAAAGGAGAGCTTAAAAACCGTTCTACAGATTCCGCACGCCAGAAGGGAGATCCTGTCATTTCCCACCGGATTGTGAAGCCTGCTCTTTTTATATTAATGTCAATAATTCCTTCACAAGCCTTACGCTGTGGGCGATTGCCTGTCGTTCAAAAGTCGGGTAATCTACGCTGGCGCTGTTGTCAGCTTTGTCCGAAATGGCGCGTATTATGACGTACGAAACTTTATTCAGATGTGCCGCATGAGCAATTCCCGCCCCTTCCATCTCCACGCACAGAGGATGAAAATTCTCAACGATCTTGTCCTTCACCTCACGGGATGCAATAAACTGGTCGCCGCTGGCTACTCTTCCGGTAAATGTATGGATATCCGGATTCGCTTTCTCACTTGCCTGAACAGCCTTCTTCACCAGTTCTTCATCTGCTGGGAAGGACATTACCTCCATTCTCGGCACCTGCCCCACTGGATATCCAAACTCTGTGGCATCCATATCATGATGCAGGGCATCTGTCGAGATTACCATATCCCCTATATCAATCTTCGCATCCAGAGAACCTGCAATTCCCGTGTTAATCAGCATTTCTGCTTTGAACCTGTCCACCAGGATCTGTGCACAGATTCCTGCATTTACCTTGCCAATCCCGCTTCTTACTATTACAACCTCCTTGCCGCACAGTACTCCTTTACAGAATACCATGGATGCCTGCTCTACTGTCTCATGAATATCCATGGCTTCCTTAAGCGCCGCAACCTCTTCTTCCATTGCTCCGATGATTCCAATCATTCCTTCGTTATCCTCCTGTAACCCTTATTTTTGTGTTCATTATAGCGAAAAAGATAGAGCCAGTCTCTGGACTCAATTCTTCAATCTCTAAAAATTGTATCATAAAGCTGTCAGAAATAAAACCATAACTTTCTTTATCCTTTGTATACCAAATTTATTAAATTTATGCTTGTAACTATGGAAGTTCATTGTATAATATTAGTAAAGGAAACGGATGCTCTGCATAAAGGTTACAGCTCTGGATGATAAAAAAACATCTGGAGATGAATCTCATAGAAAAAACTCTTAGCGGGGTTTTTCCAAAAAGGAAAGATAAATTAAAACTTTAAAGGAGGAGGATGGATATGGAATTTAAGCCATCTGGTGTCTGTTCACGGCTGATTAAGGTAGATGTGGACGGAAACATTATTAAGAATGTACAGTTTGTCGGCGGCTGTGCCGGAAATACCCAGGGAATTGCAAGCCTGGTGGTTGGTATGGATGTACATGACGCAATCTCACGTATGGAGGGAATTACTTGCGGGTTCAAGCCAACCTCTTGTCCGGATCAGCTTGCCAAGGCACTGCGACAGGCAATCGGGGATGCATAGATTTAGACACAACACATAACTGGAAAAGGATACGAAGCGTAACATTACTTCGTATCCTTTCAGATTATTCTCGTTCTCTTAATTTTTCTGGGAGGGCTGCAGGAAGTACCGTCTACGACGACTTTGACCCGTCTCGTGGGCCTACGGTTTCTCAATGTAAGGTCGAAATTAAATTAATAGTTCCATCGTTTGCACCGTAGACGGTACTTCCTACAGCCCTTCCTGATTATCCGCTATCTTTAGTTTTTTAGACTAACTCTGTCTTCAGATTGCAATTTTTCCATATTCAATTTTTAATTTTAGTATGTCGTCTGTCTTTTTAATTTGTCGCTTACTTTTTACCTGTTTGTCTTACTCTCTTATACTTTGGACGAATGGTTCTTTATGGCTTTTCGATGAATACACCGTTGGTGAAGGAGCTCCCTAGGTCAAGATGAGCCGAATGTGTACAACGAACCCTATAATAATAACCACCTTCAACTAATAGTGTCCGACTTGAACTTACTCTATCTGCATTTACATTCTCTTTAGACCAGTGATCATAATAAGTCCAGGATGTATCTCCTTCTTTAGCACGTTCTACAAGAACAGTCACTCTCACACTATTAACATCGCGCGTTGCAATCGTCGTTCCTCCTGCAAAGAGCTTTCCAGGACCCAATCTTGCACATTTTGAATAACTTGCAAGTAAATCAACTCCTCTTGTAAATGATGTAACATAACCAACAGATTCTTCATCGTGTGTTAGATACGAACCATCCAAGATAGGATCATCTGATGCTGCCTTTGCATTATTTGTTGATATAAATAGCATGCCGATTATCAACAAAAATGTGCAACATACAGACATTATCCTTTTTTTCACTCTTACACCTCCAATCCTAATTTATCCCTCATTTATATAAACACATAACTTTGTAAAAACTGACGCAATTTACCATAAAAAATACAAATTTTCTATTATAAAATCAAATTCTGATTTATTCATAGTACCCGATAAAAAATATTTCAATCCCATTTCCTCAAAGCTAGCAGAAAATCTATCCTTTTCCCCATCTGACACTTGATACTGCTTTATTTCTATCTTTCTTCCATACACTTCTATAGGATATTTATCTATAACCTTGTCTTCAATTTTAAAACCAAATGATTCTTTAGTATAGGATGAATTTATCAAATAAAGTAGCTTTTCCCCTCCATAATCATAACATAATTCTGCAGTCTTCATTGAATCATCATACTTCATACTAATAAACTTCATTTTATCTGATATAATTATTATCTTTACTGGTTCTATTCCGAATTCCTCACTGACTTTTTGGTATGCATCTTCTTCATCCTCATTTACTATAATCAAATTATCTTCACTAGAATCTACCTGCTCTATTTCCCTGTCTCCAACCATTTGAGTCATCATCTTGATAATCTTCTCAGGTCCGCCCATAATTGTTACTCCTACAGCCATCGCTAACACCAGCGCAGCAGCAAGCCCAAAGTACACCTTCTTAATCTGTTTCTTCTTCCAAACAACCTTCCCCTCTTTCTGTGCCCTTTCTTTCTCCAATACTCTCCTGCCAATTTCCAATGCCTTACGGTCATCCTCGGACATATTAGCATACAGATGCTCCCGCTGCTTTTTCCTCACCTTCTCTATTTCCACAATGTTGTCTATCTCTTTTACATCTGCGGCTTTCCCGCTTTTTTCTAGCCTCTCTATCTCCTCACTAATCTTCAAATACAAAGATTCCTTCATCCCTACCGGAACACTGATAGCATCGTCATCCCTGAGAGCAGCATCTTCCTCCTCCGCAGCCCTCTTGAAGTCTTCTTTTATCATTTGTTCCAATAATTCATCATTATTTTTCATCATTATCCCTCTCATTAAATATATGCAACCTTATATACTGTATGTATATCCCTAAATCTTCTTCTTTCTCTTGACCAAATCACTTCTAAACGTATAATATAATTATAACAGATTGTCATACAGACAACGTTCTATGCTTTATCAAGATTGGGAGGTCATTATGAAACGCATTATCTTAACTGGCGGCGGCACCGCAGGCCACGTAACACCTAATATTGCTCTCTTGCCACGGCTCAAAGAATTACAATATGATATTCACTATATTGGTTCCTACCATGGCATTGAAAAGGAGTTAATCGAACAGTTTGGAATTCCTTATCATGGAATATCTTCTGGAAAATTGCGCCGGTATTTTAGTATTCAGAATTTTACGGACCCATTTCGCGTAATCAAGGGATTAGGCGAAGCAAAAAAATTGGTAAAGATACTGAATCCTGACGTTATCTTTTCCAAGGGTGGATTTGTCTCTGTTCCTGTCGTACTGGCGGGCAAGGGTCGTCATGTACCAACCATCATTCATGAATCTGATATGACGCCTGGTCTTGCAAACAAGCTGTCTATCCCTTCCGCAACCAAAGTCTGCTGTAATTTCCCAGAGACTTTGACACATCTTCCAGAGGGAAAGGCTATCTTGACAGGTTCACCAATCCGGCAGGAGTTATTGTCTGGTGACAAATATAAAGCTAAAGAATTCCTTAAATTCACTTCCGACAAACCTGTAATCATGGTTGTCGGCGGAAGTCTTGGTTCCGTGGCAGTAAACGAGGCAGTACGAAGTGTCCTGCCCGAACTTTTAAAAACATTCCAGGTCATCCATCTATGCGGCAAAGGAAAGCTTGACGAATCCCTCAAGGGCATGGAAGGTTATGCCCAATTTGAATACGTCAAAGAGGAGTTAAAAGATCTCTTTGCCTTAACAGATATCGTAATCTCCAGAGCCGGAGCTAACGCCATCTGTGAACTGCTTGCACTCCACAAGCCGAATCTTCTGATTCCGCTTTCTGTCAATGCAAGCCGTGGTGACCAGATTTTGAACGCCCGATCATTTGAACGTCAGGGCTACAGTATCGTTCTGGAAGAAGAATCACTTAGTAAAGAGTCGCTTCTTAATTCCATTATGTCATTATATAAGAACCGAACTTCTTACATAGATGCCATGAAGAATTCTCCTCAGCAGAATTCTATCGATACAATCATAGACCTAATTGAAACTGCCGCTAATAAATAGTTTTATAGCCATTCGTTCCGTATAGACACGTATAATAACGCATTTCGTCGAAAAATGTCGATACTCAAAGACAAAAAACAGGTGTCAGTACCGGCACCTGTTTTACGCTTTATTCAAGTGAGCATACTCTTCTGCGTAATTCTCGCGTATCCACTTCTTTGCCCGATACAATATACTATGCAGAACATCCAGCGTCACTTCCATATTTTCCGCAACCTCTTTCTGCGGCTTTTCTAAAACATATGTAATCGTAATGGCTTCATACCACCTGGGGTTCTTTTCGTACAATGCCTCAAATATTCCTTTCTTCAATTCCATAAACTGCTGATCTTTTATCTTTCTCTCAAAGAATTCTTCCGGATTTTCCACAGATTCTGAGAGTCTCACCTCGGCTTCACCCTCCATATCTTCCATCAGACACTCTTTTTTACGATCTCTTTTCAGATTCAGGGCCATGTACTTTGTCGTCAGAAGCAGCCACGCCTTGGCTGCTTCTTTCTCAACATTATCCATGTTCGTAAATAACTTCATAAATACATTCTGTACAATTTCTTCTGCCGAATGGTGATTTCCGGAATATTTTACTGCCGCTTTATATACTCGATCAAAATTTTCTTCGTAAATTACATTGAAGTCTGCTTTTGTTATTAACTCAACTTCCACTTACTACTCATCCTTCGCTTCCTTAAACTATTTTATCTTAGCCAGTAATTCCTCTTTATCCTCTTCGGTCAGTTTTCCCATCTTCCAGCTTAATCCAACGCTATCATTCTTATACCTTGGAATCATATGCAAATGAAAATGAAATACGGTCTGACCAGCCGCTTCTCCATTATTCTGAACAATATTATAGCCGTCACAGCCAAGAATATCCGTAAGTTTTGTGATCATCTTCTTAGCCAATACCAATATCTTTGATGCCAATTCATCATCAAGTTCATACAGATTCGCATAATGCTCCTTAGGAATAATCAATGCATGACCCTTTGATGCCGGACTTACATCCAAGATTACCCGAAAATCTTTGTCCTCATATAAAGTAGCTGTGGGTATGTCCCCATTTGCGAGTTTACAGAATATGCAATTCTCGTCCTTCATATCTATATCACCCTTTCTTAAAAAAATAATTGATTATTTCACCCGCCAATGCTAAACTGTTAATTCAGAAAGGCGGTAAATACTATGTTTTCAGCAGCAGATTACGACAAATTACAACAAATCATGGAGGAAAGTCCTGATAAAAAAGAACTTCTCACAAGACTTCTGAAGTCTCATCGTATGGAAATCAACGCCATTAGCCATGAGATTCGGAACCCCTTAACTCTTGTATACAGTACACTTCAATTAATTGAAGCACAACACCCTGAAGTTTTGGAATTCCGTCACTGGACTTCCCTGCATCAAGATATTGAATACATGAATCAGCTATTGGAGGAGCTTTCTTCCTATAACAATAGTACGAAACTATCCCTCGTCAGAATTGATGCTATTTCCTTCCTTAAAGCTCTTGTTCTGTCGTTTGCATCATCTATTCTGGATACTAATATCGAATTCACTTCCAGAATTGCCTCCGACCTGCCGTCAGTCATGGTTGATCCTGTTAAACTAAAACAGACCCTTTTGAATCTTCTGAGTAATGCGAAAGATGCTGTCATCTCAGATTCAGAATCTCCTTCAATCCGACTGGACGCAGATTATAGTGAACATACAATTCACATCTCGATTACAGACAACGGCTCCGGAATCGATACTAATGATATGTCTTCCATCTTTGAACCATTTGTAACACATAAGAAAAACGGAACAGGTCTTGGGCTTGCAATTACCAGACGGATTATTACAGCTCATGGCGGCTCCATACAGGTAAAATCAACTCTTGGAAAAGGCACTGTCTTTACGATTGCACTTCCAGTACAGAAGTATTCCTGACACAAAACCTATTGCCAGACCGCCAATATGTGCCAAATTATCCACACTACTACTGGTAAATCCGTAATACAGACTGATGATGAGCATAAATACAAGCCCTTTGCCAGAGATATCCCCAATCCGTCCACGATTACGCATTGCTATGTATAATAACGCACCGATGATCCCATAAATCGCCCCCGATGCCCCTGCTGAAATAGTATAATCCATTGTCCGAACTTCATACCATGCAGACAGAATATTGCCGCCCAGACCACTAAGAATATAGATTAACAGGAATTTAATCTTCCCTACTTCAATCTCCAAATTCCATCCCAGCAATACTAGTGTTACCATATTATTCATCAGATGTTCAAATCCAAAATGCAGAAACATACTGGTAAATAAACGGTAATATTCCCCATCCTCCACTACCTTGGGAACAAACATAGCCCCATGCTCTAATAAGAACGTCCCATCCTCTGTCATTCCCTGTAAAGTAAGTGCAAAGAATACGAGCACATTCATTACTGCCAATATAACAGTACATGGGGCATTTATTCTATTTCTATGTATCACAAAGTCACCTTCCAGTATATGTCCTCATTATTCCTGCATAGTATATCATATTCTTCCTGATAAAGTAACCTATATCACTTAATTTTTCTTAGCAATAAATTAGGCAAATACACTTAGCTTCTTACTGTGGTCTGCAATTACTACCTTTATAATCTCAATGTCTGCCTTCATTCCTTCCATTTCAGCAGATGCTCTCTCATATCTCTTAGCCGCAGGGACATAATTTTCTGCCAATAACTGGATGTTCTTATCTGTAACATTTTCAATATGTAGTTCTACAGAATGAAGTCTATTATCTACATTATCGAGCCTTTCATTTACCCTCTCGATTTCCTGCTCTACTTTTTCCTCCAACCTCTTAACTTTTTCCCCTACCTGCTCTACTTTTTCCTCCAACCTCTTAACTTTTTCCTCTACCCTCTCAAGTCTTTCTTTTACCCCTTCAAGGTCTTCTCCCAAATCGTATACTTTCTCTTTCACTTCTCGAAGCTCATCTTTTATCGGTCGTAACGCGGAACTCATGTTTTCATCAAGTAAATCTGATATAGCCAACAAATCTTCCTTATCTAATTTCATAGCTGCCGCCTCCTTCCTATATCTGACAAAATTATTGTAACATATCTAAACACCAAAGTCATTATCACTTTTAGGAAAAATCTCTCAGGAAAAATCTTCTTCTTCGATATGCAATCCATCCCAATCTCCCCATTTTGATTTCCTGCGCTTATTCAGAAGCTTTTTGACAGGCGCCCACACCGTATCCGTTTCTCTCATAACCCCACTTCCAATTTCCTGTTCGGTAATCCAGTCTCTCCCCTGCAAATCTTCTTCCATGTCTTCTCTGTCTTTATCGCCAGCTTTTTTCTGATGTTCTTCTGCTGCATCTCCATCCTCCTGCAAAGTTTTCATACATTCTGCCGCCAGCTTCTCCAAACTGTAATTTTCATCCATTGTCTTCTTATGTAAAAGAAATACCATACGAACACATTCCTGCTCCTGATAATCCGCCTGTTTCACAAAATACTCTGTTAATTCGTGAAATTCCTCCCACAGCTCTTGCTTTGCCAATGGATAATAACAGAAGAAATACTTTCCCTCCTCATAAAAGATATACTCTGGTTTCAACAGGATACAATGGATATTTAACAAAAAAGTTTCCACCTCTTTTACCACATTCTTTAAATCTCTAAGAAACATTTTTATGTCTTCTGCATTTATCTTACTTCTTTCAAACATCGCTTTCATTGAAATCTTTCCGCTGACGTCATAATCATAATAGCTGTTCTGATTAACTCCTCTGCCTCCCATCTTCAATATTCCGTTTAAATTATTTGCCTTTAGCATACGAATCTGATAATCTTCTTTATAGAAAATCTCCTCCTCAATCGTAATCTTACGTTCCATTTAAGAAATCACCTCTCCATCCTCTCTGATCAATATTTTCTATCCTTTAATACGTCTCAAATCCCTGATTTTTTTCTCTGGCTCTGTAACCGCCGCTCTTTTGGCAACCGAAATTTTCATATATTTCCTTGATGCGCCTGCAACGACTTCAATCTCTTCTTTCCCTGCCCTGACTGATACCTGCAAGTTGACAAACATAATACATTTATCCTTTGCCCTTTGATAAAAAAGCGTCTCCAATTCCCCCTCCTTTATGCCCTCCTTTTCCCTTGCCTTCGTACTACCAACAACGGCCGTCTCATATGCAGCACCAGACAATATATTTTTGTCATGATAATAAAATACTGCCAAAATACATCCCATAATCA
This sequence comes from Sporofaciens musculi, assembly GCF_009830285.1. Lineage (GTDB taxonomy): Bacteria > Bacillota > Clostridia > Lachnospirales > Lachnospiraceae > Sporofaciens > Sporofaciens musculi. The sequence goes on along the minus strand of NZ_WUQX01000001.1, from coordinate 408,249 downwards.
GGAACAGAATCATAGGCATAAGAAATGACATTTCTACCGTCATGCTTGCCTGTACTTTGTAATCTTTCATCCGTTCATCCCTCCTGTTAAAATACTGAACAGATATCCTGCTGCCAAAAAGGGAATAAATGGAAGCTTATATTCTCTCGATATTTTCTTTAAAGAAAGACAAATAATTGCTGCTATCCCAAGGAATAGAAATGCTGCCAAAAGAACTTCTAACAGCTTCCACAAGCCAAGGTAAATTCCTAAAATAAGTATCGTCCAGCTATCCCCATATCCCATTCCCTCTCTTGTAACCCTACTGACTAACAGAAATAATAATCCTACTCCTATTCCTCCCGCCAGCACAAATACATCCTCTTTTGCGATATAAATCTGATAGCACAGCGCTGCCAGATTACCAGAAATCAGAACGATAACTGGTATTCTTCGGGAATGAATATCTGTAATGGATAGCCCTGCCAGCAAAACCATACTTATGCACTGACTTACCTTCCACATCTGGAGCAGGCCCCCTTTCCGACGACTTCAGACAGTAAAACGGCATAGACCGTTCGTTTTAATCCGCTGCATGACAACGAATTGTGGTACCGATCCCCTGTATTAGTGATATACACCCCATTTCCCCCATTTCTCATACAGCGCTCACATGGATAATATTTTCCTCCGCTTTGATTTCTCAGATCTTCAATGTTTCCTGATGGAACCATATGAATGGATAACTCTAAATATGTACAGTGATAATCCCTATGATAGACCATACCGGTGTCTGTAACATAAACTGTATCCTCACGATTTGACCCAAATCCTGGCTTCTCATATCCGCTCCATGCCTTGATACGCATTTTCTCCTGATATTTTAAAGGAGGTACGCCAAACATTGGAATCGGCAACCCCACCTGATATGTAACTTCCAATTCTCCGATTCCCGTTCGTGAAGATATATGCGAGCCATTACACCTGACTCCGCCGCTTCCACCGATTACGATACTTCTGTCTAGCCGTTCTGCACCAACTGCCTGCACCACATCCCTCTCTAATCGGGAAGGCATAATCATTGTAATTACACAAGCTTCCTCCGACGCCTTCCTTCCCGCATATTGCAGACCAGAACGCATAGCAGTCTGGATGGCCATGATTTCCATCAGATATATAAGACTCACCACTGCCAGAAAAAAAATTGGAACTGCTATAGCCGCCTCAACCGTTATACTAGCTTCTTTAGAGGCGGATACAGATACCCTTCCAGACAGATAAGAATTTTTTAAATATGAGGGGAGTGTTTTACTTTTCATCGTACGAATCCTTCTCCTTTCTATTTGATTTAACACGTCTGTTTTCTGGATTAATTCTGATACCCGAAAGGGCATCTGTATCCGCCTCTGCCTTTTCATCTAAACATCTTCGTCACTGATAAGCATAGTAAGTTTTAAACTGATAACGTACGCCTCTTCTCAAGCTGCAAACCGACCCTATCTCCATCCTGCTGATACAAAAATCCGCCCGAAAATATGCCTGACCATAGACCTTTCTCATATTCTGCTCTATGACTCCAAGTGTCCGTAACGCTGTCACCTCCGTATTTGTTAAGAACAACAACATACGAAGATATTCCGAATATCCAAGCCCATTTTCATCATCCCTTCCCTCACTCACATCCTCCTTTGTTCCAAGAGTAAGCAGTTTAGAAAACTGTAATTGCCAGCTCTCCTTTGACTTCACCAATGGCACCCTGCTTCCTTTCAGCAAAGACCGGATATCCATAATTGATTCCCCATATGCCCACGCCAACAGAATTCCCTGGGCTGCTGCCTCCGTAATGGCAGGAACCGCAAGAAGGGTACATAATGCTAATGCCGCTGTCTCTGCCTCAGCCTTCATCTCCCTGTCTGTCTGGATATATACATAATTAGGAACAAATCTGAAAAGTAATAATTTTCTGACTATATATTCCAGATTTTCTTTATCACTGTCTTTTCCTGCCAGAATGTACTCTAATTCATAATCCAACGTTCCTCCTGTATACTCTGTATCCGTAAACTTTGAAAAATGCTCAAGAAGATATTCCCCAAACAGCAGAGAGGACAAATTTCCGTTCTTTTCTTCAGCCTCCGAAAAATTGCCATATCCCTGCTTCCGTTCTCTGACCTCTAACATTTCTCTGCTTTTTACACGCTTTTCTGATATAGCCTTGCCCTTTGGCATTACCAGCGTCAATAAAGGCGTCTTCTTCAACTGCCCTATGTGGTCAATGGGATTATTCTCCCTGGGCAGTTCAGCTTCGTTTTCCTTTAGCAGACCGTCCATGCTCTCGTGCCATGAATTTTCCTCTTTTACATAAGCCTGTGCGCTATCCTCCTGCCGCCCCCACTCAGAGGTCATTCCAAGCAGATCCTTCATGGCATCCAATCCATATTTATGCTTCATATATGCTGAAACCTGGTTTAAAAAGCTCCTACATCCTTTATCAGTTAGAAACTGAATTTTCTTCACTTCATGCTCTAACCTACCCTCACCATAATACTCCAAGCGCTCTGTCACATTCTTCTCTGTATACTGTCCCGTCTCATAACTGCCGTCTAAGGCAAAGATATCATATTTTTCTAAAAGCTCCTTCTGGTATTCTGCAAATACACATTCCATCGCTCGATTTGTATCTGTTCTTCGGTAATTTTTCGCAAGCTGGACAGATGCACTCTCCATAATCCCGCCGATAAAAGTAATCAAAAGGATGAAAATCAAGCTCAAATAAGCCGTCACTTCTCCACAATACTTTTTTTCTTCCCAATCCCAAGCTCTTTTTCCATATTCCGGCATCAGATTCCAGAACTCTCGCTTACGATTTTTTGGAAAATATTCTGTACCAGACTGGTAAGCTGAGACTTGAATATAATGACCAGACCAATCAATACCACTAGAATCAATATGACTTCTACTACCCCGATTCCATCCTCCTCTCTTAACTTCTCTTTTACTTTTGATAAAACAGACCCTATTCTCCACATATTATCACTCCTCAAAATCATTTTATATTGAATTTATATCTGTACGGACAGAAACGCGGGAACAATCACAATCACCAGCACAATCGCCAGCATCAAAAACATTGGAAGCAGCAGTTTTGTCCCTGCCTCCTCCCCAAGCCGTTTTGCCCTTGCTTTTCTCTCCTCAAACGCCTGGATTGCTTCAAGCTTCAATAACTGCGTCAGCCCTTTTGTCCCTTTTCTAAGATTTTGTGATAATAACGCGCCGAACCTTACATACACCTGAATATCACAACGTCTTCCAAAATTCTCATAACTTTCTGACTCTCTGACTCCACTGTCCATCTCATGGCAGGTACGCTTCATTTCCTCATAAGCATACCGTTCGCCCCACGATTCCTTCTGGCGTTCATAGTCTTCCACTACCTTCCTCCAGGCACGTTTCGCCGTCATCCCTGCTCCAAGAAAAAGGCTCATTTTATTCAGAATCTCTGGATAATCCAGAAGCATCTGTCCCTTTTTCTTTTCCTTCTCCTTACCCCGCTTCTGAATCTCAAGCGCATACAAGAGTACTCCAATAAGTGCTGCCATAATCACCAGAACCAGACCACGGAAGTCCATTTTTTGATAATAAACTGCCTCCCTGTTTAAAACCTTGTCCGGAAGCTTCACGAGCTTACTAGTACGGCATTCTTTCTCCTGTTTCTGGATTTCTTCCTCTATGCGCTTTCTCACCTTTTCATCTTCATCCAGTGTCCTTGGAAATACCTTTACGGTACACTGGTATAATGCCTGCTCCTCTGCATTTTCACGATATGTCAGAACTGCGCTTAAGTTTACAAGTGTTCCTTCTTCTTTCAAATTATCCGGCTGTATCTCTCCCCTAACGTTCAGCACATCATAACGGTCTAACTCCCAGGATACCTCTACCGGCGCATCTGGAATCTTTGTCAGAAGCACCATATCCTGTTCAATCCTGTCAAGGCTCTTATTCTCACCCAAGATCAATTCATCCATTCTGGAAATAATCCTGTCAAATACCTCCAGCACCTCTTTTGACGAATACTGCCTTTCAGCAATCTCCACCTCTATCGGAATCTTTTCCGCTTTTCCCTGAACTGTTACCTCCAAATCTTCCAGCTTACTTCCCTTGCCATAGGAATTTCTCTCGATCACACCATCTGTCTCCCTGACAGACTGCATAAAATCAGATGCTAAAAGAATACCTCCTATCACCAGCATGCTTCCTACTGCCACATATTTAAGTATCAGACTTCTATCCTTATCATTCTTACACCAAGATAATAAGCGCCCATATAGATTCCAAGACATACTGTCATCACCCCAATTCCAAAAATATTTCCATACAGGCTGTCCATAAACTCAGGAAAACTGAAAGACATATAACCAATGATTGCATAGGGAATTGCAGACATCACACGAAATTCATATCGTTTTGCCGCAAGTATTGTGTCTATCTCCCGTTTTACATCAATCTTGTCACCAATCTGTCTTACCGTATCTTGTATAATAGCAATCATATTGCCCCCGTTCTTCTTCGCCGCTGCAAATACTGTCACAAAATTCCTGACATCCTCTATCTGCACGCGCATCCCTAATTCCTCCAAAATCTGCTCCATGGGCACATGAATCCGTAACTGTCTGATAATAAACAGCAGTTCCTTTGATATCCTTGCAGTTTCCGGATAGATTAACTTAAGCTCCTTTTGAGCTTCCCTAAATGCATTTTCCACAGAATACCCTGTATTCAAAGCCGCGGATACTGCCTGAATCGCTTCTTTAAACTGCACCTGAAATTCCATCTCCTTCTTTCTGACACATTCCTCCTCCATCATGCGAAAATGCCAGATAAAAAGAGGCAGTAACAGCAATGTCAGCCACAAAGAACGGTAATACAGCCACACCGTAACCACCGTGATTCCTAACGCCTTCGCCACATTCCAAAGATGCTCCTTACAGGTGATATCCTGCTGCCAGCAGCTTCTCTTTATGAGTAATCTCCTGAACCCTCCTCCATTCCCCCTGTATCTTTCCTTCTTCTTCCTGAACCTCTGTATATTTATACAATGTCTGCAATCGAATCTCACCATCCCAATACCCTAATACCTCTGTTACCTCCAATACCTTCCTGCTCTTATCCCTCAACCTTCCCAGATGGACTAGAATATCAATTCCAGATGCAATCTGTCTCTGGATTGCAGATAGAGGCAGGTCCATTCCCATTAATACCATTGTCTCAAGCCTGCTTAACATGTCCGTCGGACTGTTGGCATGTCCGGTACTAAGGCTTCCGTCATGCCCTGTATTCAGCGCCTGCAGCATATCGATTGCCTCCGCTGAGCGCACTTCCCCAACAATTATACGGTCCGGCCGCATGCGCAGAGCCGACCTAATCAACTCCCGAATCGTCACCTCTCCGGTTCCCTCCACATTCGCATTCCTTGCCTCCAGCCTTACCAAGTTCGGAACGTCCTGAATCCTTAACTCTGCATTGTCCTCAATGGTAATAATTCTCTCTGTCTTGGGAATAAACTGCGATAATGCATTTAAGAAAGTGGTCTTGCCGGAACCGGTACCCCCACTTATGAATATGTTGTATCCGGCTGCCACAAGCTTGGCAAGAAGCTCAGATACTTCACTGCTGATGGAATTCCATGCGATTAGTTGTCTCATGGTAATTGCCTCTTTAGAAAATTTACGAATTGTCACAATCGGACCATTTAACGCAATCGGCTCCAGAACAATATTCACTCTGGAGCCATCGGTAAGCCTTGCGTCCACAATCGGAGACGCCTCATTCACCAAACGGTTAGAGCCAGCGGCAATCTGCTGTACCACATCCTCTAATTTATCCCTGGAGATAAAACGTCTGTCCGACTGGAATATCTTGCCATCACGCTCATAAAATATATTCTGCGTCCCATTAATCATAATCTCTGTAATCCTGTCGTCCTCCAGAAATTCCTGCAAAACATCCAGCTTACGGAATGCATTAAACAACTCTCTGCCAAGGGCAGTCTTTTCTGCCAGTGAGAGGTACTCCTCCTCTGACGCCTCCTTAAGCACTCTGTAAATCAAACGTGTCAGCTCATCATCTTCAATCTCCCTGGTCATATCCAGCTCATCCAGAATCCTGGTGTGAAGCTGCTCTGAGCGCATCATGAAATTAACTCCTTCTTCACCATCTTTTTCTTTACATCATCAAATCCTAAAAGATGCAGCTCATCCTCCATCTGCAAAAGCTTCGCCTCCGCTGATGCATCCTTCATGACAGGCACAAGAATCTCTGTACAAATCCGAAGAAGTCCATATACATCCTTAAGCCCTTCGTCCACATCCAGAATCAATACATCATAGATGCTCTGTTCTTCAATCTGACGAACCAGGTTTATCCATTCCTCCAGAGTAACCGTCCTGATATCCTCCGACACCCGCACAGGAAGCAGATAATCCAATGCACCCATATGCTCTACCAGAGTAGTAAGTATCACGCCTAAGTTCTTGTTCTCCTGCCTTGAATAATACAGTGCATCTGCCAGAGTATGGCCTTCCTCTGGAAAAAAACCTCCAATCCCGCCATAAATCTCCATATTGAGATACAACACATTTTCCGAGACAGCCAGCTCTTGCCCCAACCTTAATCCATAGCTTGTCTTACCGCTTCTGTGTACCGGAGAAAAAATACCGATAATCCTTGAGTTCTTCGTCTTAGCCCCATGAAAATACAGCTCCCCTGTCTCACTCTCCTTACTGCACTTACAGATAATCTCAGCCAAAAGCATTTCCCCCGACTGATACTTATACACAGTCGTCTCATCAGAATTAGTCTCTGTCTTTGCGGATTCCGCAAGGACAAATACATTGGACGCCCGAAGTCCCTTACGCTCATCTATAGGATAATTGCCTCCAATGAGCAGGACGTCGATGGGATGCTCCCGCAGAATTGCCTGTACTTGTGAAAGACCGTTACATACCTGTACTTGAAAAGCAAGCTCCTTCTTCTTCATCAAAAATACGGCAAATGCTGCAGCATATCCTTCCTCTTGGTCACAAATTACAAAACTCCTGCTGCTCACATAATATCCCTCCTACTCTGCTGCCTCATCAATTACTTTGTGAATTGCTGCCGATACGGCATCGAACACTTTGAATATCTATTGAATCTATCAGATACAAGCTACCTGACTTGTAACTTGTAGGATGATTATAAACCCTTTTTATATGATTTGTCTATCCCATTTTTAAAAAAGCAAAAATTTTGTGCAACCTTCACATAATTTTGTAAAAAGAAATTCCATAAAGAAGTGCAACCCCAGGAGTTCCAAGGATTCCTGATGTCAAAACAGTCCATGGATTCAGCCCGACCTGTACAGTAATTCCCTGGGCGCCCAGGAATTCATTTACAAAAAAAATCATAGCACATCCTATAATTGCCCGAACAATAAAGTTTGAAAAAAGCTGCGGCTTCTGCTCTGACATATTCCTTTTCCTCCTCAGATTCATTTCCTGATACCATATATATCCACCTCAGACGTATTTTATTCTCAAAATCTGCTTATACTAGGATTGTTTGGAAATTACTTTCTTAAGAGGTGGATTATGAGATTGTTTGAACGTGGAAATGCAGCAGAAGAAGATGTATACAAACGCCTGTCCTATGACCCGCAGGCGAATACACTAATGGATGAAATAGCCAACGCTCGCCAGGAAATAGAAGAAGCCTATCTTAATTTTCAGTACGCCTCGGACCCTGACATGATTGACTCCTATATTTACAGGGGAAATGCCGCCTGGCTGCGTTACCGTTTCCTGCTGCGCCAGGCAAAAATTATCTAAACAATTAAAATTCTGGCATCAGAAATACAATTAAAAATATAAAATACTTCCTACGGTCATATAGATGAATATATAGACTGTCAGGAGGTATTTTTTTGCGCAGAAAAGTAGAATTTGTCATATTAATTCTGTTATTAGCAGGACTAATCGTCGTTAGCAGGAATCTGGGAAAATATGTTTCAAGCGGAAAGATTAAAAGGGCTGAAAATACCATTGTTCTGGATGCCGGACACGGTGGTTCAGACCCAGGAAAAGTCGGAATCAACAAGGCAGAAGAAAAAGATATTAACCTGAAAATAGCAAAAAAGGTCAAAAAGATTTTGGAAAAGAAAGGTATAAAAGTCATAATGACGCGGGAAGAAGATACCATGCTCGCAAAAAAAAGCAGCGGAAGCCAAAAAGTACAGGATATGAAAGAACGGGTGAAATTAATCAATGACACTGTCCCCCAATTTGCTGTCAGCATCCATCAAAACAGTTATCATGAGGAATCAATCCATGGCGCACAGGTCTTCTACTATAAGCACTCGGCAGAAGGCGAACAGCTTGCCGCAGTCATGCAGAAAGCATTGCTGGCCATTGACAAAGAAAACCGGCGGCAGGCAAAAGCAGACGATACCTATTATCTTCTTAAAAGGACTGAGGTTCCAACAATTATCGTAGAATGTGGATTTTTAAGCAACCGCGAAGAAGCGGAAAAGTTAGTCACAGATGAATACCAGCAGCAGGTTGCGGAAGCAATCGTAAAGGGAATTGAAGCTTGTATGAAAGACTAGAGTGTAGTATAATATTTCCCATGAAAACAATAATTGAACGAATTGATACGGAACAAACGAATAAAGACATAATCAAAAAAGCCGGCGATATCTTAAAAAATGGCGGACTGGTTGCCTTCCCCACGGAGACCGTCTACGGTCTGGGAGCGGATGCATTGAATGAACAGGCAGCAAAAAAAATCTATGCCGCAAAGGGCAGGCCCTCTGATAACCCGCTGATTGTCCATATCGCAGATATGGACGCTCTTGAAAAGATTGCAGAAGCGATACCAGAAAAGGCGGTTGCTGTTGCAAAAGAATTCTGGCCGGGCCCTCTTACCATGATATTTAAAAAGACACCTGCCGTTCCGGTTGGAACCACAGGAGGACTTGAAACTGTGGCTGTAAGAATGCCAAATCATCCAATTGCAAAAGAAATCATCCAGGCTGGCGGCGGCTATATTGCAGCGCCAAGCGCCAATACCTCCGGCCGCCCAAGTCCTACCACAGCGCAGCATGTAGCAGAAGATTTAACCGGAAAGATTCCAATGATTGTAGATGGCGGCTTGGTAGATATCGGTGTAGAATCCACAATCTTGGACATGACAGTGGAACCTCCTATGATATTAAGGCCAGGAGCTATAACCAGAGAAAATCTTGAGAATCTAATCGGTGAGGTCGCTGTGGACAGAACTCTAATCGAACCAGACAGCCAAAAATCTCCAAAAGCGCCGGGAATGAAGTACCGTCACTATGCCCCAAAGGCAGAGCTGACTGTACTGGAAGGAGAGCTTTCTCAGGTAGTAAAAGAGATTAACCGACTGGCAAAAGAAAAGACAGCCGAAGGGTATAAAGTGGGAATTATTGGTACAGAGGAAACAGTCCGTCGTTATTCCACAGGCAATGTCAAATGTATCGGTACAAGGCAGGACGAAATGACGGTAGCTGGAAATTTATACGGAATTCTGCGGGATTTTGACAGCGACGGAACAGATTTTATCTATAGTGAATCCTTTTCCACAGGTGGAATTGGAAATGCAATAATGAACCGTCTTCTAAAAGCTGCCGGACAGCATGTTATTTTTGTAAAATAATAAAAAGATAGTCATACAAAATCCTAGGATATGTTGTATGACTATTATTTTTTAACCAACAATGTATTCTTTATTGAAGATTTGAAATATAATCTTCAACCTCCTTTGGCAATACCAATTCCGGCTGGTCCTTAATCCTCCATCCTAGCTCGCTGGTTCTTTTCTTCATATCTTCTAACCTGTCAGGAAGCTCAAGAATTTGATTCACATAGACTTTCGCAATTTTCACGTCATTCTTTTCACTGTAATACTCCACCGCCCGACTTAACAGGCTCACATAATCTACATACTCATATATGGCATAAGGGTTGTTCTTTACCGCCATTTCCTTATACTGTACCATCCCTTCAAAATCTTCCTCCATAGCGCAGGCAAGGGCTTTGGCATCATAAGCAAGCGCTGCATTTTGATTCCTTTTCAAAATGCTGTCTGCAAGCGTCTCCCCCTCCTCTTTTGTCTGTGCTTCTTGAAGAAGAACCAACTCTGCCTCAGTATAATACGGATAAAGCTTCCGTGCCAACTCATACTCTCCCCTGTAAAACGAAACAAGTGGAAACAGAAAATATAGAGAAATTGCCACACCTGCCGCAGTAATACCATATACAGCTCTCTTAACCTGCGCTTTAACCTGACATCCCTCTCCCCCGTTATACTCAAGAACCATAAAAAACAACAGACAGATACTCAAAAACTGCATATCAAAATCAAGCAAACTATGAACTCCGATTAAAAACAAAATCATCTTCGCTGTCACATCTATTTTCGTGAAAAATATATGCTTTATCAAAACTCCTGCTGCCAAGATTGCCGGAATCCATCCCACATCAAGAACAATCTGCAAAAAATCATTGTGGACAAAAACAGTAGAATATACTCCCGTCTGAATCTGCCCCTGACTGTAATAATAACCCATATATCCACTTCCCATAGGATGTCGAAGTATCAGCCAAAATGCGTCCCGCCAATATAAAAGACGCCCGATAAACGTGCTGTTTTCCAAAGAAATGGTCAGAAACCTCCCAAAATTTTGGAAATTTCCTGTCACAGCTCCATAGATGCCTCCCCCGACCACGGAAACCGTAAGAAGTCCCACATTCAGCAGCCGGTATCCCCTATTTTTCCATGCTTCAATCGCCATCAAAAACACTGTCATCACAAAAACTGACCGGCTTCCTGTCATAAGAATACCAAGGAGTAACACCACTGTTCCCGCCGCTGTTTTGATAGAAAATGTAATCTTATTCTGTATGACCACAATGCCTGCCAGGAAATAAAGAGCCATGGTATTAGAATACTGAAACGTCCCGCCAAATCTTCCTGCCATAAAGAAATGTTCTCTTACAGCCAAAACCCAATAAAACAGAATTCCTATTGCTATGATAATGATTCCGGATACAGGTACCGATAATAAAAGCCTGTTCCTTTCCTCCTCTGTAAACTGCATAAGAATTAATACAAATAATACAATCGGCATAAATTTCAGAAACCCAAGAAAGGCCATTCCACTGTCCACAGCCCATAAAACCGCTAATCCATGACATACTAAAAGAACAATCGCAAGAATAATGCCGCTGTTCCAAAATAGGCAGATTTCCTTCCTTCTATGTGTAATCCAAAACAGATATACTCCAAATCCTATGGTGGCAAGACAGCTTACAAACTCATAAAATCCTCCAAACAATAATGCCACAACAGTGATAAAAATCTGCAAAATCAATGTCTCATTTTTTTCCTGCGTCTTTTTCATAATCTCAAACTTCCCTGAATTGGACGTCTCACTAAGTAAAAAGCATACAAGATATGATAAAATCCATTTCTTAGGAAATACCATATCTTGTATGTTTTCACTAGGCGCGACAGCCCCAAATTATTTATTTAACTTCCTTCTTGTAACCACTCCTGTACAACTCATTGCTGCTAATGCGAGAAATAGATACAGCATAATAGAAGAAGTATCTCCCGTTTTCGGCGCTTTTCTGCCCGTATCATTTCCTTCATTAGATACAGACGGTTTCTTTGAAGTATCTCCATTACTGCCGCCTGAGGTGCCTCCGCTTTCTCCCAGGTCAACAATCATATACGGACTAAAGCTGCTTGACATAAAGCTTACTGTTCCGTTGCTATTAACCGTTGCCTTCATATCTTCTAATTTACCCTGCTGGTTCTCATGGTAAACCATAAGGTTTTTTCCAAAGCCTTCCGGAATCGGCATAGTCACTCTAACCGCTTTAGCCAGGTCATGAAGCTCATTGCCATCCTTAAAAAGTGAAATGTCATAGAACTTCACACCCTTCACATTTTTATGAAGCTTCTTCACCTTATCTTCAAGCTCTGCCTTCTGCTTATCGCTCATCTCAGCTTCTGTCTTTACTTTTAATTCGACTCCGTCCTCCGCGCCGCTTATTGTAATTCCCTTATCCGCCAGAGCAGACCCTGTAATCTGATTCAGAGTACATATTTCCGTTGCCTTAGTGTCGGAAATCTCCCATATACTTCCATCTTCACGCTGAGCGTTCACTTCCATGTTTGATTCAAATATATCCACAACAGAGTACAGCACCGGAACTGCCGATCCCGCTCCACCTATGACATACAGTACATGATCTTCTGTCAATGCATAATCTCTGACTACTTTTTTTACTCCCTTAAGGGCCATAACAAAATTGGGGCCGCTTTTAACATAATAGACTCCATCCTTTGTGATATATCCTCTGCTGCATAATTCTCTGACATTGTCTGCAATTTTTGGAAAACCTTTTTTCAAATCGTACAATGTGCCATTTTTGATAAATCCATAAAAGGATAATTCACTGACTCCTTCATCAATCGGTTTATCTTCCCATTCTGTACTGCCCGAAGGTCTTTTCCAAAGATTCCCCTTACTGTCCAAAGCCAAATCATAGGGGGTATCTTCTTCGAGGAATACATATGAAACAGAATCCATTATATGGAATTTTTCTGCCTTTACAACTACCTTTTGATTGTCGTCTAATTCAACTCTTACCGTTGTTCCGTCTTTTTTGGAAATATAACCCTTGCTGTCCGCTGACTCTGCATTATCACAGACAAATTGAGTGACAACATTTTCTCCGTCTACATAACTTATGTAGCATTTATTGTCTTCTGTAATATAGATTACTGCCGTCCTTCTAAATGGGCTGTCCACATATTTCACAATAAATCTTACCTTGTCTGCAATCTTAATCTGTGCAAACTCTGTATCATTTATCTTATGCTTTTTGATATTCCAGAGGGTACCGTTCTGGTCGAGTCCGTAATAATCCTCTCCCAATCCTACTGCCTGATTCTCACGGTATACCCAGTAAGCAACATATGTCTTCATCTGTTTGTCGCCAGACACATTCTTGGGAGGCTCTGTCTCCCAGTTCCAGATCTGCCCCTTATTCAGAACAGAAAGACTTCCCTTTTCTTCCGGTAACTGATCCTTTGATATCTTATCCTCATCTGCGATAGGGCCTTTCTTTTCACTCTCTGTAACCGTAACTTTAAATGTCTTTTCAACATCTTCATACTTAGCGGTAATGACTGCCTCTCCGCATTTTTTCCCAATCAAATCTTGACCTTCAACTGCAACAATCCCTTCGTCAGAACTCTCAAGCTTTACCGAAGCTGCATCGGCAAAGGGCGCATAGCTTCCCAGAACTGATTCATATTTAAACTCAGCATTTCTTGTGAAGCCTTCCGGCATAGAAATATCCGCGTAAGAATATTTCTCAAATATCTGCTTCATTCCCTCCGGAGTATTTCCCATATAAGAAAATACACAGGCCAAATTAGAATAATTTAAAGCGCCTGTAAAATCTGTAATTTTATTATCCGACACATCTAAACTCTGTAAATTCCACATATATGTGCCTTCTAAAAAGGATACGTCTGTAAGCTCGTTTCCTGCCAGAGACCACTTATTGAGACTTATATTTTTAATTTCATCCATATACTTCTTAACCCAGTCAGATGTGATACCGCATTTTTCCAGGGTAAGCTCTCTTAGATTAACAGCATATCCGATTCCTGTGATATCGATTCCACTCTGATCGCAGATGCTTAAAGACGCCAATTTTTCCATATCTGCTCTTTTGACAAATCCCTTCTCATCCGCTTCTATTCCATGCTCTTTCAGTATGGCTCTAAAAGTGGGGTCTGGTATCTCTACCATTTCCTGGATATCTGCTTCTTTTTTCTCTTTTGTCTGGTCGTTCTCTATTTCTTTCTTTTCTTCCTTTTCTTCTGCCTTCTCTAACTCTTTTAACTGGGCTTCCGTAAGAAGCATACCTTCTTCTGCCCTCCCGTTATCATATATTTCCTTTTGCTGCTCGTCTGCCACCGGCAATGGCTCATTCTCTGGCTCATCCGCGCTGGCCACAGTGAAGCTAGACATAGCCAGCGTTCCTGCCAAAAGAAACGCCAATAGTTTTCTTCTCTTTCTCATCTTCTTTTCTTTTTCTCCCTTCCTTATGGGTATGTTCTATGCTAATATCACTATTAAAATCTATCATTTTACAATATCCTTATCAACATTGTAAAAGCTAACATTTTACATTTTTTAAGCCTTTTATATCTTCAAAGCCTTAAAATACATAAACCTTAGTCTGGGATACCCTTCTTCCCTGAATACCAAGTCTAACTTACGGCAAGCCCCCTGAAACCATCTCAGACAGTCCTGTTTATCTTTTCTTTTAAGTAACTCCTCATACATCTCAAAAATCCGGATTAACAGCCAATCAAGCCTCTCCCCTCTGACCATGGTATGCTTATCTGTAAGAGCAAGATATCCGAAGAACCTAAGCTGCTCATTCAACTTTTCAAGGGTGAGGTCCGGCAGACCGAGAATCAGCAGATGCCGGATAAAAACTTTTCTCGGTATCTCACCAATAAGCTTCATCTGACGGACAATCTCCGACTGATATCTGTAACTCGTAATATGCTTCCTCATAATATCCGGTTCAATCTTAGCCAACGGCTCAACATAGTGAAACGCATCCGTAAAATACAAATGTCTGAAAAACATCTCCGCCCTTTTTTCTGGAACATGAAGGTTCTTAAGCCTATCCCTGGAAACATTCTTAATATAATTTTCAATAATCTCCTTCAAATACTCCTGCCTTTTTCGGCATTTTTCATTCTGCTGGCTCGCCTCTGTCGCATAAATATCCTCACTCCTGTCACAAAATCCCTGCAGCATAAACCGAAGCTCATCCTCAGAAAGCTCTAACGCGTTCCCGAACAACAGACATTGCTCCCTGCTTCCCGGCACATAATTTCCAGTCCGCCAGTAACGAATCTTCAGGAATTCCGTCGATTTTTCCGGCGCATGTCCATACATTTTTTCATACAGAAATCTATCTGTCTCCGTCTTATTTTTCAGTTGATATTTTTCCTGTATATGCTCATAATGCTTCTTCACCCATTGAAGCTCTGGCCTTTTTTCCTTCCCAAGCAAAATGCATTTCCTGGCAAGAGCCTCAACCTCATCTACCGTATATCTGCTGTCCATCCCATTTCCTCCAAATCAAACAAATTCTCCCTTATTTTATATATTCGCTTGACAAGGACAAAAAGGGACAAATTATTCAACAGTAAACGGAATCTCGAAGCTCTGATTCCATCGAAGATTAACGGTATCTGTTTTACTAAAAAACAGATGCATACTTTGTGGATTCGATAACTCCAGATTCGCTGTTAAATCATATTCCCATATCCCGTTCTCTGCATCATTTGAAATCATTCTCATTACATATCCAGTCTCAAAACGATCATTTTCCGAAGGATCACAATCCATTTCACAGGACAATCCATAAAAACCGGTAACCGGACAGTTCTCGTAAACCGAATCGTATCCTATACGGATACGCCATTTTTTTATCATTGATAACTCTTCCTCCGGTTTCGCATCTAAAGGTATGCAATCCTGAATCCAAACCCTTCCTCCAGGGAAAGAATATTTCTTATCATCCCACAAGTTCTTTAACGGGTCAATTGGCATATTAATCTCATTCATTTTTGCCTGCATATAAATCCAAGGAATATTCAGCTTATAACTGCCTGGCCTTACCTTACCAAAATTCCATTCAAAATAGGTTTCTTCCCCCATGGGGTGATATCTGATACACTCCCCAGCATATGTTGTACCGTCTTCCCCCGTTATCATCAAAATTCTTTCCGAACCAGAACCGGCGGAATCTACAATGATTGCAGGAACAATCTGAAACTCATCCTCATCATCCAATGGGTGAATGGCTATGATCAAGGAGCCCTCCTCAAACCGAGGTATTGCTAATATACCTCCAAGTTCTCCAGTCTGATGGGGATACTCTGTAACCTTTTCCTGCTCTACACGCGACATACTAAAAGAAATACTGTCTCCACTGGTAAATAATATTGAAATATTCTCAATTCCCTTCTCCAAATCTGGAAGCGACACATTGTCAAAACAGCAGACGAGTAACTCTGTAGACGAATCTATGCTTCTGCATGATATATATGTACGATTCCATTTAAACTCTTTAAATGAAATAAATTTAACATTTATTCCCTCTGATAATTCCTTCCAACTTTCTACCGTATCATTCTTTTTATAGAGTCTGATTGTTGCCGTAACCCTATGATTAATATAATGAGCCTCCTCCAATGTCAACCCATATCTTTCATTCTCCACAGTTTCTTTCTCTGCCAAAGTATAAACTGGCTCTTTCGGGTCTACATTGACCCCATATCCTGGACTCACCGTGTACTCGTCCATAACTGTGGGCGTCATATCCACGGCCTTACCCTCTTCTTCCATCGGCAAAGCTGTTGGAGATATACTAAGCAAAGCTTCCTCAGCTCCCTCTTGTTCCGGCAAATCTGCATCCATATCCGGCTCTCTTTGTTCCCCTCCTGTATCCCCAAGATGAAGCTCAGGAACTTCCTTCTCCCTTATATCATCCTCCTGTTCTTCTTTTGGCTCATCTGTTTTCTCCCATATCCACGGCCAGGACCAGGCCCCAATTGGAGGTATGACTTCAAGATAACGCAGAACTCCGTAGACGCAAGCTGTAAGAATAAATACCAGCGCAAGGATAAGCATCAGGCTCTGCCCCAGCTTCAGCACACTTCTCTGGTGGCGTTTCTTTACAGTCTCATAGGGCAGGTTAAGAGAAGCTGCTATCTCACGTACAGACATTCCGTCATAATACTTCATCCTGATAATTTGCAGTTCGTTCGGTTTAAGCAGGCTCATTGCACGTTCTATATCTGTCCGCAGTTCTGCCTGTTCAATCTGTGACTCTTTCTCTGCCAATTTCTCAGAATCTACATCTGCCCGCCGTTTTTTCTCTCTTTGTTCTTTTCTGTAGAGAGATACCGCCTTGTTTCGCGCAATCGCTGTCAGATAGGCAGCCAAAGAAGATTTCTCCGACTTAAACCGTTTTCTGTGAAAATAAAATTCTGAAAATGTATCGTTTACACATTCTTTTATGTCCTCCGGATTCCTTATATAATGAGAACTCACATGCCAGATTAAGGCCGTGTATTTCTCCATTAAGAGCGCCATTCCTCTCTGTGAATCCTTTTCCAGAATGTCTAATATTCTCTCATCTGCCAATGTCCGTACTTCCATCTTCTGATTCCCTGCCTTAATGTTCTTTATGCTAACCTCATTTCTAAAAATGTTCCTATGCAGTTAAAAATAACATAGTACTTTCGACTCTTCAACATTGTAAATTCTAACCAATAATATAGAAAAATACCTCCTACAGCTTTGATTCCTTAAAAATCTAAGCTGCAAGAGGTATTCTGTTATTTGTCTCTACTTTCAGTTCACGTACTTCTGAATCAGATTCCATACTTCCGGACTCTCCTGACCCAATGCCCATGCAGATGTTCCCGCAAGTTTGTACTCCTTCATAAGCTTAAGCTTTTCTTCGATAGACTGCTCGTCCTCCAGCCAGATCTCATAAGTTGTACTCTCGATTGTCCACGTCGCATAGTTCTGCTTAAGCTCATCATTCCAGGTCAACTCTGCACCTGCTTCGTCAACCTTTGACCTGGCTTGAGACATACCAAAAGCCTGGCTCTCCACCTTCATATCATACTGGGCTGCTTCCGTTCCCTGCTGCTCTGCCAATTCCTCGGCGGTCTTCGGAGTCTCCTCCCATAGTCTGGAGAAGAACGGAATCCCGTTGATTACCTTCTCTGCCGGAACCTCTTTCAATGTTTCCTCGATTCCTTCCTTCACAAAGTTATAAGAAGCTACAGGACCCGCCACAGGCGAACCTCCATAATGCTCGTCATAACCCATGATAATGACATAATCTGCAACGATTCCCTGTTCTTTGCGGTTATACTGCATATTATATCCCTTGGGCACATAGTTATCTATTGACAGCACAATACCGTTCTGCCTGCACCTTACAGACAATTCCCGAATAAACTGGATATAATGTTCCCCGCACTCGTCGGAAATCTTCTCAAAGTCTACGTTGATACCATCTATACCAACTCTTAACGCCTCTGCCATCAACTGGTTAATCAGATTCTCCCTCTTTGACGTATAGCGAAGCAGCTCATAAGATTCCTCATAGGAACTAATTCCTCCGTCAAAATCACGGATTGTAGCCCATACTTCTATATTCGCCTGATGAGCATAATTCACATAATCCGCTGACGCAATAGAATTCATATTGCCATCGGTATTCTCTACATGAAACCATGTAGGCGCAATGGTGGTCAGTCCCTTGCTGTCTGCAATCCTTTGGAGGACTACACTGTTCGCCTCACTATTCGTTACATTGTGCCATGCCATATTGATGGTATAGTCTTTCTTAATGCTGGTAAACTCCTGTTCTTCAAAAGCCCTGGAAATATTCTTCTTTTCTTCTTTTCTAAGCGCCTTACTCTTAACGTATCCAATAAATCCATCTTTTGTACGAACCTTCTTCCAGTCCCCTTCATTCTCCAATATGGTAACTTCATCCTTCTTCTTGATCTGTGTCAAAATCGGACTCTTCACACCGCCCTGATAACGCACCTGGGTATTCTTCTTCACTGATGCTACAGTCATATCACCCCAATCGCTGACAATCATAACACGGTTGGGTTCATTGTACAATTCATACTCAATATTCGTATACTGCTGGACAAAATCCAAGGCAATATATGCTGTGCTTCCCTCTGTTTTTAAAATGACGTAATCTTCACTCTTTTTCTCCTTGGATACATTATAGTCCTTGCTTCCTACCTCCACAGTGACCATATCCTTTGGAAGAGTATATAGAAGAACATTCTCATTGGGGTCCCAGTAAAATCTGCTGTTGATATAATCCCTTACAATCTCATACTGAACATAAGCCTTACCATCTGCAATCATTCCATAGGGCTCTACAACCTGATTATCTACAGTAATCGCCAACTGTCCTTCATTCTCTATACCATAATATTTGCTCAAATCATATTCTTCTTTTGAAGGACTGTATTTTTTCCATAAAAATGCTGCTGCAACTATTGCGATAACTAGTATGACCAAAGCGGCAATCTTAATTCCAAGATTCCTCTTTCTTCTCCGCCTGGACTGCTGCTTTCTCATTACAGGTCTTCCATTCCCCTGTCTTCTGGGCTGCTGCCTTCGGATACCTTGATTCTCCAGTCTTTGTCTTCTGTCTGACTGTTCGTCCTGCTTCATTTTTCCAAAGGGCTGATTTTCCTGCATCTGCCTTCCGGTTGACTGCTCGTCTGCCTTCTTTCTGCCGAATGGCTGGCCCTCTTCCCTCTGTCTTCCTACAGTCTGGCTATCAGCTTTCTGTCTTTCATATAATTGGCTCTTTGGTCTCTGCCTGCCAAATGGCTGATTCTCTGTTCTCTGCCTTCCGACCGGCTGTCTACGGAATTCCAGGTTTCTGCCACTTACAGACTCCTTCCCCTCACTGTCTTGTCTTCCTGCCTGTTCTTCTGCTGAAATACGGCTTCTTGTCCCATCTATGCTCTTAGGCCTTAACATGCCTGTATTCCCTCTGCGGTCTGAAGTTGTGCGGCTTCTTTTGCCTTTTTCCTCCATGCTGCACCTCCTACTCGACCTTATTATAGCAAAACCCTCGGCACACGTCATTACTTATTTCGACATTTTCTCTTTTTTTACGGGGTATTCGCAAATTTCTCCTTATTAGTTACTCTCAATATTGGTAAACCACAGCTCCTTAATATCACCTTTCTCATTCAGTACATAGTCTCTCATATAGGCAGACTCCTCACGAGCCACATGTGCCTGGACAATCTGCATAGGACTCGCCGGTATCCCGTCAATCCTTAAGTCTACCCTGTTTTTCTCATATCCTGTCAATTCTTTGAACATCTTCTGTAAATCAACCTCATCCCCCACGTCTGACCTCCTTACACATGCCGGATGATAACTACGGCTGAGATTGCATATAATGATAAAAGGAGATGCCGTGATACAATTTCCTTTATACGCCACAGCTTAATATTAAATAGAAGATAGTTCCGGCATTATAATATAATGTTAATAGTTCATGTGAAAATTGCCTGAAACGGCTGTTTTCTGATTTTTCTCTGATCTGTCTCTGATAGATTCATAGATTCGTAGTATGTGAAATAAATTTATTTTAAGAAATTCTCCCTCCTCTGTTCTAAGAACGTAGTCATCAGGGAAAACTATCTTCTAATATTGTAATTATAATAGATAAAAACTCTTTACGCAAGCACTTTTTTAGTTTATACTTATTTTATTGAACATTCAAGGTTTTCTATGCTATACTACATTAGAAGGAAGTGATGAAATATGAAGATTGAAAAATTAAACGACAATCAGATCCGCTGCACCTTGACTCGTGCTGATCTTGCTGCCCGCCATCTTCAATTAAGCGAACTGGCCTATGGAACCGAGAAAGCTAAGTCACTTTTCCGCGATATGATGCAACAAGCCGCCTTTGAGTTTGGCTTTGAAGCAGAAGACCTGCCTCTGATGATTGAAGCGATTCCTGCTTCTGCCGACTCCATCGTGTTGGTAATTACCAAGGTCGAGGACCCTGAAGAGCTGGATACCCGCTTTTCCAAGTTCGCCCCGTCGCCCGGAAGCGAATGGGATTCTCCGAAAAAGGATGTCATTAATAAATTAGAGGGGGCTGATACATTACTGGAATTACTTGATAAGGTCAAAGAAAAGTTCAGTAATTCCGTTGTACCAGAAGGAAAAGAAGATGCACCTGCGGAACCGTCCAAGAATGTTATGCGTCTGTTCTCGTTTCCTACGATGAACAGTGTCTTGAAGGCAGTACACTTGCTTAATTCCATTTACTCCGGCTCCAATACATTGTATAAAGATCCGGAGGAGGATGTTTACATTCTGGCTTTAACACAGTCAGAACATACCATCAACGATTTTAACCGTATCTGTAATATGCTGTCAGAATATGGTTCTATGGAAGTATCGTCAGGAGCTACCCTGGCCTTTTTAGAGGAACACTGTGATATGGTTGTTTCAGATGCAGTACAGACACTTGCAGCAGTCTAATATATCTGTGTGCGCAGTCACCGGCAGTAATTTTTGCCATTTAAGAAGGGACTGCGAAAATTCAGATAAAATATATCTGGATTTTCGCAGTCCCTTCTATCTTTGTTTTTTAGTACTTTGTTTTTTGGTAACCGTCAGCGTCTCATGATCAGACCAAATACTAACCTGCTGCCTGAATCGTCGCATTGAGCTTTTCAACTAACAAATCCGGATCTATTCCATGTCCCATTGCGCCTTCTTCAATGGATTCCATCTGGGAATGTGGGCATCCAATACAGCCCATTCCTGCTTCCATCAAAACCTCTACAATCTTCGGACACTTCTCATAATACTGCTCAAGAAGCTGACCAAAAGTCATGTCTTTAGAAATCTGTCCCATTTTTAACGCCTCCTTTTCTCTTCAGTGTTTCCATTATAATCGCTTTTTATCATTGTGTAAACATTTTCAAGAAATTTATTCCTGATATTTGACTACTCAGATGTCAACCCATTTTTCCATTTTTTTCGACAAATTCCTATTTTTATCATATCTTCACAAAACATGCGTTCTTTTCTTTCCTCTGAGTATTCCCCCAAATCCACCGCAATTAATGTGGAAAATGTGGATAAAATAAAAAAAACAGTGGTTTTTCCACCTTTTTTGGCCGTTATACTGTGGAAAACTTGGAAAAACCAAATTTCCATTTTTTTACATATTTTTACATTTTTGAACAATTTGCATAGTTTGTCTTCTAAGGTTCGACAAGATAAAAAGTCCAGGAAGTTTTTCCCGGACCATTTTCTCGTCTAAAATAATCTGTATATTTTAAATAAGTCTTCTTACTGTAACAATACTTGTGTAAGTGGCAGGCAATATCCCAATCCCTTGCGCGCTGTTGATTGCATTTACAATCTGTCCAGTTCCCATATAGATTCCTACATGGCCGTCGTAGAGAATAATGTCGCCTGGTATTGCCTGGTCATAGCTGACCGGTGTACCCACACTGACAAGGTCCCTCGTCGTACGGGGAAGGCTGATTCCGAAATTTGCAAATACTGACTGGACAAATCCCGAACAATCTGCACCGTTTGTAAGGCTTGTCCCACCCCACACATAAGGATTTCCGATAAACTGGCACGCGAAATCAACGATAGCCTGTCCAGTTCCTCCTTTTGCAGCCGCTTCCTCCTGTGCTCTTAGAGCAGCTTCTTCCGCTTCTCTTGCAAGTCTTTCTTCTTCCTCCTCCTTAGATTCTGCGTAAGTAAATGCATCCGTTGGGTCCTCGGTTTCTGAGTCCTGTACCATCTCCTGTGCCTTCTGCTCTGCACTGTTTCCTACTATAATATATTCGGAACACACATAGCCTGTCACCTCGCCGGATTCAATCTTAGTCCACTCTCCCACAGGTCCAAGAATCTTCGCGGCATAATCGGGATACAACTTACCTACCCACTCGCTTTCTCTTGTCGGTTCGCTTCTTATATAAAGAAACGTCTCGACATTGGCAAACGCCATATCTAAATACTCACCCTTCTCTGTCGGCACCAGATAATCTTCTACTTCAATCTCCTTATCAGACGAGTAGCAATTATTCAGTACCTCTTCAATCCCCATCTGCGGCATCACGTCATCGGTTGCTGTATCTGAAGCATACGCCGTAGCTGGAAATGCTGTTATAGCTCCTGCTGTAGTAACTAGGAACAATCCTTTTTTCAGAATAGAATCCATAAACTCCCTCCTTTATGTTTTCTTATCTTTTGTAAATATTACAGAATTGTTACATTTGTTACGTTATTATTATATCATTTATATTTCCAGTGTCAACCCGATTTATTCATAATTCATTCGCCATATTCTGCCTAAATATTGGGTATGATTACATTATATTCCAAATCAATTATTACGAATTGTTACATTTTTAAATTTTTCGTTGACAAATGATACATGCTGAATTATACTAAATTTAATAATTATTATCATTATTGAAAGGAGCAATCAGATGGCAAACATGAAATACAGCAGACAACGTGCCGCTATTAAAGATTATCTGGAACACACTCTTGACCATCCAACCGCTGATACTGTATACTTGCAAGTTAGAAAAGAATTTCCGAATATTAGTCTTGGCACCGTGTACCGCAATCTTAATCTTCTTGCAGATATGGGTGAGGCCATCAAAATCTCTACTCCTGATGGGGGGGACCGCTTCGATGGACGGGTTGATCCTCACTACCATGTTGTATGTCGTTCCTGCGGCAAGGTCTACGACCTCACGATGGATGAGCAGCATTCACAATCCATCACAGAGTATGCCGACCGACATTTTAATGGAACTATTGAATCTCACACGACTTTGTTCTATGGAATTTGTAAAGAATGTGAAGATCAGTTGGAACATTCCCTGGAGGAAAAGTCCAATTAAAATTTTCTTTTTACGGATACTTACAAAAGATATTATACAAAATATAATAAATAGTGGTTGACATTTTTCAATAACTATGCTAAATTAATATCAGTAATTATTACTGATATTAATAATAAATTTTAAATAAGAAAAGGAGAGATTTGCTATGAAAAAATTTGTTTGTACAGTATGTGGCTATGTTCATGAAGGAGATTCTGCACCTGAGAAATGTCCTCAGTGCGGTGTTGGCGCGGACAAGTTCAAAGAGCAGAGTGGAGAGAAGACATGGGCTGCAGAGCACGTTGTAGGCGTAGCTAAGGGCGTAAGCGAGGATATCGTTGCTGATTTAAGAGCAAACTTTGAGGGAGAGTGTACAGAGGTTGGTATGTATCTTGCTATGGCAAGAGTTGCACACAGAGAAGGATATCCGGAGATCGGTTTATACTGGGAGAAGGCTGCTTACGAAGAGGCTGAGCATGCTGCTAAGTTTGCAGAGCTGCTTGGAGAGGTTGTTACAGACAGCACCAAGAAGAATCTTGAGATGAGAGTTGATGCTGAAAACGGTGCAACGGCTGGTAAGTTCGATCTGGCTAAGAGAGCTAAGGCTGCTAATCTGGACGCTATCCACGATACTGTACACGAGATGGCTAGAGATGAGGCTAGACATGGAAAAGCGTTTGAAGGTCTTCTTAAGAGATACTTTGGCTAAGATGAAAACGGCGTAATATAACAATGTCATTAACTTAAGGAATCTTTTACATTTAAAATTGTAAAAGGTTCCTTTTTTCTGTATCTTTACTGTATAATAGAAGATGAAGATTCACCTGAACTTACACCTGCAATGGAAAAAGCATTCCGACTAGCGGCGAAAAATCGTAACACCCAGAGAAACATGAGTATTTCGTAAGCATGAGGAAAGATAAATGTGTATGTATTGTAAGAGTTATAATTTAACAGAATCCATCACAATCCATGTTGTAGATTGCAATGGCTGTCTAATCATTATTAAAAATGTCCCCTGTGAAGAGTGTGAGCAATGCGGCGCAAAGTATTATTCAGATGAAACAGCATGCCAGTTAGAGAAAATAGTAAATACAGCCAAATCGCTTATGCAGGAGATTTCAGTAATCAATTATACAAAAGTTGCATAGCTTGATGATTGAAGAGGTACTTCGGTAACTCTTTAACAGACCCTCGGAAGCCTTGCCGTGTCTGCCCTTGCTAAGAGAGCTAAGGCTACTAATCTGGACGCAATCCACGATACCGTACACGAGATGGCTAGAGATGAGGCTAGACACGGCAAGGCATTTCAGGGACTTCTTAAGAGATACTTTGGCTAAGATAAAAACTGTATAATATAAGACTTTATAGAGGAATAGGTGTGTCTACACATACTCCTCTTTTTACTTCATTCTCCTATATAATTATATCTTCTCCACCTCCTCCGGTGTAATATTCCTCTGCTTTAACTTTAAGTACACAACCTCCCGAAACAGTGCATATACCACCGATACAATCGGTATAAATATCAACATTCCAACTACCCCCATCAAACTGCCGCCGACGCTGACCGCTGCCAGCACCCAGATAGAAGGCAGCCCCACAGAATTACCCACAACATGAGGATAAATGAGATTCCCCTCAACCTGCTGCAGCACCAGGAACAATACAATAAAAATCATCGCCTTAAATGGATCCTCGATAAATATCATAAACACTCCCACCGCACATCCCACAAACGCTCCGAAAATCGGTATCAATGCGGTAAATGCAATGACAATACCGATCAACAGCGCATATGGAAGTCTCAGCACAGCCATGGACACTACAAACATGCTGCCCAGGATTACGGCCTCCACACACTGTCCCGTAAGGAAGCTGGAAAATGTATTATATGTCAGAGACAGCACCTCCAATGCCGCCTCCCCTCGTCCTCTTTTAACGAACGCAAAAAGCACCTTTTTTGCCTGAAGCCCCAGCTTTTCCTTCTGAAGCAGAATATAGACTGCAAACACAAACGCAATAAAGAATGTAGTAATACCGCTCACAATACTCATTGCCGCCGTAATCGTAGAATCCAGCACACTTCCAGCTCCATTTTTGAAGAAATTAATTCCAGTCTCCATAATCTTATTCCAGTCAAATTCCAGACTTTCCACCCATTCCATAATTTCCTGATTATTATGGAAGATATCCTCAGCCCATTTTTGTACCTTTGGGATGAATTCCTGGATACTCGCACCCAGATTGGCAAACGTAGTCCCAAGCTGCGGAATCAGCACGAACATTACAATCCCCACTATTCCAAGCACACCAAAAATCACAATCAGCATACTGACCGGACGCGCCAATTTTTGCATACGCTTTTTCCCTTTTATCCTATTCTCGTTAAAAAGATTACGCTGCACAAAATTCATGGGAACATTCAACACAAAAGCGATTGCACCTCCAAGGACAAACGGCAAAATAATGTGAAACACAAATGCCAAAGCCTTGACCACAACATCATATTTCCACAGACACGCTGTAATTAATGCCGTGAATACAATCAGCCCTCTTATCTTCCTTACAGTATTGTTACTTAATTCCATACAAACCTCCTATTCTTATCCTCTGTCTATTTCCTGCCAAACCAAGTCCGTCTGACAAAAGACCCTTGCATCATCGACTCCTGGCGCTACAATACGACTCTGCGTGTCTTCACCCATTTTAAAATCTGAACCACAGGCAGATTTAAAAATGCAAGCCCATACACAGTCAATAACTGCCCCATATTAAGGGTATCCACCTTGAAGATTCCCTTAAGCCCTGACAACGTCATTACACACGTAATCAAAACTATACCAATTAAAAATGCACCAATTAAATAAACATTATTACATATTGCTGATGAAAATACAACCGGTCTGGGCGATTTACAGTTAAAGCCATGTATAAGACGGCTGGCGCATAAAGTCCCAAATGCCATCGTACTGGCAAACGCAGCGCCATCACTCCAATATCCAACGAGGAACGCGATACTCGTCATTACACCAATACACAGTCCCTCTGTACCAATGCAGAACAGATACTCCCTGGTCAGAATAGATTCCTTCATAGACCGCGGTTTCTGCCTCATAACCTCCGCCCTGTGAGGCTCAAGCCCCAGCGCTATAGCAGGAAGACTATCCGTCAAAAGATTAATAAACAGCAGATGCACCGGCTCAAAAGGCACGGGAAGTCCTGCAACAGATGCAAACAGTACCACCAGAATCGCGGCAAAATTACCAGACAGCAGGAATTGAATGGAATTCTTAATATTCTGATAGATATTCCTTCCATTTTCTACGGCCTTAATGATTGTTGCAAAATTATCGTCTGTCAGTACCATAGAAGCCGCATCCTTTGACACTTCGCTTCCCGTAATCCCCATAGCGACACCAATATCCGCCTGCTTAAGAGCCGGTGCATCATTTACCCCGTCCCCTGTCATCGCCACGATATTCCCCTTCTCCTGCCAGGCACGAACAATCCGTATCTTATGCTCTGGAGAAACTCTCGCATACACTGAGATTCCCTCCACAAAATCCTGAAGCTCTGAGTCAGTCATATGATCAATCACAGCACCCTCGCAGGCTTCTGAATCCTCCTCTAATATGCCGATTCTTTTTGCGATTGCCGCTGCTGTAATCTTATGATCCCCAGTAATCATTACAGGCTTAATTCCTGCCTGGATACACCTGCTTACAGCCTCCTTAGATTCTGTGCGGGGCGGGTCCATCATGGCAATCAGCCCCAAGAAGGTAAGCCCTTCTTCATCCTCCAGAGCCAACTTCCTTTCTTCCTCCAATTCCTTATAGGCAAATGCAAGCACCCTCAGACCATTTTGAGAAAATTCCAAATTCTGTGCATTAATTCTCTCCTTGTCCCCTTTGGTAAATGTCCTTACAAAATTATCTTCCCAGACAAAGGCCATTTTCTCCATCAGCACATCCACAGCTCCTTTTACAATCATCACGGCCCGCCCGTTCATCTTATGCTCTGTGGACATACACTTTCTATCGCTGTCAAAGGGAAGCTCAGATAATCTTGGATACTTGTCACGTACATCCGTAATACCCAATCCAACACGTTTTCCCAGATTAATTAAAGCTGTTTCTGTCGGGTCTCCAATTTCCTGTCCCTGTACATTGGAAGAATCATTACAAAGGATACTATACAGAAGCAGTAATTCCTGACCGTGGCAGTCCAAAGAAATGTCCTCTGCCGAAGTTCGATTGCCATCCACATAATACTCCTCCACAGTCATCTTATTCTGGGTCAACGTCCCCGTTTTATCTGAGCAGATAATCGATACGCTTCCAAGGCCCTCAACCGCCTTAAGCTTCCTGATGATGGCATGCTCATTCGCCATCTTCTGTGTTCCGAAGGACAGCACAATCGTGACAATCGAACTCAGCGCCTCTGGAATGGCTGCAACTGCAAGGGCAACTGCAAATAAAAATCCATCCACCACGGAGCCGCCCCGCAGGATGCTCATCACAAAGAGTATTCCACAGAATACAAGTATAATGATTGATAACTTCTTACCGAACTCATCCAGGCTTATCTGCAAGGGTGTTCTTTTTTCAGAGGCAGTATTCAGTAGTCCGGCAATCTTGCCTACCTCTGTCTTCATGCCAATAGCAGTCACTTCATAGGTTCCTCTCCCGTAAGTGACAAAGTTTCCGGAGAATACCCGATTCGTCTGATCCCCCAGTGCAGCCCCTTTGGGCGGTTCTTCAAGAGATTTTCCCACAGGAAGGCTCTCTCCAGTCAGCGTACTTTCATCTATCTCCAGACTCATACAAGTAAGCAGCCTTCCATCAGCCGGAATACAATCCCCCGCCTCAATTATAACCTCGTCGCCAACCGTAACCTCACGGGAAGGAATCTGCTTAAGCGTGCCGTCTCTAACCACTTTTGCCGCAGGTGCAGACAACTGCTTCAATCCATTCAAAGACTTCTCTGCTTTCACTGTCTGAACTGTACCCAAAATAGCATTCATAATAATCACAAACAGAATAACTATCGTACTCTCAACATCTCCAAGGAATCCTGAAACAAAAGCTGCAATCACCAATATGACCACAAGAAAATCTTTAAACTGCTCCAGAAATATCCGAAACGTACTTTTCCTCTTCCCCTCCGTCAATTCATTTAATCCAAACTTCTCCTGATTCTTTCTTGCCTGTTCACTCGTCAGCATAAACATTTCCTCTCTTTCTCAATATTTGTCAAAGTAAATGATTCACGTTCCTGCATACAGAGCTCTCTTTCTCTTTTAGCATACCCATATTTCTAGTAATACAGGCATCAGGAATACAAAAAAGAGACCTCTATTGCATATGGAACTATGCAATAAAAGTCTCACTATTTCATTACGATACGGATGGTGCTTCATCATCGTACTGACGACATCGTAAACGCTTCAGATGATCCCGAATACGCAAGTTACTCCCTTTTATCTGATAATCAATATATACTAATTTCCAAATCTTGTCAACATCTGCCGGCTATTTTTGTTTCCTTTTCTTATATATAGCCAACAGGAATATTAAAGCTGCCGCTGCAAACACTCCCACTATTATGCCTATCTGACTATTTTCTCCCTCCGAATCCTCCTGTATTACATCTTCCCCTTCCATTTCCATTGAATCCTCATTCTCACTGAGCTTCCAAACCTGAGTGCCATAAAAGGGATTCGCTGTACCGACAAACAATCCTTCCTCTGTAATACCAAATGCCCTGCATCCATGGTTATACGGATCCCCAAATCCATCATCAGTAATCTTTGTAAAATGAATTCCATCCTCTGTCACATACAAATCAAATCCAAATGTTGCTTTATCTAAATACTCCCCACAGGTAACAGCGCTTTCCGGAATTCCCTGATAGTTACTGCACAGCTTCTCTACATATTCATCTACTTTATCCTTCCACTCCTGCGCTGCATTTTCGTCATTCATATACTCGTCAAGCGGAAGTAAAAAGCTGCTGGCATCATAAGTTCCCACATAAAGTTTTCCGTCATATTCCACCATCTTCCAGATATACTGATTTTCGTTACATCCAAATCCTGAACCCATTCCGGACAGACCTCCCTCTGGAAACATCTCGTCCTTATCTCCCACAACCAGCTCTATATCTTCATTTTCATCCATCCGGTAGAAATTAACCGGCTGCTCAAAATTCAGATTCATAAACGTAAAATCATTGTCAAACAACATCCTTTCTACCGCAATTTCTTCATCATTATATTCCCCGATATAGAGATATCCGTCAAATGTAATCAAATTTGCGGCCCCGCTGCGTGTACGTTCTGGATCGATTCCAAAAGTGTATTTAGCCCCATCCTTCTCCTTGTCGCCTACCACACTCGTCCACTTCCAACTGCCGTCCTTTGCAACATCTCCCCTTACAATTCCAAAAGACTGCATCGTATTCTCGTTTACAGCATTTTCCGGCTTACCGGTACAGATTGAAACATAAAGACTCTCTCCGTACTGGGTCATATCGAAAATAGAACCGCCATAGATACTATCGCAGTAATTATAAGCAGGATAATGGAATAACTCCTCATCTGTCGCAATAATCTTAAATGACTCCTGGTCAGTGGGATTTTCTGACTCACAGATTACTGCCCCATTCGTATTGATACAGCTTACTATGAGCCTATCCTTATATACACACATTCCCCGAATTCCAACTGACACTCCCTTCTGATAAGCCTCCATGTATTCTTCTAATGTCATGCCCGCATACACCTGCTTACATTCGTCTGTTTCCGGATCCACCTGATAGATGCAGGGAATCGTATTAACTGCGCCGCAAAAATATAACTTATTCTTGAATTCAACAGCATTTCTAAAAATCGTGTTCTGCCCCGTCGATTCCTTAGACATAAGAATCTTAACTTCTCCTGTTTTAACATTCAGCTTTAACAGGATTCCCAGTGCATCTACCCCGTCCTCCTCACCGGTATACATATTTCCGTGATAATAGGTATCCAACGCCTCCTTCATGACTGTATCATCATAATTACGTCCCAGGCTCATTTTCATAAATTGAAGCGTAGACGTCCACGCACCATAACAAGTACCTATGTACATATAATCCCCGTAACCAATGGAGCCCCAGGAATAATTCTGTCCGCGGTCACCTTGTCCATCCTCCAGATTAACCCCCATCGTTCCATTTCCTGTGTAATCCACAATGCCGTCCGCCGTCATCACATCCTTTTCAGGATGTGTGATTTTCTCTGCCTTATAACCTGTCCCAGAATCATAGACCACAGGCGCTTTCTCCTCCTCTGCAAATACGTTCATTGTACAGACGAATGCCACGCAAACAAAGAGTAGCAGACTTCCTATACGTTTTACTGTTTTTTTCATAAGCAAACTTCTCCCTTATTTATTCTCTAAACCAATTATATATTTCTTGCCAGAAAAGAGAACCTCTCTGGCAAGAACATCAAATTTCTGGCAAAAACAACATCCATATGATAAAATAGTAATACAACCTGACAGGAGGTAAGTTTGATTGAAAATTGCAATCGTTGATGATGAACCGATTTTTTTAGATAAAATGAAAGGAATCTGCCGTGACTTTTGTATGGTAAACCAATGTCAAACAGAAATTGTATCCTTTGTCAGCGGAGAAGATTTTCTCAGTGATTTTAAAAGAAATAAATTTTCTATTATTTTCATGGATATTTATATGGAAAAAATGGATGGAATCACAGCCGCATTAAAAATGAGAGAACAGGATAACAGTTGTCTCCTCATTTTCCTGACCTCCAGCGCTGATTTCATGCCGGACGCTTTCTCCTGCCATGCCTTTGAATATATAGTCAAACCCTTCTCTGAGGAGAGAGTGGCGAAGGTGTTGGAGGATGCCATGTCAATACTTCTTCCATATCCGAAGTATATGGAGATTAACAGTAACCGGAGAATCATTCCCGTCTTTTACCGAGACATTATTTCTGCTGTCACAGACGGACATTATTTAGACATTAGCCTTACTGACGAGTCCATCTTGAGAAGCCGTCTGACTATGTCCGAATTTATTTGCAAAACACATCACGACCCCCGCTTTATTTTAATCAACAAAGGCATCCTGATTAACGCTGACCATGTTCTGGATTTTGAAAATAACTGTTGTCTCTTAGAAAATGGAAAACGCCTTCCTATTCGTGTACGCGGTCACGTAAAAATAAAACAACTTGTTAAAAATTATCGTTTTTACAAAAATTGGTAATCATTTTAATAATTTGTACGATATTATATATGAAAGTATACCCAAGGGCACACCGCAATACATGTCCCTATCGGGGCGGGTGGACTCCGTCCATTAAGGTATAACTTTATACCATTATGAAAGGAGGAATATAGATGAGCAGAATTTCCGCAATAAGCAGCACAACCCCTTATATATTTGGACATATTTCAAGTGGTAACAAGCTGATGTCTGCAGCGGACGGCGCCGCTGAACTGGCTATTGTCGAGAATGAAAAAGCTCAAGTGACGGGCTATAATACAGGTACAAAGAATCTGGGCGACGGAACGAACATGCTGAATACTTCTGATTCAGCACTGGGAAGTATCACCAGCCATCTGCAGAGAATGCGTGAATTAGGCTTACGTGCCAGCAATTCAACCCTGAATGGTACGAATCGGGCAGATATCCAGAAGGAAATCGATCAGTTGAAGCAGGGTATTGAGCATATTGCTACTCAGACCCGCTATAACGGGATGAATCTGCTAGATGGCAGTATGAGTAACGGCGTTCAGCTTGTATCAGATGCCGGCGGTGCTTCCATTACCGTCAACCATGCTGCAAACTCTACATTACAGGCTCTTGGAATTGCGGACTTTGATGTTACGAAGGATTTTAACCTTCAGTCTATTGATGATGCCTTAACAAAGGTCACCAGCAACCGCAGTACATTTGGCGCGCAGTCCAATTCTCTTGATCATGCAATCGATTATAATGGATATGCGTCCACTAATCTGACTGCTGCTCAAAGCCGTATGGGGGATACTGACATTGCAAAGGCAATTCAGGAATTGACACATCAGCAGACCATGCAGAGTATTTCCATGATGCTTCAGAAGAAGAAAGCAGAACAGGAAGGTCAGAAGACTATGGGTCTTTTGTTTTAAGACATTTAGCGATTTCTTGAATTAAAAAATACAAGATATGGTGGAATCCATTTTATGGGAAACGCCATATCTTGTATTTTTCATTTGACACAATCGTATTGCTTTAACTGAGCGTGCGGGGATTCGAACCCCGGACAACTTGATTAAAAGTCAAGTGCTCTACCAACTGAGCTACACGCCCACGTTATTTTAGGTATACAAAATGCCCAGAGCCGGAATCGAACCAGCGACACGAGGATTTTCAGTCCTCTGCTCTACCAACTGAGCTATCTGGGCGGATTGCGGGGGCAGGATTTGAACCTACGACCTTCGGGTTATGAGCCCGACGAGCTTCCAGACTGCTCCACCCCGCGATATTCTGTTAAATGCTTCTTTTGGAAGCAAGCCGATGATCGGACTCGAACCGATAACCTGCTGATTACAAATCAGCTGCTCTGCCAATTGAGCCACATCGGCACAAGATACATCATCAAATAGATAATTATATCTAACCGGATATAAAAAAACTTTAAATATCTTTTTAATATCCAAATGGATGGAGAAGGATTCGAACCTTCGAAGGCGTTGCCAACAGATTTACAGTCTGCCCCCTTTGGCCACTCGGGGAATCCATCCATAATCTATGGGACCTATAGGGCTCGAACCTATGACCCTCTGCTTGTAAGGCAGATGCTCTCCCAGCTGAGCTAAGATCCCATATAATCAACATCTACATTCAATTATAACACATCGAATGTCTGATGTCAACGACCCAGAAGAGACTCGAACTCTCGACCTCCGCCGTGACAGGGCGGCGCTCTAACCAACTGAGCCACTGGGCCTTGCGTATAATACGCTTAGAAGGTACATACCTTCAAAACTGCACACAAGAAACTTTATTCTAAGCTCTATCTGATCTTCCATCTTCTTCCTTTACCTATCCACCTTTGGTCATGCCCTCGACCGATTAGTTGCGGTCAGCTCCATACATTACTGCACTTCCACCTCCGCCCTATCTACCTTGTCGTCTTCAAGGGGTCTTACTACCTTGACAGTAGGGATATCTCATCTTGAGGGGGGGCTTCACGCTTAGATGCCTTCAGCGTTTATCCCCCTCCCGGCTTGGCTACTCTGCCATGGCCTTGATTAGCCAACAGATCCACCAGCGGCCAGTCCATCCCGGTCCTCTCGTACTAAGGACAGCTCCTCTCAAATATCCTACGCCCGCGCCGGATAGGGACCGAACTGTCTCACGACGTTCTGAACCCAGCTCGCGTACCGCTTTAATGGGCGAACAGCCCAACCCTTGGGACCTACTTCAGCCCCAGGATGCGATGAGCCGACATCGAGGTGCCAAACCACTCCGTCGATGTGAACTCTTGGGAGTGATAAGCCTGTTATCCCCAGGGTAGCTTTTATCCGTTGAGCGATGGCAATCCCACTTTATACCACCGGATCACTAAGTCCTACTTTCGTACCTGCTCCACCCGTCGGTGTCACAGTCAAGCTCCCTTCTGCCTTTGCGCTCTGCGAATGGTTTCCAACCATTCTGAGGGAACCTTTGAGCGCCTCCGATACCCTTTCGGAGGCGACCGCCCCAGTCAAACTCCCCACCTGACATTGTCCCCAGACCGGCTTACGGCCTCTGGTTAGAAATCCAATACTGCAAGGGTGGTATCCCAACAGCGGCTCCATGGCAACTGGCGTCACCACTTCCCAGCCTCCCGCCTATCCTGTACATGCAATACCGAATCCCAGTATCAAGCTGGAGTAAAGCTCCATGGGGTCTTTCCGTCCTGGCGCGGGTAACCAGCATCTTCACTGGTACTTCAATTTCACCGGGTGCATTGTCGAGACAGTGCCCAAATCATTACGCCTTTCGTGCGGGTCGGAACTTACCCGACAAGGAATTTCGCTACCTTAGGACCGTTATAGTTACGGCCGCCGTTTACTGGGGCTTCAATTCAAGGCTTCGCTTTCGCTAACCTCTCCTCTTAACCTTCCAGCACCGGGCAGGCGTCAGCCCGTATACTTCACCTTTCGGTTTTGCACAGACCTGTGTTTTTGCTAAACAGTTGCTTGGGCCAATTCTCTGCGGCCAGTCTTACCTGGCACTCCTTCTCCCGAAGTTACGGAGTCATTTTGCCGAGTTCCTTGACAATGCTTCTCCCGTCGGCCTTAGGATTCTCTCCTCATCCACCTGTGTCGGTTTACGGTACGGGCACAATTCAAACTATAGCGGCTTTTCTTGACGCATGGCTCACATACTTCCCTACTCTTAATTCGGTCCGCATCACGTCTTCAGATTGATACACGGATTTGCCAATGTACCTCCTACCTCGCTTGCGCCGGTTTCTTCATTCCCGGCTTATGCTTTCCACACGTGTCCCCACAGTTCTGTTAAATTGTGGTACAGGAATCTCAACCTGTTGTCCATCGGCTACGCCTCTCGGCCTCGCCTTAGGTCCCGACTTCCCCAGGGCAGATCAGCTTTACCCTGGAAACCTTGGATATTCGGCCGGAAGGATTCTCACCTTCCTCTCGCTACTCATTCCGGCATTCTCTCTTCGATACCGTCCACAGCTCTTTTCAGTACTGCTTCCTCCAGTATCCAATGCTCCTCTACCAATCATTTCTGATTCCTAAGCTTCGGCAGTATGTTTCAGCCCCGGACATTTTCGGCGCAGGACCTCTCGACTAGTGAGCTATTACGCACTCTTTGAATGTATGGCTGCTTCTAAGCCAACATCCTAGTTGTCTTTGAAATCCCACATCCTTTTCCACTTAACATACATTTTGGGGCCTTAGCTGTAGGTCTGGGCTCTTTCCCTTTCGACTACCCAACTTATCTCGTGCAGTCTGACTCCCATACATCATCTACGCGGCATTCGGAGTTTGATATTCTTCGGTAAGCTTTGACGCCCCCTAGGAAATTCAGTGCTCTACCTCCGCAAGACTTGTATGAGGCTAGCCCTAAAGCTATTTCG